>NZ_LR134326.1:0-5199761 GCF_900636925.1 Bordetella bronchiseptica
ATGAAAGAATTCTGGCAGACCTGCGTCAGTCGTCTTGAGCAGGAACTCCCCCCCCAACAAATCAGCGCGTGGATCCGACCGCTGGTCCCGCTTGCGTATGACGAAGCGCAAGCGGTTCTGCGCGTGGCCGCGCCCAACCGCTTCAAGCTGGATTGGGTGCGGAAGAACTTTTCCCATCAGATCGAGGCGCTGGCCGCCGAGTGGTACCAGCGCCCGGTGCAGGTGACGTTCGAGCTGCCCGGCACCAGCTCCGCGCCACGCATACCGATGGCCGTGCCGCGCCCGGTGGCGGTCTCGGTGCCGGCCGTCGTTGCTGCGGTGCAGCAAGCATCGGAGCCTGCTCCGCCGGCGCCGGCGCCGGCCGCGCCTGCTCCGGCGCCGGCAAGCGCCGACGCCGCGAACATCGTTTACGAGCGGTCGCGCCTGAACACGGATCTCACCTTCGAGAATTTCGTGACCGGCAAGGCCAACCAGCTGGCGCGCGCCGCGGCGCTGCAGGTGGCGGAGAATCCCGGCACGTCCTACAACCCGCTGTTCCTGTACGGCGGCGTGGGGCTGGGCAAGACCCACCTGATCCACGCCATCGGCAATGCCATGGTGGCCGCGGGGACCGGCGTGCGGGTGCGCTACGTGCATGCGGACCAATACGTCTCTGACGTGGTCAAGGCCTACCAGCGCAAGGCGTTCGACGATTTCAAGCGCTACTACCATTCGCTCGATCTGCTGCTGATCGACGATATCCAGTTCTTTTCCGGCAAGAATCGCACGCAGGAGGAGTTCTTCTATGCGTTCGAGGCGATGGTGGCGCAGCGCAAGCAGATCATCATCACCAGCGATACGTACCCGAAGGAGCTCTCGGGTATCGACAGCCGGTTGATTTCGCGGTTCGACTCCGGGCTGACCGTGGCCATCGAGCCGCCCGAACTCGAGATGCGCGTGGCGATCCTGCTGCGCAAGGCCGAGTCCGAAGGCGTGCCGATGCCCGAGGAAGTGGCGTTCTTCATCGCCAAGCACCTGCGCAGCAACGTACGCGAGCTGGAAGGCGCCTTGCGCAAGGTGCTGGCCTACGCGCGTTTCCATGGCCGCGACGTGCTGACGGTGGATGTCTGCAAGGAGGCCCTGAAGGACCTGCTTTCGGTGTCCAACGGCCAGATCACGGTCGAGAACATCCAGAAGACGGTTGCCGATTTCTACAAGATCAAGGTGGCCGACATGTACTCGAAACGCCGGCCGGCCAATATCGCCCTGCCGCGCCAGGTGGCGATGTACCTGGCCAAGGAGTTGACTCAGAAGAGCTTGCCGGAGATCGGCGACCTGTTCGGTGGACGAGACCACACCACCGTCCTGCACGCTGTGCGCAAGATCTCCGATGCCCGCGCCAAACAAGCCGAGCTTAACCATACCCTGCACGTGTTGGAACAAACTCTAAAAGGATGACCATGCAACTCGTACAAACCACACGCGATGCATTGCTGAAACCGCTGTCGACTGTGGCGGGCATCGTCGAAAGACGCCATACCCTGCCCATCCTGGCGAACATCCTGATGCGCAAAGAGGGCAACAAGGTGGCTTTCATCGCCACCGACCTCGAGGTCCAGATCACCACGCATGCCGACTTCGGCGTCGGCCCGGAGAACGAGTCCACCACGGTGGCGGCGCGCAAGCTGCTCGACATCCTGAAGGCCCTGCCGGACACCGGCGAGGTCAAGCTGGGCCTGGCCAGCAACAAGCTGTCGGTGCAGTCGGCCAAGAGCCGCTTCGCATTGCAGACGCTGGCGGCCAGCGAGTTCCCGACCGTGGCCCAGCCCGAACAGTGGGACGTGTCGTTGAGCATGCCGCAGCGCATGCTGCGCCACCTGTTCAACATGGTGCACTTCGCCATGGCCCAGCAGGATATCCGCTACTACCTCAATGGCATGCTGCTGGTGTTCGAGCCGGGCCGTGTGCGCGCCGTGGCCACCGACGGCCACCGCCTGGCGCACTGCGCCACCGAGGCCGACGGCATCGCCGAGCGCCATGAGGTCATCGTGCCGCGCAAGACGGTGCTGGAAATGCAGCGCCTGCTCGAGGACTCCGACGAGCCGGTGGCGCTGGACGTGGCGCCGGGCCAGATCCGTTTCCGTTTCGGCGACGTCGAGCTGGTGTCCAAGCTGGTCGAAGGCAAGTTTCCGGATTTCACGCGCGTGATTCCCACCAACTACACGCGCCAGTTCTCGGTCAGCCGCGAAGCCCTGCAAGGCAGCCTGCAGCGCGCCGCCATCCTGACCACCGACAAGTTCAAGGGCGTGCGCCTGCAGCTGGCGCAGCACCAGATGAAGATTTCGTCCTCCAACGCCGAGCAGGAAGAGGCGCAGGAAGAAATCGATATCGACTACAGCTTCGAGCCGCTGGATGTGGGCTTCAACGTCAGCTACCTGCTGGACGTGCTGAGCAACATCAAGGCCGAGAACGTGCAGTGGTCCGTCATGCCCGACGCCAACGCGTCGGCGCTCATCACCCTGCCCGACGACGAGCAGTTCAAATACGTCGTCATGCCCATGCGGATCTGATCCGCGACACAGATGGGTTTGTGCCGTTTGCGCGCGCTTGCGCGCGCGAACGGTGTGGCCGTGAGGCTGTTTTTTAAGGCGTTAAAGAATCGACATGTCAGATCAACAGAACACCACTCCCGAGAACACCGGCTATGGCGCCGATTCGATCAAGATGCTCAAGGGGCTGGAGGCCGTGCGCAAGCGCCCAGGCATGTACATCGGCGATACCTCCGATGGCACGGGCTTGCACCACATGGTGTTCGAAGTGGTCGACAACGCGATCGACGAGGCGCTGGCGGGCCATTGCGACGACATCGTCGTCACCATCCATACCGACAACTCGATCTCCGTCACCGACAACGGCCGCGGCATCCCGACCGACATCCACAAGGATGACGAGTTCGGCCGCAGCGCCGCCGAAATCGTGATGACCGAGCTGCACGCGGGCGGCAAGTTCGACCAGAACTCGTACAAGGTGTCGGGCGGCCTGCACGGCGTGGGCGTATCCTGCGTGAACGCCCTGTCCGAGTGGCTGCGCCTGACGATCCGCCGCAACGGCCAGGTGCATCAGATGGAATTCCGCCAGGGGCAGCGCGTCGCGCCCCTGACGGCGACCGGCCCGACCGACAAGCGCGGCACGGAAGTGCGTTTCCTGGCCGATCCGGCCATCTTCACCAACATCGAGTACCACTACGAGATTCTCTCGAAGCGCCTGCGCGAGCTGTCGTTCCTGAACAATGGCGTGAAGGTCCGCCTGGTCGACCAGCGCCAGGGCAAGGAGGAGAACTTTGCGTTCTCCGGCGGCGTGAAAGGGTTTGTCGAGTACATCAACCGCAGCAAGTCGGTGCTGCATCCCAACGTGTTCGCGGTCAGCGCCGAATCGTCGGCCGGCGGCGTGCTGGTGGGCGTGGAAGTGGCCATGCAGTGGAACGACAGCTACAGCGAAAGCGTGCTGTGTTTCACCAACAACATTCCGCAGCGCGACGGCGGCACGCACCTGACGGGCCTGCGCGCGGCCATGACGCGCGTGCTCAACAAGTACATCGCCGACAACGAGCTGGCCAAGAAGGCCAAGGTCGAGACCACCGGCGACGACATGCGCGAAGGCCTGGCCTGCGTGCTGTCGGTGAAGGTGCCCGAGCCCAAGTTCAGCAGCCAGACCAAGGACAAGCTGGTCTCCAGCGAAGTGCGTCCGGCCGTCGAGGACGCGGTGGCGCGCACGCTGGAAACCTGGCTGCTGGAGCACCCCAACGACGCCAAGGCGCTGTGCGGCAAGATCGTCGAGGCCGCGCGTGCGCGCGAGGCGGCGCGCAAGGCGCGCGAGATGACGCGCCGCAAGAGCGTGCTGGAAGGCGCCGGCCTGCCCGGCAAGCTGGCCGACTGTCAGGAAAAGGACCCGGCGCTGTGCGAGCTGTACATCGTCGAGGGCGATTCGGCAGGCGGTTCGGCCAAGCAGGGCCGCGACCGCAAGTTCCAGGCCATCCTGCCCCTGCGCGGCAAGGTGCTCAACGTCGAGAAGGCGCGTTTTGACCGCCTCATCGCCAGCGAGCAGATCGCCACGCTGATCACGGCCCTGGGCACCAGCATCGGCCCCGATTTCAATATCGACAAGCTGCGCTACCACCGCCTGATCATCATGACCGACGCGGACGTGGACGGCGCGCACATCCGCACGCTGCTGCTGACGCTGCTGTATCGCCAGATGCCCGAGCTGGTGGCGCGCGGCCACGTCTATATCGCGCAGCCGCCGCTGTACAAGGTCAAGGTCGGCCGCGACGAGCGCTACCTGAAGGATGACCAGGAAGAAGCGCAATTCATGCTGCAACTGGCGCTCAAGGACGCCGAGCTGATTCCCAGCCAGGGCGCCGCCCCGATCCGTGGCGAGGCGCTCAACGAACTGGCGCGCCAGTACGTGCTGGCCGACGCGGTCATTTCCCGCCTGTCGCGCGTGTTCGACGTGGCCGCGCTGTCGGCGCTGGCCGAAGGCGTCGAGATCGACCTCGAGGACGCCGAACGCACCAAGGCATCGGCGCAGCGCCTGTCCGACGCGTTGCACGCGGCCAGCCCCGCCAATGGCGTGGAAGTGGTGGCCGAGTACGACGACGTGGCCGAAAAGCACCGCCTGGCGGTGCGCCGCATGCACCACGGCAACGTGCGTGTCAGCGTGCTGGATGCGGACTTCGTGCGCGGCGCCGACTACGCGGTGCTGGCCAAGTCGGCCAAGACGTTCCTGGGCCTGGTCGGCGCCGGCGCCATCGTGGCGCGTGGCGAAGGCGACAAGCGCAAGGAACAGTTCGTGTCCGATTTCCGCGAGGCCATGCAATGGTTGCGCGGCGAAGCCGAGCGCGGCCTGAGCAAGCAGCGCTACAAGGGCCTGGGCGAAATGAACCCGGAGCAGTTGTGGGAAACCACGATGGACCCGAAGGTGCGCCGCCTGCTGCGGGTGCAGATCGAAGATGCCATCGCGGCGGACGAGGTCTTCACCACGCTGATGGGCGACGACGTCGAGCCGCGCCGCGCGTTCATCGAAACGCATGCGCTGTCGGCGGGCAACATCGACGCCTGACGCGCTTGCTGCCGTCGTATGCCGAAAGGGGCTGCCGTGAGGCAGCCTCTTTTGCTTGGGGGCGTGGCAGCGCTTCATGCCGGTGGCTATGAGGATTTTCCCGGGCGGCGCCTGACTACATTTTGATACGCCGGTGGAGTATTCTCGCGCTTGCGTGGGGGCGCACCGCCGGCGCGAAAGGCGTGGCGGGGCATGAGATAAATCGACAGCGGAAGAATCGAATCATGTGTCCAGAGTTCCAGCGTAAAGCCGCGGGGGCGCCGCGCATGGGCGCGATGCTGGCGCGGTGCGTATTGACGGCGGCGCTGGCCTTGCAGGCGGCCGCGGCCGCGCGAGCGGTCGAGATCGAGATCGGCGTGGCGTCGCGCGGCGTCGTGGACGGATTGGAGTTCGTGCAATTTTCGGCCGATGAGCGAACCATGGCCACGACGCACTGGGGCAACGTCGTGCATCTGTGGGACTTGAAGACACTGCGCGTGCGCAGTTCGGTCAGCGTTGCGAACCGGGATTTCGATTTCGACCTTTCGCCGGACGGCCGCGCCCTGGCCGTGTGGAACGAAGAGGGCAAAGGCGAGATCGAGCTCTACGACACCGACAATGGCCAGCCTGCGCGGGCATTGCCCGCGCCGCGCCTGCCGCAGGGAGAGTCGCGCCGTGGCCGGTCGCTGGTGTACCGCGATGACGGCACGCTCGAGTTTGTTTCGCATGGCTGGATCGGCGGCCATGCGCGCAAGGCCTATCTGCTTGCCGTGCCGGCCGGACAGCCGCGCGCCGCCGAAACCCCGCTGCCCGCGCTGGTCAACAGCGTGGCGTTTCGAAAGTCCGCGGTGATGGACCAGGGCCGCCTGCTGCTTGCCGGCGTCGATGGCGCCGATGACGAGCTGGCCATCATGGACATCGCGAGCGGCCGCATGCTGGCCCGCGAGCCGGGGTTCAGGATCGCGAGCTACGCCGCGGACGCCAGGCGCGCGGTGTTTGTCGAGGCCGACGGCAAGCAGCGCATCCTGGCCTTCGATTTCTCCAGCCGCAGCCTGTCGACGCTGCCGCGCTGGACAGGGTCGGGCAAGTTCCAGCCCTATCGCTTCGTCGCCGGCACGCGCTTCCTGGTTCTTGCGCCGGACGAGCCCGATGCATCGACGCGCCGCGCGGCGCCCGGCATCTACGACTTGCAGACCAGGCGGCTGCACCGGTTGCCGCCGGACGCCGACCCCGGGTCCATCGACGTGTGGGGCGCCACGGCATCGTACGTGCTGTGCAACCCGGATCATACGGCGTGCCAGGCGGAGGTCGCCGATCTGGCGATCAGCCGCAAGCTGGGCACTTTCGCGGTGCAGCCCAGCGCGGACTTCCGCACCTGGATTTCGCCTTCCGGGTCCATGGTGGTCGTGGGCGGCGCCGACGACGGCACGATGAAGGTCTGGAGCGTCAAGGAGCAGCGGGTCATAGGGCCCAACTGAGCCGCGGCATCTCGCAGGTCACTTCACTGTTCACAAAGGCCGGGATCATGGCAAGCATTCTTCGCTGGTTTGTCCGCGCGTTCGCGCTCGCATTGGCGGCGCAGTCGGTCTGCGCCAATCCGCGTCCGGAAGTCATCGATACGATTGCCGCCACGCCGGCCGGGCTGGTTGCCGTCACCGAGGATGGCACGGGGTTGTGGAGCCTGGTCGACGGCAGCCGGCCCGCGTGGCAGGCGCGGCCGCGCGCGCCGAACGCCCGTGGCGACATGCAGCTGGAACCGGTGGCGGTTTCGCCAGACGGGCGGTGGCTGGCCGCCACGCGTGGCTACAAGGATCCCGTCATTGTGGTGCGAGATGCCGCGACCGGCCGCGCGGTGCGCGAGATCAAGGCGCCGCGCTCCGGCGTGGATGGCTTGCGCTTTGCCGGCGACGACGTGCTGGTGGCGCTGTATGCCGGCCGGCTGGCGGCGGTGTGGGAGGCTTCCAGCGGCAAGGCGCGCGGCGTGTTCGAGTTGCCGGCCGCGCCGCGCCAGGCCGCGGCCTCGGCCGACGGACGCTACCTGGCGGTCGGGCAGGACAAGCAGCGCGTGACGGTGTACGACCTCGAGGGCGGAAAATCACTGGGCAATTTCGAGCTGGGCAGTATTGCGTCGAAATCGCACGCGGTGCCGACGCACGACATCCTGTTCATGGCTTTTGCCTATGACGGGACCGTGGTCGTGCACCATGCAACGGGCTATATCCAGCGGTTCGATCCGCGCCGCGCCGCGCCGGCCGCCTTGCTGGGCAGCCAGGATATCCCGCTGCGCGGCGTGGCGACCAGCCTGTCGCCCGATCGGCGCGTGCTGCTTACCGCCGACCGCCCGGGCGCCCTGACCCTGTATCGGCTGGACCAGCCGGCGCCGGCCAGGTCGGCGCTGCGTTCGGCGCTGGGCGAAGTCACGGCGTCGGCCTGGGAGGCCGGCTCCCGGCGTTTCGCGGTGGCCGACAACCAGGGCCGCGTCGAGCTGTGGGACGCCCGCAAGCCGGCCGGCGCGGCGCTGGAAGGCAAACACGCGGGCGCCATTGAGCAGCTGGCTTTCGCGAGCGCCGGCCGCTTCCTCGTCTCGTCTGGACGAGATGGCAGCATCCGGGTGCGCGAGACCGCGACGGGCCAGGAAGCGGTACGGCTGGTGGGGCTGGGCGAGACCGGCTGGGTTTCCATGACGCCGGCGGGTTATTTCCACTCGTCCGGCCTGCCGGCCGAGGCGGCCATCAATGTGCGGATTGGTTCGGATGTCTATGGCATCGACAACTTCCGCGAGCGTTATTACCGGCCGGATATCCTGAGCGCGGCGCTGCAGGGCCGGTCGGTGCGGCCGCAGCGGACGTTGGCCGACACGCGTCCGCCGCCGCAGGTGCGGGCCGATCCGGTGCCGGCGTCGCTGGCGGCCGACACCTACACGCTGGTGCTGCAACTGACCGACCAGGGAGGCGGGATCGGCGATGTACGGGTGCTGCGCAACGACGTGGCCGTCGCAAACCACGCGGCGGACGCGCAGGCCGCCGCGGGCAGCCAGCGCCGCAGCATTCCGGTCAAGCTGGCAGCGGGCCGCAACGAAATCAAGGTCATCGCCTTCAACGCCGAGAACAGCCTGAGCAGCAAGCCGCTGCGCCTGACGCTGGATGTGCGGGCGACGCAGCCGGAAAAACCGGTATTGCACGCCATGATCGTCGGCATCAACGAGTTCGGCGAGGCCTCGTTGAACCTGCAATACGCCGTCAACGACGCCAACGCCATCGCCAGGGAACTGCGCGAGCGCACGCGCGGCCTGTACCGCGACGTGCGGATCGAGCTGCTGACCACGCCGCAGCAGACCTCGCGCGCATCGCTGATCGAAAGCCTGCGGCGCTACCAGCAGCTCGATGCCGGGGATGTATTCATGTTCTATGTGTCCACGCATGGCGCGGTCATGGGCGACAAGCCGGTGGACCAGGAGTATTTCCTGATTCCCAGCAACGCCAAGAGCCCGGTCTTTGCGCATGACGCCATCAGCCAGCACGAACTCAAGCGCCTGTTTTCCTCCATCCCGGCCGGCAAGAAGCTGCTGCTGTTCGACACCTGCTTCGCGGGCGCGCTGGGCGAAGCGCTGTACCAGCCCGCCGTCGAACGCGGCGTGGCCGAGAACGGCGCCGTCAATGTGCTGGCCACGGCGATCGGCAGCACGACCCTGGCGGCTTCGGCGCCGCTCGAGATGTCTTATGAGGGCTACCAGGAACACGGCACGTTCACCTGGGTCGTGTTGCAGGCATTCCGTGGCAAGGCCGGCGGCGGCAAAGGCAATGTCGTGCTTACCGCCGATCTGGCGCGCTACGTCGCGCGCGAGGTTCCGGCGCTGGCGCGGCGCCTGCAGCGCGAGCAGAACCCCGCCGTGTATGCCACGGGCCAGCCTTTTCCCGTGGTGGCCGGCCGCTGAGCGCGGCCGCGCGCTTCAGGCGCCGCAGATGGCGTAGGCGGCCTTGAGCATCTGCGGCACGATTTCCGCTACCAGGCGCGCGCGCGGATATTCGTCGGCCGCCGCCGTGACGCTGATGGCCGCCAGCGGCTGGCGCCGTTCGTCGCGCAGCAGGGTGGCCACGCCCATCTGGTTGAGCAGCACCTGGTCCTGCGTGATGGCGTAGCCGTCCTCGCGGGCCTGGCGGATCTCGGCCAGCAGCGCCTGGGGGTCGGTCTGCGTGCGCGGCGTGTAGGGCTGCGGCGCGGCGCGTGCCAGCAGGTCGCGCACGCTGGCATCGTCGCGCTGCGACAGCAGCATGCGGCCCGCGCTGTTGCTCCAGGCCGGCATGCGCCGGCCCGGCAACATCTCCACCAGCGTCAACTGGCGGCTCGGCAGCCGCAGCAGGTAGATCATGTCGTCGCCGCTCAGCACGCTCATGTTGACCGCCAGCCCGCAATGCTCGCGCAAGGCGACCAGATGCGGCGCGGCCAGCGATACCAGGTGGTCGCTGCGCAGGAAGTAATAGCTCAGTTCCACCACCTTGGGACCGAGGCGATAGCGGCGCGATTGCGGATCCTTGGCCAGGTAGCCCAGCGCTTCCCAGGTGTGGGTAAAGCGCTGCGCGGCGCTTTTGCCCATGCCGGTGAGCTGCACGATGTCGGTGAGGCTGAGCGAGTCGCGCGCGGCATCGAAAGCCTCCAGCACGCGCATGCCTTTTTCCACGGAAGCGACATACAGGGGGTGGTCGGCACGCTCGGCAAGCAAAGCGGCGGCGGCAGCGGGCATGGGCGTCTCCAGAGGCGCGGCTACTTGTTTACCCGCATTGTGCACAGGCAGGCAGCCGCCGTATAAATACGTATATTCAGTACTTTGTATTGTATAGCAATACTTGAGCGGAGCAAACCATGGGCTGGGAATCGATTTGCGCAATGACCGCGCTGCAACTGCGGGCCGAACTGGCGGCCGGCCATCTGAGCGCGCGCGAGATCCTGCAGGCGCATCTGGAGGCCATCGAACATTGGAACCCCACGGTCAACGCCATTGTCACGCTGGATGTCGAAGGCGCGCGCCGGCGCGCCGCGGCGGCCGACCAGGCGCAGGCGCGCGGCGAGCCGCTGGGGTTGCTGCATGGCCTGCCCGTGGCGCACAAGGACAGTTTCCTGACCGCCGGCATGCGGACGACCCATGGTTCGCCCGTATTCGCCGATTTCGTGCCCGAGCGCAGCAGCCTGGTGGTGACGCGCCAGCAGGCTGCCGGCGCCATTACGCTGGGCAAGACCAACCTGCCGGAGTTCGGCGCCGGTTCGCAAACTTTCAACGCGGTGTTCGGCCCCACCCGCAATCCCTATGACCCGGCCATGACGGCCGGCGGCAGCAGCGGCGGCGCGGCCGCCGCGCTGGCGTGCCGCATGGTGCCCCTGGCCGATGGCACCGATATGGGCGGGTCGCTGCGCAATCCGGCCAGCTTCTGCAATGTGGTGGGCCTGCGTCCTTCGCCGGGCCGGGTGCCGATGTGGCCGACGGCCGCGCCGTACAACACCCTGAGCGTGGCTGGTCCGATGGCGCGCACCGTGGCCGACGCCGCCCTCATGCTGGCGGCGCTGGCCGGCCCCGACGCGCGCGATCCGCTGACCATCGATGCCGACCCTGGCCTGTTCCTGGGGGCGCTGGAACGCGATTTCGCCGGCACGCGCGTGGCGTACGCACCGGACTGGGGCGGCCTGCCGGTCGATCCGGCCGTCGGCCGCGTGCTGCAGGCGCAACTGCCGCGCTGGGAAGAGCTGGGTTGCCGGGTCGACCAGGCATGTCCGGACTTCGGCCAGGCGGATTCGTCGTTCCATGCCTTGCGCGGCCTGGCCTTTGCCATCAATCAAGGCGAGACCGTGCGGCGGCATCGCGACCGCGTCAAGGACACCGTGATCTGGAACACGGAACTGGGCCTGAACCAGAGCGGCGCCGTGCTGGCGCAGGCCGAGCGCGACCGCGCGCAGCTGTTCGAGCGCATGCACGACTTCATGCAGCAGTACGAATTCCTGATCGGGCCGGTCAGCCAGGTGCCGCCTTTCTCCGCCGACCAGGCGTACATCCAGCGCATCGGCGACGTGGAGATGCGCAACTACATCGACTGGATGCGTTCGGGCTACTACCTGTCGTTGACCGGTCATCCGGCGATTTCGGTGCCCTGCGGGTTCACCGAGACGGGCCTGCCGATAGGGATACAGATCGTGGGCCGCTATCGCGACGAACGCGGCGTACTGCAACTGGCGCACGCGTTCGAGCAACTGACCCAGTGCTGGCGCCAGGCGCCGGCGCTGCGCGCGCCGGCCGCCTGAGGCCGCGCAATTTTTTCATTCGGAAAGGGAAGCAGCAGATGTTCAAAGCAAGCCTGAAAGCGCTGGCGCTGTGCGCGCTGGCCGTATTGCCCATGGCCGCGCCGGCGGCGCAAGCGGACTGGCCGGCCAGGCCGGTGACCCTGGTGGTGCCGTTCCCGCCGGGCGGCTCGACCGACGTGATCGGCCGTTACTTCGGCGCACGCCTGGGCGAGCTGCTGGGCCAGTCCATCGTGGTGGAGAACCGGCCGGGCGCCAACACGGGCATCGGCGCGACTGCGGTGGCGCGCGCGCCGGCCGACGGCTATACCTTCATGATCAGCGGCGCGCCGACGTACACGACCAATTCCCTGCTGTACGCCAACCTGAACTACGACCCGATCAAGAGCTACGAGTATGTCGCCATCGCGGCGAGCGCGCCGTTCGTGATCCTGACCAACCCGCAGACCGGCATCGCCACGGTGCAGGACATCGTGCGCAAGTCGGCCAGCCAGCCGCTCAGCTTCGGTTCGTTCGGCACGGCCTCCACGCCGCACCTGGCCGGCGAGTATCTGGCGCAGCACGGCGGCGCCAAGCTGCTGCACGTGCCGTACCGGGGCAGCGCGCCGGCCATGACCGATTTGATCGGCAACCAGATCCCGCTTTCGATCGACACGCTGGTGGCGGCCTTGCCGCAGATCCGCGCCGGCAAGGTGCGCGCGGTGGCGCTGACCAGCAGCGCGCGCTCGCCCTTGCTGCCCGAACTGCCCACCGTCGCCGAAAGCGGCGTGGCGCCTTATGACTTCCAGACCTGGTTTGGCATCGTCGCGCCGCATGGCACGCCGCAGGCGGTGGTGCAGCGCATGGCGCAGGCGCTGCAGACCATGCTGGCCGAGCCGGGTACCCAGGCCAGGATGCGCGAGCTGGGCTTCGAGCCGGAATATGTGGACGCGGCGGGCTTTCGCGCCCGCGTCGAGCAGGAAATGGCCCGCAATGCGGGCGTGATCAAGGCGGCCGGCATTCGCATCGAATAGCCGTGGCGCGGCGCTACAGCTGCGCGAAGTGCTTGTAGCGCTTTTCTTCGAAGCTGCGCTCGCTGGCCAGCTCGCGCACTTGCGCGGCCGGCGGCCCGCGACGCAGCCATTCCAGCATGTGGTCGACCTGGTCGGCGGTGCCCTGCACCACGGCCTCGACCGTGCCGTCGGGCAGGTTCTGCACCCATCCGGTCACACCCAGCATGTGGGCCCGGCGCACGGCGGCGTGGCGGTAGCCCACGCCTTGCACCTTGCCTTTGACGATGACGTGTACGGTTTCCATGTGGGCGTCAGACATGTCGGATCCTTGTGCTTCGTATAACGGCCGCGCCGTGGCGCGATACGTGGATTATCGGATGAATCCTGCAGGCGTGCGCGAGGGGCGGCGTATACTGGCTCTCGCCGCGCGAAGGCCGGCCATCGCCGTGCCGCTTTCCTGACCTTCATCGACCATGACCCAGAACCTTTCTACGATCACCTGCATCGAAGATCTGCGCGTCATCGCGCAAAAGCGCGTGCCGCGCATGTTCTACGACTACGCCGATTCAGGCGCCTGGACGGAAAGCACCTATCGCGCCAACGAAAGCGACTTCCAGCGCATCAAGCTGCGCCAGCGCGTCGCCGTCGATATGGAAGGCCGTTCGCTGCGCACCACCATGGCGGGCAGCGACGCCGTGATGCCGGTGGCCATCGCGCCCACCGGCCTGACCGGCATGCAGCACGCCGACGGCGAGATCCTGGCCGCGCGCGCCGCCGCCGAGTTCGGCGTGCCGTTCACCTTGTCGACCATGAGCATCTGCTCGATCGAGGACGTCGCCCAGGGCAGCGGCAAGCCCTTCTGGTTCCAGCTCTACGTCATGCGCGACCGCGAGTTCGTCGGCGACCTGATCGATCGGGCCAAGGCGGCGGGGTGCTCGGCGCTGGTGCTGACGCTGGACCTGCAGATCCTCGGCCAGCGCCACAAGGACATCAAGAACGGCTTGTCCGCGCCGCCCAAGCCGACGCTGCGCAACCTGATCGACCTGGCGTTCAAGCCGCGCTGGTGCCTGGGCATGCTGGGCACGCGGCGACGCACCTTCGGCAACATCGTCGGCCACGCCAAGGGCGTGACCGACCTGTCGTCGCTGTCGTCCTGGACGGCCGAGCAGTTCGACCCGCGCCTGAGCTGGGACGATGTCGAATGGATCAAGCGGCGCTGGGGCGGCAAGCTGATCCTCAAGGGCATCCTGGATGCCGAGGACGCCCGTCTCGCGGCCGAGAGCGGTGCCGACGCCCTGATCGTCAGCAACCATGGCGGCCGCCAGCTCGATGGCGCGATTTCCTCCATCAACGCCCTGCCGGCCATCGCGGAGGCGGTCGGCTCGCGTATCGAAGTGTGGATGGACGGCGGCATCCGCTCCGGCCAGGATGTGCTCAAGGCGGTGGCGCTGGGCGCGCGCGGCACCATGATCGGGCGGGCATTCCTCTATGGCCTGGGCGCCTACGGCCAGGCCGGCGTGACGCGGGCGCTCGAGATCCTCTACAAGGAAATGGACGTCACCATGGCGCTGTGCGGCCACAAGCACATCAGCCAGATAGACCGCGGCATCCTGATGCCGGGCACCTATCCGCAGTAAGCCGGCCGGCGCGGGCGCTTCGCCGTCCGCGCAAAACCGCAAAATCTGCAAAGCGGGCCTGGCTACATTGCGTTCACTGGAGATCGCATGAAGCCCAAGACCCGTCTTTACTACGCCGAGCGCCTCGAGCCCGTGCTGGCCTGGCTGGCGGCGCGCCCCGATGCCGACGCCGACCTGCACCGGCTGGCCGAGCTGGCCTGCCTGTCGCCCTATCACTTCCACCGCGTATACCGCGCCCTGATGGGCGAGACCGTGCACGCCACCGTGCAACGGATGCGGCTGGCGCGGGCATCGGTGGCGCTGGCGCAGGGCAAGGGTTCGCTGCGGCAGGTGGCGGATCGGGCCGGCTATGCATCGGAAGCCGCGTTCAGCCGGGCGTTCAGCGCGCAGTACGGCCTGCCGCCCGGCCGCTATCGTGCGAAACGCTCCAGCCCTTTCAACCCCGAGGAGCTGCGCATGTACCCCCTGACGATGGAAGACTTTCCCGGCCTGTCCCTGGCCACCCTGGCGCACCAGGGCGACTACCAGGAGATAGGCAATACGTTCGACCGCCTGGCGCTGCTGGCTGCCACCCAGGACCTGGTGCGTGACGGCATGCAGCCGCCGCCACGCTACATCGGCGTGTACTACGATGATCCCGCCCAGGTGGCGCGCGACGCGTTGCGCTCGCGCGCCGGTGTATCGCTGCCGCCGGGCACGGCGGCGCCGGCGCCGTTCGAACCGCTGGATATCCCGGCGATGCGTTGCGCCGTGCTCGAGTACACCGGTCCGTACAGCGAGATCGAGGCGCCCTACAACTGGCTGTTCTCGCAATGGCTGCCGGCCAGCGGCCAGGAGCCGGGCGATTTTCCCATGTTCGAGGAATACCTCAACGATCCCAAGACGACGCCCGCGGCCCAGCTGAAGACGCGCATCTATCTGCCCCTGGCCTAGCGTTGCAGGCCCGCCCGGGCCGGCCCGGTTACTATGGCCGTAGTCCGGACCGGGCGCGATGCGCCCGGTCCGGAAGGCTGTGGGAACCTATTCATGATTCTGCTGGAAAAGACTTTCGACCGTACCCTGGATGCGTGGTTGCACACCTACCACGATCCGGCCTGGCGCGGTGCGACGGTGCACGGCTGGCTGTTCGAAGGACCGCAGGCGCGCCGTGCCGCCGAAGCGCGGCTGGCGCAGGCCGGCGTGCGGGCACGGTTTCGCAGCGCGTACAAGCCGCTGCTGCACTATTTCCTGGAAGAGGCGGACCGCGAGGGGCTGGTGGCCGTGCACGTGCGCTACCCGGTGCATCCGCTGGCGCAGCCCAACCGCTTCACGCTGGAGGCCTATCCGCTGGCGGCGCTGCTGGCGGGCGTGGACCTGCGGTTCGAGGCGGGTTCCGCTGCCCTGCACTACGATGTGACGCTGCGCTATGCCGATGGACGCGAGCACCACGAATGCGTCCATGCGCCCAACCGGCCGGCGCCCGGCGCCGATGGCGTGGACGGGCTCTCGCCGTGCGGCTGGCTGCGCGTGTGCGATGCCGCGGGCGAGCCGCGGCTGGACGCGGCGCAGAACACCGAGTTCCAGGCTGCGTTGCGCACCATCGTCGACACGGTCCGCGCGCATGCCTGGGGCATGCGCGAGCCGTACTTCGAGCGCCTGGAGATCCGGGTGGATATTCCGGGCATGGAATTCGACCTGGGTGTCGATGAAGAGCTCCTCAGCACGTACGAGGCCATGCACGAGGATATCTACTTCTCGCTGCTGGAGTTTTTCCAGGGTTACGCCAACCGGCCGTCCGGCGATCGAGGCCTGCAGCCCGGGCAGATCATTCCGCTGGTACGGCGCACCGATGGCCTGGCGCGCGTGCGCATGTCGATCGAGCCGTTCGAGCCGCTCGAACCGGTCGGGCCGGCCGCGCTTGCCGGGCCGTTGGCGCAGACGACGGCGCCGCTGGACGCGGGCCAGATCGCCGGCCAGATGGCGCAGCTGGGTGGCGTGCCTTTCCAGGCGGTATCGCGCCAGGGCCGCCCCGTGCTGGGCGCCTATGTCGCGGGGCCGGGGCCGGCCGTGTTCATTTCGGGGGCGCAGCATGCCAACGAAAGCTCGGGCGTGGTCGGGGCGCTGCGCGCGGCGCAAGCGCTGGTCGCGGGCGGCCAGGCACATTTCGCCCTGATCGCCGCCGAGAACCCCGACGGCTACGCGCTGCACGCACGCCTGCGCGCCGAGCACCCGCGCCACATGCATCATGCGTCGCGCTACAGCGCGCTGGGCGACGACATTGCCTATCGCGAACGCGCGCCGTTCTTCGAGCGCGAGGGACGCCATCAGGCGCGCGCCATCAGCGGCGCGCAGCTGCACATCAATCTGCATGGCTATCCGGCGCATGAGTGGACTCGGCCGCTGTCGGGCTACCTGCCGCGCCACTTCGAGCTGTGGACCATCCCCAGGGGGTTCTTCCTGGTGCTGCGGCACCACCCCGGCCGCGCCGTGCAGGCCCGCCTGCTGATGGAGGGCGTGACGGCGCGGTTGGCGCAACGCCTGCCGGCGCTGGTCGAATTCAATGCACGCCAGCTGGCGCTGTTTCGCGTTCACGCACAGGACCCGGGCCTTGCGCTCATGAACGGAATCGGAGTGCAGATTGCCGAATCGACCCAGGAAGACCTGCCGCTGACCCTGATCTCCGAGTTCCCGGACCAGACTGTCTACGGCGAGCGCTATGTGTTCGCCCACACGGTGCAGATGGAAACCGTGCTGGCCGCTACCGAACTGTACCGGGCCGGCGTATAGCCGCGTCCAAGGATCGCTTGATGAACATACGCGAACGCAATTACGGCGACGATTTCGTGCTCGCCGACATATGGCTGCGCTCGGTGCGCGCCACCCATACGTTCCTGAGCGAGGCGCAGATCCAGGCCATGTATCCGCAGGTGCTCAAGAGCTACCTGCCGTCGGTGCGGGTGTGGGTGTGCGAGGATGGCCAGGGCGGCATCGCCGGCTTCATGGGCATGAGCGGCAACAAGATCGAAATGCTGTTCGTCGACGCCGACAAGCGCGGGCGCGGCGCCGGCCGCCGCCTGCTGAACTTCGCGCGGTCGCTGCACGACAGCCTGCGCGTCGATGTGAACGAGCAGAACGCGCAGGCCGTGGGGTTTTACCTGCACTCCGGTTTCGTGGAAACCGGCCGCTCGGACACCGATGACGCCGGGCGGCCCTTTCCCATCATCCATATGCGGCTGGACGGCTAGAGGGCGCGAGACACGCTGTTGCGCGGATGGGCCGGGGGCGCGGTGGCCGCGTCGCGCCGACGGCACTAGAATTCCTTATCGATGATTTCCGGCGGCGCCCGGTCAACGCGGCGCGCGCTTCGCATGCAAGATATCCACACCCTGCTGTTGCAGTATGGCGACTGGCTGGTGTTTGCCAATGTATTGATCGAACAGGCAGGCCTGCCGATTCCGGCCTATCCGCTGCTGATCGCCGCCGGCGCGCTGTCTGGCGGCCTCGGCGCGTGGTTGCTGGCCTGGCTGGCCGCCACCCTGGCCTGCGTGCTGGCCGACAGCGCCTGGTATCTGGCCGGGCGGCGCTATGGCGGCCGCTTGCTGGGCATGGTGTGCAAGGTTTCGCTGTCGCAGGACTCGTGCATCCGCCAGACCCAGCGGCTGTACCTGCGGGTGGGCGTGCGCGCCCTGCTGGTATCCAAGTTCCTGCCCGGCGCGGGAGCGCTGTCCACGGTGATGGCGGGCCTGACCGGTACGCCCTACCGGCGTTTCGTTGCCTATGACCTGGCCGGTTCGCTGCTGTGGACGGGCTCGGGGTTGCTGCTGGGCGCGCTGTTCCACGAGCTGGTGGGCGACGTGCTGGACCTGCTGGATCGCTACGGCGGGATGGGGCTGGCCCTGCTGGGCGCGCTGCTGGCGCTCTATATCGTGGTGCTGGGCCTGCGCCGCTGGGTGCTGGTGCGCAGCCTGCGCGTCATTCCGCGCATCACCATCGACGAGCTGGTGCGCTGGCGCGCCGATGGCCGCACCCCCGTGGTGGTCGATGTACGGCCCGAGGCGCAGCGCGACGAACAGCGCATTCCGGGCGCCATCGCCATGGACCTGCGCGCGCCGCTGCAGGACCTGCAGTTCGACCCGGAGGCAGGCGACATCGTGGTCTATTGCGCCTGCCCCAACGAAGTGTCGGCGGCCCAGTTGGCCAAGAAGCTGCGCGCCGCCGGCTATCGCAACACCTTCGCATTGCGCGGCGGGTACGAGGCCTGGCGGCGCCACGCGGGGAACTGCCCTGGCGACGAACAGGCCGGGTCATAATCGAAGTTTCGCGCGCGCAAGGCGCGCCGCAATTCGGAGACAGAGCATGCGCATTCTGGTGTTGGGCGCCGGCGGTACCGGTGGATATTTCGGCGGGCGGGCCGCGCAGGCCGGGGCGGACGTGACGTTCCTGGTTCGCGAGGCGCGCGCCGCCCGGCTGCGCGAGCAGGGCCTGCGGATCAAGAGCCCGCGCGGCGATGCGACGCTTGCGCCGCGCCTGGTCACGGCGGCCACGCCGTCCGACGGCTACGACGTGGTGGTGCTGAGCTGCAAGGCCTATGACCTGGACAGCGCCATCGAGGCCATCCGGCCTGCCATGGGTGAGCACACGGCAGTGCTGCCCATCATGAACGGGGTCTTGCAGTATGACGTGCTGGAGCGCGAATTCGGCGCGCATCGCGTGCTTGGCGGGCTGTGCCAGATCAACGCCTCGCTGGGCCCCGAGGGCGAAATCGTGCACATGGGCCAGCATGCCAGCCTGGTGTTCGGCGAACGCGCCGGCCAGGCCGACAGCGCGCGCTGCGTGGCGCTGCGGCAGGCGCTGGCCGACGCGGCGTTCGACTGCCGGCTGAGCGAGGACATCCACCAGGACGTCTGGGAGAAGTTCGTCTTCCTGACCTCGCTGGCTGCCGCCACCTGCCTGATGCGCGCCACCGTGGGCCAGATCTGTTCGACCGGCGACGGAGTCGACTTCATGCGCGCGCTGCTGCGCGAGTCGCAGCAGGTCGCGGCGGCATCCGGCCATCCGGTGCGGCCCGCCGCCGATGCGTCGGCGCTCAAGGTGCTGACCGACCCGGCCCAGCCCATGACGGCGTCGATGTTCCGCGACCTGCGCCAGGGCCGGCCCGTGGAAGCCGACCATATCGTGGGCGACATGGCGCGCCGCGGCAGCCTGCTGGGCGTGGATACGCCCAACCTGCGGGTGGCCTGCATCCATCTGCAGGCGTATCAGGCGCAACGCGCCATTGATGCGTAGATTGCAATAGTCTGTCCGGCCACAGGGGATAGGCGGCCGGCGGCGGCGGGACTAGCATGAAAGCTCCAGGGCAAGGCGCAAACGGTGCGCCGCCCGCTTGCGGAGCAAACAACATGAAGATCGCCCTCATAGGCATTACCGGCCGCGTCGGCTCGCGGCTGGCCGACGAACTCCTGCGGCGCGGCCACCACGTGACCGGCATTGCCCGCGATCCGGCCTCGGTACGGCCGCAGCCGAACCTGACGGCCAGGCAGGGCGACGCCGCCGTGCCCGAGGACCTGGCGCCCATCCTGGCCGGCCATGACGCCGTGATCAGCGCCGCGCGCTTCGTGTCGCTGGACGCCAAGCCACTGCTGGCGGCGATCCGCCAGGCCGGCGTGCCGCGCCTGCTGGTGGTGGGCGGGGCCGGCAGCCTGCAGGTGGCGCCGGGCGTGGCGTTGATCGATACGCCGGAGTTTCCCGACGCATACAAGCCCGAGGCCCGCGCGGGCGTGGTGTTCCTGGACACGCTGCGGCGCGAACAGGAGGTGGAATGGACCTTCCTGTCGCCTTCGGCGCTGTTCGAGCCTGGCGAGCGCACGGGCGAGTTTCGCCTCGGCGCAGATCTGTTGCTGGCCGACGACGAGGGCAAGAGCTGGATTTCGATGGAAGACTACGCGATTGCGCTGGTCGACGAGCTGGAGACGCCGCGCCATGCGCGCCGCCGGTTCACGGTCGGTTATTGAGCCAGCGGCGCCGGGCGTGGCGGACCATGCCCGGCCGGGGCCTTTCTCGGTAAACTGGATGTTCGTTTACCCCCGGCCCATGATGCGAAAAACACTTCATACCCTTGTCCTGAGCATGGCGACCGTGGCGTGCCTGATGTCGGCCGCGCCCGCCTACTCGCAGTCCACCCAGGAAAACAAGGACCTGGTGCTGGCATTTTTTCGCATGATGTTCCAGGACCGCGACGTCGAGGAGGCGGCGCGCCGCTACCTGAGCCCCGCCTACGTGCAGCACAATCCGTACATGGCCGACGGCGTGTCGCCGCTGGTCGATTTCTTCCTGCCGTATTTCGAGCAGAACCCCGAGGCCAGCGTCGAGATCAAGCGCGTCATCGCCGAAGGCGAGCTGGTCGTGGTCCACAATCTGTGGAAGGAATCCCCGGGCGACCGCGGCCAGGCCGTCGTCGACATCTTTCGCGTGCAAAACGGCAAGATCGTGGAGCATTGGGATGTCAGCCAGGAGATTCCCGAGAACCCGGCCAACAAGAACGGCATGTTCTGAGCGGCCATGACGATGGCCTCGCGCGGGCGAGGCCGCGGCGGACAGGGGAGACCGATCATGCGGCGCGTATACCTGGCAGGCTTCGATGTGTTTCGCGCCGATGCGCTGGCGCACGGCGAACGGCTCAAGGCGCTGTGCCGCGAGTACGGCTTCGAAGGCTGCTATCCGCTGGACAACCAGGCGCCCGGGAGCCTGGCCGGCCGTGCGCTGGCCGAATGGATCCTGCGGCAGAACCTGGCGCTGATCGACCGGGCGGACCTGGTCATGGCGAACCTGAATCCGTTTCGTGGCTACGAGCCGGACTCCGGCACCGCGTTCGAGGTGGGCTACGCGGTGGCGCTGGGCAAACCGGTATGGGCCTATACGGCACAGGCGGCCAGCCTGGTCGAGCAGCTTGGCGCAAGACGCGCGCCGCACGACCCGTCGCGTCACGTGGACGCGCAGGGCTACACGGTCGAGGACTTCGGCCTGAATCTCAATCTGATGCTGGCGTGCACCGCCCGCGTGGTGGCCGGCGACGCTGTGCAGTGCCTGGCCGCCATGGCGGCGCAGGCACGTGCGTCGACGTCTTGACGGCTCGCGCGCCTCAGGCGGCGACGGCCAGTTCGGCCGGCGCGCCGGTGGCGCCACGCGCTTGCAGATGCGCCGCCAGTTCGTCGATGGCCAGGGCGACCAGGCCTTCTTTGGCGGCGTAGCGCTCGAGCGACGCGCCGCGCATCATCGTGCCGTCGGCATTCATCAGTTCGCACAGCACGCCGGCCGGGCGCAGGCCCGCCAGGGCCGCCAGGTCCACCGAGCCTTCGGTGTGGCCGCGCCGCGTCAGCACACCGCCTGGCTGCGCGCGCAGCGGGAATACGTGTCCGGGGCTGACCACGTCGCCGCTGCGCGCGCCCGGCGCGATGGCGGCGCGGATGGTGGTGACGCGATCGACCGCCGACACGCCGGTGGTCACGCCTTCGCGTGCCTCGATGGACACCGTAAAGGCCGTCGAGTACCGGCTGCGGTTGCTGTCGACCATGGGCGGCAGCTCCAGGCGGTCGAGGGTTTCGCCCGGCAGGCACAGGCACACGATGCCGCTGCCGTCGCGGATCAGTTGCGCCATGACGGGCACGGTCAGCTTGTCGGCCGCGACGATCAGGTCGGCTTCGTTCTCGCGATCGAAATCGTCCATCAGGATGACGGGGCGGCCGATGCGCAGGTGCTGCAGGGCGCGCTCCAGGCGCGTGGCGAACGGCTGGGCGAACAGGGGGGAAACAGGGGTGGGAACGACGTTGGACATTGAAACGCTCTCGCAAAAAAGGAAATGGCGAAAAACGTTTCAGGGCTAAATCGACAGCCAAACGCAATACCGCGCAGGCGCGCAAGCGCCCGTCTGGCGGGAAAGTGCCGGCACATCTTCTCTCATCCGGACTATGACCGTCGGCCCTGGCATCTCACCAGGTCTGCTGACCCCTGCGCTGTTGCCAACGCAGGGCGCTCGCGGGCTCGCCACATTGCGTGGCATACCGCCGGTGGGGAATTGCACCCCGCCCTGAAGACGTACTGCTTGGGGACGGACGGTGCTTTGCGGCGCCGCCGGCCCTGTACCGCATTGCTGCGGCCGGCCCATTGTACGCCGATTGCGATGCGGCGCCCGACAGACCCTGTCGGCCTTAGGCCTTTTCGGCGCTCCTGGCCTTGGTCTTTTTCTTCTCGGGCAGGGCCAGCATGGTGCCGCGGCACGGCGTCGTGCCGCACAGGCAGCGGTAGCCTTCTTTCAGCTTCCTGGTGATCCTGCCGTCGAGCACCAGGCCATAGTCGTAGAACAGCTCTTCGCCGCGCGCGATATCGCGCAGCGCCACGATATAGACGCGCTTGCCGTGGCGGCCTTCCTGCGCTTCGCAGTTGGGGTCGCACGAGTGGTTGATCCAGCGCGCGTCGTTGCCTTCGTCGCCGCCGTCGATGACGCGGCCGGAACTCAGCGAGAAGAAGAAGGTATGGAACGGATCGTCCGGATTGGTGGGGTGCCGGCGATCGGCTTCTGCGGCGCTGATGCGCTTGCCGCCGTATTCGATGATGCGGGTGCCGGCCGGGATCTTGCGCGTCGCGAAGACGCCGTTGCCGTGCAGCCTGGAGCGGCGCACGGAGTGCCAGGGTTTGATGATCTCGGTCATAGGATGCAAAAGGCGTGGGCGGGCAAGCGGGCCATTATATCGACGGCGCCGCGCGCTTCACAGGCTATAGTTGTGGTTGCCGAAGTTCCGTTGTAGCCAGATTGTCATGATTGTCCGTCCGCGCCCTACCGCCTGGGGCCTGCTGTTCATTTTGCGCGGCTCCGTCATTCCGCACATTGCCGCCAAGGTTGCCGTCATCGTTGCGTTGTCCTGTGTCGTTGCGTGGCTGCACGCGCGCCAGTGGTTCGCGCCCGGCCACCTCAATGCCGTGCCCTTTTCGCTGTTCGGCCTGGCCCTGTCGGTGTTCCTGGGTTTTCGCAACAACGTCTGCTACGACCGCTGGTGGGAGGCCCGCAAGCAATGGGCCGAATTGAGCGCGCAGTGCCGCAGCCTCGCGCGCGAGACTGCGGCCGTGTTGTCCGGCGCGGCCGACGCGCCGCGCCAGGCGCGTATCGTGCGCCGCCTGATCGGCTTCAATCATGCGCTGGTCGCGCGCCTGCGCGGCGGCGATCCCTTGACCGCCGCGCGCCCCTGGCTGCCGGACGACGAAAGCATGGCGCTGGCCGGCCACCGCAACGTGCCCGATGCCATCCTGCGCGCCGTGACCGGCGACCTGCACGAAGGCGGGCCGCAGCGCCGCTATGGCGAGGTGGTGTACCAGGGGTTGCAGCAACGCGTGCTGGCCTGCGCGCAAGTGCAGGCGGCCTGCGAGCGCATCAAGACCACGCCCACGCCGTTCGCGTATTCGCTGCTGCTGCATCGGACGGCCTGGCTGTTCTGCCTGCTGCTGCCGTTCGGCCTGGTGGGCACGCTGGGGCCGCTGACACCGTTGGCGGTGGCGTTCGTCGCCTACACGTTCTTCGGCCTGGATGCCTTGGGCGATGAGCTGGAGGAGCCGTTCGGCCTGGCCGAGAACGACCTGCCGCTGGCCGCGCTGGCGCGCGATCTCGAAATCGACCTGCTCGAGGGCCTGGGTGCCCATCCCCTGCCCGCGCCCTTGTTGCCGCGCGGCTATGTGCTGACCTGAACGGCCAGGCGCGGCGTCATGCCTGCTCGGGCGGCGGCGTGAGCGGCAGCCGGGTTTCCTTCAGGCTGCGCAGCACGAAGCAGGACTTGCTGTGCCGGATGCCCGGAATGCGATAGAGACGTTCGCGCAGCAGCCGCTCGTAATCGCGCGTATCGCGTACCGCGATGCGTATGTAGTAATCGTAATCGCCCGAGACCAGGAAGGCTTCCAGCACTTCGGGGATCTGCGCCAGCGCGCGCCCGAACTCGTAGAGCGTTTCCTCGCTGTGGCTTTCCAGCGTGACATGCACGATGACGGTATCGGTAAAGCCGATGCTGGCGGGGTCGATGTCGACCGTATAGCCGCGTATGATGCCGGCGCCTTCCATGCGCTTGATGCGATTCCAGCACGGGGTGGACGACAAGCCGACCGCCGCGCCGATATCGTTGAGGCTGGCGCGCGCGTTGTCCTGCAGGGCCTTCAAAATCGCCAGATCGAACTTGTCCAGTTTCATTTTCTAAATCGGATGATAAACATGGGCTAATTTACTGCGATTTGGGGTATTTGTTGGAAAAGAAGATAAATATTCTTCCTAGAACCCCATAAGATGGTCAGCATGAACGACCGTCTGCATACCTCCACGCTTTCCGCCCTTCAGCAAGCCGAACACGCGGCCGCCGTCAATGGCGCGAAGATTCTCCTGCACACCCTGATCGAGCGTGGCGTCGACACGGTGTTCGGCTATCCGGGCGGCGCCGTGTTGCCGCTATACGACGCTTTGTACGCCGAGCCGCGCTTGCGGCATGTGCTGGTGCGCCATGAACAGGCCGCGGTGCACGCGGCGGAAGGCTACGCGCGCACCACCGGCAGGCCGGGCGTGGTGTTCGTCACCTCGGGGCCGGGCATGGCCAACACCACTTCGGGTTTGCTGGACGCCATGTGCGATTCGGTGCCTGTGCTGTGCATCAGCGGCCAGGTCTCGACCGCGGCGATCGGCACCGACGCGTTCCAGGAATGCGACGCCATCGGCATTTCGCGGTCGGTCACCAAGTGGAATACGCAGATTCGCGCGGTCCAGGACGTGGCCGAGGTGGTGGGCCGCGCCTTCGACCTGACGCGCCAGGGACGTCCCGGTCCGGTGCTGGTGGATTTTCCGAAAGACATCCAGCTGGCCAGCCCGGCGGACGCGCCGCAGGGCGAGGCCGATCCGGCGCGCAGGCAGTTGGCGGCGCTGCGCGCACGGCGCCAGGGCGGCAAGGCCGCCACACGGGTGCCGCAGGGTGCGGTACGGCGCGCCGCGGCGCTGCTGGCGCAGGCGCGCCGGCCGGTTTTCTACGGCGGCGGCGGTCTGGTCAATTCGGGGCCACAGGCTTGCGCCGCGTTCACCGAGCTGGTGCGCCAGAGCGGCGCGCCCTGCACGCTGACCCTGATGGGACTGGGCGCGTTTCCCGCCTCGGATCCGCAGTTCGTGGGCATGCTGGGCATGCACGGCACTCTGGAGGCCAACCTGGCCATGCACAACGCCGATCTGGTCGTGTGCATCGGCGCGCGCTTCGACGATCGCATTACCGGCAAGCTGTCCGAGTTCTGTCCGCATGCGCGCAAGATCCACATCGACATCGATCCGGCGTCGATCAACAAGGTCGTGCGCGTGGACGTCGCCCTGGTGGGCGACTGCCTGCCGCTGGTGCAGGCGCTGCGCGACGAACTGGCGGCAAGCCCGCTGCCGGCGCAGCGGCTGGGGCCCTGGTGGCAGCGTATCGACACCTGGCGCGCCCGGGACTGCCTGGCGTACACGCCGGCGGCCGACGAGATCCTGCCGCAGCATCTCATGCACCGCCTGGGCGCGGCGCTGGACGGACGCGACGCCATCGTGTCGACCGATGTGGGCCAGCACCAGATGTGGGCCGCGCAGTACCTGCGCTTCGACCGTCCCAACCGCTGGCTGACCTCGGGCGGCGCGGGCACCATGGGCTACGGCGTGCCGGCGGCGATCGGCGCGCAGATCGCGCATCCCGGCAAGACCGTGGTGTGCGTCAGCGGCGACGCGTCGGTGCTGATGAACATCCAGGAGTTGTCCACCGCCATGCAGCATGACGTGCCGGTCAAGATCGTGCTGTGCAACAACGGCTACATGGGCATGGTGCGCCAGTGGCAGGAGTTGATCCATGGCGGGCGCTACAGCCACAGCTACAACGCGTCGCTACCGGATTTCGTGGCGCTGGCGCGCGCCTTCGGCTGGGGCGCGGCGCGCGTGGAGCGGCCGCAGGACCTGGACGCCGCGCTGGCGGCCTGCCTCGAACACCCTGGTCCCTACTTCCTCGACGTGGCGGTGGCCGAGCAGGAGAACTGCTTTCCCATGATGCCGGCCGGCCATGGCCACCATCGCATGATGCTGGCCGAAGGCCAGTGGTACGAGGAGCCGCCCTTGCCGGAGTCTCCGGGCCCGCAGGCATGATCCCGGGCGCCTGTCCCCCACGGGGACAGATACCGTCTTGGCGGGCAGCTAGCGTAGATGGCGTATGACGGGGTGCCTGTCCCGGCGGGGACAGGCACCCGGAGTCTCGCGGGGACAGGCGCCCCGGCAGGTCGGCGCGCGCCTACACGCAGCGGCCGCCATCCACCTCCAGGCAGGCGCCGGTGATGAAGGCGGCTTCGTCGCTGGCCAGGTACAGGCAGGCGTTGGCGATGTCCTGCGGCGTGGAGAAGCGGCCCAGCGGGATGGTGGCGAGAAAGCGCTTGCGGTTCTCGGGCGTGTCGGGCACGCCCATGAAGTCCGCCAGCAGGCCGGTGGCGCCGATCACGGGGTTGACGCAATTGACGCGGATGTTGTCCGGCCCCAGCTCGGCGGCCATCGATTTGCTGGTGGTGACCACCGCGCCCTTGCTGCCGTTGTACCAGGTGAGCCCCGGACGCGGACGTATCGCGGCCGTGGAGGCGATATTGATGAACGAGCCGCCGCCATGGGCGCGGAAGTGCGGCACCATGTGCCTGGCGGTCAGGTAGATGCTCTTGACGTTGATCGCGTAGATGCGGTCGAACTCGTCTTCCTCGACCTCCAGCATGGGCCGGTTGCGGTGCGTGGTGCCGGCGTTGTTGACGACGATGTCCAGGCCGCCGAATGCCTTCAGCGTGGCGGCCAGCAGGTTGGCCACCGCGGCGTTGTCCGAGACGTCGGCGCGCACGAAGACGGCCTGGCCGCCGGCTGCGTTGATCGCCGCCGCCACGCGCTGGCCGCCGGCTTCGTTGATATCGGCGACCACCACCTTGGCGCCTTCGCGCGCGAAGGTCGCGGCGATGCCTTCGCCAAAGCCCGAGCCCGCGCCGGTGACGATGGCCGTTTTGCCATTCAATCGCATCCTGTGTCTCCTCGTTGTCGGTATGGGTCAGTCGTGCTTGATCGAGATGGTCTTGAGCACCGTGAAGCCGTAGAGCGCCTCGAAGCCCTTCTCGCGTCCATGGCCGCTGGCCTTCACGCCGCCGAAGGGCAGTTCGATGCCGCCGCCCGCGCCGTAGTTGTTGATGAAGACCTGGCCGCTGCGCACTTTGCGCGCGATGCGCAGCTGGCGGCCGCCGTCGCGGGTCCATACGCTGGCCGCCAGGCCATACTCGGTGGCGTTGGCGATGCGCACCGCGTCGGCCTCGTCGTCGAACGGAATGGCCGCCAGCACGGGACCGAAGACTTCTTCCTGCGCCAGCGGGTGGTCCACCGGCACGTCGCGCAGCAGCGTGGGCGCCTGGTAGTAGCCCTCGGCCGGCGCCTCGGGGACGATGCGGCCTTGCGCCACCGTGGCGATGCCATCGCCGCGCGCCAGGTCCAGGAAGCCGCGCACGCGCTCCTGCTGGGTCTTGCGGATCAGCGGGCCGCAATCCAGGTCGCTTTGCGCGGGGCCGGCGCGCAGGGCCGCGAAGGCCGCGCCCAGGCGCTCCAGCACGCGCTCGTAGGCGCCGCGCTCGACCAGCAGGCGGCTGCCGGCCGAGCAGGTCTGGCCGGCGTTCTGCACGATGGCGTTGACGGCCACCGGCACCAGGGCGTCGAGATCGGCGTCGGCGAAGACGATCTGCGGCGATTTGCCGCCCAGCTCCAGCGTGACCGGGACATGGCGCTCGGCCGCAGTCTGGGTGACCAGCACGCCCACGCGCGGCGAGCCGGTGAACGAGATGTGGTCGATGCCCGGGTGGCGCGTCAGGGCGTCGCCGGCCTCATGGCCATAGCCGGTGACGATATTGAGCGCGCCAGCGGGAAAGCCGGTTTCGGCGGCCAGTTCGGCCACGCGCAGCAGCGACAGGCAGGCATCCTCGGCGGGCTTGACCACGCAGGCGTTGCCGGCCGCCAGCGCGGCCCCGACGCTGCGGCCGAAGATCTGCAGGGGGTAGTTCCAGGGCACCACGTGGCCGGTGACGCCGTGCGGCTCGCGCAGCGTCAGTACGGTGTAGCCCTGCTGGTAGGGGATGGTCTCGCCGTGCAGCTTGTCGGCCGCGCCGCCGTAGTATTCGAAATAGCGGGCGATGGCGAGGACGTCGGCGCGGGCCTGCTTGAGCGGCTTGCCGCAATCGCGCGATTCCAGCGCGGTCAGTTCGTCGCGGTGCTCCAGCACCTTGAGCGAGAGCGCCAGCATGAGCCGGCCGCGCTCGGCGGCGCTGAGGCGGCCCCAGGCGCCCTCGTAGGCGCGCCGCGCGGCCTGCACCGCGAGGTCGATGTCGGCGGCGTTGCCGCGCGCGATGCTGTCGAACTCCTGTCCGGTGGACGGGTCGATGACCGGAATGCGTTCGCCCGACGATCCGGGTACGGAGGCGTTGTCGATAAAGTGCTGCTTCATGCTGTACCACCTCTGAAGAATGTTGGGGAAGTCCTGCACGGAAGCGGTGCGCAGCCTCGCGGGTCGGACAGAATCAGAACTGGACCGACAGCCCTCCGTCGACCACCAGCACGTGACCGTTGACATACGAGGCCGCCGGCGATGCCAGGAAGACGGCCGCGCCGGCGATCTCTTCGGGATCGCCCCAGCGGCCGGTAGGGTTGCGCGCCGCCATGGCCGCGCCTGCCTGCGGATCGTTGGCCATCGCCGCGTTGGTCTCGGTGGCGAACGCGCCGGGCGCGATGGCGTTGCTGGTGATGCCGTGGCGGCCGAACTCCACGGCCAGGGCGCGCATCATGCCGGTCAGGCCCTGCTTGGCGGCCGGATAGACGGCGTCGTTGGCGCGCGCCAGTTCGCCCGCCACCGAGGTGATCGCGATGAGGCGGCCATAGCGCTGGCGCACCATGCGTTGGGCCGCCAGCCGCGCCAGCAGGATGCCGGCGACCAGGTTGGTGTCCATCATGGCGCGGATTTCGGCCGGGCTGGTCTCGGCCAGCGGCTTGCGGTTGCGAGCCCCGACATTGTTGACCAGGATGTCGAGCCGGCCGTGTTCGGCGTCGATGCGCGCGAAGGCCTGCTCCGTGGCCTGCTCGTCGGATACGTCGAACGGCAGCGCGCTGGCGCGCAGGCCCTGCTGGCGCAGGTCCGACACGGCGGCCTCGACGGCGTGCGCGTCGCGGCCGTTGAGCAGTACATGGGCGCCGCTGCCGGCCAGTGCCTGCGCGATGCGCAGCCCCAGGCCGCGAGCCGAGCCGGTGACCAGGGCCACCTGGCCGGACAGGGCGAAGCGTTGCAGATACGGTAGGGAGATCATGTCTACGGACGGTCAGTCACGGAATTCCGGGGCCCAGTGCAATAGTCTACGCTCGAGCCACGTTACACAGTACACCAGGACGATACCGACGACGGAGAGCAGCGTTACGGCCGCGAACATGTCGGTGGCGTTCAGCGTGGCCAGCGCGGTGATCATCAGGTAGCCCATGCCGGTGGTCGAGCCGACGAATTCGGCCAGCACCACGCCGATGAGCGCGAAGCTGATGGCGTTGGGCAGCGCCGCGAAGGTCCAGGCCGCGGCGGTCGGGATGCGCACGCGCCACAGGATCTGGCGCGGCGAGCCGCCCAGGGTGCGGCAGAAGTCCACCAGCTCGCGTTCGACGCTGCGGCCGCCCTTGTAGGTATTGAAGAACACCAGGAAAAACACCACGAACCACGAAGTCACGACCTTGGAGGCCATGCCCAGCCCGAAGAACATCGTGATCAGCGGAACGAAGGCGATGCGCGGCATCGAATTGAAGGCCACGATGAACGGGTTGAACACATCGGCCAGCATGCGGCTGCGCGACAGCGCCAGGCCGACCACGAAGCCGCTGCCCACGCCAACCGCCAGGCCGAGCAGCGTGGCCTGCAGCGTCAGCCACAGGTGCGGCCAGACCGATCGCGGTCCGGGTTGCATCCATTGCCACAGGCGCTGCGCCACGCGCGAGGGCTGGCTGATGAAGAAGGGATCGAAGATCGTGTTCTGCACGAACCAGGGAACGCGCGTCAGGCCTTCCCAGGCGCCCAGGATGAGCGCCAGGATGAGCAGCTGCCATGCCGTGACGCGCAGGCGGCGCCGCGCGCCGTGTTCGCGGTCTTGCCGCAGGCCATCGCGCAGCGCGTCCGGGAGCGGGGAATCGGAGGACATCGGCGGGCTCAGGCGGCGTTGCGGAACTGCTGGCCCAGGACGGCCCACAGGCTGCGCATATGCGCGGTGAACTGCGGCGTGTCGCGCAGCGTGAAGACGTCGCGCGGGTGGGCGATGGCGATGCGCTCGTCGAGCAGCACGCGGCTGGGCGGGCCCGACAGGACGACGACCCGGTCGGCCAGCGTGATCGCCTCGTCCAGGTCGTGCGTGACCATGACGATGGTCTGGCCCAGCTTGCGCCAGATCTCGCCCAGCTCGCGATGCAGATGGGTCTTGGTGTGGGTGTCGAGCGCGCCGAAGGGTTCGTCCAGCAACAGGATGCGCGGCTCGACGGCCAGGCTCATCAGCAGCGCCACGCGGCGGCGCATGCCGCCGGACAACTGGTGCGGATAGGCGTTGGCAAAACCGCTCAGGTGTCCCAGTTCCAGCAGTTCGTCCACGCGCCGGGCGATGCGCGCGCTGTCCACGCCCTGGAACCGCAGGCCCAGCGCCACGTTCTTGCGCACATTGAACCAGGGCAGCAGGGTGTCTTTCTGGAAGATGTAGCCCAGCGCCGGCGGAACCTGGCCGGCCACCGGCGCGCCGGCGACGCGGACCGTGCCGGTGGTGGGCGGCAGGAAGCCCGCGATCATGTTCAGCAGCGTGCTCTTGCCGCAGCCGGACGGGCCGACGATGGCGACGAACTCGCCGTCGTCGATGCGCAGGCTGACCTCGCCTACGGCGTGCACGGTGGCATTGCGGGCCTGGTAGACCTTGCCGACGTGCTCGAGCTCGATCATCACAGGCCCCGGGCCTTGCGCACGAATCGCATGTCCACGCAGGCGCTGTACGGCACCTTCTTCAGCTCCTCGTTGGAGAACTGGCGGCCGTCGCCCATGATGGCGGTCATGCGCGCGTAGGCATCCTCGGTGATGATGTTGTCGCGCAGGAAGACCGTTTGCTGGTACAGCCCAATGGTCTTCTCGATGGCCGGCCGCGCGTAGGCGTTGAGGTAGTCGTCGTAGATCAGATCGGTGACGGCGGCCGCGCTGTTGGCGCTGATGAAATCCTGCGCCTTGACCAGGGCGCCGACGAAGGCCTGCACCACTTCCGGGCGTTTCTGGATGGTGTCCTGCAGCGTCAGCGCGGCGATGCCGGGCACGTCGCCACCCATGAACTCCTGCCACGAGGCTTCCGTGGTGGCGTCGAAGATGGGCATGCCCCAGCCTTCCTGGACGGCCTGTTCCATCATCGACAGCGTCGCCATCGAGGCGGATACCGAACCGGTCTTCAGCGCGCCCAGCATGGTGGCCAGGTCGCCCAGCGGGCGGATATCGACCTTGTCGGCCACGCCGGCCTTCTGCATCAGGTACAGCGCCATCAGCCAGGTGCTCGATTGCGGCTGCGTCGCGCCCACGCGCTTGCCGGCCAGGTCGGCAAGCGTGCGGATCTTGCCGCTTTCGTAGTCGGCCCGGCGCACGATGATGTTGGCGTAGGTCAGCTTGCGGTCGAACCCGAATACCAGGGCGGCCGGCTTGCCGGCCAGCGTCAGCGCCGGCGCGGCGGTGGCCGCGGTGGCGCCGAACACGATCTGCCCGGCGGCCAGCAATTGGTTGGTGCGCGGGCCGCTTTGCGAGTTCAGGTATTCCACCTCCAGCCCGTCTGCGGCGAAATAGCCCTGCTTCAGCGCCACGTATCCCGCGGCGAAGAACGGATCGATGCTGCCCTGGCCGTAGGCAACGCGGCCCAGCGCCGGCTGCGCCCAGGACAGGCGCGAGCCCGCCAGGCCCACGGCCATCAGGGCGCCGCTGCCGGCCAGGAAGCGCCGCCGCGTGGCGCCGCGGGGGGAACGGAGTGCAGTCATGTCATCCTCGAATGGGGGGGCGGTTTTGCCAGTGGATTGCGGCAACGATAACGCAACTGGCCGCGTCGGTCGCGTGGACCGCGCGGCGCGGGTACGGGCAGGATGCGGCGCGCCATCGCGCGGGGTGCGCGATGACGCGGGGCTGTGCGCTCAGGCAGCCGATTTCTTGGCGGCCTTCCTGGCGGCGGTCTTGGTGGCCGCCTTCTTGGGGGCAGCTTTCTTGACGGCCTTCTTGGCCGCGGTCTTGGCAGGCGCCTTGGCCGCCGTCTTGGTGGCGGTCTTGCCTGCCGCCTTCTTGGCCGCCGCGCCGGGGCGGCCAGGCTTGTCGCCGCGCGGCTCGAATTCGAAGCCTACCTTGCCGTCGGGTTGGCGCACCAGGAAGGCCTTGAACTTGCGGTTGGTCCGGCTGGAGACGAAGCCGTCGAGCAAGTCGGTGCGGCCGGCGGTCAACAGCTTTTCCATCTGCTCGCGCGAGATCTCCTGTTGCAGGATCACCTTGCCCGAGCGGAAGTCGCAGCTTTTCTGCGGGCCGACCGATTTCTCGCACACGTAGCTCATGCCGTGCTCGAAGACGCGCGCGCTGCATTTCGGGCAGGCGCCCACGGACGTGTGGCCGGAGAAGTCGACGGCTTCGTTGTCTTCCTCGTCGTTCTGGCCGAAGTCGAACTCCAGCTTGTACTCGCCGCTGATGCGCAGGATGGCGGCGAACGGGCGGCCCATCTTGCTGATGAACCCCTGCAGCGGGCCGATCTCGCGCTTGGCCAGCAATTCTTCGACCTCGGGCAGTTCGAAGGTGCGCCCGCCCGGATGCTTGCCGATCGAGAAATCGCACTGGGTGCAGGCGAAGCGGCGATAGTTTTCCTTGACCACGCCGCCGCACTTGGGACAAGGCGTTTGCAGCGTGGCGTAATCGCCCGGCACGGTGTCGCGTTCGTACTCCTTGGCGCGCTTGACGATGACCTGGGTCATCTGGGCAATCTCGCGCATGAAGGCAGCGCGGTCCAGCGCGCCCTGCTCGATCTGCTTGAGCTTGTGCTCCCACTCGCCGGTGAGTTCGGGCGAGGTGAGTTCGGAGACGTCCAGCCCCGAAAGCAGCGTCATCAGCTGGCGCGCCTTGGCCGTGGGGACCAGGTCGCGCCCGTCGCGGCGCAGGTACGCCTCGTTGAGCAGGCCTTCGATGATGGCCGCGCGGGTGGCCGGCGTACCCAGGCCGCGCTCGGACATGGCCTCGCGCAGCTCTTCGTCGTCGACCAGCTTGCCGGCGCCTTCCATCGCCGACAGCAGCGTGGCTTCGTTGTAGCGCGCCGGCGGCTTGGTCGCCAGGCCGACCGCTTCGACGTCCTCGGCGCGCACGGTCTCGCCGTCGGCCACCGGCACCAGGTTGGCGTCCTCGCCCTGGGCCTCCTTGCCGTAGACGGCCAGCCAGCCGGGGGTGACCAGCACTTTGCCCTCGGTCTTGAAACGGTGGCCCTGCACTTCGGTCAGGCGCGTGGTGACGCGGTACTCGGCGGCCGGGAAGAACACCGCCAGGAAGCGCTTGAGCACCAGGTCGTACAGCTTGCCTTCGGCTTCGCTCAGGTCGCGCGGCACCTGCAGCGTGGGGATGATGGCGAAGTGATCGGACACCTTCTTGTTGTCGAAGATGCGCCGGTTGGGCTTGACCCAGTTTTGCGCGAGTACCGTATCGGCATGGCGCGACAGGGCGCCGACGGCGTTGGAGTCGCCCTGCGCCAGGACCTGCATGGTCTGGCGCACGGTGTTGATGTAGTCCTCGGGCAGATAGCGCGAATCGGTACGCGGGTAGGTCAGCGCCTTGTGCCGCTCGTACAGCGTCTGCGCCAGCGCCAGGGTGGTCTTGGCCGAGAAGCCGAAGCGGCCGTTGGCCTCGCGCTGCAGCGAGGTGAGGTCGTACAGCGCCGGCGACATCTGCGTCGAGGGCTTGGATTCCTCGGTGACGCTGCCGCTCTGGGCGCGGCAGGCCGCCACCACGCTTTGCGCGGCGGCCAGCGACCACAGGCGCGACTCGCGCTTTTCCGGATCGCGCTCGTCTTTCTTGAATGCGGGGTCGATCCAGCGGCCTTCGTACAGGCCGGCGGCCGCCACGAAGGTGGCGTGCACTTCCCAGTAGTCGCGCGAGACGAACGAACGGATGCGGTTTTCGCGTTCATTGACGATGGCCAGCGTGGGCGTCTGCACCCGGCCGACCGGCGTCTTGAAAAAGCCGCCGTCCTTGCTGTTGAAGGCGGTCATGGCGCGCGTGCCGTTGATCCCCACCAGCCAGTCGGCCTCGGCGCGCGAGCGCGCGGCGGCCTCCAGCGGCTTGAGCTGTTCGTCGTCGCGCAGGTTGGCGAAGGCGTCGCGGATCGCCTGCTGCGTCATCGATTGCAGCCACAGGCGCTGGATCGGCTTTTTCACGCCGGCGAACTGGACGATGTAGCGGAAGATCAGTTCGCCTTCGCGCCCGGCGTCGCAGGCGTTGATGATGGCGTCGACATCCTTGCGCTTGGCCAGCCGTACCAGCAGCTTGAGGCGCTCGGCCGATTTCTTGTCGGTCGGTCCCAGTTCGAAGGCGGGCGGGATCACCGGCAGGTGCGTGAAGCTCCATTTGCCCTTGACCGGGTCGTTGGGCGCCACCAGACTGAGCAAATGTCCGATACTGGAAGCCAGCACGTAACGATCGCTTTCAAAATAGTCGCCCTCGCGCGCAAAGCCTCCCAAGGCGCGTGATATATCCAGGGCCACCGAGGGTTTCTCGGCAATAATCAACGTTTTGTTCATGTGTATCCAGTGGCGGCAGTCCCGCCGCAGTTAGCGCGGATGATAAGAGCGGAGAATCGGGGCATGCAAGTCGATACTCACCAACAGGCGGGTTCGGAGCTGTACGCATGGCGTCAGTTCCTGGGGCGCGCGACCCTGTGGCTGGGGGTCGTGCTGCTGGGCAGCGCGGTGGTTTGCTGGGTGGCGGCCAACTGGCCGGCCATGACCAAGATCCAGCGATTCGCGGGGGCGCAGGGCTTGCTGGCGCTGTCGGCCGTGATCGCCGCCTGGGTGGCCTGGCGCCTGCGAGAGGCCACCGGGGTACGCCGCCATGGCGTCGGCGCATTGCTGGTGCTGGCAGGCCTGTTCCTGGGGGCGTTGCTGGCCTTGCTGGGTCAAACTTACCAGACTGGCGCCGATACCTGGGAACTGTTCGCCTGGTGGGCGCTGTTGCTGCTGCCATGGGCGCTGGCCGGCGCCAGCCAGGCACTCTGGCTGCTTTGGGCGCTGATACTCAATGTAGCCGTGGCGCTCTGGCTAGGTGAGCGCTTACTATCATGGTGGTGGTCGCTGTCCGGGGCGGGATTTCCCGCGCTGGTGCTGGCGGCGCTGAACCTGGCCATGCTGGCCTGCTGGGAATGGGTGGCGCATCACCGCCACGTCAGCACGCGGGTCGGCCCGCGCGTACTGGCGCTGCTGGCGCAAGGCGTGCTGGTGGCGGCCCTGCTGTTCGATTTCGGCGCCCTGGCCGACCTGGCCTCGGCCACCGGAATCGCCTGGATCGCCACGACGCTGGGCATGGGTTTCTACTATCAGCAGGTGCGGCGCGACCTGGTCATCCTGGCCTTGCTGGCGGCGGCCATGATCTGCGTATCGCTGCGGGTGGTCGGCGCCTGGCTGCTGGAACTGGAGCCGGGCGTGTGGGCGGCGCTGCCGCTGGCCGGGCTGCTGATGGCCGAGGCGGTCTGGGCGGTGCGTTGGCTGCGCCGGCTGGGCGAGCAGTCCACCCGGGCCGCGGTCGACGCCGAGCCCGCGGGCGCCTCGGCCGGCAATGCGCTCGACCCGACCGAAGCCGGCGCTCCGGTGCTGGAGCTGGCGCCGGAGGACGCCCGCGGCGCGGCCGAGACGCCCTGGTACGTGCATGGCCTGCTGGGACTGAGCGCCTGGCTGGCCACCTGGCTGCTGCTGCTGTTCGTGGCCGCGTCGGGCATCGTCGCCAGCAAGGAAGGGGCGCTGGTGGCCGGCCTGGGCCTGTGTATCGTGGCGGTGGCGGTGCTGCGCACCGACTCGGGCCCGTTCTGGCGCCAGTGCGCCACGGCGATGGGCTTTGCGGGCCAGATCCTGGTGATGGTGGGGCTATGGGACAGCGCCTCGTTCGCCAGCGCGTGCTTCTTCATTCTGGCCCTGGGCGCGGTGGTCTATGCCCTCACGCCGGATCTCCTGCTGCGCTTTCTGAGCGGCTGGATGATCGCCCTGGCCGGCGCCGGGCTGATCTGGCGCGGGCTCACCCCCGGCATGGGCGACAAGCAACTGCTGGGCCTGCTGCTGGAGTTCGACGCGCTGCGCGCCGCATTCGTATGGCTGCCCGTGGCCGTGGTCGGCGCCTGGGGCGCGGCGGTCGCGTTCAGCCTGGGCCATCGATGGTCGCGCATCCGGCCGCAGCAGCTCGACCCGCTGGGCTGGGCGCTGGCGCTGGCGGTGCAATCGATGGTGTGGCTGGCGGGCGGCGTGACGGCCATGCAGTTGCGGGCCCTCTGGGCGCTGCACCCCTCCACCGCCGTGTTGACGGTCGCCGGCGCCCTGCTGCCCGTGGCGGTCGCGCTGTCGGTGCTGTGGCCGCGCCGCCGCCAGCTGACCGCCGGCATGCTCTGGGGCGTTCCGCTGGCCTTGCTGGTACTGGCGCTGTTCTGGTTGCCCAGCCCGGGCGTGGCCTTCGCGCTGGCCTGGCTGCTGCTGGGTTTCGGCCTGCACAAGCCGCGCCTGACCATGCTGGGCGTGATCAGCCTGCTGGCCTACCTGATGATCTACTACTACCAGTTGCAGATCCCGCTGCTGGACAAGGCGTTGTGGCTGGCCGGCGGCGCCCTGCTGCTGTTCCTGTGCCGGCTGCTGGTGTGGCTGGTGCCGCAATGGATGCGCACTGCTGCCCCGGCGACGCGCGCGCCCATGGGGCCGCCGTCGCGCGCCCTGCGCTGGCGGGTGGCCCTGGTGCTGGCCGGGCTGGCCGTGACCCTGGCCGTCGTCAACGGCAACATCTGGCAGCGCGAAGCCTTGCTGGCCAAGGGCCGGGTGGCGATCCTGGAGCTGGCCCCGGTCGATCCGCGTTCGCTCATGCAGGGCGACTACATGGCGCTGCGATTTGCCGCGGGCGAGGATATCGAACGCTGGCGCAACGACAGGCCGGCCGATGGGCAGGACGCCGCCGCGTTCGCCCACATCGATGGCTACGTCGTACTGGCTCCCGACGAGCGCGGCGTGGCGCGCCCGGTGCGCATCCAGGAGCAGGCCGCGCCGCGCGACGGCAATGAGATCGTGCTGCGTTATCGCCTGCGCGCCAGTGGCGTGCGCCTGGTGACCAACGCCTATTTCTTTCCGGAAGGCGAGCAGCAGCGCTACCAGCGCGCGCGCTACGGCGAGATGCGCGTGGACGACGGCGGGACCGGCCTGCTGGTGCGCATGCTGGGCGAGGATCTCAATCCGCTTTAGGGCCGGCTGGCACGGCGGCGTGGCGCATGCCGAAACGTTGCGCCCATTGCGCGGCGGCCGCCTGCAGGAATGCCTCGGGCGTGGCTGCCGCCAGGGGCGCGAAGCCCAGGCCGCTCCAGGCTTGCTGCAGCATGCGCAGCGGCTGGCTGCAATCGAGCGCCGGCGCGCCATTCTGCTTCGATAGTTTCAGGCCCGTGGCCGGGTCGACGATCAGAGGCACATGCATGACGCGCGGCGGGGCCAGGCCCAGCAATCGTCCCAGCACGCGCTGGCGTGCGGTCGAGCCCAGCAGGTCGGCGCCGCGCACCACGTCGGTGACGCCCTGGTCGGCATCGTCCACCACCACCGCCAATTGGTAGGCCCACAGGCCGTCGGCGCGGCGCAGGGCGAAATCGCCGACCGCGGCCGCCACGTCCTGTTGCTGTGGCCCCAGCCAGCGATCGACGAAGGTCTCGACGCCGGGCGGCACGCGCACCCGCCAGGCACGCGCCTGGCGGCCCGCGGGCAGGCCCTCGCGGCACGTGCCGGGATACGGGCGTTCGCCATCGACGCCAGCCGTGCCGCGCAGCGCCGAGTCGGCGATCTCGCGCCGCGTGCAGCCGCAGCCGTAGATCAGGCCGCGCGCGGCCAGGGCGTCGAATGCCTGCTGGTAAGCCGCGCCGCGCCGCGACTGCCACATGATCTCGCCGTCCCAATGCAAGTGCAGGGCCCGCAGCTGATCCATGATGATGCCGGCCGCGCCAGGCACGGTGCGCGGCGTGTCGACGTCCTCGATGCGCAGGCGCCACAGGCCATGATGGGCGCGGGCGTCCAGCCAGCTGGCCAGCGCCGCGACTAGCGAGCCGGCATGCAGCGGCCCGCTGGGGCTGGGGGCGAAGCGGCCGATGTAATTCACGCGGTTCCGGAAATCAATGCGATGGCGCGCCAGCACGGGCCGGCGCGCCATGTCTGGCGCGGCCGCATCAATGCAGCCGGCGGGAGCCTTCGTCGTCGAGCAATTCTTCGAGGACCAGGTTGTCGATCTCGGCTTCCTGGCTCCAGAGCACCATCAGGGCGATGATCTTGATCTTGGACAGGGAGATCGGCGTTTCGGGCGAAGCCAGCGCGCGGTCGATGACGATTTCGCGCAGCGGCGCCGGCAGTACGCCGGCCGATTCGAGGAAGGTGATGAAGCCGATCGACTCGGTACCCAACTGCTGGTATTCGGCGTCGGTGTAGATGCGGATGCCGGTGGCCGGCGCGTGGGCAAGCTCGACGCAGCGTTCGGTGGTTTCGGCCAGTCCGTACAGCCAGCCCAGCGCGTCGTCGATGTCTTCATGCTCGAAGCCGGCGGCGGCCAGCCGCTTTGCCAGCACGTCGGCGGCAGGACAGGCTTGCGGCGTGTAGTAATTCTCGAACAGATAAACCAGGATATCGAACATATGGCGCTTCAAGGTGCCCGTTGCACAGTCGGCCCGCAAATCGGCAGACCAGCAAACGTGATTTTACTTTACGCTGAATTGTCACCCTGGGCAACTCGCCGCCCGCACGACACCTTAAGGACGAGTTGCGGTGCATTTCGGCGCCGTACGCGCCAGACCGCTGCAAGTTGGCCGCAACTGCGCGCGGCTCTGTAAAAGGGGACGGTGCGCTGCGCGCGGTCTTCACGTTTTCACTGATGTTGCGCGAGGAGCACGCCGCAAGCCGCGCGCAGGCATTCCTAGAAGCGCTGGGCGATGCTCAGCTTGATGTTGCGGCCCGTGCCCGATACCGCTTCGCCCAGGTAGGGATGATAAGGCCGGTTGAAGAGGTTGTCGGCGGCCAGGCGCACGTCCAGGCCTTTGACATGCCGGGGTTGCCAGCTTGCGAACAGGCCGTGCAGCGCGTAGCCGGCGGTCTTGGGCAAGGCCCAGTAGCCGGCCAGCGGGTCGCCGTCGGTCGGCGAGCGGTCCTGGCGGCGCACGAATTCGCCGCGCCATCCCAGGACCATGTCCAGGCGCGGCAGTTTCACGCCCAGCATCGCGCGCGCCGAGACCGGCGGGATCTCGGCGATCCAGGTGCGCGGTCCCCATGGATCGCGCGGCGAGGCGTCGCGGTGCCCGCGCATGGCCGAAAGCGACAGGCTGGCGAACATCGCCGGGCTGTCGTAGTAAGTCTCCAGTTCCAGCCCTTCGATGGTGTAGCCGGGCAGGTTGCGGTAGTTGGACAAGGGCTTGGGGCAGTCCGAGGCGGCGCCGCCCTCGGCCTGCCCGCGGCATGCCACGCCACGGCGCTGGAAGATCTCGTGCTTGCCGCGATTGCGAAACAGTGTGGTCCGTATCTGCACGCTGTCGCCGCGCGCCGCGATATCGTTGAAATCCAGTACGGCGCCGGCGCGCAGGCCCACGATGCGCTCGGGCCGCAGCGCCCGGCTGCTGCCCGACACATTGGACTTCGCATATTGCACTTCGTACTGCTCGTCGATGACGGGTGCGCGCCAGGTGCGGCTGGCGTCGGCGAACAGCGCCACGCTTCGCGCCGCCTTCCAGACCACGCCCAGGTGCGGGGTCCAGCCCGCGTACGAGACGCGGCGGTAGTCATGCCCGGCCACGGGGGCGGGGTTGTTGTAGCGGGGCGCGTCGTTCGGCCTGCCGGTATTGGCGACATGGTCGTACCGCACGCCGGGCGTGACGGTAAGGCCGCCGACGGTGACGGCGTCCTGCAGGTACAGGCTGCGCACGGTCTGCGTGCCCGAAGGCATGTAGTGCGGCTGGAAGTACCCGTGGTTGTAATCGGGCTTGCCGCGGCCGGGCGGGTAGTACATGAGCGTGTCGCGGCGATGCCGGTGCCAGCGCAGGCCCGCCAGCAGGACATGCTCGGCCGTGCCCAGGGCCACGTGGCTTTCGTTGCTGAGATCGAACCGGTCGTCGCGGTAGTCGACCCAGCTCTTGTTGCCCAGCGTGCCGAGAAAGGCCGACTGCGACGCCCGGGACGAGCGCCGGTCGCGCTGCCGGGTGTCCGAGCGGGCATAGGCCAGCGTGAGGTTCACCCAGGGATGGGCCGATGGGGCGATGTTCCATTTCGCGCTGTAGTTCTGGTCGAGCTGATCGCGATGGACCAGCTTGCGCCGCCATGCTTCGGTCAGGCCGTAGCGGTCGATATCGGCCTGCGAAGGCGCGGGAAGATCGTCGCGCTTGGCCGCGAAGGGTTGCCAACCCGCCGCATTCGAACGCATGGCCGACAGGGTGATGGTCTGGGCGTCGTCCGGATAGAGGTTGACCTTGGCGAGCAGCGAGCGCTGGTTGTTGCGCGAGTATGCGAAGCGGGTGCCGTCGGGGCGGCGCAGGTCGCCGCCGTCGCGGCGGTTGGCATACAGCAGGCCGTCGGCCCCGTCGGCGCGGGTGCGGCCGTACAGCGCCACGCTGTAGATGTCCTGGCCGTCGTTCGAATGGCGGCCGTACTTGGCCAGCGCGCCGAAGCGCGCGCCCGGCGGCAACAGGTCGGCCGCATCCTTGGTATCGATCTTGACGGTGCCGCCGAACCCGCCATTGCCGTCGACCAGGTTGTGCGGCCCCTTGTCGACCTCGATGCGCCGGATCAGTTCGGGTTCGATGAAGACCGAGCCCTGGCGGTACTTCTCGAAACCCTTGGGCGCGCCATCGAGGACGATTTTCACGTCTTCGGTATCGCCCATGCCCCAGATGTTCAGGCTTTGCCCGCCGGGGCGCGGCGAGCCGGCCATCGAGATGCCCGGCAGCTGATCGACCAGGGAGGCGAAGTTGTCGGCCTGCGCGCGCTCGATCTCCGGCAGGCGCAGCACGGACCGGGCCGCCGCGACGCTGTCGCCTATGACCTCTTGCGCGGGCAGGGTGACGACGGTTTGTGCCGGCGCGGGCGCGCCGTATGCGCCGGCAGCGCAACCAAGCGACAGGCCGGCAAGCGCGAGCGGTGCGCGCCAAGGTGCGGGGGGACGCGGGGAAGACATGACAGGAATCGCAGGCAGGTGGAAATCCGCTCGATTCTAGGCATGGATAATAATGGTTCTCAGTACACAAGTCCTCGATGCGGCGTTGCGCGGTCCGCATTTGTGGCAGGAAAGCGCGCGGCCGCGTCCAGAATGCACAACCCACCTTGCGGTGGGTTGTGCATTGCGTCGGCGCCCGGAGGGACGCGGCCTGGGGTCAGGCTGCCTTGGCGCCGTTCTCCAGCTTGAGCTGCGCGAGCTGGCGCAGGAATACCGGAATGCAGATGGCCAGGCCGACCAGCCCGCTGGTCAGGCCGGGCAGGATGGTCAACAGGGCGCCCAGCGTGCATACCCAGCGCTCCCAGCTTTTCATCTCGACCAGCATGTAGCGCGAGAAGGCGGCCGACAGCAGCACCAGGCCGACCATGCAGCCCACCAGGGTGGTGAAGAAGTCGTACCAGGTGAAGCCCTGCACCGAGATCAGCAGCGATGGCGAGAACACGAACACGAAGGGCACGATCAGCTTGGTGATGCCCAGGCGGAATGCCGTGTTGCCGGTCTTGAACGGATCGCTGCCCGCCATGCCCGCCGCCGCGTAGGCCGCCAGCGCCACAGGCGGCGTGATGTCGGCCAGGATGCCGAAATAGAACACGAAGAAGTGCGCCGCGATCGGTTGCACGCCCAGTTGCACCAGCGTGGGGGCGGCCACGGCCACCATGATGATGTAGTTGGCCGTGGTGGGAATGCCGCAGCCCATCAGGATGCACACGATGCCGGTCATGACCAGCGCGGCGATCAGCGTCAGGGTCTGCGTGTTGGCGACCACGTCGGGGATGATCGTGCCGACGCCGCCCGCGATGGCCTGGGCGGCCGAGATCACGATGTACGAGATCTTGAAGCCTACGCCGGTCAGCGTGACCACACCGATCACCAGGCCCACGGTGCCCGCTGCCGCACCCACCGCCAGCGCGTACTTGGCGCCGGTCTCGAAGGCTTCGTAGAGGTCGCGCAGGCGCAGCCGCTGCATGGGGTTGAGCAGGCCCACCACGATGCAGCCCGTGATGCCGGCAAACGCCGCCAGGTACGGCGTGCGGCCGCTGGCCAGCACGCCGATCAGCATGATCAGGGGCAGCAGCGTCGGCCAGCGCTTCTTGAACGAAGCCTTGAGGGCCGGCATTTCTTCCTCGGTCAGGCCGCGCAGGCCCTCGCGCTTGGCCTCGAAATGCACCTGCATGAACATGCCGAAGAAGTACAGGAAGGCCGGGAAGATGCCCGCGATGGCGATCTGCTGGTACGGGATGCCCAGGAATTCGATCATCAGGAAGGCGGCCGCGCCCATGATGGGCGGCGTGATCTGTCCGCCCGTGCTGGAGGCCGCCTCCACGCCGGCGGCGAAATGGCGCGGATAGCCGATGCGGATCATCGCAGGGATGGTGAGCGAGCCGACCGTCACCGCGTTGGCCACCGACGAGCCCGACAGCATGCCGAACATGGCCGAGCCGAATACCGAGACCTTGGCCGGGCCGCCCGCGTAGCGGCCGGCAATGGTGGAGGCCACGTCCAGGAACAGCTGGCCCAGGCCGATGCGGGTGGCCAGCACGCCGAACAGCACGAAGTGGAACACGTAGGTCGCCACCACGCCCACCGCCACGCCATAGATGCCCTGGCTGGTGAGGTACATGTGGTTGACGATCTGCGGCCAGTTGTTGCCGGCATGCTGCAGCAGGCCCGGGAAGTAGGGGCCGAAGGCCGCATAGGCCAGGAACACCATGGCGATGATGGGCAGGGGCCAGCCCATGGCGCGGCGCGTGCCTTCAAGCAGGCCGACGATCAGGATGGTGCCCATGGCCACGTCCATCGGCAGCGGATTGCCGACGCGGAACGCCAGGTCTTCGAAGATGTACGGGATGTACAGGACGCTGAGCGCCAGCACGATGGCGATGGCCCAGTCGTACAGCGGCACGCCGCCCGGGCGCAGCAGCGTCGATTTCGGCTCGCGCTGGTAGTGCGCCTTGCTGAAGCCGAACACCAGGAAGATGAGGCTGAGCACGAAGGCCAGGTGCACGCCGCGGTGCGTGGCTTCGCGCAGCAGGCCGAAACCGGCCGTGTAGTAGTGGAAGATGGACAGCGTGACCAGCAGGATCGATACGATCCAGGTGGCTGTTTTATCCAGCGGCCGGAAACGGATTTCCGAGTCGTACTTTTCCGTTAGCTGCTGGGTTTTATCGTGATCTATTTGCATAAGCTGCAACTTCTATAGGGTATTGCGCGACCAGGGCTGCCCTGAGGCAGCCCTGGCGGAAAGGCAGCGCGATTGGCGCATTGGAGTCGGGACGCGCGATGCAGGCACGGCGCGTCCAGTCCATTACTTCAGCAGGCCGACTTCTTTGTAGTACTTCTCGGCGCCCGCGTGGAAGGGGATGCCGGCGCCCTTGACGGCGTTTTCCTTGGTGATCAGCTTGCCCTTGGCATGGCCATTGTCCAGCGTCTTGCGGGTGGCGTCGCTGTAGAGCGCCTTGACGATGTCATAGACGGTCTGCTCGGGCAGCTTGGCCGAGGTGACCAGTTGCGCGTTGACCGAGATGGTCTTGACCTCGCCCACGTTCTGGTAGGTGTTGGCGGCGATGGTGTCGGGCGTGAAGAACTCCTGCTGGCTGCGCAGCTTGTCGATTTCCGGGCCGACGATGGGCACCAGCTCGATGCCGGCGCCGCTGGAGGCCAGTTCGGAAATCGCGCCGGCCGGCGCGCCGCCCACGAAGAAGAACGCGTCCAGGCCGCCATCCTTCAGCTTGTCGCCGGCCTGGTTGGGCTTGAGGTATTCGGCCTTGATGTCCTTGTCGGTCATGCCGAAGGCGCCGAGGATCAGGCGCACGTCGACCAGCGTGCCCGAGCCGGGTTCGTCCATCGAGACGCGCTTGCCGCGCAGGTCGGCCACCGTCTTGATGCCGGAGCCCTTGCGCGCCACCAGGTGAATGCTTTCGGGATACAGCGTGGCGATCAGGCGCAGGTCCTGGGCCTTGGGCTTGCCGTCGAAGGTGCCGGTGCCGCTGTAAGCCCAATAGGCCACGTCGGATTGCGTGAAGCCCGCTTCGAGCGAGCCGCCCAGGATGCCGTTGATGTTGGCAACCGAACCGTTGGACGCGACGGCGGTGGCGATCAGCTTGCCGGGCTGGGAGATCGAGTTGGCGATCATGCCGCCGACGGGATAGTACGTGCCGGCGGTGCCGCCGGTGCCGATACGGAAGAACTGTTGCGCGTTGGCCGAGGTAGCGGCGCCGGCGACAGCCAAGGCGAGGGTCAGGGTTTTGATCCAGCTTTTCATAGACATGAGGGCTTCTCCAGTGAAAAAGGGCGAGCCTTGCGGTACAACCCTTTATAGGTTCGGGATTTTGTCATGCACAAAAGCGTTAGCCAATGTCCGGAGGGGTATCGTTTACCTGGGGGTAAACCCGGCCTCGGGTTATGGCTACCCCTGCCCAGGTTATGACTTGCCGTGCGCGGCGCAGCCGTCGAAACGAATACGAACAAGGAAACTCGCTGTGAATGCTTCCGTGGCTCCAATACTGCCGCCGGCCGCCCGCGCCGGGCAGGCCCTGCGCGATGTCGATACGCCCAGCCTGGCGCTGGATCTTGCGGCGTTCGAGCGCAATCTGCGCGTCATGCAGGATTGGGCCGAGCGCCATGGCGTGGCGCTGCGGCCCCACGCCAAGGCGCACAAGTGCCCGGAGGTAGCCTTGCGCCAGCTTGCGCTGGGCGCGCGCGGCATCTGCTGCCAGAAGGTGAGCGAGGCGCTGCCGTTCGTCGCGGCTGGCGTGCGCGATATCCACATCAGCAACGAGGTGGTCGGCCCCGCGAAGCTGGCCTTGCTGGGCGAGCTGGCGCGCCAGGCCGACATCAGCGTATGCGTGGACCATCCCGACAACCTGGAGGCGCTGGCGCAAGCCATGGAGCGCGCGGGGGCGCGGGTGACGGTGCTGGTCGAGGTGGACGTGGGCCAGGGACGCTGCGGGGTGACCGACCCGCAGGTGGTGCTGGCGCTGGCGCGGCGCGCCGACGCGGCGGCGGGCTTGCGCTTTGGCGGCCTGCAGGCGTATCACGGCTCGGTGCAGCACATGCGTACGCAGGCCGATCGCGCCGCGGTCTGTGCCGAGGTGGCGCGCGCCGCGGCGGCGCATGCCGACGCCCTGCGCGCCGCCGGCCTCGCGTGTCCGACCATCACGGGCTCGGGCACGGGCAGCGCGCAGTTCGATGCCGCCAGCGGCGTATTCACGGAGTTGCAGGCGGGCTCATACCCGTTCATGGACGCCGACTATGGCGACAACGAATGGGCCGAGACGCTGCGCTTCGAACCAAGCCTGTATGTATTGAGCACGGTGATGAGCACGCCGGCTGCCGGCCGCGTCGTGCTCGACGCGGGGCTGAAGTCCAGCACCGCGGAATGCGGCCCGCCGCGGGTGGCGGGCCGTGCCGGCCTGACTTATCTCGCCGCCAACGACGAGCACGGCGTGGCGCGGGTGGAGCCCGGCGCGTCCGCGCCGGCGCTGGGCGAGATGGTGCGGCTGGTGCCGTCGCACGTGGATCCGACCTTCAATCTGCACGACAGCCTGGTGGTGTTTCGTGACGATGTCGTGGTCGACCTCTGGCCGATCGCCGCACGCGGCCTGAGCCGTTAGGCACAGGCCGCGCCGCTTCCGGTCAGTCGACCTGCGCGCCCGAGCGGCGTACCGCGTCGCCCCATTTCTGGACTTCGGCGGCGATGAACTGGCTGGTCGCCTGCGGGGTGGTCGGCATGGGTTCGGCGCCGCGCTCGCGCAGGAACCTGGCGAGTTCGGCGCTGCCCAGCGCCTGGCCGATATGGCGGCTGAGCAGCTCGGTGACGGCCGGCGGCGTGCCCGCCGGGGCCAGCACGGCGGCCCATCCGATGGCTTCGAAGCCCGGATAGCCCGATTCGGCCACCGTCGGCACGTCGGGCAGCTGCGCCAGCCGGCTGGCGGTGGTGACCGCCAGCGGCACGGCCTTGCCGGTCTTGATGTGCGGCAGGCCGGCGGTGACCGAATCCACCATCAACGGCACCTGGTGGCCCAGGAAATCGGCCTGCGCCGGGCCGCTGCCCTTGTACGGGATATGGCGGATGTCGATGTCCGCGGCGGCCTTGAACATCTCGGCCGACAGGTGCTGGGTGCCGCCGATGCCGGCGCTGGCGTAGGCCAGTTCGCCGGGATGCGCGCGGGCTTGCGTCACCAGTTTCTGCAGGCTGTCGATGCCCGAGGCGGGCGTGGCCAGGAATACCAGCGGCACGGAGAACACGCCCGAGACTGGCGCGAAGTCCTTGGTGAGGCTGTAGTTGATGTTCTTGTACAGCGTCTGGTTGACCGCTGCGGCGCTGCCGGCAACGACCAGGGTGTAGCCATCCGGGGTGGCGCGGGCGGCCTCGCCCATGCCGATATTGCTGCCGGCGCCGGCGCGGTTCTCGACCACGATGGGCTGTTTGAGGTCGGCGCCCAGTTTCTCGGCCAGCGCGCGGGCGAAGATGTCGGTGGCCTGGCCGGGCGGGAACGGCACGAGCATGCGGATCGGACGCTCGGGATAGTCGGCGTGGGCGGCGAAGCTGGCGGCGGCCAGGGCAAGACCGGCGCACAGGCCGGCGAAAACGCGATTCATGTTGACTGCTCGAAAGACGGTTGAACGGGGCGGGCGCAAGGGTCGGAGCCCGCCGGCCGGCATGCGGGGCGGGCCTTTTGGGCCGTCCCGAAGCCGAGGAAGGGGTTGCCGTCACGATAGCATTGTCCGGTCGGTGCTAAATTTCGGGTTTCGCCCTCCCTTCTTCCCTGTTTTTTCTTACCAGCAGGAACCGCCATGGAATTCAGCCAGTTCAAAGTCAACGCCCTCATGGAGATCACCGCCCGCCCGGACCTGGTGTTCGTGCGAGGTCAGGGTTCCTGGCTGGAGGACCATGCCGGCAAGCGATATCTCGATTTCGTGCAAGGCTGGGCCGTCAACACGCTGGGCCATTGCGCGCCCGAGATGAAGCGCGCGCTGGCCGAGCAGGCCGACAAGCTGATGAACCCGTCGCCGGCGTTCTACAACCTGCCGTCGATCGAACTGGCGCAGCGCCTGACCTCGGCATCGTGTTTCGACCGCGTGTTCTTCGCCAACAGCGGCGCGGAGGCCAACGAAGGCGCCATCAAGCTGGCGCGCAAATGGGGGCGCGTGAACCGTAACGGCGCCTACAAGATCATCACCATGAACCACGGTTTCCATGGCCGCACGCTGGCCACCATGTCGGCCTCGGGCAAGCCGGGCTGGGACACGATGTTCGCGCCGCAGGTGGAGGGCTTTCCCAAGGCCGAGATCAATGATCTCGACTCGGTGCGCGCCCTGATCGACGCGCAGACGGTGGCCGTGATGCTCGAGCCCGTGCAGGGCGAGGCCGGCGTGATTCCGGCCACGCGCGAGTTCATGCAGGGCCTGCGCAAGCTGGCCGACGAGCACGGCATCCTGTTCATCGTCGACGAAGTGCAGACCGGCATGGGCCGCACCGGCTCGCTGTTCGCGTACCAGCAATTCGACGTGATCCCCGACATCATGACGCTGGCCAAGGGCATCGGCGGCGGCATTCCGCTGGCCGCCCTGCTGGCGCGCGAGGAGGTCTGCGTGTTCGCGCACGGCGACCAGGGCGGCACCTACAACGGCAACCCTTTGTGCGCGGCGGTCGGCGTGGCGGTGTTCGACACCATCACCGCGCCGGGCTTCATGGAGGCGGCGCAGGCGCGCACGCGCCAGTTGTCCGAAGGCCTGCTGGCGCTGTCGGCCAAGCGCGGCCTGCGCGGCGAGCGCGGCATGGGTCTGCTGCGCGCCCTGGTGCTGGACCGCGACGACGCCCCGGCCATCGTCGAGGCCGCGCGCATGCTGGCGCCGGAGGGCCTGCTGCTGAACGCGCCGCGCGGCAATCTGCTGCGCTTCATGCCGGCGCTGAACGTGACCGAAGCCGACATGGCCCGCATGCTCGAGCAGCTCGACGGCGTGATCGCCGCCGTGCGCAAGTAAGGACGGGACCGGCATGGCGATGCAGGACTTCCGTCCCGGCGTCTACCGCCACTACAAGGGCGATCATTACCTGGCCCTGGGGCTGGCGCGCGCCGACGAAACGGACGAGGTGGTGGTGGTGTACACCCGGCTGTACGCGCGCGCCGGCCTGCCGATGAGCACGCGCCTGCTGCGCATCTGGAACGAGACCGTGGACACCGGCGCCGGCCCGCAGCCGCGCTTTGCCTACGTGGGCCACGTCACGCCGGAGCAAGGCTGACCCGACGCCGGGCCGCGCCCGGCGTCATTCACTTCACTTCGATCAGCGCGGCGCCTTCGCCGACCTGGTCGCCCACGGCATAGAACAGGCCGGCGACTTCGCCGGCGGCCGGCGCCGTGATGGTGTGCTCCATTTTCATGGCCTCCATCACCAGCAGCGCCTGGCCCTTCTCGACCTTGTCGCCCACGGCGACCGCGATCGAGATGATCTTGCCGGGCATGGGTGCGGTCAGGCCGCCGCCATGGCCCTCGGCATCGTCCTGGGCATGCGCCAGGGCATCGTACAGGTCCAGGATATGGGTGGCGCCGTCGTGGAACACATAGGCCTTGCCGGCATGCAGGACCACGGTGCCGGCGCTTTCCCGGCCATCCAGCGTGATGCGCAGGCCGTAGCTGAGCTGGGGGTTGGCGCTGGGCTGGGCACGCCAGGAGAAGGCCTGGCCGGCCGCGGGCGCGGCGCCGATGCGCCATTGCCCGCCCTCGCGCGTGATCTCGATGTCGCGCCGTTCGCCGTTGTCGACCCAGCACAGGGTCTGCCGGTAGCGGCCGCCCAGCCGCCAGCCGTCGCGCGCGTCCCAGGGGTCGGCCGCCTTGCCGGCCTCGCCTTGCGGCTGGGCCAGGCCCTGGCGCACCAGCACGGCGGCGCTGGCCAGGGCCAGCACGTCGGCGCCGGCCGGTTGCGGTTCGGGCAGCAGCGTGGCGCGGCGGCGTTCGATCAGGCCGGTATCGAGGTCGGCCGTGGCGAAGGCCTCGTCGCGCATCAGGCGGCCCAGGAAGGCGGCGTTTGTCTGCACGCCGACGGCCTGGGTGTGCGCCAGCGCCTGGATCATGCGCGCGCGCGCCTGCTCGCGGTCGGCGCCATGGACGATCAGCTTGGCGATCATGGGGTCGTAATAGGGCGTGATCGTGTCGCCCATGCGCACGCCGCCGTCGACGCGCACCTCGCCGTTGGCGAAGGCCGTGTGCGCGGGCAGGCCCAGGTAGGCCAGCGTGCCGATCGACGGCAGGAAGCCCTTTTCCGGGTTCTCGGCGTAGATGCGCGCCTCGATGGCGTGGCCGTCCAGGCGCAGTTCGTCCTGGGCGGCCGGCAGCGGCTGGCCGGCGGCCACGCGCAATTGCCATTCGACCAGGTCATGGCCGGTGATCATTTCGGTGACCGGGTGCTCCACCTGCAGCCGTGTATTCATTTCCATGAAGTAGAAGCGGCCGTCGGGTTCGGCGATGAACTCGACGGTGCCCGCGCCTACGTAGCCCACCGCGCGCGCCGCCGCCACCGCCGCCTCGCCCATGGCGCGGCGGCGTTCCGGCGTCATGCCCGGCGCGGGCGCTTCCTCGATGACTTTCTGGTGGCGCCGCTGCACGGAACAGTCGCGTTCGAACAGGTAGACGCAATTGCCGTGGCTGTCGGCGAACACCTGGATTTCGATGTGGCGAGGCTTCTGCAGGTAGCGCTCGATGAGCACGCGGTCATCGCCGAAGCTGGCGCTGGCTTCACGCTGGCACGAGGCCAGCGCGTCGGCGAAGGCGGCGCTCTCCTCGACCACGCGCATGCCCTTGCCGCCGCCGCCGGCGCTGGCCTTGATCAGTACCGGGTAGCCGATGGCGTCGGCCTGCTGCCGGAGGAACTGCGGATCCTGGTCCTCGCCATGGTAGCCGGGCACCAGCGGCACGCCGGCGCGCTCCATCAGCGCCTTGGCGGCCGATTTGCTGCCCATGGCGGCGATCGCGCCGGCCGGCGGGCCGACGAACACCATGCCGGCCTGCGCCACGGCTTCGGCAAAGCCTTCGTTTTCGGACAGGAAGCCGTAGCCGGGGTGGATGGCTTGCGCGCCGGTGTCGCGCGCGGCCTGCAGGATGGCATCGGCGCGCAGGTAGCTGGCGCGCGGCTCGGCGCCGCCGATATGCACGGCGACATCGCAGGCGGCCACATGGCGCGCGTTGGCGTCGGCATCCGAATAGACGGCGACGGTGCGAAGGCCCATGCGGCGGGCGGTGGCGGCGACGCGGCAGGCGATTTCGCCGCGGTTGGCAATCAGCAGGGTGGAGAACACGATGGCTCCTTGGTGGCGCGGCGCCGTGGCGTGGCGCCGCGGCGGATTACATGCGGAAAACGCCGAAGCGCGTGTCTTCGATCGGCGCGTTCAGGGCCGCCGACAGCGCCAGGCCCAGCACGCGGCGGGTATCGGCCGGCGCGATGATGCCGTCGTCCCAAAGCCGCGCGGTGGCATAGTAGGGATGGCCCTCGCGCTCGTACTGCTCGCGGATCGGCTGCTTGAAGGCGTCTTCCTCGGCGCCGCTCCATTGCGCGCCGCGCGCCTCGATGCCGTCGCGCTTGACGGTGGCCAGCACGCTGGCGGCCTGTTCGCCGCCCATCACGGATATGCGCGCGTTGGGCCACATGAACAGCATGCGCGGTGAATAGGCGCGCCCGCACATGCCGTAGTTGCCGGCCCCGAACGAGCCGCCGATGAGTATCGTGAACTTGGGAACGGCGGCGGTGGCCACGGCGGTCACCATCTTGGCGCCGTGGCGCGCGATGCCTTCGTTTTCGTACTTGCGGCCCACCATGAAGCCGGTGATGTTCTGCAGGAAGACCAGGGGGATCTTGCGCTGCGCGCACAGCTCGATGAAGTGCGCGCCCTTTTGCGCCGATTCCGAGAACAGAATGCCGTTGTTGGCGACGATGCCCACCGGCATGCCATGGATATGGGCAAAGCCGGTGACCAGGGTGGTGCCGTAGCGCGCCTTGAATTCGTCGAATTCCGAGCCGTCGACGATGCGCGCGATGACTTCGCGCACGTCGTAGGGCTTGCGCGTGTCGGCCGGAATGATGCCGTTGAGTTCGCTGGCGTCGTAGCGCGGTTCGCGCACCGGCGCCAGCGCCAGCGCAGCCGGCTTGGCGCGGTTCAGGCGGGCCACGGCGTTGCGCGCCAGCTGCAGCGCGTGCATGTCGTTGGCGGCGAGGTGATCGGCCACGCCGGACAGGCGCGTGTGCACGTCGCCGCCGCCGAGGTCTTCGGCGCTGACCTCCTCGCCCGTGGCCGCTTTCACCAGGGGCGGTCCGCCCAGGAAAATGGTGCCTTGGTCGCGCACGATGATGGATTCGTCGCACATGGCGGGCACGTACGCGCCGCCGGCGGTGCACGATCCCATCACCACCGCGATCTGCGCGATGCCCTGCGACGACATGACGGCCTGGTTGTAGAAGATGCGGCCGAAGTGATCGCGGTCGGGGAACACCTCGTCCTGGCGCGGCAGGTTGGCGCCGCCCGAATCGACCAGGTAGACGCACGGCAGCCGGTTCTGCGCGGCGATCTCCTGGGCGCGCAAATGCTTCTTGACCGTCATCGGGTAGTACGTGCCGCCCTTGACGGTGGCGTCGTTGCACACGATGACGCATTCGGTGCCGGCGATGCGGCCGACGCCCGTGATCATGCCGGCGCCTGGCGCTTCGTCGCCATACATGCCGTGCGCGGCCATGGGCGAGAGCTCCAGGAACGGGCTGCCCGGGTCGACCAGTTGTTCGACGCGTTCGCGCGGCAGCAATTTGCCGCGTCCCACGTGCTTGGCGCGCGCGGTTTCGCTGCCGCCTTGCGCCGTCCGGGCCAGCTTCTGGTTCAGGTCGTCGAGCTGCGCCTGCATGGCGCGCGCATTGTCGGCGTAGTCCTGCGACCGCGTATCGATGCGGGATTCGATGATAGGCATGGGCGTACCCGTGGGGCGTTGATGGAGGCGGCGGATTCTTGCCGTGGGCGAGGCCGCGGCCCCGCCGGCCTGCCGGCGAACCGGCAGGCCCGGGGGCGGTTTACAGCATTTCGATGGCCATCGCGACGGCTTCGCCGCCGCCGATGCACAGCGTGGCCACGCCGCGCTTGCCGCCGGTCTTGCGCAGCGCGCCGACCAGCGTGGCCATCAGGCGCGCACCCGATGCGCCGATGGGGTGGCCCAGCGCGGTCGCGCCGCCATGCACGTTGACCTTGTCGTGCGGCAGGTCGAAGTCCTTCATGGCCGCCATGGTGACCACGGCGAAGGCTTCGTTGATCTCGTACAGATCCACGTCGCTGGCTTGCCAGCCGGTTTTCTTGAACAGGTTCTTCAGCGCGCCGACCGGGGCGGTGGTGAACCAGTTCGGCTCCTGCGCATGCTGGGCATGGGCGACGATGCGGGCCAGCGGCTTGACGCCCAGTTTCTCGGCGGTGGAGGCGCGCATCAGCACCATGGCCGCGGCGCCGTCGGAGATCGACGACGAGTTGGCAGCGGTGACGGTGCCATCCTTCTTGAAAGCCGGCTTGAGCGTCGGGATCTTCTCGGGCATGGCCTTGGTGGGCGCCTCGTCGGTATCGATCACCGTATCGCCCTTGCGGCCGGCCACGGTTACCGGCGCGATCTCCCACTTGAAGCTGCCATCCTCGCTGGCGGCGCGCGCGCGGCGCAGCGATTCGAGCGAGAAGGCGTCCTGCTGCTCGCGCGTGAAGCTGTACTTGGTGGCGCAGTCCTCGGCGAATACGCCCATCGCCTTGCCGCGGTCATAGGCGTCTTCCAGGCCGTCCAGGGCCATGTGGTCGTACACCGTGTTGTGGCCGTAGCGGTAGCCCTGGCGGCCCTTGAGCAGCAGGTAGGGCGCGTTGCTCATGCTTTCCTGGCCGCCGGCGACCACGACGTCGACCGAGCCCGCGGTCAGCAGGTCGTGGCCGAACATGGCGGCCTTCAGGCCCGAGCCGCACACCTTGTGGATCGTGGTGCAGCCCACGCCCAGCGGCAGGCCGGCGCCGAGCGCGGCCTGGCGGGCGGGCGCCTGGCCCTGGCCGGCCTGCAGCACGTTGCCCATGATGACTTCATCGACCTGTTCGGGCTTGATGCCGGCGCGCTCGATGGCCGCCTTGATGGCGGCCGAGCCCAGCTCGTGGGCGGCCAGGCCGGACAGGCTGCCCAGCATGCCGCCCATGGGCGTGCGGGCGACGGAAACGATAACAATGGGATCGGACATGACTTGCTCCTAGAAATCGGGACAGGGTGTGGCGCTATGCGGCCGTGCGCGGAGGTGGCGCGGCCTGGGGGTGCAACCGCCTGTCGGTATCGTAAGGGAAAAACTCTTCAATCCGGCCTTGCGCCACGCGCGCGCGGCAGGCCTGCCACCACTGGGGCGCCAGCAGATCGGCGTGATGTCGCAGGAAGGCCTGGCGCACGCGCGGATCGCCCAGCAGGAAGCGGCCGAACTCCTCGGGAAAGACATCATTGGGGCCCACCGCGTACCACGGTTCGCTGGAAAGCTCGGCTTCTTCGTTGGGCGCCGGCGGAATGGCGCGGAAATTCATCTCCGTCATGCGCTGGATTTCGTCGTAGTCGTAGAACACGACCCGGCCCAGGCGGGTGACGCCGAAGTTCTTGTACAGCATGTCGCCCGGGAAGATATTGGCCGTGGCGAGCTGGCGGATGGCGTCGCCGTACTCGCGCACGGCGACCTCGAGCAGCGGGTCGCTGGCGTGGCGCAGGTAGAGGTTCAGCGGCATCATGCGCCGCTCGATGTAGACATGGCGGATCACCACCGTATCGCCGTTTTCCTCGATCAGGCTGGGGACCAGCCGGCGCAGTTCTTCCAGCAACCGGGGGGCGAAGCGGCTGCGCGGCAGTGCGACCTGAGAATATTCCCAGGTATCGGCCATGCGTCCGACGCGATCGTGCAGCTTGACCATCTGATACTTGCGCCGCACCGTGGCGTGGTCCATGCCGTCCTTGTCGATGCGGTCCTTGATCAGCTTGAAGACGTACGGATAGGACGGCAACGTGAACACGCACATCACCATGCCGCGGATGCCCGGGGCGATGTCGAAGGCGTCGCGCGAATGCGTCAGGTGGTGCAGGAAGTCGCGGTAGAACAGGGTCTTGCCCTGCTTCTGCAGGCCGAGCATGGTGTAGAGCTCGGCCTTGGGCTTGCGCGGCAGCAGGCTGGCCAGGAAATTGACCACGGCTGCCGGCGTTTCCATGTCCACCAGGAAATACGCCCGCGTGAAGCTGAACAGCGTACTGAGGTCGTCGGCGCCCAGCAGCAGCGCATCCAGGCACACCTGCCCGGCCGGGTTGCGGCGCAGGGCGACAGCGAACGGGTAGACCGTGCCCTGGTTGATGAGGCGGCCGACGATGTAGGCGCCGGTATTGCGGAAGAACAGCGAGCCCAGCACCTGGATCTGGCAGTCCGAGGCCAGCCGCGGGCCGGCGTGGCGCGGCAGCTGGCCGCGCAACTGGCGCACCGCCGCGCGCGCCAGCAGGCGCGCGTCGCGCGGCAGGTCGGCGTACGGCACGGCCAGGCCGAAGTCCGCGACCATGCGGATCAGGCTCTTGTGCAGGCCTTCGGCCACCGGATAGTAGACCCGGTACGACGGGATGCGGCTGTCCAGGTAATCGGTCGCGATGGCTGGCCGCACGAACAGGAAATCGTTGTGGAAGTAGTCGCGGTGCAGGATGCGGCACGAGACCGAATTGAAGAACGTCTCGGCGCATTCGGGCTGGCGATGGTCGGCCAGCAGCCCCACGAACTCCTGCTTGACCGCCTGCCAGAACGCCGTCTGCGCTTCGCTCAGCGCCGCGCTGCCATTGGCGCGCGAGCCATCGGCCGTGCGCGCGTCGGAGCCGCGCAGCGCGCTGTCGAGTTGCGTGGCGCATTCGCGCACGCGCATGTCGTAGTACTCGATGCGTTCGCGCGACAGGCGTTGCATGCCATGCCAGTCGCCCGATTCGAACAGCGACTTGGCGCGCTGCGCGCTGTAGCGAAACAGCGCATAGTGGCGATCGAAGCCGGCCAGGATCAGGTGCGCGACATCCAGCGGAGCGGGTCCCGCGACCGGCGCCGGTTCGATGCGTTGGACATCGCCGCTGTAGATCATGGCTGGCTCGTGCTATTGCTTGCGGGCATGGCGGTCGGTCATGCGGTTTCCGCGTAGAGTTCCCGGCCGATCAGCATGCGGCGGATCTCGCTGGTGCCGGCGCCGATCTCGTACAGCTTGGCGTCGCGCCACATGCGTCCGACCGGATATTCATTGATATAGCCGTTGCCGCCCAGGATCTGCACGCCCTCGCCGGCCATCCAGGTGGCCTTCTCGGCCGTGTACAGGATCAGGGCCGCGCAGTCCTTGCGCACCTGGCGCACGTGGCCGGCGCCGAGCTGGTCGAGGTTGCGGCCGACCGCGTAGCAGAAGGCGCGGCTGGCCTGCAGCACGCTGTACATGTCGGCGATCTTGCCCTGGATGAGCTGGAACTCGCCGATGGCCTGGCCGAATTGCTTGCGGTCGTGGATATAGGGCACCACCACGTCCATCACGCCCTGCATGATGCCCAGCGGCCCGCCCGACAGCACGGCGCGTTCGTAGTCCAGCCCGCTCATCAGCACGCGCACGCCGCCATTGACCTGGCCCAGGACGTTTTCTTCCGGCACCTCGCAGTCTTCGAACACCAGCTCGCCGGTGTGGCTGCCGCGCATGCCCAGCTTGTCCAGCTTCTGCGCCACGGAGAAACCCTTGAAGCCCTTTTCGACCAGGAAGGCGGTGATGCCGCGCTGGTGCGCTTCGGGATCGGTCTTGGCGTAGACCACCAGCGTATCGGCGTCGGGGCCGTTGGTGATCCACATCTTGGTGCCGTTGAGCACGTAGCGGTCGCCCTTCCTGTCGGCGCGCAGGCGCATGCTGACCACATCGGACCCCGCGCCCGGCTCGCTCATGGCCAGCGCGCCCACGTGTTCGCCGCTGACCAGCTTGGGCAGGTAGCGGGCCTTCTGGGCCTCGCTGCCGTTGCGGAAAATCTGGTTGACGCACAGGTTGGAGTGCGCGCCGTAGGACAGCGCCACCGAGGCGCTGGCGCGCGAGATTTCCTCCATGACCACCATGTGGGCCAGATAGCCCAGCCCGGTTCCGCCGTATTCGTCGCTGACCGTCATGCCCAGCACGCCCAGGTCGCCGAATTTGCGCCACAGGTCCATGGGGAACTGATCGCTGCGGTCGATCTCGGCCGCGCGGGGCGCGATCTCGGCGTTGGCGAAAGTGCGCACCGCGTCGCGCAGCATATCCAGGTCTTCGCCCAGATTGAAATTAAGACCGGGAATGTCCATGGGTGTCTCCGTGATAGTGAGCACTTACGCCTTTAGCGGGGCCGGGTGCACCCCGGATCGGGATTGCAGCTAGCCACATCATGCGCCGCCGCGTGGGCCCGGGCAATGATGCAGCGCAAATATTACGTTTACGTAAACGTAAAGTTGAGTCGGGTTTTCCCTAGCAATTTCATGCGCGGGCACCGCCATGGGCACGGCCGTGCGGACTTACTGTTTCTGCGCCAGCAGGCGCTGGCATTGCAATTCCTGCTGGGCGATTTCGGCCAGGGTATCTTCGATGTCGCGCTGCTGCTGCTCCAGGGTGGCGCGGTGCTGGGCGAGTATGGTCAGGTAGTGGCGCAGTTGCGGGGCGGTGTCGCCCGGGCCATCGTACATGTCGATCAGGCTGCGGATCTCCGACAGCAACAGGCCCAGCCGCTTGCCGCGCAGGGCCAGCTTCAGGCGCGCGCGGTCGCGCGTGCTGTAGACGCGGTTGCGGCCATCGCGCAAAGGGCTGACGATGCCCTGGTCTTCGTAGAAACGAATCGTGCGTGGCGTAATGTCGAACTCGCGTGCGAGTTCGGAGATGGTCCAGGTAGACATGAGCGTTTGGCAGTTTACGTAAACGTAAATTATGATGAGTTGAAGCAGGCGTCAAGCCAATACAGGGAGAGGCAATGAATCCGAACGAGCAGAAACTGCAGTATCCGTGGGACCAGACACAACCCGAGCCCGGCGTGGCCCTCGTGGTGGCCGAAGGGGTGAAGTGGATACGGATGCCGCTGCCGTTCGCCCTGGACCACATCAACCTGTGGCTGCTGCGTGACGAGATCGACGGCCGCCAGGGCTGGACCATCGTCGATTGCGGCATCGCGCGCGACGAAGTGAAGACGATCTGGGAGCAGGTGTTCGAGAACGAACTGGAAGGCCTGCCGGTGCTGCGCGTGCTGGTGACCCACATGCACCCCGACCACATCGGGCTGGCGCACTGGCTGTGCGAGCGCTGGAATGCGCCGCTGTGGATCAGCATGACCGATTTCATGGTGGCCAGCCTGTGGTCGCGGCGTACCGATGGCGGCGCCTCGGGCGGCCAGGCCGCGGTCGAGCACTTTGCCCGCCACGGGCTGACCGACACGGATGCGCAGGAGCAGATCCGCCAGCGCGCCGGCTATTACCCCAACCTGGTGCCCGCCGTGCCGTCGCGCTACACGCGCCTGCTGCATGGCGACGAGGTCGCCATCGGCGGACACCCCTGGCGCGTCATCGTGGGTTATGGGCATGCGCCCGAGCATGTGTCCCTGTTCAGCCCCGCGCACAAGGTGCTGATCTCGGGCGACATGGTGCTGCCGCGCATTTCGACCAACGTCAGCGTGTTCGACCACGAGCCGGACGCCAATCCGCTGCCGCTGTACTTGCGCTCGCTCGATCGCTACGACGATCTGCCGGCCGATACCGTGGTGCTGCCTTCGCATGGCCGTCCGTTCGTCGGGCTGCACGAACGCATCGCCCAGCAGCACGCGCACCACGACGAGCGCCTGGCTGAAGTCCTGCAGGCCTGTGCGACGCCGCAGTCGACGGCCGATATCGTCCCGGTACTGTTCAAGCGCAAGCTGGACCTGCATCAGCTGACCTTCGCCATGGGCGAGGCACTGGCGCACCTGCACGCGCTGTATTTCGAAGGCAAGCTCAAGCGCCGCACCGATGCCGACGGCATCGTGCGTTTCCAGGCGGCGTAGCGGGCGCGCCTGCTGCGGGCAGGCTAGCGGCTGGCGGTTGCCAGCCGCAGCGCCAGGCCGATGAATACCAGCCCGGCCAGGCGGTTGAGCCAGCGCTGGGCGCGCGCCGAGCGCTGCAGCAAGCGGCCGAAGCCGCCCGAGAACACGGCGATCGCGCCGAACACCAGCAGCGTGGCCAGCATGAAGACCGCACCCAGCTCGACGATCTGCCAGCCCATGGGCCCGGCCTCGGGCCGCGTGAACTGGGGCAGGAACGCGAAGAAGAACAACAGCACCTTGGGATTGGTGAGGTTCATGATGATGCCGCGCCGGTACAGCGCGCCGCGCGCCAGCGGCTCGGGCCGCTGTCCGCCGCCGCCGCCCGCGGGCGCGCGCAATACCTGCCAGGCGAGGTAGGCCAGGTAGGCGGCCCCCGCCAGCTTCAGCGCCGTGAAGGCGGCCGGCGAGGCGGCGAATACGGCGGCCAGCCCGACCGCCACCGCGGCGGTGTGGCCCAGCAGGCCGGTGCATAGCCCCAGCACGACGAACAGCCCCGCGGCCCGGCCCCAGATGGCCGATTGCATCAGCACGAACAGATTGTCCGGGCCGGGCGTCAGCGCCAGCAGGACGGCGATGCCGAAAAACGCGGTCAAGGTGTCGAAAGGCAGCATGGTGGCGGCTCGAGGGCAAGCGCCCGCCCGTGGCGGGCCGTCACTGGCATCATACGGGCAAACCCGCTGCCGCATGAGCTGATTGCCCGCGGTAATGACGGGGTGCGGTACGCTTCGCATTCAAAGGCCGGCCGCCGCCGCCCTCGTCCCGCCCGCTACTTGCCTACCCGAACATGACCGACGAATCCCGCCACATCGACACCCTGCTCCAGCACCTGGGCACTGCGCCCTTCGACCCCGATACCGGCGCCGCCCCGGTCAACCTGCCGTCGATGCGCGCCAGCACGGTGCGCTTTCGTGACCTGGCCGCGCTGGAACAGGCGCAGCGCCGCAAGGCCGGCGGCGACCGGGCCGTGACCTATGGCCGGATGGGCATGGATACGCATGCGGCGCTGGAACACGTGTTCAAGGAGCTGGAAGCCGGCACGCACTGCTACCTGGCGTCTTCGGGCATGGGCGCCGTCACGATGGCGTTTCTGTCGCTGCTGTCGGCCGGCGAGCATGCGCTGGTGGCCGATTGCGTCTATGGCCCGGTCTACGAACTGGACAACGCGGTGCTCAAGCGCATGGGTATCGAGCTGACCTTCTTCGCGCCCGGCGACGACCTGCAGGCGCTGGTGCGTCCCAACACCCGTCTGCTGTATGTCGAGTCGCCGGGGTCGCTGCTGTTCCAGATGCTGGATCTGCCCGCGCTGGCCGAGTTCGCGCGCCGCAACCAGCTGGTGCTGGCCACCGACAACACCTGGGGCTCGGGCTACATCTATCGCCCGCTGGAACTGGGCGCGCAGGTTTCGGTGATCGCCGGCACCAAGTACGTGGGCGGCCACTCCGACCTGATGCTGGGCGCGGTGGTTACCAATGACGAGGCCGTGGCGCAGCGCCTGAACCGCACGCAGTACGCCATGGGCTACTCGGTCAGCGCCGACGATGCCTGGCTGGCGTTGCGCGGCGTGCGTACGCTGCCGATACGCATGGCCCAGCACGCGCGCCACGCCCAGCGCGTGTGCGAGTTCCTGCAGGGCCGTCCCGAGGTCGCGCGCATCTACCATCCGGCCTGGCCTCAGGACCCCGGCCACGCGCTGTGGCTGCGCGACTGCTCCGGCTCCAACGGCATGCTGGCGGTCGAGCTGCGCCTGTCGCAGCCCGCGGCGCGCGTGTTCGTCGAGTCGCTGCAGCTGTTCGGCATCGGCTTCTCGTGGGGCGGCTTCGAAAGCCTGGTGCAGCTGGTCACGCCCGGGGAGCTGGCCCGCCACCGCTATTGGCAGGGCGGCGGCAATGCGCTGGTGCGGCTGCATATCGGGCTGGAGTCGCCCGAGGATGTCATTGCCGACCTGACCCAGGCGCTGGCGCGCGCAGCCTCGGCCTGAGAACGGCGCGGCCCCATCAACGACAAAGCCTCCGCATGGACGGAGGCTTTGTGGCGTCGGGGGCGGCCGGGGCCGCCCTGCCTACTTGCGGGACTGGACGATGAGCTGGTCCACCACCTTCAGGGCGCCGGCGTAGTCGTTGCCGGCCAGCACGGGCGAAGTCATGTAGCGGCCGCCCACGGCAAAAGCCGGGGTGCCATCGATATGGGCGGCCTCGGCCAGCTGGGAGGCGCGCTGCACTTGCGTCTGCACGCTGAACGAATCGAATACCGAATCGAACTTGGCGCGGTCCACGCCCTGGCTGGCGGCCCATTCGCCCATGGCTTTCTTGTCGAACAGGCGCTTGCGCTCGGTGTGGATGGCGGTAAAGACCTTGGGGTGCAGGTCGGGGCGCTCGAGCGCCTGCAGCGTGTAGTAGAGCTGCTGCAGCGGCTTCATGCCGGCGTTGAAGGCGATGGGCACCTGCTTGAGCACCACGTCCTGGGGCGCGGTCTTGGCCCAGTCCTCGACCATGGGTTCGATGGCGGCGCAGTGCGGGCAGGTGTAGGCGAAGAACTCCAGGACTTCGATCTTGCCCGGGGTGTCGGACGGCATCGGCGGGTTGATGTTCACGTACTGCTGCGCGCCCTGGGCCTGGGTGGCGGGCGCGAACAGGGTCGTCGCGGCCAGGGCGGCGGCGGCCAGGAGACGGGTAAACGTGGTCGACTGCATCTCGAATTCCTGAGTTAAAGCGTTACAGACTGCGGATGCCGCGGGGAAGTTCCATGGCGATTCATTGTCGCACCACCGCGGATTTGATGTCGTTCTCGCCCAGCCTGCTGCGGGCGCGATTCATGTCGTCCAGGCGTCCGAATGGACCGACGCGCACCCGGTTGACCTGTACGCCGTTGACTTCGGCGCGCTGCATGACCACCGGCAATCCCAGCAGGATGATGCGCGCCCGCAGGGCTTCGGCGTCTTCGAGCACCCGATAGGCGCCGGCCTGCAGGAAATAGGTGCCGGATGCCGGCGCGGCCGGCGTTGCGCTGGCCGCGGGGGCGGCCGGCTTGGCGGACTTGGCCGCCGGGGCGGGCGTGGCGGCGGGGGCGGGAGCGCGGTCCAGGTTGGGCAGGGTGGCGATCAGCGCACCCAGGTCGTCCGGTTGCCTGGACGGCGCGCCGGGCGTTACGCCAGGCAGCGGCGACGGCGCGGTGGCGGTCGGTCCGGTGGGCGGCGTGCCGGCTGCCCCGTCCCGTCCGTACAACCCCTGGTTGGGGTCGGGCGCGTTGCGCGGATCGGGCAGCTTGCCCTGGTCGGGCTGGCGGGTGGCCCGGTCGACGAACGGCATGGGCGCCTTGGTCACGTAGAACGCGACAGCGGCGGCGACGATCAGGCCGATCAGCAGGCCGGCCAGCACACCGTACATGGTGCTGCCGCGCTCCTTGGAGCGCCGGGTCGATTTACGCTTGGTGGCCATGTGCGGGGGTTACATCCGGTCCGGGGCCGAGACGCCCAGCAGGGCCAGGCCGTTGGCCAGCACCTGGCGCGTGGTCGCGGCCAGCCGCAGGCGCGCCAGCTTCAGGGCTGGTTCGTCGACCAGCACCCGTTCGGCGTTGTACCAGGCGTGGAAGTCGGAGGCGCAATCGCGCAGCCAGAACGCCACGTGGTGCGGCGCCAGCTCTTGCGCGGCCAGCGCCACCACCTGGGGAAACTCGGCCAGGCGCTGCAGCAGCGCGTATTCGGACGGCGCGGTCAGCAGCGCCGTGTCGGCCTGCGCGATCTCTGCGGCGCTCGCGCCCGAATTGCCGATCATGGTGCAGATGCGGGCGTGCGCGTACTGGATGTAGTAGACCGGATTCTCGTCGCTCTTGGACAGGGCCAGGTCGATGTCGAACACGAACTCCGTATCGGCGCGGCGCTGGATCAGGAAATAGCGCACCGCGTCGCGGCCGACCCAGTCGATCAGGTCGCGCATGGTGACGTAGCTGCCGGCGCGCTTGGAAATCTTGACCTCCTCGCCGCCGCGCATCACCTTGACCATCTTGTGCAGCACGTAGGCCGGGAAATCCTTGGGGATGCCGGCTTCCAGCCCCTGCAGGCCGGCGCGCACGCGCGCCACGGTGCCGTGGTGGTCGCTGCCCTGGATATTGACCGCGTGGTGAAAGCCGCGCTCCCACTTGACCTTGTGATAGGCCACGTCGGGCACGAAGTAGGTATAGCCGCCCTCGCTCTTGCGCATCACGCGGTCTTTGTCGTCGCCGGTGCCCAGCTCGGTGGTGCGCAGCCACAGCGCGCCGCCTTCCTCGTAGGTGTGGCCCTTGGCGACCAGCGTGTCGACCGTTTCCTGGACGCGGCCCGAGGCGTACAGGCTGCTTTCCAGGAAGTAGTTGTCGAAGGCCAGGCCGAAAGCCTGCAGGTCCAGGTCCTGCTCGCGGCGCAGGTAAGCGACGGCGAAGGCGCGGATATCGTCCAGGCTGTCGAGATCGCCGGTGGCCGTGACCGGCTGTCCGTCGGAGGCCTGCACCGACTTGCGCGCCGCGAAATCGCGCGCGATTTCGACGATGTAGTCGCCCTTGTAGCCGTCGGCGGGGTAGTCCGGCGCGTCCGGCGCGATGCCGCGGCCGCGCGCCTGCACGCTGATGGCCAGGTTGTCGATCTGGTTGCCGGCATCGTTGTAGTAGAACTCGCGAGTGACGTCCCAGCCGCTGGCGTCATACAGGCGGCAGATGGCATCGCCCAGCGCTGCCTGGCGGGCATGGCCGACGTGCAGCGGGCCGGTCGGGTTGGCCGAGACGAACTCGACCAGTACTTTCTCGCCATTGCGCGGCGCGCGGCCGTAGGCGTCGGCCTGGCTGGCCACTGCCTGTACCACCGCCTGCCGGGCAGCTGGGGTGAGGCGGAAATTGATGAAGCCCGGGCCGGCGATCTCGGCATCCTGGATCAGTTCGCGCGCCTGCGGCTGCGCCATCAGCGCATCGACGATGCCCTGGGCCAGCTCGCGCGGGTTGCGGCGCGCCGGCTTGGCCAGCTGCATGGCCACGTTGGTGGCGATATCGCCGTGCGCCGCGACCTTGGGGCGCTCGAGCTGGACTTGGGCTTGCGCCTCGGGCAGGCATTGCGCGACGGCGGCCTGGATCAGGGAAATCAGTTGTTTTTGTTGCTCGAGGAGCATGGGCAATCGGCAGAATGGTAAGTGGCGGCGGCAGGTCTGGCGCGCCGCGGGGCGGGCGGACCCGCCGGGCGGCCGCCCTGGCGTCTGGCGGAGGTGTCCGCGCAAGCGGGACGGTCGGCGACGCGGGACGTACCGGCAGTCATGACGGTCATGGAAGATGCCTAGATCATAGCTGAATTGGGCTGCAATCCGGCCGTCCGGGACCGCATCGGGGTGTCGGGCCGTGCAGTTGGCAGTCCGCGCAGCTTGCGGTAGTGTATGAAATTATCCGTATGGGAGTCCGCAACATGCTCATTACATTCCATTCCAAGGTCGCGGCCGAGGTTCTCATGCGCACCGACGATGCTGCGCCCCTGCTGCGCGCCGCCGGCAAGAGCTTTCGCGACGCCATTCCGGAGCGCGGCGTGTTCACCGCGGACCAGCTGCAATCGGCCATCACCGGGCTGGAGCGCGCCATTGCCGCCGCCGATCGCAGCCCGCCCGACGATGACGAGCCTCATCCCGACAAGGAGCCGGTGCATCCGATCGAGCTCGCCGTGGGCCTGCACCAGCGCGCCTTTCCGCTGCTGGACATGATGAGGAAGACTGCCGCGGCCGGGGCCGACCTGACCTGGGAAGTCTCGCGCGGCTGGTAGCGCAATGTCGCAAGCCTGACATTTTCCGCGCGGGTTCTTGCGCATACTGTGCGCAGGGATGCCCCCGCGCCACCACCAGGAGATCCGTCGATGCGCAGCGAAGTGACCGTTGTTTTCGATGCCCGCCGCACCGTCGACCTGAGCGTCGACGTCGAACCCTCGGTGCAGGCGGCCGCCGCCGCGCGCGACTGGTTCGACAGCGCCTGGGAAATGCTCGGCTGCGAGCCGCTGCGCCCCAGCGGCAAGGTGCTGTTGCTGGACAAGATCCTGGGCGTGGCCGATGCGCTGGGCTACGACACCCTGTCGGGCGACGCCAAGGAAAGCCGCGAGTTCGCCGAACAGGCCGCGCTGGCCCTGGGCAAGGCCCGCATCGTGGTGGATCTGCCCGGGCTGATGGTAGGCCATTAACCATACCCGGGAGCCTGTCCCCGCAGGGGGACTGGCTCCCGCGGATTGCATGAGTGCCTGTCCCCCTTCCGGGGACAGGCACCCATGCTCCATCCGGGGACAGGCACCCGTCCTCCTTCAGCGTATCCCCGCGCGCATGAACGATTGCACGAACTGGCGCTGGAACAGCAGGAAGCCGACCAGCAGCGGCGCGGCCGACAGCAGCGTGGCGGCGGTGATGACCGACCAGTCGATGCCCTGGTCGGTCGACGAGAACACCTGCAGGCCGACGGTGAGCGGGCGCGATTCGACCGAGTTGGTGATGATCAGCGGCCACAGGAAGTTGTTCCAGTGGTGGCTGACCGATACCAGGCCGTAGGCCACGTAGATGGGACGCGCCAGCGGCACATAGACTTTCATGAGCACTTGCCAGGGGCTGGCGCCCTCGACCCGCGCCGCTTCCTCCAGTTCGCGCGGCACGGTCTTGAAGGTCTGGCGCAGCAGGAAGATGCCGAAGGCCGAGGCGAAGTACGGCAAGCCGACCGCGAACACCGTATCGCGCACCCCCAGCAGGCTCATCGAGCGGTAGTTCTCCACCAGCAGCACGTCCGGCATCACCATCAGCTGCAGCAGCACCAGCATGAACACGAAGTCGCGGCCGCGGAACTCGAAGCGCGCGAAGGCGTAGCCCGCCAACGTGGACAGCACCAGCTGCGCGGCCAGCACCATGGTGACCAGCAGGAAGGTGTTGAGAAAATAGCGCGGAAACGGCGCGGCGTTCCAGGCGCGCGCGAAGTTCTCCAGCGTCAGCGGGGCCAGCAGGTCGAAGCGCGTGGCGTAGGCCGGCGGATGAAACGCCGCCCAGGCCGCGTAGGCCAGCGGCAGTATCCACAGCAGGCCCAGCAGCCAGGCCCCGAGCGTATCCAGCGTGCGGTTCATTGATAGTGTGTCCTGCGGTCCAGCCAGCGGAACTTGATGAGCGCGGTGGCCGCCAGCACGGCAAGCAGCACCACGGTCAGCGTGGCCGCGTAGGCGGTGTCCCAGAAGCTGAAACCGACCTGATAGATGTAGAACAGCAGCAGCGTGCTGGCATTATCGGGGCCGCCGCGTGTCATGACCACGACGTGGTCGACCAGCCGGAACGCATTGATCAGGGCGTTGACCAGCACGAACAGCGTCGTGGGCATCAGCAGCGGCCACAGCACGCGCCGGAAATACTGCCAGCGCGAGGCGCCTTCGAGCATGGCGGCCTCGCGCAGCGAGGGCGACACCGTCTGCAGGGCGGCCAGGTAGAAGATCATGAAAAAGCCCGACTCCTTCCACACGGTCACCATCATCAACGCCGGCAAGGCGGTGTCGCGGCTGCCCAGCCAGTTGGGGCCGGCCAGGCCGAACCACTGCATGACTTGCGCAATCAGTCCGTACTGCGGCGTGTAGAAGAACAGCCAGATATTGGCCACCGCCACCATGGGCAGCACGGTGGGGGTGAAGTACGCCATGCGCAGGAAGCCGCGACCGTGCAGCTTGCCGTTGACCCACAGCGCCATGGCCAGCGCGATGGCGATCGAGGTCGGGATCGTACCCAGCGCGAACCACAGGTTGTTCCACAGCGACTGCCAGAAGACCGGGTCGTCGCGCAGCAGCGCGTAGTTCTCCAGCCCCACGAAGCGCGCCGGCCGGCTGCCCTTGGGAGTGGAGAAGAAGCTGTGCCACAGCGTGGCCAGCGCCGGGTAGTGGGTGAAGGCGGCCAGCAGGACGACGGCTGGCAGCAACAGCAGCCAGCCGTACACCGCTTGCGTCGTGCGGCTCATGCGCTGCGCATCACTTGTACGAGCGCAGCACGCGATCGGCTTCGCGCTGCGCGTCCGTCAGGGCCTGCTGCGGCGTCTTGGAGCCGGTCAGCGCGGCCTGCAGCGCATCGTTGAGCACCTTGGTCACGCGCTGGTTCTCGTGGGTGGAGAACTCGGCCACGCTGACCTCCAGTTGGTCGCGCGCCACCGTGGCTGCCGGCACTTCCTGGGCGTACTTCTTCATGCGCTCGGTCTGCCAGGCGGCGGGCGTCACCGCCACGTAACCGGTGGCGATGCTCCAGTCGGCGGCGCGCTCGGGCGTGGTGGCCCATTGGGCGAACTTCAGCGCGGCCTGCTGCTGCGCCGGCGTGCCGCTCTTGAAGATGTAGAAGTTGCCGCCGCCGGTGGGGCTGCCGCCGCGTTTTTTCTTGGGCATCATCGCCACGCCGAACGGGAAGTCGGCGTTCTTGCGGATGTTGGTGAGATTGCCCGTGGTGGTCCAGACGATGGCGGCTTTCTTCTCGAGGAAGTCCTTGGGCGTGGTGCCCCAGTCGATGGTGCCCTTGGGCATGACGCCGTGCTTGACCGACAGATCCTGCCAGAACTGCGCCGCCTCGACCACGGCCGGCTTGTCCAGGTACACCTGGCTGCCTTCCTCGTTCATGAGGATGGCGTCGTTGGGCGTGGTCAGCGCCTGGAACAGCCAATAGGCGAAGGCGCCGCCCGACGGGATCTTGATGCCCCACTGCGAGACGTTGCCGTTGGCGTCCTTCTTGGTCAGCTTCTTGCCGTACTCGACCAGTTCGTCCCAGGTGGCCGGCGCGCGCTCGGGATCCAGGCCGGCCTCCTTGAACAGGTCCTTGTTGTAGTACATGACGATGGTCGAGCGCTGGAACGGCACGCCCCACACGTGGCCGCCGGTGCGGCTGTTCTGCATGAAGGCGTCGTAGAAGCCGCCCAGCCATTTCTTGTCGGCATCGCTCTTGGCCAGGCCGTCGACGGGCACGATGGCGTCTTCGTCGATCAGCGTGAACATGTCGGTCGACAGCAGCACGGCCAGCTGCGGCGGCGTGCCGCCCTTCAACGCGGTCAACGCCTTGGCGATCGAATCCTGGTAGGTGCCGGCGTAGATCGGCTTGATGCGGATATCGGGATTTTCCTTGTGGAAATCCGCCACCATGTCGTCGACGATCTTGGTGATGGGGCCGCCCACGGCCACCGGATAGTAGAACTCGACTTCGACGGGCTGTTGCGCCTGCGCCGGCAGCGCCAGGAAGGCACCGGCCAGGCCGGCGGCGAGGGTTTTGAGAACAATGCGTCGCATGGGGGCTTTCCTAAAAAATCGGCGCGCTGTGCGTCCGGTGGTTCACAGAACCGCCGCGTCGGCGGCGAAGAAATGCTGTCGTTCGTCGGGCCAGGCCAGGCCGACCGCCGTGCCCGGCGCGCTGCGCAGGTGGCCATTGACCCGCACCGCCACGCCGCCGCACGAACCCAGGCGGCATACCGCCACCGAATCGGCGCCGAAATATTCCACGCTTTCGATGACGGCCGGCATGCCGTCGGCATCGATGCGGATGTGTTCGGGCCGCAGGCCCAGCGTGACGGCGCCGGCCGGCGCGTTCGCCAGGGCCGGCCCCTGGGTGCCGGCGACGACGGGCCGGCCGTCGTGCGTGTCCAGGGCGATCAGGTTCATGGGGGGCGTACCGATGAAGCGCGCCGCGAATTCGGTGGCCGGCCGCGCGTACAGGCCATCCGGCGTATCGAGCTGCTCGATGCGCCCGCCGCGCATCAGCACCACCTGGTCGGCCATGCTCATGGCCTCGGTCTGGTCGTGGGTGACGTAGACCATGGTGATGCCAAGCTCCTGCTGCAGCGCGCGGATTTCGCGCCGCATGTCATGGCGCAGCTGTGCGTCCAGGTTCGACAGGGGCTCGTCCATCAGGCATACCGGCGCCTCCGAGATTACCGCGCGCCCCAGCGCCACGCGCTGCTGCTGGCCGCCCGACAACTGGGCCGGCTTGCGGTCCAGCAAGGCTTGCAGGCCCAGCAGCCCGGCCACGCGCGCAAGCCGCCGTTCGTAGTCGCGCGCGGGCTCCTTGCGCACCTTCAGGCCGAACAGGATGTTCTCGCGCACGCTCAGGTGCGGGAACAATGCGTACGACTGGAACACCATCGAGATGCGCCGCTTGGCTGGCGGCAGGTCGGTGACGTCACGGTCGCCGATGCGGATCCGGCCGGAGGTGGGCGTATCCAGCCCGGCGATCATGCGCAGCGTGGTCGACTTGCCGCATCCCGAGGGACCGAGCAGAACCGTGAAGCTGCCGGCCGGCGCCGTGAAGCTGACGCCGGAGATCGCCGCGGCTTCGCCGTATTGCTTGGTAAGGTCGTCCAGAACGAGATGAGACATGCCATTTCTTGTTTGTTGCGCGGAAGCTCAATTCTGGCCGCAAATGAAATCCTTTTCATTCTGCGGTGCAAACATGACGCCGCCATGTCAGCGGCGGCGCTTGTTTCACTCGTCGATCAGTTCCCCGCCCTCGTGGAACGGATACGGCCCCGGATAGCTCTCGATATAGGCATGGTGCGTCACGAGCGCGCCATCGCGCCATTCGTGCAGGTGAAAGCCGGGCGGTTCCATGACGAACGCCGACGGGCCGTCGGGCCGCAGATCCAGCGCGACCTGGTGGGCCGGGCTGGGGCAGGTGGAAGCGATCGTGCCGCCGAAACGCTGGAAAATGGTGCGGTGCAAATGGCCGCACATGATGCGTTCGACGTTGGAATGGCGTGCGACCAGGGCCTCCAGCTCGGGCGCGCCGGCCAGCAGGCCGATGGCATCCATGTGGGCGATGCCGGTGCGAAACGGCGGATGATGCATCACGATGACGGTCGGACGGCCGGGTTGTTCGGCCAGCCGTTGCGCCAGCCATTGCAGGCGGCGTTCGCACAATGCGCCGTGGCTTTGCTGCGGCACCACCGTGTCGAGCACGATGAAGCGCAGCGGCTGGTCCTCGATGGTGTATTGCACGAACTCGCCGGCCTCGCGCAAGTAAGGGTGATCGGCGAAGGTGGCGGCAAGCTGGACGCGGTCGTCATGATTGCCGGGCAGTACATGGTAAGGCGCGCGCAGCGCGTCGAGCATCTGCTTGAGGTGCGCGTATTCCTGCGGGCGCCCGAAGTCGGTCAGGTCGCCGCTGACGATGACCAGGTCCGGCGCCGGCTCCAGGCGGTTGAGCGCCGCCACGGCCGGCGGCAGGTAGCGGTCGGTCTCGACCACGCGATAGGCCTTCTGGCCCGGCATGCGGATGTGCAGGTCGCTGATTTGGGCGATAAGCATGGCGTTCGATGTTCCAGGAAATTCAATGGGCCGCCAGCACCACGCTGACGGACTGGCCGGTCTGATAGGTGCTGTCGGGCGCCGCGATGGCGGCGAACTGCTGGCCGTCGTCGAGGCCGATTTCGTAGCGTACCGAGCCGCCCAGGAAGAAGCGGGCCAGCACGCGAGCGTGCAGCGCTCCGTCGCACGGCGCCTGCAGGCGGGCGTGATGCGGGCGGAATGCCAGCGGTTCGTCGCCGGCAACCAGCAGGCCGTCGCGCGTGGCCGCGCGGACGCGGCACAGCGTGCCCAGGAACTCGCCGACGAAGTCGGTGGCGGGCTCGCGGTACAGCGTTTCGGCATGGCCGATCTGTTCCAGCCGGCCCGCCGACATGACCGCGATGCGATCGCCCAGCATCATGGCCTCGTCCTGGTCATGCGTGACGATGATGGTGGTGATGTCCAGGCCGCGCAGCATCTGCGCCAGTTCGACGCGCAGGTGCTCGCGCAGCTTGGCGTCCAGCGCGGTCAGGGGTTCGTCCAGCAGCAGCACGCGCGGCTCGATGGCCAGCGCGCGCGCCAGCGCCACGCGCTGGCGCTGGCCGCCGGAAAGCTGCGAGATGCGGCGTCCGGCCAGGGCCTGCAGCTGTACCAGTTCCAGCATCTGCCGCACGCGCGCCGTGCGCGCCGCCTCGGCCATGCCGCGTACGCGCAGGCCATAGCCGACGTTGTCGGCCACCGTCATGTTGGGAAACAGCGCATAGCTCTGGAACACCACGCCAACTCCCCGCGCTTCCGGGGCGAGCGCGGTGACGTCTTCGTCGCCATAGAGGATGCGGGTGCCGGCGTCGGGCTGCTCCAGGCCGCAGATCAGCCGCAGCAGCGTGGTCTTGCCACAGCCCGAGGGCCCCAGCAGTGCGAGAATCTCGCCGCCCGGAATGTGCAGGTCCAGCGCCTGCAGCGCGCGCGAGCCGTCCGGCCAGGTCTTGGCGCAGTTTTCCAGCGTGATCGATACAGAGGCGCTCATGTTGCGGTCTTCTCGTTGGTAATGGGAGCATTGGCGGCATTGCGTTCGCCGCGGGCGGCCAGCCATTGCAGGCCGACCAGCAGCGGCATCAGCATCAGCAGGAACACCAGGGTATAAGCCGAGGCGATCTCCAGCCGCATGGACGCATAGCTGTCGGCCAGGCCGACCGGCAGCGTCTTGGTCAACGGCGTGTGCAACAGCCAGGTGAGATTGAATTCGCCGATCGACAGCGTCAGCACGGTCAGCGCGCCGGTCACGATACCTGGCGCCGCGTTGGGCACGACCACGGTCAGGAAGCGGCGCAGCCGCGACGCGCCGAGCGTGGCGGCTGCCTCGTCCAGCGTGGCGAGATCGGCGCCGGCCATGCTGGCGCGGGTGGCCCGCACCATGAAGGGCAGCGTGAAAAGCACGTGGCCGATCACGATGAACCAGATGCTGCCGCGCAGGCCGCTGACCGTGCCCCAGGACACGATCAGCGCCAGCGCCGAGGCCAGCCCCGGCACGGCCACCGGCAGGGTCAGCAGTTCCTCGAGCGCGCGCGCCATCCGGCCGTGGTGCAGCGTCAGGACCCAGGCCGCCGGCACCCCGGTCAGCGTACAGACCAACAGGGTCAGCAGCGCCACGGCGAACGAGCGCCAGATCGTATCGGCGTACAGATCCCAGACTTCGATCACCCAGCGCAGGGTCAGGCCGCTTTCCAGGCCCACGAAGTAGTTGCGCGTCAGGCCGGCCAGCACGGACAGCACCACCGGGCCGATCAGGAACGCGGCCACCGCCAGCGTGACGGTCAGGCCCAGGCGGGCGTCGGTCTTGGAATACATCGCGGACATGCCGGCCTCCCTCAAGCGCCCGCGCCGGCGCGCGCGCCGGCCAGGCTGTGTGCGGCATACAGCACCGCCCAGGTTGCCAGGCCCAGCACGATGGACAGCGCCGCCGCCACCGGAATATTGGCGTAGTTGGTGAATTCGTTATAGATCGTCAAAGGCAGCACGTCGATCTGCGTGGCCAGCGTGAACGCCGTGCCGAAGGCCCCCATGCTGGTGGCGAAGCTCATGGCGCCGGCGCCCAGCAGCGCGGGCGTGAGCGCGGGCAGCTCGATATCGACGAAGCGGCGCCACGGCCGCGCGCCCAGCGTGCGGGCCGCCTCCAGCAGGCTGACGTCGATCTGCTGCGCCGCCGCGGAAATCATGCCGATGGTGCGCGGCAGCGAAAAATACAGGTAGCCCAGGAACAGCCCGCCCATGCCGTAGGCGAACACCATGGGCTCGCCGGTCATCCATTCGGTCAGCGAGCCGATGACGCCCTGGCGGCCGGCCAGCAGGATGATCAGGAAACCCACCACCACGCCGGGAAACGCCAGCGGGAACATCAGCAGCGCGACCAGCGCGCGGCGTCCGGGGAACTCGCGGTGCCAGGCCAGGAAGCGGCCGATCGGCAGCGACAGCAACAGCGTGGCCAGCGTGGCGACCAGCGACAGCGCCACGGTATTGAACAGGCTGCGCCAGTACTGCGGGCTGGTGACCACGATGTAATACGCCGAGTGGCCTTCCTCGACGGTGGCGCCGGTCAGCGCCAGGCTGGCCATGGGCAGCAGCCAGAAGGCCAGGAACAGCGCCGCGGCCGGCGCAGCGAACAACAGCCATCCGCGGCGCTGCATATCAATTCACCTCTTTGGCGTAGCGTTCGGAGAAGCCGCGCTGGGCCGCCGACATCTTCACGTAGTCCACCGTACCGGCGCGCGCGTATTCGCTGGCGGGCAGGAACTTCTTCTGCGCCTCGGCCGAGATCGCCTCGGCACGGACCGGGCGCAGGAAGGCATTGGCCCAGATGGCCTGTCCGCGTTCGGACAGCGTGAAATCCAGCACCTTGCGGCCGTTGTCCGCATGCGGCGCGTTGGCCACCAGGCTCATCACGTACGGGACGGCGATGGTTCCTTCGGCCGGGATGACGAAGTCGACGTTGGCCTCGTCCTTGTACTTGGCGCGATAGGCGTTGAAGTCATAGTCGATCAGGATCGGGATTTCGCCCGACAGCACGCGCGCATAGGCGGTCTGCTTGGGCACGATGGGCCGGTTGGCGCGCATCTTCTTGAACCAGTCGATGGCGGGATCGAAGTTGTCCAGCGTGCCGCCCAGCGCGCGGTTCAGCGCCACGGCGCCGACATAGCCGACGAAGGCCGAGGCCGGATCCAGGTAGCCCACCATGCCGCGGTACTCGGGCTTTTGCAGGTCGGCCCACGACTTGGGCACCGGCTTGCCGCGCAAGGCGTCGACATTGACCATGAAGCCCAGCGTGCCGGAGTGGATGGCGAACCATTTGCCGTCGGGATCCTTCATGCCGTCGGGGATTGCGTCCCAATGCGCCGGCTTGTAGCTTTGCACCAGCCCGTCCTTGTCGGCCTGGATGCCGAACGTGACGCCGTAGTACACCACGTCGGCCACCGGGTTGGCCTTTTCGGCGGCGATCGACGCCAATGCCTGCCCCGAGTTCTTGTTGTCGCCGGGCACCGTAATGCCGGTGGCCTCCTTGATGGCCTTGAGCTGGGTGGCCCAGTCGGCCCATTCGGGCGGACAGTTGTAGCAGATGGCGTTCTGCGCCTGGGCGGCGCCGGCGCCGATCGCCAACGCCAGCAGCGTGCCGCGCAACGCGGCCTGGATGATGCGTTTCATGGTGAGGGTTCCTCTTCGGGGCGTGGGGCGGCGGCGACGGTGCCGCCAGGGAAGATGCGATAGGGCAGGCGCGCCGATTCGATCGGCACGCCCTGTTCCATGTGGGCCAGCAGGCGGGCGCACGCGGCCGCGCCGATGTCGCGGCTCGGTTGCGCGACGGTGCACAGCGTGGGCACCATCAATGCGCCGATCGCCACGCCGTCGAAGCCGCACACCGAGATGTCGCGCGGCACGCGCAGGCCCAGTTCGACCAGATGCGCGATGACGGCCGTGGCCAGCAGATCGTTGGAGCAGAACAGCGCGGTAGGGGCATGGGCGGCCTGCACGGCCTGCTGCAGGGTGGACAGGTTCGAGGCGGTGTGCGTGGGCATGGCCAGGTGCGCCACAGGTTCCAGCCCCAGCGTGCGGGCCGCGGCGCGCGCGCCTTCGAGGCGGCGCCGCGCCCGGTCCGAGGCGGCCAGCGGCCCGGTCACCAGCGCGATGCGGCGGTGTCCCAGATCGGCCAGGCGTTGCACCATGTCGCGCGCGGCGGCGCGGTTGTCGACCGACACAAAAGGGTGCGACCCCGATTCGTTATAGGCCAGCACATGCGGCACCTGCGCCTGTTCGAGGGCTTGCAGCGTGGCATTGCGGGCAGGGTTGCCGACGGTCAGGATCAGGCCGTCGATCTGGTGGTCGATCAGCGCCTGCACGGCGTCGGCCTCGATCGCGGGCTGGTAGTTGGTCGTCGCCATCATGACGCTGTAGCCGGCGCGGCGTGCATACTGTTCGGCGCCCTCGAAGCAATCGGCGAATACCGGGTTGGTCAGCGTGGGCAGCAGCAGGCCGATGGTGCGCGAGCGGCCGGCGCGCAGGCTGCGGCCCACGCGGTTGGGCCGAAAGCCGCTGCGTTGCGCGACCGCTTCGATATGCGCGAGCGTATCGGGCTTGAGCAGCGCGGGCTGGTTGAAGGCGCGCGATACCGTGGCGGGAGATACGCCCGCCTTGCGGGCGATCTCGATGATGGATGGTCGGCCTGGCGGCTTGCGGCTCACAGCGTGCCTCGCGAGGAATTGTCACGATGAAAACGATTTCATTCTAGGCATGCAGCATGACAACGATGTGTCACGGCGCCACCTTAGTCGAAATTTCCCAAAGCGCCAACGACATTGCATCGTGCAGTGCCGCAAGTTTTGCGCCATGCGCCGGGTTGCTTCTACACTCGAAGCGCGGCGCGCGCGTTCCGAAAACAAATATTGCGGCGCCGCGCATATTGCAATCCGAGTCGTGCATAAAGACATCATTGGGGAATGGGGAAAGCGATGAACCTGAATCGCATCAGCGCGTCCGAGGCCGCGCGCCTGCTGAATCGGCGCGACCTGACGGCCGAGCAATTGGCGCGGGCCTGTCTGGCTCGCATCGAGCAGCGCGAGCCGGATGTCCAGGCCTGGACCGCGCTGCGTCCGGACGCCGTGCTGGCCGCCGCGCGCGAACTCGACCGTGGCCCGATACGCGGCGTGCTGCACGGCCTGCCGCTGGGCGTGAAGGATATGTTCGACACAGCCGATCTGCCCACCGCCTATGGGTCCGGCATCTACCAATCGCATCAGCCGCGCGCCGACGCCGCCGCGGTCGCGCTGTGCCGCGACGCGGGCGCGTTGGTGCTGGGCAAGACCGCCACCACCGAGTTCGCCACCTACCACCCCGGCCCCACGCGCAATCCGCGCAACACGGCCTATACGCCGGGCGGCTCGTCCAGCGGGTCGGCCGCGGCCGTGGCCGACGACATGGTGCCGCTGGCGCTGGGCACGCAAACTGCCGGCTCGGTGATACGGCCGGCCGCGTACTGCGGCGTGGTGGGCTACAAGCCCAGTTTCGGACGCATTTCGCGCGCCGGCCTGAAATCGCTGGCCGAAACGCTCGATACCGTCGGCATGTTCGCGCGCAGCGTCGACGACGTGGCCTTGCTGGCCTCGGTCTTGATGCGCGATGCGCGGCTGCGCGAATTGCGCTATGACGGCACCCCGCGCGTGGCCATGTTCCGCAGCCCGCAATGGCGCCATACCCTGCCCGAAACGCGTGCAGCGTTCGAGCGCGCCGCGCGCGCGCTTTCGCAGGCGGGCGCCGTCGTGGAGGAGCTGGCGCCGCCGCCCAACGAGGATTGCGGGCTGGCGCAGCTGCATAGCGATGTGATGGCCTACGAGGCCGCGCAGGCGCTGGCTTTCGAACGCATCCACTACCCATCGCAACTGAGCACCAAGCTGGCGGCGATGCTGGAGGCCGGCGCCGCGCTGACCGCCGAGCAATACCTGGCCCACCTGGCGCAGGCGGGGCAGGCGCGCGCGAAAGTGGCCGAATGGCTGCAGCGCTACGACGTGCTGCTGGCGCCCAGCGCTACCGGCGAGGCGCCGTTCTACGACCAGGGCACCGGCGATCCGCTGTTCTGCCGGGCCTGGACCTTGTTCGGCGTACCGTGCGTGCACCTGCCGTTCGCGCAAGGGCCGCAAGGCTTGCCGGTGGGGCTGCAGGTCGTGGGAGGGTTTCGCGACGACCAGCGCCTGCTGGCGATCGCGCGCTGGATGAATGGCGTGCTGGCGGCGGATTGACGCTGCCGGGGTAGAGGGTGCCGGTCCCCGCACGGGGAGCGACTCCTGCGGCAAGGGTGCCTGTCCCCGCCGGGACAGGCACACTGCTGTACGCCATGCGGCAGGAGTGCCTGTCCCGGCGGGGACGGGCACCCGAGGGGTTACGCGGCGACGGCTTCGGTTTCGGTGGCTTGCGTGGCGGCGACGTGATGGCGGTTGACGGCGCCCAGCACAGCCTTGAAGGAGGCAGTGACGATGTCGCGGTCGATGCCTACGCCGAAGCCGGTGGGCGAATCGCCAACGCGCACTTCCACGTAGCAGGCGGCGCGGGTGTCGGTGCCGGTGCCGATGGCGTGCTCGTGGTAGTCCATGATGCGCACAGGCACGTCCAGCGCCGCCACGAAGGCCGAGATCGCGCCGTCGCCGCTACCCTTCACGATGCGGCGCTCGCCGTTGAAGCTGAGTTCGGCCTCGATGCTGAAGTGCTTGCCCTCGCCGGCCGACGGATCGCCGTCGATACGGTGGCGGACCAGCTGCCAGGGCTGCTGCTGCGCCAGGTATTCGCTGTCGAAGATCGTGTAGACGTCGTCCGAGGATACCTCGCGGCCGGTTTCGTCGGTAACGCGCTGGATGGCGCGGCTGAATTCGATCTGCAGGCGGCGCGGCAAGACCAGGCCGTGCTCCTGTTCGAGCAGGTAGGACACCCCGCCCTTGCCCGATTGGCTGTTGACGCGGATGACGGCGTCATAGCTGCGGCCCAGGTCGGCAGGGTCGATCGGCAGGTAAGGCACTTCCCAGGGAGCGTCGGCCTGCTGTTGCGCGAAGCCCTTCTTGATGGCGTCCTGGTGCGAGCCGGAGAATGCCGTGAAGACCAGGTCGCCCGCGTACGGATGGCGCGGATGGACCGGCAACTGGTTGCAGTACTCGGCGCAGCGGCGCACTTCGTCGATGTCGGAGAAGTCCAGGCCGGGGTGCACGCCCTGCGTATAGAGGTTGAGCGCCAGCGTGACCAGGTCGACGTTGCCGGTGCGCTCGCCGCTGCCGAACAGGCAGCCCTCGATGCGGTCGGCGCCGGCCATCACGGCGAATTCGGCGGCCGCCACGGCGGTGCCGCGGTCATTGTGCGGGTGCACGCTCAACACGATGCTGTCGCGGCGCGCGAGGTTCTTGTGCATCCACTCGATCTGGTCGGCGTACATGTTGGGCGAAGTCGCCTCGATGGTGGCCGGCAGGTTGAGCACCATCTTGCGCTGGGGCGTGGCGTCCCATTCGTCGGCCACCGCGTTGGAGACGTCGAGCGCGAATTCGGGCTCGGTGGTGCTGAAGACTTCGGGCGAGTACTCGTAGCGCCATTGCGTTTGCGGGTACTTCGCCATGTACTGCTTGACCATGCGCGTGCCGGTGACCGCGATGTTCTTGATTTCGTCGCGGCTCATGTTGAACACGATCTTGCGGAAAGCCGGAGCGCAGGCGTTGTACAGGTGGATCATGGCCTGCCTGGCGCCGGCGGCGGCCTCGACGGTGCGGCTGATGAGATCTTCGCGCGACTGGGTCAGGACGATGATGGTGACGTCGTCCGGGATGCGCTTTTCATCGATCAGCTTGCGCACGAAGTCGAAGTCGGTTTGCGACGCCGAAGGGAAGCCCACTTCGATTTCCTTGAAGCCGATCTTCACCAGCTGCTCGAAAAAACGCACCTTGCGTTCGACGCTCATGGGCTCGATCAGCGACTGGTTGCCGTCGCGCAAGTCGGTGCTCATCCAGATGGGCGGCTGGGTGATGCGGCGGCTGGGCCAGGTGCGCTCGGCGAAGTCGCGCGCAAAGGGTTGGAACGGTACGTATTTGGTGGCGGGGTTGGCGAGCATCATCAGTACACCTCGATCGGTTTCTTGTGAATCCCGTAGAGCCAGCGGTAATGGCGTCGGCCATGGTGACGGCCGCGCATGGGGCTGGCCCACTGCATTGCGTTGGTCGTTTCGCGGGCAGTTTGGCCGTAAATCGGCCGGATTCAGTTTAATAAAACGGGGGAAAACGCGTGTGGCGAGCGTACGGCTGCCGAGCTACCACGGGGCACTAGGCCCGGCAACCGATCGGTAGGCGTAGTAGCGATAGGGCGGTGGGGGACACCGCGAGACGCAGGCCGGCCACGGCCGCATTGGAGCGGTCGTAGGCAATCGCGAGGAAGGTGCGTTGGGCGGCCATAACCTATAGTCAAACACATTTCCCGGCGCAGCGCAAATGTAAACGGCGCGCCAGGGCGCGCCGTCAGGCCGGTCCGGGATGCGCCCAGGCGCTCAGCGCGCCGGCCCGATATGCGGCTCGGCGAGCCTGGGCTCGACCGCGCGCGGTTCGGTAATCCGCGGCTCGGCATGGCGTGCCGCGCCGGGGCGCTCGTCGGGGCCCGGCCGGTGCGCCGGCGCATCCAGGATGCCGGATTGCTCGCGCACCAGCGCGATCTTGCCGATGCGGTTATGCCGCAGTTCGGTGTGGGCGCGTTGCAGATCGCCCACGGTGAGCGGTTCTTCGCGCTCGCCCCACACCCAGCGCAGCACGTCCAGGACCTCCGGCGAGAGCCGCGGCGCCAGGTCGGACAGCACGTCGGTGGGGACCACGGCGGCGCGGCCGGCGGCGATGCTGGATCCCAGCCAGGCGCGTATGGAGAAAAACACGATCAGCGACCAGATCGCCACCACGCCCCACCAGAAGTAGGGGTTGACGCGGGTCAGCATGTCGACGGTTTGCTGGCCCAGGGCATGCATGCCCTCGAACGACAGCGACTTGCCGAAGGCCAGCAGCCAGGCGGCCACGAGCAGCCAGATGACGGCGGCGATGGCGACCACCACGACCCGGAATATCAGGCGGGGGAGCGCCAGTTTCAACAAGGCCTGGCCGATCAGGCGGCCGTCCTGGCGGATGCGTTCGGGCGAAGTGGGATTCATCATGCAAAATATTGTACCTATGACTCGTCCCGCGCTAGAACTTCGTCCTGGTCAACATTTGACGTTGACCCCTCAACTGCAACAGTCGATCCGGCTGTTGCAGCTGTCGTCGCTGGAGCTGGAGGCCGAACTGTCGCAGGCGCTGGCCGAGAATCCGTTGCTGGAACGCGACGAAGATCCGGCGCGCGAGGAGCAGGCCGACCCCGAGCGCGAGGCCTCGGTCGAGGCCGACGAGGCGCCGGATACCGAACTGCGCCTGGACGAGATGCCCGGTTCGGGCGGCGTTCTTCCCGACGACGACAGCGACCTGCCGCAGGCGGCGCGCCCGGATACCCTGCGCGAACACCTGCTGGGGCAGCTGGCGCTGACGCGCGCCGCGCCGCGCGATGCGGCGCTGTGCGGTCTGCTGATCGACGAACTGGACGAGAACGGCTACCTGGATTCGCCCCTGGAAGAGATCCTGACCTGGCTGCCGGCCGAGGCGCAGGCCGACCTGGACGAGCTGCGCGCGGCGCTGGCATTGCTGCAGTCGTTCGATCCGGCAGGCATCGGCGCGCGCGACATGGCCGAATGCCTGCAGCTGCAGTTGCGCCAGCCCGATCCGGCGCGCCTGCCCGAGGCGGCCGATGCCGAGGTGCTGGCCTGTGCGCGGCGCATCTGCGCGCAGCATCTGCCCTTGCTGGCCACCGGCAACGTGGCCCGTGTGCGCGAGGCCGTGCAATGCGACGAGGCGGTCGTGCGCGCCGCGCATGCGCTGATCCTGCGCCTGGAACCGCGGCCGGGCCGCGCCTGGACGGTGCCGGCGGCCGATTACGCCATTCCCGACGTGATCGTGCGCCGTACCCGCCAGGGCTGGCAGGCGGTGCTCAACAGCGCCGTCGTGCCGCGGCTGCATGTCAATGCCGTCTATGCGCAAGTGCTGGGCGGCCAGCGCCAGGGCGGCAACGCCGGCCTGCAGGCGCAGCTGCAACAGGCGCGCTGGATGATACGCAACGTGGAGCAGCGCTTCGACACCATCCTGCGCGTGGCGCAGGCGATCGTGGCGCATCAGCAGGCGTTCTTCACCCAGGGGCCGGCGGCCATGCGGCCGCTGATCCTCAAGGACATCGCCGGCGAACTGGATCTGCACGAATCGACCATTTCGCGCGCGACGACGCAGAAGTACATGCTCACACCGTTCGGTACGCTGGAGCTCAAGCGCTTCTTTGGCGCGGGCGTGTCCACCGATGGCGGAGACGCCACCTCGGCCACCGCGGTGCAGGCGGTGATCCGCCAGATGGTGGCCGACGAGGATCGCGCCAAGCCCTTGTCGGACAGCCAGATCATGCAGCGCCTGGCCGACCAGGGCATCGTCATTGCCCGCCGCACGGTGGCCAAGTACCGCGAGGCGCTGCGGATTGCGCCAGCGACGCTGCGCAAGGCCCACGCCGCGGGTCGTTAGGACGCCTCCTAATTTGTCCCTGATTTCAGGTAGTTAGCTGCGGGATTCGTTGCAAATTTGCCGCTCGGAGCAGCTTGCGCGTGACAGAATAATTGCCGATAATTGTTCTCATGTACATTTGCATATGTAATGCCGTTACCGAACGCCAAGTCCGCGCCTGCGTGGACGCGGGCGCGGCTACGCTGGGCGATCTCCAGTTCGAACTGGGCGTGGCCACGTGCTGCGGCTGCTGCGCGGCAACCGCCACCGAGTACCTGCCCGGCGGGCGGGCCTCGAGCGTGTGCGAAGTGCGGTCGGTCGCCGTTCCGGTCAACCCGCCCGCGGCGCTCGAGCCCGTAGGCACGCCCCAACCGGCGGCCAACGGCTTTCCGATTCCCCTCGTCGCCGTCGCCTGAGCGACGCGGCGCCTTGCGCCAGCCGGCTCATGCCGCCTGGCGCAATTTATCGTCCCCACAGAAGTCCATGATCAGGCGGGCCAGTTCGTGCACCGCCCGCGAGCCCGTATCGCTCATGCACAGCGCCAGCTCGCTGGGCGCCGGGCGCGGCAGCAAGGCGTCGCAGCGCGCCATCGCGGGTGTCTGACAGCGCTGCTCCAGCAAGGCCACGCCCAATCCGCCCTCCACCGCCGCCTGCAGCCCTGACAGGTTGGGACTTTCGTATGCGATGCGCCAGCGCCGGCCGGCGCTCTCCAGCGCATGGATGGCGCGGTTGCGGTACTGGCAGCCCTGCGGGAACGCGACCAGGGCAATCGGGTCGGGCAGCGTGGCGGGGCCGCCGGCCGCGCACAGCCAGTGCAGGCGCTCGGGCCACGCCGCCAGGCTCGGGCCGGCGCCGGGCTCGCGCTTGAGCAGGACCAGGTCCAGTTCGCCGCGGGCCTGGGCCCGGTGCAGGTTGGCGCTGAGATCGCAGCGCATCGACAGCCGTACCTGCGGATGCCGGCGGGCGAAGTCGGCCACCATGTGCGTCAGCCGGGTGACCGCCAGGTCGTCGGGCAGGCCCAGCCGCACGACCTCCAGCCGCCGCTCGCCGCTGACCACCTCGCGGATTTCGTTGGAAAGCGCCAGCATGCGCCGCGCATAGCCCAGCAGCCGCTCGCCGTCCTCGGTCAGCCGCACGCCGCGCCCTTCGCGGATGAACAGCGCACATCCCAGCGCGTCTTCCAGCTTGCGGATCTGCTGGCTGACGGTCGATTGGGTGCGGTGCACGCGTTCGCCCGCACGGGTGAAGCCGCCGGCGTCGACGACGGAAACAAAGCTGTGCAGCAGGTCCAGGTCCACGGCGGTTCGCTCCGGAAAATGCATCGGTTTTTCAAATACTTTTGATCCAAATAAAGAATTTGTCAATGGATCGGGCCGCTCGCAGAATGCAGGCTAGGGTCGCCGCTGGCGGCCGGCAACGGGAAGCCATCATGAAGACCACATCGGCCGCGGCAGCGGCAGGCGCCTGGCGCGGCGCGCCGGACCGCGCGGCCACGCCCTGGGGCGCCATCGCCGTGTTCTGCCTCTTGTGGAGTTCGGCCTTTGCCGCGGCCAAGATCGCCGTGCACGATGGCCCGCCACTGGTGTTGCTGAGCGCGCGCTTCCTGCTTGCCGGCGTGCTGCTGCTGGCGGTGGCGCGCCTGGGCGCGGGATGGCGCCCGCCCGCGCCGCGCGAGCTGGCCGTGCTGGCACTGCTGGGCGTGCTCAACAATGCGCTCTACCTGGGGTTGAGCTGGACGGGCTTGACCACCGTGTCATCGGCCTTCATGGCGGTGCTGATCAGCACCAATCCCTTGTTGATCGGCATTCTGGCCGGACCGGTGCTGGGCGAGCGGCTTGGCTGGCGCAAGCTGGCGGGCCTGTGCCTGGGGCTGCTGGGCGTGGCGCTGGTGTTGCGTTCGCGCCTGTCCGGCATGCACGAAGACCTGCACGGCACCCTGCTGGCCGGCGGCGCGCTGCTCGCGCTGGTCGCCGGAACGCTGCTGTACAAGCGCATGGCGCCAGCCGCCGGCCTGTGGACGGCAACCGGCGTGCAGTCGCTGGCAGGCGGGCTGGCGCTGCTGCCAGTGGCGCTGAGCCTGGAAAGCGTGGCGGACGTGCGCCTGACGGCGGGCCTGGTCGGCAGCATGGCCTACATGGTCGTGGCGGTGTCGATGGGCGGTTACTACCTGTGGTTCCTGATCCTCGGCCGCGCCAGCGCCACGTCGGCCAGCGCCCTGCATTTCCTGATGCCGCCCCTGGGCCTGCTGTTCGGCTGGGCCTTGCTGGGCGAGCCGGTCTCGCGCCTGGACCTGCTGGGTATCGTGCCGATTGCGCTGGGGATCTGGCTTGCGACACGGCGCGGGCGGGCCACGGGCTGATTTGTGGCCGCGCGCCAACGGCGCGCGCGAGCGATCGTGCGCCATGCGCGGGCACCGCATTCGGGCGGGCCCGCGGCGCGCGCCACGGCGCAATTCGCGGCGCGCATGGCGCCGCAAGCCGCATCAGGCATGGCGCATGCATGCGGCCTGTCGAATACGCATACTCATTCTCATTGTCTTGACGCTTTCAGATTGCGCTTGCATCGCTGTTCATCAAATGCGCTCTTGGGCTAGCAGTCAAGGCGCAAGCGATGGTAGTCTGCCGGGGTTGCGCATGTGCTGGGCGCATGCGCGTCACTGCGCGCCAGCTTTACGCGCCTGTCTGCCAGGAGTACATCATGAAAGGCGATAAAACCGTCATCCAGTTCCTCAACAAGCAACTCACCAACGAACTGACGGCAATCAACCAATATTTCCTGCATGCCCGCATGCTGCGCCACTGGGGCTTCAACAAACTGGGCAAGCATGAATACGAAGAGTCCATCGGCGAGATGAAGCACGCCGACCGTCTCATCGAACGCATTTTCATGCTCGATGGCCTGCCCAACCTGCAAGACCTGCACAAGCTGCTGATCGGCGAGGACGTGCCGGAACTGCTGGCCTGTGACCTGAAGCTGGAACAGGCCGCGCAGGCGACCGTCAAGGAAGCCATCGCGCACTGTGAATCGGTGCGCGACTATGTGTCGCGCGATCTGTTCCAGGACATCCTGGACGACACCGAAGAGCATATCGATTACCTCGAAACGCAAATCGGCCTGGTCGACCAGGTGGGGCTGCAGAACTACCTGCAAAGCCAGATGGAAGTCGACGGCTGAGGCATCGTGGCCGCTTCGGCGGCCATGGCATGAAAAAGGGCGCACCATGCGGTGCGCCCTTTGCATTGCGGCTGGGTGCGGTTAATCAGGACGGCGCGGGCACTCGGCCATGGTGCCCCATGCGCGGTTGGGCGCACAGTACTTGTTGCGTGCCGCCCAGGAGCAACTGGGGCGCTCGAAAAAGCCCTGCGTGGCGCAGTGGGCCAGTTCGCGGCGCAGCGCGTCCTGCCAGTTGCCGCCGCCGGCGCGGTTGGTTTGCGGCGCGACCTGCGCGACCGCGGCGGGATTCTGCTGCATGCCGGACGCGGGGATGGCTTCCTGCGGCACGATCGGCGCCTGGCCGCCCAGCGCCTGCAAGTCCAGCGTGGTGATGTCGGAGTTGCCCGAAGGCAGCGGCACATCGGAATTGGCGGCGATCTCGCGCGCGCGGTCCATGGTGATGCTGTCGCGGGAGATCTGTACCGCCGGGTCGCCGGTGGTGTCGAACAGCGAGACGGTGTTCACCGCCCAGTCGCGGCTGGCGGGTTGGTCCGGCACGCCCAGCGTGCCGTCGACGCGCGGCTGGGGAGGCTGCGCGACATACGGCCGGCCATTGGCGTCGAGGACGGGTTGCTGCGATGCGTCGCCTTCCTGGCCAGGCGCGGGCGCGGCCTGCGGGGCATGCGCCACCAGCCAGTCACCCAGTTGAATACCGCCCCAGGCGGCTGCGCCCAGGGCGACCAGAAGCGTTGCGATCAATAAACGCCAAGACATTGCTACCCTCATCTGCCGTGCGGTCTCCGACCCGGCTTACGCCTTGTCTCCGAAGACTTTGCCGCCATGCTCGCGCAAGGCGTGGAATTTCACATTCGGATACAGGTCTTCGGCCACGCGCAATTGCGCGGGCGAAGTGATAAGGAACGCCGCCGCATCGACCACATCATAGGCGATATGGGCTGCATTGGCATCCATGAACTTGCGCAGCGCGCGCGGGTCGTCGGAGGTGATCCAGCGCGCGCTGGTGTAGCGCGAAGGCATCATCCGGGCGTCCACGCCGTACTCGGTCTTGAGCCGGTGCGCGACCACTTCGAACTGCAGCTGGCCCACCGCGCCCAGCAGCAGCGCGCCGCCGGCGGCCTCGGGGCGGAACACCTGGATGGCGCCCTCCTCGCCCAGCTGCGTCAGGCCCACGCGCAATTGCTTGGTACGCAATGGATCTTTGACTTCCACCGCCTGGAACAGTTCCGGGGCGAAGAACGGCAGTCCGGTAAAGCGCAGGCTCTCGCCTTCGGTCAGCACGTCGCCCAGCTGCAGCACGCCGTGGTTGGGAATGCCGATGACGTCGCCGGCATAGGCTTCGTCGAGCAGCTCGCGGCGCTGTGACAGGAACGACACCACGTTGTTGGGCCGCATTTCCTTGCCGGTGCGCGCGACCTTCAGGCGCATGCCGCGTTCGAAGCGGCCCGAGCTCACGCGCACGAAGGCGACCCGGTCGCGGTGCGCCGGATCCATGTTGGCCTGCACCTTGAAGACCACGCCGGTGAACTTGGGTTCGTCGGGGCGGACTTCGCGCTCCAGCGCCTGGCGCGGGCCGGGGGCCGGCGCCTGGTCGACCAGCGCGTCCAGGACTTCCTGCACGCCGAAGTTGTTGATGGCCGAACCGAAGAACACGGGCGTTTGCTTGCCGGCCAGGAAGGCCTCGCGGTCGAACGCCGGCGCGGCTTCGTTGATCAGCTCGATCTCGCCGCTGGCCTGCGCGAAGGCGGCGCCGAAGCGGCGCGGGATCTCGGGGTTGTCCAGGCCGTCGATGAATTCGTCGTCCTCGCCGCGGCGCTCCTGCCCGGCGCGGAAAATGCGCATGCGGTTGCGCCGGATGTCGAACACGCCGCCAAACGCCTTGCCCATGCCCACCGGCCACGAGAACGGCACGGTGTCCATGCCGAGGTGGCCTTCGATTTCCGACAGCAGCTCGAGCGGCTCGCGGACTTCGCGGTCGAGTTTGTTGATGAAGGTGATGATGGGCGTGTTGCGCGCGCGGCAGACCTGCAGCAGGCGGATCGTCTGCGGTTCGACGCCATTGGCGGCGTCGATGACCATCAGCGCGGCGTCCACCGCCGTCAGCACCCGGTAGGTGTCTTCCGAGAAGTCCTGGTGGCCCGGGGTGTCGAGCAGGTTGATGACGCAGTCGCGGTACTCCATCTGCATGACCGACGATGCCACCGAGATGCCGCGCTGCTTTTCGATTTCCATCCAGTCCGACGACGCATGGCGCGAGGCCTTGCGCGCCTTCACGCTGCCGGCGATCTGGATCGCTCCTGCGAACAGCAGCAGTTTTTCGGTCAGCGTCGTTTTACCGGCGTCCGGGTGGGAAATGATGGCGAAGGTGCGTCGCCGCGCGACTTCTTGGGGAATGTTCATGGCGGGTGGATTGTACTGGCGCGCCGCGGGCGCGCCAGCGGGGTGTCTTTACGAGTGGCGACGGAATGTAGCCAGGAATACGCCGGCCAGGATGAACAGCGAACCGAAGACGCGGTTCATCCAGCGGATGTGGTGCGCCTTGCGCAACATCCGCAGCACCTTGGCGGCCAGCAGCGTATACACGCCCATGGCCACCAGGTCGGTGAAGGCCAGCGTGCCGGCCAGCGCCAGGTATTGCTGGGTCAGCGGCTGCGCGGGGTCGACGAACTGCGGCACGACCGCCAGCAGGAACACCGTGCCCTTGGGGTTCATGGTGTTGATCAGGAAGCCGCGGCCCACCAGTTCGCGAATCGAGGCGCGATGCGGATCGCCGGCATCGACCGTCACCGGCGCGGCGTCGGTGCGGATCTGGCGCATGCCCAGGTAGATCAGGTAGACCACGCCGGCGTACTTGACGAGGGTGAAGGCCAGCTCGGAGGTGGCCAGCACCGCGCCCAGCCCGACGGCGACGATCAGGAACTGGAACAGGATGCCGAGGATCAGCCCGGCCGTGTTCCAGTAGCCGCGCGCGAACCCGTACTTCAGGCCCGAGGACATGGCCGAAATGGCGCCCGCCCCGGGCGAGAATGAGATCGCCCATGATGCGACGAAAAAGGTCAACCACGTCGAGAGCGTCATGCGCTGGCTCCTGTCGATGCCGCGTGAGCGGGATTACTTGCCCAGCAACACGCCGCGCGTGCCGTTGCCGGCGGGCCGGTTGCGCGCCGGGGCCGGCGCGCGGGCCGCACCCGTTTCGCCGGGGGCACGCCCCTGGGGGCGGCCAGCGTCGTTGCGCTTGGCGTCGGCGCGCGGACCGGCGGCGTTGCGCGGCGCGCTGCCTTGCGGATGGGCGCCCGTGGCGCGGCGCTGGCCGTCGCGCGCCTGGGGGGCGCGGTTGTCGCCGCCGGCGCGTTGGCCGCGATCGCCGCCACGGCCACCGCGGCGGCCGCGGCCGCGATCGTCGTCGCGCATTTCGCGCTCGCGATCGGCGCGGTCCTCGGCGGTCGGGCCGCCGGCAGGCGGCGTCCAGCCGTCGACGGCGCGGCGTTCGATGGGCTTCTTGATCAGGCGTTCGATGGCCTTGAGCAGCTTGATCTCGCTATCGTCCACCAGCGAGACCGCCGCGCCGGTGGCGCCGGCACGGCCGGTGCGGCCGATGCGGTGCACGTAGTCCTCGGGGACGTTGGGCAGTTCGAAGTTGACCACTTGCGGCAGTTGGTCGATGTCCAGGCCGCGCGCGGCGATGTCGGTGGCAACCAGCACGGCCACGCTGCCGTCCTTGAAGCCCGACAGGGCGCGGGTACGCGCCGACTGGCTCTTGTTGCCATGGATGGCGGCCGCGCTCAGGCCGTCCTTGACCAGCTTCTCGGCCAGCCGGTTGGCGCCGTGCTTGGTGCGGGTGAACACCAGTACCTGGTGCCAGCCGCTTTCGCGGATCAGGTGGCTGACGAGGTCGCGCTTGTGGTGCTGTTCGACCAGGTGCACCGTCTGGGTGACCAGTTCGGTGGCGGTGTTGCGCGGCGTGACCGAGACTTCGCCCGGATCGTTGAGCACGCCGCGCGCCAGCGAGCGGATTTCGTCCGAGAAGGTGGCGGAGAACAGCAGGTTCTGGCGTTGCTTGGGCAGCAGCGCCAGTACCTTGCGGATGTCGCGGATGAAGCCCATGTCCAGCATGCGGTCGGCTTCGTCCAGCACCAGGATTTCCACGCCGGAGAGGTCGACCGTTTTCTGGCCGGCATGGTCGAGCAGGCGGCCGGGCGTGGCCACCAGGATGTCGAGCGGCTTTTTCAGGGCGCTGATCTGCGGATTGATGTTGACGCCGCCGAACATCACCATGGAGCTCAGGCTGGCGTACTTGCCGTAGGTCTGCACCGATTCGGCCACCTGGGCGGTGAGCTCGCGGGTGGGGGTGAGGATCAGGCAGCGCGGGCGGCCAGGCTTGCGCGCGGCGGGCTTGGTCTGCATCAGCCGGTGCAGGATGGGCAGGGTGAACCCCGCGGTCTTGCCGGTGCCGGTTTGCGCGGCGGCCAGCAGGTCGCCGCCTTGCAGCACCAGCGGGATGGCTTGCGCCTGGATGGGGGTGGGCGCCGTATAGCCGGTATCGGCGATCGCACGCAACAGGGAATCGGCCAGCCCGAGGTCGGCAAAGGAAATAGAGGTAGTCAAAACAACTCCAGCGGCAGCCTGTCGCTCAAAGTTGAGAGACTCCAATCCAGGCGGACGAATGTGAGGAGATACAGGAAACCCGTTTTCACGGGCATGGCGGTGAAAGCGCCAGCAGACGTGTGCCGATTGGCTATGCACACGGAGAATGATTGTATCCCATGCCGGCCCCGGGAGGCGCCCTGTTTGGCCATAACCTGTAACAGCTCGGCCGCGTCCAGTCATAGGCAAGCCGGCTCCGACCTGTTGTAATGCCGGCGATCCATTGTTACAGGAAGACATGCCATGACGATTACCCGTTGGCTGGGCGCCGGCCTGCTGGCGCTGCTGACCACGTTGCTGTCGGGCTGCGGATACAACGCCATCCAGGCCGCCGACGAGCAGGTCAAGGCGTCCTGGTCGCAGGTGCTCAACCAGTACCAGCGCCGCGCCGACCTGGTGCCGCGGCTGGTCAAGGTGGTGGATGCCTACATGACGCACGAACGCCAGGTGCTGGTCGAAGTGACCGAGGCGCGCGCCAAGGTGGGCCGCGTGCAGCTGACGGCCGACCAGCTCGACGATCCGGCCGCGGTGCAGCGCTTCCAGCAGGCGCAGGGCGAGCTGTCCTCGGCCCTGTCGCGGCTGCTGGTGGTGACCGAGAACTACCCGCAGCTCAAGGCCGAGGGCCTGTTCCGCGATCTGCAGACCGAGCTGGCCGGCACCGAGAATCGGCTGGCGGTCGAACGCGAGCGCTATGTGCGCTCGGTGCAGGCCTATAACGTGCTGGTGCGGCAGTTCCCCGAAGTGATCACGGCCAAGGTCTTCGGCTATGCGCCCAAGGCCAATTTCGGCGTGGACAACGAGGCCGAGATCACCCGCGCGCCGGAGGTGAAGTTCAGCAACGAGGGCGGCAGTGCCCCACGTCCGGCCCAGTAACGCCTGGCGCTTCCTGCGGACGCTGTGGCTGGGCGCGTGGCTGGCGGGCTGGGCGCTGCTGGCGCAGGCGCAGCAGCTGGCGCCGGTGCCGGAGTTCGGCGCCCGCGTCGTCGACCAATCGGGCGTACTGGACGCGGCGCAGCGCCAACGGCTGGAGGCCCAGCTGGCGGCGCTGGAACAGCGCAAGGGCGCGCAGGTGGCGGTGCTGATCGTGCCGAGCACTGCCCCGGAAACCATCGAGCAGTACGCCACGCGCGCCTTCGAGAAGTGGAAGATAGGCCGCGACAAAGTGGATGACGGCGTGCTGTTGCTGATGGCCAGCGACGACCGCGCGCTGCGCATCGAGGTGGGCTACGGCCTGGAGGGCGCGATTCCGGACTCCGCGGCCGGCCGCATCATCAATGAATACATCGTGCCGCGCCTGCGCGCCGGCGACTGGCCCGGCGCGGTGCAGGCCGGCGTCACGGCGCTCGAGCGGCGCATCGAAGGCGAGGAGTTGCCGCCGCCCGCCGCCAGCGGGCGCGACGAGGGCTCGCGGCTGGCCGGCATACGCGGCTGGCTGGGCGAGAACGGCATCGCGGCGCTGGTGGTGCTGCTCATCCTGCCGGGGCCGATCGCGGCGGCGCTGGCCGGCGTGGGCGTGGCGATCTACATGCAGAGCATTTCCGCCGGCCTGGCTATGGCGCTGCTGGTGCTGGGCATCAAGGTCATCATCAAGGCCTTGCCCAGCGGCGGTGGAGGTGGAGGTGGCGGAGGCGGCGGCAGCGGCGGGGGCGGTTTCGGCGGCTGGCGCGGCGGTTCGCGCGGCGGGTCGGGCAGCGGCGGCTTCGGCGGCTTTCGTGGCGGGGGCGGCGGGCGCAGCGGCGGAGGCGGCGCCTCGGGCCGCTGGTAGGCCGGCCTACCCGGCCGACGGCACCGGCTGCAGCGACTGCAGCCGCGGCATCAGGCTGCGCAGGTGCCGGGTGTAATCGTGCTCCGGATGCGTGAACAGGGTCTCGGTGGCCGCCGTTTCCAGCAGTTGGCCGTGCAGCATGACGCCGACCCGGTCGCACATCTGGCGGATGACCGGCAAGTCATGGCTGATGAAAAGCATGGTCAGGCCCAGCTGTTCCTGCAGATCCTTGAGCAGATTCAGGATCTGCGCCTGGATCGACACGTCCAGCGCCGAGGTCGGTTCGTCGCAGATCAGGAAGCGCGGCCGGGTGGCCAGCGCGCGCGCGATGCAGATGCGCTGGCGCTGGCCGCCGGAGAATTCGTGCGGATAGCGCTGCGCGGCGGATGCGCCCAGGCCGACCACGTCGAGCAGGTCGGCCACCACGCGGCGGGTCTGCGCCTCGCCTTCAGCCAGGCGGTGAAAGCGGATCGGCTCGGCCACGATTTCCTGCACCCGCATGCGCGGGTTGAGCGACGAATAGGGATCCTGGAACACCATCTGGATCTGGCGCCTGAACGCGTTCATCCGCTTCTCGTCCTTCAGGCCGGTCAGGTCGACGCCGTTAAAGAGCACGCGCCCGTTCGTGGGCGTGTACAGGCCGGCGATCAGGCGGGCCACGGTGGATTTGCCCGAACCCGACTCCCCCACCAGCCCGAACACTTCGCCCTCGTTGATCGACAGGTTGACCTGCTTGACCGCGTCCAGCGTGCGCCGGTTGCGCGCCAGGAAGGCGTTGCGCAGCACGAAGCGCATGCCCAGGTCTTCCACTTCCACCAGCGGCCCTGCGGCGCGCCGGGCGAACTCGCGCCGCTGGCCCAGCCAGTGGGTGGCGATGTCCAGTTCCACGGTCGGGCGCTTGACGTCCTCGATATAGGTCACCACGGGGAAGCGCCGCAGCTTGACGTCGGGGCGCGGCACGGCGGAGATCAGGCTGCGCGTGTAGGGGTGGTCCGGGTTGCCGAGTATCTTGGCGGTGGGCCCCTGTTCGACCAGCTTGCCGCGGTACAGTACGGCCACGCGGTCGGTGACGTCGGCGATCACGCCCATGTCGTGCGTGATGATGATCATCCCGACCTGTTTCTCCCTGCACAGCTTGCGCAACAGGTCGAGGATCTGCGCCTGGATCGACACGTCCAGCGCGGTGGTCGGCTCGTCGGCGATGATGACTTCCGGCCCGCACGACAGCGCCAGGGCGATCACCACCCGTTGCCGCATGCCGCCCGAGAATTGGTGCGGATACTGCTTGACCCGCAGTTCCGGCTCGTCGATGCCGACCTGGCGCAGCAGTTCGACGGCGCGCTGGCGCGCTTGTTCGTGGTTCAGGTCCAGGTGCACCTGCATGGTTTCCACCAGCTGGCTTTCCACCGTCTGCAAGGGGTCGAGCGAAGTCAGCGGATCCTGGAAGATCATGCCGATGCGGCGGCCGCGCACCTTGCGCTGCTCGGCGTTGCTCAAGGTGTCGATGCGGCGTCCTTCCAGCAGGACCTCGCCGCCAGCCAGCCGGCCGGGCGCCTCCAGCAGGCCGATGACGGCGTTGCCGATGGTCGATTTGCCGGCGCCGGACTCGCCCACCACGCCGAGGATCTCGCCCTTCTCCAGCGACAGCGAAACGCCGTCGACGGCCACCAGCGTGCCGCGCCGGCTCGGGAATTCGATGCGTATGCTGTCGATGTCCAACAATGCCATGAGCGTCTCAGCGCAGCTTGGGGTTGAGGGCGTCGCGCAGCCAGTCGCCCAGCAGGTTGACCGACAGCACCAGCGCCACCAGCGCGATGCCCGGGAAGATCGAAATCCACCACATGCCCGAGAACAGGTAGCTGTTGCCGATGCGTATCAGCGTGCCCAGCGACGGCGCGGTGGGCGGCACGCCCACGCCGAGAAACGACAGCGTGGCTTCGGTAATGATGGCGATGGCCAGGTGGATGGTGGCGATCACCAGCACCGGGCCCATGACGTTGGGCAGGATGTGGCGGCGCAGGATGGTGAAGGGGCCGATGCCGATCAGGCGCGCGGCCTGCACGTATTCCTTGTTGCGTTCGACCAGTGTCGAGCCGCGCACCGTGCGCGCGTACTGCACCCAGCCCGAAATGCCGATCGCGAAGATCAGGACGTACAGCGCCAGCTTGTCGTGCATGTCACGCGGCAGCAGGCCGCGCGCCACGCCGTCGATCAGCAGCGCCACCAGGATGGCGGGAAACGAGAGCTGCACGTCGGCGATGCGCATGATGATGCTGTCGACCCGTCCGCCCGCATAGCCGCTGATCAGCCCGAGCGTGACGCCCAGGACCATGGCGAACAGCACCGAGGCAAAGCCCACCAGCAGCGAGACGCGCGAGCCATACAGGATGGCCGACAGGATATCGCGGCCCTGGTCGTCGGTGCCCAGCACGAAGGCGCTGTTGCCGTCGGCTTCCCAGGCCGGCGGCGTGTTGGCGTCCATGATGTTCAGCGACGCCAGGTCGAACGGATTGTGCGGCGCCACGAGGGGGGCGGCCAGCGCGCCCAGCACGATGATCAGCGTGACGACGGCCGAGATGATGGCCCCGGGCGAGCGCTTGAAGCTGTGCCAGAGATCGCTGTCGCTGGCGCGGGCGAAATAGGGAGCGAGACGGGCAATCATGGCGCGTCCTTCATTTGCTTTGCACGCGCAGGCGCGGATCGACGGCGAAATAAAGCATGTCGACGATCAGGTTGATGACGACGAAGAAAAAGGCGATCAGCACCAGGTAGGCGGCCATGACCGGGATGTCCACCATGCTGATGGCCTGGATGAACAGCAGGCCCATGCCCGGCCACTGGAAGACCGTTTCGGTGATGATGGCGAAAGCGATGATGGAACCCAGCTGCAGGCCGGTGATCGTGATCACCGGCACCAGCGTGTTCTTCAGCGCGTGGCGGAAGTTGATCAATCGTTCGGGCAGGCCACGGGCGCGCGCGAACTTGATGAAGTCGGTGCGCAGCACCTCCAGCATTTCGGCGCGCACCAGGCGCATGATGAGCGTCATCTGGAACAGCGCCAGCGTGATGGCCGGCATGATCAGCGCCGCCAGCCCCGAGCGCGTGAGCAGCCCGGTGGACCACCATCCAAGCGAGATGACCTCGCCGCGCCCGAAGCTGGGCAGCCAGCGCAATTGCACGCCGAACACCAGTATCAGCAGGATGCCGATCAGGAACGTGGGCAGCGAGATGCCTGCCAGCGAGAGCGCCATGAACGTCTTGGACAGCACGCCGTGGCGCCGCAGCGCCGTATAGATGCCCATGGGAATGCCGAAGACCAGCGCCATCAGGGCCGAGACGAACGACAGTTCGAGCGTGGCGGGCAGGCGTTCTTCCAGCAGTTCCGCGACCGGGCGGCGCTGGCGATACGAAATGCCGAAATCGCCTTGCACGGCGTTGCCGACAAAGCGCGCGAACTGCACCACGAACGGATCGTCCAGCCCCAGGTCGACGCGCAGCTGCGCGCGCTGCTGCGGCGTGGTGTCCTGCCCGACCATGCTGGCGATCGGATCGCCCACATAGCGGAACATCGAAAAGGCGATCAATGCCACGGTCAGCATGACCAGCAGCGACTGAAAAAGTCGTCGCGCTATGAAAGCAAGCATATCGGGTGCCCTGGTTTGGCGTGTACGGCGCGGGTCGCCCATGGCGCGGGCCGCGATGGCCCGCGCCGGTCCTCACGTTACGGCATCACGACGTTGCGCAGGTCCAGCACGTCGTCGGCGCGCTGGATCAGTTTGATGTTGTCCTTGACGCCCCAGGACATCGGCTGCTGGTGCAGCGGCAGGTAGCCGTACTCCTTGCGCACGATCTCGAAGGCTTCCTTGATCATGGCGTTGCGCTTGGCCTGGTCCGTCTCCACGCCGATCTGCGCGGTCAGCTCGTCGACCTTCTTGTTGCAATAGCCGCCCAGGTTGAATTGCCCCGCGGCGGTCTTGGCGTCGCGGCAGGCCGCCAGGTTGAGCAGCGCATTGTGCGCGTCGATCGAGCTCGGCGTCCAGCCGAGCATGTACATGCTGGTCTGGTTGCCCGCCTGCAGCAGGATCTTGCCGAAGTACTTCGACTTGGTCTGCGCCAGCAGATTGATCTTGATGCCCACGCGCGCCAGCATGCCGGCCACCGCCTGGCAGACCTTCTCGTCGTTGACGTAGCGGTCGTTGGGGCAATCCAGCGTCACCGTGAAGCCCTTGGGATAGCCGGCCTCGGCCAGCAGCTTCTTGGCGCGCTCGACGTCCGGCTTGATGGGCGCGCCGAACGAGTCGTCGTAGCCGTTGATGGCGGTGGCGATCAGCGAGCCCAGCGGCTTGGCCGCGCCGCGCATGATCTTGTCGTTGATGGCCTTGGTATCGACCGCCAGCACCACAGCCTCGCGTACCCGGGCGTCCTTGAACGGATTCTTGCCCTTGACGTCCGAGAACAGCAGTTCGTCGCGCGCCTGGTCCATGCCGATGAAAATGGCGCGCGCCTCGGGCGCGGTCAGTGGCCTGACGCCCGGCGCGTCGTCCAGGCGCTTCCAGTCCTGCACGGGCACCGGCTGCACCAGGTCCATCTCGCCCGATATCAGGGCCGCCACGCGGGTGGCTTCCTGCGAGATCGGCTGGAAGACCACCTCGTCGATATTGGTCTTGATGTTCTTGTCCCAATACCCGTCGAAGCGCTTGAGCACCGTCTTCACATCGGGCTGGCGTTCGGTGACCATGAAGGGGCCGGTGCCGTTGGTGTGCAGGTTGGCGTAGTTGCCCTGGTTGTCGCCCTTGACGTTGGTCGCCTCGGTGGTCTTGTTCTTTTCCGACCACGACTTGCTCATGATGTACAGGAACACCCATTCGCGCGGCAGGATGGGGTTGGGCGTGGCCGTGATGACTTCGATGGTGTGGTCGTCGATCTTGCGGATCTCGGAGGCCTTGGCGCCGTAGCCCTTCATGTCGGAGCCCGGCGTCAGGCTGCGCTTCCACGAGAAGATCACATCGTCGGCCGTGAACGGCGAGCCGTCGTGGAACTTGACGCCCTTGCGCAGCTTGAACACCCATTTGGTCGGCTCGGTGTTCTCCCAGCTTTCGGCCAGCAGCGGCACCAGCTTCAGTTCGCCGTCGTAGCCGGCCAGCGTCTCGTAGATATTGCCCTGGAAGCCGAGCGTGAAGGTTTCGTTCAGCGCCATCGGGTCCATCGACGTCGCGTCGCCCTGGTACGACCAGCGGAAAGTCTTGGCGTTCGCCGTGGCCGACAGGCCGGCCGCGGCGATGGCCAGCGCCAGTGCCGTGTGCTTGATGAATGGAGAAATACGCATAGCCCTCGTGCTCCGTGTGCGGCGCGCGGTGTGCGCCGGAAGTGACAGGGCCCCGGTCGTTGGATAAGGCGGCCGGGGTAAGGCGTACTGCTTAGTGAGGCGAAAGGCGGTGGGAAGATTGCGGCGCGGCGCGATGGACGCCGGTGCGCAAAGCAAGCAGGCACATCAGAATGCGGGACTTCGGCTTCACGATGGACCAGCTCCCAGGGGGTGTCGATGCAGCGGCCGCCTTACGCGGCGTAGTCGAATCTTATAGACGCCATCGTTTAAGCGTCAATCTTTTTGGATTGGGGTTATCACCCGGTAGCGCGCCGGCGTGGCGCGGCGGGCGGGATCAGGCGTCGCCGGCTTGCGCCAGTTGCCGCGCGAGCTGCGCGACGACGCGCTTGCGGCGTTCGTCTTCCTGGTAGCGATCGCCCAGCGCGGACCATTCCGGCCGGCTGCGCGCTTCTTTCAGGCCGTCGGGCAGCGGGCCGCTTTGCCAGGCGCGGTCGTCGGGCCGCTGCAGCTGCACCGGCGTGCGCGCCGCGTGTCCGCGCCGCTCCAGGGCATGGATCAGCTGGCGCTGGCGCAACGCCAGCAGGCGCACGATGGGATCGTCGACGCTGAGTTCGCGATAGCCGCGCAGCTTGCCCGCCACGCGCTTGCCCAGCCGTTCCACGCCCTGCCACAGGCCGCCGGCGGCCGCGCCGATCAGCATGCCGGTGCCCAGGCTCAGGCCGGCGCTGAGCAGATCGACCGCGGCGCCGGCCATGGCGCCGGCGGCCATGCCTACGCCAAGCTGAACGCCCATGTCCTTGAGCGCCTGCGGGTGGAACAGGTCCATGCCCCAGCGTTCGCCTTGCAGCGGCAGCTCGGCGCCGTCGTAATCGTCGCGATGGAAGTTGTACAGCGCCAGCAAGGCGTCGACGCAGGCCTGCTCGCGCCGCCGGACCTGCTCGCGCAGCGTGGCGGCCGCTTCCTGCAGCGCGGCCTCGTCGCCCGGGCTGGACACGTGCAGCGCCGCGACGTCGACCAGCAGGTCGGCGACCAGGACGCAGGCGGCCTGGCGGCGTTGCTCGCGCTGCTGCGCCAGGGCCTGGGCCAGGCGTTGCAGCATCGCCGCGTGGCGGTCCAGCAGCGCCGCCAGCCGCGCATAGAGTTGCGCTTCGCCATCCAGCGGCGGCGCGACCGTGTCGAACTCCAGCACCGCGTGCAGGCCCAGGCGGGCCATGGCTTCGCGCCACTGGTCGGCGCGGTGTTCGGGCGCGTTGACGAAATTCAGCACCGGCAACAGCGGCCGCGCGCACGATGCCAGGATGGCAAGCTCGTCGCGATGCTTGCCCAGCACCGGGTCGCGCGCGTCGATGACATACAGGCCGGCGTCGCATTCGAGCAGTTTGCGCAGCACGCGCGCCTCCTGCTCGAAACGCCGGTGCGCTTCGGGCGATTCGAGAAAGCGGCGTACGCGCGCCGGTCCGTCGAGCCGCTCGCCGGGCGCCTGCAGACGCTCCAGGTATTCCAGCAAGGCGATGCTGTCTTCCATGCCGGGCGTGTCGAACCATTCGATCGCGGCCGCATTGTCGATGGCCAGGCGCGCGCCTTCGACGTGGCGTGTCGTACCGGGCTGATCCGCCACTTCGCCGAAATCGGGGTTGCGCGTCAGCGTGCGCAACAGCGAGGTCTTGCCGGTGTTGGTGTGGCCGACGACGGCGATGCGCAGCGCGGCTTCAGTCATGCGCGGCCTCCAGCCATCGCAAGGGATGGTCGGCGTCGCGCAGGATGGCCGCCTCGGGCAGGCCGGCGTCGAGCAGGCGCGCCTGCCACAACGAACCGCGTCCCTGCCCGGCGCCGGCCGCGCCGGCCTGCAGCAGCCATACGCGTGTCTGCGCCGCCTTGTCGGAGAGTTCGGCCAGCAGGGCCAGTGTGCCGCGGTCCGGCGTCTGGCGCGCGTCGCAGGCGATCAGCAGGCGCGAGGCGGCGCTGCGCGCCAGCGCGTCGAGCAAGGCGCTGCGCTGTTCGCGGGTGTCCAGATTGCCGGCGTCGAATACGTTGGCAGGCAGGCCGGCCGGCGGCCATGGCTGGTCGGGCGCCAGCTCCAGGGCGGCCAGCACCGGCCGGTTGGCCAGGTCGGGCAGCACCTGCGCGGCGACCATGCGCGGTGCATGCAGGGGATCGGCCGGCCGGTCGATGCCGGTCGATGCGGCCGGCGGAAGCAGGCGGTCGCGCAGGACGGCATAGCCGGGCAGGCTGGTGTCCAGGCGCAGCCCGCGCAGGGCGCGCGCGGCCATGGCCAGGCAGTACAGCGCGGCGAGCAGGCGCGGCGCGATGCCATAGCAGACCAGGGCGCCCAGCAGCCAGATCGACCATTGCACCTGCGCGGTGGCGGGCAGGACCTGCGCTCCGTCGCTGGCGCGCACCAGCGCGGCATCGGGCAGCGCGAACCCCAACTGGCCCGGCAGCCAGCCCAGCGCCTGGGTCAGGGTCACGAAGGTCTCGGGCTGCAGCAGGGTGGTGGCCCACACGAAGCGGTAGCTGGCGGTCGAGAGCACGATCAGCAAGGTGGCCAGCGCCGCGCACAAGGCGGCCAGCCACAGGATGTGGCTGACCGCGCCCAGCAGCCAGCGCAGGGCGCCGGCGCGCGCCAGCAGATCGAGCAGCGCCTGCGGGATCAGGGCCGCGTCGGGACCGCGCGCCAGCTTGCGCGTGGCCCACAGCCAGATGCCGCCCAGCCCCGCCGCGCGGGGGCGCAACGCGAAGCTGGCCAGCCACAGGACGAAGGTCAGCGCATGCAGGCCCAGCAGCGCACCCAGCGCCCACAGCACGTTGACCGGTCGCGCGCCCGAGCCCAGCGCGCCCAGCGCGGCGCCGACGCCGGCCAGCAGGGCGGCGACGGCCAGCACCACGAACGTCAGCGCGGCGCCCTGGCGCCAGTGGACCAGCAGGTCCTGCAAGCCTTCGCGGCGGCCCAGCGCCTGGGCCCGCGCCAGGATGCGCAGCGTGAAATCGGGCGCCAGCTGGCGCGCCTGGCGCACGGCGTCGGCGTCTTCGAGGGGGCCCCAGTGTTCTTCGCGCAGGCGGACGGTCTCGGCCAGCCAGACGGCCGACCGGTGCGTGCTACCCGTTGCCGGCGGCATCATTGGCGGCGGGGCCCAGCCATTGATCGAGTTTGCCGCGCGCCTGCGCCTTGACATCGTCGGTGATGGCAAAGGCGACCGTGGCCAGCGCGGCGGTCATGACGCCGAGGTCGTCGGTGTACCCCACCAGCGGCGCCAGGTCGGGGATGGCGTCCAGCGGCAGCACGAAGTAGCCCAGCGCGCCGTATATGACGCGGCGCGCCCACTTGGGGGTGGCGGGGTTTTGCACGGCGAAGTACAGCCACAGCGCCTTTTCGAGCGCCTGGCGGCCCGCGCCGGCGGCATGGCCGCGCAGTTTGCGCCAGAAGCGCCGGTCGGAATAGGCGTGTTCGTAAGCAGAGGTGGCAATAGGCATGTCGTCTCCCGGACAGGGTGGGCGCGGCGGGCCGCGCCTACGGGCGATGTCTGCATTTTAGACTGCCCCGCGGGCGAGGGGTTCAATGGGCCCGCGCGCCGGCCCGGTACTGGCCCGGCGTAGCGGCCGTGGCCTGGCGGAACACCCTGCTCAAGTGGCTGGCGCTGCCGAACCCGCTGGCCTGCGCCACCGCGTCCAGCCCCGCCTGGCCGGGCGCGCGCAGCAGGGCCTGGGCCCGCGCCAGCCGCCGGGCCTGCACCCAGAGGTGGGGCGGAACCCCGAACGAAACATGGAACATGCGGGCGAAATGGTAGGTGGACAGGGCGGCCTGGGCGGCCAGCCGCTCCAGCGTCAGCGGCTCGTGCAGATGGGCCTCGATGTAGTCGCGCATCCGCCGCCGCACCACCGGCGCCAGCCCGCCGCGCGCGGGCATGCCGGGGCGTCGCCCGGTGCCCTGGACCAGCAGATGGTGCAGCACGGTCTCGGAGGCGGCGCTGGCGGCCAGACGTTGCGACGGATCGGTCCAATCGGCGTCCAGCAGGATGCGGCAGGCCTGGCCCAGCGCCGGATCCTGGATATAGGTGCGGTCGCGCAATGCCAGCTCGCGCGGCTCGCAGTCCAGCCGCCAGACGGCTTCGCGCGCCAGCCGCTGCGGCGCGATGTACAGGTGCAGGAAGCGCACGGTGTCGTTCATGTTCCAGCGCGAGCGGTGCTCGGATGGCAGGACGCAGAACTTGCCCGCGCCGCCATAGCCGTCGTTGCCGACCCGGAACGATTTTTCGCCGCCATGCAGGTAGAGCGACAAGGTGTGATGGCCGGGATGGTCGTAGTCGACGACTTCGTGGCCGGCACGGCGCCATTGGGCCGCCGCCACGCCGTCGCCCAGCGTGGCGGCGCGCTCCAGCCGCGCCGTGCCGGCGCCTGCCAGGGTGCGAAAGACCGAAAATCCGGCCGGATCGGATGCGGCGAGACTCATGCGCCCTATGCTACGCCATTGTCCGGGCGCCGGCGCGCGCTCCGGGGCAAAGAAGCGCAAGATCCGGCAATCGCGCCGGCCGCGCCTGGCGCATACTTGCGGGCGCCGTCCGCTTCGGCGGCGCCCTGTCCTGCCCACTATCGTGAACCTGACCCTGTACCTGCTCACCGTGCTCATCTGGGGCACGACCTGGATCGCCATCAAGCTGCAGCTTGGCGTGGTGGCCATCCCCGTTTCCATCTTCTACCGCTTCGCGCTGGCCGCGCTGATCATGATGGCGGCGCTGGCGCTGCTGCGCAAATTGCAGAAGCTGGACCTGCGCGGCCACCTGCTGTGCCTGGGCCAGGGACTGTTCCTGTTCTGCCTGAACTTCCTGTGCTTTTACGCGGCCACGCAATGGATTCCCAGCGGCCTGGTCTCGGTGGTGTTCTCCGCGGCCACGATCTGGAATGCGGTGAACGCGCGCCTGTGGTTCGGCACGCCGATCGCGCCACGCGTCATGCTGGGCGGCGCCTGCGGCCTGGCCGGCCTGCTGCTGCTGTTCTGGCCCGAACTGGCCAGCCACGCCGCCGAGGCCGGCACGCTCAAGGGGCTGGGGCTGGCCCTGCTGGGCACGCTGTGCTTTTCCACCGGCAACATGCTGTCGGCCGCCCAGCAGCGCGCCGGCATCCGGCCGCTGACCGGCAACGCCTACAGCATGACCTATGGCGCGCTGATCCTGCTGGCGGGCACGCTGGCGGCCGGCGTGCCGTTCGCGTTCGACCCCTCGCCCACCTATGTGGGCGCCCTGCTGTTCCTGGCCGTGCCGGGCTCCATCGTCGGTTTCACCGCGTACCTGACCCTGGTCGGGCGCATGGGGCCGGCGCGCGCGGCCTATTGCACGGTGCTGTTTCCGGTGGTGGCGCTGACCATTTCCACGTTCGTCGAGGGTTATCGCTGGACGCCGCAGGCGCTGGCGGGCCTGGCGCTGGTCATGCTGGGCAACGTGCTGGTGTTCGCGCGCTGGCGCGCCCGGACTGCCAGGGCGGCCTGACAAGGGCATCGGGCGCCGGCGTCCGGGCAGGCAGCAAAAAGCCCAGTTCGCATGAACCGGGCTTTCTGGAATCTGGCTCCCCGAGCTGGGCTCGAACCAGCGACCTGCGGATTAACAGTCCGTCGCTCTACCGACTGAGCTATCGGGGAAAAGGTAGAGGGGCGCAATTATGCACGAAAATCGCAATGCGTGCAGGCGGCAGGCGTCATGGCGCCGGGAGGCCATCCCGGTACCAGATGTCGACGACCCGCCGCCGGGCCCCCTGCCCGGCTCGGCGCTCCACCACCACGACGATATCGATCACGGATTCGACCAGCGCGCGTAGCGTCGCATAGGGAAGCATCTGGCAATTCGGGTGTTGCATGCACATCAGCGTCAGCCGCTGCAGCGCCATATCGGCGCTGGCGGCATGGCAGGTGCTGATGCCGCCGCTGTGTCCGGACGCGCATGCCTGGAGGAAGTCGAAGGCTTCTCCCCCGCGCAGCTCCGCCAGCAGGATGCGCGTGGGCGCCATGCGCAGCGCCGCGCGCAACAGCTCGGTGGCCGATACGGCGGCCGTCCTGCCTTCCGTCGGAGTGCCGTACAACAGGTGTACGTGATTGGTTGCCGGATCCAGCCGCAACTCGCGCACGTCCTCGATCGTGACGATGCGTTCGCGGGGCGGAATCTCCCCGCTCAACGCGTTCATCAACGTGGTCTTGCCCGAACCGGTCTGGCCGGCGACGAGTATGGCCTTGCCCGCCTGCACGGCCAGCCGCAGGAAGTCGTCCCATGCGCCGCGCCTCCACGGGTCGAGCAAGGGGTCTGGCCGCGCTTGGCTGGCGCCCGGGACGCCTGGCAGGTCGAGCGCATCGCGCAACAGTTCCGATAGTGGCCAGATGCGCCGGGCGGGCTTGCGGATGGTCAGCGACAGCGTGCCCGGTTCGCAGGCTGGAGGGACGACGATCTGCACCCGTTCGCCGCCAGGCAGGGACGCCGCCAGCAAGGGACGCTCCGGGCAAATGTCGCGGTCGCAGAACCGGGCCGTCGCGGTAGCCAGGGCGTGCAGATGATCAAGCGTGAGCGCGCCCGACTCCTGGCGGTTCCAGCCGTTGCGGTCTTCATACCAGAGCTGCCCCGGACGGTTCACGCAGATTTCCGCTATATCCTGCCGGCTCAGCCACGGATGCAGCGCTTGGAGGTGGAAGTCGACCGATGCCTGTCGATCCGGCGCGGCATCATTCATTCGTCCCCCTGAGTATGGAGAAGTCCAATGGACGGGCGACCAGGATGCCGATCTGGTCGCCGTGGTTCTTGTAGAGCGTGGGCGGGATGTTGATCGTGTTGTTCAGGGCGCTGGCGGCCAGCGAATTCATCGTTCCCGCGGCGGTAAGGTTCACGTTCACGCCGTGGCGCGCATCGGTGGCGCGCGCCAGCATGTACGAGGTGGCATCGCCCAATACGCTCAGCAGCAGGGCGCCGCCGAAACGCTGCGCGAATTTGTCGTCCACCACGCCGGGCAGCCCCGCGGCGCCGGTTCCGTCCACGGCCGGCGATGCCAGCTCTATCGTGAGCCCGGACGGCATGAAAAGCCGGCTCCATGCGACGTAGATGCGTTGCGAGCCCTGCGCCAGGTCGGCGCGGTATTCGCCCACCACTGTCGTGCCACGCGGCACCAGGACGCGCTTGCCGCTGGCGCTGTAGACATCCCGCGATACGATGCAGGTCGTCAGCCCCGGGACGTTGGTGACGATCCGGGTCTGCAGGATGCAATCGATAAACGTGCCGGGCAGCAGCCGGTAATCGCGGTCCCCGGAGCGGGTTGCGTGGCTGACGTTCCTGCCGATGAGGGTGGCCGCATCCGCGGACACGCCGTCGTCCGCCATGCCCGCCCGCTCGGTTTGTCCAAGGCGCGCGGCCGTGGCGACCATCATGGCCGGGCCGGACTTGAGCGCCGCGCTGTCGCGCCGGGGCGCCGGTTCATCGTAGTCGTACGGCGCGCGGATTGGCGGGGGCGGGACGGGTGGCGCCGGCCGCGGCTGCGGCAGGATCGGGTCGGGAGCCGCCGGCATGTCCGGAAGCGGCGCCGGTTCGGGTTCGCGTGGGTGGACCGTGAATATGCGCCCCGGCGGCAGGGCTTGCCCCGCCGGCGCGACGGTCTGCGTCGCGGCGTGCGGCGGCGCGGCGCGGCTGCGCCATATTCCCGTTGCCAGCAGGCATGACAGGGCCACGGCGACAAGGGCGAACATCCAGCGCAGCGGACGCCGATGCGCATGCTCGGCATTGGCGAAAACAGGGATTTCGGGGTCCGGCGGCCAAGCGTGCGCTTCGCCGCCATCGGGACTAGAGGGCCGGTTCAGCATGGCATTCGAAGGCTGGGGACGCGGACGCATCGCCGTTCTGGTTGACGATCCGGATGACGCTGGCGCCGGACCGCAGCATCAGGACCGGCGCTACCCGGTGTATGACCAGTGATTGGTTGTCGATATGCAGATTGACCAGGGTTTCCGTTCCGTCCGGCGCTACCGCGAATACGGCCGGAAACGGCTGGCCCGGTCTGAACGTGAGCCAGGTATGCCGGCCGTCGTCGTACGCAGCGATGGGTGCGATGCCGTCCGACCCGTTGCCCACCTGCATGGCGTAGCGCCGGTTCAATGCGCCGGCGGGAACAGCCGGGCCGACGGGGCTGGCGCGGGATGCCGCCTGCGGCGCGGCCGGGTAGCGGAATTGCAGGCGATAGGCCATGCGCGAACGCTGCAACGCCTGCGGTGTCGCCGCGTCCGCGCTGGCCAGCACCAGGTCGAAGTCGTAGAGCCGGCGGTCGGTTTTGACGAGCAGATTGGTGTTCCACAATCCCGGCTCCGGCGCCTGCGCGGGCGAGCCCTGCGCGGGGAAGGATTTGGCCTTGATATACAGCACATTGCCTTCCGGGCTGAATTGCCAGCCGTCGGCGAACCCCGCGGCGACGTCGATGATCTTCTCCTGCTCGTCGAATACGATCCGGGTGACGTAGCCGTTCCAGGCGCGCACCAGCACCACCTCCTCCGGGTGGTACGGCACGGTCTGTATGCGGGCGTCCTGTTCCCCTGGCGTGGGTATCCGGAACGCATGCGCCGAAAGCGCCGTGGCCGCCAGGCCGGCCGCCATCATCCGTGCCGCCATCATGGCTGTCCAGCCTCCGCGTCGACGCGATAGCTGGTGACGGCAAAGCCCAGCGGATTGAGCCAGCGCTGGGCCTGGGTCAGCGCGCGCGGCCGATCGTAGGCGAATGCCACGGTCGCTACCCATATCGAGGATTCGGCGGCGCCCTGCCCGTCCGCGTCGCGCCGTGTCCGGACAAAGCGCACCGTGCCGACGCCCTTGCCATGGTCGATGGCGCTGAGAATTTTCACGGCCAGGGTCGTGCCAGCGCCGTACTTGCGGTCCGGCGCATCGGGCGCCTCGTAGCTGGTTTCGTAATCGTGCCTGACGGCGGGCGCGGACAGCAGGCGCACGTAGTCGTAATCGTGCTGGATCGTGTGCCAATCGTAGCGCTCGCGCGCCGCGACATAGCGCGTCAGCCAGTACTGGTTCATCAAGGTGTCCGGGGTGAAATCTCGGGGCTCGAATTGCGTGACGACCGAGGCCGCGCCGCTGCTCTTTTCGACCTCGATCAGGTAAGGAATGGTGGTCTTGAGCGGAAGCATCGTCGCGATGGCGATCAATGACAGCGCGGTCACGGCGAGCGCCGCCCACGCCACCGTCCATGCACGGCGTTCCGACTGCGCCAGCCGGTACAGGCGGGACGCTTCCCAGTCCACCGCGGCCTCGGCATGCCCGCGGCCATGCGTCTGGTCAGGCGTCAAGGGGCGCGGGTCTGGCATGACGATCCTTGCTCCGGGGCGGCGGTGTTGATGGGAATCAGGGGCTTGCCATCGGGATACGGCAAGCCGGGCGGCCCGTTCGGGGCGCAGGCGCCGAGCGTGGCGGGGGCGATGGCCAGGATGGCCCATCGCAATAATCTGGCGTTGGAATGTGCGTGGATCATGGCAGGTTGGGTTTGCGGGGAAGAACCCGTCGGTCCGGCGCCGGCGCGGGCCGGTCGTCGCGTCGCACCCTGGGCGGCGGCCTTCTCGCGCCGCCCAGGGCGTACTGCCTATAGGCGTGCGCCGGGAAGGATGGGGCCGGGCGGGCCGGCGCCGGCGCCGGCGTGGCCGAGGCTGCGTACGTACCGGCCTGGTGCGGTCCCGCGGCGGCGGCCGCCGCGGCCGGACGGGGGGCGTACTGGCGCGCGGCGGCTTGCCGATGAGCCTGCGCGAGCCCGGGATGGGCCGCGTTAGGCCACAGGCGGCGCCGCAGGCCCGCGTTGACGCTGCTGGCCAGCGGGACCAGGGTCAGCAGCATGAGTGTCGCCGTGGCGCATAGCGTTGCCGCCAGCATGGTCGAGCGCAGCGGGTCGGTGGCAAACCGCTGCGGCAGGCCGGCCGGCAAGGCGCCAGCCAGTACATCGGACAGCAGGCCGACGGCCGGCGTGCCCAGCGCCATGAAGACGAGCGCGCGGACCAGCGCGCCGAGCCAGGCGTTGGTCCAGCGCTGCAGCGCGGGAAACAGCAGCAGCACGAGAAAGAGCGGCCCCAACGACAGCAGCAGCGTGACTATCAGGCCCGGCACGATCAGCAGGGACGCCGCCAGGCAAAGCCAGCCTCCCGCGCTGGCGGCCACGATCATGGCGCAGAGCAGCCAGTTGACGGCGCTGCCCGGGTTGGCGTCGTTGGCGGCCTGGCCGGCCAGTTGCGCGACCCAGGCCTGGGCCTGGGCGGCGAACTGGTCCAGTTGCGCGAGTCCGCCGCGCCCCGCCGCGCCGTCCGGCGCTGTCCAGGGCCCGCTCAGCCAGCCCGCGACGTCCTGGACGCCTGCCACCACGGTGGACAGGTAGCGGTCGGGAGACAGTGCCAGCGAGGTCACGACCGCAACCAGCAGGGCGTGCCGGATATGCCATTCGAACGGGCGGTCGCGTCGCGCCAGCAGTGCATAGCCAGTCAACAGTACCAGCAGCGTCATCATGGAATAGACCAGCGGCTGGAGCTGGCGCGTCAGCCGTACGATCGCGGCCTCCATCCGCCGCGGCGCCGCATTGCGCAGCGTACCAGCCAAATCGGAGAAGGCGGCATCCACGCTGGTCATGGCGGCGGCCTGCCACTGCTGCAGCGCCTGGGCGCGCTCGGCGTTGACGCAATCCGGCTCACCGCGCCGGTGGCCGGGGTCGTCGCGGCAGGCGGTGAGCAGGACGTCTCGTCGCGCCTGGTCGGCGCGCAGCGCCCGTACCCGATTGTCGCCGCCAGCCCGGGTGGGGTCGTCCACGGAGGCCTGGGCGGCCTGCCCGGCGAGCAGGCATGCAAGCGTGCAGGACAGCAGGATTCGTGACAGGCCGGCCATGCTGGTTTCACCTGAGGCCGGCGCTGGCTTCGCGTCGAAGCCGATGGAATACCGCGATCCAGTCGTTTGGGTCGCGCTCCCGCGTCAGTGCCAGCGCTTGCTCGAAACAGCGCAGGTTCCTGGCGTTGCCGGACAGGATGGCCAATTCGTCATCCATGCCGGAGAGGTCGAGTTGTGCGACGACTGCCTGCCTGCCCTGTTTGACGAGAAAAAGATGGCTGTCCTCCGCCATGGAGCGGATCAACTGGTACTCGGTTTCGGTGCATTTGAAACCATCCAGGTATTCGGCGCGATCGGCCCTGGGGTTGGGCAGATAGATCTCGGTTGCGCATTGCTGTACCAGCGATGCGGCGACCCTCGCGCCGAGCAGGCTGCTTGGCATTTGCGTGGAGAAGACGCCCAGCCCGTTCTTCTTGCGTATGGTCAGCTGCTGGTCGCCTGCGAACTCGGCGAAGGCCGGGTCGTCGATCCACTTCCAGGCTTCGTCCATGAGATAGACGAAGCGCCGTCCATCCATGGCCTCGTTCATCCGATGCAACAGGTACATCGAGATCGGCGTGCGCGTCTCGGCATTGTCCAGGAACGCGGTGCCGTCGATGCCGTAGTTGCCCGGCCGCGAAAAATCGAGGCAATCATTCGGATTGTCGAAGACCCACCACAGCATTCCCGTGCCACCGGCGCCGTCGTCGCGGCACCAGCGCCCCAGGCGTCTGACCAGTTCCCGCTGCTCGGACGTGGCCTGGGTGATGTTTTGCAGCAGCGTGGACATTCGCCGCAGCGACGCCGGCATGCGCAGCACCGTGCGCACAGCGGTGGCCAGCGTCGCGTGCTGCGCCGACGTCAGCGGCGAGTCATGAGCGCGCGCGAGCATCGCCAGAAGCGAGTCCAGGAACATGACATTGCGGTCGGTGCATGGCAGCTGCAAGGGGTTGAAGCCGGTCGGTTCGCCGTCGCGTATCCGCAAGTACTGGCCATCGAGGGCGCGGATGCAGATTTCCGCGCCCCGGTCCTTGTCGAAGAAAATCGTCGTCAGGCCATCGGCATCCGCGGATCGGAATTTCTGCAGCTGGCAAAGCAGGAAATTGAGCAGCACGGTCTTGCCGCTGCCGGACTGGCCGATGATGCGCGTGTTGCCCAGCATCATCTGGCCGCGGCAATCCTCGTCGAGCCCGGAGTGATGGAAATTGAAGTAGAACGGTTGGCCGGAAGGCGTGGACAGCAGGCTCAGGGCCGGGCCCCAGGGGTTGCCATCGCGCTTGCCGCCGTAGAAATTATGAAAGCTGCACAGTCCGGCGAAGTTTCTGCTGGTCAACATGGCCTTGCGCGGCCGGTATGCCCAGTTGGCAGGCAATTGCGCATAGAAGGCGGCATCCAGGGCCAACGTCACCGGCGTGGCGAGAAAGCCGCGCTCCTGGATGCGCGTCATGGCCGAACTGACATCGCGCCGCAGTTGCCGGGGGTCGGCGCCGAGGATCATCATCGAGAAGTGATACTCGCCGATCACGAAATCGCCATTGACCAGGGCGTCTTCGGCATGCGCGAGGTCGTCGATCTGCGAGTACGCGGCGTCCTGCACGTTGGCCAGCTGGGCGCGCTGCCGCTGCAGGTAGGCCAGCGCCTGTCGCTTGCCGACCGCGCTGAACGAATGCGTGATCACATATTCGTAATCCTCGTACAGCAAGGCATTCAGCATCCCTGGTTCGGTGTGCGTGCCGTATTCCTTGAAATCGATGAACTGCGCGTAGCGGCGGCAGGTCGGAGAACGCAACTCCATCATTTCGGCGCCGGCAAGGATCCGGCTCGAACCGAGATACGCGTCCAGCGGCCCGGCCGGCACACGTACCGGCTGCCAGTGGCCGGTGAGCAGGAATTCGAGCAGGGTCAGCGTCCGGGAGTATCGCCGGCCGGCGCTGTCCGTCTCGCAGCCCAGCACGGTGATGGCCTGCTCGTGGTCCTCGCCATGGCTGCGCAGCGTCGTTTCGATCAGGGATCCGATTTCGTCCATGCGTCGTACATGGGCCAGCAGTTGCCGGCGGACCTCGGCCTGGCCGTGATGCGCACGCTTGCCGAGCGCGGCGTGGCCAGGCCGATATACCAGGGTGAGGTAGAACTCGTTCGTCATTGCCTGCCGCGCGTTCAGCCGGGCGTTGTACGAGGCGTCGAGCGCGCGGCAGAACGGATTTTCGTACCGCGCATCCAACCCGGCCTGCGTCTTGCGCCGGATGCAATGGATCCAAAGCGCGACCTGCTCGCACGAGATGGCGCGCCACAGGCCGTTGAGCTGTTCATGGCGCTGCGAAACCAGCTCTGGCTCGGCGCTTTCGAAGGCGATCCCCTGTACGCGCCAGGTGCGGACCAGGTCCGCGCCATGGGTGATCAGCGTCGTGTCCGTCAGGTGGCTGCTGTAGGGGATGAACGCAGCGATGGCGCGCTCGTTGCGCGCAATGGCCGCAAATGCGGTCTGGCCGCCGCGCCGGTTCATGGCTTGCGCAGGCGCTGGCGGCGCTCGGCGTAACGCAGCGGCGCATAGACGGTACTTTGCCAGAACGCATGCGTGCGGTCCCGGCTCAGCCAACGCATGCGCAGGTAAAGCCAGATCAGGCGGAACTGCTGGTCATCGCGCCGGATCATGATCCGCATCGCCAGCAATGCCACGGGAAACAAGGCCAGAAAGGCGATGCTGAACCAGATGCCCAGCAGGGCAATGGTGCCGCTGCACACGGCCAGCGGCGTGGCGGGTACGCCCATCAGCATCGCGGGACGGGTGCAGCCCTTGAAAAGCGGATCACGCATGTTCGATACGTCCAGGATTCAGGTCAGCAGATAACGGGCGATTTCGGCCGATGCGCCGATCAGCAGTCCCGCCAGCACCACTCGCACCACGTCCAGCACATCGGCGTGCCGGAACAGCAGCTTGTAGCCGGCCCATATGATGGCGATGGTGACCGTGGCCACCGATGCGCCGCGCAGCACGGTGACGATCCCCGCCATGAAGCTGTTGACGCGTTGCAGGCCGCCGCTCGCCTGGGCGAAGTCGGGCAGCGTGGCCAGCAACAGGATGCAGGCTGCCATGAAGGCCAGGCGCGGCCGTGGCGTTCCCAAGTCTTTCAAGCGGTTCATTTGGAGTATTCGTGAAGTGGAAATGTCGGTGGGCGAACAGAGCGGAGGACGCGACTCAGCATATGGATGCCGCCGGGTTGCAGATGGAGATACCGGTGAGGGCATAGGTCTCGAACGTGGCGTCTTCATAGTCGTAATACTGTTCTTCCTTGCTGACGTGGACGCGTACGGCAAGACCGGACATATAGACCATGTACAGCAAGCGCCGCAGCACGTCGTACATGTCTCCGTACGAGCTTTGATACGGGCGGGTGCAGGCGCCGATGAGCGGTTTTCCATCCCTGGCGAAGACCGCGCACAGCCCGCTGTTGGTGCTGGCCAGCAGGCGCGTGGCCGTGACCTTGCTGTAGTAGTGATCTGTATCCGGCTGTCCGGTGTAGTAGATGGTCGTGATGCAGAAAGTTTCGTGATAAATGAACCCGCCGCCGGGCGGCGCGTCCTTGATGATGCCGCCGTACGACTGGCCCAGGTACGTACCGTCATACAGACCGTATATGGACCAGCCGGGCGTTATCTGTCGCAAATACGTCTGCAATTCGGCGCTGCCGCGCAGTTCCGCCGCGGTCAAGGCGCGGGTTCCGTTCGGGCAGCGCCCATAGGCGCCGCCCTGTTTGGTGAGCAGGGCCTTCGGCGGGATGACGATGCTTGGCGCAACGGCCCGGGCCGTGCGCATGCCCAGCAGGGCGAGCAGCAGGATGGGCAGAATGTGATGGAGCAGCTTCTTGTTGTTGATCAGCATGTTGCGGTGTTCCCGAAGTGGAACCAGGGCGGGAGATCATCTCAGGCGGATCGCACGGAAATGTCGAGACGTCGGGAGGGGTTCATTCGCAATATCCGTTGAGCGGGCAGATCTGCAGTTCGAGCAGATCGCCGGGAGTGCCCGGATACGGTGAGTCTTCCACCGTCAGCGCGATCCGGCTCTTGAGCGCATACGCGGATATGGCAAAGCCAAGCATGGTGTCGAACCACGTGCCGCGCGTGCGTTCCGCGTCGGACAGGCACGCCCGGACCAGGCTTCTGCCTGGCATGAAGGCGGTCAGGCAGAGCTCCTGATTCTTGTCCTTCAGTTTCAAGGTTAGCTCCTGGACCGTGAAGTTCTTGTACAGATGGGTCGGCGGGCCGGCGACGTCGGCCGGGCTGTATATGCCGAGCACGGACAACAGGATGGATGCGATGGTATGCATGGGGTTCGCCTTCAGGGGCAATCCTGCTTGCCGCTGCACTCGACCATCCGGATCAGTTCGAGCGCGGGCTTGCCTTCGAAAGTGAGTTGCTTGGGACCCAGGAACATGCGCAGCGGCCGTTGTTGCATGAAGACGGCGCGCAACATGACTTCCATGGGACTGCTGCCGGAGCGCTTGAGATCCTTGCCGAAGCAGAAAGGCACGTGCGCGTCCGGGCTGCTGGCCGCGGCGCCCAGCTTGGCGGCGATGCCGCAGACCAGCATGCGCGTCGGGTTGACTTCATACGGCTTCATGGCCACGCTGGTGACCACCATATTGGTCTTCACCAGCACATAAGGCACGTCGGCCTGGGCGGGGTGAAGATGCATCATCGTGCCGGATGCCAGCAACCACGCCAGGGCGCGCACGCGCGGCCGGCGGGCGCCGCCCTGTCCCGGGGCGGTGGTTCGAGTGAGGAAGCGTCTCAGCATAAGGATGATCCCGGATTGCAGATGGAGATGCCGGTAAGGGCGTAAGTCTCGAACGTTGCGTCTTCGTAGTCGTAATACTGTTCTTCCTTGCTGACATGGACGCGTACGGAGATGCCGGCCACGTAGATCAGGTAAAGCATTTTCCGCAGCCGGCTGTACATGCTCCAGTACTTGCCGTCATACGGGCTGGTGCAGGCGCCAATGACCGGTTGCCCGCTTCTGACGAAGACCGCGCATAGCCTGCTGTTGGTGCTGGAGAGCAGGCGAGTGGCGGTGACGTTGCTGTAGAAGTGATCCGTTGCGGGTTGACCCGTATTGCGCGTGGTCATGATGCAGAACGTCGTTTTCAGGTCGAATGCGCCGCCGGGTGTTCCGTCCTTGATCACGCCGCCATATTCGCCGCCGAGATAGGTGCCATCGTAGAGCGCAAATATTGACCAGCCGCGCGTCACATGACGCAGGTACTCCTGCAGATCGCCGCTGCCGCGCAATTCCGCCACGGTCAGGGCACGGGTCTTGTTCGCGCAGCGTCCATAGGGGCCGCCGTGCTGGGTAATCTGTTCCTGCGGCGGAATGACGATGCCTGGCGTGGAGGCCCGCGCCACGTGAGATCCGAGGAGGGCCAACGGCAGAACGGACAGGAGATGGCAGAGCGTCTTGCGGTCGATCGGCATGCTGTTCAATTACCGGAGTTGGGCGGGGCTGGGCCAGGTCTAGAACGAATACGCGATGCTTTCGTAGTACACGAGAACCATCGCCTCGCCGGCGCGCTCGGACCAGGCTGCCATGGCCTCGGGGCTTTCGGCCTGCCGCGCCATGCAAGCGCCCGTCACCGGCGCCATGCGCACCAATGTGCCGACGATCGACGCTACGGACCTTCGCGATGTGTAGGGGTTGGGATTGGCGCGAGTCTGCTGGCTGACGTAGCGAGCGTTGGGATACTCCGTGGTCGTGGTCTCGCCGGTGATGCCGTTGTGATAGACCCGCGTTACCCGGCGGATGTTTTCGGGCGGAATGCGCCGGTGTGCCAGATATTCGCTCTGGTAGGTGGCCAGCGCGCCGGCGAGGATACGGCCGGCATTGTCGCCATAAGTGTCGACGTATTCGAAGTACGAGCTGGCGGCGCCGTAGAAATTGTTGTCGGCGCGGACTTCGTAGATGTAGCCGATGAAGTGGCCGGTGCCCCTGCCGGCGCGTTCGGCCTCGACCGCTTCCTGCATGCGATGTTCGAGATAGACCTCGGTATAGCGCCGGCTGCTGCTGGTGGAGACGAAAGCGCTGTTGCTGCTGCCGACCTGGCAGGAACGTCCGGTCAGATGTTCGAGCACATTGTCGTTGTTTCCCCACGCCGTGAATCCGTTCTGGAAAACGTCCTCCGGCGGGCGGGAGTCATAGCGGTATACGGTGGCGGGAGGATCGTCGGCCCATGCCGGCGAAGTCACGGGCGCCGTGACGGCAAGAATCGCCAGCCACGTCAGCCAGCCTGTTCTTGCGGTTTGGCGAATTGCCCGAGTGCAACGCATCCCGTCTTCCCCTCTGCGTTTCGGTGGCGCCTATTTTGCGGATCACACCATGGCAGGGGGGTCGGCACAGTCTGGACGGTGACCGGTACCATCGTGCGACTTTGCGCCGAAGGAGCGTTCGCGCCGTGTTGGATTGCAGTAGCGGGATGTGCGGAAGAATCGAGGGCTTTGTGCGACGCATCCGCGCGCATACGCGTTGGCGGTTGCCAACACGTATGCGGGATGGTGCCGGCCGGACAGGGATGGCGCGTTGGAGGGCTGCGCTGCTACTTCAGCTTGGCGCCGGTTTCGCGCACGACGCCGGCCCAGCGCTGGATCTCGTCTGCGATGAAGCCGCGGGTCTGATCCGGCGTGGCGATGACCGGCGTGGCGCCTTGGGCGGCAAAGGCCTCGACGACCGCCTTGGACTGCAGCGCCTCGTTGATGTGGCGGTTGAGCAGGACGATTATCTTGGGGTCGGTTCCCTTGGGGGCCATGACGGCGAACCAGGGCGAGGCGACGAATTCGGGATATCCCAGCTCCGCCATGGTGGGTACGGCCGGGAAATGCGTCGAGCGATCCGACGACAGGATGGCCAGCGCGCGCAGGCTGCCGGAGCGGATATGTTCCAGCACCGCGGGCATGTTCTCGATGTCGGCCGCCACGACGCCTCCCAGCAGGTCCACCACCGCGGGGCCCGATCCCTTGTAGGGAATCATGTTGATGGCGGCGCCGGTACGCAATTGGAACAGTTCGGTCAGCAGGTGCGCCTGCGATCCCAGCGCGTTGAGCGCGAACGCGACCTCGCCCGGCCTGGCCTTGCATTGGGCGATGAGCGCGTCCAGGCTGTCCAGCTTGAGCTTGGGGTTGGTGACCAGCACCAGGGGCACGTCGCCCACCATCGACACCGGCACGAGGTCCTCGAGCACCTTGTACGGGATGCTGGGCATCAGGCTCAGGCCCACCGCCAGCGGCGCCGACGACGACAGCAACAGGGTGTACCCGTCGGCGGCCGACTTCGCCGTGGCGTCGGTGCCGATCACGCCGCCGGCGCCGGCACGGTTCTGCACCACGACGGGTTGGCCCAGCGAATCCTGCAGCGTGCGGGCCAGCACGCGCGCCATCACGTCGGTGCTGCCGCCGGGCGGGAACGGCACGATCATCTGGATTGGCCGGGCGGGATAGGTGTCGGCCGAGACAGGCGCCGCGATGCCCGCCGTGGCGATGAAAATGCCGATCACGGCGAGCAGCCTGGTCATGTTCATGGAAGTCTCCTCGGGTCGTCGCCTGCGCGAACTTTTATATGGCCATGAGCCTTGTGGTCCGGTGCCGGTCCGCGCCGCATTGTGCGCCGTCGACCGCCTGCATCCGGTCGAAATCAGTATCTGGCATTGACCGTGCGTCCGCAACGGCGGGCAGCGGATAGGCGTCTATCTTTCTCATACTGAAATCTTGGCGCCGGCAAGGATTTGGTATGCGAACGCTAGCCGGGCGCTGTCTTGACACCGTCCGGCGGCAATCGTGAACATGGCTGCTCACTGCCAGGAGCCATGCATGGGAACGCCCGTTCGCTATATCGACAAGACCCGCGATTACTACCTGTCCCAGGGATACGAAAAACCATATCAGTGGGCGCAGTACGACGACGTGCCGTTCACCCCGCTGGGCAAGCCGCTGTCCGAATGCCGTGTCACGCTGATTTCGACCAGCGAGATCTCCATCGTCGGAGACACGCACCCCGAGGACGAAACCCGCATGGGCATCGTCGGGGGCACGTACACCATCCCGTCCAGCCTGCCGGCCAGCCAGCTCTACAGCCCGTCGCGCAGTTTCGACCAGGCCGCCACCACCCTGGAGGACGTGGACGCCTTCTTCCCCACCACGCACCTGCATGCGGCCGCGCAGGCCGGGCGCATCGGCGGGGTGACGCAACGGTTCCATGGCGTGTTCAACGCCTACAGCCAGCGCCGCACGCGCGAGCGCGACGCGCCGCTCGTGCTGGAGCGCTGCAAGGAGGATGGCGCGGACGTGGCCATCCTGGTGCCGGTCTGCCCGGTCTGCCACCAGACCATCAGCCTGGTCAGTCGCCATCTCGAGGCCAACGGCATTCCGACCGTCATCCTGGCCGCGGCGCGCGATATCGTCGAGCATGTCGGCGTCGCGCGTGTCGTGCATACCGATTTCCCGCTGGGCAATCCGTGCGGCGAGCCCGGCAACGCCGCGCAGCAGCGCGAGATCCTCGAATACGGCTTCCAGCTGCTCGAACGCGCTTTCCTGCCGCGTACCACCGTGCAATCGCCCATGCGCTGGTCGGCCGGCGAGGCCTGGAAGGACCTGGTCTTCACGCCCGAGCAGCCGTGGAAGAGCGGTGAAACGGAACAGGACTGGCTGCGCAAGAAAGAGCTCTACAAGAAACTCAAACAGGAAGGCAAGGTATGAACATGGCCCACGACATCGTTGTCTACGCCACGCCGTTTTGCGCGCCATGCGAACGGCTCAAGAAATTTCTGCAGGAAAAGCAGGTGCCGTTCAGGTCGGTCGACCTGATGATGGATGAAGAGGCCGCCGAGAAGCTGGAGGACCTTGGCATCCGGTCCTCGCCGGTGCTGGAGGTGGACGGCCGCTATTATCACGGCGGCCAGTTGCAGCCCGACACCTTGGCCGCGCTGCTGGGCCTGCCATGAAAGGGCCGCTCGATGGCGTGAGAATCGTCGACCTGACGACGGTGCTGATGGGGCCGTTCGCGACCCAGATGCTCGGCGACATGGGCGCCGACGTCATCAAGATCGAGGCGCCGCACGGCGACGTGTCGCGCCAGATATGGCCCTATCGCCATCCCGGCATGGGCCATATGTTCATGAACGTCAACCGCAACAAGCGCTCGGTGGTGCTCGACCTCAAGCACGCCGAGGCGCGCAAGGCCCTGTTCGCGCTGCTGGCCGGGGCCGACGCGCTGATCTACAACATCCGGCCGCGCGCCATGGCGCGCATCGGGCTGTCGTACGACGAGGTGGCGCGGCACAACCCCCGCCTGCTTTACGTGGGCGCGTTCGGCTACAGCCAGCGCGGGCCCTATGCCGCCAAGCCCGCCTACGAAGACTTGATCCAGGGCGCGGTGGGCCTGCCGCATCTGTTCCAGCGCCAGGGCTCGCAGTGGCCCCACTACGCGCCGATCAATCTGGCCGACCGCACCGTGGGCCTGCAGATCGTCAATGCCGTGTGCGCGGGCCTGTTCTGCCGCGAGCGCACCGGCCAGGGGCAGCGCATCGATGTGCCGATGTTCGAGGCCATGCTCGCGCTGGTCATGGGCGAGCACCTGGGCGGCGCCGGTTTCGAGCCGCCGGTCGACGGGCTGGGGTACAACCGCATCCTCACGGCGGATCGCCGGCCGTTCGCGACCCGAGACGGCCACATCTGCGTGCTCATCTACAACGACAAGCAATGGCAGGGGTTCTGCCGGCTGATCGGACGGCCGGAACTGGCCGCCGATCCGCGCTACGCGACCGCCGCGAGCCGCAGCCAGCAATATTCCGAGATCAACGGCCTGCTCGCGTCGGAGTTCGCGCAGCGCGATACGCAGGATTGGATAGCGGCGTTCGAGGCGGCCGATATTCCGGTGCAGAAGATGAACGATCTGCAGGACATCCTGGACGATCCGCATCTGAACGCCATTGATTATTTCCAGGAACACCCGCATCCCACCGAAGGCACGATACGCACGACCGCGCCGCCGGTCGAATGGTCGGGCACGCCCGGCGGGTATCGCCGCCACGCGCCGCGGCTGGGCGAGCACACGCTCGAGGTATTGCGCGAAGCCGGCATCGGCCAGGGCGATATCGATGCGCTGCTTGCCAGTGGCGCCGCGCGGTGCGCCGTGTCCGGCTGAGCGCCGGCCCGGGTGCCTGTCCCCGCACGGACAGGCACCGGTTTTCCTGCGGGGACAGGCGCCGTCCGGACTTCAGTCGAAACTCATGTTGCGCTGGCGCGTGAACGCCAGCCATTTCTCGTAGTCGCCGCGCTCGAAATCGCGTAGCGCCTGCGGGCTGCTTGCCACCACTTCGACACTGAGCTTGCGCAGTTTCTGCTCGACCTCCGGATCCCGCAGCACGGCCACGAAGGCCTGGTTCAGCCGCTTGATCTCGGCGGCCGGCGTTGCCGCCGGCACGTAGATGCCGACCCAGGAATAGGCCTCGAAGCCCGGGAACCCCGATTCCTGCAGCGTGGGTACGTCCGGCAATTCGGGCAGGCGCTTGGCGCCTGTCACGGCCAGCGGCTTGATACGCCCTTCCTGGATGAAGTTGCGCAGGGCGCCATAGGAAAAGAAGCCGTAGGCCACCTCTCCGCTGCGGATCGCGGTGGTGGCCGGGCCGCCGCCGGCGTACGGGACGTGGACGATATCGACCCCTGCGGTGGCGTTCAGCAACTCGGCGTGCAGGCGGTTCGAGCTGCCCACGCCGATCGAGGCGAAGTTGTACTTGCCGGGGTTGCGCCTGGCCAGTTCCAGCAGGCCTTGCAGGTTGTCGACCGGCAGGCCGCCCCACGCGCCCATGATGAGCGGCATGCGCACCATCAGGGTCACCGGGGCAAAGTCGCGGAAGATGTCGTATGGCAGGTCCTTCATCGCGATCGAATTGATCGTGTGCGAGTCCCACGACAGGAACAGCGTATGGCCATCCGGCTCGGACTTGGCCACGTAGCTGGTTGCCACGACACCGCCGGCGCCGGGGCGATTGCTGATGACCACGGTCTGGCCCAGCGCCTCCGACAGGCGCGGCTGGATCAGGCGCGCGATGAGGTCGGTGACGCCGCCCGGGGCGAACGGGATCACAAGCTGGACGGCGCGGCCCTGGGGATTCGCGGGCGCGGCCGTGGAGGCGGTGCACGACAGGCCCAGCGCGGCGGCCAGCCCCAGGTGCGCGGTCGTTGCATAGATCTTCTGGAGGATCCTGGACATGCTTTTCTCCCTTGTGTTGGAATCAGGTTCCGTCGCGCGGCGATCCCTTGAGGACGCGCCGCAGGCGCAGTGCTTCGTAGGTGTCGCCGTCCATGCCCAGGTCCCGCAGGATTGCCTGGGTGTCGGCGCCGTGCGCGGGCGCAGGCGCGCACGGCATGGCCGGAATCGCGGAAAACGCCACGGGCAGGCCGACGACCTCGATCTCGCCAAGGTCGGGATGCGCCATGGGTCGCAGCGCGGCCAGCTGCGCCGCCTGCGGATCGGCCAGCGCCTGGGCGACCGAGTTGACGGGGGCCGCCGGCACGCCGGCCTGCCGACAGCGCTCCAGGGCGTCTTCCAGCGGCAACGAGGCGAAGCAACCGTCGAGCAGTTTCAACAGCTCGCGCCGGTGCGCGACGCGATCGATGTTGCGCAGGAAGCGCGGATCGTCGGCCAGGTCCGGCTGTCCGATGGCGGTGGCCAGCCGACGCCACAGGCGGTCGTTGCCGGCGGCCACGAAAATCCAGCGATGGTCGTGGCACAGAAAGCACTGGTAAGGGACCAGCGAAGGATGGGCCGAGCCCATGGGGGCGGGCTTCTGGCCGCACAGCAGGTAGTTCTGCGCCTGGAAGTTGAGCAAGCCCACGGCGGAGTCGAACAGCGAGGCGTCCAGCCGCTGGCCGACGCCGCTGGTCTGCCGCATCAGGATGGCATTGCTCACCGCGAAGCCGGCCAGGGTGCCGGTGAAGATGTCCAGGGCGGAGACGCCGCACCTGACCGGCGGGCGGCCGGGTTCGCCGGTGATCGACATGACGCCGCTGAACGCCTGCATCAACGCCTCGTAGCCCGCCTCGTCGGCGCGCGGACCTTGCCGGCCGAAGGCCGCGATCGAGCAATAGACGAGGCGCGGGTTGCGCGCCGCCAGGGTGTCGTAGCCCAGGCCCAGCCGCTCCATGGCGCCGGTGCCGAAGTTCTCGATCAGCACGTCCGCCGTGTCGATGAGGGCGGCGACGATGTCGCGGCCTTCCGGCGCCTTCAGGTCGACCGCGATCGAGCGCTTGTTGCGGTTGTTGGCCACGTATACCGGAGAATGCCCTTCGCGCTGGGGCGCCCAGTGCCGCGATTCGTCGCCGCCCTCGACGTCCTCGACCTTGATCACGTCGGCGCCCATGTCGCCCAGCAGCGCGCCGCACACGGGGCCGGCCAGCACCCGGGACAGGTCGATGACGCGGATTCCCGCCAGCGGCAGCCTGGCGCCGTTCATGCCAGGCCGCCGCGCAGGGCGCCATGCGCGGACACGACGCCCGTGGCCGCGGGAAACGTCCTGGAGGTGCCCTTGGACAGGCTGTACATGCGGCGATCGTGGCAATGCTCCACGCTCATGCCATACAGGTGCAGGCTGCCGTGCGGGCCGTCTTCGCCGAGCGCGATCGAATGGATGTCTTCCGGCATCAGGGCCACGGCCGTGCCTGCGACGATGTCGAGCTCGCCGCTGACTTCGAGGCGCGCCTGGTCCGGATCCGAGCCGTCGTCGAGGCGCCGGTACAGCTTGTTGTGTTCGCGGCCATACATGCCCGCTATGACCGCCCAGGTGCGATGATCGTGCGGCGGCGCGAAACCGCCCGCGGCCGGGGCGACGACATAAAGGGCATAGCGATGGTCCGGATCCTCGGCCAGGCAATACATGCTGGAGTTGCCGCCTTCGATCGGCGGAAACTCCTCGATGGGAAACAGGTCGCGCTCGGCCGCCAGGGCCAGCAGTTCGTCGCGGATGCGCGCCAGGCCCGCGCGCGTGATTGCCGGTTCGGCGATCTTGCGCACGCGCGCCAGCATGGCGCGGATCCTGCCGTTGCGCGCCGCCAGCAAGGCGTCGCGCGCGGTGCGGGTGCCGGGTTGCGTGGTCATGGGGCCTCCTGGTCTTGTTCCATGTCGGCTGCCGGCGGCCGGGGCACCCGGTACGCCGTGTACAGCGGGAGCGTGGGAATCGCTTGCCGCGTCAGGGCCTGTTCCCACTCGAGGTAATCGCGCATGGCCTGCAGGCCGGCGTCATACGGTTGCACGACGACGTCGGCGGCTTGCGCGACGCCGCCGCCAGGCCCGCTCGCCAGCGGCAAGCCTTGCGCCTGCCAGGCTGTTACGCCACCGGCCAGCACGGCCGCGTCGAAGCCGGCCAGCCGGGCATTCAGCGCGGCGGACCTGGCCAGCGACTCGTCGTGCGCCATGAGCACGACGGCGCGCTCGTCCTGCCGTTTGGCGCGGGCGGCGAGCCACGCTTCCAGGCCGCCGAACGGCACCCATTCGGCCGCGTCGGGGCGGCCGGCGAGAAAGCGGGCCTGCGTATCGACGTAGACGCGCTGCATGCGCGCGCCCGCTTCGTGCACGTCGTGCGCCGGGCACGGCCGTGCCGCCATCGCGTCGGCATGGTCGGCAGGCCGTGGCCGGCCGCGCCCGTGGCCCAGGGCGTATCCGGCGGCGTTCCAGGCCGGCAGCCCGCCCGCCAGGACGGCCACGCGGGGCAGGCCCATGGCGCGCAGCCAGTATCCGGCCAGCGCGGCGCGCGCTTCGTCGTCATCGACCAGCACGACCTGGGCTGCCCGTACCGGCAGGAATTCATCGGTGCGTTGCACGGCCAGGCCTCCGGGCAGCGCGATCGCGCCGGGCAGGTGCCCGGCCCGGTATTCGGCGACCTGGCGTATGTCCAGCACGTAGAGATTGGTGCGCCCCGCGTCGCGCTCGTCGAGCCAGCGCGCCAGCATCGCGGCCTCGACGCTGGCGACCCCGGCCGCGCGCGCCAGGGCCTGCGTGCGGCGAGCGCCGTCGCGCCGGCTTGCGGCGCTTGCCGCCAGGCTGCCGGAACCCGGACCGCGCTCCAGGGCCAGGCCGGCCAGGCGCCAGCCCATGGTGCCATTCTCCAGCGCATAGGCGTCCTGCACGCCCAGCAGGCGCAGGCTCTCGCAGGCGATGATGCTGCGGGTGCGTCCCGAGCAGTGCACCACTACCGGCTGGCCCGCGCGGCGCAGGTCGTCGGCGTGCCAGGCCAGGTCGCTGCCGAATGCGCCGGCCGCGCCCGGAATGCGTGCGCGGCCGTATTCCTCGGGAGAGCGGATATCGCAGATCCGATGCGCGCTGCCGGTTTCGCGCCAGGCCTGCAGGGCCGCGATCGGCAGGGCCGGCGTGGCCGCATGCGCATGGACCGTTTCGCCGAACCATTTGCTTGGCACATTGCTGCCGCGGCATGGCGCTTCGCCTTGGGCCAACCATGTCCGCAGGCCGCCATCGAGCACGCGCACGCCGGTGTAGCCAAAGCGGGCCAGCGTCTGCGCGGCCAGCCGCGCGCGCGGGTCGGGCCCGCCCTCGTCGTACAGCACGATGGGCGTGGACCTGCGCGGCACCAGGCTGGCGATGCGCGCCGCCAGCATGCGGCGCGGCAGGAAGGTTGCGCCGAAGATGTGGCCTTGGTGCGCCTGCGCGCTTTCGCGCACATCGAACAAGGCGTATTCGTCGGAGGTTGCGCGCAAGTCCCGCAGCTCGGAAACAGTGGACAGTTCCATGCAGGCAGTATCTGTGATCGAACCGGCGATCACAACGCGATTGCCATGCCGCGCGCCTAAGGTTCACATACTGAAAGCTAGTGGCGCGTGTGGCGCGGACTCAATCTTCCAGCGCGCGCCGGATGGCGTCGACCATGTCGAGCAGGCGCGGTCCCACCACGTCGATGAGATGCAGGCTCAGCTCCTCGGCCTGCCTGTTCTTCACGCGCACGGCGCAGTTGAACACCAGCAGCTCCTGGCTTTCCGGCACACGCATGGGCGCCGCGACCGCCCAGGTGCCGCGGTCGTAGTCGCCGCGTGACAGGCAGAAGCCGTATGCGGCGTAATCGGCGCGGCTGTGTTCGAGTTCTTCGGCCTGTTCTGCCATCAGCTCGGGATGGTAGATGCGCAATTGGTTCATCAGCCGTTCGCGCTCGGAGGGCTGCGAGGCGGCCAGATAGGCGCGGCCCATGGCGGATACGAGCATCGGGAAAGTTTGTCCGATATCCGGTTTGACGTCCAAGGCATTGCGGGCCCTGGCCGTCTCCAGGTACACCATGCTCAACCGCTCGCGCGCGCCCAGCGACACCCAGCCGTGGGCGTACTCGGCCAGCTCGCGCATCGGTACCCGCGCAACCTGGCGCACATTGACGTTGGCCAGCAAGGGGTGGGCTAGCGAAAGCACGGCATTGCCCAATTCGTACTTGCCGTACTTGCCCAGATGGCGGTGATGCTTGAGGTACCCCATGAGCGTCAGGGTATAGGTCAGGCGCGATACGGTCGGGCTGGGAATCCCTGTCCGGGCGGAGATTTCCTTGTTGGTCAGAAACGGTTGCCGGACGTCGAAACAGGCCAGCACCAGCAAGCCTCGTTGCAGCGTCGTCGCGAACTGCCGGTCCGTGGTTTCCATTGCGTCGATGAGCTGGTCCATGTCATCCGGCCTCCTTCGCTACCGACGACCTGTCGGCCCTGGGCCAAGCATAGCCGTCCCCTCATCCGGCCGGCGCTTGTTGCGCTGCGATCGTTCGCTATGCGAAATCTTCGCCCCGGCGGCGCCGTTGCGCAGGGCGCTCCGAGTGTACTTGAGCCGCGCCTGCGCGGGCGCTCGGCCCGGGTTTTCCCGCCTCGCGGCCGGCGTGCATTTCGCCATGCAAGCGCTAGGCGCGCGCCGGCCTGCGCGGCCGTTTCGCGTACCTATAATCGCCGGCGTTGAACACACCGCCGGAGGCTGGTTCGTGAATCCACCCAAGCATGCCAAAGTCCTGATCCTGGGTTCCGGCCCGGCGGGATATACCGCCGCCATCTATGCCGCCCGCGCCAATCTCGCGCCGCTCGTGGTCACCGGCCTGGCGCAAGGCGGACAGTTGATGACCACCACCGACGTCGACAACTGGCCGGCCGATCCCGACGGCGTCCAGGGCCCGGACTTGATGCAGCGCTTCCTGCGGCACGCGCAGCGCTTCGATGCCGGCGTCGTGTCGGATGCCATACATACGGTCAGGCTGGACCGGCGCCCGTTCGCGCTGACGGGCGACCAGGGCGCCTATACCTGCGACGCCCTGGTCATTGCCACCGGCGCCTCTGCGAAGTATCTGGGCCTGCCTTCCGAGCGCGCGTTCATGGGCAAGGGCGTGTCGGGCTGCGCCACCTGCGACGGCTTTTTCTATCGCAATCGGGATGTATTGGTCGTCGGCGGCGGCAATACCGCCGTCGAGGAAGCGCTGTATCTCTCGAACATCTGCCGCACCGTGACCGTGGTGCACCGCCGCGACCGGTTCCGGGCAGAGCCCATCCTCGTCGATCGCCTCCAGGCCAGGGCGGCGCTGGGCAAGGTGAAGTTCGAGTACTTTCACGAACTCGACGAGGTGCTGGGCGATGCGTCCGGCGTGACGGGCGCGCGCCTGCGCGACAACCGCGACGGGACCGCCAGGGACGTCGCGGCCAAGGGCGTTTTCATCGCCATCGGCCACGCGCCCGACACCGGCCTGTTCGAGGGCCAGCTGGCGCTGCGCAACGGCTATATCGTCACGCGCGGCGGCTTGTCCGGCCTGGCGACGATGACCTCGATACCGGGCGTGTTCGCGGCGGGCGATGTCCAGGACCAGATCTATCGCCAGGCTGTCACCAGCGCCGGCACGGGCTGCATGGCGGCGCTGGATGCGCAGCGCTGGCTGGAAGGGGCCGCCTAGCTGCGTCAGCGCGCCGGACCAGCGGCCAGCGTCCTGAGCAGGCCCAGCGCGGCCGTGGCCAGGCGGTCGGCCGGACGCGCCAGCGGCGTGGCGAGCACCAGCGAGTTGCGGATGGGCTGCGGGCCGATCGGCGCGATCTGGATGTCGCTGCGGCAGGCATAGGCCGCCACGGCGCCTTCCGGCAGCACGGTGTAGCCCATGCCTTGCACGACCAGCGGGATCAGGGTCTGCGCGGCGCCGACCTCGACGACGGGGTGCAGCGCCAGGCCGTGCGGGCGCAGCACCGCGTCCAGCAGCACCCGCAGGGCATTGGGTTCGGCGGGCATGATCAACGGCAGCTCGGCCAGCGTGCTCAGGTCCACGTAGGCGGGCAGCGGCGGCGCGTCGACCGGCCCGACCAGCAACAGGGTTTCCTGGCGCAGCGTTTCGCAGGCCAGCTGCGGCGACGCCTGTGGATCGAACAGCAGGGCGGCGTCGAGCCGCCCGTCGAGCAGCCACTCGCGCAGGTGGATGCTCAGGCCTTCCTGGATCGAGAGCGACGCGCGCGGGAACTGCTCGCGAAAGGCTCGCACCAGCGGCACGGTCAGCCAACGCGCGATGCGCGGCGGCAGGCCCAGGGTCACCCGCCCGGTCGGGCTGGCCTGCAGGTCGCGCAGTTCATCGCGCGTGCGCCGCGCCAGGTCGAGCAGCGCACGCGCGTTGGGCATGAGCGCCAGCCCGGCCGCGGTGGGTATGACCCCGCGCCCGGTCCGCTCCAGCAGGCGTTGCGCCAGGTCCTCTTCCAGCAGGCCGACCTGCCGGCTCAGGGTCGGCTGGGTCAGGCCCAGCTTGGCCGCCGCGCGGCTGAAACTGCCGGCTTCGCAGACGTGCACGAAATAGTTCAGTTGCTGGAGATCCATGGCGCGCTGGGGGAGAAATATACGAAACAAGCATAGCTGATATAGAGCTTCATGCTCTTATCGTTTAGCGTCGGGCTGGGCAGAATACGTCCATCACAGCACGATTTGCCACCCAGCCATGAGCGCCCATCCCGTCCCGCATGCACCCGCCGCGCCTGTTTGCCTGGCGCCGCGGCCCGCCGTCCCGCCGACGGCGGTAACGGTTCTGCCGGGCGCCTGGGATTGCCACGCGCACGTGCTGGGGCCGGCCGACCTGTATCCCATGCAGGCCGAGCGCAGTTACACACCGCCGGACAGCTCGGCCGCGCAGTACGCGGCGCTTCTGGATACGCTGGGGCTGCGCCGCGGCGTCCTGGTGCAGCCCAGCGTCTACGGCACCGATAACCGCCTCCTGGCGCAGGCCGTGGCCCGGCCCGAGTGGCGCGGCATCGCGGTCCTGGATCCGGCGGCGGATACGCGCCAGGTGGCCGCGCTGCATGCCGCCGGCGTGCGCGGCTTTCGCCTCAACCTGCTGTTTCCTGGCGGCCCCGGGCTGGATGCGCTGGAGCGCAGCGCCGCCTTGGTCGCGCCTTTCGGCTGGCACGCACAGTTGCTGGTCGACGTGCGCATCCTGCCCGGGATCGAGCATCGGCTCGCCCGCCTGCCCGTGCCGGTGGTGTTCGACCACCTGGGACATTTCCCGTACGAGCTGGGCACAGACTGGCCCGGGTTTCACGCGCTGTTGCGGCGCGTGGCCGCGGGCAGGACGTACGTCAAGCTGTCGGGTTCGTACCGGCTGTCGGCGCGGGCGTCGCACATCGCCGACGTCGCGCCCATCGCCCAGGCGCTGGTGCGCGAGGCGCCGCAGCGCCTGGTGTGGGGCAGCGACTGGCCGCATGTCGGCCGATTCCAGGACATGCCGGCCACCCACGCGCTGCTCGACGCCCTGGCGCTGTGGTGCCCGGACCCGGCCGCCCGGCGCGCGATCCTGGTCGATACCCCTACCCAACTCTATTCCTGAACCTACGGAGATCCGTCAATGCGCAGTCGATCCGCACGCTTCTACAGCGACGGCCTGAAACTCGCGGGCACCCTGTTCGTGCCCGATGACTACGAACCCGGGCAGAAGCGGCCAGCCGTGCTGATCTGCCACGGCCGCTTCGCGATCAAGGAATGGGTGCCGTCGCGCTGGACGCCCCATTTCCTCGCCGCGGGCTACGTCTGCATGGTGTTCGACTATCGCAACCTGGGCGAGAGCGAAGGCACGCCGGGGCGCATCATTCCCGATGAGGAGGTGCGCGACGCGCGGCACGCCTTGACCTATCTGCAGTGCCAGCCCGAGGTCGATCCCGCGCGTATCGGCGCGCTGGGCTGGGGGCTGGGCGGCGGCGTGGCCGTCAGCGCGGCGGCGCACGACGCCCGCATCAAGGCGGTGGTCTGCGCCAGCGGCGTGGCCAATGGAGGGCGCTACGGCCGGGTCGGCATGAGCGACGCAGCCTGGGCCGCGCGCCAGGAGCAGATCGCCGCCGACCGGCGCGAGCGCGTGTTGACGGGCCGGTCCGCGCGGCTGCCGCGCACCGAGATCCTCGGCCGCCCCGATGCGCAGCGCGCCGAGCGGCACGAGCGCCAGAACTGGATAGACAGCCTGGTTGCGGCGGTCGGCCCCGAGCGCGCCGCCGACCCGGCCAAGCTGGGCATCCCGGACGAGATCACGCTGGAGTCCATGGAAGCGCTGTACGATTTCGCGCCCGACGCCGTCGTGGACCGCATCGCGCCACGCCCGCTGCTTATCGTGCACGCCCGCGACGACCATGAATTTCCGTTCGAGCATGCGGCCGACATGTACGAGCGCGCCGCGCAACCGAAGCAGCTCATCGCCGTCGAGGATGCCGGCCATCTCGACTGGATCGACCCGGCTCATCCGAGCCAGCAGGTGTACGTGCCGCAAGTCGTCGCCTGGATGCAGGCGCAATTGCCGATCGACGCCTGAGCCGCCATTCCGATCAAACCAGGCAAGGGGAAACACATGAAAAAACTGGGCAGGCTGTTATTGCTTTCGGCCACGGCCGCGCTGCTGGCCGCGCCAGCCGCGCGGGGCCAGGCCGTCGACTATCCGCAACGGCCGATCACGCTGATCGTGCCCTTCGAAGTGGGCGGACCGACCGACATCCTCGGGCGCATCGTCGCCGAGACGCTGAGCGCGAAGATCGGCCAGACCGTCATCGTGGAGAACAAGGGCGGGGCCGGCGGCGCGATCGGCTCCGAAGCGATCGCCAAGGCCGCGCCCGACGGCTACACCATCGGGTTGGCGACCATCTCGACCCACGTGGTCAATCCGTCGTGCAACAAGCATCTCCGGTACGATCCGCTGCGCAGCTTCACGCCGGTTGCGTTGCTGGGCAGCATGCCGAACATCCTGGTGGTGCGGCAAGGCTTCGGCACCCCCGACTTCGCCGCATTCCGCGAACGGCTCAAGAAAGATTCCGAGCAGTACAACCTGGGCACCGCCGGGCCCTGCTCGTTCGGCCACGTCATGCTCGAACACCTCAACCAGGAACTGGGCAGCCGGATCGCGCACGTGCCGTACCGCGGCTCGGGGCCGGCCGCCTCCGACCTGCTGGGCGGTTCGCTGGACATGATGATGGACATCTATCCCCTGCTGGGCCCGCATATCGCCGCCGGCAAGCTGACGGCGCTGGCGGTGGCGTGGCCGAGCCGGCTGTCGCGGCTGCCCGACACGCCGACGTTCGACGAGCTGGGCCTGCCCGACCTGAGCACGACATCCTGGTATGGCCTGGTGGCCCCGGCCGGACTGCCCGCCGACCGCCTGGCGGTGCTGTCGCGGAAAATCGGCGAAAGCCTGCAGGATCCGGGGCTGCGGCGCCGTTTCGAGGAAGCGTACATCCACGCGGCGCCGCAGGAATCGCCGCAGGCATTCAAGGATTTTCTCGCCGCGCAGTTCAGCAAGGAATCCGCCTTCATCCAGTCGCGCAACATGGGCGCGAACTGACAGCGGCGCAAGGCGATATGATGGTGCCGTCTTCGCTTTCGTAGAGGTGGCACCCATGATGCGATTGATGCGCGCGCCCGACCTCATGCTGGGGCAGCATTGGGTCAACCTGTTGCGGCAGGCGGGCATTGCCTGCCGCCTGACCGGCCTGTACCTGCAAGGGGGGGCGGGAGAGATCCCGGTGGACCAGTGCGGCCCGGACCTGTGGCTGGAAGACGAGCGCGACAGGGAAGTCGCGATGCGCCTCATCGAGGGGCCGGCCGAGGCGGGCATGCGCGCGTCCTGGCATTGCGACGGCTGCGGCGAATGGCTGGAGCCGCAATTCACGACTTGCTGGCAGTGCGGCGCGATGCGTCCGGCGCAGGCGTAAAGCCCGCGATTCTGGGCGTTTCCGCAGGGATGCTGGCCGGATGGCCGGTGGTGGTGCCGGTGAAAGGAATCGAACCCTCGACCTTCTCATTACAAGTGAGCTGCTCTACCAACTGAGCTACACCGGCATGGACGCAAGCGGCGCATGGCCGCTTGCGAGGGACTGCATTGTAGTGAAACTTCGCGCCGCAGTCTTTCGGACAGGCTACTTGACGATGGTCAGATGCGGCCGCTTGGGTTCGTCGCCGTCGCCATCGTCGCCAGCCGGCGAGGCGGCGGCATCGCCGGCCTCGGCCGACTCGGGCGGCGGGGGGGCGGCGTCCGCGTGCTCGGGCGCTTCGTAGGCTTGCACCTCGAAGCCCATGCCGGCGCCGGTTTCGCGCGCGTAGATGGCGCTGACGGCGCCCACCGGCACGTAGACGTTCTCGGTGACGCCGCTGAAGCGGGCCTGGAATTCGATGAATTCGTTGCCCAGCGACAGCTTGTTGGTGGCCAGCGTGCCGACGTTCAGGGTGATCTGTCCATCGCGCACATGGGCGACGGGCACCATGGTGTGCTCGTCGACCTGCACGGTGATGTACGGCGTGTAGCCGTTGTCCGTGCACCACTCGTGCAGTGCGCGGATCAGGTACGGTTTGGTCGAAGTTTCGCCCATGGACTTCCTTTAGCGGCGCATGACTTTTTCGGAAGGCGTCAGCGCTTCGATATAGGCCGGGCGCGAGAAGATGCGTTCGGCGTACTTCTGCAGGGGCGCGGCGTTCTTGGGCAGTTCGATGCCGTAGTGGTCCAGGCGCCACAGCAGCGGGGCCACGGCCACGTCGAGCATCGAGAATTCATCGCCCAGCATGTACTTGTTCTTCAGCAGCATCGGGGCCAGCTGCGCGAGACGGTCGCGGATGCTCTGGCGGGCCTGCACCATCTTCTTGTCGTCCGGCTTGGCGCTGCGGTCTTCCAGGGCGCAGACGTGCACGAACAACTCTTTCTCGAAGTTGTACAGGAACAGGCGGGTGCGCGCGCGCATGACCGGGTCGGCCGGCATCAGCTGCGGGTGCGGGAAGCGCTCGTCGATGTACTCGTTGATGATGTTGGACTCGTACAGCACCAGGTCGCGTTCGACCAGAATGGGCACTTGACCGTACGGGTTCATGACCGAAATGTCTTCGGGTTTGTTGTACAGGTCGATGTCGCGGATTTCGAAATCCATTCCCTTCTCGAACAGCACGAAACGGCAGCGTTGCGAGAACGGGCAGGTGGTTCCGGAATAGAGCACCATCATGGCGATAAGTCCTTGTATGAAAAGCGAAAGGCCAGCGCCGCCAAATTAGCAGGCGCTGGCCCCGATTGCCAGGCGGGATAGGCGTACAGCCCTATCGGTACATGCCGAACCTTACCGGGAAACTCAGCGCGGGTTCGGACCTGGCGGGGCAATGCGGGTTAGCGCACGTGTTTCCAGTAAGCGGCGTTAAGGCGCCAGGCCACCACCAGGAACAAGCCCAGGAACAGCAGAACCCAGACGCCAAGCTGCTTGCGGTACAGCTGGACCGGTTCGGCCATCCAGGACATGAACGCGGTCAGGTCGGCCACGTCCTGGTCGTAGGCGGCGGATTGGGCCGGATTGACAGCTTTGAATCGGGTCTCCAGCGAGCCGTGGCCGCGGTAATCGGCCAGGGGTTCGGTCTTGGCGGTTGCGTAGCCCTGCGCATCATAAACCGTGGTGACGCGCTCCCAGTTCCTGGTGCCGTCGGCGGCTTCGACCTGGTGCACGGCAACCGTGGTCAGCTCGCGCGGGCCCTGGCGATCCCAGAGCGCATGCGGCATGCCCACGTTGGGGAACGCCAGGTTGTTCCAGCCGGTGGCCTTGGAGGTGTCGCGGTAGAACGTACGCAGGTAGGTGTACAGGTAGTCGGCGCCGCTGGGGCCGGCGTTGACCGACTTGGCGCGCGCGATCACCGAGAGGTCGGGCGGCGTGGTGCCGAACCACTTCTTGGCGTCCTGCGGCGTCATGGCGATCTTCATCAGGTCGCCGACCTTGTCGCCGGTGAACAGCAGGCTGTCCTGGATCTGCTGGTCGGTCAGGCCGATGTCCTGCAGCTTGTTGTACCGCATCGACTGCGCGCTGTGGCAGTTCAGGCAGTAGTTGACGAACAGCTTGGCGCCGTTTTGCAGCGAGGCGACGTCGTTGATGCGATCGGGCGCCTTCTCCAGGGGGAAGCCGCCTTCGGCAGCCAGGGTGGCGGTGCACGTGAGCATCAACGCGACGGCACCAATCAGCTTTTTGATCATGGTCATTCCGTTATGGATAGTTGGCTCAGTGGGCATGGAACGTCACGCGGTCGGGGACGGGCTTGAACGTGCCAAGCCGGCTCCAGACGGGCATGAGGAAGAAGAAGCCCAGATAGATCAGCGTGCCGATCTGCGAGGTCAGGTTGAACGCATCGCTAGGCGGTTGCGTACCCAGATAGCCCAACACCAGGAAGTTGACGATGAAAATGCCGTACAGCCACTTGTGCCAGGTCGGCCGGTAGCGGATCGACTTGACCGGGGAGTGGTCCAGCCAGGGCAGGAAGAACAGGATCACGACCGCGCCGCCCATGGCCACCACGCCCCAGAACTTGGCGTCGATGGTGCGCAGCAGGACCGCGACCACCACCAGGATGACCGGCGCCACGATGCGCATGGCGCCCTTGGCGCGCAGCAGCAGCGCGATGGCGCCCAGGATGGCCGCGCCGGCCAGCACCCAGGTGAACACGTCGGTGGTGGCGCGCAGCATCGAGTAGAACGGCGTGAAATACCACACCGGGGCGATGTGCGGCGGCGTCTTGAGCGGATCGGCCGGGAGGAAGTTGTTGTATTCCAGGAAGTACCCGCCCATCTCGGGGCCGAAGAACACGATGGCCGCGAAGATGATCAGGAAGCCCGCCACGCCCATGATGTCGTGCACCGTGTAGAACGGGTGGAACGGGATGCCGTCCTTGGGGCGGCCGTACTTGTCCTTGGGGCCCTTCTTGATCTCGACGCCGTCGGGGTTGTTCGAGCCGACCTCGTGCAGCGCCACCAGGTGGGCGGCCACCAGGCCGATCAGCACCAGCGGGATGGCGATGACGTGGAACGAGAAGAAGCGGTTCAGGGTGGCGTCGGACACGACGTAGTCGCCGCGGATCCAGATCGACAGTTCCGGGCCGATGAACGGGATGGCCGAGAACAGGTTCACGATCACCTGGGCGCCCCAGTACGACATCTGGCCCCAGGGCAGCAGATAGCCGAAGAAGGCCTCGCCCATCAGACAGAGGAAGATGGCCACGCCGAAGATCCACACCAGCTCGCGCGGCTTGCGGTACGAGCCGTAGAACAGGCCGCGCAGCATGTGCAGGTAGACCACCACGAAGAACATCGAGGCGCCGGTGGAGTGCATGTAGCGCACCAGCCAGCCCCACGGGACTTCGCGCATGATGTATTCAACCGACTGGAACGCGCGTTCGGCATCGGGCTTGTAATGCATGACCAGGAAAATGCCGGTCACGATCTGGATCACCAGCACCAGCAGTGCCAGGGAGCCAAAGAAATACCAGAAATTGAAATTCTTCGGGGCGTAGTACTCGGACAGATGCGCCTTCCAGGTGGAGGTCACCGGGAAGCGCTGGTCCAGCCAGCCCAACAAGCCTGTCGTCTCGACGGTTTTCTCGCCAGCCATGAAACGGCTCCTTCTCTTTATACGTGGCGTATTCTGCGTAGGTCAGGATAAGGCGACGCGGGCGTCAGGCCTTGTTGTCTTCGTCGACACCGACAATGATGCGGGTGTCGCTCAGGTACTGGTACGGCGGAACTTCCAGATTGTCCGGCGCGGGCTTGTCCTTGTAGACGCGGCCGGCCATGTCGAACGTGGAACCGTGGCAGGGGCACAGGAAGCCGCCTTGCCAGTTGCCGGGCATGCCTGCCCCGCCACCCGTTTCGAAATGCGCCGTGGGCGAACAGCCCAGGTGCGTGCAGATGCCGACACAGACAAAGAGCTCGGGTTTGCGCGAGCGGTACTCGTTCTTGGCGTAGGCCGGCGTGAAGCCGGGACGCTCGGAATTGGGGTCGGCCATCAGGCCGTCCTGCGACTTGATGCCCTTGAGCTGGTCATCGGTCCGGCGAATGATCCAGACCGGCTTGCCGCGCCACTCGACGGTGCGCATCTGGCCCGGCGCCAGGTCGCCCACGTCGACTTCGACCGGCGCGCCTGCGGCGCGGGCCTTCTCGGACGGTGCAAAGGTACTCACGAACGGCACTGCGGTCGCGACGCCGGCAACGCCGCCCACGGCACAGGCCGTTGTTACCCAGAAACGGCGCGATGGGTCAGGTGGCAGGTTGGGGTCAACTGCGCCATCATCATCGTGCACCAGCGTATCCTGACTCATCTTCCTATCCTTGTTGATGCGCCCTTTCTACATGTAGGATCGGGCTTGCAGCATCCGGTTTTGTGGGAACATGTAACAACATAGCAACCGCGTATTATAGCGCCTGCCTAATGCCGGGCATGTTACTTAAGGAGTACGCATGAGCAAAGCCACGGGTTTTATCAAAGAATTTCGCGATTTCGCGGTCAAGGGCAATGCGATCGATCTGGCCGTCGGTGTGATCATCGGCGCGGCGTTCGGCAAGATTGTCGACTCGCTGGTCAAGGATGTGGTGATGCCCCTGGTCAACTTCATCCTGGGTGGCTCGGTCGATTTCTCCAACAAATTCCTGGTGCTGTCGATGCCCGACGGCTATACCGGCCCGATGACGTACGCCGACCTGACCAAGGCCGGCGCCAACGTCCTGGCCTGGGGCAACTTCATTACCATCATCATCAACTTCGTCCTGCTGGCGTTCGTGATCTTCTGGATGGTCAAGGCCATCTATTCCGCCCGCCGCAAGGAAGAGGCCGCGCCGGAAGCGCCCGCCGCGCCGCCGGAAGATGTCACCGTGCTGCGTGAGATCCGCGACCTGCTCAAGGACAAGCAGGGGTCGTGACGGCATGCGCGGCGGGACGGCCATTCAGACCGGGTTGTCGATATCGATGAATTCGACCCGGATGCCGAACTGTCGCGCCACGGCTTCGCCCAGCGCTTGCACGCCATAGCGTTCGGTGGCGTGGTGCCCTGCTCCCACGAACGCCACGCCCGTCTCGCGCGCCAGGTGCACGGTGGATTCGGACGCCTCGCCGGTGATGTACGCATCGGCGCCGGCGTCCACGGCATCGGCCAGCATGCCCTGCGCGCCGCCGGTGCACCAGGCCACCCGCCGTACCGGGCGGTCCGGCTCGCCCACCACCAGCGGCGTGCGGCCCAGCCGCTCGGCCACGCGCTGCTGCAGTTGCGCCACGGTCTGCACGCCGGGCGCGCTGCCCAGCCACACCAGGTTGTCGGCGCCACAGGTGCGCGGCGCGCCGTCCGGGCCGGTTTCGGCCTGCAGGCCCAGCACGCGCGCCAGCTGGGCGTTGTTGCCCCATTGCGGGTGGGCATCCAGCGGCAGGTGATAGGCCAGCAGGTTCAGTTCGTGGCCCAGCGCCAGCGCCAGGCGGGTGCGGCGCGGGCCGAGCACGCGGCGGTCCTCGTTGCGCCAGAACCAGCCGTGGTGCACCAGCACCGCGTCGGCGCCGCGCTCGATCGCCGCGCGCAAAAGCGCCTCGGAGGCCGTCACGCCGGTGATAATGTGCGCGATCTCGGCCTTGCCTTCGACCTGCAGCCCGTTGGGACAATAGTCCTTGAATCGCGCCGCTTGCAGCGCGCCGTCCAGCCAGTCGGCCAGCTCGCGGATATGGATCGTTTTCATTACTCGCCCTATCGAAAATCATGCGCCGTCTTTGGCTGATATTTGCTCAGGCCGTGACAGTCAGTCTGGCCATTTTATTCGTCGTCACCACCCTGCGCCCCGATTGGCTGCGGCTGTCGGGTCCGGCGCCGGCCACGCGCGCGCCCGCGGCGGCCGCGTCCGGCCAGGCAGGGGCGTCGTATGCCGACGCGGTGGCGCGCGCCGCGCCGGCGGTGGTCAACGTATACACCACCAAGCATGTCAACGTGCCGCTGGTGCCGCTGCCCGACGATCCCGTGCTGCGCCAGCTGTTCGGCCAGGTGCCCGGCCTGAGCCGCCGCGAGGCGTCCACCAGCCTGGGCTCGGGGGTGATCGTCAGCGCCGAGGGCTATGTGCTGACCAACTATCACGTCGTCGAAGCCGCCGACGCCATCGAGGTGGCCCTGGCCGACGGGCGCCAGGCGGCGGCCAAGGTGGTGGGCGCGGATCCGGAGACCGACCTGGCGGTGCTCAAGCTGGCGGGCAAGCTGGGCGAGCTGCCGGTCGCGACCTTCGCCGACAAGCGCGCGCCGCGGGTGGGCGACGTGGTGCTGGCCATCGGCAACCCCTTCGGCGTGGGCCAGACCACTACGCAGGGCATCGTGTCGGCGCTGGGGCGCAATGGCCTGGGTATCAATACCTATGAGAATTTCATCCAGACCGACGCGGCGATCAATCCCGGCAATTCGGGCGGCGCGCTGATCGACGCCCATGGCGACCTGGTCGGCATCAATACGGCCATTTACTCCGAGACCGGCGGCTCGCTGGGCATAGGCTTCGCCATCCCGGTCGACAGCGCGCGCCGCGTGATGGAAGACATCGTGCGCACGGGCGCCGTGCGGCGCGGCTGGTTCGGCATCGAGCCGCAGGACATGACGCCCGAACTGGCGCGGGCCTTCCAGCTGCCGCGCGAGGCGCGCGGCGTGATTATCGCGGGCGTCATGCGCGACGGGCCGGCGGGCAAGGCCGGCATGCGGGTGGGCGACATCGTGCAGGCGCTCAACGGCGCGCCGGTGATCGACACGCGTGGCCTGCTGGGCCAGATTGCGTCGCTGCAGCCCGGCCAGCAGGCGGTGGCCAGCGTGCTGCGCGCCGGCAAGCCGGTGGAGCTGAAGGTGACGGTAGGCGTGCGTCCCAGCCGGCCACGCTGAGCCGGGCCGGCTAGCCGCGGTCCGTGCCGGCCGCCGCCAGCCGCACGACGGCCAGCACATGGCGGCGCGCGGGACGCGGCAGCCGCGCCCACAGCGATTGCAGTTCGGCCAGGCTGCCGTCGGGGGCGGCCGGCGCGGGCGCGGGCGCGGCGCTGGTGCCGAGCATGCCGTCGCTGAGCCAGGGTACGGTGGTGTGCAGCGCGCGCGCCAGCCGCTCCAGCGTGGCGCGGGTGGGCGCATAGGCGTCGCCGCGGGCCAGGATGCGGTGAATGGTGGATTGCGGCACGCCGGAAATGCGCGCCAATTGGTTCTGGCTGGAAATTCCGCGCCATCGCATCAAGGCGCGCAGACGGTCTGCTTGGCTCATGCCGGCAATGTAGGCATGCCGGGCGGCCGCGGCAAGCGTGAAACCGTCTACTTTTTCACGAGCGCGGCCGGTCCGTCTCAGTGCCGCTCGGTCAGGGCCTGGTCGTCTTCGGATTCTTCCTCGCCGCGGCGTCTGGGCGTGACCAGGCGCGCGCACAGCAGGCCTACCTCGTACAGCAGGCACAGCGGCACGGCCAGCATGAACTGGCTGACCACGTCGGGCGGGGTGACCACGGCCGCGATGACGAAGGCGCCCACCACGACGTAGCCGCGCGCGGCGCGCAGCTTGGCCACTTCGACGATGCCGGTCTTGACCAGCAGCACCACGGCCACCGGAACCTCGAACGTGATGCCGAAGGCCATGAACATCGTCATGACGAAGCTGAGATAGGCCTCGATGTCGGGCGCCGGCGTGATCGACTGCGGCGCGAACGTGGCGATGAAGTGAAAGACCGTGCGGAACACGAAGAAATAGCAGAACGCCATGCCGATGATGAACAGCAGCGTGCTGGAGAGGATCAGCGGCAGCGCCAGGCGCTTCTCGTGCTTGTACAGGCCGGGGGCGACGAAGGCCCAGGCCTGGTACAGCACCACCGGCAGGGCCACCACGAAGGCGGCCATCATGGTGACCTTGACGGGCACCATGAACGGCGTGATGACGCCGGTGGCGATCATGCGGGTGCCTTCGGGCAGCGAAGCCAGCATGGGCTGGGCCAGCACGTCGTAGATGGCCGAGGCGCCGGGATACAGGAACAGCACGATGAATACGGCGACCACGGCGCCGGCGGCCTTGAGCAGGCGGCTGCGCAGTTCGACCAGGTGCGAGATGAAGCTGTCCTGCTGCTGGTCGGGATTGTCGTTGGAGGCGTCCTGGCTCACGTTGCGCTACCGGTAGGCGGGGTCTTGTCGGCGGGCGTGGCCGCCGCGGGAGGCGCGATGCTGCGCGTGTCGGTGTCGGTGTCGCTGGCGACGGCGGGCGCGGGTTCGGCCGGGGCGTCGGCGCCGTTGACGGCCTTGGAGGCGTCGCGGGCGGTGTCGTCGAGCTCCGCGCGCAGCGCCTGGGTGCTGTCGCGCAGCGTATCCTCGGTCTCGCGCAAGGAAGTCTGCATCGACCGCGCGGTCTCGTCCATTTCGTCCTTGAACTTGCGCAGTTCGTCGAGTTCGATCTCGCGCCGGATATCGGACTTCACGTCATTGACATAGCGCTGCGCCCGGCCCAGGAGATGGCCGATGGTGCGCGCTACCTTGGGCAGGCGTTCGGGGCCGATGACGACCAGCGCAATGACGCCGATCACCATCAGCTCTGTGAAGCTGACATCAAACATGCGGCTGCCGCTTGTAAGAACTGGAACGATAGGAAAGGACCGGCGCCGTCATGGGCCGGTCCCGGGCCGGGACTAGGAGTTGCTTTTCTCTTTGGCCTGCACGTCGATGGTGTCGTCGGACACGCGTTGCTGCGTGACCTGATCGGCCGGCTTGTCGGCGCTGGCGTCCTTCATGCCTTCCTTGAAGCCCTTGACGGCGCTTCCCAGGTCCGAGCCGACGTTGCGCAGTTTCTTGGTGCCGAACACCAGCGCGATGATGACCAGGACAATCAACCAATGCCAGATACTGAAGCTACCCATGACGGTTCTCCGAAATTATGCGGCGGGAGCCACGCGGCCTTTCCAGGGACGCGGACCACCCAGAATATGGAAATGCAGATGCGGTACTTCCTGGCCGCCTTCGGCCCCGGAATTGGCCATCAGGCGAAAGCCCCCGTCGGGGCCGGGGTTGCAGCCGTTGCCGGCCGCCAGGCGCGACGCCAGTACAGTCATTCTACCCAACCAGCCGGCGTCGCCCTCGGCGATGTCCTGCAGCGACACGACGTGGCGGCGCGGGATCAGCAGCAGGTGCACCGGCGCGGCCGGGTTGATGTCGTGGAAGGCGACGAATTCGTCATCCTCGAACACTTTCTTGGCCGGGATTTCGCCGCGGGCGATCTTGCAGAAGATACAGTTGTCGCTCATGTCAGGTTCCGTGCTCAGTCTCGCGGCCGCCGGGCCTTTTCCTCGAGGCCGGACAATCCCTCGCGGCGCGCCAGCTCGGCCAGTACGTCCTCGGGTCGCAGATTGTAATGGGTCAAGGCTACCAGACAGTGGAACCAGAGATCAGCGGTTTCACTAATGATGCGGTCGGGCTGGCCGTCCTTGGCCGCCATGACCAGCTCGGTGGCTTCTTCGCCGATCTTCTTCAGGAAGGCGTCGGGCGCCTTGGACAGCAGCTTCGCGACGTAGGACGACTGCGGATCGCCGCCGGCCTCGGGGCGGCGCGTGGCCAGGGTATCGGCGATGCGCGACAGGATGTCGTCGCCGGCGGTCGGGGTGGTCATTTGTAGATCAGCTCCGGGTCTTTCAGCACCGGGTCGATGGTGATCCACTCGGCCTGGCTGGCGGTCCCTTCGAGGCGGCGGTAGAAGCAGCTGGCGCGCCCGGTGTGGCAGGCGATGCCGCCGTTCTGGTGAACCTTCAGCAGGATGACGTCGCCGTCGCAGTCCAGCCGCAGTTCGTGCACGTCCTGGGCATGGCCGGACTCTTCGCCCTTGCGCCACAGGCGCTGGCGCGAGCGCGACCAGTACACGGCGCGCCCGGTGGCGGCCGTCTCGGCCAGCGCTTCGCGGTTCATCCAGGCGACCATCAGGATCTGGCCGGTTTCGGCATCCTGGGCGATGGCCGGGATCAGGCCGTTCTCGTCGAAGACGACCTCGGCCATCCAGGTGGGTTCGGTATTCATGTCAGTCTCACGGCAATGCCGCGCTCGGCCATGTACTGCTTGCACTCGCGCACGGTGTGTTGGCCGAAGTGGAAGATGCTGGCGGCCAGCACGGCGCTGGCGCGGCCGGTGGTCACGCCATCGGCCAGGTGCTGCAGGTTGCCCACGCCGCCCGAGGCGATGACGGGCACGGGTACGGCATCGGAGACGGCGCGGGTGAGCTCCAGGTCGAAGCCCGATTTGGTGCCGTCGCGGTCCATGCTGGTCAGCAGGATTTCGCCGGCGCCATAGGCGGCCATGCGGCGCGCCCAGGCCACGGCGTCCAGCCCGGTGGCCTTGCGGCCGCCGTGCGTGAAGACTTCCCAGCGGGCCGGTTCGCCCTCGGCCGAGCTGCGGCGCGCGTCGATGGCGACCACGATGCATTGCGAGCCATGGTAGTCGGCCGCCGCGCGCACCAGCTCGGGGTTGGCGACCGCCGCGCTGTTGATGCTGATCTTGTCGGCGCCGGCATTGAGCAGGCGCTGTACATCGGAGACCTGGCGCACGCCGCCGCCCACCGTCAGGGGAATGAAGACCTGCGAGGCCACCTGCTCGATGATGGGCAGGATGAGGTCGCGCCCGTCGCTGGTGGCGGTGATGTCGAGGAAGGTGAGCTCGTCGGCGCCCTGCTCGTTGTAGCGGCGCGCGATCTCGACCGGATCGCCCGCATCGGTGAGGTTGACGAAGTTCACGCCCTTGACGACGCGGCCGGCGGTCACGTCGAGGCAGGGGATGATGCGGCGCGTCAGCGTGCTGGCGCCGGCGGCGGCAATGCGGCTGGCATTCATTTGGCGAGTTCGTCGGCGCGGGCCTGGGCAGCCTGGAAGTCGAGCGCGCCTTCGTAGATGCTGCGGCCCAGGATGGCGCCTTCCACGCCGTCGTCCTCGACCGCGCACAGGGCTTCGATATCGGACAGGCCGGCAATGCCGCCGGAGGCGAACACCGGGATGCGCACGTGCTGCGCCAGCCGCACCGTGGCGTCGACGTTCACGCCCGAGAGCATGCCGTCGCGGCCGATGTCGGTGTAGATGATGGCTTCACAGCCATAGTCCTCGAACTTCTTGGCCAGGTCGAGCACGTCGTGGCGCGTCAGCTTGCTCCAGCCGTCGGTGGCGACCTTGCCGTCGCGGGCGTCCAGGCCGACGATGATCTGGCCGGGAAACGCGCCGCAGGCGTCCTGCAGGAACCCCGGGTTCTTGACCGCGGCCGTGCCGATGATCACGTACGAGATGCCGGCGTCCAGGTAGCGCTCGATGGTGTCCAGGTCGCGGATGCCACCGCCGATCTGCACCGGGATGTCGTCGCCGACGGCCTGCAGGATGGCCTTGATCGGCGCTTCGTTCTTGGGCTTGCCCGCGACGGCGCCGTTCAGGTCGACCAGGTGCAGCCGGCGGGCGCCCAGGTCGAGCCAGTGGCTTGCCATGGCGGCGGGGTCTTCGGAGAACACCGTAGCATCGTCCAGGTCACCCTGGCGCAGGCGCACACAGCGCCCGTCTTTGAGATCGATGGCGGGGATCAGCAGCATGGTGGATAGCGAGCGTTGAAAAAGTCGTTGGAAATATCGGCCCAAGGCCGTCGCGACAGGCGTTTACGGTTGCCAGTCTACAAAATTGCGGTACAGGCGCAAACCGTGCTCGGCGCTCTTCTCGGGGTGGAACTGCACCGCGAAAATGTTAGCGGCCGCCACGGCGCAGGTAAAGGCGACCCCGTAATCGGTGACGCCGGTGGTCAGGGCCGGATCGGATGGAGCCGCATAATAACTGTGCACGAAATAGAAATGCGTGCCGTCCGGGATGCCCTCCCACAATGCATGGGAGCGCGTTTGCCGCACTTGGTTCCAGCCCATGTGCGGGACTTTCAGGCGTTCCCGCGCGGCAGCGGGGGGCGCCGCGGCGGCCTGGTCGGCGGCGACCGGGTCGGCGAACTGCGGGCCGGCGAAGCGGCGCACCTCGCCCGGGAAGATGCCCAGGCACGGCGTATCGCCTTCCTCGCTGCGCTCGAACAGCATCTGCTCGCCCACGCACACGCCCATCAGCGGCTTGCTGGCGGCGGCGCGCTCGACCGCGGCGCGCAGGCCGGATTCGTTCAGCGTGCGCATGCAGTCGGGCATGGCGCCCTGGCCGGGGAAGACGACGCGGTCGGCCGCGTCGATCTGCTCGGGGCGGTTACAGATCCGGATGTCGGCGTCGGGCGCGGCATGTTGCAGCGCGCGGGCGACGGAATGGAAGTTGCCCATTCCGTAATCGACAATGGCAATGGTGCTCACGAGTGTGTCTGCCTGGTGCGGGTACGGGGCGTTACAGCACGCCCTTGGTGGACGGCACGGCATCGCCCATGCGGGGATCGACCTCCAGGGCCATGCGCAGCGCGCGGCCGAAGGCCTTGAACACCGTTTCGCATTGGTGGTGGGCGTTGAAGCCGCGCAGGTTGTCGATGTGCAGGGTCATCAGGGCGTGATTGACCAGGCCCTGGAAGAACTCCCGGGTCAGGTCCACATCGAAGTCGCCGATGCGCGCGCGCGTGAAGTCGATGTGGTACTCGAGGCCCGGACGGCCCGAGAAATCGATCACCACGCGCGACAGCGCCTCGTCCAGCGGCACGTAGGCGTGGCCGTAGCGGCGCAGGCCGGCCTTGCTGCCGACCGCCTTGGCGATGGCCATGCCCAGCGTGATGCCGACGTCCTCGACCGTGTGGTGGGCGTCGATGTGCAGGTCGCCGTCGGCCTTGATGTCCAGGTCGATCAGGCCATGGCGGGCGATCTGGTCCAGCATGTGGTCCAGGAACGGCACGCCGGTGTCGATGGTCTGCTTGCCGGTGCCATCCAGGTTGACGGCCACGCGGATGCGCGTTTCATTGGTGTTGCGGGTAATTTCAGCGGTACGCATGTTAAGCACTCAGGATGTCTTGCAGCGCTGACAGGACCGCCGCGTTCTCGGTAGGCGTGCCTACGGAGATACGCAGGCAGTCGGCCAGCAGCGGGTGAGCATTCGAGAAGTTTCTAACCAGTATTTTGCGCGTTTTCAGCGCAAGATGCACGGCGTTGCCGTCCAGCTTGCCGCAAAAGCGCGCAAGTACGAAGTTGCCGGCGCTCGGAAACACGGTGACGCCGGGCAATGCGGCCAGGCCGTCGGCCAGCGGCTGGCGGTCGGCGCGCAGGCGGTCGGCCTGCGCGTCGAGTACCGGCTTGTGGCGCAATACTGCCGCCAGCACCGCCTGGCTGAGCACGTCCATGTTGTAGGGGGGACGCACTTTGTCGAATTCGGCGATCCACGCCGGATGGCCGGCCAGGTAGCCGAAACGCAGGCCGGCCAGGCCGATCTTGGATACGGTGCGCATCACGACGGCGTTGGGCTCGTCCATGATGCGCGGCATCCAGGTGTGCCCCGCGAACGGCTGGTAGGCCTCGTCCAGCACCACCAGGCCGGGGGCGGCGTCCAGGATGGCGCGCACCGCCGCGTCGGGCCACAGGCCGCCGGTGGGATTGTTGGGCAGCGCCAGGAACACGACCTTGGGCTGGTGCGCCTCGATGGCGGCCAGGGTGGCCGGCAGGTCCAGCTCCAGCCCGGCGGTCAGCGGCACGCCGACGAAACGGGCGTGCGACAGGCGCGCCGCCATGTCGAAATACACGAAAGAAGGCCAGGGCGACAGCACCGTGTCGCCGGGCTCGCAACAGGCCTGGATGATCAGGTGGATGAGTTCGTCCGAGCCGTTGCCGAACAGCAGGCCTGCCTGGGCCGGTACCTCGAACGCCTGGCGCACCTGGGCCTGCAGCGCCGGGTTGGCGGCGGCCGGATAGCGGTTGAGCGGCGTCTCGCGGGCGGCCCGGGCGATATCGTCGCGCACCTCGGCGGGCAGCTCGTACGGGCATTCCATCGCGTCCAGCTTGATACAGCCGGCGGCATCGGCCACCGGATAAGCGGTCAGCGCCCGGATGTCGGCCCGCACGGCGCGGGCGATGCGCTCGGGCGCCGCGACGCCGGTCATGGCTGGTCGAGCCGGTACTGGGCGCTGGCGGCGTGGGCCTGCAGGCCTTCGCCCAGGGCCAGTTCGGCGGCGATGCGCCCCAGCGTCTGGGCGCCCTCGCGCGAGACCTGGATCAGGCTGGAGCGCTTCTGGAAGTCGTACACGCCCAGCGGCGACGAGAAGCGCGCCGTGCGCGAGGTCGGCAGGACGTGGTTGGGGCCGGCGCAGTAGTCGCCCAGCGCCTCCGAGCTGTAGCGGCCCATGAAGATCGCGCCCGCGTGGCGGATCAGGGCGGTCCAGCGCTGCGGCTGCTCGGTGGAGATCTCCAGGTGTTCGGGGGCGATGTCGTTGGCGATGGCGCAGGCCTCTTCGAGGTCGCGCACCAGGATGAGCGCGCCGCGGTTGGCCAGGCTGACGCGCAGGATGTCGGCGCGCGGCATGCCCGGCAGCAGGCGTTCGATGGCGGCCTCGACCTCGGCCAGGAAGGCGGCGTCGGGACAGAGCAGGATGGACTGGGCCAGTTCGTCGTGCTCGGCCTGCGAGAACAGGTCCATGGCGATCCAGTCGGCCGGCGTCTTGCCGTCGCAGATCACCAGGATTTCGCTCGGGCCGGCGATCATGTCGATGCCGACGGTGCCGAAGACGCGCCGCTTGGCGGCGGCGACATAGGCGTTGCCCGGGCCGACGATCTTGTCGACCGCCGGCACCGTGGCGGTGCCGTAGGCCAGCGCGCCGACGGCCTGGGCGCCGCCGATGGCGAAGGCGCGGTCGACGCCGGCGATGGCGGCGGCGGCCAGCACGATGGGGTTGCGCACGCCGTCCGGCGTGGGCGTGACCATGATCAGCTCGGGCACGCCGGCAACCTTGGCCGGAATGGCGTTCATCAGCACCGACGACGGATAGGCGGCCTTGCCGCCGGGCACGTACAGGCCGACGCGGTCCAGCGCCGTGATCTGCTGGCCCAGCATGGTGCCGTCGGCCTCGGTGTAGGTCCAGGTCTCGCCGCGCTGGCGCTCGTGATAGGCGCGCACGCGCGCGGCGGCGGCTTCCAGCGCCTGGCGCTGGGCGGCCGGCAGCGAATCCAGCGCCGCATGCCAATCGGCCTGGGGGATTTCCAGGGCCGTGGCGTCGTCGACGGCCAGGCGGTCGAAGCGCTGGGTGTATTCGAGCAGCGCGGCGTCGCCGCGGCGGCGCACGTCGGCCAGGATGCCGGCGGCGGCCTGGTCGATGGATTCGTCCTGCTCGGCCTCGAAGGCCAGCAATTGGGACAGGGCGGTTTTGAACCCGGGATCGCGGGAGTCGAGACGATTGATCAAGGCCATGGCGTCATGGTACTGCAAGGAAGGCCGCCCGCCGGCGCGGGCGGCGGGGTTCAGGCGATGCGTTCGCTGGCGCGCCGGAAGGCGTCGATGAGCGGCTGCAGGCGCGCGCCGCGCGTCTTGAGCGCGGCCTGGTTGACGATCAGGCGCGAGGAGATCGGCATGACGTCCTCGACCGCCGCCAGGCCGTTGGCGCGCAGCGTGCCGCCGGTCGAGACCAGGTCGACGATGGCGTCGGCCAGGCCGACCAGCGGGGCCAGCTCCATCGAGCCATACAGCTTGATGATGTCGACGTGCACGCCCTTGGCGGCGAAGTGCTCGCGCGCCGACTGCACGTACTTGGTGGCCACGCGCAGGCGCGCGCCCTGGTGCACGGCCGCCTGGTAGTCGAAGTCCTGGCGCACCGCCACGCACAGGCGGCATTTGGCGATGTTCAGGTCGATGGGCTGGTACAGGCGCCCCGATTGCTGGGCGGCGTGCTCGATCAGCACGTCCTTGCCGGCGATGCCCAGGTCGGCCGCCCCATACTGCACGTACGTAGGCACGTCGGAGGCACGCACGATGATCAGGCGCAGGCCCGGGTCGCTGGTCGGCAGGATCAGCTTGCGCGAGCTTTCCGGGTTCTCGGGGACCTCGATGCCGGCTTCGGCCAGCAGCGGCATGGTTTCTTCGAAGATGCGGCCCTTGGACAGGGCCAGCGTCAGGGGGGCGGCGGCGGGGCTCATGCCGTTTCCTTGCCAGTTACGCGTTGAATGCTCGCGCCCAGGGCGCGCAGTTTGACTTCCATCCGATCGTAACCGCGATCGAGATGGTAGATGCGGTCGACCAGGGTCTCGCCCTCGGCGGCCAGGCCGGCGATCACCAGGCTGGCCGAGGCGCGCAGGTCGGTGGCCATGACGGTGGCGCCGGACAGCCGGGCGACCCCGCGCACGACGGCGGTATGGCCGTCGATGTCGATGTCGGCGCCCAGGCGGCACAGCTCCTGCACATGCATGTAGCGGTTCTCGAAGATGTTCTCGACGATGACGGCGGTGCCGTCGGCGACCGTGTCCAGCGCCATCAGCTGGGCCTGCATGTCGGTGGCGAAACCGGGATACTCGTGCGTGCGCGCGCCGACGGCGCGGGGGCGGCCGTGCATGGCGCCGCGGATCCAGTCCGGCCCGGTTTCGATGGTCAGGCCGGCCTCGACCAGCTTGTCCAGCGTGGCGCCCATGGTGTCGGGCGCGGCGCCGCGCAGCGTGATGTCGCCGCCTGCCGCGCCTACCGCGCACAGGAAGGTGCCGGCCTCGATGCGGTCGGCAATGACGTCGTGGCGCGCGCCGTGCAGCCGCGCGACGCCATCGACGACGATGCGGTCGGTGCCGTGGCCCTGGATGCGCGCGCCCATCTTGATGAGCAGCTCGGCCAGGTCGACCACTTCGGGTTCGCGCGCGGCATTTTCCAGCACGGTCTGGCCTTCGGCCAGCACCGCCGCCATCAGCAGGTTCTCGGTGCCGGTGACGGTGACCATGTCGGTGCGGATCGAGGCGCCCTTCAGGCGCGTGGCGCGCGCCACCACGAAGCCGTGCTCGATCTCGATCTCGGCGCCCAGCGCCGCCAGCCCCTTGATGTGCTGGTCGACCGGCCGCTGGCCGATCGCGCAGCCGCCCGGCAGGCTGACGCGGGCCTGGCCGAAGCGGGCCAGCAGCGGGCCCAGCACCAGGATCGAGGCGCGCATGGTCTTGACCAGCTCGTACGGCGCTTCCAGGTTGTCGACCTGGTCGGCCTGCAGGGTGACGGTGCCGTCGCCGGCGCGTTCGGCGCGCACGCCCATGCGGCCCAGCAGGCGCAGCGTGGTCGAGGTGTCGTTCAGTTGCGGCACATTGCCCAGCACGAGCGGCTCGGCGGTGAGCAGGCTGGCGCACAGGATGGGCAGGGCCGCGTTCTTGGCGCCCGAGACGGTGACTTCCCCACGCAGGGGCGAGCCGCCGGTGATGCGCAGTTTGTCCATCAGCTTCCTGCCTTGGCGTACTCGGCGGGGGTCAGCGTGCGCATCGACAGCGCATGGATCTCCGCCTTCATGCGATCGCCCAGCGCGGCGTAGACCAGCTGGTGGCGCGCGATCAGGCGCTTGCCCTCGAAGGCGGCGCTGACGATCACCGCGTCGAAGTGCGAGCCGTCGCCCTGCACGTCGAGGTGTTCGCACGGGAGTCCGTCGGCAATGTACTGGCGGACCTGCTCGGGGGTGGGAAGCATGGACATCAGTTCCTGAGTTTGTAGCCGCTGCCCAGCAGGCGCAGCGCGTAGAGCGACAACACGACGAAGACGCCGGCCACGACCGCCAGGCTATGCCATGGCGACACATCGGACACCGAGAAGAAGCCGTAACGGAAGCCGTCGATCGTGTAGAAAATGGGGTTCCAGTGCGACACCGCCTGCCAGAACGGCGGCAGGGTGTGAATGGAATAGAACACGCCGGACAGGAAGGTGGCGGGCATGATCAGGAAGTTCTGAAAGGCGGCGAGCTGGTCGAATTTCTCGGACCACAGCCCGGCGATCAGGCCCAGCACGCCCATGATGCCGCAGGCCAGCATCGCGAACAGCAGCACCCAGGCCAGGTTCTGCGGCGGCAGCGGGATGAAGAACAGCGCCACGATCCACACGCACAGCCCGACCGCCATGCCGCGAACCACCGCCGCCAGCACGTAGGCGGCGAAAATCTCGCGGTGAGACAGCGGCGGCAGCAGCATGAACACCAGGTTGCCGGTGACGCGGCTCTGGATCAGCGACGAGGACGGGTTGGCGAAGGCGTTCTGCAGCATGCTCATCATCATGAGGCCGGGGATCAGGAACGCGGTGTACGGCACGCTGCCATAGACCACCAGGCGTCCTTCCAGCACATGGGCGAACACCAGCAGGTACAGCAAGGCGGTAATGACCGGCGCGGCGATGGTCTGGAAGCTGACTTTCCAGAAACGCAGCAGCTCCTTGCGCAGCAGGGTCGGAAAGCCCGAGCCGGCGTCCAGGCGCGGCTGTACCAGGGGGCGGCTGGCGGCGGAGGTATCGGACTGGCTCACGATGCGGCCTCTTCCGGGTTCAGGGCGCGCGGCTCGGCCGGGTCGTCCTGGTGCATGATGCGCACGAACGCGTCTTCGAGATCCACGCCGCCGACCCGCGCCAGCAGCGCCTGCGTGGTGTCCAGGGCGACGATGCGTCCCCCTTTGAGCATGGCGATGCGCGTACAGAGCGCTTCGGCCTCTTCGAGGTAGTGCGTGGTCAGCATGATGGTGTGGCCGGCCTTGTTCAGGCGCGAAATGAACTCCCACAGGGTGCGGCGCAGGTCCACGTCCACGCCGGCGGTCGGCTCGTCCAGCACGATGACCGGGGGGCGGTGCACCAGGGCCTGCGCCACCAGCACGCGGCGCTTCATGCCGCCCGACAGCGCGCGCATGTTGGTATCGGCCTTGTCGGCCAGGCCCAGGTTGAACAGGATTTCGTCGATCCAGTCGTCGTTGCGGCGCAGGCCGAAATAGCCGGACTGGATACGCAGCGTCTCGCGCACGGTGAAGAACGGGTCGTAGACCAGCTCCTGCGGCACCACGCCCAGGGCCCGGCGGGCGGTCTTGTAGTCGGCCACGACGTCGTAGCCGCACACGCTGGCGCGGCCGGTGGTGGCGTGCGCCAGGCCGGCCAGGATCGAGATCAGGGTGGTCTTGCCGGCGCCGTTGGGGCCGAGCAGGCCGAAGAACTCGCCGTGCTCGATCTGCAGGCTGACATCGTTGAGCGCCTGGAAGCCCGGGGCGGCCGGCTGGCCGAAAAGCTGCTTCCAGCCGCGCCGGCGCGGCTGGTAGATTTTTGAGACGTGTTCGAGGCTGACGGCTGACATAAAGCGGGAAGTGCCCGGAAAAAAGAGCGAATTCCCCATTATAGAGGGGGCCTCGCCGTTGCCGGGCAATGTCCCCGGCCAGCCGGGGTTTTGCCGTCGCGGCCTTACTGGTTGCGCTGGTTCAGCGCCTGGATCAGGCCGTCGATCCCGTTCTGGTTGATCTGCTGGGCGAACTGGTTGCGATAGTTCTCGATCAGCCAGATGCCCTCGACGTTCATGTCGTAGATGCGCCAGCCCTGCGGCGTCTTCTCGAGGCGGTAGTCGACCTGTACCGGCTGGCTGTTGCTCTGGCTGATCAGCGAACGGACCACGACGTCGTCGGCGTTGGGGTCGCCGCGAAACGGCAGCAGCTTGATGGTGGTGCCGTTGTCGACCTTGGTGAGCGCGCCGCTGTAGGTCCGCACCAGGGTGCCGCGAAACGCCTTGGCCAGCTCGGCCTTCTGGGTGTCGGTCGCCTGGCGCCAGTAGCGGCCGGCCGCCAGGCGGGTGGTTTTCTGGAAATTCACGAACGGCAGGATATGCGCGTCGACGACCTGGTTGATGTGCGCCAGGTTGCCGGCCTTGACGTTCTGGTCGCTCTTGAGGATGTCGATGGTCTGGGTGGCCGCGTCGAGCACGAACTTGTCGGGCGGGCCCATGGGGTCGGGCGCGGCCTGGGCGCCGGCGGCCAGGGCCAGGGCGCCGGCGAGGAACAGTCGATGCAGCAGCGAAACGATGGAAAAACGCATGAAATCTCCTTGCGAATCGGGCGGTGGCCGGCCTTACTGCGGCTGGGCGGCCGGCTGGGCGGCCGGCGCGGCGGGGGCCGCGTCGTCATCGCCCTCGTCTTCATAGGTGGGCAGCGTGTCGTCGCCCGTCTTGGTGCCGCGCACCATGGCGGCGCGGCGCTGCAGGTAGGCGTCGCGCACGAAGCTGTAGGGATCCAGCGCCACGCGGTCCACGGTGTCGGTGGTATCGAGCAGGCTGGCGCGCAGGTCGACGGCCTCCAGGCCCCACAGCGAGTTGCGCAGCGGCACGTTGTCGATCGCGCCGATGGTCGCGCCCTGGTTGCCGGTCCAGTCGCCGATCAGGCCGACGCCGTCGCGCAGACTGCTGGCGCCCCAGATCGGCAGCACCAGGTACGGTCCCTGGCCGAAGCCCCAGACGCCCAGCGTCACGCCGAAGTCGTTGGGGATCTTGCGCGCCCCGGTGGTCGACGCGACGTCGAAGCAGCCGCCGATCCCCATGGTGGTATTGAACAGGAAGCGGCCGATCGTGTTGACGAAATCGTGCCCGCGGCCTTGCAGGAAGCTGTTGGTGGCCGACCACAGGTCGCCCACGTTGCTGAACATATTGTGCACGCAGCTGCGCACCGGCTGCGGGGTGACGAAGGTATAGGCCTGGGCCACCGGCTTGAACAGCGCGCGGTCGACCGTGTCGTTGAACTTGTAGACGCCCCGGTTGAAGCCTTCCCAGGGATCGCGCGGATCGGGGTTCTTGGGCGCTGCGCAGCCGGCCAGCAGGACGCCTGCGGCGGCGATGGTGGCGATTCGAGCGGCAGAGTGCTTCGTCATGGCAAGGTCAACCTGTGGGGGCAACGCAACGGTGCCCGTTGTTGTTCTGGGCGCGGCGCCGGCTGCGATAGGCCGGCGCCCGCGGGTCTGTGTCAGCGATTATTGCTGAGGTTTGGGTTCCGCGCCCGTTTCCGGCGCTGCGCTGGAGCCCTGTTTCTCGGCGGTACCGTACAGGAACTGGCTGATCAGTTGTTCCAATACCACGGCGCTCTGGGTATAGCGGATCTTGCCGCCCTCGGCGAAATCCTCTTCCTCGCCGCCCGGCGCCAGGCCGACATATTGCTCGCCCAGCAGGCCCGAGGTCAGGATGGCGGCCGACGAATCGGTGGGGAATCGGTAGGCGGTTTCCAGGTCAAAGGTTACAACAGCCTGGAAGGTTTTGTCGTCGAAGGCAATCCTGGAAACCCGTCCGACCACCACGCCGGCGCTCTTGACCGGCGCGCGCACCTTCAGCCCGCCGATGTTGTCGAAATTGGCAGTCAGCTGATAGGTGGGCGCGAAGGAGAAGGTGCTGAGGTTGCCCGCGCGCAGCGCCAGGAACAGCAAGGCGGCCGCGCCCAGCAGCACGAAAAGCCCTACCCAGAAATCGGTTTTTTCTCGTGACATGATGAATCCGTATCAATTGCCAAACATCAGGGCGGTGAGGATGAAGTCCAGTCCAAGGACGGCCAGCGAGCCGACCACCACCGTGCGGGTGGTGGCGCGGCCCACGCCTTCGGGCGTCGGCCGGGCCTGCCAGCCTTCGTAAAGCGCCACCAGGGTGACGGTCACGCCGAACACGAGGCTCTTGATCACGCCGTTGAGCACGTCGTCCAGCACATCCACGCCATTTTGCATCTGCGACCAGAAGGCGCCGGCGTCCACGCCTATCATCAGCACCCCGACGATCCAGCCGCCCAGGATGCCGACCATGGAAAACACCGCCGCCAGCACCGGCATGGCGATGATGCCGCCCCAGAAGCGCGGCACCAGCACGCGGCGCATCGGGTCCACGGCCATGACTTCCATGGCCGAGAGTTGCTCGCCGGCCTTCATGAGGCCGATTTCGGCCGTCAGCGAGGTGCCGGCGCGGCCGGCGAACAGCAGCGCCGTGACCACCGGCCCCAGCTCGCGGACCAGCGACAGCGCCACCAGCAGGCCCAGCGCCTCTTCGGAACCGTAGCGGTTGAGGGTGTAGTAGCCCTGCAGGCCCAGCACGAAGCCCACGAACAGGCCCGAGACCGCGATGATCAGCAGCGAATAGTTGCCGATGAAGTGAACCTGCTGCGACACCAGGCCGGGGCGGCGCACGGCGATGCCGCTGCGCGCCAGCAGCGCGCCCAGGAACCGCGTGAAATAGCCGATGCCGCCGATCTGGCCGCGCACCCAGCCGCCCAGGCCGCTCAGCGCCTTGTGCGCGCTCATGGCTTGCGTCCTTCTTGTTGTGCGAGCCAGGCACGGAAGGCCGGCGTTTCCGGATACTGGAACGCCACCGGCCCGTCCGGCTCGCCGTTCAGGAATTGTTTGACGTAGGGGTCTTGCGAGGCCGCGAGCTGCTGCGGCGTGCCGGCCGCGGCCAGCCGGCCCTGCCCGACCAGGTAGACCTGGTCGGCGATCGCGAAGGATTCCTGCACGTCGTGGGTGATCAGCACGGTGGCGCAGCCGAGGCGGTCGGCCAGGCTGCGGATCAGGCGCGCGGTGATGCCCATGGAAATCGGATCCAGCCCGGCAAACGGCTCGTCGTACAGGATGAGTTCGGGCTCCAGCACCACGGCGCGGGCCAGCGCCACCCGGCGCGCCATGCCGCCGGAGATTTCGGCCACCCGCAGGTGGGCGGCGGTGCGCAGGCCTACCGCGTCCAGCTTGTCGAGCACGCGCGCGGTGAGTTCCGCCTCGTCCAGCGCGGTGTGCTCGCGCAGCGGGAAGGCGACGTTCTCGAAGACGTTGAGGTCGGTGAACAGGGCCCCTTGCTGGAACAGCACGCCCATGCGCTTGCGCAGGGATTGCAGGCCGTCCTGGCTGACGCTGCCGACATCGGTGCCGAAGGCCTGGACCGAGCCGCGCTGGGCGACGATCTGGCCGGTGGCCGCGCGCAGCAGCGTCGTCTTGCCGGACCCGGAGCCGCCCATCACCGCCACGACCTGCCCGGCGTGCACCTGCATGGAGATGCCGTCCAGCACCGTGAAGTCGCCATAACCGAGCGCCACGTCTTCCAGGGACAGGGCGAGTTCCGAGCTATTGCGGGTATGAACGGGCATAGGCAGCGGTAAAAGGTTGGGGGCCGCCCACGGGCGGCCCGCGCCGGGCGAAACGGCCATTGTATCGCGAGCGCAATGGTCGCCGGCCGTTGGTGCGCAAATGGGAAAGTGAAGTCCGCCTATGGGTCAATATAATCAGGGACGCATCCATCCTTCATTGCAGCGAGATATTGCCCGCCTTGATGACCTTGGCCCATTTTTCCGTCTCGGACTTGATGAAAGCGCCAAATTCTTCAGGCGTTCCTCCGCCTGCCTGACTGCCGGTATCGGCAATTGCCTTCACCACCTCGGGATCTTTCAGGATCTTATTGAACTCGGCGTTCAAGCGGGCAATGATGGGAGCCGGCGTGCCGGCCGGTGCGACGATGCCCTGCCAGTTGTAGGACTCGAAGCCCGGCAGCCCGGATTCGGCCATGGTGGGCACATCCGGCAGGACGTCCAGCCGCTTGAGCGAGGTGACCGCGATGGGATGGACTTTCTTGCTCTGGATGGACGGCAGCGCCGAATAGCCCATTTCGAACATCATGGTGATGTGGCCGCCCATCAGGTCGGTGGCCGCCAGGCTGCCGCCCTTATAGGGGACATGGACGATATCGATGCCGGCCTGCTCGCGGAACATCTCGCCGGACAGATGGTGCGCGCCGCCTACGCCGGACGAGCCGAAGGTCAGCTTGCCCGGTTCCTGCCGGGCCAGCGCGATCAGGTCCTGCAGGTTCTTGACCGGCAGCGTGTTGTGCACGCTGAGCACCAGCGGGCTGTTCTCGATCAGCACGACCGGGGCCAGGTCTTTCTGCGCATCGTAGGGGATGGCGGGCATGAGCGTGGGGTTGACCGCCATCGGCGCCAGGTTCCCGGTGCCGATGGTGTAACCGTCGGGAGCGGCCTTGGCGACCAGGTTGGTGCCGATGACGCCGCCGGCGCCGGCCTTGTTCTCGACCACGATGCTCTGCTGCAGCGATTCGCCCAGCTTGCGGGCCAGCAGGCGCACGCGCGTGTCGGCGAATCCGCCCGGGGCGTACGGCACGATCAGGGTGATGGGCTTGGACGGCCAGCTGTCGGCCTGGGCGCGGGCCGGGCCGGCGGCGGCCAGCGTGGCGGCGGCGAGCAGCGCCGCGGCGAGGGGGCGGAAGGATTTCATGCGCGGGCTCCTCGTTGGTCTCATGGTCGCGTGAATCCCGCATTATGCCTTGCGCCCCTGCCGGCCCGGGGGGCGGGCGCCTCAGAAGCGGTAGCCCACCGCCACGGTGGCGACCCACGGATCGATGCGGGCGGTGCCGATGCGCTGGCCGTCCAGTTTGACCTTGGACGAAATGTCGATGTAGCGCAGGTCCGCGTTGAGGAACCAGCGCTCGTTCAGCTTGACGTCCACCCCCAGCTGTCCCGCCAGGCCCCAGGAATCGCCCAGCCTGAGGTCCGAGCCCTCCAGCGCGCCGTGGGTCTTGGTGTCGAAGAAGGTGGTGTAGTTCAGGCCGACGCCGACATACGGCTGCACCGTGCTGTCCGGCAGGAAGTGCCATTGCACGCTGAGCGTGGGCGGCAGTTGCTTGGTGCTGGCGATGCGGCCCAGGCCGCTGCCGCGGATATCGTGTTCGAAAGGCCAGGCCGCCAGCAGTTCGATGCCGATGTTGCGGGTGGCCATGTAGGTGACGGTGAACGACGGCCGGACACTATTGTTGGCGTCGAGGTCCACCGACCCGTTCAGGACGCTGCCGTTGTTCGATTTGGGGCGGACCTGCGAGGCGCCGACCTTGAGCAGCCAGTCGCCGGCCTCGTGGGCCCGGGCCGGCGCGGCCAGCAGGCCGGCGGCGAGCAGCGCGGCGCCAAGGGTGGCGCGGCCCTGCCGGTAAAGCGTGTACATGCACGATCTCCATCTGCGTTGAGTGTGTGGAAATCGTGACAGTTCGGCCGCGCCGGCAGCTTGACCCAGGTCAAGCGGGCCGGACCGCGCGCACGGGTTGTTTGCGGTACGTCAAGGGATCGGACTACCTGTCCGCGCATGGTGACCGGCGTCTGCGCGTGTGCCTGTCCCCGCTGGGACAGGCACACTGCCGTACGTACTAAGACGGTATCCGTCCCCGCGGGGACAGGCACTCTTGCCGCAGGTGCCGCTCCCACGCGGGACAGGCACCACGCCGGGACAGGCTCCCGTTCAACGCGGCAGCTCGGATGCGCCCATCAGGTACTCGTCGACCGAGCGCGCGCACTGGCGCCCTTCGCGTATGGCCCAGACGACCAGCGACTGGCCGCGCCGCATGTCGCCGGCGGCGAACACCTTGTCGACATTGGTTCGGTAATCGTCGGTGTTGGCGCGCACGTTGCCACGCGCGTCGCGGTCCACGCCGAACGCGTCGAGCACCGTGGCCACCGGCGAGACAAAGCCCATGGCCAGCAGGACGAGGTCGGCCGGGATTTCGAATTCCGAGTCTTCGACCTCGCGCATCTTCATCTGGCCGGTGGCTTCGTCCTTGAACCACTCGACGCGCACGCCGACCAGCTTCTCGACCTGGCCGTCGCTGCCGGCCAACGCCTTGGTGGCCACCGACCAGTCGCGCTCGCAGCCTTCATCGTGCGAGGACGAGGTGCGCAGCTTGAGCGGCCAGTACGGCCAGACCATGGGCTTGTCCTCGCATTCGGGCGGCTGGGGCAGCAGTTCGAATTGCGTGACCGAGGCCGCGCCGTGGCGGTTGCTGGTTCCGACGCAGTCCGACCCGGTGTCGCCGCCGCCGATCACGACCACGTGCTTGTCCTTGGCCAGCGTCTGGCCGCTCAGGCGATCGCCGGCGACGGCCTTGTTCTGCTGGCGCAGGAAGTCCATGGCGTAGTACACGCCGGACAGCTCGCGGCCCGGCACCGGCAGGTCGCGCGGGGTTTCCGAGCCGCCGGTCATGACGACGGCGTCGAAGTCCGCCAGCAGCGACTGCGGCGTACGCACCGTCAGCCCATCGGCGGCGGCGTCATCCGGGTTGCCGATGTAGGTCGAGGGAGCGAATTCCACGCCCTCGGCTTCCATCTGCGCGATGCGGCGGTCGATCTGCGACTTCTCCAGCTTGAAGTCGGGAATGCCGTAACGCAGCAGCCCGCCGATGCGATCGCTTTTCTCGAACAGGGTGACCGAATGGCCGGCGCGCGCCAGCTGCTGCGAGCAGGCCAGCCCGGCGGGGCCCGAGCCCACCACGGCAACCTTCTTGCCGGTCTTGCGCACCGGTACCTGCGGCGTCACCCAGCCCTCGGCCCAGCCCTTGTCGATGATGGCGTGCTCGATCGACTTGATGCCGACGGCGTCGCTGTTGATGTTCAGCGTACAGGCGGCCTCGCACGGCGCGGGGCAGATGCGGCCGGTGAATTCGGGGAAGTTGTTGGTCGAGTGCAGGACGTCCAGCGCGCGGCGCCAGTCCTGCCGGTAGACCAGGTCGTTCCAGTCGGGGATGATGTTGTTGACCGGACAGCCGTTGCTGCAGAACGGGATGCCGCAGTCCATGCAGCGCGCCGCCTGTTGCTTGGCCTGTTCGTCGTTCAGGTGCAGGACGAACTCGCGCCAGTGCTTGAGGCGCTTCTGCGGGGCCTCGGCGGCCTCCTGCAGGCGCTGGAATTCCATAAAGCCAGTGATCTTTCCCATGCTAATCCTCACGCAGCCATTTGTTGCGGGTTGGCTGCACGCCACAATTCACCCAATGCGCGGCGATACTCCGTCGGCATGACCTTGACGAACTTGCCGCGCGACGCTTCCCAGTCGCCCAGGATCTCGCGGGCGCGGAAGCTGCCCGTATAGCGGAAGTGGTCTTCGACCAGGCGGCGCAGAATGGTTTCGTCGGTACTGCGCTCGCCGCCGCGCTGCGCGCTGTGCCACGATTCGATCTCGTTGGCCGATTGCTGCTCGGCGTGCGGCAGCACCGGCTCGAGTTCGACCATGGCGCTGTTGCAGCGCTCGCGGAAGGTACGGTCCGGATCCCAGACATACGCCACGCCGCCCGACATGCCGGCGGCGAAGTTGCGGCCGGTGGTGCCCAGCACCACGACGGTGCCGCCCGTCATGTATTCGCAGCCGTGGTCGCCGGTGCCTTCGACCACCGTGGCCGCGCCCGAATTGCGCACCGCGAAGCGCTCGCCGGCCACGCCGTTGAAGAAGGCTTCGCCCGACAGCGCGCCGTACAACACGGTGTTGCCGGCGATGATGTGGTCCGGGCCGAAGCCGCGGAAGTCGTTGGGCGAGCGCACTACGATGCGGCCGCCCGACAGGCCCTTGCCCACGTAGTCGTTGGCTTCGCCCACCAGGTCCATCGTGATGCCGTGCGCCAGGAACGCGCCGAAGCTCTGGCCGGCGGTGCCGTTGCACTGGATGTGGATGGTGTCGTCGGGCAGGCCGTCGTGACCGTAGCGCGCGGCCACCGCGCCGGACAGCATGGCGCCGATGGTGCGGTTGCGGTTGCGCACCGGCACGATGAACGAGACTTTCTCGCCGCGCTCGAGCGCGGGCTTGCTGCGCTCGATCAGCTGGTGGTCCAGCGCGCCCGCCAGGCCGTGGTCCTGCTCTTCGGTCTGGCGCACGTCGGCGTCCGAGACGATCCGATGGAACACGCGCGAGAAATCCAGGCCTTGCGCTTTCCAGTGCTCGACGCTGGCGCGCATGTCCAGCAGGTCGGTGCGGCCGATCAGGTCGTCGAACCTGCGGATGCCCAGCTGGGCCATGATTTCGCGCACTTCCTCGGCGACGAAGAAGAAGTAGTTCACCACGTGCTCGGGCTTGCCCTGGAACTTCTTGCGCAGTTCCGGATCCTGCGTGGCCACGCCCACCGGGCAGGTGTTCAGGTGGCACTTGCGCATCATGATGCAGCCTTCGACCACCAGCGGGGCGGTCGCGAAGCCGAATTCGTCGGCGCCCAGCAGCGCGCCGATGATCACGTCGCGGCCGGTCTTCATCTGGCCGTCGGCCTGCACGCGGATGCGCGACCGCAGGCGGTTGAGCACCAGCGTCTGCTGCGTTTCGGCCAGGCCCAGCTCCCAGGGCGTGCCGGCGTGCTTGATGGACGAGACCGGCGAGGCGCCGGTGCCGCCGTCATGGCCGGCGATGACGACGTGGTCGGCCTTGGCCTTGGCCACGCCGGCGGCCACCGTGCCCACGCCCACTTCCGAGACCAGCTTGACCGAGACCGAGGCCCGGGCATTGACGTTCTTCAGGTCGTGGATGAGCTGGGCCAGGTCCTCGATCGAGTAGATATCGTGGTGCGGCGGCGGCGAGATCAGGCCCACGCCGGGCACCGAGTAGCGCAGCTTGGCGATGTACTCGGAGACCTTGTGGCCCGGCAGCTGGCCGCCTTCGCCGGGCTTGGCGCCCTGGGCCATCTTGATCTGGATCTGGTCGGCGCTGGACAGGTACTCGGCGCTGACGCCGAAGCGGCCCGAGGCCACCTGCTTGATGCGCGAACGCAGCGAGTCGCCGGCGCGCAGGGCCACGTCGGCCTCGACGCGGTCGTTGCCCAGCACCGAGGCGAGCGTGTCGCCGTCCTTGATGGCGCTGCCGCCCGAGCGCATCTCGGCGCGGTAGCGCAGTTCGTCCTCGCCGCCCTCGCCGGTGTTGGACTTGCCGCCGATGCGGTTCATGGCCACGGCCAGCACCGAGTGGGCCTCGGTCGAGATCGAGCCCAGCGACATCGCGCCGGTGGCAAAGCGGCGCACGATTTCCTTGGCCGGCTCGACGTCGTCCAGCGGGATGGCGCGGGTTGGGTCGAAACGGAATTCGAACAGGCCGCGCAGCGTCATGTGGCGACGGCTCTGGTCGTTGATGATCTGCGCGTATTCCTTGTAGGTGCGGTAGTTGTTCGAGCGCGACGCGTGCTGCAGCTTGGCGATGGAGTCGGGCGTCCACATGTGCTCTTCGCCGCGGATGCGGAAGGCGTACTCGCCGCCCGCATCCAGATCGTTGGCCAGCACCGGGTCGTTGCCGAACGCGGCGTGATGCATGCGCAGCGCTTCCTCGGCCACCTGGAAGATGCCGATGCCTTCGATGTTGGAGGCGGTGCCGGTGAAGTACTTGTCCACCAGCGCGCGCTGCAGGCCCACCGCTTCGAAGATCTGCGCGCCGCAGTACGACATGTAGGTGGAGATGCCCATCTTGGACATCACCTTGTTCAGGCCCTTGCCGATGGCCTTGATGTAGTTCTTGATCGCCTTGTCGGGGTCGGCCAGGTGGCCCAGCGACTCCAGCGCCAGGTACGGGTGGATGGCTTCGGCGCCGTACCCGCCCAGCAGCGCGAAATGGTGAACTTCGCGCGCCGAGCCGGTCTCCACCACCAGGCCGGCGTTGGTGCGCAGGCCGGCGCGGATCAGGTGCTGGTGCACCGCCGAGGTCGCCAGCAGCGCCGGGATGGCCACGCGGTCGGCGTCGACCAGGCGGTCGGACACGATCAGGATGTTGTAGCCGCTTTGCACCGCGTCGACGGCGCGCGCGCACAGCGCCGCCACGCGCGCCTCGATGCCTTCCGAGCCCCAGGCGGCCGGATAGGTGATGTCCAGCTCATAGCTGCGGAATTTCTTGCCGGTGACCTGGTCGATGTCGCGGATCTGCGCCATGGCGGCGAAATCCAGCACGGGCTGCGTCACTTCCAGGCGCAGCGGCGGGTTGACGTTGTTGATGTCGAGCAGGTTGGGCTTGGGGCCGATGAACGAGACCAGCGACATGACCATCTGCTCGCGGATCGGGTCGATCGGCGGGTTGGTCACTTGCGCGAACAGTTGGCGGAAGTAGTTGTAGAACGGCTTGGAGCGGTTCGACAGCACGGCCAGCGGGGCATCGTTGCCCATCGAGCCGATCACTTCCTCGCCGCTGGCGGCCATGGGTTCGAGGATGAACTTGAAATCCTCCTGGGTCCAGCCGAACGCCTGCTGGCGGTCGAGCAGCGGCACGGCCGTCTGGGTGGCCGGCGAAGCGGTCCTGGGCGCGGGCAGCGATTCCAGCTTGACCTGCAGGCGTTCTATCCATTGGCGGTACGGGCGGCTGTTGGCCAGCTGCAGCTTGATCTCGCCGTCGTCGATGATGCGGCCCTGCTCCAGGTCGATCAGGAACATCTTGCCCGGTTGCAGGCGCCATTTCTTGACGATGCGGTTTTCCGGGATCGACAGCGTGCCCGCCTCGGACGCCATGATGACCATGTCGTCGTCGGTGATCAGGTAGCGCGCCGGACGCAGGCCGTTGCGGTCCAGCGTGGCGCCGATCTGGCGGCCGTCGGTGAAGGCGACCGCGGCCGGCCCGTCCCAGGGCTCCATCATGGCGGCGTGGTACTCGTAGAAGGCGCGCCGGCTTTCGTCCATCTGCGTGTGCTGCTCCCAGGCTTCCGGGATCATCATCATCATGGCGTGCGCCAGGGAATAGCCGGAGTTCACCAGCAGTTCGAGGCAGTTGTCGAACGTGGCGGTATCGGACTGGCCTTCGTAGACGATGGGGTACAGCTTCTTCAGGTCGTCGCCCAGCACCGCGGACTGCATCATGCCCTCGCGGGCCCGCAGCCAGTTGAAGTTGCCCTTGACCGTGTTGATTTCGCCGTTGTGGGCGATCATGCGGTACGGGTGGGCCAGCGGCCAGGCGGGGAACGTGTTGGTCGAGAAGCGCTGGTGCACCAGCGCCAGCGCCGACACCGTGCGCGGATCGGCCAGGTCGCGATAGTAGCGGCCGACCTGGTCGGCCAGCAGCAGGCCCTTGTAGACCACGGTGCGCACCGAGGCCGAGGGCACGAAGTATTCCTTGCCGTGCGCCAGGCGCATGTTCTGGATGGCGTGGCTGGCGGTCTTGCGGATCACGTACAGCTTGCGTTCCAGCGCGTCGGGCACCATCACGTCGGCGCCGCGGCCGATGAACAGCTGGCGGATGACCGGTTCGAGGCCGCGCACCGCGGGCGACATCGGCATTTCGACGTCCACCGGTACGTCGCGCCAGCCCAGCACGATCTGGCCTTCGGCGCGGACCGAGCGCTCCAGCTCCTGTTCACAGGCCAGGCGCGAGGCGGTTTCCTTGGGCAGGAACACCATTGCCACGCCGTATTCGCCCGGCGGCGGCAGGACGATGCCTTGCTGGGCCAGTTCGTCGCGGTACAGCGCGTCGGGAATCTGGATCAGGATGCCGGCGCCGTCGCCCATCAGCTTGTCGGCGCCCACGGCGCCGCGGTGATCCAGGTTTTCCAGGATCTTCAGGCCTTGCTGGATGATGGAGTGGCTCTTGCGGCCCTTGATATGGGCCACGAAGCCGACGCCACAGGCGTCGTGCTCGTTGTGCGGGTGATACAGGCCCTGGGGGGCGGGCAGGCCGATACGGCTTGCGTCGATGGGGGTCGCCGCGACCGGGCGACAGGAATCGGAAGACTTGGTATAGGGCATAACGCGCTCCGCAGTTGCCTGCGTCGAGAATGTTGCAGTGCAAAGGGACAATACTGCGCAGGATGTGCGCATGCAAGCCAAAAATATGGGGTATGACCCTAATTTAATACATTGTTTCTCATAGATGGAATTATTGGGGACATATAATTGCAATGGCCGATCGCGGCGCCGGCCGGCCCGGATGCCCAGGAAAGCGCGGCCTTGCCTCCCGGTTGCGGCCGTTCAGCCTTTATGCGTCCCCTATTGTTTCTGCGCCACGGAGCCGGCCCGGCGGGCGCAGCAAAATGCCCACGCGGCACAGGGGCCGGGTGGGCAGCATGCAACGCCCCAACCGAGGCGGCGCTTCAGTTCGAGGTATTCGGCGTGGTCGGTGTGTGGACCGTACCGGGGGTATCGGGGGTGTCGGCCGCGGCCGGCGCGGGCTTTTTGCGAGGCCGGCCGCGCTGGCCGGGGGCCACGCGGCGGCTGGCGGTGTGGGCCAGGCTGGCGATGAATGCCGGGCTGCCCAGCGCCCATTGGCCCGATACCGCCTGCTCGATGCGTTGCGTCTGTTCGCGCGACAGGCCGTCGTGCAGCAGGCGGCGGTAATTGGCCTGGCGGTCGAACGGCGTATTGCCGCAGGCCCAGTAATCGGCGTGATCCGATTGCCATTGCGCCGGGGGCGCGCCGGTGTTGCCGGTGTGGCTGCCGGCCGACGACCAGGGCCAGCCGTCCGGCTCCGTGGCGGCGCCGCTGCGCACCGGGTAGGTTTCCAGCCAGACTTGCGATGGCAGCACCCAGGCGCCCGGCTCGAGCAGCGCGGAGCGGTAGCGGCCGGCAAACACCCGGCCGCCGCGCAGGCGCGCGGCCAGATTGCGGCCCAGCGTCTGCATCAGGCGCGGCAGGCCTTCCTCGTCGGCCGGCGTGGCCAGCAGCAGGATCCGGTCATTGGCCAGCACCCATGCGTGCACGCCGACCCGATGGCGCTGGGCCGACTCGCCCAGCCAGCTTCCCAGCTGGTTGAGGATGTCTTGCGGCGCCGGCTGCGAGGGCGGCGCCAGCGGCTGGACGAAATTGGCCTGCACCAATTGGGGCAGCCCGGGGGCGTACAAGCGGGGCAGACGGGCCATAAGCTGGGGGCTTCGCGCTAACGGGTTGGATGGAGTGCCACGGTTATATAAATAGTGCCGCTATCGCCTTCGGTCAAGCCTGTATGGGAAGCCAGTGGACAGATCAGGCTAGATTCACGCAGGTTAACATCCGAAGTCAAGGATCAATACCCGCAGGTTTCCCTAGGACATCAGGAGCAATATATGAAGACGAAAGCCGCTATCGCCTGGAAAGCTGGTGCCCCGTTGACGGTCGAAGACGTCGACCTCGAGGGCCCCAAGGCCGGAGAGGTCCTGGTGGAGATAAAGGCCACCGGCATCTGTCACACCGATTATTACACTTTGTCAGGTGCTGATCCGGAGGGAATTTTCCCGGCGATCCTGGGCCACGAGGGCGCGGGCGTGGTCATGGACGTGGGGCCGGGCGTGACCACGCTGAAAAAAGGCGACCATGTCATTCCGCTCTACACGCCCGAGTGCCGCCAGTGCAAATTCTGCCTGTCGCGCAAGACCAACCTGTGCCAGGCCATCCGCACCACCCAGGGCAAGGGCCTGATGCCGGACGGCACCTCGCGCTTCTCGATCGACGGCAAGCCCCTGTTCCATTACATGGGCACGTCCACCTTCGCCAACCACATCGTGGTGCCCGAGATCGCGCTGGCCAAGGTGCGCCCCGACGCTCCGTTCGACAAGATCTGCTATATCGGCTGCGGCGTCACCACCGGTATCGGCGCCGTGGTGTTCACCGCAAAGGTGGAGGCCGGCGCCAATGTGGTGGTGTTCGGGCTGGGCGGCATCGGCCTGAACGTCATCCAGGGCGCGAAGATGGTGGGCGCCGACAAGATCATCGGCGTGGACCTCAATCCGGCGCGCGAAGCCATGGCGCGCAAGTTCGGCATGACCCATTTCGTCAACCCGAGCGAAGTCGAGAACGTGGTCGACCACATCATCCAGATGACCGACGGCGGCGCGGACTATTCGTTCGAGTGCATCGGCAACACCAAGGTCATGCGCCAGGCGCTGGAGTGCTGCCACAAGGGCTGGGGCCAGTCCGTCATCATCGGCGTGGCCGAGGCCGGGGCGGAAATCAGCACCCGTCCGTTCCAGCTGGTGACCGGCCGCGAGTGGAAAGGCTCGGCGTTCGGCGGCGCGCGCGGCCGCACCGACGTGCCCAAGATCGTCGACTGGTACATGGAAGGCAAGATCAACATCGATGACCTGATCACGCACACCCTGCCCCTGGACCGCATCAACGAAGGCTTCGACCTGATGAAGCGCGGCGAGTCCATCCGCTCCGTCGTGGTGTACTGACATGGCGGTCCTGGAACTCGTATCGCAGCATCGCTGCTTCGATGGCTGGCAACGCTACTATCGCCATGCCTCGAAGGAGATCGGCCTGCCCATGCGCTTTTCGGTCTTCGTGCCGCCCCAGGCCGCGCGCGGCCCGGTGCCGGTGCTGTTCTACCTGGCCGGGCTGACCTGCACCGAGGAAACCTTCATGATCAAGGCCGGCGCGCAGCGCCTGGCCGCCCAGCACGGCGTGATGCTGGTGGCGCCGGACACCAGCCCGCGCGGCGCCGGCTTCCCGGGCGAGGACGAGCACTGGGACTTCGGCGTCGGCGCGGGGTTCTACCTCGATGCCACCGCCGAGCCGTGGCGCAGCCACTACCGGATGTACAGCTACGTGGTCGACGAGCTGCATGGCATCGTCACCGGCGAGCTGCCGGGCGACGCGGGACGGGTGGGCATCTTCGGCCACTCCATGGGCGGCCATGGCGCCCTGGTGCTGGCCCTGCGCAATCCGGACAAGTTCCGCTCGGTCTCGGCCTTCGCGCCGGTCGTCGCGCCTGCCCAGGTGCCGTGGGGCCACAAGGCCTTCGAACGCTACCTGGGCCCCGACCGCCAGGCCTGGGAGGCCTATGACGCCAGCGCATTGATGCGCACGCTGCGCCAGCCCTATCCGGAAGGCATCCTGGTCGACCAGGGCCTGGCCGATGGTTTCCTGGTCGAGCAGCTGCGTCCCGAGCTGTTCGAGGCGGCGTGCCGCCACGCCGGCCAGCCGCTGACGCTGCGCCGGCACGAGGGCTACGACCACGGCTATTACTTCATTTCGACCTTCATCGAGGATCACATCCGGTTTCACGTCGAGCGGCTGGGGTAACAGGCCGGGCCCGGGCCGCTTTATATACTGGGCGGCCCGGATGCCCGCGCAAGGACCCCAGTGATCGACGCTCTTGCTCCTTTTGCCTGGATCGGCCTGGCGGCGCTGATCGTGCTGCTGCCGGGCCTGGCCATGTTGTTCGGACGCGGCGGCCCGCGCGACGAGGCCGGCCGCCGCGTGTTCCGGCTGCGGCCGGTGCGCCGGCTGTTCGGCCTGCTGCTGCTGGCCCTGGCCGGCGTTTCGGGCCTGCTGGCCCTGTCGCTGGTGCAGTTTGTCCGCCTGACCGACGACAAGCCGGTGGCCGAGGTCATGGTGCGCCAGCAGGGCGATGGCCAGTTCCAGCTGGCCACGCGCACCCCCGACCAGCGGATGCGCGACTACACCCTGTACGGCGACCAATGGCAGATCGATGCCAAGGTGGTGCGCTGGCGGCTGCCGGCGCTGCTGGCGGGCGTCCCGCCGCTGTACCGGCTGGAGCGCCTGTCGGGGCGCTACCAGGACACGGCGCGCGAACGCTCGGCGCCCCGCTCGGTGCATGCCCTGGACGACTGGCCGGCGCCGGACCTGGCCCAGGTCAAGCGGCTGGTGCCCAACTGGCTGCCGTTCGTGGATGTCCAGTTTGGCAGCGCAGCATATATGCCCATGTTCGACGGCGCGCGCTACCAGGTGTACCTGGACCCGCGCGGCGCGCTGTTCATCCGGCCGGCGGACGCGGCCACGGCCGAGCGCCTGAAGCAATTGGGCTGGTAAATAAGGGACGCATAGAAAAATATCCTGCGTACTGGGAAATTCCGGAACTTTGGCGCGGCGCAGCAGTCGTATTAGCACTCGATTGCGTGGAGTGCTAACATCGTTCCATGCCTGTAGACAACCTTCCCCTGGAGGCCGCAAACATGACTCAACCCAGTAGTTCGTTGGCCCTTTCCGGCAACGCCCTGGCGTTGGCGGTGGCCAACCCGGGTGCGCTTGGCACCATCGATGCCTACATTTCCGCCGTCAACCGCCTGCCCATCCTGACCGCCGAACAGGAAGGCCAGCTCGCGCGCCGCCTGCGCGACGAAGGCGACCTCGAGGCCGCGCGCGAACTGGTCGTGTCGCACCTGCGTCTGGTGGTGTCGGTGGCGCGCCAGTACCTGGGTTACGGCCTGCCGCACGCCGACCTGATCCAGGAAGGCAATGTCGGCCTGATGAAGGCCGTCAAGCGCTTCGACCCCGAGCGCGGGGTGCGGCTGGTGTCGTTCGCCGTGCACTGGATCAAGGCCGAAATCCACGAATTCATCATCCGCAACTGGCGGCTGGTCAAGGTGGCCACCACCAAGGCGCAGCGCAAGCTGTTCTTCAACCTGCGCAGCATGCGCCCCGACGGCCAGACGCTGGATCCCGAGCAGGTCGACCACATCGCGCGCGAGCTCAATGTGCGCCGCGAGGACGTCAGCGAGATGGAAGTGCGCCTGTCCGGGCGCGACCTGTCGCTGGAAAGCCAGGACGACGATGACGACAGTTTCGCGCCGATCGCCTATCTGTCCGATGAGGGCCGGCAAGAGCCGAGCCGCGTGCTGGACCGCATGGCGCACGACGACCTGCAGGGCGCCGGCCTGGGCCGGGCGCTCGAAGCGCTGGACGCGCGTTCGCGCCGCATCATCGAGGCCCGCTGGCTGCAGGACGACGGCGGCCTGACCCTGCACGAACTGGCCCAGGAGTTCGGCGTATCGGCCGAGCGGGTGCGCCAGATCGAAGCAGCGGCGCTGAAGAAAATGCGCGGTGCGCTGACCCCCGCCTGACGCCGTACGCGGCGCCCGCGCATGCAAGACAGACCGCTACGGCGGTCTGTTTTTTTGGGGCCCTTGCGGCAGGGTGTGCCTGTCCCCGCTGGGACAGGCACACCCTGCTACGCCATGACATGCGGGCCCCGACGGGGAACCCCGCATTTTTGATACGTTCAGATACAAAATACTTGTCCGCCACCCTGGCACGCTGGAAACTAAATCGCCGCTCGTGCGCCTAAACATACGTAGACCGCGAACTTGGCCATGCCAACGGTTGCAGTCTTGTCATCCGTCTCGGCTTCTCCTCTTTCCCCTCCCCTATGAGACGGATGCTTGCGGGGCACCTAGCATATCGGTGCCCCATTTTTTTGCCTGCTCGTTGCGCAAGCCGCCCGCGGCGGCCCGGTTCAACCGGCGTTCTGGCGCAGCAAGGCGCGCCACCGGTCGCCGTCCAGGCGCCGCACGCCGGTCGCCAGCGATCCATCCGCATACAACTTCAGCCAGCGATAGCCCGGCGCGGCGTCGTCCACGCAATGCTTGCCGTCGCGCACGACGAACTGGAAACAGGTCGACGGCGTGGCCAGCATGCGCAGGTTGTGGCGGCGGCAGTCGAATTCCTGGTGCACGTGCCCCCACAGCAGCACGCGCGCCTGCGGCAGGCGCTGCAGGCGCTGGAAGAGCAATTGCGCGTTGTCCAGCATCATGGTGTCGTGCCAGTCGGGGTCGCCTTGCACCGGGTTGTGGTGCACGGCCACCAGCAGCGGGCGGTCGCCGGCGAGGCGGGCGGCGCGGCTGAGCAAGTCGAGCTGATCGTCTGCGAGATGCCCGCCGTTGGAGCCGGGCACCGTCGAATCCAGCAGCACGATGCGCCAGGCGCCCAGGTCGAGCACCGGGTCGCTCCACGCGCCCAGTTCCGCCCGCAGCGTGGCAGGCGCGTCATGGTTGCCGGGCAGGCAGCGCACCGGCAAGCCGGTCTGCGCCAGCAGGGCGTGCAGGCGCTGGTACGAGGCCGGCGAACCGTCCTGCGACAGGTCGCCGGTGAGCAGCAGCGCGTCGGGGTTCAAGCCATCCTCGCCGACTTGCCGCAGCACGGCCTGCAGGCTGGCTTCGGTATCCACGCCCAGCATCGCCGTATGCGGTTCGTCGAACAGGTGCATGTCGGTCAATTGCACCAGCACGGCGGGCGCGTCGGCGCGAACGGGGGCGGCGGAATCGGACAAGATGGCTCCAGGGCAAACGGGGTTTTCACCATACCGAAATTTCCCGGCACAGGCCGGGCGCGCCATGCCGGCCGCGTAACCAAGTGTGCGCCCGGCCGCCGGCCAGCGTCGGTTTTCCGGAAAAAAACGCTATTCTTGTTGCTCTTTATAAGGCAGCCAGGACAAGAAGTCGCGCCCATGGATATCGGTTTTCTCGTGTTTGGACTGGCTGGGCTGCTGACGCTGGTCTGTTTCATGCCGCCGCTTGCCGGCCGCCTCAAGCTGCCCTATTCGGTGCTGCTGGCGCTGGTCGGCTGCCTGCTGGGCATCGGCGTGCATTTGCACGGCTGGGCCCCGCCCGTGCTGGGCGACCTGCTCGACACCATCGAGCATTTCGAGATTTCATCCGAAACCTTCCTGATGGTGTTCCTGCCGGTGCTGCTGTTCGAGACCGCGTTGTCGATGAACGTGCGCCGGCTGATCGACGATATCGGTCCAATCCTGATGATGGCCATCGTGGCGGTCGTGGTGTGCACCCTGGTGGTGGGTTTCGCGGTCGACGCCGTTTCGTCGTATGGCCTGATCGTCTGCCTTCTGCTGGGCGCCATCGTGGCCACGACCGACCCGGCCGCGGTGGTGGGCATCTTCCGCGAAGTGGGCGCGCCCAAGCGGCTGACCACGCTGGTCGAGGGCGAGAGCCTGTTCAACGACGCGGCCTCGATCGCCTTGTATTCAGTGCTGCTGGCGGCGCTGGGCGGCAGCGGCGAGCTGTCGGTGGGCGCGGTCTTCAACGATTTCATTTTCCATTTCGTGGGCGGCGGGTTGGCCGGTTTCCTGATGGGGCGCCTGGCATGCGCGCTGTTTGCCTGGCTGCGCGGCTTTCCGACCGCCGAAATCACCCTGACGCTGACGCTGGCTTATCTGTCGTTCTTCATTTCCGAGCATTACCTGGGCGTGTCCGGGGTGGTGGCCACCGTGATCGCGGGACTGGTGGTGGGTTCGACCGGGCGCACGCGCATGTCGCCCACCACGTTCGAGTTCCTGTCCAGCGCCTGGGGGCAGTTCGGCTTCTGGGCCAATTCGCTGATCTTCCTGTTCGCGGCCATGCTGATTCCCAAGCTGATGGCCGAGGCGGACTGGCAGGAGCTGCTGCTGGTGCTGGTGGTGTTCGCCGCCACCCTGGCCGCGCGCGCCATCGTGGTGTTCGGCCTGCTGCCGCTGCTGCGGGTGGCGCGCATCGGCGCCGAGGTCAGCAACCCGTACAAGAGCGTCATGTGGTGGGGCGGCCTGCGCGGCGCCGTGTCGCTGGCGCTGGCCCTGGCGGTGACCGAGCAGAGTTCGGTGCCCGAGCAGGCGCGCCAGTTCGTGGCCGTGGCGACCACCGGTTTCGTGCTGATGACCCTGATGATCAACGGCGTGAGCCTGCGTCCGCTGATCCGCATGCTGGGCCTGAACCAGTTGTCCCCGGTGGAGCGCACCATCCGCAACCAGGTATTGGTGGCCGCGCTGGAGGACCTGCAGGGCCGCACCGAGGAGATCGCCAAGGTCGACCATGTCAATCCCGAGGCGCGCGACCGCATCCGGGCGGTGTTCGATGCCAGCCTGACCAGCGTGCACGACGGGCAGGTCGGCCAGATGACGCTGGACCAGCGGGTGGCGGTCGGCCTGTCCATCGTGGCCCGGCGCGAAGAGGAAATGTTCTTCGATATCCTGAAGGCGCAGATCGTCGACTGGCGCCTGGCCGAAGGCCTGCTGGCGCGCGCCGAGCGCCTGGAAGACGCGGTGCGCGCCGGCGGGCTGGCCGGCTTCGAGGCGGGCATCGTTGCCGACGTGCGCTATTCGCGGCTGTTCCGCATGGCCTTGCGGACGCACTACATGTTCGGCTTCCAGGGTTGGCTGGCGCGCGAGCTGGGCAAGCGTTTCGCCAGCCTGCTGACCAAGCGGTCGGTGGCGCGGGACCTGATGAAGTTCGCGCGCGAACAGGTGGCCCCCCTGCTGGGCGAAGAGGCCGCAGACCGCATCATCGCCGCGCACCAGCGCCGCCTGGACCTGATCGAGAACGCGCTGCAGGCGCTGACGCTGCAGTACCCGTCGTATTCGCTCTGGCTGCAGGAAAGCCACCTGGGCCGGGTGGCGCGCGAGCTGGAGCGCCGGCGCTATCGCGACATGCTGGAACAGTTCCTCATCAGCGGCGAAGTCTATGCCGACTTGATGGCGCAGTTGAAAGCCCGCTGGCAGCACATCGACAAGCATCCGCCACTGGACATCGAGCTGGGCTCGGCCGAACTGGTCAAGCGCGTGCCGCTGTTCGAGGGCCTGAGCCAGGATTCGCTGCGCGCGATCTGCCGCCTGCTCAAGCCGCGCCTGGCCCTGCCCGACCAGCATATATTGACCGAGGGCCGCCATGGCCAGGAGATGTGCATCGTGGCGTCCGGGGCCGTGGTGGTGCATCTGCCCGACCACACCACCATCGAACTGGGCAGCGGGGAGTTCTTCGGCGAGCTCGCCCTGCTGGGCGAGGAGCAACTGGTGCCCGATGTCACGTCGCTGGGCTACAGCAAGCTGCTGATGCTGTCGGCGCGCGATTTCCATGCCCTGCTGGCGCGCGACGAGCACCTGCGCGAGCGCATCCAGACCGTTGCCAAGCAGCGCATGCGCGCCATCGAGGTGTGGAAGCAATACTCGCAAGCCGCGGCGGCGGCCGCCGCCAGCACGGCCTCGGAGGATTCGGCGCCGGCGTAGGCGGCCGAGTGGCATGGCGTACGGCAGTGTGCCTGTCCCCGCGGGGACAGGCACCGGGAAGTCGGCGGGTGCCAGTCCCCCTGCGGGGACAGGCACCCGGGGGTCAGGTTGTGCCTTCGGCTCTGCGTTGCATGATGTCCTCGACGATGACCAGCGCGGCTTCCAGGGTGAATTCGCCGGCTTCGATGCGGCGTACGGCGTGGTCGACGCTGATGGTGGCGATTTCCATGACTTCGCCGTCGCGGTTGGCCGGCCGTGCGTCGGCCGGCAATACGCACGTGCTGGTCAGCAGGTCTTCGACCTGGTAGCCCTCGGGCAGTCGCCGGTGCATGCGCAGGATGGTGCGCAGCGGGGTGCGTTGTTCCAGCTGGTGCGGATCCAGGCCGGCTTCTTCGCCGCATTCGCGCACCAGCGCGGTTTCCAGGTTTTCGCCGCTGCCGGCCAGGCCGCCCACCAGGGTGTCCCACATGCCCGGATCGGTGGACTTCGTCATCGCGCGGCGGGCGATCCACAGTTCGCCTTGCGGCGTCCAGGCGTTCAGGTGCACGGCGCGGGTATTGAGCCCCAGCGGCCGCACCGCGGCGCGCTCGATGGCGCCCAGGCGCAGATCGCCGGCGCAGACGTCCAGCAATTCGTCGCGCCACCCACGCAGGCAACGGGCATCGCGTAAAGATTGCGCAACCTGGGCCAGCAAGGCGTCCAGCGTCGGGCCAGGCGCGAGATCGGCGCCGATGCGCAGGCCGTCGGCGTCGGGCTGCAGGTCGGCCAGGCCGCTGGCGCGCAGGGCGTCGCACGCGGCATGCGTGACCCAGCCGCAACAATGGCCGGCAATGTAGAGCGGCCGGGCCTGGTCGGGCGGCAGGGCTTGGGCGCGTTGGCCGAGCTCGGCATACAGCCTCGTGAGCCGCTGCTGGCTTGCATAGTGAGTGTCTGGCATGCGATGGATTTTAGTTCAGCCGCGCGCCGGGGACCCGATGGCGGGCGCACAGATGGGGGCGCTGCGGAACGAATTCAAGTGAGCAAAATTACATTCGTTTGCGCGTCCGCTATAATTCCGCGGTTTCTTTGTGAATTCGAGTGGGATCGACGGGGCTGCTTCTACCCTGCCTTGCCCTACCGTCTAATAAATCGCGCGTTTGCCCGCCTTTAGGACGGCCTGTACGGCGTATCAAGGAACGGGCATCGTGCCGTGTTTCGAGGTAAGCATGAAGAAGTGGAGAGGGATACTGGGCGCTTGTGCGCTGCTGATTGGCAGCGCGGCCGCGGCGCAAGTGCAAGACATGCCCGGGGGCCCAAGGGTCAATCAGCTAAACCTGCACGAAGGCGTCACGCAGATCTCGCGAGACGTCGTGTGGCTGCATTGGATGATGCTCGCGATCTGTATCGTGATCTTCATCGGCGTGTTCGGCGTGATGTTCTATTCGATCTGGGCGCACCGGAAGTCGCGCGGGCACAAGGCCGCCACTTTCCACGAGCACCTGGGCGTGGAAGTCGCGTGGACGGTCATTCCTTTCCTCATCGTCATCGCCATGGCGCTGCCGGCCACCAAGACCGTGGTCGCCATGAAGGACACTTCCAGCGCCGACGTGACCGTCAAGGTCACGGGCTACCAATGGAAGTGGGGCTACGAGTACCTTGACGGCGAAGCCGCCGGCATCAAGTTCCTCTCCACCCTGTCCACGCCGCGCGCGCAGATCGAGAACCGCGAGCCCAAGGGCCAGTTCTACCTGATGGAAGTCGACAACCACATGGTGGTTCCGGTCGACAAGAAGGTGCGCGTGGTGCTGACCGCCGGCGACGTCATCCACTCCTGGATGGTTCCGGACTTCGGCGTCAAGCAGGACGCGATCCCCGGCTTCCTGCGCGATGCCTGGTTCCGCGCCGAGAAGCCCGGCATCTATCGTGGCCAGTGCGCCGAACTGTGCGGCAAGGACCACGCCTTCATGCCCATCGTGGTGGAAGTGCTGGCGCAGCCCGAGTACGACAAGTGGGTCGCCGATCAGAAAAAGAAGATGGCGGCTTCGGCGGACGATCCCAACAAGGAATGGACGCAGGCCGAACTGGTTGCGCGCGGCGAGAAGGTGTTTGCCGCCAATTGCGTGGCCTGTCACCAGGCCAACGGCAAGGGCATTCCGGGCTCGTTCCCTCCGCTTGACGGCGATCCCGTCGTGCTGGGCCCCAAGGCCGCGCAGATCAATACCGTGCTCAAGGGCAAGCCCGGCACCGCCATGGCGGCGTTCGGCGGCCAGCTCAACGATGTCGAAGTCGCGGCGGTCATCACCTACACGCGCAATGCCTGGAGCAATGCAGGCAAGGGCCAGGACCCGGTGGTCCAACCCAAGGACGTGGTGGCGGCGCGCTGAAGCGCGCCCCGCTGCTGTTCCTGTAGTTGGCAGTTTCCACCGTTACGTTCGATCGAGATCCCTGCCGGCCTCCTGGACCGAGGCCGGCAATCAGCAGGAAGGAGTCCATCATGAGCAGCGTCACTGTAGACCACGTGTCGCCGGGCCACGGCCACGGTCACGATGACCACCACCACGCCATGCCGAGCGGCTGGCGCCGCTGGCTTTTCGCTACCAACCACAAAGATATCGGGACGATGTACCTCATCTTCTCGTTCTTCATGCTGATGGAAGGCGGCGTGCTGGCCCTGTTGCTGCGCACCGAGCTGTTCGAGCCCGGTCTGCAGTTCTTCCGCCCCGAACTGTTCAACCAGTTCACCACCATGCACGGCCTGATCATGGTGTTCGGCGCCGTCATGCCGGCGTTCGTGGGCTTCGCCAACTGGATGATCCCGCTGCAGATCGGCGCCTCCGACATGGCGTTCGCCCGCATGAACAACTTCAGCTTCTGGCTGCTGCCGGTCGCCGGCATCATGCTGACGGTGTCGTTCTTCGTGCCCGGCGGCGCCACCGCCGCCGGCTGGACGCTGTATGCGCCGCTGTCGGCCCAGATGGGCCCCGGCATGGACCTGGCCATCTTCGCGCTGCACATCATGGGCGCCTCGTCCATCATGGGCGCGATCAACATCATCGTCACGGTGCTGAACATGCGCGCGCCCGGCATGACGCTGATGAAGATGCCGCTGTTCTGCTGGACCTGGCTGATCACCGCGTTCCTGCTGATCGCGGTGCTGCCGGTGCTGGCCGCTGCCATCACCATGGTGCTGACCGACCGCCACTTCGGCACCGGCTTCTTCAACGCGGCCGCCGGCGGCGACCCGGTGCTGTACCAGCACGTGTTCTGGTTCTTCGGGCACCCCGAGGTCTACATCATGATCCTGCCGGCGTTCGGCATCGTGTCGGCCATCGTGCCGGCCTTTGCCCGCAAGCAGCTGTTCGGCTATGCGTCGATGGTGTACGCCACCGCCGCCATCGCCATCCTGGCGTTCATCGTCTGGGCGCACCACATGTTCACCACGGGCATGCCGGTGACCGGGCAGCTGTACTTCATGTACGCCACCATGCTGATCTCGATCCCGACCGGGGTGAAGGTGTTCAACTGGGTGGCCACCATGTGGCGCGGCTCGATGACCTTCGAGACGCCGATGCTGTTCTCGGTGGGCTTCATCTTCGTGTTCACCATCGGCGGCTTCACCGGCCTGATCCTGTCGGTCGCGCCGATCGACATCCAGGTGCACGACACCTACTACGTGGTGGCGCACTTCCACTACGTGCTGGTGGCGGGCTCGCTGTTCGCGCTGTTCGCCGGCACGTACTACTGGCTGCCCAAGTGGACCGGCCGCATGTACAGCGAGAAGCTGGGCAAGCTGCATTTCTGGTCGTCGATGATTTCGTTCAACATCACCTTCTTCCCGATGCACTTCCTGGGCCTGGCCGGCATGCCGCGCCGCTACGCCGACTACGCCGCGCAGTTCACCACCTTCCACCAGCTGGCCACGATCGGCGCGTTCTGGTTCGGCCTGTCGCAGCTGATCTTCCTGTGGGCCGTGCTGCGCTGCTACCGCGGCAAGGGCGAAGTGGCCTCGGCCAAGCCCTGGGAAGGCGCCGAAGGCCTGGAGTGGACCGTGCCGTCGCCGGCGCCGTTCCATACCTTTGAAACCCCGCCCGAAGTAAAGTAAGGTCATCGCACCCCCTACGTAGCAAGGCAGTAACATGACTCCTGAACAACGCCGCCGCAATCGCAACGTCGCCCTCATCCTGTTGGCGCTGGTCGCGGCGGTGTTCGTCTGGACTTTTATCCGCGGCGCCGTGCTGTTTGCCGGCGTGACGGGCTGACGGAGGGCATGACATGACCGACGACCTGCACAAGCTCAGCCAGCGCAAGCTGAGCTTTTTCCAGACCATGAAAGCCGTGCTGTGGGGCTTTTTCGGGGTGCGCAAGGGTGCGGGCTACCAGGACGACATCGCCAGGCTGAATCCGGTGCATGTCATCGTGGCCGGCCTGCTGGCTGCTGCAATTTTCGTGATCGCCCTGGTGGCGATCGTGCGCTGGGCCGTCGCCGGCCTGGCATGAAGCAATAATTCAACAATCTGTACCAGGGAGAAGACCATGAGTGCGAGCCACTCGGTTCAAGGCAAAGAGGCCCCGTACTACTACGTGCCTGCAGATTCCGGGCACCCCGTGCGGACCGCCTTGGCACTGTTGGCCATGGGCCTGGGCGCGGCCGGTTGGGTCAATGGCGCCGTGTGGGGCAAGTGGGTGGTGCTGGCCGGCGTGATCGGCCTGTTCCTCACCCTGTACTTCTGGTTCGGCGACGCCATCCAGGAGTCCGAGAGCGGCTTGTACAGCAAGCGTATCGACGCGTCGTACCGCTGGGGGATGAGCTGGTTCATCTTCTCGGAAGTGATGTTCTTCGCCGGTTTCTTCGGCGCGCTCTGGTATGTGCGCACCATCACCACGCCCTGGCTGGGTGACCTGGACCACAAGCTGCTGCTGTGGCCCGACTTCAACGCCACCTGGCCCAACTTCGGCCCGGCCGGCGTGGTCGAGCACTTCCAGACGGTCGGCCCGTTCTGGCTGCCCACCATCAACACCGCCCTGCTGCTGTCCTCGGGCGTGACGCTGACCATCGCGCACCACGCGCTGCGCGAGAACCTGCGCGGCAAGGCCATCTTCTGGCTGTTCGCGACGGTGACGCTGGGCTTCATCTTCGTGGCCTGTCAGGCCGCCGAGTACATCCATGCCTATGCCGACCTGAACCTGAAGTTCAATTCGGGCGCGTATGGGTCGCTGTTCTACATGCTGACGGGCTTTCACGGCTTTCACGTGATCGTGGGCGCCACCATGCTGACCGTGATCCTGATCCGCCTGATCCGCGGCCACTTCACCGCCGACAACCATTTCGGCTTCGAGGGCGCGGCCTGGTACTGGCACTTCGTCGACGTGGTGTGGCTGGGCCTGTACCTGTTCGTGTACTGGTTCTAGACCCGCCGCCGCAGCGAGCCTTGACGACGAATGCCCCCGCAAGGGGGCATTCGTTCGCCGGCAGGGCTATCATGCAGGGCGCGGCCGCGGGAACTCGCGCCGCCGTGCGCTATCTCAATCCCGTGCTTTCTATCCAGCCCAGGTGATGGGCCAGCAGCACGAACAGGAACAGGGCAACCGACAGCCCGATGCGCACCGTCAGCGCATTGACCGTGCGGTTGGTACTGCCTTTGTCCTTCATCAGGTAGACCAGGGCGGATGCCAGGCTGGCGAGAATACCGATGAAGGCCACTATGACTATGACGCGCATGCAGGCCTCCGGCGCAAAACGGAAATTATTGCAGACATGGCTCGACCGCACTCGTGGAAATTGACCTTGGCAGCCTTGTTGCTGTTGGGTATCGCGGCCGCCATTCTCGCATCGTTGGGACGCTGGCAGCTGCATCGCGCCGACGAGCGCCGCGCCGTGCTGGCCGCCATCGAGGGCGGGCGCGCGCTGGCGCCGCTGGCCCTGGCGCCCGATACGCCGGCGCCGCAGCTGACCGCATGGCGCGCCGCCAGCGCCGAGGGCCAATGGCTGCCGCAGTTCAGTGTACTGCTGGAGAATCGCAACCATGGCGGGCGGCCCGGTTACTGGCTGGCCACGCCGCTGCGGCTGCACGCCGGCGGGGCGGCCGTGCTGGTGTTGCGCGGCTGGCTGCCGCGCGCGCTGGGCGCCGGCCAGACGCTTTCGGTGCCGGCGCCGCCGGCTGGCCCGCAGGCGGTCACCGGCGAACTGATGCCGCGCGTGCCCAGGTTGTTCGAATTGTGGTCGTTCGGCGACGCGCGCGCCGGCAAGCTGCCCGACACCTTGCCGGCATCCGGGGCGCTGCCGCCGGTGGTGCAGAACCTGCAGCTCGACGACTACGCGCGCGCCAGCGGCCTGACGCTGCTGCCGACGGTGCTGATGCAGACCGGCGAGCACAACGACGGCCTGGCGCGCGACTGGCCGCAGCCCTCGGTCGATTACAACCAGAACATCGGCTATGCCATGCAATGGTTCGCGTTTGCCGGCATCGCCGCCATCGCCTGGCTGGTCGTGGCCGCGCGCGCCTGGCGGCGCCGGCGCCAGGCTTGATCCCTCCCGATACAGGAAAACATACGTGGCCCGCTCTTTTGCTCCTTCCGCGCCCAAGCGCTCGATGCTGCCCCTGGTGCTGGTGTTCCTGTGCGCGCTGGCCCCCGTGCTGGCGGCCGTCATCGTGTACAACAATCCCCAGTGGTGGCCCGAGGACAGCAGCAACTACGGCACGCTGGTGCAGCCGCAGCGGCCCATGCCGACGGCGCAGCAGCTGCAGCTGACCACCCTGGACGGCAAGCCGTTCGACCCCGCCGGGCTCAAGGGCAAGTGGCTGCTGGGCGTGGCCGACCAGGCCGCCTGCCCCGAATCTTGCGCCCGCAAGCTGTTCATCACCCGCAACAGCCACGCCAGCCAGGGCAAGAACGTCGACCGCGTGCAGCGCGTCTGGTTCATCACCGACGACGGGGAGGTGCCGCAGAAAGTGCTGGACGCCTATCGCGGCACCCTGATGCTGCGCGCCCGTCCCGAACAGCTGGGTCGCTATCTGCTGGGGCAGGACGCCGCCGCGCCGGCGGCCCTGCTCGGGCCCATGTGGGTCATCGACCCGCTGGGCAACCTGATGTTGCAGTTCCCTCCCGACGCCGATGGCGTCAAGGTGCGCAAGGACATCAGCAGGCTTCTGTACAACTCGCGCATCGGCTGACCATGGACCGCATCAAGCAGCGCTATCGCAAACTCGTCTTCTTCACCTGGTTCCTGACGCTGGACCTCATCATGTTCGGCGCCTTCGTGCGCCTGACCGATTCCGGGCTGGGTTGCCCCGACTGGCCGGGCTGTTACGGCAGCGTGACTCCATTGGGCGCCATGTCCGACATCCATCAGGCCGCCAGCAGCATGCCGTTCGGGCCGGTCACTCTGTCCAAGGCCTGGATCGAGATGATCCACCGCTACGTCGGCGCCTTCCTGGGCATGCTGATCATCGCCATCGTCTGGATGGCCTGGCGCTACCGGCGCGAGCTGGGCCGCTCGCCGGCCCTGGCCGTCGGCGCGCTGATCGCGGTGTGCGTGCAGGGCGCGTTCGGCGCCTGGACGGTGACCCACAAGCTGATGCCGGTGGTGGTGACCGCGCACCTGGTGTTCGGCCTGCTGGTGCTGTCGCTGATGACCTGGCTGTCGGCGCGCGAACGGCCGCACGCGCCCCTGTCGCCGCAGGCACGGCGCTGGCGGCCGTGGATGACGGTCGGGTTTCTGCTGCTGCTGGCGCAGATCACCCTGGGCGGCTGGGTCAGCACCAATTACGCGGCGCTGGCCTGCATGGACTTCCCGACTTGCCATGGCCAGTTGCTGCCGGAGATGGATTTCCATGGCGGTTTTTCGCTGATTCGCGCGTTGGGCGAGCTGCCCTCGGGGGAAATGATTTCCCAGCACGCGCTGACCGCCATCCACTGGACGCATCGCAATTTCGCTTTCGTGGTGTTCGCCTACGTCGGCGTGCTGGCCTGGCGCCTGCGCGGCGAGCCGGGCCTGCGCGGGCCGGCCACGCTGATGCTGGCGCTGCTGGCGGCCCAGCTGTTCACCGGGCTGACCACCATCTTCTTCCAGTGGCCGCTGCTGATCGCGGTGTTGCACAATGGCGGGGCGGCCGGGCTGACCCTGGCCGTCGTGGTCATCCTGGTGCGCCTGGCCGACGCGCCGCAAGCCGCCGGGGTGGTCCGGCCCCAATTCGATCGCGTTTAGAATAGCGACCATGTCCAGTCTTGCTGCCCCCCAAACCGGATTGCTGCGCCAATACCTCGTCCTGACCAAGCCGCGTGTCACGCAGCTGGCGGTATTCTGCGCGGTGATCGGTATGTTCCTGGCCGCGCCTGGCATGCCGGATCTGAGCCACGTGGTGTTTGGCACCCTGGGCATCTGGCTGCTGGCCGCCGCGGCATTCGCCATCAACTGCCTGATCGAGCAGGAGGTCGACGCCCGCATGCTGCGCACCGCGCGGCGCGCGACGGCGCGCGGCACCATCTCCGACATCCAGGTGCTGAGCCTGTCGGGCCTGCTGGGCGGCGCGGGCATGCTGGTGCTGTACCACCTGGTCAACCCGCTGACCATGTGGCTGACCTTCGCCACCTTCGTCGGCTACGCCATCATCTACACCGTCATCCTCAAGCCGCGCACGCCGCAGAACATCGTGATCGGCGGCCTGTCGGGCGCCATGCCGCCGGCCCTGGGCTGGGCCGCGGTGGCCGATTCCGTGCCGGCCGAGGCCTGGGTCCTGGTGCTCATCATCTTCATCTGGACCCCGCCGCATTTCTGGGCGCTGGCGCTGTACCGCAACAACGACTACATCAAGGCCGGCCTGCCCATGCTGCCGGTGACGCACGGCCAGCAATTCACGCGGCTGCATATCCTGCTCTACAGCTTCGCCCTGCTCGCCACCACCTTGCTGCCGTACGCCATCCGCATGAGCGGCGCGCTGTACCTGGCCAGCGCGCTGGCCCTGGGCGGCATGTTCGTCTGGTATGCCTGGCGCCTGTATCGCGAATACAGCGATGCGCTGGCGCGCCGCCTGTTCCGCTTCTCGATCCTGTACCTGGCGCTGCTGTTCGGCGCGCTGCTGATCGATCACTGGGTCGGCCTGCTGCGCTGACTGTAGGAGGGTTGTTTCGATGTTCGCCTTTACTTCCGCACGCCGCCGTGCGCTGCAAGCCGTAGCCGCGATGGGCGTGGCCGCGCTGCTGGCCGCCTGCGGCGAAAGCGCGCCGGCCTTCAAGGGCAGCGATATCACCGGCACGCAACTGGGCAAGAAGCTGGCGCTGGTCGACCACAACGGCAAGCCGCGCACCCTGCAGGACTTCGCCGGCAAGGCGGTGGTGGTGTTCTTCGGTTTCACCCAGTGCCCCGACGTCTGCCCGACCTCGCTGGCCGAGCTGTCGCAGGTCATGAAGCAGCTCGGGCCGGACGCCGACCGCGTGCAGGTGCTGCTGGTCACCGTGGACCCCGAGCGCGACACGCCTGAAATACTCAAGCAGTACGTGACGACGTTCGATCCGCGCTTCCTGGGCCTGACCGGCACGCCCGAGCAGATCAAGCAGGCCGCCGCGTCGTTCAAGGCCTATTACGCCAAGGTCCCGACCCAGGACGGGGCCAACTACACCATGGACCATACCGCCGCCTTCTACCTGTTCGACGGCAAGGGCGAATCGCGCGTACTGGCCACCAATACCGCCGGCGCCGAAGCGCTGGCGCACGACATCAAGGCCTTGCTGTAGACGCGGGGTGTCCATCCCCGCATGAGGACTGACATCTGTGGCAGGGTGTGCCTGTCCCCACTGGGACAGGCACACCGCGCTACGCCATGAACGGTTGACTGCCAAGACGGTATCTGTCCCCGCATGGGGGGGCCGATACCCGTGGACGCCCAAAGCGCCCGGCCGCGCGCCTTATTTCCGGCTGTCCAGCCACGCCTGGTAGGCGGCGCGGGCGGCCTGGCTCAGCTCGGCGGGGGTGATGTCGCGGCGATGGCCGATGATCATCAGCGCATAGGGGGTGGCCAGCGCGGCGGCCTGGGCGCAAAGGCGGGACTCGTCGCCCTGCGAGGGCGCGCGGTGGCGCCAGTAGTTGATGGCTTGTTCCAGCTCGGGCAGGGTGATCGGCGTATCCATCGTGGCATTGTCCCAGAATTGCCAGCGCGGCGAATGGCGTATTCTTTGCAAAGGGTCACCATCGCAATACGCGGAAACGCGGCGGCGGTGCTATACAACGGGCCGTAGTCGTTGCCGGAGAACCGACATGAATCGTCCCTCAGAATCCGCGCCCAGGCGCAGGCTGCACCCGTTGCTGGGCGCCGCGGCCGTTTCCGTCATCATTCTCAGCGCCGTCGCCGTGGCGGCCATGACGGGGGTCTTGCCCAACCTGTCGGCCGGGTCGTCGCCGCAGGCGGCCGCCTCGGCGCAAGAGGCCGCGCTGGCCGGGCCGGAGGCCGCCAATGTGGCTTCCGCGCCGCAGCAGGCGCCCAAGCAGGCCCAGAAGCCGGCCCAATCGGCGCAACCTGCCCAGCAGCCCGCCCAGGCGGGCGCGCCGGCCTGCGCCACCTGCGGCGTGGTCGAGGGCATCCGCACCGTGCAGGTGCCGGTGCGCGATGACAGCAACCATCTGATCGGCACGGTCGCCGGCGGCGTGGTCGGCGGCGTGGTGGGCAACCAGTTCGGCGGCGGCCACGGGCGCGACGCCCTGACCGTGCTGGGCGCGGTGGGCGGCGCGCTGGCTGGCCGTGAAGTCGAGCGCAATATCCGTGAGCAACAGACGGTGACGCATTATGAGCTGACCGTGCGCATGAGCGATGGCAGCCGGCGCCAGTTCCGCAGCGCCCAGCCCTTCGCGTTCGCCTCGGGCGACCGGGTGCGGGTCGAGAACGACCAGCTGCTGCCGGGTTGAGCGCGCGGCCGGCGCGCCCGGATACAGGTGCAAAGAATTCGCAGCATGGCGAGCGGCCGTTCCGTGGCAGACTTGCGGCCAGCGGCGTAGGTCATCCGGCGTTTTGGCAGGGGCTGGAATCGAGCGTAATATCGGGCAGCGATAATGCGGGTCGCATACCGGCCCGCCGCATGTCGATAACGGGCCGGCGCGCCCAGCCATCGCAGGAGACCGAATGAGCGACTCGCACACCAATCCGTTCGTGCTGCCCGGGATGGGCCAGAATTCGGATCTGTCCGGCAATCCCCTGTTGGCGAGCATGGAAATGATGCGCCAGGCGTGGGCCGGGCTGGCGGGCCCGGGCGGCCTGACCCAGGCCTTGCCCATGGCGGTGCCCATGAACCTGGAAGACCTCGACCGCCGGATCAACGAACTGCGCAGCGTCGAGAACTGGCTGCGCCTGAACCTGTCGATGCTGTCGAGCTCGATCCAGGGGCTGGAGGTGCAGCGCGCCACCATTGCCACCTTGCGCTCGTTCGTCGACAGCGTGTCGTCGGTCGGCGCCGACGAGGCCGCGGGCGGCGCTTCGCCGCTGGAAGTGGCGCTGGGCCTGAAGCCGGCGCCGCAGGGCGGCGGCGCGCCGACCGGCCAAGCGGGTGGCCAGGCCGCCGCGCCGGCTGCGGAAGCTGGCGCCGTTCCTCCCTCCATCAACGCGGCGGCCCAGTCGGCGTCGCAGGCCTGGTGGGACCTGATGCAGCAGCAATTCAACAACCTGGCCGCGGCCACGGCCGCGTCGATGCAGGCCCCGGCGGGCGAAACGCCGCCGCCGGGCGCGGCGGATGCCCCGCCCGCCGCCGCCGGCAAGCCCAAGGCGGCGCGCAAGAGCGCCGCCAAGCCGCGGGCGCCGCGCAAGCGGGCGCCCGCCAAGGGCGCGGCGGACAAGCCGTAGCGCGCCGGCACGTCCTGGAATCGTCGCGCTTATCGAACCTTCGCGTTTACTGACTTTGGATATCTCAGATTTCTATGCTTAATGTAGTGATACTCGCCGCCGGACTGGGCAAGCGCATGCAGTCCGATCTTCCCAAGGTGCTGCATACCCTGGCCGGCCGGCCCATGCTCGATCACGTCATCGGCAGCGCGCGGCAGTTGCAGCCGGCGCGCATCATCGTGGTGGTCGGACACGGCGCCGATCGCGTCAAGGCGGCCTTCGAGGGCCTGCCCGGCCTGCAGTTCGCGCTGCAGCAGCCGCAGCATGGCACCGGCCATGCCGTGCAGCAGGCGGTGCCGCAATTGCTGGAAGGCGATGGCGAGGACGACGTCACCCTGGTGCTCTATGGCGACGTGCCGCTGGTGCAGCCGGCCACCTTGCAGAACCTGCTGCAGGCGCGCGGCCGCGGCGTCGCCGTGCTGACCGAGGTGCTGGCCGATTCGACCGGCTACGGCCGCATCGTGCGCGATGCGCAGGGCCAGGTGTGCCGCATCGTCGAGCACAAGGACGCCAGCGAGGCCGAGCGCGCCATCAAGGAAGTCAACACCGGCATCCTGGCCGCGCCCACGGCGCGCCTGAAGGACTGGCTGGGCCGCATCACCAATGACAACGCCCAGGGCGAGTACTACCTGACCGACGTGATCGGCCTGGCGGTGGGCGACGGCGTGCCGGTGGGCGCCGCGCAGCCTGGCGCCAGCTGGGAGACCCTGGGCGTGAACAGCCGCGTGCAGCAGGCCCAGCTGGAGCGCGCCTGGCAAAGCGAGCTGGCGCGCCGCCAGCTGGAGGCCGGCGTCACCCTGGCCGATCCGGCCCGCTTCGACGTGCGCGGCACGCTGAGCTGTGGCCGCGACGTGTTCATCGACGTGGGGTGCGTGTTCGAGGGTACGGTTACGCTGGGCGACGGCGTGCGGGTGGGCCCGCACTGCGTGCTGCGCGACGTGGCCGTGCAGGCCGGCGCGCGCATCGAGGCATACTCGCACCTGCAGCAGGCCAAGGTGGGCCAGGAAGCCGTGGTCGGCCCGTATGCGCGGCTGCGTCCCGGCGCCGACCTGGGCGAGCGCTCGCATGTGGGCAACTTCGTCGAGATCAAGAACAGCGTGCTGCAGGCCGATAGCAAGGCCAACCACCTGGCCTATATCGGCGATGCCGACATCGGTGCGCGCGTCAATGTCGGCGCGGGCACGATCACCTGCAACTACGACGGCGTGAACAAGCATCGCACGGTGATCGAGGACGATGCCTTCATCGGTTCCGATACCCAGCTGGTGGCCCCGGTGCGCGTGGGCAAGGGCGCGACCCTGGGGGCCGGCACGACGCTCACCAAGGATGCGCCGGCCGGGCAGTTGACGATTTCGCGGGCGCGCCAGAGCACCATCGAAGGCTGGAAGCGCCCGGTCAAGAAATCGTGATCGGCGAGGATGCGTCCGCCGCCCGGTGCGGCTCCCGCAACTCGCCGCCCGACGGGCTGCCCACGCCGCGCCGGTATTGGGCCGCCGCCACGGTCCTGACCGGCATGAGCCTGGCGGTGCTCGATGCCACCATCGCCAACGTGGCGCTGCCGACGATCGCGCGCGACCTGAATGCCGCGCCTTCCGATGCCGTGTGGGTGATCAACGCCTATAACGTCGCGGTGGTGGTCATGCTGCTGCCCATGTCGGCGCTGGCCGAGCGCGTGGGCTTCCGGCGCATGTTCACCTTCGGCCTGCTGCTGTTCACCCTGTCGTCGCTGGCCTGTGTCTTCGCCGGGCAGCTATGGCACCTGACGCTGGCGCGGGTCTGCCAGGGCGTGGGGGCGGCGACGCTGATGTGCATGTTCGGCGGGCTGGTGCGCAACATCTACCCCCTGCGCATGCTGGGCCGCGGCATCAGCATCAACGCCACGACGGTGGCCGTCATGTCGGTGCTGGGGCCGACGCTGGGTTCGCTGATCCTGTCGGTGGCGTCGTGGCGCTGGATTTTCGCCGTCAACCTGCCCATCGGCATCGTCATCATGTGCGGCCTGCGTTTCCTGCCCGAGGTGCCGCGCAACAAGATGCCGCTGGATTGGCTGAGCGCGCTGCTGGCCATGCTGACGCTGGGCATTTTCATTTCCGGCGTGGACCTGCTGGGGCACGACGTGCTGCGCGGCATCGGGATGATCGCCGTGGCCGTGGCCATCGGCTGGCTGCTGGTGCGGCGCGCCAGCGGCCAGACGGCGCCGCTGGTGCCGGTGGACCTGTTGCGCATCCAGGCAGTGGCGTACGCCGTGGCCGCCTCGGCCTGTACCTTCGCCGCGCAGATGGCCTCGTACGTGGCACTGCCCTTCTATTTCCAGCAGGTGCTTGAACGCCCCTACCTGCAGATCGGCCTGCTGATGGCGGCCTGGCCGGTGGGCACCGCCGTGGTGGCGCCGGTGGCCGGGCGGCTGTCCGACCGTTACGCGGCCTCGACGCTGAGCGGCGCGGGGGCCGGCATCATGGCGCTGGGCATGGCCTGCCTGACCCTGCTGCCGACCACGGTGTCCAACCCGTGGATCATGGCCGGCATGTTCCTGACCGGGCTGGGGTTCGGCCTGTTCCAGACGCCCAACAACCGCGCCATGCTGTCGTCGGCGCCGCGCCAGCGCAGCGGGGCGGCCGGCGGCGTGCAGGCCACCACCCGGGTGTTCGGCCAGAGCTTCGGCACCGCGCTGGTGGCCATCGCTTTCAGCGTCTATCCCCAGCACGGGCCCACGCTGGCCCTGGCGCTGGGCACGGTATGCGCCTCGCTGGGCGTGGTGGTCAACGTGGTGCGCCGCCGCGCCGAGGCCTAGGGGGGCCGCCCAGGGCGGGCGCCGGCCCGGGCGGGAGCGGCGCTCCACTACTTCTATAATGCCCGCAGTGCGGCGGATGGTCCGCTGACGCCGCGTATTGCGAGGTTGCAGGCATGAAAATCACAGTCGTTGGTACCGGCTATGTCGGGTTGGTGTCGGGCGCGTGCCTGGCCGATATGGGCAACGAGGTGCTGTGCCTGGACACGGACGCCGCCAAGGTGGCGATGCTGCGCGAAGGGCACATACCCATCTACGAGCCGGGCCTGGAAGACCTGGTCAAGCGCAACGTGGCGGGCGGCCGCTTGCAGTTCACCGACGACATCGCCGCCAGCGTGGCGTTCGGCGACGTCCAGTTCATCGCCGTGGGCACGCCGCCCGGCGAGGACGGCTCGGCCGACCTGCAGTACGTATTGGCGGCGGCGCGCAGCATCGCCCGCCACATGACGACCCGCAAGGTGGTGGTGGACAAGTCCACCGTGCCGGTGGGCACCGCCGACAAGGTGCGGGCGGCCATGCAGGAAGTGCTGGCCGAGCGCGGGGTGGAGGTGCCGTTCAGCGTGGCCTCCAATCCCGAGTTTCTCAAGGAAGGCGCGGCGATCAACGACTTCATGAGCCCCGACCGCATCATCGTGGGCGCCGACGACGAGCACACCATCGACACCATGCGACGCATCTATGCGCCGTTCCAGCGCACCCACGAGCGCGTGATGGTGATGGACGTGCGCTCGGCCGAGCTGACCAAGTACGCCGCCAACGCGATGCTGGCCACGCGCATCTCGTTCATGAACGAGATGGCCAACCTGGCCGAGGCGCTGGGCGCCGACATCGAACAGGTGCGGCGCGGCATCGGGGCCGATCCGCGCATCGGCTACCACTTCCTGTACCCGGGCATCGGCTATGGCGGCTCGTGCTTCCCCAAGGATGTGCAGGCGCTGATGCGCAGCGCCGGCGAGCACGCCCTGCCCATGCGCGTGATCGAGGCCGCCGAGACGGCCAACCAGGCGCAGAAGCTGCGGCTGGCGCACAAGGTGGTCGCGCGCTACGGCGCGGACCTGCAGGGCCGCACGTTCGCGCTGTGGGGCCTGGCCTTCAAGCCCAATACCGACGACATGCGCGAAGCGCCCAGCCTGAGCACCATCGCCGACCTGACGCGGCGCGGCGCGCGCATCCGGGCCTACGACCCGGTGGCCATGCCGCAGGCCGCCAAGGTGCTGGACGACAACCCCGCGGTCGAACTGGTCGACGACATGTACCAGGCGCTCGACGGCGCCGACGGCCTGCTGATCGCCACCGAGTGGAAGGTGTTCCGGGCTCCCGACCTGACCCGCGTCAAGCAGATGCTCAAGGCGCCGCTGATCATCGACGGGCGCAACCTCTATGTGCCGGCCGACATGCGCGCGCAGGGCTTCGACTACCAGGGCATAGGCCGCGCATGAGGATACTGCAGCTCAACTTCGAGAAAGGCTGGCGCGGCGGCGAGCGCCAGACGCTGTACTGCATGCGCGCCTTCCGCAAGGCCGGCCACGATGTCGAGCTGCTATGCCGCGCCGGCGGGCCCTTGCAGGCGCGCGCCGCCGAGGAAGGCTTCGTCACGCACGGCCGGCGCAACGTGCCCGGCCAGCTGGGTTTCCTGGCCAGCGCCGGCGCAAGCTACGACATCATCCATGCCCAGACCGCCAACACCGTGACCTGGGCCGTGCTGACCAAGGCGCTGCACCGCCGGCCGGTGGCGTTCTCGCGCCGCACTTCGTTCGTGGTCGAACCGGGCGAGGAGTGGAAGACCGGCTTCAAATGGCGCCGGATCGACCTGTTCGTGGCGATCAGCGAGATGGCCGCCGGCGAGCCGCGCCGCCTGGGCATCGAACCGGTCATCATCCGCAGCGCGGTCGAGCCGCACGTCATCGATCCGGCCAACGTCGAGCGGCTGGCGCGCGAGTTCGCCCTGCAAGGCAAGAAGGTGCTGGCCACCTCGGCGGCGCTGATCCACGACAAGGACCCGCTGACGCTGGTGCGGGCGGTCGGCGAGCTGGCGCGCCAGCGGCAGGACTTCGTGTTCCTGCATTTCGGCGCGGGCGGCGACCGCGAGGCGCAGGCGCGTGCCGAGGCGCAAGCCCTGGGCCTGGACGGCGTGTACGTGTTCGCGGGTTTTCGCAAGGGCGTCGAAGACTTCTACAGCATCATGGACGTATTCGTCATGAGCTCGCTCGAAGAGGCGCTGGGCAGCAGCGTGCTGGATGCCTTCCTGCAACGGGTGCCGGTGGTATCGACCGACGCCGGCGGCCTGAAGGAAAGCCTGGCCGACGGCCGCGGCGTCCTGTGCGCCGTGGGCGATCATCATGCGCTGGCCGCCGGCATGGCGCGCTGCCTGGACGACGCGGCGTTTCGCGCCGACGTCACCCAGCGCGCCTACGATTACGTGCGCACCGAACACGACGTCACGGAAATGGGCCGGCGCTACCTGGCCCGATTCGAGCAATTGCTGGCGCGGCGCTAGCCGACGCCCTGGAGCGCTGCGATGGAAACGGCCAGATTCGGATTGCGGTCCTATCGCGGCGAAACCAGCCGCCACGCCCATCCCTGCCATCACCAGCTGATCCTGCCGCGCGGCGGCGGCATGCTGCTGTCGGCCGCCGGCCGCGAAGGGCGCGTGACCGGCGCCTGGGGGGCGCTGGTACCGGCCGGCGAGTCGCACGCCTTCCAGGCCGATACCGGCGCCGCTTTCCTGGTGCTGGACCTGCCCGCCGCCGCCAGCCCGTTCGATACCGATACCTTGCACCGCCTGGGCGAACAGGTGTTCTTCCCGCTGCCGCCGGCGGCCTGGCATCTGGCCGAAGCCGCCGGCGCGCAGGCGGCGCATGCCCCGCATCGGCTGGCCGACGGTTGGCGCGACTGGGCGGCGCTGCTGGGCCAGGCCCTGGGCGATGCGCGCCCGCCCCGTCCCGCGGCGGTGCTGGCGCGGCTGCGCGCCTGTGTCGAGGCCGAACTGGCCCGCCCGCTCACGGTCGCCGAACTGGCGCGCCGCGCCGGCGTCAGCGAGCGCACGCTGCAGGCGGTCTGCCGCGCCGAACTGGGCGTGGGGCCGCATGGCTATGTCATGCAGCGCCGCCTGGCGCGCGCCCGCGCGCTGCTGGCGCAGACCGCCTTGCCGCTGGCCGAGGTGGCCGCGGCGGCCGGCTATGCCGACCAGAGCGCGCTGGCGCGCGCCGTGCGCGCCGGCTGCGGCATGACGCCGCTGCAGTACCGGCGCGGCCAGCGCGGCTGAACGCTTCGCGGGTTTTGCCTAAACCCGCGCCATTGCTTCAAGACAGGGCGTGCGCGGGCGGGTAGCGTGGCGCGACCAACCTGATTGGAGCGCCTTCCATGCACGTTTCCGCCCTGCCCGGCGCGCAACCGGCGCGCCATGCCGCCAATGGCGCTGGCGTCGCGGCCATCCTGCTGTGGGCGTCGCTCGCCCTGATGACCGCGACGGCGCAGGGCCTGCCGCCGTTCCAGTTGCTGGCCGCCAGTTTCGGCGTGGCTTTCGCGCTCAGCGCCGTCCTGCTGACCGCGCGGCGCGCCTGGGGGCGGCTGCGCGCGCCGGCCGGCGCCTGGCTGCTGGCCGTCGGCGGCATCTTCGGCTACCACGCGCTCTACTTCTACGCGCTGGGCAACGCGCCGGTGGCCGAAGCCAGCCTGATCGCCTATCTCTGGCCCCTGCTGATCGTGCTGTTCGCGCTGCGCGGGGCCGGCGGCGCGCGGCGCTGGCGCGCGCTGGCCGGCGCCGCCCTGGGTTTCGCGGGCACCGCGCTGCTGGTCTGGCAGCGCGCCGGCGGCCCGCCCGGGGCGGACGCGGGCGCCGATGGCTATCTCGCCGCCCTGGGCTGCGCGTTCGTCTGGTCGGGATACTCGGCGCTCAATCGCCGCTATGCCGACGTGCCCAGCGACATGATAGGCGGCGTGTGCGGCGTGGTGGCGCTGGCCGGCGGGCTTTGCCATCTGGCCTTCGAGCAGACCGTCGCGCCGTCGGTAGCGCAGTGGTGGGCCATCCTGGGGCTGGGCATCGGCCCGGTCGGGCTGGCCTTTTTCGCCTGGGATTACGCCACCAAGCGCGGCTCGCTGCCGCTGCTGGGCGCGTTGTCATACCTCGCGCCGCTGGTCTCGACCCTGCTGCTGATCGCCACCGGCGCCGCCGCGGCCGGCTGGGGGCCGGTATTGGCGGCCCTGGCCATCATCGGGGGAGCCTGGCTGGCGACGCGGCGCTAGCCGGCTGGCGGCGCAATCGGGCCCGGCGGTCCGGGCCGCGTGGCGATGGCCGGCGGGCAATAGGCGCGAACATCCCTGAGCGGGCCCAGGTACTTTTCGATCTGCACCGCCGTCAGCTGCCCCGAGCAGCCCTGGGCCAGGGACGAGGTGCCCGCGTCGCGGGTCACGGCATTGGGATTGCCGTGCACGCACATGGGCAACCCGCGCTCGTCCTGCTCCGGGTCGTACCAGGCGCCGGTAGGCAGGCGCACGACGTCCTCGCGGATATCCGTGGACAGGGTCGCCGCCGCGAGGCACGATCCGCGCGGGCTGTAGATGCGCACGATGTCTCCCTCGCCGATCTCCCTGGCGCGCGCGAGCGCCGGATGCAGCGTGCAGACCTCGCGGCCCTCCCGCTTCGATGCCTGGCTGTAACCGCCGTAGTCGAACTGGCTGTGCAATTTGTTGGCAGGCTGGTTGGCGACGAGATAGAGCGGGTAGGCCGCCGAGACGGGGTCGGCGGGAGGCAGCCAGGCCGGGTGCCCGGGGCAATCGTCATAGCTGAACGCCGCGATCTGTGCCGAGGCGATCTGTATCCGGCCGCTCGGCGTGGGCAACGGGTGTGCCGCAGGGTCCAGCCGGAATGCCCGTTGCGCGCCGCCATCGTCCGGGCGCTGGGGCAGCCTGAGCTCGCCCTTCTCCCAGAACGCGTCGAACGACGGCGCGTCGAGGCCTTTGGCTGCCAGCTGCTCGCGGGTTGCCGCGTAGATCCATTGCAGCCAATCGGACGCCGAGCGCCCTTCGGTCATTGCGGCGCCGCAACCCATGCGCTGCGCCAGGTCGCTGAAAATATCGTAATCGTTCCTGGCATCGGCGTAAGGCGGGACGACCTGCTGCATCGCGACCATCAGATCGTCGGTCGGCGAGGCGCCGATATCGTCGCGCTCCAGTGTCATGGTGCAAGGCAGGACGATGTCGGCATGCCTGGCGGTCGCGGTCCAGCCGATTTCGTGGACGACGAAGGTGTCGAGCCGCTGGAATGCCTGGGCCAGGCGGCCGAGGTCCTGGTGATGGTGGAAGGGATTGCCGCCGGCCCAGTACGCGAGCCGGATATGCGGGTAGCGCAGCGTCCTGCCGTTGTATGGGAACGTCTCGCCTGGCGAAAGCAGCATATCGGCGATGCGCGCGCAGGGGATGAAGCGTTTCTCGTGGTTGGCGCCTTGTGGCAGCGCCGCGATCGATACGGCATTCTTGCGCCGCCCGTACTTGGAGATCGAGCCCAGCGCATAACTGTATCCGCCGCCTTCCAGTCCCACTTGTCCCAGCAGCGCGGCGAGCACCAGGCCCATCCAGACCGGCTGTTCGCCATGGTCTGCGCGCTGCAGGGAGTGGGCCACGGTCACGAGGACCCGTTTGCCCGCCAGTCCCAGTGCGAGCTCCGTGATGGCCGCAGCGTCGATGCCGCACAGGGCGGCTGCCCATGCCGCGTTCTTGGCCAGGCCATCGGCGCGGCCGAGCAGATAGTCTTCGAATACCGGCCAGCCGTCGCAGAAATCGACGACGAAATCCCGGTCATGCAGGCCCGCTGCGACCAGCGTGTGCGCGATGCCCAACATCAGCGCGACATCCGTGCCCGGCACCACCGGCAGCCAGGTCGCGGCCGCCTCCGTGGGCAGATCGTCCCGTTGCGGGCCTATCGTATAGAAGCGGCAGCCGCGTCCAGCGGCCTGCGCCATGGCCTGGCGTTCGATGTGCCGGCTGACGCCGCCGGCGGCCACGCGCGAGTTCTTCAGCGCCATGCCCCCAAATGCCAGCACGACGTCGGTATGCCGGGTGATCTGTTCCCAGGAGACATTGCACAGCGTGACTTCGTCGAAGCCGCCAACCACGTGCGGAAGCACCACCTGCGCGGCACCCGAACTGTATGAATGGACCGAGCGGACATAGCCGCCCAACGCGACATTGAGAAAACGATGCAGCTGGCTTTGCGCATGGTGGAAGCGCCCCGCGCTGGACCATCCGTATGAGCCGCCAAACACGCCGGCGGTGCCATGGTGATCGACCACGCGGCGCAATTCACGGGCAAGACGATCCAGTATCTCGTCCCACGACATCGGCACATAGTCGTCGCTGCCGCGCCGGGTGTCCGGCCCGGGGCCGTCGCGCAGCCAGCCCAGCCTGACCATCGGTTCCGGAACGCGCACGCCATGGCGGATGGCGTCCGGCAGATTCTCGATGAGGCGGTTCGGATCGGGATCGCCCGCAAACGGACGGACCTTCAAGCGGTCGCCGGTGTGTGCGGCGTCGAAGACTCCCCAGTGCGAGCTGTGCCGCCGCCATTGCACAGGTGGCTCGCCATCCGGACGAGCCGCGTTCGTGTCGCGTTCTTTCATGGACGTATCCTTGGCGGAATTACGATTGGTCGCCTGCGTTGCCCAGGTGCGGGAGATACTGCCCGATGCCCTCCCTGAGCAGCGACGCAAGTTCGGCGGTGCGCGCGCGTATCGTCACGCTGGGGCCGCCGACGGCCACCGCCATGGGCCGGGTGCCTTCGCGTTCCGGCAGCAAGGCCGCGATGATGCCTACCCCTGGCACGAGCCGGTCTAGCGATGTGGCATAGCCGTTCTTGCGTATCTGGGTGGCGTCGCGCGTGACGGTGGACAGATTGATCTCGGGCTCGTTGGCGCCGCGCAAGGCGTTGTGCCGGAATACGGCGCGCCGCACCTGGTCGGGCTCCATCGTCGAGACGAACAGCCTGCCGGTTCCGGAGGTCAGCAAAGGGCGTACGTCTCCGACGTTGACATGCAGGCGTACGCGCTGCGTCGAGGGAATGATGTGGATGTAGCGGGCGCCGGCATCCACTTGCAGGGCCAGGATGATGGTTTCGCCCGTTGCCTTGGACAAATGGCTCATCAGCGCCATCAGGGGGCCGTCGTGGGCGAGCAGCGGGTCGATCCAGCTGCCCAGCAATGTCACGCGCGGGGTCGGACGATAGAGCCGTTGCTCGTCCTGGACCAGGTAGCTGAGCCGCTGCAGGCTGCGCAGGATGCCGGCCGTGCTGGATGCCGGGAAACCCAGTGCGCGCGAAATCTCCAGTACGCCGGCCTCGCGGCGCACGGTGTCGAAGTATTCGAGGATCTGGATGACACGGACGGCCGATTTGACTTCGTTGGTCATGGTTTGGAGACCCGAAAGAACGAACGCCGCGGCGCGCGAACCAGGGCAGGCATGTCGCAGCGCGCCGATCATGACGGCATGGGCCCGGTGTAGTGCACGCACTCCTGGGGGACATGACGCCACTTCGTATTCTGCCCCTTTTCTTCCAGGTAGTGCGTCAGGACGCTGAACTTCCTGGCGATCATCACCAGCGCGGCGGCGCAGCCGTCGGGCAATCCCAGGTCGAGTGCCAAGGCCGCCACGATGCCGTCGATGTTGATGGGGATATCCCTGCCCTTGGCGGCGGCGAGATGGCGTTCGGCCGCGAGCAGCAGTTCGCAGTGGATGCCCGCGGTGCCGGCGCGGCGCGCTACCTCCAGCAGGACGCGCGGGCGCGGATCCCTGGCGTGCGGCGGATTGCCGAAGCCGGGCATGCGCCCGCCGGCCCGCAGGGCCGCGGCGACCAGGTTCCCGGCGGCGGCATCGACGTCGTGCTCGCCGGGTGCGCCGTTGCGCGCGCCGGCGTCGGCGATGGCCTGCTTCATCATGGCAGCCAATGGGTCGCCGACGCCGCCGGCCACGTCGCCGTACAGCAGCGCCGCGCCCGCCATGGCCTGGGCGATGGGCGCCCCGTAGGAGGCGAAGGTGCGGCCGATGGCCGCCGCCGGCGTCACGCCATGGTCCACGCACGCGGTCAGCACGGCATCCAGCGTACGCGCTTCGCCCGCGTCGGGCAGCCGGCCGGTCAGGAGCAGGAAGGCCGATGCCACGAACGGCTGTTCGCGAATGAGGTCGGACAGGCGATGTCCGCGGATGATGGTCTCTTCTTCCTGTGGCGTGCTGACGATCTTCGAGATGGCGGTCGTGAAGTGATGCATGTCGTTCATGAGTGCGCTTCCTGTGCAGGACAAACCGTCGCTTCGCCGGGCTCCGTCGGATGCCGTACGGTCGTGGCCAGCGCATCCAGCGCCACGACGCCCTGGCCCGCGGGAAGTACCCGCAATGGATTGATCTCCAGGCTTTCGATGTGGCGACGATTGGCATACGCGTAGACCGAAAGCAGCGCAACGGCCTGCGCCAGGGCATCGGTGTCGGCGCGTGGCATGCCGCGCGCACCGTCGAGCAGCGGCGCGCCTTTGAGCTGCGCGATCATCGAGCGGGCCGTCGCGGCGTCGAAAGGCGCCCGCCGGATCACGGCATCGGCAAGGATCTCGGTGTAGACGCCACCGCTGCCCAGCATCAGGCAGGGCCCGAAGGTCGGGTCCTGGATGCAGCCCAGGATCAGATCCACGCCGGGACGCGCCATCGGGGCTATCGCGATGCCGTCGATGCGCGCTTGCGGACAGTTGCGCCGCACTCGCGCCATCATGGATGTGTAGACGGAGCGCGCCTCGTCGGCTGTCTGCACGGCGAGCTGCACGCCGCCGACGTCCGATTTGTGGAGAATCTCGGGCGACACGATTTTCAGCGCCACCGGAAAGCCCAGCTCGGTGGCGATTGCCGCGGCTTGGGCGGGATCCTGCGCGATACGCTCGGGCAGGGTCTGGATGCCGATCGACCGTACCAGGCGCTTGGCCTCGGTCTCGCTGTATTGCATGCCAGGCGTGACGGCATGGGCGGTATCGGGTAGCCGCGGCAGCGTCCGCGCCGGGCGCGCCTGCGCCTGTGCCGCCGCAATCTCCATCAAGGCCGCCACGGTGCGGATAGCCCGGGTCGGATCCTCGAACACACTGAAGCCCAGGGCCTCCAGTTCCTGGCGCACCTCGTCGCAGGCCAGCAGGCAAGCCACGCGCACCTGAGGGTCCGGCCGCTTCGAGAGCGCAGTCAGGGCTGGCATCAGGCGCCGCATCATCGCGGCGTTCAGCCCGAGGTGGGACAGGAAAAGCAGCAAGGAGCCGACCGTCCCGGAGGCCAGCAGCGCGTCGAGCATGGGCCCCAGAATCTCCGGCGTGTTGGTGATCTGCGCGGTGACGTCGACCGGATTGCGCGTGCCTGCATAGGGCAGCAATTCACGGATGCGAGCCTGGGCGATCGCGGGCAACTCCGGCATGTCCACGCCCAGCCGCTCGGCTTCGTCGGCCAGCAGCACGCCTACCCCGCCCGACGTGGTAACGACGGCCAGCGAGCGGCCGCGGGGGCTCTGGTGCACGGTCAGTGCATAGGCGACGTCGAACATGTCTTCGATCGAATGCGCGCGGTACACACCGAACTCGCGCAGCACGGCGTCGAAGACCTGATCGGAGCCCACCATCGATGCCGTATGCGACGCCGCGGCGGCCGCGCCGATAGGCGACGATCCTACCTTCATCATCACGATCTGCTTGCCGTGCGTGCGCGCCAGTTCCAGCGCCTCGATCAGGCGGCCGGCGTCGCGCACGCCCTCGATGCAAGCCACGATCACGTGGGTGCCCGGGTCGGTCGCCATGTAGGCAATCAGCTCGGCCACATCGATGTCGCTTTCGTTGCCGCTGGTCGCCCAGACGCTGAAGGCGATGCCGCGGCGTTCGGCCAGCACCAGGCAGTGGGCGCCCAGTGCGCCGGACTGGCTGGCCAGCCCTATGGATCCGGGCCTCGGGGGAGCATGTCCCACCGCGCCGCTGAACGTGGCGATCAGCTTGCTGCGGGTGTTGATCACGCCCAGGCAGTTTGGCCCCAGTACGCGCACGCCGCTGGCGCGCGCCCGGGCCGTCAATTCGGCCTGTACCTTGACACCCTCGGCGCCGATTTCGGCAAAGCCGGAGGTGTAGACAATGGCCGCGCGCGCGCCAGCCGCAACGACGTCGTCGAATGTGGCCAGGACATGCGCCGCCGGCACCGCGACGATGGCCAGATCCGGCCGAGTCGGCGTTTCGGTGATACGGGCGTAGGCGTCCAGTCCCTGCACCACGCTGCGCGCGGGATTGACGGGGTAGATCGGTAGCGCGAAGCGCGCCGCCTTCAACAGGTGCAGGGGGCGGCCGCCGATTTTCGACGGATCGTCCGATGCGCCCACGACGGCGACCGAGCGGGGCTCGAACAGGGCGGTCAACGTGTGCCCGGAACCGGGACGGCGGGATTGGGATGGGGTCGGCATGCGGCAGGGGCGTTGGATGAGTCGGAGTCGTCGCGGGTGGGGAGGGACTGGCTATTTGGCCGGCTTGAGGCCGGCGGCCTTGACCGTTGCTCCCCAGTCGGCCATCTCGGAGGCGATGAACTTGTCGTAGGCGTCGGGGCCGAGTCCGGCGACGGTCATCCCGAGGTTCTCGAAACGGGTTTGCATGGCAGGTTCGGCCAGTTGGCCCAGGATCTCCGCCGCCACGGCGTCGATGGCCGCGCGCGGGGTGCTGCGTGCCGCCGAAATGCCGAACCAGGAGAAGACGTCGAAATTCTCGATGCCGGACTCCTGGATGGTGGGGACGTCCGGGAAGTTGGGCGAGCGCTCGGCGGTGGATACCGCCAGCAGCCGCAGGCGCCCTTCCTTGACCAGGGCCGCGAAGGTGGGAATGTTCTCGATGGTGAAGAACACATCGCCCTGCAGCAGGCCCAGCATGTTGCCCGCGGCGCCCTTGAAGGGAATGTGCAGCAGATCGATGCCCAGGCGCTGGCCCAGCATCACGCACGAAAGGTGCGAGGTCGTGCCGATCGCCGCGGAGCTGAATACGCGTTTTTCGGGATCCTTGCGCAGCGTGTCGAACAGCTGCTGCGCGCTGGTGATGCCGGTATCCGAGCGCACGAACAAGCCGTTGGGCAGCGTGCAGCACCGCGCCACGCCCGGCAGGTCGGTATGCCAGTCGAACGGCACTTTCTCGTACAGCAGCACACTCAGTACGTTGGAGGCCAGGTTCGAGACGAAGAAGGTGTGGCCGTCGGTGGCCCGCGCGGCGTTGCCGGCGCCGATCAGGCCGCCGACCCCCGGCATGTTCTCGATCACCACGGACTGTCCGAACTTGCTTTGCAGCGGTTCCTGCAGGTTGCGCGCCACGATGTCGCTGGTGCCTCCCGCGGCGCCGCCGGAGATGAAGCGCAGATGGCGGGTCGGCCACGCCGGCCCCTGGCCGAAGGCCTGTCCGGCCAAGGCCGGGAACGCACTGGCGCCAAGCAGGGACAACAGCGCTCTACGTTTCTTCTGCATGGATGGCTCCTGATCGGAAAATGGGTGCGGCGGAAATCTCGTGGGCCAACGGGTGGCTGCTGGCGATACGTTTGCAGGCGTTCATGCGGCGTTGGCGTCGAGCATGCCGGTCACGGCGTGCAGGGCTTCCAGCGTCACGGGTCGGTCGACGTCCAGCAGCAGGTCGGCGGCGCGCGACTCGCGCCGGGCATGCTCGCCATCGAATGGCTCGGCATGTTCGATGCGATGCATCAGCACCATCCAGCTCAGGAGCAGCCTGCGGGCATCGCCGGTCCTGGCGGCCAGCATGGCGCCTTCGTGGGCGAGCAGCACGGCGGTCATCACGTGATAAAGACGCGAGGAGGCCGACCGCGCAAGGTGTTCGAGCTGTGGATCGGCGGCGATCGCGGTGATACGCGCGACGGCTTCCTCTACGGCCTGCGTCAGCGCCGCGCCGTGGCGTGGCGGCACGCGGGCATCGCGAGCCAGCTCCATGAGGCGCTGGCGCAACGCCTCATGGGCGGCATCCCTGGCCACCGCGCGGGTGACGATGTCGAGCGCGTTGATGTTGCTGGTGCCTTCCCACAGCAGCCCGGTCTGGGCATCGCGCACCAGACGAGCATTGATCCATTCTTCGATGTAGCCGCTGCCGCCGCGCACTTCCATCGCTGCGGTGGCGACCGTCGCGTTGTCGCGGCAGGCTCGGAACTTCAGCAGCGCGGTGGCCAGCCGCACGATCTTCCTGTCCCGCGGATCGTCCGCGCCGGCGCGGTGCATCGTCGAGGCAACAAACATGCATGCCGACAACGCCTGCTCGGTGGGCACCATGATCTTCAACAGGCTGCGTTTCATCAGCGGATGCGCGATCACCGGTTTGCCGAAGGCGGCGCGACGGCGGGCGAAATGCAGGGATTCGTTCAGGCACCGGCGCATCATGCCGGCTGCGCGCACGCCGTGCGAGAGCCGCGAGGCGTTGATGGGCAGGACGGCGTACCGTATGCCGTCCCTGCCCTGGCCGATGGCATGGGCGAGGGCGCCGTCGAAGACGACCTCGCCGGTGGCCATCGAACGGGTGCCCAGCTTGTTCTTGAGCCGCGCGATGCGGTAGCGATTGCGAGTGCCGTCTTCCAGCAAGCGAGGGACGACGAACATGCCAAGGCCGCGCGTTCCCGCCGGGGCGCCTTCCGGACGCGCCAGCACCAGCACGTAATCGGCGTCGATGGCGCTGCAGAACCATTTCTCGCCATATATCTTCCATGCGCTCCCGTCGAACCGGGCATGGGTGCCGATCCCGGCGAGGTCGGAGCCGCCGGTGCGCTCTGTCATGAAATGGCCAATTTTCAGCAGGGTACGCATATCCTGGCTGAGCATGCCGGCCATGCGTTGCTTGAGTGTGTCGTCGGCGTAACGCTGGATCATGCCGACCGCCGCATCGTTGCCATTGACGGGGCACAGCAAGCCGAACTCCGCCTGCGAGAACAGGTAGGTCAGCGTGTACTTGATCAGTGGCGACGCGTGGCCAGGCCAGCCGAGCACGCCGGGCTTGTGGCCGATCGCGGCCATGCCGAACTCGCTGAACGCGATCCGCTCCATTTCCCGGTATGCCGGGTGGTAGTCGATGCGGTCGACGTCGCGGCCGTGGCGGTCGCGCGGCGCCAGCGTCGGCGGATGCTTGTCCGCGGCGTCCGCCAGTTCGTCCAGCGTGTTGCCGGCCAGCTCGCCGAGCCGGTCGAAGTGCGGCGTGAAATGGCGCAACTCTTCGGTATCGGCGCAAAGCGCCAGCAGTTGGCGCAGCGATGGATCGAGGCGCCAGAAGTTCTGGCCCCGGCAGTCGTTCGGAATCGATTCGGCCGCGTCCGCGGTGCGGGGCCGTGATGGTGAAACTTCATGATTCGCCAGCGGCATGCGTGTTGTCTCCGTGTATGCGACCGGCTTCGAGGTATGCGCCAGTTCTGATGGAACGAAGAGTACCCAGGCCGCGAACATCGAATCAACGGCTGAGCGCAGTATTCATGCTTATGAATGAACAATTCGAATATGCGAATACTTGGCCTGATTGCGGCGAGGTTAGGCGTGTAGATTTCATGCTGTCCACGTTGCCCAGGCCGACGTGGCGATTTCCCTACACGTAGCATTTCCAACCAGCTGGAGGCAGGTCGAGAATGACGAACCCGGACTTCGAACACATCAAGCCGGTGGTGAGCGTTGCCCGGCATCGGAACGTAGCCGTCCTGAGCGTCGACAATCCGCCGGTCAACGCACTGTCGGATACGGTACGTGCCGGCCTGTGCTCGGCGCTGCGCGAGGCGGAAGCGGACCCCGCAGTGCGGGCGGTGGTGCTGGCGTGCGAGGGCAACACGTTCGTCGCCGGCGCGGATATCCGGGAGTTTGCGCGTGCGAAGGGCGCTGCCGAGGCAATCGATGTGCCCGCCGTGATCGAATCGTGCCGCAAGCCTGTCGTGGCGGCGCTGCATGGCCAGGCGCTCGGTGGCGGACTGGAACTCGCGCTTGCATGCCATGGCCGCGTCGCGCTGGCGGGATGCCGGCTCGGACTGCCGGAGATCACCCTGGGGCTGATTCCTGGCGGAGGCGGCACGCAGCGCCTGCCCCGTCTCATCGGATTGGAGGCGGCCGCCGAACTCATCCTGTCCGGCGCGACGATCGATGCCGAGACGGCGCGCGAGTCGGGCCTGCTCGACGCTGTCTGGCCGGACAGGCTGCGTGAACGGGCCATTGAATTCGCGGCATCCCTGGCCGACAGTCCTGCAGGCGTGCGCCGTGCCAGCACGTTGGCGCATCCGCCCATGTCGCCGCAGACCGGGCAGGACCTGCGCAAGATTGCCGAGTCCCGTCCTGCCGCGTTGCGCGCACCCCAGGCGGGCGCGGCGGCCGTGGAGGCCTTGTCGGCAGCGGCGCAGCCGGACTTTGCCCGCGGCCGGGCGCTCGAACGCGAGCTGTTCGCCCGATTGCGCGACGGCGAAGAGTCGCGCGCGTTGCGCGCGCTGTTTTTCGCCGAGCGTTCAGCCAGGCGCGTCGGGCTCGATGACGCCACGTCCGCGCCGCCGATGGCGCACGATGCCGCCGTGGTCGGCGCGGGGACGATGGGCCGGGGCATCGCCATCGCGCTGGCCGATGCGGGATTGCGCGTGCGATTGATCGATGTCGAGCAGGCCAGCCTGGACAGGGCGCTTGAAGCGATTCGCGCGCATTACCGGTCGCTTGCTGCGCGCGGCCGCATGACGGAGGCGGCGGCACGGGATGCCGTGGCACGGATCTCGCCTGCCAGCGACATGCAGGCGGCAGCCGAGGCCGACGTGGTGGTCGAGGCCGCCTTCGAGGATCTCGCGATCAAGCAGGCGATTTTCCGCCAGCTCGATAGCATTGTGCGGCCCGGGGCTGTCCTGGCGACCAACACGTCCACGCTCGATGTCGACGCGATCGCCGCCGCGACCCGGCGGCCGCAGGATGTCGTGGGCACCCATTTCTTCAGCCCGGCCAACGTGATGCGCCTGCTGGAGGTGGTGCGCGGCGCGCGCACCGCGCCACGGACGCTGGGAGCGGTGCTGGCATTGGGCCGCCGCATGGGCAAGGTATGCGTAACGGTTGGCGTATGCGATGGATTCGTCGCCAACCGCATGTCGGCCCACCGCGCCCGTCAGATAGAGTTGCTGCTGCAACACGGCGCGTTGCCGCAGGACATCGACCAGGCCGCGCGCGAGTTCGGGTTCAGCATGGGGCCGTGCGCGGCCACCGACCTGGCGGGCCTGGACATCAGTTGGCGCATCCGGCGTGGCAAGGGAGCACGCTCCCCCATTGCCGATGCCCTGTGCGAACTTGGCAGGTTTGGCCAGAAGGTTGGCCGCGGATATTTCTCCTATGCGCCTGGCAGCCGCGTCGCCGTCCCGGACCCCGAGGTCGAAGCGCTGATCCGGCGCATGGCGGAACAACTGGGCATACGCCGCCAATCGTTCGATCTCGCCACGATTACCGACCGGCTGATCCTGCCGGTGATCAACGAAGGCGCGCGTGTATTGCAGGATGGCGTTGCGCGGCAGGCCAGCGACATCGACCTGATCTGGGTCCACGGCTTCGGCTGGCCGGCACGGCGCGGCGGGCCCATGTTCCATGCCGAACGGGTAGGGTTGGCCAGCGTGTGCGACCGGCTCGCCCGCCTGGCCGACGCCCTGGAGGACGCTTCGTTGCAGCCGGCGCCGCTGTTGCGCGATCTCGCTACCCGCGGTGCCGGGTTTGCCTCGCTGCATGCCGCGCGCCAGGCATGACCGGCACATTCTCGACAGGAGACTCGAAGATGCTTGATGCAGTCATCGTATCGACGGCCCGCACGCCGATCGGCAAGGCCCGCCGCGGGGCGCTCAATCTGACGCACGGCGCCGACCTTGGCGCCCATGCCATACGCCATGCCGTCCTGCGGGCCGGCCTGGAGGCGGGCGAGGTCGAGGATGTCATTCTCGGATGCGGCTACCCGGAAGGCGGGACCGGCAGGAACGTCGCCCGGTTGAGCGCGCTGCGGGCCGGCATGCCGGTCACGGTTTCGGGCATGACGGTGCAGCGCGCCTGCAGCTCCGGCCTGCAGGCGATCGCAATCGCGGCCGGCCGGATCCGTACCGAAGGCGTGCCGGCGATCGTGGCCGGCGGTGTCGAGTCGGTCAGCCTGGTGCTGGACCATATCAACAGGTCGTCGCACCGCAACGAATGGCTGTCGGCGCACTTGCCGGGCATAGACATGACCATGATCGAGACGGCGGATCTGGTCGCGCAACGCTACGGTATTTCGCGCGAGGCCCAGGATGAATACGCGTTGCGCAGCCAGCGCCTGACCGCGGCCGCGCAAGAGGCGGGCAGATTCGAGCACGAGATCGCGCCGATCCGCACGACCATGCGCACGATCGACCCGGCCACCGGCGAGGCCGTGCTGCGACAGGTGGAGTGCGCGCGGGACGAGGGCGCTCGTCCGGATACCTCGCTCGACAATCTTGCCCGGTTGGCGCCTGTGCGTGGCGACGGGCAATTCGTGACCGCAGGCAACGCCAGCCAGTTGTCCGATGGGGCCGCGGCCTGCGTCCTGATGTCCGGCCGCGAGGCTGCCCGACGCGGCCTGGAACCGCTGGGGGTGTTCCGCGGCTTCGCCACCGCCGGATGCGAGCCGCAGGAAATGGGTATCGGGCCCGTGCTGGCGGTGCCCAGGCTACTCGAACGCCATGGCCTGACGGTCGACGACATCGATCTGTGGGAACTCAACGAGGCCTTTGCCTGCCAGGTGCTTTATTGCCGGGACCGGCTGGGTATTCCCGACGCCCGCCTGAACGTCGACGGCGGCGCGATCTCGATCGGCCATCCATTTGGCATGAGCGGCGCCAGGATGGTCGGCCACGCACTGATCGAGGGCCGCCGCCGGGGGGCGCGCTACGTGGTGGTGACCATGTGCGTGGGTGGCGGCATGGGGGCGGCCGGCCTGCTGGAAGTCCAGCAGTGATTGGTACGGCCGGCCCGTGGCCTACCCGCCGATCCCGATGCGCGTCTCGAACTTGGCGCGGTGCACCGAGAAAAAGGTGCGCACGTTGCGCACATTGGCCTGGGCGGTGAACACCCGGTGGGCCAGGGCGTGGTAGGCCGGCATGTCGGCCACCTGTACGATCACCACGAAGTCCGGGCCGGGCGAGACGCGGTAGCACTGCAGCACCGCCGGTTCGTCCAGCAGGCTGGCCTCGAATTCGGCCAGGCGTTCGGCCGCCTGCACGTCCAGCGTGATTTCCACGATGGCCGTCAGCGTGCTGCCCACCTTGGCCGGCGCGACGATGGCCACCTGCTTTTCGATCACGCCTTCGTCCACCAGGCGGCGCACCCGGCGCAGGCAGGTCGGCGGCGAGGCGTGCACGCGCGCGGCCAGTTCCTGGTTGGTCAGGGCGCAGTCACGCTGCATTTGGTCGAGGATGCGGCGGTCCAGGTCATCCAAAGGGACGGAAGGATTAGGCGTGTTTTGCATGATTAATTCAAAATAACGCTCCGGAAGAAATTATATTTAATCACGTTTCTGTAAGAAAATAACCTTCCAAAATTCGTAGAATTAAGAAATCTAATTTCTTGGCGGGCAGCGCACAATGCGTCCGAACCTGAATTCTTAGGAGTCCACCCATGTGCGGCATTGTTGGCGCCGTCGCCCAGCGCGACATCACCCCGATCCTGATTGAAGGCCTCAAGCGCCTCGAGTACCGCGGCTACGATTCGTGCGGCGTCGCCCTGTATATGGACGGCCACCTGCGTCGCACGCGCAGCACCAAGCGCGTGGCGGAACTGTCCGAGCAGGTCGCCGAAGACAAGCTGGGCGGCTTCACCGGCATCGCCCACACGCGCTGGGCCACGCACGGCATTCCCGCCACCTACAACGCCCACCCGCATTTCTCGGCGCAGGGCAAGGACGAGCCGCGCATCGCGCTGGTGCACAACGGCATCATCGAGAACCACGAAGAGCTGCGCCAGGAGCTGCAGGGCGTGGGCTACGTGTTCGAAAGCCAGACCGACACCGAGGTCATCGCGCACCTGGTCAACCACCTGTATGCGGGCGATCTGTTCGAGGCGGTGCAGCAGGCCGTGCGCCGCCTGCAGGGCGCCTACGCCATCGCCGTGTTCTGCCGCGACGAGCCGCACCGCGTGGTCGGGGCCCGCCAGGGTTCGCCGCTGGTGGTCGGGCTGGGCCAGAACGAGAACTTCCTGGCCTCCGACGCGCTGGCCCTGGCCGGCACGACCGACCAGATCATCTACCTGGAAGACGGCGACGTGGTCGACCTGCAGCTGGCCCGCGTGTGGATCGTCGACCAGGCCGGCAAGCAGGTCGAGCGCAAGGCGCACACGGTGCAGGTGCACACCGGCGCGGCCGAGCTGGGCCCGTACCGCCACTTCATGCAGAAAGAGATCTTCGAGCAGCCGCGCGCCGTGGGCGACACGCTGCAGGACATCGAGTCGATCACGCCCGAGCTGTTCGGCGACGGCGCGTACAAGGTCTTCAAGGAGATCGATTCGCTGCTGATCCTGGCCTGCGGCACCAGCTACTACGCCGGCCTGACCGCCAAGTACTGGATCGAGTCCATCGCCCGCATCCCGGTGGCGGTGGAAATCGCCAGCGAGTATCGCTATCGCGACAGCGTGCCCAACCCCAATGCGCTGGTGGTCACCATCTCGCAGTCGGGCGAAACCGCCGACACCCTGGCCGCGCTCAAGCATGCGCGTTCGCTGGGCATGCAGCACACGCTGACGGTGTGCAACGTGGCCACCAGCGCCATGGTGCGCGAGTGCGAGCTGGCGTACATCACCCGCGCGGGCGTCGAGATCGGCGTGGCGTCGACCAAGGCCTTCACCACGCAGCTGACCGCGCTGTTCCTGCTGACGCTGGCCCTGGCGCAGACGCGCGGCCGCCTCACCGAGGAGCAGGAGGCCGAGCACCTGAAGGCCTTGCGCCACCTGCCCGCGGCCATCGGCGCGGTGCTGGCGCTGGAGCCGCAGATCATGGCCTGGGCCGACCGCTTCGCGTCCAAGGAAAACGCGCTGTTCCTCGGGCGCGGCATGCACTATCCGATCGCGCTGGAAGGCGCGCTCAAGCTGAAGGAAATCAGCTATATCCACGCCGAGGCCTATCCGGCCGGCGAACTCAAGCACGGCCCGCTGGCGCTGGTGACCGAGCACATGCCGGTGGTCACGATCGCGCCCAAGGACGCGTTGCTGGAGAAGCTGAAATCCAACATGCAGGAAGTGCGCGCGCGCGGCGGCGAGCTGTATGTGTTTGCCGATGCCGACAGCAAGATCGCCAACGCCGAGGGCATGCATGTGATCCGCATGCCCGAGTACTACGGCGCGCTCTCGCCCATCGTGCACACGATCCCGCTGCAGCTGCTGTCGTACCACACGGCGTGCGTGCGCGGCACCGACGTGGACAAGCCGCGCAACCTGGCCAAGAGCGTGACGGTGGAGTAAGCGGGAAAAGCCGGCGGCCGGTCAGAGGCCCTGTCCCCCTGCGGGGACGGCTACCGTCCTGGCAGGCTGGCGTAGTGTGCCTGTCCCAGCGGGGACAGGCACACGCACGGGCAGAGGCCAGTCCCCATGCGGGGACAGGCACACCACGCGATGCGGGTCTGGCTCTCCGTGCATCGGCACGGGTCAGGCTGCGGCGTATTCAGGCGATCCTGCCCACCGCCGCCCGCCAGGCCAGGTAGTCGTCGAAGGCGCGCTCCAGCATGTACAGCGGTTCGTAGCCGGTATCGCGGCGCAGGCGGGCGATATCCATCGGCGCGCGCTGCACGGCCTTGTCGCGCCCGATGGTGCATTCGTCCAGGTTGTCGGCCATGCGATAGGCGAAGCGCGGGAAGCGCTCGCGCAGGCGTTCGCACCAGTCCCGCACCGACCAGCGCGCGCCGGCCGACAGGTGGTAGACCGGGTCGGGCGTCTGCCCGCGGTCCAGCACGGCGAGGATGCCGCGCGCCACGTCCACCGAGTAGACCCAGTCATCGGCCGCCAGGCTATGCACCACGGCCTGTCCGCCGGCCTCGGCGATGCCCGACAGCTGCAGGGGCAGGCTCAAGGTATCGCGTACGCCCGTGTCGTACTCCCAGCGGCCGAAGACCGTGCCCAGCCGCAGCACGGTCAGGTTCAGGCCGCGCGTTTTCCGGTAGCGCACGCCGGTGCGTTCGGCGGCGAACTTGCTGATGCCGTACAGCGTTTCGGGCAGCACGGCGCTGGTTTCGTCCAGCATGCCTTCGACCTGGCCGGCGGCGCCGAACACCGAGCCCGTGCCCAGTTGCACCACCTGCCGCACGCCATGGCGCAGGCCGGCCTCCATCACTTCCACGGCGCCGAGCAGGTTGACGGTGAAGATATCCGCGGCCGCGTTCTTTTCGCGCTCCAGGCCGGCGGTGACGGCCGCGCCATGCACCACGCGATCGACGGCATGCTCGCGCAAGGCGGCGTCCAGGTCCGCGCCGCGGCGTACGTCGCCAAGTACGGTGGACAGTCGCCCCGGCAGATGCGCCATGGCCGCGGTGGCCGCGTCCGGCAAGGGGGCGGGCCCGAACGCCACGACGTCTTCGCCGCGTTCAAGCAGTTGCTCGATGAGGTTCAGGCCGACAAACCCCGCCCCACCCGTGACCAGTACCGACATGATTTCCTGCTCCGTATCGGGCGGCCGTTCCACCTGGGCGCGGCCGCCTGTGTCGATCAATCGACGCTGATGTCGGCGACGTTGGCGATGGTTTGCCACTTCTGCGTTTCGGCGGCGATGAAGTCGCGGGCTTCCTGGTCCGTCAGCACCAGGGGCTGCACGGCCAGTTCGGCCAGGCGCGCGGCGTAGTCCGGGTTGGCGACGATCTTGCTGTTGGCCGCCTGGAACCTGGCCTGGATGTCGGCGGGCGTGGCCTGCGGCAGCGCGATGCCCCACCAGGTGCTGGAGACCATCTTGGGCAATCCGAGTTCGGTAAAGGTCGCCACGTCCGGCAGCAGCGCCAGGCGGTTCTTGTCGGCCACCGCCAGGGCGCGCAGCTTGCCGCTGGCGATGTGGTTCTTGATGGTCGTCAGGTCGTTGACCGTCATGTCGACTTCGCCGCCGAGCAGCGCCAGCGTGGCCGGCCCGCCGCCCTTGTAGGGCACGTGCATGAGGTTGATGCCCGCGGTGTACTTGAGCAGTTCGCCGCCCATCTGGACGATGGTCCCGATGCCGGAGGTGGCGAAGGTGTATTTGCCGGGGTGCTGCTTGGCCAGCGCGATCAGTTCGGGCACGGTCCGGGCGGGAAAGTCCGCGCGCACCGCCAGGACGTGCGGCGCGTTGGCGATCAGGCCGACCAGCGAAAAGTCGCGGAAGAAGTCGTACGGCAGCTTCTTGGAGATGATCTGGTTGATGACCATGGTGCTGGTCGTGCCGAATACGATGGTATAGCCGTCGGGGGCGGCGCGCGCGGCTTCGTTGGTGCCGATGATGCCGCCGGCGCCGTCGCGGTTCAGCACTACCACGGGCTGGCCCATCAGGTCGGACAGGTGCTGGGCGTAGAGGCGGCCCACGATGTCGGCGGGTCCGCCGGCCGAGAAGGGCACGATCATCCGTATGGAACGGTTGGGAAACGCGTCGGCGGCCGACGCGGCCGGCGATGCCAGGCTGGCCAGCAGCAGGATCGATGCGCTCAGGGCCAGGCGCGGCAGGCGGCACAGGCCGCGCGCGAAGTTCAGGGGGTGCAGAATGGCCATCGTGATGATTTCCGAGAAAGATGGTGGGCAACGCAATCGGGCGCCGTGCATGGCCGTCCCGCGTCAGTGGTCGAAATTGTGGACACAGGCCTCATAGCCTATGCGCGACGAAACGAATCCGCCGCTGTGCAAGCTGCAGGCAAGGCGATCGAAGCCCTCCTTGTTCACGTGGGTGGTTTCGGACCAGATGCCGTTGCGCCGGTAGCGCTCGATGGCCGCGTGGAGGATGTCCGGCGCAAGTTCGGTGAAGAACGGCGCGGTGAGGCGGGCAAGGTCGCGCGCGTCGTGCGCGTGGATCCATGCCTGCGTCGCGCGCAAGGCGCGATCCAGCGCGGCCAGGGCGGCGCCGTTGCGCGCCAGGCCGTCGCGGCTGCAGATGAAGGTGGTGTAGACCGTGGGGCCGCGGCTGGCGGCGTCGTAGAGCAGCCGGCCGCCGGCCGCGAGCGCCTGGCTGGCGCACGGCTCGAACAGCTGCGCGACGTCCAGCGTTCCGTCCGCCAGGGCCTGCACTTGCTGCGGCATGGTCAGGGCCTCGACGAGCCGCCCGTCGCGCGCGATATCGATGCCGCGGTCGTGCAAGTCGGCCCGCAGGCAATACCAGGGCGTCGGCACTTCCGACACCACGCCCAGGCGCAGCGAGGGCAAGTCGTGGAGGCCGCGCGCGGCCAGGCCGGCCCGGCCGACCAGGCTGAACGGATCGCGCCCGACCGCTTCGCCGAAGGACAGCAGCGAGGCGCCGTTGTCCGGCGCGCTGTCGTGGTCCTTGATGACGCGCATCGGGCCGCCCCAGGTCAGGTCGACCGCGCCCGCTTTCACCTCGTCGATCGCGCCGCCGGGGCCGGCGGGGGGCAGCCATTCGATTTCCAGGCCCTCGCGCCCGGCGTGGCCGAGCGCCTTCAGGGCGTAGAACGGCGCATAGAACACGGCTCGAAAGTTTTCGGCCAGACGCAGTTTCATGATGTCCGGACCCAGGCGGGATGCAGGCGAGCGCCGCGCAGGCGCATGGCGGTCGCGGTCCGGACGGATACGCGGGCTTTGGGCGGGTTCACCATATTCTCCCCTGCATAATTTATTATTAAATGAATTATAAATATATTTATAGGGCGTTGCCAATGTCTTGTCAAGGCGCGCCGCGGGCCGTGCGGGGTCCGCGCGCAGGCCCTGGCGTCCCGCAATCCCGGCAGTCCCGGCACAGCTTTGGATTTCTTGATGCGCTGGCGCGGAATTTGAAGATTTACAGCTTGCCGCAAGCCCGTGAACATGGAGCCCAGCGATCAGGAGGCCGCCCGGCGGGCTGTGCGGCTCCGTGCAAGCACTTCCAGATTCTTTCCCCCATATCAAAAAGGAGACGTTGGATGGCCGGGACGATTGACATTACGCATGAGGGCGCCGTCAGCACAATGACGATCAACGCGCCTCCCTTGAACGTATTCTCGGTCGAGATGCTGCACGCATTGCTCGAGGGGCTGCAGGCGCTGGAGCAGCGCGAGCAGACGCGCGCCATCGTGATCCGCGGCGCGGGCAGCCGCGCGTTCTCCGCCGGGGCCAACCTGAACGACCAGGCCGATTTCTCGGAGCACGACGCCCGCATGCTGCGCGTGATCGGCCGCGAGGTCGTCGAGCGAATCGAAACGCTGGAAAAACCCGTGATCACCGCCATCGAGGGCTGGTGCATCGGCGGCGGCACGGGCATTGCGTGGATTGGCGATATCCGCATCGCCTCGGACACCGCCAAGTTCCGCGCGGGGGACGCCTATCTCGGGATCATCCCGACGTGGAGCATCGGCATGGTGCGCCTGGTGCATTTCCTGGGCCGCAACCGCACGCTGGACCTGCTGCTGCTGGGCGAGGACATCGATGCCGCGGCGGCGCTGGAGCTGGGCCTGGTGACCCGGGTCGTGCCGGCCGGGGAGTTCAATGAGCAGGTGGCGCAGATCGCGGCCCGGCTGGCCACCGCCGCGCCCATGTCGGTCAAGGCCATCAAGCTGGCCGTGCGCGCCCAGTATCGCGACAACACCGACCGGGCCGCGCAGCTCGAAGAGGAATGGTGCACCCGCATCTGGGCGTCCGAAGACAAGAACGAGGGCATTGCCGCGTTCAAGGAAAAGCGCCAGCCGCGCTTCAAGGGCAGGTAATGGACAACGCTTCCGTATCGCCCGGTTTTACCAGGCCGCCCCGGTTGAGCGTGGCGCGCATCGTCGCGCCGGGTTCGATCGCCGTCGTGGGGGCCTCCGACGACCTGAAGAAGTTCGGCGGCCGCATCATCCACTACGTCACGCGCAACGGCTACCGCGGCACCGTGATACCCGTCAACCCGCGCAGGGCCGAAGTGGCGGGGCTGCCGGCGGTGCCGAGCATCGCCCACCTGGGTCCGGTGGATGTCGCCATCCTCGCGCTGCCGGTGGACATGATCGAGCAGGCCATCGGCGAATGCGCCGCGGCGGGCGTGGGCGCCTGCGTGATCGTGTCGGCGGGGTTCGCCGAGCTGGGCGACGAAGGCGTCGCGCGGCAGGACCGGATCGTGCGCATTGCGCGCGAGGCGGGCATGCGGCTGGTGGGTCCGAACTGCATGGGCATCATCAATCCCCACCATCGCATGGCGTTGACGTCCTCGCTGGTGGTGGAACAGGGCGAGCTGCTGCCGGGCAACATCGGCCTGATCAGCCAGAGCGGCGCGCTCATGGTGTCGATGTACGACCGGGCATGCCGCGAGCAGATCCGCTTCAGCGCCTGCGTGTCGCTGGGCAACCAGTGCGACCTGGAGATCTGCGACTTCTTCGAGTACATGATCGACGATCCGCTGACGCGCGTCATCACGATGTATGTCGAGGGTTTCGTCGATACCGGCCGGTTCGCCGAGCTGGCGCGCCGCGCGCAGCGCGCGGGCAAGCCCGTGCTCCTGACCAAGACCGGCCGCACCGCCGCCGGCGCCGAGGCCGCGCGCTCGCATACCGCCAGCCTGGCGGGCAACTACCGGGCGCTCGAAGCGCTGTGCGAAGCCACGGGCGTGACGATCGTCGACGACCCCGACGGGATGCTGCAGCTGGCCGCGATCCTGGCGCGATTCGGGCGATGCGCCGCCGAAGGCGTGGGCATTGTTTCCCCGTCGGGCGGCGCCATCGGGATCGGGGTCGACCGCCTGTCCGACGTGGGCATCCGGCTGGGCAGGCTGGACGCCGCGTCCCAGCAGTTGCTGGGCACGGTGATGAACCCCAGCCATGCCTTCAATCCGGTGGACCTGGGCAATCGGACCACGGAAGAGATGAGCCAGCTGCGCACCATCGTGCAGGCATACAACCAGGCGCCCGATATCGGCGTCATTTTCGTCATTCTCACGACTTCGCCGCACTTCGAGCAGGTGACGCTGGCGCTGGGCCAGGCCATGGCGCAGGCGGGCGGCAAGCCGGTGCTGTTCCTGGTGACGCCCGGGGGCGTGGCCGACAACTGCCGGACCTTGCTGCAGGATCTGGGCCTGCCTTATGTCGATCGCATGGATGATGCGATCCGCATCCTGCGGCACTACGTGCCGAAGGCCGACGCCCTGCCCGCCCGGGACGCGCCGCGGCCCGCGTCGTGGCCGATGCCCGAGGGCGCCGGCCGCATGCTGGGCGCGCGTCCCGGCGAACCCGAGGTCAAGGCGCTGCTGCGCGCGTACGGGATCCCGCTGGCGCAAGAGCGTTTCTGCCGCACGGCCGAACAAGCCGTCGAGGCCGCGCGGGCCATCGGCTTTCCCGTGGTACTCAAGGCTGTCAGCGCGCAACTCGTGCACAAGAGCGATATCGGGGCGGTCAAGCTGAGGCTGGCGGACGACGCGGCCGTGCGGCGCGCCTGGGCGGAGATCGAACAGGCCCTGTCCAGCCAGGTCGACGGCGCCGTGCTCGATGGCTGCCTGGTGGCCGAGATGGTGACCGCGCAAAGCGAGCTGCTGGTTGGCGCGATCAACGACGCCCAGTTCGGCCCGATGATCATGGTCGGGTTCGGCGGGGTCACCGTGGAGCTGGTGCCGGATACCCAGTTGGCGGTGGCGCCCGTGGACACGGAACAGGCCATGGCGCTATTGCGGCGGCTCAAGCAATGGCCGCTGCTCGATGGCTACCGAGGCATGCCCAAGGCGGATGTGGCGGCCGTGGCCGAGGTCGTCAGCCGGGTCAGCTGGCTGATCGCGGACTTGCGCGACCAGGTGGCCGAGCTCGACATCAATCCGTTGCTGATCCGGGCCGGGGACGGCAAGCCGATCGGCGTGGATGCGCGGGCCGCCATGCTCGGCCCGGGCTGACAGTAGGCGGCCCAGGCTGGCGCGCATGCGTCGCGGCAAGGCCTTGCCGCGACGCGCCGCCGGCATGCTGTTGGCTTGTCATGGTGACTGAATTGGTGAATGATCCGTGACGAAGTATTTTTCACTTTCGCTGACGGTTCATTCTCCATGCTCTCCCGAATCACGTTACGCCAGCTGGAATACTGTCTCGCCGCCGGCGACTACAAAAGCATTGCCGAAGCCGCGGCCTGCATACATGTGTCGCCGTCATCCATCTCGGCGGCGATTGCGCATATCGAATCCGAGCTGGATGCCCAGGTGTTCGTGCGGCACCATGCCCAGGGCCTGTCGACGACGCCGCTGGGCGAGGACCTGCTCAAGCAGATGCGCGGCGTGCTGGACCAGACCGCCGGCCTGTACGGCATCGTCTCGGACGCGCAGTCGAGCATTCGGGGGCCTTTGCGGGTGGGATGCTTCACCACGCTGGCCGCGATGGTGACGCCGGAGCTGTGCCAGGGTTTTTCGCGCGCCCATCCGCAAGTCCAGGTGACGCATGTGGAAGACCATCACGAAGGCTTGATCGAGCGCCTGTACAAGGGCCAGATCGACGTGGCGGTGACCTATGACCTCGAAGTGCAGGGCACCGATATCACGTTCGAGCCCTTGGCCACCCTGCCGCCGCATGTCATCGTCGGCGAGACCTCGCCGCTGGCCCAACAGCGCGTGGCGGACCTGAAGGGCCTGGCCGAGCATCCCATGGTGCTGCTGGACCTGCCGAGAAGCCGCGAGTATTTCTTCGGGCTGTTTCACGCCCAGCAGCTCGAACCGCTGGTGGCCGCGCGCTCGGGCAGCCCGGACGTGGTGCGTTCACTGGTTGCCAACGGCGTGGGCTATTCGCTGGTGAACGTGCGGCCGCGCATGAGCCATTCGCTGGACGGCAAGCGCGTCTTGAGCCTGCGCCTGGCCGGCAAGCACCAGCCCATGCGCCTGGGCATGGCGTGGATCCCCGTGCCCAGGCCGCGCCGCGTGCTGGAGGCCTTCATGCAGCGATGCCGGACCTATATCTCGGACGAGCACGTGCCGGGGATGGTCGCGCCTTCGCACTTCATGTGGAGCCCGCAGGCCGACCCTGCATCCGGCGATACGGCCTAGAGCCATGGCGGGTCCGCGCCTTGGGCGGCGGACCCGCGCAGTCGTCAGGCGTTGCCGGTGCCGACCAGGATCCGGCCTCGCACCTTGCCGGCCATCAGCTCGTGCGCTGCCGGGATGGCCTCGGCCAGCGCAATCTCGCGCGTCAGCGTCTCCAGCATGGCGAGGTCCAGGTCCTTCGCCAGGCGTTGCCAGGCCTGGTTGCGGATTTCAAGCGGCGCCATGACGCTGTCCACCCCGATCAGCGACACGCCGCGCAGGATGAAGGGCATGACGGTGGCCGGCAGGTCCGCGCCCTGGGCAAGCCCGCAGGCCGCGACCGCGCCGCCATAGCGCGTCTGTGCCAGCACATTGGCCAGCGTGTGGCTGCCCACCACGTCGACCGCCGCGCTCCAGCGCTCTTTCTGCAGGGGCTTGCCCTGGCCGGACAGTTCGGCCCGGTCCAGGATCTCGGCGGCGCCGAGGCTGCGCAGGTAAGGCGCCTCGCTGGCCTTTCCGGTCACGGCGACGACCTGGTGGCCCAGTTTCGCCAGCAGCAGCACCGCGATGGAGCCCACGCCGCCGGTGGCGCCCGTGACCAGCACGGGTCCATCTCCGGGACGCACGCCGTTGCGCTCCAGCGCCATCACGCACAGCATGGCGGTGTAGCCGGCGGTGCCGATGGCCATCGCCTGCCGCAGGCTCAATCCCTCGGGCAGGCGCACCAGCCAGTCGCCTCGCAGGCGCGCGCGCTGGGCCAGGCAGCCCTTGTGTTTCTCGCCCACGCCAAAGCCGTTGAGTATCACGGCGTCGCCGGGCCGCCAGGCGGGGTTTTCGCTGGCGCGGACGATGCCCGCGCCATCGATGCCGGCCACCATCGGCCAGTCGCGCACCACGGGAGACCGATTGGTGATGGCCAGGCCGTCCTTGTAGTTGAGCGTGGAGTAATGGATGTCGACGGTCACGTCGCCGTCGGGCAGGAAGCTGTCGTCGACCTGGCGTACCGAGGCGTTGAAATCGTCATTCTTTTCAAGGACAAGCGCGTCAAACATGCATCGACTCCTCAATGTGCGGTGGTGTCAGTGGGGTTGGGCGGCGGCCGGCCGAAGCGGCGCCATTGGCCAGATCTTATAGACACCCACGGATGCACTGCTTCGTATTTGTCGACGTTCGGATTCGTATATGCCGACGCAACAGGCATCGCATGCGCCTCGCATCGTCCGGCATGGCATTTTTCGGCATTACTGGTGTACGCCATCAGTAAATCCAACGCAGTGCGCGGGCTTTTTTCGCTGTAATGCTGCCAAGCCAGCGGGTGCACGTTGTGGCACCCCGATGCCGATGGCGACGTTGCGCGGTCTCCCATCCGCCGCGCGCCCACGGCATGAAACCCTTGACGTCGATTACGGAGAAGACGTGACTGTTGATAGCCCCATTTTGACCGACACCCTCGTCGTCGGCGGTGGCCAGGCGGGCATCGCGATGAGCGAGCACCTGACTGGGCAGGGAGTGCCTCACATCGTGCTGGAGCGTGACCGCATCGCGCAGCGCTGGCGAACCGGGAGGTGGGACTCCCTGGTGGCGAACGGCCCCGCCTGGCACGATCGCTTCCCCGGCCTGGAATTCGAAGGGCTCGATCCGGACGGTTTCGCGTCCAAGGACGCCGTGGCCGACTACCTGGAGGCTTATGCGCGCAAGTTCAATGCGCCCATCCGTACCGGCGTGGAAGTGGTGCGCGCCGAGCGCAATGGCGGCAGGTACGGCTTTACGGTGGAGACGTCGGCCGGCACCTACGAGGCGCAGCGCATCGTTGTCGCGACCGGGCCGTTCCAGCGGCCGGTGATCCCGGCCATCGCGCCGCGGGACCCCGCGCTCACGCAGATCCATTCGGCCGATTACCGCAACCCCGGGCAACTGCCCGAGGGCGCCGTCCTGGTGATCGGCGCGGGGTCGTCCGGGGTGCAGATCGCCGATGAACTCCAGCGCGCCGGCCGCGAGGTCTATCTTTCCGTCGGGCCGCACGACCGTCCGCCCCGGCGCTACCGCGGCCGCGATTTCTGCTGGTGGCTGGGCGTGCTCGGCCTGTGGGACCAGGAGACGGTCCAGCCCGGCCGCGAGCACGTGACCATTGCGGTCAGCGGCACGGATGGCGGACGCACCATCGAGTTTCGGGCGCTCGCGCACCAGGGAATCACGCTGGTGGGCGTGACGAAGTCGTTTCGCGATGGCGTCGTGGCGTTCGAGAACGATCTGGCCGAGAACGTGGCGCGCGGCGACGCCAATCACTTTGCCTTGCTGGACGCCGCCGACGCCTACATCGCGCGCAACGGCCTGTCGCTGCCGGACGAGCCGCAAGCCCGCCGGGTGCCGCCCGACCCCGCATGCATGACCGAGCCCATCCTGCAGCTCGACCTGGCCGCGGCCAACGTGACGTCGATCATCTGGGCAACCGGATATGCCGCCGAGTACGGCTGGTTGAACGTCGACGCGTTCGATGCCAACGGCAAGCCCCGCCACCAGCGCGGCGTCTCCAGCGAGCCGGGGGTGTATTTTCTTGGCCTGCCCTGGCTGTCGCGGCGTGGCTCGGCCTTCCTCTGGGGCGTCTGGCACGACGCGAAGCACATTGCCGGCCACATCGCGATGCAGCGCAACTACCTGTCGTATCCCGATTTCGGCCAGTCCCAGCAGTGAGTGTGAAACCCGCCTACAGGAATGCTATCGATGCCTACGCATACACGCATACGCATGTTCAACACCAAGGACACGTACCCGAACCAGACCCTGGACAATGATCTTTGCCAGGCTGTCCGTGCCGGGCAGACGGTCTACGTGCGCGGCCAGGTCGGCACGGATTTCGAGGGCCGGCTGGTCGGCCTGGGGGATGCGCGCGCCCAGGCCGAGCAGGCCATGAGCAACGTCAAGCAGTTGCTCGAGGAAGCCGGCAGCGACCTGTCCCACATCGTCAAGACCACGACCTATCTGGTGGATCCGCGCTACCGCGAACCGGTCTACCAGGAGGTCGGAAAGTGGCTCAAGGGCGTGTTTCCGATCTCCACGGGCCTGGTGGTAAGCGCGCTGGGCCAACCGCAATGGCTGATGGAGATCGATGTGATCGCGGTCATTCCGGACGGTTGGCAGGCCCAGCGCTAGGGAGGGGAACATGACATTCTCGATCATCGGGCTGTGTCCCGACACCGGGCAGCTCGGCGTTGCCATCAGCTCGTCCAGCATCGCGGTCGGCGCCCGCTGCCCATGGCTCAAGCCCGGCGTGGGCGCCGTGTCCACGCAGAACATCACCCTGCCGTCGCTGGGTCCCGCCATCCTGGACCTGCTGGCCGCGGGCGCCGCCCCGCGGCAGGCCCTGGAGCAGGCGCTCGATGCCGACCCCTGGCGCCAGCACCGGCAGGTCACGGTCATCGACGCGCAAGGACGCACCGCGTCCTTCACCGGCTCCGGCGCCCTGGGCGTGCATCACGTCGTCGAGGCGGAAAACTGTGTCGCCGCGGGCAACCTGCTGAGCAATACCGCCGTGATCGGCGCCATGGCCAGCGCCTTCGAGCGCGCCGCCGGTCCCCTGGCGGATCGCCTGCTGGCGGGCATGGCCGCCGGCGTGGCCGCGGGCGGCGAAGCCGGCCCCGTGCATTCGGCGGCGTTGAGCCTGGCCGGCGAGGTCAGCTGGCCGATCGCCGACCTGCGCGTCGATTGGGATGAGGGCTGCCCCATCGCCTCGCTCGACGCGCTGTGGCAGGCCTATCGCCCCCAGATGCAGGACTACCTGGCGCGGGCCTTGAACCCGACTGTCGCGCCCACCTATGGCGTGCCGGGCGATGAGTAGCGCCACCGGCGACCTGCTGGCGCGATTGGTCGCGTTCCCGACCGTCAGCCGCGAGTCGAACCTGGCGTTGATCTCGTTCGTGCAGGACTACCTCGCACAGGCCGGCGTGGCCAGCGAACTGTTCTACAACGAAGCGGGCACCAAGGCCAATCTGTTCGCCACCATCGGGCCGCGCGACCGGGCCGGCATCGTGCTGTCCGGCCACACGGATGTCGTGCCGGTGGACGGGCAGCCGTGGACCACCGATCCGTTCTGCCTCACGGAAAAGGACGGACGCCTCCATGGCCGCGGCACGGCCGACATGAAGGGTTTCATCGCCGCGGTGCTGGCGGCGGTGCCGGCCCTGGTGGAACGACCGCTGCGGATTCCGGTCCACCTGGCGTTTTCCTATGACGAAGAACTTGGCTGCCTGGGCGTCGGGTCCATGCTGGCCGAGATCGAAAAGCGCGCGCCGCTGCCGTCCATGTGCCTGATCGGCGAGCCGACGCTGCTGCGGCCCGTCCTCGGCCACAAGGGCAAGGCCGCCATGCGTTGCCAGGTAAAGGGACACGCGTGCCATTCCGCGTATGCGCCTTCCGGCGTCAACGCCATCGAGTACGCTGCCCGGCTGATCGGCAAGCTCAACGAGATCGGCGAGCGCCTGGCAAGGCCGCAGCACCACGATGGCCGCTTCGATCCGCCGTTCTCGACGGTGCAGACCGGGACCATCGCCGGCGGACGCGCGCTCAATATCGTCCCGGCCGAATGCGAATTCGACTTCGAGGTGCGGGCCTTGCCGGGCTTCGACCCCGGCCTCGTGCAGCGCGAATTGCGAACCTATGCGGACCGCGAGCTGTTGCCCCGCATGCAGGCGGTCAATCCGGAAACCGGCATCGAGATGCGGCCGTTGAGCGCCTATCCGGGGCTGGCCACCGAGGCGCACAGCGAAGCGGCCCGCTTGCTGGCGCAATGGTGCGGTTCGGACGATTTCGGCACCGTGGCCTATGGCTCCGAAGGGGGGCTGTTCAGCCGTTCGGGCATCCCCACGGTGATATGCGGGCCGGGCAGCATGGACCAGGGGCACAAGCCCGATGAGTTCGTGTCGCTGCAACAGCTTGCGCAATGCGACGCGATGCTGGCGCGCCTGGTCGCGCATGTGCGGGAGCCGGCCGCGCAAACAGAGTAAGCGGCAGCGGCGAGGCTGCCATGACGCGTTTTCGGTAGTGGTGATGTACTCCCCCGTCACGAACGCCGGGCTTTCGGATCCGGTCCATGACGGTGGCGCTTTTTCTACAACTATGAGACAAGGAGAAATCATATGTGCATTCAAATCGCTGCAAGAACAAGCCGTCTGTTGCGCAGGCTGTTGCTTTCGCTGTCCGCGCCGCTGCTGTTGGGCGCGTGGGCGCCGACGGCGATGGCCGCGGATGTGGCGTGGCCCGGCCTCAAGCCGGTGACGCTGATCGTGGGCTATCCGGCCGGCGGCGGCGCCGATACGGTGGCCCGCCTGGTGGCGGACCGGCTGGGCAAGAAGTACAACCAGCGCTTCATCGTGGAAAACCGTTCCGGCGCCAGCGGCACGATCGCGGCGACGGTCGTCGCGCGGGCCCCGGCCGACGGCTATACCTTGCTGGCGTCGGCCTCCTCGGAATTGACGGTCGTGCCCACCATCAGGACCTCCCTGCAATACGATCCGGCGAAGGATTTCGAACCCGTCGCGGTCACCAGCCAGACGACCTATCTGCTGGTGTCGAACCTGGAGTTCCCGGCCAATACGCTGCAGGAGCTGGTCGCTTACGCCAAGAAGAATCCGGGCAAGGTCAGCTACGGCTCGTATGGGCAGAACACCTTCACGCACCTGACGGGCGAGTATCTGCAGTTGCTGACGGGCACGAAGCTGCTGCATGTGCCCTACAAGGGCGGCGGCGACCTGATTCCGGCGCTGCTCGGCAACCAGATCGAGATCTCGTTCAATTCGCCGGCCGAAGTGCTCAGCCAGGTCCAGGCCGGCCGCATGAAGGCGCTGGCCGTGCTGTCGCCGCAGCGCCTGAAGGAAATGCCTTCGTTGCCGACCAGCGCCGAAGCGGGCTATCCCGATCTGACCGCGCGCGGGTGGAACGGCCTGATGGCGCCCAAGGGCACGCCGACCCAGGTGCTCGATGAACTGAACGCCGCCGTCAACGAGATCATGCGTTCCGAGGATGTCGTGCGCGACCTGCAGGCGCGCGGCATCGAGCCCGGCGGCGGCACGCGCCAGGCCGCGCGCGAGCGGATCGACAACGAGCTGCAGCGCTGGCGCGACGTGGTCGAGAAGGTCGGATTGCAGCGGATCGACTGATCGCGGCGGGCGCCCGCGGCCCGGGCGCCCGTTGTGCCGTGTCGGTTCGGTTCGATGCCGGTCTTCTGCGCGAGCAGTTCGCCGGATATTTTTTCCCGCAATCCGCAATGAGGAGGCTATCCTGGCTGGACGTGGACGCGTTGGGCGTTCCGCTCTCCACCTACAAGAAAGAGATATCTCATGGATCTGCGCTTCACATCAGAGGAACAGGCATTTCGGGAGGAGGTTCGAGGCTTTCTTGCGCAGGCCCTGCCAGGGGAGCTGAGCGAGAAAGTGCTCGCGCACCAGCATCTGCTGCGCGATGACTACATCCGCTGGCACCGCATCCTGCATGCGCATGGCTGGGGCGCGCCGGGATGGCCGGTCGAGTTCGGCGGCACGGGCTGGACGCCGTTGCAGCGACTCATCTTCGACATCGAGTGCGGACGCGCCGGCGCGCCGCGCCTGCTGCCATTCGGCTTGAGCATGATCGCGCCGGTGTTGATGAAGTACGGCAGCAGCGCGCAGCAGCAGCGCTTCCTGCCGCGCATGCCGGGCGTGGAGGATTTCTGGTGCCAGGGCTACTCCGAGCCCGGGGCCGGCTCGGACCTGGCCTCGCTGCGCACGCGCGCCGAGCGCAAGGGCGACCGCTATGTCGTCAACGGCCAGAAAACCTGGACCACGATGGCGCATTGGGCCGACTGGATCTTCTGCCTGGTGCGTACCGACGCCGAGGCCAAGCCGCAGGCCGGCATTTCGCTGCTGCTGATCGACATGAAGACGCCTGGCATCACCGTGCGTCCGATCAAGACGCTGGACGGCGGGCACGACATCAACGAGACCTGGTTCGAGGACGTGGAGGTGCCGGTGGAGAACCTGGTCGGCGAGGAGAATCGCGGCTGGACCTACGCCAAGTACCTGCTCGGCCACGAGCGCACCGGCATTGCCGGCATTGGCAATTGCCACCGCGAGCTGGCGCAGCTCAAGCGCTATGCCGCTGCCACCGCCGACGGGCATGGCCGCACGCTGATCGAGGATCCCCGGGTGCGCGACAAGATCGTGCGCATCGAGATGGACGTGATGGCGCTGGAGATGCTGTTGCTGCGCGTGGCCACGCAGGCGGCCGGCGCTCCGGGGCCGGAGGCGTCCATCGTCAAGATCCGCGGCTCGGAACTGCAGCAGGACCTGGCGATGCTGCAGATGGAGATCGCAGGGCCCGATGCCTGGCCCTTTGACAGCGCATGGCTGGACGGCGGCGGCCAGGCCGTGGACAGCCCCGCGTGGGCCGCCTGCGCCACCGCGACGTACTTCGACATGCGCAAGACCACCATCTTCGGCGGCGCGACCGAGGTGCAGAAGAACATCATTTCCAAGGCCATCCTGGGACTTTGAGCGAGAGGCGGATATGGACTTCAGTTACAGCGAAGAGCAGCGCATGCTGGCCGACAGCCTGCGGCGCTTCATCGAGACCGGCTACACGTTCGAGAAGCGCCGCGCCATCGTCCGCGGCGACGCGGGCATGGACCCCGCCATCTGGGCAGGCCTGGCCGAGCTGGGCATACAGGGCCTGAATGTGCGCGCCGAGCATGGCGGCTTCGGCGCGGACGCGGCCACCCAGCTGGTGGTGCAGCACGAGCTCGGCCGGGGCCTGGTGAGCGAGCCCATCACGCCGAGCGCGGTGATCGCCACCACGATCATCCAGGGGCATGGCAACGACGAACAGCGACGGGCATGGCTGCCCGGCCTGGCGGCCGGCGCATGCATCGCCGCGACTGCCTATCTGGAACAGGGCGGCCGGTCCAACCCCGAAGCGGTGCAGACCGTGGCCGAGCGCGCGGGCGAGGCCTATGTGCTCAATGGCGCCAAGACCCTGGTCTGGCATGGCGCGGCGGCGGACGTGCTGGTGGTCAGCGCCAGGCTGGCCGGCACGGACGGGCTCAGCCTGTTCCTGGTTCCCACTCGCGGCACGGCCGGCCTGGCGCTGGCCAGCCAGCCCACCATGGACGGCCAGCGCGCGGCCAGCGTCAGGCTGGCCGATGTCCGGCTGCCGGCGTCGGCGCTGCTGGGCGCGCCGGGCGCGGGCCTGGCCGCATTGCAGGCCGGCCTGGACTGGGGCATCGCCGCGCTGTGCGCGGAGGCCGCCGGCGCCATGGAGCGCCTGATCGAGCTGACGGCGGAATACCTGCGCACGCGCAAGCAGTTCGGCGTACCGCTGGCCAGCTTCCAGGCCCTGCAGCATCGCATGGCGGACATGCTGGTACAGAAAGAGCTCGCGCTTTCAATGGCCTACGTGGCCGCCCAGGCGCTCGATGAGGCCGACGCGGCCGCGCGCCAGCGCAAGCTGTCGGCCGCCAAGGTCGTGGTCGCGCGCGCCGGCCGCTATGTGGGCGAGCAGGCCATCCAGCTGCATGGCGGCATGGGCATGACCGACGAGATGGCGCCGGGCGATTACTTCAAGCGGCTGGCCATGATCGACCCCCTGCTCGGCGGCACCGACCATCATCTGGACCGGTACGCCGCGTTGCTGCAAGCCTGAACCGCGCACGGGCGAGGGCAGCCCTCGCCCGTGCGCATCCGCCCTAGCGCCATCCCTGCAGTTTCGAGGTGCGGCCGATGCCCGGGTTGAACTGATTGCACGGATCGAGGCCGCGATAGAACGCCTTCAGTTCGGGCTTGGCGTCGTACAGGTGGCCGACGTTGTGTTCGGCGGGGTATTCGGCGCCGCGCTCGTCCAGCAGCTTCCACATCCGGTGTTCCAGCGCCAGGCAATCTTCGCCCTTCTTGACGATATAGTCCTGGTGGAATACGTGGCAGAAAAAATGCCCGTAGTACAGCTTCATCAGGATCGGCGCCTCGACGTCGGGCGGCAGCTGTTCCAGCCAGTCCCGGTCATTGCGCTTGAGCGCGATATCGAGCGCGACGATGTCTTCCACCTGGCCGGCATGCACGGCGCGATACCGCACGGCGGCGCCGGCCGCCGCGAAGCGCAGGAGAAAGGCCGCCTTCCCTTCCTCGGGCGTGCATTCGAAGCTGGCGCCGGTGGCGTCGTCGAAGTAGGCCTGCAGGAAACGCCGGGTCTGGTCGCCGATCTTGCCCGGCACCTTGATCATCAGGTGGTGCGCGTAGGCGTCGCGGTATTCGCGCAGCCGCCTGGGCAGGTGGTCGGGGAACAGCCGGCTGGCAAATTGCAGGACGCGGTCGCTGAGGTACTTCGGCAGCAGCGGGACGCGCTCGCAGAAGCTGTCGATCCGGGCCTTGATCGCGAACAGCCTGGGCAGGCGGGCGGTGCCCAGCTGGCGTATCGCCAGGAAGGTGTCCTTGCCGTAGACGTCGGCGATATCGAACGCGTCGCGGTGCAGGTACTCGCCGGCGATCGGCAGCGCCGGCAGCCTGGTCAGCATGTGGCGGCGTATCGCCGTCAGCTCGCCGGGATCGTTGGTGCCGATATAGAAGACGCGCGTCTGGGTTTCGGCGGGAAACGTGTCCAGCCGCACCGCGAAGAGAATCAGCTTGCCGGCGCTGCCCGAGGCCTCGAACAGGCGCCTGGGGTCGGCGTTGTAGCGCGCCGGCGAATCCGCGTCGACGGCGCGCACGTGCTCGGCGTATTCGTGGTCCGAGCCGCTGCCCACCGCGGTCTGCACGTCCGCGGCGCCGAATTTCCCTTCATCGAGGCGGCCCAGGATTTCCTCGGGAGAGTCGCCCAGCGCGACGCCGAGATGGTTGACGAGCCGCAGCCGGCCGTCTTCGCCCAGTTGCGCATAGACCGCCAGTTCGGTGTAGGCCGGGCCGCGCTGGATCAGCGAGCCCCCGGAGTTGTTGCATATGCCGCCGAACACCGAGGCGCCCAGGCACGACGAGCCGATCAGCGAATGCGGTTCGCGCCCCAGCGGCGCGAGCGTCTGTTCGAGCTGGTCCAGGGTCGATCCGGGAAAGCAGATGACCTGGCGGCCGTCCAGGATGAGCTGGATCTTCTTCATGCGCATCGTGCTGATGATCACGATCTCGCGGTCATAGTCATTGCCGTCCGGCGTCGATCCGCCGGTCAGGCCGGTGTTGGCCGCCTGCATGATGACGATCTTGCCGTGCGCCACGCAGGCCTGGACGATGCGCCACTGTTCCAGCAGGCTGCCGGGCCGGACGACCGCGATGGCGCGCCCGAAGCCGAAGCGAAAGCCGGCGCGGTAGCGGCGGGTGCGATGTTCGTCGGTCAGGACGTGCGCGGCGCCGACGATGCCGCGCAGTTGCTCGACAAAGCCGCGGCTGTCGCCCGGGCCGGGCGTGGGGGGCGTGGCGTGTACCACTGAAACTCCGGAGAAAAGGGGCGGGATCGGGCCAGGCGCATAGTGTGCATCAAAGATCATTCCCCGGTGATCAGTTATTGGGCGGAGGTGATAAACACCAGTGATCACCGGGCGCTGTTCAGGCCTGGCCGAGGTCCCGGGCCGCCCGCAGGACGATGGCCTCGAACTGCCGCACGACGGGCGGCTGCTCGAAGTCCTGGCGCGAGATCAGGCTGATCGGGGCGAACCGCGCCCGCTCCGCGGGGGAAAGCCTGGCGATGTCGCCCTGCGCCTCGCCTTGCAGGGCGACGGAGGTGGGCAGCAGCCCGATCAGCTGGCTGCCCGCGATGACGTAGCGCATCTGGTGGAAACTGCTGTACTCGACCGAGACGACGGGGCGCAGGATGCCGCGGCCGGTGAACAACTGCTCGGCCATGTCGCGCAGCGGCGACCCGGTTGCCGGCAGGATCCAGCGCGCCTGGCTCAGGTCTTCCCAGCTGACGCGCGCCTTGCGCGCCAGCGGGTGGCCCGCCGCGCTGACCACCTCGAAGGACTCGGTATAGACCTCGACCACGCGCAGCTCGGAGATGCGCGCCCGGTCCAGGATGCGGCCGAAGATGAGGTCGAGATCGTTGCGCCGCAAGCCCTCCATCAACCGGTCGGTGGCGCCTTCGGTCAGTTCCAGCCGCACGTTGGGGTGGGCCGACAGCAGGTCGTCGGTAATGCGCGCAAGCAGCTGCGCGGACAGCGACGGGACGATGCCCAGCCTGACCACGCCCGCGCCGCCGCTGGCGTACAAGGCCAGTTCGTCGCACATATGGCCGACATCGGACATCACCACGTTGAAGTGCCGCTTGATCAGATCCCCATGCGCGTTGGGGCGCATGCCGCGCCGGTCGCGCTCGAACAGCGGGACGCCGAACATGCTTTCCAGCTCCTGGATCAGCTTGGTCGCCGCCGGCTGCGTCATGCTGGAGGCCTCGGCGGCCTTGCGCAACGAGTGCAGCTCGCAGAGATTGCGAAAGAGTTCCAGGTGCTTCATCCGCAGCCGTGATTTGAATACGGCCGGCACCGAACCGCCCGCCAGTCGTTGCTGTGCCATGGCCTTCTCCACGGGGTGATAACGAAAATATGTCACATAGCCTGTTTTCGTGATTATCCAAGAATGCCTGGAGCGCGCATAGTCACGTCCAGCAAGAGGAGACATCATGAAACTCAGAAACCTGATCGCCGGCGGCCTGGCCGCCACGGCACTGGGCCTGGGCAGCGTGGCGGCCGCTGCCTATCCCGACAAGCCCATACGCATCATCGTGCCCTTCCCGGCCGGCGGCGCGACGGATGTAGTGGCGCGCATGCTGGGCGCCCGCCTGGGCGAGGAGCTGGGGCAATCCGTCATCGTCGAGAACCGCTCCGGCGCCGGCGGCAATATCGGCGCCGACACGGTGGCGCGCTCGCCCGCCGATGGCTATACCTTGCTGGTCGGCTCGCCCGCCGAGGTGGCGATCAACCCGCTGCTCTACGCCAAGATGCCCTATGACCCGGCCAAGGATCTCGTCGCGGTGGCGCGGGTGGCGTCCGCGCCCCTGGTGCTGGTGGTCAACGCGCGCAGCCCCGCCCATTCGGTAGCCGACCTGCTGGCCCAGATCAAGGGCAAGGACGGCGCGGCGAACTATGCCTCGTCCGGTACTGGCGGGCCGCAACACCTGGCCGGCGAATGGTTCCGGCTGGAGTCCAGGGCGGGCATTGCCCATATCCCGTACAAGGGCGGCGCGCCGGCGATGACCGACCTGCTGGGCGGCCAGGTCGACATGTTCTTCTCCGGCCTGCCGCCGGCGCTGCCGCACCTGAAGGCCGGCAAGCTGCGGGCGCTGGCCGTCACCACGCCCCAGCGCTCCGCGCTGTTGCCTGAGGTGCCGACCATGGCTGAGCAGGGCTTTGCGGGTTTCGCCATCGAGAACTGGCAGGGCGTGTTCGCGCCGGCCGGAACGCCGCCGGAGGTGATCAAGCTGCTGTCCGGGAAGATCGGCGCGATTACCCGCGAGCCGGGTTTCGCCGAGCGCCTGCAGGCGCAGGGCGCCAGCCCCGCGTTCATGGACGCCGGCGATATGGCCCGGTTCGTTGACGCGGAACGGCGGAAGTACGGCAAGTTGGTCAAGGAATCAGGCGCGAAAGCGGACTGAACAACGAAGGAAAGGCGATGAGCAACACAACTACGTTGGATCAAGGGACCATGCGGCTGAGCGAGGAAGAACTCGCGATGCTGCGCGGCGACAAGGGCGCCGCGGTGCAGGAAGCGATCGAATTCCAGGTTCAGGTCGGCAACTTCTTCGGCGCCGAGCGCTTCGTTCCCATCACCCATGCCCATGTGATGGGCGACATCGAGGTGATGGGCGATGGCGGGCTGCAGCATCTGCGGCACATGACCGACCAGCATGCGAGCTGTGCCGTGCCCGCATCGAGCAATGCGCAATGCATGCATTTCCACGCCGATCCCAGGATGGCGCAGGACGCCGAGGAAGAGGAAAAAGAGAAGGATATCCTCTCGCGCTACAAGACGATGCGCATCGCGGCCACCGATTCGTGCATCCCGTATCAGCACGTGTACCAGCCGAAGATCGGCGAGCACGTGGCCTGGGGCGACACCGGCACCGTCATCTACGCGAACTCGGTGCTGGGCGCGCGCACGAACTTCGAGGCCGGCAAGTCCAGTTTCGCCGCGGCGCTGACCGGCCGCACGCCGGAGTACGGCTTTCACCTCGACGCGGCGCGGCGCGGAACCCTCCATGTCAGGCTGCAGGCGCAGATGCGCGACTTCGCGGACTGGGGCGCGCTGGGCAAGATCATCGGGCATCCCAACCAGGACTATTTCGCGGTTCCCGTGATCGACGGCTACGGCAAGACGCCGATGTCCGACGAACTGAAGCATCTCGGCGCCTCGCTGGCGAGCTACGGCTCGATGGCGATGTTCCACATGGTCGGCGCGACGCCGGAAGCGCCGACGCTGGAGGCCGCCTTCGGCGGCGCGGCGCCCGCCGCGGCCATGACCGTCACGGATGCCGACCTGCAGGCCGTCTTCGACGCCTACCAGTACAAGGACGGCGGCGCGAACATCGTGGTCTTCTCGGGCCCGCAGCTTTCGTTGTACGAAATGCAGTCGCTCTCCGAGCGGTTCGCGGGGCGCCGCGTGGCGCCGGGCATGACCGCGGTCGTGACGACCAACCACATGATCTACAGCGATGCGAAACGGCTGGGCTATGTCGACGTGCTGGAAGCCGCCGGCGTGACGATCCTGCAGGGCGTCTGCTTCTACATCCTGCAGCGCCTGTCGAAGATCCGCGAGGAAAACGGCTGGACCAACCTGATCTCCAATTCGGGCAAGCTGGTCAACACCATTACCGCCCATCGCTTCAACACCGTCTTGCGCCGCACGGCGGATTGCGTGGACATTGCCTGCACGGGAGAACTCCGATGAGTGAAGTTTTTGCGGTCGATCGCGCCTGGGGGCCGGTCGTCGAGGGCCAGGCCCTGGTCATGCGGGAGGGGTTCAGCCCGCGCTACGACCTGGACCGCTGGAGCGGCGTGATCTCGCGCATCGGGCACAGCGCGGAAGGCGAATCCATCAAGGATCGCATTCTCGTCATCCCGACCGCCAAGGGCGGCGTGGCGGGCGGCTGGGCGTTCTACGACCTGCTGCACAAGGGCATCGCGCCCAAGGCCCTGGTGTTCGGCAAGCTCAACCCGGTCATGGTCCAGGGAGCGGTGCTGGCCGGCATGCCCATCATGGAAGGCTTCGACGCGCGCCTGCTGCAGGCCATCGCCAGCGGAGCCGCCCTGCGCCTGGACCCGGCGGCCAAATCCATCGCGCTGCTCGGCTAGGCATCGCACGGGCGCCCGCGCGGCGCCCTATCCGGGCGCGGCCCCGCCGTGCCTGAACTCCCGGAACTGCCTGCGCACCCAGTCGCGGAATACCGCGACGTGGTGGCTTTGCGCGTGCCGGTTCAGGGTGAGCATGTAGTACTCGCCCGCGCTGCGGGTACGGTACTGCGAGGCGCAGTGCAGGCCCTGGGTGTATGAGCTGCGGTAGATGATTTCCGGGATCAGCGCCACGCCCAGCCCCTGGCGCGCGGCATCCAGCGACATGAAGAAGTGGCCGTATTCGATGCGCGGCGTGGCGGGCGGCTCGTGCAGGTTGAAGGCCTTCATCCAGCCGGTCCACGCGTCGGCCCGGCTGGTCGTGTGGATGAGCGGCAGGGTCTGGAAGACCCGCTTGTCGTCCAGCCTGGCATTCACTTCGAGGATGTTGGGCGAGTACACCGGCACCAGCACGTCCTCCATCAATTCTTCCGCCAGCACATCGCGCCAGTCTTCGGTCATCACCAGGTCGATGCGCGGCGAGTCGTTGCCGTACTGGTGGCCGGGCATGGCGCCGACCCGTATGGCGACGTCGGCATCGCCGGCCTGCAGGTTGGCGGGTTCGATCGAGCTGCTGATGCGGATCTCGATGTAGGGGTACTCGCGCGTGAACGAACCCAGGCGCGGCATCAGCCAGGATGACCCGACCGACGGCAGCACGCTGATGCGCAGGATGGTGTGCTCCTGCTGCGCCTTCAGGCGCTCGGTGCCCGCGCGCAGGCGCGCGAAGGCCGCGTCGACGTCGGCAAGGTAGGTGCGGCCGGCATCGGTGAGCTCGACCTTGCGGGTCAGGCGATTGAACAGCTTGACGCCGAGCTCGTCTTCCAGCGCGCGGATCTGCCGGCTGACGGCCCCCTGGGTGACGTGCAGCTCGTGGGCCGCGTTCGAGAAACTCTGCAGCCGTCCCGCCGCCTCGAAAAAGCGCAACGCGATAAGGGACGGCAAGGCCTTGTGCATACCTCTTTCTCCTCCTGCGCTTTTTTCTGTCCGGGACGGGCGGCTTGACGCATTACTTGTCGTCATGCCTGGGCCGAGAACAAATCGTTTGTCGCCCTATTTGCCGCCGCATACATTCCTTGACGTAGCGTTCCGCCCATTTTATAGATGAATAAAAGGAAAGCAATGAGTAGTAGAGAGGAGTTGGGTGTCGCGGTTGCGGGGCTCGGGGCGATCGGCAAGGCGCTTGCCAACCGCCTGGCGCGCAACGAAGTGGCCGGCTGCCGGCTCAGCGCGGTCAGCGGGCGCGACCCGGGCAGGACCGCGGATTTCATCGCATCGCTGCCCCGGCCGGTGCCGGCCGTGCCGCTGCACGAACTGCCGCGCCACGCCGATATCGTGGTCGAGTGCGCGCCGGCGGCCGTCCTGCCGCAGATCGTCGAGCCGGTGCTGGACGCGGGCAAGAAAGTCATCGTGCTGTCGGTCGGCGCCCTGCTGGAGTTTCCGGAGCTGTTTCGCAAGGCCGGATCGAGCGACGGACAGATCCTGGTGCCCACTGGCGCCCTGCTGGGCCTGGACGCCGTCACGGCGGCGGCGGAAGGCCGCATCGAGTCGGTGAAGATGGTTTCGCGCAAGCCGCCCATCGGCTTCAAGGGTGCGCCCATCCTGGCCGAGCGCAACCTGGACATCGACGGGCTGACCGAACCGCTGCTGCTGTATTCGGGCTCGGCGCGCGCGGCGGCCCGCGGGTTTCCGGCCAACCTGAACGTGGCCGTGGCGCTGTCGCTGGCCGGCATCGGCCCCGACGAGACGCAGCTGGAAGTGTGGGCCGATCCTGGCGTGGTGCGCAACACGCACACGATCGAAGTGGTGTCCGATGCCGCGCTGCTGCGCATGACGATCGAGAACATCCCGTCGGAGAATCCCAAGACCGGACGCATTACCGCGCAAAGCGTCATGGCCATGCTGCGCAAGATGTCCGCGCCCGTGCGCGTCGGCACCTGAGGAGCGCGCCATGGACTTGGGTATCGCGAACAGGATTGCATTGGTGACGGGCGGCGGCGGCGGCCTGGGCGGGGCCATCGCGGACAGCCTGGCCAGGGAAGGCGCCAGGGTCGTGGTGGCCGACATCGACCTGGACGCCGCCAGGCAGGCCGCCAACCGGATCGAGGCGGCCGGCGGAACGGCCATGCCCATGCACTGGGATCTGTCCGAGCTCGGCGACACCGAGGCGCGCGTGGCGCGGATCGCGGCGCACTGGGGCGATGTGCAGATCCTGGTGAACAACACGGGCGGCCCGCCGCCCACGCTGGCGCAGGGCGTGCACACCGACGACTGGGAGAAGCACTTCCGCGCCATGGTGGCCAGCGTCATCAGGCTGACCGACGCGGTGCTGCCCGGCATGCGGCGGGCGCAATGGGGGCGGGTGATCACCAGCGCGTCGTCCGGCGTGGCGGCGCCGATTCCCAACCTGGGTATTTCCAATACGCTGCGCGCCGCCCTGCTGGGCTGGTCCAAGACGCTGTCGCGCGAGGTCGCGGCGGCAGGCATCACGGCCAACGTGGTGCTGCCGGGCCGGATCGCGACGCGGCGCATCCAGCAGCTGGACGAGGCGAAGGCGGGCCGCGAAGGCCGCGCGCTGGCCGAGGTCGTGGACGCCAGCACGGACAGCATTCCGGCGGGCAGGTACGGGCGTCCGCAGGAATACGGCGACACGGTCGCCTTTCTGGCCAGCGAGGCCGCGTCCTATATCACGGGCTCGACGGTACGCGTGGATGGCGGGCTGATTCCCGGCATCTGATCTGCAGCAAAACCGACATTACAGGAGCAAGACATGTTCTCGAAAGCGCAGCGCGATGACATCCGGCAACGGTTCGCGGTGGTCGACACCGCCAACGTGGCGGATGTGCTGGACACCCTCGGCTATCTGGACTGCGGGCTGGCCCAGGAGTTCTCGCCCTACCCCGCCGATGGCGGCCGGCTGGCCGGCTGGGCCTACACGATACGCGGCCAGATGACGCCCTATCCGCTGGGCGGCGACGCGGCCAAGATGCAGGCATGCCACGGCATCTCGGAAGGCGAGATCAGCGTCTGGAGCGGCGACGGGGACGGCATCTGCTATTTCGGCGAGCTGATCGCGCTGGGCATGAAGGAGCGCGGCTGCGTGGGCGCGCTGGTCGATGGCGGCATCCGCGACGTGCGCTGGATCGGCGAGCACGGCTTTCCCGTGTACGCCCGCTACCGCACGCCGGTGCAGTCGATCGGCCGCTGGAAGGTGACCGACAGCCAGGTGCCGGTCTACCTGCGCGGCGCGACGTCCACCTATGTACAGGTGCGGCCCGGCGATTTCATCCTGGCCGACGAGGACGGGGCGATCGTCATTCCCATGGAAGTGGTCGAGCAGGTGCTGGCCGAGGCCGAGAAGCTGACCGACACCGAACGGCAGATCCGGATCGATCTGGCCAAGGGGCTGACGCTGGCCCAGGCGCTCGAACAATACGGCCACGTATAGCCGCCGCAAACCACGGAGGAGACAGACAATGAAGATACGATTCGGAATTTGCGGCCTGGGTTTCGCGGGATCGGTGCTGATGGCGCCGGCGATGCGCCACCATCCCGACGCGCAGATCGTGGCGGCCTGCGATCCCAACGAGGACGTGCGCGAGCGGTTCGGCAAGGAATACGGGATCCCCGTGTTCGCCACGCTGGCCGAGATGATGCAGCACGTGCAAATGGACGCCGTGTACATCGCGTCTCCGCACCAGTTCCATTGCGAGCATGTGGTGCAGGCCAGCGAGCAGGGCCTGCACATCATTGTCGAGAAGCCGCTGACGCTGAGCCGCGACGAGGCCGACCGCATGATCGAGGCGGTCGAGCGCGCCGGCGTGCACCTGGTGGTGGGCACGTCGCGCAGCCACGACCCGGTGGTGCGCACCCTGCGCGCCATCGTCCAGGAAGGCAGCGTGGGCCGCGTGTCCATGCTCAATTGCTTCAACTACACGGATTTCCTGTACCGTCCGCGCCGGCCCGAGGAACTGGACACCAGCAAGGGCGGCGGCATCATCTACAACCAGCTTCCGCACCAGATCGACAGCATCAAGACCATCACCGGGCAGCGCATCACCGCGGTGCGCGCCATGACCGGGCGGCTCGATCCCAAGCGCCCCACCGAAGGCAATTGCGCCGCCATGCTGACGCTGGAAGACGGCGCTTGCGCGGTGATGGTGTACAGCGGATACGACCACTTCGACAGCGACGAAATGCATTTCTGGCTGGCCGAAGGCGGGCGCGCGAAGCAGCCGAACCACGGCGGCGCGCGCAAGGTGCTGCGCCAGCTGGAGGGCGACGAGGCCGAACTGCGCCGTTCCCGCTATGGCTTCGGCGGCCCGATCTCGAAGTCGATGGAATCCGGCAATACCGACCGCAAGCAGCCGCACTTCGGCGTGATGCTGGTGACGTGCGAGCACGCCGACCTGCGCGCCTCGCCCGAGGGGGTGCTGGTCTACGGCGACGAGGGGGTGCGCGAGGTGCCGGCCATCACGGGACGCGGGCCGTTCAGCCAGGGCGACACGATCGACGAGCTGCGCGACGCCATCGCCGGCGTGGCGCCGGCGTTGCGCGACGCGCGCTGGGGCAAGGACACGCTGGAAGTGTGCCTGGCCGTGCTGGAGTCCAGCGCGACCGGCAGGCAGGTCGAGCGCTGAGGTGGCAACCATGGGTCTTCGAGTCACCGATCTCACCAAAGGGTACACGCGCCGGGGCGAGCACCACCAGGCCTTGCGCGGCGTGTCGTTCGAGGCGCCGGCGGGCGCTTTCGTCACCTTGCTGGGCCCCAGCGGCTGCGGCAAGTCGACATTGCTCAACATGCTGGCAGGCCTGGACAAGCCTTCGGGCGGCAGGATAGACATCAGCGGCTGTACCGTCTACGACGGCGACGGTTCGGTGTACGTGCCGGCGGCCGGGCGCAACATATCGATGGTGTTCCAGAGCTACGCGATCTGGCCGCACATGACGGTGCGCGAGAACGTCGCCTTTCCGCTGCTCAACGGCCGCCAACGCCGCCGCGGCCGCGCCGAGCTGGAGCAGGCCACCGACGCCGCGCTCGAGAAGGTCCACCTGGCGCACCTGGCCGACCGGCCGGCGCCCCTGCTCAGCGGCGGCCAGCAGCAGCGCGTGGCGCTGGCGCGCGCCATCGCGCAAAGCCCGAACCTGATCCTGCTCGACGAGCCGCTCTCCAACCTGGACGCCAATCTGCGCGACGCGATGCAGAAGCAGATCCGGGAAGTCGTCAGCCGGGAGGGCATCACGACGGTCTACGTCACGCACGACCAGAAGGAAGCGCTGGCGATGTCGGACACCATCATCGTGATGAGCGAAGGCAGGATCGAGCAGATCGGCACGCCCCACCAGATCTACTACCAGCCCGGAACGCGCTTCGTGGCCCAGTTCATGGGGGCGCCGAACCTGCTGGAGGCGACGGTCGAGCAGGTCGATGCGGGCTCGGGCGACGTGCTGGCGCGCTGCGCGCTGGGGCCGGTGGTCTTTCCGCGGCGCGCTGCGGCGCTGAAGGCCGGCGACAAGGCCACGCTGGTGCTCAGGCAGGAGGACTTCCAGCTGGTTGCCGCCGACGGGCCGCGCGACCGGCCGAACCGGTATTCGCTGGCGGTCGAGCGCTGCGTTTTCCTGGGCGAACGCATGGAGGTCGTGTGCCGCGCGCCGGCCGACGCCGGCCAGGCCGTGTCCGCGTACGTGAACGCGCGCGCCATGGATGCGGGCGCTGCCCAGGTCGAGCTGCACTACCCCCCTGAGAAAATCCACTGCATCGAGGAGTAGTCAGCATGGTCGCCATTTTTGGCCTGGTCAGCTTTCTGGTGGTGTCGCTGACCGTTCTGCCCGTATTGGTCCTGCTGCTGACGGCCTTTCGTCCCCAGGGCAAGCTGTGGCTGGATCCCGCCGGGTTCTCGCTGGAGAACTTCGTCAACCTGGCCAGCCAGCCCGGGTTGGGCCAGCTGATATCCAACACGGTGATCTACGTGGGCGGCACCATCGCGATCGCCACGTTCTTCGCCACGCTATGGGCGTGGATCACCGAGCGCACGGATTTCCGCTACAAGGTCACGGTGCGGGTGCTGATGATCCTGACCCTGTCGCTGCCCTCGCTGATCCAGGGCTTTGGCTGGGTGTTGCTGCTCAACCCCAGCAACGGCTACATCAATCATCTGCTGCGCACCTGGTTCGACCTGGAAACGCAGAACGGCCCGATCAATATCTACAGCCTGGGCATGATGGTGCTGGTCAGCAGCTTCCTGCTGACGCCGACCATTTACGTGATGCTGTCCGGCATCATCCGGAACATGGACTACAAGCTGGAGTTCCCGGCGACGCTGGCGGGCGTGTCGCCCTGGCGCATCCTGCTGCGTATCGTCGGCCCGATTCTCCTGCCCGGCCTGCTGTCGGTCTTCATCTATACGGTGATGATCATGATCCAGGTCTTCGAGATTCCGCTGTCCATCGGCCTGACCGGCGGCATCCAGGTCCTGAGCACCCGCATCTACCTGCTGAGCACGGCCGAGCTGGGCGCGCCCGACTACAACCTGGCGGCGGCGTTCGGGATCGTGCTGGTGGTGATCGCGCTGTTCCTGGTGCTGCTGTACCAGCGACTGACCCGCGAGTCCGAGAAATTCGCCGTCATCGGCGGCAAGAACTTCCGGCTGGTGGCCAAGGAGCTGGGCTGGCGCAGGCATGCCGTGCACGGCTATGCGGTGGCGTTCTTCCTGCTGGCTTTCATGCCGGTGCTGATCCTGCTGTGGGCCAGCCTGCTGCCGTTCTACACACTGCCCTCGGTCGAGGCGCTGGCCAATGTCTCGTTCGACAACTACCGCCAGCTGTTCTCGTCGTCGCTGTTCCAGCGCAGCCTGTCCAATACGGCCATCGTCGTGGTGCTGGGCTCGACCCTGGCGATCTGCGTCAGCTTCCTGGTCGCGTATGTCTCGGTGCGTCCGGTCAACCGCTGGTGCCGCTGGCTCGATGTGCTGTCGTTCCTGCCCATCGCGATTCCCAACATCGTCCTGGGGCTGGCGGTGCTGCTGCTGTATGTGCGCACGCCCATCTACGGCACCATTGCCGCCATCCTGCTGGCCCAGGTCGTGGTCAATCTGGTGTTCGGCACGCGGGTCATCTCGGCGGCGCTGATCCAGGTGCATCCCGATATCGAGCGCGCCGCCATCCTGGGCGGAGTCGGGCGGCTGCGCATCATGTGGCGCGTCCTGGTGCCGATCCTGCGCACGCAGATCTTCAACGGGTGGCTGCTGGTCTTTGCCCATGGCATGCGCGACGTCGGCATTCCGCTGATCTTCCTGACCACCAAGACGGCCATGCTGAGTTCGGCGCTGTGGCTGTTGTGGGGTTATCCCGATGTGCCGGGCGCGGCGGCGCTGTCGGTGGTGCTGATCGTGCTGCTGGCGGCGGTGGTCATGCCCCTGCAGGTCTACATGGCGCGGGTCGACGAGCGCAATAGCTGAGCACAGGTCATGCATGAGCGACGGAGAAATCGTTTGTCCGGCGAGACGGCAGTTCCTAGAGTAGTAATCCGACGGGGCTTTCCATGAAAACAAAAGGCCCCGGACGTAAAACAACGACCAGGAGACAGGCAATGCAAGACAAGACGTGCAGTTCCAGGAGGGCCGCGATCAAGCGCGGCGGGCAGTGGCTGTCGGCGGTGGCGCTCTCCTCGCTCGCCGTGTTCGCCGCGCGGGCGGCCGACAACCAGGCCATCGTCGAGGCGGCGCGCAAGGAAGCCGCTACCGGACCGTTCGTGATCATGGTCAGTTCGCCCAAGTCGGAGCAGGCCCAGCGCCGTATCATGGAGGCGTTCCAGAAGCGCTTCGGCATCGATGTGAAGTGGGAGTGGACCCCGCTGACGTCGACGGTGTCGGCGCCGCGCGTGCACCAGCAGGCCACGGCCGGCCTGGCGGTCCCCAGCGCCATCGGCGGCTACGGCTACAACACGTACGAAAACTGGTTCGCCAGGAATGGGCTGGACGCCGAAGTGGACTGGGTCGGCGATTTCGGCGAGATGTTCCCCAAGATCAAGGCGGCCGCGGTCGACGGCGTGCTGCCGTCCTACCGCAAGCGCATGCTGCGCCAATGGGACGTGCAGTATGTCATGGTCTACAACAAGAACCTGGTCAAGGCGGGCGAGGTGCCCAAGGACCTATGGGAGCTGACCGAGCCGAAATGGCAGGGCCGCTTCGCTATGGCCAACAATACGCCGCCGCCGCTGGACATCCTGGCGGTGGACATCGGCGTGGACAAGGCGGTCGAGCTGACCAACAAGCTGATCGCCAACAAGCCGCGCTTCAAGCCGGGGCCGCCGGCCGTCGTGGGCGCGATCTCCAACGGCGAGGTGGCGCTGGGCGTGTCGGGCTACACGGCGCTGGCCGAGGCGCAGAAGCGCAAGGGCGCGCCGATCGAGTGGGCGCCGCTGGCCACCATGCCGGTGGGCCCGTTGTTCATGTTCATGCTGAAGGGCGCGCCCCAGCCCAACCTGGGCAAGCTGTTCCTGGCGTGGCTGGCCACCGAGGGCGCCGAGATCCAGGAGAAGGAAGAATATCTGTCGTTGTTCCATGATCCGGATTCGGCCACGACGCAGAAAATCAAGGCCATGATGCCCGATGTCAAGGTCGTCGAAGTCCGCACCGAGGAACAGTTGCGTCAAAGCGAAGCCGCGGCCAAGCAGATCATGAATGCCGTGGCCAGCGTCGCGGGTAAGTAGCACAAAGGAGAACGTCATGTTGACCAAGGAAAATAATGAGCGTCTGTGCCGGGTGGGTGCCGGCACGCCGGGCAGCGAGCTTTTCCGCTCATTATGGTTGCCCGCTGTGTTGTCCTCCCAGCTGCCCGAAGGCAGCCGCGCGCCGGTGCGGCTGCGCCTGCTGGGCGAAGACTTGATCGCGTTTCGCGACGGCAGCGGCCAGGTCGGTATCACCCATGCGCACTGCCTGCACCGGGGCGCGCCGCTGTTTTTCGGCAAGGTCGAGGAGCGCGGCATCCGCTGCTCCTATCACGGCTGGCTGTACGGCCGCGATGGCCAGTGCCTGGAAATGCCCAGCGAGAAGAATTCCAACCTGTGCCAGAAAATGCACCTGCCTGCCTATCAGGCGCAGGAGAAGGCCGGCATCGTCTGGATCTACATGGGCGCCGGGCCGGCGCCCGAGTTGCCGCGGTTTCCCTGGATCGACCTGCCGGAGAAGCAGCGCCTGGCCAGCGTCTGGGTGCAGGAAACCAACTGGATGCAGGGCGCCGAAGGCGAGATCGACAGCTCGCACGTATCGACGCTGCACAAGTCGGACCAGGGCGTGGCATCCGACCGCGTGCACCGCACCTACACCTACAAGGATCCCAGGCCGGAACTGAACGTCGAGGAAACGCCCATCGGGTTCATGTCGATCGCGCGGCGCCGCGCCGACGAGCGCTTCTACTGGCGCGTCACGCAATGGATGGCGCCCATGTTCTCGGTCATCCCCAGCGCGGCCTGGCCCATCGGCGGCCGGGCCTGGGTGCCGATCGACGACGAGAACACCTATTGCTGGGATTTCAACTACGTGCTGGACGGGGAGCTGCCGCAGGCGTTCCTGGAATTCGTCGAGCGCGGCATTTCCTTTCCGCCCGAGTATCGCTACGGCCCGTTCGAGCTCAACAGCGGCTCCATCATCGACACCTGGGCGCCGATCCGCAATCGGCGCAACGATTACCTGGTCAACCGGGAAGCGCAGAAGGGCACGTCCACCACGGGCATCCATGGCGTCAACGACCAGGACCGCGCCATGCAGGAAGGCATGGGACGCATCGCCGACCGGACCAAGGAGAAACTGGTCAGCGCCGACCTGGCGATCGTGATGGCGCGCCGCAAGGTGCTGGACTTCATGGCCAGCCCGGAGGCGCTGCAGAAGTTCCGCGCGCTGGTGCGCGACGGTACGGTCTTCTCGATGGCGCCCGTCGATACGGTGGCCGACACGCGCGAGCTGGCGGACTTCCTGAAGAGCCTGAGCTATCCCGCCGTGCCCGACGCCGAGGCGATGCAGGAGCAAGTGCCCCAATGAACGCGCGTCTGGCGGTGCGTATCGCGGGCAAGCATGCCGGGGCGCGCGACGTCTGCGTGCTGGAGCTCGAAAGCCTGGACGGCGAGCCCTTGCCGGCCTATGCGCCGGGCGCCCACGTCGATGTCCATGTCGGCAACGGCATCAGCCGGCAGTATTCGCTGTGCCGCTACGGCGGCCCGGCGGCGCGCTACCAGATCGCGGTGCTGCGCGAACCCGCCTCGCGCGGGGGATCGCAGGCGGTGCACGATGCGCTGGACGTGGGCGATGTGATCGAGATCGGCGCGCCGCGCAACCTGTTTGCGCTGGCCGATGCCGATGGCCCGTCGCTGTTGCTGGCGGGCGGCATCGGCATCACGCCCATCTTGTGCATGGCCGAGTCGCTGGCCGCGCGCGGCGGACGGTTCGCGCTGCATTATTGCGGCCGTTCGCGCGAGCGGATGGCGTTCCTGGACCGGCTGCAGGCTCCCGGCCTGGCGGCGCGCGCGCACATCCACACCGACGACGGCCCGCCGGCGCAGCGGCTGGATATCGCGCAGGTGCTGGCGCGCCAGGAACCCGGCGCGCACCTGTACGTGTGCGGCCCGGGCGGGTTCATCGAAGCCGTGATCGCGCAGGCGCGCGAGCAGGGCTGGGACGACGCCCGCATCCACTACGAGCGCTTTTCCAATCCGCCAGGCAGCGATGCCGCCGTGGCGGGGGACGAAGGGTTCGAAGTGCAGCTGTCCTCGTCCGGCGAGGTGTTCGCGGTCGGCAAGGACGAGAGCGTGGTGCAGGCGCTGGCGCGCCATGGCGTATTCGTCGAGACGTCGTGCGAGCAGGGCATCTGCGGCACCTGCCTGCTGCGCGTGCTGGAAGGCGAGCCGGACCATCGCGACATGTACCTGTCCGACGACGAGAAGCGCAGGAACGACCAGTTCCTGCCGTGCTGCTCGCGGGCGCGCAGCAAGCGGCTGGTGCTGGGCTTGTAGCGGACCGTCGCGCCGTCGCCAGGCACACAGGCCGGCATGCACCAGCCTGTGTGCCTGGTTGCGGCGGCGCGTTCAGGGGCGGCCGTGCTCGTCGAGGAAGGCCAGCGCCAGGCGGTTGAACGCGTCGGCGTGTTCCGTCTGCGGCCAGTGGCCGCACTGGGTGAGGAAGACGAACTGCCCGCGGCTGAGGTGCTGCATCGCTTCGATGCCGATTTCGCAGGGCAGGCTGCGGTCCTGCACTCCCCATACCAGCAGGGTCGGGGTATCGAGCTGCCGGCCGAGCACGTCGGCGCGCTCGAATTCGCGCGAGGCGCCGGCCCGCGCCTTGTATGCATTCCAGCGCTCGCCCGCCAGCATGTCCAGGCGCAGCCGCACGATATCTTCGGTGACCTGCGCGGGCTGGTTGAAGGTGTTCATGCACAGCGCCTGGATGCTCTCGAACGTGGGTTCGATCGAGCCGAGGCGGCCGCGGTGCGCCAGCAGCCGGTCGTTGGCGGCCGCCGGCGGATCGAAATAGGGAAACGGCGCCGCCAGGATCAGCGAGCGCGCCCGCGGGGCGGCGGCGGGCCGGCGCAGGGCGTACAGGCTGCACAGCAGGCCGCCGATGGAGTTGCCGGCCAGGTGCACGGCGTCCGGCGCCAGGGCCTGCAGGGTGGCGACCAGGTGCTGGTAGCGGAAGTCGATGCCGTGGTCGGCGGGCTGGCTGCTGTATCCGAAGCCCGGCTGGTCATAGGCGATCACGTCGTAGCCGGCCGCCGCCAGCACCGCGAAATTGCGGAACCAGTTGAGTTCGGCCGATGCGCCCGGCGCGCCGCCATGCACCAGCACGATGGCGGGCTGGCCCGGCCGCGGGCGGGCGCACGAGCGATAGTAGGCGGTCCGTATGCCGAGTATGTCGGCGTACTGGCGGGTGGCGTAGGCGGTCAGGTTCACCGGCTGCGCGCCGCCGGCCGGCGCGTTCACACGATCCACAGGGCCTGCTCCCGGTCGAGGTGGCGCCAGGCGGCGTGGTCGGCGGCGTGGTCGACGAAGAACTGCAGCAGCAGGCCGTCCGGATCGGTGATGTACACCGCCGTGCGCAAGGGGTGCTCGATGAGGCGCTCCACCTGGCCGCCCTGCTCGCGCCAGCGTTGCGCCGCCTGCAGCAGTTCGCCGGCGTCGGCGACTTCCAGGCCCACGTGATGGTAGCCGGGGCTCAGTTGGCCGCGCGCCTGCACCAGCGCGACGTCGCGCCGGCCGCACCGGCCGCCCAGCAGCGCGTAGCCGTCGCCCTGCGCCTGCAGCGCCAGCCCTATCCGGCGGGTGTAGAAAGCGATGCTTTCGCGCAGGTCGGCCACCACCAGCGTGGCATGCTGCGTGCGCAAGGGATGGAACGCCGCATGCGCGACCTGGCGCAATTGCGGTTCGGCATGGTAGTTGCGATGCGGGTTGGGAGGCGTCTTGCCCGGCCACCATGCGGGTTTGGGCTTGGTGACCTCGCCGGTGCGCGCGGTGCGCCATTCGCGCACGACGTCGGCGTACAGTTCGCACGAGTTGCCGTCCGGGTCGGAGCAATAGGCCGAGTGCGCGATGTCATGGTCCAGGGTGCGCTCGAACGCCAGGCCGTCCTGGCGCGACCGTTCGTAGCCCTCGACCAGCGCGACTTCGGTTTCCAGCTCGAACGCGAGGTGGTTCAGGCCCGGCGGACGGCCCTTGCCCGAAGGGCCCGAGCTTTGCACCATGCCTATGTCGTGGTGCGTGTTGCCGTTGCTGAGAAAGCCGCCGCCGATGGCCGGCACGCGATAGACCTCTTCGAAGCCGACGACGTCCTGGTAGAAGCGCATCGATGCGTCGGTGTCACGGACGATGAGATTGACGTGGCCCAGGCGGCGGGGCGAAAAATAGGGGGCGTCGACGGTGCTCGCGCCCGCGTCTTGCGACAGCTCTTGCATGCTGACAACCTTTAGGACTGATTGAAAAAAGGCGATTGGGTCAGCAAGCAATCTAGGCTTGCAAGGGGACAGCGACAAACGATTTTATTGCACGCCATGCTTGAGCACAGCGCAAGCGCTATGCGGCGCCCGGCCGGGCGCCGGGCTCAGGCCTCGTCGGGCACGCTCATGGCCTTGCGGATTTTCTCGGCCACTTCGACCAGCTGCGGCCCGTAGACTTCGGTCAGTTCGCGTTCGGGCAGCAGGTAGGCCGCGCCGCCCAGGTTCATGCCGTACAGGCTGCCGTCGGACAGCCGCAGCGCGGTGCCCGCGCCGTGGATGTAGCTTTGCCATTCGCCCAGCGAAGTGCAGAAGCCGTCGCGCTCCATGTCGCGCATGGCTTTCTGCACGCCCACCAGCACCGTCTGCCAGTCCGCGCCGAACTGGGGCCGCAATTCCTCCAGCAGGCGTTCGCGCTCGGCCTCTTCCATGCAGGCGAGATAGGCGCGGCCCATGGCCGTGGTGGCCACCGGGATGCGCGAGCCGTTGAACAGCCGCAGGCCGATCAGGCCCGATCCCTCGCAGGTCTCGATGTAGAGCATCATGCGCTTGTGCAGGATGCCCAGGCCGACGTTGCCGTTGGTGCTGTCGGCCAGCTGCTGCATCAGCGGCGCGGCAACCTTGCGGATATTGCGGCGCGCCATCGCCACCTGCCCCAGCGCCAGGGTGCTGCTGCCCAGCTCGTAGTTCTCCTGGCGCGGGTTGAACTCCAGGTAGCCCAGCCGGCACAGGGTGTACGCCAGGCGCGAGACCGTGGCCGCCGGCATGCCGGTGCGCTCGGACAGTTCGCGGTTGCCCAGCGGGCCTTCGCGCGGCCGGAACGCCTTGAGGATGTCCAGGCCACGGGCCAGGGCAACGACGAACTGCCGATCGGTGCTGTCTTTGAGGTCGTCGCGCACGACCGCCGCGCCGGCGGAGGGCGTCTGCATCGGTTTGCGGCGCCGGTTGCCCTGGACGGTGGGATCTGTCTTGCTCATGGGGGTTCCCGAATCGTTGGCGTAGGAGTCTAGCAGAGGCCCGGCGGCGGTCCGCCTAGCGGGCCGCGCCGATGGCGGCGCTGTTTTTCCAGCGCGCGATGTCGGCGGCGGACATTCCCCACTCGCCCAGGCACTGTTCGAACCGGCTGTTCGCGGGTTCGGGCGGGCGCGGCGTGGCCAGCGGGGTGGCGCCAAAGCGCGGCGCGGGGGCGGGCTGCACCACGCCATCGATGTCCAGGAAGGTGGCGCGCGCCTGGTTGTGCGGATGCGAGGGGGCCTCGGCGATCGACAGCACGGGGGCGACGCAGGCGTCGGTGCCGTCGAAGCATTCGCACCATTGCGCCTGGGTGCGGGTGGCGATGCGTGCGGCGATGGCCTCGCGCAGGGCATCCCAGTCGGCGCGCTGGTCGCCGGCCGGCGCGTCCAGGTCCAGCTTCTCGAAGAAGATCCTGCGAAAGCGCGCTTCGATCGGCGCGATGGAGAGGTACTTGCCGTCGGCGCAGCGGTACACGTCGTAGTACGGCGCGCCCGAGTCCAGCACGTTGGTGCCCCGCTCGGCGTTGAACAGGCCGGCGGCGGCCATGCCGAAGAACGGCGTCATGAGCGAGGCGGCCCCGTCCACCATGGCGGCGTCGACGACCTGGCCCTTGCCCGTGCCGCGCGCGGCGAAGACGGCGGCCAGCACGCCCATGGCCAGGTACAGGGCGCCGCCGCCGAAATCGCCCACCAGGTTCAGCGGCGGGGTGGGCGGCTGGCCTTTCCTGCCGATGGCGTCCAGCGCGCCGGTCATGGCGATGTAGTTCAGGTCATGCCCGGCCATGGCGGCGTAGGGGCCGGTCTGCCCCCAGCCCGTCATGCGCCCATATACCAGCCGGGGGTTCTTCCGCAGGCAGGCGTCCGGGCCGAACCCCATGCGTTCCATGGTGCCGGGGCGGAACCCTTCGAGCAGCACGTCGGCCGATTCGAGCAGCGCCTGCGCGAACTGCGCGCCCTCGGGCGCCTTGAGGTCGACGCTGATGCCGGGCCGGTTGCGCAGCAGCAGGTTGTACTTGAGCGGACGCTCCACGCCCAGGTCGGCGGAGGGTTGCTGCCGCTCCAGCCGTATGACCGTCGCGCCCATGTCGGCCAGCAGCATGGCGCACATCGGCGCCGGGCCGATCGCCGGAAACTCCACCACTTTCAGTCCTGCCAGGGGACCCATCGCATTCTCCTCGTTTGCCGCCGGCGGATCAGGCCGCCAGCGTGGCTTGTCCATTGTTGAGCACCACAGTACCGCGTTCCAGCGCGCTGGTGCGAAAGATTGCGTTGCCGTCGTCCTGCAGCCAGATTTCCGTGCGCAGGGTCTCGCCGGGGAAGACCGGCGCGGAAAAGCGCGCGTTCATGCCGGTGAGCCGGCGCGGATCGTGGCCGCAGGCGGCCTGCAGCAGCGCCCGGCCGGCCAGGCCGAAGGTGCACAGGCCATGCAGGATGGGGCGCTCGAAGCCGGCCTGCGACGCCAGGTCCGGGTCGACGTGCAAGGGGTTGTAGTCGCCCGAGAGCCGATAGATCAGGGCCGCCTGCGGCAGCGTGGCGATATCCTCGACGCGGTCCGGTGCGCGCTCGGGCATCGCCGCCGCGCGGTGCGGCGGCGCGGGCGGCCCGCCGAACCCGCCGTCGCCGCGCAGCACGGACGTGGCGAACAGGCTGCACAGCAGCTCGTCGGTGCCCGCGTCGACCACGTCGCGCCGCGCATGGACCACGGCGCCCTTCTCGGGCCCACGGTCGTAGACCTCGGTGACCCGCGTGCGGCCGATGACCGTGCCGGCCACCGGCAACGGCCGGTACAGGGCCATGCCCTGCTCGCCGTGCAGCATCCTGCGCCATTGCAGGCCGAGCGCGGGGTCGCGCATCCACAGTCCGGGGTAGCCCAGGATCACCGCCATGGTCGGCAGCGCGAGCAGGTCGCGTTCGAAGGCGAAGCGCAGTGTCTGCGGCGCCAGCGGGTCGTCGCCGATTCCGACCCCCAGCGCATACAGCATGGTGTCGCGTGCGGTATAGGTATGGCGGACGTCGGGAATCGTCCAGTTCAACAGCTGGTCGCGGTCTATGGCCATCGGTGTGCGGCTCCTGGTTCGGCGTGGCGGATTCAGTGGCGCGACGGCGCTTCGAAGATGCCGACCACGCAGGCGGCCTCCTCCAGCCCGTAGAAGCCGCCGCCGTTCTCGGTCATGCCCAGGCGCGGGTTGCCCGGTACCTGCCGCTGGCCGGCCTCGCCGCGCAGCTGGGTCACGACCTCGTGGACCTGGATCGCGCCGGTGGCGCCGATGGGGTGTCCCTTGGAAAGCAGGCCGCCGGAGACGTTCAGGGGCAGGCGCCCGCCCAGGCGCGTGGCGCCGCTTTCGACCAGCGCGCCGCCGTCGCCGTAGTCGCAGAAGCCGCAATTCTCCGTATGCAGGATTTCGGCGATGGCCGACGCATCGTGCAGTTCCGCCAGCGAGATGTCCTGCGGTCCCACGCCGGCCACTTCGTAGGCGCGCAGCGCGGCGACCCGCGTCAGGTGGCGCTCGACCTGGTCGGCGCTGCGCTGCGAGCCGCTGCTGACGGCCAGGCCGCGGATGCGCACCGCGCGGCGGGCGTCCAGCCGCTTGAGCGCCCTTTCGGACACCACCACCAGCGCGGCCGCGCCGTCGCTCATCGGCGCGCACATCGAGCGGGTCATGGGCCAGGCCACCAGCTTGTCGGCCAGCACTTCCTCCACCGTCATGGGCGTGCGGTACTGCGCCAGCGGGTTGAACTGCGAATGCCAATGGTTCTTGGCGGCGACCGCGGCGATCTGGCGCTGCGTGGTGCCGAAGGTCTTCATGTGAAAGCGCGCCTGGGCGGCGTAGATGTCCATGAAGACCGAGCGCTCGCCGGTGTCGGCCAGGGCCTCGGGCGGCAGGTCCATGCCTTCGCCCATGGCCAGCAGCGCCTGCATGTGCTGCTCGGCCAGGTCGCGGTCCCAGCTGCCCTTGAAGGCTTCGAACATCTCCTTGCGCTTTTCGGGGTAGTTCATCTTCTCGGCGCCCACCACCAGGGCCACGTCGTACAGGCCGGCCTTGACGGCCGCGTGGGCCTGCATCAGGCCCGAGCTGGAGCTGGCGCAGGCGTTGTCGGTATTGAAGATGGCGATGCCCTCGAAGCCGTAGGCGCGCAGCGAGCATTGCCCGCGCACGCCGTGCTGGCCTTCCAGCGCGCCCTGGCGCGTATTGCAGAACCAGGCCGCCTGCACGGCGTCCTTGCCGATGCCGGCGTCCTGCAGGGCCTGGTCTATCGCCATGGCGGACAGCTGCTTGACGCTCAGTGTCAGGTGCTTGGCCAGGGGCGTCATGCCGATGCCCGCGATGTACGTCTCGCTCATTGTTCTTTCTCTCCGTGGTTCGGGGGGCGGGCTCAGGAAATCTTGATGGTTCCGCGCTGGCGCATCGCCTCGATCTGCGCCTCGCTGTATCCCAGGTCGTCGAGGATGGCGCGGGTGTGCTCGCCATGCGCCGGCGCCGGCGCGTCGGCGAAATTGCGCTGGCCGTTGAACTTGACCGGCTGGCCGACCGTGCGCATGGGGCCGTAGCGCTCGCTGTCGACCTCGGCCACGATGCCGCTGGCGATCGTGTGCGGGTGGGCGAGCGCGTCGGCGAAGGAGTTGATCTGCGCGCACGGGATGCCGTTTTCCACCAGCAGGTCCTGCCAGTGGGAGGCGTCGTGCCGGGCCAGCACGGCGTTGAGCCGCTGCGCGACCAGTTCGCGGTGCGCCACGCGCCGGGCGTTGATGTCGAAGCGCGGGTCGTCCTTCATGTCGGCCAGTTGCAGCACGTCGCACAGCTTGCGCCACAGCGCCTCGCTGGCCACGCCGATGAGGATCTGCTTGTCGCGCGCCTGGTAGGCCTCGTAGGGGCACAGCGACTCGTGCGCGCAGCCGAAGCGCTGCGGCTCGGTGCCGCGCTCCCAGAAACTCTGGAACATATAGCCCAGGTAGAAGATGCCGGTGTCGAACAGCGAGGCCTCGATATGGCAGCCCTCGCCGGTGCGGTCGCGGTTCATGAGCGCGGCGAGGATGGCGCTGGTGGCCTGCATGCCGGTGCCCTGGTCGATCGGCGAGAACGGCGCGCGCACCGGGCCGCTGCCCTGCTCGCCCATGATCGAGCACATGCCCACGAAGGCCTGCAGGATCATGTCGTAGCCCTTGCCGTGCGCCAGCGGGCCGCTGCGGCCATAGCCGGAGATGCTGCAATAGACCAGGCGCGGGTTGATGGCGTTCAGGGTGTCGTAGTCGATCCGCAGCCGTTCGGCCACGCCCGGGCCGAAGCTCTCGACGACCACGTCGGCCTGCTCGACCAGTTGCCGTATGACGGCGCGCGCGTCATCGGACTTCAGGTCCAGCGCGATGCTGCGCTTGGCGCGATTGGCGTACAGGAACACCGCGCCTTCGCCTTCCCTGAAAGGCGGCCAGCCGCGCGTGTCGTCGCCGCTGTCGCACGATTCGACCTTGGTCACTTCCGCGCCCAGGTCCTGCAGGGCCTGGGTGCAGATAGGGCCGGCCAGCACTTTGCTGAAGTCCAGGATGCGGATGCCGGCCAGGGGTTTGATGGACATATCGGGGTTTCCTCTCGATGCGGCGTCAGTAGCGCCCGCCGGTGACATGGACGACGTCCCCGGTCACGTAGCCGGCCGGTTCCGAGGCGAGGAAGGTGACGACGCTGGCCACATCGTCGGGGTGGCCGATGCGCGGGATGGGCGTGGTGGCCTTGGCCGCGTCGCGGATTTTCTCGTAGTGCGGCAGGCGCTTGACCGCTTCGGTATCGATGATGCCGGGGGCGACGGCGTTGACCGTGACATTGAAGCGGCCGTGTTCCAGCGCCATGGCGCGCGTGAAGCCGATCAGCCCGGCCTTGGCGGCGGAGTAGTTGGCCTGCCCGGCGTTGCCGAGGTGGGCGCGCGAGGAAATGTTGATGATCCTGCCCCAGTTCTTCTCGGCGAAATGGCGCACCGCTTCGCGAGTGCACAGAAACGCGCCCTTCAGGATGACGTCGACCACGCTGTCCCAGTCCTGCATGCCCATCTTGGCGATGCGCATGTCGCGCGTGAAGCCGGCGTTGTTGACCAGGATATCGACGCCGCCGAACCAGGTGGCGGCCTGATCGTACAGCGTGCGCACCGAGGCTTCGTCGGTGACGTCCACCTGGCATGCCTGGGCGCTGGCGCCCTCGCCCGCGAGGGCGGCCGCCTGGGCCTGGGCGGCCTCCAGGTTGATGTCGGCCACGACCACCGCCACGCCCTCGCGGGCCAGGTGCGCGCATATCGATGCGCCGATGCCGCTGCCGCCGCCGGTCACGATGGCGACCTTGCCTTTCAGACCCAGATCCATGCTTGCCTCCAGTGCGGTCCTGATTTGAACCATTTATGCAGAAATTGTTTTCGCAATATATATGAAGTTGCTGTTCCGGCACAATGCCTTCGGTAGTTTATTGAGCGTTTACCCTGAATATGCCACTGAGGATAATTGCGAAAACAATTTCCGTAATGTACATTGGCGCAACTTGCAACCCGCTGGAAAGGAGGCGAACGCCGATGAGTACCCCTGGTTTTGACCCCACCGCGCACCAGATGTGCGAGCAACGCTACTTCGAGGATTTCGAGGTGGGCGAGCGCTTCGTCCTGCCCTCGCGCACCATGACCGATGCCCTGTTCGCGGCGTTCCAGCTGGCCAGCGGCGACAACCATCCCATCCATTACGACGTCGAGTACTGCCGCGCATACGGCATGCCCCACATGCTGGCGCATGGCTTCCAGGTGGTGATCCAGACGGCGGCCGGCGCGGGCCTGTTTCCGCACATGACCGAGGCTTCGATGAAAGGCTTCATCGAGCAGAGTTCGCGTTTCGTCGGCCCCGTCTTCGTGGGCGACACGCTGTATTGCTCGCTCGAGATCGTCGAGCTCAAGCCCGGCCGCACGACCGGCACCGTGCGCATGAAGACGCTGGTGGTGAACCAGAAAGGCGAGACCGTGATGGAAGGGTCGCAGACCTATTTGCTGAAGAAGCGCCGGCCCGAATAACGGTGCACGCACGGACATACCGGTACAAGGAGAGAGACGACATGAAGCAATCCGTAGTGCGCCTGATCGGCGCGGCGATCATCCTCGCGGCCCCCCTGGCGGGGGCCGCGGCCAACGACGCCTATCCCCACAAACCGATCGCGCTGCAGCTGGGCTTTCCCCCGGGCCAGGCCACCGACACGGTGGCGCGCATGCTGGCCGAGCGCGCGGCGGCCAGGCTGGGCCAGCCCGTGATCGTGGAGAACAAGCCCGGGCAGGGCGGCAGCGTGCTGCTGTCCTCGTTCGTGCGCCAGGCGCCGGACGGCTATACGCTGACCATCGCCGCCACCGGCGCGGCCGTCACCAACCACTTCCTGTACAAGACGGTGAACTACAAGACGCCGGACGACTTCACGCCGGTCGGCCTGGTGGCGGACCTGCCGCTGGTGCTGGTGGCGCGTCCGGGCATGCCGTTCAAGGACGTCGCCGGCCTGGTGGCCTACGCCAGGCAGCATCCCGGCAAGCTGAACTACGCCAGCCCCGGCACCGGCACCTCGTCCAACCTGGCGATGGAAACGCTCAAGCACCAGAACGGCCTGCGCATCGAGCACATTCCCTACCAGGGCAGCGCGCGCGCCATGACGGACCTGCTGGCCGGCCAGGTGGACATCGCGTTCGACACGGTGCCGGCCGTGCAGGCGTTCGTCAGTTCGGGCAAGCTGAAGGCGCTGGCCATCGGCTCCGAGGACCGCCTCAAGCTGTTCCCGGACGTGCCCACCATGAAGGAAAGCGGCTTTGGCACCGTCCCGGCGCACGTCTGGATCGGCTTCCTGCTGCCCAAGGGCGCGCAGCCCGCGGTGGTGGAGAAGCTGAACAGCGTGTTCAACGCCGTGCTGCAGGAAAAGGAAGTGACCGAGAAGCTGGAGAACCTCGGGGTGGTGGCGCATACGACCACGCCGCAAGGGTTCGAGGCCATGCTGCGCGAGGAGCTGCCGCGCTGGGGCGCCATCGTCAAGGACGCCGGCCTGCAACCGCAGTAGGGCGCGCCGGCGCCGACAAGGAAAAGCCGGCTTGCGCCGGCTTTTCCTTTGCGGTTGCCCGCTTTCGCGGGATCAGAACGTAATGTTCGCCGACACCCACAGGCGGCGGCCTTCCAGCACCTGGCGGTACGAGTTGCTCCACGAGGTGGCGGCCGTGGGGGCGCTGGTGCCGACCTTGGTGGGGCCGTAGTCGACGAAGTTCTTGTCGAACAGGTTGTACACCGAGGCCGACAGCGTCACGTTCTTGTTCAGCACGTACGAGCCGCCCAGGCTGGCCAGCCAGTACGGGCTGTAGAACACCTGCTCCTTTTCCCAGTTCATGTCGTTGAACTGCTTGGCCCGGTACTCGCCGCGCACCCAGGCGTTGAAGCGTTCGTTGACGCGCCAGTTCAGGCCCAGGTTCAGGCTGTGGCGCGGCTGCGAGCCCAGCGGCTGGCCCTGCTTGGCGCCGGAGGTGATTTCGCTGGCGGTCAGGGTGTAGTTGCCGCTGAAGGACCAGCCTTCGAACAGCGGGATGCGCCCGCCCAGCTCGAAGCCCTGGATGGTGGCGGTATCCACGTTTACGCGTTGCGAGAAGTTGGCCACCGGCACGCCGTTGCGCTCCCACACGCCCAGGTCCAGGCACCCCGGCACGGGGCCGCCGGCGGCCAGGCAGTTGGGCACGTTCTGGGTGTCGATCTTGTCCTTGAACTTGGTGTGAAAGCCGGTCAGGTTGCCCGTCAGGCCTTCGCCGTCGTCGAACAGCACGCCGAGTTCGGACGAGGTGCTGGATTCCGGCTTGAGCTGCGAGTTGCCCAGCAGCGGCATGGTGCCTTGCGCGCCCAGGCCGATGATGCCGTCGGTCATGAGGTTGATGTCCGGCGTCTTGTAGCCCTTGCTGACGCCGCCCTTGACGGTCCAGGCCGGCGTGGCGTTCCAGACCAGGTAGCCGCGCGGGCTCCACTTGCCGCCGAACTGCTCGTTGCGGTCATAGCGCGCGCCCATGGTCAGGGCCAGGTCGTCGACGATGCGCCATTCGTCTTCGGCGAACAGGGCCCACTGGTACTGGCGCAGGTTCAGGGGCGCGCTCACCAGGGTGTCCTTGAACTTCTGCTCGCGCCACTGGCCGCCCATCGTGAGGTTGTGGCGGTCATTGAACAGGGGCATGGTCCACTTGGTGTCGAACACCCAGTTCTCGTATTCCAGTTCGCGCTTTTCCCCATCGCTCGGCTGGCGCGGCGTGCTCATGGGGTTGGTGCGGCCGATGGTCTCGGTGGTGTCGTACAGCAGGCTGGTGTCGGAGCTGATCGCGCCGTCGTAGCGGCCCAGGTGGGTCAGGGCGTAGCGCTGGCGATTGAACTTCATCTCGGGCTCATAGCCGCCGCCCTGGCGGTTGGGCGCCACGTCGGCGTTGAGGGTGCCGAGTTCGCCGTTGGCGTTGTCGAAGGTCTGCCAGTTGGCGTCGACGTCGAACAGGATGTCGTGGTTGCGGTTGGGCGTGAGCGCCAGGCGCAGGCCGACGTTGCGCTGCAGGCTGTCGCCCAGGCCGCTGAAGCTGGCGATGTCGCCGGAGTAGTCGCCGCTGTCGTATTCGGCCTGGTTGGCCGGGTAGCTGCCGTGCGCGCTCAGGCGACGGTACAGGCCGCCGCGCAGCGACAGGCCCAGCTTGTCGGTCTGCAGCGGGCCGCTCAGGTAGAACGACGAGCCGTAGTTGTTGCCGTAGCGGTTGTCGCCCTGGGCGGTGCCGTCCAGCGTGACCTGGCCGGTCCATTCCCTGGCGACCTTGCGGGTGATGATGTTGATCACGCCGCCCATGGCGTCCGAGCCATACAGGGTGGACATGGGGCCGCGCACGACTTCGATGCGGTCGATGGCGGACATGGGCGGGATGAAGTTGGTGTCCACGTCGCCGAAGCCGTTGGGGCGGGCGCCCGAGCTGTTCTGGCTCAGGCGCTTGCCGTCGACCAGCACCAGGGTGTAGTCGCTGGGCAGGCCGCGGATGCTGATGTTCATGCCGCCCGCCTTGCCGCCGCGTTCGACGCTGACGCCTTCGACGTCGGCGACCGCGTCGGCCAGGTTGTGGAAGGGCTTGCTTTCGAGCTGCTCACGGGTGATGACGGAGATCGAGGCCGGCGCGTTCTTGATTTCCTGCTCGAACCCGGAGGCGGTCACGACCACGGTGTCCATCTGCGTGATGCCCAGGGTGTCTTCCTGCGGGCTGGCGGTCTGGGCCTGGGCGGCGCCGAGCGCGGCGATCGCCAGGGCCAGCGGCGCGTGGCGCAGGATCGGCCGGCGTCTGGATGCGTGCGTGGAATGCTGCGCTCCCCCGGAGCGTTGATTGCTTTTCTGTTCTGACATGGGAATCGAAGGAAAGACCGCGCGGCTGCCGCGGTAACGGTTTGCAAGGAATGACAATGCTATTCATTCCTATTCTTCTATTCAACTAAACGTCAGAATTAATTCAGGAAAAGTTCAGTTTTGGGGGCCTGGAGGGGATTTATTGCAGCTTGAATACAACACGAAGGCGTCCGAATCCCGGCAATTGGCGGGAATTCGGCGGTTGATGCGGGAAGGAACGCGGGGTGCGGGGGGGCGTGGGGTGCGGGGGGTGCGTGGGGTGCGTGGGGTGCCTGTCCCCGCGGGGACAGGCACCTCGTTGCTCAGGCACCTCGTTGCTCAGGCACCTCGTTGCTCAGGCACCTCGTTGCTCAGGCACCTCGTTGCTCAGGCACCTCGTTGCCACCGCGGGGACAGGCGCCGAGCGCGCCGCTCAGAGCGCGCCGGTCAGTTCGGGCACGACCTGGAACAGGTCGCCCACCAGGCCGTAGTCGGCCACGCCGAAGATCGGCGCTTCCGGATCCTTGTTGATGGCCACGATGACCTTGGAGTCCTTCATGCCCGCCAGGTGCTGGATCGCTCCGGAGATGCCCACCGCCACGTACAGCTGCGGCGCCACGATCTTGCCCGTCTGCCCCACCTGCCAGTCGTTGGGCGCGTAGCCCGCGTCCACCGCCGCGCGCGAGGCCCCCTGCGCCGCGCCCAGCTTGTCGGCCAGCGGGTCCAGGATCTTGAAGTTCTCCGCGCTGCCCAGCCCGCGCCCGCCCGAGACCACCACCCGCGCGCCGGCGAGCTCCGGACGGTCGCTCTTGGCCACCTCCCGGCCCACGAAGCGCGACAGCCCCGAATCGGCCACCGCATCGAGCGCCTCGACCGCCGCCGACCCGCCCTGCGCGGCCACCGCGTCAAAACCGGTCGTGCGCACCGTGATCACCTTGACCGCATCGCCCGACTGCACCGTGGCGATCGCGTTGCCCGCGTAGATCGGCCGCTGGAACGTATCGGCCGACTCCACTCCGATGATGTCCGAGATCTGCGCCACATCCAGCCTGGCCGCCACCCGCGGCGCCACGTTCTTGCCCGAGGCCGTGGCCGCGAACAGAATGTGGCTGTACCCGCCGGCCACCGCCAGCACCTGCGCGGCCAGGTTCTCGGCCAGCCCCTCGGCCAGCTGCGGCGCATCGGCCAGCAGCACCTTGGACACCCCGGCCGCCTGCGCGGCCTGCTCGGCCACCGCCTGCGCGCCCGAGCCCGCCACCAGCACATGCACCTCGCCGCCCAGCCTGGACGCCGCGGCGATCGTGTTCAGCGTCGCGCCCTTCAGCTGCGCGTTATCGTGTTCGGCTATTACCAGCGTCGTCATCACACCACCTTCGCTTCGTTCTTCAGTTTGTCCACCAGCGTGGCCACATCAGGCACCTTGATGCCGGCCTGGCGCGCCGGCGGCTCGCTCACCTTCAGCGTCTTCAGGCGCGGCGCCGGATCCACCCCCAGATCCTGCGGGCTCACCGTCTCCAGCGGCTTCTTCTTGGCCTTCATGATGTTGGGCAGCGTCACGTAGCGCGGCTCGTTCAGCCGCAGGTCCGTGGTCACGATCGCCGGCAGATTCAGCGACAGCGTCTCCAGCCCCCCATCGACCTCGCGCGTCACCGTCACCTGACCATCGCCCAGCTCCACCTTGCTCGCAAACGTCGCCTGCGGCCAATCCAGCAGCGCCGCCAGCATCTGCCCCGTCTGGTTGGCGTCGTCGTCGATCGCCTGCTTGCCCAGAATCACCAGCTGCGGCTGCTCCTTGTCCACCAGCGCCTTGAGCAGCTTGGCCACCGCCAGCGGCTGCAGCTGCGCGTCGGTCTGCACCAGCACCGCGCGGTCCGCCCCGATCGCCATCGCCGTGCGCAGCGTCTCCTGGCATTGTGCGGCGCCGCAAGAAACCGCCACCACCTCCGCCACCGCGCCCTTCTCCTTGAGCCGCGTGGCCTCCTCGACCGCTATCTCGTCGAACGGGTTCATGGACATCTTCACGTTGGCGATGTCCACCCCCGTTTGATCCGATTTGACGCGCACCTTGACGTTGTAGTCGACCACGCGCTTGACTGGTACCAGTATTTTCATGGGATTTCCGTGATGGATGGGCCTCAGAGCCGCACTTCGGCGATGTCGTGCTGCAGGCGATTGAGGAAGTGCACGAAGGTCACGCTGTCGTCGAAGTGAAAGCTCTTCATGGCCTGTCTGTAGAACTCGTAGATATTGGGCTGGATCTCATCCCAGAAGCGTTGGCCGGCCGGCAGCAGGATGACCACGCGCGCGCGCCGGTCGTTCGGGTCCGGCACGCGCCGCACGTGGCCTTCGCGTTCGAGCCGCTTGAGTACGCCGTCCAGGCTTTGCCGGCTGACCACGAGGTAGTCGGCCAGTTCGCCGAAGGTCATGCCGCCGGCCGCCTGGGGCCGGGTGAGCGCGCCCAGCACCGCCCATTGCACGGTGCTGATGCCCAGCTCCTTGCCCGCCTGCCGCTGCAGGGAGTTGCCCAGCTGGAACAGACGGAAGAACAACCGATTGTGGATCTCGGCGCCGGATTTCCTAGCCACGATGTTGTCGCCTCTTGCTACGGATGAATGGTCCCGAGATTACCCGATCGGGCAGGTTCGGGACCGCCAGGATTTGATGCAAGGGTCTCAGAACGGCGTATCGGCGGGGAAGCGCGCCGGACGCTTCTGCAGGAACGCGTCCATGCCTTCCTTGCCTTCGGGGCTGGCCATGCCGATGAATTCCATCGCCAGCGAGGCGTCGAAGATCGGGCCGGCCTGGCGCAGCCAGTTGTTCAGCGCATGCTTGGTCCAGCGGATCGCGCCCGGCGCGCCGTCGGCCAGCCGCGACGCCAGTTCGACGGCCTTGCCTTCCACCTCGGCGTCGTCCAGCGCCAGCGAGATGAGGTTCATGCGCTCGGCTTCTTCGCCGGTGAAGCTGTCGGCGGTCAGCAGATAGTATTTTGCCTTGGCCATGCCGCACAACAGGGGCCAGATGATGGTGGCGTGGTCGCCCGCCGCCACGCCGATCTTCATGTGGCCGTCGGAGAAGCGCGCGTCCTTGGAGGCGATGGAGATATCGGCCAGGACCAGGCAGGCCAGGCCGGCGCCGACCGCCCAGCCGCGCGCGGCGCTGACGATGGGCTTGGAGCAGTTGATCATGCCGTACACGATGTCGCGCGCTTCCTTCATGGTCTGCATGCGCGTGTCGTAGTCGTCGGCGCCCTTGCGCTCGTGGTTGAGGTCGCCGCCGGCCGAGAAGGTCCGGCCCTCGCCGGTCAGGATGATGGCCGAGACGCTCGGATCGGCGTCCACGTCTTTCCAGATCTCGGATACTTCGCGGTGCATGGCGGCGTCCATGGCGCCCATCTTGAGCGGCGACGCCAGGGTGATGCGCAGCACGCGCGGGTGAGGCCGGTCGAATTTCAGGCGGGTATAGGAGGCGTAGCGGTCTGTCATGGTTTGGAGTTCCCGTGGTCGGAATGTGGAGAGATGCCGGTTTGCCGGCGCAATGCGGGGATTCAGAATGCGTGGGCCAGCTGCAGGGCTTCCTCGATGGCGCGCGCGGCGTCCAGTTCGGCGGCGTGGCGGGCGCCGCCGATGGCGGCCACGCGCATGCCGGAGCCGGCCAGGGCCTGGCTGAGTTCGTCCAGCGCGAGCTGGCCGGCACAGACGATGACGTCGTCCACCGGCAGCACGTGCGCGACGCCGTCGCAGGCGTACGCCAGGCCCGCGTCGCTGACGCCGTGGTAAGTGACGCCCGTGATCATCCGCACCCCGGCGCGGCGCAGGCGGCTCTTGAGTATCCAGCCGGTGCTCTTGCCCAGGCGCGCGCCGGGCTTGTCGTGGCCGCGTTGCAGCATGTGGATGAGACGGCGCGGCGGGGGCGTGGCGGGGTCGGCCAGGCCGCCCGGCTGGCGCAGCGACGCATCGATGCCCCAGTGGCGCTGGAAGCGCTCGGGCGATTGCGACTCGGCGGCGTCTCCCAGCAGGAATTCGGCGGTATCGAAGGCGATGCCGCCGGTCCCGATGATGGCCACGCGCTGGCCGATCTCGCGCCGGCCCGACAGCACCTCGTCGTAGAAGGCCACCTTGGGGTGGTCCAGGCCGTCGATGGCGGGCAGGCGCGGCGTCACGCCGGTGGCCACCACCACGGCTTCGTATTGCGCCTGGCGCAGCTGGTCGGCGGTGACGCGCGTGCCCAGCCGCACCGCGATATCCAGCTCGGCCAGCCGGCCGTGGAAGTACCGCAGCGTTTCGTCGAACTCGCGCTTGCCGGGTATGCGGCGCGCCAGGTTCAGCAGGCCGCCCAGGGTGTCGGCGGCTTCGTAAAGCGTGACCGCGTGGCCGCGTTCGGCGGCGTAGACGGCAAATGCCATGCCGGCCGCGCCGCCGCCGGCCACCGCGATGCGCCGGGGCGTGGCCGCCCGGCCGCGCGGGTAGTCCAGCTCGCGGCCCGCGCGCGGGTTGACCAGGCACGAGGCCGTGCGTTCGGTGAAGATGCGGTCCAGGCACGCCTGGTTGCAGGCGATGCAGCTGTTGATCCGTTCGGGCTGGCCCAGGCGGGTCTTGGCGGCGAACTCGGGATCGGCCAGCAGGGGGCGGGCCATCGAGACGAAGTCGGCCGCGCCGTCGGCCAGCAGGCGCTCGCCCACCTCGGGCGTATTGATGCGGTTGGACGCGATGACCGGGATCGATACCGCGTCCTTGATGTTGCGCACGGCGAATTCCCAGCCCGCCCGCGGCACCGACGCGGCGATGGTGGGAATGGCCGATTCGTGCCAGCCGATGCCGGTATTGAGCATGTCGACGCCGGCTTCCTGCAGGCGCCGCGCCAGTTGCGCGCTTTCGGCGCCGGTCATCCCGTCTTCGACCAGGTCGATGGCCGAGATGCGGTAGATCAGCAGGAAGTCCGGGCCGGCGGCGGCGCGCACGGCCCGCACGGTTTCGATCGGCAGGCGGATGCGGTTGTCGAAGCTGCCGCCGTAGGCGTCGTCGCGGGTATTGGTGCGCGCGCTGGCGAACTCGTTGAGCAGATAGCCCTCCGAGCCCATGATCTCGACGCCGTCGTAGCCGGCCTGGCGGGCCAGGCTGGCGGTATGGGCGATGGCCCGCACGGTGCGCGCGATGTCCTCGGGCGTCATGGCGCGCGGCACATGGGGGTTGATCGGCGCGCGTTGCGCCGTGGGGCCCACGCACAGCGGGTGTTTGGCGTAGCGGCCCGCGTGCAGGATCTGCAGCACGATACGCCCGCCTTCTTCGTGCACCGCCTGGGTGATGGCCTGATGCGGCGCCAGCTGCCCGGCATGCTCCAGCACGGGCGCGTCGTCTTCCATGCGGCCGGCCTGGTCGGGCGCGAAGCCGCCGGTGAGGATCAGGCCGACTTCGCCCCGGGCGCGTTCGCGGAAGAATTGCGCCAGCCGCGCCACCGGCTGGTCCAGCGTCTCGATGCGGGTATGCATGGCGCCCATGACCATGCGGTTGCGCAGCGCCAGAAAGCCGAAGTCGTAGGGTTCGAGCAGATTCCTGTAGGGGTGCATGGAGACTCCCGGATCACGGAGGACGGTGGTGGGCGCGGCGCGCGGCTCAGCGGTCGGTGAATACGGCCGGCCGCTTTTCCAGGAAGGCCGCCATGCCCTCGGCGGCATCCTGCGAGCGGGCGCACAGCGTGAACAGGTCGGCCTCGATGTCCAGGCCGGCCTGCAGCGTGCCGTCCAGGCCGCGGCGGATGGCTTCGCGCGCCATGGCCATGGCCACCTTGCCGTGCGCGGTGAACGGCGCCATGTAGGCGCATCCCAGTTCGGCCGGCGCGCCCGCGTCGACGATGCGGTTGAGCAGGCCGACGCGCAAAGCCTCTTCGGCGCCCACGACGCCGCCGGACAGGATCAGCTCGGCGGCGCGCGACGGGCCGATGAGGCGCGGCAGCCGCTGCGTGCCGCCATAGCCGGGAATCAGGCCCAGCTTGAGTTCGGGCAGGCCCATCCTGGCCTTGGCCGAGGCGATCCGGAAGGTGCAGGCAAGGGCCAGCTCCAGCCCGCCGCCGAAGGCGAAGCCGTGCACGACCGCCACGCTGGGCAGGGGCGATTGCTCGATGCGGTCGAAGGTGGACTGGGCCAGCCTGACATTGGCGCGATGCTGCGCGGGCGAGCGGGCCTGCAGCTGGGTGATGTCGGCGCCGGCGCAGAACGCCTTGTCGCCCGCGCCGGTGAACACCATGCCGCGGCAGTCCGAGGCCTCGATCCGGTCGAGCGCCGCATTCAGGTCGGCCAGCATCTGCTCGTTCAGGGCGTTCATGGCCTGGGGCCGGTTCAGTTCGATGACCGCGAGCTGGTCGCGGAAGGTCGTGAGCACAGTCATGGTTGTCTCCGGGTTCGGGATTTATATCAACATCATGATGCAATAAGGCGACGCTTGTAAAGGGAAAAGTTTGTCCTCGCCGCAAGCTGGAACATATAATAATGAACATCGTTCGTAAAGATGAACGATTTGGCGATGGCGGGCCATGCCGCCGGGCCAACGACAAACACATATCGAGGAGACCACCATGAAGCTGTCGCGCCTGCTTGCCGCCGCATTGATCGGCGGGCTGATGCTAGCCCCTGCCCTGGGCACGGCCCAGGAGACGTTCCCGGCCAAGCCCATCCGCGTCATCGTGCCGTTTGCCCCTGGCGGCGCCACCGATCAGGTGGCGCGCCTGCTGGCCACCCGGGTATCCGGCCAGCTCGGCGTGCCGGTGGTGGTGGAGAACCGCCCCGGCGCCAACGGCAATATCGGCGCCGAGGCAGTGGCCCAGGCCACGCCCGACGGCTACACCCTGCTGCACAGTACGTCGGCGCTGGGTTTCACGGCCGCATTCGGCCAGAAAGTCGCCTACAGGCTGGACCAGGACCTGGCCCCCGTTTCCCTGCTGATCGACCAGCCGCTGCTGGTGATGGCCAGCAAGCCGCTGGGGGTGACGAACGTGCAGCAGCTCAAGGACTACGCCGCCCGGCACCCCGGCAAGCTGAACTATGGGTCTTCCGGCACGGGCAATCTCACGCACCTGGCCATGTTCGTGCTGCTGCAGGCCGCCGGGATCGAAGCCACCCACATCCCGTACAAGGGCGGCGCCGGCGCCTTCCCCGATTTCATTGCGGGACGGCTGGACCTGTTCGCCGATCCCATCAATTCGGCCTATCCGTACGTGCGCGACGGGCGGGTCGTGGCGCTGGCGGTGACGGGCGCGCAACGTTCGCCGCTGCTGCCCGATGTGCCGACCGCCTCCGAGGTGATCCTGCCCGGTTTCCAGATGGGCGCCTGGCAGGCGTTGATGGCGCCGGCCGGCACGCCGCCGGCGGTGATCGCCCGGATCAACGATGCCTACGTGCAGGCCCTCAACGATCCCAAGGTGGCGGCCCAGCTGGCCTCGCAGGGCGCGGTGCCCAAGGCCACGTCGCCGGGCGATTTCCAGGTCTTCCTGCAGGCCGAGATCGAACGCTGGCGCAAGGTGGTGCAAACCTCGGGAATCAAGCTGGACTGAGGCGGCGAGGCCGGGGTTTCGACGCCGACGTGCGCCCAAATATGTCATGATCATGATGTATTTGGGCAAAAAAAGCACAGAAATCCGTTGTCTGCGCCGGCTCCGTTATATAGAATAATAAACACTGTTCGTAAATATGAACGCCATTTCAACGAAGGCAGGACCTATGTCCGGATCTCTTTCCCATGTGCGCGTCCTGGATCTGACGCGGGTGCTGGCCGGCCCGTGGTGCACGCAAATGCTGGCCGACCTGGGCGCGGACGTGATCAAGGTCGAGCGGCCGGTGCTGGGCGACGATACCCGCCATTGGGGGCCGCCGTGGATCGAGAACGACGACGGCGAGCGCGTCGGGGATTCCGCCTATTTCACCTCCGCCAATCGCAACAAGCGGTCCATCGCCATCGATATCGCCACGCCCCAGGGCCAGGCGCTGGTGCGCGAGCTGGCGCTGCAATGCGACGTGCTGGTGGAGAACTACAAGGTGGGCGACCTGGCGCGCTACGGCCTGTCCTACGCCGACCTGCGCGAGCTCAACCCGCGCCTGGTCTATTGCTCGATCACGGGCTACGGGCAGGATGGCCCTTATGCACACCTGCCCGGCTACGACTTCATCTTCCAGGGCGAGGGCGGGCTGATGAGCATCACGGGCGAGCGCGACGACAAGCCGGGCGGCGGGCCGATGAAATCGGCCATCGCGGTGGCCGACGTGCTGACCGGCCTGAACGCCACCATCGGCATCCTGTCGGCCATCGAAAGCCGCCATGCCACGGGCGTGGGCCAGCATATCGATGTGGCGCTGCTCGACACCGTGGTCAACTTCGGCGCCAACCAGATCGCCAGCTATTTCGCCAGCGGCGCGATTCCGCGCCGCTGGGGCAACGAGCACCCCAACCTGGCCCCGTACCAGACCTTCCCGACCGCGGACGGCCACATCATCATCGGCTGCGGCAACGACGGGCAATACCGCCGGCTGTGCGAGCTGATCGGCTGCCCCGAGCTGGCCCTCGATGCGCGCTTTGCCGACATGCCGGGCCGCAACGTGAACCGCGCCGCGCTGGTCGAGGCGCTGGAGGCGCGCTTCCGTACCCAGCCGTCGCGGCACTGGCTGGACCTGCTGGCCAATTCGGAAGTGCCCAACGGCTCGATCAACAACTACGCGCAGGTCTTCGAGCATCCGCAGGTGGTCCACCGCGGCATGCGCGTGGACATGCCGCATCCCGGCGGCACGACGGTGGGCATGGTGGCCAATCCCATCCGCCTGTCCGGCACGCCGGTCCAGTACCGCCATCCGCCTCCGCTGCGGGGCCAGCACACCGCCGAAGTGCTGGCGTCGCTGCTGCACAAGTCCGGCGCCGACATCGAGGCGCTGGAGGCGGCAAGAATCATCGAGACCAGGAATCATCCATGCACGACAGCCAGTACGCACTGAACGACGACCAGAAGCAGATCCAGGACCTCATCCGGCGCGTCGCGCGCGAACGGGTCGCCCCGCGCGCCAACGACATCGACAGCACGGCCGAGTATCCGCACGACATGTTCGCGCTGCTCAAGGAGCTGGGCCTGTTCACCCTGCCGTTTCCCGAGCAGTACGGCGGCGCCGGCAGCATGCTGTCGGCCTGCCTGGCCATCGAGGAGTTCGGCCGCGTTTGCTACAACACCGCGTACCTGCTGCTGGTGCAGTGGGTGCCGTTCGGCGCCATCCTGCACGGCGGCACCGAGGAGCAGAAGGCGCGCCTGCTGCCGGGGCTGGCCAGCGGCGATCTGCGCGGCGCCTTCTCCACCACCGAGGCGCAGAGCGGCTCGGACGTCAGCGGCATCAAGACGCGCGCCGAGAAGACGGACGGCGGCTTCGTCCTCAACGGCGCCAAGATCTGGTGCACCAATTCGGACATCGCCGATTTCATCCTGGTCGCGGCCAAGTACCGCGAGCACGACAAGGACGGCATCAGCCTGTTCATCGTCGAGCGCGGCGCGCCGGGCCTGCAGGTGGGCCGCAAGGAAGAAAAAATGGGCGCGCGCGGCGTGCCGTCCTGCCCGCTGTTCCTCGACAACGTCTTCGTGCCCGAGGCCAACATGCTGGGCGGCGGTTTCAAGGCCGTCATGGAAGCCTTCAACGCCAGCCGTCCGCTGATCGGGGCGCGCGGCGTCGGGCTGGCGCAGGGCGCGCTGGACCATGCCATCGAGTTCGTGACCAACCGCGCGGCGTTCGGCCAGCAGGTCAGCGACTTCCAGGGGGTGCGCTGGATGCTGGCCGATATGGCGATACAGACCGAGGCGGCGCGCCATCTCGTCTACCGCGCCGCTTCGCTGGTCGACAGCGGCGCGCCGGCGGCCGCGCTGGCGCCGGTGGCCGCCATGGCGAAGTGCTTCGCCAGCGACACCGCCATGAAAGTCGCCACCGACGCCGTGCAGCTGTTCGGCGCGGCGGGCATTTCGTCGGAGTATCCGATCAACCGCTATTTCCGCGACGCCAAGGTGCTGCAGATCATCGAGGGCACCAACCAGATCCAGCGCAACATCATCTCGAACAGCCTGCTCGGCCGTCCGAACCGGAAGTGACCATTCATAAGGAGACCGCCATGAATCACGAAGAAATCGAAACCGTAGGCCTGGGGATGTATTTCGAAGACCTGCCGGTGGGACGCAGGTTCAAGACGCTGGGGCGCACCATCCAGGACGCCGACGTATGCGCCTTCATCAACTGCATCCACATGACCGAGGTGCTGTTCACCGACATGGAGTTCGTCAAGAACGAATCCGACATCAAGGGACGTTTCGCGCCGGGCTCGTTCGTCTACGGGATTTCCGAAGGCCTGCTGACGCAGTCCACCATGCAGAAGACCGGCTACGCCTTCCTCAACATGGAGCTGGACATGAAGGGGCCGGCCTTCGTCGGCGACACCATCCACGTCGAGTGCGAAGTCATCGAGGCGCGCCTGTCCAACAGCCGGCCGGGCCGCGGGCTGGTGCGCACCTTCAACAAAGTGGTCAAGCAGGATGGCACGGTGGTGATGACGTACACGCCGCTGCGCATGATCAAGTGCCGCGGCTAGGCCGCAACAGGAGACAGGCAATGAAAGGATTGAAAGAGAAAGTCGTGATCGTCACCGGCGGCTGCGGCGGCATCGGGGCGGCGCTGTGCGAGCGTTTCGCGCAGGAAGGGGCCAAGGTCGCGATTTTCGACTTGAACGCCGAGGGCGCCGGGCAGGTTGCCGGGCGCATCCAGGCCGAGGGCGGCGTGGCCGCCTCCTATGGCGTGGATATCACCGACTACCCGGCCGTCGCGGCCGCCGTGGCCCGGGTCGAAAGCGAGCTGGGCCCGGTCGACGTGCTGGTCAACAACGCCGGCTGGGACCACGCCGCGCGGTTTCTCGATACCGAGCCGCCGCTGTGGGACAAGATCGTCAATATCAACCTGAAGGGACCCATCAACCTGCACCACGCGGTGCTCAAGGGCATGGTGGCGCGCGGCCAGGGCAGCATCGTCAACGTGTCTTCCGACGCGGGGCGGGTCGGCTCGTCGGGCGAGTCGGTCTACTCGGCGTGCAAGGGCGGGATCATCGCGTTCACCAAGACGATCGCCCGCGAAGTGGCGCGCAAGCACATCAACGTCAACGTGGTCTGCCCGGGGCCGACCGACACGCCGCTGTTTCGGGATTTCGCCGGCGAGGGCGAGAGCGGCGCCAAGCTGCGCAACGCGCTGGAGAAGGCCATTCCGTTCGGACGCCTGGGCCAGCCCCAGGACGTGGTGGGCGCCGTGTGCTTCCTGGCTTCGGAGGACGCGGACTTCATCACCGGCCAGGTGCTGTCGGTATCGGGCGGCTTGACCATGGCGGGCTAGATCCCGCCGGTACAACAGGGCGCGCGGCGCCCGTCATCCAAGCAAACAGGAGATAGACATGGTTCAGTGCAAGCAGTCTTGCATGGGGGTTGTTGCGTCCACGGCGCGCGGCGCACGCCGCGGTTTCGTCAGGCTGGCGGGCGCCGTCGCCGGGACGGCGATGCTGGCCATCCTGGCCGGCGGCGCGACGCCGGCCAGCGCGGCATCGGACGGCTATCCGGCCAAGCCCGTCAAGATCGTCCTCGGGTTCTCGGCCGGCGGCGGCACCGACGCCATTGCGCGTACGCTGGCCAAGCACATGGCCAATACGCTGGGCGCCAACGTGCTGATCGACAACAAGCCGGGCGCCAACGGCAACATCGCCGCCGAGGAAGTCAGCCGGGCCGCCAACGACGGCTACACGCTGCTCTACAACACCTCGTCGATCGCATCGAGCCCGGCGCTCTACAGCAAGCGCCTGTCGTACGACGTGACCCGCGACCTGACGCCGATCGCGCTCACGGCGAGCCTGCCCATCGTGCTGGTGGTGCCGACCAAGTCGCAGTTCAAGACCGTCGAGGAACTGGTGGCGTACGCCAAGGCCAACCCGGGCAGGCTGAACTACGCCTCGGCGGGCAACGGCAACGTGACCCACCTGGCATCGCTGTCGTTCGAGGACGCGGTCGGCATCAAGGGCACGCACATTCCGTACAAGGGCGAGGCGCCCGCGCTGGTCGACCTGATGGCCGGCATGGTGGACTACTACTTCGCCACCTCGGCGGGCGCCATCCCGGCGGTCAAGTCGGGCCGCCTGAGGGCGTTGGCGGTGGCCACCAAGGAGCCGCTGGAAACCTTGCCGGACGTGCCCACGCTGGACGCCACCGTGGCGCCGGGGCTGGAGCTGGCGGCCTGGTCGGGGCTGATGGCGCCGGCGGGCACGCCGGCCGAGGTGGTTGCCAAGCTCAACGGCGCGGTCGGCAAGGCGCTGGCGGACCAGGACGTGCTGGCGTTCTTCGCCAACCAGAGCGCCCAGGCGACGCCTTCCACGCCGCAGGAGTACGACGTGTTCCTGCGCAAGGAAATCGACGGGCTGGCCAAGGTCATCAAGGGATCCGGGCTGACGCTGGATTGACGCGGGGGGCGTCCATGCCCACTGCGGCGGGCCGCGCCATGGGCGCGGCCCGCGCCGTTTCAGGCCGACAGGTCCACCACGGTGCGGCCTGTCGTCTGGCCGTCGAGCATGCGCCGCAGCTGGGCGGCCACCTCCTCCAGCCCGATGGCGCGCACCTGTTCGAGCGCGCGGCGCGGTTTGAGGTCGCCGGCCAGCCGCTGCCACAGCGCGGTTTCCTGGTCGATGTAGTAGCTCAGGTTCACGCCGATCAGGCGCACGCCGCGCAGGATGAACGGCAGCACGCTGGTGGTCAGCGTGTTGCCGGTCACGTTGCCGTAGCTGGCCACGCAGCCCCTGGGCATGAGCGAGCGCACGATCAGGTCCAGGTGCGGGCCGCCCAGGGCGTCGAGCGCGGCCGCCCAGCGGGCCGGCTCCAGGGGCTTGCCGTTGTCCGCCAGGTCGGCGGGGGCGAGGATGGCGCCGGCGCCCACGGCGCGCAGGTAGTCGTGCTGGTCCGCCTTGGCGCTGACCGCGGTGACCGCATGCCCCAGGCCGGACAGCATTTCGATACCCATGCTGGAGACGGCGCCGGTCGCGCCGTTGACCAGGACCTCGCCATGTGCGGGCCGGCAGCCCGCTTCCTGCAGCAGATGCACCGCCAGCGCGGCGGTGTAGCCGGCAATGCCCAGCGCGGCCGCGTCGCGCAGGGTCATGCCGGCGGGCAGGCGGATCGCCCAGCCGGCCGGCACGCGCAGGTATTGCGAGAAGCCGCCGTCATGATCCACGCCGAAGCCGCCGCCCAGGATGGCGACTTCGTCGCCCTCGCGAAACGCGGGGTCGCGCGAGGCCACCACCCAGCCGGAGGCGTCGCTGCCGATCACGCGCGGGAATTTGCGGATGACCTTGCCGTAATCGGTGGTGGCCAGCGCGTCCTTGTAGTTGATGCCGGCGTAGGCCGTGCGTATGACCAGGTCGCCGGGCGACAGGTCGTCCAGTTTCAGGCGCGCCAGGCCCGCGCTGATGTGCGTGTCGCGGCGCACCTGGAACGCGTCGAACGCGCCGTCCGCGGGCATGCCGCCGTGGGATGTCGAATGCATGGTCTGCTCCTTTCCGTTGTCGTGTTCCATCGTGTATTCCATTCAAACCGCGCCCTGTTTGCGGGTATCATTCATAAATATGAACGCAATGCATGGGCACTTTCCGCCCGATCCGACTCATCCATGAAAACCCCTTCCATCGTCACTTCCGAGCCTCGTTCCCTGCTGCGTATCCTTGGCATTTTCGAAGTGCTGGCCCATCGGGCCGGCGGGGTGACGCTGGCCGAATTGAGCGCCGCACTCGAGGCGCCCAAGAGCAGCCTTTTGCTGCTGCTGCGGCCGCTGGTGGCGCACAAGTACCTGGTGCATGCGTCCGGGCGCTATGAGCTCGGGCCCTCCATCTTCAAGCTGTCGGCCGAAGTCCTGGCCAGCGCCGGCATTACCCGCATCCTGCGGCCGTACATCGAGCAACTGGCGGCGCGCTGCGAAGAAAGCGTGTTCCTGGCGCTGATCGACAAGGAAGCCAAGACCGTCACCTATGTGGATGGCATCGACAGCCGGCAGGCCATCCGATATTCGGTGCCCATCGGCACGCAGCGCCCGCTGCACGTATCGGCCGCCGGCAAGGTGCTGTTTGCGTTCCAGGACCTGGCCTGGCAGAAGAAGTACCTCAAGACGGTAAAGCTCAAGCCGATGACCAGCAAGCCGCTGCCGGACCGGGCGGCCTTCGAGGTCCAGCTGCAGGAGATCCGCGAGGCGGGCGTGGCCGTGAGCATCGGCGAGGCGGTGGCGGGGGCGTCGGGCATTGCCGCGCCGGTCGTCAAGGCGGACGGCACGGCCAGCTACGCCTTCATGATCGCCGCGCCCAGCGACCGGTTCGTGCAGTCGCTGCCCGCATTGCGCAGCCTGCTGCTGGAAGTGGCGGGCGAGGCCTCGGCCACGCTACGCCACATGCCCGGCGGCTGACGCGCCGGCCAGCCGTTCGCGCCACTGCGCCTGTTCCGCCGGCGCCAGCCACGGCGCCAGCGCCGCCGCGTCGGTGGCGGGGCCGGCGGCCTCGGGCGGCGTGGGCCGGGCCGGCGCCGTGCGCGAGAAGCGCGGCGCCGGCGCCGGCTGCGTGACGCCGTCGATGTCCACCAGGACCTCGCGCTCGCGGATATGCGGATGCCCGGCGACCTGGTCCAGCGGCAGCACCGGCGCCACGCAGACGTCGGCCGTGCCCAGCAATTCGCACCACTGCGCCTGGGTACGGGTCTTGAAGCGCTCGGCCAGGATCGCCCGCGCGCGCGGCCAGCCTTCGCGGTCGGCCTGGCGGCCCAGCCATTCGCGGTCGATCTCCATCAGTTCGAGCAGCCTGTCGTGGAACTTGCGTTCCAGCGGCGCGACCGATACCCACAGGCCATCGGCGCATTCGTAGACGTCGTAGAAATAGGCGCCGGAATCCAGCAGATTGGCGCCGCGTTCGCTGTTCCACAGGCCGGCGGCCTGCAGGCCGAACAGCGCTGTCGCCAGCGAGGCGGCGCCATCGACGATGGCGGCATCGACCACTTGCCCCTGGCCCGATTGGCGCGCCTCGATGATGCCCGCCAGCACGCCCAGCGCGAGATACAGCGCGCCGCCGCCGAAATCGCCCACGACGTTCAGCGGCGGCGTGGGCGGCTGCCCCGCGCGGCCGATGGCGTGCAGCACGCCGGTCAGGCCGATGTAGTTGAGGTCGTGGCCGGCCACCTGGGCCAGCGGCCCGGTCTGGCCCCAGCCGGTCATGCGGCCGTACACCAGGCGCGGATTGCGTTGCAGGCAGTCCTGCGGACCCAGCCCCAGTCGTTCGGTCACGCCCGGCCGAAAGCCTTCGAGCAGGGCGTCGGCGCCCTCGACCAGGCGCAGGACGAAGTCGCGCGCCGCCGGCTGCTTGAGGTCCAGCGCGACGGCCTTGCGGTTGCGCAGCAGCAGGTTGAACTTGAGCGGCCGCTCGATGCCGAGCGAGGCAGGTTCGGGACGGTCGATGCGCAGCACCGTCGCGCCCAGGTCGGCCAGCAGCATGGCGGCCATCGGGCATGGCCCGATGCCGGCCAGTTCGATGATCTTGATTCCTTGCAGCGGACCCATCACGCCGCTCCTTGGGCGGCGCCCGGCTGGGGGGCGCGTATCAGGTAGAGCGCGCGTCCGCTGGCGACGAGGTTGCCGTCCATGTCCAGCACCCGGGCATGCGCGGTGGCAAAACGCTTGCCGAAGTGGATGACCTGGCCTTCGGCGCGCAAGTCGCCGGGCGTGGCCACGCGGTGGTAGTCGACGTGCATGTCCATGGTGGGCACGGGGTGGCCGGTCTTGAGCGCGACCGCGTAGTCGCCGGCGGCGTCGACCAGCGTGGCGAGAATGCCGCCATGGGTGGAGCGGATCTCGGGGCTGGAGATCAGTTCCTCCCGCCATTTGATGCCCAGCACGATGCCTTGCTCGCCCGCTTCCAGCACGGACATGCCCAGCCAGCGGTTGAATGGACTGCGGTTGACGAAGCGGCTTGCCATTTCTAATGCCGTGGAGCTCATCGGAATCCCGTATAGCGTGTAGTGCTGCGGCGGGCGCCAGGTCCGGGACCGGTCGCGCCACGCGGGATTGCCGGGTCGATGAAGGCTGGCCGCCGCCTGGCGGCCGCACGCGCGCGTGCGGAGGAACATCGTTCATAATAATGAACGATGTTCATAAATTTAACTTTCGGCGGCGCGAACTGTCAAGGGACGGCGCGGGGGCGCCGATTGATTGTCAGAACGACAGCTGGGCGTTGAGCATGGCGCGGCGCTCATTGCCCCACACGATGGTGGTGCCGTTGGCGAACCGGTTGCGGTCGTAGTAGGTCTTGTTGAACAGGTTCTTGATGTTGAGCTGCAGCTTGAGGTCCATGCCGTTGGCCAGGGTATTGGCGTAGAACACGCCTACGTCGACGATGCCGTAGCCGGGGTTGTAGTCGGTGCGCGAGTACGGGTTGTAGTAGGTGCCCACGGCCGGGTCGCGCCAGGCGTTGTGGCTCTTGCTCCAGGCGCGCAGCCCGACGGCCACGTGCGCGGTGCCGTAAACGGGATCCTGGTAGACGCGAAACTTGTTCCACAGCGCCAGGTTGTGCGCCGGCATGTTGGGCTTGCTGCGGCCCTGCGAGAACGGATCCTCGGTGTCGACGTATTCGGTCTTGAGGTAGGCGTACGAGAGCGAGGCGGCCCACCAGTCGGTGATCAGCCCGGACAGTTCCAGCTCCAGGCCCTGCGAGCGCTCCAGCCCGGACAGGCTGGTGCGGCAATCGCCGCTGCCGTCGGTGGTGCCGGGCGTGCCGGGCGCGGGCGCGGCCAGCGGATCGCATTGCCCGTCCGGTTGCGCCGACATGGGCATGTTCTTCTTGTCGATGCGAAACAGCGCCGCGGTCAGCATGGCGCGCGAGTCGAACAGGTCCTGCTTGAAGCCGATCTCGTATTGCTTGCCCTCCTGCGGCTTGGTGATGTACGAGCCGCTCATGTCCAGCAGGTTGAGTTCGTTGGGGTAGAACGATTCGCCGTAGCTGGCGTAGACCGTGGTGCTCGGAGTGAGATCGTGCATCAGGGCGATGCGCGGCGACCACTTGCTGATCTTGTTGCGCTGCGCGTTGTCGGGCGGGCGGCTGTCGAATTGCGCCCATCCCATGGCCAGCAGCAGGCGCGTCTTCTCGTCGGGAAGGTGCAGCATGTCCTGGAAATACAGGTTCAGGTCATTGCGTTTGGTGGCGGCGGCCAGTGGGTCTTCCCAGATGCGGTCCTGGTAGTGCCAGTTGCCGTAGTCGGGGTCGAAGATGTTCAGCGGGCCGGGCGTGTAGGGCTGGCCCGGCCGAGAGTCGGCGGCCACCTGCCGTCCGCTGGAGCGCGTCTGGGTGTGGCCGTAGCCGGCGCCGGTCAGCCAGTCGTGGCGGAATGCGCCGGTGTAGGCCTTGCCGCTGAGGTCCAGGCCGAACGACCAGTTCCGGTCGCGGGCCTGCCGGCCGCTGACATAGCGCTGCACATTGCCGTCGGCGTCGGGGCCGTTGCCCGCGCCGTTGACGCGGGTGTTCTGCCACCACTGCTTGCTTTCCTGGTAGTTGGCGTAGGCGTTGAGGTTGAAGCGCTCGCTGGGCCGCCACCTGGCGTCCCATAGCAAAGTGTCGGTTTCGGTGACCGCGCGGTCGTTGAGGCTGCCCCAGAAGAAGTCGCGCGGCACCGGATAGTACTGACCGTAGTACGGGCTGTTCCGGTTGCTGATGCGCATGTTGTTCTCCTGCTCCGGCACGGCCTCCATTTCCATGCGTTCGTAGGTCAGCGTGGTGTCGAAGCGGGAGCTGGGTGCGTATGTCAACGCTGCCAATACGCTCTTGGGCTCCTGGAAGATGTGATCCTGGTCGTCCACCGTGTGCGTGTAGCTGCCGACCAGCCGGTACAGCAGCGTATCGTCCTGGTTCAGCGGGCCGGTCATGTCGACCATGGACCCGTACGACCCCTTGCTGTCGGTGCGGCCCACGATGGTGTAGGCGGCCTGCGCCTGGGGGCGCTTGTAGGTGTAGTTGACGATGCCGCCCGGTTCGGCCGCGCCGTAGTAGAGCGCGGCGGGGCCGCGCAGCAGTTCGACGCGCTCCAGGCTGTCGGGGCTGCGCGCCGCCGACGCGGAGCTGTAGGTGCGCTGGCCGTTGATCAGCAACTGGCCGGCGCCGCCGGTTGAGAAGCCGCGCACGTTGATGGAGCGCGACATGCTCTGGCCGATGTCGCCATTGCCGCTGGTCGTGGTCACGCCGGCGAAGCCTTCGAGCGTGTCGTAGATGTTGGCGTCGCCGCGTTCCATGATCAGTTCCTGGCTGGCCTGGTTGATCGTGAACGGCGTCTGGCGCGGCGGCAGCGAAGTCTTGGTGGCGATCGAGGTGGGCGTGTCGGCGATATAGGCCGGCAGGTTGTCGCCCGACACCGTGACGGGCATGAGCTGTGCGACTTCCTGTTGCCGCACCGTGGCGACTTGCCCGCGCAGGCTGTAGGCGAGATTGCTGCCCGACAACGCCTGGCGCAAGGCTTGCTCGGATGTCATCACGCCGCGTATGGCGGGCGCCTGGAAATGCTCGACCTGGCGCGGGTCGAAGGCGATGGACAATGCCGTGCGGCGGTTCAGTTCTATCAGCGCCTGACCCAGCGGCTGGGGCGCCATGTCGAAAGACAGCGGCTGCTCCAGCGCCTGGGCCGGCTGCGCGCTGGCCACGCCGGGCGGCAGCCAGGCGTGGGCCAGGATTGCCGCGAGCGCGGCGGCCCGCCAGTGCGTACGCATGCGCGCGGCGCGTGCAAGGGGCATGTCGCCCGTTCGGACCTGCATCGAGTTCTCCCTTCCCGGATATGGCTTAATGGAAGGAAGACAAGCGAGCGTCGCAAATCCTGATATTGAGATTCGTTATTGTTCAAGGACGGCTGCGCGCCGAGATGGTGAGCGTGCGCCCGGTGCGCACGACGTCGACGGCGAGGATCTCGGGCAGCGCCTGCAGGGAGTTGGCTACGTCGTTCAGTTGCACCGCCAGCGTGATCGGCAGGCGGGCCGCGGCCGGATCCACGTGCACGGTCCAGTCGCCGCGTCGGGTGATCGCCTGCGCGACCTCGCCCAGCGTCCGGTTGTCGAATACCAGCCGGTTGTGGCGCCACGCGGCGACCTGGTTCACGCCGATCGGGCGCACTGCGTCGAAACGCGACTGCCGCAACCGCACGGACTGGCCGGTCAGGAGTTCGACACCAGCCGGGCTTTCCGGCGCGGCAATGCGTACGTGGCCGCGCGCCACATTGACCAGCAAGCCATCGGCCAGGCGCTGGACTTCGAAGGCGGTGCCCAGGACGTGCACTTCGCCGGCCGGGGTGCGGATCAGGAAGGGGCGCTGCGAATCGCGCGCCACGTCGAAGAATGCGGCGCCCGATTCGAGTACGACCTCGCGCCGCGCATCGTCGTACGCCACCGTGAGCGTCGTGCCCACGTCCATGTCGACGCGGGTTCCGTCGCGCATCCGCAGCGCGGCGGTCTGTTCCAGCGGCGTGTCGAACTGGCGTGCGCCCAGCAGCGAGAAGTCCGCGTAGGTGTGCGCCTGCCAGGCCAGGCCGCCGATCGTGGTCACGACCAGCACCAGGGCCAGCGCACAGGCCGCGCGCCACGCGCCCCGATGGCGCCGCGTGCCCGGCCGCGTTGCGAGGTAGTGCGTCTGCAGCGGCGCCAGCCGGGCCCAGTCTCGGGCGCAGGCGTCATAGGCCGGGCGGTGCCGCGGGTCCTGTTCGAGCCAGTTCCGAAAGCGCGCCTGCAGCGGCGCGCGGTCCGGATCGTCGGCGCCGGTCTCGCGCAGCGCGAGATACCAGCGCATCGCTTCGTCGTCGATGGCGGGGTCGCGGGGTTCGGGCGGAGAGGGCGGACCGGTACGCACGTCGAAGGGGCGGGATATCTGGCGGCGGCAGTGCATGTTATGCGACCGGGCGCTCTTCGTTCAAGGCGGCGCGGCAGGCGCCCATGGCGCGGATCACGTGTTTCTCGACCATGTTGCGGCTGATCCCCAGGCGCGCGGCGATTTCCGCCTGCGCCAGGCCCTCGAAGCGGTACAGCACGAACACTTCGCGGCAGCGCGGCGGCAGTGCGTCGATGGCGGCCATGACGCGTCCCAGCGCCTGGCGGTCGGCGCAGATGCGGGCGGGGTCAAGCGCGGCCGATGCTTCGTCGCCCGACAGGGCAAGCTGGCCATGGACGCGGTTCTCGACGCTGTTGCGCGCGCTGCCGTTGTAGGCGATGTTGAGCGCGGCGCGATACAGGTAGCCGGGCAGGTTGACCAGGCTGGCCGCCGCGGGACGGTCGAGCATGCGCGCGTAGGCCTCCTGCACGAGATCCGGCGCCGAGTGCTGGCCGCCCACACGCGCGGCGACGGCGCGCTGGACGGCCGACAGGCATTCCTTCAGCGACGTCCAACCCTGGCCAGGGCCTGGCGTTTCCAATTCTCCACCCATCCCGTGTTGATTTTTGAGAATAATAACAAATCTCATTAATAATTGTCCGACAGAGCCAATCGCATGGCGCACGTCAGGATGCGCGAGGTTTGCCTGTCTATAGCGCATATGGGTCCCGACCAGCGCGGGCCTGTCCATCGCCGCCGCCGGCCCCATGGCAGGGCGCGTGCATATTCACGAACCGGTACGACCAGCCCGTATGCATTCCTTTTCCGCTTTCCCGCCAGGACGGCCTGTCCTGGCGGCCTGCCCGCTCGCCGGGGAGGCGCCATGAGGCCCGACGGCAAGACGGAAGGGCTGCGCCAGGCCATGTCCTGGCTGCACACCTGGTCCGGCCTGCTCCTGGGCTGGCTGTTGTTCGCCATCTTCCTGTTGGGCACGCTCAGTTACGTGCGCGACGAGATTTCGGTATGGATGAAGCCCGAGGTGCACGGCTCGCAGCCCGACGGACAAACCGCGGCCCGGGCCGTTGCCGCGCTGGCCACGATGGCGCCCGACGCGCTGTCATGGACCGTCGCGCTGCCTACCGCGCGCGATCCGGCCGCGCATGTGTCGTGGCGCGATCCGGGCGCGGCGGCGGGCAAGGCGGGGCTGCGGCGCGCGGTCCTGGATGCAGGCAGTGGCCAGGCGATACAGGTGCGCGAAACCCGTGGCGGCGACTTCCTCTACCGCTTCCATTTCGAGCTGTACGGCATGCCGCGCATCTGGGCGCGCTGGCTGGTGGGCGCGGCCACGCTGTTCATGCTGGTGGCCATCGTCAGCGGCGTGATCACCCACAAGAAGATCTTCAGCGACTTTTTCACGTTCCGCCCCGGCAAGGGGCAGCGCTCGTGGCTGGATGGGCACAATGCGACGGCGGTGCTGGCGCTGCCGTTCAACTTCCTGATCACGTTCAGCGGCTTGCTGCTGCTGATGTACCAATTGATGCCGGCGGCGGTGGACGCCGCCTATCAGGGCGATACGCGGGCGTTCTTCAACGAGCGCCGGGCCGCGCCGCCACCGCCGGCCGTTGCGCTCCGGGGGCAGGGGATGGCTGCACCCTCGCCGCCGGCGCTGCAGGCCATGCTGGACGACGCGGCGCGACTGTGGCCGGCCAGTCCCGTCGGTACCATCACGGTGGACCGGCAGGGCGGTTCAGCGAATTGGGTGGAACTGCGCGAATCGCATGGGCAGAGTCTGACCGATCGGGGCGTGGCGCGGCGCGCCGTCTACGACGTCGCGACTGGCCAGCGCCTGCAGGTCCCGCCCGCGCCGCGGCCCAGCGCCGCCAGTGCCGTCTACAACGTGTTCACCAGCCTGCACCTGGGCCGCTTCGCCGACCCCGGCGTGCGCCTGCTGTTGCTGGTGTCCGGTCTCGTGGGCAGTTTCATGGTGGCAAGCGGCATGGTGCTGTGGGTGGTCAAGCGCCTGCCCGAGCGCCGGAAAACCGGCATCACGCCGCGCGGCCATCGCGTCGTGGAAATCCTGAACGTGGCCGGGCTGGGCGGGCTGTGCCTGGCGGTGGCCGGCTATTTCTGGTTCAACCGCCTGTTGCCGGCGGGAATGGCCGCGCGCGCCGATTGGGAGGTCGGGGGCTTTTTCGTCTTGTGGGCCGCCAGCCTGGCGCATGCCTGCCTGCGCACGCACCGGCGCGCCTGGGTGGAGGTGCTGGGCGCCAGCGGTCTGGCCTTGGCCTTGCTGCCCTTGTTGAATGCCATGACGGGCGGCGCCGGGCTGGCCGAGAGCATGGGTCGGGGATTGTGGTCGGTGGCGGGCTTCGATCTGGCGGCGCTTGCCGTCGGCGCGTTGCTGGCGTTCATCGCCGTCAAGGTGGCGCGCCACGGCACGGTCGCGCGCGCGGCCGGGCAGCGCCTCCCGGCGGCGGCCCGGGCCGTGGCGCGGGCGAGGTGACGGCCATGGGCATGATGGGAATCGGCCTGGGCTGGGCCTTCGCCGCGTTCGTGGCTCTGGCGCTGGCCATGCCGCGGCATCAGGAGCAGATGCTGGGGCGCGAGCTGGCCACGTCGGCGGCATGGGGCTGGCGGCTGGCCGGCGTTGCCGGCCTGGCGGCGGCGCTGTGGGCCTGCCTGCAGGCGTGGTCGCCGTCGCTGGCGCTGGCGGTGTGGCTGGGGGTGTTGACGATCGCCGCCATGCTGGTTGGCTGGCTGGCGGCCTACCGGCCGCGCCTGCTGGTGTATGCCGCTGCGCCGGCCGTGCTGGCCGGCGCCGTGGCGCTGGCGTGGCGGGGCTAGCCGCGCCGGCTACGGAAGCGCCCGGCCTGGCCCGCGCAGGTAGTCCAGCACTTCCTGGTGGTCGCCGGTGAAGACGATGCGCGCCGCCTTGGCCTGGCGCTGGTACGCGTACATGGGATCGTAGTACTCGGTCAGCAGCGGTTCGATCCAGGCGCGGTGGGCGTCGACGCTGCCGTCGCCGGCCTGTCGGGCCAGGGCTTCGTCCATGAGCGCGGCCAGCCGCCGGTGGCGTTCGCCGCCCAGGCGCCGGGCGATGTTGTCCAGGCTCTGGCGCAGCCGCGCGGCGTACAGGCCGAAGCCGTCCTGCTCGCCATGCAGGGCGGTGAACTCGCCGCACAGGTCGATGACGTAGTCGCGCAGGATGCGCTGCACGCGGGCAGGCTGCGTGTCTTCCAGCCAGACCACGGGGTAGCGCTGCATGCCCTGGTACAGGCCGAACGGCAGGCTGCAGCTGCCGATGGCCTGGCTTTCGTCCTCCACCACGAACTGCCGGCAGCCGGCGGCGCGCTTCTTCAGGATGTCGATGGCCAGGCGGTTGTCGAAGTCGATCTGCGCCGGCTGGCCGGTGGCGTGCTTGCCGAAGCTGGAGCCCCGGTGATGGGCGTGCGCTTCGAGGTCCAGGCCATGGTCCAGCTGGCGCAGCACGTCGGTCTTGCCGGTGCCGGTCATGCCGCCCAGCACCACGAAGCCGCATTCGGCGATGGCCTGCTCGATGGTTTCCAGCAGGAAGCCGCGCATGGCCTTGTAGCCGCCGATGACGCGCGGGTAGGCGATGCCGGCTTCTTCCCTGAGCCAGGCCTGGCTGATCTGCGAGCGCAGCCCGCCGCGAAAGCAATACAGGTAGCCCTCGGGATGGGCTTGCGCGAACGCCGCCCAGGCGGCGACGCGCTCGGCCTTGACCGCGCCGCTGACCAGGCGATGGCCCAGCGCGATGGCGGCGTCCTGCCCCTGTTGCTTGTAGCAGAGCCCGACCTTGTGCCGTTCGGCGTCGCTCATCAGCGGCAGGTTGACCGCGCCGGGAAAGGCGCCCTTGGCGAATTCGACCGGCGCGCGGGTGTCGAGCAAGGGCGCGTCGCCCAGGAAGAGCGCGCGGAAATCGCGCGTGTCCGCGCGCATCAGAGCACTTCGACGGCGTAGGGGCGCTGCGCGACCAGTTCGCCGATCGGTTCCAGGCGCAGGCCCAGTTCGCCCGCGGCCGCCAGGAACTCGGCTTCGCCGGCCGGCTCCACCGCCACCAGCAGGCCGCCGCTGGTCTGCGGGTCGCACAGCAGGTCGACGCGATCCTGGGGCAGGGGCGCGATGCGCGCGCCGTAGCTGTCGAAATTGCGGCCGGTGCCGCCGGGCACGCAGCCCTCGGCCAGATAATGTTCGACGCCGGGCAGGCGCGGCACCTTGGCGTATTCGATGCGCGCGCTCACGCCGCTGCCGTCGGCCATCTCGACCAGGTGGCCCAGCAGGCCGAAGCCGGTGACGTCGGTCATGGCCTTGACGCCGGCCAGGGCGCCGAAACGGCTGCCGGGCTTGTTCAGGGTGCACATCCAGTCGCGTGCCAGGTTGACGTCTTCGGGACGCAGGCGCGATTTCTTCTCGGCGGTGGTCAGGATGCCGATGCCAAGCGGCTTGGTCAGGTACAGCCGGCAGCCGGCGGTCGCGGTGTCGTTGCGCTTGAGACGAGCCTTGTCCACCACGCCGGTCACCGCCAGTCCGAAGATCGGTTCGGGGGCGTCGATGGAGTGCCCGCCGGCCAGGGCGATGCCGGCCTCGTCGCAGGCCGCGCGGCCGCCGCGCACCACTTCGCGCGCGACTTCGGGCGGCAGCACGTTGACCGGCCAGCCCAGGATGGCGATGGCCAGCAGCGGATCGCCGCCCATGGCGTAGATGTCGCTGATGGCGTTGGTGGCGGCGATGCGGCCGAAGTCGAACGGGTCGTCGACGATGGGCATGAAGAAGTCGGTGGTCGAGACAACGCCGCGCTGGTCGTCCAGGGCATAGACCGCGGCGTCGTCGCGCGAGGCATTGCCGACCCACAGCCGGGGATCGAGGTTCTGCGCGCCGCTGCCGGCCAGGATGATTTCCAGCACCTTGGGCGAGATCTTGCAGCCGCAGCCGGCGCCGTGGCTGTACTGGGTGAGGCGGACCGGAGTGTTCATGATGCTTCCGTAATGACGGGACCAGAGGATTCTAATCCAGCCATGCCTCGCAAGCCGCCGCGCGGCGGGCCCGGCCGGGCGCCGCCGTGCGGGCGGCGCGGCTAGGCGTCGGGCGCCAGCAGCACCGCGTCGACTTCGATGGCGAAGCCGGGCAGGTTGGATTGCGTCAGCGTGCGGGCCGGCGGCGGCGAACCGACGTAGCTGGCGTAGATCGCGTCGAAGGCCTTGGCGTCGGCCGGGTCGGTCAGGAACACGCCGACGCGCACCGCATGCTTGAGCGACAGGCCGGCCGCGTTGGCCGCGGCTTCGAGGTTGTCCAGGGCCATGCGGGCCTGGTCGGCGAAGGGCTTGTCGCCATGGCGCACGTTGTCGCGGTCGCGCGGGGTCTGTCCGGCCAGGAACACGAGGTTGCCGGCCCGCACGGCTACGCTGTAGGTGCCCGCCGGCGGCGGCGCCAGGTCGCTGGCGTAGGCTTGGATCGTCATGGATGTCCTCCCGGGTCAGGCGCGGTAGCGCTCGATGAGTTGCGCGGTGCGTTCGATGGCCTGGACGGCGGCGGCGTGGTTCTGCGAGAAGTTCAGGCGGATGCTGTCATCGGCGTGGGGGCTGAATTCGGTGCCCGGGGTGACGGTGACGCCGGCCTGGGTGCGCAGGATGCGCACGAAGTCGTGCAGTCCGACGGCCAGCCTGGGCAGGCGCGGGAACAGGTAGCTGCCGGCCTCGGGGGCGCGCACGGCCAGGCCGGGCACGGCGCGCAGGACGCGGATGAGGTCGTCGCGGATGGCCTGATGCTGGGCGATGCGTTCGTTCATCCAGCCGGCGGGTTCCTGGAACCAGGTGCGCAGCACCGCCTGGCAGTAGCCCGGGGCGCGCAGCGAGACGATGGCCTGCAGTTTTTCCATGCGGTCGATCAGGTGGGCGGCGCCGAAGGCCACGCCCAGGCGGTAGCCGCTGAGCGATTCGGTCTTGGACGGGCCCATGATGGTGATGACGTTGGCCGGGGCCTGGGGCAGGGCGCGCAGGTGGGTGTAGCGGGTGCCGGTGTAGAGCAGGCGCGAGTAGAGCTGGTCGACGATGACGGTGGCGTCGTAGTGGCGGGCGAGGTCGGCGATCTGGGCGATTTCCTCGGGCGAGTAGACCACGCCGGCGGGGTTGTTGGGGTTGGAGAACAGGAAGGTGCGCACGCCGGCCTTGAAGGCGGCTTCGAGCTGGTCGAGGTCCAGTCCGGCGCCGCTGTCGCGTTCGAGGTGGCGCATGTCGACGGGGACGATTTCGCCGCCGAGGAATTCGACCAGTTTGCGGTTGGCGAAGTAGTCCGGGCGCACGATGGCGACCTTGTCGCCGGCGGTGACCGAGGAGGCGATGGCCAGGAACAGGGCGCCCTGGGTGCCCGGGGTGATGATGAGTTCGTTGGCGCCGTCGACGGGGGCGCCGGTGAACTCGGCCAGGTGGGCGGCCACGCGCAGGCGCAGGTCGGCCGCGCCGCGGTATTCGGTGTAGGCCTGTTCGCCGCCGCGCTCCACGCCCTGGACGAATTCCTGCAGCGATCCGGGGGTGGGGGCGAAGGCGCTGGTGTTGACGTCGCCGTGGGAGAAGTCGACCGGGGTGCCGGGCAGGGTGTCGCCGCGCAGCAGGCCATCGAGGCCGGCGTTGCCCTGGCGCACTTCCTGGCCGGGCGCGTGATCGGTGGACAGGCGCGCGAACTTGGCTTCGATCGGGGTCATGCGGGTTCCTTTTTCAGTGGTGTGGCGGTGCCACGAAGCGTTGTGCTCAGACCGTGTCGCCTTGCCGTTGCCGGCCGGCGATCCAGTCTTCAAGGTAGTGGATGCCGGCGCCGCCCTCGCAGAACACCGGGTCGGCCAGCAAGTCCCGGTGCAGGGGAATATTGGTGTCTATGCCTTCGACGACCGCCTCGCGCAGCGCCACGCGCATGCGCGCCAGGGCCTGTTCGCGATCGTCGCCGAAGGCGATGAACTTGCCTATCATCGAGTCGTAGTGCGCGGGCACCACGTAGCCGGCGTAGGCGTGCGAGTCGACGCGCACGCCCGGTCCGCCGGGCGGCAGCCATTGGGCGATGCGGCCCGGCGACGGCATGAAGGTGGCGGGGTTCTCGGCATTGATGCGGCATTCGATGGCGTGGCCGCGGCGGCGCACCTGCTCCTGGGTCCAGGGCAGCGGCTCGCCGGCGGCGATGCGGATCTGCGCCTGCACGATGTCGATGCCGGTGGTCAGCTCGGTGATGGGGTGTTCCACTTGCAGCCGCGTATTCATCTCGATGAAATAGAACTGGCCGTCCTCGTAGAGGAATTCGAAAGTGCCCGCACCACGATAGCCGATTGCGCGGCAGGCGTGGGCGCAGCGCTGTCCGATCGCCTCGACGGCGGCGGGGTCCAGCCCCGGCGCGGGCGATTCTTCGAGGATCTTCTGGTGGCGGCGCTGCATCGAGCAATCGCGCTCGCCCAGCCAGACGGCGTTGCCGTGATGGTCGGCCAGCACCTGGATCTCGATGTGGCGCGGACGCTGCAGAAAGCGCTCCATGTAGAGATCGGGATTGCCGAAGGCGGCCAGCGCCTCGGCGCGCGTGGTCTGCACCGCGCCGTGCAGCGCGGCTTCGTGCTCGACCACCCGCATGCCGCGTCCGCCGCCGCCGCCGGCCGCCTTCACGATCAACGGAAAGCCGATGGCGCGCGCCTGTTCGGCGATGGCGCCGGGGTCGTCGGGCAGCACGCCTTGCGAGCCCGGCACGCAGGGCACGCCGGACTGCTGCATGGCCCGCTTGGCCTGGACCTTGTCGCCCATGGTGCGGATGGCGGCCGGCGTCGGGCCGATGAAGGCCAGCCCGGCGGCCTGCACCGCCTCGGCGAAGCCGGCGTTCTCGCTCAGGAAGCCGTAGCCGGGATGGATGGCGTCGGCGCCGGTCAGGCGCGCGGCGCCGATGATGGCCGGCGCCTGCAGGTAGCTGCGCGCCGACGGCGCCGGTCCGATGCACAGCGCGTCGTCGGCGTGGCGCACATAGGCGGCATCGCGGTCGGCCTCGGAGTACACCACCACGGTCTGGATGCCGAGCTGATGGCAGGCGCGCTGGATGCGCTGGGCGATCTCGCCGCGGTTGCTGATCAGGACTTTACGGAACATGGCGCGGCTCGTCGGGTTGGATGACCAGCAAGGGCTGGCCCTGCTCCACCGCCTGGCCGTCTTCGCACAGGACGCGCAGAACGGCGCCGGCGCGTTCGGCGCTGACTTCGGTCATCATCTTCATGGCTTCGATCACGCATACCGGGGCGTGCGCGGCCAGGCGGTCGCCGGGCGCGGCCAGGGGCTGCGCGCCGGGCCGCGCGGCGCGATAGAACGTGCCGGTCAGCGGGGCGGTGATGGTGTATGCGCCGGCGGCGGCCGGGCTGGGTTGCTCCGGGCTGTCGGCCCGCTCCGGCTCGCCGGCGGGCGGCTGGCCGGACGCGGCGCCGCGCAACACGCGGATGGTGCGCCCTGCCTCGCTGACCACGAGTTCGGCGATGCGTTCTTCGGCGGCCAGGACGATCAGGTCCTGGACCAGGCGGGATTTCTCGCTCATGACTCCCCCGAGGGCTGCAGGTGGAACAGGGGCATGCCGTAATCGACGCGCTGGCCGGCCTCGGCCAGCACGGCGACGATCACGCCGTCGGCGGGCGCGGCGATGTCCGTCGGGCACGGGTCCAGCTCGAGCCGGGCCAGCAATTGGCCCCGCCGCACCGCGGCGCCCGGGCCGGTTGCGGGGTCGGCGGGCCGGAACAGGCCCAGGCCCGTCGAGCGCACCGTGACCAGGCCGGCGTCGGGCGCGCCGGCCGCAGTGGCCCCGTCCGACGGCGCGGCGGCCGGGTGGCGGTCCACGCGTATGCGCAGCAAGCGGTCGTCTTCCTGCAGTTCCAGGGCGTCGACGCCGTGGCGGTGCAACTGGCGGGCGTAGGTGCGGATTTCTTCCAGGTCTATCATCGCCGCGCTCCGGTCAGCGGACCTGCGCCAGCGCGGCCAGCGTGCGGCCCACCATGTCGCGCAGCGTGGGCAGCACGCGCCCGGCCAGGTCTTCCCGGTAGGCGAACGGCTCGGCCTCGTCCATGTACATGCGCTGGGTCATCTCCAGCTGCACCGCGTGCACGCCCTGGCCGGGCTGGCCGTAGTGGCGGGTGATGTAGCCGCCCTTGAAGCGGTCGTCGACCACCCAGTCGAACGGGCTCGCGCCGGCCGCGGCGATCGCGGCCTCGCGCAGGGCCGGCGCGCAGGCCGCGCCGCTGAAGGTGCCGATATTGAGATCGGGCAGCCGGCCCTCGAACAGATAGGGCAGCTCGCTGGCGATCGAATGCGCTTCCCACAGCAGCACCTGCGGATGCAGGCCGCGCATGCGGGCCAGTTCGGCCTGCATGGCGTCGTGGTAGGGGCGCCAGTACGTGTCCACGCGCCGCGCGGTTTCGGCGGCATCGGGCTGGTCGGCCGGATCGAGGTACAGCGGCTCGTCGTGAAAGCTGGTGACCGGGCACAGCGTGGTGGTGGTCTGGCCCGGGTACAGGGCGGCGCCATCGCTGGGGCGGTTGACGTCGATGACGTAGCGCGAGTAGTTGGCGCGCAGTATCGAGGCGCCCATGGCGCGCGCGAAGTCGTACAGGCGCGACAGGTGCCAATCGGTGTCGGCGATTCTGCGCGCCGCCGGCGTCATGCGGCGGGCGAATTCCTCGGGCAGGCACTCGCCGCCGTGCGGGATGGAGATGAGCAGCGGGATGGTGCCCGGTTCGAGCGTGACGATGGGAAGACTCATGGCTATTGCTCCGGGGTGACGGGCGCGCGGCGGCGCTCCCAGACGGAAGGCTTGACCAGGTGCGGCGGCCGGCGGCCGGCCAGCACCGCGATGATCTGTTCGGCGCACTGGCTGGCGGTGGCGTGCAGGGCCTCCTGGGTGGAGCCGGCCACGTGCGGCGTGAGCACCGCGTTGGGCAGGCCGGCCACCCGCGAGCCGGCCGGCAGCGGCTCGGTCTCGAAGACGTCCAGGCCGGCGCCGGCCAGGCGGCCCTCGCGCAGCGCATCGGCCAGGGCCGCCTCGTCGATGAGGCCGCCGCGCGAGGTATTGATGACGATGGCGCCGGGCTTCATGCAGGCCAGGGTGGCGGCATCCAGCGTGTGGCGCGTGTCCGGGCGCAGCGGGCGGTGCAGCGACACCACGTCGGCTTCGCGCAGCAGTTCCTGCAAGGTGTCGACGCGCCGCGCGCCGGGCGGCAGCGCTTCGCCGGCCGGCAGGCTGGGCGACCAGACCAGCGCCTGCATGTTCAGGGCCGGCGCGGCCATCTCGCACAGCAGGCGGCCGGTGCGGCCCAGGCCGATGACGCCCAGGGTCTTGCCGTATAGCGAGTACATGGGCTGTTCGTACTTGAAGCCCCAGTGGCCCTTGCGGGTGGCGGCGTCGGCCTGCACGGCCTGGCGCGCGGTCACCAGCATCAGCATGAGCGCGTGCTCGGCCACCGAGCGCACGTTGGCCTGCGGCGTATAGACCACCGGGATGCCCAGCGCGTCGGCATGCGCCACGGCGATCTTGTCGGTGCCGGTGCCATGGTTGGCGATCACGCACAGCCGCGGCGCCATGTCGATCAGCTCGGCCGGCAGCTGGTCGCGCACCAGCACCGCGTCGGCGCCGGCGATGACCTGGCGCAGGGCATCCAGGCCGGGGCCCGCCGGCTCGATCACGGTGATGCCCGCGGCGCGCAGCAGTTGCGGCCCTACCGGGTGTACGGGTTGGGCGATTACGCAGGTTGGCATGAAGGGGAATCTCCTGTGCTGCCGCGGGCATCGGCGGGCGCGCCGGCCAGCCCGGCGCGGGCGGCGAGTACGCGGCCCAGCGTGCGCGTGCCGGCGGCGAAATCGGCCATGTCCATGGCCTCTTCGGGGTTGTGGCTGCCGTGCGCGTTGCGCACGAACAGCATGGCGGTGGGAATGCCCTGGTTGGCGAACGTGGCCGAGTCGTGGCCGGCGCCGCTGGGCAGTTCGCGCGGCGCGACGCCGATGGCGCGCGCCGCCTCGTCCAGGGCCTGGCGCAGCGGCGCATCCATGACGGCGGCCTGGCTGCCGGAGACCGGCCCCCAGTCGAAGCGCACGCCGTGGCTGTGCTCGATCGCGCGGGCGGTTTCCTGGATGTGTTCGTCCATGCGGCGCAGGGTCTCGACGCTGCGCGAACGGATATCGACCGAGAAGCTGGCCAGGCCGGGCACTTTGCTGAAGTCGGCCTGCCGGGCGTCGGTATAGACCTGGCCGAAGGTCAGGGTCAGTTCGTGGCCGTCGGCCTCCATCTGGCGCCAAGCCTGCTGCAGGCGGTCGATGAGCGCCGCCAGCGCCACCACGGCGTCCTGGCGGTGGGCGCGCGGCGTGGCGCCCGAGTGCGCGTAGCGGCCGGCCACGCGCGCGTGCCGATAGCGCCGGCTGCCGCAGATGCCGGTCACGATGCCCAGCGCGTGGCCGCCCTCGATCAGCACGGGCCCCTGCTCGATATGCAACTCGAGGAAGCTGTCGATGGCCTGCGCGCGCAGCCAGGCCTGGCCGCCGGCCACCTGGCCGGGATGTCCGCCGTGTTCGGCGATGTGCTCGGCCAGGGTGCGCTGCGTATCGGCGCGCCGGCTCTCCAGGGCCTGGGCGTCGAGCAGGCCGAAGGCCGCCTTGCTGCCGACGTACGAGACCGGAAACCAGGCGCTTTCCTCGGCCCGGATGCCCATCACCACCACGTCGCGGCGGGGCCGCGCGCCGGCGCGCGCCCAGCCGGCCAGCACGGCCATGCCGGCCACCACGCCGGCGGCGCCGTCGTAGTTGCCGCCGCGCGGCACCGAGTCCAGGTGCGAGCCGGTCATGACGACGGGCTCGTCGCGGCGCTCGCCAGGCAGGGTGACATACAGGTTGAGCGCGGCGTCGCGCGCGACCTCCAGGCCCAGCTCGCGCGCGGTGGCGGCGATCAGGTCGTGGGCGCGCTGCTCGCCGGCGCCATAGGTGTCGCGCGTGATGCCGACGCCATCGCTGCCTTGCGCGCGCAGGCGCGCGAACAGCGTCTCGGCCAGGGCGATATCGGGTTCGATCAGCATGGCTGTGGGTACAGGGCGGGTTCGTCGGCGGCCTGCGCGAGCGCGGCGGCCGCGGGATCCCAGTCGCGCCCGGGCATGGCGGCGATCAGCTGGCGCGTGTAGGGGTCCTGCGGGTCGTCGAAGATCTGCGTGGGCGGCCCCTGCTCGACCACCTTGCCGCGATGCATGACCAGCAGGTGGTCGCAGATCTGCGAGGCCACGCGCAGGTCGTGCGTGATGAAGATGAGCGCCAGCTGCAGGCGCTGCTGGACCTCGCGCAGCAGCTTGAGTACCTGGGCCTGCACCGATACGTCCAGGGCCGAGACCGATTCGTCGGCCACGATCAGCTGCGGGTCCATGGCGAGCGCGCGCGCGATGCCGATGCGCTGGCGCTGGCCGCCGGAGAATTCGCCCGGATAGCGGTCGAAGGCGGACGGATCCAGCTCGACCAGCCTGAGCAATTCGCGCGCGCGCTTTTCGGCCTGCTGGCGCGGCGCGCCGCCCGCCATGGGGCCGTCGCACAGGATGCGGCCCACCGTGTGGCGCGGGTTGAGCGAGGCGAACGGATCCTGGAAGATCATCTGGATCTTGCGCCGCTGCGGCCGGAACTGCGCCTCGGTCAGGGGCGCGATGTCCTTGCCTTCGAACAGCATCTGGCCGCCGTCGATGTCGATCAGCTTGAGCAGGCACTTGCCGATGGTGGATTTGCCCGAACCCGATTCGCCCACGATGCCGACCGTCTGGCCGCGTCCCACGGTGAAGCTGACGTCATTGACGGCGTGCACGACGCGCTTCTTGTGGAACAGCCCGCCGGCGGCGGCGTAGGTCTTCTTCAGGTTGCGCACATGCAGCACCGGGCTGAACGCCGCGGCCGGGCTTGCGTCGCCGCCGGTGCGCTGGGTGGGCACCGCGGCGATCAGCCGCTGCGTGTACGGATGGCGCGGCCGGTTGAGCACCTGGTCGGCCGTGCCTTCCTCGACCAGGATGCCTTTTTCCATCACCGCCACGCGGTCGGCGATTTCGGCCACCACGCCGAAGTCGTGGGTGACGAACATCACGCCCATGCCTTTCTGGCGCTGGATGCGGGCGATCAGTTCGAGGATCTGCGCCTGGGTCGTGACGTCCAGCGCGGTGGTGGGCTCGTCGGCGATCAGCAGCCGGGGTTCGAGCACCAGCGCCATGGCGATCATGACGCGCTGGCGCTGGCCGCCGGACAGGCGGAAAGGCCAGGCGTGCCGGATCAGCCGGGGCTCGGGCAGGCCGACGAACTCCAGCACGTCGAGCACGCGCTGCGCGCGCTCCTGTTCCGGATAGGCGTTGTGCACGCGCATGACTTCCTCGATCTGCTCGCCGACGGTCAGCAGCGGGTTCAGCGCCGACAGCGGTTCCTGGAAGATCATGGCCATTTCGCGCCCGCGCATGCCGCGCAGCGTGGATTCGTCCAGCGAGAGCAGGTCGCGGTTGTCGAACAGGATGCGTCCGCCCTCGGGGCGCAGGTAGTGCGGCAGCAGGCCCATGATGGCGTTGGCGCTCATGGATTTGCCCGAGCCGGATTCGCCGACGATGCAGAGGATTTCTCCCGCGTTGATGTCGAACGAGATATTGCGGACCGCGTACGGGCGGTCGCCGCCGGCGGGCAGCGCGATGCTGAGGTCCTGGATGGAAAGCAGCGGCGCGGCGGACGAGGCTGGATGGGTAGCTGTCACGGAATCATGCTCCACGCTTGCGAAGTTGCGGGTTGAGGGCGTCGTTCAGGCCCTCGCCGATCAGGTTGATGGCCAGCACGGTCAGCATGATCGCCAGCCCCGGCCACATGCTCATCATGGGCGCTTCGCGCAGCATCGTGCGGGCCGCGCCGATCATGAAGCCCCAGCTCATCAGGTTGCGGTCGCCCAGCCCCAGGAAGGACAGCGCCGACTCGGTCAGGATCGAGGTGGCGGTCATCAGCGAGGCCGTGACGATGATGGGCGAGGCGGCGTTGGGCAGGATCTGCGTGAGGATGATGCGGCCGGGGCGCTGGCCGATGACCACCGCGGCCTGCACGAACTCGCGGGTGCGCAGCGTCATGAACTCCGAGCGCACCAGGCGCGCCACCGGCGGCCACGACACCATGGCGATGGCGCCGACGATGGAAACCAGGTTGGGCTTGAAGATCGCCACCAGCACCATGGCCATGGCCAGTTGCGGAATGGTCTGGAAGAACTCCGTCATGCGCATCAGGAAATCGTCCAGCCGGCCGCCGAAGTAGCCGCTGAGCGCGCCCACCAGGATGCCGATGAACACGGCCACGGCGGTGGATATCACGCCGATCAGCAGCGAGACGCGCGCGCCGTAGATCAGGCCGGCGGCGATGTCGCGGCCCAGCATGTCGGTGCCCAGCGGGAAGGCGGGGTCGGTGAACGGCGCCAGCAGCGGCGGGCCCACCATCATCCATGGGGACTCTTCGTACAGCAGAGGCGCCAGCGCGCCGACCACGATCACGGCCAGCAGGACGGCGAGGCCGGCCGCCGCGCCGCGGTTGGCGCAGAATCTTTTCAAAAAGGCTTTCATGGATCAGCTTCCCTGGATGCGGGGGTCGATGAATCGGTAGATCAGGTCGGTGATCAGGTTGAAGACCACCACCATGGTCGAGGTGATCAGGAACACGCCCAGCAGCAGCTGGTAGTCGCGTTGCACCAGGGCGTCGAACATCAGCCGGCCGATGCCGGGCCAGCCGAACACCGTTTCGGTGAGCACCGCGCCGCCCGCCATCTGGCCGAGCTGGATGCCGGCGAAGGTGATGACCGGCAGCAGCGCGTTGCGCAGCGCGTGGCGGCGGATGATCTGCGGCACCGGCACGCCCTTGGCGCGCGCGGTCTTGATGAAGTCCATGCCCAGCACTTCCAGCATCGAGGCGCGTGTCAGCCGGGCGTAGATCGCCATGAAGAAACACCCCAGCGACACGGTGGGCAGGATCAGGTGCAGGGCGATGTCGCCGACCCGCGCCCAGCCGGTAAGCGTCGAGGCCACGGTTTCCATGCCGAAGGGCGGCAGCCACCCCAGGGTCAGCGAGAAGAAGATGACCGCCAGCAGCGCCAGCCAGAATTGCGGCGTGGCGTAGATCAATAGCGCGCCGCTCATGATGGCGCTGTCCAGCCATTTTCGCTTGCCCTCGTAGCGGGCGCGCGCGGCGATCACGCCGGTCAATATGCCCAGCGTGACGGAGAAGATGAAGGCGCACACCATCAGCAGCAAGGTGGCGGGCAGACGGTCCAGGATCAGGTCCAGCACGGGCAGGCGTTCGCGGTACGAATAGCCCAGGTCGAGCTGGACGATGCCTTTCAGGTAGGTGCCCAGCTGCACGTAGACGGGCTGGTCCAGGCCGAACTCGCGCCGCAACTGCTCCACGTAGGCGGGGTCGGAAGAGCCCGCCTCGCCGGCCAGCACGGCGGCGGGATCGCCCGGCGCCATGCGGATCAACAGGAAATTCAGGATTACGACGCCGAGCACGACGAGCACGGCTTTACTCAGCCGCGAGGCAAAATACGACAGGGTCTTCAAAGAGTCGGCTCCAAAGCGGGACAAGGCGGGGCCGCCGCCGGGGCGGGCCCCGGCGGCATGCGTCTTACTTATCGATGTAGACGTTGGCGAAGGTGTCGTTCAGGCCGATGGCCGTGGTCACCAGGTTGTGCACGTTGGATCGGGACAGCGTGGGGTTCTCTATCTCGAACAGGTAGCCGTTGGCCACCTCGTCGACCAGGATCTTCTGCAGCTTGGCGTAGGCCGCGGCGCGCTGCTCGTCGGACGTGGCGGTGGCCGCCTCGTCCCACAGCGCGTCGGCTGCGGCGTTCTTGTAGCCCTGGTTGTTGACGAAGGCCGAGCCCTTGACGATGTTGCGCGTCACATACAAGCGCGACACGCCCAGCGCCGGGTCGCCGTACTGAGACGTGAAGCTGAAGGTCAGGTCGAACTCGGCGTCGGAGACGCGCTTGGACCAGGTGCCGGCGTCGGCGGCGTCCATCTCGACGTTGAAGCCGATCTGCTGCAGGGCCTGCTTGGTGTACTCGCCCAGGCGGTCCCAGGTGGCGCCGTACGGATAGGCCAGGATCTTGACCGGCGTCTTGGACAGGTCGACGCCGGATTCCTTGATCAGCGCGCGCGCCTTCTTCAGGTCATAGTCGTACTTCGGCACGTCGGCGCTGTAGAAGGGCGTGCTCGACGAGATCGGGCCGGTGGCGACCTTGCCCAGGCCGAAGAAGATGTTGTCGACGATGAACTTGCGGTTCAGCGCGTGCATCACCGCCTGGCGCACCTTGACGTTGTCGAACGGCGGCTTGCGCTGGTTCATCTGCAGGTATGCCTGCTGCGAGAAGATCTCCCAGCCGCTGGTGGTGTAGTCCACGTTGGGCAGGGCCTTCAGGCGCTTGACGTCGACGCTGTCGACGTCGCCGCTGCGCAGCACCTGCACGTCGCCGCGTTCGAACGCCACGGCGCGCGACGCCGAATCGGGGATCACGCTGAAGACGATGCGGTCCAGGTAGGGCTTGCCTTCCTGCCAGTAGTTGGGGTTGCGCTCCAGTTCGATGACCGAGCCGCGGCGCCATTCCTTGAACATGAAGGGGCCGGTGCCGATCGGCTTCTGGTTGGCCGGGTTGCTGGCGTAGTCCGTGCCTTCGTACAGGTGCTTGGGGACGATGGGCATGTTGTCGCTGACGAAGGCCTTCAGGAACGGCGGGAAGGGCGACTTCAGCGTGATCTGCACCTGGTCGGGCGCGGTGGCCGTGACGGTGTCGACGAACTGGTCGATGATGACGCGGGCGCGCGGGTGCACCGCGCGCAGGAACTTGTCGATGCTGAACACGACGTCGTCGGCGCCGAACGGCTTGCCGTCGTGCCAGGTCACGCCCTGCTGCAGGTCGAAGGTATAGGTCTTGCCGTCGTCCGAGACCTTCCAGGCGCGCGCCAGGCCGGGTTGCGGCTTGAGGTCGGTGGTCCAGGTCAGCAGGCTTTCATAGATCTTGCCGGCCACGTACTGGGTGGGGATCTGCTGGTTCAGGCCCAGCATCAGCGTGGGGGGCTCGGGCTGCACGATGGCGCGCAGCGTGCCGCCGCGGGTCTGGGCGAGGGCGGTCGAGGACCCCGCGATCGCCAGCACGGCGGCGAGCGCGAGGGTGGACAGGCGGCCGCGGCGACGGCAGGAGGCCGTGGTGGCGGAAGGCGTAGCAGAGAGCATGCAAGTCACTCCTTGAGAGTAGCGTTGAGCAGCGGGACGGCTTTCTTGTCTAAAAACGGCTGGGTCAGACTGTGCGGATTTCTATGCCCTCGGCCTCCAGGGCGGCGCGGATGCGGCGCGCGAACAGCGCGGCGCCGGGCTGGTCGCCATGGATGCAGAGCGTGTCGGCGGTAATGGGTACGTCCTTGCCCGACAGGGCGCGCACCACGCCTTCCTTGACCATGCGCTTGACCTGGGCGATGGCCTGGTCGACGTCTTCGATCATGGCGTGGGGCTGCGAGCGCGGCGTCAGCGTGCCGTCGTCCTGGTACGAACGGTCGGCATAGACTTCGTACACGGCGCGCAGGCCGCGCTCGCGCGTGGCCTGCGCGATCGCGGCATTGGCGACGTAGATGGGCAGCGCGGGGTCCACGTCGGCCACGGCGCGCGCGACCGCGTCGGCCAGCGCCGGGTCGCGCGCGGTCAGGGTGTAGAGCGCGCCGTGCGTCTTGACGTGATGCAGGCGGCCGCCTTGCGAGCGCGCCATGGCCTGCAGCGCGCCGACCTGGTACACGGTGAGGGCGTAGACCTCGTCGGGCGTGACCGCCATCACGCGGCGGCCGAACCCCTGCAGGTCCGGCAGGCCGGGGTGGGCGCCGATCGCCACATCGGCGGCGATGGCCGCGCGCACGGTGGCCAGCATGACGTCGGGGTCGCCGGCATGAAAGCCGCAGGCGATGTTGGCGGCCGTGATGTGGGGCATCAGCTCGGTGTCCTGCCCCATGACCCACGGGCCGAAGCTCTCGCCCATGTCACAGTTGATATCGATGGAAGGCATGTCGCGTTCTCCAGGCGGATGAGGCTGTCGGATGGTGGTCAGGGCCGCAGCGCCCGCGCGGCCTGCGCGCGGATCGCCTCCAGCCGGTCTTCGGAATCGAGCCAGGCGTGTTCGGCCTCGGCTTGCGTGACGAGGGCAAAGCGCAGCGCCTCGCCCGGCATGGCCTGCGCCAGCGCCGGCAGGTCCGCGCTGGCGACGTAGGCGATCTTGGGATAGCCGCCGGCGCTTTGGCGGTCGGCCATGAGCACGATGGGCTGGCCGTCGGGCGGCACCTGCACGGTGCCGAAGGCGGTGGCCTCGGACACCAGCTCCAGCGGCTGGGCCAGTTCCAGCGCGGGGCCGCGCAGGCGCAGGCCCATGCGGTCGGACTGCGGCGTGACCTCGTAGGCCTGGCGCGCGAGATGCTCGTGCGCCTGCTCGGTGAACGCCGGCCAGTGCGGTCCGGCCACGACGCGCAGCAGGCCGGCGTGCGGCGCCGGCGGCGCGACGTCGACGGCGCGGGCCTGCAGCATGGGCAGTGCGCTTTGCACCATCAGGCGCTCGATGGGCAGCAGCGGCTCGCCGCGCGCCTGGGCGCCCACCGGCACGCGGTCGCCGCGCCGCAGGGCGCGTCCGGCATGGCCGCCGAAGCCGGCGCGGATATTGGTGCTGCGGCTGCCCAGCACGGGCTCGGGCGCCAGGCCGCCGCGCACGGCGATGTACAGGCGCGCGCCGGCGATGCGCTCGCCCACGTCCAGCACCACGCCCCGGCGCAACAGCACCGCGCGGTCGTACGGCACCGGCTGGCCGTCGGCGGTCACGCGCATGCGGGCGCCGCACAGGGCGATCAGCGTGTGCTCGGCGAACGCCAGGCGCGGTCCGTTCAGCGTGCATTCCAGGACGGCGGCGTCCTCCGGGTTGCCCACCAGCGCGTTGGCCACGCGGTGCGACCACTCGTCCATCGGGCCGTTGACCGACACGCCGTATTGCTGGTGTCCGTAGCGTCCGGTGTCCTGCAGCGTGCTGAGCATGCCGGGGCGTTGCACGGCCATCGTATTCATGGGCGCGGCTCCAGCAGGTCGTGGAATTCTTCCGGCGTAATGGGCCGAAAGCGCAATTGGTCGCCCAGGCGCAGGCGGGTGGGCGGCTGCTGGCGCACGTCGAACAGGTTCCAGGGAGTGCGCGCGATCACGTTCCAGCCGCCGGGCGAGGCGCTTTGGTAAATCGACGTCAGGCCGTTGGCGATGGCGACCGAACCCGCCTCGACCCGCGTGCGCGGAGAGCTGCGGCGCTTGACGTTCAGGCGCGGGTCCAGCGGCCCGGCGAAGGGATTGCCGGGCGAGAAGAAAAAGGCGTAGAGCGTCAGCGGCGCGCCGCTGTGCAGGGCGATGGTTTCCTCCACGCCCAGGCCGCACTGGCGCGCCACGTCTTGCAGGTCGGGCCCGAACTCGCCGCCGTAGCAGGCGGGAATCTCGACCACGCGGCCCTCGCCCTCGAGCTCGGGGAGGTCCTGCCGCAGCAGGTCCTGCAGCTCGCGCGTCAGTTGCTCGCTGGGCAGTCCGTGCTGGCGCGGGTAGGCCGTCGGGCGGTAGTGCACCGCCACGCTGTTGAAGGCGGGCACGACTTCGACCACGGACGCCGGCCGATGGGCGTTGAGCAGGGCCGTGACCGCGTGCACGGTACGGCTGATGCCGGCGTCCACGCCCTCGCCCAGGCGGATCAGCACGCAGCGGTCGCCCACCGGTTCGATCCGGGCCGAGCGCGGTGCGGTGGCGGCAGTCATGCCGGACGGGCCAGTCGGGCGCAGGCCGCGACGATGCGCTCGCAGGCCTGCCGCAGGCGCGCCTCGGCCACGCAGAACGTCAGGCGCAGATAAGGGGCCAGCCCGAAGGCGCTGCCCGGCACCGCCGCCACGCCCGCTTCTTCGAGCAGGTAGCGCGCGAAATCGGCATCGTCGCCGATGCGCTCGCCCTTGGGCGTGCGCATGCCGATGGCTTGGCTGCAATCGGCGAACAGATAGAAGGCCGCCGGCGGGCGGGTGAATGTCATCGCCGGCGCGGCGTCGCGCAGCACCGACAGCGCCATGTCGCGGCGGCTGCTCAGGCTGGCGCGCCAGTCCTGGAGGAAATCCTGCGGGCCGTCGAGCGCGGCGGCGGCGGCCGCCTGGCTGATCGAGCTGGGATTGCTGGTGCTTTGCGACTGCAGCAGTTCCAGCGCCTTGATCAGCCACGCCGGCCCGCCGGCGTAGCCCAGGCGCCAGCCGGTCATGGCGTAGGTCTTGGATACGCCGTTGATGGTCAGCGTGCGCTCGCGCATGTCCGGCGCCGCTTCGACGAAGGAGGTGAACTTGCCCTCGTACACCAGTTGTTCATAGATGTCGTCCGACATGACCAGCAGGCGCGGATGCTGGCGCACCACCTCGGCCAGGGCTGCCAGCTCCTCGCGGCTGTACAGCGCGCCGGATGGATTGCACGGCCCGTTGAGGATGAGCCAGCGCGTGCGCGGCGTGATGTGGGCGGCCAGCAGTTCGGGCGTCAGCTTGAACTGGTTGGCGGCGTCGGGGGTGATCACGACCGGCGTGCCGCCGGCGATGCGCGCCATTTCCGTATAGGACACCCAGAACGGCGCCACCACCAGCGCCTCGTCGCCCGGGTCGATGGTGGCCAGCAGGGCGTTGAAGAGGATCTGCTTGGCGCCGGTGGCGGCGATGAGTTCGGCCGGCGCGTAGTCGAGCTGGTGGTCGCGGGCGAACTTGCGCGCGATGGCCGCCTTCAGGGCCGGCGTGCCGCCCACGCTGGTGTAGCGGGTCTGCCCCCCTTTGATGGCGTCGATGGCCGCTTGCTGGATGTGGGCGGGCGTGTCGAAGTCCAGCTCGCCCTCGCTGAGGCTGATGACGGAGCGGCCCTCGGCCGCCAGGCGGCGGGCCAGTTCGCTGACCGCTCCGGTGGCGGAGGGGCGGGAAGCGGCGAGGCGGTCGGAAAGACGGGTATCTAGGTCGGCGCGGGACATCGGGTTCAAGGGGAAATCCAGGATGGGAAACGCCATTCTGGCGTTTTGGTTAGAATGCGTACATAAGGTATACCACTAATATACACACGATCGACCATAGGGAAAACGCGCGCTGATTGACGTCGAAAACCGGGGGTGGAATAGTGCCGCGCGGCGAATCGGCGCGATGAACCTGTGCCAAACTGCACCTTTCGAACAGGCAAAAACAGAATTCATGAACATGGGACAACCCATCGAAACATCCGGGCAGGAGACCGAAAGCGGCGGGCGCGGGCTGGCCAACCAGGCCTACGACGCCCTGGTCGACCTGATCCTGTCGCGCGAGCTGAAGCAGGGAGAGCAAGTGCAGGAGCGGGCCCTGGCCCAGCGCCTGGGGGTGTCGCGCACGCCGTTGCGCGAGGCCATGCACCGCCTGGAAGGCGAGCAGATGCTGGAGCGCAAGTCGAACAACCGGCTGTTCGTGCGCCAGGTGACCTTGCCGGAGCTGATGGAAACCCTCTATATACGTCGCCTGCTGGAGGGCGACGCGGCCGGGCGGGCGGCCGGCAAGGTGCCGATGGCCCAGCTGGCGGACCTGCGGGCGCGCATCGAGGCGCTGATGCTGCAGGACGACTCGGCCGACCCGCTGCACCAGATCCTGGACGCCGAGCTGCACGGCCTGATTTCCGAATACTGCGGCAACGAGCTGATGGCCAGCATGATCGCCAACCTGCGGCAGAAGACCCGCATGTTCTCGCTCAAGCGGCTGGAGCGCCGCATGGAGCCGGTCTGCGGCGAACACATGGCCATGATAGACGCGCTGGCGCGCGGCGACGCCCAGGCCGCCTCGGCCGAGACCATGCGCCACATCGACAATATCCGACAGTCCATCATCGACAAACTGTCGGGGAGCTACTGAGGGCGTCGGCCTAGGCGGCCCGTCCCAGTTGCGCTTCCAGGCGCGCGATCAGCCGGCCCAGCTCGGCGTGGTCGACCGCGTCCAGCGCCGGCCCCGGCTGGCGCACGTAGGCGCTGCGGATGGCGCCGCGCCGGCGCAGCGTCTCCTTGCGCAGGGCCAGGCCGATGCCGTACTGGAACTCGTGCCGCAGCAGCGGCAGGTAGAGATTGAACAAATCCTCGGCGGCCTCGGCCTTGCCCGCCGCGAACAGCCGGCACACCTGCACCAGCATTTCCGGATAGGCGAAGCCCGTCATGGCGCCGTCGGCGCCGCGCAGCATTTCCTGCGGCAGGAACAGGCCGCCATTGCCCACCAGGATGCTGATCCGGCGCCGGCCCTCGGCCTCGCTGCGGGCGCGCACCTGGCTCAGCTTGCGCATGCCGGGGAAGTCCTCGTGCTTGAGCATGACGACCTGCGGGAAGTCGTCGACCAGGCGGTGGATGACGGCCACCGAGGTATGCACGCCGGTCGATTGCGGGAAGTCCTGCAGGCAGATGGGGATGTCGGCGCCCAGGCGTTCGGCCACCGTGGCGTAGTAGCCGTAGACCTGGTCGTCGGTGTGCCGCCCGGCCGCCGGCGCCACCATGACGCCCGCGGCGCCCAGCTCCATGGCCTGGCGCGCCAGGCGTTCCAGATGGCGGTTCGATGGATGGCTCACACCCACCACCACCGGCACCCGGCCGTCCACGCGCTTGAGGATGCGGGTCATGACGGTGGCGGTCTCGGCCTCGGTCAGCTTGGACGCTTCGCCCATCATGCCGAGGATGGTCAGCCCGGCCACGTCCTTGTCCAGGTAGAAATCGGTCAGGCTGTCGAGGCTCGCGAGGTCGAGCTCGCCGTCGTCGGCGAAGGGTGTGGCGGCGATGACGTACACGCCCGAGGTCTGTTCGTCGATGCGCGCGCCGTGGCTGGCTTGCATGGCTGTCTCCTGTGCAGTGAAGCCGCGCCTGGTGCGCACGCGCGGCGGTCCATGGCCGGATTATTGGCCGTCCGCGGCATGGCGGCCATTGCCAAATCGACGGTCACCCTTAACAATGGGTTAACCACTTTCCGTCGCGATCACTGGATCTGGCAGGCTGGAAGCCGGCCAGGCCTTAACCTCCACTACCAGGCCGGCCCATCGCCATGAAACTTAACCTGCGCCAGATCGAAGTGTTCCGCGCCGTCATGATCACCGGTTCGATCCGCGGCGCGTCCGAGCTCCTGTTCGTGTCGCAGCCGGCCGTCAGCCGGCTGCTGTCGCACATGGAGCAGCGCATCGGCTTCGCGCTGTTCGAGCGCATCCGCGGCCGGCTGTACGCCACGCTGGAGGCGCGCAAGCTGTTCCACGAGGTCGAGGCCGTGTACGCCGGCGTGCAGCGCGTCAACGACATGGCGCGCGACCTGTTCGAGCACCAGGAGGGCATCCTGAACCTGGTGGCCAGTCCCAGCCTGGGCCAGATGCTCATCCCCGCCGCGATCGCCCAGTACCGCCAGGCGCATCCGCAGGTCAAGCTCAGCTTTCATCACCTGACCCAGGCGCCGCTGACCGAGCGCCTGCTCAAGCGCCAGGCGGACCTGGCGCTGACCATCCTGCCGGCCGGCCATCCCAACCTCGAACAGGAGGAAATCGGCGCGGCCCGGATGGTGCTGATCTGTCCGCCCGGCCATCCGCTGGCAGGCCGGGAGCCGGTCGGCGCCGAGGCGCTGGCGCCGTATCCGCTGGTGGCCTACGAGCGCGGCTCGGCGTTCGGCCAGAAGCTGCAGGCATGGTTCGACGCGCAGTCGGTCGCGGCCCGTCCGGTGATCGAAGTGGGGTCGCCACAGAATGCCTGCGCGCTGGTCCAGGCCGGCGCCGGGGTGGCGCTGGTGGACGAATTCTCGGCGCGCAGCTGGCCCGGGGCCGGCTTCGTGATGCGGCCGGTGCGGGACCTGGCGCCGTTGACGGCGTACCTCCTCAGGCTGCGCGAGGAGCCGGCCTCGCACCTGATGCAATCGTTCATCGAGACCCTCAGGCGCGTGATGCGCCGCGCCTAGGGCGTGGCGTCGGCGGAGGGCGGGCTCGCGCCGTGGCGCCGCAGCACCGCCGCGGTGTCGGCGCCCAGGCGCGGCGGCGGGCGCAGGCTGGCCTGGGTTGCGGTCATGCCGGGCATGCGCACCGCCGGCAGCGGCATGTCATAGCCCAGGTCCATGTCCTGGAAGAGTTCGTAGGTACGGACCTGCGGGTCCTGACGGAATTGGTCGTAGGTCTGCACCGGCTGGCAGATCAGGTCGATGCGCCGCGCCGCCTCGATCCAGTGCGCGGTGGGCTGTTTGGCCAGTTCGGCGGCAATCAGCGCGCGCAGTTCGTCCTGGTTGTCGTAGCGGGCCTGCTGCGTGGCGTAGCGCGGGTCGGCCAGCAGGTCGGCGCGGCCGGCCAGGCCGATGAAGTCGGTGACCTGCTGGTCGCGCATGGCGCTGAGCGCGATGTGGCCGTCGCGGGTCGGATAGATGCCGATGGCCGCGTAGAGCTCGCGGCTGATCACGCCCCGGGTGGCGGCGTGCTCGGCGTACTTGGCGCCCTGCACGGCGCTGATGCCGTGCATGAGGCTGAGATCGATGTACTGCCCTTGCCCCTGGTTGCCATGGCGCGCCATGAGCGCGGCCAGCGCGGCGTTGCTGACATAGACGCCGGTCACGATGTCGACCACCGAGACGCGCACGCGCACCGGATCGCGCATGTCGCCCGCGCCGAACGAGAACCCGCTGTAGGCCTGCATGGCGGCGTCGGTGGCGGGCAGGTCGCGGTGCGGGCCGTCCTGGCCGAAACCGGTGACCGAGATGTACACCAGGCCGGGATTGCGCTGGCGCGCCTGTTCGTAGCCCAGGCCCAGGCGGGCCATGACGCCGGGCCGGTTGCTTTCTATCAGCACGTCGGCCTTGTCGATCAGCGCCAGCGCCTGGCGCCGTTGCGCGGGGTCCTTCAGGTCGAGCGCGACGCCCGCCTTGCCGCGGTTGAAGTAGCCGAACAGCACGCTGGTGCCGCCCTGGCGGTGTCCCAGGCCGCGCAGCCAGTCGCCGGCCGGCGGTTCGATCTTGATGACCTCGGCGCCCATCTCGCCCAGCAGGCAGGCGCCGTGCGGGCCGGCGATGCCCTGGCTGAAGTCCAGTACGGTGATGCCCGCCAATGCGTGGTTGAGCATGGGGGCCTCAGTCCAGGGTGATGCCGGCGGTCTGGATGACCGCGCGCCATTTTTCCGTTTCGGCGTCGATCTGCCGGCCGAAGTCGGCGGCGGGCGTGGCCCGCGCGTTCACGCCCAGCGCTTCCAGCTTGGCGCGGATGGCCGGCTGGTCGAGCACGGCCGCCACGGCGTCGGACAGCTTGGCGACGACCTCGGCCGGCGTGCCGGCCGGCGCCAGCAGGCCGTACCAGCCCACCGCCTCGAAATCCGCCACGCCGGCCTGCGCGATGGTGGGCACGTCCGGCAGCACGGCCGAGCGCTCCGGCGTGCTGATGCCCAGGGCCACCAGCCGGCCGGACTTGACCAGCGGCGCCACCGAAGCCAGCGACGAGAACGCGATGTCCACCTGCCCGCCGGCCACGTCGGTGTTGGCCGGTCCTTCGCCCTTGTAGGGCACGTGCAGGGCCTGCAGGCCCGAGGCGTTCTTGAACAGCTCCATGGTCAGGTGCGAGGTGGTCGCGTTGCCGGCCGACGCATAGCTGGGCGCCTTGGCCTGCTTGCCGGCGCGCTCGAGCAATGCCCCGACCGACTGGATGCCGGAGGCGGGGCTGGCGACCAGCACCAGCGGGAAATTGCCCAGCCCGGCGACCGGCGCGAAGTCGCGCCGGGTGTCGTACGGCAGGTTCTTGTACAGGCTGGCGTTGACCGCCGCCACGCCCTGGTAGACCAGGATCAGCGTGTAGCCGTCCGGCGCGGCCTGCGCGGCCGCCTCCATGCCGATGATGCCGCCCGCGCCGGGTTTGTTCTCGACGACGACCGGCTGGCCCAGCTTGTCCGCCAGGCCGCTGGCCACCAGGCGCGCCAGCGTGTCGGTCAGCCCGCCCACCGCGATGGGGGCGATCAGCCGCACCGGCCGTTCCGGATAGGGGGCGGCGCCGGCCGCCGTGGCGCCCAGCGCCAGCGCCAGGCCCGCCAGCAGGGCCCGTAGTGCATTCTTGCCGTGCATGATTGTGTCTCCTCGTTGTGTCCGGGTCGGGCGGCGCTCAGGCGCGCTTGCCCGGGTGGATGCCCATGGTCTTGGCAATGACTTCCAGCATGATTTCGTTGGCGCCGCCGCCGATGGCGGTCTGCCGCAGGTCGCGATAGGCGCGCGAGATCCAGTTCTCGTTCATCACGCCTTGTCCGCCCCAGAACTGCAGGCACTCGTTGGGAATCCGCATCGACAGCCTGCCCGCGCAATACTTGGCCATGGAAGCCAGTTGCGTGATGTCCTGCCCGTCCAGGTACTGGCCGATGGCGCGGTACAGCAGCGAGCGCAGCGCCTCGATCTCGGTCTGCATCTGCGCCAGTTTGTGATAGACGACCTGGTTCGACAGCACGGTGCCGCCGAACACCTGCCGCTGGCCGGCGTAGGCGATGGTCTCCTCGATGACGCGCTCCATCGAGCGCATGCCGCGCGCGGCGACGAACATGCGTTCTTCCTGGAACTGCTCCATCTGGTAGATGAAGCCCATGTTCTCCGCGCCGATGCGGTTGGAGACGGGCACGCGCACGTCGTCGAAGAACAGCTCGGCCGTGTCGGAAGCGCGCAGCACCAGCTTGTCCAGCTTGCGCGAGACGCTGACGCCGGGCGTATCCAGCGGCACGATGATGAGCGACTTGTTCTTGTGCGGGCCGCCTTCCTGCGAGGTGTTGCACAGCAGGCAGATCCAGTCGCCCTGTACGCCGTTGGTGATCCACATCTTCGAGCCGTTGATCACGTAGTCGTCGCCGTCGCGGCGCGCCCAGGTCTTGATCTGCGACACGTCCGAGCCGGCCGAGGCTTCGCTGACGCCGATGCAGCCCACCAGGTCGCCGGCGATGGTGGGCGCCAGGTACGCGCGCTTGAGCGCGTCGCTGCCGTGGCGCGCGAGCGCCGGCGTGCACATGGTGCTTTGCACGCCGATCGCCGAGCTCAGGCCGCTGGAGCGGACTTCGCCCAGCGTCTCGGCAAACACCATCTCGTAGCTGAAATCCAGTTCCATGCCGCCGTATTCGGCGGGCTTGCCGATGCCCAGCAGGCCGGCCGAGCCCAGCGCCTTCATGACCTGGTGGGCGGGAAACATCTGCGCCGCTTCCCATTCGTCGAGATAGGGGTCGAGGTGTTCGGCGATGATGCGCCGCGTGGTCCGCGCCAGCTCGCGGTGCTCGTGGGTGAATTGCATAGAGTGTTCCTCAGTCCGTGATTGGCGCCAGGCGGGCATGGCCGGCGATCAGGGTGGCGCCGTCGGCGCCCTTGACCCAGACCTCGTAGCGGTCCGGCTCGGCCGCGTCGGGCTGTCCGCCGGCGGTGATGGCGCCGCCGGCGAACAGCGGCTTGAGAAAGCGGATGTCCAGGTCGATGCGCGCGAGCGCGGCGGCGCCGAGGCTGCGCGCCAGCGACTGCCAGATCAGGTTGACCGACAGGGTGCCGTGCGCGATGGTGCCGCCCATGGGCGTGGTGGCCGCGAACGCCGGATCGACGTGCAGGGGGTTGAAATCGTCGGTCAGCTCGGCGTAGATGTCGATATCCGCCTGGGTGACCCGCATCGAGACTTCTTCAAGGCGTTGCGTCATGGTGTTCCTCATGCGGCCCAGATCAGGTTCATCCGCCCGGTGTAGAGGTTGCGTTCGCGTTCGCCCACCCCGCTGACTTCCAGCTGCAGGTAGCGGCGCTCGCGGCGGATCTCCTTGCCCAGGCAGCGGATGCGCGAGCGCACCGTCTCGCCGACGCCGGGCAGGCCGTCGATCGACAGGATCTGCTGCGCGTGGATGTTGCCGGGCGGGCGCGGCGTGACCACGTTCAGGTAGGCCCGGATCATCAGCGCCACGGTCAGGCCCACCTGGCGGGCCGGCTGGTCGCGCGCCTCGGCGCCGAACAGGCGCTCCCAGGTCGCCACCAGCCGGGCGTCCAGGGGTTCCGCCCATTCGCCCAGCACCGTGCCGGGCGTGAAGGTTTCGTAGGTGTACAGCTGGGTCATGGCGTCTCCATCTCCGCAATCGGCACGGCGCCATCGCCGCGCGCCTCGAACACGATGCGCACCCGCGCGCCGATGGCCAGCGGCGCGCCGGCGCCGCCACGCACGTTGACCATCAGCCGGAAGCCTTCGTCCAGGTCCACCAGGGCGATGGCATAGGGCGTGTCGGCCTTGAAGGCCGGCGTGGGGGCGCGGCGCACCGTGGTGTGGCTGAGCACCACGCCTTGGCCGGCCGAATCGCGCCATTGCAGCGCGCGGCCGTGGCAATGGGTGCATACGGCGCGCGGGATGCGCTGCACCGTGCCGCAGCTGGCGCATTGCTGGTAGCGCAGGCGATGGTCGCGGCAGCCCTGCCAGAAGGGCAGGCTTTCGGCATTGGGGGTGATCGGCGGTTTGTCCATATCAGGCGGCTCCGAGGACGAGCGAGCAATGCGCGGAAAGAATGCCGCCGTCGCCGTGCACGAAGGCGAGGCGGGCGCCGTCGACCTGGCGCTGGTCGGCCTGGCCGCGCAACTGGTGCACGGCCTCGACGGCGTGGAACATGCCGCCGGCCGCGCCCGAGTGGCCATACGAGAGCAGGCCGCCGTGGGTGTTGCATGGCAGCGCGCCGCCCAGGCCGAGCTGGCCTTGCATGGCCGCCGGGCCGGCCTGGCCGCGCTCGAAGAAACCGATGGATTCGAGCTCGACCAGCAGCGTGATGGTGAACGAGTCGTAGATCTGCGCCACGTCGATGTCGGCGGGCCTGACGCCCGCGGCGGCGAAGGCGCGCGCCGACGACGCCTTGCAGCCGAAATCGGTCAGGCTGGGCGCGGCCACGATGTGTTCGTGGGTGTGTCCCTGGCCGGCGCCCAGGATTTCGACCGACCGCTTGCTGCTGGCCGCGCTGGCCGCGCGGCTGCTGATCACCAGCGCGGCGCCGCCATCGGAGATCAGGCAGCAGTCGAGCAGGCGCAGCGGCGTGCTGATCTCGCGCGAGTTCAGCACGTCGTCGATGGAGATCGGATCGCGCTTGTGCGCCTTGGGATGGCGGCCGGCGTGGCGGCGATGCTCGACCGCGATGGCCGCCAGGTGTTCGGGGGTGGCGCCGTATTCGTGCATGTAGCGCTGGGCCACCAGCGCATACGAAGCCGGCACGCTGATGCCGAAGGGGCGTTCGAACTGCGGATGGCCCACTTCGGCCAGCGCCGCCACCGCGCCATCGCGCGACAGGCCGGTCAGGCGGTTGTCGCCGGTGACCACCAGCACGTGGCGGCACTGGCCGCTGGCCACCAGGGCGGCGGCCTGCATGATCATGATGCAGGCGCTGGCGCCGCCGGCCTGGACGGCGGTGCAGAAGCCGGGGTGGATGCCGGTGTATTCGCAGAACACCGAACCCAGCATCAGGTGCGGTTCGGTGAACGAATAGGCGCACAGCACCCCGTCGATGTCGCCCGGCTCCAGGCCGGCGTCGGCGATGGCGCCGAATGCCGCCTCGGCGTGCAGGCCCATGCAGCTCGAGCCCGGCAGCTCGCCGACGCTGGTGTCGCTGGCGCCGGTGATGAAGGCGTTCATGCTCATGACTGGCCGTCCTTGCCTTCGCCGGGCCAGCTGAACGGCAGCGGCTGCTTGTCCAGGAAGCGCGCCACCGCCGCCTCGTGGTACTCGCTGTGGATGGCCAGCGCCTGGGCGTGGGATTCGAGTTCGGCCAGGGTGTTCTGGTCGAGGTTGAAGGAGCGGTTGAGGATGTTCTTGGACATGCCCAGCGCCAGGGTCGAGGCGCTGTGAAAGCGCGCCGCCAGCGCCAGCGCTTCGTCCAGCAGGCTGGGCGCGGGCACCACGCGGTACAGGATGCCCAGCGCGCGCGCCTCGTCGGCATCCACCTCGCGCGCGGTGAACACCAGTTCCTTGGCCTGCTGCAGGCCGACGATGCGCGGCAACAGGAAGAAGCCGCCCAGGTCGGGCACCAGGCCGATCCGCCCGAACACCGCGCAAAAGCGCGCCGCCGGCGTGCCCAGGATGAAGTCGCAGGCCAGCGCCAGGTTGAACCCGGCGCCGAAGGCCGGTCCGTCCACCGCGGCGATGACGGGCTTTTCGAGGTTGACCAGTTCGTGGAACCAGGTGTGCAGGCGGCGGATGCGGTCGCGGTCCTGGTAGATCGGGCGCTTGCCGTCCGACAGCGACTTGAGGTCGCCGCCGGCGCAGAACACGCCCTGCGTGCCGGTGATGATCACCGCCTTGACGCCGTCGTCGTCGCGCGCTTCGAAGATGGCCTCGGCCAGGCTCTGGCGCACCTCCAGGTCGAAGGCGTTGCGCCGCTCGGGGCGGTTGAGGGTGATGACGAACGTGGCGCCGCGGCGCTCGCGCAATACGTAGTCGCTCATGGCTTGAACCCCAGGCTGCGTGCAATGATGTTTTTCTGGATTTCGCTGGTGCCCTCGCCGATGACGTAGACCAGCGCGTCGCGATGAATGCGTCCGACGGGATACTCGCGCATGATGCCGGCGCCGCCGAAGATGCGGATGGCCTGCTCGCTGACCGCCACCGCGGTCTCGCTGGCGACCAGCTTGACGCGCGCCGCCGTGGCCGCGTCCAGCGTGCCCTGGTCCACGCGCCAGGCGCCGTAATAGACCAGCCAGCGCGCCGCCTCGATCTGCGCCGACATGTCGGCCAGCTTGTGCGCGATGGCCTGGTATTCGCCCACGCGCTTGCCGGCGACGAGGCGGTCGTTGGCGAAGCTGGCCGCCGCGTCGAACGCCGCGCGCGCCATGCCCAGCGCATTGGCCGCCACGCCGACCCGGTTCTCGCTCAGCGATTCCAGGATCAGCGGGTAGGTGCCCTCGGTTTCGCCCAGCAGGCAGTCATCGGGCACGAATGCATCGTCGATATGGATCAGCGCGGTTTCGGATGCGCGTATGCCTTCCTTCTTCAGCTTGGCGATGTCGAAGCCGGCGTTGGGCAGTTCGACGATGAACAGGCTGATCGACTCCGGCTTGAGCGCCGCGCTGGTGCGCGCGGCCACCAGCAGGAAGTCGGCGAAGGGCGCGTTGGTGATGTACAGCTTGCTGCCGTGCAGGCGCCAACCGCCCTCGACGCGTTCGGCGCGGGTCTTCATGGCGCGCACGTTGGAGCCGCCGTCCGGTTCGCTCAGGCCGAACCCGGCTACCTTCCCGCCGGCCAGCGCGGGGGCCAGGAAGCGCGCCTTCTGTGCCGGCGTGCCGGCCTTCCAGATCGGCCAGATGCCAAGGTGGGTGTGGGCCGACCAGGTCGAGGCGAATGCCTGCGACAGATAACTGAGTTCTTCGCGCACAATGCAGTCGCTGACCTTGTCCAGGCCGCTGCCGCCGTCGGCCTCCGGGTAGCGCACGCCCAGCAGGCCGAGTTCGCCCCAGCGCTCGAATACGCGCCGGGGAAAGGCCTCCTGCTCCTCGGCCTCGAACACCAGGGGGGCGAGCTCTTCCTGGCAGAGCCGCCGCACGGTGTCCCGTACGGCTTCGTGTTCGCTGGAAAAGGCAAAGCTCAAGCTCACGGATCTGCTCCTTTGGGATGCACCGCGGCGCGGGGCTCGCCAGGCGAACCGGACAGGCCGGGCGGTACGTGTCGTTATTCTTTATAGAGAATTTAGTTCTCAGTAAAAAATATCTTAACGACGGGCAGCGCAGGCGTCAACGGGGGCGGCCTCAAGTTTTTTTCTTGACAAGGCTTTTCCTCGCTCCTAGACTTTATTCGCAATCCAGATAAATATTCTCTATAAAGAATAACTAGGAGGCAACGTGTACATCGGAACGTCTTTTTCGCGCGTCTCGGCCAGGCTGGCCGGCGCGCTGCTGGCCGCCCTGGCCGCGGCGCCCATGCAGGCATACGCCCAGCAGGCCTATCCTTCCAAGCCCATCGAGATCATCGTTGCCTCGTCGGCCGGAGGCATCCTGGATACCATTGCCCGCGCCGCCGCGCATGGCTTGGAACGGCTGGGCCAGCCGGCCGTGGCCAAGAACCTGCCGGGCGGCGGTGGCACCATCGCCACCGCCGCGGTGGCGCGCATGCCGGGCGACGGTTACACGCTGGGGGCGATCGCCACCAGCCATGGCATCAACCCCAGCATCTACGACAAGCTGGCCTACGACACGGAGCGCGACTTTACCAACATCACGCAATTGGTCGAGTTGACCAACTTCCTGGTGGTCAATCCGTCGGTGCCGGCGTCCAACCTGAAGGAATTCATCGCGCTGGCCAAGGCCAAGCCGGGCACCCTGACCTATGGCTCGGCCGGGGTCGGGCAGTCGAACCATCTGTCCGGCGAGCTGCTGCAGCAGGATGCCGGCATCAAGCTGGTGCATGTGCCTTATCGCGGCAGCGCGCAGGCGCTGACCGACGTGATCGGCGGCTCGGTGTCGGCCATGTTCGTCGACGCCCTGTCGGCCGAGCCTTACGTCAAGGCCGGCAAGCTGAAGCTGATCGCCGCCACCGGCCTGAGCCGTTCGCCGGCCTATCCCGATTACCCGACGCTCAACGAGTCGGGCGTGCCGGGCTTCAACGGCAATACCTGGCTGGGCCTGGTCGCGCCGGCCGGCGTGCCCCCGGAGATCGTGGCGAAGCTGCAGGGCGCCGTGCGCGCCGAGTTCGAGGACCCCGGCGTGCGCAAGCGGCTGCTCAGCCAGGGCGTGATTCCGGTAGCCTCGACGCCGCAGGCATTCAGCGCGTTCCTGGACAGCGAAATGAAGCGCTGGGCGGAAGTGATCAAAGTGGCAGGCATCAAGGCGAACTGACATGACGCAGGATCTGGATATGGCCGAGCGCAGCGTGGCGGCGCCGCAATGGGAGGGCGCGGCGCGCGCGGCGGCGGTGCTGGAGGCGCGCAGCGTGGCCATCGTCGGCGCTTCCGCCGACCCGGGCAAGATCGCCGGCCGGCCGCTGGCCTATATGCTGTCGCGCGGGTTCGTCGGCAAACTGTTCCCCGTCAATCCGACCCGCGCCCAGGTGCAGGGCGTCAAAAGCTATCCGTCGCTGGCGGCCATCGGCGAGCCGGTGGACCTGGCCATCGTCGGCACGCCCGCCGCGCTGGTCGAGGGCGTGATCCGCGAGGGCATTGCCGCCGGGGTGCGGGCCTTCGTGGTGTTTTCCTCGGGCTTTTCCGAGACGGGCGAGGCCGGCGCCGCGCTGCAGCGCCGGCTGGGCGAGCTGGCGCGCGCCCACGGCGTGACCATTCTCGGCCCCAACTGCCTGGGCGTGGCCAACAGCGCGACCGGGCTGATCGCTTCCTTCACCACCGCGCTGGAGGAAACCCCCATCCGTCCGGGCGGTTTCGCGCTGGTCAGCCAGAGCGGCGCGCTGGGCGCGTACTGGATGGACATCTGCCTGCGCTCGGGACTGGGGTTCAGCAAGTGGATCACCACCGGCAATGAATGCGACATGGACGCCGCCGCGGCCATCGCCTACCTGGCCGGCGACGCCGACACGCGCGTCATCGGCCTGTATATCGAAGACATCCGCGATACGGCGGCGTTTCGCCGCGCGCTGCGCGTTGCGGCCGAAGCCGGCAAGCCGGTCATCGCCATCAAGGCGGGCCGCTCGCAGGCTGGCGCCGCGGCGGCCGCCTCGCATACCGGCGCGCTGGCCGGCGACGACGCCCTGTATGACGCCTGCCTGCGCCAGCACGGCGCGCTGCGCGTGGATTCGCTGGGCGAGATGATGGACGCGGCGCGCCTATACCTGTTCGACAGCGTGCCGCAAGGCAGGCGCGTTGCGGTGATGTCGGTCTCCGGCGGGGCCGGCGTGCTGATCGCCGACGAGGCCGAGCGGCGCGGGCTGGCCCTGCCGCCGCTGGCCGGGTCGACCGCCGCCGCGTTGGCGCCGGTGCTGCCTTCGTTCGTGCAGGCCGCCAATCCGCTCGACCTGACCGGCAACGTCGTGCAGGACACGGCCAGCATCGGCCGGGCGCTGGAGGCGGTGGCCCGCGATCCCGGCAACGACGCCATCGTGCTGTTCGTCGGCCTGATGCACAGCATCGCCAGCGCGTTCACCGACGCCATCGCGCAGGCGCGCCAGCGCACCCACCGGCCCATCATCGTGATCTGGATCGGCGCCAAGGAAGAATCGGTGGCCGCGCTGGAGCAGGCGCGCATCCCGGTGTTCCGCGATATTCCGCCGGCCGTCGCCGCGGTGGGCGCGGCGGTGCGCCTGCGGGCGTTGCGCGAGGCGGCCCTGGCCATGGCGTTGCCGGCCGCCGCGCCGCCGGCCGCGCCCGGTGCCCGTGTCGAGGCGCTGGCCGAATGCGACGGCAAGGCGCTGCTGCGCGAGCTGGGCGTGGCCGGCGTGCCCGCCGGCATGCTCGTGAGCGCAGCGGCGCCCGACCGGCTGCCCGCGCCGCTGGCGTATCCGGTGGTGGCCAAGCTGCAGGCCGCCAGCCTGCTGCACAAGAGCGATATCGGCGGCGTGGTGTTGAACATTGGCAGCGACGCCCAACTGCGCGAAGCCGTGCACCGCCTGGCCGGCATCGCGCAGGCGCATGGCATCGAGGCTCGCGGGGTGCTGGTCGAACCCATGCAGCCATTCGATCACGAACTGCTGCTGGGGCTGCGGCGCGACCCGCGCTTCGGCGCCACGCTGACGCTGGGGCGCGGTGGCGTCGAGGTCGAACTGGACGCCGACGTGGCCAGCCAGCTGCTGCCGCTTTCGGCCGGGGCCATCCAGGCCATGCTCGAATCCTTGCGCGCGGCGCGCCTGTTCAAGGGCTTTCGCGGCCGCGGCGCGGTGGACCTGGCCGCCTTGTCCAGCCAGATCGCCGATTTGTGCCGGATCTTCCTGGCGCAGCCGGACCTGGCGGAGGTGGAGATCAATCCCTTGGCCGTGCGCGGCGACCGGGCCTGGGTGCTGGACGCCGTCGTGAGCCGATACGCATGAGCGCCGCCGCGAACCACGTGCGGGTCGAGGATGCCGGGGGCGTGCGCGCCATCGTGCTGGACCGCGCCGCCAAGGCCAACGCCCTGTGCGCCGCCATGCTGGACGACATCCGGCATGCCATCGAATGCGCGCCGCGCGACGGCATGAACCTGCTCGTGCTGCGCAGCGCCGCGCCCACGCTGTTCTGCGCCGGCGGCGATATCGAGGAGTTCGCCCTGGGCGAGCAGGCGCTGGAACGGCAGGGCGCCGCGCTGCGCGAGCTGATGGCGGCCATGGCCCGCTGCCCCTTGCCGCTGCTGGCGGTGGCGCGCGGCAAGGCGGCCGGGGCGGGCGTCATACTGCTGGCCATGACCGATCTGGTCATCGCCGCGCAGGACTTGTCCCTCGCCTGCCCGGAGATGGCATTCAGCATGTATCCGGTCATCGTGCAGGCGGCGCTCGAAACCAAGATCAGCGCGGCGCGCGCGCGCCAACTGTGCCTGAGCGGCCAGGCGCTGGACGCGGCGGCGGCGCGCGACCTGGGGCTGGTGACCGACGTGCTCGGGCTCGACGGTTTCGAGACGCTGGCCGAGCGGCGCCTGGCCTACTACGCCGGACGGCGCGCGGCCCTGGCCATCGCGCGCAAGGCCAGGCTGGCGATGGAGCCGCCCGATGCCACGGTGGCCAGGGTGCGGGCGCTCGAGCCATTGATGCACGAGAACTTCCGCATTCCGGGGGTGCGGGAGACGATCCAGCGCTACCTGGCGGGCCTGCGCGCACGGCGCGCGGGCTGAGCGGCGGGGTATACCGCGAGGCCGCTATGTGCCACACTTTCATCTTTCCTGGCGAGAGAAATTCTCTGTCTTCAGAATGGCAGCTGAACCCCCCGAAAAACTGGTAGGCGCGCTGGTCGGCGGCCTGCGCGTGCTGCGCTACCTCAGCGCCGCGCCGGCGGGCGTGGGCGTTACCCGCGTGGCGCGCGACCTCCAGCTCAATTCCAGCACCTGCTACAACTTCCTCAAGACCCTGGTGTACGAGGGCCTGGTCACGTTCGACGAATCGACCAAGACCTATTCGATTGCCCTGGGCCTGGTCGAACTGGCCAAGGGCGTGCTGGAACAGGGCGCCTACGTGCGGCTGATCCATCCGCACCTCGAAGAGATCGCGCGCGCGCACCGCGTCACGGCGACGCTGTGGCAGCGCACCAGCAACGAGCGGGTGGTGCTGGTGGACCGCGCCGACAACGACAGCTCGGTGCGGGTGCACATGAGCGTGGGCCAGCGCCTGCCCATGTACATCGCCGCCCTGGGCCGCTGCATGGCGGCCAACGCCGGGCTGGACCGCGAGCAGCTCGAACAGCGCTTCGACGCCTTGCGCTGGGACGACAAGCCGCCGTTCGACGAATACCTGGCGGGCGTGGAGGAAGCCAGGAAGAACGGCTATGCGACCGATGCCGGCCACTACGTAAAGGGCGTAAGCACCGCCTCGGCCGCCGTGCTGGACGCCTTCGGCAAGCCGGTGATGGCCATCAGCGCGGTCGGCTTCAGCGCCCAGTTCACCGGCGACGCGCTCGAACGACTGGGCCAGGACCTGCGCGAACGCGCCGGCCGTATCACCCGAGCCCTGTCAGGCGGTCGCGCCGGCGCCGACGCCTGACGGCCGCCTTTCCGTTGCGTTTTCCTCCTGCCGCGCCTTGCGCGGCTTTTTTTTGGGGGCGCCTGTGCCCGCCGGGAATGCGGGTGCCTGTCCCCGCGGGGACAGGCACCCTGGCCGCCGGTGTCGCTCCCCGTGCGGGCACAGGCACCTGGTTCCTGCGGGGTGGGCTTCGCCTCGTTCGCCCCGGCATCTCGGTAAAAACCCTTGATTGACGCTTCGAGGTGTCCTCTCTATTATTTTGCTAACCGTCTGGTTAGTTAATTAACTGACTAAGTGAATTTCTCCACGAACGGCGCTGTTCCAGGCCGTTCGCGGCCAGGCCAGGCACGATTGTTACAAGGGAGGCAAGGTGGCACGCGCCAATAAAGAACAGTTGCTCGATGCGTACCAGCGCATGCTGGGCATCCGACTGGTGGAGCTGCGGCTCGGACGCTTGTTCGCCGATGGCGAAGTGCCGGGCTTCATCCACCTGAGCGTCGGCCAGGAGGCCGTGGCGGCCGCGATGGGCATGGTGCTGCGGCCCGACGACACGGTGGCCTCGACGCACCGTGGCCACGGCCACGCGCTGGCCAAGGGCATCGACATGGACGATTTCTTCCTCGAGCTGATGGCGCGCGAAGAGGGCATCTGCAAGGGGCGGGGCGGCTCGATGCACGTGGCCAACATGTCGATCGGCATGCTGGGCGCCAACGCCATCGTCGGCGCCAGCATCCCCATCGCGCTGGGCAGCGCGCTGGCGCACCAGGTGCGCAAGACCGATGCGCTGGCGGTGGCCTTCTTCGGCGACGGCGCGATGGCCGAAGGCGTGCTGCACGAAAGCCTGAACCTGGCCGCGCTGTGGCAGCTGCCGCTGCTCTTCCTGTGCGAGAACAACGGCTGGGCCGAGTTTTCGCCCACCCACAAGCAATTCGTCGCGCCGCTGGACAAGCTGTCGGCGGCCTTTTCGATTCCGCACGCCAAGGTCGACGGCAACGATGTGCTGGCGGTCATGGACGCGGCGCAGGCCGCCGTGGCCGACATCCGCGCCGGCAAGGGGCCGCGCGTGCTCGAGTGCATCACCCACCGCTGGCGCGGCCACTACGAGGGCGACCCGCAGAAGTACCGCGACAGCGACGAGATCTCCGGCCTGGACGAACACGATCCGGTGGCCCGCTTCGAGGCGGTGCTCGACAGCAAGGGGGTGAACCAGGCGCAACGCCAGAAAGTACGCGACGCGGTCCAGGCGCAGGTCGACCAGGCGGTCGAGCGGGCCCGCAAGGGCCGCCCGCCGGCGTGGGAAGCCGCCCGCGCCGATGTCTACACCCAAGCCGAGGCTCGCTGACATGGCTGAACTCCGATTTGCCCACGCCATCAACCGCGCACTGGCCGAGTGCATGGAAGAGGATCCCATGGTCTTCCTGTTCGGCGAGGACATCGCCGAGGCCGGCGGCCCGTTCGGCGTGACGCGCGGGCTGCACGACAGGTTCGGCCCCGACCGCATCCGCGACACGCCGATCTCCGAGGCCACCATGGCCAACGCCGCGGTCGGCGCCGCGCTGTCGGGCCTGAAGCCGGTGCTGGAAATCATGTTCATGGACTTCATGACGCTGACCATGGACGCGCTGGTCAACCAGGCCGCCAAGGCGCGCTTCATGTTCGGCGGGCAGGCCTCGGTGCCCATGGTGGTGCGCACCCCGCACGGCGGCGGCATCAGCGCCGGGCCCCAGCATTCGCAGTGCCTGGAGGCCTGGTTCGCGCACATTCCCGGCCTGAAGGTGGTCTGCCCGAGCAATCCGGCCGACGCCTATGGCCTGTTGAAGTCCGCCATCCGCGATCCCGACCCCGTGGTGTTCGTGGAGAACAAGGCGCTGTATGCCGCCAAGGGCGAAGTGCCCGACGACGCCGGGCCGATTCCGCTGGGCCAGGCGCGCGTCGCGCGCGCCGGCCGCGACCTCACCGTGGTGAGCTACGGCGCCATGGTGCACAAGGTGGAGCGCGCCGCCGAGGCGCTGGCGCGCGACGGGATCGAGGCCGAGGTGCTGGACCTGCGCAGCATCCAGCCCTGGGACGAGGCGGCCGTGCTGGCTTCGCTCCAGCGCACGCACCGCCTGCTGATCGTGCACGAGGCCGTGGAGGCTTTCGGCGTGGGGGCGGAGATCGCCGCGCGCATGGCCGACATCGGTTTCGACGAACTGGATGCGCCCATCGTCCGCGTGGCCGCGCCTTTCGTGCCGGTGCCCTTCGCGCCGTCGCTGGAAGCGCAATACCAGCCGCAGGAGGCCGACATCATCGCCGCAGCCCGCAAGCTGTGCGCCTGAATACTGGAGACACCATGAGCGAACAAAGCATACTCACCGAAGTCCGCGACCACGTCGGCATCATTACCATCAACCGTCCCAAGCTGCACAACGCGCTGGACACGCCGACCCTGCTCGAACTGGAGCGCGCGCTGACCACGCTGGAGGCCGACCCCGAGTGCCGCGTCATCGTCGTGACCGGCGCGGGCGAGAAGTCGTTCGTGGCCGGCGGCGACCTGGTCGACCTGAATTCGCGCCAGGGCCTGGCCCACTACCAGGAGTTCGCCGAGGACATCCATCGCGTGTTCCGCCGCTTCGAGACCAGCGACAAACCCACCATCGCCGCGGTCAATGGCTGGGCGCTGGGCGGCGGCACCGAGCTGCTGCTGTGCCTGGACCTGCGCATCGTGGCCGAGAACGCCGCCATCGCGCTGACCGAGGTGAACCTGGGCCTGTTCCCGGGCGCGGGCGGCACGCAGCGCATCATCCGCCAGATCTCGCCGTGCCAGGCCAAGGAAATGATGTTCACCGGCGGGCGCATCAGCGCCGCCGACGCCGTGCGTATCGGCCTGGCCAACCGCGCGGTGCCGGCGGCCGACCTGATGGCCGAAACGCTGGCGCTGGCCGGGCAGATCGCCGCCAAGTCGCCGCTGGTGCTCAAGCTGCTCAAGCGCACCCTGCGCGACGGCGCCGACATGCCGCTGGCCAACGCGCTGGCGCACGAGCAGGCCATGATCGGCCTGGTGCTGGATACCCGCGACGCCCACGAAGGCATCGGCGCCTTCCTCGAAAAGCGCGCCGCGCGCTTTACCGGACAGTAGGCCATGAGCCAGTTGAACGACCTGCTCATGCCCAAGCTGGGCCTGACCATGACCGAAGGCATGCTGATCGAGTGGAGCGTGACCAGCGGCGCCGAGGTCAAGGCGGGCGATTCGCTGTTCGTGGTGGAGACGGACAAGGTCGCCAACGAGATTGTCGCGCAGGCCGACGGCACGCTGGCCGAGATCCTGGTCGCCGCCGGCGAGACGGTGCCGGTGGGCACCGTGGTGGCGCGCTGGACCGGGCCCGGCCAGGGCGCGGACGACCTGGCCGACGCGCCGCCGGCGCCGGCGCCGCAGCCGGCCGCCGAGGCCGCGCCGGCCGCGGCGCGCGAACCCGCGCGCGGCGGGCGCGTCGTGGCCACGCCGCTGGCGCGGCGCCTGGCGCGCGAAGCCGGCCTGGACCTGGCGCAGGTCAGCGGTTCCGGGCCGGGCGGACGCATCAAGGCCGCCGACGTGCGCCAGGCCCCGCCGGCCTTGCCGGTTGCGCCGCGGGATGCGGCTTCGCCTGCGCCAGCCGCGCGCGCGTCGTTGGCGCCTGCCGCCGGCGAACAGCGCATCGAGGCCAGCGCGCTGGTGCAGTCCATGGCCCGGCGCATGACGCAGGCCAAGCAGGTGCCGCATTTCTACCTCTCGGCCGAGGCCGAGGTCAGCGCGCTGCTGGCGCTGCGCCAGCGCCTGAACGCGCAGGCCGACGCGCCGCGGCTGACGCTCAACCACTTCGTCATCGCGGCGGTGGCGCGCGCGCTGGCGGCCATGCCGCACCAGAACCGCATCTGGAACGACGACCACATCGTCCAGTTCCAGGGCATCGACGTGGGCGTGGCGGTCTCGACCGAGCGCGGCCTGATGGCGCCGGTGCTCCACGGGCTGGACCATGCCTCGCTGGACGACATCGCCGCGCAATCCGGCGCCCTGCTGGGCCGGGTGCGCGCCGGCAAGGCCACCCGCGAAGACATGAGCGGGGGCGCGATTTCCATTTCCAACGCCGGCATGTTCAACGTGACATACATGGCGCCCATCATCAACCCGCCGCAATCGGCCATTCTCGGCGTGGGCAGCATACGCGAGCTGTTCCGGCCCGACGAGCAGGGCGCCCCGGCGCTGCGGCGCGAGATGGGCCTGGTGCTGGCCGCCGACCACCGGCTGCACGACGGCGCCAGCGCGCTGGCGTTCCTCAATCACGTCATCGACCTGCTGCAAGACCCGTACCGGCTGTTGCGCAACCGACCCCATACCAAAGGATAGTTTCCATGGATTTTTCGCTTTCGGACGAGCAGAAGCTGATCGTCGAGACCGCGCGCCGCATCGGCGAGGACTACGGTGTGGATTACTGGCACGACCTGGACCGCAGGAAGGCGTTTCCGCAGGAGTGCTGGCAGGCCATCTGCGACGCCGGCCTGGCCGGCGCGGCCCTGCCGCAGGAGCATGGCGGTTCGGGCCTGGGCATGCTGGACCTGGCCCTGATCGTCGAGGAGCTCTCGGCCGGCGGCGGCGGCGCGACCCTGGGCCAGCTGTTCATGATCAACCCCATCTTCGGCGGCGTGCCCATCTCGAAGTTCGGCAGCGAGCAAATGAAGCGCGAGCTGCTGCCGGCCCTGGTCGGCGGCAAGATGAATTTCTGCATGGCGCTGACCGAGCCGGACGCCGGCACCAACACGCTGGCCATGAAGAGCTATGCCGAGGCCGAGCCCGCCGGCGGCTGGCGCCTGAACGGCCGCAAGATCTGGATCACCGCGGTGGACGCCGCGCAGAAGATGCTGGTGGTGGCGCGCACCTCGCGCCAGGCCGAGGGGGCGCGGCCCAGCGACGGCATATCGATGTTCATCATCGACGTCGAGCGCGAAGGGCTGAGCTATTCGGCCATTGACAAGGTCGGCACCCAGACCCTGAGCGCCTGCTCGGTGTTCTTCGACAACGTGCGCATCGAGCCGCACGAGCTGGTGGGTACGCTGGACAAGGGGTTTCGCGAGCTGCTGGACGTGCTCAATACCGAGCGCATCGTCACCACGGCCAGCCTGATCGGCGCGGGCCGGCTGGCCAAGCGGCTGGCGGTGCAGTACGCCAACGACCGCAAGGTGTTCGGCGGCAAGCCCATCAGTTCGTACCAGGGCCTGCAGTTTCCGCTGGCCCAGTCGCATGCCGAGCTGCAGTGCGCGCGCCTGATGAACCTGAAGGCGGCGGCGCTGTGCGACCAGGGGCTGCCCTATGGCACCGAGGCCAACATCGCCAAGCTGATCGGATCGCAGGCGGCCAGCCACGCCATCGAACGCAGCATGCAGACGATGGGCGGCATGGGCTACGCACGCGAATTCCACGTCGAACGCCTGTGGCGCGACGCGCGCCTGTTCAAGTTCGCGCCGGTGTCCGAGGAGATGATCCTGAACTACATCGCCATACACGATCTTGGCATGCCCAAGTCATACTGAGCACCCAGAAACGCGACGCGGGACCGGCCCCGGCCGCCACCCGCGCAAACGATCCGCACATCCACGGAGACCACCCATCATGTTCAATCTGAGCGCCTCGATTGCCTTCCACGCCCGGCGCACGCCCGACAAGGCGGCCATCGTCTACCGCGACCAGGAGATCGGCTACGCCGAATTCCACCAGCGCATTCTCCAGGCGGCAGCCATGCTGCACGCGCGCGGCATCGGCCAGAACGACGTGGTGGCGCTGTTCATGAAGAACAGCGCGGCTTTCCTGGAGCTGGCCTTCGCCGCCAGCTACCTGGGGGCGGTGTTCCTGCCGGTCAACTACCGGCTGGCCGCGCCCGAGGCTGCCTATATCCTGGGCGACGCCGGCGCCAAGCTGCTGCTGGTGGACGAGGAGTTCGACGCCATCGTCGCGCTGGAGACGCCCAAGATCGTCATCGACGCGCAGGCCCAGGCCGATTCGCGCCGGCTGGGCCAGCCCGGCCTGGAGATCCCGCCGCAGGCCGCCGTGGCGGAAACCGACCTGGTGCGCCTGATGTATACGTCGGGTACCACGTCGCGGCCCAAGGGCGTGATGCACTCGTACGGCAACCTCCACTGGAAATCCATCGACCATGTGATCGCGCTGGGGCTGACGGCCAGCGAGAAGCTGCTGGTGGTGGGGCCGCTGTATCACGTCGGCGCGTTCGACCTGCCGGGCATCGCGGTGCTGTGGGTGGGCGGGACGCTGTGCGTGCACCGCGAGTTCGACCCGGAAGCGGTGCTGGCCTCGATCGAGCGCCATCGCCTGACCTGCGGCTGGATGGCGCCGGTCATGCTCAGCCGGGTGCTGACAGTGCCGGATCCGGACCGCTTCGACCTGGATACCTTCGCCTGGTGCATCGCCGGCGGCGAGAAGACGCCGGAGTCGCGCATCCGCGATTTCACGCGGGTGTTCACGCGCGGCCGCTTCGTCGACGGGTTCGGCATGACGGAAACCTGCAGCGGCGACACGCTGATGGAAGCCGGGCGCGAGATCGAGAAGATCGGCTCGACCGGCCGCGCCCTGCCGCACGTGGAGATCCGCATTGCCGACGGCGCGGGCGGCTGGCTGCCGGCCAACCAGAAGGGCGAGATCTGCATGCGCGGCCCCAAGGTCACCAAGGGCTACTGGAACGCGCCGGAGAAGACCGCCGAGGCGTTCTACGGCGACTGGCTGCGCAGCGGCGACGTGGGCTACCTGGACGAGGAAGGCTTCCTGTTCGTCACCGACCGCACCAAGGACATGATCCTGACCGGCGCCGAGAACGTGGCGTCCAGCGAGGTCGAGGCGGCGCTGTACGAGCTGCCGCAGATCGCCGAGGCGGCCGTGATCGGCGTGCACGACGACAAATGGGGCGAGCGCATCACCGCCGTGGTGGTGCTCAACCCCGGCCAGACGCTGACCCTGGAAGAGATCGACCGCCACTGCCGCCAGCGCCTGGCCAGTTTCAAGGTGCCGCGCGAACTGAAGGTGGTGGCCGAACTGCCGCGCAATCCGTCGGGCAAGGTGCTCAAGCGGGTGCTGCGCGACGAATACAACGGTTAGGACAACGGGCAGGCGGCGCCATGCCGCCGCATCGAACGCACCGAACACGGAGACATCCCATGACCCTGGCACAACGATTCGCCCGGTTTGCGGCGAACCTCGAACTCGACACCATCCCGGCGCCGGCGCTCGACAAGGCGCGCGCCTGCGTGCTCAATGGCTACGGCATCGCGCTGGGTTCCCATCCCACGCCGTTCTTCGGCGTGGCCGAACGCGCCGTGCTGGCGATGGACGGCGAGCGCGAGGACGGCGCCACGCTGCTGGGCAGCGGCCGCCGCAGCACGGTGGCCGGCGCGGCGCTGGCCAATGCGGCGTTGTTCCATGGCCGTGCGCAGGAAGACACCTGCGGCGTGGCGCACTTCGGCGCCATCCTGCTGCCCTTGCTGACCGCGCTGGTCGAGCGCGGCGAAGGCCGTATCGAGGATTTCCTGCCCGCGCTGGTGGCCGGCTATGAAGTGGGCGGCGCGCTGGAGGCCGCCTATTCGCCGTTGACCACGGCCGCCGGCCTGCGCGCCTCGCCGCTGTACGGCACCGTCGCCGCGGCGGCCGCGGCCGCCCGCCTGTGGCGCCTGCCGGAGGACCGGACCGCCGCCGCCCTGGCCAACGCGGCCTCGTTCGCCGGCGGCATCCTGCAGTCGTTCGGCGACGGCACCGACGAGTGGCGCTACCAGGTCGGCATGGCCGGGCGCAACGGCCTGGCGGCCGCCACGCTGGCCGCCAGCGGCTCGGTATCGGCCGCCGGCGCCTTCGAGGGGCGCAGCGGCTTCGTGCGCGCCTTCGTCAGGACCGAGTGCGACGTCGACGCCATCGCCGGCCAGCTGGGCAAGGACTGGTCCATACTCAAAGTCACCTTCAAGCCCTATCCCGTCTGCGCGCTCAACCAGACGCCGGTGCGCGCCAGCCTGGCGCTGCGCGAGCAGCTGGGCGGGCAGGCCGACGCCGTCCGGGCGGTGCGCATCCACCTCAACCCCACGGTGGTCGGCTACGCCGGCATGGACAAGGAAGGCCCCTTCGAAAGCGTGTCGGGCACGCTGATGAGCATCCAGTTCTGCGTGGCCACCACGCTGCTGCACGGCGCGCCCACCATCGCCCACATGACGGCGTTCGACGACGCCGGCGTGCTGGGCCTGATTCCCCGCATCCGGCCGCTGGCCGATCCGGCGCTGGGCCTGCTGTCCTGCCGCATCGAGGCCGACGTGGACGGACGGGCCGAACCCGTGGTGGTGCAGATGCATACGGACCACACCGAATACAGCTACGACAGGGCCGGCGTGTCGGCGCTGGTGCGCCGCATCGGCGAAGAGACCGGCGTGGCGCCGTCCGCCTACGACCATATCGAGAAATTTGCCCAGGCCTTGCCGCACGCCGACCTGGGCGATGTGCTGGCCGCTTTCGGCACGATCCAGACCGCCCGTTGACCGGGTCAGGAAACAAGCCCCGGGGACACGGGGCACGACGCAACGATGTTCGAAACTCTCTAGGAGGAGACAATATGTCTTGGTACAGGAAATCAACGACTTGCCTGGCGGTCGCCGCCGCCGTGCTGGCTTCGGGCGCCGCCCTGGCCGCCGATACCATCAAGATCGGCATGACCTCGGCCCTGACCGGCCCGTATAACGAATTCGGCGAGGGCAACCGGCGCGCCGTCGAGCTTGCCGTCGAGCAATGGAACGCCAAGGGCGGCATCAATGGCAAGAAGATCGAGATCGCCATGCTGCTCGACGACCAGCTCAATCCCGACCGCGCGGTGCAGAACATCCGCGCCATTCTCGACAACAAGGACATCGTCGGCATCATCGGCCCGGCCGGCAGCGGCCCCACGCTGGCCGTGATCGACATGGTCCAGGCCGACGGCCGGCCCTACATGAACCCCATCGCGCAGACGCCGGTGGTGACCTACCCGGGCGAGAAGACCGGCGAGAAGCCGCGCCCGAACGTGTTCTCGTTCGCGCTGCAGAACGACATCGAGGCCGTGGCCATGGGCGAGTACCTGGCCAAGCAGTTCAAGCGCGTGGGCATCATCCACGAAAGCACCGCCTACGGCGTGACCGGCGTCGACTACCTGGCCGCCTCCATCGCCAAGAACGGCGGCGCCAAGCCGGTGGCCACCGATTCGTACAACCAGGGCGCGCAGGACATGACGGCCCAGGTGGCGCGCATGAAGCGCGCCAACGTGGACGCCATCGCGGCCATCGGCCTGGGCAAGGACCTGGCCGTGCTGCGCCGGACCATGGCCCGCCTGAACGTGAACGTGCCCCTGGTTGCCTCCAACGGCGCGCTGGGCCAGCCGTACCAGGAAGGCGCCGGCGAACTCACGCTGGGCACCCTGGGCACCATGATCGGCGCCTTCGGCAACCCGATGCGCGCGCCCGCGGCCGACTTCGCCAAGGCCTACAAGGCCAAGTACGGCACCGACCGCTGGTGGGGCAACGATCCCGAGAATCCGCAGCTGTTCATGGCGATCTCGGTCTCCAACGGCTATGACGCGGCCAACATCCTGTTCGAAGGCATCCGCCTGGCCAACTCGACCGATCCCAAGGCCGTCATCGCCGCCATCGAGTCGATCAAGGACTACCAGGGCGTCAACACGGCCTACACCTTCTCGAAGGAACGCCACCACGGCATCGAGACCGATGGGGTCAAGGTGTTCGAGTACGTCAAGAAGGGCGACAAGATCCGGCTCGAGCCGATCGCGCAATAACCGGCGGCGGGTCCGGCCGGCGCGGGGCCGCGCCGGACCCAGCCACAGCGCCAGAGGGATGAGGGTGGTATGGATTTCTTTATCCAGATGATAGTTTCGGGACTGAGCGTCGGCGCGGTCTATGCCCTGATCGGGCTGGGCCTGAACCTGACGTTCTGGACGACCCGCGTGCTCAATTTCGGGCAGGGGTCCGTCCTCATGGCAGGCGCCATGCTGACCGCGGTCATGGTCGGCGCCGGCGTCAATGTGTTTCTCGCGGTGGGCGTTTCATTGCTCGTCACCGCCTTCATCCTGTGGATCGTCGAGCTGGTCGGCGTGCGGCCCATGCGGCGCATGTCCGGCAGCATGGGCTGGGTGGTCTCCACGCTGGGCATCGGCATCTTCCTGCAGGGGATGGCCAGCTGGCTGTTCGGCACCCAGGCGGTCGCTTTCCCCGACGTGCTGTTCAGCAGCGCCGATACCGTCGAGTTCATGGGCGCCTATATCTCGCTGCAGTACATCGCCGTGTTCGTCATCAGCGTGATGATCGTCTGCCTGATGGAGCTGTTCCTGCGGCATTCCATCTGGGGCTACGGGGTGCGCGCGGTGGCGCACGATCGCGACCTGGCGGCCCTGATGGGCATACCGGTGTACCGCGTGGTGGTGTTCTCGTTCCTGGTCAGCGGCGTGCTGGCGGGCATCGCCGGCATCCTGGTGTCGCAGGTCTCCGGCACCGTGGATCCGAACTTCGGCCTGCATCTCCTGATTCTCGCCTTCGTCGCGGCCGTGGTCGGCGGCATGGGCAGCGCGTTCGGCTCGCTGGTCGGCGGCCTGATCCTGGGGATCATGGAGAAGCTGGTGGGCGGCTACGTCTCGCCCGCCGCCGCCGAGGTGGTGGCGTTCGTGCTCTTGATTGGCGTGCTGACGATTCGCCCGCAGGGCTTGTTCGGCAAGCGTGAAACCGTGAAGGTGTGAGGCCGATGAAACTGCTAGGACAACTCCTGACGAACTCCTGGACGCTGGGCGTGCTGGCCATTGCGCTGGCCGTGGGCGCCGGCCATGCCGACACCGGCACGGTGCAGATGTGGAGCTTCGTCATCATCAATATCCTGCTGGCCCAGGGCATCAACCTGCTGACCGGCATCAACGGCCAGATCTCCCTGGGGCATGCGGGCTTTTTCGCCATCGGCGCCTACGTCAGCGCCATTGCGCTGAAATCCTGGGGCGTGCCTTTTCCCGTGGCGCTGGCCATGGCCACCATCGTGGCCTCGGGCGTGGGCTTCCTGCTGGCCGGGCCGGCGGGCCGGGTGCGCGAGTTCTACCTGGCGATGATGTCGCTGGGTTTCGGCCTGATCGTCTACGAACTGGCGCGCGAGCTGCGCGGCGTGACCGGCGGAGTGATGGGCATGCGCGGCATCCCGTCCTCGCAGATCGGCACGCTGCAGATCTTCGGCTGGAGCATCGATACGGTGGCGTATTTCCGCATCCTGCTGGCGGTGCTGCTGGTGGTCATGCTGATGCTGCGCAACTTCGTCAAAAGCCATTACGGCCGGGCGTTCTACGCCGTGCACGTCAGCGAAATCGCCGCCGGCTCGCTGGGCATTTCGCAGGCGGCGGTCAAGCGCGCCGCCTACGCCATCAGCGGCGGCCTGGCGGGACTGGCCGGCGGCTTCTATGCGCACATGATCGGCTATCTCACGCCCGAGAGCTTCGGCCTGATGCGTTCGATCGAGATCCTGGTGATGTCCATCGTCGGCGGCCTGGGTTCGCTGGCCGGGCAGGTGTACGGCGCCGTGCTGTTCACCTACCTGCCGCAGAAGCTGCAGGCCTTCAACGATTACCAGTACATCGTCTACGGCCTGATCCTGGTGTTCATCTTCACGCTGCTGCCGCGTGGGCTGGCCGGGCTGCTGGGCACGCAGACGCGCTACAGCAAGTACGACCAGCTGCGCCGGGCCGTCGCCGGGCAGCCGGCGGCGCCGCTGGGCGAGCGGCCGCCGCATGCGCGGCGCGAAGCGGCCCAGCCCCTGATCCGGGTCGAACAGGTCGTCATGGAGTTCGCGGGCCTGCGCGCGCTGGCCGGCGTCTCGCTCGACCTGCACGCCGGCAGCATCACCGCGCTGGTCGGCCCCAACGGTTCGGGCAAGAGCACGCTGGTCAACGTCGTCAGCGGCATCTACCGGCCGACCTCGGGCCGCGTCCTGTACAAGGGCCAGGACATCGCGGGCTGGCCGTCCCACAAGGTGGCCCAGGCCGGCATCACGCGCACCTTCCAGGATCCGCGCAACGTGCCCAGCTTCACGGTGCGCGAGAACATCCTGATGGGCGCCCACCGCCGCTACCGCCATGGCGCGCTGGCCGCGGCGATCAATACGGCCGGCGCCCGGCGCGAGGAAGCGGCCTTCCTGCGCCAGGTCGACGCCCTCATGCAGGCGGCCGGACTGTCCGAGCACGCCGACGCGATCATGAGCGAGCTGCCCTATGGCATCCAGCGCCTGGCCGAGGTCGCCCGCGCGCTGGCCAGCGACCCCGAACTGCTGCTGCTGGACGAACCGGCCGCCGGCCTGTCGGAGCTGGAGTCCGGCCACCTCATCGGCCTGGTGCGCCTGGCGCGCGACCACGGCGTGGCCGTCATGGTGATCGACCATCACATGGATTTCCTGGCCGAGCTGGCCGAGGACGTCGTGGTGTTCGAGGCCGGCGATGAAATCTACCGGGGCGACATGGACGGCATGCGCGCCGATCCGGCCGTCATCCAGGCCTATCTTGGCGCGCAGGAGCCCGCTCATGCTTGAAGTCCGCAACCTGCAGGTCAGCTATGGCGCCATCGATGCCGTGCGCGGCGTCACCCTGACGGCGCAACCCGACGGCATCACCGCGCTCATCGGCGCCAACGGCGCCGGCAAGTCGTCGCTGATGCGCGCCATTTCCGGGGTCACGCCGGCCCGGGGCGGCCAGATCCTGCTCGACGGCGTCGACATCACCCGCATGCCGCCGCACGAGCGCGCCCGCCACGGGATCGCGCACGCCATGGAGGGACGGCGCATCTTCCACCAGCACACGGTCGAGGAAAACCTGATCACCGCCTGGCATTTCCGCAAGCCCAAGGGCAATTTCAAGGCGGCCCTGGAAAGCGTCTACGGCAATTTCCCCATCCTGGAGCAACGGCGCGGCGCCAAGGCCGGCACGCTGAGCGGCGGCCAGCAGCAGATGCTGATCCTGTCCATGGCGACGCTGCACCAGCCGCGCTGCGTGCTGCTGGACGAGCCCTCGCTGGGCCTGGCGCCCATCGTCGTCTCGCAGATCTTCGATTTCATCAAGCAATACTGCGCGCAGGGCGGACGCGTGGTGCTGCTGAGCGAACAGATGGCCAGCCTGGCGCTGCGCGTGGCCGATTTCGGCTATGTGCTCAAGCATGGACAGACCGTGTTCGAAGGCACGCGCGAGCAGCTGGCCAGCGGCGCGGGCGGCGATCTCTCCAGCGCTTACCTCGGCGCGGGCAAGGCCCGCCCCGTATCAACAGAGTAGAAGGAAAAGGCGGCACATGGCTTCGACGATGGAAACGGACTTGCTCGTGCTCGGCGGCGGACCCGGCGGCTATACCGCTGCGTTTCGCGCCGCCGACCTGGGGCTTTCCGTGGTGCTGGTGGAGCAGCGTCCGACCCTGGGCGGCGTTTGCCTGAACGTGGGCTGCATCCCCTCCAAGGCGCTGCTGCATTGCGCCAAGGCGCTGGACGAGGCGCGCGCCATGAGCGAGCTGGGCATCGAGTTCAGCGAGCCGCGCATACGCCTGGACAAGCTGCGTGCACACAAGGAGGCGCTGGTGGCCAAGCTGTGCGGCGGCCTGGGCGGGCTGGCGCGCCAGCGCAAGGTGCAGGTGGTGACCGGCACGGGACGCTTCGACGGCCCGCACAGCCTGGCGGTATCCGATGGTTCCCGCGTGGCGTTCAGGCAGGCCGTCATCGCGGTCGGTTCGCGCCCGGTGCGCCTGCCGTTCCTGCCCGACGACCCGCGCATCATGGATTCGACCGGCGCGCTGGAGCTCAAGGAGATTCCCCGGCGCCTGCTGGTGATCGGCGGCGGCGTCATCGGCATGGAGCTGGCCACGGTCTATGCGGCCCTGGGGGCGCGCGTGACGGTGGTCGAGCTGACCGACGGCCTGCTGCCGGGCTGCGACCGCGACCTGGTCAAGCCGCTGGCGCAGCGCGTGGCCGGCCGCTACGAGGCCATCCTGCTGGGCACGCGCGTAAGCGCGGCCCAGGCGCGCGATGACGGCATCCATGTCGGCTTCGAAGGCCCGCAGGCGCCCGGCCCGCAGGTGTACGATCAGGTGCTGGTGGCCGCGGGCCGCCGGCCCAATGGCGCGGCCATCGACGCCGAGCGCGCCGGCGTGCGGGTCGACGAGGGCGGCTTCATCCGCGTCGACGCGCAGCAGCGCACCAATGTCGGGCACATCTACGCCATCGGCGACGTGGTGGGCGAGCCCATGCTGGCGCACAAGGCCGCCCATGAAGGCAAGGTGGCCGCCGAGACCGCGGCGGGCATGCGCGTGGCCAACGACGCGCGGGTGATTCCGGCGGTGGCCTACACCGATCCCGAGGTGGCCTGGGTGGGCCTGACCGAAACCGCGGCGCAGCGCGACGGCATTGCCTACGAGAAAGCCGCTTTTCCGTGGGCGGCCAGCGGCCGCGCGCTCAGCCTGGGACGCGGCGAGGGCCTGACCAAGATCCTCGTGGACCCGGCCACGCACGCCTTGCTGGGCGTGGGCATGGTGGGGCCGCAGGCCGGCGACCTGATCGCCGAGGCCGCGCTGGCCATCGAGATGGGCGCCGAACCGGGCGACATCGCGCTGACCATACACCCGCATCCGACCTTGTCCGAAACCCTGGCCTTCGCGGCCGAGGCGTACGAGGGAACGCTTACCGAGTTGTACCTGACCAGGAAAAAAAGTTAAATATGCGACCGGTCCACGTAACTCACCGGGAGGACTCGATCAGTGGCGACATGGAATAACGCAGTGCCCACGCGCAAGGCCATGCATCAATTGAAGCGCGAAGCGCTGTTGCGCGAGGCCATTGCTGCGTTCAACCAGAAAGGGTTCCACGCGACATCGCTGGGCGACATCGCCACCAGCCTTGGGGTGACCAAGGCCGCGCTCTATCACTATTTTCCCAACAAGCACGCGCTGCTGTTCGAAGCGTTCGCCGAGGCGCTGCGCGTGGGCTTCGAAGCGATCGAGGCCGCCGAGCGGCAAGGCGGCAGCGGGCTGGACAAGCTGCAGATGGCGGTGCGCGAATACCTGCAGGTGACGCTGAGCGAGATGAGCCGCTGCGTGATCATCACCGAGGAACACGCGCTCGAGCCGCAGGACCGCGCCAAGATCGTCGAGCAGCGCGACCGCTTCGAGGCCAAGCTGCGCGGCTTCGTGCGCGAGGGCATCGAGGACGGCAGCGTCATCCCCTGCGATCCCAAGCTGGCCATCTTCTCGATATTCGGCGCGGTCAACTGGGTGCCGAAGTGGTTCTCGGATTCGGGCAACTGGTCCAACAAGCAATTGGCCAAGGGCATGTCCGAGCTGCTGTGCCGCGCGGTCGCCAGGCATCCGGCCGAGGCGTTCGCGCCGGACATCGGCAAGATGCGGGTCGAATGAACGCCGGCGCGCCGCCCGAGGGCGGCGCGTTCACATGCCGGCGAGGCGCCTTCAGCGGCCGGCCTGCGCCAGCAGCCGTTCGGCGTTGCCGTGCAGGATCTTCTCCATCGCGTCGGGCTTGATCGGCAGCGTCAGGAACCACTCCGTGTATTCCTTCAGCGGGCACATCGGATACGCCGTGCCGAACAGCATGCGGTCGGCCAGGAACGAATTGGCCGCCTGGATGAAGTCGGCGTGGCCGGGCAGGTTGTACAGGTACATGTCCGGCGACAGGTACAGGTTGGGGCGCCGGAACGCCACGTGGATGATCTCCTGCACCCAGGGCCAGTTGCCGTGCGAGCTGACCACGGTCAGGTCCGGGAAGTCGCCCAGCACACGGTCGATGTGCTCGGGGTTGGTGTAGGTGATGTCCGGGCCGGCGTTGCCGCCGGTCATCATGATGACCGGAATGCCGTTGTCCTCGCAGAAGGCATACAGCGGATAGAGGCGGCGGTCGTCCACGTGCATGGGCGTGGCCCAGACGCCCGGCTCCAGGTTGACGATGCGGATGCCCAGGTCCAGGATTTCCTGCATCTGCGCCATCGCTTCCTTGCGCGTGGCCGCCTCGATCGAGCCCACGGGATGGAACTTGTCCGGATACGCCTTGGCCACGGCGGCCACGTCGGCGTTGGACACCGAGCCCAGCACGCTGGAATTGCGGCCCACGCACACGCCCTGCTCGATGCCGGCGGCGGCCATTTCCTCGAACATCAGCTCCAGCGATTTTTCCTCGGCCGAGGGCGCCGGCTCGAAGCCCAGTTGCCGCGTGAACCGGTTGCGGATGTCGGGGCGCGTGTAGATGCGGGCGTTGAGAAAGCCCATGGCGGGCGGACGAAGGCGAAAGTCGATGATTTTCATGGCGCTCTATGAATGTGAATGGTGAAGGGTTGGGGCGGGGAAGGACCCGGCGGTCATTGCGGCTCGATGCGCGCCAGCTGGACCAGCCTGGCCCAGTTGTCGACTTCGAGCTCGATGTGCTTGCCGAACGGCGCCGGCGGCATGTATGCGGGTTCGACGCCGGCCACCGCCAGTTTTTCCACGGTGGCGGCATCGGCCAGGCTGGCCTGCAGCGCCTGCGCCAGCGACTGGGCCACGCTGTCGGGCATGGCCTTGGGGCCGACCAGACCATACCAGCTGGTGATGTTGTAGTCCTTCAGGGATTCGGACAGCGACGGCACCGACGGCGCCAGGCGCGAGCGCCGGGCCGACGCGATGGCCAGCGGCTTGAGCTGCTTGCCCTGCTGGAAGCGCAGCGCGTTGCCCACGTCCACGAAAGTGAAGGTGATGGTCTTGCCGATCACGTCGGTCACGGCGTTGGGGATGCCCTTGTACGGCACGGCCAGCACATCCGTGCCGGCGCGCGCCTGGAACAGCGCCAGGGCGATCTGCGCGCCCGACGAGCCGTAGCCGGCGGACATGGCGTTGCCGTCCTTCCTGGCCAGCGCGACCAGCTCCTCGACATTGTCGGCGGGAAAATCGGGCCGCGTCATCAGCATCATGGACGTGGTGGCGATTTGCGCCACCGGCGTGAAGTCCTTGACCGGGTCGTAGGACGGCTGCTTGAACAGGCTCTTGTTCATGGCCTGGATCGCGGCGGTCGTGAGCAGCAGCGTCGAGCCGTCGGGCGCGCTGTCGGCCACGTACTTGGCGGCGATCGAGCCGGAGGCGCCCGGCTTGTTCTCCACCACGAAGGGCTTGCCGAGCCGGCGCTCCAGCTCGGCGCCGGCGATGCGCGCCACCATGTCGGTCTGGCTGCCCGCCGGGAACGGCACCACGATGGTGACGGGCTTGGTGGGGTAGGCGTGCGCGGGGCCGACGGCGCCCAGCAAGGCGCTGGCCGCGAGCACGGCGATGCGTAGCGAGTGTCTCATGTGTCCTCCTGGGCCGGTCGATCCGGCATCTCGTGAAAAGCGTGGTGGCGGTGATGGGTGGCGAACCGCAGGCCCTTACGCCATGGCCGCGGTGGCGGGTTCGGCGGACCGGGCGGCTGGCTGGCGTTGCCCCAGGTGCCTGCCCAGCACGTAGCCGAACGTGAGCGCGGGCCCCAGGGTGATGCCCGCGCCGGGGTAATTGCCGCCCATGATGCTGGCCGCGTCGTTGCCCACCGCGTACAGGCCGTCGGCGGCGCGGCCGTCCGGGTACAGCACCTGGCCATGTGCGTCGGTGGGCAGCCCGGCGAACGTGCCGATGTCCCCGACGAACAGCTGGATCGCGTAGTACGGCGCCTGTTCGAGCGGCGCCAGGCAGGGATTGGGGCCGTGCAGCGCGTCGCCCTGGAAGCGGTTGTAGGCGGTGGTGCCCTTGCCGAATGCCGTGTCGGCGCCGTTGCTGGCGTCGCGGTTGAAGCGCTCGACCTCGGCGGCCAGCACGCGCGGGTTCACGCCGATCTGCGCGGCGAGCGAGGCAATGGTGGGCGCGCGGCGCAGGTAGCCGGCGCGCAGGTGGCGGCCATAGGGCACCGGGAACGGCGCGACCCGGCCCAGGCCGTAGCGCCGCAGCGTGGCGTGGTCGCACAGCAGCCAGACCGTGGCCTCGTCGTCGTCCTGGCATGCCTGCATCATGGCGATGGCGAAGTCGTGGTACGACAGGCTTTCGTTGACGAAGCGGCGGCCTTGCCGCGTCACGGCGATCACCCCGGGCTTGGCGCGGTCGATGAAATGCGGCATCACGCCTTGTTCGCCGTTGCGGCGCGTGGGCCGCGACACGGGCGTCCAGGCCGCGGCGTGCGGAATCGTTGCGTCCACCCGCACGCCCAGCGTCTCGGCCAGCGCCAGGCCGTCGCCGGTGTTGGTGGAGGGTGACGGCGAGTAATGCCCCTGGCCGCGCGCGACATGCGGAAACAGCGCCTGCTGGCGCGTGGGATCGTGCGGAAAACCGCCGCAGGCCAGCACCACGCCGCGGCGGGCGCGCACCGTGCGTTCGCCCTCCGGGGTGTCGACCCGCACGCCCGCGACCCGGCCGTTCTCGACCAGCAGCGACCGCGCGCGGCAGCGCAGGTGGATCGGCACGTCCAGGTCCAGCGCCGACCTGGCCAGCCGGGCCGCCAGGGCATTGCCGTTGGTCAGCGTCATGCCGCGGCCGTGGCGCAGCACGTCGCGCGCCTGGCGCAACAGGCGCGCCGCGACATAGCGAAACGACGCCAGCGAGCGGAAGGCGCGGGTGAAGTGACGGATTTCGTCGCCGGAGGCCAGCATCATGCCCAGCACCATCAGCTCGGGCAGCGCCGGCGCCAGGTGCGCGATGGCCTGGCCCAGTTCGCGCCCGTCGTAGGGGCGCGTGACCATGGAGCGGCCGCCCGCCTGGCCGCCGCGCGCTTCCGCGTGATAGTCGGGAAAGCTGCGCGGCATGTCGAACTGCACCTGGGTATGGCGGGCGAAGAATTCGACCGCCCGGCCGCCGTTCTCCAGGAAGGCTTGCGTGCGCGCGGCGTCGAAGTGGGTGGTCGCTTCGTGCGCGATGTAGTCGCGCGCCGCGCCGGCCGGCTCGTCGATGCCCAGCGCCGTGGCCAGCGGCGTGCCGGGTATCCACAGCCATCCCCCGGAACGCGCCGTGGTTCCGCCGAATTTGTCGGCCTTCTCCAGCACCACGACCTGGGCGCCATGAAAGGCCGCGGTGACGGCGGTGGCCATGCCCGAGGCGCCCGAGCCGATGACGACCACGTCGACGGCGGCGGGTAGGCCGGCCCCGGAGAGATGTACGCTCATGTTTAGTTAAAGTCTAAGTGATTAGTTATGCGTTAACTATATATAATTGTCGAAGTGATAATATTGGCGTTTACCCTTGATCCCCGCCGCCGGCCGCCGTGCGCAGCCCGGCCTTCGAGAGGATGTGAATTGGAAAAGAACCGTCGTGGTATCCAGTCGGTGGAGCTGGGCAGCCGGGTGCTGCAGGCCCTGGCCCAGTTCGGCCGCCCCGCCGGGCTGACCGAGCTGGCGCAGGAATGCGACATGCCGCCCGGCAAGGTCCACCCCTATCTGGTCAGTTTCATGAAAGTGGGTTTCGTGGCGCGCGATCCGGCGTCCGGCCTGTACGAGCTGGGCCACCTGGCGCTGGAGCTGGGGCTGGCCAAGCTGCATCGCCTCGATCCGGTGCGCGAAGCCTCGCAGGCCATCGCCGACCTGGCGGCCGAAACCGGCCATGGCACCGGCCTGGTCGTGTGGGGCAATCTGGGGCCTACGCTGATCAGGCTGGAAGAGCCGGCGCATCCGCTGCACGTGAACCTGCGCATCGGCACGGTCATGTCGCTGGTGCATACGGCCACCGGCCGCCTGTTCGCCGCCTACCTGCCGGCCAAGGTGGTGTCGCGCGTGCTGGAGGCCGACCCCATGGGCGTGCACTTCGGGTCGCGCCACCAAAGCCGCCCCGCCCAGGAAGACTACGAGCGCCAGCTGTCCGAGATCCGCAGCCGCGGCATCTCCCGCACGCTGGGCAGCCCCATCCCGGGCATCGACGCCTTTTGCGCGCCTGTCTTCGATTCCATGGGGCACATCGCCGCCGGCCTGCTGGTGATGGGCCCGTCGGCGACATTCGACAGCGACTGGGATGGACAGATCGCCACCCGGCTGCATGCCTGCGCCAGCGATATCTCGCGCAAGCTGGGCTATACCGAAACGCCGGCCAGCCCGAGGGCGGCGCGCTGAGGAAGGGAAAGTCAGCGGGTGCCTGTCCCGCGTGGGGGCAGGCGGAAAGTCAGCGGGTGCCTGTCCCCCGTGCGGGGACAGGCACCCGGGTAGGGGGGGTTACATGCGCTCGATGTTTTCCTGGATGATCACGTCTCCCCACTTGCGGATTTCGTCGCGGTAGAAGCGGGTGAATCGGGCGTGGTCCTGCGGCGCGACCACGTAGCCCAGGTCTTCCAGCTTCTGCTTCATGGCGGGCTTGGCCACTTCCGCGACCAGCTTGGCGGAGATGCTGTCGACGATGGGGGCGGGCGTGCCGGCCGGCATCATGAGCCCGGTCCAGCCTGCGATCAGCATGTCCGGCAGGCCCTGCTCGCCGGTCGTCGGCACCGAGGGAAACTCCTTGACCCGTTCGCTGGAACTGACCGCGAGCAGTTTCAGGCGGCCGGCGTGGATGAACGAGCGCGACTCGCTCAGGGTGGTGAAGATCAGGTCGAGCTGGCCGCCGACCAGGTCATTGAGCGATGGCGCGCCGCCCTTGTAGGGAATGTGGTTGAACTTCGCGCCGGTCAGGCGCTGGAACAGCACCAGGGCCAGGTGCGGCGGGGTGCCGAAGCCGCTGGATCCGACGTTGAGCACCTTGCCGGACTTCGCCGCCTTGATGATGTCCTGTACGTTGCCGTAGGGCGAGTTGGCGGGCACGGCCATGCCCATGGGCGTGGTGGCGAACAGCGCGACGGGGATCAGGTCTTTCTCGGGATCGAACGGCAACTGCTTGAACAACGTGGCGTTGACCGCCAGCGTCGACGATACCGCCAGCCAGGTCAGGCCGTCGGGCTTGGCGCGCGCCACGTAGGCGATGCCGATGTTGGTGTTGCCGCCGGGCTTGTTCTCGATGACGACCGGCTGCTTGAGTTCGCGCCCCATGGTTTCGGCCACGGTCCTGGCCATGGTGTCGATCAGGCCGCCGGGCGGAGCCGGCACGACGTAGCTGATCGGCCCCTGCGGGTAGCCGTCGGTATCCGCGGCCAGGGCCTGGGCCGGGCCGAGCGCGGCCAGGGTTGCGGCAAGTAGCGTGCTTCTGATGAGCCTGTGCATGGTTGTCTCCTTTGGGGGGGGCGCGGCCGGCGTCCTCGCAACCGGGCGCCGGCCGCCGCCCGGGCTAGTAACGCAAGACGCTGCTTCCTATCCAGCCCGGCAGCTGGTCACAGCGCGCCGGGGCGAATATCTCGTAGTACACCGCGCCTTGCGGCCCCACCGCGGTGGCGGCGTGGCGCGAGCCGGGGGGAAAGAACACCAGGTCGCCCGGCCGGCAGACCACGGTCTGGTCGTCGATCACCAGCGTGACTTCGCCGGAGATCATGACCAGCATCTGTTCGTTGTCGTGCCAATGTGTCTTGCCGTCGAACGCCGCATCGGGCGCGGTCTCGACGCGCACGGCCGACATCTGCTCGGCGCAGACCGCCTGGCGCACCGAGCCGGCGCGCATGCCCGCGGCCTTGGGCAGTGAATTCCAGTCGATGAGGCTCATTTCTTCATCCCGTGTCCGGCGCCGATGGCGGGTTCGCCCTTCCAGGCATGCGCGGCGACGAAATCCCAGTCGATCTCGAAGCCCAGTCCGGGGCCCTGCGGCGGCTGCACCAGGCCGTTCTCCAGTTTCAGGTCGTAGCTGGCCAGCCTGGTCATCAGGTCGTTGTGGGTGATGTCCCACTCGAACATGGCAGGGTGCGGCGAGGCCGCCACCAGGTGCAGGTTGGCCGCCACCGTGATGATGTCGTTGAAGGTGTGCGGGTTCCATGCCAGGTGCGCGGAGGCGGCCGACGCCGAGATGGCCAGCGCCTCGGTGATGCCGCCGGCGCGGCTGGCGTCGGCCTGCAGCACGTCGATGGCGTCGTTGCGGATGTAGTCGTTGAAGGCGTTGCGCGTGTAGAGGTTCTCGCCGGTGGCGATGCGCACCGGCGTGCCCTGCGCGCGCAGGATGCGGTGGCCTTCGATGTCGTCGATGGACAGGGGTTCCTCGAACCAGTAGCAGCCGGCCTCGTCGAGAATGCGCAGCATGGCCAGCGCGTCGTGGCGGCCCAGGCTCTGGTTGGCGTCGACCAGGATTTCCACGTCCGCGCCGACGCGCTGGCGCATGGCGCGCAGGTTGGCCGCGTCCTTGCGCGGTGCGCGGCCGACCTTCAGCTTGGCGGCGGTAAAGCCTTGCTCCACCCAGCCGGCCAGTTCGTCGGCCGCCTGGTCGGGCGTGAGATCCCAGTAGATGGAGCTGGCGTAGGCGCGCACGCCGCGCGTATGGAACTTGCCGCCCAGCAGCTGGTAGATGGGCTGGTTCATGGCGCGGCCCTTGAGGTCCCACAAGGCGATGTCCACGCCCGACATGGCGGCGATGCCTACCGAGCGGTGCCCCAGGTTGCGCGACACCTCGCCGTGAAAGACCTTGTGCCACAGGTAATTGATGTTGGCCGGGTCTTCGCCGATCAGCTGCGGACCGATCACGTCCTCGATGGCGCGCTTGAGCACGGCCAGGTCGTAGGGACCGGACGGCGAGCCTACGCCGGTCACGCCCTCATCGGTGCGCACCTCCACCAGGATCATCTGGCGGTTCAGCTTCAGTCCGGCGCCCGACTCGACGCGCATGCGCTCGGGAATCGGCGTGCTCAGTGCATGGGCCTTTACTTCGGTGATTTTCATGTGGCAGGTCCTCGACGGTGGCCGTGTGGTGTTGATGAAAGGGGGGTCAGATGCTGTTGATCATTCCGCCGTCCACGCGCAGGACGGACCCGGTGATGAAGGCGGCGCGCCGGCTTGCCAGAAAGGCCACGGCATCGGCGTATTCCTCGGGCAGGCCATAGCGGCCGACCGGGATGCCGGCCGTGCTCTCGGCCGCTACGTCCTCGACCCGGCGCTTTTCGCGAGCGGCTTTCTGTTGGTCCAGGTAGGCGATGCGGGGGGTGGCGATGCGCCCGGGGACCACGATGTTGGCGGTGATGCCATGGCGGCCCACTTCGCGGGCCAGCGTCTTGGACCAGCCGACCAGCGTCATGCGCAGGGCGTTGGACAGGCCGAGATTGGGGATCGGCGCAATGACGCCCGAGGAGGCCGAGGTGATGATCCGGCCCCAGCCCTGGCCGACCATGCCGGGCAGCACGCTGTCGGTGATCGCGATGACCGACAGCACCATTTCGTGGAATTTCCGCGCCCACAGTTCGGGCGCCTGGCCCGAGACTGGCGTGGGCGGCGGGCCCCCCGTGTTGTTGACCAGGATGTCCACCGTGCCGAAGCGCGCGGCGATGGCTTGCAGGCGTTCGCCGATGATGCCCAGCTCGCCCAGGTCCCATTGCAGCGGCAGCGCGCGCCGGCCGGCGTCGTCCAGGCCGGCGCACACGCGCTGCAGCGCTTCCTGGTCGATATCGGCAAACACGACATTGGCGCCTTCGTCGAGCAATTGGCGGCCGATCGCGCTGCCCAGCCCGCCGCCCGCGCCGAACACCAGCGCTGTCCTGCCCTCGATCTTCAAGTCCATGATCCGTCCTGTGTTGAGACCTAGTGTTTAGGAATTATAGTGTTCTAAACAGTTGGAGCGCAACAGGCCGCGCGAAAGGCGGGCGCGCGGCCGCCCCGGCCTCAGCCGTCAGGCCAGCGTCGCCAGGTAATCCTTGCCGCGCTTGATGATGGTGCGCAGCGCCTTGAGGCCTTTGCGCTTGTCGCGCTGCGCCAGCGCCGCCACGATGTCCTCGTGGTCCTTGATGGCGCTGTCCAGGTTGCCGCTTTCCTTGAGCTGCTGCAGATTGCGGTTGGCCATGATGCGGCGCATCGGCCCGCGCAGGGCCTGCACCATGTGCTGCAGGGTATTGTTGTGGGCCGCCTCGGCCAGCGTGAGGTGGAAGGCCTCGTCGGCGGCCAGGAACGCGCCGCTGTCCAGGCGCGCCGCGCGCATGGCGCGCGTGATCTCGCGCAGCCTGGCCAGCTGCTCGCGCGTGACGCGCTGCGCGGCCAGGTCCAGGATGGCGCTTTCGATGTACTCGCGCGCCTCGATGAGGTCGGCGTATTCCTCGGTGTCGTCCACGGCCAGGGTCCACGGCGTGCCGTGCTGTCTGTCCGGCGCCAGCACGAAGGTGCCCACGCCGTGGCGGGTTTCGAGCAGGCCGCGCGCCTGCAGGATGCGTATGGCCTCGCGCACCGTCATCATGGAGACGTCGGCCGACGCCGCGAAGCTGCGCAGGGACGGCAGCATCGTATCGGGGGGCCACTCGCCGGAAAGGATCTTCTGGCTGATCTGCTCGACGACTTCGTCAACGACGCTGACGCGGCGCACTTTTTCCATGGGTTCTGCCAAACAAGAAAATATCCTCGGATTGTAGTGTGCAATCACTGGATTGCTAGAGTTCTAAACACTATAAGACTATACTCGCTGGACACGAACGACCACGGGATGACGAGCATGCGGGATCCACTCCACATCGATTGCGACAGCGCGCAGCACTTCACCGCCCGCCTGTTCGAGCGCAACGGCCTGGAACCGGCCAAGGCCGCCGCGGTGGCGCGCTCGCTGGTGCGCGCCGACATGATGGGCCACGACAGTCATGGCCTGGCGCTGGCTTCCTGGTACCTGGACGCACTGGCCGATGGGCAGATGGCCAGCCAGGGCGCGCCCGAGGTGATCGCGGACCGGGGCGCCTGCTTCGCCTGGAACGGCCAGCGCCTGCCGGGAGCCTGGCTGATCGAGCGGGCGATGGAGGCGGGCGTGGAGCGCGTGCGCACGCATGGCTCGGCCACCTGCACGATCGCCAACAGTTTCCATGCGGGCGCGCTGGCCGTGTACCTGGAGCAGCTGACCGCGCAGGGCCTGCTGGCCATCCTGACCTGCTCCGGACCGGCCTCGCGCGCCGTCGCGCCTTTCGGCGGCACCGAAGCGTTGTTCTCGCCCAACCCGCTGGCCGCCGGCATTCCTACCTCGCAGGCGCCCATGCTGATGGACATCAGTTGCTCCATCACCACGACCAACCGCACCCGGCAGCTGGCCAGGCAAGGGCGCGCCTTTCCGGCCGCCTGGGCGCTGACCCGGGAAGGCGAGCCCACCGACGACCCGCGCCAGGTCGTCGACCATGGCGGTTCGCTGCTGCCGGTGGGCGGCGTGGACCATGGACACAAGGGCTATGCCATGGCATTGATGGTGGAGGCGCTGACGCAGGGGCTGTCGGGCTATGGCCGCAATGCGGCGCCCACCGGCATCGTGACCAATATCTATCTGCACATCCTCGACCCCGAGGCGTTCGGCGGGCGCGCGGCGTTCCTGCGCGAAACCGACTGGATGGCCGCGTCGTGCACGGCGAATCCCCCGCGGCCTGGCGTTTCGGCGGTGCGCGTGCCGGGCCAGCAGGCGCAGGCGCGCCTGGCGGCCGCGCGCGCGCAGGGGCTGCGCATCGCCGCCGGCCTGGCGGCCGAGCTGGACAAGTACGCGGCGCGCGCGGGCGTGCAGCCGCCATGGAGCGCGGGAGGCTGAACAGGCCATCCCCCTACCCGTGTGCCTGTCCCCGCGGGGACAGGCACACGCACGGGCAGGTGCCAGTCCTCATGTGGGACAGGCACCCCGTCATACGCCAGAGCGGTTGACGGTCAAGGCGGTGTCCGTCCCCGCATGGGGGCCAGGCACGCCGAGCAACGGCCAGGCGACCGATGCCGCATGTTCGACCAGGTAGTCGTGGAAGGCGGCGGTGGCGGGCGAGGGCGTGCGCCCCGGCGGCGTGATCACGCCGATCTCGCGCAGCGCGGCCGGCCGCAGCGGCAACAGGCGGCAGGCGCCCAGGTCCAGCCCGTACAGCGAGCTGCGCGGCTGGATGCTGACGCCCATGCCGGAGGCGGCCAGCGCGACCAGCGAGGCCGTGCCGGTCAGCTCCTGAGCTGGCGCGGCGGCGATGCCGGCGGCGCGAAACAGGGTTTCGAGCCGTTCGCGCAGGTCGACGCCGCGCGGGTTGAGCAGCAGCGGCCGCCGCGCCAGCAATTCCAGGCTGGCGCTGGCGCGCCTGCGAAACAGCGCATCGGCGGCGGGCACGACGGCCAGCAGCGGCTCCTCGAACAGGGGCTGAAACCCGACCTCCACGTTGCGGGGGCTGCGCGAGGTGACGGCGATGTCCACCGCGCCCTGCTGTATCTGTTCGTGGGCGCGGCGCGAGTCGGCGTCGTGCATGCGGATGCGGATGCCCGGAAAGCGCGTCTGGAAGGCCCGCATCAACGGCGGCAGGAAGGTCGCCGCCAGCGAGGGCAGCACCGCCAGGACGATGGCGCCTTTCTGCAGGCGGCCTTCGTCGCGCAGTTGCGCCAGCACCCGCGCCAGTTCGCGCCCGGACAGCGAGAACACCTGTTCCAGGCGCCGGCCTTCGTCGGTCAGCCGTACGGTGCGGGTATCGCGGTGCAGCAACTTGACGCCCAGCGCGGCCTCCAGCTGCTGCACCTGCACGCTCAGCGCCGATTGCGAAATATGCAGCTGCGCTGCGGCGGCGCGGAAGCTGCCGCGGTCGGCGACCGCCGCGAAGCTGGCCAGCTGATTCAGATTGATGCGCCGCAGTACACCCAGCCAGCTTTCGTCCACTGATCGTCTCCGGTTATCAGTCGTTGCAAATATACCGTTTGTGGGCATGCCGGGGGCGTGCCTAACATGCCTTCGCAGCGCGCATCGACGCGCATCGAGGAGACTGAGGCCATGACATCCCGTGACGGCGCATGCCGCCCGCAGGTGGTATCGACGCGCGCCCTGAAAGGCGGGCTTTCCCTGGCGCGGCGCCGCGTGGCGCGCGCCTGCCTGCTGGCCACGGCGGGCCTGCTGGCCTGGCCGGCTGCGCAGGCGGCGGGCCCGGCCGGGGCGTATCCGGCCAAGCCGGTCACCATCATTGTTCCGTATGGGGCGGGGTCCAGCACCGACATCCTGACCCGGGTGCTGGCCAAGCACGTCTCGGCGCAGCTGGGCCAGCCTGTCATCGTCGAGAACAAGGCGGGCGCGGGCGGGGCGGTGGGCAGCGCGCAGGTGGCGCACGCCGCGCCCGACGGCTACCAGCTGGTGATGGGAACGATTTCATCGCACTCGATCAACCAGTCGATGATGAAGAACCTGCCGTACGACGTGCTGCGCGACTTCGCGCCCATTTCCCTGGTCGCCTATTTTCCCAACCTGCTGGCCGTCAACCGCGACCTGCCGGTCTCGAACCTGGCCGACGTGGTGAAGCTGGCCAAGCAGCGCGGCGGCCTGAACTTCGCCACCGGCGGCATCGGCTCGTCGGGCCAGATGGGCGGCGAGCTGCTCAAGCTGCGCACCGGCGCGCCGCTGAACCATGTGCCCTACAAGGAAGTGGGGCAGGCGGTGGCCGATACGGTCGCCGGCCACGTGCCGCTGCTGTTCTACCAGGTGCCGGCGCTGGTCTCGCAGATCCAGGGCGGCCAGCTCAAGGCGGTGGCGGTGCTGGCGCCCGAGCGCACGTCCCTGCTGCCGGACGTGCCGACCTCCACGGAGCAAGGCATCACGGATTTCGACGCCACGGCCTGGATGGGGCTGTTCGCGCCGGCCGGCACGCCCGCGCCGGTGGTGCAGCGGCTCAACGCGGCCGTCGCCGCCGCCGCGCGCGACCCGGCGCTGCAAAAGCAGCTCGCGCCGCAGGGATTCACGATGGTGGGCAACTCTCCCGAGGAGTTCCGCGCCTTCGTGCGCAAGGATATCGACAAATGGGCGGAGGTCGTCAAGGCGACCGGCGCCAGCATTCAGTGAGGCAGACTTGTCCGGCTACCAGACGATGGCATTGAGGGAGGTCGCGCATTCGCGATCGGGCGAGAAGGGCAACAGCAGCATGGTGTCGGTCATCGCCTATGACCCCGCCGACTACGAACTGCTGCGCGAACAGGTTACGGTGGAGCGCGTGCGCGAACTGTACGGCCCCATCGTCAAGGGCGGCATCGCGCGCTACGAGGTGCCGCGCATCGGCGCGCTCAATTTCGTCATGGACGAAGTGCTGGAAGGCGGCCGTTCGCGTACGCTGGCGTTCGAGGAATCGGGCAAGGCCCTGTCGTCGCTGATGCTGTCGCTGCCGGTGCGGGTGCCCGACGGCTACGTCGGCCGCGCCGCCCGCAACCAGGACAGTCCGCCGGCGCCCGGCGCAGGCGCGCGCGGCGGCCGGTCGGTCCGCCTGGGCTCGGCCACGGCGTGGTCGCGCGACCGCTTCGAGCCGGCGCTGGACCTGGTCGAGCGCGGCAAGGTGGATTACCTGTGCTTCGAAACCATGTCCGAGGTGACGATGAGCGCGGCGCAGGTCGCGCGCCTGGATGCGGACAGCACGGCAGCCTACGATCCCTACCTGGTGGCCCGGCTCGAGCCGGTGCTGGCGGCCTGCAAGGCCAAGGGCATACGCATCATCAGCAACCAGGGCTGGCTGGACCCGCGGGGCGCGGCGCGCCGGATCAAGGAGCTGGCCGCGCAGCTGGGCATCGCCGACCTGAAAGTGGCGGCGGTCAGCGGCGGCGAGCTGAGCGGACGCATCGCCGACCTGGGGCTGCGCTACAGCGAGGACGGCGAGCCGGTCGAACGCAGCCGCGACCGCATCGTCTCGGCCGAAGCCTATCTGGGGTGCGAAGGCATCGTGCGCGCGCTGGCCGACGGCGCCGATGTGGTGCTGACCACGCGCGTGGCCGACGCCTGCCTGTACCTCGGGCCGCTGGCGTTCGAGTTCGGCTGGTCGCTCGACGACCACGAGCAGATGGCGCGCGGCATGGTCATCGGCCATCTCATGGAGTGCGGCGCGCAGCTGTCGGGCGGCTATTTCGCCGACCCGGGCTACAAGGAGGTGCCCGGGCTGGAGCGCCTGGGCAACCCCATCGCCGAGGTGTCCGAGCAAGCCATCACGCTGAGCAAGCTGCCGGGCTCGGGCGGACTGCTCACGCCGGCCACGTGCAAGGAGCAGCTGCTCTACGAAGTGGCCGATCCGTCGCGCTACCTGGCGCCGGACTGCGTCACCAACCTGGGCGCGGTGGATTTCGTGCAGACGGCGCCCGACGAGGTGGCCGTGCTCATCCATGGCGAGGCGGGCCAGCCGCGTCCGCCCACGCTCAAGGCCCTGGTGGGCCTGCGCGAAGGCTACATGACCGAGGAGATGGTCATCTTCGCCGGCCCGGGGGCGCTGCGGCGCGCCCGCATGACGCAGGACATCCTGGAGCGGCGCTTCCAGGCCATCGGCCTGGACGCGCAGGAACTGCGCTTCGACTACCTGGGCATGAACGCCGTGCACCGCGAGGCGACCCCGGCGCCGGCCTGCGAACCCTACGAGGTCATCCTGCGCGTGGCGCTCAAGACGCGCGAGCGGCAGGAGGCCGAGAAGCTGCGCAAGGAGATCGATCCGCTGGCCGTCAACGGCGTGTCGGGCACCGGCAAATGGGCCACCAGCGCAAGCGGCTCGCGCGTGCGTTCGGTCATAGGGCTGAATTCCTGCCTGGTGCCGCGCGAACTGGTCGACATGCAAGTCACCCTCTATTGATACCAACCACTATCCGCCGACGCGGAGAGGATCCGTAACATGCGACCCATCGCTGCTGCATTCGTACTTGGCCTGCTGGCGTTTCACGGCGCGGGCGCCGCGGCCGGGGACGGCTGGCCGGCCCGCAAGGCGCTGACCATGGTGCTGCCGGCCGGCGCCGGCGGCTCGTCCGACCCGCTGGCGCGCCTGCTGGCGCTCGAAATGGGCCAGCGGCTGGGCCAGACCATCGTGGTGCAGAACCGGCCGGGCGCCGGCGGCAACGTGGGCATGGCCCAGGCGGCCCGGGCGCAGCCCGACGGCTACACCATGGTGATCTCGTGGACCGGCCCGCTGGCGACCAACCTGGCGCTGTACAAGGACGTGGGCTATGACCCGCGCGCCGACTTCGCGCCGGTGGGCATGGTGGGCTGCACGCCCAACGTGCTGGCGGTCAGCGGCGACTTCCCGGCCAACAGCCTCGCGGAGTTCGAGGCCTACGCCAAGACGAGAAAGAGCAAGCTGAGCTACGGCACCACCGGCGTGGGCAGCTCCTGGCACATCGCCGGCGAGATGCTCAGCCGCGAGATGGACAACGGCCTGGTGCACATTCCCTACCAGACCCCCGGCGCCGCGTTGACGGACATGAAGGCGGGCCGGCTCGACGCCATCTTCCCGGTGGTGCCGATGACGGTCGGGCACGTGCGCGCCGGCGACATGAAAGTGCTGGCGGTGTTTTCCAAGGAGCGCGCCTCGGTGCTGCCCGACGCGCCGACCACGGTCGAGCAAGGCCGCGCCGACCTGATCAGCGACACCTGCTTCGCGCTGCTGGCGCCCAAGGGCGTGGACGCCGCCGCGCTGGCGGCGATGAACAAGGCGCTTAACGAAGTGCTGCAGGATCCGGGCGCGCGGCCGAAGATCGAGGCCATGGGCATCCAGATCCGGGCGGGCGAGCCGGCCGCCCTGGCGCAGTACCTGGATTCGGAAATTCCGCGCCAGGCCCGGCTGGTGCAGGCCTCGGGCGCGACCGCGCAGTAGCGTCCCGGGGCTAGCGCGCCGCGGCGTCGACGCCCGGCGCGCGCGCCGGCGACAGCGCCTTCCAGGTGGAGGTGGCCATGGCCAGCGGCTCGCCTTGCGCGTCGGTCAGGGTCGACTTCAGGAACGAGACGCTGCGCCCGCGCTGCAGGAACTCGCCGCGGCAGTACACCGTGCCCTGGCGTACGGCCTTCAGGTATTGGGTCTTCATTTCCAGCGTCAGGCCGGCGCCCTGCACGTGGTTGAGCAGGTGTCCCATCGAGATGTCCATCACGGTGGCGATGATGCCGCCGTGCAGGCTGCCCTGCGGATTGAACAGGAAATCCTGGGGTTCGAAGACGATCAGGCACTGGCCGTCGGGGTAGCTGATGTCCAGGCCCAGCAGGCGGGCCAGGAAAAACTGTCCGAACTCGGGGCGCTGGGTGCGCAATGCGTCCTGGAAGGCGCGCAGGGCGGCGCTTTCGTCCATCGATGATTCTCCTCAGTTGCTGGTGGCGTGGGTGCGTATGATGCCGCGCGCGGCCAGGTCCGCCACGCGTTCGGGCTGCAAGCCGGCATGTTCGCACAGGATCGCCGCCGTGTGCTCGCCCAGCAGCGGGGGCGCGCGATGCGCCGCCGTCCCGGCCCCGTCGAAGCGGAACGGGCTGGCGATGTTGCGCACCTGTCCGGCGCTCGGGTGCGGCATGTCGAACACCATGCCGCGCGACACCAGTTGCTCGGCCTCGCAGACCTCGGCCACCGAGCGTATGTCGCCGCACGGCACGCCGGCTTCGCGCAGCGCGGCGATCCAGTATGCGCGCGGTTTCGCGGCGATCAGGGCGGCGATGCGCGGCACCAGTTCGGCGCGCAGCGCGACGCGGTCGGCGGCGCGCGCGTAGCGCGGGTCGTCGGCCAGGTCGGGGCGCGCGATCACGCCGCAGAACAATTGCCAGAACTTGTCGTTGGCCACGCCGATGTTCAGCCAGCCGTCGGCGGCCTGGAACGTCTCGTACGGCGCGATGGTCGGGTGCGCGTTGCCGCGCCGCGTGGGGCTGGCGCCGGTGGTGAAGTAGATGCCGGCGTTGAAGGTCAGCAGCGACGCCATGCAGTCGAGCATGGCGATGCCGACGTGGCGGCCCTGTCCGCTGGACGCGCGTTCCAGCAGCGCCGCGGTGATGGCCTGGGAGGCGAACTGGCCGGTGATCAGGTCGGCGATGGAGGTGCCGATCTTGGTCGGCAGGCCGGCCGGGTCGCCCGTGATGTCCATGATGCCCGATTCGCCCTGGATGATCAGGTCGTAGCCGGGCCGCTGCGCGTCGGGGCCGCTGTCGCCGAAGCCGGTGATCGAGCAGCTGACCAGGCGCGGGTTGGCGGCCCGCAGCGCGTCGTATCCGAGGCCGAGCCGCGCCATCGTGCCGGGCCGGAAGTTGTCGATGACGACGTCGCTGGCGCGCGCCAGCGCGCGCAGCAGCTCCTTGCCTTCGGGCTGCTTGAGGTCGATGGCGCAGCTGCGCTTGTTGCGGTTTACCGAAAGGAAATAGGCGCTTTCGCCGCCGCTGAACGGAGGCCCGAAGGCGCGGCTGTCGTCGCCATGGACCGGCTCTTCTATCTTGATGACCTCGGCGCCCAGGTCGCCCAGCAGCATGGTGCAGAACGGGCCGGACACCACCCGCGTCAGGTCCAGGACGCGTATTCCGTGCAGCGGCGACATGCTCAGCCCACCATCGCGTCGGCCAGCGACTTCATGTCGTCGACCCACAGGTCGGGCTGGTGCGGCGTGCCGCCGAACGGACGCTTGCGGCGGTCGATGAAGGCGCTGTGCATGCCGGCCGATTTGGCGCCCAGGCAGTCGAACGCGTGGTTGGCCACGAACAGCACCTCATCCATGCGCACGCCTTCGATTTCGGCGGCCTTGGCGTAGGTGGCCACGTGCGGCTTGAACGAATTGGCCTCGGCCACCGAGATGACGTTGTCGAACGGGATGCCGTGATGGCGCTTGGCGGTTTCCAGCATGTCGCGGTCGCCGTTGGACAGCACCACGATGCGGTAGCGGGTCTGCAGGCGCGCCAATGCCTCGGGCACGTCCGGGAAGGGCTTGAGCTGTTCGATGCAGCCGACCAGGTAGCGCACCTCCTCGGCGGTGTGCGCGATGCCGGCGCGCTCCAGCGTGTAGGCCACGGCGCGGTGGCCGATTTCGCGGTACGGCGTGTGTTCCTGGTGCAGCAAGGCGTCGATCATCGAGTTCTCGAAGTGCGTGCGGCGCCACCAGGTCACGAACGAATTGGGGTTGCCGGTCCAGCCCTTTTCCTTGAGGTAGGGGGCGGCGATCTCCACCAGCCCTTTCTGCATGTCGACCACCGTTCCGTACTGGTCGAACATCACTACCTTGATCTTTTGCTTGAGAGTTTCTGCGGTCGCCATGTGGTTTCTCCTGGTTGGCGTGAAAGCGCGTGTGTCGCGGCCCTGCCATGTTCGGTTCCGGCTATATATTCGTCCAATGGATAGTCATTATGGGATTATTCTTTATATCAATAATTCGCCTGGACAGGCTGAAATAACGCTGGTCACGAGGAATCGTTGCGACAGAACGCGCCGGCGCGGCGTCGCCTGCATTAGAATTCGGCAGTCTTTTCCGCTACGGGAACTGTCATGCGCGCCGCCGTCAATCTGCGATCGGTCGATCTGAACCTGCTGGTGTTTTTCGACGCGCTCATGACCGAGCGCCATGTCACCCGCGCCGCCGACCGCATCGCGGTCAGCCAGCCCGCGATGAGCAACGCGTTGTCGCGGCTGCGCATGGTGTTCAAGGACGAGCTGTTCGTGCGCACGGCCAAGGGCATGGAGCCCACGCCGCGCGCGCTGGAGCTGGGCGAGAGCGTGCACGCCACGCTGCAGCAGGCCGCGCGCCTGATGACCAGCGACATCCAGTTCGATCCATCCAGCACGCAGCGCCAGTTCACCCTGCGCATGTCGGACCTGGTGGGCACGCTGGTCCTGCCGGCCCTGATGGCGCGGGTGGACGCGGCGGCGCCCGGGCTGGCCATCGATACCGTGCATCTTTCGCCCGAGCAGACCATCGAGGCGCTGGAGGCCGATCGCCTGGACCTGGCCGTCAGCATGGAGCTGCAGCACACCAGCGCGATCCGCGCCGAGGCCCTGTTCAGCGACAGGATGGTGTGCGTGCTGCGCAAGGGGCACCCGCTGGCCGGGCGCCGGTTGACGCTCAAGCAGTTCCTCGCGTACCGCCATGTGCGCGTTTCGATGAGCCCTACCGACATCCGCTTCGTCGACAGCGTGCTGGCCGGCCAGGGCCTGCGCCGCGAGGTGGCGCTGAACGTGACGCACTGGCTGCTGGTGCCGGCCGTGCTGCGCGACACGGACCTGCTGGCGGTGATGTCCGAGCGGGCGGCGCAGCGCATCGCGGGGCCGGACACCATGATCCGGCCCTTGCCGTTCGCCACGCCCGGCTTTCAATGGACCTTGTACTGGCATCGGCGCTACGAGCACAGCCGCGCCCATCAATGGCTGCGCGAGCAGGTGCGGGCGGTGGCGCCGCAGGGCCAGGGCCTGTCCACGCCCGGCGCGGCGGGGTGAACAGGCCGCCGGCGGTCAGCCGATCTTGATGCCCAGTTCGCGCACCGCTTTCTGCCAGCGCTGGTTCTCGGCGCGCACGTAGTCCTGCAGGGCGGCCGGCTCCATGGCCGGCGGGACTTCGGCGCCCTGGCTGCGCCAGGCCTCCAGCACCGCCGGCGCCTTCAGCGATTGCGCGATGCCGGCGCGCAGGCGCGCCAGCACGTCGGCCGGCGTGCCCGCCGGCGCCCACCAGGCATACCAGATCGATGCATCCATCGCCGGTCCTCCGGCCTCCTTGAGCGTGGGCGCATCGGGAAAGGCCGGGCTGCGGGCGTTGGACGTGACGGCCAGCAGCCTGATGTTGCCGGTCCTCACCTGCGGCGCGGAGGTGCCCAGCCCGTCGAACATCAGGTCGCACTGGCCGCCGATCAGGTCCTGCATGGCGGGCGCGGTGCCGCGGTACGGAATGTGCGTCATGGAAACGCCGGCCAGCTGGCTGAAGGTGGCGGCCACGATGTGTTGCGCGGTGCCGCTGCCCGACGAGCAATAGTTCAGCTTGCCGGGGTTCTTCCTGGCATATGCGATCAGCTCCTCGACGTTGCGAAACGGCGCCTTGTTGGTGACCACCAGCACGTTGGGCACTTTGGCCACCAGCGCCACCGGCACGAAATCGCGGTCCATGTCGTAGCCGCGGTTCGGGTAGAGGCCCTCGGCCATCATCTGGTGCACGCCGCCGGCCAGCAGGTGATAGCCGTCGGGCGGCGCGGTGGCGGCGCGTTGCACGCCGATGGTGCCGCCGGCGCCCGGGCGGTTGTCCACCACCACCGTCTGGCCCAGTTCCTCTCCCAGCTTGGCGGCCACCGGGCGCGTGAACGTATCGACGCCGCCGCCCGGGTTGTACGGCACCACGACTTGCACGGGCTTGTCGGGCCAGGCCGCCGTCGCCGCCGCCGTGGCGCAGGCCAGCGCGAGGATGCCGGCCGCTTGGCATACCTTCTTCTTCATCTCGTTGTCTCCTTTGTGCCGGCCCGCCGGTGTGCAGGGGGTGGTCCGGCCGCGCGCGCGCTTGGCGCTGGCGGTCCGGGCGGGCCTGACAAAATGGTAGGTAGCCGGCGCAGATACGACTAATGGATAGTTGGTATGGATATATTGACGGCGTCAATGATGCGGCGCGGCCGCGCGGTGCGCGCGGCATGCCTTATGGGGCCGCATCAAAGACCATGCTGGCGGTGTGCTTGCGGTGGCGCAGCGGCGCCATAAGGCGTACAACTGAGCGCTGGAGCCGATCCGGCTCCCGGCCGCCACCCTGGCGGCGGGCTCGGCAGCATAGGCCCGGCCGGTGGCGCCGCCATGTTCCCGGAGGCGCGACATGAGTACCATTGTCCACGATCACAGTCCTTCGGCCGGCCATGCCGACCATCACGCCGCGCCCAGCGGGTGGCGACGATGGTTGTTCGCGACCAACCACAAGGACATCGGGACGATGTACCTGATCTTCTCGCTGGTGATGCTCATGGTGGGCGGCGTGCTGGCGCTGGCCGTGCGTACCGAGCTGTTCGAGCCGGGCCTGCAGTTCTTCCGCCCCGAGCTGTTCAACCAGTTCACCACCATGCACGGCCTGATCATGATCTTCGGGGCCATCATGCCGGCGTTCGTGGGCTTCGCCAACTGGATGATCCCCTTGCAGATCGGCGCCTCCGACATGGCGTTCGCCCGCATGAACAACTTCAGCTTCTGGCTGCTGCCGGTGGCTTCGGTGCTCCTGCTCAGTTCGTTCTGGGTCGACGGCGGCGCCACCGCCGCCGGCTGGACGCTGTACGCGCCGCTGTCGCTGCAGATGGGCCCGGGCATGGACCTGACCATTTTCGCGGTGCACATCATGGGCGCCTCGTCCATCATGGGCGCGATCAACATCATGGTGACCATCCTCAACATGCGCGCGCCCGGCATGACGCTGATGCGCATGCCGCTGTTCTGCTGGACCTGGCTGATCACCGCGTTCCTGCTGCTGGCCGTGATGCCGGTGCTGGCGGCGGGCATCACCATGCTGCTGGCCGACCGCCATTTCGGCACCGGCTTCTTCAACGCGGCCGCCGGCGGCGACCCGGTGATGTACCAGCACGTGTTCTGGTTCTTCGGGCATCCCGAGGTCTACATCATGATCCTGCCGGCCTTCGGCATCGTATCGGCCGTGGTGCCGGCGTTCTCGCGCAAGAAGCTGTTCGGCTATGCATCCATGGTGTACGCCACGGCGTCGATCGCGGTGCTGTCGTTCCTGGTGTGGGCGCACCACATGTTCACCACGGGCATCCCGGTGGTCGGCCAGCTGTTCTTCATGTACGCCACCATGCTGATCTCGATCCCGACTGGCGTGAAGGTGTTCAATTGGGTGGCCACCATGTGGCGCGGCTCGCTCAGCTTCGAGACGCCGATGCTGTTCGCGGTGGGTTTCATCTTCGTGTTCACGGTCGGCGGCTTCACCGGCCTCATCCTGGCGGTGGCGCCGATCGACATCCAGGTGCACGACACCTACTACGTGGTGGCGCACTTCCACTACGTGCTGGTGGCGGGCTCGCTGTTCGCGCTGTTCGCCGGCGCGTATTACTGGCTGCCCAAATGGACCGGCCGCATGTACGACGAGAAGCTGGGCAAGCTGCACTTCTGGTCCACCATGATCTCGTTCAACGTGACCTTCTTCCCGATGCACTTCCTGGGCCTGGCCGGCATGCCGCGCCGCTACGCCGACTACGCCGCGCAGTTCACCACCTTCCACCAGGTGGCCACCATCGGCGCGATCTGGTTCGGCCTGTCGCAGTTCATCTTCGTCTGGGCGGCGCTGCGCTGCTACCGCGGCAAGGGCGAGGTGGCCACGGCCAAGCCGTGGGACGGCGCCGAGGGGCTGGAGTGGACCGTGCCGTCGCCCGCGCCGCATCATACGTTCGTGACGCCGCCCGAGGTCAAGTAGGCCCCGGAACCCCCAGGCTGGCAGGCCATGCGCGACACGCTTTCCCATCCTCTTCTGCCGCAGGCCGGCGCGCAGGGCGCCGCGCCGTGCCGCTGGAGCCTGCGGCGCAGCAGCGTGGCGCCGGCCCAGTTCATGGCCGGCATGGGCATCATGGCGGCCATCGCCGTGCTGGTGGGGCTGGCGGGCGCGGCCTACGGATTGTGGGCGATCACCGCCTGGTGCGTGGTCGAGCTGGCGTTCATCGCGCTGGCCGGCTGGCATTTCGCGCGCCATGCGCGCGATGGCGAGGACATCGAACTGCGGGCCGACGGCACGCTGGTCGTAGAGGTCCACGACGGCGAACGCGTGTCGCGCCATGTCTTCGACCGCGGCCGCGCGCGCGTCATCCGCCACCGCGCCTGGTCGGCCGCGGACGAATCGCTGTGGCTGCATTGCGGCCGCCGCCAGGTGCGGCTGGCGCGCTACCTGGACCGGCGCCGCACCTGTGCCTTCGAGACCGACATCCGCCAGGCGCTGGGCACGGGCCCATCCAGGGCGCCGCGCCTGGGCGCGGCCGACACGCTGTTTGAATGAGCAGGATCCTGGCGCCGCGGGGACCGCGGCGATCAACGGATCCCGGACGCCGCCGCCAGGCTGCGCAGCGCCGCCTCGCACTTGCGCCGCAGGTGGCCGCGCATGAGGTCGGCCAGCCGTTCGGCGTCGCGCGCCTGCAGGGCGTCGGCCATCGCCATGTGCTCGCGCATCGCCTGGTCCCATTTGTGGCGGTCTTCGTTGGAAACGTAGCGCAGGTTCTGGATGCGCGCGTTCTGCGCGTCGTACAGCTGCTTGAGCAGGGCGTTGCGCGCGGCCAGGCCGATGCGCTCGTGGATGGCGCGGTTGGCGCGGAAGTACGACGGCAGGTCGCGCCGCGCGTGGCTGGCCATCATCTCGTAGGTCAGCGCGCGGATCTCGGCGATCTCCTGGTCGGTGGCGCGCGCGCAGGCCAGGCGGCACGACATCTCCTCCAGCCCGCCGATGACTTCGAAGGCTTCGCGGATATCGGCGGCGGACAGGGCCACCACTTGGGCGCCGCGTTTCGGTTCGATGCGCACCAGGCCCTCGGCCGCCAGCGCGCGCAGCGCCTCGCGCAGCGGCGTGCGCGATACGCCGAGCTGGTCGCACAGCGCGCGTTCGTTGAGCCGCGCGCCGGGCGGGAAATCACCCTGGATGATGCGTTCGCGCAGGCGGGCGGCCACGGTGGCGGGCAGGGTGCCGCCGCCCGCGGCGCCTTCGGCGCAGGCGCTGGCCGAGGGCGGCAGGCTGACTTCGAGGCTCATTGGTATACCAGGTTTCGGGGGTCTGCCCACGACTATACGTGCCTCGATCGCGTCGCGATCATGCGTGAATACCCTAGGCCATCGCGCCAATTCAATAGGCTAGAGTGGCACGAGCCCGGCGCGGGATGGCCGGGCCCGTATCGCCCGCCCGCGTCGCGGCTTGAGTTGGTATACCAATAATCCAATGCGAGGCCCCGTATGTTCGCCCTGAACCCGCATCCGTCCGGTCGCCACTTCCTGCAGATTCCCGGCCCCACCAATGTGCCGGATCGCGTGCTGCGCGCCATCGACCAGCCCACCATCGACCATCGCGGCCCCGCGTTCGGCCAGTTGGGGCTGGCGGTGCTGGCCGGACTGAAGCACGTGTTTCGCACCGAGTCGCCGGTGCTCATCTTCCCCGCGTCCGGCACCGGCGCCTGGGAGGCCGCATTGGTCAATACGCTGTCGCCGGGCGATACCGTGCTGATGGCCGAGACGGGCCATTTCGCCAGCCTGTGGCGCCGGCTGGCCGGCCGCCTGGGCCTGGAGGTCGATTGCCTGGAAAGCGACTGGCGCCATCCGGCCGACCCGCAGGCCATCGGCGCCAGGCTGGCGCAGGACACGCAACACCGCATCAAGGCCGTGTGCGTGGTGCACAACGAAACCTCCACCGGCGTCACCAGCGACATTGCGGCGGTGCGCGCGGCCATCGACCAGGCCGGGCACCCCGCCTTGCTGATGGTCGATACGATTTCCTCGCTCGGCTCGATCGATTATCGCCACGACGAATGGGGCGTGGACGTAACCGTGGCGGGCTCGCAGAAAGGCCTGATGTTGCCGCCCGGGCTGTCGTTCAACGCCATCGGCCCGCGCGCGCTGGCCGCTGCCGGGCAGGCCCGCCTGCCGCGTTCGTACTGGGACTGGCGCGAGATGCTGGCGGCCAACGAGCGCGGCTACTTCCCGTACACGCCCGCCACCAACCTGCTTTATGGCCTGCACGAAGCGCTGGCGATGCTGCGCGAGGAAGGCCTGCCGCAGGTCTATGCGCGCCATCGCCGCCACGCGCACGCCACGCGGCTGGCGGTGGCCGCCTGGGAGCTGGAGCTGCTGTGCCTGGATCCGGCGCAATGCAGCCCGGCGCTCACGGCGGTACTGATGCCGGGCGGCCACAGCGCCGATGCATTCCGCCAGCGGGCGCTGGAGCGCTTCGATATCTCGCTGGGGCAGGGCCTGGGCAAGCTGGCCGACCGCGTATTTCGCATCGGCCACCTGGGTTATTTCAACGACTTGATGCTGTGCGGCACGCTGGCCGGCGTCGAGATGGGCCTGGCGGCCGCGGGTGTGCCGCACCGCGCCGGCGGCGTGCAGGCCGCCATGGCGTTCCTGGCCCAGACCCCGGCCGGGCAGCCTGCCTGAACCGCATCATGGAGAGGATAGCGATGAACCCCCTCATGCAGCAGGCGATCCAGTTCGCCAACGATCACGAAACCGCCTGGGACCGCAGCGTCCAGGGCAACTTCGGCGTGCACCTCGATGATCCGCCGCCCTGGAACCGCCTGCTGGGTCCGGTGCACGATCGCGGCCCGGTCTCGGGCGTGGTCGTGGTCGACGGCCAGACGCTGGCGTCGTGGGGCGAGCCCGAGCGCGCCGACCTGACCTTCAGCGTGGCCAAGCTGTACCTGTCCATCCTGGCCGGCGTGGCGCACGACCGCGGATTGCTGCCGGACGTGGACGAGCCGGTGGGCCGGCGCGTGCCGGGCATCGGTTTCGACGCCGGCCGCAATGCGCGGATCACCTGGCGCCACTTGCTGCAGCAGACCAGCGAATGGGAGGGCGAGCGCTTCGGCGTGCCCGACCAGGCCGACCGCTACCGCGCGGTGGCCTTCGGCATCCCGCCCGACGGCAGGAAGGGCGACGCACGGCCGCTGCAGGAGCCCGGCACCTACTGGGAATACAACGACGTACGCATCAACCAGCTTTCGTATGCGCTGCTGCATCTGTTTCGCCGGCCCTTGCCCGAGGTGTTCCGCGAGGCGGTCACGCGGCCGCTGGGCGCCAGCGAGGACTGGCAGTGGGTGGGCTACGACAATGCCTGGGTGGATATCGACGGCGTGCGCATGCCGTCGGTGCCGGGCGGCACGCACTGGGGCGGCGGCATGTCGATCAGCGCGCGCGACCAGGCGCTGATCGGCCGCATGCTGCTCGACGAAGGCCGCGCGGCCGATGGCCGGCAGGTGCTGTCGCCAGCCTGGATCCAGGCGATGCGCACTCCCTGCGACATCGCGCCCTACTACGGCTACCTGATCTGGCTCAACCACGAAAGGAAGGTGTTTCCCAGCGTGCCGGCGTCCAGTTTCTTCGGCATCGGCGCGGGCAGCTCGTTCACCTGGGTCGAGCCCGAGCGGCGCATGGTGGTCATCGTGCGCTGGCTGGATGCCGCCTACGCGGACGCGCTGTTCGGCCGGATCCTGGCGGCGGTCGACGCCCATCGGGCCGGGTAGGCGCGGGCGGACGCGGCGCCGTTTCGTTCCGGCGCCGCCGCGTTCAATCCAGCCGGGTCTGGCGCGGACCGGCGAAGGGAATCTCCATGCCGTCCTCGCCGAAGAAGATATTGCCCCGGTAGATTTCCCCGACTTCGCGCACGATCCGCTCGCGCATGCCGGGGTGGTCGAACTGTTCGGTCACGTGCGAGATGACCAGGTTGCGGACGTTGGCCTCGGCGGCCAGCTCGGCCAGCTCACGGTGCCCCATCGTGAACGCGGCGAAGGTCTTGCTGGGGGCGGTGCCCGAGACATAGTGGCACATATGGACCAGCACGTCGCAATCCTGGGCCAGCTCGCGCAGCGCGCGGCTGGGGCCGGTATCGCCGGAATACACGAAGGACTGTCCGTCCGCGTCCAGGCGGTAGCCATACGACACCAGGTGCGGCGCGAAGTGGTTCACGGGCGCCACGCGCACGGTCCAGCCCGGCGTGCGCACCACCGCATCCGCGGCCAGTTCGTGCAGGCGGGGCTGCGGGCGGGCGCGCATGCCCGTGCCGCCGCGCGCCTGGTACACGTCGATGCTGCACTGGTTCTCCGTGCGCGAGATCAGGTCCGGGCCGAAGGCGCCGTCGTCGCCGATCAGGCGCTCGGTGATCAGCTTCAGCGGCGGCGGTCCGTAGACGTCCATGTCGTCGACCCTGCCCACGCCCTGGTCCCAGCGGGTCAGCAGCAGGCGCGGATAGTCGCCCATGTGATCGTAATGGTGATGGCTGAAGAAGGCGTGCGAGACCTGGGTGGCGCGCACGCCCAGTTCGAGCATGCGATGGTGCGCGCCGAACCCGTGGTCGAAGACCAGGTATTCGTCGCCGACGCGCACGAGATAGCCCGAACACATGCGCCGCAAGGACGGCGTGGGCGTTCCGGTGCCCAGTAACCACAGATTCATGCTTGTTCCTCGTTATTCGGCCGCGATGCCGAGTTCGTCGATGAAGCGCGCGTACTTCTTCTGTTCGGCGGCCACGAAGTCGCCGAAGGCCTGCGCGCTCATCGGCCGGGTTTCCACGCCCTGCACGGCCAGCGCCTGCCTGATGTCGTCGGCGGCCAGGGCGGCGGTGATGCGGTCGTGCAGCGCGGCCTGCACCGGCGCCGGCACCTCGCGCGGCGCGAAAAAGCCGAACCAGCCGGCCAGATCCAGCCGCGGGTAGTCCTGCGCGGCCAGCGCCGGCACATCGGGCAGGGCGGGGCTGGGCTGGCGGGCGGTGACGCCCAGCGCGGTCAGCTTGCCGTTCTTGACGAACGGAACCGCCGGCGGCATGCCCGAGAAGTAGATGCTGACTACGCCGCCCACCGTGTCGGTGACCGCCTGGCTGCCGCCCTTGTATGGGACGTGCAGCAGCTGTATGCCTGCCTCGCGCGCCAGCAGCGCGCCGGCGATATGGGCCGGGCTGCCGGGGCCTGCCGAGGCATACGAAAGGCGATTGGGTCTGGCCTTGGCCAGCGCGACCAGCTCGGCGATCGAGTTGGCGCCGACCGTCGGGTTGGCCACCAGCAGCAGCGGCGTCGAACCCGCCATCGCCACGGGCGCGAAGTCGCGCGCCACGTCGTAGCTCACGCCTTTTTGCACGATGGGGTTGATGACCATCTCGGAGGTGTAGCCCAGCAGCAGGGTATTGCCGTCGGCCGCCGCGCGGGCCACGGTCGACGCGCCGATCGAGCCGGCCGCGCCGGGCTTGTTCTCGACCACGACCGATTGCCCGGATTGCTCGCCCAGTTTCTTCGCGACCAGCCTGGCGATGACGTCGCCGGTGCCGCCGGGGGCGTAGGGGACGACGATGCGCAGGGGCTGGTCGGACGGCGCGGCGCCGGCCTGCGCCGGCACGCCGGCCAGCGCGAACGCGGTGGTGATGATGGCTATCGCGCCCATGAGCCGCGTAGGTCTGTGTAGATGCTGCATGGCATTCCCCGTATGGTGGTTTTCCTGAGTTGCATGATTTTCGTGTGATTCAGTTGTTTGAAGTGATACCATTTTTGTTATGCAAAACCCAGGGTTTACCCATAATGTACGATTCCGCCCCTAGCGACCCGGTTCCGTTTGCCCGGCTGCGGTTTCGCGATCTGCAGTTGCTGCGCGAGATCGCCGCGGCCCGCTCCCTGACCGCCGTGGCCGAACGGCGCGGGCTCACGCAGCCGGCGCTCAGCCGTACCTTGCGCGACATCGAGGCGGAACTGGGCGCCCAGGTGTTCTCGCGCGAGCGGGGCGCGCGGCTGGCGCCCACCGCGGTGGGCCGGCACATCCTGGCGCGCGTGGACCTGCTGATGGCCGACGCCGGCGCGCTGCACAGCGAGTTGCGCGCGTTCGAGGAAGGGCGCGGCGCCCACCTGCGCCTGGGGGTGATTCCGTTCGTGTCCAACGCCCTGATGCAGGAAGTGCTCAAGACCCTCACGGGCGAGCCCTTGCGCATGTCGGTGAGCACCTTCGAAGGAGCCACGGACCAGTTGGTGCTTGCGCTGCGGCGCCAGGAGCTCGACATCGTGATCGGGCGGCTTTCGGCGGACGCCGGCGCCGACACGCTGGCGCAGGAGGGCCTGTTCTCGCAGACCGCGTCGATCGTGATGAGCGAGGCGCTGTACGAGCGGCGCGCCAGCCTGACGCTGGCGTCGCTGCACGGCCATCCGTGGGTGCTGCCGCCCGCGTCCAGCCCGACGCGCATGGCGTTCGTGGAGGCCTTCGTCAGCCGCAATGCCGTCGCGCCGGTGGCGCGCATCGAAACCACTTCGGCGCGCCTGGTCCACTCGGCCATCAGCAGCAACATGGCGTCGCTGGGCCTGCTGCCGCTCGATATCGGACAGGAGCTCGAGCGCTGGGGCGGCGTGCGCTGCATGGCGTTTCCCGTCCCGTTCCGCATGCCGACCGTGGGCCTGATCGTGCTGGCCGAACGCCGGGCGCTGGCCATGAACCGGGTGGTGCGCGATGTGTTGCATCGCTGCATTGCGCGGGTGGCGGCCTACGCCTGAGCGCCACGCGCCGCTTCTCAAATTGCGCGCCAGCCGTTACGCTGGCAAACGGCGTTCCCCGGACCCGGGGGCCGCTGGCCGTCCGACGGGCAAACTCCTGGGAGTGGGATATGTTGCGATTGCGCTATCTGCTTGTGAGTCTGCTGTATCTGGGGGCGATATGGGCCGGTTCCGCGCAGGCGCAGGCCAAGCTGGACAACGCCCGGCTCGACCAGTTGCTGGCGCCGGTGGCCCTGTATCCCGATTCGCTGCTGTCGCAGGTGCTGATGGCCGCCACCTATCCCGACGACGTGGCCGCCGCGGCCAAATGGTCCGCCGATCATCCCAAGGATTCGGGCGACGCCGCCGTCAAGGCCGCCGAAGGCCAGCCGTGGGATCCCAGCGTCAAGTCCCTGGTGGCGTTTCCGTCGGTCATGGATCTGATGGGGCGCCAGCCGCAATGGGTCAAGTCGCTGGGCGATGCCTTCCTGGCGCAGCCCGACGACGTCATGGATTCCGTGCAGCGCCTGCGCACCGAAGCCAGGAAGGCCGGCACGCTGACCAGCAACAAGCAGCAGAAAGTCACCACCACCGAAAGCGCCGGCAAGACCGTCGTGGTGGTCGAGCCGGCCGATCCGCAGGTGGTCTACGTTCCCAGCTACAACCCCACCGTGGTGTACGGCGCCTGGCCGTATCCGGCCTATCCGCCCTATTACTATCCGCCGCCGCCCGGCTCGGCCTTCGCGACCGCCCTGGTCGGCGGCATCGGCTTCGGCCTGGGCGTGGCGGCGGTCGACGCCATGTGGGGCGGCTTCGACTGGGGACACAATGACGTCGATATCGACGTCAATCGCTACAACAACGTCAACATCAACCATCGTATCGACACCAGCAACACGCGGGTGGACTGGCAGCACAACGCCGCCAATCGCGGCAGCGCGGCCTACGCCGACAGCGCCAGCCGCCAGCGCTTCGACGCGCAGCGCCAGGCCGGCCAGCAGCGCCGCGCGCAGGCCGGCCAGCGCGCGGGCGGAGGGTCGATCGACGCCGAGCGGCAGCGCGCCGCGCAGGCGTTCGAAGGCCATACCGGCCATGCCGTCGCCGGTTACGGCGGTCCCGGGCATGGCGGCGAGCGCGCCGGGGCGCCTGGGCGCGACGCCCGGCCGAGCGGCAGCCGGCCGGGCCAGGCGGGCGCCGGGCAGCGCCAACCGGGCCAGCACAATCCGGCTCACGCGGACGGCATGCAACGCCAGCGCGCCGACCAGGCCGCGGCGCGCGAGCGAGCCGAGCAATTCAACCGCACGCCGGCGCTGCACGACGCCGGCGACGGCGCGCGCATGCGCCAGCAGACCCAGCGCGGCGACTTCGCGCAACAGCGCGGCGGCTTTGGCGGCCGCGGCGGCATGGGCGGCGGCGCCCACCATTTCGGTCATGGCCGGAGATGAGCATGCACAACAAGCATCCGATGGTCCGGCGCGTCCTGGGCGCCCTGGCGCTGACCTGGGCGACCGCCGGCGCGGCCATGGCCCAGGCGCCTTACCCCACGGCCCAGGCCGCCGGCGATGCGCTGGTCGACGCCATCGCCACGTCCGACGACACGGCGCTGGCGCGCGTGCTGGGCGCCAATTACCGCCAGGTGTTCCCGGCCGGCGATCACACGCAGGCGATCTACCGTTTCCTGGCCGCGTGGGCCGACCGCCACGACATCCAGAGCGAGGGCGACCGCCGCGCCTGGCTGGCGGTGGGGCTCTCGGGCTGGACCTTTCCGGTTCCGATGGCGCGCGGCGGCCAGGGGCAATGGCGCTTCGACCTGCAGGCGGGCGTGGCCGAAATGCGCCGGCGCACCATCGGGCGCAACGAACTGGCCGCCATCGACGGCGTGAGGCAACTGGCGCAGGCGCAGGCGCGCTATGCGCAGGGGCCGGGGCAGGGGCGCTACGCAAGCCGGCTGGTCAGCCGGCCCGAGCATCGCGACGGCCTGTACTGGCCGGCGGCGGACCAGGCCGACGCGCCGCCCTTCGGGCCCGACGCCCTGGCCATGGGCGCGGATACGCCGCTCGACCAGGCGTATGCCGGCTACCGGTTCCGGGTGGAGGCTGCGCCCGACGGCAAGGATTTCCGCGTGGTGGCCTGGCCGGCCCAATACCGGCGCAGCGGCGTGTACACCTTTGCCGCCGACGCCAGCGGCCAGGTGCTGCAGCGCGACCTGGGCGGCGCGGGCGCGGTGGGCATGCGTACCGACCTGGCCGGCTGGCAGCCGGTCGCGCAGTAGCCTGGCCGCTCAGGCGGCCAGCGCGGTGCGCGACTTGCCGGCCGACTTGGCCAGGTACAGCGCCCGGTCGGCGGCCTTGAGGATGGCCGTCATCTCCTGGCCATGGCGGGGCACCAGCGCGATGCCGACGCTGCCGCCAATGCGGACCGGGCGCGGCGTCCCCAGGTCGTAAGGCTCGCAGATCCGCGCCACGATGCGATCGCCCAACGCGGTGGCGCAGGCCTGGTCGCAATCCCGCACCAGCAGCACGAACTCGTCGCCGCCGATGCGCGCGATCGCCGCGTCGGCCGGCGCCAGCTCCGTCAACCGCGCCGCCACGTCGCGCAGCAGCCGGTCGCCGGCGGCATGGCCGTGGGTGTCGTTGACCGACTTGAAACCATCCAGGTCCAGGTACAGCAGGGCGAACTCGTTTCCGTCGCGGCGCGTTGCCGCCACGGCGCGCTCCAGCGCGAAGCCCAGGCCGAAGCGATTCAGCAGCCCGGTCAGCGCATCGCACCGCGCCAGCCGGTCGCTGTCGCGTTCGGCCTGCATGGTCGCCACCAGCATGCGATTGAAGCGGTACGCCGCCACCGTCATGCTGGCCAGGTAGAGCGGCAATTGCACGCTGACGATCCACAGGCTGTGCTCGCCGGTGAACCAGGGCAGGGTGGTGCAAGGCCCCAGGCTCACGCAGATCATCAGCGCGGTCAGGCGCGGCGCGCTGAAATTGCGGAAACAGATGCCGCCCACCATGGCGGCGGCGGACAGGCAGGCCAGGATCGCCGCGACCCAGTCGCCGCTGGCCACGCTGATGAGCGTGCCGTAGCCCACGCTGCACGCCCACAGCACGGTCAGCACGATATAGGCGTCGGTATGGGTGGGCCGGCCGGCCGCGGCGGCGCGGCGCGCCGACACCAGCACGACGGCGCGCGCCAGGCAGCAGGCCAGCTCGAACGCCAGCCATGCGATGAACGGCGCCTGCGGCAGGCGGATGGCGATGATCAGCGCCACCAGCACGCTGTTGAGCACGCCGCCCACGAAGATCGAAATCGTGCCGAACAGGCCTGCGAGCAGCGCCTGGCGGATGTCGTCCGGCACGTTCCGTCCGGGATCGGCCAGCCAGCGGGTTACAGGCCAGGCAGGGGGGCTGTAGAGGCGGTCGGTGCGGTACATGCGGCGGGCGCCAGGATGCGGGAGAAGAAGTTCCGCGACGGTACAACGTCCTTGCCCGCTTGTATATGGCGCCGTTGCCGGCGTTGCAAACGGCTCAGCCGGCCTCGCGCAACAGCCCCGCCGCGGCGTTCTCGTGCGCCAGCAGCCAGCGCTTGCGCTCCAGCCCCCAGGCATAGCCCTTGAGCGCGCCATCCTTGCCGATGACGCGGTGGCACGGCACGATGAGGGCGATGGGGTTGGCCGCGTTGGCGCCGCCGATGGCGCGCGCGGCCTGGCGGTCGTCATGCCCCAGTTGCCGCGCCAGCGCGCCGTAGCTGGTGACCTCGCCGGCCGGAATCCGGCGCAGCGCCTGCCAGACCCGCTGCTGCAGCGCGCTGCCGCCGGTGGCGGTGGCAATGCCGTCCAGCGCGTCGCACTGCCCCGAGAAGTAGTGCGCCAGCGCCGCGGCGATGGCCGCCGGGGCCGGCGCCTCGCGCAGGGTGTATGTCCCGTAGTGCAGGTGCAGCAGCCGCCGCAGGCGTTGCGGCGAGTCGGCGAACTCCAGCGCGCGTACCTGCTGCCGGTCGTCGGTGACCAGGCTCAGGGCGCCGAGGGGCGATTCGAGTTGGGCCTGAAAGAAATGCATGATGCGCTCCTGGTTTGATGGCGCCTTGACTGTATGCGGCGCGCGCGTGCCGCGCATCCCGGCGCTTGCGGCCGAATTCAGGCGCCGGCGCGGCGCAGCGTGAAGTTGATGCGCTGGCGGCCCAGCAGCGGATGTTGGCCCTCGGCCAGCGGCATCACGCCGTGGTAGCGCAGCCGGTCCACGCCACCCCATACGGCCACGTCGCCGTGCAGCAGCGGTATGCGGGCGGGCCGCTCGTCGCGCCGCGCGCCGCCGAACAGGAACATGGCGGGCAGGCCCAGCGACACCGACACGATGGGCGCGCCGAAGTCGCGCTCGTTCTTGTCCTGGTGCAGCGACATGCGCGCGCCGGGCGCATAGCGGTTGACCAGGCAGGCGTCGGGATCGAAGCCGGCAAAGCCCGCCTGCGCCGCCGCCTCGCGCGCCAGTTGCGCAAACGCCTGTGGCATCGGCGGCCACGGCAAGCCGGTCTGCGGATCGTCGGGCCGGTAGCGGTAGCCGTGCGCGTCGGTGGTCCAGCCCAGCGCGCCGCAATTGGTCAGCGCCACCGACATGGTGAAACCGCCTGGCGTGGCCATATGGCGCAGCGGCGCCTGCGCGATGACCGCGCGCAAGGCGGGCAGCAAGGCGTCCAGCCAGGGCAGGGCGAAACCCCGCAGCACCCACGCCTGCTCGCCCAGGCGCGTGCGGATGCCGGTTTGCTCGGCGTCGAAGAGGTCGGCTTGCATGGCGCTGCGTCTCAGGTGGCGTCGTGGAAGATGATGCCTATCGTATAGCGTTGGCCGGCCCGCAGTTCGCTCACCCCATGGCGCAGGCTGGCCTGCACCAGCCCGCGCGCGCCTTGCGCCGGCCGCCGGTTGACCGCGAAAACCAGCGCGTCGCCCTGCGCCAGCGGCATGACCTCGGCGCGCGCCGCGTGTCCGGAGCGCTGCTCGGTCATCACGAACTCGCCGCCGTCGAAGTCGCGGCCGGGCCGCGACAGCAGGATGGCCACCTGCAAGGGGAACACCCGTTCGCCGTACAGGTCCTGGTGCAGGCAGTTGTAATCGCCCGGCCCATACTTGAGCAGCAGCGGCGTGGGGCGCGCCTGGCCGGCCTGGTGGCAGGTATGCAGCCAGTCGGCATGCCGCGCCGGATAGCGCATGGGGTCGCGCAGCGCCGCATTCCAGCGGTTGGCCACGGCCGCCAGCGGCGGATAGAACGCCGTGCGCAGCTGCGCCACCAGCGGCGGCAGCGGATAGGCGAAATACTGGTACTCGCCGCGGCCGAAGCCGTGCCGGGCCATGACGATGCGGCTGCGGAACAGCCGCGGCTGTGCGTACAGGGCGGCCAGCTCGCCGCATTCGCGCGCATCCAGCAGGCCGTGCGCGACGGCGGCGCCGCGCGCATCGAGCGCGGTTTCCAGGGCCGGCCAGTCCAGCGCGCCGATGCGCGCCTGCACCGTGTTCGGGCAAGTATCCATACCGGCCAGTCTAGCGCCGCGCGGCCGCGCCGGCCTCCGGCGGCTTGCGTCCGAATTCGGCCGTGCCCCCGCGCCCGCGCCGGGGGCGGCGCGACAGCGCTACAGTAGCGGCTGTGGCGCCCGCCGGGCGCCGGGAGAGCCGCGATGGAATGGGTCTTGGTCAGTGCCTGCCTGCTGGGCCGGCCGGTGCGCTACGACGGACGTGATGCCGCGACCGGACATCCGGTGCTGGCGCGCTGGCAGGCCGAGCGGCGCGTGGTGGCGGTGTGCCCGGAAGTCGCCGGCGGATTGCCCACGCCGCGTCCGCCGGCGGAAATCGCCGCCGGCGCCGGGGGCGCCGCGGTGCTCGACGGCCTGGCGCAGGTGCGCGAGGCCTCGGGCGTCGACGTCAGCGCCGCTTTCGTCGAGGGCGCGCGGCAGGCGCTGGCGCTGGTGCGCGAGCGCGGCATCCGCGTTGCCGTGCTCAAGGAGGGCAGCCCGTCGTGCGGCAGCGGGTACACGTACGACGGCAGTTTCAGCGGCGCGCGCATCGCGCGCGAAGGCGTGACGGCGGCTTGCCTGACGCGCGCCGGCGTGCGCGTGTTCAGCGAGCACGAGCTCGACGCCGCCCAGGCCTGGCTGCGCCAACTCGAAACCGGCGCCTGAGGCTCAGCGCGCCAGCACCAGCAGGCGGCCGGGCAGGGTGGGATGCGCCAGCACATTGGCCTCGATGCCATAGACGCGCCGCATGTGGTCCGGCGTCAGCACGTCGGCGGGCGGCCCCAGCGCGGCCAGCCGGCCATCGGCCAGCAGCGCCAGCGTGTCGCACCAGCGCGCCGCCTGATTGATGTCATGCACGATCACCAGCACGCCCATGCCGGCCTCGTGGGCCAGCGCCCGCGCCGTGGCCAGCAATTCCATCTGGTGCCTGGGGTCCAGGTTGGAAATGGGTTCGTCCAGCATCAGGTAGCGGGTCTGGCCGGGCGCGTGCATGGCATGGCACTGCGCCAGCACGCGCGCGAACTGCACGCGCTGCTGCTCGCCGCCGGACAGCTGCGGATAGCGCCGCTGCGCCAGGTGGGTCACGCCCGCCTGCTCCAGCGCGTCGCGCACCAGCTGGCGCACGGCGGCCGGATCCAGTTCCGGAAACGGATAGGCGCCCATGCCGACCACGTCGCTGACACCCAGGTCGAACGACAGCGAGGGTTTTTGCGGCAGCACGGCGCGGCGGCGCGCCAGCTGCCGCGCGTTCAACGTCGCCAGGTCCGCATCGCCCAGGAAGACCTGGCCCGAGCGCGGCGCCAGTTCGCCGGCCAGCGCCGCCAGCAGGGTGGACTTGCCGGCGCCATTGGCGCCCAGCAGCCCCACCAGCGTGCCGGGCGCCAGCGTCAGCGACACGTCGGTGAGGATGGGCGCGCCGCCGCGCGCCAAGGTCAGATTGCGGGCTTGCAGGGTCATGGGCGTTGCTGCGGTCAGAGACGGCGGCCGCGCGCCAGCAGCCACAGGAAAAAGGGGCCGCCCACCAGGCTGGTGACCAGTCCGATGGGCAGTTCCGCCGGCACGATGACCACCCGCGCCAGCCAGTCCGCCAGCGTCAGGGCCAGGGCGCCGGCCAGCATCGAGGCGGGCAGCAGCCAGCGGTGGTCGGCGCCCAGCGTCATGCGTATCAGGTGGGGCACGACCAGGCCGACAAACCCGATGCCGCCGGTGGCCGCCACCAGGGGGCCGACGATCAGCGCGGTGGCCAGCACCAGTTGCCGCCGTACCGAGCGCAGCGCGAAACCGAGGTGGTGCGCCTCGCGCTCGCCCAGTAGCAGGGCATTCATGGCGCGCCACTGGCGCATCAGCCACCACGACCACAGCAAGGTCCAGGGCGCCAGAAACGCCAGCAGCGACCAGCGCGCGCCGGCCAGGCTGCCCATGCTCCAGAACGTGAGGTCGCGCAGTTGCGCGTCCGAGGCCATGAAGGTCAGCAGGCCGATCACGCTGCCGGCCACCGTGTTGATGGCGATGCCGGCCAGCAGCAGGCCCGCCACGCCATGCGCGCGGCGTCCCAGCACGTAGGCGCAGCCGGTAGCCAGCAGGCTGCCGGCGAAGGCCGCCGGCGCCGTGATGGCAAAGCCGCCGGAAGTCAGCACGATGGCCAGCACCGCGCCCATCGCGCCGCCGGCCGAAATGCCCACCAGCCCGGGCTCGGCCAGCGGATTGCGAAACAGCGCCTGCATGGCCGCGCCGCAGATCGCCAGCGCCGCGCCCGCGGTGGCCGCGAACAGCACGCGCGGCAGGCGGATGTCGAACAGCACGTTGCGCCACAGCGCATCGCGCGGCGTACTGTCGCCGCCGATCAGGCGCGCCAGGTCGGCCAGCGGAATATGCACCGCGCCGCTGGCGGCGGCGAGGACGGCCACCGCCAGCAAGGCAGCGCCCAGCGCCAGCAGCAGCGCGACCGGATGGCGCCGGCTAGCGGGCGGGCGGGGTGCCGTGGCCAGCGACACAAGGCGTCTCCTTGAGTTGGCGGATCGCCTGCGGCAGGCGCGGGCCGGTTCCCAGCGCCAGCAGGTCGTCCATGACCACGATGCACTGGCGTTGCGCGGCGGGCGTGGCGGCGATTCCTGGTTGCGCGCGCAGCTTCTCCAGGCCGCCCGATGCCGCCAGCGAGGCCGCGGTCACCACGATGACCTCGGGCGCCAGCGCCCCGAGCGCTTCGGCCGACACGGGCTTGTAGCCCTCCTGGCCGGCCAGCGCGTTGGCCAGCCCCGACAGGCGCAGCAGCAGGTCCGCCGCGGTGTCGCGCCCGGCGCCCAGGGGCGTGCCGGTGCGGTTCATCAGCAGCAGTGCGCGCGCGCCCGAGGCCGGCAGCGCCTCGGCCCGGGCCAGCTCGGCATCGAGCTGGGCGGCCAGGCGCTCGCCCTCGGGCACGGCATCCAGCGCCTGGGCGATGGCGCGTATGCGCGCATGCAGCGACTGCACCGACGCCTGGTCGGAGACGACCGCGACACGGACGCCCACCGCCTTCAGGCGCTCGATGGCGTCGGGCGGTCCGGCCTGTTCGGAGGCCAGCACCAGGTCGGGTTCGAGCGCCAGCACGCCCTCGACCGGCACCGCCCGGTAGTAGCCGATGCGCGGCAGTTGCGTGGCCGCCTGCGGGTACAGGCTGGACAGGTCGTCGCCGACCAGGCGGCCGCCCTGGCCCAGCGCATAGACGATTTCGGTAACGGTGCCGCCCAGCGTGACGACGCGCCGCGCCGGCGCGCCCTGCGCCGCGGCCCCGGCGCAGGCCATCGCCAATAGCCATGCCAGCAAGCGCTTCATGGCCTGCCTCACTCGGCCAGCGGCTGGCCGCACAGGCCAGACAGCAGTTGGCGCCAGGCGGTCAGTTCGGGCTTGCCGGGCTTGCGCTCGCCGAAGAACTGCACGATCAGCTCGCCGCCGGCCGTGTACAGCTCCAGCGAGGTGACCCAGCCGTCGCTGGTGGGCTTGCTGACCACCCAGGCCGAATCGACGGTCTCGGTGTTCAGGTGCAGGTTGAAGCGCGGGTCCAGCACGTTGTACCAGGGGCCGGTACGGCGCAGCTTCTCGACCGGACCGGTGTGGATCTGGATCATGCCGCGGTTGCCGACGAAGCACATGATGGACAGGCCGCTGGCCGCGGCCTGCGTCAGCATGCGCTCGACCGTCTCGGCCGGCACCTGTTGCGCCAGGTCGGCGCCGGCGGCCTTCAGGGCCGCCAGCCGCCCGACCTTCAGCCTGCGCAGCAGCGGGAAGAACTCGTGCGTGTCCTGCATGGCCAGCCAGTCACGCCGCAGCGCGGCCGGATCGTCCACGGCGGCGGCGTCGTCGGCGGGCGGATAGGGCTGCGGCTCGGGCCATTCGGGCTCGCCCGCGTAGCGGGCGACCAGCGCCTCCCAGGCCGCGCCGTCGGTCGCTTCGGTGCGGTACACCTTGTGCACCGCCACGCCCGCGCCGTCGAAGAATTGCAGGCTGGTGTGGCCGTCCTGTTCGACGGCCCAGGCGCTGGCCCAACAGTTGAAGAACACGCGCAGGTCGATATCCGGCCCCAGCACCAGGCCCACCGGCCCCTCGGCCTGGATGTCCTCGTAGCGGCCGTGCCGTTCATGCACGCACCAGTCGTTGCGGGTGAGGGCCATGACTTCGCCCAGCTCGCCCAGGTCGCGGAAGATGGCCTGCGGCTTGCCGCGCAGCGCGGTGACGCGCGCGCCGTTGCAGCCGGCCGCGATCCATTCGGCTTCCGAGACGCCGAGCGCCTGGGCCAGGTTGCGGGCGCGCTGGCCGGGCTGGCTGGCGGCCAGCTCGTCGTTGCGCTGGCGCAGCGCCGCGGCGCGGGTGGCAAAGGTCGGTTCGGTCATTGCATTCTCCAGGGTATGGTTCTGGCGCGGCAGCCCGGCGGCCGCCGCGCGCCGGGTTCAATACTGGTAGGTCAACGATACGCGCACGCTGCGGCCTGGCTCGGTGTACCAGTCTAACGGTCGCGGAATCGCAATGGCGCCCGCCGTGGGCACGTTGATGGCTTCCCAGTATTTCTTGTCGAACAGGTTGAACACGCCCGCCTGCAGCTGCAGGCCCTTGACGGCGGCCGGGCGCCAGTAGGCGGACAGGTCCACCACGCCGTAGCCCGGGGCCTGGAAATCGGCGTAGCGCGCGCTGGCGCAGGCCTCGGGGTATTGCACGTCGTCGCGGCGCGTGGCGGCCGTCAGCATGGCGTCGATGCCCCATTCGTCGCGCTGGTAGCCCAGGCCGAGGATGGCCTTGAGCGGCGGCACCGAATTCAGGTGCTGGCCGGTGTTTTCGTCCTTGCCCACGGCCCAGGCCAGCGAGCCCCAGGTGCGCCAGTTGGGCGCGAACCGCCAGTGCGCCGAGGCTTCGGCGCCATAGATGCGCACGCGCGCCCGGTTGGCCAGCCCGGTGACGCCCAGCGGGTACTGGCCGTCCCAGGCCGGCTGCCATTGCGGCGAACCCTTGCCCAGCGGCACGTTCTTGTCGATGAAGTTCTGGTAGCGGTTGTCAAACAGCGACACGGCGCCGCCCAACTGATCGTCGCCCAGGCGGGCGCCCAGCTCCCAGCCCTTGCTGGTCTCGGGCTTCAAGGAGGGATTGCCCACGCGCAGATAGGTTCCCGGGCCGCCGTAGTTGGTGTACAGCTCGGTGGCCGACGGCGCCCGGTAGCCGAAGCCGTATTGCGCATACAGCGTCAGCGCCTCGCGCGCCTTCCAGGTGCCCAGCAGCTTGGGCGAGAAGCGGCCCCCCGACGACGGCGGCGGCAGCGCGCCGGCGTTGGGGTTGTTCTGGTAGCCGCCGCCTTGCTGCGGCTTCTGCTCGTAATGGTCGTAGCGCAGTGACGGGGTCAGGATGTAGCGCCCGTCGGCGAAGGCGATTTCGTCCTGTGCCCAGATGGCCCACTGGCTGCCCTTGACCCGGGGCATGTCGGCCTGGTTGGTATGCAGCATGTCGCACAGGCGCGGCCCCATCGGCGCGGGCGTGCCGGGCGGGATGGCGGGGCAGTTGTCGTAGCCGTCCGAATACTGCTCGGTGCGGTTGCCGTACCATTCGCCGCCTATCGTCACGCGCTGCGACACCATGCCTTCGAAGCGGCTGGAGAGCTCGCCGTTGACGCCGAGGATCGATTCCTGGATCGAGTTGCTGCGTCCGTAGGGGCCGCTGGGATAGCCGTAGAAGTAGGGGTCGCCGGGGCGGGCGTAGGCGCGTCCGTCGCGCGTGCGGCGGGCGTCCTGCGAACTGTCCAGCCGCAGACGCTGCCAGTACACCATGGCCCGGGCGCTGTCGATCGCGGCGCCGGCCTGCGGGGCGTTGTACTGGTAGTCCAGCGAGACGCGCTTGCGCGTGGTTTCCTCGTGGGTGCGGTTGGCGCCGTACTGGTAGCTGGTGCCGGCGCCCTGCTGGTACATCTGGTCGAGGTCGGCGCGGCGCTTGAAGTATTCGCCCGTCAGGCCGAGGCGATGGCCGCCGTCGATGCGCTGCTGCAGCTTGAGCAGGAAGTTGTTCTGGGCGTAGTCCTCGGGGCTGGGCTGGCTGCGCTTGCTGCCGTAGCCGCCCGTGTCGGCGCGGTTGTCCAGGTCATGGCCATTGCGGGTGCCCGCCTGCAGCAGCCAGCTGGTGTCGTCGTGGACCTGCCCGGCCAGGGCCGCGTTCAGGCCCCAGCTGGCGTCGGCCGAGTCATAGTCGGACTTGGCCAGCGCGCCGAAGCGGCGCCCGTCGCGCAGCAGGTCGGCGGGTTCGAGCGTGCGCAGGTCGGCCAGGCCGCCCAGCGCGCCGGAGCCGGCCGCGCTGGAGTCGGCGCCGCGCACGACGTCCAGGCGCGACAGGGTGTTGAAGTCCACCGCGTTCAGCCCGCCCTGGATGCCGCGCGCGCCGTCGTCGAGCCAGGGCAGGCGGATGCCGTCGATGCGCGTGACCACGCGGTTTTCGTCCAGGCCGCGGATGTTGATGCTCTTGGTGCGGCGGTTGTAGTTGACGCCGGGATCGACGCGCTTGCCGATATCGTTCCAGTCGAGCACCTGGCGCGCGTCGAGTTCGCGGCGCGTGGCGGTGCGGGCCCAGGCGGGATCGGCGCGCACGCCGTCAGCCTCGATGGTGACCGGCGCCAGCTGGGCGACCGGGCCGGCGGGCAGCGCCTGCAGCACGTAGGTGCCGGCGCCGCGCTGGCGCGCGTCCAGGCCGCTGCCATCGAGCAGGCGCGCCAGGCCGTCGGGCACCGAGTACACGCCTTGCAGGCCGGCGCTGGCGCGGCCGCGCACCGCGGCGGGGTCGTACAGCAAGGTAATGCCGGCCTGGTCGGCAAAGCGCGCCAGGGCCTCGCCCAGGGGGCCGGCGTCGATGTGCCAGGCGCGCGCGCCCGCCGATGCGGGCGCCGCCGCCGGCTGCGCGGCGGCAGGAGCGGCCGCCAGCGTACCGGCCAGTGCGCATGCCGCCAGCGCGCCGCGCATGGCCAGTGCCGTTTGGGGGCGCCTTGGCGGCGCGGGACGGGCGCGGCGGGCGCCCTGATCGCAAGCGTAAACCATGATCTTCCTTTCCCATCGAGAGCAGGCACGAGCGTGCTTGTGCTGTCGATGACCACCGGCGCGTCGAAACCGGACAGGGAACAGGAATTTTTTTTGCCGAGGGACGTTCTTCGCTCATGGCTGGCCGCTTGTTCACGTCGTGGCGCCGGCGGGCCGGGGCCCGACGGTGATCCAGTACGGCGTTACATAGGACAGTTGCACCGGCAGCAGCGCCGGCAGGGCGCGCAGGATGTCGTCGGTGTGGGCCAGCTGGAACACGCCGGACAGACGCAGGCCGGCCACCCTGGGGTCGCAGCGCAGCGTACCCGGGCGGTAGCGGCTCAGTTCGCGCAGGAAGTGGTCCAGGCGCATGGCATCGGCGCGCAGCACGCCGCGCAGCCAGTCCGGCGAGCCATCCAGCGTTTGCGCCGCACCCTGCAGGGCGCCGTCGTGCCACGCGATGCGTTGTCCGGCCGCGACCGAGTGGGTGCGGTTGTCGGCGCCCTGCCAGAAGGCCAGCCCGGCCACCACGCCGAGCAGGCCGTCGGCATCGTCCTGGCGCAGCCAGAGGTGAGCCGCCTCCGTGCGGATCATGCCGCCGCGGGTCAGCACGCGGCAGGGGCGGTCGGCTTCGAGGTAGATTTCGCCGCGGTGCAGGCGCAGGCTGAGCATGCCGGAACCGTCGTCCAGGCTGACGGCGGTGCCGGTATTCAGGCGCAACTGCGTGCCCGGGCCCAATGCCACCGTGCGGGTTTCGCCGGTGCCGGTGCGCAGGTCGGCCAGCCAGCCGCTGTTCCGGGCGCCCCGCAGCGCGGCCCAGGCGGCCGGCGGCGCCGCCAGCAGTGCGGCCAAGGATTTCAGCATCGCGCGGCGGTCCCGCGCGCGGCCCAGGGCGGCCTGGCCCACGGCCGGCGGGATGCGGTCGAACATGCTCGTCAGCCGGCGGGCGCGCTGCCAGGCGCGTTCGTGCTCGGCATGGCTGGCGCGCCAGTGGTCGCAGGCCTGGATTTCGTCGGCGCTGGCCTGGCCGGAGCCCAGCCGCACGAGCCAGCGGGCGGCCTCGCGCGCCACCCGGCGCTCGATCGGCGCGTCGTCGCCGGGCGGATTCAGGGGGCCAGCAGGATGCATTGCTCGTAGCCCTGCGCGATGTAGCGCTGCACGGTGCGCACCGATACCTGCAGGCGCCGGGCGATGTCCGCATAGGGCAGGCGTTCCAGCTGGGCCAGCAGGAACGCCTGGCGCACTTTCGGGGCCAGGCTGTGCAGAAAGGCATCGATCTGGTCCAGGGCTTCCAGGATCAGGGCGCGTTGTTCGGGCGAGGGGGCGTGCGCCGGCGGCAGGCTGGCCAGGGCCTCGAGGTAGGCCCGTTCGAGCGAGCGGCGCCGGTAGTGGTTGACGACCAGCCGGCCGGCGATGGTCAGCAGGTAGGCGCGCGGCTCGCGCAACGTGGCGAGTTCGGCACGGTGGCGCAGCACGCGCACGAAGGTGTCCTGCGCCAGGTCGGCGGCGTCGTAGGCATCATTCAGCTTCTTGCGCAGCCAGCTTTGCAGCCAGCCGTGATGTTCGCGGTACAGCGCGTGGACGGCGTCCTGGGGGGCGAGGGAGGTGAGGGGCACGGTAGGCAGGCGCGATGATAATGCAAACCACTATCATTCTAGATAAAAACCGTGCGCATGCAACCGGTGCCTGCCGGCGCGCCGGCGCCGACGGCCCGCCGCCGGGCAGGCGCGGGCCAGGTCATGGCAGGGAAATGGGCCGGGGCGCCGGGCCAGGCCGGCCGGCCTGGCGCTCAGCGGGCGTCGAGCGCGGGCTCGTCGGAGCCGGGGCGGTTGGCGGCCTTGCGGCGCAGCGGGGCCAGCAGTTCGGCCAGCGTGAACGGAAACAGCGGGATCGTGCGGCGCAGTTCGGCGCGCTGGGCGAAGTGCGGCAGCAATTGCTGGCCGATACGGGTGTGTTGCATACGAGGCGTAACGGTTTTCATGGTTAGTACCTATTGCTTTATCTACCAAGCAATTGTACATCGAATACCGTTTCGATGCAGTCTTGGCCCGCTTTGCACAACAATGGCCGTGGTTTTTGCCGTCCATATGCCTGATTCAATAGACTAATCAAGCAATTGGCGCGATTTGCAGGCGCGCGATGCGGAACTGTGCTCCTATCGGTGAATTCCCTAGGCCGGCGTAAACTGCATACGGTATACAATGTTCATAACGGCTGCCGAGTATCGGCGCCGGTACGAGCGGGGCCGCCCATGGCGGCCCGGCATTCCAGGACATTGTGAGCGCGAATCGGCCATGCCTATCGTTGTATTCCACAAGGGCGACGAGACCTTTACCGATGAGGTGAAGGACAACACCAATCTGGTGGTGCGCGCCGGGATCAAGCAGTTTCCCTATCCGAACCTGCGCTACCAGTGCGGGATGGGCAAGTGCGCCACCTGCGCGTGCCGCATCCTCGCTGGCGGCGAACACCTGCCCGAGCCGAACTGGAAAGAGAAAAAGCAGCTGGGAGACCGGCTGGCCCAGGGCTATCGCCTGGCTTGCCAGCTGTGGATTACCCACGATATAGAGCTGCGCCAGGACGCGGCGGCGCCGGCCGGCGGCGGAGACTGACATGTACGTGATCCTGACCAACAAGCCGGGCCAGTTCCATACCGAGGCGGGGCCCGAGTTCGAGGTGGTGGAGGAGTACGACTATCTCTTCTATGGGCAGCGCAAGGCCATCTACCAGATCGCCACCCTGCGCGGCGAGGCCAAGGTGGCGATCGTCGAGGAAGGACCCGGCGCGGTGGTCAACCACGTGCCTTCCAAGTTCCTGGAGAAATTCGAATCGCTGCAGGGCGCGCGCGACGCGCTTACCGATCTGACGCGCTTTGGCAGCATGCAGGCCGAACTGGTTCGGCGCGACGCCTGAGCCGCCGACAACCCAATCGTGAACACCATGGTCGAAATCACCTTCATCACCAACGGCGGCAAGGTCGTCACCGCGCCCGAGAACAGCAATCTGCTGCGCGTTTCCCTCAAGGAGCAGGGCGGCATTCCCTTCAAGTGCGGCGGCGGGCTGTGCGGGACCTGCAAGTGCCTGATCGAATCGGGGCTGGAGCATACCGACGCCATCAAGCCCAAGGAGCGCCGGCACCTGACGCCGGAAGATTTCGAGCGCGGCTACCGCATGGCGTGCCAGACGTTCGTCAACGGCGACATCAAGGTGTCGTGGCAGAAACCCAAGCCCGTTTGAGGGAGCGCGCATGCTGCACATCGACGACGCAATGATCGAGGACGCGGTCACCCCGCAGGCCGCGCAGGAGGTGCTGCACGCCGCATTCCTGGACTTCGGCCGGGGCTCGGCCGCCATGCAGCGGCGCGTGCGCACCGAAGCCGGCGGCGTGAAGCTGTCGACCCTGGGCGCGGTGATTCCCGGCCAGGGCGTGGCGGGCGCCAAGGTGTACACCACGATCAAGGGGCAGTTCCAGTTCGTGATCCTGCTGTTCTCGGCCGCCGACGGCCGGCCGCTGGCGACGTGCGACGCAGGCACGCTGACGCGCAAGCGCACCGCGGCGTGCACGGTGCTGGCCGCCGGCGCGCTGGCCCGTCCGCGTTCCAGCGTGCTGGGGCTGTTCGGCGCCGGCACCCAGGGCGTCGAGCATGCGGCGCAGCTGAGCGCGCGCTTTGCCCTGGAGGCCATCCTGGTCCATGACCCTCATGCCTCGCCCGAGGTCGTGGAGCGCATCGGCCGGCGCTGCGGCGTCCCGGCGCGCATGGCCGCGCCCGCCGACATTGCCGCGCAGGCCGATATCGTGGTGACCGCAACGCGCTCGGCCACGCCGCTGTTTGCCGGGCAGGCATTGCGCGCGGGCGCGTTCGTGGGGGCGATCGGGTCCAGCCTGCCGCATACGCGGGAACTGGACGACGAGGCCTTGCGCCGCGCGCGGGCGGTCGTGGTGGAGTGGCGCGAGCAGACGCTGTCCGAAGCGGGCGACCTGGTGCTGGCCGCGCCGGATACCGGCCTGGACGCCAAAGTGGTCGAACTGGCCGATGTGCTGGCCGGGCGGGCGACGGCGCGCCAGGCCGATGAAGATATCGTGATCTACAAGTCGGTGGGCGTGGGGCTGGAGGACGTGGCCCTGGCCGGGTACGCCTACCGCCGCCTGGCCGCCCAGCGCGGCTGGCCGGCGCCCTAGCGCGGCGCTCAGGCCGCCGAGGGCTGGTTCTGTTGCTGCGCCTCGGTGTAGGCGCGCGCCGCATTGTGGACGTGCTGGGTGGCCAGCAGCGAGGCCAGTTCGCCGTTGCCGGCGATCACGGCATTGAGGATCTGCGCGTGTTCGTCCCAGTTCTGCTTGGCGCGTCGCATGTTGCTGGGCGCGAACAGCAAGGCGGTGCGGTCGCGCAGCGAGCGCATCAGGTCGGTCAGCACCACGTTGCCGGCGATGGTGGCCAGCATCTCGTGGAACTGCGAGTTGAGCGCCAGGAATTGCTGCAGGTCGTCGCTGCGCGCCGCTTCGGTCCCATCGTCGAGGAACTTGCGCAGCCGCGTCACGGTGGCGTCGTCGCGGCGCTGCGCGGCCAGCTTGGCGTTCAGGCCTTCGAGCGTGGCGCGGACTTCGACCATGTCGTAGGCGATGGCCTCGGACAGCACCGCCACGGATGCGCCGCGGCGCGGCTCGATCGTGACCAGGCCTTCGGCGGCCAGGGCGCGCAGGGCTTCGCGTACCGGGATGCGCGACACACCCATGTCGTCGGAGAGCCGGCCTTCGATCAGCCGGTCGCCCGGCGTGAACTCGCCGCTGAGGATGCGTTCGCGCAATTTGTCACGGATGACGGCGAACAAAGGCGTGTGCTGCTCGCCGATTTTCAGCGAAGGGGCGGAATGGCCGGCGTCGAGCGGATACGTGCTGGGACCAGAAAGTGCCATGGCGTTGTGCGAGCAGATGGGACAGTGAATACAGTGTCCATTGTATTACTCTGCTACACCGTCCGTGCAAGCCGCCCGGCGGCGGCCCGGCCGCGCCTTCAGGCGCCCAGCGCGGCGCGCGCCAGCACGACGAGCGCGCCGATGGCGCAGATGCCCAGCAGGATGCGGCGCACGGTAGCCGGCCGCATGCGCTCCTTCAGGCGGCTGGAGCAGGAGAAGCCGAGCAGCAGGAACGGCAGCAGGCCGACGCTGAGCAGGAACTCGTTGACGCCGTAGCGGTCGGCCAGCGACAGCATGGTCAGCGAGAAAGACGCCCCGATGAACAGGATCAGCCCCAGCGTGGCGCGCAGGCGCGGCGGCGGCGAATGCTGCATCATGATGGCCAGCGGCGGCGCGCCAACCGAGGTGATGGTGCCCATGACGCCCGAGGCCAGGCCGGCGCCCGACATCTGGGCGGGCGAAGCGCTGATGCGCACGCCAGCCACGCTGATGCCCACCGCGGCCAGGATGGACACGGCAAACAGCACCGATAGCAGCTGCGGGGCGAAGCGGGTCAGGGCATAGACGGCCACCAGGGTGCCGGCGAAGCGTCCGACCAGCGTGTAGCCGACCGTGGCCCAGTCGATGGCCGCCCGTTCGCGCAGGGCGGTCAGCAGCGACACGAAGCCGCCCAGGGTAAGCAGCGGCCCGGGCGCCAGTTGCGGAAAGAAGATTCCCGCCACGGGCGCGGCCAGCATGGCGAAGCCCACGCCGCCTATGCCTTGCGCCACCGCGGCAACGAAAACCGTGGCAGCCATGGCGGCGAACAACCAGGGGTCGGGGGCGTAGGCAAGCCAGGGCATGGTCGATGTTTATTGGTATACGATATGCAATCATAACGGCACGACCTGCCGCCGGCAAATCAATGCAGGGGTTTTTACGGGTTATCCCTCGAAAAACAGCCTCTGCTTGGTAGGCGGCGCTATGGTATTCCCTAGTTTTTCCGGCTTTCCGCTTTGACGGAAATCAAACTAAATATAGTATACAGTTTGAGCGCGGGCCTCAGCCCGTGCGTGGACAAGGGGAAGCGGTATGCAGTCGGATGTCGTGCTGGGCGCCGCCCATTGGGTGTACCTGCTCAGTGTGGTGGCCATCATTCTGACGATGGTCTTGCGGGCCAATGTCGTGGTTCCGTCGGTGCTGGGCACCTTCCTGGTCGTGCTGGCGTTCACGGGCAGTCCCATCCAGGCGCTGGTGGGCATTTTCACCGCCAGCTTCGTGGCGGCCAAGGAGCTGTTCAATATTTTCCTGGTGATCACCTTCATGACGGCGCTGCTCAATGCGCTGAAGGTGCTGCAGGCCGACGTGCGCATGGTGCAGCCCTTGCGCCGCGTCATGACCAACGGGCACGCTTCGTTCCTGATCCTGGCCGGCTGTACCTATGGCCTGTCCCTGTTCTTCTGGCCCACGCCGGCGGTGCCGCTGGTGTGCGCCATCCTGCTGCCGGCGGCGGTGGCAGCCGGCCTGCCGCCGCTGGCGGGCGCGATGGCGATCGCCATCGCCGGGCAGGGCATGGCCCTGTCGTCCGACTATGTCATCGGCGTGGCGCCGGGGATCAGCGCCAAGGCGGCGGGCGCGGCGGTGAGCGCCGCGGTGGTGGCCGACCGGGCGCTGGTGCTGTCGGTCATCACGGGCGCGATCGCCCTGGTGATGACCTACCTGTTCATGCGCAAGCACATTGTGCCGGGCGATACGGCGCTGCTGGCGGCCTGGCAGGCGCGCGCGCAGGATGGCGAGCTGAAGCGCATCGAGGGTTCGGGTTCGTTCGACAAGGCCGAGCTGGCGCGCGGCGCCAGCCAGCCGGTCAAGGGCGGGGCCGAGGCGCGCCTGGCTGGCTGGTCGCGCGCGTTTGCGCTGATCACGCCCATCGCTTTCCTGGGCGTGATCGCGCTGATGGCCTTGCCGCGGCTGGTGCCCGGCCTGCCGGCGCTGCGCGGCGGCGACGCGGCCGCGCTGGTGGGCGGGGTGGCGTTCATGCTGATGATGCTGGCCACGCTGGCGGCCGAAGGGCCGCGCCGCATGCTCGATGTCTGCCCCGAGCATGTCACCGACGGCTTTGTGTTCGCGTTCCGCGCCATGGGCTCGGTGCTGCCCATCGCCGGCTTCTTCTTCATCGGCGCGGCCGAGACCGCCGCGCCCATCCTGGGGCTGGAATCCGGCCATGCGCCGGGCCTGCTGTTCGACCTGATCAGCGCCGCCCAGCACCTGATTCCCGAAAACCACTACCTGGTCGCCTTCGGCGTGCTGCTGGTGGGCATGGTGACGGGCATCGACGGCTCGGGCTTCGCCGGCCTGCCGCTGACCGGCACCCTGTCCGGCGCCCTGGGCCCGGTGGTGGGCATCGACCCGGCGACCCTGGCCGCGGTGGGCCAGATGGGCGCCGTATGGACCGGCGGCGGCACGCTGATTGCCTGGTCCTCGCTGATCGCGGTGGCCGGCTTTGCCCGCGTGCACGTGCTGGACATGGTGCGCGCCCTGATGCTGCCGGTACTGCTGGCCCTGAGCGTGTCCACGATTGCCGCCATCCTGATCTGGTCCTGAGGCGGCGTCGGGCCCGGGATGCGGGTTTTCCCGGGCTTTTATTTAGTGCTTACAGTATACAATATCCAAACATTCTCGCCAGCGCGCTTTGCGCCAGCGCTATCTACAAGGAGCAGACCATGTCGGATTTGATGAGCCGAGAAGAATTCCGCAGTGCGTTGGAAAACGCCATCAAGGGCAAGAGCGCCAACGCGTCGCCGTTCAGCATCGCCTGGGCCAGCGGCCAGCTCAGCCGCGAACACCTGGCGCGCTGGGCCGAGAACCACTACCACTATGTCGGCCCGTTCGCCGATTACCTGGCCTATATCTATGGCCGTACGCCCGATACCTATACCGAGGCCAAGGACTTCCTGCTGGCCAATATGTACGAAGAGGAAATCGGCGGCGACCGCCATACCGACCTGCTGATCCGCTTCGCCGAGGCCTGCGGCACCACGCGCGAGCGCGTGGTCAGCCCCGACAACATGTCGCCCACCACGCGCGGCCTGCAGAGCTGGTGCTATGCCGTCGCCATGCGCGAGGACCCCATCGTGGCGGTGGCGGGCCTGGTGGTCGGCCTGGAGTCGCAGGTGCCGTCGATCTACCGCAAGCAGACGCCCACGTTGCGCGAGAAGTACGGCTTTACCGACGAGGAAGTCGAGTTCTTCGACCTGCACATCGTCTCGGACGAGATCCACGGCGAACGCGGCTACCAGATCGTGCTCGAGCACGCCAACACGCCCGAGCTGCAGCAGCGCTGCCTGCGGATCTGCGAAGTCGGCGCCCAGATGCGGCTGCTCTATACCACCGCCCTGTATACCGACTATGTGCAGCACGAGCTGTCGCTGGACAAGCTGAAGCTGGCCGCCTGAACCGCGCCGCCGCGAGGCGGCGCCCGCAACCTGAAAGGTCTGATGTGGAAGATCTCCGGAACCACGAGTTCAAGAACTATATCGGCGGGCAATGGGTCGCCTGCGCCGCGGGCAAGACCTATCCCAACGTAAACCCGGCCGACACCGACGACATCGTGGGGCGCTTCCAGGCCTCGCAGGCCGAGGATGCGGCCGCGGCGGTGGCCGCCGCGCAGGCCGCCTTCGACGGTTGGCGCAACCTGGCCGTGTCCAAGCGCGCCGCGTTGATGCAGCGCGCCGCCGACTACCTGGAGGCGCACGCCGAGCAGTTCGGCCGCGAGCTGACGCGCGAGGAAGGCAAGGCGCTGAACCTGGCCAAGGACGAAGTCCTGCGCTCGGCGCAGACCATCCGCTTCTACGCGGCCGAGGGCCAGTCGTTCAGCGGCGAGACCTTCGTCAACGACGATCCGGACATGGTCGTGTACAGCCAGCGCGAGCCGCTGGGCGTGGTGACGGTGATCTCGCCGTGGAACTTCCCGGTGTCGATCCCGGCGCGCAAGATCGCCCCGGCGCTGATCACCGGCAATACCGTGGTGTTCAAGCCTTCCTCGGATGCGCCGCTGTCCGGCCTGCGCCTGGTCGAGGCGTTCGAGCAGGCGGGCCTGCCGCCCGGGGTGCTGAACCTGGTGACCGGCAGCGCCTCGGCCATCGGCGCGGCGATCACCCAGGCGCCGCAGGTGCGCGCGGTGTCGTTCACCGGCTCGACCGCGGCGGGCGAGCAGATCCACCGCTCGGTGGACATGACCACCCGCACGCAAATGGAGCTGGGCGGCAAGAACCCGCTGATCGTCATGGCCGATGCCGACCTGGACCGCGCCGTGGACCTGGTCGTCAAGGGCGGTTTTTCGCTCAGCGGCCAGGCCTGCACGGGAACCAGCCGCGTGCTGGTGGACGCGCCGGTCAAGGCGGCCTTCACCGAGAAGCTGCTGGCCAAGGTCAAGGCCCTGAAAGTGGGCAACAGCCTGGAAGGCAGTTTCGACCTGGGTCCGCTGGCCACCGCCAGGCAGCTCGAATCGGTGATGCGCTACATCGAGGTGGGCAAGCAGGAGGCCCGGCTGCTGTATGGCGGCGAGCGGCTGGACGGTCCGGGCTACGAACGCGGCTACTACCTCACCCCGGCGGTCTTTGCCGACGTCACGCAGCAGATGCGCATCGCCCGCGAGGAGATCTTCGGGCCGGTCATCGCGCTGATCGAGGTCAATGGCTATGAAGACGCCATCGCCAAGGCCAACGACACCGAGTACGGCCTGGCCGCGGCCATCGCCACCACCAATGCGCAGTACGCGCACCGTTTCGCGCGCGATATCCAGGCCGGCACGGTGAAGATCAACCGCACCACCACGGGCAACCTGATCAATGCGCCGTTCGGCGGCCTGAAGCGCTCCAGCACCTCGACGTTCCGCGAGTCGGGCCGCATCGGGCTGGAGTTCTACACGCAGATCAAGACGGTCTATCGCGCCGGCTGAAACCCATACGTTTGAAGGGACGACATGAAACAGATCTATCGATTGGAATTGGAAGAAGCACGCGTCATGATCCAGGCCGCGATTGCCAAGTCGCAGGAGATCGGCGTGCTGGAGTCGATCTGCATCGTCGACGACGGCGGCTATCCCATCGCGCTGGAGCGCATGAATGGCGCGCGCATCACCGGTCCGCAGATTGCCTGGAACAAGGCGTTCACCGCCGCCGGCCACAAGCGCTCGACGCACCTTTTCAACACGCCGCCCAACGGCCCGGCCTTGCCGGGCAACGAAGCCTTCGGCATCCAGTGGAGCTTCGAAGGCAAGTTCGCCGTGTTCGTGGGCGGGTTTCCCATCGTGGTCGATGACGAGGTCATCGGCGGCGTCGGCCTGAGCGGCGGCAACGGCGAGCAGGACACCAAGGCTGGCGTGGCGGCGCTGCAGGCGCTGGCCGACATGCTGGCCGAGCGCGGCATGAAGGTGATGGTCGCCGCGGACATCAAGAAGTAGACGCACGACGGAACCGCCATGGCTTATCGCATTCATCTGATGGAAACCGGCGAGCAGTTCTGCGCCGAGCCCGGCGAGTCGGTGCTGGACGCCGCCACGCGCGCCAACGTCCGGATGGCGCACGAATGCACCTTCGGCGGCTGCGGCACGTGCCGCGTCAAGCTGCTGGAGGGCAGGGTCGAATACGAAGAGCAGCCCATGGCGCTGAGCGAGGAAGAGGCGGCGTGCGGCTATGCCCTGGTGTGCCAGGCGCGCGCCTGCTCCGACCTGGAGATCAGCGTGGCCAGCGGGCCGTCCTTCGCCGAGCCGCGCCGCATCGCCGCCCGCGTGGCGCACATCGCGCCGCTGTGCAGCGATGTGACGCACCTGGCGCTGGAGGTCGATCCCGACCAGTGGCCGGACTACCGAGCCGGGCAATACATGAACATCGTGCTGCCCGATGGGCAGACACGCAGTTTCTCGATGGCCTCCGATCCGCGCCGTGGGCGGCTGGATTTCCACGTGCGCCGCATTGCCGGCGGGCGCTTCACCGACCGCTGGCTGGCCGCCGCGCAGGCGGGCGCCCCGCTGGAGATCGAGGCGCCGCTGGGCACTTTCTGCTACCACGAGCAGGATTACCGGCCGCTGGTGATGGTGGCCACCGGCACCGGGCTCGCGCCGATCAAGGCCATGCTGGAATCCCTGCTGGACGACGACGAGTGTCCGCCGGTCAGCCTGTACTGGGGCATGCGCACCGAAGCCGACCTGTACCTGCGCGACGCCATCGCGTCATGGCAGGGCCGGTTGTACGAGTTCGATTTCGTGCCGGTGCTGTCGCGCCCCGACGCCGGCTGGCGGGGCCGCAGCGGCTATGTGCAGGATGCGGTGCTGCAGGACTTCGACGACCTTTCCGAGCACGCGCTCTACCTGTGCGGGTCGCCGACCATGATCGCGCAGGCCAGGCACCGCTTCGCCGAGCGCGGCGCCAGCCTGGACCATCTGTACGCAGACAGCTTCACCTTCCAGCATCCGCTGGCGGCCGCGGCCTGACGGGCGGGTGCCCGGGGTGCCTGTCCCAGCGGGGACAGGCACCTGGATTCCTGCGGGGCAGGCACGCCGAGAAGTTTGCGGGTGCCTGTCCCCGTATGGGAGAAGTTTGCGGGTGCCTGTCCCCATACGGGGACAGGCACCCGAGTAGATAGAATAGGCGTTCGACCTCAATCCGGCCGCGCCCTGGCGGCGCGGCCCCGTCCTGCGAGCGCCGCCATGATGATCGACCCCGAATTGCGCCCGGCCTTCCTGCCTGCCGGCAAGTTGCGCGCCGCCATCAACCTGGGCAACCCCATCCTGGCCGGCACCGATGCGGCCGGCCAGGCCGTCGGCGTGTCGGTCGACCTGGCGCGGGAATTCGCCCGGCGCCTGAACGCCGGCATCGAACTGCGGGTGTTCGACACCGCCGGGCAGTCGGTCGACGCCGTCACCCGGGAAGAAGCCGATATCGGTTTTTTCGCCATCGATCCGGCGCGCGGCGCGGGCATTGCCTTCACCGGCCCCTATGTATTGATCGAAGGGGCCTATCTGGTGCGCGACGACTCCCCGCTGCAGGCCAACGAAGACGTCGACCGAGCCGGCACGCGCGTCACCGTGGGCAAGGGCAGCGCCTATGACCTGCACCTGACGCGCGCCCTGCAGCATGCCGAGATCGTGCGCGCGGCCAGCTCGCAGGCGGTGGTCGACACCTTCCTGGCCCGGCGGCTGGATGTGGCCGCCGGCGTCAAGCAGCAGTTGCAGGCCGACGCGCGGCGCGTGGGCGGCGTGCGGCTGCTGCCGGGACGCTTCATGGTGATCAGGCAGGCGATGGGCCTGCCCAAGGCGCGCGGCGAAGCGGCCGCCGCCTGCCTGGATGCCTTCGTCGAGAGCATGAAGGGCAACGGTTTCGTGGCCCAGGCGCTGGCGCGCCATGGCATCCAGGGCGCTTCCGTGGCGCCGCCCGGCCGGGACGGCTGAGGCGTCCGGCCAGGCCGGCGATGGGGCCGCGCCGCCCACGCTGTTGCCGGCCCGCAACAAGCGGCGGGGTTTGCCGGCGCGGCCCGCGGCGGCGCGCTTTTCGGCATGCCGCTATGCCACAATAGCGCCGGACCGCCTGACGATGCAGCCGGTCGTGCCCCGTCGATTATTCCTTTTGCGGTCGAGCGATCTTGAACCCCCTGCATATGGTCCGTTGCGCCCTCGCCGGCGCAGGGTTGGCCTGCTGTGTCTCGGCGATGGCGACGCCGATTTTCGTGCTCAATTCGCTCAATGCGGATGTCAGCATCATCGATTCGCAGACCTATGCCGAAATGCGCCGCGTGCCGACCGGCAAGGAACCGCACCATCTGTACCTGACGCCGGACGAGCAGTCCCTGATGGTGGCCAACGCCATGAGCGACACCATCACGCTGCTCGATCCGCGTACCGGCGCGGTGCAGCACACCCTGACCGGCATCGTCGATCCCTACCATCTGCGTTTCTCGCCGGACATGAAGTGGTTCGTCACGGCGGCCAACCGGCTTGACCATATCGATATCTACAGCTGGGAACGGCGGCCCGAGGGGTTCGACCTGAAGCTGGCCCGCCGCATCCCGGCCGGCAAGACGCCCAGCCATATCGCCATCGACAGCGGCAGCCGCGTCGCCTATGTGACGCTGCAGGACAGCGACCAGTTGATCGCCATCGACCTGGGCACGCAGGCGCCGCTGTGGACCATCCCGGTCGGCAGGACGCCCGCCGACGTGTTCGTCACCGGCGACGACAAGACCCTGCTGGTGGCGCTGACCGGCGACAGCTATGTCGAGGCCTATGACCTGACTGCCAGCCCGGCGCGGCTGGTCAGGCGCATCAAGACCGGCGCCGGCGCGCATGCGTTCCGCGCGCAGGGCGACGGCCGCCATCTGTTCGTCAGCAACCGCGCCGCCAACACCATCAGCCGCATCGATATGCAGACGCTGGAAGTGGTGGACAGCTATCCGGCGCCGGGCGGCCCCGATTGCATGGATGTGCTGGCCGACGGCAAGACACTGCTGGTGACCTCGCGCTGGGCCGGCAAGCTGACCGTGATCGACCTGGAGACCAAAAAGGTGAGCCAGCAGGTGCGTGTCGGCAAATCGCCGCACGGTGTGTGGACGCTCGGCCATGCGGCGGCGCGCTAGCCTGCTGGGCGGATTGGCCGCCGCGCTTGGCGCGGTGGCCGCCAGCGCGGCCCCTGTCGCGGGCGAGCCGGCCGCGGCCTGCGCCAAGCCGGTGTACCTGACCTTCGATACCGGGCACATGGGCGTGGCCGACCTGGTGGCCGAGGTGCTGGCGCGCCATGGCGTGCGCGCCACCTTTTTCCTGGCCAACGAGCGCACGCTGGATGGCGGCGGCAGCCTGGACGGGCAATGGGCCGCGTGGTGGCGCGCCCGGGCCGCCGAAGGGCATGTGTTCGCCTCGCACACCTATGACCATGTGTATTGGCAGCGCGACCTGCCCGATGGCGGGTTCCGCGTGCGGCCCAGCGCCGGCCCGCGGGCCGGCGTCAGCCAGGACTGGAGCGCCGCGCAATACTGCGCGGCGCTGCGGCAGCCGGCGCAGCGCCTGCGCGAGATGGCGGGCGCGGCCATGCTGCCGCTGTTTCGCGCGCCCGGCGGCAAGACTTCGCCGGCGCTGCTGCAGGCCGCGCGCGCCTGCGGCTACGCGCACGTGGGCTGGGCGCCGGCGGGCTTCCTGGGCGACGAACTGCCCAGTGACAAATACCCCAACCCGGCGCTGCTGCGCCAGGCGCTGCAAAATATCCGTCCCGGCGATATCCTGTTGGCGCACCTGGGCATCTGGTCGCGCAAGGATCCCTGGGCGCCGGCCGTGCTGGAGCCGCTGATCACCGGGCTGCAGGCCAAGGGGTTCTGCTTCGCCACGCTCGATACCCATCCGGCCTATCGGCCATGGATTGCCTCGCATCGCTGATCATGGACACCTTGACTCAATGGTTCTCGCAATGCCAGCAATGGCTGTTCGAGGCCCTGGTGCAGCCGGCGCTGTTCCACCTCGGGCTGGCCGGTTTCACCGAGGACGCCTATGACGCGACGATGTGGCTGCTGGTGGGCCTGCTGCAACTGCTGGTGCTGATCGCGGTGTTCGGGCCGCTGCAGCGCTGGCGGCCGGTCGAACCCGTGCGCGACCGCGGCCAGGTGGCGGTGGACGTGCTCTATACCCTGGTGCATCGCCTGGGGCTGTTCCGCCTGGCGCTGTTCTTCACCATCGATCCGCTCTGGGATGCCCTGTTCGGCCAGATGCACACCTGGGGCCTGGCAACCTGGCACCTCGACCAGATATGGCCCGGCGTGACCGACCTGGCCTGGGTCAGCCTGGTCCTGTATCTGCTGGTCTTCGACGCCGTCGACTACGCCTGGCACCGCGCCCAGCATCGCGTGCACTGGCTGTGGGCGCTGCATGCCGTGCACCACAGCCAGCGCCAGATGACGATGTGGAGCGACAACCGCAATCACCTGCTGGACGACTTCCTGCGCGATGCCGTCATCGTGCTGGTGTCGCAGCTGGTCGGCGTGCCGCCGGCGCAGTTCGTGGCGGTGGTGGCGATCATGCAGCTGGCCGAAAGCCTGTCGCACGCCAACGTGCGGCTCAGTTTCGGCGCGCTGGGCCAGCGCCTGCTGGTCGATCCGCGCTTTCATCGCCGGCATCATTCCATCGCGTACGATGCCTCGCAGCCCGGCCCCACCGGCGGCTACAACTTCGCCGCCCTGTTCCCGCTGTGGGACATGCTGTTCGGCACGGCGCGCTTTGACGGCGACTACGGGCCGACGGGCATCCATGACCAGTTGCCGCAGGCCGGCGGGCGCGATTACGGGCGCGGCTTCTGGGCGCAGCAGTGGCTGGGGCTGCGGCGCATGGCCGGACGCGCCGACACGCCGGCGCCCGCCGTGCCGCGCGACGCGCAGGCCTGAGGCGTCCTAGGGCTTGGGGTCCGGATGCGGGTCGTCGTGGGCCTGCTTCTTGATGGCGTGGTGGCGCTTTTCCAGTTCTTGGCGCAGCAGGCGGCGCTGCTTGGCGGCCTCGAAGCGCTGCTTTTCTTCCAGGCTGCGCAGCTCCAGCGACGGCACGGCGGTGGGCTGGCCGTTGTCGTCGACCGCCACCATCGTGAAGTAACAGCTGTTGGTATGGCGCACCAGCTTGCGGCGGATGTCCTCGGTGACCACCTTGATGCCGATTTCCATCGAGGTGCGGCCGGTGTAGTTGACCGAGGCGAGGAAGGTCACCAGTTCGCCGACATGGATCGGCTCGCGAAAGACCACCTGGTCTACCGACAGCGTGACCACATACTGGCCCGCATAGCGGCTCGCACAGGCATAGGCGACCTGGTCCAGGTACTTGAGAATGGTGCCGCCGTGCACATTGCCCGAGAAGTTCGCCATGTCCGGCGTCATCAGGATGGTCATCGACAATTGGTGGCTGAAGGCGTCTTCCATGGCAAGGCCGGGTGTGTTGCAAACGCCTCATTATCTCAGGCCCGGGGCGCCGGCGGTACGGCGGCGGCTAGTCGTCCGCCGCCTCGACGCGCCGCGCCGCGGGCGGCACCCAGCGGCCGGCGAGCACGCTGGCTTGCGGCAGGTAGATGCGCAGGATCACGCCGGGCGCGCCTTCGCCGGTGGGCAGCCAGTTGGCCTGGTCATCGGGGCCAGGCGGATCGCGCTGCAGGTACAGCTCCAGCGAGCCGTCCGGGTTGTAGCGCACCGGGTCGCGGTCGCCCAGCGCGTAGCGGTTGAAACCGTTGCCGACCGGGTAGCCCTGGGCGTCGTACGCGTTCAGCGACCACAGCGCGCCGGCGGGCGGCAACTGGTCGGCCTCGAAACGCAGCACGTAGCGCTGCCCGCCCTCGAGCGGGCGGCCGGCGGCGTCGGCCAGCAGCAGCATGGCGGTCACGTCTTCCGGCAGGCTGGCGCCCAGGCGGGCCTGCGTCGTCACGGCACGGCGCAGGTAGGCATTGCCGTAGACGCCGGCGCCGTCGGCATCGGCCTGCCAGCCATTGGCCAGCGATCCCGTCGCCGGCAGGCTGTCGCGCAGGGCCTGGGGGCCGTTGCGCACGGCGTGGCGCAGCGCCTGCTGGACGGTGGTGGGCAGGCGGGCGAAGGCCAGTTGCTGGCCGGGCGCGATCCCCAGGCGGCGCAGCCGCGCCAGCATGGGCTGGTCGGTGGCGTGCGGCGCATGCTTGCGCAGCAGTTCGGCGGCGTAGCCAAAGTAGTCTTCGGCGTTCATGCCTTCCACTTGCCGCTGCGCCGGCGTGAGCGCGTCGAGGTCCGGGTCGGAGCGCAGCCGCACCGACTGGGCCTGCTGGTTCCATTCGGCCAGCGGGGTCAGGATGAAGCCGTCCTGCACGGCGTGCACGCCTGGGTATTCGGACGAGCCTCCGGTCTGCACGTACAGCCGGGCCTGGACCTGCGCGGTGGGGGCGTCGATGCGGTGCATGCCGCGCGGCAGGACGCCCGTCCAGCCCGGCGGCACGATGGCGTGATTGCCGCGCGCCGTGCCGGTGGTGCGCTTGCCCAGCACCGCGAATATGTCGGTCCACATGTCCAGCACGGACAGTGTGTACAGGCGGCCATGGGTCTCGGGCGTCGAGATCACCACCGGGCCGGTCGACAGGTCCAGCCAGGCCGACGAACGCAGCATGTCGAAGTTGGGCCGCGGCAGGCGGCGGAAGTCGGCCTGCGGCAGGCGGCGCTCGTGCGCGAAGGTGTTGGCGGGGGCGTGGCCGGGGCCCTTGCCGCCGGTATCCTGGCGCCGGCTCAGGTCCATCACGACCAGGGGGTAGACGTACACGTAGGCATCGAGCGCGATGCGCTGCGCTTCATCGCTGGCCAGGACGGCGGCGGGCGCGGGCTGGCCGTGCGCCGGCGCGGTGGCCAGCAGGCTGGCGGCCACCAGCAGGGGGGCCAGGAATCGGTTGCGGCGCATGGGGCGCTCCACGAGGGCGGCGCGGCGCCGTACGGTGAGGGCGCGCCGCGCGGACGATGGACAAGGCGGCCATCGTAGCAGCGGCGCGCCGTGGCCCAAGCGCCGAACAGGCGAAGTTCCGGCCGCCTAATCCGCCGCTAGGGCAGGCCTCATGGCCGCGGCGGCGTGCGCAGGGGGCCGTACTCGGCCGGCACCCACGCATAACCCTGGCCATCCACGTTCACGTGGCCCAGGCCCGGAAACGGCATATGGGCGCCGGCCACCCACAGGCGGTCGCGCGCCGCGTCGGCGAAGATCTTCTTGCGCGTGGTCACGGCCTGCGCGCCATCGACGTCGAACTCGATGGCGATTTCCGGACGGGCCAGCTGCACCGCATGGTTGTGCACGATATCGCCCCAGACCAGCAGGCTGTGCTGCGACGATTCGAACAGGTACGAGGTGTGGCCGGGCGTGTGGCCCGGGCTGGGCACGACCTGGATGCCGGCCGGCAGCGCGTCGCCGTTGGCGTAGGTCAGGAAGCGGCCTTCGACCTGGTAGGGCGCCACCGCATCGCGCGCCATCTTGAAGAAAGGCTGCGCATCGGCGGGGGCCTGCGCGGCGGCCGCCGCGCTCAGCCAGAAATCGGCTTCGGCGCGGGCCGCGTACACGTCGGCATTGGGAAACAGCTTGCCGCCCTGGGCGTCGAGCAGGCCGCAGGCATGGTCCGGATGCAGGTGGGTCAGCAGCACCAGGTCGACCTGGTCCGCGCGGTAGCCGGCCGCGCGCAGGTTGGCGTCCAGGCGGCCCAGCGTGGGGCCGAAGCAGGCGCCCGCGCCGGTGTCCACCAGCACCAGCTGCTTGCCGGTATGGACCAGATAGCCGTTGACGGCCGTCTGCATGCCGCTGGCGCGGTACGCGAACATGCTGGCCAGCAGCGTCTGGATATCCTGGGCGCTGGCGCCCTTGAGTATTTTGGGGTCCAGGTCGACATAGCCGTCGTACAGGGCGGTGACGACATAGTCGCCGACCTGCATGCGGTGGAAACCGGGGGCCTGCTCGGTCAGCACCGGGGCGGTGGCGAGGGCGGGCTGTACGCCGGCGGCGGTCAGCGCGGCGGCCAGGGCGAGGCGGCGGAGGAGGCGGACCGGGGTCGACATGGAAATCTCCGGAGAAAGTAGGGCGCGGGCGCCGGGGGTGTCAGGATAGCGCGGATACGGGCAGGTCGCGCGCCGTCTGGCCGGCCTGCTCCCGCAGCCAGCGCGCCACGGTCCCGACATCGGACGAAGGGCGCCGCGTATTGACGACCAGCCAATAGCCCAGCTGGGCCGCGCTGGCCTGCTGGGCGCCCAGCGGCACCAGCCTGCCGTCGGCCAGCATGGGCGCGATCAGCGCCAGCCGGCCCAGCGCGACGCCGTGGCCGGCCAGCGCGGCCTGCACGATCTGGTCGTACTGGTTGAAGCGCAGCATGCCCTTGGGACGCGCCCGCCCCAGGCCCTGCGCGCCCAGCCAATCGGCCCATTGCAGCCATGGCCGGGTGGGATCGTCGAACTCCAGCAGCACCTGGCTGGCCAGCGCCGCGGCATCCAGGCGGGCCACGCCCAGCGCGGGATGGGCAACCGGAACGACGGTCTCGCCGAACATCCAGGCCGCGCCTTCGGGCGCGGCGTCGCGCGGACAGTAGCGGATGGCGATATCGACCTGCTCGCGGTCCAGGTCCAGCACGCGGTTGTCGGCCGCCACCCGCACGTCGATGCTGGGGTGCGCCTCCTGGAACCGGCCCAGCCGCGGCAACAGCCACAGCGACGCCACGCCGATGGTGGACGTCACCGTGACGGGCGTGCGCCGCTCGGGCGCGCGCCATTGCGCGGCCAGCTCGCCCAGTTCGATCAGCCAGCGGTCGGCCATGCGGAACAGCTGCGCGCCTTCGGCGGTGAACGAGACCGAGCGGAACCCGCGCGACAGCAGCGCCACGCCCAGGTGCGCCTCGAGGGCGCGGATCTGGCGGCTGACGGCCGATTGGGTGAGGTGCAGGTCTTGCGCGGCCAGGGTGATGCTCATGCGCCGGCCGACCGCCACGAAGCCGCGCACCAGGTCCAGAGGGGGAAGTTTCGCCAGGGATAATGACATGACTGTAGATCATGCGAAAACCGCGTAGAAGTCGCTTGAGCAATATACCGCGATGGGCGTCCAATAGCATGACGACGGCTGTGTATCTTGTTTTTTTCCAGGCACGCCCGTAGCGATGGCGTATCGGACATGGTTTGCCCCAGCATCGAACTCTCTTGCACCGAAGGAATGTCATTTGCGCTGGGCGCCGGCTCGACTATGCTGTTGAGGCGCGCCGCCGGCCTGCGCATTGCCTGCCTGTCGGGCACGGTGTGGCTGTCGGAGTACCGTTGCGCGCAGGACAGCATCCTGGCGCCGGGCGCTTCGGTGGTGGTACAGAGCGATCACGACGTCGTACTCAGCGGCCTGCCGTACGGGCAGGTCGCGCTAATTCCTTCCACGGAGCCAGACCGATGAATGCCCCGCCGCCCAACGCATCCCCCGTCGAGATGTGGTTCGACTTCGCCAGCCCCTACAGCTACCTGGCCATGGCCAGGGTAGGCGGGCTGGCGCGCGAGGCGGGCGTGCGCCTGGCGCTGCGGCCTTTCCTGCTGGGGCCCATCTTCCAGGCGCAGGGATGGAACGATTCGCCGTTCCGGCTGTTTCCGGGCAAGGGTGCGTACATGATGCGCGATATCGCCCGCCTGGCCGACAAGTACGGCGTGCCGTACAGCCGTCCGGCGGTATTTCCGCGCATGGGTGTGCTGCCGGCGCGCGTCGCGCTGCTGGGCCAGGGCCAGCACTGGGGCGTCGATTTCTGCCTGAATGTGTTTCGCGCCAATTTCGCCGAGGATCGCGAGATCCAGTCCGAGGACGTGGTGCGCGATCTGCTGCGGGCCCAGGACCTGGATGCCGATGCGCTGATCGCGCAGGCGCGCCAGGAGTCCACCAAGGAGGCGTTGCGCAAGCAGGTCGACCGGGCCCGCGCGCTGGGCATTTTCGGCGCGCCGACCTTCATGGTCGATGGCGAGATGTTCTGGGGCAACGACCGGCTCGAAGACGCGTTGGCCTGGGCCGCCCGCCCGCAGCCGGCCGGGGCCTGATCCCATCCGCTTTTCCTGCCGACGGAGAACCCTCGCATGATCGACCACTTGTCTCCCAACAAAGTCATGATCGTCACGGGCGCGGCGCGCGGCATCGGCGCCGCCGTGGCGCTGCTGGCGGCGCGCCGCGGCTACGCCGTCTGCGTCAACTACCGGTCGCGCGGCGACGCCGCCGAGCAGGTGGTGCAGGCCATCCGCGACGAAGGCGGACGAGCCCTGGCCGTGGCCGCCGACGTGGCCGACGAGGCCCAGGTCGTGCGGATGTTCGAAACCGTCGACCGCGAGCTGGGCCGGGTCGACGCGCTGGTCAACAATGCCGGCATCCTCGAGGCGCAGATGCGCGTCGAGGAGATGGACGCGGCCCGCATCACTCGCATACTCGCCACCAACGTGGTGGGCGCCTTCGTCTGTTGCCGCGAAGCCGTGCGCCGCATGGCGCCGCGCCATGGCGGACGCGGCGGCGCCATCGTCAACGTGTCTTCGGTGGCCGCGCGGCTGGGCTCGCCGGGCGAGTATGTCGATTACGCCGCCTCCAAGGGCGCGCTGGATACGCTGACCATCGGCCTGTCGCGCGAGGTGGCCGCCGACGAGATCCGCGTCAACGCGGTGCGTCCGGGCACCATCTACACCGATATGCACGCCAGCGGCGGCGAGCCGGGGCGCGTCGACCGGCTCAAGGACGGCATTCCGTTGCGGCGCGGCGGCACCGTGCAGGAAGTGGCCGGCGCGGTGATGTGGTTTTTTTCCGATGAGGCCGGCTACACGACCGGGTCGTTCATCGAGGTTTCAGGCGGCAAATGAAAAACAGCAGCAGCGCCCAGCGCGGCGCGCCCATGCCGGGCGGCCGTTCGCAAGTGCAGTTTCGCGCCGCGCGCATCCGGCGCGTCGCGTTTCACTGGCATCGCAAGGAAGAAGCGGGCGGCGCGCCGGCGCCGGCGCGCGGCAGCGGCCGCTGAGGCCGGGTTGGCGCGGCGGCTCAGGCCACCAGCCGCGCCAGTTCGACGCCCGGGTCGTTGGCGCGCATGAAGGCCTCGCCGACGAGGAAGGCCTGTACGTCGTGCTCGCGCATCAGCCTGACATCCTCGGGCTTGAGGATGCCGCTTTCGGTGACCACGCGCTTGCCGGCCGGAATCATCGGCAGCAGGTCCAGCGTCGTCTGCAGGGTGGTCTCGAAGGTGCGCAGGTTGCGGTTGTTGATGCCGATGAGCGGGGTGCGCAGCGCCAGCGCGGCGTCCAGCTCCTTGGCGTCGTGCACTTCCACCAGCACGTCCATGCCCAGGTCGATGGCCAGGGTTTCCAGATCGCGCAGCTGCGCCGGCGCCAGCGCCGCGACGATGAGCAGGACGCAGTCCGCGCCCATGGCGCGCGCCGAAATGATCTGGTAAGGATCGATGATGAAGTCCTTGCGCAGCACGGGCAGCGAGCAGGCCGCGCGCGCACGGCGCAGGTTGTCGTGCGAGCCCTGGAAGAACTGCACGTCGGTCAGCACCGACAGGCAGGCCGCGCCATGCATGGCATAGGACGCCGCGATCTCGGCCGGGTCGAAGTTTTCGCGCAGCACGCCCTTGGAAGGCGAGGCTTTCTTGATTTCCGCGATGACGCCCGCCTTGCCCTGGCTGATCTTGTCCTCGATGGCCTGGGCAAAGCCGCGTACATCCTGGCGCGCCTGGGCTTCGCGCAGCAATTCGGCCTCGCTGCGCATCTGCCGTGCGGTAGCCACTTCCTCGGCCTTGACGGCGAGGATTTTCGCAAGAATATCGTTCATTTCTGGAATTTCCGGGTATATGCGCAGAATTCTTCCAGCTTGGCGCGGGCCGAGCCGTTAGAAATCGTTTCAAATGCCAGGGCCAACGCTTCGGGGATGGAATCCGCCTTGTTGCCGGCGTAGATGGCCAGGCCCGCATTCAGGGCCACGATGTCGCGGGCCACGCCATCGACATTATCCAACGCTTCGATGACAAGTGCGCGAGACTCCTCGCGATTGGACACCTTGATGCCGCGGTTGGACATCATGGATAGCCCGTAATCCTCTGGATGGATCTCATACTCGCGTACGACCCCATCTTTGAGTTCGCCCACCATGGTCGCCGCGCCGAGCGAGGCTTCGTCCATGCCGTCCTTGCCGTGCACCACCAGCACGTGGCGCGAACCCAGGCGCTCCAGCACGCGCACCTGGATGCCCACCAGGTCCGGGTGGAACACGCCCATCAGCTGGTTGGCGGCGCCGGCGGGGTTGGTCAGCGGCCCCAGGATGTTGAAGATGGTGCGCACCCCCAATTCCTTGCGCACCGCGGCAACGTTCTTCATGGCCCCATGGTGGGCCGGCGCGAACATGAAGCCGATGCCGGTGGCGGCCACGCACTCGGCCACTTCCTCGGGCGTGAGCTGCAGGTTCGCGCCCAGGGCTTCCAGCACGTCGGCGCTGCCCGACGACGAGGACGCGCTGCGGTTGCCATGCTTGGCGATCGGCACGCCGGCCGCGGCGGCCACGAACATGGCGGTGGTGGAGATGTTGAAGGTATGGCTGCCGTCGCCGCCCGTGCCGCACATGTCCAGCAGGTCCTGCGGGTTGGGCGTGACGACGGGGGTGGCGAATTCGCGCATCACCTGCGCGGCGGCGGTGATCTCGCCCACGGTTTCCTTCTTGACGCGCAGTCCCATCAGCAGCGCGCTGGCGATCTGCGGCGACAGCTCGCCGCGCATCAGCAGGCGCATCAGGTGCAGCATTTCGTCGTGGAAGATCTCGCGGTGTTCGATGCAGCGGGTCAGTGCTTCGGCGGCGGCAATGGTCATGGCGATGCTCCTAGGGGTTCAGCGGGTCAGGAAGTTGCGCATCAGCGCATGGCCGTGCTCGCTCAGCACGGACTCGGGATGGAACTGTACTCCGTACAGCGGCAGGGTCTTGTGGCGCACGCCCATGATGTCGCCGTCGGGCGCGGTCGCGGTCACTTCCAGGCAGTCCGGCAGGGTGGCCGGGTCTATGGTCAGCGAGTTGTAGCGGATGACGGTGCAGGGCGAGGGCAGTCCGGTGAAGATGTCCGTGCCCGTATGCGTGATGGCGATGGTCTTGCCGTGCATGATCTGCTGCGCCCGCACGATGTCGCCGCCATAGGCCGCGCCGATGGCCTGGTGGCCCAGGCACACGCCCAGGATGGGCAGCTTGCCGGCGAAGGCCTGGATCACCGGCACCGAGATGCCCGCCTCGGCCGGCGAGCAGGGGCCGGGCGAGACGCAGATGCGGTCCGGCCGCATCGCGGCGATTTCGTCCAGCGTGATCTGGTCGTTGCGCGCCACGCGCACTTCTTCGCCCAGTTCGCCGAAATATTGCACCAGGTTGTAGGTGAAGGAATCGTAGTTGTCGATCATCAATAGCATGTTCGGTTCTCCGGCCGGGCGCGCGGCCCGGCGTAGGTCTGCGCAATGGGGGGGCTCAGATGGGTTCGTCCAGGCCGTGCTGGACCTGCTCGGCCGCGCGCAGCACGGCGCGCGCCTTGGCCTCGGTCTCGGCCCATTCGGCTTCGGGGCTGGAGTCGGCCACGATACCCGCGGCGGCCTGCACGTACAGCGTGCCGTTCTTGATCACCCCGGTGCGGATCGCGATGGCCACGTCCATTTCGCCGCCGTAGCTCAGGTAGCCGGCGGCGCCGCCGTAGATGCCGCGGCGCACCGGTTCGAGTTCGTCGATGATTTCCATGGCCCGTACCTTGGGGGCGCCGGTCAGCGTGCCGGCCGGGAAGGCGGCGCGCAGCACATCCATGCTGCTCATGCCGGGCAGCAGCTTGCCCGCCACGTTGGAGACCAGGTGCATGACATGCGAGTAGCGCTCGATGACCATGGTGTCGCTGACGCGCACCGAGCCGATTTCCGCCACCCGGCCCACGTCGTTGCGCGCCAGGTCGATCAGCATCACGTGTTCGGCGCGCTCCTTGGGGTCGGCCTGCAGTTCGGCGGCCAGCGCCAGGTCTTCTTCCGGCGTGCCGCCGCGCTTGCGGGTGCCGGCCAGCGGCCGGATGGTGATCTGCGAGCGGGTTTCGCCCTGGTCGTCGATCTGCTCCTGGCGCACCAGGATTTCCGGCGAGGCGCCGACCACCTGGAAATCGCCGAAGTTCCAGAAATACATATAGGGCGAGGGGTTCAGCGAACGCAGCGCGCGGTACAGCGACAGCGGCGCGTCGCGAAACGGCTTGGCGATGACCTGGCCGACCTGCACCTGCATGACGTCGCCGGCGGCGATGTATTCCTTGGCGCGCGCCACCGCGGCCAGGTAGTCGGCCTTCTGGAAGTCGCGCCGCTCTTCGGTCTGCATGCTGGCGTGGCTGTACGGGATCTCGACCGGGCGGCGCAGCCGCGCGCGCAACTCCAGCAGGCGCTGCTGGGCGCGGCTGTAGGCTTCGGGCTGGGCCGGGTCGGCATACACCATCAGGTAGGTGCGGCCGGCCAGGTTGTCGACGATGACCAGTTCGTCGACGTGCAGCAGCATGATGTCGGGCGTGCCTTCTTCCATGCCGTCGGGAAACGGCTTGACCGCCGGGCCCAGGCGCTGTTCGATGTGGCGCACGGTGTCGTAACCGAAGTACCCGGCCAGGCCGCCGCAAAAGCGCGGCATGCCGGGGCGCAGCGCCACCTTGAAGCGGGCCTGGTACGACTCGATGAACGCCAGCGGGTCGCCTTCGTGGGTTTCGGCGACGTGGCCGTCCTGCAGCACCTCGGTGGTCGAGCCGCTGGCGCGGATGACGGTGCGCGCCGGCAGGCCGATGAACGAGTAGCGGCCAAAGCGCTCGCCGCCCACCACCGACTCCATCAGGCAGCTCATGCGGCCGCCTTGCGGGCCGCTGTGGGCCAGCTTGAGGTAGATCGCCAGCGGCGTGTCGAGGTCGGCGTAGGTTTCCGCGATCAGGGGAATGCGGTTGTAGCCTTGGGCGGCCAGCGCTTTGAATTCAAGTTCAGTCATGTCGGGTCTCGTACGGCGTTTTTCTGGTACGGACCGGGCATGCAGCAAAAAGCCCGGTCCAGTTACGGGTTCCGGGCTTGGCGCTGCACTTCACAGCTTCGGCTCTAGGCGACAGATACGTCCAGGGCCGGGAAGGGAATCATCGCCACCCGGAAGACAAACGCCACCAACGCCACGAGGCGTTGCGCATTTGGTTCGAGGGACGAGCGTTCATGTAGCTGGCAGTGTCTGGTTGGGTGACGACGGGCGTACCGGGCGGGCTTTCAGGCCGCGGTGGTGCGCTGCGGCTTGGCGTTGCGCTGGGAAATCCAGTGGGCCGCATCGACAAGCGTGTCAACTATACCATCGACATCCAGGGAACGCACGTCCATTCCTTCGTTGTAGCCGTAGGGCACCGCCAGCACCGCGGTGCCGGCCCTGCGGCCGGCCAGGGCGTCGTTGACCGAATCGCCGATGGTGACCGCCTGGGCCGGCGCGACGCCGAGCCGGTCGCAGGCATGCAGCACCTGGTCGGGGTCGGGCTTGCGCCGCGCGCAGGTGTCGCCGCACACCACCAGGCGGAAAAACCCCGCCAGGCCGGTGCGCTCGAGCAGCGGCAGGGTGAACTCGGTCGGCTTGTTGGTGACCACCGCCAGCGGCAGGCCCTGTTCGCGCATCGCCGCCAGGCCGGCCTTCACCCCGTCGAACACGGTGGCGTGCGCGCCATTGACCGCGTGGTAGTGCTTGAAGAACGACAGGCGTCCGCGTGCGAACAGCGCTTCGTCGGGCGCTGCGCCGTCCAGGCTGCCGGCCAGGGCGCGGCGCACCAGATTGTCCACGCCCTTGCCGACGAAAGTCGCGACCAGCGCTTCGGGCAACTGGGCCATGCCCAGGTCGCGGCGCATGGCATTGGCGGCGATGGCCAGGTCGGGCACCGAATCGAGCAGGGTGCCGTCGAGGTCGAGCAGTACGGCGTTGATGGTCTGCATGGCGGCCTCACACAGCGATGGTTTCGCCGCGCGCGATCTCGGCGCGCAGCTGGCCGATGACCTGGGCGTAGTCGGGCTTGCCGAAAATGGCCGAGCCCGCCACGAAGGTGTCCGCGCCGGCGGCGCGGATCTCGGCGATATTGTCGACCTTGACCCCGCCGTCCACCTCCAGCAGGATGGGCTGGCCGCCGGCCGCGCGCCAGCGGTCGATGCGGGCGCGCGCATCGCGCAGCTTGGCCAGCGTGGCCGGAATGAACGCCTGCCCGCCGAAGCCGGGGTTCACCGACATCAGCAGCACCACGTCCAGCTTGTCCATCACATAGTCCATGTAGTGCAGCGGCGTGGCCGGGTTGAACACCAGGCCGGCCTTGCAGCCGTGGTCGCGGATCAGCGCCAGCGTGCGGTCGACGTGGCGCGAGGCTTCCGGATGGAAAGTGATGACGTTCGCGCCGGCCTTGGCGAATTGCGGCACGATTTCGTCGACCGGCTCGACCATCAGGTGCACGTCGATCGGCACCTGTACATGGGGACGGATCGCGGCACAGACCATCGGTCCGATGGTCAGGTTGGGCACGTAATGGTTGTCCATCACGTCGAAGTGAATCCAGTCGGCGCCCGCGGCGACGACGTTGCGCACCTCTTCGCCCAGGCGGGCGAAGTCGGCGGATAGAATGCTGGGGGCGATGCGGGTGGAGGCCGGCTGGGTGGACATGGTGTTCGCGATTTCCGGGGGCATAATGTGCAATTATTGCAGCTTGGCGCGGCGAACCGGTTTTTTCGGCGCCGGCCAGCCGCGTCAACCTCGTGCGCGCCTGCGGGCGCCTTCCATGTGTCGAACCGGGAAAGGCCTGTGAAACCCTATGATCTGACCGTATCCGTGACCCCGCGTTATGTGCCGGAGCAGTCCGATCCCAGTCAGCAGCAATACGTGTTTGCCTACACGGTGCGCATCACCAATACCGGTTCGCACCCGGCCCAGGTCATCAGCCGCCACTGGATCATCACCGACGGCGAGGAGCGCGTGCAGGAAGTGCGCGGCCTTGGCGTGGTGGGCCAGCAACCGCTGCTGGCGCCGGGCGAGACCTTCGAATACACCAGCGGCTGTCCGCTTCCGACCCCCATCGGCACGATGCGGGGTACCTACCATTGCGTCGGCGAAAACGGCATTCCGTTCGAGGTGCCGATCGCGGAGTTCCTGCTGGCCATGCCGCGTACACTGCACTGAGCCGGGCTCCTCCCGGCACGGTGATTTTCCGATCCGCATTCCATGAAGCGACTTCTCTGTCTGTCCCTGCTGTCCGTATTGCTGGCGGCGTGCACGACCCCATCGCAGATTCCGCCCGAGACGGCGCCCGGCGGCGTGCCGCCGGCGGCCGAAGGCCCGCTGGTCGTGCCGCCGCTGTCGGCGCTGTCCGACACCCCGCCGCGCGCGCTGGCCGGGCGCTACCAGCGCGTTGCCTGGACCGAGCTGCCCAACTGGGAGAGCGACGACCTGTCGCGCTGGTGGCCGCTGTTCCTGCGCAATTGCAAAGGCCTGATGCGGCCGACCAGCGGTAACCTGGCGGCGCCGGCACGCGCCACGCCGCGCGCCTGGCAGCCTGTGTGCGCGGCGGCGGTCGACCCGTCCAAGGCGCCGGCCGCCGGCGACAGCGCGGCGGTGCGGCGCTTCCTGCAAACCTGGCTGCAGCCCTGGCGCATCGCCGGCGCCGACGGCCGTCCCGCCACCAATACCGTCACCGGCTACTACGAGCCGCTGGTGCGCGGCTCGCGCCGCCAGGGCGGCCGCTACCAGTGGCCGCTGTATGCCGTGCCGGCCGACCTGCTCGTCGTCGACCTGGGCTCGGTCTATCCCGACCTGACCGGCAAGCGCGTGCGCGGCCGGCTCGACGGCCGCCGGGTCGTGCCCTACGACACGCGCGCCGCGATCGAGGCGGGCGACCGCAAGCCGCCGGCCATCGTCTGGGTGGACGATCCGGTCGACAATTTCTTCCTGCAGGTCCAGGGTTCGGGCCGGGTGCAGCTGACCGATGGCCCCGACCGCGGCACCACGATCCGCGTCGCGTACGCCGACCATAACGGCCAGCCCTATGCCTCCATCGGCCGCTGGCTCATCGACAAGGGCGAGCTGCGCGCCGACCAGGCATCGATGCAGAACATCCGCGCCTGGGCGCAACGCAATCCCTCGCGCGTGCAGGAAATGCTCAACGCCAACCCGGCGGTGGTTTTCTTCCGCGAAGAGGCGGTGGTCGATCCCGAGCAAGGGCCCAAGGGGGCCTATGGCATCCCGTTGGCGCCGCAGCGCTCGATCGCGGTCGACGCCGGTTTCGTGCCGTTGGGCACGCCGGTCTACCTGTCGACCACGCTGCCGGCCTCCGACCGGCCCCTGCAGCGCACCGTGTTCGCGCAGGACACCGGCACGGCCATTCGCGGCGCGGCGCGCGCCGACTTCTATTGGGGCTACGGCGAGGAAGCCGGCCAGCAGGCCGGGCGCATGAAGCAGCGCGGCCAGATGTGGCTGCTGTGGCCCAAGCAGGCCGGGGAGCCGTCGGCGCGATGAAACCCCAGATCGTGATTTGCGGCGCCGGCATCGTCGGCCTGGCCAGCGCCTTGGCGCTGGCGCGCCGCGGGCAACGGGTGGCGGTGCTGGCGCCGCGCGCGCCGGTGCCGGCGGCCGAGCCCGATCGCTATCATCCGCGCGTTTATGCGATTTCGCCCGCCAGCCAGCAATTCCTGGCCGGGCTGGGCGTGTGGGACGCCATGCCGGCGGCCCGCCTGACGCCGGTGCAGGCCATGGAAATCCATGGCGACGGCGACGGCCTGGTACGCCTGAACGCCTGGCAGGCGGCGCAGCCGCAATTGGCCTGGATCGTCGAATCCGGCGAGATCGAACGGGTGCTGATGCAGGCGGTGCAGATGTTCGGCATCCCCTGGATCGCCGAGCGCTGCGTCGGCTGGCGTGCCGGCGAGGTCGAGACCGATGGCGGCCAGCGCCTGCGCGCCGAGCTGTTCGTCGGCGCCGACGGCGCCGCCTCGCCGCTGCGCAAGGCCGCCGGCCTGCGCCACGACGCCACCCCGTATGACGACACCGGCCTGGTGACGCACCTGGACGCCGAGCGCGCCCACCACGGCACGGCGTTCCAATGGTTTCGCGACGACGGCGTGCTGGCCTTGCTGCCCATGCCGGATACCGCAGACGGGCCGCAGGTTTCCATGGTGTGGTCGATGCGCACTCCGCAGGCGCAGGCCTTGCAGGCCATGGAGCCGGCCGTCCGCGCGGCCGAGCTGGAGCGCCTGCTGGCTTGCGCCTCGCAGGGGCGGCTGGGGCGGCTGCGCGTACGCAGCCCGGTGCTGGGTTTCCCGCTCACGCTGGAGCGCGCCCAGATGGTGGCGCCGGGCATCGCGCTGGCCGGCGACGCCGCGCACCGGCTGCACCCGCTGGCTGGCCAGGGGCTGAACCTGGGCCTGGGCGACGTCGAGGCGCTGGCCCGCGCGGTCGGCGACCGGGAACCCTTTCGCGGTCCCGGCGATCTACGGGTATTGCGGCGCTACCAGCGCGCCCGCGCCGAGCCCGTGCTGGCCATGCGCATGGCCACCGACGGCCTGCATCGCCTGTTCGGGGCGCGCGGCGCGCCGCTGGCCTGGCTGCGCAACGCGGGCATGCAATGGGTGGATGCCGTGCCGTTCATCAAGCGGCAACTCATCGAAGGGGCCTCGCGCAATTGAGCGGGCCGCCGTTTTCAGGAGCAGGTATGAATTTCCGGATCACAGTCTGGTGCGCCGCCGCCGCGGTGTGGAGCTCGGGCGCCCTGGCGCAGGATGGTGCCGGCCAGGCCGCCCCGGGCACGCCGGACAAGGTCTACTCGACCACCGGGACCGCGCCCGCCAAGCCGGGCGACAAGGTGTATTCCACCCGTTCGGCGCAGGCGCCCGATCCGCAGGCCGACGCGGTCAAGGAGCGGTTCGCGCAGCGCTTCGAGGGGTTCGACGTGACGGCGGTGCGACGCACCCCGTACGGACTGTTCGAAGTGCAGATCGGAACGGATCTGCTGTACACCGATGAAAAGGTCACCTGGGTCATGGAAGGGCCGCTCATCGACGCCCTGACCCGGCGCGATGTCACGCGCGAGCGCCAGGAAAAACTGTCCAGCGTCCCGTTCGACGAGTTGCCGCTGGACCTGGCGGTCAAGCAGGTCAAGGGCGATGGTTCGCGCGTGATGGCCGTATTCGAGGATCCGAACTGCGGCTATTGCAAGCAACTGCACCGCACGCTGGAGGACATGGACAACATCACGGTCTACACCTTCCTGTATCCGATCCTCTCGCCGGACTCGACGACCAAGGTGCGCGACATCTGGTGCGCCTCGGATCCCGCCAAGGTCTGGAAAGACTGGATGGTGCGCGGCCAGCGTCCGCCCACCGCCGAGTGCGATGCGCCGGTCGAGCAATGGCTGGCGCTGGGCCGCCAGTTGATGGTGCGCGGCACGCCCGCGATTTTCTTCAAGAGCGGCGGCCGCGTCAGCGGCGCGCTGCCGCGCGACGAACTCGAAGCGCGTCTGTAGCCCGCCGGCGGCCCCAAGGAGGCTGGGATGCATATTGCGATACTGGATGACTATCACGGCGTGGCCGAGCGCTATGCCGACTGGACCACGCTGGGCGCGCAGGCGCGCGTGCAGGTGTTTCGCGACGCGCTGCCTTCGGGGGCCGCGCGCGCCGTGGCCTTGCAGCCTTTCGATGTCATCGTGGCGATGCGCGAGCGCACGCCGTTTCCGGCCGAACTGATCCAGGCGCTGCCCGCGCTGCGGCTGCTGGTGACGACCGGCATGCGCAACAACGCCATCGACATGCAGGCCTGCGCCGCGGGCGGCATCCTGGTGTGCGGCGCGCCCGGCAGCGCCGAGGCCGGCGCCGCCACGGCCGAGCTGGCCTGGGCCCACATCCTGGCGCTGTTCAAGCGCCTGCCGCAGGAAGATGCCGCCATGCGCCGCGGCCTGTGGCAGACCGGCATGCCGCAGCCGCTGGCAGGCAGGCGGCTGGGCGTGCTGGGCCTGGGCAAGCTGGGCAGCGCGGTGGCGCAGGTGGGGCGCGCGTTCGGCATGGAGGTGGTGGCCTGGAGTCCCAACCTCACCGACGAGCGCGCCGCCCAGGCCGGCGTGACGCGGGTGGACAAGCACACCCTGTTTTCCACCGCCGACGTGGTCAGCCTGCATCTGATCCTCGGCGAGAGCACCCGCCACATCGTCGACGCGGCCGCGCTGTCGGCCATGAAGCCCAGCGCCTACCTGGTCAACACCTCGCGCGCCGGCCTGGTCGACCAGGACGCGCTGCTGGACGCGCTGCGCAAGGGCCGGCTGGCCGGCGCCGGGCTGGACGTCTACGAGAGCGAGCCGCTGCCCCCCACCGATGTCTGGCGCACGCTGGACAACGTGCTGCTGACGCCGCACCTGGGTTATGTGAACGCGGAGAACTTCCAGGCGTTCTATGCCAATGCGCTCGAGGCCGTGCGCGCCTGGGCCGCGGGCGCGCCGGTACACGTGCTGGGCGGCGCCCGGGGCTGAGCCCCTGGCGCCCTAGCGGAAGACCACGCGCTGCTCGGCCATGCCGTCGGCCTGGCCGGCCGGCGCGTCGCTGGCGCAGCCCGGGCCCGCCGTATCGGGCTCGGGATCGATCTGGTCGAAAGCGGTATCGCCGCCGGCGTCGGCCACCCCGGTGGGCTTGAGGCCGACAAAGTCGAACAGATCGCGGTCCATCAGGTGCGAGGGCACCACGCGCGAGAGCGCGTTGAAGACATTCCACGAGCGGCCGGGATGCTTGCGGTCCCATTCCTGGATCATCCGCCCGACTTCCTTGCGCTTGAGGTTTTCCTGCGAGCCGCACAGGTTGCAGGGGATGATGGGAAATTGCTTGAATTGCGCATAGGCGATCAGGTCGCTTTCGGGCACGTAGGCCAGCGGCCGGATCACCGTGTGGCGTCCGTCGTCGGAGACCAGCTTGGGCGGCATGCCCTTGGCCTTGCCGCCGTAGAACAGGTTCAGGAAGAAGGTGCCCAGGATGTCGTCGCGGTGATGGCCCAGCGCAATCTTGGTCGCGCCCAGTTCGCTGGCTACCCGGTACAGGATGCCGCGGCGCAGGCGCGAGCACAGCGAGCACATGGTCTTGCCTTCCGGGATGACCCGTGTGACGATCGAATACGTGTCCTGCGTCTCGATATGGAACGGCACGCCCAGCGCGCGCAGGTAATCGGGCAGGATCTCGGGCGGAAAGCCCGGTTGTTTCTGGTCCAGGTTGACCGCGATGATCTCGAAGGCGAAGGGCGCGCGCTTCTGCAGGCTGAGCAGGATGTCGAGCAGCGCGTAAGAGTCCTTGCCGCCGGACAGACAGACCATGACCTTGTCGCCGGCCTCGATCATGTTGTAGTCGGCGATGGCGCGAGTGGTCTCGCGGGCCAGGCGCTTGGCCAGCTTGTTGCCTTCGAAGCGCGCCTTTTCCTCGGCGGGCGTGCGCGCGGCGGTGGGGGATGCGGTGAGAGTCATAGCGTAGCGATGTCCGGTGGCCTGCCTGGCCTTAGCGGCTGATCTGTATCTCCACGCCGACCGCCGCGCAATCCGAGAAGGCCATGGGCTTGCTGACGCGCAGGCGCAGCGAGCGGATCTCGTCGAAATCGGCCAGCAGGCGCGCGGCGACCTGTTCGGTCAGCGTCTCGATCAGGTTGACATGGGCCTGCGTGCATTCTTCGACGATGGCCTCGCGCAGCCGCCGGTAGTCGAGCACGCTGTGGATGTCGTGGTCGTCCACGTTGCGCATGATGTCGATGTCGAACTCGGCGTCGATATGCAGCGGCTGGGTGGCGCGGCGTTCGTGTTCAAGAATGCCGATGCGGGCGTCCAGGGCCAGCCCGGAGATGAATATGCGGCGTGTAGGCATGATGGCAGTGGGGAAGACGGATGCGGGATTGTAAGGCGGCGCGCGGGCGGGCGGCCGGGCCTGACTACAATCCGGCCATGGCGACAGGCGCCCGCCAGGCGGGGCGCCGGAGGAAAAACACGGAATGCGGCAGTTCTACGATGCGGTAATTGTAGGCGGTGGGCCGGCCGGCGCGTCCTGCGCGATCTGGCTGGCCCGTCTCGGATTGGCGCCCTTGCTGGTCGAGGCCGGCGAGCGGCTGGGCGGCCTGGGCAACGACAATCCGTTCACCGACGACTGGATCGCCGTGCTGCCCGATGTGACCGGGCAGCAGGTGGCGGCCAATATCGCCGCCAGCGTCGCGGCCGCCGGCGTGCCGGTGCGGCTGCGCGCGCCGGCAACCGCCGTGCGCCCCTGCAAGGGCGGGGTGGAAGTGCGGCTGGGCGGCGCCGGACAGGACGCCGTCTACGGCAAATCGCTGGTGATCGCTTCCGGCGTGCGCGCGCGCGGGCTGCCCGGCCATCCGCAGCAGGCCCGCTGGCCGGGCGTGCTGATCGGGCCGGGCTCGCCCATCGTCGCCCAGGACTATGCCGGCCTGACGGTCGCCGTGCTGGGCGGGGGCGACAATGCCTTCGAGAATTTCGTCTACGTGCGCAACCGCGGGGCGCGCCAGGTCGACCTGTACGCGCGCACCGTGCGCGCCCAGCAGCAGTGGGTGGCGCGGGCCGGCACCGAAGGCGTGCGAGTGGGTCCGTACCGCGTCGATCCGGCCGCGCGCACCGTCGACGGGCGGGCCTATGACCTCATCCTGGTGTTCTATGGCTGGGAGCCGCAGGCCGATTTTGCCGACAGCCTGGGCCTGGAACGCGATTCGCGGGGTTACCTGCGTACCGATTTCGCCACGGCCCAGACCAGCCTGCCCGACGTCTACGCGATTGGCGAGGTGGCCGACCGCATGCATCCCTGCGTGGTCACCTCGCTGGCCGACGGCGTGACGGCGGCCAAGGCGATCCAGCGCCGCTGGGAGCGTCCGGCGCCGCCGCGCTGAGTCAGGCCGCCGCCAGCACGCAGTCCAGCGGCGCCGGCGCGGCCAGGCGCACCTGAAAGCTGCGCAGTTCATCGCGCCGGAACACGTGCACCGTCACCCGGTCGCCGGGGCGGTACTGCGACAGCAGCACGTCCAGGCCGGCCGGCGCATCGACGCGCAGGCCGTCGATGGCCACCAGCACGTCGCCCGCCGACAGGCCACCCTTGTGGGCCGCGCCGCCCTCGTACACGGTGGCCAGCGCCAGGGCCTCGCCCTGTTTGCGCGTGCGCACGTCCATTGTCGGGATATTGGCGCCGGCCTGCCAGGTCAGGCTGATGCCGTGCGGCGCAAGCAGCTCGGCCAGCGGCACGTCGGCCGTGCCATGGGCATGGCGCGCGATGAAGCGCCGCGCGTCCACGCCGGTGGCCTCGCGGATCAGCGCCGGCAGCGCATCCTCGGCCAGGCCCTGCGGGCGGCCGCGGTAGAAATCGCGTCCGTAGCGCCGCCACAGCAGGCGCATCACATCATCGAGCGAATGGACGCCGCCGCTGTCGCGGCGGATCAGCAGGTCCAGGCCCAGCGCGACCAGCGAGCCCTTGGTGTAGTAGCTGACCAGCGCATTGGGGGAGTTCTCGTCCTGCTTGTAATAGCGGGTCCAGGCGTCGAATGAACTTTCCGCGACCGATTGCTTGTGGCGGCCCGGCGCGCGCGCCACGCCCGAAATGGTCTTGCCCAGCAGGCGCAGGTAGTCGTTGCGGGTGATGGTCTGCGAGCGCAGCAGCAGCAGATCGTCGTAGTACGAGGTGAAGCCCTCGAACACCCATAGCAGCCGCGTCAGGTCGGGCCGCTCCAGGTTGTAGGGCGCGAAGGCGGCCGGCTTGATGCGCTTGACGTTCCAGGTATGGAAGTACTCGTGGCTGACCAGGCCGAGAAAGCCGCGATAGCCTTCGCCCTGGCCCTGCTGGCCCAGTACCGGCAGGTCCTTGCGCGAGGCCATCAGGGCGGTGCTCGCGCGATGTTCCAGGCCGCCGTAGCCGTCGCCCGTGACCATGGTCATGAACACGTAGCGGCTGGCGCTGTCCAGGAAGGGCGCCTGCTTGCTGCGCGGCTCGAAGAAGGCGATCTGCGTCTCGCAGATGCGCTGCACGTCGGCGGCGATGCGCGCCAGGTCCAGCCGCGGCGCCACGCCGGTGAACACCAGTTCGTGTTCGGCGCCATGCGCCTGGAAACCGATGACCTGCGGCGTGCCCATCTCGACCGGGTGGTCGATCAGCGCGTCGTAGTCGGGCGCGCGGTAGCGGCCGAAGCCATGGCGGCGGGCCGCGCCCGCCAGCCCCTGCGCCTCGGGCAGGCTGGTGTAGACCTTCCAGCCTTCGATGCCGCGCGGCGGCGCCAGGTCGAGAATGCAGGGCGCGTTTTCCTGCCCGTCCACGCGCAGGAAAACGCTGGTGCCGTTGAAAAAGCCGTGGCTTTCGTCCAGGTGCGCGCCGCGCACCGAGAGATCCCACGCATACACCGTATAGTCGACCTGCAGCGGGCCGCTGCACGGCGCCACCTGCCAGGTGTGATTGTCGATCTTGTTCACCGCCACCGGCTTGCCGCCGGCGCGCGCGGCCAGCGTCTCGATCTGGCGGGAGAAATCGCGTATCAGGTAGCTGCCGGGAATCCACGCGGGCAAGGCCAGGCGCTGTCCCTCGGGCGCAGGCTCGGCCACGGTCAGGGTTATCCGGTAGCGGTGACCGGCCGGGTCGTGGGGTTCCAGGCGGTAAATTACGGGTGTGTCGTTCATGCGCATATCTTACATTTCATACTCTGACAGGAGGCAATCAATGAGCGAGTCGTTTGTGCTGGTCGAAACCCGGGGCCGCGTGGGATGGTTGACGCTGAACCGGCCCAAGGCATTGAATGCGCTGAACGACCAGTTGATGGAGGAGCTGGGCGCGGCGTTGCTGGCGCTCGACGCCGACGACGGCATCGGCGCGATCGTGATCACCGGCAGCGAGAAAGCCTTCGCCGCGGGCGCGGATATCGGCGCCATGAAAGACTGGTCCTACATGGACGTCTACCGCAGCGACTACATCACCCGCAACTGGGAAACCATAAAGCGCGTACGCAAGCCCGTGATCGCCGCGGTGGCCGGCTATGCGCTGGGCGGCGGCTGCGAACTGGCCATGATGTGCGACATCGTCATCGCCGCCGACTCGGCCCGCTTCGGCCAGCCCGAGATCAAGCTGGGCGTGATTCCCGGCGCCGGCGGCACGCAGCGCCTGCCGCGCGCGGTGGGCAAGGCCAAGGCCATGGACCTGGCGCTGACGGCGCGCATGATGGATGCCGCGGAGGCCGAGCGGGCCGGCCTGGTATCGCGCGTGGTGCCGGCCGACAGGCTGGCGGATGAGGCGCTCGAGGCCGCCACCGTCATTGCCTCGATGTCGCTGCCGTCGGTCATGATGGCCAAGGAGTGCATCAACCGCGCGTACGAAGTGCCGCTCAACGATGGGTTGCTGTTCGAGCGCCGCGTGTTCCACTCGCTATTCGCCACCGAAGACCAGAAAGAGGGCATGGCGGCGTTCACCGAGAAGCGCAAGCCTGACTTCAAGCACAGGTAGGCCCGCGCCTGGCCGGTCGCATCCGGTTACCTCGCGTCACCCGCCCGATTGCCGACGCCGCGCGCATGCGCGGCGTTTCCATTGGCGCGCGCGGCGGGCCTGCGCGCACCGCCGGCGTTACGCGGGTTGCCCGTTGAAACGCTTGCATTGCACTTTGTTGCATTGTGCGGGCCTATCCTGGAGTGACGGCAGGTCCGGAGTGTCGTGTCCGGCAACGTCAGGCGCCTCGCGTCATGCGCGACGTGCCACGGCCGGGGACGGCGGCTCATTGTCCAACAACAAGCAAGGAGCCCTTCATGCGTACATGTGCAAGATTTCCACGGCGGCGTTGGCAACTCGCGCTGGCGGCCGGCGTAGTCGGCGTCGGGCTGGCGGGCGCCGCCCAGGCTCAGGCCCAGTCGCCGGCCCGCGCGCCCACGTCCACGCTCAGGCTGGTTTCCGAAACGCCGTATGCGGCCCAGGGCGCCGCGGTCCAGGCGCCGGCGATGACCGCCGAGCAATTGCGCGACACCGCCATCGACGCCTATGTCTATGCCTATCCGATGGTGCTGATGGAAATGACGCGGCGCGCCTCGACCAACGTGCAGACGCCTATCGCCGGACGCGCGCCGATGAACCAGTTCGGCCACCGCACCGCCTTTCCCGACCCGCGCGCCACGGATGTGGCCTGGCCCAGCACCGACACCCTGTCGTCCAGCCTCTGGTACGACGTGTCGAGCGAGCCGTTGATCGTGCAGGTGCCGGCTGCAGGGGAACGCTATTACCTGCTGTCGCTGCTGGACATGTGGACCGATGCCTACGCCTCGCGCGGAACCCGCACGACCGGCGGCGGCGCGCAGACCTTCGCGATCGTCGGACCGTACTGGCAGGGCACGCTGCCGCCCGGCGTGGACATGGTGCGCAGCCCGACCGGTTCGGGCTGGATGATCGCGCGCGTGCAGACGGGCGGGCCGGATGACTATCAGAACGTCAACCAATTCCAGGCCGCCCTGACGGTCACGCCGCTGGCCCAATGGGGCAAGCCGTTTCGCATGACGGGCAGCGCCGCGGTCAACCCGGCCTGGAGCGCCGGGCAATCGCCGGCCGAACAGGTGGCGGCGATGGACGCGGCCAGCTACTTCAACCTGTTCGCCGATCTGTTGCGCAACAACCCGCCGCACGCCAACGACTATCCCATGCTCGACCGCCTGCGCAGGCTTGGACTGGGCGACCAGCCCAATGCGTACGCGCGGCTCAACCCCACGGTGCAGCAGGCGCTGATCGAGGCGCAGCCGCTGGCGGGGCGCCGCATCGCCGACGCGGCCGGCCGCCTGGGCACCCCGGCCAATGGCTGGAACACGGCGCTGCACGGCATCGGCACCTATGGCACGGACTACCTGCGCCGCGCCGCGGTGGCCTACGTGGGGCTGGGCGCCAACCCGCCCGAGGACGTGCTCTACCCGGTGACGGCCGTCGATGCGCGCGGCAAGGCGTTGCGCAGCGACGAAGACTACGTGCTGCACTTCGACAAGGACCAGCTGCCGCCGGCCAATGCCTTCTGGTCGCTGATCCTGTACGACGCACGCCAGGGGCTGGCGGACAACCCGATCGACCGCTATGCACTGCGCAGCACCGACCCGCTGGTCTACAACGCCGACGGCTCGCTGGATATCTACATCCAGCGCGACCCGCCGCGCAAGGCGCGGCAGGCGAACTGGCTGCCGGCGCCGCGGCAGGGCGACTTCATGCTGAACCTGCGCCTGTACTGGCCGCGCGACATCGCGCTCGATGGCAACTGGGCGCCGCCGGCCGTGCGCGAAGACTGAGTTTGTGGCGCCGGCGCCGCGGCGCCGATCGGCCCCCGTTTCCGACTTGGCGGCGGGGGCCGTTTTCATTTGGCGACCCCCAAAAAATCACGCTATACTCTACGGGTTTGACGCTTGCGGGCTAAAAGCGTGGCAAAAGCTGCGTCGTAAATTGCTGGCAAGGGCAGGGAAGTTCATGCAAAAGAGTCTGGTTCTTACCGCCGCTGATCGTGCGGCACTCGATGCGCGGGCTTGCCGGGAGCTCTGCCTGGCCATTGCGGCGCAGGGTGTCATGGGGCTCGTGGCAGCGGCAATCGCGGGGGTTGTTGCGGGAACGGCGGCAGGTTTGTCGGCGTTGGCGGGAGCGGGGGCGTATTTCTTGCCCAATGCATTGTTTGCATTGCGCTTGCTGGTCAACGTCGTCAGGGCGGCCCGGCCAAACCCATTTGCTTTTCTCTACGGTGAGTTGCTCAAGCTGCTCATGACGGCGCTACTGCTGTGGCTGCTGTCGTGGCTGGCGCAGGGCTGGCTGGTGTGGCCGGCTGTCCTGCTGGGCCTGGTCTTCACACTGAAGGGATATCTCCTGCTATTGATGCTGCGCAAGCGCTCGTAGCGATATTAACCATCGTGAAAAAGTCCGGCTCCACAGGGGCACGGGCACACAGCAAACAGGGTAGGGTTCCACATGGCTGCTCCCAGCGGCGCGTCGCCTCAGTCCGAGTACATTCAGCACCACCTGGTGCATTTGAACAATATTGGCGAAAAGCAAAGCGTCATCGCCCAGTTCAACGTCATCAACTATGACTCGCTGTTCTGGTCGATCCTGATGGGCCTGCTGGTCGTATTCTGCCTGTGGCTGGCCGCGCGCCGCGCCACGGCGGGAGTTCCGGGCCGCTTCCAGGGTTTCATCGAAATGATCGTCGACATGGTCGACGACCAGGCCAAGTCCATCGTCACCAACGCCAAGAGCCGCCTGTTCGTGGCGCCGCTGGCCCTGACCGTGTTCCTGTGGATCATCCTCATGAACGCGCTGGACCTGCTGCCGGTCGACCTGCTGCCCTCGATCTGGCGCATGACCGGCCTGGGCGCCGAGCACGGCGACCCGCTGTACTACCACCGCATTCTCCCCACCGCCGACCTGAACGTGCCCATGGGCATGTCGCTGGGCGTGCTGCTGCTGATGTTCTATTACGGCATCAAGATCAAGCACCCGGGTGGCTTCGTCAAGGAGTTGTTCACCGCGCCGTTCCACGCGCACGGCCTGGCCTCGCTCGTGCTGGCCCCGTTCAACCTGCTGCTCAACCTGATCGAATATGCCGCCAAGTCGGTGTCGCTGGGCATGCGGTTGTTCGGCAACATGTTCGCCGGTGAACTGATCTTCATGCTGATCGCGCTGCTGGGCGGCGCCTGGACGGGCTTTAACGGCGCCAGCATCGGTTTGGGCATTGGGCATGTGTTGGCCGGTTCGGTGTGGGCAATTTTCCACATCCTGATCGTGCTGCTGCAGGCTTTCATCTTCATGATGCTGACGCTGGTTTACATCGGCCAGGCGCACGAAGGGCATTGATCCCAAATTTTCGGCGTCCGCCATGGTGGCGGGCGTCCGTTAGCAAGATCTTCTTGCATTGAGCAGTACCTGTTTTTCAATAATTCTGACTTCAGATTTCTAACCAAGGAGTTGTCATGACCAACGTCGCTTTCGTTGCTCTCGCTTGCGGTCTCATCATCGGCCTGGGCGCCATCGGCGCTTGCATCGGTATCGCACTGATGGGCGGCAAGTACCTGGAAGCTTCGGCTCGTCAGCCCGAACTGATGAACGCCCTGCAAACCAAGATGTTCCTGCTGGCGGGCCTGATCGATGCGGCGTTCCTGATCGGTGTGGGTATCGCCATGCTGTTCGCCTTCGCCAATCCGTTCGTCGGCTAATGGCATTGCCCGCCGGCGAAACAGGCGGGCCTGACGCTGGCGGCGGCGCGCAAGCGCGCGTTGCCGACTGGCAAAGTATCGAGTGCCCTGGGTTGTCATTCTGATGGCCGGGGCTGCAAGGTGTTAAAGGAACGACCGTGAATCTGAACGCGACGATCTTCTTCCAGATGCTCGTGTTCTTCGTTCTGGGCTGGTTCACGATGAAATTCGTGTGGCCGCCTCTGACGAAGGCGATCGATGAGCGCCGCCAAAAAATCGCCGACGGCCTGGCCGCCGCCGAGAAGGGGAAAGCCGATCTGGCTCAAGCCCAAGCGCGCGTCAGTCTGATCGAGGCTTCTGCCAAATCCGAAACTCACGCCCGCATCATCGAAGCCGAGAAACAGGCTGCTTCGGTGATTGAGCAGGCCCGCCGTGAAGCGGAAGCCGAACGCGCCCGTATCGTGGCCCAGGCTGCCCAGGACGCCGCGCAGGAAGTTCAACGCGCCCGTGAAGCATTGCGCGACGACGTCGCCGCGCTGGCCGTCAAGGGTGCCGAACAGATCCTCAAGCGCGAGGTTGACGCCCGCGCCCATGCCGAGCTGCTCAACCAGCTCAAGGCGCAGCTTTAATCCGGGAACGTCATGGCTGAACTTTCCACTGTTGCCCGTCCCTACGCCGAAGCCCTCTTCGGCGCAGCGCGCGACGACAAGGCCGGTCTGGCGGTGTGGGCCGACCTGGTCAGCGAGATGGCGCAGGTCGCCGCCAATCCCGACGTGCGCGAGGCGATGGCCGATCCGCGTCTGGACGACAAGCAGCGCAGCGAGGTCTTCACCGGCCTCATCAAGTCGCAGCTGCCTCAGGCCGCCCGCAATTTCATCGAGCTGCTGGTCAAGAACGACCGCTTGCTGCTGCTGCCCGTCATCGCCACGCAGTTCGTCGCGCTGAAGAATCGTCACGAAGGCACGGCGCAGGCGGAAATCACCAGCGCATTCGAACTCAGCGACGCTCAGGTAAAAGAGCTGATTGCCGCGCTCGAACTCAAATTCGGTCTCAAGCTCAAGCCGCACGTGTCGGTCGATCAGGAACTGATCGGCGGTGTGCGCGTGGCTGTCGGGGACCAGGTGCTCGATACTTCCGTAAAAGCCCAACTGGCCCGCTTGCGCGATACGCTGGCCGCATAAGGCAGGCGAGACTAACAGGATTCCAGGAGTCAATATGCAACTCAATCCCTCCGAGATCAGCGAACTGCTCAAAAGCCGCATCGAGGGCCTGGGCGCTTCGACTGATGTTCGTACTCAGGGTACCGTCGTCTCCGTGACCGACGGTATCACCCGCATCCACGGCCTGTCCGACGTGATGCAGGGCGAAATGCTCGAATTCCCGAACAACGTGTTCGGCGTGGCGCTCAACCTCGAGCGCGATTCCGTTGGCGCCGTTGTTCTGGGCGACTACACCGGCGTGTCCGAAGGCGACCAGGTCAAGACGACCGGCCGCATTCTCGAAGTGCCGGTCGGCCCCGAACTGAAGGGCCGCGTGGTCAATACCCTGGGCGACGCGATCGACGGCAAAGGCCCGATCAACACCACCCAGACCGACATCATCGAGAAAGTGGCGCCTGGCGTTATCGCCCGCCGCTCGGTGTCGCAACCGCTGCAGACCGGTATCAAGGCCATCGACTCGATGGTGCCGATCGGCCGTGGCCAGCGCGAACTGATCATTGGCGACCGCCAGACCGGCAAGACCGCCGTGGCCGTCGACACCATCATCAGCCAGAAGGGCAAGGGCGTCACCTGCGTGTACGTCGCCATCGGCCAGAAGGCTTCGACGATCAACAACGTGGTGCGCAAGCTGGAAGAGCACGGCGCGATGGAATACACCATCGTGGTCGCCGCCGCCGCTTCGGACTCGGCCGCCATGCAGTACCTGGCCGCCTACGCCGGCTGCACCATGGGCGAGTACTTCCGCGATCGCGGCGAAGATGCCCTGATCGTCTATGACGACCTGACCAAGCAGGCCTGGGCCTACCGCCAGGTGTCGCTGCTGCTGCGCCGCCCGCCGGGCCGCGAAGCCTATCCGGGCGACGTGTTCTACCTGCACTCGCGCCTGCTCGAACGCGCCGCGCGCGTCAACGAGGAATACGTCGAGAAGTTCACCAACGGCGCCGTCAAGGGCAAGACCGGCTCGCTGACCGCGCTGCCGATCATCGAAACCCAGGCGGGCGACGTGTCGGCCTTCGTTCCGACCAACGTGATCTCGATCACCGACGGCCAGATCTTCCTGGAAACCGACCTGTTCAACGCGGGCGTGCGTCCCGCCATCAACGCCGGTATTTCCGTGTCGCGCGTCGGTGGCGCCGCCCAGACCAAGGTCATCAAGAAGCTGTCCGGCGGTATCCGTACCGACCTGGCCCAGTACCGTGAACTGGCCGCCTTCGCGCAGTTCGCCTCCGACCTGGACGACGCCACCCGTCGCCAGCTCGAGCGCGGCAAGCGCGTGGTGGAACTGCTCAAGCAGCCGCAATACCAGCCGCTGCAAGTGTGGGAGCTGGCCGTCTCGCTGTACGCGGTCAACAACGGTTACCTGGACGACGTCGACGTGGCGCAGATCCTGGCCTTCGAAAAGTCGCTGAAGGATCACCTCAAGGCCAAGCACGCCGCCTTGATCCAGCGCATCGAAGACACCAAGGAACTGTCCAAGGACGACGAAGCCGAACTGGCTGCCGCGGTCCAGGATTTCAAGAAGCACGGTGCTTTTTAAGGCAACTGTCTGGCGTAGCGATGGGCGTGCCGCCCATCCTACGGTAGGGCGGGGACAGCCCGGCTGAACCCGCCAAGCCGTTTCAACAGGAAAGCGCAATGCCCGGAATCAAGGAAATCCGAACCAAGATCAAGAGCGTGCAAAACACGCGCAAGATCACCAAGGCGATGGAAATGGTCGCCGCATCCAAGATGCGCAAGGCGCAGGAGCGGATGCGCGCGGGTCGTCCGTACGCCACCAAGGTGCGCGAGATTGCTGCGCACCTGATGCAGGCCAATCCCGAGTACAGCCACCCGTACCTGGTCGAACGCGAAGTCAAGGCGGTCGGCGTGGTGCTGGTGACGACCGACAAGGGCTTGTGCGGCGGCCTGAACACCAACATCAGCCGCGTGACGCTGTCCAAGCTGAAGGAATTCGAGCAGCGCAGCATCAAGGTGCAGGCGACGGCCTTCGGCAACAAGGGTCTGGGCCTGCTGACGCGTATTGGCGCCAAGCTGGTGTCCCAGGAAGTGCAGCTGGGCGACAAGCCCGACCTCGACCGCCTGCTGGGCGCCATCAAGGTGCAGCTGGACGACTACCTGGAAGGCCGTATCGACGCGCTGTACGTGGCGACCACGCGCTTCGTCAACACGATGAGGCAAGAGCCGGTGTTCCTGCGCTTGCTGCCGTTGTCCAATGGTTTGGACGATCCGTTCCAATCGGGCGTTGAGACCCTGGCCAAGACCGCCGAGATCAAGTCGGACTACAGCTGGGACTACATCTACGAGCCGGATGCCAAGAGCGTGATCGACGATCTGCTGCAGCGTTACGTCGAAGGGCTGTTGTACCAGGCCGTGGCTGAGAACATGGCGTCGGAGCAGTCGGCCCGGATGGTGGCGATGAAGTCCGCGTCGGACAACGCGAAGAAGGTCATCGGTGACTTGCAACTGGTCTACAACAAGACCCGTCAAGCCGCGATCACCAAAGAAATTTCGGAAATCGTAGGGGGCGCTGCCGCGGTGTAACCCGGCAGTACTCCGACAAAAGCTATCAAGCAAGGAATCGACATGAGCAACGGAACCATCGTTCAGTGCATCGGCGCCGTGGTGGATATTCAGTTCCCCCGCGATAACATGCCCAAGATCTACGAAGCGCTCACCCTGGTCGACGAGGGTTCCTCGTTCGCCGAGAAGGGCTTGACGCTGGAAGTGCAACAACAGCTGGGCGACGGCGTGGTGCGTACCATCGCGCTGGGTTCCAGCGACGGGCTGCGCCGCGGCATGCAAGTGGCCGGCACCGGCGCACCGATCTCGGTGCCCGTGGGCCACGGCACCCTGGGCCGCATCATGGACGTGCTGGGCCGTCCCATCGACGAAGCCGGTCCCATCGCGTCCGACGAGAAGCGCGCCATCCACCAGCCCGCGCCCCGTTTCGACGAGCTGTCGCCGTCGGTCGAGCTGCTGGAAACCGGCATCAAGGTTATCGACCTGGTGTGCCCGTTCGCCAAGGGCGGCAAGGTCGGCCTGTTCGGCGGCGCCGGCGTGGGCAAGACCGTCAACATGATGGAACTGATCAACAACATCGCCAAGCAGCACAGCGGCTTGTCGGTGTTCGCCGGCGTGGGTGAGCGTACCCGCGAAGGCAACGACTTCTACCATGAAATGGAAGAGTCGAACGTTCTGGACAAGGTGGCCATGGTGTTCGGCCAGATGAACGAGCCCCCGGGCAACCGCCTGCGCGTGGCGCTGACCGGCCTGACCATGGCCGAGAAGTTCCGCGACGAAGGCCGTGACATCCTGTTCTTCGTCGACAACATCTACCGCTACACCCTGGCCGGTACCGAAGTGTCGGCGCTGCTGGGCCGTATGCCGTCGGCGGTGGGCTACCAGCCTACGCTGGCCGAGGAAATGGGCGTGCTGCAAGAGCGCATCACCTCGACCAAGACCGGTTCGATCACCTCGATCCAGGCCGTGTACGTGCCTGCCGACGACTTGACCGACCCGTCGCCCGCCACGACCTTCCAGCACTTGGACTCGACCGTCGTGCTGTCGCGTGACATCGCTGCGCTGGGTATCTACCCCGCCGTGGACCCGCTGGACTCCTCCAGCCGCCAGCTCGACCCGCAAGTCGTGGGCGAAGAGCACTACCAGGTGGCTCGTGGCGTGCAGCAGACGCTGCAGCGCTACAAGGAACTGCGCGACATCATCGCGATTCTGGGCATGGACGAACTGTCGCCGGAAGACAAGCAGGCCGTGGCCCGCGCGCGCAAGATCCAGCGCTTCCTGTCGCAGCCCTTCCACGTGGCCGAAGTGTTCACCGGCTCGCCGGGCAAGTACGTGTCGCTGGCCGAAACGATCCGTGGCTTCAAGATGATCGTCGACGGCGAGTGCGACGCGCTGCCCGAGCAGGCGTTCTACATGGTCGGCACGATCGACGAGGCCTTCGAGAAGGCCAAGAAACTCCAATAAGGATCCGATATGGCTACCCTGCATGTGGATGTCGTCAGCGCAGAGGAAGCGATCTTCACCGGCGAGGCGAAGTTCGTGGTGCTGCCTGGCGAGGCGGGTGAGCTGGGCATTCTGCCCGGCCACACCCCGCTGATTTCGCGCATACGCCCCGGGACGGTCAAGATCGTCCGTGCCGACGAAGGCGAGGAAAACATCTTCGTCGCCGGGGGCATCCTCGAGGTGCAGCCGGGCAGCGTGACCGTGTTGGCCGATACGGCCATCCGGGCCGCCGACCTGGATGAAGCCCGTGCCGTGGCGGCGCGCGAGAAGGCCGAAGAGGCCTTGCGCAACGCCAAGGACAAGGCCGACATCGCCGTGGTCGAAGCCGAGCTGGCCATGCTGGCCGCCCAGGCCGTGGCCGCGCGCAAGCTGCGTCAAGGCCGTACGCACTGATTGCCGGCGGGCATTGCCCGCCGCGTCAGGCAGACAGAGGCGACTTCGGTCGCCTTTGTCGTTTCTGGCGCATCCCCGGACCCATGCCTGCGCAATCTCCACAGTGTGGCGATTGCGAATGGCCGAGCCGCATCGCGACGCGTTAGGCTATGGCTTCGCTCATCGTGAATGAGGCCCATGCCATGCGTGCACTTCTGGAATGCGCCGTACTCGTCATGCCCGACCAGCCGTCGTGGGTAGGCGCGTGGCTGGCCGCCGTGCGTAGCCCCGAGGCCCGCCTGGCCGACCGCCTGCGCCTGCACGAATACCCGCTGTCGGGCGGGCGCGATGGGCTCGCCCTGGGGCAAGCCGCCATGAGCCTGCGCCGCTTCGACGCCTTGCTGCTGCCCGTGCAGGCCTCCACGCTGGGGTGGGCGCGTCTCGTGCTGGCGCAAGCCAGCCCGGCGCTAAGTACCCCGGTGCTGGTACTGGTGCGCGACCTGACCGCGCCGGCCATCGCCGACCTGCTGCGCCTGGGCGCGCGGGATTTCCTGCGTGTGCCGGCCTGCCTGGAGGAGCTGCGCGTCAGGGCGTCGCGCGCCTGGCGCGCCATCCCGCCGCCGGCGGCAGGCGCCCGGGCCGCCGTGCCGGTGCCGGGCGCCGAGCCTGGCGGCGGCCGCGGGCCGGGCGCGCCCACAGATCCGGGCGAAGGCGACGGCTATCGCCTGCCCGGCATGCCGGAAACCGCCGATGCGTCGGCAGCGGCGCCGTGCATGCTTGCACAGACACGCGCGCCCTATGCCGCGACGCTGGGCGACGCCCGGATGGCGGTACAGCGAGAGCTGCCTTTCCGCCAGGCCAAGGCGCAGGTGGTGGGGCGGTTCGAGCGTGCCTATCTGCGCGGGGCCCTGGCGCGCCACGGCGGCAACGTGGCCCAGGCGGCGCGTGCCGCCTGCAAGCACCGGCGCGCGTTCTGGGCCTTGATGCGCAAGCATGGCATCGATGCCCGGCCCTATCGCGAGGGCGTGGCCGGCGCGTGGCCCTACGAAACGGCTCCGCCCCGGGACCCCGCCGACGAGGCTTGAACGAGCCTTTCCCGTCCCGCGGGCAGGAAATTGCCAGGGCAGTAAAATCACGGCTTCCGATCACCAAGGATAGTCGTGTCTGTTGCCCCTTTGAAGAACGATGTGTTCCTGCGCGCCCTGCTGCGCGAGCCCGTACCATACACGCCGATCTGGCTGATGCGTCAGGCCGGCCGTTACCTGCCGGAATACAACGCCACACGGGCCCGTGCGGGCTCGTTCATGGGGCTCGCGCAAAATCCCGACTACGCCTGCGAAGTCACGCTGCAGCCGCTGGCGCGCTACCCCCTGGATGCCGCCATCCTGTTCTCCGATATCCTGACCGTGCCGCACGCCATGGGCCTGGGCCTGGATTTCGCACCTGGCGAAGGGCCGCGTTTCGCGCATCCGGTGCGCGATGAGTCCGATGTGGCGAAGCTGGCGGTGCCCGACATGGACAGCTTGCGCTATGTGTTCGACGCAGTGCGCACGATACGCCGCGAACTCGACGGCCGCGTGCCGCTGATCGGCTTTGCGGGCAGCCCCTGGACGATCGCCTGTTACATGGTCGAAGGGCGCGGCAGCGACGACTATCGCCTGATCAAATCGATGCTGTATGGCCGGCCCGATTTGCTGCACCGCATCCTGGAGATCAACGCCGAGGCCACGCGCCACTATCTCAATGCGCAGATCGATGCCGGCGCGCAGGCCGTGATGCTGTTCGACAGCTGGGGCGGCGTACTGGCCGACGGCCTGTTCCAGCAGTTTTCGCTGGCCTATACGCGGCGCGTGGTGGAAGGCCTGACGCGCGAGCGCGAAGGCCGCCGCGTGCCGGTCATCGTGTTTACCAAGGGCGGTGGGCAGTGGCTCGAGGAAATCGCCGCATGCGGTTGCGATGCCGTGGGCCTGGACTGGACGGTCAACCTGGGCACGGCGCGCCGCCGGGTGGCCGACGCGGTGGCGCTGCAGGGCAATCTCGATCCCATGACCTTGTTCGGCGGCGCCCAGGCGGTGCGCGCCGAGGCGCGGCGCACGCTGGACGCGTTCGGTCCGGTCGGCAAGGGCGGCCACGTGTTCAACCTGGGGCACGGCATCTCGCAATACTCTCCGCCCGAGGTGGTCAGCGAGCTGGTCGACGAGGTGCACACCTACAGCCGCGCGCTGCATGCGGGGTAAGTGGGCGCTTCGCTTTCAAACGGCCTGGGAAGGCGCTGCCGTGCCGAGTTGTGCACAGCAGCGCAAAGTTTCGGGAAAACCCCCAATACCTGCCTCGTAGTCTGGAAAATATATATAAGCTCATGAATACAAAAGAAAAATATGAGCTTATTGCAGACGCGAAACCAAGCCAGGCAGGCACGGCCCTGAAAGCTCGCACCCTTGCCAGCGTTTTTTCCCCAAAGTTATCCACAGCCTGGAAACTTGTGTGGATATCACTATGAGGCGCCGCAGGGTTAGCGCCAGAATCCAGAATTCACTTTAAGTATGAGCGACGCGTCTTCCGCCGATCCCGCCTTGCCCGCCGCCGACGCGGCGGGCGTCTGGGTGCGCGTTGCGCTGGACGTCCCGTTGCCGGGGCCGTTCGATTACCGCAGCGCAGCGCCATTGCCGCTGGGCGCGCGCGTGATCGTGCCGTTCGGGCGGCGCAAGCTGGTCGGGGTGGTGGTCGAACATCCGGCCCAGCCGTCCATCGACCCGGCGCAGGTGCGCGAGGTCGAGCAGCCGCTCGAAGACCTGCCGCCGATGCCGGCCGACTGGATGCGGCTGGCGCGCTTTGCGGCCGATTACTACCAGCGGCCGCTGGGCGAGGTCATGCTGCCGGTGCTGCCGCCGCCGCTGCGCAAACCGTCGGCTTACCAGGGCAAGCGCTCCGGCCTGGGACCCGTGGCGCGCCTGGACGCGCGCAAGCCGCGCGCCGAGGTAGCGGTGGCGGCCGAGCCGGACCAGGCGCCCGAACTGAATGAAGCGCAACGCGAGGCGGTCGACACCATCGGCGCGCTGTCGGCGTTTCAGCCGGTCCTGCTGCACGGCGTGACCGGCAGCGGCAAGACCGAGGTGTACCTGCATGCGGCGGCGCGCGTCTTGCAGGCCGGGCGGCAGGTCCTGCTGATGGTGCCCGAGATCAACCTGACGCCGCAGCTCGAAGGCGCCTTGCGTGCGCGCCTGGAGGCGCTGGTCGGGCCGCAGGGCGTGGCCATCCTGCACAGCGGGCTGGCCGATGGCGAGCGCGTGCAGGCGTGGGCGCGCGCGCAGCGCGGCCAGGCCCGCCTGCTGCTGGGCACCCGCATGGCGATTTTTGCGCCCCTGCCGGAGCTGGGCCTGATCGTGGTCGACGAAGAGCACGATCCTTCCTACAAGCAGCAGGAAGGCCTGCGCTATTCCGCGCGCGACCTGGCCATCTGGCGCGCCCGCGACCTGGATATCCCGGTGGTGTTGGGTTCGGCCACGCCGTCGCTGGAAAGCTGGCAGCATGCCGAGCGCGGCCGCTACCTGCGCCTGACGCTGCCCGGCCGGGCGCGCGCCAGCAGCCTGCCGGAGATCCGCCTGATCGACACGCGCCGGCTGCAACTCAAGCAAGGTCTGGCGCCGCAGTTCATCGAGGCGATCGGCCAGCGGCTCGAACGCGGCGAGCAGTCGCTGGTGTTCCTCAACCGGCGTGGCTACGCGCCCGTGCTGCATTGCGCGTCGTGCGCATGGGTCAGCCACTGCCCGCGCTGCTCGACGTTCACGGTGCTGCACCGCGGCCCGGGCGCGGGCGGCTATCGCCTGCAGTGCCACCACTGCGGCTACCAGGCGCCGGTGCCGCGCGCCTGCCCGGAGTGCGGCGACCAGGACCTGGAGCCCATGGGACGCGGCACGCAGCGCATCGAGGAGCAATTGGCCGAGTGGTTTCCGCAGGCGCGCATCGCGCGCATCGACGCCGACAGCACGCGCCGCAAGGGCAGTGCGCAGGCGCTGTTCGCGGCCGTGCATGCCGGCGAAGTGGACATCATGGTCGGCACGCAGATGGTGGCCAAGGGACACGACTTCGCGCGGCTCGGCCTGGTGGGCGTGCTCAACGCCGACTCCATGCTGTTCGCGCACGACTTCCGCGCGCCCGAGCGCCTGTTCGCCCAATTGATGCAGGTGGCCGGGCGGGCGGGCCGCCATGCCGCCGGCGCGCAGGTCCTGATCCAGACCGGCTATCCGGAGCAACCGGTCTATCAGGCCCTGTTGCGCCACGATTACGCCGGCTTTGCGCGCCACGCCCTGCAGGAGCGCGAAGACACAGGGCTGCCCCCGTTTGCCTATCAGGCCTTGTTGACCGCCGAGGCGCGCGAACTGACGGTGGCGCAGGGCTTTCTGCAGCGCGCGCGCGACCTAGCCACGGGCGAGCCATGGCCCGGCGTGGACGCGATTACACTCTACGATCCCGTGCCGCTGCGCGTTGTGCGCGTGGCCCACGTCGAGCGTGCCCAGCTGCTGATAGAAAGCACCAGCCGCCCCGCCCTGCAGGGTTTCCTGACGGCCTGGGCGGCCTGCCTGCCGCAACTGGCCGCCGAGGCGCGCGTACGCTGGCAACTGGAAGTCGATCCGCTGGAGATCTGAGCGGGGCCGGCGCCGGCGCTCGAACCCGTACTCTGACCGAACATGTCCGCAAGCGATACCTCGATAGGCAGTGGCCTGAATCCCTCCCAGAAAGAAGCCGTGCTGTACCTGGACGGGCCGTGCCTGGTGCTGGCCGGCGCGGGCAGCGGCAAGACGCGCGTCATCACGCAGAAGATGGCCTATCTGTTGCGCGAGTGCGGCTACATGGGCCGCAACATCGTGGCGCTGACCTTCACCAACAAGGCCGCGCGCGAAATGGCCGAGCGCGTCAAGACCCTGGTCGATCCGAAGCTGGCCAAGGGGCTGACCATCAGCACCTTCCATGCGCTGGGCGTGCGGCTGCTGCGCGAAGAGGCCGCGCATGCCGGCCTCAAGCCCCAGTTCTCCATCCTGGACGCCGATGACGCCATGAGCATCATCCAGGAGTTGCTGGCGACCACCGACCGCGGCCGGCTGCGCGAGGTGCAGTCCATCATCTCGCTGTGGAAGAACGCCCTGCTCACGCCGGACCAGGCGGCGGCCGCCGCCATCACGCCCACCGAAGTCGAGGCCGTGACCGTCTACCGCGGCTACGCGGCGACGCTGGCGGCATACCAGGCGGTGGATTTCGACGACCTGATCCGCATTCCCGCCGAACTGCTCGAGCGCAACGAAGAGGTGCGCACGCGCTGGCAGAACCGGGTGCGCTATCTGCTCGTGGACGAATACCAGGACACCAACGTTTGCCAGTACCGCCTGGTGCAGCTGCTTACCGGTGTACGGGCCATGTTCACGGCAGTGGGCGACGACGACCAGGCCATCTACGCGTGGCGCGGCGCCACCATCGAGAACCTGGCCAAGCTGACCACCGACTATCCCAATCTCAAGCTGATCAAGCTGGAGCAGAACTACCGCTCGGTGCAGCGCATCCTGGCCGCCGCCAACAACGTGATCGAACGCAACCCCAAGCTGTTCGAGAAGAAGCTGTGGTCGGACCTGGGTCATGGCGAGCCCATCATCGTCTCGCCGATGAATGGCGACGAGCACGAGGCCGAGTCCATCGCGATGAAAGTGTCGGCGGCGCGCTTCGAGCGCCAGGCGCAATGGAAAGATTTCGCCATTCTTTATCGCAGCAATCATCAATCGCGCGTGCTGGAGCAGGCGCTGCGCAACCTCAAGATTCCGTACACCATCTCGGGCGGCCAGAGCTTCTTCGACAAGGCCGAGGTGCGCGACATCCTGGCCTACCTGCGCCTGGTCGCCAACGACGAGGACGACCCTGCCTTCATCCGTGCCGCGACCACGCCCAAGCGCGGCATCGGCCAGGGCACCCTGCAGACGCTGGGCCAATACGCCGCGCAACGCCAATGCTCGCTGCTGGCCGCGGTGGACGAGGCCGGGCTCGAGAGCCTGCTGGCGCCGCGCCAGCTGGAGCCGCTGCGCACCTTCGCCGAGTTCGTGCGGCGCATCCAGTGGCGCGCCGGACGGGGCGTCGAAGGCCAGCCCGCGCGCGCGCCGGAGCCGGCCGGCCAGATCCTCGATGACCTGCTCTCGGCCATCCAGTACGAACGCTACCTGTACGACATGCTGGAAGAGCGGCCGGCGCAGACGCGCTGGCAGAACGTGCTGGAGCTGACGGGCTGGCTCAAGCGCAAGGCCGAGGAGGACGGCATGACGTTGTTCGACCTGGTGCAGCACGTCGCGCTGGTGACCATGCTCGAGCGCGGCGAGGAAGAAGAGCCGGACGCGGTCAAGCTGTCCACCCTGCACGCGTCCAAGGGGCTGGAGTACCCGCACGTCTACCTGGCTGGCGTCGAGGAAGGCCTGCTGCCGCACCTGGGCAAGGACGACGAGGACAGCGGCGACCCCGCGCGCGCCGCCGAGACCCTGGCCACGCGCATCCAGGAAGAACGCCGGCTGATGTACGTGGGCATCACGCGAGCGCAGCGCAGCCTGAACCTGAGCTGGTGCAAGAAGCGCCGCCGCGCGCGCGAAGACGTGGTGCGCGAGCCTTCGCGCTTCATCGAGGAGATGGGCCTGGGCGACGCCAAAGTGCAGGAAGACGAAGCCACGCGCGCCATGAGCCCCAAGGAGCGCCTGGGCATGCTGAAGGCGCTGCTGAAGAAGGACTAGCGCCGCGGGGGGCTGGCGAGGTGCCTGTCCTCGTGGGGACAGGCACCCGAGCGTTGCGGAGGGCCGGCACAAGGTGCCTGTCCCCGCGGGGACAGGCACTCACGCCCTTGGTGCTGGGACCGGCGCGCCGTCAGTGGAGTGCTTTCAACAGCAATTCCCAGAACCGCATGCGCGCGGCCAGGGTGGACACCAGGATGTATTCGTTGAGGGTGTGCGCGCCGTCGCCGTCGGCGCCCAGGCCGTCCAGGGTCGGCACGCCCATGGCCGAGGTGAAGTTGGCGTCGCTGCCGCCGCCGGTCATGGGGGCGTCTTCGAGCGCGAAGCCGGCCTGGGCGGCGAAATCCTGCGCCAGTTGCAGCAGCGCGGTAGCGGCTTCTGTCTTGACCATGGGCGGGCGGTTGAGCTCGACGTCGATGTCCAGTTCCATGTCGGGGCCGACGGCGCACAGGTTGCGCATGCGGCGCAGCACGTCTTCGGCCGCGCCCATGTCGGGCACGCGGAAGTCGACCACGCAGCGGCATAGGGCCGGCACGGTATTGGTGACCGTGCCGCCGGCGATCGTCCCCACGCTGACGGTGATGCCGCGCTCGTAGTCGGTCATGCTTTCCAGTTCCAGCACCTGGTGCGCCATTTCGCGGATGGCGCTGCGGCCTTTCTCGTGCTGCATGCCGGCATGCGCCGGACGGCCCTTGACGTTGAGCCGCAGCATCCCGGTGCCCTTGCGCGCGGTCACGCACTTGCCGCCATTGGGGCGCGCCGGTTCGCACACCAGCGCGTACTTGGCGCGCGCGGCGTAGTGCTCGATATGCTCGCGCGAGGCGTGGCTGCCGGTTTCCTCGTCGGGTACCAGCAGGAAATCGATGGGCAGGGCGGTGGCGTGCGGGCTGGGCAGGCCGCGCAGGGCCGACAGCGCCAGGTAGATGCCGGCTTTCATGTCATAGCTGCCCGGTCCGTACAGGCGGTCGCCGTCGATGCGGCAAGGATTGTCCTGCAGCGTGCCGATCGGGTGCACGGTATCGAGGTGGCCGAGGACCAGCACGCCGGGACGCGTATCGCCGGCAGCGCGATTGGTGGCGTAGACCAGCGGGCCGACTTCCGCGTTCAGCGGACGGATCTCCACTGCCAGCCCGACCGCGCGCGCGTATTCGGCGGCCAGGTGCGCCATGGCGGTGACGCCGGCCGGCGAGTTCGAAGGGGATTCGCATTGAATCCAGGACTGGATGCCAGCTACGAGCTGGTCGGTGTCGGGAAGCGTGGTCGTCATGGCGTGGGCGTGTAGTCAGCAGGGAGGATGGAGGGGACGGCGGTCAGGCCGATTGCGAGCCGGCCAGGCGGGCCAGTTCGGCTGCGTCGGGCATGCGGCCGTCGAACCAGAGGCTGGCGCACACCTGCGACATGGCCTGGCCGTCGTGGCCGATGCCCGGCACGACCTGCAACTGCCAGCCGAACGGCAAGCCGCGTTGCGCGGCGGCGCGCTGGCCGGCTTCGTAGTAGTGCCGGGCGCGCGCATAGCGGTGCGGCCCCTGGCGCAGCGCCGCCGGTTCGGACGGCAGGTTGGGGTCGTCGGTGGCGATGTCCTGGTCGCCGGCCAGGATGGTCATGGGGTAGGCCAGCAGCCGGGCCAGGTGGTCCTCGGTCAGGCCCACGCCGTCCAGCCCTTCGGGGAAACGGTGCTCGAAGGTGGGCAGGGTGTACCAGCCCGGGTTGGCGGCCGTCACGGCATGAAACGGCGCATGCGGCTGGCTGCTCATCAGGCGGTGCACGAACTGGCCGCCGGCCGAATGGCCGAACAGGTAGACCTGCTCGCAGTCCGCGATCTCGGCGGCGCGGATGTTGGCCAGCACGCGCGCCACCAGGGCGTAGGTCCAGCCGTCGACGTGGCGCGGATTGCCGGCCGCGGTGAAGGCGCGGCCATTGTTGTAGCTTTCGACGCCCGGCCAGATTTCGTCCGAGAAGGTCGGCGCGACGATCAGCAGCTTGTGGCGGTCGGCCGCGGGAATCCAGAAATCGCGGTAGTCGGCGCCGTTGCGCAGCACGCCGTGCTGCACCACCACGACCGGCCGGTCCGGGGTGTAGCCATACGGGCGGTACGTATTCAGCGTGAAGGGACGGTCGGCATTGCGGTCGTCGTCGAGGTAAGGAATGGCGTTGCGGCCCGCATGCCCCAGTTCCAGGGCAATGCGGTCGGCGTTGGTCAGGTCGGCGGGTTTCATGTTCAGCTTGCGGTGTCGTTCAGGTGGCAGGCCGAAACATGGCCTGGCGCGATTTCACGCAGCACCGGCGCCTGTTCGCGGCAGCGCGGCATGGCATGCGGGCAGCGCGGATGGAACGTACAGCCCGGCGGCGGGTCCAGCGGCGACGGGATCTCCCCGCGGATCGGCGTGAAGACCCGGCCGCGCCGGCCTACGTCGGGCACTTCGGCCATCAGCGCCTGCGTATAGGGGTGGTTCGGATGGGCGAAGATCTCGGCCGAGCTGGCCTGTTCGACGATCTTGCCCAGGTACATGATAGCGACCCGGTCCGAAATATGGCGCACCACGCCCAGGTCGTGGCTGATGAACAGGTACGTCAGGCCGCGCTGTTCGCGCAGGTCCATGAACAGATTGATGACCTGAGCCTGGATGGAGACATCCAGCGCCGCCACCGGTTCGTCGCATACGAGGAACCGGGGTTCGACCATCAGGGCGCGGGCGATGCCGATGCGCTGGCGCTGGCCGCCCGAGATCTGGTGCGAGTAGCGCTCGCGGTATTCGCGGTCCAGGCCCACCTCCGCCAGCGCGCGGTCCACCCGCGCCGGGATCTCGGCCGGCGGCGCCAGCTTGTGCACCTTGAGCGCTTCGGCCAGGATCTGGCGCAGGCGCTGGCGCGGGTTGAGCGAGGCCTGCGGATCCTGGAAGATCATCTGCACGCCCAGGACATAGGCAAGCCGGTCGGCGCCGCGCAGTTGCGCCGCCGGGCGGCCCTGGTACAGCAGCTCGCCGGCGCTCTCGCGGTGCAGGCCGGCGACCACCCGTCCCAGGGTCGATTTGCCGCAGCCGGATTCGCCCACCAGGCCCAGCACTTCGCCGCGGCGCACCGACAGCGATACGCCGTTGACGGCATGTACGGTACGGCGGTCCAGCGGCTTGCCGGTCAGCGCAAGCAGACGCTGGGCCATGTCGGGACGGTGTTCGAAGCGCTTGTGGACATCGCGCAGTTCGATAACGGGCAGGTCGGAGGTCGTCATGCGGTTGCGGTCTCGCTGGCGATGGGCACGTAGCAGCGGTAGCTGCGCGGACCTTCTTGAGTCACGGAGGGCGCCTGTTCGGTGCAGCGCGTCACGGCATTGGGGCAGCGCGGACGGAAGGCGCAGCCCCATGGGCGCGCCGACAGTGTCGGCGCCATGCCGTCGATCTGGCGCAGGCGCGCGCCAGGCTGCGTCTGCGCCGGCATCGATTCGAGCAGGCCGCGCGTATAGGGGTGGCGCGGCGCGTCCAGCACGGCGTCCACCGGCCCCGATTCGACGATGCGGCCCGCATACATGACCGCGACGCGGTCGGCCAGCTCGGCCACCACGCCCAGGTCGTGCGTGATCCAGATCAGCGCCGTGTCGTGCTGGCGGCAGATTTCCTGCATGCGGTAGAGAATCTGCCCCTGGATGGTGACATCCAGGGCCGTGGTGGGTTCGTCGCAGATGATCAGGTCGGGCTTGTTGAGCATGGCGATGGCGATCGCCACGCGCTGGCGCATGCCGCCGGAGAATTCGTGCGGGAAGCTGCGCAGGCGCTTTTCGGGCGACGGAATGCCCACCATCTCCAGCGCCTCGCGGCAACGCTCCATGGCCTGGGCGCGCGGGACGTTCTCATGCGTGAGAATGGCTTCGGCCATCTGTTCGCCGATGCGCAGCACCGGGTTCAGCGTCATCAGCGGATCCTGGAAGATCATGGCGATGCGGTTGCCGCGCAGCTGCCGCATCTGCTCTTCGCCCAGCTTGCGCAGGTCCTTGCCCTTGAAGCGGATCTCGCCTTCGACCACTTCGCCGGGCGGGTCGATCAGCCCCAGCAGCGAAAACCCGGTGACCGATTTGCCCGAGCCGGATTCGCCGACCAGCCCCACGATTTCGCCGCGGCGCACGACCAGGTCGACGCCGTCGACGGCGGGCCAGGCGCCGGCTTCGGTATGGAATGCGGTGCGCAGGCCGCGCACGTCCAGGAGGATGTCTTTCATGCTCGTCGCGGGTCCAGGCTTTCTCGGAGGCGATCGCCCACGATGTTGATGGAGAGGATAAGCAGCAGCAGCGCCAGGCCGGGGAACAGGCTGATCCAGTAGTCGCCCGACAGCAGGTACTGGAAGCCATTGGCGATGAGCAGGCCCAGCGAAGGCTCGGTGACCGGTACGCCCACGCCCAGGAACGACAGCGTGGCTTCCAGCACGATGGCGTTGGCGATCTGGATGGTGGCAAACACCATGACCGGCGCCATGCAATTGGGCAGCAAGTGGAACAGCATGATGCGCCAGGCGGGAAAGCCCAGGTTGGCGGCCGCCTCGACATATTCCTTGCGGCGCTCCTGCAAGGCGCGGCCGCGCATGATGCGCGCATAGTGCGCCCATTGCACCACCACCAGCGCCAGGATCACCTTGTCCACGCCGCGGCCCATCATGGCCAGCAGCACCAGCGCCACCAGGATGGTGGGAAAACCGAGGATGAAATCGACGATGCGCATCAGGACGGCGTCGATCACGCCGCCGGCATAGGCGGCCAGCAGGCCCACCAGGCTGCCGATGGCCGTGGCCAGCACCACCGCGGTCAGGCCCACCAGCAGGCTGATGCGCAGCCCGTACAGAATGGCGCTGAACATATCGCGCCCCTGGTCGTCGGTGCCCAGCCAGTAGAAGCCGCCGTCCATGGTGGGCGAGCGCGGCGGCAGGCGGCCGTCGAGCAGGTTCAGGCTGGCGAGGTCGTAGGGATTCTGCGGCGCGAAGTACGGCGCCAGCAGGATCAGCGCCACCAGCGCCAGCAGCGCGATGACCGAACCGCGCACGGTGGGGCGGCTGTGCAGCTGCTTCAGGATCTGGGCGCGGCGCGGCGTCTCCGACAGGGGGTGGACGGTGCGCGTGCGGCCGTTGCTCGGGGGATTTGCCATGTCTGACCTACTGTGCGGGGGCGACCAGTTGCACGCGCGGATCGAGCGCGGCGTAGAGTATGTCGACCACCAGGTTGATGACGACGAAGATCAGCGTGACCAGCATGACATAGGCCACCACCACGGGGCGGTCGAGCTGGTAGACGCTGTCGATCAGCAGCTTGCCCATGCCGGGCCAGGCGAAGACGGTTTCGGTGATCGTCGAATACGCGATCAGGTGGCCGAATTCCATGCCGATGACGGTAACGACCGGGATGAGGATGTTGCGCAGGATGTGGCGGCGCACGATGCGGCCGGGCTTGATGCCCTTGGCGCGGGCGAACTTCACGTACTCCTGCGATTGCGCCTCGACCACGCCCGAGGCGGTCAGGCGCAGCACCAGCGCCACGTTGGCGACCGCCAGGTTGATGGCCGGCATGATGACGTGCGACCAGCCGTCCAGCGTCAGGATGGACAGCGGCACGCCGAACAGGTTGGCGGTGTCGCCGCGCCCCGAGGCGGGCAGCCAGCCCAGCCAGACCGAGAACAGCAGGATCAGCATCATGCCCTGCCAGAAATTGGGCAGCGAGAATCCCAGCACCGAGGTGGCCATGATGCCGCGGCCCAGCGGCCGGTCGCGATGCAGGCCGGCCACCAGGCCGAGCGGAATGCCGATAGTACAGGTCAGGACGATGGCGACCAGCACCAGCTCGAACGTGGCCGGAATGCGCTGCAGGATCAGCGAGATGGCGGGGATGCCGTGGACGAACGAGTTGCCCAGGTCGCCATGCAGGGCGCGCCAGAGGAAGTTGCCGTACTGCTGCCATACCGGCAGGTCCAGGCCCAGGCGCGCGATCATGGCCTGGCGCGCATCCGCGCTGGCCTCGGGGCTGACCAGCAATTCGATCGGGTCGCCCACGGCGTACACCGCGAAGAACACCACGACCGAGACGGCCAGCAGGACGAACAGGCTTTGTATGAGCCTGCGCAGGATGAACAAGGCCACGTTATGGATTCCTTGGTGGTCTTCGAAAGACCGGTCCGGCCGTCGCCGGTCCGGCCGGTCAGATAGGTTGGGCCAGGCGCACCACGGTCACGCCCGGGCGCAGGTTCGCCAGCGAGGGCATGATCAGTACGCAATCATCGTAAGGCGTGGCGACCGGCTCGCCATCGGACCAGCCGATCACCGTGCCGGCGCGCGCAATCCGTTCCAGCCCCTGCCACGGCTGGGCAAAGCGGAAATCCGCGCTGCGCGCGGCCACCGCATGCGTGACGCGCAGCGCGCGCTGGCGCGGCGCCGCGTCGGCCAGCCAGCCGGGGGGGATATCGTCGGCTGCCAGGGTGCCGGCCTCCAGCAGGAAGCGCGCCAGGATGTCCCGCGCAACCGTGCGGCTGGCCGGCGCGCCGTGAAAGCCGCATTCGATCAGCAGCGAGCGCGTGCCGTTCTCGCCTTCGGCGCCGAAGCGGCCGTAGTCGCGCAGGCGCACGCCGGCCGCGTGTCCCGCATCGGCGACCAGATGGGCCGGGTTGCCCAGCTTGAGCGCCAGCTCGATATTGCGCGGTTGGGTGCCGGTCAGCTGCAGCGGCTCGTCGGCATTGCTCATCGAGTGGAAATCCAGCAGCCAGTCGGCCTGTTCCACCCACGGCAGCAGCGCACGCGCGCGGCGGCGCTCCTGCGTGTCGGGCGCCGCCAGCTTGTCGGCGCTCCAGACCCGGTTCATGTCTTCGTCGACGAAGCGCGCCGGCGCGTAGTTCAGCGGATCGAAGCGGTCGAACGCCGCCAGGTTGCAGAATGCCAGCGTCAGCTTGCCGCGGCGCGGCCGCAGGCCGGCTGCCAGCGCGTCCTTCAGCGCCCAGGCGCCGCACAGCTCATTGCCGTGGATCAGCGCTGTCAGCAGCACGTGGCGGCCCGGCAGGCCCGCATCGAAGTGCCAGACCCCGGGCGTGGCGCCGTTGCCCACGCGCTCGGCGTCCAGCCTGGGACAGGCGAGTTCGAACGGGCGGACGGCGGCGACGGCGGGGGGCGGGGACATGGCAACTCCGGAAAGCGGCTCAAATTGTATAGGGGTTACAACTACGGCCCGCTGAAATGCGTAGGGGCGCCGCATGGCGGCGCCCCTGTCGCGCGGACGGTACGAACCCGTCCGGCTTCATGCCTACTTCTGGTCGGCAGGCTGGACCGACATGGCCAGCGTGAACTGGTCGCGGCGGCCTTCGTACGTCAGGCCCTTGCGGAAAGCCCAGATGCTGCTTTCGAAGTGCAGCGGGATCAGCGGCACGTTGTCCAGCGCGATCTGGGTCGATTGCTGCAGCAGCTTCTCGCGCTTGGCCACGTCCACCGTCACCAGGGCCTCGGTGAATACCTTGTCGAACTCGGCGTTGGAGAACCCGCCATAGTTGCTGGTGCCCAGGCTCCTGGGAGAGTCCAGCGACGCGACCCACAGCTGGAACAGCGCCGAGGCTTCGCCGACTTCGGCCGGCCAGCCGCCCATCGAGAAGCTGAATTCGCGCTTGGCGCGCTTGGGGAAGTACAGCGAGGCCGTCATGGCGTCGACATTGGCCTTGATGCCCACGCGCGACAGGTACTGCGCTACGGCCTGGGCGATCTGCCCGTCGTTGACGTAGCGGTCGTTGGGCGTGGAAATCGTCAGCTCGAAACCGTTTGCGTAGCCGGCCTCGGCCAGCAGCTTCTTGGCGCCTTCCGGGTCGTACTTGATCTCGGGAGCGTTGGGCACGCCGCCGAACATGCCGTCGGGCATGTACTGGTAGGCCGGCGTGGCGATGCCGTCCATCAGGCGCGTGACGATGGTCTTGCGGTCGATGGCCATCGAGATGGCCTGGCGCACGCGCAGATCCTGCAGCGGGTTCTTGCCGTCGGCGCTCTTGACCAGCGGGCTGGGGTTGCGGCCCACGTCGGGCTGGAAGAAGATCAGGCGGGTCGAGGGCGTGGCCACGAAGCCGAACTGCGGGTTGCTCTTGATGCGCGGCAGGTCGCGCGCGGCCGGGTTTTCGATGACATCGAAGTCGCCCGACAGCAGGCCGGTCAGGCGCGGGCCCGCGTTGGGCACCGGCACCATTTTCACGTCTTTCCAGTACGGCTTCGGTCCCCAATAGTTGTCATTGCGCTCCAGCTCGATGCCGGTGCCCTTGACGTACGACTTCAGCTTGTACGGGCCGGTGCCGATGGCGTCCTTGCCGTTGTTGAAGTCGGCGACGGTCGGCCACGGGCCGGTCACGCCGCAGCCTTCCTTGGGGTTGAACGTCAGCTTGCCGTGCTCGACGATGCCGTTCCAGACGATGGGCAGCGAGCGCGCCAGCTCGGCCGGCAGCAGCGGCAGCGGCGCGGCCGTCTTGATGATGACGGTATGCGCATCGGGCGTCTGCACGTCCGCGATGCGCTTGGTGGTATCCATGTAGGACTGCGAAACGTTGGTTTCGTTGTTCAGCGTGCGGCAGATCGTGAACAGCACGTCCTCGGACGTGAACGGCTTGCCGTTGGAGAACTTGACGTCGTCGCGCAGCTTGAATTCCCAGGTCAGGTCGTCCAGGTTCTTCCACGAGGTCGCCAGCGCCGGAACCAGCTTCATGTCGGCGTCGCGGCCGATCAGCGAGCTGTAGACGTGCGCCGAGAACGCGTCATTCTGCGTCTGCTTGTGATAGTGGGGGTCGGCGGACGTGGGTTCGGACGACAGGGCGATTTTCAGCGACTGTGCCGATGCGCTGCCGGGCGCGGCTGCGAGGCCGGCGCTGGTGGCCAGCAGGGCCAAAGTGGTGCGCAACTTCATGGTGACAACTCCGGGTGGATACCGGCGCGATTATCGGTAGCCGGATCGCGCATTGTCAACGCGATGCGACAGCCAGTGGGTGCCTTGGCCCGGGATATTGTCAGCGGGGAGGGGGGAAGCGAGGAAAGGGGGCGGAAGAAACGCCGCGTCTGCCAGGCAGGCCAGACGCAGCGCAGCGGCGCCGCGAGGGAGGCAACGGCGTCGCATGCCATCCGCCGGCCGAGGCAGGCCCGGCGGGTGGCAAGACCGGCTCGGGCCGCGTGACTGCGTGCGGGCCCGAACCGGCGGTCAGCCGATTACCACTGCGAGCCGGTGTAGTGGGCGCTTTGGGCGCGGGCGCGGTTCATCGATTCGTTGACTTCGTCGATGAAGGCGAACACGGCGCGCACACCGCGGCCGACGCCGACGGCGGCAGCCTTCACGGCGGCCAGCGGGCGGATGGTGTTCGATTGGTCTTCCATAGCGCCGCGCAGCAGTTCACGCTCCAGCGAGTCGGTCAGGCGGGCGTTGTGGCTAAGGGTCAGGTCGCTCATGGCTTACTCCAGTACGTTTCGTCTAGGTGTAATCCATTATAGGGAAAACCCTAGTCACTTGGCAAGTGAAATTCAGGGTTTACCCTAGGGTGTTGCAAAAAGGCCTTTTTCGAGCGGCTTCAACCACTTAGGCGCGGCTGTTGCGCAGGCGCCGGGCGCTGTCGGCCAGTTCGCCGGCGGTCAGGCCGATGGGGCCGATCCCATGTGTCACCAGGGCGTCGGCCGCGGCGCCGTGCAGCCATACCGCGCCTGGCACAGCCTGTTCGGGCGCGATGCGCTGGGCGAGCAGGGCCCCCAGGATGCCTGCCAGCACGTCGCCGGTGCCCGCGGTGGCCAGGCCCGGGTTGCCGGTGCGGTTGATCCGGCAGGCGCCGGCGGGGTCGCAGACGATGCTGCCCGCTCCCTTGAGCACGACCCAGGCGCCGTAGCGCGCGGCCAGCGTCCGGGCGGCGGCGGGCCGGTCCGCCTGCACGGCCTCGGTGGACAGGCCGAGCAGCCGGCCCGCCTCGGCCGGGTGGGGCGTGAGGACGACCGGGGCATCGCCCCAGCGCGGCTGCACGGCGCCGGCCGCCAGCAGGTTCAGGCCGTCCGCGTCGAGCACCAGCGCGGCGTCGCCACGCAGCTGGAACAGTTCGGACAGGGCGTTGGCGGCCAGCGCGTCCATGCCGCAGCCGCAGCCGGCCGTCCAGGCGTCGATGCCCAGGCCTGCTTCCAGCAGGCCGCGGAAATCGCGCAGCATCAGTTCGGGCTGCATGGGATCGCAGGGCAGCGGCGGGGTTTCGGCGACCAGGCCGACCAGCACCTTGCCGGCCCCCACTTTCAGCCCGGCGCGGGCGGCCAGCAGCGCGGCGCCCACCATGCCGGGCCCGCCGCCGATCACGCCCAGGGTGCCGCAACTGCCTTTGTGGGCGTCGGTGGGCCGGGCGGCGAACAAGGCGGGCAGGTGCTGGCGCTCGATGGCCGGCAGGGAAGAGGAAGAGGTGTCCATGCGATGAAACTCCAGCGGGCGGCGGTGCCGCTTTCCACTATAGTGCCCGAAAGCCGGGCCGGCCGGCCACGCCCGATGGAGACAAAACATGAGCGAAACAGACACCAATCCCGAGCACTATGCCCGCTACCGGGCCTTGCGCATCCGCCGCCATCCGGAGGGCATCCTGGAGCTGGTCATGGGCGCCAAGGACGCCAGCGGCAAGTTGTCCACCGCCGACGAGCGCCTGCACCGCGAGCTGGCCGATGTGTGGCGCGATATCGATACCGACGACCAGACCCGGGTGGTGGTGATCCGTGGCGAAGGCAATGGGTTCTCGGGCGGCGGCGATCTGGGGCTGGTGCAGCAGATGGCCGAGGATTTCGAGGTGCGCACCCGGGTCTGGCGCGAGGCGCGCGACCTGGTCTACAACATCATCAACTGCAACAAGCCCATCGTCTCGGCCATGCATGGCGCGGCGGTCGGCGCGGGGTTGGTGGCGGGGCTGCTGGCCGATATCTCGATCGCGGCCCGCGATGCGCGCATCATCGATGGCCATACCCGGCTGGGGGTGGCCGCCGGCGACCATGCCGCCATCGTCTGGCCGCTGCTGTGCGGCATGGCCAAGGCCAAGTACTACCTGTTGCTGTGCGACGCGGTCAGCGGCGAAGAGGCCGAGCGCATCGGCCTGGTGTCGCTGTGCGTGGATCGCGCCGAACTGCTGTCCAAGGCCTTCGAAGTGGCCGGCCGCCTGGCGGCCGGTTCGCAAACCGCCATTCGCTGGACCAAGTACGCCTTGAACAACTGGCTGCGCATGGCGGGCCCGTCGTTCGATACGTCGCTGGCCCTGGAGTTCATGGGTTTTGCCGGGCCCGACGTGCACGAAGGCATCAAGTCGCTGCGCGAGAAGCGCGCGCCGGATTTCCGGTAAGGAGGCGCCTGTCCCCGTGGGGACAGGCGTCTTCCCGCCGCGCATCGGGACGGGTGCCGGCGCACGGCGTGCGGCCGGGCTACTTGTTGAAAAAGCGGGCGAAAGCCTGCTGGGCTTCGGGGCTGCGCAGGCGCTCGCGAAACTGTTCGGCCTCGTGGTCGAGCGTGGCGTGGATCGCGGCGCGGTCGGCCTGGCGCAGCATGCGCTTGCTTACGCGCAGCGCCTGGCGCGGCTGCGCGGCCAGGTCGGCGGCGACGGCCCGCGCGGCTGCCAGGGCCTGGCCCGGCTCGGTGACGCCGGTGAGCAGTCCGGCGGCATGCGCCTCGGCGGCGTCGAAGGCGCGCCCTTGCAACAGCCATTCGGCGGCCTTGCGCATGCCGGCCAGCCGGGGCAGCAGCAGGCTGGAAGCTCCTTCCGGGCACAGCCCCAGCGCCACGAACGGCATGCGCAGCCGGGCGGTGCCGGCCGCGAAGGCGAAATCGCAGTGCTGCAGCAGCGTGACGCCCACGCCGACCGCATGTCCTTCCACGGCGGCCAGCACCGGCACGTCGGTGTCGACCAGCGCGCGCAGGAAGCGCAGGGCCGGGCTGTCGCCGGCCGCACGCTCGGCCTGGAAGTCGCGCAGGTCGTTGCCGGCGGTGAAATGGTCGCCGGCGCCGGTCAGGATGACCGCGGCCAGGCCGGTGTCGGCGTCGGCGGCGCGCAGCTGCGCCGCCAGCGCGTCGTAGGTGGCGGTATCCAGCGCATTGCGCCGTTCGGGGCGGTTGATGGTCAGGGTGAGCACGGCTGCGTCGCGCTCGGTCAGCAGGCTGTTCATCCCAGGTTGCGCGCGCCCAGCCGCGCCTGTGCCTGGGCATACTCGGCGCGCAGCGACGCGACCAGTTCGCGCGCCGGCAGCACGCTGGCAATGCCGCCTACGCCCTGGCCGGCGCCCCAGATGTCCTTCCAGGGCTTGGCCCGCGTCGTGCCGAAGTTGGACGAGGCCGCCTCGGCCGCCGGCAGGTCGGCCGGGTCCAGGCCGGCGGCCACGATGCTGGCTTTCAGGTAGTTGCCGGGAATGCCGGTGAAAAAAGGCGTGTACAGCACGTCGGACGCGCTCGCGTCGACGATGGCCTGCTTGTAGGCCTCGGAGGCATTGGCCTCGGCGGTCGCGATGAAGCGCGTACCCATATAGGCGAAGTCGGCCCCCATGGCGAGCGCCGCCAGGATGCCCTGGCCCGAGGTGATCGCGCCGGACAGCACCAGCGGCCCGTCGTAGAAGCGCCGTACCTCGGAGACCAGCGCGAACGGGCTGAGCGTGCCGGCGTGGCCGCCCGCGCCGGCGCACACCAGGATCAGGCCGTCGACGCCGGCCTCCAGGGCCTTCTCGGCGTGGCGCACGGTCGTGACGTCGTGGAAGACCTTGCCGCCCCAGGCATGCACGCCGGCAACCAGGTCGCCGGGCGCGCGCAGGCTGGTGATGATGTAGGGCACCCGGTGGCGGGCGCACACGTCCAGGTCATGTTCGAGCCGGTCGTTCGACTGGTGGATGATCTGGTTGACCGCGTACGGCGCCACGATGCCGTCCGGATGCGCGCGGCGGTGTTCGGCCAGGCCGGCCTCGACTTCGTCGAGCCAGTCGCCCAGCAGCGATTGGGGGCGCGCATTGAGCGCGGGAAACGACCCCATGACGCCGCTGACGCATTGCGCGATCGCCAGCTTGGGGTTGGAGACGATAAACATGGGCGAGCAGACCACGGGCAGGGTCATGCTGGCGTACAGCTCGGCAACCACGGGATGGGGCATGGCGGTGTCTCGTGCGTTCATGAGGGACGATTCCGGTTGTTGAGCGCGGGGGAAATCTGTGCCTATAATTACTTACCGGTCGTCCGGTAATTAATTGATGAACCCATTTAACGGCAAGCGGCCAGCCCCTGTCAATGCAGGCAGGGGCGCGCCTTGCCCGCCAGGATAACGCCATGGCCGATGCTCCTGCCCCTGCTCCGAAGCGCGCGCGCGCCGGCCGCCCGCCCACGCTGGCCGCGCCGCGCGAGCGCATTCTCGAGGAGGCCGCGCGCCTGTTCGCCCGCAGCGGCTACGAAAACAGCTCGGTCGCCGATCTGGCCGCGGCCATCGGGGTGTCCAAGGCCGCCCTCTATCACTATTTCCCGACCAAGCAGGACATCTACGACGCCATCATCCTGGAGACGCTGGCCGGCCTGCTGCAGGCCGTGACCCGCGAGGTGGAGCGCCAGCGCGAGGCCTGCGAACGGCTGCGCGCCTTCATGGTGGGGCATGCCCGCTATTTCGCGCGCCATCACGAGCAATTCGTGACCATGCTGATCGGCTATTCCGGCATGGCGCTGCCCGAGCGCGCCGACGCCGCGCAATTGCGCGACCGCTACGAACAACTGCTGCGCGACCTGCTGGAGCAGGGCATGGCCGCGGGAACGCTGCGCCGGCTGGACGTGGCAGCCACCGGCCGCGCGGTGCTGTCGATGCTGAACTGGATGGTGCGCTGGTACAAGCCTGGCCAGGGCGACAGCGCCGAGCAGATCGCCGACGGCTACTACGACTTGCTTTTCAACGGCCTGCGCATCTGACGCCGCGCGGGCCCATCCCACTTTATATTCCCTCGAGGTGCATCATGGCGCTGGACAATGAAACCCTGAACCTGTTGCTGGACGCGGTACGCCGCTTCGTCAACGACCGGCTGGTCCCGGCCGAGAACGAGCTGGCCGAAACCGGCCGCATTCCCGACGAGATCGTCCAGGAAATGCGCGACCTGGGCTTGTTCGGCCTGTCGATCGCCGCGGATTATGGCGGGCTGGGCCTGACCATGGAAGAGGAAGTGCGCGTGGTGTTCGAGCTGGGGCAGACCTCGCCGGCTTTCCGGTCGCTGGCCGGCACCAATATCGGCATCGGTTCGCAATCCATCGTGCTGGCCGGCACCGACGACCAGCGCCAGCGCTATCTGCCCAAGCTGGCCAGCGGCGAGCTGATCGGCTCGTTCGCCCTGACCGAGCCGGACGCCGGCTCGGATGCCATGGCGCTGCGCACCAGCGCGGTCCGCGACGGCGACCACTATGTCCTGAACGGCACCAAGCGCTTCATCACCAATGCGCCGGTCGCCGGGCTGTTCTCGGTCATGGCGCGCACCGCGCCCGAGCGCCGCGCCGATTCGATCTCGTGTTTCCTGGTCGAGGCCGGCACGCCGGGCGTGACGCTGGGCAAGCCGGACAAGAAAATGGGCCAGGCCGGCGCCTTGACCTGCGACGTGGTGTTCGACAATTGCCGGGTGCCGGCCGAGGCGCTGCTGGGCGGCAAGGAGGGCACGGGCTTTCGCACCTCGATGCGCGTGCTGGACAAGGGGCGGCTGCATATCGCGGCGCTGTGCGTGGGCATCGCCGAGCGGCTGGTGCGCGATGCGGTGCGCTACGCGCTGGAGCGCAAGCAGTTCGGCCAGCCGATCGCGGAGTTCCAGCTGGTGCAGGCGATGATCGCCGACAGCCAGACCGAGCTGTACGCGGCGCGTTCGATGGTGCTGGACGCCGCGCGCAAGCGCGACCTGGGCCAGAACGTGACGATGGAGGCGGCCTGCAGCAAGCTGTACGCCACCGAGATGGTCGGGCGCGTGGCCGACCGGGCGGTGCAGATCCACGGCGGCGCGGGCTATATCTCCGAGTACGCGGTCGAGCGTTTCTACCGCGATGTCCGCCTGTTCCGCATTTTCGAGGGCACCAGCCAGATCCAGCAATTGGTCATCGCGCGCGAAACCCTCAAGGCGTACGCGTAGCGCAGCCGCGTCGTTGTGCGCGCCGCGCACAACAACGTGCCGAAAACAAAACTTGCCGCCTGGCGCCAGGGGCTAATATGCCTGCTTCCCCTGGCTCTTTCTTTCTACCGACATGTCGCAACGTCCTGCTCCCCTGACCGGCATTCGCGTGCTGGATCTCACCCGCGTGCTGGCGGGCCCCTGGTGTACCCAGAACCTGGCCGACCTGGGTGCGGAAGTCATCAAGATCGAACGGCCCGGCGCGGGCGACGACACGCGCGCCTGGGGGCCGCCCTATCTGAAGGATGCGGCCGGCAACGACACCACCGAGGCGGCCTACTACCTCTCGGCCAACCGCAACAAGCTGTCGGTGGCGCTGGACATCGCCACGCCGCGCGGGGCGGAGCTGGTGCGCGAACTGGCGCAGCAATGCGACATCCTGGTCGAGAACTTCAAGGTCGGCGGCCTGCGCAAGTACGGGCTGGACTACGAAAGCGTCAAGGCCATCAACCCGCGCCTGATCTATTGCTCGATCACGGGCTTCGGCCAGACCGGCCCGTATGCCAGCCGCCCCGGCTACGATTTCATGATCCAGGGCATGGGCGGCCTGATGAGCATCACCGGCGAGCGCGATGACCTGCCCGGCGGCGGCCCGCAGAAGGCGGGCGTGGCGGTGACCGACCTGATGACCGGCATGTATTCCACGGTTGGCATCCTGGCCGCGCTGCACGAGCGCAACCGCAGCGGGCTGGGCCAGCATATCGACATGGCCCTGCTCGATTGCCAGGTGGCCATGCTGGCCAACCAGAATCTCAATTACATGACTTCCGGCAAGGCGCCGCGCCGCGCCGGCAACGCACACCAGAACCTGGTGCCCTACCAGGTGTTCGCGGTCAGCGACGGCCACCTGATCGTGGCGGTGGGCAACGACAGCCAGTTCCGCAACTATTGCCGCGTGATCGACCTGCCCGAACTGGCCGACGATCCGCGCTTTGCCACCAATCCGCAGCGGGTGCAGAACCGCGATGAGCTGGTGCCGCTGCTGGCCGAGCGCATGGCCACCGGCGAGCGCGATGCCTGGCTGGCCGCGCTGGAGAGCGCCGGCGTGCCGGCCGGGCCCATCAATACGCTGGACCAGGTCTTCGAAGACCCGCAGGTGGTGGCCCGCCAGATCAGGCGCGAGCTGCCGCACCCGAGCGCCGGCACCGTGCCGACCGCCAGCAGTCCGCTGCGTTTCTCCGACAGCCCCGTCGAGTACCGCCGCGCCCCGCCGCTGCTGGGCGAGCACACCCGCCAGGTGCTCAGCGAGCGTCTCGGGCTGTCCGAGACCGAAATCCAGGCCCTGGCCGCGGGACAGGGCTGACCGATACCTGGGCGCCGTCCGCCGCCGCGCGCAGGCGTGGCGGGCGCGGCGTCCACCATACTTGAACCAGGCAGGAGCAAAGAATGAGCGAGATCCAGACTATCGGCATCGTGGGCGCCGGCGCCATGGGGCGCGGCATTGCCCAGATCGCCGCGCAGGCCGGCGTGCTGGTGCGGCTGTACGACACCAACGCCGCCGCGGTGCAAGCGGCGCGCGACGCGTTGCGTCAAACCTGGGACAAGCTGGCCCAGAAGGGCAAGCTGAGCGAGGCCGACGCCCAGGCTGCGCTGGCGCGCATCGCGCCGGCGGCGGCGCTGGCCGATCTGGCCGATTGCCAGCTGGTCATCGAGGCGGTGATCGAGCGGCTGGACGTCAAGCGCGACCTGTTCGCGGCGCTGGAAGAAATCGTGGCGGCCGACTGCGTGCTGGCCTCGAACACGTCGTCGTTGTCGATCACCGCCATTGCGGCCGCGTGCAAGCGCCCGCAGCGCGTGGTCGGCTATCACTTCTTCAACCCGGTGCCGCTGATGAAGGTGGTCGAGGTGATCGACGGCCTGCGCAGCGATCCCGCCGTGGGCGATGCGCTGGCCGAGCTGGCGCGGCGCATGGGCCATACGCCGGTGCGGGCCAAGGACATGCCCGGCTTCATCGTCAACCACGCCGGCCGGGGCATGAACACCGAAGGCCTGCGGGTGGCGCAGGAGGCCGTGGCGCCGTTCGACCAGATCGACGCCATCATGCGCGAACAGGCCGGTTTCCGCATGGGCCCGTTCGAACTGCTGGACCTGACCGCGCTGGATGTCTCGCATCCGGTGATGGAATCGATCTACCGGCAGTTCTTCGACGAGCCGCGCTTCCGGCCGTCGCCCATCACGACCGTGCGGCTGGCCGGCGGCCTGATCGGCCGCAAGGCCGGCGAAGGTTTCTATGCCTATCCCGACGGACAGAAGCAGGTGCCGGCCGAGCCGGCCGCGCCTGTCCTGCGCGCCGGCCTGCGCGCCTGGGTAAGCCCCGCGCATCCGGACGGCCACGCGCGCGCCAGCGCCTTGCTGCGCGGCATGGCGGTCGAGCTGGCCGAGGGGGCAACGCCGCCGCAGGATGCGCTGATCATCGTCACGCCCTACGGCGAGGATGTCTCCACTTGCGTGCAAGGCCAGGGCCTGGACGGCGCGCGCACCGTGGGCCTGGACACGCTGTATGCGTTCGAGGCCGGCCGGCGCCGCACGCTCATGGTCTCGCCGGCCACGGCGTCGAACTGGCGCGACGACGCCCATGCGCTGGTGGCCAGCGACGGTGCGCCGGTCAGCGTCATCGAGGATTCGCCCGGTTTCGTGGCGCAGCGCATCGTCGCCTGCATCGTCAACATTGCCAGCGATATCGCGCAGCAGCGCATCGCCACGCCGCAGGATATCGATCGCGCCGTGACGCTGGGCCTGGGTTACCCGGTCGGGCCGCTGGCGCTGGGCGACAAGCTGGGCGGCGCCCGCCTGCTGGAGATCCTGCACAACATGCAGCGCGTCACCGGTGACCCGCGCTATCGTCCCAGCCTGTGGCTGCAGCGCCGCGTCCAGCTGGGGCTGTCGCTGCTGCACGGCTGAGGCTGCGGTTCGCGGGGAAGAGGTGCCAGTCCCCGCAGAAGATGGCGCATGACGGGGTGCCTGTCCCGGCGGGGACAGGCACCTGAGAAGTTTGCGGGTGCCAGTCCCCGTGCGGGGACAGGCACCCGGGAATGGAAAAAGCCCTTCGGCATTACGCCGAAGGGCTTTTTCCATGGCGCTGCCGCGGCTTACTTGGCGGCGTTGACCATGTATTCGATGGCCGCGCGGATGTCGTCCTCAGACGCGGTGGCCGCGCCGCCCTTGGGCGGCATTGCGCCCTTGCCCTGCATGGCGACCTTGAGCATGGCGTCCATGCCGGTCTGGATGTAGGGCGCCCAGGCGGCCTTGTCGCCGAACTTGGGGGCGTTGGCCACGCCCGTGGCGTGACAGGCGAAACAGGTGGCCTTGTACAGTTTCTCGCCGGCCGGGTTGACGGCGGCCTGCTGTTCGGCCGGGGCTGCCGGCGCAGCGGCAGCCGCGGGGGCGGGCGCGGCGGCCGCCGGGGCGGCAGGGGCCGGAGCCGGCGCGGCGGCAGCAGCGGGGGCCGCGGCTTCCGCGGGCTTGGCGCCTTCTTCGGCGGGGGCCGCGGGTTCGGGCAGCGAGCCGCCCGATTGGTTGGCCATGTAGACCACCGCGCGGGCCACTTCATAGTCGCTTAGGGCCGGGTTGCCGCCCTTGGCGGGCATGCCGCCCTTGCCGTGCAGCGCGACATTGAGCATCGCGTCGTAGCCGGCCTTGATGAACGGCGCCCAGGCCGCGTTGTCGCCCATCTTGGGCGCGCCGGCGACGCCGGCGGTGTGGCAGGCGGTACAGACCGCCGTGAAGACTTGTTCGCCGGTCTTGTGGACCTTCGGGGCGTTGGCGTCGACCAGCTCGAAACCGGCGACGGGAGCGATGCGCTTGGCGACCGCTTCCTCACCCAGCGTATCCGAACCGGCACCGACCTTGGTGCCGGAGGTGACCACATTCACCAGCATGATGATGATGATGATGGGGACGACGAAAGCCAGCACGACCGTGGTGATCAGTTGCTTGGGCGTTTTGATGGGCGAGACGTGTTCTTCGATGTGTTCCTGCTCGTTGCTCATGACCAAATCCTGCGAATCGGGGTACCGGGGGACGCCTAGAAGGCGGCAAGAGACAATCCAATCACTACAGAGCAAGGCGCACCGAAGCCGGGCTCCCCGCATGCAAACGCTGGATTATATAACGCTCATGCGATGAGAGAATTGTCGCTGCCCGTACGGGGCGTGCGCGAATCGCAAAGTTCGGTACAATGTCGCCTCTTCGCGCCCGTAGTTCAATGGATAGAATGAGAGTTTCCGAAGCTCTTGATACAGGTTCGATTCCTGTCGGGCGCGCCAGTTTCCCAAGGCCCTAGCGGCCATCGCGGCGCCACGGTCCGCAGCAGGCGGACGGCGTGGCGCAACGCGCAAGCGTCGCGCCACCGCGTCGCGTCCGCACCGCAATCCCAGAAGCGTCACTTCCGGCCATTCGTCCGGACCGCACTGGCCATGCGCCGTGGCGGCGTCGGCCGGCGTGCGCCTTGCTCCCCGGTTGCCGCGATGGATGCGCGCGGCGCCTGCATGACAGAAAAGTAATGTTCCCGACAGCTTGCGGACGGTCGCGGCTCACTACAGTGGCCGCTTGACCCAGTCTGACCAGCGAGGATCGAACATGAAAGCAAGGGTGTACGCAGTGCGCATGGCCGCGGCCGCGGCCGCGTGCGGGATTTCGTTCGGCGCGGCCGCCTCCGGCGCGCACGGCGGCGGCCATGGCGGCGGGCACGGGGCCGCCGCCACCGCGATCGGCAAGCCCGGCGTGGCGTCCAAGGCCAGCCGGACGGTCAATGTCGACATGACCGACGCCATGCGTTTCACGCCCGACCAGATCGAGGTCAAGGCTGGCGAAACCGTGCGCTTCAAGGTGACCAATTCCGGCAAGATCCGCCACGAGATGGTGCTGGGTACCGATGCCGACCTGGGCGCGCATTACCAGATGATGCTCAAGGATCCTGGCATGCGCCACAAGGAGCCCAATTCGGTGTCGCTCGATGCCGGCAAGCGCGGCGAGATCGTCTGGCAGTTCGACAAGGCGGGGCGCGTGGCTTTCGGCTGCCTCGAACCCGGGCACTATCCGGCCGGCATGAAGGGCGCGGTTTCCGTCAAGTAACCACGAGCCGGGGCGCCGCGGCGTTTCCGGGGAGAAAGCACGAATGAGCAGAGCAGTTTCGAATCAGCGCCGCCGCTTCGTCCAGGGCCTGGCGGGCGGAGGCGTGCTGGCGGGCCTGGGGCTGTGGCGCCAGGCAGCCTGGGCCCGGCCCGGCGCGGCGCAGCCCGAAGTGTTGTCGGGCACCGAGTTCAACCTGGAGATCGGCCGCACGCCGGCCAACTTCACCGGCGCGGCGCGCATGGCCACGACGGTCAACGGCAGCATCCCGGCGCCCATCCTGCGCTGGCGCGAGGGCGATACGGTGACGCTGCGCGTGACCAATCGGCTGGACGAAGACACGTCGATCCACTGGCATGGCATCCTGCTGCCGACCGGGATGGACGGCGTGCCCGGCCTGAGCTTTCCGGGCATCCGCCCGGGCGAGACCTTCACCTACCGCTTCCAGGTACGGCAAAGCGGCACGTACTGGTATCACAGCCACTCGGGGTTCCAGGAACAGACGGGCCTGTACGGCGCCATCGTCATCGAGCCCAGGCGCGCCGATCCGGTGCGAGCCGAGCGCGACCACGTGGTGCTGCTGTCCGACTGGACCGATGAAGACCCCATGAGCGTATTCCGCAAGCTCAAGGTCATGCCCGATTACTACAACTACATCCAGCCCACCGTCGACAACCTGGTCGACGATGCGCGCAAGCAGGGCTGGGCAAGCGCGTTGGGCGAGCGCCTGATGTGGCAGCAGATGCGCATGAACCAGACCGACCTGGCGGACGTCTCGGGCGCGACCTATACCTATCTGGCCAACGGCAAGTCGCCGGCCGGCAACTGGACCGGGCTGTTCAAGCCGGGCGAGCGGGTGCGGCTGCGCTTCATCAACGGTTCGGCCATGACGTACTTCGATGTGCGCATTCCCGGCCTGAAGATGACGGTCGTGGCGGCGGACGGGCTGCCGGTGAGGCCGGTGGAGGTCGACGAGTTCCGCATCGCCGTGGCCGAGACCTACGACGTGATCGTCGAGCCGGCCGAGGATCGCGCCTATACGATCTTCTCGCAGTCGATGGACCGCTCGGGCTACGCGCGCGCCACGCTGGCGCCGCGCGAGGGCATGCACGCCGAAGTGCCGGCGCTGGATCCGGTGCAGATGCTCACGATGATGGACATGGGCATGGCGCACGACATGCCCGGCATGGACCACGGCGCGGCCATGGACCACGGCGCGGCCATGGACCACGGCGCCATGGGCGGGATGGACCATGCCGCCATGGGGCATGGCTCGGGCGAGGCGAGCGGGGGCATGGTGGAAGTCAGGCACCCCTATCCCGCCGAGCACGGCCCGGCCAATTCCATGCTGCCCGATATCGTGACCACGCGGCTGGACGATCCGGGCGTCGGCCTGCGCGACAACGGACGCAAGGTCCTGACTTACGCCGACCTGCGCTCCATGGTCGAACCCGAGGACAACCGCGCGCCGACTCGCGAGATCGAGTTGCACCTGACGGGCAATATGGATCGCTACATGTGGTCGTTCAATGGCCTGAAGTTTTCGCAGGCCAAGCCCATCGTGCTGAAGTACGGCGAGCGCGTGCGCTTCGTGCTGGTCAACGACACCATGATGACCCACCCCATCCACTTGCATGGGTTATGGAGCGATCTCGAGTCGCCCGACGGCAACTTCCAGGTGCGCAAGCACACGATCAGCCTGAATCCGGCCCAGCGGATCAGCTACCGCGTGAGCGCGGACGCCAGGGGGAACTGGGCCTACCACTGCCATCTGCTGTATCACATGGAAGCGGGCATGTTCCGCGCCGTCGTCGTGGAGTGAACGGAACATGGCGAATTTCAGTATCGACAGGAAGCGATTGGCCGGCATGGCGGCCAGCCTGGGCCTGGCCGCCGCGGCCGCGAGCGCCTGGGCGCAGGCGCCGGCGATGGACCACGGCTCCATGCCGGGGATGGACCATGGCGCGGCGCCTGCCTCGGCGATGGACCATGGCTCCATGCCGGGCATGGATCACGGCGCGGCGCCTGCGCCGGCGATCGGCGCCTTGCCGAGCAGCGATGGCGCGGGTGATCAGTCGTACGCGGCCTACGGCATCCATTCGCACATGATGGACGACATGGCGACCAGCCAGCTGCTGTTCGACAAGCTGGGCATGACCTATGACCGCGACCGTCGCACGGGCCTGCAATGGGATGGCCAGTTCTGGGTCGGGCGCGACCTGGACAAGCTGTGGATCAAGAGCGAGGGCGAGCGCGTCGGCGGCCGCTCCGACGGCAAGGTGGAAGCCTTCTGGAATCGCACGATCTCGCCGTTCTGGGATCTGCAGGTGGGCGCGCGGCGCGATTTCGGCACCGGACCCAAGCGCAACTGGGGCGCCATCGGCCTGCAGGGCGTGGCGCCGTACAACATCGAGACCGAGGTGACGGCCTACGTGGGCGGCTCGGGGCGGACCGCGCTGGCGCTGAAAGCCGAGTACGACCTGCTGCTGACCCAGCGGCTCGTCCTGACGCCGGAGATCGAGGCCAGCGTGTACGGCAAGGACGACAAGGCGCGCGGCATCGGCGCCGGCCTGTCCGACGCGTCGTTCTCGCTGCGCCTGCGCTACGAGATCACGCGCGAAGTGGCGCCCTATGTCGGCGTTTCGTTCGGCCGCAAGTTCGGCAGGACCGCCAGCTACGCCAGCGAGGAGGGCGAGAGCCGCTCGGAGCGGGCCATCATGGCGGGCGTGCGGATCTGGTTCTAGGCGGCCGGCTGGGCCAGATAGTCGCGGATGCGCGCCTTGAGCCCAGGCTGCGCGGCCGAGCGCGCCAGCGCGGCCAGGTCGGCGTCGTCGTGGTCGTCCCGCAGTACCCGGTGCAGCGTGGCGCGGGTGGCCGGATCGAGCGCGGTGGCCGCTTCGGCGGCCGCGTCGATCAGCGCGGGCCACTGCGCCTGGGCGGCGCAGTCGCGCACGAAGCCGATGCGCCGCGCTTGGTCGGCGTCGAATGCACGGGCGCTGCCCAGGATGGAGAGGGCCTGGTCGGCGCCGACGATATCGCGAAAGCGGCGTGTGCCCAGCACCAGGCCGAACTTCAGCCCGGGCATGCGAAAGCCGGCCTCCGGGGTGCAATAACGCCACTTGCAGGCCGCGAACAGATCCACGCCCGCGCCGAAGTTGCGGCCGTGCGCCAGCGCCAGCGTCAGGCTGGGAGAGCCGGCCACGCGCTGCAGCAGCATTTCGATGCGCACCATGCGCAGCAACAGATCGCCTTGGCTTTGCGTCTCGTAGTCGGTGAAGTCGAATCCGGCGCTGAAGTTCCTGCCAGCGCCGGCGAACACCAGCAGCGGCACCTGTTCGCGGTGGGCGGCATCCACGCCGTCGATGAGCGCCTCGACCAGTTCGGCCGACAGCGCGTTGCGTTTTTCGGGGCGAGACAGCGTGAAGGTCCAGGCTGCCGGGCGCCGCTCGATGGCCAGGGGAAGGGAGGCGGACATGGCGCTCAACCCGCCGGCCGGGCCGCCAGGGCCGACAGGATCTCATCGTTGTGCTCGCCCAGGGCGGGCGGGCGGCGCATGACGCCGGCCGTGCGCGCGTCAAAACGCACCGGCGAGACGAACGTCCGGGTGCGCACGCCGTTGGGCAATTCGAGGTCCTGCACCCAATCCATGTGTTCGACCTGCGGGTCGGCCAGCACTTCGGAGTAGTCGTTGATGGGGGCGCACGGCACGCCGGCCTGGCGGAAGCGCTCCAGCCAGGCATGGGAGTCGTGTTCGGCGAAGATGGCCTCCAGGATGTCGCGCAGGGCGACCTGGTGTTCGGCGCGGTCGGTGGGATTGGCAAAGCGCGGGTCGGCGTGGAGGTCGTCGCGCTCGACGACCTTGCAGACCGCTTTCCATAGCGAGTTGTTGCCGGCGGCCATGCCGAAGTAGCCGTTCTTGCAGCGGAATACCTGGTACGGCGCGTTGCGGGGGTGCGCCGAGCCCAGCTTGACCGGGTCCGCGCCGGTCCCGAAGTACTGGGAGGTCTGCAGGGCGGCGATGCCCAGCGTGGCCCCGAGCATGGAGACGTCGATGTGCGTGCCCTGGCCGTCGGCCTGCACGCGGCGCAGGGCGGCGGCGATGGCGAAGGCGGCATACAGGCCGGCGGTGAAGTCGCAGACGGGCACGCCGCATTTCACGGGGGCGCCGCCTTCTTCGCCGGTGACGCTCATCAGCCCGCTCATGGCCTGCAGCGTCAGGTCGAAGCCGCCTTCCTGGCTGCGCGGGCCGCTTTGGCCGTACGCCGATACCGAACAATAGACCAGGCGCGGGTTGCGCGCGCGCATGGCCTGCTGCCCCAGCCCCAGGCGGTCCATGACGCCGGGGCGGTTGTTTTCGATCAGTACGTCGGCGCCGGCGATCAGCTCGATGGCTGCGTCGCGCTCGGCCTCGTTCTTCAGGTTCAGGGTGACCGAGCGCTTGTTGCGGTTCAGGGAGGCGAAGTTCTCGCTGTAGCCATCGGTGATGGGCGCCCAGCTGCGCAAGGTGTCGCCCGTGCCGGGCGGCTCGATCTTGATGACGTCGGCGCCCATGTCGGCCAGCAGCATGCCGCAGAACGGGCCGGCGGCCACGTTGCAGATTTCGATGACGCGTACGCCTGCGAGGGTGGATTCCTGGTTCATTTTTTCTCCTGGTGCTTCAGGCGGCGCCGCCGAAATAGCCGCCGCGATAACCCATGTGCGCCGACAACTGCCGCGCCGCCTGTTGCACCAGCGGCGCGTATTCACGCATTTTCTGGTTTGTCAGCCGTTCGAGCGGGCCGGAGATGCCCAGCGCCGCCACGGCCTTGTCCAGCCCGTTGAAAATCGGCGCGGCAATGCCGCCGATGCCCTGGCGCCACTCGCCGCGGTTGATGGCGTAGCCGATGCGGTTGACGTCGGCCAGCTCCTGCTTGAGGGCGAGCAACGACACGTGCGTGTCTTCGGTGTGCCGCTTGATGGCGGCGCCATAGTGGTCGAGGTAGTCGGCCGTCTGGCAAGCCAGCAGGGCCTTGCCGGTGGCCACCGCGTAGGCCGGCGCCCGGCCGCCCACGGTCGAATAGGCCAGCAGGGGCTGCGGGCTGTCCAGCTTGTCGACATAGACCACGTCCAGCCCGTCGAGCACGGACAGGTGCACGGTTTCGTTGGTCAGCCTGGCCAGTTCGCCCATGAACGGCGGGGCCAGTTTGCGGGCGTCCAGGCTGGCCAGCTGGCGCGCGCCCAGCTCGAACAGCTTCAGCGTGCATTGGTACGAGCCCGTGGCGGGGTCGCGCCGGACATAGCCGGCGTGGGCCAGCGTCTGCAGGGTGCGATGCGTATTGCTGCGGGTGAGGCCGATTTCCTCGGCGATCTGGTCCAGCGTGGGCGTGGCGCCGTCGAGCCGGCTGATGGCTTCGAGGACCGTGAGGCCCTTGAGCAGGGTTTTGTCCATATGTCGTATGCCTTTGCAGCGCAAGCGCCGGCCTGGCGCTCATGCGTATGCCAGGGTGGTCGCGCACAGAATACAGATAGCGCGTTTATAAATCAAATAATGAAATATTAATCCTAAATATTGGGAAGTTATCGAACCCATCCTCTACCCGGTAAATACGCTTGATATTGGCTATATTGATTGACGTCCATCCAGGGTGTTCTTTATTATTTTCCACATATATAGAATTCGTATCCTATATTTTGGTATTTCTCCGGGCATGATGACGCCGCATGGGCGATGTGCTCGAATGAAGGGACCGACAGGAGGGGGTCATGTCCGAGAGATTGCTCAATACCGTGGTGGCGCTGGGCCAGCTGGTCGAACGCACCGGCCTGCAGGAGGCCGCCATCCTGGCGCAGGCGCGGCAGCTGATCGCCGGCCTGGTGGCCCATGACGACTGGCTGCCCGACGAAATGGCGCAGCCGCATCCCGAGTACTACCGGCAGTATCTGCTGTACGGCGACCCGCGCGACCGCTACTCGCTGGTCAGTTTCGTGTGGGGGCCGGGCCAGAAGACGCCGGTGCATGACCACACGGTATGGGGCGTCATCGGCATGCTGCGAGGCGCCGAGACCGACCAGCCGTTTCGGCGCGCCGCCGACGGCCGGCTGGCGCCGGAGGGCCCGGGCAAGGTGCTGCGCCCCGGCGACGTGGCCTGTGTGTCGCCGTCGATCGGCGATATCCACCAGGTCAGCAATGCCTACGACGACCGGGTGTCGATCAGCATCCACTTGTACGGCGGCAATATCGGCCGCATACGGCGCAGCGTCTACGACCCGCAAACCGGGGCGAGCAAGGCGTTCGTGTCGGGCTATTCGAACGCCATGACGCCCAATCTCTGGGCCGCGCCCAACGCCGGCTGAGCAGCACGGCGTTGCGGGCTGGCGGCCGCCGCGCTTCAGGCGGCGTCTTCGAGCGCCTGGCCGAACTGGTACAGCACGGCCTCGTCCAGATGCCGGCCGATCAACTGCATGCTGATGGGCAGCCCCTGGCTGTCGGCGCCGAACGGCACCGACAGGCTGGGGTGGCCGGACAGATTGGTCGGCGCGGTCAGGCGGGTCAACAGCCAGGTGGTGGAGTACTCCTGGCCATCGAGCGCGGTGGTGCGCTGGTCGCGCAGCGGGGCGGTGAGGCCGCAGGTGGGGCATAGCAGCACATCGACCTGTGCCAGCGCCTCGTCGAAGGCCCGGCGCGCCACGGCGCGCATCGCCATGGCCTGCAGGTAATCGACCGCCAGCACGTCGGCGCCGGTCAGCAGGCGCGCGCGCACTTCGTCCTGGTACGGCGCATTGGTCGTCAGCGCCCGCAGGTGGCGCGCATAGGCTTCGGTCTTGAGCACCAGTTGCTGGGCTTCGTAGATGGCCTGCACCTGGGCGATTTCGATGGGCACCACCTGCGCGCCCGCCTGGCGGAAGGCTTCCTGCGCCTGTTCCAGTGCCTGGCGCACCGGCGCATCCAGATAGTCGAGGTAGAAACCGGTGGCCAGGCCCACGGTGCGGCCACGCACGGATTGGCCGGCCAGGCGCGCGTAGCTGTGCGCCGGCTGGCCGGCGAGCGCGTCCAGCAGCACGGCGTTGTCGCGCACGGTGGCGCTCATCGGGCCGACGTGATCGAGCGTCTGGCTCAGGTCGAAGGCGCCGGCGCGCGGCAGCAGGTCATAGGTGGGCTTGAGGCCCACCACGCCGCACAGCGCGGCGGGCAGGCGGATGGAGGCGCTGGTGTCGGTGCCCAGGGCGGCGGCGCACAGCCCGGCCCCCAGCGCCGCGGCCGAGCCGCTGCTGGAGCCGCCCGTCATGCGGGCCGGGTCGCGCGGGTTGCATGCCGCGCCGAAGTACGAGCGATCGCCGGTGGGGCCGTAGGCGAACTCGTGGGTGTTGGTCTTGCCCACGATGATGGCGCCCTCGGCGCGCAGCCGGGCGACGACCTGCGCGTCGCGTTCGGCGCTCGCCTGGTTCGCGTACTGCTGCGAGCCCATGGTGGTACGCATGCCGGCGACGTCGATCAAGTCTTTGACGGCCACGGGGATGCCATGCAGCGCGCCCACCGGGGCGCCGCCGGCGAAGGCGGCGTCGGCGTCGGCGGCCTGCCGCATGACGGTTTCAGGGTCGACGCTGATGAAACTGTTCAGCGGCGAGGCGGCTATCCGGTCCAGCAGGTCGCGCAGGGTGGCGGAAGGGGTGGTCTGGCGCGTGCGGTAGGCAGACGCGAGGGCAGCAATGGTCAGCATTTTGATGAAAGACGGGTAAGGCGCAAGGCAAGGCGCGGACAGCGTCCGCCGGCGAGGCCGGCGGACGCCGCGGTTTACTGCAGCGGTTCGATCTTGCCGTTGTTGAAGCGGGCCAGGCGGATCGAGCCGTCGTTCTGGTTCTTCTTATCGAAGCGCACCGGCCCCAGCAGGGTCTCGAAGCCTTGCAGCTGGGCCAGCCCGGCCTGGATCTGCTCGGGCTTGGTGCCGCCGCCCTTGCGCGCGGCTTCCACCACGGTGTAGACGGCTTCGTATGAACCGGCGTCGAACGCGCCGGGCAGGCTGTTGTAGCGTGCCTGGTAGGCGGTCTCGAACTGCTTGGAGCGCGCGTCGCTCAGGCCCGGCAGCCAGGTGGTGGGGAACACGGCGCCCTCGGCCGCGGCGCCAGCCAGCTCCTGGAACTTGGGCACGCCCTGGCCCTCGTTGACGATGAGCTGCGTCTTCAGCCCCAGTTCGCGGATCTGGCGCGCGATGATCGAGCCTTCCGTGTAGTAGCCGTGCACGAACAGCACGTCGGGCGCGCGGTCGCGGATGTTGGTCAGCTGGGCCTTGAAGTCGGTCTCGCCGCGGTTGTATTCCTCGTAGGCCACGACTTCGGCGCCCAGTTCCCGGGCGCGGTCGGCGGCCGCCTTGGTGGGCGGCTTGCCGTAGTCGGAGTTCTCGGCCAGGAAGGCCACCTTGCGCGCGTTCTTGTTCTGCACATAGTGCTCGATCGCCTTGGTATCGAGCTGGTTGTCGGTAATCTTGATGCGCCAGGTGTACTGGAAGCCCTGCTCGGTGATGGTGGGCGAGCCGGCCATGCCATTGACCAGCGGCACCTTGTATTTCTCGTTTTCCTTCGAGAAGGCGATGGTGACCAGGCTGGCGGCCGAGCCGACGATGGCGTCGACCTTGCGCTGGGTGATCAGCTTCTTGGCGGCGTTGATGCCGGTGGCCGGGTCGCTCTTGTCGTCTTCGCCGTGCACTTCGAGCGGTACGCCGTTGAAGCCGCCGGCCTTGTTGATTTCCTCGACGGCCAGGCGGGTGCCCTTGTTGTGGGCGTCGCCGTACGAGGCGGCCGGGCCGGTCACGGATTCGATGATGCCGATGCGCAGCGGCGTGGCGCCGGCCGCGGCCTGTTCTTCCTTCTGGCCGCAACCGGCCAGGGCGACGGTCGCCGCGATCGACGCGACGGCCAGGGTGCGGGGAGCGAATGCAATCATGATGTCTCTCTAGTCGGGAGGGGGGGATGCCGTGCATCGGCGAAAGTGGCGTGGCGCGTATCAGCCGTCCATGCCGAGATAGGTCTTGCGCACGAGGTCGCTGTGCAGCAGGGCTTGGGTATCGTCCGAGCCGACGATCTGGCCGGTCTCCAGCAGGTAGCCGCGCTGGGCCGTCTGCAGCGCCAGCGTGACGTTCTGCTCGACCAGCAGGATGGTGGCGCCGGCGGCGTGGATCTCGCGCAGCTTGTCCATCAGTTCGGCCACCACCAGCGGCGCCAGGCCCAGCGACGGTTCGTCCAGCAGCAGCAGCTTGGGGCGGCCCATCAGCGCCCGGCCGATCGCCACCATCTGCTGCTCGCCGCCGCTCATGGTGCCGGCCTTCTGCCGGTAGCGCTCCTTCAGGCGGGGGAACTGCGCCAGGATGCGTTCGATGTCCTGCTGGATTTCGTGGTGGGTGGAGCGGCGCGCCCGCGCGCCGATGACCAGGTTCTCGGCCACCGTGAATTCGGGGAACACGCGCCGTCCCTCCGGGACGATGCTGATGCCCTTGCGGATGATGGCGTCGGGCGCCTGGCGGTCGATGCGCTCGCCCATGAATTCGATGGCGCCGCCGCGTATCGGCTGCAGGCCGAGGATGGACTTGAGCAGGGTGCTCTTGCCCGCGCCGTTGGCGCCCAGCAGGGTGACGAACTCGCCGGCGGCGACGTCCAGGCTGCACTGCTTGAGCGCCTGCACGCGGCCGTAATAGGTGTCGATGCGGTCGATCTTAAGCATGCTGCGCTCCCGCGCCCAGATAGGCGGCTATCACTTTTTCGTCGCGCTGCACCTCCTGCGGCGTGCCGTCGGCGATCTTGTGTCCGTATTCCAGCACCACGATGTGCTCGCACAGGCCCATGACCAGCTTGATGTCGTGTTCGATGAGCACGATGGTGTAGCCCAGCTCGTGCAGCTTGAGGATCAGCTTGCGCAGGGCGATGCGCTCCTGCAGGTTCAGGCCCGCGGCCGGTTCGTCCAGCAGCAGGATCCTGGGGTCGGTGGCCAGCGCGCGCGCGATGTCCAGCTGGCGCTGTTCGCCGTAGGGCAGGTTGGAGGCCAGTTCGTCGGCCTTGCCTGCCAGCCCGACGTACGACAGCAGCTCGATCGCCCGTTCGCGGGTGGCGCGGCGTTCGGCGCGCTCGCCCGGGGTGCGCAGGATGGAGGCCAGCACCCCGGCGCGGGTGCGGTCCTGGCGGCCGATCATCACGTTCTCGGCCAGCGTCAGGTCGGGGAACACCATGATGTTCTGGAACGTGCGCGCCACGCCCAGGCGGTTGATCTGATGCAGCTTCAGGCGGCTGATTTCCTTGCCGTCGAAGCGGATCGAGCCCGCGGTCGGCGTGTAGATGCCGCTGACCACGTTGAACAGCGAGGTCTTGCCCGCGCCGTTGGGGCCGATCAGGCCATGGATGACATTGGCCTGCATGGTGAACGATACGTCGGAGAGCGCCTGGACGCCGCCGAACGAAAGGGTCACGTTGTTGACGGAAAGCATGCTTACCTCGCGCGCAGGGATTTGAGCTTGTTGGGCAGATCCACCAGTCCTTTGGGCAGGAACAGGATCACCAGCGCCAGCAGCAGGCCGTAGACCAGGATGTTGTATTGGCCGAATTCCTGGGCGTACTCCTCGATGATGGTCAGCGCGAAGGCGCCGATCACCGAGCCGTAGATGTTGCCGATGCCGCCCACGAAGGTCATGATCAGGAACAGCACGGAGACGTGGATGCCCAGCCTGTCCGGGTCGATGAAGCCGTCGTAGTGCACGAACAGGGTGCCGGCGAACGCCGCGAACAGGGTGCTGATGGTGAATGACAGCACCTTGTAGCGGAACACCGGGATGCCCAGCGACTGGGCGGCCAGTTCGTTGTTGGCGATGGCCTGCAGGGCGTCGCCGGTGCGCGAGTCGATGACCCGGCGCAGGATGACGAAGCCGGCGAACATGCACAGCAGCACGTAGTAGTAGTAGCCCAGGTCGCTGGTGAGCGACCAGCCGAAGAAATCCGGCGCGGGCACGGCCGTCAACCCGGAAGGGCCGCCGGTGATCGTGCTGTTCTTGATGATGACCTGCACGATGACCGCGACGGCGATGCTGGCCAGCGCCAGGTAGTGGCCGCTGGTGCGCAGCACCAGCATGCCGACCAGGCAGCCCAGCACGCCGACTGCGGCCGTGGCGACCGGCACCGATACCAGGTAGGGCACGCCGGCCTTGGCCATCATGCCCGACAGATAGGCGGCCAGCCCGAAGAAGGCGGCGTGCCCCAGCGAGATCTGGCCGGTGTAGCCGGCGAACAGCGTCAGGCCCATGACTACGATGGCGTAGGTGGCCGCCCGCACGCCCAGGTGGGTGATGAACGGGTCGTTGAGCAGGGCCGGCAATGCGATGAGGACCAGCGCGCAAAGCGCGGTTCCATATTTGCGACGAAACATGATGCGGTGTCCTTCTGGCTTGGTCTGCTTAGACTTTCTTGATCTGCTTCTTGCCCAGGATGCCGTTGGGCTTGACCAGGATGATGAGCAGCAGGATCGAGAACGAGACCAGATCCTTGTAGGCGGAGTTGATCAACAGCGTGCCGAACTGCTCGATGACGCCCAGCATGATTCCGCCCAGCACCGCGCCCGAGAGCAGGCCCAGCCCGCCCAGCAGCGCGGCGGTGAAGCCCTTGAGCATGATCAGGTTGCCCATGTCGAACGACAGCACCGCTATCGGCGCGTAGACGATGCCGGCCGCAGCGCCCAGCGCCGAGCACAGCGCCACGGTGAAGTTGTTGATGCGTGAAACGTTGATGCCCATCATGCGCGCGGTGGTCTTGTCCTGCGCGACCGCCCGCACCGACAGGCCCAGCGGCGTGCGGGTGAACAGCAGGTACAGCAGCAGCATGATGAGCAGCGTCATGCCGATGACGATCAGGTACTGGTCGCTGATGCGCACCGAGCCGATCGAGGCCGCATGTTCGCTCAGCGGCGGAAAGCGGTACGCGGACGAGCCGAAGAGCAGTTGCGCGGCGCTGCGCAGCAGGATGAACAGCGCCACGGTCATCATGAACAGCGAGAGCTGGTTGCTGTTTTCCAGCCGCCGCATGAACACCCGTTCGAGGAACGAGCCGAACACCAGCGCCGAGGCGATGGCCAGCGGAAAGGCCAGCCACATCGACAGCCCCAGGTCCACGTGGAAGACGTAGCCCAGGAATGCCCCCACCATGAAGATTTCGCCTTGCGCGAAGTTGATGATGTCCATGCCCCGGAACACCAGCGTGATCGCCAGGGCGATCATGGCATAGGTGCTGCCCACGGACAGGCCGTAGATCAGTTGCTGCAGAAAATGGTCCATACGGATCTCTACCCAAACGTTTGGGTAGCAACTGTAGGGGCGCACGCGGCCGCTGGCAATTTAGTATTTACCCGAACGTTTGGGTAAAACGGGAATGTTGCTATGATGCGCGCAAAAGGAAGGCCACATGAAAGGTAAGCAGTCTCCGGTCACTTTGCGTTCGCTGGCGCAGCAGCTGAAGGTGCATGTGTCGACCGTCTCGCGCGTGCTCAATGGCACCGACGACGACGCGCGCAACGCCGCCGCGCCCGAGACGGTCGAGCGCATCCGCGAACTGGCGCAGCAGCTCAATTACCGACCCAATCCGCACGCCATCGGCCTGCGCACCCAGAAAACGCGCACGGTCAGCGTACTGGTGCCGCAGCTGTCCGACCTGGTCGTGGCCACGATCTACGAGGGTATCGACGCGGCGGCCGCCGACTCGCGCTACCTGACGTTCGTGGCCAATACCGGCGACGCGCCGCCGCGCCAGCGGCAATTGGGCGAGATGGCGCTGGATCGCCGGGTCGAGGGGCTGATCTTCGCCGATGCGCGCCGCGACGATACCCGGTTCCTGGACGAAATCGCCCGGCGCGGCGTGCCCATGGTGCTGGTCAGCCGCCATCTCGGCACGCATTGCGCCGTGACCTGCGACGACGTGGCCGGCGGCCGCATGGCGGCCGAACATCTGCTGGCGCTGGGCCATCGCGACATCGCCGTGCTGGCCGGCGAGCAGTACGCCAGCACCGGCTGCGACCGCAGCGCGGGGTTCATCGCCTATTGCCGCGAGCAAGGGGTGGATATCCCGGCCAAATGGATACTGCATGGGCCGTTCGATACCCGCGCCGGCCGGCTGGCCGGCGAGAAACTGTTTCGCAGCGCCCGCAAGCCCTCGGCGGTGTTCGCGGTCAACGACTTCCTGGCCATCGGCCTGATGGGCGCGGTGCGCGATCGCGGCCTGCGCGCGGGGCACGATGTGGCCATCGTGGGCTTCAACGACACGCCGCTGGCCGCGGAACTGCCGATCAGCCTGACCACGATCCGCTCGCCCATGCACGCCATGGGCTACCGCAGCATGGAGCTGCTGCTCGAGCGTATCAAGGGGGGGCGCCCGGCGTCCGAGCGGCTGGCGCCGCAGCTGATGGTGCGGGCCAGCACCTGTCCGCGCCCTGGCGAGCCCAGCGGGCTCGCCTAGCGGGGCAGGGCGGGCGGCAGCGGGTCCAGGCCGTCGCGGATGGATAACGGAGAGGAAAAACCACCCGCTAGGACGCTGGACTCGCATGCCTCGCAGGGCCGGCCCCGGGGGGGCGGCCCATCATGCAACGGCTCAGAAGCGGTGGCGCAGGCCCACGGCCACGGCGGTGTTGCGCACTTCGTCATGGAACGCGTAGTTGTCGCCGTAGGCGGCATAGGCGTACAGGTTGGTGCGCTTGCTCAGGTCGTAGGTGGCGCCCAGGGCGAAGATGTTGTAGGTCTTGTCGCCGCCGGTCAGCTTGTCGTTCTTCGGATCGGCGCGCTGCCACGAGCCGAATACCTTGGTCTTGCCCAGCGGCACGGTCGCGCCCAGCATCAGGGAATCGACCTTGGCTCCGTCCTTGTAGGCCAGCGAAGGCAGCTTGCTGTAGCCGGCGAAGCTGGGGTTGGTGCCCATCGAGTAGCCGGAGAACCAGCCGTCGAACGTCTGGCCCCAGGCCGCGTGCAGCTTGACGACCTCGAAATCGTACATGCCGCCCAGGGCGTATTCCTGCACGCTTTGCGATTCGCCGTTGGTGGCGGCGTGGTTGGGGCTGAGGCGGTCGTAGGTGGCGACCAGGGTCAGCGGGCCGGAAGCGTACTTCGCGCCGGCGGTCACGACGCGCGGATTGTCGCTGGTGCTGAAGTTGTCGCCCTTGGTGGTGTCGGCGTTGAACGAATAGCCCAGCCCGAACCGGAAGCCGCTGAAGTCGGGCGACTGGTACATCACCATGTTGTCCAGGCGCAGCGACTTGGCCGAGCCGAACGTGCTGCCGATGCCGGCCATGCCGTAGTCGGTGCCGAACGGGCTGATGTCGCCCAGGTACTTGGACGCCATATTGGTCTGGCGGCCGAACTCCAGCTTGCCCCAGGCACTGCTGGACAGGCCGACGGTGGCCTGGCGGCCGAACAGGCGGCCGCTTTGTTCGGAGTTGCCGGTCTGGTTGTTGAAGCCGGCCTCGAGGGTGAACACGGCCTGCAGGCCGTCACCCAGGTCTTCGGCGCCTTTCAGGCCCCAACGCGAGCCGCTGCTGACGCCGCTGGTCGCGCCGACATGGCTTTGCTTGAAGCCGTTGGGTCCCTTGACCTGTTCATAGCCGATGCCCGAGTCGATCAGGCCATACAGCGTGACGCTGGTGGCGGCGGCTTGCGCCGTGCCCGCGAATCCGCTGGCCAGGGCGACGGCAAGCAAGGTTTTCTTCATTGTGATGCTCCCAAATTTCTGCAGAAGGTCCGACATACGTCCTGCACGGTTCGTGCTGGAACGTGGACCCGGCGAAGTCTAGGGGCGCCATATGTGCCGGAGTGTTACACGGCGCGCGAATTGACATTTCCATGCACTGAGGCAATGCGTGCGTGGTGCTGTCATATTGCCTTGCTATCGCGGGCGCGCCGCGCCTGCGCGTAGCACGCGGGATGGCGCCATGGGCGCGGCGCGGGGCAGCCCCGTGGCCGGGTTTGCCCGTGGCGAAAACCCTACGGCGCGCGGGAGCGGGTTTGCAGGATCCGCGCACATCATTGGCAATTGTTGACAATCATGGCACGGCATAGCGGCTATGCTCGGCCCATCTATAGCAAGGGATTGAGCAATGACCGATCAACCTCCCGCCACGCCTCCCGTCAGGCCGCAGCGCTGGCCGTTTGGCCGTGCGCAGGAGTCCGAGCGGCCCGAGGAGCCGGCCAGCCGCGTGGCGGCGGCCGCTTCCTGTGCCCGGTTTCAGGCCGGGCGGCCGTCGGGCGCCGGCATGCCGGTGCAGTGTTCCGGCGCCGGGAACGTGCGCGCGCGGACCTCGCTGGCGTAGGCCGCGGCGGCCTGTTCGATGATGGGGCCCAGCTGCGCGTAGCGCTTGACAAAGCGCGGCGTGAAATCCGAGAACAGGCCCAGCACGTCGTCCGACACCAGGATCTGTCCGCCGCAGGCGGGCGAGGCGCCGATGCCGATGGTGGGAACGGGCAAGGCCTCGGTGATGGCGCGCGCCACGGGTTCCAGCGTGCCTTCGATGACCACCGTAAAGGCGCCCGCCGCGGCGATGGCCTGTGCGTCGGCCATGACCTGCTCGGCCTCGGCGCCGCGGCCGACGGTACGGAAGCCGCCATGGCCGTGCACCGATTGGGGCTTGAGCCCGACGTGGCCCATCACGGGAATGCCGCGCTCGACCAGGAACGCCACGGTCGAGGCCATTTCCGCGCCGCCCTCCAGCTTGACGCAGCTTGCGCCGGTCTCGGCCATGATGCGGGCGGCGTTGCGATAGGCCTGGCGCTCGTCTTCCTGGTAGCTGCCGAACGGCATGTCCACCGCCACGCAGGCACGCTGCGAACCGCGCATCACGGCGCGGCCGTGCTGGATCATCATGTCCACGGTAACCGGCAGGGTGGTTTCCATGCCGTAGATGACCATGCCCAGCGAGTCGCCCACCAGCAGCAGGTCGCAGTGCGCATCCAGCAGGCCGGCGATGGGAGCCGTGTAGGCGGTCAGCGCCACGATGGGCTCGTCCGGCGTGCGCATGCGCAATTGGCGGGTGGTGATGCGTTTGGCGGCGGTGGGCACGCTCATGATGTCTCCGTAAGGGGTTGACGCGCGCGTCGCATGCTACAAGAGCACTCTGCTGCGCGATGGCCCGGCATGGTGCCGGATCAGAAGCCGATTGTATCGGCGCAGCGACTTGTGCGGCGGTTTTCCATGTCCGACCTGAAACTCTTCGAAGACCTGATCGCGTTGGCGCAGACCGGCAGCTTCGTGCGCGCGGCCGAGTTGCGCCACGTCACGCATCCGGCCTTCGGGCGGCGCATCCGCGCGCTGGAGACCTGGGCCGGCGCGCCGCTGGTCGAGCGCGGCCGCACGCCGGTCGTGCTGACGGCGCAGGGCGAAGCCTTGCTGCAGGCGGCCGGCCAGGTCGTCGAGCAGGTCGATCGGGTGCGCGAACAGCTGCGCAGCGCTGGCCGCCAGGAAGAGCGCATCTTGCGCATCGGCACCGGCCGCAGCCTGGCGCGTACCCTGGTGGCCGACTGGATAGCGCGGCTGCGCCAGCGCCCCGCGCGCCTGCTGGGCGACGGCGCGCAGGTGGAACTGTCCACCGGCGTGATGCAGGAGATGGCGGCGTTGCTGGAGCAGGGCCGTGTCGACCTGGTGTGCTGCTATGAGCATCCGGCGCTGTCGGTGCAATTGACGCCGGGACGGTTTCGCTACATGACCCTGGGCATCGACAAACTGGTGCCGGTATGCCAGGCCGACGCGCGCGGCCGCCCGCGCCATGCCCTGAGCGAAGGCGGGCCGGCAGCGCCGCTGATCACGTATTCGGGCGGACTGGCCATGGCGCGCATCGCCGGCGACCGGCTCGAAACCTTTCCCTATGCGCTGGCGCCGTTCGTGCGCTGCGACTCCCTCGATGCCGCGCACGGCATGGCGCAGAAGGGGCTGGGCATCGCCTGGCTGCCGTGGTCGATGGTGGCCGGGGATTGCCGGCGCGGCGCGCTGGCCGCGCTGGGCGGACGGGCCGAGGAAATCGCTTTCGAGGTGCGCCTGTACCGGCCGCGTACCCGCCTGTCGGCGCTGGCCGAGGCGGTCTGGGAGTGCACCCAGCGCGGCCGCTAGCCCGGCAAACCGTATTGGCACGGCGATGTGCCGGTTCGGCACATCGGCCGATATGCCGGCCCCGCAGAATGATGGCGCGCAGTCATTCATAACAAGCGGCGGGCCACGGTCTGTCGATACCTCGAGGGAAAAACATGAAATCGCATGCATTGCGCGGCGCGCTGGCCGCCCTGTGTATCGGCGCGGCCCTGGCCGCGCCCCTGCCGGCGGCTGCCGCCGGCTATCCGGACCGTCCCATCTCGCTGATCGTCGGCTATCCGGCCGGAGGCAGCGTCGACCTGACCGCCCGCCTGTTCGGCGAGGCGCTGGCGCGCCAGACCGGCCAGAGCGTGGTGGTCGAGAATGTCGGCGGCGCCGGCGGCACCATCGGCGCGCAACGCGTGGCGCGCGCCCAGGCCGACGGCTACACCCTCCTGCTGGGCTCGACCAACGAGATGGTGATCGCCGGCATGATCAACAAGGCGGTCAAGTACGACGGCGCCGAGGATTTCACCGCGCTGGGCGTGATTGCCTCGCAGCCCATGCTGCTGGCCGCCTCGAAGAGCGCCGGCGTGAACAATGCCGCCGAGTACCTGCACAAGCTGCGCGGCGTGGCGCCCGGTTCGTTCAACTATGGTTCGTCCGGCGTGGGCACCGCGCTGCACCTGGCCGGCGAAATGGTCAACCAGTCGACGCAGACCCGCGCCGAGCACGTGCCGTACCGCGGCGTGGCGCCGCTGGTCACCGACCTGATGAGCGGCCAGCTCGATTACGGCGTGCTGGTGCTGTCCTCCGGGCTGCCGCAGGTGCGTTCGGACAAGGTCGTGGCGTTGGGCGTGACCGAGAAGAAGCGTTCGCCGGCCGCGCCCGATATCCCCGCGCTGGCCGAGACCCCGGGTTTCGAAGGCGTGGACATCAGCGTCTGGTTCGCCCTCTACGGGCCGGCCGATTTGCCGGCGCCGGTGGCCGAAGCATTGCGCGCGTCCCTGGCCGACGTGCTGAAGTCGGAGGAATTCCGCCGCAAGGTGCAGGAAACCGGCGGCGAACTCGCCCAGCCCGGCCTGGATCCGGTGCAGTTCCAGCAGGCCGAGACCCGCAAGTACGGCGCCCTGGTGCAGGCCGCCAGGATCGAAGCCCAATAATCCAACCGTTTATTTCGCAGCCGCCGTCCATGCATTTCCAGCTTCCCGTTCCCGATCTTTCCGCCGAGCGCCTCGGCAACACCGGTACGCCCGGCGTCTGGCACTTCGATTCCGGCCGGACGGGCTGCGCCGTCATGGTGTCGGCCCTGGTCCATGGCAATGAGTTGTGCGGCGCCTGGGCGCTGAAGGACGCGCTGGCGGCGGGGCTGCGGCCGCGCCGCGGCAGCCTGACGCTGGCGTTGTGCAACCTGGACGCCTTCGATACCTTCGATGCGTCTCGCCATGACGCGGCGCGCTTCGTCGACGAAGACATGAACCGCGTCTGGAGCGAGGCGCGCCTGGCGCAGCCGCGCACGCGCGAGCGCCAGCGCGCGCTGGCACTGCGGCCCTGGGTGGAGCGGGCCGACTGGCTGCTGGACCTGCACTCGATGCACGAGCCGGGCGAGCCCTTGCTGCTGACCGGCGTTCTGCCGCGCAATATCGCGCTGGCGCGCCGGTTGGGCGCGCCGCGCCATGTCGTGGTCGACGCCGGCCACAAGGACGGCGTGCGCATGCGCGATTTCGGCCGCTTCGGCGATCCCGGCGCCGACGCCTGCGCGCTGCTGATCGAATGCGGCTTTCACGGCGAACCGGCGGCACGCGAGGTGGCGCGCGACATGATGGGCCGCCTGCTGCTGGCGGCGGACGTGGTCGACGCCGGCGACCTGCCGGCCGGGTGGCTGTTGCCGCCCGCGCCGGGCCAGCGCGTGCTCGAGGTGACCGACGCCGTGGTCGCGCCGTCGATGGACCTGCGCTTCGCGCAAGCCTGGCAGGGCCTCGAAACGCTGGAGCGAGCGGGAACGCCGATAGGCTGGGCCGATGGCCAGCCCATCGTCACGCCCTATGACCGCTGTACGTTGATCATGCCGTCGCTGCGCCAGCTCCAGCCAGGCGTGACGGTGGTGCGGCTGGCCCGCGACTATGCGGCGGACCCGCGCGAGGACGGCCGGCTGGCCTAGCGCTGTTGCGGGGTGTAGCGCAGCTCGTCGAGCGCGTAGCCCTGCGCCTTGGCTACCGCCAGGGCATTCTGCAGGTCGGCCGGCGCGAGCTGCGTCCTGCGCGACAGGATCCACAGGTTGTCGCGATCGGGCGAGCCGACCACCGCCCAGCGGTAGTCCGGATCCAGCCCGATGATCCAGTATGCGCCCTTGAAGGGCTTGAAGAACGAGACTTCCAGCTTGGCGTTGCCGCTGCCTTCGACCACGGTGGCGGTGCCCGAGGCGGCGTCGATACTGCCGTCCTTGGTGCGGCAGCGGTTGTTCACCGCCAGCGAGCCATCGGTGTTCTGCGTGTATTCGGCGGTGGTGTCGCCCACGCACTGGCGCTGGAAGAACATGGGCAGATGGGCGATCTCGTACCACTTGCCGGCATAGCGGGCCAGGTCGACCGACTCGACCGTGCGGACCGCCGGTCCGGCCGCGACGGCGCCGGTCGCCAGCGCGGCGGCCGCGAACAGGAATGCAAGGCGAAACATAGTGCCTCCGGTAGGAAGGTGCCGGACCGGCGCGCGGCGCCGGCCCAGCCATAACGATACGCCTGTCAGGACGCCGTCGAAGGCAGCGGGTTTTTCAGGGCCGCGTGGTAGTGCGCCACGTAGGTGTCGAAATCGACCGCGTCGGACTGCTCCAGGCGCAATTGCTCGGCGACGGACTGGCGCGCCGCCTCGGCGTAGGCCTGCGTCCGTTCGGCCGGCAGCGGCTGGGCGCGCAGCGCGTCGGCGTGGCGGCGGCTGAGGTCCAGCGAATAATCGTGAAACGATACGTTGCCCTCGCGCAGGGCGGCCAGCACCCGCGCCGACGGGGTCAGGTCGGGCTGGTCCAGCTTGGCGCGCTGGGCGGCCAGCGCCGCGGCGTAGGCATCGCCGCCCAGCGCCTGGTCGTACAGGGCGGCGTAGGGCGCGATCTGGTCGAGCAGCTCGTGGCCCCACTGCGGCACGCTGACGGCCTGGCCTTCGCGGTCCAGCATCAGGCCCGGCTTGCGGCCTTCCTTGACGACGACGGCGAAGTTGTCGGCGCTGCGCTGGCAGTAGCCGTTGTCCGGGAAGAACGGGCTGTCCGAGGTGGCGCAGAACAGCAGGAAGGCATCGACGAAGCGCGCGGTTTCGGCGGAAATGCCTTCGGGCGTCAGCGGGTCGATGTCCAGGCAGCGTACTTCGACATACTGCACGCCGCGTTCGGCCAGGGCCGTGATGGGGCGTTCGCAGCGGCCGGTGGCGCGCTTGGGACGGATGCTGGAGTAGTACTCGTTCTCGATCTGCAGCACGTTGGTATTGAGCTGGATCCACTGGCCGTCGCGCCGCGTGCCGATGGCCTGGTAGGCCGGCCAGGGTTCGGTGACCGCTTCGTAGAGGCGGCCCAGGAACGTGTCGAGGTCGTTGTAGCACAGCTTCAGGCGCGACTGCGCCTTGTTCTGGTAGCCCAGGTCGCTCATGCGCAGGCTGGTGGCGTAGGGCAGGTACAGCGTGGACGGGTCGAGCGTCTCGAGCAGGTGGTCGCGCCCACGCATGAACTCGCGCGCCAGGGCCGGCGCCGACCCGAACAGGTACATCAGCAGCCAGGAATAGCGGGTGAAGTTGCGGATCAGCGAGATATAGCCGCGCGAGCGGCGCGCCTGCGGCGTCGGGGCATCGGGCACGAGCACGTCCCACAGCGCGTCGGGCAGCGAGAAGTTGTAGTGCACCCCGGCGATGCATTGCATGGTCTTGCCGTAGCGTTCGGCCAGGCCGCGCCGGTACACGTGCTTGAGCATGCCGGTATTCGAGGTGCCGTACCAGGCGATGGGGATGTCGGCCTCGGGCGGCAGCGTGGCCGGCATCGACTGGTTCCAGATGTATTCGCCCTCGAGCACGCCATAGACGTAGCGATGCGTGTCGCGCAGTTCGCCCAGCAGGCTGTCGACGTCGGTATGGGTGCCGGTGATGAGTTCGAGCAGCGCTTCCGAGTAGTCGGTGGTGACATGTGCGTTGGTCAGCGCGGCGCCCAGCCCGGCAGGGTGGGCGGTGCGGGCCAGCACGCCCTGGTGGTCCACGCGCAGGCCTTCCTTTTCGATGCCGCGCAGGGTCTGCGTCAGCAGGTCGGCATGGGCTTGCAGGCGGTGGTGGCGTTGGGCAGCGGTATCGGTCACGGGCGTATCTTTTTTCCGGGTGGATCGCGGATTTTACGGGGTGATGGCCGTCCGTGCCGAGGTAGCCCTGATCGGCTCCCGGGATAAAGATGTCGCGGCGCCGGCCAGCCAGCCGTCCAGGTCGGCATAGACCGGGGCGGCGATGGCCGGTGTTTCGTTGAAAATCTCGTGCCAGGCGTCCGGATACCAGCGCAGCGTCAGCAGGGCGGGCGGCGCCGCCTCGGCGAAGGCGCGGCTGCCCTGGGGCGCGACGATCCGGTCGGCGCCGGCCACCTGCAGCAGGGTGCGGCATGGCAGCAGCGGCGCGTCGCGCAGGGCGGCCTGGCTGGCCTGGTCGATGAACAGCGCCAGCCGCCCGGTAATGCAGCGCCGCACCAGCGGGTCGGCCCGGTAGGCGGCCACGACCGCGCGGTCATGCGAAATGCAGGCCGGCGCCAGGCCGTGCGGCACGCGCAGCTCGGGCTGGCGGCGCGCCAGCCAGGTCAGCGCCGGGCGCGACCAGGCCGGGATGCGCAGGCGAAACGGCGGCGAACTGAGCACCAGGCCGGCCAGCGGCGCCCATTGCCGCTGCGCCACCCGCACCGCCACCAGCGCGCCCAGGCTGTGGCCCAGCAGGATGGGCGGACGTCCGCAGTCGCGGCTCCAGTCCAGCAGCCGCTGCGTGGCGTCGCGCACCAGGTCGTCGGGGCGGGCCAGGCCGGCCGGGGGGCCGCCCGAGCGGCCGTGGCCGCGGTGATCGTGCGCGCCCACCCGCCAGCCGCGCGCGGCCAGCCAGCCGGCCAGGCGCTCGTAGCGGCCGGCGTGCTCGCTCAGCCCATGCAGCAGGTATATGCTGGGCGTGCCCGGGCCGGGCAGCGGCGCGGGCACGTCCGGGGCCGCCGGCCAGGCGTAATTGGCCAGGCTGACGCCGTCCGCGGCGGGAGTAAATGAAATCGGCGACAATTTCAGGCCTCTGCAGGTCGATAGCGAACCCATACCCATGATTTCAACGCTGTTTCGTTTCATGCTCAAGAAACGCGTGCGGATCCTGTGGCAGGCCGGCTGCGCCGCGCTGCTGCTGGCCGCCTGTTCGCCCAGTTACAACTGGCGCGAGATCGACGTGGCCGATGGCCGCGTGCGCGCGGCGTTCCCCGGCCGGGTGCAGACCGACACCCGCGACCTGGCCCTGGCCGAGGTGCCGCTGCGGTTTTCGCTGACCTCCGCGCGGGTCGAGCAGGCGGTATTCGCCATCGGCCATGCGCCGCTGCCGCCCGAGGTGGCGGCCGATCCGGCGCGCCGGCGCGCGCTGGGCGAGGCGCTGGCGCGCTCGCTGTACGCCAACCTGGGCGTCCAGCCGCCCGACCCGCTGCCCGCGCCGGGCGCCGACATCGAGATCCATGCCCCGCCGGGCGAGCGCGACGACTGGCTGCTGGCGCGGGTGTGGGCGACCGACGACATGCTGATCGAGGCCGTGGCCGCCGGCACCCGCCAGACCTTGCCCGCCGAGCGGGCGCGCGAATTCATCGATGCGGTGGAGCTGCGGCGGTGAGCGCCGGCAGCAGCCCGCATTGCACGGCGCGGGCCACCGCGGCGCGCCGGTTGGCCACACCCAGCTTGGCGCAGGCATTGGCCAGGTGGAAATCGACCGTGCGCGCGGCGATGCCCAGGATGCGGGCGGTTTCCCAGCTGGTCTTGCCCAGCGCCGACCAGTGCAGGCAGTCCAGCTCGCGCGGGGTGAGGGTGGTGCGTTGCGGCATGGCGGACCCCGTCCTTGCCCATGAGGGGCGGCCGGCCATCATGCGGCGCGCCGCGCCGGCATGCCAAGTCTCGATTCGTGGCGGCATCGAGCCGTTTATCCATTTCTGAATAGGCCCAGCCTCGTTCATGCTTGCCGTCGTACAGTTCTACTGGTCTGCCGTCGTGCTGCTGCTGCCCCTGCTGGCATGCGCGGGAATCGGCGCCTATTGGGCCAAGCGCGATTACCCCTTCGGCGGCACGTTCATCACCATGCTGGTCACCACGGTGACCACCCCGGCGCTGGTGTTCCACACTTTCGTCACCACGCAACTGGACGACCGCGCGCTGCTGGCCATCGCCGGCGCCTCGCTGCTGGCGCTGCTGGCCTGCGCGCTGGCGTGCGCCGGCCTGCTGCGGCTGTTCGGCCTGCCGGTGCGCACGCTGCTGCCCACCGCCTTCGTGCCCAACGCCGGCAATCTCGGCCTGCCGGTTTCGCAACTGGCGTTCGGCGACGCCGGGCTGTCGGCGGCGGTGGCATTCTTCGCGGTCAACTCCTTCGTGACGCACACGATCGCCGTGCGCATGCTGCCCGGCGCCAACACGCCCGGCAGCTGGAAGAGCCCGGTCCTGCTGGCCTCGGTGGCCGCGGTGACCCTGCGCGCGCTGGACATCCCGGTGCCGGACTGGCTGGTCGCGACCAGCCGCATGCTGGGGGCGGTGACGGTGCCGCTGATGCTGCTGAGCCTGGGCCACGCGCTGGCGCTGATTCCCGCCAATGGCATGCGCGCCGGCGCGGTGGTGGCCGCGCTGCGGCTGGCAGTCGGGCTGGCCGCGGGCTACGCGGTGGTGTGGCTGCTCGGCCTGCCCGACTTGCTGGCCGGGGCGCTGGCCCTGCAGATGGCCATGCCCTGTGCCGTGGTCAGCTACATGTATGCGCGCCGCTATACCGACGTCGGCGATATCGCCGCGGGCGCGGTGCTGGTGTCGACCGTGGTGTTCCTGCTGCTGGCGCCGGCCCTGCTGTGGTTCACGCGCCAGTAGGCCTCAGCCCGCGCCGCACATGCCGCGCAATTGCGCCAGCAGCGTGTCGGGGATGTCCACGCCATGCTGCAGCGCCTGCTTGCGCAGCGCGATGCGGCGCTCGCCGGGCAGGCGCACGCCATCGTCGTGGAGCATGGCCTCGATGAGGGTTTCCACGCGTTCGAGGTAGGTGTCGGTGCCGGCCAGCGCGGCCGGGTCGACGGCCAGGAAGGCCTGGCCCAGCCGCGCCGGCTCGCCGTCGTCGTCGAACAGCGATTCGGTCTCGAAGCCGAACCGCGCGCCGGAGAGGCTGCACACCAGCAGCTCGACGATCAGCGCCAGCATGGTTCCCTTGGCGCCCGCGGCGGGCAGTATGGTGCCGGCCAGGCCGGCGCGCGGGTCGGTGGTGGGCCGGCCTTCGGCATCCAGCGCCCAGCCTTCCGGAATGGACTCGCCGTCGCGCGCCGCGATCATCAGCTGGCCGCGCGTTGCCTCGCCCGGTGCCAGGTCGATTTCCAGCGGCGCGGCGCGGCGGCGCGGGAAGGCCGCCGCGACCGGGTTGGTGCCCAGCAGCGCCCGCCGGCCGCCCCAGGCCGGCATGGCCGCCGGGGAGTTGCCGAAGGCCAGGCCCACCAGGCCGGCCGCGGCGACGGCCTCCAGGTGGTAGGCGGCGGCGCCGAAATGATGGCTGTTGGCCACTGCCACGAATGCCACGCCGTGCTGGCGCGCCCGTTCGATGGCCAGCGCGGCCGCCAGGGCGCAGGCCGGGTAGGCCAGGCCCGAACCCGCGTCGACCAGCGCCGTGCCGCCGTGCTCGCGCGCCAGCCTGGGCCGGGCGGCGCCCTTGGCGCGCCCTACGCGCAGGTGGGCGGCGTAGCCGGGCACGCGCGCCACGCCTTGCGGCACCAGGCCCTGGCTGTCGGCGTGCACCAGGGCGCGCGCCGTGCTCTCGGCCATGTCGGGGTTGGCGCCCGCCGCCGCCAGCGCGGCGGCGGCCAGGTGCTGCAGTTCGTCCAGGTAGATATGGGCCATCGGAAGGTCCCGGAAACGCGCTGCGTCGCGGCAGGCATCGCAGATATCGATGCTGCCACGAACATCGGATTCCGGCCAGTGCTAGAATTGCGCACATTGTTCGGCGCCGATTTGCCTGATCCGCTTGCGGGCGCCTCTTATAAATCCAGCTAAAGAGGTCTGAATGACCAATCCTGTCCTGAATCCGGCGTTGCCTGCCACGGCCGCCGCCCCTGTCGCCGCCACGCCTTCGGCCGTGGGTTCCGCCGGCATCGTTGCCCCTGTATTCCTGCGTTTCGACGAACCGCTGCCGCTGGCCAGCGGCCAGACCCTCGATGGCTACGAACTGGCCATCGAGACCTACGGCACGCTCAATGCGCAGCGCACCAACGCGGTTCTGGTCTGCCACGCGCTCAATGCCTCGCACCATGTGGCCGGCGTGTCCGCCGACAACCCCAAGGATGTCGGCTGGTGGGACAACATGGTGGGGCCCGGCAAGCCGGTAGACACCAATCGTTACTTCGTCATCGGCGTCAACAACCTGGGCTCGTGCTTCGGCTCGACCGGGCCGGCCAGCATCAATCCGGCCACCGGCCGCCCCTGGGGCGCCGCGTTCCCGGTCCTGACCGTGGAAGATTGGGTGCGCGCCCAGGCGCGCGTGGCGGATCATTTCGGCATCGAGCGCTTCGCCGCGGTCATGGGCGGTTCGCTGGGCGGCATGCAGGCCCTGAGCTGGGCCATCACCTGCCCGCAGCGGGTGGCCAATTGCGTGGTCGTCGCCAGCACGCCGCGCCTGTCGGCGCAGAACATCGGCTTCAACGAGGTGGCGCGGCGCGCCATCATCACCGACCCCGATTTCCATGGCGGCGACTACTACGCGCACGGGACGGTGCCGGGGCGCGGCCTGTCGGTGGCCCGCATGATCGGTCATATCACCTACCTGTCCGACGACGACATGGCCGAGAAATTCGGCCGCACGCGCCGCGAGCCGGCCGCCGACGGCGCCTATCGCTATGGCTACGATGTCGAATTCGAGGTCGAGTCCTACCTGCGCTACCAGGGCGAGAAATTCTCGCGCTATTTCGACGCCAATACCTATTTGCTGATCACCCGCGCGCTGGATTATTTCGACCCGGCGCGCGCCACCGGTGGCGACCTGGCGCGCGCGCTGGCGCCGGCCACGGCCGATTTCCTGCTGGTTTCGTTCTCGACCGACTGGCGTTTTCCGCCCGAGCGTTCGCGCGAAATGGTGCGCGCGCTGCTCAAGAACGGCAGCCCGGTCACCTATGCCGAGATCGACGCGCCGCACGGCCACGACGCCTTCCTGCTGGATGACGCGCGCTATCACGCGGTAGTGCGCGGCTACTACGAACGGATTGCGCGCGAACTGGGCCTCAATGGCGCCGTCGCGCCGGAGGGAAATCCCGCATGAGCCCCGTTTCGGCCCGTTTCGAACCCGCCGCCCTGCGGCCCGACCTGGCGCGCATCGCCGGCTGGATCGAGCCCGGCTCGCGCGTGCTGGACCTGGGGTGTGGCGATGGCGCGCTGCTGGCGTACCTGCGCGACCATCGCCAGGTGCGCGGCGCCGGCGTCGAGATCGACGACAACTACGTGATCGCCTGCGTGCAGCGCGGCGTCGAGGTCATCCAGCAGAACCTGGAAGATGGCCTGGCGCTGTTCGACGACCAGCAGTTCGACACCGTGGTGCTGTCGCAGACCCTGCAGTCCATGCACCGTACCGAGCACATCCTGCGCGAAATGGCGCGGGTGGCGCGCCATGGCGTGGTGTCGTTTCCCAACTTCGGCTACTGGCCGCATGGCTGGTCGATCCTGCGCGGCCGCATGCCCGTGACCGGCCAGATGCCGTACCAGTGGTACAACACGCCCAACATCCACCTTTGCACGCTGCGCGATTTCGAGGATCTGGCCGGCACCCTGGGCCTGCGCATCCTGCAGCGCGCCACGTTCAACGAGGGCAGGGAAATCCGCGTATTCCCCAGTTGGCGCAGTACATTGGCGCTGTATCGTTTCGCTGCGTCCTGACATCCGCAAGCCGGCGCGGATTGCTACTATCCGCTAGCAGGACCGGCGCGCCTACCGGTCGTTCCACGGGAGATCCGCCATTACCGCCGCGACCGAAACCACCAAGGTCTATACCAACCGCCGCGTGGCGCCGCTGCTGGTGCTGGGCTTTGCCAGCGGCCTGCCGCTGGCGCTGAGCAGCGGCACGCTGCAGGCCTGGGCCACGGTCGAGAACGTCTCGTTGCAGAGCATAGGCTTCCTGACGCTGGCCGGCACCGCCTATACGCTGAAATTCCTCTGGGCCCCGCTCATCGACCGCTACGTGCCGCCGTTCCTGGGGCGCCGCCGCGGCTGGATGCTGCTGACCCAGGTGCTGCTGGCCGCCGCCATCATGGTGATGGGCATGCTGTCGCCGGGCTCGGCCCTGCTGCCGCTGGCCCTGATGGCGGTGCTGGTGGCCTTCCTGTCGGCGTCGCAGGACATCGCCTTCGACGCGTACAGCACCGATGTGCTGCGCCAGGAAGAGCGCGGCGCCGGGGCCGCGATGCGGGTCATGGGCTACCGGCTGGCCATGATCGTCTCCGGCGGCCTGGCGCTCATCGTGGCCGATCGCTGGCTGGGCTGGGGCAACACCTATGTGCTGATGGGCGGCCTGATGCTGGCGTGCGCGCTGGGCACGCTATGGGCGCCCGAGCCCGAGCGGCCGGCCAACCCGCCGCGCGATCTCGGCGCGGCGGTGGTCGAACCCTTTCGCGAGTTCTTCAGCCGCCGCGGCGCCATCGACATGCTGCTGCTGATCGTCCTGTACAAGCTGGGCGACGCCTTCGCCGGCGCGCTGTCCACCACCTTCCTGCTGCGCGGCGCCGGGTTCAGCGCCACCGAGGTCGGCACCGTCAACAAGGTGCTGGGCCTGGCCGCCACCATCATCGGCGCGCTGGCCGGCGGCTCCATCATGACGCGCTGGGGCCTGTACCGCTCGCTGATGGCGTTCGGCCTGCTGCAGGCCGTCTCCAACCTGGGCTACTGGCTGATCGCGGTCAGCCCCAAGAACCTCTACCTGATGGGGCTGGCGGTCGGCGTCGAGAACCTGTGCGGCGGCCTGGGCACGGCCTCCTTCGTGGCGCTGCTGATGGCGATGTGCCGCCAGCAGTTCTCGGCCACGCAGTTCGCGCTGCTGTCGGCGCTGGCCGCGGTGGGCCGCACCTACCTGGCCGGGCCGCTGACGCCGGTGCTGGTCGAGTGGCTCGACTGGCCGGGCTTTTTCATCGTCACCGTCCTCATCGCGCTGCCCGGATTATGGCTGTTGCGGCTGCGACGCAACGTTATCGACGAACTGGACGCCCAAACCGCGCGCTGAGCGTGGCGATGGTGCTAAGGTTACGGCCTGCGCTACCCGCGCAAGCCGCCCGCAGTGGCGGTATTGATAACAATTCGGGCAACTCACGTCCGAAAAAGAGGAGACTGGAAAATGAAGCGACTGATCCCAGCCGTCGCGCTGGCAGGCATGTTCGTGGGTACGGCCCACGCCGAAACCAGTGTCACGCTGTACGGAATCGCCGATGTCAGCGTCCGCTACCTGAGCACCGGCAACGACAACGGCAACAGCCGCGTGTCGATGGAAAACGGCGCCATCTCCAACAGCCGCTGGGGCCTGCGCGGCGTGGAAGACCTGGGCGATGGCATGAAGGCCTTCTTCCGCCTGGAAAGCGGGTTCAATGTCCAGAACGGCGAGCGTTCCGATCCCGACAGCTTCTTCAACCGCCATGCCTACGTCGGCCTGGACGGCGGCGAGATCGGCGCGATCTCGCTGGGCCGCCAGGACACGCCCCTGTTCACGATCCTGGCCGATTCGTACGACCCGCTGACCGTCGGCAACTATGCGCAGAACTCGTGGCTGCCGGTGGCGATGTCGCGCGCGCGCAGCTCCAACTCGGTGCGCTATCGCAACGACAAGCTGGCCGGTTTCGACGTGATCCTGTCGTATGCGTTCAGCGACAGCTTCGAGGACCACAAGCTGGGCGAACAGTATGGCGGCACGCTGTCCTATACGACCGGCCCGTTCTCGATCGGCGGCGGCTACATGCTGACGCACTCGGCCAGCAACTCCGACTACCAGCAGCGCGTCTGGAACCTCAACGCCTCGTACAAGTTCGAGACCGCCAAGGTGTTCATCGGTTACTTCAATGGCCGCGATGAGACCGGTTTCGTCAATGCCGTGATGGGCAATACCAGCCTGCCGGACAACGGCCTGGAGCGCAAGGACAACGGCTATTTCGCCGGCGTCACCTGGCAGGCCACGCCGCGTTGGGCGTTGACGGGCGCCGCGTACTACGACACCAGCAAGAACCTGGTCGAGGAAGGCGACAAGGGCAAGCGCTACGCGCTGGTCGGCGTGGCCGAGTACGCGCTCTCCAAGCGCACGCAGGTTTACGGCACCATCGACTACAACAAGGTCAAGGACGCCGCCACCGGCGAAATCCAGGGCGACGACAAGCAGATCGGCGCCGCGGTGGGAATCCGCCACATCTTCTGATGCGGCGGCGGGGCGCCCGCAAGAGCGCCCCGCTCACCGGCCGCGGCGGCCGGACCTTCAGCCGCCGCGGCGATACCAGGCCAGCCCGGCCAGCGCCAGCGCGTCGATCGAGTCGGTCATCGCGACGCCCAGTTCCGCGCGCAACGCGTGCGGCAGCGCCAGCGGCAACTCCGTACACCCCAGCACGATGGCGTCCACGCCCATGGCGCGCAGGCTGTCGATGCACGCCAGCGCCGGCGGCAATGCCTGCGGCAGCAGGTTCTGCTTGACCAGGCGTATCGATTGCGCGCACAGGCCATCTATCAGGTCGACGGGCGGCACGACCGGTTCGTAGCCTTGCGCCAGCATTTCATGCTGGTACAGGCCCAGCCGCAACGTCGTGGCGGTAGCCAGCAGGCCGACGCGGCCCGCATGGATGCCCTGGCGCCGCAGGTCGTCCAGCACCGCCTCCACGATATGCAGGACGGGCACGCTCGCCGATTGCGCCAGTTGCGGATACCAGACGTGAGCGGTATTGCAGGGGATGGCGATCGCGGCGGCGCCGGCCTGCTCCAGCCGCCGTATGCCGTGGCGCATCCACGGCAGCGGATCGGCGCCCTGTCCGGATTGCCCGGCGGGCCGGTCCGGCACGCGCGGGTCGTTCCACAGGATGGCCGGTACATGCTGCTGGTCGCAGGCGGCTTCGGTCAGCGCCACCAGCCGTTGCATGAAACTGGCGCCGGCCATCGGCCCCATGCCGCCCAGCACGCCCAGGAAGCGGCCCTCGAATTGTGTGTCGTCGTCGCTAGGCATGGCGGTCAGTGGGAAATGATCTTGGACAGGAAATGCCGCGCCCGCGGGGAGCGCTGATCCATGTTCTGGAAGAAGTCGTCGTTGCGGCAGTCTTCGACGATACTGCCGGCGTCCATGAAGATGACGCGATCGGCGACCTTGCGGGCAAAGCCCATCTCGTGCGTCACCACCATCATGGTCATGCCCTCGCGCGCCAGGTCGATCATCACGTCGAGCACTTCGTTGACCATTTCCGGGTCCAGGGCCGAGGTAGGCTCGTCGAACAGCATGGCGATGGGCTGCATGGCCAGCGCGCGGGCGATGGCGACCCGCTGCTGCTGCCCGCCGGACAACTGGCCGGGAAACTTGTGCTGGTGCGCCTGCAGGCCGACCCGTTCGAGCAGGGCGACGGCGTGCGCGCGCGCCTCTTCCTCGGAACGCTTGAGCACTTTCACCTGGGCCAGCACCAGATTCCGCATGACCGACAGGTGGGGAAACAGCTCGAACCCCTGGAACACCATACCGATGCGGGTGCGCAAGCGGGGCAGGTCGGTATCGCGCGCGCCCACCGAAACGCCGTCGACGATGATTTCGCCCTTCTGGAAGGCCTCCAGCCCGTTGACGGTCTTGATGAGCGTGGACTTGCCCGAGCCCGACGGGCCGCAGACGACCACGACTTCGCCGCTGGCCACGCTGGTCACGCAGTCATTGAGCACCTGCGTCGTGCCATACCACTTGCTGACATTCTTGATTTCTATCATGTGACGTCCTGTTCTTCGCCGCGCTTACGCGGCCATGGTGTTGCGTTGCTGCAGGTAGTGCACGAATCGCGATGCCGCGAAGCTCATGACGAAGTACACCGCCGCGACGAAGAGATACATTTCCACCAGCCGGTTGTCGCGCTGGGCGACGTTGATGCCCGCTCCCAGGAAGTCGGTCAGCGACAGCACGTAGACCAGCGAGGTGTCCTGGAACAGGACGATGGTCTGGGTGAGCAGGACCGGCGCCATGTTGCGCAGCGCCTGGGGCAGGACCACATAAGCCATCGTCTGCCAGTAATTGAGCCCGATGGCGTAGGCGGCCGAGGTCTGGCCGCGCGGAATGGACTGGATGCCGGCGCGCATGATCTCGCAGAAGTAGGCGGCCTCGAACAGGGTGAAGGTGATCAGCGCCGAGGTGAAGCCGCCCACCTGCAGCGGCCTGCCGGCGCCGGTCAGCCAGCCGCCTATGTAGGGCACCAGGAAGTAGAACCAGAAGATGACCAGGATCAGCGGCAAGGCGCGCAGCCCGTTCACGTACGCGGCGGCGACCGCGCTCAGCGGCCTGATGCCCGACAGGCGGCACATCGCCAGCAGGGTTCCCAGCGCCAGCCCCATGGCCGTGGACAGGAACGTCAGCTTGAGCGTGAACACCATGCCGTCGCGGAACAGGTATCCCAGGGAGCGTCCTATGACGTCGAAGTCGAATTCGTTCATGTCGGAGCCAGTTTGGTGGTGGCGGAGACGGGGCCGATGAAGCCCGGCACCGCCAGCCGCGTTTCAATGTATCGCATTGCGCGCAGCACGATCAGGTTGAGCAGGAAGTAGCAAAGCGTCGCGCCGGCGAAGGCTTCGAAGACCTGGAAGCTGAATTCCTGCATCGAGCGGGCCGCGCCGACCAGTTCGAGCAGGCCGATGGTGAATGCCACCGAGGTGTTCTTGATGAGGTTGAGCAGTTCCGAGGTCAGCGGCGGGAGGATGATGCGAAACGAGGTCGGCAGCAGCACGTACCGGTACACCTGGCTGGGCCGCATGCCCAGCGCGGTGGCCGCCATGCGCTGCCCGGCCGGACGCGACTCGATGCCGGCGCGCACCTGTTCGGCCACCCGCGACGAGGTGTAGAAGCCCAGGCACAGGACCGCCGGGATGAAGATGCCCCATGGCGGCGGGATGCTCTTGATCGCGTCGCCAAGCTGCACCGGCAGGATTTCGGGCACGACGAAGTACCAGAGGAACATCTGCACCAGCAGCGGAATGTTGCGGAAGAACTCGACGTACGTGGCGCCCATGATGCGCGCCCATTTCGACTGCGTGGTGCGGGCCACGCCCACCACGATGCCGATGCCCAGCGCCAGGATCCAGGCCAGCGCCGCGGTGCCGAGCGTCCACGCCATGCCGGTCAGCAGCGTGCCCAGGTAGATGCCGCCGGTCGGCGACATCTCAAGAAAAATATGCCAATTCCAGTTGTAGTTCATGGTTGTATCCAGGCTGCGCAGGCGGGACGGCACGGCGGACGCGGCGAGCGCGGCATTTGCCGCGTTCGCCGCGTCCGGGGACGCGGGGCGCGGGGCTGGCCCCGGCCCGCGCTCCCGCCGTGCGGGGGTCCGCGCTCAACGATAGGTGGCAGGGTCCGCCGAATCGGTCGGATTCGCGATGACGCGCTGCAGCGCCGCGCTCATCGGCAGGTGCAGGTTGACGTTGCGCGGCGGAATCGGCGATTCGAACCATTTCTTGTACAGCTTGGCCAGGCTGCCATCGCGCATCATGCCGGTCACGGTGTCGTCGACCACCTTCTTGAATGCGGGATCATCCTTGGGCAGGATCAGCGCGTAGGGCTCCACCGTGTAGGTGTCCTCGCTGATCATCCACTCGTCCGGCTTGCGCTCGGTCGCGACCAGCCCTGCCAGCAGCACATCGTCCATGAAGAACGCGGCGGCCCGGCCGTTGGCGACCGTCAGCATGGCGGCGGGGTGGTCCTTGGTGGGGATGATGCGCATGTCCAGGCCATCTTTTTCGTTGGCCTGCGTCAGCCAGCGGATATTGCTGGTGCCGGCCGTGGAGACCACGGTCTTGCCCTTCATGTCATCCAGCTTCTTGAGGTTGGAGGACTTCTTGGCCGCGAAGCGCGTCGCGGTCACGAAGGTGGTCGGCGCGAACGCGACCTGCTGCTGGCGCTCCACGGTATTGGTGGCGGAGCCGCAGACCAGGTCCACGGTGCCGTTGGCCACCAGCGGGATGCGCGTCGACGAGGTCACCGGCACCAGGTTGACCTTGATCTGCGCCATGCCCAGCTTGGCCTTGATGGCCTCGACCGCCTTCTCGCAGATTTCCATCGAGTAGCCGATCGGTTTCTGCTTGTCGTCCAGGTACGAAAACGGGATGGAGGCGTCGCGATGCCCGATGGTGATGGTGCCCGAGGACTTGATCTTGTCGAGCCGGCCCTCGGCATGGGCGGGCGCGCTTGCCGCGACGCCGACGAGCGCGGCAAAAAATACCGTACTTATCTTCATTCTCTTGTCTCCTGTGGGGCGCCTGCGGCTCTGCCGGCCGCGATCAGGAGATGGCGCCCCTGTGTTGAATGCCAGGCTGTCCGGATGGACAGCCTAGGCGGCCAATGGAGGCAGGCCTTCGAATGCGCGGCGGTAACCGAACAGGCCTACTGCGCCTCCCGTGTGAACGAACACTACGTTCTCGCCCTGCTTGAAATGACCCGAACGGATCAATCCGATCAGGCCGGCCATGCCTTTGCCCGAGTAGACGGGGTCCAGCAGGATGGCTTCCAGTGCGGCGGTCATGTGCACCGCCTCGATCATCGCGTCGGTGGAGATGCCATATCCCTCGCCGACGTAGTCGGAATTGGCCACCACGTCGGCGCGCTCCACCGCGCTGGCGGGCAGGCCCATGTAATCGACCGTGGACTGCACCAGCTTCCAGACGTTTTCTTCCTGCCTGGGCTTGGGCGCCCGCACGCTGATGCCGTAGACCGGAATGCCGCTGTTGCCGGCGCGCAGCCCGACCACCAGCCCGGCCTGCGTGCCGGCGCTGCCGGTCGCGTGCACGACATGGTCGATGCGCAGCCCGGTTTCGAACGATTGGTGCAGCAGCTCCTGCGCGCAGGCCACGTATCCCAGCGCGCCGACCGGGGTCGAGCCGCCGCCGGCGATGACGTAGGGCTTGCTGCCGCGCCCGGCCAGTTCGCGGGCCAGGTCTTCCATGGCCTGCTGCATGTCGGTGCCGGCGGGCAGGCGCGCGACGATCTCGCCGTCCATCAGGCCGTCGAGCATGACGTTGCCGGAGTGGGAGTAGTCATCGTCCGGATGCGGGACGCGCTCTTCCAGGAGGATCTTGCACTTCATGCCGACGCGCGCGGCGGCCGCGGCGGTCTGGCGCGCGTGGTTGGACTGGACGGCGCCCTGGGTGATCAGCGTATCCGCCCCTTGCGCAACGGCCTGGGCCACCAGAAACTCCAGTTTGCGCGTCTTGTTGCCGCCGGTGGCCAGGCCGGTGCAGTCGTCGCGCTTGATGTAGAGGTTCGGTCCGCCCAGGTGGCGGGTCAGGTTGGGCATGAATTCGAGCGGGGTGGGGAAGTGCCCGAGTTTTATGCGGGGAAACTTGGCAAGATGTAGCATCTTCGGCTCCGGGATGGACAGTGCGGGATGGACAGTGCTGGTCATCTTAGGCATGGGCCCGCCGCGCTGCCCAATGCTATGTTCTTAGCGCCGCATACTTTTTTTGCATAACGGGTCTGCGCACACGAAAGGCCATGCGATGAAACAACTGTGGATAGAAGACTTCCTGACCCTGGTCGACGCGGGGACGTTCTCCCGGGCCGCGGCATTGCGCAACGTCACGCAGCCGGCCTTCTCGCGCCGCATACAGCAGCTGGAAGGGTGGCTGGGCCTGGAGCTGATCGACCGGCGCAGCCCCACGCTGCGCCTGACGCCTGTCGCGCAGCGCCATATCCCGGGTTTCCGCATGCTGCTGCGCGACATGGCGCAGCTGCGCACGCGCATGCAGTCCGAGCAGAACGGCCTGGCGCGCCTCGTGCTGGCGACCCAGCATTCCCTGACCATGTCGCGGCTGCCCGCCTTGTTGACGCTGCTCGGCGAGCAGGACAGCCCGCGCATCGAGTTCAGCGTGCGCTCGGAGAACCGCGACGATTGCGTGGCGCTGTTCCTGCGCGGCGAGGCCGACCTGCTGCTGTGCATGGAGGAGAGGAACGACGCCTTGTACCGGCTGGTCCCGGCGCACTTGCGCCTGCCGGTAGGGCAGGAGGTCCTGGTGCCGTTGAGCGCGCCGGCCAGGAACGGCCGCGCCTTGCATGCGCCGCGGCGCGGCAAGCCGCTGAGCCTGCTGGCGTTTCCGCCCGACAGCTTCCTGGGACGCGTCATGTACGAGCAGTCGTTCACGGCGCTGCTGCAGCACTGCAAGGTCGAGATCGTCCACGAATCGGTGTTTCTCGCCGGGGTCAAGGAGATGGTCCTGGCGGGGCTGGGCATGGCCTGGCTGCCGCTGAGCCTGATCGAGCGGGAGGTGAAGGCCGGCGCGCTGGTCATGCTCGATGCGCGCGAGGAGTACCTGCAGCCCGTGACGCTGCAGCTGGGCCTGTACCGCAATACGCATTCGAATTATCCCGAGGCCATAGACCGCCTCTGGACCTTGCTGCGGGAGTCCGAGGCGCCGCCGGCTTCAGGCGGGGGCGGCCGGGCCCGGCGGAAAACGTAGCGTAAAGCGGATGCGCCCATCGTCGAGCGCGGTGGCGCTGGCGCTGCCGCCGTGCATGCGCATGATGGCGCTGACGATCGCCAGGCCCAGGCCGTTCGATTCCGTGCTGGCGGTGCGGGATTTGTCGCTGCGGTAGAAGCGGCCGAACATCCGGTCGGCCTCCTCCTGCGAGACTGGCGCGCCCATGTTCTCCACCACGATCGTCGCGCCGTTGGCGTCGGCGCCGGCCCGAAGCAGAATGCAGCTGTCCGGGTGCCCGTAGCGCACGGCGTTGACCACCAGATTGTTGACGGCGCGCCGCCACATGATGGGGTTGGCCCGGCATTGGCCGCTGGCCTCGATGGCAAAGCGCATGCCGCGCTCCTGCGCCGGTCCTTCGAAGTATTCGGCGATCTTCGCCAGTTCGGCCGATTGCGCCAGCCACGCGTACTCGACGGCCGCGCCGTCGTGGTTGGCGCGCGACAGGAACAGGATGTTCTCGACGATATGCGCCAGGCGGGCCAGCTCTTCCAGATTGGACTCCAGCAACAGCTCGTACTCGTCGGCGCCGCGCGGCTGGCGCAAGGCGACCTGGGTCTGCCCCATGAGCACATTGACCGGCGTGCGGATCTCGTGCGCGAGGTCGGCCGAGAATTGCGACAGGTGCTCGTAGCCCGCCTGCAGGCGGTCCAGCATGGCGTTGAACTGGCGCGCAAGCCCGCGCAGCTCCGACGGCGCGTCGCGTTCCGGCAGGCGCGCCGCCAGGTTGGCCGGCGAGATCTCGGTGGCGCGCGCGCTCATCGCCGCCAGCGGCCTGAACCCGCGCACCAGCAGCGCGTAGCCGATCAGCGCCGTCAGCAGGGTGGTCAGGACGATGGCGACGACCACGCGCAGCAGGTATGCCGACAGCATGTTCGACTCCTGCTTCATGACGTAGGCGGCCGTGACTTCGACCGTGCCGCCGTCCTCGCCGATCTCGGCCAGGGCGGACACCCATCGCACCCGCACGCCATCGGGGCGTTCCCCGCTGTGCAGCGATTCGATGGTGATGTCCCGGCCCACCGGCACCGGCGTCATCGGCGGCGGCGCCATGCCGTCGGGATTGACGGCAATGAAGGGCGCTTCGCCCAGGCGGCGGAAGATGCGCACGTCCCGCTCGTTGCCGAGCATGCTTTCGAACAGCGCGGGACGCTGCTCCATCTGCCGGATGTTGTACAGGTCGTGCAGCATGTTGCGAAAGCGCTCGACCCGGCCCACCAGGGTGTAGTCGGCGCGCGTCTCCAGCGCCTGCCTGGCGGAGGAGTACAGGTACAGGCCCAGCCCCGACACGACCAGGCAGGACACCACGGCGAACGACAGCGCGGTGCGTACCGTGAGCGAATCCAGCGTCCAGCGCCTCAAGGCTGCTCCGCCAGGGCGTAGCCGATGCCGCGCACGGTCTGGATCAGCTTGAGGGGGAACGGGGCGTCGACCTTGGCGCGCAGGCGCTTGATGGCCACGTCCACCACGTTGGTGTCGCTGTCGAAGTTCATGTCCCAGACTTCGGAGGCGATGATGGTGCGCGACAGGGCTTCGCCCTGCCTTCTGATGAGCAGGTGCAGGAGCATGAACTCCTTGTTGGTGAGGACGATGCTGGCGCCGCCGCGGGTGACCTTGCGCCGCACCGGGTCGAGCCGCAGGTCGGCGACCTGCAGCGTTTCGGCCGCGCGCGCCGCGCCGCGCCGCAGCATCGTCTGGATGCGCAGCACCAGCTCGGCGAAGGAGAACGGCTTGACCAGGTAGTCGTCGGCGCCCAGCCGCAGGCCCCGGATGCGGTCGGCGACATGGTCGCGCGCCGTCAGGAAGATGACCGGCACGTCGGAGTCCTGGCGTACCTCTTCGATGACCTGCCAGCCGTCCTTGCCCGGCAGCATGACATCGAGCACCAGCACGTCGTAGCGCTGCTCGCGCAGGCGGTGCAGGCCGTCGATGCCATTGCGGGCGAGATCCACGGAATAGCCGGATTCCAGCAAGCCTTTCTTCAGGTAGTCGCCAGTCTTGAGGTCGTCTTCGATGACGAGGATAGCCATAGCACGCTCCGCCGATGAGCGTTCATGTTAGCAATTCGATGCTCGCGGTTCATGACGCAAATGTCATGCAAAAGCCATGCTGCCGATAGCGCCCCGTCCCTACGATGGACTGGGATCGCGGGCCTTCGGCGCGCGATCGCAGGCCTGATCCTTCGTTTTTTTCTGGAGCACGTTCATGCAACTCTTGTTGAAAGGCCCGTTTCACGCGGGCGCGGGGCGTAGCGTCGCCGCGCTGCTGCTATGCCTGGCCGGCGGATACGCCAGCGCGCACGGCGGCCATCATGGCGCGGACCCATCCGCGCCGGCCGCCGGCGCGGCCAAGGCCCCGCCGGTCTTCGTCGCCAGCACCGCCAAGCCGTTCTCTGCACTGATGGACGACGCCATGGCGGTCATGGACGAGGGCATGCTGCGCGCGCCCATGAATGGCCAGTCCAACCATGACTTCATGACCATGATGATGCCGCACCACCAGGGCGCGGTCGACATGGCCAAGGCGGTCCTGCTCTACACCGAGGACCCCGAGGTGCGCAACCTGGCGCTGGGCATCATCACGGAGCAGCAGAACGAAATCCGTGTCATGCAGGCATGGCTGGACCGCCACGCCGCGGCGGCCGGCAAATAGGGTTTGCGGCTCGACGGGGTTTGCCGGCCCCGGGGCTTTCCATTCCGCATTACACAAACAGGTGAGATCCGCATGAAAAAAACCTCTTCCCTCTGCGCCCTGGCGGCGCTGGCCCTGCACGCGGGCGCCGCCTGGTCGCTGCCCAGCGCGCACGATCGCGTCTATACCGCCGACCAGAACAGCAACACGGTTTCGGTGGTCGATCCTTCGACCAATACGCTGCTTGGTCAGATCCGGCTTGGCAACGCGCGGCCGGACCTGCTCTCGCCGCTGTACAAGGGCCAGATCAATGTGCACGGCATGGGCTTTTCGCCCGACCACAAAACCTTGCTGGTCGTCTCCAACGGCTCCAACTCGGCGACCTTCATCGACACGGCCACCAACAAGGTCAAGGGCATCACCTATCTGGGGCGTTCGCCGCACGAAGGGTTCTTCACCATGGACGGCAAGCAGGCCTGGGTCGTGGTGCGCGGCGAAGACTACATCTCCGTCATCGACCCCCAGACCTTCAAGGAGACCGACCGCATCCAGACCAACCTCGGGCCGGGAATGGTGATCTTCCATCCGGACGGCAAGCTGGCTTTCGTCGTGTCCAGCTTCACGCCTTCGGTAGACGTGATCGACGTCAAGTCGCACAAGATCGTCAAGAAGATCGACGTCGTCAGCCCGTTTTCACCGTTCCTGCAGATCACGCCGGACAACAGCGAGATCTGGATGACGCACAAGGACGTGGGCAAGGTCACGCGCATCGACACGAAGTCGCTGCAGGTCACGGGCGTCATGGACACCGGTTTCATTACCAACCACATCGCCTTCGCGCCGGTGGCCGGCAAGACCTATGCGTATGTCACGATCGGCGGGGAAAACGCGGTCAAGGTGTACACCACCGACAAGCCCGCGAAGCTGGTCGCCACCATCCCCACCGGCGCGTTGCCGCATGGCATCTGGACCTCCGATGACGGCAGCCGCGTCTACGTCGGCCTGGAGAACGGCGACGCGCTCGACGTCATCGATACGGCCAGCAACAAGGTCGTCAAGCGCGTACCCGTGGGCCAGGCGCCGCAGGCCCTGGCTTTCGTGTCGGGCGTCGTCGCGCAAGGGCGAGGCGACCAGAATCTCGTGCCGCGCGTCAATGGCGATCCGGTCAACATCGCGCTCAAGCCGGTTGGCAAGCAGGGACGCGGGTTCGTCGTGTTGCGCAACCTGGGCGTGGTCGACGCGCTGGAGGTCAACCTGTTCGGCCTGAAGGCCGAGACCGTCTACAACGTCTATCTGAACGGGGTGAAGGCGCCGGTGGCCAGTTTCCGGACCGGCGCGGACGGCAAGGCCGCCGGCACCATGATCGCGCCGCTGCGCCAGCCGGCGGGGCCGCACGCCACGGCCGCGGCCGGCCAGGGCGGCATCGTCATCATGGAAGGCGATGCCCCCGTCGATGCCGCGCGGGCGGTGCTGGTGGGCGCCTAGCGTCCAGGCGGGCCCGGCCAGCCGGCGACGGCCGGCCAGGCCTCAGGCCGCCAGCCGGGCGGCGATGGCCTCGCCCATGGCATCGGTCGAGGCCGTGCCCCCCAGGTCGCGCGTGCGCGGGCCGTGGGCCAGCACCTGTTCGATGGCCGCCACGATGGCGTCGTGCGCGGCGCGTCCGGCGCCGGCGCCTTCGGTCAGGAAATCCAGCATCAGGGCGCCGGACCAGATCATGGCGACCGGGTTGGCAATGTTCTGGCCGTAGATGTCCGGCGCCGAGCCGTGCACCGGCTCGAACAGCGACGGAAACTCGCGTTCGGGATTGAGGTTGGCCGAGGGCGCCAGGCCGATGGTGCCCGTGGTGGCCGGGCCCAGGTCCGAGAGAATGTCGCCGAACAGGTTGGAGGCCACCACCACGTCGAAGCGGTCCGGCTGCAGCACGAAGCGCGCCGACAGGATGTCGATGTGCTGTTTGTCCACCGCCACGCCGGGATACTGCTGGCCGACGGCGTCGGCGCGCTTGTCCCACCACGGCATGCTGATGGCGATGCCGTTGGACTTGGTGGCCACCGTCAGGCGCCGCCGCGGGCGGCTGTCGGCCAGCGCATAGGCGTAGTGCAGCACGCGGTCGGCGCCGTAGCGCGAGTACACCGATTCCTGGATGACGATTTCGCGCTCGGTGCCTTCGTAGATGACGCCGCCCGCCGAGGTGTACTCGCCCTCGGTGTTCTCGCGCACGACCAGATAGTCGATATCGCCGGGCTGGCGGCCCGCCAGGGGGCAGGGCACGCCCTCGAACAGGCGCACCGGCCGCAGATTGATGTATTGGTCGAATTCGCGGCGGAACTTCAGCAGCGAGCCCCACAGCGACACGTGGTCGGGCACGGTTGCGGGCCAGCCCACCGCGCCGAAGTAAATCGCGTCCATGCCGGCCAGTTGCGCTTTCCAGTCGTCGGGCATCATCTGCCCGTGCTCGCGGTAATAGTCGCAATGGGCCCAGTCGAAGGTGACGATATCGAGGTCCAGGCCGAAGCGGCGGGCGGCGGCGCGCACCACGCGCAGTCCTTCGGGCATGACTTCGCGTCCGATGCCGTCCCCGGCGATGGCTGCGATGCGATAAGTACGTGGGGAAGACATGAGCGGGCTCCGGACGGGAAAAGACGATGCCGGCCATTTTCCAGTGTTGACGTAATGACTACAATGAGTCAATTGTGAATTGATCATCAACGAATCGTGAGCAATATCCCGGCCAACGAAGATCTGCGCGTATTCCTGCACGTGGCGCGCCTGTCCAGCTTTGCCGCGGCGGCCGAGGAACTGCGCGTGTCCACCGCTTATGTCAGCAAGCGCCTGCGGGTGCTGGAAGGGGTGCTGGGCGTGCGGCTGCTGCATCGCACCACCCGCAGGGTCAGCGTCACCCGCGAAGGCGAGCGGGTCTTCCTGTGGGCGCAGCGGGTGCTCGACAACGTGGACCAGCTCATGCAGGAGGTGGCCGCCACCCGCGCGGTGCCGCGCGGCCTGCTGCGCGTGAGCTGCAGCTTCGGCTTCGGGCGCAACGTGGTGGGTCCGATGCTGTCGCGCCTGGTCGAGCGCTTTCCCGCGCTGCAGGTGCGGCTGGAAGTGTTCGACCGCCTGGTCGACGTGGCCAGCGAGGGGTTCGACCTGGATGTGCGGGTGGGCGACGATATCGCCCCGCACCTGATCGCGCGGCGGCTGGCGGACAATCACCGCCTGCTGTGCGCCGCGCCGGACTACCTGGCGCGCCGGGGAACGCCCCGCACGCCCGAGGAACTGGCCGGCCACGACTGCCTGGTCATCAAGGAGCGCGATCACCCGTTCGGGGTCTGGACGCTGCGCGCCGGCGCCGAAAACCGCACCATCAAGGTAACCGGGCCGCTGTCGGCCAACAACGGCGAGATCGCCGTGCGCTGGGCGGTGGACGGGCGCGGCATCGTGCTGCGCTCGCACTGGGACGTCGCGCCGCTGTTGCGCGACGGACTGCTCGTGCCGTTGCTGGCGCCGTGGCGCCAGGATGCCAACATCTGGGCCGTCTATCCGTCGCGGCTGGAGAATTCCGCCAAGGTGCGCGTCGCCGTGGAGTTCCTGCAGGAGGAGTTCCGGCGCTTCGCGGCGCAGGCCGGCGGATAGGCGCCTGTCCCCGCGGGGACGGATACCGTCTTGGCGTATGACAGGGTGCCTGTCCCAGCGGGGACAGGCACCCCTGCGCGGATCAGTCGCCGGCCGTGCCGGTCTGCCGCACGATCAGCACGTCGCAGGGCAGGGCTTCCAGCAGTTTCTCGGCCACGCTCCCGATGGCGGTGCGCAGGATGCCGGTCAGGCCGTGGGTGCCGGTCACCACCAGGTCGCAGCGGCGGTTGAATACGTACTCCGACAGCAGCGTCTCGGGCTGGCCGCTTTCCAGCACCAGCTCGGGCGCGGGGCGTCCGGCCAGCTCCGGCGTGCCGTCCAGGAAGGCGCGCGCCTTCTGGGCCGCGTCGTTGTAGAAACTGCGCACCACCGCGTCTTCGGGCGCGTCCTTGCCGAACGGGACGTCATAGGCGTGGAACAGGGTCAGCGGGGCGTCGCCGGCCACCCGCAGGGCGGCCACCAGGGCCTGGCGCGAGCCCTCGGAGAAGTCGGTGGCCACGACCACGTCGCGGTATGGTTTACGCGGCCGCGCCTTGACCACCAGCACGGGCTGGCTGGCCTGGCGCGCCAGGCGCTCGACCGTGGTGCCCAGCAGCAGGCGGCTGAGGGTGGATTCGCGCGCGATGCCGGTCACGATCAGCGAGCAGCCGAAGTGCTCGGCCGTCTCGCGGATCAGCGGCACGGTTTCGCCGCTGCGCACCACCGCCGAGGTGGGAACGGGGGCGTCGGCCAGGTCCTCGGCCAGCCGGCGTTCGGCCAGTTGCTTGTGGTCGGCGCTCAGCCGGCGCCACACCGGCGTGGTCAGCGGCGCATTGGTGGGTTCCATGATGTGCAGCGCGACCAGGCTGGTCTGCGCCTGCGCGGCGAGCATCAGGGCCCGGTCCAGCGCGCGGTCGCTGCGCGCGCTCAGGTCGGTGGCAAGCAGAATGGGGGCGGTCTGGGCTTGCATGCGGCGTCTCCTGGTAGTGGTCGCGGCCTGGTTCCCGCACGGGGCTTGCCGGCAGGATGGAGCGTCCATTGTCCCGCACAGGCGGGCCAGGCGTCTTGATCGCGGTCAAGCGGGCGGTACGGCCCAGCCGGGCCGGCGGCGTTGTCAATACAATGCCAGCGTTGTCCATCTTTTCGTCCGCGCCGCCGCCATGCCGCCAGATCCGTCCGTCCTGCTGTTGTACACGCTCTACCTGGTGGCCATCGTGGCCGAGGCCATGACGGCGGCGCTGGCCGCCGGGCGGCGCGACATGGATTGGGTCGGCGTGTGCGTGATCGCCTGTGTCACGGCATTGGGCGGCGGGTCGCTGCGCGACGTGCTGCTGGGCCATTATCCGCTGAGCTGGGTGGCCCATCCCGAATACCTGTGGATGACGGCCGGCGCCGCGCTGCTGACGGCGCTGGGGGCGCGCGCGCTGCGGCGCCTGCGCAGCCTGTTCCTGCTGCTGGACGCCATCGGCCTGGTGGCGTTCACCATCATCGGCTGCCAGGTGGCCCAACAAATGGAAATGCCGCTGACCATCGTGCTGGTCAGCGGCATGATCACCGGGTGTGCCGGCGGCGTATTGCGCGACGTGCTGTGCAACGACATTCCGCTGCTGTTTCGCAGCGAACTCTACGCCAGCGTTTCGGCAGTGACCGGCGGCCTGTACCTGGCCATGTACGGCCAGGGCGTGTCCGCCAGCGTGTCGGTGCCCGTCGCGCTGGCCGTCGGGCTGGCGTTTCGCCTGCTGGCGTTGCGCTTCAACTGGCAGATGCCGAAGTTCGTCTACCGCGGCGACTGGCATTGACGCCGCCGCGCCAGGGCGCGGCGGCGCGGTCCTGCATCAGTACAGGCCCTGCTGGCGCATGGCGTCGGCGACCTTGACGAAGCCGGCGATGTTGGCGCCATCCACGTAGTTGACGTAGTTGCCCGCGCCGTGGCCGTGGCGCACGCAGTTTTCGTGGATATCGCGCATGATGGCATGCAGCCGCGCGTCCACCTGTTCGCGCGTCCAGGGCAGGCGGGCCGAGTTCTGGCTCATTTCCAGGCCCGACACCGCCACGCCGCCGGCGTTGCTGGCCTTGCCCGGCGCGTACAGCACTTCGGCCGCGATGAAAGCCTTGGCGGCGTCCAGGGTGGCGGGCATGTTGGCGCCTTCGGCCACGCACTTCACGCCGTTGCGGATCAGCGTGCGGGCGTCGTTTTCGTCCAGCTCGTTCTGGGTGGCGCACGGCAGGGCGACATCCACCGGCACGTGCCAGGGGCGCACGCCGGCCTCGTAGCGCAGGCCGAACTGGCTGGCGTACGTGTCCAGGCGGCCGCGCAGGTCGTTCTTGATGTGCATCAGGGCCAGCAGCTTCTCGTGCGTGAAGCCGGCCTCGTCGATGACCGTGCCGCACGAGTCCGAGATCGTGACGACCTTGGCGCCCAGCGCCATGGCTTTCTCGATCGCGTACTGGGCCACGTTGCCCGAGCCCGACACCGACACGCGCATGCCGTCGAAAGACAGGCCGGCGCGTTGCAGCATTTCCTGCGCGAAATAGACCGTGCCGTAGCCGGTGGCTTCGGGGCGGATCAGGCTGCCGCCGAAGCACAGGCCCTTGCCGGTGAATACGCTGGCCGCCGAGTTCGACAGCTTTTTCATCATGCCGGCCATGAAGCCGACCTCGCGCGCGCCCACGCCGATATCGCCGGCGGGCACGTCGGTGTCCGGGCCCAGGTGGCGGTGCAGTTCCAGCATCAGCGCCTGGCAGAAACGCATCACCTCGGCGTCCGATTTGCCCTTGGGGTCGAAGTCGGAGCCGCCCTTGCCGCCGCCCATGGGCAGGGTGGTCAGCGCGTTCTTCAGGGTTTGTTCGAAAGCCAGGAACTTCAGCACCGACAGATTGACCGTCGGGTGGAAGCGCATGCCGCCCTTGAAGGGGCCGATGGCCGAGCTGTGCTGGATGCGGAAGGCGCGGTTGACCTGGGCCTGGCCCTGGTCATCGGTCCAGCAGACGCGGAACTGGATCACGCGTTCGGGCTCGACCAGGCGTTCCAGCAGGGCGTGCTCGGCGTAATGCGGGTGCTTCTCGATGAAGGGCCAGAGGCTCAGCATGACCTCTTGGACTGCCTGCATGAATTCGGCTTGTTGCGGATCGCGCGCGGCAACCCGGCGCAGGAAGTCGTCCAGACTCTGCAATTTCAAGATACTGCCTCCTGGCAATGCGATGGTGCAGCGCGTTGTGTTGCGGTGCAAAAGCGTAGAGAAGAGGTGCGCGGTTGCACACTTTTGGTGCGCAATTGTGGGCCAAAATTCGTCGGACGAAAAGCCGGAATCGGCCGCAAAACCAGTGTTGGCGCGGCTTGCCGGAAGGAGTGATTATTGGGGACGTATTAATGCGAGCGGTGATTCGCCTGCCGGCCATGACAGGCGAATATTTTCCGAGAAGCGCATGAAATGGGGCTCTACAGCTATGTCCCCATTTATTTGGCGCGCCTTCCCGTGGGGCGCAATCACAATTTGCGGCGTTGCACCATGTTCGTGGCAGGCCCCGCCCGGATCGGCGAAGAAATTTTCGCCTTTATGCGTCCCTGTTATTTTTTGAGGCCTTTACGCATCACAACCGTGTTACAGGGCGATGTCGTAGTCCACCGTCAGCGGCGCGTGGTCGGAAAACCGCTCGTCCTTGTAGATGGAAGTGGCGCGTGCGCGTTCGGCGATACCCGGGGTGGCGATCTGGTAGTCGATGCGCCACCCTACGTTCTTGGCCCAGGCCTGGCCGCGATTGCTCCACCAGGTGTACTGGTCGGCGCGCTCGTCCAGCTTGCGGAAGACGTCGACGAAGCCGCGCCGGTCGAACACCTCGGTCAGCCAGGCGCGCTCCTCGGGCAGGAAGCCCGAGTTCTTCTGGTTGCCCTTCCAGTTCTTCAGGTCGATTTCCTTGTGGGCGATGTTCCAGTCGCCGCAGATGACGAATTCGCGTCCGGTCTTCCTGTGCTCGGCCATCAGGCCGTCCAGCCATGGGCCGAACTGGTCCAGGAAGCGGTACTTGGCCTGCTGGCGCTCGTCGCCGCTCGAACCCGAGGGCAGGTAGGCGCTGATGACCGACAGATCCTTCCAGTCGGCGCGCAGGATGCGGCCTTCCGCGTCGAACTCCTCGCAATCGAAGCCGGCCACCACGCGTTCGGCGCCGGCGCGCAGGTACATGCCCACGCCGCTGTAGCCCTTTTTCTCGGCGTGGTGGAAGTGACCCGTATAGCCAGGCGGGTGGCGCAGCTCGTCGGTCAGGTCGTCATGCGAGACCTTGATCTCCTGCAGGCACAGTACATCGGCGTTGTGGGCGGTCATCCAGGGCTGCAGGCCCTTGCGGAAGGCGGAACGGATACCGTTGAGGTTGAGCGAGGTGATACGCAGCAAGGCTGGCTCCTGAATCGGTCATCGCGGCCCCTTGCGGGCCGGCGCAAGAATGAAACTTTAACCGAGGCGCGCCGCCGCTGCGCCGCCAGGCCGATTCGCGGATAATGGCGGGGTTTGCCATTTCGCCCATCGCACGTATGTCCGCCTCCGCCTCTACCGCCGCTGATTTTGTCCGTTTTGCCCTCGACGAGGGCGTGCTGCGTTTCGGCAGCTTCAAGGTCAAGTCCGGCCGTATCAGTCCCTATTTCTTCAACGCCGGCCTGTTCAATTCGGGCCGCTCGGTCGGCGCGCTGGCCGGCTTCTACGCGCAGGCGTTGGTCGATTCCGGCGTGGCGTTCGATATGCTGTTCGGCCCGGCCTACAAGGGCATCCCGCTGGCCACCGCTACGTCGGTGGCGCTGGCCGGGCATCGCGCCATGGCCGGGCGCGACGTGCCGTTCGCCTTCAACCGCAAGGAAGCCAAGGACCACGGCGAAGGCGGCACCCTGGTGGGCGCGCCGCTGACGGGCAAGGTCGTCATCATCGACGACGTCATCACCGCCGGCACCTCGGTGCGCGAATCGGTCGAGATCATCCGCGCCGCCGGCGCCGAGCCCGCCGCGGTGCTGATCGCCCTGGACCGCATGGAACGCGCCGGTCCCGACGACGCCCTGTCGCCGCATTCCGCCGTGCAGGACGTGGCGCGCACCTACGGCATCCCGGTGGTCAGCATCGCCTCCCTGGCCGACATCATGACCCTGCTGCAGGACGACGCCCAGTTCGCCGAGCACCGCGCGGCGGTGCAGGCGTACCGGAGCAAATACGGGGTGTAGGGGCGGATCATGGGCCTGTCCCGGCAGGGGCAGGCATTCCAGTCAGCGGGAGCCTGTCCCCGCGGGGACAGGCTCCCGAGGGATCAGCCTAGCTTTTCCTTCAGCAGCTCGTTGACCTGCTGGGGGTTGGCCTTGCCCTTGGCGGCCTTCATGATCTGGCCGACCAGCGAGTTGAAGGCTTTCTGCTTGCCGGCCCGGTATTCCTCGACGATGGCGGGGTTGGCCGCCAGGACTTCGTCGATCATGGCGCCGATGGCGCCGCTGTCGCTGATCTGCTTGAGGCCGCGCGCCGCGATGATGGCGTCCGCGTCGCCGCCGTTTTCGCCCGCCCACATGGCGGCGAACACGTCGCGGGCGATCTTGTTGGAAATCGTGCCGTCGATGATGCGGTTGATCAGGGCCGCCAGGGCGGCTGCCGATACGGGCGCGGCGTCGATGTCCTTCTCTTCGCGGTTCAGGGTGGCCGCGACTTCGCCCATGATCCAGTTGGCGGCCAGTTTGGCCTGGCCGGCCGGCAGGGCGCGCGCCACCGCCTCGAAGTAGTCGGCCATGGCGCGGCTGACGGTCAGTTGCGCGGCATCGTAGGCGGGCAGGCCGTAGTCGGCCTCGAAGCGGGCGCGCTGGGCGGCCGGCAGTTCGGGCATGCCGGCGCGCACCGCGTCGACCCAGTCCTGGCCGATGACCAGCGGCGGCAGGTCGGGGTCCGGGAAGTAGCGATAGTCGTGCGCGTCTTCCTTGCTGCGCATGCTGCGGGTTTCGTCGCGGTCGGCGTCGTACAGGCGGGTTTCCTGCACCACGGTGCCGCCATCCTCGATCAGTTCGATCTGGCGGCGCGCCTCGAACAGGATGGCGCGTTCCAGGAAGCGGAACGAGTTGACGTTCTTGATTTCCGTGCGGGTGCCGAATTCCTTCTGGCCCACCGGGCGTACCGAGACGTTGGCGTCGCAGCGGAACGAGCCTTCCTGCATGTTGCCGTCGCAGATGCCCAGCCAGACCACCAGGCTGTGCAGGGCGCGCGCATAGGCCACGGCCTCGGCGGCCGAGCGCATTTCGGGCTCGGTGACGATTTCCAGCAAGGGGGTGCCGGCACGGTTGAGGTCGATCCCGCTGGCCGGCGCGCCGCTGGCCAGGCTGAATTCGTCGTGCAGCGACTTGCCGGCGTCTTCTTCCAGGTGGGCGCGCGTCAGGTTGACGGTTTTTTCTTCCTCGCCGACGAAGAACGAGAGCGTGCCGCCTTCGACCACCGGCAGCTCGTACTGGCTGATCTGGTAGCCCTTGGGCAGGTCGGGGTAGAAGTAGTTCTTGCGGGCGAACACCGAGCGCGGCGCGACCTTGCCGCCCACGGCCAGGCCGAACAGGATGGCGCGTTCGGCGGCGCCGCGGTTCATGACCGGCAGGCTGCCGGGCAGCGCCAGGTCGACCGCGTTGGCCTGCGTGTTGGGGGCGGCGCCAAAGCGCGTGCTGCTACCCGAAAAGATCTTGGAGTCGGTGGAAAGCTGGGTGTGCGTTTCCAGGCCGATGACGATTTCCCAGTTCATGGTCAGGCGTCCTGCGAAACCGGCGCGCGCTGGTGCCAGTCGGTGACTTGTTGATAGCGGTCGGCCAAGGCCAGCAAGCGGCCTTCGTCGAAGTAATTGCCGATGATCTGCAGCCCCACGGGGCGGCGGCCGTCCTGGCCGCCGAAGCCGCAGGGCACGGACATGGCCGGCAGGCCGGCCAGGCTGACGCCCAGCGTGTAGACGTCGGCCAGCCAGTCGGCGGTCGGGTCGTCGCGGTTGTCGCCGATGTTCTTGGCGACGGTGGGCGACACCGGCCCCATGATGACATCGCACTGGTCGGCGAAGGCGCGCTGGAAGTCCTGGGCGATCAGGCGGCGCAGGCGCTGCGCCTGCAGGTAGTAGGCATCGTAGTAGCCGTGCGACAGGACGTAGGTGCCGATCAGGATGCGGCGCTTGACTTCGTCGCCGAAGCCTTCGGCGCGCGAGCGGCTGATCATCTCGTTGAGATCGCCGTACTGGGCGGCGCGGTGGCCGTAGCGCACGCCGTCGTAGCGCGCCAGGTTGCTCGAGGCCTCGGCGGGCGCGATGACGTAATAGGCGGGGATGGCCAGTTCGGTGCGCGGCAGCGACACGGGCACGCGTACCGCGCCCAGCTGTTCGAACTGCGCCAGGGCGGCTTCGACCGCGGCGGCCACGTCGGGGGCCAGGCCCGCGCCGAAGTATTCCTGCGGCACGCCGATGCGCAGGCCCTTGAGCGGCTGGCTGCCGGCCGCGTCGTAGCCGGCCTGGGCGGCGTCGTGGCCGCGGCGCACCCGGCCGCTTTCGTTGGCCTGGCCGTCGCAGGCCTGCAGGCTGGTGGCGTCGCGCGGGTCGAAGCCGGTCATGACGTCCAGCAGTTCGAGCAGGTCGCGGCTGCTGGGCGCCAGCGGGCCGGCCTGGTCCAGGCTGGAGCCGAAGGCGATCATGCCGTAGCGCGACACCGTGCCGTAGGTGGGCTTGATGCCGCTGACGCCGCACAGGGCGGCGGGCTGGCGCACCGAGCCGCCGGTGTCGGTGCCGGTGGCCGCGGCCACCAGGCGGGCGGCCACCGCGGCGGCCGAGCCGCCCGACGAGCCGCCGGGCACCGCCCGGGTGTCCCAGGGGTTGCGCACCGGGCCGTAGGCCGAGTTCTCGTTGCCCGAGCCCATGGCGAACTCATCGCAGTTCAGCTTGCCCAGCGATACCGCGCCGGCCTCGGCCAGGCGCTCGACCACGGTGGCGTCGAACGGGCTGGCATAGCCGGCCAGCATCTTGCTGCCGGCGGTGGTGCGCCAGCCGCGGGTGACGAAGGCGTCCTTGTGGGCGATGGGGATGCCCGCCAGCGGGCCGGCCGTGCCGGCGGCCAGGGCGGCGTCGGCGGCGCGGGCCTGCGCCAGCGTGAGCTCGGGGTCGATGTGCAGGAAGGCGTTCAGGCCGCTGGCGGCCTGGGCGGCGTCCAGGCCGCTTTGCGCCAGCTCGACCGCGCTGACCTGGCGTCGGGCCAGGGCGTCGCGCAAGGCGGCAATGCCGCCGAATTCGGTATGCAGGGCGGATTGGGTCATGACTATTCGATTACTTTCGGGACCAGGAACAGGCCGTCGGCCGATTCGGGGGCGTTGGCCAGCAGTTCGGCGCGGCGCGCCTCGGTGGCCTGCTCGCTGACGGCGTCCTCGCGCAGGCGCAGGGTGATGTCCTCGTGGGCCGACAGGGGATGCGCGAGCGGCTCGACGCCCTGCGTATCTACGGCCTGCAAGCGCTCGATGAGGTGCAGGATGCCGTTGAGTTCGGCCTGGGCCCGGCCACGCTGGTCGGGGGTCAGTTCGATGCGGGCCAGCCGGGCGATGCGGGCCACGTCTTGTTCGTTGAGCGCCATGGAATACCGGAAAAAAATCGAGGGCGTAGCGGAGGAAGGGAACCTGGCAGTATGCACAGGCCGAAGGCGTTACAAAGCTTGAATAGGCCGCATTTATGCGCTATTTCCGGGGAAATTATAAGTTATGATTCACGGTTTAATCGTTGCGGTCGGGCCAGCCTCCTGTCAGTCGAGGCGGCGTCGGCGTTCCCGCAGCATGCCTCCCCACTCCTGAATCTAGCTGAGCTCCCATGTTCGGATTCCTGCGCAGTTACTTTTCCAGCGATATGGCGATCGACCTCGGTACCGCCAATACGCTGATCTACGTCCGCGGCAAGGGCATCGTGCTGGATGAACCCTCGGTCGTCGCCATCCGCCACGAAGGCGGTCCCAATGGCAAGAAAATCATCCAGGCCGTCGGCCACGAGGCCAAGCAGATGCTGGGCCGCGTTCCCGGCAACATCGAAGCCATCCGCCCCATGAAGGATGGCGTGATCGCCGACTTCACCGTCACCGAGCAGATGCTCAAGCAGTTCATCCGCATGGTGCACCCGCGCAATATGCTGGCCCCCAGCCCGCGCATCATCGTCTGCGTGCCGTGCGGCTCGACCCAGGTCGAGCGGCGCGCCATCCGCGAGTCGGCGCTGGGCGCCGGCGCCTCCCACGTCTACCTGATCGAAGAGCCCATGGCCGCGGCCATCGGCGCCGGCCTGGCCGTCTCGGACGCCAGCGGCTCCATGGTGGTCGACATCGGCGGGGGCACCACCGAAGTGGCCGTCATCTCGCTGGGCGGCATGGTGTACAAGGGCTCGGTCCGCGTCGGCGGCGACAAGTTCGACGAGGCCATCGTCAACTACATCCGCCGCAACTACGGCATGCTGATCGGCGAGCCCACCGCCGAACTCATCAAGAAGGAAATCGGCTCGGCGTTCCCCGGTTCCGAAGTGCGCGAAATCGAGGTCAAGGGCCGCAACCTGGCCGAAGGCGTGCCGCGCAGCTTCACGGTCTCGTCCAACGAGATCCTCGAATCGCTTACCGATCCGCTCAACCAGATCGTCTCGGCCGTCAAGATCGCGCTCGAACAGACGCCGCCCGAGCTGGGCGCCGACATCACCGACAAGGGCATTGCCCTGACCGGCGGCGGCGCGCTGCTGCGCGACCTGGATCGCTTGCTGCAGGAAGAAACCGGCCTGCCGGTGGTGGTGGCAGACGATCCCTTGACCTGCGTGGTGCGCGGCTGCGGCGAAGCGCTTGAGCATCTTGAGAAACTCGGCGCCATCTTCATCAACGACTGAGCCTGTCTCGCGGCCCGGCGGCCTGCACGCAGCAGGCCGGCGCGGCCCGCGAAGCAGCTGCGGGCAGGCAGGCCCGGGCTGATTATCCATGCAACGACAAGCGACCCCTCCGCTGTTTCGGCGCGGCCCGCCGGCCGAGGTGCGGCTGGCCGTGCTGGTCATCCTGGCGCTGGCCCTGTTGATCGTGGATTCCCAGCTGCGCGTGCTCGAACCGGTGCGGCGCGCCGTGTCGGTGGCGCTGTATCCCTTCCAGCGCGCCGTCATGGCGCCGCGCGACCTGGTGCAGCAGGTCGACGAATGGATCAACGCCGCCAGCCTCATCCGCAGCGAGAACGAAGCCTTGCAGCGCCAGCGCATCGAGCTGGCCCAGGTGGCCACGCACGCGGCGCAGCTGGCCGCCGAGAATGCCCAGCTGCGGCGTCTGCTGGGCGTGACCGACACGGTGGCGCAGTCTGCGGTGGTGGTCGAAGTGCTGTACGAGCCGCCCAACGCCTTTCACCAGCGCCTGGTTTTCAACAAGGGCGCCAAATCGGGCCTGGCGCCCGGCATGCCGGTCATCGACGAGGGCGGCGTGGTCGGCCAGATCGTGCGCGTCACCCCCATGACCGCCGAAGCCGCCCTGGTCACCGACGAGCGCGTGTCCATCCCGGTGCAGGTGCTGCGCAACGGCCTGCGGCTGATCGCCTTCGGCGCCAACACCCCCGGCGTGATCGAGGTGCGCTACCTGGCGGCCAACGCCGACATCAAGGTCGGCGATACCATAGTCACCAGCGGCGTGGGCGGCCTGTTCCCGGCCGGGCTGCCGGTGGCCAAGGTCGCCTCGGTCGAACGCGACACCGCTTCGGGTTTCGCGCGCGCCCTGGGCGAGCCATTGGCGCATCCCGAGCGCTACCGCCATTTCCTGGTCCTGCAGGTCGATGTGGACCAGGCCGAATCCAACCGCCAGGAGGCCGATGTCGATGGAGCGGACTAAGGTTTCCGTCCCGGCTCGACGCAAGCTGGGTACGCCCAGCAACGTCGAGCCCGAACGCCTGGCGCGCCCCGCGCATGGCGTCTTCGTGTGGGGCACGGTGCTGCTGGTCTGGCTGCTGTCGCTGCTGCCCTGGCGGCAATGGCCGGGCTCGCCCGACGTGCTGGTGCTGGTCATCGCATTCTGGTGCGTGCACGAACCGCGCCGCGTCGGCCTGCTGACGGCCTTCGTGTTCGGGCTGCTGCTCGACGTCCACGACGCCGGCCTGCTGGGCGGCCATGCGCTGTCCTACACCTTGACGGCCTACGGGGCGATCGCGCTGCATCGCCGCCTGCAGCGCTTCGACCTCTGGAGCCAGGCCATGCACATGCTGCCCGTGTTCTTCCTGGCCCAACTGGTCACGCAGATCATCCTGGCCTGGCTGGCGGGCAAGTGGCCGGGCTGGCAATGGGCCGTGAGCGTCGGCCTGACCGTCGCCATCTGGCCGCTGGCCGGCTGGGTGCTGCACATGCCGCAGCGACGCTACGACGACGTCGAATCTTCCGCCGTCTGATCCGGGCGGACGCATGTTCGAATTCAAGAAAACCGGCCAGCAGCAGAAGCAGCGCTTTCGCCTGCGCGCCTGGGTGGGCGGCCTGTTCGCGCTGGCCTGCTTCGGCGTGCTGGCGGGCCGGTTCTGGTACCTGCAGGTCGACCGCTACGAGGGGTTTTCCGAGCGGGCGGACAGGAACCGTATCGCCGTCGTGCCCATCCCGCCGCGGCGAGGCGAGATCCTGGACCGCAACGGCGAAGTCCTGGCGCGCAACTATCGCACCTATACCCTGGAGGTCGTGCCGGCCCAGGCCGGCAACCTGGACCAGCTGTTCGATCGCCTGGCGCGGGTCGTGTACATCAGCCCGTCCGACCAACGCCGCTTCAAGCGCCGGGTGGGCGAATCCAGCCGCTATGCCAGCCTGCAGCTGCGCAACAACCTCAACGACACCGAGGCCGCCTGGTTCTCGGCGCATTCGTTCGAGTTCCCGGGCGTCGAGCTGCGTGCGCGCTGGGTGCGCGAATATCCGCAGGGCGAGGCCGCGGCGCACGTGGTCGGCTTCATCGGCCGGATCGCCGAGAACGACATCGAAGAGCTGGACAAGGCCGGCCAGCTGGGCAACTACCGCGGCACCGACGTCATCGGCAAGAAGGGCATCGAGAAAACCTGGGAAGCCGCCCTGCATGGCCGCACCGGCCTGGAAGAGGTCGAGGTCACGGCCGGCGGACGCCCCATGCGCACCTTGCGCCGCATCGACCCGGTGCCGGGCTCGGACATCATGCTGTCGATCGACCTGGAGCTGCAGAAGCTGGCGGAACAGGCCTTCGAGGGGCGGCGCGGCGCGCTGGTGGCGCTCGATCCCGATACCGGCGAAGTCCTGGCGTTCGTTTCGCAACCCTCGTTCGATCCCAACCTGTTCGTCGACGGCATCGACGTCGAGAATTGGCGCCGCCTGAACGAGTCGCCCGACCATCCGCTGATCAACCGGCCGCTGTACGGCACCTATCCCATCGGCTCGACCTACAAGCCGTTCGTGGCCCTGGCCGCGCTGGAGCTGGGCAAGCGGCGCGCCACCGACCGCATGCCCGATCCGGGCTATTTCGAGTTCGGCGGCCAGAAATTCCGCAACGCCGGCGGCGCCGCCTATGGCATGACGGACATGCACCGCGCCATCGTGGTGTCGTCCGATACCTATTTCTATTCGCTCGGCCCCGAGATCGGCGTGAACGCGCTGCACGATTTTTCCAAGCAGTTCGGTTTCGGACAGATCACCGGCATCGACCTGGAGGGCGAGAAGGCCGGGGTGCTGCCGTCCACCGAATGGAAGCGCAAGGCCTACAAGGATCGCGATCGCCAGCGCTGGTATGCCGGCGAAACGATTTCCGTGGCGGTCGGGCAGGGCTACAACTCGTTCACGCTGCTGCAATTGGCGCAGGCCACCTCGACCCTGGCCAACAGCGGCCTGTATCGGCGTCCGCACCTGGTGCACGCGATTCGCGACTCGCGCTCGGGCTCGGTCAACCCGACCGAGATTGCGCCCGACTACCGCATCCCGCTCAAGCAGGAGAACGTCGACGTGATCAAGCGCGCCATGGCGGACGTGGTGCGCGCCGGCACGGCGCGGCGCGCCTTCGCCGGCGCGCCCTACCAGGCCGCCGGCAAGACCGGCACCGCGCAGGTGTTCAGCCTGCGCGGCGGCCAGTATCGCGCCAGCGCCATCGACGAGCGCTTGCGGGACCACGCCTTGTTCATGGGGTTCGCGCCGGTCGAGCAGCCGCGCATCGCCGTGGCCCTGATCGTGGAGAACGCCGGCTGGGGGGCCAGCGCCGCGGCGCCCATCGCGCGCACCCTGTTCGATAATTGGCTCGGCCGGGCCGACGCGCCGTCGGTGGTGCGGGCCGGCGCCAAGCCGGTCGCCGCCGAGCCCGAGGCCGCCGCCCTGGAACTGGGCGCCACCGATGGCCCCATGCAGGAGCGCCGCCAATGAAACGCCTGGGCCTGATCCTGCTGCGCGTGTTCACCGCTTTCGACTGGCCGCTGCTGCTGATACTGATCCTGTTCACCCTGTTGGGGCTGACCGTCATGCATTCGGCGGTAGGCAGCACCGATTGGCGCTTCGCCGAGCAGTCGCGCAATTTCCTGATCGCCTTCGCGGCCATGTGGGCGATGGCGCTGGTGCCGCCCAATACGCTGATGAAGCTGGCGTTGCCCTTCTATGTGCTGGGCGTGATCCTGCTGCTGGGAGTGGAGTTCTTCGGCGAGACCAGCAAGGGCGCGACGCGCTGGCTCAACCTGGGCGTCACGCGCATCCAGCCGTCCGAGATGATGAAGATCGCCGTGCCCATGATGCTGGCCTGGTACTTCCAGCGCCACGACGGGGCAGTGCGGATCCGCGACTTCTTCGTGGCCGCCGCGATGCTGGCCGCGCCGTTCGTCCTGATCGTGCTGCAGCCCGACCTGGGCACCGCGCTGCTGGTGTTCGGCGCGGGATTCTTCGTCATCTATTTCGCGGGCCTGTCGTTCAAGCTGCTGGTGCCCTGCCTGCTGGCCGGCATCATCGCCATCGGCACGCTGATCTACTACGAAGACCAGCTGTGCGAGCCGGAGGTCGACTGGGTGGTGCTGCACGACTACCAGAAGCACCGCGTCTGCACCCTGCTCAATCCCAGCTCGGATCCGCTGGGCAAGGGCTTCCATACGATCCAGTCCATGATCGCGGTGGGGTCGGGCGGCCTGTACGGCAAGGGCTACATGCAGGGCACGCAGACACACCTGGACTTCATCCCCGAGCGCACCACCGACTTCATCTTCGCCGTGTACGCCGAGGAGTTCGGCCTGTATGGCGGAGTGGCGCTGCTGGTGCTGTACGGCCTGTTCATGGCGCGCGGCCTGGCGATCGCCTCGCGGGCCTCGTCGCAGTTCGGCCGCCTGCTGGCCGGCGCCATCACGATGATGATGTTCATCTACGTGTTCGTGAACGTCGGCATGGTGACCGGCATCCTGCCGGTGGTGGGGGTGCCGCTGCCTTTCATGAGCTATGGCGGCACCGCCTTGCTGACCATGGGCATTGCCTGCGGCATCCTCATGAGCATCAGCCGCCGCCGCCCCGCGCCGGCCTGAGGCGGCGGCCGGGGAAGGGGCGGCTTCAGGCGCGCGGCAGGGCGTCGGCCGCGCCCAGGTCCTGCGCCAGCTTGGCCAGGCTGTCCCAGATGGCGCCTTCGAACTCGATGGCCTCGGCATGGCGCGCGCGGTTCATCGCCTCGTATTCGCCCGGATACTGCACGCGGTCCACGCCGGGTTGCGGCGGACACGCATGCAGGTAGTCGATGAAGGCGCCGACTTCCTGGGTGCGCCAATCGGCGTTGAAATCCACTTGCGGGTCCAGCAGGATGGCGAACATGTTGTTGGTCGCCACGCCATTGCGGGGATGTTCCGGCTGGATGGTGCCGCCGCCCGACAGCACGCCCGCCAGCAGCTCGGCGACCAGGCCCATGGCGTAGCCCTTGTGGCCGCCGAACGGCAGCAGCGCGCCGGGCGGGTCGGCGAACAGCGCGTTCGGGTCGTTGGTCGGGTTGCCCTGCGCGTCGATCAGCGCGCCGTCGGGGGCCGGCTCGCCCCTGGCCGCCAGCACGCGCGCCTTGTTGACCGCGATCGAGCTGGTGGCCATGTCCACCAGGAAGGGCGGGCGGCCGCCCGGCAGCGGGCCGGCGAAGCACAGCGGGTTGGTGGTCAGGCAGGCCTGCGCGCCGCCGTAAGGCGCCACCGTGGGCGGGCGGTTGACGACGTTGGTGAACGCCAGCAGGATCAGTCCGGCTTCGGCGGCCATTTCGCCGTAGTAGCCCATGCGCCCCAGGTGGTGCGTGCGGCGCAGCGTGACGATGCACTGGCCGTACTGGCGGGCCCGCTCGATGGCCTGCTGCATGACCGCCTTGCCGACGTGCTGGCCGAAGCCGTTGTCGCCGTCGAAGGCCAGCATGGCGCCGCGGTCGTTGAGCAGCCTGGCGCGGCCGTCGGCCTTGACGAAGCCTTCGGCCAGCACGCGGCGGTAATTGGGCAGGATGGACAGGCCGTGGCTGGTGTAGCCGACGCGGTCCGACTCGACCAGGTGCTCGGCGACGTCGCGGGCGATGTCGTCCGGCACCCCCTGGGCGGCCAGCAGGCGCTGGCCGAACGCGATGGCCTGGGCAATCGAGAGTTTCATGGCGCGCTCCTTACATCCAGCCCAGCCAGCGCCAGTACGTGACGCTCATCAGCAGCATGAGCAGGTAGCCCACGATGGTCAGCACGATGCCGACCTTGGCGAACTGCTTGGCGGTGAAGGTTTCGGTGCCCAGGGCCACCATGTTCTGCGGCGCGTTGATCGGCAGGATGAAACCGTAGCTCACCACGAAGCCGAGCAGCATGGTCATGCCCAGGCGGTTGAAATCGCCCGGCAGCGTCTGCAGCACCGCGATGAGGATGGGCAGCATCGCCGAGGTCAGCGCGGTGGCGCTGGCAAAGCCGAGGTGGATGAGGATCAGGAAGGCCGACAGGATGGCGAAGATGCCGAGCGGGCCGAGATGGTCCAGGCCGGTATGCGCCACGACCTGGGCGCCCAGCCATTGGCCGGCCTGGGTGGTCAGCAGGGCCGTGCCCAGGCTGATGCCCACGCCGAACACGATCACCGTGCCCCACGGAATGCGCGTCTGCACGTCTTTCCAGGTCATGACGCCAAAGCGCGGCAGCATCAGCAGCACCAGGCCGAAGTAGGTGGTGGAGGTCGTGTCGAACTTGTGCAACTTGCCCTCGGTGGACCAGAACAGCAGCAGCATGATCGAGACCAGCATCAGGCGTTTTTGCGCCGAGGTCATGGGGCCGAGTTCGCGCAGCGAGGCTTCGACGGCCTCCTTGCCGCCGGCGATGGCATCGCTTTCGGGCGGCAGCAGCCTGAGCACCACGAAGATCAGCACCGCGGACATCAGCAACGACCAGGGCACGCCGGCGATCAGCCAGTCGGACCACGCCACGCGTTCGCCCAGCATCTTGTCCATGAAGCCGACGGTCAGCAGGTTCTGCGCGGCGGCGGTCTGGATGCCGACGTTCCAGATGCTGGTGGCCTGGGCCACGATGATCATGATGCCGGCGGCGATGTTGGAGCGCTTGTCCACGCCGAAGGCGGCGATCACGCCCAGCATGATGGGCACGACGGCGGCGCTACGCGCGGTGGCGCTGGGCACGACCAGGCTGAGCACAATGGTGACCGCGATGGCGCCGAGCAGGATGCGCCGCGTGCTGGTGCCCACCCGGGCCAGCGTCACCAGGGCGATGCGCTTGTCCAGCCCGGTGAAGGTCATGGCGGCGGCGATGAACAGGGCGCCGGTGACCAGCGCCAGCGCCGAGTTGGAGAATCCGGTCAGCGCCATGCTGATGGCGGCCGACGTGCCATAGAGCACGTCGGGATTCTTGACGTTGGGCGCCGTGCCCAGCAGGAACGCCATCAGGGTGGTGATCATGATGGCGCTGGCTTCGTACGAGACGGCCTCCGTGATCCACACCACCACCGCGAAGGCCAGGATGGCAAGCATGCGGTGGCCGGCCGGCGGCAGCTCGGCCGGCAGCGGCAGCAGCAGCACCACCACCATGGCGATGATGCCGGCGATCAGACCTATCGGTATCTTGACTTTCGGGGGGGATTGCGGGGCAGGGACAGCGGCTGGCGCAGTCATTTGCTTCTCCGGTTGAGGTCAGATTTACGCAACAATCGTGACAGAACTGCGGAAAACCCGTATTGATGTGCATCAAGGCAACGTTTTGTTGCGCTTGTGGCGAAGGGGCGTTGGCATTATGCTGGCCGCCCTCTGCCCGCGGCAAGCCAGTACGCCTCGGGCCATGGCCGGCGTCACCGCGCGATTGCGCCGAACGCCGTGTAAGCCGCGACTCAGCCCAGCGCCAGCCGCAGATGTTCCTCCAGGTGGGTTGTGGGGGCGACGCGCCAGCCGCTTTGCGCATAGCGCAGCCAGCGGCCCAGCACCAGGTGCGTCAGCAGGCTGGCATGGGCCGCGATATTGGCGTCGGCCGGCAGCGCGCCGTCGGACACCGCCACCCGCAGGCACTGCTTGAGCGAGGCCTCGATGCGGTCGTTGATGTGGTTGATGCGCTCCTGCAGCCGGTTGTCCTCGGTCACCAGCGCGTCGCCGGTCAGTACGCGGGTGATGCCGCGATTGCGCTCGGCGAACGCCAGCAGCATGGCGACGGTCTTGCGCGCCTGGCCCATGCCATAGGGCTCGGAGACGGCGATCTGGTTGACCACCGTGAAGATGCTGGTTTCGATGAACTCGATCAGCCCTTCGAACATCTGCGCCTTGCTGGCGAAATGGCGGTACAGGGCGGCCTCGGACACCTGCATGCGCGCGGCCAGGGCCGAGGTGGTGATGCGTGCGGCGTGCGGTTGTTCGAGCATCTCCGCAAGCGTATGCAGGATCTGGGTCTTTCTCTCGCCGGGTTTGCTCGCCATGGAAGGGCCTAGGGGCAGGCTGACAGGAGGTGGAGTAGGGAACCCGTCGTCAGCCGCGCAGCGGGCGACGACGCAACAGCAAATCACTGACCGAGTTTACCCGCAAGTCCACATAGCCAGGGCGTTGGCGATGGCCGCGGGCGAACGGGGTTCCCGGATGGAATACGTGCACGGTGCGCAGGCCGACGCGCCGCGCGCTGCGCAGGTTGTCCAGCGTGTCTTCGATCAGCACGGCGCGCGCCGCCGGCACGCCCTCGCGCGCCAGCACGTAGCGCAGCAAGGCATCCGATGGCTTGGGCCGGAACTGGCCATGCATGCGCATCTGTTCGATGGCCCATATGCTGTCGAATTGCCGCAGCAGCCCCAGGTGGCGCAGCACCGCGCGGGCATAGTGCAGCGGCGCGTTGGTCAGCAGCACCTTGCGGCCCGGCAGCCGGCGCAGCTTGTCGGCCAGGGCGGTTTCGGCGCGCACCAGCGGCGCGACCTCGAAGTTGTGGCTGCGATGCAGGAACGCGTCGGCGTCCACGCCATGATGGCGCACCAGGCCGATGACGGTGGCGCCATAGCGCCGCCAGTACTCGGCGCGCAGCCGGTTGGCGGTGGCTTCGTCCACGGCCAGCGTCTCGGCCACCGCCTCGGTCATGCCGCGGTCGATGAGCGGGAAGATGGCGTGCGAGGTGTCGTGCAGCGTGTTGTCGAGGTCGAACAGCCACAGGCGCTCGGGCGCGGCCGTGGCGATGCGGCGCGAGCGGCGCAGGCGCGCCGCCGGCCGCAGCAGATACCGGCGCGCCTGCATCAATGCGAGCTGATCATCGTGCCCACGCCCTGGTCGGTGAGGATTTCCAGCAGCAGGCAGTGCGGCACGCGGCCGTCGACGATGTGCACCGAATTCACGCCATTCTTGGCCGCGTCCAGCGACGACGAGATCTTGGGCAGCATGCCGCCCGAGATCGTGCCGTCGGCGAACAGTTCATCGATGGTCTGGGCCGACAGGCTGCGCAGCAGCTTGCCGCCCTTGTCCAGCACGCCCGGCGTGTTGGTCATCATCAGCAGCTTCTCGGCGCCCAGCACCTCGGCCATCTTGCCGGCGACCACGTCGGCGTTGATGTTGTACGCGGTGCCGTCCTCGCCGTAGCCGATCGGGGAGATCACCGGGATGAACTGGTCATCCTGCAGCGCCTTGACCACCGCCGGCTCGACGCGCGTGATGTCGCCGACGAACCCGATATCCAGCGGCTGGCTGGGGTCGTCCTTGTTGACCATCAGCTTCTTGGTGGCCTGGATGAGCATGCCATCCTTGCCGGTCAGGCCGACGGCCTTGCCGCCGACCTCGTTGATCATCATGACGATGTCCTGCTGGACCTGTCCGCCCAGCACCCATTCGACCACTTCCATGGTTTCGGCGTCGGTCACCCGCATGCCTTGCACGAAGGTGCCCTGCTTGCCGATGCGGCGCAGCGCGTCGTCGATCTGCGGTCCGCCGCCGTGCACCACCACCGGGTTCAGGCCGACCAGCTTGAGCAGCACCACGTCGTGGGCGAAGCTGCGCTGCAACCGTTCTTCCGTCATCGCGTTGCCGCCGTACTTCACCACGATGGTCTTGCCGTGGAATCGTCGGATATACGGCAGGGCTTCGGACAGCACGGCCGCTTTGACAGCGGGAGACAGGACGGCGGCAGGGTCGGGGGTGTCGGTCATGGCAACAAATATACGGACTGAATATAAAAGTAGGATGAAAGGACAGCCAGGCGCCGGGCCACGGAGGGCAGCGCCAAGCCTACGGCCGATTGTAGTATTCGCTGCGGCCTTATGCGGCCAACCCATGTCCATATGCCCGACAAATAGCCTTCATTCAGGTACATTTGGGGGCGTTTTTGCAACGGCGGCGCCATTTTCCGCGCGCCAGGCCGGCATCCGGCCGGGGCCGAGGCCCGCGAACCACCCATCAAGAGGCTACATATGCGTATGAACTTTGTCCGGTCGGCCCTGCTGGCGTCGGCCTTCCTGCTGGCCGGCGGCGCCGCCCAGGCGGAAAAACTGGTCGTTGGCGCCACCCAGGTGCCGCACGCCGAGATCCTCGAGGTCGTCAAGCCGGCCCTGGCCAAGGAAGGCGTGGAGCTGGACATCAAGGTGTTCACCGACTACGTCCAGCCCAACCTGCAGCTGGCCGACAAGCAGCTCGACGCCAATTTCTTCCAGCACCAGCCGTACCTGGACACCTTCAACAAGGACCGCAAGACCAACCTCGTGTCGGTGGGCCTGGTCCATGTCGAGCCCTTTGGCGGTTATTCGAAGAAAATCAAGAGTTTGGCTGAGCTCAAGGACGGCGCCACCATCGCCATCCCGAACGATCCCTCCAACAGCGGGCGCGCCTTGCTGCTGCTGCAGAAGCAGGGGCTGCTCAAGCTGAAGGACCCGTCCAACATCGTCGCCACCCCGATCGACATCGCCGAGAACCCCAAGAAGCTGAAGTTCCGCGAACTGGAAGCCGCCATGCTGCCGCGTTCGCTCGATGACCTGGACCTCGCGCTGATCAACACCAACTACGCGCTGGAAGCGGGCCTGGTGCCCACGCGCGACGCCCTGTTCATCGAAGGCGCCGACTCGCCCTACGCCAACCTGGTGGCCGCCCGTCCCGACAACAAGGACGCCCCGGCGGTGAAGAAGCTGGTCAACGCCCTGCATTCGGAAGCGGTGCGCAAGTTCATCATCGAGAAGTACAAGGGCGCGGTCGTCCCGGCCTTCTGATCCTTTGGGTGCCTGTCCCTGCATGGGGACTGGCACCCGCGGAATTCTGGGTGCCTGTCCCCGCGGGGACAGGCACCCCGTCATACGCCAGAACGCTTGACGGCCAAGACGGTATCTGTCCCCGCGGGGACAGGCACCAGTACCCGGCCCCGCCGCTTACCCTGCCAGCGCCTTTTGCACCGTGGCCTGGAATTCGGCCTTGTCGTACTCGCCCAGGTAGCGCTTGATGATCTGGCCTTGCTTGTCGATGAGGAAGGCCGTGGGCGTGAGGCGGACGTTGCCGAACGCCTGGGCCAGCTCGCCGCTGGTGTCCAGCGCCACGGGGAACGGCAGCTTGCGCGTTTGCGCGAAGTTCAGCACGTAATTGGGCGGGTCGTAGTTCATCGCGACCGCGATGGTCTCGTAGCCTTGCGGGTGGTACTGGTTGTAGTTGGCGATGTTGTCGGGCATCTGCTTGACGCAGGTGACGCAACTGGTGGCCCAGAACTTCACCAGCACGACCTTGCCGCGCAGGTCCTGCATGGTGATTTTCTGGCCTTCGAGCGTGGTGAAGGCGACATCCGGCGCGGTCTGGGCCGGACGCCACATGAACCAGCCGCCAATGCCGGCGGCCACCGCAATGATCAGGACAAGCGCGATTTTCTTCATTTGATGGGTATGGCTTCGACGCCGTTGCTACCGCTGCCCGCCGGTGCGGCGCCGGATTCGATCGGCGCCTTCTGCGCGGCCGTACCATCAGACGAGCCCTCGCCGGATTTGGTTCCCGAACCCGACAGGCGGATGGCCTCTTCGCGGCTGATGGTCTCGAACAGCTTGACGACCCGGGCCACGCCGCCCACGCCCGCGGCCGCGTTGGCGGCGTAGTCGCCCTCGGCCTGGGTGACCTTGCCCATCAGGTAGACCACGCCGCGCGAGGTCGTCACCGAAATGGTGCCGGAAGGCACGTACTTGGTGTTGATCAGGGCCGTCTTGACCTTCGAGGTCAGCCAGGTGTCGTTGGAGCGGGTGCTGAAATCGGCCGCCGGGCCGACCGTCAGCTGGTTGGTGACCGCCTTGACGTTCTCGATCGACTGGGCGATGGCGGTGGCCTGCGCCTTGGCCTCTTCGGTCGGGGCGTCGCCCGTCAGCAGCACGTGGCCGCCGTACACCATGGCATTGACGCGGGCGGTGTTGCCCAGCTTCTGCGCGATCTGGCTTTCGGCCTTGAAGGCGATGTTCTGGTCTTCGAGCTGGACGCCGGAGGTGCGCCGGTCGGTGACGACGACCGCGGTGGTGGCTGCCGCGCCGCCGATGACCAGCGGGGCGCAGGCCGACAGCGTGAGCGCCGCGGCCGAGAGGGCGGCGGCCAGCAGCAGGGGACGGGCGGCGGTTTTGGCGTCGGGCATCATTCGGTGTCTCCTAGTAGAAGGGCGTCTATGCCGTCGCACAGGGCGTGCAGCAAGATGATATGGACTTCCTGGATACGCATGGTGCGATCGTGCGGCACACAGAGATGGACGTCGTGCGGGGTGATGAGTTCCCCCATGACCCCGCCGCCCTTGCCGGTCAGCGCGATGACATGCATTTCGCGTTCGCGCGCGGTTTCCATGGCGCGCACCACATTGGGCGAATTGCCGCTGGTCGAGATCGCCACCAGCACGTCGCCGGGCTGGCCCAGCGCATGGACCTGCCGCTCGAAGATCTCGTCGAATCCGTAGTCGTTGCCCACCGCCGTCATGATGGAGGTGTCGGTATTGAGGGCGATGCCGGCCAGGGGCAGGCGTTCGCGCTCGAAGCGGCCCACCAGTTCGGCGATGAAATGCTGGGCATCGGCGGCCGAGCCGCCGTTGCCGCATGCCAGAATCCTGCCGTTGTTGGCCAGGGCTGCGAAAAGCAGGTCTACCGCGGCTGCCAGGGGGGCGGCCAGCGCGTCCGCGCTTTGTTCGCAGAGCGCCATCGCATCGCGAAAGTGCGACGTCATGCGAGAGGTCATATCCATGGCGCGCATTATCTCACGCGCCAGCCCTGCGCATCCTGCCCGCGGCGCCCCTGCGCGGGGGCATGCTCGGCCAGCCAGAAGGCGCCGCGCAGCCAGTGCGGCCGGCCGGCCTCGAAGGCCACGACGTCGAAGCGCACCGGCGGCGGCGCGCCGGGCCAGTAGCGGCGCAGCAGCACGGGCAGCAGCAAGGCCGCCGCGCGCGCCAGGCGGCCCTGCTTGGACGCGCCGATGCTGGCCGCCGCGCCGCCGTAGCCGGCGTGGGCGCGCGCCCGCACTTCGACCAGTACCAGTACTTCGCCGTCGCGCATGGCGAGGTCGATTTCGCCGGCGCGGCAGCGCAGGTTGCGCGCCAGCGGCCGCAGGCCCTGCCTTGCCAGCCAGCGCAGGGCGGCGCTTTCGTAAGCCTGTCCGCGGCGCTGCGTGGGCGAGCCGCCGTCGCGGGCGCCGGGGCTTGCGCGCGGCGAGGCCGGCGGACGGCGATGCAGGCGGCGCTGGGCCTGGGCGGCGCGGGCGAAGGCCAGGTGGGTGGCGGTGTCGGTCATGGCGGTCGTCGCGAGGGGCGGTGCAGGGCTACACTGGCACAGTTTTCACCGTCGCAGCACCATGCAATGAATCAAGATGTCCTATCGCCGACCCCGGGCGACGCCTGGAGCCGGGTGGCCGACCGGGTGGCCGCGCAGCACTGGCCGGCGGCCACCTTGTACGTGATCGCCACGCCCATCGGCAACCTCGGCGACCTGGGCCTGCGCGCGTGGCAGGCGCTGGTGCGCGCCGACGTGATCGCGGCCGAAGATACGCGCGCCAGCCGCACGCTGCTGGACGCCTGGGGCGTGAGCACGCCGCTGATGGCGGCGCACCGCCACAACGAGGCCAGCGCTGCCCAGGCGATCTGCGAACGGTTGGCCCAGGGCCAGCGCGTGGCGCTGGTGTCCGACGCCGGCGCGCCGGCGGTCAGCGATCCGGGCGCGCGCATCGTGCGCGCGGTGCGCGAGGCGGGCTACGCCGTGGTGCCGGTGCCCGGCCCCAGCGCCGTGATTGCGGCGCTGATGGGCAGCGGAGCGACCTCGGACGAGAATCCGGCGTTCGCGTTCGCCGGCTTCCCGCCCGCCAAGGCGGTGGCGCGCCAGCGCTGGCTGCGCCAGTGGTGCGCGCTGCCGGCGCCGGTGGTGATGTTCGAGTCGCCGCATCGGCTGGCCGCCACGCTGGCCGACCTGCGCGAGGCCGGCGGCCCGGCCCGGCTGTTGACCGTGGCCCGCGAGCTGACCAAGCGCTTCGAGGAAATCGCCACGATGCCGCTGGGCGAGGCGGCGGACTGGCTGGCCGCCGACGCGCACCGCGGCCAGGGCGAATTCGTGCTGATCGTGCACCAGGCGCCGGGCGCCCAGGACGACGAGGCCGATCCGGCCGACCCGCGTACCGATGCGCTGCTCGACGCGCTGCTGGAGTCGCTGTCGGTGCGCGATGCCGCGCGGGTGGCCGCCAAGGTGACCGGCCTGGCGCGCGATGTGCTGTATGCACGGGCGCTGGCGCGCAAGGAGCAGCCATGAATCCGCCCAGCGAACAGGCCACGGATATCCTCTATTGCGACACCGATACGCCGCTGGGGCCGATGCGGCTGGCCGCGCGCGGGCAGGCGCTGTGCGGCGCCTGGTTCGTCGACCAGCGCGATTGCCCTGCCGCCGCGGGTTGGACGCCGGACGCCGCGCACCCGGCGTTGCGGCAGGCGGCCGCCGAGCTGGAGCAATGGTTCGCGGGCCGGCGGCGCGCTTTCGAGGTGGACATGCAGCCCGAGGGCACGCCATTCCAGCGCCAGGTCTGGCAGGCGCTGCTGGAACTGCCTTTCGGCGCGACCATCAGCTATGGCGAGCTGGCGCGGCGCGTCGGCCGGCCCAAGGCGGCCCGCGCCGTGGCCGGCGCGGTGGGCAGGAATCCGATTTCCATCCTGATCCCCTGCCACCGCATCATCGGCCATGACACATCGCTGACGGGGTTTGGCGGCGGGCTGCCGCGCAAGCAGGCGCTGCTGGCCCACGAGGGACACCGCTACCTGAGCCGCGCCGCCCGTGCGCGCCGGGTTTCCACCACGCAGATGGAACTGCCTTTCGGCGCGGCCTAGGGCGTGGCGCTGAGGCTGGGCAGGATGCCGGTGCGGTCGGCCACCGGCTGCACCGCGCCCAGCGCCGCTTCGCGCGTGGCGTAGGGGCCGATGCGTACGCGATACAGGTTGTTGGCCTGCTCGACCACCGCCGGCGGAATGCCGCTGGCCGGATCCAGTTGCCCGTTGATGCGGCTGACCAGCGATTCGGCGTTGGCCGGCTGGCTGAAGGCGCCCAGTTGCAGGTAGATGCCGCTGCCCGCGCCCGTGGCCGGGCGCGGCGGCGTCGGCGCGTTCGAGGCGAGCTGGGTCGCGGGGTGCAGCTCGACGGCGGCGGCCGCGCTGGGCGCGGCAACGGGCAGCGGTCCGGTGGCCGAGGCGGGCCCGGGCCGTGGCGCCGCCGCGCCGCCATTCATGGCGAGGATCTCGGCAGGCAGGATGCGCTCGACCGTGACGGGCCCGCTGCCCGGGCCGATGATGCCCAGCTTGTGGGCCGCCACATAGGACAGGTCCATGATGCGGTCGCTGTGGAACGGTCCGCGGTCATTGACCCGCACGATGACCGTGCGCCCGTTGATCTTGCTGGTGACGCGCGCGTAGCTGGGAATCGGCATCGTCGGATGCGCCGCCGTCATGGCGTACATGTCGTACGACTCGCCGTTGGAGGTCGAGTTGCCATGGAACTTCTTGCCGTACCAGGAGGCCAGGCCCTGCTGGCGAAACGGGCGTTCGCTGGTGTCGGGCACATAGCGCTTGCCGAACACCACATAGGGCCGGTTCGGGCCGCTGGCCAGCGGTTCGAGGCGCGGCGTCGCGTCGGGCACGTTGTCGAGGTTGGACGGCGGGTTGGCGTCGGGGCCGTCGTCCTTGTAGTAGCCGCCGCGTTTCTTGCCTGGCGTGGAGCAGCCTGCGATGGCCAGCGCCAGCAGCAGTGTCGACAGGAGGGCAAGCGGACGCGAACGGATCATGCGGGGTCGTCGGGCAGTTGGGTGCGGTGGCGCACCAGCAGCGGGTCGTGGTCGGAGAAGCGCCGCGCCAGTTGCTCGACCACGTATACCGAGCGGTGCTGCCCGCCCGTGCAGCCGATGGCGACGGTGAGGTAGTTGCGCGTGTCCTGCGTGTACTGGGGCAGCCAGCGGCGGATGAACGCGGCGATATCGTCGATCATCTGGGTCACGATATCGAAGCCGCCCAGCCAGGTGGCCACCGGTTCGTCGCGGCCGGTCAGGGGGCGCAGGGTGCGGTCGTAGTAGGGGTTGGGCAGGCAGCGCACGTCGAACATCAGGTCCGCGTCGCTGGGCACGCCGCGCTTGTAGGCGAACGATTCGAAAGTCAGCACCAGCGGCGGCCGGTCGGCCTGGATCAGGTCGCGGATCCAGGCGCGCAACTGGCCCGGCGTGAGATCCGAGGTGTCGATGACGTGTTCCTGGTCGCGCAGCGGCGCCATCAGCTCGCGTTCCAGCGCGATGCACTCGGCCAGCGACGGGGTCTTGCCGCCGCGCGCCAGGCGGTCGGTCAGCGGGTGGCGGCGCCGCGACTCGGAATAGCGCTGCACCAGCGTGTCGGTGTTGGCGTCGAGGAAGATCACGCTCAGGCTGGTGCCCATGGCGCGCGAGGCGGTGATGACATCGGGCAGTTCGGCCAGCTCGCCGGGTGAGCGCACGTCGATGGCGACGGCGACCCGTTCCATGGCGTCATCGCGGGCATTGGCGATGAATTCGGCCAGAAAGCGCACCGGCAGGTTGTCGATGCAGGTGAACCCCGCATCTTCGAGCAGGCGCAGGGCGACCGACTTGCCGGAGCCGGAAATGCCGGTAATAAGGACGACTCTCAACATGGCTGTGATTGTGGCATGGAATTCGATCGCCCGTGCGCGCCGGCCGGCATCTGCTATGGTCTCGGCTGCCGGATCTGCGCCTGTCCCGATGGCGGGCAGGCGGGTATCCTGGCAGTCGGCCAAGCGGCCGACGTTCCGGCGGGCCGGGCCCGCGTCAACTTCGACAGTCCGATGTTAGCCTTCAAATCCGATTTGCGTATTGCAATGCGAGCCTGGCGCGCCGCGTGTGGCGTGCTGGCCGCAGCCGCGGGCATGCTGGCGATGTCCCAGGCCGTGGCCCAGGGCGAGGCCGCGCTGCGGCCCGACACCATGGCCGCCCGGGTCGCCGCCTGTACGGCCTGCCATGGCGAACAGGGCCGCGCCGGCCCCGACGGCTACTATCCGCGCCTGGCGGGCAAGCCGCAGGATTATCTGTACCACCAGTTGCTGAATTTTCGCGATGCCCGGCGCCAGTATCCGCCCATGGCGCATCTGCTCAACGGCCTGCCCGATGCGTATCTGCGCGAGATGGCGGCATACTTCGCCGGCCAGGACGTGCCCTATCCGCCGCCGGCGCGCGTCGAAGCCTCGGCCGCCCTGGTCGAGCGCGGCCGCTTGCTGGTGCGCGAGGGCGACCCGGCCCGCGCGATCCCTTCCTGTGCGTCCTGCCATGGCGCATCGCTGGCCGGCGTCGCGCCGGCCATCCCGGGCCTGCTCGGCCTGCCGCGCGATTACCTCGTGGCGCAGATCGGCAGCTGGCAGAACGGCCTGCGGCGCGCCGCCGAGCCCGACTGCATGGCGCAGGTCTCGCTCAAGCTGACGCCCGAGGATATCGGCGCGGTGTCGGCCTGGCTGGCTGGCCAGCCGGTGGGACATCCGTACACGCCGCAACCGGCCGGCTCGCTGACGCTGCCGCTGGAGTGCGGCAGCCAGGCGGGGCATTGAGGAGGCGGCCATGAAGATCATCAAGCGCGTCCTCGTCGTCGCCATCCTGGCCCTGCTGGCCGCCGTCGCCACCCTGTATTGGCTGGGCACCCGCGACCACGTGCCCGCCGGCCCGCAAGCCGCGCCGGCCACCGGATCGGCCGACGAGCTGGTCGAGCAAGGGCGCTACCTGGCGCGGGCCGGCAATTGCATGGCCTGCCACACCGCGCGCGGCGGACAGGCCTACGCGGGCGGCACGCCCATTCCCACGCCGTTCGGCACCCTGTATGGACCGAACATCACGCCCGACGCCGAAACCGGCATCGGCGGCTGGAGCGCCGACGACTTCTGGCAGGCATTGCACAATGGCAAAGGCCCCGGCGGACGGCTGCTGTACCCGGCCTTTCCGTACACCGAATACACCCGCATGACGCGCGCCGACGCCGATGCGCTGTACGCCTTCCTGCGCACGGTCGAGCCGGTGCGCCAGGCCAGTCGCCCGCACGAGCTGGCGTCGCCGTACGACCAGCGCCTGCTGCTGGCGGCGTGGCGGGCGCTGTATTTCGAGCCGGGCGGGCCGCAGGCCGATCCCGGACAGTCGTTGCAGTGGAATCGCGGGCGCTACCTGACCGAAGGGCTGGGCCACTGCGCGGCCTGCCATACGCCGCGCAACAGCCTGGGGGCCACCCGCGCCGCCGAGGCGCTGGGCGGAGGCATGATCGACGGGCTGGGCTGGTACGCGCCGCCGCTGACCGGCCAGCCGGGCACCGGCCTGGGCGACTGGAGCGCGCAGGACATCGCCGCGCTGCTGACGACCGGCATCGCGCCGCACTCGACCGTGGCCGGCCCCATGGCCGAAGTGGTGCTGGGCAGCACGCAGTATCTCAGCGGCGACGACGCGCTGGCCATCGGCACCTACCTCAAGTCCTTGCCGGCGGCGGCGCCGCCGCCCGCCAGGCGCGGCGCCCCGTCCGCGACGGTGATGGAGCTGGGCGGCAAGCTGTACGGCCAGCATTGCGCGCAGTGCCACCAGGCCGACGGCAAGGGCAGCTTCCCCGCCTGGCCCGCGCTGGCCGGCAACCCGAGCGTCATCGCTGCCGAACCGGCCAACGTGATACGCATGGTGCTCGATGGCGGCTTCGCGCCAGCGACCGCGGCCAACCCGCGCCCGCATGGCATGCCGCCGTTCGCGCAGGCGCTGCCGGACAACGACATCGCCATGCTGGTTTCGTACGTGCGCAACAGCTGGGGCAACCAGGCCGGCGCGGTCACGCCGCTGGACGTGAAACGCACGCGGGAGAGCGGAGCGGGGCGGTAGGGCGGGGCTCGATGCCCTGGGCTGGGTGCCAGTCCCCGCAAGGGGGACAGGCACATGGAGATTTGCGGTGCCTGTCCCCCTTGCGGGGACTGGCACCGTGGTGTTACTTGCTGCTTTGCAGGATCGCCATGGCCTGGCGTTCCATGAATTCGCCCAGCGTGTCGATGCCGCGCAGCTTGAGGATGGTATTGCGTACGGCGGCTTCGACCAGTACGGCGAGATTGCGGCCGGCGGCCACTTGCAGCATGACTTTGCGGATCGGCAGGCCGAGCATGTCCTGGGTGATGTCCTGCAGCGGCAGGCGCTCGAACTTGTCCTGCGCGGTCGCCCGCACCAGGTGCACGATCAGTTTCAGGCGCATCTTGCGGCGCACCGAGGTCTCGCCGAAGATGGTGCGGATATCGAGCAGGCCCAGGCCGCGCACTTCCAGCAGGTTCTGCAGCAGTTGCGGGCAATGGCCCTCGATCACGCCGGGGGCGGTGCGCGAGAGTTCGACCGCGTCGTCGGCCACCAGGCCGTGGCCGCGCGAGATCAGTTCCAGCGCCAGTTCGCTCTTGCCCAGGCCCGATTCGCCGGTGATCAGCACGCCCAGGCCCAGCACGTCGAGGAAGACGCCGTGCACGGTCGTGGTGGGCGCCAGTTTCTTGCCCAGGTAGATGCGCAGCAGGTCGATCAGCTGGGCGGCCGCCACGGGCGTGGACAGCAGCGGTACCTGGTGCTGCGCGCATTGGTCGATCAGGTCTTGCGGCGGCGTCAGGCCGTCTGCCAGCAGGATGGCCGGCACGCCGCCGATCAGCAGCTCGTCCATGTGGTGCATGCGGCGGCGCAGGTCGAAGCGCGTGTAGTACGCCAGTTCTTCCTGGCCGAACACCTGGATGCGGGACGGGTGGATCAGGTTCAGGTGGCCTACCAGGTCGGCGGCGGCCATGCCGTCGTCGGGGATGGCCCGGTCGGCGGCGTCATGGCCGGCGATCCAGCTGAAGGGGATTTTGTCGGCGTTGTCGTCGACCAGTTCCTGGACCGTAAGCATGGCAAGTTTCGCGTGGCGTCAGAGTTGGCCGGTGGTCAGCATGCGGTGCACCGCGGCCGGGTCGGTTTCGCTGGCCAGCGCTTCGCGCAGCGGCTTGTTGGACATGAGCTGAGCCAGTTCGGCCAGGATGTCCAGGTGCTGTTGCGTGGCGGCTTCGGGAACGAGCAGACAGAGCAGCATGGAGACCGGCTGGCCGTCGGGCGCGTCGAAGGGGATGGGCTGGGCCAGGCGGATGAACGCGGCCAGCGCCTGGTCCAGGCCCTTGACCCGGCCATGCGGCACGGCGACGCCCTGGCCCAGCGCTGTCGAGCCCAGCCGCTCACGCGAGAACAGGCTATCGAACACGACCGAGCGGGCCAATCCGTGATGGTTTTCAAAAAGTAGGCCGGCCTGTTCGAACGCCCGTTTCTTGCTCGTGGCGAGCATGTCGAGCACGACATTGCCGGCGGGTAGGATGCGCGACAAGTGATTCATGCGGGTCATTATATGGTTATATGTCGCAGTGCAAAAAATCGTTGCCTTTCCTGCCCTGCCGGGACTGCGCAAGCATAGTCCGAACCGGGCAATTATGGGAGGGCGGACGCATGCATGCAACGCGGCATGACGAAGGCCAATTGAGGGACAGGTGGGGGAGTTTGCTTGCCGATGTCCCGCGGAGTACTTCCTGGGACATCGGTCGCGATAACGGATCCGGTGGTCCGGATCACGATGGGGGCAGGCTCACGCTACGAGCGTTCGCAAGGCGCGGGACTACGGTTGCTGCGCGGCCAGCGCAGCGGCTTGTCGCTTTGCGGACTCGGCGGAGTGGCTCTGAACCTTGTCTTTGTGCTTGATGACCTGACGGTCTATTTTGTCGACCAGTAGATCGATGGCTGCATAGAGGTTCTCGTCGACGGCTTCGCAATGGATATCCTTGCCGCGCAGACGCATGGTGATTTCGGCCTTGTGCCGCAGGGGCTCTACCGAAAGCATGACCTGGGTATCGATAACATGATCGAAATGCCGCAGCACTCGCGCCAGCTTGTTCATGACATATTCCCGGATTGCCGGGGTGACGTCGAGGTGACGACCGCAGATGCTCAGGTTCATAGTCTGCTCTCCTTCCGAAAAGAGAAAAAAGGGTGCGCATGAGCGCGGGTAAATGGGGGGGCGTCCTCCTGTAGGGCAGGTGGATCCGCGTGCGGGATCCTTGAGTACTAGTGTATAGACTCTATTGGCCAATACAAGTTGCGCTAGCGCAAGATCGTGTACGTTTGATGGCGGCCCCAGAGGGGCGCGCGCAGGGCTTAGGGCTTTCCCCGAGAGGACGCGGCGCAGCCCCCGCTTACATGCGGAAATGCTCGCCCAGATAGACGCGGCGCACGGCCGGGTCGCCGACGATCTCGTCGGGGTGCCCATCGGTGAGGACCTTGCCTTCGCTGATGATGTAGGCGCGGTCGCAGATGCCCAGGGTTTCGCGCACGTTGTGGTCGGTGATCAGCACGCCGATGCCGCGGCCCTTCAGGAAGCGCACGATGCGCTGGATCTCGATCACGGCGATCGGGTCGACCCCGGCGAAGGGTTCGTCAAGCAGGATGAAGCGCGGGCTGGTGGCCAGGGCGCGCGCGATCTCGACCCGGCGACGTTCGCCGCCGGACAGCGAAATGGCGGTGTTGGCGCGGATATGGCCGATCTGCAGTTCTTCCAGCAGGGCTTCGAGGTTGTCGCGGATCCTGGCCTCGGGCAGCGGCTTGCCGTTGGGGCCGAGCTGCAGCTCCAGCACGGCGCGGATGTTCTGCTCCACCGTCAGACGGCGGAACACCGAGGCGTCCTGGGGCAGGTACGACAGGCCCATGCGCGCCCGCTTGTGGATGGGCATGGACGTGATGTTCGAGCCGTCGATCTCGATGCGCCCGGAGTCGGCCGGAACCAGGCCGACGATCATGTAGAAGCTGGTGGTCTTGCCCGCGCCGTTGGGCCCGAGCAGGCCCACCACTTCGCCGCTGACCACCGACAGCGAGACATCCTGCACCACGGTGCGGCCGTTGTAGGTCTTGCGCAGCCCGGTGGCGCGCAGGCTGCCGGCGGCGGCGCCGGCAGCGGTGGCGGTGGACAGAGTGGCGTGGGAGTCGGTCATCGTGCAACGTGATAGGAGAGGGAGGCGCGGTTCACTGCGGCTTCTTGGGCGCTTGCTTCTTGGCGCGGCATTCCGCGATCGCGGCGTCGGCCTTGGCGCGCGGCTCGGCCAGCGAGCGTACGCGCCCGCCTGCGGCCGATGAGTTCGGGCCGCCCTGCGCCTGGTAGATGCCGGTCTTCTCGTTGTAGCGCACCCGGTCGCCGCGAATCGTGTCGAACGGTTTGCCGCAGATGTAGCGGGTGACGATGGCCTGGCCGATCAGGTCGAACTGGCTCTTGCTGCTTTCGTATTCGGCGCGCAGGCCCTTGCCCTCGATCAGCTCGAAGGTCTCGGGACGGTCCTGGCGGATGGTGACGATCTTGCCCTTGTCGGCCGTGGCGACCCCGAACTGGTTGCCCGCCGCGTCCTCGTTGACTTCCAGCTTGTCCGAGGTCAGCGTCATCAGCCCGCGCGTGAGGATGACGTTGCCCGTGAAGATGCTCTGGCGCTTGATGTCGTCGTAGTGCAGCGTGTCCGAGAGGATCAGCGTGCTCGGCTCTTCGGCCGGCGCGGCCTGGCCGGATTGCGCCTGCGCCTGCGCAGCGCCGGCAGCGGCCAGCAGCAGGATGCTGCACAACCGCAGCGGGGCAAGGGAAAGCCTCAGGTGGGTCATGGTTTGTTCTGGTTGGAGTTGGCGGGCGTCTCGGTGGATTGCCGCTTGCGCCCCTCGGTTCCTGCAATTTCGACGTCGGCAGCCGCCGACACGCGCAATTGCCGGGTCTTGTTGTTGTAATGCATGCCGGTGCCGTTCATGCGGGAGTTGCCCTTGTTGACCTGGGCGGGCAAGTCGGTGAACACCACGTCGTCGTCGGGCAGCAGGATCAGCTGCTGGCTGCGTACGTCCAGCGTCTCGTTGCGGGCGTCGGGCTGCCGGTGCACGTGCGCGTCGCCGTTCATGACGATGCGCTGGCCGCCCTGTTCCATGATGGCGGTTTTCGATACCCCGATGGTGATCGGGTTGCCGGCCTGTTGGCCGATGGCGCGCGGCGTGGTCACGTGGTAGGAGTCGTCGTCGGGGAAGTGCTCGACATAGACGCCTTCCAGGCGGTTGATCGGGCGGCCCTGGACGTCGGTGCGCAGCATCACGAAATTGCGCGCCCACGAGTCCATCTCGTGCGTCAGCCGGCGCGGCGGATCGACCTGGACGGCGCGTTGCGCATAGTCGGCCGCCCACCACGTGCCGACGACCAGCGCCAGCAGCAGGAACAAGGCGATCAGCGAGGGAAAGCGTTCTTTCATGCCTGATAACGGTTACTGGATGGCGCCAGGCCCGAGCAGGGCCGGCGTGCCCAGGAAGGTGCCCAGGCGGCCCTGGGCGGCAAGCAGCAGGTCGCAGCATTCGCGCACCGCGCCCTGGCCGCCCGGCTGGCTGGATACCCAGTGGGCGGCTTGCGCCACGTAGCCCGGCGCATTGGCGACGCTGGCGGCGAAGCCGGCGCGCTGCATGGCAGGCAGGTCGATGATGTCGTCGCCCATATAGCCGGTCTGGTTGAGTTGGACGCCCACGCGCTGGGCAAGTTCACTCAGGGCGCCGCCCTTGTCGCGCACGCCTTGCAGGACTTCGGCGATGCCCAGCTCGGCGGCGCGCCGGTCGGCGATGGGACCGGAGCGGCCGGTGATCAGGGCGACTTTCAGGCCGCCTTCCATCAGCAGCCGCAGGCCATGGCCGTCCAGCGCATGGAAACGCTTGAACATTTCGCCGTGCTCGCCATAGTACAGGCCGCCATCGGTCAGCACGCCGTCGACGTCGAAAACCATCAGGCGCACCGCGGCGGCGCGTTCGCGCACCGAGGCGGGGATGCGGGCGAGCACCAGGGCTTCGGCGGGGTGCGGCACGGAAACAGGAGAGTTCTTGGTCATACTACTTTGGCTGCCATCAAGTCGTGAGTATGCAGGGCGCCGATCAGCACGCCGGCGGTGTCCACCACCAGCATCTGGTTGAGGCGGCGGTCGTCCATTTGCTGGGCGGCCTCGGCGGCCAGCGCGTCGGGCCCGATGGTACGCGGAGCCCGGGTCATGCCGTCGGCTACCGTCAGGCTGCGGATATCGCCGACGCGCTCGATCAGGCGGCGCAGGTCGCCGTCGGTGAAGATGCCCACGGGCTTGCGCTGTGCGTCGACGACCGCCGTCATGCCCATGCCCTTGGCCGAGATTTCCTCGAGCGCGCGGGGCAGGGGGGCGTCTTCGGCGACGATGGGCAGCGCGGGTCCGTGCCGCATCACGTCGCGCACGTGGGTGAGCAGGCGGCGGCCCAGGGCGCCGCCGGGGTGGGAACGCGCGAAATCCTCGCGGCCGAAGCCGCGCGCCTCCAGGCAGGCGACCGCCAGGGCGTCGCCCAGGGCCAGCGCCGCCGTGGTGCTGGCGGTGGGCGCCAGATTCAGCGGGCAGGCCTCCTGGGACACGCTGGCGTCCAGGTGCACGTCGGCCAGGCGGGCCAGCTCGGATTCGGCGTTGCCGGTAATGGCGATCAGTCCCGCGCCCATGCGGCGCACCACCGGCAGAATGGTCAGCAGCTCCTGTCCGGTGCCGGAATAGGAAATCGCGATCAGGACATCGTCGCGGGTGACCATCCCCAGGTCGCCGTGGATGGCTTCGGCGGCGTGCACGAAAAAGGCCGGCGTGCCGGTGGAGGCCAGGGTGGCGGCCAGCTTGCGGGCAATGTGCCCGGTCTTGCCTATGCCGCTGACCACGACACGGCCGCGGCAGGCCAGCAGCATGCCGACGACCTGCACGAAGCTGTCGTCGAGCCGGGCGGCGAGGTCGGCAATGGCTTGCGCCTCGGTCTGCAGCGTGCGGCGTGCCGAGGCGAGAATGGCCTCGGGCGTGGGGTCGGGATGAGCGCTCATGGAGCGGATTTTAATCGCAGTGCGCCAAGTTGCCGGGTCCGGGCCCCTATGGCATGCTGGCGGCTCCTTTTTGCGCCCTTTTTCTTTTCAGGCAGGTCCGTCGTCATGTCCACCTTTCCCGCGCCGGTTCTCGGCACCCCGCTGTCTCCAACGGCTACCCGCGTCATGTTGCTGGGCGCAGGCGAGCTTGGCAAGGAGGTGGTGATCGCCCTGCAGCGCCTGGGGGTGGAGGTCATCGCGGTCGACCGCTATGCCGACGCGCCGGGCCACCAGGTGGCGCATCGCGCCCACGTGGTCTCCATGACCGATCCGCAGGCGCTGCGGCAGGTCATCGAGCAGGAGCGCCCGCATGTGGTCGTGCCCGAAATCGAGGCCATTGCCACCGACCTGCTGGTCGCGCTGGAGGACGAAGGCGCCGTGCGCGTCACGCCCACCGCCCGCGCCGCCCACCTGACCATGAACCGCGAAGGCATCCGCCGGCTGGCCGCCGAGACCCTGGGCCTGCCCACCTCGCCCTACCGCTTCGTCGATACCGAGCAGGCGCTGCGCGAGGCCATCGACGGCGGCATCGGCTATCCGTGCGTGATCAAGCCGGTCATGTCCTCCTCGGGCAAGGGCCAGTCGATCATCCGCTCGGCCGATGACATCGCCGCCGCGTGGCGCTACGCCCAGGAGGGCGGGCGCGTGGGCGCCGGACGCGTGATCGTCGAGGGTTTCATCGAGTTCGACTACGAGATCACCCTGCTGACGGTGCGCGCCCGCGGCGCCGACGGGCAGATCGTGACGCAGTTCTGCGAGCCCATCGGGCATCGCCAGGTCGATGGCGACTATGTCGAGAGCTGGCAGCCCCATCCCATGTCGCCGGCCGCGCTGCAGCGCTCGCGCGAGATCGCCCTGGCCGTGACCGGCGACCTGGGCGGCCTGGGCATATTCGGGGTGGAGCTGTTCGTGGCCGGCGACCAGGTCTGGTTCTCCGAAGTCAGCCCGCGTCCGCACGACACCGGCATGGTCACCCTGATTTCCCAGGTGCAGAACGAATTCGAGCTGCACGCGCGCGCGCTGCTGGGCCTGCCGGTCGATACGCGCCTGCGCCAGCCGGGCGCAAGCAGCGTCATCTACGGCGGCGTGGAGGCCCGTGGCGTGGCCTTCGAGGGCGTGGCGCAGGCATTGGCCGAGCCCGGCACGGACATCCGCCTGTTCGGCAAGCCCGAGTCTTTCGCCAAGCGCCGCATGGGCGTGGGGCTGGCCGTGGCCGACGACGTCGACCAGGCCCGGGCCAAGGCGGCGCGCGTGTCGCAGGCCGTGCGCGTGCGCGCCGGCGCCTGAACACAGCCAGCGCGGGCAAGCGCCCCCGTCAGGGGGCGTTTTCATTTGCGCGCCGGGTCGGCAAGGCGCCGACGCCTTGTCTTTTTTTTCACGACGTTCGATAATTTCAGGAATTTCTGAAATCAACGTAACAAATATTGTCGTGGCGCTTTCTCCCCAAACCGAACGGTTCGTGCTGCATTTTGGCGAAATGGGTAGCCGCTGGGGCGTGAACCGCACCGTGGGGCAGATCTATGCCCTGCTGTTCCTGTCGCCCAAGGCCCTGCACGCCGACGACATCGCCGAGGCGCTGGGCTTTTCGCGTTCCAACGTCAGCATGGGCCTGAAGGAGCTGCAGTCGTGGCGGCTGGTCAAGCTGATGCACCAGGTCGGCGACCGGCGCGATTATTTCGAGACGCCCAAGGATGTTTGGGAAATTTTCCGCATCCTGATGGAAGAGAAGCGCAAGCGCGAAATCGATCCCACCCTTACGCTGTTGCGCGACACCTTGCTGGAGCGGCCGGCCGACGAGGCGCAAGCCTATGCCCAGCAGCGCATGCACGAGATGCTGGAGCTGATCGAGCTGTCCACGGGATGGTTCGACGAGGTGCAGCGCCTGCCGCCCGAAACGCTGCAAAATCTCATGAAACTCGGTTCAAAAGTGCAGAAAGTGCTGGGTTTTGCCGGCAAGCTGCGCGGCAAGGATTGAATCTGGCTGTTGTTTGTTGAGGATCATCCCTATGAAGTTGCACGTAACGCCCTTATCATGGCCTGCGAGCGAGCCGGGAGGCCATGTCGGCTGTCCGGGCCGGTCTACCGTCTGGGAGCGTCTCCATGATTGACCTCGATGTCGTCAACCTGTCGCGATTCCAGTTTGCCGCGACCGCGCTGTACCACTTCCTGTTCGTTCCCCTCACGCTCGGCCTGTCGTTCATCCTGGCCATCATGGAAAGCGTGTACGTCATGACCGGCCGCCAGATCTGGAAGCGGATGACGATGTTCTGGGGCACGCTGTTCGGCATCAACTTCGCCCTGGGCGTGGCCACCGGCGTGGTCATGGAATTCCAGTTCGGCATGAACTGGTCCTACTACAGCCACTACGTCGGCGATATCTTCGGCGCGCCGCTGGCGCTCGAGGGGCTGATGGCGTTCTTCCTCGAGGCCACCTTCGTCGGCCTGTTCTTCTTCGGCTGGAACCGCCTTTCCAAGGTCGGCCACCTGGTGGTGACCTGGCTGGTGGCGTTCGGCACCAACTTCTCGGCGCTCTGGATCCTGATCGCCAACGGCTGGATGCAGAACCCGGTGGGCGCGATGTTCAATCCGGACACCATGCGCATGGAAATGACCGACTTCGCCGCCGTGCTGCTCAACCCGGTGGCGCAGGCCAAGTTCGTGCATACGGTCAGCGCCGGCTACGTGGCGGGCGCGATGTTCGTGATGTCGATCAGCGCCTGGTACCTGCTCAAGGGCCGCCACATCGACCTGGCCAAGCGTTCGATGGCGGTGGCGGCCAGCTTCGGCCTGGCTTCGGCGCTGTCGGTGGTGGTGCTGGGCGACGAAAGCGGTTATCTCACCACCGAACACCAGAAAATGAAGATCGCGGCCATCGAGGCCATGTGGCATACCGAGCCGGCGCCGGCCTCGTTCAACCTGATCGCCATTCCCAACCAGGAAGAGCGCAGGAACGAGTTCGCGATTTCCATTCCGTACGTCATGGGGCTGATCGGTACGCGTTCGCTGACCACGCCGCTGCTGGGCATCGACGACCTGGTGCGGCGCGCGGAGGTGCGCATCCGCGAGGGCATTACCGCCTACGAGGCGCTGCAGCGCGTTCGCGCCAATCCCAAGGATGTCGACGCGCGCATGCTGTTCGAGCGCACCTGGCCGGATCTGGGCTACGCCCTGCTGGTCAAGCGCTACCAGCCCGACCTGTCCAAGGCCACCGACGAACAGATCGCGCAGGCGGCGCTCGACACGGTGCCGAACGTGGCGCCGCTGTTCTGGGCGTTCCGCGTCATGGTGGCGGTGGGCTTCTACCTGATCCTGTTCTTCGGCGTGGCGTTCTGGCTGGCTTCGCGCGGGCGCCTGGACAGCCGGCCCGGCCTGCTCAAGGTGGCGTTGTGGAGCCTGCCGCTGCCATGGGTGGCGATCGAGAGCGGCTGGTTCGTGGCCGAGTATGGCCGCCAGCCCTGGGTGATCGAGGGCGTGCTGCCGACCTACTATGCGGCATCCGGCCTGACCATCACCGACCTGGCGATCAGCCTGGCCATCTTCCTGGTGCTCTATACGGTGCTGCTGGTGATCGGCGTCAAGGTGATGCTGCATGCCGTCAAGGCCGGGCCGAAAGGCGAGGCGAGCGAGCCGGCCGGCCGGCGCGCCGATCCGGTCCAGGCGGCCGTCGATGCGTATTGATGGGGGAGAACGCACATGGATAGCTTGATTCCTTTCGACTACGCCACCCTGCGCGTGCTCTGGTGGCTGTTGCTGGGCGCGCTGCTGATCGGCTTCGCCGTGATGGACGGTTTCGACCTGGGCGTGGCGGCGCTCCTGCCGCTGGTCGCCAAGACCGATGTCGAGCGGCGCGTGGTGCTCAACGTGGTCGGCCCGGTATGGGAAGGCAACCAGGTCTGGCTGATCACCGCCGGCGGGGCGATCTTCGCGGCCTGGCCGCTGCTGTATGCGGCCTCGTTCTCGGGTTTTTACCTGGCCATGATGCTGGTCCTCATCGCCCTGATCCTGAGGCCGGTGGGCTTCAAGTACCGCAGCAAGATGGAGGGCACGCGCTGGCGCAGCCGCTGGGACGCGGTGCTGTGCTTCTGCGGCGTGGTGGCCGCGCTGGTGTTCGGCGTGGCGATGGGCAATATCATCCTCGGCGTGCCGTTCGGCTTCGACGCGGCGACGCTGCGGCCCGAATACGAAGGCCACTTCTACCAGCTCTTCAAGCCTTTCGCGCTGCTGGCCGGCCTGGTCAGCGTGGCGATGATGGTGATGCATGGCGGCGTGCTGCTGGCCTGGCGCACGCATGACCCGGTGTCCTCGCGGGCGCGCAACTGGGGCCGCCTGGCGGCGCTGGTCACGGCCGCGCTGTTCGTGGCGGGCGGTTTCTGGGTGGCCTATGGCCTGGACGGGCACGTGATCACCAGCGCGGTGGACATGCATGCGCCGTCCAACCCCATGCTCAAGACCGTGGAGTTGCAGGCCGGCGGCTGGATGGCCAACTACGAGAAATGGCCGCTGACCTGGATCGCCCCGGCGCTGGGCGTGGGCGGTGCGCTGCTTGCCTTCGTGCTGCTCAGCGCGCGCGCCAACGTACTCGCATTTCTCGCTTCGTCAGTGTCGATCGCCGGCATCATCCTCACGGTCGGCTTCGCGCTGTTTCCGTTCATCATGCCGTCGTCGAGCCGGCCCGGTGCCGGGCTGACGGTCTGGGACGGGTCGTCCAGCCTGCTGACGCTGTGGATCATGCTGCTGGCGGTGGCGTTCTTCCTGCCGATCATCACGGTCTACACGGCCTGGGTATATCGCGTCATGCGCGGCAAGGTCACCGAAGACTCGGTGGACGGCACGCCCAACTCGTACTGATCAGGAGCCAGTCATGTGGTTTTTCTCGTGGATTCTTGGCCTGAGCCTGGCGTGTGCGTTCGGCATCCTGAATGCGATGTGGTTCGAGTTGCGCGAAGGCCATGCGCACGATCCCTACAAGAAGCCGGCTGACGAGTGAGCGGCGCTTCCGGTATCGAGCATGATCCCGCCGCCGCGCTGAACAAACCGCCTCGCGAGCATTCGCGCTGGCTGGCGATGCGGGCGCGCGCGGCGCGCGCGCCGCTGGCGGTTGCCGGCGCCGCGCCGCTGATCGGCGGCGTGCTGTTGGTCATCCAGGCCTGGCTGCTGGCCCGCGTGCTGGACCAGGCCATCGTGCAGGGCGCGGCACGCGCCGAGCTGGCCACCTCCATTGTCGCGATCGCGGCCCTCATGCTGGCGCGCGCCGCGCTGGCCTGGCTGGGCGAGCGCGCCGGCGCCGCGGCGGCCGAGCGCATCAAGCGCCAGGTGCGCGAGGCGTTGTTCGCGCGCTTGCTGGCCCTGGGCCCTCAATGGTCGCGCCAGCGCGCCTCGGGCGAACTGGCCAGCGCCATGGTCGAGCAGGTCGAGGCGCTGGACGCCTTCTTCGCCAAGTACCTGCCCGCCATGGGCGCGGCGGCGGTGCTGCCGGTCGCCTTCGCGGTCGTGGTGCTGCCGGTCGATGTGATCGCCGGCCTGCTGCTGCTGGTGACCGCGCCGCTGATCCCCCTGTTCATGGCGCTGGTGGGGTGGGGGGCGGAAGCGGCCAGCCGCCGCCACCTGCAGGCGTTTGCGCGGCTGTCGGGTTTCTTCGCCGACCGCTTGCGCGGCCTGGCCACGCTGAAGCTGTATGGCCGCGCCGAGGCCGAGGCGCAGTCGGTCGTGGCGGCCAGCGACGCCCTGCGCCAGCGCACGATGGCGGTGCTGCGCATCGCTTTCCTGTCCTCGGCCGTGCTGGAGTTCTTCGCGGCGCTGGGCGTGGCCGGCGTGGCGGTCTACATCGGCCTGACCTACCTGGGCTTTCTCGATGTGCGGGCATCGGTGCTGACCTTGCAGGGCGGGTTCTTCTGCCTGTTGCTGGCCCCCGAGGTATATGGGCCGTTGCGCCAGTTCGCCGCTCATTACCACGACCGGGCGGCCGCGCGCGCCGCGGTGGCGCAGATCGCGCGCACCTTCGACGGCCTGCCCTCGCCCGGGGTTGAGCCCGCGCCGCCGGCCCCGGCGCCGGCCTTGGCGCGCGGCGCGGCGCGCCTGGCCGCGAACGGCCTGACCGTGACGCAGCCGGGCCGCCGCGCGCCGGTGCTGCGCGAAGCCGCCCTGCAGCTGGACGCCGGCGCGCACGTCGCATTGCGCGGCGCCAGCGGCGCCGGCAAGACGACCTTGCTGGAGTTGCTGGCGCGCTTGCGCGACGGCGCCGGCGCCATCGCGCTGGACGGCGTGCCGTTGGCCGACTGGGACGAAGCCGCGCTGCGCGAACGCGTGGTGCTGATCGGTCAACGGCCTTATCTGTACGCCGGTTCGATCGCCGACAACATTCGCCTGGCGCGGCCTGGCGCCAGTGCAGCGCTGGTCGAGGAGGCGGCGCGGCGCGCCTGCGTCATGGAGTTCGCGCAGGCTTTGCCGCGCGGCCTGGACACGCCGCTGGGCAGCCGCGGCCATGGCCTGTCGGGAGGGCAGGCACAGCGTGTGGCGCTGGCGCGCCTGTTCCTGCGCGACCCCGGGCTGATCCTGCTGGACGAGCCTGCCGCCCACCTGGATGCGGCGACACAGGCGCGCGTGCTCGACGAGGTCCTGGCCTTCGCGCAGGGACGCACCTTGCTGCTGGCCACGCATGCCGACGCGGTGGCGCGGCGCCTGCCGCGGCAATGGATGCTGGAGCAGGGCCGCCTGCGGGAGTTGCAGCCGGCATGAGCCTGTGGCGCCTACTGTTCCGCTTGTACGCGCGCCGCAAAGGCGCGCTGGCGCTGGCCCTGGCGCTGTCGCTGCTGACCGTGGCGGCGGGCGTGGGCCTGCTCGGGGTGTCGGGCTGGTTCCTGACCGGGGCGGCGCTGGCCGGCGCGGGCGCGGTGTTCAATCTGTTCGTGCCGTCGTCGCTGGTGCGCGGCCTGTCGTTTATCCGCATCGCCTCGCGCTACGGTGAACGGCTGGCCGGCCACGCCGCCACGCTGCGCCTGCTGGCCGATCTGCGGGCCTCGGTATTCCGCTCGCTGGTGCGCCTGACGCCGCGCCAACTGGCGCGCTACCGCGGCGGCGATCTGGTGGCGCGGCTGACCAGCGACGTCGACGCGCTGGATACGGTGTTCCTGTTCGTGCTGGCGCCGGTTGCGGTGGCGCTGGCGGGCGGCGCCATTCTGACCGCGGTCATGGGGGCCTGGATTCCGGCCGCCGCGCTGGTGGTGGCCGCGGCCTTGCTGCTGTGCTGTGCCGTGGCGCCCTGGTGGCTGGCGCGCGCGGGCCGCCGGCCCGGCGCGGCGGTGCAGGAAAGCGCGGCGGCCCTGCGCGCGGCGACGCTGGATGCGGTCGAAGGCCATGCCGACATCGCGGCCCTGCATGCCGGCGCCCAGGCGCGCGCGCAGTTCGCCGACGCGTGCGAGCAGTCGGCCCGCGCGCGCGCGGCGCAGGTGCGCATCGCCGCGCGCGGGCAGTGGCTGGCGCAGTTGGCCGCCGGCGCGGCGGTGCTGGCCGTGCTGTGGTTCGGGCTGGACGGCCTGGCCGCGGGCGAGCTGGGCGGTCCCTTGCTGGCGGGCTTGTTGCTGGCGACGATCGGCATCTTCGAAGTGGCCGGCCCGGTCATGCGCGGCGTTTCGCGCCTGGGCGCTGCGGTCGCCGCCGCCGCGCGCATCGGCGAGATCGCCGCGCGCGAACCCGACCTGCGTGATCCGGCCGCGCCGCGCGCCTTGCCGCCCGCGGGCGAACTGGCGCTGGAGGACGTGACGTTTGCCTATCCCGTGCCCGACGCCGCGGCGCATCCGGTGCTCGACGGCGCCAGCCTGCGCGTCGCGCCCGGGCAGCGCGTGGCCATCGTCGGCGCCAGCGGCGCCGGCAAGTCGACCGTGCTGCAGCTGCTGCTGCGCCTGGAGGACCCGCAGCGCGGCGCGGTGCGCTACGCCGGCTGCGATGTGCGCGAGTGCGCGCAGGCCGAGCTGCATCGCCGCGTGGCCTTGCTGTCGCAGGACGCGCCATTGTTTCTCGGCACCGTGCGCACCAACCTGCTGATCGGCGACGCGCAGGCCGGCGACGCGGCGCTGTGGCGCGCGCTGGATGCGGCGCGCCTGGGCGAGGTGGTGCGCGGCTTGCCGCACGGCCTCGATACGTGGATAGGCGAGACCGGTGCGGGACTGTCGGCCGGCCAGGCGCGCCGCCTTTGCCTGGCGCGCGCGTTGCTGACCGGCGCATCGGCCATCCTGCTCGACGAGCCCACCGCGGGCCTGGACGCGGCCACCGAGGCCGAGCTGCTGGCGGATCTGGCGCGCGCCACGCAGGGGCGTACCGTGGTGCTCGCCACGCATGCCCGCCTGCCGCCGGGTACGGTCGATACGGTGTACACGCTGCAAGCGGGCCGGCTGCACCGCGCCGCGCCCATGTGACTGGCCTAAGCATCGGCGCGCGGTTATAGTTCGCCTTGCTTTTGTTTCCAGGGACGTTCACCATGCAGACCGATTACGCCGAACTGGTCCGGCGCACCATCCGCAGCGTCCCCGATTGGCCCACGCCCGGCGTGACGTTTCGCGACATCACGCCCGTGCTGCAGGACCCGCGCACGTTCCGCGTCCTGATCGACCTGTTCGTCTATCGCTACATGCGCCAGCGCCTCGACCTGGTGGCCGGCGTCGATGCGCGCGGCTTCATCGTGGGCGCGGTGCTGGCGCACGAACTGAACCTCGGCTTCGTGCCGGTGCGCAAGAAGGGCAAGCTGCCGTACCGTACCGTGGCCGAGGAATATTCGCTGGAATATGGCAATGCCGCGGTCGAGATGCATACCGATTCGGTGCGCACCGGCCAGCGCGTGCTGCTGGTCGACGACCTGATCGCCACCGGCGGCACCATGCTGGCGGCCATCAAGCTGCTGCAGCGGCTGGGCGCCAACGTGGTCGAGGCCGCGGCCATCATCGACCTGCCTTACCTGGGCGGCTCGGCCCAGATCACGGCCACGGGCACGCCGCTGTACACCGTGTGCCAGTACCAGGAAGGCGACTGAGCGCGCGCCGCCTCAGCTCGCGTTCAGGCGCGGCTGGATGAAATCGAGGAAGGCCCGCGTCTTGGCGGGCACCATGCGCGAGGGCATCAGCGCGAACAACGGGATCGGCGTCAGCGCCCAATCGGGCAGCACGCGCACCAGGCCCGCCTGCCTGATGGCGCGTGTCATGCTGTCGCTCATGACCAGCGGCGTGATGCCCAGGCCCTGGCTGGCCAGCCGGCCCAGCATGCCGATGTTGTTGGCCGCCAGCCGGCCCGACACCTGGACCCGCTCGACCTTGTCGCCCGATTGCAGTACCCAGTACGAGAACGCGTCGCTCATGGAGGGGCGCAGGCATTCGTGATGCCCCAGGTCGGCCGGCACGCGCGGTTCGCCATGCAGGGCCAGGTATTGCGGGGCGGCGTACAGGTGCTGGGTCATCAGCACGATCTGGCGCGCGACCAGGCTGGAGTCGGGCTGTTGCCCGAAGCGCAGCACCAGGTCGAACGGATTGCTGATGGGATCGACCGGGCGCATGCTGAGGTCGAAGTCGCATTCGATATCGGGATACAGGCTACGGAACTCCGGTATCACGTCGGTCAGGAACAGCTGCGCCAGGCTGGTGGGCAGCGAAATGCGCAGCCGCCCCTTGGGCTGGGCGGCCATGTCCTGCAATTGCTCGTGCGCCACGCGCGCTTCCTCGACGATATGGCGGCAGCGCTCGAAATACAGGGCGCCGGCTTCGGTCAGGTCGATGCGGCGGGTGCTGCGGTTGAGCAGGCGCATGCCCAGGCCGCGCTCCAGCTCGCTGACACGGCGCGACAGCGTGGAGGTGGGGATGTTGAGGGCTTCGGCCGCGTGGCTGAAATTCTTGCGCTTGGCCACTTCAACGAAGAGCGCGATATCGTTGAGCTGGATATCCATCTTGGACCTCTGTTCTTATGCCGCCGGCGGGTGGGCGCGCCCGCCGCATGTGCGCGGTGCGAGTCCCGCCATGATAAATGGCGGGAACATACATCTTGCTTAATCATTATCCCGCTCATGGAATGAAGTTCGCCAAAATAAGGGTTTTTACTTAGGTTCGAAGCGCTGATACTTCTCCGGTCGTCATTGCGTTGACATATTGCCCCCCACGGCACTGAACAACATTTAAGATTGGAGAAGTCGATGAAACGCCACGCCCTGGCCACTGCCCTCATGGTTTCCGTTACGCTGGCGGGCATGTCCGCCGCCCACGCCGATGGCAAGACCCGCGAACAGGTTCGCGCCGAACTGGCCGCCGCCAAGGCCGCCGGGCAGGTGACGTTCGGCGAGCTGGACTACCCGCCCGCCGCCGCGCCCGCCGCCGGCAAGAGCCGCGCCGATGTCGCGGCCGAACTGCAAGAGGCCAAGGCCGCCGGACAGGTCACGTTCGGCGAGCTGGACTATCCCGCTCCCGCCGCCGCGCCCGCCGCCGGCAAGACGCGCGAACAGGTGCGCGCCGAACTGGCTGCCGCCAAGGCCGCCGGCGAAGTCACCTTCGGCGAACTGGACTACCCGCCCGCCAAGTAAGGCGCGCCGTCCCGCCCAGCCCGCGCGGGCAGGGTGCCGGACCTGGCGGCCGCAGCCGCCGTGCCCGTCCATTCTTCCATTGATGGGAAAGTGTTCCCCGAAATAGGGGTTTCTCCGTGCGGGCGCCGGCCGGACACTGTGGGCAGTGCTTCGCGCGCAGCGTGGCTGCGCCAGGCGCATGTCTTTCTTGCCATCCGTAGGGAACTGCTATGAAAAAAACACTACTGGCCGTGGCGCTGGCGACGGGTTTCGCCGGTGCCGCGCAGGCTGCCGACTCGGTGACGCTGTATGGCCTCATCGATGCCGGCCTCGGTTATGAACAGGTCAAGTTCAAGGGCCAGTCGCAAAGCCGCATCGGCACGGTGCAAGGCGTCAGCAGCGGCTCGCGCTTCGGCCTGCGCGGCAGCGAAGACCTGGGCGACGGCCTGCGCGCCGTGTTCAACCTGGAGGCCGGCTTCGGCCCGCTCAACGGCAACTCGCTGCAAAGCGGCCGCCTGTTCGGCCGCCAGGCCACGGTGGGCCTGGACAGCGATGCGTGGGGCCGCCTGGAATTCGGCCGCCAGACCAACCTGGCGTCGAAGTTCTTCGGCTCGATCGACCCGTTCTCGGTGAGCTACAACTCGGCGAACATGGGCACGACATTCAGCGCCGCCAACACCATGCGCCTGGACAACATGGTGCTGTACCAGACGCCCAGCCTGGAGGGTTTCAAGTTCGGCGTCGGTTATTCGTTCAGCGCGGACGACACGCTGGACGACGACAGCAACTTCGCCACCGCCGGGAACAACCGCGTGCTGACCACCGGCCTGCAGTACCTGAACGGACCGGTCAACCTGGCCCTGACGTACGATCGCTTCAACCCCAACGACGATCGCGCCGGCGGCAAATCCGATGCGCGGGTGCAGCAGTACGCCATCGGCGGCACTTACGATTTCGAGGTGGTCAAGCTGGCCGCGGCTTTCGGCCAGACGCGCGATGGCTGGTTCGTGGGCCAGAACATGGGCACTACGCCCGATGGCTTCAACAAGCTGAGTTCGTTCATGCTGGCCGACGGTTTTCGCGCCAATTCGTACATGATCGGCGCCACCGTTCCGCTGGGCCGCTCGTCGGTGTTCGGCTCATGGCAACGCGCCACGCCCAGCAACGACAAGTTGACCGGCGACGACGCCACGTTCAACGTCTACAGCCTGGGCTACACGTACGACTTCACCAAGCGCACCAACCTGTACGCCTACGCCTCGTACGGCAAGAACTATGCATTCCAGCGGGACGCCAAGGACACGGCCGTGGCGATGGGGATCAGACACAGATTCTGATACTCGGGTGCCTGTCCCCGCAGGGGGACAGGCACCCGCTGAATTTTTGGTGCCTGTCCCTGCGGGGACAGGCACCTCCTCCCCCCGGCCTACAGGAACAGCCTGTACGCCGGGTTGTCCGTTTCGTTCCAGTGCGGGTAGCCCAGTTCGGCGACGAAGGTCTTGAACAGTTTCTTGTCGGTGGGCGGAACCTGGATGCCGATCAGGATGTTGCCGTAGTCGGCGCCCTGGTTGCGGTAGTGGAACAGGCTGATGTTCCAGTCGGGGTTCATGGCGTTGAGAAAGCGCATCAACGCGCCCGGGCGCTCGGGGAACTCGAAGCGGTAGAGCAGTTCGTTGCGCGCCAGCGCCGAATGGCCGCCGACCATGTGGCGCAGGTGCGTCTTGGCCAGTTCGTCGTGCGTCAGGTCCAGGGTGTCGAAGCCGTGCCGGCGGAAGTTGGCGGCGATCTTTTCCGGTTCGGCCGGCGTGGAGACCTGCACGCCCACGAAGACGTGCGCACGCTCGGCATCGGAGATGCGGTAGTTGAACTCGGTGACGCTGCGGTTGCCGACCAGCTCGCAGAAGCGGCGGAAGCTGCCGCGCTGCTCGGGCATGGTGACGGCGAACACCGCCTCGCGCATTTCGCCCACTTCGGCGCGCTCGGCCACGAAGCGCAGCCGGTCGAAATTCATGTTGGCGCCGCATGCCACCGCCACCAGGGTCTTGCCCTTGAGCTTGTGCTCGGCTGCGTACTGCTTGGCGCCGGCCACCGCCATGGCGCCGGCGGGCTCCAGCACGCTGCGGGTGTCCTGGAACACGTCCTTGATGGCCGCGCAGATCGCGTCGGTATTGACCACCACGAAGTCGTCCACGTACTGGCGCGCCAGCCGGAACGTTTCGGCGCCCACCAGCTTGACGGCCGTGCCGTCCGAGAACAGGCCGACATCGCTGAGCTGCACGCGCCGGCCGGCGCGTACGCTGCGGACCATGGCGTCGGAGTCTTCGGTCTGCACGCCGATGATCTTGATTTCCGGCCGCAACTGCTTGATGTAGGCGGCCACGCCGGCGATCAGGCCGCCGCCGCCGATGGCCACGAAGATCGCCTCGATCTCGCCCGGATGCTGGCGCAGGATTTCCATGCCGATGGTGCCCTGGCCGGCGATCACGTCGGGATCGTCGAAGGGATGCACGAAGGTCAGCTTTTCGCGCTTTTCCAGCTGCTGCGCGTGTTCGTAGGCGTCGGTGAAGCTGTCGCCGGCCAGCACGACCTCGCCGCCGAGCCGGCGCACGGCGTCGACCTTGACCTGCGGGCTGGTGGTGGGCATGACGATGACCGCGCGGCAGCCCAGCCTGGTGGCCGCCAGGGCCACGCCCTGGGCATGATTGCCCGCCGAGGCGGCGATCACGCCGCGGCTGCGCGCCGCCGGCGTCAGGTTGGCCATCTTGTTGTAGGCGCCGCGCAGCTTGAAGCTGAATACCGCCTGGGTGTCCTCGCGCTTGAGCAGCACGTTGTTCGCGATGCGCTGCGACAGCAGGGGCGCGCGCTCCAGCGGCGATTCGACGGCGACGTCGTAGACCTTGGAGGTCAGGATGCGTTTGAGGTAGTCGGTGGACATGGCGGGGCGGCGGCGCGGGAAAAAAAGGCGTCGGGCAGATTACCACAGGGACATCCGGGCCGACTGGCCCTACACTACCGGCCATCATGGAACAAAGCCTGCTCGATGCCGTCCATTGGCTGCTCGCTGTCCTGGCCCTGCCCAAGGTGGGCCTGAGCGCGGTTTTCCTCGTCAGCCTGCTGTCGGCCACCCTGTTGCCGCTGGGGTCCGAGGCGGCGGTGTACGGATTCGTCAAGCTGGCGCCCGATATGTTCTGGCCCACCGTGCTGGTGGCGACCGTCGGCAATACGGCCGGCGGGGCCATCAGCTACTACATGGGGCTGTGGGCGCACCGCGCCGTCGAGCGCTGGCGCGCCCGCCACCCCCACGAGCGGCAGGACGGCTTCCAGTCGCGCCTGGGCGGGCGCTGGAACGCGCGCGCGCGGATCTGGCTGCACCGGATGGGGCCGCCGGCGCTGCTGCTGTCCTGGCTGCCGGCGGTGGGCGACCCGCTGTGCGCGGTGGCCGGCTGGCTGCGGCTCAGCTTCTGGCCTTGCGTGGTCTACATGGCCATCGGCAAGTTTCTGCGCTACGCGCTGCTGACCGGCGCCCTGCTATGGGCGCTGCCGGAGCTCCATATGTAACAATGCTCCGTCTGCCTTCCGACCCATATCTGGCGCGGTTTTGCGCGCAGATGTGGGGGTATTCGGGAGATTGGGTTGCCAATGTCTTAAAATGGCTCTTTAAGGGCCCCTCTTGTTGCTTCCATGAACGCCCCCCTCGCCAGCCAAATCCTGACCGCGGCGATACCGCCCGCACCCGGCGCGCGTTTGCGCGAAATCCCGTACAACTACACGTCGTTCTCCGACCGTGAGATCGTCAGCCGCCTGTTGGGCGAAGACGCCTGGCAGCTGGTCAGCGACCTGCGCGGCGAGCGCCGCACCGGCCGTTCGGCGCGCATGCTGTACGAGGTGCTGGGCGATATCTGGGTGGTACGGCGCAATCCCTACCTGCAGGACGACCTGCTCGACAACCCCAAGCGGCGCAAGCTGCTGATCGAGGCGCTGCACCACCGCCTGGGCGAGATCGACAAGCGCCGCGAGCCGGCCGCCGTGACCGAGGCCGGCCATGATCCGCGCCGCGACGCCAAGGTGGTCGAGCTGCTGGCGCGCGCCCGCTCGGCGGTGGCCGCGTTCGAGGGCCAGTTCGACCAGACCGCGCAGTTGCGCCGCCAGGCGCAGCGGGTGCTGGGCCGCATCACCGCGCGCGACAACATCAAGTTCGACGGCCTGTCGCGCGTATCGCACGTTACCGACGCCACCGACTGGCGGGTCGAATACCCGTTCGTGGTGCTCACGCCCGACTCCGAGGACGAGATCGCCGCGCTGGTGCGCGCCTGTATCGAGCTGGGCCTGACCATCGTGCCGCGCGGCGGCGGCACGGGCTACACGGGCGGCGCGATCCCGCTGACCTGGAAGTCGGCCGTCATCAATACCGAGAAATTCGAGGCCCTGGGCGAGGTCGAGTCCTGTGTGCTGCCGGGCATGACCGAGCCGGCCGCCGTGATCCGCGCCGGCGCCGGCGTGGTCACCAAGCGGGTGGCCGAGGCCGCCGAGCGCGCCGGCTTCGTGTTCGCCGTCGATCCGACCTCGGCCGAGGCATCCTGCGTGGGCGGCAACATCGCCATGAACGCGGGCGGCAAGAAGGCCGTGCTGTGGGGCACCGCGCTGGACAACCTGGCCTGGTGGCGCATGGTGGATCCGGACGGCAACTGGCTGGAAGTGACGCGGCTGGCGCACAACCTGGGCAAGATCCACGACGTCGACGTGGCCAGCTTCGAACTGAAATGGTTCGACGGCGCCGGCAAGCCCGGCGAGAAGCTGCTGCGCACCGAGCGCCTGGATATCGAGGGGCGCAAGTTCCGCAAGGCCGGCCTGGGCAAGGACGTGACCGACAAATTCCTGGCCGGCCTGCCGGGCGTGCAGAAGGAAGGCTGTGACGGCCTGATCACGTCGGCGCGCTGGGTGCTGCACCGCATGCCGCGCCACACCCGCACGGTCTGCATGGAATTCTTCGGGCAGGCGCGCGACGCCATCCCGTCCATCGTCGAGGTCAAGGGCTACCTGGACGGCGAGGGCAAGGCGCGCGGCGCCATCCTGGCCGGCCTGGAGCACCTGGACGAGCGCTACCTGCGCGCGGTGGGCTATGCCACCAAGAGCAAGCGTGGCATGCTGCCCAAGATGGTGCTGATCGGCGACATCGTCGGCGACGACGAGGATGCCGTGGCCACCGCCGCCAGCGAAGTGGTGCGCCTGGCCAATACGCGCCACGGCGAGGGCTTCGTGGCCGTCAGCGCCGAGGCGCGCAAGAAATTCTGGCTGGACCGTTCGCGCACGGCCGCCATCGCCCGCCACACCAACGCCTTCAAGATCAACGAGGACGTGGTGATTCCGCTGGATCGGATGGGCGAGTACACCGATCACATCGAACGCATCAACATCGAGCTGTCTACGCGCAACAAGCTGCGCCTGCTCGACGAACTGGATGCCTATCTGGCCGAGCCGCTGCCCATGGGCAAGGTGGAGGACGCCGAGGATGTCGCGCTGACGCGCGCCGAGGTGCTGGCCGAGCGCACGCGCCAGGCCATCGAACACCTGGCGCGCACGCGCCGGCGCTGGCAGTGGCTGCTGGACAACCTGGACCTGCCGCTGGCCCAGGCGCTGCCCGAGCTCGACGGCCTGGACATGGCCGCCCAGCGCGAGGCGCTGGCCGGGCGCGTGCAGGCACAGCCGCAGGCCCGCGTCTTCGACGTGGTGCAGGACCATACGGTACGCATCTCGTGGAAGACCGAAGTGCTGCCGGCGCTGCAGGGGGTGTTCTCGGGCAACGCCGGCAAGCTGATCCTCGAGGGGCTGGTCGCCGTCCACGCCCGCGTGCTCAAGAGCCGCGTGTTCGTGGCGCTGCACATGCACGCCGGCGATGGCAACGTGCACACCAACATTCCGGTCAACTCGGACGACTACGGCATGCTGCGCGAAGCCAACCAGGCGGTCGAGCGCATCATGCAGATCGCCCGCGACCTGGACGGGGTGATCTCCGGCGAGCACGGCATCGGCCTGACCAAGTACGAGTTCCTGACCGAGGCCGAGCTGGCGCCGTTCCAGGAATACAAGCGGCGCGTCGACCCCAACGGCCACTTCAACGCCGGCAAGCTGATGCCGGGCGCCGACCTGCGCCATGCCTGGACGCCCAGCTTCAACCTGATGGGGCACGAGTCGCTGATCATGCAGCAAAGCGACATCGGCGCGATCGCCGATTCGGTCAAGGACTGCCTGCGCTGCGGCAAGTGCAAGCCGGTGTGCTCGACCCACGTGCCGCGCGCCAACCTGCTGTATTCGCCGCGCAACAAGATCCTCGCCACCTCGCTGCTGGTCGAAGCCTTCCTGTACGAAGAGCAGACCCGCCGCGGCATCAGCCTGAAGCATTGGGAAGAGTTCGAGGACGTGGCGGACCACTGCACGGTGTGCCACAAGTGCTATACGCCCTGTCCGGTGGACATCGATTTCGGCGACGTGTCGATGAACATGCGCGCGCTTTTGCGCCGCATGGGCCGCAAATCGTTCAATCCGGGCACGGCCGCGGCCATGTTCTTCCTGAACGCCAAGGATCCGGCCGCGATCAATGCGACGCGCAAGGCCATGGTGGGCGTGGGCTACAAGGTGCAGCGCGCCGCGCACGACCTGCTGGCCAGCGTCTCGCGCAAGCAGGCCGCCCATCCGCCGGCCACGGTCGGGCGCGCGCCGCTGCGCGAACAGGTGGTGCACTTCGTCAACCGCAAGATGCCGGGCGGACTGCCCAAGCAGACCGCGCGCAAGCTGCTGGACATCGAGGACGCCAACTACGTCCCGATTATCCGCGACCCCAAGACGACCACGGCCGATACCGAGGCGGTGTTCTACTTCCCGGGCTGCGGCTCGGAGCGGCTGTTCTCGCAGGTGGGCCTGGCCACCCAGGCCATGCTGTGGCATGCCGGCGTGCAGACCGTGCTGCCCCCGGGCTACCTGTGCTGCGGCTATCCGCAGCGCGGCAACGGCATGACGGACAAGGCCGAGCAGATCATCACCGACAACCGGGTGCTGTTCCACCGGGTCTCCAATACGCTGAACTACCTGGATATCAAGACGGTGGTGGTCAGCTGCGGCACCTGTTACGACCAATTGGCCGGCTATGAATTCGAGAAGATATTCCCCGGCTGCCGCCTGATCGACATCCACGAGTATCTGCTGGAGAAGGGCATCAAGCTGGACGGCGTGCAGGGCGTGCGCTACATGTACCACGACCCCTGCCACACCCCCATGAAGCTGCAGGATCCGATGAAGACCGTGCGTTCGCTGGTGGGCGAGGGCGCCCAGAAGAGCGACCGCTGTTGCGGCGAGTCGGGCACCCTGGCGGTGAGCCGTCCCGACGTGTCGACCCAGGTGCGTTTCCGCAAGCAGGAAGAACTGGACCAAGGCCAGGCCGCGATGCGCGCCGACGGCTTCAGCGGCGACGTCAAGGTCCTGACTTCGTGTCCGTCGTGCCTGCAAGGCCTGTCGCGCTATGAAGGCGAGACCGGCATGGACGCCGACTACATCGTGGTCGAGATGGCGCGCCACATCCTGGGTGAAACCTGGATGGAGGATTACGTGCGCCGCGCCAACACGGGCGGTATCGAGCGCGTGCTGGTCTGAGGCCGCGATCCCGCGGGGCCGCGGCCCCGCGGGACGGATCTAGGGCGCCGGATTGCGCTATTTATGTTTCAATGTTTATCTAGTATTCTCTTATATTTGCAAACTCCGGCGCCCTGCGGCCAAGGAATTCATATTGGACGTCAAAGCGCCCGCCACGATCCCGTACTTCCTGAAAGAGCAGATACGGGAACTCATCGTCGACGGCACCTTCAGGCCGGGGCAGCCCCTGCGCGAACAGGACCTCGAACAGCGCTTCGGCACCAGCCGCAGCCCGATTCGCGAGGCCTTGCGCCTGCTCGAGCGGGGCGGGCTGGTGGTGCACCTGCAGCGCAAGGGTTTCCGCATCCGCCGCTACAGCCAGACTGAAATCCGGCAGGTCTACATGCTGTACGCCGAACTGGAGGCCTACAGCATCATGCAATTGTCGGAGGCCGCCGACCTTTCGCCCCTGCTCGATGATCTGCGCCGGCACGAGGCGCGCATCGCGCAGGCGCAGGCCGATGCCGACGTGCGCGGCTATATCGGCGCGCTGCGCGACTTCTACCTGGCCAGCGCGCGCTTTACCGGCAACGTTCCGCTTGCCGATACCTTGAGCCGCCTGTACGAGCAGGTCGAGCCGCTGCGCTACAACCTGGTGCGGCGCACGCTGGCGGCCACGCCCGCCGACCAGTACCACCGCGGCATCGTCCCGGCCCTGGCGCAGCGCGATCTGGCCGGCGCGGCGCGCCAGGCGCACGTCCTGGTGCGCGAAATGCTGCCGCGCATCCTCAGCGCCTACGAACAATGGGCGGGCGACGCCGGCGACGAGCCGGGCGACGACCGCCTGCGCGTCGCGTAGGCCTTTCTCCTCACGACATCCCCGGACCGCCCGGGACATGCGCAACCTGCCGGCGCGAGGGAGCGCACGCGACGGCCAGACTGGGCCTCAGACGATGCCGCGCGCGCGCAGCGCGCCGATCGCCGCCGGCGCCATGCCGAGCTCCGATTGCAGTACGTCGTCCGTATGCTCTCCCAGGCAGGGCGCGGCCCTGCCATAGGCGATGGGCGTGGCCGAGTAGCGGATCGGGCTGGCGACGCCTGGCGCGTCCACGCCCGAGCCATGCGGCAGCGACAGCTTGAGTCCACGATGCCGCACCTGCGCGTCCTCGAACACCTGCTGCAGATTGTTGATGGGCCCGCACGGCACGTTGGCGGCCTCGAGCAGGGACACCCATTCCTGCATGGTGCGCGCCTGCATGGCCTGGGCGATGATGGGAATCAGCGTTTCGCGGTTGCGGCTGCGTTGCGCCATGGTCGAGAAGCGGCTGTCTGTGGCCAGCTGCGGCATGCCGATCAATCCGGCGAACGTCACGAACTGGGTGTCGTTGCCGACCGCCACGATCACGTCGCCTTCCTTGCAACGGAACACCTGGTACGGAACCATGTTGGAGTGCGTGTTGCCCAGCCGCTGCGGTATCTTGCCCGACAGGAAGTAGTTCATGACGGCGCAGCCGGTGACGTTGACCAGGCAATCGAGCAGCGAGATGTCGATGGCCTGTCCTTCGCCGCTGAGGTTGCGGTGCTCCAGCGCGCCCAGGATCGCCGTCGAGGCGTAGATGCCCGTGACCACATCGGTGATAGGGATGCCGGTCTTGAGCGGGCCGCCGCCGGGTTCGGCGTCCGGCAAGCCGGTGATGCTCATCAGTCCGCCCATGCCCTGGAATATGTAGTCGTAGCCGGGCAGGTGGGCGTGCGGGCCGGTCTGGCCGAATCCGGTGACCGAGCAATACACGAGCCGCGGATTGATCTTGCGCAGCGACTCATAGTCCAGGCCGAAGCGCGCCAGCGTGCCGACCTTGTAGTTCTCGACCAGCACGTCCGCGTCCTTGGCGAGCTGGCGGACGATTTCCTGGCCTTCGGCGCTGGAGATGTCCAGCGTCACCGACTCCTTGCCTCGGTTGGTGCTGAGGAAGTAGGCGGCATCGGTGGTTTCCTCGCCGTGCGCGTTCTTCAGGAACGGCGGCCCCCAGCCGCGCAGGTCGTCGCCTGCGCCGGGGCGCTCGATCTTGATGACCCGGGCGCCCATGTCGGCCAGGATCTGCGTGGCCCAGGGTCCGGCCAGGACGCGGGTGAGGTCCACGACCTTGATGTGCTCAAGTGCTTGTTTCATGGTGGGGCTCGGCGCCGGTGCGGGCGGCGCGCAATGGGTGATTGATGAAATCCGCGAGTTCCGCGATGGCGGCATCGGCGGCATCCAGGCGTGCGGCGAAAAGCTGGAACACATGCGGCATGTCCTGCCACACGCTCAGGCGCACCGCGACGCCGCTTGCGGCGGCGCGCGCGGCCAGCGCGCGCGCGTCGTCGAGCAGCGCCTCGGCCGAGCCGGCCTGCACGAGCAGCGGCGGCAACCCGCGCAGGTCGGCGTGCTGCGCCGAGACGGCGGGCGCTTCGGGGTCGCCGTCGCGGCCGAGGTAGGCGCGCGCCATGCGCAGCACGGTGGCGCGGTTGGCGATGGGGTCGGACGCGGCATTGGCGGTGTAGCTCTCGCCCCGGGCCTGCAGGTCGATCCAGGGCGACATCACGGCGCATGCGGCCGGCAATGCGGCGCCGCGCGCGCGCAGCCGCGCAAGCAGCAGCACGGCCAGCGCGCCGCCGGCGGAGTCGCCGGCCAGGGCCGTCTGCCGCGCCGCCCAGCCCTGGCCGGCCAGCCAGGCATGGGCCGCGTCGACGTCCTCGAGCGCGGCCGGACAGCGTGCCTGCGGCGCCAGGCGGTATCCGATGCTCAGCACCGCCCGGCCGGAACAGGCGGACAGCCGCGCCATCAGGTTGTGGTGCGAACGATGCGAGCCGATCTGGTAGCCCCCGCCATGGATGAAGGCGACCACGCGGTCGCGGGTCGATGCCGGGGCTTCGATCCAATGGCACGGGACGCCGCCGGCATCGACCGGCGTGACGCGCGCGGGCAGGCGCACGGCGCCAAAGAAAGCGTCCCAGTCGCGCCGTATCCGCGCGATGTCCGTGTTCTGGTCCCAGCCGGCGTACAGTTGCCGGACCTGGGCCGAGAGCGTCGCCAGCTGTGCCGATGCCATGGCCGTCAGCGGCTGCCGGCGGCGGCCGCCTGGATGGCGTTGCCCAGGCCCTGGGCGCGCGCGCGGCTGAAGCCTTCCGACAGATGGCTGAGCTGGTGCGTGTCGAAGTGCGCGTCGATCGCGCTGCGCAAGCCCTGCATTTCCAGGCCGCGGTTGATCGAGCGCTTGACCAGGCGCAGCGCGAACGGGTCGCACGCGGCGATGCGTTGCGCCATGCGCTCGGTCTCGGCCTGCAGCTCGGCGCGCGCGACGACCTTGTTCACCATGCCGATGGCCAGCGCCTCCCGGGCGCTCATGCGTTCGCCCAGGAACAGGAATTCCTTGGCCTTGCGGGCTCCCATGACCCAGGGGTGGATCATGACCTCGACCGCCGCGGTGGCGAGCGTCTGGCAGACCGGGTCGGAGAAGAACGCGTCATCGGAGGCGACGATGAGGTCGCACATGTTGGCCACCATGAATCCGCCCGCGATGCACGCGCCGCTGACCTGCGCGATCGTCGGCTTGGGGCAGTCGTAGATGTGCATCGCGTAGCCGAGGTAGTAGCGCTCCTCGAATTCCCAGCGCTGTTCCACCGTGAAGTTGCTGCGCTTGGCCGCGGCCTCCTTGAGGTCGTGGCCCGCCGAGAAATGGTCTCCCTTGCCGGAGATGACGATGGCCTTGACCGAGGCGTCGCGCACGGCCAGGCCGAGCGCGCGGTCCAGTTCCTCGAGCAGTCCCTGGCTTTCCGCGTTGCGCGCCTGCGGGCGGTTATGGGCGATGCGCGCGATGCCGTCGGCTGCCTGGTACTCGATGAGTTCGAAAGAGTCGGATTTGTTCATGGTTGCTCTCGTGTGTCGGGTTACCAGGCGCGCAGGGCGCGCCAGGCGTCGTCGGTGCCCAGGGCCGCCTTGTCGGCGTCGTATCCGAACAGCCATTCCTGCTGCGGCAGGAAGGTGCCCCGATACTGGGCGTCGTAGTGGAGGAACTTCTGGTTGCGCCGCGCGACCTGCTCGGGGTCGCTCATGTGAAAGCGCTTTTCCGCCAGTTGCGATTGGGCCTGCACGCGGGCGGTGCGGTCCTTGCGCAGGGACTGGTAGCGTTCGAGCGCGGGCGGGATGTCGCCGCCGGACTGCTGCAGCGTGCGGGCCAGCACCCAGGCGTCCTCCATGCTCTGCACCGCCCCTTGGGCGTGATACGGCAGCATGGCGTGGGCGGAGTCGCCCAGCAGCGCGATGCGGCCGTTGATCCACGAGTCCAGCGGCGCGCGGTCGTACAGCGCGGTGACGAAGGGCTTGTCGGTCAACCGGATGAGCCCGGTTACCTGCTCGTTCCAGCCGGCATACTCGCGCAGCACCTCATCCACGGTGGTGGTCGCCGACCACGATTCCTTGCGGTCGCCCGGACGGCTGCCGATGCAGATCCAGTTGATCTTCCGGCCGCCCGAGACGTAGTAGATGACGGCGCTGCGCTCGGGCCCGAGCCAGAGATGGGCGCTGGGCGAGATGTCCAGGTGCCGGGCGGCGTCCGCGTCGACGATGCCCCGCCAGGCGATGCAGCCGGAGGCCTGGGGCTGGTCGGCCTGGAAAAAGCGGCTGCGCACCAGGGAGTGGATGCCGTCGGCGCCGACCAGGATGTCGCCCTGTATCCGGGTGCCGTCGGCGAGCGTGGCCGTGACCTGCCGCGCGTCCTGTTCGATGTCGACGATCCGGCTGCCCAGCCGCAGCTTGGCCGGATCCAGGCGCTCGGTCAGCACGCCCAGCAGGTCGGCCCGGTGCGCGTGGTAGTAGGGCGCGCCGAAGTGCTCCTTGATCGTCGGCATCAACGGGTTGCGCATCAGCACCTGGCCCGACTGCCAGTCTCGGTAGAGCAGGTCCCGGGGCTCGAAGGCGACCTTGCTCAAGGCCTCGTGCACGCCCAGGTGCTGCAGCACGGCCACGCCGTTGGGGCTGAGCTGTACGCCAGCGCCGACCTCTTCGAGGCGGGGGGCCTGTTCCAGCACGACGTGATCGATCTTGAACTTTTCCAGGGCGACGGCCAGCGCGGCGCCGCCAATACCGCATCCTGCGATGATGACTCGCATAGTCTTGTCCTGTTGTGTGTGGGGGGACGGCCCGGCCGGGCCGCCGCGCGGGCGCAGTCGCCCTATTGGGGCTGCAGGCCGATTTCCTGGATGATGGGCCCGGAGCGGTTCAGCTGATCCTGGATGAAGCGCATCAGGTCCTGGTTCGACGGATTCCAGGGCTCCACGCCGTTGTTGTGCAGGAATTCCACGAACGCGGGCGCGGAGCTGGCCGAGCGCGTGGCGCTTTCCAGTTTGCGCATGACGGCGTCGGGCGTGCCGGGCGGGGCGAAGAAGGCGATCCAGACCGGCATGCCCGAGTTCTTCGAGCCGACTTCGACGGTGGTCTGGATGTCGGGAAAGGCGGTGAGGCGGTCGTTCTGCAGCACGCCCAGCGCCTTGAATTCGCCGGCCCGGATGCGCGCCTGGGCCGAGAACAGCGTGATATAGGCGATGTCCACTTCCTTGGCCTTCAGGGCCAGCAGGCCCTGCGCATCGCCGCGGTAGGGGATGTGCATGATGTTCAGGCCCAGGTCGCTCTTCATGATCTCCATGCCCAGATGCGCGCTGGTGCCGATGCCGAACGAGCCATAGTTCAGCTTGCCGGGGTTGTCCTTGATGTACTGGATCAGCTCGGTCAGGTTGTTGGCGGGGAAGTCGGGCCTGGCCAGCAGCACCGTGGGCGCCGTGTTGATCGGCGCGATCGGCTGCAGCGTGTCGATCCGGAAGGGCAGGTTCTTGTACATGTGCGGGGCGACCGTAAAGCCGGTGTTCGAACCCAGCAGGATCGTGTAGCCGTCGGGCGTGGCCTGGGCCACTGTCTGCATGGCCACGATGTGGCCGGCGCTGGGCTTGTTCTCGATGATGACCGGCTGCCCCAGTTTCTCCGCCATGCCCAGCGCGGCCTGGCGCGCGATGAGGTCCGTGATGCCGCCCGGGCCGAATGGCACGATCAGCCGGATCGGCCGGCTGGGGAAGGTATCGGCGTGCGCCGACGAGGCCGCCATGAGCAGTGCAATCGTGGCGATACGGCGCAGCAAGCTGAATGGTTTCATGGTTTGTCTCCTCGAAGGCCCGAATGCTAATCCGGCCTGTTTAGAATGGGAGACAAACCTTGCTATGCTGCACACTGTTTTGACATGCAAAACACCCAGGGCGGCACTGGAGACAAGAATGAGCGCACCGAAAGCAAGCCGCCCAGCGCGGGACAGGCAGTTCGCCAGCACGCTGGCCCATGGCCTGCAGTTGCTCAGATGCTTCACGCCGGAGGCGGCGGTCCTGAGCAACCGCCAGTTGTCCGAGTTGTCGGGGCTGTCCAAGCCGACGGTGTCGCGCTACACCTACACGCTGATCGAACTGGGCTATCTCAAGGTCGACCCGGTTTCCGGCAAGTTCCAGCTGGGCAATGCCGTGCTCACGCTGTCCTATCCGCTGCTGGCCAACATCGCGCTGCGGCAGGTCGTGCGCTCGCCGATGCGCGAACTGGCCGAACGGCTGGGCTGCTCGGTGTCGCTGTGCATGCGGGAACGCCTGAGCATGGTGTACGTGGAGACCAGCCGGTCGCGCTCGCTGCGCGCGCAGCGCTACTCCGACATCGGCATGTCGCACCCCATCATCGCCACGTCCAATGGCCGCGCCTATCTCGCCGCGTGCAGCGCGGACGAGCGCAATACGCTGTTCAACCAGATCCGTGTGAAGACCCCCGAGCACTGGGAGCGCTGGGGCGAATCGGCGCTGGACATGATCCAGTTCTGGGGGCGGCACGGGTTCTGCTATTCGCACGGCGAATACCGGCCGGACGTCGCGACGGTCGGCGTGCCGTACCGGCCGTCGTCCGGCGGCGAGCTCTATGTATTCAACTGCGTGCTCGGCTCGCAGTTCGTCAAGCCCGGCCAATTGGAAAACGAGGTGGGACCCGCCCTGCTGGAGATGACCTCGGTCCTGCCGTACGCGTGACGGCGCGGCCCTACGCCGCCTGGATGGCGATGCCGTTGCGTTCGAGCGCCAGGCGGATGCCGCGGGCGAATACCAGCGCATCGGGCTGGTCGCCGTGGATGCACAGCGTATCGGCCTGCAAGGCCACGGTCTGCCCGTCGGGCGTGCGCACGCTGCCGTCGCGCACCATGCCCAGCACCTGGGCGATGGCCTGGTCCAGGTCGGTGATCATGGCGTCGGGCTGGCTGCGCGGCGTCAATTGGCCGTCGGCCTGGTAGGTCCGGTCGGCGAAGACTTCCTGCGCCGCGCGCAGGCCGATGGCGCGGGCGGCGTCGATCAAGGCGCTGCCGGCCAGCCCGTACAGCACCAGGTCGCTGTCGACGTCGCGCACCGCCTGGCAGATCGCGCGCGCCAGCGCCGCATCCTTGGCCGCCATGTTGTAGAGCGCGCCGTGCGCCTTGACGTGATGCAGGCGCGCGCCTTGCGAGGCAGCCACGCCGGCCAGCGCGCCGACCTGGTAGACCACCAGGTCGTAGGCTTCCTGCGGGGTGATCTGCATGGCGCGGCGCCCGAAGCCGGCCAGGTCCGGCAGGCTGGGGTGAGCGCCCAGCGCCACCCCATGGGCCAGCGCCGCGGCGACGGTCTGGCGCATGGTGGATGGGTCGCCGCCGTGAAAGCCACAGGCGATATTGGCCGACGTGACGAACTGCAGCACGGCTTCGTCGTTGCCCATGCGCCAGGCGCCGTAGCTTTCGCCCATGTCGCAATTCAGGTCGATGGCGGGATTCATGGCGTGGGCTCCTGGAAGTTGCGCAGCAGGCCGCGCAAGGCGTCGAGCTGGCCGGTCAATTGGGCGAAGGCGGCTTCGCGGGCCGCGTCCAGCCGTTGCGCCTGCTCAAGCTCGATGAGGGCAAAGCGCAGCGCCTGCCCCGGCATGGCTTGCGCCAACGAAGGCAGGTCCACCGTGGCGACCTGCGCCAGCTTGGGATAGCCGCCGGTGGTCTGGCGGTCGGCCATCAGCACGATGGGCGCGCCGTCGGCCGGCACCTGCACGGTGCCGAAGCAGGTGGCCTCCGACAGCATCTCGCGCCGTTCGGACAGCCGCAGCCGCGGCCCTTCCAGACGATAGCCCATGCGGTCGGATTGCGCACCGATACGGAAGGCCTGGTCCAGCAAGGCCTGGCGCGAGGCGGCGTCGAAAGCCTCCCAGTGGGGCCCGGGCAGTATGCGCAGCACGTCGCGCGGCGGGCTGCTCAGGGTGGCCGCAAGATAGAAGCGCAGTTGCCACAGCTGCTGCGCCAGCGCGTCCAGGCGCGCCGCGTCGTCGGCCAGGGGCCGGCGCAGGCCGACCTGGTCGCCCTTGGCCAGGGCGCGTCCGTGGTAGCCGCCGAAGGCGCTGCGCAGGTAGGTGCTCTGGCTGCCCATGACCATGGGCAGGTCGTAGCCGCCGTGCACCGCCAGATAGGCGCGCGCGCCCTGGCCGGGCCGGGCGAAGGACAGCACGTCGCCGGCGCGCGCCACCAGCGGGCGCAGCACGGGCGCGGGCAGGCCGCCGAGCGTGGCGCCCAGGTCGGCGCCGCCCAGCGCCACGCAGGCCGGCGCCTCGAAGCGCAGCGTGGGGCCGGCCACGGTGATCTCCAGCGTGGCGGTGTCGGCGGCGTTGCCGGCCAGCAGGTTGGCCAGCCGGTGCGCGCGGGGGTCCATGGCGCCGGCCACCGGAATGCCCTGGTGCTGGTAGCCGTGGCGGCCGCCGTCCTGGAAGGTGGACAGCATGCCGGGTTTGATGACGGCCAGGCTCATTGCGCCTCCCGCAGGCGATCGAACTCGGCGGCGTCGATCGGCACGAAGCGGATGCGGTCGCCGGGTTGCAGCAGCGCGGCGGGTTCGCGCCCCGGGTCGAACAGGTTCAGCGGCGTGGCGCCGATGATGTTCCAGCCGCCGGGCAGGCGCGCGGGATAGATGACGGTCTGCCGGTTGGCGATGGCGACCGAGCCGGCTGGCACCGCCGTGCGCGGCGTGGCGCGGCGCGGCAGGTCCAGGCGCGCGTCGTGCACGCCGATATAGGAATGGCCGGGCGCGAAGCCCAGCATGTAGACCATGCTGCCGGGCGCGCCATGCAGCGCGACCAGCGCCTCGGGCGTCAGGCCCGCGGCGCGCGCGGCTTCTTCGAGGTCGGGGCCATGCTCGCCGCCGTAGCACACGGGGATTTCCATTTCCCGTCCGGCGCTGTCGTCGACCGGGATGCCGCCAGCCAGCAGGCGTTCGACTTGCGCCGCCAGCATGGCGTAGCCGGGCGCGCCGTCCGGGCCGGGGCGATAGTGCACCGCCACCGCCGCGAACGAGGGCACCACGTCGGTCACGCCCGCCAGGCCGGCGGCGCGCAGCAGGCCGGCCGCCGCCAGGCAGGCGCGGCCGACGCCGGCGTCGATCCGGTCGCCGAACCACACGATCAGGCAGCGGTCGCCCTGCGGCAGGATGCGCCAGCCGGCGGGCGCCGATGAAGGAGGCGGGGGCGATACGGTCAACGGCAATACCTGCTGCGAAGAAAGTTACTTGGCAAACAGGGATTCTATGTTCTTGAAGGCCTTGAACTCCAGTGCGTTGCCCGACGGATCGAGGAAGAACATGGTGGCCTGCTCGCCCACCTCGCCCTTGAAGCGGATATAGGGTTCGATCACGAACTCGGTGCCGGCGTCGGTCAGCTTGCCGGCCAGGGCTTCCCACTGGTCCATGGACAGCACCGCGCCGAAATGGCGCACCGGCACGTTGTGCGCATCCACCGCGTTGGTGGCGGCCGAGCCGCATGCCTGGGGCGCCAGGTGGGCCACGATCTGGTGGCCATAGAAATTGAAGTCGATCCACTCGGGCGAGCTGCGCCCTTCCGGACAGCCCAGCAAGGCGCCGTAGAAATCACGGGCTTCGGCCAGGTCGCGGACCGGGAAGGCCAGGTGGAACGGAGGAATGGGGGACGGGGTGGACATGCAAGCTCCTGACGGCATTGAAGATTCAAGGCATAGTGTATTAGTTGTTTTTGTGATAGAAAAACGATAAATATTCGGGCTGACCATCAATAAAATCGATTGTGATCCGGGAATTCAAAACCTTTATCGCCGTGGCGCGCGGCGGCACTTTCACGGGAGCCGGGCGCCGGCTCGGCCTGACGCAGTCGGCCGTCAGCGCACAGATCAAGCGCCTGGAAGAACACCTGGGCGTGGCGCTGTTCGAGCGGACCGGCAAGTCGGCCGCCTTGAACCATCATGGCCGCAGCCTGCTGCCGCAGGCCGAGGCGCTGGTCGCCATGGCCGACCGCGTGGTGGGCATGGCCGGCGCCGGCCGGGTCAGCGGCCTGTTGCGCGTGGGCGCGATTGCGTCGGTGCAGCAGGATCTGCTGGTGCGGGCCCTGGCGGCCCTGCGCGCCGAGCACCCGGATGTGCGCGTGCGCATCGTGCCAGGCGTGTCGCTCACGCTGCTGGGCCATGTCGATGCCGGCGAAGTCGACCTGGCGGTGCTGATCCGCCCGCCGTTCGCGCTGCCGCCGGAGCTGGAATGGCAGCCCCTGCTGCGCGAGCCCATGGTGCTGGCCGTGCCCGAGGCGGCGCCGGAGGCACCCTGGCGCGAGCTGTTGGCCGGCCAGCCCTTCATCCGCTACGACCGCGCCTCGTTCGGCGGCCGGCTGGTGGACATGTTCCTGAAGCGGCACCGGCTGGATGTGCGCGAAGCCATCGAGCTCGACGAAATCGACGCCATCGCCAATCTGGTGCGCCACGGCCTGGGCGTGGCCCTGCTGCCGCATACGCGGCACCTGGATGCGCGCGGCCTGCGCCTGCTCGAATTGGACGACCAGGTCCGCTTCGCCCGCGAGATCGGCCTCATCGTGCGCCAGCCGCTGGGGCAGTCGCCGCTGGCGCAACGGCTGGCGCAATGCCTGCGGGCGGCGGTGAGTTTCGGGGAAGCGTGAGGGGGGATTGGTGCCAGTCCCCCTTCGGGGACAGGCACCCAGGGGTTACCCTTCGGGGACAGGCACCCAGGGGTTACAGCTTTTCGCACCTCACGGTGACCGGGTGGCTGCGCAGGTCGGCCAGGACGGTGTCGCTGACTTCGCCGTCGACGTCGGTGACGGCGTAGCCGATCTGGCCCTTGGTCTGCAGGCTCTGGCTGACGATGTTCAGTCCATGCTGGGCCATCAGGTTGTCCAGCGCGCCCAGCGCGCCGGGGGCGTTGCGGTGCACGTGGATGATGCGCGAGCCGCCCACGGGCGCCTGGTACGACAGCTCGGGGAAATTGACGGCGCTCTTGGTGGTGCCTGCTTGCAGGAAGCGCACCAGTTTCTCGGCCACTTCGCGGCCGATGTTTTCCTGGGATTCCTGGGTGCTGCCGCCGATGTGCGGCGTGAGCAGGACGTTGGGCATGCCGATCAGCGGGCTGGCCAGCGGTTCGTCGGCGCTCTTGGGCTCGGTCGGAAACACGTCCAGCGCCGCGCCGGCCAGGTGGCCGCTGGCCAGGGCGTCGTGCAGCGCCTGGATGTCCACCACCGTGCCGCGCGAGGCGTTGATGAGAATCGCGCCGCGCTTCATGCGCGCCAGGGTGTCGGCGTTGACGATGTTCTGGGTGGACTTGCCGCCGGGCACGTGCAGGGTGACGACATCGGCCTGCTCCAGCAGCTCGGCCAGCGAGCCGGCGGCGCGCGCGTTGCCCAGCGGCAGCTTGGCCTCCACGTCGAAGAACACCACGCGCATGCCGATGGCCTCGGCCAGGGTGCTGATCTGCGAGCCGATGTTGCCGTAGCCGACGATCCCCAGCGTCTTGCCGCGGGCCTCGTAGGCGCCGGCGGCGCTCTTGTCCCAATGCCCCAGGTGGACGCGGGCGTTCTTCTCGGGGATCCGGCGCAGCAGCAGGATGGCTTCGCCCAGCACCAGTTCGGCCACCGAGCGGGTATTGGAGAACGGTGCGTTGAAGACCGGTACCCCGCGCATCATGGCGGCGTCCAGGTCGACCTGGTTGGTGCCGATGCAAAAGCACCCCACCACGCGCAGGTCGGGGTTGGCCGCCAGCAGGTCGGCGTCCAGATGGGTCCGCGAGCGGATACCCACCACCTCGGCCCCGCGCAGGGCCTCGCGCAGCTCACCCGAAGGCAGCGCCGCCGCGTGGGCGACGATGTCGGTATAGCCGGCCGCGCTGAAGACGGCGCGGGCGCTGGGGTGGATATTCTCGAACAGAACAATCTGGGCCATGTTGGGTTGCCTGTACAACAAGGGTTGAAACCCCCCCATTGTGGACCAGATCGGGCGGCGCCCGGGCAGTGCCCATAGCGCCGTTGTGGCGAAATGCGCGTCAGCGGTACGCCTGGAACACCCGGGCCGAGCCGTCGGGCTGCACCAGCAGCACATCGTAGGCGTCGCGCCGCCCGCCGTAGGCCGGGCCGTCCATGCCGGGCGAGCCGATGGGCATGCCGGGCGCGGTCAGTCCCACGGCGCGCGGCTTGTCGCGCAGCAGGCGACGGATGTCGGCCGCCGGCACATGGCCTTCGACGGTATAGCCCTGCACGCGCGCGGTGTGGCACGAGCCGTACCGGGCCGGCATGCCGGCCTGGCTGCGCACCGGCGCGGTGTCCTCGACCATGTGGGCGCGGACTTCGAAGCCGTTGCTGCGCAAGTGCTGCAGCCAGTCTTCGCAGCAGCCGCAGGTGGGCGTACGCCAGACGTCGATGGGGATCGGCGTGTTGGCCAGGGCCGCGGCCGGCGCCAGGAGCAAGGCCCCCAGCAGGGCGCGGCGAAGCGTGGATACGTGCGACATGAAAGCCTGTATAGCGGAGGTTCAAGGGGGACAGCGCGCCGGCCAAGCGTAGCACGCGTGCGGGGGCGCGAAAGTCCGGCCGACGATAGCAGGGCGGGACTGACCTCAGTCTGTCGCCCGGATTACGCGTTTGTCATCTTGCGCGGGCCGCGCTCCGAGGGAAAAGCCGATCTCGGTGCCTGCCGGGCCGCTGGCCGCCGTCACGCCGCCGTTGTGCATGCGCGCGATGGCGCGCACGATGGCCAGGCCCAGGCCGTGGCCTTCGCCGCGCGGCGGCCGGGCGCCGCCGCTGCGGAAGAAGCGATCGAAGATGCGCGGCAGGTCCGCGGCCGGGATGGGCGGGCCCGGGTTGTGCACCGTCAGGCGCGCCGCGCCGTCGGGCAGGGCGGCGCAGCGCACGGTAATGGTGGCGCCGCGCGGCGTGGCGCGTATCGCGTTGGCCAGCAGGTTGGCCAGGGCGCGGCGCACCAGCCCAGGGTTGGCGGCGCACGTGGCGCTGCCTTGCACCGCCACGTGCAGCGCCTGCGCCTCCAGCGTGGCTTCGAAATACTCCGCCACGCGCAGGGCTTCCTGTTCGAGCCGCGCGGGCGCCAGGTCGGCGGCCTGCTCGCCGCGGTCGGCGCGCGCCAGGAACAGCATGTCGTTGACCAGCGTCTTGAGGTCTTCGAGCTCCTCGAGGTTGGAGGCCAGCGCTTCGCGCAGCTCTTCGGCCGAGCGCGGCGACGACAGCGTGACCTGGGCGCCGTTGATCAGGGTGGCCAGGGGCGTGCGCAGCTCGTGCGCGACGTCGGCGTTGAAGCCCTCCATCTGCTGGTACGCCTCCTGCAGGCGGTCCAGGGTGCGGTTGAACGAGGCCACCAGGTCGCTCAGTTCCCGGTCGATGCCCACCACCGGCAGGCGCACGTCCAGGTGCTCGGGCTGGATGCTGGCCGCCTGGCCGGAGAGCCGCCGCACCGGCGCCAGCGTGCGGCGCACGGCCCAGGCGGCCAGCACCACGGTGGCGCCGATCCACAGCGCGCAGATCAGCAGCAACGCGGTGCCATAGGCATAGAGAAAGCGTGCGTTGGCCAGCGTATTGACCGCCACGGTCAGCGTGGCGCCGGCCTCGGGCGGGCCCGGCAGCGTCAGCCGCACGCCGCGCATGCGGGTGTCATCGGCGTTGCGCAGCAGCACTTCGCCGCCGTCCGTGACGCTGAGCACCTCGGGCGTGGCGTTGCCATAGCGCAGCGTGCCGTCCGGGCTGGTGATCCAGATGCCCAGGTGGCCATGGCCGGCCTGGATGCCGTCGAGCATGTCGCTGAGCGCCTGCGGCGTATGGGACTGCATGCCCACCAGGTGCTCGATGAGTTCGGCCTTGCCGCGCGCCTCGGTGATTTCCTGGCGCTGCACTTCCTGTTTCAGCGTCCAGAACAGCAGCGCTCCGGCCAGGCTGGACGCCAGCAGGGCGATGACGCCCAGCCACAGCGTCAGCCGCCGTTGCATCGACGGCGTGCGCAGCCTCATGACGGGCGCGATTCCAGCACGTAGCCCATGCCGCGCACGGTATGCAGCAGCTTGGCGTCGTAGGGGTCGTCCAGCTTGCCGCGCAACCGGCGGATGGCGACGTCGATGACGTTGGTGTCGCTGTCGAAGTTCATGTCCCAGACCTGCTCGGCCAGCGTGGTGCGCGACAGGATCTGGCCCTGGCGGCGCAGCAGCAGCGCCAGCAGCGAGAACTCCTTGGCCGTCAGGTCCAGGCGGCGTCCGCCGCGCTGCGCCTTGCGGCTGGCCAGGTCCAGCTCCAGGTCGGCCAGGCGCAGCAGGGTGGATTCCTGGCTGCGCCCGCGCCGCTGCAGCGCATGCACGCGCGCCAGAAGCTCGGAGAACGCGAACGGCTTGACCAGGTAGTCGTCGGCGCCGCCTTCCAGCCCGCGCACGCGGTCCTCGACCCGGTCGCGCGCCGTCAGCATCAGCACCGGCGTGTTGCGCGCGGCCGCGCGCAGCGCCGCCAGGACGGCGAAGCCGTCGATGTCGGGCAGCATCACGTCGAGGATGACCAGTTCGTAGTCGCCCTCGAGCGCCAGGTGGCGGCCGTTGACGCCGTCGCGCGCGACGTCGACGATATGGCTTTGCTCGGACAGGCCCTTGTGCAGATAGTCGGCCAGCTTGGGCTCGTCTTCGATAACGAGGATGCGCATGGGGGCGGATGCAGAATGTCGGGATCCTGCATTATGCGCTGGATCGCCCGCCGCCTCAGCGGTCCGGATCTTCGCCGGTCACGCGCTCGGCGGGAAAGCGCAGCGTGAAGGTGCTGCCCTTGCCGGGCTCGCTGTCGATCAGCAGGTCGGCGTCGTGGCGCATGGCGATGTGCTTGGTGATGGCCAGGCCCAGGCCGGTGCCGCCGGCCGCGCGCGAGCGGCCCCGGTCGACCCGGTAGAAGCGTTCGGTCAGGCGCGGCAGGTGGCGCGCCGGAATGCCGATGCCGGTGTCCTGCACGCTGTAGAGCGCCTCGCCGTCGGCGCCGCGCCGCCAGCGCACGGTGATGCGCCCGCCGTCGGGGGTGTAGCGCACCGCGTTGGTCAGCAGGTTGGACAGGGCCGAAGCCAGCTCGGTGCCGCTGCCCAGCACATCCAGCCCCTCCTCGATCTGCCACTCGAACACATGCCGGCCGTTCGACAGCGCCTCGACCTGCTGGCGGGCGGTGCGCAGCAGCGCGCCGACATCGACGGCCAGCGGGTCGGCCTCGGGCGAGGATTCGAGCGTGGACAGGGTCAGCAGGTCTTCGACGATGGCCTGCATACGCCGCGCCTGCTCGTGCATCATGGCCATGTACTGGTCGCGCTGTTCGGCGGGCAGCGCCTCGGCCGGCAGCTCGCGCAGCGTCTCCAGGAAGCCGGCCAGCACTGTCAGCGGCGTGCGCAGCTCGTGCGAGACGTTGGCGACGAAATCGCGCCGGGTGGTTTCCAGGCGCTCGATCTGGGTGACATCGCGGGAAATCAGCAGGCGCTGGTTGCTGGCGTAGCCGGCCAGATGGATCATCATGACCCGCTCCTGGCCGTTCAGGCTCAGGCGCACCAGGATGGGTTCGGGCCAGTGCCCGCGATGCGCATAGGCGACGAACTCGGGGGCGCGCAGCAGGTTCAGCAGGTTGTGGCCGCGGTCGGCCGGCAGGCGCAGGCCCAGGTGGCGCCGCGCCATGCGGTTGGCCCAGTCGATCTGGAAATCTTCGTTGAGCGTGACCACGCCGTCGGGCAGCGCCTGGGCGGCGGCCAGCATGCTTTGCATGGTTTCGCGCGTTTCGGCCAGTTCGCGCGCGCGCGCCCGCGTGTAGCGATACAGCGGCGCCAGGATGTCGTCCCAGGGGCCGACGGCCGCCGGCGGCGCCGATTCGGGGTCATGGGCCCAGCGCGACACCAGGTGCAGGCGCCAGCTGCGCCACAGCAGCATGGCCGCCATGGCCGCGCCGAACAGCAGCCAGCCGGCCGGGTTGCCGATCAGCCATTGGGCAAGCAGGGCCATGACCGCCCAGAAGGCGATCATGAAAAGGGTGCGCAGCCAGATCATCGTGCGGTTTTTTAGCGCGCCGGCACCTGTGCTGTAAACCGGTAGCCGCTGCCGCGCACCGTCTCGACGTGCGCGTCGTGGCCGCTGGGTTCCAGCGCCTTGCGCAGGCGGCGGATATGTACGTCCACCGTACGCTCTTCCACGAAGACGTGGTCGCCCCACACCTGGTCGAGCAGCTGCGAGCGGGAAAACACCCGCTCCGGGTGGGTCATGAAGAAGTGCAGCAGGCGGAACTCGGTGGGCCCGATGGACAGCGACTGGCTGTGGCCCGACAGGCGGTGGGTGACCGGGTCCAGCTTCAGCCCGGCGACGTCGATGATGTCGTCGGTCAGCTGCGGGGCGCGGCGGCGCAGCACGGCCTTGATGCGCGCCATCAGCTCCTTGGGCGAGAAGGGCTTGGTGATGTAGTCGTCGGCGCCCGCCTCCAGGCCGTCGACCTTGTCCTGTTCGGCGCCCTTGGCCGTCAGCATGATGACCGGGACGGCGCGGGTGCGCTCTTCGTCGCGCAGCTTGCGGGCCAGCGACAGGCCGGAGGCCCCCGGCAGCATCCAGTCGAGCAGGATGAGGTCGGGCAGCTCGGCGCGGATCAGGGTCTGGGCCTGTTCGGCATCGAACGCGCGCAGGACCTTGTGGCCCGCGAACGAAAGGTTCACGGCGATCAGTTCCTGGATGGCGGGTTCGTCTTCAACGACAAGAATGGTGCTGGACATGGTAGGCAATGGATACGCAGCATGCGCCGGCGCGGCGCGAACATTGCGATAGTATGGCCGCAATATTTCACGTATGTGACCGTAGCCATATCCGGGCCAGGCCGTCCACGGCGGCGGCGGGCCGCCGCCGATCGGCTACCATTGGACCATATACCGGGACTTCACCATGCAAACTCCTCATTCCCAGCCCGAATCGGCGCCGCAGGGCGAGCAATCCACGCATTTCGGCTTCCAGTCCGTGCCCGAAGCCGACAAGGCCCGCAAGGTCGCCGAGGTCTTCCATTCGGTCGCCTCGCGCTACGACGTCATGAACGATCTCATGTCGGCCGGCCTGCACCGCGTCTGGAAGGCTTTCACGATCGGGCGCGCCGCGGTCCGGCCGGGCATGAAGGTGCTGGACATTGCCGGCGGCACGGGCGACCTGGCGCGCGCCTTCGCCAAGCGCGCCGGCCCCAGCGGCGAAGTGTGGCTGACCGATATCAACGAATCCATGCTGCGCGTCGGCCGCGATCGCCTGACCGACAGCGGCCTGCTGGTGCCCACCGCGGTCTGCGACGCCGAGCGCCTGCCGTTCCCGTCGCAGTATTTCGACCGCGTCAGCGTGGCCTTCGGCCTGCGCAACATGACCCACAAGGACCGCGCCCTGGCCGAAATGACCCGCGTGCTCAAGCCGGGCGGCAAGCTGCTGGTGCTGGAATTCTCCCGCGTGGCCAAGCCGCTGGCGCCGGCCTACGACTGGTATTCCTTCAATGTGCTGCCCTGGATGGGCAAGAAGGTCGCCAACGACGAGGCCAGCTACCGTTACCTGGCCGAATCGATCCGCATGCACCCCGACCAGGAAACCCTGGCCGGCATGCTGCGCGACGCCGGCCTGGACCGCGTCCAGTACTTCAATCTGACCGCCGGCGTGGCGGCCCTGCACGAAGGCGTGCGGCTGGGCTGAAACGCACGTCCTGCGCGGCGCCACGGGGAACTTGTGGCGTGCCGGCTTGTCCGTTATGCTTAGATTGTTCAGTTTTCTGTAAGGTTTGCCGCGCTGGCCCCAACCGGGGCCTTTCCAGCCGCTCCCGCGGGGGAGCGGCGGCGCGTACGCGAGGAGCACAAAAGCATGTCCCGATCCCGTTTTTCCCGATTTTGCGCCATGGCGCTGGTCGCCGTCGCCGGCACGGCGATGGTGGGCGCGTCGTTTGACGCGGAGGCCCGCCGCATGGGCGGTGGCTCCAGCTTTGGCCGCCAATCCACCAATATCACCCAGCAGCGCCAGGCCGTGACGCCGCCGGCCGCCGGGGCGGGCACCACCGCCGGCGCCACCAGCGCCGCGCGTCCGGCTACCGCCGCCGCAGGCACGGCCGCCGCCGGCACCGCCGCCAAGAGCGGCATGTCGCGCTGGCTCGGCCCCATCGCCGGCATCGCCGCCGGCCTGGGCCTGGCCGCGCTGCTGTCGCACCTGGGCCTGTCCGGCGCGTTTGCCGAGTTCATGGCCAGCATGCTGCTGATCGCCCTGGTGGTGTTCGCCGTCATCTTCATCGTGCGCCGGCTGCGCGGCGGCGCGCCGCGCCAGGCCATGCAGGGCGCGTACGGCGCGGCGGGCGGCAACCGTCCCGGCCAGCCGTCGCAGCAGCCCATGTGGCGCGAAAGCCTGAACCCGGCGCCTGCCCAGCAGCCCGCCGCGGCGCCCGCCGCAGCGGCAGCCGCGCTGCCCAAGGCCGGCGACGACGGCAACTGGTTCATCCCGGGTGATTTCGACACGCCGCGTTTCCTGCAGCAAGCCAAGGACCAGTTCGTGCGCATCCAGGGCATCTGGGACAGCGGCGAGGTCGAAAGCCTGCGCGACTTCCTGACCGACGACCTGATCAGCGAACTCAAGCCGCAACTGGAAGCGCGCGGCGCCGCCGCCAACAAGACCGAAGTGGTGCTGCTCAACGCCGAGCTGCTCGGCATCGAGACGGTTTCCGATGGCCACCTCGCCAGTGTGCGCTTCTCCGGCATGCTGCGCGAAGCCCCGGGCACCGAGGCGTTCCGCTTCGAGGAAGTCTGGAATCTGTTCAAGCCGGCCGACGGCGGCTGGCTGCTGGCAGGCATCCAGCAGATTCCGGTCGAACACGCCAGCTGACCGCCACGGCGGGATGGCCAGGGCCCGTTCCCGCGTGAACCGGCCCCGCGGTCCCGGCCCGACGGCCGGGCTGCACCGTGAACCGGCCCGCCAGGGCCGGTTCGCTTATGGGCCGGTCTTGCGCGGCATCAATGGCCAGCCGGCACACGGTGCTTTTGAACCCGTTACACTGCGCTTTTGTCTTTGTTGCTGCGGACACCCCGCGGGTGGTCCGCGCCTGTCGATTCCATGCTGCCTTTTGCTGCCCTGCCCACCTTGCCGAGGATCGCCGCGCGCGCGCTGAACGCGCTGCTCGAGCGCGAATCCTGGGCGCGCGACCGGCTGGCGCGCCACGCCGGCAAGACCGTGCGGTTCGCGCTGGGCGGGCTCGCGCTGTCGCTGACCATCGATAGCGAGGGGCGGGTGCAGGAGGCCGATTCGGCGGTGGTGCCGAACGTCACGCTGTCGGCGGCCGAATCCTTCAGCCTGGCGCGCCTGCTGCCCGGCGACGGCCGCGCCGATTTCGCCGACCTGACGCATATCTCGGGCGACGCGGCGCTGGCGCAGGTGGTGGCCGACCTGGCGCGCGACCTGCGCTGGGACGCCGAGGACGAGCTGGCCCGTGTGGTCGGCGACATTCCGGCGGCGCGCCTGCTGGGCGGCGTGCGTGCGCTGGCCGGCGGCGCCCGCGAGGCCGGCGGCCGGCTGGCCCGCAACGTTTCCGAATACCTGGCCGAGGAAAGCGCGGTGCTGGTGGGCCGGCCGCAATGGGAGCAATGGCGCCTGGACCTGGCCCGGTTCGGCGCCGACAGCGACGCGCTGGCGCGCTCGGCGGCGGCGCTGGAAGCGCGCCTGGCCCGCCTGGACGCAAGGCGGGGCGCATGAATGCCATGCTGACGTTCCTGCGGCTGCTGCGCATCCTGCTGGTTTCCCTGCGGTATGGACTCGACGAGCTGGTGCTGTCGAGCCTGAACCACCCGCTGGCCACGTGCCTGCTGCGGGTCATGCGGCTGGGTACCCGGCCGCGCGCGCCGCGCGGCGTGCGGCTGCGCATGGCGCTGGAGTCGCTCGGGCCGATCTTCGTCAAGTTCGGACAGGTGCTGTCGACGCGTCGCGACCTGATTCCGGCCGATATCGCCAACGAGCTGGCGCTGCTGCAGGATCGCGTGCCGCCATTTCCGTCGGCGCAGGCGGCTGCCAGCATCGAGGCGGCGCTGGGCGCGCCGCCGGCGCAACTGTTCGCCCAGTTCGACGTCGATCCGGTGGCTTCGGCCTCGATCGCCCAGGTGCACTTCGCCGTGCTGCACGACGGCCGCGAGGTGGCGGTCAAGGTGCTGCGTCCGGGCATGCTCAACGTCATCGAAAAGGACCTGGCGCTGCTGCGCGTGGTGGCCGGCGTGATCGAGCGCCTGGGCGCCGACGGCCGGCGGCTGAAGCCGCGCGAGGTAGTGGCCGAGTTCGACAAATACCTGCACGACGAACTCGACCTGGTGCGCGAGGCGTCCAATTGCAGCCAGTTGCGGCGCAATTTCGGTCCGGAGTCGGGCCGCGGCGAGATGCTGATCGTTCCCGAGGTGGTATGGGAGTACACCGCCAGCACGGTGTTCACCATGCAGCGCATGTACGGTATCCCGGTCGGCCAGGTCGACCGCCTGCGCGCCGCCGGTATCGATATCCCGACGCTGGCGCGCAGCGGGGTGGAAATCTTCTTCACCCAGGTCTTCACCGACGGCTTTTTCCACGCCGACATGCACCCGGGCAATATCTACGTGTCCGATGCGCCGCAGACGCTGGGCCGCTATATCGCGCTGGACTTCGGCATCGTCGGCTCGTTGTCCGAGTTCGACAAGAATTACCTGGCGCAGAATTTCCTGGCCTTTTTCCACCGCGACTATCGCCGCGTGGCCCAGCTGCATATCGAGTCGGGCTGGGTGCCGCCCGAAACCCGCGAGGAAGAGCTCGAAGGCGCGGTGCGCGCGGTGTGCGAACCCTATTTCGACCGTCCGCTGGCCGAGATCTCGCTGGGCCAGGTGCTGCTGCGGCTGTTCCAGACCTCGCGCCGCTTCAATGTCGAGATCCAGCCGCAGCTGGTGCTGCTGCAGAAAACCCTGCTCAACGTCGAAGGCCTGGGGCGCCAGCTCGATCCCAACCTGGATCTCTGGAAAACCGCCAAGCCCTATCTCGAGCACTGGATGCGGCAGCGCATCGGCCTGACGGGGCTGCGCCAGAGCCTGGCCAAGGAGGCCGGCCAATGGTCGCAGATGTTGCCATCGTTGCCGCGCCTGGTGCACGAGCATTTCAGCCGTCCCAACCTGACGCCGCACCTGCTGGCCGAGATGAACCGCCTGCGCCGCGCCCAGGAGCAGGGCAATCGGCTGACGGCCGCCCTGACCGCGGTGCTGGCCGTGGCGGTGGCCGTGGCCCTGTGGGCCTTGAACCGGTAGCGAATCATGATTTGAGTCCTCCTGTCATGGTTTCGTCACCGAACTGTCATTACAGCTTCGCGGTAACCGGCGATAACTACTAGAACTCGCCCGGTCCGTGTTCGACGCGGCCGACCCGAACCGATTTTCACCATCCTATGAGCCCCAAGCGGGAATTCTGAACAAGGGCCGACTATGCTTTACCCTGAACTCTTCAAAACCATGGAAGCGGTGCGCTGGAATATGGCGTCCGATATCCCATGGGACGACTTCGACGGCAGCAAGCTGTCGGACGAGCAAGCCCACACCATCAAGATGAACGCGATCACCGAGTGGGCGGCCCTGCCGGCCACCGAGATGTTCCTGCGCGACAACCGCGGCGACAGCGATTTCTGCGCGTTCATGTCGGTCTGGTTTTTCGAAGAGCAGAAGCATTCGCTGGTCCTGATCGAATACCTGCGCCGCTTCCGGCCGGAACTGATGCCGACCGAAGAGGAGCTGCACAAGGTCCGTTTCGAGTTCGACCCGGCCCCGGAGCTGGAGACGCTGATGCTGCATTTCTGCGGCGAGATCCGGCTGAACCACTGGTACCGCTGCGCCGCCGACTGGCACACCGAGCCGGTGATCAAGGCGATCTACCGCACGGTCGCCAAGGACGAGGCGCGCCATGCCGGCGCCTACCTGCAGTACATGCGCCGCGCGCTGCACGATCGCGGCGACCAGACCAGCCTGCAAGCCCGCCAGTCGTTCGCCAAGATCGGCGTGCTGATGGCTTCGGCCAGCCGCACCGCGCAGGCCATGCATCCGACCAACCTGCACGTCAACAAGGCCCTGTTCCCCAACGACACGGTGCAGTCGCGCCTGCCCGAGCCGGGTTGGCTGGAGCACTGGCTCGACACCCAGATCCGTTTCGACGGCACCTGGGAGGGCAAGGTCGCCACCCGCATCCTGCACATCCTGTCCAAGCTGCTCGATCGCCAGTTCGACAGCGTCAAGGACCTGAACCGCTACCGCAAGGAGCAGACCGGCCGCGTGCTGGCGCCCCAGGAAGGCTTGGTGCTGGCCGGGGCCTAGGGGCGGCGTCCTGCCAGGATGGCGCATGGCGGGGTGCCTGTCCCGGCGGGGACAGGCACCTGAGCGCGAGCCAGTCCCCATCCGGGGCAGGCTCCCGTGGAAGTTTGCGCGAGCCAGTCCCCATCCGGGGACAGGCTCCCGTAAAATCGGCTTATGTCTTCTGCCCGTTTCGAATCCAAGATCCTGTCGCGCGCCGAGCTGGTTGCCGCGGTGGCCGCTGGCCGTCTGCCGCGTCCGCTGGTGTTCACCAATGGCGTGTTCGATATCCTGCACCGTGGCCACGTCACTTATCTGGACCAGGCCGCCCAGCTGGGCGCGACCCTGGTGGTGGCGGTCAATACGGATGAGTCCGTGCGGCGCCTGGGCAAGGGCAGCGACAGGCCGCTCAATCAGGTGCAAGACCGCGCCGCGCTGCTGGCGGCCCTGGGCTGCGTCGACGCAGTGACTTCTTTTCACGAGGACACGCCGCAGGAACTCATCGGCGAGCTGCGTCCCGACCTGATCGTCAAGGGCGGCGACTACGATATGGACACCCTGCCGGAGACGGCCCTGGTCAAGAGCTGGGGCGGCCGCGCGGTGGCGATTCCGTTCGATTTCGAGCGCTCCACCACCGCGCTGCTGGGCAAGATCCGCCAGGGCTGAGCGCCTGCGGGCGCGCCGGTTCAGTTGCGCGGCAGCCGCAGCAGGCGATTGACCGCGTCCAGGTCGGCCTCGGAGAGGATGCCGCTTACCGCTTTCAGGCGCAGGCTGTCGAGCAGGGCGCCGTAGCGCGCCTGAGCCAGGTCGCGCTGGGTGGCGTACAGCTGCTGCTGTGCGTTGAGCACGTCCAGGTTGATGCGCACCCCCAGCTCGTAGCCGGTCTGGTTGGCCTGGACGGCGGCCCGGCTGGATTTCTCGCCCGCCTCCAGCGCGCGTACGCGCGCCAATCCGGTCAGGACACCGTTGTAGTACAGGCGCGCCGATTGCACGGCCTGGCGCCGCGCGTCCTCGAAGTCGTGGCGGGCCTTTTGTTCCAGTTGGACTTTTTCTGTTACCTGGGAGGAGATGCCGCCGCCGGCATACAGCGGGATGGACAATGTCACGCCGACGGTGTTCTCGATCGGGCGGCCCGGCCCGGTGCCCTGCAATACGCCGTCGGTCGCGCTGCCGCTGCTGGCGCGCAGGTTGAGGGTAGGCATGTGGCCGCTGCGGGCGATCTGGATCTCGTGGCTGGCGATGCGGGTTTGCAACTGCGCGCGCAGCACGTCCAGCCCCGAGGCCTCGGCCTGGGTGGACCAGTCATTCAGGCGCGCTGGCTGCGGCGCCGGCAGCGGTATGCCGGGCGGCAGTTCGGCCAGCGCGCCGGGCGCCTCGCCCATGATGCGCGACAACGCGTCGCGCTGGGTCTGCAGGTCGTTCTGTTGCCGCAGCTCCTCGGCCACGACCAGGTCGTAGCGCGCCTGGGCTTCGTAGGTGTCGGTGATGGTCGCGTTGCCCAGTTCGAACGTGCGCTTGGCGGCGGCCAGCTGTTCGGCGACGGCGGCTTTCTCGGCCTCGGTGGCCGCCAGCGCGTCCTGGGCGGTGAGGATGCCGAAATAGGCATTGGCCACGCGCAACATCAGGTCCTGGAAGGCCTGCTGCAACTGCACTTCGACGTCGGCCACGACCAGCTTGGATTGCTCGAAGCGCTGCCAGCGCGACCAATCGAACAGCGGCTGGGTCAGGACCAGATCCCAGGTGCCGCGTCCGCCGCTGTGCGAGACGCCCAGGCCGTGGGTGGTGCGGCTTTCGTTATACAGGCCGCCGGCTTCGCCCGACAGGGCCGGCAGCAGCCCGGCGCGGGCCTGCGGCAGTTTTTCCTGGCCCGCCCGGTAGGCGGCGCGCGCCGCGGCGAATTGCGGATCGTTGGACAGGCCGGCCCGCCAGGCCTGCATCAGGTCCTGCGCGCTGGCGTTCGCGGCGCAGGCCAAGGTAAGCAACGCCGCAACCCGCCCGATACGCATGGTTCAGAATTTGAACTGGGATACGGTGGTGCCGCGTAGCGGCTTGATGACGGTCTCGAACAGCGAGACGGTCTCGAAGCTGGCGGCCGTGGTGCGCGTGATGCGGTAGGCGGTCATGATGGGCGCCTGTCCGACGATGACGACCAGCCGGCCGCCCACGCGCAACTGGTACTTCAGGGCGTCGGGCACCACCGGCACCGAACCGGTGACCAGGATCGCGTCGTATTCGGTCGAGCCCCAGCCATTGCGGCCGTCGCCCGTTTCGACCTTGACGTCGGCCACATTGTTCACCTGCAGGTTCTGCTGGGCGAAGGTGGCCAGGCGGCTGTCGATTTCGACCGTGGTCACCTGTTGCGCCAGGTGTGCCAGCAGGGCGGCCTGGTAGCCCGAGCCGGTGCCGATCTCCAGCACACAGTCGGTCGGCTGCAGCAGCAGTTCCTGGGCCAGGCGCGCCTCGATCTTGGGGGCCAGCATGTTCTGGCGCGTGTTGACCGCGTTGATTTCAAGCGGGATTTCGAGGTCGGAGAAGGCCAGGGCGCGTAGCGCCGGCGGCACGAACAATTCCCGGCGCACGGCGAACAGGGCGTCCAGCACCTTGGGGTCCAGCACGTCCCAGGGGCGGATTTGCTGTTCCACCATGTTGAATCGGGCTTGTTCTACGTCGGGCAGGGTCGAAGCATTCATGACGGAAAATCGGAAACCAATATAGAGGAGTCAACAGGCCATTGTACCGATTCGGGCGGCACTACCACCAAGCATGGAAATGATGCACCGGCCCGTGGCCGCTGCCGACCTGCAGGCGGTCGGCCTGCCGGATGGCTTCGGTCAGGTAGGCCTTGGCCCGGCGGGCAGCCTCGGGTACGTCCGGGCTCTGCGGCAGCAGGGCCGCCAGGGCGGCCGACAGGGTGCAGCCCGTGCCGTGCGTATTGGGCGTTTCGATGCGATGGCCCGGCAGTTCGATCATGCGGTCGCCGTCGTGCAGCAGGTCTATGGTTTCGTTGCCGGGCAGGTGGCCGCCCTTGACCATGACCCAGCGCTGGCCCGCGTGGGTCATGCGGTTGCGCAGCCGTTCGGCGACGCGGCGCATTTCCTTCAGGGTCTCGACCGGCCGTTCGTCCAGCAGCACGCCGGCCTCGGGCAGGTTGGGCGTGAGCAGCGTGGCCAGCGGCAGCAGCGTCTCGCGCAGCGCGCCCACGGCGCGGCGCTCCAGCAGCAGGTCGCCGCTCTTGGCCACCATGACCGGGTCGAGCACGATGTGCGCCGGCTGCCAGCGCGCCAGCTTTTCGGCCACCACCAGGGTGACGGCTTCCTGGCCCAGCATGCCCAGCTTGACGGCGTCGATGGGCACATCGGCGAACAGCGTGTCGATCTGCAGGCCGACGAACTCGGCCGGCACCGGCGAGATGCCGGTCACGCCCTGGGTGTTCTGCGCGGTCATGGCTGCGATGACCGCGCAGCCGTAGGCGCCCAGGGCGCTCATGGCCTTGACGTCGGCCAGCACGCCGGCGCCGCCGGATGGATCGACGCCGGCGATGCTCAGCGCGTTGGGGATCCGGCGCTCGCCACGGGGCGTCGCCGAAGAGGCAGGGTGGTTCATTTGACTGCGGCGATCAGGCCTTCGGTGGGCGAGCTGGGGGCCGCGCTGTACAGCTTGCGCGGCACGCGGCCGGCCAGGTAGGCCTCGCGGCCGCCCTCGACCGCCTTGCGCATCGCGCTGGCCATCAGGATCGGATCGCGCGCGCCGGCGATGGCGGTGTTCATGAGCACGCCGTCGCAGCCCAGCTCCATGGCGATGGCGGCGTCCGAGGCGGTGCCCACGCCGGCGTCGACCAGCACCGGCACGCTGCTCTGGTCGATGATCAGGCGCAGGTTCCAGGGGTTCAGGATGCCCATGCCCGAGCCGATCAGCGAGGCCAGCGGCATCACCGCGACCGCGCCCAGGTCTTCCAGCATGCGGCACTGGATCGGGTCGTCGGTGCAATACACCATGACCTTGAAGCCTTCGTCGACCAGCGTCCTGGTGGCTTTCAGGGTTTCCGGCATGTTGGGAAACAGGTTCTGCGGGTCGCCCAGCACCTCCAGCTTGACCAGGTCATGGCCGTCGAGCAGTTCGCGCGCCAGGCGCAGCGTGCGCACCGCATCGTCGGCGCTGTAGCAGCCGGCGGTGTTGGGCAGCAGCGTGAACTGCGACGGCGGCACGAAGTCGAGCAGGCTCGGCTCATCCGGATTCTGGCCGATATTGGTGCGGCGGATGGCGACGGTGACGATCTGGGTGCCGCTGGCGTCCAGCGCGGCGCGCGTCTGCGCGAAATCCTGGTATTTGCCGGTGCCGACCAGCAGGCGCGATTGGTAGCTGCGGCCGGCGATGGTGAGGGTATCTTCAGTGGTCATGGCGATGCTTCGGTAGGCGCGACGCGCAGGCGCGCGTGCGCAAGAGTGTTTGCGGCGGTAGGGCCAATGATAAAGCACGCCGGGGCTGGCCGGCGGCGCGGGCTCAGCCGCGCGCCTCGTCCAGGCGCGCGCACAGCTGCTCGGCGGCGTCGATCAGGCGGCCGGTGGGGCGGTACAGGCTGTCGGCGTCGATGCCATAGACATGGCCGCGCAGGGCGGCCGGCACGCCGGCGGCCTGCCAGGCCCGCAGGGTGGCGGCCGCGTCGGCGGTCCCGTCTACGCCGGCCACGATGGCGTCCGGACGCGCGGCCAGCACGCCTTCCAGGGTGACCTGGGGCGCCAGGATGGGGGCCTGGCCGTAGACGTTCACCCCGCCGCACAGGCGCAGCACGTCGCCGACGATGCTGTGGTCGTTGAGCGTGAACAGCGGATCGGTGCCCGCCTGCACGAATACCCGCACCGGCGCCTTGCCGGCATAGCGCGCGGCCAGGGCCGCCAGGCGCGCGCGCAGGGCGGCCGCGCCGGCGTCGGCCTGCGCTTCGGTGCCGAACAGGCGTCCCAGTTGCTCGATGGCGGCCGGGATATCGGCCAGGGTGCGCGGGTCGCTGTAGTACAGCGCCGCGCCCAGCCGGGCCGCGATCGGGGCCAGCGGCGCGCCGGCGGCGGGTTGCCAGCCGATCAGCAGGTCGGGGCGCAGGACGGCGATGCGTTCGGGGTCGGGCTGCATGGCGTCGCCTACGCTGGGCAACTGGCGCGCCGCGGGCGGGTAGTCGGTGCCGCGCACCGCGCCGACCAGCCGGTCGCCGGCGCCGGCCGCGTAGACCAGTTCCGCGGCGTGCGGCGCCAGCGCGATGGCGCGGCGCGCCGGCTGGGCCAGCTCGACAGTGCGCCGCTGGTCGTCGACCACCCGCACGGGCGCCGCGCCGGCCGCGCCCGGCGCGGCCAGCGCGGCCACGGTCAGGGCGATCAGGCGCGGGGCGAGGCGGGCGGCGGACATGGCGGGCCTGCCTACATGCGCCACGACAGGTTGACGAAGGCGTTCGAGCCGGCCGTGTTGTAGCCGTCGGCCAAGGTGTAGCGCTGGCCGAGCACGTTGTTCCAGCGCACCTGCACCTGCATGTTGCGGCTCAGGTCGTAGGCCGCGGTCAGGTTGACCAGGCCGTAGCCGCCCAGGCGCTTTTCCTCGGGGAAGCCGTAGTCGTAGCGCTCGTCCGAGGCGTACCATTCGGCGCCCACCAGCAGGCGGTCGAAGCGATGGTCGATGCCGGCGCGCAGCACCGTGCGGGCGCGGCGCAGCAATTGCTTGCCGGTGTCTTCGTTGCGCGGGTTGCTCAGGTCCAGGCTGGCGCGCAGGCGCGTGTTGCCGAAGCGGTGCGCGCCGCTGATGGTGAAGCCTTGCAGGCGGGCGCGCCCGACGTTCTCGACCGTGCTGAAGTCCTCGGTCACCTGGATCAGGTTCTTGATGCGGGTCTGGTAATACACCACGCCCAGCTCGCTGTCCTCGTCCTGGTACTTCAGGCCGATCTCGGCGTTGCGCGACTCTTCCGGCTTGAGGTCGGGGTTGCCGCGATAGCCGAACGCGCTGGTCGGCGTGTACAGGTCGTTGAACGACGGCGCTCGAAAGCCCGTGTTGGCGGCCACGGTGGCGCGCAGGTTGGGCGTCAGGTCGAACCCGTAGGCCAGGCCGCCGGTGGTGTGGCTGCCGAACTGCGAGTTGTCGTCGTTGCGCAGGCTGGCCTGCACATGGTGGCGGCCGAAATCGCCCAGGTAGACGCCGGTGTACGAATTCACGTGGCGGCGCGTCTCGGTGTAGTTGCCGATGCCGGTGGGGGTGCTCATCTGGCCGTCGGCGCGCTGGTCCAGGTGCTCGTAGGCCAGCGTCAGCGTCTGGCCGGCGGCCAGGGTGAAGTCGTTCTGCCACAGGTACTGCATCTGGCGGGTCCGGAAGCGCGTGTTGTTGTCTTCGAACATGCCTTCGGCGCGCGAATCGTTCTTGTCTTCCACATAGCCGGCGCGCAGCGTGCTCTTCCAGTAGCGGGTCAGGCGGTTCTCGCTGGCCAGCGAATAGGCCTGCAGGTCCTGGATGTAGCGGTCGTTGTAGTCGTACGAGGCCGAGGCGTCGTAGCCGCCGTTGATGCGGCTGCGGTAGACCTGCGCCACCACTTTCTGCTCGGGCCGCCATTCGTAGCCCAGCGTGCCGGTGGCGTAGTTCTGGTAGTAGCTGTCCTTGTCCGGGTTGTACGAGAACGAGCGGCGGTTGGTGGCGTTGAAGCCATGGCTCTGGCCATAGCCGGTGGACAGGCTGTAGCTGAAGCCGTCGGCCGCGCCCGATACGCCGGCGTCGTAGCGGCTGGTGCCGTAGGTGCCGTAACCGGCGTTGGCATAGGCCGACAGCGCCTTGTCGCCCGGCTCGCGGGTAATGATGTTGATCACGCCGCCGATCGCGTCGGCCCCGTACAGGCTGCTGGCCGCGCCACGCACGATCTCGATGCGTTCGATGGCTTGCGGCGGCAGCGCGTTGAGCGCAATGCCGCCGCCGTTGGCGTTGTTGATGCGCTGGCCGTTGAGCAGGACCAGGGTCTGGTTGCTGTTGGCGCCGCGCATGAACAGGCTGGTGACGCTTTGCGGGCCGCCGCTGTCGGCGAATTCGATGCCGTGCTGCTGCGCCAGCACTTCGGCCAGGCTGGACTGGCCGGCGCGCGCCAGCGTATCGCGCTCGATCACGCTGGCGTCGGCCAGCACATTCCTGAGCAGCTGGGGCGAGCGCGCGGCGGTGACGACGACCGGATCGAGTTCGGGGATGGGTTGGCCGGCGGCGGCGCCGGCCTGGGCGTGGCCGGCCAACGGAGCGGCACAGGCCAGGACACCGGCGCAGCGCCGGAGTGAGCGGGATTTCATAACGGATGGTTCTCAGTGTGACGCGCGACCCCGCACGTCGTTCACGAAAATGAGCATGGCCGCGGGCGGCGCATCCTCGCTGTCGAACCGGCCGGTATCGGGCTGCCACGGCGCGTCGCGCGCCATGGGGACCGTTGCGGGGGCAGCACAGGCTGGGCAGGGCCTTCCTGTTTCCCGTTTACCTTCCGCGCAAGCGTACTTGCCGAAAGCACCGGTTCGGGGCCAGAACTGTATCACCGCGGGGCAGGGAAATGCCCATTTTGTTACCATGTCAGCTTGATTTTTGGGTCGTTTCTTGCCTTTTTGCCACACCGCGCGCCCATCTCAGGACAAACCGTGCCTTATCCCCGCATCCCCTTCCCGCTGTCCGCCTACACGCATGGCGGCGAGTTCGTCCGCCAACTGGACAAGCGCATCCTGATCCTGGATGGTGCCATGGGCACGATGATCCAGCGCTACAAGCTGGGCGAGGCCGATTTCCGCGGCGAGCGCTTCGCCGAGCACCACAAGGATCTCAAGGGCGACAACGAGCTGCTGTCGCTGGTGCGCCCGGACGTGATCTCGGAAATCCACCGGCAGTACCTCGAGGCCGGCGCCGACGTGATCGAGACCAACACCTTCGGCGCCACGTCGATCGCCCAGGGCGATTACGACCTGCCGGAGCTGGCCTACGAGATGAACCTGGAGTCGGCCCGCCTGGCGCGCGCCGCCTGCGACGCCTACAGCACCCCCGAGCATCCGCGCTTCGTGGCCGGGGCGCTGGGGCCGCAGCCCAAGACCGCGTCCATCTCGCCCGACGTCAACGACCCGGGGGCGCGCAACGTCACCTTCGACGAGCTGCGCGCGGCCTATGTCGAGCAGCTCAATGGCCTGCTCGACGGCGGCATCGATATCGTCCTGATCGAAACCATCTTCGATACGCTCAACGCCAAGGCGGCCATCTTCGCCGTCGAGGAAACGTTCGAGGCGCGCGGCGTGCGCCTGCCGGTGATGATTTCGGGCACCGTGACCGATGCGTCGGGCCGCATCCTGTCCGGCCAGACCGTCGAGGCGTTCTGGAACTCGGTGCGCCATGCGCGGCCGGTCACCATCGGCCTGAACTGCGCGCTGGGTGCGGCGCTGATGCGTCCGTATGTGGCCGAGCTGTCCAAGATCTGCGACACCTATGTGTGCGTCTATCCCAACGCCGGCCTGCCCAATCCCATGGCCGAGACGGGCTTTGACGAAACGCCGGCCGATACCTCGGCCCTGCTGGAAGAGTTCGCCCAGGCCGGGCTGGTCAACATGGCCGGCGGCTGCTGCGGCACCACGCCCGAACACATCCGCGCCATCGCCGGCAAGGTGGCCTCGCTGACGCCGCGCGCGGTGCCCGAGGTGCCGGTCAAGACCCGCCTGTCGGGCCTGGAGGCGCTCAACATCGACGACGAGACCCTGTTCGTCAACGTGGGCGAGCGCACTAACGTGACGGGCAGCAAGATGTTCGCCCGCCTGGTCCGCGAGGAGAAATACGACGAGGCGCTGGCCGTGGCGCGCCAGCAGGTCGAGAACGGGGCCCAGATCATCGACGTCAACATGGACGAGGCGATGCTGGACTCGGTGGCCTGTATGCACCGCTTCCTCAACCTGATCGCGTCCGAGCCCGACATCGCGCGGGTGCCGGTGATGATCGACAGTTCCAAGTGGGAAGTGATCGAGACCGGCCTGAAGTGCGTGCAGGGCAAGGCCGTGGTCAACTCGATCTCCATGAAGGAAGGCGAGGAGCCATTCCGCCATCATGCGCGCCTGTGCCGCCGCTATGGCGCGGCCATGGTGGTCATGGCCTTCGACGAACAGGGGCAGGCCGACTCGCTGGAGCGCCGCAAGGAAATCTGCGGCCGCGCCTACCGCATCCTGGTCGAGGAAGAGGGCTTCCCGCCCGAGGACATCATCTTCGATCCCAACGTGTTCGCGGTGGCCACCGGCATCGACGAACACAATCACTACGCCGTCGATTTCATCGAAGGCGCGCGCTGGATCCGCGCGAACCTGCCGCATGCCCGCATTTCGGGCGGCATCTCGAACGTCAGCTTCTCGTTCCGCGGCAACGAGCCGATGCGCGAGGCGATCCATACCGTCTTCCTGTACTACGCCATCGAGGCCGGCCTGACGATGGGCATCGTCAACGCGGGCCAGCTGGGCGTATATGCCGACCTGGCGCCGCACCTGCGCGACCTGGTCGAGGACGTCATCCTGGACCGCCCCGAGCCGGTGGGCCGCAGCGATTCGGCCGACGAGCGCTCGCCCACCGAACGGCTGGTGCAGTTTGCCGAGACCGTCAAGGGCTCGGGCGCGAAGAAGGAAGAAGACCTGACCTGGCGCACCGGCTCGGTCGAGCAGCGCCTGGCGCATGCCCTGGTGCACGGCATCACCACCTTCATCGTCGAGGACACCGAGGAAGTGCGCCAGCAGGTCGCCGCGCGCGGCGGGCGCACCATCGAAGTGATCGAAGGTCCGCTGATGGACGGCATGAACGTGGTCGGCGACCTGTTCGGCGCGGGCAAGATGTTCCTGCCGCAAGTGGTGAAGTCGGCGCGCGTGATGAAGCAGGCGGTGGCGCACCTGATTCCCTTCATCGAGGAGGAAAAGCGCCAGATCGCGGCCGCGGGCGGCGATGTGCGCGCCAAGGGCAAGATCGTGATCGCCACCGTCAAGGGTGACGTGCACGACATCGGCAAGAACATCGTGTCGGTGGTCTTGCAGTGCAATAACTTCGAAGTCGTGAACATGGGCGTGATGGTGCCGTGCGCCCAGATCCTGCAGAAGGCCAAGGACGAGAACGCCGACATGATCGGCCTGTCCGGCCTGATCACGCCCAGCCTCGAAGAGATGGCCTACGTGGCTTCAGAAATGCAGCGCGACCCCTATTTCCGCGAGCGCGCCATGCCGCTGATGATAGGCGGGGCGACCACCAGCCGGGTCCATACGGCGGTCAAGATCGCGCCCAACTACGACGGTCCGGTGATCTACGTGCCCGATGCCAGCCGTTCGGTCGGCGTGGCGACCAGCCTCATGTCCGACCAGGCCCCGGCCTATTTGGCGGAGCTGGCGCAGGAGTACGAGGATGTGCGCCGCCGCCATGCCAACCGCAAGGCGGTGCCGCTGGTGTCGCTGGCCGAGGCGCGCGCGGCGCGCCCGCAGATCGACTGGTCCGGCTACCAGCCGCCGCGCCCCAAGTTCCTGGGCCGGCGCGCCTTCAAGAGCTACGACCTGGCCGAGATCGCGCGCTATATCGACTGGGGGCCGTTCTTCCAGACGTGGAGCCTGTTCGGCCCGTTCCCCGCCATCCTGGACGACAAGGTGGTGGGCGAGCAGGCGCGCAAGGTCTACGAGGAAGGCCAGGCCATGCTCAAGCGCATCATCGACGGGCGCTGGCTGACCGCCAGCGGCGTGGTCGGCTTCTATCCGGCCAACCGCGTCAATGACGAAGACATCGAGGTCTACGCGGACGAGACGCGCAGCGAGGTGCTGTTCACCTACCGCAACCTGCGCCAGCAGGGCGTCAAGCGCGAAGGCGTCAGCAACAAGTGCCTGGCCGACTACATCGCGCCGCGCGACAGCGGCCTGCTCGACTACATCGGCATGTTCGCCGTGACCGCGGGCCTGGGCATCGAGAAGAAAGAGGCCGAGTTCCAGGCGGCGCTGGACGACTACTCCAGCATCATGCTGAAGTCGCTGGCCGACCGGCTGGCCGAGGCGTTCGCCGAATGCATGCACGCGCGCGTGCGCCGCGACCTGTGGGGCTACGCGGCGGACGAGGCGCTGTCCAACGATGAGCTGATCGCCGAGAAGTACAGCGGCATCCGGCCGGCGCCCGGCTATCCGGCCTGCCCGGAGCACGTGGTCAAGACGGACCTGTTCCGCGTGCTGGACGCCGCCGACGTCGGCATGGAGCTGACCGACAGCTACGCCATGTTCCCGGCCTCCAGCGTCTCGGGGTTCTATTTCAGCCACCCCGAGTCGCAGTATTTCAACGTGGGCAACATCGGCGCCGACCAGCTGGCCGACTACGTGGCGCGCAGCGGCCGCGCCGAAGAGGACGTGCGCCGCACCCTGGCGCCGAACCTGGGCTAGCGGGGCCGGCGCGGCCTGTGCCCGGGAATCCGGGTGCCTGTCCCCGCCGGGACAGGCACCCCCCCGTCACGCAGTGTGCCTGTCCCCCCGGGGACAGGCACACGCACGGGCAGACGCCATGAGTCCCAGGCCTAGGCCGGACGCACCGCCACCAGCGTCAACGTGTCGCTGGTGAACGAGCCGTCGGGCTGGATGGCGAAGTGCCGGCGCACCGGCGCGGGCGCGATGTCCGTCATGGCGCGCAGCGCCGTCACCAGCTCGGGCGGCGTGCGCATGCGCTCGACCCACGAGGTGAATTCCAGCGGCAGCCGGCGCGCGGTCATGCCCTGCGTGACCAACCCGGCCTCGGCCGCCATGCGCAGCCATTCGGCGGCCGAATAATCGCGCACGTGCGACGTGTCGCGCAGGACTTCGATGGTCTGCAGCCAGGTGTCCAGCAGGGCTTCGCCCGGGCTGACGACATCGGCGAATACCGCGATGCCGCCGGGCTTGAGCACGCGGCAGGCCTCGCGCAGGGCCTGGCCCGGATCTTCCCAGTGATGGGTGGAATAGCGGCTCATTACCAGGTCGAACTCGCCATCGCCGAACGGCAGCGCCTCGGCCTTGCCGCGACAGGTGCGCAGGTTGGCCAGGCCGCGGCGCGCGGCTTCGCCGGCCACCACGTCCAGCATGGACTGCGACAGGTCATAGGCCACGACTTCGGCCACATGGGGCGCCACATGGAAGCTGACGTGCCCGCCGCCGGTGCCCAGGTCCAGCAGCCGCGCGCCGGGGTGTTCGCGGGCGATGGCGGCCATCTGCAGCAGGTCTTCGCCCTGGGCATGGACGGCGCTGGTCAGGTAGGCGCTGGCGCGGGGGCTGAATTGGCGTTCGACGGCGGCGTCGTGGGTGGGTGTGGCTGACATGGAAATCCTTGGTAGGCAGGGGCCGCGGGTGCGGCACGAGTAAGATAGAAGGCTTCCGATACGCGTACAAGCCTATTGCTCATCCTGGTATGAACAGTGCTACCCATTTGGCCGCCCATGAAGGCTCGGCCCGGCGCCGGCAGGCGCTGGGCGAATTCGTGCGCACGGCGCGCGCCCGCATCACGCCGCAGATGGCCGGGCTGCCGGCCGGTTCGCGGCGCCGCACGCCGGGCCTGCGGCGCGAAGAAGTGGCGCAGCTCTCCGACATCAGCGTCACCTGGTACACCTGGATCGAGCAGGGCCGCGAAGTCACCGTATCGCCTGCGGTATGGGCGCGTATCGCCAATGTCCTGCACCTGGCGCGCGCCGAGCGCGCCTATCTGTTCGAGCTGGCCGAATGCGCCGACCCGCAGCAGCCGCGCGACGAGGGCGGCGATGCGCCCGCGTCGCTGCAGGCCTGTGTCGATGCCATCGACGCGCCAGCCTACGCACTGGACCGCGCCTGGAACCTGCTGGCCAGCAACGCCGCCATGCGCGAGCTGTTCGACGACTGGCCGCTGCGCGACGCGCAGCCCAACCTGCTGCGCTACATCTTCCTGGACCCGGCCGCGCGCGAGCTGGTGGTCGATTGGGACCAGCGCGCCCGCCGCGTGGTGGCCGAATTTCGCGCCGACGCGGGGGCCCACCTCGACGAGGCCGACGTGGTCGCGCTGCTCGACGAACTCAACCGCGCCAGCCCGGTCTTCGCGCATTGGTGGACGCGCCACGCCGTGGTCGAGCGCGAGGGCGGCCTGCGCGAGTTCCAGCACCCGCGCAGCGGGCGGCAGAACCTGCAGCAGATCACCTTCAGGCTGGCCACGCACCCGGAACTCAAGCTGGTGATGCTGTTGCCCTCGTAGGGCGTCGGCGCTATGCCTGGCGCGGCGGCGCGGGCAGGGCGGCCAGCAGGCCGTCGAGCAGCTTGCGCACCGGGGCGGGCAGCGCGGTGGCGGGCAGTTCGGCGGGGCTGACCCAGCGTTCCGGCGTGGCCGCCTGGCGCAGCGCCGCGCCGCGCACCGCGAGATACCAGGGCCGCACATGCAGCCGGTAGTGGGTGAACGTGTGGGCGAAGGCGGCCAGTTCGACCGGCGCCTCGGCCTGCAGGCCCAGCTCGCGGGCCGCCGCGCCCGGGTCGTGGGCGGGGTCGCATTCGGGCAGGCTCCACAGGCCGCCCCAGATGCCCGGCGCGGGGCGCAGATGCAGCAGGATGCCGTCGGGGCCGTGCAGCACCAGCATGGCCGTGCTGCGTTCGGGGATGGCCTTGCGCGCCTTGGGCGTGGGCAGTTCGGCCTGGCGTCCGTCGCGGCGCGCGATACAGGACTGCGCCACCGGACAGCGTTCGCAGGCCGGCTTGCCGCGCGTGCACAGCGTGGCGCCCAGGTCCATCAATCCCTGTGTATAGCCGGGCATGTCGAGATCCGGCGCGGCCTGCACCTGGGCCGCGGCCAGCGCCCATAGCTGCTGTTCCACCGCGCGGCGGGCAGGGTCGCCCTCGATGCCGAAGTGGCGCGTGAACACCCGCTTGACGTTGCCGTCCATGATGGGGCTGCGCTCGCCGTAGGCGAAGGCGGCGATGGCCGCGGCCGTGGAGCGGCCGATGCCGGGCAGGGTGGCGATCTCTTCGGCGCGCGGGGGAAAGCGGCCGCCGCAGCGCTGCATGATTTCCTGCGCGCAGCGGTGCAGGTTGCGGGCGCGCGCGTAGTAGCCCAGGCCGGCCCAGTAGGGCATGACATCTTCCTGGCGCGCCGCCGCCAGGGCGGCCACATCGGGAAAACGTTCCAGGAAGCGCTGGTAATACGGAATGACCGTCGCCACCTGCGTCTGCTGCAGCATGATTTCCGAGAGCCAGATGCGATAGGGGTCGCGGGTGTTCTGCCAGGGCAGATCGTGGCGGCCGTGGCGGGCCTGCCAGGCCGTGATGCGGGAGGCGAAGTCCATGGGCGCCATTATCGCATTGCCCTATTGCGGGGACGGGTCGGGCCGGGTACAAAGAAGGAAAAGAAGAAAGGCGTAGACGCGCCCGGATCTGTTGCCGTTGCCTCACAAGGGCTTGAGCGCGTGGCTGGTTCGGACACCCCTTACAAATGGAGTAGACATGAATGCCCCTCTGACGCCCGCGCAGCGCGCGGCGCTTGAGTCCGTACATCTGGACGACAAATACACCCTGACTGCCGGCCGCGCCTGGATGAGCGGCATCCATGCGCTGGTGCGCCTGCCCATGATGCAGCGCGTGCGCGACGAGCGCGCCGGGCTGAACACGGCCGGCTTCGTGTCCGGCTACCGGGGGTCGCCGCTGGGCGGGGTCGACCAGAACATGTGGAAGGCCGCCAAGTACCTGAAGCAGCATCACATCGAATTCCAGCCCGGCATCAACGAGGACCTGGCCGCCACCGCCGTGTGGGGCTCGCAGCAGGTCAACCTGTTCCCGGGCGCCAAGTACGACGGCGTGTTCGGCATGTGGTACGGCAAGGGGCCGGGCGTGGACCGCTGCGGCGACGTCTTCAAGCACGCCAATGCGGCCGGCACCTCGCGCCACGGCGGCGTGCTGGTGGTGGCCGGCGACGACCATCCGGCCAAGTCGTCGACGCTGCCGCACCAGAGCGACCACATTCTCAAGGCCTGCATGATCCCGGCGCTGTTTCCCGCCAGCGTGCAGGAAGTGCTGGACTACGGCCTGCATGGCTGGGCCATGAGCCGCTATGCCGGGGTGTGGGTCGGCATGAAATGCATCACCGACATCGTCGAGGTGTCCGCCTCGGTGGAGGTCGACCCCGAGCGCACGCGCATCGTGCTGCCCGAGGATTTCCAGCTGCCGCCCGACGGGCTGAACATCCGCCTGCCGGATACGCCGCTGCAGCAGGAGGCGCGGCTGCTGGACTACAAGCTGTACGCCGCGCTCGCCTACGCCCGCGCCAACCGGCTGAACCGCGAAATGTGGCAGGTGCCCAACGCGCAGGCGCGTTTCGGCATCATGACCTCGGGCAAGGCCTACCTGGACACGCGCCAGGCGCTGGCCGACCTGGGCCTGAGCGAGGAAATCTGCAAGCGCATCGGGCTACGGCTGTTCAAGGTGGGCATGGTGTGGCCGCTGGAGGCCACCGGCATGCAGCGGTTCGCCGAGGATCTCGACGAGATCCTGGTGGTCGAGGAAAAGCGCCAGGTGCTCGAATACCAGCTCAAGGAAGAGCTGTTCAGCTGGATCGGCACCGGCAAGAAGATCCCGCGCGTGGTCGGCAAGTTCGACGACAAGGACGGCGGCGAGTGGTCGGTGCCGCAGGGCAACTGGCTGCTGCCGGCGCACTACGAGTTCTCGCCCGCCATGGTGGCCAAGGCCATCGGCGCGCGCCTGCTGCGCTTCGAGCTGCCCGAGGACGTGCGCGCCGGCATCCAGGCGCGCCTGGATTTCATCGCCGAGCGCGAGCAGGCGCTGGCCCGGCCGCGCCTGGTGGTGGACCGCAAGCCGTGGTTCTGTTCGGGCTGTCCGCACAATACCTCGACCCGCGTGCCCGAGGGCTCGCGCGGCATGGCCGGCATCGGCTGCCACTACATGGTGACCTGGATGGGCCGCAACACCCAGGTGTTCACCCAGATGGGCGGCGAGGGCGTGCCGTGGGTGGGCCAGGCGCCGTTCACCGAGGAAAAGCATGTATTCGCCAACCTGGGCGACGGCACCTATTACCACTCGGGCCTGCTGGCGATCCGCGCCGCCGTGGCGGCCAAGGTGCCCATCACCTACAAGATCCTGTTCAACGACGCCGTCGCCATGACCGGCGGCCAGCCGGTCGACGGTCCGATCAGCGTGCCCATGATCACGCGCCAGATGGCCGCCGAAGGGATCGAGAAGATCGTCGTCGTCACCGACGAGCCGGAGAAATACCGCCACGTCACCGACCTGGCGCCGGGCGTGCCGGTCAAGCACCGCGACGAGCTGGACGCGGTCATGAAGGAGCTGCGCGCCTATCCCGACGTGTCGGTGCTGGTCTACGACCAGACCTGCGCCACCGAGAAGCGCCGCCGCCGCAAGCGCAACGCCTATCCGGACCCGGCCTTGCGCGTGGTGATCAACGAACGCGTCTGCGAAGGCTGCGGCGATTGTTCCGAGAAGTCGCATTGCCTGTCGGTCGAACCGCTGGAAACCGAGTTCGGACGCAAGCGCACCATCAACCAGTCCAGCTGCAACAAGGATTATTCCTGCCTGAAGGGCTTCTGCCCCAGCTTCGTCACGGTCGAGGGCGGACGCCTGCGCAAGCCGCGCGCGCTGGCGCAGCAGGACGCCATCGACCAGGGCCTGCCGGCGCCGCGCGCCGACGCGCTGGCCGGCCACTACGGCGTGTTCATCGCCGGCGTGGGCGGCACCGGCGTGGTCACCATCGGCCAGTTGCTGGGCATGGCCGCGCACCTGGAAGGCAAGGGCTGTTCGGTGCTGGACATGGCGGGCCTGGCCCAGAAAGGGGGCGCCGTGTACTCGCACGTCGTGCTGGCCCCCACGCCGGGCGAACTGCTCAATACGCGAGTGGCCATGGGCGAGGCCGACCTGGTGCTGGCCGGCGACCTGGTCGTGGGCACCAGCCCCGAGGCCATCGCCCGCATGCGCCCGGGCCGCACGCATACGCTGCTCAACAGCGACGTCGCGCCCACGGCCGCCTTCGTCCACGATCCCGACTGGACCCTGCCCGGCTCCAACCTGCAGGCCGACCTGGCCAAGGCGTGCGGGGCGGACAACGTGGCCACCATCGACGCGGCCGAGCTGGCGGTCGGCCTGCTGGGCGACGCGATCTACGCCAATCCGCTGATGATGGGCTATGCCTACCAGAAGGGCTGGCTGCCGCTGGGCGAGGCCGCGATGCAGCGCGCCATCGAACTCAACGGCCAGCAGGTCGAGAACAACCTGGCCGCGTTCGCCTGGGGGCGGCGCGCCGCCCACGACCTGGCGCAGGTGCAGGCGCTGATCGGCAAGGGCCAGCCGGCGGCGGGCGACGAAGGCATCGTCGAAGTCAAGCGCGGGCAGGGCGCCGTGGTGGACTTCAAGCGTCCGGCCGGCGAGCTGGGCGCGCTGGCGCGGATCCGCCGCGCGTTCCTGGCGCAGTATCAGAACGAAGCCTATGCGCGGCGCTACCAGGATCTGGTCGACCAGGTGGCCGCGGCCGAGCAGGCCGCCACCGGCACCACGCGGCTGGCCGAGGCGGTGGCGCGCTATTACTTCAAGCTGATGGCCTACAAGGACGAGTACGAAGTGGCGCGCCTGTACTCGGACGGCGAGTTCCTCAAGCGCATCGACGCGCAGTTCGAAGGCGACTGGAAACTGAACTTCCACCTCGCGCCGCCGTTGTTTTCCAAGCGCGACAGCGAAGGGCACCTGGTCAAGCGCCGCTATGGGCCGGCCACGCTGCGCCTGTTCGGCGCGCTGGCGCGCCTGCGCTTTCTGCGCGGCACGGCCTTCGATGTGTTCGGGTACACGGCCGAGCGGCGCGCCGAGCGCGCGCTGATCGAGCAATACCGCGAGCAGCTGGGCGCGATCCTGCCCAAGCTGAACCGCGGCAACCTGGAGCACGCCGTCGCGCTGGCCAGCCTGCCCGAGGAGATCCGCGGCTATGGCCACATCAAGGAGGCCGCCATGGCGCGCGCCGATGTCCGCCGCGCCGAACTGATGCGCGAATTCAGCGCCTCGGTGGTGCCGATCGGCGGCGGGGTGCGCGCCGCCTGACCGTGGCCAGCGCGGAGCCGGGTGCCTGTCCCCGCCGGGACAGGCACCCCGTCATGCGCCATGAACGGCGGGGACAGGCACCCAGGGGAACTACGCGCCCACCGGATCGCGGCGACTGGGCGTGTCGAAGCGCTCGACGCGCATGCCGCCGGGGCGCGCGAAGCGCTCCACGCGCGGGGCGGCGCGGGTTTCGGCCTGGACCGTCTGGGCGGCCGCGGCTTCGCGCTGTGCGATCAGCGCCTCGGCCTTCTGGTGGTGCGGCGCCATCTTGCGCACCATGACGCGGCCGTCGCGCGGGAAGTAATTGATGCGCCGGGCGTGGACGTCGCCCAGGTCCTGGGCGCGCACCGGGATGCCTTCGGTCTTGAGGTAATTCAGCACGAACTGGCCGTTGCGCTCGCCGATATTCATCAGCTGCATGGCGCTGAGCACCGCGCCGCCGCCGAACACCTTGGCTTCGAGGCGCTCGCGGACCGCGCCGGCCTTGAGCAGTTCGTTGATCAGCACTTCCATGGCGAAGGCGCCATAGCGCATGGTGGCCGAGGCCGGCGAATGGATGTCGCCTTCGGGCAGCATGAAGTGGTTCATGCCGCCTACCCCGATCACCGGGTCGTGGATGCAGGCCGCCACGCAGGAACCCAGCACGGTCGACAGCATGACGTCCTCGCCGTTCGTGACGTAATACTCGTTCGGCAGGATCTTGACGGCCGGACTGTTGAAGGCGCTATCGAAATAGCGGCGCGTGGCGCGGGCATCAAGTCGGGCAGGCATGGCAGGGCAGGGGCTCGGCCGGCGGGCACGAAGCCGGGCGCGCCGAAGTTTTATTCAAATTGTGATTATTCCTTGCAAAAAATCGACATACAAGTGAATTTTTGCGTTCGCGCGGACAGGGGGTGTGTCCCTTTTTCGGCGCGAGCCCGGTTTCCCGGGCAAGTCTGGACTTTACCCGGGAATGCGCGCCTGCTTTCGGCGGAACAAGGGGCTTAAAAGCGCGTACTGCGGGTCACTGACCAGCGCGCCGACAGCGCGCCCAGCACGCCGGCGGCGATGACGGCCACGGCCAGCACCGGCAGGCCGGGCAGGTGCAGGGCGAATTCGGCCCCATAGCTGCGCGCCAGCCCCAGCAGCGCATCGTTGAGCGGGGTCAGCGCCATGGCCGCCGCGCCGATGGCGATCAGGGCCGATACGGCGCCGGTCAGGGCGCCCTGGTACAGGAACGGGCGGCGCACGAAGGACTCGGTCGCTCCCACCAGGCGCGCCACGGCGATTTCCTCGCGCTGGGTCATGGCCTGCATGCGCACGGTATTGAACACGGTGGCCAGCACCACCACCGCCACGCAGGCCGCCAGGAACGCCAGCCCGATGCGGGCAAAGCGCAGCAGCGCTTCCAGCCGCTGCACCCAGGCGCTGTCCAGTTGCACCTGGTCCACGCCGTCCCATTTGCCCCAGTCCTGCGCCAGCGCGCCGGCGCGCCCGGCCAGGTTCTCGCCGTCGGCCAGCGTCACCACCACCGCGTCGGGCAGCGGATTGCCGGGCAGCACGGCCAGGGCCTGCTCCCAGGCGGGGTTGTCGCGCAGCGCCGCCAGCGCCTGGTCGCGCGGCACCACCCGCACCGCGGCGATCTGGCTGGCGTAGTCGCGGCCGATGCGCCCGGCCACCGCGCCGGCCGCCGTGGCGGGGGCCTGGGTCTGCATGAACACGGTCAGCTCGGGGGTGACCGATACCTGGCGCGCCAGGGGCTGGACCGAAACCAGGATGGCGCTGCCCAGCAGCGGCAGGGCCAGCGCCAGCGCCATGACCAGCAGGTTGGCCAGCGACGAGAACGGCTGGGCCGCCAGCCGGCGCAGGGTGATCGCCAGCGCGTAGCGGTGTTGTCGCAACCAGGCCTTCATGCTTGGCCTCCGTGCGTGTCGTGGAAGCGCCCGTGCTCGATGCTGAGCGTGCGCGTGGCGTAGCGGGCCATCAGGTCCTGGTCGTGCGAGGCGATCAGCGTGGTCACGCCGACGCGGTTGAAGTCGCGGAACACATTCATGATGCGCTGCGCGTTGTCATGGTCGAGGTTGGCGGTCGGCTCGTCGGCGATCAGGATGGCCGGCCGGTTGACGATGGCGCGGGCGATCGCCAGGCGCTGCTGTTCGCCGCCCGACAGTTCGATGGGATTGAGGTCTTCCTTGCCGGCCAGGCCGACCTTGTCCAGGGCGGCGCGGGCGCGCGCGGCGGCCGAGTCCGGGGCCTGGCCGGTCACCGCCAGGGGCAGCATGACGTTCTGGAAGGCGCTGCGGTCGTACAGCAGGTGCGTGTCCTGCAGGATCACCCCCACGGCGCGCCGCAGATACGGCCGGGCCCGGCTGGGCAGTCTGTCCAGCCGCTGGTTGTTGACCTGGATGGATCCGCGGCTTGGCGGCTCCAGGCCGCCGATCAGCTTGAGCAATGTCGACTTGCCGGCGCCCGACGGCCCGGACACGAAGACGAACTCTCCAGCGCTGATGCGAAAGTTGATGTCGGCCAGGATATTTCGGCCGCGCCCGTAAGATTTGAAGACGTGCTGGAATTCAATCATGGCGAGGTATAGGAAGAAGTCGCAATAGTAACCCCGCGCGCGCGCCCGGCGATGACAATTCGCGACAGGCGGCCGGCATGCCGGCGCGCCGGCGCCCGTGCCGTTCTGCAAGATAGCCGCCGCAAATGGCGCGCCGCCGCATGACGCGTACCCTGGCGCGTGGGACGCGCATCTCAAACAGATGTCCCCGTTTTCGTGAATTACCCTAAAAGGGATTTCCCCCATGTCCCCAAATTAATCCGAACGCTACCATCCGCCCAAGCGCGTTGGTCTACGAGGCCTCGCGTATTCGATGTTGTCCTAACAGGAGATCAACACATGAAGATGCTCAAGCTGGCCGCTGCCGGCGCTGCCCTGTTTGCCGCGGGGTCGGTCGCGCACGCGGGCGCCACGTTCGACAACGTGAAGAAGAAGGGCTTTGTGCAATGCGGCGTATCGACCGGGATCCCGGGTTTCTCGATCGCCGACAGCAAGGGTGAATGGAAGGGGCTGGACGTGGACATGTGCCGCGCCATCGCCGCCACCATGTTCGGCGATGCGTCGAAGTTCAAGGTCACGCCGCTCAATACGCAACAACGCTTCACCGCGCTGCAGTCCGGCGAGGTCGACGTGCTGACCCGCAACACCACCGTCACGCTGACGCGCGACACGACGCTGGGCCTGATCGGGGTGGGCGTCAACTACTATGACAGCCAGGGCGTCATGGTGTCCAAGGAGCTGGGCGTCAAGAGCGCCAAAGAGCTCAACGGCGCCACCGTCTGCGTGCAGCCGGGCACGACCACCGAGCTCAACCTGGCCGACTGGTTCCGCGGCAACAAGATCGAGTTCAAGCCTGTCGTGATCGACAAGTACGACGAGATCGTGCGCGCCTTCTCGGCGGGCCGTTGCGATGCCTTCACGACCGACAAGTCGCAGCTGGCCTCGACGCGCACCACGCTCGAAAAGCCCGATAACTACGTCATCCTGCCGGAGGACTTCTCGAAAGAGCCGCTCGGGCCGATGGTGCGCCAGGGCGACGAGCAGTGGTTCAACGTCGTGCGCTGGTCGCTCAACGCCATGCTGGAGGCCGAGGAATACGGAATCACGTCCAAGAACGTCGACGAAATGGCCAAGAGTTCCAACCCCAACATCCAGCGCATTCTCGGCGTGACGCCGGGCATGGGCAAGAACCTGGGCGTGGACGACAAGTGGGCCTTCAACATCATCAAGCAGGTCGGCAACTATGGCGAGAGCTTCGAGGCCACGCTCGGCAAGAGCAGCGCCATGAAGCTGGAGCGTGGACTGAATGCCTCGTACAAGCAGGGTGGCCTGATGTACGGCTGGCCGGTGCGCTGATCCGCTCCTGAAGCGGGCAAGGGCGGCCATGCGGCAGCCCTTGCCCGGTCCGTGCGAGCGGGCGCAAAGCAGGCCGGCGCGTCCGCGCCGGCCGAACGTCCGACTCTGTAGATTGATTTATGACGACTACCAATCGAAACGCCCCGATTCCGGCACCGCGACGTCGTCTCAACTGGAATGATCCCGGCCTGCGCGCCGTGGTCTACCAGTTCGTCGCGCTGGTCGTGGTTGCGCTGGTGGCGTGGTTTCTGGTTTCCAATACGCTGCACAACCTGTCGGTGCGCAATATCGCCACGGGTTTCGGATTCCTCGACCGCGAGGCCGGTTTCGCGATAGGCGAAACGCCCATCGCCTATTCCCCTTCGGACACGTATGGCCGCGCAATCCTGGTCGGCGTGCTCAACACACTGCGCGTCGCCGTCATCGGCATCGTGCTCGCCACCCTGCTGGGAACCCTCATCGGCATCGGCCGGTTGTCCAAGAACTGGCTGGTCGCGCGCCTGACCTCGATCTATGTCGAAGTCATGCGCAACGTGCCGCTGCTGCTGCAGCTGTTCTTCTGGTACGCGCTGATCACCGAGAACATGCCGGGGCCGCGCCAGGCGCACAACCCCTTGCCGGGCGTGTTCATCTCCAATCGCGGCGTGCGCGTTCCCAGCCTGGAAGGCAACGCGCTGGACTGGATGCTGGGCGGGCTGGCGCTGGCCATCGTGGCCATCATCGTGCTGGGCCACTGGGGCCGCAAGCGCCAGGAAACCACCGGCCGGATATTCCCGCTGGGCCGCGCCGCCATCGCCCTGCTGATCGGGCTGCCCATCGTGGGCTGGCTGGCCAGCGGCGCCTCGCTGGCGCTGGACATGCCGGCGCTCAAGGGCTTCAACTTCCAGGGCGGCCTGAACATGTCGCCCGAGTTCGCGGCCCTGCTGGCCGGGCTGGTGATCTACACCTCGGCTTTCGTCGCCGAAGTGGTGCGCTCGGGCATCCAGGCGGTCAACCAGGGGCAATGGGAAGCCGCCGGCTCGCTGGGGCTGCGCCGCGCCCAGGTGCTGCGCCTGGTGGTGCTGCCGCAGGCGCTGCGCGTCATCATCCCGCCGATGACCAGCCAGTACCTCAACCTGACCAAGAACAGTTCGCTGGCCGTGGCCATCGGCTACCCGGACATCGTCTCGGTGGTCAACACCACGCTCAACCAGACCGGCCAGGCCATCGAGGGCATCCTGATCATCATGGGGGCCTACCTCACGGTCAGCCTGACGATCTCGATATTCATGAACTGGTACAACAAGCGCATCGCGCTGGTGGAGCGTTGACATGAGCAGTGCTACGCATACCCCCGGCGAGGCGCTGCCTCCCCCGTCCGGCCATGTCGGCGTCTGGCATTGGCTGCGTACCCGCCTGTTCTCCTCGCCGCTGAGCATCCTGGCCACCGTGCTGCTGGCATGGCTGGTGCTGATGGCCGTGCCTGCGCTGGTCGAATGGGCGCTGATCGGCGCCAATTTCACCGCCACCTCGGCGCAGGAGTGCCGCCAGTCGGAGGGAGCCTGCTGGGCCTTCATCGTCGAGAAGCATCGGCTGATCCTGTTCGGCACCTATCCGTACGACGAGCAGTGGCGGCCGCTGCTGGCCACCATCATCCTGATCGCCGTGATCGTGTGCAGCGGCATGCGCCGCTTCTGGAAGCCCAGCCTGGCGCTGGTCTGGATCGTGGGCCTGAGCGCGGTCGCGGTGCTGATGTGGGGCGGCGTGCTGGGCCTGACCTACGTCGAGAACGCGCGCTGGGGCGGCCTGCCGCTGACCCTGATCCTGGCCACCTTCGGCATCGCCCTGGCGTTTCCGTTCGGCGTGCTGCTGGCCCTGGGCCGGCGCTCGCGCATGCCGGCCATCAAGGCGCTGTGCGTCGTGTACATCGAGCTGATCCGCGGCGTGCCGCTGATCAGCCTGCTGTTCATGTCGTCGGTGATGCTGCCGCTGTTCCTGCCCGAGGGTTTTTCCATCGACAAGCTGCTGCGGGCGCAGATCGCCATCATCATGTTCGCGGCGGCCTATATCGCCGAGACCGTGCGCGGCGGCCTGCAGGCCATTCCCAAGGGGCAGTACGAAGGGGCGGACTCGCTGGGGCTGACCTACTGGCAGCAGATGCGCAAGGTAATCCTGCCGCAGGCGCTGAAGATCGTCATCCCGCCGCTGGTCAGCATCTTCATTGCGTTGTTCAAGGATACGTCGCTGGTCGTGATCATCGGCATCTTCGACCTGACGCTGGCCGCCAAGGCCGCGCTGTCGGACGCCGCGTGGCGCGGCTTCGGGGTCGAGGCCTATGTGTTCATCGCCCTGATCTACTTCGTGTTCTGCTTCTCGATGTCCAAGTACAGCCAGGCGCTGGAGCACCGCCTGGCGACCGGCCATCAACGCTAGCAACTTGCCGGCGCCCCGACGCACGGGCGCCGGCGCCATTGAGGGAGTACATCCGTGACGGATGCCATCATTCGCATGCAGGACGTGAACAAGTGGTACGGCCAGTTCCACGTGCTGCGCAATATCAACCTGGACGTCGCGCCAGGCGAACGCATCGTGGTATGCGGCCCGTCGGGTTCGGGCAAGTCCACCATGATCCGCTGCATCAACCGGCTGGAGGAACACCAGCAAGGGCACATCATCGTCGACGGCACCGAGCTGACCAACGATCTCAAGCACATCGAGGCGATCCGCCGCGATGTCGGCATGGTGTTCCAGCACTTCAACCTGTTCCCGCACCTGACCGTGCTGGAGAACCTGACGCTGGGCCCGACCTGGGTGCTGAAGAAGTCGCGCGCCGAGGCCGAGGCCACCGCCATGAAGTACCTGGAGCGGGTGCGCATCCCGGAGCAGGCCACCAAGTATCCGGGGCAGCTGTCCGGCGGCCAGCAGCAGCGGGTGGCCATCGCGCGCTCGCTGTGCATGAACCCCAAGATCATGCTGTTCGACGAGCCCACCTCGGCGCTGGACCCGGAGATGGTCAAGGAAGTGCTGGACGTGATGGTGCGGCTGGCCCAGGAAAGCGGCATGACCATGCTGTGCGTCACGCACGAGATGGGTTTTGCCCGCAAGGTGGCCAACCGCGTGATCTTCATGGACCGTGGCGAGATCATCGAGCAGAACACGCCCGACGAGTTCTTCGACAATCCGCAGAACGAGCGCACCAAGCTGTTCCTGAGCCAGATCCTGCACTGAGGCGGTGGGCCGGGGCGGCGGGAAACGGCGCTGGCGCCGGGCTTTCCGGCGGATCGCCCGGCGGGACACTGGAGTATGCTACGGGCCGCACAGACGCCAAAAAGCACAGGAGACCCGCTTATGTCCCGCTCCCATTCCTTCGTTTCCGCCACGCGGCGCGCCCTGCTGGGCGGGGCCCTGGCCGTGGCGGCAGGCCTGTCGTGGACGGCCCCGGCCGTTGCGCAGGGCGACGCTTTCCCCGCCAAGCCGCTGCGCTTCGTGGTGCCTTACCCGCCCGGCGGCCCGCTCGATTCCATGGCCCGCCTGCTGGCCGAGAAGGTGCGCGAATCGCTGGGCCAGCCCATCATCGTCGAAAACCGCTCGGGCGCGGGCGGCAACATCGGCGCCGACCTGGTGGCCAAGGCCGCGCCGGACGGCTACACCCTGGTGATGGGCGCGGTCGCCACGCATGCCATCAACCCGTGGCTGTTCGCCAACCTGCCCTATGATCCGGTCAAGGACTTCGCCCCGGTCACCATCGTGGCGTCGGTGCCCAACGTGCTGGTCATGAACCTCGAGTTCGCCGAGAAGAACAACATCCAGAACCTGGGCGACCTGCTGGCCTATGCCAAAAAGAACCCCGGCCGCCTGAACTACGGCTCGGGCGGCAACGGCAGCGCCGGCCACTTGTCGGGCGAGCTGCTCAAGGCGCGCGCCGGCATCGCCGCCGAGCACATTCCCTACCAGGGCGCCGCGCCGGCCCAGCTGGCCCTGCTGTCGGGCCAGTCGGACTTCATGTTCGACAACCTGGCCGCCGCCGCGCCCCTGATCAAGGACGGCAAGGTCAAGGCGCTGGCCGTGACCACCGCCAAGCGCTCCTCGCTGCTGGCCGACGTGCCCACCGTGGAAGAAGCCGGCGTCAAGGGCTTCGACCTGGGAACCTGGTTCGGCGTGTTCACCACCGGCGGCACGCCCGCGGACGTGGTGGCCAAGCTGAACAAGGCCTATGCCGACGCGATGCGTCTGCCCGACGTGCGCCAGCGCCTGCTGACCATGGGGTCGGAGGCCGAGCCGATGACGGCCGACGCCTTCGCCGCATTCGTGAAGCAGGAAATGGCCAAGTACCAGGAAATCGTCAAGATCTCGGGCGCCAGCCTGAACTGATGCCGGAAGGCCGGCCGGGCGCCCGCGGGCCCCGGCCGTCGTACCCAATGTTGTATTCCTGGATCAAGATCGTGCACGTGGCGGCGATGGCCGCCTGGACGCTGGGGCTGCTGGTGCTCAGCTCGGTGACCGCGTTTCCGGCCCGCCAGGGCCAGGGACCCGGCCGTTTCGCGCAGCGCCTGGCGCGCTGCAACCGGTGGCTGATCTCGCCCGCCATGCTGCTGGGGGTGGGTTGCGGCCTTTATCTGGCTTCGATGGCCGGGTGGTTCGGACAACCCTGGCTGGACGTCAAGCTGGCCCTGGTGGGCCTGCTGGTCGTGTTGCATGGCGCGCAAAGCCTGGTGCTGCGCCGCCAGCTGGCCAGCCCCGCGGCCGGCGCGCCGGCGTGGCTGGCCGCGGGCGGCGCGGCGGTGTTCTTCGCCAGCGCCGCGATCGTGCTGCTGGCCGTGGTCAAGCCGTCTTTGTGACGCGCCGGCGCCGCGCCTTCACGCGTGGCCGGCGGCAGGGCGCGACCAGCCCTTCGATAGCTCCACCGCCTGGCGCCAGCGTTGCATGCGGGCTTCGCGCACATCGGCCGGCCAGGCCGGTTCGAAAGTGCGTTCGGCCTGCCACTGCGCGCCGAACTCGTCCAGGCTCGACCAGAACCCGACCGCCAGGCCCGCCAGCCCGGCCGCGCCCAGCGCGGTCGACTCGGGCACGCGCGGGCGCACCACCGGCACGCCCAGCAGGTCGGCCTGCATCTGCATCAGCAGGTCGTTGCGCGCCGCGCCGCCGTCGACGCGCAGCTCGGACAGCGGGATGCCGCTGTCGGCATTCATGCACGACAGCAGTTCGGCGCTTTGCAGCGCGATCGATTCGAGCGTGGCGCGCGCGATGTGGGCGCGCGTGGTGCCGCGCGTCATGCCCACCAGCGTGCCGCGCGCGTAGGGATCCCAGTGCGGCGCGCCCAGGCCGGCGAAGGCCGGCACCATGAATACGTCGTCCGTGTCGGCCACGCTGGCCGCCAGGGCCTCGATGTCGGCCGAGCGCTGGATGATGCCCAGGCCGTCGCGCAGCCATTGCACCGCTGCGCCGGCCATGAACACGCCGCCTTCCACCATGTAGGTGGCGTGCGTGGCGTTGCCCGCCGGCAGGCTCCAGCCCACGGTGGACAGCAGGTTGTGGCGCGAGGCCACCGGCGCGTCGCCCACGTTCATCAGCATGAAGCAACCGGTGCCGTAGGTGTTCTTGGCCATGCCCGGCGTGAAGCAGGCCTGCCCGAACGTGGCGGCCTGCTGGTCGCCGGCCACGCCGGCGATGGGTATCGAGCCGCCCAGCCACTCGGGCAGGGTTTCGCCGATGCGCGCGCTGCTGGGGGCGATGCGCGGCAATATGCCGCGCGGAATGTTCAAGAGGGCCAGGATATCGTCCGACCAGTCCTGGGCGTGCAGGTCGAACAGCATGGTGCGCGAGGCGTTGCTCGGGTCGGTGCTGTGCACGGCGCCGCCGGTCAGCTGCCAGACCAGCCAGGTGTCCATCGTGCCGAAGGCCAGCTCGCCGCGCTCGGCCATCTTGCGCGCGCCCGGCACGTGATCGAGCAGCCAGGCCAGCTTGGTGCCGGAAAAGTACGCGTCGACGACCAGGCCGGTGCGCTCCTGCAGCATCCGGCCGTGGCCGTCGTGCAGCAGTTTTTCGCACATCGCCGCGGTGCGGCGGTCCTGCCAGACGATGGCGCGGGCCAGCGGGCGGCCGGTGGCGCGCTCCCAGATCAGGGTGGTTTCGCGCTGGTTGGTGATGCCCAGCGCGGCGAGGTCGGCGGCGCTGGCGCCGGCGTTGCGCAGCGCCTCGCGCGCGACCTCGAGCTGGCTTTGCCAGATTTCGCCGGCATCGTGCTCGACCCAGCCCGGCCGCGGGTAGTGCTGGCGGAATTCGCGCTGCCCCATGCCGCGCACCGTGCCGGCGCGGTCGAACACGATGGCGCGGGAGCTGGTCGTGCCCTGGTCCAGCGCCAGGATGAATTCATTTGCCGTCACGGGGAACCTTGACGTTCTGAAGTTGGGCGCCGGCCGATGGCGCCAGACGGCGGAACGACAGCACCGAAAGCATGCACAGCGCGCCGACCACCATGAAGCCGACCACCACGTCGCCGATGGCCAGCGAGGCGGCGCCGCGCGCCGCCATGCTGACGTTGAGCGTGACGGCCGCCACGCCGACCCCCAGGCTGATGCCGAGCTGCTGCGCCATGGCGGCGAAGCTGCTGGCGCGGCTCATGCGTTCGGGGCCGATATCGGCATAGGTTAGCGTATTTACCGCCGTGAATTGCAGCGAACGGAAGAAACCGCCGGCCAGCAGCACGGCGATCATTGCCCAGGCCGGCGTCACGGGGGTGAAGGCGGCGCAGGCGACGATGAACAGGCCGGTGAGGATGGCGTTGATCGTCAGGACGCGGCGAAACCCGTAGCGGGTGACGATGGGCGTGGCCACGAATTTCATCAGCAGCGCGCCGGCGGCGCTGGCGAAGGTGATCATGCCGGCGGCAAACGGCGACAGGCCGAAGCCGACCTGCAGCAGCATGGCCAGCAGGAAAGGCACGGCGCCCACCGCGAAGCGGCACAGGTTGCCGCCCAGCACCGAAATGGCGAAGGTCGGCGTGCGCAGCAGCGACAGGTCCAGGATGGGGTGTTCGACGCGCCGCGAATGCCATACGTACAGCACGCCGCACAGCAGGCCGGCGGCGATCAGCGCGCCCAGCTCCAGCGGCGGCAGCAGCCCGTGGCCCAGCGCCTCGAAGGCGCTGACCAGCGCCGCCAGGCAGATGCCGCTCAGCAGGAAGCCGGGCAGGTCCAGGCGCGGGGCGTTTTCCTCGCGAATCTCGCTGACGAAGCGCAGCACCAGCGCGATGCCCAATATGCCGATCGGGATGTTGATCAGGAAAATCCAGTGCCACGACATGTACGTGACCATGAAGCCGCCCACCGGCGGGCCGATCACGGGGCCGAGCAGCGCCGGTATGGACAGGAACGACATGGCCTTGAGCAAGTCCTGCTTGGGCACGGTGCGCAGCAGGATGATGCGGCCCACCGGCACCATCATCGCGCCGGCCATGCCCTGGACGATGCGCGCGACCACCAGCTGGCCGAGGTTCTGCGACAGCGCGCAACCCACGGAGCTGAGGGTGAACAGGGTGATGGCGGCGATGAGGACGCGGCGCGCGCCGAAGCGGTCGGCGGCCCAGCCGCTGATGGGCACGAATACTGCCACCGCCAGCAGGTACGAGGTGATCGCCACGTTCAGGCGCACCGGCGTGGAGCCCAGCGCCGCGGCCATGGCCGGCAGGGCGGTGGCCACCACCGTGGAGTCCAGCATCTGCATGAACAGCGCGCACCCCACGATGAAGGGAATCATGCGGGCGGCGCGGGCGGCGTCCGGGTTGGCGAGAGGAGGGGGCGCGGCGGCTGTGGCGGGGTCTGCGGACATGTCTGGGGGACGCAAGAGGCGTCAATCGATTGTAACGCCGGCCCGGGGCCCGCCTGAAGTAAACTCCCCCTATCTGAAACCTGCTGAAGCTGTTGTCATGGCCAAAAACTACGAATCCGAGATCACCCGCTTCCTCAAGGAATACAAGACCGCGCATCCGGACACCGAGCAGCGCCAGCGCGAAGGCCGCGCCCGCCTGTGGGACAAGGCGCAGAACACCGAGCTGCTCGAAGGCTTTCGCGCCGCCCGCGTGCCGCAGAAGCCCTATGTGTATCAGGCCGACTGATACCCACGGGCCCGTGCGCGGCGCATATGGCACATAACGCCTCGATTTCCGGCGACGACCTGGCGGCGCTCGTGGAGCCACAGGTCGACAGCACGCCCGACGTGGTCGACAGCGTGGCGTTCGCGCGCCTGTACGGCGAGCCGCTGTTCCAGCTGCCCACCGACCTCTACATTCCGCCCGACGCGCTGGAAGTGTTCCTGGAGGCGTTCGAGGGGCCGCTCGACCTGCTGCTCTACCTGATCCGCAAGCAGAACTTCAACGTGCTCGACATCCCGATGGCCGATGTCACGCGGCAATACCTGTCGTATGTCGAGCAGATCCGTGTCCACAACCTCGAGCTGGCGGCCGAATACCTGCTGATGGCCGCCATGCTGATCGAGATCAAGTCGCGCATGCTGCTGCCGGTCAAGAAGTCGGACACCGGCGAAGAGCCCGAGGACCCGCGCGCCGAACTGGTGCGTCGCCTGCTCGAGTACGAGCAGATGAAGCTGGCGGCGCAGAAGCTGGACGCGCTGCCCCAGCTGGGGCGCGATTTCGTGCGCAGCCAGGCGGTGGCCGAGATCAGCGTCGAGCGCATGCTGCCCGAGGTCAGCGTCGACGACCTGCGCGCCGCGTGGGCCGACATCATGAAGCGGGCGCGCCTGAACCAGCACCACCACATCACGCGCGAACAGCTGTCGGTGCGCGACCACATGACCCACATCCTGCGGCGCCTGAACGACGTGCGCTTCATGGAGTTCGGCGAGCTCTTCCTCGAACGCATCAACGAGGGCGCTCCGGTGGCCGTGGTGGTCGTGCACTTCATCGCCATGCTCGAACTGGCGCGCGAATCCCTGCTCGACATCACCCAGGCCGAGCCCTACGCGCCCATCTACGTGCGCCTGGCCTACGCCAGCGTGGCCGCCGCCGCGTAAGGCGGCCGGCCCCATCCCCGACCCGGCCCTTCCGGAGAACCCCCTTGAAAGTCGTACACACCATCCAGGACCTGCGGGACCACCTGCGCGGCCAGAACCGCGTGGCGTTCGTGCCCACCATGGGCAACCTGCACGAAGGACACCTGGCGCTCATGAAGCTGGCGCGCCAGCATGGCGACCCGGTGGTGACCAGTATTTTCGTCAACCGGCTGCAGTTCGGCCCCAACGAGGATTTCGACCGCTATCCCCGCACGCTGCCCGACGATGTCGCGAAGATGGAGCGCGACCGCGACGTCTATCTGGTGTTCGCGCCCGACGAGCGCGAGATGTACCCGGAGCCGCAGAACTACCGCGTGCTGCCGCCCGACGACCTGGGCGATATCCTCGAGGGCGAGTTCCGCCCGGGTTTTTTCACGGGCGTGTGCACCGTGGTGATGAAGCTGCTGGCCTGTGTGCAGCCGCGCGTGGCGGTGTTCGGCAAGAAGGACTACCAGCAGCTGATGGTGGTGCGCAACATGTGCCGGCAATTGCAGCTGCCGGTGGAGATCCTGGCGCACGAAACCGTGCGCGCCGATGACGGCCTGGCGCTGTCTTCGCGCAACCGCTACCTGTCGGAGGCCGAGCGCGCCGAGGCGCCGGTGCTGTACGAGACGCTGCGCGGCATCGCGCAGCGCCGCGCCGGCGGCGAGCAGGACCCGGCCGCGCTCGAACGGGTGGCCGCGCAGGCCCTGGCCGATCGTGGCTGGAAGGTCGACTACGTGGCGGTGCGCCGCCAGCGCGACCTGAAGGCTCCCGATGTGGCCGAGATGAGCGCCGGCGAGCCCCTGGTGGCGCTGGCCGCCGCGAAGCTGGGCGCCACGCGGCTGATCGACAACCTGGAGTTCTGAGCCGCGGCCGCGGCAGATCCTGTCAAATTTGACAGCTTCTCGGCGCAGGCCGGGCGTGGCAGACTGCATTGCAATCGTAGTTTGCAAAGGAGGTCCCATGCTTCCCACGCCTGGCAACGCCTCATCCGCGCAGCCGGCCCTGCCTGTCGTATCCATCTGCCATCCGATCGCGCCTTCCGTTGGCGGCCGCGCCGAGGCTCGGCCGCCGGCCGCCTTGACGGCACGCGAGCGCCAGGTGGCCGCCTATCTGGCGGCAGGCAAGGCAAACAAGGTCATTGCCATCGATCTGGGTATTTCCCGGCGTACCGCCGAAGCGCATCGCGCGCGCATCTTCCGCAAGCTGGGCGTGCGCAACGCGTTCGAGCTGGCCTGCCGCATGTGTCCGCATCGGCGCGCGGCCACGTCCATGGCGGGGCAGGGGGCGACCCCGGCCGGCGAGTCTTGAGTCCTCGGGTTTCGGTGCCTCTGCGTCGCGGGCGGGCGGCCTGCGCGCATGGCAGGCCTGCCCGCGGCGCGTCAGCGCCGCATCAGGGGCACTTGGGCGCGGCCTGCTTGTCGAGCTCGGCGATGGCGTCCAGATCGGGCTGGCGGGTGAGGTTGTAGTTCAGGTTGGGGGTACGGCCGCCCACCGAACGTACGCGCAGCACGTTGTTGGCGGTCATGACCAGCTCGGCGCGCATGTTGCCGCTGCCGTCGAGCAGCAGCACGCGGGGCGGGCGTTCCTGGGTGGCGTCCCAGCAGCCTTGCTCGGCCACGGGGGCGCTGGCCTGGGGTTGCTTGTCCAGGTAGTTGGTGCGGCTGCGCCAGCGGCCGTTGGGCGCCAGGGTCAGCGTGACGCGCTGGGCTTCGCAAGCCAGGCCGGCGGCAAAGCACGGGAAAGTGCCCTGGTAGGTTTGCGCCTGCGGGATGATGGCTTGCGCGCCGGGGCTGGCCGTCTCGGGCTGCGGCTGCGGGGCTGCCTGGCCTTCGGGCACGGCCGTGCCGTCCTCGGTGGATTGCTGGCCGGCCTGGGCCTGGGCGTTTTGCTGGCGCGCGGGCTGGTTGGGCTTGAGCTCGATCTGCAGTTGCGACGGCGCGTGCACCACCGTACGGTAGCCGGCCGCCTGGCCCTGGTATTGGGCGTCGGTGATGGTGCTGGCGCCGGGCGGGTCGTAATAGCCGGCGCTGCGCTGTTGCGCGCAGCCGGCCAGGGCCAGGGTGCCTGCCAGTACGATTCCGGTCGCAAAACGGGTATTGAGACGAAGCGCGGGCGTATCGAGTGGGGCAGACATGGCAGCGTGTCCGGTTGGTTGTTCTGTAACTGCGATTCTACGCACTTATGAGAAGATCCGATACATTGTCGCGGCTTTGCGTGCGCAAGTGCGGCGTTTGTGCAAATCGGGGCGCGCCGCAATAATGCCGCCTGCGGCATCGCGCTGCCGCCCGGCCCTGGCGGACCTTCCGGTCCGGTACGCGCCGGGTGTCCGGCGCTTCCTCTTCTTGTCCTCCCTTTCCGTGTACCTCCTGGCGCCATGTGGCATGTCTTCCCGCTCGATCCGGCGTTGAATGTGGTGCTGGCCGCCCTGCTGGGGCTCGTGGCCGGCAGCTGGCTCAGCGTGGTGGCGCATCGGCTGCCGCGCATGATGGAGCGCGAATGGCGCACGGCCATGCGCGAGGACGACGGCGGCGCCGAGTCGGGCTATGGCCTGTGGCGGCCGGCCTGGCATTGCCCGTCGTGCCAGGCCGCCTTGCGTGGCTGGCGCGCCGTTCCGCTGGCCGGCTGGTTGCTGCAGCGCGGCCGCTGCGGGCATTGCCGGCAGCCCATCGGATTGCGCTACCCCATGCTCGAGCTGGCCGCGGCCGTGCTGTTTGCCGCCTGCGCCTGGCGCTTCGGGCCCACGCCGATGGCGCTGGCCGCCATGGGCCTGACCGGCGCGCTGCTGGCGCTGGCCTGGATCGATCTCGAACACAGCCTGCTGCCCGATGCGGTGACCCTGCCGCTGATCTGGGCCGGCCTGCTGGTCAACCTGGACGGCGCGCTGGCGCCGCTGCCGCTGGCCGTGCTGGGCGCGGTCGCGGGCTATCTGTTCCTGTGGGTGATCTTTCATTTCTTCCGCCTGCTGACCGGGCGCGACGGCATGGGTCATGGCGACTTCAAGCTGATGGCGGCGCTGGGCGCCTGGCTGGGGCTGGGGGCATTGCCGTGGTTGCTGCTGGGGGCCTCGCTGGCGGGCGTGCTGGTGGGCTGGAGCCTGCGGCTGGCCGGACGGGTCGGCAGGGGGCAGCCGCTGCCTTTCGGTCCTTACCTGGCGCTCGGCGGTATCCTGATGCTGCTGGCGGCGGGCCGGCCCGCCTGGCTGCAGTTCTATTGAGGATGGGCATGTACAAGATCGGATTGACCGGCGGCATCGGTTCGGGCAAGTCCCGGGTGGCCGACATGCTGGCCGAATGGGGCGCCAGCGTCATCGATGCCGACGAGATTTCGCATGCGCTGACCGCGCCCGGCGGCGCGGCCATGCCGGCCATCGCGCGCGAATTCGGCCCGCAGGCGGTGGCCGCCGACGGCGCGCTGGATCGCGCCTGGATGCGCGACCTGGTGTTTCGCGAACCCGCGGCGCGCGGCCGCCTCGAAGCCCTGCTGCACCCGCTGATCGGCCTGCACACCGAGCAGGCCGCCGCACAGGCGCGCGGCCTGTACCTGGTTTTCGTCGTGCCCTTGCTGGTCGAATCCGGCCGCTGGCGCGGCCGGGTCGACCGCATCTGCGTGGTCGATTGCGACCCGGCCACGCAGATCGCCCGGGTGCAGAAACGCAGCGGGCTGACGGAGCCGGCCATCAGGCGTATCATGGCGGCACAGGCTGCGCGGGCAACCCGGCTGGAGGCCGCGGACGACGTCATCGTCAACGATGGCGCCACCTCGCCCGATACCTTGCGCGCGCGGGCAAGAACTCTGCACGACCGCTGGCTCGCGCTGGCGGGCGCGGCCAGCCAGCCAGGCGGCAAGGCGGCCGGTACCCCTGAATAACCCCGGCCCGCGGGCCGATCACCGACGGGCCTGTGGCAAGCGTGATTCTGTACGAATACCCTTTCAACGAACGTATCCGGGCCTATCTGCGTCTGGAGTACCTGTTCGACAGGTTGTTCTTCTTCGCGCGCGAGGGCGACGCCCGGCTGCACCAGATCGCGGTTTCCTCCCTGTTCGATCTGCTCGATGCCAGCGAGCGCACCGACATCAAGGGCGCGGTGCTGCAGGACCTGGAGCGCCAGCGCATGGCCCTGGTGGGGCTGCGCGACCATCCCGGCGTGGCCCAGGATGCGCTGGAGGCCATGCTGCGCGACATGGAGCGCGTGGTGGCGGCGCTGGCGGCGCAGGGCAAGACCGGCCAGGCATTGCGCGAGAACGAATGGCTGGTCAGCCTGCGCGGCAGGCTGGCGGTGCCGGGCGGCGCCACGCAGGTGGACATGCCGTCCTATCATGCCTGGCAGAACAAGCCCGAGTCGGTGCGCTGCGCCGACCTGCAAAGCTGGCTGGCCCCCTTGCTGCCCCTGCATGAAGGCCTGTCCATGGCGTTGCGGCTGCTGCGCGAATCCGGGCGGCGCGCCGATATCGCGGCCGAGCAGGGCGGCTACCAGCAGATGCTGGCCGGCAAGATCTACCATTTGCTGCGCGTCTGGGTCGATCCCAGCCTCGGCGTCTTTCCCGAGATCAGCGCCAACAAGTACATGGTCTGGATACGCTTCTCGACCCAGGACGGCGAGGTCAAGCCGCAGCAGGTGTCGCGCGACGTGGCGTTCCAGATGTCGCTCTGCAGCTCCTGACGGCGCGCCGGCGCCGGCCGGCATCGCCCGCGTTGCCCCTGTCCGGGCCGAACGACCCGTGATCGCGGGCGTGTGGGGGCCGAATCCTGTTGCGGTCTATTTCAGCAGCGCCCGGCAAACTGCCAGTTTGGGCCGGTCTGGTGGAAAATAGCGGCTCCTTGCCGTCTTGCCGGATACCTCATGCCTGAAAGCCGTTCCGTTGCGCCGCCTGCCCGCCAGGGGCGCCGCCGCCTGATCGCAGCCGCGATCGCCGTCCTGGCCGTCCTGGCCCTGGCCTGGTGGCTGTGGCCGAAGGACACGGGCGGGCAGCAGGGCCGGCCCGGCGGCCGCGGCGCCATGCGCGGCGGCCCGGCCTCGATGATGAACATGGCGGTGCCGGTGCGCGTGGGCGAGGCCCGCACCCAGGATATCCAGATCGTCCTGCGGGCGCTGGGCACGGTGACCGCCTACAACACCGTGACGGTGCGCAGCCGCGTCGATGGCGAACTGGTCAAGGTGGCGTTCCAGGAAGGCCAGCACGTCAAGGCCGGCGATCTGCTGGCGCAGGTCGACCCGCGGCCCTTCGAGGTGGCGCTGGCGCAGGCGCAGGGCCAGCAGCAGCAGAACCTGGCGCAACTGGAAAACGCGCGCCGCGACTTGCAGCGCTACCAGACGCTCTACAAGCAGGATTCGATCGCCCGCCAGCAGCTCGACACGCAGGCGGCGCTGGTGCGCCAGTACGAGGGCACCATCAAGAGCGACCGGGCGGCCGTGGACAGCGCCCGGCTGCAACTGGATTTCTCGCGCATCACCGCGCCCATCGCCGGCCGGCTGGGCCTGCGCCAGGTGGACCAGGGCAACCTGATTTCCAGCGGCGACGCCAATGGCCTGGTGGTGATCACCCAGACCCAGCCCATCGCGGTGGTGTTCACGCTGCCCGAAACCCAGCTGCCCGAGGTGCTGGCGCAGTTGCGCGCCGGGCGGCAGCTGCCGGTGGAAGCCTATGACCGCGCCGACACGCGCCGCATCGCCAGCGGCCAGCTCGAGACCGTCGACAACCAGATCGACGTGGCCACCGGCACGGTCAAGCTGAAGGCGCGTTTCGACAACGCCGAGGAGGCGCTGTTTCCCAACCAGTTCGTCAACGTGCGCCTGTATGTCGAGACGCGCAGCGGCATGACCGCGATACCCAACGCGGCGGTGCAGCAGGGTTCGGCCGGCGCCTTCGTGTTCCTGGCCCAGCCCGATGACACGGTGGCGGTGCGGCAGGTCAAGCTGGGCGCCATCAACGGCGACTGGGTGGCGGTCAACGAGGGCCTGCAGCCCGGCGACAAGGTCGTGGTCGAAGGCATGGACCGGCTGCGCGCCGGCGCCAGGATAGAGATCGTGACCGGCACCACGCCGGAAGCGGCCGCGCCGGTCAATACCGGGGCGCCCAGGCGGACGCCGTGAGCCCGTCGCGCCTGTTCATCCTGCGGCCGGTCGCCACCGCCTTGTCGATGGTGGCGATCCTGATCGCCGGCCTGATCGCCTATCGGCTGCTGCCCGTGTCGGCGCTGCCCGAAGTCGACTATCCGACCATCCAGGTGGTCACGCTGTATCCCGGCGCCAGCCCCGATGTGATGACCTCGCTGGTGACCTCGCCGCTGGAGCGCCAGTTCGGCCAGATGCCGGGCCTGAACCAGATGTCGTCCACCAGCTCCGGCGGCGCGTCGGTCATCACGCTGCAGTTCAGCCTCGACCTGTCGCTGGACGTGGCCGAGCAGCAGGTGCAGGCGGCCATCAACGCGGCCTCCAACCTGCTGCCCAACGATCTGCCGGTGCCGCCCACCTACAACAAGGTCAACCCGGCCGACGCGGCCGTGCTGACCCTGGCGGTGACCTCGCCCACCATGCCGCTGCCGCAGGTGCGCGACCTGGTCGATACGCGCATGGCCCAGCGGCTGTCGCAGATTCCCGGCGTGGGCCTGGTCAGCGTGGCGGGCGGGCAGCGCCCGGCGGTGCGGGTACAGGTCAATCCGCAGGCCCTGGCCTCGGCCGGCCTGAGCCTGGCGGACCTGCGCACGGCGGTGGTCGGCGCCAACGTCAATCAGCCCAAGGGCAACCTGGACGGGCCGATCCGCTCCACCACCATCAACGCCAACGACCAGCTGAAGTCGCCCACCGACTACAACGACCTGATCATCGCCTACCGCAACGACGCGCCGCTGCGCCTGTCCGACGTGGCGCGCGCGGTGCAGGGCGCCGAGGACATCCGCCAGGCGGCCTGGGTGGGCGACAAGCCCGCCATCCTGCTGAACGTGCAGCGCCAGCCCGGCGCCAACGTGATCGACGTGGTGGACCGCATCCATGCCTTGCTGCCGCAGCTGCGCGCCGCGATGCCGGCCACGCTGGACCTGGTGGTGGTGGCCGACCGCACCCAGACCATCCGCGACTCGGTGGCCGACGTGCAGTTCGAGATGCTGCTGGCGGTGGGGCTGGTGGTGCTGGTCACGTTCCTGTTCCTGCGCAGCCTCACGGCTACCGTGATCCCCAGCGTGGTGGTGCCGCTGTCGCTGATCGGCACGTTCGGCATCATGTACCTGGCCGGCTTCAGCATCAACAACCTGACCCTGATGGCGCTGACCATCGCGACCGGCTTCGTGGTCGACGACGCCATCGTCATGATCGAGAACATCGCGCGCCACCTGGAAGAGGGCGAGACGCCCCTGCAGGCGGCGCTCAAGGGCGCCGCGCAGATCGGCTTCACGCTGATTTCGCTGACCTTCTCGCTGATCGCCGTGCTGATTCCGCTGCTGTTCATGACCGAGGTGGTGGGGCGGCTGTTCCGCGAGTTCGCGGTGACGCTGGCCGTGGCGATCCTGATCTCGCTGGTGGTGTCGCTGACGCTTACGCCGATGATGTGCGCGCGCCTGCTGCGGCCCGAGTCCGAGCAGCGCCATGGGCGCTTTCACCAGGCCACCGGCGCGCTGATCGACCGCGTGATCGCCGGCTACGACCGCATGCTGCAGGTGGTGCTGCGCCACCAGCCGCTGACGCTGCTGGTGGCGCTGGGCACCTTCGCGCTGACGGTGCTGCTGTACATCGTCGTGCCCAAGGGCTTCTTTCCGCAGCAGGACAGCGGGCTGATCCAGGCCATCACGCAGGCGCCGCAGACCATCTCGTTCGCCGCCATGTCGCAGCGCCAGCAGGAGGCCGCGCGCATCATCGTGCAGGATCCCGACGTGGCCGCCGTGTCCTCGTTCATCGGCGTCGACGGCAGCAACCCCACGCTGAACAACGGCCGCATGCAGATCGCCCTCAAGCCGCAGAGCGAGCGCAGCGGCGATCTCAAGACCGTGATGGCGCGCCTGCAGGACGCGCTGCATGGCGGGACCGACCTGGGCCTGACGGTGTACATGCAGCCGGTGCAGGACCTGACCATCGAGGACCGCGTCAGCCGCACGCAATACCAGATGACGCTGTCCAACCCCGACCTGGCCGTGCTCAGCGAGTGGGCACCCAGGCTGGTCGAGCGGCTGCGCCAGGTGCCGCAGCTTGCCGACGTCACCTACGACCTGCAGGACCAGGGCCTGCAGACCTGGGTCGAGATCGATCGCGACGCCGCCTCGCGGCTGGGGATCACCGCCGCGGTGATCGACGAGGCGCTTTATGACGCATTCGGCCAGCGGCTGATTTCCACCGTCTTCACGCAGTCCAACCAGTACCGGGTGGTGCTGGAGGTGCTGCCGCAGTTCCGCCAGTCGCCCCAGTCGCTGGACCATATCCATGTACCGACGGCTTCCGGCGCGCAGGTGCCGCTGTCGTCGGTCGCGCGCATTTCCGAGGGGCGCACGGTGCTGGCGGTCAACCGGCTCGACCAGTTCCCCATGACCACGGTGTCGTTCAACCTGGCGCCCGGGGCCTCGCTGTCGGGCGCGGTCGAGGCGATTTCGGCCGTGCAGGCCGAGATCGGGCTGCCGCTGGCGATCGACACGCGCTTCCAGGGGGCGGCGCTGGCGTTCCAGAATTCGCTCGACAGCACGCTGTGGCTGATCCTGGCCGCGGTGGTCACCATGTACATCGTGCTGGGCATCCTGTATGAAAGCTACATCCACCCGATCACGATCCTGTCCACCCTGCCTTCGGCCGGGGTGGGGGCGCTGCTGGCCCTGCTGATCAGCGGCACCGACCTGGACATGATAGGCATCATCGGCATCATCCTGCTGATCGGCATCGTCAAGAAGAACGCCATCATGATGATCGACTTCGCCCTGGAGGCCGAGCGCAAGCGCGGGCTGGCGCCGCGCGAAGCCATCCACGAGGCGGCGCTGCTGCGCTTTCGGCCCATCCTGATGACGACGCTGGCGGCCCTGTTCGGCGCGCTGCCGCTGATGCTCTCGACCGGCACCGGGGCCGAGCTGCGCCAGCCCCTGGGGCTGGTGATGGTGGGCGGGCTGCTCGTCAGCCAGGTGCTGACGCTGTTCACCACGCCGGTGATCTACCTCATGTTTGACCGGCTGGCGCGCCGTCGCGGCGGCGCCGGCGCGGCCGCGCGGCAGGCGCCATGATTCTGTCGGCGCCGTTCATCGTCCGTCCGGTGGCCACCACGCTGCTGTGCCTGGGCGTGGTGCTGGCCGGGCTGCTGGCGTACCGCCTGTTGCCGGTCGCGCCCCTGCCGCAAGTGGACATCCCGACCATTTCGGTATCGGCCAGCCTGCCCGGCGCCAGCCCCGAGACCATGGCCTCCAGCGTGGCCACGCCGCTGGAGCGCTCGCTGGGCAGCATCGCCGGCGTTACCGAGATGACCTCGCGCAGCTCGCAGGGGTCGACCCGCATCACCCTGCAGTTCGATCTCAGCCGCGACGTCGATGGCGCGGCGCGCGACGTGCAGGCCGCCATCAACGCGGCGCGCTCGCTGCTGCCCACCAGCCTGCGCAGCAACCCCACGTACCACAAGGCCAATCCGTCGGCGGCGCCCATCATGACGCTGGCCATGACCTCGGCCACGCTGGGCCAGGGCAAGCTGTACGACCTGGCCTCGACCATCGTCGCGCAGAAGCTGGCCCAGGTGAACGGCGTGGGCGAGGTGACGGTGGGCGGCAGCTCGCTGCCGGCGGTGCGCGTCAACCTCATCCCGGGCGCGCTGGCCAATCGCGGCGTGTCGCTCGACGAGGTGCGCCAGGCGCTGTCCAGCGCCAACGCCAACCGCCCCAAGGGCATGGTGGAGAACGACCAGTACCACTGGCAGGTCATGGCCAGCGACCAGCTCGACCGCGCCGAGCAGTACCGGCCGCTGATCGTGGCCTGGCGCGACGGCGCGGCCGTGCGGCTGTCCGACGTGGCCAGCGTGGAAGACTCGGTCGAGGACCTGTACCAGACCGGCTTCTACAACGACCGCAAGGCCATCCTGATGATCGTGCGGCGCCAGGCCGACGCCAACATCATCGAGACCGTCGACGCGGTGCGCGCCCAGCTGCCCCAGCTGGCGGCCCTGCTGCCGGGCGACGTGGACCTGACCGTGGCGCAGGATCGCACGCCCAGCATCCGCGCCTCGCTGCACGAGGCCGAGCTGACGCTGGTCATCGCGGTGGGCCTGGTGGTGCTGGTGGTGCTGCTGTTCCTGCGCCGGCTGCGCGCCGCCTTCATTCCCAGCGTGGCGGTGCCGGTATCGCTGATCGGCACCTTCTGTGTGATGTACTTGTGCGGCTACACGCTGAACACCATTTCGCTCATGGCCCTGATCGTGGCCACCGGGTTCGTGGTCGACGACGCCATCGTGGTGCTGGAAAACATCATGCGGCATATCGAGCGCGGCGCCACGCCCATGCGCGCGGCGCTGCGCGGCTCGCGCGAGGTGGGCTTCACCGTGCTGTCGATGAGCCTGTCGCTGGTGGCGGTGTTCATCCCCATCCTGCTGATGGGCGGCGTGGCGGGGCGGCTGTTTCGCGAGTTCGCCGTGACCCTGTCGGCCTCCATCCTGGTTTCGCTGGTGGTGTCGCTGACGCTCACGCCCATGATGTGCGCGCGGCTGCTGCGCGCCGAGCCGGCCGCGCCGCGCCCGCCGGGGCGGATCGGGCGCCTCTGGACGCGCCTGTACGGCGGCATGCAGGGCGGCTACGAGCGCAGCCTGGGCTGGGCGCTGGCGCATGCGCGGCTGATGATGCTGATCCTGGCCGCCACCATCGGGCTCAACGTGTATCTGTACATGGTGGTGCCCAAGGGCTTTTTCCCGCAGCAGGACACCGGCCAGCTGCTGGGCTTTTTCCGCGGTGACCAGGGCACCTCGTTCCAGGCCACGGTGCCCAAGCTGGAGTACTTCCGCAAGGTCATCCTGGCCGACCCGGCGGTGCAGAGCGTGACGGCCTACGCGGGCGGTCGCGGCGGCAGCAATTCCAGCTTCATGCAGATCCAGCTCAAGCCGCTCGAAGAGCGCGGCGTGAGCGCCGACACGGTCATCAACCGGTTGCGCGGGCGCCTGCAGAACGAACCCGGCGCGCGCATGTTCCTGGTGGCGCAGCAGGATATCCATATCGGCGGGCGCCAGAGTTCCGGCTCGTACGACTACACGCTGATGTCCGGCGACCTGGCGCTGCTGCGCGAATGGATGCCCAGGGTGCAGCGGGCCATGGCGGCATTGCCCGAAATCACCGATGTGGACGCCGATGTCGAGGACAAGGGGCGCCAGATCGATCTGGTGATCGACCGCGATGCCGCCACGCGGCTGGGCGTGAGCATGGCCACCATTTCGGCGGTGCTGAACAATTCATTCAGCCAGCGCCAGGTTTCGGTCATCTACGGGCCGCTGAACCAGTACCACGTGGTCATGGGCGTGGATCCGCGCTTCGCGCAGGATATCGAGTCGCTCAAGCAGGTGCATGTGATCGCGGCCGACGGCCAGCGCGTGCCGCTGGCGGCTTTCGCGCAGCTGAAGGTGGCCAACGCGCCGCTGTCGGTCAGCCACCAGGGGCTGTTCGTGGCCGATACGATTTCGTTCAGCCTGTCGCCCGGCGTATCGCTGGACCAGGCCACCGGCGCCATCGACGCGGCCGTGGCCCGGATCGGCCTGCCGTCGGACCAGATCCAGGCGGGTTTCCAGGGCACGGCGGCCGAGCTGCAGAAGACGCTGGCGCGCCAGCCATGGCTGATCCTGGCGGCGCTGGTGACGATGTATATCGTGCTGGGCATTCTGTACGAAAGCCTGGTGCACCCGCTGACCATCCTGTCCACGCTGCCGTCGGCCGGCATCGGCGCGCTGCTGGCCCTGATGCTGCTCGGCCACGAGTTCACCCTGATCGCGCTGATCGGCGTGTTCCTGCTGATCGGCATCGTCAAGAAGAACGCCATCATGATGGTCGACTTCGCGCTGGAGGCCGAGCGGCGCGATGGCCTGGACGCGCGCGCGGCGATCCTGCGCGCCTGCCTGACGCGTTTCCGTCCCATCATGATGACGACCATGGCGGCCATTTTCGGCGCCTTGCCGCTGATGCTGGCCAGCGGGCCTGGCGTGGAGATGCGCCGTCCGCTGGGCATCACCATCGTGGGCGGCCTGGTGCTCAGCCAGATCCTTACCCTGTACACCACGCCGGTGGTGTACCTGTACCTGGACCGCTTCCGCCTGTGGGCCGCGCGCCGGCGCGCGGCGCGGTCCGCTCCTGATCCCACCCGCCCATGATCCGTATGCCTGGTTTCCGATTCTCCGTTCCGCCGCGCCGCCGGCTGGCCGTCGCGGCGCTGTGCGCGGCGCTGGGCGGCTGTGCGGTCGGGCCCGACTACCAGCGACCCGCCATCGACGTGGGGGCCGCCTACAAGGAGGCCGCCGCGCCGCAGCCCGGCTGGACGCCCGCGCAGCCCAGCGACGAGAGCGCGCGCGGGCAATGGTGGCAGGTGTATGGCGACCCGGTGCTCGACGGCCTGGTGCAGCAATTGAACCAGGGCAACTACTCCGTGGCGCAGGCCGAGGCCAATTATCGCCAGGCCCAGGCGCTGGTGCGCAATGCGCGCGCCGGCTTCTTCCCCACCATAGGCGCGGGCGCCGACGTGACGCGGTCCGGCTCGGGCGGCGGCAGCGGCGCCGGCTCGAACGGCAGCTCGGTCGGCAACCAGTACTCGCTCAGTGGGTCGGTCAGCTGGGAAGTCGATGTGTGGGGCCGGGTGCGCCGCGAGGTCGAGTCCAGCCGCGCCGAGGCGCAGGCCAGCGCGGCGGACCTGGCCGCCACCCGCCTGAGCGCGCAGGCCGCCCTGGTGCAGAACTACCTGCAATTGCGCGTGCTCGACGAGCAGAAGCGCCTGCTCGACGCCACGGTGCTGGCCTACGAGCGCTCGCTGCGCCTGACGCAGAACCGCTACGAAGCCGGCGTGGTGGGCAAGTCCGACGTGGCGGTGGCGCGCACCCAGCTGGAGAACACGCGGGCCCAGTCCATCGACCTGGACTGGCAGCGCGGCCAGTTCGAGCACGCCATCGCGGTGCTGATGGGGCAGGCGCCTTCGCGCTTCGCCCTGCCGGCGCAGCCGTTCGCGCAGCAACTGCCGGACATCCCGGCGGGCCTGCCCTCGCAACTGCTGGAGCGCCGGCCCGACGTGGCGGCCGCCGAGCGGCGCGCGGCCGCCGCCAATGCGCAGATCGGCGTGGCGCAGGCGGCCTGGTTCCCGGACCTGACCTTGTCGGCCAGCGGCGGTTTTCGCAGCGGCCAGTTCGCCGAGTGGCTGACCGCGCCGGCGCGCTTCTGGACCCTCGGCCCGGCGCTGGCCATGACGCTGTTCGACGGCGGCGCGCGTTCGGCGCGCGTCGAGCAGGCCCGCGCCGCCTATGACGCGCAGGCGGCCGCCTACCGCCAGAGCGTGCTGACGGCGCTGCGCGAGGTGGAGGATTACCTGGTGCAGCTGCGCGTGATGGAGCACGAGCAGCAGGTGCAGCGCAATGCGCTCGAGTCCGCGCGCGAATCGCTGCGCCTGGCGCGCAACCAGTACGAGCAGGGGCTGATCGACTACCTGAGCGTGGCGGTGCTGGAAACCACCGCGCTGAACACCGAGCGCAACGCCATCAGCCTGCTGGGCAGCCGGCTCAACGCCAGCGTGCAGCTGATCGCGGCGCTGGGCGGCGGGTGGCAGGGCTTGCCGGCCGAGGCGGCGGCCAGCGCGGCGGCCGAGCCGTCCGCGCCGTCCGCGCCCTAGCGCCGTTGCGTCAGAGCAGCCCGCGGATCCCGGCGATGCCGTGCGCGCCGTGCAGGCGCGCCTCGGCCAGGGTGGCGGGCGACTGGCCGCCCAGCGCGTAGACCGGCATGCCGGCGTCGCGGATGCCGGCCGCGAAGCCGGGCCAGCCCAGCGGCGCCTGCTCCGGGTGGCTGGCGGTGGCGAGCACCGGGCCCAGCACCGCGAAATCCGCGCCCAGGTCGCGTGCATGCACGATCTCGGCATGGCCGTGGGCCGAGACGCCCACCAGCGCGCCCTCGGGCAGCGCCGGACGCTGCTTGAGCGCCTGCGCGTCGCGCGCCGTCAGATGTACGCCGTCGGCTTCGCGCCACCAGGCCTGCGGATGGCGGCTGCTGACCAACAGGCGCGCGCCGGCGGCGCGGCATTGCGCCAGGATGGCCTGCATGGCGTCGCGCAGCGAAGCGGCGTCGGCGCCGCCGGGCCAGTCGGGCTCGCGCAGCAGCACCAGTTTCAGGCCCCCGTCCAGGGCTTGCCGCAGCCGCGCGGTGAAATCGGCCAGTGCGGCGGGCGCGCCGATGGCGCTGATGGCGTAGGCGGTGGGCAGCTGCAGCCAGCGCAGCGGCGGCAGGGCCGCCGGCAGCAGGTCGCCGACCTCGTGCGCGCGCGCCGGGTCGACCCATTCCAGGCGCTGGTTTTCCAGCCCGCGGGGTTCGCCTTCCCAGCCGGTGACGTGGCAGAACGCCAGCCGCACGGTGGTGTGCGGGTAGACGTGCACATAGGTCACCCAGGGGTGCGCCTCGGTCACGCGGATGCCCAGCTCTTCATGCAGTTCGCGCGCCAGGGCCTGCAGCACGGTTTCGCCCGGCTCCAGCTTGCCGCCGGGCAGCTCCCACCAGCCGGCCCAGGGCTTGCCCTCGGGGCGCTGCCCCAGCAGCAGCTGGCCATCCGGGCGCAGGATCAGGCCCGCGGCGACATCGACGATTTTTTCAGACATGGCGGGCGGCCCAGTCGCGTGCGAATTGATAGGCGACCCGGCCCGAGCGCGAGCCGCGTTCGAGCGTCCACTGCAGGGCCTCGGTGCGCGAGGCCTCGATCTGGTCGGCCGGGCAGTTCAGCTCGCGCAGCCAGTGGTAGACGATGTCCAGGTAGTCGTCCTGCTTGAACGGGTAGAACGACAGCCACAGGCCGAAGCGCTCGGACAGCGAGATCTTTTCCTCGACGGTTTCGCCGGGGTGGATCTCGCCGTCGGGCTGGTGCTTGGCGGCCAGGTTCTCGCTCATGTATTCGGGCATCAAGTGGCGGCGGTTCGAGGTGGCGTAGATCAGCACGTTGTCGCCCGAGGCCGCGACCGAGCCGTCGAGCACGGATTTCAGCGCCTTGTAGCCGGCCTCGCCTTCCTCGAACGACAGGTCGTCGCAGAACACGATGTAGCGCTCGGGCCGCGCCGCCACGAGCTCGACGATGTCGGCCAGGTCGCCCAGGTCGGACTTGTCCACTTCGATCAGGCGCAGGCCCCGGTCGCCGTAGGCGGCCAGCATGGCCTTGACCAGCGAGCTCTTGCCGGTGCCGCGCGCGCCGGTCATCAGCACATTGTTGGCCGGCTTGGATTCGAGGAACTGGCGCGTGTTGCGGTCGATGATGTCTTTCTGGCGCTCGATGTGCTGCAGATCGTCCAGCTCGATGCGCGCCACGTGGCGCACGGCGTCCAGCCAGCCGCGCGAACCGCGCTTGCGCCAGCGGTAGGCGTGGGCGGACCAGTCGATGTCGGGCGGCGCCGGCGGCAGCCAGGCTTCCAGTTGCGCCAGCACGCGCTCGGCGCGGGCGAGGAGGGGGGTGAGGTCTGTTGCGGTCACTGCGGTTCCTTGGCGGCGGCGCCCGGCGGGACGCCGCGTTTACGGTTGCTCGATGACGCCGGCGCCGCGCCGCGGGATAGGGCGCGGTGGGCCGGCAGGCGCGCGGACGGGGATGGCGCCGCGCGCTGCAGACGGGGCTTGCGGGCGCGCGGCGGCCGGGCGGCGTGCGCCGCGGCCATGCGCGCCGGGGTGTTCCGGTTCAGGAACGGTAATCGGCGTTGATGGTGACATACTCGTGCGAGAAGTCGCAGGTATAGACCGTGTCGGCCACCTGGCCGCGGCCCAGCGCGATGCGCACCAGGATCTCGGCCTGCTTCATGACGCGCTGGCCGTCGGCTTCCTGGTAGTCGGGGTTGCGGCCGCCGTCGACGGCCACCAGCACGTCGCCCAGCCACAGGCGCAGGCGCGAGACGTCCAGGTCGTCGATGCCGGCATAGCCGATCGCCGCCAGGATGCGGCCCAGGTTGGGGTCGGAGGCGAAGAAGGCGGTCTTGACCAGCGGCGAGTGCGCGACCGCGTAGGCCACCTTGAGGGCCTCTTCGGTATTGCCGGCTTCCTCGACGCGGATGGTCATGAACTTGGTGGCGCCCTCGGCGTCGCGCACGATCTTCTGCGCCAGGTCGGTGGCGGCGGCGGCCAGCGCATCGCGCAGGGCCGCATAGGCCGCGTCGCCGGCGCTGTCGACCGTCACGCCGGCCTGGCCGGTGGCGATCAGGATGAACGAGTCGTTGGTCGAGGTGTCGCCGTCGACCGTGATGCGGTTGAACGAGACGTCGGCCAGCTCGATGGCCAGCTGGCGCAGCAGCGGCTGGGCGATGCCGGCGTCGGTGGCCAGAAAGCCCAGCATGGTGGCCATGTTGGGCCGGATCATGCCGGCGCCCTTGCTGATGCCGGTGATGGTGACGGTCTTGCCGCCGATGTCCACGCGGCGCGAATGGATCTTCGGCAGCGTATCGGTGGTCATGATGCCGTGGGCCGCGCCGTACCAGCCGTCGGCCCGCAGGTCCGCCACCGCGGCCGGCAGGCCGGCGGTCAGGCGGTCCATCGGCAGCGGCTCGAGGATCACGCCGGTGGAAAACGGCAGGATCTGTTCGGCGGGGACGTCCAGCAGCTTGCCCAGCGCCGCGCAGGTGTCCTGGGCGTTCTTCAGGCCGGGCGCGCCGGTGCCGGCGTTGGCGTTGCCGGTGTTGACGACCAGGGCGCGGATCGGGCCGCCCTGGGCCAGGTGCGCTTCGCACACCTGCACCGGCGCGGCGCGGAAGCGGTTGCGCGTGAACACGCCGGCCACCGCGCTGCCCGGCGCCAGGCGGAACACCGTGAGGTCGCGCCGGCCGGCCTTGCGGATGCCGGCTTCGGCCACGCCGATTTCGACACCGGCGACGGGAAGGATTTCGGATTCGGAGGGAATCTGCAGATTAACGGCCATGACTTCGTCTCATAGGGCAGGGCGGCGCCTTGGGCGGCGTCTGAAGCTGGCTATTATCCCACTACTGCTAGGGGGCCATGCGCACGGCGGCGAAATCCAGCACGCCGGCGTCGCGGTTGGCCAGCACCGCGCGCACCGTGCCGTCGGGCGCCTGCAGCACCGACTTGCCGGCCACGATCTCGGTGCCCGCGCCGCGCCGGGCGGCCCGCCCGCGCGAGGGGCTGAACAGCAGGTCGCCCGCCTGGGCCTGCGCCAGGCCGGCCGGCGCGCTGGCCACCCGGGTGCCGGTGGGGTAGGTCATCTCGCCCAGGGTCAGCTCGCGCGCCAGCAGGCCCTCGAAACCGGCGACCTGGCGCCGGTCGTCGAGCGTCATGTCCACCTTGAGCAGCGGCAGCCGGCCCACGTCCAGCGGGTCGCTGCCTTCGGTGCGCAGCAGCCACGGGCCGGACTGGCGCGCCGCCACCCAGGCGCCGGGCGGCACGGCCGCGCCGCCGATCTCGTTGCCGGCGGCCAGGTGGCAGCCGGCGAAAGCGGGCGTGCCATCCCGCACGGCCAATTCGACCTGGTGGCCGCGCGAGCACAGCCAGCCGTCGATGCGCTGGTTGCCGTCAAGCGTGACCGACCAGCCTTGCCGGCCGCCCGGCGCGGCGCCGTGGCGGACCAGGCGCGTGACGCGCAGCCCGGCCACGTGCGCGGGCACCGGGAAGTCCGCGCCCTGGAAACTGTCCAGCCGGCCAGGTTCGGCCAGCCGCAGTTCGGTGCCGGCCGGCATGTCGATGCCGTCGACGCGGCGGGCGGCCTCCAGCACGGCGCGCCGGGCGGCCTGTTCGCGCGCCTCGCGCTGCGCCTGGCGCCACTGGCTGAAATGCTGGTAGGGGAAGATGGCGCCGGCCACCGCCAGCAGCACCATCAGCGCCGGGCCCAGGCGGCGGTGCGCCGCCAGCCAGCGGCGCGCCCCGCGGTTGGCGGCCAGCGTGACCGCCCAGGTCAGCAGGGTGCTCAGGCAGAACAGCGACAGCGCCATTGCCAGGTAGAAATTGCCGCCAGGAACGGACAGGGAAATCATGGTGGAATTATGCGCCGGGCCGGCGCCGGCGTGGCCGGCCTGTCACGAGGCGCCGTCGCGCTGGGCCAGCGCGCGATGGGCCACCACCTGCAGCTTCAGCTCGCCCAGCGCCTTGTACATGGCGTGGCGGCTGGCCTCGGGCAGGTCGTCGAGCATGCCGGTGACCCAGCTTTCGTGCGCGCGCGCCATGCGGGCGAAGGTGCGCTTGCCCTGCGGCGTCAGTTTCAGCACCGAGCTGCGCCGGTCGCTCTCCACCTTGGTGCGCACCACCAGCCCTTCCTTTTCGAGCTGGTCGGTGATGCCGGTGATATTGCCGTTGGTGACCATCATGTGGCGCGACAGCTCGCCCATCTTCATGCCCTTGGGCGCGCGCTGCAGCTGCGCCATCAGGTCGAAGCGCGGCAGCGTGGTGTCGAACTCGGTGCGCAGCCGGCTGCGGATCTCCGATTCGATCAGGTTGCAGCAGGTCAGCATGCGCAGCCACAGGCGCAGCGCGTGATGGTCCTCGGGCGCGGCGCGCGTTTCCAGGTCGGGAGTGTCGATCATGGCTCAGCGGATAGAGGGAGTGGGCGGGGGCGCAAGGCCCATCAGCGCGAAGATCGCCTGCGTCAGCGCGCTGGCGGGCTCGTTCAGGGTCAGCACGATGTCGTAATGATTGGTGCCGGGCATGGGGATGTAGCGGCCCGGGTAGCCGAGCGCCAGCCAGTCGCGCAGGAAGTCGTCGCTCTGGCGCTTGAATTCGTCGGTTTCGGTTTCGCCGTAGCTGACCACGATGGGGCAGCCGCGCCGCGGCATGTGCAGGGCGGGGCTGTTGCGCTCGGCGTCGGCCGGGCTCATGCGCATCCATTCGTTGATGTGGGTGTGCACCAGCGGGCGCAGGTCGAACAGCCCCGACAGCGGGGCGGCGCTGTGCACGATGTCCTCGGGCGCGCCGTACTGCCCGTGCCAGCCGCCGGCCAGCAGCGCGCCCACCAGGTGCCCGCCGGCCGAACTGCCGCAGATCGTGATGCGGGCCGGGTCGCCGCCGTACTCGGCGATATGGCGGTGTATCCAGGCCAGCGCGCGGCGGTTCTGGTCGACGATGCGGTCCAGCGTGACCGCCGGCGCCAGCGAGTAGTTGACCGCCACCACCAGCGCGCCGGCGCGGGTGAAGGCCGGCGCCATGTTGCACGAATCGCTCTTGTTGAGCGCGCGCCAGTAGCCGCCATGGATGTAGACCAGCACCGGGGCGGCGCGCACGCCGTCGGCCGGGAAGATGTCGAGCAATTCGTCGGGGTGATCGCCATAGGGGACGTCCAGCGTGCACGGCAGCGCGTCGCGCGCCTGCTGGCTGGCCTCGGCATAGCGCTTGAGAATCGGCTGGATGTCGGGTACTGTCGCGCGTGCGTTGTATTGCACATCGAGCGCAGCGCGATCGTAATGACGGTAGATAGCGGCCATGGCGTGGTTTATTGGGAAAAACCCTAGACTTGTTTTGCGGAATACTTTAAACCTAAACTATGACGCACGCCAGTTCCTTGCCGCAAATTCTTGCGGCGGCCTCGGGCGCGCGGGGCTGTGGGTCCGCGCGCCGCGCCGGCGGCGGGCTGCGCACTGAAGCATCCGAATCGAACGTCTCATAAGAACACACCTGCCGCGCGCCAAGCGCAAGGAGCTTCCACCATGCGTCTCATCCCTTCCCTGCTGGCCGCCCTGGCGCTTGCGCCCGGCCTGGCCAACGCCGATCCGATCAAGGTCGGCATCGCCAACGACATTTCCGGACCGTTCGCGGCGCTGGGCGCCGAGGCGCGTGATGGATTCAACCTGGCCATCAAGGAACTGGGCGGCAAGCTGGGCGGCCAGCAGGCCGAATTCCTGCAGACCGACATGGGCGGCAACCCGGACCAGGCGCGCCAGCTGGTGACGCGCTACATCCAGCGCGAGAAGGTCGATTTCTTCACCGGTCCGATCGGCTCGAACGTGGCGCTGGCCGTGGGGCCCGCGCTGTTCGCCGCCAAGATCCCCTACCTGTCTAACAACCCCGGCCCCAGCCAGTACGCGGGCGCGCAGTGCAACAAGTTCTGGTTCGGCAACTCGTACCAGAACGACGCCTTCCACGAGGCCGCTGGCAAGGTGGCCGCGGACCGCGGCTACAAGAAGGTGTTCATCATGGCGCCGGACTATCCGGCCGGCAAGGACGCCCTGACCGGCTTCAAGCGCGGCTACAAGACCGCCGTGGCCGAGGAGCTCTACACCAAGCTGGGCCAGATCGACTACGCGGCCGAGCTGGCGCAGATCCGCGCCGCCAAGCCCGATGCGGTGTACATCTTCCTGCCGGGCGGCATGGGCATCAATTTCGTCAAGCAGTTCGTCTCGACCGGCCTGGCGCAGGGCACCGCGCTGGTGGGCCCGGGCTTCTCGGCCGACGAGGACGTGATCCAGGCCGTGGGCGAGCCGATGCTGGGCATGGTCAACACGGCGCAGTGGGCGCATGACCTGGACGTGCCGCAGAACAAGAAGTTCGTCGAGGCCTTCCGCAAGGAATACAACGGCCGCTATCCGTCGGTGTACGCCGCCCAGGCGTACGACGTGATCATGTCGATCGACGCGGCGGTCAAGCAGGCCGGCGGCAAGGCCTCCGACCGCGACGCCATCGTCAAGGCGCTCGAGCAGGCCGACTATCCGTCGGTGCGCGGCAGCTTCACCTACGGCAAGAACCACTACCCGATCCAGGCCTACTACGCACGCGTGGTCGAGAAGGACGGCAGCGGCCGCATCACCAACAAGCTGACCGGCAAGGTGTTCGACAAGTACCAGGACGTCTACGTCGGCGACTGCAAACTCTAGGACAGGCCCCGGCGGCGGCCGCGCGGGCGGCGGCCGCCGGCCAAACAGGCTCGCGGGCGGCCCGTCCGGGCGTGAGCGACGCGGGGGTAGTGTTTCATGACGTTTACGTTGATCGTCGAGCAGTTGCTGAACGGTCTGCAGTTCGGGTTGATGCTGTTTCTGATTGCCGCCGGCCTGACCCTGGTGTTCGGCATCATGGACATCATGAATCTGGCGCACGGCTCGCTTTACATGGCCGGCGCCTATGTCGCGGCCGAAACCATGCAGCGCACCGGATCCTTCATGGCGGCGGTGCTGGTGGCCGCGCTGGCCACCGGCCTGGTGGGCGCGGTGCTCGAGCTCACGCTGATCCGCAAGCTGGCGGTGCGCGACCACCTGGCCCAGGTGCTGGGCACCTACGCCGTCATCCTGATCGCCAATGACCTGGTCAAGATGATCTGGGGGCCGGCGCCCGTCATGCTCAACATGCCGGCCGCCCTGTCCGGCCCGGTGCGCCTGCTGCCCGATCTGCTGTATCCGGCCTACCGGCTGATGATCATCGTGTTCGGGCTGGCGGCCGCCGCCGGCCTGTACTGGTTCGTGACGCGCACGCGCGCCGGCGTGCTGGTGCGCGCCGGCGCCTCCAATCGCCAGATGGCGACCCTGATGGGCGTGCGCGTGCCCTTGCTGTTCCTGGGCGTGTTCGTGCTGGGCGCGATGCTGGCCGCGGTGGCCGGCGCGCTGCTGGGGCCGGTGACCGCCGTGCAGATCGGCATGGGCGAGGGAATCCTGATCCTGGTGCTGGTGTGCATCGTCATCGGCGGCATCGGCTCGATTCGCGGGGCCTTCGTGGGCGCGCTGCTGGTCGGCATGGTCGACACCGCCGGCCGGGCCTTCCTGCCCATGCTGCTGCGCCAGGTGTTTCCGCCCGCCGTGGCTTCCAGCGTCGGGCCGACGCTGGCGGCCATCGCGATCTATGTCCTGATGGCGGGGGTGCTGGTGTTCCGGCCGGCCGGCCTGTTTCCGGCGCGCGGGTGAGCCATGCATAGATCGACTCTGTGGACGCTGGCCCTGCTGGCCGCGCTGGCGCTTTTCCCCCTGGTTGCGCCGGCGCTGGGCCTGGACTTCTATATCTCGTTCGTGCGGCGCGTACTGATCTACGCGCTGGCGGCCACCAGCCTCAACCTGATCCTGGGCTACGGCGGCATGGTGGCACTGGGGCATGCCGCCTTCTTCGGCGCCGGCGCCTACGCCGTCGGCATCCTGGGGGCGGCCGGCATCACCTCGGCGTTGCTGGCCTGGCCGGCGGCGATCGCGCTGGCCGGCGCGCTGGCCTGGATCACCGGCGCGATCTCGCTGCGCACGCGCGGCGTGTACTTCATCATGATTACCCTGGCGTTCGCCCAGATGGTCTATTACGTGTTCATTTCGCTGCGCCAGTATGGCGGCGAGGACGGCCTGAACCTGTCGGGCTATTCCACGCTTCCCGGGCTGGACCTGGCCAATGACCTGACTTTCTATTATCTGGTGCTGGTCCTGTTCGCCGTGCTCATGGGCGTGTTCGGCCGCGTGGTCGATTCGCGCTTCGGCGCCGCCCTGCAGGGCATACGCGAGAACGAGTCGCGCATGGAGTCGCTGGGCTATCCGGTGTACCGGCTGAAGCTGACGGCTTTCGTCATCAGCGGCGCCGCGGCCGGGCTGGCCGGCGCCCTGCTGGCCAACCACAACCTGTTCATCTCGCCCAGCCTCATGCACTGGACGCAATCGGCCAACCTGCTGATCATGGTGCTGGTCGGCGGCATCGGCCTGCGCTATGGCGGAGTGGCCGGCGCCGTGGTCATGCTGGTGCTGGAAGAAGTGCTGCGGCAATGGACCGAGTATTGGCACCTGCCACTGGGCGTGCTGCTGCTGTGCGTGGTGCTGGGCGCGCCGCGCGGGCTGGTGGGCCTGGTGGGCCCCTGGTTCGCCGGCCGCGCCGGCGCCGATTCGACGAGGGCCGGAACATGAACGCGCCTGCTGCTTCCCCCGCGCTGCGGGCCGACGGACTGGTGCGGCGCTTTGGCGCGCTGGTGGCCACCGACCGGGTCTCGCTCACGCTGGCGCCGGGCGAGATCCACGCCCTGATCGGCCCCAACGGCGCGGGCAAGTCCACGCTGATCCACCTGCTGTCGGGCACGCTGCCGGCCGATGCCGGCAGCCTGAAGATGGGCGAGCGCGACATCACCGCGCTCAATGCGCACCAGCGCGTGGCCGCCGGGCTGTCGCGCTCGTACCAGATCACCAATATCTTCAAATCGTTCAGCGTGCTGGACAACCTGCTGCTGGCCGTGCAGGCACGCGCCGGCAGCAGCTTCCGTTTCTGGCGCCGGCGCGCCGCCGAACGCGAACTCTACGATGCCGCCCACGAGCTGGCGCGCCAGTGCGCCATCGATGCCGGCATGCTGCAACGTCCGGCCGGCACGCTGCCGCACGGCGAGCAGCGCAAGGTCGAGTTCGCCCTGGCGCTGGCGGCCCGTCCCAGCGTGCTGCTGCTGGACGAGCCCATGGCGGGCATGGGGCCGGACGAAACCCTGCGGCTGACCGAGCTGATCGAAACGCTGCGCGGCCGGGCCGCCATGCTGCTGGTCGAGCATGACATGCAGGCCGTGTTCCGGCTGGCCGACCGCATCTCGGTGCTGGTGTACGGCCGGGTGATCGCCACCGGCACGCCCGAGCAGATCCGCGCCAATCCGGAGGTGCGCCAGGCCTACCTGGGCGACGAGGAACAGACCGCCGCGCTGGAGGGCGCCCGATGCTGAATGTGAACGCCGTGGAAAGCGGGTATGGCGCCAGCCAGGTGCTGTTCGGCGTGGACCTGGAGATCGGCGCCGGCCAGGTGGTGACGCTGCTGGGCCGCAACGGCATGGGCAAGACCACGCTGCTGCGCACCTTGTTCGGGCAGCTGCCGCTGCGCGCCGGCTCGGTGCGGTTCGCTGGCCAGGAGATCGGCGGCTGGAGCCCGGACCGCATCGCGCGCGCCGGCCTGGCCATCGTGCCGGAAGGGCGCCAGTGTTTTCCCAACCTGACGGTGCGCGAGCACCTGACGGCCTTCGTGGCGGCGCGCAATCCGTCCATCGGCCAACCCTGGACGCCGCAGCGCGTGTTCGAACTGTTCCCGCGCCTGGGCGAGCGCGCCGGCAACATGGGCAACCAGCTCTCCGGCGGCGAGCAGCAGATGCTGGCCATCGGCCGCGCCCTGGTGACCAATCCGCGCCTGCTGATCCTGGACGAGGCGACCGAGGGGCTGGCCCCCAAGATCCGTGAGGAAATCTGGACCTGCCTGGCGCGGCTGCGCGAAGCCGGCCAGACCATCCTGGTCATCGACAAATACGTCGAACGCCTGCTCGGCCTGGCCGACCGCCATGTCATCCTGGAGCGCGGCAAGGTGGTCTGGAAGGGCGATTCCGCGGCGCTGGACGCCGATCGCGGCCTGTGGGAGCGCTATCTGGGGGTGTGAGCGCGGCGCCCGCCTTCCCGAAGTCTTCCTTCCTGCGCCGGCCTGTCCGGCGCAGCGCTTTTGGGGACGGCACGTTCCTGCGGGAAACCCGTCTTGCGAAGCCCGTCCCTAGGGTATATATTTCAAGCCTAAACTATCAAGGGTTGAACATATCAGGCGCGTCCGCGCGGGACAGGGCGGCGCCTGCCACGGAGCGTGTAACGCGATGAAGATAGTCTGCCTGGGCGGTGGCCCCGCCGGCCTGTATTTCGGCCTGCTGATGAAGTTGCAGGATCCGGCCAACGAAGTGACCGTCATCGAGCGCAACCGCCCTTACGACACCTTCGGCTGGGGCGTGGTGTTCTCCGACGCCACCATGGACAACCTGCGCCAGGCCGACCCCGTATCGGCCAAGACCATCGGCGACGCGTTCAACCACTGGGACGACATCGAGATCCACTACAGGGACCGCAGCATCCGCACCAGTGGCCACGGCTTCATCGGCATCGGCCGCAAGCACCTGCTCAACATCCTGCAGGCCCGCTGCGAGGAGGTCGGCGTCAAGCTGGTGTTCGAGACCTTCGTGCAGGACGACCAGGCCCTGGCGCGCGACTACGACGCCGACCTGGTCATCGCCGCCGACGGCATCAACAGCGTGGTGCGCACCCGCTACGCCGACACCTTCACCCCCGATATCGACCAGCGCCGCTGCCGCTTCGTCTGGCTGGGCACGACCAAGGTATTCGACGCCTTCACGTTCGCCTTCGTGCAGAATGAACACGGCTGGTTCCAGGCCCATGCCTATCGCTTCGAGGACGGGCTGTCCACGTTCATCGTCGAGACGCCCGAGGAAACCTGGCAATCCGCCGGCATCGAGGGCATGAGCCAGGAAGACGGCATCGCCTATTGCGAGCGGCTGTTCGCACCCTGGCTGGACGGCCACCGCCTGATCAGCAACGCCAAGCACATACGCGGCGCGGCCATCTGGATCCGCTTCCCGCGCGTGATCTGTCCGCATTGGGTGCGCTGGAACCGCCTGCAGACGCCGCGCGGCGAGCGCGACGTGCCGGTGGTGCTGATGGGCGACGCGGCCCACACGGCGCACTTTTCCATCGGCTCGGGCACCAAGCTGGCCCTGGAAGACGCCATCGAGCTGGCGCGCTGCCTGGACGGCCGGCGCGGCGACCTGCGCGGCGCGCTGCAGCACTACGAAGATGTGCGCAGCGTGGAAGTGCTGAAAATACAGAACGCGGCGCGCAACTCGACGGAATGGTTCGAGAACGTGCGGCGCTACGCCAACCTGGAGCCCGAGCAATTCGCCTATTCGCTGCTGACCCGTTCGCAGCGCATCTCGCACGAGAACCTGCGGCTGCGCGATGCCGCATGGCTGCAAGGATACGAGGCCTGGATCGCCGAGCGCGCCGGGGCCGGGCCCGCGCCGGGCGCGCAGGCGCCGCTGCCCATGCTCACGCCGTTCCAGGCGCGCAGCGTGCGGCTGGCCAACCGTATCGTGGTCTCGCCCATGGCCATGTACTCCTGCGTCGACGGCGTGCCCGGCGAATTCCATCTGGTGCACCTGGGGGCGCGCGCGCTGGGCGGCGCGGGGCTGGTCATGGTGGAGATGACCTGCCCCTCGCCCGACGCGCGCATCACCCCGGGCTGCCCCGGCCTGTGGAACGACGAGCAGGCCGGTGCCTTCGGCCGCATCGTCGACTTCGTGCACGGCAACAGCGCCGCGCGCATCGGCATCCAGCTCGGCCATGCCGGCCGCAAGGGCTCGACCCAGCTGGGCTGGCAGCAGATGGATCATCCGCTGCCCGAGGGCAACTGGCCGCTGCTGTCGGCCTCGGCGCTGCCGTACCTGCCGGGCGTGTCGCAGACGCCGCGCGCCATGACGCGCGCCGACATGGACCGCGTGCGCGAGGACTTCGCCGCCGCCGCCCGGCGCGCCGCCCGGGCCGGCTTCGACTGGCTGGAACTGCATTGCGCCCACGGCTATCTGCTGTCGTCGTTCATCTCGCCGCTGACCAACCAGCGCGACGACGAGTATGGCGGCAGCCTGGAGAACCGCCTGCGCTATCCGCTCGAAGTGTTCCGCGCGGTGCGCCAGGCCTGGCCGGCCGAGCTGCCCATGTCGGTGCGGATTTCGGCGCACGACTGGGTCGAGGGCGGCATCACCGCCGACGACGCGGTCGAGATCGCCCGCCATTTCAAGGCGGCGGGCGCGGACATGATCGATTGCTCGTCGGGACAGGTCAGCCCCGACCAGCAGCCGGTATATGGCCGCATGTACCAGACGCCGTTCGCCGACCGGGTGCGCAACGAGGCCGGCATCGCCACCATCGCGGTGGGCGCGATCTTCGAGGCCGACCACGCCAACGGCATCATCGCCTCGGGCCGCGCCGACCTGTGCGCGCTGGCGCGCCCGCACCTGGCCGATGCGGCCTGGACGTTGCGCGAGGCGGCCCGCGTGGGCTATCGCGATGTGCACTGGCCCGACCAGTACGTGGCCGGCAAGCGGCAGCTGGAAACCAATTTCGAACGCGCCGCCATGCTGGCGCAACTGGACATCAAATGAGCACATCCACACAGGCCTTGGCCGGGCGCCACGCCCTGGTTACGGGCGGTGCGCGCGGCATCGGGCTGGCGTGCGCGCGCGCGCTGCTGGCGCGCGGCGCCAGCGTCACCTTGCTGGGCCGTGACGGCGGCGCCCTGGATGCCGCCGCCGACCAGCTGGCGCGCGCCGGCCGGGTGCAGACCGCCAGCGCCGACGTGGCCGACGCCGCCTCGGTGCGCGCGGCATTCGAGCAGGCCGCGCGCGCGCTCGGGCCGGTCGCGATCCTGGTCAACAACGCCGGCCAGGCGGTCAGCCAGCGCTTCGACCGCACCGACGAGGCGCTGTGGCAGCGCATGCTGGCGGTCAACCTGACCGGCACGTTCCACTGCATCCAGGCGGCCCTGCCGGGGATGCTGGATGGCGGCTGGGGCAGGGTGGTCAACGTCGCCAGCACCGCCGGCCTGATCGGCTACGCCTACGTCAGCGCCTACTGCGCCGCCAAGCATGGCGTGGTGGGCCTGACCCGCGCGCTGGCGCTGGAGACGGCGCGCAAGGGCGTCACGGTCAACGCCGTGTGCCCGGGCTACACCGAAACCGACATCGTGCGCGGCGCGGTGGCCAACATCGTGGAGAAGACCGGCCTGAGCGAGGCCGAGGCGCGCGCCACGCTGGCCGAACGCAATCCGCAAGGACGCCTGATCAACCCCGAGGAAGTCGCGGAAACCGTGGCCTGGCTGGCCCTGCCCGCCTCGGCAGCCATCAACGGCCAGGCCATCGCCGTCGACGGCGGCGAAGTCATGACTGGCTGAGAACCCGAAAACGGAGAGGAAATGACGCAATCCGAGCAAGTCCACACCATGAAGCACCACAAGCGGCCGTATGCCGGCCATGCCGCGCGCACGTTCCAGTGGCAGGTGTCCGACGACGGCAAGATCGCCACCATCACGCTGAACCGGCCGGAACGCAAGAACCCGCTGACGTTCGACTCGTACGCCGAGCTGCGCGATCTGTTCCGCGGCCTGGTCTACGCCACCGACATCAAGGTCGTGGTGCTCACCGGCGCGGGCGGCAACTTCTGCTCGGGCGGGGATGTGCACGAGATCATCGGGCCGCTGACGCGCATGAGCATGCCCGAGCTGCTGGACTTCACCCGCATGACCGGCGACCTGGTCAAGGCCATGCGGGCGTGTCCGCAGCCCATCGTGGCGGCGGTGGACGGCGTGTGCGCCGGCGCCGGGGCGATGATGGCGCTGGCCTCGGACATGCGGCTGGGCACGCCGGCGGCGCGCACGGCCTTCCTGTTCACGCGCGTGGGGCTGGCCGGCGCCGACATGGGCGCCTGCACGCTGTTGCCGCGCATGATCGGCCAGGGCCGCGCCAGCGAGCTGCTGTACACCGGCCGCGCCATGAATGCCGACGAGGGCCTGCAATGGGGGTTCTTCAATGCGCTGCATGATCCGGCCGAGCTGTCCGGCGCGGCGCTGGCGCTGGCCGAGCAGCTGGCCGCCGGTCCGACCTTCGCGCACGGCGTGACCAAGAAGCTGCTGCACCAGGAATGGAACATGGGCGTGGACGAGGCCATCGAGGCCGAGGCGCAGGCGCAGGCCATCTGCATGCAGACGCAGGATTTCCGCCGCGCCTACGATGCCTTCGTGGCCAGGCGCAAGCCGGTGTTCGAGGGGGACTGAGCATGCCGGATCTTTCCTGGCAGGACTGGCCCTTCTTCGACCCCCTCCATCGCGAACTGGCGCGCGAACTGGAGGCCTGGTGCGGCCCGGCGCTGGCGGCCATCGACCATCGCGACACCGACGCCGCCTGCCGCGCCCTGGTGCGCAGCCTCGGCCAGGCCGGCTGGCTGCGATATGCGGTGCCGGCCGGGCCGGGCGGCGGCTGGGGCGGGCGCCTGCCCAAGGTCGACTCGCGCGCCGTGTGCATCCTGCGCGAAACCCTGGCGCGCCACGACGGGCTGGCCGATTTCGCGTTCGCCATGCAGGGGCTGGGCAGCGGCGCCATTTCGCTGATGGGTAGCGATGCGCTGCGTCAACAGTACCTGCCGCCGGTGGCGCGCGGCGAGGCGATCGCCGCTTTCGCGCTGTCCGAACCCGAGGCGGGTTCGGACGTGGCGGCGCTTGCCTGCGAGGCGCGCGCCGACGGCGACGGCTATGTGCTCAATGGCGAGAAGACCTGGATCTCCAACGGCGGCATCGCCGATTTCTATTGCGTGTTCGCGCGCACCGGCGAGGCGCCCGGCGCGCGCGGCATCAGCGCGTTCGTGGTCGATGCCGGCACGCCGGGGCTGGAGATCGCCGAGCGCATCGACCTGATCGCGCCGCATCCGCTGGCCCGGCTGCGCTTTGCCGACTGCCGCATCCCGGCGTCCCGGCGCCTGGGCGAGGCGGGGCAGGGCTTCAAGCTGGCCATGATGACGCTGGACATCTTCCGCGCCTCGGTGGCGGCCGCCGCGCTGGGCTTTGCGCGCAGGGCGCTGGACGAGGGCCTGGCGCGGGCGCGCGGGCGCCGCATGTTCGGCCAGACCCTGGCCGACCTGCAGCTGACGCAGGCCGCGCTGGGCGACATGGCGACCGCCGTCGATGCGTCGGCGCTGCTGACCTACCGCGCCGCGTGGATGCGCGACGTGCAGGAGGTGCGCACCACGCGGGAGGCGGCGATGGCCAAGATGACGGCCACCGAATCGGCCCAGGCGGTCATCGACCGGGCCTTGCAGATGTTCGGCGGCGCGGGCGTGGTGGCGGGCGCCACGGTCGAGCGCCTCTACCGCGAGATCCGGGCATTGCGCATCTACGAGGGCGCCACGGAAGTGCAGAAACTGATCATCGCCCGGGAACTGCTCAAGTCCTGAGCGCGGCGAGATCCACATCATCGACACAGGGGAAACAACCATGGAACCCTCCGCACACCTGGACAGCTTCGCGCGCGACAACCTGCCGCCCGCGAGCGAGTGGCCCGAATTCCTGCTCGACGGTCCCGACGTGGCCTATCCGAAGCGCTTCAATTGCGCCGCCGAGCTGGTCGACGCCATGGTGCGCCAAGGCCATGGCGAACGCGTGGCGCTGCGCTGGCGCCAGGACGAGCGGATCGAGACCATGACCTACGGCCAGCTGCAGGCGCTGACCAACCGCATCGCCCGCGTGCTGGTCGAGGACATGGGCCTGGTGCCGGGCAACCGCCTGTTGCTGCGCGGCCCCAACAATCCGATGATGGCCGCCGCCTGGCTGGGCGCGATCAAGGCCGGGCTGGTCACGGTGCCCACCATGCCGCTGCTGCGCGCCAAGGAGCTCAGGCAGATCATCGAGAAGGCGCAGGTGCAGGCCGTGCTGTGCGATGCCCGGCTCAAGGACGAGGCGCTGCACTGCGCCGCGCCCGCCCACGAGCACTATTGCCCCGGACTGGGCCAGGTCATGCTGTTCAACGACGGCGCGCCCGATGCGCTGGACGCGCGCGCCGCGGCCAAGCCGGAGGATTTCCCGGCCTGCGACACCGCCGCCGACGACGTGTGCCTGATCGCCTTCACCAGCGGCACCACCGGCGCGCCCAAGGGCTGCATGCATTTCCACCGCGATGTGCTGGCCATGTGCGACCTGTTCCCGCGCCACGTCATCAGGCCGGGGCCCGACGACATCTTCTGCGGCACGCCGCCGCTGGCCTTCACCTTCGGGCTGGGCGGGCTGCTGTGCTTTCCGCTGCGCGTGGGCGCCAGCGCCGTGCTGGCCGAGAAACTGAGCCCCGACACGCTGCTGGCGCTGATCCACGATTTCCGCGCCACCATCTCGTTCACCGCGCCGACCTTCTATCGCCAGATGGCCGCGCTCGCGCCCAAGTACGACATCTCGTCGCTGCGCAAGAGCGTGTCGGCCGGCGAGGCGCTGCCCGACGCCACCCGCCAGCTGTGGCGGCAGGCCACCGGCATCGAGATGATCGACGGCATCGGCGGCACCGAGATGATCCACGTGTTCGTCTCCAGCCCGCCCGAGGAGGTCCGCCAGGGCGCCATCGGCAAAGCGGTGCCGGGCTACGTGGCCGAGGTGGTCGACGAGCAGATGCGCCCGGTGCCCAACGGCACGGTGGGGCGGCTGGCCATCAAGGGCCCCACCGGTTGCCGCTATCTGGCCGACGAGCGCCAGCAGCGCTTCGTCCAGCAAGGCTGGAACCTGCCGGGCGATACCTTCTTGCGCGACGACGATGGCTATTTCTTCTACCAGGCGCGCAACGACGACATGATCATCTCGGCGGGCTACAACATCGCCGGCCCGGAGGTCGAGGACGCGCTGCTGCGCCACGAGGCGGTGGCCGAGTGCGGGGTGGTGGGCGCGCCGGACGACGACCGGGGGCAGCTGGTCAAGGCCTATGTGGTGCTCAAGCCCGGCTACGAGCCGGACGACGCGCTGGCCGCGGCGCTGCAGGCCTTCGTCAAGGCCGGCATCGCGCCGTACAAGTATCCGCGCGCCATCGAGTTCGTCGATGCGCTGCCGCGCACCGAGACGGGCAAGCTGCAGCGTTTCGCGCTGCGCCGCATGGCGGCGGAGGGTTGAGGTGGCCGAGCCGTTCGTCAGCGAGGTGGAGGTGCGGTTCCGGCATTGCGACCCGGCCGGCATCGTGTTCTACCCGCGCTATTTCGAGATGATCAATGACTTTGTCGAAGAGTGGTTCGACAAGGGCATGGGCCTGCCGTTTCATGCATTGCACGTGGACCGCCATATCGGTACGCCGCTGGCGTCGGTGCAGTGCGACTTCAGCGCGCCCAGCCGCTGGCACGAACGCCTGCGGCAGGAGCTGAGCGTGCGACGCATCGGGGGAGCGTCGTTTCGCGCGGATGTGCGGTTTCTGGGGCCGGACGACCGTCTGCGGCTGTCGGCCGACCTGACCATCGTCACGGTGGACCTGCGCAGCATGCGCTCGACGCCGCTACCCGATGACCTGCGCGCCCGCATGCAGGCGTTCCTGTCGCCGCAGGCGCGGGACGCATAACGTTTTTACAAGAGGATCCATGACATGAAAATTCTGCAACCGCCGGACTGGCTCGCGCCGCGAGGCTATTCGAACGGCACGCTGACCGAGATGGCGGTCGGCTCCAAGCTGGTGTTCGTCGGCGGGCAGGTGGGCTGGAACGGCCAACAGCAGTTCGAGACCGACGATTTCGCCGAGCAGGTGCGCCAGACCCTGGTCAATGTCCTGGCCATCATGGCCGAAGGCGGCGCCGGGCCGCAGCACATCGTGCGCATGACCTGGTACGTCAAGAACAAGGCGGAGTACGTGGCGTCCTATCCGGAAATCGGCAAGCACTATCGCGAGCTGATCGGCCGCCATTTCCCGGCCATGACCGCGGTCGAAGTCGCCGACCTGATCGAGGACCGGGCCAAGGTCGAAATCGAAGTCACCGCCGTGATTCCCTGACGCGGCGATCCGGGCGCCTGTCCCGCAGGGGGAGCGACACCCGCGGCCAGGGTGCCTGTCCCCGCCGGGACAGGCACCCCACTGCCCGGCCCGTCAGCGGATCGCCAGCTCGCCCTGTTCCAGCACGGCCTTGCCGCCGACCTGGTCCTCCAGGAATTCGGTCACCTTCATGCCCAGGTGCAGCGTCACGCCGCCGAAGAAGCGCCGCGAGGCCACGATCATGGCGGTCTCCAGGGGCTGCAGCTCCTTGGCCAGGCGTGCGTCCTCGGCCTGCAGCTCCACCAGGTCGGCGCTGATCTTGGCGTGCGTCTGGCGGGCGCGCTCGCTCATGTTGTTGACGTTCTTGGCCGGGTTGTTGTGCAGGAACAGGATCAGCTTTTCCAGCTTGGCCTTTTCCTCTTCCAGCTCGCGCGCGCGCGTCTCCAGCGCGGCGCGCTTGGCGTTGGCGTGCGGGTTCAGGCCGGCGCGCACCACGGTGGGAATGCCGGCCATCGAGCCCAGCGTTCCGGCGTGCACCGATTTGTACGCATGCGCCGTGCCGCCGGTGATCACGCCCTGCTGCGAGCCCGGCGGGCCGACGGTGATGGTTTCGCCGGCGGTCACCGTGCTCTGGCGGATCTCGCGTTCGGCCGCCACGTTCTTCTCGGCGCGCACCTGCGCGTTGTCGATGAAGCGCGCCTTGACCGACCCGCCGCTGACGATGCGGGCCATGCGGCTGCCGCCGCGGCTGTCCGCGACCCCTTCGGCGCTGCCGATGATGCCGCCGTTGACGGTGACGTTGCCGCCGGCCTCGACGTGGGCCGCCTCGATCGTGCCGTTGACCACGACATCGCCCGATACCCGCACGTGCATGCCGGCGGTGATGTCGCCCTTGACGCGCAGGGTGCCCTCGAAGTCGATGTTGCCCGAGCTCAGGTCCACCGCGGGCACTTCCACCAGCGAATTGACCGTGGCGCCGTGCTGCACCAGCATGGGCGAGCCGGCGATGGCCGCGCGCAGCAGGCCGGGGTCTTCCGGATCGACCTCCACGCCATTGAGCTTGGGGGCGAAGGGCGGGTCGGCCACGGCCGGCGGCGCGACCGGGCCGCCCAGCACGTCGGTGCCCGGCTGGCCCGGGGTCGCCGGGATACGGCGCATCAGCGGCGTGCCGGCCGACACCAGGGTCAGGTCGCCCAGGTTGCGGTAATCGATGATGGCGTTCTCGTCATCCTCGCTCAGGCGCGTCTTCAGCGCGTCCAGCAGGCTTTCGAAGCGCGCCGGCTCGCCCGCCTCGGGCAGGGTGCCGCGCGCGATCTCCAGGGCCTCGCAGGCGCCGCGCTCCAGGGCCTGGCGCAGCGCTTCGGGGATGAGGCCGTGCACGATGCCGTGCGCCTGCAGGCCGGCCAGCAGGTCGGATTCGCCGACCGGCTGGCCGCCCTTGGGGGCACGCAGGGTCAGCTGCGCGCTCATGCGGTCTTCGGCCACCTCCAGCTCGAATGTGCCGTTGCGCACCTCGCCGATGCAGGCCTCGACCGGGCCGGCCGTATCGCGGCATTGTTCGATGAACACGATGGCGCTGATCTGGTCGAGCACCGTGGCCGGCCATCCGCGCGCCTGCACGGCCGCCACCAGCGTGTCCCAGGTGGGCAGCGTGTCGTTCTCGCCGGTCGGGGCATAGGCGGCCGATAGGACGCACGTCGCCTCGTCCAGCTCGAGCTGGAGCGCATTTGCGATGGTCATGTCTGTTCCTCCGGGTCCGGCCCGCTGCCGCGCGTCGGGGCAGGGCCGGTCGGCGATGTCATAGGTGGGTAATATGTGGAAATATCGAGTTATATTAAGCCATAGATCGTGAAATCAATCGAGCCGGGGTTTCCCTGGATTTCGCGCTATGTCACTGATTTTTTTGATCCAAAACAAAAAAGCGAAGCCCATCGGATCGTAACAATCCGATGGGCCGGGCCCTGCCCGTCGCGGCGGGATCAGGCGCGCAGCGTGGCGAACACCTGTTCGGCCGCCTCCAGGGTGGCGTCGATGACGGCGTCGTCGTGCGTGGCCGAGACGAAACCAGCCTCGAAGGCGGACGGCGCGAAGTGGATGCCGCGCTCCAGCATGGCATGGAAGAAGCGCTTGAAGGCCTCGGTGTCGCAGGCCGACACTTCGGCGAACGAGGCGGGGACGCGGTCACCGAAGTACAGGCCGAACATGCCGCCGATGGCGTCGGCCGAGAACGGCACGCCAGCTGCGCGCGCGCGCTCCTGCAGGCCCTGGGCCAGCCGCGCGGTCTGGGCCGACAGGCGCTCGTAGAATCCGGGCTCGCCGATCAGGCGCATGGTCGCCAGGCCGGCGGCCACCGCCACCGGGTTGCCCGACAGCGTGCCGGCCTGGTAGACGCCGCCCAGCGGGGCGATATGGGCCATCAGGTCGGCGCGGCCGCCGAAGGCGCCCACCGGCATGCCGCCGCCGATGACCTTGGCCAGCGTGGTCAGGTCCGGACGCACGCCGGTCAGGCCCTGCACGCCTTGCGGTCCGACGCGGAAACCCGTCATGACCTCGTCGAAGATCAGCACCGCGCCGTGGCGGGTGCACAGTTCGCGCAGGCCGGCCAGGAAGCCTTCGGCCGGCTTGATCAGGTTCATGTTGCCGGCCACCGGCTCGACGATCACGCAGGCGATCTCGGCGCCGTGCTGGCTGAACGCGGCGTCGACCGCGGCCAGGTTGTTGAATTCCAGGGTCAGGGTGTGCGCGACGAATTCCGGCGGCACGCCGGCCGAGCTGGGGTTGCCGAAAGTCAGCAGGCCCGAGCCGGCCTTGACCAGCAGGCTGTCGGAGTGGCCGTGGTAGCAGCCCTCGAACTTGATGATCTTGTGGCGGCCGGTGGCGCCGCGCGCCAGGCGGATGGCCGTCATGGTGGCTTCGGTGCCCGAGCTGACCAGGCGCACCTGCTCCAGCGACGGCAGGCGGGCGATCAGCATTTCGGCCAGCTCCACCTCGGCTTCGGTGGGCGCGCCGAACGACAGGCCGTGGACGGCCGCTTCCTGCACGGCGCGCACGACTTCGGGATGGGCATGGCCCAGGATGGCCGGGCCCCAGGAACCGACATAGTCGATGTACTGCTTGCCCTCGGCGTCCCAGACGTAGGGGCCTTGCGCGCGCTGGATGAAGCGCGGGGTCCCGCCTACGGAGCGGAAGGCGCGCACGGGCGAATTGACGCCGCCGGGAATGCTGCGGCAGGCGCGATCGAAGAGTTCGGCGTTGGTGGACATGGCGGATACGGCAGGGTTAGGGGTTGACGGAGAAAGCCGCGGCGCATGCGCGCGCGGCCGCCTGAATGTCGGGCGCCTCGAACAGGCCGCTGATGACCGCGGCCGAATCGGCGCCGGCCTGGGCCACCTGCGACACGTTGGCCGGCGTGATGCCGCCGATGGCGACGACCGCCGGACGCGGCGCGGGGCAGGCCAGCACCCGGGCGCGGGCCTCGGTCAGGGTTTGCAGCGGCGCATGCACGGCCTCGGGCTTGGTGGGCGAGGCAAACACCGTACCGAAGGCGACGTAGTCGGCTCCGGCGGCCAGCAGGGCGTCCGCGCGCCGCAGGTCGTTGTAACAGGACACGCCCAGCAGCAGGCCGGCGCCGGCCTGCGCCCGCACGGTGGCCGGGTCGGCGTCGTCGCGCCCCAGGTGCGCGCCGTCGGCGCCCACATCCAGGGCCAGTTTCCAGTGATCGTTGACCAGGAACACCACGCCCAGCTCGCGGCACAGCGGCGCCAGGGCGCGCGCCTGCGTCGCGCGCAGGCGTTCGTCGGCCAGCTTGCGCCGCAATTGCAGCGCCGTCATGCCGCCGGCCGCCGCGGCGCGCACGGCCGCCAGCAGGCGGTCGGTATCGTCCCATTCGGGGGTGATGCCGTAGAGCCCGGCGGGAAATCGCAGCGTCTTCATGACTGGGCCACGCGGTTGGGCAGGCGGCGGCCCATGCCGGGCAGGAAGCTGGCGGCGATGGTGCGTTCGGCATGCGCCAGGGCCTGTTCCACCGCGCGCGGCATTTCCATCCCCTGCGCCAGCATGGCGGCGGCCGCGATGGCGGCGACGCCGCCCGTGTCGCCGTTGCGGTCGGGGGGGGCCTGCCACGGCCAGGTGCTGGTCTGGCCCTCCGGCCCCACCAGCATGTTGACCTGGTGGCCGGGACGCACCGGCGAACCCAGCACCAGCGCCCATTGCGCGCCGCCCGCCAGCAAGGCGTGGGCGGGCGAGGGCGCGCCGCTGGTGTCGATGCTGCCGTCGGCCTGCCATTGCGCCAGGCGCACGTGCTCGACCACGACCAGGTCGGTCTGCGGCAGCACCAGTTCCAGCGTGGCGGCCAGCAGGTCGTCGGCGTCGTCCTGGTCGGCGGCATCCTGCGGCAGCGGCGTGCGCTGGCCCAGGTGCAGCACCAGCGGCACGTGGCTGTAGTCGGCGGCGATCTGCGCGGCCACGCTGGCTGCCTCGGCCGACAGCAGCGCGCCGACCTTGATGGCCTGCACCGACATGTCTTCCAGCAGGCAGCGCGCCTGGTCGTCGAGCAATTCGGGGGCCACCGGGTGGACTTCTTCGATGCCGGCCGTGTCCTGCACGGTCAGCGCGGTGACCGCGGCCAGGGCGTGGCAGCCCAGCCGGGCGCAACTGACTGCGTCGGCGGGCAGGCCATCGGCGCCGGACGGATCCACGGGGCCGATAATGAGAACGAGGGGAGGCGTAACGGAGTCCAAGACAGGAACGACGGCGAAAAAGGGGTAATCGGGCCGCATCTTGAGCTAGCTCAGACGCTCCCGGTTGTGTTTCGGTAAGATGTGCCCATTCTAATGGATGCTTGACGGACTTGCCCCGGAGGTCGGAGCAAGCGACAGCAGTGCAAGAGAGAACTATGCGTACTTGGATGTGTCTTATCTGTGGCTGGGTCTATGACGAAGAGGCTGGCCTGCCCGATGAAGGAATTGCCCCCGGCACCCGCTGGGAAGACGTTCCGCCGAACTGGGTCTGCCCGGAATGCGGAGCGCGCAAGGAAGATTTCGAACTGATGGAAATCTGAGCACGCCAGGCCGTGATGGCCGCGCCCGCGGCCGCCTTCGCCGGCTTGCCGCGACTGTCCCGACTACCCGCTACCAAGGGGGCTGCCATGACCGACTCACATCGCCCAGACGCCGACGACATCCCGGACGACGACGAGCTGTCGACCGATTTCTCCAACCAGTTCCTGCTGGCCATGCCTGGCGTGGTCGAGGGAAGCCTGGCCGGCACGGTCATCTACATCTGCGAGCACACCCGGCGCGGCGCGCTGGGCCTGGTGATCAACCGGCCGACCGACCTGACCCTGGCAACGCTGTTCGAGCGCATCGATCTCAAGCTGGAAATCGGCCCGGTCAAGGATGAAATGGTGTTCTTCGGCGGACCGGTGCAGACCGACCGCGGCTTCGTGCTGCACGCGCCGGCCGGCGACTACACCTCCAGCATCAACCTCGGCGAGCTGGCCCTGACCACCTCGCGCGATGTGCTGCAGGCCGTGGCCGACGGCAACGGCCCGGCCCGCATGCTGGTGACGCTGGGCTATGCCGGCTGGGGCGCCGGGCAGCTGGAAAGCGAAATGGCGCAGAACTCCTGGCTGAGCGTGGGCGCCGACTCGCACATCATTTTCGATGTCGCGCCCGAAGACCGCTACCCGGCCGCGCTTAAGCTGCTGGGCGTCGACCCGGTGATGCTGGCGGGCGGCGCCGGCCATGCCTGAGGAAACCCTGCTGGCGTTCGACTTCGGCGAAAAGAAGATCGGCATTGCCATCGGCAATACCCTGACCCGCCAGGCGCGCCCGCTGGAAATCATTTTCTCGGAGACGCGCGCGGCGCGCTTCGGCCGTATCGGCCAGCTGCTGCAGGAATGGCAGCCGCAGCGCGCCGTGGTGGGCCTGCCGCTGACCCTGGACGGACAGGAGCAGCCCGCCAGCGCGCGGGCGCGCCGCTTCGCCAACCAGTTGCACGGCCGCTTCGGCCTGGCGGTCGAGCTGGTCGACGAGCGCGGCTCCAGCATGGAGGCCCAGCAACTGCTGGGCACGCATGCCGCCGACGACGCGGTCGCCGCGGCCGTCATATTGCAACGTTACCTGGATACCCTGCCGCAGCCCTGACCTGCCGCTGCCCATGCTCAATCCCCAACTCAATCGCCACGGCGAGCTGACCCACCTGCTGTCCACCGAAGGCCTGCCGCGCCGCATCATCGAGCAGATCCTCGACCTGGCCGCCACCTTCGTGCCGGCGCCCGGACAGGAATTCCCCAAGCTGCCCCTGCTGCACGGCAAAAGCGTGTTCAACCTGTTCTTCGAGAACTCCACCCGCACGCGCACCACCTTCGAGATCGCCGCCAAGCGCCTGTCGGCCGACGTGGTCAACCTGAACATCGCCGCCTCGTCCACGTCCAAGGGCGAATCCCTGCTCGATACCATCGCCAACCTGTCGGCCATGCAGGCCGACCTGTTCGTGGTGCGCCACGGCGCCAGCGGCGCGCCGTACCTGATCGCGCAGCACGTGGCGCCCCATGTCCATGTCATCAACGCCGGCGACGGCCGCCATGCGCATCCCACGCAGGCCTTGCTGGACATGTACACCATCCGTCACCACAAGGGCGATTTCAACCAGCTGACGGTGGCCATCGTCGGCGACGTACTGCATTCGCGCGTGGCGCGCTCCGACATCCACGCCCTGACCACGCTGGGCGTGCCCGAAGTGCGCGTGGTGGCGCCGGCCACGCTGCTGCCCGAGGGGCTGGCGCAGATGGGCGTGCGCGTCTGTACCGACATGGAAGAAGGGCTGCGCGACGCCGACGTCGTCATCATGCTGCGCCTGCAGAACGAACGCATGCGCGGCGCGCTGCTGCCGTCGGCGCACGAATACTTCAAGCACTATGGCCTGACGCAGGCCCGCCTGGCGCTGGCCCGGCCCGACGCCATCGTGATGCACCCGGGGCCGATGAACCGCGGCGTCGAGATTGCCTCCGAGGTGGCCGACAGCGGCCAGGCCGTGATACTGGACCAGGTGACATTCGGCATCGCGGTGCGCATGGCCGCCATGAGCCTGGTCGCGGGAGTACGGCCATGACGGTGCGCACGGTACGCATCGCCGGCGGCCGGCTGATCGATCCCGCCAGCGGCGCCGACGCCCGCGCCGACCTTTACCTGGCGGACGGCCGCATCGCCGCCATCGGCCAGGCGCCGGCGGGCTTCCAGGCGCAGCAGCACATCGACGCGCGCGGGCTGGCCGTGCTGCCGGGCCTGGTGGACCTGTCGGCGCGCGTGCACGGCGCCGGGCTCGCGCCGCTGGCCTGCGAAATGCAGGCTGCGCTGGCCGGCGGCGTGACCCGGCTGGTCGTGCCGCCGGATACCGACCCGCCGCTGGACGAGCCGGGCCGGGTGGAAATGCTGCGCCACCGCGCGCACCAGGCCGGCCAGGCACAGCTGCACCCGCTGGGCGCCCTGACCGAGGGCCTGCGCGGCGAACGGCTCAGCGAGATGGCCGCCCTGGCCGAGGCCGGCTGCGTGGCCTTTTCCCAGGCCGGCTTGCCGGTGGCCGATACCCGGGTGCTGTGGCGCGCCATGCAATACGCGCGCACCTTCGGGCTGGCATTGTGGCTGCGGCCCCTGGACCCCTGGATGGGCCGCGACGGCGTGGCCGCGGCCGGCGCCTATGCGTCGCGGCTGGGCCTGGCCGAGGTGCCGGTGCAGGCCGAGACGCTGGCGCTGCACACGATTTTCGAACTGCAGCGCGCCACCGGCGCGCGCGTGCACCTGATGCGCCTGTCCAGCGCAGCCGGCGTGGCGCTGGTGCGCGCCGCGCGCCGCGAGGGCCTGCCGCTCACCTGCGACGTGGCCGCCCACCAGATCCACCTGACCGATGTGGACATCGGCTTTTTCGACAGCCGCTTTCGCCTCGACCCGCCGCTGCGCGGCCAGCGCGACCGCGATGCGATCGTCGCCGGGCTGGCGGATGGCACCATCGATGCCATCTGCTCCGACCACAGGCCGGTCGGCGATACCGGCAAGCTGCTGCCCTTCGCCGAGGCCGAGGCGGGCGCCAGCGGCCTGGAGCTGCTGTTGTCGCTGACGCTGAAATGGGCGCAGCGCGAACGCGTGCCCCTGGCGCGGGCGCTGGCCCTGGTCACCAGCGCGCCGGCGGCCATCCTGCGCGCCGCCACGGCGGCGCTGCCGCCCTGCGGCGAACTGGCGGCGGGCGCGCCGGCCGACCTGTGCCTGGTCGACCTGGACGCCGACTGGACCGCCGCGCCGGCCGCCATGCGCAGCCGCAGCGTGCACACGCCGTTCGCGGGTATGATGCTGCCCGGCCGTGTACGGGCGACCCTGGTGGCGGGGCGTACGGTCTGGGAGACCCCTGCTTGAAACTGCTGCGCTTCGTTTTCCGCGTGTTCCTGGTGGTGCCCTGGGTGCTGTTCGGCCTGCTGTGCGTGACCCTGGTGTACCGGGGGCTGCGCCAGGACCAGCGGGCCCGGCTGAACCGGTACTGGTCGGCGTGCCTGATGCGGCTGTGCGGCATTGCCGTGCATGTGCGCGGCGCGCCGCGCCTGCGAGGCGGCGTGCTGTGGGTCGCCAACCATGTCTCGTGGATCGACATCTTCGTGGTCAACTCGGTGCGCGCGACGTCGTTCGTGGCCAAGAGCGAGATCCGCGCCTGGCCGGTCATCGGCTACCTTGCCGCCGGCGCGGGTACCTTGTTCATCGACCGGACGCAGCGCCACGCGGTGCATGCCATGGGGCAGTCGATCCATGACTGCTTCGCCCGCGGCGATGCCGTGGGCCTGTTTCCCGAGGGCACGACGACCGAAGGCTTCACGACCCGCCCGTTCCATGCCAGCCTGTTCGAGCCGGCGCGCGCCGAAGGCGTGGATATCCAGCCGGTGGCGCTGCGGTTCATGCATCGCGGCCAGCGCAGCGGCTTTGCCGCTTTCGTCGGCGAGGAAACCCTGGTGGCCAATCTGTGGCGGGTATTGGGGACGACCAGGCTGGCGGTGGAGGTGGTGTTCCTGGAGCCCCTGCCTACGCAGCATGCCGAAGGGCATCAGCCGACCCGGCTGGAGCTCTCGCACATGGCGCGCAACGCCATCGCCGGCGAGCTGTAGCCGGCCCGGGCGGCGCGTGGCCGCCCGCGGCGGCGTTCAGTCGCCGTTGGGATCCTGAAAACGTTTGCATTTCACCTGCACGAGTTTGCGGTCATGCAGGCGCAGGGCGCTCAGCGCGCCGCCCCATACGCAACCGGTATCCAGGCAGATGACGTCGGGGCGCATCAGCAGGCCCAGCGTCGACCAGTGGCCGAACACGACCGTGACGTCGCGGGTGGCGCGGTTGGGCACATCGAACCAGGGCACCAGGCCGGCCGGCCAGGCGCCCGGCGCCACCTTGGTGGCGAACTCCATGTGGCCGGACGGGGTGCACAGGCGGATGCGGGTCAGGGCATTGATGATGACGCGCATGCGCTTGCCGCCCGTGTGGTCGTCCTTCCAGGTGGCGGGCTCGTTGCCGTACATCTTCTGCAGCGCCTTGCGCCAGTTCGGGCCGCGCAAGGCCTGCTCGACCTCGCCGGCCAGCGCCAGGGTCTTGGCGACGTCCCATTTGGCCAGCACGCCCGCGTGCACCATCAGGTGGCCCGCTTCGTAGTGGGCCAGCGGCCGGAACCGCAGCCAGTCGATCAGGTCGACGGCATCGGGCGCCTGCAGCACCTCGTCCAGCGTGTCGGACTTGGAGGGTTTGCGCACGCCCGCGTAGGCCGCCAGCAAATGCAGGTCGTGATTGCCCAGCACGGCCGTGCAGCGCTCGCCCATGGCCATGATGCGCCGCAGCACGGCCAGCGATTGCGGGCCGCGGTTGACCAGGTCGCCGGCAAACCAGAAACGACTGTCGGTATCGCCGGCGATCTCGGGGTGCGCCAGCAATTCTGCGAGCGGCGCGCAGCAGCCCTGCACGTCGCCTATGGTCCAGATACTGCCTTTCATGCAGGAACTTTTCTCCAAGGCCAGCGGTGTTGCATGAAACGCGCCATGGCGTGACGGTATTCCATCATCGACAGCGCGCCGAAAGCCAGCAGCAGGGCGCCGAGGTTCGGTCCCAGCGCCGTGATCCAGGGCGGCCAGCGGCTGAGCATGCCGACGTTCAGCGCCAGCTGGTTCAGCATGAAGAAGCCCACGCCCAGCAGGATGCCGATGAAGACCTTGGCGCCCACGCCGCCGCGGCGGGTCTGCATGAAGCCGATGGGCGCCGCGATGGTGATCATTACCAACAGGGTAAACGGATAGACCAGCTTGCGCCACAGCGCCACGACCTGGCGGTCGTATTGCAGCTGGTTGTGGCGCAGGTATTCGATGTAGTCGACCAGGGTCAGCGCCGACATGCGTTCGGGCGTGAGCACCCGCGCCAGCAGGCGCTCGGGGCTGAGCGTCGTGTCCAGCTTGAGTTCGGGCACCTTGGTGACCCGCGCCGGCGGCTCCTTGGGCTGCTTGGCGTCGGCCAGGGCCGACGGGGCGTGCTCGTCGATGCGGGTTTCGCTGACGTCGGTGAGCACCAGGTCGCCGCGGCTGAACCGGCCGTTGGGCGCGGTCCACAGCGCGGTCATTTCCAGGTCGGAGCGGAACTCGTACAGCGTGACGTCCTTGACCTGGCCGTCGGCCAGCAGGGTCTTGATATTGATGATGCGGGTGCCGTTCTGCGGGGTGGGTTCCTTGAACCAGTAGCCGCTGTTGAGGCGCCCGCCGCCGGCCTTGCCGCGGAACGTCAGGTCGGCCTCGCCGCTCTTGATCTCGGCCGCCGGCGTGACGAATTCGGACAGCAGCGTCGCGCCTATCATCAGCGGAATGGTAATGACCCACAGCATGCCCAGCAGCCGCATGCCGCTGACCCCCGAGACGCGCAGGATGACCAGCTCGTTGCGCTGCGCCAGGCCGGCCAGCGCCAGGATCGCGCCGATCAGCAGGCCGATGGGCAGCAGATCGTACAGCCGGGTGGGCAGGGCCAGCGCCTGCATGTAGAACAGCGCCAGCATGCTGAACTTGTCGCCCACGTTGTCCAGGTCGTCGACCAGCGCGAAAAACGTGAACAGCCCCAGCAGGGCCAGCAGGACCACTGCACAGGAGCGGTAGATTTCACGAGCCAGATAGCGGCGTGCGGTACGCATGGTGGGTGATGCGGCAGATAAAGCGCGGAAACGTGACAGGTTAACAAAAACGCGGCGGTTGGCGCAGCCCCGGGTAACCGGGGCCCGCACTCCTGGTCAGGGAATCTCGACCATGCGCATGCGGCGTGTCAGCGTGGCGGTGCGCGAGTTCAGGTAACCGGTGTTGCGGTGGCGGTCATAGTAGCGGGGATTGGGCAGCATGGCAGCCAGCCTGGCCGCCTGGCCTGCGCCCAGCCGCGCCGCGCTGGTATTGTAATAATGCCGGGCCGCCGCCTCGGCGCCGAACACCCCCACGCCCCATTCCGCGACATTCAGGTACAGCTCCAGGATGCGCTCCTTGGGCATGACATGCTCGATCATGTAGGCAAGCACCAGTTCCTGGCCCTTGCGCAGGTAGCTGCGCGACCCGGACAGGAACAGGTTCTTGGCCAGTTGCTGGGTGATGGTCGAGCCGCCGCGCATCTTGGTGCGGCCGCGTTCGGCCTGCCGCTGGTTGTATTCCCAGGCCTTGCGGATGGCATCCCACTCGACGCCGTCGTGCTCGGTGAAGTTGGCGTCCTCGGACGCTACGACCGCCTGCTTGAGCGTATTGCTGATGCGGTCGTAGGGCACCCACTGGTACTTCAGCTCGGCCTCGGGGTCGCGTTCGCGCAGGCGCGCCAGCTCCTGCCGCATGATGGCGCTGCTGCCCGGGTCGCGGTAGGCGTACCAGACCACCAGGGAGAACATCCACAATTGGTACAGGATGGCGATGCACAGCACCGCCATGATGACGGCGGTGATGACCCGGAACCAGTTCAGGCGGCGCGCGGTGGGCTTGGGCATGGGCGGGCGGCGGATTGCGGCTAGCCCGCGGCCAGCAGTTCGGTGCGCAGGGCCAGCAGCACCGGCCCGGGGTCGGGCCGCACGCCGTGCCAGATATGGAAGCTCTCGGCGGCCTGGCCGACCAGCATGCCCAGGCCGTCGGCGCAGCGCGCCGCGCCGTCGGCCTCGGCCTGGCGCATGAAGGCGGTGGGCCGCGCGCCGTACATCATGTCGTAGGCCAGGGCGTCGGGCGCGTACAGGCCGCCGGGCAGGTCCGGCGCCGCGTCCTGCAGGCCGCTGGCCGTGGCGTTGATGGCCACGTCCCAGCCGCCGGGTTCGGCGGCCTGGGCCAGGGCGCCGGCGCTGACCTGCGTGCCGGTGCGCGGCGCCGCGGCGCGCCAGGCGGCCGCCAGCTCGGCGGCGCGCGCGGCGGTACGGTTGACGATATGGATGCGGGCGCAGCCGGCCGCGGCCAGCGGCTGCAGTACGCCGCGCGCGGCGCCGCCGGCGCCCACCAGCAGCACCCGCGCGCCGGCCAGCGCCACGCCCAGGCGCAGCAGGTCGTTGACCAGCCCGACGCCGTCGGTATTGCAGCCGTGCCAGGCGCCGTCGCGCCACGACAAGGTATTGACGGCGCCGGCCAGCCGCGCCCGCTCGGACAGGCGCGCCTCGGCCAGCGCGTAGGCTTCCAGCTTGAAGGGCACGGTCACGTTCAGGCCCAGCCCGCCGCTCTCGCGGAAGGCCTGCACGGTGGGCAGGAAGCCGTCCACGGGCGCCAGCAGCCGCTCGTAGCGCAGCGGGCGGCCGGTCTGGGCCGAGAACATGGCGTGGATCTGCGGCGAGCGGCTGTGCGCGATCGGATTGCCGATGACGGCATAGCGGGGCGGAGAGGCCGGCAGGGTCATGGGGCGGTCGTTTCCAGGGAGTCGTTGACGAAATGCCAGGTGCGCGTGATGACCAGCACGTCGGTGTCGCGCGCCATCTCGGGCGGGAACGGCGGGAATGGCGCGGCCATCTGCACGATGCGGCGCGCCGCCTGGTTCAGCACGGCGTGCGGCGAGGGCTGGTCGATCTCGAAATCGGCCAGGCTGCCGTCGGCGCGCACCGTGACGGTGATGCGCAGCGAGCCGTAGATGCGGCCGCGCGCGTCTTCGGGGTAGTGGCGCGTGCCGATGGTTTCGATGCGGGTGCGCCAGGCGTCCAGGTAGGCGGCATGGCGCGAGGCCTGGGCGGCCGGGGCCACGAATTCCTTGCGCGGCTGGGCGTTGTAGGCTTGCACCCGGCTGGCCAGCGTGGCGATCTGGGCGTTCTGGATCACGCCGGGTTGTTCGCGCGGGTCCAGCCCGGGTTCGGAGGCGTCCGGCCATGGGTGCACCGGCTGGCGCTCCTGGCCGGTCCTGGCCTGCGACTGCAGCTGCGTCAGCAGCCGGTCCTGCTCGGCCTCCAGTTGCGCCTGGCGCTTGCGCATGGCTTCCAGCACGATGGTCTCGGCGTTGCGGCCGGTCTGCGGCAGCGGCGTGGCGGCCAGCCCGCGCGCGGCGTTGCCGCCGCCATCGACCTGGCTTTGCGCGAGCACCTGCGCCGTGACCGGCGCGCTGTCGGTGCGGGCGTTGACCAGCACGATCTCCAGCGTCGAGGCCTGGGGGCGCGCGGGCGCTGGCCCGGCGAAGCGCCAAGCCAGCGCGCCGGCGTGCACCAGCAGCGAGATGGCCGTGCCGACCAGCAGGTAGTGCTGGGCGGGGGCGCCCAGCCAGCGCCAGAAGCGCGTCAGGATCGAAGAGGAGGAAGCGGAGCGTCGCACCCGTGCATTTTAGGGCGAACCGGCGCGCGGCGTGATCTCAGTCCGCCGGCCCCAGGTAGCGGCAGTCCAGCTCCAGCGCCAGTTCGTCCATATTCATGATGTCGATCTGCACCGCCGCGCCGCGTTCCAGCTCGGGCAGGCCGCCCACGCGCGTGACCAGCGGCGCGTTGGCCAGGCGCACCAGGTCCTCGCGCAGCACGTGGGCGGTCGTGCGGCTGATTCCCTGCTGCTTGAGCCAGCGCATGCACCAATAGCGCTCCATGGCGTTCTGGAAATCAGCCCAGGCCGCATACTGCGCGTCGAACGCGCCGATGATGGCATAGAGGTCGGCGTCGCGCGGCTTGAAGGGCGCCACCAGGCGCGCCGACACGCCGTGCTCGACGGCCGCGATCAATTGCCACTGGTTGACCAGGTCGACATAGCGGCGCAGCGGCGAGGTGCTCCAGGCATATTGCGGCACGCCGATCGCTTCGTGCGGCAGCGCCTGCGTGCTCATGCGCACCCGGCCGGCCTGCTGCGAGCGGTAGATGCCCGGCACGCCGTGCTGGTTCAGCAGGCCGCCCCAGATGTTGTTGGCCAGGATCATGTACTCGGCCACCATGCGGTCCAGCGGCGCGTTGCGCTGGCGCGGCACCAGCCGCACCGGGGTATCCGGGTCGTCCGGGCTGCCGTCCAGGTAGAAGCTGTATTCGACCCGCGTATTGTTTTCGGGCTTGCCGCGCACGGCTTCGCGCTGCGCGCCCAGCGCCTGCGCCAGCTGCCACAGCGGCCGCAGCCAGTGGCCATAAGCCAGGGGGGCGTCCGGATCGGCCAGCGCGGCTTCGGAAATCTGCGCGTCCAGGTCGTTGTGGCGCAGGTTCTCGCGCACCACGATGCGTTCCAGGCGGGTTTCCGAGGCTTCGATCGCGCCGGTGCGCGGGTCGGCCGTGACATACAGCGACACGGCCGGCACCGGCCGGCCCGCGTCCAGCGAAAACGCCTGGATCACATTGTCGGGCTGCATCGGAATCTTCTCGCCCGGCATGTAGACCGTGGACAGGCGGGTGCGCGCCAGCTTGTCGTGTTCGCTGCCGCGCGTAATGGCCAGTCCGGGCGCGGCGACGTGGATGCCGACGCGGATCTTGCCGTCGGGCAGGGCGCTGACCGACAGCGCGTCGTCGATCTCGGTGGTGGTGATGTCGTCGACCGAGTAGATCTCGCCCTCGGCCAGCGGCAGTTCGCGTTCGATCGACGGCACGTCCATGGCCGGAAATCCCACGCCCCTGGGGAAGTTCACGGCCAGGAAGCGCCGCTTGTGCAGCGCCAGCGGATGCGGCCAGGCGCCCAGGTCCAGCAGCAGGCGCTCGGGCGTCTTCTGCAGCTGGGTGCAGGCGGCGTCGAACGCCTTCCACTGCATCGAATTCTTGTCCGGACGCACCAGCAGCGATTCGGCCGCCAGGGCGATGGCCTCGGGCAGGCGGCCCTGGGCCATTTCGTCGATCCACTGCTGCTGCTGTTCGGCCTGCAGGCGCTTTTTCTCCAGCGCGGCCAGGGCGGCGGCCAGGATGTCGGGCGGGGCCGGGCGGTAGCGGCCCTTGCCGCGGCGATGGAAATAGGCCGGCGCGCCGTGCAGGCGCATCAGCAGGGCGGCCTGCTCGACCGGGCCGGGGGCGTGGCCGAAGTACTCGGCCGCCAGCGCGGGCGCGTCGAATTCCTCCTGCGGCGCGCACTCCCAGAGGAACTGCAGGTCGATGTCCTCGGCCAGCGTGGCCGCCTGGGCCATCAGCGCGGCCGGCTCCGGCGCCGCGAAGGTGAACAGGGTGCTGGCGCGCTTGATCTTGCTGCGCTTGCCCGTTTCCGACTCAACCTGCAGGCTGGCGTCGGTCTCGGACAGGATATTGCCGGCCTTGAAGCCGCCGTCGTCGTCGTAAAACACGTACATAGTGAGAATCCATCGGGCGCGGCGGCGTCAGGAGCGCCCCGGCACATTGCGGCCTATCCGTATATTAATAATCAGTGGGGCGAACCCAGGGCAAATTCAAGGACCTCGGGCATCCAGCGCGGGAAGTCCGACAGGCCGTGGTCGCCGCCCTGCACGATACGCTGGCGGCAGCCGGGGTAGCGATCGCGCATCTCCCGCCAGTCCAGCACCTCGTCGCCCGTGGCCGCCACCAGGAAGTAGCGTTCGGGATGGGTGAGCGGGTCCGCGTACAGGGCGCGCAGTTCCTCGACATACTCGGGCAGGAAGTGGAACGGCGCGTCGGAATGATACATGCGATGTTCGCCGACCTGGGTGGCCAGATCGCGCGCCGCCTGCACCGCCGGGTTCAGCAGCACGGCCTGGCAGCCCAGCCGTTCGGCCAGCCAGGTGGCGTAATAGCCGCCCAGCGACGAGCCGATCACTGTCAGCCGGCGGGGATCCTGCTGCCCGGCCAGTTGCTCCCGGGCCAGCGCCAGCGCCAGCTCGGCGGCCTGCCGCGGGCTGGCCGGCAGTTGCGGGCATTGCCATTGGCCGGCCAGGCCGCGTTGGTGCATGGCCTGCGCCAGCAGGCGCGCCTTGAACGAGTCGGGCGAAGAACGGAAACCGTGCAGGTACAGGATGGGCATCGCGGCGCCTTCAGCGGGGTTGGGCCAGGGCGTCGAGCAGCTTGCCGTGCACGCCGCCGAAGCCGCCATTGCTCATGACCAGCACATGGTCGCCCGGCCGGGCCGCCGCCGCGACCGCGCGCACCAGCGCCGGCAGGTCGTCGTAGCCGGCGGCGCGTTCGCCCAGCGGCGCCAGCACCCGGGCCGGGTCCCAGCCCAGCGCGTGCTTGCCGGCGTGATCGCCGAAGCAGAACACCAGGTCGGCGCCGGCCAGCGCCTCGGGCAGGCGCGCCGCCATCGTGCCCAGCTTCATGGTGTTCGAGCGCGGCTCGAGCACGGCCAGGATGCGGGCCGCGCCTACCTGCCGGCGCAGCCCCTCGATGGTGGTGGCGATGGCGGTGGGATGGTGCGCGAAATCGTCGTAGACGCGTATGCCGTTGACCGTGCCGCGCAGTTCCATGCGGCGCTTGACGCCGCCAAAGCGCGACAGCGCCTCGATGCCTTCGGCCGGCGCCACGCCCGCGTGCCGGGCCGCCGCCAGCGCCGCCAGGGCGTTGCGGCGGTTGTGCTCGCCGCCCAGCGTCCAGCGCACCGTGCCGGCATCGCGGCCGTCCACGCTGACTTCGAAGGCGCCTTGCTCATCGGCGGGGCCGGCCTGCCATTGGCCGCCGGGGCCGAAACGCGCCACCGGGGTCCAGCAGCCGCGCTCGAGCACGCGTTCGAGCGCCGGCGCGTCGGTCGGCAGCACCAGCTGGCCGTTGGACGGCACCGTGCGCACCAGGTGATGGAACTGGGTCTCGATGGCGGCCAGATCGGGGAAGATGTCGGCGTGATCGTATTCCAGGTTGTTCAGGATGGCGGTGCGCGGCCGGTAGTGCACGAACTTCGAGCGCTTGTCGAAAAAGGCCGTGTCGTACTCGTCGGCCTCGATCACGAAGGGGCGGGCGCCAGGCGCGTAGCGCGCCGACACCTGCAGGTCGGGCGCGACGCCGCCGATCAGGAAGTTGGGCTGGCGTTGCGCGCATTGCAGGATCCAGGCCAGCATGGAGCTGGTAGTGGTCTTGCCGTGGGTGCCGGCCACGGCCAGCACGTGCGCGCCGGGCAGGATGTGCTCGCCCAGCCATTGCGGGCCGGATATATAGCGGGCGCCGCTGTCCAGGATGGCTTCCATCAGCGGGTTGCCGCGGCTGACCACGTTGCCGATCACGAACAGGTCGGGGGCCAGCGCCAGCTGGTCGGCGCCGAAGCCTTCGATCAGCTCGATGCCCTGCTCGGCCAGCTGGGTGCTCATCGGGGGGTAGACGCCGGCGTCGCAGCCGGTGACCTTGTGGCCGGCCGAGCGCGCGATCAGCGCCAGGCCACCCATGAAAGTGCCGCAAATACCAAGAATATGCAGGTGCATGGTGTTCTCCTGTGCGGCATTGTAGAGGCTGGCGCGGGGCGCGCCGGTATCCCCGGCGCGCGCGCATTGTTATGATCGCGCCATGAATCGTCGTCTTTTTCTGTACGCTGGCGTGGCCGCGGCAGCCGCCGCCTCCGGCGGGTATTTCCTGGCCGAGCGCCGTAACGCGCGCCCGGCGCCGTCGGCGGCTGCGCCGGCCGAAGGCGCCGGCGACCCGCTGGCGCAGCTGCGCCAGCTCGCCCTGCCCGATCTGCAGGGCACGCCGCGCAAGCTGGCCGACTGGGGCGGCCAGCCCCTGGTGGTCAATTTCTGGGCTACCTGGTGCGCACCCTGCGTCAAGGAAATGCCCGAACTGGACGCCCTGCAGAAAAAATATCCGCAGGTACGGTTTGTGGGTATCGGCGTCGATACTGCCGACAATATGCGCAAATTCGTCGAGAAAATCCCCGTGTCCTATCCCTTGCTGGTAATGGGCGCGGGCGCCATCGATACCCTGCGCAGCCTGGGCAACCCTAGTGGCGGTCTGCCTTTTACGCTGCTTTTGTCGGCAGATGGCAGCATGAAGCGCAAAATTCTGGGCCAGATTGTCTACGATGACCTGGATCGCAGCGTGGCCGGCCTGTCGGCTTGAATTCGGTTGGACAAATAGGCCGTTTTGGCGTTAAAAAGGCGGTTTATCGCTCGTATTGCCAACAGTTTGGCAAGCTCCATGGCGCAACGCATTCTTGTTTTGCATGGTCCCAACCTGAATCTGCTCGGCACCCGGGAGCCTCATATCTACGGCAGCCTGACGCTGGCGCAGATCGACCAGGGCTTGGCGGCGCTGGCCGGCCAGCTCGGCGTGGCGCTGACCTCGTGGCAAAGCAATCACGAAGGTGCGCTGGTCGAGCGCATCCAGGCAGCGGCGGCCGACGGTACCGATTTCATCATCATCAACGCGGCCGCCTACACGCACACCAGTGTCGCGATCCGCGATGCGCTGGCGGCGGTGGCCATACCGTTTATTGAAGTACATTTGTCCAACCTGTATAAGCGCGATTCATTCCGGCAGCATTCTTATCTGTCCGATCTGGCGATAGGCCTGATTACCGGCCTGGGCGCCGATGGCTACGAGGCGGCGCTGCGCTACGCGGCGCGCCACTGATCCTCGCCCCGGCATCTCTCACATCTACAGCAATCTGACGCGGCCCGGAAGTACGGGCGCGGCCAAAACACAATCGGGAAGCAGCTTCTATGGACCTCCGAAAACTCAAAACCCTGATCGACCTCGTGGCTGAATCGGGTATCGCCGAGCTTGAAATCACCGAAGGCGAAGGCAAGGTTCGCATCGTCAAGTTCTCGCAAGCCCTGCAGCCGGTTGCCTATCACATGCCCGAGGCCGTCGCCCCGGCCGCCGCTCCTGCGGCGGCTGCCGCGCCCGCCGCCGAGGCGGCGCCCGCGGCGCCGCAGGGCCATGTGGTCAAGGCGCCCATGGTCGGCACCTTCTACCGCGCGCCCAATCCCGGCGCCGCGCCTTTCGTCGATGTCGGGCAGTCGGTCAAGGAAGGCGACCCGCTGTGCATCATCGAGGCGATGAAGCTGCTCAACGAGATCGAAGCCGACAAGGCTGGCGTGATCAAAGAAATCCTGGTCGAGAACGGTGAGCCGGTCGAGTACGGCCAGCCGCTGTTCATTATTGGCTGATAGGTCAACATGTTTGAAAAGATCCTGATCGCCAATCGCGGCGAGATCGCCCTGCGGATCCAGCGCGCCTGCCGCGAGCTGGGCATCAAAACCGTCGTCGTGCACTCCGAGGCCGACCGCACCGCCAAGTATGTGCGCCTGGCCGACGAGTCGGTCTGCATCGGCCCGGCGCCGTCGCGCGAGAGCTACCTCAACATGCCGGCCCTGATCTCGGCGGCCGAGGTGACCGACGCCGAGGCGATCCACCCGGGCTACGGCTTTCTGGCCGAGAACGCCGATTTTGCCGAGCGCGTCGAAAAGAGCGGCTTCGTCTTCATCGGCCCGCGTCCCGAAACCATCCGCCAGATGGGCGACAAGGTCAGCGCCAAGCGCGCCATGATCGAGGCCGGCGTGCCGGTCGTGCCGGGGTCGGAGGGCGCCTTGCCGGACGATCCGCAGGAGATCCTGCGCATCGCGCGCGAAGTGGGCTATCCGGTCATCATCAAGGCTTCCGGCGGCGGCGGCGGGCGCGGCATGCGCGTGGTGTACACCGAAGCTGCGCTGCTGAACGCGGTCAACATGACGCGCTCGGAAGCCGGCGCGGCGTTCAACAATCCCGAAGTCTATCTGGAGAAGTTCCTGGAGAATCCGCGCCACGTGGAGATCCAGGTGCTGGCCGACGGCGGCCGCAACGCCGTGTGGCTGGGCGAGCGCGACTGCTCGATGCAGCGCCGCCACCAGAAAGTCATCGAAGAGGCGCCGGCGCCCGGCATTCCGCGCCGGCTGATCGAACGCATCGGCGATCGTTGCGCCGACGCATGCCGCAAGATGGGCTACCGCGGCGCGGGCACGTTCGAGTTCCTGTACGAGAACGGCGAGTTCTATTTCATCGAAATGAACACCCGTATCCAGGTCGAGCACCCGGTCACCGAACTGATCACCGGCGTGGACGTGGTCCAGCAGCAGATCCTGATCGCCGCCGGCGAGAAGTTCACGCTGCGCCAGCGCGACATCCAGTTCAAGGGCCATGCCCTGGAATGCCGGATCAACGCCGAGGATCCGTTCCGTTTCGTGCCCAGCCCGGGCCGCATCACCAACTGGCATGTGCCGGGCGGCCCCGGCGTGCGCATCGATTCGCACGCCTTCAACGGCTACTTTGTTCCGCCCAACTACGATTCGATGATCGCCAAGGTCATCACCTATGGCGACACGCGCGAACAGGCGCTGGCGCGCATGCGCATCGCCCTGTCCGAGATGGTGGTCGAGGGCATTTCCACCAACATCCCGCTGCATCGCGAACTGCTGCAGGATGCGCGCTTCATCGAGGGCGGCACCAGCATCCATTATCTGGAGCACAAACTGGCGCAGCGGCCCTGATTCACGGAAATCCTAGTCATGCGTGAACTGGTCCTAAATTGCCGCGAGGCGCAGGCCGACGCGCTGTCCGATGCGCTGCTGGAGGCCGGCGTGCTGTCCGTCTCGGTGGAGGACGCCGACCTTGGCACCGAGGCCGAGCGGCCGCTGTTCGGCGAGCCGGGCACCGAGCCGCAGGTCCAGGCCTGGGAACGCAATTGCGTGGTGGCCTTGCTGCCCGACGGCGCCGATCCGGCGCAGATCCTCGAACAGGCCATCGCCGCCGCCGGGCTGGATCCGGCGCTGGCGCATGGCTGGTCCCTGCGCGAGGTGCCGGACGCCGACTGGGTGCGCCTGACCCAGTCGCAGTTCGGCCCCATCCCGATTTCGGAGCGGCTCTGGATCGTGCCCAGCTGGCACCGCGACGACCCCGCCGTGCCGGGCCTGGTGCCCGACGCCGCGCGCGACGCGATTCATATCGAACTCGATCCGGGCCTGGCGTTCGGCACCGGCAGCCATCCCACCACCCATTTGTGCCTGGCCTGGCTGGAAGCCGAGCTGCCCGCCGGCGCGCGCTTGCTGGACTACGGCTGCGGCTCGGGCATCCTGGCCATTGCCGCGCGCAAGCTGGGCGCGGGCGAGACCGTGGCGGTGGACATCGATCCGCAGGCCGTGCAGTCCACCGTCGACAATGCCGAGGTCAACCAGGTACGCCTGCAGGCCATGCTGCCCGATGCGCTGCCGGCCGGCGAGTTCCAGGTCGTGGTGGCGAACATCCTCTCCAATCCGCTCAAGGTGCTGGCGCCCATGCTGGCCGGGCGCGTCGCGCCGGGCGGCCATCTGGTGCTCTCGGGCGTGCTCGAGCGCCAGGCCGACGAAGTGGCCGCGGCCTATGCGCCCTGGCTGACCATGTCCGTCTGGCGCGAGCGCGACGGCTGGGTCTGCCTGCATGGCGTAAAGGCCTGAGCGGCCGCGGGCAGGAGGCCGTCTCATGGCGCTGACCACCCGTTGTCCGCAATGTGGCGCCGCCTTCAGGGTGGTGGCCGACCAACTGCGTGTACGCAACGGGCTGGTGCGCTGCGGCGAATGCGCCACGGTGTTCGATGGCCGGGCCTGCCTGGTCCCGGCGCCCGATGCCGGCGCGCCGCGCGCCGCAGCGCCGCCGGTCCCGTCCGCGCCGCCGTCCGATCCGCCCTTCGATCCGCCTTACGCCCATCGGGCGGCGTCCGAGCCGGCGGCCCCGGCCACCCAGGCGCCGCCGGCCGTACTGCGTGGCCGCGCCGACATGCAACGCGGCGACGCCCCGCCCGTGGACGAAGACGAACCCGACGCGATGGCCGATGGCGCGCCCGAAGACGAGGCCGATTGGGACGCGGCGCCGCGCCCCGAGTCCGCAGAGGCCGGCTGGCGTCCGATATTGCCGCGCGATCCGGCGCACGACGACCGGGAGCCGGCGTTCCGGATCGGCCGCACGGCCACGGCCTGCGCTGCGGCCGACGCCGAGGATGCGGTGCAGGTGCCCGGCGAAGTCCGTACGCGCTATTCCAACGCCGTCGACAGCGGCCGTACGCCGCCCGAGTTCCTCGATGATGACCGCATCCAGGCGCGCCAGCTGGTGCGGCGCCTGTGGGCCTACGCCTGCGTGCTGGGCGTGCTGGCGCTGGCCGCGCAGCTGGTCTACGTCTATCGCGGCGCCATCGCCGGCGCCGCGCCGGCCTTGCGGCCGGTGCTCGAACAAGCCTGCGTGCCGCTGCAATGCAGCGTGGGCCATGCGCGCCGCATCGAACGCATTTCCATCACGTCATCGTCGCTGCGGCCGGCCGCCGGCGCCGCGCAGGGCGACGACGCCCGCACCCGGCTGACGCTGAACGTGGTGCTGCGCAACCGCTACGACCGGCCCCAGGAATGGCCGGCGCTGGTGCTCGATCTGACCGATATCTCCGATACCGTCGTGGCGCGCAAAATCATTCTGCCCCAGGATTACCTGCCCTCGCAGGCCGGGCCCGCGTTCGCGGCCGGCAGCGAAATCAACCTTGCCATCCCGGTCGAAGTGGCCGGGCTGCAGGTCAATGGCTACCAACTCGATAAATTCTTCCCATGAAGGACTCCAGCATGACGGCTCCCGTACTTGTATGCGGCTCGATGGCGTTCGACACGATCGCGGTGTTCGAAGGCCGTTTCAAAGAACACATCCTTGCCGAGCGCATTCAATCATTGAGCGTTTCGTTCCTGGTGCCCGCCATGCGCAAGGAGTACGGTGGCTGCGCCGGCAACATTGCCTACAACCTCAAGCTGCTGGGCGGCCAGCCGGTGCCGGTGGCGACGGTGGGCGAGGATGCCGGCGAATACCTGGCGCGCCTGTCCGGACTGGGCATCGACGTATCGCGCATCCAGGTCGTGCCCGGCACGTTCACCGCGCAGTGCTTCATCACCACCGACCTCGAAGACAACCAGATCGCTGCCTTCCACCCCGGCGCGATGGAGTTTTCCTCGGGCAACGACCTCAGCGACGCGCAGGCCGCCTGGGCCATCATCGCGCCGGACTCCAAGGCCGGCATGTTCGCCCACGCCGAGCGTCTCCACGCGCGCGGCATTCCGTTCATTTTCGACCTCGGGCAAGCCATGCCGCTGTTCGACGGCGCGGACCTGGAGCGCATGCTCAAGCTGGCCCAGGCGCTGACCGTCAACGACTATGAAGCCGGCGTGGTCGAGCAGCGCACCGGCCGCAGCCTGGCCGAGATCGCCAGCGGGCTGCGGGCCGCGGTGGTCACGCGCGGCGCGCACGGCGCCACGGTGATGGCCGGCGGGCAGACCATCGAGGTCGCGCCGGTGCAGGCGCAGGCGGTGGTCGACCCCACCGGCTGTGGCGATGCCCACCGCGCCGGCCTGCTTTACGGCCTGACCAGCGGCTGGGGCTGGGCGGACAGCTGCCGCCTGGGCAACCTGATGGGCGCGATCAAGATTGCCTCGCGCGGCCCGCAGAACCATGCGCCGTCGCGCAGCGAGATCGACGCCCTGATGCGCGCGAACTACGGTATCGGCCTGCCGGACTGAGACGGGCAGGGGAACCCTGGCCGCGGCGGACGATCCAACCAGCGCGCTGCAGGCATGTCGATTTGTAACAATGAGGCTGTGTCAGTAGCACCCTGTTTCGCTCACCCCGGCCAGCAAAATCCGGGGGCAGAGTATGATCGAGGATCATCGGTAAGTCCGATCGAGGAGCTTCAATGAACTATATGCATTCCCCCTCTGTAGTTGCCGGGCGCGCCCGCCGCCTGCTGGCGGTAGCGGCGGTTGCCGGCTCGGTGGCCGTTCTGGCCGGCTGCGCCAATCCCAGCGCATCGAGTGGGGTGTACACGTACGGCCAGGCGCAGCGCGAGCAGATCGTGCGCACCGGCACGGTCACCGGCGTGCGTCCGATCACCATCCAGAACGACAAGTCCAGCGGCGTCGGCATGGTGGCCGGTGGCGCGCTGGGCGGGGTAGCGGGCAATGCCGTCGGCGGCGGCACCGGCCGCACCATCGCCACGGTGGGCGGCGTCATCCTCGGCGCGCTGGCGGGCAACGCCATCGAGAACCGCGCGGGCAAGTCCTCCGGCTACGAAATCACGGTGCGCCTGGACAACGGCGAAACCCGGGTCGTGGCGCAGGAAGCCGACGTGCCCATCAGCGTGGGGCAGCGCGTGCAGGTCATCAGCGGCGCGGGCCCGACCCGCGTGACACCGTATTGATCGCCCGCTGCTTCCGGCAAGACGCCCGCTTCACGCGGGCGTTTTTTTTTGCGGCGGCGGGCCGGGAGTCGGCGGGTGCCTGTCCCCCATGGCGTACGGCAGTGTGCCTGTCCCGGCGGGGACAGGCACACGCACGGGCAGATGCCATGAAATCTTGCAGGCGCCTGTCCCCATGCGGGGACAGGCGCCCGGGGAGGGGGTATTTTTGTGACCGCCGATGTTTTTTCAGGCGGCCGTCAGAATCCGGAAAGTATAGTCGCGCTCGAAACTCTGGGGGCGGGGTGTATATGCCTGACGAGGCAACCTGCACACTGACCAGCCATGCACACCGAGCAAGAACTGCACACCCGGATCGCCGACATCGTCGAGTCGATCATCCTCAAGAAAGTCACCCCCGACACTGCCCTGATCTCTTCCGGCCTGGTCGATTCGCTGGCCGCGGTCGACATCACGCTGGCCGTCGAGTCGGAGTACGGATGCAGTATCCCGGCGCCTGAAATCGCCGAACACCTACAGTCGGTCCGCACGCTTGCCGGCTATGTCGCTGCCAATTCGCAATAGCCGCCTGCTGTCCCACCTGGCCGCGATGGCAAGCGCCGTCGCGCTGTCGCTGGGCCTGTACTGGGGCGCCGATGGCGCGCTCAGTGCGTTGGTGCACCCGCATTCCAGCGTGGCGTCGGTGCGCGACAACTATCTGCCCAATCTCGGCCCGGACTGGGGCACGCAGAACGTCAACCTGAACCGGCTGGGCAACGCGCTGGCCGATGGCACCCTGGTCGTGCTGGGTTCGTCCGAACTGTCCAGCCACGATCTGCGCTTCGTGCCCTATCGATTCTTTCCGCAGGAACTGAAGGTGCCGACCCTGGCGTACGGCCATGCCATGTTCCAGTCGTATGGCATCGTCAGCGTGCTGGAGGCGGTGGCCGATTCCCTCACGCCCAATACGCGCCTGGTGATCATGGTGTCGCCGGCCTGGTTCGCCTCGGGCGGGCAACTGCCGCGCTCGGCCTTCGCCGAGCACGTCACCGGGCCGGTGTGGGACCGCCTGTGGGACAAGCCCGCCACGCGCGAACAGATGCAGGACTGGATCGCCGACAACGCCAACTGGGGGCTGCTCTGGCTGATCGCCAACGGCCAGGTGGCCGAGCTCAAGGACAAGATCGCGCTGTGGTGGAACAGCCGCGGCGAGCGCGCGCCCGACCGGCCGCGCAGCCCCCTGGCCGTGCCGGCGCACAAGTATGTGAGCTGGCCGGCGGCGGCCCGCCTGGATGCGGGGCGCTGGCACGACCTGCTGGGCCAGGCGCGCGGTATCGAAGCGGAACTGGGCGGGCACAACCCCTACGATGTGCGCGACGACTACTACCGGCAGTACCTGGCGCCGTTGAACTCGCCGGCGCGCAATGAATTTCCGGAGATGCCGCCCATGACGCGGCCCGAACTGGGCGATCTGGCCCGCGTCATGGCGCTGCTGCAGCAGCGCAAGGTGCGCGCCTATTTCGTGATCCAGCCCTTCAATCCCAAGCTGATCCTCGATGTCGAGCGCTTCGACCCGGTGGCCGATGCCATCAAGGGCATGTGCGCGCGCTACGGCATGGGCTGCCTGGATATGTACAGCGTGCCGTTCCAGCCCGGCATGGTGCGCGACGACATGCACCTGGCCGAACTGGGCTGGGCCATCGCCGACCAGGGCATTGCGGAGTTCTTTTCCCGATGAAGCGCTTCTTCTGGCATTTGTGCCTGTACCTGGGCCTGATCCTGGTGTTCGTGCTGCAGGCGCAGCCCACCACGGGCAGTGGCGGACCGATCAAGGTCGAGTTCCAGTACCAGCAGTTCTGAAACGGCCATGGAACTGTTCGGCAGCTTTGCTTTCTTCGGCGGCGCACTGTTCGGCGGCCTGGGCCTGCTGCTGTACCGCGCGCTCGGATTGCCCTGGCGGCTGGGCTACCGCCACCTGATCGGCGCGCTGTGCCTGGCGGTATGGCTGGCGGTGTTCTGGACCCGGCCATACCAGCCGCTGGGGCTGCTGGCGGTGGCCAGCGCCGCGTTGTGGGCGATGCGGCGCGGCCACCTGCCCACCTGGGCGGCGGTGCTGCTGACCATGGCGCCCCTGTTGCTGCTCAAGTGCGGCATCACCACCATGACCGGCATGCTGGGGCTGTCGTTCGCCACGTTCCGGGCTGTCGACGTGCTGCTGTTCGCGCCCCGCAATGAGCGCATTTCGCCGCTCGACTACTGCATCTACCTGTTCTTCCCGCTGACGCTGCTGGCCGGGCCGATGTACCGCTGGCGCAACTTCCAGGCCGACCTGAAGCGCGGCTATGAAGGCGTGACGCTGGAAACCTGGCTGGCCGGCCTCGAATTGCTGATTTTCGGCGTGATCCAGAAGTTCGGCGTGGCCGAGGCAATCTGGCGCTACGGCCTGAACACCCTGGATGCGCACGACTACTCGCTGACCGGCGTGGCGCTGAACGCCAGCCTCTACAGTTTCTACCTGTTCTTCGATTTTGCCGGGTACAGCAGCATGGCGATAGGCGTGGGCATGCTGTTCGGCTTTACCCTGCCCGTCAATTTCCGCAATCCGCTGGCCAGCGCCAATCCGCAGGATTTCTGGCGCCGCTGGCATATCAGCCTGTCCGAATGGCTGCGCGATGTGGTGTTCATGCCGATCTACAAGGCGCTCAGCAAGACGGCGTTTTTCGGCCGCCACCGGCTGGCCGCGCAGAACATCGGCATTCTCGCCACCCTGCTGGCCATGGGCGTGTGGAACGGCCTGGCCCTGCATTACGTGGTCAGCGGCCTGATGTTCGGCGCCTATTCGGTGGGGCACAACCTGCTGGTGCAGCATGCGCGCACGCGGCCCGCGCTGCAGGCGTTCCTGGCGCGCCGGCCGGTGCAATGGGCCGGGCGGGCGCTCACGCTCATCCTGGCCGCGTTGGCGCTGTACGTGTTCAGCGGCCGCAGTCCTATCTGATCCGCCGGGAGTGCGCGGCATGTATTTCGATCTACGCAGTTTCGAATTCGTTTCCGATGCCCGCGGCGGGCAGGCCGACGCGGTCGTCGGCAGCGATCGCGTGCTGACATGGCAGGCGTTGCGGGAAGAGGCCTGCCAGTGGGCGGCGAGGGCGCGCGCCCACGGTATCGGTCCGGACGTGCCGGTGGTGATCCACGGCCACAAGGAGGCGGCCTTCTTCGTCGCCATGGCGGGGGCCTTGCTGGCCGGCGCGCCGTTCGTGCCCGTCGATACCATCTACCCGCCCGAGCGCGTGCGCCGCATCGTGGAGATCGTGCGCGCGGCCGCGGTGTACGACACGCAGGCGGATGTCTTCCGGCCCGGCGCGGCCGAGCCCGCAGCGCTGGCCGAACGGGGCCTGGCCTACGTCATGTTCACCTCGGGCAGTACGGGCGATCCCAAGGGCGTGCAGATCGGGCGCGAGAGCGTGGCCTTGCTGGGCGATTGGCTGCGCGATGGCCTCGCGCTGGGCGAGGCGCCGGTATTCATGAACCAGGCGCCTTTCAGTTTCGATCTGTCCATGTACGAGGTGTTCGGTACCCTGGCCGCGGGCGGCACCTGCGTACTGAATGCGCGCGAGCAGATCGCCGCGCCGCAGCAGTGGCTGGCGCGCCTGGCTGGATCCGGCGTGACGGTCTGGGTGTCGACGCCATCGTTCGCCCATCAGCAGCTGGCCAACCGCGATTTCTCGCCGCAGCAACTGCGGGCGCTGCGCACATTCCTGTTCTGCGGCGAGCCGCTGCCCGTGGCGCTGGCGCGCAAGCTGCGCCAGCGCTTCCCCGAGGCGGCGATTCTCAACACGTACGGTCCGACCGAGGCCACGGTGGCGACCACCGCGCTGGTCGTCGACGATGCGGTGCTGGCCGAACACGACCCCCTGCCGGTCGGCTACGCCAAGCCCGCCAGCCTGCTGTACGTCGCCGACGATGAAATCTGCATCGTCGGCGATCACGTGATGCGCGGCTATCTCAATCGCCCAGACCTCAACCAGGCCAAGCTGTTCGTGCATCATGACGGGCGCCGCGGCTTTCGTACGGGCGACCTGGGACGGATGCGCGAGGATGGGCTGCTGTTCTGCCGTGGCCGCATGGACGACCAGATCAAGCTCAACGGCTATCGCATCGAGCTGGCGGAAATCGATGCGGCCCTGCATGCCCTGCCGGGCGTGGCGGGCGGCGCCTGCGCCGTGCTGCGCCGGCCCGACGGCACCGCGGTGCGGGTGATCGGGTTCGTGGCGCAACGTACGGTGGAACAGGCCAGCTTCCAGTTGCCGGCGGCGCTGCAGCAATGGAAAGCGCAACTGACAGGGCGGCTGCCGTCCTATATGGTGCCGTCCGAACTGGTGGCCTGTCCGGATTTGCCCGTATCGAACAACCACAAGATAGACCGCAAGAAGCTGCTGGAAATCTACGCGGCGATTCCGGCGGCGGCGTAGCGCCGTTTCAGACGCCGAATATGCCGTAGGCCAGGCGTGCCACCATCATCAGCAGGATCTGCGCGCCGATCAGCAGCACCAGCGGCGAGAAGTCGATGGCGGTGCGCGGCAGGATGCGCCGGATGGGGTCGAGCAGCGGCGCGGTCAGCGTCTGCAGCAAGGGCATGAGCGGCGACAGCGGGTTGACCCACGACAGCACCGCCTGGATCAGCGTCATCCACACCATCAGGTTCAGCGTCCATTTCAGGACCATCAGCAACGCCGAGCCCATGGCCGAGGGCAGGGCGCTGGCCGGCGGCAAGGCGCCCACGGCGCTCAGCCAGACCAGGATAAGGTAGATCAGCGCAGCCACCCAGGCCGCGATCAGGCTGGTCCAGTCTATCGAGCCGGTAGCCGGTATCACACGGCGCAGCGGCAGCACCAGCCAGTTGGTCCCCTGGTAGATGGCGCGTGCCAGCGGATTGAAGGGATGCAGGCGTACGGCATGGATCCAGGCCCGCAGGATCAGGGCCGCGCCGAACAATGTGAAGGTGATTTCAAGCAGAAAGCGGATGATGTCGCCGAGCATGAGGGCAGTCGCCAAACAATAACGGCTTTTATTGTCGCATGGCGGGCGCCAAAAGATAGCGCGGGCCGCGAAGGCGGGCGAAGGCGCGGGACGGAAAAAGCCGCCTGGCGGAGCCAGGCGGCTTAAGGTGCTGCTAACTGGCGAAGAGGTCCGTTACGGACGGCCGCCGGTCGGGAACGGCCACGACGCAGCGGGGTTCAGCGCAGTCTTCGCGCCCGGAGCGGCAGCGGTCGAAGGAGGCGTCGCGGGCTTCTTGGGCGCAGCCTTCTTGGCAGCCGGCTTTTTCGCGGCGGGCTTCTTGGCGGCAGGCTTCCTGGCCGCGGCAGCCTTCTTGGCAGGCGCCTTCTTGGCAGCAGCCTTCTTGGCAGGCGCCTTCTTGGCGACGGCCTTCTTGGCGACGGCTTTCTTGGCGACGGCTTTCTTGGCTACAGCCTTCTTGGCAACTGCCTTCTTGGCTACGGCTTTCTTCGCGACGGCTTTCTTGGCAGGCGCCTTCTTGGCGACGGCCTTCTTGGCTACCGCTTTCTTGGCCACGGCCTTCTTGGCTACGGCTTTCTTGGCGACAGCTTTCTTCGCCACGGCCTTCTTGGCTACAGCCTTCTTGGCGACTTTCTTGGCCGCGGGTTTCTTGGCGACGGCCTTCTTGGCTACCGCTTTCTTGGCGACCTTCTTGGCTGCCGGCTTCTTCGCGGCGACCTTCTTCACCGCCGGTTTCTTGGCGGCGACTTTCTTCACAGCGACTTTCTTGACCGCAGCTTTCTTGGCCGGAGTGGCCTTCTTGGCGGCAGCCTTCTTCGCTGCGGGTTTCTTAACCGCCTTCTTGGCGGCCTTCTTGGCAGTTGCCATGGTCATGCTCCTTAGGTTCAGGGGTCCCAGAACTTAAACCCGTGTGGCAACCCCCAAAACAGGCGGATTGCACCCGGGCTATTCATCGGCGCATGCCGCTGTCCCTGACTGGCGACAGCTACTGCGGCTTGCGCTAATGAATTCAGCACAGCCATTTGATATGGCCCCCGCAACCTCGTCGGCGCGAGCCATTTCAAATGGCGCCGATAGGCGGCCTCGCCAGAGGTCGCCTACCGCTACGTTCTACGTGTCAGAACACCAGTCACCGGGGCACATCCGGCTTGCCTGCGACAGGCGCAGGCAAGCGGCATGAACGCTTATTCCCAGCTCAACGTACCGCCGGTCTGGTATTCGATCACGCGAGTTTCAAAAAAGTTGCGTTCCTTCTTAAGGTCGATCATTTCCGCCATCCACGGGAAGGGGTTTTCTTCCTGGGGGAACAGCGGTTCGATACCGATCTGCTGGCAACGGCGATTGGCGATGAAGCGCAGGTAGGACTTGAACATGGGGGCGTTCAGGCCCAGCACGCCGCGCGGCATCGTGTCTTCGGCGTAAGCGTATTCGAGTTCGACCGCTTTGCGGAAGAGTTCGCGGATTTCTTCGCGGAACTCCGGTGTCCACAAATGCGGATTCTCCAGCTTGATGGTGTTGATCAGGTCGATGCCGAAATTGCAGTGCATGGATTCATCGCGCAGGATGTACATGTACTGTTCGGCGGCGCCGGTCATCTTGTTCTGGCGGCCTAGCGCCAGGATCTGCGTAAACCCGACATAGAAGAACAGGCCTTCCATCAGGCATGCAAAGACGATCAGCGACTTAAGCAGTTTCTGATCGGCTTCGGGCGTGCCGGTATGGAAGTTCGGGTCCGCGATCGCGTCGATGAACGGAATCAGGAACTCATCCTTGGCGCGGATGGACGGGACTTCGTTATAGGCGTTGAAGATCTCGGCCTCGTCCAGGTCCAGGCTTTCGACGATGTACTGATAAGCGTGGGTATGGATGGCTTCTTCGAATGCCTGGCGCAGCAGGAACTGGCGGCACTCGGGCGCCGTGATGTGGCGGTAGGTGCCCAGCACGATGTTGTTGGCGGCCAGCGAGTCGGCCGTCACGAAGAAGCCCAGGTTGCGCTTGACGATACGGCGTTCGTCCTCGGTGAGCCCGTTGGGGTTCTTCCAGAGGGCGATGTCGCGCGACATGTTGATTTCCTGCGGCATCCAGTGGTTGGCGCAGGTGGCCAGGTATTTTTCCCAGGCCCACTTGTACTTGAACGGCACCAACTGGTTGACGTCGGTCTCGCCGTTGATGATGCGCTTGTCGGCCACCTTCACGCGGCCGGCGGTGGCGTCCGAGGCCCCCAGGCTGGCTGCGTGCTGGGGCGCGGTGGGCGTAGGCAGGGCTGCGTCGCCGAACACGCCGGTCGCGGCCCGCACGGCGGGCGCGGCTTCCCGCCCGCCCGCGGGCGCGGGCGAGGTGGCGGGTTTGGTGGCGATGTTCTCTTCTTCCCAATTAAGCATGATCGAATTCTCCGGTGGCGGTTATTGGCAGGCTTCGCACTCTTCGAAGCCGGGGTCTCCCGGCCGCATGGTGCAAACCGCCCCGACGATTTCGGGTTCCGGCAAAACGGGTGCTGCGGATACGGCCGAGCCCGCGCCGTGGTCGCCGGCGCTGACGGCGTTCAGTTCGCCGCCGCGGCCCGTCGACTTCTCGGCGCTGGTGGCGCCGAGGGTGCGCAGGTAGTAAGTGGTCTTCAGGCCACGCTGCCACGCCAGCTTGTAGGTGTCGTCCAGCTTCTTGCCCGATGCGCCCGACATGTAGATGTTGAGCGATTGGGCCTGATCGATCCACTTCTGGCGGCGCGAGGCGCACTCCACCAGCCAGCTCGGTTCGACTTCGAACGCGGTGGCGTAGAGCTTGCGAAGTTCGGAAGGTACGCGATCGATACGGGACAGGCTGCCGTCGAAGTACTTGAGGTCGGCGACCATGACTTCGTCCCAGAGACCGAGTTTCTTCAGGTCACGCACGAGATAATCGTTAACGACCGTGAACTCGCCGGAGAGATTCGATTTGACGTACAAGTTCTGGAAAGTGGGTTCGATGCACGCAGATACACCAATGATATTGGAAATCGTCGCAGTTGGGGCGATTGCGATGCAGTTCGAATTGCGCATGCCGTGTTCTTTGATGCGTGAACGCAACGTATCCCAGTCCAGCGAGCTCGAATCATCGACGTCGACATTGCCGCCGCGCTCTTCGCGCAGCATCGCAAGCGTGTCTTGCGGCAGGATGCCGCGCGACCACAGCGAACCTTCGTACGACTGGTAGCGGCCGCGCTCTTGCGCGAGTTCGCTCGACGCCCAATACGCGTGATAGCACACCGCTTCCATCGAACGATCCGCGAAGTCGATGGCGTCCTGCGACGCATACGGCACGCGCATCACGTGCAGGCAATCCTGGAAGCCCATGATGCCCATGCCCACCGGGCGATGGCGCTCGTTGGAGTTGCGCGCCTTGTCGACCGCGTAGTAGTTGATGTCGATCACGTTGTCGAGCATGCGCATGGCCACGCCGATGGTGCGCTTGAGCTTGTCGTGGTCGAGCTCGTAGCCGCCGTTGGCGCTGGGCTTCATGTGCGCCACCAGGTTCACCGAACCCAGGTTGCACACCGCGATTTCGGTGGCGTTGGTGTTCAGCGTGATCTCGGTGCACAGGTTCGAGCTGTGCACCACGCCCACGTGCTGCTGCGGCGAGCGGATGTTGCACGGATCCTTGAAGGTGATCCACGGATGGCCGGTCTCGAACAGCATCGACAGCATCTTGCGCCACAGCGAGACAGCCGGCATTTTCTTGAACAGCTTCAGTTCGCCGCTGGCGACCTTGGCTTCGTAGCCCGCATAGGCCTGTTCGAAGGCCTTGCCGTACTTGTCGTGCAGGTCGGGGCAGTCGGAGGGCGAGAACAGCGTCCATTCGCCGTTTTCCATCACGCGCTTCATGAACAGGTCGGGAATCCAGTTCGCCGTGTTCATGTCGTGGGTGCGGCGGCGCTCGTCGCCGGTGTTCTTGCGCAGTTCGAGGAACTCCTCGATGTCCAGGTGCCACGTTTCCAGGTAGGTGCACACCGCGCCCTTGCGCTTGCCGCCCTGGTTGACCGCGACGGCGGTGTCGTTGACCACCTTGAGGAACGGCACCACGCCCTGGCTTTCGCCGTTGGTGCCCTTGATGTGGCTGCGCAGCGCGCGCACGGGCGTCCAGTCGTTGCCCAGGCCGCCGGCGTACTTGGCCAGCAGCGCGTTTTCCTTGATGGCGTCGTAGATGCCTTCGAGGTCGTCCGACACCGTGGTCAGGTAGCACGACGACAGCTGCGAGTGCAGGGTGCCGGAGTTGAACAGCGTCGGGGTCGAGCTCATGAAGTCGAACGACGACAGGATTTCATAGAACTCGATGGCGCGCGCTTCGCGGTCGGCTTCGCGCAGCGCCAGGCCCATGGCCACGCGCATGAAGAACACCTGCGGCAGCTCGATGCGCGTGCCGCGCACGTGCAGGAAGTAGCGGTCGTACAGGGTCTGCAGGCCCAGGTAGCCGAATTGCAGGTCGCGGCGGCCGTCCAGGGCCTTGGCCACGCGCTCCAGGTCGTATTCGGCCAGCTTGGCGTCGAGCAGGCCGCCTTCGATGCCGCGCTGGATGAAGGCGGGGAAGTATTCCGCGTAGCGGGTGGCCATGTCGGCCTGCGACACTTCCTCGCCCAGCACTTCCTTGCGGATCGTGTGCAGCAGCAGGCGGGCGGTGACCTGGCTGTAGGCCGGATCCTTTTCGACCAGCGCGCGCGCGGCCAGGATGGCGGACTTGAACACTTCGTCGACCGGAACGCCGTCGTAGAGGTTCTTGACCGTTTCCTTCAGGATGGCTTCGGTGTCCGTGTATTGCGTCAGGCCTTCGCCGGCGGCTTCGATGGTGGCGCGCAGCGCAGCCAGGTCGAGCGGACGGCGCACGCCGTTGTCGACCACGCTGAGGGTCGGTTCCTGGGCGGCGGCCGGCGAGCTCTTCTCGAGCACTTCGGCGGCGGCGGCGCGCTCCTGGGCGCGGCGCTCGCGGTACAGCACGTAGGCGCGGGCCACGTCGTGCTCGCCCGAGCGCATCAGGGCCAGTTCAACCTGGTCCTGCACGTCTTCGATATGGAAGGTGCCGCCGGCGGGGCGGTTGCGCACCAGCGCGCTGACGGCCTGCGCGGTCAGCTGTTCGACCAGCTCGCGCACGCGCGCCGACGCCGCGCCCTGGCCGCCGTTGACGGCCAGGAACGCCTTGGTCATGGCGATGGCGATCTTGCTGGGTTCGAACCCCACCACCGAGCCATTGCGGCGGATGATGTTGTAGCTGGCCCATTGGCCGCTGTTGGGATCGGTGGAGGTCTCGGATTGGGCGGGCGGCACGGCCGTGGGCCGGGTCACAGAGGCGATCGTAGTCTGCATGGAAGCTCCTGTGCGAAAAAGCGTAGAGGAAGGCCAGGCGGGCCGCCTGGCCGGGTGCAAAAGTATTCGGTGTGAGGGGAATCGCTACGCGTGGACGAATGGTCCGGGGTGCGTGGCCGGTGGGTCCAGCGTGTTTAGCGACCACAAGATGTAGTGTACCACCCCCTCGTATGGCACTAATTCTAGTGAGCGTCCGGGTCCGGGACAAGACACTGAGCGATACAAGTTCAAATTTAGTTGTTACTAAATGCGGCGGGCGCGCCCTGCAAGGCGCGCCCGCCGAAGTGATCGCTCTGAATGAGCGTCTATGCGGTCTGGCGCAGGGAAACGTCCGGCGAGCCGGTCGGTTCCTGGTAGCGCCGCAACTGCCGCTCCAGTTCGTCGCGATATTTCCGCACGCTGGCCTGCTTGACGTGGCCATAGCCGCGCACGGTTTCGGCAAGGGCGGCGATTGTAGCCGCTTGCGCCAGCCTGTCGACGCTCAGGCCGGCCAGCAGCTGGATGACCGTGGCGCGGTACTCGGCCACCAGCGCGCGTTCCATGCGCCGCTCGGCGGTGTGGCCGAACGGGTCGAACCACGTGCCGCGCAGTCCCTTCAGGCGCGCCAGGGCTTTCATCAGGGTGAGGGTTCGGGGGCCCAGGGTGATCTTGCGCGGTGCGCCGGTGCGCGGGTCCTTGCGGGCCAGCAGCGGCGGGGCCAGGTGCAAGCGCAGGCTGTAGTCGCCCTCGAACTGGCTGTCGAGCTGGGCGCGGAAGGCGTCGTCGGTGTAGAGGCGCGCCACTTCGTATTCGTCCTTATAGGCCATCAGCTTGAACAGGCTGCGCGCCACTGCCATGGCCAGGCGTGGCGCGCGGGCTGCCGGCGCCAGCTCGCGTTCGCGCGCGGCCACCTGTTCGACCAGGTCGCGATAAGCCTGCGCGTACGCGGCGCTCTGGTAGGCGGTCAGGTCGGCAACGCGGCGCTCGACGGCGCGCTCGAACGACTCGGGAATGTGCAGCTGCACGACCTGGGCGGCCGGGCGCAGCGCCTGCGCCATGGATTGCGGCTCGTGGGCCGCCAGCCTTCCGGCGTCGAACGCGGCGCGGTTGGCCGCCACGGCCACGCCGTTCAGTTCGATGGCGCGCGCCAGCGCGGCCAGCGCGAGCGGCACGTCGCCGCGCTGCCAGGCATGGCCGAGCATGAACATGTTCGACAGGATGCTGTCGCCGAACAGGGCCTGCGCCGCCGCGTGCGCGTCCAGGGCCGCGACGTGCTCGCCGGCGGCGTGGCGGATCTTCGCCAGCAGGGCGTCGGCGCGCAGCGGCGCGTCGGGGTTGCGGGTGAAGTCCGATACCGGCGCCACATAGGTATTGACGGTGGTGCGAGTATGGTCGCGGCGCAGCGCGCCCAGTGAATCTGGCGCGACGGCAGCCACCGGGTCGCACAGGATGGCGGCATCGGCCTGCTGCCAGTCCAGCCGTACCGGCCCGTTGGCCGTGCCGGACGGCGCCAGGCGGATGTGGCTGACCACGGTGCCGCCTTTTTGCGCCAGGCCGGTGAGATCCAGCACGGCGGCCGACAGGCCTTGCAGGTGCGCGGCCATGGAGACGATGGCGCCAATGGTGATCACGCCGGTGCCGCCCATGCCGGCGACCAGCAGCCGGTACGGCGCCTCCAGCGGCGCCGGGCGCGGCTCGGGCAGCCGCGCGATGCGGGCGCGCAGGCGCTCGTGGTCGGCCGCCGGCGCGGCGCTCTTGCGCGGCTTGCCGCCCATGACCGAGACGAAGCTGGGGCAGAATCCCTCCACGCACGAATAGTCCTTGTTGCAGCTGGACTGGTCGATGGCGCGCTTGCGGCCGTAAGGGGTCTCCAGCGGCACTACCGACAGGCAATTCGACTGCACGCCGCAATCGCCGCAGCCCTCGCAGACGGCGCTGTTGATCAGCAGGCGGCGCGGCGGGTCCGGGAACTGGTTCTTCTTGCGGCGCCGGCGCTTCTCGGCCGCGCAGGTCTGGTCGTGGATCAGCACGGTGACGCCGGGCGTGGCGCGCAGCTCGCGCTGCACCGCGTCCAGGTCGCGGCGGTGGTGCACATCGATGCCGGTGCCCAGGGCGACGCCGCGGTATTTTTCCGGCTCGTCGGTGGTGACGACGATGCGCGCCACGTTCTCGCCGCGCAGCTGCTGGCAGATCTGCGGCACCGATATCGGCCCGTCGACCGGTTGGCCGCCGGTCATGGCCACGGCGTCGTTGAACAGGATCTTGTAGGTGATGTTGGCGCGCGCGGCCACGGCCTGGCGGATCGCCAGGTAGCCCGAGTGGTAATACGTGCCTTCGCCCATGTTCTGGAACACGTGCGGCATCTCTATATAGGGAGACAGGCCGATCCAGTCGGCGCCTTCGCCGCCCATCTGGGTCAGGCCGCCGGTGTCGCGGTCCATCCAGGCCGCCATGTAATGGCAGCCCACGCCGGCCAGCGCCTGGCTGCCTTCGGGCACCTTGGTGGAGGTGCTGTGCGGACAGCCCGAACAGAAGTAGGGGCGCCGGCGCATGCCGTCGGCGTCGTTGGAAAGCGGCGCCGGACACGCGAACGCTGCGGGCGCGGCGCCGCCCGGCATATGGCCCGCGCGGCGCAGCCACGCGGCCAGCGGGGCGGCCAGCAGCGACGGCCGCAATTGCCCGGCGGCCGGAATCAGCTCGGCGCCATCCAGCCCGGTCTTGCCGGCCACGCTGGGGCGTTGCGGCAGGTTGAACAGCAGGTCCTTGATCTGGCTTTCGACGACCGCGCCTTTTTCCTCGATGACCAGGATGTGCCGCAGGCCTTGCGCGAATTCGATCAGGCGCGGCCCGTCCAGCGGCCAGGTCAGGCCGGGCTTGTAGATGCGCACCGGCGCCTGGGCGCCGACGGTGTCCAGGCCCAGCCGATGCAGGGCCTCCATGGTGTCCAGGTGCGCCTTGCCCACCGTGACGATGCCGAGCGTGGCGCGCGGGGCCGCGCAGACCAGCCGGTCCAGCGAATGGCGGCGCGCGAACGCGCGCACCGCGCGCAACCGGCGGTGCATGCGCAGTTCGACCGCCGGCGACAGAAAGTCGCGCGCGGTGTATTCCAGTTGTTCGGCGGGCAGCTCCGGGTCGTCGGGCATCTCGTAGGCGGCCGGCGGCTCGAGCACGAACGACTGGCCGCATTCCACAGTTTCGGACACTGCCTTGAACGCGACCCATGCGCCGCTGTAGCGCGACAGCGCCCAGCCCCATAGCGCGAAGGTCTCGTATTCGTCGATGGACGCCGGGTGCACGATGGGCATGTGCCAGCCGATCAGCGATGCCTCGCTGGCATGCGGGATGGACGAGGAAACGGCGGTATGGTCGTCGCCGACCACCACCAGCACGCCGCCATGGCGCGAGGCGCCCGCCGCGTTGCCGTGGTGCAGCGCGTCGCCGGCGCGATCCACGCCGGGGCCCTTGCCGTACCACATGGCGAACACGCCATCGACCTTGCGGTCGGCGCGCACGCCGGCCTGTTGCGTACCCATGACGGCGGTGGCCGCCATGTCTTCATTGATGCCGGGCAGGAAGCTGACCTGGTTGTCCGCCAGCGCCTGCCCGGCCTTCCACATGGCCATGTCGACGCCGCCCAGCGGCGAGCCGCGATACCCGGAGACGAAGCCGGCGGTGTTCAGGCCGCGGTCGCGGTCGAGCCGGCGCTGCGTCAGCATCATGCGCACCAGCGCCTGCGTGCCGGTCAGGAACACCCGCCCGCTGGTGCGGGTGAGGTTGTCGCCGAGTTGATAGTCGAGGTCGATATGCGGGTCGACCGCGGGGGTGCCGTCCATGGCGTGTGCTCCAGTTCTTTCGACCATGATAGGTGCGTGGAGCCCGGCATTCATTGCGTTTTCGGATCGTGTAATCCCTATAATGCGAAACAAACATTTCGTTTGTGGCGAAAACAGGAGGCAACCCGATGGACAAGACCGATATCGGCATTTTGAAGGCGTTGCAGGAGGACGGGCGGGCCTCGGCGCAACAGCTGTCCGAGACGGTGGGGTTGTCGGCCGCGCCGGTCTGGCGGCGCGTCAAGGCGCTGGAGGCGAACAAGGTCATCACCGGCTACAGCGCGCAGGTCGACCGCAGCAAGGTGGGCCTGCAGGGGTGCATGTTCGCGCAGATCAGCCTGGAACGGCATTCGGCCGGCACGGTGGAAACGTTCGAGCGCTCGGTGCGCGATGCGCCGGAAATCCTCGAATGCTATGCCGTGACCGGCGATTCGGATTTCCTGTTGAAGATCCTGGTCGAGAGCCCGGAGGCCTACGACCGCTTCCTGCACCGTTTCCTGTTCAACCTGCCCGGCATCCGCCAGACCCGCACCATCGTGGTGCTGCGCGAACTCAAGCACGAGGTCCGCCTGCCGCTGTAGGCGCGCCGCCTCGCCATATAGAGCGGCGTGCCTGTCTCAGTGGGGCCAGGCACGCCTCGCCGCGGATGATCCGGGACAGGGCCCTCGGATACGGCGCCGGAAGCATCTGGACACGGTGTAACTGTTGCGCAATTGCACAAGGCCCCGCGCGCCATTGCTTTGTCTGTCGCCGCTCTTTAGAGTGCGTGCTGTCGTCGCGTCGGCAGTCCGGCAGGCGGCGCTGTCGTGTTTGTTTTGCGTGGTCCGAGGAAGTCATGAGTCGTGTGTCTATATCGCTGGTCGGCGCCCTGGGCGTGGCGCTGATGCTGGGCGGCTGTGCCGCCCGCAAGGAGTCTGCCGCCACCGCGCCGCGCGCGACGCCCGAGGCGCCCGAGGCGGTGGCATGCACGCCGGCCCAGGCCGGCGATCCGATGGTGGGAACCTGGTATTCGGTATCGCGCCAGCGCGGCTTTGCCGGCGACTTCCAGACATTGACGGTGCTGTCCGCCGACGGAACGATGCGTTATGAAACGCAACTGAAAGTTGGCCGCAAGACCCGGCCGGCCCTGCGCGAAACCGGCTGCTGGCACGTGGCCGATGGCATCTACACCATGCGGACCACGCAATCGAACGGCGAGCCCGTCGATGCGTCCGATCCCATCTACCAGAACCGCTACCGCGTCGAGAAGGTCGACAGCGGCAAGCTGACGCTGCGCGAACTCAAGCGCAACGGGCAGGCCGTCACGGCCCGCCGCATGCAGCCCGGCTACCGCCTGCCCTATTGAGGATTGTCGCCAGCGGCGCGCCATTCGGGTAAGGTGGCGGACTTCCCACGTCGCCGCCGCTACCCGCCATGTCGTTGTCGTCCGAAAGTCGAGCCATCCTGCTGTTGGCGTTGGCCGCCTTCGCCAGCTCCACCGCTTTCCGCATCTGCGACCCCATGCTGCCCCAGCTGGCGGCGGATTTCGCCACCACGACGGGGCAGGCCGCCTACGCGGTGACCGCGTTCGCCATCGCGTATGGCGTACTGCAGATGTTCTTCGGCCCGCTGGGCGATCGTTATGGCAAGTACCGCGTGGTGTGCATCGCCACCTTCGCGTGCGCGCTGGGCAGCGCCGCGGCCGTGCTGGCCGGTTCGCTGGACGCGCTGGTGGCTGCGCGGGCGCTGTCGGGCGCGGCCGGCGCCGGCGTGGTCCCGCTATCGATGGCCTGGATCGGCGACAACGTGCCCTACGAGCGGCGCCAGGCCACGCTGGCGCGCTTCCTGACCGGCACCATCCTGGGCATGGCGGCCGGCCAGCTGGTGGGCGGCCTGTTCGCCGACACGGTGGGCTGGCGCTGGGCGTTCGCGGTCCTGGTGGCCATCTACCTGGTGGTGGGCACGCTGCTGTACCGTGAGCTGCGCCGCCAGGCGGCCAGCGGCCAGACGGGCGCGGCCGGCGCGGCGCGTACCGGATTCGTGGCCCAGGCGCGCCTGGTGCTGGGCACCCCGTGGGCGCGTGTCGTGCTGGCCACGGTGTTTTTCGAGGGATTGCTGGTGTTCGGCACCCTGGCCTTCGCGCCGTCCTACCTGCACGCGCGCTTCGGCATTTCGCTGACCGCCGCCGGCGCACTGGTGGCGTCCTATGCGCTGGGCGGCCTGCTCTACACGCTGGTGGCCGGGCATGTGCTCAGGCGGCTGGGCGAGCGCGGACTGGCGCTGGCCGGCGGCCTGGTGCTGAGCGCGGCGTTCCTCTGTTATTGGCTCGGGCCGCAGTGGCTGTGGAGCCTGCCCGCCGGTGTGCTGGCCGGGTTCGGCTACTACCTGCTGCACGCCACCTTGCAGACCAACGCGACGCAGATGGTGCCGGCCGCGCGCGGCACCGCGGTGGCCTGGTTCGCGTCGTGCCTGTTCATGGGCCAGGCGGCCGGCGTGGCCCTGGCCGGCCTGGTGGTGGACGCAGCCGGCGCCGCCATGCTGTTCGGCATGACCGCGCTGCTGCTGCCGCTGCTGGGTTGCGGATTCGCCTGGGCGCTGCGCCGCCACGCGGCGGCGCAGACGGCGCAGGCGGCATAAGCGTCAGAGCGCCTGCAGGCGCGCCAGCACGGTTTCCTTGCCCAGCAGTTCCAGCACGGCGTCGACCGCCGGGGTCTGGGCCCGGCCCGTCACCGCGACGCGCAGCGGAATGCCCAGTTGCGGCATCTTCAGGCCGCGGTCGGCCAGCACGGCCTTGATCAGGGCGGAGATGGCGGCGCGGTTCCATTCGGTGTCGCGTGCGCGGGCGGCGAAATCGGCCAGGGCGGCGCGCGCCGTTTCGGTCAGGTGCTGGGCCGCCAGCTCGGCGGGAGCGGGCTGGTATTCGCCGCAGAACAGCATGGCGTCCTCGGCCAGTTGCTCCAGGGTTTCGGCGCGGTCTTTCAGCAGCCCCATGATGGCCGGCAGGTCGGCGGCCTGCGGCTTGCCGCCGCGGCGTTCGACGCGCGGCGCCACGCGGCCGGCCAGCTCGGCGTCGTCCATGCCCTTGATGTAATGGGCGTTGACCCAGTTCAGCTTCTTCGGGTCCCATTGCGAGGCCGACTTCGACAGGTGGCGGGTGTCGAACCACTCGACCAGCTGTTCGCGCGTGAACAATTCATCGTCGCCGTGGCTCCAGCCCAGCCGGGCCAGGTAGTTGACCATGGCTTCGGGCAGGTAGCCCTGGGCGTCGTATTCCATGACATTGACCGCGCCGTGCCGCTTGGACAGCTTTTCGCCGTCCGGCCCGAGAATCATCGGGACATGGCCGTATTCGGGCAGGGTGGCGCCCAGCGCGCGCAGGATGTTGATCTGGCGCGGCGTGTTGTTGACGTGGTCGTCGCCGCGCAGCACATGGGTGATGCCCATGTCCCAGTCGTCGACCACCACGCAGAAATTGTAGGTGGGCGTGCCGTCCGGGCGCGCGATGATCAGGTCGTCGAGCTCGCCGTTGTCGAAGCTGATCGGGCCCTTGACCATGTCGTTCCAGCTGGTGGCGCCGTCGATCGGGTTGCGGAAGCGGATCACGGGCTTGCGGTCGGCCGGCACCGGCGGCAGGGTCTTGCCGGGCTCGGGGCGCCAGGTGCCGTCGTAGCGCGGCTTCAGGCCCTTGGCGCGGGCGGCTTCGCGCATGGCGTCCACTTCCTCTGGCGAGCAATAGCAATGGTAGGCCGTGCCGGCCTCGAGCATGCCGGCCAGCACCTCGGCATAGCGGTCCATGCGCTTCATCTGGTAGAACGGGCCCTCGTCGGGCTGCATGCCCAGCCAGTCCATGCTGTCGAGGATGGCCTGCACGGCCTCGGGCGTGGAGCGTTCGACGTCGGTGTCTTCGATGCGCAGCACGAATACGCCCTGGTGATGGCGCGCGAAGGCCCAGGAGAACAGGGCGGTGCGGGCGCCGCCCAGGTGCAGGAAACCGGTGGGCGAGGGCGCGAAGCGGGTGCGCACGGGACGCGTAGCGTTGGCTGTCATAAAGGCATAGGGGCGCGGCCGCTCGGCGGACTGCGCCATCTCCATAAAAGAAGTGGCGAAACATGCGCCCGCCATGGATGTTGGCGGGCGGTATTGATACGATGAGTGCTATTTTAGATTAGCGCCCGGGATCAGATGCTGCGACACGTTCTCGCCCCGATGTTCGAGCCCGCTTCGCTGGTGGTCATCGCCGACCGCCTGTTGCCCGTGACCTCGGTGCTGCCGTCGGCCCTGCGGGCGCGTACCACGGTGGTACAGGCCGCGCCGGGGGCGGCGCCCGAGCTGCCGGCGGCCTGTGCCGGGGTGGCCGAGGGACAGCGTCCCGACCTGGCGCTGGTATGCGTGGCCCCCGGGGTGCTGCCCGAGACGCTGCGGCGCCTGGCGGCCCTGGCGCCGCGGGCCGTGATCCTGTTGCCTCACGAGCTGCCCGACCCGTATCCGCGCGGCACCCAGGCGCTGTGCCGCGCCTGGGCGGCCGAGAACCGCTGCGAACTGCTGGGGCCGCGCTCGTTCGGGGCGCAGCGTCCGCACGCCGGCCTGAACCTCAGCCAGCATCCGTCGCTGGCGCGCGCCGGGCGGGTGGCGCTGGTGGCGCAGTCGCGCTCCATCATGGCGGCGGTGATGGACTGGGCCGAAGACGTGCACATCGGGTTTTCCATCGCGGTATCGCTGGGCGACGAAGCGGTCGTGGGGCTGTCGCAGGTGCTCGATTACCTGGCCAGCGATTCCCGCACCGACAGCATCGTGCTGTATATCGAGGACGTGGGGCCGGCGCGCGAGTTCATGAGCGCGCTGCGCGCCGCCGCCAGCGTCAAGCCCGTCATCGTGCTCAAGGCCGGCCGCGCCGACGCCAACGGCGCCGATGCCGTGTTCGATGCCGCGCTGCGGCGCGCCGGGGCGGTGCGGGTGCGCTACTTCGTGCAGCTGTTCTCGGCCGTCAAGGTGCTGGGCTATACCCGGCGTCCGCGCGGCCGCCGGGTGGCGCTGTTCTCCAACGGCAGCGGCCCGCCGCAACTGGCGCTGGACCTCATCGGCCCGGACGCCGCGGTGCTGCAGGCGAAGCTGTCGCCGGCGACGCAGCGCACGCTGGCCGACATGCTGGAACCCGACGCCGCCACCGCCAATCCGGTCATTACCTATACGCCGCTTACGCCCGAGCGCATCCAGGCCATCCTGGACTGCCTGCTCGACGACGCCGGCGTGGATGGCGTGCTGGTGCTGCTTGCGCCCGACGCGCTGGCCGACATGCCGGCGGTGGCGCGCCAGCTGGCGCAGCTGGCGCCGCGCGCGCGCAAGCCGGTGGTCAGCTGTTTCATGGGCGACGCGGGCATGCGGCCGTTGCGCCGCATGCTCGACGATGCCGGCACCTCGGCGTTTCGCACGCCCGAATCGGCCGCCGACGCATTCGGCGTGCTGGCCACCCATCACTACAACCAGCAATTGCTGCTGCAGACCCAGCCGCCCGAGCCGCCCGGCCTGCTGCCCGACAGCGCCGGCGCGCGCGACATCATGGGGCAAGCGCGCGCGCAAGGGCGGCGCGAGCTGGATCCCATCGAGGCGCGCGCGCTGCTCGATGCCTTCTACGTGCCGCTGCGCGAAGGCCCGCTGGGCGTGCGCCCGATCGAGGCCGAATCGCGCCCGATGGCGATCCGCGTGCGGCGCGATCCGCATTTCGGCCCGGTCATCCGCTTCGGCGCGGGCGGGCCCGACGCGGTCCTGTCGGGCGCCGACCGGGGCATGGACCTGCCGCCGCTCAACGGCTTCCTGGCGCGCCAGATGATAGAGCGCAGCCGGCTGTGGCGCCGCGTGCTGGCGCCGCAGGTCACCAACGCCGCCGCCGAGGCCTTGCAGCACGCGCTGGTGCAGGTCTCGGAGATGGTGTCCGAACTGCCCGATATCGAGTCGGTGGATATCGATCCCCTGTACGCCGGGGAAACCCAGCTGCGCGCCGGCGGCTTGCGCATCGTGCTGTGCGAGCGCGAGGCCACCGTGTCGCCGCAGCTCAGCGGCTACGCCCACATGGCGATCCATCCCTATCCGGCGCGCCTGGTGCAGGCGCGCCGTTTCGACGATGGCACGCCCTGGGTCATCCGCCCGATCCGGCCCGAGGACGGCGAGCCGCTGCAGGAGTTCATTCGCGGGCTGTCCGAGCGCTCGCGCTACATGCGCTTCGTCTCGATGATGCGCGAGCTGACGCCGCGCATGGTGGCGCGCTATACCCAGGTGGACTATCACCGCGAACTGGCCCTGGTGGCCGCCACGCAGGTGCCCAACCCGGCCAACCGGGGCCACCCGCGCGAAGTCATCATCGGCTTCGCGCACTACCTGCGCAACCCGGACGGGCGCGGCGCCGAGTACGCGTTGGTCATCGGCGACGACTGGCAGCGCCGCAAGCTGGGCGGCCAGCTGATGAGCGCGCTCATCGACGCGGCGCGCGAGCAGGGGCTGGAATACATAGACGGGCTGGTGCTGTCGACCAACCGGCCGATGCTGACACTGATGACGCGGCTGGGCTTTACCAACGACGCAGACCCCGAGGACCCGACCATGCGGCGTGTCTGGCTGCAGCTGCGCGAGCCGGACGCGCCGGCCTAGTCGGTGTCGGCCGCCACCGCCTTGCGGTCGACCGGTCGTTCGAAATACCACTGGGCCGCGTTGTGTACGTGGCGCGCCGCCAGCAGGCTGGCGAGGTCGGCATCGCCGGCGGTGACGGCCTGCAGGATGCCCGCGTGTTCGTCCAGGATGTCGGCCGCCCGTGTCACGCTGTTGCGGGCGAACAGCAGGGCGGTGCGGTCGCGCAGCGAGCGCATCAGGTCCTGCAGCACGGCGTTGGTGCTCACGCCGCCCAGCAGTTCGTGGAAATGCCGATTCTGCTCCACCAGGGCGGCGGTGTCGCCGCGTTCGCAGGCGTGCGCGCCGTCGCGGATGGCGCGGTCCATGTCGGCCACTTGCTGGGGGTTGCGGCGCTGCGCGGCCAGGCGGGCGTTCAGGGCTTCGAGGGTGGCGCGCACTTCGACGATGTCGCGCGCATGCTCGGGCGACAGGCTGGCCACGGAGGCGCCGCGCCGGGGTTCGATGCGCACCAGGCCGGCGGCGGCCAGGGCGCGCAGCGCCTCGCGCACCGGAATGCGCGAAACGCCCATTTCCTCGGCCAGGTCGCCCTCGACCAGGCGTTCGCCCTGGGCATAGGCGCCGCTCAGGATGCGTTTGCGCAGGGTTTCCTGCACCAGGGCGAACAGCGGCGAATGTTGGCTGCCTAGGGTCATCGTCGTGATCCGGGCGGAGCGCGGATTATCCAAGCCTGCGATGGTCGGTAGTCAAACCGTATACCGTATTCAATGAAAACGCAACAAGGGAAATCCTGATTGTCGAATCTTGCGCGGGCATCCCTGGTTTTGATGGAAGTTCATTGATTTTAATGAATAAAATTCCGTATTGCCTTGCTTGGTCCATTGTGTCTAAATTCGGAATTTAAGAATATAGTATACGTTCGTGGTGGTTCGTTCCGGCGCCGTTCGCGTGCCGGCCTTGTTGCACAACAAGCGCAAATCAGGGGGTAGTCATGGGCCAGCAAGTTGTCATTACTGCGGCGCATTGGATGTATCTGCTGGGCGTGGTCGTCATCGTGATCACGATGATCTTTCGCGCCAACGTCGTCGTTCCATCCCTGCTGGGTACGTTGCTGGTCGGCATCGCCTTCGGCGGCAGCGTCGTCAGCGGCGTGACGGCCGTGTTCAACGCCAGCTTCATGGCGGCCAAGGAGCTCTTCAACATATTCCTGGTCATCGCATTCATGACCGCCCTGCTCAACGCGCTCAAGACGCTGGGCTCGGACGTGCGCATGGTGCAGCCCTTCCGGGCCGTCATGACCAACGGCCATATCGCATTCGTCGTGCTGGCGCTGGCCACCTATCTCATCTCGCTGTTCTTCTGGCCCACGCCGGCCGTGCCCCTGGTGGCCGCCATCCTGCTGCCCGCGGCCATCGCCGCCGGCCTGCCGCCGCTGGGCGCGGCCTGTGCCATCGCCATCGCCGGGCAGGGCATGGCCCTGTCGTCCGACTATGTCATCGGCGTCGCGCCCGGCATCAGCGCCAAGGCCGCCGGCGTGGCCACCGCCCTGGTTGCCGAACGCACGCTGATCCTGTCGCTGGTGACCGGCATCGTCGCGCTGGTGCTGGCCTATGTCGGCATGCGCCGGCAGATCCAGGCGCCCAGCGAAGCGCTGCTCGACGCCTGGCAGCGGCGCGCGGTGGTCGTGCCCGAATCGGTCGAGGAGTCGGGCACCATGGACAAGGGCGAACTGGCCGCCGCCGTCGATTACGACAGCGGCTCGGTGCCGCTGGGCAAGCAGGGCTGGTCGCGCCTGTTCGCCATCGTCACCCCGGTGGTCTTCCTGCTGGTGGTGCTGGTCATGGTGGCGCCGCGGCTGTTTCCCTCGCTGCCGGCGCTGCGCGGCGGCGAAGCGGCGGCCCTGGTGGGCGGCGCCGCGGCGCTGCTGATGGTGGCCGCCACCGCCGTCGGCGTGCCTGGACGCGATTTCCTCAACACGGCCGCCGACCACGTCACCGACGGCTTTGTCTTCGCGTTCAAGGCCATGGGCTCGGTGCTGCCCATCGCCGGCTTCTTCTTCCTCGGCGCGCCCGACCAGGCCGCCGGCATCCTCGGCGTCGAGCCGGGCCATGCGCCCAACCTGCTGTTCGACCTGCTGCAGGCCGCGCAGGGCTGGATTCCCAACAGCCACCTGGTCGTCGCCTTCGGCGTGCTCATCGTCGGGGTCATCACCGGTATCGACGGCTCGGGCTTTTCCGGCCTGCCGCTGACCGGCGCCTTGTCCGGCGCGCTGGGCGCGACCGCCGGCGTGGACGCCGCTACCCTGGCCGCGGTGGGCCAGATGGGAGCGGTCTGGACCGGCGGGGGCACCCTGGTGGCCTGGTCGTCGCTGATCGCGGTGGCGGGCTTTGCCCGCGTGCCGGTGCTGGAGCTGGTGCGCAAGCTGTTCGGGCCGGTGGTGCTGGGCCTGATCGTCTCCACCGTGGCGGCGGTGATGTTCATGACCTGAGGCCGCGGCGGCGCCGGGCCGGGCAGGCCGGCGCCGCCGGATGAGGCAGGCGGGGCGCGACGGCATACACTGTCGGTCGATCCTGTCTTTCGCGATCCTCTGCGATCCGCCTTATTGTGACCAACACGTCTTTTTCCTCCCTGCCTCTTCTGCCCGCCTTGCTCGACAACCTGCAAGGCCTGGGCTTCGAACAGATGACGCCGATCCAGGCGCAAAGCCTGCCGCTCATCCTGGAAGGCCGCGACCTGATCGCGCAAGCCAAGACCGGCAGCGGCAAGACCGCCGCATTCGGCCTGGGCGTGCTGCAGAACCTGGACGTCAACCGCCTGGCGCCGCAGGCGCTGGTGCTCTGTCCCACCCGCGAACTGGCCGACCAGGTGGCCCAGGAGCTGCGCCGGCTGGCCCGCCTGATTCCCAACGTCAAGGTGCTGACGCTGTGCGGCGGCGCCGCCGCGCGTCCCCAGGCCGAATCGCTGGCGCGCGGCACGCATCTGGTGGTGGGTACGCCCGGCCGCATCCAGGACCACCTGGCGCGCGGCAGCCTGGACTTGTCCACGCTGAACACGCTGGTGCTGGACGAGGCCGACCGCATGGTGGACATGGGGTTCTACGACGACATCGCCGCCATTGCCTCGCATTGCCCGGCCAGGCGGCAGACCCTGCTGTTCTCGGCCACCTACCCCGACAACATCCGCAAGCTGAGCGCCCGCTTCCTGCGCAATCCGGCCGAAATCAAGGTGGAGGCCCAGCACGACGCCAGCCGCATCGAGCAGCTCTTCTTCGAGATCGACGAAGGCCAGAGGCTGGATGCCGTGGCGGCGCTGCTGGCCCACTTCCGCCCGGCGTCCACGCTGGCGTTCTGCAACACCAAGATCCGCAGCCACGACCTGGTCGAACGCCTGCGCGCCCAGGGCATCAGCGCCCAGGCGCTCAACGGCGACCTGGAGCAGCGCGAGCGCGATGAAATCCTGATCCAGTTCGCCAACCAGAGCTGCGCCGTGCTGGTCGCCACCGACGTGGCCGCCCGCGGGCTGGACATCCAGAACCTGGGCGCGGTCATCAACGTGGACGTGACCAAGGACACCGAAGTCCACGTGCACCGCATCGGCCGCAGCGGCCGCGGCGACCAGAAAGGGCTGGCGCTGAGCCTGTGTTCGCCCGAGGAAATGCGCTGGGCCAACCTCATCGAGCAATACCAGGGCGCCCCGCTGAAATGGGCCGACCTCGGCTCGCTGCGGCCCAAGTCCGACCGCCCCTTGCGCGCGCCCATGATCACCCTGTGCATCCAGGGCGGCAAGAAGGACAAGCTGCGTCCCGGCGACCTGCTGGGCGCCCTGACCGGTGACGGCGGGCTGGCGTTCGAGCAGGTCGGCAAGATCAACATCACCGAATTCAACGCCTATGTGGCGCTGGACCGCCAGGTCGCCAAGCAGGCCTTCGCGCGCCTGTCCAACAGCAATATCAAGGGACGGCGGTTCCGCATGCGCTTCCTGGAAGAGTTCTGAGCCCGGCGGGCCGAGGCGCGCGAGCGCGGCGCTAGAATGGACGGATCCATGCGCCGGCCGCGAGCGTCGCCCGGCGCATGGACGAACCGGCCAGGGAGGCGATCCATGCGAATCAGACTGAACAGCATCTTTGTCGACGACCAGGACAAGGCGCTGCGTTTCTATACCGACGTGCTGGGGTTCACCAAGAAGCACGATATCCCGGCCGGCGCGGCGCGCTGGATCACCGTGGTGTCGCCGGAAGGGCCCGACGACCTGGAGCTGGTGCTGGAGCCGAACGGGCATCCCGCCGCGAGCGCCTACCAGGCTGCCCTGCGCCAGGACGGGATACCGGTCACCGCGTTCGAAAGCGCGGATATCCACGCCGAGGTGCGGCGGCTCAAGGACCGGGGCGTGGCGTTCACGATCGACCCCACGCCGGCCGGCCCGGCCACGATCGCCATCTTTTCCGACACCTGCGGCAACCTGATACAGCTGTACCAGGTCGGGCGCTGAGCGGCGCCGGCTCAGGCGATGCGGCGCGCCTCGTCCGCCGCGGCCAGCCTGGCGCTGGCCTCGTCCACCGACAGCACGTCGCCGAAGAACAGCATCCAGCCATGCAGGGCGTTTTCGTGCTCGGCGGGCGTGACCGCCGCCAAGGCATCGTCGACCATGATGGTGCGGAAGTCGCGCATCATCGCGTCGCGGGCGGTCGATTCGCAGCAGACATTGGTGACCGTGCCGGCGATCAGCAGCGTGTCGATGCCGCGGCCGCGCAGCAGCGGCTCCAGCTCCGACGAGCCGGGAGCCATGGCGCTGTAGAAGCGCTTGGTCACGCGTACGTCTTCGGCGCGGGCGTCCATGTCGGGGTGCAGCGCGTAGCCCTCGCTGTCGCGCTTGAGCGTCTCCAGCCGGCGCTTGCTGCGTTCGGGCGTCAGCATCACGCCATGGTGGTGCGACCAGAACGAGTCGGCATGGTCGGAGGCGGTCTGCACCCAGACCACGCTGCCGCCGGCGGCGCGCACCGCGGCGCACAGCCGGTTGATGGGCTGCACGATGGCGCGCGCGGCCGCGCATTCGCCCTGGTAGCCGGGCAGGGTGAAGTAGCGCTGCATGTCGATGACGACGGCGGCGGTGCGGGGGCCGGGCAGGCTATCGTAGGGATGCAGGCAGCCCTGGCGCGCCTGTACGCGGTCGATGACCCATTGGGGAAATTCCATGGTGTGGGTGCTCCTCAGGCGTAGCGGCGCGCAACGGCCGCTTCCAGGCGATAGATCGCCAGGTACATCACGCTGGAAATCAGCGCCAGGAGGGTGATGGCGGTCATGACGATGTTCAGCTTGAAGATCTGGCTGCCGTTCATGATCAGGAAGCCCAGGCCGAGGTCGGCGGACTGGAATTCGCCCACGATCACGCCCACCAGGGCCAGCCCGATGTTCATCTTCACGGCGGCGATCAGCGTGGGCACGCTGCCGGGCAGGATGACCTTGGTCAGCACCTGCCAGCGCGAGGCGCCAAAGGTATACGCCAGTTTCATCTTGTTCGGATCCACGCCGCGAAAGCCCGCGTAGACGACCATGATGGTGACGAACACGGCGATCGCCACCGCCATGCCGTAGACCGCGTAGTCGGATCCCAGCCACAGGTAGAAGATCGGCACGAAGGCGATCTTGGGCATGGCGTTGGCCACGACCAGGAAGGGATCGATCACCTTGTAGAGAAAGTCCGACCACCACAGCGCCGCCGCCACGGCCACGCCGATCAGCATGCTCAGCCCGAAGCCGACCAGCGTGGCCATGACCGTGGCGGCGATGTGGCGCGGCAGGTTGCCATGGTTCCACAGTTCGAAGAACGTGGGCCACAGCGCGCTGGGATAGCTGGTCAGCAGCGGATTGAGGACGTGCATGCGCGGCAGGATTTCCCATGCGCACAGGAACAGGACCAGCAGCATCAGCTGGGCCAGGCGCACGTGGTGCTTGCGGCGCCGGTCGCGGCGCAGGTATTCCTGGTATTTCTCGCTGGGCGCGTGCGCGGGGCGCAGGGCGAGCGTGTTGGCGGCAGGCGCGGTCATGGTTACCCCTCCACGTGTACGTCGAGCTCTTCCCACAGCTGCTCGAAGTAAGTGTTGAATTCCGGGCGCGAGCGGGCCTGGAACGGCGTCGGGCGCGGCTCGGCGAAGTTGATGCGGTACTGGCTCTTGAGGCGGCCCGGGCGGCGCGACAGCACGATGACGCGGTCGGTCATGGCGATGGCTTCGCCGATGTCGTGCGTCACCAGCACCACGGTCTTGCGTTCGCGGCGCAGGATGTCCACCACCTCGTCCGAGATCGCCAGGCGCGTCTGCGAGTCCAGCGCCGAGAACGGCTCGTCGAGCAGGATGACGTCGGGCTCGGTTACCAGCGTGCGCGCCAGCGCGGCGCGCTGGCGCATGCCGCCCGACAGCTGGCGCGGCGTGTGCTCCAGGAACGCGCCCAGCCCGCATTTCTCCAGCAGGTGCACGGCGCGCGCCTCGCTGCGGGCGTCGCGCCGGCCCTGGATCTCGGCGCCCAGCATGACGTTGTCCAGGATGGTGCGCCACTCGAAGAGATAGTCCTGCTGCAGCATGTAGCCGATGCGCGGCGAGGGCCGCGTGACCGGCGTTCCGTCGACCAGCACGGCGCCCGAGGTCGGCGGGATCAGCCCGGCGATCAGTGACAGCAGCGTGCTCTTGCCGCAGCCGCTCTGGCCTATCAGGCTGACGAATTCGCCTGGCGCGAGCGAGAACGACACCTTGGACAGGGCCTCGGTCTCGCCCTCGGGCGTGAAGTAGCTCAGGCTGACCTCGCGCAGTTCGATCTTGGCCGCGGCCGGCGCCGGCATCAGGTTGTGCACGACCGCGCTCATGGCTTGGCCTGCCTGGCGAACTCGGGCATCACCACGTCTTCGTACTTGACGCGCGCCGCGTCCTTCATCACCGCGCTGGCGATCAGCATGTCCTGCAACTGGTTCATGGCTTCGGGCGTCACCAGCGGCGTGGTCTTCCAGATCTGGTATTGCTTGTAGCGCTCGATGGCATCGATGATGCCCTGCTGCTCCAGGCCCGGGAAGAAGCTGGCGATCTGCGGCGCCAGCGTGGCCGCCGGCGTGTCCTGCACGTATTTCTCGGCGCGCGCCACCACGTTGGTCCAGGCCTGGATCACCTTGGGGTTGTCGCGGATGTACTTGTCGGTGGAGGTGAACACGGTGTAGTCGACCTGGCCGACTTCGTGCCCGACCGAGGCCACGATGTGGCCCTTGCCGTTGCGCACCAGCTCGCCCGCCTCGGGCTCAAGGAAGATGCCGTACTCGCCCTGGCCGGCCATCCAGGCGCCGGCGCGCGCCGGAATGCCGATCTGGTTCAGCAGCTTGACGTCCTTCTGCGGATCGATGCCGTGCTTGCGCAGCACGGTCTCCAGGAAGACCAGCGGGTTGGACCCTTGCCGGAAGCCGATGATTTCCTTGCCCTTGACCATCGACCAGTCGAACTTGTCGATGGGCTTGCGCGACAGCAGGAAAAAGCCGTCGGTGGCGGTCAGGCCGGCGAATATCTTGGGCTTGACCGGCGATTCGCTGTTCTGCACGTAGATCGACGCTTCCGGGCCGATCAGCACGATGTCGGCGCTGCCCGAGAGCAGGGCGGTCATGCCCTTGTCGGTGCCCTGCGACGTCTTCATCGAGACGTCCAGCCCGGCGTCCTTGAAATAGCCCTGCGAGAGGGCCACGTACTTGGGCACGTACAGGATGGAGCGCACCACTTCTTCGTAGCGGACTTTGACCGGCGGATTCAGCGGCTGGGCGGCGGCCAGGCCGGACCCGAGCAGGCCGGCCAGCATGCCGGCGGCAAGCAGCCGGCGCGCGAAAGGCGAGGATGGGGATTTCACGGGCACTTCCTCCTGCGTTCTGACAGCCATGCCCGGAGTCGGCGCATGGCCATACGGGGTAGAGGGATGAAACAGGAAGGCCTGGGACCGCTACTGAAGTAGGCCTGACTACATTTTGGATACTATATTCAAAAATGGCGGGCCCACAAGTGTTTTGGGATTAGCGTTTTCCTCTATGGAAACAGTCTACGTCTCTCGATGGAGGGACGGAGCAGTATTTCTTGCTGTATACAGTTCTGGTTCAGCGCAGCACTTCCCGCAAGAACGCGCCGATGTCGGCGACTTCTTCCAGGCAGACCGAATGCGGCATGGGGTAGGTGTGCCAGCGCACGTCGTAGCCCAGCGCCTGCAGGTGCGCGCGCGAGGCGTCGGCGCGCTCGGGCGCGACGACCGGGTCGTACAGGCCGTGGGCCAGGAAGATGGGCGTGGCCGCGTTGGCGGGATGGCGCTCGGCGGCGGCGCTGTCGAGCAGCGGCAGATAGCCGGACAGGCCCATCATGCCCGCCAGTTGTTGGTCCAGCCGCAGGCCCGTGTGCAGCGTCATGGCGCAGCCTTGCGAAAAGCCGGCCAGCACGATCTTCGAGGCGGGAATGCCGCGCTCGTTCTCGCGCGCGATCAGGGCGCGCACCGCGGCCTCCGAGGCGCGGATGCCCGCGGCGTCCTCGCGGCGCACCAGGTCCGTCACCAGGATGTCGTACCACGAGCGCATCGCCATGCCGCCGTTGATGGTGACCGGCTGCACGGGGGCGTTGGGGAACACGAAGCGCACGGCCAGGCCATCGAGCCGCAGCTCGGGCACGATGGGCACGAAATCGTTGCCGTCGGCGCCCAGGCCATGCAGCCAGATCACGGCATGGGTGGGGTTGGGCGCGGTTTCGAGTTCGATGCAGTCCAGGAGATCGGTTTGGGCGGTCATGGGTCGGGGCGGCTCAGGCCGAAAGGTTCTTGAGGGCCTGGAACAGGGCCCGGTACTGTTTGCGCTGCGGTTCCTGGCCCTGCGACAGGGCGGCGTTGGCGGCGGCTTCCTTGCGGGCGGCGCGGATCAGCGCGCGCAGGTGCTGGATGTCGGCGTCGGGGTTGCGCTGCAGCACGGCGGTCAGGGCGTCGTCGTCCTTGAGCAGCCGCTCGCGCAGCGTTTCCAGGCGGTGCATGGCGGCGGTTTCCTCGCGCGAGCCATTGCGCCAGGTATCGAGCTGGGCGCGGATGGCCTCGGCCGGCGCGCTGCGCATCAGCTTGCCCACGAAGTGGATCTGGCGCCGGCGGCCTTCGCGGCCGGTGGTGCGCTGGGCTTCGCGGATCGCCTCGTACAGCCGTTCTTCGAGCGGCAGCTGGCGCAGCCGTTCGGGCGAGAGCTCGACCAGCTCCTTGCCGAGGTCCAGCAGCGCGTGCATTTCGCGCTTGACCTGGGATTTGCTGGGGCGGTCGTATTCGGAATCGTCGAAATTTTCTTCGCCGACGGGTTCTTGGGAATGGGAACTCATGGGAAACTGCGTAGAGACGGACTTGGCTATGATAACCGTCTCAGCAAACTGGACAGCAATGGTCAATTCTTCAAACTCCTTGCCGATCGCGGCGAACCACGCGCGATTCTCCGAACTGGTCGAGCAGGTGCTCGCCTATGCCCGCCAAGCCGGCGCCAGCGACGCCGCGGCCGAAGTCTCCGAAAGCCTGGGGCTGTCGGTTTCCGTGCGCAAGAACGATATCGAGACGGTCGAGCAGACGCGCGACCGCTCGCTCGACCTGACCGTCTACGCCGGCCAGAGCCGCGGCTCGGCCTCGACCTCGGATTTCTCCGAGCAGGCCCTGCGCGAAACAGTCGAGGCCGCCTGGCACATCGCCCGCCATACCGCGGCCGATCCGGCCGCCGGCCTGCCCGACGCCGACCTGCTGGCCACCGAGTTCCCGGACCTGGGCCTGCACTATCCGTGGCCAGTCACCACCGAAGAGGCGGCCGAGCTGGCGCTGCGCGCCGAGCGCGCGGCCCGCGAAGTCGATGCGCGCATCACCAATACCGACGGCGCGTCGGTGGCCTCGTACGAAGGCCAGTTCGTCATGGGCAACACCCGCGGCTTCCTGGGCGGCTACCCCTATTCGCGCCACAGCCTGTCGGTGGCGCCGATCGCCGGGCGCGGCAACAACATGCAGCGCGACTACTGGTACACCTCCGACCGCAACCCCAACCGGCTGGCCGCGCCCGAAGTGGTCGGCCGCTATGCGGCCGAGCGCACGCTGTCGCGTCTGTCGGCGCGCCGCCTGCGCACCGGCAAGTTCCCGGTGCTGTTCGAGGCCCCGCTGGCGCTGGGCCTGCTGGGCGCCTTCACCCAGGCCGCCAACGGCGGCGCGCTGTATCGCAAGGCCACCTTCCTGGTCGATGCGCTGGGCAAGCCGATCTTCGCCGACCATATCGACGTGTCCGAGAACCCGCACATTCCGGGCGCCATGGGCAGTTCGCCGTTCGACGACGAGGGCGTGCGCACGCGCGCGCGCAGCGTGGTCAGCGCCGGCGTGCTCGAAGGCTATTTCCTGTCGTCCTATACGGCGCGCAAGCTGGGCATGGCCACCACGGGCAACGCCGGCGGCTCGCACAACCTGACGCTGTCCTCGCGCCTGACGCGGCCCGGCGACGACTTCGAGGCCATGCTGCGCAAGCTGGGCACCGGCCTGCTGGTCACCGAGCTGATCGGCCAGGGGGTGAACTACGTGTCGGGCGACTACTCGCGCGGCGCGTTCGGCTATTGGGTCGAGAACGGCAAGATCCAGCATGCCGTGCAGGAAATCACGATCGCCGGCAACCTGGTCGACATGTTCCGCCATATCGTCGCCGTGGGGGCCGACGCGATCTCGCGCGGCACCAAGACCACGGGGTCCATCCTGATCGAGCAAATGTCGGTGGCGGGCACCTGATCGTCCTCCAGCAGGCGCCGGCAGGGTGCCTGTCCCCGTGGGGACAGGCACTGTCCTGGCAGGCGTATGACGGGGTGCCTGTCCCGGCGGGGACAGGCACCCTCGCCATGCGGGGGCAGGCTTCTCGCCATGCGCAGGCGGGCTCCTGTCGTTCCCGCGCCATTCACGGCGCGCCCGCCCGGCGGAGAGACGGATTTTTGCGGCGCAGCATCGACGCGGCCTCGGCGGCGCAAGGCCGGCATCTTGATAAAACCCCATCAACAGGACGTATGACAACGTGTAATATCCGGCGGGTATTGCTTATTTCTCAAAATCCGTAGCATCAGGAGGAGCCTGAAGATGCAACGTCGTTCATTTCTCAAGCACGCCGGTCTCGGCGCGGTCGCAGGCAGCGCCGCGGTCGCCGCGCCGGTCTTCGCGCAGGACGCGCCCACGCTCAACTGGCGCATGGCGTCCAGCTTCCCGCGCAGCCTGGACACCCTGTTCGGCACGGGCGAAATCTTCGTCAAGTTCGTGTCCGAGGCCACCGGCGGCAAGTTCAATATCCGCCAGTTCCCCGGCGGCGAAATCGTCCCGGCCCTGCAGGTGATGGACGCGGTGTCGAACAACACCATCGAATGCGGCCACACCGTCTCGTACTACTACTACGGCAAGGATCCGGCCTACTGCTTCGACTCGGCCGTGCCGTTCGGCCTGAACGCGCGCCAGATGAATGCCTGGATGTTCGACGGCGACGGCATGAAGCTGACCCGCGAAATGTTCAAGCCGCTGAAGATCGTCAACTTCCCGATGGGCAATACCGGCGTGCAGATGGGCGGCTGGTATCGCAAGGAAATCAAGTCGCCGGACGACCTCAAGGGCCTGAAGATGCGCACCGCCGGCTTTGCCGGCGAGGTGCTCTCGCGCATGGGCGTGGTGCCGCAGCAGCTGGCCGGCGGCGACGTGTACCCGTCGCTGGAGAAGGGCACGCTGGACGCGGTCGAGTTCGTCGGCCCGTACGACGACGAGAAGCTGGGCTTCAACAAGGTCGCCAAGTACTACTACTACCCGGGCTGGTGGGAAGGCGGTCCGCAGGTGTCGCTGTACCTGAACGAAGGCGCCTGGGAAGGCCTGCCCAAGAACTACCAGGCCATCGTCGAGGCCGCCAGCCGCGTCGCCCACGTGGCCATGACCTCGCGCTACGACGCGCTCAACCCGCCCGCGCTGCGCAAGCTGATCGCCGGCGGCGCCGAGCTGCGCGCGTTCCCGCGCTCGGTCATGGACGCGTCCTATGAGGCCGCCCTGACCGTGTACAAGGAGTTCTCGGACAAGGACCCGAAGTTCAAGGCTATCTACGAGAACTACATGGGTTTCCGCGACAGCGTGGTGCCCTGGTTCCGTCTCGCCGAAGGGTCGTACGACCAATATCTCGGCGTGGCGATGGCCGGCAGGAAGTAAGCCGGCCGCCGTTTCGGTCCGGCCAGGGGCCGCCCTTCGGGGCGGCCCCTGCTGTTTGGGCGCAACGCCTGCGGCGCGCTTGCCCATTATTTGAGCAGCTGTGCTAGAATGGCCGACTTTCCCTTTGTTTGACTTTTTGCACGGGCGGGTAATAACGCTTAGGCGGGAAGGGCATGCGGCAGGGCCTTGGGGGTTTGCGGGTATTTCCCGGCAAGCATTTCCGGCATCTGGCGATTTGGGAAAAAACTTTGCCGGATGTCCTGGCAAAGCAAATATTTTTATCTAGGAACCATCATGAAGACCTTTGTGGCCAAGCCGCATGAAGTCAAGCGTGACTGGTTTGTGATCGACGCCAAGGGCAAGGTCCTCGGTCGTGTGGCCAGCGAAGTCGCACACCGTCTGCGTGGCAAGCACAAACCCGAATTCACGCCGCACGTTGATACCGGCGATTACATCGTCATCATCAACGCTGCCGATATCGTTGTCACGGGCAACAAGGCGCAAGACAAGAAGTACTTCCGCCACACCACCTACCCCGGTGGCATCCGTGAAACGAACTTCGAGAAAATGCAGCAGCGTTTTCCCGGCCGCGCTATCCAGAAGGCTGTCAAGGGCATGCTGCCCAAGGGTCCGCTGGGCTACGCCATGATCAAGAAACTCAAGGTGTACGCCGGTGCCGAGCACCCGCACACTGCTCAGCAGCCCAAGCCGCTGGAATTCTAAGGAAACGCCATGATCGGTAACTGGAACTACGGAACCGGCCGTCGCAAAACCTCGGTGGCTCGTGTTTTCATCAAGAAGGGTTCGGGCAAGATCGTCGTCAACGGCAAGCCTGTCGACGAGTTCTTCGCTCGCGAAACCGGCCGCATGATCGTGCGCCAGCCGCTCGAACTGACCGGCCATCTCGAGTCGTTCGACATCAAGGTCAACGTGCACGGTGGCGGTGAAACCGGCCAGGCCGGCGCGGTGCGTCACGGCATCACGCGCGCCCTGATCGACTACGACGCGGCGCTCAAGCCCGCGCTGTCGCAAGCTGGTTTCGTCACGCGAGACGCGCGAGAAGTCGAACGCAAGAAAGTCGGCTTCCGCAAGGCACGTCGGCGCAAGCAGTTCAGCAAGCGCTAATGTCCCGCAAAAAGGCCGCGAAAGCGGCCTTTTTGCTTATGGCGCCCCGGTTTCGGGCGTCTTGCAGTGCGGCGCGGAACTCCGCGCCGGTCGTCCGGTCGGAAACGGGGTGGCGGCGCGTACCCATTGCGCGGCCTGTCTCCGTTTTTTGAGCGATACAATCGTTCTACGTTTTACGGAACCTCACCATGGCCCAAGCATCGAATTCGCGCATCAAGGTTGGCATCGTCGGCGGCACCGGGTATACCGGCGTCGAGCTGCTGCGCCTGCTGTCGCAGCATCCCCACGTAGCGTTGACCGCCATCACGTCCCGCAAGGAAGACGGGCTGCCGGTGGCCGACATGTATCCCAACCTGCGCGGCCGCGTGAAGCTGGCCTTCTCGGCGCCCGAGAAAGCCTCGCTGACCGATTGCGACGTGGTGTTCTTCGCAACCCCGCATGGCGTGGCCATGGCGCAGGCGGCCGAACTGCTGGCCGCCGGCACCCGCGTCATCGATCTTGCCGCCGATTTCCGCCTGCAGGACACGGCCGTGTTCGAGCGCTGGTACAAGATTCCGCATACCTGCCCCGACATCCTGGCCGACTCCGTCTATGGCCTGGTCGAGCTCAACCGCGAGGCCATCTCCAAGGCGCGGGTGATCGGCAACCCGGGCTGCTATCCCACCACGGTGCTGCTGGGCCTGGCTCCGTTGATCGAGGGCGGCAAGCAACTGGTCGACGTCCAGACCCTGATCGCCGACTGCAAGTCGGGCGTGTCGGGCGCCGGCCGCAAGGCCGAGGTGGGTTCGCTGTTCTCCGAGGCGAGCGACAACTTCAAGGCCTATGGCGTGGCCGGCCACCGCCATCAGCCGGAAATCGTCGCCCAGCTCGAGAAGCTGGCCGGCGGCAAGGTGGGGCTGACGTTCGTGCCGCACCTGGTGCCCATGATCCGCGGCATGTTCTCCACGCTGTACGCCCGCATCCTGCCGCAGGCTCGCGACACCGATTTCCAGGCGCTGTTCGAGGCCCGCTATGCCGACGAGCCGTTCGTCGATGTCATGCCGGCCGGCAGCCTGCCGGAAACCCGTTCGGTGCGCGCCTCCAACAACCTGCGCATCTCGGTGCAACGGCCGGGCGGCGGCGACCAGCTGGTCATCCTCGTGGTCCAGGACAACCTGGTCAAGGGCGCGTCCGGCCAGGCCGTGCAGAACATGAACCTCATGTTCGGCCTGCCCGAATCCGCCGGCCTGGACCAGGTCGCCATCCTGCCGTAACACCCAGGCCGGGCCGTGAGGCCCGGCCGTGCAGTCATGCCTGACGATTCCGCCTCCGCCCAGCCCCGCGCACCCGTTGCGCGGCCGCAGGGCCGCGCCCGGGCCTGGCTGGCCCTGGCGGCGGGCCTGGTGGTGGGCGCGGTGGCCGGTTGGCGCTACGGCCTGGCGCACCAGGGCCCGGATGACGCCGTCGTGCTGACCCGCCAGCAAGTGGCCGCGCAGGAAGCCGCCATGCAGCAGCGGGAAGCCGAGGCGCGCTTCCTGCGCGCCCAGCTCGATACGGCCGATGGCGAGATTGCCGTCGAGCGGGCGGCCCGCGCCGAGCTCGAGACCCAGTTGCAAAGCGCCCAGTCGGAAGTGGGGCGGGTACGCGACCAGCTGGCTTTCTACGAGCAATTGCTGCCGCCCGGGCCGGCCGGCTCGGTCGATATCCGCGGCGTGGCCTTCGAGCGTGAAGGCCAGGGCCTGCGCTACAAGGTGCTGCTGATGCGCAGCGGACGCGGCGAAACGCCGTTTTCCGGCGCGCTGCGGTTCCAGGCCACCGGCACGCTCAAGGGCGAGACGGTCACGCGCGACCTGGAGCCGCTGACGGTCAAGGCGGAAGGCGGGGGCGCCACCGTGCCCGAAGCCGGCGCCAGCCTGCTGGCCTTGCAGTTCGACCAATACCAGCGCAGCCAGGGCCTGCTTGATCTGCCCGATGGCTTTGTCCCCGAAACCGTGACGGTCAGTGTGCTGGAAGACACGACCGTTCGTGCGACGCGCACCGTGAAACTGGAATTTTGAGTCCTGTCGCGGCTGCGCTATAGTGATCTTATCCGGGCGGTATCGCTCCGCCCACTGGAATTCGGCCGCGATGGCCAGGAGTCAACCATGAATGCTGTTACCGAAACCGTCGATCTGCAGGCTCCGCCGCCCGTGCCGCTGGTCTTCACCGACTCGGCGGCCGCCAAGGTCAAGGATCTGTTGGCCGAAGAGGGCAACCCCGAACTGAAGCTGCGCGTGTTCGTGCAAGGCGGCGGCTGTTCCGGCTTCCAGTACGGCTTCACGTTCGATGAAGTGGTCAACGACGACGACACCGTGCTGGACAAGGCGGGCGTGCAGCTGCTGGTCGACCCGATGAGCTTCCAGTACCTGGTCGGCGCCGAGATCGACTACAAGGAAGACCTCGAAGGCGCGCAGTTCGTCATTCGCAATCCCAACGCGTCCACCACCTGCGGCTGCGGTTCGTCGTTCTCGGTGTAAGCGGCGCGCGGCCCGGTCCGCGATCGAGGCCCTTCGGCATGCGCCGGAGGGCCTTTTCGTTTGGGCGCTTCAGGCAGGATAGAGGGCGCCCAGCACGCGCGCGGCGCGCGCGCCGGTGACCGTGGGCAGGCCGGCAGGAATGCGGTCCAGGCAGGCCTGGGCCAGCCAGGCGAAGGCCAGCGCCTCGACCCACTGTGCCGGCACGCCGGCATCGTCGGTGGGGTGTACCGGGCGCTGCAGGCAATAGGCCAGCTCGCGCATCAGGCCCGGATTGCGGGCTCCGCCGCCGCAGACCAGCACATCGCGCGGCGCGGCCGCGCTGGCGTCGATGGCATTGGCGACCGTGCGCGCCGTCAGGCGCTGCAGCGTGGCCTGCACGTCCTGCGGTTGGGGCGCCGGGCCATCGAATGCCTGCAGCCGTGCCAGCAGCCAATCCAGGTTGAACAGGTCGCGTCCGGTCGATTTGGGCGGCGCCAGGGCGAACCACGGCTCGCTGGCGATCAGGTGTTCGAGCAGGCCGGCCAGCACCTGGCCTTGTGCGGCGAACCGGCCGTCGGCGTCGTAAGGCTGGCCGGTGTGGCGCTGGCACCATGCGTCCAGCAGGACGTTGGCCGGCCCGGTGTCGAAGCCGCGCGGCGGCCGGCCGGGTTCGAGCAGCGTGACATTGGCGATGCCGCCCAGGTTGAGCACGGCGCGCGCCTGGCCGCCGGCAAACAACGCGGCATGGAAAGGCGGCACCAGCGGCGCGCCCTGGCCGCCGGCGGCCACGTCGCGGCTGCGGAAATCGGCCACCACGTCGATGCCGGCCAGCTCGGCCAGCAGGGCCGGCGCGTTCAGCTGCAGGGTATAGCCCAGGTCGGGGCGGTGCCTGACGGTCTGGCCGTGGGCGCCGATCGCCGCCACGTCGCCGGGCTGCAGTCCGGCCTGATCCAGCAACTGGCGCACGGCCCGGGCATACAGGCGCGCCAGGCCGTTGGCGGCCAGCGCGGCGCGCTCCAGCTCGTTGGCGCCGGCATGGTTGAGCGCGAACAGCTCGTCGCGCAGGGCGGCGGGCATGGGCAGGCTGGCGCTGGCCAGTACCTCCGGCCGCGGCCCCTCCAGCCGTACCAGCACGCCGTCGGCGCCGTCCATGCTGGTGCCGGACATCAGGCCGATGAACAAACGGCCCGGCACATGGGTGCGCGGGCCGTGCGTCGTGCTGTCCATGCGGGTCAGCGGCTGGCCACGGTGGCCGAGCCTTCCGGCAGGGTCTGCTGGAACTCGGTCAGCAGCTTGATCTGCTGCTTGTACGGCTGCACCGCCTGCGTGAAGGCGCGCAGTTCGGCGGGTTCCAGCTTGCGGGCCACCGGCAGGTCGACCGCGAGCGGATCGATCGGCTGGTTGTTCACGCGGAACTCGTAATGCAGGTGCGGGCCGGTGGCCCAGCCGGTCGAGCCGACGTAGCCGACCAGTTCGCCCTGGGCGATTTTCTGGCCTTTCTTGAGGCCGGCGGCGATGCGGCTCTGGTGGGCGTACAGCGTCGAGTACTTGCCGTGGTGCTTGATGATGACCACATTGCCGTAGCCGTTCTGCCAGCCCGCGAACTCCACCGTGCCGTCGGCCGTGGCGTGGATCGGGGTGCCCGTGGGGGCCGCGTAATCGACGCCCTTGTGGCCGGTCCAGGTCTTGTGGATGGGATGCATGCGCATGCCGAAGGTCGAGCTGATGCGGCTGAACTTCAGGGCGGTACGCAGGAAGGCGCCGCGCAGGCTGGTTCCGTCGAAGTCGTAGTAGGAGCCGCTCTTGCCGTCCGGGCTGAACCAGACGGCGTTATAGGTCTTGTCGCCGTTGATGAATTCCAGCGCCTGCACGCGGCCGGCGCCTGCATAGCGGCCTTCGTGGGTGCGGACCTCGTACACCACGCGGAACTGGTCGCCCTGGCGCAGGTCGCGCAGGAAGTCGATCTTGGAGCTGAGGATGTCGGCCATCTGCATGGTGACCGAGTCGGGGATGCCCGCCGCGTCGGTGGCGCCGAACAGCGAGGAGCGGATGGTGCCGACCGCGACGCGGGTCTGTTGTTCGGTGCCCTGGGTGACTTCCTCGGCCTTGTAGCCGTTGGCGCCGTCGGGCGCCACGTGCAGCAGCCGCGTGACCACCTGCCCGCCGGATTCGTTGCCGGGGGTGTGGATATAGCGCAGCCAGACCAGGTCGCCGTTCTCGTTGGTGGCGGCCTGTACCGAGCGGCCCGGGTACAGCTTGTAGATGCTGCGCGCGCTGGCGTCGTGGGTCAGGAAGTTCTGCAGCCGGGGGCTGTCGATGTCCAGGCGCTGGAGCACGGCGGCCAGGGTGTCGCCGGCGCGGATGCGGGTTTCGCTGATATACGGGGCGTTGCTCGCGTCGCTGACCTGCATCTGGCCCGCCTCGAGCGGCAGGACGCTGTCGATCAGGCGCAAGGGGGGCAGTTCGGAGCGGTCGGGCTGTTGAACCATGCCCAGCGCGGCGGCGCCGGCGAACAGGCCGAGCGCGGAGACTGTCAGGGTGCGGCGGAGCAGGGCGCCGCCACGCGAGGTAGGTTCGACAGGAGGGGCGAACAGGGCGGCAACTTTGCGTTTGAAGCTGCGCACCAAACTGTTGGGGCCACGATTCATCGTGAAAAAACCTTTCAGCCTGCGTGAGATTCAAGCAAACGCTGCGCGTGCGCGCCCTCCGGCACGTTCCGGTGCGAGGGGCATACGCCTGCTAGCGTATTTCGTGAAACAAACGGGTGGATTTAGCCGGGACAGCAACCGTACGATGACAGTTGCGTATGATTAGGGCAGTATCCTAGCGGATTCGGCTAAAATTTTCGACTTATTTCAGTAGTTTTTACACCTTTTTTTAGCCAAGATTCATCCATTTGGCCCATTGACATGTCTCACCCCGAAGCCCCAATCACTCCTGAAGTCGAGGCCGACCTGGCCATCGCACGCCGCGGCTGCGACGAATTGCTGGTGGAATCCGAGTTTGCCCGCAAGCTGGCCCGCAGCCGCGCGACCGGAGTGCCGCTGCGCATCAAGCTGGGGCTGGACCCCACCGCGCCGGACATCCACCTGGGGCACACGGTGGTGCTCAACAAGATGCGCCAGTTGCAGGACCTGGGCCACAACGTCATTTTCCTGATCGGCGATTTCACCTCGACGATCGGCGACCCCAGCGGCCGCAATTCGACCCGCCCGCCGCTGACGCGCGAGCAGATCGAGACCAACGCCAAGACCTATTACGCGCAGGCCAGCCTGGTGCTGGACCCGGCCCGCACCGAGATCCGCTACAACTCGGAATGGTGCGATCCGCTGGGCGCGCGCGGCATGATCCAGCTGGCCTCGCGCTATACCGTGGCCCGCATGATGGAGCGCGAGGATTTCACCAGGCGCTTCAAGGGCGGCGTGCCGATCGCGGTGCACGAATTCCTGTATCCGCTGCTGCAGGGCTATGACTCGGTCGCCCTGAAGGCCGACCTGGAGCTGGGCGGCACCGACCAGAAGTTCAACCTGCTGGTGGGCCGCGAACTGCAGAAGGAATACGGCCAGGAGCAGCAATGCATCCTGACCATGCCGCTGCTGGTGGGCACCGACGGCGTCGAGAAGATGTCCAAGTCCAAGGGCAACTACATCGGCATCTCGGAAGCGCCCGAATCGATGTTCGGCAAGCTGATGTCGATCTCCGACACGCTCATGTGGCGTTACTACGAACTGCTGTCGTTCCGTTCGCTGGCCGACATCGCGGCGCTGAAGGCCGAGATCGACGGCGGCCGCAACCCGCGCGACGCCAAGGTCGCGCTGGCGCAGGAGATCGTGGCGCGCTTTCACTCGCCGCAGGCCGCCGAGGCGGCGCTGGCCGCGTTCGAGGCGCGCTTTCGCGACGGCGCCATTCCCGAGGACATGCCCGAGGTGACCGTGGGCGGCGCTCCCCAGGGTATCCTGCGCATCCTGCGCGAGGCCGGGCTGGTTGCCTCCGGTTCCGAGGCCCAGCGCAACGTCGAGCAGGGCGGGGTGCGCGTCAACGGCGACCGGGTCGAAGACAAATCGTTGCAATTGTCCGCCGGCACCTATGTCGTACAGGTGGGCAAGCGCAAGTTTGCGCGTGTTAAGTTGGTGGGGTAGCCTCTTATCGAGGGGCCCACTTCCAGGAGCACGACATGAACTTATCGAGTCTGTCATTTTCCGATAACGAGTCGATCCCCGAGCGGTATGCATTCGGCAGGATCGACGCGCAATCGCACGTCGCGCTGGCTGACAACTTCAACCCCCAGTTTTCGTGGGACGACGTGCCCGACGGCACCCAGTCGTTCGCGCTGATCTGCCACGATCCGGACGTGCCCTCCCAACCCGACGACGTCAACCAGGAGGGCCGCACGGTGCCGGCCGACCTGCCGCGCGTCGATTTCTTCCACTGGGTGCTGGTCGACCTGGCGGCGGACATGCGCGAAATCCAGGAAGGCGCCTTCTCCGACGGCATCACGCCGCGCGGCAAGGGCGGGCCGCTGGCGCCCAACAACGCGCGCCAGGGCGTCAACGACTACACCGGCTGGTTTGCCGCCGACCGCGACATGAACGGCGACTACTTCGGCTACGACGGTCCGTGCCCGCCCTGGAACGACGAGCGCGTGCACCATTATGTGTTCACGCTGTACGCGCTGGATGTCCCCTCGCTGAACCTGCAAGGGTCGTTCACCGGCCTGGACGCGCTCAAGGCCATGCAAGGGCACGTGCTGGCCCAGGCGTCGCTGACCGGCACCTATACCCTCAATCCGGACCTGGCGCCGCGCCAGATCGGCGCCACCACCAGTTCGTGACCGCGGCAGCCGGGCTTGCTTGAGCCTGGCTCATGCCGACTTGAGGCATTTTTGCGGTAGACGGGAGGTTGCGCGGTTTTTGTGTTCCGAAGCGCGAATTTGGCCCGTTTCGGGGCGTCCGCGCCCCGGCGGGGGGGCGCTGTCGCTGTACACTAGCGCAATCGCAGCATCACGGCTGCCCTTGTTTTCCCTACCTACCCGCACCAGGAACTCCATGTTCAACCGCAACCTGACCCTCGACCAGGTGGATCCCGACGTCTGGGCCGCCATCCAGAAAGAAGACGTACGCCAGGAACAGCACATCGAGCTGATCGCGTCCGAGAACTACGCCAGCCCGGCCGTGATGCAGGCCCAGGGCACGCAACTGACCAACAAGTATGCGGAAGGCTACCCGGGCAAGCGCTACTACGGCGGCTGCGAGTACGTCGACGTGGTCGAGCAGCTGGCCATCGACCGCCTGAAGCAGATTTTCGGCGCCGAGGCCGCCAACGTGCAGCCGAACTCCGGCTCGCAGGCCAACCAGGGCGTGTACATGGCGGTGCTCAAGCCGGGCGATACCGTGCTGGGCATGAGCCTGGCCGAAGGCGGCCACCTGACGCACGGCGCGTCGGTCAACGCCTCGGGCAAGCTGTACAACTTCGTGCCCTACGGCCTGGACGCCGACGAGGTGCTGGATTACGCCCAGGTCGAGCGGCTGACCAAGGAACACAAGCCCAAGCTGATCGTGGCCGGCGCCTCCGCGTACGCGCTGCACATCGACTTCGAGCGCATGGCGCGCATCGCCCACGACAACGGCGCGCTGTTCATGGTGGACATCGCCCACTATGCCGGCCTGGTGGCCGGCGGCGCCTATCCCAACCCGGTGCCGCACGCCGATTTCGTCACCTCCACCACGCACAAGTCGCTGCGCGGCCCGCGCGGCGGCGTCATCATGATGAAGGCCGAGTTCGAGAAGGCCGTCAATTCGGCCATCTTCCCGGGCATCCAGGGCGGCCCGCTGATGCACGTCATCGCGGCCAAGGCCGTGGCCTTCAAGGAAGCGCTGTCGCCCGAGTTCCAGGATTACGCCCAGCAGGTCGTCAAGAACGCCAAGGTGCTGGCCGATACGCTGGTCAAGCGCGGCCTGCGCATCGTGTCGGGCAGGACCGAAAGCCACGTCATGCTGGTGGACCTGCGTCCCAAGGGCATCACCGGCAAGGAAGCGGAAGCGGTGCTGGGCCAGGCCCACATCACGGTCAACAAGAACGCCATCCCCAACGACCCGGAAAAGCCCTTCGTGACCAGCGGCATCCGCCTGGGCACCCCGGCCATGACCACCCGCGGCTTCAAGGAGGCCGAGGCCGAGCTGACCGCCAACCTGATCGCCGACGTGCTGGACAATCCCCGCGACGAGGCGAACATCGCCGCGGTGCGCGCGCGGGTCAATGAACTGACCGCCCGCCTGCCCGTCTACGGCAACTGACGCGGCCGGGCGCAGGCCGCCCGCCGCCGGCAAGACAGGCCCGTCAGGGCCTGTCTTTTTTTCATCGATGGGCGGAATTACCACGGTTTTGGCGCCGGTACGCCCGATGCGGGCCGCGCGTTATTACAATATCCGCATCATCCGTACGGGGAGCGCGCATGAGGTGTCCATTCTGCGGCAACGCCGATACCCAGGTTGTCGACAGCAGGGTTTCGGAAGAGGGTGACACTATCCGGCGTCGCCGCCGTTGCCTGTCCTGCGACAAACGCTTCACCACCTACGAGCGCGTCGAACTGGCCATGCCGTCGGTGGTCAAGCGCGACGGCAGCCGCACCGAGTATGACGCCGGCAAGGTGCGCGGCAGCCTGTCCCTGGCCTTGCGCAAGCGGCCGGTGAGCACCGACGAGGTCGACAGCGCCGTGGCGCGCATCGAGGAAACCCTGCTGGCCAGCGGCATGCGCGAAGTGCCCAGCGAGCAGATCGGCGAACTGGTCATGGGCGAGCTCAAGCGCCTGGACAAGGTGGCCTACGTACGCTATGCCTCGGTCTACAAGAGCTTCGAGGACATCGGCGAGTTCGTCGAGGCGATCCGCGAGATGCAAGGGCCCTTGCTGCCGGGCAAGAAACTGCGCAAGGACTAGGGCGCCGCGGCGTCAGGCGGGGTGCCGGGCGGCGCTGGGCGAGCCCGATTCGTGGCGGCGCCAGACCCGCCGCATATGGTGGGCCGAGCCGAATCCGGCGCGCTCGGCCACGTGTTCGAGGTCCAGCCGCGTCTCGCGGATCAGTTCGCGCGCCAGCGCCAGCCGCACTCGGTACAGGTAATCCATGGGCGTGCAGCCCGCGTGCTCGGCAAACAGGCGGCTGAGATGGCGCGCGCTGGTATGGGCCTGCGCCGCCAGGGTTTGCGGCGTCCAGGCCGCCGCGGGGTTGTGCACGATGGCGTCCTGCACCCGGTGCACGCCGGGATGCATGTGGTTGCGGCCGTCCAGCCAGGGCGAGATGGCCGGGTCGGTGCCGGCGCGGCGCAGGTAGACCACCAGGTCGCGCGCCACGGCGCTGGCCACGCGCGGCCCGCACGCGCGGCTTACCAGGTAGAGCGCCAGGTCGATGCCGGCGGTGACGCCGGCGCTGGTCCAGATGCCGTCATCCTCCACAAAAATGCGATTGTCGTGAATGCGCGCGGTAGGCTCGAGCCGCGCCAGGCCGGACAGGCAATGGTGGTGGCTGGTGCACTCGCGATGGGCCAGCAGCCCGGCCGCGGCGGCGAGCAGCGCGCCCGAGCAAACCGACATCAGGTCGAAGCGGCCCTGCGCGCGGCAGCGCGCCAGCCAGTCCACCACGGCGCGCAGCGGCGGGCGGTCGAGCTGGAAGGCGGCGTCGACCACGCCGGGCACCACCACCAGCGCCTGGGCCGGCAGGCTGGCGGGCAGAGGGGCGAGCCGGCTCAGGTGCAGCCCGGCCAGCCCGCATTCCACCTCGGGTTCGGGACCGCAGTAATGCAGCGCGAACGAGCCGGGGCGCAGCTTGTTGGCGATGCGGAATGCTTCGGCGGGCCCGGCCAGGTCCAGCAGGACCAGGCCCGCGGGCACCACGAAATAGACCGGGACCATGGCGCGCCGCGCTCAGGCGGCCAGCGCGGCGGCGGCCGGCAGGACTTGCGCGAAGCGGTCCTGCAGCACCAGCTCGGTGCGTTCCCGGATCTCGGCCGGCGTGTAGGTCTTGCCCGATGCGGCGCGCATGGCGAAGGTCAGCGTGGCGTCCAGCGCGAAACGGACCTTGAAGCCGGCGTCCGAGGCGTGGCGGGTGGTGGTTTCGCAGCATTGCTCGGTGCGGATGCCGCAGACGATGATCTCGCCGACGCCATGCTCGAGCAGCCAGTCGTGCAGGCTGTGGCCGGCCTCGTCCCGGGCGTACAGGGATGAGTGCACCGTCTTGTGGAACACGGCGGTCGGGGCGATGCGCAGTTCGCGCAGGGCGACCACGTGCCCCGAGGCCGGCGCGAACGGCGAGGCGGGGTCGTTGGCGGCGTTGACATGGAACACTTGCAGTACGGGGATATCGCGTTGCCGGCAGCCGTCGATCAGCGCCTGGACTTGCGCCAGGAATGCCGGCAGTTCGCTATCGTCCCAAAACGGACGGTGACGGAAGGATTCCTGGACATCGATGACGATCAGCGCTTGTTTCATGGCGAGGCTCCTGGGTAGCGGTTTTGGCGTGGCTGAAGCGCTATTCTGCGCGCCGGGCCGAGGCCGGGCGAGAACCGCCATGGACCTTCACCGGACCGATACGGACATGATTTTCCGCTGCGTGCTACTGTAGCCGGAAGCGCGCCTGCCCGCGCATACAATCTCGATCGTGAATACCTCCACGCCCACCGACGACGTTTCCTGGATGCGGCGCGCCCTGGCACTGGCGCGTTCGGTCATGTACAGCACGGCCCCCAATCCGCGCGTGGGCTGCGTCATCGTGCGCGACGGGCAGGTGCTGGGCGAGGGCGCCACGCAGCCGCCAGGCGGTCCGCACGCCGAGGTGTGCGCGCTGCGCGAGGCCGCCGCGCGCGGCGCTTCGCTGGCCGGCGCCACCGTGTACGTGACGCTGGAGCCATGCAGCCATTTCGGCCGCACGCCGCCGTGCGTCGATGCCCTGGCGGCGGCGGCGCCGGCGCGCGTGGTGGTCGCCATGGGCGACCCCAATCCGCGCGTCAACGGCCAGGGCCTGGCGCGGCTGCGCGCCGCCGGCATCGCGGTGACCGAGGACGTGTGCCGCGACGAGGCGCTGGAACTGAACGCGGGCTTCGCGGCGCGCATGAGCCGCGGCCTGCCGTGGGTCTGGCTGAAGCTGGCCGCCTCGCTGGACGGGCGCAGCGCCCTGCACAACGGCGTGTCGCAGTGGATCACCGGCGAAGCCGCGCGCGCCGATGGCCACCACTGGCGCGCCCGCAGCGGCGTGGTGCTGACCGGCATGGGCACGGTGCTCAAGGACGATCCGCAATTGAATGCGCGCGCGGTGCAGACCAGCCATCCGCCGCGCAAGGCGGTCATCGATGGCCGCTTCGAAATCCCCGAGGACGCGCGCCTGTTCGACGACGGGGCGCAAGTGCTGGTTTTCACGGCCCGCTCCGATGCGGCCAAGGCGCGCCGCATGGCCGACCGCAACGCGCGCGTGATCGAACTGCCGGGCGTGCGCCCGGACCGCGTCGACCTGCCCGCCGTGATGCGTTGGCTGGCCAGCCAGGAAATCAACGAAGTGCACGTGGAAGCGGGGGCCGGATTGTCAGGCGCGCTGCTTGCTGAGGATTGCGTGGACGAGTTGCTGGTGTATCTGGCGCCCGTCCTGCTGGGCGACGCGGCGGGCATGGTACGACTGCCCTTGCTCGAACATCTCGATGGGGCGCGCCGCTTCGAATTCGCCGAACTGGCTCCGGTAGGCACCGATGTGCGCCTGCGAGCCCGGGTGGCGTCGCGCTGGCGCGCGCTGCAAGACAGCGTGAGCGCCGCGTCGCGACAGCGCGGATAAACCATGCGCCCATCATGGCGGGCGCAATGAATTGTCCAAATGTGCAAAGGCGTTGCGCAATTGGAGCGCCGTGCGCGTGGTGCGCGTCTATCCGATGGGTTGTTAGCACTCGACGCTGGTCGCTGCCAGGCTCGCCATTGATGGCTAGAGCGCATGGCGGAGTGGAAATTTGGCGATATGCGGAACTTGTGCGCAGCGATGCAAGCCTAAACCTTACAGGGTCTGGTATCCCGTCTATTGTGTGTGGCGAAAGTACTACGTCAATATGCTGTGGTCACGCGATTTGCAAGTAATTCTGGCATGTGCGCGTCGCCGGGCACACAATGAACCAACCCGACCTGTTTAGTAGTACGTCAGGCACTGTAGGAGGGTTAGCCGTGCAAAGCATCCTCGAAGGCTTCAAGTCGCACTACGCGAGGGACCAGGAAACCGAACTTTCCCTGGAAGAGTATCTCTCGCTGGCCAAGCAAGACCCCATGGCTTATGCCAGTCCCGCCGAACGCATGCTGGCGGCCATCGGCGAGCCGGAACTCATCGATACCCGCAACGATCCCCGGCTTTCGCGGTTGTTCTCCAACCGCCTGGTCCGGCGCTATCCGGCGTTCAAGGAGTTCTACGGCCTGGAGGATGTGATCGATCAGATCGTCGCGTTCTTCAAGCACGCCGCGCAGGGGCTGGAAGAGCGCAAGCAGATTCTCTATCTGCTGGGGCCGGTGGGCGGCGGCAAGTCCTCGATCGCCGAGCGGCTGAAGGTGCTGATGGAGGCCTACCCCATCTATGCGCTGAAGGGTTCGCCCGTCAACGAATCGCCGCTGGGCCTGTTCCATCCCGATCGCTTCGGCGATACGCTGGAGCAGGAGTACGGCATCGCGCGCCGCTACCTGAGCGGCATCATGTCGCCCTGGGCGGTCAAGCGCCTGCGCGAATTCGACGGCGACATCTCGCAGTTCCGCGTCGTGCGGCTCAACCCCTCCGTGCTGCGCCAGGTGGCCATCGCCAAGACCGAGCCGGGCGACGAGAACAACCAGGACATTTCCTCGCTGGTGGGCAAGGTCGACATCCGCAAGCTGGAGCGCTACGCCCAGGACGACCCCGACGCCTACAGCTACTCGGGCGGCCTGTGCCTGGCCAACCAGGGCCTGCTGGAATTCGTCGAGATGTTCAAGGCGCCGATCAAGATGCTGCACCCCTTGCTGACCGCCACGCAGGAAGGCAACTTCAAGGGCACCGAGGGGTTCTCGGCCATTCCGTTCAACGGCATGATCCTGGCGCACTCGAACGAATCCGAGTGGCAGACCTTCCGCAACAACAAGCACAACGAAGCCTTCCTCGACCGTATCTACATCGTCAAGGTGCCGTACTGCCTGCAGGTGTCGGAAGAGGTGTGCATCTACGAAAAGCTGCTGCGCCACAGTTCGCTGGCGCAGGCGCCGTGCGCGCCGGGAACGCTGGACATGATGGCCCAGTTCTCGGTGCTGACGCGCCTGAAGGAGCCCGAGAACTCCAGCATCTACTCCAAGCTGCGGGTCTACGACGGCGAAAGCCTCAAGGACGTGGACCCCAAGGCCAAGGCCCTGCAGGAGTACAAGGATTATGCCGGCACCGACGAGGGCATGACCGGCGTGTCCACCCGGTTCGCGTACAAGATCCTGTCGAGCGTCTTCAACTATGACCAGACCGAGGTGGCGGCCAACCCCGTGCACCTGATGTACGTGCTTGAGCAACGCATCGCCCGCGAAGACTTCCCCGAGGAAACCCGCCGGCGCTACCTGGAATTCATCAAGGGCTATCTGGCTCCGCGCTATGCCGAATTCATCGGCAAGGAAATCCAGACGGCCTACCTGGAGTCGTATTCGGAATACGGACAGAACATTTTCGACCGGTACGTAACATTTGCCGATTGCTGGATCCAGGACGAAGAGTTCCGCGACCCGGAAACCGGCGAGAGCTTCGATCGCTCCGCGCTCAACGACGAGCTGGAAAAAATCGAGAAACCGGCCGGCATCGCCAATCCGAAGGACTTCCGCAACGAGATCGTCAATTTCGTGCTGCGCGCGCGGGCCAACAACGCCGGGCGCAATCCCAACTGGACCAGCTACGAGAAGTTGCGCGAAGTCATCGAGAAGAAGATGTTCTCGAACACCGAAGACCTGTTGCCCGTGATCTCGTTCAACGCCAAGGCGTCGGCCGAAGACCGCAGCAAGCACCAGAGCTTCGTAGATCGTATGGTGGATAAGGGCTACACCGAAAAACAGGTTCGGCTTCTGTGCGAGTGGTATCTTAGAGTGAGGAAGTCTTCCTGAGCGAGGTGAATCATGAATTCGCTCATTGATCGGCGGCTCAACGGCCGCAACAAAAGCGCTGTCAACCGTGAGCGCTTTCTAAGGCGGTACAAGGACCAGATCCGCAAGGCAGTACAGGACCTGATCCGCGAGCGGTCCATCTCGGACATGGACCAGGGCGGGGAAATCAACCTTCCCGCGCGCGATATCTCCGAGCCGAGCTTCCGGCACGGGGAGGGGGGCGATCGCGAGATCGTCCACCCCGGCAACCGCGAGTTCGCCAAGGGCGATACCTTCGATCGCCCGCAAGGCGGCGACGGCGGTTCCGGCTCGCAGCCCGGCGAGGGCGAATCGGTGGATCAGTTCACCTTCAGCCTGTCGCGCGCCGAGTTCCTGAACCTGTTCTTCGAGGATCTGGAGCTGCCGCACCTGGCGCGCACGCAACTGGGCGATGTCAAGCAGCAGCGCTGGCATCGCGCCGGCTACACCACCACCGGCTCGCCCAGCATGCTGAGCGTCAACCGCACGCTGAAGGCGTCGCTGTCGCGGCGCGTGGCGCTGGGGGTGGGCGCGCGCGCGGCGCTGGATGCGGCCGAACAGGAACTGGAAGCGGCGCGCGACGCCGGCGCACCGCAGGCCGAGCTGGACCGGCTGCTGGCCGAAGTCGAGAAGTGCGCCGCGCGGGTGGCGCGCGTGCCCTTCCTGGACGACCTCGACCTGCGCTACCGCAACCGCGTGGCGGTGGCGGTGCCCATGGCGCGCGCCGTCATGTTCTGCCTGATGGACGTGTCCGGGTCGATGGACGAAATGAAGAAGGACCTGGCCAAGCGCTTCTTCACGCTGCTGTACATGTTCCTGTCGCGCAAGTACGAGCATGTGGACGTGATCTTCATCCGCCATACCGACAACGCCGAGGAGGTGGACGAGCAGACGTTCTTCTACGATCCCAAGAGCGGCGGCACCATCGTGCTGTCCGCCCTGGAGCTGATGCACGAGATCGTGCAGAAGCGCTATTCGCCGGCGACGTGGAACATCTACGCGGCGCAGGCCAGCGACGGCGACTCGTTTGGCGCCGATGCGGGCAAGAGCGCGCGCTTTCTGGCCGAGAACCTGCTGCCGGCCACGCGCTATTTCGCCTATATCGAGGTTCCCGACTCGCAGGAGGCGCGCAAGAGCAGCCTGTGGGCCGAATACGAACAAGAGTCGGCGTCGCATTTCGTGATGCGGCGCATATGCGAACGCGGGGAGATCTTCCCGGTGTTCCATGACCTGTTCAAGAAGGAAACCGTATGAATGCGATCACCGGTGGCGGCGAACTGCATGCGGTCGGCCGCGCGCAACCCATTTCGGAAGGCTCGGAATGGACCTTCGAGCTGATCCAGCGCTACGACGAGGCGATCTCGGAGATCGCCCGCGAGTACCGCCTGGACACCTATCCCAACCAGATCGAAGTCATCACCTCCGAGCAGATGCTCGACGCCTATGCCTCGGCCGGGCTGCCCATCGGCTATCCGCACTGGTCGTACGGCAAGGAGTTCATCCGCAACGAGCAGTACTACCGCAAGGGCATGCAGGGCCTGGCGTACGAGATCGTCATCAATTCCAGCCCATGTATTGCCTACCTGATGGAGGAGAACTCCATGGCGATGCAGGCGCTGGTGATCGCGCACGCCTGCTACGGCCACAATTCCTTCTTCAAGGGCAATTACCTGTTCCGGCAATGGACCGACGCCGACAGCATCCTCGACTACCTGGTCTTCGCGCGCAAGTACGTGATGGACTGCGAAGACCGCTACGGCATCGAGGCCGTCGAGGCGATCCTGGATTCCTGCCATGCGCTGGCGGCGCATGGCGTGGACCGCTACAAGCGGCCCACCCCCATCTCGTACCGTGAGGAGGCGCAGCGCCAGGCCGAGCGCGAGGAGCACGCGCGCCGGCAGTACAACGACCTGTGGCGCACCGTGCCGCGCCAGGAGTCCCCGGCCGGCGCCGGCGAGCGGCGCGCCGTGTTCCCGCCCGAACCCGAGGAAAACCTGCTGTACTTCATCGAGAAGTACGCGCCCAAGCTGGAGCCCTGGCAGAAGGAGCTGGTGCGCATCGTGCGCAAGATCGCCCAGTACTTCTACCCGCAGGGCCAGACCAAGGTCATGAACGAAGGCTGGGCCACGTTCTGGCACTACACCTTGCTCAACCGGCTGCACCAGAAAGGGCGGGTGACCGACGGTTTCATGATCGAGGTGCTGCAGAGCCACACCAACGTGGTCAGCCAGCGCGGTTTCGACGAGCGCGGCTATGGCGGCGTCAACCCGTACGCGCTGGGGTTTTCGATGATGCAGGACATCCGGCGCATCTGCGAGCGGCCGGACGAGGAAGACCGCCGCTGGTTCCCGGACATCGCCGGCAGCGACTGGCTGACGACGCTGGACTTCGCCATGCGCAACTTCAAGGACGAGTCCTTCATTTCGCAGTACCTGTCGCCGCGGCTGATCCGCGAGTTCCGCTTCTTCGCGATCGCCGACCACCAGGCCAACCCCAAGCTGGAGGTCGCCGCCATTCACGACGACGAGGGCTACCGGCAGATCCGCAAGCTGCTGGCTGCCCAGCACAATCGCGACAACCAGGTGCCCGATATCCAGGTGGTGCGCTATTTCCGCGAGTCCGACCGCGCGCTGGTGCTGCGCCACCAGCAAAGCCGCGGCCGCCCGCTGGCGGGCGAGGACGCCGACAAGGTCATGAAGCACCTGGCCAGGCTGTGGGGCTTTCGCGTGCGCCTGGAAGAGGCGGCGCCCGACGGCACGGTGCTGTCGTACCGCCAGATCGAGCCTTAGCGCGGCGCGGGACGCCAGCCGCCGGCGCCGGCCCACGCCACGCCGATGATCGGCCCGGCCGCCAGCACGGCCATGACATACGGCGCCGGCAGGGCGCCGGCCAGCGCGTCGAGCAGCTGGATGCTGACCACCGTGATGGCAAAGCCGATGGCGTTGACCAGGGTCACGATGCTGCCGACCTGGGCTGGCGGCGACTCCTGCGCCACCAGGGCCGCGAACTGCGGCGAATCGCCCACCACCACGATGCCCCAGAACAGCAGGAAGGCCAGGAAGGCGGGCGTGGGCAGGGCAAAGCACAGTGGCGAGAGCACGCAGCACAGGCCCGACAATGACAGTTGGGTCAACGCCACCGGCCGGCTGCCCAGCCGGCGCGACACGAAGCCGCCGCCCACGCAGCCCAGCGCGCCCAGGCCGATGATGGCGAACGCCCACAGGGAAACCGTCGGCGCCGCCATGGGCGCGCCCAGCGCCGCGGCGTGCGCGGCCACGTAGAAGGGCACGAAGGTCCAGAACGCGTACAGTTCCCACATGTGCCCGAAGTAGCCGATGGCCGCGGCCCGCAGGCCGGGCAGGCTGCGCCAGGCCTGGGCCAGCGTGCCACCGCCGGAGGATGGGGCGCGGCGCGCGTAGGGGCCGTCCGGCACCCAGGCCAGCATGGCCGCGCCGCCCAGCACCGCGATGGCCGAGGCGCTGGCCAGCACCAGGTTGCCGTCGATCCGCGCGCCCAGGGCCCGCATCAAGTGGGGAAACGAGGTGCCCAGCACCAGCGCGCCGGTCAGGAAGCCCAGCGCGTGCCCCAGTCCGGCCTGGAACCAGCTCGCCGCGGCGCGGATGCCGACGGGATAGATGCCGGCCAGCGCCACGCCCACCAGGAACCGCAGGATCAGCACCGCCGCGTCGGGTTGCGGCAGCGTCGCCAGGGCGAGCATGGTCAGCGGATAGTTGCAGGCCGCGCCCAGCAGGCACGAGCCGAAGAACAGCCGGGAGGCCGCGTAGCGGTCGGCGATCCGCAGCCAGGCCGAGCACAGCGTGCCGACGATGAAGCCCAGCTGCACCGCGCTGGCTACATACGCCACGCTGTCGCCCATGCCCAGGTCGGCGCTGGCGGCGTTGCCGGCGAACCAGAGCGAGGTGCCGCAGAACTGCGCCAGTACGATGATGGGCAGGATGCGCCGCGGACGGGGTTCGCTCACGCCGCGCCGCCGGTGGCCGGTACCGTTACGGCCAGGGCGTGCAGGCCGGGCGCCGCGTCCAGGTCCAGGATGGCGTCGCGCAGCCGCCCGGCCGCGCCCACGCCGATCACCGGCGCGGCCAGGGCGTGGAACTTGGCCTGCAGGCGGGCGGCTTCGTCATCGATGCTGCCGGCCGGCACACCCGCGTCATGGCGCGCCTGCATGGCCGAGCCATCGTGGTGCTCGATCAGCATGCGCGATTCCATCATGGCGAGATCGTCGTGGAATTCGACCCGCATGCGGTCGCGCAGCTCGGCGATGGCGGGATCGGCCAGGCGGGCCGGCGTGTAGGCGTCGATGGCGCTGGCGTCCAGCCCGAGCAGGCCGAATGCGGCGTTCATGCGCAGGCTGAAGCGGGCTTCGTTGGCGGTGCGGGGCGTGGCGATATTGCACATGTTTTCGCTGCCGGGATGGGCATGCAGGGTGATCCGGGCGATGTCCTGCACGCGTGCGCCACGTTCACGCAGCATCCGGCCGCATTCGATCACGGCGTGGGTGCCATAGCAGGATGCATGGTACTTGAAGAGACGTCCGCCGAGGAAGAGTCCGCCGGGCGGCGTGGCGGTGGCCGCGGGCCAGTCGGGCGCCGGGCTCAGCACGGCCGCGAAACCCTGCGCCGCTTCCAGGCCCTGCTGGCCCGCGTCCAGTCCGCGCGCGGCCAGCCGGGCGGCCATCAGCCCGTTGCGCGCGGCCAGGCCGGCGTGCAGCGGCTTGGCCATGGTGCCGAACAGGGCTTTCAGGCCGGCGGCCTGCGTGCCGGCCAAGCACAGCGCGGAAGCGGTCTGCGCGGTGGACAGGCGCATCAGCCGGGCGCACGCCGCGGCCGCGGCCACCGCGCCGGCCGTGGCGGTGGCGTGATAGCCATGGCGGTAGTGGACGTCGCCCAGCCAGCGCCCCACGCGGCAGGCCGTTTCGTAGCCGGCCGCGAAGGCGGCCATCACTTCGCGCGCCGTGCTTCCGCGCGCCAGCGCCAGCGGCAGCAGGGCCGAGTACACGACCGCGGTCGGATGGCCGGTGATGGCCAGGTTGACGTCGTCGTAGTCCAGCCAGTGCGCCGCGGTGCCCTGGATCAGCGCCGCGGCGCCTTGCGAGACGCCGGCGGCGTGGCCGATCACCGGCGAGGCGCCGCCCGCGCCTTCCTCGAGCGCATCGTCGACCAGTGCGGCGACGGCGGGTTCGCGGCAGGCCGCCAGCGTGACCGCGTACCAGTCGAGGATGCAGTGGCGGACGATGCGCCGCGCATCGGCGGGCAGCATGTCGTAGTCGAATCTCAGGGCGTGCTCGGCCAGCCAGCGGGTGGCTGGCGGCTGGCTGGTGGCGTGGGCGGCGGGCATGACGGTCCCTCTCAATCGCCGGGCTGGATGCCGGCCTGTTTCATGACCTGGCCATAGCGGCCCAGTTCGTCCTTGATGAGCACGGCGAACTCGCTGCCGGGCATGCCGGAGATGTCGGTGCCCTGCGCCTGCAGCTTTTCCTTGACGTCGGGCATTTTCAGCACCGCGCCGACGTCGGCCTGGATCCTGGCCACGACCGCCTCGGGCGTGCCGGCCGGCGCCAGCAGGCCGATCCAGGCCGCCATTTCATAGCCGGGCAGGCCCGCCTCGCGCATGGTGGGCACGTCGGGCAGGGACGAGGAGCGCCGGGTGGTGGTGACCGCCAGCGGGCGCAGCTTGCCGGCCTTCAGGTGCGGCAGCGACAGCGCCACGGTGTCGAACATGATGTCGACCTGGCCGCCGAGCAGGTCGGCCACCGCCGGCGCGGCTCCCTTGTAGGGCACGTGCACCATGTCCACGCCCGCCTGCTCCTTGAACATTTCGCCGGCCAGGTGGATGGAACTGCCGGTGCCCGACGAGGCGAAGGTGTACTTGCCCGGGTTCTTCTTCAGCAAGGCGATCAGTTCCTGGACCGATTTCGCCGGCACCGAGGGGTTGACCTCCAGGACGTTGGGCGCCCAGGCCAGCAGCGTCACCGGCGCGAAGCTGCTTACCGGATCCCAGGGCAGCCTGGAGGAAAGATTGGGGCCCATGGTGTGGCTGCTGGTGGTGGCGACCAGCAGCGTGTGGCCGTCCGGCGCCGAGCGCGCGACGTAGGTGGACCCGATCGAGCCGGTGGCGCCGGCGCGGTTCTCGACCACCACCGACTGGCCCCATTTGTCGCTCAGCTTCTGGGCCACGGTGCGGGCGATGATGTCGGTGGCCGCGCCGGGCGGGAACGGCACCACCATGGTGACCGGGCGGTCCGGGAAGGAGGCGGAATCGGCGGCGGCCGCCGCCTGCGGCAGCGCGGCCGCGCCGGCCGTCAGGGCGGCGAGCGCCAGGCGGGCGGCGAGGCGGGCGCCTCGGGAGTGTAGTCGTGCATGCATGGTCTTGGTTTTCCCCTGTGGTGGTGGTCCATGGTCGCGGCCGTCCCGGCGCAGGGCCGGGCAGCGGCTCAGCGTTTGCTCAAGGTGCGGCTGATTTCGTTGGTCATGATCATCAGGCCTTCGTCGAAGCCCAGGCCAGGCTTGGTCAGCATGCGCCAGGCGCCGAACGCCAGGCCCACGTGGATGGAGGCGCGCGACGAGATGTCGGTTTCGTTGCAGCTGCCGCCCAGGTAGGCCAGCGTGCCGTGCTCCTGGCAGCCCTGGATGGCGTCGATGGTGGTCAGCAGCGAGCCGTTGTCCGGCATCTTGATCTGCACGGCATGGGCCGCGCCCGATGCGGCGAACGCCCGCACGTTGCCCGGCCCGTTGGCCCATTCGTCGGCGATCAGGCGGGCATTGGGCAGGCGCGCATCCAGCTTGGCGCGCAGCGAGCCCATCCGCTCGCGGGCCTCGGCGGCGCTGCCCGACAGCATGGGATCCTCGAAGAAGACGGTCAGCCCGGCCGCGCGCTCGCAGATGGTGGCCAGATAGTCGAGGACGCGGTCCTCGTCGTTGTCCAGCATCCGTCCCAGCGAGGAATGGAAATCGAAATGCAGGTCGGGCCGGTAGCCCGCGGCGCCCAGCTTGCGGATGCGCCCGGCGATCCAGGCGGCGTAATCCGGCAGGCGTTCGCACTCGGCGCGGCTCTGGATGGCCGATTGCGGGAACATGTCCAGGCCGCGCACGATGGCCTTGTCCACATTGGCCTCCCACGCGCCGCCGCATGATCCGGCAAAACCCGGCCCGCGGGTGGGGCCGGGGCGGCCGAATTCGCGGCACAGCACGTCCACCATCCGGGTGCGGCTGGCCAGCGCCGCCGCTTCCAGCAGCGCCTGGCTCACGCCGTACTCGACCGGCAGGCGCAGCGTATCGGCCAGCGGCATGGCGTCCAGGGCGCCGGCGGCCTCGCGGAAACCGGCGAAGCTGCGCCCGGCCAGGCTTTCCTGCAGCACGGCCTGCACGGCCTGGACATCCTCGCGCCGCAGGGGCAGGGGGCGCCCGGCATAGCCGGCGTTGGCCACCGTGGTGCAGTCGCCATGGGCCGTCTGCCCGTCGGCGAGGTCCAGGCTGACCAGGTAGGCCACGCTGGGCGAGCGCACCGCCGGAAAGGCCGTCGAGCTGGTCGGGCCCTCGAAGAAGTAGCCGTCGGCCGTGGCGCCGGTCTGCACCGCCATCTGGTCGTTGATCCAGTGGCCGCCGATGCCCGCCGTCACGCGCACGGCTTCGATACGGATGGGGGGAACGTCCTGCTGCATGGGTTTCATTGCATCCTGCGTAAGGGAAGGGCTGGGAGGGGGCGGCGGCTCCGGCCGTCGGCCTAGTGATACGCTTATGAATCGTTTTCAGCATAAAGACTAGTTGACTATGCAACCTGCGTCAAGCGCCGGGCGCCGACCCGCCGTGCCTGTCTATCTCAAGATCCGCAACGCCATTCGCGACGCGATCAGCAACGCCGCGTACGCGCCGGGCGACCTGCTGCCGTCGGAAACCGAGCTCGCCAAGCGCTACGCCACCACGCGCGCGACGGTGGTGCACGCGATCCAGCAACTGGTGTTCGAAGGCCTGGTCGAGCGCAAGCGCGGCGTGGGCAGCTTCGTCGCGCAGCCCAAGCTGTCGTCCACGGTGGACACGCACCGGGTGGCCTATTTCGAGCAGGATGCCTTCGCGCGCGATCTCACCTATGAGGTGATCGGCTACGGCAAGGCCGTGGTCGAAGACCACGTGCGCGATACGCTGCGGCTTGGGCGCGGCGAGCCGGTCTACCGGCTGCAGCGCCTGCGCCTGCTTTCGGGCAAGCCGATCGCCTTCGAGCTGCGCTACCTGCCCGCGCTGGTGGGCGCGCGGCTGACCGCCGAGATGCTGGCGCGGCGCTCGGTCCAGTCGCTGCTGGACGAGGAGGTCGGCATGCCGATCACGCGCTTTCTCAATGCGGTGCGCGTCGCGCTGGTGCCGGCGGCGGTGGCCAGGCACCTGCAGCTGGAGAAGGGCCGGCCGGTCATGGTGCGCACGCATACCTTCCTGGACGCGGCCGACACGCCGCTGCTGTGGGGCGAGACCCTGTACCGCGAGGAGTACCAGATCAACTACGTCCTGACGGCCATGCAAGCGCCCGACGAAGCCGTGGGCGGGCGACCGCGCAAGGGCGCCGGCCGCGCGTAGCGGCGCGGCCACACGAGCCGGGACAAGCCCGCCCGAATCCTGCTAGAATCGCAGATTCGCTTTTCCCGCGTGCCTTGCCGCGCGGGCAAGTCGCGAATCCAGATCAGGACAGGTGGCCGAGTGGTTGAAGGCGCACGCCTGGAAAGCGTGTATACGTGATAAGCGTATCGGGGGTTCGAATCCCCCTCTGTCCGCCAAGAATTCCCATATTAATCAAGACACAACGAAACAGGCGGGCGTCATTGACGCCCGCCTGTTTCGTTGCATGGCCTGGCCATGCGCATATGCCTGCGCCTCGATCGAGGCGGGGCGTCAATCCGCGGCGATGTGATCCAGGTTCAGCCGATACGCCTTTGCCGCGGTCTGGTAGAACAGGTGGTCGCGCTCGGCCTGGCTCATGTCCGCCGCCAGCCGCTTGAAGGCATTCCATAGCACGCCGTAGGTGTACGAGCGCTTGTCCACCGGGAAGTTGCTTTCGAACATGCAGCGTTCGGGTCCGAAGAGGTCGATGGCCGGCAGCATGTAGGGCGCGAAGTCGGCGGCCAGTTCGGTGGAGTTCGGCGGGCGCGGGCGCGACGGATAGTCGAACCCGGAAATCCGCATTCCCAGCCCGCCCAGCTTGAGATAGACGTTGGGGCAGGTGGCCAGCTCGCGCAGCGAGGCCAGCCAGTCGGCCCGGATTGCCTCGCGGCGGCCGGCATAGGAGCCGGTGTTCAGGATGCCGCCCAGGTGGTTGAGCACGATGGTGGTGTCGGGAAAGGCCGAGGCCAGGGCCACGACATCCGCAAGCTGCGGATGGAACACCCAGGCGTCGAACACCAGCCCCATGCGGTCCAGCACGGCGAAGCCGCGGCGAAACCGGGTCTCGCCCAGCAGATGGGGCGGCGGCGCCACGTCCGGGTTCATCAGGGCGGGGTCGGCATCCCAGGTCGCCATATGGCGTATACCCTTGAAATGCCGGCCGCCGGCTTCGACATGCGCCTGCAGCACGCGCTCGACGCCGTCGCCCTGCGTCAGGTCGGCATGGGCGACGATGCCGTCGCAAACCCGTGTTTCTCCGTACCGGCCGCTGGCGCACATGGCCGCCACGCCGCGGGCGAATTCCGTCTCGCCTACGGGAGCCAGCGCGTGCGCGCCAGCCCGGTACATGGCCCGGCCCTGTACATAGACGGTCGAGACGATGCGGTGGTCGCCGGCCTGGTCTTCCAGGAACTGGGGCAGCAGGTACAACTGCCCCTGCCGGTCCCAGAGGTGATGATGGGGGTCGACGATGATCTGCTCGGGACAGAGCGCGGGCTCTCGCACCTGGGCGAGCCACTCGGGCGGCGCCACGTCGTGTGCTTTCTGGATATTCATGATTCGTTATTCCAGCGCGCCCGCGCCTTGCAGCGCCTGGATTTCATCCGTTGATTTGCGCAGTATGTCGCGCAGGACCGTGTGCGTATGCTCGCCAAGCAAGGGGGCCGCGGCCCGCGGGCGAACGGGAACGTCGGAGAAGCGGAAGGGCAGCGCGCTATAGGTGGTGAGGCCCATTTCGGCGTGTTCGTGCGGCACCCAGTGTTCGCGATGCGTCAGCTGGGGGTCGCTCAGCACGTCGCGCGCATCCAGCACGGCGCCGGCAGGCACGCCGGCTTGCTGCAAGTGCCGCATCAGGTCGTCCCGATCCCGGCCGCGGGTGATGTCGCCCAGCGCCTGCTCCAGGGCCGCGGCGTCGGCCAGGCGGTTGGCCGCGGTTTCCCAGCGCGCCGCGCGCAGCGGTCCGTCCGGCAAGGCATGGGCCAGGCGGCGCCATTGCTCGTCGGTCTGCACGGCGATGGCGATCCAGCGGTCCTCGCCGGTGCAGGGGAAGACGCCATAGGGCGCGCAAGGGCGGTGCCGGTTGCCCATTGGTTCGGGCAATGTCCCGTTGGCGGTGTAGTCGGCGATGACCGGACCCAGGAGGCAGGCGGTGGGTTCTATTTGCGACAGGTCGATGAACTGGCCCTGCCCCGTCCGCCGCCGGTGACGTAGCGCCGCCATTACGGCCAATGCGGCATGAGTCGGGTTCGGGATGTGATCCGAGTAGTTGGTTCCGGTGCCGGTGGGGTCGCGGCCGGGCAGGCCGGCCAGTCCATGCAGGCCCGTCAGCGCTCCGATCGTCAGGCCATAGCCCAGGTAGTGCGCTTGCGGCCCGGTCTGCCCGAGCATCGACATCGACAGGTACACGATATCGGGCTTGATGGCGCGGACGCTTTCGTAGCCCAGGCCCAGCTTGTCCATGACGCCTGCCGAGAAGTTGTTGGCCACCACATCCGAGCAGGCGATCAACTCGCGCGCCACCGCGAGACCGGCTTCGGTCTTCAGATTGAGCGTCACGCTGCGCTTGCTGGAATTGCGGTCGGAGAAGTAGCCGCTGCGGTTGGCGCCTGGCTGGCGGTCCTTGTAGGGCGGACTGTGCCGCAGCGCGTCCGGACGCTTGGCGCTCTCCACCTTGATGACCTCGGCGCCCATGTCGGCGAATATCTTGGTCGTGAACGAGCCGGCGCCAAGCCAGGTGAAGTCGGCGATTCTCACGTCGTACAAGGGCAGTTTTTTCATTCGGCATGCACCTCGGCGGGCAGTTCTGGCGCGACGCGGTGGGCGGCGCAGGGGGTGGCGCTCATCTGGAACGGGGCCCCGGGAACGCGGAAGGCGGCCCGCAACGACGGGATGGCGGCCTCGGTGAAGAAATTCCGGTGGGCCAATTGGGTGCTTTCCACGACGTCGGCTGGCGTGTTCATGGGGCATAGCGGCAACCGCCGCTGTTGCGCTTGCTCATACAGCTCGGCCTTGGTGCGGGCGAGGGAAAAAGGCGTGAATATTTCGTAGAAGCGCGTCTTGGCCTCGCTGGTCGAAATGAAGTCACGGTCCCACCATTCCGGGGCCTGCAATTCGGCCGCGCGCGGCACTTGCTCGTCGAGCAGCCACTCGGTGCTGGCCTGCCAGAAACGGCCATTGCCCACGCCACCGGCCATGTAGTAGATCTGTCCATCCTTGCATGGGAACACGCCCATGCCGGCCATGCGTTGCTCGCCGCCCTGGCGCCGGCGCACCGTGCCCTCGAGTTCGGCGAACTGCACGGCGGTCTCCAGTCCCATGGAGATGGATTCCTGGACCGACACGTCGATATGGCGCCCCTGCCCATCGGCCGGATGCCGCTCCACGTCCCAGACGGCAATGGCGGTGGCAACCGCGGCGAACTGGGCCGCCGCCAGCAGCGCCTGGTCGCCCGGCGCGCCCACGGGCTCGCGGTCGGCATAGCCGCCCAGGTAAAGAAAGCCGCCCAGCGCCATGGCGACCAGATCGTCGCCTTGGTAGCCGGCATAGGGGCCATCCTGACCGAATGGCGTGATGCTGGTGACGATCAGGCGCTCGTTGACGGCGCGAAGCGCGGCATAGTCCAGGCCCAGCCGGCGGTTCTCCGCCGGCGCGCGCGATTCGATCAGGACATCGGCCTGGCGCGCCAGGGCATGGAGCGTCGCGCGACCCTGTTCGGTTTCCAGGTCGGCCACGACACTGGACTTGCCCAGGTTCAGATAGTTGAAGAGCAGGCTGGCGTTGGGGCCGGACGCACCCTGGAGAAAAGGGCCGCGATGCCGGGTGGAGGTGCCCCGTGGCGGCTCCACGAGCGTCACGTCGGCGCCCAGTTGCGCCAGCAGCCGGCCGCAGTACTGTTCGCTCGAGTCGGTCAGATCGAGCACCCGCAGGCCGCTGAGGGCCCCGGCCGCGAGCGTGGCGTCGGCCGCCGTCATGCCAGCACCTCGAAGCGCGGGATGGCGATGTCGTCGGTCACCTGGTCGAACACCACCTGGACGGGGTCGCCGACCTTGGGCGTGGCGCCTTGCGCATGCCTGACGTTGCTGATGAGGCGCGGACCTTCGGCCAACTGAATCATGGCGACGTTGTACGGCAGCTCGTCGGCGTAGGCCGGCGTATACGCCTTGTGATAGACGATGTACGAGAAGATCTCGCCTTTGCCGGATACGTCGCGCCACTCGAGCCGGTCGTCCAGGCAAGTGGTGCAGACGGGGTTGATCGGGTATTGCACGTGCCCGCAGGACGCGCAATGCTGCAGCGACAGGCGGCCTTGCCTGGCCGCGGCCCAGAACGGGCGGTTCAAGTCGTTGAGTTCGGGCAGTGGCTTGCTGTAGTCGCTCATCATCATCCCTTGGTCAGCAGCATGGCGTTCGAGTTGTTCAGCGTCATGCCGCGGCCGGTGACCAGGCAGACTTCGGCGTCGGGCACCTGGCGCGGCCCGCACTGGCCGCGTATCTGGCGCACGCCCTCCACCACGTGCAGCCAGCCTTCCATGTATGACTCCGAGAGGTTGCCGCCAGCGGTGTTGACCGGGAGTTCGCCGCCCAGCTGGATGCGTCCGCCCTCGACGAAAGCCCCGCCTTCGCCGCGCTTGCAGAATCCTGCGTGTTCCAGCCACAGAATTACGCTGTAGGTGAAGTTGTCGTACAGCTGGGCCACGTCGACATCCCGCGGGCCCAGTCCGGCCATGGCGAAGGCGCGGTCGAGCGCTTCGCGCTGGTGCGGGACATACCACCAGTCTTCGCGTTCCAGCATCTGGGCCGTATAGGCCTGGCCCATGCCCGCGATCCGCACCACCGGCTGCTTCGTGTCCCGGGCGTGCTCGGTGGACGACACGATGACGCACACGCCGCCATCGCTGATCAGGCAGCAGTCGAGCAGGTGAAAGGGTTCGACGATCCAGCGCGAGGCCTGATGGTCATCTACCGTGATCGGCTCGCGCATCAGCGCGTTGGGATTGAGGCTGGCGTGCTTGCGGCAGGCCACGGCGACTTCGCCGAGCTGCCGGCTCGTGGTGCCGTAGAGCGCCATGTGGCGCGCGGCGGACAGGGCGCTGTTGCCGGCGGCCGCGTACATGCCCCAGATCGACCAGGAGTCGCCCCATCCGGAAGGCTTCGAGAAGCGGTAATTGCCGGTTTTCGGGGTGTCGCCGAAGACGCAGGCGACATTCCTGGCCAATCCGCTGGTCACCGCCATCACGGCATTCTGGATCAGTGCGCCGGCGGTGCCCCCGCCCATGGTCAGGCTGCCCGTGTAGGCCGGATTGATGCCCAGCGCCTCGCCCAGGCGCAAGTAGTTGTACGAGCCCTCGGGCGAGGTCGTGCCGGGATGCGTGAGCAGCCCGTCGATGTCGGACTTTTGCAGCCCGCAGTCGTCCAGGGCGGCCTTGAATGCATCGATGGCCAGCGAGATGGGCGTGCTGCCCGGCAATGCGCCTTGCGCGGAGGCGCCGACGCCCACGATGGCTGCCTTGTTCTTCAACGTCATGTCCTGTTCGCTCCAGTCTCAGTCCGCCACCACGATGTTCCGCTTCTTCACGACGTCGCGGAACGTGGTGACGTCGGATCGCACTTGCTCCAGCAAGTCGTCCGGCGTACCACCGGCCGGCACGATGCCCAGCGATTTGAATCCCGCGGCGACGCGTTCGGACCGCAGCGCAGTGTTGCCCGCGGCGTTCAGGCGGTCGATGATTTGCGTGGGGGTGCCCTTGGGGGCGTAGAGCGCCGACCAGCCGTAATAGGAAACGCCGGGTATGACGGCGTTGAGCGTGGGCACCGACGGCGCGTAGGGCCAGGGTTGCTCGGAGGTGACCGCCAGGGCGACCAGTTGGCCAGACTGGATGTACGGATACGGCGAGGTGTGGAACATCACCTGGATGCGGCCGGCCAGCAGGTCGGTCGTGGCGGGTTGCTCGCCCTTGTAGGCGATGTGCACCATGTCCAGCCCGGCGGCGGCGTTGAGCACTTCGCTCATGATGTGATAGCCGGATCCCACGCCGGGGCTTCCATAGGAGATCTTGCCCGGATTGGCCTTGGCGTAGGCGATGAACTCCTGCAAGGTCTTGATGCCCAGCGAACTGGGCACGACCAGGACCAGGCAGCTGCGCGACATCATCATCACGGGCTCGCCGCGCTCGAGCAGGTCGGGCGTTGTCTCCGGCCGGGTAGCCATCGAGGCGGTCTGTACCGTGGTCAGGCCGGTCAGGGTGTAGCCATCGGGGCGGGCCGACAAGCCGCGCGACGTGCCGATGTTTCCGCTTGCGCCGGCAAGGTTTTCGATGACCAGGGGCTGGCCGAGGACGTTCTGCATTTCGGCCGCCACGACGCGCGTGATGTTGTCGGAGATTCCCCCGGGCGCCGCGGGCACCACGACCCTGACCGGTTTGTCGGGATACGTCTCGGCCTGGCAAGCGCCGAACACGAGGCTGAAAGCGGCGGACAGGGCTGCGCCCATGAACGAGATTTTCATGTTGATTATGCCTATCGGGATGGTGGGGCGGCGATCGTCGGCGGACGCATCGCCTTGCGGGTGGCCGCCACGCGTGGCGGCCACCCGCTACGGTTTGATGTTGGCGGTCTGCATCAGCTTGCGGAATTCGACGCGCTGCTCGCGCAGCATGGCCGCGGTATCCTGCCGCGACCCTTGTGCCGATTCGCCGCCCATGGGAATGAAGCGGCTGGCGATCGCCGGGTCGGCGGTGATTTCGTTGATGTGGCGGTTGAGCAGGTCCAGCACCTCGGCGGGCGTGCCCGCCGGCGCCATGACGATGTTCATGCTCGGCGTTGCCAGGCCCGGCACGGCCTCGGAAATCGAGGGTACGTCCGGGAACCCGGCGAAGCGGCTGGCGGTGGAGACCGCCAGCAGGCGCATGCGGCCGCTCTTGGCGTGCGGAGCGATGCCGCCCAGGCCATCGATAAGGATAGGGACCTGGCCGCCGATGATATCGGTGTGCGCGGGCGGCGAGCTGGGATAGGCGATGTTGACCAGCCGGGTGCCGGCCTTCTGATTGATGCTCTCGCCGATAAGGCGCGACAGCGACGCCGCGCCGGGGGTGGCGAAGAAGACTTCGTCGGTCTTGGCGCCTGCCACCAGCTCCTGGATGTTCTGGATGGCGCTTTTGGCGCCGACCGCGATGGCGAGCGGCACGTACACCACAGGCGCGACGGGCTCCAGGTCCTTTTCCGCATCGTAGGGCAGGTCCTTCGTCATGAGCGGCGCGACCACCAGGGCGGAATTGCCGGCGTAGAGCAGCGTGTAGCCGTCCGGCTTGGCGCTGGCCACGGCCTGCGCGGCAATGGTGCCATTGGCGCCTGGGCGCGGGTCCACGATGACGGCCTGGCCCAGCGCTTTCGACAGGCGTTCGGAGACCAGGCGCGCGAACACGTCCACGCTGCTGCCGGCGCCGGCAGCGACGACCATCCGGATGGGCCGGCTCGGCCAGGTCTGCGCCTGCGCGGCAGGCACGGAAAGCGCCAGCAGCACTGGAGCCAGCAGCAAGGTGCGAGCCAGTCCCTGGACAAGGCCGTGACAACGCCTGTGGAAGGCAGGAATATTCTTGTTCACCAATGTCTCCTCTCAGAACCTGGTGAACTCTAACCGTTGGTTTTGCCCCGTGCTATGGGACGGACGTCATGGTGGCCATGTTGATTCGACATAGTGGAGCAAGCTGCGACCCGGTACGGGTTCAGCCGCCCACCACGGTCGGATGGCCGGGCCATTGGCCCTGGCGGGCCACGGCACGGATTTCGCTGGCGACGAAGTCGCTGAGCAGCCGCACATTGCGCAGCCGGGTGCTCTCGCGCTTGGTGATCAAGGTCAGCGTCACGACCATGCCCTTGTCGGGCAGCGCCTGGGCTATCAGCTTGCCGGCCGCCACGTCTTCCGCCACGCCGCCTTGCGTGAGCAACGTGTAGCCGATGCCCTGGACCGCCATTTCGCGCAGCATGGCCATGCTGGCGGCCTCATAGACGGGCTTGAGCGGTTCGTTGATTTCGGCGAAGGCGTCTTCCAGCAGGTTCCGGATGATTTGCCCGCCGCTGGGCAGCATCAGCGGCAATCGGGCCAGGTCGCGTATCGTCGGGGGCGCCATGGTCCGCAGATCGGATTGCGGATTTCCCACCAGGCACAACCGTTCGATCAGCAGCGGCCTGCAGATGAGGTCGGGGTGGGGCGGCGGGTCGAACAGCACCGCCAGGGCAAGTTCGCCATGGAGCACGCGCTCGACCAGCGTACGGCTCAGCGCTTCCATGACATCCACCTGCAGCTTCGGCCAGCGCCTGGCGATCACGGGCAACAGGCGCGGCGCCATGACGGTGCTGGCGGCGTGGGTAATGCCCATGGACAGCGAGCCCGATACGACACTCGCCGAATGGCTGACTTCCTCTTTGATCTCGGCAAGCTGCAACAGTATCGAGGGAGCCTTGCCGATCAGGACGGTGCCGGCGGCGGTCAGCACGCAGCCGCGGTTGCTGCGCACGAACAGCGCCACGCCCAGGCATTCTTCCAGGCGGCCGATCTTGCGGGTAATGACGGGTTGGGAGGTGCCGAGCTCGGCCGCGGCGCGTGAAAAACTCTGTGTTTTCGCGACCCAGCAGAAAACATTCAGCAGATCCGTATCCAGCGGGTTGTGGTCCGCCGGAAGCGCGAAGTCTTCCGCTGCCATAGAGAGACGCCCTTTGTGTCGCCAGCCTGGAATTGTCCGCTTACATTTTACCATCGCCCATGAGGCGTCCGGCCGGCGCGCCGCACGCCCGGCCGATTATCCCGCGGGTAGTTAAAAAGCAGTGCCGGATGGGGTATTGAAAATAATCGATATTGCAAATAATGGCGCATTGCGCGCCGTTGCAGGAAGTAGGCGGCATATATCAGGCAGTTTGATCTATCCGACTGAAAACAATGGGTTTTTGCCGGCTGTTAATAGGCCCTGTGGATGGCGGAATAAATGCGCTTGATGTTGTGATACCATCTATTGATTATGTCATTTTGCATGCTTGCGGGAATATATTCAAAGGTTATGGGGCCGTTGTTTTTTCAGGTTTTGCCTTGGATGAGTTCTTGCCTGTTTTCTGCATTAATGACCGAGCCCGCGGCGGCACAGCCCGCGGGCGCGGCTGGCGCGGACGGCTGCCATGTCTGAGACCCTGGATCAGTGGCGCGCGGGCTTGACGCTGGGCTTCGCGCCCGGCCACGCGGGCCGCACCGTGCTGCGCGAGCGCGCGCACTACGGGCCCATGCTGGTGCAGCGGGCGCTGTATCCGGAAGGGCCGCAAGTCTGCCACGTCGCCATTCTTCATCCCCCTTCGGGCATCGCGGGCGGGGACGCGCTCGAGATCCGCGTCGACGTGGCCGGCGGCGCCCGCGCGGCGCTTACCACGCCCGGCGCCACGCGCTGGTACAAGTCGAACGGCCGCCAGGCCTCGCAGGACGTGCATTTGCGCGTGGCAGCGGGGGGCCGGCTCGATTGGCTGCCCCTCGAGAGCATTTTCTTCGAAGAGGCCGATGCCCTGGCGCGCAATCGGATCCAGCTTGAGTCGGGCGCGGCCGCCATCGGCTGGGACCTGATCCAGCTCGGGCGGGTGAACCAGTCCGGCCATTGGAGCCAGGGCCGCCTGCATACCGCCACCGAGCTGTACGTGGACGGCCGGCTGCTGTGGGTGGACCAGGGGCTGGTCGGCGCGCAGGACGACGTCCGGCGCCAGGTCTCGGGCCTGGCGGGCTTTCCGGTCCATGCCGCGCTGTGGTCCTTCGGCCCCCGCCTGGACGCGGAGCAGAACGAGGAGCTGGCCGGCCTGATGCCCTGGAGCGACACGCTGCGCGGCGCGGCCACCACGATGCCGTACGACGCGACGCAGTCGCTGTGCCTGGTGCGCTGCCTGGGCGTGCACATGGAGGATGTCAGGGCCGTGATGACCGATGCCTGGGCCTATTTGCGCCCGCGCGTGCTCGATACGCCCGCCGTCGTGCCCCGGCTCTGGGCCACCTGATACGCCGCGCGAGGGGCCGCGGACCAGCCATGCGGCGCTCGCTCGCGCGCCGGCCGGGCATGAACCGCCCCTGGTATGCATACACAAAGGAAGAACCGCCATGGAACTGACTCCACGGGAAAAAGACAAGCTGCTCATTTTCACCGCGGCCCTGCTGGCCGAGCGCCGGCGCGCGCGCGGCCTGAAGCTGAACTATCCGGAGACGGTGGCGCTGATCACGGCCGCGTTGATGGAAGGCGCGCGCGACGGCAAGACGGTCGCCGAGCTCATGAGCGAAGGCACGCGGATCCTGGGGCGCGATGAGGTCATGGAAGGGGTGCCGGAGATGATTTCCAACATCCAGGTGGAAGTCACGTTTCCCGATGGCACCAAGCTGATTACCGTCCACAACCCGGTTGTCTGAGCACCGGGTCGGGATTTTCGTCATTCATGAATTGGGAGATTCGCATGAAAGCAATGTCTAAGCGCGCGATGCTGGGCTCGGGCGCGGCCGCCCTGATGCTGTTCTCGGGCGCCGCCCTGGCGCATCCGGGCCATCTCGGCCACGAGCTGCCGGGCAGCATGTTCGCGGCGGGCTTCTGGCATCCGCTGACCGGGTTCGACCACCTGCTGGCGATGCTGGCGGTCGGCATGTGGAGCGCGCTGACGCACCATACGGCGCGCCAGGCGGTGTGGCTGCCGGTCATGTTTCTCGCGCTGCTGTTCGCCGGCGCGATGATGGGCATGGCCGGCGTGCGCCTGCCTGCCGTCGAGCCGGTCATCATGGTCTCGCTGCTGGTGCTGGGCCTGCTGGTGGCCAGCCGCAAGGCCGTGCAGGGCTGGGCGGGTTTCGCGCTGGTGGGGGGATTCGCCCTGTTCCACGGCCTGGCCCACGGGATGGAGCTGCCCGGCAGCGAAGGCGCGCTGGGCTTCGTGGCGGGTTTCATGCTCGCCACCCTGGGGCTGCACCTGGCCGGCCTGTTCGCGGGGTTTCGCCTCAAGCACTGGAACCTGTGGCTGTCGCGGGCGCTGGGCGTGGGCATCGCCGGTTACGGCGCGCTGCTGTTCGTCGGCGCTCGGGTCTGACCAGGGAGGTGTCATCATGATTCCGGGAGAAATACTGACCGAACCGGGCCAGATCGAGCTCAACGTGGGCCGGCCGACCTTGACGATCGCCGTGGTCAACGAGGGCGACCGGCCGATCCAGGTGGGTTCGCACTATCACTTCGCCGAGGCGAACAACGCCCTGGTCTTCGACCGCGAGCTGGCAACCGGCTACCGGCTGAACATTCCGGCCGGCAACGCGGTGCGTTTCGAGCCGGGCATGCGCCGCACCGTCGAGCTGGTGGCGGTCGGCGGCGAGCGCCGCATCTTCGGTTTCCAGGGCAAGGTGATGGGGGCGCTGAAATGACCAGGATTTCGCGTTCGGCATATGCCGAGATTTACGGGCCGACCGTGGTCGGCGGCGTCGGCGACCGGGTGCGCCTGGCCGACACGCTGCTGCTGGCCGAGGTCGAGAAGGACCACACCATCTTCGGCGAGGAGGTGAAGTTCGGCGGCGGCAAGGTCATCCGCGACGGCATGGGGCAGAGCCAGCGCCTGGCCACCGATTGCGTCGACACGGTGATCACCAACGCGCTGATCATCGACGCGGTGACCGGCATCGTCAAGGCCGACATCGGCATCAAGGACGGGCTGATCAGCGGCATCGGCAAGGCGGGCAACCCGGACACCCAGCCGGGCGTGACCATCATCATCGGCGCTTCGACCGAGGTGGTGGCCGGCGAGGGGCTGATCGTGACGGCCGGCGCCATCGATACGCATATCCACTTCATCTGTCCGCAGCAGATCGAGGAGGCCCTGGCCACCGGCACGACCACCATGATAGGCGGCGGCACCGGGCCGGCCACCGGATCGCTGGCCACCACCAGCACCTCGGGCCCCTGGCACATGGCCGCCATGCTGCAGGCGCTGGACGCCTTTCCGGTGAACGTGGGCCTGTTCGGCAAGGGCAGTTCGAGCTCGCACGGCGCGCTGCTGGAGCAGGTGCGGGCCGGCGCCATGGGCCTGAAGATCCACGAGGACTGGGCCAGCACGCCGGCTTCCATCGATACCTGTCTGAACGTGGCCGAGGAAACCGACATCCAGGTCGCGATCCACAGCGACACGCTCAACGAGTCGGGCTTCGTGGAGGACACGTTCGCCGCGTTCAAGGGCCGCACCATCCATTCCTTCCATACGGAAGGCGCCGGCGGCGGCCACGCGCCGGACATCATCCGGGCCGCCGGCATGCCCAACGTGCTGCCGGCCTCGACCAACCCGACCATGCCGTTCACGCGCAACACGATCGACGAGCACCTGGACATGGTCATGGTGTGCCATCACCTGGATCCATCCATCGCCGAGGACCTGGCTTTCGCCGAAAGCCGGATCCGGCGCGAGACCATCGCGGCCGAGGACATCCTGCACGACCTGGGGGCGTTCTCCATCATGAGCTCGGACTCGCAGGCCATGGGGCGCGTGGGCGAGATCGTCCTGCGCACCTGGCAGACCGCGCACAAGATGAAGCTGCAGCGCGGCCCGCTGCAAGGCGACAGCGAGCGCTCGGACAATGAGCGCATCAAGCGCTACATCGCCAAGTACACCATCAACCCGGCCGTGGCGCACGGCATCGCGCACCTGGTCGGCTCGGTGGAAGTGGGCAAGCTGGCCGACCTGGTGCTGTGGAAGCCCGCCTTTTTCGGCGTCAAGGTCAACATGGTGCTCAAGAGCGGCATGGCCGTCAGCGCCAGCATCGGCGACATGGGCGCCTCGATCTCGACGCCGCAGCCGGTGCAGATCCGCCCCATGTGGGGCAGCCACGGCAAGGCGCTGCGCACCTCGGTGGCCTTCGTCTCGCAGGTCAGCCTGAGCAATCCGGCGGTCAGCGAACTGGGGCTGAACAAGCGCCTGGAGGCGGTGCGCGGATGCCGCGGCGTGACCAAGCACGATATGGTGCGCAACAACTGGCTGCCGGCGATCTCGGTCGACCCGCAGACCTACCAAGTCTATGCCGATGGGCAATTGCTCAAATGCGAGGCGCTTGCCGAGCTGCCCATGGCGCAACGCTATTTCCTGTTCTGATCATGAAAATCGCCAATACTTTCATCAAACGCGGCGCCGCCGGCGGCCTGGACCTGAGCCAGGCGCCCGGCGTGACGCTGACCCTGGCCGAACGCCGCCGCAGCCGCCAGCGCCTGGACCTGGACGAGGGCCGCGGCGAGCTCGGCATGGCGATCGAACGCGGCCAGACCTTGCGCGACGGCGATGTCCTGGTTGCCGAGGACGGGACATACGTGGTGGTGCGGGCCGCGCTGGAAGACGTGGCCCGCGTGACGGCCGCCACGCCCTGGCAGCTGGCGCGGGCGGCCTACCACCTGGGCAACCGCCACGTGCTGCTGGAGATCGCCGAGCAGCATCTGCAGTTCGAGTACGACGCCGTGCTGATCGACATGCTGGCCCAGCTGGGCGGCGTGACCGCGACGCGCCTGCGCGCGGTGTTCGAGCCGGACGTGGGCGCCTACGGCGGCGGCCATCGCCATGGCCACGACGAGAGTTTCGGCGACGACTACGCGCTGGCGCAGGCGGCATACCACGCACACGAGGCACACTCCCATGCGCACTCCCATGCCGGCGGACACGGACACGTTCATTCCGGTCACGGCCACGGCGGCAAGCACGGCGAGCATGACGCCAAGTCTTGATGCCGGACAGCTGGCCGCGCTGTTGCATCTGTCTTCGCCGGCGCTGCCGATCGGCGGCTTCAGCTATTCGCAGGGCCTGGAGGCGGCCATCGAGCTGGGATTGGTGCACGACGAGGCCAGCACCCTGGCGTGGATAGAAAGCCAGCTCGTCACGGTGATGGCGCGCGCCGAGGCGCCGCTGTGGTGCCTGCTGTTCGAGGCCTGGCGCGCCGGCGACGACGCGGCGGCGCATGGCTGGAACCAGTGGTTCCACGCTTCGCGCGAGACCCGCGAGCTGCGCCAGGAAACCGAGCAGATGGGGCGCTCGCTGGCCAGACTGGCCCAGGAGCTGGGCTGGGGCACGGCGGCGACGAGGGCGGCCGTGGCGGCGCTGCGGCCGGCCACGCTGCCCGCCGTGCATGCCTGCGCCTGCGCGATGTGGGCGCTGCCGCGCGAAGCCGGGCTGGGCGCCTATGTATTTTCGTGGCTGGAGAACCAGGTGGCCGCGGCCATCAAGGGCGTGCCGCTCGGACAGATGGCGGGCCAGCGCATCCTCGAGCGGCTGCGCGCGGGGCTGCCGGCCGTGCTGGCCGACGCCCGGGCGCGCGCCGGCGCGACCCCGCCCCGGCTCGACACGTTCGCGCCGCAGTACGCCATGGTTTCAGCGCGCCATGAAACCCAGTTCTCCCGTCTTTTCCGTTCCTGACCTTGCCTGATTGGTGTAGACGCCATGCACGATATCTCTTCATTGACCACCCGTACCAAGACCCTGCCCCCCCTGCGCGTCGGCGTGGGCGGCCCGGTGGGGTCCGGCAAAACCACCTTGCTAGAAATGGTGTGCAAGGCGATGTACCCGCAGTTCGACCTGATCGCGATCACCAACGACATCTACACCAAGGAAGACCAGCGCCTGCTGACGCTGTCGGGGGCCTTGCCGCCCGAGCGCATCCTGGGGGTGGAGACCGGCGGCTGTCCGCATACGGCGATCCGCGAGGACGCATCCATCAACCTGATCGCCATCGACCAGATGCTGGAGCAGTTTCCCGATGCCGATATCGTGTTCGTCGAGTCCGGCGGCGACAACCTGGCCGCGACCTTCAGCCCCGAACTCTCGGACCTGACGCTTTACATCATCGACGTCGCCAGCGGAGAGAAGATTCCGCGCAAGGGCGGGCCTGGCATCACCAAGTCCGACCTGTTCATCATCAACAAGACGGACCTGGCGCCGTACGTGGGCGCGGACCTCGCGGTGATGGAGGCCGATACCCGCCGCATGCGCGGCGACAAGCCCTTTGTGATGTGCAACCTGAAGACCGGCGATGGATTGGACCAGGTGATTGCCTTCCTGAAGACGGAAGGCTTGTTCCGCGGCTGAGCCTGCCGCGTCCCGTGCCGGCCGGACCGCTGTGCGCGTTGCGGCCGCGCCTGCCCTTGCTTGCCGAAGATTCCCGCGCACGCGCTTGCTCGGTGCGGGCCGGCACGCCTGCCGTTATATATAGAGGACCATAGTTTTCGTCGGACGTAGCCGAAAAACGGCGGAAATTCATCCGGAAACTGGCTAAAAAGAAATATATGGTTTCAAAATCGACGTAAAATCCCGCGTTGACTCTAGTTCTATATAGGACTATAGTTCTCTCCATGGCAGCTCGCTAACAAGGGTTTTGGGTCATGGAAAATCTGGGATATCCCGCTCGGCTGGAGCTCTATGTCGCCGGCCAGTGGCGCGGCGTCGAAGGCCGCCGGACGCAGGTCGTCGTCAACCCGTCGACGCAGCAGCCGCTAGGCGAGCTGCCGCTGGCCTCGGCGGAAGACATCGACGACGCGCTGGCCGCCGCCGACCAGGCCTTTGGCGACTGGGCGCGGACCACTGCCTGGGAACGGGCCGACATCCTGCAGCGCGCGGCCGCGCTCATCGAAGCGCGGCGCGACCGCCTGGCGGTCGTGCTGACCCTGGAGAACGGCAAGCCGCTGGCCGACTCGCACGGCGAACTGGACCGCGTGGTCGAGACCATCCTGTGGTGCGCGGAGGAAGGCAAGCGGACCTACGGCCGCGTGCTGCCGGCGCGGGCGCAACGGTTGTCGCAGTCGTCTCTCAAGCGGCCGGTCGGCCCGGTGGCCGCGTTCGTGCCGTGGAATTTTCCCGCCGTGCTGGCGGCCCGCAAGCTGGCCGCCGCCATGGCGGCCGGCTGTACGGTCGTGCTCAAGCCGGCCGAGGAGACGCCGGCCATCTGCATCGAACTGGTGCGCGCCTTCGTCGACGCCGGCACGCCGGCCGGTGTGGTCAACCTGCTGTACGGCGTGCCCGCGCAGGTGTCCGAACGCCTCATCGCCTCGCCCATCATCCGCAAGGTCTCGTTCACGGGCTCCGTCGCCGTGGGCCGCCTGCTGGCGTCGATGGCCGCCGGGCATCTCAAGCCGGCCACCATGGAGCTGGGCGGGCACGCGCCAGTGGTGGTGTTCGACGACGTCGACGCCGACCGCGTGGCGAAGATGTGCGTGGGCTTCAAGTACCGCAACGCCGGCCAGGTGTGCCTGTCGCCCAGCCGCTTCTACGTGCACGAACGCATCGCCGATCGGTTTGCCGAATCCTTCGTCCGCCACGCGGGCCTGCTGCGCGTGGGCGACGGCATGGAAGAGGGCGTGCAGATGGGGCCGCTGAACAACGTCCGCCGGCTGCAGGCCGCCGAGCGGCTGGTCGAGCAGGCGGTGGGCGCGGGCGCCACCCTGGCGCTGGGCGGGCGCCGTATCGGCCAGCGCGGCTATTTCTACCCGCCCACGGTGCTGGAGGGCGTGCCGGACGCTGCCGACATCCTGGCCGAAGAGCCGTTCTGCCCGGTGGCGCCCATCATGCGCTTCGGGTCGATGGACGAGGTCATCGGCCGCGCCAATCATCCCAGCCTGGGCCTGGCGGCCTATGCCTTCACCAACCGCATGGCGACCTCGGCCGAGTTCGCCGAGCGCATCGAGGCGGGCTGGATCGGCATCAACAATTTCGTGCCCGCGCTGGCCGACGCGCCCATCGGCGGCATGAAGGACAGCGGCCTGGGCTACGAAGGCGGGCCCGAAGGGCTGGACGCCTACCTGCATGCGCGCTTCGTCAGCCAGCTGAACGTCGAAGTCTAGCGGCGCGCGCGCCATTCGAAGTTGTCGTGACGCAAATCGGAACCTACACCGGAGGAGATCAACATGAGCACCACCAATGCCGCGTCCACGGAGCAGCCCTTGAAATTCGCCGGCTATCGCAAGCGCGACATGCCGGCCCACGACGCCGAACTGACCAGCACCATGCCGGGCACCCCGATGGGCGAATACATGCGCCAGTACTGGCAGCCGGTCTGTCTGTCCGAGGAGCTGCGGGACGTGCCCAAGGCGATCCGCATCCTGGGCGAGAACCTGGTGGCGTTTCGCGACAAGAGCGGCAACATCGGCGTGATGCACCGCCATTGCGCGCACCGCGGCGCCTCGCTCGAGTTCGGCGTGATCCAGCAGCATGGCATCCGCTGCTGTTACCACGGCTGGCACTACGGGGTGGACGGCACGCTGCTGGAGGCGCCGTGCGAGCACGACGACACGCGGCTGCGCCAGACGGTCTGCCAGGGCGCCTACCCGGCCTTCGAGCGCGATGGCCTGGTGTTCGCCTACATGGGGCCGCCGGAGAACCAGCCGCCGTTCCCCGAGTACGACACCTATACCCTGCCCAAGGGCACGAAGCTGGTGCCGTTCTCCAACGTGTACCCGTGCAACTGGCTGCAGGTCCATGAAAACATCATGGACCACATGCACACCGCGGTGCTGCACAACCACATGGTGGTCGAGGGCGTGGATGCCGAGGTCTCGGCCGGCGTGACGCTGGAGGGCTTTGGCGATATGCCGGTGATGCAGTGGCATCCCACGCGCAGCGGCAACGGCATCGTGTTCGTGGCCGGCCGCCGCCTGCCGCAGGACCGGGTGTGGGTGCGCATTACCGAGATGAACCTGCCCAACTACCTGCAGATCGGCTCGCTGGTGCCCACCGCCGCCCGCGAGCGCCATTCGACCTCGGGCTGCACGCGCTGGCACGTTCCGGTGGACGACACCAACATGATCATCTTCGGCTGGCGCCATTTCAACGCGGAAGTGGACCCCGACGGCATGGGCTGCGAAGCCGATTGCGGCGTCGACAAGATCGACTTCCTGGTCGGCCAGACGGGCAACCGCAGCTACGACGAGGCGCAGCGCGCGCCGGGCGACTGGGAAGCCCTGACCAGCCAGCGTCCCATCGCCGTGCACGCGCTGGAGAACCCCGGCGCCTCGGACGTGGGCGTGTACATGTTCCGCAAGCTGCTGCGCGACGCCCTGCACGGCAAGACCAAGCCCGACCCCGCCTATGCGCAGCTGCTGGCCAGCGGCCAATCGCTGCCGCTCTATGCGCAGGACTCGGTGCTGTATGCGAAGCAGCGCGAGGACACCGCCGAGGACCGCAAGCTGATCAACGAGCTGGGCAGGAAGGTGCTGGACATCATGCGCGCGGCCGACGGCCTGGCGGCCGCCGAGCGCGACGCGTTCGTGCGCGCCGAGCTCGACAGGATCGACGACGGCGTGGGCAAGCAGATCGTCGCCCAGGCGCTGGCGATGGAAGCCTGAGGCGGGAGCGCGGCCATGCTGAATCTATGCGTCCGATCGATTACCTATGAGGCCGAGGGCATCCGTTCGTTCGAGCTGGTGCATCCTCTCGGCAAGGATCTGCCTCCCTTCGAAGCCGGCGCGCATATCGATGTCAGCATTCCCGGCGGCTTCACGCGGCAGTACTCCCTGTGCGATCCCTCCTGGCAGCGCAAGCACTACCGCATCGCGGTGCTGGAGGATCGCGGCGGGCGCGGCGGCTCGGTGGCGCTGCACACGGCGCTGCGCGCCGGCGACATGATCGAAGTCTCCGAGCCGCGCAATCTGTTCCCCCTGGACAGCGGCGCCGGCCACAAGGTGCTGCTGGCCGGCGGCATCGGCATCACGCCGGTGCTGGCCATGGCCGAGGCCTTGCAGCGCAGCGGCCACAGTTTCGAGCTGCATTACTGCACGCGTTCGCCCGAGCGCACGGCGTTTCGCGAACGGCTGCAGACGCTGGCGGCGCAGGACAAGGCGTTCTTTCACCACGACATGGGCGACCCCGCGCGCGGCCTGGACATCGCCGCCTTGCTGGCGCGGCCCGAACCGGGCAGCCAGCTGTACTTCTGCGGCCCGCCGGGTTTCATGAAGGCGGTGCAGGCGGCCTCGGCGCACTGGCCGCAGGGCTCGGTGCACTACGAGTATTTCGGCGTCAACCCGGCGCTGACGGAAAAGCTGGCCGGCACTGGCCAGGCGGCCGGCGAGGTGCGTCTGGCCAAATCCGACAGGATCCTGGCGGTGCGGCCCGGCCAGACCCTGCTGCAGGCCATCCGCGAGGCGGGCGTGGCTTGCGAGTCATCGTGCGAGTCGGGCGTGTGCGGCACGTGCAAGGTGCGTTACTTCAGTGGCCAGCCGGAGCACAACGACTATGTGCTGTCGGACGAAGAGCGCACGGAATTCGTGCTGGTCTGTTGCGCGGGGGCGGGTCCGCAGGCCCTGCTGCTCGATCTGTAAAACACATTCGGATATGGACATGCGTACTTTCGACTACATCGTGGTGGGGGCGGGTTCCGCCGGTTGCGCGCTGGCGGCGCGGCTGGTGGAAAGAAAGGCCGGTTCGGTGCTGCTGCTGGAGGCCGGTCCGCCCGACCGCAACATGTGGATCCATATCCCGATCGGCTATGGCAAGACCATGTTCGACCCGCGCAACAACTGGCAGTTCTATTCCGAGCCGGAGCCGGAGCTCAACGGGCGCAAGATCTACCAGCCGCGCGGCAAGACGCTGGGCGGGTCGAGCTCGATCAACGGCCTGGTCTATATCCGCGGGCAGGCCGAGGACTTCGACGACTGGGCGCGGCTGGGCAATCCCGGCTGGGCCTGGCAGGACGTGCTGCCCCTGTTCAAGCGCGCCGAGCGCAACGAGCGCGGCGACAGCGAGTTCCACGGCGGCGCCGGCCGCCTGGGCGTATCGGACATACGCGGCAGGCACGAGCTGGTCGAGGCGTTCATCCAGGCGGGGCAGGAAAACGGCATCGCCCGCACCAACGATTTCAACGGGGCGAGCCAGGAGGGCGTGGGGTACTTCCAGCTGACCACGCGCGGCGGCTTGCGCTGTTCGGCGGCCAAGGGGTACCTGGGGCCGCTCAAGGGCGATGCGAATCTCGCCATCGAGACCGATGCGCAGGCCACCGGTGTGATTTTCGAGGGCCGCCGCGCCGTCGGCGTGCGCTATCGCCAGCGCGGCGCCGCCTTCGAGGCGCGCGCCGCCAAGGAGGTCATCCTCGCGGCGGGCGCGTTCCAGTCGCCGCAGCTGCTGATGCTGGCCGGCATCGGCGACGGCGCGCAATTGCAGGCGCACGGCATCCCGGTGCTGCACCACCTGCCCGAGGTGGGCATGAACCTGCAGGATCACCTGCAGGTCCGCCTGATCTACAAATGCACGCGGCCCATCACGACCAACGACCAGCTGCGCACGCTGTGGGGCCGCGCGGCCATCGGCATGCGCTGGATCTTCCGCCGCGCCGGGCCGGTGGCGGCCGGGATCCAGCTGGGCGCCATGTTCGCGCGCGCCTGTCCCGGCGCCACCCGGCCGGACGTGCAATTCCACTTCGGCACGATCAGCGCCGACATGGCGGCCGGCAAGCCGCACGATTTCTCCGGCTTCACGATCTCGATGTGCCAGCTGCGCCCCAGGAGCCGCGGGCAGGTCAGCCTGAAGTCGGCCAATCCGCTGGAGGCGCCGCGCATCCAGCCCAATTATTTCTCCGCGCAGGAAGACCGCGACACCATGGTGGCCGGCCTGCGGCTGACGCGCCGCCTGACGCGCTCCCGGCCGCTGGCCGCCTATATCGCCGAGGAGTACCACCCCGGCCCGCGGATGGAGACGGAAGAGGACATGGTGCGCTTCGTGCGCGAAAGCGGCACCACGATCTTCCACCCGGTCGGCACCTGCCGCATGGGCGGCGACGAGGCCTCGGTGGTCGACCCCAGCCTGCGCGTGCGCGGCGTGCAGGGGCTGCGCGTGGCCGACGCGTCGATCATGCCGCTGCTGCTGTCGGGCAATACCAACGCCGGGGCCATCATGATCGGCGAGAAGGCGGCGGACCTGATTACGCAGGCAAGGCCCTAGGCGCCTGTCCCCAAGGGGCAGGCGCCACCAACGGCGTGCCGGACCGGCAGGCCACAGACACCAGGCGCCTGCCCCGTCGGGACAGGCGCCGCCACCGGCGGCCGCAAGCGCACGCCGTATCGATGCAGAGAGGAAGAGCATGAAAGTCACTCCACAGAACATGGTCGTCATCATGTCGGACGAGCACCAGTCCCGGGCCCTGGGCTGCTACGGGCACGAGTTCGTCCACACGCCCAACCTCGACGCGCTGGCCGCGCGCGGCACGCGGTTCGCCTCGGCCTATTGCACCAGTCCGGTGTGCATTCCGGCGCGGGCCTCGTTCGCGACCGGCAAGTACATCAACCAGATCGGCTTCTGGGACAACGCCGACGCCTACGACGGCTCGGTACCGAGCTGGCACCACATGCTGCGCGACCGCGACCACCAGGTGGTGTCGATCGGCAAGCTGCATTTCCGCGACTACGGGGGCGACCACGGCTTCAGCGAAGAGATCATCCCCATGCACATCGTGGGCGGCAAGGGCGACCTGATGGGGCTGGTGCGCAGCGACCTGCCGGTGCGCAAGGGCGCCTACAAGATGGCCCAGATGGCCGGCCCGGGCGAGAGCCAGTACACCTTCTACGACCGCGAGATCGTCTCGCGCGCGCAGATCTGGCTGCGCGAACAGGCGCCGCGCCATGCCGACAAGCCGTGGGTGCTGTTCGTCTCGTTCGTCAGCCCGCACTTCCCGCTGACCGCGCCGCCCGAGCACTACTACCGCTACTACAACCGCGATCTGCCCCTGCCCAAGCTGTACGACAGGAGCCAGCGTCCGGATCACCCCTACCAGCAGGACTACCGCGGCAGCTTCAACTATGACGATTACTTCGATCCCGGCCTGGTGAAAAAGGCGCAGGCGGGCTACTACGGCCTGTGCTCGTTCCTCGACGAGAACATCGGCAAGCTGCTCGGCACGCTGGACGACCTGGACATCCTGGACAGCACGCGCGTGGTCTATACCTCCGACCACGGCGACAACCTGGGCGCGCGCGGCATGTGGGGCAAGTCGAACATGTTCGAGGAGGCGGCCGCGGTGCCGCTGATCATCGCCGGCAGGGACATCCCGTCCGGCGTCACCGTCAACACGCCGGTCAGCCATGTCGATGTCGCGCCGTTCATCTACGACGCCGTGGGCGAGACCAGCCCGGGGCTGAAGGAAGGCCTGCCCGGCGTGTCGCTGTTCCAGCTGGCCCGCGGCGAGACGCCGCAGCGCAACGTCATGGCCGAGTACCACGGCATGGGCTCGGCGACCGGCGCCTTCATGATCCGCGAAGGCCGGTACAAGTACATCTTCTACGTGCACTATCCGCACCAGCTGTTCGACCTGGAGGCCGACCCCGAGGAGCTGGAAGACCTGGCCGGCCGTCCCGACTACGCGGACGTGGTGGCGCTGTGCAAGCAGAAGCTGTGGCAGCTGTGCGATCCTGTCGAGGTCGACCGGCGCGCCCGCGCGCGCCAGGCCGAGCTGCTCGAGCACAACGGCGGGCGCGAGGCCGTGATCGCGCGCGGCGACCTGGGTTTCAGCCCCGCGCCCGGGGCCGTGCACAAGTTCGATTGACGGCATCCACGGCGCGGCCGCGTTCCCGCGTGGCCGCGCCGATCCGACACGCCATGCAGACGCAAACAGGCTTGCCGGCGGCGTTGCCGCCGGCCGGCGCCACGTTCCTGGCCGGCTTTCCGGTTTCCATGTTCGCCTCGGTGCTCGGCCTGTCGGGCCTGGGCATGGCGTGGCGCAAGGCCCATCAGGTCTGGGGCCTGCCCTTGCAGGTCGCGCTGGCCATCCAGGTGGCGGTGGCGGCGGTGTATGGCGTGCTGCTGGCGCTGTTCCTGCTGCGGCTGCTGCGTCATCCGGACGAGATCGCGCGCGAATGGAACCACCCCGTGCAGCTGGCGTTTTTCTCGGCGATTTCGCTGGGCGTGGTGCTGATCGGCACGGCCTGGGCGGACGACGCGCCGCGCGCCGCCGCGGCGCTGTGGTGGCTGGGCGCGACCGTGCACCTGGGGTTCACGCTGGTCATCGTGCGCAGCTGGATCTTCCATACCCACTACCAGCTCGACCACGTCAATCCATCGTGGTTCGTGCCGGTCGTCGGCAACATCGTCATTCCGATCGCGGGCGTGCGTTTCGCGCCAGCCGAATGCGCCTGGTTCTTCTTCAGCCTGGGCATCGTGTTCTGGATCGTGCTCAAGGCCATCATCCTGTACCGCCTGATGTTCGGCGCGCCGCTGGCCCGTGCGCTCACGCCCACGCTGTTCATCATGATCGCGCCGCCGGCGGTGGCCTTCCTGGCGTACATGGCGTTGACCGGCTCGCTGGACGGTTTCGCCCGGGTGCTGTACTACATCTCGCTGTTCTGGACGCTGCTGCTGTCTACCGCGGCGCCGCGCTTCGCGCGCCTGCCTTTCAGCCTGGCGGCCTGGTCGTATTCCTTTCCGCTGGCCGCGATTACGCTGGCCACGTTCTCGTTCGCCGAGCACAGCGGGCACGCCCTCGCGTTCCACACCCTGGCCGGTTTCCTGGTGGCGGTGCTCAGTACGGTCCTGGTCCTGCTGACGGGCGCGACGGTGCGCGGGCTGCTCAATGGCGCGCTGGCCGATGCACGCGGGGGCGCATAAGATAATATGAGGGCTAGCCGTCCGACGCCCTTTCGTCGGGGATATCCAGATATGTGCTTATGAATACGAGTCTTCGACGTTCTACGCCGGCCGGCGGGCAGATCGTGGTGAATGCCGAGCGGCCCGCGGTGTTCGACCAGTTGCACCGCCCCAACTACAGCGGCATACCCAAGTACCGGCTGGTCCTGAATGCGATTGCCGAAGGCATCGAATCCGGGCACTGGAAGCCGGGCGAGCGCCTGCCCACCGAGGACGACCTGGTCCAGATGACCTCCTACAGCCTGGGGACGGTGCAGCGCGCCCTGCGCATCCTGGTCGACCAGGGGCTGGTGGTGCGCGAGCATGGCCTGGGCACCTTCGTCGCGCAGCAGCAGCTGCGCATCCAGGATCCCTGGCATTGCCGCTTCCTGGCCGATGACGGCGTCGGTTTCCTGCCGGTCTACTCCACCATCATCAGCCGCGACTACGCCAGCGGCGAGGGCGAATGGCAGCGTTATTTCGATACCGCGGCCGGCGCGCAGGTGATCCTGATCGAGCGCACCATCAACGTCGGCAACGAGTTCGAGGTGTTCACGCGCTTCTATGTCGACCGCAACGTTTTCCCGTCGCTGTGGGATACGCCGATGGAGAAGCTCAACGGCCTGAACTTCAAGAAGCAGATCACGCAGGAACTGAACGTCCCGGTCACCAAGATCGACCACTTCGTCGCGATGGAGCCGTTCGACCCCACCGTGGCGGGCTACACCAAGACGCCGCCCTACGCGGCGGGCATCGCCCTGCAGGTGGTGGCCTGCATGGGGCAGGAACGCTGCATCTACTACCAGAAGTTCTTCATCCCGCCGACCAAGCGGGTGCTCAGCATCCCCGACCAGCTGACCGACTGAGCGCCGGCGCGCTCAGTCCATCTGTATCCCGCTCTTGCGCTGCACGGTCTCGTAGCGCGCCTTCTCGCCGGCAAGGAACCGGACGAACTCGGGCGTGGTGTTGCCGATCGGCTCCACGCCCTGCTCGGCCAGCTGGGCCTTGATGGCATCGCGGTGCACCGACGCGTGGATCAGCGCCGCGAGCCTGTCCCCGACGGCCGCGGGCGTATTGCCGGGCACATAGACGCCGAACCAGTTGGTGTAGCGGTAGTCCGCCACGCCCAGCTCCTCGGCCACGGTGGGTACGTCCGGCAAGGCGGCGATGCGCTGGCTGCCGGTGACCGCGAGAATCCTCAGCTTGCCGCTCTTGTGGTGCGCCACCAGCGGCGGGACGCCGACGATGGCCACCGGGATCTGGTTGCCCAGCAGGTCGGCGATGGCGGGCGCCGCGCCCCGGTACGGGACGTGCAGCATCTTGATGCCGGCCGCGAGGTTCAGGGCCTCGCCGGCGAACTGCATGGTGCTGCCGGTGCCCGGCGTGCCGTAGGAGATGGCGGACGGGTCTTTCCTGGCCAGCGCGACCAGTTCGGCCAGCGTGCGGGCCGGCACCGCCGGGTTGACCACGACGGCCAGCGGCGTTTCGCCGGCCAATGTGACCGGCTGCAGGTCTTTGCCGGCGTCGTACGAGGTTTTCTGGCCGGCGATGCGGCTGACCAGGACTTCGGCGGGCGAGGCGAACAGCACGGTGTTGCCGTCGGCGGTGCTTTGCACCACGGCCTGCGCGCCTATGGTGCCGGCCGCGCCGGTGCGGTTTTCCACGATGAAGTTCTGTCCGGTCTGCTTGCTCAGGTCCGACGCGATCAGCCGGGCGGCGAAGTCGACGCCGCCGCCGGCGGGGTAGGGCACGATCAGCCGGACCGGACGGTCGGGCCAGGTTTCGGCGGCGTGCAGCGGCGCGGCGGCGGCGATGCCGGCCAGGCCGAGGACGGCGAGGGCACGCCGCAGGTGCAGGGAAATGGATCGCATGGTGATATATACCTATATAGGATGAATGGGGTGCCTGTCCCAGTGGGGACAGGCACACCTCGCCGCGGATGTCAGCTCCCGTCCGGGGACGGGCACCGCCACCGAGGGCGGGCCTCGGCTATTGCCCGGGTTGTGTGGCCAGGTACTGGCGCACGTACGAGGCGTCGATCGATGCGGCGACGGTTTCCCGGGAGATGGCTTGCGGGATGGTGCCGGCCTCGGCCAGGATCTGCGTGGCGGTATGCAGCTTGGCGACGATGCCCTTGTCGGACACCAGCGAATAGGGCGATTCGGGGTCGGCCTGCTGCCTGAAGGTGGGGAAATTCCCGCAGCACAGGCGCTCGTAGGTTGCCTTGGCGACGGCCGGCGAGACCTTCAGGTATTTCTCCAGCACGTCGATGGCCAGTTGCGGGTTGTCGGCCACCATTCGTTGCGCCTCGGCCGAGATCTGCACCAGCTTCAGGCCGACGTCGGGGTGCTCCTGCAGGAACTTGGTGCGCGCGCCCGTCATCACGGGGCAGATCCCGTCGTAGTCGGTGTCGTAGTTGACGATCTTGTAGCCGCGCTCGGCCACCGACTGCAGGTAGGGCGCCCAGGTCACGCCGGCGTCGATGGAGTTGCTGGTGAAGGCATTGGCGTACAGCGGCGGGGCAATGTTGACGACGTTCAGCTCCTTCATGGCGATGCCCGCCTTGCGCGCCATCAGGCCCAGCGCCACCTGGGCGCAGGTGCCCGACGGCGTGCCGATGGCCTTGGCCTTCTTCAGGTCGCGGTAGCTGTCGATACCCGAGTCCTTCGAGACCACCAGGCCCTGTCCCGGCGCGTCGTCGAGCTGCCAGAACAGCAGCTTGACGGGCAGGTTCTGGCCCAGCGCGAACGCCGAGGCCAGGCCGGTGGTGAAGACATCCAGGCTTTCGCTCTTGAGGCCGGCCAGCAGGGGGGCGCCCGAGGCGAACCAGAAGAAGTTGGGCTCCAGGCCATGTTTCTCGAACAGGCCGTGGTCCTTGGCGACGTACAGGGTGTAGTAGTCGGCCGTCGGCGCGCCGTAGTTGATCTTCAGCGGCTTGGGCGGATCGGCCGCCAGGCTGGCGGCGCTGCCCGCGGCCAGGACGGCGGCCGCGGCGGCCTTGGTGAGGAAAGCGGTGTGTCGGCCTTGCTTCGATGTCATGCTTGTCTCCGCCCGTCTCGGGGCTCTGTCTGTAATGAGGGGCGCCCCGGGTTCAGCGCCCGTGGACCCGGGGCCGTTGTTCGGGCAGCTGCAGCGCCCGGCCGGTCTCGGGGATGTAGAACTCCTGGTAGTAGATGCACGCGTCGCGGCCGGCGCGGGCGACGGCCTGCATGAACAGCACCGTGGCTTCGGGCGCGACGCCGATCAGCCGCGCAGCCTGCGCATCGATGCGCCGGATGCGCACGCTGCGGTCGATCTCGGTGATCGGCAGGCCGACCTGCCGCATGATGATGTCCTTGAAATTGGCGCCGTCCAGCTCTTCGAGCGGTACATGCCACAGCGGCTGCAGCAGCTCGCGGTCGGCGTAGAAGCGGCTGAATATCCGGAACTCGTCGTTGACGTTGATGATGCGGTCCAATCGCATGACGCTGCCGCTGTGCAGGTAGCGTTGCCAGGGGCCGGTCTCGGATGGCGTGACCACGGCGCGCTGCACCGCCTTCGAATAGATGGGCACGATGCCGTCGGATTCGTCGTCGAGGAAGCGGCAGTGCCAGGGGTCGGCCATCTGCCGTTGCTGGTCGGCGACGAAGTTGCCGTGCCCCTGCATGCGGATCACCAATCCCTCGTCGGTCAGCGCGCGCAGGGCGCGCTGCACCGTGCCCAGGCTGAACGGCGTCATCTCGGTGAGCTGCTCCTCGGCCGGCAGCCGGTCGCCCGGCTGCCAGACGCCGCGCCTGATGGCTTCCACCAGGATGTTGGACAGGCGGCGGTACTTGGGTATGCCGCTGTTGTCCGGCCGGGCCAACTGGCCGAAGATTTCGCTGCGAATGGCGTCCGTATCCATGGCCTTGCTGCTCCTTGTCATGGCGTCACAACACAGTGGGTATGCCGGGCAATGCGCGCGGTCACCTCCCTTTCCAGTGCACGATCTTTTCCTCGGCGACGGTCAGCATCACGTTGAGCACCAGGCCGATCAGGCCGATCAGCGCAATGCCGATGAACACCACCGGAATCTGGAACAGCTGCGCCGCGTCCGAGATCATGAAACCCAGTCCTTTCTGCGCGCCCACCAGTTCGGCGGCCACCACCACCGCCCAGCTCAGGGCCATGGCCACCTTCAGCCCGGTGAAGATGTGGGGAATCGACGACGGGAACACCACGCGCCAGAAGATCTGCAGCTTGGTCATGCCGATGGACTCGGCAGCCCGGTAGTACGACATGGGCACCGACAGGGCGCCCGCCTGGGCGCTGACGAACGAGTAGTTGAAGGCGGTGAAGACGATCAGCACCACCTTGCCCATCTCGCCCAGGCCGAAATACAGCACCGCCATGGGAATGAAGGCGATCGGCGGAATCGGGCGGATGAACGCCATGATGGGCGACATCATGGCGCCGACGGCCTTGTGGTAGCCGCTGAACAGCCCGAACGGCACGCCCGCCAGCACGCCGATCGCGAATCCGACCAGGGCGCGGAACAGGCTGGCGCCGACGTGGTCCCACAGCGGCTTGCCGCCGTAGCCCTGCTCGACCAGGGTGACGAGCTGGGCGAACATGGCCTGCGGACTGGGCAGGTAGCCCGGCCCCACGAGGCCCAGGTTGGTGACCAGGGTCCAGATGGCCAGCAGCCCGACGACCGAGGCCACCGAGAAAACTGTGGGGGAAATGGCCGGCTGGCGGCCTTCCACGGCAACGCGCTCGCTCATTTGCGCTCTCCTTTCATGTAGCGTTGAATCGCGCTCGGATCGATCGCCTCTGCGATGGCCTGCGGCGTCAGGGGCGCGGGAATGGTGCCCACTTCGGCCAGCGCCTGGCTGGCGATCAGCAGCTTGCGCGCCAGGCCCGCGTCCTTGGCGGCCAGCGAATAGGGCGAGGCGGGATCGATCTGCTGCGCGTAGGTCGGGATGCGCGAAAACTCGCGGTCGTAGATGTGCTTGGCCACCTCGCGCGAGACCGACAGGTACTTCATCAGCACGCCGATGCCCAGCTCGGGGTCCTTGCGGATCATGTCCATGGCCTTGGCCTGCACCTGCACGAGTTTCAGGCCGATGTCCGGATGCTGCTGCATGAACTCGGTGCGCACGCCGGTCAGGCCGGGGCACACGCCCTGGTCCGGCGTGTAGTCGCTGGCCCAGTTCACCACCGGCAGCTGGTCGGCGTTGAGAATGCTGGAGTAGGGCGACCATGCCACCGCGGCCTGGATCGACTTGCTCTTGAAAGCATTGCCGTACAGCGGCGGCGCGATATTGATGATGTTGAGGTCCGAATACTTGAGATTCAGTTCCTTGGCCATCAGCACCAGCGAAACCTGGGCGCAGGTGCCCGAGGGCGCGCCGATCGCCTTGGCCTTGGCGATGTCCTTGTAGCTCTTGATGCCGGCGGCCGGGTCGACCACCAGGCCTTCGGCCGCGGCGTGGTCCAGCTCCCAGTAGATCAGCTTCAGGGGTACGTTCTGCCCCAGCGCGAACACGGTGGCCAGGCCGGTCGTGATCACGTCCAGGCTCTTGCTCTTCAAGCCGGCCAGCAAGGGGGCGCCGGACGGGAAGAAGTAGAAATTGGGCTCCAGGCCCACTTCCTCGAACAGCTTCTGGTCCTTGGCGACGTACAGGGCGTAGTAGTCCGCCGTGGGGGCGCCCCAGTTGAACTTGAGCAGTTCCTTCTTGGCGGGGGAAGCGGTCTGCGCGGCGCCGGGCGCGGGCAGGCAGAGCAGGGCGGCGGACAGCAGGGACGCCGCCAGGCGTAGACAGGATTGCATGGTCGTACTCCTTCTGCGGGGGGAAGTCAGGCGGCCTTGGCCATGGGAGGACGGTTCTTGTTGGCGTGCACTTCTTCCTGCACGGCGTGCAGCAGGTCGCGCTGCAGGCTGATGAACTCGGGCGTGGAGAGGAAGTCGGCGTTGCGCGGCTTGTCGGCGTCGACATTGACCGCCAGCTTGATCCGTCCCGGGCGATGGCTCATGACCAGCACCCGGTCGGCCACGAAGATGGCTTCGGATACGTCGTGGGTGATGAAGAAAATCGTGGGCTTGTGCTCCTGCCACAGCTGCAGCAGCAGTTCCTGCATCAGGATGCGGGTCTGGTAGTCCAGCGCGCCGAAGGGCTCGTCCAGCAGCAGCACCTTCGGTTCCGAGATCAGCGCGCGGGCGATCTGCACGCGTTGCTGCATCCCGCCCGACAGTTGATAGGGGTAATGTTTCTCGAAGCCCGACAGGCCGACTTCGCGCAGCAGCATCTGGGCGCGCGGCTCGTAGGTGTCCTTGGGGACGCCGCGGCACTTCACGCCCAGCGTGATGTTTTCCATGACCGTCAGCCACGGGAACAGCGAAGGCTGCTGGAACACCACCGCCCGGTCGGGGCCGGGGCCGTCGATGGGCTTGCCGTCGATGAGCAGCGAGCCGGTGCTGGTCTGTTCGAAGCCCGCGATCAGGTTGAGCGTGGAGGACTTGCCGCAACCGGTGGGGCCGAGCACCGTGACGATCTCGGCGGCCTTGATGTCCACGTCCATGCGGTCCAGCGCCAGCGTCCGGTTGCCCGAGCGGCCCCGGCCGCCATACGTCTTGCTGACGCCCTGGAACGAGATCTTGACCTGGTTGTCCTGGCTGGCGCCTGGCCTGGGCGGAGCGCCGGACTTGCCGGGTTCCGTGCATGGCAAGGGCGTGAAGGTGTTTACTTGAGCATTCATAGGGTCGTCCTTGATGACGCCGAAGCGAGCGGGGTTGTCCGGGTGCTACTCTAGTCCTATATAGTTTAGTGCCGGCATGCACTATGCTCCTATATAGTATTTACCCGAAGAAACGGGCCAGCACGCCCTGCCGCGGATGTCGGGTCCCGTGCGGGGAGACATACCGTCTTGGCCGGCCAGCGTCCATGGCGTACGACGGTGTGCCTGTCCCGGCGGGGACAGGCACACCCTGCCGAGGATGTCGGGTCCCGTGCGGGGAGACATACCGTCTTGGCCGGCCAGCGTTCATGGCGTCCGGCGGGGACAGGCACACCCTGCCGCGGATGTCAGTCCCCATGCCGGGGCGGACACCCGCGCATCGAGAGGTTATCGGCCCTGGAAGCGCGGCTTGCGCTTTTCCACGAAGGCGCGCGCGCCTTCCAGCCTGTCTTCGCTGTTGTAGGGGTCGGGGCCGACCGACAGCCGCAGGGCCGCCGCGGTGGGCAGGCCGATGCTCTTGAACGCCATGGCCTTCATGCGCTGCACCGACAGCGGGGCGTTGTCGGCGATGCGGCGCGCCAGGCCGGCGGTCTGCGCCATCAGCTCGGCCGGCTCGAACACGTGGTTGACCAGTCCCAACCGGTGCGCCAGCGCCATGTCGATCAGCTCGCCGGTATAAAGCAGTTCCAGCGCCACGCCGCGCGGTATCAGCTGGGGCAGCACCACGCTGCCGAAATTGGCGCCCATGCCGACCCGGGCTTCCGGCAGGCCGATGCGCGCGGTGGACGCGGCCACGCGGATGTCGCAGGCCAGGGCCAGCTCGCACCCGCCGCCGGCGGCCACGCCATTGATGGCCGCGATGGTCGGCGTGGCCATTTCCAGCACGACCTCGTTGAGATTGCGCGCCGGGCCGCCCATGGGATGGGTCATGCGGCCGGCCGCGTCCAGCTCCTTGAGGTCCACGCCGGCCGAGAAGGCGCGCTCGCCCGCGCCGGTATAGACCACCACCTTGACGCCAGGGTCCTGGTCCAGTTCGAGCGAGACCTCGACCAGTTGCGCGAAGGTGGCGCGGGCCAGCGCGTTCATGCGCTGCGGCCGGTTGATGGTGACCCAGGCCACCTGGTCGGCCACGCGTACCTCGATGTCGTCCGCCCGCGCCATGTCAGTTGGCCGGCTGCATGTTGGCGCGGCGCATGACGTCGAGCCAGGTCTTGCGCTCGCTCTCGGCGAAGGCGGCGAACTGCGCGGCGGTCAGCGTGCTGGGCGTGACGCTGAGCGCGGCCATGCGCTTTTTCGCTTCCGGGCGCGCCGAGGCTTCGCGCATGGCCTGGTTGATGGCGTCCACGACCTCGGGGCGGGTGTCCTTGGGCGCCCACACGGCATACCAGGCGGTCACGTCGAAGCCGGGCATGCCCATCTCGGCGATGCTGGGCACGTCGGGCAGTTCCGGCATGCGCTCCTTGGTCGAGACGGCCAGCGCCCGCAGCTTGCCGGCGCGGATCTGCGACATCACGCTGGCCGCGGTGGAATAGAGCAGGTCCACATGGCCGCCCATGACATTGGTCAGCGCGGGAGCGGTGCCGCTGAACGGGACGTGGGTCATGTTCAGCTTGCCCTGCACGGCGACCCGCTCGCCGGTCAGGTGGGGCAGCGAGCCCTGGGCGCCGGAGGCGAAGGTGAGATTGCGCGTCCTGGCGGCCTCGAGCACGTCCTTGAAGGTCTTGTACGGCGAGTTCTCGCCCGTCACCACGATGATGGGCGCCGACCCCAGCACGCCGACCGGGCGGAAGTCCTCCATGGGCCGGAACGGCAGGTTCTTGAACATGCCTTCGTACATGACGTGCTGCGACGTGTTGGCCAGCAGCGTATAGCCGTCGCCCTTGCTGGTGGCCACGAAGCGCGCGCCGATGGTGCCGGCGGCGCCGGGCTTTTGCTCGACCACGATGGGCTGGCCCAGGATGGCCGCCACGTCGTCGATGATCAGCCGCGCGAAGGTTTCCGTCGTGCCGCCTGCCTGGTAGGGCGAGACCAGCGTGATCGGCCGGCTGGGGTACTTGTCCTGCGCGTGGACGGCGGGGGCGGCGGCCAGCATGGCGGCCGCGCCCATCAGGGCGATGCGTTTGAACATGTTTGTCTCCTCTGGTTTTGTCGATGCCGCGGCGGGCGGGCGGCCGCGGGCGCTATTGCTGCGGTTGCATGACGATCCTGCCGATCGCTTCGCGGGAGGCGATCATGCGCAGTGCGGTGCGGAAGTCCGCCAGGGGCACGACCGCGTGCGCGCGCGGCCGGATCCTGCCCTGGCGGGTCCATTCGAAGAGCTGGGCGTAGGCGGCCCGCAACCGGGCGTCGTTGCCGGGCTTGACCGGGTGGCGTCCCCAGCCGAAGTAGTAGCCCCAATACACGCCCAGGATGCTGATGTTCTTCACCAGCACGATGTTGGCCGGCACGGTCGGGATGGCGCCGCTGGCGAACCCCATCGGGATGATGCGTCCGTCCGGCGCGATGCACCGCAGCGAGGCGTCGAAGGTCTCGCCGCCGACCGGGTCGTAGATGACGTCGGCGCCGCGCTGTCCCGTCAGGCGCAGCACTTCGGCGCGCCAGTCCTGCGTGCGGTAGTTGATGGCGTGGTCGGCGCCATGCTCGCGCACGATGGCCTGCTTGGCGTCCGAGCCCACCGTGGCGATGACGGTGGCGCCCAGCGCCTTGGCCACTTCCACCGCGGCCAGCCCGCTGCCGCCGGCCGCCCCATGCACCAGCACGACCTCGCCGGGCTCGACCTGGGCGCGCCATTGCAGGGCCCCGTAGGCCGTGCCGTAGATGGTGGGGAACTGGGCGCCGGTCTCGAACGGCACGTCGGCGGGCAGCTCGAACACCGTGGCCTCGGGGGCCACCACTTCCTGGGCGTAGCCGCCGGATTGCACGCCGGCGATCACCCGGTCGCCGACGCGAAAGCGCGTGGCGCCCGCGCCGAGTTCGGTGACCACGCCGGCGACCTCGGTGCCCGGTATCAGGGGCAGCGGCGCGCGGTTCTGGTGCTTGCCCTCCATCACCAGCAGGCTGGCGAAGCTGGCGCTGCACGCCTGCACCTGGATGCGCACCGCGCCCGGCGCGAGCGCCGGCGCCGGCACCTCTTCGTACGCGGCGACGTCCGGGCCGCCATACTCCTTGCACACGACTGCCTTCATGATTCGTATCCTCGTGCCGCGCCGCTGGCGAACATCGCCTGCGTCTGTTCCTCGCTGAAGCCGGCTTCCCGCAATATCTCCAGGCTGTGCTCGCCCAGCCGCGGCGCGGGCCTGGTCGGCGCCGGCTGGGTGGCCGACCAGGTGCTGGCGCACGCCATGCTGCGTATCGGCCCTTCGGTCGGGTGCTCCACCGTCTGGAAGAAGCCAGCCTGCGCCAGATGGGGGTGCGCGGTGAGCGACGCCACGCTCTCGATCCGCGCCACCGGGATATCGGCCGCTTCCAGATGCGCCACCCAGGCGTCGGTGTCGCGCGTGGCCATGATTGCCGAGACGATGGCGTACAGGGCTTCCAGATTGCGGGTGCGCTGGGCCATGGTGCCGAAGCGGTCATCGTCCATGACTTCGGGGCGGCCGACCGCGCGGAAGAATTCGCGCCACTGCCGGTCGGTCAGCACCATCATGCAGAGAAAGCCGTCGCGGGTCTGGAACGGCCGCCGTATGGACGCGTAGCGGTCGAATACCGGCGGGCCGATCGGCGGCTCGAAGCTGAGGCCGGCCATATGGTCGGCCAGCACCAGCGAGGCGATCGACTCGAACATCGGGACTTCGATGTGCTGGCCGGCGCCCGTGCGGGCGCGGTGGTACAGCGCGCCCAGCACCGCGTTGGCCGCCAGGATGCCGGTGACCCGGTCGGCCAGGGCGATGGGGGCGTAGCGCGCCGGATCGCCGTCGGCGCGCAGCGACGCGATGCCCGCGGCGGCCTGGATCAGATCGTCATAGGCCGGCTTGTCGGCATGGGTTCCCGCGCTGCCGTAGCCGACGATGTTCAGGTACACCAGCGCGGGGTTGAGCGCGGCGATATCCGCATAGGCCAGCCCCAGGCGCGCCATGGCCTTGGGGCGGGTATTGCAGACGAATACGTCGGCCGCGCCGGCCAGGCGCCTGAACGCGTCGCGTCCGCCTTCCAGCTTGAGGTCCAGCACGATGCTGCGCTTGCTGCGGTTGGTGTGCAGGAACATGGCGCCCATGCCGCGATGCCGGGCCGGGCCCAGGTCGCGGATGCTGTCGCCCTCGGGCGGCTCGATCTTGATCACCTCGGCGCCCATGTCCCCCAGGATCTGGGTGGCCACCGGGCCCGACAGCGCCGCCGTCATGTCCAGCACCCGTACGCCGCTCAACGGTCCGTCCATTCCTCTGCCCCTCTCCGGTTGCCTGGGCCGGTTTCGGCCTGGGCAAAATCAACATACTACTTAGTATTCTAGTTCCGGGTATTTTTGGCAAGAGCGTTGACGGGTTTCGGTCATGTGAAAAATTAATATTTAAATTCAAATAGTTAAAACAAAAATCGATGGAAGCGAGTACGTCATCTAATGGTTATCGATAGGTCATGATGGTTAGATGATACTTGGTAGTATTCTGATGGAATGGAATCGGGGAAGGATCGGCGCGTCCCGGCCCGGCGATAGTTTGCCGCTATACTGTGCACCCGGTCCGGACCACCCTACCTGCAGACGCCGTGCTCCTTACCCCCGAACTCGAAAATTGGGTGGGCATCGACTATGACGACATGCCCGCCGTCCAACGCAAGCTGCTGGATGCGGCGGCCAAGGCGTTCACCACCTACGGGTTCGCCGCGACATCGATCGATGTGATCGCCAGCCAGATCGGCGCCACCAAGGGCAGCGTCTACTACCACTATCGCAGCAAGACCGACCTGTTCTTCGCGGTCCACAAGTGCGCGATGGTCATGAACCTGAAGGCCCAGGTGCCGGTCGCCTTCGATGCCTCGCTGGATCCGCGCGCCAAGCTGTATCGCATGGCGTACCTGCACGCCATGCTGATGATGGATTCGCTCTACTACCAGCGCGTGACGGTGCAGGGCGTGGAGTTGCACCAGTCCGTCAGCACCACGCCCATGGAGCGCGAGGCGCTCGCCGAAGTCATCGCCATGCGCGATGTCTACGAAGGCCTGTTCAGCCAGGTGGTGCGCGACGGCATGGCCAGCGGGCACTTCGCCGAGGCCGACCATTCGATCGCCGCCAAGGGCATCCTGGGCATTCTCAACTGGATTACCGTCTGGTACCGGCCGCGCGAGACCGAAAGCCCGGGTTTCCGGCAGCGCGTCGCCACGCAGCTGGCCACCCAGGCCATCCAGGGCATCGCTCGCGCCGATACGCGCGGTTGAGGCCGGCGCCGCCGGCGGCCGCGCTCAGTCGGACGCCATGCCGGGGGGCAGGTTGGCCCGCACCAGCCGGCCGGCGATGGACTCGCGCATGGGGATGTCCGGCAAGGGCTCGCCCGGGCCGAACCAGCGCGCCTCGGTGATCTCGTCTTTCTGGACGCGCAGGTCGCCGCCCGCGTATTCGGCCGTGAAGGCAATCATCAGCGAATGGGGGAAAGGCCAGGACTGGCTGCCGAAATAGCGCAGGTCGCGCACGCGCAGGCCGACTTCCTCCTCCACCTCGCGGTGCACCGCGTCCTCGATGCTTTCGCCGGCTTCGACGAAGCCGGCCAGCGCCGTATATCGGGCCGTGGCGTAGCGCGCATGGCGAGCCAGCAGGATGTGCTCGCCGCGCTTGATCAGCACCATCATGGCCGGCGAGACGCGGGGGTAGGCGTGCAGCCCGCACGCGGGGCATTGCAGGCACAGCTCGTGCCGGGCATGTTGCATGGGGGTGGCGCAGACGCCGCAGTAGCGATGGGTGCGCACCCATTCGGCGATCTGGAAGGCCCGGCCGGCCAGCGGCGCCCGCTCGCCCAGCTCGGACAGCAGCGCGCGCAGCTTGCGGAAGGCATAGCCGGGCGGCGCGACGGTATCGCGCGCCACGTGCGTGGTGCGCAGCTGCGGGTCGTGCGTCAGCCAGATCTGTTGCATCAGCTCGAAGCGCACGCCCACCTGCGCACAGGTATCGCCGTCGGGCAGGTCCACACCGCTTTCGCGCACCAGCAGCTCATCGCCGCGGAAGATGAAAATCACGAAACACCTCGTTCATGCAGGCCCGGGCGCTGGAGCGCGCAGCCGCCGTGCGCGCTAGTTTACAGGGCTGCGCGATCGGCTCACAGGTCCAGCGTGAGGCTGGCGCCGCAGGCGCGCGAGACGCATACGCACACCGCGTCGCCGGCCTCGCGCTCGCGCGGCGACAGGTAGTGGTCGCGGTGGTCCGGCTTGCCCTCCAGCACCGGGGTCAGGCACATGCCGCATTCGCCGCGCCGGCAGTCGTAGAGGGGTTCGACGCCCGCCTGCAGCAAGGCGTCGAGCATGGTCTGGCCGGCCGGCACGCTCACGGTGATGCCGGACTGGCGCAGCACCAGGTCGAAGGGCTGGTCGCCGCGCAGGGCCAGGGCGCCCTGGAACAGTTCGTAGTGCACGCTGGCGGGCGGCCAGCCCGCCGCGGCCGCGCCGTCCACGGTATCGGCGATCAGTGCGCGCGGGCCGCACACATACAGGTGGCGGCCCGGCGCCGGCGCGGCCAGGATGTTCGGCAGCGCCTCGTGCAGCGGCGCGCCGTCGTCGTGGTACAGGCGGCAGGCAGCGCCCATGGCCGCGGCTTCCTCGGCGAAGGCCATGGCGGCGCGGGCGCGGCCGGCGTAATGCAGCGTGAACGCGGCGCCGGCGCCGCGCAGATGGCGCGCCATGCTGAGAATGGGGGTGATGCCGATGCCGCCGGCGATCAGCACGTGCTCGGCGGCGTCGGCCGCCAGCGCGAAGGCATTGACGGGCGCCTCGGCCTCGATCCGGTCGCCGGGGGCCAGCCGGTGCATCCAGGCCGACCCCGCCGCGGGCTCGCGGCATTGCACGGCGATCTCGTAGCTGGCGGTGGCCGAGCCGTCGCCCAGCAGCGAATATTCGCGCCGCGCGGGCGTGCCGTCGGGCAGCACGACATGCACGCTCAGGTGGGCGCCGGGGGTGTAGGCGGGCAGGGCGGCGCCGTCGGGCGCGGCCAGCTCGAAGTGGCGGATTTCGGCGGTCAGGGGGGTGACGGCACGGACGACGAGTTTCATTGTGGGGCTCCTGTCGGATGGAACACGCGGTGCAGGGCGGCGGCGACGGCCAGCAGGCGGCGTTCGTCGCCCGGCCGGCCGACCAGTTGCACGCCGATGGGCATGCCATGGGGGCCGGCCAGGCCGGGAACGTTGACGCAGGGCAGGCCCAGCAGGGTCCAGACGCGGCTGAAGATGGGGTCGCCGGTGCGCGCCAGGCCTGGCGGCGCCTCGCCGGGGGCGGCCGGAGCGATCACGGCGTCCAGGTCGCGCATGGCGTGCTCGAGATGGGCGCGGCCGCGCGCGGCCAGCGCAAGCGCTTGCGCATAGGACTGCGCGTCGCAGCCCAAGCCGGCTTCGATCAGGGCCTGCATGGCCGGGCTCAGCCGGGCGCGCGCGTCGCGCCATTCGGCGGCCAGGCTGCGCGCGGCTTCGTAGGCCATGATGGTCTGCTGGGCCTGCATCAGGCCTTGCAGCGCATCGGGCAGCACCAGCGGGGCGAGCTGCGCGCCGGCCGCCGTGCACAGGACTTGCGCATGCGCGAACGCCTGGGCGCCGTCGGGTTCGATGGCATGCCATTCGTGCGTGAGGCAGATGCCCAGGCGCAGCGCGGCCGGCCGCGCGTCCGGCAGCGGCCGGTAGTCCTCGCCGGCCAGCGCGCAGCGCATCAGTTCCAGGTCGCCGGCGTCGCGCGCCAGCCAACCCAGCGTATCGAGCGAGGGCGCCATGGCCTTGGCGCCGGCCAGGCTGTGCAGTCCGTGCGTGGGCTTGAGGGCGAACACCCCGCAATAGGAGGCGGGCCGGATCAGCGACCCGGCCGTCTGCGAGCCGAAGGCCAGCGGCACCATCCCGGCCGCCACCGCGGCGGCCGAGCCGCTGGACGAACCGCCGGGGGTGCGCGAGGGATCGCGCGGGTTGGCGGTGGGGCCGGGCGTGAAATAGGCGAACTCGGTGGTGACTGTCTTGCCCAGCACCAGCGCGCCGGCGGCGCGCGCGCGTGCCACGCAATCGGCGTCGGTGCCGGCGATGCCATGCTCGTAGATCGGCGAGCCATAGCGGGTGGGAAACTGCTCGGTCAGGAAGATGTCCTTGACCGCGATGGGTACGCCGGCCAGCAGCCCGCGCGCGGCGTGCGTATCCAGGCGGCGCGCCTGCGCGCGGGCGGCGTCGACGTCGAGCTCGCGCCAGGCGCGCACCACCGGTTCGTGGGCGCGGATCGCCGCCAGGCAGGGCTCCAGCAGTTCGGCGCTGGCGTGGCCGTCGAGAACGGCCGCGCGGGTGGTATGCGCCGACAGCGGCGGCGCGCGATGCAGGGATGTCATGGAAGGGCTTCCTGGCTGGTGGAAAGGGAGAGCGGGCGCAGCGGCAGCAGCGCCGCGATGCGCGGCCAGTGCGGCGGCAGCGCGCGGCAGGCGCGTTGCAGCGCCGGCGCGTCGCGCACGAGGTCCCAGCCGGCGGCGGCCAGGCTGGTCTGCCGGCGCAGCAATTGCGCGGCGCCGATGGGCGGGCCGGCCGGGCCGTCGTGCATGTCCAGCGCCAGCATGCGCGCGCGGCGCCGTGCGCAGGGCAGCGAGGCGACGGCGTAACGGCCCGCGCCGGGGTCGAAGACCAGGTCGGCGCCGCCGTGCTCGCGCGCCAGCTCGGGCCACGGGTCGCCGTACAGCACGCCTTCGGCCGCGCCTGCCCGCAAGGCGGCGGCTATGCCGCCGGCGGTGCGCGCGGCTGCGATCACGCTGGCGTCGGCCTGGCGCGCCAGCACGGTGGCCAGCAGGCCCAGCGGCGTATCGGCTTCGTGCACCAGCACCTGCTGTCCAGCCCGCAGGCCGCCGATCTCCACCAGCGCGATCCATGCGCTGGGCCAGAGCACGGCCAGCAGCAAGGCCGATTGCTCGTCCAGTCCGTCGGCCACGGTCCAGGCCTGGCCGGCATCGATCTCGATATCGGCGCCGGGCGCGGCCGCCTGCGTGGCCAGCGCCGCGACGCGCCGGCCCGGGCCGGCGCTGCCGATGAACGCAACGCCGGGCAGCCGCAGCCCGCCGGCATCGCCCAGGCACGCCTGGACGCGCACGCGCAGGCGCGGCGATGGCATCGGGGCAATACCAATAGTCATGGCCGCGCTTCCTCTATACCTTGTGGCAAACAAATTTTCCGGAACGCGCCGCATGACGGCAGCCGGAAATCCAACGGGGAAGAAACGTGGCTTCGACTGCTTCGCACACGCAGGACACGGCATTGCGCGCGCCCGATTTTTCGTTGCGGCAGTTGTCGTATTTCCTGGCGGCCGCCGAATGCGAGTCCGTGCAGCAGGCTGCGCAGGCATTGCATGTGTCGGCGCCCGCGGTATCGACCGCCATCGCGCATCTCGAAGCCCTGCTGGGCGTACAGCTGTTTCGCCGCCGCCATGCGCGCGGGCTGATCCTCACCGAGCAGGGCAGCGCCTTCGCCGTGCAGTGCCGCGGCATCCTCCAGGAAGCCTGGGGGCTGGGCAGCCTGCAAGGGCGCGGCGAACTGCACGGGCAGGTGCGCGTCGGCTGCCTCACCACCTTTGCGCCGTTCGTGATTCCCCCCTTGCTCACGCGCGTGCAACAGCATCTGCCCGGCGTGCGCCTGGCCTGGTTCGAGGGCCACCACGAGTACCTGCTGGAGGGCCTGCGCACGGGCACGCTCGACATCGCGGTGCTGTACGACTTCGAGATCCCGTCCGGCATCAAGCTGGTGGCCTTGCGCGCCGCGCCGCTGCAGGTGGTGCTGCCCGCGTCCCATGCGCTGGCGGCCAAGGAAACGCTGGCCACCAGCGACCTCAACACCGAGCCGCTGATCCTGCTCGACCTGCCGCGCACGCGCGAATACATGCTGACGGCCTTCAGCTCCAACGGCGCGATTCCGCGCATTGCCCATTCGGTGCTGTCGATCAATATGCTGCTGGGCATGGTGGCGGCCGGCCATGGCTTCTCGCTCCTGAATTTCTGTCCGCCCAATGCCCTGCCGGGCATGGGCGGCATCGTGTCGCGCGCATTCGAATCGCATGTGCGTCAACCCAATATCGTGGCGGCGTATTCGTTCCGCTATCACTATCCGCGCGCCGCCGCCGCGATCGTGGAGCACATCTCGGAGCTGGTCGACGAACTCGTCATCCAGGCCCACTGAGCCGGCGGCCGGCGCTCAGGGCGCCGCGGCCAGTTCGAACGCGCCGTTGCTGACCGTGAGCATGCGCACGCTTTCCGCCTTGGCGCCGAAGTGGTCTTCGGGGCCGTAGGCGTAGATGGCGGTCACGCCCACGTAGCGCTCGCCTTTCTCCAGCTGCGCGCGCAGCGCCGCCGGGTCGCTGCCGGCCGCGCGCATGGCCTGCAGCAGCAGGTTGGCCGAGTCGTAGCCATTGCCCGAGAACGTGGCCGGCGGCTTGCCGTATTTCTTGGTGTAGGCGGCCACGAACGATTGCAGCCCGGCCTTCTGCGCGTCATCGGACGGCAACGACCCGGCGACGTACAGCTTGGACGATGGCAGCAGGATGTCGTTGGCGGCCTCCCCGGCCAGCCGCAGGTAGTTGAAGTCGTTGGCGGCGTGGGTAAGGTAAAGCGGCGTATCGATGGCCAGCGCGCGATGGTTGCGGGTGGCGATGGCCAGGCCGGGGCCGGTGGCCCAGATCACGATGGCCTGGGCCGGGCTGCCGCGCAGCTTGGTCAACTGCGGCGTCATGTCGGTATCGGCGTGGCCGAAGGTCTCGGTGGCCACCACCTGCACGCCGTATTGGGCCGCCAGGCGGTTGAGCGTATCGCGGCCGTTGGTGCCGAACGCGACGTCCGAGTGCAGCATCGCCACTTTGGTGATGTGGCGCGCCTGCATGTCGCGCAGCATCACTGTCTGCACGATCTCGTCGGTCAGCGGCGCGATGAAGGTATAGCGCCGCTTCTCGGGCGGCAGCACGATGCCGCGGCTGGCGCCGTTGGCGATCATCGGCACCTTGGCGCGCTCGATGACGTCGGCCACGGCGAAATTGGAGCCCGAGCTTACCGGGCCGATGACGGCGGACACCTTTTCCTGCGACAGCAGCCGGCGCGCGCCGGAGACGGTCTTGGTGTTGTCGCTTTCGCTGTTGACGTTGACCAGCACGATCTTGCGGCCCTGTATGCCGCCCGCGGCGTTGGCCTGGTCGATGGCCAGCTGGGCGCCTTCCAGCGTGGGCTGCCCCAGCGAGGCGATGGCGCCCGAGGTTTCGAGCAGCGCGCCGATCTTGATGTCCTGGCCCAGCGCGACGTGCGCGGGGCCGGCGGCCAGCGCCGCGACCGCCATGATTTTCCACAGTTTCATTGTGATTCCCCTTGTTGGTGCTGCGCCATGAATTCGAGTGCGTGAGCGAACAGGCCGGGGTCGGCCGTCCAGATACCGCCGCCGATGCGCCCGGCCGTGCCCAGGCTGTCGAGCATGCCCAGCGCCACCACCGGCGCCTTGCCGGTGGCGGCGACGGCGCGCGCAGCCAGCCCCATGCGGGGATGGCTGCGTTCGAATGCGGGGTGGGCCGGGCCGAGCAGGGCGGCGCCCAGCGCGGCGGCCGGCTCGGGCATGTAGGCGCCCAGGGCCTGTTGCTGCGCCGGTGAATGCGCCATCGCCATGGCGCCCAGGCCCAGGGCCTCGACCACGGCGCTGTCGCCGATGGCCGGCAAGGGCTGCGCGCCGGACAGGCCGGGCTCCAGCGCGCCGCGCGGCGCGCCGCAACGCCGGCTGAACCAGCGTCCCGGCAGCGCGGCCAGCTGGATGCCGGCCTCGCGTCCATTGCCGCCCATCGCGGTCACCAGGCTGCTGCCGGCCATGCCTTCGGCCGCCGACAGCATGCATTTGGACGCGGCCATCCAGAGGTTGAGGAAAAAGCCCGGCGATTGCGCCAGGTAGTCCGCCACCGCGCCGTCCTCGGGCGCATGGCCGAGCGCGCGCAGGCTGGCCGCCAGCGCCTGCGTGCCGGCCAGGGTGCGTCCATGGCAGTCGTCGCCCGCGGCAAGGGCCTGGTCGGCCAGTTCGACCAGGTCGATGCCGGCCTCGCAGCCGGCCCTCAGCTGCTCGGCAAAGGGCCCGTTGAGCCAGCGCAGGTGTTCGGCCACTTCCGTCTCCGGGCGGCCCAGCCGGATCGGCCATCGGTTGCCGCCGTTGAGCGCGGCATGGCAGGGCGCGGCGCGGCCCGCCGCGTCGCGCACCACCTGCACGTGCTGGCTGGGCGACAGGATGGCCGCCAGCGGCACGACGCAGCGGTGGTCCTGCGCCGGCGCCAGCCGGATGGCGCCGGTGCGCACGCCGTACAGCGCGTCGGCCCGGTCGACGGCCCAGCCTTCGTACAGCGCCGCGTTGACGATGGAGTTGAGCATGGGCCACGGGATCTCGCCGTCGCCGGGCAAGGGCGGGCCGGCGTGCAGCAGCGTGCGCTGCGGGTACGCGAAGGCCTCGCGCGCCGGCAGCAGCCCCGCCAGCACGGGGCGCACCGCCGTCACGGCGCGCCAGGCGGCCGCGTCGCGCGGATCGAGGGTGTCGAGGGAATTCATGCCTGCCTCCGGGTCGGGGTGTCGGCGCCTTCCCAGCCCAGGAAGGCCTCGCCGATGTCGCTGCGCGCCAGCAGGCTGGCGCTGGTGTCCTGCGCCACCAGCCGGCCGTTGACCAGCACATAGCCGCGGTCGGACACTTGCAGCGCGGCGCGCGCGTTCTGTTCGATCAGCAGCACCGTCAGGCCGCGCTCGGTCAGGCGCGGCAGCGATTCGAGGATTTCGCGCGCGATCTGCGGCGCCAGGCCGAACGACGGCTCGTCCAGCATCAGCAGCTGCGGGCGGCTCATGAGCGCGCGTCCGATCGCCAGCATCTGGCCCTCGCCGCCGGACAGCGTGCCGGCCTGCTGGTGCATGCGCTCGGCCAGGCGCGGAAACAGCGCGGTGATTTCCTCCATGACCTGGTTCATCGCCGCCACGGTCTCGCGCCGCGGCGCCAGCAGCTGCATGACGCCGCCGCGGCGCACGCAGGCGTAGTGGCCCATCATCAGGTTCTCCCGCACCGTGAGGCTGGGAAACAGCGAGCGCCCCTCCGGCGCCAGCGCGATGCCGGCGCCGGTGCGGGCCTCGGCCGGCACGCCGGCCAGGTCCGCGCCGCGAAAGGCGATCCGGCCCGCCTGCGGGCGCAGCAGCCCGGCCACCGCCTTGAGCAGGGTCGACTTGCCGGCGCCGTTGGCGCCGATCAGCGACACGATCTCGCCCTGGCGTACCTGCAGCGATACATCGGACAGCGCCTGCAGCGCGCCATAGCGCACCGACAGCCGGTCGATCTCCAGCACCGTGGCGGCCTCGGCGTTGGCGGCCTCGGGGCGCAGGCCCGGGCGGATCTCCGTGTTGCCGAGGTAGGCGGCGATGACGGCGGGATCGGCGCGTACCGCCGCCGCTTCGCCCTGCGCCAGGATGCGGCCATGGTTCAGGACCACGATGCGGTCGGCCAGCCGGCCCACGAAGGCGAGATCATGCTCGACGAAAACTACCGTGGCGCCGTTGGCGCGGATCTGCTCGATCGCGCCCGCCAGCATGTCCTTCTCGACGCTGTTCAGGCCCGCACCGGGCTCGTCCAGGTACAGCAGCCGCGCGCCCGAGGCCAGGGCGCGCGCGGCGGCCAGCAGTCGTTGCTGGCCGGCCGTCAGCTGGGCGGCCGAGGTATCGGCCAGCGCCGCCATGCCGACCGTCTTCAGATGCATCATGGCCTGCTCGGACAGCGTCTGCGCCGTGCCCGTCTTCCAGCCCAGGCCGGCCAGCCCGGCCAGAAAGCCGCTGCCGCTGCGCCGCACGCCGGCGGCCATGACGTTCTCGCGCACCGTCAGCGCGGTCAGGATCTCGGCGGCCTGGAAAGTGCGCGCCAGGCCGCGCACGTTCACCTCGTGAGCGGGCAGGCCGGTCACGTCCTCGTTCTCGAAACAGACCTTGCCCTGGCCGGGCGCAAGCGCGCCCGAGACGATGTTCAGCAGGGTCGACTTGCCGGCGCCATTGGGGCCGATCAGGGCGAGGATTTCGCCGCGGCGGACCTGGAACGACACATCGTCCAGGGCCTGCAGCCCGCCGAACCGGATACCCACGCGCTGGACGTCCAGCATGATTGCGGAGCTATTCATAGGACATTGGCCTTGATGACGGGCGCCTTGGCGCGGTTGGCCCGGCGGGCGAGCAGGTGGCGCAGCGCGTTGCCCAGCCTTTGCACCGGGAACAGCATGGTCAGGATCAGCAGCAGGCCGTACAGGATGACGTCCAGGTGGCCGAACGATTTCATGCCCTCGCTGACCAGCACCACGAAGAACACGCCGACCAGCGTGCGCCAGGTGCCGGTGAAGCCGCTCAGGGCCACGATCAGCAGCAGCTTGATCGACAGCGCCACGTTGAACGGATCCGGACTGATGTAGCCCATCCAGAATGTGTAGAGGCCCCCCGACAGTCCGGCCAGCGCCCCGCTGGCCATCATGATGAGCTGCTTGACGCGCGCCGGCGCGATGCCGATGGAACCGGCCACCAGCTCGCTTTCGCCCACCACGCGCAGGGCCAGCCCGAAGGGCGAGCGGATCAGGTTGTCGGCCAGGATCAGCGCGACGATGACGGCCAGCCAGCCCAGCACGAAAAAGGCCGGGTCCGAGGCCAGTTCCAGGCTGCCCACCTTGAGCACGCCCGCCACGCTGATGCCGTCGGGGCCGCCGGTGACGTCGTGCCATTCGACCAGCACGGTGTGGACGATCATGCCCAGCGCCAGCGTCGCCATGGCCAGGTGGTGGCCGCGCAGCCGGAACACCAGCTTGCCCACCGCCCATGCTGCCGCGCACGCCAGCGCCGCGGCGAACAGCACGGCCAGCCATGGATCCATGTCCCAGCGCTGCGAGGCGATGGCCGCGGCGTAGGCGCCTATGCCCACGAAGGCGGCGTGTCCCAGCGAGATCTGTCCGCAATGCCCGACCAGCAGCGACAGGCCGATGGCCGGCAGCGCATAGATCGCACAGACGACGAACAGGTTGATCAGATAGGCGTTGCCGGTGGAGTAGACCGCGGCCAGCAGGGCCAGCGTGAGCACCAGTGGAAGTTTCTTCATCGCTTCACCTTGTCGAATTCGCCGAACAGTCCGCCGGGGCGCACCAGCAGGAAGGCCAGCAGCAGGACGAACGCGATGGCGTTCTTGAACCCCGAACTGATGTAGCCGGCCGAGAAGGCCTCCAGCAGCCCCAGCAGCAGGCCGCCGGCGGCCGCGCCCACCGGGTTGCCGAAGCCGCCCATGATGCAGGCGACGAAGCCCTTGATGCCCAGCGCCGCGCCGCTGTCGTACTGCATCAGCGCGATGGGCGCGATGATGATGCCGGCGATGGCGCCGACCGCGCCCGACAGGAAGAAGCCCAGGCCGCGCATCACCGACGAGGGAATGCCCATCAGCGCCGCGGCCTGCGGATTCATCGCACAGGCGCGGAAGCTGCGGCCCAGGTACGTGCGGGTGAGAAAGACGTACAGCACCGCCATCAGCACCACGCTGGTGCCCAGCACCCAGAATGCCTGGGGCTGCATCGACACGCCGTACACGCTGATCGGCGTCGAGCCGGAGAAGGCGGGCAGCGACTGGGCGTCGGTGCCCCAGGTCACCACGGCGAGTCCCTGCAGTACCACGCTGATGCCTATGGTGATGATGATGCCGCGGATCGCGTGGCTGCCCACCGGGCGCAGCGCAAAGCGCTCCAGCACCACGCCCAGCGCGCCGACCAGCAGCACGCAGGCGACCACGGCCAGCGGCAGGGGAACGCCGGCCGCCAGCATCGAGGCGGTTGCCAGCGCGCCCAGCATCGAGGCCTCGCCCTGCGCGAAATTGACGATGTTGGTCACGTTGTAGACGGCGGTAAAGCCGATGGCGACCAGGCCGTAGATGCAGCCCACCACCAGGCCCGAGACGAGGTACTGCAGGAACTCGGTCATCATGTGGTCCTTTTGTCGGTGCCGTCGGACGGCGTCTCCATCCACGATTCCGAGAACGCCAGGAATGCGGAGCTCTTCTTGCCGCCGTCGAAGTTGCGCGTGGTGACGCGGCCGCGCAGCGGCTTGCCGTTGAGGGTGATGCTGGCGTCGGTCGCGTCGATGAACAGGCTGTACATCTCATGGCGGCCGGTGGGTCCTTTCTCGGGCGGCATGTCCACCGCGTAGGGCTCGGTCAGGCCGTCCCAGGTCAGCACCACTTCGATATCGCGCGAGCGCAGGATCTCCTGGTAGCGCGAGCGCGTATCGCCGGCCGAGCGCGCCTCGGTCAGCGGCAGGTAGCTGATCGCCTCGGTGCCGGCCGAGACGCGGAATGAATTGAAGCGCGCGAAGAACTCCTTCATCAGATAGCGCGCCAGCGGCTCGTTGTCGGTGATGCAGACATTGCAGGCCTGCGGCAGGGTCGCGGCGATATCGGGCTGCTCCAGCAACAGCACGCCGCGGCCCATGCCATAGGGCGAATAATTGATGTGGAAATACGTCGCCAGGCCGGTCCATGGACCGTCGTCCTGCTCCTTCAGGTAGATGCCGGGGTTGTCGCCGGTCCATGCCACTTTGCCGGGATGTACGGGTGAGCTCATCTTGGGTGTCCTGTAGTGGGTGACGAAGGGATGCGAGGGCCGCCGTGGCGGCCGGCCCTCATTCGGAGGTGGCGGTGCTGGCCTGTTCGGCGGCGTAGGCGCGGATGCGTTCGCGCACCTGTTCCGGGCGATCGGCCTGTTCGTGGTGGTCGCCCTTGACGACGATGGCGGTGATGGCCTTGCCGATCTCGCGCACGCAGGCCGCGTCGTCGGTGTCGGCGGGCGGGATGCTGACCACCGTGTCGTGGGCGTAGGTGGGCGTGGCGCCGTTGGCGCGCAGCGGCGAGATGGCGGGCGCCTCGCCGTTGGCGATCTTGCGCGACTCGCGCCGCAGCAGCTGCCGCAGCATGGCCACGCCGCGGTCGCAGCGGGTGAGGTTTTCCATCGCGTGCACGGCGATCGGGCGCTGCGAAATCTGCGCGTCGTAATCGCCCGGCATGCGCTGGCGGTCGGCGTAGGGCCGCTCGCCGTTCTGGCCGAAGAAATCCACCGTCTCCACGCCGCACAGGCTTTCGTCGGCCAGGCCGCGCGGGTCGGCATCCGGGTGCATGTGGCGCCAGCCTATGATGCGGCAGGTGTGGTCGTCGATCGGCGTGGTCCAGCGCGTGATCGCCACGCGGGCGAATTCCTTGGGCGTCAGCCCGTCTTCCCAGATGTGGCCGACCTGCGCCAGGTTGGGCAGCACGATGTCGTTGGAGCGCACCCACACCTTGTCTTCCCAGCGGCGCGACGTGACGTAGATCATGCCGGTGGGCGTGGGCACGAAGTCCATTTCGGGCAGCTCGCCCCAGGCCTCGGCGAATTGCGTGAAGCTGATGCGCGTATGCAGGAACACGGCGTGCGCCGGGTCCATCACGTTTTCGTGGACCTGCAGCCAGTTGCACGGGTACGTAATACAGTAGGGCACCAGGCGGTCGCCGGGGATGTCGTACGTGTCGTAGACCGGGAACTCGGGCTTGTCCGCCGGCGGGCCGAAATACCCGAAGATGATGCCCCGGTACTCATGCAGCGGATACGCGCCGTGGCAGACATTGAAGCGCAGCTGCGAGTCGGGCGGGTCTCCCGGGGTTTCGAGGATCTGCCCGTCCACGCCGAACAGCCAGCCGTGGTAGCAGCAGCGCAGGCCGTTTTCCTCGCAGATGCCGAACTCCAGCGACGTGCCGCGGTGGCTGCAGTGCTTTTCGAGCAGGCCGGGCTTGCCGTTGCGAGCGCGAAACAGCACCAGGTCTTCGCCGAACATGCGCACCGCCGTGGGCAGTTCGCCCAGTTCCTCGGATAGCGCCACGGGCTGCCAGAAGCGCCGCAGGTACTCGCCCATCGGCGAGCCTTTTTCGACACGGGTCAGGTCGGCGTTCTCGGCCGGCGTCTTGTCCCGTTCATATGCGGAATACGGTTTGACGAGTACGATTTTCTTTTCCATGTTTCGCGCCATAGGAAGGTTGCAGGAACATGGAATGCACTCTAGGAAAAAAGCGCGGCGCGCGAAAATAATTAAAACGAACCAACCAGATCCGTTTTTTTAAAGCAGCACGAAAAGGGGGATTGCGCGCCGGATATTGGTGCGCAGCAGCACCGCCGCGGTGCCCCGGGGATGGCCGGTCGCCGGCGCGCGCGCACGGCGGCGCCGCGCTGCGGCGCCGCATCCAGCCACGAATTTGCGTCAGCGTTGCGGGTTGCTCAAGTGCGAGGTGTCGAGCACATCGTCTTCGGGCGTAATGACGCCGGGATCGCCGGGTTCGGCAATGGCCCGGCCGCGCCGGGGCATGCCGGCCACCTGGGGGGCTTCCTCGGGCATGGGCATGACGTCCGTGCCCTTGCGCGCGTTCACCGGACGGTGTGGCCAGGATTGCGCGTGCGGGTCTGCGGGTTGGGAATCGCGTGCGGTCTTGGTCATGATGGCTGCTCCAGAAACAGGTGCGTCATCGAGTCATGCGGGCTGTATCGGGTGCCTGTCCCCGCTGAGACAGATACCGTCTTGGCCGTCAACCGTTCATGGCGTAGAGCGGTGTGCCTGTCCCAGTGGGGACAGGCACACCTCGCCGCGGATGCCAGCCCCGGTCGGGACAGGCACCCGGTTCCTGCGGGGACAGGCGCCGCGAGGAGCCGAGCCGGTTCTGCATACATCCCATCTTAGGCCGGCGCGCCCGCCCGTATCCAAGCGTTTTGCAAGCGGCTGTTGCAGCTTGTGCCGCCTATAATCGGGGCGCGACGCTTCCGGTCGCCCGCCGCCTGCGCCGTGGCGGCGCCACGCCTCCCGTATCCCATTCCCATCGCCTTGACCGACGCACTCGACAGATCCGTTTCCGCCGAATTGGTAGCCGTCCTGGTGGCGGTGACGCAAGGAGAGCCGCGCGTGCTCACCACCGAGGACGCCCGCGCGCTGCCGGCCGGCCCGTTCGAACTGGCGCACCGTTCGCTGCAGGCCGGCCTGCGCGCCTGGGTGGAGACCCAGACGCATCACCCGCTGGGCTATGTCGAACAGCTTTACACCTTTGCCGACAGCGACCGTTCCAACGAGGCCGGAGCGCGCGTCATTTCGGTCAGCTACCTGGGCCTGACGCGCGAGGCCGGCGCCACCGGCGTGGCGCAGGTGGGCTGGCAGCACTGGTATCGCTACTTTCCATGGGAAGACTGGCGCGCCGGCCGGCCGGCCATCATCGCCGACGAGATCGCGCCCCGCCTGCTGGCCTGGGCCGGGGCGGGCGCCGACGCCGCGGCCCGGGCGCAGCGCCGCCAGCGCGTCGCCCTGACCTTCGGGCTGGATGGCGCGGGCTGGAACGAGGACATGGTCCTGCAGCGCTACGAGCTGCTGTTCGAGGCCGGGCTGGTGCCCGAGTCGCGCCACCCGGACGCCTCGGGCCTGCCGGTGGCGGGGCAGTCGATGCGGCACGACCATCGCCGCATCCTGGCCACCGGCATTGCGCGCCTGCGCGCCAAGATCAAGTACCGGCCGGTGGTGTTCGAACTGATGCCGCCCGAATTCACGCTGCTGCAGCTGCAGATGGCCGTCGAGGCCCTGGCCGGCCGCGGCCTGCACAAGCAGAACTTCCGCCGCCTCATCGAACAGCAGGAACTGGTCGAGGAAACCGGCGGCATGGCCAGCGGCGCGGCGGGGCGCCCGGCCAAGCTGTTCCGGTTCCGCCGCGACGTGCTGCTCGAGCGCGCCATCGCCGGCAGCAAACTGCCGCTGGCGCGGCAATTCTAGGCGGCGGGGGGCGAAAAATGCTTGACAGCGCTTTATGCTCAGGAATAGCATAATTAAACACAGCCCCTGTGGCCATTTTTTTGACCCTTAAATACTCATTATGAGCATAAATATCGGGCAGGCGGCCCCTCTCGCCATCGACGCCGCGCCGACGCTCCGTACGGCGCCCGCTCCCTTGCCGCAGGTCATGCTCGAGCCGCTGGTGCGCGCGGCGCTGCTGGAGGACCTGGGCCGTGCCGGCGACATCACGACCGACGCCATCGTGCCGGCGCAGGCGCGCGCGCAGACCCGCCTGGTGGCGCGCCAGGCCGGGGTGCTGGCGGGGCTGGACCTGGCGCGCCTGGCGTTTCGCCTGGTCGACCCGGAAATCGAATTCCATGCCTTGCTGCCCGACGGCGCGCAGTTGCAGCCCGGCGCCGAGATCGCGCTGATCCGCGGCCCGGCGCGCGGCATGCTGACGGCCGAGCGCACGGCCCTGAATTTTCTCTGCCACCTCAGCGGCGTGGCCTCGGCCACCGCGTCCATCGTGGCGGCCATCGGCGCCGGCCATACCAAGGTGACCTGCACCCGCAAGACCATGCCGGGCCTGCGCGCGGTGCAGAAATACGCCGTGCGCGTGGGCGGCGGCAGCAACCACCGCTACGGGCTGGACGATGCCGTGCTGATCAAGGACAACCACGTGGCGATCGCCGGCGGCATCGACGCCGCCGTGCAGCGCGCGCGGGCGGCCATCGGCCACATGGTCAAGATCGAGGTCGAGGTCGACACGCTGGAGCAATTGCGCGTCGCGCTGCGCCTGGGCGTGGACGTGGTCCTGCTGGACAACATGGACCTGGACACCTTGCGCGAAGCGGTGGCGCTGGTCGACGGGCGCGCGGTCACCGAGGCATCGGGCCGCATCACGCCCGAGACCGCGCCGGCGGTGGCCGCCACCGGGGTGGACCTGATGGCGATCGGCTGGCTGACCCATAGCGCCCGGGTGCTGGATATCGGCCTGGACAGCTAGCCAGTTCCCGGGGCCGCGGCCCTTTCCTGTTCCGTTTTCTCAACCACGGCGCCCCGCCATGCGGGGCGTTGCGACCCGTTGCACCCATGACGACCATGAAATCACGAGTCTCGATCCTGTTGGCCGGCTGCCTGCTCGGCGCCGGCGCGGCCGCGGCGCAAGCGCCGGCCACCTATCCCGACCACGCCATCACCATTGTCGTGACCTTCCCGCCCGGCGGTGGCACCGACCTGCTGGCCCGCAAGCTGGGCGCCGCCATGCAGCAGCGGCTGGGCCAGCCGGTGGTGGTGGAAAACCGTCCGGGCGCCAGCGGCAATATCGGCGCGCGCGCCGTGGCCGAGGCGCGGCCCGACGGCTATACGCTGCTGATGGTCAACAGCTCGTTCGCCGTCAACCCCGGGGTGTTCCGCAACCTGGATTTCTCGCCCACGCGCGATTTCACGGCGGTGATCAACGTCGCATATGTGCCCTCGGTGATCGTGACCGCCGAGCCGGCCGGCGATGCCGGCCTGCCGGAGCGGCTGCGCCAGGCGGACACGCAGAGCCGCACGCTGGCGTTCGCCTCGTGCGGCAACGGCACGCCGCAGCACCTGGCCGGCGAAATGCTGCGCCAGGCCAGCGGCGCCTGGTTGCAGCACGTGCCGTATCGAGGTTGCGGCCCGGCGCTGACGGACGTGCTGTCGCGGCAGGTGCCGCTGGGCATCGTGACCGCGTCCAGCGCGGCGCCGTTCATCCATGCGGGCAAGTTGCGCGCGCTGGCGGTGACCTCGGCGCAGCGCTCGCCGCTGCTGCCGGACGTGCCCACCGTGGCCGAGCAGGGCGCGCCGGGCTATGAGCTGGACCAGTGGCATGGCCTGCTGGCGCCGGCCGGCACGCCGCCGGCGGTGATCCAGCGCCTGTACGAGGCGCTGTCGGCCATCGTGGCCGAACCCGCCATGCGCCGGGAGCTCGAATCGCTGGGCTTCAACCCGGTCAGCGAAGGCCCGGAACGCTTCGAGGCGCTGGTGCAGGCCGACATCGCCCGCTTCGCCGCCTTGACGGCGCGCATGGGGCTGCGCGCCGACTGAAGGCTCAGGCCGCGGCCGGTACCTGCGCCTCGAGCTGCTGCTTGAGTTCGGCGGGCAGCTTGAGCTGGCGCGCCAGCTCGTCCAGGTAGGCGCGTTCCATGAAGCTCTGCTCGTCGGCCACCAGCAGGCTGGCCAGGTACATTTCGGCCCCCATTTCCGGCGTGCGCGCCTGCTGGGCGATGACGGCCGGGTCGAGCGGGCGGGCCAGTTCGGCCTCCAGCCAGGCACGGTCGCCGGCGTCGCCGGACAGCTTGGCCAGTTCGGTTTCGAGCAACTGGCGCTCGTCGGGGCCGATGTGGCCGTCGGCCTTGGCCGCGCCTATCATGGCCACCAGCACGGCGTTGCTGTGCTGCTCGGCCTGGGCGGGCGGCAGGCGGTCCAGGGTCTGCGGCGCCGGGGCAGCCGCGCCGCCGGCCTGGTTGCGCTGGTACTGGTCGTAGGCGCGATAGGCCAGTGCGCCCAGCGCCGCCATGCCGCCGTACATGGCGACCTTGCCGCCGATCTTGCGGGCCTTCTTGCTGCCCAGCAGCAGGCCCAGGGCGCCCGCGCCCAGCGCGCCGCCGCCCAGGCCGGCCAGGAACGTACCCTTGCCGCCCTGGGTGGCCTGCTGCGCTTGCGCGCCGGCGCCCTGCATCAGGCTCTGGCCGGACTGCAACAACTGATCGAGTAATTGACGGGCGCTCAATGTGGACTCCTGTGTCTTGCGTGGAATTACCGTCTGACTGGCGGTCTGCCAAATAGTTCAGCCGGTTGTCAGGCGGCGCCCATGGTACAAAACCTGGACGCGCAGCCAGCGGGGCCGCGCCTGAACGGAGACATCCCATGACGATCCAAGTGCGCGCCAACACCCCCGGCGGACTGCAGTACACCGCCACCGCCGAAGGCCACGAACTGCCGCTGGCCATGCCGCAACCGCAGGGCGAAGGGCCGGACCCGCACGACTATTTCGACACCGCGCTGGGCGGCTGCAAGGCGTTGACGCTGATGGTGTACGCCCAGCGCAAGGGACTGCCGCTGCAAGCGGTGGACGTGGATGTGGTGCGCGACGCCAGCGAAGAGCGCAAGGGCATCTACCGCCTGACCGCCAAGCTGAAACTGCATGGCGACCTGGACGACGCGCAGATCGACGAACTGCTCAAGGTGGCCGACAAGTGCCCCCTGCACAAACTCATGACCGCCACCGACATCCAGGTGTCGACGATCGTGGTGGAGTAGGGGGGACAGATACCGTCTTGGCCGTCAAGCGTCGATGGCGTACAGCAGTGTGCCTGTCCCGGCGGGGACAGGCACCCTCCCTGCGGGGACAGGCACCGGAGGTCGGATTTGGCCGGTGCCAGTCCCCCTACGGGGACAGGCACCGGAGGGATCAGTTTTCCATTCCCGGGACGACGGTCGAGAAGCCGGCGTCGACGTGGGTGATTTCGCCGGTGATGCCGGCGGCGAGGTCGGACAGCATGAAGGCGGCGACGTTGCCGACGTCTTCGATGGTGACGTTGCGGCGCAGCGGGGCGTTGGCTTCGACGAACTTCAGGATCGACGAGAAGTCCTTGATGCCGCTGGCGGCCAGCGTCTTGATGGGGCCGGCCGAGATGGCGTTGGCGCGGATGCCGCGCGGGCCGAGGGCGGTGGCCAGGTAGCGCACGCTGGCTTCCAGCGAGGCCTTGGCCAGGCCCATGGTGTTGTAGTTGGCGACCACGCGCTCGGAGCCCAGGTAGCTCAGGGTCAGGACCGAGCCCTTGCGGCCTTCCATCAGCGGCAGCGCCGCCTTGGCCATGGCTGGGAAGCTGTAGGCCGAGATATCGTGCGCGATACGAAAGTTCTCGCGCGACAGGCCGTCGAGGAAGTCGCCGGCGATCGCTTCGCGCGGCGCGAAGCCGATGGCGTGCACCAGGCCGTCCAGGCCGTCCCAGCGCTTGCCCAGTTCGGCGAAGGCGGCGTCGATCTGGCTGTCCTCGGCCACGTCGCAGGGCAGCACGATGTCGCTGCCGAACGAGGCGGCGAATTCGGTGATGCGTTCCTTGAAGCGGTCGCCCACGTAGGTGAACGCCAGGTCGGCGCCCTGGTCGCGGCAGGCGCGCGCGATGCCGTAGGCGATGGATCGGTTGGAAAGCACCCCGGTCATGAGGATGCGCTTGCCGGCGAGAAAGCCCATGTTGATGTCCTTTGATTGCCTTGCGGAAAGGCCGCTATTGTAGGAATTTTAGCGGCTTGGCGGACGGGCGCCGGCGCGGGGCCGGCGCGCCTGGTCAGCCGCGCGTGCCGGTGCCCGGGATGCGCAATTGCGAGCCCAGCTTCAGGTTGTTGCCCTTGAGGTTGTTCAGGGCGCGCAGCGCACCGACCGAGGTGCCGTATTTGCGCGCCAGGCCGAACAGGGTGTCGCCCGAGCTGACCTTGTGGGTGCGCACGTTGGGGCGCGCGCTGGCCACGCGCGCCGGCGCCTTGCCGCGCGGCGCCGCAGCGGCGCGCGGTTCGCCCACGTTGTCCAGCGCGCCCACCGGCGGCGACAGCGACGCCAGCTGGATATTGGCGGCGCCGTCTCCGCTGGGCACGCCCGGGATCAGCAGCGCCTGGCCGGCGGCCACCTTCCGTTTCGAGCCGATGTCGTTGCTGGCGCGCAGCTTGGCCTCGCTGATGCCGAAGCGCTTGGCGATGGCGGCATAGCTTTCGCCGCGGCGCGTATGGTAGACCTTCCAGGAACTGAGGTCGCCCTTGTAGTTCTGCAGGTTGGCGTTGAAGCGGTCGGCCCGGTCGGCCGGCAGCAGCAGGGTGGGGGCATGCTCGCCGCGGATCAGGGGACGGTTGAACGCGGGGTTGAGCGCCTTGAATTCGTCCAGCGGCATTTCGGCCAGCCTGGCCGCCAGCTCGATGTCGATGTCGCGGTTCTTCTGCACCGCGACGAAATACGGGGTGTTCTCGACCGGCGGCAATACCACCGCGAACTTGCGCGGGTTGGCGATGATGTTCTTGATGGCCTGCAGCTTGGGCACGTAGTTGCGGGTCTCGTCGGGCATGTTCAGCGACAGGTAGTCGGTGCCCAGGCCGGCCGCCTCGTTCTTGGCCATGGCGCGTTGCACCGAGCCCTCGCCCCAGTTGTACGAGGCCAGCGCCAGGTACCAGTCGCCCTGCATCTCGAACAGCTTTTCCAGGTAGTCGAGCGCGGCGTAGGTCGAGGCGATCGGGTCGCGGCGCTCGTCGCGCCACCAGTCCTGCTTGAGGTTGAAATGCTGGCCGGTGGTGGGAATGAACTGCCACAGGCCCGAGGCTTGCGAGCGCGACAGGGCGGTGGGGTTGTAGGCGCTTTCGACGAAGGGCAGCAGCGCCAGCTCGGTGGGCAGGCCGCGGCGGTTGATTTCGTCGACGATGAAGTACAGGTACTTGCCGGCCCGCTCGGCCATGCGCTGCACCGACTCGGGGTGCGACGCGTAGTAGTCGGTCCACTCCTGGGCCAGGTCGGTGTTCAGGTTGGGGATGGCGAAGCCGCGGCGGATGCGGTCCCAGGCGTCGCTGGGGGGGCTGGTGAGATCGACGGTGCGGGAGGTGTCTTGGGCGATGTAGCGGTTGCTGGAGGGACCGGCGGCCTGGTTCTGTTTTGCGGTGCCGGCGCAGCCGGCAAGTACGGCGAGGAACAGGGGTAGCAGGAGGCGGAGAAATCTCATGGGCGGTGGATCACTTGAAATTGTTCTTCCATTGGCGCAAAGCCGCAAAGACTTCCACGGGCGTTGCCAGGGAACGTCCGGACCAGACAGCAGCAGCGTGAGCAACGGCGGCATGCGGTGTGCGCAGGAAAGGATTGGTCTCGCGCTCCTGGCCGATCGTCGACGGCAAGGTGGGCGTCCCTTCGTTGCGCAGCTCCTGGGCCCGCTGGTACCACTGTTGCAGGGTGCGGTTGGCGGGTTCGACCGCCAGCGCCCAGCGCAAGTTCGCTAGAGTGTACTCGTGCGCACAGCAAACCTGTGTATCTGCCGGTAAGGCAGATAATTTCTCCAATGAATCAAGCATTTGCGCCGGGGTTCCCTCGAACAGCCGGCCACAGCCGCCGGCAAACAGGGTGTCGCCACAGAAAAGCACGCGCTCGACGCCGGCCGCGCGGCCGGTGTAGGCGATGTGGCCGGCCGTGTGGCCGGGCACGTCCAGGACCTCCAGCGCCAGCGCCAGTTCGGGCAGCGTCACGCGGTCGCCCTCGGCCAGCCGCACGTCGCAGTGCGGCAGGGTTTCGCCGGCCGGGCCGTACACCGTCGCGCCGGTGGCCTGCACCAATTCCAGCACGCCGCCCACGTGGTCGGGGTGATGATGCGTGAGTAGAATGGCGCGCAGCGTGGCGCCGGTTGCGCGCAGCCAGCGCAGCACCGGCGCGGCGTCGCCGGGATCGACCACGGCGGCCTGGCCCTCATGGGCCAGGGCCCAGATATAGTTATCGGAAAAGGCCGGCAAGGGCACGACGGCGGACAGGGGGGGCGCGGTTTGCATATTGGAAAGGGATCGACAGCGTGGCAGAAGAAACTCCGCCGATTGTAGAACTGGCCGAATGGTTCCAGACGCCGCCGGGGCAGTACGTCCTGGCCTGGGAGCAGGCCCAGTTCGACGAGGCGGTGGCTGACATCTTCGGATATTACGCTTGGCAGGTGGGGCTGGCCGAGCCCAACCTGCTGCGCGCCAACCGCATGCCGTTCAAGGCCTGGGTGGGGGCCGGCGTGCCGCCGCCCGAGCTGGCGCAAGGCTGGCAGGCCTGCGTGGCGGCCGCGCCCGAGGCGCTGCCGTTCGAGTCGCAGAGCGTGGATCTGCTGGTGCTGCCGCACGCCTTCGAATGCGCCGAGGCGCCCCATCTGGTGCTGCGCGAGGTCGAGCGCGTGCTGGTGCCCGAAGGGCGGGTGGTGATTTCCGGCTTCAACCCCTGGAGCCTGTGGGGGGCGCGCAATCTCATGCCCGGCATGGAGGCCTGGCTGCCGCTGCCCCTGTCGGCGCAGGTCGCGCTGCCGCGCCTGAAGGACTGGTTCAAGCTGCTGTCGTTCGAGGTCGAGCGCGGGCGGTTCGGCTGCTACGCGCCCGCCTGCCGCACCGACAAGTGGCTGCGCCGCTGGCGCTTCATGGAGCGCTACGGCCAGCGCTGGTGGGGCCTGGGCGGCGCCGTGTACGTGGTGACCGCCACCAAGAAGGTCGCCGCCATGCGCCTGATCGGCCCGGCCTGGAAGACGCGCCGCAAGCGCGCCCAGGCCGCCTCGGTGGCGGTCAATCGCCAGGCCGACGATCCGGGCCGGTGATAATGCCGTACTTTCATTCCGGCGCGCCGGGCCGATCCGGCGCGCCCCGATACGGACACTATGCAGAATCTAGAAGGTAGCGGCGACGGCCAGCAGGTGGAAATGTGGACCGACGGCGCATGCAAGGGCAATCCCGGCCCGGGCGGATGGGGCGTGCTGATGCGCGCCGGCCAGCACGAGAAAACCATGCACGGCGGCGAACGCCAGACCACCAACAACCGCATGGAGCTGATGGCCGTCATCGAGGGCCTGCGGGCGCTGAAACGGCCGTGCCGCGTCACCATCCACACCGATTCCCAATATGTCATGAAAGGCATGACGGAATGGCTGGCGAACTGGAAGCGGCGCGGCTGGCGCACGGCCGACAAGAAACCGGTCAAGAACGTCGAGCTGTGGCAGGCCCTGGACGAGCAGGTCGGCCGGCACCAGGTGCAGTGGCGCTGGGTGCGCGGGCACGCCGGCGATCCGGGCAACGAGCGCGCCGACGCCCTGGCCAACCAGGGGGTGGAGGCCGCGCGGGGCCGCTAGCGCACCAGGGATATCCCTAAACGGGCGGCATTGCATGGCACGGCGGGTCCGAATTCCGCGAAACTGCAGGGTAGTGCTGTGCCAAGATGTAAACGCGGGTGCTACAGTGCCAGACTTCCCAATTTGCTGCCGCATCGCCCGGTCGGTGCGGCCTTGCCACGTTTTCGCATGAAGAAAGCCGCATTGATTGCCGCAGTCGCCGCCGGGCTGGCCGCGGGGGCTGCCCTGGGCCTCTATGTGCCGCGCTGGCTCTCCAATTCCGGCGCGCCGGTGACGCCGCTGGCCCAGCCCGGCGTGACGCCGGCGGCCGTCCGGGTCGAAACCGCCAAGGTGGTGGAGACGCCGTTCGCGCGCGGGATCGCCGCCGTGGGCAGCCTGCGCTCTGACGAGTCGGTGGTGCTGCGCCCCGAAGTGGCGGGCCGCATCCAGCACATCGATTTCAAGGAAGGCGAGGCGGTGCGGGCCGGGCAGACCCTGGTGCGGCTGGACGACTCGGTGCCGCGCGCCGAGCTGGACCAGGCGCGCGCCAACCTGGCGCTGGCGCAAAGCCAGTTCCGGCGCGCCCAGGACCTGCAGGGCCGCGGCTTTGTCAGCCAGCAGGCGCGCGACGAGGCGGCCAGCTCGCTGAAGGTGCAGCAGGCCGCGGCCGCGCTGGCCCAGGCCCGGCTGGACAAGATGACGATACGCGCGCCGTTTGCCGGCATCGTGGGACTGCGCGACGTGTCCGTGGGCGACTACGTCAACCAGGGGCAGGACCTCGCGCCGCTGGAGGCGATCGATCCGCTCAAGGTCGATTTCCGCGTGCCCGAGATGTATTTCAGCAAGGTGGGCGTGGGCCAGATGCTCAGCGTGCGGCTCGATGCCCTGCCCGGCGAGCAGCGCCAGGGCGTGGTGTACGCCGTCAGCCCGCTGGTCGACGCGGGCGGCCGCTCGATCCTGCTGCGCGCCACCGTGGCCAACCCCGACAGCGTGCTGCGTCCGGGCATGTTCGCGCGCGTGCAGCTGCTGTTCGGCCAGGAAAAGGCGCTGGCGGTGCCCGAGGCGGCGTTGTCGCCGTCGGGCCAGACCCAGTATGTGTTCCGCGTGCGCGATGGCGTGGCGCAGCGGGTCGAGGTGACGGTGGGCGAGCGGCGCGAAGGCCGGGTCGAGCTGCTAACCGGCGTGGGCGCCGGCGACGAGGTGGTGGTGGCCGGCCTGCAGCGCCTGACCGATGGCGCGCCGGTCACGATCATCGCCAACGGTTCGTAGGCGGGGCGCGCCATGGTGCTCTCGGAAATCTGCATCCGCCGGCCGGTCTTCGCGTCGGTGCTCTCGCTGATCATCGTCCTGATCGGCCTTATTTCGTATACGCGCCTGAGTGTGCGCGAATATCCCAAGATCGACGAGCCCATCGTCTCGGTCGACACCACCTACAAGGGCGCCTCGCCCGAGGTGATCGAGTCGCAGGTCACCAAGCCCCTGGAAGACCAGCTGGCGGGCATCGAGGGCGTGGACGTGATGACCTCGCGCAGCCGCTCCGAGCGCAGCCTGATCAACATCAAGTTCAGCCTCTCGCGCGATCCGGACGCCGCGGCCGCCGAAGTGCGCGACAAGGTATCGCGGGCGCGCCGCTTCCTGCCCGACGAGATCGACGAGCCCATCATCGGCAAGGTCGAGGCCGATTCCCAGCCCATCATCTACATCGCGGTCGAATCCGGCTCGTACTCGGCCATCCAGACCTCGGACTACATCAACCGCTATATCAAGACCCGCCTGTCGGTGCTGCCGGGCGCGGCCGAGGTGCGCGTGTTCGGCGAGCGCCTGCCGTCGATGCGCATCTACGTGGACCGCGACAAGCTGGCGGCCTACGGGCTGACGGTGCAGGACGTGGAGGCGGCGCTGCGCAGCCAGAACGTGGAGATCCCGGCCGGGCGCATCGAATCGCGCGCGCGCGAATTCTCGGTGGTGTCCTCGACCGACCTGCAGACGCCGGCCCAGTTCGAGGATGTGGTGGTGGCCAACGTCAAGGGCTATCCGGTGCGCCTGCGCGACGTGGCCAAGGTGGAGATCGGCGCGGCCAATGATCGCGTGCTGTCGCGCTACAACGGGCGTTCGGCCATCAATATCGGCCTGACGCGCCAGTCCACCGCCAATCCGCTGGAGCTCTCCAAGGCGGTGCGCGCCGAGATCGTGCAGCTCAACCAGAGCCTGCCGGCCGGAATGAAGCTGAACATCGCCTATGACTCGTCGGTGTTCATCGAGCGTTCGATCGACTCGGTGTTCAAGACCATCGGCGAAGCCATCATCCTGGTGGTGCTGGTGATCTTCTTCTTCCTGCGCAACCTGCGCGCCAGCATCATCCCCATCGTCACCATCCCGGTATCGCTGGTGGGCGCCTGCGCCCTGATGTACCTGTTCGGCTTTTCGATCAACACCCTGACCCTGCTCGCGATGGTGCTGGCCATCGGGCTGGTGGTCGACGACGCCATCGTGGTGCTGGAGAACATCTTCCGGCACATCGAGGAAGGCATGCCGCGCAAGCAGGCGGCGTTCCAGGGGTCGCGCGAGATCGGCTTCGCGGTGGTGGCGATGACCCTGACCCTGGTCACGGTGTACGCGCCGCTGGCGTTCGCCACCGGCCGCACCGGGCGGCTGTTCATCGAATTCGCGCTGGCGCTGGCGGGCGCCGTGCTGGTGTCGGGCTTCGTGGCGCTGACGCTTACCCCCATGATGTGCTCGGTGCTGCTGCGGCACCAGCACAGCCACAATCGCTGGTACAACCTGATCGAGGGCTGGCTGGAAGCGCTGGGGCGCGGCTACCGGCGCGCGCTGGAGCTGGCCTTGCGCCATCGCTGGACGGTGGTGGGCGTGGGCGCCGTGGTGGCGGCCGCCAGCGGGGTGCTGTTCTCGGTGGTCAAGAGCGAACTGGCCCCGATCGAGGACCGCGGCGTCGTGTTCGGCATCGTCAGCGCACCCGAAGGCGCCACGCTGAACTACACGCTCGACAGCATGCTGGGCATCGAACAGTTCTACGCCGCCATCCCGGAGGCCGCCACCGCCCAGGTGACGGTGGGCTTTCCGACGGTCACCGACGGCACGGCCATCCTGCGCCTGACGCCCTGGGAGGAGCGCACCCGGCGCCAGCAGCAGATCGCCCAGGAGCTGCAGCCCAAGTTCGCGTCGCTGCCGGGCGTGCGGGCGTTCCCGACCAATCCGCCCTCGCTGGGGCAGTCGGCCCGTTCCAAGCCGGTGGAATTCATCATCATGAGCCAGGCCTCGTATCCCGAGCTGGCCAAGCTGGTCGGCGTGTTCACCAATGCGCTGCGCGACTATCCCGGCCTGCAGAACATCGATACCGACCTGCGCCTGAACACCCCCGAACTGCGCGTGCACGTCGATCGCGACAAGATGGCCGACGTGGGGGCCAGCGTCGAAGTGGTCGGGCGCACCCTGGAATCCATGCTGGGGGGGCGGCAGGTCACGCGCTACAAGGACCAGGGCGAACAGTACGACGTGATCGTGCAGGTGGTGCAGGGCGACCGCGCCACGCCCACCGACATCTCGGGCATTTACGTGCGGGCGCGCGATGGCAGCATGGTGCAGCTGGACAACCTGCTGTCGGTGCGCGAAAGCGTGTCGCCGCAGTCGCTCAACCACTTCAACCGCTTGCGCGCGGTCAAGGTCGACGCAGCGGTGGCGCCGGGCTATGCGCTGGGCGAAGTGCTCGACCACATGCACCGGGTGGCGCGCGACGTGCTGCCCAATACGGTGATCACCGACCTCGATGGCCAGTCGCGCGAGTTCCGCGACTCGTCGGGCAGCATCTACCTGGTGTTTGCCATGGCGCTGGCTTTCATCTACCTGGTGCTGGCGGCCCAGTTCGAGAGCTGGCGCAATCCCTTCATCATCATGCTGTCGGTGCCGCTGTCGATGACCGGGGCGTTGCTGGCGCTGTGGCTGACCGGCGGCACGCTGTCCATCTACAGCCAGATCGGCCTGATCACCCTGGTGGGGCTGATCACCAAGCACGGCATCCTGATCGTCGAATTCGCCAACCAGCTGCGCGACCAGGGCAAGGCCATGCACGAGGCCGTGGTCGAGGCCAGCGTGCTGCGCCTGCGTCCCATCCTGATGACGACCGGCGCCATGGTGCTGGGCACCGTGCCGCTGGCGCTGGCGCAGGGCGCGGGCGCCGAATCGCGCCAGCAGATCGGCTGGGTGCTGGTCGGCGGGCTGATGCTGGGTACACTACTGACTTTGTTCGTGGTGCCGGTGGCGTATTCGATGATCGCCGCGGCGCGCCCGCAAGGGCAGCGCACCGGCGCCAGCCATACCGGGCCGGCCGTCGCGCCGCCCGCCTCGGAGTAGCACCGCTTATGCGCCAGATCATTTTCGATACGGAAACCACCGGCCTGGACCCGGCCCAGGGCCATCGCATCGTCGAAATCGGTTGCGTCGAGATCGTCAACCGGATGGTCACGGGCAACAATCTGCACCTCTACCTGAACCCTGACCGCGACAGCGACCCCGAGGCGCTGGCGGTGCACGGCCTGACCACCGAGTTCCTGGCCGACAAGCCGCGCTTTGCCGAAGTGGCCGAGCAATTCCTGGCTTTCATCGCCGACGCCGAGCTGATCGCCCACAACGCCGCGTTCGACGTCAAGTTCTTCAACGCCGAGCTGCAGCGCATCGGCCGCGATCCGCTGAACACCCACTGCGAGAACATTGTCGATTCGCTGCTGCATGCGCGCAGCCTGCACCCCGGCAAGCGCAACTCGCTCGACGCGCTGTGCGACCGCTACGGCATCTCCAACGCCCACCGGACCCTGCACGGCGCCTTGCTCGACTCGCAGCTGCTGGCCGAGGTCTGGCTGGCGATGACGCGCGGCCAGGACGCCTTGCTGATCGACGTCGATGACCAGGGCGCGAACGCCAACGGCGCGTTGGTGCTGGGCAAGTTCGATGCCTCGGTGCTGACCGTGCTGGCCGCCAGCGAAGCGGAATTGGCCGAGCATGCGGCCTATCTGCAGGCGCTGGACAAGGCGGTCGGCGGGGCCTGCGCCTGGCGCGCGATCGAGCCGCTGCCCGCGGAATCCGGGCAGCCTGGCTGAGCCTGCGGGCGGTCGTTTGCACACAATGTTTTTTTCGTGCTAGAATTTCGCCTCTTTCGGGGTGGTTAGCTCAGTGGTAGAGCACTGCCTTCACACGGCAGGGGTCACAAGTTCGAAACTTGTACCACCCACCAGCATCCCAGAAGGGCCGGTCGCTTGCAAAAGCACCGGCCCTTCTTCATTTCCGCTTCCTTTTTTCTACCTTTGCGCGAGCGCGTGCTGCGTCTTGTGGCGCGGGCGGGCCGTCGCCGTTGATTTGGCGCAAGCCTGCGCCTGCGGTAGAGTCCGCAAGGCAGGCACGGCAGCTAAGATGGGGCGGGGTTGCCGTTTTGGGGAGGCGCCGGTGGCGCGCGCGGGCCGCATCGTCGCGGGGCGGCCGCGGCCAGGTCAACCAGGGAGAACAAAAGCATGCACCCGGATACGAACACGATGCTGATCATCATCGCGGCGGCCGTCGCCTTGATGATCGTGGGCTTCGGCCTGCGCGACCGCAACCTTGGCCTGGGCCTGCTGGGCATCGGCCTGATCGCCGCGCTCGCGACGATCGCCTACAAGGCATACATTACCTTCAACTCTTTCTACTACTGAGCCGGCCGCGGGGCCGGCACGCGCGGCATGTTAGGATGCGCCGCGTGCGGACGGCCGGGTGCTGTCTGTGCGCATCCCCGGGCCTGCGCGCCAGGCCTGGGCTATCGTCGAACAACGACCATGGCTTGCGCGCCGCCCGTTCATTATCCATGGACCTCCGTGGCGCCTGGCCAGCCAACAGGAGGATGATGTGTTCAAACTGATGTCTCGTTCAGCCGTGAAAATGGTTGAGCGCTATTTGCCCGACCCTTACGTATTCGTGGTGCTGCTGACGCTGGTCGCCGCCGGCGCGGCCATGATCATCGAGGGCCAGACCCCCATGGCCGTCGTGCGCTGGTGGGGCAACGGCTTCTGGGGGCTGCTGACTTTCGCGATGCAGATGCTGCTGGTGCTGGTCACCGGCTACATGCTGGCCAGCACGCCGCTGGTCAAGCGGATGCTGGCGCGGCTGGCCAGCCTGGCCACCAGCGCCGGCGGGGCGATCATCCTGGTCAGCGTGGTGTCGCTGGCCGCCAGCTGGATCAACTGGGGCTTCGGGCTGGTGGTGGGCGCGCTGTTCGCCAAGCAGATCGCCCGCCAGGTGCGGGTCGATTACCGGCTGCTGGTGGCCAGCGCCTATTCCGGCTTCATCATCTGGCACGGCGGTCTGGCCGGCTCGATTCCGCTGACCATCGCGACCGAGGGGCATTTCTCCGCCGACAAGATCGGCATCATTCCCACCGGCGATACGATTTTCGCGGTATTCAACCTGGTGATCGTGGTGGCGATGTTCATCCTCGTGCCGCTGGTCAACCGGCTGATGCTGCCCGACGAGAAGGAAAGCGTCTATGTCGATCCGGCGCGCCTGGAAGAGGCCTCGGTGCCGGCCTCGGACGACGACAAGCGTCCGGCCGCGCGCCTGGAGAACAGCAGGCTGCTGGCCTGGCTGATCGCCGCGGGCGGGCTGGCCTACATGTTCGACTACTACGTCGTGCGCGGCGCCGGCCTGAACCTCAATGTCATCAACTTCAGCTTCCTGATCCTGGCCATCCTGCTGCACGGCACGCCGCGCCGCCTGCTGGCCAGCCTGGACGAAGCCATCAAGGGAGGCGCGGGCATCGTGATCCAGTTCCCGTTCTATGCGGGAATCATGGCCATCATGATGGACTCGGGGCTGGCCGCCACCTTGTCCGAGTGGTTCGTGTCGATCGCCTCGGCCGCCACGCTGCCGTTCTGGACCTTCATCAGCGCCGGCATCGTGAACATCTTCATTCCGTCGGGCGGCGGGCAATGGGCGGTGCAAAGCCCCATCGTGATCAGCGCGGCGCAGGCGCTCGGCGCGGATATGCCGAGGGTGGCGATGGCCGTTGCCTGGGGCGACGCCTGGACCAACATGCTCCAGCCGTTCTGGGCCTTGCCGGTGCTGGCGATTGCCGGCCTGAAGGCCAAGGACATCATGGGCTATTGCATCATCCAGCTGCTGGTGACCGGCGTCATCATTTCGGTGGGACTGAGCTTCTTCTAGCCCGGCGCCAGCCGCCTACCTGCCCTCGGGCAGGGGCGGCGCGCCCAGTTTCTCGAAGGCTTCCACGGCGCCGTCGTGCAGGGGAATGCTCAATCCGCGCCCGGCGTTGGCCGCGGATACCTGCGCACCCTGCGCGGACCCGGCGGCCAGCAGGTCCTGCCCGGCCCGGTATACCACGTCCACCATATGCGCGGCCTCGTCGCGCGTCAGATCGGCCGTGGTGACCAGCAGCGCCGCCATGCCCACCGTGGGGATGGCCGCGGCCTGGCTGGGGTAGGTGTTGGCCGGGATGTCCAGCGCCATCAGGGTCGGATCGGCCTGCACCAGCTTGTCGATCGCAGCCCGGTCCAGCGGCAGCAGCGCCAGGCGCGCCTGGGTCAGCGCCGCGCGCAAGGGCGCGGCCGGCGTACCGATGACCTGCGCCACCGCGTCGACCCGTCCTTCGCTCAGCTGCGGCAGGGCCGCGGCGGCCGGCGTGTCGATGACTGCATAGTCGCGCCCCGGCTGCAGCCCATGGGCTGCCAGCACGGTCTCCAGCGTGGTGCGTACCGCCGAGCCCGCCGGGCCCAGGGCAATCTTCTTGCCGCGCAGCGCGCCCACCGTGGCCATGCCATCGCCCTGGCGCACCACGATGTGCACCAGCTCCGGATACAGGCTGCCCAGCGCGCGCAACCCGGAGAACGGTCCCTGGCTTTCGAACGGCCCCTTGCCCTCGTAGGCCAGTTGCGCGATGTCGGCCTGCGACAGGGCGGCCACCGCCGCGCCGCTGCGCAGCATGGCCATGTTGTCCGCGCTGCCGCCGGTAATGAGGGGAATGACGCGCACCTGCTCGTTGCGCCCGATCGCGGCCAGCGCCTGGCCGAACGCCAGGTACTCGCCCTTGTCGGGGCCGGTCGCCAGCGGGTAGCCCTTTTGCAGGCGGGCAAGCCGGCCATTGATGCGCGCCACCGAGCGCTCCAGCTCCTGTTGCACCACGTGCTGGGCGGTGCTGGAGGCGCTGTAGGGCACGGAACGCGTGATCTGCTCCAGCGTCTGGAGCAGCTGGCGCGTCACCGGCGGCGGCGCGCCGGTGTCCAGCGAGGGCGCTTCGGTGGCCGTGAAGCTGGCCGGGGCGACGTGCACCCATTGCTCTGCGTCGCGCTGGTAGATGGCGCTGGCGTGGGCGACGATCTGGTCGCCGGCGGCATTGCCGCTGGATTTCACCCCCGAGATGCTGCGCGGCCCGGCGCCCAGCAGGCTGACCAGCGCGGCGGCGCCGGGCTGGTCCCAGGCGCCCAGGGTGAGGTCCTTCTTCAGGCCCAGCACCACATCGTAATAGACCACCCGGCGCGTCTGGCCCGGCGGGGCCGTGCTGTCGGTGGCCGAGCCCATGCGGCGCAGCGCGACGATGTCGAACAGGTCCGGGCCGTACGTGGCGGCCAGGGTCTGGCCGACATCGCGCTGCAGGATCTCGGTATCGGGAGCGCGGCTGCAGGCGGCCAGCAGCAGGCAGGCGGAGAGAATGAGCCAGCGGATGAACATGGTCACATGCCTCCCACGAACGGCAGGGCGATCAGCGAGGTCAGGACGATCACGTTCAGGATGTCGACCAGGAACGCGCCGGTGACCGGCACCACGATGAACGATTCGGGCGCCGGGCCGTGGCGCCGCGTCAGCGCCTGCATATTGGCGATGGCCGTCGCGGTGGCGCCCATGGCGAAACCGCAGAACGCCGCCGCCATGACGGCCGCCTCGTAGTCGCGCTTGAGCATCCGGAACACCGCCCAGCCGGCATACAGCGCGCACACCAGCGCCTGCGCCACCAGCATCAGCGCCAGCGGGCCGGCCAGCCGCACCACGCTGGACAGGTCCAGCGTCATCATGGTCAGGCCCAGGAACAGCGACAGCGAGATCGATCCGATGATTTCCGAGACCCGGTCGTCCAGCCGTATGCCGACGTATCCGCCGAAGTTGCGGATGATCGCGCCGGTGGCCAGGCACCACAGGAAATTCGGCAGGCTGATCGGGGCGTCCTCGACCAGGCCCGCCAGGTAGGTGCCGACCACGACCGTCACGAATACCGCCGTCAGCGAGGTGATGAACGACGTGGCGGTGGGCGCCTCGGCGGTGGTCTCGACTTCGGGCAGTACCTGGTTGGCGTCCTTGCCGGCCATGCGCGGGTCCAGCTTGTGCCGGCGGATCAGCCATTCGGCCACCGGGCCGCCGATGATGCCGCCGAGCACCAGGCCGATCGTGGCGGCGGTCATGGCCAGCGCCATGACGTCCTGGATATTGTTGATGTCGGCAAAGCGCGCCGCGTAGGCGGCGCCGGTGCCGTGCCCGCCCACCAGGGTGATGGTGCCGCCGATCAGCCCCATCAGCGGATGCATGTCCAGCAGCCAGGCCAGGCCCAGGCCGACGGCGTTCTGCAGCACCAGGAAGGGAATCAGCGCCAGCAGGAAGGCGATCAGGCGCGGCCCGCCGCGCGCCAGCAGCTTGAGGTCGGCGGTCAGGCCGATGCAGCCGAAGAAGATCAGCAGCAGGGTGGGTTTGATGTTGGTCTCGAGCGAGATCTGGATCCCGCCCCAGGTGCCCAGGGCGGTGGCCAGGACCGCGAACAGCAGGCCGCCGACGATGGGGTCGGGAATGCTGTAGCGCGACAGCACGCCGATGCGCGTGGTCAGAATGCGGCCTGCGACCAGCACCAGGCAGCAGGCCAGAAGCGACTGAACGGGCGTGAGGGAAATCATGCGAGCCTTTGGCCCTCCAGGGCCGGTTGAAACCTCAGGACGAACTAGCGCTGCGCGAAAGCCGTGGCCGGGCGCAACGGCGCGTGCGCCTGGCCGGCTGCTCCATGACCGGCCTGTCCGCTGGCCGGATTTCCGGGCGGCGGGCAGTCTCGCTGATGGCCTATTGTGGGCCAGTTGACCGCCGGGCTCAATATTTCAGCCGGCCAGGTCGGCGCGCACCATGTAGCGGGCCCCGTCGCCATAGCCGGCCAGCTTGGCGCGCAGCGCGTCCGAATCCGCCAGGGGCTGGTAGCCATGCCGCAGCCAGTAGCCGACGGCCGGGGCCAGCGCCACCAGGCTGGCGCGCCGCAGGCCCAGGCGCCGCGCCTGCGCGCGTCCGCCGGCCAGCAAGGCCGCGGCCACGCCGCCGCCCTGGGCGGCGGGCAGCACGGCGCAATCATGGACGAACCAGGTATCGGCGGCGCCCGGCAGGCGCTCGAGCGATCGGTCCAGGGCCGGCGGCAGGCCGGCGTCCCAGGGATAGGCGATCAGGTAACCGATGAGATCCTGGCCGTCCAGCGCGACCTGGCAGGTGGCTGGCGCGATCTCGATCCGGTTCTGGAACAGGGCGGCGCTCTCGAGCAGGCTGGCCGGGTACACAGCGGCCTGGACTCGCAGCACTGCCTCCACGTCGGCCGGCCGCATTGTTCGCACAATGTAACTTTGGGGCACGTACTTCTCCGTTCGGGGTGCGGCGATTTTACCGAAGCCCGGCGAACGCTCCCAACGGCAGCGGATTTGATGAAAATTTGACGGGGCTTCACGAATACTGGCGGCCGTTCCCGTCAATTTCGCCGTGGTGTGTTCATGTATACCGAATTCCGATCCCAGCTGCTTGCCGGCGCCGGCACGTCCGCCGCCGGGCAGGCCGCGCGCATGGCGGTGCTGGCGGGGGACGGCGCCACCGGCGTGCAGGTCAGCTGCGTGGTGCCGGGCCTGAACGAGGCGGCCAACCTGCGGGTGCTGGTGCCGGCCCTGCGCGCCTGCCTGGAGCAATGGTGTGCCAGCTGGGAAATCATCGTCGTCGACGACGGCAGCACCGACGATACCGCCGAGCTGATGGCGCAATGGTCCGCGGTCGAGGGCATCCGCTACGTGCAGCTGTCGCGCAATTTCGGCAAGGAGGCCGCCCTGACAGCCGGCCTGGAAGCCGCGGACGGCGACGCCGTCATCTGTCTGGACGCCGACATGCAGCATCCGCCCGAACTGATAGGCGACATGCTGGCGGCCTGGCGCAACGGCGCCGACATGGTCTACGCGGTGCGGCGCCAGCGCGACGACGAGCCGTGGTTCAAGCGTGTCGGCGCCCGCGCGTTCTACCGCCTGCTGAGCACGGCGCGCGGCGTCGAGGTGCCGCCGCACGCGGGCGACTTCCGCCTGATGGACCGCCGCGTGGTCGAGGCCCTGGTGGCGCTGCCCGAACGCACCCGCTTCATGAAGGGGCTGTATGCCTGGGTGGGCTTCAAGTCGCAGGCCGTGCCCTACACCCCGCAAGCGCGCCGCCATGGCGCCAGCCACTTCAGCGCCTGGAAGCTGTTTCGCCTGGCCTGCGACGGCCTGACCGCCTTCACCACCTGGCCGCTGCGGCTGGTCAGCCTCATCGGCGTGCTGTTCGCGCTGCTGTCGCTGTCCTACGGCGGTTACCTGGTGGCCGACTATCTCATCAGCGGCAACGCGGTGTCCGGCTGGACCACCATCGTCACCGCGCTGCTGTTCTTTGCCGGCATCAACCTGATTTCGCTGGGCGTGGTGGGCGAGTACGTGGCCCGGATCTTCGACGAAGTGAAAGGCCGGCCCCTGTTCATCGCCCGTCAACGCCGCGGGCGCGCCAAGCGCGCGGCCAAGGCGCGTTCCCAATGACTCTCGCTACCCGATCCATGCAACCCCATGCGGTTTCCCCTGGCCAGGCCAGGCCCTGGCCCCTGCCCGCGGCGGGCTGGCTGCTTCTCGCGGTCGGCGTCTGGCTGGCCTTCCTGTCCTGGATGCGGCCCCTGGCGCTGCCCGACGAAGGGCGCTACGCCGGCGTGGCCTGGGACATGCTGCGCAACGGCTCGTTCGCGGTGCCGCTCATCGACGGCATGCCGTATTTCCACAAGCCGCCGCTGTACTACTGGCTGGCCGAGCTGTCGTTTCGCCTGTTCGGCGTCAACGAATGGGCGGCGCGCCTGCCCTCGGCGCTGGCCGCCTGGGCCAGCGCCGTCGCGCTGTACCTGTTCGTGCGCCGCCATCGCGACGCCGCGTCCGCGACGCTCTGCGTGCTGGTGCTGGCCACGCTGCCGCTGTTTTTCGGCGGTGCCCAGTACGCCAACATGGACATGCTGGTGGCCGGCATGATCACGCTGTGCGTGCTGGCCGGCGCCGACACGGCGCTGCGTGTCCGCGGCGGGCAGGCCTGGCGCGCCATGGCGCTGGCCACCGGCGTGTGCGCCGCGCTGGCCATGCTGGCCAAGGGGCTGATCGGGCTGGTGCTGCCGGGCGCGATCCTGCTGGCCTGGCTGGCGTGGCGGCGCGACTGGCGCGGCCTGCGGGCCTTGCTGTGGCCGCCCGCCATCCTGGCGTTCGCGGTGGTGGCCGTGCCCTGGTTCTGGCTGATGCAGGTACGCTACCCGGGCTTTTTCCAGTACTTCTTCGTCCACCAGCATTTCGAGCGTTTCGCGCAGACCGGCTTCAACAATGTGCAGCCGTTCTGGTTCTACCTGCCCGTCATCGCGGGCCTGGCATTGCCGTGGTCGTTGTGGGCCGGCGGCTTGCTGCGCAAGCAATTCTGGGCCGCCGACGCCGACCCGGACGGCTTGCGCCGCCTGGCGCTGGTCTGGCTGGCGGTCATCGTGGCGTTTTTCTCCATGCCGCAGTCCAAGCTGGTCGGCTACATCATGCCGGTGCTGCCGCCGCTGGCCTTCCTGCTGGCCGAAGTGGTGATGGGCGCCTTGCGCGACCCGGCGGTGGCGCGGGCCACGCGCCGCATGGCGCGCGTCAGCGCCCTGGTGGCGGTGGCCATCTGCGTGACCGCGGTGTTCGTGGCGTCGTTCAACGCCCGCGGCAGTTCGCGCGAGCTGGCCCTGTCGCTGCGCGGCGAGTTGCGGCCGGACGACACGCTGGTGGCCCTGCATACCTATCCGTTCGACCTGCAGCTGTATGCCCATGCGGCCCGGCCGATGTGGGTGGTCGACGACTGGAGCAACCCCGAGATTCCCAAGCGCGACAATTGGCGCCGGGAGCTCTACGACGCGGTCCAGTTCGAGCCGGCCCTGGGCGAGCGGCTGCTGGTCTCGGCAGATACTTTCCAGCAGCGCCTGTGCCAGGCGCCGGAGGGCAGCCGTTACTGGGTCTGGGGCACGGCGGCCGACGAAGAGGCGTACGCGCCGCTGCGCGGCCAGGCGGCGCGCTTTGCCGACGCGCGGCGCAGCCTCTGGCTGGTGCTGGTGGACGAAGCCTTCAAGGGGCGTGTCTGTGACGGAACGCCCACAGGCGGCTAGCGACGAATGTCAGGAAGGCCAGCCCGATCAACACCAGGGCCAGCAGCACGTCATAGGGCAGCGACGTGGCGTGCAGCAGCCAGGCATATGACAACTCATTGATGGCGAAACCCAGGGCTGACACAAGGAAGAAACGCCGGGCGGCTATGGTCCAGGATGCCGCAAGGTGGCGGAAAGTGAGTCTGAAATGACCAGTGAACGATACGACGAAGGCCAGCAGCCAGCCCACCACGTTGGCCCCCAGCGGGGGCAGGCCGGCCCATTCCACGCAGGCGACCGCGACGGCCCAATGGGTGGCGGCCGCGGCGCATCCGACGGCAATGAACCAGGCAATCTGTCGCAGCAGGCCGCGCATGTCGAAGAGGTGTCTCCCTTGAGGAACCAGGCCGGCGATGTCCGTTGCCGGCGCATCGCGGTGTGCGGCGATGATTTTGGCATGAACGAGGCCATCGATGGCGCGCTGATCGAATTGGCCGGCGCGGGACGCCTGAGCGCGGTCAGCTGCATGCCGCTGGCGCCGGCGTTCGCCGCCGATGCGCCGGCGCTGGCGCGCCTGGACGTCGACCTGGGCGTCCATGTCGATTTCACCGAAGCCTTTGCCGGCGCCGCCCCGGCCGCGCCCGGGCTGGCGGCCCTGCTGTGGCGCGCCTACGCCGGCCAGCTGGATCCGGACTGGATAGATGCGCGGCTGGCCAGCCAGTTCGACGCGTTCGAACGGGCATTCGGCCGCGCGCCCGACTACGTCGACGGCCACCAGCACGTGCATCAGCTGCCCGGCATCCTGCCGCGCCTGCGCGCCCTGCTCAAGCGGCGCTACGCCGGGCAGCGCATCTGGCTGCGGCATACCGCACCCGGCCTGCAGTTCGGGCTGCCGCTGGCCGAAGCCGCCAAGGCGCGGCTGATCGGCGCGCTGGGCGCCGGGGCGCTGGCGCGCGCCGCCGGCCAGGAGGGCTGGCAGACCAACCGGCGCATGCTGGGCGTCTACGGTTTCACGGGCGGGCCGCGGCGTTACGCCGGCCTGCTGCATCATTGGCTGATGAATGCGCGCGATGGCGATCTGCTGATGTGCCATCCGGGCTGGCCGCAGGTCCACGGCGCGGCGCACGCCTCCCAGCGCGCCGCCGAATACGAGGTGCTGGCGCACCCCGAACTGGGCACCTGGCTGGCGCGCAACGGCTTGCGCATCGTGCGCCTGAGCCAGGTCCGTGGCCGGCAGGCGAGCCAGGAATCGGGTAAGGTCCGGAATGTTCCGCATTCCGGCAGCTTCCGGCGCCTGGCAAGCCGTTTATGAGTTCTTCCTCGAAACAAACCCCCAAAACCATCAAGGAACGCTTCCTGCACGCGTTCTTCTTCGAAATCATCGCCATCGGCCTGAGCGCACCCGTCGCCGCCTGGGCCATGGACCAGCCGCTGTTCGACATGGGCGTGCTGACCGCCGTCATCGCCTGGATCGCGCTGCTGTGGAACATGGTCTACAACGCCGGCTTCGAACGGCTGGAGCGCCGCTTCGGCGTGGTCCGTACCATGCCGGTGCGCGTGGCGCATGCGGTGGGCTTCGAGCTGGGCCTGGTGCTGATCATCGTGCCGCTGGCCGCCTGGTGGCTGGCCATCAGCTTCTGGGAAGCCTTCATGCTGGACATCGGCCTGCTGATGTTCTACCTGCCCTACGCCTTCTTCTACAACCTGGCCTATGACAAGCTGCGCGCGCGCTGGTGGGGCCGGATCGAGCCGGCCGGCGCCTGAGCCGCTCAGGTACCGGGCCGAGAGGCCGTGAGCGGGGGCGGGGCGCCCTGGCGGCCGGCATAGCCGCGGCCGGCGTCGCGTACGAAGTCGGCCACGGCATCTTCATAGATGCGTCCGCTGCGGATCGCGCCCGAGTGCGACGCGCCTTCGATCTTCACCAGCCGCTTGAGGTCGGCGGGCACCTGTTGCGCGGCGCGATAGAGTTCGTCGCTCATGGTGTGCGGCACCACCCGGTCGGCCGTGCCATGCAGCAGCAACATGGGAGTGGTCAGCGCGGCCAGCTTGTCCACCGAGGCGAACGGTTGCGTGACCAGCAGCGTGGCGCCGGGCACCCAGCCCCATTTCATCGTGCCGAGCATGGCCCCGATGCTGGTGAAGCTGGATTCGACGATCAGCCCCGCGAACGGCGGCAGATCGGGCCGCGCCGCCAGGTCGATGGCGATGGCGCCGCCCAGGCTGTGGCCGTAGATGAAGCGGCGCGCCGGATCGGGCTGGCGGCGCGCCAGTTCCTGCAGCGCCGCGGCGGCGTCCTGCGAGGCGCTTTGCTCCGAGGGCAGCAGCGGCGTCGACTGGCCGAAGCCGCGATAATCGATCGCCAGCATCGAGTAGCCCATGCGGGTCCAGCCCTCCATGCGGAACGCGCTGCCGTTGAGGTTCCAGCGCGCGCCGTGCAGGTACAGCACGGTCGGCGCGTCGCGGCGCGGGCTCTGCCAGTACCAGGCATGCACCTTGTCGCCGTTGGGCAGCGCCAGGTCGAACACCTCGGTGCCTGCCGGCGGTTCGCGCCACCAGCGCTGCTGATCGGTTTGCGGCGAGAAAATGGCCTGGCGCTGCCAGGCGTCGAGCTGGTTGAAGCCCAGCGCGCCGGCCGCCAATAGCAGCACGGCCGCCATGCGGCGCCACGAGAGTCTGAAGGGCAGGGAAACCATGTAACCGGAGCTTGTTCGTATTCGAGGGCGCGCGCGGCGGCGCCCGCCTTCTGCTCAGACCATACGGCGTGCCCGCCAGTTCCCTGGCGTCAGCCGGTATACAGCGCCAGCAGGTCCAGGCCCACCGGATACAGCGACACCACCAGCAGCACGGCCATGCCGACATTGAAGGCGCGCACCGCGGCCGGGCGGTGCAGCCAGCGGCGCAGCGCCATGCCGAAGGCGGCCCAGACGCCCACGCTGGGCAGGTTGACCACGCCGCACACCAGGGTCGCAATGATCAGGTTGGCGAAATAGCCATGCTGCGGCGTATAGGTCGCCACCACGCTGACGATCATGACCCAGGCCTTGGGGTTGACCCACTGGAACAGCGCGGCCTGGATGAAGGTCAGCGGCTTGCCGCGTTCGGCGCCGCTTTCCATCGGGCCGGAGGTGGCGATTTTCCAGGCCAGGTACAGCAGATAGGCGGCGCCGCCGTATTTCAGCGTCGAGTACAGCCAGGGCAGGCGCTCCAGCGTGGCGCCCAGCCCCAGGCCGACCATCAGCAGCATGATCGAAAAGCCGACCGAGATCCCCAGCAGGTGGGGGATCGTGCGGCGAAAGCCGAAGGTCAGCCCCGAGGAGGCCAGCATCACGTTGTTCGGCCCGGGCGTCAGCGAGTTGACCAGCGTGAACAGCACCAGCGGCATCAATACCGACAGCGAGGCCAGGGGCGCCTGGTCGAGGGAGGACAGGTCGGAGCCGATCATGCTTTTCGCACCATGGCGCGCCGGCCGCCGGCGATGACCAGCACCACCGCCACGGCAAACACATAGGTAATGGGTTCGACCTGCTCATTGAACAGCAGGGCGGCCGCGACAACCGTAAGAAACGGTTGCAGCAGCTGGATCTGCCCGACCCGCGCGATACCGCCTATGGCCAGGCCGCGATACCAGGCGAAAAATCCCAGGAACATCGAGCCGAAGGCCAGGTAGGCAAACGCGCCGGCCACCGGCAGGCTGGGCCAGGCCGCGTCGTGCGCCAGCCACAGCACGGCCGGCAGCAGCGCCGGCACGCTGACCACCAGCGCCCAGCAGATGGTGCGCCAGCCGCCCAGCGTGCGGCTGGCCCGGGCGCCTTCGGCGTAGCCCATGCCGCCCAGCACCACCGCCAGCAGCAGCCACAGGTCGCCCGGCTGCAGGGCGCCGTGGCCCTGCCGCAACGCATAGCCCGCCACCAGGACGGCGCCCAGCACCGCGAAGCTCCAGAACGCCGGCGAGGGGCGTTCGCCGCTGCGCCAGGCGGCGAATACCGCCGTCGACAGCGGCAGCAGGCCGTTGAACACCGCGCCGTGCGCGGCCGGCACCGACGCCATGGCCAGCGTCGAGGCGACCGGCCAGCCCACCACGATGCCGACGGCGGCCAGCACGATGCCGGACCATTCGGCCCGGTCGGGACGCCGGCTGCGTGTCAGCCACAGCAGCGCGGCAGCCGGCACGGCCGCCAGCAGGGCGCGGCCCAGTCCGACCAGCAGCGGGGAGAGCTCGCCGACGGCAAGCCGGGTCATGGGCAGGGTCAGGGCGAAGACCAGGACGCCGATCAATCCGTAGCCATAGCCTTCCCAGCTCGGGGCGTGGGGGGAGGCGGACGGTGCCGATGCTTGCGCGCTAGGAGGTGACATGGGAAAGATTTGCCTCTGGATGGGGGAAAGCGGCCGGCCGGGCTTGCCGTGCCGGCGCATTGGTGTCACTCTACGCATAGATATCGGTACAGTACCGGTACACTTTTTCATGTCACTTTAATCACTGGCCTGGTAAAACCACCATGACAGTTGCGACTTCTTCCCCCTCCGGCGCCGGGTGGCAGCCGGTGCGGCAGGCCGATGCCACCCTGGTGACGCAATTGGCCGATGACCTGGCGCGGCGCATCGACGAGCACGGCCTGCGGCCGGGCACCCGGCTGCCGTCCATACGCCGGATGGCCGAGCAAAGCGGTGTCAGCCGCTTCACCGTGGTCGAGGCCTATGACCGGCTGGTGGCGCGCGGGCTGGTGCAATCCCGGCGCGGCGCCGGATTCTTCGTGCGGGCCCGCAGCGCCTCCCTGACCGCCCTGGCGAGCGCACGGGTGCCGCAGGCCGCGCCCGAAACCCCGGTGCGGGTGGACGTGAGCTGGCTGCTGCGCAACATGTTCCGCGAAACCGCCGCCGGCATGCCGGGCGGCGCCGGCCTGCTGCCGCCCGAGTGGCTCGACCCCGACATGGTGGCCGCGGCGGTGCGGGCGGTGGGCCGCACGGTGCGCGGCAACCTGGTGTCGTACGGCAGCCCGCAAGGCTACGCGCCGCTGCGCCAGCAGCTGGCTTCCATGCTGCAGGCCGATGGCGTGCCGGCCCATCCGGAGCGCAATCTGCTCACCACCAATGGCGTGACGCATGGCCTGGACATCGTGGCGCGCCATCTGATCAAGCCAGGCGACACGGTGCTGGTCGAAGACCCGGCGTGGTTCGTCATCTTCGGGCGCCTGGCTGCATTCGGCGCGCGTCCCGTCGGGGTGCCGCGCGGCCCCGATGGCCCGGACCTGGCCATGCTCGACCGCCTGGCGGCCGAGCACAAGCCGCGCCTGTACATCATCAACGGCGCGGTCCACAATCCCACCGGCCATACCTTGTCGGCCGGCGCGGCCTACGACATCCTGCGCCTGGCCGAGCGCCATGATTTCATGGTGGTCGAGGACGACACCTATGCCGACCTGCACCCGGGCGGCGCCATGAAGCTGGCCGCGCTCGACCGCCTCGAGCGCGTGATCCTGGTGGGCGGCTTTTCCAAGATGCTGGCGGCCAGCCTGCGCGTGGGCTATATCGCGGCCGGGGCCGAGACGCTGCAGCGCCTGACCGACCTGAAAATGCTGGCCGGGCTGACCTCGCCGGAGCTGGGCGAGCGGGTGGTGCACCGGGTGCTGGTCGAAGGGCAATACCGGCGCCACATCGAGCGCGTGCGCGCGCGCGTCAACGAAGCGCGCCTGCGCAGCATCCAGGCCCTGCAGCAGCTCGGGCTGTCCGTCCCGCACGAGCCGCACGCCGGCATGTTCGTCTGGGCCGACTGCGGCCGCGATTCCGAGCCGGTGGCGCGCAACGCGGCCGAGCGCGGCATGCTGCTGGCGCCGGGCACCCTGTTCTCGCCCAGCGGCGCGCCGTCGACCATGCTGCGGTTCTCGGTCGCCATGGTCGATACGCCGGGCATCTGGCAATCGATCGCCGCGGTGATGGCGCAATAGGGCCGACGAAGCCGCGCCGGGCATACGCCGATCCGCAGAACTGAATATACTTTCCACAGATCCCGCCTGTCCGGCGTTTCACCATTCGAGGTTGCAACCATGTCCGCCGCTATCAAGCCCCTTACCGAGAATTTCGCCGTCGCGCCCCAGCTGGGGCCGACCGACATGGCCGATGTGGCCGCCGCGGGTTACAAGAGCGTCATCATCAACCGGCCCGATTTCGAAGGCGGCCCCGACCAGCCGACCGCCGCCGATGTGTCGCAGGCCGCCCAGGCGCTGGGTTTGCAGGTCGAGTACCAGCCGGTGGTCGGCAGCGCGATGACCGCCGCCGACGTCGCGCGCTTCGCCGAGCTGTTGCGCACGATGCCGGGCCCTGTGCTCGCCTACTGCCGTACCGGCACCCGTTGCACCAACCTGTTCGCGGCCGCCCAGCAACTGGGTTGACGCGGGTCAAGGGCGGGTCTCCCCCGGGGTGCGTCGGCGGGTGGTTTTCCGTTAGCATGGAGTCTCTTACCAGACAGGAGCAGGCAGCATGTTCAAGAAGATCCTGATTCCCACGGACGGTTCCCCGCTGTCCGCGCAAGCAGCCAATGCGGGCATCTGCTTTGCCCGCTCCACCGGCGCCGAAGTCGTCGCGCTGCATGTCACGCAGCCGTTTGCCGCCACCATCGGGTTCGATGGCATGGCCGCCGCCTACGCCATTACCGACGAAGACTACGAAAAGGCCTCGGCCGAACAGGCTGAGAAATACCTCAAGCTGATCCTCGACCGGGCCGAAACCGCCGGGGTCAAGGCCGAGTCGCGCGCGGTGTCCAATTTCAACGTGGCCGACGGCATCGTCCAGGCCGCCGGCGAGGCCGGCTGCGACCTGATCTTCATCGGCAGCCACGGCCGCAGCGGCCTGTCGCGCCTGCTGCTGGGCAGCGTGACCGCCAAGGTGCTGTCGCTGGCCCACACGGCCGTGCTGGTGTACCGGGTCAAGGAAGACAAGGACAAGAAATAGCGCCGGCAGTCCCGGCGCCGTACACGCCCCGCCGGCCGCAGGCCGCGGGGCTTTTTTTCGGCCTGTCGTCGATGGCGTACGACAGTGTGCCTGTCCCGGCGGGGACAGGCACGCCCGCACAGCGGGCGCAGCGTGGGGGTTTTCCTGGGCCCGGGTGCCTGTCCCGGCGGGGACAGGCACCTCCGGCGACAGGACGGGACAGGCGCGGGAGATGTCCCGCGCCTTGCGGCAAGCCACCCCGGCGACGCCAGGGATATCTGCCATGGGCGGCGCCAGTCGTAGTATTGTCTGCAATAGCGCATCGGCGCCAGATCCAGCCACAGCCGATTGCAGCGCAGGTGCGCAAGGCGGCGCGGACGACCTCCGCGACGCGTGGAAAAACCACGATCCCTTGCCATCAAGAGGCCATCATGACTCGCAGGACGAGCATCGAACGCTACCGCAACATCGGCATCAGCGCCCATATCGACGCGGGCAAGACCACCACCACCGAGCGCATCCTTTTCTACACCGGCATCACCCACAAGCTGGGCGAGGTGCACGAAGGCGCGGCGACCATGGACTGGATGGAGCAGGAGCAGGAGCGCGGCATCACCATCACGTCGGCCGCCACCACGGCGTTCTGGCGCGGCATGGCCGGCAATTATCCCGAACACCGCATCAACATCATCGACACCCCGGGGCACGTGGACTTCACCATCGAGGTCGAGCGCTCGATGCGGGTGCTCGACGGCGCCTGCATGGTCTACGACTCGGTGGGCGGCGTGCAGCCGCAGTCCGAGACGGTCTGGCGCCAGGCCAACAAGTATGGCGTGCCGCGCATCGCCTTCGTCAACAAGATGGACCGTGTCGGGGCCGACTTCTTCCGCGTGCAGCGCCAGATCGTCGAGCGCCTCAAGGGCGACGCCGTGCCGATACAGATCCCGGTCGGCGCCGAGGACCATTTCGAGGGAGTGGTGGACCTGGTCAAGATGAAGGCCATCATCTGGGACGACGCCAGCCAGGGCGTGCGTTTCGAATACCGCGACATTCCGCCCGAGCTCCAGGCGCAGGCCGAGCAGTGGCGCGAGAAAATGATCGAAAAGGCGGCCGAGGCCAACGAAGCCCTGCTCGAAAAATACCTGTCGGGCCAGCCGCTGAGCGAGGACGAAATCAAGAGCGGCCTGCGCGCCCGCACCGTCGCCAACGAGATCGTGCCCATGCTGTGCGGCAGCGCATTCAAGAACAAGGGCGTGCAGGCCATGCTGGACGCGGTCATCGACTACCTGCCCTCGCCGGCGGACGTGCCGGCCATCATCGGCCACGACGAGCGCGACCGCGAGATCGAGCGCCATCCCGCCGACGACGAGCCGTTCTCGGCGCTGGCGTTCAAGATCATGACCGACCCCTTCGTGGGCCAGCTGGTTTTCTTCCGGGTCTACTCGGGCGTGGTCAAGTCGGGCGATTCGGTGCTCAACCCGCTCAAGAGCAAGAAAGAGCGGCTGGGCCGCATCCTGCAGATGCACGCCAACGAACGGCGCGAAATCAGCGAGGTCTACGCCGGCGACATCGCCGCCGCGGTCGGCATCAAGGAAATCACCACCGGCGACACGCTGACCGACCCGGCGCACGTCATCATCCTCGAGCGCATGACCTTCCCCGAACCGGTGATTTCGCAGGCCGTCGAGCCCCGCACCAAGGCCGACCAGGAAAAAATGGGCATTGCGCTCAACCGGCTGGCGCAGGAGGATCCGTCGTTCCGGGTGCGGACCGACGAGGAGTCCGGCCAGACCATTATTTCGGGCATGGGCGAGCTGCACCTGGAAATCCTGGTCGATCGCATGAAGCGCGAGTTCGGGGTCGAGGCCAACGTGGGCAAGCCCCAGGTCGCCTACCGCGAGACCATCCGGTCCACCGTCACCGACGTCGAGGGCAAGTTCGTCAAGCAGTCGGGCGGGCGCGGCCAGTACGGTCATGTGGTGCTCAAGCTGGAGCCGCAGGAGCAGGGCAAGGGCTACGAGTTCGTCGACGCCATCAAGGGCGGCGTGGTGCCGCGCGAGTTCATCCCCGCGGTCGACCGCGGGGTGCGCGAGACGCTGAACACCGGCGTGCTGGCGGGCTATCCGGTGGTCGACGTCAAGGTCACGCTGGTGTTCGGCTCGTACCACGACGTGGACTCGAACGAGAATGCGTTCCGCATGGCGGCGTCGATGGCCTTCAAGGAGGGCATGCGGCGCGCCAAGCCGGTGCTGCTCGAACCCATGATGCACGTGGAGGTCGAGACGCCGGAGGATTTCACGGGCAACGTGATGGGCGACCTGTCGTCGCGGCGCGGCATGGTGCAGGGCATGGAGGACATCGCCGGCGGAGGCGGCAAGCTGGTGCGCGCCGAGGTGCCCCTGGCCGAGATGTTCGGCTACTCCACGTCGCTGCGTTCGCTGACGCAGGGGCGCGCCACCTACAGCATGGAGTTCAAGCATTACGCCGAGGCGCCGCGCCAGGTGGCCGAGCAGATCATCGCTGCCCGCGGTTCGGGGGCGGCGGCGCGGGGCTAGGGCGGCGGCTGCGCGACGACCCGCTTGTCGTCGCGGGCCGCGATGCGCTTTTCCAGGCGGCGCAGCGCCGCCAGGACGAACAGGGCGATCAGCGTGCTGGCCAGCGCGGTGGCCTCGCGCCCCATGCCGGCGGCCACGCCGATTGCCGCGGTCAGCCAGATGCCGGCCGAGGTGGTCAGGCCGCGGATCTCGCCCTCGTTGCCCAGCTTGATGATGGCGCCCGCGCCCAGGAAGCCGATGCCGGCGATCACGCCCTGCAGCACGCGGCTGAGGTCGCCGACCTCCATGCCGCCTTGCAGCGGCACCAGGACGAACAGCGCCGCGCCCAGGGCCACCAGCATGTGGGTGCGCAGCCCGGCCGCCTTGCCGCTGCGCTCCCGCTCGTAGCCCAGCAGCCCGCCCAGCGCCACCGCCATGCCCAGGCGCAGTACGATGCGGGTGGCCTCGGCGACATCCGGAATGTCGGCGAATTCGTTGCGCACGGTGGTCCAGATTTCCATCCAGACAGTGTCCATGGCTGCGTGCTCCCGGAAAAGGGAATTCCAGCATAGCAGGGCCACGCGGCGCTGTGCACGGCGGCCGGGGGTCGTTATGATCGGCAAACCCGCCTGCGTTGGAGACGCCGATGGACTATCTTGTTTCGCTGGCCCAGCAACCCGCCGCCTGGGCAGCCCTGGCTACCCTCATCGCCATGGAAGTCGTGCTGGGCATCGACAACCTCATATTCATCTCCATACTCACCAACAAGCTGCCGCCCCAGCACCAGACCAAGGCGCGGCGCATCGGGATCGGCATGGCGCTGATCCTGCGGCTGGCGCTGCTGGGCACGGTGGCGTTCATCGTGCAGCTGACGCAGCCGGTGTTCGAACTGTTCGGCCACGGGTTTTCGTGGCGCGACGTCATCCTGGTGGCCGGCGGCCTGTTCCTGGTGTGGAAGGCCACCAAGGAAATCCACCACCATGTCGATCCCAACCCGGGCGACGACATGTTCGGCGGCAAGGCCGCCACGCTCGGCTTTGCCGCGGCGGTGGCGCAGATCCTGATGCTGGATCTGGTGTTCTCGATCGACAGCATCATCACCGCCGTGGGCATGACCGAGCACATTCCCATCATGTTCGTGGCGGTGATCGTCGCGGTAGCCGTCATGCTGCTGGCGGCCGAGCCGCTGGCGCGCTTCATCGAACGCAATCCGACCGTGGTCATGCTGGCGCTGGCCTTCCTGATGATGATAGGCATGACGCTGATTGCCGAAGGGTTCGGCGCGCATGTGCCCAAGGGCTATATCTACGCCGCGATGGCGTTCTCGGCCCTGGTCGAGGGGCTGAACATGATGGCGCGCCGCGCCCGCGAAGGGCGTGGCGCGGGGGCCGCCGGCGGATGACGCCGCGGCCGCGCGGCGGCAATACCTGCGATGTATCGGCCGACCCAAATATAGTATTTCCGCGGCGCGCCCTTCTTGCCTAGGATGTTCGCAAAGAACATCCTGGGCAGGAGTCGTGATGCAAGAAGGCAATACAGGAAAGCGCATGGCCGGGCGCCCCGCGCGCGCCGGAGCGGGGCATGGCGGAGGCGGCGCATGAGCGGCCCCTTGGAGGGCGTACGCATCCTCGACGTCACGACCGTGTTGATGGGGCCGTACGCGACGCAGATACTGGGCGACCTGGGCGCCGACGTCATCAAGGTCGAACCGCCCGCCGGCGACAATGTGCGCGGTATCGGGCCCGGCCGCCACGCGGACATGGGCGGCATCTTCCTGCACGCCAACCGCAGCAAGCGCAGCATTGCCCTGGACCTGAAAAACCCCGCCGGCCGGGAGGCGCTGCTCAAGGTGGCCGCCACCTGCGACGTGCTGGTCTACAACGTGCGTCCCCAGGCGATGGCGCGGTTGGGGCTGTCGTACGCCGAAGTGGCGCAGGCCAATCCGTCGATCCTGTATGTCGGCATGTACGGCTACGACCAGCGCGGCCCCTACGCCGCCCGGGCGGCCTATGACGACCTGATCCAGGGGGCCGTGGGGATTCCGTCGCTGTCGGTCGAGGCGGGCAGCGACATACCGCGCTACGCGCCCAGCGCCATGGTCGACCGCATCGTCGGCATCAGCGCCGCCAACGCCGTCACCGCCGGCCTGTACCACCGCGCCCGCACGGGCCAGGGGCAGGCCATCGACGTGCCCATGTTCGAGACCATGGCGCACCTTATCCTGGGCGACCACATGATGGGCCAGACCTTCGAGCCGCCCCTGGGGCCGCCCGGCTATCCACGCATCCTGAACGCCGACCGGCGGCCCTACGCCACCCGAAACGGCCACATCTGCGTCCTGCTCTATGCGGACAAGCACTGGAAGGCGTTCTTCGAGCTCATCGGCCAGCCTGGCCGCGACGCGGCCGACCCGCGGTTTCGCGACATCGGCACCCGCACCCAGCACATCCACGCCATTTATCGCCTGGTGTCGGACGCCATCGCCAGCCGCACCACCGAGGAGTGGCTGGCCGCGTTCGAGGCCGCAGATATCCCGGCCATGCCCGTGCACACCATGGCCTCGCTGCTGCGCGACCCGCATCTGGAGGCCATCGGTTTCTTCGGCATGGTGGACCATCCCAGCGAAGGCGCGGTGCGCATGATGGCGGTGCCGTCGCGGTGGTCCGGCACGCCGCCCCAGCCGCGCGGCCATGCGCCGCGCCTGGGCGAACACAGCGTCGACGTGCTGAAAGAAGCGGGATACGACGACGAGGCCATTGCCGCGCTGGTGCGGAACGGGGCGGCCATCGCCGCGGCCCGCCAGCTTCCGGAGGGAACCGATCATGACTGATTTCCTGCGCCACGAACGGCACGGCGGCGTGCTGCTGTTGACCATGGACCGCGAACGCACCCGCAACGCCCTGTCCGATGCCGACGCGGTCGAGGCGCTGGTCCAGGCCTGCGCGCGGATCGGCGCCGACCTGTCGGTGCGGGCCGTGGTGCTGACAGGCTCGCATGGCGTGTTCTCGTCCGGCGGCAATCTCAAGACGCTGTCCGATACGGTGGGCGCCGGGCTGGGCGAGCCGGTGCACAGCCGCCAGGCCTATCGCAGCGGCATCCAGCGTATCCCGCTGGCGCTGTACAACCTGGAGGTCCCGACCATTGCCGCGGTCAATGGGCCGGCCATCGGCGCCGGCTGCGACCTGGCCTGCATGTGCGATATCCGGCTGGCCGCCCGCCAAGCCAGCTTTGCCGAGAGTTTCGTCAAGCTGGGCCTGACGCCGGGCGACGGCGGCGCCTGGCTGTTGCCGCGCATCGTCGGCATGTCGCGCGCTTGCGAGCTGGCGTTCACGGGCCGCAGCATCGACGCCGCGCGCGCCCGCGAACTGGGGTTGGTCTCGGAGGTGTTCGACGCCGACGCGCTGCTGCCGGCGGCGCTGGCGCTGGCCCAGGAGATTGCCCAGCATTCCGGCCATGCGCTGCGCCTGACCAAGCGGCTGTTGCGCGAGGGCCAGCATACGCGGCTGGATACCTTGCTGGAGCTGTCGGCGGGCTTCCAGGCGCTGGCGCATCACACCCAGGAGCATGCCGGCGCGCTCGACGCCCATCTGAGCCGCAAGCGAGGCTGACGCGGCTGCGCGCCGGCCTTGCGGCCGCCGCGGCATCCGACAAGCACCAACAGAACGGAGACGACCATGCATTCCAGGACCCTGGCCCTTGCGCTATTGTCCGTCGCGGCGTTGGCGCAGGGTGGCAGCGCCCGCGCGGCGTCCGACTATCCCGCGCATCCGGTGAAGATCATCGTGTCCCTGCCGCCGGGCAGCGGCGCGGACACGACCGCGCGGTTCCTGTCCAAGCATCTGGCGGAGCGTTTCAAGCAGCCTTTCGTGGTGGAAAACCGGCCCGGCGGCAACAGCTTCATTGCCGCCCAGGCCGTGGCTACCGCGCCGCCCGATGGCTACACCCTGTTCGTCGCCAGCAATTCGCCCATGACGACCAACGCGGCCGTCTTCAAGAACCTGCCCTACGACGCGGTCAAGGACTTTGCCCCGGTCGCGCCGATCGCGCGCTTTCCGATGGCCCTGGTCGTGCCGGCCAATTCGCCCTACCGCAGCGTTGCCGATCTGGTGGCCGCCGCGCGGGCGGCGCCCGGCCAGCTGAACTTTGCCAGCGGCACCGCGACCTACCAGGTCGTGCTGGAGCTGTTTCACGAGCAGAACGGAATCAAGGCCACCCACGTGCCGTACAAGGGTACGTCGGCCGCGCTGGCCGACGTGGCCGGGGGCGTCGTGCAATACAGCGTGGCCGACGTCAGCGCCGCCTTGCCGTTGATCCGCGGCGGCAAATTGCGGCCGCTGGCGGTGACCAGCACACGGCGCATCAAGGACCTGCCCGACGTTCCCACCATGCAGGAAAGCGGCAACAAGGGGTTCGAAGCCTATGCCTGGACCGCCGCCTTCTTTCCCGCGAAGGTCGATCCGGCCATCGTCGCGCGCGTGTCCGACGCCGTCCAGGCGCTGGTGCGCAGCCAGGAAGGCAAGGCGTTCATGGAGCAATTGGGCGGCGAGCCCTTCGTCGGCGGCCCCAATACCCTGGCGGCGTTCCAGCGCGACGAGCTGGCGTCCATGCGGCGCATCGCCAAACTGGCCAATATCCAGCAGGAATAGCGATCGGGGCTCAGCGCGCCTGGCCGGCGGCCGGCTCGGTCTGCATCAGGCGGCACGCCATGTCGACGAAGTTGGCGGTGGTCGGCGTGGCGTTGTCGGGATGCACGGCCAGGGCGATGCCGACCTTGATGGTTTCGGCCAGTTGCGGCACATTGACCAGCCGCACGCCGCTGCCGGCCTGCCGGCATGCCACCTTGGGCACGATGGCCAGGCCCAGCCCGCTTTCCACCAGGCTCAGGATGGTCTGCACCTGGATCGCCTCCTGCGCGATGTGAGGCACCACGCCATACTGTTGGAACGCGTACATGATCAACGCGTGCATGCCCGGCACGTGCGTGCGCGAATAGCCGATGAACGGTTCGTCCGCCAGCTCGTCGAGCGCGACGTCGTCGCGCTGCGCGTAGCGGCTGCCGGCCGGCACCGCCAGCATCAGATGATCGGCCTGCAGCAGCGTGATGCGGGCCGTCGACGGTTCCAGCACCGGAAAGCGCACCAACGCGACGTCCAGGGTGTGCGCATCCAGGCGGCGCAGCAGGTCCACCGTGGTGGACTCCTCAATGACCAGGTCCACGCGCGGGTAGTCCTTGCGGAACGCCGACAGCAGCTGCGGCATCAGCGAGTAGATCGACGAGCCGACAAAGCCCACCTTGAGCATGCCCTGCTTGCCGCTGGCGCCTTCCTGGGCAGCGCGCTGGATTTCATCGGCGTAGAACAGCGTGGCGCGCGCATAGCGCAATACCACCTCGGCCGCCGGCGTGGGTTGCAGGCCCGCGGGCAGCCGCTCGAACAGCTGTACGCCCAGTTCCTGTTCCAGTTTCTTGATCGCGGTGGAAAGGGGCGGTTGCGCCATATGAAGCCGCTCGGCCGCCCGATGGAAATTGAGCGTTTCGGACAGGACCAACAATTGCTTGAGCTGGCGTAGCTCCACGGCGCGCCTCCAGTGATGCGCCGGGCTGGCGATATGCACGATGTATTGCCCGGTCCACATCTAATATTAGACCGTGATATGGGCTGCGTGTAGATTGTCGTGATGCCCGCGCAGCCGCGCGGGCCATGGGTTTCACGGCATCTTCAAGAACCGGCGCGCGTGCGCGGTGCCGTGCCGCCGCACGTATGGGAGCCATCTTGGGCACGATCATCGAGGCGCTGCAGCTTGCCGCCATTCCCGCGCACGACGAGGCCCTGCGTCCGGCCGTGCGCGCCTTCCTGGACGAGGCGCTGCGGGAAATGCCGGCGGATCGGCGGGCGCGCTCCTGGATGGGGCATGACGCCGAATTCAGCCGCGCGCTGGCGCGGCAGGGCTGGCTGGGCCTGACGCTGCCCGTCGAGTACGGCGGCGCGGGCCGCAGTAATTTCGCGCGCTTCGTGCTCAGCGAAGAACTGCTGGCCGCCGGCGCGCCGGTGTCGGCGCACTGGATCGCCGATCGCCAGACCGCGCCATTGATCCTGCGCTTCGGTTCGCCGGCGCAGCGCGCGTTCTACCTGCCCAGGATCATCCGCGGCGAGGCCTTCTTCGCCATCGGCATGAGCGAACCCGACACCGGGTCGGACCTGGCCAGCGTGCGCACGCGCGCCACGCCCGTCGCCGACGGCTGGTTGCTGAACGGACGCAAGATCTGGACGACGAACGCCCACCGTTCGCACTACATGTGCGCGCTGGTGCGCACCTCCGGCGCGCCGGAAGATCGCCACCGCGGGCTGTCGCAGATGATCTTCGACCTTGCGCTGCCGGGCATCGAGATCCGGCCCATCCGCGACATCGCCGGCGATGCGCATTTCTGCGAGGTGCTGTTCGACAACGTGCTGCTGCCGCACGATGCGCTGGTGGGCGAGGAAGGCAGCGGCTGGCGGCAGGTGATGGCCGAACTGGCGCTCGAACGCAGCGGTCCGGAGCGCATCTACTCCAGCATGGTCCTGCTCGATGGCTGGCTGGCCCATCTGCGTCGCGACGCCGCGCCCCAGCGGGCGCAGGTCTGCCTGGCGGGCCGCCTGGCCGCGCGGCTCGCGGTGCTGCGCTCGATGTCGCTGGCGGTATCGCAGCGGCTGGAGCAGGGCGCCGACGCCAGTCTCGCCGCCGTATTGGTGAAAGACCTGGGCACCGAGTTCGAGCAGGCGGTTCCCGAGCTGATAGGGCAGGCGCTGCACGCCAGTCCGCAGCCGGCGCCCGACGATGTGCTGATGCGTACGCTGGCCTACCTGACGCTGATCAATCCGACATTTTCCTTGCGCGGCGGAACGCGCCATATCCTGCGCGGCATCATCGCGCGCGAGCTCGGGCTGCGCTGAGGCGGACCTACATCGAGGGGGAGTACATGGTGTCCACCATGCAGCAGGATCTATACGAAACGTTTGCCCGGGCGCTGGCCGGCCTGTGTCCGCTGGAGCGGGTGCGCGAGCTCGAAGCCGCGGCCGATCCGCGCGCCGGCGCCGCGCGCGCCTGGAACGAGGTGGACGCCCTGGGCTATGGCGACGCCTTGTCGCCCGCCGAACACGGCGGCGCCGGCCTGTCGCTTGCCGATGCCGAAGGCTTGCTGCGGGCCGCCGGGGCCATGGCCTTGCCGTTTCCGTTTGCCGACACCTTGCTGGCGCGCGCCTTGCTGCGCGCCGCCGGGCAGGCCGTGCCGGACGGGCCGATCGCCCTGGGCGTGGCGCTGCCCCATGGCGCCGGCTGGCGCTGCGCGCCCATCGCGGGCGTGGCGCTGGCGCAGGCCGTGGCGGTCGAGCACGATGGTTGCCTGGCGCTGTGGCCGGCGCCGGACGCGGTCCAGCCCGGCTTGTTCCGGCCGCGCGCCAGCGGCGCGCCGGCCTGGCGCGGGACGCCGGCGCAAGCCGGCCGCGCCGGGGCGCCCGCCGGCGCCGTGCAGGCCTGGCGCAACGCGGCCGACGCCGCGGGCATGGCAGGGGCCATGCAGGCGGTGCTGGATCGCTGCGTGGCCTATGTGCAGGAGCGGCAGCAGTTCGGCCGGGCCCTGGGGCGGTTTCAGGCGGTCCAGCAGGACATCAGCATGCTGGCCGAGCAAGTGGCGGCCGTGGCCATGGCCGCGCGGCTGGCATGCGCCAGCGGCGCGCTGTTTCCCGATCCCGCGCTTGCCGCCTGTGCCCGGCTCAGGGCCTGCGAGGCCGTGCCCGTTGTCTGCGCGCTGGCGCATGCGGTGCATGGCGCCATCGGTATCACCGAGGAATTGCCGCTCGGCCTGTACACGGCGCGGCTGCACGAGTGGCGCGCCACCGGGATGAGCGAAGACGATTGCGCCGAGCTGCTTGGCCGGCGCGTGCTGGCCGATGGCGAGCGGACGCTGCTGGACGTGGTGCGCGGGATGGTGTCCGCCGCCCACGCCTAGCGTCGTCCGCACGCCGCGCCGCCGGCGCAGCGATTTTTCCCCTTGTCTCCTTTCCGAGGTCCATCATGTCCGTCCATCCAGATCCCGTAGTCATCGTCGCGGCGCGGCGCACACCCATCGGCGCGTTCCAGGGCGCGCTGGCGCACTACAGCGCGCCGCAACTGGGCGCCCATGCGCTGGCCGCCGCGGTGCGGCAGGCGGGCCTGCAGCCCGACGCGGCGCAGGAGGCGCTGATGGGATGCTGCCTGTTCGCCGGGCTGGGGCAGGCGCCGGCCCGCCAGGCCGTGCTCGGCGCAGGGCTGCCTACCGACGTGCAGGCCACCACCCTGAGCAAGATGTGCGGCTCGGGCATGAAGGCCGCCATGCTGGCGCATGACATGCTGCGCGCCGGATCGGCCGATGTGGTGCTGGCCGGCGGCATGGAGTCGATGAGCAATGCGCCGCATCTGATCCCCAAGGCGCGCCAGGGATATCGGCTCGGTGACGGCCAGTTGCTCGACCACATGTACCGCGACGGCCTGCAGGATGCCTACGAAGGCCGGCTGATGGGGCATTACGCCGACCTGGCCGCGCGCGAATACGGCTTCTCCCGCGAACAGCAGGACGCGTATGCGCACGAGAGCGTCCTGCGGGCGCAACGCAGCGTCGCCGAAGGCGAATTCGCCGAGGAAATCGCGCCCATAGCCGGCCTGGCGCGCCGTGGCGCGCCGGCCGCCATGGTCGCTGTCGACGAGACGCCCGGCCTGTGCGACGTGTCGCGGCTGGCCAGCCTCAAGCCGGTCTTCAATGCCGACGGCACGGTGACTGCCGGCAACGCCTCTTCGATCTCCGACGGCGCGGCCGCCCTGGTGCTGACGCGGCAGGCGCACGCCGAGCGCCTGGGGCTGGCTCCCCAGGCGCGCATCGTCGGCCATGCCACCGCGGCGCTGCCACCGGGCCAGTTTCCGGCCGCGCCCGTGCGCGCCATCGCGCGGCTGTTCGAGCGGGTGGGCTGGGACCGCGACTCGGTCGACCTGTTCGAGATCAACGAGGCTTTCGCGGTCGTGACGATGATCGCCTTGCGCGAACTGGGCCTGCCGGCCGAACGGGTCAATGTCAACGGCGGCGCCTGCGCCTTGGGGCATCCGGTCGGCGCCACGGGCGCGCGCCTGATCGTCACGCTGATGCACGCGCTGCGGCGGCGCGGCCTGCGTCGCGGCGTGGCCTGCCTGTGCCTGGGCGGCGGCGAAGCGACGGCGATCGCCGTCGAGCGCGCCTGAGGCCGCGGCCGCCCGCCGGCCCGCTTGCCGGGCGGCGGGCGCGGCGCGCTACGCCCTGGCGCTTGCGCGCGAGACGACGATACCCGCCGCCTCGCGGTCCCACAGCGGAGATGGCCGCTGCTCGGCGCGCTGCTTGAGCTTGAACTTCTCGATCTTGCCGGATTCGGTCAGCGGCAACGCATCGACGAATTCCAGGAAGCGCGGCACCATGTAGTAGCTCATGTTTTCCACGCAATACCGGGTCAGGTCCTGGTAGCTCAGCGCGCTGCCCGGGCGCAGCAGCACCGAGGCGCCAACTTCATCCTCGGGCAGATCGCCGCGTACGGGGTAGACCGCGGCATTGACGACTTCGGGATGCGACGTGAGGACGGCCTCGACTTCCTGCGAGGAAATATTCTCGCCGCGCCGCCGTATGGAGTCCTTCTTGCGGTCGACGAAGTACAGATAGCCGTCCGCGTCCAGGTAGCCCCGGTCGCCCGTGTGGAACAGGAAGTTGCGCCGCGCCTGCAGCGTCGCCTCGGGCATCTTGTAGTAGCCCGAGGCCGTGCTCCAGGTTTCGTGGCTGCGCAACGCGATCTCTCCGGTCTGGCCGGCGGGCAGTTCGATGTCGTTGTCGTCGACGATGCGCAGGTCGATGCCCGGGCGCGGCTTGCCGCAACTGAAGGCCTTCTCGGCGGGATCGTCCAGCCGGGTGGAGGCCGCCAGGCAATAGTCGCTGAGCCCGTAGCCGGTGAAAACCTTGACGCCGAAGCGGGCCTCGAACTCGTGCACATAGGGCGGGACGGGCGCCATCGAGCACAGCCGGACCTTGTGGTCGCGGTCCTGCGGCGTGGGCGGCTGGGTCCACAGGAAATTGACGATCGCGCCCAGCGAGTTGAAACGGGTGGCGCCGCACTGGCGGATCTCGCTCCAGAAGCGCGTGGTCGAGTAGCGGTCCGTCAACGCCACGGTGGCGCCCGCCACGAACGCCGTCCAGGTACTGTTGAGCAAGGCGTTGGCATGGAACAGCGGCAGGCAGACATACTCCACGTCGTCATGGGCGACCCAGCGGGCCATGGCGTTCTGCGCAGCCCACACATTCACCCCCGCCTGCGGCCACATGACGGCCTTGGACGGCCCCGTCGTGCCCGACGTGAACAGCAGCGCGCCAAGCTGCCAGGGGTCGGCGTCGAACGCCTGGTCCTCGCGGCCATCCTGCTCCAGCGCGGCGTAGCGGATGGCCCGGGGGGCCTGCTGCGCGGCATGTCCGGATCCATCGTCGACGACGACGATCCGCTGCAGCCTGGGAAGTTCGTGCAGGCACGCCGCGATCGGGGCCAGATACTTCTCGTGCACGATCAGCGTCGTGATGTCGGCGAAATCCAGGTAATAGACCAGCAGCTTTCCCTTGGCCGCGGTATTGATCGGCACCCACACCGCGCCGATCTTGGCCAGCGCGAATACCGCCAGGATCATCTCCGGGCAATTGTCGAGAATCAGCCCGACATGCGCGCCGGCCTGCACGCCATGGGCTTTCAGGCCCCGGCCGACGGCGCTGCTGCGCCGGTCGAACCCGGCATAGCTGATCCTTTCGTCGCGCGGCAGGAAATGAAGAAAGGCCTTTTCGCCATGCCGCCGCGCCTGCATCGCGGTGATTTCCGCCATGCTGCGTTGCTTGATATCGTCCAGCGTGAAGTCTGCCATGTGGGCCTTGATGTCGTTGCCGCCGTGCACATTCGGTGCGGAGAGCGCCGCGCGCCGGGGTTGCCCGGTCGGCGTGGCGCCGGCCGGGTGATGGGCTCGTCTAGTCGACCTTGATGTCCGCCGCGTCGGCGATCTTCTTCCACATGGCTTTCTCCGATTCCATGAAGGCCTGGAATTGCTCGCCGACCAGCGGCTCGGGAAGAATGCTGAGCCCGAACCCCGAAAACTGCTCCCTGACCTCCGGCAGGCTGGCGATCGAGGCGAGCTCGCGTTCCAGCCGCGCCATCACTTCCGGCGGGGTCTTGGCCGGCGCCACGATGCCGATCCACGAGTTGAGCGCCACTTGCGGATAGCCGGACTCGACGAAGGTCGGCACCGAGGCCAGGTCGGGCCAGCGCTGCGCGTTGGTCACGCCCAGTATCCTGACCGACCCTGCCTCGACGACCGGGGCCATGTTCTTGAGCGTGTCCACGCTAAACAGCACCCGTCCGGCGACCAGGTCGGGCAGCATGGCGGTGCCGCCCTTGTAGGCGACGTGCGTCATGCGGATGCCGGTCGACTGTGCGATCAGCTCGGCCATCAGGTGCCCGCCCGAACCCACGCCGCCGGAGCCGAACGTCACTTTGTCCGGGTTCTCTTTGGCCCAGGCGACGAATTCCTCGATGCTCCTGGGCGGCGCTACCGCGCTGGCGACGAAAACGTTGCGCGCGACGCCCAGGTGCGCGATGCCCTTGAGCTCCTGCAGGGGATCGAACGGCATGTTCCGGTGGATGCTGGGGTTGGCCACATGCGAGACGCTGACGCCCAGCAGGGTATGGCCGTCCGGCGCCGACTGGGCGACGAACTTCGTCGCGATCAGGCCATTGGCGCCCGGCTTGTTCTCCACGATGACGCTGGCGTTGTTGCCGAACCGCTGCTCCAGCTGCTTGGCGACGACGCGCATGGCGGCGTCCAACGGTCCTCCGGGCGGCGTCTGCACCACGATGCTGACCGGCCGGGAGGGGTAGGTGGCTTGCGCGCAAACCGGTGCCGCGAATGCGCACAGCATCGCCCCGACGGCCGAGGCAAGATACGGCCGTGTTTTCTTGTGAATCGCCATGTTGCTGCTCCCCCTTGATTGCCTGAGGCTGTTGTCGATTGTTCTGTCGGCGGCATGGCGCGGATCGGGAACGTTCCGCGCGGCATGCCGCGTCCTGGTGCAACAGCTGGCAATGCTATGTAGGGTGCGGCGGTCTCCACAAATACTTTATTTGTCTCGGCCAATACGGTCGGCGTATCGGGGGCGCGCAGCCCGCGCGGCAAGGGGCTGCGCGGTGCCGGCCTAGGCGAGGAAGGCTTCGATCGCGCCGTTGAAGGCGCGCGGATTGCCCAGGTTCATGCCGTGCGACGAGCCGGCGATGGCCGTGCGCTCGGCGTGGGGCCAGGTGCCTTCGAGCAGGTCCAGCACCTCGGGGTAGGGGGCGGGGCTGAGCGCGCCGCCGATCAGCAGCGTCGGCAGCGCCAGCGTGCGCAGGGTTTGCGGCGTCAGCGCGCCTGGCTGTTCGCGCGCCTGGCCCAGCAGGGTATTGGCGTTGTCGCGCACCATGTCCTTGAACCAGGGCACCATGCGGCGCCAGGTGTCCGGTCCGGTCACCGTATCGATGAACAGCGCCAGGCCCGCGTCGGTGTCGCCGTCGCGGATCAGCGCCAGCGCGCGTTGGCGGAATCCGCCGCGCGAGTCGTCGCCGCCGGGCAGCGGCAGGCCCGGATCGGCCAGCACCAGCGAGCGGGCCAGGTCGGGGCGGCGCAGCGCCGTCTCCAGCGCGACGCGGCCGCCGCGCGAATGGCCCACCAGGTGCACGGGCTCGCCGCACACGTTTTCGATGAATTCGACGATGTCCTGCGCGTGGCGGACGACCGAGAAATCGTCGCCGGCGCCATCCCAGGTTTCGGGCCAGTAGTGGCGCAGCGACGGCGCCAGCACGCGAAAGGATCGGCCCAGCGGTCCGAGCTGCGGCTTCCAGTAGCGGCAATCGCACAGCGAGCCATGGATCAGCACCATGGGCGCGCCCTGGCCGGCCTCGGCGTAGGCGATGGGGTAGCCGTCGATGGCGGCGGTCTGCAGGGAAAGTTGGGGTTCTGAGCGCATGGCAGGTGTGGCGCGCCGCGACGGCCCGCAGGGCGTGATTCTAGCCCGGACGGCGCGGGCGGGCTGATACACTCGTGGCCGATCGCCTTGCCGATGACTTCCCGAAGGATCCGCTACCCATGGCCGAAGACCAACCGAATTCCCTGCCCGAGTCGGCGCTGCGCGTGGCGCGGCTGCTGCGCGAGATGGGCCATGACAGGCCGGTGATCATGCTGCCCGAGACCGGCAAGACCTCGGCCGAGGCGGCCGCGGGGCTGGGCTGCGAAGTGGCGCAGATCGCCAAGTCCATCATCTTCCGGCGCGCGGCCGACGACGCCCCGGTGCTGGTCATCGCCAGCGGCGTCAACCGGGTCGACGAGGCCAAGGTCGCCGCGCGGGTGGGCGGGCTGGCCAAGGCCGACGCCAAGTTCGTGCGCGCCATGACGGGTTACGCCATCGGCGGCGTCTGCCCCATCGGCCATGCCGTGCGGCCGGTGATGCTGCTCGACGAAGACCTGTTCCGGTACGACAGCCTGTGGGCGGCGGCCGGCCATCCGCACGCGGTGTTCAACCTGACGCCGCGCCAATTGGCGGACATGACCGGCGCGCCGGTCGCCGATGTGGCGCAACGCGCCGCATAACGGCGCCTTGCATCAACCGAAGCGGGCGGGCGAATAGGGCGCGGCGTCGACCACGGTCGGCGCGCCGTCCACCAGTTCGGCCAGCAGCCGGCCGCTGACCGGCCCCAGCGTAAAGCCCTGGTGCCCGTGGCCGAGGTTGAACCACAGGCCGGGGTGGCGCGGCGCCGCGCCGATCACCGGCAGCATGTCCACCGTGCAGGGGCGGCTGCCCATCCAGAAGTCCGGCTCGGCCGGTTCTCCCAGCGCGTACAGGTCGCGCGCGGCCGTTTCGGCGCGCGCCAGCTGCACGGGCGTGGGCGGCGCGTCCTGGCGCGCCAGCTCGGCGCCGGTGGCCAGGCGCAGGCCGCGCTGCATGGGGCTGAGCACGAAGCCGCAATCGGCATCCTGCACCGGCATGCTGGGCATGGCGGCGCATTGGTAGTGGCGGTGGTAGCCGCGCTTGACGAACAGGGGCAGCCGGTAGCCGAAACGCCGCAGCAGGCCATCCGACCAGGGGCCGAGCGCCACCACGGCGTGGCCGGCTTCGCGCCGGGCCGGCCCGGCCGGCTCGTCGACCTGTACGGACCAGCCGGCGCCGGTGCGCTGCAGCGTGCCGGCATCGCCGCACAGCACCGTCCCGCCTTCGGCCTGGAAGCGCTCGGCATAGGCGGCCACCAGCGCGCCGGGGTCGGCCACGCTCCAGGGCTCCTGCCAATGGATGGCGCCGGCGCTCACGCCGGGCCGCAAGGCCGGTTCGGCCTGCTCGAGGTCGGACGCCGATTCGATCTTCAGCGCCACGCCGCATTCGTCGGCCAGGCGCCGCGCCTCGCGGGTAGCCGCGCCGAAGCCGGCCGCGCCGCGAAACAGCGAACGAAAGCCGGTGCGCCGGATCAGGTCGCCGCAGCCCGACGCATCGATCAGCGCCTGGTGCTCGTCCGTGCAATGGGCGATGATCTGGCCGTACGCCAGGGCGATGGGCCGGTAGCGGCGCGGCGCGCTGGCGGCGTAGTAGGCCGCCAGGCGCGGCAGCAGCGCGGGCAGGGCGCCCCAGTGGTAGCGGATGTCGAAGCCGCGGCGCAGCGCCACGCGCAGCAAGGTGGCCAGGCCGCGCGGGAAGGCATAGGGTTCGACCGCCTCGCGCTGGATGATGCCGGCATTGCCGTACGAGGTCTCCAGCCCCGGTTCGCGCCGGTCCACCAGCGTGACGCGGTGGCCGCGGCGCTGCAGGTGCAGGGCCGCGCACACGCCCACCATGCCCGCGCCCAGCACGATGATTTCCTTGCTCATCGATCCCATCTCCATGATGCGCGCCGCGCGCCAGCCGGGCGCGAGGCGTTCTGTATACTCGGGCCTGCCTGGCGCCCGCCATTTCCATTCCGCTCAGGGTTCAGCATGGACAAATCCACCCAGGCGGCATCCCGCCTGCTTGCCTTTCGCTTCCTGTCGACCAGTCAACTGCTGTACCGCAGCCTCGAGCTCATGATGGGGCGCGAGCTCGGCCTGTCGGTGCGGCAATGGCGCGTCATGTTCTTCCTGGCCAACGACGGCGTCGGTTCGGTGCAGGAGATCGCCGATTTCTGCCGCTACGACAAAAGCCAGGTCAGCCGGGCCTTGCAGGAACTCACCGACAAAGCCTACGTGAACCGCGTGCCCGGCGTCCATGACCGCCGCAAGGTGCTGGCCTCGCTGACGCCTGCCGGCATCGAAGTGTACCGGCAGGGTCTGCGCATCAGTCTGGCGCGCGACGAGCGCATGAAGCGCGCCCTGTCCGCCGACGAACTGGCCGCCTTCAATGCCACGCTCGACAAGCTGGCCGAGCAGGCGCAGGCCATCATGGACGAACTCTGAGGCGCCGCGTTCAGAGCGCGCTGGCCTGTCCATCCTTGCGGTGGTCCGACGCGCCGAGGTAGCCGCCCTCGATGCGCATGATGGCTTGCGAGCCGCCAAATTCATCCGAGAAGCGCGGCGCCACGGTCACCGCGTGGCCGCGCTCGCGCAGGCCCGCCACGGCGGCGTCGGGGAAGTTCCATTCCACCATGACGGTGCGGTTGTCCTCCAGGATGCGCCAGCGCGGCGCGTCGACGATGGCCTGCGGGTTCTGTCCGGCGGCCGTGCGCACCGTCACCTGTACGTGGCCCTGCGCCTGCAGCGAGCCGCCCATCACGCCGAAGCTCATCAGCGGCTCGCCGTCGCGCATCAGGAAGCCCGGGATGATGGTGTGGAACGGCCGTTTGCCGGGTCCGACCTCGTTGGGATGGCCTTCGATCAGGTTGAAGCCCCAGCCGCGATTGTGCAGGGCGATGCCGGTGCCAGGCACCACCACGCCGGAGCCGAAGCCCTTGAAGTTGGACTGGATCAGCGACACCATCATGCCGTCGGCGTCGGCGGCCGTCAGGTACGTCGTGCCGCCGTTGTGGGGTTTGCCGGGGCCCGGGTAGCGCGCCTCGGCGGGGTCGATCGCGCCGGCGCGCGTGGCCAGGTAGGCGCGGTCGAGCAGCATCTCGGCCGAGACCTCGCGCATCGAGGCGGGGTCGGCCACATAGCGGTTGATGTCGGCGAAGGCCAGTTTCATGGCCTCGATCTGGTAGTGATAGAAGTCCGTGCTGTCGGGCTGGCCCAGCTTGCCCGACAGGCCGTCGAGCATGCCCAGCGCCATCAGCGCGCCGATGCCCTGGCCGCTGGGGCCGATTTCGTGCAGCGTCAGTTCGCCGTACTGCGCGCCGATCGGGTCCACCCAATCCGCCTGGTGCGCGGCCAGGTCGGCCTCGGTCAGTGCCCCGCCGGTCTCGCGCGCGAACGCGGCGATGCGGGCGGCCAGCGCGCCGCGGTAGAACGATTCGCCGTGCGTGTCCGCGATATCCTGCAGCGTATCGGCTTGCCCAGGGCAGATGAACCGTTCGCCGGGCTGGGGCGTGCGGCCGTTGGGGGCGAAGGCATCGCGAAAGCCGGGGCCCTGCATGATCGGCTCGGCCTGGTCCGCCCACTGGCGCGCGGTGATGGGCGTGACCAGGAAGCCGTGGCGCGCGTAGTGCAGGGCCGGCTCGAACAGGCGGGCGAAATCCAGCTTGCCGAATTTGCGCGACAGCGCCACCCATCCCGACACGGCGCCCGGCACCGTCACGGCGTCCCAGCCGCGCGCGGGCATGGCGTCATGGCGCGAGAAGTATTCCCGCGTCCAGGCCTGCGGCGCCCGTCCCGAGGCATTCAGGCCATGCAGCTGGCGTCCGTCCCAGATGATGGCGAACAGATCGCCGCCGATGCCGTTCATGCACGGGCCCACCACCGTCATGGTGATGGCCGCCGCGATCGCCGCGTCGACGGCGTTGCCGCCAGCCGCCAGCATGCGCATGGCGGCCTGGTTGGCCAGCGGCTGCTCGGTGCAGACCATGTTCTCGCCCAGCGCGGGCATGCGCTGCGATACGTACGGGAAAGTCCAGTCCAGGGGGAGGGGGGCGGTCATGCGATTACTCCTTCTTGGCGCCGACGCGGCGCGCCATTCCGGGCCAGAACGCCAGGTCCTCGGCGGCGATGCGGGCGATATCCTTGGGCGGCTGGAACGCCGGCACCATGCCGGCGCGCGTCAACGTCTCGATGATCTTGGGGTCTGCCAGCGCGGTGCGCACCGCATCGGTCAGCACCGCGATCACCGCCGGCGGCGTGCCGGCCGGGGCGACGAACGCGAATGGGTTGTCGGCCTTCAGGTCGGCGATGCCCAGTTCCGCCATCGTGGGGGCATCGGGAAACTGCGGCACGCGGCCGCTGGCGCTGGTGCCCAGGGCCACCAGCTTGCCGGCCGCCACGTGGGTGCGTACCGATGCGACGCTGTCGAACATGAACGCGGTCTCGCCGCTCATCAGGCCGGGCAGGGCTTCGGCGCTGCCCTTGTACGGGACGTGCTCGGCCTGCGCCTTCGATCCGTCCAGGAACAGCGCCGACTCCAGGTGCGACAGCGAGCCCACGCCCTGCGAAGCGTAGTTGTAGCGGCCGGGCGCGGCCTTCAGCCGGGCGACGAGTTCGGCCACGGTGGCCGACTGATGGCCGGCCGGCGCCACCAGCATGTGCGGGGCGTTGACCACGCCGGCCACATACGAGAAGTCCTTCTCCAGGCTGGGGACGTTGTCGTACATGGTGGTGGCGATGGCCACGCCCGTGACCGGCAGCAGCGCCATGGTGTAGCCGTCGGGCTGGTCGCGCACGACGGCGCGCAGGCCCAGCAGCGTGGCCGCGCCGGGGCGGTTTTCCACGATGACCGGCTGGCCCAGCTTGGCGCCCATGCCTTCGGCGATGGCGCGCGCGCTGATGTCGCCCGCGCCGCCCGGCGGCGCCGGCACGACCAGCTTGATCGGACGGCTGGGAAAATCCGCGGCGCTGGCGGGCGCGGCGGCCAGCGCTGCGGCCGCGAAGACGGGCGCGATCAGGCGCGCCAGCGTAAAACAGCGGAAACCGGACATGAATGCATCTCCTGGGCGGATATGGGCGGGGGAAGTCAGCGGAAAACGCGCCGCGGCCGGGTGGCGGCGGGCGAGGTGCTCATCCTATGAGCATATAGTTGCTATGTCAACGTTTTGTGCCGCCGTGTACGGCCGGCCATGCGTCACCGATGGCGCTGGGGTCGCTTCTACCTGACGGGGCCGGCCACGCCGTCCACCAGCACATGGGGGTGGCCGCGCGAGCAGCGTTCCACGCGCGCCTGGATGCCGTAGACACGCGCCAGCATCGGCGCGTCGATCACGGCGGCCGGCTCGCCGGCCGCCGCCAGCTCTCCGGCGCGGATCAGCAGCGCCTGGTCGGCATGGCGCAGGGCGATATTGATATCGTGCAGCGCCGCGATGGTGATCAAGCCATGGTCGCGGGTTTCCTGGCACAGCAGGTCCATCACATGGAACTGGTAGTTCGGGTCCAGCGCCGATAGCGGCTCGTCGAGCAGCAGCACGCGCGGGCGCCGGATCAGCGCCTGCGCCAGGCCCACCAGCTGCTTCTGTCCGCCGGACAGTTCGTCGAGGAATTGCAGCGCCAGATGGCCGATGCCCAGCCGTTCGAGCAGGGCGGCGATGGCCGGCGGCCCGATTTGTCCGGCCGCCTCGCCACCATGCGCGCGCGCCGCGACCAGCACCGATTCGAACACGCGCAAGTGGACATCGGCCGGCAGGCCTTGCGGCAGATAGGCGACCTGCTGCGCCCGCTGCGCCAGGTCGGCCTGGTCCAGCCTCTGCCCGTCCAGGGCGATCGCGCCGCCGCGCGCGGGCAGCAGTCCCGCCACCGCCTTGAGCAGGGTGGATTTGCCGCTGCCGTTGGGGCCCAGCAGCGCGGTGAGCGTGCCATGCGGCAAGGGCCCCAGGCTCAGCCCGGCGATGACCGTGCGCGCGCCATAGGCCACGCCCAGGCCTTCGATGGCCAGTCCTGGCGCGTTCACAGGCTTTGCGGGCGGCGCAGCAGCACCGCCACGAAAAAGGGAATGCCCACCAGCGAGGTCACGATGCCCACCGGCACGATCACCCCCGGCACCAGGCTCTTGGACACCGAGGCGGCCAGCGACAGGATCAGCGCGCCGGTCAGCGCGCTGCCAGGCAGGTAGAAGCGGTGATCCTCGCCGAACAGGCGGCGGGCGATGTGGGGCGCCACCAGCCCGATGAAGCCGATCGTGCCGGCGAATGCCACCGCCAGCGCCGCCAGCAGGCTGATGCGGCACAGGGCGGCCAGGCGCAGCCGGCGCACGTCCACGCCGAAGCTGGCCGCGCGCGTTTCGCCCAGCCGCAGGGCGGTCAGCCGCCAGGCGTGGCGCAGCGCCAGCGGCAGGGCCAGCGCGCAGGCGAGCGCCAGGATGCCCACGCTGGCCCAATCGGCGCGCGCCATGCTGCCCATGGTCCAGAACACCAGATTCTGCAGCGCCTGGGCGCTGGCGGTGAACTGGATCAGCGAGATCAGCGCATTGAAGGTGAAGACCAGCGCGATGCCGAACAGCACGATGGCCGGCGCGCCGATCGCACGGTGCCGCGCCACCTGGTCCAGCAGCAGGCCGGCCAGCGCGGCGAACAGGAAAGCGTAAAGCGGCACCAGCCAGGGCGCGGCCACGCCGGGCACGCCGACGTGCAGCACGATGGCCAGCGAAGCGCCCAGCGCCGCCGCGGAGGAAACGCCAAGCGTGAACGGACTGGCCAGCGGATTGTTCAGGATGGTCTGCATCTCGGCCCCCGCCAGGCCCAGCGCCATGCCGACGATGGCGGCCATGGCGGCCTGCGGCAGGCGGATGTCCCAGACGATGACGCGGGCCGCCGTATCGGCGGCGCCGGGTTGCAGCAGGGTGCGCCAGAGGTCGGCCAGGGTCAGGCCGGCGGGACCCAGCGCGGCGTCGGCGGCCAGGGCCGCGCAGGCCGCCGCCGCCAGGGCGGCCATCAGCCACCGGCGGCGCCGCAGCAGGCGGCCGTAGGCCCGCACCGCGTCGGGAGCGGCCTCGGCCATTACTGCAGCAGTTGCAGGCGGCTCTTGGCCGTGTTGGCGGCCGGCGTGGTGGGATAGTCGCGCACGATGCGCTGCAGCGTGGCCTTGGCGCCGGCGCGGTTGTTCAGCTCGATCTGGCTGCCGGCGATCACCAGCAGGGCGTCGGGGGCGCGGGCGTTGGTCGGCGCGTTCTGCACCAGATTGTTGAGCTGCTCGATCGCGCCCTTGAAATCCTTCATGGCGTAGCGGCTGCTGCCCAGGTAGAACTGCGCCGTCGGCGCCAGCTGGCTGTTCGGGTACAGCGCGATGAAGGCGGCCAGCGATTCGGCGGCGTCCTTGTACTGGCCCTTGCGGAACAGATCGATCGCGCCGTCATAGGCGGCCTGTTCCTGCTGGTCGACCGCGGTCACGCCGGGCGGGTTGCCGGCGTGCTGGGGCTGGCCGCCCTGGGCATTGGGCTGCTGGCGCGAAATCAGTTCCAACTGGTCGCGCAATTGGGCGATTTCCTGTTGCATGGCCTGCAACTGATCGGCCAATTGCAGCCGCGCGCGCTGGTTCTGCTCATTCTGCTGTTGCACCTGCTGGCGCAGATCCAGGATGGCGCGGCGCGCTTCATCGTCGGCAAAGGCATGGGCGGGGGCTGCCATGGCCGCAAGGGCCAGGCTGGCGGTAATGACCAGAGTACGCAGGGGCAGGGCTTGATCGCGCATGAAAATATCCAGGTCTGAAACGAAAACGTCGGGACGGCCGGATGACCGTCCCGACGCGTGGTGGGGCTGCTTGGCGTCGCGAGGACTTAGCGCTGATAAACGATATCGGCGCGGCGGTTCTCGGCGAAATCAGCCTCGCTCGAACCCGTCGCCTTCGGCTTTTCCTTGCCGAAACTAATGGTTTCGATCTGGTTGTCCGACACACCCAGCAGGGTCATCATGCGACGGACAGCGTCGGCACGGCGTTGGCCCAGTGCGAGGTTGTACTCGGCGCCGCCGCGTTCGTCGGTATTGCCTTCGATCTTGATGCGCTGCTGGTTGTTCGAAGCCAGGTAGCGGGCGTGGGTTTCGACCAGGCCGCGATACTGTTCCGACACCGTATAGCTGTCGAAGTCAAAGTACACCGAGCGCTGTTGCGCCAGAATGCTTTGCGGGTTGAAGGGATCCAGGATCTGGCCGGAGGCCGAACCCTGGCCGGAGCCTCCAGCTTGACCTGCCTTGTCGTCGAGAGGGACGGAACTGCAGGCTGCCAGCGTGGCGGCCAGCGCAGCTATGGTTAGGCTTTTGGCAATGCGCGACTTCATGATAGTTCCTTTGCAAAGAGAGTCACACGTGTTAACGGGTAAAAGGGCCCCACGTTGGTTCACGTATTTCCCCGTTCAGGACGGACAAGGTCTGCCGCACGCGCCCATCGCTCGAGACACCGGCAAGCACGCTACGACCATTCTGGATTGCGGCGTAGAGCACTTGCATGCCGTTGGGCGCGAAACTGGGAGACTGATCGTCACGACCGTCAGTCAGCAGCGTTTCGGATCCTGAGGACAGGTTGAGCGAAGCGATACGAAACGCGCCGTCGCGTCTTGCAACGTACAGCAGCGTCGATCCATCGGGGGAAATTCGGGGTGAAATGTTGTAACCACCATTAAACGTCAGGCGGCGGGCATCTCCACCATCCAGGCCGGTCTGGTAGATTTGCGGCCCACCACTGCGGTCACTGGTAAAGATAATGGAACGGCCGTCGGGCGTAAAGTTCGGCTCGGTGTCGATGCCCGGAGAGCGCGTAATACGGCGCATATTCGAGCCGCCGCCGGCGCTAACGATGTAAATTTGCGACAAACCATCGCGGGTCAGCGCCACCGCCAGCTGGCTGCCATCGGGCGACCACGCGGGCGCGCTGTTGTTGCCCTTGAAGTTGGCCACCGGAATGCGCGCGCTGGTTGCCAGCGTGTGCACGTAGACCACCGGCTTGCCCGACTCGAAACTCACGTAGGCCAGCCGCGAGCCATCGGGCGACCAGCTGGGCGAAATGATGGGCTCGCGCGAGCGCAGGGCGACCTGCGGATTCTGGCCGTCGGCGTCGGCGACCTGCAGCTCGTAGGTGCTGCCGCGCTTGAGCACGTAGGCGATGCGGGTCGAGAACACGCCGCGCACGCCGGTGATCTTCTCGTAGATGCGGTCGGCGATCTGGTGCGCCACGCGGCGCAGCTCCTGCTCCGTCCCCGAGAACGCCACGCCGTCGAGCTGGCCTTTCTTGACCGTGTCGGCCAGGCGGTAGCGCACGTCGTAGCGGCCGTCGGGGCCGCGGGTGATGCTGCCGTAGGCCAGGAAGTCGGCGCCCTTGGCGCGCCAGTCGTCGTGGGCGACCTGCGAGTCCACATTCAGGCCGGAGCCGGCCGCGTTGATCAGGCGGAACTGGCCGGTGCGGGTCAGGTCGGCGCGGATCACTTCGGCAAGCGCGCGCCCGTGCGTGTCGTCGACCGCGAAGTCGGCGATCGCCACCGGGTACTGCGTGGCGCCGGTGCCGGAAATGTCCACGCGCAACTGCGCCTGGGCGGGTTGCCAGGCCAGCATCGCTGCCAGCAGCAGAATGAGCGCGGCGCCGTAGGTGCGCAGGAACCCCGTCAGGTCTGCGCGGCGGAAGGCGGGTGTCATAGCGGGCAATCTCCTGTCAATCGTACATGCGGTACACAACATCGATAATGGGCTCGTAGCGGCCGGTCGATGGTTTGGGGAAAGGGTTGCAGCGGCGGATGCCGGTTTCGACCGCCCGGTCGAAACCCGGGTTGCCCGAAGAACTGGTCAGCGTGACACCATTGACCTTCCCATCAGAACCCAACTGTACCCGGTATTGTGCCGTGGGATTGGCCGAGCCGGCGCGCGGCGGCGGCGGATAGGCCACGCCTGGCTGCACGCAGGCGCGCACCTTGGCGCCATAGCCGCTGTCGCGTCCGCCGCCGGCCTGGTTGCGGTCGGCCGTGCCGCCCGGGATGCCGGCCGCGCCCAGGGCGTCGTTGCGGAAGGCATCGCGCAGGGCCTTGTCGGCGGCGGCCTTCTTGGCGGCCTCTTCCTTGGCTTTCTTCTCGGCGGCCGCCTTCTCGGCAGCGGCTTTCTCGGCGGCCGCCTTCTTGGCCGCCTCTTCCTTGGCTTTTTTCTCGGCCTCGGCTTTCTTCTCGGCTTCGGCCTTCTTGGCGGCCTCTTCCTTGGCCTTCTTTTCGGCGGCCTGCTTCTCGGCGGCGGCCTTTTCGGCGGCGGCCTTCTCCGCCGCGGCTTTCTCGGCCGCGCGGCGCTCCTGTTCGAGGCGTTGCCTTTCCTTCAGCTCGGCCTGGCGGCGCTCTTCTTCCAGGCGCGCCTTTTCCTTGGCGGCCTCGGCGGCCTGGCGGGCCTTTTCTTCCTGCTCGCGCTTCTTGCGCGCTTCTTCCAGCGCGATCTCCGGGTCCGGCTGTTCCTTGGGCTGGACTTCCGGCTGCGGCGGAGGGGGGGGCGGAGGGGGCGGCGGCGGTTCGGGCTCCGGCTCGGGTTCGGGCTGCGGTTGCGGTTCAGGTTCCGGCTGCGGTTCCGGCTTGGGCTGCGGCTTGACTTCGTCGGGCGGCGGGTTGACTGGCGAGTCGCCGTCGGCCCACAGTTCGACCTGCACCGGCCCGGGGTTTTCCGAACGCCAGTTCACGCCGAAGATCAGCACCAGCAACAGCAGCAGGTGCACCAGTACCGCCAGGCCCAGGGCCTTGCGGTTGTCCTGGGTGGCGGGCGAGGGAGGCGCCGAACGGTCGCTTCGAATAAGGGGTGGGGTCATGTGTCTTGCTGTGCCGGCTTGTCCGCAAGCGGCGCGTTAGCGTTTCCGGGCAGGTTGCTGCGTCTCGGCGCCGGCGCCCTGGTCGACCAGCAGGCCCAGGCGCGTGATGCCGCTGGAACGCAATTCGTCCATGACTTTCACCACCGACTCGTACGGCACCTTGCCGTCGGCGGCGATCACCACCGGCGTTTCGGCGGTAATGCGCGAACGGACCTGGTTGACCAGCTCGGTGCGCGCGATGTCCTGGGGCGTGGCGCCCGGCTCGCGCATGCGCAAGGCAATCTTGCCGTCTTCCGAAATCTGCACTTCCAGCGGCTTGGCCGGCACATCGGCGGCCTGCCCCACCGAGGGCAGCTCGATCAGCCCCGGCGTGATCAGGGGCGCGGTGACCATGAAGATCACCAGCAGCACCAGCATGACGTCGATATAGGGCACGACGTTGATGTCGGCCTTCATGCGGCGGCCGGCCCGGCCGTTGGAGCGTACCGAAGGCATTAGCGCACCTGCCGCTGCAGAATGTTCAGGAACTCGTCGACGAAGCTGTCGAACCGGATCGACAGGCGGTCGATGTCGTTGGTGAAGCGGTTATAGGCCACCACGGCGGGGATGGCCGCGAACAGGCCGATGGCCGTGGCGATCAGGGCCTCGGCGATGCCGGGCGCCACCGCGGCCAGCGTGGCCTGCTGCATGTTCGACAGGCCGATGAAGGCGTGCATGATGCCCCACACCGTGCCCAGCAGGCCGATGTACGGGCTGACCGAGCCCGCCGAGGCGAGGAAGTTCAGGTGCGATTCGAGAGAGTCCATTTCGCGCTGGTAGGCCGCGCGCATGGCCCGGCGCGGGCCATCGAGCACCGCGTTGACGTCGCCGGCGGCGCTGGTGCGGCGCGCCTTGAGGAATTCGGTCATGCCGGCGTCGAAAATGCGCGCCAGGGCGCCCTGTTCGTCGCGGCGGGTGGCCACCGCCTGTTGCAGCATGGCCAGGTCGCCGCCCGACCAGAAGTCGTCCTCGAAGCGGCGGGTCTGCTGGTGCGCCCGCTTGATTGCCAGGCGCTTGGCAAAAATATAGGTCCAGGACATGATCGAGATGCCCAGCAGCAGCAGCATGATCAACTGAACCGGCACGCTGGCGTGGGAGATCAGCGAAAGCAACGACATGTCGTTGGTGACTTGCATGTTTATTCCTGAATCTGGATGAATTTCAGTTTTGCGCGAATATCGTCCGGCAGTTCGGCCGGACGCATACGGATCGAATCGACGCAGCAGATTTGGATGTTGCCCTGGGCAAGCAGTTCCCCATTGCGCTCGGCGCGCTGCGCGAAGTGTATCGAAGCCCGGCCGATTCGTGTAATCCGGCTGCGTATGGTAATCAGGTCGTCCAGCCGGGCGGGCTTGCGGTAGGACATGTCCAGCGAGTGGACAACGAACAGGCGGTGCTCGCGCTCGGCGAGGTCCGACTGGTTCACGCCCAGGCCACGCAGCCATTCGGTGCGGGCCCGTTCCAGGAACTTCAGGTAGTTGGCGTAGAAGACGACTCCGCCGGCGTCCGTGTCTTCATAGTAGACACGGATATCCAGCACGGATTCGGAGAACTTCGGGTCGGTCACGATCGATAGGAGCCCTGTGGCTGCCGGGGCGGGCTGGCGCCCGCCCTGGGGACTATAGCAAGTCGAGTTTGGCCAGCGTCTGCGCCAGGGCCTGATCCACCGGGACCTTGGCCGCCTCGGCTTCGCGGCGGGCCTGCAATTCCACCACACCCTCGTTCAGGCCGCGTTCTCCAACTGTTACGCGCAGGGGCACGCCGATCAGCTCCCATTCGGCGAACATGACGCCCGGACGGCTGTCGCGGTCGTCGAGCATGACGTCCACGCCGCGCGCGCGCAGCGCCTCGTACAGCGCCAGCGCGGTGTCACGAACAGTTTCACTTTTGCCCCAGCCCACCGGGCAGATCACCACCTCGTAGGGGGCGATGGCGCGCGGCCAGATGATGCCGCGGGCGTCGTGGTTCTGCTCGATGGCCGCGCCCACGATGCGGGTGACGCCGATCCCGTAGCAGCCCATCTGCAGCACGGCCGGCTTGCCGTTGTCGTCCAGGAAAGTGGCCTTGAGCGCTTCCGAGTACTTGGTGCCCAGGAAGAACACGTGGCCGACCTCGATGCCGCGCTGGATGGACAGGGCGCCCTTGCCGTCGGGCGAGGGGTCGCCCTCGACCACGTTGCGCAGGTCCGCGACCAGCTCGGGTTCGGGCAGGTCGCGGCCCCAGTTGGCGCCCTGGTAGTGGTAGTCCTCGCGGTTGGCGCCACAGACGAAATCGGCCATGTTGGCGACTGTGCGGTCGGCCACCACGTGCACCGGCCTGGCCGTCTTGATCGGGCCCAGGTAACCGGGCTTGCAGCCGAAATGGTCGAGGATTTCCGTCTCGGTGGCGAAGCGGAAGCCGGCCAGCCCGGGCAGCTTGCCCGCCTTGATTTCGTTGAGTTCGTGATCGCCGCGCAGCAGCAACAGCCAGACCTGCGCCGGCCCCTCGGGCTGGTCGACGGCCAGCACGATGGATTTGATGGTGCGCGCCAGCGGCAGGTCCAGCAGCTTGGCCACGTCCTCGCACTTAGCCGCGCCGGGCGTGGGCACCGCCTCCAGGTCTTGGCCGGGAGCGGCGCGGGTGGCCAGCAGGGCGGGCGCTTCGGCCAGCTCGATATTGGCGGCGTAGTCCGACTCGGGGTTGTACACGATCAGGTCCTCGCCGGTGTCGGCGATGACCTGGAACTCATGGCTGCGCGATCCGCCGATCGAGCCGGTGTCGGCCGCCACGGCGCGGAACTCCAGGCCCAGGCGCTGGAAAATGCGCTGGTAGGCGGCGTACATGATGTCGTAGCTGCGCTGGGCGCCGGCCTCGTCGCGGTCGAACGAGTAGGCGTCCTTCATGGTGAACTCGCGCCCGCGCATCAACCCGAAGCGGGGGCGGCGTTCGTCGCGGAACTTGGTCTGGATATGGTAGAAGTTCAGCGGCAGCTGGCGGTAGCTCTGGATCTCGTTGCGCGCGATGTCCGTGATCACTTCTTCCGAGGTCGGCTGCAGGACGAAATCGCGCTGGTGGCGGTCCTTGATGCGCAGCAGCTCCGCGCCGTACTGTTCCCAGCGGCCGGACTCCATCCAGAGTTCGGCCGGCTGCACCACCGGCATCAGCAGCTCGATGGCGCCGGCTGCGTTCATTTCCTCGCGGACAATGCCCTCGATCTTACGGATGACCTTCAGCCCCAGCGGCATGTAGGTGTAGATTCCGCCCGCCAGCTTGCGAATCATGCCGGCCCGCGTCATCAACTGGTGGCTGGCGATCTCGGCCTCGGCAGGGGCTTCTTTCAGAGTGTTCAGGTGGTACTTGGAGGCGCGCATAGTTAAAGGTGGCAGCAGATACGTATAATCGACCGTAATTGTATTGAATTCGGTGGGGGTGGCCCATGCTTGATCGCGAAGGCTACCGTCCCAATGTCGGCATCATTCTCGTAAACGGTAAAAACGAGGTCTTCTGGGGCAAGCGAATCCGGGAACATGCCTGGCAGTTCCCGCAGGGTGGCATCAAGTACGGCGAAAGCCCGGTGCAGGCCATGTATCGCGAACTCCATGAAGAGGTGGGCTTGAAGCCCGAGCATGTCCGCATTTTGGGGCGTACACGTGATTGGTTGCGTTATAACGTGCCGGATCACTTCGTCCGGCGAGAGTGGCGTGGCCACTATAAAGGACAAAAGCAGATCTGGTTCCTGTTGCGCCTGGTAGGGCGCGACAGCGACGTATGCCTGCGCGCCACGCAGCACCCGGAATTCGACGCCTGGCGCTGGAGCCAGTATTGGGTGCCCCTGGACGCGGTCATCGAGTTCAAGCGCGACGTCTATACGCAGGCCCTGAACGAGCTGGCTGTCATTCTATTCCGCCGGCACCACGAAACGCGCTATCTGCGCCAGCGGGTGCATGGGCCGCGTTCGACCGACAGCCCGTCCTCCGAGACGGATGGCCATGCGCATATTGCTGGTTGAAGACGAGCGCGACATGGCGGCCTGGCTGATGCGGGCGCTGGCGCAGAGCGGGTTCACGCCCGACCACGCGCCGGACGCCCGTACGGCCGAAGGCCTGATGGCGGGCAACGAATATGATGCGGTGGTCATGGACCTGCGCCTGCCCGACAAGCACGGGCTGGTGCTGCTGCGCGAAATGCGCAACCGGGACGACCGTACGCCGGTGCTGCTGCTGACCGCCCAGGGCGCGCTGCAGGACCGGGTGCGCGGGCTCAATCTCGGCGCCGACGATTTCCTGACCAAGCCGTTCGCGCTCGAAGAGCTGGAGGCCCGCCTGACCGCCCTGGTGCGGCGCAGCCGCGGCCGGCAGCCCCCCCGCCTGCAATGCGGCTCGCTGTCGTACGACGGCGAAAGCCGCGCCTTCACCCTGGACGGTGCGCTGCTGTTCCTGACGCCGCGCGAGCATGCCGCCCTGGCGGCGCTGCTGACCCGCAGCGGCTATCCGGTCGACAAGTCGCAGCTTTTCGGCAAAGTGTTCACGCACGAAAGCGAGGCCAATCCCGACGCCATCGAAGTGGTGCTGCACCGCCTGCGCAAGAAACTGACGGGCAGCGACGTGCGCATCGTCACGGTGCGCGGCCTGGGATACATGCTGGAAAGCACCGTCAGTGAATCCTCCGAAAGCTGAGCGTTCGCGCGCATCGTCGCGCACGCCGCTGGTGGGCATCCGGGCGCTGCTCATCTCGCTGTTGCTGCCGGGCGTGGTGGTATTGCTGGTCATCGACAGCTGGAACGACTACCGCACCCTGGCGGCCATCACCAACGAAGCCTATGACTCGGCGCTGCTGGAGCCGGCGCGCGTGCTGGAGAGCAGCCTGGAGTTCGCGGCCGACGGCACGCTGCAGGTGGCGACGCCGCTGTACGCCCAGGTCATGCTCGAGTCCAAGGCCGGGATGCGAAAGTATTACCGCATCGAGGAAATCGACCCCCCCTGGCCTGAAAACCTGCCCGGCATGCCGCGCGAGCCCGGCCGGGCGCTGTCGGGCATGCCGGAGATGCCGCGTCCTCCGTACTGGCCGCGCAGCAACGGGCAGCCGGTCTTCTTCGACGCGGTGTATCGCAACGATCCGGTGCGCGCCGTGGCCGTGGTGCGCGACCTCTACTACCGCAACCAGCATCGCCAGGTGCTGGTCGTGGTGGCCGAAAGCATCGGCAAGCGCGTCGAGGCCGAGGCCAGCGCGCAGCGCCAGGAGGTCTTGCGCGATACCCGCATGCTGGCGCTGGTGGCCTTGCTGGTCTGGTGGGGGGTGAACTGGGCCCTGCGGCCGCTGGTGCGCCTGCGCAACGATATCCGCACCCGCCGGCCCGACGACCTGACGCCGCTGGACGCCACGCGGGTGCCCAGCGAGGTCGCGCCGCTGGTCGAGGCCGTCAATCACCACATTGCCCGTCATCGCCGCGTGCTGGACGAACAGTCGCAGTTCCTGGCCGACGCGTCGCACCAGTTGCGCACGCCCTTGGCCATCATGCTGACCCAGGCGCAATACGCCTTGCGCGAGCGCGATCCGGTGCGCGCCCAGGAGGGATTGCGCGCCATCGTCGACCAGCTTGGCCGCACCCGCCGCCTGACCGAGCAACTGCTGTCGCTGGCGCATGCCAGCCAGGCCGATGCGCCACCGCGCCAGGAGCTCGACCTCAACGACGTGGCGCGCGACGTCGTGCTGCAGTACCTGCCGCTGGCCCACGAGAAGCAGCAGGATCTGGGCTGGGTCGACGCGCGCGGCGACGAGGCCGAAGGCGCCAGCGACACCGCCGTGGTGCCGGTCTGGGGCAGCGAGGTCGAACTGCACGAGGCCCTGTCCAACCTGGTGCACAACGCCATCAACTATGCCCCGGCGGGGGCGCACATCACGGTATCGGTCGTGCGCTACCCCGGCCGCGCCGAGGTGCAGGTCGCCGACGATGGCCCTGGCATCGAGCCGCTATTGCGCGCCCGGGCGTTTGCCCGGTTCGACCGCATGGCGGGCGACCGCCATGCGTCGTCGTCGGGATCGGGGCTGGGGCTGTCGATCGCCCGTGCCTATGCGCGGCGCAACGATGGCGATATCGAATTGCGCGACGGCGAGCCCAACGCCCAGGGCGGGATCGGATTGTGCGCCGTGTTCTGGATTCCCCTGTACGACCAGAGCGCGCCGGCCGACGAGGCCGAGGCGTTCCGGCGCAGCGGCTGAGCGTCTCGCCTCGAACGCCTCGCCCCGAACGCCTCGCCGTCATGCGCGTAGATTCAGCGCCGTGATCTTGATGTCGTGGCTGAGGTCCGCGCCCGTTCCCACCAAGGCCATTTGTGCCGCCAGGCCGGCCGCCGCCTGGGCGCCGTCGCCGGCGGCAAACCCGTCCACCTTGCGGATCCGGCTTTCGACCCCGGCGCTGTTCAGTGCATCCAATTTTTGGCTGGTCGCGTCGATGTGCGATTGCAGGTTGGCCGCCAGGCGGTTGAGCTGGCTTTCGTTGCCGCTGGTCTTGGCGTCATGGTCGAGCTGGCTGGCGCGTAAGGCGTCAAAGCGCGCCATGGCCGCCGAGGCCAGTTCGTAGGCGTAGGCGGTCGAAGCGTTGACGTCGACCTTGCTGTTCCAGCCGATATTGCCGCCCACGCCGAGCGTGGTGCCGACCTCGCCGCCCATTTCGAACTGGCCGGGGCTGGCCACCAGCTTGCCCTCGGCCGTGGCTCCCAGTCCGACATTGGCGCTACCGGTGACCGAGGCGGTCAGCCCGTGCGCGTCGGCATATTTGCTGTGCAGCAGGTTGGCCGTCAACGTTCCTTCGGCCTTCAGGCCCGCGAAGGCCTCGGCCTGGCCCTCCAGGCGCACGCCGAGGCCGTCGCTGCGCTTGTCGATCGCCGCCGTGCCCGAGACCTCGGCGCTGGCGCCGACTTCCGCGCGTCCTTCGGCATCCAGCTTGAGCAAACTGCCCAGCGTCACCGAGCCCTGGGCTTCCAGCCCCAGCTTGCTCGACAGCTCGGCGCTCACGTTCAGCGACAGCACGGGGTTGGCGCTGGCCGCGGTGTCGCCGTCGGCTTCCTCGCGCCCGATGCTGCCCGACAGGGCGAAAGGCTCGAACGACCCGGACACCTCGGCGCGTGCCGTGGACTCGCCGTACAGCCGCAGCGAGCCTTCCGCCTCGCCGGCGGCGCCGGCGCGCGAGCCGCTTACGCTCATCTCGATGTTGGCGAACGCCTCCAGCACGGCTTCGCCGCTGATGCCCTTGCCCCTGAGCAGCTCGCCCTTGCTGGCCGGCGCCTCGAAATCGGTGCTGGCCTTGGCACCGGCTTCGACGGACAGGCGGCCGCCGCTATCGGCGGCGGAAGGGCGGCTCCATAGCGCGCTGTCGTCGTCGGCCTGCTGCAGGGCGATCAATCCTTCGACCATGCCGGCCAGCAACTGGGTGCGCAGCAGGCCGACGTCGCCCTGGTGCGACACGCCGTCGGCCAGGCTGGCCTGCAGCGCTTCCTGCGCCCGCTGCAAAGCCAGCAGCTGCGTCTGCGTCTTGAGGATGGCGACGCCGTTTTCCTCGGCCGTCAGGTTGGGGCGTATGGTGTCCAGGCCCGCGAAGCGCTCGCGCAGCATGGCGGTGTATTCCTGCCATTGCGGCATGCCCGCGACGTCGCTCGCCGTGGGCGGCGTTCCGTGCTGCTTCGCCCATTGGGCCTCCAGGTGGCTGTACAGCGCGTCGGTGGATTGCTGCAGGCGGGCGGCGAATTCGTCGGGACGCCGCGTATGCAGGTCTTCGAGGTTCTGCATCCAGACCTTGACGTCGCCTTGCAGCGCCATCGACCCGGCGCGCAGCCCATCCAGCCATTTCACGTCCAGATTGGCATGGCTGGGCGCCTGCTCGTGCAGCTGCTGCTTGTAGGCGTCGATGGCGGTGCGCAATTCGGCCACCATGCCGCCGCGCTTGGCGAACTCCCTGGGCTGGCTGGCCTCCCAGTGATTGAGCGCCACTTCCAGATCGCGCAGTTGCTGCAGCGAGCGGTCGCCGCTGGCCTGGAACTGCCTGACATCGTGCTTGACTTCGCGCAGCGCCTCGCTGCTGTGGTGCAGGCGCGGGCTGGCCACGCTGCGCACGAATTCGTCGTTGTTCGGCTCGAGCAGGCGCATGGAGGGGTGTGCGGCGGCCTGGCCGCTGGGCGGCGTCTCGGGCAGGGGGCGGTACGACAGGCCGACGACCGGATTGACGTTGTTGCTCAACATGTGCGGGTCCTCCGTGGTTGGGGCGGCGATGGCCGGATGCGGCGCGGGCGACAGCCAGCCCGCCGGATGCCATGTTGGTAACCGCGGCCTGTCCGGCGTTCTTCGCGTCCCGCGTGGCGCGGAGAAGTCCGTGCTCGTTAGGCCGCTTTCCCCCATGGCGGGCAGCGTTTGCCTGATTTGGGCCGGGCGCCGGGGAGGTCAGCATATGTGACCCCATCCGTACGTATGCTCAGGAGATGCCATGTTCCCTTTGCTCATCCGCAATCTGCGCCACCTGCTGGGGCTGCCCGTTGGCGCCGACGAGCCGGTCACCTCCCTGGCCATCGATGAGCAATGGGCGGTCCATATCGGATGCGAGGACGACATGGTGACCGTGCTGCTGCCGCTTGGTCCGGCGCCCGATCCGCTGCCGGGCGCGGCGCTGGTCAACAGCCTGGCGCAGTGGCCGCCCGTGCTGCTGGACCTGTCCGAGCAGGGCGAGGCCATCCTGTGGGCGCGCGAGCATGTCGGCCGCCTGACGGCCGAGCAATTGCACGCGTTGCTGGTGCGGGTCGCGGCGCGCGCCGCGGCCCTCATGGCCCCGGCCGCCGCGCCGCCGGCGCCGCAGGACACGGCCGAGGTCGCCGGCCGCAAGGCCTGAGGCCGGCCCTACGGCCGGGCCGTGTCGCTCTGGCGCACCAGCGGGGGCACGCGCTTGGCAAGAAAGTCCAGGAAAGCGCGCACGGCGGGCATCATGCCGCGCCGCGACGGGTAGATGCAATGCACGATGCCTTCCGGCGAGCGCCAGTCCGGCAGTACCCGCACCAGCTCGCCGCGCCGCAGCTCCGCTTCGCTGGCCATCGACGGCAGCAGCGCGATGCCGCGCCCGCGCACCGCGGCCTGGGTCAGCACGATGAAGTCATTGCTGGCCAGCACCGGCTGCACGGCGACTTCGACCGATTCCCCGCGCTGGTTGGTCAGCGGCCAGCGCACTTCGTTCTGCGGGTCGTTGAAGCTGAGCGTGCGATGCGAGGCCAGTTCCTGCGGCGTTTCGGGCGTGCCATGGCGTTGCAGGTAGGCGGGGCTTGCCACCAGGGTGCCGCTGGCTATGCCCAGATGCTTGACCACCAGCTCGGCATCGGTATCCAGCTTGGTGCGCACGCGCAAGGCCAGGTCCACCCCCTCCCGGATCACGTCCACCCGCCGGTTGGTGACCAGCAGCTGCACCGATACCGACGGCCAGGCGTCGAGGAATTCCGGCAGCAGCGGCGCCAGCATCTGCTGGGCAATCGACACCGGGCAACTGACCACCACCGGGCCCGCGGGCTCCGATTGCAACTGCCGCATGGCGTCCTCGGCCGCACGCGCGGACGCCGTCATTTCCTGGCAGTAGTGCAGGTAGCGTTCGCCGGCCGTGGTCAGGCGCAGGCGGCGCGTCGTGCGTTGCAGCAGGCGCACCCCCAGCCGGTCCTCCAGTTGCGAGATGCGGCGCGACAGGCGGGATTTCGGGACATCGAGCACCCGCGATGCCGCACTGAAGCCGCCTTGCTCGACGACTTGGGCGAAGTAGTAGAGGTCGTTGAGATCTTGCATGAAAATTGTTCTAAATTCAGAACGAACAGTTCATCTTAACTGGGTTTATGTAAACAATGAAGCCTCTTAAAGTAACGCCATGGCTACACGGCACGACGCCGTACCACTGGAGGCCCACCTTATGAAAACCCTCGTCATCCTGTCCTCGATCCTTGGCGATCGTTCGAATTCCAAGCAACTGGCCGACCATCTGCTGGCCCGCCTGAAGCAGTCCGAACCCGGCGGTACGGTCAAGATCCGCGATCTGGCCGCCGATCCCGTGCCGTATTTCGACGGCGCGACGGTCGGGGCGCTGTTCACGCCCGCCGAGGCGCGCAACGCGCAGCAGCAGCGCATCGCCGCGCTCAGCGATGACCTGGTCGCCGAACTCTTCGATGCCGATCGCATCGTCTTCGCCGTGCCGGTCTACAACTTCAACCTGCCGGCCCAGTTCAAGAGCTATATCGACCATATCGCCCGCGCCGGCGTGACGTTCCGCTATACGGCCGAAGGCAAGCCCGAAGGCCTGGTGCAGGGCAAGCAGGTGCTGGTGCTGATCGCTCGCGGCGGCAAGTCCGAGGGTACGCCCGACGACACGATGACGCCCTACCTGAAGCAGATGCTGGCCTTCCTGGGCATGACCGACGTGACGTTCATCGCGGCCGAAGGCATGGCGATGGGCGAGCTGGCCGCCCAGGAAGGGTTGGCCCTGGCCAGGCAGCGCATCGATGCGCTGTCGCTTGATGCGCGCCAGGGTCTGGCGGCGGCCTGATCGAACGGGCGCCGGCCGCCCGGGCTACGAGCGGCCGGCGCCGCGGCCTCAGTCGCGCAGCCGCTTGATGAGGCTGGACGTATCCCAGCGGTTGCCGCCCATTTTCTGCACATCGCCGTAAAACTGGTCCACCAGGGCGGTCAGCGGCAGGCGTGCGCCATTGTTGCGCGCCTCTGCCAGCACCAGGCCGAGGTCCTTGCGCATCCAGTCCACGGCGAAACCGAAATCGAACTGGTCGTCCACCATCGTGGCGCCGCGGTTTTCCATCTGCCAGCTTTGCGCGGCGCCCTTGCTGATCACATCCAGCACCAGCTTCATGTCCAATCCCGCGGTCTGGCCGAAAGCGATGGCTTCGGACAGGCCTTGCACCACGCCGGCGATGCAGACCTGGTTGACCATCTTGGCCAGCTGGCCGGCTCCCGGCGGGCCCACCAGCGTCACGGCGCGGCCGAAGGCGTGCGCCACGGGCTTGATGTCCTCGAACGTGGCGCTGTCGCCGCCGCACATGATGGTCAGCGCGCCATTGACGGCGCCGGCCTGGCCGCCGGAGACCGGCGCATCGATGAACTGCAGATTCAGTTCGCGCGCCGCCGCATAGAGTTCGCGCGCCACATCGGCCGAGGCGGTGGTGTGGTCGACGAAGACCGCGCCGGCCTGCATGCCGGCGAAGGCGCCGTCCGCGCCCAGCACCACGCTGCGCAGGTCGTCGTCGTTGCCGACACAGCAGAACACGATTTGCGCGCCTGCCGCGGCTTCGCGCGGCGTGGCGGCGGCCTTGCCGCCGAATTCGGCGGCCCAGGCCTGCGCCTTGGCTGCCGTGCGGTTGTAGACCGTGACCTGATGGCCCGCGCGGGCCAGGTGACCGGCCATGGGCAGGCCCATGACGCCCAGGCCCAGGAAAGCGACGTTGCGCGGGGTGGTGGTGTCGTACGTCTTCGAGCCGATGGTGGCCATGCCGGATCTCCGTTAAAGGGCGCTGTTGGGATGCAGGACAGTAACCTTAACGCAATCAAAAGCCCGCGGCGAGTCCGTCGCGGCGGCTGTCGCTGGCCGCGACATAGCCATCGACCGCCGGATCCCCCAGGCGCCAGATGAACTGGCCCGAACCGAAATCCTTGCCAGCCGGCGCCGCGACCTCCACGATATGGCCGCGGGCACGCAGGGCGTCGGTCACCTGCGCGGGCATGGCGGCTTCGATATCGACCGAGAGCCCGCGGTTCCATTTCCAGCGCGGCGCATCGCATGCCGCCTGCGGCTGCTGCCGATAATCGAGCATGCGCACCAGCGCCTGCAGATGTCCCTGCGGCTGCATGTTGCCGCCCATGATGCCGAAACTCATCAGTGGCGCGCCATCCTGCGTCAGGAAGGCGGGAATGCCGGTGTGGAACGGGCGCTTGCCGCCGCCCACGACGTTCGGATGATCGGGGTCCATGCTGAAGCAGCAGCCGCGGTTCTGCAGGCTGATGCCGGTGCCCGGCACCACGATGCCGGATCCGAATCCCATGTAATTGGACTGGGTGAAACTGACCATCATGCCATTGCGGTCGGCGCATGCAAGGTAGACGGTGCCGCCCTGCGGCGCCTGCGCGGCGTTGTAGACGCGAGCGCGGCGCAGGTCGATCAGGCGCGCGCGTTCGGCCAGGTAGGCCGGGTCCAGCAGCTGTTCGACGCGGATGCGCATGTGCGCCGCGTCGGCCACGTGCGCATGGACATCGGCAAACGCCAGCTTCATGGCTTCGATCAGGATGTGCTGGGTATCCGGATGTTCGGCGGGGCGCGATGCCAGGTCGAAGTGTTCGACGATCCCCAGCGCGATCAGGGCCGCCAGGCCCTGCCCATTGGGCGGCAGCTGGTGCAACGCATGGCCGCGGTAGGCCTGGCTGATGGGCTCGACCCATTGCGGCGCATAATCGCGCAGGTCGCCCAGCGTCAGCGCCGCCTCGTGGGCCTGCGCGTGCGCCACCAGCTTCTGCGCTGTTTCCCCTTCGTAGAAATCGCGCCCGCCGCTGGCGGCAATGCGCCGCAGCGTGGCGGCCGCGCCCGCCAGCACGAAATGCTCGCCCACCTCGGGCGCGCGTCCATGCGGCAGGAAGTGTTCGGCGAATCCGGGCAGGCTGCGCAGCGGGTCCACCTGGTCAGCCCATCTTCGCTGCACCGTCGGGGGCACCGCGAAGCCGCGCTCGGCATATTCGATGGCGGGCGCCAGCACGTCGGCGAAGGGCAGGCTGCCCAGCTTGTCGTGCAGGCTGGCCCAGCCCGCCACGCAGCCCGGTATGGTCACGCTGTCCCAGCCGCGCAGCGGGATCGCGCCCTGATGCTTGCGCTGGAAATAGCCGGGGCTCCACGCCGCCGGGGCGGTGCCCGAGGCGTTCAGGCCATGCAGGCGGGCGCCATCCCAGACCAGGGCGAAACAATCCGAGCCCAGGCCATTGCTGGCTGGCTCGACCAGCGCCAGCGTCGCGGCGCTGGCCACCGCCGCATCCGCGGCGTTGCCCCCTAGCGCCAGGATGCGCAGCCCTGCCTGCGCCGCCAGCGGGTGGGACGTGGCGACCACGTTGCGCGCGAAAACAGGAATCCGGGTGCTGGGGTAGGGGTTGTTCCAATCGAACTTCATCACAAGCCGATAGACACGGGTAAACCCGTAGCTTAACGCACTCGCGGCCGATTCATGTCAAATTTGTTGTGATTGGTTGCAATTTGAAATCTCACGGCCTGGTGCCCATGGCGTGCGGCACTGCGAAGCCGAGGCAAAAAAAAACCGGGCCCGAGGGCCCGGTTCGCGCCGGCCGGCAGGCGCCGGCCGCATCGAGGGATCATTCTTCCTCGACGAAGGTTTCCTCGCGCTTCTTGCGGATCGCCGGCAGCGCCACCAGCACCACCAGGAAGAGCGCGACGGCCAGCAGGGTCGCCGACAGCGGGCGCGTCACGAAGGTGCTGAAGTCGCCACGCGACAGCAGCAGCGCGCGCCGGAAGTTCTCTTCCATCATGGGGCCGAGCACCAGGCCCAGCAGCAGCGGCGCGCCTTCGCATTTCAGCTTGGCCCACACGTAGCCCACCACGCCGAAGGCCGCGGTCATGAAGATGTCGAACGTGTTGTAGTTCAACGAGTACACGCCGATGGTGCAGAACACCAGGATGGCCGGGAACAGGATGCGGTAGGGCACTTTCAGCAGCTTGACCCACAGGCCGATCAGCGGCAGGTTCAGCACCACCAGCATCAGGTTGCCGATCCACATCGAGGCGATCAGGCCCCAGAACAGCTCGGGGTGGCTGGTCATGACCTGCGGGCCCGGCTGGATGTTGTGGATGGTCATCGCGCCGACCATCAGCGCCATCACGGCGTTGCCCGGGATGCCCAGGGTCAGCAGCGGGATGAACGAGGTCTGCGCGGCCGCGTTGTTGGCCGACTCGGGGCCAGCCAGGCCGGCCGGGTGGCCCTTGCCGAAGCGCTCCGGGTTCTTCGAGATCTTCTTCTCGAGCGTGTAGGAGGCGAACGAGGACAGCACGGCGCCGCCGCCCGGCAGGATGCCCAGGGCCGAACCCAGGGCGGTGCCGCGCACCACGGCCGGGGCGGCTTCCTTGAACTCCTGGAAGTTCGGATACAGCGAGCCGATCTTGTCGGTGATGTCGACGCGGTTTTCCTTCTGCTCCAGGTTGGTCATGATTTCGGCGAAGCCGAACACGCCCATGGCGACGATGGCGAAGTCGATGCCGTCCTGCAGCTCGGGGATGCCGAAGTCATAGCGGGCCACGCCGGAGTTCACGTCGGTGCCGACCATGCCCAGCAGCAGGCCGAGGATGATCATGGCGATGGCCTTGGGCAGCGAGCCCGACGCCAGCACCACCGCGCCCACCAGGCCCAGCACCATGAGCGAGAAGTATTCGGCCGGACCGAACTTGAAGGCGACTTCGGCCAGCGGGGGCGCGAAGGCAGCCAGCAGCAGCGTGGCGACGCAACCGGCGAAGAACGAGCCCAGGGCGGCGATGGCCAGGGCGGCGCCGGCGCGGCCATTGCGCGCCATCTGGTGGCCGTCGAGCACGGTCACCACCGCTGACGTCTCGCCGGGTAGCGCGACCAGGATGGCCGTGGTCGAGCCGCCGTACTGGGCGCCGTAGTAAATGCCGGCAAGCATGATCAGGCCGGCCACCGGCGGCAGCACATAGGTGATGGGCAGCAGCATGGCGATGGTCGGAACCGGGCCGATGCCCGGCAACACGCCGATCAGGGTGCCCAGGATGCAGCCGAGCAATGCGTACGCCAGGTTCTCGGGGGTGAACGCCACCGAGAAACCCAGCATCAGGTTGTCAAACAATTCCATGACTCATGGTCTCCTTAGTTCATGCCCAGAAACGACGGCCACAGCGGGAAAATCAGGCCGAGTCCCTTGATGAACGCCAGATAGCTGAAGACCACGAGGAAGATGCCGTTGGCAACGGCCACCTTCCAACTGAATTCGTGGCTGGCCAGGCTGCTGACCACCACGAGGACGAAGACGGACAGATAGACACCCAGCGGCTTGAGGATCAGGGCGTACAGGACGACCGAGCCCACCACCAGGAAAACGATGCGCCAATCGAAGCCTTCCACGGCTGTCTCGGTGGCTTTCTTGGACAGCGCGCTGATCAGCACGATCGCGCCCAACAAAGCCAGGACAAGCCCCAGCCAGAAAGGAAAGTATCCCGGCCCCATGCGGGCGGCAGTACCCATTTGGTAGCTGCTGGCTTGCCAGGAAAATCCCAGTCCGAGGACGATGAACATCACCCCCGACCAGAAGTCCTGTCGATTGCGTAGCTGCATGATTGGTTGGCTCCTGTTTTACAGCATGTATTTAAAAGACTGCCTGCTCCGGCTCGTGCTGGGTGGCGGGCACAAAAAAGGCACTTGGTGGTGCCGTTTGGTTTTCTGAAATCGGCGCTTGCGTATTTTTGAAGGCCGAATGGTAATGGAGGGCAAGGGCGCTGGAAACCCTGGTTTTCCGCCAGTTGCTCGGGGTTTTCCCTAGAAATGCACCTGCGGGGGCTTGAATGTGTAACGGGATCGCCGTGGCGAAGCCAGAATGAAAGCAAACTGAAAGTTTGCAGACAGCTGGCCGACAGCCAAGCCGGCTGGCGGGCGCTCATGGCGCCAGGGCCGCGCCGCAAAGCGGCAAATGCAGGTTCTACCGAATATTGCCGTGTTTCTCAGCTTGCGTGAAGAGGCCCGTTCGGTTCCCGGATGGTTTACGATAGCGCCCATGCTGCAAGACCTCGACCAACTCGCCGCCCGTATCGGGCAATTGGTGCAACGCACCCGGCATCTGCATGCCGAGCGTGACGCGTTGCGTGTCCGCCTGAACGACAGCGAATCCGAACAGCGCAAGCTCAAGCAGCGTTGCGCCGATTTCGAGACGGAGCTGCAGGCTTTGCAGGCCCGCTTGCGCGAGCACGACGGCGCCACCGCGACCCAGTTGGCCGAGGCGCAGCAGACCGAAGTCGCGCTGCGCGAGCAACTGGCGCGCGAAGCCGCCGAACGCCAGGCGCTGGAGTCCCGCGTCAGTGCGCGCGAGGCCGAGCTGCAGGGCAACCTGCGGGCGCGCGACACCGATCTGCAACGCCTGCGCGTGGCCGCCTCGACGGCGCGCGAACGTATCGACGCCGTGCTGGCCCGCCTGCCGGGCGCGCCGGCCGGGGAGCAATCGTAATGGAACGTGTGGACGTCACGATTCTGGGGCGCGACTACTCGCTGGCGTGCTCCGCTGAAGAAAAACCCGTGCTCATGGCCGCCGTGCGCCATGTCGACCAGCTCATGCTGCGTATTCAGGGTTCGGGCAAGGTGTCCAGCAACGAGCGCATCGCCGTGATGGCGGCGCTGCAAGTTGCTGGCGAACTGCTCGCCATGAAGGCGCCGGATGGCCCGCTGGGCGGTTTGGCGGTGGGCGACTTCAAGCGTAGAATCGAGGAAATGAATTTGATGCTGGACGACGCGCTGTCCGGACAGGAAAAGCTGCTCTAGCGTCAACGCGGTAACCCGCGCGCAGTATCGGAATTCATGCAGTATTCATGGTTTGTCCCTGCCGTGCTCGTGACTTGGCCATACATTCTCTGAACCTATGTCTTACGGCATATGGGTTGCGGGAGTGTAGAGCTGGAGTGATCGTCTACTCGTAGACGAACCCGATGCTCTTCGGATCGCGACCACCTTGAACCTCAGGGTTCGAGATGCCGGCCTTGACGGCACAGGCGGGGCATCTATCCAGGCAGGCCTGTATCGCAGGCCTGCCTTCGGATGTCTCTCTCCCTCCCCCACGTTCCCTCACAGGTCCACCATGCTTCGACATTCCGCGTTTTCGCTGACCCGGCTGGGCGCCGCATGCGCTGCCGCCCTGGCCCTGGCCGCCGCGCAGCCCGTCCTTGCCCAATCGCAGCCGCCCGCGGCGGCGCCGCAGACCCAGGCCGACAGCGCCAGCCGCGCGCCCGAGCTGACGCTGCAGGCGAGCGCGTCTTCCGAGGTCAAGCAGGATACGGTGCGCATCACCCTGTCCGCCGAGGTCGAGGCCAATGACCAGCCGGGCGCCGGCAAGAAGCTGTCGGCCGCGCTCGAGGACGTCGTCAAGCGCGCGCGCGGCGCCAAGAACATCGACGTGCGCACCGGCGGCTACAACGTGTGGCCCAATACCAACTCCAAGGGCAAGGTCATCAACTGGCGCGGCCAGGGCGAGGTCGTGCTCGAGTCCAAGGACTTCCAGGCGGCCTCGGCGCTGGCTGCCAAGCTGGGCGACAAGACCGCCATCACCAACATCAGTTTCCAGCTGTCGCGCGCCGGCCGCGAAGCCGAGGAGCGCAAGCTGCTCAGCCAGGCCGCCACGGCGTTTCGCGAGCGCGCGCTGGCCGCGGCCAATGCCTTCGGCTTTTCGGGTTATCGCCTGATCAAGCTGGACCTGGGCGGCAGCGGCGGGGCGCCCGTCCCGCGCGCGGTGGGCGCGCAGATGATGATGGCCAAGGACGCCGGCGGCGGCGCGCCCAACCCCGAGGCTCCCCTCGAGGCGGGCGAAGTCACCGTCAGCATCGCCGTCAACGGGACGGTGGCCTTGCAGTAAACAGGTACAGGCCGGCGCCGGCCAGCACCATGGGTATCGACAGCCATTGCCCCATGCTGAGTCCGGCCGCCAGCAGCCCCAGGAAGTTGTCCGGTTCGCGCGTGAACTCCACCAGGAACCGGAATGCGCCATAACCCATCAGGAACATGGCGCTTACCTGCCCCGCCGCGCGGGGCTTGCTCGAATACCACCACAGCAGCGCGAACAGGACGATGCCTTCCAGGCCCAGTTCGTAGAGCTGGGACGGGTGCCGCGGCAGCCCGTCGCCCGATTGCGGGAAGACCATCGCCCAGGGTACGTCGGTCGGCCGGCCCCACAATTCGCCATTGATGAAATTGCCCAGGCGGCCGGCGGCCAGACCCAGCGGAATCAGCGGCGCGATGAAATCGCTCACGGTGAAAAAGCCCAGCCGCTTCTTGTGGGCGAACAGCAGCATTACCACGATGACGCCGATCAGGCCGCCGTGGAACGACATGCCGCCTTCCCACAGATAAAAAATCTCCAGCGGGTTGGCCAGATAGTGGGCGGGCTTGTAGAACAGGACATAGCCCAGCCGCCCGCCCAGCACCACGCCCAGCACGCTGTAGAAAATCAGGTCTTCCAGGTCGCGCACCGTCATCGAGGTCGTATGGCCTGACGTGATGCGGCGGCGGCCGAGCGCATAGACCAGCGCGAATCCGATCAGATACATCAATCCATACCAATGGATGGCGAGCGGGCCGATACGCAGGGCTACGGGGTCGATTTGAGGGTACTGAAGCATGTTCCGCCTGGCGCAAGAAGATGTCCGATAATAACCGGCGAGCGTGTTGTTCCGTAGCGCTGCCTTCCGACAGCGATCTGGCCGGCCCGGCATGGGCCTACGCACCTGGAGACAAGACCATGTCCGACAACAATCGTTCCCGTCACATTACCGAGGGCGTGGCGCGCGCGCCCAATCGGGCCATGTACTACGCGCTGGGCTACACCGAGGCGGATTTCCAGAATCCGATGATCGGCGTGGCCAACGGACATTCCACGATCACTCCATGCAACAGCGGGCTGCAGCGCCTGGCCGACGCGGCGATCGAGGCCATCCGCGTCTCCCGCGCCAACCCCCAGGTGTTCGGCACGCCGACGATTTCCGATGGCATGTCCATGGGCACCGAAGGAATGAAGTATTCGCTGGTGTCGCGCGAGGTCATCGCCGACTGCATCGAGACCGCCGCGCAGGGGCAGTGGATGGATGGCGTGGTGGTCATCGGCGGATGCGACAAGAACATGCCCGGCGGCATGATGGCGCTCGCGCGCATGAATGTGCCCGGCATCTACGTGTATGGCGGCACCATCAAGCCCGGCCACTACAAGGGCAAGGACCTGACCATCGTATCGGTGTTCGAAGCCGTCGGCGAATACACCATGGGCCGCATGGACGAAACCGACTTCAAGGCCATCGAGCAATGCGCCATCCCCGGGTCGGGTTCCTGCGGCGGCATGTACACGGCCAACACCATGAGCTCGGCCTTCGAGGCCATGGGGATGAGCCTGCCTCATTCCAGCACCATGGCCAACGAGGACCAGGAGAAAGTCGCGTCGGCGGCGGAATCGGCGCGCGTGCTGGTCGAGGCGGTGCGGCGCCAGCTGCGGCCGCGCGACATCATCACCCGCGCCTCCATCGAGAACGCCGTGGCGGTGATCATGGCCACGGGCGGCTCGACCAACGCCGTGCTGCACTTCCTCGCCATCGCCCACGCGGCGGAAGTGCCGTGGAACATCGACGACTTCGAGCGCATCCGCAAGCGCGTGCCGGTCATCTGCGATCTCAAGCCGTCCGGCAAGTACGTGGCGACCGACCTGCATCGCGCCGGCGGCATCCCACAAGTGATGAAGATCCTGCTGAACGCCGGCCTGTTGCATGGCGATTGCATCACCATCACCGGCAAGACCGTGGCCGAGACGCTGGCGAACGTACCCGATGCGCCGCCGCCCGGGCAGGACGTCATCATGCCCATCGAACGCGCGCTCTACCCGCAGGGGCACCTGGCGATACTCAAGGGCAATCTTTCGCCGGAAGGCTGCGTGGCCAAGATCACCGGGTTGAAGAATCCGGTCATTACCGGCCCGGCGCGCGTGTTCGATTCCGAAGACGATGCCATGTCCGCCATCATGGACCGCCGCATCCGCGATGGCGATGTGGTGGTGATCCGCTACGAGGGCCCCAAGGGCGGTCCAGGCATGCGCGAGATGCTCGCGCCCACTTCCGCGCTGGTCGGCCAGGGGTTGGGCGAAACCGTCGGCCTGATCACCGACGGGCGGTTTTCCGGCGGCACCTGGGGCATGGTGGTCGGGCACGTGGCGCCCGAGGCGTTCGTCGGCGGGCCGATCGCGCTGATTCGCGAGGGCGATTCGGTTACCATCGATGCCCATCAGCTGCTGCTGCAGCTCAACATCAGCGATGAGGAAATGGCGGCTCGTCGCAAGGCTTGGGCCCAGCCCAAGCCGCGCTATGTGCGCGGCGTGCTTGCCAAGTTCGGCAAGCTGGCCTGTACCGCCAGCCGTGGGGCAGTAACCGATGCATTTGAAGAGTAGTCTGGCCGCGTGGGCGGTCCTGGCCTGTCTGGCCGGCGGTAGCGCCGGCGCGCAGCCGGCTGGCGAGGCGCTGGCGCGCAACAAGAACTGTATGGCCTGCCATCAGGTCGACAGCAAGCGGGTGGGGCCGCCTTTGCGCAGCATATCCGAACGCTACGCGGGGCAGTCCGAGGCCGCGGCCTATCTGGCGGGCAAGATCCGTGGCGGCGGGCGCGGCGCCTGGGGCGCCGTGCCCATGCCGGCCCAGCCGCAGGTCAGCGACGCCGACGCGCATGCGCTGGCCGAGTGGATCCTGTCCTTGCCCGCCAAGCCCTGAGCATTCTTTCCGGAGCGAAAGCCATGTCTTCATCCCAACCGGCCGGCCCGGCCACCGAAGCAGCCGTTCTCGGGGGCGGCTGCTTCTGGTGCGTCGAGGCCGTCTTCAAGGACCTGCGTGGCGTGACCGGCATCGAACCCGGCTATGCCGGCGGCCACGTCGAGCATCCCACCTACGAACAAGTCTGCGGCAAGGACACCGGCCATATCGAAGTGGCGCGCGTCGAGTTCGACCCCGCCGTGCTGTCGTACGGCGATCTGTTGCGGGTCTTCTTCGCCACCCATGATCCCACCACCCCGGGGCGCCAGGGCAATGACGTCGGGCCGCAGTACGAGTCCGCCATCTTCTGGCAGGACGAACGGCAACGCGAGCAGGCGCAAGCCGTCATGGACGAATTGCGTGCGCAACAGGTCTTCGATGCCCCCATCGTGACCCGCCTGCTCGCGCCGGCGAAGTTCTGGCCGGCCGAAGACTATCACCGCGACTATTACGCCCTGCATCCAGAGCAGGGCTATTGCCAGTTCGTCATCGCGCCCAAGGTCGCCAAGTTCCGCAAGCAGTTCCAGGACCGCCTGGCACGCTGAGCGCGCCGCGGCGCCCGAAATGACAAGGCCCACCGCGAGGGTGGGCCTTGCTCGCGCCAGGCAGGGCTCAGTCGACCTGCTTGACCACGCCTCGGCGCATCTGGTCGAGTTCGATCGATTCGAACAGCGCCTTGAAGTTGCCTTCGCCGAAACCGTCGTTGCCCTTGCGCTGAATGATTTCGAAGAAGATCGGGCCGATCTGGTTTTCCGTGAAGATCTGCAGCAGCAGCCCGCCGCCGGGCGCGCCGTCGAGCAGGATGCGATTCTTCCGCAGGCGCGTCACGTCCTCGCCATGGTCGGGCAGGCGGCGGTCCAGCAGTTCGTAGTAGGTGTCCGGCGTATCCAGGAATACCACGCCGTTGCGGCGCAGCGCCTCCACCGTCTGGTAGATATCGTCGGTGGCCATCGCGATGTGCTGGATGCCTTCGCCGCGGTACAGGTCCAGGTATTCCTGGATCTGCCCCTTCTCTTCGGTGCCTTCCTCGTTGATCGGGATACGGATATTGCCGCAGGGCGAGGTCATGGCCTTCGACTTCACGCCGGTCACCTTGCCTTCGATGTCGAAGTAGCGGACCTCGCGGAAATTGAACAGGCGCTCGTAGAACTCGGACCACTCGGCCATACGGCCCTTGTGCACGTTGTGCGTCAGGTGGTCGACCAGCGTCAGGCCGGCGCCGGCGTGGTTCACGTCGGTCTGCGCGGTATCGCGATCGATCGGCTCGAAGTCGACGTCGTAGATGCTGATGTCGCCGATGCCGCCGTGGCCCTGCTTGCCGCGCCAGCGGTCCACCAGATAGATGAGCGAGTCGCCGATGCCCTTGATGGCCGGGATGTTCAGCTCCATCGGGCCGCTATGCGAGTCGAACCCCCACGCGCCGAGTTCGAGCGCGCGCTTGTAGGCTTTGTTGGCGTCCTGCACGCGAAAGCCGATGGCGCAGATCGACGGGCCGTGCAGGCGCGCGAAGCGTTGGGCGAACGAATCGGGTTCGGCGTTGATGAGGAAGTTCACCCCGCCCTGACGGTACAGCGTCACATCCTTGTGCCGGTGCTTCGCGATGGCCTTGAAGCCCAGCAGTTCGAAAACCTTGCGCAACGCGACAGGATCGGGGGCGGTGTATTCGATGAACTCGAAACCGGCCGTACCCATCGGATTTTCCCAGGGTTGGAAATTCTCAGCCATGGCTGCTCTCCCTTGTATGTTGTGCAATCAATTTGCTTGAAACCAGAACGCAGATTGTAGGCAGCGAAGGCGGGCAGGCGATTGCAAATATGCCCTGAAAAAGCCTGTTATCGGCAATAATATTGCCGTACTGGTCAAATTTGGGGCTGATGATGCTAGGGGTTGAGTTGGATAGGACAGATCGGCGAATTCTTGCCGAATTGCAGCGCGACGGGCGGCTCAGCAACCAGGAGCTGGCCGAGCGGGTTTCGCTTTCTCCCAGTCCGTGCCTGCGCCGGGTACGGCGCCTGGAGGAGCAGGGCTATATCAAGCGCTACGTGGCGCTGGTCGATGCCGAGAAAGTCGGGCTGGGCCTGCTGGCCTACGTCACCATCAAACTGAACAAGCACAGCGGCGGCAGCCACGCGCCAATGGGCAACTTCGCCCGGGATGTCCAATTATGGCCCGAAGTGGTGGAGTGCTACGCGATGTCGGGGGACATGGACTATCTGCTGCGCATCCAGGTGGCGGACCTGGCGCACTTCTCCCGGTTCGCCATGGACACCCTGATGCAGCATCCGGCCGTGGTGGACATGAAATCCTACTTCGCGCTGCAGCAGATCAAGGAAACCACCGAGCTGCGCGTATAGCGGTCGCCGTATATATAGGGACACGGTGCCGTGTTCCACCATGCCCTCTATATATAGGGGCCATGGAAGGGCGGCGGGCAGCCGCCATCCAGCCTGTCCGAAATAAAAAGGGGCGGTTCGTTCCGGAGGGAAAATATGGCGGGCACACAAAATAATTAACGAACCAGCAAAATTGGTGTCACAACGCCAGCGTACGAATTTTTTCTGTGCTATAGTCTCGCTTCTTCGCCGCACTGATCTTTCAGCGCGACGAAGCCGGAACCGCGAATCCCGCGGTTTGCAGGTTCTCCGCCCAGGTGCGGGAGCCGGCAAGCCAGGGCAGGGGGCGCGGGCAGCACCGGGGCGGGGCGGGCGGGATTATGCCGATGTGGCGGTTCCCGGGGTTCTGGCAGGTGTTGTTGCACGACGGTTAACGAATCGCTGCCTTTGGGTTGCAAATTCTGCAAGAGTCGTGTTATAGTTTCGGGCTTGGCAGTTGCCGAAACCCAAGGGTTAACCCTGATGCCGATAGGCGCGGGTGCTGGGGTTTCGAGAAGTGCCAGGCGAGAGGCGCAGGCCTTGAGGAAGGGGGTGAGTCAGGTGCGGAGCAGGCGAGGCCGACTTGACAAGCTGAAAAAACTTCTTCATAATCTCGTTTCTCTGCTGCTGAAAACGCAGCGCCGGCCGGAAGGCCGGATGGCAAGACCGCTCTTTAACAATTTAACAACCGATAAGTGTGGGCACTTGGTGCGAGCGCACGATGGCGGCTACGGTCGTCATCGAAAGCAAAGCATTATCAAGTGCTCACTGAATGAAGTAAGGTTTTTTAAACCTCACTTCCTTTGAGCAAGCGATACGGATCCTGGTTTCGATCAGGGTCCACACACAGAGATTGAACTGAAGAGTTTGATCCTGGCTCAGATTGAACGCTGGCGGGATGCTTTACACATGCAAGTCGGACGGCAGCACGGGCTTCGGCCTGGTGGCGAGTGGCGAACGGGTGAGTAATGTATCGGAACGTGCCCAGTAGCGGGGGATAACTACGCGAAAGCGTGGCTAATACCGCATACGCCCTACGGGGGAAAGCGGGGGACCTTCGGGCCTCGCACTATTGGAGCGGCCGATATCGGATTAGCTAGTTGGTGGGGTAACGGCCTACCAAGGCGACGATCCGTAGCTGGTTTGAGAGGACGACCAGCCACACTGGGACTGAGACACGGCCCAGACTCCTACGGGAGGCAGCAGTGGGGAATTTTGGACAATGGGGGCAACCCTGATCCAGCCATCCCGCGTGTGCGATGAAGGCCTTCGGGTTGTAAAGCACTTTTGGCAGGAAAGAAACGGCACGGGCTAATATCCTGTGCAACTGACGGTACCTGCAGAATAAGCACCGGCTAACTACGTGCCAGCAGCCGCGGTAATACGTAGGGTGCAAGCGTTAATCGGAATTACTGGGCGTAAAGCGTGCGCAGGCGGTTCGGAAAGAAAGATGTGAAATCCCAGGGCTTAACCTTGGAACTGCATTTTTAACTACCGGGCTAGAGTGTGTCAGAGGGAGGTGGAATTCCGCGTGTAGCAGTGAAATGCGTAGATATGCGGAGGAACACCGATGGCGAAGGCAGCCTCCTGGGATAACACTGACGCTCATGCACGAAAGCGTGGGGAGCAAACAGGATTAGATACCCTGGTAGTCCACGCCCTAAACGATGTCAACTAGCTGTTGGGGCCTTCGGGCCTTGGTAGCGCAGCTAACGCGTGAAGTTGACCGCCTGGGGAGTACGGTCGCAAGATTAAAACTCAAAGGAATTGACGGGGACCCGCACAAGCGGTGGATGATGTGGATTAATTCGATGCAACGCGAAAAACCTTACCTACCCTTGACATGTCTGGAATCCCGAAGAGATTTGGGAGTGCTCGCAAGAGAACCGGAACACAGGTGCTGCATGGCTGTCGTCAGCTCGTGTCGTGAGATGTTGGGTTAAGTCCCGCAACGAGCGCAACCCTTGTCATTAGTTGCTACGAAAGGGCACTCTAATGAGACTGCCGGTGACAAACCGGAGGAAGGTGGGGATGACGTCAAGTCCTCATGGCCCTTATGGGTAGGGCTTCACACGTCATACAATGGTCGGGACAGAGGGTCGCCAACCCGCGAGGGGGAGCCAATCCCAGAAACCCGATCGTAGTCCGGATCGCAGTCTGCAACTCGACTGCGTGAAGTCGGAATCGCTAGTAATCGCGGATCAGCATGTCGCGGTGAATACGTTCCCGGGTCTTGTACACACCGCCCGTCACACCATGGGAGTGGGTTTTACCAGAAGTAGTTAGCCTAACCGCAAGGGGGGCGATTACCACGGTAGGATTCATGACTGGGGTGAAGTCGTAACAAGGTAGCCGTATCGGAAGGTGCGGCTGGATCACCTCCTTTAAGAGCTTGAGTGCTCGTGTCAAGTGTCCACGCTTATCGGTTGTTGTTATATAGCTGCTGGATCGGTGGCTGCTGATCCGAGAGAGAAAGGTTTCGCGGGTCTGTAGCTCAGTCGGTTAGAGCACCGTCTTGATAAGGCGGGGGTCGTTGGTTCGAATCCAACCAGACCCACCAAGGTTTCCTGAGAGGGAAATGGGGGTGTAGCTCAGCTGGGAGAGCGCCTGCTTTGCAAGCAGGATGTCATCGGTTCGATCCCGTTCACCTCCACCAGAGCCCGTCTTGAAGATGGGAGCGGGTTGGCAGGCGAGACCAGGAAGGCGAGAGAGCAACGCTTAGTGCTGCGAGTCAGTGTTAAGCGTTGGGTTTTGGCCCGACAGCTATATATGTTCTTTAACAATTTGGAAGAAGCACAACGTAAAGTGTTCGTTTAGTAGTCGACGCGAGTCGATGAAGACGGATACGGGTTGTGATTGCATGATTTTGTTCCAAGTCTCAAGAACTGGCTGGGCGCGCAAGCGTTTGGTCAGGTGCTTTGAACTTATGAACGGCACAAGCGCGAATGAACAGCACCTATAAGACTTTAGTGTTATAGGATCAAGCGACTAAGTGCATATGGTGGATGCCTTGGCGATCACAGGCGATGAAGGACGTAGTAGCCTGCGAAAAGCTGCGGGGAGCTGGCAAACAAGCATTGATCCGCAGATATCCGAATGGGGAAACCCACCGCGCAAGCGGTATCCCTGGCTGAATACATAGGCCAGTGGAGGCGAACCGGGTGAACTGAAACATCTCAGTAGCTCGAGGAAAAGAAATCAACCGAGATTCCGAAAGTAGTGGCGAGCGAAATCGGAAGAGCCTTTACGATTTAGCATTTTGCATAGTCGAACGGAATGGAAAGTCCGGCCGTAGCAGGTGATAGCCCTGTAGACGAAATGCAGAGTGTGGAACTAGGCGTAAGAGAAGTAGGGCGGGACACGTGAAATCCTGTCTGAAGATGGGGGGACCATCCTCCAAGGCTAAATACTCGTGATCGACCGATAGTGAACCAGTACCGTGAGGGAAAGGCGAAAAGAACCCCGGAAGGGGAGTGAAATAGATCCTGAAACCGTATGCATACAAACAGTCGGAGCCTCTTTATGGGGTGACGGCGTACCTTTTGTATAATGGGTCAGCGACTTACATTCAGTGGCGAGCTTAACCGAATAGGGAAGGCGTAGCGAAAGCGAGTCCGAATAGGGCGTCCAGTCGCTGGGTGTAGACCCGAAACCAGATGATCTACCCATGGCCAGGTTGAAGGCACGGTAACACGTGCTGGAGGACCGAACCCACTAGTGTTGAAAAACTAGGGGATGAGCTGTGGATAGGGGTGAAAGGCTAAACAAATCTGGAAATAGCTGGTTCTCTCCGAAAACTATTTAGGTAGTGCCTCAAGTATTACTGCAGGGGGTAGAGCACTGTTATGGCTAGGGGGTCATGGCGACTTACCAAACCATGGCAAACTCCGAATACCTGCAAGTACAGCTTGGGAGACAGAGCACCGGGTGCTAACGTCCGGACTCAAGAGGGAAACAACCCAGACCGCCAGCTAAGGTCCCGAATTATCGCTAAGTGGGAAACGAAGTGGGAAGGCATAGACAGTCAGGAGGTTGGCTTAGAAGCAGCCACCCTTTAAAGAAAGCGTAATAGCTCACTGATCGAGTCGTCCTGCGCGGAAGATGTAACGGGGCTAAGCGATAAACCGAAGCTGCGGGTGTGCACTTTTAGTGCACGCGGTAGGAGAGCGTTCTGTAAGCCTGCGAAGGTGGCTTGTAAAGGCTGCTGGAGGTATCAGAAGTGCGAATGCTGACATGAGTAGCGATAAAGGGGGTGAAAAGCCCCCTCGCCGTAAGTCCAAGGTTTCCTGCGCAACGTTCATCGGCGCAGGGTGAGTCGGCCCCTAAGGCGAGGCAGAGATGCGTAGCTGATGGGAAGCTGGTTAATATTCCAGCACCGTCGTACAGTGCGATGGGGGGACGGATCGCGGAAGGTCATCAGGGTGTTGGATGTCCCTGTTGCTGCATTGAAGATGGCGCTTAGGCAAATCCGGGCGCGAGAATCAAGGGTGTGGCACGAGCGAGCAAGTCTCGCGAAGTGATTGGAAGTGGTTCCAAGAAAAGCCTCTAAGCTTCAGCTGTACGAGACCGTACCGCAAACCGACACAGGTGGACGGGATGAATATTCCAAGGCGCTTGAGAGAACTCAGGAGAAGGAACTCGGCAAATTGATACCGTAACTTCGGGAGAAGGTATACCCTGGTAGTGTGAAGCGCCTGCGCGCTGAGCATGAAGGGGTCGCAGAGAATCGGTGGCTGCGACTGTTTATTAAAAACACAGCACTCTGCAAAGACGAAAGTCGACGTATAGGGTGTGACGCCTGCCCGGTGCCGGAAGGTTAAGTGATGGGGTGCAAGCTCTTGATCGAAGCCCCGGTAAACGGCGGCCGTAACTATAACGGTCCTAAGGTAGCGAAATTCCTTGTCGGGTAAGTTCCGACCTGCACGAATGGCGTAACGATGGCCACACTGTCTCCTCCTGAGACTCAGCGAAGTTGAAGTGTTTGTGATGATGCAATCTACCCGCGGCTAGACGGAAAGACCCCATGAACCTTTACTGTAGCTTTGCATTGGACTGTGAACCGGCCTGTGTAGGATAGGTGGGAGGCGCAGAACTCGAGTCGCCAGATTCGAGGGAGCCATCCTTGAAATACCACCCTGGTTTGTTTGCGGTTCTAACCTTGGTCCGTTATCCGGATCGGGGACAGTGCATGGTAGGCAGTTTGACTGGGGCGGTCTCCTCCCAAAGCGTAACGGAGGAGTTCGAAGGTACGCTAGGTACGGTCGGAAATCGTGCTGATAGTGCAATGGCATAAGCGTGCTTGACTGTGAGACTGACAAGTCGAACAGGTGCGAAAGCAGGACATAGTGATCCGGTGGTTCTGAATGGAAGGGCCATCGCTCAACGGATAAAAGGTACTCTGGGGATAACAGGCTGATACCGCCCAAGAGTTCATATCGACGGCGGTGTTTGGCACCTCGATGTCGGCTCATCTCATCCTGGGGCTGTAGCCGGTCCCAAGGGTATGGCTGTTCGCCATTTAAAGAGGTACGTGAGCTGGGTTTAAAACGTCGTGAGACAGTTTGGTCCCTATCTGCCGTGGGCGTTGGATACTTGACGGAGCCTGCTCCTAGTACGAGAGGACCGGAGTGGACGTACCTCTGGTGTACCGGTTGTCATGCCAATGGCATTGCCGGGTAGCTAAGTACGGAAGAGATAACCGCTGAAGGCATCTAAGCGGGAAACTCGTCTGAAGATTAGGTATCCCGGGGACTAGATCCCCCTGAAGGGTCGTTCGAGACCAGGACGTTGATAGGTCGGGTGTGGAAGCGCAGTAATGCGTTAAGCTAACCGATACTAATTGCCCGTGAGGCTTGATCCTATAACTCTCAAGTCTTAATTATTACCGCTGGACAGTAAGCGCCAGCGCCGTTCATACCAACACAACATACACACGCAACCCGCGTCGCTGCCAGTCCCAATCGACTGCCAGGCGCACGCTGTGCTTCTTCCAGATTCAAGCCGTTGACCATGCGTCAACCGCTTAGCCGGTTACGCCTGACGACCATAGCAAGGTGGTCCCACTCCTTCCCATCCCGAACAGGACAGTGAAACGCCTTCGCGCCGATGATAGTGGATGTACATCTGTGAAAGTAGGTCATCGTCAGGCTTTTATTGCTCAAAACCCCGCAGCCTCACGGCTCGCGGGGTTTTGTTTTTGGGGGGACGCCCAGGCGCCCGCACCTCGCCGGGTGCCTGTCCCCGCAAGGGGACGGGCACCTGCAGACATCCCCCGCTTCTGACCGTGCCGCCTGCAGCGTGTGTCAGTCCCCGTGCGGGGACAGACACACGCCGTGGAATCAAGCCTCGGCATCGCACCCGCCAACCGTGACCGCGGGCAGGCGCCCATGCGCCCGCATCCGCCGCACGCCGCCGGGTGCCTGTCCCCGCAGGGGGACTGGCACCTGCAGACATCCCCTGCTTCTGACCGTGCTGCCTGCAGCGCGTGTCAGTCCCCGTGCGGGGACAGACACCCGCCGTGGAATCAAGCCTCGGCATCGCACCCGCCAACCGTGACCGCGGGCAGGCGCCCATGCGCCCGCATCCGCCGCACGCCGCCGGGTGCCTGTCCCCGCAGGGGGACTGGCACCTGCAGACATCCCCTGCTTCTGACCGTGCTGCCTGCAGCGCGTGTCAGTCCCCGTGCGGGGACAGACACCCGCCGTGGAGTCCTGCCTCGGCATCGCACCCGCCAACCGTGACGGCAGACAAGCGCCCATGCGCCCGCATCCGCCGCACGTCGCCGGGTGCCTGTCCCCGAAGGGGGACTGGCACCTGCAGACATCCCCCGCTTCTGACCGTGCCGCCTGCAGCGCGTGTCAGTCCCCGTGCGGGGACAGACACACGCCGTGGAATCTCGCCTCGGCATCGCACCTGCCAACCGTGACCGCGGGCAGGCGCCCAGGCGCCCGCACCCGCTGCACCTCGCCGGGTGCCTGTCCCCGAAGGGGGACTGGCACCGCTAACCCGCTCGCCAGCTCCGCGCGCTTCGCCGTTGCTTCCATCGGATGCCCCAGGCGTGGCAACGCAAGGCCGAAGCGATGTCCGGACGAGGTCACGGCGATGCGGATTAGGTGTCGCTGGCCTGGCCGTGCCGTGCACTTTCAGGCGCCTTGCCCACGCACGGCGGCAATTCTTCCAAGGCGCGCGAGTCGTCGTCAATACGGAGTGAACCGCCGTCAACAGCGTTGAACAGGACGCCGTCTACAAATAACAACGCCGGCCGAGGCGGGCGTGCATCTTGCGGTAAGATTGCTGTGAACTTATTCGATGGAGCAGTAATCGTGAGTGACCCCCAGACCCTTCAGCCGGGCGGTGCCCCGGATCTGCGCACGCTTACCCATGTGGCTTACGGTCTGTACGCGCTGGGCTTTTTGACCGGCGGTTTTCTGGGTATAGCCACGCTGGCTGCCGTAGTGCTGATGTACGTCAAGCGCGGCGACACCGCGGGCACGATGTACGCAAGTCATTTCGACTGGCTGCTGCGCACCTTCTGGTGGGCCTTGCTGTGGCTGGCCATCAGCGCCATCGCCACGTTGATTTTCATCGGCTGGATCGGCGTGGTGGCAACGGTGGTATGGGTGCTGTATCGCCTGATCAAGGGCTGGCTGGCCTTGCTCGAAGGCAATGCACCGTCGAGCTACACCTGACTCGGGTACAGGCCGCGGTTCCGCTCGCAACGGCTGGCTTTGTGCCAGCCGTTTTCGTTTGCAGGCGGCTGGTGTGTACAGTGCGCAGCAGAAGCAGGATGCGGCAGGGTGCGGCAGGGTGCGGCAGGGTGCGGCAGGGGCCGTCTGGCGGTGCTGCGGATGTTCGCGTGGGGGGGGGGGGAGGCAGGGGAGCAGCTGCGAGGCGGTGCGGACCGGATGTGGGCCAGCGCGTGCGGAGATTGCTTGAAGCGGATTGTGCCAACCGAATGCCCGCTGTTGCGGCAGGCCCGGCACTGAGACGGGAAGGGACGTACGCCGTACGCCCTTTGGCCCGATCGATTACTTCAGGTGCGCGTTGACCAGCTTGGTCAGTTCGAACATCGTGACCTGGTCTTTGCCGAAGATGGGGCGCAGCTTGGCGTCGGCGTTGATGTTGCGCTTGTTGCTGGCATCCTGCAGGTTGTGCTTTTTGATGTAATCCCAGATCTTCTTGGTGACCTCGGTACGCGGCACGGCTTCCGAGCCGATGACAGCGGCCAGCTCGGCGCTGGGGGTCAGGGGCTTCATGAACGCGGCGTTCGGCTTGCGTGCGGTCGCGGTTTTGGAGGGTGTGGCCATAATGCGGCGCTCCTTCTCTGGCTTGTTGGAAAAATAGTCCTGCGGGCCGCAGCATAACGTGTCTCTCCCCTAAAGACAAAGCCATTTATCCTCTGTAGCAACTAAAATTACTGATCGGTCCCCCTCGGGACAGCAACCTGTAACTGCCCATGTACGCCCGTTCCCCGCTCGAATCCATCCGGCTGTTTCATGACGAATTGACGGCGTTGAGGCGCGATCTGCATGCCCACCCCGAGCTGGGGTTCGAGGAGGTCCGTACTTCGGGCATTGTCGCCGGCGCGCTGGAAGCGCTGGGCATCGAGGTGCATCGCGGCATCGGCAAGACGGGCGTGGTGGGGATCATCCGGGGCCGTACATGCGACAGCGGCCGCATGATCGGCCTGCGTGCCGACATGGACGCGCTGCCGATGACCGAGGACAACGATTTCGGGCACAAATCGACGAAACCGGGCCTGATGCATGGTTGCGGCCATGACGGCCATACGGCGGTGCTGATCGGGGCGGCGAAGTATCTTGCGCAAACCCGCAATTTCGATGGCACGGCCGTACTGATCTTCCAGCCGGCGGAGGAAGGGCGCGGCGGCGCCAAGGCGATGATCGACGACGGGCTCTTCGATACGTTTCCCTGCGACGCGATCTACGCCCTGCACAACTGGCCAGGCCTCAAGCCGGGCACGGTGGGGATCAATCCGGGTCCGATGATGGCGGCGGCCGATCGTTTCGAGATCACGATCAACGGCCGCGGCGGCCATGGCGCGCATCCTTATCAGACGATCGATCCGGTCACGGTGGCGGGGCACCTGATTACCGCGCTGCAGACCATCGTGTCGCGCAACGTCAATCCGCTCGATTCGGCGGTGCTGTCGATCGGTTCGGTGCAGGCCGGCCACCCGGGCGCGATGAGCGTGATTCCGCGCGAGGCCCGGATGGTGGGCACGGTGCGCACGTTCCGCCGTTCCGTCCAGGAGATGGTGGAGTCCCGCATGCGTGAACTGGCCAGCGCCATCGCCAGCGCTTTCGGCGCCACGGCGGAAGTGCTCTACGAGCGCATTTACCCGGCCACGCTGAATACGCCGCAGCACGCCAACCTGGTCGCCGATATCGCCACCGAGATGATCGGCCGCGAGAACGTGGTGCGCGATCTGGTGCCCTCGATGGGCTCGGAGGATTTTTCGTTTATGCTGCAGATGCGGCCCGGCGCGTATTTCCGGCTCGGCCAGGGCGGCGCCGAGTCGGGCTGTGTGCTGCACAATAGCCATTTCGATTTCAACGATGCCGTGATTCCCCTGGGCAGCGCGATGTTCAGCGCGCTGGCCGAGCGCGGCATGCCTTTGGCCGATTGAGGCCCGCTTCCATGTCCAACCAACACGCTACAGAACTTACCATCACCCGCCCGGACGATTGGCACCTGCACCTGCGCGATGGCAGCGCCCTCGAGGCGGTGGTGCTGGATACGGCGCGGCAGTTCGCGCGCGCCATCGTGATGCCCAACCTCCGCCCGCCGGTGACCACCACCGAGCAGGCGCTGGCCTATCGCGCGCGGATCGAAGCGGCGCTGCGCAAGGCGGGTGGCGATACGGCTGCCTTCACGCCCTTGATGACGCTGTACCTGACCGACAACACGCCGGCCGAGGAAATCGTGCGCGCGCATGAGTCCGGGCAGGTCGCCGCGGTCAAGCTGTATCCGGCCGGGGCCACCACAAACTCCGATGCCGGCGTGACCGACCTGCTGGGCAAGTGTGGCGCCGCGCTGGCTGCGCTGGAGCGCTGCGGCATGCCGCTGCTGGTGCACGGCGAGGTGACCGATCCGGCGATCGACGTGTTCGACCGCGAAGCGGTGTTCATCGAACGTGTCATGCAGCCGCTGCGGCGCGCGTATCCCGGCCTGAAGGTGGTGTTCGAGCACATCACGACCCGGGAAGGCGCCCACTACGTGCGCGACGCGGAAGGACCCACCGCCGCGACCATCACGCCGCAGCACATGCTCTACAACCGCAATGCGATTTTCACGGGCGGCGTGCGGCCGCATTGGTATTGCCTGCCGATCCTCAAGCGCGAGGTGCATCGCCAGGCCCTGGTCGAGGCGGCCACCAGCGGCAGTCCGCGTTTCTTCCTGGGTACCGACAGCGCGCCCCATGCGCGCGGCCTGAAGGAACATGCCTGTGGTTGCGCGGGCTGCTATACGGCCCTGCATGCAATGGAGCTTTACGCCACCGCGTTCGACGCGGTCGGCCGCCTGGATCGGCTGGAAGGCTTTGCCAGCTTCCACGGCCCGGATTTTTACGGCCTGCCGCGCAATACGGGTACGCTCACGCTGCGGCGCGAAGCCTACGAAATTCCGGCGGAGGTCGCGTTCGGCGATACGACCCTGGTGCCGCTGGCCGGCGGCGAGTCGCTCGGCTGGCGGGCCCTGGCCTGAGCCAGGGCAGGCCGGACCTTGCGAGGCCCGGCCTGCGTGTCAGGCGGAGTCGCCCCGACGCGCTTCCAGGAGTTCCCAGCGCGCGAATTTTTCTTCCAGTTCGCTTTCCAGGGTGGCCAGTTCCGCGTTGATGCGTTCGACTTCGTCCGGCGCGTCGCGGTACAGGCTGCCGTCGGCCAGCTTGCCGCTCAATTCGGCCTGACGGGCCTCGATGGCGGCGATGGCATCGGGCAGGGCTTCCAGTTCGCGCAGATCCCAGGCGCTCAGCCGTGCCGCGCGCACCGGCTTGGGGCGCGCCGCGGCGGGCTTGGCGGTTTCGGCGGGTTTCTCGGCCTTGGGCGCGGCGGCCTGGGCGGGCCGTTGCGCCTGCCATTCGTCGTAGCCGCCGACGTAGTCGCGCCAGCGGCCGTCGCCTTCGGCGGCGATGGTCTGGGTGACGACGTTGTTCAGGAAGGCCCGGTCGTGGCTGACCAGCAGCACCGTGCCGGCGTATTCCTGCAGCAGTTCTTCCAGCAGTTCCAGCGTTTCGATGTCCAGGTCGTTGGTGGGTTCGTCGAGCACCAGCACGTTGGCCGGGCGCGCGAACAGGCGCGCCAGCAGCAGGCGGGCCCGCTCGCCGCCGGACAGGCTGCTGACGGGCGAGCCGGCGCGGGCCGGCGAGAACAGGAAGTCGCCGAGATAGCTCATCACGTGCTTGCGCGCGCCGCCGATCTCCACCCACTCGCTGCCTGGGCTGATGATGTCCACCAGCGTCGCGTTCTCGTCGAGCTGGGCGCGCATCTGGTCGAAATAGGCCACCGAGACGTTGCTGCCCTGGCGCACCGTGCCGCTGTCGGGCGGCAGTTCGCCGAGCAGCAGCTTGAGCAGGGTAGTCTTGCCCGCGCCGTTGGGGCCGACGATGCCGATGCGGTCGCCGCGCAGGATGGTGGTCGAGTAGTCGCGCACCACGACCTTGTCGCCGAACGCCTTGCCGACGTCCTGGAGTTCGGCGACCAGCTTGCCCGAACGCTGGCCTTGGGCCAGCGCCAGACTGACGTTGCCGACGCGTTCGCGGCGCTCGGCGCGTTCGACGCGCAGCTGTTCGAGCCGGCGCACGCGGCCTTCGTTGCGGGTGCGGCGCGCCTCGATGCCCTTGCGGATCCAGACTTCTTCCTGGGCCAGCAGCTTGTCGAAGCGGGCCTGCTCCAGGCGCTCGGCTTCGAGCCACTGCGCCTTGCGCTCCTGCCACTGCGAAAAATTGCCGGGAAAGCTGAGCAGGCGGCCGCGGTCGAGCTCGACGATGCGGGTCGCCACCGCGTCGAGGAAGCGCCGGTCGTGGGTGATGATGACGGCCGCGCCCTTCCAGTTGCGCAGCATGGCTTCCAGCCATGCGATGCCGTCGAAGTCCAGGTGGTTGGTCGGTTCGTCCAGCAGCAACAGGTCGGGTTCGTCGACCAGGGCGCGCGCCAGCGCGACGCGCTTGCGCATGCCGCCGGACAGGCTGGCGATCGCCGCTTCGGCCGGCAGTCCCAGGCGTTCGAGCGCGGCCCGTACGCGCGCCGGCCGCTGCCAGTCTTCGGGATGGGCATGGGCGTCGCACACGACGTCGAACACCGTGCCGGTTTCATCCAGTGCGGGTTCCTGCTCGACCGTGGCCACGCGCAGGCCCGAACTGCGGGCGATGTCGCCGTCGTCGGGCTGCGTGCGGCCATCGAGCAGGCGCAGCAGCGAAGATTTGCCCGCGCCGTTGCGCCCGATCAGGCCGATGCGCTCGCCTTCCTGGATGGCGAAATCGGCGTGGTCCAGCAAGGGGTGGTGGCCGTAGGCCAGTTGAACGTCGGTAAGCGTAATAAGGGAAGCGAGGGCCATGGACAGACAGAGTGATGCGTATTGGCCTGTATTGTCGCAGGAACGCGCGGGGCGGGCAGCGCGCGGCCGGGAGCCGGGGCGCCGACTGTACTAAAATGCCGCTCGCAGGGCAGATCGGGCAATCGCGGGGGATGCAAATCCTTCGAGGAAGGTCCGGACTCCACAGGGCGGGATAGCGGCTAACGGCCGTCCGGCGACGCTGGCGGGCTTGCCCGCCGGAAAAGCCGAGGAACAGGGCCACAGAGACGAGTCTGTCATGAGGGCGCGCCTGGCGCGCACCGGCACGGCCATCTCCGTGCCGCGCCGTCCGGAAACGGGCGGCGGCATGACAGGGTGAAACGCGGCAACCTCTATCCGGAGCAACATCAAATAGGCATGCGTACGGCCGTAAGGCCGGGAAGGGCGGCTCCGTCCAAGCATGCGGGTAGGTGGCTGGAGCGGTCCAGCAATGGTTCGCCAAGAGGAATGATTGCCCGCCGGGGAAACCCGGCGTACAGAATCCGGCCTATAGATCTGCTCTGCACTGCATTTTCATGACAGCCGGCCGGAATCCGGCCGGCTGGCTTACGGCGCCCTACGTAAAACAATGAAAACACGCGCCCGGGCCCTACTTCTGATGAATGACATTTAATAGTCGGCGCAAGCTGCTGATTTATCAGCAAGTTTTCCGCGCGCCGTTTTTACAATTGGCTCTAAGTCCTTGTTGTGATTGAAAAAATTGCAACCACGGCCTTGACCCATGAAGTTGCTTCCCGTAGAGTGGGAAAAAGTAGGAATTTGTGCAACTAAGTGGGGCAAACGGGTGTTCCAGGGAAGCAGCGCACTCACGTTGGATGCTAAGGGGCGGATCTCGATTCCGACCCGGCATCGTGACGCGCTCATGGACCGTGCCGAAGGCCGGTTGACCCTGACCCGTCATCCCGATGGCTGCCTGTTGGTGTATCCGCGTCCCGAGTGGGAAGAGAAGCGCGCGCAGATCGCGGCGTTTCCCATGTCGGCGCGTGCGCTGCAGCGTCTGCTGTTGGGCAACGCGCAGGACGTGGACATCGACGGGTCGGGTCGGGTTCTGATCGCTCCTGAGCTGCGCAACGCTTCCGGTATGACGCGCGATGTGATGCTGCTCGGTATGGGCGCGCACTTCGAGCTCTGGGATGCCGCTTCCCTGGCCCGCCGAGAGGCAGAGGACCTGGCTCAGGGAATGCCGGATGTGTTGAATCAGTTTTCGTTCTGAAGCCGGATATGGAATTCGAACATCGGCCCGTGCTGCTGGAGCCGACGGTTGACGCGTTGGTGCTGCCGGATTTCGGCGGCAAGGGCGCCCACCGTCAGGCCGGCGAGCCGGGGCCGGATGCGGCCACGCGCCTGCAGCACGGCGTCTTCGTCGACGGCACGTTCGGCCGCGGCGGACACAGCCGCGCGCTGCTGGCCCGGCTGGGCGCGCAGGCGCGCCTGGTGGTGTTCGACAAGGATCCGCAGGCGATCGCGGTGGCCCGGGAACTGGCCGCCGGCGATGGGCGGGTGGAAGTGGTGCATGGCGGCTTTGCCACCATGGCCGAGGAATTGACGGCGCGCGGCATCGAGCAGGTCGATGGCGTGATGCTGGATCTGGGCGTGTCATCGCCCCAGATTGACGATGCCGAACGGGGGTTTTCGTTCATGCGGGACGGTCCCCTCGACATGAGGATGGATACGACCCGCGGCCCCACGGTGGCGGATTGGCTGGCGCAAGCCAGCGTGGATGAGATGCGGGAGGTCATAGCAGATTATGGCGAAGAACGGTTTGCTTTTCAGGTTGCAAAAGCGATTGCTGCTTGCCGCGCAACACGGCCGCTGCACACCACGCTCCAGCTTGCCGAGTGCGTCGCCGGCGCCGTCCGCACGCGCGAAAAGGGGCAGCATCCGGCCACACGCACCTTTCAGGCTCTACGGATTTACATCAATCGGGAGCTCGAAGAGCTCGCTCGCGCCCTCGCGTCAGCTCTAGACCTGCTTGGCCCGGGGGGGAGGTTGGCGGTGATCAGTTTTCATTCGCTGGAAGATCGCATGGTCAAGCAATGCATCGCGGCGGCGGCTCGTCCGGCCGCCGCGCACGCGCGCCTGCCCTTGCGTGAAAGCGAATTGCCGCAACCGCTGGTGCGCTCGCTGGGCAAGGTTGTCGCCGACGACGTCGAAGTCGCCGGCAATGCGCGCGCCCGTTCGGCCATCCTGCGGGTGGCCGAACGCACGGGCGAGCCGCTGCCGCCTGGCGGCGGGGCTGGTTTCGTCAAGGCCGGCCGGGTGCCCGGCGAGCCGGTGCGCGGCACGCGCGCCGGTTCCAAGGGGAGGCGTCGCTAATGGGGCGCACCAGTCTCATCGTTGCCGCGTTGCTGATGCTGTCGGCCATTTCCCTGGTCACCAGCCGCTACCAGTCGCGCCAGCTCTTCATCGAACTGGGGCGCAGCCAGGCCGAGGCGCGCGATCTCGATACGAACTGGCGCCGCCTGCAGCTGGAGCGGGCCGAGCTGGCGCGCAACGCCCGCATCGACCGTGCCGCGCGTGACGACCTGAAGATGATTCCGATCGTGCCCGACCGCACGCTCTATATGAACCAGCCCGCCGGAGGCGCCCAGTGAGGCGGGTGCCTTTCTTCGACAATCCCGTGCTGCGCGGGCAGCTGCCCATGTGGCGCGCCCGTCTGGTGCTGATACTGTTGTTCGGCGGCTTTGTCGTGCTGGCCGGGCGCGCCCTGTTCCTGCAGGGCCTGTCGACCGAGTTCCTGCAGCAGCAGGGCGAGCGCCGCTACGAGCGCACGCTGACCCTGGCCGCCACGCGCGGCAAGATCCTGGATCGCAACGGCGTGGTGCTGGCATCCAGCGTGCCGGCGCGCGCCATATGGGCGATTCCCGAGGACGCCAAGCCGATCCCGCCCGAGCAGGTGGCCGCGCTGGCGCAACTGCTTCAGACGCCGGTGGCCGAGCTGCGTCGCCGGCTGGCCGACGAAGACCGCAATTTCGTGTACCTGAAGCGTCAGGTGCCGATGGACGTTGCCGACAAGATCAAGCAAATGGCCCTGCCCGGAATCCACCAGCAGCCGGAGTCGCGCCGCTACTACCCGGAAGGCGAGGTCACGGCCCACATCGTGGGCTTCAATAATGTCGAGGACCAGGGGCAGGAGGGCGTCGAGCTGACGTTCAACCAGCAATTGTCGGGCCAGCCGGGCTCGCGCCGCGTCATCAAGGATCGCCTGGGCCGCGTCATCGAGGACGTGCAGGCGGTGACCTTGCCGGTCGACGGCCGCGACCTGCGCCTGTCCATCGACACGCGCCTGCAGTACCTGGTGTACAAGGAACTGCAGGACGCGCGCGTCGCGCACCAGGCCAAGAGCGCGACGGCCGTGGTGATCGACGTGCATACCGGCGAGGTCCTGGCGCTGGTCAACCTGCCCTCGTTCGATCCGAACCATCGCGAGACGTTCCAGGTCTCGACGCTGCGCAACCAGGCGATCACCGATACATTCGAGCCGGGTTCGATCATGAAGCCGTTCACCGCCGCGCTGGCGCTGGATCTGGGCCGCATCTCGACCGCGACCATGTTCGAGACCGGTAACGGCCGCTTTCAATACCAGGGCAGCACGATCAGCGATGTCAGCCGCAACGGCACGCTGGATCTGGCCGGAGTGCTGCTGAAGTCCAGCAATATCGGCATGACCATGATCTCCGAGAAGCTGCAGTCGCGCGAGATGTGGGATCTGTTCACCGGGCTGGGGCTCGGGCAGGCGCCCCAGCTGGGCTTTCCCGGTGCCGCGCCCGGCCGCCTGCGTCCGTGGGACCGCTGGCGCCTGATCGAGAAGGCCACCATGGCCTACGGCTACGGGCTGTCCGTGTCGCTGCTGCAGGTGGCTCGTGCCTATACCGTTTTCGCGCGCGATGGCGACATGGTGTCGCTGACGCTGGTCAAGCGCGAAAGCGCGCCCACCAGCGTACGGGTCTACAACCCCAAGACCGCCGCCACCGTGCGCGCCATGCTGGAGGCCGCTGCCGGGCCCGACGGGGCCAAGCGCGCCCAGGTTCAGGGCTACCGGGTGGCCGGCAAGAGCGGCACCGCGCGCAAGATTGTCGACGGAAAGTACAGCGCTCAGCGCCACCGCAGCTCGTTCGTGGGTTTTGCGCCTGTCTCCAATCCCAAGATCGTGGTGGCGGTCTCGATCGACGAGCCGCAGGTGGGCGGTTATTACGGCGGCGCCATCGCCGCGCCGGTGTTCTCGCGCATCGTGGGCGGCAGCCTGCGGCTGATGGGCGTGCAGCCCGACGCGCCGTTCGAGTCGACCATCGTGGCCGGCAATCCGGAGGGCGCGCGATGAGCCCGACGAATCGCCTGAACGCCGTGCAACGGCAGCACCTGGACCAGGCGCTGGCGTGGCTGCGCGGATGCGTCGCCCCGACGGCCGATCTGCGCCTGGATTCGCGCGAGATCGAGCCGGGCGATGTGTTCGTCGCCTGCCCCGGCCTGGCCAGCGACGGCCGCCAATTCATGGATCAGGCGCTGGCGCGTGGCGCCAGCGCCATCCTGTACGAAACCGAAGGCGCGCCGGTCGCGCCCGCGGGCGCGCAGGCCTTGCCGGTCGCGCAGCTGCGCACCTTGCTTGGCGCGCTGGCCGATGAATGGTATGGCCGTCCGTCGCAGGACCTGAGCGTGGTGGCGATAACCGGCACCAACGGCAAGACCTCGTGCACCCAATGGCTGGCGCAGGTGCTCACGCGCATGGGCAAGCCGTGCGGCAGCATCGGCACCCTGGGCGCGCTGCTGCCCGACGGCCAGTCGCTGGGCGGCAGCCTGACCACGCCGGATGTGCTGACCATGCACCGCACGCTGGCCCGGATGCGCGCCGCGGGCGCGCGCGCGGTGGCCCTGGAGGCCTCGTCCATCGGCATCGAGCAGGGCCGGCTGGACCATATCCGCATCGCGGTGGCGGGTTTTACCAACCTGACGCGCGATCATCTCGATTACCACGGCACCATGCAGCGCTACGAGCAGGCCAAGGCGGCGCTGTTCCAATGGCCGGACCTGCAGGCCGCCGTCGTCAATGCGGACGATCCCGCCGGCGAACGCTTGCTGGCGTCCCTGCCGGCCGCGCTGAAGACCGGCTACTCGCTGCAAGGGGCTCCCGCCGACGTCCACGCGCGCGACCTGCAGGCCACCGCGCATGGCCAGGTGTTCACGCTGGCGCTGCCCGATGGCGAAGCGCAGATCGTCACGCGCCTGCTCGGCCAGCACAATATCTCCAATCTGCTGTTGGTGGCCGGCGCGCTGAGCAAGCTGGGCTGGCCGCTGCCGCAGATCGTGCGCGAACTGGCGGCGATTTCGCCGGTCGACGGCCGCCTGCAGGCCGTGACGCCGGTGCCGTTGCAGCACCTGACCGCGGGCGCCCAAGGGGCGCTGGTGGTGGTCGATTACGCCCATACGCCCGACGCCCTGGCGCGCGCGCTGACCGCCTTGCGCCCGGTGGCGCAGGCGCGCGGCGGGCGCCTGGTGTGCGTGTTCGGCTGCGGCGGCGAGCGCGACCCCGGCAAGCGACCCGAAATGGGCCGTATCGCCGTCGAGCGGGCCGACCGGGTGGTGGTCACCAGCGACAATCCGCGCAGCGAATCGCCGCAGGACATCATCGACCAGATTCTGGCCGGCATTCCCGCCGGCATGCGCGCGGCGGTGCAGCCTGACCGCGCGCTGGCCATCATGCAGACGCTGTGGAGCGCGGCTCCCGACGACGTGATACTGCTGGCCGGCAAGGGACATGAAACCTACCAGGACATCGGCGGCCGCAAATTGCCGTTCGACGATCGCCAGTGGGCCCGGCTGGCGCTGTTGCTGCCGCATGCGGGCGCGGTGTCGACCGATACGCGCCGCATCGGCCGCGGCGAGCTGTTCGTGGCCCTGTCGGGCGAAAATTTCGACGGCCACGACTATCTGCCGCAGGCGCAGTCGGCCGGCGCCTGCGCCGCCGTGGTGGCGCATCCAGTGGCGGATGTGGCGCTGCCCCAGCTGGTGCTGGGCGATACGCTGGCCGCGCTGGGCCGCATGGGCACGGCCTGGCGTTCCAGTTTCACGCTGCCGGTCGTCGCCGTGACGGGCAGCAATGGCAAGACCACCACCAAGGAAATGATTTCCGCCATCCTGGCGCAGTGGCAGGGCGACGACGGCCGCCTGGCGACGGCTGGCAATTTCAACAACGAGATCGGCGTGCCGCTGACCCTGCTGCGCCTGCGCGCGCGGCATCGCGCCGCCGTTTTCGAGCTGGGCATGAACCATCCCGGCGAGATCGAACGCCTGGCCGCGATGGCGGCGCCGACGGTTGCGCTGGTGACCAATGCCCAGCGCGAACACCAGGAATTCATGCATACCGTCGAGGCGGTGGCGCACGAGAACGGCGCGGTCATCGGCGCCTTGCCGGAGGACGGCGTGGCCGTCTATCCGGGCGACGAACCCTACGCCGCCATCTGGGACAAGCTGGCGGGCGCGCGCCGGGTGCTGCGCTTCGGCCTGCAACCGGGCCTGGATGTCTACGCCGAGCGTGTCGTGACGCAGGCGCATGGCACGCAATGCGGCCTGGTGACCCCGGCCGGCAGCGCCGAGCTGGATCTGCCCGTGCCGGGCCTGCACAACCTGCGCAACGCGCTGGCGGCGATCGCTTGCGGCCTGGCGGCCGGCGCGCCCCTGCATACCTGCATCGCGGCGCTGGCCGGTTTCCAGGCCGTCGCCGGGCGCATGCAGCATCGGCAAATGAGTGACGGAACCGTGCTCATCGATGACACCTACAATGCCAATCCTGACTCGGCGCGCGCCGCCATCGACGTGCTGGCGCGGCTGCCCGCGCCGCGCGCATTGGTGCTCGGCGACATGGGCGAAGTCGGGGACAACGGGCCCGCCATGCATCGCGAGGTGGGCGATTACGCGCGCGAGCATGGCATCGACGCGCTTATCACGCTAGGCGAGGCCAGCCGGGATGCCGCACACGCATTCGGTCCGGCGGCGCGCGCCTGCGCATCGGTTGACGAAGTCGTGGCCGCGTTGCGCGGCCTGCGCCCGTCCAGCATTTTGATCAAGGGTTCGCGCTTTATGCGCATGGAGCGGGTAGTGACGGCTTTCAGCGGCAACAATCAGGCGCCTTCGGGGCAGGGGGACAAGCATGCTGCTTGAGATCGCCCGGTGGCTGTCCGACGACGTGCGCGCCATTGGCGTATTCGAGTACATCACGCTGCGCGCCGTGCTGGCGTGCGCGACGGCGCTGCTGATCGGCCTGGTGGCGGGGCCGCGCGTGATCCGCCGCCTGACCGAAATGAAGATCGGCCAGGCCGTGCGCGCCTACGGCCCGGAGTCGCACCTGGTCAAGACGGGCACGCCGACCATGGGCGGCGCGCTCATCCTGATCGCGATCGCCATCAGCACGCTGCTGTGGGCGGACTGGACCAATCGCTTCGTCTGGGTGGTGTTGCTGGTGACGTTCGGCTTTGGCTGGATCGGGTGGATGGACGACTATCGCAAGGTCGTCTACCGCGATCCCGAAGGCATGCCGGCCCGGCAGAAGTTCTTCTGGCAGGCGACCATCGGGCTGGTCGCCGCCGTGTATCTGGCCTTCGCCGTCTCGGCGCCCGCCAATACCGAACTGTGGCCGCTCTTCAAGGCATGGGTGGGTAGCGGGTTCACGATGCCGCTGCCGACGCGGGCCGACCTGATCGTGCCGTTCTTCAAGTCGGTCAGCTATCCGCTGGGCGTGCTGGGCTTCGTGGCCCTGACCTGGGCCGTCATCGTCGGCACCAGCAACGCCGTCAACCTGACCGATGGCCTGGACGGCCTGGCCATCATGCCTACGGTCATGGTCGGCAGCGCCCTGGGCATCTTCGCCTACGTGGTCGGCCGCGTCGATTATTCCAAGTACCTGCTGTTCCCGTACATTCCCGGCGCGGCCGAGCTGATGGTGCTGTGCGCCGCCATCGGGGGCGCGGGCCTGGCCTTCCTGTGGTTCAACGCCTATCCGGCGCAAGTGTTCATGGGCGATGTCGGCGCGCTGGCGCTGGGCGGCGCGCTGGGCACCATCGCGGTGATCGTGCGCCAGGAAATCGTGCTTTTCATCATGGGTGGCGTGTTCGTGGTCGAAACCCTTTCGGTCATGGTGCAGGTCACCTGGTTCAAATACACCAAGCGCAAGTACGGCCAGGGCCGGCGGATATTCCGCATGGCGCCGCTGCATCACCATTTCGAGGTGGGCGGCTGGAAGGAAACCCAGGTCGTCGTGCGGTTCTGGATCATCACCATGATGCTGGTGCTGGTCGGCCTTTCCACACTGAAGTTGCGATGAATACGACTGAAACCTCCCGTGCCGCCGCACCGCTTGTCCTGATCCTCGGATTGGGCGAGACGGGCGTGGCCGCCGCGCGCTGGTGCGCCCGCCAGGGTTCGCCCCTGCGCGTGGCGGACACGCGCGCGCAACCGGGAGGGCTGGCCGCGCTGCAAGCGGCGCTGGCCGATGCCACGGTCGAATACCGGCTGGGCTGCGGCGAGCAGTTCCCCCCGGACCTGCTCGACGGCGTAGCGCAGATCGTGCTGAGCCCGGGATTGGTGCCGCACGAGTCGCCTACCCGCGAACTGCTGGAGCAGGCCCGTGAGCGCAACGTGGAAGTGGTGGGCGAGATCGAGCTGTTCGCCCGCGCGCTGGCCGGCCTGGCCGAATCCCGAGAGTATCGTCCGCGCGTGCTGGCGATCACTGGCACCAATGGCAAGACCACCGTCACCGCGCTGACCCGGCAGCTGATCGAGGCAGGCGGGATGAGCGCGCGCGCGGCCGGCAATATCAGCCCCGCCGCGCTGGCCGCGCTGATAGATGCGCTGGACCAGGATGATCTGCCTCAGGTGTGGGTGCTGGAACTGTCCAGCTTCCAGCTGGAAACCACGCGGACGCTGGCGCCCGACGCCGCGGTCGTGCTGAACGTGACCCAGGACCACCTCGACTGGCATGGCGACATGCAGGCCTATGCGCAAGCCAAGGCCCGCATCCTCAAGCCGGCGCGCCTGGCCATCGTCAACCGCGACGATCCGTTGACGGTCGCCATGGTCGAGAGCCTGCAAGCCTTGAATGTACGCAGCTTCGGCCGCGACGTGCCCGCCCTGGTCGGTGACATGGGCCTGGAGCTGGGTCAGGGCGTTGCGTGGCTGACCGCCTGCGAATCCAACGATTTCGACGAGCCGGCGCCGGCGCCGCGACGCAAGAAGGACGCGCCGCCGCCCACCCGCGCCGGTGGCCGCATGAGCCGCCTGATGCCGGTGGATGCCCTGCGCATCCGTGGCGTGCACAATGCCCTCAATGCCCTGGCCGCGATGCAGCTGGCCCGCTCGCTCGACCTGGGCTGGGGCCCGATGCTGCGCACCCTGCGCGACTATGCCGGCGAGCCGCATCGCGCCGAACTGGTGCGCTCGATCGGCGATGTCGACTACATCAATGACAGCAAGGGCACCAACGTGGGCGCCACCGTGGCCGCCCTGGAAGGCCTGGGCCAGCAGGTCGTGCTGATCGCTGGCGGACAGGGCAAGGGCCAGGATTTCTCGCCGCTGGTGCCGGTGGTGCGCCGCCACGCGCGCGCCGTGGTGCTGATCGGCGTCGACGGGGCGGCTATCGGCAAGGTGCTCGAGCCCACCGGCGTTCCCTGCGTGGCCGCCGCCGACATGCGCGAGGCCGTGCGCCGCGCCGCCGAGCTGGCGCAGCCCGGCGATGCCGTGCTGTTGTCGCCGGCCTGCGCCAGCTTCGACATGTTCCGCAATTACCCGCACCGTGGCGAAGTATTCGCCGCGGAGGTGCAGGAACTCGCGCTCGACCGGGGAGAGGTGGCATGAGCCTGTTCGCCGAACTCACCGCCAGTGTGAACGCCGTACGGCCCGGCCGCACGCGCATGCGCAATTACGACATGCCGCTGATCGTCGCCGCGTCGACCCTGCTGCTGCTGGGCTTGTTGATGGTGTATTCGGCTTCCATCGCGTTGGCCGACGGGCCGCGCTACGCCTCCTACGGCCGCTATTACTTCGTGATCCGCCACGGGCTGTTCCTGACGGCCGGCCTGCTGGCCGCCGCCGTCGTGCTGAGCGTGCCGATCCGGGTATGGCAGCGCCTGGCCGTGCCGCTGTTCATGTTCGCGCTGATCCTGCTGGTGGCGGTGCTGATTCCCGGCATCGGCCGCGAGGTCAACGGCGCGCATCGCTGGATCCCGCTGGGACCGCTGAATTTCCAGCCCTCCGAATTGATGAAGCTGGCCGCTCTCCTGTATGCCGCGGACTACACCGTGCGCAAGCAGGAGCACATGCAGGCGTTCTCGCGCGGCTTCCTGCCGATGGCCTGCGCGCTGGGCGGCGTGGGCATGCTGCTGCTGCTGGAGCCGGACCTGGGCGCGTTCATGGTGATCGTGGCGATCGCCATCGGCATCCTGTTCCTGGGCGGCATCAACGGCAAGTATTTCAGCAGCCTGCTGGCCGTGCTGGTGGGCACCTTCCTGATGCTGATCTGGGTGTCGCCCTGGCGGCGCGCGCGCCTGTTCGCCTACCTGGACCCCTGGAACGAGGCCAATGCCTACGGCAGCGCCTACCAGTTGTCGCATTCGCTGATCGCCCTGGGGCGCGGCGAGTGGTTCGGCGTGGGCCTGGGCGCCAGCGTCGAGAAACTGCACTACCTGCCGGAGGCCCATACCGACTTCCTGATGGCCGTGGTGGGCGAGGAGCTGGGGTTCGCCGGCGTCATGCTGGTGATCACGCTGTTCGCGATCATCGTCTACCGCGGTTTCGACATCGGCCGGCAGGCCATCGCGATGGAGCGCACGTTCGCCGGGCTGGTGGCGCACGGCGTGGCCATGTGGGTGGGCGTGCAGGCCTTCATCAACATGGGCGTGTGCCTGGGCCTGCTGCCCACCAAGGGCCTGACCCTGCCGCTGATGAGCTACGGCGGCTCGGGCATCGTCATGAACCTGTGCGCGCTGGCGATGCTGATCCGCGTGGACGTCGAGAATCGCGTCATGATGCGGGGAGGCCGGGTATGAGCGCACCGACCATCCTCATCATGGCGGGCGGCACGGGCGGCCACATCATGCCGGGCCTGGCGGTGGCCGAAGTGCTGCGCGAGCGCGGCTGGCGCGTGCTGTGGCTGGGCAATCCCGACAAGATGGAAGGCCGGCTGGTGCCGCCGCGCGGCATCGAACTGGTTCCCCTGCGCTTCCAGGGCGTGCGCGGGCGCGGCGCCGCCGCGCTGCTGAAACTGCCGTTCCTGTTGGCGCGCGCTTGCGCGCAGGCCTGGCGCAGGCTGGCCGATATCCGGCCGGACGTGGTGCTGGGCATGGGCGGCTATGTGGCTTTCCCGGGCGGCGTCATGGCAGCGCTGCGCCGCACGCCGCTGGTCGTGCACGAACAGAATGCGGTGGCCGGCACGGCCAACCGCTGGCTGGCCAGGCTGGCGCGCCGCGTGCTCAGCGGTTTTCCCGGCGTGTTGCCGCGCGGCGAGGCGCTGGGCAACCCGGTGCGCGCCGATCTGTGCGCGCTGCCCGAGCCCGCCGAACGCTATGCCGGCCGCAGCGGCGCGTTGCGCGTGCTGGTGGTTGGCGGCAGTCTCGGCGCCCATGCGCTGAACACCACCGTGCCGCAGGCGCTGGCGCTGTTGCCGGAGCAGGCGCGGCCCCAGGTGGTGCACCAGGCGGGCGAGCAGCATCTGCCCGCCTTGCAGCAGGCCTATGCGCAAGCGGGCGTGCAGGCCGATTGCCGCGCCTTCATCGACGACATGGCCGGCGCCATGGCCCAGGCCGACCTGCTGATCTGCCGCGCCGGCGCCATGACGGTGTCGGAAGTGGCGGCGGCCGGCGTCGCGGCCCTGTTCGTGCCGTTCCCGCACGCCATCGACGACCACCAGACCGCCAACGCGCGCTTCCTGAGCGACGCGCAGGCGGCCTGGCTGCAGCCGCAAGCCAGCCTGACGCCGCAGTGGCTGGCGCAGTGGCTGGGCCAGCGTACCCGACAAGAACTCCAGGCCGTGGCCGGCCGGGCGCGCACGCATGCGCTGCCGCGCGCCGCGGCCCATATCGCCGACGTTTGCGAGCAGGCAGCGAGGCGGGCATCATGAAACATCGCATCCAACACATACACTTTGTCGGCGTCGGCGGCTCGGGCATGAGCGGCATCGCCGAGGTATTGCTCAACCTGGGCTATACCATCAGCGGTTCCGACCTGAACGAATCCGCCGTGACGCGCCGCCTGGCCGAGCTGGGCATGCGCATCGCCATCGGGCACGACCGCGCCAACGTGGCCGGCGCCGGCGCCATCGTCACCTCCACCGCCGTGGCCGGCGACAACCCGGAAGTCCTGGCCGCGCGCGCCGCGCGCATCCCGGTCGTGCCGCGCGCCGTGATGCTGGCCGAACTGATGCGCCTGAAGCGCGGCATCGCGGTCGCGGGCACGCATGGCAAGACCACCACGACCAGCCTGGTGGCCAGCGTGCTGGCGGCCGGCGGCCTCGATCCGACCTTCGTGATCGGCGGGCGGCTGACCTCGGCCGGCGCCAACGCGCGCCTGGGCCAGGGCGAGTACATCGTCGTCGAGGCCGACGAGTCGGACGCCTCGTTCCTGAATCTGCTGCCGGTGATGGCCATCGTGACCAACATCGACGCCGATCACATGGATACGTACGGCCACGACGTGGCGCGCCTGAAGAGCGCCTTCATCGAATTCACCCAGCGCCTGCCGTTCTATGGCAGCGCCATTCTTTGCGCCGACGACGCCAACGTGCGCGAGATCATGCCGTTCGTGTCGCGGCCGATCACCACCTACGGACTCAGCCCCGACGCGCAGGTGTGCGCCCAGGACGTGCAGGCCGACGGCACCCGCATGCGCTTCACGGTGCAGCGGCGCGACCGCGACGTGGTACTGCCCGCGCTGCAGGTCGAGCTGAACCTGCCCGGCCTGCACAACGTGCGCAATGCGCTGGCGGCCATTGCCGTGGCCACCGAGCTGGGCGTGGACGACGCCGCGATCCGCGAGGCGCTGGCCGCCTTCAAGGGCGTCGGGCGGCGCTTTACCCAATGGGGCGACCTGCCGGTGCCGGCCGCGCATGGCGGCGGCACCTTCACCCTGGTCGACGACTACGGCCATCACCCGGTGGAAATGGCGGCCACGCTGGCCGCGGCGCGCGGCGCCTGGCCGCAGCGGCGCATCGTGCTGGCTTTCCAGCCGCATCGCTACACCCGCACGCGCGACTGCTTCGAGGATTTCGTGCGTGTGCTGGGCTCGGCCGACGGCGTGCTGCTGACCGAGGTCTACGCGGCGGGCGAGGCGCCGCTGGTGGCGGCCGACGGCCGCGCCCTGTCGCGCGCGCTGCGCGTGGCCGGCAAGGTCGAGCCGGTCTTCGTCGAGGACGTGGGCGAATTGCCGCAGGCCATCCTCGATTTCGTGCGCGACGGCGACGTCGTGGTGGTGATGGGAGCAGGCTCGATCAGCAAGACGCCGGCCCTCGTGGGAGAACTGGCATGAGCAAGCAATTCGGCAAAGTCGGCGTGTTGTACGGCGGCCGTTCGGCCGAGCGGGAAGTGTCGCTGATGTCCGGCAAGGGCGTGCACGAAGCCCTGCTGAGCGCCGGCGTGGACGCGCACCTGTTCGACACCGGCGAGCGCAGCCTGGCGGACCTCGCCGCGGCGGGTTTCGAGCGCGTGTTCATCGCCCTGCATGGCCGCTATGGCGAGGACGGCACGCTGCAGGGAGCGCTGGAGCTGCTGGGCATTCCTTACACCGGCAGCGGGCCGCTGGCCTCCAGCCTGTCGATGGACAAGATCATGACCAAGCGGGTGTGGCTGCAGCACGGCTTGCCCACGCCGGCCTTCGAGGTGCTGGGCGGCAGCACCGAACTGCGCCTGGTGCCCGACCGCCTGGGCCTGCCGCTGATACTCAAGCCGCCGCACGAGGGCTCGACCGTCGGCATCACCAAGGTGGCGGGCTATTCGGACATGAAGGCGGCGTACGAGCTGGCCGCGCGTTTCGACGCCGAGGTGCTGGCCGAACAGTTCATCACGGGCCGCGAACTGACCGTCGCCGTGCTGGGCTCGGGCGCCGCGGCGCGCGCCTTGCCGGTGATCGAGATCGTCGCGCCCGGCGGCAATTATGACTACGAACACAAGTACTTCTCGGACGACACGCAGTACTTCTGCCCGGCCGACCTGCCCGCGGACGTGGCCGCGGACGTGGCCGCCGTCGCCGAGCGCGCCTACGCCGCGCTGGGTTGCGAGGGTTGGGGCCGGGTCGACTTCATCCTGGACCGGGAGAACCGGCCCTGGCTGCTGGAAATGAATACTTCGCCCGGCATGACCGGCCATTCACTGGTGCCGATGGCGGCGCGCGCGGTGGGCATGAGCTATGCCGACCTGTGCGTGGCCATCCTGGCCGAGGCCGCGTGCAAAGTGCGCAGCCCGGCGCGACAAGATTGAACGGGACGCTCTGTGTGGAACGACGCTCGCACCATCAACCTGATCGCCAACACACTGGCCGTGCTGGCGGTAGCCGCCATGCTGTTGGCCGGCGTGGCGTGGGTGGCGCAGCGTCCCTATTTCACGTTGGCGGCCATCGAGATCGAGTCCATGCCCGAGACCGAGATGCACTATGTCTCGACCGGCGCCGTGCGCGCGGCGATCGCGGGGCGCTTCGGGGGCAATTTCTTTACCGTCGACCTGGACGAAGCCCGCGAGGCGTTCGAGTCGGTGCCCTGGGTGCGCCATGCCACGGTGCGGCGCATCTGGCCCAATACCTTGCGCGTGCGCGTCGAGGAGCAGCAGCCGCTGGCGCTGTGGAACGAGAACCAGATGATCAACACCTGGGGCGAAGCGTTCACCGCCAACACGGGCGAGCTGGCCGACGACATGGTGCTGCCGCACTTCACCGGGCCGGAAGGCACGGAGAGCCTGGTGGTGCAGCGCTACGCCGAGCTGGCGCGCTGGTTCGCGCCGCTGGACATGCATGTGCGCGAGCTGGTGCTCAACCCGCGCTATGCGTGGGCCGTGACGCTGTCCAACGGCATGAAGCTGGACCTGGGCCGCGATCCGGGCGCCGATGCGCCCGATCCGCACGGCCTGCCCGGCGCCTTGCCGTTCGCCGCGCGCATTCAGCGCTTCGTGCAGGCCTGGCCGGTGGTCAGCAGCCGGCTCGAAGGACGCACGGTGACGCAGGCCGACCTGCGCTACCCAACCGGATTTGCCCTGGCGCTGGCGCCGCTGCCGCCCGAGCATGCATCACATTCCAAATCGAAACCTGCCAAGAAACGCTAACGCCATGACCCGTGACATCAAGGACCTTATCGTCGCCCTCGATATCGGCACCAGCAAGGTGGTGGCTGTCGTGGCCGAGATCTTGCCCGAAGGGCGCTTCGAAGTGCTGGGCCTGGGCCAGCATGAATCGCGCGGCATGCGCAAGGGCGTGGTCGTCAATATCGAAACCACGGTCAACTCCATCCAGCGCGCCCTCGAAGAGGCCGAGCTGATGGCCGACTGCAAGATCCGCGACGTGTACGCCGGCATCGCCGGCAGCCATATCCGCAGCTTCAATTCCAGCGGCATGGTGGCCGTCAAGGACAAGGAAGTCACCGCCACCGACGTCGCCCGCGTGATCGAAACCGCCAAGGCGGTGAACATTCCCACCGACCAGCAGGTGCTGCACGTGCTGACGCAGGAGTTCATCGTCGACGGCCAGGAAGACATCCGCGAGCCCATCGGCATGAGCGGCCTGCGCCTGGAAGTGCGCGTGCACATCGTCACGGGCGCGGTCAGCGCCGCGCAGAACATCGTCAAGTGCGTGCGCCGCTGCGGCCTGGAAGTGCAGGATCTGATCCTGCAGCCCCTGGCCTCCAGCCTGGCGTGCCTGACCGCCGACGAGAAGGAGCTGGGCGTGGTGCTGGTCGATATCGGCGGCGGCACCACCGACGTCGCCATCTTCACCGGCGGCGCGATCCGCCACACGGCCGTGATCCCGATCGCGGGCGACCAGATCACCAACGACATCGCGGCGATGCTGCGCACGCCCACGCCCGATGCCGAGGAAATCAAGCTGCGCTACGGCGTGGCCAAGCAAGTGCTGGCGCGTCCCGACGAGGCGGTCGAAGTGCCGGGCCTGGGCGATCGCGGCCCGCGCCAGGTCAAGCGCCAGGCCCTGGGGGCGGTGATCGAGCCGCGCGTCGAGGAATTGTTCACGCTGATCCAGCAGGTGGTGCGCGACTCCGGCTACGAGGACCTGCTGGCCTCGGGCGTGGTGCTCACCGGCGGTTCGGCGCAGATGCCCGGCATGATCGAACTGGCCGAGGACGTGTTCCTCAAGCCGGTGCGCGTGGCGGTACCCGAATATGAAGGCAGCCTGGCCGACGTGATGCGCAACCCGCGCTTCTCGACGGTGATGGGCTTGCTGCAGGAAGCGCGCATGCAGCGTCTGCGCGGCCGCAAGGTGGCGGCGCAGACCGGCAACTTCAAGACCCTGCTGGCGCGCATGAAGGAATGGTTCATGAACTGATCAGGAAGGGACAGGTCGGGGCCTGTTCCTCGGTGCGCGCGGCGGCGGTATTGCCGGGCGGACCGGAAAGGGGAGGCGTCTCAAACCCGTTGCGGACCACGGTCGGCTTCGGCTTTGAGGCGATTCACAAAAGATAGGTTGTTGGGGAATTTTTGTGATTTGCAATTCGGACTTGTGAGGGAGTCATCATGATGAACTTTGAGATGCTTGAGAACAACGCCAAGGGGACCGTAATCAAGGTCGTTGGTGTTGGGGGCGCGGGCGGCAACGCCGTCGCGCATATGATTCGCAGCGGTGTCAGCGGCGTGGACTTCATTTGCGCCAATACCGACGCGCAGGCGCTGGCGGCTACCAATGCGCCGGTGCAGATCCGCCTGGGCCGCACCGGCCTGGGCGCGGGCGCCAAGCCCGAGCAGGGCCGTGCTTCGGCCGAGACGGCGCGCGAGGAGATTCGCGCGGCGCTCAACGGCGCGCACATGGTGTTCATCACCGCGGGCATGGGTGGCGGCACCGGCACGGGCGCCGGCCCCGTGGTCGCGGAAGTGGCCAAGGAGCTGGGCATCCTGACCGTCGGCGTGGTCACCAAGCCGTTCACCTTCGAAGGCAACAAACGCCTGCGCATGGCCGAAGACGGTATCGGCGAGCTGGGCAAGCACGTGCATTCGCTCATCGTGGTCCTCAACGAGAACCTCTACGAGCTGATGGACGACGACGCCACGCAGGAAGACTGCTTCAAGGCGGCCGACGACATCCTGCACAACGCTTGCGCGGGCATTGCCGAGATCATCAATGTCGAGGGCAACGTCAACGTCGACTTCGAAGACGTCAAGACGATCATGGGCGAGCAGGGCCAGGCCATGATGGGCACGGCCGCGGCCAGCGGTGCGGACCGCGCGCGCGTGGCGGCGGAAAAGGCGATCGCCTGCCCGCTGCTCGAAGGCGTGGACCTGAACGGCGCGCGCGGCGTGCTGGTCAACATCACCGCCAGCCGCACGCTGAAGATGCGCGAAACGCGCGAAATCATGGAAACGATCCGCAGCTACGCTTCGGACGACGCCACCGTGATCTTCGGCACCGCCTACGACGAGCAGATGGGCGAAGAGCTGCGCGTGACCGTGGTGGCCACCGGCCTGGGCCGCGAGGCCGTCCGTCCGCAACTGGTGCAGCACACCAGCGAGGCGTTGCGTACCGGCACCGACAACATGCCGGTGGGCAACATGCTGGCTGGCCAGCAGGGCGATTACCGCGGGCTGGACATGCCGTCGGTGATGCGCAACCCGCGCAGCCAGGCTTCGGCCCAGGTGCGCGCGTTGGAAAGCTCCGGGATGGACCACTTCGACATTCCGGCCTTCCTGCGCAAGCAAGCCGATTGACGTAGTGAACCAAAGAGCCGTCCTACGGCTCTAACTCCCTCAACTCCGGCCCGCCCTTTCCCCGGCGGGCCGGAGTCGGAGCGGTCCGCCTGTCCGCCAATAAAAGGGACGCATTATTTATTGGCAATGGACTTGGCTGGCAGCATTGTTCCCTGGAGGTTACAATAGCCCGGTTATGCCGGTGTCTATTGGTAGATTTCCGGCTTTCGCAAGAATAATAGAGTCGTCATGTTCCGACAGCGCAGTATTCAAAATCTCGTACGCACGATAGGCGTGGGCGTCCATTCGGGTCGCCGGGTCGAACTCACCCTGCGTCCGGCCGAGGCGAATACCGGCATTGTCTTCCACCGCGTCGACCTGCCCCAGGTCGTGGACCTGCCGGCCTCGGCCATCGGCGTGGGCGACACGCGCATGGCGTCGGTGCTGCAGCAGGGCAACGTGCGCGTTTCCACCGTCGAGCACCTGATGTCGGCACTGGCCGGCCTGGGCATCGACAACCTGCATGTCGACCTGACGGCCGAAGAAGTTCCCATCATGGATGGCAGCGCGGCCACGTTCGTGTACCTGCTGCGTTCGGCCGGCATCGTCGAGCAGAATGCGCCCAAGCGCTTCATCCGCGTGTTGAAGCCCATCGAGGTGCGCGAAGGCGAGGGCCGCAACGAAAAATGGGCCCGCCTGGAGCCGCACGAGGGTTTCGCGCTGGCGTTCTCGATCGACTTCCGCCATCCGGCCATCGATTCCACGGCCAATTTCGCCGAAATCGATTTCGCCACCCATTCGTACGTGCGCGAAATCGCGCGCGCGCGCACCTTCGGCTTCGTCAACGAGGTCGAGGCCCTGCGCTCGATGGGCCTTGCGCGTGGCGGCAGCCTGGACAACGCCATCGTCATGGACGAGTTCCGGGTGCTCAACAGCGACGGCCTGCGCTACGATGACGAATTCGTGAAGCACAAGATCCTGGACGCCATCGGCGACCTGTATCTGCTGGGCAAGCCGCTGGTGGCGCGCTACGTTGCCTACAAATCGGGCCATGCCCTGAACAACCAGCTGGCCCGCGCCTTGCTCGAACAGCAGGATGCCTGGGAGCTGGTGACGTATGAATCCCAAGCCGAGGCGCCGCAGGCGTTCCGGCACGAATGGAAGCTGGCCTGACCAGGCCTTGCCGATATCGGTTTTCGCCCTATGGCCGCGCTGAGCGGCCATAGGCTTTTTGGTGGGGATGCTCAGGCGTCCCCGGTTTGCCGGCCGCTGGCCGGCCCCGCGTCAGCGGTTCTTGTGGTGTTTCAGCAGCCGCGCCACGGCGTCGGCCAGGGGGCCGGGGCGCAAGCCCCGATGCAGCGTCTCGAAGGCATCCAGGGCAGTCGAGCCCAGGGGCTGGGCCAGCTTGGGCGGGCGTGGCGCTTTTTGTCCCGGCCGCGGCATGCCGGCTTGCACCCGGACGCTGATTTCGTTTACGTTCCAACCTTGACCTGTCAGGGTCTGGGCAATGCGCGGCGCCATCTGGCGCAGCTTGGCCGCGTGGGCCGGGCCCGGCACCGCCAACTGCAGATGCTGGTTCTCCAGCTTGGCGACCACGCACAGCGCTCCCAGCGCCGGCGGCAGGACCGCCGCCACGGCGTGCTGTATCTGCAGGTGCTTGCGCGCCGTGGCCAATACGCCGGCGCCGCGCATGTCATGACCCAGCCACCCCAGGGCGCTACGGTCGCCGGGGCGGTTGGTGGAAGAACGCGGAGGACGGTATGTGTTTCGACTGGCCATGCCGGCTCAAATAACAGGATGCAAGCTTGAAGATCGTGATTATGCATGCCCAGCCCGGGCGGGAAGGGCATTTCACTCTCGGGGGCGGGCGCCTGGCATTGCTGGTGGGCGCCACCTTGCTGACCGCCGCCATCGTGGGCGCGGCCGTGCAACGCTATATGTCCCCGTCGGCTCCGGCCGCGTACGCGGTCGATTGGCCTGCCTACGCCCAGGCCGTCAGCCCCGACCGGGATACGGCGTTCGTGCGTGAGAACGTTACCATGCTTGCCACCAAGGTCGGCACGCTGCAGGCCAAGCTGGCCAGTATCGACGGGCTGGGGCGGCGCGTGGCCCAGGTGGCCGGGGTCGCCTATACCGACCCGGAACTGGCCACCCAGCTGCAGGGCATGCCCGAGGAAGCCACCCACGTGATGGATGACCTGTTCACCGACCGGCAGCCGCCGTCGCCGGCCACGGCCGCCGACCTGGCGCAGCAGCTCGACGAGATCCAGGTACGCATGGCGCAGCAGGCCGACAACCTGCGGCTGCTGGATGCAGCCCTGACGCGCCGTTCCGCGGACAAGGCGCTGCTGCCTTCGGCCATGCCCATCACTGAATACCCCTACCTCAGTTCATCGTATGGCTGGCGCCGCAACCCGGTGACGGGCCGCTACGCCATGCACGAAGGGCTCGATTTCTCGGCGCCCAGCGGCACGCCCATCCTGGCGGCGTCGGGGGGCGTGGTGCTGGTGGCCAAATACCAGAGCGGCTACGGCAACAGCGTGGAAATCGACCACGGCAACGGCCTGATCACACGTTACGCCCACGCCTCGCGCCTGCTGGTCAAGCCGGGCGACGTGGTCGAGCGCGGCCAGGAGATCGCCCGCGTGGGCTCGTCGGGCCGTTCCACCGGGCCGCACCTGCATTTCGAGGTGCGGCTGGCCGGCCAGCCGCTGGATCCGCGCCTGTTCCTGGGGCCCCAGCAGACGGCGCCGCCCACCGTGGCCCAGGCGCCAGCCACGGCGCCCGCGGCTTCGGCGACCCGCTGAACGGCGCGTCGCGAGGCCGGACGGGGCCGCCGTGCGCACGGCAGGCCGTTGCGGTCCAGGTGCGTTAAACTGGATCGTTTCCCGGCGGGTTTGCCCGCTCAACCAGACAACAACAATCCAGTCACGGGTCTGTCCGCCGCCGTTGCGGCGCAAACCGGCCGGTGCCGCCAACGACACGCATGGTTTCTCTGCTCAAAAAACTCATTGGTAGTCGTAACGACCGCTTGCTGAAGGAATATCGCAAGCAGGTAGCTCAGATTAATAGCCTGGAGCCCAAGATTTCGGCTCTTTCCGATGAGGAATTGTCGGCAAAGACTCAGGAGTTTCGCGATCGGCATCAGCAGGGCACGTCGCTGGACGACCTGCTGCCGGAAGCCTTCGCGGTGGTCCGCGAGGCGGGCAAGCGCGTGTTCGGGATGCGCCACTTCGACGTCCAGATGCTGGGCGGGATCGCGCTGCACAACGGCAAGATCGCCGAAATGCGTACCGGCGAGGGCAAGACGCTGATGGCCACGCTGCCGGTCTACCTGAACGCCATCGCCGGCAAGGGTGTGCACGTCGTGACGGTCAACGACTACCTGGCCCGCCGCGACGCCGAGTGGATGGGGCGGCTGTACCGCTTCCTGGGCATGTCGACCGGCGTGGTGGTGCCGCAGCAGCCCAACGACGAGAAGATCGCCGCCTACGCTGCCGACATCACTTACGGCACCAATAACGAATTCGGCTTCGACTACCTGCGCGACAACATGGAGTATCGCGTCGAGGACCGCCGCCAGCGCCGCCTCTTCTACGCCATCGTCGACGAAGTGGACTCGATCCTGATCGACGAGGCGCGCACGCCGCTGATCATCTCCGGCCAGGCCGAGGACCACACCGAACTCTACGTGCGCATGAACGCGGTGCCGCCGCTGCTCAAGCGCATGGCGTCCGAACCCAAGCCGCACGAGCCCGAGCCCGAAGGCGACTACTGGGTCGACGAGAAGAGCCAGCAAGTCTACATGTCCGAGGCCGGCCACGAGAGCGCCGAGAAGATCCTCACGCGCGTGGGCCTGCTGCCCGAGGGCGAGTCGCTCTACGACCCGCGCCATATCGCCCTGATGCACCACATGATGGTGGCATTGCGCGCCCATACGCTGTTCTTCCGCGACCAGCAGTACGTGGTGCAGGACGACGAGGTCGTGATCGTCGACGAATTCACCGGCCGCCTCATGGTTGGCCGCCGCTGGTCCGATGGGCTGCACCAGGCCGTCGAGGCCAAGGAAGGCGTCAAGATCCAGCATGAAAACCAGACGCTGGCCTCGATCACTTTCCAGAACTACTTCCGCATGTACGACAAGCTGTCGGGCATGACCGGGACCGCCGATACCGAAGCGTACGAATTCCAGGAGATCTACACCCTGGAAACCGTCATCATCCCGACCAACAAGCCGATGGTCCGCAAGGACCAGAACGACCAGGTCTTCAAGACGACGCAAGAGAAATACCAGGCGATCCTCAACGACATCCGCGACTGCCACGAGCGCGGCCAGCCGGTGCTGGTGGGCACCACCAGCATCGAGAACTCCGAGCTGCTGGCCGGCCTGCTGCGCCAGGCCAAGCTGCCGCACGAGGTCCTCAACGCCAAGCAGCACGCGCGCGAGGCGGAGATCGTCGCCGAGGCCGGCAAGCCGGGCCACATCACCATCGCCACCAACATGGCCGGCCGCGGCACCGACATCGTGCTGGGCGGCAGCGTCGACAAGCAGGTCGACCTGATCCACGCCAACGAGGCGCTGAGCGAGGCCGAGAAGGAGGCGCGCATCGAAACGCTGCGTGCCGAGTGGAAACCGCTCAACGAGCGCGTCAAGCAGGCCGGCGGCCTGCGCATCATCGGCACCGAGCGCCATGAGTCGCGCCGTATCGACAACCAGCTGCGCGGCCGCGCGGGGCGCCAGGGCGACCCGGGCTCGTCGCGCTTCTACCTGTCGCTCGAAGACCCGCTGATGCGCATCTTCGCCGGCGACCGCGTGCGTGCCATCATGGAGCGCCTCAAGCTGCCCGAGGGCGAGCCCATCGAGGCCGGCATGGTGACCCGTTCGATCGAGACTGCCCAGCGCAAGGTCGAGGGCCGCAACTTCGACATCCGCAAGCAGCTGCTCGAATACGACGACGTGGCCAACGACCAGCGCAAGGTACTGTATTCGCAGCGCAACGAGGTGCTGGAAGCCGCTTCCATCGGCGCGACCGTCGAGGGCCTGCGCGATGCCGCCGTGGCCGAAATGTTCCGTGGCTTCATCCCCGAGGAATCGGTCGAGGAGCAATGGGACGTCGCCGGGCTGGAAAAGGCGCTGGCGGGCGACTGGCACATCCAGCTGCCGCTGACCGATATGCTGGAGCAGGAGCCCAACCTGACCGACGAGGAACTGCTCGAGCGAGTGGTGGCGGCCGCGCGCCAGATCTACACGGCCAAGGTGGAGCAGGTCGGGGCCGAGTCGTGGGCGCAGTTCGAGCGCTCGATCATGCTCCAGTCGATCGATACGCATTGGCGCGAGCACCTGTCTGCGCTGGACTATCTGCGCCAGGGCATCCACCTGCGCGGCTACGCCCAGAAGAACCCCAAGCAGGAATACAAGCGCGAGGCTTTCGAGCTGTTCTCGGGCATGTTGGACCGTATCCGCGACGACGTGGTGCGGGTGCTGATGACGGTGCGGGTGCAGTCGGCCGAGCAGGTCGAGCAGGCCGAGGCCGATGCGGCGCAACCCCACGTGCAGAACGTGCAGTACCACCACTCCGACTACGACGAGGCGCTGGCCAACGATGGCCAGCCGCAGGGCGCGCAGCCGGTGCGCAATGTGCTGCCCAAGGTCGGCCGCAACGAACCCTGCCCGTGCGGCAGCGGCAAGAAGTACAAGCATTGCCACGGCCAGTTGGCCTGACGCACCGGAGAACGCCATGCTGCATGCCGTCGGCCGCACCGAATTCGACCATGCCGTGGTCATGGTGCGCGACCGGCTGGATGCGCTGGCGCCGCATTTCGAGCGCCAGGGCTTTCACCTCAGCGAGAAGGCGGTGCACAACCTGGGGTCGTGCAATCGCCTGATCGTGCTGGAAGGCACCTACGTCGAGTTGCTGGGCTGGCCGCCCGGCGCGCCGCCGGCGCGCAAGGAAATCGCCGACTCGCCGCTGGGCCTGGAGGCCCTGGTGTTTCGCACCTACGACGCCGAGGCGACGTACCGGCGCCTGCTCGAGGCAGGTTTCGCCGTCAATCCCGTGCAGGAACTGACGCGCGCGGCGCAGTGGCAGGGCCGCGAGGTCCAGGCGCGCTTCCATACCGTGCGTTTCGCCGAGCAGCCCATCCCGGGAATCCGGATGTACTTCTGCCGCCATCTCACGCCCGAGCTGGTCTGGAACGATGAACTCCTGTCCCACCCGAACGGCGCCCGCGGCATCGTCAGCATCGAGGCGGACGCCGCCGACGCGCAGGCCGTGGCGCAGCGCCTGGCAGCGGTGGTGGACGTGCCGGCCGAGGCCGTCGCCGGCGGCTGGGACGTACCCCTGGGCAACCTGCGGCTGCGGGTGCGGCAGGATCCGGCCTGCGCCACGCCGCGGCTGCGCACGCTGACCTTGGAAAACCGCGACGGCGCGCATTACACGCTGGATACCGGCGTCTGAGCGGCACGCATGCCGCCGGCTTTGCGCCGGCGCATGCGCGGCGCACGCCGATGGCGCATCATAGTGGCTGAGCATGGCCTGGGTCGGGCCGAGGCCGCGCAAGGCGGCCGGCGATCCGCATGCGTGATCCATGGATGGCCGGCAGGCCGTTTTCACTGACCTTATGGGGCAGAAAATCTATGAAACCTCGAATACTGAAGGGTTTTGCGGCCAGCCTGTGCGCGTTGGCCCTGTTGGGCGCAGCCTGCGCGCCCGCGCACGCCGACGAACGGCCGCTCGTGCTGGTCGTCCCGTATCCGCCGGGCGGCAGCACCGATATCCTGGCGCGCATCATGCAGCCGCGCCTGTCCAAGGAGTTGGGCGGGCGCGCGGTCGTGGTCGAGAACAAGGTCGGCGCGGCAAGCCAGATCGCCACCGCGTACGTGGCGCGTGCCGAGCCGGACGGCAACACCCTGCTGGTCAGCTTCGACAATCATGCGATCAACCCGGCGGTCAAGCCCAAGCTGCCCTACGACACCTTCAAGGACTTCGTGGCGATCAGCCAGACCGTGCGGTTCCCGCTGGTGGTGGGGGCCAATCCGTCGGTGCCGGGCAAGACGCTGGCCGAGTTCCTGGACGCCGCCCGCAAGCGGCCGGCCAACACCTTCAATTACGCCTCCACGGGCGTGGGCTCGCTGAATCACCTGGCGCCCGAAGAGCTGAAGCGGCGCGCCAAGGTCGAACTGCTGCACGTACCCTACGGCGGGGCGGGGCCGGCGGTGCAGGCGGTCGTGGGCGGGCAGGCGAACATGACCTGGCTGAGTTACGCGGCGTTGCGCGGCCAGATCCAGGCCGGCAAGATAAAGCCGCTGGCGGTGGCCGGCGACAAGCGCCTGAGCGACTTGCCCGAGGTGCCCACGGTGATCGAATCGGGCTTTCCCGGTTTTGTCGCCTACTCCTGGAGCGGCATGTTCGCGCCGGCCGGCACGCCCGCCGATACGGTGCGCAAGCTGACCGCGGCGTTCCAGACGGTGCTGGCCGACCCCGAGGTGAGCCGCAAGCTGAACGAGGCGGGCTTCGAAATCGTCGCCTCGGACGGTCCGGCGCTGGAACAGTACGTGCGCAGCGAGTACGAGCGTTGGGATTCGTTCATCAAGGCCAACAACATCAGCCTCGAGAACTGACGGCGGCGCCTAGTGCGGGCGTGGCGCGGCTTCCTGCACGACGTGGTTGACGCCGGTGGCGATATCGCTCTGGGCCACGCCATAGATGTGCAGGGAAATGGCAACCTCGTCGCCGGCGTTGCCCAGCCGGTGGATCTGCGCCAGGCCGGGGGTGGCGGTGACGATGTCGCCCGGGCGGCGCGCCACGGCGCCGGTGCGCAGGGCCAGCCCGAGTTCGGGGTCCCAGCGGTAATGGGATTCGGTGAGCTCGCCCTGCAGGACCCGGTAGGTGCACCAGGTCTTGTGGCCGTGCACCGGGCTGAACTGTCCCGGACGCCAGATCAGGTAGGCAATGGTGAAGCTGCCGTGCGGGTCGGCGTAGGCGACGTGCCGGCTGTAGTGATCGGGATGCCCGGCGCGCAGCTCGGGCGGCAGGTCGGCCAGCGCGCCGTTCGCGCCGGCCACGCTGGCGGCCAGTTCACGCAGCAAGGCCTGCGCCGCGTTCAGTTGCGCGGACTGCACCGAGGCGCACAAATTCTGCAGGCTGGGTGAAATAGGGACGGATACAAGCGGTGGCGTGCGCATGGGATGGACGAATGCTGACAGTCTTCCTATCCTAGGGGCTACGTTCCGGAATGGGTTTGCCAAATGGCAGGCCGGCAGGGGACGGATTAGAAAAATATTTCATCAGGAGTCGGCATGGATCTGGGTATCGCAGGCAGGACGGCGCTGGTGTTCGGCGGCAGCCGTGGAATGGGACGGGCCTGTGCCCGCCAACTGGCGCTGGAAGGAGTCAAGGTGACGCTGGCGGCGCGCACGGCGCAAACGCTGGAGCAGGCCGCGGCGCAGATCACCCGCGAAGCCGGCATCGGCGTGGGCTGGGTGGCCGCCGACCTGACCCGCGCCGAGGGTCGCGAGGCCGCGCTGGCGGCCTGTCCGGCGCCCGACATCCTGATCAACAATGCCGACGGCCCCTTGCCGGGCGACTTCCGCGACTGGAGCCGCGATGACTGGATCAGCGCATTGGACGCGATGATGCTGGGACCCATCGACATGATCCGCCGGGTGGTCGATGGCATGACGCAGCGCGGCTTCGGCCGCATCGTCAATATCGTCTCGCGCAGCGTCAAGGCGCCGCACGCGGAGCTGGGCCTGTCCAATGGCGCGCGCTCCGGATTGATCGGGTTCGTCGCGGGCCTGGCGCGGCAGACCGTGCGCCATAACGTCACCATCAACAACCTGCTGCCCGGCGCCTTCGCGACCGATGCCCAGGTGCGCCACATCCAGGGCCTGGTGGAGCAGTCGGGCCAGCCGTTCGAGAAACTGTGGGAAGAGCGCGGCCGTGCCAATCCGGCCGGCCGCTACGGCCAGCCCGAGGAACTGGGCGCGTTGTGCGCCTACATATGTTCGATGCATACCGGCTACATGACCGGTCAGAATATTCTGATCGACGGCGGGGGCTATCCAGGCACCTATTGACGCGCACGCGCGGCGCGGGCGCTGCGGCATAATGCGCCCCTTATCGAAAAGGGCGGCCACGCGGCCTCTCACACAAGGAAGCCATTGATGCGTGTATTGGTCCTGGGGGCGGGCGTGGCCGGCATGACCGCAGCCTACTACCTGTGGCGCGATGGCCATGCCGTGACCGTGGTCGAGCGCCAGGCCGGCCCGGCGCGCGAAACCAGTTTCGGCAACGCCGGCGGGCTGTGCCCCAGCTTCGCCGGGCCGTGGGCCGCGCCCGGCATGGTGGCCAAGGTGCTGCGCATGGCGTTGCAGCGCAATGCGCCGATCCGCTTCTCGCTGGCGCCGCGGCCGCGCAAGCTGGCATGGCTGGCACGCTGGCTGGGCGAGTGCTCCGCCGAGCGCTTTCGTGTCAACAAGCTGCGCATGCAGCGCGTGGCGCACTACAGCCAGGCCTGCCTGCGCGAGATCGCCGCAGCCGGGCTGCCGATTTCGTTCGACTTCCACCAGGATGGCACGCTACAGCTGTTTCGCGGCGAGGCCGACCTGAAGGCCGTGCCCAATATCACGCGTGCGCTCGACGAGTTCGAGGTGCCATGGCAGTTCTTGAGCGGCGCCGAGGCCGCCGCACGCGAGCCGGCGCTGGCCGGCGCCGGCGCGCCGGTGGCGGGCGGCCTGTTCCTGCCGCTCGATGGCTCCGGGGATTGCTACAAATTCGTTTGCGGCATGGGCGCCTGGCTGGCCGGCCAGGGCGTGGCGTTCCGTTACGGCTGTACCGTGGCGAGCCTGGCGCAAGCCGGCGGGGCGATCGCGGGCGTGCACACCGACCAGGGATTGCTGCAGGCCGACGCCTATGTGATCGCCCTGGGCGGCAGCACACCTTTCCTGCTGCGGCCGCTGGGCTTGAAGCTGCCCATTTACCCGGTCAAGGGTTACTCGATCACCGCGCCGATCGCCGACGAGGCGCGCGCGCCGCGGACGGCCATCATGGACGAATACAACAAGGTGATGATTTCCCGGCTGGGCCCGCGTCTGCGCGCGGCCGGCATGGCCGAACTGAAAGGGTACGGCCTGGCGATCGACCCAGGCCGCGTGGCGTTTCTCAAGCGCGTGGTGCGCGAGTGGTTTCCGCAAGGCGCCGATTACGACGCGGCGCAGGCATGGGCCGGCCTGCGGCCCATGACGCCGGACGGCCCGGCCATACTGGGGCCGACCCGCTACGCCAATCTCTACCTGAACTGCGGCCATGGCTCGAATGGCTGGACACAAGCCTGCGGTACCGGCAGGATCGTCGCAGACATCGTTGCCGGCCGCACGCCGCAGATTGACCTGGATGGCTTGACCGCCGACCGCTACACCTGACGCTATTTGGGGGTTCCCGTGGATCAAACCGATATCAAGATTCTGCGCCTGCTGCAGAAAGACGCCACCTGCTCGGTGGCCGAGATCGCCGAGCAGGTGAACCTGTCGGTGACGCCATGCTGGCGCCGCATCCAGAAGCTGAAGGACGACGGCGTGATCGCGCGCAACGCGGTGCTGCTCGACCCCAAGGCGCTGGGGCTGAACCTGACCGTCTTCGTGTCCATCAAGACCAACCAGCACAATGCCAAATGGACCGACAACCTGATCAACGCGGTCATGTCGCTGCCCAATGTGGTGGAGTTCTACCGCATGGCGGGGGATATCGACTACCTGCTCAAGGTCGTGGTCGAGGACATGGCGGCGTACGACCGGTTCTACCGGCGTCTCATCGAAGCGGTCGACTTGCTGGACGTCAGCGCCAGCTTTTCGATGGAAGTCATCAAGAGCACCACGGAACTGCCGCTGGACGCTGTGTAGAGGGGGGCGCCGAGCGCGTGCAAAAATTTTTCGCCGCGGGCGTGCGCCGTGAACGGGTTTTGCCTGGCGGGGCATGCCAGGCCCGTCATCTCGCAAGGTAATTTCTTCGGCGCCGGCGTAGCATAGCTCGCTATCCGGCTCGCGCAGCGCGTGCCGGCGCACAGGCAGAGGTGGTTTTGGTTATGTCATTGCGGGAGTCCGCCGCCGCGGCGGACGCAGGGGCCGGCCCGCTGGCCGGTTCGGCGCGCGACCTGCTGGCGCAGTGGAACGGCGGCGAGGACGTCTGGGTATTTGCGTATGGATCGCTGATCTGGCGACCCGACTTCGCCTGGCAGGAGCGCCGGCTGGCGACGGTGCGCGGGTACCATCGCTCGCTGTGCCTGTGGTCGCACGATCATCGCGGCTCGCCCGACAATCCGGGCCTGGTGTTCGGCCTGGACCGTGGCGGATGCTGCCGGGGCGTGGCGTTCCGGGTGGCCGGGCGCGACGTGCCCGAGGTCTTCCAGGCGCTATGGCATCGCGAAATGAGCGGCGGGGCATACAAGCCGCGCTGGCTACGCTGCCATACCGGGCAGGCGCCGGTGCGCGGGCTGGCCTTCGTGCCGGACCGGCGTTGCCGGCACTACGCGGGCGCGCTCAGCGACGAGCTCCTGATACGCGCCGTACGCCAGGCGGTGGGGCGTTCGGGCGCATGCCTGGATTACGTGCGGGAAACCCATCGGGCGCTCAACGAGCATGGCATTGTCGATTGGCGCCTGGGGGCGCTGGTCGACAGGCTGGCGCAGCCTTAGAACTCCCAGCGGCCAAACATGAACAGCACGTTGCCGTTGCCCTTGCCGCCCGGGATATACGTGGCGTAGAGGGTGGCATCCCTGTAGCCGGCAGAGACCAGCGGCAGGATGCCGGGAAACGGCACCCGGCTCATGATGTCGGAGCGCGAAGTCAGGAAGACGGTGTAGCCGATGCCCAGGCGGGTATCGGCGCCGATGCGGCCGATTTTCTGGAAACCATAGCCGGCTATCGGTTCGATGTCGCTGTGCGAATCGAGAAACGCCATGGCGTACAGCCCTTGCCAGTCGCCGTCCTCGTCGTAGATGCTCTTGCCCAGTCCGCCGCCCCAGGCCAGCTCGTTGAAGCTGCGGATCTTGTCGCTGCTGTACATGGCCCGGTTGTGCCACGAGTAGCCGGTCAGGTAGAGGTCGTTGCCGCCCTCATTCCATATCTGGTCCACGCGCTGGCAGGCGCCACGCGCCCAGGAAGGCCAGCCGTCACAGGCCATGGCCGTTGCCGGCACCAGCAAAAGAAAGAAAGCCAGGGCCCGAAAATACTGGGTCATATGCTGCGCTAACGGGAAAAAGTGCAAACCGACACCTTAACCGATGGCGCAACATATAGCCTTTCAGGGAGCTGTCAAGGGAAATGGCCTACCTGGAATGCGGAGCTACAGTAGGAAGATCGTGGCCAGCCCGAGGAAAATGAAAAAGCCGAGCGAGTCGGTGGCGAAGGTCAGCAGCACCGACGAGCCGATGGCCGGGTCCTTGCCGAAGCGCGCGCGCAACATGGGCACCATGACGCCTACCGAGGCGCCGACCAGCATGTTGCAGATCATCGCGGCCATCATGACGACGGCGATGGACAGCGAATCGGAAATGGCCCAGGCGAACAGGGCGGCCACCAGGCTGCCGCACAATCCCACCAGCAGCGTGACCAGCATTTCGCGCTTGACCAGTTGCCAGAGGTTGCGGCCGGTGATGCGGCCGACGGCCAGCGCGCGGATGATCATGGTCATGGTCTGGTTGCCGGAGTTGCCGCCGATACCCGCCACGATGGACATGAGAAACGCCAGGATCACGATGTGGCTGACGGTATCCTCGAAGCGCGAAGCCACGAACGAGGCGGTGGCCGCGGTACAGAGGTTGAACAGCAGCCAGGGGGCGCGGTTGCGCAAGGCCATGAGCACGGGCGCGAAGATGTCTTCTTCCTGCAGACCGGCGCGCGACAGCGCCTGCTCCTGCGAGTCTTCCTGGATCACGTCCACCACGTCGGCAATGGTGACGCGGCCGATCAGCCGGCCCTGTTCGTCGGTGACCGGGGCCGAGACCAGGTCGTAGCGTTCGAACGCGCTGGCGGCGTCGGCGTCGGAATCCAGCGGGCCCAGGGTCAGGAAATCCGAGTTCATGACCGCGCGCACTTCGGTATCGGGCTCGCTGACCAGCAGCGTGGCGATCGGCAGGACGCCTTGCAGCTTGTCCTGGCGGTCGACCACGAAAATCTGGTCGGTGTGGTCGGGCAGTTCGTGCAGGCGGCGCAGGTAGCGCAACACCACCTCCAGCGACACGTCCTCGCGCACCCGGACCATTTCGAAGTCCATGATGGCGCCGACGCTGTCCTCGGGGTAGCCCATGGCCTCGAGCAGCTGGGCACGCTCTTCCTCGGTCAGGCCCTTCTGGACTTCGGCTACCACGTCGGGCGGCAGATCGGGCGCCAGGTCGGCCAGCTCGTCGGCGTCCATGCTGCCGGTGGCGGCGACCAGGTCCTGGCGGTCCATCGCCTCGATCAGCGATTCGCGCACCCAGTCTTCGACTTCGATCAGGACATCGGCATCGTGCTCGGTACTGACCAGCCGCCACACCGTCTGGCGTTCGTCCTTGGGCAGCGATTCCAGGATGAAGGCAATGTCGGCCGGGTGCAGCCCGTTGATCAGGGTCGCCAGCTCCGCCTCATGCTGGCGGTGCACCAGGTCTTCCACCAGGTGGGCCTTGTCGTCGCCCTGTTCCTGGCGATGGACCAGGTCTTCGACCAGATGTTGCCGGCGCAGGCACTCCTGGACCTCGGCCAGTGCGTGCTGGGCGTCTTCGGGGTCGAGCCGGCGGGGCGTCGCGGGCGGCTTGGGCGTGGCGGAGGACTGCGTCATGCAACAGGACTCAAAGGGTGGGCAGCGGGCGGCTGCGCCGGGCTTCGTCGGTGGCGACGTAGGTGAGCACCGCTTCGGTGACCTTCACGACTTCGGCGTCCAGGCGCTGGCGTTCAGCATACACTTCGACCGACACCGTGACCGAGGTCGTGCCGGTGCGCGTGATGGAGGTATAGAAACTGAGCAGGTCGCCGACGAATACCGGTTGCTTGAACTGGAATGCGTTGACGGCCACGGTGGCCACGCGTCCGGCGGCGCGCCGGGCGGCAGGGATCGAGCCGGCGATATCCACCTGCGCCATGATCCAGCCGCCGAACACGTCGCCATGGATATTGGCATCGGCGGGCATGGGCATGACGCGCAGGACCGGCTCGCGGCCGCTGGGCAGGCTGGTGAAGGGGGATTTGGGTGGGTTGGTCATGCGGGCCGGCTCCTGAAGGGACCCGGCCGATTATGCAGGAAAAACGTGTCCTAAGCGCGCGGCTCAGGTCGCCAGCTTCACGATTCCGTAGCCGCCGAACACCAGCCAAGCGTACAGGACCAGTCCCAGCGCCATGACGCGCGGTCCGGCCTTGCGGATCTGGGCGAAGCGGGTTTCGATTCCCAGCGCCGTCATGGCCATGGTCAGGACGAACACATCCAGCTTGCGGATGGCGGTGACCAGGTCGGACGGCAGGATGTCGAGGGAGTTGACGATGGCCAGGACCAGGAAGCCGATCGCGAACCACGGCACCGGCAGCTTGGCGTGGGATTTGCCGTCGGCGCCGGCGGCGGCGCTGGCGCGCAGCCAGAAGCCCAGCACCAGCAGGACGGGCACCAGCAAGGCGACGCGCGTCATCTTGACGATGGTGGCGACCTCGGTCGTGGCCGGATCGATGTTGCTGGCCGCGCCGACCACCTGGGCAACCTCGTGCACGGTGCCGCCGATATAGATGCCCAGCGCCTGGGTGTCGAAGGGCAGCCAGCCGGCGTGGTAGATCACCGGGTAGAGGAACATCGAGAGCGTGCCGAACAGGACGACGGTGGCGACCGCCACCGCGCTCTTGTGAGGGGCGGCGCGCAGGGTCGGCTCGAAGGCCAGCACGGCGGCGGCGCCGCAGATCGCGCTGCCGGCGGCCGTCAGCATGGCGGTGTCGCGGTCCAGGCCGAGCAGCCGCTGGCCGGCCACCGTGCCGATGAGCAGGGTGGAGGCGACCACGCCGACCGACACCGCCAGGCCGGGCAGTCCTACCGCGGCGATTTGCTGGATGCTGATGTTCAGGCCGTAGAAGGCGACGGCGATGCGCAGCAGGCGGCGCGCCGTGAAGTGCACGCCGGCGCCCCAATCGGCCGGCATGGTGCCGCGCAGGAAATTGCCATACAGCATGCCACAGACGATGCCGACCACCAGGGGCGAGAAGCCGAATTGCCGGATGAACGGCAGGTCGGCCAGTTGCACCACGGCCGCCGCCATCAGGGCGACGAACAGGATGCCATTGAGCTTGTCGCGCCACGGGGTGGGCAAGGGCAGGGTAGAGGTAGTGGTGGTCATAGCGCCGTCAGCGATAACTAAATAACTGGCAGAAATATTACGACCCGGACTATTATCTGAAAAATCTTTATTTTTAATATCTATCATCAGGAATTACGATATCGGCATGACACCGGAGCAATTGCTTACCTTCGCCAGCGTGGCCGATGCCGGCAATATCAGCCGCGCCGCCGAACTGCTGCACCTGTCGCAGCCGGCGGTGTCCGGCCAGTTGCGCATGTTGCAGGACTGGTTCGGCGAGCCGTTGTATCGGCGCAGCGGCCATGGCATCGTCCTGACCGCGGCCGGCGAGCGGCTGGCCGAGCACGCGCGCCAACTGCGCCAGGTATACAGCCAGGCCGGCGCGCTGCGCGACGCCTGGCGCGGCCTGGAAACCGGTTCGTTGCGCCTGGGCGCCAGCACCACGCCGGCCAGCTACCTGCTGCCCGGCCTGGTGGCCGCCTTCCGGGCCCGCTACCCGGCCGTCGGCGTGCATCTGTCGGACGGCAATACGCGCCAGATCGTCGAGCGGCTGCCGTCCCTGGACCTGGCTTTCATCGAAGGCGAAGTGCCGGCCGGCCTGCCCGCCGATACGGTGGTGCACCCCTGGCGCCAGGACGAGGTGGTGGCGATCGTGCGCTCCGACCACACGCTGGCGGGCAACGGCGCGGCCACGCTGCGCGACCTGGCGGCCTGGCCCCAGGTCACGCGCGAGCCGGGTTCGGGCGTGCGCGGGCTGGTCGAGCGCGCCTTCGCCAGCGCGGGGCTGGCGCCGGCCGTGGGGCTGGAGCTGGCGGGCGTGGAAGGGGTCAAGCAGGCGGTGCGCGCCGGCCTGGGCGTGGGCTTCGTCTCCATCATGTCGGTGCGGCACGAAGACGGCTCGCTGGCGACGCTGCGGCTGCTGCCGCGGCCGCTGACGCGCACGCTCAGCATCCTGGCGCCGCACGCCAGCGCCGCGGCGCGCGCCACCCAGCGCTTCCTGGACGCCTGCCTGGCGCTGCCCTAGGGGCCTGGCCGGCTCAGGGGCGCGCCAGCCACTGGCGCGCCAGCTCTACCCAGTAGGTGGCGCCCAGCGGCAACAGTTCGTCGTTGAAGTCGTAGCTGCCGTTGTGCAGCATGCAGGGGCCGGCGCCATGGCCGGCGTCGCGGTGGTCGCCCGATCCGTTGCCGATCCAGACGTAGCAGCCGGGCTTGTCCTGCAGCATGAAGGCGAAGTCCTCCGCGCCCATGGTGGGCTGGACGTGGTCGTTGACGTTCTCCGCGCCCACGATGCCGCGCATGACGCCGGCGCAGAACGCCGATTCGGCGGGGTGGTTGATGGTGGGCGGATAGTTGCGCCGGAATTCCAGCTCGCCCTCGCAATCGAGGGCGGCACAGGTCAGGCGCGTGATTTCGCCCATGCGGCGCTCGATCAGGTCGAGCGTTTCCAGCGTGAAGGTGCGCACCGTGCCGCGCATGACGGCCTCGTTGGGCACCACGTTGTCGGCGCTGCCGGTGTGGATCTGGGTGATGCTGAGCACGGCGGCGTCGAGCGGGTTGCGGTTGCGCGTGACGATGGTCTGCAGCGATTGCGCCAGCTGCACCGCCGCCATGACCGGATCGACGCCCAGGTGCGGCATGCCGGCGTGCGTGCCCTTGCCCTTGATGTGGATCGCGAACTCGTTGCTCGAGGCCATGATGGGCCCGGCGGTCAGGCCGAACTGGCCGACTTTCATGCCCGGCCAGTTATGCATGCCGAATACCGCTTCCATGGGGAAGCGGGTGAACAGGCCATCGTCGATCATGCGCTTGGCGCCGCCGCCGCCTTCCTCGGCCGGTTGGAAGATCACGTACACGGTGCCGGCGAAATCGCGCTGCTGCGACAGGAAGCGCGCCGCGGCCAGCAGCATGGCGGTATGGCCATCGTGGCCGCACGCGTGCATCTTGCCCGGATTGCGGCTGGCGTGCTCGAAAGTGTTGGCTTCCTGCATGGGCAAGGCGTCCATGTCGGCGCGCAGGCCGACCGCCCGCGCGCCTTCGCGCGTGCCGCGGATGATGCCGACCACCCCCGTGCCGCCCAGGCCGCGGTCGACCTCGATGCCCCATTCCTGCAGCCTGGCCGCCACCACGTCGGCGGTGCGGAATTCCTCGAATGCCAGTTCGGGGTGCGCGTGTATGTCGCGGCGTATGGCGGCGATATCCTGGCGCCACGCGACGATGGGTTCGATCAGTTTCATGCCGTGGGCTCCATGCGGAAGTCCGAGGCAACAAGGTTATCATCAAACAAAACTCGAATTAATGGAGGCAAACACCATGCTGCGCCCCTGGCTCGCCCACTATCCCGCGGGGGTTCCCCACGAGATTTCGCCGCAGGACTACACGTCGCTGACCGACCTGCTGGACCAGGCCTGCCGGCGCCATGCCGGCCAGGTGGCCTGCCGCTCGATGGGCTCGGACATGACCTATGCGCAACTGGATGCCCATGCGCGGCACTTCGCCGCCTGGCTGCAGGGGCGCGGCCTGGCGCGCGGCGCGCGCGTGGCGCTGATGATGCCCAACGTGCCCGCCTACCTGGTGTGCCTGCTGGGGACGCTGCGCGCCGGCATGGTGGTGGTGAACGTCAATCCGCTCTACAAGGCCGACGAATTGCAGCGCCAGCTGCTCGACAGCGGCGCCGAGACGATCGTCATCCTGGAGAATTTCGCGCACACGCTGCAGGCGGTGCCCGATCGCGGCGCGCTGTCGCATGTCGTGGTGGTCGGCCCTGGCGACTTGCTGGGAGGCCTGAAAGCGCCGCTGGTCAACCTGGCGGCGCGCTATGTGAAGAAGCTGGTTCCGCCGTGGCGCATCGACGGGGCGCACCGCCTGCCGGATGCCTTGCGCGACGGCGCGCGCGCCACGTTCACGCCGCCCGCACTGGGCATGGACGACCTGGCCGTGCTGCAGTACACCGGCGGCACCACCGGCGTACCCAAGGGCGCCATGCTGTCGCATGGCAACCTGGTAGCCAACGTGCTGCAGACCGAAGCCGTGGCGCAGCCGGTGCTGCACGACCTGCATGGCCGGCAATTGACGATCATCAGCGCGCTGCCGCTGTACCACGTGTTCGCCATGACGGTCTGCGGCCTCTACGGCATGCATGCCGGCATGCGCAATCTGCTGGTCATCAATCCGCGCGACCAGGCGGCGCTGATCGCTGCCTGGCGCCAGGCGCCGGTCAATATCTTCCCCGGCGTCAATACCTTGTTCAACGCCCTGGTCAACAACCCGGATTTCGCCAAGCTGGATTTCACCGACCTGCGCCTGACCCTGGGCGGCGGCATGGCGGTGCAGCGCCAGGTCGCCGAGCGGTGGCTGGAGCTGACCGGCCATCCGCTGATAGAAGGGTACGGCCTGTCGGAGACCTCGCCGGTGGCCACCGTGAACCCCACCGACGCCAAGACCTATTCGGGCTCCATCGGCCTGCCGCTGCCATCGACCGACGTGGCCATTCTCGATGATGACGGTGCGCCGGTGCCGCTGGGCGAGCGTGGCGAGGTTGCGATCCGCGGCCCGCAAGTCATGCTGGGGTATTGGCAGAAGCCCGAGGAAACGCGCAACGTCATGACGGCCGACGGATTCTTCCTGACCGGCGACATCGGCATCATGGACGAGGCCGGCTACACGCGCATCGTCGACCGCAAGAAAGACATGATCGCGGTGTCGGGCTTCAAGGTGTATCCCAATGAAGTCGAGGCCGTCATCGCGGCGCATCCGGGTGTCCTGGAGTGCGCGGTCATCGGCGTGCCCGACGAGCATTCGGGCGAGGCGGTCAAGGTATTCGTCGTGAAGAAGGATCCGGCCCTGACGGCCGAAGCGGTGCTGCAATGGTGCGAGGAGCGGCTGACCGGCTACAAGCGTCCGCGCCACGTGGAATTCCGCGACGAACTGCCCAAGAGCAACGTGGGCAAGATCCTGCGGCGCGAACTGCGGCCCGAGGCGGGAAGCTAGCGCGGGCCGCGCGGGCGCTCAGGCCTGGCTGGAATCGGGCGCGGGCGCGTCCAGGTGCGGGCTGACCATGTCGAACAGCGCGCCGTGGATGTGCCGGTTGCCGGCCACCACGCGGCCGCCGCTGGGCCACGACTGCTGTCGCATCATGTCGGTGCACACGCCGCCGGCCTCGCGCACGAGCAAGGTGCCGGCCGCGACATCCCACGGCGCCAGGCCCATTTCCCAATAGCCGTCGTAGCGGCCGCAGGCCGTCCAGGCCAGGTCCAGCGCCGCCGCGCCCATGCGGCGCACGCCGCGGGTGCGGCGGATGGCATCGTGCAGCATCGGCATGTACTGGTGGGCGAAGGAAAAATCGCGGAACGGAAAGCCCGTGGCCAGCACGGCATCGTCGAGCGTCGACGTGCGCGAGCACGAGATGCGATGGCCGTTGAGCCACGAGCCGATGCCATGGACGGCGGTGAAAAGCTCTTCGCTGCTGGGGTCGTAGACCACGCCGATGACCGGCGTGTCTTCCTGCAGGTCGGCGCCCGCCACCACGCGCGTGCCCGCGTGGGCGACCAGCGCGATCGACACCGCGTAGTGCGGGATGCCGTGCAGATAGTTGGTGGTGCCGTCCAGCGGGTCGATGTACCAGGTGGCCGGCCCTTGCGCCGCGCCGCCGGTTTCTTCGGCCACGATGCCGAACTGCGGCGTGCGCTCGCGCAATACGCTGATGACGGCGGCCTCGGACTCGCGGTCGGCCTGCGAGACCAGGTCGTTGCGCGCCTTGCGGTCGATGACCAGATCCGAGCGATGGTGCGCGTACGACTGCAGAATGGCGGCGCCTGCATGGGCCGCTGTGACGGCTGCGTCGACGGCCGCGCCGAGGTCCAGGGTGGCGGAGGCAGGGGAGCGTTGGGCGGAGGTCTGCATAGCCCAAGTGTAAGCCCATGCTCGCAACGCATTCCGCAACCAGGGAGAATTCGGGCCCGCTGCCAGGTATTTCGTTGCAACGGCGTGGTGCTTATCCAACGGCCGGCGATGGCTTTATAGTGGCAAACCTTTGAATAGTCGGATCTTTCCTGCCGCCATGTCTGCCCCGTATGCGCCCCTGCAGCCCGCCGTCGTCGTCCATGACGAACAGGGCCGCCTGTACAGCGCCGCCTATGGCGATGTCTATCACTCGCGCGACGACGCGGCCGGCCAGGCGGAGCATGTTTTTCTGCGGGGCAACGGCCTGCCGCAGCGTTGGCGCGGCCGGGCGCGCTTTACCGTCTGCGAGACGGGCTTCGGCATGGGGCTGAATTTTCTCACCCTGTGGCAAGCCTGGCGTGACGATCCGGCGCGGCCGCGCCGCCTGCACATGCTGTCGCTGGAGGGACACCCGTTTGCGCGCGAGGATCTGCTGGCCGTGCTGCGCGCCCATGCGCCGGCGGGACTGCAGGCGCTGGCCACCCAGTTGGCCGCGCAGTGGCCCCCGCTGCTGCCCGGGCTGCACCGGCTGGAGTTCGAAGGCGGCGCGCTGACCTTGACGCTGGGCTTCGGCGCGGCGCAACAGCTGGCGCCGCGCCTGACGGCGCGCGTCGACGCCTACTTCCTGGACGGCTTCGCGCCGCGCGGCAATCCCGCCATGTGGGACCCGCACATGCTGCAGGCCCTGGCGCGGCTGGCAGCGCCGGACGCCACGCTGGCCTCCTGGTGCAGCGCCGGGCAGGTGCGGCAGGCGCTGCAACAGGCGGGCTTTGCCGTCCGGCGCGCGCCGGGCTTTGGCGGCAAGTGGCACATGACGCTGGGCCAGCGCCTGCCTGGGGTGGCGACACCCGACGATGCGCCCGATGATGACGGCGCGCCGGTGCTGGTGGTCGGCGCCGGGCTGGCCGGCGCGGCGGTGGCGCATGCGCTGGCCTTGCGCGGCCGGGCCGTGACGGTACTGGATGCGGCGCGGCTGGCGGGCCTTGCGTCGCACGCCGGCCATGCCGCCGCGGCCCTGACGCCGGTCATCGCGCGCGACGACAATCCGCGTGCGCGCCTGTCGCGCGCGGGCAGCCAGCGCGCCTGGCTGCGCTGGCGCGACCTGCCGGCGCCGGCCGCGCCCCGGCGCTGCGGCACCGTGCAGCTCGAGCGCGATGCCGGCCGCGCGGCGGCGCTGGCGCAGACGCTGCAGATCCTGCAATTTCCGGCCGACTGGGTGCGCATGGTGGACCGCGACCAGGCGGGGGCGCTGGCCGGCTTGCCGGTGGCGCGCGGCGGCGTGTTCTTCGCCGACGGCATGCTGGTGCGGCCGGGCGCGCTCATCGATGCGCTGCTGGCGGGCGAGGGCATAAGCACGATCGCGGCGCAGGCTGCGCGGCTGCGGCGCCACGGCGCCCAGTGGCAGGTGCTCGACGCGCAGGGACGGCAGGTGGCGCAGGCGCCGGTGGTGGTCCTGGCCAATGCGGCCGACGCGCCGCGCCTGCTGGCCGACAGCGGCCTGCTCGAACCCTTGCCGCGGCTGGCCCGGATGCACGCGCTGGCCGGCGAAGTGACCCTGCTGCCGGCCGAGGCCCTGTCCGGCGGGCCGCGCTGCGTCGTCGGCGGCGAGGGATACCTGCTGCCCGCCGTGGACGGCTGGTGCGTGGCCGGCAGCACCTATGTGCATGGCGCCGCGCAGGCGCTGACCGGCGCCGAAGGCCAGCGCGTCAACCTGGACAAGGCCGCGGGCCTGCTGGGCCAGGCGCCGGCCGCCTTCGCGTCCCTGCAGCCCGGTTCGTTGCCCGGCTGGGCGGGATGGCGCGCCGTGCTGCCGGGCCGGTTGCCGGCGGCCGGGCCGCTCGCCCATGCGCCGGGGCTGTGGCTGGCGGCGGGATACGCATCGCGCGGGCTGAGCTGGGCGGCGCTGATGGGCGACGTGATCGCGGCGCGCCTCTGCGGCGAGCCCGGGCCGCTCGAAACCGACTTGCTGGCGCAAATCGCGCCACGATGAAAATAAAATGGTGTCGCATCTATTGCCGACCACGCGCGGCGCAGTGGGCGCATAATCGGCCGGGGTTGGCGGCAAAATAGGGCCCGAAACACCGATATAAGCTGAACGATAGCGGTGATTGGCGATTTTGCGGGGGTTGGAAGTAAGTGACTGCTCAGGCCGCAAAATGGCGCCTGAAGCGCCGCCTACGGCATGCCGGCACCCTCAAAATGAGGGGGCGAGTTTATTTCAGGGCCCAAATCCGTCAAAATAGCGTCTTTTAATGGTTTTTTGGCTAAAGCCGGGGGATGCTCTGTGCCGCCGAAGTTCGACTTTGCTCATACTACCCAGCTCGACACCGTCGAGTTGTTGACGTCCCGCCCTAGCCGCATCGACTTCGACGCGGGCGACGGCTTGCACCTGGTAGTCGAAGCGCACGCGCCGGGCGTATACCGCCTGCGTTGTGGCGAGGCGAGTCTCCTCACCGATGAAAAATCCAGCGCGCGTGCGCGCGCCGTGGCTGAAATGTTGCTGGCGCGCCAGGAGGCCGTGGGCGAGGCGACGTTGACGCCGCGCGACGACGGCGGCGGCTGGCGTATCGCCCAGGGCGATACCACGCTTGAGGTGCTCTCCGATCCCGTGCGCGTGAAACTGTATCGCGGCGACCAGGAAGTCTTTGCTTCCGAAGTGTCCGCGCATACGCCCGCGTTCGGCCACAACGCGCTCGACGAAACCGACGAGGCCGTGTGGACCGTGGGCCTGGGCCTGGAGGGCGCCGAGCCCGTCTATGGCCTGGGCGAAACGCCGGGAGATCTCAACCGCCGCGGCGAAGCCGTGGTGTCCGATGACCCCGAGCATCGCGCCTTGCCGCTGGCCTGGAGCCCGCGCGGCTGGGGCGTGTACGCCAACACGATGCGGCGCGTCGAGCACGCGGTGGGCCTGGAGCCCGCCGAGGGCGCCTATGTGCTCACCATCGACGACCCGGTGCTGGACCTGTTCCTGTTCGTCGGCGAGCCGGCCGAGATCCTCAACCAGTACACCGCGCTGACCGGCCGCGCCGGCCAGCCGGTGCTGTGGGCGATGGGCGCATGGCTGCAGCAGGCCGACGGCCAGATGCCGACCGAGACGGCGGCCCTGGTGGCGCGCCTGCGCGATCAGCAGATTGCGCTGGATGCCGTGACGCTGGCCTTGCCGGCGGCCTGGAGCTTCCAGGCCGACAAGCCGGTGCTCGAGTGGGATGCCCAGCGCTTCCCCGACGCGCGCCAGATGCTGGCGCTGTTCCACAAGCATCATGTCCATGTGGCGGCGAGCGGTTTTCCGGGCGTGCTGAAATCCAGCCTGTTGTTCGAAGAGCTGGAAGACCGCGGTTGGCTGCTGACGCGCGACGATGGCAGCGCCCAGGTGTTCGACGGCAACGCCGCCACCGGCGGGCAGCCCTACGGCCTGCTGGATCTGTCGTATCGCGACGCTTACGCGATGTGGGTGGAGCGGCACCGCCAGTTGATCGAGGACGGCCTGGACGCGCCGGCCTGCGACGCGCAGATCGCGATTCCCGATGGCGTGTCGGCGCGCAACGGCGAAACCGGCCCGGCGCTGCGCACCATGTATCCGCTGCTGGCCCGCCGTGCGCTGTTCGACGCGGTGGCCGGCCTGAAAGTGCCGCCCGAGGGCGTGGTGCCCAGTACCGACCTGTTCCCGGCGGCGCAGCGCCTGCCGTGGCAGGTGGGCCCGCGCGTGACCAACGACTGGGCCGGGCTGGAGCACAGCCTGCGCACCGCGCTGTCGATCGGCGCGAGCGGCGTGCCGGTGCAGGTGCATGCGCTGGGTTCGGCGCAGGCGCCGCTCGAGGGCATGACCGCCGAGCTGTACCTGCGCTGGCTGGGGGCCTGCGTGCTGTCGGCCAATTTCAGCTTCCAGGGCGTCCCTGGCCTGCTGCCCGACGCCTTCGGCGAAGAAGCTCTGGCGCATGCCCGCACCTGGATGCAGTGGCGCTACCGCCTGATTCCCTACGTGCTCGGCGCCATCGAGGACTCGGCGCGTACCGGCCTGCCGGTGCAGCGTTCGATGGCCATGTCGTTCCCGCACGATCCGCATGCGCATGCCTGGGACCTGCAATACCTGCTGGGGCCGGCCTTGCTGGTCGCGCCGGTGACGCAGCCGGGCAAGCAGGTGCGCGTCTACCTGCCCAAGGGCGACGCCTGGTGGGACCTCAACACCGGCCACCGCTACGAGGGCGGCACGACCTGGACCGTCGAGTGCGAACTGGACCGCTACCCCGTGTTCGGCCGCGAAGGCCACATGCTCTGTCTCGGCCCGGCCGCGCAGCACACGGGCGAGTTCAACTCGGCGCGTATCCTGGACGAGGTCTGGATGTTCGGCATGCCGGTCCACAATCCGGTGGTCATGCGCAATAAAATCCGCGTAATGCAAATGCAGGGTTCCAGCTATATCAAGGGGCTGGAAGGACTGCGCATCCTGCCTTCCGAAGGGCTGGAAGTGAAGCGCCGCGGCGCTGAAGTCCGCATCTCGCGCGCTCGTTGACGCCTGCCGGGCCTGGTGCCCGGCGCGTTCCCTTCCGACCCGATGCGTTGCCGGCCCGTTGCCGGCACGCATCGGGTCTTATCCATTTTATATAACTAATAGTTATAAAAAGAGGAATAAACAGTCGTTCTCTTAAGAAGAGCGGCGATTCACAATCGCATGCCATGATTCATATCGAAAATCTATCCAAGACGTACGCCACCCCGCATGGCCGCTTCGAAGCGCTGCGGGGCATCAACCTGCACATCCAGCAGGGCGAGGTGTTCGGCATCATCGGGCCGAGCGGCGCGGGCAAAAGTACGCTGGTTCAATGCATCAACCTGCTCGAGCGCCCGGACCAGGGCAGCATCGCCATTGGCGGCCAGGCCCTGGTGGGGCTGGGCGAGGCGCAGCTGCGCAACCAGCGCCGCCGCATCGGCATGGTGTTCCAGGGGTTCAACCTGCTGGCGCGCCGTACCGTGTACGGCAACGTGGCCCTGCCGCTGGAGATCGCCGGCGTGGCGCGCGCCGAGATTCCCGCCAGGGTCGAGCGGCTGCTGGCGCTGGTCGGCCTGGAGCACCTGCGCGACCGCTATCCCAGCCAGATCAGCGGCGGGCAGAAGCAGCGCGTGGGCATCGCGCGCGCCCTGGCCAATGACCCCGACGTGCTGCTCAGCGACGAGGCGACGTCGGCGCTGGACCCCGAGACCACCCACAACATCCTGGCGCTGCTGCGCGATATCAATCGCAAGACGGGCGTGACGGTGGTGATGATCACCCACCAGATGGAAGTGGTGCGCGAGATCTGCGACCGGGTCGCCGTGCTGTCGCATGGCGAGGTGGTGGAGCTGGGCAGCACGCGCGAAGTGTTCGCCGCGCCCCGGCACGAAGTCACCCGCGCCATGGTCTCGGCCGCGACCGCGTCGGATCTCAGCGAGGCCACCCTGGCCGCCGTCAAGCAGCGCATCGACGCGCTGGCGGCCGCCGAGCCCGGCCGCGCCGTGCGCCTGTGGCGCCTGTCGCTCAAGGGCGTGGCCGCCGGCGAGCCGCTCTGGTCGGACCTGGCGCGCGAGTTCGCGCTGGACGTGAGCCTGGTGCAGGCGCGCGTCGAGGACATCCAGGGCGTGGCCGTCGGCACGCTGTTCGTACTGGCGCAAGGCGCGCCGCACGCGGTCAAGGACGCGCTCGCCGCGCTGGCCGCCCGTGAAATCACCGTAGAAGAAATCGCCCATGAGCCCGCAACTGATCGATCTGCTTATCACGTCGCTGCATGAGACCCTGCTGATGGTCGGCGTGTCCGGCGCCATTTCGGTGGTGGTCGGCATTCCGCTGGGCGTGCTGCTCATCGTCACCGGACGCGGCGGCATGCTGCAGAACCTGGCGGTCAACCGGGTGCTGGCGGCCGTCGTCAACGGCACGCGCTCGGTGCCTTTCATCATCCTGATGGTGGCCATCATCCCGTTCACCCGCCTGCTGGTGCAGACCTCCATCGGCACCACCGCAGCCATTGTTCCGCTGGCGGTGGCGGCGATTCCCTTCATGGCCCGCGTCGCCGAGAACGCCATGCGCGAAGTGGACCCAGGCCTGATCACCGCGGCGCGCGCCATGGGCGCCTCGCCCTTGCAGATCATCTGCAAGGTGCTGCTGCCCGAGGCCCTGCCTGGCCTGGTGGCCGCCACCATCGTCACCATCGTCAGCCTGATCGGCTACTCGGCCATGGCCGGCGCCATCGGCGGCGGCGGCCTGGGCGATCTGGGCATCCGTTATGGCTACCAGCGCTTCCTGCCTGAAGTCATGCTGGCTGTCGTGGTCGTGCTGATCGCGCTGGTGCAGGTCGTCCAGAGCCTGGGCGACTGGCTGGTGCGCCGCATGTCGCACCGCTGAATCCCGCACGATTCTTTTCATCACTCCGTATCTGGGAATATCGCAACATGAGCACCAAGTTCCTGAAAACCCTCGCCGCGTTCGCCCTGGGCGCCGCCGTGTTTGCGCAGCCTGCGCTGGCGCAGGACAAGCCGCTGAAGATCGGCGTGACCGCCGGCCCGCACGCGCAGATCTTCGAGGTGGTCAAGCAGGAGGCCGCCAAGCAGGGCCTGAATATCCAGGTCATCGAGTTCTCGGACTACGTGCAGCCCAACGTGGCGCTGGCGTCCGGCGACCTCGACGCCAACAGCTACCAGCACCAGCCGTACCTGGACAACGCCAATGCCGACCGCGGCTACAAGCTGGTCAGCATCGCCAAGACCGTGATCTTCCCCATCGGCGTCTACAGCAAGAAGGTCAAGAACCTGAACGAGCTGAAGGACGGCGCGCGCATCGGCATCCCCAACGATCCCACCAACGGCGGGCGCGCCTTGCTGCTCTTGCAGGACCATGGCCTGATCAAGCTGCGTCCGGAGGCCGGCCTGAAGGCCACGCCGATCGATGTGGTGGAGAATCCGCGCAAGCTGCGCTTCATCGAACTGGACGCCGCCCAACTGCCGCGCTCGCTGGACGACACCGACGCTTCCGCCGTGAACACCAATTTCGCGCTGGAAGCCGGCCTGGATCCGAGCAAGGATGCGCTGGTGCGCGAATCGGCCGAGTCGCCCTATGCCAACGTTCTGGTGGTGCGCGAGCAGGACAAGGACCGCGCCGACCTGCGCAAGCTGGTTTCCATCTACCAGAGCGCGCCGGTCAAGGAGTTCATCCTCGGCAAGTACAAGGGCGCCGTGGTCGCCGCCTGGTAAGCCTCGGCAGCACGCGTCCGGCGGTGGCCGGGCCCGCATCCCGCCAATCCGCCCTCGGGCGGCTTGGCTTTTGCACCCGGCCGATTTTGACACAGGGCTGGAAATCCGTCATAATTCCTGGCTTCGGTCGGGTCGTTAGCTCAGTTGGTAGAGCAGCGGACTTTTAATCCGTTGGTCGCGCGTTCGAGTCGCGCACGACCCACCAACCAGATTCAGCAAGCAAGGTCAGCAACAAGGCCAGCAAGAAAAAAGCCGCTCATGGAAGCGGCTTTTTTCTTGCTGGCCTTTTTCATGCGGTGCGCCTGGTTGTTGCGCGCGGCCATCTTCCCGCCTTCGATATCCGCTTGCCGCGACGCGGTTTCCCGACAATTGGGAAACCGCCGCACCAGCCTGCCTGCGCGATCCCGCAGCCTGCTAAGCTGGTTTTCCGAGTCGCGCCGCGCGGGCGGATGCCGTGCGTCGGCACGCGGACTTCAGCCTGTTCTGAGCGAGGTGGCGATGTTTGAGTTCTGTACGCATGCGAGGACGCTGGTCGGCGCTGGCGCCAGCGACGCCCTGGGAGAGACGCTGGCGGCCCGATGGGGCGCCAGCCGCGTCCTGCTGGTGACGGACGGCGCGCTGGTTTCACTGGGCCTGGCGGGCCGGCTGCGCGACGCGCTGGCCAGCGCGGGCCATACGGTGGCCATGTTCGATGAGGTGGTCGCGGATCCGCCGGAGTCGGTGGTCGAGCGCGCCATCATTGCGGCGCGCGATGCCCGGGCCCAGGTGATCGTGGGCTTTGGCGGCGGTTCTTCGATGGATGTGGCCAAGCTGGCTGCCGCATTCGCCGGGACGACGCAGGACTTGCGCCAAGCCTATGGCATAGGCCTGGTCGCGGGGCCGCGCTTGCCGCTGGTGCAGGTGCCGACCACGGCGGGCACCGGCTCGGAGGCCACGCCGATCGCCGTCGTGACGACCGGCGATGGCGCCAAGGCCGGCGTCATCTCGCCCGTGCTGTATGCCGACCTGGCCGTCCTGGACGCCACCTTGACGCTGGGCCTGCCGCCGGCCATCACCGCGGCCACCGGTATCGACGCCATGGTGCACGCGACCGAGGCATATACCAGCCGGGTGCTCAAGAATCCCATTTCCGACGCCCTGGCGCGCGAAGCGTTGCGGTTGCTGTTTCGCGCGTTGCCGCTCGCCTGCCGCGACGGCGGCGACCTGGCGGCGCGGCAGGACATGCTGCTGGGCGCGATGCTGGCGGGCCAGGCGTTCGCCAATGCGCCGGTGGGTGCCGTGCATGCGCTGGCCTATCCGTTGGGCAGCGCATTCCATGTGCCGCACGGGCTGTCCAACTCCCTGGTGCTGGGGCCGGTGCTGCGGTTCAATTCGCTGCGTTGCGAGACCCAGTACGCGGAGCTGGCGGACGTGATCCTGCCGGGGTATGCCGGTGGCGTGGCGGAAAAGGCCGCCGCGTTCGTGCAGGCGATGGCCGAGGTGGCGGGGGCGCTGGAACTGCCGACGCGGCTGGCGCAGGTCGGCGTCACGGCGGCGGACATCCCGGCGCTGGCCGGGCTGGCCCTGCAGCAACAGCGCCTGTTGGGGAACAATCCGCGCGATGTCACGCTGGCCGACGCCACGCGACTCTACGAAGAGGCGTTCTGACGCTGCCGGCGCCGCGCACGCCGCCGTTGCGGCGGTGCGCGCGGACCCCGGGCGGCGTCAGCTGTCCGGGGTGACCATGTGGCTTTCGACCTCGCGCCTGGCCAGCAGGGGAATGATCTGGCCGATGCCGATTGCCTGGAAATGCGCGGTCTGGCGATGCTCATCCAGGCCGTGCATGTCGCGATACTTTTCCAGGATGACGAAGTGGCACGGATCGCTTCCCGACTGGAAGTACTCGTAATACAGATTCGCCGGTTCGGTGCGGGTGTGTTCCGCCAGCCGGGCAAGCAGCGCACCGACTTGCTCCTGGGCGCCTGGCTGGGCGTGATAGTGCGCGATGACCTGCAGATAGGGTTGGGACATAGGGGTACCTTTGGTGGAGGGGACGGTATCAGGCTTGCCCGGGGGCGAGGGTGATCGTACCGTTCTCGCCGTCTATCCGCACCAGGTCTCCGTCCTGGATCTGCTCGAACGGATCGAATCCGGTCGCCTGCAGCAAGGGAATGTTGTTGACGAGACAGCCCATGACGGTCACGGGGTCCATCTCTACCTGGATCATCGCCGCGGGCGCGTGGCCGGCGCGCGTCGCCAGCGAGAGCATGCCCGATGTTCCGGACGAGCCTTTCGAGGATAGCAGGATCAGGACGCAATCGGAGATGTCGCGTCCGCGCAGGGAGGAATAGGGGTCCACGATCCTGCCGGTCTGCGGGTCGAAGCCGCCCCAGAACGAGATCCGTTCGCGAGCGATGACCGCCTTGCCCTGTGTCTGGCCCGTCACCCAGGTCTTGCAGTGAAAAGTGCGGGACGCCGTATCGATAGTGAGCATGTCAAAGTCCTTGCCAAGTGCCGGTCAGCGCCGCGGAAACCACGTCGGTCAGTTTGCCGACGGCGACCTCGTGGCCGGTCATTCCCTGTAGATAGTTGCCTTGCTTGACCGCATTGGTGACCATGCGGCGGCCATGGCCGGAGCGGGTGATCGAGGGACACGAGTCGGTCAGCACCTTGCCGCCGGCCCGTTCGATCACATCGACCAGCCCCATGCGCTGCGCGACCGCGCGCACTGCCCAGGCCGTCCAGACTTCCAGGCGCACGTTCGGGCAGACGCGGCGGCCCTCCAGCTGGCTGGCGATGACCTGGATCTCGTGCAAGGTGGCGTGCGGACAGCCCAGCACGACGTAATCGATCCGTTCGCTCGTCAGGGTGTTTAGTTTGGCAGCGATGCGCGCGCGGTCCGCCGCCGTGTAGTGGATGCGCTCCAGCGGGCGCCTGGCCACGGCGTCCAGCGTGGGGGCCTCGGGGGTGACGCCGGCGATATGGAACATGGTGCAGCCGCCGCCGGTGGCCACCGCGGCGGACAATTGCTTGGCTTCTTCCAGGGACGGCGCGCGCAGCTGATCGAGGACCGGGGTTCGCAGGCCCGATACTTCGCCGGCGAAATAGCCCAGGAAGCCCCAGTCGCACAGTTCCTCGGAAGGGGCGGCCTCGACTTCCACGATGAGATCGGCCTGGCGGTTTTCTTCCAGCAGCACGCCGAACTCGGGGAACCAGCCGGACATGGCCGCCGCGATGGCGCTTTCGGTGCCGTTGCGGGTGGATCGGGCTCCGACCATGGCATTGATGTAGACGACCGCCGAGGACTCGGTCCAGGCGCAGATCTGGTTCTTGCTGGGCAGTATGCCCGCGATGTACGGCGCGCAGGTCCAGGTCAGCTGGATGCCCGCGTCGCGCGCCCGGTCTATCACCAGCTTCTGGAATGCCTGGTCCTCCGCCGACAGGCCGCCGCCCTTGTCGTCCTCCACGCATACGCGCGCCACGTGGGTGGCAGTCGGCGCCCGCATGCGGACGCTGGTGAACTCGATGACTTGTTCGAGGGTTTTCTTGCGGGCTTCGGGGCTTACCGCGCCGGCGACCCTGCCTTGCGCGGTGATGCCGGAAGTGTGCACGCTGTCGACCTTGACCAGTCGTTGCGCGCCCATCAAGCGGCCCCATTCGACCAGCCAGGTGAAGTACTTCGCAACGACGTCGCCGGCGTCGCCGTTCAACAGACCTTGTTGTTCGTCCGTCAGTATCATGATTTCTTCTTTACGTATTTCGAGTCCCAGAAGCGTTCCGCGCTGTTCAGGTGGGTCCGGATGGCCGTGCTGACGGCATCCGGGTCGCCTGACGCCACGGCGTTGAGGATCTCCTGGTGCTCGATGATTGATTGTTTACCCAGCTTGGGCTGCGAGAAATACTCGACACGCCTGCGCCATGACAGGCGCAGGAACAGATCCAGCACCTGGCTCAGGGTGACGTTGCCGGCCGCGTCCGACAGCGCCCGGTGGAACGCCTCGTCGGCCTCGGCGGCCTCCAGGCCCCGCGCGCCGGTGGCCGCCAGCCGCTCGATTTCGGCCGCCATCCGGTCCAGGTCCACTTGCCGGTGGTTGAGCGCGGCCAGGCGGCCGGTTTCCAGTTCCAGGATCGCGCGCACCGACATCGCTTCGGCGATGGAGCGTGGCGACAGCGGCGCCGATTGCTCCAGCAGCACCAGCGCTTCGGGGCTGCGCTTTTCCGGCGCAACGATGTACAGGCCGGAACCCTGGCGGCGCGTCACCATGTTGAGCGATTCCAGTCTCGAAAGACTCTCGCGTATCACCGGACGGCTGATACCCAGCTGGGCGGCCAGCTCCATTTCGGTCGGCAGTTTCGCGATTCGACGGGCGTCGGCCAGTTGAATCATCCGCACCAGTTCCTGGGTGATTTCGTCAGCGCGGGAGGCAGGTCGTTTCGTCGAGCTCAAGTGGGAATCCTTTGTTATTCGGGCTTGGCGTTGGTCGCGATGATGATCTCCCGCCAGCGTTTGATTTCGTCCTGGATGTGCTGCTTGAACACTTCCGGGGGGCCGCCGTGCAAGGTAGCACCGACCTCAGCATAACGGGAGCGCAGTTCGGGATCCTGCAGCGCCTTGTTGCCGGCCTGGTTCAGCACGGCGACCACGTCCGCGTCCATGCCCGCGGGGCCTACCAGCCCGAACCAGCCGTAGGCACTGTAGCCCGGGAGGGTTTCCGCCACGGCGGGGATGTCGGGCGCGCTCGGTATGCGTTCCGGGGAAGTGACGCCCAGCGCCTTGATGGTGCCGCGGCGGATGTGCTGGATGGACGACGGATAACCGTCGCACAGCGTCTGCACGGTGCCGCCGATCAGATCCTGCAAGGCCAGCGCGCCGCCGCGGTACGGGACGGTGGTGAATTGGGTGGCCGTGACGTGGCGCAGCAATTCGGCGGCCATGTGCTGGCTGCTGCCCAGGCTGCCCAGCGCCATCATGACCGCGGGGCCTTGCTGCCTGGCGATGTCGACGAAATCGGCAATCGTGTCGCCCGGGAAGTTCTTGTTCGCCACGAACAGGTTCGGCGAGGAGGAACAGTACAGGATGGGCGTGAAGTCGCGTTCGGCATCGAAGTTGATGCTCTTGAACAGGGTGGGGTTGATGCCGTGCGTGGCGGAGTTGTTGAAAAGAATCGTGTAGCCATCCGGCGCGGCATCGGCCACGTATTTGGCAGCGATATTGCCCGCCGCGCCCGGCTTGTTCTCGGGAATGATGGTCTGCCCGAGTTCCTCGGCCATCGCCGCCGCCAGCAGGCGCGCCGAAATGTCGGTCACGCCGGCTGCGGGAAAGGGAATGATCATGCGGATGGGCTTGCCCGGATATTTGCGGGGGCTGGCCATCGCGCGTCGGGCCAACAGCGGCGCCGCAATACCCGCGGCCAGGCCGCCCAATAACAACCTGCGTCTTTCCATCATCGGATCCTCAAAAGTTGTATTACCAATTGCGCGTTTTCATCTTACCAAATAAACTCGCCGCAACACTGAGGGTTATCCAGAAAGCGATGGGAATACCGCCGCGGCGAGGGCGTCAGCCGGCGTTCGCGGTGGGGTCATGAACAGCGCAAGCATCCGGCGCGACGGGATGCGCCACGCGCGCGGAGGGCGTCGGCATGAATGTGCGGCATGGGTGGGAAAGCAGCAGCGCCGGCGCGCGCGCGCCGCGGGCCGCGGCGCGCGCGGCAAAACAGACAAGCCTAGCAGGATGGCGAGGCCGGTCCCATAGGGGAGTAACCGCGGTTTCATGGAAATTCCCAGAAACTGCGAAACTCTCGCCGCGCACAATTGTGCCGTGCCGCGTTGTCCCCAATACTCCGGCCATCTTTTGCCACGGGAAACGCGCCATGTTCTTCGAAGACATAGAAAGAATCCGCAGTGCCTTGCAGCGCAGCGGACGTAAATACCTGACGCCAAGGCTGGAAGCAGTACTGGGCACGGTCTATCAGCTCAAGCGCGGCGAAGAGTCCGTGTACCTGTGCGTGGAGCCGTCCATGGTCGTGCGCGAGCACGCGCATCGGCCCCATTGCACGATCCAGCTCGGCGCGCCCGACTGGGATACGGTGCTCAGCGGCGAGCGTTCCATCATGAGCAAGGTGCTGGCCGGGAAGTGCGGCTTCCTGAAGCACGAACGTCGCTACATCATGCATTTCTCCATGTTGCTGCAGGCCGTCCTGCTCGAGGAAAAACAATGACCAGCTCGGCTCCCCTCATCGATTTCGCCCATGACCTGCGCTACGAGGATATTCCCGTCCACGTGAGGTCCATCGTGCGGGAACAGATCATCGCCACGGTCGGCTCGATACTGGGCGGCGCGCAATTGCCGGTCGCGAAGTCCTTCGAGCAATCCATCCTGGCGACGTTCGGCCGCGGCGAAAGTTCGGCCTTCGGCGCGGGCACGGGCATGTCCGCCGCTTCGGCGGCGCTGTACAACTCGGGCCTGGCGCAGCTCCTGGACTGGGAAGACTGGGTGCTCATCAGCCACGTCGGCGCCGCCGTCGTGCCGGTGGCATGGGCGCTTGCCGAAGAGCGCGGCCTGCGGCTCAACGACGTGATCGTGGCCGTGACGATCGGCAATGAAATCGCGGGCCGTACGTCGCGGGCGATCCAGCGCGGCGCTTACCTCGGCAACGGCCTGCCCAACCATCAGATCGAGTTGCCGCTGGTGGCCGGCCGGTTGCTGGGGCTGGACAGGCGGCAGCTGGGCTATGCCTTGGGCCATAGCTGCTACATGGCGATGGAAAACTGTCCGGTGGGCTGGACGACCGATTCCAAGCTGCTGGTCAATGGCCTGCCCGCGATGTGGGCCATCGCCTCGGCCAACATGGCCCGGCAGGATATCGTGGGCCGCGGCGACATCGTGGAACACCCGGCGGGCTATCTCGCCACGGTGTCCGAGTCGATCGATTTCAAGGAGCTGACGCGGGATATCGGCGTCAAGTGGTACACCGAAACACTGTCGACCAAGAAGCACGCGGGTTGCGCGTACAACCTGCCCGCGGCCGAGTGCGCCATGTCCATCCGCGAAGAGATCGCGCCCGAGGACGTGGAGCGGATCGTGGTCGAATGCAGCACGGCCACGCTGTATGTGGGCGGCCGCTACGACGACTTCGAACCCGGCGTCCTGGACGCTTACGAGCAGGGGCTGCTGACGCACGTGGGCCTGTGTTTCGACACGAAATTCTGCGTGGCCGCCGCCTATGTCCATGGCGATCTCATCCACGAGCAATACCTGGTCGAAAACGCCACCGACGCGCGGGTCAAGGCCCTCTACGGCAAGATCAGCCTGGTTCCCAGCGAGCGGCTCCAGAAGGCGCAGTTCCAGGACTTCAAGTACGGCGCGACGGTGACCGTCCATGGCCGGGACGGGCGCACGGCTACCCGGACCGTCGAGCAGATGCTCGGCGGCTACGACCGTCCTTTCGACCATGCCACCAAGCTGGCCGACGGCGCGCGGGGCTTGCTGCCGCCCGAGGCGGTCGACGGCATCGTGGCGCGCCTGCGCGACGAAACCGGCAACCCGCTGGCAAGCGAAATCTCGACACTGATCAATGGCGCGCCATGAAAGAGAACCGGCTGGGAATGCTGCTGCTCAGCCCCGCGCTGCTGGTCCTGACGGCGCTGGTGATCGTCCCGTTGCTTGCCACCATTGCGTTCTCGTTCTTCGACCTGAGGCTGGGCGAGTCGAGCGCGAAGTTCATCGGCTTGCAGAACTACGGCGATCTGCTGGCCAGCGAGCAGTTCTGGCGATCGCTCAGGATCACTTTCCTGTGGATCGTGCTGTCGGTCATTCCACAGCTGGCGCTGGGCACCATCATCGCGGTGCTGCTCGATCGCGTCACCCGGTTCAGGGCGTTCCTGCGGGGCGCGATCTTCCTGCCCTGGGTGATACCCGTCGCGGTGGTGGCGTACATGTGGCAATGGCTGCTGACACCGGAGACCGGCCTGGTCTCCGGCATCGCGGGCGGCGCGGGGCTGGAAGGGCTGGCGCGGTTTCCCTTCCTGTCCTCGCCCGACACGGCATTCGCGACGGCGCTGATCGTGAGCGCATGGCGCGGGATTCCGTTCGTCGTGATCATGGTCTTCGCGGCCTTGCAGGGCATCAGCGACGAGGACTATCACGCAGCCCGGGTCTCGGGGGGCAATTCGATCCAATGCTTCGTCTACGTGACGCTTCCGTATCTCAAGGGCCTGCTGCTCATTCTTGCCGTGATCCGCACGATGCAGATCGCCAACAACTATTCCCTGATGGCCTTGCTGACCAACGGCGGACCGGCGGACAGCACGCGGATCCTGCCGCTGATGATCTACGAACTGGCCTTTCGGGAGTTCGCGTTGGGCAAGGCCTCCGCCCTGGGCGTCATCGCCCTCGCGCTGACCTGCCTGTGTATCGCTTTCATGATGAGACGACGCCATGCGGATAATTAACCGATTCCCGCTTCCGGCCGCGATGGCGTGGCTGGTCGGCGCGGTGCTGTTCGTTCCGATCGCCTGGATGGTGCTGACCGCTATCCGGCCGGAACACGAGCTCTACCAGGTGCCGTTGCGCATCCTGCCCGGCGCGCTCGACATGGCGAACATCCAGTCGGCCTGGTACGAGAAATCGTTCGGCCAGTTTTTCTTCAACAGCGCGGTCAACTCGGTGCTTTCGGTGCTGTTCTCCATGCCGATCGGGATCCTGGCCGGTTATGCCTTTTCGCGGTTCGAGATCCGCCACAGCAAGTACTACCGGGCCTATGTGCTGTTCGCGTACATGGTGCCGATCATCATCCTGGTCGTGCCGTTCTACCTGATCGCGGTCTGGCTGAACATCTACAACACGCGCATGGGCCATGTGCTGGGGCTTTCCACCTATGCCATACCGTTCGCGACCTGGGTCATGATCGGGTATTTCGAGCAACTGCCCAAGGAGGTGGAGCATTCCGCCGCCATCGATGGCGCGGATCGGATGAAGACGCTGATCTACATCCTGGCTCCGATGATCAAGCCCGGCGTGGTCGCCACGGCCTTGCTGACGTTCATCCTGGCCTGGGACGATTACATCTTCGCCCTCATCCTGCTCGATTCGGAAACCCTGCGAACGCTGCCGCTGGCGATCGGATACCTGTCGTCCGATTATGAACTGACCGACGGCCTGATGATGGCGATGGGGACCATCACCACGCTGCCGATCCTGCTGCTTTTCGTCTTCTTCCAGAAGTATTTCGTGGGCGGGATGACGTCGGGCGCAGTCAAAGGATGAGAACCACTCTATGAAGTCAACAAGCACGGCAATCCAGCTGAATTCGGTGTCGAAGTCGTATGGCGGCTCGCCCATACTGGACGATATTTCCCTGGCGATCGCGCCGGGGGAGTTCGTGGTGATACTCGGCGAGTCGGGGTGCGGCAAGAGCACGCTGCTCAAGATCATCGCCGGCCTCGAGCAACCCACATCCGGAGCCGTTCGCATCGGCGATGCGGTCATGACGGACGTGCCGCCGAAGGACCGGCGCCTGGCGATGGTCTTTCAAAGCTACGCGCTGTATCCGCACCTGAAGGTCTGGGAGAACATCTCGTTTCCCATAAAGATGAGCCTGTGGAAGTATGCGTACTCGCTTCCCCTGTTCGGCCGGCTGTTTCCGAACCGCAAGCGTATCCTCAATACCATGCGCGAGGCCGCCGAGCGGGCGGCCGGCAAAGTCCGGCTGACGCCCTTGCTCGACAGGAAGCCGCGCGCGCTGTCGGGCGGGCAACGGCAACGCGTGGCGCTGGCCCGGGCCATTGTCGATGGCCGGGAAATCTGCCTGATGGACGAACCGCTTTCCAACCTGGATGCCCAGCTGCGGGCCTCGACACGGCGCGAGATCGCCGACCTGCACCGCGACCTCGGCCACACCATTGTCTACGTGACCCATGACCAGACCGAGGCCATGACGATGGGCACGCGGGTCATTCTCATGCGGGAAGGGCGCATCGAGCAGGACGGCGCGCCGGCCGAACTGTACGAACAGCCGGCTACCACGTACGCGGCGGAGTTCCTTGGCTCGCCCCGGATCAATTTCATGCGTGTCGCGAGCGCGCAGTTTTCCCAAGCCGCGGCGCAGGCCGTCGTGACGCTGGGCGATGGACGTTGTCCGCTCGATCCGCACGGCGACCTGCTCATTGGGGTCAGGCCCGACCACCTGGAGATCACGCCCGACGCCCAGGGGGAGTTCCTGTTTCTTTCTTCCGAGTATCTCGGCGGAAAGACCATTGTTTCCCTCAAGCGCGAGTCCGGCGAGACGATGGTCCAGGCCTTCGGCTCGGACCGGCTCGACCGGGCGCAGCGTTACAGCGTCCGCTTCGAGGGCAGGCATGCAATGTGTTTCGATCCGCAAAGCGGAAGGAGGATTCGTGAGTAGGAATATGGATATTCCACAGGACAGTTATGACCTGGTCGTCGTGGGCGGCGGTACCAGCGGCGTCTTCGCGGCCATCAGCGCGGCCCGCAGGGGGTTGCGCGTGGCGCTCGTCGAGGCATCCGGGATGCTCGGCGGGACGCTGACGCAGGTGACCCTGGGCGGCATTTGCGGCGCGTGGACGGGCACCGCCCATACCCAGGTCGTGCATGGCCTGTTCGACGAGTTTGTGCACGCGATGCGCAAGGCGCAGGCTTGCGATGGCCTGTACTCGTACGGCCATGTCACGGCCTTGCCTTACGAGCCGGTCAAGGTGCGATACCTGCTGGATCAACTCCTGCCGCCCAACGTGACGACTTTCTTCCATTCGCGGCTGTTCGCGGTCGACATGGAAGGCGAGCGGATCGCGCGCGTTCACCTGGCCGGCGTGGAAGGCCCGTTCTCCCTTGCGGCGCGCGCGTATGTCGACGCGACCGGCAACGCCTCCCTGGCAGGCCTGTGCGCGACGCCCTTGCGCCGCGGCGAGAACGGCACCGTGCAGGCGGCATCGTCGATGTTCCGCGTCATCGGGGCCGACGTGGACCCGCGCGTGCGCGACGTGCGCACGGAAATCAGGCTGGCCATCGAGAAGCACAATGCCAGCGGCCAGGCGGAGGCGTTCAAGCGCAGCGCGGTCGCCGTCTATGTGCATCCCGACCAGCGGCTGCTGCATTTCAACGCGACCAGGGTGTATTTCGAATCGACCGCCGATGATGCGCTGGCCGCCGCGCTGGATATGTCCCGGGTGGAGACCGAGGCGCGCAAGGAAGCCTTCCGGCTGGTCGAGCTGCTGAAGCGGGAGGTGGACGGCTTCGCCAATATCGAGATCGTCGACCTGGGGTCGTCGGTGGGCGTGCGGGACTCGCGCAACATCGTCAATGACCATCCCCTGACCGAAGCCATGGTGCGCGACGGGGACAAGCCGGCCAACTCGGTCGCCTATTCAGCCTGGCCGATCGAGTTCCACGGCTCGAATACGCAGACGCACTGGGAACCCCTGGAAGGGGACCGCTACTACGGCATACCCTACGAGTCGTGTTTGCCGCAGGGCATCCAGAACGCCCTGGTCATCGGCCGCGCGATCAGCAGCACGCCGCTGGCGCAGGCCTCCTGCCGTGTTACCGCACCGTGCATCCAGATGGGCGAGTCGGCCGGCATCGCGGCCCATGAGCTCGTTGCCAGCTCATCCAGGACAGCGTTTTCCGAGCTGGCTTCCATGAAGTTCATATAGACAGGCGTCGACCTGTTTCAACCAGAATCGTCTAAGGGGACATGATGAAACGCGTTGCTTCACTGTTGGTGTCGTCGCTGCTGTATTCCGGCTGTGCGATGGCTGATGGTTCCATCGTCGTGTGGATGACGGACTCCCGTCCAGGCTACAAGAAATGGCTCGAAACGGAGGCTGCCGCGTTCAAGGCCAAGCATCCCGGCGTCAAGGTCAGCGTGGTGCAGATGTCTCCCAACGACGCTTACCTCAAGATTCCCGCCGCGGCGGCGGCGGGCGGCTTGCCCGATGTCATCTGGACGACCTATGGGCTGGCGCCCTGGCTTGACGGGATGAAAGGGGGAAAGCTGGCGGATGTGTCGGACCTCATCGACCGTCTGGGGAAAAACCGCTTCGATGAAGACGCGCTCAAGCAATGGAGCTACCGGGGCGCGGTGGCCTGCGTGCCGGTGGCGCGCACGCCGACCTACCTGATGTACCGGGCCGACCTTTTCAAGAAGGCCGGCCTGGCGGCTCCCGAGAGCTGGGAGGACGTGATCCGCGCGGCGCAGAAGCTGAATGACCCCGCCAATGGCAAGTACGGCATCGCCATGCCGGGCAAGACCGATTTCTCGCCGCGTTTCGCCTACGGCATGATTCTGTACTCGATGGGCGGCAGCACGTTCGACGCGCAGGGCAACCCCATCTTCGAGTCCCCTGCGTCCATCGATGCGCTGAAGGTCTACAAGCAGCTGTATGCCTACTCGCCGCCGGGGTCGTTGAATTTCGGCTTCTCGGAGATCCAGCGCGCGCTGGCGCAGGGCAGGGTGGCCATGACCATCTCCAATCCCTCGTCGATGGCAACCTTCCAGCGCACCAATCGCGACGAAGGCTCCACCCTGGCCCTGGCCTTGCCGGGCAAGGTGAACCGCACGATCCAGAACCAGCGCGGCTGGTGCATCGCCGACGGCAAGAACAGCCAGGACGCCAAGGCGTTCGTCGAGCATCTGTTCTCCACCAACTCGTTCGCCGCCTACCTGGATGCCGCGTCCATCAGCTCGTTTCCGGTCTACCACGACCAGGCGGCCTACGACCAGTTCCAGGCGTCGAACGAGACGGTCAAGCGCTTTCCCGGCGCCACCGATTTCATCCGCCGCCATACGGTCGGCACCATGCCGGGGATCGACGGGGTCGGGCTGACGCCGAAGTCCGGCGACCTGATCAGTTCCGGCCAGATCGAGAGCGCCATCAACAAGATGCTGGCCAATGACATGTCGGAGCAGGAGACGGCGGCGGCCATGCAGAAAGAAACCCTGCGGCTGCTGAATTGACCTGACATGGCGCCATTTTCGATCTGCGTGTCGATACTGCTGCTGGTGGGCGACAGCAACCGCGCCGGGGTGACGGCCCGCTACGTCAGCGAGCAGCTCGGCCTGTCGCTATCGACGGCGTATCGCTGGATAGACATGCTGCGGCAGTCGGGCCTGGTCGTGCGCCACCCCAGTACGCGCAAGCTGCACCTGGGCCCCCTGGCGTTCGACCTGGGGGTGCAGGCGGTCGCGCGTCCGTACGTGCCGCCCGCCATCGAGAAGGTACTCAAGCCGCTCGCCTCGCAGCACGCATGCCGCCTGCACCTGGTTCGCTGCTCGGGTGACTATTCGGTCCTGCAGCGGACCTACTTCGACGTGGCCGAGCTGGAGATCGTGCCGAGCAAGGTCGCGGTCATGCGCCTGCTCGGCATCGGTCCCGCCGGGGTTTGCCTGCTGTCCCGTTGGCCGGACTACGAAATAGACCGCTATCTGGTGCGCAACCAGGACGGGCTGCTCGCCGCCGGCTACCAGGGGGCGGACATCCGCGAGCGGGTCCGGCAATGCCGCAAGCTGGGGTGTTTCGTGACCCGGAGTGTGCTGACGCCCGGTTATACGGCCGTGGCCATCGATTTCGAGGTCGACGGGGTGGTCTATGGGGTCAGCGCGGCTTCCGCCGGCAGCGAGGGCGGCAAGCAGTTTCACGCCATACGCGAAGCCCTGGATCGGGCGCGGGCGTCACTGGCGACCCAGGCGGTTCCGGAGTTCGCATTGGAGGGATAAAGGTAGCCGCGATGGCTGGCGCGCCGGGACGATGCCGGCCTGGCCGTGTGCTACGACACGTTGCTCCAGGCGCGCACCAGTTCGTGCTCGATCGCATCGCGCGGCCGGCCGGACGCGTTGGCGCCAGCGCGCGCCGCGGGGCGCGAGCGCGGCGCCTGCCGCGGGGCCATCGGCTCGGCGGCGGACGAGGCTGGCTGCTTGCCCGGGCGGGAGGCGGTGCGTACGGGTTCGGACATGGGTACTCCTTGGTGTGGCGGCGCGGCGCATGCTGCTGATGCTCGAAGCATTAGGATCGTCCGGCCGGGCATAAGTTCATTGCACCGTGGTGACCGGGCAACGCGCCCTGGATGTCTACACTGCCCGGCGTGCGGACGTATCGACGACGGGCACCACTATGGACCCTCAAGCTAGCTTGAGGTCAAGCGCAAAGCCCCTGCGCGTCGCGGGGTTGTGGGCATTCGGCGCGGGCGCGCTGTTAGCATTGGCGCGATGACCAGGATTTGGGGTGGGTGATGACGCGATCCGCGCAGGCCGTCCGGCGTCCGGACTTGCTGTCGGTGGGCGAGGTGGCCGCGCGCACCGGGCTGGCCGTATCGGCCCTGCATTTCTACGAAGCCAAGGGGTTGATCGCCAGCACCCGCACGGCCGGCAATCAGCGCCGCTACGCGCGTGCCGTATTGCGGCGGGTGGCGGTGATACGCGTGGCGCAGCGCATGGGTTTGCCGCTGGCCGCTATCGCGCAGGCGCTGGCCACCCTGCCGACCTCGCGCGCGCCCACCGTGGCCGACTGGCGGCGCCTGTCGCGTGCCTGGCGCCAGGAACTGGACCAGCGCATCCTGGGGCTGACGCAACTGCGCGACCAGCTCGATGGCTGTATCGGCTGCGGCTGCCTGTCGCTGCGGGAGTGTCCGTTGCGCAATCCCGACGACGCCATGGCGTGCCTGGGCGCGGGGCCGCATTTCCCGCCGCACGAATGATGCCGGGCAGGACAGGAGTTTTCCGGAAGATTTGCTAGCATCGGTGGTTCCGGAACTTGCCTTTCTGTTTCCCCGCATCATGGACCCTCGTACCGATTTTGCCGACGGCCTGACCCGCTGCGGCTGGCTGGATCATTCCGTCGATTATGTGGCCTACCACGACCACGAATGGGGCCGGCCGCAGGCCGACGATCGCGCCCTGTTCGAGCAGCTGTGCCTGGAGGGCTTCCAGTCCGGCCTGAGCTGGCGCACCATCCTGAACAAGCGCGCGGCCTTCCGGCGCGCCTTCGCCGACTTCGAGCTGGAGCGGGTGGCGGGTTTCGACGAACGCCGGGTCGAGGCGCTGTTGCAGGACGCCGGCATCGTGCGCCACCGGGGCAAGATCGAGGCGGTGATCAACAATGCGCGGCGCGCCCTGGCCCTGCGCGACCGGGAAGGTTCGCTGGCGGCATTCTTCTGGCGCTACGAGGCGCCGCCGCGCGGCGCCGATGCGCCTTTCGAGGTGCTGGCCCGCACCGCCGAGTCCGAGGCCCTTTCCAAGGCCCTCAAGAAGCAGGGCTGGTCTTTCGTGGGGCCCACCACCGTCTATGCCTTCATGCAGTCGGTCGGCATGGTCAACGACCATCACCCCCGGTGCCATCATCATGCCGCCTGCGAGCAGGCGCGTTATCGATTCCAGCGCCCCGATTGAGGAGGCGAGCACGTAAGGCAGTATTGCCGGCTGTATCCCGATGGTGCGCCGGCCTTTGCGCCCGCGCATGCCTGCGCTACCCTAGGTGAAGGATAAACAGCCTGATCCGCTCCACGTCGTCAGGCAAAGGGATCCGTGGGATGACGCGCAAGAAGAAGATTTTCCTGGGTCTGGCCGGCGCCGTGCTGGCCCTGTTGGCGGCCGTGCTGGTGATCCTGGCCACGCTGGACTGGAATCGCTTGAAGCCGACGATCAACGAGCGGGCGAGCGCCGCGCTGGGCCGGCCGTTCGCCATCCAGGGCGACCTCAGCGTGCAATGGGCGCGCGAACCCGGGCAGGGCGGCTGGCGCGGCTGGGTGCCCTGGCCGCATTTCGTGGTCCATGATGTCGCCATCGCCAATGCCGTCTGGGCCCGCGATCCCAACCTGTTGACGCTGCGCCGCGGCGAGTTCCGCCTGGCGCCCTTGCCGCTGCTGCGGCAGCGCGTGGTCATCCGGCGCATCCAGCTGAGCGGCCTGCGCGCCGACCTGCAGCGCCGCGCCGATGGCGTGGCCAACTGGGAATTCACCATGCCCGATACGGGCGAGCCCTCGCCCTGGAAAGTGGACATCGACGCGATCGGCTTCGACCAGGGAGCCATCCGCTATGCGGACGCCATTGCGCAGGCCGACCTGGACGTGCTGGTCGACCCGCTGGGCAAGCCCGTGCCGTTCGCCGAACTGGCCGGGGCGCCGGCCGGCGACGGCGCCGCGGACCAGGCGGCCGGCGGGGCGGATAGCGGCAAGCCGGCGGACGCCGCCGCGCCTGCCGCGCCGCCCGATTACGCGTTCGGCTGGCAAGTGAACGGCCGCTACAAGGAGCTGCCGCTGGAAGGGACGGGCAAGGTCGGCGGCATGCTGGCGCTGCGCGACGCCCGCCAACCGTTTCCCGTGCAGGCGGAGGTGGCCATTGGCTCGACCAAGGTCGAGGTGGTGGGCACCCTGACCGACCCCATGAGCCTGGGCGCGCTGGACCTGCGCCTGAAGCTGGCCGGCGCTTCGATGGCCAACCTGTATCCCCTGACCGGCGTGACCTTGCCCGATACGCCGCCGTACTCCACCGACGGCCGCCTGGTCGCCAGGCTGCAGGACCCCCAGGGCGCGCGCTTCGAATACCGCGATTTCAATGGCAAGGTGGGCGCCAGCGACCTGCACGGCGACATCACCTTCGCCTTGCAGCAACCGCGTCCCAGGCTGAGCGGCAAACTGTCCTCGCGCCTGCTGCGCATGGCCGACCTGGGGCCGCTGATCGGCGTGCAATCGGGCGGCGCCAAGTCCGTCAAGGCCGAAGGCGAGAAAGCCGTCGCGCAACCGGCGGACAAGGTCCTGCCGGTACAGGAGTTCCGCACCGACCGCTGGCGCGTCATGGACGCCGACGTGGAATTGCGCGGCGAGCGCATCGTGCACAGCGACAGGCTGCCCATCAGCGACCTGACCGCGCACGTGCTGCTCGACGACGGCGTGCTGACCCTGGCGCCGCTGCGTTTCGGCATGGCGGGCGGCAGCCTGGACGCCACGCTCAAGCTGGACGGGCGCCAGGCGCCCATGAGCGGCAATGTGCGCCTGGCCGTGCGGCGGCTGCGCCTGAAGCAGCTGTTTCCGAACGTGCAGGCCATGCAGAAGGCGCTGGGCGAGGTCAACGGCGACGTGGCGATCTCCGGCCAGGGCAACTCCGTGGCGGCCCTGCTGGGCAGCGCCAGCGGCGAGACCAAGCTGCTGGTCAACGATGGCGTGATCAGCCGCGCGCTGATGGAGATCGCCGGCCTGAATGTCGGCAACTATGTGGTCAGCAAGCTGTTCGGCGACGACGAGGTCAAGATCAATTGCGCCGCGGCCGACATGGGCATGACGCGCGGGGTCATGACGCCGCGCGTGTTCGTGATCGACACCGAGAACGCCGTCGTCAACATCACCGGCTCGATCGACTTCCGCAAGGAACTGCTCAACCTGGATATCGATCCCGACAGCAAGGGCTTTCGGCTGTTCTCGCTGCGCTCGCCGCTGTACGTCAAAGGCAGCTTCAAGAAGCCCGACGCCGGCGTGCATGTCGGGCCGCTGGCCGCGCGCGGCGCCGGCGCGGTGGCCCTGGGCATACTCCTGACGCCGGCCGCCGGCCTGCTGGCGCTGATCGCGCCCAGCACCAGCGACGACAATCACTGCGCCACCCTGCTGACGGAAATGCGCAAGCCCGCCCAGGCGCCGCGCCGCTAGGTCAGCGGGCGGCGGCGGGCGGGCGCGCCAGTGCTTCCCAGGCGTGCATGGCCTGCCGCGCCACCGCTTGCAGCGCCGCGCGGTCGGCGCCGTCGCGGGCCTGGATCGACATGCCATGCAGGACGGTGGCGTAGAAGGCCGCCAGCGCGGCCAGGTCGGCGTCCGGGCCGATCTCGCCGTCGCGGCGCCCCTGCTCCAGCCGCCGCAGGATCAGGGCCTGCATATCGCGGCGGTGCTCGCCCAGCCAGCCGCGCACCGGCGCATGCTGCGCCGGGCCCGCGGTGGCGCCCAGCACCATCAGGCAGCCGGGCGGCTTGCCGTTCAGCGTGCAGGTCTGCGCGCCGGCCAGCAGCATGCCTGCGATGGCGGCGCGCGCGTCGGGGGCCTCCAGCAGGGCGCGCCGCGTCCGCGCGCCCTCGGTGTCGGCGTAGCGTTGCACCGCTTCGCGGAATAAGGCCTCTTTCGAGCCGAACGCCGCGTACAGGCTGGGCGCATTGATCCCCATGGCCGACGTCAGGTCGGCCAGCGACGCTCCTTCATATCCCTTGGACCAGAAAACTTCCATTGCCTGGCGCAGCGCTTCGGTCCGTTCGAAGCTGCGCGGGCGACCACGTTCTGCCATGCCTGGATTCTACCCGTGGGGCCCGCTGTCGCCGGGGTATTGACAGACCGGGTGGCCCGCCTTCATTATATATGTATCGATCACTACATAAATGGAGCTGGCCATGGCCGCACTCGACGGAAAAGTTGCTTTCATCACCGGCGCAAGCCGCGGCATCGGCGCGGCCATCGCGCGCCGCCTGGCCGCCGACGGCGCCGATATCGCGCTGACCTACGTCAGCGCCGCCGACAAGGCCCACGCGCTGGTGGAAGAACTGCGCGCCACCGGGCGGCGCGCCCACGCCTACGCCGCCGACGCGGCCGATGCCGGGCAGGTCCGCGAGGCCGTGGCCCGGGCCGCCGCCGACCTGGGCCGCCTCGACATCCTGGTCAACAACGCCGGCATCTTCCTGGCCGGGCCGGTCGAGGACATCTCGGCCGACGACTACGACCGCTCGATGGACATCAACGTGCGCGCCGTGTTCGTCGCCACCCAGGCGGCGCTGCCGCACCTGGGCGAGGGCGGGCGCATCGTCAACATCGGCAGCTGCCTGGCCGGACACACCGGCCGGCCGGGCGTGGCCCTGTACGCCGCCGGCAAGGCCGCCGTCGCCGCCTTCACGCGCGCGCTGGCGCGCGAACTGGGCCCGCGCGGCATCACCGCCAACGTGGTGCACCCCGGGCCCATCGACACCGACATGAACCCGGCCGGCACCGACCAGGCCGCGGCGCTGGTCCAGATGCTGGCCGTGCCCCACTACGGCGAGCCGGCCGACATCGCCAACATGGTGGCCTACCTGGCCGGACCCCAGGCGCGCTACGTCACCGGCGCCGAGATCTCGGTCGACGGCGGCTACGCCGCCTGAGCGCAAAGAAAACCGGGCGCGGCTGGACAGGTCCGAAAATTCGTGTACAATGCGCCCTCTTGCAATTGCATCAGTACTGCAAACCGGCTGGCCCGGAATGACAGGCAGCAATCGCCGGGCTGTTAGCTCAGTTGGTAGAGCAGCGGACTCTTAATCCGTAGGTCGAGTGTTCGAGCCACTCACAGCCCACCATGATTTGTAAGGCCGTTAGTGATAGTAGTCACTGACGGCCTTTTTGCTTTTCGGCTTCATGCAGGCGCTGTGCAGGCATTCTGAGTCTGCATCGATCAATTCAGGTCATGGTGAGGCGGTAGGCGATGCCCGAACATGGAACACGAACGGAGCCGGGTGGCAGTGACGAAAGCAAGAGCGCGCTGGTGCTGGACATTTTTCAAGGCAAGACCATCGTGGCCGAGGCCAGCCCCCAGTACGACCTGTCGCCCTCGGAAGTCGAGCAGTGGGTCGATGACGGCAAGCGGGGTATGGAGAATGCCCTGCGGGCCAACCCGCAGGACGTGAGCGAGCAGTACGAACTTTAAAAGGCCTTGCAACGCATCGAGTTGCAAGGCCTTGGTTTTTAGAGCCGGAAGTAGGACACGCCGCCAATCGACAGTTCGCGCCCGTCGTAGCTGCAGGCGACAGTGCCGCCGGGCATGCGGGTACGCTGCATTTCATTGCCCGCCGCATCGCGGTAGACGGCTTCGTCGTAGTCGAACGTCATCTTGGAATCAGTGCTCGTCCAACGGAAATCGACGTCAAAGGTATAGGCGCGCGCGCCACCATATGTTTTTTGCCAGAAATGCCCGCGTCCGCCGGCATCGAAAGACACCTTGCTCAAACCCGTGGTGGTGGAAAACCGGCCCTCTACCCGCGCGCAACCGCTAGCCGCTGGCGCGGCATTCGATAGTTGCGGGCGATCGAGTTTGCCGTCGACGGCGGGCGCGTCCTGATGACGGGCCTGGTTTTCCTGGGCGGCGGCAACCGCCGCGGCAAGGCCTTGTTTACTCATGGGATCGGTTCGCGAGGCCGGCTGGGTTTGCCGGGCAACCTCGGCCAACTCGCGCGCCTGCGCAACCTCACGCGCTGTCGCGGCCTGCCGCGCCTTGTCGCGGCGCTTGTATTGCGCAAGAGAAGCCTGTCTTTCGCCCTCGAAATAAGCGCAGTTGACGGCGCGGCCGCTCGGCGCGGTGCATTCGTACTCGCCGTCAAACGCCGACTCGTCGATGCCCGGCACATCGTGAACCACCGTACCGTCGGGCAACGTCAAATCTCCGTTGCCTGTCGGCTGTCCATTGCTCACCTTGCCTGTCCACGTCCTGCCATCGGTCAGGGTCAACTTGCCTGTGTCGGGTTCCGTGCCGGTATAGCCGCCCTGGAAAACACGGCCGTCCGGAAAACGCATGACGCTGCCCTCGGCCAGGCTCCTGCCCTGCCAGCGGCCCGCCACTTGCCGGCCGTCGTCAAATACCGGCACGCCCTCGAAACCGCTTCGCGCACCCGGCAATGCCTGGGCATTTTCGAGGCGAGCCACGCGAGACTGGGCTCGGAAGAGCTCCAGCCTGCCCGTACCGCGGGCCTGTCCATCGCTCCTGGGGCCATGCCAGCGTCCCTCCAGACCGCCGTCGAATATCAGACGAAACGGGCTGAAAGTCTGCGCCAGACCCAGGTCCCGGGACAGCGCCAAGGACTCGGCAAGACGTTTCAGGGCATCTTCGCCATGCAGGACTAGAACGTCGTCCGTCACGACGCCCAAGTCCACATGGATGACAGTGTGCCTTCCGGCCTCGACCGTCACCCACTGGGACAAGCGTGTATCGCCACGCAAAGACACCCGGACCTGGTATTGATCAGGCCACAAGGTCAGCTTGAGGTGATAGCCCAACCTGGCATCGGACTGCAAAGGGATGAAGCCAGCCGTGGACTTGGCCGCCAACGCCTCGAAACGCCAACCCTCCGTACCCCAGGGGGAATCGGGCAGAACGAAATGCAGGAAACCCGGCGCGAGAGGATCCTCGGCGGATTCGTCGGCAGGGCCAGCCGACGAATCCGCCACGGAAGTCCCGGGAGCCGGCGGGGCCTCGACCGCCGCATCGCTTTGAGGCGCGGGCGCAAAGGCATCGCGCACGCTGGTCGCCATATTGGTCAACGTTTCGCATCCCGAAAGCGCCAGGCTTGCCAAGGCTACCAGGGCCAACCGCCGCGCGGCATGGATGATATTCATTCGACACACTGCGGCGAACCGCAGCCCTGTGCGCATTGCCGCGCGACTTGTTCAAACTCGCCCACCAGATTGCAAGCGTAGACGCGCGCCATTTCCTGCTTGGCCGCGAGGCAGGAAGCGCTTTTGTATGGAATGGGCACCGTGCTGGAATGCCCCGCCGGGCAGGTGACACGGTATTGCTGAGTGCGTTCGGCGCCGCCGCGGGCGGGCGTATCGCCGGCGGACGCAACCGCGGCGCCGCCCAGCGTGCTGGGCGCGTATGCGCCTCGGCCACTTCGCGCGATGGCGGCCAGCGCCTGTGTTTGGCCGTCGGTCATCACGTCCTGGAACAAGGCCGCGCCGATCTGGGCGACATCCGCCCCGGGAATATCGGCCGACGACAAAATCAAGCCACCCAGGCCCAGCGCCAGCAAGGCCCCGAATCCGTCGCCGCCGCCAGAGGCCTCGGCTTGCCGCCGCCGGCGCTCCGACTCGCGGAAAGACGCCACCTGATCGGCGTAGCGCTGCTCCATTTGGGCAAGATAGGCAGGCGTGGCCCTGGTGAATTTCAACGCGTGATTGCCATTGGCAAAATCCGCCACGTAAATGCCAGGTTCCCGCACGCCATCGTGACGGACAAAGGTGCCAATCATCACGTAAGACCCCGTGCGAATGGCCGGGTCGGTCAATTCCAATTCCTGGTCAAGCTCGCTGGGCGCCTGCAGGAACATGTTGAAATCACCCTGGTACTGCCCGTTGAATCCAGCCGGCGCCTGGTTCAAGCCCGATGCGGGACCGAGGTAGGTGGACGCCGGCGAGGAATGATACGTACCTTTGTGATAGGTGAGCGCCAGTTTATGGGTATATGCATCGCGCACCAGGCTCATTTGCCCGTCAAAGCGATCAAAGTCGCCGCGAACGCGCACCCCCTCGAACAGCGATGTATCCCCTGAGCGCATGCGGTACGCCAGCATTTCATCGGCAACGGTTTCCAGCGCTGCGTTGTTTGCCTTCTCTTGCGTGAACTGCTGATGGAAGGCAGCGAGGCGAGCATTGTCGTCCGCTTCTAGCTTGGCTCGTTCCGCGGGCGCATAACCCGCGTAAGGGTCGTGGTCCCCCATGCAACCGGCCAATACGCCGCACGCCAGCAGGATCAGTCCCGCGCTGATTTTGTTTTTACATTGCATGGTCATCCCGTGCCTCAAAGGTCGGCGCATTCGGTCGCATGGATTTGCACGGCATGTTGGTAGCACACGCTATTTCCGCGTGGCTTGAGGTATTCGTACCAACCATGCAAGACGTATTGCCCGTCCATTTTTCTGGCACGAAAGCGCCTGACGGGCTCGCCATCCTCATAAATCGTGACGACTCTGCGCGATGCGTCAGGGTATGCGGCCACCGTGATCGTGGTCTTGAGAGGCTGTGCCAGCCAGTCCGGAGAAAAGAAATCGACCGTCCCGCCAACGGGCGTTCCGGCCAGTTCCGGCGCGCCGCCGCCTCCGTAGCTTTGGTAGTAGACGGAATACATGGGTTTGCCGGCGTCACGGCCTGCCGCTCGCATCTCCATGATCTCCCCGGAAAACAGGCGACGATAGTGCTTGTGCAATGCGCGCCCGAATTCCTTGTGCTCACCGACGGGCATGCCCCCGGCGTAAACCCCCACGCGGCGCTCCTGCAACAGAATGTCGTCATGGTCGTCGCCCGTGGTCTGCTTGCGTTTGTGCGTGACCAGTATGTAATCCACCGGCCCTTCGAACTTGAAATCCTCCGCGCTCGATCCCTGGCTGGGGCAAGCGCCCGAGACGACATTCAAGGCATATACCAGCGGTGGCGCCTCTTCCGGCGACCCGTTGGCGCGCAAGCGCCTGTTAACCGCTTCCAACGGGTAAGAAACCGGGCACGAAACACCCTGCCCCGGAGCGAACAGGGCTTCGCCTTGCGTCAGCAGATGGTTGATGTCCCGCAAGGCACGGGCTTGCAGCGCAGCGGCAGGATCGGGAACCGGCCCCAGCGAACGCAGTTGGCCGCTAGCGGATGGGACCGAGGCATACGCGTCCGGCGCAGCGGATGATCCGCCTGGCGTGGTTTCGCAGCCCGAAACGCATAACCCTGATACCGCCACAGCCAGCAATCGAGGTGTCATGCGGGACTTTCGCTGCTGGCGTCGGGTCATTAGCCGTCTCTCGAAAATTCAGGAATTCGTCAGGGAATGTACTGAACTTTACTTTTTATTTCAATAATTAGCGCGAGCGCCGATGGCGGCGGCTGCGGTTCCTTGTCCCGCACCTCCTCGCGCAACTGCCCCGCAATACGGTTCGCATGCCCCCACGACAGCGCCTTGTACTTGCTCGCGTTGGCCTTGATCTTCGTGCCGTCCAGCGCAATGTGCCTCAGCTTGAGCAGCTTCATCTCGCGCGCCAGCAGCAGCACCGGCACGAACAAACCCTCGATCTCCTTGAGAAACCACTGCCGGCAACTCGCCGGCAGCATTTTCATGTCAGGGACTCCTCTCTTGCGGGATCAGTTCGACTTCTTTCCAGAAGTCGCTCAGTAAGGTGGAGGCATCCACGTAAAGGTAAAAGCGGACACGCTAGGCTTCTTAATCCGTAGGTCGAGTGTTCGAGCCACTTACAGCCCACCAGAATGATCAAGGACTTAGCGAGCAGTCGCTAAGTCCTTTTCCATTTGCGGACATCCCGCCCGGCTTGCTGCGGGGATTCCCGGCGCAGGCCGCAAGGCCCATTGAGGCGCGGGGTGGCATGGCCGCGCCTGGTCCGCGTCTTGACGACTTACTCGTTACCGACCGTGTTTTCGAGTACGCCCAATCCCGCGATCTCGATGCGGACACGGTCTCCCGATTGCAGGAAGCGTGGGGGCGTAAAACCTATCCCCACGCCGGCCGGGGTGCCGGTCGCGATGATGTCGCCCGGCTGCAGCGTCATGCCGGCCGACAAGGTCTCGATCAGGGTCGGGATGTCGAAGATCAGTTGCCGCGTGTTCGCGTTCTGTCGCAGCTCGTCATTGATCCAGCATCGCACATCCAGGGCCTGTCCATCCACTTCATCGGCCGTCACGATATACGGGCCCATCGGGCAGAAGCCATCCAACGATTTGCCGATGAACCACTGACGATGCAATTTCTGAAGGTCTCGGGCCGTGACATCGTTGATGATGGTGTAGCCGAAGACGTGCGACATGGCGTCAGCCTTCTTGATGCCTTGTCCGGCCTTGCCGATCACGACCGCCAGCTCGGCCTCGTAATCCAGCTGCTGCGTCACCTGGGCATGCCGGGGAATGACGGCCCCGGGGGCCACGATCGCCGAGGCCGGTTTGGTGAATACCACCGGCGCTTCGGGGGCATGCTCTCCATCCTTTGCGCTGCTGTCGAACCCCGAGCGCTGGAACTCGGCTGCGTGCTCGTGGTAGTTTTTCCCGACACAGAAGATGTTGCGCCGGGGCGATGAGATCGGGGCGAGGATGGTCGCCCGATCGAGAGCAATGCCGGCGCCCGACGGCGCGATCCGCTGGTGCACACTGTCCCAGGCGCTGATCAGCTCGACCAGGTCGCCTTCGTCGCGCAAAAGCCCGGACAAAGGCCAGAACACGCCGGCCTCCGTGTCCAAGATCGCCACCTGTGCCTTGCCTTGATAGTCGAGGCTTGCAAACTTCATTCCTGTTCCTTGATGAGTGGATTGACCGGCCAGGCCTGCGCCACGCCGTAATCCATATAAGCCATCCCGCAGATCCACTCGGTGACCGCTTCGTATTCGAGCAGCGTCGCGGGAGCCCCCTTCATGGCTCCCATCAGCTCGATCCAGTTGATGATTTCCTGGCCGCCATGTCCGCCGTCGCGTTTTACGTCCTCGTATTGCAAGCCGCACAGGAACTCGACGTCGCCGCGAGCCAGGGCATCGAGCATCTGGCGATCCCAGGCCTCGTTGACCAGGGGGTGCGGCGAGTTCAGCGGCCACTGGTTGCGCTCGGCCATCTCGATTTCATAGGCCGCCAGGTCGCGCAGCAGGTGGGGATCCTTTTCGAGGACGGACTTGCCATGCGTCTGGAATGCCTTCATTCGCGCCAGGAAGGCGTCGGCCTCGGGGCTGGAGTCGTTCCAGAACGGCGGCCAGTGGGACATGCCCCCGGTGGCCATGAAGGCGACGCGCAGGTCCGCGTCGAGCGCCTCCGCCGCGTTGCGCAGCGCGGCGCCAAACGCGTACGCGCGCCGGTATGGCATCACCGGTGGGGAGAACACATTGGTGAAGACGGGAATGATCGCCGGCGCGCTCCTGGGCGCCATCAGCTTCCACGGCACCATCAGGTTGTTGCCGTATTCGATCTCGCCCATTCTTGCTACGTCGTATCCATCGGCGACCAGCGACCGCAACAGCCGTTCGGCAATCTCGGGCGCGCCGCCAAAGCGCTCCTGCCGGGTCAGGCGCAGCGCTTCCAGCCATTGCGTGGCGGGGCCAGGATGGCTGTCCGCCACGCCGATGCCCACCGTCGGCATCAGCGAGCGGAAGTGGTTCTCGAAGTGGTCATCGAGGAAGGCGATGATCACGTCGGGGCGTGCGGCATCCAGGCTGCGGCCCAGGCGGTCGGCGGCTTGCAGAAGACGCCGCCGCACGGACGCCGAGGGCGCATCCGGCCATCCCAGGGCGCCGGGCGCATGGGACATGCCGATTCCAGCCACGATCTTGGCCATGATTGCCTCCGATCAAGCCGGTTGGTACGCGATTGCCTCGACTTCGAGCAGGAACTCTTCCTTGACGAGGCGATCGACGATCAGCAAGGTATTGGGCGGAAGACTTCCCGGAAAGATCGTGGGGAAGTATTCGGCACGCAGTTTCATGAACGTCTCGATGTCCTGGGAATGAACCAGGAACGTGGTGAATTTCACCAGGTGCTTGTGGGACAAGCCGAGGCCGTGCAGCACGTCGGCCAGGTTCTTGAAAACCTGGCGGAACTGCGTTTCGAAGCTGCCTTTGCCCGCAACGCTGCCATCCGGCGCCACGGAGAGCTGGCCGGCGATGAAGTACGTGTTTCCTCCTGCGGGCACGCGAGTCGCGTGCGAGTAAAGACCCTGGGCCGGGCAGGCGCCTTCGGGGTTCATGTACTGCAGTTCTGTGCTCATAATGATTCCTGGTGGTTGTGGGATGCGAATGGACGCAGCGGCGCCTACGGCGCCGGATGAAAGAAAAGGCGCGCGAGGGCGGCCAGCTTGCCGGGATGCTCCAGGGCGGGGGAGTGCCCGCAATGCGCCAGTGCAACGAGATCGGCATGCGGCAGGCGGCGGGCAATTTCCAGCGCGCTTCGTTCGAACGGGATCGGCAGATCGTTGCGGCCGTGCACGAGCATGACGGGGCACTGGATGCGTCCCCACGCCTGGGCGGGCAGCACGGCGGCGTCGATGTACTGCTGCTTGTCGCCGGCGAACATCGCGCTGAAATACGCGCCGTAATCCCCCTGGTGCAAAACGTCGACGCGGCCCTGAACGTAGGCCTCGGTCAGTACGTCGCGGTCATAGACCAGCGATTCGCCTGCCCGCACGATCGCCTCGCGGGTCGGGGGGAATGACCAGGTTCTTTCCAAGTCGTCATTCAAGGGAAATGGCACGCCCATCGCCCCGGTCGTCATGACGGCGCGCACGCGCGCATCCTCGCTGGCCAGCCGCAAGGCCAGGTAGCCGGAAAGGGAATGCCCCAGGACGTTGATCCGGGCGCTGTCAAACAGATCCAGCGCTGCCTTGGCTTGGACGGCCCACAGGTCGAGATCGAAATACGGGGCCTCGGGCTTGCGGTCGCTCTGCCCGAATCCGATCAGGTCTGGCGCGATAACGTGGAAATCCCGGGCCAGTTCGTCCAGGACGAGCCGCCAGTTGCCCAGCGTGGATGCGCCCGGCCCGGAGCCGTGAATCAGAAGCAGCGGCTCTCCGCTTCCTCCCTCCCAATAGGCCACGCGCAGTCCGTTGAAGGTGGTTTGCTTTCGGTCCATTGTCTTTTGCGCCATCCCCGGTCAGTCTTTCTGCTTGAGATTGGCCTTGGCTATCAGCGCTGCCCATTTGCTGTATTCAGCGTTGACGTATTGCCCGGGATCGGCCAGCTTGGTCCCCACCGGGGTTTCACCCAGGCCGGCGAGCCCTTTTGCGTAGGCCGGATCCGCATAAACGGCCTGCACCGCGGCGGCCAGTGATTGCTGAATCTCGTCAGGCACCTTCGCGGAAATGAACAACCCGGTCCAGAACAACACGCTGTAGTCGGATTGGGTAACTTCCGCGATTGTCGGCAAGTCAGGCAGAACCGTGGAGCGCGCCGTGCCCGAGGTAGCCAGACCTTGCAAACGGTTTTCCTTGAGGAACGTCGCCGCCGCGGTGATGCTCATGAAGCCGACATCGACCTGGCCGGAAATGACATCCGCCGTGGCGGGACCGCTGCCCTTATAGGGCACCTGAGTCAGATTCGCGCCCTGCGTTTCGCGCAGCAGTTCACCGGCCATATGGGGGGTGGTGCCAATGCCCGGGGTTGCGTACGTCACGCCCTTGCCTTCGACCTTGGAGATTTTCAGCATCCCGGCAAGGGAATCGAATCGCGAGTTCTTTGCCGATACCAGGACGAGGGGTGAACCGGTAAGAATGCCGACAGGCTTGAGATCGCTGACCTTGTACGACACCTGCGGTTGAAGGCTGGGGTTGATGACAAATGCCGGATCGACGATCAGCAATGTATAGCCGTCCGGACGAGCCCGGTTCGCGTAGTCGATGCCAATCATGGCGCCGGCGCCGGGGCGATTTTCTACCACGACGGATTGCTTGAACTTATCGCTCAGGGATCTGGCAAAGACGCGGGCGACCGCGTCGACTCCGCCACCGGGAGAGTAGGGCACGACCAGGGTCACGGGACGGTTCGGATACTCCGCCCGCGCGGGACTCGTGACAGGCAGCGTACAGGCCGTCGCGACAATGATTGAAGCAAGCGTTCCGCCGGCACGACGTAGGCGGGAACGGAAACCGCCGCGAGGCGACTTTTTACGGCTCATGAAACGTCTCCTTTTTGCGGTTGCTGCGCGGTAGCGCGGATAGGGCAACCGATCATCCTGGCCAGTCCGGGTAAACCCCGAACTACAGTTGTGGCCATGTGTTGATGTGTAATCTACGAAGGCGCATGGCAACTTGCGGCCTCGCTGATGCGGCAACACAATCGTGTCATCGCAGGCGCACGGGCTTGATCGCATGATAGATAGCGCCTGCGGCACATTCAATCGAGCATTCGTCATCTCAGAACTCAATTAAATTCATCTACTCATGTCGCTTCCTTCTCTCACTGCCCTGCGGACGTTCGAGGCGGCCGCTCGATATCGCAGTGTCAAACTCGCGGCGGCTGAACTGCATGTCACCCCCACCGCGGTCAGCCATCAGATCCAGCAGTTGGAAGACCTGCTCGGCGTCAAGTTATTCGAGCGCACTGGACGAGGCCTGGTCCTGACAGATGCGGCGGTTTCCTGCCTGCCGTACCTGCAGCAGGGGTTCGAGTCGCTGAAGGTGGGCGTTGACAAGTTGCGCAAACATCGCGGGCCCGACATCATTACCGTCAACACGTCGCCGTCGTTCGCGTCGCTGTGGCTGTTCCCGCGCTTGCACCGCTTCTCGCTGCTGTATCCGGATATCGACGTGCGTGTCACGACACGGCTGCGGCAGGCGGCCCAGCTGCGCCAGGAACAGCAAAGCGGCGTGAACAACGTCCAGGATTGGGTCCAGGAAGCGGACCTGGTGATTGCCTATGGCAACGGGCAATTCGGCGGGTTCGAACATGAGGAACTGATTCCTCTGTACATCGCGCCGATGTGCTCGCCCGCGCTGCTGCCGAAGGGCGAGAAACAAGCCATGGGCAGCCGCTTGCTGGAGCTTCCCTGGTTGCACGATGATCGTGGCACGCTGTATGGCAGCGCGTCGTTTTGGCAACGCTGGCTGGCGGCCGCCGGCCTGGCCGACGGCAAGCCTGCCAAGGAAATGCACTTCACCCACGCCTTGCTCGCGCTGTCGGCGGCGGCCGACCAACTGGGCGTCGTCGTATCGACGCCTGTGCTGGCGGAGTCACTCCTGCGCGATGGCATCCTGTATCTGCCGTTCGATGAGCAGGTGCGAATCGACCGAAGCTATTATCTGGTCAAGGATGCATCGACGGGCAATGACAGCCGGCTCACGATATTCAAGGAGTGGCTGAGGCAGGAAGCGGCGCTGTCCAATGCCAAGGGCACGTCGGCGCAACGGCTGGCTTGACCGCCCGCGGCGGCGGCCGCGGAAGCGCTCGGCAACCACCGGCGCCGGCTCGTCGCCCCATGCCAGGCGGCGACGATCGGCGTGAGGGCAACGAGTCGTGCGCTACCAGGCAGCGCAGGGCGCGGCCCCTAGAACGGCTGCGTCAGCGTATGGAAGGCGTGGTCGCAATTGGTCAGATCGACCCGCTTTTGCCGGATACGGAACGCTGCGCCATTTTGCACAAGCAAGTAATTGAACGTGCCGGCGAATTGCTGCCGAGGGCTGCCCAGCCGGTCTTCGACCATGATGAATCGACATTCCACCTGATAGGCATCTTTCTCGCCGCCGGGTGCCACGGCCGCCCTGAAGTTGCTGGTCAGCCGGACCGTCACCGAAGCCGGAATCTGGCTGTGGATTTCCGGGTGCAGCAGGCGTTGCACGCGTGTCTGCATCGTCTCCTTGTCGTCCCAGAACAGCGATACCTGCGAATCCGGATCGGGGTTGTCGCGTGTCGCCGGCGCCCAGTATGTGGCCTCCGGCAAATAGAGCGCCAGCCATTCCTCGAAGCGCTGTTCGTCCAGCAGACGGCATTCGCGCTCGACAAACCGCTGCAGCGGCGCCAGGGCGGCGGTATCCAGCAACGACTCGCTATCGTCGATCTTCTTCAACATTATCCTTACTCCGCCATCATGAGTTCGCGCCAATACTGATGGCGCATGCGCTGGCCGACCTCGCTGGCGCGCGGCCCGAAATATGCGCCATTGCCCTCGTCGATCTCGCTGCCTTGACCACGCGCCACGATCAGCCATTGCGGCGAGCGGGCGGCTAATCCCTCCTGCTGGCGCTTGAACGCTTCCAGGTCATCGGTCTGGATGAAGGACGCCGCGGAATGAGTGATATTGAGGAACTTGATGATCTGGCGGTTCAACTCATCCGGCGCGCCATCCAGGTGGACGGGATAGATGCGCACCTCGGTACGGTTGTAGGCAAGCGGGATGACCACCCGCACGGACGTCTGCACCATGAGCACATCCAGATTCGGGAACAGCGTCATGCTGTGGCGGCGGTTCTTCAGGATTTCATCGGTCTTTTCCACGCCATGCTGTTCGATCAGCAGGGATCGATATTCGTCGATGATGCCGCCGCGCTGCCGCGTCTCTTCCTTGACGATATCGTTGGCGCCGAACAGGCTTGCCTCGGAGCTGTGTCCCCGGAGAAATCCGCGCACGCCGGTCTGGATGACGATGGGTTCGCCATCGGCACCCAGGAAGGCGGCGCGGCCGCCTTCGTCGCCAGGCCGCCGCTTGAACTGCTTGCCGTCCTCGTCGACGGTGGAGCTGTGGCACGCCACGGGGTGGTACATATCGCCCAGGTTGTCTGTCTGCAGTTTCCAATTGCCTTCGTAGATATAGCGATGGCAGCCGGCGCTCAGGCGGATCGTGCCGGCCGGGGCACGATCAACGATTTCGTCGATCCCGGAGGCGGCTGCTCCCAGGTAGTCGCGGAGCGGCTCCACATCGGGATTCAGGCTCGCGAAGATGAATCCGCGATACGCGTCCACGCGTGGTGGTCGGGCCAGGCTTGCCTTGCACGGTTCGACCGCCTCGGCGGGGAAATCCTTTTTCAAGGGAATTCCGCGCAATTCGCCATCGTGCCCGAAGGCCCAGCCGTGGTACATACAGGTCAGCAGGCGTTCGTTGCCGCGCTCGCGATTGACGATTTTGGCGCCGCGGTGGGTGCAGCGATTGAACAGCACGTGTATCTGCCCGGCGCGATCGCGGGTCAGGATGATCGGCTGCTGAGCCAGGTAGCCGGTCATATAATCGCCCGGATTGGCGACCTGGCTTTCGTGGCCCACGTATACCCAGACCTTCGAGAATATCCTCTCCATTTCCAGGCCGAAGATCTCCGGGTCGGTGTAGATGCGTCCATTGACAAGCGCTCCGTCCCTTTGGACCAGTTCGCCTAGCCCCGCCGCTGTATAGCTCGTCATTTGTCACTCCATATATTGGAAATGGACGGTCAATTACCCGTCCATTGCTTTGCGTGTGACAGATACTATGGGGCGTGGCGTGCGGTGTCACCCGACGATATTTCATCTCCGGCCTGAAGAAAACTTCATCGTGCGGTCGCGCGCCGCGGCGCGCGGTTTACGCAGCGGCAGAACCCCGAATCAACCCCTGCGCGCGTGCTGGCTTAAAATGGCCGCTTTGTGGAAAGAACCGTCATGGCCGTGGCCATGAAGGGCTTTCATTCTTTACAACCAAATGTGGTGAAGATGAACAAGCCTTTCATTTCGCTGTGTCCGGAAATTACCCGGGCGCACGCGCTGACTCTGATGGATTGGCTGGAGGACGAGCATGTCACCCGTCATCTGAGCGATTCGCGCCATGTCTCGCGGTTCATCGAACAGGTCATCGACCGGGTCCAGTTGCCGGTCCTGACCCATCTGTTCAACCAGGGCGGCCGATTCTTCATGGCCTATGACCGGCATGACGTGCCGGTGGGTTTTGTCCGTCTCGTCAAGACGGGGTCGGACTGCGAGATCGTCCTGGTCATCGGAAACCGCGACAACTGGGGCCGCAAGCTGGGCGCCAGCGCCATCCGCGAAGGCATGAAGCTGGCCTTCTTCGAGATGCGGGCCGCGCGGCTCATCGCCAAGGTCCACCCGGACAACGAACGTTCGTTGAACGCCTTCCTGCGTTGCGGTTTCGTGCTGGAAAGCGAAACGCCGACGCTGAAGTCATTCTCCATGACTGTGGAGCGCTATCTCCGGTTCTTGCGCGAAAGCGCGGCGGGCGAGCCCAGTGGAATCCAGATCACCGAAATCGACCAGGCCCGGCTCAGGAGCCTGCTCGAGCTCGAACAGGGCCCGGCGCTTGCCGAGCTGGAGCACGAGGTCGAGCGCGCCGTCGTGGTGGATCCGCGGCAAGTGGCGGGCAATGTCGTGACGATGAACTCCAGGGCCTTGCTGAACGTGGACGACGAGCAAGTGGAGGTGGCGCTGGTCTATCCTGACGACGCGGACGACAGCGCCGGGAAACTATCTGTCTTTTCCGACTTCGGCACCGCGATCCTGGGCTACCAGGAAGGCGATGCCGTCGACTGGCGGATTTCGGACCGCACCCGCCGGATCTGGATCGAGAAAGTGCTCTACCAGCCGGAAGCCGCGGGGGATTTCCACCTGTAGGTTCGCACGCTCCGGCGGCCGGCTGGCCTGGCCGCCGCCATGAACCAGGGCGCTTCCGGTTTCCGGAGGCCAGGCACCAAAGCGCATCCATGAAGAAAAACTACCCTGCCTATTTCGCCGCCACGCTCCTGGCGCTGGCTGGCCTGTCGGCGCAGGCCGCGCCGGTCGATTACCAGATCGATCCGGAGCACACCGAAATCGTGGTGACCTGGGACCACCTGGGCTTCTCCAAGCCCACGGCGCACGCGGGCGGCGTCACCGGCGTGGTGCGCTACGACGCGGCCAGTCCGGCGGATTCGGCGGTCGATCTGCGCATACCGGTGTCGAAGCTGACTTCGCACGTTCCCAAGCTGGACGGGATGCTGCAGGGCGTCCAGTTCTTCGAGGCAGCCAGGTATCCCGATATCCGCTTCAAGAGCACCTCGGTGACCGACCGGGGCGACGGCAGGCTGCAGATCGACGGCATCCTGCGCATCAAGGGCATCGACAAGCCGGTGGTCCTGCAGGCGCGCCGGAACGGGCAGGGCATGCACCCGATGGCGCAGCGTCCTGCCATCGGTTTCGACGCCACGACGACATTGAAGCGCAGCGATTTCGGCGTGGACGCGTTCGCGCCGGATGTCAGCGACGAGGTCCAGCTGCGCATCACCATCGAGGCGGTCGCGGAAGCGGCGCGCTGACGCCGGCCGCGTTCCCTACCATTTGTACGTGACCCGGCCCAGCACGGTCCTGCCTTCTCCGTAGAAGCAGGCATAGGTGCACGAGGCCACGTAGTCCTTGTCGAACAGGTTGCGCACGGTGAGATCGGCCGTCCAGCCTTTCAGGGACGGGCTGCGCGCCCCGAAGTCGTAGCGCACGGCGGCGTCGAACACGGTGTAGTCGCCGACCTTGGCGGCATTGGTGTTGTTGTAGGTCGAGCCCATGTAGCGCACGCCGGCGCCGATATTCAACCCCGCCAGCGCACCGGACGGGACGGTGTAGTCGGACCATAGCGACGCCATGTTGCGCGGCACGGCCTCGGGCGTGTTGCCTAGCGTGTTGGAGTTGCTCTTGGTGATTTCCGCGTCGGTATACGTGTAGGCCGCGATCAGGTTCCAGCCCGAGGCCAGGTTGGCGGTGGCCGACAATTCGAGGCCGCGCGAGCGCACCTCGCCTTCCTGCACGCTGTAGACGGGGTTGGCGGGGTCGGTCGTGGGGACGTTGGTGCGCGTCAGCTCGAAGACGGATGCGGTGATGAACGAGTTCGAACCATTGGGCTGGTACTTCACGCCGGCTTCCCACTGCTTGCCCTTGGTCGGGTCGAAGGGCGTGGTGCCGCGTGCGGGCGAGGTGGTGCCGGCCTGCGGCTGGAACGAAGTCGAATAGCTGATATAGGGCGCCAGACCGTTGTCCGCAAGGTAGAGCAGGCCGGTGCGCCACGTGAACGCGTTGTCGCCGGTGCGGGTATTGACGCCGCTCAGCTTGTTCAGCGTCGAGCCGTCGGCATTGTCGTAGCGGCCGCTGAGCACCACCACCAGTTTGTCGTCGAACTTTATCTGGTCCTGCAAGTACAGGCCGAGCTGGCTGCGCTTCTCGTTGGTGTAGGTGTCCGGCTTCGCCGGCAGCAGTACGTCCGAGCCGTACGCCGGATCGAAGAAGTCGATCGGGGCGAGGTTGTTGTAGCCGGCGTACTGTTTGCGGGTGAACGAGGTTTCGGTGTAATCGAGGCCGAACAGCGTGTTGTGCCTGAAGCGGCCGGATTGCCACGTGGCCTCGAACTGGTTGTCGATGCTCACGCCGTGGGCGTCATCGTCGCGGCGGTAGGCGCCGCGCTCGGCCGTGGAGAAGTCGCTTCCGGGCACCCAGGTCCACCAGTAGGCGTGGTTGACGCGGTTGCGCGACTGGGCGTAGCCCAGGTTCTGCTTGAATTGCCAGGTGTCGTTGAAGCGGTGCGCAAACTGGTACCCCACGTTGGCGACCTCCTGGTCCCACTTGCTCCAGTCCGGCTCGCCGGTGAAGCGGTGACGCGGGATGCGGCCGTTGGGGTTGTACTTGACCGTGCCTTCGAGCGGGTAGCCGGCGTTGTTGATGGTCTTGTTCTTCATGTAGCTCGCCAGCAGCGTCAGCGAGGTGTCCGGGCTGATGCGCCAGGTCAGCGCGGGGGCGAGATAGTAGCGGTCGTCCGGGACATGGTCGATCATCGTGTCGGCATTGCGCGCCAGGCCGGTCAGGCGGTAGGTCAGCCGTCCCTCGTCGTCGATGCGTCCGCCGAAGTCGCCGGCGAGCTGCCTGTTGCTGTGCGAGCCGCCGCTCAGCTGCAGCTCGCGCAGCGGGCTGTCTGTCGGCCGCTTGGACACCACGTTGACGATGCCGCCTGGCGAGGCCTGTCCGTACAGCACCGAAGCGGGGCCTTTCACGACCTCGATGCGTTCGAGCGCGTAGGGTTCGGACATCGCGCTGTAATGGGGCAGGGGGATTTTCAGCCCGTCGCGGAACATGACGCCGGGATTGGTGCGGACGTCGAAGCCGCGGATGATGAAAGGATCGTCGGTGCGGTTGAATCCTTCCTGCACCACGATACCGGGCGTGTAGCGCACGGCGTCGCCCAGCGTCTGCGGATTCTGCTCGCGGATCTGCGCGGCGGTCACCACCGAAATGGATTGCGGTATTTCGATCAGCGGCGTGTCCGTCTTGGTGCCGGCTGTCGTGCCTGTGGCCACGTAGGTGTCGGAGTCAGGCAGGGCGCCGACCACGCTGATTGCCGGCAGCGTCGCAGTCAGCGGCATGGGCGTGAGCGTGACGGTGTTGTGCTGGATCGAATAGCGGATGTTGCGGCCTTTCAGCAGGCGTTCCAGCGCTTCGGCAGGTTCCATGCGGCCCTGCACGGCGGGGCTGCGCTGGCCATCGACCAGGTCCTGGCTGTACAGGACCTGCAGGTTGGCTTGCCGGCCAAGCTGGTGCAGGGCTTGGGCCAGGTTCTGGGGCGGGATATCGACGTCGATGGGCGCGGCCTGTACGCCAGTGCCCAGGCAGGCAAGCGCGCCCAGCAGGGCAGGGATCAGGCGGCGGGGGCGCGACGATGAGTGCAGGGCGCGGGTTGCCGCGCTCGGTCTGGCTCGCATGGAATGTTTAACCGAAAAGAGATTGAAAGTAATTACCACTACCAATCTCTAAGACGGAACGGCCAGACCTCCTGGGAACGCAAAATTGAAACAAAATGAAACGTCACGCGAGTCTCGGCCGGCCGCTGCGCGGCGCTATCGCAAACCTGCGCCGCGGCTTATCGAGGCGGGTTGGGAACCAGCGCCAGGCTGCCGTCGGCCTTGCGTACCGTACGCACGGGCAGGATGTCAGGCAGCGCGCGGGCCAGTTCGCCCACATTGCGCACATCGTAGGTGCCGCCCAGGCGCAGGCCCGCGATGGCGGGATCCACCGCCGTGTAGCGCGCCTCGGCGGGCAGGTAGCGGTTGATCTGCATGATGGCGTCGCGCAGCGTGGTGTTGTCGAGCACCAGCTTGCCGTGGCGCCAGGCCGCGGACTGCGCGCCGTCGACGGCGCGCGTGACAGGCTCGCCGCGCCCGGCGTAGCGTGCCTGCGTCAGCGGTTGCAGGCTTACCGTCTTGCCGGTGGCGCTGGCGCGCAGGTCCACGCGGCCCTCGACCAGCGTGACGACGACGTTGTCGCCCGATTTCCAGACATTGAATGCCGTGCCGGTAACGGTGATCGTCCCGGCCCCGGCTTCGACCACGAAGGGATGGCTGGCGTCGTGGAACACGCGGAAATAGGCCTCCCCGTCGCTCAGGCGCACACGGCGCGCGTCCCGGTAGTTGCGATACACCATGGCCGTGTCGATGTTCATGTCGACTTCGGTGCCGTCGCCCAGCGTGACCGTGGCCACCCGCGCATCGCTGGCGTAGCGGTGGTAGGAACTGGGCAGTACGGCGAACCACCAGCCGGCTGCCCAGCAGGCCAGGCCCAGCGCGCAGGCGCCCAGCGCCCGGCGGGCGGCGGGATAGGGACGGCGCCGCGGCGCGCAGGCCTTGGCCGGCGCCTCATGGGCCGGCAGGTCCTGCGCCAGCGTCCAGATATCGCGCACCGCTTCGTACTCGCGGGCGTGGCGCGGATCTGCTTCGAGCCAGGCTTGCAGCGCCGCGCGGTCCTGCTCGGAACAGGACGCATCGTGGATGCGCACGCACCATTGCACGGCCTGCTCGGTCAGGAGGTCGTCCTGCTTGCTGGGTGGGACAGCCATGGCTGTTAATATAAATGAGATTTGTTACACATTTGGCGCCGTGCACGGCCTGGGGAGAGCACGGTTTCAGGCGGCATTATGCAGGATTCCGCATTTGCGCCTTGGTCGGTCGACGCGGGGGAAGGCCTGGATGGAGCAGTACTACACGGAGTTGTTGCGGTTCCTTGCGCGAAAACTCGGCAATTCGCATGACGCCGCCGATGTCGCCCAGGAGGCCTATGCGCGCGTGCTCGATCGCAATGGCAGCTGCGCCATCGTCCAGCCGCGCGCATTTCTGTTCCGGGCCGCCCTGAATCTTTGCACGGACCTGTATCGCAACCGTCGCGGCAGCCAGGTCATGCCGCTGGACGCCGCCGCAGAAGCCGTCCGGTGCGAAGCGCCGCTGCAGGACGAGCGGCTCTACCGCCGGCAGCAACTGGCGCGGCTGGAACGGGCCCTGCAGGAGTTGCCGCCGGCCTGCCGTCAGGCCTTCCTGATGCGGCAGGTCGAAGGCATGTCGCACGATGAAATCGCCAACAGCCTCGGCATTTCCGTTGATATGGTGCACAAGCACCTCACGCGCGCGCTACGGCACTGCCGCTCCCGCATGCGCGCGTGGGAACACGGCGCCGATGCCTAGCTGACCAGCGCGCGGGGCCCGGCCCGGGATGGCGCAGGCCGGGGCGATGGCGGCGTCAGGCGGCTTTCAGCAGCTTCCCGCATGGGCTGAGCAGCGCGCGGTCGCCGTGCGCATCGCGGATCCGGGACGGCAGCCCCATGGTCTCCAGCAGCTGCAGCCACGGGCGCGGCGCGAGTTGCTCGATGTTGTTCATCTTGCGGTTGTCCCACGCGCCGTCGGCGATCAGCAGCGCGGCCGCGGTGGCGGGCACGCCGGCCGTATACGAGATGGCCTGGCTGCCCACTTCGCGGTAGGCCTGCTCGTGGTCGCACACGTTGTAGATCAGGACCTCATGGGGGCGGCCGTCCTTGACGCCGCGGACCAGGTCGCCGATGCAGGTCTTGCCCTTGTAGGTGCGGGCCAGGGACGCGGGGTCGGGCAGCACGGCCTTGACCACTTTCAGCGGGACGACCTGCTGGCCCTCGGCCGTGCGCACCGGTTGCTCGGACAGCAGGCCGAGGGAGTTCAGCACGGTGAAGACGTTGATGTAGTGGTCGCTGAAGCCCATCCAGAAGCGGATGTTGGGGACGTTCAGGTGCGTCGACAGCGAGTGGATCTCGTCATGGCCGGTCAGGTAGGTGGTCTGGCGGCCGACCACGGGCAGGTCCCAGGCGCGCTGCTCTTCGAACATGCGGTTCTCGCACCAGCGGCCTTCCTGCCATGACCAGACGGATCCGGTGAACTCGCGGAAGTTGATCTCGGGATCGAAGTTGGTGGCGAAGTACTTGCCGTGCGAGCCCGCGTTGGTATCGATGATGTCGATCGAGCTGACCTCGTCGAACAGTTCGTCGACCGCCAGCTTAGCGTAGGCGTTGACCACGCCGGGGTCGAAGCCCGCGCCCAGGATCGCGGTCACGCCGGCGTCGGCGCAGGCCTGCGCCTGCTTCCACTCGTAGTTCGCGTACCAGGGCGGCGCCTCGCAGGTCTTCGCGGGGTCTTCGTGGATGGCCGTGTCGATGTAGGCCGCGCCGGTTTCGATGCATGCGGCGAGCACGGCCATGTTCAGGAACGAGGTGCCGGCCTGGATGACGATGCGCGCATTGGTGGCGCGGATGAGCGCGGCGGTCGCCTTGATGTCCAGTGCGTTCAGGCCATGCGCTTTCACGACGCCGTTGGTTTGCAGGTTGCCCATGGCATGGACCGAGCGGACGATTCCCTGGGCCTTGTCCAGCGTGCGCGACGCGATGTGGATTTCGCCGAGCGTGGCGTTGTGCTGCGCGCATTTGTGCGCGACCACGTGCGCCACGCCGCCGGCGCCGATGATCAGGACGTTTCGTTTCATTTTGACCTCGCTTCAATCAACAGAGCCAGTTCCTCAGGACAGGCTGTCTACGTAATCCTGGTAGCCGAACTCCCGCACCAGCCGAATTTCTCCATCCAGTTCCCGGATCGCGATGGCGGGCATGCGCACGCCGTTGAACCAGTTCTTCTTGACCATCGTGTACCCCGCGGCGTCCTGGATGGAAATCCGCGAACCGGGTTGCAGCGGCGATTCGAAGCTGAATTCGCCGAACACGTCGCCCGCCAGGCAGGAGTTGCCATAGATGACGTAGCGGTGCGGGCCCTGGTCGGGCTGCACGCGCGCGCTCATGCGGTAGATCAGCAGGTCGAGCATGTGGGCCTCGGTCGCCGCGTCGACGATGGCCAGGTTCTTTTCGTTGCGCATCACGTCCAGCACCGTCACTTCCAGTGTGGCCGTATTGGTGATGGCCGCTTCGCCCGGCTCCAGGTATACCTGGACGCCGTACTGCTCCGAGAAGCGGCGCAAGCGGTCGCAGAAAGCGTCCAGCGCGTATCCGGGCTCGGTGAAGTGGATCCCGCCGCCCAGGCTGATCCAGTTGATTTGCCCAAGCAGGTGGCCGTAGCGATGCTCGAGTTCGGTCAGCAGGGCGTCGAAGCGGGTGAAATCGCGGTTCTCGCAATTGTTGTGGACCATGAAGCCGTCGATCATCGGCATGGCTTGCGCGATCCTGTCCAGGTCCGTTTCGCCCAGGCGGCTGAAGGGCCTGGCGGGGTTGGCCAGGTCATAGCCGGACACGCTGATGCCGGGGTTCAGGCGCAGCCCCCGCGGTATGGCCGAGGCGCGCGGCGCGTAGCGCTCGAGCTGCGACAGCGAGTTGAAGATGATCTTGTCGGCGCAGGCGACCACGTCGTCGATGTCGTCCTCGGCATAGGCCACGCTGTAGGCATGGGTCTCGCCGCCGAATTTCTCGCGGCCCAGGCGGACTTCGAACAGCGACGACGATGTCGTGCCGTCCATGTACTCGCGCATCAGGTCGAATACGCTCCAGGTGGCGAAGCACTTGAGCGCGAGCAGGACCTTCGCCCCGGATCGCTCGCGGATGCGGCGTATGACCTCCAGGTTCTGGAGCAGGGCACGTTTGTCGATCAGGTAGTAAGGCGTTTTCAACATGGCGGGGCAATGCCACGCACGGGGCTCGCAAGGCCATGCGTGGAGTGTTGCAATAGGAAAGTGGCCGGGCGATCGGCCGCGAAGCCGGGAGCCCGTGAAGGCGATGGCGGGTGGAGGCACGCCGCAGCGCGGCGCTGGCCTCAGGTACGCATTCGGTCCGAGTGGGGAAGCAGCGTGCCAGCCTTGTGGTGCAGCGCGCCATGCAACGGATGCAGCGCACGCGCGGCCGACGCGAATGCGATTCGCGTTGCGGTCACGATAGTTCTGTCTTCCGTTTGGGTCGTGTTCAGCGATGCCGGAACGATCCCCAATTGGAAGAGGGCGTCACTATTCATAGCGTCCTCTCCAACCAGTAGATGGGCCCCTGCCGAGACGGGGCCGAGACTTCATATTGCATTACGCCAACGGCGGCCAGTGAAGCCGGGCTCGCGGCGGGACAACGGGCGCGGCGTCACGCGCCATATGGAGGCACGAGGTGGAGGCACGAGGCGACACGAACCCCGGGGCTCCGACTTGTTATCATATGATCGTATCATAATTGAATTTGGACGCCTAGATGGTCAGACCCCGCACGATAGATCGAGAGCGTTTGCTGGATATCGCCGAATCCATCATTTCGGAGGCGGGCGCCGTGACGATCTCCTTTGGCGGGCTGGCCGAGGCGGCCGGCCTGTCCAAGGCGAGCGTCCAGTCCGTGTTCGGCACGCGCGAGGCCATGATGGAGGCCTTGCTGGAAAGGTGGCTGCGCAAGGAACAGCGCGCCTACCAGAAGAAGATCGGCCCGCAATCGTCGCTGCGCGAGCGTGTGCGCAGGCATGTCAAGATCACCGGCAAGGAATCGTCCGAGGCCAACTCAAGGCTGGCGGCGGTCCTGACGGCGCTGGTCGGCTCGGATGCGACCGAGGGCGTGATGGCGAAGTGGTACGCGTCGCGCGTCGGCAAGTTCTCGGCGGAAACTCAGGAAGAGCGGCTGTTGCGCATTGCTTTTCTTGCTGCCGAAGGTGCGTTTTTCATGCGGCATGTGGCTGGATTTCCGATGTCCGATCGGCTCTGGCGCGAGCTGTTCCACGATCTGCTGGACTTCGTGGCCGAACCCGTGGGCGGCGCGGCGCGCTCGGCCGCGTAAGGCGCGGCCATGGGCATGCCCGCGCGAGCCCATGGCCCGGATACGGGCTGCCGGCGCGGGCGCCGTCTCAGCTCAGGCGATTGATGGCCGTGGCGGCTTCCACCGCCAGCGGCGCGAATCGCGCGGTGAAGGCTTCGGGCGTCCACTCGCTCAGCGAGCCCGCGATATGTATCGCGCCGACCGGACGGCCGTCGGCGCCCAGCACCGCCACGCCTATGCCTATCTCTCCCACCAGCACCTCCTCGATGGTGACGGCGTAGCCGGACACGCGCGCCTGTTCGACTTTCTTGCGGATCTCCCTGGGCGCGGTGATGGTCTTGTCCGTGAACGGGGTGCGGTCGGAGCGGGCGATGATGTCGTCGACCTCGGCGCCGGGCAGGTGGGACAGGATGGCTCGCCCGCCGGCGGTGCAGAACGTGGGCACGCTGTGCCCCACCAGGGTGGCGAAGAAGGTCTCCCGCTTGCTCTGCAGGCGCGAGGCGTAGACCAATCGCAGGTCGTCGAACACGCTGAGGTCGACACGCTCCAGCGCATTGCGCCGCAGGTCGAGCAGGACGGGGGAGGCGCGCGAAATCAGGGTATTGAGCCGCAGGTAGTCCAGCGCATGGTCGAGGATGCGTATGCCGGGGACGTAGCCGCGTCCTCCGTCGCTGCGCTCGACATAGCCGAGCACGCGCAGGGTGTTGAGAATGCGCTGGGTGCTGCTGCGGCCCACTCCCGACGCCTCGGCGATTTCGTCCAGGCTCATGGGCCGCACCGCGCGATGGAAGGCGGACAGCACCTGCAGGGTTCTCGCCGCGGCCTGCACGAACAACGGGTCTTCGAGCTCTTCTTCGGTGGGAGACCTGACGCCCAGTTCGCTGTTGACAATACTGCGCCGCATGAATTCCTCCTATTGACGGGCTGACGATATCTCATTTAGGATTGTCGCAAACAATATATAAGTATCTCACAGCGATACTTAAGTTCCGAAGTTTGTTTTCGATGTTAGTTGTTCCCGGTCACCGAAGTCATCTCTGATGTAGTCGACACAACAAGGGGAAGAAACGATGTTCATCGCACGCAATGCGGCTGATCCCGCTGTGAAGATACGCGCCGGCGCACGCCTGGCGGCCGTGGCGGCCGCGCTCTGCGGACTGGCCGCGACGGTCCCCGCGGCGGCGCAGGCGCCCAAGACGGTGACGGCCGTCATGCACTCGGGGCTGCGCGTCCTGGACCCCATCATCACGACGGCCCACATCACGCGCAATCATGGGTACATGATCTATGACGTGCTGGTCTCGATGGACAAGGACTTCAATGTCCGGCCGCAGATGGCGGATTTCAGTGTGTCGCCCGACGGGCTGACCTACACCTTCACGCTGCGCGAGAACCTGTGGTTCCACGACGGGGCGCCGGTCACGGCGGCCGATGTGGTGGCCTCGCTCAAGCGCTGGGGCGAGCGCGACACCGGCGGCCAGCACATTTTCGACCAGACCGAAAGCCTGGCCGCCACTGACGCCCGGACGATCACCTGGAAACTGAGCAAGCCGTTCGGCCCGATGCTGGAAACCCTGGGCAAGCAGTCGACGGTGCCGCCGTTCATCATGCCCGAGCGGGTGGCCAGGACGCCGTCGAGCGAAGCCATTACCGACTACACCGGCTCCGGCCCGTTCCGCTTCGTCCTGGACGAGTTCTCGCCCGGCGTGAAGGTGGCGTATGCGAAGTTCGACAAATACGTGCCGCGCAACGAACCGGCCAACTGGATGGCGGGCGGCAAGGTGGTCAAGGTCGACCGGGTCAACTGGGTGACCATGCCGGACGCGCAGACGGCGGTCAGCGCGCTGTCGTCGGGCGAGATCGACTATCTGGAGCAGACGCCGACCGATCTGCTGCCCATCCTCGAGTCGAACGCCGACGTGGTGCTGGAAGTGCGCGACCAACTGGGCTACCAGGCCCTGGGGCGCATGAATTTCAAGCAGCCGCCGTTCAACGACAAGCGGATACGCCAGGCCGCGCTCAAGGCCATGAGCCAGGAGCCCATCCTGGCGGCCATGGTCGGCAATCCCAAGTATTACCAGGTATGCGGCGCGGTGCTGGGCTGCGGCACGCCGCTGGCCTCCGAAGCCGGCGCCGGGGCCCTGACCGGCAAGGGCGACGTGGAGGGCGCGCGCGCCCTGCTCAAGGAGGCGGGCTATGACGGATCGCCCGTCGTGATCCTGCAGCCGACCGATGTGCCCATTCTCGCCGCGCCGCCGCTGGTGGCGGCCCAGCAATTGCGCGCCGCCGGCTTCAAGGTGGACCTGCAGCCGATGGACTGGCAGACGCTGGTGACCCGCCGCACCAACAAGGGCGCGCCGTCGCAGGGCGGCTGGAGCATGTTCTTCAGTTACTGGATGGTGCCCGAGGTCACGACGCCGTTGATCAACGCCACGCTCAACGCGCGCGGCGACGAGGGCTTCTTCGGCTGGGCGCAGGATCCCGAGCTGGAGGCGATGCGCGGCGAGTACATCACGGCCGGATCGCCGCAGGCGCAGCTGGACGTGGCCAAGCGGATCCAGGCGCGCGTCATGGACGAGGTCACCTACCTGCCGCTGGGCCAGTTCCAGACGGTCCAGGGGCGCCGCGCCAACCTGGTCGACATCATTGCGTCGCCGGTTCCCGTGTTCTGGCAGATGGACAAGAAGTAGCCATCGCACCATGGCGGACCGGCGGCCTGGAGAGGCCGCGGTCCGCCCCATCCTGACTCAATCCACAAGGGGCGGCCGATGTTCGGTTACATCCTGCGGCGCGTGCTCGCCACGATTCCGGTCGTGGTGATCGTGGCGGTGTTCGTATTCCTGCTGCTGCGCCTGACGCCGGGCGACGCGGCGGCCATCATCGCCGGCGATTCGGCCACGCCCGCCCAGATCGAGAACATCCGCAAGTCGCTGGGCCTGACCGAGCCGCTGACGGTGCAGTTCCGCACCTGGATGACGCAGCTTGCGTCCGGCGACCTGGGAACGTCGATCATTTCCAGGCAGCCGGTCACCAAACTGATCGGCCAGCGGGTCGGGCCGACGCTGCAGATCGCCACCCTGACCATCATCCTGTCGGTGCTGATCGCGGTGCCGCTGGGGGTGCTGGCCGCATGGCGGCATCGCAGCTGGCTCGACTACGCGGTGATGGCGTTCTCGGTCATCGGCTTTTCGATCCCGGCTTTCGTGGTGGGCTACATCCTGATGAAGATCTTCGCCGTGGACCTGCGCTGGCTGCCGGTGCAGGGCTTTACCTCGGTGTTCCAGGATCCGCAGCAGTTCCTGCGCACGGCGGTCCTGCCCTGCATGACGCTGGCCACGGTATTCGTGGCGCTGATCGCGCGCATGACCAGGGCCAGCATGCTCGACGTGCTGGGCGAGGACTACATCCGTACGGCGCGGGCCAAGGGCGTCAAGGAGCGCATCGTGCTGTTTCGCCACGCGCTGGGCAACGCGGCGGTGCCCATCGTCACCATCATCGGCACGGGGTTCGCGCTGCTGATCGCCGGCGTGGTGGTGACCGAGAGCGTCTACAACATTCCCGGCATCGGCCGCCTGACCGTGGACGCGGTGCTGGCGCGCGACTATCCGGTCATCCAGGCGATGATCCTGCTGACCAGCGCGCTGTACGTGTTCATCAATCTGTTGATCGATCTGTCCTATACCATTTTCGATCCGAGGATCCGCTACTGATGACCACGCTACCGCAGCCGGCCAGCGCCCTGCAGGCCGTATTCCGGGTCACCCAGCTGCCCGCATGGTGCCGCTTCGGCTGGCCGCCGATTGCCGCCGCGCTGGTGCTGGCGGTCCTGGTCCTGGCCACGGCGGCCGCCTATCTGTACATCCCGCACGATCCGATCGCGATCAACCCGCTGATGCGCCTGAAGCCGGCCAGCGCGGATCATTGGCTGGGCACGGATGCGCTGGGGCGCGACGTGTTCTCGCGCGTGATGGCGGGCGGCCAGGTCTCGCTGCTGGTGGGTGTGGCGGCGGCCGTCATCTCCATCGCCGCGGGGCTGTGCATCGGCCTGGTCTCGGGGTTCTTCCGCGTGCTCGACGGCGTGGTCATGCGCATCATGGACGCCGTGATGTCGGTGCCGTCCATCCTGCTGGCGATCGCCCTGGCCGCGCTCAACGGGCCGAGCATCTGGTCGGTCATCATCGCCATTACGGTGCCGGAGGTGCCGCGCGTGGTGCGCCTGGTGCGCTCGGTGGTGCTGTCGGCGCGCGAAGAGCCCTATGTCGAGGCGGCCCTGGCGCTGGGCACGTCGATGCCCGGCATTCTCTGGCGGCACATCATGCCCAATACCCTGGCGCCGCTCATGGTGCAGGCCACCTACGTCTGCGCCTCGGCCATCCTGACCGAGGCGGTGCTGTCGTTCCTGGGGGCGGGCGTCTCCACCGAGATACCGACCTGGGGCAACATCATGGCGGAAGCGCGCATGTACTTCCAGATCCGCCCGGGGCTGATGCTGTGGCCGGGCCTGCTGCTGTCGCTGTGCATCCTGTCCATCAACCTGCTGGGCGACACCGCGCGCGACATGCTCGATCCGCGCCTGAAGCGGCGGGGGGAGTAAACGATGATATTTCGCAAGCGCGATCTCCAACATCGCCCGGTGGTGCTGCGCATCGCGGGCCTGTCCCTGGTGGACGGGCAGCCGGGCGCCGGCAGCGCCATCCTGCGGGATATCGACGTCGATATCCGGCAGGGCGAGACGGTCTGCCTGGTGGGCGAAAGCGGCTCGGGCAAGTCCATGACCTCGCTGGCGGTCATGGGCCTGCTGCCCAAGGGGCATCTGCGGGTGACAGGCGGACGCATCGAACTCGATGGCCAGAACCTGCTAGACCTCGGGCCGGCCGCCTTGCGGGACTTGCGCGCCAAGCGCATTTCCATGATTTTCCAGGAGCCCATGACGGCCCTGAACCCGGTCATGAAGGTGGGGCCGCAGATCGAAGAGGTGCTGGACAGCCACACGGCGCTGCCCAGGCGCGAGAAGAAGCAGCGCGTGCTCGACATCATGGAGCAGGTCCACCTGCCCGACGTGGCGCGTATCTACGAATCCTATCCGCACCAGCTCTCCGGCGGGCAGCGCCAGCGCATCATGATCGCCATGGCGCTGGTGCTGGAGCCGCGGCTGCTGATCGCCGACGAGCCGACCACCGCGCTGGACGTCACCACGCAGAACCAGGTGCTCAAGCTGATCAGCGAGCTGCAGCACAAGCACGATACGGCGGTGCTGTTCATCACCCATGACATGGGGGTGGTGGCCGAGATCGCCGACCGGGTCTATGTCATGCGCCTGGGCGAAATCGTCGAGAGCGCGCCGGTCGAGCAATTGTTGCGCGAACCGCGGCAGGACTACACCCGCAAGTTGCTCAAGTCGGTGCCCAGCCTGATTCCGCGGCCCGGCCGGGCCGCGCCGCAGGCGTGCGCCACGCTGCAGGTGCAGGGGCTTGCGAAACGCTATGCGATGGGCGGGTTCCCGGGCCGCCGGCGGGAAGTCCAGGCCGCGCACGATGTCGCGTTCAGCATCCAGCCCGGCCGTACGCTGGGCATCGTGGGCGAGAGCGGCTCGGGCAAGTCCACGGTGGCGCGCTGCGTGATGCGGCTGATCGAGCCGAGCGAAGGCGCCATCCGTGTCGGCGATGCCGATATCGCGCGGCTGGGCCCCAGGCAGCTCAAGCCGTTTCGCAAGCATCTGCAGATCGTCTTCCAGGATCCGTACCGTTCGCTCAACCCCCGCCGCACCATCGGCGCCAGCCTGATCGAAGGGCCGGTGAACTTCGGGCAGGACAGGCAGGCCGCGCTGGCGCAGGCGGCCGAATTGCTGGAGCTGGTGGGCCTGCCGGCCGACGCCCTGGCGCGCTATCCCCATCAGTTCTCGGGCGGGCAGCGGCAGCGCATCGCCATCGCGCGCGCCATCGCCATGCGGCCCGACGTCCTGGTGGCCGACGAGGCGGTGTCCGCGCTCGATGTCTCGGTACAGGCGCAGGTGCTCGAATTGCTCGACACGCTGCAGCGCAAGCTGGACATCGCGATTCTGTTCATCACGCACGATCTGCGGGTGGCCGCGCAGATCTGCGACGAGGTCATGGTGATGCGGCATGGCCGCGTGGTGGAGCACGACACGGCCGAGAATGTCCTGGCGCGGCCCGCGCACGCCTACACGCGCGCGTTGATCGAGGCCGCGCCGGGACGCGATTGGGACTTTGCCAACTTTCGCGAACGGTAGCCATCTGTCCGGCTTGCGAAGCATCGAGGGGGAAGGGGCGTGACATCAGAATTGTGGCGGCTGTCGGCCTGCGAGATTGTCGCGGGCGTGAAGTCGGGGGCGTTCTCGGCAAGCGAGGCGGTGCGCGCCGCGCTGGACCGCATGGAGGCCGTCAATGGGCGCATCAATGCCGTGGTCGACAGCGACCCCCAGGCGGCGCTGGCGGCGGCGGCCCGCGTCGACGCGCGCATCGCCGCCGGCGAGGACCCCGGCCCGCTGGCCGGCGTGCCGGTGACGGTCAAGGTCACGCACGACCAGGCGGGTTTCGCGACCACCATGGGCATCCGCAAGCTGAAGGACCACCGCGCCGCGGCCAACAGCCCCATCGTGGACAACTTCGAGCGGGCCGGGGCGATTCCCATCGGGCGCACCAACATGCCGGCGTTCGGCCTGCGCTGGTTCACCAATGGCCGCCTGCACGGCGACACCTACAACCCGTTCGACCGCAGCCTGACGCCAGGCGGCTCTTCCGGGGGCGCCAGCGCGGCGGTTGCCTCGGGCATCGGCGCCATCGCGCATGGCACGGACATCGCCGGCTCGATCCGGTATCCGGCCTACGCGTGCGGCGTGCACGGCCTGCGCCCGACCCTGGGGCGCATTCCCAACTACAACGCTTCGTTCCCCGAACGCGGCCTGGGCGGGCAGCTCATGTCGGTCTCCGGTCCGCTGGCCCGCACCGTGGCCGACATCGAATTGTCGTTCGCCGCGCTGGCCCACGCGGACCCGCGCGACCCGTGGTGGGTGCCCGCGCCGCTGGCCGGCCCGGCCCGGCCGCGCCGGGTGGCGCTGTGCCTGCGGCCCGACGGCCTGGAGATCGACGCCGGGGTGGCCGATGCGCTGCTGGATGCGGCGGCGCGCTTGCGCGACGCCGGCTGGGAAGTGGCCGAGCTGGACGACATTCCGCCCATGCGCGATGCCGCCGTGGCCCAGGTGACCCTGTGGCTGGGCGACGAATATCCGGCCTTGCTGGCCGAGGCGCAGGCCGAGGGCGACCCGGGCGCCCTGGCCATGCTGCGGGGCCAGCCGCAGTCGGCCGGCGTCACCCTGCAAAGCTACTGTTCGGCGCTCAAGGCGCGGGCGTCCTATCTGCGCCAGTGGATGCTGTTCTTCGAGGACTATCCCTTGATGATGCTGCCGGTGTCGGCCCGCCTGCCCTTCGCCAACGACCTGGATACCCGGTCCGCGGCCGATTACGACAGCGTCTGGGAGGCGCAGATGCCGCAGCTTGGCCTGGCCTTCATGGGCCTGCCGTGCATGAGCGTGGCGACCGGCATGTGCGGCTCGGCGCCCGTGGGTATCCAGCTGGCGGCCGGCCGTTACCGCGAGGACTTGCTGTTCCTGGCGGCCGAGGACATCGCCGCGCGCGGCATGCCGCCCGTCCCGGTGGACCCCGTGTAACCCGTTTATTTCCCAGCCCCTACTTTCAGCGGAAGGTTTCCATGAACGACTTGGCAACGATCAATGATCTTCACAGCGTCGTCGAAGACGACCGCAATGCCATCTGGCATCACATGCTGCAGCACGACGCCCTGCAGGCCACGGCCCCCTGGGTGGTGGTCGAAGGAAAGGGCACGCGTATCCGCGATGCCAGCGGCAAGGAGTACCTGGACGCCACGGCCGGCGGACTCTGGACCGTCAATGTCGGCTACGGGCGGGAGCGGATCGCCAACGCCATGCGCGACCAGATGCTCAAGCTGAACTATTTCGCGCAAAGCGCGGGCAATGTGCCCGGCGCGCTGTTCGCCAGGCAGCTGGTCTCGAAGATGCCGGGCATGAGCCGGGTGTATTTTTCGAACTCGGGCTCCGAGGCCAACGAGAAGGTATTCAAGATGGTGCGCCAGATCTCCGCGCGCCACCATGCCGGCAGGAAATACAAGATCCTGTTTCGCGAGCGGGACTATCACGGATCGTCGATCGCCACGCTGGCGGCGGCGGGCCAGCCCGAGCGGGCGGCGCAGTACGGTCCGTTTCCCGACGGTTTCGTCCAGGTGCCGCACTGCCTGGAGTACCGCAAGCAATGGGATGTGGCGAACTACGGCGAGCGCGCCGCCGACGCCATCGAGGAGGTCATCCTGCGCGAAGGCCCGGAAACGGTCGGGCTGCTCTGCCTCGAACCCATCACCGCCGGCGGCGGCATCATCGTGCCCCCCGAGGGCTACTGGCGCCGCGTGCAGGAGATCTGCCGGCGCCACGATGTGCTGCTGCATATCGACGAGGTCGTGTGCGGCCTGGGGCGCACCGGCAAATGGTTCGGCTACCAGCATTTCGACATCGAGCCGGATTTCGTCACGCTGGCCAAGGGCACGGCCTCGGGCTATGCGGCCATTGCCTGCACGGTGACGCACGAGCGCATCTTCGAGCAGTTCAAGGACGAACCGGACGATCCCCTCAGTTTCTTCCGCGACGTCTCCACCTTCGGCGGCTGCGCGGGCAGCGCGGCGGCGGCGCTGGAGAATCTGCGCATCCTCGAGGAGGAGGGGCTGGTCGAGCATGCCGCGCAGGTGGGCGACTACTTGCAGGCGTGCCTGCGCCAACTGGCCGACAAGCATGCCGTCATCGGCGACGTGCGCGGCAAGGGTTTGCTGCAGGGCGTGGAACTGGTGAGCGACCGGGCGGCGAAAACGCCGGTTTCCGAGGCCGACGCCAAGCGCGTGGTGGCGCAGTGCAAGGCGCAGGGCGTGCTGATCGGCGTGATCACGCGCGCGCTGCCCGGTCTCAATACGACCTTGTGCCTGGCCCCGCCGCTGATCCTGACGCGCGACGAGGTGGACGAACTGTGCGGCGCGATCGACCGGGCGCTGGCCACGGTCTTCGGTTGACGGCGCCTGCGGCCGGGCCGCGTGCGGCCCGGCCCGTGGTCAGGCGCGGCTGCCGGCCTGCGCCGCGAGCGGCGGCGTGCCCTCATGGAACATGGTCTTGAGTTGCGCGCGCAACTCCGGGGTGTCGGCGTGCTTGTGCACGGTGGTGGCGTGCTGGACCGCGGCTTCCAGGAGTTCGGCGTCGCTGTCGGCCGACAGCGCGACCGAGCAGTTCATTTCGCTGGGAAACTCACGGCAGTCGATATATTTGCGTGACATGGTGTGCCCCTTGCGCGCCGCGGCGATGCTGCCGGCGGCGCATGAGGAATCGACGCGCGATCTTGCTGGCGCTGTTCCCGATGGCGCGTCGCACCGGGTGGGCGATCCAGGAAAAATTATAAGCTCGCGCGGCCTGCGCCGCCGTGGCGCCCGCACGCGCGCCTGGTAAGGGTTTGCATCTGCCATTCCTGTCCTGGGCGTGGCGCCAAGAATCATTCGGGGCCGCCTGGTATATGCTGCTGGGGCCAGCCCGACCTGCGCGTGAAGCCGCGCGGCGTGGGGAGCGCATCATCAACGGCGGCCCGGCGCAGGCCGGCTTCCTGCAAGGAGAGCATGGGCAATGAGCAATTCGACCAAACGGGTGCTGCGCGAACGGGTCGCGCAGCGCAATGGCATGCTGGTGGCGGGCGCGTTCAACGCGATGAGCGCCAGGATCGTGGCGGACCAGGGGTTCGAGGCGGTCTACCTGACCGGCGCGGGCCTGACCAACATGCATTACGGCGCGCCGGACCTGGGCATCATCGGCTTGCGCGACGTGGCCGACGCGACCTCGCGCATCCGCGATGCGGTCGAGTTGCCCCTGATCGTCGACGCCGACACCGGCTTCGGCAACGCGGTCAATGTATGGCATACCGTGCGGGTGCTGGAGCGCGCCGGGGCCGATGCCATCCAGCTGGAAGACCAGGTGTTTCCCAAGCGCTGCGGCCACTTCGCCGGCAAGAGCGTGGCGCCGCTGTCCGAGATGGTGTCGAAGATCAAGGCGGCGGCCGACGCGCGGCGCGACGAGGATTTCCTCATCATCGCCCGCACCGACGCGCGCGCTGTCGAGGGTTTCGACGCCGCCATCGAGCGCGCCCGGCGTTTCGCCGAGGCGGGCGCGGACATCCTGTTCGTCGAGGCGATCGTCGACCAGGACGAGGTGGGCAAGCTGCCGCAACTGCTGAGCCAGCCGCTGCTGGTCAATATCGTGGTGGGCGGCAAGACGCCGCCCATGCCGGCCGCGCAACTCGGGCGCCTGGGCTACAGCGTGGTGCTGTACGCCAATGCGACATTGCAGGGGGCGGTGCTGGGCATGCAGCGCGCGCTGGGCGCGCTCAGGCGCGACGGCAAGCTGGACGAGGACCCGGCGTTGCTCGCGCCTTTCCTGGAGCGGCAACGGCTGGTGGGCAAGCCGTTGTATGACGAGCTGGAGGAACGCTACAAGGATGCGTGATTCCGGGTGGGCCGGCAGGAATATACAAAATGTTTCGAGTGCGCCGTCTGCCGCTTGCTAGCATGGTCGAGCCGGTGCCTGCCGGTCCTGTCCCTACCGTCGAGGAGGTCGTCATGCAAGCAAGAACAACCATCATGCGCGTCGCCGTCGTCAGTGCCGCTGCCCTGCTCATTTCGGGCTGCGCGACACCGCAGCAGACCAATACCGCGATCGGCACGGGCGCGGGCGCGGCGGTGGGCGCGGGTATCGGCGCCCTGATCGGCCACGGCAAGGGCGCCGCGATCGGCGCCGGCATCGGCGCGGTGGCCGGCGGCCTGATCGGCTACAACTGGTCGGGCGTCAAGCAGGACGTGCAGCAGTCCGGCGCGTCGTCGCTGGGCATCGATGTGGTCGAGATGCCGGATGGCAGCCTGAAGGTCAACATTCCCAGCAACGTATCGTTCGACACCGACAAGTCGCAGCTCAAGCCGGCCTTGCTGCCGGTGCTCGACAGCGTGGCGCGCGCCCTGAACCAGCATCCGGAACTGCGCACCAAGGTGGTGGGCCATACCGACAGTACCGGCTCGGCGGCGCACAACCAGCAACTGTCGGTCAATCGCGCGCGCGCCGTGACGTCCTACCTGGGCAAGCAGGGCGTGGCGCAGGGGCGCATGACGGTCGAGGGCCGCGGCGCCAACGACCCGGTCGGCGACAATGCGACGGCCGAGGGCCGGGCCGCCAACCGCCGCGTCGAAGTCTATCTGTACGCGGTCAAGCAATAGACAGGGCGGCGCGTCCGCCGCCCATGCCGGCTGGCGGACGCGGCCGCGGGGAGTTTGCGATGAGTACGGAATTTCCGATGCGTATCGGCGCCGAGGTGGCGCTGCCGGCCTTGCAGGGCTGGAACGCGGCGGCCGGGCGCGACGCCATCGAGAAGCGCTATCGGTTCGACAATTTCAATGCCGCGTTCGGCTTCATGGCGCGCGTGGCGATGTTCGCCGAGAAAATGGACCACCACCCGGAATGGCGCAATGTCTACAACCGGGTCGACGTGACGCTGACCACCCATGACGCCGGCGGGGTGACCGAGCTGGATGTGCGCATGGCGCAGTTCATGGACGAGGCGGCCGGGCGCCTGGGCGCCACCGGCCTGCCGGCGCGCGCGGATCAGCCGCGCACGTAGTAGATGCGCATGGCGTGCTGCTTCTGCTGGCCGTCCAGCACGCGGATGGTGACCGAGCGCGGCGTGAAGCCGTCGGGCAGCGGCAGGACGCCCTGGGTATTGTTGTAGCGCTGCAGGTCCAGCGCCAGCGGATCGGGCGTGAGCGTGCCGCGGCGGCCGTTGGCGTAGCTGCCTTCGATGGCCAGCGTTACATTGCCCTTGAAGGCCGGACCCGCATGGTTCTCGCGCATGATCAGCACCTGGTAGCTCAGCTGGCCCGGCTGGCGCTTGAACACGGCGGAGCGCACGCCGATGTCGCCGCCGCGCGGGTCGGGCGGCATGGCGTCCTGGAACAGCAGCAACTCCTGGTTCAGCGTATCGATGCGCGTACGCGCTTGCGCCAGGTCGGTCGTGAGCTGTTCGTGGGTGGATTTGTTGGCGTCGCGCTGGCCGATGGCTTCGTCCAGCTGGGTCTGCAGGCGCTGGCGCTCGAGGTTGGCGGCGCTCAGTTCGGTGTGCAGTTGTTCGGATTGCTCGACGGTCAGCCGTTGCGGGCCGTAGTTGGTCTGCAGGAACAGCACGCCGCCCGCGCCGAGCGCAATGCCCACCAGCAGCAACACCAGCCAGCGCGGCATGCGCCGGGTGCGTTTACCGGGCTGATACACCGAGGGCTTGAATACTTGCCGTTGTGATCGTCCGAACGCCATGCGAGAGAATTTCCTGTAGCAGAATCAGCGAAGACAGCATGCGTGTCTTCGGGCCAAAGTGGTAGAGGATACCGCGTTGCAGCCTCCTTGGCGACCGGCGGATACCTCTGGTTTCGTCCGTAGATGACGTGAAATACGTGACGTTACGTGCCTTCCGGGCGCAACTGGCCGTCCAGCGCGGCCAGCCGCTGGGGGGTACCCACGTCGGTCCAGCGGCCGGCGTGCCGCGCGCCGATGACCGCCCGCCGCGCCATGGCCTGGCGCAGCAGCGGGGCCAGCGGGGCGGCGCTGCCGCGCGCCACAGGATCGAACAGGGCGGGCCGGTAAAGGCCGATTCCCGCGAAAGTCAGCTTCGGCGCGCCGTCGTCGGCGACCCGCCCGTCGTCTTCCAGCCGGAAGTCGCCCTGCGGATGCTGGGGCGGGTTGTCCACCAGCAGCAGCCAGGCTTGCGCGCCGGCGGCGTCCAGGGCCGCGGCCTGGCGCCGGGCCTGGGCGGGATCCCAGTCGCACCAGATATCGCCATTGATGACCAGGAAGGGGGCGTCGCCCAGCAGGGGCAGGGCCTGGGCGATGCCGCCCGCGGTTTCCAGCGCCGCCGCTTCGGCCGAGTAGCGCAGGCGCGCGCCGTAGGCGCCGCCGTCGCCCAGGTGGTCGACGATGCGCTGGCCCAGCCAGGCGTGGTTGATGACGATGTCGCGCAGGCCGGCGGCCACCAGGCGTTCGATATGCCAGACGATCAGCGGCTTGCCGCCCACGGCCAGCAGGGGCTTGGGCGTGGTGTCGGTCAGCGGGCGCATGCGTTCGCCGCGGCCGGCGGCCAGGATCATGGCGCGCATCAGAAGGTGTATCCGACCTGGACCTGGCGGTCGTCCAGCTTGTCCAGCAGGCGCAGCAGCGGCGCGAACGCGCCATAGCGCTGCGCCACCTGGCGCACGTAGCCGCTGACGCGCGGCATGTGCGACAGGTAGATGGATTTGCCGTCGCGGTGGTTCAGGCGGGCGAACACGCCCAGGATGCGCAGGTTGCGCTGCAGGCCCATCCATTCGTAGGCGCGGTGGAACTGCGCGAAATCGGCGTCCACCGGCAGGCCGGCGGCGCGCGCCAGCTCCCAGTAGCGGATCGCCCAATCCAGCTGCTGCGGCTCTTCCCAGGTGGTGCGGGCGTCGGTGACCAGCGAAGCCAGGTCGTACGTGAGCGGACCGGCCAGCGCGTCCTGGAAGTCGATGACGCCGGGATTCGGGCCGTAGCGCGGCTCGTCGCAGACCATCAGGTTGGGCGAGTGGAAGTCGCGGTGCACCAGCACCCGGTGGCCCGTGTCGCCCTCGGCCGCCAGCAGGCCGAATATCTGCCGCAGCGCGGCGGCCGTCTTGTCGTCCAGCGTCACGCCGTGGTGGCGGCCGACATACCATTCGGGGAAGAGTTCGAGCTCGGCCGCCAGCCGGGCGCCGTCGTAGGCCGGCAGCCCGGCCGTGCTGGCCTGCTGCAGGCGCACCAGCGTGGCCAGGGTGTCCCGGTACATCGACTGGAGCTGGGCGTCGCTGATGCCGGCGCGGATACGCTGGTAGAAGGTGTCCTGCCCCAGGTCGGACAGCAGCAGCAGGCCTTGCCCGGCGTCCTGGGCCACGATTTCGGGCACGTTGACGCCGGCCTCGCGCAGCAGGCCGTCGATGTGCACGAAGGGGCGCACGTCCTCGTGGGGCGGCGGGGCATCCATGACGATCAGGGTGCCGGCCGCCGCCTGCAGGCGGAAATAGCGGCGGAAGCTGGCGTCGCTGGAGGCGGGCTCCATGGTCTCGGGGCGCAGGCCGAGCGAGCCCGGCAGGGTTTGCAGCCACGCGTGGATCAGGGCCAGGCGGGAGTCTTGGTCGTTGTTCAAGCAGCGCGTCTCGATGGTTTCGGGATCCCGGCGGCCCCGGATGGGTAGGCCGGTGCCGGGCAAAACAGGAATTCCCCTATCGCCCGGCTTCTCTATAATACCGGGTCATTCCAGCCGTCGGTCGGGGCCAGTCCCGCCCGGGCGGCCTCATTCATAAGGCGTTGTTTCCCTCGTGCGCATGCTCCGGTGGTTGATCCTTTCAGCTTTCAGCGTAGCCGGGGCCGTTCAGGCTCAGGGCAATCAGGATTCGGCCGCGGCCAGCGCCCCCTCGGCCTCGATCGGCGCGCCGGTCCTGCGCACCTCGCCCGGGCTGCGCGTGCATCGGCTGCCGGACGAAAAGATCCCGGCCTTCATGGAGGCCGACCAGATCAGCGGCGACCCGGATAGCGAGGTCACCCTGACGGGCAATGCCCAGGTGCGCCGGGTGGACGGCATCATCAAGGGCGACCGCATCAATTACCGGCGCGATACCGGCGATGTGGACGTGCAGGGCAGCGCGCGCATGCTGCGCGACGGCACGCTGATCACCGGCCCGTCGGCGCGCCTGAACGTCGATACCTACAGCGGCGAGATCCAGGAGCCCAATTTCTGGATCGGCGCCAGCGGCGGCACGGCGCAGGCCCGGCACGCGGACATCTTCAGCAAGTCGCAGATGCGGCTGAGCCAGGTCACCTACAGCGGCTGCCCGTGCCCCAAGCCGTCGTGGTACATCAAGGCCGATACGGTAGACCTGGATTTCGACGAGAACGAAGGGGTGGCGCGCAACGGGGTGCTGTATTTCAAGGATGTGCCCATCCTGGCCTCGCCCTACCTGACCTTCCCGGTCAAGAAAGAGCGCAAGTCGGGCTTCCTGATGCCCACCTACGGCACCACCAGCAACAGCGGGTTCGACATCTCGCTGCCGTACTATTTCAACCTGGCGCCCAACTATGACCTGACGCTGGTGCCGCGCTACCTGAGCAAGCGCGGCGCGCAGCTGGGCGGCGAGTTCCGCTACCTGGGCTCGGGCTACCGGGGCGTGGCGATCGGCACCTACCTGCCCGACGACAACGAGACCGGCCGCGACCGCTGGATGTACCGCACGTATCACCGGCAGCTCCTGGGCAATGGCTTCTATACCGATTGGGATATCGCCGGGGCGTCGGACGACAACTACTTCCGCGACATCTCCGAGCTGGGGCTCAATACGGCGTCGACCACCTATCTGCCGCGACGTGGCCGGGTGGGCTGGTCCAGCACCTACTGGCAGACCTACGCGCAAGTCTACAAGTACCAGACCCTGCAAGATCCGGACGCGCCGCTGGCGCCGCCCTACGACAAGGTGCCGGAGCTGTGGCTCAAGGGGGCGCGCTACGATTGGGGCGGTTTCGACGCGGAATGGGTGAGCACGGCGGTGCGGTTCCAGCGCCCCTTGCTCAACGGCCGCCGCCTGGGCCCCGATGGCGACCGCTTGCAGACCTATCCCACGGTTTCGTATCCCATCGTGCGACCGGGCTGGTTCCTGGTGCCCAAGGTGGGCGTGCACTATACCCAGTACCGCACCGACTGGTACAACCGCGACTGGAACCGGATCGGCCTGTCGAACTACAAGCGCACCGAATCGCGCACCGTGCCCATCATGTCGCTGGACGCGGGCATGATCTTCGAGCGCGACGCCTCGCTGTTCGGCAAGGCCGCCACGCAGACGCTGGAGCCGCGCCTGTACTATCTGCGCGTGCCGTATCGCGACCAGTCCGCGCTGCCGGTCTACGACACGACGCTGGCCGATTTCAGTTTCGACCAGGCGTTCCAGGAGAACATCTACACCGGCGGCTGGGACCGCATCGCCAACGCCAACCAGCTCACGGCGGCGCTGACCACGCGCTGGCTGGACGCCAACACCGGTTTCGAGCGCCTGTCGCTGTCGGCGGCGCAGCGCATCTATTTCCAGGACCAGGAAGTCACCCTGCCGGCGGAGCAGCCGCGCAAGAATGTGCGTTCGGACTTCCTGGTGGGCGCCACCGCGGCGCTTACCGATACGCTGACCACCGACGTGGCGGCGCAGTACAACCCGTACGACAACAAATGGTCGCGCGGCATGGTCAGCGCGCGCTGGTCGCCGCAGCGCCTGACCACGGTGGCGGTGGCCTACCGCTACCAGCGCGATCCGCTGCCCGGCATTTCGTATCAGCCGCAGGGCCAGAACCAGGTCAGCCTGGCGGTGCAATGGCCGATCCATCGCCGCTGGTATGGCGTGGGCCGGGTCGATTACTCGCTGCGCTCCGAGCCCGCCACGGCGGCGGCGGCCGAGCAGTCGCCGCGCGTGACGCAGGCCATTGCCGGGCTGGAGTACAAGGGCGACTGTTGCTGGGTGGGCCGTGTGGTCTACCAGCGCTACGCGGTGTCGGCTGCCGACACCAACACGGCGCTGTTCTTCCAGCTTGAGCTGACTGGGCTGGGTGCCTTGGGTACCGATCCGATCAGCCTGCTCAACAGGAGCATCCCGGGCTACCAATCGGTGGTTCCACCGACGCCTACGGGCACGACTTTTGAAAGGTATGAATGATGCGTAGCTTGCATTCCCTGCGCCGCATGTCCGGCACGGTACTGGCGTTGATGCTGGCGGCGGGCCTGCCCCTGTCGGCCGCGCAGGCCCAGCCGGCCAAGCCGGCGCCGAAAGGCGACCAGAAGCCGGCCACGCCGGCGCCGAGCGAGCAGTTCGTCGACGGTATCGCCGCGATCGTCAACAAGGATGTCATTACCCTGCGCGAAGTGCGCGAGGCGTCCAAGCTGGCCTCTGCGGACCTGCAAAAACGCGGCATCCAGGTGCCCGACGAGCGCACCCTGCAGAAGCAGGTGCTGCAGCGCCTGATCATGGAGCGCCTGGAGCGCCAGGAAGCCGACCGCATGGGCATCCGCGTCGACGAGGCGCAGGTCGACCAGGCGATCAACATGATTGCCTCGCGCAACAAGATCACGCCGGCGGCCATGCGCGCCGAAATCGAGAAAAGCGGCGTGACCTGGGAGCAGTACCGCAAGTCCCTGCGCGACGATATCCGCATGGACCGCCTGCGCCAGCGCGCCGTGGACGCCAATATCATTATTTCCGATGCTGAAGTGGATGCCTTCCTGAAAGACCAGGAACGCAATCCCGCCGCCGCCCAGGCCACGCGTGCGCCGGCGCCGCAGCAGCCCCAGCCCCAGCCGCGGCAACCGGCGCAGTCCGGGCCGGCGATGCTGGTGCTGGCGCAGATCCTCGTGCGGGTGCCGGAAGGCTCGTCGCCCGACCAGGTCGCGGCCTTGCGCAAGAAGGCCGAGGGCTTGCTCGCCCGCGCCAAGAAGGGCGATGACTTCGCTAGCCTGGCCGCCGCCAATTCCGACGGCCCCGAAGCGCTGCAGGGCGGCATGATGGGCGCGCGCCCGCTGGACGGCTGGCCGGATCTGTTCGTCAAGGCGGCCGGCTCGCTGTCCGCTGGCCAGGTGTCGGGGCTGGTGCAAAGCGGCAACGGTTTCCATATCCTGAAGGTGGTCGACCGCGCCGGTGGCGGCCAGCCCGCGCAGGCCGCCCGGCCGGCGCCCGCGCCGGCGCCGCAGCAGCCGTCCTCGTTCCAGGAAGGGCCGTCGGTGGCCGCGCCGCAAGGGCCGGTGCGCGTGACGCAGACGCACGCGCGCCACATCCTGATCAAGACCTCCACCGTCATGACCGACGACCAGGCGCGCCAGCGCCTGGAGCAGATCCGCGAGCGCCTGCAGGGCGGCGCGGTGAAATTCGAGGACATGGCCCGTCAGTATTCCCAGGATTCGACCGCGCCGCAGGGCGGCGACCTGGGCTGGGTGAACCCGGGCGACACGGTGCCGCCGTTCGAGGCCGCCATGAATGCGCTGCAGCCCAACGAAATCAGCCCGCCCGTGCTGTCGCCGTTCGGCTGGCACCTGATCCAGGTGCTGGAGCGCCGCGAGCACGACGTGTCCGACGAAGTGCAGCGCATGCGCGCCCGCCAGCTGCTGTTCGAGCGCCGCGCCGTGCCGGCCTTCGAGGACTGGCTCGAGCAATTGCGTTCGCAGGCGTTCATCGACAACCGCCTCGAGAAGCAAGAGCGGCTGGAACAGAACAACCGTTAGCATCCGACAGGACCGGTCCATTTCATGTCAGCACACCAGGCGCGCAAGCGCTTCGGCCAGCATTTCCTGACCGACGAGAGCGTGGTCGAGTCGATCGTGCGGGCCATCGGGCCCGCGCGCGACGACCGCGTGGTCGAGATCGGTCCGGGCCTGTCGGCGTTGACCCGCCCCTTGCTCGATCGCATCGATCACCTGACCGCGGTCGAGATCGACCGCGATCTGGCCGCGCGCCTGCGCCGGCAGTACCCCGCCGAACGGCTGACCGTGGTCGAGGCCGACGCCTTGACGGTCGATTTCGCGCAGTTCGGCCAGGGGCTGAGGGTGGTGGGCAATCTGCCGTACAACATTTCCAGCCCGCTGCTGTTTCACCTGATGGGCGCCGCCGAACAGGTGCGCGACCAGCATTTCATGCTGCAGCGCGAGGTCATCGACCGCATGGTGGCCGAGCCCGGCAGCGGCGACTACAGCCGCCTGTCGGTCATGCTGCAGGCCCGCTATCGCATGGAGAAGCTGTTCGACGTTGCGCCCGAGGCGTTCGATCCGCCGCCGCGCGTGGTATCGGCGGTGGTGCGCATGGCGCCGCTGCCGGCCGACCGGTTGCGTCCGGCCAGCGACGCGGCGTTCGAGACGGTGGTGGCGCGGGCTTTTTCGCAGCGGCGCAAGATGCTGCGCCGCGTGCTGGGCGACTGGGCGGCCCTGACCCCCTGGGACGAACTGGGCATTGCACCGACCGCGCGCGCCGAGGAAGTGGGCGTGGCGCAATTCATCGGCCTGGCCGACGCCTTGCTGGCGGCCGGCGCGCCGGGGCTGGCCCGTCCCTGAACGGCGCGCGCCGCGCCGGGGCGGCTCGGCCCTAGAGCATGCGGCGTCCTGCCGCGACCCATAGTTGCATGATGTCGCGGGCCCGCTCGGCCAGCAGTGTTTCGGCCTGCTCGCAGGCCTGCTGCAGCGTGATGGGGCCGGGCGCCAGGCTGAATGCCGCCGTGATGCCGCCCGCATGCAGGTCCTGGTATCCCTCGCCCAGCGAGCCGGCCAGCGCCACCACCGGCACGCCGGCGGCGCTGGCGATGCGGGCCACGCCGGCCGGGGTCTTGCCGCGCAGCGTCTGCGCATCGATGCGGCCTTCGCCGGTGAACACCAGGGTGGCGCCGGCCACCGCCTGTGCCAGCTGGCCCAGTTCGGCGACGATCTCCACCCCCGGGCGCAAGCGCGCCGACAGGAAGGCGAGCGCGGCATAGCCCAGGCCGCCGGCGGCGCCGGCGCCCGGCGCCGCGCGCTGGTCGGGATGCCCCGCCCGCGTCACGATTTCGGCCATGTGCGCCAGGGCGGCGTCCAGCTGCCGTACCTGTTCCGGGGTGGCGCCCTTCTGCGGACCGAAGGTATGCGAGGCGCCGTGCGGGCCGCACAGCGGATTGTCGACGTCGGAGGCGATCTCGACCACGACGCCGCGCAGGCGCGCGTCCAGGCCGCTGGCGTCCACCTGCCGCAAATCGGCCAGCGCCGCGCCGCCGGGCGCCAGTGCCCGGCCGTCCGCATCCAGCCACCGTACGCCCAGCGCTGTCAGCATGCCCGCGCCGCCGTCGTTGGTGGCCGACCCGCCCAAGCCCACGATGAGGCGCCGCGCGCCGGCATCCAAAGCGGCGCGGATCAGTTCGCCCACGCCATGGCTGCAGGCGCGCAAGGGATCGCGCTGCGCCGGCGGGGCAAGTTCCAGGCCGGCCGCGGCGGCCATTTCGATGACCGCGGTGGCGTCATCGGGCAGCCAGCCCCAGCGGGCCCGCACCGGTTCGCCCAGCGCGCCGCGCACGGTTGTTTCGCGCCATTGGCCGCCGGTGGCGGCCAGCACGGCCTGGACCGTGCCTTCGCCGCCGTCGGCCATCGGGATGCACAGGGTATGGGCGCCGGGACAGGCCTGCCGGACGCCGCGCGCGATGGCGGCGGCGGCGTCGGGGGCCGACAGGCTTTCCTTGAATGAATCGGGCGCGATGACGATCTTCACGATGGTGCGGCTCCTGGCGCGGCAAGGCGAGCGCCTATGATACCCGCGCGACCCGGGGCGTCGTACCATACAGGCTTGTCGTGTTTTCGTCGGAGAGAGCCTACATGCCCGTACTGCGCCGCACCAAAATCGTTGCCACCCTGGGGCCCGCCACGTCCACGCCCGAGCGGCTCGACGGGCTGATACGCGCCGGCATGGACGTGGCCCGCCTGAATTTCTCGCACGGCAGCGCGCAGGACCATCGCGAGCGCGTGCGGCTGGTGCGCGAGCTGGCGGCCGAGCAAGGGCGCTTCGTGGCCCTCATGGGCGACTTGCAGGGCCCGAAGATCCGGATCGCCCGCTTCACCGACCAGCAGGTCACCCTGCAGGCCGGCCAGCCTTTCACGCTGTCGCGCTCACATTCCAAGGAGGCCGGCGACGCAACCATCGTGGGTATCGATTATCCCGAGCTGGTGCAGGACTGCCGCCCTGGCGACGAGCTGCTGCTCGACGATGGCCGCGTGGTGCTGGTGGTCGACAGCGTGGGGGCCGAGGAGGTCCACACCACCGTGACGGTGGGCGGGCCGCTGTCGAACAACAAGGGCATCAACCGGCGCGGCGGCGGCCTTTCGGCGCCCAGCCTCACCGACAAGGACCGCACCGACATCAAGCTGGCCGCCGAGATGGAGCTGGACTACGTGGCCGTATCGTTTCCGCGCTATGGGGCCGACATCGATGAAGCCCGCGCGCTGCTGCGCGCGGCCGGCAGCCAGGCCTGGATCATCGCCAAGATCGAGCGCGCCGAGGCGGTGGCCGACGACGACGCGCTGGATGCGCTGATCCGCGCCAGCGACGGCGTGATGGTGGCGCGCGGCGACCTGGGCGTGGAAGTGGGCGACGCCGAACTGGTCGGCATCCAGAAGCGCATCATCCAGCACGCGCGTACGCTGAACAAGGTGGTCATCACGGCCACCCAGATGATGGAGTCCATGGTGGCCAGCCCCATGCCCACGCGCGCCGAGGTGTCGGACGTGGCCAACGCGGTGCTCGACTACACGGACGCCGTCATGCTGTCGGCCGAAAGCGCCTCGGGCCAGTATCCGATCGAGGCGGTGGCGGCGATGGCGCGGGTCTGTCTGGGGGCGGAGAAGCACCCCACCACCACGCATTCGCACCATCGCCTGGGCGAGACGTTCACGCGCTGCGACGAGACCATCGCGCTGGCGGCCATGTACGCGGCCAACCATTTCCCGGGCGTGAAGGCCATCATCGCGCTGACCGAAAGCGGGCACACGCCGCTGATCATGTCGCGCATCCGTTCGGGCGTGCCGATCTACTGCTACAGCCCGCATGGCCCCACGCAGCGGCGCGCGGCGCTGTTTCGCGGCGTCTACACGGTGCCCTTCGCGCCGGCCGAATACGACCCGGCCGACTTGAGCAACGCGGCCATCGACGAGCTGAAGAAGCGTGGCCGTGTCGCGGCGGGCGACTGGGTCATCCTGACCAAGGGCGATTTCTACCGCGACAGCGGCGGCACCAACGGCCTGAAGATCCTGAAGGTGGAATAGCCCTAGCCGAAGAACCAGTAGCACACGCCGATCGAGGCCAGCACGCCGGCCAGGTCGGCGGCCAGCGCGCAACCCACGGCGTGGCGCGCCCGCACGATGCCGACCGAGCCGAAGTACACGGCCAGCACGTAGAAAGTGGTTTCGGTGCTGCCCTGCATGACCGCCGCCAGCAGCGCCGGAAAGCTGTCCACGCCGAAGTGGCTCATGGTTTCGAGCATCATGGCGCGCGCCGCGCTGCCCGAGAAGGGCTTGACCAGGGCGGTGGGCAGCGCGTCGACGAAGCGCGTGTCCCAGCCGGCGGCATGCGCCAGCCAGCGCATGCCGTCGAGCGCGAAATCCAGCGCGCCCGAGGCGCGCAGCACGCCGATCGCGCACAGCATGGCCACCAGGTAGGGCAGCAGGTCACGGGCGATGTTGAAGCCGTCCTTGGCGCCGGCGATGAAGGTCTCGTAGACCGGCACCTTCTTCCAGGCGCCCGCCACCAGGAACGCCAGCAGCACCGCGAACAGCGTCAGGTTGCCCAGCAGCGAGGACAGCGCGGCGATCGCGGCGGCCGACATGCCGGCCAGCATCACCATGAACGCGCCCAAGGCCAGCGCGGCGCTGCCCAGCCATGCCAGCACCACCGGGTCGTGCAGGCGCAGGCGCTGGCAGAACGCGACGGCCAGCAGGCCGGCCAGCGTCGAGGCGCTGGTGGCCAGCAGGATGGGCAGGAAGATCAGCGTCGGATCGGCCGCGCCCTGCTGGGCGCGGAACATGAACAGCGTGACCGGCAGCAGGGTGAGCGACGATGCGTTGAGCACCAGGAACAGGATCTGCGCATTGCTGGCCGTATCGGGATTGGGATTGAGCGACTGCAGCTCGCGCATGGCGCGCAGGCCGATCGGCGTGGCGGCGTTGTCCAGCCCCAGGCCATTGGCGGCGAAGTTCAGCGTGATGAGGCCGATGGCGGGATGCCCGCGCGGGACCTCGGGCATCAGGCGCGCGAACAGGGGCCCCAGCAGGCTGGCCAGCCGCTCGACCAGCCCGGCGGCTTCGGCGATGCGCAGAAAGCCCAGCCACAGGGTGAGCGTGCCGAACAGCAGCACCATCACTTCCACCGACACGCGCGCCATGTCGAACAGCGAGACCACCATGGCCTGGAAGACGTCGGGTTCGCCCAGGCCCAGCCAGCGGTACAGGGCCGCGGCGGCGGCGGTCAGGAAGAAGGCGAGCCAGAGCTTGTTCAGCATGAGCGGGTGCGCGGTGAGGCGGACGGGACAGGGCGCCGCGGCGCGGCGCCGCTCATTGTCGCAGACTGGCGCGGCATTGGCCGCACCCGGTCAATTCTGGTAACTTGGGTCGCAGAGGCATCGATACGAAAAGGAATTGCGCATGGATTTCAACGCTTGGCGCCGCAGGCGTATCACCGAACCCGCATTTCGCTGGGCGCGCAAGGCCATGCCCGGCATGTCGGACACCGAACGCGAGGCCATCGAGGCCGGCGATGTCTGGTGGGACGCCGACCTGTTCACCGGCAATCCCGATTGGCGCAAGCTGCTGGATGTGCCGCCGGCCGAGCTGACGGCCGCCGAGCAGCGCTTCATCGATGGCCCGGTGGCGCAGCTGTGCGCCATGCTGGACGAATGGGACATCACCTGGTCGCGCCGCGATCTGCCCGAGCCGGTCTGGCAGTTCATGAAATCGCAGCGCTTTTTCGGCATGATCATTCCCGAGCAATACGGCGGCCTGGGCTTTTCTCCGTATGCGCATTCGGAGGTGGTGCGGCGCATTTCGGCTTATTCGATCACGGCGGGGGTGACCGTGATGGTGCCGAATTCGCTCGGACCGGGCGAGCTGCTGCTGCAGTTCGGCACGCCCGAGCAGCGCGAATTCTGGCTGCCGCGCCTGGCCGACGGCACCGAGGTGCCGTGCTTCGGCCTGACCAGCCCCGAGGCCGGCTCGGACGCGGCCTCCATGACCGACACCGGCGTGGTGTGCCGCCAGGTGGTGGATGGACGCGAGATGCTGGGCATACGCCTGAACTGGCACAAGCGCTACATCACGCTGGGGCCGGTGGCCACGGTGCTGGGCCTGGCGTTCAAGCTGTCCGACCCCGAGGGCCTGCTGGGCGGTCCGGCCGATATCGGCATTTCGGTGGCGCTGGTGCCCACCGAGGCGCCCGGCGTGGAAATCGGCCGGCGCCATCTGCCGGCCATGCAGGTATTCCAGAACGGCCCCAACCGCGGCCGCGATGTCTTCGTGCCGATCGAGGCCCTGATCGGCGGACCGGCGCGCGCCGGCCAGGGCTGGCAGATGCTGATGAGCGCGCTGGCCGCCGGCCGCGGCATCTCGCTGCCGTCGCTGTCGGCCGCGGCGGCCGTGGTCAGCGCGCGCGCCACCGGCATGTACGCGCGTATCCGCCGCCAGTTCGGCATCCCGGTCGGCCAGTTCGAGGGCGTGCAGGAGAAGCTGGCGCGGCTGGCGGGCAACGCCTATCTGGTCGAGGCCGCGCGCCGCCTGACCTGCGCGGCGCTGAACCAGGGGCACAAGCCGGCGGTGATCTCCGCCATCATGAAATACCACGCCACCGAGCGCATGCGCGAGTCGGTCGACGACGCGATGGACGTGCACGCCGGCAAGGCGGTGATCGACGGTCCGTCGAACTATCTCGGCAATCTGTATCGCGCGGTGCCCATCGCCATCACGGTCGAGGGCGCCAATATCCTGACGCGCTGCCTGATCGTATTCGGCCAGGGAGCGATCCGCGCCCACCCGTACCTGATGGGCGAGGTGCTGGCCCTGGGCGACCAGGACACCCAGCGCGGCCTGGAGGCCTTCCATGGCCTGTTCTGGAAGCATCTGGGCCACGCCGGCGCCAACACCTTGCGGGCCTGGGGCCGGGCCTGGACCGGCGGGCTGCTGGCGCGCGCGCCGGTCAGCGGACCCACGGCGATCCATTACCGCCAGCTCAGCCGCTACGCGGCGGCGTTCGCGCTGCTGGCCGATGTGGCGCTGGGCGCGCTGGGCGGAGCGCTCAAGCGCCGCGAAATGATTTCGGCGCGCCTGGGCGACATCCTGTCCGAACTGTATCTGCTGTCGGCGGTGCTCAAGCGCTGGGAGGACGAGGGGCGCTGCCATGGCGACCTTGCCCTGGTGCGCTGGTGCATGGAGGATGGCCGGCATCGCATCGAGACCCGTATCGACCAGGTGCTGTCCAACCTGCCCAACCGGCCCTTGGCATGGCTGGTGCGCGCGCTGATCCTGCCCGTGCGGCTGGCGCGCGGCCCCTCGGATGCGCTGACGCGCGAATGCGCGGCCTTGCTGCTGTCGCCGTCGCGCACGCACGACCGGCTGGCGGCCGACCTGCAGCGCGATGGCGACGATCCGCTAGGCCGCCTGGAGCGCGCCTTTGCCCTGGCGACGGCGGTGCAGCCCCTGCTGGACCGCCTGCGGCGCGAAGGCGTGCCGGATTGGCGCGACGCGCTGCGCGGCGGCGCGCTGACGCCCGAGCAGGCGGCCGAGATCGAGGCCGCCGAGGCGGCGGTGGCGGGCGTGCTGGCGGTCGATGATTTCGCGCCGCAGGAGCTGACCGGCCGCGGGCGGTAGCGGGCGCAGGCTCCGGGTGCGTGGGTGCCTGTCCCAACTGCGGCCAGTGTGCCTGTCCCCGCTGGGACAGGCACACTGCGGTTTGACGGCCAAGACGGTATCCGTCCCCGCGGGGACAGGCGCCTGGATCAGTCGGCGTTCGGGTCCATCTCCGGAAACAGCACCTCGGTGTAGCCGAACTTGGTCAGGTCGCGGATACGGGTGGGGTAGAGCCGGCCGATGAGGTGGTCGCATTCGTGCTGCACCACCCGGGCGTGGAAGCCTTCGGCTTCGCGTTCGATGCGCTGGCCGGCGGGGTCGTAGCCGCTGTAGCGGATATGGCGGTAGCGCGGCACCAGGCCGCGCAGGCCGGGTACCGACAGGCAGCCTTCCCAGCCGTCTTCCATCTCGTCCGATAGCGGTTCGATGACCGGGTTGCACAGGATGGTGCGCGGCACGGCCGGCGCGTCCGGGTAGCGGTCGTTGCGCTCGAACCCGAAGATCACCAGCTGCAGATCCACGCCGATCTGCGGCGCGGCCAGGCCCACGCCCTGGGCGTGCGCCATGGTTTCGAACATGTCGTCGATCAGCGCGCGCAGTTCGGGCGTGTCGTAGCGCTCGACCGGCGCGGCCACGCGCAGCAGGCGCGGGTCGCCCATCTTGAGTATGGCGTGGATCATGGCGGGGCCTCAGTCGTTGCGACCCTTTTTCTGGATGAACTCGATCTTGTAGCCGTCCGGATCCTCGACGAAGGCGATGACAGTGGTGCCGTGCTTCATGGGGCCGGCCTCGCGGGTGACCTTGCCGCCTTTTTCCTTGACCTTGTCACAGGCCTCGTAGGCATTGTCGACTTCGATGGCGATGTGGCCGTAGCCGGTGCCCAGGTCGTATTTCTCGGTGTCCCAGTTGTGGGTCAGCTCGATGGCGGCGGCTTCGCTTTCGTCCTGGTAGCCGACAAAGGCCAGGGTGAAGCGGCCATCCGGGTAGTCTTTGCGGCGCAGTTCGCGCATGCCCAGCACGCTGGTATAGAAATCGATGGATTTATCCAGGTTGCCGACGCGCAGCATGGTATGCAACAGGCGCATGATGAACTCCTCATGGGTAAAACGTCCAGGGCGTCATCGTAGCAAATCGGCCGCGCCAGCCGGCGCGGGCTCAGAACTGCGGCAGGGTGGCGGGATCGTGGCGCCGCAGTACGTTCTTGGCGTCCTCGAAGCCGGGCAGGATATGGCCGACTTCGGTCCAGAAGTCCTGGCTGTGGTTCATCTCGCGCAGATGGGCCAGTTCGTGGGCGATGACGTAATCGATGATGGCCGGCGCGAAGTGGATCAGGCGCCAGTTGAGCATGATGTTGCCGTCGCTGGTGCACGAGCCCCAGCGGGTGGCGGCCGAGGACAGCCGCCAGCGCCGGATGCGCAGGCCGGTGAGCTGCAGGAAGTGCGCCAGGCGGGCGCCGAACCAGGCTCCGGCGCGCTGTTGCAGCCATGCCTGGGCGGCGTCGCGGATGCGCGCCTGGTCGGCATCGACGGGCAGCGCCAGCCACAGGGTGTCGCCGTCGCAGGGCGCGTCGGCATCGCCCGACAGGCAAGCCTGGCGGCGTTCGGCGCCCAGGCCGAGAACGATGCGCTTGCCCAGGTAGGGCAGTTCGCCGCCGGCCTGCCAGCGCGTGTGCGCCATGGCCAGTTGTTCCTTGCGGGCGTGCCAGTCGCGCAGCTTGGCAAGGATCCAGCGCGCCTTCTCGCGCACGGCATCATCGATCTGTCCCAGCGTGACCCAGTTGGGCGCGGTGACGCGCAGCCCGTCGTCGGCCACCACGAAGCCGATGCTGCGGCGGCGCGAGCGCAGCAGCACGAAGCCGATGGGTTGTTGTTCGGTATGGACTTCGCGCCAGCGCGCGCCGGGCGGCAGCGGATCGGGGCACGGGGTGGCGATGGCGGCCGGCGCGGGCGGCGCCGGCCGGGCCTTGGGCGTCTTGCGCGGCGGCGCGCCCGGCGGCGCCGCGCTGGCCGGATCCGCCGGCGGCGCGACGTCGAACAGCAGTTCCAGCTGATCAGGCTTGGCCATACCTTTCGGGATTGAGAACACGCATCTCGCCTTCGATCCAGGCCTGTACTTTGGCGTTGAGGACTTCAGGGGCGACGTCCTGCGATTCTATCGCGGGGCCGATCGAGACGGTAATCAGGCCGGGGCGCTTGACGAAGGCATTGCGGCGCCAGCATTCGCCGGCGTTGTGCGCCACCGGGATGATGCGCGCGCCGGTGCGCGAAGCCAGCAGCGCGCCGCCCATCTTGAAGCGGCCGGTCTTTCCGGGCGGCACGCGCGTGCCCTCGGGAAACAGCAGCGGCCAGCGGCCTTCGTCCAGGCGCACCTGGCCCTGGCGCACGACCTGCTCGAAGGCGTCACGGCCCTTGGCGCGATCGATGGGGATCATGCGCAGCAGCGCCAGGCCCCAGCCGAAGAACGGCACCATGTGCAGTTCTTTCTTGTAGACGAAGCACACTTCGCGCGGCATGTGGGCCGGGAAGAACAGCGTCTCCCAGGCGGACTGGTGCTTGGAGAGCAGGATGGCGGGACCGTCGGGCAGGTTCTCGGCGCCCTTGATGCGCCAGCGGATGCCGCAGATCACGCGCGCGCCCCAGATGGCCAGGCGCGGCCAGCCCACGGTCAGGCGATAGCGCCAGTGCAGCGGCAGCGGCGCCCACAGGATGCAGGCGAACGCATAGGGAATGACGGTGACGATCAGGAACAGTGCATACAGCGCCGAACGCAGCCAGGCCATGGATCAGGCCTCCTGCAGCAGTTGCTCGGCCACCGCGGCCAGGTCCTCGCATACGCGCGTGCCTTCGGGCAGGCCGCCCTGCGCCAGCGTCTTGCGGCCGTTGCCGGTCTGCACCAGCCACGGCGCACAGCCTGCCTGCGCGGCCGCCTGCAGGTCGCGCAGCGAGTCGCCCACCGCCGGCACGCCGGCCAGGTCGACGTCGTAGCGGCGCGCGATGTCGCGATACATGCCCGGCAGCGGCTTGCGGCACGCACAGCCGTCGTCCGGCCCGTGGGGGCACATGAAAATGGCGTCGACGACACCGCCCATCTGCGCCAGCGCGCGGTGCATCTTGTCGTGGATGGCGTTGAGCGTGGCCGTGTCGAACAGCCCGCGCGCAAGCCCCGACTGGTTGGTGGCCAGCACCACCGTCCAGTCGGCCTGCGTCAGGCGCGCGATGGCCTGCAGGCTGCCAGGCAGCGCGATCCATTCGTCCGGCGATTTGACGAAGGCATCGCTGTCCTGGTTGACCACGCCGTCACGGTCGAGAATGATCAGTTTCACTGGGCCAGCCTGGAAATGTCGGCCACCTGGTTCATGAGGCCGTGCAGTTGGCCCAGCAGCGCCAGGCGGTTGGCGCGCAGCGCCGCGTCGTCGGCCATCACCATGACATCGGCGAAGAAGGCGTCCACCGGCTCGCGCGCTTGCGCCAGCGTGGCCAGGCTGGCGGCGAAATCGCCCGCCTGCAGCTGGGCCCGGGCTTGCGGCCGCAGTTGCGCCACGGCCTCGGCCAGTGCCTTTTCGGCCGGGTCCTGCAGCAGCGCGGCATCGACCGCGCCGATTTCCCCTTCGGCCTTCTTGAGCAGGTTGCCGATGCGCTTGTTGGCCGCGGCCAGACTGGCCGCCGCCGGCAGTTGCGCGAAGGCGGCCACCGCGCGTACGCGTGCGGCCACCTGGTGCAGCGGCGGCGCCAGCGCGATGACGGCCTCGACCGCGTTGCGGTCGTGTTCGCCGATCAGCTGGTTGCGGTAGCGTTCGTAGATGAAGGCGCGCACCTCGGCCAGGGTGTCGGCGCCGATCTTGCCGTCCGGGAAGGCCTGCGCGGCCAGCGCCAGCAGGCCGTCCAGCGACAGCGGGCCGTCTTCGCTGACCTTCAGCCAGCCGCCGGCGGCCAGTTGCTCGAAGGCGCTGATCAGGCCCAGCGCGGCGCGGCGCAGGCCGAACGGGTCGCGCTCGCCGGTGGGCGCCAGGCCGATGCTCCAGATGCCGACCAGGGTTTCGATGCGCTCGGCGATGAACAGCGTGGCCGCGGTCAGCGTGGCGGCGTCGACCGGCGCGTCATAGCGGTTGCGGTATTGCGTGCGCAGGGCGGTGACCACGTCGGCGGGCTCGCCGTCGCCCTGGGCGTAGTAGGCGCCCATGATGCCCTGCAGCTCGGGGAACTCGCCCACCATGTTCGAGCCCAGGTCGGCCTTGGCCAGCAGCGCGGCGCGGTCGCAATGGGCGGCGTCGCCGCCCAGCGCCGTGGCGATGCCGCGCGCGATGGCGCGCACGCGCTCGACGCGTTCGAGCTGGGTGCCCAGCTTGTTGTGGTAGACGATGCTGCCCAGCTGCTCGACGCGCGCGGCCAGCGGGGTCTTGCGGTCGGTCTCGAAGAAGAACTGGGCGTCGGCCAGGCGCGGACGCACCACGCGCTGGTTGCCTTCGACGATGTTGGCCGGGTCGGCCACCTGCATGTTGCTGACGATCAGGAAGCGGTGCGTCAGCTTGCCGCTGGCCGGGTCGAACAGCGGGAAGTACTTCTGGTTCAGCCGCATGGTCAGGATCAGGCACTCCTGCGGCACTTGCAGGAACTGTTCCTCGAACTGCCCGACATAGACCGTGGGGTGTTCGACCAGGGCGGTCACTTCGTCCAGCAGGGCCGTGACTTCGGGGTCGTCGCCCAGCGTGGCGCCCAGCCGTTGCGCGTGCTCGTCGAGCAGGCGCGAAATCTCGGCGCGGCGCGCCTCGAACGAGGCAATGACGCGGCCGCGCTCGGCCAGGTCGGCCTCGTAGCCTTGGGCCGTGGCGAGCTCGATGGCGCCGTTGCTCTGGAAGCGGTGCCCCTGCGTGGCGCGGCCGGCCTGCAGGCCCAGCGCCGCGATCGGCACGATGTCGGCGCCGAACAGGGCCACCAGCCCGTGCGCCGGGCGCACGAACTTGACGGTGGTCTGGCCGTCGGCCAACTGGTAGCGCATCACCTTGGGAATGGGCAGGCCGTCGATGGCGGCGTCCAGCCCCTCCTGCAGCCCGACGGCCAGTTGCGCGCCGGCGGCCGTGCCGCGCGCCACCAGGTATTCCTGCTTGCCATCGGACTCGCGTTCCAGCGTGGCCGGATCCAGGCCTTCCAGGCCCTTGGCGGCCAGCTTCTTGGCCAGCGCGGCGGTGGGCTGTCCGTTGGCGTCCAGGCCGACCTTCACCGGCATCAGTTTCTCGGCGTAGGCCTGCTCGGGGGCCTGGGCCAGCACGGCCGACAGGCGCACCGCCAGCCGGCGCGGCGTGGCGAAAGGCTCGACCGCGCAGCCGTCGGCCAGCAGATGGTGGCGCGCCAGGGTGGCGCGCACGCCTTCGGCGAACGCCTGGCCCAGCTTCTGCAAGGCCTTGGGCGGCAGTTCTTCGGTAAACAGTTCAACCAGCAGGGGGCGGATATCGGTGGTCATGTCAGGCTGCCTCCCCGGCGGCCTTGCGGCCGGCAAGCATGGGGAAGCCCAGTCGTTCGCGGGAGTCGTAGTAGGCCTGCGCGACGGCGCGCGACAGGTTGCGGATGCGGCCGATGTAGGCGGCGCGCTCGGTCACGCTGATCGCGCCGCGCGCATCCAGCATGTTGAAAGTGTGGGCAGCCTTCAGCGCCGCCTCGTAGGCCGGCAGGGCCAGCGGCACGTCCATCAGGCGCTTGGCCTCGGCTTCGTAATCGTTGAAGTGCGCAAACAGCATGTCGGCCGACGCGTGCTCGAAGTTGTAGGTCGATTGCTCGACCTCGTTCTGGTGGAACACGTCGCGGTAGTAGACGCGGTTGCCGTTGGCGCCTTCGGTCCAGACCAGGTCGTAGACGCTTTCGACGTCCTGCAGGTACATCGCCAGGCGTTCCAGGCCGTAGGTGATCTCGCCGGTCGTGGGCGTGCAGTCCAGGCCGCCGACTTGCTGGAAGTAGGTGAACTGGGTGACTTCCATGCCGTTGAGCCAGACTTCCCAGCCCAGGCCCCAGGCGCCCAGCGTGGGGTTTTCCCAGTCGTCCTCGACGAAGCGGATGTCGTGTTGCGTGGGGTCGATGCCCAGCGCCTTGAGCGAGCCGATGTAGAGGTCGAGGATTTCGGGCGGCGCGGGCTTGAGCACGACCTGGTACTGGTAGTAGTGCTGCAGGCGGTTCGGGTTTTCGCCGTAGCGGCCGTCCTTGGGGCGGCGCGAAGGCTGCACGTAGGCGGCGCGCCACGGCTCGGGGCCGATGGCGCGCAGGAAGGTGGCCGTGTGCGAGGTGCCGGCGCCGACTTCCATGTCGTACGGCTGCAGCAGGGCGCAGCCTTGTTTGTCCCAATAGTCCTGGAGCGTGAGGATGATTTGCTGGAAGGTGAGCATAGGGGTAAGGAAGTCGGGGCGCGGCAGGCCGCGCGCCAGCCGGCAGCGTGGAAAACCCGCCATTTTAACTGGCCTTGGCGCAGACGGCGGACACGTCCCTTTTTGGCCGTCCGCGGAGCGGCCGCCGTTCGCCGTGCCGCACGACGGTGTGCCTGTCCCAGTGGGGACAGGCACACCGCGCCGCGGATGTCAGCGCCCGTCCGGGGACAGGCACACGCTGCCGCGAATGTCGGTCCCCATGCGGGACAGGTCCTAGAATACAGGTCGGCCCCCACTTCCTGTTCCCATCGTGTCCGACCACGACGCTTCGTTCAGCCTCAAAGACATTGCCGTTCCCGCCTTCGGCCCCTCCATCCTCTATGGCGTGAGCAATGGCGCCATCCTGCCCGTGGTGGCGCTTACCGCACGGGAACTGGGCGCTTCGCTGGCTACCTCGGGCCTGATCGTGGGCCTGGTCGGCATCGGTTCGCTGGTCAGCAACATCCCCGCCGCGATGTTCACCTCGCGCCACGGCGAGCGGCGCTCCATGGTGGGCGCGGCGGCGCTCAGCGTGGTGGCGCTGCTGCTGTGCATCTTCGCCGGCACGCTGTGGATGCTGGCGACCGGCGTGTTCATGGTCGGCATGGCGTCCTCGGTCTTCCTGCTGGCGCGGCAGGGCTACATGATCGACGCCGTGCCCGCCTACATGCGCGCGCGCGCCCTGTCCACGCTGGCCGGCACCATGCGCATCGGCGTGTTCGCCGGGCCGTTCGCCGGCGCGGCGCTGATCCACTTCATGGGCCTGCAGGGCGCGTACTGGGTGGCGGCCGTGGCCATGACCGGGGCCGGCCTGATTGCGTGGTTCGCGCCCGACATGGCGCCGCCGCGGCGCCGCGGCGAGGCGGCCGTCGCCCGGCCGCGGCTGCTGGACGTGGCGCGCGCGCATCGCCAGGTATACCTGACGCTGGGGCTGGGCATCCTGCTGGTCAGCGCGGTGCGCGCGTCCCGGCAGGTGGTGATCCCGCTGTGGGCCGACCACCTGGGCGTCAACCCGGCGACCACCTCGCTCATTTATGGCCTGGTGGCGGCGATCGACATGTCGGTGTTCTATCCGGCAGGCATGCTGATGGACCGGCGCGGGCGGCTGTGGGTGGCGGTGCCCTCGACGCTGCTGATGGGCTGCGCCCTGATCGGCACCTCGCTGACCAGCGGCGTGGCCGGTTTCGTGATCGTGGCGATGATGCTGGGCATGGGCAACGGCATTGGCTCGGGCATTGTCATGACGCTGGGCGCCGACGCGGCGCCTGCGTCCGGGCGTACCGAGTTCCTGGGCCTGTGGCGCCTGATGTCCGACCTGGGCGGCAGCCTGGGGCCGGTGGCGCTGTCCGGCATCACCGCGCTGGTGTCGCTGGCCGCCGGGGTGGCGGCCATGGGCGGGGTGGGCCTGGCCGCCGCCGCCGTGTTCTGGCACTGGCTGCCGCGCGGCCAGGCGCCGCGCTAGCGGTAGCGCTCGGCCGTCTCCAGCAGGGCGGGGGTGCCGATCAGCGCGTTGAGCTGGTCGAAGTCCAGCATGCGCGCGCGCCAGGGGGCGGTGGTGCCGTGCTCGCGCAGGCTGCCGTAATAGTCCTGCAGCGCATGCGATACGGCGCGCGCCGTGCCGCCCGGGAAAATCACGATGCGAAAGCCGCGCTCGGCCAGCGCCTGGGCGCTTTCGACGGGCGTCTGGCCGCCTTCCACCATATTGGCCAGCAGCGGCACCCGCGCGGCGAAGCGGGCGCAGGCGGCGTCGAGCTGCTGCGGCGAGCGCAGCGCCTCGATGAAGAGGGCGTCCACGCCGCATTCCAGGTAGCGTTCGGCCCGCTCGAACGCGGCGTCGATGCCCTCGACCGCGACCGCGTCGGTGCGGGCCAGGATCAGCGTGCCGTCGCTGGCGCGGGCATCCAGGGCGGCGCGCAGCTTGCCGCACATCTCGTCGGCCGGGACCAGCGATTTACCCGCCAGGTGCCCGCAGCGCTTGGGAAAGTCCTGGTCTTCCAGCTGGATCATCGCGGCGCCGGCGCGCTCGAAGCCGCGCACGGTGCGCTGCACATTGAGGGCGTTGCCGAAGCCGGTGTCGGCGTCGACGATCACCGGGCAGCGCACGCGCTCGGTGATGCGCGCCAGCACGTCCTCGACTTCGCTGTAGGTGGTCAGGCCGACGTCGGAGCGGCCCAGGCGGGTGTAGGCGATCGAGGCGCCCGACAGGTAGACGGCGTCGAAGCCGGCCTGTTCGGCGATCAGCGCCGACAGCGCATCGTAGACGCCGGGGGCCAGCAGGGTCTGGCCGGCGGCCAGCTTGTGTTTCAGGGATGCAGGGGTCATCAGGCTTTCATCGGGTAACGCGGCAGCGAGCCGTCGGCCAGCCGCCGCTTCAATTGCATGAGCAGGCCGCCCGCCTGCACCATGTCGAGCAGGAAGGCGGGCACGGGCTCGCAGGGCAGGGGCGTGCCGTCGGCGCGCAGCACGCGCTGGTTGGGCAGGTCGATGCGGATCCGTTCGCCCTCGGCGATCTCGCCGGCGCGTTCGCAGGTCAGCAGCAGCAGGCCCACGTTGAAGGCGTTGCGGAAATACAGGCCGCTGTAGCTGGGCGCGATGACCGCGCGCAGGCCCAGTTGCACCAGGGCGGCGGCGGCCTGCTCGCGCGAGGAGCCGATGCCGAAATTGCGTCCGGCCACCAGCACGTCGCCCGGCCGCACGCCGCCGGCGAAGTCGGGGCGTACGCCTTCGAGGCAATGGCGCGCGATATCGGCGATGCCGAGTTTCATATAGGCGCCCGGGGCGAGCTGGTCGGTATCGACGTCGTCGCCCACGCGCCAGGCTTGGTGCGTTTCGCTCATGACAGGACCTCGCGCGGGTCGGCGATGCGGCCGGCCAGGGCCGAGGCCGCCACGGTGTACGGGGACGCCAGGTAGACCCGGGCGCTGGCCGCGCCCATGCGGCCCTTGAAGTTGCGGGCCGTGGTGGAAATCACATTGGCGCCGTCCGGGATGGAGCCGCCGTAGCCGGAACAGGCGCCGCAGGTGGTGGGCAGCACCGTCGCGCCGGCCTCGACCAGCGCCGGCAGCACGCCTTCGTCCTGCGCGCGCGCCTGGTCGCGCTGGCTGGCCGGGGCCACCAGCAGGCTGACGCCCGGGGCCACGCGGCGGCCGCGCAAGACCTGCGCGGCCGCGCGCAGATCGTCCAGCTTGGCGCCGGTGCACGCGCCGATATAGGCCACCTGCACGGCGGTGTCGGCGTATGCCTGGACCGGGGCGGCGTTGGCCGGACTGTGCGGCGCCGCCACGTAGGGCGGCAGGCTGTCGGCGTCGTACTCGTGCCATTGGGCGGGCGCATCCGGGTCGGACTGCCAGCGCGCGGTATCGGGCTCGGGCGCGCCGGCCTGGCGCAGGTACTGCGCAGTGGTCCGGTCGGGCGCGATCAGGCCGGCCTGGGCGCCCAGTTCGGCCGACATGTTCGACAGCGTCATGCGTTCCTGCATGGACAGGGCGCGCACCGCTTCGCCGCAGAACTCCACGGCCTGGTAGCGCCCGCCGTTCATGCCGTGCAGGCCTATCATGTACAGCATCATGTCCTTGGCCATGACGCCCGGGCGCAGCCGGCCGCGCCAGTGCATCATCAGCGTGTCGGGCACGCGCATCCAGATTTCGCCGCTGCTGACCACGCCCAGCATCTCGGTGCTGCCCACGCCGAACATATAGGCGCCGAAGGCGCCGCCGGTGGGCGAATGGGAGTCGCCGCCCACGCAGAACATGCCGGGGCGCACATGGCCGTGTTCCGGCACCACCACGTGGCAGATGCCCAGCGAGTCGTACACGTGCGGCAGGGCCTGTTCGCGCGCCCAATCGCGGGCGATGCGCACGATGCGGCGCGATTCGTCATCGGACTCGGGCACGTAATGGTCCATGACCAGCACGATGCGGGAGCGGTCCCACAGGCCGGTGCCCAGCTCTTCGAGCATGGGCTGCAGGCGGCGCGGGCCGCTGGAATCGTGGAACATGGCCAGGTCGACCTTGCAGGTCACGATCTCGCCGACGCGCACGGCGTCGCGGCCGGCGGCGGCGGCCAGCAGTTTCTGGGCTAGCGTCTGGGCAGGCATGAGGGCGTCTGGGAGGTTTCGGTCAGGCGCGCCGCGGCGCGCCGGCGGGCAGCCAGGTAGGCTGGCCCGGCGTATCGTGGGCCTGCATATCCAGGCGGTATTCGTAGCGGTCGGGCCGGTACAGGGCATGCAGCCATTCCACCGGCCGGCCGGCGTCGTCGCGCACCAGGCGTTGCAGGCTGAGCAGGGCCGAGCCGACCGGCACGTCCAGCGCGCCGGCCGTGCCGGGCTCGGCCAGCACCGCCGAGATCGATTGCTGGGCGCGCGCCACGCGCACGCCCAGGTCGCGGAAGATCGCCAGCAGGGGCTTGGCGCCCAGGTCCTCGCGGCGGATGCGCTGGCCGATTTCGCCCGGCACGTACGTGACCAGGTACGAAAACGGCAGGCCCTGGTGGCTGCGTACCCGCACCGCCCGCTGTACCGGCGCGCCGGCCGGCAGTTCGAGCTGCGCCGCCACCTGCGGGGTGGCCGGCACGGTGTCGAGTTCGAGCAGGTTCACCTGGGTATGCATGCCCATGCGGGCCAGGTGCGCCATCAGCGTGTCGATGTCGGCGCTGTGCTGCGGCGCCGACAGGATCGCGCCCTCGGCGGCGAAAGTGCCCCGCCCCTGGCGGCGCTCGATCAGGCCTTCGGACTCCAGCGCCTCGAGCGAGCGCCGTATCGTCAGGCGCGAGACGCCGTATTCGGCCGCCAGCGCGTTCTCGCCGGGCATCGCCGCGTTCAGGGCGAAGCCGCCCGATTGCAGGCGCTGCTTCAGCAGCAGATAGACCTTGTGATACAGGGGCAAGGGGCTGTCGGGCACGGGGGCTCCAGTCGGTTGGGTTCAGTCCACCGTGGCGCCGGTGAACTTGACGAGTTCGGCGTAGCGTTCGATGTCCTTGCGCACGAATTCGTCCAGTTCCTGCGGGCTGCTGCTGACCGCGGTGGCCGCCTCGCCTTCGAGCAGCTTGCGGAACTCGGGCGTGTCGACCGCCTTGCGGGCGGCGGCGTTCAGCGCCGCGACCGTCTCGGGCGGCAGGCCGGCCGGGCCGAACAGGGCGAACCATGCGTTGGATTCGAAACCCTTGATGGTATCGCCGATGGGCGGCACGCCGGGGAATTGCGGCAGCGGCTGCGGGCTGGTGACGCCCAGCGCCTTGAGCGCGCCGCTCTTGATGTGCGGCAGGGCGTTGAGCGAGCTGGCGACCATCATGTCCACCTGGCCGCCGAGCAGGTCGGTGATGGCCGGCGACGTGCCCTTGTACGGCACGTTGAGGATGTCCAGCCCCGCCATCATCTTCATGCGCTCGCCGGCCATGTGCAGCGAGGAGCCGATGGCGCCCAGCGCCATGGTGTACTTGCCCGGACTGGCCTGCACCAGCGAAACGAACTCCGGCATGGTCCGGGCCGGGAAGTCCTTGCGCGTGACCAGCACGCTGGGCACGTTGGCCAGCATGCTGATGGGCGTGAAGTCGCGCACCGGGTCGAACGGCAGGTTGCGGTACAGGCTGGCGTTGATCGAGAAACTGGTGAAGGTGACCAGCAGGGTGCTGCCGTCGGCCTTGCCCTTGGCGACATAGTCGGCCGCGATGTTGCCGCCCGCGCCGGGCTTGTTCTCGACCAGCACGGTGCGCTTGAGGTCCTGCGCCATGTGCTGGGCGATGCTGCGCGCGACGGTGTCGGTGGTGCCTCCGGGCGGGGCGCCCACGACCAGCTTGATGGCATTGTTCTGCGCCGAGGCCGGCGCCAGCGGCAGGGCCAGCGCGCCAAACAGTGCGCAGCCGGCGGCCAGGCGTTGCAATCCCTGCATATTCGTCTCCTGATATGTTGTATTGATGATAGTACAAGTGTACCGGAGATTTGAAGCGTCTCGCAAGTGAAGGTCAGCGCAGTCTGAAGCGGGGGTCGGAGCAATGGTCGTATGATGCGGGTCTGTCGAGTCTTATATAAAAGTCGGGGCCCGGCCCCATGCGCATACGGAAGGAGCATTGCATGTCAGAACTGGTCAAGGTGGAAATCGCCGACGGCATCCAGATCATCACGGTCAACCGTCCCGAAGCCAGGAACGCCATCAATTTCGAAACGGCGCAGGCCATGGCCGCCGCGCTGGACCAGCTCGATGAGCGCGACGACGTGCGTATCGGCATCCTGACCGGCGCGGGCGGCACGTTCTCGGCCGGCATGGACTTGAAGGCGTTCGCCCGGACCGGACAGCGCCCGTCGCTACCCGAGCGTGGCTTTGCCGCCCTGACCGAACGCCCGCCGAAGAAACCGCTGATCGCGGCGGTCGAGGGCTATGCGCTGGCCGGTGGCTGCGAAATGGCCCTGAGCTGCGATCTGCTGGTGGCCGCCGACAATGCCAAGTTCGGCCTGCCCGAAGTCAAGCGCGGCCTGGTGCCGGGCGCCGGCGGCATGCTGCGCCTGCCGCGCCGGCTGCCGTACCACATCGCCATGGAAATCATCCTGACGGGCGATTTCCTGGATGCGTCGCGCGCCCATGCGCTGGGCCTGGTCAACCGCCTGACGGCGGCCGGCGGCGCGCTGGAAGGCGCGCTGGCGCTGGCCCGCGTCATCGTCGAGAACGGCCCGCTGGCGGTGCAGGTTGCCAAGAGCATCGTCGCGCAATCGGGCGACTGGGACCAGGAAACCATGTTCGACCGCCAGCGTCCGCAGGTCACCGAAATCTTCACCTCGGCCGACGCCAAGGAAGGCGCCACCGCCTTCGCCGAGAAGCGCAAGCCTGTCTGGCAAGGCAAATAAAACAGGCCGCATGGCGCGGCGGGCCTGACCGCCGCGCGCCCATTGTTCATCCATCCTCGCATACCGTCATGACCGTCCTCATCAAAGAAGAAGACTTCATCCAGTCCATCGCCGATGGCATCCAGTTCATCAGCTACTACCACCCGGTGGACTATATCCGTCACCTGGCGCGCGCCTACGAGCGTGAAGAAAGCCCGGCCGCCCGCGATGCCATGGCGCAGATCCTGACCAACTCGCGCATGTGCGCCGAGGGCAAGCGCCCGCTGTGCCAGGACACCGGCATCGTCAACGTGTTCCTCAAGGTCGGCATGAACGTGCGCTTCGACACGCAACGCACGCTGCAGGAACTCTGTGACGAAGGCGTGCGCCGCGGCTACCTCAACCCCGACAACCCGCTGCGCGCGTCGGTGCTGGACGATCCGCTGTTCGCGCGCAAGAACACCCGCGACAACACGCCCTGTATCCTGCACGTCGAACTGGTGCCGGGCGACACCGTCGACGTGCAAGTGGCCTCCAAGGGCGGCGGCTCGGAAAACAAGTCCAAGTTCGTCATGCTCAATCCCAGCGATTCGCTGGTCGACTGGGTGCTCAAGACCGTGCCGACCATGGGCGCCGGCTGGTGCCCGCCGGGCATGCTCGGCATCGGCGTGGGCGGCACGGCCGAGAAGGCCATGCTGATGGCCAAGCAGTCGCTGATGGAAGACATCGACATGTACGAGCTGCTGGCGCGCGGCCCGCAGAGCAAGCTGGAAGAGCTGCGCATCGAGCTGTACGAGAAGGTCAACGCCCTGGGCATCGGCGCGCAGGGCCTGGGCGGCCTGACGACCGTGCTGGACGTCAAGATCAGCACCTTCCCCACGCACGCCGCGTCCAAGCCGGTGGCGATGATCCCGAACTGCGCCGCCACGCGCCACGCGCATTTCGTGCTGGACGGCTCCGGTCCGGCCCGCCTCGATCCGCCGTCGCTGTCCGAATGGCCGGAAGTGCACTGGGCGCCCGATTACAACAAGTCCAGGCAGGTCGACCTCGATACCCTGACCAAGGAAGAAGTCGCCAGCTGGAAACCGGGCCAGACCTTGCTGCTGTCGGGCAAGATGCTGACCGGCCGCGACGCGGCGCACAAGCGCATCCAGGACATGCTGTCCAAGGGCGAGAGCCTGCCGGTGGACTTCACCAACCGCGTCATCTACTACGTCGGCCCGGTCGATCCGGTGCGCGACGAAGTCGTCGGCCCGGCCGGTCCCACCACGGCGACCCGCATGGACAAGTTCACCGACATGATGCTGGCGCAGACCGGCCTGATCTCCATGATCGGCAAGTCCGAGCGCGGCCCGGTCGCCATCGAGTCGATCCGCAAGCACGGCTCGGCCTACCTGATGGCGGTGGGCGGCGCGGCCTACCTGGTGTCCAAGGCCATCCGCAACGCCAAGGTCCTGGCTTTCGAGGACCTGGGCATGGAAGCCATCTACGAGTTCGACGTCAAGGACATGCCCGTGACCGTCGCGGTGGACTCGCAGGGCACCTCGGTGCACACCACCGGCCCGAAGGAGTGGCAGGCCCGCATCGGCAAGATTCCGGTCGCGGTCGCCTGATTCCTGCCCCGACGGGGGCGGGTCGTGTGCCTGTCCCAGCGGGGACAGGCACACCCTGTCGCAGATATCAGTCCCTATGTCGGGACAGGCACCCCAGGAATTTGTGGGTGCCAGTCCCCCTGCGGGGACAGGCACCCATGTAGGTGTATGGGTTTTTCGAAGGCGGCCTACCGGAAAAACGAATTGCGCGGGCGCGGTGGGGCGGGCATGCTGGCGGATTCGATGCAACGAGGATCGCCGAGATGACCGCTACTTCCCTCGCCGCCTGGATAGGCAGCTCCGAATGCGTGCAGGACTCCCTGGACCCGATAGCCGTGGGCCGCGTGGCCGCGACGCTGGGAGAGCCGGCGCCTGGCGCCGGGCAGCCGCTGCCGCCCCTGTGGCAGTGGGCGTTTTTCATCAGCACGGTGGGCCTGGACGGCCTGGGTCGCGACGGGCATCCGGCGCGCGGCGGTTTCCTGCCGCCGGCCGATGACCGCAACCGCATGTGGGCCGGCGGCCGGGTCGAGTTCCGCCAGCCGTTGCGCGTGGGCGTGCCGGCCGAACGCCTGTCCACGGTCGCCAGTATCCAGGAGAAGACCGGCCGCACCGGCGCGCTGCTGTTCGTCACCGTGCGGCACGAATACCGCCAGGAGGGCGAGCTGGCGATCCTGGAGGAGCAGGACATCGTCTACCGCCAGCCCAGCCCGCCCAAGCTGGCCGGCACCGAGCCCGCGCCGGCGGCGCAGTGGCGCGAAACCATGACGCCCTCGGAAGTGCTGCTGTTCCGCTATTCCGCCGTCACCTTCAACGGCCACCGCATCCACTACGACTACCCCTATGTCACCGGCGTCGAGGGCTATCCCGGGCTGGTGGTGCACGGGCCGATGATCGCCACCATGATGGTGGCGGCATTCCGCCGCGCCCACCCCGGGGCGCGTCTGGACCACCTGTCCTACCGCGGCCTGCGGCCGCTGATCGCGCCGCGTCCGTTCGAGGTGGCCGGCGCCGTGGCCGAGCCGGGCCTGGCGCGCCTGTGGGCGCAGCAGGACGATACCCTGGCCCACCAGGGCGAGCTGAGGTTCACGGCATGAGCGACGTGCCCGCCATCCGCCCGCTCGACGGCATCACCGTCGTCAGCCTGGAGCACGCCATCGCCGCGCCGTTCTGCACCCGCCAGCTGGCCGACATGGGCGCGCGCGTCATCAAGATCGAGCGGCCCGGCAGCGGCGACTTCGCGCGCGGCTACGACGAGCGCGTGCGCGGCCTGTCGTCGCATTTCGTGTGGACCAACCGTTCCAAGGAAAGCCTGACCCTCGACCTCAAGCGGCCCGGCGCCGACGAGGTGCTGGAACGCCTGCTGGCGTCGGCCGACGTGCTGGTGCAGAACCTCGCGCCGGGCGCGGCCGCCCGGCTGGGGCTGTCGTTCGAGCAGCTGCACGCGCGTTTCAGCCGCCTGATCGTCTGCGATATCTCCGGCTACGGACAAGGCGGGCCGTACCAGGACAAGAAGGCGTACGACCTGCTCATCCAGAGCGAGAGCGGCTTCGTGTCGGTCACCGGCACGCCGGACGAGCCGGTCAAGGCCGGGTGCTCCATCTCCGACATCGCCGCCGGCATGTACGCCTATTCGGGCATTCTCAATGCCTTGCTGCTGCGCGGCAAGACCGGCGTCGGCAGCCGGATCGACGTCTCCATGCTGGAGAGCACGGTCGAGTGGATGGGCTATCCGATGTATTACGCCTTCGACGACGCGCCGCCGCCGCCGCGCGCGGGCGCCGCGCACGCCACCATCTACCCCTATGGCCCGTTCCCGGTGGGCGACGGCGCCACCATCATGCTCGGCCTGCAGAACGAGCGCGAATGGCGCGCCTTCTGCGAGCGCGTGCTGCGCCAGCCCGAGCTGGCCGACGACGAGCGCTACGCCAGCAATTCCCGCCGCGCGGCCAATCGCGACGCGCTGCGCGCCTTGATCGTGGCGGTTTTCGCGCGCCTGGACATCGGCGAGGTGACGGCGCGGCTGGAGCAGGCCCAGATTGCCAATGCGCGCGTCAACCAGATGCGCGATGTCTGGGAACACCCCCAATTGCAGGCGCGCCAGCGCTGGCGCGAGGTGGACAGCCCGGCTGGCACGCTGCCGGCGCTGTTGCCGCCGGCCACCAGCAACGCGTTCGCCGCGCGGATGGATGCCGTGCCGGCGGTGGGCGAAAACACCGCCGCGGTGCTAGCATCGTTGGGATACGCGCCCGATGAGGTGGCGCGCCTGCGTGCAGCCGAGGTGGTGTGATGCAAACTGTCGTGCGTACTGCGTTGTTCGTGCCGGCCAGCCGGCCCGAGCGTATTCCCAAGGCGCTGGCCAGCGGCGCCGATGCCGTGATCGTCGATCTCGAGGATGCGGTCGAGCATCTGGCCAAGGACAGCGCGCGCGAAGCGCTGTGCGATTTCCTGGGCACGCATCCCGACGCGCGCCTGTGGGTGCGCATCAACGATGCGTCCACGGCCTGGCACGATGACGACCTGAAAGCGTGCCGCGGGCGGCCCGGCGTCAGAGGCATCCTGCTGCCCAAGGCCGAGAGCCTGATGCAGGTGCGCCATGCGGCGCAAAGCGGCATTCCCATCGTGCCCATCATCGAGACGGCGCGCGGCGTGCTCAACGCGGCCGACGTCGCGGGCACGCCGGGCGTGGCGCGGCTGGCCTTCGGCAGCCTGGACTACGCGCTGGATCTCGGCCTGACGCCCGACACCGAGGCGGCCGGCGTGGCGCTGGACCAGGCCCGCGTGCAGGTGCTGCTGCACAGCCGCGCGGCCGGCCTGGCGCAGCCGCTCGACGGCGTGCATCCGGGCGTCCAGGACACGGCCGGCCTGCGGGCGGCCGCCACGCGGGCGCGCGACATGGGCTTTGCCGGCATGCTGTGCATCCATCCGACCCAGGTGCCCATCGTGCACGAGGCGCTGCTGCCGCCCCTGGCCGAGCTGGACTGGGCGCGCCGCGTGGTGGCGGCGCACCGCGACAGCGGCGCGGGCACCTTCATGCTCGACGGCAAGATGGTGGATGCGCCGGTGATCGCCCGGGCGCGCCAGCTGCTGGCGCGAGCCGGCGAGCCGGCCGGCCAGGAAGCCTGAGCCATGGCCGCGCCCGGTCCCGCGCCGGCGGCGCTGTTCGTCGGCCACGCCTATATCGACGTGACCTTGCTGGCCGACGAATGGCCCGGCGGCGACGACAAGCGCGTGGCGCGCGACTACGCCGTGTCGTTCGGCGGCAATGCCGTCACCGCCGCGTTCGCCTGCGCGCGGCTGGGCCTGGCTCCCGATCTGATCTGTCCGCAGGCGCCCGACTGGCTGGGCCACATGTTCGCCGACATGGCCGCCAGCCATGGCGTGCGCGTGCATCCGCGGCCGGTACGGCGCTCATCGCTGTCGTTCATCATGCCGCGCGACGGCAAGCGCGCCATCCTGCGCGCCCGCGACACCGATTACCTGCAATCGTTTCCGCTGCTCGAAGTGGGCGGATACCGCGTCCTGCACCTGGACGGCCACCAGCCGGATGCCGCGCTGCACTACGCGCGCGCCTGCCGCGCCGCCGGCGTGCTGACTTCGCTCGACGGCGGGGGCCTGCGCAGCAACACCGCCGAGCTCATGCGGCATATCGACGTGGCGGTGTGCGCCGAGCGCCTGTGCGAGCAGATGGGCCTGAGCGCCGAAGCCTTGCTCGAGTGGCTGCGCGATTGCGGCTGCCGCATCGGCGCGGTCACCCAGGGCGAGCGCGGCATGCTGTGGTACGACGAGGCCGGCGCGGTGTCGCGCCTGCCCGCGCTGGACATTCCCGCCAGCGCGGTGGTGGACACCTCGGGGGCGGGCGATGTGTTCCACGGCGCCTATGTGTGGTCGTATGCGGCGCGGCCGCAGCTGCCATGGCGCGAGCACTTCCGCTTCGCGCGCGCGGCGGCGGCCTACAAGATCCAGCACCTGGGCAACGAGGCCGGGCTGCCGGGCCAGGACGATGTCGCCGCCGTGATGGCGCGCTGGCCCGAGAAGGCGTAGGCACGGCGCCGAGCCGGCGCCGTGCGGGCCGGCTTACTCCAGCTTGATGCCCGCGTCTTCGACCACCTTCTGCCATTTGTCGATTTCCGCGTTCAAGGCTTGGCCGAATGCCTGCGGCTCGCTGCCCACGGCTTCGATGCCGTCCTGGGCCAGGCGCGCCTTCAGCTGCGGGTCGGCGAGCACCTTGGCGATGGCCGTGTACAGCGTCTGGATGACCGGTTGCGGCGTGCCGCGCGGGGCCAGCACGGCATGCCAGGCCGAGGCTTCGTAGCCCGGCACCCCGGCTTCCTGCACCGTGGGCACGTCGGGAATCAGGGGCGAGCGCCGCGCGCCTGTGACGGCCAGCGCCTTGATCTTGCCGGCCTGCGCCTGCTTGGAGGCCGACGCGGCATCACCGAAGGTCATGTCGACCACGCCGCCGACCACGTCCAGCAGCGCCGGGCCGGCGCCCTTGTACGGAACGGGGATGACGACGATGCCAGCCTGGCGCATGAAGAGCTCGACCGCCAGGTGCGCGGAGCTGCCCTGGCCGGCGGTCGACAACGTGAGCGTGCCGGGTTCGCGCTTGGCCAGTTCGATCAGTTCGCGCAGATTGTTCGGCGCCAGGCCGTTCTTGACCGCCACGACATAGGGGTAGCTGGTCAGCTGCGTGACCGGCGCGAAGTCCTTGCGCGCGTCGTACGGCAGCTTGCTGTACACCGAGGGGTTGATCGCGTTGGGGCCGCTCTGGCCCAGCAGCAGGGTATAGCCATCGGCCTCGGCCTTGGCGACCGCGTCGGTGCCGATGATGCCGCCGGCGCCGCCGCGGTTGTCGATGATGAAGGGCTGGCCGAGCTGCTCGCTGACGCCCTTGAAGACCAGGCGGGCGACGATGTCGGCGCCGCCGCCGGCGGCGAACGGCACGATGACGCGCACGGGGCGCTCGGGGTAGGCGGCGCGGGCCGCGGCGGCCGGCAGCAGGGCCAGGCACAGCGCCAGCAAGGGCGCGCGCCGCAGGGCTTTCAGGAATGAGCCGGACATGTGGGATCTCCGTTGTCTTGGTATGGGGGTGGGGTCAGGCGCCGTGGCTCTGCGGGGGCATGCCGCCGGCGTAGGTGCGGTAGCTGACGCCGCTGGCCCAGCCGGCGTCCACCGGCAGCAGCACGCCGGTGATCAGGCGGGCCTGCGGCGAGCACAGGAAGGCCACGGCGTCGGCGATGTCCGCGGGCGTGGGCAGCGCATCCAGCGCGTGCACCGACATCATTGCGGCGAGGTCGCGCTGGCCGGCGTCGATACGGGCCTGCAGCGCCGGCGTCATGACGTAGGTCGGCGCCACGCTGTTGACCCGCACGCCGTGGCGGCCCAGCTCCTGGGCCAGCAGCTCGGTCAGGCGCGCCAGCGCGGCCTTGCCCGGGTTGTAGGCGGGCAAGGGCAGTGCGTTGCGGCTGTTGATGGAGCCGAGGGTGACGATGTGGCCCGCGCGGCGCGCGCGCAGAATGCGTCCGAAGCTGCGGCAGGCATGCACCGTGCCGTGGTAGTTGACGCGCCACATGCGGTCATGCTCGGCGAGGTCCATGTCCAGCACCGATTCGGTATTGGGAATGAGCGCGGCGGACGTGACCAGCAGCGCGGTCTCGCCCAGCTCGGCCGAGACCGCGTCGGCGCAGGCCTGCACGGCCGCGGCGTCGGCCACGTCGCAGGCATAGAAGCGCGCCGGCGCGCCCTGGGCGCCGAGCTCGGCGGCCAGGGCCTCGCCCGCCTCGCGCGCCACGTCCAGGATGGCGACCGCCATCCCCTGGGCCGCGAAGCGGCGGGCGCAGGCGGCGCCGATGCCGCTTGCGCCGCCCGTGATGACGGCTACGCCGGCCGTGCTCATGCCGCGTCGGCGGCTTTGCCGCGCACCTGTACGCCCGCGTTGTCTTCGACGTAGCGGATGATTTCGGTCAGGTCGGCATCATTGCCGAACTTGTCGCGCGCGTCGTTGAGCAGGCGCCGGGCGGCGTCGCCGACCCGCAGCGGCACGCCCAGCTGTTCGCTTTCCTCGAGGCACAGGCGCACGTCCTTGGCGGACAGGCCGATGGCAAAACCAAAGTCGAAGCTGCGGGTAAGCACGAAGCGGGGAATCTTGTCTTCCGAGGCGTTGGTGCGGCCCGAGCCCGAGTTGATGACCTGGAGCATGATGTCCGGATCCAGCCCGGCCTTCACGCCCATCACCATCAGCTCCGAGGTGATGCTCAGCGCGGTGACCGAAATCAGGTTGTTGATGACCTTCATGGTCTGCGCCATGCCGGCGCGCTCGCCGACGTAGACCGGCTTGCCGATCACGCCGAACATGTCGTGCAGGGCGTCGTAGCGCTCGCGCGGACCGGAAACCATCAGCGCGAGCGTGCCGCGCTTGGCGCCCGTGACGCCGCCGCTGACCGGGCAGTCGATGCTGGCGATGTTCTGCGCCGCCAGGCCGTCGGCCAGCGTGCGCGCGGCCTGCGAGCCGCTGGTGGACAGATCGATGACCGTGCGCACCGCGCTGCCGCGCGCCAGGCCGTCCTCGCCCAGCGCCACAGCGAGCACGATGTCCGGGGTGGGCAGGGATACCAGCACGGTCTCGGCGCGGTCGGCCACTGCCTTGGGCGAGTCGGCGATATGGGCGCCCTTGGCGGCCAGCGCCTGCAGCGCGGGGGCCTGCGTGTCGTAGACCGTCAGGGTGTAGCCGGCTTCGAGCAGGCGTTCGGCGATGGGAGTGCCCATGCGGCCGATACCTACGAAACCAAGATGCTTTTCCGTCGTCATGATGTGTCTCGCTGTGGTGTGAATAGAGAGTGGGAAGTGAAAGAGGGGCGGCCTAGGCCGCGGTCCAGCCGCCGTCGATGGGCAGGGTGGCGCCCGTGATGTCGCGTCCGGCATCGCTGCACAGGAAGGCGACCAGGGCCGCCACGTTTTCCATGGCGACGAAGCGGCCGGTGGGTTGGCGCGCGGCCAGGTATTCGCGTTCGGCCTGTTCCTGCGCGACGCCGTCGCGCCGCGCGATCTCGGCGATGCGGCCGACGATGGCCGGCGTGGGCGCGGTTCCCGGCGCGACGGCGTTGCAGGTGATGCCGCTGGCGGCGGTTTCCACGGCCAGCGCGCGGGTCAGTCCCAGCAGGGCGGTCTTGGTGGTGACGTAGCCGACCCGGTTGGCCGCGGCTCCCGCGCCATAGACCGACGACAGATTGATGATGCGGCCCCAGCCCTGCGCCAGCATGCCCGGCAGCGCCAGGCGGGCGAGGTGGAACGCCGCCGACAGGTTGACGGCCAGCGACTCGTCCCAGTGGGCGCGCGGCAGTTCATGGGCCGGCTCGAAATGGCGCACCACGGCGTTGTTGACCAGGATGTCCAGGCGCGGCAGCTCGGCCAGCGCCTGGGCCGCCATGGCCTCGATCTGGTCCACGTCCCGCAGGTCGGCCTGCAGCAGCAGCACCCGCACGCCGTGCTCGCGCGCCAGGGCGGCTTGCGCCTGGCGGGCGCTTTCGTTGGCCTGCAGGCAGTGCATCACGATGTCGGCGCCGGAACGGGCCAGCGTATCGGCGATGGCCAGCCCCAGTCCGGCCTCGGCGCCGGTGATCAGGGCGCAGCGCCCGTGTAGCGGGCGGGCCGGGTTCATGCCGCCTCCGGCACGAGCCCGTCGGGCGTGGGAGCGACGTCCAGCCGCACCACCTTGCCATGCAGCTCGGGCGAAGGCGCGGGGTAGCGCTGCATCACCTGTGGATCATGGCCCGGCACGATATGCGCCTCGGAGTCCGCCAGCCGCCGGACGGTGCGGTAGCCCTCCAGCATGTCGCCCACGTGGTAGACCGCCGGGAAGGGCGCGTCGTGGCCGATATTGCCGTAGAGATGGCTGGCATCGGAAGCCAGCACGACCCAGCCGCGCTGCGTCCAGACGCGCACGATCTGCAGGCCGCCGGTGTGGCCGCCGACCAGGTGCAGCGACAGCCCGGGCGCCAGTTCGGTCTGGCCGTTGTGAAAGCTGACCCGGCCGGCATAGACCTTGCGCACGAACCCGACCACGTCCTCGACGTCGTAGGGGTGGCGCAACGGCCCATGGCACATGCAGCGCCCGGTGGCGTAGGCCGGCTCGGCGTCCTGCACATGGAAGGTGGCGGCGGGGAAGTCGCCCAGCGTGCCCGCGTGGTCGTAGTGCAGGTGGGTGAGGATCACGTCGCGCACCTGTGTCGCGTCGATGCCGATGAGGGCCAGGCCCTGCGCCGGGCGCATCAGCAGCTCGCGGCCGCGCTGGCGCGCCGCGTCTTCGGCGAAGCCGGTGTCCACCACATAGACCTCGTCGCCGCGGCGCAGCGCCCACACGTAGTAATCGAGATCGGATTCGGCATCGTGGAAATCCACCTTGCCCAGATAGTTGTCGGCCGCGATCCGGCCGCTATGGCGCGCGTAGCGGATGGCGTACACGTCAAAAGGCGCACAGTTCAAGGTGTCTCCTCCAGGCTGGATGACGTTTGGGATCTTATAAATACAATAGGATTGTATTATAGTAGTACGACGTGCGGTAGCAAGTGGATGTTCCAACGCGCCGCTTTTCACTCAATGGAGACACACCATGGCATTACGGCCTGAGTTTCAAACCGAGCAGTTCCAAAAAGGCCTGGCAGTTCGCCGCGCGGTGGTCGGCGACGCGTATGTGGATAAATCGCTCAATAGCGCCGATGACCTCACGGCTTCCCTGCAGAAGCTGGTCACCGAATATTGCTGGGGCGAAGTCTGGACGCGTCCCGGCCTGGAGCGCAAGACCCGCAGCTTCCTGAACCTGGCCATGCTGATCGCTTTGAACCGGCCCAACGAGCTGCGCCTGCACCTGCGCGGCGCGATCAACAATGGGGTGACCAAGGACGAAATCGTCGAGGTCGTGCTGCAGGCGGCGATCTACTGTGGCGTACCCGCCGCGCTGGACGCCATGAAGGCGGTGCGCGAAGTGGTGGAGACGATGGAGAAAGAAGGGGCCTTCGCCTGACGCGTTGGCGAGGACAGGCCAGTGCCTGGATGCGCTGGCCGACAAGGAGACATCATGCAGAAACACAAGATCGCATTTCTCGGCCTGGGCGCGATGGGCCTGCCCATGGCCTGCAACCTGGTCAAGGGCGGCCATGCCGTCACCGGCTACGACCTGAATCCGCAAGCGCTGGACGCCCTGGCGCAGGCCGGCGGCCAGCGCGCCGCCAGCGCGCGCGAGGCGGCGGCCGGGGCCGCCCTGGTCATCGCCATGCTGCCAACCGCGACGCATATCCAGGCGGCGCTCGAAGGCGCCGACGGCGCCCTGCAGGGCATGGGCCCGGGAGCGCTGTTCATCAACATGTCCACCATCCTGCCCCAGGAAACCGACCTGATCGCGCAGCGCCTGGCCGAGCGCGGCATGCGCATGCTGGATTCGCCGGTCGGCCGCTCCGCCATGGAGGCGCAGCGCGGCACGCTGCTGATCCTCGCCAGCGGCAGCGCGCAGGACAAGGCGCGCGCCCGCGATGCGCTGCTGTGCATGGGCAACCAGGTCATCGATTGCGGCGAAGTGGGCGGCGGTTCGCGCGTGAAGGTGGTCAACAACTTCATGGGTATTTCGCTCAATGCCCTGACGGCCGAGGCCCTGACCCTGGCCGAGGCCAGCGGCTTGAGCGTCGAGCTGGCCCTGGAGGTCATGCGCGGGACCATCGCCGGCCTGGGGCATATGAACATCACCTATCCGAACAAGGTGCTGCGCGGCGACCTGTCGGCGGGTTTCCAGGTCGACCTGGCGCACAAGGACCTGGGCCTGGCGCTCGAACTGGCGGCGCGCAGCCGGGCCTGCGTACCGATGGGCAGCGCGGCATTCCAGTCCTATACGGCGGCGCGCGCGCAGGGCCGTGGCGGACAGGATTACAGCGCGATCTACCCGGTCATGCGCAGCCTGTCGGGATTGCCCGAGGCGTTGCCTTACCAGGTGGATACGCCGGTCGAGGCCGATCCGTTCGGGGCGGCGGCACGCTGAGCGCGCCGCGCGGGGCTTACTCGGCCGTCGCGGCAGCGTCGGCCAGCGAGTCCTGCAGGATGGCGATGGCCACGCTGGCGGCATTGCGCACGTGCAGGCTGCCCGCCTTGCGGGCAGCCTTGCCGTCGCGCGCCACCAGGGCCTGCAGCAGGTTCGACAGCTCGGCCACGCTGTGCTTGGCGCGGCCCGGCGCCTGCATGGACGTCGAGCGCAGCAGCATGACGCGCGAGTTGAGCAGACGCAGGGTGGTGGTCAGCGCCTCGTTGCCGGCCCCGTCGAGCAGCTGCTGGTAGAACGCGTTCTTGGCGGCGATCTGCTCCAGCGGCGTGCCGCGCGTGAGGGCGCGCTTGAGCGCCTGGAAGGCCTCCTGCAGGGCGGCGAGCTGGGGTTCGGTGGCGTGTTCGGCGAACAGCTGGCAGGCCAGGCCTTCCAGTTCCTCGCGCACCTGGTAGATGCCGCGCGCCTGTTCGGGCGACAGCCGCTCGACCACCGGGCCGCGGTGCGGAATGACGACGATCAGGCCTTCGGATTCGAGCTGGCGCAGCGCTTCGCGCACCAGGGTGCGGCTGACGCCGGTCATTTCGCAGAGTTCGCGTTCGGGCAGGCGTTCGCCCGGGCGGAACCGGCCAACCAGGATGGCGTTGCGGATGCTCTCGGTCACGCTATGGCGCAGTACGGAAGCGACACGCTGGACCTTGAATTCACCTTCTGGCGCTGCGGGAGATGTCATGCGGTTCGTATTGCAAAATGGGAAAGGCATCCGGTGCGTGCGAGCGCACCGGACACCATTGGACGGCCTGCGATCAGTTCGAGGCGCTCTTGCCGAGCGTCGTGCGCACGCGATCGAGATAGGCCGGGCCATCGAACCCGACCTGCTTGGCGCGCTTGTTCCACGCCTCGTAGGAAGGACCGATATATTGCTGCTGCATTAGTTTAGCCCGTTCCTCCTCGGGGGCTACCCAGAAGGTCACGCCCTTCTTCATCATCTCCTGCTGGGCGTTGCTGACGAAGGTGTCGTAATTGCCGAAGGCCTCCTGCTGCAGGGCATCCATCGCGCCCTGGACCTGCTTCTGCACGTCGGCCGGCAGCTTCTGCCAGCTGTCGGGGTTGGCCAGGATGGCCCAGCCGTTGATCGGGCCGAGGCTCCAGTTCTGCACGTTCTTGGCGATGCGCCAGAATTCCAGCGAGCCGCCCACGCAGGTCGAGATGAACAGGCCGTCGATCACGCCACGCTCGAGCGCGGGGAAGATCTCCGTGGTGGGCATTGCGACCGGCTTGCCGCCCAGCGCGTTGACGACTTCGGCGGTCTGCGGATTGTGCACGCGCAGCCGCTTGCCCTTGAAATCCTCGACCTTGTGGATCGGATCCTTGGAGAAGAGCTGCTGGGTGCACCACGCGCCTTCGGCCAGGACGATGGCGTTCCACTTGTCCTTCCAGATCTTGCGGGTGTCCTCGCACCAGAAGGCGTCGCACACCTGCTTGTATTCCTGGATGTTGTTGATCAGGCCGGGCAGGTTGAAGATGCCCATGCGCGGCTCGTCGGCCGCCAGGTAGGTGTGCAGGGCGGCGCTCATGTCCACGCGGCCTTCGCGCACGGCGGTGGCGATTTGCGCCGGCGGCACGAGCGAATCGCTGACCGTGACCTTGACCTTGCCGTCCGTGGCCTTGGCCACCCGTTCGGGCACCGAGGCCGTGAGGATGGAATAGCCGTCGCCGGGCGAAGTGATGACGGCCATGGTCAGGTCATAGGTCTGGGCGGCGGCGGCGCCGCTCCAGCTGGCCGTGCACAGGGCGGCCGCTGCCAGGGCGGCCTGGAATCCGCGTGGTAGCGGGAAACGTTGGGACATGTTGCTCCTCCTAGGTTGGTGTTGCGGCGCGGTGCGCTGTTAAAATTCCAAGCATTCAATCATACAATATGCCTATAATACCGTCATAACATCATTCTGGGAGGAGCTTGCCGGCTCTCTCAGGGAAAACACCATCGCGCGGCCGCGCCGCGTGTGTCGAGGAGACAGCTATGAGCAGTATCGAGATGCCGGCACCTGTCATGCCGATCGAGCCGGCGGAGCTTGCGGGCGCTTCCCCCTACCCCCTGGCGATCGATCAGGACTTCTGCCTGATCCGCTGGATGGCGGCGATCTCGCGCGCCTGCGGCGCGCTGGCGACGGTGGCGCTGCTGCTCATGGCCTTGTCGATGTGCTATGAGATCTTCTCGCGCTACCTCTTCAACGCGCCCACGGCATGGGCGACCGAGATCTCCGGCTACCTGCTCGTGGCCACCGTGTTCTTCGGCCTGGCCGCGGCGCAGGCCTCCAACTCGCATGTCCAGGTCGAACTCTGGATCGACCGCCTGTCCGCGCCCGTGCGCCTGCGGGTGGAATTGCTGTGCCAGTGGCTGGCGTTGCTGTTCTGCGTGGTGCTGGGCTGGCAGATGGCCAGTTTCAACGTGCGCGAGTACCTCAACGACACGCGCGACTGGGGCTTGCTTTCCACGCCGCAGTGGATGCCCGAGCTGGCGGTGTCGGTGGGAATGGTGGTTTTCTGCATGTCCATCCTGGTGGACATCTATCGCCTGAGCCCGCCTGCCCAGGCCTGGCGGCGCTGGCTGACGCCGGCGCTGCTGGCCTTGCTGGCGGCCGCGCTGGTGGCCCTGGGCGCCAATGCGGTGCCGATGGCGGCCGGCGGCCGCTTCGACTGGGGCATGGCCCTCATCGTCGCGGCCCTGCTGGCCTGCGCATGGGCGTGGAGCGGCGTGCGCACCCTGGCGCACGTCGTGCTGGTCGTCGGCGGCTGCGCCGTCCTGTATGGCCTGGCGCGCGGACAGTCGCTGGGCTGGGTCGCCTTCCTGCTGGTAGCCAGCATGATGCTGCTGCTGTTTCTCGGCGTGCGCATCGGGGTCGCGTTGGGCCTGGTGGGCCTGTTCGGCGTGTATTTCCTGTTGTCGCGTCCGCAGCTGTCGCTGCTGGCCGAGCGCGCCTGGAGCAGCACCAATACCTTCACGCTGACGGCCGTGCCCATGTTCATCTTCATGGGCGGACTGTTGCTGCGCAGCGGCATTACCGCGGGCATGTTCGACGCGCTGGTGCGCTGGTTCGGCCGCGCGCCCGGCGGCCTGGCGCACGCGTCGGCGGGCGCCTCGGCCGTGTTCGCGGCGGTGTCGGGCTCGAGCCTGGCCACGGCCGCCACGCTGGGCAAGGTGGCCTGCCCGGACATGATCGAACGCGGCTACAGTCCGCGCCTGACCTACGGGGTAGCGGCGGCTGGCGCGACGCTCGGCATTCTCATCCCGCCCAGCATCCCGATGATCATCTATGGCACGACCGTGGGCGCGTCGGTCACCCATCTCTTTCTGGCCGGCATGTTGCCGGGCCTGCTGCTGATGGCCTGCTTCATGCTGGGCGCGCTGGTCTGGGCGCTGGCGGTGCCGGGCTCGGCGCCGGTGGCGCGCGCCTACACGCTGCGCGAGAAGCTGAGCGCGTCGCGCGGCATGGTGCCTTTCGTGGCGATCATCGGCGCGGTGCTCGGTTCGATGTACACGGGCGTGGCCACGCCGACCGAGGCCGCCGCCATCGGCGCCGTCAGCGCCTTCGTGCTGTGCCTGGTGCGTCGCCAGTTGAGCTGGCGGGCGTTGTTCGAGATCGCGCACGACTCCGCCAAGGTGACGGCGCTGTTGCTGCTGATCGTCGTGGGCGCGGGCATCTTCAGCTGGGTGTTCGATTATCTGCGGCTGCCGCGCGAGGTGGTCAACCTGATCCAGGGCGCGGATCTGTCGCCGGCGCTGATCGTCGCCGCCATGGTGCTGGCCTATCTGGTGCTGGGCATGTTCGTCGAGTCCATCGCGATGATGCTGATGACCCTGCCGGTGACATACCCCATCGCCATGTCGCTGGGCCTGGACCCCATCTGGTTCGGCGTCTTCCTGGTGCTGATGATCGAGCTCGGGCTGATCACGCCGCCCGTGGGCATGGTTCTGTTCGTGTTGCGCAGCATGAACGAGAAGGCGCGTTTCACGGATATCATCCGCGGCGCCTTGCCCTTCGTGCTGATCATCCTGCTCTTCCTGTGCCTGATCTACATTTATCCGCAGATCGTGATGTGGCTTCCCCAACAAGTGAAATGACCATGAATCAAGCTGTCTCGCCGCTCGCCGGCACGCCCGCGGTCAGCGCGGAACTGGCGCGCTTCGCGGCCACCAGCCGCTGGGAGGATGTGCCGCAGGCGGTGCGCCACGAAGGCCGGCGCAGCCTGTTGAATTACTTCGCCGTGGCGCTGGCGGCCGCGCGCGATCCCGTCCTGGACACCGCCACGCGCACCTATGCCCGGTTCGCCTCGGACGCGCGGGCGTCGCTGGTGGGCCGCGCGCGGCGCCTGGACATGCTCAACGCGGCCGCGCTCAATGCCATGGCGGCCAATGTCTACGATTTCGACGACACGCATCACCCCACCATCATCCATCCCACGGCGCCGGTGGCGCCGGCCCTGTTCGCGCTGGCCGAAACCCGGCCGCTGAGCGGCGCGCAGCTGCTGCATGCGTTCGTGCTCGGCGTCGAGGCGACCTGCCGCATCGGCAATGCCATGTCGCCGGGGCACTATGCGCGTGGCTGGCATATCACGTCGACCTGCGGCGTATTCGGCGCCGCGCTGGGCGCCGCGCGCTGCCTGGGACTGCCGGGCGACGCCATGGTGGCGGCACTGGGTTGCGCGGCGGTGCAGGCAGGCGGGCTGGTGGAAACGCTGGGCACCGCGGCCAAGAGCATCAGCGTGGGCAATGCGGCGCGCAACGGGCTGCTGTCGGCCCTGCTGGCGGCGGAGGGTTTCGACGGACCGCCGCAACCGCTGGAGGGCGTGCGCGGCTATCTGCGCGTGGCCGCCGACGCGCCCGATATCGCTGCGGTCAGCGCCGGCCTGGGCGAACGCTGGGAGGTGCTGAACAACACGTACAAGCCGTATCCCTGCGGCGTGGTGCTCAATCCGGTGATCGACGCCTGCCTGGCGCTGGCGGCCGATCCCCGCATCGCCGGCGGCGGCTGGGCCGCCATCGAGCGCATCGAACTGACCGGGCACCCGCTGTTGAAACAGCGCACCGACCGGCCGGGCGTCGCCACCGGCCGGCAGTCGCAAGTCAGCGCCCAGCATGCCGTGGCCGTGGCGCTGGTGCGCGGCGGCGCCGGGCTGCCCGAGTTTTCGGACGAGGCGGTCGCCGACGCCGGGCTGCGGGCGTTGGGCCTGCGGCTGGGCTTTCGCGACGACGCCAGCATGTCGGTCGACGCCGTGAAGGTGCGCATCGCGTTCCAGGACGGCACGCTGCTCGAGCGCGAGGTGCAGGCCGCGCGCGGGTCGCGGGAGCGGCCGCTGCAAGACGGCGAGATCGAGGAAAAACTGCGCGAACTGTGCCGCCATGGCGGCGCGCGCGTGGATGCGGACCGGCTGATCGAGGCGGTCTGGACATTGGATGAGGCGGGCGATGCCGCCGCCGTCATGCGACTGGCGGCGGAACAGCCGGCCGCCTGAATGCACGTGCAACATAGGAGACATACGTGAAGAAGAGAATCTGGGGAACGCTGCTGGCCGCGGCGATGACGGTGGGAAGCGGCGCGGCGCATGCCGGCTACCCCGACAAGGCGGTGCGCATCGTGGTGCCGTTTGCCGCGGGCGGCGGCGTCGATGCGCTGGCGCGTCCCTTCGCCAAGGAGCTTGGAGATATCCTGGGCCAGAGCATCGTGGTCGAGAACAAGCCCAGCAACACCGGGCAGATCGGCGCCACCGACGTCGCGCGGGCCGCGGCCGACGGCTACACGCTGCTGCTGAGTTCGGCCGCCTTCGCCACGACGCCGGCGTTCTATCCGCAGGTGCCGTACGACCCGGTCAAGGATTTCTCTCCGGTCATGATCATGGCGGCGGCGCCCCAGGTGCTGGTGGCCAGCAACAGGTTCAAGGCGGCGTCGCTGCCGGACGTGCTGGCGCAGGCCAGGCAGTCGGACCGCATCAATTTCGCCCTGAGCGCCAGCACCGGCATCCAGGCGCTGGCCACCGCCATGCTCGCCGGGCAGGGCGGGGTGACGTTCATGACGATTCCCTACAAGGGGGCGGGCGCGGCGTTCATGGACCTGATCAGCGGTGAAGTGGACCTGATGATCGACAACCCGGCTTCGTCCCTGGTCCACGTGCGCGCGGGCAAGCTGCGCGTGCTGGCGACCACGGGGTCCAAGCGCATGGCCATCCTGCCCGACGTGCCGACCGTGGCCGAGACCCTGCCGGGCTTCGAGGCCCGCAACTGGTTCGTGCTGGCCGCGCCGCAGGGCACGCCGCCGGCGGTGATCCAGAAGCTGAACGAAGCGTCGGCGCGCGCGCTGAACACGCCGGCCATGCGCCAGATGCTCGAGCGCGACGGTATCGATCTGGTGGCGGACAGCCCGGCGCACGCGGCGGCCTTCCTGCAGGACGAGATCGCCAAGTGGGGCAAGGTGGTCAAGGAAGGCAATCTGCAGCCCTGACCAGGGGAGCCGCTGCCCTCAGCGCAGCGGCTCGATGGCCTGGTCTTCCAGCGCGGCCAGCAGCGCCGCGCAGTCGCCTTGCGCCAGGCGCAGGGCGGGGGCCAGTTCGCACAGCGGCGCCAGCACGAAGGCGCGTTCATGCATGCGCGGATGCGGCACGCTCAGGCGGGGATGGTCGATGGCCTGTTCGCCATACAGCAGCAGGTCCAGGTCCAGGGTGCGCGGCGCATTGCGGTAGGGCCGCTCGCGGCCATGGCGCTGTTCCAGCGCCTGCAACAGGTCCAGCAGGTCCAGCGGCGCCAGCGTGGTGTCGAGCGCGGCGACCGCGTTGACGAAGTCGGGGCCCTGGGCGTCGACGGGCGCCGTCCGGTACAGGCGCGAAGCCTTGCAGGCGAGGATGCCTGGCGCGGCGGCCAGTTCGGCCAGCACGCTGCGCAGCGTGGCGGCCGCGTCGCCCAGGTTGGCTCCCAGGCCGACGTATGCCAGGGCGGAAGCCGGGCTGCCGTTCATTGCGGTTCGCGCGGGCGGTTGGACGGGCGGCGGCGCGGACGGCGGCGCTTTTGCGCCGGCGCGTCGCCCGCTTCGCGCGGCAGGTGGGCGGTTTCCTCGATCATTTCGGCGCGCGTGGCATCGTCGCCATTGGCCAGGTCCATCCACCACTGGGCCAGCACGCTGTCGAACTCGCCGGCGGCGGCGCGCAGCTGCAGGAAGTCGCAGGCGGCGCGAAAGCGCGGCTGCTCCAGCATGCGGTAGATGGTCTTGCCGGCGCGGCGCTCGAAGCGCGGCTGCATGAACCAGATCTCGCGCATATCGGACGAGAAGCGGCGCTGGATGGCCAGTTTCTCGGTCTGTTCGTCCAGCACCGAGTCGGCGGCCTGCACCAGCGCGGGGATGTTGTGCTCGCCCTGGGCCCGCAGCTGTTTCCAGCGCACGTCGACCAGTTGCCACAGCAGCGCCGCGAACAGGAAGCTGGGGCTGATGGTCTTGCCGGCGCGCACGCGCGCATCGGTGCGCTCCAGCGCCAGTTCGACGAAATTCTCGCCGCCGGGCTGCTCGAGCACGACGTCGAGCAAGGGCAGCAGGCCGTGGTGCAGGCCGTCGTTGCGCAACTGCCGCAGGCAGTCCATGGCGTGGCCGCAGGTCAGCAGCTTGAGCATTTCGTCGAACAGGCGGGAGGCCGGCACGTTCTCGATCAGGCTGGCCATGGTGCGGATCGGCTGCCGCGTGGCGGTATCGATGCTGCCGTTCAGCTTGGCGGCGAAGCGCACCGCCCGCAGCATGCGCACGGGGTCTTCGCGATAGCGCTTGACCGGATCGCCGATGATGCGCACCTGGCGCTTTTTCAGGTCCTGCACGCCCTGGTGGTAGTCGATGACTTCCTCGGTGTGCGGGTCGTAGTACAGCGCGTTCATGGTGAAGTCGCGGCGCGCCGCGTCTTCTTCCTGGCTGCCGAATACGTTGTCGCGCAGGATGCGGCCGTGCTCGTCGGTTTCCTGGTCGTCCGAGGCCGGCGCGCGGAAGGTCGAGGTTTCGATGATTTCCTGGCCGAACACCACGTGCACCAGCTGGAAGCGCCGGCCGATGATGCGGGCGCGGCGAAACAGCGGCCGGATCTGCTCGGGCGTGGCATTGGTGGCCACGTCGAAATCCTTGGGCTCCAGGCCCACGATCAGGTCGCGCACCGCGCCGCCGACGATATAGGCTTCGTAGCCATGCTGGCGCAGGACGTCGCAGACTTTGATGGCGTGGCGCGAGACATTGCGGCGATCGATGCCATGGCGTTCCGCGCCGATGCGCTGTGGGCCGCGCAGGGCCGGCGCGAACAGCCGGCCGACAAATTTTCTTATGGTTTCGGTAATCATTTAGGACTTCGCATCTTCGAGGTGGTCGAACAGGTCGATCACCTGCCATCCGCGCGCCTGGGCGATTTCGCGCAGGCCCGGGCTGGGATTGGCGGCGATAGGCCGTGTTACCGCTTCCAGCAAGGGAACATCGTTGACCGAATCGCTGTAGAAGTACGACTCGGCGAAATCGCCCAGCGCCAGGCCCATGCCGGCCAGCCACTGGTTGACCCGCACCACCTTGCCTTCGCGGAAGCTGGGCGTGCCTTCGATGCGACCAGTGTACCGGCCGTCGCGGTATTCCGGGTCGGTGGCGATCAGGTGCTGCACGCCGAAGGCGCGCGCGATCGGGGCGGTGACAAAACTGTTGGTGGCGGTCACCAGCGCGCACAGGTCGCCGGCCGCCAGGTGTCCGCGCACCACGTCCACCGCCTGGGCCGTGAGGCTGGGGCGGATCACATCGCGCATGAATTCCTCGTGCCAGGCGGCCAGCTCCACCGGCGAGTGCGCCGCCAGCAGGCCCAGCATGAACTCGGCGGCCTGCTCGGCGGTCAGTTCGCCGCGGTTGTAGCGCTCCATCAGGTCGTCGTTGCGCCGGCGCGCCTCGGCGGGATCGCCGGCGCGGCCGGTGCGGGCCAGGAAGTCGGCCCATTGGTAGTCGCTGTCCAACGGCAACAGGGTGTGGTCGAGGTCGAACAGGGCTAGGCGTCGGGTCGTCATGTCGCTTGCGAGTGAGGGTCTGCCAGCATGGCGCGAAGCAGGGGAATGGTAATGGGCCGGCCGGTGGCCAGCGAATAGCGGTCCAGCGCGTCCAGCAAGGCAGCCAGCTTCCGGATGTCGCGTTCGTGGTGGGTGAGCATCCAGTTGATGACCTCGGGCGCCAGCTGCAGGCCGCGCTCGGCGGCCTGGGCGGTCAGCGCGGCCAGTTTGTCCGCGTCGGACAGGGGGTCGAGCCGGAAGACCAGGTCCCAGCCCAGCCGGGTGCGCAGGTCTTCGCGCAGCGGCAGCGACATCGGGGCGCGGTCGCCGGAGACGGCCAGCGCGAAGGCCCGGCCGGTGGCGGCCGATTCGCGCCAGCGATTGTACAGGGCGAACAGGCCGGCCTGCCGCGCGTCGTCCATGCGGTGCACGTCGTCGACGGCCACCAGCCGCGGCATGGGCGCGGTGGAGTCGGCCTCGGCCAGCTCGCGCAGCGACTGCGCCGCGCGCGCGGCGTCGATGTAGATGGCCTCGGGCCGGGCGCTCAGGCCGCGCAGCAGGTGCGTACGGCCGCAGCCGGCCGGCCCCCACAGGTAGATGGCCCGCCCGGCCGTCAGGGCGTGCGCGGCCGCCAGCGCCTGGCCGTTGGGACCGGCAATGTAGTTGTTCAGCGTAGGCGCAGGCGCAGGAAGAACGTCAAGCAGCAGCTGGCGGTTCATGTATGGCGATAAAACAGGCTTTCCGGATCGCGGCGCGCGGCGCATGGCATGCCCCGGCGCGGCCAACCCTGCATTAAACCACTGCGGGCCGGGCAGTGTCGCGCAATGGCGAACGCGCAGGGGCGAAACCCGGCGGGCGGAGCATTTCGGAGCATTTCCAGGGGTTTGCGGCCAGGATCGCGCCCGGCGTCGTAAAATCCCGGACGTACCACCCAAAATCCCGCAATTGTTACATACCCCACGGTTTTTCACATGACTAATCAACATTCCGCTCCCTTGACCTATCGCGATGCCGGGGTCGACATCGATGCAGGCGACGCGCTGGTCGACCGCATCAAACCCCTGGCCGCGCGCACCATGCGTCCCGGAGTGTTGGCAGGCATCGGCGGCTTCGGCGCCCTGTTCGAGGTGCCGAAGAAATTCCGCGAGCCCGTGCTGGTGTCCGGCACCGACGGCGTGGGCACCAAGCTGCGCCTGGCGTTCGACTGGAACCGCCATGACACCGTGGGCATCGACCTGGTCGCCATGAGCGTCAACGACATCCTGGTGCAGGGCGCCGAGCCGCTGTACTTCCTCGACTACTTCGCCTGCGGCAAGCTGTCGGTGGACACGGCGGCCGCGGTGGTGGGCGGTATCGCGCGCGGCTGCGAACTGGCCGGCTGCGCGCTGATCGGCGGCGAAACCGCCGAGATGCCGGGAATGTATCCCGACGGCGAATACGATCTGGCGGGCTTCGCGGTGGGCGCGGTCGACAAGTCGGCCATCATCGACGGCAAGTCGATCCAGCCCGGCGACGTGGTGCTGGGCCTGGCTTCCAGCGGCGCGCACTCGAACGGCTATTCGCTGGTGCGCAAGATCCTCGAGCGCGCCGGCGCGCGCCCCGACCAGGACTTCCACGGCCAGCCGCTGGTCGACGTGGTCATGGCGCCGACCCGCATCTACGTCAAGCAGGTGCTGGCGGCCCTGGATCGCCACGGCCCGGCCATCAAGGGCCTGGCGCATATCACCGGCGGCGGCCTGCTCGACAACGTGCCGCGCATCCTGCAACCCGGCATGGCCGCGCAATTGCAGCGCGACGGCTGGGAAATGCCCAAGCTGTTCCAGTGGCTGCAGCAGCAGGGCAGCGTGGCCGATGCCGAGATGCACCGCGTGTTCAACTGCGGCATCGGCATGGTGCTGGTGGTCGCGGCGGACCAGGCCGACGCCGTCGCCGCCACGCTGCGCGAGCAGGGCGAGATCGTCAACCGGATCGGCGAAATCGTGCCGCAGCAGGACGGCATGGCCCAGACCGTCGTGGTCTGAGGCAGGGTTCGGTGCCTGTCCCCGTGGGGACAGGCACCCTTGCTCAGTCGGGCAGCGCCCGCGCCATCGCGTCGACGGTGCGCGCCACGGCGTCGCCGGCCAGGCAATCGATGATCACGCGCTCCGGCTGCGCGCGCAGCCAGGTAAGCTGGCGCTTGGCCAGCTGGCGCGTGGCCGCCACGCCTTGTTCGCGCGCGGTATCCAGGTCGATATCGCCATCCAGGTACGACCACATCTGCCGGTAACCGACGCAGCGCACCGACGGCAGCCCCGGGTGCAGGTCCGGTCGCGCGTGCAGGCCGCGTACTTCCTCGACCAGCCCGGCCGCCAGCATGGCGTCGAAACGCTGCGCGATGCGCGCGTGCAGCGCCGCGCGCTCGGAGGGCTCCAGGCTGAGCGTGACGTAGCGGTAGGGCGATGGCGCGTCGCCGCGCCGTTCGCCTTGCAGCAGGGCCGACATGGGTTGGCCGGCCAGGCGGCAGATTTCCAGCGCGCGCTGGATGCGCTGGCTGTCGTTGGGCGACAGGCGCGCCGCGGTGGCGGGGTCCAGCAACGCCAGCTCGGCATGCAGCGCAGGCCAGCCCAGCCGCGCGGCGCGCGCCTCGAGTTCGGCGCGCAGCGCCGGATCGGCCTGCGGCAAATCGTCCAGCCCTTCGCGCAGCGCCTTGTAGTACAGCATGGTGCCGCCGGCCAGCAGCGGAATGCGGCCGCGCGCGTGGATCTCTGCGATCAGCCGCAGCGCGTCGGCGCGAAATTCGGCGGCCGAATACGATTGCGCCGGATCGCGGATATCCAGCAGGTGCTGGGGAACCTGGGCGCGCTCGGCCGCCGACGGCTTGGCGGTGCCGATGTCCATGCCGCGGTAGATGGTGGCCGAATCGACGTTGATGATTTCGAGCGGCCAGCGCTGCGCCAGCGCGAGGGTCGAAGCGCTCTTGCCGGCCGCCGTGGGGCCGGCCAGGCAGATGATGGCGCGCGGGGTCATTGGCCGCGCAGGAACAGTTTGTCGAGGTCGTTGACCGACCATTGCACCCAGGTGGGGCGGCCGTGGTTGCACTGGTCGGCGCGCTCGGTGATTTCCATCTGGCGCAGCAGCGCGTTCATTTCCTCCAGCGTCAGGCGCCGGTTGGCGCGCACCGAGCCATGGCAGGCCATGGTGCTCAGCAGCTCGTTGCGCTGCTCGGTCAGCAGGCGCGACACGCCCACCGCGCCCAGGTCGCGCAGCACGGCGCGCGCCAGGCTTTCGATGTCGCCGCGCGCCAGCAGGGCCGGCACGCTGCGCACCGCGATGGAGGCGGGGCCGGACGGGCGCATCTCGAAACCCAGCTCGTTCAGCTGGGTCTCGTGCTCTTCGACCAGCGCCACGTCCTTCTCGGCGGCGTGGAACACGACCGGCACCAGCAAGTCCTGGCGCGGCAGCGCCCGGTCGTCCAGGGCGCGCTTGAGCTGTTCGTAGACCACCCGCTCGTGCGCGGCGTGCATGTCGACCAGCACCAGCCCGCGCGAGTTCTGCGCCAGGATGTAGATGCCGTGCAGCTGCGCCAGGGCCTGCCCCAGCGGATGCTCGTCGGCCGTCGGCAGCGGCGTGGCGGGGGCGGCGCGCAGTGCCGTGGCGGCCGGCGCCGCATCTCCGGGCAGGGGGCGGTACAGGCTTTGCCAGTCGGTCGCGGGTATGCCGGCGGGTTCGCCGTGCAGGCGGAACGGCACCTGCGTGTGCGGCCGTGCCGGCGACCCTTGGTAGGGCGACTGGCCCGGCGACGGATACGCAGCGGGATAGGGGGCGCGCGGCTCGGCCAGGCCGGGCGCGGCGGCGGCCGGCTCGCCGGCGTAGGCCGCGTCGGGGGCGGCGCCGTCCGGGACGCCGGCCGGCACCGCTTCGGCCCCGCCGGTCTGCGCCAGCGTCTGGCCCACCACCTGCGAAACGAACCGGTGCACCGCGCCGCTGTCGCGAAAGCGCACTTCGTGCTTGGCCGGGTGCACGTTGACGTCGACCGCGCCCGGGTCGATGTCCAGATACAGCACATAGGCGGGTTGCCGGTCGCCGTGCAGCACGTCGGCATAGGCGCTGCGCAAGGCATGGCTGACGGTGCGGTCGCGCACGAAGCGGCCATTGACGTACAGGTACTGGCGGTCGGCGCGCGCCCGCGCGGCGGTGGGCCGCGTCACCATGCCCATCAGGGCGATGGCGCCGGCGGCCGCCTGTACCGGCAGCACATGGCCGACGAATTCGGCGCCCAGCACGTCGCGGATGCGCTGTCCATGGTCGGCCGGCAGCCATTGGCGCTGCGCGCGGTCGTGGTGGAACAGGCGGAAAGCGACTTCGGGATGGGCCAGCGCGATGCGTTCCATGGCGTCGACGCAATGGCCGAATTCGGTGGCTTCCGAGCGCAGGAACTTGCGCCGCGCCGGAACGCGGTCGAACAGCTGGCGTACGTCTATCGTCGTGCCTGGCGGCCCCGAGGCCGGGCTGACCTGCAGGCTGCCGCCGTCGATCTGCCAGGCGTGCTCGGCGCCGCGCGTGCGCGAGATGATGGTGAGGTCGGCCACCGAGGCGATCGACGCCAGGGCCTCGCCGCGAAACCCCATCGAGGCCACCGACTCCAGTTCGTCGAGCGAGCGGATCTTGCTGGTGGCATGGCGCGTGAGCGCCAGCGGCAGTTCCTCGGGCGGGATGCCGCTGCCGTCGTCGGTGACGGCGATGCGGCGGATGCCGCCGCCTTCCAGGCGCACCTCGATGGCGCGCGCGCCGGCGTCGATGGCGTTTTCAAGGATTTCCTTGAGCACCGACGCCGGCCGTTCGATCACCTCGCCGGCGGCGATCTGGCTGATCAACAGGTCGGGCAGGGTAGCAATCGGGCGGCGATCGGACATGGAGGGGCGGCAAACGGAATAGGCAATAATGGCGATTTTAGCCCTACGCTACCGCCCGGCGGCCGGCCTCGTATCCACGGACCCTTATGCTCGACTTCTTCAATATGGTGCTCCACATCGACCAGACCCTAGGCATCTGGGTCGAACAGTATGGCGTGTGGGTGTACCTGGTGCTGTTTCTCATCGTGTTTGCCGAGACCGGGCTGGTGGTGCTGCCGTTCCTGCCCGGCGACTCGCTGCTGTTCATCGCCGGCGCGTTCGGCGCCACCGGCCACATGGACCCGGTGCTGACGGCAGCGCTGCTGATCGTGGCGGCCATCAGCGGCAATACGGTCAACTACACGATAGGGCGCTACATCGGGCCGCGCGTGTTCTCGATGAACCTGCGCTTCCTGGACCGCAATGCGCTGATGCGCACGCACGCGTTCTACGAGAAGCACGGCGGCAAGACCATCGTCATGTCGCGCTTCATTCCCGTGATCCGCACCTTCGCGCCGTTCGTGGCCGGCGTGGCGGACATGCGCCTGGCGCGCTTCCAGCTGTTCAACATCGGCGGCGCGCTGCTGTGGGTGATCAGCCTGGTGGCCGCGGGCTATTTCTTCGGCAACATTCCGCTGGTGCGCGAACACCTGAACACCATCGTGCTGATCGGATTGGGCGCGGCCATCGTGCCCGTGGTGATCGGCGCGCTGGTGCGCCTGCTGCAGGTACGGCGCGGGCAGTGAGAAGCGGGCGCCCGTCCCCGTTGGGGAGGAGCGACACCCGCGGCAAGGGTGCCTGTCCCAGCCGGGACAGGCACCCTGCTGTACGCCATCGACGCTTGACGGCCAAGGCGGTATCTGTCCCTGCCGGGGCAGGCGCCCCGGCTCAGCTCACGTCGCCTACGCGCGCCAGCGGCGGGTTGGCGGTGAAGTAGCGGTCGATGCCGGTCATCATGGCCTGCGCCAGCTTTTCCTGGTGCGCCGCGCTGCGCAGCAGGGCTTCTTCCTTCGGATTGCTGATGAAGGCCGTCTCGACCAGGATGGACGGGATATCGGGCGCCTTCAGTACCGCGAAGCCCGCCTGCTCGACCCGGTTCTTGTGCAGCCGGTTGATCTTCTTGATCTCGTCCAGGAAGGCGCTGCCGACCTTGAGCGAATCGTTGATCTGCGCCGTGGTGGACAGGTCCAGCAGCACCTTGGCCACCTGGCGGTCGTGGCTGCCGAGGTTGACGCCGCCGATCAGGTCGGCCGCGTTCTCCTTGTCGGCCAGCCAGCGCGCCTGCGTGCTGGATGCGCCGCGTTCGGACAGCGCGAACACCGACGAGCCGTTGGCCGTGGGCTTGATGAAGGCGTCGGCGTGGATGGACACGAACAGGTCGGCGCGCACGCGCCGCGCCTTCTGCACGCGCACGTGCAGCGGCACGAAGTAATCGTCGTCGCGCGTCAGATAGGCGCGCATGTACGGCTGGGCGTCGATCAGGGTCTTCAGCCGCCGCGCGATGCGCAGCACCACGTCCTTCTCGCGCAGGCCCGAGCGGCCGATGGCGCCGGGGTCCTCGCCGCCATGTCCGGGATCGAGCGCGATGGTCAGCATGCGCTTGCGGCTGGCCGAGCGGCCGGGCGCGGGAAGCGGCTTGATGGGCGGGGCGGGCAGCGCGGGCGCCGGCTCCTGGCCGCGGGCCAGCGGCGCGGCCGGCTGGTCGGGCGCGGGCTGGTTGCGCGCGATCTCGTCGAGCACGCGCGCCAGCGGGTCGTCGACATCGGGCCCGGACTGCTTGTTCAGGATCGCCATCAGCGGGTCCTGCGCCACCTTCGGGTACAGGTCCAGCACCAGGCGGTACTGGTAGTCGGCCACCGGCTTGAGGGTGAACACCTGGGGCGCCACCGACTGCTTGAGGTCGAATACCAGGCGCACCACGTTGGGCCGGTTCTGCGCCACGCGCAGGCCCTGGATGTACGGGTCGTCGTGCCGCACCTTGGACACGAGGTCGTTGAGGGCGGCATTGACCGACAGGCCTTCGATGTCGACCACCAGGCGGTGGGGGTTCTCCAGCGTGAAGTGTTCCGCCTTGAGCTCGCTGTCGAGCTCGAGCGTGACGCGCGTGTACTCATCGGCCGGCCAGGTGCGCACGGCCAGGATGGTGGCCGCATGCGCCAGGCGGGGAACGACAGGGAGGACGAGCAGGGTCGCGGCGACGCTGATCAGGCGTCGGCGGGCGGCGGCGCGGGGAGAGAGCGCGCCGTGGGCGGGGGGACAATCGCGTTCAACCATGTTTGTCCTCGGGCGGTATGGGCGGTCAGGCTGGCGTCCCGTCCCTGGTCCGCGTAAGCCAGGGAGATCAGCAGGTCCGGAGGGGGCAGCAAGCCTGCCGCGCGCTCCGGCCATTCGATCAAAACTACCGCGTCGTCACGCAGTAAATCTCGGAAACCGGCGTCCAGCCATTCGCGCGAATCGCTAAACCTATAAAAATCAAGGTGATAGAAGTATAAGTTAGAAACTTTATAGGATTCAAGCAGCGCGTAGCTGGGACTCTTGATCCGGCCCTGGATGCCGCATTCACGCAACAGTGCGCGCGTGAAGGCCGTCTTGCCGGCGCCCAGGTCGCCTTGCAGGTGGATCTGTCCCCCCGGCTGGCCGCCGCGCCGCCCGTCGACCAGCGGCGCAAGCTGGCGCGCCAGGTCTTCGGTGGCGGCTTCGTCGGGCAGGTGCAGGCAGAGGGTGGTCGGTGGGGCGGACATGGCGGGTCTCGAGTGGTAAAACGCAAGGCGTGGAGCGGATTATAGGAAGCGTGCTTTCTGCTACGCTTGCCGACAGGATTGATTCTCGTTCATCTATTGCCGGATGCGTCCGGCAACCCGACCAACTCGCCGCAAACGGAGCTGTACCGCCATGAAAACCCGCACCGAAAAAGACACTTTCGGCCCGATCGAGGTGCCCGAGCAGCACCTGTGGGGCGCGCAGACCCAGCGCTCGCTGCATTTCTTCGCGATCTCGACCGAGAAGATGCCGGTGCCGCTGGTCGCCGCCATGGCGCGCCTGAAGCGCGCCGCCGCCAAGGTCAACGCCGAGCTGGGCGAGCTGGATCCGCAGGTCGCAGACGCCATCATGCGGGCCGCCGATGAGGTGATCGCCGGCAAGTGGCCCGACGAGTTTCCGCTGTCGGTCTGGCAGACCGGCTCGGGCACGCAGAGCAACATGAACATGAACGAGGTGCTGGCCAACCGCGCCTCCGAGCTGCTGGGCGGCGAGCGCGGCGAAGGCCGCAAGGTGCACCCCAACGACCACGTGAACCGGGGCCAGTCGTCCAACGATACCTTTCCGACCGCCATGCACGTGGCCGCCGCGGTCGAGGTCGAGCACCGCGTGCTGCCCGCCCTGAAGGCGTTGCGCGGCACGCTGGCCGCCAAGAGCGCGGCGTTCTACGACATCGTCAAGATCGGCCGCACCCATTTGCAGGACGCCACCCCGTTGACGCTGGGCCAGGAGATCTCCGGCTACGTGGCGCAGCTGGACCTGGCCGAGCAGCAGATCCGCGCGACGCTGGCCGGCCTGCACCAGCTGGCCATCGGCGGCACGGCGGTGGGCACCGGCCTGAACGCGCATCCGCAGTTCAGCGCCAAGGTATCGGCCGAACTGGCCCATGACACGGGCAGCGCGTTCGTGTCGGCGCCCAACAAGTTCCAGGCGCTGGCCTCGCACGAGGCGCTGCTGTTCGCGCACGGCGCCTTGAAGACGCTGGCCGCCGGCCTGATGAAGATCGCCAACGATGTGCGCTGGCTGGCCAGCGGCCCGCGCTCGGGCCTGGGCGAAATCAGCATTCCCGAGAACGAGCCGGGCAGCTCCATCATGCCGGGCAAGGTCAACCCGACCCAGTGCGAAGCCGTCACGATGCTGGCCGCGCAGGTCATGGGCAACGACGTGGCCATCAATGTCGGCGGGGCCAGCGGCAACTTCGAGCTGAACGTCTTCAAGCCGCTGGTGATCCACAATTTCCTGCAGTCGGTGCGCCTGCTGGCCGACGGCATGGTCAGCTTCGACAAGCACTGCGCGGCCGGCATCGAGCCCAACCGCGAGCGCATCACCGAGCTGGTCGAGCGTTCGCTGATGCTGGTGACCGCGCTCAACCCGCACATCGGCTACGACAAGGCCGCGCAGATCGCCAAGAAGGCGCACAAGGAAAACCTGTCGCTGAAAGAGGCGGCGCTGGCGCTGGGGCACCTGACCGAGGCGCAGTTCGCCGAGTGGGTGGTGCCGGGCGACATGACCAACGCGCGCCGCTAGAGCGGCGCCGGGCGCGTCAGTTGGGCGCGCCCAGCCCCGCGGCCGCGGTCAGCCAGAGCGGGATGGTCGCGGCCGAGGCCAGCGTGCCCAGCGAGATCAGCACCGCGACCATGCGGCCGTCGCCGCCCATGCGCATGGCCAGCACATACGCCGCCGAGGCGGTGGGCAGGGCGGAAAACAGCACCAGCATGCGCGTCTCCAGCGCCGGCAGCCCCAGCGCCCAGGCGATGCCCAGCGCCGCCGACGGCATGGCGGCCAGCTTGACCGCCAGCATCCAGCCGATCAGCCGGCCATGGCCCTTGCCGCCTTCCCAGGCGAGGCTGGCGCCCACGCACATGATGCCCAGCGCCAGGGCCGCCGCGCCCAGCCGCGCCATCACGGTGTCGATGGGCCCGGGCAGGCTCAGCCCGGCGAGGTTGCAGGCCAGGCCCAGCAGGGTCGAGACCAGCAGCGGGTTGCGCGCCAGCTCGCGCAGCAGGCCGTTGCCGCTGTGGCGCGCCAGGCCGTACACGGCGGCGACATTGGCCATGGGCACGGCAAAGCCCACGATCAGCGCCATGATGGTCTGGCCGGGGCCGCCGGCCAGGCTGGCGGCCAGGGCCAGGCCGATATAGGTATTGAAGCGGTAGCCGCATTGCGCCGCCGAGGCCAGCGCCACCGGCGCGGGCCTGAGCACGGGGCCGGCCAGCCAGGCCAGCGCCACGCCGCAGGCCATCAGGGCCGCGGTGGCCTGCAGCAGCTGCATGGCATGGCCGGCGCTGATGGGGGTGCGCAGGATGGACTGGAACAGCAGCGCGGGGAACAGCACGAAATACACCATGCGCTCGGTGCCGGCGAAGAATTCGCGGGAGAATCCCAGTTTGTGGCGCAGGGCCCAGCCCAGGGCGACGAGCATGAAATCGGGCAAAACCAGCAGGGCAACCGACATGGAACCTGGAAGGAAAATTGACAGGAGCGGCGCTTCCGCGTCGCGGCGCAAGCTGCTATTCTCCGACATTCTGGCAGCGCCTTGGCCATAAGCAATCCTTTGAAGGCGCGCGCCAACACTCAAAAAGGCCGCCGCACACCGGTACGCCCACCGCACAGCCGGCCCGTTACGCACGGCGCCGAAATCCCTGGAGGAAACAAACTCATGAATAAAGTACGCACCCTGGTTCAGGCCATTGCCGTGGCCACCGGCCTTGTCGCCGCCGCTGGCGCGCAGGCCGCCGATGCCTATCCCAGCAAGGCCATTCGCGTGATCGTTCCGTTTGCCCCGGGCGGCTCGACCGACATCATCGCCCGCCTGGTGACGCAGCGCATGAGCCAGGAGCTGGGCCAGCCCATGGTGGTGGAAAACAAGGGCGGCGCCGGCGGCGCCATCGGCGCGTCCGAAGCCGCGCGGGCCGAGCCCGACGGCTACACGCTGTCGATCGCCACCGTGTCGACCATGGCCGTCAACCCGGCCTGCCGACCCAAGGACCTGCCGTACGACCCGATCAAGGATTTCCAGCCGGTCACCAACTTCGCCAACACGGCCAACGTCGTGGCGGTCAATCCCAAGTTTCCCGCCAAGGATTTCAAGGGCTTCCTGGAAGAGCTCAAGAAGAACCCCGGCAAGTACTCGTATGGCAGCTCGGGCACCTGCGGCGTGCTGCACCTGATGGGCGAGTCGTTCAAGATGGCCACGGGCACCGATATCGTGCACGTGCCCTACAAGGGTTCGGGCCCGGCCGTGGCCGATGCCGTGGGCGGCCAGATCGAACTGATCTTCGACAACCTGCCGTCGTCCATGCCGCAGATCCAGGCCGGCAAGCTGCGCGCCATGGCCATCGCGTGGCCGACCCGCATCGACGCCATCAAGGACGTCCCCACGTTCGCCGATGCCGGTTTCCCGGTGCTGAACCAGCCGGTGTGGTACGGCCTGCTGGCGCCCAAGGGCACGCCGATGGATGTCGTGAACAAGCTGCGCGATGCCGCCGTGGTGGCCCTGAAGGACCCGAAGGTCATCAAGGCCCTGGACGACCAGGGCTCGGCGCCGTCGGGCAACACGCCCGAAGAGTTCGCCAAGGAAATCAAGGAGCAGTACGACTGGGCGCAGGACGTGGTCAAGAAGCAGAACATCAAGCTGGACTGATGGCTGCCTGACACCGTGCACGCCGAAAGCGCCCCGCGGGGCGCTTTTTTCTTGCGCGCGTTGTTTATTCCGGTTGCGGCGCGGGCTGCGCCTGCAGCACCGAGCAGGCCTGGCGCAGGCGCTCGATGAAGTCGTGGTGCAGGGTCGAGAGCGCGTCCTGGCTGCGGGTCATGACGCTGATGGGCACGCGCAGCGCCGGCTCCAGGCGCCGCAGCGCCATGCCGGGACGCAGCATGGCGCGCGCGGTGATGGCGTCGACCACGGCGTCGCCGCAACCGGCCTCGGCCAGCGCGCAGGCCACGTAGTGGGTCTGTACCTGGATTGCCACGCGGGGGGCCAGCCCTTGCGCGTCCAGCGCCATTTGCAGCAGCGAGCCCGAGGCATCGCGGGCGTCGAGCACGATGAGGGTTTCGCCGCCGAGTTCCTGCAGGCGCGTCGTGCCGGCGCCGGGGCGGCGGCTCAGGTGCACCAGTTCGGTATGGCCCAGGCTGGTGCGCGTCAGGCCGGGGTGGTCGTTGGCGTCGAAGGTAATGGCCAGGTCGAGCTCGTGCGCCAGCAGGCCCTGCACCAGCTCGGCGCTGTGATGGGTGTGGATGTCGAAGGTGATGCCGGGCTGGGCGTCGCGGCTGGCGCGCACCACGCCGGGCAGCAGGCCCAGGCCGAGAGCCGGCGCGCAGCCCAGCCGCAGGTGGCCGTGGGGGCGGTCGCGCAGGCTGGCGGCCAGCCTGCGCACGCTGCCGAGGTCCTGGTTCAGGCGCGCCACCTCGGGCGCCAGGATTTCGGCTTCGCGCGTGGCCACCAGGCGCCCCTTGACCCGCTCGAACAGCTTGAACCCGAGCTGGGCCTCGGCGTGCGCCAGCAGCTTGCTGGCCGCGGGCTGAGAAATATGCAGGGCCGCCGCCGCCTCGGTCAGCGACCCGGTACGGCGGATGGCCTCGAAGATCTCGATGTGGCGCAGGCGCATGGCTCAAACCCGGGATGGAAAATGCGATTCTATGCCGAGGCGGGTTCGCCGCTGCCGGACAGCCTGTTTATCATGTGCCGTTGGACCAGCCTGAGGAGGGGAGACCATGCCATTGCGGACGCTGTTGGCGGCGCTGTGCGCCGCCGCCATTTGCCAGGCGCCGGCCTGGGCGCGCGAGGCGCCGGGCGTGGCGCGCGAGGACGTCAATCCGGAGATCGCCAGCGCGCGCAGCGAGCGCGCGCAAGCGCACGCCCAGCGCTACATGATCGCCACCGCCAACCCGCTGGCCAGCGAGGCCGGCTACCGTATCCTGCGGGCCGGCGGCAGCGCCACCGACGCCATCATCGCCGCGCAACTGGTGCTGAACCTGGTCGAGCCGCAATCCTCGGGCATAGGCGGCGGCGCCTTCATGGTGCACTACGACCGCGGCGCCGGCGAGCTGCGCGTCTACGACAGCCGCGAGACCGCGCCCGCGGCTGCGCGGCCCGACCGCTTCCTGCGCGAGGGCAAGCCGCTGTCGTATGCCGAATCGGTCAACAACGGCCGCGCGGTCGGCACGCCGGGCCTGTTGCGCGGCCTGGAGCTGGCGCATCGCCAGCACGGCAAGCTGCCATGGCAGGCCCTGTTCGAGCCGGCCATCGCGATGGCCGAGCAGGGGTTCGCCGTGTCGCCGCGCCTGCACGAGTCCATCGCCGGCGACAAGGCGCTGGCGGCGCAGCCCGCGGCGGCGCGCTACTTCTACGGCCCCGACGGGCAGGCCTGGCCGGTCGGCCACCGGCTGCGGAATCCCGAGTTCGCGGCCACGCTGCGCAGCATCGCGCGCGAGGGGGCCGATGCCTTCTACCGCGGGCCGATCGCGCGCGACATCGTGGCGGCGGTGCGTGCCCATCCCACGCCGGGCGACCTGGCCGAGGCCGACTTGGCCGGCTACCGGGCCGTGGTGCGCGAGCCTGTGTGTGGCCTGTACCGGGGCTACCGCCTGTGCGGCGCGCCGCCGCCGAGCAGCGGCCCGCTGGCGGTGCTGCAGATGCTGGGCGAACTGGAACAGTACCCGCTGGCGCGCATGCGTCCCGGCAGTGTCGAGGCCGTGCATTATTTTTCCGAGGCCGGGCGGCTGGCCTTCGCCGACCGAGACTTCTACGTGGCCGATCCGGCCTTTGTCGATGTTCCGGTGCGGGCGCTGCTCGATCCCGCCTACCTGCGCCAGCGCGGCGCGCTGATCCGCCCCGACCGCAGCATGAAGACGGCCCTGCCGGGCGATCCGCAGGGGCTGCTGGCCGAACGCGCGCGCGACGACGCCATCGAGGTGCCCTCGACCAGCCACCTGGTGGCGGTGGATGCCGCGGGCAACGTGGTTTCCATGACGTCCACCATCGAGGCCGCGTTCGGCAGCAAGATCTTCGTGCGCGGTTTCCTGCTCAACAACGAGATGACGGACTTCTCGTCCTCCTACCGCGATCCGGAAGGGCGGCTGGTCGCCAACCGGGTCGAGCCGGGCAAGCGGCCGCGCAGCTCGATGGCGCCCATGATCGTGTTTCGCGCCGGCAAGCCCGTGCTGGCGCTGGGTTCGCCCGGCGGCAGCGCCATCATCAACTACGTGGCCAAGACGCTGGTCGGCGTGCTCGATTGGAAGCTGGACGTGCAGCAGGCGATCGCGCTGCCCAACCTGGGCAGCCGCAACAAGGAAACCGAGCTCGAGCGCGGCACGGCGCTGGAAGCGCTGGCCCCGGCGCTGCGGCGCATGGGCCATGAGGTGCGCATCACCGATTTTCCCAGCGGAATCCAGGGCATCGTGATCGGGCCGCACGGCCTGGCCGGCGGCGCCGATCCGCGCCGCGAAGGCCTGGCGCTGGGCGACTGAGGGCGGTTCAGGCCCCGGCCGGTTCCTGCAAGGCCGGCGGCACGCTGCGCAGGCGCGCGGGGGTGCGCGACAGCTTGATGGGCGAGGCGATGCCCCGGTAGTCGCCGGCTTCCAGCAGCATGCCGCGGTGGCGGGCGTGCGGATGGTCGAGCGCCTGCGCCACGTCCAGCACGGCCGCGGCCGGCACGCCCAGCCGCAGCAGGCGCTCGGCCAGCGAGGCCGCTTCGTGCGGCCGCAGCAGTTCGGTCAGCGCGGCGCACAGGGCGTCGCGATGCGCCAGGCGCTCGGCGTTGCTGGCAAAGCGCGCGTCCTGCGCCAGTTGCGGGGCGCCCAGCGCGTCGGCCAGCGCCGCGAACTGGCGGTTGTTGCCCACCGCCAGGAAGATCGGCCCGGCGCCGGTGGGCAGGGTTTCATACGGCGCGATGTTCGGATGCGCGTTGCCGGTGCGCGTGGGCACCCGGCCGCTGTAGAAGTAGTTCGGCGCGTGCGGATGCAGCAGCGACAGCGCGCAGTCGTACAGCGTGATGTCCAGGAACTGGCCCAGGCCACTGCGCTGGCGCTCCTGCAGGGCCAGCAGCACGGCGACGGCCGCGTTCAGGCCGGTCACCATGTCCACGACCGGCAGGCCCACCCGCGTGGCCGGGCCGTCGGCCTCGCCGTTGACGCTCATCAGCCCGCACATGGCCTGGGCGCAGGCGTCGTAGCCCGGCAGGCCGCCCAGCGGGCCGTCGGCGCCGAAGCCGCTGACGCGGCAATGCACCAGGCGCGGAAAGGCCTGGCTCAGCGTGTCGTAGCCCAGCCCCCACTTCTCCAGCGTGCCGGGCTTGAAATTCTCCACCAGCACGTCGGCGTCGGCCAGCAGGCCGCGCAGCAGCTCCTGGCCGGCAGGCTGCGACAGGTCCAGCGCCATGCCACGCTTGTTGCGGTTGACGCCGATGAAGTAGGAGGCGGTCTGGCCGGAGAACGGCGGCCCCCAGCCGCGCGTCTCGTCGCCGCCGGGCGGTTCGATCTTCAGCACGTCGGCGCCGTGGTCGGCGAGGATCTGGGTGCAGTACGGGCCGCCCAGCACGCGCGACAGGTCGATGACGCGGCAGCCTTGCAGGGCGCCGGGGGGCAATGCGGCAACAGCCATGGTGGATACGCCTTTAGTCCAGGGAAATCTGCGCGGCGCGGATCAGCTCGCCCCACTTGTCGACTTCCTCGTTGATGAAGCCGGCCAGGGCCTGCGGCGTGCGCTCGGGCGCCGGCACGATGCCTTGCTTGCGCAGCGTGTCGCGCACTTCGGGCGCGTCCAGCGCGGCGATGAAGGCGGCGTTCAGTTTCTGCACGATGGCGTCGGGCGTGCCCTTGGGCGCCACGATGCCGAAGAATACGCTGACGTCGTAGCCGGCCAGCCCCTGTTCGGCAATCGTGGGCAGCTCGGGCAGGGCCTGCGAGCGCTGCGCGCTGGCCAGGCCGATGGCCTTCAGCTTGCCGGCCTGTATGTGCGGCAACGCGGTAAGGATGTCGGTGAACGACATCGAAACCTGCCCGCCCAGCAGGTCGTTCAGGGCCGGGCCGGTGCCCTTGTAGGGCACGTGCAGGATGCGCGTGCCGGCCATGCGGTTGAACAGCACGCCGGCCAGGTGCGAGGAGGCGCCGTTGCCCGAGGACGCGTAGCTCAGCTTGTCGGGATTGGCCTTGGCGTAGGCGATCAGTTCCTGCACGTTGTTGGCCGGCACCGAGGGATGCACCACCAGGATGTTGGGCAGGTGGCCGATGCGCACGATGGGCGCGAAGCTGGTGCGCGGGTCGTAGTTCTGTTTCTTGTACAGGCTGATGTTGATGGCCAGCGGGCCCGAGGTGCCGAACAGCAGCGTATAGCCGTCGGGCTTGGCGTGGGCCACCAGTTCGGCGCCGATATTGCCGCCCGCGCCGCCGCGGTTTTCCACCACCACGGTCTGGTCGAGTTGCGTTTTCAGGCCTTCGGCCAGCCGGCGCGCCATGGCGTCGGTGGGGCCGCCGGGCGGGAAGGGAACGACCAGGGTGACTGGCCGGTCGGGGTAGTCGGCCAGCGCCGGCGCGGCGGCGCCGCCCAGCAAGGCCAGGCCGGCGGCCAGGACGAGGCTGCGAATCAGCTGTTGCATGGTATGTCTCCGTCGTTGTTATGTGGGAACCGCCGCTACAGCGCGGTCTGCAGCACGGCGCGGCACGCCGCGTCGTCGTCGGCGGGCAGCGCGCAAGGGTCGCGGGGAGCGAGCCGGTGGCGCAGCGCCAGGTCGGCCAGCGCGGCGCGCGAGGCCAGTCGGGGATCGCGCGCCGCTTCCCAGCGCAGCGCGGCGATGGCGACGACGTGGTACAGGGCCGAGGCCGCCTGGCGCGCCAGGTCGTCGCGTTCATGGGCGGCCGCGTGCGCGGCCAGCGCATAGGCGCCGTCGAAGGCGCGCGCCTGGATCGGCGCCAGCTCGGGCGGGCACGGCGCGCCGGCGGCCAGCAAGGCCTGCACATGGCGCTGCAGCGCCGGCAGGGCGTCGGCCTTGCGGATGGCGCGCAGTACGTCCAGCGCCACGATGTTGCTGGTGCCTTCCCAGATCGAGCCGAGATGCGCATCGCGCATCAGGCGCGGCTCGACCCATTCTTCGATATAGCCGCAGCCGCCGCGGACCTCCATCGCGTCGCCGGTCACCTGGCGCGCGTCGCGGCAGGCGCGGAACTTGATCAGCGGCGTGAGGATGCGCGGCAGCGCCGCCTCGCCCTCGCCGCGGTCGGCGGCGGCCAGCGCCTGGGCGGTCTGGAACATGACGCTGCGCGCCTGCTCGGCGCGCATGGCCATCTTGGCCAGTTGCCGGCGCATCAGCGGCATGTCGATCAGGCGCTTGCCGAAGGCGCGCCGCTGCTGGGCGAAGAACACCGCCTCGGTCAGCGCGCGGCGCATCAGGCCGGCGGCGCGCATGCCGTTGGACAGGCGCGAGTTGTTGATCATGTCGGCCATGTGCTTGAATCCCTGGCCGCGCTGGCCGACCAGCCATGCCAGCGCGCCTTCCAGGCGGATCTCGCCGCTGGCCATCGAGCGCGTGCCCAGCTTGTCCTTCAGGCGCAGGATGCGGTAGTGGTTGGGGCTGCCGTCGGGCAGGCGGCGCGGCAGCAGGAACAGCGACACGCCGCGCAGGCCTGCGTTGGGCTCGCTGCGCGCCAGCACCATGGCAAAGCCGGCATCCGGGTTGGAGCAGAACCACTTGTCGCCATGCAGCGCCCAGCGCCCGTCGGCCTGCGCCTGGGCGGTCACCGTGGTGGCGCTGACGTCCGAGCCGGCGCCTTGTTCGGTCATGAACATGGCGCCTTGCTGCAGCTGGTCGAAATCCTGCGTGATGACTTGCGGCAAGACCTGTTCCACCAGCGCGGGGTCGCCGAACTTGCGCAGCGTGCGCGCCAGCGAGTCCGTCATGCTGACCGGGCAGCACAGGCCGAATTCGGCCTGCACGAACAGATGGCTGAGCGCGTACTTGGCCGCGGCGGGCATGGGGTCCGGCCAGCCGAGCACGCCGCCGCGATGCGACAGGGCCGCCAGGCCGAACTCGCTGTAGGCCAGGCGCTCCAGCTCCACATAGGCGGGATGCTTGTCGATGCGCGATTCGTCCGTGCCGGTGCGGTGCCGCACCGACAGCGTGGGCGGGTGGCGGTCGGCCGTCATGGCCAGTTCGTCCATGCGGCCGCCGGCCAGCGCGCCCAGGCGATCCAGGTGCGGCAACAGGTGGTCGCAGAGATCGGCGGGCAGGTAGCAGCGCGCCAGGCCGGCCGCATACGGATCGGCGCGGAACAGGTTCAGGCCGCGCGCGTCGGGCACCGGGCTGGCCGCCGTGGCGGACGTGTCGGTGGAGGAAAGCGTATCCATGGTGTCTCCCTTGCCGGATTCTTTGCCGCCATGGTCGCCCGTTCGATATATCTATACAAATACCGTTTTGGTGTAGAACAATACAATTAAAGTATGGATAGGAGGAGGCATGGACCTGGAGCCCCGTTTGCTGCGCTATTTCATCGCCGTGGCGCAGGAGCGCAATTTCAGCCGCGCCGCCCAGCGCCTGCATATCTCGCAGCCGCCGCTGAGCTACGCCATCCGCCAGCTGGAAACCCAGCTGGGCGCGCGCCTGTTCGAGCGTTCCAGCCGCCATGTGGCGCTGACCGACGCCGGCCGCGTGCTCTATGGCGAAGCGCTGTCGCTGCTGCGCCAGGGCGAGGAGGTGGGGCGGCTGGTGCGGCGCGCCGAGGCCGGGCTGCAAGGCCGCCTGCGCATCGGCTTCGTGGGGTCCATGCTGTACCGGGGCCTGCCCGACCTGCTGGCGGCCTTGCGCGCCGAACTGCCCGATGTGGAGCAGGTGCTGGCCGAGCGCAATTCGCACGACCAGCTCGAGGCGCTACGGCGCGGCGAGCTCGACCTGGGTTTCATCCATGCCAATCCGCCGCCCGAGGGTGTGAGCGCGCGCGACCTGGTGGCCGAGCCGTTCGTCGTCTGCCTGCCCGACACGCACCGCCTGGCAGGCCAGCGCTCGCTGCGCCTGGCCGACCTGGCCGGGGAGGATTTCGTGTTCTTCGCGCAGGCCGCCTCGCCCAGCTATTACGAGACGGTGTTGTCGCTGTGCGTGGCGGCCGGCTTTCACCCGGCGGTGCGCCACGAGGTGCGGCATTGGCTCAGCGTCGCGGCGCTGGTGGCCAGCGGGTTGGGGGTGTCCATCGTGCCGGCGTGCCTGGCGCGGGCCGGGCTGGCCGGCACCTGCTATGTGGCGTTCGAGCACCAGGCGCGCTCGGTGTGCCAGATCGCCTGGCCCAGCCTGGCGCCCACGTCCCTGCAGGCAACGGCCTTGCAGGCGGCCTTGCGCCATTTCGCGCCGCCGCCCGTGCGCGCCTAGTTCAGCGGAACACGACGGTCTTGCTGCGGTTGAGCAGGATGCGGTGCTCGACGTGGCTGCGTACCGCGCGCGACAGCACCAGCGATTCGATGTCGCTGCCCACCTGGGTCAGGTCGGCGGCCGTCATGGTGTGGTCCACGCGCTCGATGTCCTGCTCGATGATGGGGCCTTCGTCCAGGTCGGAGGTCACGTAGTGCGCGGTGGCGCCGATGATCTTGACGCCGCGCGCGTGCGCCTGGTGATAGGGGCGCGCGCCCTTGAAGCTGGGCAGGAAGCTGTGGTGGATGTTGATGGCGCGCCCGGCCAGCGCCTGGCACATGTCGGCCGACAGGATCTGCATGTAGCGCGCCAGCACCACCAGGTCGATCTGCTCGCGTTCCACCAGCTCCAGCACCTGGCGCTCCTGCGCGGCCTTGGTGTCGGGCGTGACGGGCATATGGTGGAACGGGATGCCGTATGACGCCGCCAGGCTGGCATAGTCGTTGTGGTTGGACACGATGGCGGCCACTTCGGCGCGCAGCTGGCCGCTGCTGACGCGAAACAGCAGGTCGTTCAGGCAGTGGCCCTGCTTGCTCACCATGATGAGCAGGCGCGCCTTGCGATGCGCGTCGTGGATCTGCCATTGCATGTCGTAGCCGTTGGCCAGCGCCGCGAACTGCTCGCGCAGCGCGCTTTCGGCCGCTGCGCGCGGCAGGTCGAAGTGCACGCGCAGGAAGAAGCGCCCCGTCTCTTCGTCGCCGAACTGCTGCGAATCCCGGATGTTGCACCCCAGTTCGAACAGCAGGCCGCTGACGCGGAACACGATGCCGGTGCGGTCGGGGCAGGACAGGGTCAGGATGTAGTCGTTGTGCTGCATGGTCGGAGAATATGGGGCAGGGGTTGGTACGGGCCGGCCGGCGCGCTCAGGCGGCCAGGCGGGCCAGGGTTTCTTCGGCGATGGCCAGGCTGGCCGTCAGCCCGGGCGATTCGATGCCGTACAGGTTGACCAGGCCGGCCACGCCATGGCTGGCGGGGCCGGCGATGGCGAAGTCGGCGGCCGGTTCGTGCGGGCCGGAGATCTTCGGGCGGATGCCAGTGTAGCCGGGCGCCAGCGCGCCGTCGGGCAGGGCCGGCCAGTAGCTGCGCACGGCGGCGTAGAAGACGTCGGCGCGGCGCGGGTCCAACGTGTAGTCTTCGGTGGCTATCCACTCGGTATCGGGACCGAATTTGGCCTGTCCGCCCAGGTCCAGCGTCAGGTGCACCCCCAGCCCGGCATGCTGGGGGACGGGGTAGATGAGGCGCGAGAACGGCGCCCGGCCGGCCAGCGTGAAATAGCTGCCCTTGCACAGGTATTCGGGCGGAATGCTGTCCCGCGGTATGCCCTCGATGCGGCGCGCCAGGCCGGGGGCGTGCAGGCCCGCGGCATTGATCAGCACCCGGCAGCTCAGCGTCATGGGCTCGGCGCCGCCGAAATCCAGCTCGAAGCCGCCCTCGGGGCGCACCCGGCCGGCTATCAGCGGAGTATGGAAAACCAATTGCGCGCCGTCGTTCTCGGCGTCGCCCTGATAGGCCAGCATCAGCGCGTGGCTGTCGACGATGCCCGTGGACGGCGATACCAGGGCCGCCGTACAGTGCAGCGCCGGCTCCAGCCGGCGCGCGGCGGCGCCGTCGATGTGCTGCAGGTCGTCGACGCCGTTGGCGCCGGCGCGCCGCGCGATGCTGTCGAGCTGGCTGGCTTCCGCGTCGGAGGTGGCGACGATCAGCTTGCCCAGCCGCTGGTGCGGCACGCCGCGCGCGGCGCAGTATTCGTACAGCAGGTGCTTGCCGCGCACGCACAGGCGCGCCTTGAGGCTGTCGGCCGGATAGTAGATGCCGGCGTGGATGACTTCCGAATTGCGCGAACTGGTGCCGGTGCCGATGCCCTCGGCCGCTTCGGCCACCAGGACCTCATGGCCGCCGGCGGCCAGGGCGCGCGCGATGGCCAGGCCGACCACGCCGGCGCCGATGACGATGCAATCGATGTCGGTGCTCATGGAGATTCTCTCAGCTGGAAGCGCCGCCATGCGGCGGCGTGAGATCGAAGCCGCCCGCGTGGAACACCAGCGGCGGCACGCCGCTGTGCCCGCAGTGCTCGACCTGCCCGACCATGATGATGTGGTCGCCTTCTTCGTAGCGGCTGCGGTTGCGGCACTCGAACCAGGCGGCGCAGCCTTCGCCCAGCATGGGCGTGCCGGCCGGCGCCTGCGCCAGCGTCAGCCCGGCGAAGCGCTCGGGCGTCTTGCCGGTGGCGAAGCGGCGCGCCAGCGCGATCTGGCTGGCCGAGAGCACGTTGACCACATAGCGCTGGCAGCGCTCGAAGGCCGCCAGCGAGGACGAGGTGCGCGCCAGGCTCCACAGGATCAGCGGCGGGTTGAGCGACACCGAGTTGAACGAGCTGACGGTCAGCCCGACAGGCTGGCCGTCCGGCCCGGCCGTGGTGACGACCGTGACGCCGGTGGCGAAACGGCCCAGCGCGGTGCGGAAGAAGGCGGCGTCAAAGGCGGGGGGGAAAGCTGCGGACATTCAGGCGGCGATGGCGGCAAAAGGGCGCGTCAGGGCGAGAGGCGATCGATGGTCCAGCCCTGTTTGCCGTCGGGCTCGTAGCGCAGCCGGTCATGCAGGCGCGACGGGCGGCCCTGCCAGAATTCGAAGCGGTTCGGCTTGAGGCGGTAGCCGCCCCAGTGCGGCGGACGCGGCGGATGCTCGCCGTAGCGGTCGCGGAACTCGCGCTCGCGCGCTTCCAGCTCGTCGCGGGTAATGGGCTGGCTCTGGCGCGAAGCCCAGGCGCCCAGGCGCGAGCCGAGCGGGCGGCTGTGGAAGTATTCGTCCGATTCGGCCGCGCTGACTTTCTCGATCACGCCTTCGATGCGCACCTGGCGCTCCAGCGGCTGCCAGAAGAACAGCAGGCTGGCGCGCGGGTTGGCGTCCAGGTCCAGGCCCTTGCGCGATTCGTAATTGGTGAAAAACACGAAGCCGGCGTCGTCGTAGCCCTTGATCAGCACGATGCGGGCGCTGGGCTGGCCCTCGGCGTTGACCGTGGCCAGGGTCATGGCGTTGGGTTCGGGCACCCGGGCCGCGACGGCTTCGTCGAACCAGCGCGCGAACTGCTGGAACGGCGAGGCGGCGGCCTGCTCTTCGACGAGAACGCCTTTTTCGTAACTCTGGCGCAGATCGGACACGGACATGGCTGTTGCGGAACCGGCTGGATGGAAGGCTGTCAGTGTACCGCCAACGCCGCGCCCGCGTGGGCGCGGCCCTATACGCCCAGCGGATGGACGTCGGCCTCCAGCTGGCGCGCGATCTGCTCCAGGCGCGCATCGCGGATGCCGGCCTGGCGCAGCGCCTGCGCCGTCTGCACCACGTACTCGGTGCAGGGGCCGTAGCGGCCCGAGGCGCGCCGCACGATGGCCAGCAGTTCGGGTTCGGGCAAGGCGCGGATATAGGCCGGGTTGGCGCGGTTCATGATGAACACCAGCGCGTTGACCGGACCGTGCTCGGTGGCGCAGCGCAGCCAGCGCGGCAGATAGGCGCCGGTGGACATCTCGCGGTCCCACAGCGCGGGGAAGTAATCGGGCACCTGCCGGCCGGCCAGGCGGTAGACCACGCCGCGGCACGAGCCGCCGCGGTCCAGCCCGAACACCAGCCCGGGGCATTCCGGCGTGCCGCGGTTCACGCGCGACCACAGGCACAGCGCCCGGTGATGACCGTGCAGGGTGGCCAGCCTGCGCTCGACGAAATCGAAGTCGGGCCGCCAGATCAGCGATCCATAGCCGTATACCCAGACGTCTTCGCCGTCGCGCCATTCGCGCAGCGCGGTGTCGAGCGAGGCGCGCCGCTCCTCGGCAGTCCAGAGGCGAAAGGGCAGCGCGGCGGCGCCGTGCGGATCGTGCGGGGACGGAGGGGACTGCGTATTCACGAAGACTTGGAGGAATCGGATTCTTGCGGGGGATTGCGGTTGGCCCAGCCGCCCGCCACCAGGGCGAGCGCATAGGCCCAGAACAAGGGCGCCACGCCAATTACCGCACCGAGCGCGCCGAACGTCAACGGCAGCGATACCTGCGAGGCGTTGATCAGCGCCATGCGCAGGCCCACGGCCTCGGCTGCGCGGCCGGGCGGCGAATACTGGTGCAGCAGGGACAGCATACTCGGCTGGCAGCAACCCAGCGCCAGTCCCAGGACGAACGACAGGCCGATCAGCATGCCTACGTCGGTGAAAAACGGATAAAGCAGGAAATCGATGGCGGCGGTGGCCATGGCGGCGCGCACCAGCGTCCACGAGCGCACGCGCGTCTGGATGAACGGCAGAACCAGGCGGATGACGAACGTTGCCGCCGCGAAGGCGGCAAGTATGACGCCGATGGTGGTGGCGGACAGGCCGATCGCCACGCCGAAGATGGGCACCACGAACAAATGCGTATCCCAGGCCCCCGACAGGATGGTGTTGACCATCAGGATGCGGCGCAGCGGCGGCACCGCCAGCAGCTCGGTGATGCGGCGCCGCTCGGCGGGGCGGTTGCTGCCCCCGGTCAGCGCGCCGTTCATGGTGCGCAGCGGTTGGCGCAGCAGGTACAGGCCCACCAGCGACAGCATGGGGCCGAGCGCCAGCATGCCGAACGCCAGGCGCGTGCCCAGGTGGTCGATCGCCAGGCCGGCGATCAGCGGACCGGAGAACCCGGAGGCGGCCAGCGCCAGCGACATCCAGGAGAAGTTGCGCAGCCGCTCGCGCGGCTCGGCGTGTCCCAGCAGGTCCTGCGTCGCTACCTGATGCAGCATGAAGCCGATACCGATGCAACACGACGCCACCAGCAGCGCCGCCTGGGTTTGCGAGACGAAGGGCAGGGCCGTGCCGAAGGTGACCAGCGAGGAGCCGATCACCAGCGGCCGCACGACGCCGATCTTGTCCACCCAGCGCCCGGCATGCACCGAAGCGAACATAGGCAGCACGGCGAACACCGCCACCAGCATGCCGACCGTGAAGGTCGACAGGCCCAGTTTCAGGGCGGTCAGCGAGACGGTGATGCGTCCCCCGGTAAGGGCCATGTGATTGAGCATGGCCAGCAGGCACAGATACCCTGCTCCCGAAAGTTCGGGGCCATGGGTCGGGCGCGAGGGGGTAGGGTCGGAGGTAGACACGGCGTAACTGCTTTCATTCTGTCCCTAACTTCGGCCTATGTCGAGCAGCCCGCCTCGCGCGCTCCGGCGCGCATGGCGCGAGGTAGGCGGCCTGTATGGCGCAGGTGGCGGCCAGTTGGCGGCATTTGGCAGCAGTTGGCGCAAGCCTCGCCGTGGGCATGTCCTGGCCTGGCGGCGGCTTTCGGCGCGGTAATGTGTCGTATGTGCAACGTAACCGCCTCGGCGGCGAGTCCGGCCTATCGTCCCGCGTCGGGGCCGGCATGGGAAAATGGCGCCCATGAACTCTCAGCCTTCTGTGATCGCGCCGGCCTGCGAGGCCGATGCCGAACGCCGCTTCGGCGGCTTGGCCCGTCTGTATGGCCCGGATGCGCCGGCCGCCCTGCGCGGGGCCCATGTCGCGGTGGCGGGCCTGGGCGGCGTCGGCTCCTGGACCGCCGAAGCGTTGGCGCGTTGCGGCGTGGGCGCCCTGACCCTGATCGACCTGGACCACATCGCCGAATCCAACGTCAACCGCCAGATCCATGCGTTGTCGGACACGCTGGGGCAGGCCAAGATCGAGGCCATGGCGCAACGCATCGGCCAGATCAACCCGGCCTGCGCCGTGACCCGTGTCGACGAATTCGTCGCGCCCGATAACGTGATGCAAGTGCTGGGCGGTCCCTATGCCGCGATCGTCGACTGCACCGACCAGGCGGCGGCCAAGATCGCCATGATCCTGCACGCGCGCCAGCGCGGCGTGCCGCTGCTGCTGTGCGGCGGCGCCGGCGGCAAGACCGACCCGCTGGCGCTGCGCGCCGGCGACCTGTCCGAAGCCGTCAACGACGCGCTGCTGGCCAAGCTGCGCAACAAGCTGCGGCGCGAGCATGGCTTCCCCCGGGCCTCGGACGCCAACGGCAAGGTCCGCAAACGGGTGCCGCGCATGGGCGTGCGTGCCTTGTGGTTCGACCAGCCCGCCATCCTGCCCGACGCCTGGACCCGCGCCGTCGAGGGCGAGGACGATATGGGCGCGGCCGGGACCCGCGCGGCCCCCCAGGGCCTGTCGTGCGCCGGCTACGGCTCGGTCGTCACCGTGACCGCCGCCATGGGCCTGGCCGCGGCCAACGAAGTGCTGCGATGGGTGGTGGGCAAGCCGGGCGCTTGAGCAGTGGCGCCGGCGCGCCGGTACGCTGCGGTCAAGCGTGCTGGCGTATGACGGGGTGCCTGTCCCCGCTGGGACAGGCACCCGGATTCCTGCGGGAAGAGGCACCCCGGTAAGTTGGCGGGCGCCTGTCCCCATACGGGGACAGGCACGCCTTCTTATGGAAGGAGGTCGAATTCCATCCGCACCTTGTGGAAGGGGAATTCCAGGCGGGCGAAGTAGACGATGCGCGCGTCGATGCAGACGTAGCGGCGCAGTTCGGCCACCGGCGCGGATACGGGAATGCGCAGGGCCTGGGCCGACGCGGCGCCGGCCTCGATGACGTTGAGCACCTGGCGCGCGTGGCTGAGCCGTGCCCGGTAGTGGCGGTCCAGCACGGGCGCGACGGTGCTGGCGCGGATCTCGGCGCGGTGCTTGCGGAACAGCGCGCTTTCCAGGTAGACCTCGCTGAAGCAGAACGGGCCGGCGGCGGCGGTGTGCAGGCGGCGCAGGTATTGGAAGCGGCCGTCGCGGGCGAAGTCGCAGGGTATGCCCAGGTCGTCGGGCAGCGGCTGCTGCGCACTGGATTCGTGCAGCGCCACGGTGCCCAGCTGCCTGCTCAGGGCCACGGTCTCGGCCCAGTTCTTGGGGATGAGCAGCGTGGGGGTTTCGGGCAGGGTGTCCTCGACGAAGGTGCCGCTGCCGCGCGAGCGGCGGATCAGGCCGTCGGCCTCCAGCAGGCCGAGCGCCTGCCGCACGGTCGAGCGGGCGATGCCGTAGCGGGCCGCCAGCGCATCCAGCGGCGGGATCTGCCGGCCGGGCCGCCAGACGCCGGTCTGGATGTGGCCGCGGAATACCGCCGCGGCTTGCAGGTACAGCGGCTGGGGACTGCGGGCAAAGAGCCGGGCGGCGGACATGGTCAGGCGGCAGGCGCGGCGGCGAGCAAGGCCTCGGCCTGTTCGCGCAGCTTGTGTTTCTGGATCTTGGCCGAGTTGGCGCTTTCGACCACCGGAAACGCCTCCAGCACCTGGAAGCCGGCCGGCACCTTGAAACCGGCCATGCCCTGTCTGCAGGCGGCCATCCAGCCGGGCGGATCGGGGCTCGCGCCTGCGTCCAGCAGCACGAAGGCATACGGCACGGTCTTGCCGTCGCGGGTGGCGCCGACGACCTGGCAGGCCCGTATGCCCGGCAGCGCCTCGACGGCCTGTTCGATTTCGGCCGGGTTGACCAGGAACCCGGACAGGCGCAGCGAGTCGCCCATGCGGGTCTGGAACACGAACTGCCGCGTACCCAGGGTGTAGCCGAGATCGCCGGTCCTGAAATAGCCGTCGTCGGTCAGGGCGCCGGCGCTGGCCTGCGGGTTGTCCAGGTAGCCGCGCATCAGGCTGGGCGCCAGGATTTCGATTTCGCCCGATTCGCCATCGGCCAGGATCCGGCCGTCCTGCGGATCGCGGGCGCGCACGCGCGCCTCGGGGTGGATCAATGCGCCGCCGGGCTCGTAGCGCACCGAGACGTCGCCATCGGCCGGTTCGCGCGGCTGCGCCGCCACCAGCGCGATCAGTTCGCTGGAGCCATACAGGCCGGTCAGCGGTACGCCTTGCGCCCGGGCCAGCGGCAGCAGGTCGCCCAGGGCCGGCGCGAAGCTGGCGAAGCCGAACAGCCGCGCCGTCGCGAAGTCGGCCCGTTCGCCGAGGCGGAACATCTGCACCAGGGCCTCGTTGTTGGCGTAGGTATGGGTGACGCGGTGGCGGCGGACGGCCGCCACCGAGCGCGCCGCGTCGAACGCGGGTTCGCATATCACCGGCACGCCGCGCGCCAGCGCGCCCACCAGGGTGGCGAAGCCGAACGCGCCGCAAAAGGGGGCGCTGGCCAGGATGCGGCTGTCGTCGTCATAACCGTACGAGCGCGCGATGGCGTCGCCATGGCGCAGCAGGGTGTCCTGGTCGTGCAGGACGAACTTGGGCAGCGACGTGGTGCCCGAAGTGGTAAAGCACAGCACGCCGGCATTGGGCGCCGGCAAGGGAGCGGGGCCGTGCAGCGCGGCCAGGGCGTGGGCCGCCAGGCCGGCGGGGCCGGGGGTAGCCTGTGCGCCGCTCCCGTCCACGACGATGGCGCCGCGCAGGCGCGCGCGTGCGGCGGGCGGCACGGCGGCCAGGATGCCGGCGAAGTCGATGCCCTTGAAGCCCGGCCAGTAGACCAGCCAGTCGGCCTGGCCGCGCCCGAGAATGTCGCCCAGCTCCTGGGCGCGAAAGCGGGTATTGACCGCGAGCGTCAGCGCGCCCAGGCGGGCGCAGGCCAGGAACATCGTCACCCAGTGCGCGCAATTGGGCAGCCACAGCGCGACGCGCTCGCCGCGGCGCACGCCCAGCGCCGCCAGGCCGCCGGCCAGGTCCAGCACGCCGGCGCGCAGCGCGGCATGCGTGACGGGGCGGTCGCGGTCGATCAGCGCGACGGCCTCTGGGCGCTCGCGGGCATGCGTGTCGAGCCTCGTGGCGAACAGTTCAGCGGCGGGCATGGCGGCCTCCGGAAGGGGCGCAAGCGCGGCACGCATGCGGTTGTCTGCCCTGGACGTTTATGTTTAGATGAATAAAGTACGTATTTACGTACTTTAGAAAAAGCCGGCGACGGATACAAGTGGAGGCAGGCATGAAGCGAACACCTGGGCAGTGGCGCGCGTGCAGGGCGGCAGTCCGCGCCCTTATTGCCGCGTGCATGGCGACGCTGGCGGCGCAGGCAGGCGCCGCGGGCTACCCCGAGCATCCCGTGACGGTCGTGGTGCCGTATCCGCCCGGCGGCGCGGCGGACATCTTCGGGCGCGCCATCGCCCATGCGATGCAGCCGCACCTGAAGCAGACCGTGCTGGTGGAAAACCGGCCGGGCGCCGGCGGCAACGTCGGCATGACGTACGTCACGCGCAGCAAGCCCGACGGCTACACGCTGGGCCTGGGCACCATCGGTACGCAAAGCATCAACCAATTCCTCTACGCCGACATGCCGTACGACCCGGGCCGGGACCTGGTGCCGGTCGCGCTGGTGTCGACCACGCCCAACGTGCTGGCCGTCAGCGCCAGGTCTCCCTACCGCACACTGGCCGACGTGATCGAGGCGGCCCGCCAGCGCAAGGACAACAAACTGACCTACGCGTCGCCGGGCGTGGGCTCGTCGGTGCACCTGACCGGCGCCTATTTCGAGGCCGTGGCCGGAATCAGCCTGCTGCACGTGCCGTTCAAGGGCACTTCGGCCTCCCTGCCGGCGGTCGCGGGCGGGCAGGTCGATCTCCTGTTCGACAACCTGCCCGGCGCGCTGGCGCAGATCAAGGACGGTTCGCTGGTGCGCGGCATCGCCATCACCTCGGCGCAACGCGATCCCTCGGTGCCCGACCTGCCCACTTTCGCCGAGGCCGGCGTCGCCGGTTTCGATGTGACGGCGTGGTTCGCGCTGTACGCGCCGCGCGGCACGCCGCAGCCGGTGGTCGAGCAGCTGGTGGCGGCGGCCCGCCAGGGGCTGCAGGCGCCGGAGCTGGCGCGCCAGTTCGGCGCCATGGGCGCGCGGCCGGGCGACAAGTTCGGCGCGCAATTGGGCCAGTTCGAGCAGGCCGAACGCCAGAAGTGGGGCGAGCTGATCAAGCAACGCGGGATCCGCGCGCAATGAGCCGGCCCGTCGTCCTGGTCACCGGCGCGAGCCGCGGCATCGGCCGCGCCATCGCGCAACGCCTGCTGGCCGATGGTTATGACGTCGTGAACTTCAGCCGCGGCAAGCCGGCCGATGTGCTGCCGGGCGAGCGCTTCGTGCCGGTCGACCTGTCCGACACCGAAGCGGCGCGCCGCGCGGCCACCGAACTGGCGGCGCAGCGAGAAGTGCTGCATCTGGTCAACAACGCCGGCCTGATCGAAGTGGCCGGGATCGACCAGGTGGCGCCGGACGCCATGCAGCGCACGCTGGCGCTGAACCTGGTGGCGCCGCTGGTGCTGCTGCAGGCGCTGCTGCCGGGCATGCGGGCGCGCGGTTACGGGCGGGTCGTCAATATCGGCAGCCGCGCCGCGCTGGGCAAGCCCGGCCGTTCGGCCTATGGCGCCAGCAAGGCAGGGCTGGCCGGCATGTCGCGCACCTGGGCGCTGGAGCTGGCGCCGGCCGGCATCACGGTCAACGTCGTGGCGCCCGGTCCGATCGCCACGGAGCTGTTCAACCAGTCCAACCCGCCGGGCGATCCGCGCACGCGGCAACTGGAAGCCGCCATTCCGGTGGGCCGCGTCGGCCGTCCCGACGAAGTGGCCCATGCGGTGGCCAGCCTGCTCGACCCGCGCGCCGGGTTCATCACCGGGCAGGTGCTGTATGTGTGCGGGGGCATGACGGTGTGAGCGTGGCGGCCAAGTGCGCATGGCGTAGGGCGGGGTGCCTGTCCCCGCGGGGACAGGCACCCTTGCCGCAGCGGGGACAGGCAAGGAGTTTGCCGGTGCCAGTCCGCATGCGGGGACTGGCAAGGAGTTTGCCGGTGCCAGTCCCCCTGCGGGGACAGGCACCGGAGTCAGTGGTATTGCACCTCTATCCATCCGCGCAGGGCGTTGGACAGGCGGATCGATTCGGCGCTGCGCAGGTCCGACATGGTGAGGGTGCGTTCCTGGACTTTGCCCTGGTCGATCAGTTCGGCGCGCTGCACGCCGGGCAGGCAGCCGCTGGCGATGGGCGGGGTGTACCAGCGTCCGCCCAGTTCGAGGTAGACATTGCTGCGGCTGCCTTCGCACAGTTCGCCGTGCTGGTTCAGGTACAGCAGGTCGAACACCCGGGGATGGGATGGCAGCCATTCGATGGTGTGGGCGTACCAGGGGCGGTAGGTCGTCTTGTAGCGCAGCAGCGGCTCGTCGGCATCCAGCGCCTCCGGCGCCAGCATCACTTCCTGGTCGGGCGGCAGCGGCGCCAGCGGCGCGGTCTGGATGTCGTGGCTGCCGTCGCGCGCCAGCAGCAGGCGCAGCCGGTGCGGACCGGGGGCGTGCAGGCCGCGCACGGCGGCCATGATGGCGGATTCGACGGCCGGCTCGTTGCAGCGATACCGCAATGCCTGGCAGGAGGTCAGCAGCCGCGCGAGGTGGCGCCCCAGCAGCGGCAGCTGGCGGTCGGCCGTGACCAGGATGGTTTCGATGAGCTCGGGTTGCATGCGGTTCCTTGCGGCGCGGTGCCCCGGCTAGTGTAGGCCAAGCGGCGCGCCGGCGTCAGCCCAGGATGCGCGCTTTCCAATGGCATTCCTGCCATTCCTGCGCGGCGTCCGAGTCGTGCACGATACCGCCGCCCACGCCGTACACGCCGTGGCCGGCGCGATCCAGCACCAGCGTGCGGATCGCCACGTTGAGCGAGAAATCGCCATCGGGCGCCAGCCAGCCGATACTGCCGCAATACAGCCCGCGCGGCGCCGCCTCCATCTGGCGAATGCGCCGCATCGCGGCGATCTTGGGCGCGCCGGTGATCGAGCCGCAGGGAAACAGCGCGCGCAGCACGTCGGCCAGGCCGGCGTGCGGCGCATGGGCCGAGACGGTCGAGGTCATGGTCCACACGGTGGGGTAGCGTTCCAGCGAGAACAGGGCATCGACCTTGACCGAGCCCGGCGTGGCCAGGCGCCCCAGGTCGTTGCGCAGCAGGTCGACGATCATGAGGTTTTCGGCGCGGTTCTTGTCGCTGGCCAGCAGTTCGCGCCCCAGCCGCGCGTCTTCGGCCGGATCGGCGTGCCGCGGCGCGGTGCCTTTCATCGGGCGCGTCACCAGGCGTTCGCCCTGGCGCGCCACGAACAGTTCCGGCGAGAACGACAGGATGGTGCGTTCGCCGTCCTCGATGTAGGCGCCGTTCCCCACGGGATGGCGCGCCGCGATCTGCCGGTACAGCAGGCGGGGGTCGCCCTCGATGCGCACGTCCAGCGGCTGGGTGTAGTTGACCTGGTACAGCTCGCCCGCGGCGATCAGCTCGCGGATGGCGTCGACCGCGCGCAGATAGTCGTCCCGCGCCATACGCGGCGCGACCGAGACGATGCGCGCCGCCGGCGTGGCGGGCGCGGGCCAGGGCGCTTCGACCTCGGCGCGCTCGAAGGCCAGCGCGGTCAGGCGCGCCCGGCCGTCCTCGCGGGGCGCGGGCGCCGCCCCGGACGCGGGCGCCCGCAAGGCCTCCGGCAGCAGCCATTCGCCCAGTTCGTAGTCGAGCAGCAGCGCGATCCAGCGGCCGCCGGCGCGCGCCCGCTCGATCTCCCGCAGGGCGGGCGCCACGGCGTCGGCGCTGCGCGCCTCGATGCGGATCGGGTCGCCGGCCAGGCGCAGGGCGCGTCCGGCCAGCCGGTCTTCAAAACGGCATTCCATTGCTTCTACTGCTGCAGGAACTCACTGAGTACGCGCCCGGTGTGCGAACGCTCGCGCAAACTTACCACGTGTTCGGGCGAACCCTCGGCCACCAATTGGCCGCCGCCGCTGCCCCCTTCGGGCCCCAGGTCGAGCAGCCAGTCGGCTTCGGCGATCACGTCCAGGTTGTGTTCGATCACCACCACGGTATTGCCGGCTTCGACCAGCCGGTGCAGCACATGGATCAGCTTCTCCACATCGGCCATCGACAGGCCCACCGTGGGTTCGTCCAGCACATACAGCGTGTGCGGCGCGCGCGAGGCGCGCCCGGTGGTGATGACGCCTTCGGTCAGGCGCGCCTTCGACAGCTCCGTGACCAGCTTGATGCGTTGCGCCTCGCCGCCGGAGAGCGTGGGCGAGGGCTGGCCCAGCGTCAGGTAGCCCAGGCCGACGTCCTGCATCAATTGCAGCGGACGGTGGATTTTCGGATGCGCGGCGAAGTAGCCGATGGCGTCGTCCACTTCCATGGCCAGCAGTTCGCCGGCGTTCTTGCCGCGCATCTGCACGCTCAGGGTATCGCTGCTGAAGCGCGCGCCGTTGCATGCGTCGCAGGGCACCTTCACATCGGGCAGGAAACTCATTTCGATGGTGCGCATGCCCTGGCCCTCGCAGATCGGGCAGCGGCCGTCGCCAGTATTGAACGAGAAGCGCGCCGCGGTCCAGCCGCGCATGCGCGCCTCGCGCGTATCGGCGAATTGCTTGCGCACATCGTCCCAGAACCCGACATAGGTGGCGGGACACGAGCGCGGCGTTTTGCCGATGGGGGTCTGGTCGACCTCGAGCACGCGATCGATGACCTCCCAGCCGGTGATGCGTTCGCAGCCGCTCCAGCCCGGCGCCTTGCCCTGCGACACGGCCTGGACCAGGTTGTCCAGCAGCACTTCGCGCGCCAGGGTGGATTTGCCCGAACCGGACACGCCGGTCACCACGCTCAGGCGCCCGATCGGAATGCTGGCGTCCACGCTGCGCAGGTTGTGCAGGCGCGCGCCGTGCACGCGGATCATGGGCGTGTCCGCGGTGACGGCGCGGCGGCCGTTGAGCGGGTGCGCCAGCGGCTTGGCCAGGTAGCGGCCGGTGACCGACTCGGGGGCGTCGATCAGGTCCTGCGCGCTGCCCTGCGCCACCACGCGGCCGCCGCGGATACCCGCGCCTGGGCCGATATCGATGATGTGCGAGGCGCGCCGGATGGTGTCGTCGTCGTGTTCCACCACCACCAGGGTGTTGCCATTGCCTTCCAGGCGCGCCAGCGCGTCGAGCAGGATGCGGTTGTCGCGCGGATGCAGGCCGATGGTGGGTTCGTCCAGCACGTAGCACACGCCCTGCAGGTTGGAGCCCAGTTGCGCGGCCAGCCGGATGCGCTGCGCCTCGCCGCCCGAGAGCGTGGGCGCGGCGCGGTCCAGCGCCAGATAACTCAGCCCGACCTCCTGCATGAAATTGAGCCGGCCGCGGATTTCCGCCAGGATGTCGCGCGCGATCTCGCCTTCGCGGCCGCGCGTGACCAGGCCGGTGAAGAAGGTATGGGCGTCGGAGACGGGCAGCGCAGCCAGCTCGGCGATCGAGCGGTCGCGCCAGCGCACCGCCAGCGCGACGCGGTTCAGGCGCTGGCCATGGCATACCGTGCAGGTCCTGGCTTCGCCTTCGTACCAGGCGTTCCAGGCGGTTTCCTCGCCGGTCTGTTCGGCGTCGAAGCCCTGCAGCTGCAGGCCGGTGCCGAAGCAGCCGCCGCACCAGCCGTGCTTGGAGTTGTACGAGAACAGGCGCGGATCGGGCTCGGGGAAGCTGATGCCGCACGACGGGCAGGCGCGCTTGACCGAGAAGTGCTGCTGTTGCAGATCGCCATCCAGGCCTGCGCGCAGCCGGTCGAGCGGGTACACCACGCTCAGCACGCCCTGCCCATGCTCCAGGGCCTGCCGCACGGCATCGCGCAGCGCCGCTTCGTTGCCGGGGTCGACCACCACATCGGCCACCGGCAGTTCGATGGTGTGTTCCTTGTAGCGGTCCAGGCGCGGCCAGGGGCTGACCGGGATGAAGGCGCCGTCGACGCGCAGATGGGTGTGGCCCTTGCTGCCTGCCCATTTGGCCAGGTCGGTGTAGTAGCCCTTGCGCGCCGTCACCAGCGGCGCCAGCACGCCGATGTGCTGGCCCTTGTGTTCGCGCAGCAGGCGCGCCACGATCTGGTCGGCGTTCTGCGGCTCGACCGCCACCTTGCAATCGGGGCAGTACTGGGTGCCCAGCTTGACGTACAGCAGGCGCAGGAAGTGATGGATTTCCGTCATGGTGGCCACGGTCGACTTGCGTCCGCCGCGGCTGGTGCGCTGTTCGATCGCCACGGTGGGCGGGATGCCGAAGATGGCGTCCACGTCGGGCTTGCCGGCAGGCTGCACGATGGCGCGCGCATAGGCGTTGAGCGATTCGAGGTAGCGCCGCTGGCCTTCGTTGAACAGGATGTCGAAGGCCAGGGTCGACTTGCCCGACCCGGACACGCCCGTGATGACCGTGAACTTGTCGCGCGGGATCTCGACGTTGACGTTCTTCAGGTTGTGCTCGCGCGCGTTGCGGATCTCGATGGACTGGGCCGCCTGGCGGCGCCGGCGCATCAGCGATTGCAGCGGCGTGCCGGCTTCCTCGCCATAGGCGGCGGCCGGCTCGGCCAGCGCGCTGACCGGCGCCACGGGCAGGATGCTGCCTTCGTAGTCGCGCAGCGCCAGGCCGGTATGCGAGCGGTCATTGGCCATCAGGTCCTGCGGCGTGCCCACGCCCACCACTTCGCCGCCGGCGTCGCCGCCTTCCGGGCCCAGGTCGATCAGCCAGTCGGCGGCGCGGATGACGTCCAGGTTGTGTTCGATCACCAGCAGCGTATGGCCGGCGGCCAGCAGCTTGCGGAAGGCGCGCATCAGGCGCGCCACGTCGTCGAAGTGCAGGCCGGTGGTGGGCTCGTCGAACAGGAACAGGCTGCCCTTCTTGGCAACCTTGGCGGTGGAGATGCCGCTGCGCGCCGCCTCGGCCAGGTGGCCGGCCAGCTTGAGCCGCTGCGCCTCGCCGCCCGACAGCGTGGGCACGGGCTGGCCCAGCCGCACGTACTCCAGGCCCACGTCGGCCAGCGGCGCCAGGCCGGTCTGCACGTCGCGCAGTCCCTTGAAGAATTCCAGCGCCTCGCTGACCGTCATTTCCAGCACCTGGTCGATCGAGGCGCTCTTGCCCAGGTGCTCGACGCGCACCTCCAGCACTTCGGGGCGGAACCGCTTGCCGTCGCAATCGGGGCAGCGCAGGTAGACGTCGGACAGGAACTGCATTTCGACGTGCTCGAAACCGGTGCCGCCGCAGGTCGGGCAGCGTCCGTCGCCGCTGTTGAAGCTGAAGGTGCCGGCGGTGTAGCCGCGCTCCTTGGACAGCGCCGCCTGGGCGTACAGCTTGCGGATCGCGTCGAATGCGCCGACGTAGCTGGCCGGGTTGGAGCGCGCCGTCTTGCCGATGGGCGTCTGGTCCACCATCACCACGTCGGCGATCTGCTCGGCGCCCAGCAGGCGATCGAACGCGCCGGGCGCTTCGGACGGCTTGCCCTTCTGCTTGAGCAGGGCGGGGTAGAGCACGTCCTGCACCAGCGTCGATTTGCCCGAGCCGGACACGCCCGTGACGCACACCAGTCGGCCCAGCGGCAGTTCGATCGACACGTTGTTCAGGTTGTGCGCGGTGGCGCCTTCGAGGATGAGCCGCGGCGTATTGTTGGCCACCGGCATGGGCCGGGGGGCCTCCACGCGCTGGCGCCCGCCCAGGTAATCGCCGGTCAGGGTATTGGCGGCGCGCAGCTGTGCCGGCGATCCGTCGAACACGATGCGTCCGCCGCGCTCGCCGGGGCCGGGGCCGATATCGATGATGCGGTCGGCGGCCACCATGACCTGCGGGTCGTGCTCGACCACCACCAGCGTGTTGCCGGCGTCGCGCAGGCGGTGCATGACCTCGACCACGCGATGCATGTCGCGCGGATGCAGGCCGATCGAGGGCTCGTCCAGCACGAACAGCGTGTTGACCAGCGAGGTGCCCAGCGCCGTGGTGAGGTTGATGCGCTGCACTTCGCCGCCCGACAGCGTACGGCTCTGGCGGTCCAGCGTGAGATAGCCCAGCCCGACGTCGCACAGGAACTTCAGGCGCGCGCGCACTTCGGTCATCAGCAGGTCGGCCGCGGCGTCCAGCACGCCCTCGAAGCGCAGGCCGTCGAAGAAGCGGCGCACGCGTTCGATGGGCAGCTGCATCACATCGTGGACGGACAGGCCGTCCAGCGCCTCGAGCTGCGGCCGGCTCCAGCTGGTGCCGGCCGGCATGAAGCGCTGGTAGCGGCCTTCGCCTGGCGGCAGCACCGCATCGGCCTCGGCGCGGCTGCCCAGGCGCCACAGCAGGGCGTCGGGTTTCAGGCGCGCGCCGTGGCAGGTGGGGCAGGGGGTATAGCTGCGGTATTTCGACAGCAGCACCCGCACATGCATCTTGTAGGCCTTGCTCTCCAGCCACGCGAAGAACTTGTGCACGCCGTACCACTGCGTCTTCCAGGCCTGGTTGCCGCCTTTCCAGTCGGGGTCGCCGTGCAGCACCCAGCCGCGCTGTTCGGGCGTCATGGATTTCCATGGCACCGACAGCGGGATGCCGGCGCGCGGCGCGTACTTGACCATGTCGTCCTGGCATTCCTTGAACGAAGGCGTCTGCCACGGCTTGATCGCGCCTTCCAGCAAGGTCTTGTTCTCGTCGGGAATCACCAGCCCGATGTCGATGCCGATCACCCGCCCGAAGCCGCGGCAGGCTTCGCAGGCGCCCAGCGGCGAGTTGAACGAGAAGCTGCTGGGCAGCGGATCGGTGTATTCGATGTCGCAGTCGGCGCAGTGCAGCCGGTCGCTGTATTTCCAGACCGCCTGGTCGGCGCCGCCTTCCTCGCCCATGGCGTACACCGCCAGATGGCCCGCGCCCATGCGCAGCGCGGTATCCAGCGCCTCCATGACGCGCTCGCGCTCGGCTGCGGCAAAGCGGAAGCGGTCCTGCACGACGTGCAGGATGCGGCGCGCGACCGGCGCGGCGCCGTCCTTGGCGCCCTTGGCGCTTTTGCCGCGGCGCGCCTTGGGCGCGGGCGCGGCGGCGCTGGCGGCTTCCTCGGCATGCACGCGCGTGTAGCCCTGCTGGTCGAGGAAGCCGCGCACCTCGTCCTCGGTGAAATTGGCCGGCACCGCGATGGGGAAGGTCACCACCAGGCGCGGATCTCCCAGCGCGGCCGCGCGCCCGGCCAGCGAATGGAACACCGACTCGGGCGTATCGCGCCGCACCTGCTTGCCGCAGCCGCGACAGTACAGCCGCGCGCCGCGCGCGAACAGCAGCTTCAGGTGATCGTTGAGCTCGGTCATGGTGCCGACCGTGCTGCGCGAGCTGCGCACCGGGTTGGTCTGGTCGATGGCGATCGCCGGCAGGATGCCTTCGATGCGGTCGACCTGCGGCTTGTCCATGCGGTCGAGGAACTGGCGCGCGTAGGGCGAGAAGGTCTCGACGTAGCGGCGTTGTCCTTCGGCATACAGGGTGTCGAAGGCCAGCGAGCTTTTGCCCGAGCCGGACACCCCGGTTACCACCACGAGTTCGCCGGTGGCGATGGTCAGGTCGAGGTTCTTGAGATTGTTCTGGCGGGCGCCAACGATGCGGATCTGGGAGCTCATGGGGCGTAATCGTAGCCTGAGGGAGGACAGCGGCGGAGTACGGGCTGCGCCGCCATGCGGGAACGCGGCGCCGGCGGGCAGTCAACGGCCGGACCGTTGCCTTGCCAGCGCCGCAGCGTCCGGATTTTCTTGCTGTATAAATAAACAGTATCGCAGATTTTCCTGATGTCTTGCTGGCCAGGATCCAGGAAGACTGTCCGATGGGGCGTGACCGCCGGTGGCGCCGGCCTGGCCGGGCCCATGCTCCCTCGCGGCTTGGCGGCCCCGCCTGTTTCAGGCTAGAATGCCGAGTTATTCAGATTTTCGCCGTCGCCTTTTCGCGCCTGCAATGGCAGGGGCGGGCGCGGCGGCCACCCCACTGGAGATCATCATGGCCGAACGCAAACGCGTGCGTCGCAACACCCTGGAACGCCGTTGCCTGGGCAAGGCTTTCAAGCGTCTTTTCGTGAAGTCGCCCAAGGGCGTTTTCAAGATGCTGGAAAAGATCAAGCGCGTGTAAGTTGCGTTGCTTGCAGGTAAAAAAACCGCTGGCCCTTGCCGGCGGTTTTTTTATGCGCGGCGCCGGGGTCAGGCGCGCGGCTGCGGGCCGGTCGGCGCGGGTCCGAGCATCGGCCGGACGAAATCCATGAACACGCGCGTGCGGCCCGGCAGGATCGGCGAGGGGTACACCGCGTAGATGGAGATCGGCTGCACCCGCCACTGGGGCAGTACGCGGCGCAGCGAGTTGCGTTCGATCACGGGATCGAGCGCCTGGCAATGCGGCAGGCGCGTGATGCCCAGCCCCAGCCCGGCCAGCGTGCCGACCACGCTGATGTTGTTGCCCGCCACGTGGCCGCTTACCTCGACGCGCTCGGTGCGCTCGCCATTGTGCAGCGTCCAGTGCGAATGTTCCGGGTCGATGGCCGTGCGCAGGCATTCGTGGCGGCCCAGGTCGGCGGGGTCGCGCGGCTCGCCGTAGCGGGCCAGATAATCTTCCGAGGCGTACAGGTAGCTGTCGAGCGAAATGATTTCGTCGACCACGGTATTGGGATCCGGCGTTTCGTCGTCGCCGCTGTCGCGCCCGAAGCGCAGGATGACGTCGAAGGGGGCGCCCTGCGAGGTCGCGCTGGCATTCAGGTTGAGATCGAATTCGCAATCGATCTCGGGGTAGCTGTCCAGGAATGCGCCCAGCGAGGTCGGCAGCAGCCAGATCGCCAGGCTATACGGCATGGATATGTTCAGCCGGCCCTTGGGGCGGCCCGTCAGCGATTCCAGTTGTTCGCGCGCCAGCCGCGTTTCGTCGATCAGGCCCTGGCAACGTAGCAGATAGACCGTGCCGGCGTCGGTCAGCTCCAGGCGCCGGGTATTGCGGTTGATCAGCCGCAGGCCGATGGCCTTTTCCAGCTGGTTGATGCGCCGCGATAGCGTCGACGTCGGCATGTCCAGCGCGCGGGCGGCCAGGCTGAAGCTCTTGCGCTTGGCGACTTCGACGAACAGGGCGATATCGTTGAGCTGGACGGTTTGCGCTTGCATGACGGGGTCGGACAGGTACGGCGCGAGTGTACCGCGTCCTATAGCGAAGTAAGAATATGCCAATAGATGACATATTCAATTGCAAAATGAGAGGGAGTGCGCGTGTGCCTGCGAGGCTTATCCCATACACTGCAACTCTCGCGCCACCCCCATAACCGACTCGTCCGTTGCGTACCGGCTAAACGAGCATGATCGATTCGCAATTCCAATTCACGGTGCTGACGCCCACGTATAACCGGGCCGTCACGTTGCACCGAGTGTTCCAGTCACTGCAACGCCAGACCTGTCGGGATTTCGAATGGGTCGTCGTCGACGATGGTTCCACCGACAATACGCACGAGGTGGTGCGGGCCTGGCAGGCGCAGGCGGATTTTCCCATCCGCTATGTGTGGCAGCACAACCAGCACAAGAAAACCGCCTTCAACCGCGGCGTGCGCGAAGCGCGCGGCATGCTGGTGGTGGGCCTGGACAGCGACGACGAAATCCCGCCCGACGCCCTGGCCATACTCAAGGACGCCTGGGAGGGCATACCCGCCGACCGGCGCGAGACCTATGTGGCGGTCACCGGCCTGTGCGCGCGGCCCGACGGTTCCATCGTGGGCGACCGCTTCCCGCAGGATGTCTTCGACAGCACGGCGGTGGACATGTACTTCCGCTACCGCGTGCAGGGCGAGAAATTCGGCGCCATGCGCGCCGATGTGCTGCGCCGCTTTCCGTTTCCCGAGGACGTGGCCGGCTTCGTGCCGGAAAGCCTGGTGTGGTGGGCGATCTCGCGCGCCGGCTATCTCAGCCGCTTCATCAACCGGGTCGTGCGTGTGTACCACGACACGCCGGGCGGCCTGAGCCAGGGCGGCGTATCCCTGAGCAGCAATATCCAGGGCCTGTACCTGCTGGCCTGGGACATGCTGCAGCATCACCTGGACTGGTTTCGCTACCGGCCGCGGGAGTTCATCATGGCGGCGGCGCGCTACACGCGTTTTCGCCTGCACCTGGACAACTCCGGCCTGCCCACCGCGGTGCAGGCGTACCGGCTGACCCAGCCGTCCGCGCGGCTGCTGGTCCTGCTGATGTGGCCGCTGGGCTATCTGCTGTATCGCCGCGATCGCCGCCGCGGCGTGGCCTGAGCGCCTGCGCCCGCGGCGGCGGGTGCCCCCCCAGTATCGGCACAAACCCCTAATTGACGCGCGAAGCGGCGCTACGGCAATATCCGGCGGTCATTCAGATATCTGTCAGGAGCTAACCATGCGCCGCACCATGATTGCTATCGCGATCGCCGCTGCTTGCGCCCTGCCGTCGATCGGGCAGGCGAAGACTTTCCGCTGGGCTTCGCAGGGCGACATTCTCACGTTCGACCCGCATTCGCAAAACGAAGGCATGACGATTGCCGCCAACAGCTATGTGTACGAACCGCTGGTGGCCTATGACAAGGATTTCAAGGTGGTGCCGGCGCTGGCCACCGAATGGACCCAGGTCTCGCCCACGCTGTATCGCTTCAAGCTGCGCGAGGGCGTGAAGTTCCACGACGGCGCGCCGTTCACCGCCGAGGATGCGGTGTTCTCGATCCATCGCGCCATGGCGCCCACCTCGAACTACAAGGCGTACACCACGGGCATCAAGGAAGCGCGCAAGATCGACGACTACACCATCGAGATCGAAACCAGCGCGCCCAACCCGGTGCTGCTGCGGCAGCTGCCCAACGTGTTCATCATGAACAAGGCCTGGTCGGAGAAGCACAACGTCGCCAAGCCGCAGGACTTCGTCAACAAGGAAGAAACCTTCGCGGCGCGCAACACCAACGGCACCGGCGCCTACAAGCTGAAGTCGCGCGAGGTGGACGTGCGCACGGTGTTCGTCGAGAACACCGAGTGGTGGAACAAGGACAGGAAGATCGGCAACGTCACGGAAGTGGTCTTCACCCCGATCAAGCAGAACGCCACCCGCACCGCCGCGCTGCTGTCCGGCGAGATCGACTTCGTGCTCGATCCGGCCGCGCAGGACCTGGAGCGCCTGCGCCAGCAGGCCAAGGTGGTGGAGGGCAACGAGTACCGCACCATCTATATCGGCTTCGACCAGAAGCGCCCGGAGCTGCTGTATTCCAGCGTCAAGGGCAAGAACCCGTTCGCCGACGTGCGCGTGCGCGAGGCGCTGTACCGCGCCATCGACGTCGAGGCGATCAAGCGCGCGGTCATGCGCGGCTTGTCGGCGCCGACCGGCACCATGATCGCGCCGCAGGTGCATGGCTGGACCGAAGCCCTGCACAAGCGCGTGCCCTACGACCCCGAGAAGGCGCGCGCGCTGCTCAAGGAGGCGGGCTATGACGGTACGCTCAGTTTCACGCTGGACTGCCCCAACAACCGCTACATCAACGACGAGGCGATCTGCCAGGCCGTGGTGGGCATGTGGGCCAAGGTGGGCGTGAAGGCCTCGTTGAACGCCATGCCGCGCGCCACCTATTTCCCCAAGGTGCAGTCGCGCGACACCAGCGCCTTCCTGTTCGGCTGGGGCGTGCCGACCTTCGACGCCATGTACACGCTGCAGAACCTGGTGCGCACCAAGGGCGAGGGCGCCGACGGCATGTACAACCTGGGCGACTACAGCAACAAGGAAGCCGACGCGATCATCGACCGCATCAAGACCGAGACCGACCCGGCCAAGCGCGACGCCGACATCGTCCGCGCGCTCGAAATCCATGCCCAGGAGTTCGGCCATATTCCGCTGCACGACCAGGTCATTCCCTGGGCCATGCGCAAGAACGTGACGGTGATCCATCGGGCCGACAATCGCCTGTCGGCCGACTGGGTGCGTATCGACTGAGGCCCGCGAGGGACGCTGCGCGCCGGCGTCCCGTCCCGGGTGCGGCGCCTGGCGGCGCCGCACCCCGTATCGAGTTGCCATGCTTGCATTCATTCTGCGCCGCATCCTGCAGGCCGCGGCGGTCATGCTCACCGTCGCCCTGCTGGCTTTCGTGCTTTTCCAATACGTCGGCGATCCCGTCACCATCATGCTGGGGCAGGACGCCACCGACGCCGAGCGGGTCGAGCTGCGCGAGCGCCTCGGCCTGGACGACGCGCCGCCGGTCCAGTTCGCCCGCTTCGTCGGCAACGCCCTGCAGGGCGATTTCGGCATTTCGCTGCGCCAGAGCGAGAAGGTCTCCAGCCTGATCCAGGCCCGCCTGCCCGCCACGCTGGAGCTGTCGCTGGTGGCGGCGGTTCTCGCGCTGGTCGTCGGCCTGCCGCTGGGCGTGTACACGGCGCTGCGCCGCCACGGCCTGCTGGCGCAGCTGGTGCTGGCCGGGTCCCTGCTGGGCGTATCCCTGCCCACCTTCCTGATCGGCATCCTGCTGATCCTGGTGTTCTCGGTGCAGCTGGGCTGGCTGCCCAGCTACGGCCGCGGCGATACCGTCAGCTTCGGCTGGTGGACCTCGGGGCTGTTCACCGCCACGGGGTGGAAGCACCTGATCCTGCCCTCGATCACGCTGTCGCTGTTCCAGATGACGCTGGTGCTGCGGCTGGTGCGTTCCGAGATGCTGGAAGTGCTGCGCTCGGACTACATCAAGTTCGCCCGCGCGCGCGGCCTGCGCCAGCGCGCCATCCATTTCGGCCACGCGCTGAAGAACACCATGGTGCCCGTCATTACCATCACCGGCCTGCAGCTGGGCGGCATCATCGCGTTCGCCATCGTCACCGAGACCGTATTCCAGTGGCCGGGCATGGGGCTGCTGTTCATCCAGGCGGTGCAGTTCGCCGACGTGCCGGTGATGGCGGCCTATCTGTGCCTGATCGCGCTGGTGTTCGTGGTGATCAACCTGATCGTCGATCTGCTGTATTTCGTCGTCGACCCGCGCCTGCGTTCCGGGCTGTCGCGCAACGGAGGCCACTGATGCGCGCCGTACTCAAACGCTGGTGGGACAGCGACCTGGCCTGGTCGTGGCGCCACAGCCCGGTGGCCATGGTCGCCACGCTGGTGCTGGCGCTGCTGCTGGTCAGCGCGTTCGGCGCGCGCTGGGTGGCGCCGCACAATCCCTTCGACCTGACCACGGTCGAGCTGCTCGATGCGCTGCTGCCGCCGGCCTGGTCCGACAATGGCCAGCCGCAGTACTTGCTGGGGACCGACAGCCAGGGCCGCGACCTGTACTCGGCCATCCTGTACGGCACCCGCGTGTCGCTGCTGATCGGGCTGGCCTCGGTGGCGCTGTCCATGCTGATCGGCGTGGTGCTCGGCCTGGTCTCGGGCTACGCGGGCGGCCGGCTGGACGCGTTGATCATGCGCGTGGCCGATGTGCAGCTGTCGTTTCCCGCCATCCTGATCGCCCTGCTCATCGATGGCGTGGCGCGCGCCGCCGTGCCGCGCGAGCTGCACGAAGTGATCGCGTTCCCGGTGCTGATCGGCGCCATCGCCCTGGCCGGCTGGCCGCAATATGCCCGCACCGTGCGCGGCTCCACCCTGGTGGAGAAGAACCGCGAATACGTGCAGGCGGCCCGCGTCATCGGGGTGGCCCCGCCGGTCATCATGTTCCGCCATGTGCTGCCCAACGTCATGGGGCCGGTCCTGGTGCTGGCCACGGTGCACCTGGCCACCGCGATCATCACCGAGGCCACGCTGTCGTTCCTCGGCGTGGGCGTGCCGCCCACCGCGCCCTCGCTGGGCACGCTGATCCGCATCGGCAACGATTTCCTGTTTTCCGGAGAGTGGTGGATCACCATCTTCCCCGGCGCCGCCCTGGTGCTGCTGGTGCTGTCGGTCAACCTGGTGGGCGACTGGCTGCGCGACGCGCTCAACCCCCGGCTGAATTGAGGCGACCATGAGCGCATTGCTTGAAGTGAAGAACCTGTCGGTCGAATTCCCGACCCGCCGGGGCACCCTCAAGGCGCTGGACGATGTGTCGTTCACCATCGCGCCGGGCGAAGTGCTGGGCGTGGTGGGCGAATCCGGCGCCGGCAAGTCGTTGACCGGCGCCGCCATCATCGGCCTGCTCGAACCGCCGGGGCGCATCAGCGCGGGCCAGATCCTGCTGGCCGGGCGGCGCATCGACAACCTGCGCGAAGACCAGATGCGGCGCGTGCGCGGGCGCGAAATCGGGGCGGTGTTCCAGGATCCGCTGACCTCGCTCAATCCGCTGTACACGGTTGGCCGGCAGCTGGCCGAAACCATCGTGACGCATCTTCCGCTGTCCTGGAGCCAGGCGCGCGAGCGCGCCATCGAGCTGCTGGCGGCCACCGGCATTCCGGCCGCGCGCGAGCGCATCGATCATTTTCCGCACCAGTTCTCCGGCGGCATGCGGCAACGCGTGGTGATCGCGCTGGCGCTGGCGGCCGAGCCCAGGCTGGTGGTGGCCGACGAGCCCACCACGGCGCTGGATGTCTCCATCCAGGCGCAGATCATCGAATTGCTGAAGAAGCTGTGCCGCGAGCAGGGCGCCTCGGTCATGCTGATCACCCACGACATGGGCGTGATCGCCGAGACCGCCGATCGCGTGGCCGTCATGTACGCCGGGCGGCTGGCCGAGATCGGGCCGGTCGGCGATGTCATCCATCGTCCGCGCCACCCCTACACCGAAGGCCTGATGGGATCGATCCCGGCGCTCGACAGCCATGCCGAGCGTCTGGTCCAGATCGACGGCAGCATGCCGCGCCTGAACGCCATTCCGCCAGGCTGCGCCTTCAACCCGCGCTGCAAGGTCCGGCTGCCGCGCTGCGGCAGCGAACGTCCCGAGCTGATGCCGGCGGGCGCTTCGCGGGCCGCCTGTTGGCTGCACGATGCGAGGGAGGCGGCATGAACGCGCCATTGGTACAGGTACGGGATGCCGCGCGCTGGTTCGACGTGTCGGCGCCGTGGCTCGAGCGCGTCCTGGCGCGCAAGCCGCGCCAGATGCTGCGCGCGGTCGACGGGGTCAGTTTCGAGATCGCGCGTGGCGAGACCCTGGCGCTGGTGGGCGAGTCGGGCTGCGGCAAATCGACCGTGGCGCGCATGCTGGTGGGTCTGTATGGGCTGACGCGCGGCGCGATACAGTTCGACGGCCAGCCGCTGTCGGCGCTTGCCACGCCGCAGGGCAAGCAGTTGCGCAGCCGCCTGCAGATGATCTTCCAGGACCCCTATGCCAGCCTCAATCCGCGCTGGCGGGTCGGGCGCATCATCGCCGAACCCCTGCTCACGCATGCCAGCCTGGCGCCGGCGCAGCGCCAGGAACGGGTCGGCGAGCTGCTGCGCCAGGTCGGGCTCGACCCGGCCGACCAGCACCGCTATCCGCACCAGTTCTCGGGCGGCCAGCGCCAGCGCATCTCGATCGCGCGCGCCCTGGCGGCGCGGCCGCAGTTCCTGGTGTGCGACGAGCCGACCTCGGCGCTGGACGTATCGGTGCAGGCGCAGGTGCTGAACCTGATGAAGGATCTGCAGCGCGAACTGGGCCTGACCTATCTGTTCATCTCGCACAATCTGGCGGTGGTGCACCATGTGGCCGACCGCGTGGGCGTGATGTACCTGGGCAAGCTGGTCGAAGTGGCGCCGCGCGACGAGCTGTTCGCGCAGCCGCGCCATCCCTACACCCGCATGCTGCTGGAGGCGATTCCCGACCTGAACGGCGCCGGGCGGCCGCGTACCGCGGTGGCCGGCGAGGTGCCCAATCCGCTCAATCCCCCGACAGGCTGCGCCTTCCATCCGCGTTGCCCGCATGCGAACGCGCGCTGCAAGAGCGAGGCGCCGCGGGCGCTTGGGCACGGCCTGGCCGTGGTCGCCTGCCACGCGGTGGAGGAAGGCCGCCTGGCCTGAGCGTGGCGCCGCTCAGGCGCCGTCGTAGGCGCGCCGCAGGGCGGCGATGTCCAGCTTCTTCATGCCCAGCAGCGCCGCCATGGCGCGCTGCGCGCCGGCCGGGTCGCCGGTCATCCACTCGGCCACCATGGCGGGCACGATCTGCCACGACAGGCCGTATTGGTCGGCCAGCCAGCCGCATTGTTGCGCCCGCGGATCGCCGCCGGCGCCCAGCCGCTCCCAGTAGTGGTCGATTTCTTCCTGGGTGGCGCAGCTGACCTGCAGCGAAATCGCCGGGCTGAACTGGAACGCCGGGCCGCCGTTGAGCGCCGTGAAGGGCGTGCCGTCCAGTTCGAACTGCACTGTCATGACCGAGCCGGGCGCGCGTCCGTGCACCTCCTTGCCGGCCTCGCCGTAGCGGCTGATCGCGCCGACGCGCGAGTTGTCGAATATATCCGCGTAGTAGCGGGCGGCTTCCTCGGCCTGGTGGTCGAACCACAGGCAGGGAACGATGCGGGTGAGGCGGGCCATGGCGCGGCTCCAGTGGACGGGGTCGTTCCACCTTAAAGCGCCGCGGCGCGCGCCGGCAAGCGCCGCGATGCACTGCGCCGCGATCGCCCCGCGGCGGGCGTGCACTGGCCGCCTGCGGCGGGCCGCCGCGTCTCAGGCCGCCGCGATGGCAGGCGGCGCGAGCCGGCCCAGGATGGTTTCCAGCATCAGGCCGATGGCCAGTACCTTGCGGTCTTCGCCGGGCAGGCCGTCCAGTTCCAGGCCCACGGGCAGGCCGTGCGCGTCCAGCCCGGCGGGCAGGCTCAGGCCGGGCAGGCCGGCGTTGCTGCCGGGGTCGACGTTGCGCGCCAGCCTGGCGAAGTTCTCCAGCGAACTGGCGTCGGGGCCGGCCAGGGGCGCGCCCACCGGCACGGTGGGAAACAGCAGGGCGTCGATGCGATGGCGCGCGAAGGCGTCGCGATAGATGCCGATCAGCGCCGGCCGCCCGGTGGCGATGGCCTCGCGGTACAGGGGCTCCAGGTCGAGGCCGGCGCCGTCGGGGCCGGGCAGCCGCAGCGGCGCGATCATGTCGGTGAAAATGGCGCGCACGTCGGGGCTGGCGATCTGCGCCACCACGCCGTCGAAATCCGGTCCGGCCTCGTAGCGCCGCAGATAGTCGATCAGGTCCATCTTCTGTTCGTACAGGGCCAGCACGAAGCTGATTTCCTGGTTCTGCTCCTTCAGCCCCGGCATGTCGAGTTCGATCAGGTCGACGCCGGCGGCGCGCAGCTTGTCCAGCGCGGCGCGCGCCACCGCTGCGATGGCGGGATCCAGGCCGGTCCAGAACCAGGCCGGCAGGCCCAGGCGGATGCGGGTCGCCGGGATCGGCGCCGGCGCCGGCTCGCCGGAGATCACGGCGTCCAGCAGCATGACGTCGGTCACGCTGTTGGCCATGGGGCCGGGGGTGTCGCGCGTATGCGAGATCGGCGTGATGCCGGCGGCATCGTAGCGGCCTACCGTGGGCCGCAGCCCCACGCCGCCATTGAGCGCGGCCGGCAGGCGGATCGAGGCGCCGGTGTCCGTGCCCAGCGCCGCGGGGGCCAGGCGCGCGCCCACGGCCGCGCCGCTGCCCGCCGACGAGCCGCCGGCGATGCGGGCCGTGTCGTAGGCATTGCGCACGCCGACGGTGCGCTCGCCATGGAACGCGGTGTTGTAGCCGCTGACGCCGTAGGCCAGCTCGTGCATATTGGTCTTGCCCAGGATGACGGCGCCGGCCTGGACCAGGCGCTGCACGACCGGGGCATGCGCGCGCGGCACGAATCCCCGCAGCGCCGGCGTGCCGGCGGTATTGGGCAGGCCGGCCACGTGGATGTTGTCCTTGATGGCGATGGGCACGCCGCCCAGCGGCTGCGCGGCGGCGCCGGCGGCGCGCGCCGCGTCCCAGGCGCGCGCCTGCGCCAGCGCGCCGTCGGCGTCCACCGTGATGAAGGCGTTGAGTTCCGGATGCGCCGCGATGCGGGCCAGGTAGGCGGCGGTCAGCGCTTCGCTGCCGATTTCGCCGGCGGCCAGCTCGCGCGCGGCTTCGTAGGCGGTCAGGCTGGCCAGGTCGGGGCGCTTGGCGCCGGCGGGGAACGCGGGGGGCGGGGTCGAGGTCATGGGGCTCCTTGCACGACGGATCGGCCGCGCGGCCTGGGCCGGCCGGCTGGCGGGACGGCTGCTGCATGGCCGCCCGGACAGAAGCCAGACTACCGCAAAATCCGCCCGATGCCTGCCCGCTTAGTGACGGTGTGTATCGCCGTTGTGGCCGGGACCGTCGTCGTCGGCCCCGTCCTCGTCGTCCTCGTCGTCTTCGTCGTCGTCCGGCGGCAGCTCGTCTTCGCTCAGCGCGAACGGCAGCACATCGGTGAGCTGGTCCGACCAGGCGCATTCGTCGCCGTCCTGGTCCAGCTTGATGAAACGCTCGCCTTCGACGAGCGAAATCTGCACCGCCCACAGATACAGGCAGTCATAGCTTTCCGTGTCGGAGTCGGGCAGGCCGCCGCGCCCGCCCAGCAGGCGCGCGCCGGCGCCGCCCATCTGGACATGCGGCGCGGCGTCGTCGGTTTCGTCTGCGTCGGTATCCAGCGCGACCCCGAACGTGACCCATTCGGTGCCTTCGTCGCCGAGCGCCACTTCGGCCAGCACCGGCTTGCCCAGATAGGCGCTGAGCGCGTCGGCGGTCTTGGCCAGCATGTCCAGTTCGGCGGGACTGAAATGCGTGAGCGAGGCGGGCGGCTGGGCGGAGGCGGACATGGTGATTCCTGGTGGGACAACGAAAGGCAGCCCGTATTGTCGCGCTTTCCGCGGCCGGGCGCATGGCGGCCCTGCGCTAACATCGCGGGGTTTCCCCAATTCCGGATTTTCGATGCGCAGCATCCCTTCGCCGCCCGGCGCCGCCCAGCCGCAGCCGCGCCACATGGCGTTTCCCCTGCTGGCGACGACGATCTGGTCGGTCAACATGGTGGTAACCAAAATGGCGGCCGACGTGATCGCGCCAGCCTCCATCGGTTTCTACCGCTGGGTGCTGGCCGGCCTGCTGCTGGCGCCGTTCGCCCTGCCCGGAGTGCTGCGGCAATGGCCGCAGATCCGGCCCAACCTCGGCAGGCTGGCGGTCCTGGGCGGCCTCGGCATGGCCTTGTACCAGGGCCTGATGTACGTGGCGGCGGGCACGACCACCGCCACCAACATGGGCATCATCACCGCCATGGTTCCCTTGCTGACGGTCGTGGTCGGCTCGCTGGTGCTGCGCGAACGGCCGGCGCTCACCGCCATCCTCGGCGCCGTGGTCTCGCTCGCGGGGCTGGGCATCCTGCTGGGCGAGGGCAATCCGCTGCGCCTGCTGGCGCTGGGCGGCAGCCGCGGCGACGCGCTGATGGGGCTGGCGGCGCTGGCGTATGCGCTCTACGGCGTGCTGTTGCGCAAGTGGCCGATGTCGGTCGGGCCGTGGCAGTCGCTGTTCGTGCAGGTGCTGTTCGGCATTGTGTTCCAGTTGCCGGCATTCCTGCTGACGCCGGCCTCGCCCCTGAATGCGCAGAACATCCCGCTGGTCCTGTATGCAGGCATTTTCCCGTCGCTGTTCGCGCCATTTCTGTGGATGCAGGGGGTGCGCTACCTGGGACCCAACCGGGCCAGCATCTTCCTCAACCTGATGCCGGTCGTCACGGTCGCCATCGCCGCCGCCTTCCTGGGCGAAACGCCGCACCTGTATCACATTGCCGGCGGCCTGATGGCGCTGGCCGGCGTCAGCCTGGCCCAGTGGCGCCCCGCGCGGCGCCGCGCCTGAGGCCGTTGCGGCCGGCCTGCGGTGGGCCGGCGGGTTCCGGCCTACAATCAGGGCTTGTTCCGGTATATCACTGTCTTTTTCCGACCCTGAGTCCATGGCCCAATACGTCTACACGATGAACCGTGTCGGCAAGATCGTGCCGCCCAAGCGGCAGATCCTGCGCGACATCTCCCTTTCCTTTTTTCCTGGCGCCAAGATCGGCGTGCTGGGCCTGAACGGCTCGGGGAAATCCACGCTGCTCAAGATCATGGCCGGCGTGGACAAGGAAATCGAAGGCGAAGCCATCCCCATGCCGGGGCTGAACATCGGCTACCTGCCGCAGGAGCCCGAACTCAACCCCGAACATACGGTGCGCCAGTCGGTGGAAGAGGGCCTGGGCGCCGTCTTCAACGCCAAGCAGCGCCTTGACGAGGTCTACGCCGCCTACGCCGAGCCGGATGCGGATTTCGATGCCCTGGCGGCCGAGCAGGCCGAGCTGGAGGCCGTCATCGCCGCCGCCGCGTCCAGCGGCGCCGACGATATCGAGCACCAGATGGAAATCGCCGCCGACGCCCTGCGCCTGCCGCCCTGGGACGCGATGGTGGGCAAGCTGTCGGGGGGCGAAAAACGCCGCGTGGCGCTGTGCCGCCTGCTGCTGTCCAAGCCCGATATGCTGCTGCTGGACGAGCCCACCAACCACCTCGACGCGGAAAGCGTGGAGTGGCTGGAGCAGTTCCTGCACAAGTTCCCTGGCACCGTGGTGGCCGTGACCCACGACCGCTACTTCCTCGACAACGCGGCGGAGTGGATCCTCGAACTGGACCGCGGCTACGGCATCCCCTGGAAAGGCAACTACAGTTCCTGGCTGGAGCAGAAGGAAGACCGCCTCAAGCAGGAAGAGGCCACCGAGTCCGCGCGCCAGAAGACCATCAAGAAGGAACTGGAGTGGGTGCGCCAGAACCCCAAGGGCCGCCAGGCCAAGGCCAAGGCGCGTATCGCCCGCTTCGAGGAGCTGTCCTCGTACGAATACCAGAAGCGCAACGAAACCCAGGAAATCTTCATTCCGGTGGGCGACCGCCTGGGCAATGAAGTCATCGAGTTCAACAATGTCAGCAAGGCCTATGGCGACCGCCTGCTGATCGACGACCTCAGCTTCAAGGTGCCGGCCGGCGCCATCGTCGGCATCATCGGCCCCAACGGCGCGGGCAAGTCCACGCTGTTTCGCATGCTGGCCGGCCGCGAGCAGCCCGATTCGGGCGAAGTGAAGCTGGGCCAGACGGTCAAGCTGGCCTACGTGGACCAGTCGCGCGATTCGCTCGAGGGCAACAAGACCGTGTTCGACGCGGTGGCCGACGGCGCCGACCTGCTGACCGTGGGCAAGTTCGAAATGCCCTCGCGCGCCTACCTGGGCCGCTTCAACTTCAAGGGCGGCGACCAGAACAAGATCGTCGGGCAATTGTCCGGCGGCGAGCGCGGCCGCCTGCACCTGGCCAAGACCCTCATCGCCGGCGGCAACGTGCTGCTGCTGGACGAACCGTCCAACGACCTGGACGTCGAAACGCTGCGCGCGCTGGAAGACGCGCTGCTCGAGTTCCCGGGCAGCGTCATGGTGATCAGCCACGATCGCTGGTTCCTGGACCGGATCGCCACCCACATCCTGGCGTTCGAGGGCGATTCGCAAGTGGTGTTCTTCGACGGCAACTACCAGGAGTACGAAGCCGACAAGAAGCACCGCCTGGGCGAGGAGGGCGCCAAGCCCAAGCGCCTGCGCTACAAGGCCCTCAAGTAAGGCCGCAACCGGAGGTCCGCATGTCCGCACTGCTGCAAGCCAACCAGGCCACGCTGCTCATCGTGGACATGCAGGGCCGCCTCATGCCCGCCATCCACGACGGCCAGGCCGTGCTGGCCGCCGCGCACAAGCTGGCGCAGGCGGCCCGCCTGCTGGATGTCCCCGTGGTGGCCACCGAACACCATGCGCGCATGCTGGGCGTCACGGTGGCGCCGCTGGACACGCAGATCCAGGCCCGTTTCCCCAAGATGCATTTCTCGGCCACGCGCGAGCCCGGTTTCACCGCCTGGCTGCCGCCGGCCCGCAAGACCATACTCGTGGCCGGCTGCGAAGCGCACATCTGCGTGCTGCAAACCGTGCTGGGCCTGCTCGAGGAAGGCTACCGCGCCTTGCTGGTCTCGGATGCCGCCGGCTCGCGCAAGCCGGCCGATCACCATGCGGCCTTGCGCCGCGCGCGCGGCGCCGGCGCCGAAATCGTCACCACCGAGATGGCGATATTCGAATGGATGGAAACTTGCGAACATCCCAAGTTTCGCGACGTGTTACGTTTGGTCAAATGAACGCGCGTTCCGGCAACAACCTGCCTGCATCCGGGCGGGATTGCCTACCCATTGACACAATTCCTGGGCAAACCTAACAGCATCCGGTGCAGTATTTTGCGATTCTGTAGGCTCTAAGTTTCATGGGACGCGCTTTGTGCGTGTTGCGCTCGCTTCGCTGCTGGTGCGCTATCCCGGCACAAGAATAGGAGCTTGTTATGAAGATCGGTACCCTCTCCAAAGCCTGCATGGCCGCCTTGCTGGCCGTTTCCATGGCCGGCTGCTCGTCCTGGGACAGCATGAGCCGCCGCCAGAAGAGCACCGTGGGCGGTGCCGCACTGGGTGGCGTGGCGGGCGCCGTGATCACCAACGGCGGCATTCTCGGCACGGTCGGCGGCGCCGCCATCGGTGGCGTGATCGGCGACCAGGTCGGCAAGTAGATCCGCGCCCCGCGCCTCAACTCCGCGCCTCAACGAGAAACCCGGCTTCGGCCGGGTTTTTCGTGGCTGCCGAGGCGCCGTCGGGGGAGGCGGCCGGCATGGGTTCAGCGGGTGGCTGTCCCGCGTGCGGGAACAAGATTCAGCGGGTGCCTGTCCCCCGTGCGGGGACAGGCACCCGAGTGTTCAGTTTTGCGGCATTTCGATCTTGACCTCGAGCACTTCCAGGGTGTCCTGGCGTTCGAGGTGGACCTTGATGTCTTCGGGGTCGATCTTGACGTATTTCGAAATGACGGCAACCAGCTCCTGCTGCAGTTGCGGCAGGTAGTCCGGCGAGTCGCCGCGGCCGCGCTCGTGGGCCAGGATGATCTGAAGACGTTCTTTGGCGACGCTGGCCGAGGACTTCTTCTGACCGAGCAGAAACGACAGGAAGGACATTGCTTACTTTCCCCCGAACAGCCGCTTCAACAAGCCAGGCTTTTCATAGTCGGTAAAGCGCAGCGAGCGTTCTTCGCCCAGGAAGCGCGCCACGACGTCCTTGTAGGCTTCGGAGACGTCGGTATCTTTGAGGTGGATGGCGGGCAGGCCCTGGTTGGAGGCCTGCAGCACGGCTTCGGATTCCGGGATCACGCCGATCAGCTTGATGCGCAGGATATCCTCGATGTCGCTCAGCGACAGCATTTCGCCGTCGTTGACGCGCTTGGGGTTGTAGCGGGTCAGCAGCAGGTATTCCTTGACCGGCTCGTCGCCCTGCACGGCGCGGCGCGACTTGGCGGCCAGGATGCCCAGGATGCGGTCGGAGTCGCGCACCGACGATACTTCGGGGTTGGTCACGACCAGCGCGTCGTCGGCGAAATAGGCGGCCATCAGCGCGCCCGCCTCGATACCGGCGGGCGAGTCGCAGACGATGTAGTCGAAGCCCATTTCCTTGAGCTCGTCGATCACCTTCTCGACGCCTTCCTGCGTCAGCGCGTCCTTGTCGCGGGTCTGCGAGGCGGGCAGGATGAACAGGTTCTCGAGTTGCTTGTCCTTGATGAGCGCCTGCTTGAGGGACGCCTCGCCCTGGATCACGTTGACGAAGTCGTAGACGACGCGGCGCTCGCACCCCATGATGAGGTCCAGGTTGCGCAAGCCGACATCGAAGTCGATGACAGCGGTCTTGTGGCCTCGCATTGCGAGGCCAGCGGAAAAGCTGGCGCTGGTGGTGGTCTTGCCCACCCCGCCCTTGCCGGAAGTCACCACAACAATACGTGTCATGACGCTCGAACCCTTATTTATGTGCGTACAAATCGCGTTATCGTAAAGCAAAAAGCGTATGAAGGCTTCTTACAAGATGTAGGCAGTCGTGTGCCGTTCGCCTGGTGTCGTTTCAACCCTTCAGCGCCTCGATGCGCAAGGTGTCGCCGTCGAGCCGCACCAGGGCCGGCTGGTTATGCAACGCCCTGTCCAGTTTGTCCTCCACCACCCGGTACACGCCGGCCACGGCCAGCAGTTCGGCATCGAGCTGCGTGGTGAAGATGCGCGCCGAGGTGTCGCCGCGCGCGCCGGCCATGGCCTTGCCGCGCAGCGGGCCGTACACGTGCACGTTGCCGTCGGCGATGACTTCGGCGCCCTGGCTGACCATGCCGATCACGATCAGGTCGGTATGGCGCGCATAGACGCGCTGGCCCGAGCGCAGGGGCTTGGTGATGACCAGCGCCGACGAGGACTGGGGCGGCGTGGCGGTAGGGCGGTTGGCTTCGGTGGTCTCGCGCGCCGCGCGCGTCGGCACCGACTCGAGGTTGTGCGCGGGCGCTTCGTCGGCCTGCTCGCCGTACGCTTCGTCGTCCTGCGGGCCGGCCTTGGCCGCGGCCTCGGCGGTCGCCTCGGGCACGGACGGCACCGGCGTGGCCACATCGTTGGGCGGCGCCGTGTCGATCACCTGGGGCGCGCGGGCCACCGGGGTCGACAGCTCGACCGGCACCAGTCCGGCATCGCGGGCGCCCTGCAGGTTGGCGCCCTCGGCCACCACGCCGATGGGCGGCAGATTGTGGTCGGCCAGGGCCTGCAGCAGGGCGGGCCAGTCCACCGGCGCATCGACGCGGGTGGCATCGATGACCACCGGCTCGTTCTCGAAGAAGCTGCCGGCATCGGCCATGCGCTTGTCCAGCGCGGCGCGCAGGCGAGTGGTGTCGGCATCGTGCAGCACCACGCGAATGGCATAGAGCGTGGCGCTCTTGAAGTCCAGGGCGAGGGATTCAGTGTTCATGGATTGGAATGGAAGCGCCGGCCGCCGGCCCGAAGCGGAGGGCGGCCGGCGACAGCGGATTGTCGGGCATGATAACCCGGCCAGCGCCGCGCGGAGCGTCCTGGCGCGCGGTCAGGCCGCCTGCCAGGAGTCGCGCAGGGTCACGATGCGGTTCAGGACCGGCGCCTCGGGGCGGGAGTCCTTGCTGTCCACCGTGAAATAGCCCAGCCGCTCGAACTGCCACGTGGCGCCAGGGACGGCCTCGATGCCCGGCTCCAGCCAGGCCTGCACGGTCTGCTTGGAATTGGGGTTCAGGCAGGCCAGGAAGTCCTTGTCGCCGCCGTCGGGATGCGCGTCGGCGAACAGCCGGTCGTACAGGTGTACCTGGGCCGGTACGGCGTGGGCCGCGCTCACCCAGGTGATATTGCCCTTGACCTTGACGCTGTCGGCGCCCGGCGTGCCGCTCTTGGTGTCCGGCAGGTATTCGGCCTGCACTTCCACGACCTTGCCCGATTGGTCCTTGGTAAAACCGGTGCAGCGCACCACGTAGCCGTACTTCAGCCGCACCGTGTTGCCGGGGAACAACCGGAAGTACTTCTTGGGCGGCTCTTCGCGGAAGTCGTCCTGCTCGATCCACAGCTCGCGCGTGAACGGGAATTCGCGCACGCCGGCCTGCGGATCGTGCGGGTTGCGCGGGGCCGAGCAGGTCTCGCTGCGGCCTTCCGGGTAATTGGTGATCACCAGCTTGAGCGGGTCCAGCACCGCGACCGAGCGCGGCGCCACCGGGTCGAGGTCGTCGCGCACCGCCTGTTCGAGCAGGCTGTAGTCGATGCGCGAATCCGACTTCGATACCGCGGTGCGGTCGCAGAACAGCCGGATCGAGGACGGCGTGTAGCCGCGCCGGCGCAGGCCGAACAGCGTCGGCATGCGCGGGTCGTCCCAGCCATCCACGTAGCCTTCGCGCACCAGTTGCAGCAGCTTGCGCTTGCTGGTGACCACGTAGGTCAGGTTCAGCCGGGCGAACTCGTACTGGTGCGGCAGCGGGCGCGCCAGCTTGCCCAGCTCGGCCAGGCGCGCCAGGATCCAGTCATAGAACGGCCGCTGGTCTTCGAATTCCAGCGTGCAGATGCTGTGGGTGATGCCTTCCAGGGCATCTTCCACCGGATGGGCCCAGCTGTACATCGGGTAGATGCACCATGCGTTGCCGGTGCGGTGGTGGGTGGCATGGCGCACGCGGTACATGACCGGGTCGCGCAGGTTGATGTTGGGCGAGGCCATGTCGATCCGGGCGCGCAGCACCAGGCTGCCGTCGGGATGCTTGCCGTCGCGCATCTCGCGCAGGCGCAGCAGCGACTCGTCGGCCGGGCGGTCGCGCCATGGCGAGTCGGTGCCCGGCTCGGTCAGCGTGCCGCGGCTGGCGCGGATCTCTTCGGCGCTTTGCTCGTCGACGTAGGCGTGGCCGGCCTGCACCAGCGCCTCGGCGAACTCGTACATGAATTCGAAGTAGTCGCTGGCGAAATACAGGTTGTCATTGCCATCGGCCTGCCAATCGAAGCCCAGCCAATGCACGGCCTCGATGATGGCGTCGACGTACTCCTGCTCTTCCTTCTCGGGGTTGGTGTCGTCGAAGCGCAGGTGGCAGACGCCGCCGTAGTCGCGCGCCAGCCCGAAGTTCACGCAGATGCTCTTGGCGTGGCCGATGTGCAGGTAGCCGTTGGGCTCCGGCGGAAAGCGGGTGCGGATGCGCGCCGGGTCGGGCTGCCCCTGCGCCTGCAGCGCGGCCGGGCCGGGTTTGCCGGCCCACAGTTTGCCCTGGAAGCGGTTCGCTTGCAGGTCGTCTTCGATGATCGGGCGCAGGAAATTGCTGGCGGCAGGCGGCGTCGGGGCGTGGGTCATTCTGAAAGAATAGGAAAAAGCGGCGACAAAGAGTCAATTTTGCCACGTTCGCGCGGAAACACTGTTGCAAGCCGTCCCCCACATGCCGGAAACAGGCTCTAAACTACCGCCCATCATGAATATCCCTCCACTCCTGCTGGCACGCGCGCAGTTCACGGCAAGCCTGGGCTTTCTGGCGCTGTTCCTGGCGATATCGCTGGCGCTGGCCTGGCTGCTGCTGTTCTTCAAGCTGCGCGCCCGCTGGTCGGGGCAGTCCGGCTGGACGGCCGCCTACCGCTTCTGGGTGCGCATCTTCGCGCTGGCGTTCGTGCTGGCGCTGGCCTGCGCGGTGCCGGTGCTGATCCAGCTGGGCAGCCTCTGGTCGGGCCTGATGGACAAGATCGGCAACCTGGCCGGTCCCTTGCTGGGCTACGGCGTGCTGTCCATCTTCATCGTCAAGTCGTGCTTCCTGGGCGTGATGCTGTTTGGCCAGCGCCGGGTCTCCGACGCCGCCCATACGCTGGCCGTGCTGATGGTGGCGATCGGGCAGCTGGTGGCGGTGGGCTGGGTGCTGGCCCTGTTTTCCTGGCTGCAGACGCCTGACGGTGCGGTCCTGATCGACGGCCGCTACCAGGTATACGACTGGCGCGCGGTGGTCCTGAATCCGTCGTTCGGCTGGCGCCTGGGCCTAACCGTGCTGGGCGCTTTCCTGACGGCCGGGTTCCTGATGCTGGGCGTGACCGCCATGCAGGCCCTGCGCCGCCCGCTGGACGACGGCGAGCGCCACGCCTTTCGCGCCGGCCTGACCGTCGCGCTGCTGGCCTCGCTGCTGCTGGGGCCGGTGGCCGCCGGCATGGGCGAGGTCACGGCGCGCCTGCAGCCGGCCAAGGCCGCCGCCGCGGCGGGCTTCTGGCACAGCGGCGCCGAGCCCGAGCTGGTGGTGTTCGGCTGGCCCAGCGCCCGCGCCCAGGCCAACCTGGCCGCGGTCTCGCTGGCCGGGGCGGGCGGGCGCTGGCTGCACCGCGACGCTTCGCTCGGCTACCTGGGCCTGGACAAATTCTCCGGCATGCAGCCGCCCGTGGCCTTCACGTTCTGGTCCTTGCGGCTGGCGCTGGGGCTGGGCCTGCTGATGCTGGCGGCCTCGTGCGCCACCCTGGCGCTGACCTGCCGGCGCGGTTTCGATCCGGCGGCCCTGCCGCGCTGGTGGCTGCGCGTGCTTTCGCTGCTGATGTTCGCCGGCGCGCTCGGAGTCGTGGCCACCTGGTGCTACGACCTGGCCGGCATGCAGCCGTATGCCGTCAATCGCGCCGTGACCCAGTCCGAAGTGCTGGGGCCGGTGACCACGCCCGCGCTGCTCTACAGCCTGGCCGGCCATATCGCGCTGTACGCCGTGCTGCTGGCCGCGTTCGTGGGCATGCTGTTTCACGCCGCGCGCTATGGCGTGGTGCCCGTGCGCAAGACCGGAGGATCCTCATGATCGCGACCCTGGCCGCCTCGCTGGGCCTGAGCCCCGACGATCCCTCGTTCTGGATGCCGCTGGTTTTCGTCGGGCTGTTGCTGCTGCTGATGGCGGCCGGCATCGTGCTCGACGGATTCGACATCGGCGTCGGACTGCTGCTGCAGCTGGCGCCCTCGGAAGAGCGCGGCCGCATGATGGGCCTGCTCAGCCCGTGGCGCGATGCCAACGAGTTCTGGCCGCTGCTGGGGCTGGGGCTGTTCGTCTCGGCGTTCCCGTTCGCCTGGGGGGTGGTGCTGGGCAAGCTGTTCGGGCCATTGACCGTGATGGCGCTGGGCATGGTGTTGCGCAGCGTGTCGTTCGAGTTCCGCATCCGCGCCCGCACCGAGATCAAGCCGCGCTGGATCTTCGGGTTCTGGGTGGGGTCGCTGCTGACCGCGCTGGGCCAGGGCATGGTGCTGGGGCGCATCGCCACCGACTACCAGGCCGACGCCGGCTACGGCTGGTTCGCCTTCTTCGTCGGGCTGTGCGCCATGGCCGCGTATGCGCTGCTGGGCGCGTGCTGGCTGGTCATGCGGGTCGACGGCGAGCTGCAGCGGCGCGCCGCCGGCTGGGCGCGGCACTCGATCCGCTGGACCGCCGCCGGCATGGTGGCCATCGCCGTGACGCTGGGCCTGGCCAACGCCGGCATCTTCTACAAATGGAGCAATACGGCCCACCTGGGCGTGGCCGCCATGGTCTGGGCCCTCATGCTGCTGGGCTTCGTGGCGGCCGAGATGCTGCTGGCGCGGCTGCCGGGCAAGGCCGACGGCTTCAGCTGGCTGCCGTTCGTCCTGTGCGTGATGCTGTTCGTGCTGATGCTGTGCGGCCTGGCCTACAGCTTCTTCCCGTACCTGATCCTCGACGACATGACCATCTGGGATGGCAGCGGCGCGCTGGATTCCATGCGGCTGGTGCTGGCCGGCACCGTGATCGGGGTGCCCGTGGTGCTGGTATTCAACATCCTGGCGTACCGTTCGGTGTTCGGCAAGGAACGCCGGCCGGTGCCGCTCTTGCCGCCGCCGGGCGCCTGACGGCGCGGCCGGCGGGTCAAGCCTTCGCAAGCGGCAGGGTAATGCGCACCAGCAGGCCGCCCGAGGGCGCCTGGCGCAATTCGAGCCCGCCGCCGTGGGCGCGCGCGATGGCCTCGGCCAGCGCCAGCCCCAGGCCGACGTTGCCGGTGCGCGTGCGGGCGTCGTCCAGCCTCGCGAAGGGCCGCAGCGCCTCGGTGCGCCGCTCGGGCGCGATGCCGGGCCCGTGGTCCGACACTTCCAGCACCGCCATGTCCGCGTCGCGCCGCAGGCTGACCTCGACCGGCGGCGCGCCATGATGCAGGGCGTTGCCGATCAGGTTGTCCAGCAGGCGGCCCAGCGCCACCGCGTCTGCCTGTATGCCCAGCGCGCCATTGTCGGGCGCCTGCAGGCGGATGTCGGTGCCCGCACCCTGCCATGCGCCCACGCGCTCGGCCAGCCATTCGCCCAGCGCCAGCGGCGCGTAGCGGTAGGCGGCCGGGTCGGTGCCGCGCACGAAGCCGATGAACTGGTCGACCATGTGCTGCATGTCCTGCAGGTCCTTGCGCAATCCTTCCTTGAGCGTCGGGTCGTCGGCCATCTCGATGCGCAGCCACATGCGCGACAGCGGCCCCTTCAGGTCGTGCGGCAGCCCTGACAGCAGCGTGCGCCGCACCGAGTCGGACTCGGCCAGCGCGTCCAGCATGGCGTTGAAGCGTTCGCCCAGCACGCGCGTTTCATGCGGCCCCGAGGGTTCGACGCGCTGGGGCTGGCCGGCGGCCAGCTGGTCGGCGGCGTCGGCCAGGCGCGTGAGCGGCCGCGTGATGTGCCACGAAAACCAGGCGGCCAGCAGCAGCACCAGCCCGATCCCGCCGACCCAGAATGCGATCAATGGGGTGGCGACGGGCGGATCCAGGCGTTCGAGCGGGATGACCAGCCATTCGCGCAGCGGCGGCGCGTCGTCGGGCGAGGGGCTGGGCGCCAGCGAGATGAAGATTTCCGGCCGGGGGCCGCGCGACAGCGCCACACGGGTGCCGTCGCTGAGGCGCTCGTTGAGTTCGCTGACCAGGCCGCGCAGGTCGCGCCGGATGTCGTCGGGCGGCGGATGGCGGCGTTCGTACTCGCGCCGCATCCGCTCGCGCTCGGCCTCGTCTTCCTGGGGGCCGCGATGCCAGCGCTGCAGCCGCGCGTCGGCCGGCAGCGAGCGCGACCAGAGCCGCCACTGGTTGCCGGAAGCCTGGCGCACGAACTCCGCGCGTTCGTCGGTCGGCACCTGCGACAGCGAGGCGCGCAAGGTGCGGATGGTGGTGGCGATGTAGTCGATCGCCACGTCCTCCATGAATTTGTGCCGGAAATAGGACACCGTGGCCAGCGTGGCGGCCTGCGCCAGCAGGACCGAACCCAGCACCAGCAGGATCAGGCGCATGCGCAGCGAGCGCGGCGCCGGCAGGCGGGGCAGTTTCATCAGGGCGAAAACCGGTAGCCGATGCCCCACACGGTCTGGATCCAGCGCGGCTGCTTCGGGTCTTCCTCGATGGCGCGCCGCAGGCGCAGGATGGCGATATCGATGGCGCGGTCGTTGCGCTCGCCGCCGTCGTCGTCGCGCGCCAGCGCCAGCAGGCGTTCGCGCGAGAGCGGCTTGCCGGCATTGCGTACCAGCGCTTCGAGCAGGTTGATTTCGCCGCCGGTCAGCTTGACCGGCGTGTCATCGCGCAGCAATTGCCGCGTGGCAGGATCGAATACGAAGGGCCCGAAGCTGACCGGGGCGTCCTTGGTCAGGGCCGAGGGGCCGCGCTTGCGCCGCAGCACGGCTTCGATGCGCGCCAGCAGCTCGCGCGGGTCGAAGGGCTTGCCGAGGTAGTCGTCGGCGCCGGCTTCCAGGCCGATGATGCGGTCCACGGCTTCGTCGCGCGCCGTCAGCAGGATGACGGGGATGTCTTCGCCCTGGTCGCGCAGGCGGCGGCAGGCGTCGGCGCCGTCGCCGCCCGGCAGCATGCGGTCCAGGACGAGCAGGTCGGGGGCGTAGCGCGTGATGCGCGCGGCGAGGTCGCTGGCGTCGGGCGCCAGCAGGGTGTCGTAGCCATGCCGGTTGAGGTAGTCGGCCAGCAGTTGCCGCAAGGCGGGGTCGTCGTCGACGACCAGCAGCTTGGTATGAGGATTGTCCATGTTCGCATAGTGACGCGGCGCCCCGGGCGCCGCAAGAGGCGGGAAATCGACTGAAACGGACAGCGCCGGCGAAGCCGGCGCGCGCGGACGTAAAATCAGGCCCGTTGGCCGCCGCGCCGGGTCAGTTCCCGTGCCGATTTATCAAGAAAGTTTACAGATGCCTCGCTCGGGAATTCCTACACTGGTGCGCGTGATGCTTGCCTGCGAACGCGAACACAGAGGCGTCTCGCGCGTGGCGGTGGCCGCTGTCCTGGCCGGCAATATGGCGCTGGCGGCCTGCGCCATGCCCGATCCGCCGGATATCTCCAGGGCCCCGGCGGGCCTCGAGGCCGGCCCCGAGCCTGCCGCGATCGACACCACCCCGCCCGAGACGGCGGCCCCCCGGCCCGCCGGGCGGGCCTATGCGCGCGCGGCCGACGACGTCGCCCGCTACGGCATCTCCGTGCTGGCGCCGGCCAGCTCGCAGCCGGTCGCGCTGGCGCCGGTGCTGCAGGAGCGCGCCATTCCCGAACCCTGCCGCATGCTGCCGGCGGAAACCGGCGCCGACGCCTCGGTGCACGCGGCCGCGCCGGCGCTCGGGCATGACCCCGCCGTGCCGTTGCCGCCTGCCGGCGACGGCGCCGATGCGCCCGCCAGCATGCCCCTGGGCTGCGAGGACTTGTTTCCCGACGTGCCGCCGGCCGAGCCGAACTACTCCTTCGGTCTCGAAACCGACGACCTGGCGGGCAAGCGTTCGGTCTACCTCATGACCGGCGTGGCCCAGCCGCGCAGGCCCTGGTTTTCCTCCGCCAGCGCCGTGCCCACCGTCAGCTACGGCGACCGCAGCTGGGTCTACCGGCCCGTGACCGGCCCTTCGCTGGCCATGGGCAACGTCGTTTCCAAGGCGCCGGGCTGGGGCAGCACGGCGCCGATCGGCGGCGTGCAACTCAGCGACCGGCTCTCCCCCGGCGGGCTGCTGCCCGAGGGGCAACTGGGTTATTCGTCGGTGTTCGGGCGCCTGAACAACATGGATCCGGCCGCCACCTCGGGCGCGGTCGACTATGGCGCCTCGGCGGGCAGCGGCATGGTCCGCTACGGGCTGACCCCCAGCCTGACGCTGGAAGGGCAGATGCAGTCGGCACCTTCGCTGACCACGCGCGGCGTGGGCACCACTTACGCGGCGGGCGAACTGGGCACCTTCCAGGTCGGCGCCACCCAGAGCACCTTCGACGCGGTCAACGCCTGGCGCTACCGGTTCGGCTACAACGTCAACCTGGCCGACGACGCGGTCACGCTGGGCGTGGCGACCGAGGAAGTGGGCGCCGGCTTCGGCGACCTGGCCAGTTTCCAGGACGGCGGCTTCGCCCATCGGCAGATGCGCAATACCTTGTCGGCCGGCGTGCCGATCAGCGGGTGGGGCACGCTAAGCGGCACCTACCAGGCCAGCGGCATGGGCGTGGACAGCGTCACCGAGCGGCGCTTCGGCCTGCAGCACAGCATGCTGCTGGCGCCCAGCGTGAAGTTCGCGGTGGGCGCGGACCGCGACGTCATCTCCGGCGACTACGAAATGCGGGCCAATATCAGCATGCCGGTGGACGCCTTCATGCGCGGGCGCTGGCTGGGTTTCTAGCCGGCGGCCGGGGCGATTAGGGACAGGCCGGCGCTGGGGCTTAAAATCCCCGCCATGATGCATCTGCCTGCTACCCATGTCTGACCCGCGCGCCCTGGGCGTGCTTGCGCGCGTTTTCGGTTACGAATCCTTCCGTGGCGACCAGCAAGCCATCGTCGAGCACGTCATCGGCGGCGGCGACGCGCTGGTGCTGATGCCTACCGGCGGCGGCAAGTCGTTGTGCTACCAGGTGCCCGCGCTGGTGCGCGAAGGCACCGGTATCGTGGTTTCCCCCCTGATCGCCCTGATGCAGGACCAGGTCGACGCCCTGACCGAACTGGGGGTGCGGGCCGCGTTTCTCAATTCCACCCAGGATTGGCGCGTGGCGCGCGAGGTCGAGCAGGCATTCCTGGCCGGCGAGCTGGACCTGCTCTACGTGGCGCCGGAGCGCCTGCTGACCGACCGCTGCCTGCAATTGCTCGAGCGCGGGCGCATCGCCCTGTTCGCCATCGACGAGGCGCACTGCGTCTCGCAATGGGGGCATGATTTCCGGCCCGAATACCTCGGGCTGTCGATGCTGCACGAGCGCTGGCCCGAGGTGCCGCGCATCGCGCTGACGGCCACCGCCACCGCGGCCACGCGCAGCGAGATCGCGCAGCGCCTGGCCCTGGACGAAGCCCGCCATTTCGTGGCCAGCTTCGACCGTCCCAATATCCGCTACCGCATCGTCGAGAAGAACGAAGTGCGGCGCCAGCTGCTGGATCTCATCCGCAGCGAGCACGAAGGCGAATCGGGCGTGGTGTACGGCCTGTCGCGCGCCCGCGTCGAGGAAACCGCCGACTTCCTGTGCGCCAATGGCGTCAATGCCTTGCCCTACCATGCCGGCCTGAGCCCGGCGGTGCGCGCCGCCAACCAGGCGCGCTTCCTGCGCGAGGATGGCATCGTCATGGTGGCCACCATCGCCTTCGGCATGGGCATCGACAAGCCCGACGTGCGTTTCGTGGCGCACATCGACCTGCCCAAGTCGGTCGAAGGCTACTACCAGGAAACCGGCCGGGCCGGCCGCGACGGGCTGCCGGCCTCGGCGTGGCTGGCCTATGGCCTGCAGGACGTGGTGCAGCAACGCCGCATGATCGACGAGTCGCCCGGCGACGATGCCTACCGGCGCCGGCTCGGCCAGCAGCTCGATGCCATGCTGGGCCTGTGCGAAACCGTCGAATGCCGGCGCGTGCGCCTGCTGGCTTACTTCGGGCAGACCATCACGGCTTGCGGCAACTGCGACGTCTGCCTCGAACCGCCGCAGGCCTGGGACGGCACGGTCGCCGCGCAGAAAGTGCTGTCGGCCGTGTACCGCCTGTGGAAGGAGCGCGGCCAGCGCTACGGCGCCGGCCATATCATCGATATCCTGCGCGGCAAGAGCACCGACCGCACGCGCCAGCACGACCACGAAACCCTGAGCGTATTCGGCGTGGGCGCCGACCTGTCCGAGAATGCCTGGCGCGGCGTGCTGCGCCAGCTGCTGGCCCAGGGCCTGCTGGCGGTCGATCACGAGGGTTTCGGCACCCTGGCGCTGACCGAGGGCAGCCGCGCCGTGCTCAAGGGCGAGCATCAGCTCATGCTGCGCCGCGAGGCCGAGAAAAAACCGCGCGGCTCGCGCGCGGGCGCCCGCGCGCGGCCCGACCCCATCGACCTGCCGGCCGAGGCCAAGCCGGTGTTCGAGTCGCTGCGCAGCTGGCGCGGCGAGGTTGCCAAGAGCAACGGGGTGCCGGCCTATGTGATCTTCCACGACGCCACCCTGCGCGAGATCGCGCTGGCCCGGCCGGAGTCGCTGGACGATCTCAGCCACATCAGCGGCGTGGGGGCGCGCAAGCTGCAAGCCTACGGCGAGGAAATCCTGCGCTGCGTGCAGCGCCCGTAGCGGCCTACTTGCTGAACAGCTCGCCCGTGCCGCCGCTCGCCGCGGCCGGCGGGGTCAGCCCCAGGTGGCGCCAGGTCGTCAGCGTGGCGGTGCGGCCGCGCGGCGTGCGCTGCAGGTAGCCGTGCTGGATCAGATACGGCTCGATGACGTCTTCGATGGTGTCGCGCTCTTCGCCGATCGCCGCCGCCAGGCTGTCCACGCCGACCGGGCCGCCGTCGAACTTGTGCACGATGGCTTCGAGCAGCTTGCGGTCCATGACATCCAGGCCCTGCGGGTCCACATCCAGCATGGCCAGCGCGCGGCCGGCGGCGTCCTGGTCGATCACGCCGTGAGCCTTGACCTGCGCATAGTCGCGCACGCGCCGCAGCAGGCGGTTGGCGATACGCGGCGTGCCGCGCGAGCGGCGCGCCACTTCGTGCGCGCCGTCGGCGGTGATGTCGGCGTTGAGCAGGCTGGCGCTGCGCGTGACGATGCGGGCCAGTTCGTCGGTGTTGTAGAACTCCAGCCGCGACACGATGCCGAAGCGGTCGCGCAGCGGATTGGTCAGCATGCCGGCGCGGGTGGTGGCGCCCACCAGCGTGAAGGGTTGCAGGTCCAGCTTGACGCTGCGCGCGGCCGGGCCTTCGCCGATCAGGATGTCGATCTGGAAGTCTTCCAGCGCCGGATAAAGGATTTCCTCGACCACCGGCGACAGGCGGTGGATCTCGTCGATGAACAGGACGTCGTTGCGTTCCAGGTTGGTCAGCAGCGCCGCCAGGTCGCCCGGGCGCTCCAGCACGGGGCCGGACGTCTGGCGCAGCTGCACGCCCATTTCGTGCGCGATGATGTGCGCCAGGGTGGTCTTGCCCAGGCCCGGCGGGCCGAACAGCAGGACATGGTCGAGCGCCTCGCCGCGCTTGCGCGCGGCCGCGATGAAGATCTCCAGCTGTTCGCGCGCGCGCTGCTGGCCGACGTATTCTTCCAGCGCCTTGGGCCGCAGGGCGCGTTCGATCGACTCCTCGTTGGGCGACACCGGTTGCGGCGCGACAATGCGGGGAGAATCGGGCAGGGAAGAGAGCGAGTCGGACTGAATGGCCATAAATTCGGATCTGGGCGTGCGCGAAAGGCATCGTACACCACCCGGGCAGGCCTTGCGCCCGCCGGGCGCCGGCGATAGCGATATGATGCGGCAATCGCAGCCCGCCCATCGAGGATTCCCCCATGCAGCCCCAATTGCCCACTTACGCCGACGTCGAGCAGGCGGCCGCCACGCTGGCTGGCGTGGCCCATCGCACGCCCGTGCTGACCTCGGCCACCGCCGACGCCATGGCCGGCGCGCAGGTCTTTTTCAAGTGCGAGAACTTCCAGCGCATGGGGGCGTTCAAGTTTCGCGGCGGCTACAACGCCATCGCCCGCCTGACGCCCGAACAGCGCCGCGCCGGCGTGGTGACATTTTCGTCGGGCAACCATGCCCAGGCCATCGCCCTGGCCGCGCGCCTGCAGGGCGTGCAGGCCACCATCATCATGCCGCAGGACGCGCCGGCGGCCAAGCGCGCGGCCACCGAGGGCTACGGCGGCCGGGTCGTCACCTACGACCGCTACAGCGAGGACCGCGAGGCCATCGCGCGCCGCTTGCACGAAGAAACCGGCGCCACGCTGATCCCGCCCTATGACCACGCCGACGTGATCGCCGGGCAGGGGACCGCCGCCAAGGAACTGTTCGACGAGGTCGGCGAACTCGACTTCCTGTTCGTGTGCCTGGGCGGCGGCGGACTGCTGGCGGGCTCGGCCCTGGCGGCGCGGGCCCTCAGCCCGGCCTGCCGCGTCTACGGCGTCGAGCCGGCGGCCGGCAACGACGGCCAGCAATCCTTGCGCAAGGGCGAGATCGTCACCATCGCCGCCCCCAAGTCGATCGCCGACGGCGCGGTCACGACGCACCTGGGCCGGCTGACCTTCGCCATCATCCAGCAGCAGGTGGCGGACATCCTGACCGTCAGCGATGCCGAACTGGTGCAAAGCATGAGGTTCTTCGCCGAGCGCATGAAAATGGTGGTCGAACCCACCGGCTGCCTGGCCGCCACCGCCGCGTTGCGCAAACTCATCCCCGAGGCGGCCGGCAAGCGCGTCGGCGTCATCATCAGCGGCGGCAACGTCGACCTGCCGGTCTACGCGCGCCTGCTGGCCGACTGAGCGCGCCCTTGCGGGCGCGCCCGGGGCAGGGCAGAATGGGCCGGTCGACAATGATGCTACAGGGGGCTGCGCGATGCGTATCCTTGTCATCGGCGGAACCGGCTTCATCGGCCGTCATCTGGTTGCGCGCCTGGCGGCGCAAGAGCACAAGGTCCTGGTGCCGACGCGCCGCTACAACAAGGGGCGGGACCTGCAGGTGCTGCCCACGGTCACCCTGATCGAAGCGGACGTGCACGACGACGCCGAGCTGGACCGGCTCATGCACCGGTGCGATGCGGTCGTCAACCTGGTGGGCGTGCTGCATGGGGGCCGCGGACGTCCCTACGGCGCCGGCTTCGCCCGCGCGCACGTGCTGTTGCCGGAGCGCATTGCCCAGGCCTGCGTGCGCAACGGCGTGGCGCGCATGTTGCACGTCAGCGCGTTGGGCGCCGACAGCGGCGGCCCCAGCATGTACCTGCGCTCCAAGGGCGACGGCGAGGCCGCCATCCAGCGCGTGTTCGGCGCCACGGGCGGCTGGACGCTGTTCCGGCCCTCGGTGGTGTTCGGTCCCGACGACAACTTCACCCGGATGTTCGCGCGGCTGGCGCGCCTGTTCCCCGTCCTGCCGCTGGCCGGCGCGCGTTCGCGCATGCAGCCGGTCTATGTGGGCGACGTGGCCGACGCCATGATGGCGGCGCTGGCCAACGGCCATACGGCCGGCAAGATCTACGAGCTGTGCGGCCCGCAGGTCTACACCCTGGGTGAAATCGTGCGTTTGTGCGCGCTCTGGAGCGGCCACCCGCGGCCGGTATGCGAAATGCCGATGGCGCTGGGCCGGATGCAGGCGCTGTTGTTCGAATGCCTGCCCGGCGATCCGCTGGTCTCGCGCGACAACCTGGATTCGCTCACGCGCGACAACGTGGCCAGCGGCGCCGCGCCCTCGGGGCTGGCCGCGCCGCCCGCCGCGCTGGAGGCGGTCGCGCCGGCCTACCTGGCGCGGCGCTAGGGGCGCGGCCCGCCGGTCCTAGCGGACCAGGGCCTTGAGCGCCAGGCGGATGCCTTCCGACACGTCCACCCCGTCGGGCAGCTTCTTGAGCGCCGCCTGGGATTCCTTGTCGGAGTAGCCCAGCGCCAGCAGCGCGTTGAGGATATCGCTCTGGTGGCCGCTGGCCGCGTGCGGGGTGGCGCCGATGTCCGCGCCCAGCTTGCCGCGCATCTCCAGCAGCAGGCGCTCCGCGGTCTTCTTGCCGATGCCCGGCACGCGCGTCAGGCGCCCGGTCTCCTGCAGCGTGATGGCCTGCGACAGCTCGGCCACCGAGAGCCCCGACAGGACCGCCAGCGCGGTGCGCGCGCCGATGCCGGTCACCTTGATCAGCTCGCGGAACGTGCTGCGCTCGGCGCTGCTGCCGAACCCGTACAGCAGCTGCGCATCCTCGCGCACCACCAGGTGGGTGAACAGGGTGACCCGCGCGCCGGTCTCGGGCAGCGCATACAGGGTGCTCATGGGGACATCGATTTCATAGCCCACTCCGTTGACGTCGACACAGACGACGGGCGGCGATTTCTCGATGAGGGTTCCGGTAATGCGTCCGATCATGGGGTGACAGGCCAGGATGAGGGCGCCGCCACGGCGGCGGCGTTTGCCCGCATTCTATACGCAGTGCCGCCGCGCCGCGCTCAGCCGACCAGGCGGCCGTTGCGCAGGCGCGGGCGGCTGCCCAGTTGCGCGGCCGTGCCCAGGCGGTCCAGCTTGTCGTGCAGCGGGCCGACGTGGGCATGGCAAATGGCGCAGGCCAGCGCGTCGGCCGAATCGGGCGCGGGCGTGCCGTCCAGCGACAGCAGGCGCTGCACCATCATCTGCACCTGCTCCTTGGCCGCGCGGCCGGTGCCCACGACGGCTTTCTTGATCTGCAGCGCGGTGTACTCGTGCACGTCCAGCGCGCTGTCGGCCAGCGCGCACAGGGCCGCGCCGCGCGCCTGTCCCAGCAGCAGCGTGGAGGCCGGGTTGGTGTTGAGAAAGACGATTTCCAGCGCGGCGACGTCGGGCCGGGTCTCGCGCGCGACTTCGCGCAGGTTGTCGAGGATGACCTTCAGGCGTTCGGGCAGCGCCAGCGCCGGCGGGACCACGATGGTCCCGCTGGCGACGTAGCGCAGGCGCATGCCCTCGGCATCGATGACGCCAAAGCCGGTGCGGCGCAGGCCGGGGTCGATGCCGAGTACGCGCATCAGTGGCGGAAGTGGCGCGTGCCGGTCAGGACCATGGCGATGCCATGCTCGTCCGCCGCCGCGATCACTTCGTCGTCGCGCACGCTGCCGCCGGGCTGGATGACGCAGGTCGCGCCCGCCGCCACCACCACGTCCAGGCCGTCGCGGAAGGGGAAGAAGGCGTCCGAGGCGACCGCCGAACCGCGCAGGGTCAGGCCCGCGTTCTCGGCCTTGATCGAGGCGATGCGGGCCGAGTCGATGCGGCTCATCTGGCCGGCGCCCACGCCCAGCGTCATGCCGCCGCCCACGAACACGATGGCGTTGGACTTGACGTACTTGGCGACCTTCCAGGCAAACGCCAGGTCGTTCATTTCCTGCTCGGTGGGCTGGCGCTTGCTGACCACTTTCAGCGCGTCGCGCGGCACGTTGTAGGCGTCCGGGCTCTGCACCAGCCAGCCGCCGCCCACGCGCTTGATGTCGAAGGCATTCTGGCCCGGGCCGGCCGGCACTTCCAGCACGCGTACGTTCTTCTTGGCCGCCAGGATGGCCAGCGCCGCGCCGTCGTAGGCGGGGGCCAGCAGCACTTCCAGGAACTGGCCGCTGACCGCTTCGGCGGTGGCGGCGTCGACCGGGCGGTTGAAGGCGATGATGCCGCCGAAGGCCGAGGTCGGGTCGGTCTTGAAGGCCTGCTGGTAGGCGTGCAGCGTGCCGTCGCCGATCGCCACGCCGCACGGGTTGGCGTGCTTGACGATGACGCAGGCGGTGCTGTCGAAGCTGCGCACGCATTCCCAGGCCGCGTCCGCGTCGGCGATGTTGTTGTACGACAGCTCCTTGCCCTGCAGCTGGCGATAGTTGCCCAGCAGGCCCGCCGGACGCTGCGCGTCGACGTAGAACGCCGCGGTCTGGTGCGGGTTCTCGCCGTAGCGCAGCGCCTGCTCCTGGCGCACCTGGATGGTCAGGGTGCCCGGCCATTCGTTGCGCGCGGGCACCGCGTCCTGGGCCGGCGCGGCCTCGGCCAGGCTGGTCAGGTAGGCGGCGATGGCGCCGTCGTAGGCGGCGGTATGGCTGTAGACCTTGGCCGCCAGCTCCAGGCGCAGCGCGTACGAGGTGCTGCCGCCCTGGTCCATCTGGGCCAGCACGCGCGAGTAGTCGGCCGGATCGATCACGACCGTCACCCCGCCGGCGTCGGTGCCATGGTTCTTGGCGGCGGCGCGCAGCATGGCCGGGCCGCCGATGTCGATGTTCTCGATGGCGTCGGCGAAGGTGCAGTCGGGCTTGGCCACGGTTTCGCGAAACGGATACAGGTTGACCACCAGCATATCGATGCGATCGATGCCGCAGGCGGCGATCGTATCCATGTGCTCGGCGCTGTCGCGCCGCGCCAGCAGGCCGCCGTGGATCTTGGGATGCAGCGTCTTCACGCGGCCTTCCAGGATTTCCGGCGAACCGGTGTGCTGGGCGACCTCGGTGACGGCCAGGCCGGCTTCGGACAGCAGGCGGGCGGTTCCTCCGGTCGACAGCAGGCGCACGCCGCGAGCGGTCAGGGCGCGGGCGAATTCGACGATGCCGGTCTTGTCGGACACCGAGAGCAGGGCGGTTTCGATTTTCATGTCAGCAGGCAGGTGGGGCGCCGCCGTCGCGGGCGAGCAGGGCGCGGGATACGGGAAAAGGGCGATGTTCTACGGCTGGATGTTGTGCGCCAGCAGCTTCTTGCGCAGGGTGTTGCGCGTGATGCCGAGCATTTCCGATGCCCGCGACTGGTTGCCGCCGGAGCGTTCCAGGGCCACTTCGAGAACCGGGCGCTCCACGCAGCGCATCACCATGTCCCACATGTCGTGGGGCTCGGAATCGCCCAAGTCTTCGAAATAGCGCTCCAGGCTGGCGCGCACGCATTCTTCCAGGACATCTTTCTTGCTCATTTTGAGTGCAGAGTGTTTTTATGTTGGTGGTGACTGGCGGTCATGCCGCCAGCAGGGGTTGCGCCACAAAGGCCTGCTGGTCGCGGCCCTCGCGCAAAATGGTGTCGAACCAGTCGGCCACCGCGCGCCATTGCTCGCGCGTGTTGTCGATCTGGTTCATGCGGGCGCAGAACGCGGCTGCGCCCGGCAGGTCGTCCAGGTACCAGCCTATGTGCTTGCGCGCCGTGCGTACGCCGGTGTGTTCGCCATAGAAGCGGTAGTGGTCGTCCAGGTGTTCGAGCAGCAGGTCGCGCATCTCGCCGTACGACGGCGGCGCCAGCCTGGCGCCGGTGCGCAGGTAGTGGTCGATCTCCCGGAATATCCAGGGACGCCCCTGCGCGGCCCGGCCGATCATGACGGCGTCGGCGCCAGTGTAATCCAGGACCTGGCGCGCTTTCTCGGGCGAATCGATATCGCCGTTGGCGATAACGGGAATCTTCAGTTCGGCCTTGACGGCCCGTATCGTGTCGTACTCGGCCTGTCCGGTGTACAGGTCGGCGCGGGTGCGGCCATGCAGGGTCAGGGCGGCGATGCCCGCCTGTTCGGCCAGGCGGCCCACCCGCAAGGCGTTGCGGTGCTCGCGGTCCCAGCCGGTGCGGGTCTTGAGCGTCACCGGCACGCCCAGCGGCGCGCAGGCTGCCACCACGGCCTCCAGGATGCGGACGATCAGGTCTTCGTGGCGCAGCAGCGCCGAGCCGGACGCCACGTTGCACACCTTCTTGACCGGGCAGCCCATGTTGATGTCGATGATGCGGGCGCCCTTGGCGACATTGAAAGCGGCGGCTTCCGCCATCATCGTGGGGTCAGCGCCGGCGATCTGCACCGAAATCGGGTCTATCTCGCCCTCATGGTTCAAGCGGCGCGAGGTCTTGACGCTGTCCCACAGCCGCGGGTTGCTCGCGGCCATTTCCGAGACCGCATAGCCCGCCCCCAGCCGCTTGCAGAGCTGGCGGTAGGGACGATCCGTCACCCCGGCCATCGGGGCGACCAGAACGTTGTTGGGAAGGGACCAGGGACCGATGCGCATGCGCACATTTTAACCGCCTTGCGTCCATCCCCATTTTTCCAGATCGCGCGGGCCCTGTTTCAGGGTCAGACCCTGAGGCCTTGCAACAGATGGCGAGCCAGCGGCGCGCGCAATGGCGCGGCGATGTCCAGCCCCAGCAGGGCCAGTCCGCAGGCGTGTTCGACCGGAGCCAGGCCGGTGGCGAAAATGCGCGGCATCAGGTCGGTCAGGCCGGCGGTCACCCAGCGGTCGGCCAGCCGGGCGCGGGCAAAGGTGGCCAGCAGGGGGGATGGGTCGGCCTGCGGGGCGGCCAGCCAGTCGGGCAGGGCGTGGGCCAGCTGCGCGGCGTCGCGCAGCCCCAGGTTGAGGCCCTGGCCGGCCACCGGGTGCAGCGTCTGGGCGGCGTTGCCTATCGTGGCGAGGCGGCCGTGCGCCTGCGCATGGCGCGCCTTGAGCTCCAGCGGGAAAACGTGGCGCGGCGCCGCGCTGCGCAGGCGCCCCAGCCGGGTGCCGAACGCTTCGGTCAGTTCGCGCGAGAACGCCTCGTCATCCAGGCCGGCCAGCCGCCGGGCGCGCGGCGGCGCGCAACACCATACGACCGAGTAGGCCTCCGGCGTCTGGGGGTGCGGCAGCATGGCCAGAGGACCTTCGTTGGTAAAGCGCTCCCAGGCCCAGCCGGACCGCGGCAGCGTGGCGTGGGCGCTGGTCAATACCGCGTGCTGGGCATAGTCGCGCCGCACGTCGCTGCCCCCGGCGCCGTCGCACTGGACGGCTAGCCGGCAATGCAGCGCGGCGTCGCCCTGGCGCACCGTCAGGCCTTCGCCATCCTGGCCGTCGACGCGGGCAGGCGGGCCGGACAAGACCGTAACGCCGCAGTCCTGCACCGCCTGTTCCAGCTGCGCATGCAGGGCCGCGTAGGCGACCACATTGCCCAGTTGCGGCACGTCGAAATCCTCGCGGTCGATGACCGTGCGGCCGAGGCGGCCGCGCTGCGAAACGTGGATATGGCGGATCTCGGCGGCATGGGCCGGCCAGGCGCGCAGCGATTCCAGCAGCACCCGGCTGCCGTGGTTCAGCGCCAGCACGCGCGGGTCGGCCGCCGGGCCGAGCGTGCCCGCCGGCGTCGGGGGCAGGCCCGCGCCGCCTTGCAGCAGGGCGATGCGCTGCGGCTGCGGCGTCAGGCGCGCCAGCAGCAGGGCCAGCACGCGGCCGACCGGGCCGGCGCCCAGGATGGCGATATCGTAGGCGGGCAGAGTCATGCAGCGCATTCTACCCGTTCCCTCCGGGGCTTCCCTTGGCCGCGCCAGCCCCTAAAATGCCCCTGTCCGGCACGCGCCGCTTTTCCGATTTCCTCACAATCCGACATGACGCAGGCACACCTTTCCGTTCCCGGCGCCGCCCGCCGGCCGCGCAGCAAGATCGCCCTGGGCCTGCTGGCCTGCGCATTGGGCTGGATCGGCGCGCACTGGTGGTATCTGGGGCGGCGCCGCGCCTGGATGGTCACCCTGGCGGCCATCCTGTGCCTGGCGGCCACCCAGTGGTTTCCGGTCTGGTACGACAACCCGGCGTTCTTCCTGCTGTTCATTCCCATGATCGACGGGTTCATCGAAGGGGTGGTGTTCAGCCTGATGCCCGACGAGAAATTCGATCGCCTGTACAACCCCGGGCTGGGGCAGGTCTCGCGCACCGGCTGGGGGCCGGTGCTGGTGGCAATATTCGGTGTGCTGGTGGGCGCCATCGCGTCGATGTTCGCCGTCGCGATGGTCGTGGTCTACACCTGGGTCGCCATGGGCTGGCTCGACGGCTACGTGTTCTAGGGCGCGCCACTATTCGCGCATCAGGGCTTCGATCTCGCGCGCCTGCACCGGCACGCCGCGGGTGATGAGTTCGCAGCCTTCCTCGGTCACCAGGGCGTCGTCCTCGATCCGGATGCCGATATCCCAGAAGCGCGCCGGCACGTCGTCGGCCGCGCGCACGTAGATGCCCGGCTCCACCGTCAGCATCATGCCCGGCTCGAGCATGCGCCACGGGCGTGGCGCGCCGGCCGGCCCGGCGCCGCGGTAATCGCCCACGTCATGCACGTCCAGGCCCAGCCAATGCCCGGTGCGATGCATGTAGAAGCGGCTGTAGGCGCCCGATTCCAGCACCCCGTCCAGCGATCCCGTCAACAGTTTTTCGTCCAGCATGCCCTGGGCCAGCACGCGTACCGCCGCTTCGTGTCCGTCGTTCCAGCTGCGGCCCGGGCCGGTGGCCGCCACGGCCGCCTCCTGGGCGTGCGCCACCAGGTCGTACAGCGCGCGCTGCGGTCCGCTGAACCGGCCGTTGACCGGGAAAGTGCGGGTAATGTCGGCGGCGTAGCTGTCGTATTCGCAACCGGCGTCGATCAGCACCAGGTCGCCGTCGCGCAGTTCGGCGTCGCCGGCGGGGTAGTGCAGCACGCAGGCATTGGCGCCGGCGGCCACGATGCTGTTGTACGCCACCGATTGCGCGCCCTGGCGGCGGAATTCGTACAGCAGCTCGGCCTCCAGCTCATACTCGCGCATGCCGGGACGGGCCGCGCGCATCGCGCGCTGGTGCGCGGCGGCCGAAATCTTGGCCGCGCGGCGCATGGCGGCGATCTCGGCGGCGTCCTTGACCAGCCGCATGCCGGCCAGGACGGGGGCGGGGTCGCGCAGCACGGCCGGCGCCAGGCGGCCGCTGCGGCCCTGCGCGCGCGCCGCGGCCAGCCAGCCGCGCACCCGTTCGTCGAGCGCCGCGCTGGCCGCCACGGGCGTCCACAGGGCGGGCTGGTCCAGCAGCAGGGCGGGCACCAGTTCGTCCAGCGTGCCGATCCCGTGGGCGTCGTCGAAACCGAAGCGCGCCGCGGCCGCCTCGGGGCCGAAGCGGAACCCTTCCCAGACCTCATGCTCGGGATGCTTGTCGCGGCAGAACAGCAGGGCGCGATCGGTGGCGCCGGCGACCAGCACCAGCCAGGCCTCGGGCTCGGTGAAGCCGGTCAGGTAGAAGAAATCGCTGTCGTGCCGGTACGGGTACTCGGCGTCGCGATTGCGCAAGGCCTGCGGCGCGGTGGGCAGGATGGCGATGCCGCCGCCCGCGGCGCGCATGTGATCCATCAGGCGCCGGCGGCGCGCGGCAAACGGGGCGATGTCGTCGGGAGGCAGGCTCATTGCGTGGCGCGCTCGGATACGGGGCCTTTTACTTTACCGCGCCCGCGCGCCGGCCAGGCAGATTGCCTGCTACAATCCGCGCACTGTCATTGGGGAGTAGCCATCTCTATCCCCGGATCCGCCTCCGAACAGAGGCCGGCTCCAGAGAGTCAGCGTCAACACACTTGGTGGTTTCGTACCCCATGGCGCTGACGGCCCGCACGCACGGATCATCCGCGCGCAGCAGCCCGGCGAGACCTTTGGCCGCGATGCGTTCACCCTGCCGGGCGAGCCGCGTCGTCGTGCCATTGGGATCTGCTCGTCCGGCCGCGTCATCATGTTCATCACCCTGCTGTTGTTCTTCCTCTCGGCCGCGATCATCTATTTCGCGTGCGAGTTCTTCGTCAACGGCGTCGAATGGGTCGGCCACCGCTTCAAGCTCGGGGCCACCGCGACCGGCACCGTGCTGGCGGCCTTCGGCACGGCGCTGCCGGAAAGCGCCGTCACGTTCATGGCCGTGGTGTTCGGCACCACGCCCGAGCAGAAGGATATCGGCGTGGGCGCCGCGATGGGCGGACCGCTGGTGCTGGCGACGCTGGCCTATGCCGTGGTGGGGCTGACGCTGGCGCGCACGCGCCGCGCCGGCTCCAGCCAGGTGGAGGCCGCCATCAATGCCGACCAGCGGCGCCTGGCGCGCGACCAGGCCTGGTTCATGGGCGTGTTCGTGTTCAAGGTGGCGCTGGGCCTGCTGGCATTCGCCTGGAAGCCCTGGCTGGGCCTGCTGTTCCTGGCGGTCTACGGACTGTACGTCAAGCGCGAACTGACCCGCGAGGAAGAGTGCCTGGATTGCGAAGACCTTGAGCCGCTCAAGCTGCGGCCGCGCGATCCCAGCCCCAGCCTGTTCTGGGCCTGTACGCAGACGGTGCTGGCGCTGGCCGTGATCGCGCTGGCTTCGCACGTGTTCGTGCGCCAGATCGAGCTGCTGGGCCTGGCCATGGGCGCCTCGCCGCACGTGGCGGCCCTGCTGCTTGCCCCGGTGGCCACGGAACTGCCGGAAATCATGAACGCCCTGATCTGGGTGCGGCAGGGCAAGGAGCGCCTGGCCCTGGCCAATATTTCCGGCGCCATGATGATCCAGGCCACCATTCCCAGCGCGCTGGGCATCTTCCTGACGCCGTGGCTGCTCGACGCCCCCTTGCTCGCCGCCGGCGGCTTCACCCTGGCGGCGATCCTGCTGCTGTGGCTGCGCTTCCGGCGCGCCGCCATGAGCGTGCCGGCGCTGTCGGCGGTGGGCGGCCTGTACGCCCTGTTCGCGGGATACCTGGGCTGGCATTTCTACGCTTGAGCCGCATGACGCCGCCACGCTGGCCGTTTCAGCGCGGCGGCGGCCCAAAAGTGTTGTTTATTAGTAGAAACCCGAGTAGAATCGACGTGTTTATATCCCCTGGAGTTGTTCTGTGAATACCGATTCCGGCGACAGTAGTCGATCTTGCATCGACGCTATTGCCTGACAGGACGCAAGCAGAGCACCCATCTGCCGCATCCTGTCATGCAGGGTGCGGTATGTCCGACGCGCAGCGCGCCGGGCCTTCCCACCAAATCCGCCAGAACCGCCGCCTGCCGCCAGCGTAAGTCCGCGCGCGTATCGTCGTGCGCCGCCTTTGCTGCGTGGTTGTCGCGTGCGCGCGTATCCGCAGTCCGATTCCGCTCAGTAACGGAGGTCGACATGCGTTTCTTTGACTTGTTCCTGCGCCGTGCCGGGGTTGATCGCACCCATGCGCTCAGCCAACGCCGCGGCACCTCCCGCCTTACCTTCGTCTGCCCGCGCGATGCGCTGGGCGCCGTGCGCAAGCAGATCTGCCTGGATTTCTCGGCCGCCGGCCTGAGCGTGGCCCAGTTCCAGGTCGACAGCGGCCGCGACGCCGAGCTGGCGTCGGCCTGCATCACGGTCAGCTGCCCGCCCGAGCTGCGCGCCGAGCTGATGTCGCAGGCGCGCCGCCTCAGCGCCAACCCGGCGGTACAGCAGCTGCGCTTCGGCGCCGCCGAGCCAGCCGGCGCGCGCGCCTGTGCCGAGGCCGTGGCCTGAACCGCGCGGGCCATGCGCGCTTCCTCCCTCCAGCCGCGCCGCGCGGCCGGCGCCATACCGGCGCGGCCGCGCACGCCGGCGGTCTAGGCGCTTTTCTTCCATTCTTGTATCTCCGCGTGCGGTTTGGCTCCGGGACAGGTGAATGTCTGCGGGTTTTGGCATCGGACCAGTCTGCTTTTCTTCTTGGCTAACCTCCGGGTACGACGCGGCGCGCTAGGCTGAACCCTGTTTTCACCCTTGATTCGGGAGTTCCAGGCATGCGTCGTCTTCTCGTCGTGGCCGCCATGGCGGCCGGCTCTTCCAGCGTTTTCTGGTCCGTCGCGCCAGCAAGGGCCGCCAACCAGCTCGAGTTGTATGGGGTGGTGGACGTGGGGCTGGCCACCACGCGCGTGTCCGGCCTGGGCACGCGGCAGCAGGTGCTCGGCGGGGGGCAGACCGACAACCTCTGGGGCCTGCGCGGCACCGAGGAGCTGGACGGCGGCTGGCGGGCGTCGTTCGGCCTGGAAAGCGGTTTCGACGCCGCCAACGGCACCCGCAACGACGACGCACGGCTGTTCGACTACGGCACCTGGGTCGGCCTGGGCCACGCCGGCGTTGGCGAATTGAGCCTGGGCCGCCAGCAGTCCATCGGCCTGCAATACGGGGGCCAGCTCGAAATCGCCTCGTGGCGCGACATGGGCATGGGGGCGCTGTTCAAGGCGTCCGACAACTATCGCGTCAACAACCTGGTCAATTACCTGTCGCCGGAGTTCTCCGGCTGGCAATGGGGGGTGGGCTACGCCTTCGACGTCGAAAGCGGCGACACCGGGCGGTTCGACCGCAGCCCGGCTTTCAGCACCGGTCTCAAGTACGAGGATGGCCCGCTGCTGGCCGCCTTCACCTGGGACAAGCTCAACCTCCACGACACGTCGGCAACCGGCGGCCGCTCGCCGCAAGCCTTGCAGGCCGGTTTCACGTACGACTTCGAGGCGCTCAAGATGGCGCTAGCCTGGTCGCGCCAGCGCAACGGTTTCGTGGGCCTGAACGGTGGCGGCCAGATTGGCCTGGGCCCGGAGCCGTTCGCCCATGGTGGCGCCATCAATGCATGGCTGCTGGGTCTGGAAGTGCCCGTGCACGGCAATGGCGCATGGCTGGTGCAGGGCTCCATGGCCCGCCCCGACTGGCATTGGGCCAATGGCCAGCAGGCAAGCAAGGCCTATGTCGTGACGCTGGGCTATCGCCAGGATCTTTCCGCGCGCACCAGCCTTTATGCCTATGGCGGGTATATGAAAGGCTACGATCCGGAAGACCCCTTCGCCTCCGACGTGGGCCGCGCCTCGCGGTTTGGCGTGGGAATGACCCAGCGCTTCTGAGCATTCCCGGCCTTTCAGCGCGTCGTCAACTACAATCAGGCGGCGAGGCGTCGCGCCTCGCCACCTGCTGGCTGTTTTCGGATGACGCGCATGGATTGGCTGGAGTGGCTCATACCTTGGGAATTTTCGCCCACGCTGGTGGCGGCGTTTGTCGTCGCCATTGTGTTGTTCGTGCGTGGACAGCGCGTGCATCACGTGACCGCGGCACGCCAATGGCTGTTCTGGTCGGGCATGGTGCTGCTGTACCTGTCGATGCATACGCGGCTGGACTATTACGCCGAGCGCATGTTCTTCATCCACCGCGCCCAGCACCTGGTGCTGCACCATCTGGGGCCCTTGCTGGTGATGGCGGCTTTCCCCGGTTCGGCGATGCGTGCCGGCCTGCCCATGGCGTGGCGCGTGCGCTTGCGCGACTTCCTGCGTACCGGCACGGGGCGGGCGCTGGCGGCGGTGCTGACCCACAAGGTGTTCGTGCCGACGCTGTTCGTCTTCCTGGTGCTGGTGTGGCTGCTGCCTTCCGTCCAGTTCTATTCCATGCTCGACTGGCGCCTGTACCGGCTGATGAATTGGTCGGTCGTCATCAGCGGTTTCATGTACTGGAACCTCATTCTTGATCGCCGCCCCAGTCCTCCCGCGGCCATGACGCCGGGCGGGCGTGTGCTGTCGCCGGCGCTGACCATGGCGCCGCAAATGGTGGCCGGCGCGGTCATCGCCTTTACCGAGCGCGACCTGTATCCCCTGTTCGAACTGTGCGGCCGGGCCATCGCCATGTCGGCACAGACCGATCAGACCATAGGCGGGCTGACCATGTGGATACCGGCGGCGCTGGTCGAAGTGGTGGGCCTGCTGGTGGCGCTGGGCACCTTGATGCGCCTGTCGGGCAAGGGCCGCCTGCGGCCGCAGGACCGCGCGGCGCGGGCCCGGCAGCGGGCCGCCGGGAGTCCGACCAGTCCGGCCGCCTGAGCGCGGCCTCGATACCCGGCCTTATTCCGGAATCAGGCCGTGGTATTTGCGGCCCAGGGCCACGGTGGCCTGGAACATGCCCGCCTTGCTGCCGCAGTCATAGCGCTTGCCGTCATAGCGGTGCGCATAGACGTCGCGTTCGCGCAGCAGCGCGGCGATACCGTCCGTCAGCTGGATTTCATTGCCCGCCCCGACCGTGGTGGCACGCAGATGGTCGAAAATGGCTGCCTCCAGCACATAGCGGCCGACGACCGCCAGGGTGGTGGGGGCTTGCTCGGGGGCGGGTTTCTCGACGATGTGGGTGACACGCTCGGTGCGCGCATCGACTGGCTGGCTGGCCACGATGCCGTATTTGCGCGTGTCTTCGCGCGGCACCTCCTGTACGCCCAGCACGCTGCCCTGGCGCGCCACCGCCACGTCGATCAGCTGCTTGAGCACCGGCGTGTCGGCGTCGATCAGGTCATCGGCCAGCAGCACCGCGAAGGGCTCGTTGCCTACCGCCGGCGCGGCCGTCAGCACGGCATGTCCCAGGCCCAGCGGGGCCGATTGGCGGATGTACAGGCAGTTCACGTGCGCGGGGAGGATGTCGCGGACCAGCGCCAGCAGTTCGTGCTTGCCCTTCGCTTCCAGGTCGGTTTCCAGCTCGGGGGCGGCATCGAAATGGTCTTCGATGGCCCGCTTGTTGCGGCCCGTGACGAAGATGAGGTCGGTGATCCCAGCGGCGACGGCCTCTTCGACGGCATATTGGATCAGGGGTTTGTCCACGACCGGCAGCATTTCCTTCGGCATGGCCTTGGTGGCGGGCAGAAAACGGGTGCCCATACCGGCCACGGGAAAGACGGCTTTGCGGACAACTTGCATGAAAACTCCAGGGGGAAGTGCGGGAAAATTTGTCGAAGCGGCAAACTTTTTACCACCTCTGGCTATCATAGTGCCATGAACCGCTGGAACCTGACATTTTCGCCATCGCTGGGCAGGCGCGCGCTTGCCGCGGCGTTGAGCCTGGCGCTGGGCTTGCCGGTCGCGCCGGCGGTGGGGCAGCCTTCCGGCCTGCCTTCAATGGGCGCGGCGTCCGCCTCCGAGCTTTCGCCCATGCTGGAGCGCCAACTGGGCGACGCCATCATGGCCCAGGGCCGGCGGGACCCCACCTATATCAACGATCCCGAACTGCGCCAGTACCTGACCACCATGGGGCGCAAGCTGGCTTCGTTCGCTCCAGGCGCCGCGCCGCACGTCGAGATGTTCGGCGTGCGCGATCCGGAAATCAACGCTTTCGCGATGCCGGGCGGGTATATCGGCGTCAACACGGGCCTCATCGTGTCCTCGGCGAGCGAATCGGAACTGGCGGCGGTGCTGGCGCACGAAATCGGCCACGTTGCCCAGCGCCATATCGCCCGGGGGATGACGCAGCAGAACCAGAACAGCATGGTGATGCTGGCCAGCCTGGCCGGCGCCTTGCTGGCGGCGCTGGCCGGCGGCGGAGGCAACCTCGCCATGGGGGTGGCCGCGTTCGGCCAGGCGGCGGCGATCAATCGTCAACTGGGTTTTTCGCGCGATGCCGAGCGCGAAGCCGACCGCACCGGGTTGCAGATGCTTGCCAAGGCCGGCTACGACCCCGACGGCATGGCCCAGATGTTCTCGCGCCTGATGAATGCGTCGCGCCTGAACGAAGGCATGGGCGGCGGCGCATGGGCCAGTACTCACCCCTTGTCGATCGATCGGATGTCCGACGTACAGAACCGCATCCGCGGCCTGCCGGGCTCGCGCCATGTGGACAGCGACGATTTCTGGTTCATCCGCGCCAAGATGCGGGTGGCGCAGGGGCGCGATGCGCTCAGCCTGCGCACCGCGCAGCAGCAGCTGCAGGACGAGTCGCGCGCGCTGTCGGGCGTGCGGCAGGCGGCCGCTTTCTATGGGTTGGCCTTGTATGCGTTCCAGCGCAACGACCTGGCCCAGGCGCGCGCCTTCCTGGAGCAGGCGGGGGCGGGCGGCCGTTCCTCGCCCCAGATGGCCCGCCTGGCGATCGACGTCGCCGTGGCTGCCAAGGACAATGACCAGGCGCTGGCGCTGGCGCAAGCCGCCGTCAAGCGCTGGCCGGATCGCAAGGCGCTGGGCATTGCCTACGCCCAGGCGCTGCAGGCTGCCGGCCGGCATGCCGACGCGCAGGCCTATTTGCGCGAGCGCGCCAGGCAGTGGGGCGGCGACGAGCCCAGCCTGTACCAGCTGCTTGCGCAAAGCGAAGAACGCACCGGCCACCCGGTGGATGCGCGCCGCAACATGGCGCGCTACTACGACCTGACCGGCGCCTATGCCTCGGCCGAGTCGCAGCTGCAGCAGGCGCGCGGCCTGTCGAACGATTTCTACGAGCAGTCGCAGATCGACGTTTCGATCCGCGAAATCAAGCAGAAGCTGGCCGACGAGCGGCAGCTGCTGGAACGGTTCAAGTCGGGCTGAGGCGGGCAAGCATGGATGCCGGCAGCGTTGCGCGGCCAGCCGCGCGATTGCTGGCTGTATGCCCAGTGGCGGAGGACGCTCGCCGAGGCCCGGGCCTCAGCTGCCCATCTCGAAGAAGCGTCCCAGCCGCTGCGGCAGCCAGTTCAGGTGCGCCGGGAACGGCCCGGTAGGGAACCCCGCGTGGCCGCCTTCGGCCGGCTGGTGCAGCAGCACGCTGTCCGAGCATTCGGCCGGGATGGGCAGGGCGCTTTCGGGCAGGAACGGATCGTTGCGGGCGTTGAGCACCAGCGTGGGCGTCTTGATATGGGCCAGCCAGGGCTTGCTGGACGCGCGCGTCCAGTAGTCCAGCGCATTGCGGTAGCCATGCATGCGCGCCGTATAGGCATCGTCGAAGTCGCGCAGGTCGCGCGCGTGGGCGATGCGTATGACGTCGATGGCGCCCGGAAAGCGCTTGGCCTTCTCCAGTACCTTGCGCCGCATGGTCTTCAGGAAGTACGCGGTGTAGATGCGCCGTGCGATGAAGCCGGTGCACAGGGCCTTGCCGCCGGCCACCAGGTCCAGGGGTACCGACACGCCGGCCGCGGCGGCCAGCCAGCTGGCCTCGTCGTGGTGTTCGCCCAGGTACTTGAGCAAGGCATTGCCGCCCAGCGAAACGCCCACCGCGTGCCAGCGCGCGTGCGGGATGCGCGCGCGCACGGTATCGAGCATGAAGCCGACTTCGGCCGAGTCGCCCGAATAATAGGCGCGCGCCAGCCGGTTGGGGACCCCGGAGCAGCCGCGGAAATGGGCGATGACGACGATCCAGCCGCGCGCCCGGAAATAATGGGCGATCGACTGCGCGTAGCGGCTGGTGCTGCCGCCTTCCAGCCCATGGAAGAGGATCAGCGCCGGCGTGTCGGCCGTTTGCGGCAGCGAGGCCCAGTCGGTCGCGGTGATCCAGCGCGCCGCCGCGATGCGGCCATTGCCTTGCGGCGCCGGGCCGGCGGGCGCGGCGCCTTCGGCGGTCTTGTGCGGGAACAGGCCAGGGCCGGTCCAGTCGAAGTCGACGAAATCGGTATCGGGGGTGTCGACCCGCTCGCGCACGAAAGCGATGCGGTGGTATTGGGCCAGCACCGCCGCGTATACCGTCTGGCTATGCCGGTCGGGCAGCCAGGGCGGAACGGGGCAGGGCGTCAGGTCGATTCTGGAGGCAGCCAACGAGATCCACCCGCCCTTAGTGGAGACGGTCGGGGAAGTCGTGCAGGTCGAGCACCCCGGCCTCGGCCGGCGCCTGCGAGGCATGGTGCAGCACCATGCGCCAGCCGGCCGGCCCCTTGTGATAGACGTTGGTGGCGTAGCAATTGGCGAACTGCGCGCCTTCGCGCGTCATTACCGTCACTTGTTCGACCAGCACATGCACGGCGCACATCATGCTTTGCATGACCAGCGGCCGCAGCGGCCGCAGGTGCAGCGGCCCGTTGGCCAGGACCTGCTGCCACGACTCATGGACGGCCGTGTGCCCGACGATACGCAGGCCGCCTGGATGGATGCAGGCGATTTCCTCGTCGTCGGACCAGACCTGCATCAGACGATCCAGGTCGGCATGTTCCAGTGCTTCGTAGAACGCGTGTTCGGCTTCGTCGGGCGTGGCAAACATGGTGGCGATGGCGGTAGGGATTTCAGTGGCCGTGGACGACCGTGCCGGGCTTGAGGCGGTAGGCGGCGCCACAGTACGGGCAGCTGGCCTGGCCGGTATGGGTGACGTCGAGGAAGACGCGCGGATGCATGCTCCACAGGGGCGCTTTCGGGCCCGGGCAGTACACGGGCAGGTCTTCGGCCCCGACTTCGATGGCGTCGTGGGCGGGGACGGCGGCTTGGGCGGCGGCGGTCATGAGTGATTCCTGAAAAAAAAGACAGCGTGGACAGCGTGGCTGGCGGTCATACCGGGGTCAGCCAATGCTGGTATTTGGGGTTGCGGCCGTTGACCAGGTCGAAGAAGGCCTGCTGCAGCTTCTCGGTGACCGGGCCGCGGCGGCCGGCGCCGATCTGCCGGTTGTCGACCTCGCGGATCGGCGTGACCTCGGCCGCGGTGCCAGTGAAGAAGGCTTCGTCGGCAATGTAGACGTCATCGCGTGTGAGGCGCTTGGTGACGACGCGCAGGCCGAGGTCGGCGGCCAGCGCATGGATGGTGGAGCGGGTGATGCCCGTCAGCGCCGAGGCGATCTCGGGCTCGCACAGCACGCCGTCCTTGACGATGAAAATGTTCTCGCCGGCGCCTTCGGCCACGAAACCCTCGGTATCGAGCAGCAGGGCCTCGTCGTAGCCATCCTGCAGCGCTTCGGCATTGGCGATGATGGAATTGGCGTACGTGGTGGCCACCTTGGCGCGCGGCATGGTGACGTTGACGTGCTGGCGCGCGAACGAGGACACCTTGACGCGGATGCCCTGCGCCAGGGCGGTCTCGCCCAGATAGGCGCCCCAGGGCCAGGCGGCGATGGCCACGTGCACCTGGGCGCCCTTGGGCGAGACCCCCATTTTTTCCGAGCCATAGAAGGCCAGCGGGCGCAGGTAACACGATGCCAGGCCGTTGGCGCGCACCACTTCGCGCTGGGCCTCGTTGAGGGTGTCGCGGTCGTACGGCAGCGGGATCTGGTAGATGTGGGCCGAATTGAACAGGCGGTTGGTGTGGTCCTGCAGCCGGAAGATGGCGGTGCCGGCCGCGGTTTCGTAGGCGCGCACGCCTTCGAAGACGGACAGTCCGTAGTGGAGGGAGTGGGTCAGCACGTGCGTGGTGGCCTCGCGCCAAGGCACCAGCTTGCCGTCATACCAGATGAAGCCGTCGCGGTCCGACATCGACATGATGTTCTCCCTCTATAGAGGCGCGTATTGTATCAAGCAGCGAGGTTACAATGATGTCGTGCTGGCGGCGTGGCCGCCCGTCGCGCGGTTTGCGCGCCGCCTGGCGTCTGCCTGGCCGGTCGCGCGTTTCGTTTCTCCTGTGAGTCCCATGTCGTCCTGTCCGTATCGCCAGGGGCTGCGCCTTGGCTTCTGATCCTGCCACTTCCGCGCTCGAAGACGCCCGCCAGGCCCGGCAGGAACGCGCGGACGCCTTTCGCGCCGGCGTGCGCGCCATTACCCCCGCCCTGATCGCCACCGGCACCTGGGGCATGGTCACGGGCGTGGCCATGGTCAAGTCCGGGCTGACCGAGTCCATGGCGCTGGCCATGACGCTGCTGATGTACGCCGGATCGGCGCAACTGACCTCGCTGCCGCTGATCGCCACCGGCGCGCCGCTGTGGCTGATTTTCGCCGCCGGCTTCGTGGTCAACCTGCGCTTTCTCATCTTCGGCGCGGCCCTGCATCCCTATTTCCGCCATATGTCCTGGCCGCGGCGCCTGGGGCTGGGCTATTTCACCACCGACATGGGCTTCGTGCTGTTCATGCCGCGCTTTGGCGACGCCGCCGAACGCGGCACCCGCGAGCAACTGTGGTTCTTCCTGGGCACGGTGGCGCCCGGCTGGATGGTCTGGCAGGTGACCTCGATCGTCGGCATCTACCTGGGGTCGCTGGTGCCGGAAGCCTGGTCGCTGGACTTCGCCGCGGTGCTGGCCTTGCTGGCCATCACGGTGCCGCTGGCCAATTCCAAGCCCATGCTGGTGTCGATGCTGGCGGCGGGCATGGTGGCCTGGGTGGGCCAGCTGCTGCCATTGCGGCTGGGCCTGGCGGCCGCCGTGGTGGCGGGCATCGTGGCCGGCATCTGGGCCGAACGCTTCTTCAAGGGGCGCACCTGACCATGTCGGACAGAGATCTCTACGTCTACGGCGCCATCCTGTTGCTGACGCTATGCAGCGTGCTGACGCGGGCCGGCTTCATGCTGTTCGGCGACTACATTCCCCTGCCCGATGGCGTCCGGCGGGCCTTGCGCTACGCGCCGGCGGCGGCCTTGACGGCGATCGTCGTGCCGGACCTGCTGCCCTGGAAAGCCGGCTTCGGGCCGGCGTTCGACTACAAGCTGGTGGCTGGCGTTCTTGCCATCATGGCGTTCCTGCGTACGCGCAGCGCGGTGCTGGTGATCGTGGTCGGGATGGTGGCCCTGTGGGGCCTGCGCTGGCTGGCCGGCTGAGGGTAGAAAAGCCCCCACGCTGCGCTCGCTGCGCCAGCTTGCTGCCCCCCAGGGGGGCTTTTGCCTTGGGGCGGCCCGGCGGTGGAAAATGCCCCCACGCTGCGCTCGCTGCGCCAGCTTGCTGCCCCCCAGGGGGGCTTTTGCCTTGGGGCGGCCCGGCGGCAAAAAAGCCCGCGTGGGCGCCCCGGGCCGCCGGTGCGCTAAAATAAGTTATCCACAAGCAATCCGGGCCTGGCCGTACGTCCGTTCTTGTTCTTTTTGCAGCCCCCGGCATCTGCCCATCTTAATGACTGAATCTACCTCCTCCGACGCGCCTGTTACCGACGCGCCTACGCGCACTTTCGCAGACTTCGGCCTGCATCCGTTACTGCTCAAGTCGATTGCCGACACCGGCTATACGAATCCCACGCCGATTCAGGCGCAGGCGATTCCGGTCGTAGTGGAAGGCCGCGATGTGATGGGCGCCGCCCAGACCGGCACCGGCAAGACGGCGGCATTCACGCTGCCGATCCTGCATCGCCTGATGCCGCTGGCCAATACCAGCGCATCGCCGGCGCGCCACCCGGTGCGGGCCCTCATTCTCACGCCCACGCGGGAACTGGCCGACCAGGTTTACGAAAGCGTCAAGCGCTACAGCCTGCATACGCCGCTGCGCAGCGCCGTGGTGTTCGGCGGCGTGGACATCGGTCCGCAGAAGGAAGCCCTGCGGCGCGGTTGCGAAGTCCTGGTGGCCACGCCGGGGCGCCTGCTCGATCACGTCGAGCAGAAGAACGTCAACCTCAGCCAGGTCGGCATCCTGGTGCTCGACGAGGCCGACCGCATGCTCGACATGGGCTTTCTGCCCGATCTCGAACGCATCATCCGCCTGTTGCCGGCGCAGCGCCAGGGGCTGCTGTTCTCGGCCACGTTCAGCAATGAAATCCGCAAGCTGGGCCGTTCGTACCTGAACCACCCGGTGGAGATCGAAGTCGCCGCGCGCAACGCCACGGCCGACACCGTCACGCAGATCGCCTACCAGATGCATGGCGATACCAAGCGGGCGGCGGTGGTGCACCTGGTCAAGTCGCGCGGCCTGAAGCAGGTCATCGTGTTTTCCAACACCAAGATCGGCACCGCGAGGCTGGCGCGCCAGCTCGAGCGTGACGGCGTGAAGGCCGAGTCGATCCACGGCGACAAGACCCAGGGCGACCGCATGAAGGCGCTCGAGGCGTTCAAGGCCGGCGATCTGGAAGTGCTGGTGGCGACCGACGTCGCGGCGCGCGGCCTGGACGTGGCCGGCGTGCCCTGCGTCATCAACTACGACCTGCCGTACAACGCCGAAGACTATGTCCACCGGATCGGCCGCACCGGCCGCGCCGGCGCGTCGGGCGAGGCGATCGCCCTGTTCACCGCCGACGAAGAGCGCTATCTGCTCGACATCGAGAAGCTGATCAAGCGCCAGGTGCCGCGCGGCAAGCTGGAACTGCCGGCCGACCTGGTTGCGCGCAGCCATGGCCGCGACCGCGACGCCCCGCGCGAGCGTGGCGCCGACCGCCACCGCGGCGAACGCCGCACTTCAGGCGCGGCCGCGCCGCGCCAGCCGGTCGACGAACTCTTCTACAAGCCTTACGAGCCTGCCAACGGCCAGCCGGCCTCGCCCGAGACGCCCGAGCAGGAAGGGCGCAGCAACGCGCCCAAGCGCCAACTGGCAGTGCTGCTGGGCGGCAGCCGCAAGGGCTGAGCGGCGCCGCTTCAGGCTGCGGCCAGCAGCCGCGCCACGTCGGGCAGGCCGGTTGCCACGGGTCTGCCTTGCGGATCCAGGCTGTCGAGCAGGCGCTCCAGATGGCCGATATGCGGCAGCATCGGGCCATAGAACAGCACCTTGCCATGCGCCTGCACCAGCAGCGTCGGGAAGTTCTCGACGTCTTCCTCGCCCAGCAGGTCCGGGTGGTCCTCGATGTCGATCCACGCAAAGGTATGTCCCGGCCGAGCCCGCGCCAGCTCCAGCAGCTTGGGCCGGTATTGCTGGCAGGTATCGCACCAGGCGGCGCAGAAGCAGGCAACCAGCCAGGCGTCGGAGCGCGCCAGGGCGGCGCGCAGGGTGGGGATGTCGGAACCAGGTACGTGTAGCGGCATTGTGGGCAAATCGCAGCGTGTTTGACTATCATAGCCGGCATATCCGTTCTCCGGCCGCGCCATGACTGTACCCCGTCCCGAATCGATCATCCCGCCCGCCGGCAACGCCGCCACGGGCGCCGCCGGCATCGCGCGGGCCTTCAAGCGGGCGCTGGTATCGCAGTGCCATCCCAACATGCTGTTCGCGGTGCTGCTGCCGTTCCTGATCGCGCTGCTGGGCGCCATCCTGTTGCTGTGGCTGTTCTGGACGCCCCTGAACGAGTGGCTGCGCTTCGAGGCATCGCAGTGGCAGGCCATCAACCAGGTCGACGACTGGATGGTCGCGGCGGGGCTGTTCTCGCTCAAGATCTACCTGGTGCCCGTCATCGCGGCGGCGATCCTGCTGCCGATCTCCGGCATCCTGGGCCTGGCCATCGCGGCGGTGTTCGTCATGCCGCTGGTGCTGCGGCATGTCGGCGGCCGGGAATATGCCGGCCTGGCCCGCCAGGGCAGGAACGCCACGGCGGTCAGCGTCTGGAACGCGCTATGGGTCAGCCTGGCGTTCGGCGCCGGCTGGTTGTTGACGCTGCCCTTCTGGCTGATCCCGCCCATGGCGGTGATCCTGTCGGTGTTCTGGTGGGCGTTCGCCTTCACCCGCATGCTGCGCCTGGATGCCATCGTCGAACACGCCAGCCCGGCCGAACGCGCCATCCTGCTCAAGCGCCACAACAGCGGGTTCTGGCTGATCGGACTGGTCTGTTCGCTGCTCAACCTGCTGCCGCCGGCCTGGATCATCCTGCCCGTGTTCTCGGGGCTGGTGTATGCGCACTATGGCCTGGACGCCCTGCAGCGCCTGCGCCAGGAACGCACGATCGACGTCTAGCGCATTGCCCTGCACGCCCCCCGGGGGGGGCTCATTTTTTCCGGAAACCAGACATGGCAGCCGAATCCGCCCGCCGCATCGGGCTCATCATCGTAGGCGACGAGATCCTCTCCGGCCGTCGCCAGGACAAGCATTTTTCCAAGGTGGTCGAACTGCTGGGCGCACGCGGCCTGAAGCTGTCCTGGGCCGAACTCCTGCCCGACGATCGCGCCACGCTGGCGGCCGTCTTGCGGCGCAGCTTCGCCAGCGGCGATATCGTCTTTTCGTGTGGCGGCATCGGCGGCACGCCCGACGATCACACGCGCCAGGCCGCGGCCGAGGCGCTGGACCTGCCGCTGGCCCTGCATCCCGAGGCCGAACAGGCGATCGCGCTGCGCGCGGCCGAAATGGCCGCCAAGGGGCAGGGTACGGCCGACATGGGCACGCCGGAAAACCAGCAGCGCCTGCAGATGGGAATGTTCCCGCGAGGCTGCGAGATCGTGCCCAACCCGTACAACCGCATTCCTGGCTTCTTCGTGCGCGACCATACGTTCGTGCCGGGCTTTCCCGTGATGGCCTGGCCCATGCTGGAATGGACCCTGGATACCCGCTACCGCGCGTTGCATCACCAGGTGCGGCATGCCGAACATTCGTTCCTGGTGTTCGACATGCCCGAGTCGCGCATCACGCCGGCCATGGTGGAAATCGAGCAGCGCTGGCCGGGCGTGCGCGCCTTCAGCCTGCCCAGCGTGGGCGAGACGGGCGGGCCATCGCATATCGACCTGGGCGTCAAGGGCGAACCCGAGGCGGCGGCGCAAGCCTTGGCCTTCCTGCGCGCCGAGGTGGTGCGCCTGGGCGGAAAACTGGCTCCGCCAGCTCAAAACTGACGATGAGTTGACGCCATGCTGACGTTCTGCTGAAAAATAGGGGGCGAGAAAAATAGCGGTTGCCAAACGGCTTTATAGATTTCACAATACGATAAATCTGCTCCTTGTTGCGGTGCCGCATCGGCGCCGCCCCGGGGCGGCATCTATCCGCAACCACTATGTCCCGTATTCCGAACGCTACAGCCAGGGGGCCGGGGTCTCACTCCGACGACGGCGCCGGCCAGCATCCCATCGCCATCCAGGTGATCGACCGCGCCATGCGCCTGCTCGATGCGCTCGCGGCCCAGCCCGAACCCGTCACGCTCAAGGAACTGTCGGCCACTACCGGCCTGCATGCCTCCACCGCGCACCGCATTCTCAATGACCTGGTGGTAGGGCGCTATGTCGAGCGGGTCGACAACGGCCTGTACCAGCTGGGCATGCGCCTGCTGGAGCTCGGTTCGCTGGTCAAGGGGCGGCTGAATGTGCGCGAGGCGGCCATCGGCGCCATGCGTTCGCTGCACAAGCAGACCGGGCAGACGATCAACCTGTCGGTCCAGCAAGGCGACGAAATCGTCTATATCGACCGGGCCTGGAGCGAGCGCTCCGGCATGCAGGTGGTGCGCGCCATCGGCGGGCGGGCGCCCCTGCACCTGACCTCCACCGGCAAACTGTTCCTGTCCACCTACGATACGCGGCTGGTGCGCGCCTATGCGCTGCGTACCGGGTTGGCCGGGCACACCCGCAACAGCCTGACCGAGCTCGACCGCCTCGAGCGCGAGCTGGCCCTGGTGCGCCGGCACGGCTACGCGCGCGACAACGAAGAGCTGGAACTGGGCGTACGCTGCATCGCCGCCGGCATCTACGACGACACCGGCAAGCTGGTCGCGGGCCTGTCCATCTCGGCCCCGGCCGAGCGCCTGCAGGACGAATGGATACGCCTGCTGGTCGATGCCGCCGCCAGCATTTCCGAGGCGCTCGGCTACGAGCCCGGCGTCAACGGGATCCACGCGCCAGCGGCTGCCTGAGTCCGGCCTGGCCTGGCGATAAGGCGGTGCGTGCAGGCGTGGCTGCGATCGCACCGTAACCGTTGGTGCGGCGTCCTGATCTCCGGAGCGTTCGGCTGGGAGATGGCTGCGCATCCGATGGGCCGGTTCTTGTGTGTTTGCTAGCCTGACTAACAGGCGACCTGGGGTCGTTTCCGGTTTCCGGTCAGGGGCAAACAAACGTGGATAAAGATGAATCGGCATTGCGGCAACTTGTCGACATGGCGCTTGTAGGCTACGACGGCGTGGTGGAAGAGTTGCTGGCGCTGCCCTCGGAAGAGTCCGGGGATCTTGCGGGTGGACGGGCCAAACGAGAGAAGGCCGAATTCGCGCTGTTTAGCGAAGCGCCCAACGGGGATGAACCCATCGGCCAGGATGCTCGTACATGGTTCTATTATCCCAAGTACCGCCCGGTGGCGGTTTCCAATTTGAAGAAAATGCAGGTGGCGATTCGTGCTCGTCTCGAGCCTGAGTCATTGATCCTGCAGTGGTTGATCGCACTCGATGTCTATCTCGGCGTGTTGATCGCCGCCTTGTCCCGCACTGCGATCAGCGACCTGGTATTCGAGTATGTCAAGGCGCGCTACGAGATCTACTACCTACTGAATCGCGTGCCGCATCCGCTGGCGGCGGCGTACCTCAAGCGCCGCCGCCAGCGTCCGGTGGATCGTTCGGGACGTCTGGGCTCGGTGTTCGAACACCCGCTATGGTTCGCCTACGACGAATTGGCCGGCACCGTCGATCTGGATGCCGACATCTACGAGCAGGCGCTCGCCGAAAGCATCGAACGCCGCATGGACGGAGAGCCGGACGACGGCAGTCTGGATACCGCCGAACACGACGTATGGCGTTTGTGCCGCGACGGCATCAATCGGGGCGAGCAGGCGATTTTCCAGGCATCCGGCCCATATGGCGTGGTCGCGGATGCAGGGTATATGCGCACCGTTGCCGATCTGGCGTATGCCGATGCATTGGCGGATTGCCTGCATGCCCAACTGCGCATCCGGGCGCAAGGCTCGGTCGATAGCCCGGGAGACGAGATGCCACGCAAACTTGATGCGTGGGAAATCGCCAAGTTTCATCTGGCCGCGACCCAGCAGGCGCGGGTTGATCTGCTCGAGGCGGCGTTCGCGCTCGACTACGCCGCCTTGCGCGATGTGCGCGTCTACGGCGATTACCGCAATGCGCTGGCTCTTCGGTTCATCAAGCGCGAGGCCTTGCGGTTGCTGGGGGCGCGGCGCGGCAACGCCTCTACGATGCCGGCGGTTGCGGCTGGCGAGTACGACGAAATCGTGGCCAGTGGAGCAGCCAATGACGCGGCTTATGTATCCATGGCCGCCGCGTTGATCGCGGGCGTGCTCTGCGATCTCGAGAGCGCGCAGCGCACGTTGCCCGTCGTATTGGCCAGGTTTCGGCCCCTTGGCGTGCTTGCGCGATTCAGAAGGCTGGAGCAGGAAACCGCGGGCATGCTGCTTGGCGACCAGGAGCCGGAGCCTCGGGGCTTCATCAGTTTTACCGATTTTCGCGATAGCGACGCGTTCGCCAGCTACGCGGAGTATGCGGCCCAGTTCAACGACTATATCGATCAATACAGCATACTCGAGGCGCAGCGGCTGGCGCGGATTCTGGCCCTGGGCTCGCGGATGACGGTCGATCAATGGTGCCTTCCCCTGCAGAAAGTACGGCACTACAAGGTGCTGACATCGCAGCCAGGGCTGATCGCGCGTGGAATCGAAAATCACAACAGGGGCATTGAATATTGCCTGGGGCGGCCGCCGCTGACCGATCTGCCGGGTCTTTTCACCATGTTCCAGCTCCATGATTCCAGCTGGCTGTTGGTATCGAACATCAACGGTGAGCTTTGGTCTGATGTCCTTGCGAACGCTGAGGTGATGCAGAATCCTACGCTGGCCGCCCTTGCCGAGCCGCAAGGCCGCTTTCGAACCGGCCGTCGAACGGGCGGGTGGTTTCTCGGCGGCCCCGCGACTGAAGGGCCAAGTCTGCGCGACAACTACCTCCTCAAATTGAGGCGGAGCAATCCGGGGCTGGATGTCAAGAAATGCTGGTATTTCGGGTATCGGCAAGAGTACAGGCTGCCCGCAGGCGCGCTGGGTGTGCCGCTATTCGCTGTTTCCGTTGCCCTGAGGCACAGTCTGGACGACCTCGCGGCGCACGCGAAGTCCGCTTTGTACAAACCCAGCGAATGGCAGAAGTTCGCCTTCTGGATCGTGCCGTTCTACCGGGAAATATTCTTTTCGACCCAGGATCGTTCCTATCGGGTCGATGTGGGGAGCATCGTCTTTGATTCGATTTCCTTGCTTGCCTCGGTGTTCAGCATAGGAGGGAAGTTGGGTAGTTTCACCCGTACCCAGTATGGCAACCTGCGCAATTTCGTGGTGCGGCAACGCATCGCGGGGTTGAGCGGGCAGCGCTTGTGGCGTTCGGTGCTCAAGGAGCTTCCGGCATTGATCGGAGCCAGCGGGTTGCGCCTGTCGCGTTCGCTGCTCGTCGATCTGTATGAGATCTTCGAGCCCGTGCCGATCCGTCGGCTTGTCGCGGGATTCGTGAGCGCCACTACGGTCGGCGGGCGTAACCAGGCCTTCCTGCGGCAGGCATTCTCCGCTGCCAGTTCCTCGGCCGGGCGCACGGGGGGCCAATTGGCAAGCGAATGGCGGATGGCCGGCGTGGACGCCACCGGTTTGGTCGAGTCCACGTCCGGCGGCAGGTTTGAGGGCATCTACACGCGCGGCTTGGGACCGTTGAGCGAGCGCACCGAGTACTTCATCGTCGAATCCGGGAATGCCTACAGAGTCATCTGGGATGCATACACGCATGGTTGGCGCGTGGTCAACGGGCGCTTGCCGCCGAGGCTGACCTATACCGTTCCGGTTCGGCTGAACGGGCAAGGCCACTGGGAGACGCATCTGGATGTCCCTGGCCGGGGTGGGGCGCCGGAAATCTTCGGACGCATCCGCACGCGTAATCTGGTCGCCCTTGCCGCCGAGCAGGCCGCGCCGATGCGCCGCCTGCTCAACCAGGCGAGGCGTGTGGCGCTCAGGCATATCGATACCTGCAGGAGCAGGCTTGCGTCGCCGCGCGCTGAATCTGATATGGACGCGGCGATCCGGATTTTCTTCGGCGAGCCGGACGCCGGCCTTCGCCAGCGCATCGGGCGACGCCTGCAGGAGGTCAGGGCCTATATCGGCGATCTGAGTCCGGTCAATGACGTGCTGTACCGGGCGGGATATGACCTCGACGATGTCGCAACGCTGTTTAACGCAGTGGACCGGAACACGTCGCTGGGCAGGCAGGCTCGGATGGAGTTGTATCTGGATGCCATTGTCGATTTGCATGCCAGGCTCGGCTATGAAAATGCGCGTTTTGTCGACCTGATGGCGTTCCACCTGCTCAGCCTGGGCCATGCCGCGACGGCCAGTGAGGTCGTGGAGGCCGTTTCGCCCCGGCTGCTGGGCAATGTGTTCGATATCTCGAACGTCGCCCAGCTCGAACGCGGTATCGGGAATCCCGCCAGCACCGGTCTTTTCGTCATGCTGGGCGCCTATTCGGAATCGTCGCCCGCGATATTCCAGTCGTTCGTGAACGATATATTTCCCGCATGGCGACAGGCTTCCGGCGGGGGGGCGCTGGTATGGAACTTCGGTCCTGCCGCCATCAGCCCGACGCGCCTGGATTACGCAAATACCGATATCGGATTGCTCAACCATGGGGATATTTCCCCGCTGCGCGCCAGGCCGCCATTGGGCGGCAGGCGCGACATCGATCTTCCTCCGGGGCTGGATATTTCGTTCGTGCGTTACGACCGCCCGGTGCGCATGTCCGCGCCGCGTGCGCTCGACGCCAGCGTCTTCAGGCCGGTCGACGGGCCTGTCCATGGCTATATTCAATCGTGGACGGGGGCTGAGATCGAATATGCGTACGGCGCGCCCGCAGCGGCACGCGAGGTCATGCTGACCGACAATGTGCGGATCATCAGCATCGAGAACGGCGATGAAGGGGCGATCGGGGTGCGCGTGAGGCTCGACACTGTTCCCGTCGCGACGCCGCTCATCCTGACTGGCGGCTCCTTGAGCGGGTGCACGACGATGGTTGGGGTCAAGGAGGGCTACCTGGCCTTCTACCACACTGGCAAGTCGACCGAACTCGGGGATTGGGCGACTGCGCGCGAAGGCGTACAGGCGCTTTACCAGGCCCATTTGGCGATGGGGTACGCGCCGATCTCAATCCCGGCGCCGATGCGCAATGACGACTTGGTCAGCATCGCCGCGACCTACGACCGGGCGGTCATTGCCTATCTGGGCAAGGATGTGCCGGGAGGCGGCAGTACGCGCATAACGCGTCACGATGCGGGGGCGGGCAGTGTGGTTTCGTTCGACTACAACGCAGCAGTCCAGGCGTCGGCCGTTCCCCGCCTCGGCCAGGTATACGTTCTGATTTCCAACGACGGACAAGGGGCGCGAGCCGTCCTGCTGGCGGAGGATCTGGCCTGGGCAGGCAGCGGCAGTGCCTTGGATGTGTTGAACGAACGATTGGTGACGTTGTTTCCGGCGCCGGTCTGAATCGCATTGCGCGAAACGGCGGGCGCGCAGGCCTCGCCCGATCGGCCGGCCGGGCCGCGCGATGCGCGGCCCGGCCGCATTGGGACGCGGCCTTTATTGCTTTTCCACGCCCGCCTTCTTGAACAGCTCGGCCCATTGCGGCACCTGCTGCTTGACCTTGGCTTGCAGCGCCTCGGGGTTGGCCTCGTTGGTCAGCACCTCGGCGCCCAGCTGCTTCATGCGCTCCTGGAACTTGGGATCGGCCAGGCCGGCCTGCAGGCTCTTGACCAGCTTGTCGACCACCGGCTTGGGCGTGCCCTTGGGGGCCCACATGCCGTGCCAGATACCCACTTCGAAACCCTTGTAGCCGGACTCGTCCATGGTGGGCAGGTCGGGCAGGGTGGGCACGCGCTTGAGGCTGGTGACCGCGTAGGCCTTCACCTTGCCGCTGGTGATCTGCTGCGTGGTATTGGTGGTCTGGTCGCACATCAGGTCGACCTGCTTGCCCAGCAGATCGTTCATGGCCGGCGCCGTGCCCTTGTAGGGAATGGTCAGCAGGTTGACGCCCAGCGCCTCGACCAGCATGGTGCCGCACAAGTGGCTGGCCGCGCCGATGCCGGCATTGGCCAGTGAAATCTTGTCGGCGTTCTTCTTGACGTACTCGGCCAGTTCCTTGATGTTGTTGGGCGGGAAATCGCCGCGGGCAATGATGGTCATCGGCACGTCCACCACCAGGCCGATGGGCTCGAAGCTGGTGTAGGGCTCGTAGCCGGGGTTCTTGTACAGCGAGGGCGCGGTCGAGAAGCCGGCGTGCATGAGCAGGATCGAGTAGCCGTCGGGCTGGGCGCGCGCCACCTGGGTGGTGCCGATGGTGCCGCCGGCGCCGCCCTTGTTCTCGACCACGACGGTTTCGCCCAGGGTCGGCCGCATGGATTCGGCCAGCGAGCGGGCCACGTTGTCGGTAGGACCGCCTGCCGCGAACGGCACGACCATGTTCACGGGGCGCTCGGGATACTCCGCCAGGGCAGTGCCCGCGCCGGTCAGGGCGACGGCGGCGAACAGGGCCGAGAGCTTACGGGAAATGGGGGGCATGAGGTCTCCAATGCAGTTGGTATGGCTGCGGTTGATTCGGGCCGGGTTGGCCTTTCTTGTTATGTCTGACGGTCGATGAGGGTAATGCCGTCAGGCTGTCAGAAGTGTAGAAAACAATCGAAACAGCGTCATTGCGGGTATCCCCCAACCGGATTAATCCTGGCTGCAGAAAAAGGGGGACGCAGGTTGCGCCACGGGAGTCCGGCAAGCAATTGTTGCGACGCACAAAAAGTGCTTGACAAGACTTTTTAGGTCCGTAGAATGGCAATTGTGCAATGCAGCAAACGCGCCGGCGGTGAATTTTCCTACCAGATCCGCGCACGTTTTGTCGTCACAGACCGTCGTGAAATTTTCCGGCCCGGCCGGACCCTGACAGGAGATACCTATGAGCGCCATCCCCCAACAAGTTCTGGCCCGCCAGAAAGCCACCGTCAACTCGCTGGTCGCCGCGCAATCGGCCATGTTCGCCGGTTTCGAAAAGCTGGTCGACCTGAATCTGAAGGTCGTGCGCGCCACGCTGGACGAAGTCGCCCAGCAGTCGCAGCAAGCGGCTGAGCTGAAGGATCCGCAAGACGTTGCCTCGTTCACCAGCGGCCTGGTGCAGCCGGGCGCCGAAAAGGCGCTGGCCTATGGCAAGCATGTATACGACATCGTGGCCGGCGTGCAAGCCGAACTGGCCCAGCTGGCCGAGGCCCAGATCGCCGAAGGCCAACAGCAGCTGACCGAAGCGGTCGAGCAGTTCTCCAAGAACGCGCCCACCGGCTCGGAAAGCGCCGTGGCCCTGATCAAGTCGTCGCTGGCGACGGCCAACAGCGCCTACGATTCGCTGACCAAGGCTGCCAAGCAGGCCGCCGAAGTCGCCGAAAGCAACCTGAACGCCGCCGCCAATGCCTCTTTCAAGGCTGCCAGCGACGCCGCCGAGGTCGCGACCAAGGCCGCGGGCCGCAATCGCCGCGCCGCCTGATCGTACCAGGGGGCTGTTGCGACAGCCCATACTGTAGTACTGTTGAGTGACAGAGCAGAGCTGGAATTCGGGCCACCTTCGGGTGGCCTCTTTTTTTGCCCAAGGCAAAAAGCCCTCTTGGGGCCCATGCCCGCTCGGGATCCCGCCTCAGCGGCTGCCTTGGGCCAGTGCCCGCACGCATTCGCCGACCAGCGCCGGCCCGCGGTAGATCAGCCCGGTATACAGCTGCACCGCCTGGGCGCCGGCGGCCATTTTCTCGCTGGCCTGGCGGCCCGAGAGAATGCCTCCCACACCGATGATGGCCACCGCGTCGCCCAGGCGGCTGCGCAGCCGTTCGATGACACGCAGCGACAGTTCATGGACCGGCGCGCCCGATACGCCGCCGGCTTCCTCGGCGTGCGGCAGGCCTTGCACGGCATCGCGCGCCAGCGTGGTGTTGGTGGCGATGACGCCGTCGATGCCATGGCGCGGCAGGATCTCGGCGATGGCGTCGATCTGGTCGTCGCTCAGGTCAGGGGCGATCTTGACCGCCAGCGGCACGTGGCGCTGGTGCTGGTCGGCCAGCGCGAGGCGCCGCTCCTGCAGTTGCCCCAGCAGCGCCGACAGTTCGTCGCCGCCCTGCAGCGCGCGCAGGTTCTTGGTATTGGGGGAGGAAATGTTCACGGTCACGTAGTCGGCGTGCGGATAGACGCCGGCCAGGCCGATCAGGTAGTCCTCGGCCGCGCGTTCGATGGGCGTGTCGGCGTTCTTGCCGATGTTCAGGCCCAGGATCCCGCCCTGCGAGCGCCACTGGCTGCGCTGCACATTGGCGATGAAGGCATCCAGCCCCTGGTTGTTGAAGCCGAGGCGGTTGATCAGCGCGTTGGCGCGCGGCAGCCGGAACATGCGCGGCTTGGGGTTGCCGGGCTGGGCGCGCGGGGTGACGGTGCCTACTTCCACGAAGCCGAAGCCCAGGTTGCCCAGCGCGTCGATGTGGGCGCCATTCTTGTCCAGGCCGGCCGCCAGCCCCACCGGGTTGCGCAGCGACAGGCCCATCAGCGTGGCGGGCGCCTCGGGCTGGGCGTGCAGCAGCTTGCGGGTCAGGCCGCAGTCGTAGGCGCGCTGCAGCTGGGCAAGCGTGACTTCGTGCGCGGTTTCCGCGTCCATGGCGAACAGCGCCGGGCGGGCCAGGGGGTAGGCGTGGAAGAGGATAGACATGGGGCGGAATTGTAGATCGACTTTGCCGCCCCGCGCGTGCTCAGGGCGGCGTTTCGCGCCAGGCGCCGTCCACGTGCATCTGCAGCGGCCGGAAATTGGCCTTGTAGGCCATCTTGCGGCTGTCGGCGATCCAGTAGCCCAGGTACAGCCAGGGCAGGTCCAGCGTGCGGCACTGTTCGATCTGCCACAGGATGCTGTAGGTGCCCAGGCTGCCGGCCATGTCGGGGTCGTAGAAGGTGTAGACCGACGACAGGCCGTCGTCGAGCACGTCGATGATGGAGATCATGGCCAGCTGGCCCTGCGGCGTGCGGAATTCCACCAGGCGCGTGTTGACGCGCGTGGTCAGCAGGAACTGCGCATACTGGGTGCGGCTGTCTTCGTCCATGCCGCCGCCGGGGTGGCGCCCTTGCTGGTAGCGGGTGTACAGGTCGTAGTGCTCGGGGGACCAGGCCAGTTCGGCCACGAAGGCGCGCAGCGCCTGGTGGCTGCGCCAGGCGCGGCGCTGCGTGCGGTTGGGCTCGAAGCGGGCCGCATCGACGCGCACCGGCACGCAGGCGTGGCAATTGTCGCAATGGGGCCGGTAGGTGAACAGGCCGCTGCGGCGAAAGCCCTGTTCCACCAGTTGCGAGTACGTGCCGGCGTTGATCAGGTGCCCGGGCGCCGCCACCTGCGAACGCGCCTGCCTGCCTGGCAGGTAGCTGCAGGGGTAGGGGGCAGTGGCATAAAACTGCAGCGTGGAGAAGGGGAGTTCTTTTAGCTGGCTCATGTCGGGCATGCCGGCGTCTGGTCGCCGGCATGTGGCTTACATCATAACGCCGTTGGCCGGCGGCAGCGGATGCAGCATGCCGGCGCTGTCGAGCCGGCCGCTGCGCCACGGCAGGCGGGGTTGCGCGACGGCATGGGCGATGTGTTCGATGAAGCGCGCGCGCGGCACCGGACGCGCGCCCAGGCGCGCCAGGTGGCCGGTCTGCTGCTGGCAATCGATCCAGGCCACCTGGTGGCGGCGCAGGAAAGCCACCAGGTGCGCCAGGGCGATCTTGGAGGCGTCGGTGGCGCGCGCGAACATCGATTCGCCATAGAACATGCGCCCCAGGCTGACGCCGTACAGGCCGCCGGCCAGCTCGCCGTCTATCCAGGTTTCGATGCTGTGCACGAATCCCGCCGCATGCCAGCTGCGATAGGCTTGCTGGACGGCCGGGCTGATCCAGGTGCCGGGCTGGCCGTGGCGCGGCGCGGCGCACTCGTGCAGGACCCTGGCGAAGGCCGTGTCGACGCGCACCTGCAGGCGCGCGGCGGGGTCGTGTTCGGTGCGGGCCAAGGCGCGCAGGCGCTTGCGCAGCGAGTGCGAGGGCGCGAAGTCGGCGCATGCCAGCACCATGCGCGGGTCCGGGCTCCACCACAGGATGGGTTCGCCCTCCGCGTACCAGGGGAAAATGCCGTGCGCATAGGCCTGGGCCAGCCGTTCGGGCGACAGGTCGGCGCCCGCGGCCAGCAATCCGTCGGGATCGCGCAGCGCTTGTTCGACCGGGGGAAACGGCGTGTCGGCGGCCAGCCAGGGCAGTTTCAAGGGATCAGCGGTGCGATTCGAGGCTGTAGTGGTGGGTGGGGAATTCGCCCTTGCGCCGGTCTTCCAGATAGCGCCTGAGCGTGGTGACCACGGTGCGGAACGACAAATCGTCCCAGGGGATTTCCGCCTCGTCGAAATAGCGCGCCTCCAGGCTTTCCGGTCCGGGGTCCAGGCCCGGCCCGAGCGCCTCGGCCAGGTAGAAGAAGTGCACCTGCTCGACCTGCGGCACGTCGATCACCGTATACAGCTGGCCCAGCCGGATGCGGGCGCCCGATTCCTCGAGGGTTTCGCGTTCGGCGCCCTGGGCGGTGCTTTCGCCCAGCTCCATGAAGCCCGCCGGCAGCGTCCAGGTATCGTAGCGCGGCTCGATGGCGCGCCGGCACAGCAGGATGCGGTTCTCCCAGACGGGAACGGTGCCCACCACCATGCGAGGATTCTGGTAATGAATGGCGCCGCAGCGGTCACAGATGTCGCGGGCGCGGTTGTCGCCCTCGGGCACGCGGTGATCGACCGGCGAGCCGCATTGGCTGCAAAAGCGCGCGCGGCGCGGCGCGGGGAAATACTGGAGGGACTGTTGGGCGCTCATGAACGCGATTCTAACGGTTGGCGCGCGCCGCCGAAGCGCTTTTCCAGGTGCTCGACGAACGAGCGGACCTTGGGCGACAGGAAACGCCGGTGGGGGTAGACGGCCATCATCGTGATGAGCGAATGGCGGTAGTCGGTCAGCAGCGCCGTGAGGCGGCCGGCGCGCAGGTCCTCGCCCACCAGGAATTCGGGCTGCAGGATGATGCCGTGGCCGGCCAGCGCGGCGGTGCGCAGCACATCGCCGTTATTGGCGCGGAAGGTGGCGTTGACGCGCACCACGTGGGTCTGGCCGTCCTTTTCGAAGTGCCAGTCGTTGCCGGTGCTGGCATAGGCATAGTGCAGGCAGCGATGGCGGCGCAGGTCCTCCGGTTGCGCAGGCGCGCCGTAGCGTTCGAGATAGGCCGGGGCGGCGCAGGCCACCAGCTGCTGCGGCGCCAGCGGCCGGGCCACCAGCGAGGAGTCGACCAGCGGGCCGATGCGCACCGCCACGTCGTATCCTTCCTCCACCAGGTCGACGACCCGGTCGTTGAGATCCAGGTCGATGACCACTTCGGGGTAGCGCAGCAGGTAGTCGGCGATGGCCGGGCCCAGGTGCAGTACGCCGAACGACACCGGCGCGCTGATGCGCAGCCGTCCGGCAGGCTGGCTGCCCTGGGCCTGCAAGGCCAGGTCGAGCTCGGCCAGTTCGGCCAGCACCGGCCGGATGCGGTCGTAGAACGCCCGTCCTGCGTCGGTCAGGCTCAGCTTGCGCGTGGTGCGGTTGAGCAGCCGTACCCCGTACTTCCGCTCGAGAAAGGCGACCTGGCGCGTCACCACCGAGCGGGCCTGGTCCGTCTTGTCGGCGGCCGCGGCGAACGAGCCGAGTTCTACCACCCGGGCGAAGGTCTGCATGGCAGTGTGCGTGTCCACTATTGTTCCTGCTTTGACAACAATGATTTGCTATTTTGCATGTTTATCTTCATTTCGGGAATCGAGACAATGCCCGGGCTTGGCGCGCCGTCCGGCGCGCCCATTGGAGAAAGACATGATCGATTCCCGTACGGCTCCCTATGCCGTCCTGTTGCTGAGACTGGCGCTGGGCGTGATGTACCTGGCCCATGGCCTGACCAAGCTGCTCGTGTTCACGCTGCCCGGCACGGCCCAGTTCTTTGCCAAGGTGGGGTTTGCCGGCTGGCTGGCCTATCCCGTGACGTACTTCGAGATCGTTGGCGGGGTGCTGCTGATCCTGGGTATCTACCCGCGCTGGGTTGCGGCCATTGCCGCCGTGCAATTGCTGGCTGCCGCCACGGTGCACGCGGGCAATGGCTGGGCGTTCGGCAATCCGGGCGGGGGCTGGGAGTATCCGGTTTTCCTGGCGGTCGGTGCCGCGGCGCTGGCGCTGCTGGGCAATGGCAAGGCCGCGCTCCTGCCGCGTCCGCGCGCCTGAGGACGGCGCGGCAGGCCCTAGGCGGGCTTGGCCGGGTTGGCCACGAAGCCCAGGCGGCGCGCGACATCGCCGCTGGCCACGCCATGCAGCGGCGCGGCGTTCGGCCAGGCAGGGTGCGACACCATGAGGGGCGGCCGGCCCGGTTCGGGCCAGCCTGTTTCCAGCACGTCGGCCAGCGCCTGGCCGTCCACGTGCAACTGCGCCAGCAGCGGCGCCAGTTCGCGGTCTTCGACCAGCCCGGGGCCCGCCGCCGTGGATGCGTACAGGCGCCCCTCGTCGTCCAGCCACCACTGCCGCACGGCGGTGACGGCCTGGCCGGTATGGGTCTGCAGGCCGGAGAATTCGTCGGCGCGGCGCAGGATCAGCGGCGCCGCATCCAGGCGCACATACACACGCTGCGGGCCGTTCTGGAAAAACCAGTTGCCCTGCGCATCGCATTCGTAGTTGCGGCCGATGAAGGCGAGGATCTGCGGGCTGGTGATGGACTCTCCCGGGGCGCCGCGCGCCGCGTCGCCTTGCGGATGCAGGTGCCAGCGGCCGCGGGCGTCCAGCGACAGCCAGCCGTACACTGCCGGCACGTCGGGCCAGCGGGCCAAAGCGTCTTTTACCAGTTGATCCATAGCGCCACGGGACGGATTCCGGCCGCCATTATAGGCAAGCGCGTGCGCCGGGCCGCGCTACGGCCGGATCACGATGGGCGGCGCGCTGATGATGATGGCAGGGTTGGCGGGGATCATCGGCACCATGGCTGGCTGCGCATAGCCATAGTCATAGCCGGACCGGTAGCCCGGGCATTTGCGCTTTTCGCGGTACTCGCCGTTGCGTTTCCACTTGCGCTCGACCTTGCACGCGCCGTCCCAGTATTTTTCCTTGTATTCGCGGCGCGGGCGGTAATCGTCATCGTCGTCATCGTCGTCGGCGCGCGCCATCATGGGCGCGCAGGCCAGGGTCAGCGCAACCAGCGCCAGCAGCAGGCGGGCTCCGTGGCGCGCCGACGGACGGGGAAAATGCAGGGTAGGCATGGGCGTGCGGACGTAATTGCGACGGCCACACGTTAGCAACGCGCGCGCAAATCTTGGGTACGCAGAGGTAGGGAAGGGTAACCAGATGCGCAGGGCGCCAAACCCGCATCCTGGAACAAGAAGGCCCGCGACGCGGCGGGCCTTGAAGTGTTTGGAGGCGCAAGCCGGAATCGAACCGACGTACACGGATTTGCAATCCGCTGCATAACCACTCTGCCATTGCGCCGGCAGGCTACAAGAAAAAAGGAAGCACGGCAGGTAACCGCTAGCTTCCCTTTTTGGTGTTTGGAGCGGGAAACGAGTCTCGAACTCGCGACCTCAACCTTGGCAAGGTTGCGCTCTACCAACTGAGCTATTCCCGCATGGGTACTGCTTAAGGCCAAGCAACGCAGAAGTCTCCCGTCTGGAAAATTCCCACATGCTGCTCAACGAAGAAAAAAATTATACACGATTTCGGCTGTCGGGTTCAAGTCGCAGGCGGCGCTTACGTGCCGGGCAGGGCGATCCCCATGGCGGCGAACATGCCGCCGCAGGTCTTGTTGAAACGCCGGCCGGCCCGCTGCAGGAAGGGCCTGACCTTGTGGGCCGCGCGCGCCAGTCCGTACTCGACCACGAATTCCATGGCGGCGAAGGTGGCGGCCATGACGGCGAATTGGGTAGCCAGGCTGCGCGCCGGGTCGATGAACTGCGGCAGGAACGCGCCAAAGAAAAGCAGGGCCTTGGGATTGGAGACGGCGGCCAGCAGGCCCTGGCAGAACAGGCGCGCGCCGCGCGCCGACGACGATCCGGCCGGCGCCTGCAATGGCACGGCCGGTGCGCGCCACAACTGGATGCCCAGGTAGACGAGGTAGGCGCCGCCGATCCATTTCAGCAGGATCAGCGCCGGCGACCAGGCCTTGAGCAGGGCGCTGATGCCCAGCATGGACAGGCCGATTACCAGCGTGAAGCCGAGCGCGCCGCCGGTAATGGTGCAAAGCGCCTTGCGGTGGCCATGCATCGCGCCGTGCGTGAGGGCCAGCAGCGTATTGGGGCCGGGCGTCAGCGACAGCCCGATGACGGCGATCAGGTAAAGCAGCCAGGTATGCAGTGACATGGATGGAGGCGGAGAAAGGTGGAGAGCCCGGTGTCGGTGCTCCACAGTGTAGCCGCGGCCGCGGGCCTGGCCGATCAGAGCGATTCGGAGAACAGCTGGTAGCGGTAGCCGTGGGAGATCAGGATGGAGCCGGCCTTGGGGCCCCTGAGGTAGAACAGGAACGAACGCGCCACGGGATTGTCGCGTCCGGGCTTCAGGATGACGGCCTGCTGTTCGATCGGATCGTAGAGCGTTTGCGGAATCAGCCATGCCGACCCGCGCTGGAGTTTCCCGTTGGCGTAGACCTGGGACAGCGTCACGATCCCCAGGTCGGCGCCGCCGGCCGTGACGAATTGGCGCGACTGCGCGAGGTCGTGGCGTTCGACCAGCTTGTCCTCGACTGCCTTGGCGAGGCCCAGGTTGTCCAGTACCTGCGCCGCCGGCCGGCCATAGACCCGGTTGGGGCTGGCGACCGACAGGCGCTGGAATTGGTTGCGCCTGAGCACCTGCCCCTGGTCGTCGACGTAGTCCTTGAACGGCGACCACAGGACCAGTACGTTCTGGGCATAGGTGTGGCGCGTCCCGGGCACGACCCGGTCGAGAGCCTCGAGTTCGCTCAGCGCCGCCTTGTTGTTCGGCAACAGCACGTCGAAATCCGCGCCCTCGGCGATCTGCCGCAGGAAGGCGCTGGTGGGCGCCACGGTGTAATGCACCTTGTTGCCCGTGTCCTTTTCGAAACTGGCGGCGACCAGGCGTATCGGTTCGGCAAGTTTGGTCGCCACGGCCACGCGCACCTCGCCGGCCGAGGCCTGGCCGGCCAGCAAGGCGGCTGCAAGCAGCGCCGCGCCTGGGATGCGGGGGTATTCCATGGTGGTGCCAGCAGACGGTCCATGCGTCGCGGAGAACGAATAGCGCTGGAACTTAGCACGTATTCGTGTCCATGGACACCAATGGGCCGGGCTGCGGGGCTTGCGGCCCGCACCCGGTAGCCACCCGCAAGCCTAGTTCAGCGATGCGCCCGACTCGGCGACGACTTTCTGCCACTTCGCGAGTTCCTTGTCGATGTGCGCCTGGAACTGCGCCGGCGTGCTGCCCACCGGCGTGGCGCCGATGGCGGTCAGCTGCTTGACGACCTCGGGCTGCTTGAGGACCTGGGCGATCTCGCCGCTGAGCCGTTCGACGATGGGGGCGGGCGTCTTGGCCGGCACCGAAATGCCGTGCCACGCCACCGCCTCGTAGCCGGGCACGCCGGCCTCGGCCACGGTCGGCACGTCCGGCAGCACCGGGCTGCGGCGGCTGCTGGTGACCGCCAGCGCCCGCACCGCGCCGGCCTGTACCTGCGGCAGGGCCGAGGGAATGTTGTCGAACATCAGCTGCACGCGGCCGCCGCGCAGGTCGGTCATCGCGGGCGCGCTGCCCTTGTAGGGAACGTGCAGGATGTTGACGCCCGCCATGGTCTTGAACAGTTCGGTGGCCAGGTGGGTGGAGGTGCCCGTGCCCGCCGATGCGTACGTCAGCGCCTTGGGGTCTTTCTTGGCCAGCGCGATGACCTGGGCGATCGAGTTGACCGGCACGTCCGGGCCGGTGATGACCACGTTGGGCAGTTCCACCAGCTGGGTCACCGGCTCGAAGGCCTGCTTGAAGTCGAACGGCAGATCCTTGTACAGGCTTTCGTTGATGGCGTTGGCGGTGGTCGAGAACAGCAGCGTATAGCCATCCGGAAGCGCCGAGGCGACCATCTGCGAGCCGATGTTGCCGCCCGCGCCGGGTTTGTTCTCGACGATCACCGATTGGCCCAGGCGAGCGCCCAGGTGCTGCGCGACGATGCGCGCCACCATGTCGGTCGCGCCGCCCGGCGTGTAGGGCACGATCAGCCGCACCGGCTTGGACGGATAGGTGTCGGCGCTGGCGGCGCCGGCGGGCAGCAGGGCCGCCCCGAGCATGGCCGAGGCGCAGGCCAGGCGGGCTTTGCGGCCGAATGCGCCGAGCAGGTAGCGGGAAATGACAGTCATGGAGTCTCCTTGTCGTTGTATGCGAGGGGTGTCTTGTGACGGGGGGCGCCTACCAGCCCAGCGCGTAGGCGGCCGCGCGCCGCGGGTCGGCGCCGGCCTGGTAGATGCCTTGTTCGAGATCGGCGTCGATGGCGCAGACGCCGCCGGCGCGCCAGAGCCAATCGGGCCAGCGCTGCATGTCGTGTCCGAGCGCGGCCAGGGTCTGCTCGGTCTGCGCCGAGATGCGTCCTTCCACGCTCAGGCGGCCGGGGTAGTACGCGTGCGGCGCGAACGAGTCGGGATGGCTATAGGAAATGAAACGCGGCGCTTCGATCGCCGTCTGCGGATCCATGCCGAACAGCGTGATGTTCAGCAGCACCTGCAGCATGGCCTGCACCTGGCTGTCGCCGCCGGGGCTGCCCAGCGGCAGGATGCGCTTGCCGCGCTGGATGGCCATGGCGGGGTTGGGCGTGAGCCGCGGACGCTTGCCCGGGGCCAGGCTGGCCGGATGGCTGGCATCGGCGCGCGACTGGGACCCGCGCGAGGACGGACACAGCCCGGTGCCGGGAATCACGATCGTGTCGCTCGACACATCGCTGGGCGTGGCCGAGAAGGCGTTGCCGTAGCGGTCGACCACGCACACGTACGAGGTATCCAGCGGGGGATCGATCTCGCGCGAAATATTGCCGTGGATGGCGCGCAGCGTTTCGTACCCCGCGATCTCGCCGCACGGCGGCATTTCGGGCCAGGCGCGGTCGGCTCGCACCAGTTGCGCGCGCTGCCGCGCGTAGGCGTCCGACAGCAGCGTCTGCGCGGGCACGTCGATGAAGCGCGGGTCGGCGTAATAGTGCTCGCGATCGGCGAAAGTCAGCTTCAGCGCTTCGGCCACGTGATGGATGTAGCGCGTGCTGTTGTGCCCCATCTCCTTGAGGTCGAACGACTTCAGGATGTTCAGGGCCTGCAGCAGGGCCGGGCCCTGGCACCAGAAGTTGCACGCATAGACGTCCATGTCGCCGTAGCGCGTGCTGAGCGGGGCCTCGATGGTCGGCGCGTAGCCGGCCAGGTCGGCGGCGGTGAGCAGGCCGCCGTTCTCCTGGTGGAACGCGACGATCTTGCTGGCGATGTCGCCCTGGTAGAACGCATCGCGGGCGGCCTGCAGCTTGCGTACGCGCGAGCCGGCGGTCGCGGTCTCCTGGTCCGCCATGTATTGCAGGCTGGCGGCCAGATCGCTTTGCACGAAGCGCTCGCCCACGCGCGGCGGCCGTCCGCCGGGCAGGTAGATGGCGGCGTTGGACGGCCAGCGGCGGTACTTGGCCTCGGCTTCCTGCAGGCGGTCCGCCAGGAACGGGTACATGATGAAGCCTTCGCGCGCGAAGCGGATCGCGTATTGCGCGACCTCGGCGAAACTGCGCGTGCCGTAGCGCTGCAGGGCGGTGATCCAGGCCCCGGGCGCGGCCGGAATGACCGTGCGCAGCAGGCCTTCCGGCACCACGCCGCCGAACTCGCGTTCGAATCGTTCGCACGAGGCCGCGGCCGGCCAGCTGCCCAGCCCGTCTATGGTGATGACCCGGTCTTCCGCGGCCAGGTAGATCATCATGGGCGCGACGCCCGCGATGTTGACCTGGTCGCTGTGCACCACGCCCAGCACCAGGCCGGCCGCCACGCCGGCGTCCACGGCGTTGCCGCCCGATTCGAGAATCTGGAACGCGGCGTGCGAGGCGAGGTAGTGGCCGCTGGACACCGCATGACGATTCGCCGCGATGACGGGCCGGTGCGCGGTATAGGTGCTGGTGGCGGATTGGCCGGTAGCGAACGCGTCGACGGACATGGTGGTCTCCTCCGGAGTACGGGCCGCCCGGGCAAGGGCGGGCCCTGGTACGGCTTAGTCGATGATCAGGTAGCTCTTGCGCAGCGTCTCGCGCACATCCCAGACGCCATGGCAGTCGGCCGGGAAGTACACCGCGTCGCCGGCGCGGATTTCGATGGCTTCGCCGCCGTCGGGCGTGAAGTAGCAATGCCCGGCGATGAAGTGCGAGAACTCGCGCTGCATGATGGTGCGGCGGAAAAGGCCCGGCTGGCATTCCCAGATGCCGGCGGTCACCCCTTCCTGCGGCGCCAGCCCGACATCGGTGCTGCGGTCGGCGGCGACGGGCTGGCCCGGCACTGCCGTCTTGGGGGTGAAGGCGCCCGACGGCGCGGCATTGATGACGACGGGTTTTTTCATGTCATGGCCTCTATCAGGATTTGTCTTCCAGGCCCGCCGGCGCCAGGGTGGCGAGGCGGGTGTCCAGCCACGCGGGCTTGCGCCCGAGCGCTTCGTCGCGCTCCTTGCGCAATACCGCGTTGCGTACCAGCGTACCGCCCATGAAGCGTATGGGCTCGGGCGGGAACTTCCTGCACTCCCGCCCGACCAGGGCGGACTCGCTCCATTCATTCTTGCGGCCCAGCGCCAGCGAGGCCAGGATCTGTCCGCCCACCCAGCTCGGCGCGACGCCGTTGCCGCTCCAGCCGATGCCGTAGCAGATGTGGTCGGCGCCGCGCAGGCGGCCGAATACCGGCAGGCTGTCGTAGGTCCGGTCGATGGGGCCGGCCCAGGCCTGCGCGATCGCGACGTCGCGCAATTCGGGATAAGTGCGCCGGAAATCCGCCTCGGTCAGGGCTTCGGTGCCGGGATCGCGGCTGAACACCTGGCCGATGCGCCCGCCGCTCGACAGCGCGCCGCTGCCTTTGCCGAACACCAGGCGTCCGTCGCGCGTCTTGCGGTAATACCCCACCAGCAATTGCGAGTCGGTGATCGCTTCGTTGCCGCGCCAGCCCAGTTCCTGCAGGCGCTCGCCGATGGGTTCGGTGACGACGAGCGCGCTGTTGACGGGCGTGATCAGCGGCGCCAGTTCGGGAATGGCGGCGGCCCAGACGTTGTTGGCGAGGATGACCGTGCCGGCCCGCACCTCGGCCTCGTCCAGGCCGAGTACGGCGGGCGCGCCGGTGTGCAGGGTGCGCACCGCGCTGCCCTCGTACACCTCGATGCCGTCGTCCAGCGCGGCCTGCCGCAGGCCGCGCGCCAGCAGGGCAGGCTGGACGGTGGCCGTGGCCGTGTCGAATATGCCTTCCAGGTGTACCGGCGAGCCGGTGCGGCGCGCCAGCTCGTCCGGCGCCACGGCCGTGAAAGGCTGGTGTCCGACCCGCTCGCAGGCCTGCAGGGTGCTGGCCCAGGCCCCGCGCTGGGCCTCGGTGGTGGCTGTCCAGAACCAGCCGCCCCGCACGAAATGCGCGTCGACCCCGCGCGCCAGGCAGAACCGTTCGAGCTCGCCGATCGCGCGTTCCGAGGCCAGCGCCAGGCGCAGCGCCTCGTCGCGGCCCGCCATGGACAGCAGGGTGGATATCTTGGGCCACCATGACATGGCGAAACCGCCGTTGCGGCCGGACGCGCCGCCGCCGCACAGGTCGCGCTCCAGCACGATGACGCGGGCCGTTGGCTGCATGGCCTTGGCCGCCAGGGCCGTCCACAGGCCGACGAATCCGCCGCCGACGATGGCGATGTCCACGCTGTGGCGGCCACGCAGGCCTTGCGGCGCGGACTCTTGCGGCACGGCTTGCTTGAACCAGTAGCTGCGCGCCAATGCGGGCAGGGCGGCGCGCCGGTCTAGCTGCAAGGTCTGATTCGTTGACGCGCGCATGGCCTCTCTCTGAGTGCGGGCCGCCGGGATGGCGGCCGTGATGTTCGGATTATACCTACATGTTTTCTGTAGGCATATATATTTTCTGTAGGTTCGGAAGGGTTCTGTGCATCGGGACCCGCGCCCTGCGGATCAGAAGCTGCGCGGCGTGTTCACCCAGAGCAGGACGGTCGGCTCGTCGCCCGCGGCGGACCAGGAGTGCAGCAGGCGGCTGTCGAAGGAAATGCTGTCGCCGGCGACCAGTTCCCAGGTCTTCAGCCCTTGTACGCTGATATGGAAGCGCCCATGCAGCACATGGATGAATTCTTCGCCTTCGTGCGAGTAGGCGCCGTCGCTCTGGGCGCCTGGCTGCAGTACCCAGCGCTGGCAGTCCAGCGACTGCAGGGTTTCCGCCAGCTGGAATATCTGGATGCCGGCGCCGAAGCTGGGCGCCTGCCGCGCCTTGCCGCCGCGCACGACGTGGGCGCTGCTGTCGGCGGACCTGGCCGGCGGCGCCGAGAGTTCGGTGACGGTGGTGCCATAGCAGGCTGCCAGGCGCTGCAGGCTGGCGACCGCGGCGCCCTGGCCGGTGCGCTCGAAGGTGGAGATGAAGGAAACCGGCAGCCCGGTGGCGTCGGCCGCCTCCTGCAGCGACATGTCGTGTTTCTGCCGGGCCACCCGAAATTGCCGGCCCAGCTGTTGGGTGTTGGCCGAACGCTTGGGCCGCGCCGGGTCCTGCGGCGCCGGCGCGGTGCTGGCCAGCGCGCGCTTGATGGCCGAGATGTTCAGGCCCTCGACCTTGCGCAGGCGCAGGATGGTGCTGATCAGGCCCAGATCGTGTTCGCCGTAGATGCGCTGCCCCGTCGGGCTGCGCAGCGGCGACAGCAGTCCGTGCTGTTCCCACAGGCGCAGCGTGGAGGGGTTGGTGCCGGTCAGTTGCGCGGCTTGGGTGATTCCGAATTCCGGCATGTTGCTACGGGATGGGTTGTGCACGGCGCCCGGCGACGCGGCGCGGGAAATTGTAATCGACCAGGGCCGCCGGCTCGCCGCGCCGCCTAGGCGCGCATGAACATGAAAGCAGTCATGGCCAGCCCGATCGCGATAATGCCCGCGCGCAGGGCACCGCGCGGGATGCGGCGCGCCAGCCTGCCGCCCACGTAGCCGCCGGCGAGCGCCGCGCCCAGCATCAGCAGGGCGTATTGCCAGTTGATCAAGGCGCCGGCCACGTATACGACGACGGCGATGCAGGTCAGCACGCCTGAGAGCAGGTTCTTCAGCGCGTTCATGGTGTTCAGGCTCTGATAGCCCGAGGCGCTGAACAGTGCGAGCAGCATGATGCCGATGCCGCCATTGAAGAAGCCGCCATAGACGCTGACCGCCGTCAGCCCGGCCTGGCCGCGCCAATTGCCCGGCGCTGCCGCGGCTTGCTGCGTGCGTTTGAGCATGGCGGGCGCGCACCAGAAAATCAGCGTGGCAACCAGCAGCAGCCAGGGCGCCAGGTGGCGGAAGGCTTTCTGGTCGATCCACAGCAGCAGCAGCGCGCCGACGGCGCCGCCGACCGCGGCGATCAGCGTGGTGCGCCACAGCGGCACGCGATGCGGCTCGATGAAGAGATCGCGCCGCATGGCCCAGGCGCCGGCGAAATAGCCGGGCAGCAGGGCCAGCGTGCCGGTCGCATTGGCCATGACGGGCGGCACGCCCACCGCCACCAGGGCCGGCAGCGTCAGGAAGCTGCCGCCGCCCGCCGCCGCATTGAGAATGCCGGCAAAGAATGCCGCGCCCAGAACCAATGCCAGATCCATTCGTAGTCCCCGTTGTTTTGCTTGCCGGCGCGCAGGTCCGCGCCATGTCGATGGCGGCGGCCTGGCGCGTTGCCACGGATGCTAGCAGGTTGGCGGCGGGGCCGCCTCAGGCTTGGGCCGGCCGGTAATGCGCCAGCGTTTGTCCGATGCCGACGTCGAGCGGGGTCCGGGGCAGGGCGGGAAAGGCCCGGTACAGCGCCTCGTCCGGGATATCGGCGGTGAACGGCAGGACGGGGCCTTCGGCCCCCAGGCGCGCGTCCGGGCAGTGGCGGCGGATGGCATCCAGGATGTCCGCCATCGGCGTGGGCCGCCCGGACACGTTGAATACCTGCGCGCCGGGCGCGCGCGCGGTCAGCGCCTGTTCATAGGCCGCGGCGACATCGTCTGCGTACACGAGGCACGTATCTCCCTGGTAGCCGACGGTGTAGGGCTCGCCGCGGACGGCGGCGCGGCAGGCCAGGGTCGGGCCGGCGCTCAGCCCGACCTCCCGTCCCGGCCCGTAGACCACGCCGGGGCGCAGCCCGACGCTGGAGATGCCGTCATACTCCCAGTAGGTGCGCGCGCAGCCCTCGGTCGCCAGCTTGAAGGCGCCGTAGTGCGTCGACGGTTCCGGCTGCAGGCCGTTGTCCGGGCCGAATACGCTGACCGAGCTGGTATAGACCACATGGCGCAGGCCCTGCCTTTTGGCCGCTTCGAAAACATGCAGGGTGCCCAGCAGGTTGACTTGCGCGCCCTTGACGGGATCGAGCTGGCAGGATGGCGTGAGCAGTCCGGCCAGATGGACGACCTGCTGGCATCCCGAGAGCGCGGCCTCCACGTCCGCGGCCTGGCTGACGTCGCCGACCACCCATTCCAGCCTGTCGGCGGCGTCGCCCAGCAGGCCGCGAACAACCCGACGGTCGTCGGCGATGTCCATGATGCGTACCGGCAATCCGCGCGCCAGCAGCCGCTTGGCGACCCAGGCGCCCAGGAAGCCGCCTCCGCCCGTGATCAGAACCTTGGTGTGTTGCATGGATGACTCCAGATGGATGCGCCGGTTCAGCGCGCGAGCCCGGTTCGGGGCAGGGCGGCGTTGAGCGCGTTGAAGCTGCTGGAAAGCAGGAACCGGTCGCCGCTGACCACGAACAGCGCGGCGCCTTCGTCCTGCCAGCGCGCGATCTGTTCGCACAGCAGGCGCGGGTCGCTATCGAAGATCGACATCATGACTTGCACGCCCTTGGCGCGAGCCTGGCGGACCATGCGGGACTGGGCGGCCTGCACTTCGGGGTGCTTCCAGTCGCCGTTCAGGCCCAGCGCCTGGCTCAGGTCGAACGGGCCGAGCGCCACGGCGTCCAGTCCCGGCACGTCGAGGATGCGGTCGAAGTTGGCGATGCCCTGCGGCGTTTCGATGAGGGCCGCGACGAACGTATGTTCGCGGGCCTGTTCCACGTGCCGTGCCCAGGGCGTCACGCCGTGCGCGGTGGCGCGCGTGCAGGGGCAGGCGCCGCGTTGCCCCTGCGGCGCATAGCGCGAGGCCGCCACGATGGCGGCGGCCATTTCGGGGCTGTCGACGTTGGGAACCAGCACCCCGTTGGCGCCGGTGTCCAGGGCCTTGAAAATGGCGGTCCGGCTGGCGTCTGGCGTGCGCACCAGCGCGGTGGCGCCGCCGAGCTGGGCCGCGCGCGTCATGTGCACCGCCGATTCAATGCCGAACGAGCCGTGTTCCATGTCGACGATGACGAAGTCCAGGCCGGCGCTGGCGGCGATTTCGCAGAATTCGGGCGAGTTCATCTGTGCCCAGGTGCCGTAGGCGGGCCTTCGGCCACGCAGGGCCGCGAAGAGTCGGTCGGGTATGTGCATGCGTTGTCCTTGTCGAAAGTGAGGCGTGCAAGCCCCCCTCGGCAGGGCCGATGTGGCCCGGCCGATGCGGCTGGCAGGGAAAGCGGTTGGGTAGCGCCCTACGTGGCGGGCAGCAATGCGTCGGCCGAGGACCGGGGGTCGAGCACGAAGCGTTTGCCCCAGACCAGGTGCGCGCGCATCTGGTTCTGCGCCCGCTTCGCGTCGCCGTCCTTGATGGCTTCGAAGATTTCCCGGTGCTGCTGGACATTGGCGCCCAGCCGCCCGGGATACTTGGTATGCAGGCGCGTGGACAGGCGGTGCATCTTGTCGCGCAGGCGCTCGAGCATCTGCACGATCTCCTCGTTGCCGTGTATCTGGGCCAGGCTGAGGTGGAACGCCATGTCGAGCTGGTGGTAGTCGAGATAGGCGCCCTCGCGCACGCACTCCTCCTGCTGGCGCAGGATGGTTTCCACGCGCTCGATATCCGAGGGCTGGAGTTGCCCGACCAGGGAGAGCGCCACGTGGCTTTCGATGACCGTGCGGATCTCGTAGAAATCATTGATCGCGTTGGCGGACATCTCCGGCAGCATGATGCCGATCTTGGGCACCACGACGACCAGGCCTTCCAGCTTCAGGCGTTCGATCGCCGAGCGCACGGGATTGAGCCCCAACCCGAACTGGGCGGCGAGCTGGCGCTCGGAGTAGGCCCGTCCCGTCTCTTCATTGAGGAACAGCATGGCTTTGATCTGCTCGTAGGCCACGTCCCGCAGAAAGGGTTGCGGGGCGCCGGGCGCCGTATCGCTTGCCTCGGCCGCGCTCGTGGTCCGCTTGCCCGCAAGGGCACGGGGGGCCGTGCGGGCTCGGGTGTGCAAGTCGTTCATACGCGTCTTCCTTTGTTGCGTAGCCTATTGGAAATGCCTGAACCACAGGGTCAGTTCGGGCACGAAGCTGATGAGCAGCAGGACGCTCAGCGCGGCGGCGAAGAACCAGGCGAGATGGGGCAGCATTTTCACCATGTTCACGTCCAGTGTGCGGGCTGCAACGAAAACATTGGCGGCCAAAGGTGGGGTGATCAAGCCAATTTCGATGTTGGTGACCAGGATGATACCGAAGTGCACTGGATCGATTCCGAACTTGATGGCCGCCGGCGCCAGCAGCGGGCCCATGAGCATGACCGCGGCATTGGTTTCCATGAACATGCCGACCAGCAGCAGCAACAGATTGACCCCGAGCAGGAAGACGATGGGGTCGTCCGTCACCGACAGCGCGAAGGCGGCGATGTCCTGGGGAATCTGGTTGAGCACCAGGGCGCGGTTGAACAGGCTCGTCAGCGCGATGATGGTGAGGATGGCCGCCGACGCCTTGACGGCATTGGTGAACACCACCGGCACCTGGTCCCAGCGCAGGGTGCGCTGGATCAGCGTCATCGCCAGGGCGGCCGCTGCCGCGACCGCGGCTGCCTCGGTCGGCGTGGTCAGGCCGGAGTAGATGCCGCCCAGGACGAACACCGGCAGCAGCAATGCCGAGACGGTGGCGCCGGAGGTCGGGGCGGGGGCGCGGTCCAGGCCCGCCGCGCCGGCGCTTTCGACGCCGTCCCGCAAGGCCGAGCGCGAGCGCAGGGCGTGCGTGGCGAAGAACGCGCCCGCCATGATCAGGCCGGGCACCAGGGTGGCGAGGAATAGATCGACGATGGACGTGCCGACCACCGAACCGTACAGGATCAACGGTATCGATGGCGGCAGCAGCACGCCCAGCAGGCCGGCGGCGGCGACCAGCGACGCGCTGTAGGCGCGCTTGTAGCCGCGCGCCGTCATTTCGGGGCCCACGGTCGCGCCGATGGCGGCCACCGTGGCCACGGACGAGCCGGTCATGGCGCTCATCAGCCCCGAGGCCGCCACGGCGATGTGCCCCATGCGGGCGGGCAGGAAGTGCAGCACGCGGTCGCAGATCTGGCTCAGGCACAAGGCCAGGCCGCCGCGGTTCATGATTTCGCCGACCAGCAGGAACAGCGGAATCGCCACCAGCGGAACCGCCGAAATGGTTTCGTAGGGGATGGCTCCCAGCGCGTCGAGATCCAGGTTGAAACTTCCGGCGCGGCCCATCACGGCCAGGGCGAACGCCATGCCCAGCGGCGTGCCGATGATCAGCAGCAGGAACAATCCTGCGAAGGCGAGGCTCATTGCGCGAACTCCAGGGCGGGACGGCCGGCGACCAGCCGGTAAATGGCCAGCGCGGCATGCAGGGCGATCAGGGCTGCGCCGGCCACCATGAGCCCGCTGGGCAGGGCCACCGGCGTGCCCAGGTCGATCAGTTTTTCGCCGGAGTCCAGCGCGTAGTCGAAGAATCCCCAGGCCGTGATGGCGAACATGACGCCGAAGACCAGCTGCGCCAGCAGCGATGCCAGGTGCGCGGCGAAGCGCAGCGCGCCGGCCGGAAGCAGGTCGACCACTTCGATATTGATGTGGCGCCGCAGCGCGGTGCACGCGGACGCGCCCAGGAAAGTCAGCGCGGACATGGCGGTCACGGCCCATTCCGTCAGGTTGGGAATGGGCAAGAGCAGCGCGCGCGCGGCCACGCTGATGGCGACGGTCGCCATGATCACGGCCAGCGCGGCGACGCTGACGGCCATCTCGCCGCGCAGCAGCCAGCGCTCGGCCCGGTCGATGGCCGAGCCGGACGCGAGGCCCGCCAGCGGGGCGGGGGAGGGGGCGGCGGCGTTCATTGGATGTTGTTCTTGGCCAGTTCGTCGCGCAGCGCCTGGATGCGCTCGGCGCCATAGACGCTTGCCAGCTTGTCCCACTGGGCGCGGCCGAGTTCACGGAAAGGGCGCATGGCCTGGGCATCCAGTTCGATGACCGCTACGCCGCCCTGGCGGATTTTTTCCACATATTCACGGTTCAGCTTGCGGTTGTTCGCGATCTGGTTGCGGGCGGCCTCTTCGGCGGCGGCCAGCACGATGGCCTTCTGCTCGTCGTTCAGGCGTTTCCAGAATCGTTCGCTGGAGGCGATGGCCCCGATCGCGTAGATGTGGTTGGTCAGGGTCATGTACTTCTGCGCCTCGAACAGGCGCGAGGTGTACGTCAGGGCGGGGCCGTTGTCCTGGCCGTCGACCGTGCCCTGCTGCAACGCGGTGAACAGCTCGGGGAACGGCAGGGCCAGGGGGTGCGCGCCGGCCGCCTCGAACAGCGTCTTGATATTGGTGACGCTGGGCGTGCGCAATTTCATGCCGCGCAGGTCCTCGGGCGTGGCCACCGGGCGTTGCGAGTTGGTGATCGAGCGGAACTCCAGCTCGAAGAAGGCAAGCGGCTCGATGCGCCGCTTGCGCAGGGTCTCGCGGGTCGTTTTCTGGATGACCCCGTCGGGATTGAAGTGGATACGGTCCGCTTCCTCGAAGGTGCTGACGGCGTAGGGCAGGTAATGGATGTCGAGCAGCGGATCCAGGCCGGTCAGGCCCGCCACGTTCAGGAAGGCGAGGTCCAGCGAACCGCGCGCCAATTCGCGCCCCAGCGCCTCGTCGCCGCCCAGCTGGCCGGCCGGAAACAGCGCAATCTCCATCTGGCCGTTCGAGCGTGTCTTGACCAGTTCGGCGAACTCCTTGCCAGCCACTTCCTGGGGGCTGCCGATGGCAAAGACATGGCCCAGCCGGACGCGGATGTCCTGCGCGTGCGCGCTCGGCGACATGACGCTCGAAGCCGCCAGCAGGCATGCCGCGCCAAACGTTTTCAGGGATGAAAACAACGTGGTCATCAAGAATGCTCCATAGGTGGAGCCCATGCCCGGCCGGGCGGCTCCGTGTCTCCTGGTCCATCGGTCTGGCCGACGGGTTGTCATGTCATCGCCGTTGGCGATATGCCCTCAGACATTTATCTGACATTTCAGATAAATGTTAATGAAATTCTAGAGGGGAGCAGAATTGTGGTTTTCCCTAGGCGCGGGCGGACGCGCGTCCGCCGCCCGGTCCGAACGGGCAGTCCCGCATGGGGGAGGAGGGCCGCCGCGCTTGCCGCGGACGCGGCGTGTCGCCTATAGCGACTCGATGTGTTCGATCATCCGGCGCCGTCCGGCCGGGTCGGGCAGGGGGCCCGTGGCCGCGCGCAGGTTGTCGACGACGTTGCGGGGCTGGCTGGTGGCCGGCGTGGCGGTGGTGACCGCCGGATGCGAAATCACGAATTTCAGGAAGAACTGGCCCCACGAGGCGATACCGTACTCGGCCGCCCAGCCCGGCAGGGCATGTCCCTTGACCCGTTGCCACAGGCGCGAGCGGCCGAAGGGCTGGTAGGCCAGCACGCCGACGCCGCGCTCGCGCGCCAGCGGGAAAACGCGCGCTTCCATGGCGCGGTGGTCGATGGCGTAGTCCACGCCGATGAAGTCCAGCGCTTCGGTGCGCAGGATCTGCTCCAGCGCTTCGTACTGCTCGGGAAACGTGGTCGTGACGCCGATATAGCGTATGCGGCCGGCGTCGCGGTATTCCCTGAGCAGCCCCAGCTGTGTCGGCACGTCGCCCAGGTTGTGGACCTGGACGAGGTCGATCGCGGGCCTGCCCAGCCGCGCCAGCGAGCGGTCGATCTGCGCGCGGGCGGCGGCCGGGTCGGCCTTGCCGCCGCCTCGCCCGGCCACGTTCACCTTGGTCGCCCAGAACAGCTTGCGGTCCAGGCCGGTTTCCCGGGCGATGCGCGCGGCCGTTTCCTCGGCCGCGCCGTAGCTTGGGGCGGTGTCGAATACCGTGCCGCCTTCGCGCACGAAGGTTTCGAGCACGTCGCGCACGCGTCCGGTATCGTCTTCGCCGGCGATGCGCGCGAACGATGCCGAGCTGCCCAGGCCCACCGCCGGCAGCCGTTCCCGGGTGCCCGGGATCGTCCGGGTGATCAGGCCGGCGGGGCCATCGGCGGCCCACGGCAGCCCTGGGCGGGCGGCCAGGGCCAGGCCGGCGGCGGACAGCTTGAGGTAATCGCGTCGGGTAATCATGGGGGCGGGCTCCTCGTCGCGGGAAGCGTATCCGGCGCGGCGGCCGGGATGGCGGGAACGGACGCGCCGGCCTTGCGGGCCAGGCGCAGCTGGGCGCGGCCCAGCCACAGCCCCAGCGCGGCCCAGGCCAGCGCCAGCGGAACCGCCACGCTGGCCAGGCCGGCCAGGCCCAGTCCCAGCCGGCCCAGCAGGCCTTCGACCTGCGCGCCGGCCACATCGCCGCTGCGGTAGCCGAAGGTGTCGATGAAGGCCTTGGATTTGTATTTGTCCTCGCGGCCGAGCACCGTGTAGAGCGTTTCGCGCGCCGGCCGCGCCAGCGCCCGCTGGACCGCCCGGAAGACGGCCTCGAACACGATCAGCGCCGCCAGCGTGCCGACCATGGCCAGCCCCACGAATCCCAGCATGACAGTCAGCGGCAGCAGCGTCAGCGTGATGGTCACACCCAGCCGCTTCATCACATGTCCGGCCACCACCGCCTGCAAGGCCAGCGTGGCTGCCTGCGTGATGAGGTCGATGCGCGCGAACACGGTGGTGCGCAAGTCCATGTCGTCGCCCAGCTCGGCCACCATCTGCAGCCGCGTGAAATAGAGCAGCGTACTGGCGATCGCCATGATGATCACATAGCTGGCGATGCCGAACAGATAGCGCGAACGGAACACCGCTTTCAGCCCCTGCCAGGCGTTGCCGCCGATCAGGATGCGGTCCTGTCCGTCCGTGGCCTGCAGCCCGCTGTCCGGGCCGGCGCACGCCGCCGCGGCCTGGCCGCGCCCCACCGCCCAGGCAGCCTGCATCGCCAGCAGCAGAAAGCCCGCCGAGACCAGCAGCAGGGCGGGCGTGCCCAGCGGACGCGCAAGCAGCGACGCGAGCCACGGCCCGAAAATCGCGCCCAGCGTGCCGCCGACGGAAATCAGCGCGAACAGCCGCCGGCTTTGTTCGAGCGTGAAGCGATCCGCCATCAGCGCCCAGAACAGCATGGTGGCAAACATGTTGAAGACACTGAACCACACATAGAACACCTGCCCGCTGGTTGCGCCGACGGCCTGCGGCGCCTGCACCAGCAACTGGTGGAACGCGGCCAGGCTCAATGCGAAGAAGGTGTATGTCACGCCGATGAACTGGCGCCGGGAGAACCTGCTGACCAGCCAGCCGAACACCGGATTGACCAGCAGCGTCACCAGCGCGGTGCCCATGAACAGCCAGCGCACCGCCTCGATGCCGCGCTGCATGCCTAGCGCGTCGCGGGCCGGGCGCAGCACCATCAGCGCCGTCAGGACGCAGAAGAAACACAGTCCGGACAGCAGCACCGGCCGGAGCTCGTCGCGGCGAAGGTTGAAGAACGCTGCCAGTCGGGTTTTGTGCGCTGGGCTGATCATCCTGGCGGGCCTGGGCGGGGCGTGTTCGCGAACGGTGGGGCGGCAAGCGGCCGGGAAGGACGCCGGTGCGGGGCATGGCGATCGAGGGCTTGCGGCGTCACGCCCACCGTAGCCGGTTACGCCTTGCGGGGCAAGCATCGCAAGGAATGGCCGTTGCCTGCGGAACGCGAGCTATGCGGACGGATTCCCCAACGGCTACCATCTGCCGGATGAACGGCGCCGAGTATAGGGCGGCGAGGCCATCCGGCCGCCGCAGCGCAGTCTCGATGCGTCCCTGCAATGGCGAATGCCCGGCCGCAGGGCCTGAGCGTCTTTCCCCGACAGCGTGTTTGCACGGCAACTCGAAGCCAGCCCGATGCCGCCCAGTATTCTCCACGGAGAGCGAGCCTGATGAGCACCTTGAGCATTCATACCCTGACCCGCAGAGTGGATTTATTCACGCTGCGCCTGTTCCTGACAGTCGTGGAGGAAGGGCAGATACGCAAAGCCGCGGTCCGCGAGAATATCGCGCCGTCCGCCGCCACCAAGCGGATCCAGGATCTGGAGGAAATCGCCGGATTGCCGCTTTTCGAACGGCAGCCCGCCGGCGTCGTGCCGAACGCAGCCGGCGTCGTACTGGCGCGCTATATCCGGGAACTGTTCGGCAATCTTGAAGAAATGCGCCGTGAACTGGGGGAATACTCGGACGGGGTTCGTGGCAGCCTGACGGTCGCCACGACGGGTTCTCTCATCGTCCAATACGTCGCCAAAGAGATCGGCGAGTTCTCGCGGAATTATCCCCAGATCGATCTGGCGCTGGAGCAGCACCTCAATCCGGACGCGATCCGGGCGGTCGTGTCCGGCGGGGCGGATCTCGCGATTTATCTGGTGGGCATGGACGTGCACGAGGAGGGCCTGGATGTCACCCCGTACCGCACGGATCGCCTGGTGGCCCTGGCGCCCGCCGGCCATCCCCTGGCCGAAAAAGCCGGCGTAACGCTTGCCGATCTGCTGGGCCATGCGTTCATCAGCGTCGAACCGTCAACGGCAATGATGGCGGATATTTCCAAGGCCGCGAAATCCAGCGGTCTCGCGGTCAAGCCGAAATTCCATGTGACGAGCGTGGAGGCGGCGCGCAGCCTGGTGGAAGAGGGGCTGGGCGTCACCATTCAGCCGGAATGCATGCTTCCGGTGGCGTATCAGCGGCGCGTATCGGTGCTGCGCCTCGACGAAGCCTGGGCCTTGCGCAAGGTCCATATTGGCACCAGGCGGGGCCGGGCGCCGACCGCGGCGACGCGCTTGCTCATCGAGCAACTCATCGCGCAGCCCAGAGGGTCGGACGCCACTCTCGAAGCGGGACCGTCCGTAGCTGCTGGATAACCCGCGATTCGTGTTTCGCGAATCCGGCATTCGCCAATGGCTGCTTGAGGGCGGTCGGGCAACTGCATAGCATTGTGTCAGACAAGAGCGGTGAGAACGCACGCAATGCCAGTGGTTGGCGACACCGTGAATCGGTGCGCCGTCCGTCAAGACGGTCCGTACTCATGCGTGGACGAGAAAACGCAGACGCGGCGCTGCAGCGCGCGTGCCTGGGGATCGTTGCGCCGACGGATTGCACCTGTTCACCACTGTTCCTGTCGAGACAGGCGAAATGGGTATCAGCCCATGTAATGCCGACAAAAAACAGCAGAGGAGACAATCATGTCGGGACATTTTGGAGCAAGGGGCAAGCGCGGATCGGTTGGGTCCAGGCTTGCGGCGGCCTCGCTTTTTGCATGCGCGACGGGGCTGGTCGCCGCCAATGTGAGCGCGGCGGACCGGAATGCCGCGCCCATCACGATCGTCGTGCCGTTCGCCGCCGCCACGGCGACAGACGTCGCGGCGAGATACATAGGCCAGAAGATAACCGAGTCCACCGGCAGGGCCGTGGTCGTCGATAACCGGCCTGGCGCCAACGGAATCATCGGCATCCAGACGGCCAAGTCCCTGCCGAGCAGTGCGAACGTCATCTTGATGACCAGCAACACGACCCAGGCGGCGAATCCCAGCCTGTTCAAGGACCTGCCATACGATCCCGTCGCGGACTTCAAGCCGATCACCACGATAACGATTGGCGGCGTCCTGCTGGTTGTGAATCCGGCATCCGGCATCAAGAACGTCTCTGAATTGGTCGAAGCCGCGAAGAAGAATCCCGGCAAGCTGACATTCGGAAGCGGGAATTCCACGTCGCAGGCGGGTGGCGAGATGCTGAAGCAGGCGGCCGGCATCGACATCCTGTATGTCCCGTACAAATCCAGCCCTGCGGCGATGGCCGACCTGATGGGCGGGCAGATCGACATGGCGTTCTCGGATCCGATCTCCGTGAAACCCTTGATTGCCGCGGGAAGGCTGAGGGCTATCGGGGTGACCGCGACAAAAAGGATTCCGGGGTTCGACGACGTGCCAACCTTGCAGGAGGAAGGCCTCAAGGATTACGACCTGTCCGGATGGATTGCCGCCTACACCCCAAGCACCGCATCCGACGAGCAAGTGCAAAGCTATAGCAAGCTGATCGTCGACATCCTGAAGCTGAAGGAAAGCGAGGCGTTCTTCGGGGAGCGGGGGTGGCGAGTGGTGGCGGACAGCCCGTCTGCGCTTGCGTCGTTCCAGCAAGCCGAAACCGCTCGCTGGAAAACACTGGTCGAGACTTCGGGAATGAAGATCAACTGACCATACGCCGGCCGGCTCCGGCGGCGCTTCGTAATGTCCATTTGAGATCGATGCATCACATGACCCCTGTACTCGTCACCAGCCTGTCCGATGGCATCTTCACCATCAGGCTGAACCGTCCGAATGAGAGAAACGCGTTGAATGACGCCTTGTGCGCGGCATTGGTGCAAGCGTGCGAGCAGGCGGCGCACGACCCGGGCGCGCGCGTGGTGGTGTTGTGCGCTGCAGGTCCGGCCTTTTGCGCGGGCGGAGACGTCAAATCCATGGCCGCGCCCGCCGCGGCGGTGCAAAACAAGGGGGCGCAACGATTCCGCGAAATGAAGCATTTCATGACTGCGGCGAAGCTGCTGAACGAAATGCCGAAGCCGACCGTGGCGCTTGTCCACGGCGCGGCGGCCGGCGCCGGGCTGAGCCTGGCGCTGGCCTGCGATTTCCGCATCGGTACGCCGAACGCCAAGCTGACCACGGCTTTCGCGAAAGTCGGCTTGTCCGGGGACTATGGCGGGACATACTTCCTGCAGCGCATTGTCGGTCCGGCGAAGGCCCGTGAACTGTATTTATTGAGTCCGGTGCTGTCCGGACGCGAAGCGCTGCAGCTGGGGCTGGTGACCAGGGTTTATCCGGAAGCGGAGTTCGAGGCGGAATCGGCGGCCTTCGTGCGTGCCCTGGCCAGTGGCCCGACGACGACGTATGGATTCATCAAGGACAACCTGAACGAGAACCTGATCTGCCCCTTCGATGACGCCCTGGACGGCGAAATCCATCGTCACTTGCGTTGCAAGGACACCGCCGATTACCGGGAGGCGATCTGCGCCTTCGCGGAGAAAAGGGCGCCGGTGTTTCGCGGACATTAGCGCCAGCCGTAGTCCCGGCTGCAGCCGGCTCACGATCGGGCGCCAGCCTGCGGTCCGGCATCGACGCATACGTCTCGAGCCATGCGCCGGCTCGATCCATGCAAAGGTTCCGCGGGAGTTTATCCCATGGAAATTACCAGGTAGAGGTAGACGTGAATACGCGAATAAAACCGGTGCGGTCGTTCCTGTTCGTGCCAGGCAACAAGGAATCCATGCTCGACAAGGCTGCCCAGGCGGGCGCCGATGCGCTGATACTCGATCTGGAAGACAGCGTGCCGAGTCCGGAAAAAACCGCGGCGCGTGAGCTGGTCGCCAAGAAGATTCCCGAGCTCATTGCGCAGAATCAGCGAATCTGGGTGCGCATCAACCGTACTGCACATATCTATGACCTCGACGACATCCTGGCGGTGGCGCCAGCCGGCATCGAGGGCATATATATCTCCAAGCCGGGAGGGCCGGAAGACGTATACATGGCCTCATGCATGATCGCCGAGGCGGAGGCGCGCGCCAACCTGCCGCTGGGATCGATCGGGCTCATTCCCCTGCTGGAAACCGCGCGGTCCATGCAGCTGTGCTACGACATAGCGCAGATGCCTCGTGTGGCCGGCATCGTCGGCGCCACCGCCAGGAATGCCGACATGGGGCGCGCGCTGAAATTCGTCTGGACTGCCGAAGGCCGCGAGACCGAATACTTGAAATCCCGTGTGGTCATGGCCGCGCGTGCGGCCGGCAAGCAGGCGATAGGCGGGCTCTGGCAGCAGATCAAGGACCTCGACGGACTGGCGAAGTCCTCCGCGTTCGACCGGCAGCTTGGCATGTCGGGGGAGCTGGTCCTGCACCCGATGCAGGTCGAAACGATCAATCGCACCTACACGCCGACAGCCGAGGACGTCGCGTACTACCAGGGGATGATCGAGGCGCTCGACGCGGCCCAGGCCCAAGGGCGGGCATCGGTCATGTACGCGGGTGAACACATCGACATCGCCCACGTCAAGACCGCGCACGAAGTCATTGCGCTTGCGCAATCGTTCGGCAACTGAGCGCGATGGCGCGTATTCGGGAGTGTTAAATGGCTGGTCTGTATTTCGAAGATTTCAAGGCCGGGATGGTCGTGCAGCACGCCATCCGCCGTACCGTTACCGAGACGGACAACGTGCTGTTCTCCGCCCTGACCTACAACTGCGCGCCGCTGCATATCGACGCCGAGTACAGCGCCGACACCATATATGGCCAACGCCTGGTCAACAGCATGTTCCTGCTGGCGCTGGTGGCCGGCGTCACCGTCTATGAAACGACCCTGGGCACTACCCTGGGAAATCTGGGTTTCGGGGAGATCGTGTTTCCCAAGCCCACTTTCCATGGCGACACCATCCGTGTCGAGACGGAAATCCTGCAAACGCGGTTGTCCAGGAGCCGCACGGACTCCGGCATCGTGACTTTCAAGCATGTGGCCAGGAATCAGCGCGACGAGATCGTGTGCACCGCCGTGCGGACAGGCTTGATGATGCTCAGGCCAGCCGCCTGATTCGTCGCTCGGGCAGCGGGCGGCGAACTCGCCATCCGGCCGCCGGCAATCGGCTGCGTGGGGAACAAGGAGACGTTCATGGCAGTAACAGGCCTTCTGGAGGGCATTCGCGTCCTCGACATGACCGTGGCGCTGGCCGGGCCCTACGCCTCGATGCTGCTGGGCGGCCTGGGCGCCGAGGTCATCCGCGTCGAGGCGCCGGGCGGCAGCGACCTGGGCCGCAGCAATCCGCCGTTCGTGGGGCCGGGCGGGGTCAACTTCGGCCAGCAGGGCAGCGACGATGTGTCGCTGACATTGCTGAACCGCGCCCGCAACAAGAAGAGCATCACGCTCAACGTCAAGGATCCGGAGGGGCGGGCGCTGTTCGCCAGGCTGCTGCGCGAAAGCGATGTCTTCATCGAGAACCTGAGCGAAGGGGCCTCGGAGCGCCTGGGCGTGGACTATGCCCGTGTGCGGGAAATCAACGATCGCATCATCTATGCGTCGATCAAGGCCTTTGGCGAGCCCAGCAAGTACCAGAACCTCAAAGGCATGGACATCCTGGTGCAGGCGCTGTCGGGCCTGATGGCGGTGACCGGCGAGGCGTCGGGTCCGCCGATGCGCTGCGGGGTACCGGTGGCGGACCTGCTGGCGCCGCTGTACATGGTCAACGGCATCCTGGCGGCGCTGATCTACCGGGGCAGGACGGGCAAGGGGCAGAAGATCCAGGTGTCCATGCTCGATTGCCTGTCGTCCTGGGTGGCCGAGGAGCATTTCGATGTGCTGGCCCAGGCGGGTTTCCGCATGCGCACCGGCAACAACCACGAGCGCCTGGTGCCGTTCGGGACCTACGAATGCGTGGACGGCCACATCGCCATCGCGGCGGTGCACCCGGACTGGTTCGCCAGCCTGCTCGATGCCATGGGCCGGGCCGACCTGCAGCGCGATCCGCGCTTTGCCGACCGCGGCACGCGGATGCGCCATGCCGCCGACCTCGCTGCGCTGGTGTCCGAGTGGACCCGGGACAAGACGGTCGCCTTTGTCGAGCAGGCCCTGGTGCAGGAGCGCGGCGTGCCGGCGGCGCGGGTGCGCACGCCGCTGGAGATGCTGGACGATCCGGACCTGCACCGCAGCGGCGCCATCACCGATTTGCAGACCCCCGATGGCGGCACGGTGCGCGGCATGGGGCTGCCCATCGGTTTCTCGGAATGCCACGCGCAATTCGATGTACCGGCCCAGGCGCTCGGCCAGGCCAATGCATCGGTGTACGCGGACATATTGGGTCTTTCCGACGCCGAGATCCGGCGGCTGGAAGAAAAAGGCGTGATCTGACGCGACCGGGCGGAGACGTCTGGACTGCAGCACGTGCCCGCTGGCTGCGGGCACGCGCGCTGCTGCGCGTAAGCGTCGATGCGCTGGCATCCGCTGGCGCAAGCGTGAACCGGCGCGAGGGGGGGCCAAATAATGGCACATGAAGCGCGCATGGCGTGCGCGGCGCGCCGTTTCCTGACCCGGTGCGGGCCAATATTGTGCAGTACATGGTGCTCTATTAAGGAAAGTTTGAGTCGCCATGATTTTTATTTATTCGATGGGGTTGACGCTTGGAAGGGGGCGTGTCCGCCAATACACTCAGACGCGAGCATCGTTCGGGATGCGTGATCCGCGTAGTCGGAAATCACGAAGCGGATGTTGAGCATCGGTAAACCCCAGGGGTAGCCATGAAAAGAATTTTCGCTGCAGTCGCCTTCATGATCAGCGCATTTGTCCACGCGGCCAGCCCATATCCAGAAAAATCGATAACCATCGTTAATCCGTTCGGCGCGGGCACGGCCTCGGATACTGTTATTCGCGCCTTGGGAAATCGTCTGGGCTCGGCGCTGAACGTGCCCGTTGTCGTCGAAAACCGTCCGGGTGCAAATGGGATTGTCGGCACGTTGCGGGGTGTGCGGGCGCCGAATGACGGCTATACGATATTCGTCACCACCGGGACCACTGTGTCGCAGAATCCCTGGCTGTTCAAGGACATTAATTATGATCCGATGACCGACTTTGTTGGCATCGCAGTGCTGGGTGGATTTCCTCTGTCTATTGTGGTGCCGCCACAAAGCCCATATCGCGATTTCAAGGAATTAATGCAGGCGATCCACACGAGCACGCAAGGTATCACCTATGCGACGGCTTACGGCATGCAGACCGTGTGCGGGGAACTGCTTGGCAAGGCTGCGAAGGGCAAGGTGCTCGGCATTCCCTATAAATCGACGCCGCCAGCCGTGCTGGACGTGACGGCAGGGCGGGTTGCCTTCGCATGCGGCGAGACGGCAACCACGCTGAGCGCCTTGCAAGGCCGGACACTGCGGGCGCTCGCGGTCATCAATCCTGCCGGATCGAAATACATACCCGGCGTGCCGTCGGTCCAGGAGAGCCTCCCCGATTTTCCGATCATGCAATCCTGGATCGGTCTCGCAGCGCCTCGCGGGATAGATTCGAAGAAGGTGGAACTGCTGTCCAGGGAGATATACAAGATTGCGTCGGATCCTGCGTTTGCAGACTCCCTCTCGGGGCTGGGCTACGCGTCGACGCCGATGGATGCGGCTGCCACTGCCCAGTTCATGAAGAGCGATTTTTCGAGATGGAGAGACCTGATCAAACATGTCGGAATCCAGCCTCAATAACCATTGCATGGACGTAGATTCAAAAAAATGAAGGCCAAGGTCATCGACGGTAGCCGCGCGTCGGCGCGTATCAGGGAGCAATTGAAGGAACGCGTGGCCTGCCTGCGCGCCAGAAACATAAGACCGGGCCTGGCGGTGCTCCTGGTCGGCGAAGATCCGGCTTCGCAGGTATATGTGCGTAATAAGGTGGCGGCCTGCGAGCAAGTGGGGATTCACTCCGTCACGGAGCGCTATCCCTCTGCCTGGACGGAGAATCAACTGCTCGACCGGATTGCCTCGCTTAATGGCGATCCTGCCATCAATGGCATTCTGGTGCAGTTGCCCTTGCCGCCGCATATGAGCGCGCACCGCGTCATCGAAGCAATATCGCCGCTCAAGGACGTCGACGGTTTCCATATCAGCAACGCAGGCCTGCTCATGACAGGGAAGCCGCAATTCCAGCCCTGCACCCCTTATGGGGTAATGAAACTTCTGGAATCCGAAGGGGTATCGCTGCGCGGCGCCGAAGCGGTAATTGTCGGCGCCAGCAATATCGTCGGAAAACCTATGGCGATGTTGCTGCTGGCGGCCGGGGCGACCGTGACGATATGCAATTCGAAGACACGCGATCTGGCCGGGCAGGCTCGCCGGGCCGACGTGCTGATTGTCGCCGCCGGCCGGGCCGGGATTGTCGATGGATCGATGATCAAGCCCGGCGCAGTTGTCATCGATGTCGGCATCAACCGTAGCCCAGACGGCCGCCTGTGCGGAGATGTCGACTATGGCTCGGCTGCCAAGGTCGCAGGCGCGATCACGCCGGTGCCGGGCGGAGTGGGACCGATGACCATTGCAATGCTGCTTGCCAATACCGTCGAGGCGGCGGAACGATCGGCTATCTGAGCCGCTTACATCAAGGCCGATAGCGTTCGATAGGTTTTCTCATCGATGTGCATGCCGTCGCGCTCGGACGCCGCGCGGTTCGCATAGCGCCGGTCCGACGGTAGCCGGGTCTGGCCGGCCGCGTTCAGCATTTCGCAAAGAAGCTGCGTTCGATCGGAGAAATCGCCGCCGGCGGATTTGCTCGCGTCTATCAGGATCACCGTTTGGCCTGCCCTGGACGTCTGAGCGCCGGGGTGGGAGCTTTGGTCTATTTCCGACGAGAATGCGCCGTCCGTGAGTGCAGCGCTCAGTAGCTCGACCATCATGGCCAGGGCCGATCCCTTGTGCGCGCCAAAAGGCAGCAGGCTGCCGCCGGCGATGATCGCCTCGGGGCTCGTGGTGGGTTGGCCTTGCGCGTCCAGGCCATATCCCTGCGGCAGCGACTCGCCGTGCTGGGCGGCCAGGCGGATCTCTCCGAACGCGACAGCGCTGGTGGCCAGATCGAACACGAGCGGGGAGTGGCCCTTCCGAGGCGCGGCAAATGCAAGGGGATTGGTGCCATAGACGGGCGTATTCCCCCCGAACGGCGCCATCCTGGCAACCGCATTCACGGTGGTGATGGCGATGAAGCCCGCTTCGGCAAATGGCTCCACATCCAGCCACAAGGCGCCGAAGTGATGCGAGTTCCGTATCGCCGCCAACGCAATACCGTTCTTCGACGCGCGTTCCATCAAGAGGGCTCTGGCCGCGGCAAGCGCGGGTTGCGCGAAGCCGTTGCGGGCGTCCACGCGCAGAAAACCGCCAGCCACCGCGTCGATGACGGGTTCCGCATGGCCGTCGACATACCCGCTTTTGAGCGAGTCGACGTATCCCGGAACGCGAAAGAGGCCGTGGCTACGGGCGCCGTCGCGGTCGGCACGGGCGACCGTGTCGGCCAGAATGTGCGCCACTGTAGCCGATGTGCCGTTTTTCTCGAAGATCGAGGCCAGCAGCATCTTCAAGTCGTCGAATGCGATGGTCCTGCTTTCAGTGTCCTTGCCGGGATTCGCTGTCATTCGATACCCTCGCTTGAGATGTCTGGTTGACGCCGTGCTCCGGTCGTCTTCGAATGCCCGGCGATTCCCGGCCATTCGCCCATCATTGCATGCCGATCCAGGGATGGATGGATATAGGCCAGGCGTGCAAGGCACTCTTCCTTGAGTACGGACACGGTGATGTCGAACGTGTCCTTGATAAGCGAGTCGAATTCGCCGCCTCTGGCGAGCAGATAAATCGACCTGGAGTCTCCGCTCGACTGCAGGAAACCTATCCCGACCCGTTTGGCGTGCTCTTGCGCCTGCAGCAGGCACAGTGGTGTGGTCAGCGCCCACCCCAGTCCGCCGGCAACCATCGAGGTCAGCGTGTCGGCGGTGTCCACCTCGAGAAACTGTGGAATCTCCAGATCCGCGCGCCGCAGCACGGTTTCGGCCTGTCGGCCCAGGTGGGACTGGCTGCGATACCGGATCATGGGAAGCTGTGCGCTGAGCAGCGCCAGGTTCGTGTTCTCGCGGTCCGCGACCTCCAGGCCAGGCGGGAATATCACCACGAACTGTTCGGTCAATACCCGATAGCGAACCAGGCCATTTTCACGATGCATGGGCTCGCTGGTGATGGCCAGGTCGACCCGGCGATCGATCAGCGCGGCGCCTACGTCGAAAGACAAGCCCGTCTGCAGTTTCAGCTGGGCTACTCTCGGCATTAACTGCTTGATAATGGACGTGCCACAGGTGGTGGCGACGGAGTCCACAAGACCCAAACGGATGGCGGGCCTGACGCCATGCCCCGCCTCAAGCACCGCGCCCTTCAGATTCAATGCGGCCGAAACCAGCTGCTCGCCGCGTTCATACAATACATAGCCGGCGCTGGTGAGCGTCAGCGGCCGGCGGTTGCGATCAAGCAGCTTGATGCCGAATTGTTCCTCGAGTTGTCCGATCGCTTGCGACACGGCCGATTGCGTCAGGCCGAGTTTCGATGCCGCGATGGACATGTTTTGGTCCTTTGCAGCGGCGAGGAATATTCTCAGAGCCTGCATGTCGATGATCTTCGGCGCTGTCATGGCTGGACGCCCTTCGCAGGACAAGGCTTCGTGGGAAGTCGAGAATAGCGTCGCGTCCCGGGCCTGTCTATCCGTAGACCTCCGTAAAGTGGCGCAGCCAGTTACCGCCGATGATGCCGGCCACCTCTTTCTCGGCATAACCCCGATCGAACAGGCCTTGCGTCAGGTTCGGCAGTTGTTTGATGCTGGCGATGCCGAGCGGATAATCCTGAAGATGGAATTCCTCGACGGTGCCGAATATGTCGGGACGCCGGGTGCGCCACAGGCGGCTGGCAGCGGGCATGGTCGATCTATCGCTTTTATAGGCTTCGACGAAATCGAGCCCGAATCCAACGTGGGCGGCATCGATGGTTTTCACCCAGTGGTCGGCATGATCGAGCAGTTCGTTCAACGTCGCATTTTCCGGGTGTACTGTCTTGGGCAACCCGCAGATACCCATGATTCCGCCCTTGGCGCGTATGGCGCGCGCCGTCTCGTCCGTCGTGTTGCGGTCGTTGGGATTGAGGGCATAGGAATTGGAGTGGGTGCACACCGGAAAGCGCGACCTCGCCACCGCTTCTTCCCGTGAACGGTGTCCGACGTGGGACAGATCCAGTATCAAGCCGAGATCGTTGCAGGCGTCGATCAGCTCGATTCCGGCGAAGCTCAAACCCGCGTTCCGGCTCTCGCCGCATCCGTCGGCGAACATGGTGGGTCCCGTATATGCCAGTCCGAAATAGCGCATGCCCAACCGGTGCATGGTGCGCAGGCGATGGAATTCGAGGTCGACCATCGCGGAACCCTGCGTTCCGATAATGACTGCGAGCTTGCCCTGCTTATTCGCGGCGTCGATTTCCTGCCGGTTGGTGGCCAATGCCAGATAAGGGCTGCGCTCGATTTTTTCCAGGCCGGAATCGAAATCGCGCAACACGATATCCCACGGCTGTTCAGTGCCGAACGTGACATTCGTGGCATTGACCCCGGCCGCCAGGCAGTTCTCGGCCCAGGGGTCGTCGATAACGTAGTACATGGACAGGCAGTCGAACACGAAACTGTCTTGCGTGAAACGTGTTGCCATGTCTGTCGCGCTCGGAACCACGATTTTCTTGTGCACGTTGCATCCAGTTTGGTTGTGCGGCCACCCCTGCGGCTGCTGGCTTAGTATCCGGGACCCGGGTGGCGCTGACCAGCCGCATGGTCGATTCTTCTTCAAAGTATAAGTGCTGCTAATGCAGGAACCGCCGCAGGGCTGGGTGCGGCCCATGCGCCGGATCCGGGCATGCCGTTCGGCGCAACAATTAACGCAGCTTATGTTCCTTCATGGTTTCTCTCATGAGTATTGCGCTGAGGCATCGGCTCGGTGGTTAATGGCAACGATCAACCAAGGGCCTGCAAATGCGATATTCATTTCCCAATCTGGTTCGCAATTCATTATCCGGGCATCGACGCTGGCCCAAGGCCTGGCGCGATCCAGACCCCAAGCCTCATTACGACGTCATCGTCGTCGGCGGGGGCGGGCACGGGTTGGCCACCGCATACTACCTGGCGAAAAATCATGGTATTCGCAAGGTCGCCGTCATCGAAAAGGGATGGCTGGGCGGCGGAAATACCGGCCGGAATACTACGCTGATTCGTTCGAATTACCTGCTTGCGGGGAATTCCCGGTTTTACGAATGGTCGATGAAGCTCTGGGAAACCATGAGCCAGGAGCTGAACTACAACGTCATGTTCAGCCAGCGGGGGGTGCTGAACCTGGCGCACAACGATGCGCAGCGGGACGCCTTCATGCGTCGCGGAAATGCCATGCGCCTGAATGGCATCGATGCGCAATGGCTGACGCGAGAGCAGATCGAGCGGCGGGTTCCCCTGCTCGATTGCGGGCCGGGCGCCCGCTACCCCGTGGAGGGGGGCTTGCTGCAGCCGCGCGGCGGGGTGGCGCGCCACGACGCCGTTGCGTGGGGCTATGCGCGCGCCGCGGACTCGCTCGGCGTCGACATCATCCAGAACTGCGAATGCACGGGCATCGACATTCGAAACGGGAAGGTGGTTGGAATCGTGACCTCGCGCGGGCGTATCGCCGCGGATCGCGTCGGGATCGCTGTCGCTGGCCATACTTCGCAGCTGGCCCAGATGGCTGGCATTGATCTTCCGATTGAAAGCCATGTCCTGCAGGCCTTTGTGAGCGAACCCGTCAAGCCTGTCCTGGACACGGTCGTCACCTATGGAGCCGGCCACTTCTACGTCAGCCAGTCCGACAAGGGCGAGCTCGTGATGGGCGGCGATCTCGACTTCTACAACAGTTATTCGCAGCGGGGCAATCTGCCGATTCTGCAGCATGCCGTCGAGTGCGCCATGCAGATGTTCCCCTTCATCAGCCGGCTGCGGATGATGCGCCACTGGGGCGGCGTCATGGACATGACGATGGACGGTTCTCCCATCATTTCGAAGACGCCCGTCGACAACTTCTACATCAATGGCGGGTGGTGCTATGGGGGGTTCAAGGCGACGCCTGCTTCGGGCTGGGTATTCGCGCACACCATGGCCAACGACACGCCGCACGAGTTGAACGAGTGTTTCGACATGCGCCGGTTCGAGTCTGGCCGGCTGTTAAACGAAAAGGGCGCGGGTCCTCGCCCGAACCTTCACTGAGCAGACCGCAATGTTGAGACTAGATTGCCCGTTTTGCGGGGTTCGCAGCCACACGGAATTTTCCTATCTCGGCGATGCGACGAAGACTCGCCCGGCTGACGACGCGCCCATTGAAAGCTGGCTGGATTTCGTCTACATCCGCCGCAATCCGAAAGGACGGCACGAGGAATACTGGCAGCATGTTCTGGGTTGCCGCGCATGGGTGCGAGTCACGCGCGACACACTCACGCATGCCATCGAGAACGTCGACCTGACGGCGCCGATCGAGGAGCCTGCAAAATGACGCAGCAATATAGGTTGAATCATGGCGGATTGGTCGACCGTCGTCGCCCGCTGACATTCCGGTTCGACGGCATTCAGTATCAGGGCTACCACGGCGACACGCTTGCCTCGGCGCTGCTGGCAAACGGCGTGCATCTGGTCGGCCGGAGTTTCAAGTATCACCGGCCGCGCGGCATCTATACCGCAGGCGTCGAGGAAATGAATGCGCTGGTCGACGTCCTGAAGGAGGGCCAGGCCGACCCGAACACCAGGGCGACGGTGGTGGAGCTGGAGGATGGCATCGAAGTGTCGAGCCAGAACCGCTGGCCGTCGCTGCGCTTCGATGTGCGCTCCTTCCATGGCATGATTTCCCGGCTCATCCCTGCAGGCTTCTACTACAAGACCTTCATGTGGCCGGCGAAGTTCTGGCCGAAGTACGAACATATGATTCGTCAGGCGGCCGGCCTGGGGCGCGCGCCGCTGGTTCGGGATCGGGACCGCTACGAGAAGCAGCACGCTTACTGCGATGTGCTGGTCGTGGGCGCCGGGCCTGCGGGGCTCGCCGCTGCGCGATCGGCCTGCCAGGCCGGCCTGCGCGTGCTGCTGGTCGACGAGAAGAGCCGCGTGGGCGGGACGCTGCCCGGGTCGAACACCGAGATCGAGGGCGTGGCAGGCGCCAAGTGGGCGACTGCGGTGGAGCGCGAACTGCGTGAATCCGGCCACGCCAGCGTCATGCTGAGAACAACGGCCTTCGGGTATTACGACCACGACACGGTAGCACTGGCCCAGCAGTGCGACACCCCGGCCAATCCCCACGGCGCCACGCAACGGCTCTGGTACGTGCATGCAAAGCAGGTAGTGCTGGCGGCCGGCGCCATCGAGCGGCCTTGCGTCTTTGCCAACAACGACCTACCGGGCGTCATGCTCGCAAGCGCCGCCCGGACCTATTGCAACGAGTTCGGGGTGGCGGTCGGGCGACGCGTTCTGGTGCTGGCCAACAACGATTCGGCCTACGAGGCGGCCTTGGACCTGAAGCGTGCCGGTATCGACATCGTCGGCGTGGTGGATCAGAGGGAGGCGGTCAGCGCGAGCCTGTCCGAGACGCTGGCAAGCCTGCGCATCCCGCATCATCGCGGCTCGACGATCAAGAAGGCGACGGGACGTCACCGGGTTCGTTGCGCCGTCATTGTCGATCAGTCCGGACTGCGCCAAACCGTCCGTTGCGACACGATACTGGTCTCCGGCGGTTGGACGCCCAGCGTCCATCTCCATTCGCAGTCGGGCGGAAAGGTCGGCTACGACGCGGACCTGAGCACATTCGTTCCCACGAGCACCAAGCAGCACAGCCTGTCGATCGGGGCGTGCGCGGGTCGTCTGCAGCTGTCGGAATGCCTGGCGGACGGCGCGTCCATTTGCGCGCAGATGGATGGAGAAGCGCAAGGGCGCGGGCATCCGGCCACGCCCCCCAAGGCAGAGAAGCTGGTCATTCCGCCTCCCCACCTGGGCTACCGCGCCGGCAAACGTTTCATCGACATACAGGATGACGTGACGGTCGAAGACATCGAGCTGGCCGCCAGAGAGAACTTCCGGTCGGTGGAACACCTGAAGCGGTACACCACGCTTGGAATGGGAACCGACCAGGGCAAGACGAGCAACGTCAACGGGCTCACCATCATGGGCGCTCTGCGCTCGGAGTCGCCTGGCGCCGTGGGCACGACGACCTTTCGTCCGCCGTACACTCCGATCCGGTTGGGGCTGCTGTCCGGCAGGCATATCGACAAGCATTTCAGTGCGGTTCGCGTCAGCCCGATGCATGAATGGCATGTGCGCAATGGCGCGGTGATGGGACCGGCGAATCTCTGGCTGAGGCCGAAGGCATACCTGCGTGGCAACGAGTCCTATGCGCAGGCGTGGCAGCGCGAATGCAGGAATGTCCGCCAGGACGTGGGTATCGTGGACGTATCCACGCTCGGCAAGATCGAGGTCCAGGGCCCGGACGCAGGCGTCTTCCTGGATCGGGTGTATGCCAATCGGATAAGCACGCTGAAGGTCGGCAAGGCGCGGTATGGCGTGCTGCTCAGAGAGGACGGAATCGTCTTCGACGACGGTACCATCGCCCGCTGGGGAGAGCGGCTGTTCATCCTGTCGACGACGACGGCCAACGCGGCGGCCGTGATGTCTCACTTCGAGTTTCTGTTGGCGACCGCATGGCCCACGTTGCGGGTCCGGGTTACCTCCGTGACGGATCACTACGCCCAGATTGCGTTGGCGGGGCCCAAGAGCCGTGAGGTGCTGGAGCGTCTGCAGATTTCGGCCGACGTGACGGATTCGGCGCTTCCTCATATGGCGGTGTGCGAAACCGTCTGGAACGGCCTGAAGCTGTTGATCTATCGGGTCAGCTTTTCGGGGGAGCGGGCGTATGAGCTTGCGATCGCCGCGGCATACGGCCAAAGGCTGTGGGACCAGCTTCTGGCAGTGGGCGCTCCATTTTCCATCATGCCCTACGGGACCGAGGCCATGGGCGCGCTGCGAATCGAGAAGGGGCACCCCGCCGGTCCGGAACTGGACGGCCGTACGACCGCCGCCGACCTTGGGCTGGGTGGGCTCGTGAAAAAGGAGGGGGCTTTCGTGGGCAAGGCGCTACTGGGCCGCGAGGGACTGCAGGCCGCCGATCGGCCGACGTTGGTGGGCTTGCGCAGCAAGTCCGGCGCCGCGATCCAGTCCGGGTCCATGCTGGTTCTCCGTGCCGAAGTCGGCGCCCAGGAACTGGGCTGGGTGGCTTCCGCCACCTACAGTCCCACGCTGGGCCAGCACATCGCGCTGGGTTTCCTGGTGAACGGCGCAAACGCGCTGGGACGGTCCGTGCTGGCATGGTCTGCGCTGACCTCGTCGCAGGTGGAGGTCGAAGTGGTCAACCCATGCTTCGTCGATATCGAACGGGAGCGTCTCCTTGGATAACTCGCACACGCACTTCGGGCCGGCCAGCGCCATCCCTCAAGTGACTTCGCCTGCCGCAATCAAACTTGGCGCCCAGGGCCTGGTGTTGACGGAGATGGCCGTGGCCAGCATTCAGCTTTCCGGCTTTGGCAGCGGTTCGGCGCTTGCCGCATGGATGGCGTCTGCGTTGAAAGTCGCGCCGCAACCGAACACGTTCGTTTCCGTGGCGGAAGGCCGCGTGGATATCGCAGCTATTGCGCCGGCAACCTGGCTGATGAGCGGCGTCGCCGCGGACCTCGACAGCATCGTCGCCTCCGCCCGCGTCGAACTGGAAGAGGTGGCGGCGATAACCGAGCTGTCCGATGGCAGAAACGTTTTCCTGCAACTTGAAGGCGAGCCGGCGGCAACGGTTCTGAGCAAGTACATCGATATCGATTTCGAAGGCGGCGCGCTTGCGCCCGGCCGGTGCGCGTCGACCGGGATCCACGACACGGCCGTGCTGGTCATCTGCCGCCGGCCCGACCTGTTTCAGATCGTCGTTCATCGCAGCCTGGCGCCCAGCCTGGCGGAAACGCTGGTGGATGGGGCTGCGGAGTTCGGCGTGAACGTTGAACGCTTGGGGGAATGAATGAAGCAGTATGTACTTCTTTTGAAATGCCTGGATCGACCCGGGATCGTGCATGAAATCTCCGGCGGTCTCTTTCAGGAGGGTTGCAACATCGAAGAGAGCGCTCAGTTCTCCGAGAGTGGAACCGCGGTGTTCTACATGCGCGTTCGTTTCTCCGCGCCCGACCGTGCATGCGTGCAAAAAATCGCGACGGCCTTGAAGCGCCTCTACAACGGCGACGAAGCGGGATTGGCGATCCATGACATGGACAAGCGCAGCCGCGTGCTGATCCTGGTGTCGAAGCACGGCCACTGCTTGAACGACCTGCTGTTCCGCCAGCGTAGCGGGCTGCTGAACATGGACGTGGCGGGGGTGGTCTCCAATCATCCCGATTTCAGGGAGCTGGCCGCCAGCTACGACATTCCGTTCCATCATTTCCCGGTCACGCCGCAAACCCGCGCCGAGCAGGAGGGTCGCATACTGGATCTGGTCGCATCGACGCAAAGCGACTTGGTCGTACTGGCACGGTACATGCAGATCCTGAGCGACCGGGCCAGCAATGCCCTGAGCGGTCGGGCCATCAATATCCATCATTCGTTCCTGCCCGGCTTCAAGGGCGCGCGGCCCTATTACCAGGCCTACGATCGCGGTGTGAAGCTGATCGGCGCCACCGCGCACTACGTCACGTCGGAGCTCGACGAGGGCCCGATCATCGAGCAGGACGTGGCCCGCGTAAGCCATTCGCTGGAGCCGCAGGCCCTGACGGACGTGGGAAGGGACGTCGAATGCATGACGTTGGCTCGGGCGGTCAAGTGGCATACCGAGCATCGAATCATTCTGAACGGAAGAAAGACGATCGTGTTTGCTTGAGCGGGACGCCTCGTCCAACACTATCAAGGAGATAAGTGTGAAAAGTAAAAACAGAAAGCTCTTTCTCAGCGGCGCAATTGGCCTGACGGCACTACTGTCCTTTGGCCGGTCACAGGCCGCGGATGATTATCCGACGAAGCCGATCCGTATCGTTGTCAGCTATGCGCCAGGCGGAGGCACCGATGTCGCGGCCCGGATTTTCGCGACTCAGCTGAGTTCCAGGATCGGGCAGAGCGTCATTGTCGAGAATCGTCCGGGGGCCACAGGAAGAATCGGCACCACGTCCGTGGCCCAGGCGGCACCGGATGGCTACACGCTGTTGTTCGGCACTGCGGCCGAGCTGACCATCGCTTCGGTGACGGCAAAGTCCTTGCCGTATCGGCCAGCGGAGGACTTCGTTCCGATTTCCCTGGTGGGCTGGCTGCCCAACATGCTGGTGGCGTCCGCGAAGTTTCCACCGAATTCCGTGAAGGAATTGATTGCCTACGCCAAGGCACGTCCTGGTGCGGTCAACTACGGTTCGGGCGGAAACTACTCGCAGCCGCACCTGATCGGGCTGCGGTTCAATATTGCCGCCGGTATCGACACCGTCCACGTGCCCTACAAGGGCAGCGGCCCGATGATCACGGATCTTGCCGAGAACCAGATTCAGTATTCGTTCTCGTCCCCCCAGCCCATGGTCGATCTCATCGGCGCCGGGAAGCTCAAGGCTCTGGCGGTGCTTTCGGACAAACGCCTCGACTCGATGCCCGACCTGCCGACGATGAGCGAAAGCGGTCTGCCGGGTTTCGTGGACAGTAACTGGCTTGCGCTGATGGCGCCGCGCGGTACGCCGCCAGCCGTCGTGGAAAAACTTCATCGCGCTTCCGTCGAATCGCTGCAGGCGCCAGCGCTGCTGGAAAGCTGGAAGCGGCTGTACATCGTGCCGTTTGGCAGCTCGCCGCAACAGCTCGCCCAGTTCATCGCCAGCGAAACCGAGAAGTATCGCGATCTGGCACGCAAGATCAACCTGCAGCCCGAATAGGCAAACATCTTGGACATGCAAGATACGGCCCCTGGGCAGGACCTGCGGATCGGCGAGGCGCTGGCCGACTGGATTGCCCGCCGGGCGCATCCGATCGGCCTGGGTACTTTGGCCCGGGCCAGGTGGGCCGTGGTCGATCTGCTGGGCTGCGCCATCGCGGGGCGCCGGGATGCCTCGGTCACCGCGTTGACGCGCTGCGCAAAATATTTGGGAACGGGGGATATCAGCGCGCTGGGAACGGCGTACTGTTATCCGGCGCCGGTTGCCGCGCTCATCGGCGGCACCAGCGCCCACGTGCTGGACTACGACGATACCGGGGCGACCTCGATCGCGCATGTAAGCGCCGTCGCGGTACCTGCCATTCTGGCGCTGGCCGAGCAGGAGCACCGCTCGCTCGATACCGTGCTGGAGGCGTTCGTCGTGGGTTTCGAGGTGACAACGCGGGTCGGCCGCATGCTCAATCCAGAGCATTACGCAGCCGGGTGGTACGCGACGGCGACGGCGGGGCTGCTCGGGGCGACAGCGGCGTGCGCGCGCCTCCTGAAACTGGACGCACGGCAGACTTTGGCCGCGCTCAGCATCGCCACCAACCTGGCGGGCGGGTCGCGGCGGCAAATCGGCTCGACCATGAAGGCGACTCAAGCGGGCATCGCCGCAAAGAACGCCGTACTTGCCGTACGCCTGGCGCAAGCGGGCATCGAAGGCAGCCAGGAACCCTTCCTCGGAGAGGGCGGATGGCTGTCGCTCATGGCCGCGCGCCATGGGCCGGGAGCGGGCGCGGCGGCGCTCGAGGGGCTGGGCTCGGATTATGCGCTGGACGCGCCCGAGCTCATCCAGAAGTTTTTCCCGTGCTGTGCCTCCGCCCACAAAACGCTTGATGCGATTGCCCAATTGATGGCCAGCGGCGAGCTCGACGCGCGCAATGTCGATCGTATCGATACCTGGCTGACGCCCGTGCAACGGCGGAATCTGCGCTTCGATCAACCCGTCGGCGCGATGCAGGCTCGCTTCAGCCTTCCCTATTGCGCGGCCAGGCTGCTGCATGGCGGCTCGCTCAGGTTGGGAGACTTCACGCCGCAGCGGGTCGCCGACCCGCAGCTTGCCGGCATCATGGCGCGGGTCTGTCTCCACGTCCAGGATGTCCCGCAAGGGCAGGCTATATCATCGGGAACGGAGATGACCGCTGCGCTTCGTACCCGCGTGACCTTGTGCGATGGCACCATACTGGAACGCGTAGTGGGTGCTCCCAAGGGCAGTGCGGATAATCCGATGACGCAGGCCGAACGTGTCGCCAAGTTCGTCGACTGTTGCGGGTACGCCGGGTTGGCCGTCGATGGCGGGAATGTCCTGGCACGCATCGACGTGATGTTCGACAGCAATGTCATCGCGCCGATGCTGCTTCGGTATCTGTCGGGCCTCCTGGCCGACGCCGGTTCATCTCATCTCGATTAGGCGGAATCAATCATGCCTCACATGCAGCTTGGCGACGTTCAGATTCACTATGACGTCGTCGGGGACGGCCCCCCGCTGGTCATGACGACGGGCCTGGGCACCGGGCCGCAATCTCGTCAGGAAATGATCGCGCAGCTTGCGCGCGAGTATTCCGTCGTGACATACCACCAGCGCGGGACCGGGAAAAGCAGTCCGGGACCGCAAGGCCAGGCGATCGAGGCGCTGGCCGACGACATCGTCGCTTTGATGGACCACCTCAAGTTCGAGCGTGTCCGTCTGATCGGGCTGTCGACCGGAACCGGAAAGGCCACGGTAGTCGCCGCCCGCCACCCAGGCCGCGTGGAGAAGCTGGTGCTGGCGGCGCCCTGGACGCATGGCGACGATCTGCTCGATCTGATCCAGCACGTTCGGATGGCAGCGGCCGACGGCATGCCTGCCGAGTTGTACGCCCAGTTCAATGCGGTGCTGTTGTATCCGCCGCGCTATCGGCGCGAGCATGCGTCACGGTTCGCCGCCGCGGCGGCCGACGCCGCCGGGGTAAAAACGGATGCGGCAGGTTTGCGGGCGCGCCTGGAAGCCATCCTGCGATTCGACGCGCGCCCCTTGTATCCGCTCATCTCGAGCTCGACGCTGGTGATGGCCGCCAGGGACGATCTCGTGATGCCCGCGTGGTTTGCGCAGTCTGCCGCGGCATCGATAAGCGATGCGCGCCTCATCGTGCTCGGCGAAGGAGGGCATATGTTCCCGGAAACCCGCACCGAGGAATTCCTTTCGCTGGTGCTGCCTTTTTTGCGGCGGGCTTGAGCCAGGACGCTCATGCAAAAACAAAAAGGCCCAAACCGAAGTTTGGGCCTTTTTTGAATCTGGAGCGGGAAACGAGTCTCGAACTCGCGACCTCAACCTTGGCAAGGTTGCGCTCTACCAACTGAGCTATTCCCGCGAAATACTGCCTGGTTCTCGCCGATGCCTAGGCAAATGTCATGTTGCTGCCATCTGCCGCTCTCATCGCGAGCCGCGCATTCTACATGAGTTCTTCGAGTTTGTCGCGCCTGGTGAAAGCGCTACTCAAATTCTTGTGTAAGATGAGCGAAGACAGAAACTATAGCATAACCAACCGTGTCCATGTCAACTGTTCCTGCCCGTATCGAGCCCGTCGCGCCCCTGGCGCCCCAGGCGCAGGATTTGCGTTGTTTCAACACCCTGGGCCTGGCGTCCCACGCACCGGCCTTTGTCGCGCTGACCGAGCCCTCGCAGCTGCCGGCGCTGTCGGCGCTGGCGCCGCGCTTTCGCCAGCTGGTGGTGCTGGGCGGCGGCAGCAACGTGGTGTTGCCCGCCAGCATCGACGGCCTGGTGGCGCAGGTGCGCCTGCCTGGCGTGCGCCTGGTGGGGCAGTGCGCCGACGCCTGGGTCGTCGAAGCCGCGGCGGGCGAGAATTGGCACGGTTTCGTCACGGCCTGCGTCGACAATGGCTGGGACGGGCTGGAGAACCTGGCCCTGATCCCGGGCACGGTCGGGGCCGCGCCGGTGCAGAACATCGGCGCCTACGGCGTCGAGCTGGCCGATCGCTTCCACAGCCTTACGGCCTGGGACGTCAAGGGCGGGCGCTGGGTGGAGATGGGCGCCGCCGAATGCCGCTTTGCCTATCGCGACAGTTTCTTCAAGCACCAGGAGCCGGGCGCCTGGGTGATCGGCTCGGTGCGGTTCGCGCTGCCGCGGCCCTGGCAGCCGGTGCTGGACTATCCCGACCTGCAGCGGCATGCCGCGCTGGACGGCGCCGCGCCGACCGCCCGCGCCGTGTATGACGCGGTGTGCGCGATCCGGCGCGCCAAGCTGCCCGATCCCGCCGTGGTGGGCAATGCCGGCAGCTTTTTCAAGAATCCCTTGGTGGACGCGGGCACGCGGCAGGCGCTGCTTGGCCGTTTCCCCGGCCTGGTTTCGTATCCGCAGCCCGATGGCCGCTACAAGCTGGCCGCCGGCTGGCTGATCGATCAATGCGGGTGGAAGGGGCGCCAGCTGGGCGCCGCGGGTGTGCACGATCGGCAGGCGCTGGTGCTGGTCAATCGAGGCGGCGCGCAGGCGCGCGACATCATGGCGCTGGCGGCCGCCATCCAGGGCGACGTCGAGCGGCGCTATGGAGTGAGGCTCGAGCCCGAGCCGGTCGTGGTGCCGGCCCGCTGAAGGCGGGCGCGGCATGGCGCCGCGTCGCCGCCTGGCTTACAGGCCCAGTACGGCCTGCATGTCGTACAGGCCGTTGTCCTGGCGCGCCAGGAAGCGCGCCGCGCGCACGGCGCCCTGCGCGTACGTGGCGCGGCTGCTGGAACGGTGCGAGATCTCGATGCGTTCGCCCGTGCCGCAGAAGAACACCGTGTGATCGCCGACGATGTCGCCGCCGCGCACCACCGAGAAACCGATGGTGCCGGGCTTGCGCACCCCGGTGTCGCCGTGGCGGGTCCACGTGGCGACGTCGGGCAGGGCGACGTCCCAGGCCGAAGCCACCGTCTCGCCCATGATCAGGGCCGTGCCCGAGGGCGCGTCGACCTTGTTGCGGTGGTGCGCCTCGAAGATCTCGACGTCGTACCCCGAGTTGAGGATGCGCGCGGCCATGTCCAGCAGCTTGAGGGTGGCATTGACGCCCACGCTCATGTTGGGGGCGAAGACGATGGCGATCTTCTGGGCGGCGACCTCGATTTCGGCGCGGCCGCTGCTGTCGAAGCCGGTGGTGCCGATCACCATCTTCACGTCATGCCTGAGGCAGGCCTGCAGGTGCTGCAGCGTGCCTTCGGGCCGGGTGAAGTCGATCAGGCAGTCGGCCTGCGCCAGGGCGTCGAGCTGGTCGGTGATGGTGACGCCGCAGGGGCGCCCCAACGCGGCGCCCGCGTCCTGGCCGATCGAGGGCGAGCCGGCGCGGTCCAGCGCTACGGCCAGTTCGACGCCCTCGGTGTCGAGGACGGCTTCGATCAGCATCTGGCCCATGCGGCCGCTGGCGCCCGCGATGGCGATGCGCTGGGGGGTGGCTTGCGTCATTTACTTGAGCGGTTCGAAGGTTTGGCCCGGCTCGCCCGGGTAGTCGAGGGTGGGGTTGTCCGGCGTCGTGATATCGACATGGGGCCGGACTTCTTCAGCCTTGTCGATGCCTTCCTGGCGCTTCTCGGCCGTATCCACCTGGGCGTCGGCTTTTTCTTCCTGCTTGGCGTTCACTTTCTCGATCTGGAACGGCTGGAGGTCGGGCTGTTCATCCCCGCTCCAGCGTACCAGGTGGTCGTTCTCGAACCACACGGTGAACTGGCGTTCCTGCGCCTTGCCGTAGCCGGGCTTGAAGTAGTAGGGGTAATCCCAGCGATCGGCGTGCAGCACGCTGGTCAGCGTGGGGCTGCCCAGGGCGAAGCGCACCTGTTCGCGCGACATGCCTTGCTGCAGCAGGGCGACCTGCTCTTTGGTGATCCAGTTGCCTTGCTGGACGCCGGCCTTGTAGGGGAATCCCCATTTGCCGGACGAGCAGGCGGTCAGGGCGGAGGCTGCCAGGACAGCCACCGCGAGCCCCTTCAGAGGCCGCAGGGAAATACGTGCGATCATGGACACTAGCGCCCCTATTATTGGAAACGGATAAAACCGTTATCATAAAGGTTTCATAACGATAGTTCCGTGGGGCAGCGGGTGATGGCTACGCTGGCTTGCGTCGACCATCGACCCCCCATGCCACCGCGGATGGAGAGCGATTACACCATGAGCGACCAAAGCGAACTGAAAAACATGGGCCTGAAGGCGACGTTTCCCCGCCTGAAGATCCTTGACATTTTTCGTAAATCCGACCTCCGCCACCTCAGCGCGGAAGATGTCTATCGCGCGCTGATCGCCGAGAATGTGGAAATCGGGCTGGCGACGGTATATCGCGTGCTGACGCAGTTCGAGCAGGCGGGCATCCTCACGCGTAGCCAGTTCGATACCGGCAAGGCGGTGTTCGAGCTGAATGATGGCGATCACCACGATCACCTCATCTGCACCAATTGCGGTACGGTATTCGAGTTTTCGGATCCCGATATTGAGAAGCGTCAATACAAGGTGGCGAAGGACAACGGCTTTGTGCTCGAAAGCCATGCCATGGTGTTGTACGGCATTTGCGGAAACTGTCAGAAGGGCCGCTGATCCTCCGGCTCTACCAACCCTGCCTCCAGGCGCAAGCCTGGAGGTTTTTTTTTGCGGTTTGGTAGCAGGCGCGCTCAGGCCGCCGGCGCGGTATGGCCGCCCAGCATTTCGCGTGCGTGGTCGCGGGTGGTGGCCGTGATCTTGATGCCGCCCAGCATGCGCGCGACTTCCTCGACCCGCGCCTCGGCATCCAGCTCGGCGATGCGCGAGCGCGTGGAACCGCCGCTTTCGACCTTGCTGACGCGATACTGCGCATGGGCGCAGGCCGCCACTTGCGGCAGGTGCGTCACGCACAGCACCTGGTGGCGCTGGCCCAGTTCGCGCAGCAGCTTGCCGACCGCTTCCGCCACCGCGCCGCCCACGCCGCTGTCGACCTCGTCGAAGATCAGGGTGGGCACGCGCGCGGCGCGGCTGGCGATCACCGACAGCGCCAGCGAAATACGCGACAGTTCGCCCCCCGAGGCCACCTTGGCCAATGGCCGCGGCGTGCTGCCCGCGTGGCCCGCGACCAGGAACTCCACCTGCTCGCTGCCATGCGCCGACGGCGCGCCGCCGGTCAGGGCCGCCTCGAAACGCCCGCCCTGCATGGACAGGGTCTGCATGGCCTGGGTGACCTGCTTGCCGAGATCCTTGGCGATCTTGCGCCGCGCGGCCGACAGGCGCGCCGCCGCGGCTTCGTATCGGGCCTGCGCCGCCTCGGCCTGCGCGCGCAGCGCCTGCACGTCGCTGGCGGCCTGCATTTCGGCCAGCTTGCCGTGCAGGGAGTCGCGCAGCGCGGGCAGGTCGTGCGGTTCGCACTTGAACTTGCGGGCGGTCTCGAACACGGCGCTCAGCCGGGCTTCGACATCGGCCAGGCGCTGCGGGTCCAGTTCGACCCGGCTGACGTAGTTGTTCAGGTCGGAGACGGCTTCGGTGATCGCGATGCGGGCCGATTCGAGTTCGTCGCCGATGCCTTGCAGGGCGGGGTCGTGGCGCAGCATCTGCTGCAATTGGTGGGCGGCGCCATTGAGGCGGTGCTGGGCCGAGTCGTGCTCGCCGTCCAGCGCCTCGAGGATGCGCGAGGCCCCGTCCAGCAGCGACTGGGCGTGCGACAGCCGGGTGTGCTCGGTTTGCAGCGCATCCCATTCGTCCGGACCCAGCCCCAGGCGGTCCAGTTCGTCCGACTGCCATTGCAGGCGGTCGCGTTCGGCGGCCAGCGCCTCGGCGTCCTGCTCGGCGGTATCGAGCTGGCGGGCCAGCGCGCGCCATTGCTTCCAGGCCTGCGCCACCGTCTGGCGCAGTTCGGCGTGCCCGCCGTGGGCGTCGAGCAGGTCGCGCTGGGCCTCGGGGCGCATCAGGCTTTGGTGGGCGTGCTGGCCGTGGATGTCGACCAGCCCGTCGCCGAGCTCGCGCAATTGGGCGATCGTGGCCGGCATGCCGTTGATGTAGGCGCGGCTGCGGCCCTGGCTGTCGATGACGCGGCGCAGCGCCAGTTCGTCGCCGCTGTCGAGTTCGCGTTCGGCCAGCCAGTCGCGCAGGGCGGGCGGGGCGTCGAAGACGGCGGTGATATCGGCGCGCGCCGCGCCTTCGCGCAGCATCGAGGCGTCGCCGCGCTCGCCCAGCGTCAGGGCCAGCGCATCGATCAGGATCGACTTGCCGGCGCCGGTTTCGCCGGAAAAGACGGTAAAGCCGTCGCCGAAGTGGAGCTCGGTCTGTTCGACGATGACGAAATCGCGGATATGGAGGGTTCGCAACATGGCGGACGCGACGGGCTACTCAAGGTTGTCGGTGGCCTGCGGCATCAGGTTCCAGTGCAACTTGCGGCGCAGGGTGGAGAAGAAGCTGTAGCCTTCGGGGTGCACGAAGCGGATGGTATGCGGGGCGCGCTGCACCGTGATGCGGTCGCCCGGCTGCAGGTCGGACCAGGTCTGCATGTCGAAATGCACGCTGGCGCCGATTTCCACCCGTCCCATGGCCGTCAGCGTCATGTTGAGCACGCCGCTGTCGGGAATGACGATCGGGCGGTTGGAGAGGGTCTGGGGCGCGACCGGCACCAGCACCATGGCATTCATGCCGGGATGCAGGATGGGGCCGTTGGCCGATAGCGAGTAGGCGGTGGAGCCGGTGGGCGTGGCGATGATCAGGCCGTCGGCGCGCTGCGTGTACATGAAGGCGCCGTCGAGTTCGACCCGCACTTCGATCATGCCGCCGCGGCCGGCGCGGTTGAGCACCACGTCGTTGACGGCCGAGGCCGAGTACATCTGCTGCTCGCCGCGCCAGACGCCGCCTTGCAGCAGCATGCGGTCCTCGGCCTGGTAGTTGCCTTCCAGCACGCGGCCCAGCGCGTCGTGGGCATCCTGCAGCGGAATGTCGGTGATGAAGCCCAGCCGCCCGTGGTTGATGCCGATCAGCGGCACGCCGTACGGCGCGAGGTGGCGCGCCGCGCCCAGCACGGTGCCGTCGCCGCCCATCACGACCGCCAGCGTGGCGGTGCGGCCGATTTCATCCCAGTCGGCCACGGGATAGCCGCTGACGCCGGCGTTGCGCGCCGTCTCGGCCTCGACCAGCACGCGGCGGCCGGCCTGCGTCAGCATTTGCGCCAGCGCGGTCAGCGGTGCGTCCAGGCCGGTGTCCTGGTATCTGCCGATCAGGGCGACAATGGGAAAGTACATGGCGAGCCGCGTAAAGTGTGTTTTGAGATGCCGATTTTGCGATTATATGGGGCCGCATATTGCCGTGCTGGACAAAAAACGCCCCTTTGTTGAAAGTTTCCCTAAAATACGCTCATGGATGACCGCGCACGCGCATTGCTCAAGGCGTTGATCGAACGCTACATCGCCGACGGGCAACCGGTCGGCTCACGCACGCTTTCCAAAGTGTTCGATCTGTCGCCGGCCACGATACGCAATGTCATGGCCGACCTGGAAGAGCTGGGGCTGATCCACAGCCCCCACACCTCGGCTGGAAGGGTGCCCACGCCGCGCGGGTATCGCATGTTCGTCGATTCGCTGCTGGCGGTGCGCGCCTACCAGTTCGAGCCCGCCCATATCGGCGAGCTGCTGCCCGTGTCCGAGCCCAGCCGGGCGGTCAACGCGGCGGCGGCGCTGCTGTCCAACCTCACCCAGTTCGCCGGCGTGGTGCTCACGCCCAAGCGGACCCAGATTTTCCGCCAGATCGAGTTCATCCGCCTGTCCGACAAGCGCGTGCTGCTGATCATCGTGACCCCCGAGGGCGATGTGCAGAACCGCATCCTGTCGGCGCAGCGCGACTACACCGAAGCCGAGCTGCTGGAGGCGGGCAATTTCTTCAACGTGCACTTCTCCGGCAAGTCGTTCGATGCCGTGCGCCGCACGCTGTCGACCGAACTGGCGCAACTGCGCGACGATATCTCGCGCCTGATGCAGGCGGCGGTCGAGGCCGGCGCCGAGGCGGCCGACGACGGCGAGGCGGTGGTGATCTCCGGCGAGCGCAAGCTGCTGGACGTGACCGACATCGCTTCCGACATGGACCGGCTGCGCAAGATGTTCTCGTTGTTCGAAAAGAAAACCGATCTGCTGCAGTTGCTGGACGTCTCCAGCCGCGCGCAAGGGGTGCAGATCTACATCGGCGGCGATTCGCAGCTGGTGCCGATGGAAGAAGTGTCGGTCATCACGGCGCCGTACGGCGTGGATGGCAAGGTCATCGGCACGCTGGGGGTCATCGGCCCTACCCGGATGGCGTACGAGCGGGTCATCCCCATTGTCGACATCACTGCGCGCTTGCTGTCCAACGCCTTGAGCCACAACCAATAATCCCATTTCGGGCCGGATACCGCCTGCGCGCGGGGCGGCGCCCTGAGAGGTGTCTTCGTGTTTCTTCGCCTGTTCAAGTACCTTTGGCCCGAACGCTATCTGCCCGAAACCCCCGCGCAGGACCCTTTCGACGAAAACCCGCCGCCATGCGGACCGGGGCGCGTCGGCGTGCTGCTGGTCAACCTGGGCACCCCCGATGAGCCCACGCGCGGCGCGATCCGGCGGTACCTGGGCGAATTCCTGTCCGACCCGCGCGTGATCGAGATTCCGCGCTATCTGTGGATGCCCATCCTGCACGGGCTGGTATTGGCCATGCGGCCCAAGAAGCTGGCGCCGCGCTATGCCGGCATCTGGATGGAGGAGGGCTCGCCCCTGCTGGTCTACAGCCAGAGGCAGGCCGCAGGGGTGCGCCAGGGCCTGGCCGCGCGCGGAGTGCATGCCGAGGTGGAGCTGGCCATGCGCTATGGCAAGCCGTCGATCCCGGCGGCGATCACGGCCTTGCGCGAGCGCGGCTGCGATCACATCCTGGCCGTGCCGCTGTACCCGCAATACGCGGCCAGCACCACGGCCACGGTGGTCGATGCCGTGACGCGCCACGCGGGGCGCCTGCGCGACCAGCCGGCGCTGCGCTTCGTCAAGCGCTTCCACAACGACCCGGCCTACGTCGAGGCGCAGGCCGGACGCATCGCCGAATTCTGGCAGGCCCACGGCCGGCCCCAGAAGCTGGTCATGAGCTTTCATGGGCTGCCGCGCTATTCGATCGAACTGGGCGACCCCTACTACCGCGATTGCCTCGATACCGCGCGCCTGCTGCGCGAGCGCCTGGGCCTGCGCGAGGACGAGGTCGAGGTGACATTCCAGAGCCGGTTCGGCTCGGCGCGCTGGCTCGAACCCTATACCGAGCCCACCCTGGCGGAACTGGCCCGGCAGGGCGTGACCGAGGTCGACGTGGTGTGTCCGGGATTCGTGGCCGACTGCCTGGAAACGCTCGAGGAAATCAGCCAGGAATGCCGCGACGCCTTCGTGGCGGCCGGCGGCAGGCAGTTCCGCTACATTCCGGCGCTGAATGACTGCCCGCCCTGGATCGAAGGCCTGACCGACCTGGTCGAACGCCAGTTGCGGGGCTGGCCGACCGGCAATCCCTGAACGCGTACACTGTGGTTGAAGCGGCGGGCGCGAGCGCGCCGGTCCATTCCGCGAATGTGCAGCATTTTCAGGGAGACGGCCATGAATCCTCCTCGCAAGCCCACCATCGGCACCTCGGGTCCGCCCGGGCATGCCAACCTGGAAGAAGACCAGCTCGAGCGCGAACTCGACGAGGCGCTGCTGGAGACCTTCCCCGCCAGCGACCCGATCGCCATCACGTCCGAGGACGAGCGGGACGAGCCCGACGACAAGGTCGACGAGGCGCTGGAGGACACCTTCCCCGCCAGCGACCCGCCCGCGCCGGCCCAGCCCGGGAAAAAATAGGGCCGCAACATCCGGACGGCGACGCGCCGTCCGGCGGCGTCATGGGAGCCGGGCTTTTTTTCCTGGAAAACCGGACTTGAAATGGGGGCATTCGCCCCCATCGTTGGCGCTTGAAGCCAATTTATATTCTGGAGGACTCCCATGACGGCACCCCAAGAGCCGGTCGATTCGACCCCTGAAAGCGGCGAAAACGCCGCGACGCCCGGTCTCGAGGACGATTTGTCGGCCGAGCTGGCGGCCCTGCGGGCCGAGCTCGAGGCAGCCCAGGCCACCGTCAAGGCTCAGCAGGAGCAGGTGCTGCGCGCCGCGGCCGAAGCCGAGAATGTGCGCCGCCGCGCCCAGGAAGACGTCGCCAAGGCCCGCAAGTTCGGCATCGAATCGTTCGCCGAGAGCCTGGTTCCGGTCAAGGACAGCCTCGAGGCCGCCCTGGCCCAGCCCGACCAGGCGGCGCAGGCCTGGCGCGAAGGCGTGGAAGTCACGCTCAAGCAGCTGACCGCCGCCTTCGAGCGCAATCTGCTCAAGGAAATCGCGCCGGCCCAGGGCGACAAGTTCGACCCGCACCTGCACCAGGCGATTTCCTCGGTGCCGGCCGACCAGCCCGCCAATACCGTGCTGCAACTGCTGCAGAAGGGCTACGTCATCGCCGACCGCACGCTGCGTCCGGCGCTGGTCGTGGTGTCCGCCGGCCAGGGCTGAAGCAGGCATGGCCGCCGCCCCATTCGATCCCGCCGAGGTCTTCCAGGTCTTCGGCATGCGCCGCGTCGACAGCGCCAGCTTCGACGAGCAAGTGGTGCGCGCGCCGGGCGATGACCTGCGCTGCGTGTTCCTGTGGGGCCAGGATTGTTACAACTGTGGCATTTTCAAGCAGACCGCCTTGCTCCAGCGGCAGGCGCTCCTGGCGCTGGAGCTGAGCTGGTTCGAGGCCGACGTCTACGCCGACGAGGCGCTGGGGCGGCGGTTCTCGCTGCATGGCGTGCCGACTTTCGTGCTGTACCGCAGTGGCAAGCGGCTGGGCCGGGTGACCGGCTGGCCCGGATTGCCCCAGTTCAGCGCCGCGATGCAGCGGTTGCGGGACGGGACTTGAAAAACCCTGTGGCCAACCCCAGTTACTGGGGGACTGAGTTTCAAACCCTGATTCCTACCGTATTCAATTCATAGCAAGGTATTTCCCACCATGAGCAAAATCATTGGCATCGACCTGGGTACGACCAACAGCTGCGTGGCTGTCCTGGACGGCGGTCAGGTCAAGATCATCGAGAACGCCGAAGGCGCCCGTACCACCCCCTCCATCGTCGCCTACATGGACGATGGCGAGACGCTGGTCGGCGCGCCGGCCAAGCGCCAGGCGGTCACCAACCCCAAGAACACCCTGTACGCGGTCAAGCGCCTGATCGGCCGCAAGTTCGACGAGAAGGCGGTCCAGAAGGACATCGACCTGATGCCGTACTCGATCGTCAAGGCCGACAACGGCGACGCGTGGGTCGAAGTGCGCGGCAAGAAGCTGGCGCCGCCCCAGGTGTCGGCCGAAGTGCTGCGCAAGATGAAGAAGACCGCCGAGGACTACCTGGGCGAGGAAGTCACCGAGGCCGTGATCACGGTGCCGGCGTACTTCAACGACAGCCAGCGCCAGGCCACCAAGGACGCCGGCCGCATCGCCGGCCTGGAAGTCAAGCGCATCATCAACGAGCCGACCGCGGCCGCGCTGGCCTTCGGCCTGGACAAGACCGAGAAGGGCGATCGCAAGATCGTCGTCTATGACCTGGGCGGCGGTACGTTCGACGTCTCGATCATCGAGATCGCCGACGTGGACGGCGAAATGCAGTTCGAGGTGCTGTCGACCAACGGCGATACCTTCCTGGGCGGCGAGGATTTCGACCAGCGCATCATCGACTACATCATCTCCGAGTTCAAGAAGGAACAGGGCGTCGACCTGTCCAAGGACGTGCTGGCCCTGCAGCGCCTGAAAGAGGCCGCCGAAAAGGCCAAGATCGAGCTGTCGTCGAGCCAGCAGACCGAGATCAACCTGCCGTACATCACGGCCGATGCCTCCGGTCCCAAGCACCTGAACCTCAAGATCACGCGCGCCAAGCTGGAAGCGCTGGTCGAGGAGCTGATCGAGCGCACCATCGAGCCGTGCCGCGTGGCCATCAAGGATGCCGGCGTCAAGGTTTCCGACATCGACGACGTGATCCTGGTCGGCGGCATGACCCGCATGCCCAAGGTGCAGGACAAGGTCAAGGAATTCTTCGGCCGCGAGCCGCGCAAGGACGTCAACCCCGATGAGGCGGTTGCCGCCGGCGCCGCGATCCAGGGTTCCGTGCTGTCGGGCGAGCGCAAGGACGTGCTGCTGCTGGACGTGACGCCGCTGTCGCTGGGCATCGAGACCCTGGGCGGCGTGATGACCAAGATGATCCAGAAGAACACCACGATCCCGACGCGCTACTCGCAGACGTTCTCGACCGCCGACGACAACCAGCCGGCGGTGACGATCAAGGTGTTCCAGGGCGAGCGCGAAATCGCGGCCGGCAACAAGGGCCTGGGCGAGTTCAACCTGGAAGGCATCCCGCCGGCGCCGCGCGGCCTGCCGCAGATCGAGGTCACGTTCGACATCGACGCCAACGGCATTCTGCACGTCTCGGCCAAGGACAAGGGCACCGGCAAGGAAAACAAGATCACCATCAAGGCCAACTCGGGTCTGTCGGAAGACGAGATCCAGCGCATGGTCAAGGATGCCGAGGCCAACGCCGAGGAAGATCACCGGCTGGCCGAGCTGGCGCAGGCCCGCAACCAGGCCGACGCGCTGGTGCATGCCACCCGCAAGTCGCTCACGGAGTACGGCGAGAAGCTGGAAGCCGCCGAGAAGGAGTCGATCGAGGCTGCCATCAAGGACCTCGAGGACATCCTCAAGACGGGCGACAAGGCCGAGATCGACGCCAAGGTGGAAGCCTTGTCGACGGCCTCGCAGAAGCTGGGCGAAAAGATGTACGCCGACATGCAGGCGCAGCAGCAGGCCCAGCAGCAGCAGGCGGCCGACAACGCCAAGCCGGTGGACGACAATGTGGTCGACGCCGACTTCAAGGAAGTCAAGCGCGACCAGTAATGGCCGAACGATGACGTGCGATACGCCCGGTAGCTGATTCCAGCTACCGGGCGCGCGCGTTGATGATTCAGAACATGGCCCGGCGACGGGCCCTCCCACCATGGCAAAACGCGATTACTACGAAGTACTGGGTGTGGCGAAGAATGCCAGCGACGAAGACCTGAAGAAGGCCTATCGCAAGCTGGCCATGAAGTACCACCCGGACCGCAACCCGGACAGCAAGGAAGCCGAGGAAAAGTTCAAGGAAGCCAAGGAGGCCTACGAGGTCCTGGGTGACGAGCAGAAGCGCGCCGCCTACGACCGCTATGGCCATGCCGGGGTCGACCCGAACGCCGCCGGCATGGGCGGCGGCATGGGCGGCGGCTTCGCCGATGCTTTCGGCGATATCTTTGGCGAGATCTTCGGCGCGGGTCGGCGCGGGGGCGGCGGGCCGCAGGTGTATCGCGGCGCCGACCTGAAGTACGCGCTGGAAATCACGCTGGAGCAGGCCGCCAGCGGTTTTGACACCGAGATCCGCGTTCCCAGCTGGGAAAACTGCGATACCTGCCACGGCAGCGGCGCCAAGGCCGGCACCTCGCCCAAGACTTGCCGGACTTGCGGCGGTTCGGGCGCGGTGCGCATGCAGCAGGGCTTTTTCAGCGTCCAGCAGACCTGCCCGACCTGCCACGGCACCGGCAAGGAAATCACCGACCCCTGCCCGTCGTGCGACGGCGTGGGCCGTACGCGTCGCAACAAGACGCTGCAGGTCAAGATCCCGGCCGGCATCGACGACGGCATGCGCATCCGCTCCAGCGGCAACGGCGAGCCCGGCATCAACGGCGGCCCGCCGGGCGACCTGTATGTCGAGATCCATATCAAGCAGCACAAGATCTTCCAGCGCGATGGCGACGATCTGCACTGCGAGCTGACCATCCCGTTCACCACGGCGGCGCTGGGCGGCGAGCTGCAGGTGCCGACCCTGGGCGGCAAGGCCGAGATCTCGATTCCGGAAGGCACGCAGTCGGGCAAGACCTTCCGCCTGCGCGCCAAGGGCATCCGCGGGGTGCGCGGCAGTTATCCGGGCGACCTCTATTGCCACGTGGTGGTCGAGACGCCGGTGCGCCTGAGCGACGAGCAGAAGGCCATCCTGCGCCAGTTCGAGGCTTCGCTCAACGACGGCGGCGACCGCCATTCGCCGCAGAGCAAGTCCTGGACCGACCGCGTCAAGGAGTTCTTCAGCTGACGCATGCGGCGCCTGTCCCGCTGGGGGCGGTACCGTCCTGGCAGTCAGCCGTTCATGGCGTAGAGCAGTGTGCCTGTCCCAGCGGGGACAGGCACACTCTGTCGCGGATGTCAGTTTCCACCGGGGGGCAGGCTGGAAGTCAGCCTGCGCCAGTCCCCATGCGGCCCCTCAAGGGGCGGATTTCTTGGTGAAATCCCCCGCCACGGCGGTGCTGAACGCCTCGGGCTTGAGATACTTGCGCAGCGCGGCGTTGACCTGGTCGGGCGTGAGCGCCTCGAGTTTGCGGTCCATGTCGGCCGACCACTGGAAGCTGCGGCCGGTCTGCATGTAGTTCACCCAGGTATCGGCCAGCACGTCATCCTGGGCGCGCGCCAGGTTGCGGTAGTTCAGCAGCGCCACGACGCCGTCGCGGACCTCCTGGTCCGTGAAGCCGTCCTTGAGGGCGCGGGCCAGCTCTTCCGAGATGGCCTTTTCCAGGCGTGCCCGGTTCTGCGGCGCGTAGATGGCGTAGATCGTCCAGTTCGCGGACGGCTCGTACGACGACACCGACAGGTTGCTGCGCACGTTGTACGACAGGCCTTCGGTTTCGCGCACGCGGTGCCACAGGCGCGAGGTTTCCGAGGTGCCGAGCAGGAAGTTGGCCAGGTACAGGGCGGGGTAGTCGGCGTTGGTGTCCTGCAGCTGCAGCGGCATGCGCGAGATGTAGAAGGCGTTGGCCTTGTCGGGCGTGGCGATGTCGAATTGCTGCGCGGGCACGGCGCGGTAGGGATCCGGCAGGCGGGTATAGGCGGGTGCGCTGCGCCAGCCGTCCAGGCCCTTGCGCAGCACGGCCTCGACCGCGGCGGGATCGAATTCGCCCACGGCCGAGAACTTGATCCGGCCGGCGCCGTACAGCTTGCCGCTGACCGTGGCCAGGTCGTCGCGCGACAGGCTGCGCAGCTGCTCCAGGGCTTCGTCGAAGGTGGGCACATACCGCACGTCGTCGGCCGGCCACGGATTGTTGTGGCGTGCCAGGGCGCGCGAGGCCAGCGCGGTCGGGTCGGTCATCGCGTCCTGCACCATGGTGATGGCCTGGCGCTTGTATTCCTCGACCTGGTCCTGCGGGAAGCTGGCGTTGCGCACCACATCCAGCACCAGCGCCATCACGTCGGGCAGGTTCTTGCCGAGCGTGGAGATGTTGACCACCAGGTTGGTGCCGCTGCCATTGATGGCGGCTTCGGCCTGCAGCTGGTCCAGGCGGTCCTGGATGGCCTGGCGCGACAGCTTGTCGGTGCCGCGGTCGAGCAGGGCGGCCGCGGCGGCCAGCGCCACGCGCTGGCCGCGCAGCGCTTCGGCGTCGCCGAACTGGATCAGCAGTTCGGCCTGCACGCGGTCGCCGCGCGTGGCCTTGGGCAGCAAGGCCAGTTCGACCTGGCCGTTGGGCAGGTCGAGCGTGCGCCGCAGGGTGCGCTTGTCGATATTGGCTGGCGACGGATCGAAGGCCTCGACGGCCTTGAAGTTCGGGTCGCCCTTGTAGTCCTTGAAGACGGCCGCCAGGTCGGCGCGCTGCGCCAGCGGCGCGCGCTGCGGCTTTTCGGTGGGAATGTAGCGGCCTTCGGTGCGATTGCTGCGCACCAGGTAGGCGACGGCGGCGCGCTGCACGTCGTCCAGCTTGGCCTCGCGCACGCGGTCGCGCTGCAGGAAGAACAGGCGCCAGTCGCCCGAGGCAATGGCTTCCGACAGGGCCACGCCGACCTTCTCCGGATCGGCATAGGTCTGCTGCCAGGCGGTCAGCCACTTGCTGCGGGCGCGCTCCAGTTCCTCCTGGCTGAACGGTTTGCTGGACAGGGATTCGAGCGTGGCGGTCAGGGTCTGCAGCGCCTTGTCCTGGTCCATGCCGGGTTGCAGCTGGGCGCCGAACATGGCCAGGCCGGGGTCGAGCTGGTCCATGGTGAAGCCGAATACGCCCGACGCCAGCTTGGTGGGGACCAGCGCGTGGTACAGGCGGCCCGACGGCGTGTCGGCCAGGATGGTGGCGGCCAGGTCCAGCCCGACGAAATCGGGGCTGCCGGCGGCGGGCAGGTGGTACATGGCGGCCACCAGCGGGGTGCCGCCGGCGCGGCGCAGCGTCACCGAGCGCTCGCCGTCCTGGACCGGCTCCACGGTGTATTCGGGCGGCAGGGTGCGCTTGGGCTTGGGCAGCTTGCCCAGCGAGGACTGGATATCGGCCAGGGCCGTCTGCGGATCGAACTTGCCCGCGACGATCAGCACGGCGTTGTCGGGCTGGTAATACTCGTGGTAGAAGGCGCGCAATTGCGCGATGTCCACGTTCTCGACGTCGCTGCGCGCGCCGATGGTGCTCTTGCCGTAGTTGTGCCACTGGTAGGCGGCGGCCTGCATCTTCTGCATGAGCACGCGGAACGGGTTGTTCTCGCCGCTTTCCATCTCGTTGCGGACCACGGTCATCTCGGAGTCGAGGTCTTCCCTGGCGATCAGCGAGTTGACCATGGCGTCGGCCTGCCAGCCCAGGTACCACTTGAGGGTTTCGGGATTGGCCGCGAAGCTGGCGAAGTAATTGGTGCGATCCGACGAGGTGGAGCCGTTGGCCTGCAGGCCGCGGCGCGAGAACTCGCCCAGCGCGTTGCGGATGGCGGGCGTGCCCTTGAACAGCATGTGCTCGAGCAGGTGGGCCATGCCGGTCTGGCCGTAGTTCTCGTTGCGCGATCCCACCAGGTACGTCATGTTGACCGTGGTGGTGGGCTTGGACGCGTCGGGCGCCAGCAGCACGCGCAGGCCGTTGGCCAGGCGGTATTCGGTAATGCCCTCGATCGAGGACACTTCCGAGACGCCCGCGGGGAGCGACGCGGCGCCGGCCTGGAAAGCCAGGAACGACGACACTAACAATGCATTCAGGCGGCGCGACAGAAGCGGCAGGCGCATGGGGATGACCTCGAAACTAGCGGAATCCGTTGGAGTGTATACGTTTCGATTGGTTCACCCGGGCCGGGACGCGCGCGGAGCCGGCTGGCCGCGCCGCCATGCTGCGGCACGGCATGGATTATGGGGACGGGGGAGTGATTTGAAGACAGGGCTGGCACGGGTGTAAGCTAAATGTCCGATATGGTTTCCCCTAGTCTGACGGGATGCGCGACAGCCTTTCCTGGCTTCCCGTCCTTCGCCCCCACTCCGCCTTCCGTGCGCTGTGCCGGCGCTTGTTTGCTCGCGCCTTCGCAGCCGGCCCGACGCCGGCGCTCACTCCGGAGGATCGATTCATGCTGACCGATATCGTCACGCGCGCCCTGTCCCAGTTGCTTGGCAATTCCCTGTCGGGCGACGTCATCAAAGGGCGCTTTCGCTACGCTTATGCCAGCGATGACGGCCGTTTTGTGGCCATCCTGGGCCATGACCTGACTACTTATGTGGTGGATGTCGATGCACAGCGCTACTTCGCGGAGTGCGCTGGCGTGCCGTGCGGATTCGCCGGGCACGTGCTTGAGATGGAGGGCGCGCAGGAGCATGGCCACCCCTGGCCCGCCGTCAATGATCTGTTCGACCTGGACATGGACGGCGATGAAATCGCCTGGCGCCGCTGTCCGGGAGCCGTGGCCCTGGCGGCGACGCGGCAGGCGCAAAGCCGCGTGGCCTGAGCGGCGGGCGGGGCGCTCGGCTGGCTACAATGCCGGCATGAACGCCACGCCTTCCCCCGCCCCGACCGGCGCCACGCTGGTCGACTGCACGCATGACCGCCACGCGGCGGCCATCCTGGATATCTTCAACGACGCCATCCTGACGTCGACGGCGCTGTACGACTACCAGCCGCGCGCGCTGGCTTCGATGGAGGCCTGGTTCCAGGCCAAGCGCCAGGGCGGCTTCCCGGTAGTGGGCTTCGAGGACGCGGCGGGCGTGCTGATGGGGTTCGCCAGCTACGGCACGTTTCGCGCCTGGCCGGCGTACAAGTACTCGGTCGAGCACTCGGTGTACGTGGACCGCCGCTATCGCGGCCGCGGGCTGGGCGAAGCCTTGCTGCGGGCGCTGATCGAGCGGGCCCGCCTGCAGCAGGTCCACGTGCTGGTGGGCGGGATCGACGCCACCAACGCCGGCAGCGTCGCGCTGCACCGCAAGCTGGGGTTCGTGCACGCCGGCACGATCACGCAGGCCGGATTCAAGTTCGGGCGCTGGCTCGACCTGGCGTTCTATCAGCTGACGCTCGACACGCCCCTGCGGCCGGTCGACGGCTGAACGCTATTTGGACAGCTGGCGCATGGCCTGTTCCAGGCCCGCCACGGTGACCGGGTACATGCGGTCCTGCATGATGTCGCGCAGCAGGGCGATCGACTGCCTATAGCGCCAGGACGCGGTGGGCTCGGGGTTGAGCCAGGCGGCCTTGGGCCAGGCGTCGAGCAGCCGGCGCAGCCAGACCGCGCCGGCCTCCTTGTTGTAGTGCTCGACCGAGCCCCCGGGCTGCAGGATTTCGTACGGGCTCATGGTGGCGTCGCCGACGATGATCAGGCGCCAGTCGGCGTTGTACTTGCGCAGGACGTCCCAGGTTTCGAAGCGCTCGTTCTGGCGCCGGCGGTTGTTCTGCCAGAGGTTTTCGTACGGGCAGTTGTGGAAGTAATAGACGTCGAGGTGGCGGAACTCGCTGCGCGCGGCCGAAAACAGTTCCTCCACGCGCGCGATGTGGTCGTCCATGCTGCCGCCCACGTCCAGCAGCATCAGCACCTTGACGGTATTGCGGCGCTCGGGCACCAGCCGCAGGTCGAGGTGGCCGGCGTTGCGCGCCGTGCTGGCGATGGTGTCGTCCAGGTCCAGTTCCAGGTCGGCGCCCTGGCGCGCGAAACGGCGCAGGCGCCGCAGCGCGACCTTGAAGTTGCGCGTGCCCAGTTCGAGCTGGTCGTCGTAGTCGCGGAACTGGCGCATGTCCCACACCTTGACCGCGGTGCGGTTGCCGGCCGAATCGCCGCCGACGCGGATGCCTTCCGGGTGATAGCCGCCGTTGCCGAACGGCGAGGTGCCGCCGGTGCCGATCCACTTGCTGCCGCCCGCGTGCCTTTCCTGCTGTTCCTCGAGGCGTTGCTTGAACAGTTCCATCAGCTTGTCCCAGCCGTGCGCTTCGATGGCGGCCTTTTCTTCGGGCGTGAGGGTTTTCTCGAATTCCTTGATCAGCCAGTCCAGCGGGATGTCGCGGTCGGCGGGCAGGGCGGCGGCGATGCCGCGATAGTAGGCGCCGAACGCGGCGTCATAGCGGTCGTAGAGGCTTTCGTCCTTGACCAGCGCGGTGCGCGCCAGGAAGTAGAAATCGTCGAGCGTGGGCGCCATCAGGCGCTGGCGCAGCGCCTCGAGCAGGGTCAGGTACTCCTGCACCGACACCGGCAGCTTGTGGGCGCGCAGATGATAGAAGAAATCGATCAGCATGGGGCAGGGCCTGGCGTGGCGTCAGCGGCGCTGGGCGCCGCGCGCCATGGCGCCCAGGCGCTCCAGCAGATGCACGTCCTGCTCGTTCTTGAGCAGCGCCCCGGCCAGCACCGGCACGGCGGTGGCCGCGTGGGCGTCGATCTCGGCGGCCGGGATCGCCTCGGCCAGCAGCAGGCGCAGCCAGTCCAGCAGCTCGGAGGTCGACGGCTTTTTCTTCAGGCCCGGCGCTTCGCGCAGCGCGAAGAAGGTATCGAGCGCGGCGCGCAGCACGTCCTGGCGGATGTCGGGGTAGTGCACGCCGACGATATCGCGCATGGTGTCGCGGTCCGGAAAGCGGATGTAGTGGAAAAAGCAGCGCCGCAGAAAGGCGTCGGGCAGGTCTTTCTCGTTGTTGGAGGTGATGATGACCAGCGGGCGGTGCCGCGCCTGCACGGTCTGGCGCGTCTCGTAGACATGGAATTCCATGCGGTCGAGCTCGCGCAGCAGGTCATTGGGGAATTCGATGTCGGCCTTGTCGATCTCGTCGATCAGCAGGACGACCGGTTCGGGCGCCTCGAAGGCCTGCCACAGCGTGCCCTGCACGATGTAGTTGCGGATGTCGCGGACCTTCTCGTCGCCCAGCTGCGAATCGCGCAGGCGCGAGACCGCGTCGTATTCGTACAGGCCCTGGTGCGCCTTGGTGGTGGACTTGATGTGCCATTGCAGCAGCGGGCGGTCCAGCGCGCGCGCCACTTCCTCGGCCAGCATCGTCTTGCCCGTGCCGGGCTCGCCCTTGATCAAGAGGGGGCGCTGCAGCGTCAGCGCGGCGTTGACGGCCAGCTTCAGGTCGTCGGTGGCGACGTAGCGGTCGGTACCTTCGAAACGGGCCGATTGGGCGGGGGCGGAAGAGGAGGACGCGGACGTGGGCATGGAGTGGCAGTCAATGAGGCGCGACAGCGCCGAGGCATGATAAGGAATGGTCTTGCGGCAATTATCGTACAATCGCAGGGTTTTGCGACCGGCTAGGGATTTTTACCCGGTGTCTTGAAGAAGAAGTTCTCCTTTCGTATTCAGCCATACAAGAGCCATTATGAAGTTGCGAATTTCGATGACGCGCACGGTTTCCGTGCTGGCAGTATTGGCGTCCTGTGCGATCGCCGGTCCGGCGGCCGCGGCCGACGCGGCGCCGGTCGGCAACGCGCAGAACGCCCGTGACAAGGTGTCGATGTGCATAGGCTGCCACGGCATCCCGGGCTACAAGGCCTCGTTCCCCGAGCTTTATCACGTTCCGATGATCGCTGGCCAGAATGCCAAGTACATCGAAGCGGCGCTCAATGAGTACAGGAAGGGCGCGCGCAGCCATCCGACGATGGACGCGGTGGCCGGCAGCCTGTCCGACCAGGACATCGCCGACCTGGCGGCCTACTACTCATCTCTCAAGTAATCGGGGCAGACCATGAAACGCTTTACGTTTGCCCTTGCGGGCATAGTTCTGGCGACCGCCGGCGTCTCGGCGCAGGCCCAGGATGTGGTGGCCGGCAAGGCCGTGTTCGACAAGTTCAATTGCGCGTCCTGCCACGGCGCCGACGCCAAGACCAGCGTCCAGCCGGAGTATCCGGTGCTGGCCGGCCAGCATGCCGATTACCTGGCGCATGCGCTCAAGGCCTACAAGCGTGGCGCCGCGGGCAGCGCGGCCACGGCCAACGTGCGCAAGAACCCGATCATGGGCGCGTTCGCGGCGCAGCTGTCGGACCAGGACATCCGCAACGTCGCGGCCTGGCTGGCGGCGCAGCCCAGCGACCTGGGCGTGCGCCAGTAAGCGGTGCCGGCGGCGCCGGGCAAGCCCCCGATCCGGGGGCTTTTCCTTTTCTAGCGCTCGGCGCGCTGGCGGATCAGCTCGATGTAGGCGTCGCTGTCGAGCGGCGTACCCAGGCGTTGAGCCTCCCATACCACCTGGCCCAGGCATTCCATGATTTCATGGGCGGCCTGGTGCGCGTCGCCGCGGCCGACCAGGCGCTGGTACGCCGCGCGGATGCCGCGCGGATGGTCGATCGACAACTGCTCGGCGATCGCCAGGTGCATGGACAGGTGCAGGAACGGGTTGGTGCGGCCGTGCTCGACCGGGTACTCGGCGGTCATGGCCTCGGGGCTTTCGAGGTCGCCGTGGTACTCGGGATGTTCGAGGATCCAGTCCAGCGCCATGGATTCGAGCGGGGTCAGGACCTCGGTGGCGCGGTGCTTGCGCCAGGTTTCGATAAAGAATTCGCGAACCTGGTCGCGGGAAGGATTGAACATCGGCGCTTCAAAGACAGGCGGGAAGGATAGGCCATTTTACCGCCTGCCGGACCCCCTGCCGGGCGCGCCGGGCCAATGCGATATAGAATTGGAGGTTGTCCGCCATCCGGCCCGGGTTGCTTTGCGTGGTTACAAACGTGCATCTCCGGCAGAAACACGGTCAGGCGAGCGGTAAAAACCACCCGGAGCAACTGGAGCATTCATGTCCTATCAACATATCAAGGTTCCCACTGGGGGCCAAAAAATCACGGTCAACGCCGATTACTCGCTGAATGTGCCCGATCAGGTCATCATTCCGGTCATCGAGGGTGACGGTACGGGCGCCGACATCACGCCGGTGATGATCAAGGTCGTCGACGCGGCCGTGCAGAAGGCCTATGCGGGCAAGCGCAAGATCCACTGGATGGAAGTCTACGCCGGCGAGAAGGCCACCAAGGTCTACGGCCCGGACGTCTGGCTGCCCGAGGAAACCCTCGACGCCGTCAAGGACTACGTGGTGTCGATCAAGGGTCCGCTGACCACGCCGGTCGGCGGCGGCATCCGTTCGCTGAACGTGGCGCTGCGCCAGCAGCTGGACCTGTATGTCTGCCTGCGCCCGGTGCGCTACTTCAAGGGCGTGCCCTCGCCGGTGCGCGAGCCCGAGAAGACCGACATGGTCATCTTCCGCGAGAACTCGGAAGACATCTACGCGGGCATCGAGTACATGGCCGAGTCCGAGCAGGCCAAGGACCTGATCCAGTACCTGCAGACCAAGCTGGGCGTGACCAAGATCCGCTTCCCGAACACCTCGTCGATCGGCATCAAGCCGGTTTCGCGCGAAGGCACCGAGCGCCTGGTGCGCAAGGCGCTGCAGTACGCCATCGACAATGACCGCGCCTCGGTGACCCTGGTCCACAAGGGCAACATCATGAAGTTCACGGAAGGCGGCTTCCGCGACTGGGGCTACGCCCTGGCCCAGAACGAGTTCGGCGCGCAGCCGATCGACGGCGGCCCGTGGTGCAAGTTCAAGAATCCCAAGACGGGTCGCGAGATCATCGTCAAGGATTCGATCGCCGACGCCTTCCTGCAGCAGATCCTGCTGCGTCCGGCCGAATACGACGTGATCGCCACGCTGAACCTGAACGGCGACTACATCTCCGACGCGCTGGCCGCGCAAGTGGGCGGCATCGGCATTGCCCCGGGCGCCAACCTGTCGGATTCCGTGGCCATGTTCGAAGCCACCCACGGCACCGCGCCGAAGTACGCGGGCAAGGACTACGTGAACCCCGGTTCCGAAATCCTGTCGGCCGAAATGATGCTGCGCCACATGGGCTGGACCGAGGCCGCCGACCTGATCATCGCCAGCATGGAGAAATCCATCCTGTCCAAGAAGGTCACCTATGACTTCGCCCGTCTGCTCGAAGGCGCCACCCAGGTGTCGTGCTCGGGCTTCGGTCAGGTCATGATCGACAATATGTAATTGCTGTAAGGCTTCAGCCGCATCAGCCGAGAAACCCGCGCCCCTATGGGGGTAGCGGGTTTTTTGCCGAATGGGCAACGGCCATCCGGGGCCGGCATGACCCTGCCAGGCCCATAGGTATGTAACTTTTCGTTGTAAAATTTCCAGTTTTGCGTTTCAAATTTTATCCGGGGGACGTTGGCTCGGACGATAGAGAACATGGCTAAACCTGCTTCCGATATGCCCCCCTACGACAAGGCGGCCGCGCTGCGCGGCCTGGCCGGCGCACGCCGTGTGGCGCTGCTGATGGCGCCACGGCTGGGCGACACGCTGCTGATGATGAACATGGCCCGCAACCTGGCCGCGCACGGCCGCGAAGTCAGCATCTTCGGCGACTATATCCACGGCTTGCGCGACTGGTTCCCGGGCCTGGATATCCGCCCATCGCTGTCCGAGGAGCAGGCCGGCCAGGTGCTGCCCGGCTACGATTGCGCGGCCCAGATGCATGTGGGCTGGCCCTACGCGCTGCATGCGCACCAGCCGAACTATTTCTATTACGACGCGCATGTGGCGATTACCGGGCGCGGCTTCGTGAAGCTGTTCCAGATCCGCGATTTCTGTCGCGAGCAACTGGGGCTGGCGCAGGCCGGCGCCGATAACGGCTTGCGGCCGCCGCCGCAGGTGCAGCCGCACCGCAGCCATCCGCGCCGGGTGGCGCTGCATCCCACGTCGACGGGGGCCCAGCGGTGCTGGGCGCCGCGCCATTTCAAGGAGCTGGGGCTGCGCCTGCTGCACGAGGGCTACGAGCCGAACTACATCGTCGCGCCGCACGAGCGGGCCGAGTGGAGCTGGGTGCTGGACCATGGCCTGCATCTGCCCCAGTTTCCCTCCCTGTCCGAGGTGGCGGGCTTCATCCATGCCTCGGGCTGGTTCATCGGCAACGAGTCCGGCATCGGCCACCTGGCTTCCAACGTGGGCGTGCCCACCCTGTCGCTGACCGGCAGGCCCACCCGCACGCGCGCCTGGCGGCCGGCCTGGTCGACCTCGCGCATCGTCTACCCGGCCCTGATTCCCGGAGGCCGCTGGCGCGATCGCCTGTGGCGCGAGTGGCTCTCGCCGCGCCGCGTCATGTCGGCATTCCACAAGCTGCAGGCGGACGACCGGCGGCAGCCCGTGGGGGTGCCTTGGGGAAAAATCTGAGGCGATGGTGCACTGGCGCCGCGCTCAACGGTCCTAGGTGGATGTGGGATTCCGTTTCGGGTTGAGGCCGGTCCGGTATTTGCTTCTACACTGCTGCGGCGCTCAGTGCCCGATATGAAAGCGTCCCCTGTTTTTCTGCTCTTGATGCCATGCCTGTTGTCCAATTGAAAATCTTCGCCGTTCTTGCCCTGTTGATACCTGCGCTGGCGCTGGTCAGCAAAGGCGGGGGCGTCGCCGTGTTCTACACGCTAGCCGTACTGACGTCGCTCGCAATCATGGTCTACGCCGGCCGTGGCCGCGCACAGCCGTCCTGGCGCGACCTGGCCTGGCCCGGCGCGGTGCTGGCGGTGCCCTTGCTGTCGATGCTGGTCACCAACGCCTACCTCGGTATCTGGAGCGGTTCCGAGTTCGAGAAACTGCTGCGGTTCGCGCTGGCGCTTCCCCTGTTCTGGGTACTGCTGTGCGTGCCGCGCCCATGGCTGCAACAGATCCAGTGGAGCCTGCTGTTCAGCGCCTATGCCGGCGCGATCATGCTTTATGTCATCGTCGGCTGGTACGGCGGGCGCATGCAGGTCAGCTTCTACGGCGCCGAGTACAACGCCGTGGCCTTCGCCAATCTGACGCTGTTCTTCGGTTTCGCCTCGCTGTTGACGCTGGGCTGGCGGCTGACGCCCTGGCCCGGCCTGGAAGCGCTGTTGAAGGTGGGGGCGGCATGCGCCGCGGTGTATGCGGCCCATGTATCGGAGACGCGCAGCAGCTGGATGCTGCTGCCGGTTTTCGGGCTGGTGTTCCTCATGTCCCGCCGTGTCTGGAGCCTGCGCAGGAAACTGGCCGTGGGCCTGGTGCTGGTCGCGGCGCTGGCGGTGCTGGCGGGGGTGATGCTGTCCTCGCAGGGAAACCGGATGCACAAGATCCTGACGGATCTACAGCGCTATACCGTGCAGAACGATCGCAATACGTCCGTGGGCATACGCCTGCAGCTGTGGCATGCCTCGTGGATGATCTTCCAGGAGGCGCCGGTGCTGGGGGTGGGGCCGCGCAATTTCCGTGCCGAGCTGGCCAAGCTGCGCGACCGGGGCGTGGTCACGCCGGAGGTCGCCAGCGGGTACGGCGAACCCCACAATGATTTCATGGCGGCCATGGCCGGCTACGGCCTGCTCGGCCTGCTGAGCATCCTGTTGCTGTATCTCGCGCCGGCCTGGGTGTTCCTGCGCCGCATGGCCAGCGACGACCGCGTCATACGGACGGGCGCGCAGATCGGCCTGTTGTTCTGCCTCGGTTATTGCGCTTTCAGCCTGACCGAGATGATGTTCCGCAACATGCGCAGCGTGCCCATCTACAGTGCCACGCTGGTGCTGCTGCTGGCGCTGACCGCGCCGCGCGCGCCGCGCGCAGCCTAGCTGGGCGGCTATTCGCCCGCGTAGCGGTAGCCCACGCCGATTTCCGTCAGCAGGTAGCGCGGCCGGGCCGGATCGGCTTCCAGCTTCTGCCGCAGGTGGCCCATGTAGATGCGCAGGTAATGGTGGCTTTCCACATGGGACGGCCCCCATACCTCGCGCAGCAGTTCGCGGTGCGTCATGACCTTGCCGCGCGATGCCACCAGCGCGGCCAGCAGCCGGTATTCGATCTGGGTGAGGTGTACGTGCTCGCCCGCGCGGGTGACGACGCGCCGGGCCAGGTCGATCTGCACGTCGCCGAAACCGGCCTGCGCGGCATTGCCGGCGCCGCCGCGGGCGTGCCGGCGCAACAGCACGCGCAGGCGCGCCAGCAGTTCGCCGACGCCGAACGGCTTGGTCAGGTAGTCGTCGGCGCCGGCATCCAGGGCAGCGATCTTGTCGCCTTCGCTGCTGCGCGCCGACAACACCAGCACCGGCAGTTCGGTCCAGCCGCGCAGTTCGCGCAACAGCGCCATGCCATCCTCGTCGGGCAGGCCCAGGTCCAGCACCACGGCATCGGGCTGGCGCGTGCCGGCCTCGATCAGCCCCCGTCTCACGGTGTCGGTCTCGTGGACCTCGCAGCCTTCGGCTTCGAGCGCGCTGCGCACGAAGCGGCGGATATGGGCATCGTCCTCGACGATCAGTACGGTGGGGCGGTAATCGGGCATGGCGGGTCAGGCGGGTTCGGGGGGCACGGCCGGCGGCGGGGTCAGCGGCAGCGCGAAGACGAAGCAGGCGCCGCGCAGGCGCCGGGCCGGCTCGACCCAGATGCGGCCCTGGTGGGCGTCCAGGATGGCGCGGCATACCGCCAGCCCGAGGCCTGCGCCGGGGGTGGCCGACTCGCGCTGGCCGCGCGCGAATTTCTCGAAGATCCGCTGGCGGTCGGCCTGCGCGACGCCCGCCCCGTCATCGGCCACCCGTACCTGCAGGGTATGGGCGTCGGCCAGGGCGTCGATGTGGATGGCACTGCCGGGCGGCGTGTATTTGGCGGCATTTTCCAGCAGGTTGCACAGCACCCGTTCGATCAGGATGCCATCGCATTCCACCAGCGGCAGGGCAGAAAGCGGCGCGACCGTGACGGGGCGATCCTGCAGCGCGGCGTTCATGGCCGCCAGGGCCGAGCCCACCAGTTCCTCGACCGATTGCCATTGGCGCCGCAGCGGCGCATCGTGGCTTTGCAGCCGCGCCATGTCCAGCAGGTTGACGACCAGCGCGTGCATGCGCCGCGCCTGGTCCTGCATGGCGGCCACGGTTTCGAGCGCGGCCGGCGTCATGGCGGCGGGCGAGCGCTGCAGGGTCTCGGCCATGCCGAGCAAGCTGGTCAGCGGCGTGCGCAGATCGTGCGAGACCGCCGCCAGCAGGGCGTTGCGCAGGCGTTCGGATTCGATACTGAGCAGCGCCTGCTGGGCGACTTCCACATAGTGCAGCCGTTCGATGGCGATGGCGATCAGGGTGGCGTAGGCGTCGAGCTGGCGGCGCGCCGGCGCCGCGCTGTAGAGCGGCGGGCCGGCGTGGTGCAGGGCCAGCACGCCGCGCACCCGCATGGGCGCGCGCAGGGGCAGGTACAGCACGGGGCTGTTCGACAGGGTGTCGGTGCCGGCGCCGCAGGCCTGGCCGTGGTCGAAGGCCCATTGCGCCAGCGCGGGTTCGAGCGCCGCGTCGCCAGCGCCGGGCGCCAGCCGCAGCCGGTCGTCCAGGCCCAGTATGTAGAGGGCGCCGCGGGCGCCGAACGCGGCGTTCAGGAATGCCGAGGCCGCGCCGGCGATTTGCTCCGGCTGCAGGGCCGCGGACAGCTCCCGCGCGAATTCGTAAAGGCCGCGCGCATCGGCCTCGCGCCTGGCGGCGGCCCGGGCCTGCTGGCGCAAGCCGGCGGTCAGCTGGCCGATCAGCAGCCCGACCGTCAGCAGGACCGCGAACGTCAGCAGGTACTGCACGTCCGAGACGGCGAACGAGGCCAATGGCTGCACGAAGAAGAAATCGAACAGCGCGACGCTGACCACCGAGGCCAGCGCCGCCGGCCCGCGTCCGTGGCGCAGGGCCGCCGCCACGACCGCCAGCAGGAAGATCATGACGATATTGGTCTGGTGCAGAGCCGGAAAGGCCAGGCGCGAGGCCAGGGTGGCCGCCGCGCAATAGGCCAGGGCCCACAGATAGGCGCCGGCGGCGGCGTGGCCGGCGGGCGCGGAAGCGTTGCGCCACGAACGCGGGTCGCGCCGTGGCGCGGCCGTGGCCGCCGACGGCGCGCCGACCCGCACGATGTCCGCTTCCGGGCAGGCCGACGCCAGGGCATCGGCGAAGCTGCGCCGGCGCAGCAGCCGGCCCGGCGTCAGGGCGGCATCCAGCAGGCCCGACAGGCCGCGGCGGCGCCACGCGTCGCGTCCGACCACGGCCTTGGTGATGTTGTGGCGGCGCATGTAGCGGGTCGCGGCGTCGACCATGTCGGTGCCGGCCACGGTCTCGACATGCGCGCCCAGCGTCTCGGCCAGCGCCAGCGCCTGGTCCAGCCGCGCCCGGCCGGCGCGCGGCAGGGGCGCGACCCGCGGCGCCTCGATGGTGATGGCATGCCACTCGCAGTCCAGTTGCTGGGCCAGCCGGTGCGCGCTGCGCAGCACATGCTCGGCATGCGGGTCGGCGTCGATACAGGCGACCACGGCCTCGCGCGTGCGCCAGACCGGCTCGATCGCGCGTTCGTGGCGGTACGCGCGCACATCGTCGTCGACGTGTTCGGCGGTGCGGCGCAGCGCCAGTTCGCGCAGGGCGATCAGATTGCCCTTGCGGAAGAAGTGCCGGCTGGCGTGGCGGGCCTGTTCCGGCACATAGACCCGGCCCTCGCGCAGGCGGCGCAGCAATTCGTCGGCCGACAGGTCCACCAGGATGATCTCGTCGGCGGCATCGAATACCGAGTCTGGCACGGTTTCGCGCACGCGCACTCCGGTGATGCCGCCGACCGCCTCGTTCAGGCTTTCCAGGTGCTGGACGTTGAGGGTGGTCCAGACGTCGATGCCGGCCGCCAGCAGTTCCTCGACGTCCTGCCAGCGCTTGGCGTGGCGCGCCCCGGGCGCGTTGGTGTGCGCCAGTTCGTCGAGCAGCAGCAGGCGGGGCCGGCGCGCCACGGCGGCCTGCAGGTCGAATTCGCGCAGGCGGCGTCCCTGGAAGTCGAGCGTCTGCAGGGGCAGGGCCGGCAGCGTATCGAGCAGCGCGGCGGTGTCGGCGCGGCCGTGGGTTTCGACCAGCCCCGCCACGACATCCACGCCCTGCGCGGCCTGGGCGCGCGCCGCGGCCAGCATGGCATAGGTCTTGCCTACGCCGGCGCAGGCGCCGAAGTAGATGCGCAGCCGCCCGCGCCGGGCGTCGGACTGCGCCTGCTCCAGGGTCTGGAGCAGGCGGTCGGGGTCGAGGCGGTCGTTGCCGGGGTCGGCCATGGGGTGGGTGTGTCGCGTCGGGAAGGGTCGCGCGCAGGCGGCACGCATACTATACGCGCGCCGCTTCAGCGCAGGCGGTCCAGCGCCAGGTTGAGGGCCAGCACATTGACGACCGGTTCGCCCAGGATGTCCGGCACCGGGCGTTCCGTGTGCCGGGCGATGAGCTGCTCCACCGTGGCGGTGGGCAGGCCGCGGGCGCGCGCCACGCGGGCGGCCTGGTAGCCGGCCGCCGCCGGGCTGATGTGCGGATCCAGGCCGCTGCCCGAAGCGGTGGCGAGATCCACCGGAATCGGCGCCGGATTGCCGGGATCGGCCGCCCGCAAGGCGGCGATGCGCGCCCGGACGGCCTGCGCCAGCGCCGGGTTGGCGGGGCCCAGGTTCGATCCGCCCGAGGCGGCGGCGTTGTAGGGCATGGGCGCGGTGGCCGATGGCCGGCCCCAGAAATAGCGCGGATCGGTGAACGACTGGCCGATCAGCGCCGAGCCGACCACGCGGCCGTCCTGCTCGAGCAGCGAGCCGCCGGCCTGGAAGGGCCACAGCAGGCGGGCCACGCCGGTGGTGGCCAGCGGATAAAGCAGTCCGACCAGCACGGACAGCGCCAGGAAGATCACCAGGGCGGCGCGCAGGGGGCGCCCGGCGGGGGGAAGCGGAGGGTGCATGGTCATGCTCCTTTTGTCAGGTCCAGCCCAGGGCGGCCAGCGCCATGTCGATCAGTTTGATGCCGGCAAAGGGCGCCAGCAGCCCGCCCAGTCCATAGACCAGCAGGTTGCGGCGCAGCAGCACCGCCGCGCCGAGCGGGCGGTAGCGCACGCCCTTGAGCGCCAGCGGAATCAGGGCCACGATGATCAGGGCGTTGAAAATGACGGCCGAAAGAATGGCCGAGGCGGGGGTGGCCAGGCCCATCACATTGAGTTGCGCCAGCTGCGGGTACACCGCCATGAATGCCGCGGGAATGATGGCGAAGTACTTGGCGACGTCGTTGGCGACGCTGAAGGTGGTGAGCGCGCCGCGCGTCATCAGCATCTGCTTGCCGATTTCGACGATTTCGATCAGCTTGGTGGGGTTGGAGTCCAGGTCCACCATGTTGCCGGCCTCCTTGGCGGCCTGCGTGCCGGAGTTCATGGCGACCGCCACGTCGGCCTGGGCCAGCGCCGGCGCATCGTTGGTGCCGTCGCCCGTCATGGCCACCAGATGGCCGTCGGCCTGGCAGGCGCGGATCAGTTCCAGCTTGGCTTGCGGGGTGGCTTCGGCCAGGAAGTCGTCCACGCCGGCCTCGGCGGCGATGGCGGCCGCGGTCAGGGCGTTGTCGCCGGTGATCATGACCGTCTTGATGCCCATGCGGCGCAACGCGGCAAAGCGCGGCTGGATCCCGGGCTTGACGATGTCCTTGAGCTCGATCACGCCCAGCGCCTGCCCGCCTTCGGCGACCACCAGGGGCGTGCTGCCGCGGCGAGCCACGTCGTCCACGTCGCGCGCCACGGCGGCGGGCAGGCCGCCCTGTCCTTCGCCCAGCCAGCGTGCCAGGGCGTCGGCCGCTCCCTTGCGGATAAGGCGGCCGTCGAGGTCCACGCCGCTCATGCGCGACTGGGCGGAGAACGGCACGAAGCGCGCGCCGGCGGGCGCCTCGCTGCGGGTGTCCAGGATGCGCTCGGCCAGGGCGACGATGCTGCGGCCCTCGGGCGTTTCGTCGGCCAGCGACGCCAGCCGCGCGGCCTCGGCCAGCACCGCCGGGGATACCCCCGGCGCGGGGACGAAGGCCGCGGCCTGGCGATTGCCGAACGTGATCGTGCCGGTCTTGTCCAGCAGCAGGACGCTGACATCGCCGGCCGCCTCGATCGCGCGCCCCGAGGTGGCGATGACGTTGGCCCGCATCATGCGGCTCATGCCCGCCACGCCGATGGCCGACAGCAGGCCGCCGATGGTGGTGGGGATCAGGCAGACCAGCAGGGCCACCAGCACGGTGATCGACACAGCCTGCCCCGCGCCCGAGGCGGACACCGCGTACATCGAGAACGGCAGCAGACTGGCCACGACCAGCAGGAACACCAGCGTCAGGCCCACCAGCAGGATGGTCAGCGCCAGCTCATTGGGGGTTTTCTGGCGGCGGGCGCTTTCCACCATGGCGATCATGCGGTCGAGGAAGCTGTCGCCAGGGTCGGCCGCGATGCGCACGAAGATCCAGTCGGACAGGACGCGCGTGCCGCCGGTGACCGAGCAGAAATCGCTGCCGGCCGCGCGGATCACCGGCGCCGATTCGCCGGTGATGGCGCTTTCGTCGACCGAGGCGATGCCGGCGATCACCTGCCCGTCGCCCGGCACGGTTTCGCCCGCTTCGATCAGGACCACGTCGTCCCTGCGCAGCGCGCCCGAGGGGCGCGAGGTGGCGCGCGAGCGCCAGTACGGCGGCAGTGCTGCGGCGGCGTCGCTATCGCGAAAGCCTGTCAGCACCCGCGCCTCGATGGTGGTGCGCAAGCCGCGCAGGGCGGCGGCCTGCTGCCTGCCGCGCCCCTCGGCCAATGCCTCGGCGAAGTTGGCGAACAGCACGGTGAACCAGAGGCCGGCCGCGACGGCGAGGATGAAGCCCGCGGGGGCCTCGGCCAGGCCGGCCAGGGCCAGCAGCCACAACAGGGTGGTCAGGATGCTGCCGGCGTAGACGACGAACATGACGGGGTTGCGCAACTGGGCGGCCGGCGACAGTTTGCGCAGGGTGTCGCGCAGGGCGGGGCCGGCCAGCGCGCGCGACCACAGGCCGAACGCGCGATGCGGCGTGGCCGCCGGCAGGGAGGGGCTTGCAGCCGGCAGGCCGGCCTGGGCGGACAGGGGGGTAGGGGAGTTGGCCATGGAGCGTTCTCGGTTCGGAAGCGTCAGGGTTGCAGGTGTTCGGCCACCGGGCCCAGCGCCAGCGCCGGCACATAGGTCAGGGCGCCGACCAGCAGCACGGCGCCGACCAGCAGCGCGACGAACAGCGGGCCGGTGGTCGGCATGCCGCCGACGCTGGCCGGCAGCCGCGGCTTGGCGGCCAGCGAGCCGGCCAGCGCCAGGATGGCGACGATGATGGTGTAGCGGCCGAACCACATGGCCAGGCCCAGCAGGACGTTGTAGAAAGGGGTGTTGGCCGACAGTCCGGCGAACGCGCTGCCATTGTTGTTGGCGGCCGACGACATGGCGTACAGGATTTCCGAGAAACCATGCGCGCCGGGATTGAGCACGCCCGCCCTGCCCGCATCGGCCAGCACGGCGACGGCCGTGCCCGCCAGCACCAGCGCCGGCGTGGCCAGGATCACGAGGGCCACCATCTGCATGTCCAGGGCTTCGATCTTCTTGCCCAGGTACTCGGGCGTGCGGCCTATCATCAGCCCGGCGATGAACACCGCGAGAATGGCGAAGGCCAGCATGCCGTACAGGCCCGAGCCCACGCCGCCGTAGATCACCTCGCCCAGCTGCATCTGCAACAGCGGCGTGACGCCGCCCAGGGCGCTGAATGAATCGTGCATGCCATTGACCGCGCCGCACGAGGCCGCGGTGGTGACGGTGGCGAACAGCGCCGTGGCGGCCACGCCGAAGCGGGCTTCCTTGCCTTCGAGATTGCCGCCGTCGGCCAGCAGCGCCGCTTCGGCCTGGCGCAGGGCAGGCGTGGGCTGCTGCTCGAAATACGCCGCGCTGGCGGCGAATCCGGCAAACAGCACCGTCATGGCCGCCAGGATGGCGACGCCTTGCCGGCGGCTGCCGACCATCTCGCCGAAGGTCCAGCACAGCGCCGCCGGGATCAGGAGAATCGCCAGCATTTCCAGCAGGTTGGACCAGGCGTTGGGGTTTTCGTACGGGTGGGCGGAATTGGCGTTGAAAAAGCCGCCGCCGTTGGTTCCCAGCAGCTTGATGGCCTCTTGCGAGGCGACCGGGCCCATGGGCAGGGTCTGCACGCGGGTGACGACGGTGTCGGTCAGGGGTTGGCCGGCTGGTCCGGTCATGGGCTGGCCCTGCGCGTCCAGCCGCGCGGTCTCGTACTGCTGCGCCTGCACGGTTTGCGCTTCGACGTACGGGTCCAGGTTCTGCACCACGCCCTGGCTGACCAGCGCCAGCGCCAGGATGAACGACAGCGGCAGCAGCACGTACAGCGTGGCGCGCACCAGGTCGGCCCAGAAATTGCCCAGCGTGGCGGCGCTGTGGCGGGCCAGTCCGCGTACCAGGGCGATCAGCACGGCGATGCCGGTGGCGGCCGAAACGAAGTTCTGCACCGTCAGCGCCAGCATCTGCGTCAGGTAGCTCATCGTGCTTTCGCCGGCGTAGCCCTGCCAGTTGGTGTTGGTCACGAAGCTGATGGCCGTATTGAGCGCCGAGTCGGGCGCGACGCCCGGCAGCCCGGCGGGATTGAGCGGCAACCAACCCTGGAGGCGTTGCAGGGCGTAGACGGCCAGCACTCCCAGCACGTTGAAGACCAGCATGGCCACGGCATAGCGGCGCCAGTCCATTTCGGCGGCGGGGTCCACCCCCGCCAGGCGGTAGAGTCCGCGCTCCAGTGGCTGGCCCCAGGCGGTGAGCCAGGTGCGCTCGCCGTTCATGGCCTGGCGGATGTGGCGCCCGAGCAGCGGCGCGGCGCACAGCAGGATCGCCAGGTACAGCAGCAGCAAACCGAGGAAATCGGCGTTCATCAGAATTTCTCCGGATTGAACAGCGCGTAGGCCAGGTAGGCGAAGAGCAGCGCGGCCGTCAGGCCGCCGAGCCAGTAAAGCGCGGTCATGGGCGGCCTCTCGCGAACAGTCGGGCGCACAGGCGCAGTTGCGTGCCGGTCAGGGCCGCCATGGCGGCAAAGACGGCCAGGTAAACCAGATCCATGTAGCGTTCTCCTTGGGCGCGGGGCCGCGGGGTTGGGCCGGTGGTGCGTTGTGCACGGAGCACCGGCGGACGCTGGCAGGTTACGGATCGGCGGATAAAAACGGGGTAAATGTTCCGAGGCTGGGCGTAAACGCGGCGTAAAAAACCCCTTGCCGGCCGGGCGTCCATGCACACGTGTGGGGCGCTGGTGGATTCACCGCTTTTTAAAAAAACAAGTGCACGTTTGGCAATTTCGATGGCGAATTCACCGAAAATTGGCGAAAATCGGCGATGTAAGCCTCAGAAAACGGTTTTTTGCACCATATTGGTGCGTTTTATATGCATATGCGTGCGCCTTCTTAGGGCATTCCCCTAGTGTTGCCGGCCCGCTTATGGTGCAGAATCTCGTCCCATGCAGGTGAGGAGACAAAGCCCTGCATGGGCATAACCGGCGGCACCGGTATACAAATAGAAAGCGAAGCAGTACCCAAAAAAAAGCAAAACGCACAACGGCTGGCACCTCACGGGCCAGCCGTTGTCGCTTAAAAAGCCGTCGCTGACAGGCCGACCGGCACGAAGGGCTTTTCAAGTGCTGCGTTTCGCGATATTCAGGTAAGCCATGCCGGAATCCCGCGTCAAATCCGAGCCGTCCCCCGCGCCATACTGGCGCCGCAATGTGCGGCTGATCGTGCTGCTGCTGGCCTGCTGGGCCGGGCTGACCTTCGTGCCGGCCTATTTCGCGCGCCAGCTTGCCTTCGACTTCATCGGCTGGCCCTTCTCGTTCTGGATGGCTGCCTATGGCGCCCCGCTGGCCTATTTGATCCTCATCGTGATCTATGCGCTGGTCATGAACCGGTTCGATGCCCGCTCGCGCACCCGGCGGGACGACTGATGCCCTTTACCGGCAATACCCCCCAGGAATTCGAACAGCGCCTGCGCCGTATCTACACGCTGTATACGCTGGGCTTCATCCTGCTGGTGCTGCTGCTGGCGCTGGCCGAGCTCATGGGCATGGCCCGCAGCTGGATCGGCTATGTGTTCCTGCTGGTGACGGTCAGCCTGTACGCCTGCATCGGCATCGTGTGCCGGACTTCCGACCAGGTCGAATACTACGTCGCGGGCCGGCGCGTGCCGGCCTTCTACAACGGCATGGCGACGGCGGCCGACTGGATGTCCGTGGCGTCGTTCATCGGCGTGGCGGGCACGCTGTACCTGACCGGCTACGGCGGGCTGGCCTACATCATGGGCTGGACGGGCGGCTATGTGCTGGTGGCGCTGCTGCTGGCGCCCTATCTGCGCAAATTCGGCCAGTACACCATTCCCGATTACCTGGGCGCGCGCTACGGCGGCAAGCTGCCGCGCCTGGCGGGGGTGTTCTGCGCCATCCTGTGCTCGTTCACCTACCTGGTGGCGCAAATCTACGGCGTGGGCATCATCACCACCCGCCTGACCGGCATCTCGTTCGAGCTGGGCATCTTCGTGGCCCTGGGCGGCATGCTGGTGTGCTCGTTCCTGGGCGGGATGCGCGCGGTGACGTGGACCCAGGTCGGCCAGTACATCATCCTGGTGATCGCCTACCTGGTGCCGGTGGTCTGGCTGTCGGTCAAGCATACCGGCATGCCGGTGCCGCAATTGTCGGCCGGCACGGTGCTGCAGGAGATCACCGAAAAGGAAGTCTATCTGGCCCACGACCCGGGCGAGCGGGCGGTGCGGCAGTTGTGGCGCAGCCGCGCCGACGAGATGGACGAGCGCCTGCGGGCCTTGCCCGACTCGCTGGCGCACGAGAAAGACCGGCTGCGCGGCCGCCTGGCGCAACTGAACGCCAGCGACGCGCCCATGGTGGAGATCCGCTCGCTGGAGCGCGAGCTGGCCAGCTACCCGGCCACGGTGGAGGAGGCGCGCACGCTCTGGTCGCAGGCGCGCGCCGCCTTCGAGGCGCGCGCCACCCCGCCGGTGCCGCACGCGGAGCCGTTTCCGGCCGAGGATCCGCGCGAGCGCGAGAACATGCGCATCAACTTCCTGGCGCTGGTGCTGTGCCTGATGCTGGGCACGGCCGGCATGCCGCACATACTGATGCGCTCATACACCACGCCATCGGTGGGCGAGGCGCGCCGCTCGGTGTGCTGGTCGCTGCTGTTCATCCTCCTGCTGTATTTCATGGCGCCGGCGCTGGCCCTGCTGGTCAAGTACGAGGTGTACACGCAGGTGGTCGGCACCAGTTTCCTCAGCCTGCCATCGTGGGTGCACGCCTGGAGCGCGGTCGACATCCATTTGCTGGACGTGCTCGACGTCAACCGCGACGGCATCGTGCAGCTGGGCGAAATCAGCATGGGGGCCGATGTGGTGGTGCTGGCCATGCCGGAGATCGGCGGGCTGCCCTACGTCGTGTCCGGCCTGGTGGCCGCCGGCGGGCTGGCCGCGGCGCTGTCCACCGCCGACGGGCTGCTGCTGACGCTGTCGAATTCGCTGTCTCACGATACCTGGTACCGCGTCGTGTCGCCGCGCATGTCGGCCGGCCGGCGGGTGATGGTGTCCAAGATCCTGCTGCTGCTGGTCGCGTTCGGCGCGGCCTGGGTGGCCGCGCGCAAGCCGGCCGACATCCTGTTCATGGTGTCGGCGGCGTTCTCGTTCGCGGCGTCGTCGTTCTTCCCCGCGCTGGTGATGGGGGTGTTCTGGCGGCGCGCCAACAAATGGGGCGCCACGCTGGGCATGTTTGCCGGGCTGGCCGCCACCTTCGCCTACATGGCGCACACCCATCCGTGGCTGCGCGAATGGGTGTTCGGCGTGACGCGCGCCGAGCCGGTGGACCTGTGGTGGGGCATCCAGCCGGTGGCCGCCGGCGTGTTCGGCGCGCCGATGGCGTTCCTGACGATTATCGTGGTGTCGTTGCTCACGCCGCGCCCGGACTCCGCCACCGAGGCCCTGGTCGACTATCTGCGCGAGCCCGGCGGCCGCTAGCGCGGCCGCGCCTTCAGTGGCCGACGGACTTCGAGAACACGTTCATGACCACCACGCCCGCCAGGATCAGCGCGATGCCGATGATGGCGGGCAGGTCCAGGTGCTGCTTGAACAACAGCGCGCCAACCAGCGAGATCAGCACGATGCCCACGCCGGACCAGATGGCGTAGGCGACCCCCACCGGGATGACCCGCAGCGTGAGGGCCAGGAAGTAGAACGCGATCGCGTAGCCCGCCACGGTGACCAGCGAGGGGAGCAGGCGGGTGAAGCCCTCCGAGCTTTTCAGGGCGCTGGTGGCGATGATTTCGGCCACGATGGCCACCGACAGATGGATCCAGCTGTTCATGGCCTGCCTCCGGCTTCGGCCTGGCGCAGCAGCACCAGCAGCGCGCCGGCGCCGCCGCCGCGCTCCGGCGCTTCGGAAAACGCCAGGACGTCGGCCTTCTGCACCAGCCAGGTGCGGGCCTTGTCCTTGAGCACCGGTTCCAGCCCCTGCGAGCCGTAGCCTTTGCCGTGCACGATGCGCACGCAGCGGATGCCGTGTTCGAGGCATTCGTCCAGGAACGACAGCACCGCATGGCGGGCCTGTTCGACGCGCAGGCCATGCAGGTCGAGCTCGGCGCCCACCCGCCACTGGCCGCGCTTGAGGTTGCGCGCGGTGTCGGGCGCGACGCCGGCGCGCACGTAGGCCGTGCCGCCGTCGGTCAGCAAGGCGCCGATATCGCTGGCATCGGAGACGCCGGCATCGGCGCGCGGCGCCGCCTCGCCCAGCGCGGCGGCCCGGCGCGACGCCACGGCCGCGGCCGTGGCCGGCGTGGCATCGGGACGGCGGTTGGCGAGCCGGCCCGAGGGCTTGAGCGGCGTGGCGGCCTGGACCGCGCGCCGGAACGCGGCGACGTCGGCCTCGGGGGCGGCGGCCGACGCGCGGGCCGCCGCTTCGCGCTCGGCGGCCTCGGCCCGCGCCCGGGTCTCGCGCACTTGCTCGTGCAGCCGTTTCAGGTCGGCCAGCCCCGTCTTATTGCCCCGCATTCTCCAGCCACCGCTGAGCGTCCAGGGCCGCCATGCAGCCGGTGCCGGCGCTGGTGATGGCCTGGCGGTATACGTGGTCCTGCACGTCGCCGGCGGCGAACACGCCCGGCACCGAGGTCATGGTGGCCATGCCCGACAGGCCGCTCTTGGTGATGATGTAGCCGTCCTTCATCTCGAGCTGGCCTTCGAAGATGCCGGTATTGGGCTGATGGCCGATGGCGACGAAGCAGCCGGCCACGTCCAGGTCCTCGGTGGCGTCGGTCTCGGTGCTGCGGATGCGCACGCCGGTGACGCCGCTATCGTCGCCGAGCACCTCGTCCAGGGTGTGGAACAGCTTCAGTTCCATGTTGCCATTGGCGACCTTGTCCATCAGCTTGTCGACCAGGATGGGTTCGGCGCGGAACTTGTCGCGCCGGTGGATCAGGGTCACCTTGCGGCAGATGTTGGACAGGTACAGCGCCTCTTCGACCGCCGTATTGCCGCCGCCGATCACGACGACGTCCTTGTTGCGGTAGAAAAAGCCGTCGCAGGTGGCGCAGCCCGATACGCCGCGGCCCATGAAGGCCTGCTCGCTGGGCAGCCCCAGGTACTTGGCCGAGGCGCCGGTCGCGATGATGAGCGCGTCGCAGGTGTACAGGTTGCCGGTGTCGCCGGTCAGGGTGAACGGACGCCTGGAGAGGTCGACCTTGGCGATATGGTCGAACAGGATTTCGGTGTTGAAGCGCTCGGCGTGCTGCAGGAAGCGCTGCATCAGGTCGGGGCCCTGCACGCCCTGCACGTCGGCGGGCCAGTTGTCGACTTCCGTGGTGGTCATCAGCTGGCCGCCCTGGGCCAGGCCGGTGATGAGCGCGGGGCTGAGATTGGCGCGCGCCGCATAGACGGCAGCGGTGTAACCGGCGGGGCCGGAACCCAGAATCAGGACTTTGGCGTGTTTAGGCGTAGACATGGCAGGTATCTTTAGGATAACGCCCAATTATAATGAGCCGCATGCCGCGTATTTCGAATGCTACTCCGCGCGCCTCGCGCAACACCCGCAACGGGCCGTCTCCCTTTCAAGCGCGCATCTCCGCGCTCCTCAGGGAGGCCCGCTGGATCCTGTTCGCCGCGCTGGCCGCCTGGCTGACCCTGGTGCTTGCCACCTGGAGCCCGGCCGACCCTGGTTGGTCACATTCTGTTTCCGGTGACGCCATCCACAACGGCGGCGGCACGCTGGGCGCCTATCTCGCCGATATCCTGCTGTACCTGTTCGGATTTTCCGCCTGGTGGTGGGTCGTGCTGCTGCTGCACCGCGTGCGCGCCGGCTACCGCCGCCTGGCCAGCAACCTGCGCGTCACCAGCGGCAAGCAGCCCGACGCCTTGCCGCGCGTGCACTGGGAAGAGGGCATCGGCTTCGTGCTCCTGCTGACCGGTTCGCTGGGCATCGAGGCGCTGCGCCTGTACAGCTGGGGCATGCACCTGCCCGGCGGCACCGACGGCGAAAGCGGCGCCGGCGGCGTGATCGGCCAGATGCTGGCCGGCTGGCTGTCGCGCGGCGTGGGCTTTACCGGCGGCACCCTGGCCCTGCTGGTGCTGCTGGCGGTCGGCCTGAGCCTGTTCTTCTCGTTTTCGTGGCTGCAGATCGCCGAACGGGTCGGCAGCTGGCTCGAAGGCCTGGTGCGGCGCGTGCGCGATTCGTACGCCGCGCGCGAGGACCGCAAGGTCGGCGAGGTCGCCAAGGCGGTCCGTACCGAGCAGGTGGTGGCCAAGCAGGAAAAGCTGGTGCACGAGCAGCCCGTGCGCATCGAGCCCGCCATTACCGTGGTGCCGCGCTCGGATCGCGCCGAGAAGGAAAAGCAGCAAAGCCTGTTCGCGCCGCCGGCCGGCGAGAGCGACCTGCCGGCCATCGGGCTGCTGGATCCTCCCCTGCAGAACCAGGAAACCGTTTCCGCCGAGACGATCGAATTCACCTCGCGCCTGATCGAGAAGAAACTGGCCGATTTCGGCGTTTCCGTGGTCGTGGTGGCGGCGCAGGCCGGCCCGGTGATCACGCGCTACGAGATCGAGCCCGCCACGGGCGTGAAAGGCAGCCAGATCGTCAACCTGGCCAAGGATCTGGCGCGCGCGCTCAGCCTGGTCAGCATCCGCGTGGTGGAAACCATCCCGGGCAAGAACCTGATGGGCCTGGAGCTGCCCAACCCGCGCCGCCAGATGGTCAAGCTGTCGGAAATCCTCGGCTCGCAGACCTACCATGCCAGCCATTCGGTGCTGACCATGGCGCTGGGCAAGGACATCGCCGGCAACCCGGTGGTGGCCGACCTGGCCAAGATGCCGCACTTGCTGGTGGCCGGCACCACCGGCTCGGGCAAGTCGGTCGGCATCAACGCCATGATCCTGTCGCTGCTCTACAAGGCCGACGCCAGCCATACCCGGCTGATCCTGATCGACCCGAAGATGCTCGAGATGAGCGTCTACGAAGGCATTCCCCACCTGCTGGCGCCGGTGGTCACCGACATGCGCCATGCCGCCAACGCGCTGAACTGGTGCGTGGGCGAGATGGAAAAGCGCTATCGCCTGATGAGCAAGATGGGCGTGCGCAACCTGGCCGGCTACAACAGCAAGATTCGCGACGCCATCAAGCGCGAAGAGCCCATTCCCAATCCGTTCTCGCTGACGCCGGACGCGCCCGAGCCGCTGCAGGCGTTGCCGCATATCGTGGTGGTGATCGACGAGCTGGCCGACCTGATGATGGTGGTGGGCAAGAAGATCGAGGAGCTGATCGCCCGGCTGGCGCAGAAGGCCCGCGCCGCGGGCATCCACCTGGTGCTGGCCACCCAGCGCCCCAGCGTGGACGTGATCACCGGCCTGATCAAGGCCAACATCCCGACCCGCATCGCCTTCCAGGTGTCTTCCAAGATCGACTCGCGCACCATCCTGGACCAGATGGGCGCCGAAACCCTGCTGGGCCAGGGCGACATGCTGTACATGCCGCCGGGCACCGGCCTGCCGGTGCGGGTGCACGGCGCGTTCGTGCACGACGACGAGGTGCACCGCGTCGTCGAGGCGCTCAAGGCGCAGGGCGAGCCCAACTATATCGATGGCCTGCTCGAAGGCAGCGAAGGCGAGACCGGCGATGGCCTGAGCTCGGTCACCGGCATGGGCGACGCGGAGTCCGATCCGATGTACGACCAGGCCTGCGAAGTGGTGCTCAAGCACCGCCGCGCCTCGATCTCGCTGGTGCAGCGCCATCTGCGTATTGGTTACAACCGTGCCGCACGGTTACTCGAACAGATGGAGCAGGCGGGTATGGTGTCGCCCATGCAATCCAACGGCAACCGGGAAATCCTGGTGCCGGCCCGAGAGGAAGCCTGATGCACATGATCCGCCGCGCCGCCGGCGCGCTTGCCGTTTTCGCCGTGGCGGCCCTGGCCGCCGCGCCGGCCTGGGCCGCCACGGCCCAGGAGCAGCTCGACACCTTCGTGGCCACCGTCAAGGGCGCCACCGGCTCGTTCAAGCAATCGACCGTCAGCCCGCAGGGCGCCACCCAGCCCGCGCAAAGCGGCACTTTCGCGTTCCAGCGCCCGGGCAAGTTCAAGTGGGCCGTCCAGCTGCCGTACGAGCAACTCATCGTGTCCGATGGCAAGCAGGTTTTCCAGTACGACCCGGACCTGGCGCAGGTCACCGTGCGCCAGGTCGATCAGGCCATCGGCACGTCGCCCGCCGCCATCCTGTTCGGCGCGGGCCAGCTGGGCCAGGCGTTTGCCGTCAGCGCGCTGCCCGACCGCGACGGCCTGCAATGGCTGCGCGCCAAGCCGCGCAACGCCGACGCGGGTTTCTCGCAGGTCGATATCGGCTTGCGCGACAACCAGCCCGCGCGCATCGAACTGGTCGACGCCTTCGGGCAGACCACGCGCGTCGAGCTGTCCAACCTGCTGCCCGGCGCCGTGCCGGCCTCCGAATTCCAGTTCACCCCGCCCCAGGGAGTGGACGTGGTGAAGATGTAGGGCCGCGACGCTCTGCGTCGCGCGCAGGGCAATCCTGCGGGCCAAGGCCGCCGCATGGTGTAATGCGCGTTGGATCCGCCCGTGTTTTTTTCCTGCTGTCCATGAGCAACGACCTGTTCGCCTCCGATCCGGCCCATCGGCCCTATGTGCCGCTGGCCGAACGCCTGCGGCCCCGTACGCTGTCCGATGTGGTCGGGCAGTCGCATCTGCTGGGGCCGGACAAACCGCTGCGCGTCGCGTTCGACTCCGGGCGGCCGCATTCGATGATCTTCTGGGGCCCGCCCGGCGTGGGCAAGACCACCCTCGCGCGCCTGATGGCAGACGGCTTCGATGCGCAGTTCATCGCCATTTCGGCCGTGCTGGGCGGCGTCAAGGACATTCGCGACGCAGTGGTGACCGCCCAGGTCGCGCAAGGGCAGGGGCGCCGCACGATCCTGTTCGTCGACGAGGTGCATCGCTTCAACAAATCGCAGCAGGACGCCTTTCTGCCGTATGTGGAAAGCGGCCTGTTCACCTTCATCGGCGCCACCACCGAGAACCCTTCCTTCGAGGTCAACTCGGCGCTGCTGTCGCGGGCGCGCGTCTACGTGCTGCAGTCGCTGTCGGCCGAGGAGTTGATGCAGCTGGTCGACCGCGCCGTCGCCGCGCTCAACGAGGGCCTGGAGGACGGGCAGCAGATCCGCTTCGAGGCCGAGGCGCGCGAGCAATTGGCGGCCTGGGCCGACGGCGATGCGCGCCGCCTGATCAGCGCGGTCGAGGTGGTGGCCGAGTCCGCCCAGGCCGCCGGGCGCGACAGCGTCGACGCGGCCTGGCTGGAAACCTCGCTGTCGCAGAACCTGCGCCGTTTCGACAAGGGGGGCGACGCCTTCTACGACCAGATCAGCGCGCTGCACAAGTCGGTGCGTGGCTCCGACCCGGACGCAGCGCTGTACTGGCTGGCCCGCATGCTCGACGGCGGCGCCGATCCCAAGTACCTGGCGCGCCGCCTGGTGCGCATGGCGATCGAGGATATCGGCCTGGCCGATCCGCGCGCCACCGAGCTGGCCGTCAACGGCGCCGACATCTACGAACGCCTGGGTTCGCCCGAAGGCGAGCTGGCGCTGGCGCAGGCGGTGGTCTACATGGCCTGTGCGGCCAAGTCCAATGCGGTCTACAACGCGTACAACGCCGCGCGCAAGTTCGCGGCCGAGCATGGCAGCGCGCCGGTGCCCTTGCATCTGCGCAATGCGCCCACCAAGCTGATGAAGCAGCTCGGCCATGGCAAGGCATATCGCTATGCCCACGACCAGCCGCATGCCTATGCCGCGGACGAGCAATATTTCCCCGACGGCCTCAATCCCACCTTCTACCGGCCGACCGACCGGGGGCTGGAGGCTAAAATCCAGCAGAAGCTGGCATTCCTGGATGAGCTTGACGCCCAGGAACGCGCCAGGAAACGGTAGCGGCGCGACCGCCGCCGCCGTGAATGCCAACCCTTACTGACACACCATGCTAGATCCGATACTGCTGCGCAAAGACCTGCAAACCGTCGTCGACCGCCTCAAGAGCCGTGGCGTCGATTTCGACATCGCCCGGTTCAACGAGCTGGAGTCCCGCCGCAAGGCTGTCCAGACCGAAACCGAGTCGCAGCAGGCGCGCCGCAATGCCTTGGCCAAGCAGATCGGCCAGCTCAAGGGCAAAGGCGCGCCCGAAGCGGAAGTGCAGGCCGTGATGGCCGAGTCGCAGGCCTTGCCGGCCCGGCTCAAGGCGCTCGAGGACGAACTGGCGCAGACGCAGGCGCAACTCAACGACCTGCTGATGTCCGTGCCCAACCTGCCGCACGCCAGCGTGCCGCAGGGCGCGTCCAGCGACGAGAACGTCGAGGTGCGGCGTTGGCTGCCGGGCGCGGCCGACGAGCGCGGCAACCCTGCGGCGCTGGGTTTCGAGGTGCGGGATCACGTGGCGGTGGGCGAGCCGCTGGGCCTGGATTTCGATCTGGCCGCACGGCTGTCGGGCGCGCGCTTTTCTTTCATGCGCGGCCAGATGGCGCGCCTGCACCGCGCGCTGGCGCAGTTCATGCTGGACTTGCAGACGGGCACGCATGGCTACACCGAGTGCTACACGCCCTACATCGTCAACAGCTCGACCTTGTTCGGCACCGGCCAACTGCCCAAGTTCAAGGACGACATGTTCTTCGTCACCAAGGGCGGCGGCGACGACGAGCCCAAGGTCGACGAGCAGGGCAACCCGCTGGCGCGCGAAGACCAATACCTGATCTCGACCTCGGAAATCACCCTGACCAGCGTGGTGCGCGAGACCATCGTGGCCGGCGCCGACCTGCCGCTGCGCCTGACCGCGCATACGCCGTGCTTCCGCTCCGAAGCCGGCAGCGGCGGGCGCGATACGCGCGGCATGATCCGCCAGCACCAGTTCGACAAGGTCGAGATGGTGCAGATCGCCCATCCCGAGCATTCGTACGAGGCGCTCGAGGAAATGGTCGGCCATGCCGAGCGCGTACTGCAGCTGCTGGAGCTGCCGTACCGCGTCATGCTGCTGTGCACCGGCGACATGGGTTTCGGCTCGGCCAAGACCTACGACCTGGAGGTCTGGCTGCCGGCGCAGGATACCTGGCGCGAGATCTCCTCGGTTTCCAACTGCGAAACATTCCAGGCGCGCCGCATGCAGGCCCGCTTCCGTAACGCGCAGAACAAGCCCGAATACGTGCATACGCTCAATGGGTCCGGGCTGGCCGTGGGCCGCGCCCTGGTGGCCGTGCTGGAAAACTGCCAGCAAGCCGACGGCAGCGTGCGGGTGCCGGCAGTGCTGCAGCCCTACATGGGCGGCCTGACCGTTCTCGAACCTTGAGACGGCCGCGCCGCACGTGAACCAGAAACGGAACCCGCGGGTTCCGTTTTTCATTTCGGCGGGCCGCCATGCGCGTATTGCAACGGCGCGCAACTGGTACAAACGCGGCCGGGGGTTTTCCCGGGTTAGCCACAAATTTGTCGCTTTTGGCAGGTAATCTCCGTAGAACAGCCTAAGTTGATGTGAATAAATGTGTACCGGCAATAAACAGGGCCATATCTGCGGCAAAATATCGCCTGGCAACACGTCCCCTTCATTTCAATAAAGGAAGCTGTTTTATGACTTCGCGAATGATTGGCGATTTTCGCGTCAGGTGTACCGTCGTTCAGGAAGAGGGCAATCAGTACAGCGTGCAGATCTGCACGCGCCGCGTCGGCGGCAATGCGCCCGAGAAATGCTGGACGGTGCCGGGCCAGGTTTCTTACCAGGACCGCGAGGACGCCGAGCGAACGAGCCAGCAGATCTTTGAAAGAATCAATGGAGTACGTTTCAATGGTGAACCGGAATTCGCACACGCGTCCGCATAACGGCTGGTGGAAGGCCTCCAGCGCGCCGCGCCGCTGGCTTGACGCCATGCGCAGCGACAAGCCCGCCGAGGGGCAGACGGCCGCGCCAGCCGCCAAGGTCCCGGCCGAACAGGCCTGAACCCAGCCGTGCCGCAAAAAAAAGGCCGCCCATCCGGGCGGCTTTTTCATTGATTTGCGGCGATCGCCGGTCAATCGCGCCAGTGGCCGCGGCCATGGCCGCGGTGGCCGCGATGGCCGCGGTCATAGTGCCGATGGCCCTTGTAGTAGCGGGGGCCGCCATAGTAGACGGGCGCCGGATACACCACCTGCGGGCGCACATAGACCGGCGCCGGGTAGTGCACCACGGGCGGCGGGGCATACACCGGGGCGGGCGCCACATACACGGGCGCCGGGTACACCACGCCCGGAATGCCGATCGACACCCCGATATCCACACGGGCCAGGGCGGCGCTGGAGAGCATGAGTCCGGCAGCGCCGATGCCGGCAGCAACGAACCACTTTTTCATTTTTCACCTGCCTTGCTGCGCGTGCAGCCAAGTTGACTAATCGACGGGCCTATTCTCGGCTGTTTTGCGCGTAAATTTGTGAAAACAGCCCCCGCAATGGCGACAATCCGCAACCGCCCGCAGTCCGGGACGCCGGCGTTTGCTGCGTTGCGGCAAATTTATCCCGCTGGGGCGGGCGCGGCTTTGAAATGGGTTGAAACGCGGGGGGAGCCAAGGCGGGCCCCAGGTGGGGTTACATTTCCACACCTTGCGTGGCCTGCCCGCCACGAGGATCAATGCCCGTTCTGGTTCAGCAGACGGAATTCCAGCACCCATACCCAGGGGTTGGCCGCCCAGGCGCGCGCGCCGTAGCGTTCGCACCAGGCCAGCGCAAACGCGGCCTGGGGCGGGGTTTCCGGCAGGAATTCATCCAGCCGGGATGCGGCGGCGAAGCCTTCGGCCGCCGCGTCGGCCTCGTTGATGGCCTGCAGGCGCTGGATGCGCACCCCCATGAGGATAGCCCGCCCGAACGGCTGGCCCGATTCGTGGGCCAGGTCGATCAGGTCGCCTGGCTTGCCGTAGGGACATACCAGCCATTTCGATACGGTCTGTGCGGGGGTCGCGTCATCCGGGCGAGCCGTGGCGGCGATCCAGCGTTCGGCGTGCGCGGGGTCGCAGTACCAAAGCGTGGCGGCCGGCGGGGGCTGCGGCTTGACGATCCGGCGCGTCTGCCGCTGCTTGCCGGCCTTGATGGCTTGTATCGACGCGCTCGCGAACACGAGCGGTGACGTACGCGGGCCGGGTGTCATGTGTGGCAGTATGCGCGCAATCGCCCCCTGGGGACACTGGCGTTTCGTCCAGGCAACGTTGTTCCCGGCGCTCTTGCGCTGCGTCAAGCCATGTGCATGTCTTGTTTGTATACTCGAGGCATGATGAATACGACCCACGACCTCAAGCCCGGGTACTACTGGTACACCATGGAAAACGATCCGTTGGCCATCATTCATATCCATGAAGATGGCGGCGCGACGTTGATGGGTACCGACTACCGCGTGGAGCCCGAAGGCGTCGCCAGCATGATCCGCCAGGGCGAACGTTTTTTCTGGATCGAACCGCCGGTCATCAGCCAGGAAGGCTGACCGGCCCGCGGGCCGTTATGCGCCAGCCGTGCGGCTGGCGATCAGGTGCAGGCGATTCTTGCCGGCCTGCTTGGCCCGGTAGAGCGCCCGGTCCGCATCGCTGTAGGCCTGCTCCCAGGTCAACGAGACGCCGGGAGCGATCCACGCCAGACCGAAGGTGGCCGTGACATGGCGCGGCCCGTGCGGCGTGTCCAGCGGCGCAATGGCGCGTATCGCGTCGAGCACGCGCTGGGCCTGCGCCAGCGCCGCCGACGCGCTGGGCGCCGACAGCACCGCGGCGAACTCGTCGCCGCCCACCCGGCACAGGTCGTCGCTGGTGCGGCGCATGCAGCGGCGCGCCGCCAGCGCCACGCGGCGCAGCAGGTAGTCGCCCGCGAAGTGGCCGTGGCGGTCGTTGATGGTCTTGAAATTGTCGATATCGAACAGGCACAGCGCCAGCCCGCCGCCGCGCACGCGTTCGCGCAGCGCATCGCGCAGCATGGTGGCGAAGTAGCGCCGGTTGTACGCCCCGGTCAGGTCGTCGGTCAGCGCCAGGCGGCGCAGCCGCGCATTTTCCAGCTCGAGCGTGTCGACCTGCGCCTGCAGTTCCTGCAGCGTCGCGGCGCCGGATACCGGCGGCTGCGGATAGCGGCGCCGGGGCAGGGCCGCTTCGGCGCGCAGGTAATTGGCGCTGGCACGGCAGCTGGCACGCGAGGACTTGCGCTGATCGTTCATGATGAGTGGCGGACGCCCGGTCATGGATGTGGCGTCGGCGTTGTCCAGCCTCGCCATCGCAATCCCTCCGGTTCTGATAAGTCGCATGTTGTTTTTCGGAGCAGGGGTTTCCGTTACCGGTGGGATGTCGATCCCACCACCAAGCGTAGGCTACGGCGTTTTGCTTGAAACCTCTACGGTTCGGCTGTCAACAATTGTCAATACGCGATTTCCCGCTTTTCAGGCTGCTTCAACGTAGCGTCCATCGCCTTCGCCGGCCTTGCGCGCATGCGCTGGTTCTCTCGAAGTGTTCGCCCGGCAGGGCGAGCTGAGTTATCGCCGCCTGGCGGCAGGAAGCGGCCCATCGCAAGAGTGTGATATATGTCACGTCTTATTTTGCACACAGGGGCGGGTAGGTGGGCGCGACGCGTGAAGGTCGATCGGTCTGGTACGGTGACAGGCGCTATGAGTTCCTGTCGATAGAGCAGGCGATGGGATTCGTCAGGTTTCTGGACCAGGGCAAGGACCTGGATCATGCCTGCCGCATCTGGAGACCCAAGCGCATTTACGCCGGCGTCGGCGCCTGTGGCGAGCGCCCCGCGGCCGACGGGCAGGCTGCCTGACGCCGCTTCAGCCGTGGCCGATGATCGGACGCAGGAATTGCTCCAGCCCGGTCAGCATGATCTGCACGCCCACGCACAGCAGCAGGAACGCCGATACCCGGGTGACGATGCGGGTGCCGTCCGCGCCCAGGTAGCGCGCCAGCGTGCCGGCTCGGCTATAGGCGAGATATACCGTGGCGGCTACCGCCATGGTGATCAGGACCGACGCCAGGCTGGCCAGCAGGAAGTCGCGCAATTCGTTGGTGCGGTTGGCGCTCAGGGCGATGGTCGCCGCGACCGTGCCCGGGCCGGTGGTCAGGGGCATGGTGAGCGGGAAGAACACCATCTCGCGCGCCATGCTGGGCGTGATCTGCTGCAGCGCCTGGGCCTGCGGGTGCGGCTCCGGGGCGTTGAGCATGGCCCAGCCGGACACGGCCACCGACAGGCCGCCCGCCACGCGCAGCGCCTCCAGCGAAATGCCGAACAAGTGCAGGATGTAGGCGCCGATGAAAAACGTCACCAGCAGCAGGAACATCGCGTTGAGCGCCACGCTGTAGGCCAGCCGGGCGCGTTCCTCGGGCGTGAGCGTGGCGGTCTTGTTCAGGAAGACGAAGGCCAGGCCCAGCGGGTTGATGATGCTGATGAGCGTCGTGTAGCCAAACAGGATCTCCGACACGAAATTACCCATGTTCTTCCTCGCGGCCATCGGGGCGCAGCCAGTGTCCGCGCTTTTGCGCCGCCACGCAAGCCGGCGCCGGCCACGCAGCATCGCCAGGGGGTGCTGCCTTCACGGTGGCGGACGCGCCCATCGCCTGGGACCATGGCGTGACGGCCAATCCGTCGGTGGCGTTCTGAGGCCAAACGCGAAAGAAAAACCCCGCAGACGCTCGGTTCTACAGGGGTTTCCCGGGTATTTCGGCAGCCCTGATCTGGTCACCGATCCACTATCGCGGGTCGGGCCCTCCAGGCTGGCCGGACCACTTCAATACTGCGCCCGCAAGTTGAGCATTACATTGCGTGGCGCACCCCACCAACCCTGGCTGTAGAAGCCGATCTGATCGTAGTACTTTTTGTCGAACAGATTGTTCACGTTCAGTGTTGCCGACAGTTTTTTGTTAAAGTCGAAGCGCGCCATGAGGCTCACGAGTGCGTAGCTGTCCTGTTCGACTTCGACATTGCCGCGCGGACTGGCTGCGGCCTGGTACATGCGACTTTGCCAGTCAACGCCGCCGCCCACGGTAAGCCGGTGCAGGGCGCCCGGCAGGCGGTACGTGGTGTAGAGCTTGAACAGGCTGCGCGGATGATTGGTGTTGATGGGGTTGCCGCTGGCGTCCTTGGTGGTGAAGTGTGTATAGCTGGCGCCGATGTTCCAGTCGGGCAGGATCTGGCCGCTGGCCTCCAGGTCTATCCCCTCGACCTTGGCGCCGGAGGCGGCACGTGAGGCCTGCATGTTCGGAAAGCCCGGAATGGATGAGCCCGGGATGACCTGGGCCAGGTTATCCTGCCGCGTCTGAAAGAGCGCGGCGGAGGTATTGAGCCGTCCCTCCAGATAGGCTGCCTTCAGACCCAGCTCATAGCTCTTGCCTTTGATGGGAGGAAGAATGCCGCCGCTGGTGTCGCGCGCGTTCTGCGGCTGGAAGATCTCCGTATAGCTGGCGTACGCCGTGTAGGTGTCGTTGATGTCGTAGGTCAGACCGGCATAGGGGGTGAACTGATTCTTGATCCTGTATTCGCGGCGCGAGCCAAAATACATCTGTTTGGTTTTCCAGTCGCTCCAACGGCCGCCCACGATGAGGTGCAGGGGTTCGGCTAGTGCAAACCGGCCGACCAGATAGGCGCCGGTCTGCTTGGTGCGCACGTCGTCGGCGGGCGACAGCGTGTCGGCCCAGCTGGGCTCTTGGATGTGGGCGCGGCGCCAGTCGAAGAAGCTGCCGATGGCTGGGGCCGGTCCGACCATTGCGTATCGCTGGATGTCGCTATGGTTGTCGATGCTCATCCAGCCCAGGGCAACTTCGTGGCGCAGGCCGAAGGCCTCGAAAGGAGCGGACAAGGACAAATGGATGTCATCCCGATCGAGGTTGCCGTCGTAGTTGGAAAATGCAGGGGGGGCAGCGATGATGCCAGTATGGCGATCGGGGTAGCCGCCCCGGTACACATGTTTCATGAGATAGCGGCCATCAGTGTGGCTATAGGCCGCGCGCAGCTTCCAGTCATTGGTGAAGCGGTGCGTGAGGTCCACGAAATAGGTGGTGGCTTCGGTATCCTGCCGGGCCCAGGGAGCGTTGTTGGCCACCGAGCGGTTGAAATCGGTGCGCGAACCGTCGCTATAGAACAGCGGAAAGCCGCTGCCAAACCCGTTGCTGTGGTTGTGCTGGTACTCCACGCTGGTCGTCAGCACCGTATCCGGCGTCAGATCGGCGCTGACCACGCCATAGAATGTGCGCCGGCGCGTATCTAAAAAGTGCACATAGCTGTCGCCCTGACTGTAGGCGGCCACCAGGCGTGACCGTATTCTGCCGTCTTCCGTGATGGGCACGGAGATGTCGGCATCGCCGCGCACATAGTCCCAGCTGCCGACACTCGCATTGAACGTAGCCGCGAACTCACGCAAGGGACGCTTGCGCACGAAGTTCACGGCGGCTGAAGGATTGCCCGAGCCTGTCATCAGGCCTGTGGCGCCACGTACGATTTCCACGTGATCGTAGATGGCGGCGTCCATATCGGTCGAACCATAGTTCCATTGGCTCAGGATGGGCGATACCAGGCCGTCAAACTGGAAGTTGTCGATGGTGAAGCCGCGGGCCGAGAATGAATAGCGGTTGCTGTCGCTGCGCGTGACGGAAATCCCTGGCGCGGTCGCCAGGATGGCGCCGGTGTCGGTGAGGCCCTGATCCTCGATCTGCTGTCGGGTGACCACACTGACGGATTGTGGTGTTTCGCGTGGCGAGAGTGTCAGGCCCGTGGCCGTGCTCATGGCCTCGGTTGTGTAGGCGTTTGTACCCTCGGTGAGGTCGGAAATCTCACGACCCGTGACGCTTATGGCGGGCAACTGAGCGATATCGTTCCCCGTTCGCGCTTCCTGGGCCAGGGCGTGCTGGGTAAAGAGTGCGCCGAGCAGGTGCAGAACGTGGGCAAAGAAACGCAAACGGCGCGAATGCGCCGGGGAGAAGTGAGCGGGATCTGGCATGGGGACAGATGCAAGACGGCAAGAAATTAAAGGGAATAGGAATTATTATTTTTTGTAATCGGACGGTTGTATCGGCGATGACGGAGTGCGTATGGAAAACGCCGAAGATGTTCAGCGTGCCTGGACCTTGGCCGATATTCTCGATAAATGCTGCAACCACGCCCAGGCCAGCGCGCTTGCCGTCACGCAGGCCAGCATGGCCAGGGCCAGGACCGAGGGCTGCCCATAGGTCAGCGGTACGCCCCAGCCGCTGGCTATCGAAAAGGCCAGCATCTGCATGAAACCCAGCACCGAGGCCCCTGTGCCGGAGAGCGCGGGCACAGACTCCAGGATGTGCAACGTCATGGCAGGCACCGACATGGCCAATCCGCAGGTGAATAAAGCGGGGGGCAGCACCGCCCAGGGCAGTGCCGGCGACAAGGCGGTCCAAAAATAGATGGCGTAGGCGAGGCAACTACCGTTCATGAGCAGATAGGCCAGTCCGATGATCCGTGTATCGCGCCAACGTCCGGCATGCCGCGCCGCGATCGCGGCCCCGGTCATCGCGCCGGCCACCAGAGGGACGAATAGATAGGCAAAGTTGGTTTCGGGCAGATCGAGCACATTGGCGATGAAATCCGGCGCCGCACCGATCAGCAGGCCCTGTGCGGCGAAGACCAGGCTGAACGCCAGGCCGGGCGCGGTGAAATTTCCATTGCGCAACACGTCACGATAGCCCGCGGCCAGACCCCGCAAGGAGAGCGTTTGGCGCTTGGCGGGCGCGAGCGTTTCTGGTAGGCGCCAGGCGCATAGGGTCAGGGCAGTGGCGGCCAGAAGCCCCAACATGAAGAAGATCGAACGCCAACCATGATGGACGGCCAATTGACCTCCGATGACGGGCGCGAGCGCGGGCGATAGATTGAACACCAGGATCAGATAAGACATGCTGCGTTGTGCCGCTGCGCCCTGATAGCAATCGCGGATGATGGCCTGTCCTACCACGACCCCGGCGCCGGCGGACAGTCCCTGCAGGGCCCGGGCCGCCAGCAGCCAGCCAAAACCGGGTGCGGCCGTGGCAAGCAGGGCGCCCCAAACATAGAAGCCCAGGGCGCCCAGCACAACGCGACGCCTGCCCAGAGAGTCAGACAGTGTTCCGTGCAGCAAGAGCATCGCCGCATAGCAGAACATGTATACGCCGAGCGTGAGTTGCACGGTTTCCTGGGGTACGCCGAACTCGCGTTGCAGCGCGCCGAAGGCTGGCAGGTAGGCGTCGATGCTGGCGGGTGCGACGCAGGACAGCAGCCCCAGCATTACCATCATGAGCGAATATGAGGGGGCCGACGCGGCGCGGCTCATGGCGGCTCCATGGACAAGGCCGCCCGGAGCGGGCAGCGGCCTTCCATGATGATCCAGCTGGCAACAGGAATGGGATGGTCAATGCCGCAATGTCAATGCCTGCCGCCGCAAGGCACCAGCCGCTAACCGAGTTGACTGGGCGCGACGCCGTAGCGTTCGCGAAACGCCGTGGCGAAATTGGTCGCGTGGCGGTAGCCGACGAAGTGCGCCGCCTGCTGTACGCTCCAACCCCGAGCCAATTGTTCGCGGGCAACCTCCAGGCGGCGTTCGCGCAGCCAGCTGAATACCGAACGGTGATACACGGCATGGAACTTTGCACGCAGCGTGCTTGGACTCATGCAGGCCAGTCGCGCCAGGTCATCCAGAGTATGGTCTTCGCCGGGCGCCTCGTGCAGGCGCTCGCGCACCCTCTCCAGAAGCTGGCGATCCCGCTGGGTCAGGCCGCGGTGGGTCACAGGGGCGTGTTGCAGCGCAGCCAAGGCGTGGGCCAGCAGTTGCGTGCCCACGCCTTCACGCACCATATTGCGTAGAGGTTGATCCCAGTCGCATTCCAGCAGATGCTCAATGGATAGCAGCAAATGGTGCGGCACCGGCCAGCGGCGCAGCCTGGGCGCCGAGGACTGCATGAGTTTCCATATGATTTCGCTGGTGTACTCATCGTCGGCCGCTTCAGGGGCCGTCACGGAGAGATTGACGCTGCGCAGACGCTGGCCGGCCGGATGAACGCCCGTCATGGCGACGGTATCGCCATATAGCGCATTGAGGCCGCTCTGAGCGGCCAGGCGCACGTCGTCCTGCTTGTCCAGCCGAGCCCGGGCCTGGCCCTGGAGCATAACGATGGCTGAAAAGCGCGGCGTCATGACGGACGTCGATTCGTAATGATGATACACATGCACGTCGGAGACGATCAGGGTGATGCCGGGGCGGATCTCACATTCCTCCACACGGCCCTCGGCGATGCAAAGGTTCTCAATGCCGGCGCCCCCGCCTTCCTGGCCGGGCAAGCGGTAATTGAAGCCGACCGACCCGCCCATGCGGTTGAAGTCCGAGACCGTGAATCGGGTGCGGGGCGGTGGGGGGAGCGTCGGTTGTGTCATTGGCGTTGCCGGAGGAGGCCTGGTCCGCATGAGCTGTTAATGATAATGCAATTCATTCGCTTTTATTTCATGAGCGAAATGGCATGGGCCGTTGGGTCGATGCGACATGCGGCGCGGCGCTGTCACCAAGCTGCTCTCCCATGTTGCTCAGGTACCACTCATGGAAATGCAACATGCCGTCTTCCATGGGTGATTGATAGGGGCCGCTGTCGGAAACGCCGCGGCGCAGCAGCGCCAGGCGTCCGGCGTCCATGCGCTCACCGATTTCATCGTCTTCGACCGCCGTCTCCATGTAGGCAGCGCGTTGGGCCTGTACGAAATCACGCTCGAACAGCGCAATTTCCTCCGGATAGTAGAACTCCGCGATGTTCAAAGTCTCTTGCGGCCCCTTGGGATAGAGCGTCGAGAGCACCAGCACATGCGGGTAGAGCTCAATCATGTGGGTGGGGAAGTAGGTTACCCAGATGGCTCCGAAATCCGGGGTCCTCCCGCCCCGGTAGCGCATGAGATTGTCATGCCAGCCGCGATAGACCTCGGTACCGGGTTGTTCCAGTGAGTCGTGCACGCCCACCTTCTGGAGACTGTATTGCGCGCCGAACTCCCAGGACAGGTCGGCGCAGGTGACAAAGCGTCCAAGGCCCGGATGGAAAGGGCCCACGTGATAGTCCTCCAGATAGACTTCGATGAAAGTCTTCCAGTTGTAATTGCATCGATGTACTTCGACGTGGTCCAGCACATAGTCGGAGAAATCGAATTCGGGTCGGCGGAAAAGCACGTCGAGGTCTTTCAATGGATCGCGTGGGCCTTCGAACAGTAGCCCATGGCAGTTATGCAGGGGGAAGCGCGACAGATTCAGGCAGGGCGTACTGGGAAAGTGGGGGGCGCCTAGAATCCGGCCCTGGCCGTCGTAAGTCCAGCGGTGCAACGGGCAGACGATGTTGCCTCCCGTGACTGACAGATTGCCCTTCATGGCCTTGCCGCCTGCAATCGGGCCTAGCATGACGGCCTGGCGATGGCGGCAGACATTCGACAGCAGTGCCACTTCATTTCCATTGCGCACGAGGATGCGACTGCCGTCGTCCTGCGGCAAGCGACGCCAGTCGCCCGGCTCGGGCACGCTCTTCTCATGCCCGACATATAACGCAGATTGTCGGAACAGGATTTCCTGTTCTCGCACGAAGAGGGCTTCATCAAAATAGGCCCGTGCGTGCAGAGGGCTGAGCGCTTGCTGCAACTGCGCCAGGCTGGCGATATCCGTCATGTCCGGCTCCTTACTCAGGCTGCCGCCTCGTCCGCCTCGATGCGCGCGATACGCTCGGCGGGGGGCAATTTGGGGCAAGTACTGCAATAGTCGCCGTCGTGGCGGCGGAAATGGTGGCAGCAGACCTGGCGGTCAAGCGCCAGGACGGGCCGGCCGGCGCGCGCATAAACCAGATAGCCGCTGTGGCCGGCGATTCCCAGGCGATCCAGCCAGTCGGCCGCCTGCTCATGCGCCCAGGCCACGGCGGCCTTGTCCTCATTGGCACGGGCGGCTAGCAGAGCGGATAGCACGCAGTCCGCCTGCATGCACGCCGCGGCGCGCGGGCTCAGGCGCAACAGTTGGGAGAGCTCCCGAAAATAGGTCGCGCAGATCCGGCGTAGCTGAGCGGCAACTGCCTGCTTGCGCTGTTCCAGACAACCGCGTAACGGCTCGTGGCGTTCGAGAATGTAGCCCGCGATGAAACCATCGCGCACCGGCTGGCCGAGGCGATCCAGATCCGGAGCAATGTCGCTGCAATGCACCGCGATTACACCCAGGTAAATCGGCTGCCAGATCAGCAGGCCCCAGCAACGTAGCGCCAGATAATGCGAGCCGGCTTCGGGATGGCGCAGGCGCCACCAGTCTTGCAGCGTCCGCAGCGTAGCCCGATTGTCGGCGCCCGGCCGGATATCGCCGGAGACCGGACCGATGCGTCCATCGAGCCCGGGCACCAGGGAACCAGCCAGGGCGAGCAGAGCATCCAGGTCCGAGCAGGCGGTCCGATTGATGTCTTGGGCCACGCCGGCGCCGGTCTGGGCGGCAATGTCCCAGCTCATGCGGCCGTCAGCGTCTGCAGGGCTTCGCCGCTACCCAGCCACGACGGACGGAAGCAGGCGATAGGGTTGGGCAGATTGGGGGCCATTTGGAAACTGCCAATGGGATCGGCCAGGTTGACCATCTGCAGATTGTTGGCCAATTGCAGGCGGTTCAGGCACGAATGGATCATGTCGGGCGCAAACAAGTCGTAGCGCCGATACTTGTCGAGCCGTTGCGGATGCGCTTGCTGATAAGCGGCGATGCGCCCAGCCACTAGCCGCCAGAAATCATGTTCCGGCATCAGTTCCGTCTCAACCAGGATCTGGGTCAGATGGCGGAAATAGCCCTCGAAGACATCCACGAAAATCGTCAGCAGCTTATAGGCCTCCGGCACATCGGCGGCCAGGCGCTGAGCCGCCTGCGGAAGCCTGACCTGCGGATTGAGGATGGAAGACTCTTCCGCGATGTCCTTCATGAAGGCGCGCACAGGTACGCCATCCTGGATGACGAGAATCACGTTTTCACCGTGCGGCATGAAAACCAGGTCATGAGCATAGAAACAATGGATCAGTGGAGTCAGATAAGCGTCCACATAGCGCTCCAGCCAAGTCCCTGCATCCAGTCCTGAAGCCTGTATCAATTCGGGAAGCAAAGCCCGGCCTTGTGGGTCCACATGCAGCAGCGCAGCCATGGTCATGAGATTTTGTCCGGGAGCGATCAGCGTCAGGGGGTTCTCGCGCCAAAGCGCCGAGAACATCTTCTTGTACGGTGTGTCCGTATCGATGGCGGCTTCGTAGTAGTAGTTGCGAAAGCCCATCGAGGCGACTTCGCGCAGAATTCTGAAACCATTGGCGCGCAGCCACGGATCGGCCGATATCAGGTCATGGATGTATTCGTTGATGGCTGGCGTACCTGCCATGTAGTAGGGTGACAGGCCGCGCATGAATCCCATGTTGAGAATGGACAGCGAGGTCTTCACATAGCGCTTGCCGGGTCGGCTGATGTTGAAAAAGGTGCGGATGGACTGCTGAGCGAGGTATTGCTCCTCGCCGTACCCCAGGCAGACGATTTTGCGCTGGGCGACGTAGGGGGCAAAAGCCAGGGACAGCTTGTTGAACCATTGCCATGGGTGGGCGGGCATGAAGTAGTAGTCCGCGGGATGCAGGCCCTGCTCGCGCAGTCGGGCGGCGAAATCCGTTACAGCGGACTCACCCAACTCCTCGCTCATCAGGCTGTCGTAGTCCATGTCGGACAAGCAGGAAAAATGCGCGTTGTCCTTGTGAACCGCCAGCCACATCAAGCGCACCGGCGTGGCAGCTTCGGGCGCGTAGCCATGGTAATCCTCGGCATCAAAGCCAAGGCGGCCATTGTTGGCCACGAAGCTGGGGTGGCCCTCGATCATCGATGTTTCTATGGTCTGGTAGTCGGCTCGTGCCAATGCCGCGGCGCCAAGCGTCGTCCGGCCATGTTTATAGGCGCTGCCGTGTAGAGTGCTGGTGATTTCGTCCATATAGATGGGCAGACGGTCCACCGGCAAGCCGAGTTTGTCCCGGATCTCTATCACGAACTGCAGGGCATCCAGCGGCGCCGGAACCCCGGCCACGGTCTTTACGATGGATTCAGGCGGAATACGCCAATGGCGCATGGCCATGACCTGAGCGTCAAAGTCATATTGCGCGCCGTCAGCCAGTGTCAGGCGAAAGCGTTCAAATCCCGGCGTTTCGCCCGGACCGAGTCGCTGAGGTTCGAGCAGCCACTCATGTGCATATTCGGATATCGCCTTGCGCACCAGCAGGCGATTGACCTTGTTCCAGATTTCCGGCTGCAGATGAGCAACGATCTCGGCGGGATGAGGAGGGGTGGTGCGGCTCATTGCGTCAACTCCTGGCGTTGGGCTTGCTCGAATTGGGCGCGCGTGCAGAAGGCAAGACTTGCCGTCTTTTCCCGAAAGCGCGCCAGCCCGGCATAGACGAAGCCCATGGATAGATTCAATGCATGGATCTTGGTGTTGTTCACGTCGGGTTCCACGACGACACGGGCCGCATGGAGGCGGTCGAACATGAAGCGCATGACGAGCGCGAACACCGCACGGCTGAAACCGGGAATGTGCTCGGTCGGGGGGGCGATGAGAAGATGCATGCCCAGGTCGCCTGGGCGCACGCAGTAGTGCTCGCCGACTTGGTCGCGAGCCGGGTCATAGCATTCCACCAGAAAGGCCGCACGGCCATGGTGCAGGCCCAGCCAGGCTCCGGCGTGTCCACTGGAGCACAACGCAGTGTAGAAGTCGCGCACCTGGTGCACGCTAGAGTCTTGCATGGACCAGAAGCGGGCATAGTCCATGGAAAACCATTGCTGCAGCTGGGCTGCGTCCGCCTCGGGGTCGAGCGAACGTAACGCCAATCCCTTGCCTTCGTCATAGTGGGAGCGGGCTTTTTGGTCGATCACGTCCAGGAACGTTGCCATCATCGTCATCATCGCGCTTCCTTGGCAGCCTCAGAGTGTGGCGCGGTGGATGTCCATCAAGGGTCGGGCTGCAACCGTGGGCCCCCGTTCGGCTCGCCGGGCCGGACGGTGCTTGAGCACGCCGTCTGCTGGTGGAGAGAACTCCTGCAAGGCGGTTCGTGTCTCGATGCGGTAATGTTCCGTGCCGGTCAGTTCACGCAGGATCTGTGAGTTGCGATAGCAGCAGAAGCCCAGATCCGGATTCGTCACTCCATGGCTGAGCAAACCGGTGTTCTGCACGAAGATCTCGCTGCCCTCGTGGTCAATGGCGTAATTACGTCCGATGCGGTAGCTACCGTCGGCATTCCAGGCAATTCGGTCGTGAATGGGATTGATGCAGGCCGGGATCTCATGAGAATAGCCTGTGGCCAGGACCAGTCCGTCGGTGGCGTGGCTAAAAGGGCGGTCGCAATCGAGATGCTGAAAGTCCAGCTGAAAGCGTTCCTGCAGCGGGTCGTAGCGGCAGGCGCGTAGTTCGGAGTTGGTCAGAAGCGTATAGCGGTTGTCGCCATCATGGACCTTCTCGTCGAGAAGATCGTAGATCTGGTTGATCAGCGAGGCATTGATGCCTTTGTACAGGCTGTTCTGTTGAGTCAGGATCTCCTGGCGGCGTGCCTCGGGCAGATCATGGAAATATTCGGTGTAGTCCGGCGATATCAGCTCCAGCGTGAGTTTTGTGTTCTCCATCTGGAAAAAGCGCGGAGAGCGAGTGATCCAGGCCAGACTGTAATCATGTCGCCCGCTCTCACGGAGCAGATCATGGAACACTTCGGCCGCGCTTTGTCCGCTGCCCACTATGGTGATTGACGCGCGGCCCTGGAGTTCGTATTTATGGCGCAGATAGTCCGCGCTATGGATGAAGGGCGCGGCACGTCGATCGCAGCACGCTGGCAGATAGGGCTGGGAACCAAGACCCAGGACCAGCTTGCGGCAGCGGAACATGAACCGCTGGCCGGACATGGTGTGTTGGCCGGTGACGAGATAGCTGTGGCTTTCGGGATCGTGCAGTACGCCCTGTACATCGCAGCCGAAACGCAGGTTCGGCAAGCGTGCAGCTACCCATTGGCAATAGCGGGTGTACTCGGCGCGGCTCAGGTAATGGTTCTCGCGCATGTAGTAGGAATAAATGCGGTTGGTGAGTTTGCAATAGTTCAGATAGCTATATTCGCTGCGTGGGTCGGCCAAACTGACCAGATCGGCGAGAAAAGGGTTTTGCAGAGTGGACGTCTCGATCAGCATGCCTGGATGCCAATCAAAGCCGGATTTCTTGTCCAGGAAGAGCGTGCGCACGCCTCGCAAGGGCGCAGACAGGCTCGCCAGGCTGAGATTGAAAGGTCCGATACCGATAGCCACGAAGTCATAGATTTCACGATTCATGTTGGATTCGCCTTTGCTGTGTCTGTCCCGTATGCCGCCTTGCCGAAGCACTGAAAGAGGCTGTGCGAAGAAAGCCTGTCCTTCAGCCGGTTTGAGAATGCGGTTGATGCGGTGTGGGCTTATTCATTGTCTTATTAATGAGAATAATTATGACTTCTATTCTCATGTCTGTTGTGCGAAAAACTCTAGCAAATTGAAATTCTGCGCGACAGACGCTCGCCCGCTCTCCGGCAGGATGCATATGCATGGTGGCGGCCGACATAGGGGGGCGGTCCACAGGCGTGGGTTTCGCCGGTCGGGGCCGCATGAGTCGCCCTCTCCTTGATTCACAAGGCGTTTGTCGAGGGGCATGGGGCCAAGAAAAAAGCCCCTGACGAATCAGGGGCTTGCAATGTCTGGCGGAGAGGGTGGGATTCGAACCCACGATACGCCTAAACGTATACCGGATTTCGAGTCCGGCGCATTCGACCACTCTGCCACCTCTCCGGGGTGTGCTGTCTTGCCTGTGTTCTTGCTGTCTGCCGCATGGACCGTGGTCATGGCCCTGGGCAATCTCCCCGCCGGCATTTCTGCGCGGGATCCAGCAAAGCCAGCTATTCTACCTGAAAATTTTCGGCCATGCCAGGATTGCGGCAAGATTTTGCTCGGCGCCGATGCCGGATTTCGCGCAGCCCGGGTTTTTGTCAGAATTGCCGCAATATTGCCGCCACCGCCAAGCCCCGCGCCATGGAACTGCTCACCATTTTGCTGATCGCCGCCGTCCTGTGCGTGCCCCTGGCGCAGCGCCTGGGCCTGGGCGCCATCCCCGGCTACCTGCTGGCGGGCGGGGTGATCGGGCCGTCCGGGCTGGGGCTGGTCACCGACGTGCCGGACATCATGCGCGTCTCGGAATGGGGCGTGGTGATGATGCTGTTCGTGATCGGCCTGGAGCTGGCGCCCAAGCGACTGTGGGCGATGCGCCGCGAAGTGTTCGGCGCCGGCACCTTGCAGATGGTCGTCTGCGGCGCGTTGCTGGGCGCGGTGTTCGGCGCCGGGCTGCGCCACCTGGCCGGCATGGGCTGGCAGGCGGCCATCCTGTGCGGCCTGTCGCTGGCCCTGTCCTCGACCGCGGTGGCGCTGCGCCTGCTGGAGGAGCGCGGCCTGGTGCGCACGCCGCTGGGCCGCTCGGCCCTGGGGGTGTTGCTGCTGCAGGATATGGCGGCCATCCCGATGCTGGTGGCGGCCGGCCTGCTGGGTTCGGATGGCGATTCCGCGCCGTCGTTCGAGGCGGCCCTGGTGGCGGTGGTGGTGGTGCTGGCGTGCTACCGCCTGCGGCTGCTGGACTGGGCGGCGCGTTCGCAGCTGCATGAGCTGTTCACTGCCGCCACGCTGCTGGTCGTGCTGGGCACGGCGCAACTGTTCGATTACGCGGGCCTGTCGGCCGGCCTGGGCGGTTTCCTGGTCGGCATGCTGCTGGCCGAGTCGCGCCATCGCAATGAGCTGGAGCACACGATCGAGCCGTTCAAGGGGCTGTTGCTGGGCCTGTTCTTCCTGGCCGTGGGCATGTCGGTCAATGTGGAGGAGGCGCTGGATTACTGGCCGTATGTGCTGGCCGGGGTCGTGGCGCTGCTGTCGCTCAAGGCGCTGGTGCTCTACGGCATCGCGCGCCTGATGGGGCTGCCGCACTATCATCGCCTGCTGTACGCGCTGGTGCTGGCGCAGGGCGGCGAATTCAGCTTCGTGATTTTCAACGAGGCCTGGGACAATCATTTGATGTCGCTGGAGCAGCGCGACCTGCTGGCCATCGTGGTGGCGATTTCCATGGGCGCGGTGCCGATCGTCATCCGGCTGCTGGAGCGCCTGCCGGGCCGCTACGGCGGTATCGGCGACATGGCGGTCACGCCGGTCGGATTCGCCGGTTCGCCGCCGCCCCAATCCGCCGCGGACAACGAGGAGCGGTCCGGCCCGGGCTGACCGCGCCCGGTCACGGATCCGTGCCATCATTGCCGGCGGCGGACGGCTACACTTGAGGCCGTCCCGCCCACTCCACAGGAGAACAGTCATGCTCAAAGGAAAAGTTGCAGTCGTCACCGGTTCCACCAGCGGCATCGGCCTGGGGATCGCCAGCGCGCTGGCGCAGCAGGGCGCCGACATCGTGCTCAACGGATTCGGCGACGCGGCGGACATCGAGAAATTGCGGGCCGGGCTGGCCAGCCAGTACGGCGTGCAGGTGCGCTATGACGGCGCCGACCTGTCCAAGGGCGAGGCGGTGCGGCAACTGGTGTCCGGCGCCGTCGCCGAGCTGGGCCGCATCGATATCCTGGTCAACAACGCGGGCATCCAGCACACCGCCTTGATCGAGGACTTTCCCGCCGACAAGTGGGACGCCATCATCGCGCTGAATCTCTCGGCGGTATTCCATGGCACGGCCGCGGCGCTGCCCCACATGAAGAAGCAGGGCTGGGGGCGCATCATCAACATCGCCTCGGCCCATGGCCTGGTGGCCTCGGCCGCGAAGTCCGCCTACGTGGCCGCCAAGCACGGCGTGGTCGGCCTGACCAAGGTCACCGCGCTGGAGACGGCCGGCATGGGCATCACCGCCAACGCCATCTGCCCCGGCTGGGTGCGCACGCCGTTGGTGGAAAAGCAGATCACCGCCCTGGCGGCCAAGGACGGCGTCGACCAGGAAAGCGCCGCGCGCGAACTGCTCGGCGAGAAGCAGCCGTCGCTGCAGTTCGTCACGCCCGAGCAACTGGGCGGCACGGCCGTGTTCCTGGCCTCGGAGGCCGCGGCCCAGATCACCGGCACCACCATTTCCGTCGACGGCGGCTGGACAGCCCGCTAGTCTCGTTCAAATCCAAGGAAACCCTCATGTTGTTCCTGTTGTCTCCCGCCAAGAAGCTGGACTACGACTCTCCCGTTCACGTCGAAACGCACACGCAGCCGCTGTTCGTCGACCAGGCCGCGGCGCTGATCAAGGTGCTCAAGACCAAGTCCGCCGACGAAATCGCCGAGCTGATGAGCCTGAGCCCGGCGCTGGCCGAGCTGAACGCGGGCCGCTACGGCGCCTGGAAGCGCAGCTTCACGCAGGCCAATTCGCGCCAGGCCGTCCTGGCGTTCAATGGCGACGTCTACGAAGGGCTGCAGGCCGACACGCTGTCGGCCCGCCAGCTCGATTGGGCGCAGGACCATGTCGTGATCCTCAGCGGCCTGTACGGGGCGCTGCGCCCGCTGGACCTGATGCAGCCGTACCGCCTTGAAATGGGCACCCGCCTGCACACGCCCAAGGGCAAGAACCTGTACGAGTACTGGGGCAGCGGCATCGCCGAGTATCTGAACGAACGCCAGGCGGGCGCGAAAGCGCCGGTCATCGTCAACCTGGCCTCCGAAGAGTATTTCAAGGTCGTCGACCTCAAGACGCTGAAGGCGCGCGTGGTGCAGTGCGTCTTCCAGGACTGGAAGAACGGCGCCTGGAAGGTGATCAGCTTCCATGCCAAGCGCGCGCGCGGCCTGATGGCGCGTTACGCCATCGCGCACAAGGTCGCCCGTCCGGAAGGCCTGCAGGGTTTCGATTCGGAAGGCTATGCCTACGACGCTGCCGCTTCCAGCGCCGACAAGCTGGTGTTCCGCCGCAAGCAGGCCTGACAGGACGCGCGATGTCGGCAGGCTTACGCGTCTTCCTGTTCTTTTCGCTCGGCTACCTGGTCTCGTATCTGTTCCGGGGCCTGAACATCGGCTTCGGGCCGACCTTGAGCGCCGAACTGGGCCTGTCGGCCGCCGATCTGGGCACCCTGACCAGCCTGTACTTTCTCGGTTTCGCGCTGCTGCAGATCCCGGCCGGCGTGCTGCTCGATACCTGGGGGCCGCGGCGCGTCAACGCCGCCCTGCTGGTGGTGGCCGCCGTGGGCACCCTGGTCTACGGGCTGTCGCAGGGCCTGCCCGGCCTGATGGTGGGGCGGCTGCTGATCGGCGCCGGCGTGTCGGTCTGCCTGGGCGCGGCATTCCAGGCGCTGGCGCTGAACTACCCGCTGGCCCGGTTGCCCCTGATCAACGGGCTGGTGATGGCGGTGGGCGGGCTGGGCGGCGTGCTGGTGGGCTCGCCGCTGTCGTGGCTGCTGAATTTCTCCACCTGGCGCGAGGTCAGTATCGGCATGGTGGTGGTCACGCTGTGCGTGGCGGCGCTGCTGTGGTTCGGCGCGCCGCGCGAACCCGCCCGCGACCGGCCGCACGCCAGCCTGGGCGAGCAGCTGCGCGGCACGTTCGTGCTGCTGCGCACGGCGCACTACTGGCGGCTGGTGTCGCTGCCGGTGGCGACCGGCGGCGTGTTCTACGGCGTGCAATCGCTGTGGGTGCGTCCCTACCTGACCGACGTCAATATGCTGCCGGCCGCGCCGGCCGCGGCGCTGGTGTCGCTGCTGGGTTTTGCCATGATGGGCGGCAACGTCGGGCTGGGCGCCATGGCGCGGCGCGTCGAGCGCATGGGCCTGGGGCTGTATGGCTTCAGCGGCGTATGCCTGGCGCTGTTCATCCTGATCCAGCTGCTGATCGTGCTGCGCGCGCCCGTGCCGCTGGCGCTGCTGTGGGCGGGTTACGGCGTGTTCGGTTCGGCCAATATCCTGGTGTTCGCCCTGCTGGCGGGCGAGTTTCCGCGCGAATTGCTGGGGCGCGTGGCCGCGACCACCAATCTGCTGACCTTTGTTTCCATCTTCGTGTGCCAGGTCACGTTCGGCTGGATCGTCGAACTATGGCCGCGCGGCGACGCCGTGTATGAGCCCGGCAGCTACCCGGCCGGCGGCTACCTGGCCGCGTGGGGGGCCTTCCTGGCGCTGCAGATAGCGGTGGCCCTGTACTACTTCTGGCCGCGCCGCCGCGCCGCCTCGGCCAGGCAGGGCGCCTGAGCCGGCTCAGGCCGAGGCCGGCGCCGGACGCGGGTCTTCGGGGTCGGCGACGCCGGCCAGTTCCTGGCGGATCATCACGCAGGCGCGCAGCATCTGCTTGAGCGGATAGGCCAGCGCCGCCTGCTCGCCTTCGGTGTCGAACTGCGCGGGCAGCGCGGCCGGCGGCTTGCGGGCCGGGTCCAGCAGGTCCATCATCGCGTCCAGCGCCTGCTGCACCGCGGGCGGCGTGTGCGGCAGGCCGACCAGGATGGGCACGACGGCCGTGATCTGCGAGGCCAGGATGTGGTTCTGCACCAGCAGGTTATTGAATTCGGGCACGCTCACCTGGTGCTGCGTCGGCTCGCTCATCATGCGATAGAACGCCTCGGCGAAATTGCTGAACGCGATATGCACGTTCTTGCGGCCCAGCCGCCAGGCCAGGTCGGCGTCGGCGCGCTCGCCGGTCTCGGGCGTTTCCTCGCCCGCCGCCGCGCCGCCGGGCGCCGGCTGGCGCATGGCCTCGATATAGCGCAGCCCGGCGCGCAGGTATTCGCGGTTGGCGCGCGAGGCGGCCCGCGCCAGCGGCTTCATGTAGCGCGCCTCCCACCAGGGCAGCACATAGCTGCAGATCAGCGCCAGCGCGCAGCCCAGCGCCGTATCCATCGCCCGCTCGCCGATCACCTCCAGCGAAACCGTGCCCGGGGCGACGAAATGGAACACCAGCACCACGAACAGCGTGTTGAAGATGGCGCTGGCCATGTAGTTCAGCTGCACCAGGCTGTTGCCCATGATGCAGGCGCCCAGCAGCACCGCGAACAGGATGGTCGGGTTGTTGGTCAGCGTGAACAGGGTCAGGGCCAGGATGCAGCCCACCAGCGTGCCCATCAGGCGCCAGCCGTTGCGCTGGCGCGTGAGCGCGAAGCCCGGCTTCATGATGATGACGATGGTCAGCAGCACCCAGTAGCTGTGCGCGGCCATGTTGGGCGCCAGCCAGATGCCGATCAGCGTCATGGCCAGCGCCGCGGCCAGCGTGACGCGGATGGCGTAGCGGAAGTGGGGCGAGTCCAGCCGCAGGTTGCTGGTGATCATGCCCAGGCGCAGCTCCTGGCGCGAGATGAACTGCGTCAGCGATTTGTCGATGCGCAGCATGCTCGTGGGGATGGCGTCCGAGCGCGCCTCGGTGTGCTGGGCCAGCTTGTCGACGATGCGCGCGGCGTTGCGCAGCCGGCGCAGCACCTGCACGGTCAGCGCCAGCATCTCGGGTTCGCGCTCGCCCAGCCCCTGCTGCTTGAGCTGCTCGATCTCGTACTCGATGGCGCGCAGCTCGGCCTTGGCGCTGCTGCGGTATTGCGTCTTGTGGCCGCGCGAGACGTCCAGCGCGACGCGGTTGAGCTCCAGCGACATCTTTACCAGGGCGTCGCGCATGAAGACCAGCGCGTCGTGGCCGGCCAGGGTGCGGCGCAGCGAGGCGTAATCGGTATGGGTGGCGACCAGCGTATCGAGCAGCTGCAGCATGTCGACGAACATGTTCCACAGCATGACCCGGTCGTCTTCGCGAAAGCCGCCGCCGCGCGGCAGGGCGCGCAGCACCATGTCGCGCGCGGCCTGGTGCTTCTCCGTCATGGCCGACTGGCGCTGGATCAGGGTGCGGTAGGCGTCGTCCAGGTCGGCGTTCTCGTCGTAGAAGCTGGCCCGCGCGGCCATGTAGTCGGCGGTGGCGAACAGCGCCACCGACATCGCCTGGCGCTCCTCGCGCAGCCAGAACAGGCGGCTGAAGGCCAGGCTCCAGCCGAGGTAGAACAGCGCCCCGCCCAGCGTGGCGGCCGAGTGCAGCAGCACCTCGTGCGGGGCCAGCGGCGAATGCATGGTCAGGGTCATCAGCAGCAGGCCGGCAAAGCCGATCAGGCCGCCGCGCTTGCCGAACACCGAGAACATCGAGAACGTGAAGCACTGGGCGGTCACCGCCAGCCACAGCAGGATGGGGTAGGTGGAGGCCGCGCCGGTCAGCGTGACCGTGGCGGTGCCCAGCAGGGCGCCGCCCAGCATTTCGTTGGTGCGATGGCGCTGCGGCCCGCCCGGCTGGTCGATGATGGCCAGGCACTGGGCGCCGAAGGTGGCGACCAGGCCGATGCTGTACTGGCCGAACAGCCCGCCCAGCACCAGGACGGGCAGAAGCATGCCGATCGCCTGTCGGATACCGCCAAAGAAGTAGTGGCTGTATAGAAAGCGCCGGATGCTGGCGATGCGCAAATCCATGGAGATGGGGCGATTTGTCCGCGACAACGCCAGTATAGAGAGATGTGCGCCACTTTTGGGGCCGGATCGGAAAACGACGGGTTGCGGGGCTTTCCCAACACCCGATTTGCTCCGGATGCCGCAACGCGGTAAATTGCCCGTCTTGCGCCGGCGTGACTATCCGAAGCCGGTGCGCCGGCTTACAGCTGCCCCGGGCCACCTTCCGGGCGGATTGCGCCAGTTACACCTGCCGTTGGCCGCGCCACAAGCGTGTGCTGCCAAGGCTTCCATTTCGACCTCCAGCGCCCCCAGGGCGTTTGCACTGCGTTTCTGACGAGCGTGTGCCGGGTCGACAATGTGTCCGGGTGGCGTGGCTCCGTGAGCCGCAAAGCGCCGGATCATGTTGTTGTCGCCGGTTCGGGTTCAGCTGCCGTCGTATCCGGGCGGGCAGCGCTCAGGCGTGCAGGGCCGGTACTGAAAGGAAAGACAACATGGAACTCAATGGCGCCGACATCGTCGTGCGCTGCCTGGCCGAAGAAGGCGTGGAACACGTTTTCGGCTACCCTGGCGGCGCGGTGCTTTACATCTACGACGCGATTTTCAAGCAGGACAAATTCCAGCACATTCTGGTGCGTCACGAGCAGGCTGCCGTGCACGCCGCCGACGCGTACTCGCGCGCCTCGCAGAAAGTGGGCGTATGCCTGGTGACCAGCGGTCCGGGCGTCACCAATGCCGTCACCGGCATCGCCACCGCCTACATGGACTCCATCCCCATGGTCATCATCAGCGGCCAGGTGCCGACTGCGGCCATCGGCGAGGATGCCTTCCAGGAATGCGACACCGTGGGTATCACGCGTCCCTGCGTCAAGCACAACTTCCTGGTGCGCGACGTCAAGGACCTGGCCGAGACCATGCGCCGTGCCTTCTTCATCGCCCGCACCGGCCGTCCCGGCCCCGTGCTGGTCGATATCCCGAAGGACATCACCGTCGCGCAGTGCAAGTACGCGCCGCCCAAGGGCGAGATCTCGATGCGCTCGTACGCGCCGGTGAACAAGGGGCACCAGGGCCAGATCAAGAAGGCCGTGCAGATGCTGCTGCACGCCGAGCGTCCCATGATCTACACGGGCGGCGGCGTGATCCTGTCCGATGCCGCCGAGGCCTTGCGCCACCTGGTGGACCAGACCGGCGCGCCGTGCACCAACACCCTGATGGGCCTGGGCGCGATGCCGGCCACCGACCACCGCTTCCTGGGCATGCCCGGCATGCACGGCACCTACGAGGCGAACATGGCGATGCAGCACTGCGACGTGCTGCTGGCCATCGGGGCGCGCTTCGATGACCGCGTCATCGGCAATCCGCGCCATTTCGCGCAGAACGCGCGCAAGATCATCCACATCGACATCGATCCCTCGTCGATCTCCAAGCGCGTGCGCGTCGACGTGCCCATCGTCGGCAACGTCAAGGACGTACTGGCCGATCTGAGCGCCCAGTACGACCTGGCGCGCGCCGACGCCAAGCCGGCGCCGATCGAGAAGTGGTGGCAGCAGATCGAGGCCTGGCGCGGCAAGGAGTGCCTGAAGTACGCCGGCTCCGACGAGGTCATCAAGCCTCAGTTCGTGGTCGAGAAACTGTGGGAAGTGACCGGAGGCGACGCCTTCGTGACCTCCGACGTCGGCCAGCACCAGATGTGGGCCGCGCAGTACTACAAGTTCAACAAGCCGCGCCGCTGGATCAACTCCGGCGGCCTGGGCACCATGGGCGTGGGGCTGCCCTATGCCATGGGCGTGCAGATGGCCAATCCGGGCGCCGACATCGCCGTGATCACCGGCGAGGCGTCGATCCAGATGAACATCCAGGAATTGTCCACCTGCCACCAGTACCACCTGACGCCCAAGATCATCTGCCTGAACAACCGTTTCCTGGGCATGGTGCGCCAGTGGCAGCAGATCGACTACGGCTCGCGCTATTCCGAGTCGTACATGGATTCGCTGCCGGATTTCGTCAAGGTCGCCGAGGCCTATGGCCACGTCGGCCTGCGCATCGAGCGGCCCGCCGACGTCGAGCCGGCGCTGCGCGAAGCATTCAAGAAGCACAAGGATCGCCTGGTCTTCCTGGACTTCATCACCGACCGCACCGAAAACGTGTGGCCCATGGTGAAGGCCGGCCGCGGGCTGACCGAGATGCTGCTCGGTTCCGAGGATCTGTAAGGAGGCCACCATGAAACACGTGATTTCTGTGCTGATGGAAAACGAACCCGGCGCGCTGTCGCGCGTGGTCGGCCTGTTCTCCGCGCGCGGCTACAACATCGAGACGCTGACCGTGGCGCCCACCGAGGACGCGACCCTGTCGCGCCTGACCGTGGTGACCGTCGGTTCGGACGAGGTCATCGAACAGATCACCAAGCACCTCAATCGCCTGGTCGACGTGGTCAAGGTCGTGGACCTCACCGAAGGCGCGCACATCGAGCGCGAGCTCATGCTGATCAAGGTGCGGGCAGTGGGCAAGGAGCGCGAGGAAATGAAGCGCATGGCGGATATCTTCCGCGGGCGCATCATCGACGTCACCGACAAGTCCTACACGATCGAGCTGACCGGCGTTCAGGAGAAAATCCAGGCTTTCATCGAAGCCCTCGACCGCAGTGCCATCCTGGAAACCGTGCGCACCGGCGTGTCCGGCATCGGGCGCGGCGAACGGATACTGAAAATCTGACCGGCGCGCCTGGCGGCGCGCCACCCTGCATTAGCATTCACGATTACCAAAATTCAAGAACCGGAGCACAACATGAAAGTTTTCTACGACAAAGACTGCGATCTCTCCCTGGTCAAGGGCAAAACCGTCGCCATCATCGGCTACGGCTCGCAAGGCCACGCCCACGCGCTGAACCTGCATGATTCGGGCGTCAAGGTCGTGGTGGGCCTGCGCAAGGGCGGCGCCTCGTGGAACAAGGCCGCCAACGCCGGCCTGGAAGTCGCCGAAGTGGCCGAGGCCGTCAAGCGCGCCGACATCGTCATGATGCTGCTGCCCGACGAGAACATCGCCGCCGTCTACCGCGACGAAGTGCACGCCAACATCAAGGCCGGCGCCGCGCTGGCCTTCGCCCACGGCTTCAACGTGCACTACGGCCAGGTCGTGCCGCGCGAAGACATCGACGTCATCATGGTGGCGCCCAAGGCCCCGGGCCACACCGTGCGCTCGACCTACAGCCAGGGCGGCGGCGTTCCGCACCTGATCGCCGTCTACCAGGACAAGTCGGGCAGCGCCCGCGACGTGGCCCTGTCGTACGCCAGCGCCAACGGCGGCGGTCGTGCCGGCATCATCGAGACCAACTTCCGCGAAGAGACCGAGACCGACCTGTTCGGCGAACAGGCCGTGCTGTGCGGCGGCACCGTCGAGCTGATCAAGGCCGGCTTCGACACGCTGGTGGAAGCCGGCTACGCGCCCGAAATGGCCTATTTCGAGTGCCTGCACGAGCTCAAGCTGATCGTCGACCTGATCTACGAAGGCGGCATCGCCAACATGAACTACTCGATCTCGAACAACGCCGAATTCGGCGAGTACGAGACCGGCCCGAAGGTCGTGACCGACGCGACCCGCCAGGCGATGCGCGAGTGCCTGACGGCCATCCAGACCGGCGAATACGCCAAGAAGTTCATCCTGGAAAACGCCGCCGGCGCCCCGACCCTGACCTCGCGCCGCCGCATCAACGCGGAATCGCAGATCGAGCAGGTCGGCGGCAAGCTGCGCGCCATGATGCCCTGGATCGCCGCCAACAAGCTGGTGGACAAGGCCAAGAACTAAAGGCCACGGCCACGCCGGGTCCCGCAGGGCCCCGGCAGGCTGGTCCAGACGCGCCCCACGGGGCGCGTTTTTTCTTTTCCGCGGTGCAAACGACACGGTGATGCGCGCCCGCAAGTGGGGTCATATGGGTTAAGCTTTCACTTCCGCTGCAAGCGATTCTGTCATCTATGCCCAATTTCTCCATGCGCGATCCCGAAAATCGCCATCGCAGCATCTACCTGCTGCCCAATGCCTTCACCACGGCGGCCCTGTTCGCGGGGTTCTACGCCGTCGTGCAGGCCATGAACGACCGCTTCGAGACCGCGGCCATCGCCATCTTCGTGGCCATGGTGCTCGACGGCATGGACGGCCGGGTGGCGCGCCTGACCAACACCCAGTCGGCCTTCGGCGAGCAATACGATTCGCTGTCCGACATGACCTCCTTCGGCGTCGCGCCCGCGCTGGTCATCTACGAATGGATCCTGCAGGACCTCGGCCGCTGGGGCTGGCTGGCCGCCTTCGTGTACGTCGCCGGCGCGGCCTTGCGCCTGGCGCGCTTCAACACCAACATCGCGGTGGTCGACAAGCGCTTCTTCCAGGGGCTGCCCAGCCCCGCTGCCGCGGCGCTGGTGGCCGGCTTCGTCTGGCTGGCCATCGACAACAAACTGCCCATCCACGACAGCATCATGGCCTGGGTGGCCTTTGTCCTGACGATGTACGCCGGCGTGGCGATGGTCAGCAACGCCTCGTTTTTCAGCGGCAAGAACTTCGCCTTGGGCCGCAGCGTGCCGTTCTGGGGCATCCTGCTGGTGGTGGCCGTGTTCGTGTTCGTCTCCAGCGATCCGCCGGTGGTGCTGTTCGGCCTGTTCGTGCTTTATGGCCTGTCGGGCTGGGTGGTGATGGCATGGCGCTGGAACCGCGCCCGCAGGCTGCAGCAGGAGCGCCGCAGCGGCCATCATTCCCCGTGATGGCCGGGCGCTGTCCGCTCAGTGCCAGCGCCAGTCTTCGTCGTACATCGGGTCCGGCCCGGGATGAAAGCGCGTGACGCGGTCTCCCTCGCGGCCCATGTACACGTACATCAGCGAATTCCAGACCCGCGATTCGCGGTAGCGGTACGACCACACCACCTGGCGCACGCTGGGCAGGCCGACCTGCTTGATCTCGGCTGGCGGGCCGAATTCGCAGCGCACCTGGTCGGCCGTCCAGGTGCCGGTGCCCAGCACCTTGAAATGCTCGTCGGTCAGCACCTCGACGACGCGGTCGACGCGCCCGTCGGGGCCCACGTTGGCGCCCCAGGCGAACTGGCCGTATGGCTGCTGGGTCCAGATCACCCGCTGCCCGCCATTGGGCAGATCGCAGGCGAAATTGGGCGCGCCGAATTGCGCCTGCACGTCGGCCAGGGGCGTGCCGGGCGGCACCTGGTTCAGGTTGGCGCAGGCGGCCAGGGCGGCCAGCAGCATGCCCGCGCCGGCCAGGCGCAGGGCGCGGCCGATGGGGCGGCGAATCGGGGGCATGGCGGTCTCCTTCAATAAGGGGCGGATCATCGCGGCCGGAATCCGCCCGCGTGCGGCCTCACTGGGCAATTCTACCGAATCGGCTATAATCATCGTCGCTTTTGCGGTCAAGGTTGTCGAAGTTGCTTTTCCGGCCGCAAGACACGCCAGCCTGCCGAGTCCGAGAATGATCAAGAATGGATCCGGCGCGGCGGCAACAGCGTAACAGGGCGCCCGGTTGTCTCGGGGCTCGTTTTTCTTGAAACCCACGTCCGGGCGCCTCGGCCCTGACGCATGTCCGTAGAGGTCATCAAATGTCTGTAGCTGACATCAAAAAATCCGAAATCGTCGCGCAATTCCAACGCGCTCAAGGCGATACCGGCTCCCCTGAAGTTCAGGTGGCACTGCTTACCGCTCGCATCAACGAACTGACCGGTCACTTCAAAGAACACATGAAGGACCACCACTCGCGCCGCGGCCTGCTGCGCATGGTCAGCCGTCGTCGCAAGCTGCTCGACTATCTCAAGGGCCGCAATCCCGATTCGTACCGCGCACTGATCGAAAAACTCGGTCTGCGCAAGTGATCGACGGGGCTGGCTCCCCATGACGCAACCGTGGTCGGGGCGACGCATGTCGCAACGGCCACGGTTTTTCATTTGTAAGGAATCACCGTCATGTTCAATAAAGTGACCAAGACCTTCCAGTACGGCCAGCATTCGGTCGTGTTGGAAACCGGCGAGATGGCTCGCCAGGCGTCCGGCGCGGTGCTGGTGTCCGTGGAGGACACCGTCGTGCTGGCAACGGTCGTGGCGGCCAAGAAAGCCAAGGCCGGCCAGGACTTTTTTCCGCTGACCGTCGACTACATCGAGAAGACCTACGCCGCCGGCCGCATCCCGGGCGGTTTCTTCAAGCGCGAAGGCAAGCCCTCCGAAAAGGAAACGCTGACCTCGCGCCTGATCGACCGTCCGCTGCGTCCGCTGTTCCCGGAAGGCTTCTATAACGACGTGCAAGTGGTCATCCACACGCTGTCGGTCAATCCGGACATCGATCCCGACATTCCCGCCATGATCGGCGCCTCGGCCGCGCTGGCCATCTCGGGCATCCCGTTCAACGGCCCCATCGGCGCCGCCCGCGTCGGCTATGTCGACGGCCAGTACGTGCTCAACCCCACCGCGACGCAACTGAAGTCGTCCAAGATGGACCTGGTGGTGGCCGGCACCGAGAACGCCGTGCTGATGGTCGAATCCGAGGCGAAGCAGCTGTCCGAGGAAATCATGCTGGGCGGCGTGGTGTTCGGCCACGAGCAGATGCAGACCGCCATCAACGCCATCCATGACCTGGTGCGCGATGCCGGCAAGCCCGACTGGGACTGGCAACCCGCCCCCAAGAACGAAGCGCTGATCGCCGCCGTGAGCGCCGCCGCCCAGGAAGGGCTGAACGCCGCCTACCAGATCCGCGAAAAGCAGGCCCGCACCACCAAGCTGCGCGAAGTCTACGCCGCCGTGCAGGCCTCCATGGCCGAACAGGCCGCGCAGGCTGGCCAGCCCGCGCCCGACAGCGTCGGCGTGGACAACATCCTGTTCGACCTGGAAGCGCGCATCGTGCGCAGCCAGATCCTCAACGGCGAGCCGCGCATCGACGGCCGCGACACCCGCACCGTGCGTCCGATCAGCATCCGCCTGGGCGTGCTGCCGCGCGCGCACGGCAGCGCGCTGTTCACCCGCGGCGAAACGCAGGCGCTGGTGGTGGCCACGCTGGGCACCAAGCAGGATGAGCAGATCATCGACGCCCTGATGGGCGAGTACCGCGACCGCTTCATGCTGCACTACAACATGCCGCCGTTCGCCACCGGCGAAACCGGCCGCATCGGCGTGCCCAAGCGCCGCGAAATCGGCCACGGCCGCCTGGCCAAGCGCGCGCTGCTGCCGCTGCTGCCGGCCCCGGAAGACTTCCAGTACACCATCCGCCTGGTGTCCGAGATCACCGAATCCAACGGCTCCTCGTCGATGGCCTCGGTGTGCGGCGGTTCGCTGGCCATGATGGACGCCGGCGTGCCCACCAACGATCACGTGGCCGGCGTGGCCATGGGCCTGATCCTGGACAGCGGCAAGTTCGCCGTGCTGACCGACATCCTGGGCGACGAAGACCACCTGGGCGACATGGACTTCAAGGTGGCGGGTACCGAAACCGGTATCACGGCGCTGCAGATGGACATCAAGATCCAGGGCATCACCAAGGAAATCATGCAGGTCGCGCTGGCCCAGGCCCGCGAAGGCCGCCTGCACATCCTCGGCAAGATGCGCGACGCGCTGGAAGGCTCGCGTACCGAGCTGTCGGCGTTCGCGCCGCGCATGCTGACCATCAAGATCAACCCCGAGAAGATCCGCGACGTGATCGGCAAGGGCGGCGCCACCATCCGTGCGCTGACCGAGGAAACCGGCACGCAGATCGATATCTCGGACGACGGCACCATCGTGATCGCCAGCGTGGACGAGACCCAGGCCAAGGAAGCCCAGCGCCGCATCGTCGAACTGACCGCCGACGTCGAAGTGGGCCAGATCTACGACGGCTCGGTGCTGCGCCTGCTGGATTTCGGCGCCATCGTGCAAGTGCTGCCGGGCCGCGACGGCCTGCTGCACATCTCCGAGATCGCCAACTACCGCATCGCCAACATCAACGATGTGCTGAAGGTTGGCCAGCCGGTCCGCGTCAAGGTCATCGAGGCCGACGACAAGGGCCGCCTGCGCCTGTCGATCAAGGCGATCGGCGGCATCGAGCAGCAGCAGTCCGGTACGGCCGAGCCGGCCGCCCAGTCGGAGCCGCAAGCCGAATAAGGTTTGCGATTCCTGACGCAAGAACGGCGCCCGCGGGCGCCGTTTTTGCGTCCGCATACGGTAAAGTCATGCCACGCGCGGCCAGGCCGCCTCAGGACAAGGGACACGGACGGATATGGCATGACGAGCAGGCGGCTGGCCGCACTGTCAGGATGGGCCGCCAGCGTGCTGCTGGCCGGCTGCATCGCGCCCGGCGGCAGCGGTGGGCCGCGCGGCGAATCGATGTCGGCCGACCAGTTCATGCAGACCGACTTCAACCGCACGGTCACGCTGGAGATCCGCGACAACCTGGCCAGCCTCGACACGCTGCTGGACAAGCTGTACCGGCGCAATCCGCGCGAATGGCGCAAGAGCGGGGTGGCGGACCAGGCTGCCGCGGTGGCGCGGGTCAAGCGCCTGATCGAAGAGCGCCGTCCTCCGGCGGGCCTGGCGGGCCTGCGCGACATCCAGGTGCTGGCCGTGTCGCTCGATCCGGCCTACGGCGGCGATCGCGTGGCGGCCTTCGTCTATGGCCTGGCCGACACCCTGATCGCGGCGCACAACGACAAGACCCGCATCTACCTCTCGGACGTGCTCGACGGCCAGCGCATCTACAACGCGGCGCGCAATGTCGAGGCGGCCGCCTGGCTGCTGGCCTCGCGCCGCACCGCCCAGGGCGAGCCGCTATTGCTGGCCAACGAGATGTCGGCCGCGGCCACGAATCTCAGCTTCGAGCGCGAATTCGGCGCTATCATCGGCAGGCTGGACTTGATTGCCAACCTGCTCGGCGAAAACTCCCGGCGCATCGGCATCAACTACGCACAGGGCCTGCTGTTCTTCAATTTCCTGCCAGTCCGCTAGGCTGCGGGATATCGCGCACTCACCCAGACGCCGCCATCGTGATCGATCTTGCCGCCATCCAGACCGCCCGGGACATCCTGCGGGGACAGGTCCTCAATACGCCGTTCACGCATTCCCGCACGCTGTCCGATATCCTCGGCGCCGAAATCTGGCTGAAGTTCGAGAACCTGCAGTTCACCGCCTCGTTCAAGGAGCGCGGCGCCCTCAACCGGATGCTCAACCTGACCGAGGCCGAGCGCGCCGCCGGCGTGATCGCCGTGTCGGCCGGCAACCATGCCCAGGGCGTGGCGTACCACGCGCAGCGCATGGGCGTGCCGGCGGTGATCGTCATGCCGCGCTTCACTCCCACGGTCAAGGTGGCCAACACGCGGCGCTTCGGCGCCGAAGTCGTCCTGGCCGGCGACACCTTCGACGACGCCAAGGCGCGCGGCTACGAACTGGCGCGCGAGCGCGGCCTGGTCATGATCCATCCCTACGACGATCCAGCCGTGATTGCCGGGCAGGGTACGGTGGCGCTCGAAATGCTGCAGGCGCGCCCAGACCTGGACGCCATCGTGGTGGGCATCGGCGGCGGCGGCCTGATCGCGGGCATCGCCACCGCCGCCAAGGCCATCAAGCCGGACATCGAGATCATCGGCGTGCAGACCGAGCGCTTTCCGTCCATGTACGCCGCCGTCAAGGGCGTGGCCATGGAAAGCGGCCACTACACGATCGCCGAGGGCATCGCCGTCAAGTCACCCGGCACGCTGACCCAGGAGATCGTCACGCGCCTGGTCGACCACATCGAGCTGGTCAACGAAAGCGATATCGAGCATGCCATCGTGGTCCTGCTGGAAATCGAGAAGACCGTGGTCGAAGGGGCCGGCGCGGCCGGCCTGGCGGCGCTGCTGCGGCTGCAGGAACGCCGCGACGAGCGGTTCCGCGGCAAGCGGCTGGGGCTGGTGCTCACGGGCGGCAACATCGATCCCCTGATGCTGGGCGAGCTGATCGAGCGCGGTATGGTGCGCGCCGGGCGCCTGGCGCGCATCCGGGTCGACCTGCGCGACCTGCCGGGCGCGCTGGCGCAGGCCACCAAGCTGATCGCCGACGCGCACGCCAACATTACCGAGGTGCATCACCAGCGCGCCTTCACCACCTTGCCAGTGCGCAATGTCGAGGTCGATTTCGTGCTGCAGACGCGTGGCCATGACCACATCCAGGAAGTCATCGCGGTGCTCAATGCCGCGGGCTTCGCGGCCAGCAACCACGATCACTGATCCGCATCGGCCAGGCGCCTGAGCCGGTACAGGCGCTCGCGCTGCAGGATCGCGGCCAGCGGCAGGGGCTCGCGCCCGAGCGCCACATAATCGTCGGCAACCGTCGCCAGCGCGTCGCGCAGCGCGGCCGGGTCGGCCTGCCACCAGCGCGCCAGCAGATGATCCGGACTGAACGCGTCCAGGCCCTGGCGGCGCAGCTCGGAGCGGTTGAAATCCTTCAGGTTCCAGGTCATCACCAGGGTGGCGGGCGCCTGCGGCAGGCCGCAGCGGGCCCGTCGCGCCAGGCCGGCGGCGATCACATGGAAATCCTTGGGGTCGCTGTAGCGCAGCCCCGTTTCGTAAGGCTGCGTATCAACTTCCAGCGCCCGCGGAAAGCTGGCGTTCATCGCCTCCCATTGCGCGGCCAGGGCTGCGGCGGGAATGTCCCACAGGCGCGCGGCGTTGCGGCGCCATTCTTCGCCGATGCGCTCGGTCCAGACGGGCTGGAAGACGCCTGTCCGCGCCACTCGCAACAGCAGCTGGCGGGCGATGCCGGACATCAGTACGCAGGCATCGAGAACGACAAACGGAGGCGCGGGGTTCGGTATCAAGTTGAGGTAGGGCATGCGCGGCCCGTTGGCGCGGCGCGTCTATCGGGCCTGGGGAAAACAGCGGTGCCGTTTGATGGTGCACCCACCCGGAATCGAACCGGGACGCCTTGCGGCGAGGGATTTTAAGTCCCTTGCGTCTACCAATTTCGCCATGGGTGCGGCTGTCCGGCAGGGCGACAATGATAACGTGCTTTAACGGGCCGCTGGCCGCGCCGCGGGCCTGAATCCTATACAATGCGCGCCGTGGAAGGTTGGCAGAGTGGTTGAATGCACCGGTCTTGTTCAATCGAGCGCCACGCGGGAAACCGCATGGCTGTAAGGAGTCAAATTCGGCGAAGCCCCTGGCCCTGTCCGAGGTAACGCCGAGCGAAGGCCACCCCTGCCGGGGCGGCAACGTGTAGAGACTTGACGGCTCCCACCTAAGGTCGCCCGACTATGGTGAAGGCAAAGTCCAGACCAGCAAACAGACATCGTTCTGGTGGCGAAAGCCATAGCGGTACGGAAAACCGGCGGGGCTTCACGGCCCTCGTGAGTTCGAATCTCACACCTTCCGCCATTTCATCGCGGCGCCATGCCCGCCTGCGGCAGGGGCCGTGCAAAAAAGCGCATAATTGCCGTTTCGATATCGACTCTGGTTGGAGGCGCGACATGCGAGCCGTAGAAATCACCCGTCCTGGCGGTCCTGAAGTCCTGGTGCCCACCGAGCGCAGCGTTCCCGAGCCTGCTTCCGGCGAAGTGCTGATCAAGGTGTCCGCTGCCGGGGTCAACCGGCCCGACGTGCTGCAGCGCAAGGGCAACTATGCCCCGCCGCCGGGCGCCTCGGACCTGCCCGGCCTGGAAGTGGCCGGCGAGATCGTCGGCGGCGATGCCGCCGCGGGGGGCTTTGCCATCGGCGACAAGGTCTGTGCCCTGGTGGCCGGCGGCGGGTACGCCGAATACGTGGTGGCGCCGGCGCCGCAGTGCCTGCCGATTCCGCGCGGCCTGACCGAGATCGAGGCGGCCGGCCTGCCCGAGACCTATTTCACCGTCTGGAGCAACGTGTTCGACCGCGGCCGCCTGGCGGCCGGCGAAGCGCTGCTGGTGCACGGCGGCGCCAGCGGCATCGGCACCACGGCCATCCAGCTGGCGCGCGCCATGGGCAACAAGGTCTACGCCACGGTGGGCAGCGACGAGCGCGCGCGCGCCGTCGAAGCGCTGGGCGCCGCGCTGGGCATCAACTACAAGACGCAGGACTACGTCAAGGAAGTGCTGGACGCCACCGGCGGCGCCGGCGTGGACGTGGTGCTGGACATGGTGGCCGGCGAGTACATCGGCCGCAACCTCAAGTGCCTGGCCGACGACGGCCGCATCGTCATCATCGCGCTGCTGGGCGGCGCGCATGCAAACGTGGATTGCAATCAGGTGCTGCGCCGCCGGCTGACCATCACCGGTTCGACGCTGCGTCCGCGCCCGGTCGAGTTCAAGGGCGAAATCGCTCGCGCGCTGCGCGAGCGGGTCTGGCCCTTGCTGGAAAACGGCACCCTCAAGCCGGTGGTGCACGCCACGCTGCCGCTGGAGCAGGCCGCCGCGGCCCATGCCATGATGGAAGCCGGGGAAAACATCGGCAAGATCATCCTGACCGTATAGCGCCAGCCGGACGGCGGGCGCGCCGGATCGCCCGGTGCGCCCGGATTTTCTTGCCCTGGTAACGGCGCATCGGCCGGCAACAGGATACAATCTCAGGTTTGACCCGACCCCGGGTCAGGCCTTTTTGACTCTTTTTTCTGCGCCATGACCACAGCTGAGAATCGCGCCCGCCTGGTGCTGGGCAACTGGAAGATGCACGGCAACCTGGCCGAGAACGCCGCCTTGCTGGCCGAGTTGCGCGCCGCCGATGCCGCCGCCCATTGCGAAATGGGGGTGTGCGTGCCGTTTCCGTACCTGGCCCAGACCGCTGCCGCCTTGCAGGGCAGCGCCATCGGCTGGGGCGCGCAGGATGTCAGCGCGCACGCCAAGGGCGCCTACACCGGCGAAGTCGCCGCCCCCATGCTGGCCGAATTCGGCTGCCGCTGGGTGCTGGTGGGCCACTCCGAGCGGCGCACGCTGCATGCCGAGAGCGACCAGCTGGTGGCCGACAAGGCCCGCGCCGCGCTCGAGGCAGGCCTGACCCCGGTGGTTTGCGTCGGCGAATCGCTGCAAGAGCGCGAAGGCGGCAACACCCTGGGCGTGATCGAGCGCCAGCTCGAACCCGTCCTGGCCCTGGGCCGCGATGCCCTGGTCCGCATGGTCCTCGCCTACGAACCCGTCTGGGCCATCGGCACCGGCCGTACTGCCAGCCCCGAGCAGGCGCAGGAAGTGCACAGCGCCATCCGCGTGGCGCTCGACGGCCTGCAAGCCAGCCAGGTGCGCGTGCTGTACGGCGGCAGCGTCAAGGGGGCCAACGCCGCCAGCCTGTTCGCCATGCCCGACATCGACGGCGGCCTGGTGGGCGGGGCCTCGCTCGTCGCTGAAGAATTCCTGCGCATCGCCGCAGCTTAAGTTTCCGTTCCGGAGTCTGTAATGTCTTTGATGCTTACTGTCCTGCTGGTCGTCCAGGTTGTATCGGCGCTGGCTATCATCGTTCTGGTCCTGCTGCAGCAGGGCAAGGGCGCCGACATGGGGTCGGCGTTCGGTAGCGGCTCGGCCGGCAGCCTGTTTGGCGCCACCGGCGCGGCCAACTTCCTGTCGCGCACCACCAAGTGGGCCGCCGTGGTGTTCTTCGTCAGCACCGCGGGCCTGGCGTACGTCACCCACAAGGGGCCGTCCGGTCCCGCCATCGATTCGGGCGTGATGCAGAATTTCCCGCAGGATCGCTCGGTGCCGCAGGCACCCGGCAGCGCGCCGGCCGGCAGCGGCTCGTCGGTGCCGCAGGCCCCGGGCAGCGGCGTGCCGGCCGCCCCCGCCCAGCCTGACGCCTCCGTGCCCCAGGCGCCCAGCCAGCCGGCTGCCCCGGCCGCGCCCGAGCAGCCCAAGCCCGCGCAATAACGCCGGGCCGGCGGCGCGCCGCGCATGGCGCGGCCAGCCGCCCTGGCGGTTTTGCCCATGGGCATTTACATGCTAGAATGCCCGACTTTCCAGGATCTTCGGATCCTGGTCGAAGTTTTGCAGGATGCCGACGTGGTGAAATTGGTAGACACGCTATCTTGAGGGGGTAGTGGCGAAAGCTGTGCGAGTTCGAGTCTCGCCGTCGGCACCAAGGATTTGTCCAGGCAGGCCCTGGCGCGGGAAAGACCCGCAAGAGAAAGCCAGCAAAAAAGCCCATATGCGTCAGCGCCTATGGGCTTTTTGTCGTCCAGGCAGATGCCCAGGCTATCAATGGCCTGGGCATCTGCCAATCCAGGCTCAGTGGCAATGCACCGTGCCTGCCTTTCTGTCCATGTGGCAGCATTTTCCAGGCGGCGAGTCTTTCCGGCAGCCACCGCCGTGGGCCGAGGCCGGAAACGGCAGGGCGAGTGCCAGAAGCAGCCACGCCGTGGCGAAAAGTTGGATCTTTCTCATTGGTCTCTCCCGGATCGATGAAGGTGAACAACCGGCTGTTCCAGCGCTATCCACTGCCTCCCTGGGCCGGCCTTCTCGGGCATGGGTGCCCCTGCGCTCTTGTTTCGCATGGTTACATTAACAACAAAATCGCCAAGCGTCGAATCTGTGGGCCGTGCGGGCGCCAGGGGGCTTGAGCGCCGCCGCCGCGAGGTCTGACCGAATCGGGGACGCGTGGCGCATAATGGTTCCGGGCTTGGCATCCAGGATCCGGCTGAAAGGCGCGCGGGACGGGCACGGCATGTCCACCCGGCTGGCGCGTCCCCGGTGGACGGTTCCGGAGCGGCGCCCCTTCTGGAAAGGAGTCAGCCATGTCGATCACACCACCCGACGACGAGGGGGCCGAGCCCGGGCCGTCCAGCCAGGCGCCGCACGCGCAGGCCGCGGCGTTGCGCCGGCCGATCGAACGCAGCCGGTTCGGCGGCTCGCAGCGCCGCCCTGAACGCCAGGACGGCGACGATGCGCCGGTGTCGCGCAGCGACCTCAGCAAGGGGCCCGAGGAGGTGCTCGAGCGCCGCACGGCCAGCATAAATTGGCGTGTGCTGCTGGTCTCGTCGGCCGTGATCGTCGCGTTCTCGGTATGGGCGATCCTGGTGCCCGGCGATGCGCGCATGAGGATGAAGACGGCCGTCGACTGGATTGCGGCCAATCTGGGCTGGTACTACGTGCTGACCATGACGCTGGTGATCGGTTTCGTGCTGTGGGTCGCGTTTTCCAAGGAGGGAGACGTGCGCCTCGGCCCCGATCATTCGCGGCCGCAATACCGGCTGTCGACCTGGGTCGCGATGCTGTTTGCCGCCGGCGTCGGGATCGACATGCTTTTCTTCTCGGTCACCGGGCCGGTCGTGCAGTACCTGCATCCGCCGTCCGGCGAGGGCGGCACGGCGGCAGCCATGCAGGACGCGGTCGTCTGGACGATGTTCCACTACGGGGTGGCGGGCTGGTCCATGTATGCCTTGCTGGGCATGGCGATGGGATACTTCGCCTACCGCTGGGGCATGCCCCTGTCCATCCGCGCGGCGCTCTATCCGCTGTTGGGCAAGCGCGTGCGCGGCCCCCTGGGCGACGGCATCAGCATCATCGCGCTGGTCGGCACGGTGTTCGGCGTGGCGACCTCGATGGGCATCGGCGTGGTGCTGCTCAACGTCGGTTTCTCGCTGATTTTCGGGCTGGAGCAAGGCCTGTCGCTGCAGATCGCCCTGGTCGTGGGCGCCGTGATCCTGACCATCGGGGCCACGACGTCCGGGGTCGACCGCGGCATCCGCTGGATTTCCGAGCTGAACCTCTGGAGCGCGGTGGCGATGATGGTCTACATCCTGCTCACCGGGCAAACGGCATTCCTCCTGAATGCGCTATCGGAGAACATCGGCAGGTTTCTCGTGACGTTCCCCGCGCGCACCTTGCAGACGTTCGCCTACGAGCCCGGCGGGCCGGAGTGGATGGGCGGTTGGACGCTGTTCTTCTGGGCGTTCTGGCTGGCGTGGGGGCCGTTCGTCGGCGTCTTTCTCGCGCGCATTTCGCGCGGGCGGACGCTGCGCGAATTCGTGATCGCCGCGATCACCGCGCCGGTGCTGTGCGACTTCATCATCGTTTCGCTGTTCGGCAACTCGGCCCTTTATCACGTGCTGCAGGGCGACACCGCGTTCGCCGCGCTCGCGGTCGAAAGCCCCGAGCGTGGTTGGTACGCGCTGCTGGCGATGTTTCCGGGAGCCATGTTCCTGATAGGCCTGGCCACGCTGTCGGGGCTGTTGTTCTACCTTACCAGCGCGAATTCGGGCGCGATGGTGATGTCGAACTTTTCGGCGTCGATCCCCGACCCCTCGCACGACGGGCCGAAGTGGCTGCGCATCTTCTGGGCCGTGCTGACGGCAGTGCTGACGGTGGCGATGCTGCTGGCCGGCGGCGTGACGACGATGGAGTACGCCACGCTCATCTTTGCCTTGCCGGTAACCATCATTGCCTACACGGTCATGGCGTCGTTCTACAAGGTGCTGAGGATGGAGCGGGCCGAGCGCGAGGGGCAGGTGCTGCGCAGGCCGTCCATGGCGCCGATGGGCGGCCATCTGCCGGAGCGCTCATGGAAGCAGCGCCTCGAACAGCTGCACGCGTTCGCGTCGCTGCGGCAGGCTACCCAGTTCCTCGACCGTACCGTGCGCCCGGCGCTCGGCGACGTTGCCGCCGAGTTCCGCAACCAGGGCTACGAGGTCGCGAGCGAATCCCTGGCCAGCGAGCGCGGCATCGAGGAACCGCTGCTGCGCGTGTCGATGGACGGTTTTCGCGCCTTCCAGTACCACGTCGCCGTCGTCGAGGCGCCGGTGCCGATGTTCAGCGGCCGCATGTCGCGCGAGACCGACGTCTATTACCGGCTCGAGGTGTTCACCCAGACCGGTTCGGGCGGCTATGACCTGATGGGCCTGACCCGGCAGCAGGTGATCGACGACGTGCTCGAGCGCTTCGAGGCTCACCTCGCATTCCTCACCTTTTCCACCAATACCGATACGGCATCGGTGCTGACGCCGCCGGCGCCGGCCAGGAACCCGTAGCCCGCGCACGCCCGACGGTATCTCAGCGCGCCGCGCCGGGCGCGCCGGCGGGCGCTGCCTGCCGGCCGGCCAGTACGTCGGACAGGGCCCCGGCCTCCCGGACCAGCAGTTGCGCCAGTTCGGTTTCCCGATGCTCCGGGTAGCGGATGCGGGGGATGAACAGCGAGAAGCAACCGATGACGTGTCCCCCGGTGCCGAAGATGGGGGTGGAAATGCCGGCGGCGCCTTCGATCTTCTCGCCGCGCGTGCTGACGGAATAGCCTTGCTCGCGGATTTGCTTCAGGTCGCGATTGAGTTCGCGCGCCGGCAGGGCGGCCAGGCCGGTGGGCGAGAGGGGCTCTTTCTTGAGCAACGTGCGCACGCGTTCGGGCGGCAGGTGCGCCAGCACGGCATGTCCCGAGGCGCCCCAGAGCACCGAGACCGGGCGGTACAGGTCGAGTTGGTAGCGCAACTGGTTGGCCGATTCGACCTGCTTGGCGAACACCAGGGTGGCGTCCTGGTCGCGGTACAGCGCCAGCGCGCAGGACTCGTTGGTGTAGGCGACGATGCGATGCAGCGGCGCGCTGGCCAGCTGCACCACGTTCACCTTGTTGGAGATCATGGCGCCCAGCCGGTACATCTCCGGGCCGAACGCGTAGCGGCGCGCGCCCTGCACGCGCTGCATCAGGTTCAGCGCCACCAGTTGCTGCAGCAGGCGGTGCGCCGTGCTGTGCGGCAACTGCAATTCATCGGCGATGTCTTTCACCCCGACGTCATCGTCCTGGGAGGCGAGAAAGGCGATCAGCCTGACGATTCGTTCGACGGTACCGCGCTCGTTTTCCATGTCTGCGCATTTTCCGAGTGACCCGGCCCAGGAGGGGCCAGGGTGCTGCGTGAGTGATCGGCCAGTGCCGGCGACAGCGTGAGTGTAGAGGGTGGCGGCGTTGCCCAAGCGCGACCGCCGGCGCCGGCCGGGCACGCTTTCGCCACGGTTCCGGCTTGCTTTTTGCCGATTATATATTCCGTTGTTCGGAATTTACATCTCATTTAATGACATCCAAATCCGGCGTGCCTAAACTGGCCTGGCCTCGAGAAGAAGGCGGATGCCACAGGAGACAGGACGACATGCGAGTGCAACGGTTGCTGGCGACGGACGGGATAGGCGGGTACTACTGGCGCGACCAGGAGGCGATCGGGCAGGGCGCGCCGCGTGACGGCTTCCTGTACCGGGGCGCGCCGGTCACGCCCGGTTTTACGTCCATCATCCAGGTGAGTTCCACGGTGCTGCTGACCGGCGTGGCCGACGACGGCAGCGAACTGTACGGCGATTGCGCGACGGTGAATCACGCCTTCCGGTCGGGGCGCCAGCAGGCGCCGGATGCGGCCAGCCTGATCGCACAGGCCGAGGGGCCGCTGTCGCGCTGGCTGGCGCAGTGCGACCTGTCGTCGTTTCGCGACGCCGCCGCGCAACTCGATACCATGCGGCTCGACGGGCAGCCGTTGCACATGGCGCTGCGCTACGGCCTGTCGCAACTGCTGCTGCAGGCGGTGGCCGCGCATCACCGCGTCACGATGGCCGAGATCCTGGCGCGCGAGTATGGCCTGACGCTGGCCGACACGCCGTGCGACCTGTTGGGTTCCTGCGGCGGCAACTGGTACGAGAACGTCGACAAGGCGATCGTGCGCGAGCTGCCTTATTTTCCGCAGACCGCCATGGTGCGCACCGACCAGCTCGACGAACTGCCGGCGTACGCCGAATGGATCAGCCAGCGCATCCGCGCGGTGGGCCGTCCGGATTTCTTCCCGACGCTGCATTACGACCTGCACGGGCTGCTGTCGCAGCGGGTGGGCGACGACCTGGATGCGGCGCTGGTCTATCTGCGCAAGGTGGAGGCGGCCAGCGCGCCGTACCCCGTGCTGTTCGAGGATCCGCTCGACGCGGGCGAGCGCGGCGCCCAGATCGCGCTGATGGGGCGGCTGCGCGAGGCCCTGCGGCGCGCCGGCTCGGGCATTCGCCTGATCGCCGACGAATGGTGCAACACCCGCGAGGACGTGCGCGAGTTCGTCGCGCAAGGGTGTTGCGATCTCATCCAGATCAAGATGCCGGACCTGGGGGGCGTGGACAACACCGTGCAGGCCTGCCTGATCTGCCGTGACGGCGGTGTCGGCGTGTACCTGGGGGGCAGTTGCAACGAGACGGACATCTCGGCCCGCGTCGCCGCGCACGTCGCGCTGGCGGTGCGTCCGGTCGAGTTCCTGGGCAAGCCGGGGCTGGGGCTGGACGAGGGCGTGATGATCGTCACCAACGAAATGCAGCGCGCGATCCGCTCGTATCAGACGCGCCTGTCCGCGGCGTAGCGTCCGTCCGCACGGCGCGGGCGGTTTGTCGGCATCACTGGTTTTGGCGGCCCGTCGGCCACGCATGGCGTGCGGCCGGCGCACAACATGATCGAACCAAGGACACAGACATGACACGTTGGCAGCAATGGATCATCGCCGCGCTGGGGTGCGGCGCGGCCTGCCTGGGCATTGCGACGAGCGCCCTGGCAGCTCCGGCCGGCTACCCGAAAGGACCGGTCACCCTGGTGGTGCCGACCGGCCCCGGCGGCGGCACCGACCTGGCGGCGCGCGCGTTTTCCGAGCGGCTCTCCGCCATACTGGGCCAGCCCGTGGTGGTGGACAACCGCGCCGGCGCCGGCGGCATCATCGGCACGCAGGACGTGGCCAAGTCCAGGCCGGACGGACACACGCTGCTCATCTCCAGCAACCAGTTCGGCATCCTGCCGGCGGTGCAGGACAACCTGCCTTTCGATCCGGTCAAGGATTTCATCCCCGTCACCTCCATCGGCCTGATTCCGACCCTGGTGCTGGTGAACCCGTCGTTGCCGGTGCGGTCGGTCGCCGAACTGATCGATTACGCGCGCAAGCAGCCCGGCGGCGTGCAGTACGCGTCGGCCGGAATCGGCTCGCCCAACCATCTGTTTGCGGCAATGTTCGGTTCGATGGCCGACGTGCCGATGATGCACGTGCCGTTCCGGGGCACATCGCCGGCGCTGGTGGCCGTCGCCGGCGGGCAGACCGCCGTGGCCTTCGCCTCCCAGCCGGCCTCGCAGAGTTTCGTCGCCGCCGGCAAGCTGCGCGCCATCGCGGTCACCTCGGCCCGGCGCCTGCCGTCCTTGCCGGATCTGCCGCCGGTGTCCGATACCGTGCCCGGCTACGACGCCGATATCTGGCTGGGCGTGTGGGCCGTGGCCGGTACGCCGGACACGGTGGTGGACGCCATTCATGCCGCGTTCGAGGAGGCCTTGAAGGATCCACGCGTGATCGACAGCCTGGGCAAGATGGGCATCGTGGTGGCGACCCGCTCCCGCCAGGACTTCACCGCCATGGTCGAGCGCGAGATCGGCAAGTGGGCCCGCGTCGTCGCCGAGGCCGGCGACGGTTTCCAGAAGCAATAGCCGCCAACCATCCGATCGCTGGAGTGCCGCATGCAGCTCGCATCGCCGTCGCCCGCCGTGGGCGTCACCCGGCCGCTGGCCGACGCCATCGTGGCCACCGCATCCTCCAGGCTGGGCGCCGCCACGCTCCAGACGGCGCAGGCCTGCCTGCTCGACAGCCTGGCGGTGACGCTGGCCGGCGCGCAAGAGCCGCTGGTTGCCGTGCTTGACCGCACGCTCGCCGGTTTCGGCGGCGCGGGGCAGGCCACGCTGATCGGCCGGGGCAGGCGTGCGCCGTTGCCCGACGCGGCGCTGGTCAATGGCGCCGCGGGCCATGCGCTCGATTTCGACGATATGCACATCGAGTCGGCCATGCATCCGAGCGTGCCGGTGGTCGCGGCCGCCCTGGCCGTGGCCGAACACGAGGGCGCGGACGGAGCGGCGCTGCTGCGGGCCCTGGCGCTGGGCATCGAGGCGCAGCTGCGCATCGGCGAGGCGGTGCGGCCCCACCATTACCAGCGGGGCTGGCATGCCACCGGCACGCTCGGCCATTTCGGCGCGGCGGTCGCGGCGGGTTGCCTGCTGGGACTGGACGCGCAACAGACGACGATGGCGCTCGGTATCGCCGGTACGCAGGCCAGCGGCCTGAAAGAGACTTTCGGCACCATGTCCAAGCCGCTGCATGCCGGCCAGGCGGCGCGCAACGGCGTGATGGCCGCGCTGCTGGCGCGCCAGGGGTACACGAGCGCCGAGGATATCCTGGGCGGGCATTATGGGTTCGGCCGCGTGTGCGGCGATGGCGCGCATTGGGACGGCCTGCTCGACGGCTGGGGCGAGCGCTGGTCCATGCACGACATTCTCTACAAGCCGCACGCCTCGTCCTTTTGCACGCAGGCATTGATCGAATGCGCCCTGGCCCTGCGTGCGACGCCGGGCTTTGCCTGGACGGCGGTGGCGCGGATACATGGCGAAGTCAGCGCGATGTCCATGGCCAATGCGCGCATCGTCGAGCCGCGCGACGGCATGCAGGCCAAGTTCAGCCTGCCCCATGCGATTGCCCAGGGCCTCGTGCATGGCCAGGCCACGATTGCAGATTTCTCCGATGCCCGCGCGCGCGAGCCGGCCCTGCGGGCCTTGCGCGCGCGCACCACGATCGCGCAAGGGGCCGGGCTGGCCTGGCCCGAAGCTATCGTCACCGTGACGCTGGCCGACGGCAGCCAGTTGCGCCGGCACGCGGACCTGCGCGCGAGTACCGCTACGTCGCAGGACAAATGGCGCGTCACGCTCGGCAAGTTCATGAGCGTGGCCGGCGCCGTGCCCGGTTTCGCGTCCTGCGACGCGGTGCGCGACGCCGTGCTGCGCCTGCCCGAGGCGCCCGGCGCGGTAGCGGCCCTGATGGCGCTGCTGCGGCCGCAGGCCGCGACGCCCTCCGGAGCCTGAGACCGCCTGCTTTCCCAACCCCATTGCCATTACACGAGGAGACCCGCATGACGACTTTGGGAGTCGGGGCGATCCTGTCGGCGGAACCCGCCGAGATCGTCCGCCGCTTGACCTTCGCCACCAAGGAGGCCGCCGCAGCCGGCCACGAGGATCTGTTCCATGCCATGTCGCGCGTCAATCTCGCGCATGCCGTGATGCTGCGCGACCGCAACCTGATACCGCCCGAGGCCGCGCGGGCGCTGGTGGCGCTGATGGCCGAACTGTTCGAGCGCGGACCGTCCAGCGTCGCGCTGGAGGCCGGCGCCGGCGACCTGTATCCGCAGATCGAGGCGCACGCGGCCGCGCTGCTGGGCGCCGACGTGGCGGGCTACCTGCAGCTCGGGCGGTCGCGCGGCGACGTCATTCCGTCGGCGATGCGCCTGAAGCTGCGTATCAAGCTGATGCGCCTGCTGGCGTCGGTGCTGGCCCTGCGCGAAGCGATTCTCGATCGGGCCGTCGAGCATGCCGATACCATCATGCCCGCCTACACGCACTGGCAGCAGTCGCAGATCATGACGGTGGGGCATTTCCTGGGCCGGTTCAGCGCCTGGCTGGAGCGGGATACGCAGCGCCTGTTCGAATGCGTGTCGCGCCACAATCTTTCGGTGCTGGGCAGCGCCAACGGCGTGGGCACCAGCGTGCGGGTCGACCGCGCAATGACCGCCGCCTGGCTGGGGCACGACGAGCCCACGCTGTCCACGGGCGACGGCACCAATGCCTGGGACTACATGATCGAACCCGTATCGGTGGCGGCGCTGCTGTGCTCCCACCTGGCGCGCCTGACGGGCAACTTCATTCTCTGGCACACCCAGGAGTTCGGCATGGTGCGGCTAAGCGATGCATTCTGCACCGCCAGCACCTATCTGCCGCACAAGCGCAATCCCGAACCGCTCGAGACCGTCAAGGTGTTCGCCGAGCAGGTGCAGGGGGCGCTGGCCACGGTCTACCTGATGGCGCGCAACGAGGACTGGCCGCACAGCCTCATCAACCACGGCTTCGACGCGATCAATGGCGCCTTGACGCTCAGCGGCGACGCGGCGGACCTGACCGGCGCCATCATGCGCGACATCAGCTTCGACCCCGCGCGCATGCGCGAGCTGCTGGACCTGAGCTATGCCACGGCGTCGGAAGTGGCCAACACGCTGGTGGCGGCCGGCGGCCTGCCGTTTCGGGAGGCGCACGAGATCGTCGGCACGGCGGTACGCGCCTGCATGGCGGACGGACGGGCTGCGCTCACGCCGGCGCGGGTGCGCGACGCGGCCCGCGGCATGGGCATCGACCTGCCGCCGATCGACGATGCGCAGCTGGCTGCCTGCATCGATCCGGGCAATTTCGTGCAGGCCATCCATTCCAGCGGCGGGACGGCGCCCGCGGAGGTGCGCCGCGTGCTCGCCGTGTGGCGGGACGCGCTGCACGCGGACCAGCGCGCGTGGCGGCAGTGGCAGGACCGCTACGACGAGGCGGACCGCGCATTGCTGGCGAGCGCGCGCGGCGGCGCTTGAATCCGGACCGGCGCGGCGGCCGCTACCGTCGCCCGGCTGTTTACTTCAGGAGGTTTGCATGGCTGACCTGTTTTCAGTGCTGCGTATCGCATACACCCTTGCGCTGGGCGCGGCGCTGGCCGCGCCGGCGGCCGTCGCGGCGCCGTTTCCCGACCGTCCGGTGCGCCTGGTCGTGCCCTATCCGCCGGGCGGCGGCGCCGACATCTTCGCCCGCACCCTGTCCGAGCCGCTGGCGGCCCAGCTGGGCCAGCCAGTCATCGTCGAGAACCGGCCCGGGGCCAACGGCATCATCGGCACCGATGCCGTCGCCCGCGCCGCGCCCGACGGCTACACCATCCTGCTGGGCAACAGCGGGCCCAATGCCATCAACCAGGCCATTTATCCCGACCTTCCCTATGACGCGGTCGACAGCTTCGAGGAAGTCAGCCTGATCGGCTACACCACCCATGTGCTGGTGGTGCATCCGGGCGTGCAGGCCCGCTCGGTGACCGAGCTGATCGCGCTGGCGCGCCGCTCGCCCGGGCAGCTGAACTTCGCCTCGACCGGGCAGGGCGGCACGCCGCACCTGGCGGGCGAGTTGTTCAAGCTGATGACCGGCACGGACATGGTGCACGTGCCCTACAAGGGCGCGTCGCCCTCCAACGCGGACGTGATCGCCGGGCAGGTGCAGCTGACGTTCAACACGCTGCCGCCGTTGATGACCTCGATCAGGGCCGGCAAGGTGCGCGCGCTGGCCGTCACCGGCAAGCAGCGTTCGCAACTGCTGCCCGAGGTGCCCACCATCGATGAGGCCGGCGTGGCCGGCTACGATGTGCAGACCTGGTACGGCATCCATGCGCCGGCGGGCACGCCGGCGGCGGTCGTGGATCGGCTCAACCAGGCCCTGGTGGCCGTCCTGTCCAACGCCCAGGTGCGCGCGGCGCTGGTGGGGCAGGGCTATGAGGTTGCCACCAGCACCCCCGGCGAGTTTTCCCGGATGGTGCGCGACGACGTGGCGAAGTGGCGCAAGGTCGTGAAGGAGGCCAAGGTCAAGGTCGACTGAGCCGGCGCGCAGGTGTCTGTCCCCGCAGGGGGGCTGGCGCCTGCAAGATTTCATGGCGTCTGCCCGTGCGTGTGCCTGTCCTCGCTGGGACAGGCACACTGCCGTACGCCATCGACGCTTGACGACTAAGACAGTATCTGTCCCCGCAGGGGGACTGACACCTGCTGATTGTCGACACCCGCCCCGTGCGCCAGCGCTCAGTACGTGCCGGGGTACGCGCCGCCATCGATCAGCATGTTCTGCCCGGTGATGTAGCCGGCGTGCACGCTGCACAGGAAGGCGCAGAGCGCGCCGAACTCGTCGGGACGGCCGAAGCGGCCGGCGGGGATGCCCAGCTGCTGTTCCTCGCGCAGCGCTTCGATGCTTTGGCCGCACGCCTGCGCCGCGACGCGCATCGTGCTCTTCAGCCTGTCGGTGTCGAACCTGCCCGGGAGGATGTTGTTGATGGTGACCCCGCGGGCCGCGATCTCCGAGCGGGCCAGGCCGGCGATAAAGCCGGTCAGGCCGGAGCGGGCGCCATTGGACAGGCCCAGCGTGCTGATCGGCGCCTTCACGGCGGTCGAGGTGATGTTGACGATGCGTCCGAAGCCGCGCGCCTGCATGCCGTCCACCGTGGCCTTGATCAGCGCGATGGGCGTCAGCATGTTGGCGTCGATCGCCTTGATCCAGTCATCGCGGTCCCAGTCCTGGTATTGCCCCGGCGGCGGACCGCCGGCGTTGGTCACCACGATGTCGAAGTCCGGCCCGGGGCCGCCCGGCGCTTCGAGCGCGGCCTGCCTGCCTGGCTCGGTGGTGATGTCGCAGGCGACGGCGATGACCTTGCCCGCCTGGCCGCCCGATTGCCGGGCCTGGTTTTCGGCGTCCTTGCGCAGCGCGGACGCCGCGTCCTGCAAGACGCCGTCGTTGCGCGCGTTGATGACGACGTTGACGCCGTTCTGCAGCAGCGCGCTGGCGCAGCCATAGCCGAGCCCCTTGCTGGCGCCGCATACCAGCGCCCACCGTCCTGCAATGCCGAGATCCATGTGTGTCTTCCTTGGGTTGGATGGCCGGTCCGAGCGGGAACGGGCCTGAATTACGAAAGGCGTGGGGGGCGCCGCCGTCAGCCTGCGGCCGGGCCGGCGCGCGCCGCCGGCACTGCGTCGACCAGCTCCCAGGCCTGGCGCAGCATCTCGTAGGCCTGGCGCGCGGGCGAGTCGTCCGCATGCGGGCGTATCCACAGGTGATAGGTCATCTCGGGCAGCGGCGGCAGGCCGTCGGCCTCGTCCAGCATGCGCATGTCGGGCGCGAGCAGGTCGATGCTGCGCGGGGTGACGCCCAGTCCGGCGCGGATCGCCGCCTTGATGCCGACCAGGTCGGGCACGATGCGCGTGACCGTCCAGCGTATATGGTGCTGCTCGAGCGCCGCCAGGGCCATTTCGCGATAGATGCTGGAGCCGTCGGCCAGGATCAGCGGCAAGGCCTTGTCGGGGCGGTGCACATAGTCCGCGGCGCATAGCCAGACCACCGGCGAGCGTTTCAGGATCAGCCCCTCGAATTCCTGGTGAAAGCGGGCCGAGATGGCCATGTCGATTTCGCCGCGCTGCAGCAGCTCGAACAGCCGCGGCGCGCGGTCTATGCAGACGTCGATGTTCAACTGCGGCAAGGCCTGGCTGGCCTGCCGCAGGATGGAGGGCAGCAGGGTCTCGACGGCGTCGTGCGGCGAGCCGATGCGCAGCGTGCCCTGCAGGCGTTCCTGGAAAACGCGGAAGACCTCGTCGTTGAGCGCCAGCACCTGGCTTGCGTACTTGAGCATCTTCTGCCCGTCCTCGGTCAGGACGCGGCTGCGCCCCTGCTTCTCGAACAGGGCGGTGCCCAGCGTCGCTTCCAGCTGATGCATCTGGTGGGTAATGGCCGGCTGTGTCTTGAACAGCTTTTCCGCGGTGGCGGAAAAGCTGCCGGTCTGCGCAATGGTCACCAGAGTGCGCAACTGCTGCATGTCCAGATGGCGCACGGATCGTATCCCCTGTCTTGATTTATTAATCATTTTAATGGTTCAGGAAAATCTTTCATTAGTAGACGCTGCGCCGGCTACCTAGAATTCCTCTCGTTGTCTGTGCCCGCCGCATGCGCGGGCGCGCATTTCGCTCCTGCCCGGGCGGCGCCTGTCGCGCCGCGGGCAGGTCCGTCCGCACACTTTCACTTCTGCAGGTGCTCATGAAGTTCGATACGCTGCTGACCCATGGCGGTCGCGACCCGAAGGCGCACAAGGGGATGGTGAACACGCCTGTCTACCGCACCTCAACCGTTGTATTCGAGTCCATGGCCGAGTACAAGGCAACCCGTGGCGCGAAGTTCGACCACGTACGCTACGGGCGGCTCGGCACGCACACCGTGAAGGAGCTGGAGAACCTGGTGGCCGCCATCGAAGGCGGCCATCGGGCGGTTCTCACGCCCTCGGGCGTTTCGGCCATCGCCACGACCCTCAATACCCTGGCCCGTCCGGGCTCGCACATCCTGGTGCCGGACAACGTCTATTACCCCTGTCGCGAGTTCTGCGAAAAGGTGCTGGCGCCGCGCGGCGTGCGCGTCGAGTACTACGCCGGTTCGGAGGTCGAGCGCCTGGTCCGCCCCGATACCTCGGTCGTGTACTGCGAGAGCCCTGGTTCGCTGACCATGGAAATGCAGGATTTCGCCCGCATCGCCGCCGCCGCGCATGCGGTCGGCGCCAAGGTGGTGGCCGACAACACCTGGGCGACGCCGGTATTCCTGCAGCCGTTCGAGCACGGCATCGACGTCTCCATCCATGCCGCCACCAAGTACCTGGTGGGCCATTCGGACGTGATGATGGGGACGGTGACGGCGCATGACCCCGAGCTGTGGCTGGCCATCCGCACGGAAGCGGCCGCGCAGGGCCTGTCCATCAGCCCCGACGACGCCTATCTGGCCACGCGCGGTATCCGCACGCTGGGGGTGCGCATGGCGGCGCACTACCGCAACGCGCTGGACGTGGCGCAATGGCTGGCCGGGCATCCACGGGTGGCGCAGGTGCTGTATCCGGCGCTGCCGCAGCACCCCGACCACGCGCTGTGGCGCCGCCAGATGCGCGGCGCCTCGGGCCTGCTGACCCTCGAACTGGAGCCCTGCAGCCTCGAGCAGCGCGACGCCTTCATCGACCGGCTGACGCTGTTTGCCATCGGCGCGAGCTGGGGCGGCTACGAGAGCCTGGTGCTGCCGGCCGATACCGCCGGCAAGCGCAGCCTGGCGGGCAGGGACTATGCCGGGCCGCTGGTGCGGCTGCATATCGGATTGGAAGATGTCGAAGACTTGAAGCGCGACCTGGACCAGGCGCTGCGCCGGGAGGATTGAACCGTGTCGAAAATACAAGACTTGTTGTCCGGCATGCAGCCGGGAACCGTGGCGCATGACTACCTGCCGGTGGGCACCATGAGCTCGGGCATGGCCATCGCCATCCCGGTGACGGTGATCAAGGGGGCGGCGCCGGGACCTTGCCTGTGGGTCAATGGACAGGTGCATGGCAATGAACTCAACGGCGTGATCGCCGCGGTGGAGCTGGGCCGCCGGGTGGATCCGGCCGCGCTGTCGGGCAGCCTGGTCATCACGCCCACGGCCAACCCCCTGGGGCTGGACAACCGCACCAAGACGGCGCCGCAGGATCTGCAGGACCTGGACCAGACTTTCCCGGGCAATCCGCAGGGGATGGTGACCAACCATATGGCCCATGCCCTGTTCCAGGAAGTTCGGGCGGTGGCCTCGTGCCTGGTGAACATGCATACGATGGGCTCGATCCACGACAGCAAGCCGTACTGTGTCTACAAGGTCTTTCCGGGCAGCGCGGTCACCGAGGCGCAGCTGCTGCGCATGACCTCGTTCTTCGAACCCTCGGTCAGCTGCCGCATGGACGTGGGCGGCGCGGGCGAACTGCCCGGCAACATTGCCGGCGGGCTGGATTACCAGTGCCTGGCCATCGATGTGCCGGCCTTCATGGTCGAACTGGGCCAGGGCAGCTGGTACACGCCGGAGAACGTCGAGCAGGCGCTGACCGGGCTGCTGCGCCTGGCGAGCCACCTGGGCCTCATCGACGAAAGCGGCGTATCCGCCGGCGCTCCCGCGCCCGCCAGCGTGCGCCGGGTCACCCGGCGCCGCTGGGTGATGGCGCGCCATGGAGGGTTGTTCCTGGCGGCCGGGCGGGCCGGCCAGATCGTGCCGGCCGGCGCGCCGCTGGGCCGCATCGTGGATTTGCATGGCGCCGAGGTGGAGGCCGTCAGCCTGGATACCGATTGCATCGTCATCGGCATGCGACGCGATCCGGTGGTGCACACCGGCGACCGCGTGGCGTTCGTGGCAACGCAATGGGACCAGGCCGATATCGGCGCCGGCTGAGGCGCGGCGCCGCGATACCAGTCCATTCCGATTCGAGCAGGTCCGGCGCCGCGGGCGGCGCCGGTGGTTGCGTTCGGCCCGCGCCCGCGGCGCGTGGCCTTTTTCAACGAAGAACAGAGGGGGAATACCATGCAACATACTCTCGCGAAGTATCTGGCCGCCGCCGCCGTCGCGGTACTGCCCTGGACCGCCGGGGCGCAGGACAAGGCCGCCAAGCCCTGGCAGCCGGATGGCCCGGTGACGCTCATCCTGGGCTATGGCGCGGGCGGCGGGCACTATGCCCTGGCGCAGGTGCTCCAGGCCCGCATGGCCGAGGAACTGGGCCAGCCGCTGATCGTCATGCCCAAACCGGGAGCCGGCGGATTGATCGCGACCGACTTCGTCGCCAACGCGCGGCCCGACGGCCGCACCATCACCTGGTCCGGGCCGGGCGTGCTGACGATCTGGCCGCAGCTGCGCCAGATTTCCTATGACCCCAAGAAGCTGACCCCGGTCAACCTGCTGGTCCAGATGGGCTACATGCTGGTGACCAAGCCCGGAGAAAGCCGCTGGAACAGCGTGCAGGACGTGATCGACGGCAGCAAGAGCGGCGACGTGACGTATTCGTCGGTGGGCGTGGGCACCTCGAACTCGATGACCGGCCATTTGCTCAATGCCATGACCGGCAGCCGTCTGCGCGAGATCGGCTACAAAGGGGGCGGCCCGGCGCTGATGTCCACCATGGCCGGCGAGACCGATATCGGGTTCGGCGATACGGCCACCCATGAGCTGATCGCCGCCGGCCGGCTGCGCGCCATCGCCACCACCACCCGCCAGCGCGAGCCGCGTTTTCCCGACGTGCCGACGGTGGCCGAGACCGTGCCGGGCTACGAGGTGACCAACTGGCTGGGCGTCATCGCGCCGCCGGGCACGCCGCAGCCCATCGTGGATCGCTACCAGCAGATCTTCGCCAAGCTGATGGCCGAGCCGGAGATCGCCAAGCGCGTCAAGGAACTGGGCATGACGCCCGACGTCGGCACGCCGCAGGCATTCAGCGAGCTGATCGATTCGGAGACGCAGCTGTGGAAGCGCCTGATCCGCGACCAGAACATCAAGGTTGAGTAAAGCATGCCGACAGGAGAGAAGACGATGACTACGATGCAACAACGTTACGATGCGGTGAAAGACGCCATGGCGCAGATCGGCCGTCTGGCTGCGCAGCTCGACGGCGAGGCGCTGCGCGAGGCGATCGGCCCGGTGCTGGTCGCCCTGGGCGAGCGCGACGAGCTGTTTCCGCGCGATGAGTTCCCGATCCGGGCCGGCAAGCCCGGCGGGCTGTACCAGTTGTGGCGCGGCGAGAGCGGCGACCTGGCCCTGTATGCGTCGGCGGGCAAGACCGGCAAGAAGCAGCCGCCGCACGATCACACCACCTGGGCGGTGATCGCCGGCGTGTACGGCGAAGAGCACAACGTGTTCTTCGAACGCACCGACGATGGCTCGCGCGCCGGTTTCGGCACGTTGCGCCAGATCGACGCCCTGACCGTGGTCCAGGGCAACGCCGCGCGCCTGAGCGGCGAGGTGTTCCACACGATCGAAGTCGTGTCCGAGGAAGATTCGCTGCACCTGCACCTGTATGGCCGCGCGCTCGATACGCTGAGCGGACGCATCAATTTCGCCACGGAAGAAGGCGGCGCCTATACCCGCTTCATGGCGGTGCCGGAAACCTACGCGCCCTGGATCGCGCCGCGCGATCTGTACGAGATGCTGACCGACGGCGGCGAGCTGGCCATCCTGGACGTGCGCGAGAACGGCGTCTATACCCAGGGGCACCTGTTCCATGCCGCGTCCATGCCATTGTCGGTGTTCGAGCTGCGCGTCGACGACGGACTGCCGTCGCCGCACGTGCGCATCGTGGTGATCGACGACGCCGACGGCCTGGCCGAGCAGGCGGTGCGCCTGCTGCATCAGCGCGGCTACCACAACGTGGCGGTGCTGCAGGGCGGACAGCCGGGCTGGAATGCCGCCGGCCTGCCGGTATATACCGGCGTTTTCGTGCCCAGCAAGGCTTTTGGCGAAGTGGCCGAGCACGTCTACGGCACGCCCAGCATCAGCGCCGTCGAGCTCGACGCGCTGCGGCGCAGCGAGGAGGTGCTGGTGCTCGACAGCCGCACCGAACAGGAATTCAACCTGATGTCGGTGCCGGGCGCCTATTCGTGCCCGGGCGCCGAGCTGGTGGCGCGTGCGCTGGACCATGCCGGCCCCATCGTCGTCAACTGCGCCGGCCGTACCCGCTCCATCATCGGCGCGCAGTCGCTGCGCAACGCCGGCAAGACAGACGTGCGGGCCCTGGAAAACGGCACGATGGGCCAGCACCTGGCCGGCCTGCCGCTCGAACGCGGCAAGTCCGCCAGCTACCTGGACCGCCCGGTCGCCGCCGGCGCCGCGCAGGCGGCGCAGGCGTGGGCGCTGGGCATGTCCATCGCCACGCTGGACGCGGGCGAATTGCACGACATGCTGTCCAACCCCTATCGCACCACGTACCTGTTCGACGCACGCGATCCGTCCTGCTCGTCGCGGGCGACCCTGCCGCGCGCGGTGGCCGCGCCCGGGGGACAGCTGGTCCAGCAGACGGATTACTACGCGCCGGTGCGCAATGCGCGCATCGTGGTGTTCGACACCGACGGCGTGCAGGCGCCGATGACCGCCGGCTGGCTGCACCAGATGGGCTGGGAAGTCTATCTGCACCGGCCCGAGGCAACGGCGCTGGTCGCGCCGCCGCGCGTCGAGTACGACGACGAGCGTGGCGTGCCGGTCGAGGCCGTCGCGGCCGACGCCGTGATCATCGACGTGGGGGATTCGCGTACCTATCGGGCCGGCCACCTGGCCGGCGCCGCCTGGGCGCCGCGCTCGCGCCTGCCGGCCTTGCTGGCGCAGCGCAAGCCCGCCGGGCCGCTGCTGTTCACGTGCGCGGACGGGCGGGTCTCGCGGCTGGCGGCGGCCGACGCCGCCGCGCAGGGCTACCAGGCCGCCTACCTGAAGGGAGGCACCGCGGCGCTGGGCGCGGACCGGCTGCGCGGCGACGCGCCGCAGTTCCTGACCGAGGCGATCGACGTCTGGTACCGCCCCTATGACCGCGAGACCGGCATCGAGGAAGCCATGCACCAGTACCTGAGCTGGGAAACCGGCCTGCTGGACAAGGTCCGGTCCGACCCCACCGTGGCGTTTCGCATCTGAACGCGGCGACGGCCCCGCGCGCTTGCGCGCCGGGGCCGTCGCGGCCGGCAGGCGAGCCCGGACTGCTCAGCTGGGCGTGATGCCGGCCGCTTCCACGAACGATTTCCAGCGCTGCTTGTCCTGCTGCACGAAGGCGTCGATTTCGGCGGGGGTGGCCGGCGGGTAGGTCAGAAAGCCCTGGTCCACGTAGGTCTTCTGTACCGAAGGCTTGGCGATGGTCTGCCGGAACTCGTGGTTCAGCTTCTGGACGATCTCCGCCGGCGTCTTGCGCGGCGCGAACACCGCATGCCAGGTGACGACTTCGTAGTCGCTGCCGATCACGCTGGCGATCGTCGGCAGCTTGGGGGCCCAGGGCAGGGGCTCGGCGCTGGAGACGGCCAGGGCGGTCAGCTTGCCGGCCCTGACCAGCGGGTCGACGACCGACCAGGCATCGATGTGGAAGGTATTGCGTCCGGCCGCCAGGTCGGACATCGCCGTCATGTCCTTGTAGGGGACATGCAGCACGCCCGGCGCGCCGATCTTCTTGGTGAAGATCGCGCTGGCGATGTGGCTGGACGTGCCGATGCCATACGAGCTGTAGCTGCACTGCTGCTGGTTCTTGCGCAGGTAGTCGATGAAGGCCTGCGGGGTCTTGATGCCCAGGCCGGCGTTGACCACCAGCACCAGGGGCAGCTTGGCGGTGCGCGAGACGGCCGCGAAATCCTTGTCGGGATCGAAGGGCAGGGTGCGGTAGACGTACGGGTTGATGCAGAACGGCGTGGCCGTGGAATAGAGCAGGGTGGTGCCGTCGGGGCGGGAAATGCCGACCTGGCGGGTGCCGATGTTGCCGGCGGCGCCGGGCTTGTTCTCGACGATGAACTTGCCGCCCAGGCGTTCGCTGACGTCATTGACCAGCAGGCGGGCGATGACATCGGTGCTGCCGCCCGAGCCGTACGGCACGACGACGGTGACCGGGCCGGCGGGGTAGGCGCCCGCCTGCGCCAGGGCAAGCCGGGGCAGGGCGGCGGCTCCGCACAGGCCGGTCAGTACTCTCAATGCATTGCGACGCTGATTGTTCATGGAGCGCTCCATAGATATTTTTCCGGTTCGCTTCGGCGGCCGGGGCATCGGGACGGTGCGAGGCCCTGGCCGGGTGGATGAGCGAGAACCGGTGTCTGCGCCCGCTGTTCAGCGGGCCCTCCAGTGGTCGTAGGCATCCCGCGCCTGGTACCAGCTGCCGATCGCGAACAGGAACCACGGGTTGCCGAAGTAGAAAGGATGGCCTGGAATTTCCCCCATATCGAATGCGTTGATCGGTTCGCCCGACTGCGTGGCGATCTTGCGGCCGACGCAGTGGCCCAGGTAGCTCATCATGGCCACGCCGCTGCCATTGCAGCCCAGCGCGTAATGCAAGCCGTCGGCGCCGCCGATGTGGGGCATCGAGTCCAGCGTCATGGCGACGTTGCCGCCCCAGCTGTGGGTGATGCGCGTGCCGGCCAGTTGCGGAAAGCGCTTGAGCATGGCGCGGTACAGCAGCCGGGCGGTGGTCGCCTCGTCGGTGGGCACGAAGCGCGCGCGCCCGCCGAACAGCAGCCGCCGCCCGTCCGGCGAGAGCCGGTAGTGGTTGACGACGCGGCGCGACTCGGACACGGCCCGATTGGTCGGCAGCAGGCTGGCGGCGAGGTCCGGCGGCAGCGCTTCGGTGGCGATCATGTGGGTGCAGACCGGCACGATGCGGCGCTTCAGGCCGCCGAGGTTGGCGCCCGTATAGCCGTTGGTGGCGATGACCACCTGGCCGGCCCGCACGGTGCCCCGCGCGGTATGGACGTCATAGCCGCCGGCGCGGCGCTCGATGCGTTCGACCGGCGTGCGGCCAAGCACGCGCGCGCCCGCGTCGCGTGCCGCCCGCAGCATGCCGCCATAGAGCTGGGCGGGTTGCAGGTGGCCGGCGTGCTCGATCAGCGCGGCGCCGTGGTACACGGACGAGCCGATCTCGGCGGCCAGCTCCGCGCGCGGGATCATGCGCGCCTGCGATCCGGTGCAGGCATTGAGCTGGTCCAGGCGCGCCTGCCAGCTCTGGTAGTGCGCGGGCACCCACATGGTGGTGAGCCGCCCCGTGCGGTGCCAGCCGCACTCGATGGCGTACCGTTCGATCAATGATTCGACATAGGCCATCGAGGCCGCGGCGTCGCGCAGCCGCGCGGCCAGGCGCTCGGCGCGCTGGCCGGCGCTTTCGCCGACCGCGGCGAGCGCCTTCTTCTGCACGTTGACGCCGCCCGACACCTGCCCGCCGGAACGGGTGCTGGCGCCTTCGCCGGGACGGCCGGCTTCCAGCACCACGGCCTCGATGCCGGCCTCGCGCAGGGCCAGGGCGCAGCACACGCCGGTGTAGCCGCCGCCCACGATGGCCACGTCGGCGCTGGCCGGCAGGGTGTCCTCGCCGCATTCGGGCGGCTCGTAGCCCTCCCACCAGTAGGGCCGCCGGCGAAAATCCGGCGCAAAGATGTCCCTGGACGCGGCCATGTTCGGCTCCCGCATGGCTGCGCGCTCAGGCGGCCGCGCCGCTGGCCGCGGCAATCGCCTGCGGCGAGGGCAGGTCCGCGTAGCGCTGGCTCAATTGCGCATAGAGCCGCTCGATATCCTGCGCGCCGCCGTCTTGCGGCGGCGCCGAGCCGGCCAGCGCGGCGAACATCTGGTGCTTGACGAAATGCCGCCAGCTGATGGGCAGCGCCGCCATGATGCGCGTCATCGCGTCGTAGCGCGCCGGCGTCCAGACCGCCTCGAAGCGCGAGCGGCCCGGGCCATGGTCGAAATGGGCCTGGCCGCCCCGGTCGGCGCGGCGCAGTTCGCGGGTGGCCGCCTCGTCCACGCTGAGGTCCGCGCGCACCGCGACGCCATAGGCCTCGCGGGCGCGCTGGCGCGACACGAAACCGCAGCGCACGTCTTCCACCACCTGCTCGATCGGCCGTTCGTAGGGATGGCCATAGCCGCCGCCGGCCGGGCCCTGCAGGCGGATGACGTCGCCCGGGGCGCAGTTCACCAGGTCGCTGTTGCGCAGCTCCTCCGGCGCGTCGGAGTCGGGGTTGCGGATGAAGCGCGAGTTGGCGCCCGCCTTGCCGCCCATGACGCCCCAGGCCGCCAGCTCGGAGCGGTTGCGGTTGCGCGCCGTGACCACGCCGTTGGGCGCCAGCAGCCGGAATTCCATCGTGGCCGCGTTGCCGCCGCGCTGGCGGCCGGCGCCGCCGGTGTCCGGCACCAGGCCGTAGCGGATGATCTCGATCGGCACCTCGGCCTCGTTGATCTCCACCGGCGTGTTCTTCAGGAACGCGTTGTTGGCGCCGCAGCCTTCGACGCCGTCATGTTCCGGTCCGCCGCCGGCGCCGCCGCCGCACGGGCCGATCGACGACAGCACCTGGCGGCCCTCGCGCGTGGCGGTCTTGACGTTGAGCAGGGTCGAGCCGCCGGCCGGGCAGGCCGGCAGGCGATCGGGCATGGCGCGGCTGAAGACGCCGAAGGTGCAGGCCTGGATGACCGCCGCCATCAGGCTGCGCATGCCCACGGCCGCCGGCGCCTGCGGATTGACCACCGTGCCTTCCGGCAGGACGGCATGGCAGGGCCGTACGCTGCCGGCGTTGAGCACGTTGCGCGGCGCCAGGGTATGCATGACGTAGATCAGGCCGACCGTGATCACCGAATGGTGGCCGTCGCCGCCGGTGGGTACGTTCAGCGACGAGGCGACCTGCGGGTCGCTGCCGGTGAAATCCAGCTCCAGTTCGTCGCCGCGCACGCGCAGCGTGATCTGGATGCGGCACGGGTAGCCGCCCACGGTATCTTCGTCGGCGTACTCGGCGAAGCGGTACTCGCCGTCCGGGATCTCGCGGATCAGGGCGCGGGTCTGTTGCTCGGCGTAATCGAGGATGGCCTCGGCGCCCTGCATGAATTCGTCCACGCCGAACCGGTCGATGATCTCGTGCACCTTGCGCTCGCCGACATTGAGCGCGGCGATCTGGGCGTTGAGGTCGCCGCGGTTCTGCTCCGGCATGCGCACATTGACTTCCATGATGCGCAGCACTTTCTCGTCGATGACGCCGTCGCGCGCCAGCAGCATCGGCGGGATGCGCAGGCCCTCCTGGTGGACTTCGGTCAGGGTGCGCGACAGCGACGCCGGCACGGCGCCGCCCATGTCGGTATTGTGGATGTGGCTGCCGACGAAGCAGACCAGGCGGCCGTCGCGGAACACCGGCTTCCAGACGTGCATGTCCGGGGTATGGGTGGCCACGAAGCCGCTGTACGGATCGTTGGTGAGATAGATGTCGCCTTCGCGATAATCGTCGAACATGGCGATGACCCGGCCATAGTCCAGCCCGGTGTACCAGGTCGCGCCGAAGGTCTTGGGCGAGGCGAAGGTCTTGCCCGCCGGCGTCATCAGCTGCGCCGAGAAGTCCTCGGTTTCCTTCACGAAGGTCGAATAGGCGGTGCGCATCAACGTATAGCCCATCGCCTCGGCGGCGGCGGTGCAATGGTTGGCGAGCACTTGCAGGCGGAAATTGTCCACGGTCACGACGCGGCTCCTTCGGTGATGCGCAGATTGGCGTACTCGTCGACCCGGCATGCATAGTCGGGCGGGATGACGGTAGTGCAGTCGTCCTGGGTCACGATGGCCGGGCCGGTGAACTGCTGGCCCGCCGCCAGGGCGGTGCGCGCGTACAGCGGCACCTCGTGCCAGGCGCCGTCCAGCCAGACGCGTACCTTGCGTTCGGCGCGCGGCGCGCCGGGGCGCAGCGCATGGCGCGGGAAGGCGGGCTTGTCGTTGTTGCCGGCGATGACCACGCGCAGGCTGACGATCTGAACCGGAGCCTGTTCGTCGGCGTGCCCGTACAGGCGCCGGTGCATGTCGTGGAAGGCTTGGCCCACCGCCTGCACGTCGCCGGCCTCGATGTGGATCGGGTCCAGCACGGTATCGATTTCGTACGATTGGCCGCGATAGCGCATTTCGGCCGAGTACACCAGCTCGGCCTCCTCGGCGTGTCCCTGTTCCTGCGCCAGCCATTGGCGCGCGCGCCCGGCCAGGGTGGCGAATTCGTCGCGCACGAAGGCCAGCCGGTCGGCGCTGAGGTCGGTGTACACGGTCTTCAGGAAGTCGCTCTTGAGGTCGGCGATCAGGCCGCCCAGCGCGCTGAGGGTGCCGGGCGAGGGCGGCACCACGATCTCGCGGACCTTGAGCTCGCGCGCCAGGAAGCAGCCCAGCATCGGGCCGGCGCCGCCGAAGGCCAGCACGGCATACTCGCGCGGATCGATGCCGTAGCGCGACACCAGGCCGCTGACCTCCGAATACATGCCGGAGACGGCGATCTGGATGATGGCCTCGGCCGTTTCCTCGATGCCGCGGCCCAGCCTGTCGGCCAGCTCGCCCACCGCCTGGCGCGAGGCGTCGGCATCGACCGTGACGGCCTGGTAGCCCAGTTCGGAATGGCCGACCAGCCCGCAGCAGACGAAGGCGTCGGTAATGGTGGCGCGCGTGCCGCCGCGCCGATAGCAGGCGGGGCCCGGATGCGAGCCCGCGCTTTCCGGGCCCACCTTGAGCACGCCCAGCGGGTCCACCCAGGCAATGGAGCCGCCGCCTTCGCCCACCGAGGACACCGAGACGGACGGGATGTAGATCTGGAAATCGCCGATCAGCTCGCCCACGCCGTATTGCGGCTTGCCGTCGACGATGACCGCGATGTCCGCGCTGGTGCCGCCGATGTCCAGGCTCAGGCAGCGCGGCAGGCCGGCCGTTGCCGCGACGTGGCTGGCGCCGATGACGCCGGCGGCGGTGCCCGACAGGATCATCTGCACGCAATCGCGCTTGCCCTGCTCGGCGGTCATCACGCCGCCGTTGGATTTGGTCAGGCGCGGCTCGGGCTGCACGCCGGCGTTCTTCAGCGCCTGCTGCAGCGATGTCAGGTAATGGGCGACGCGCGGCTGCACATAGCCGCCGATCACGGCGGTGATGGTGCGCTCGTACTCGCGGATGATGGGCCAGGTCTCGCTGGAGCACGACACCGGCAGGCCGGGCGCCAGCGCTTCGGCGATTTCACGCACGCGCAGTTCATGCGCCGGGTTGCGGTAGGCGTGCAGCAGCGAGACCACGATGCCTTCGGCGCCCGCGTCCAGCGCCTGCCGGACCGCGCGCTCCACGCTGGCCTCGTCCAGCGGCGCGCGCACCGTGCCGTCAGGGCCCATGCGCTCGGCGATGCCGAACACCATGCTGCGCTTGACCAGCGGCGCGGGCCGCCGCGACAGCAGGTGATACATGTCGGGGGTTTTCAGCCGCGCCAGCTCGAGCACGTCGCTGAAGTTCTCGGTGGTGAACAGCGCCAGCTTCAGGCCCTTGCGCTGGATGACCGTATTGATGCCGACCGTGGTGCCGTGCGTGAAATACGTGATCTGCTCGGGCTGGATGCCGTAGCGCTCGCCCAGCATGCGCACCCCGGCGATGACTTCTTCGCCGGGTTGGTCGGGCCGCGAAAAGACCTTCAGACTTTTGATTTCACCGCTGTCTTCGTCGAATACGGCGAAATCGGTGAATGAGCCGCCGATATCGACGCCTACCCTGTACCCCATGGTGCCCCCATCGATGTCGCGCAAAGCCGATAAACGCTTGCAAAGTGCCCGCGAGCCGTTTAAACTTTCCGCTAGGTGAACAATATTTTCATGCAGTGGTCAAATGAATGATAATCGCTCGGTCCAGAGGTGTCTAGCGCTGCTGCGCAGTTTCCGCAGCGGCCCGGGGCAATCGCTCACCGCCTTGTCCAAGGCGGTCGACCTGCCGCATTCCACCGTGCTGCGCTTTCTGACCACGCTCGAGAGCGAAGGCTATGTGCGCAAGGAAGGCACGTTGTGGTCGTTGACGCCCCAACTGCTGGAGATCGGCTTTGCCGCGCTGGCCAACACCGGGGTCAACGATGTGATCCAGTCCGCCCTGCAGGAGCTGGCGGACCAATGCGCGGGCACGGCCAACATCGGCGAGCGCAGCAAGAACGACGTCATCATCATCGCGCGGGCCAGCTCGGAAGCCGAGCGGCGCAAGATCCTGGTGGTCAATCTGCGCGTGGGCAATGCGCTGCCGCCGGCCAGCGCGCTGTGCTCGGCGCTGGACCTGCCCGAAGACCAGTGGGCGATCGCCCGGTACCCCGAGCGCAAGGTCACCACCGTGGGGGTTGCGCTCTTCTCCAGCCAGGCGCGCGGTCTTTCATTGGGCCTGTCCGTCAACGACGACGACTACGACATGCCGCGCATCGAGGCCGAGGTGTTGCCGCGCCTGCGTGCGCAGCGCGATCACATCCGGCGCCTGATGCGCCTGGGCGAGATGTAGGCCTGCGCCACTATTCCCCTGGTTGCAGCATGGGTTGCGCGGCATGGCGCGGGCCGGCCGCATTGTTTGATGGCGCGCAAACGGGCGAGCCGCGCTCCTTTCCCTTTGCGCGCGCGGGGGCGTAAAGTAGGGATTGCCCGATGCGCGGTCGCGCGTCGCACAATGTGTTGATGGAGGACGTTATGTTCAAGCAGGTATTGGGTGGCATGGCCTTGATGGCGGCGTTCAGCGCGCCGGTTCTCGCGGCCGAATGCTCGGTGGACATTGCCGGCACGGACCAGATGCAATTCGACAAGAAGGCCATCGAGGTCAGCAAGTCGTGCAAGCAATTCACGGTCAACCTCAAGCACACCGGCAAGCTGCCCCGCAACGTGATGGGGCACAACTGGGTGCTGACCAAGACGGCCGACATGCAGGCGGTCGAGAAGGATGGCATAGCCGCGGGCCTGGACAACCAGTACCTGAAGGCCGGCGATACGCGCGTGCTGGCGCACACCAAGGTGCTGGGCGGCGGCGAGTCGGATTCGGTGACGTTCGACGTGGCCAAGCTGGCCGCGGGCGATGACTATACGTTCTTCTGCTCGTTCCCCGGCCATGGCGCCCTCATGAAGGGCACCCTCAAGCTGGTCGACTGAGCGCCGGCGCGGACCCTGGCGGCGCCGCCGCCGGGGCGCGCTGTCAGGCGGCCTGGCGCAGCGGCCGAACCGTATAGGCGCAGCGGCGCGCGCCGGCCAGGATGTGCTCGGCCCGCTCGACCCGCGCCTGCGGGCCGATGATCTCGCGAAACAGGTCCAGTTCGCTGCGGCAGAAGGCCATGCAGGCTTGCGCGGCCGCACAGATGGGACAGTGATTCTCCACCAGCAGGTAGCCATCGTCGGTGGCGACCAATTCGGCCATGTAGCCCTCGCGGCTGCGCACGGCCACCAGGCGCTCCAGGCGCTCGCGCAGGCCGTCGGCGCCTTGCATGGCCTCGGCGTAGCTGGCGCGCATGCTGGCCTCGCGCGCGCCGATCAGCTTGTCTATCCCGCTTTCACCGAAAACCTGGCGCACCGCGCCCAGCATCTGCACCGTCATCTCGGCGTGCATGTCGGGAAAGCGCGCATGGCCGGCCTGCGTCAGCCGCCATATCTGGGTGGGCCGGCCGCGGCCGGCCGAACGCGTTTCGGCGTCCACCAGGCCTTCGACCTGCAGGCGCGCCATCTGCTGGCGCACCGCCTCGGCCGTCACGTCCAGCACCTCGGCGATGGCCGCGATGCCTTGCGGGCCGCGCGTCTTGAGCGTCATGAGAATGCGCTCGGCCGGTTGGTGCGGAACCCAGTGCGTGCTGACAGAGGCGGATTGATCGGACATGGCGGTTGGGCGTCTCAGGGGCTGGCCGGCAGGGCGGCGGTGCGGGCGGAACGGGCGGGCGCGGCGGCGTCGGTATTCCAGCCTCCGCCCAGGGCCTTGTAGAGCGCGACCAGGCTGGTATAGGACTCCGACTCGGATTGCGCCACGGCATCCTGTGCGCGCAAAAGAGTACGCTGCGCGTCCAGCACCGTCAAATACGGCGCGGCCCCTTCACGATAGCGCGTTTGCGCCAGGTCGGCGGCGCGCTGGCTCTGCGTGGCGCTGTCAAGCAGGTCGCGCAGCCGCTGCTGGTTCTGTCCATAGCGGGTCAACGCGCCTTCCACTTCCTCGATGGCCTGCAGCGCCACCTGTTCGTAGCGCGCCCGCGCCGCGTCGTGCCGGGCCTGGCCCGCGCGCAGCTGCGCCTGGACGCTGCCCAGGTGCAACGCCGGCCAGCTGATCGTCGGCGCCAGCGCGAAGGCCTTGCTGCTGGCCTGGCCCAGGTCGCCGCCGCGCAAGGCAATGAAACCGAGGAACCCGCCCAGGTCGATGCGCGGATACAGTTCGGCGGTGATGGCGCCGACGTCGGCGTTGGTGGCGGCCAGCAGGCGCTCGGCGGCGCGCACGTCGGGGCGGCGTTGCAGCAGCATGGCCACGTCGCCGATGGGCAATTGCGCGGCCAGCGGCGCCAGCGGCTGCTCCTGCCGCAGCTCGCCCAGCTCGGCCGGCCGCATGGCCGCCAGGACGGCGATGCGGTACTGGGCCAGGCGCCGTTGCGTCTCCAGCGGCGCGAGCAGCGCCCGCGTGCCGGCCAGCTCGGCCCGTGCGCTGGCCAGGTCGCCGGCATAGCCGCGGCCGGTTTCCACCAGCGCCGCGGTGACGCGCAGCGTCTCCTGCTGGGTGGCGAGGTTGGCGCGCGCCACGGCCAGCCGTTGCTCGGCGCCGCGCATCTCGAAATAGTTGCGTGCCAGCTCGGCCACCACCACCAGGCGCGTCTGGGCCAGGTCGGCGGCGGCGGCCTGGTCGCGCGCGGCCGCGGCCTCGGCCCGTCGCTGCAGGCGGCCGAACAAATCGATTTCCCAGGTCGCGTCGAAGCCCGCGCGGTAGCTTTGCGCGAGGTTGCGCTGGTCGGGGCCGGGGTTGATCTGCGACAGGCTGCGCGTGTAGCCGCCGGCCGCGGTCACGGTCGGCCAGCGGTCCAGTTCCTTTTCGTCGAGCGCGGCGCGCGCTTCGCGCAGGCGCGCCTGCGCCTGGCGGATATCGAGGTTGCGCGCCAGCGCCAGGCCGATCAACGCGTCCAGCCGGGCATCCTGCAACTGGCGCCACCATTCGCGTTGCAACCGGTCGGCCGAGAACAGCGCCTGTTCGGGGCTGGCCAGCTTCACCGGCGCGGGCGTGGGCGCCTGGTACTGCGGCCCCACGGCGCAGCCGGCCAGCGCCAGCGCGGCAAGCAGCGCGCCGGCGGTACGTGCAAAGGTCGTCGGGACGGGATGCGTCATGATGCGGTCTCGTGTGCGGGGGAGGCGGCGCCCGCCTGGGCGTCCAGCCGCGCCAGTTCGCGGGCGCGCGCGGATTGGCCGGCGGCGCGGTGGTCGCGCGCCAGCAGGGTGTACATGGTGGGCAGCACGAACAGGGTGAACAGGGTGCCCACCAGCATGCCCACCACGATCACCAGGCCGAGGCTGAAGCGGCTGTGCGCGCCGGCGCCGCTGGCGAACAGCAGCGGCACCAGGCCCACCACCATGGCGGCCGTCGTCATCAGGATGGGGCGCAGCCGGATACGCGCGGCCCGCTCCATGGCGGCGCGGCGGTCCAGTCCGGCATGCGCCTGCATCTCGTTGGCGAACTCCACCATCAGGATGCCGTGCTTGCTGATCAGGCCGATCAGGGTCACCAGGCCGATCTGGGTATAGATGTTGATGGTGGCCATGCCGAGCGCCAGCGGAATGAGCGCGCCGCAGATCGACATCGGCACGCTGACCAGGATGATCAGCGGGTCGCGCAGGCTTTCGTACTGGGCGGCCAGGACCAGATAGATGACGATGATGGCGAACAGGAACGTCACCACCAGCGCCGAGCCTTCCTGGCTGTACTGGCGCGCATCGGACTGCCAGTCATGGCTGAAGCCGGGCGGCAGCAGGCGCGCCTGTTCGGTAAGGAACTGCACCGCGTCGCCCATGGTCACGCCGGGCATGGGAATGGCCTGGAACGTGGCGGAATTCAGCTGGTCGAACTGGGTCAGCCGGTTGGGTTCGACGCCCATCGAGATCTTCACCAGCGTGGCCAGCGGCACCTGCGCGCCGCTGGCGCTCTTGACATAGAACTGGCCCAGCGACTGCGGCGTCAGGCGCATGCCGCGCGGGCTTTGCGGTATCACGTCGTACGAGCGTCCGTCCATGCCGAAGCGGTTGACGTAGTTCTCGCCCACCAGCACGGCCAGCGTATCGCCGATGGCCTTCATGGTGACGCCCAGGCTGTTGGCCTTGGCGCGGTCGATGTCCACCCGTACCACCGGATTGTTGTAGTCCAGGTCGCTGTCGACCACCATGAACAGGCCGCTTGCGCGCGCGGCGTGTTTCAAGGTTTCCATGGCGTCGTAGACCACGCGGTAGTCGGCCGCGCTCATCAGCACCATCTGCACCGGCAGGCCGCCGGTCGAACCGGGCAGCGACGGCAGCTGGAATGCGAAGGTGTTGCTGCCCTCGATCGCGTTGACGCGGTTCTGCAGATCGCCCTGGATCTCGTCGGCCGAGCGTTTGCGCGCCTGCCAGGTGACCAGGTTCACCCCGCCGATGCTGTTGGCCACGCCGTCCGAGCCGTTGATGAGCCAGCGGCCGTTCTGCTCGGGAATCTCCTGCATGACGGTGTCCCACTTCTGGCCGAACTTCTCGACGTAGTCGATATTGGCGTGCTGGGGCGACTTGACGGCGGTCAGGATCATGGCCTGGTCTTCCACGGGCGCCAGCTCGCGCTGCGCGCTGCCGTACAGCACCGGCAGGCTCGCCAGCACCACGACGGCGATCAGGCCGGTCACCCAGCGGTGGCGCAGCGAGACGTCGAGCACGCGCCCATAGGCGTCGCCCAGGCGCTGGAAGAAGTGCTCGGCCTTGCGCGCCATCCAGCCTTCGGAGACACGGCTGTTCAGCAGGAACGAACTCATCACGGGCGAAAGGGTCAGGGCGATCACGCCCGACACGCCCACGGCCGCGGCCAGCGTGAAGGCGAACTCCTTGAACAACGAGCCGGTCAGCCCGCCCATCAGGCCGATGGGCGCGTACACGGCGGCCAGGGTGAGGGTCATGGCGATCACCGGCCCGGCCACCTCGCGCGCGCCGACCAGGGCGGCGTGCACCGGCGACTTGCCTTCCTCGATATGGCGGTGCACGTTCTCCACCACCACGATGGCGTCGTCGACCACCAGCCCGATGGCCAGCACCATCGCCAGCAGCGTCAACAGGTTGATGGAGAAGCCCAGGGACAGCATGATGGCGGCCGCGCCCAGCATGGACAGCGGAATCGTCACCACCGGAACCAGCACCGCGCGCAGCGAACCCAGGCACAGGAAGATCACCGCCACCACGATGAGGATCGCCTCGAGCAGCGTATTGCGCACTTCGTCGATCGAGGCGTTGATGAAGCGCGCCAGCTCGAACGGAACCTGCACTTCGACGCCAGGCGGCAGGTTCTGCTTGATGCCCGGCAGCAGGGCGTTGATGCGTTCGACGATGGTCAGGGGGTTGCCGACCGGCGTGGCGTTCAGGCCGAAGTAGACGGCCTTCTCGCCGTCCATGCGGGCGCTGGAGTCGTACGAGGCGGCGCCCAGCTCCACCGTGCCCACGTCGCCCAGCCGCACGATGGCGCCGTCGACCTGGCGCACCACCATGTCGCGGAAATCGGTCAGGCTGTTCAGGTCCGTGTTGACCTGGATGTTGGATACCACGTACAGCCCCTTGGTCTGGCCGGGCGCGGCCTGCACGTTGTTGTCGCGCAGCGCCTGCGCGATCTCGCCCGCCGAGATGCCGCGCGCGGCCATGCGGGCCGGATCGAGCCAGACGCGCATCGCCAGGGTCTGGCCGCCGTACAGGTCCACGCTGGCCACGCCGTCGATGGACGAGAGCTGCGGCAGCACCACGCGCTGCAGGTAGTCGGTCAGCGCGGGAATCGGCATGGTCTTGCTGGAAAAGCCCACGTAGGCCACCGACGTGGCCTCGCCCGAGGACTTGGCCAATACCGGGTCGTAGATCTCCTGCGGCAGCCGGTACTTGACCTGGTTGACCTTGGCCATGATCTCGGTGAGCGCCTTGTTGGAATCGGCGTTCAGCTTCATGCGCACGGTGATCAGGCTGCGCCCCTGGGTGGACGAGGACGAGAGATAGTCGATGTTCTCGACCGTCGCCACCGCTTGCGCGATGGGCTGGGTCACGAAGCCTTGCATCAGCTCGGGCGAGGCGCCCGGGTACTGGGTGGTGATGGTGATGGTGGTGTTTTCGGTCAGCGGGTATTGGCGCACCGGCAGCTCGCCGGTGGCGCGCAGGCCCAGCAGCAGGATCAGGGTGCTGACCACCAGGGCCAGCACCGGGCGGCGCACGAACAGGTCGGTGAATGTCATGGTCGGCCCCGATCAATGGCTGGCCAGCGCCGTGCCGCCGCCGGCGGCCAGCGTGTCCTGGCCGAAGACCTCGACCGCCGCGCCGTTGTGCAGCCGCAGCTGGCCCGAGGTCACGACCCGCTGTCCGGCCTGCAGCCCCTCGGTCACCACGATGCGGCTGTCCACCCGCTCGGCGGTCTTGACGAACACTTGCCGCACCGTCGCGGGCCGGACGGTGTCGTCCACGACGTAGACCGAGTCGCCGTAGGCGCTGTAGCTCACCGCGGTTTCCGGCACGGTGATGACGCCGGGGCGTTCGGGCAGCGCCACGCGGGCATTCACGTACATCCCGGGCGCCAGCACGCCGTCGGGATTGGGCAGGGTGGCGCGCACCAGCAGGGTGCGGGCCTGTGCCGACACCTGCGGTTCTATGGTGCTGACCACGCCGTCGAATGCCCGGCCCGGATACGCATCCACGCCGACGCTGACGGCCTGGCCGGTCCTGATGTCGCGCAGCGCCTGTTCCGGCAGCGTGATGTCCGCGTACATGGTGCGCGCGTCGGTCAGCGACACGACCGGTTCGCCGGCGCGCACGAATTGGCCCAGGTCGACCCGGCGCACCCCCAGCACGCCGTCGAAAGGCGCCTTGACCTGCTTCTGCTCGACCAGGGCCTGCACCCGGCGCACCTCGCCGGCAGCCTGGTCGTAGGCGGCGCGGGCCTGGTCCAGCTGCTCGGCGGTGGCCGCCTGCTGCGGCACCAGGCGGCGCGTACGTTCCAGCACGCTGCGCGCGTTGCGCAGTTGCGCCTGCAGGCGGGCCAGGTCGCCCTGTTCGGGGGCATCGTTCAATTGCGCCAGCACCTGGCCGGCCCGCACTGCCTGGCCCGACTCGAAGGCGATCCGCGCGATGCGCCCGTCCACTTCGGCGGGAATGACCACCTGGCGGCTGGCCTGCAGCGTGCCGATGCCGGCCAGCGTGACCGGCAGCGGTCCCAGCGCCGCGGGGGCGGCCGCGACCTTGACGGGAGCCATCGTCCAGGCCGGCGCCGAGCCCGCGTCACGCAGGTACAGCCACGCACCTCCCGCTATTGCCACGGCGGCCACGATGCCGGCCGCCAGCGTCCCTTTCTTGCTTTTCATGACGCAACCTAATTATCAAAGAATGTTCTTGGATAATTAGTCAAAGCGAGATTGCCGTCAAGAAATTAAAGATAATCCGACAGACCTTGTGGGGTTATTGCGGGATTGGGTTTTGGGGGAGATTCAGTCTTGCGCGGCGGGTTCCGGCAGCGTGAACAAGCCGAGAAAGCGCGCAATGCCCGCGCGCGGGCCGCTGTAGCGTAGTTGCTCGGCCGCAACGGCGGCATCGAGGTCGCCATCGTCGTACACCAGCGCCGCCAGCGCGTTGGGGGAGGCTTCGATGGTCGCATCGGGCCGCGCCGGCGGCCGGCCGCGCAGCAGGGCGATCTGGCCGTTTTCCACCCGGGCCCAGAAATGCTGGCCGTCCAGCACCAGTTCGTAGGTGGCGGTCAGGCGGGCGGCCGCGCGCGGGTCGAACATGGCGCGAAACGACAGCACCAGCGAGTCCACGCTCAGCCCGGCCTCGCGCGGCAGGGCCGGCGAGCGAGCGCCCCATTTGCCCAGCTGGAGGATGACCGGCTCCAGCTCGCGGCCCCAGTCCGTCAGTTCGTAGACCCAGGCGCCTGCCGGCGGGTCCAGCTTGCGGCGGCGCAGCACCGCGACGGCCTCCAGCTCGGTCAGGCGCTGCGTCAGTACATTGGGGCTGATGCCTGGCAATCCCTTGCGCAGGTCGGTAAAGCGCTTGGGGCCGAGCAACAGCTCGCGCACGACCAGCAGCGCCCAGCGCTCGCCGACCAGATCCAGCGCATGGGCGCCCGCGCACCCATCTTCATAGCTTCGTTTGCCTGCCATGCCTGTGCCGCCGGGCTTGCCTGCCCGCCAGTATGCGGTTCCAAAATAGGACCATTGACTCCGCTATCAGGAGTATTGCGCCGATATTACCAGTCCGGCGCGCGAGGCGGCGCCACACCTAGGCAGGTCCGGTGCCGTGTGTTAGTAATAGGGCCGGTACGGGGCTGCGAGGGCAGCCGATGACCATCGACCAGAGGCGCGCGCATGCAAAACGAACTCAAGCCGACCATCAACAAGCCGGTGTTCCTGACCTCGGCGCTGTTCATCCTGCTGCTGGTCGTCTTCACGATCGCCGCTCCGGCCACCGCCCAGGACTTCTTCAACGTGATCCAGGCCTGGATCCTGGGCAACGCCAGCTGGTTCTACATCCTGACCGTGGCCATCATCCTGCTGGCGGTCATCTTCGTGGCGGTCAGCCGCTACGGCAATATCAAGCTGGGGCCGGACCACAGCGAGCCCGACTACCGCGATATCACCTGGTTCGCCATGCTGTTCTCGACCGGCATGGGGATCGGCCTGATGTTCTTTGGCGTGGCCGAGCCGGTCATGCACTTCATCGATCCTCCGGTGGGCGAGGGCGGCACCGCGCTGGCGGCGCGCGAGGCCATGAAGATCACTTTCTTCCACTGGGGCCTGCACGCCTGGGCCATCTATGCCAGCGTGGCGCTGGTCCTGGCCTTCTTCTGTTTTCGCCATGGCCTGCCGCTGACCCTGCGCTCGGCCCTCTATCCCCTGATCGGCGAGCGCATCTACGGCCCGATCGGCCATGCCGTCGACATCTTCGCCATCATCGGCACGGTGTTCGGCGTGGCGACGTCGCTGGGCCTGGGGGTGGCGCAGATCAACAGCGGCCTGAACCACCTGTTCGGCGTGCCGGTCGGCATACCGACGCAGATCATTCTCATCGTCATCAGCTGCGGGCTGGCCACGATTTCGGTGGCCAGCGGGCTGGACCGGGGCATCCGCATCCTGTCGGAGACCAATCTGCTGCTGGCGGTGGTGCTGCTGCTGTTCGTGCTGGTGCTGGGGCCCACGGTGTTCCTGCTGCAGACCTTCGTGCAGAATACCGGCGCGTACCTCTCGGATATCGTCAACAAGACCTTCAACCTCTATGCCTATGAGCCGACCGACTGGATCGGCGGCTGGACCTTGTTCTACTGGGGCTGGTGGATTGCGTGGTCGCCCTTCGTGGGCCTGTTCATCGCGCGGATCTCGCGCGGGCGCACCATCCGCCAGTTCGTGGGCGGGGTATTGCTGGTTCCCGCCGGTTTCACCCTGTTCTGGATGACGGTGTTCGGCGATGCCGCCATCCACGCCATCCTGGTCGAAGGCATGGGCAGCCTCGCCGAGACCGTCAAGGCCGACAGTTCGCTGGCCTTGTTCGCCTTCCTGGAGCACCTGCCCTGGGGAAGCGTGACGTCCGTCGTGGCGATCGTGATGGTGGTGGTGTTCTTCGTGACCTCGGCCGATTCGGGCGCGCTGGTGGTGGACCAGCTGGCCTCAGGCGGCGCCGAGAGCACGCCGGTCTGGCAGCGCATCTTCTGGTCCACCCTGATGGGCGTGGTCGCCATCGCGCTGCTGCTGGCCGACGGCCTGCAGGCGCTGCAGACGGCCACCATCGCCAGCGCGCTGCCGTTTTCGATCATTCTGCTGCTGGCCTTGTGGGGGTTGTTCAAGGCGCTCAGGCTGGACGCCACCAAGCGCAGCCTGCTTCATCGCACCATCACGCGCACCCAGCCGGTGCGCGGCCAGAACTGGGAGCACCGCCTGCGCAACATCGTGATGATGCCGCGCCGCGCGCATGTGCTGCGCTTCATTTCGGACGTGGTGCGTCCCGCCATGGACGACGTGGCCGAAGCCTTGCGCAAGGAGGCCTACGAGGCCCAGGTGGTCGATGGCGAGGAGGGCGAGGTCAGGCTGGAGGTGTCGCATGGCGTCTACCTGGACTTCTCCTATGCCGTCTACCCGCGCTCCGAGGTGCGCCCCAGCCTGACGCCCCAGGAGGCCAACGACGAAGAGGAGCGCCGCTACTTCCGCGCCGAAGTGCACTTGCGCGAGGGGGGACAGGACTACGACATCATGGGTTGGACGCGTGACGAGGTGATCGGCGACATCCTCGACCAGTACGAGCGCCACCGCCACTATCTGCACGTGGTGCATTGACGCCCGCGCGGCTCCTACAATCGCCGCATGACGCTCAAGCAACTCGAAGCCTTCTACTGGGCCGCCACCTGCGCCAGTTTCGCGGTGGCGGCCGATCGCCTGCACCTGTCGCTGTCGTCGCTGTCCAAGCGGATCGCCGAACTCGAGTCGGCGCTGGGCCTGGACCTGTTCGACCGCAGCGGCCATCGCGCGGTCCTGACGGCCGCCGGCGAACGGCTGCTGCCGCAGGCGCGCGACTTGCTCGCCAGCGCCGATCGCATCCGCGCCAGCCTGCGCGCCGAGCCCGAGCTGGGCGTGCGCTGCCGTTTCGGCGTGGGCGAACTCAGCGCGCTCACCTGGCTGCCCAGGCTGATCGGACGCGTGCGCGGCCGCTATCCGGGGCTGGCGCTCGAACCCTATGTGGATGTCGGCCAGGTGCTCAAGCGCAAGGTTGCCGAAGGCGAGCTCGATTTCGCCGTCGTGGCCGGCGCCTCCTCGCACAGCGCCATCGCGTCCGCGCCGGTGGGGCAGGCGCATTTCGCGTGGGTGGCCGCGCCGTCGGTGGCCGGGGCGGCCCAAAGCCTGACGCCGCAACTGCTGGCCGGCACCGCGCTGGTTTCGCTGCCCGACGGGGCGGGCACCACGCGCCTGCTCGATCCCTGGCTGGCCGGCGGCGCGCCGGCCGGTCCGCGCCTGGCCTGCAACAACTGGGGGGCGATCGCGGGCATGTTGCTCGAAGGCATGGGCATCGGCCTGCTGCCCCGCCACTGGGCGCAGGCCCTGGCGCGCGACGGCGCGCTGCGCATCCTCGCCAGCGATCCGGAGCCGGTGCCGTTGCACTATGCCTTTCATTGGCGGCGCGACGATACGCGGCCGCTGGTGGCCGCCATGCGCGACCAGGTGCTGCTGTCGGTCGACTTCGCCGCGCCTTGCCGGCTGCCCTGAGCGCGCCTTGCGGGGCACGCCGCGCCTGCGCTATCTTTGATCGCATGACCCAACCCCTACGCGGCGGCCTGAGCGGGCGCGAGCCCCTTTTCATCGTCTTGAACACCGGCTCCGGACGCGATGACGCGCCCGCCGCGCAGGCCGCCATCGTGCATGTGCTGCAAGCCGCCTCGCGCGCGCACACGCTGATGCCGGTCAGCGACGCCACGGCGCTGCCGGGCGTGGCGCGCCAGGCTGTCGAACGCGCGTGCGCCGAAGGGGGCATCGTCGTGGCCGCCGGCGGCGACGGTACGCTCAATGCCGTGGCGCGCGCCGTACTGGGCTCGGGCGTGCCGTTCGGCATCCTGCCGCAAGGCACCTTCAATTTCTTCGGGCGCGCGCACGGCATCCCGCAGGATGCGCACGCCGCGACCCGCTGCCTGCTCGACGCCCGCATCGAGCCCGTGCAGGTCGGCTTGCTCAACGACCGCCTGTTCCTGGTGAACGCCAGCCTCGGCCTGTACCCGCAATTGCTGGAAGACCGCGAGGCGTACAAGCAGCGCTATGGGCGCAGCCGCATGGTGGCGCTGTGGTCGGGCCTGGTGACCCTGCTGCGGGCGCCGCCGCAACTGACGCTGCAGCTGGAGCATGGCGGCCAGGCGCGCACGCTGCGCACGCCCACGCTGGTGGTGGGCAACAACGCGCTGCAGCTCGAGCGCCTGGGCATCGCCGAGGCGGCGGCGCTGCAGCAGGGGCAATTGGTCGCGATGTCGGTGCGCCCGGTGGGCACCCTGGCGCTTTACGGCCTGCTGCTCAGCGGCTTGTTCAGCCGCCTGGGCGAGGCCGACAAGGTCGTCAGCTTCGGCTTTGACCGCCTGACCGTCCGCGTGCGCGGGCGGCGGCGCGTCAAGGTGGCCATGGATGGCGAAATCTCCTGGTTGCCGACGCCACTGCAATTCCAGGTCTCGCCCGAGCCGCTGCGCCTGCTGGTGCCGTCGCCCGGCCAGCGGCTGGAGGCGGCATGATGCGCGTGCTGCATATTTCGGATACCCACTTCGGCACCGAGCGCGAGCCGGTGGTGCATGCCTTGCATGCGCTGGCCGATACGCTGCGCCCCGACCTGGTGGTATTGGGCGGCGACATCACGCAGCGGGCCCGGCGCGGCCAGTTCGCCGCGGCGCGGCGCTTCATCCAGGCCCTGCAGCGGCCGGTGCTGGCGGTGCCGGGCAACCACGACATTCCGCTGTTCAACCTGGCCGCGCGCCTGTTCGATCCCTATGGCAATTACCGGCGCGCCCTGGGCGCGGTGCTCGAGCCCGTCTACGAGGACGACCGCCTGCTGGCCATCGGCGTCAACAGCACGCGCGCGGCGCGTCGCAAGAACGGCGAGGTGTCGCGTACGCAGGCGCAGCGGGTGGCGCAGCGCCTGCGTGACGCGCGTCCCGGCCAGCTGCGGGTGGTGGCGCTGCATCACCCGGTGCACGCCATGGTCGAGAGCGACCAGCGCAATCTGCTCATCGGGCGCGAGTTCGCCGTGCCTGCCTGGGTCGACGCGGGTGTCGACCTGATACTGGGCGGGCATATACATTTGCCGTACGTGGCGCCGCTGCATGGCAAGGCCGGCGAAGCCGGCCGGCGCGCCTGGACGGTGCAGGCGGGCACGGCGGTTTCGCGGCGCGTGCGGGGCAGGGTGCCCAACTCCGTCAACCTGATCGATTACGCGGCGCAAGCCGACAGCCCGGCCTGTACGGTGCAGCGCTGGGATTTCCAGACGGACAGCGGCGCGTTCGTCCTCTTCGGGCAGCAGGTGCTGGCCCTGAATCGCGCGCGCGGATGACGCTCGCCGCGGCGCGATGCCGCTGTTCGTGAACCTTTTGGCCGACGTTTCGTCTATTGACCCCATGGAATCCTACGCAGTCTGGATTGCTGCCCACCCCATCATCATCTTCGTCGCCGCGCCGGTCCTGGCCGCGGCAGGCGCGCTGTTGCTGTGGCAACTGGTCGCCGGCCTGCCCGCGGGCCGCCGCCGCACCATGGTCTTCGCCGTGCTGGCGCTGGTGGCGGTGGGGGTGTTCGGCGCGCTGGCCGCCTCGGTCGAGCACCAGGGCGGCATGGTCGCGTTCGACCAGGCGCTGGCGCGCGCGCTGGGGCTGTCCATGCCGGCCGCGTTGCTGTGGGTGCTGTCCTGGTTCACGCATCTGGGCGATCGAACCTTGCTGACCCTGGTGGCGGTGGGCATGACGCTGACGCTGCTGTGGCGGCGGCGCTGGGTGCTGGCCGGCGCCTGCGTGGCCGCGACGGGGGGCGCGGGCGCGCTGAACTGGCTGCTCAAGCGCGCGTTCCAGCGGGTGCGCCCGGACCATCTCCACGGCTACACGCTGGCCGACGGCTGGAGCTTCCCGAGCGGGCATGCCTCCGCCTCCATGGCCGTCTATGGCATTGCCTGCTACCTGATGTTGCGCACCTTGCCGGCGCGCTGGCGTTCGTCCGCGTTGGCCGGCGTGGCGGCCCTGATCGTCGCGATCGGGGTCAGCCGCGTGCTGCTGCAGGTGCACTTCCTGAGCGATGTGGTGGCGGGGTTCGCCATTACCGCCGCCTGGCTGGCCCTGTGCGTGGCCGTCACCGAATGGGCGCTGCGCGTCAACGCGCGAGCATGAGCCGCAGCAGCGCTTGCGGTCCGGCGCGCTCGCCGGCCACCTCGCGCGGGTCGGCGTGGCGGTAGTCCGCGCCCGCTTCCGAGACCGCGGCGCCCAGCGCCCGGACCCAGTCCGGCGGGCTCGGGCACAGGTCCAGTACCCGCTTGCCCTGCAGGTCCACGCCCACCTTGCCGTCGCTGAACCGCTCCAGGGTGCGGTCGATTTCCCGTTCATCGGTAAGCGCCAGCACGATCACGGCCGACTCGCGCAATGCCTCGGCGGCGCTGGCGGCCAGCGTGGCCTGGCCGCGAAATGGTTCGCAGCGCAGCGGCTGGCGGTCATAGAGCGTCAACGAGACATCCGGGGCGGCGTGCAGCAGCGCATGGGCCGCCTGGCTGCCGGTGGCCCCCAACCCGATGATGGTGATCTCGCGCGTCATGGCGCCGGTACGGCCCAGGCGCTGACGACATGCGCGACCGGCTCGTCCGCGCCATCGCAGCGCAGGATGGCCTCGGCCATGGCCAGCCGGCCCGTCTTCAGGACCCGCGCATCGGCGATCACGGCGGCGCCGGACGTCTTGCGCAGGAAGTGGATCGTCAGGTTGGCGGTCACGGCGCCGGCCTGCCCGGTGGCGCCGACCACGGCCGCATACATCGTCAGGTCGGCCAGGCCCATCAGCATGGGGCCGGCCACGATGCCGCCCAGGCGCTGATGGGTATCGCGCGCCGGCAGCACGGCCCGCGCCGTGCCATGGCCGATATCGACCACGTCGATGCCCAGCACCTGGGCGAAGGGATGCTGGTCGGCCAGCAGCCGGTGGAACTCGGCCAGCGTCATGCGCGCGTGGGGTTCGGCGGCGGGGATATTCATGTCAGCGCTGCTCCAGGGCGGTGATGAAACTGTCCAGCAGCGATTCGGCCTGCTGGCCCAGCGACTTGAGCCGGCGCGTATGAAACAGCAGCAGCAGACCCATCAGATAGGTGAAGGTGTTCATTTCTTCCAGGGCGATGCGCTCGGCCGGCCAGCGGCGGGTGCGCGCCAGGCCCGTGCCCAGCAGCTCCACGCAGGTGCGCAGGCGCGCGTTCAGCCTGTCGTCCATTTCGCGCCCCAGGCCGCGCGGCCCCAGGCCGCGAAACAGATACAGGCCCAGCGAGAATTCGGTCTGGCGCGTCGTGTAGTAATTGAAGAAGGCAACGATCACGCTGCGCGCGGCCTGGGCGTCGACAGCGTCCCGCAGCGCGTCGGCCAGGCTTTGCCGCAGACGCTGCAGCGACGCCTCCAGCACGGCGCCATAGATGGCTTCCTTGCCGTCGAACCATGGATAGATCGCACCGGTCGTGCAGTCGGCCTCCTTGGCGATGGCGCGGATCGTGGTGTTTTCCAGGCCATCGCGCGCGAACACGCGCTCGGCGGCTTCCAGGATCAATTGCCGTCGCAGCGAGGCTAGCTGGTCGGCGCGGCCGGGCGGGCGGGGCAGGGTCATGGGTTTCCTTGTCTGCGCGACGGTGTGGCGGCGACGCGACAGGTCGCCCAGGCAGGTTATAGCAACGTTCTTTCAAAATAACAATGTTATATCCATGTGCGCCAGCGGCAGGCGCGATCGGGGCGCGGACGGGCGCGGGCATACGTGGTGAGGTCGGACGAATCGTCCACCAGGGGTGGTAGGAGATCGGCGCAAAGCGGGCGGGCAGGGACTTGTTGCATTGCGATGCGCCGCCCTAGGGTTAGCCCGCGCGCGATTCCGGATTAAGGGGACAGGATGTTGCAACTTACCAACAATGGGGCGGGAAACCGGCTTTTTTCTGAGCCTGACCATAGCCAGTCCTGCCGATTTTTGATGCAATAGCGTCAACTTCCCTTCGCGGAGTTAGGGGGGCGGCAGGCCGGTATGTGCTGCATTGCTGCTCTTGTCACTCAAATCAACGGAGATTTCTTAAATGAAAAAGACTCTGCTCGCTGCCGCCCTGCTCGCCGGTTTCGCCGGTGCCGCTCAGGCAGAAACGTCGGTCACCCTGTACGGTATCATCGACACGGGTATCGGCTACAACGATGTCGATTTCAAGGTGAAAGGCGCTAACGCCGACGGCAGCGACTTCAAGTACAACCACAGCCGCTTCGGCATGATCAACGGCGTGCAGAACGGTTCGCGCTGGGGTCTGCGTGGTACGGAAGATCTGGGTGACGGCCTGCAAGCTGTGTTCCAACTGGAATCGGGCTTCAACTCGGGCAACGGTAACTCGGCCCAAGACGGCCGCCTGTTCGGTCGCCAAGCCACCATCGGTCTGCAAAGCGAAAGCTGGGGCCGTCTGGACTTCGGTCGCCAAACCAACATCGCCTCGAAGTACTTCGGCTCGATCGATCCGTTCGGCGCTGGCTTCGGTCAAGCCAACATCGGCATGGGCATGAGCGCGATGAACACCGTTCGCTACGACAACATGGTCATGTACCAGACCCCGTCGTACAGCGGCTTCCAGTTCGGTATCGGCTACTCGTTCAGCGCGAACGACAAGGATGCTGACGCCGTCAACCGCGTTGGCTTCGCCACCGCCGACAACGTTCGTGCCATCACGACCGGTCTGCGCTACGTGAACGGCCCGCTGAACGTCGCTCTGTCGTACGACCAGCTGAACGCCTCGAACAACCAAGCCCAAGGCGAAGTTGACGCGACCCCGCGCAGCTACGGCCTCGGCGGTTCGTATGACTTCGAAGTCGTGAAGCTGGCTCTGGCCTACGCTCGCACGACCGACGGCTGGTTCGGTGGCCAAGGCTACCCGGTCGCCGTCACGCTGCCCTCGGGCGACAAGTTCGGCGGCTTCGGCGTGAACACCTTCGCTGACGGCTTCAAGGCCAACTCGTACATGGTCGGCCTGTCGGCCCCCATCGGCGGCGCCAGCAACGTGTTCGGTTCGTGGCAGATGGTTGACCCCAGCAACGACAAGCTGACCGGCGGCGACGAGAAGATGAACGTCTTCTCGCTGGGCTACACCTACGACCTGTCCAAGCGCACCAACCTGTACGCCTACGGTTCGTACGCCAAGAACTTCGCGTTCCTGGAAGATGCCAAGTCGACCGCTGTCGGCGTCGGTATCCGTCACCGCTTCTAATCGGCTGCGGAACGCAAGTTCCGCTTCGATTCCAAGCTGACGCGCGGGCCTCGTGCCCGCGCGTGAAAAGCCGCCCTTCGGGGCGGCTTTTTTCGCTTTTGAATCATGTTTCCGAGCGCTTGGGTTCAGCCGGAAGTAATTCCGTAAATGCTACAATCCAAAGGTTTGCGCATTTGACGGACGCCTGAATGAACCTGCACCCGTATTTCCCCGTCCTGCTGTTTATCCTGGTGGCAACCCTGATCGGGTTTGCCCTGCTTACAGCGGGCTCGTTGCTTGGGCCGCGGCGTCCTTACGCCGAAAAACTGTCGCCCTATGAATGCGGCTTCGAAGCCTTCGAAGACGCGCGGATGAAGTTTGATGTGCGCTACTACCTGGTAGCCATTCTCTTCATCCTGTTCGACCTGGAAATCGCGTTCCTGTTCCCGTGGGCCATTGCCCAGGGTACGGTGGGCCTCGTCGGTTTCTGGACAGTCATGGTCTTCCTGGCCGTGCTGACCGTCGGGTTTATCTACGAATGGAAAAAGGGCGCGCTGGACTGGGAATAAATCCCGGCCTCGATCAGCACGCTATCAGAGACGAATATGGCTATAGACGGCATTCTCAAGCAAGGCTTCATCACCACCAGCGCCGACAAGTTCCTCAACTGGGCCAAGACCGGTTCGATGTGGCCCATGACCTTCGGCCTGGCCTGTTGCGCGGTCGAAATGATGCACGCGGGCGCCGCCCGCTACGACCTGGACCAGTTCGGCATCATTTTCCGTCCCAGCCCGCGCCAGTCCGATCTGATGATCGTGGCCGGCACGCTGTGCAACAAGATGGGACCGGCGCTGCGCAAGGTCTATGACCAGATGCCCGAGCCGCGTTGGGTGGTGTCCATGGGTTCCTGTGCCAACGGCGGTGGCTACTACCACTACTCGTACTCGGTGGTGCGCGGTTGCGACCGCATCGTGCCCGTCGACGTTTATGTGCCGGGGTGTCCGCCCACGGCCGAGGCGCTGGTCTATGGCCTGCTGCAGATGCAGAACAAGATCCGCCTGACCAATACGATTGCGCGCTGAGCCACCGGCGCGGGCGGCGCGGTTCGATCGCGCCGCCGCCCAGTGAAGCAGTGTCCCGGTTTACCTATGCGTACATGATGATGACCAGGCTCGAAACCCTGAAAAACAACTTGCAGGCCGCTTTTGGCCAGGACCTCGCGCTCACCGAGTCGCTTGGCGAATTGACGCTGGAAGTCGCCGCCGAGCAGTGGTTTTCGGCGTGCACCAAGCTGCGCACCGACCCGGCGCTGCGCTTCGAGTCCTGTATCGACCTTTGCGGCGTGGACTACCTGACCTGGGGCAATGGCACGCAGCCCGAGGAAAAGACCGGCCCGGTCACGCGCGGCCGCTATGCCGTCGTCGTGCACCTGCTGTCGATCGAGCACAACTGGCGCCTGCGCGTGCGCACCTGGGCCCCGGACGACGAGTTCCCGATGGTGTCGTCCCTGCTGGAATGCTGGCCCGGCGTGAACTGGTTCGAGCGCGAAGCCTTCGACCTGTACGGCATCGTCTTCGAAGGCCACCCGGACCTGCGCCGCATCCTTACCGACTACGGCTTCATCGGCCACCCGTTCCGCAAGGATTTCCCGCTCTCCGGCACGGTCGAAATGCGTTACGACCCCGAGCAGAAGCGGGTCATTTACCAGCCGGTCACGATCGACCCGCGCGAAATCACGCCGCGCGTCGTTCGTGAAGACTCTTACGGCATGGGGCGTTAATCATGGCAGAAATCAAGAACTACACGCTCAACTTCGGCCCGCAGCACCCGGCCGCGCACGGCGTGCTGCGCCTGGTCCTCGAGCTCGACGGCGAAGTCATCCAGCGCGCCGACCCGCATATCGGCCTGCTGCACCGCGCCACCGAGAAGCTGGCCGAGCACAAGACCTTCATCCAGGCGCTGCCCTACATGGACCGCCTGGACTACGTGTCCATGATGTGCAACGAGCACGCCTATGTCATGGCCATCGAGAAGCTGCTGGGCATCGAGGCGCCGCTGCGCGCGCAGTACATCCGCGTGATGTTCGACGAGATCACCCGCGTCCTGAACCACCTGATGTCGCTGGGCTCGCACGCCCTGGACGTGGGCGCGATGGCGGTGTTCCTGTACGCCTTCCGCGAACGCGAGGACCTGATGGACTGCTATGAAGCGGTCTCGGGCGCCCGCATGCACGCGGCGTACTACCGTCCCGGCGGCGTCTACCGCGACCTGCCCGACACCATGCCGCAGTACGGCGATTCGAGCAAATACCGCGGCGAGAAGGAAGTGCGCGCGATGAACGACGCACGCTCGGGCTCGCTGCTGGATTTCATCGAGGACTTCACCAATCGCTTCCCCGGCTGCGTCGACGAGTACGAAACGTTGCTCACCGACAACCGCATCTGGAAGCAGCGCCTGGTGGGGATCGGCGTGGTCGACCCGGATCGCGCCAAGGCGCTGGGCTTTACCGGCCCGATGCTGCGCGGCTCGGGCGTGGCCTGGGACCTGCGCAAGACGCAACCTTACGAAGTCTACGATCTGATGGACTTCGACGTGCCGGTCGGCGTCAATGGCGATTGCTACGACCGCTATCTGGTGCGCGTGGCCGAGATGCGCGAAAGCAACCGCATCATCCGCCAGTGCGTCGAATGGCTGCGCAACAACCCGGGTCCGGTCATGATCGAGAACCACAAGATCGCGCCGCCCAGCCGCACCGCCATGAAGTCCAACATGGAAGAGCTGATCCACCACTTCAAGCTGTTCTCCGAAGGTTTCCACGTGCCTCCCGGCGAAGCCTATGCCGCGGTCGAGCACCCGAAGGGCGAGTTCGGGATCTACCTGGTGGCCGATGGCGCCAACAAACCCTACCGCCTGAAGATCCGGGCGCCCGGTTTTGCCCACTTGCAGTCGCTGGACGAAATGGCGCGCGGCCATATGATTGCCGACGCCGTCACCATCATCGGCACGCAGGACATCGTTTTTGGCGAGATCGACCGCTGATTCTTCATATCAGTCCAGAGCGCCCGCATAACCCGGATTCAAACTATGCTGCTTTCCGAACAGGCCTACAAAAAAATCGACCGTGAGCTGGCCAAGTTCCCGGCCGACCAAAGGCAGTCGGCCATCATGGCCTCGCTTGCCATCGCGCAAGAAGAGAAAGGCTGGTTGCCGGCCGAAATTCTCGAAGACGTGGCCAACTACATCGGCGTGCCGCCCATCGCGGTGCAGGAAGTCGCCACGTTCTACAACATGTTCGACGTCAAGCCGGTCGGCACGCACAAGATTGCCGTGTGCACCAACCTGCCCTGTGCCTTGCGCGATGGCGAAAAGGCCGCCGACTATCTCAAGCGCAAGCTGGGCGTCGATTTCCGTGAGACCACGGCCGACGGCCGGTTCACGCTGATCGAAGGCGAATGCATGGGCGCCTGCGGCGATTCCCCCGTGCTCATCGTCAACAACAAGCATATGTGCGTGCGCATGACGGAAGAGAAACTGGACGCGCTGGTCGATGGCCTGAAGTCGCAAGGAGAGTCGGCATGAACGCGCCCGACCTGTACAAGCGCCTGGCGCAGGGGCTGGACCCCAATCCGCTGAACGATCTGTCGATCTCGATGTGCCTGCATGGCCGGCACATCGCGCCGCAGATCATGGCCGACGTCGATGGCGAGAACTGGCGCCTGCAGGAGTACGTCAAGCGCGGCGGCTACGAGGCGCTGCGCAAGATCCTCACCACCGGCATGACGCCGGAAGACGTGATCGCGGAAGTCAAGGCCTCGGGCCTGCGCGGCCGCGGCGGCGCAGGCTTTCCCACCGGCCTGAAGTGGAGCTTCATGCCGCGCGCGTTCCCGGGCCAGAAGTACCTGGTGTGCAACTCGGACGAGGGCGAGCCCGGCACGTTCAAGGATCGCGACATCCTGCGCTTCAATCCCCATATCGTGATCGAGGGCATGGCGATCGCCGCCTACGCGATGGGGATCAGCGTGGGTTACAACTACATCCACGGCGAAATCTTCGAGGTGTATGAACGCTTCGAGGAAGCGCTCGAAGAGGCGCGCGCGGCGGGCTTTTTGGGCGACAAGCTGCTGGGCTCGGATTTCAGCTTCCAGCTGCACGCGTTCCATGGCTACGGCGCCTACATCTGCGGCGAGGAAACCGCGCTGCTCGAATCGCTGGAAGGCAAGAAAGGCCAGCCGCGCTTCAAGCCGCCGTTCCCGGCCAGCTTCGGCCTGTACGGCAAGCCGACCACGATCAACAACACCGAAACCTTCGCGGCGGTCCCCTGGATCATCCGCAACGGCGGGCAGGCCTACCTCGAAGTGGGCAAGCCCAACAACGGCGGCACCAAGCTGTTCTCGATTTCCGGCGACGTCGAGCGTCCCGGCAACTACGAGATCCCGATGGGCACGCCGTTCTCGAAGTTGCTGGAACTGGCCGGCGGCATGCGCGGCGGCCGCAAGCTGAAGGCGGTGATTCCCGGCGGCTCGAGCGCGCCGGTGCTGCCCGCCGACATCATGATGGACTGCACGATGGACTATGACGCCATCGCCAAGGCCGGCTCGATGCTGGGTTCGGGCGCGGTGATCGTCATGGACGAGACGCGCTGCATGGTCAAGTCGCTGCTGCGGCTGTCGTATTTCTATTTCGAGGAAAGCTGCGGCCAGTGCACGCCGTGCCGCGAAGGCACCGGCTGGCTCTACCGCATGGTGCACCGTATCGAGAATGGCCAGGGCCGCCCCGAGGACCTGGACATGCTCGACAGCGTGGCGGGCAACATCATGGGGCGCACCATCTGCGCCCTGGGCGATGCCGCTGCCATGCCCGTGCGCAGCTTCATCAAGCATTTTCGCGACGAATTCGCGCACCACATCGAGCACAAGTCTTGTGTGGTCCCGCAATATCTGTAGGTCTCAGGAACAGCAATGGTTGAACTAACCGTCGACGGCAATCAAGTCGAAGTGCCCGAAGGCAGCATGGTGATGCATGCGGCCCAGAAGCTCGGGCTGTACGTGCCGCATTTCTGCTACCACAAGAAGCTGTCCATCGCGGCCAACTGCCGCATGTGCCTGGTGGAAGTGGAGAAGGCGCCCAAGGCGCTACCCGCCTGCGCAACGCCCGTGACCAACGGCATGGTGGTGCACACCTGCTCCGAGAAGGCCAAGGCCGCGCAGAAATCGGTGATGGAGTTTCTGCTCATCAATCACCCGCTCGACTGCCCCATCTGTGACCAGGGCGGCGAGTGCCAGCTGCAGGATCTCGCGGTCGGCTACGGCGGCTCGTCGTCGCGCTACAAGGAAGAAAAGCGCGTCGTCTTCCACAAGGACCTCGGCCCGCTGGTGTCGGCCGAGGAAATGGCCCGCTGCATCCACTGCACCCGCTGTGTGCGCTTCGGCCAGGAAATCGCCGGCGTGATGGAGCTGGGCATGCTCAACCGCGGCGAGCATGCCGAGATCACGTCGTTCGTCGGCCGTTCGATCGAGTCCGAGCTGTCGGGCAACATGATCGACCTGTGTCCGGTGGGCGCGCTGACGTCCAAGCCGTTCCGCTACTCGGCGCGCACCTGGGAACTGGCCCGCCGCCGCAGCGTCAGCCCGCACGACAGCATGGGCGCCAACCTGGTGGTCCAGGTCAAGGGCGACCGCGCGCTGCGCGTGGTGCCGTTCGAGAACGAAGCGCTCAACGAGTGCTGGATCAGCGACCGCGACCGCTTCTCCTATGAAGGCCTCAATAGCGACGACCGCCTGGCCGCGCCCATGATCAAGGGCGCCGACGGCAAGTGGCAGGAAGCCTCGTGGGCCGACGCCCTGCAGGCGGTGGCCCAGGGCCTGTCGCGCGTGCGCGAAAGTTTCGGCGCCGGCCAGATCGGCGCGCTGGCTTCCGAGTACGCCACCACTGAAGAGTTCTCCCTGCTGGGCCGCCTGGTGCGCGCCCTGGGTTCCGAGAACATCGACTTCCGCCTGCGCCAGACCGACGCCGGCTTCGACGCGGCCCTGAGCGGCGCGCCGTGGCTGGGCATGCCGGTCGCCGAACTGGACAACCTCGACCGCGTCCTGGTGATTGGTTCGTTCCTGCGCAAGGACCACCCCCTGATGGCGCAACGCCTGCGCCAGGCCGCCAAGCGCGGCACGCAGGTGCTGCTGCTCGACGCCGCCGCCGACGATCCCCTGATGCCGGTCGCCGGCCGCCTGACGGTTGCGCCGTCCGGGCTGGCAAGCGCCCTGGCCGAAGTGGCCGTGGCGCTGGCGCAGGCCAAGGGCCAGGCCGTGCCGGCCGAGTTCGCCGCCGTGGCGGCCGGAGAGGGCGCCAAGCAGATCGCCGCCAGCCTGGCCTCGGGCAGCAATGCCGCGGTGCTGCTGGGCAACATGGCCGTCAACGCGCCGCAGGCCGCCACGCTGGCGGCCAACGCGCAGGCCGTGGCGCAACTGGCCGGCGCGAAGCTGGGCTTCCTGACCGCCGGCGGCAATACCGTGGGCGGTTACCTGGCTGGCGCCGTGCCGGGCAAGGGCGGCAAGAATGCCGCCGCCATGCTGGCCGACCCGCTCAAGGCCTACATCGTGCTGCACGCCGAGCCCTCGCTGGACGCCGACAACGCGCCGCAAGCGCTGGCCGCGCTGCGCGGCGCGCAGTTCGCCGTCGCGCTGACGCCGTATCGTTCGGCGGCCCAGGACTGGGCCGATGTCATGCTGCCGGTCGCGCCGTTCACCGAGACCTCGGGCACCTTTGTCAACGCGCAAGGCCAGCCGCAGAGCTTCAAGGGCACGGTCGCGCCGTTCGGTCAGACGCGTCCGGCCTGGAAAGTGCTGCGCGTGCTGGGCAACGTGCTGCACCTGGCGGGCTTTGACGAGGAGACCTCCGAAACCGTGCGTGACGCGGCGCTGGCGGGCGGCGTGGAAGCGCGCCTGTCCAACGCCATCAGCGCCCCGCTGGGCCTGGGCCAGCCGCTCGATGCGCTGGAGCGCGTGGCCGATGTGCCGATCTATCGCACCGACGCCATCGTGCGCCGCTCCGAACCGCTGCAGGCCGCTCCGGCTTCGCGCGCGCCCAAGGCGCGCATGAATGGCCGCACCCTGGCCAGCCTGGGCGTGAGCGCGGGCGACAAGGTGCGCGTAAGCGGCGCGGCGGGGGCCATCGAGCTCGAAGCCGCCCTGGACGAGGCCGTGGCCGACCGCGCCGTGCGCGTGGCCGCCGCCTTTGAGCAAACCGCCGCCCTCGGCGGTGCCTTCGGTCAAATCAGCGTGGAGCGTGTCTGATGGAATGGCTTAATGTTCTCGAAAGCCACGGTCAGGCACTGCTGGGCCCCGTGGCGTGGATGGTGGTCTGGTCGCTCGTCAAGATCGTCGTGATCGCCGTGCCCATCATTCTGTGCGTGGCGTACCTGACGTACTGGGAGCGCAAGATGATCGGCGCGATGCACGTGCGCCTGGGGCCGACCCGGGTCGGCTTCAAGGGCCTGCTGCAGCCGTTCGCCGACGTGTTCAAGCTGCTGACCAAGGAAGTGGTGGTGCCCAGCGCCGCCAACAAGGTGCTGTTCGTGGTGGCGCCCGTGGTGACGCTGATGCCGGCGCTGGCCGCCTGGGCCGTCGTGCCGTTCGGCCCCGAGGTGGTGCTGGCCAACGTCAACGCCGGACTGCTGTACATCATGGCGATCACCTCGATCGGCGTGTATGGCGTGATCGTGGCCGGCTGGGCCTCGAACTCCAAGTACGCCTTCCTGGGCGCGCTGCGCGCCTCGGCGCAGATGGTGTCGTACGAGCTGGCCATCGGCTTCGTGCTGGTCAGCGTGCTGCTGGTGTCGGGCAGCCTGAACATGAGCGAAATCGTGCTGGGGCAGGGCCGTGGCTGGTTCGCCGAGCGTGGCCTGACGTTCCTGTCCTGGAACTGGCTGCCGCTGTTGCCGCTGTTCATCATCTACGTGATTTCGGCCGTGGCCGAAACCAACCGCCACCCGTTCGACGTGGTCGAAGGCGAGTCCGAAATCGTGGCCGGCCACATGGTCGAGTACTCGGGCATGGCCTTCGCGCTGTTCTTCCTGGGTGAATACGCCAACATGATCCTGCTGTCGTGCATGGCCGCGATCATGTTCCTGGGCGGCTGGATGTCGCCGATCGACATCGCGCCGCTGAACTGGATTCCGGGCTGGATCTGGCTGGGCATCAAGACCTTCTGCGTGGTTTCGATGTTCGTGTGGTTCCGCGCGTCGTTCCCGCGCTACCGCTACGACCAGATCATGCGCTTGGGTTGGAAGATCTTCATCCCGCTGACCGGCGTGTGGCTGGTCGTCTTGGCGATCTGGATGCAGACGCCCTGGAACATTTGGCGCTGATGCGTCAGGCTGAGGCTGGAAATGGAAGCGATCAAGGATTTTTTCGGTAGCCTGCTGCTGACCGAGTTGTTCAAGGGCTTGCGCCTGACGGGCAAGTATTTTTTCAAGCGCAAGGTCACCCTGCGCTACCCGATGGAAAAGACGCCGACCTCGGCACGCTTTCGCGGGTTGCATGCGCTGCGCCGCTATCCCAACGGGGAGGAGCGCTGCATCGCGTGCAAACTGTGCGAGGCGGTCTGCCCGGCGCTGGCCATCACCATCGAATCGGAGCAGCGCGACGACGGCACCCGCCGTACCACGCGCTACGACATCGATCTCACCAAGTGCATTTTCTGCGGTTTCTGTGAAGAGAGCTGCCCGGTGGACTCGATCGTGGAAACCCACATTCACGAGTACCACGGCGAGAAGCGCGGCGATCTTTACTTCACCAAGGACATGCTGCTTGCCGTCGGCGACCGCTACGAAGCCGAAATCGCCCGCCGTCGGGCCGAAGACGCGCCTTACCGTTGATCGCCAGGGTCTGATCCATGACATTTACTACCGTCCTGTTCTACATACTGGCTTTCGTCCTGGTGATCGCCGCTTTCCGCGTGATCACGGCGCGCAGCCCCGTCACCGCCGTCCTGCACCTGATCCTGGCGTTTGCCAACGCCGCCATGATCTGGATGCTGCTGGGCGCGGAGTTCCTGGCGCTGTTGCTGGTGCTGGTCTACGTCGGCGCCGTGATGGTGCTGTTCCTGTTCGTCGTGATGATGCTCGATATCCGCATCGACAGCCTGCGCGACGGGCTCAAGACCTATCTGCCGCTGGGCCTGGTCATCGGCGTGGTGCTGGTGCTGGAAATGGCCTTCGTGCTGGGCTCCACCTGGTATGGCGCCGGCCCGCAGGCCCCTGTCGCCGGCGACTACAACAACGCCCGCGCGCTGGGCGAAGTCATGTACACCCAGTACGTCTACGCCATCGAAGTGGGCGCGGCGCTGCTGCTGGTAGGCATGGTGGCGGCCATCGCGCTGACCCTGCGCCGCCGTCGCGACGCCAAGTACAACGACCCGGTCGCCGCCGTGCGCGTGCGCGCGAAAGACCGCTTCCGCATGGTGAAGATGACCGCGCAGAGCGACCGTGCCCAGGCTCGCGTGGCCTCGCCGTCCGCGGATGCCCAAGGAGAACAACAATGACGCTGACGCTGGCCCACTACCTGATCCTGGGGGCGATTCTCTTCGCCATCGGCATCTTCGGCATCTTCCTCAACCGCCGTAACCTGATCATTCTGCTGATGTCCATCGAGCTGGTGCTCCTGGCCGTCAACATGAACTTCGTGGCGTTCTCGAGCTGGTTCGGCGACATCGCCGGCCAGGTGTTCGTGTTCTTCATCCTGACCGTCGCGGCCGCCGAGGCCGCCATCGGCCTGGCGATCCTGGTACTGCTGTTCCGCAACCTGAACACGATCAACGTTGACGAACTCGATCGCCTCAAGGGCTGACGGGGTATTGGAAGAAAATGTCTAGCTCACCCAATCTCTACTTGCTCATCGCGCTGGCTCCGCTGGTCGGCGCGATTCTCGCCGGCCTGTTCGGCACCGGATTCCTGGGCCGTCCCATCGGCCGCCGCGGCTCGCACGTCATCACCATCCTGGGCGTGCTCATCTCCACCATCGGCTCGTTCGTGGTGCTGGGCGACGTGCTCGACGGCCATACCTACGACGGCACGGTCTATACCTGGAGCCTGATCGGCCAGACCAAGCTGGAAATCGGTTTCCTGATCGATCCGCTGTCGGCCATGATGATGGTCGTGGTGACCTCGGTCTCGCTGATGGTGCACATCTACACCATCGGCTACATGGCCGACGATCCGGGCTACCAGCGCTTCTTCGCCTACATCTCGCTGTTCACGTTCTCCATGCTGATGCTGGTGATGTCGAACAACATGGTGCAGCTGTTCTTCGGCTGGGAAGCCGTGGGCCTGGTGTCCTATCTGCTGATCGGCTTCTGGTACACCCGCCCGACCGCGATCTTCGCCAACATGAAGGCGTTCCTGATCAACCGGGTCGGCGACTTCGGCTTCGTGCTGGGCATCGGCCTGCTGTTCGCGTACGCCGGCACCATGCATTACGCCGACGTGTTCGCCCAGGCCGACAAGCTGGCCGGCGAAACCCTGCCGGGCACCGACTGGATGCTGCTGACGGTCGCCTGCATCTGCCTGTTCATCGGCGCGATGGGCAAGTCGGCCCAGGTGCCACTGCATGCCTGGCTGCCGGATTCGATGGAAGGCCCGACGCCGATTTCCGCCCTGATCCACGCCGCCACCATGGTGACGGCGGGCATCTTCATGGTGGCGCGCTTTTCGCCGCTGTTCGAGCTGTCGGACACCGCGCTGTCGTTCGTCATCGTGATCGGCGCCATCGGCGCGCTGTTCCTGGGCATCCTGGGCATCATCCAGAACGACATCAAGCGCGTCGTGGCGTACTCGACGCTGTCGCAACTGGGCTACATGACCGTCGCGCTGGGCGCCTCGGCCTACTCGGTGGCGATCTTCCACCTGATGACCCACGCTTTCTTCAAGGCGCTGCTGTTCCTGGGCGCGGGCTCGGTCATCATCGGCATGCACCATGACCAGGACATCCGCAACATGGGCGGCCTGCGCAAGTACATGCCCATTACCTGGATCACCTTCCTGCTGGGCACGCTGGCGCTGGTCGGCACGCCGTTCTTCTCCGGTTTCTACTCGAAGGAACACATCATCGAGGCCGCGGGCGCGGCCAACGTGTGGGGCGCCAGCTTCGCCTATTACTCGACGCTGATCGGCGTGTTCGTCACCTCGCTGTACTCGTTCCGCGTATATTTCCTGGTGTTCCACGGCAAGGAGCGTTTCGACGCCCATGGCCACGGCCACCATGGCGACGCGCACCATGACGACCACGGCCATCACGGCGGCACGCCGCACGAGTCGCCGTGGGTGGTGACGCTGCCGCTGGTGCTGCTGGCCATCCCGTCGGTGCTGATCGGCGCCTGGGTGGTCGAACCCATGCTGTTCGGCAAGTTCTTCGACGGCGTGATCAAGGTGCTGCCGCAGCATCCGGCCATGGCCGAGCTGGGCCACGAGTGGCACGGCTGGGTGGCCTTCGGCCTGCACTCCGTGCAGACCGTGCCGTTCTGGCTGGTGGTCGCCGGCGCCGTCATCGCCTGGTACTGCTACCTGATCAATCCGAGGGTGCCGGCCGCGATCCAGTCCACCTTCTCGGGCGTGTACAAGCTGCTCGAGAACAAGTACTACGTCGACTGGATCAACGAGCAGATCATCGCCCGTGGCGCGCGGTGCCTGGGCTACGGCCTGTGGCAGACCGGCGACCGCGGCATCATCGACGGCGTGCTCGTCAACGGCAGCGCCCGCGTGGTGGGCTGGGTGGCCGCGATCAGCCGCCATCTGCAGTCCGGCTTCATCTATCACTACGCGTTCGCGATGATCATCGGCATCATGGCGCTGGTAACTTTCTTTGTGCTGATTCCCCAATGATGGCAAGCGACATGGCATCCAACAACTTCCCCTGGCTTACGCTTGCGATCTTTGTTCCGATCGTATTCGGTCTGCTGGTGCTGGCGCTGGGCCGCGACGACCGTCCCGGCCTGACGCGGGGCTTGTCGCTGATCGGCGCGCTGGCGGGCTTCCTGGTCACGATTCCCCTCTATACGGGTTTCGACGCCGGTACGGCGCAGATGCAGTTCGTCGAGAAGGCGTCCTGGATCGAGGCCTTCAACGTCAACTACCATCTCGGCATCGACGGCATCTCGCTGTGGTTCGTGCTGCTGACGGCCTTCATCACCATCATCGTGGTGGGCGCCGGCTGGCAGGTGATCACCAGCCGCGTGGCGCAGTACATGGCCGCCTTCCTGATCCTGTCGGGCCTGATGGTGGGCGTGTTCGCCGCGCTCGACGGCATGCTGTTCTACGTGTTCTTCGAAGCGACCCTGATCCCGATGTACATCATCATCGGCGTGTGGGGCGGACCCAACCGCGTGTACGCGGCGTTCAAGTTCTTCCTGTACACGCTGCTGGGCTCGCTGCTGACGCTGGTGGCCTTCGTCTACCTGTGGAACGTGTCGGGCGGTTCGTTCGACATCCAGACCTGGCACCAGACCAAGCTGGGCTACACGCCGCAGGTGCTGATCTTCGTCGCGCTGCTGGCCGCCTTCGCGGTCAAGGTGCCGATGTGGCCGGTGCATACCTGGCTGCCCGACGCGCACGTCGAGGCGCCGACGGGCGGTTCGGTCGTGCTGGCCGCCATCATGCTCAAGCTGGGCGCCTACGGTTTCCTGCGCTTTTCGCTGCCGATCGCGCCCGACGCCTCGCACGGCCTGGCCGGCCTGATGATCGCGCTGTCGCTGATCGCGGTCATCTACATCGGCCTGGTCGCCATCGTCCAGGATGACATGAAGAAGCTGGTTGCCTATTCGTCGGTGGCCCACATGGGCTTCGTGACGCTGGGCTTTTTCATCTTCAACACGGCCGGCCTCGAAGGGGCCATCGTGCAGATGATTTCGCACGGGTTCGTTTCGGGCGCCATGTTCCTGTGCATTGGCGTGCTGTACGACCGCATGCACTCGCGCCGCATCGCCGACTACGGCGGCGTGGTCAACGTCATGCCCCGCTTCGTCACGTTCTTCGTGCTGTTTTCGATGGCCAACAGCGGCCTGCCGGCCACCAGCGGTTTCGTGGGCGAGTTCCTGGTCATCATGGGCGCGGTCGAATACAACTTCTGGATCGGCCTGCTGACCGCCACCGCGCTGATCCTGGGCGCGTCGTATTCGCTGTGGATGCTCAAGCGCGTTGCCTTCGGCGACATCGGCAACGACCGCGTGCGCGAAATGACGGACCTCAGCGGCCGGGAATTCCTGATTCTCGGCGTCATGGCGATCGCCGTGTTGTTCATGGGGATCTACCCCAAGCCCTTTACCGACGTGATGCACGTTTCGGTCGAGGCCCTGCTGCAACACGTGGCTGTCTCGAAACTGTAAGACCTGGACAATGATGCAATCCCATCTCGATTTTGCCCTGGCGACCCCGGAGATCCTGCTGCTGGTTCTCGGGCTGGCCATCCTGCTCATCGACGCGGTCAGTTCCCATCCTGAACGCAAGACCACGTTCGTCCTGACGCTGGCCACGCTGGCGGCGCTGACCGTGGTGTCCCTGCTGCAATGGCGCGACGGCGTCCAGGGCCAGACCTTCAATGGCCTGTACGTGACCGACAGCCTGGCGCACCTGCTCAAGGTCGCCTCGTACATCGCAGTCGCCGCGACCCTGGTGTATGGCCGCATCTATGCGCAGCAGCGCGACATGATGCAGCGCGGCGGCGAGCTCTACGTGCTGACGCTGTTCGCCTTGCTCGGCCAGATGGTCATGATCTCGGCCGGCAACCTGATCAGCATCTACCTCGGCCTGGAACTGATGTCGCTGGCGCTGTACGCGCTGATCGCGCTGCGCCGCGAAGACAAGGTCGCCACCGAAGCCGCCATGAAGTACTTCGTGCTGGGCGCGCTGGCGTCGGGCTTCCTGCTGTACGGCATGTCGATGGTGTATGGCGCCACCGGCCACCTCGACCTGGCGAAGATCGCCGAGGTCATCGCCTCCGGCCAGGCCAAGCAGCTGCCGCTGGTGTTCGGCGTGGTGTTCCTGGTTTCCGGGCTGGCCTTCAAGCTGGGCGCCGTGCCGTTCCATATGTGGCTGCCCGACGTCTACCAGGGCTCGCCCACGGCGGTGACGCTGATCCTGGGCGCCGCGCCCAAGCTGGCGGCCTTCGCCATCACGCTGCGCCTGCTGGTCGACGGCCTGCACGGGCTGGCGGCCGATTGGCAGCCGATGCTCATGATCCTGGCCGTGCTGTCGCTGGCGATCGGCAACCTGACCGCCATCGTCCAGACCAACTTCAAGCGCATGCTGGCCTATTCGACCATCTCGCACACCGGCTTCGTGCTGCTGGGCCTGATGGCCGGCGTGGTCGACGGCAAGCCCGACGCGGCGGCCTCCGCCTATGGCGCGGCCCTGTTCTACATGCTGACCTACGTGCTGACCACGCTGGGCACCTTCGGCATCATCCTGCTGCTGGCGCGCCAGGGGTTCGAATGCGAGCAGATCGACGACCTGAAGGGCTTGAACCGGCGCAATCCGTGGCACGCCGCCATCGTCTTGCTGCTGATGTTCTCGTTGGCCGGCATCCCGCCGCTGGTGGGCTTCTACGCCAAGCTGGCGGTGCTGCAGGCGCTGGTCGAGGCCGGCCACGTGGCGCTGGCGGTCGTCGCCGTGATGTTCTCGCTGATCGGCGCCTTCTACTACCTGCGCGTGGTCAAGGTCGTGTACTTCGACGATCCGGTCGACCAGCCCGCCGCCTTGGCGGTGACGGCCGGCCAGCGCAGCATCCTGTCGCTCAACGGCGCGCTGATCCTGGTGCTGGGCATTCTGCCGGGCGGCCTGATGGCGCTGTGCGTGCAGGTGATCCAGGCGTCGCTGGGCTGATGGCCGGGGCAGGAGCGTGAACCAGACCGCCGCCGTATGGCTGTTGATTGCGCTGGCCCTGGTCAGCGCCAATCTGCCGTTTCTCAGCGAGCGGGTGTTCGCGCTGCTGCCGTACAAGCGGGCCGGCGTTCATGCGCCCAAGCCTTTCTGGCTCAGGCTGTGCGAAGTGCTGGTCTGGTACGCAGTGGTCGGGCTGCTCGGCTTCGCCTTCGAGGCGCAGCTGGGCAACCGCTTTGCGCAGGCCTGGGAGTTCTATGCCATTACGTTCAGCCTGTTCCTGGTCCTGGGCTATCCCGGCTTCGTGTACCGCTATCTCTACAAGAAGCGCCGCCCGGCCCGGGCTTGAATCCGCCGCGCCGCTTCAGCGATACCGCCTCCATGAGGCGGTTTTTTTTCGCCTACGCCGGCCAGTGTTCCGAGGGGCAGGTGTCGCTTGGATTTGCCACAGATGGCGTGGATGCTGAGAGATTTGTCCTGTCACCAAGGAAGGATCGAGGGTGGCGGCGGATAGGGACTATCTGGTTTTGGGGCGGCGCGGCCGATAGGGGGCCGCGCCGGCGGCAGTCGTCCGTAGCATGGCGCAGCGCCGTATCCGCTTGGCGGGTGGGCGTCGCATTCCATGTTTCGTTGACGATAGCGGATTCCCATGAAGTTCTACTCTTCCCATCCGATGCCCGAGTCGCTCGCGGCTGCGATCGCAGTGCCTCTGTTGGGCCTGCTGCCGGCGGCGCAGGCCGCGTCCACGGCGGTCCAGCTGCCATCCGTCACGGTCGAGGGCGAGTACTCGTCCTATCAACCGGAAAGCGCCCAGTCGCCCAAGTTCACCGCGCCCCTGGCGGACACGCCGCGCACGGTGCAGGTCATCCCTGAGCGGCTCATCCAGGACCAGGGGGCCAGCGACCTCGAAGCGGTACTGCGCAATGCGCCAGGGATATCGATGACCGCCGGCGAAGGCGGCCGTCCGGCCAGCGACCTGCCGTTCATCCGCGGCCAGAATTCGGCCAGCAGCCTTTTTGTCGACGGCCTGCGCGATCCCAGCACGCAATCGCGCGATACCTTCAACCTGGAACAGGTCGACGTCGTCAAGGGGCCCGATTCGGTATTTTCCGGGCGCGGCGGCGCCGGCGGAAGCATCAACCTCGTCACCAAGACGCCCAGGAACCAGGATTTCACCGAAGTCCAGGCCGGCATCGGGACGGCCGAGACCTACCGAGGCACCATAGACGGCAACTGGGTGCTGGGCGAGAACACGGCGCTGCGCCTCAACCTGCTGGGCACCAGGGGCACCGTGCCGGGCCGCGACAAGGCGGTCGAGTTCAGCCGCGTGGGTATCGCGCCATCGCTGCGCCTGGGCCTGAGCGGCCCCACCCGCGTGACGCTGGGCCTGTACCACTATCGCCACCGGCGGGTTCCCGATTATTCGATTCCGTACGATCCGCGCACCGGCACGCCGATCACCGAGACCATCGGCGTCAGCCGCCGCAACTTCTACGGCCTGGTGCGGCGCGACTCCGGCGATACCGAGGACTACGCCGCCACCGTCAAATGGGAGCACGACCTCGCCAATGGCTTCAAGGTGGAGAACCTGGCGCGCTACTCGCGTGCCACGGTGGAGCAGATCACCACCATGCCCGAACTGAAAACCGCCGATCTGGCCAAGGGGCTGGTGTACCGCAATCTGCGCGCCAGCTACCAGGTCAACGACAGTTTCGCCAACCGCACCGACCTGCGCGGTACATTCGACACGGGGCAGTGGCGCCATACCTTCGATCTGGGCGGGGAGTTCGCCACCAGCCGGCGCAGTCGCGACCGCTACAAGCAAGAAATCCCCGACGCCGCCAGTCCTTGCTCGCCCGTGACGGACGGCAACAATCCCGCCCTGTGCGCCTCGCTCCGGGATCCGGATCCGCACGTGGATTTCCCGGGAACGGTGCGGCGCAACCATAACCCGGCCCGCTACCACACCGACATCCTGTCCCTGTACGGTTTCGACACCATCGCCTTCGACGAGCAGTGGCAGCTGAATCTCGGCCTGCGCTGGGACCACTACAAGACCAGCGGACGCAACCTGCCGGTACGAGGCGCCAAGCCGCCCGTCTACGAGCGTGCCGCGCGCACCGACAACCTGTTCAACTACCAGCTCGGCCTGGTCTACAAGCCTCGTCCGGACGGCTCGGTGTATGCGAGTTACGGCACGGCGTCCACGCCGTCGGCCGTGTCCGACTACGCCCCGGCGGACAGCATCTCCGGCACAAGCCAGCAGCTCAAGCCGGAGCGCAGCGAGGCGATCGAGATCGGGACCAAGTGGCAGGTGCTGGACCGGCGGCTGCTGGTGACGGGCGCCATGTTCCGCGAGACGCGCAAGAACACCAGCATCGAAGTCGCCGAAGGCCTGCGCGCACCAGCCGGCAAGAGCCGCGTCACCGGCATGGAGCTGGGCGTGGCGGGCAGCCTGACGCCGCGCTGGGACGTCTACGGCGGCTACGCGCTGCTCGACAGCAAGCTGGTCAGGGCCAGCCATAAGAGCGGGGCGCAAGGCCAGCCGCTGCCCAGCGCGCCCCGGCACGCATTCAGCATCTGGAGCACCTACAAGCTGCTGCCGGAACTGACCGTGGGGGCCGGCGCGTTCTATCGCAGCAAGGTCTATGGCAACGCAGATGCCGGCTACAACAAGGACGGCACGCCCAAGGCGCGCTGGGTGCCGGCGTACTGGCGCTTCGACGCCATGGCGGCGTACCAGCTTAACAAGCACCTTACGGCCCAGTTGAACGTCTACAACCTGCTCGACAAGACCTATTACGCCAAGACCTACCGCAGCCATTACGCGGCGCTGGGCCCGGGGCGGTCCGCCATGCTGACGTTCAAGCTGAGCTACTGATCCGGGCTGCAACCCCGCCGTTCCGACGGCCTCCCGCAAGGGGGCCGTTTTTCATTTCCGGCTGGATTTTCCCTGTCCGAATGGGGGCTCGGAGCGCGGAAAGGGCTGTGGCAGAAATGTGACACCGTAGGAATATTCAGGTTTGGGTCAGGTAAACAGACGAGAATCGCAGTCGATTTAAAGAACAAGAATCGTTGTTATTCAGATTTTTATGGAGAAGCCGTTGAAATCCCTGGACTCGTATTCAGCGAGCACGCTCGCCAACTCGCTGGCCGCCGCCATTGCGGTGCCGGCCCTGTGCCTGATGCCCGGTGCTCAGGCACAGACCAGCGCGGGCGTTACCCAATTGGCGCCGGTGCAGGTAGAGGGCGAAGCGTCCCCCTATCAGGCCACCACCGTCCAGTCGTCCAAGATGACGGCGCCCTTGCTGGATACGCCCAGGACCGTGCAGGTCGTGCCGCAGCAGGTCATCCAGGACCAGGCCGCCACCAATCTGCAGGACGTGCTGCGCAACTCGCCGGGCATCACCATGGGCGCCGGCGAGGGCGGGCGCGCCGGCGGCGACCTGCCCATCATCCGGGGCCAGAATGCGGCGGGCAGCATCTTCGTCGACGGCGTGCGCGACCCCAGCACCCAGATACGCGATACGTTCAACCTGGAGCAGGTCGAGATCATCAAGGGGCCTGATTCGGTCTACTCCGGCCGCGGCGGAGCCGGCGGCAGCATCAACCTGGTCAGCAAGACGCCGAAGGCGCGCGACTTCGCCGAGGGCTCGGTGCAGATCGGCACCGACAGCAATTACCGCGCCACCGCCGACGGCAACTGGCTGCTGGGCGACAACGCCGCCTTCCGCCTGAACCTGATGGGCAACAAGGGCGACGTGCCGGGCCGCGACCATGCGGTCGATTTCAGCCGCTGGGGCGTGGCGCCCACCCTGCAACTGGGCGTGGGCACGCCCACCCGCATCACCCTGGGGTACTACCACTACCAGGATGACAGCATGCCCGATTACGCGATCCCGTACGATCCGAAGTCGGGGCAGCCGGTCACCGAGACCCAGGGCGTCAGCCGCAAGAATTTCTACGGCCTGACCGGCCGCGACTTCATGAAGTCGCGCGACGACGTGGCCACGCTGGCCATCGATCACGATTTCAGCAGCAAGCTGCGCCTGCGCAACGTCACCCGCTACGGGCGCTCGGTGACCGACTACGCCGCCACCAATCCGGATGACAGCAAGGGCAACGTGCCCAACGGGCTGGTGTACCGGGCGCTGAAGGCGGGCTACTACACCAACAAGACGTTCACCAACCAGACCGACCTGAGCGGCGAATTCGAGACGGGCAGCCTGCAGCACTCGTTCGACGTGGGCTTCGAGTACAGCAACATCAAGCAGGACAAGGACTCGTATACCCAGACCATCGCCAAGGGCGCGATGCCTTGCAAGGTGGGCGCCAACGATGCCAGCAATCCGGCCTTGTGCACCTCGCTGTGGGATCCGGATCCGCATGACTATTATCCCGGCCACCTGTCGCGCAACGACAACCCGGCCCGCTATTCCACCGACACGATCGCGCTCTACGGCTTCGACACGATCAAGTTCAACGAGCAATGGCAGGCCAGCGTCGGGCTGCGTTGGGACAATTACCGCGTAAGCGGCAGCAATATCGCCCGCGGCCGCAACGATCCCGCCAGCACGCCGGCGTTCTACAGCACCAGCCGCGAAGACAATCTGTTCAATTACCAGCTGGGCCTGGCCTACAAGCCGGTGCCCAACGGCACGATCTACGCCTCGTATGGCACCTCGTCGACGCCGTCGGCCGTCGCCGGCTCGAACGTGAGCGACGCCGTGACGGTGAGCAACGAGTCGCTGGCGCCGGAGAAAAGCCGCACCGTCGAGGTCGGCACCAAGTGGCAATTGTTCGACGACCGCCTGACCCTGTCGGGCGCGTTGTTCCAGGACATCCGCAAGAACACCAGCGTGGCCGTGTCGGCGACCGAAACGGAGCAGATCGGCAAGGCCAAGGTGCGCGGCATCGAACTGGGCTTCTCCGGCAGCATCACGCCCAAGTGGAACGTCTACGGCGGCTATACCTTCATGGACAGCGAACTGGTCGAGGGCGCCTACAACAGCGGCGCGGTGGGCCAGGACCTGCCCAACACGCCGCGCAATGCCTTCAGCCTGTGGGCCACCTACAAGCTGGTGCCTCAGCTGACCGTGGGCGGCGGCGCCTATTACGTGGACAAGGTATATGGCAACGCGGACAACGGGCGCAATGCCGACGGCACACCGAAGGCGCGCTGGGTACCGTCGTACTGGCGCTTCGACGCCATGGCCGCGTACGAGTTCAACGACCACCTGACCGCGCAGCTCAACGTGATGAACATCTTCGACAAGACGTACTACACCAAGGCCTACGCGGCGCACTACGCGGCGCTGGGCACGGGCCGCGCCGCGGTGCTGTCGTTCAATATCAAGTATTGAGCGCAGCCGCGCAGCAGGGAAAGCCGGCGCATTGCGCCGGTTTTTTTTGGCATGGCGCGGAAATGCTCTACGATTTCAGGTGTTTGCCATCGAGCCACCCGGGCGGAAGACATGACGAATATGCGGCAAGTGCTGAAAACAGACCGGCTGGTGCTGGAGCCGCAATCGATGGCCCGCTTCGATCAATGGTTCGCGATGGAGCGGCAGCGCGATGAAGCCGGGCATCGCGATCTCACCGAGGACCAGGCATGGTTGCGCCTTTGCGCGCGGCAGGGAATGTGGGACGCGTATGCTTGCGGCTTCTACTACCTGCTGGATCCGGTCAGCGGCGAGATGCGCGGCGAGGCCGGTTTCCAATTCCGGCGCCGCGGCCTCGGGCCCGGTTTCGACAACCATCCGGAGGCCGCCTGGGCCGTCGCCAGCGCCCATCAGGGCAGGGGACTGGCGGCGGAGGCAATGCAGGCGCTTCTCGCGCACCACGATCGATCAAGCGGACGCCAGCGCGTGGTGGCGTTGATAGCGCGTTCGAACCTTCCCTCGCTGCGCCTGGCCGAGCGGCTTGGCTTTCGCGGGTATTCCGACGTGGCGTTCGATGGTGCAGCGCATCTGCTGCTGGAACGGGCGGGCTGAGCGGGCGGGTCACAGCCCCCGTCCGCCGGTCACCGGCAAGGTTTCGCCGGTGATGAAGCCGGCCTGCTCGGAAAGCAGGAACAGCACGGCGTCGGCGATGTCGGCAGGCTGGCCCAGGCGCCGCAGCGGGGTGCTTGCGCGGATCGTCTCGTTGAACTCGCCGCCGGCCACCGAGGCCATCGCGGTCTCGATGCGTCCTGGGGCGACGCAGTTGATGCGGATGCCGAATTCGGCCACTTCGCCGGCGGCCTGCCGGGTCAGGCCGACGACTGCGTTCTTGGCGGTGGCGTACGACGCGCCGGCAATCGAGGAATAGCGCAGGCCCGCCAGCGAGGCGATGTTCACGACCGCCCCGGCGCGCCGTTCGACCATCCCCGGCAACACCGCGCGCAGCGCGAAAAAGTAGCCGCCAAGATTGACCTGGATGACGCGCTGCCACTCCTCGGGCGGGGTTTCCCAGATCATGCGCTTGCGGCCGTCCGGCTGCTTGGGCGAGATGCCCGCGTTATTGACCAGCAGATCGAAGGCGCCGAAGCCATCCTGCATCGATGCGATCGACGCCACGACGGATGCGCATCCCATGTCGTGCACGATAGTCGCCGCTTCCGCGCCCAGCTGGCGCACCATCGCCGCCGTTTCGTCGGCGGCCGCATGGTCGGCATCCAGCACGCAGACATGGGCGCCGTCCTTGGCCAGCGCCAGGGCGATGGCGCGGCCTATGCCGGCGCCCGCGCCCGTCACGAGCGCCCGCTTGCCGCGGAACCGGGGCTGTTCGCGCGGCGTCATGGCGTCTCGCCGCCGAGGGGCCGGAGCTGGGATTCGAACGCCGATATCGGCGGAAAGGCCGAGGGCTCGGTTTTCACGTCGATCACGAACGGGACCGGGCTGCGTTCGGCCGCCGCCATGGCTTGCCGCAGCGAAGCGGCGTCGCTCACGCTGGCGCCATCGCAGCCGCATGCCTTGGCGATCGCGACGTGATCGATGGCGCCGAAGTGGCAAACGTCGGTATGGGTGCCGAAACGGCTTTCTTCGGCGTTGATCTGGAACCCGAGCACGCCGTTGTTGAGCACCACGATCGTGAGGGGCACCTCGTGCCGGCGAGCCGTTTCCAGTTCGGCCCAGCAGTGGGCGAAGCCGCCGTCGCCGGTCAGGCAAATCACGCGGGCGCCGGGCCGGGCGATCTTGGCGCCGATCGCCATCGGGACGCCCCATCCCAGGCCGGCGATGCCACGCGGCGTGACGAATCGCGTTCCCGCCTCGGTGCAAGGGATGAACTGGGCAAGCCAGATGGACGAGTAGCTGGCATCGGCGACCCAGATGATGTCGCCATGGCTTGCGCGCAACTCCGCCATGATCCGTTCCGGCCGCATGGGCGAGGCGTCGCTCTGCGCGTAGGGCGCGAGTTCGGCGCGGTGGGCCTGGCGGCAGGCTTCGAATGCCGGCGCCAGCTCGGCCATTCTGCGCGCCGCAACGGCCTGGCCGCGCCCCTGCAGGGCATCGCCAAGCGCCTGCAGCGTGGCGGCGGCGTCGCCGGCAAAGCGCATGGCCCCGTAATTGCGGCCGACTTCCTCGCTGTCGATGTCGATCTGGGCATATTGCGCCTGCTCGGGAAACAGCGACCACGACGCCGTGCCGTTCTCGTTGGTGCGGGTGCCGACGAACAGCACGAAGTCGGCGCTTCGGACGTAATCCATGAAATGCTTGGCTGGACTGCGCGTGCCCATGGCGTTGCCGATCACCCCCAGGGAGAGCGGATGCGTTTCGTCGATCGCGCCCTTGCCCATATTGGTGGTGGCCACGGGCAGGCCGGCCAGGGACTGCAGCCGGGCCAGGGCGTCGCAGGCGCCCGAAAGATGGACGCCGCCTCCAGCCACGACCAGGGGCCGCTTCGCGTCAAGCAGGCGCTGGGCAAGCTGCGCCAGGCGGCCTGCCACCGGAACCGTCCGGTCCAGCGGGAAGCGGCCCAGCGGCTCGTCGCTGTCCTGCGCCACCGGCCGCGCCTGCGGGCAGGCCGTGGTCAGGACGTCCTGCGATACCAGCAGCACCACCGGACCGGGCCGGCCGGATGTCGCGATACGTATCGCGCGCTCGGTGTACTCCGCGGCGCGTTCGGCCACGTCGATCCGGCGTACCCATTTCGCGCAGGATGCGAATAGCTGGACGTGGTCCAGCTCCTGGAATGCGTTCTTGTCCGCGTTGGCGCGCGGCACCTCCTGCACGATGGCCAGGATGGGCACGGACGCCTTGGTCGCCTCGGAGAAGCCGGCGACCAGCAAGGCCGCGGCCGGGCCGTTCTGCGCCGTGATCACGGTCAGCTGGCGTCCGACGCGAGCCGCGCCGTCGGCCATCGCCGCGCCCGCGTTCTCCGTCCGGTAGCCGATCTGGCGGATACCGATCGCATCGGCGGCCAGGAACAGGGCCGTCGGACAGCTTTGGCCGAAGATCTGGGCGACGCCCGCGGCCTTCAGCACGTCGGCGATCGCGTTGGCGGCCTGGTAGGCGCTCAGATCCTGGCGCGCCCAGCTGCCGGTGCTGGTGCGCGCGCCGGGTGGTGATTCAGTGTGTGCTTGCATGGGGTTTCATCTGGTGTGGATAGCTGGGAGGCTGGCCAGGCGGCGGCGTGCGGCGGCTGCTACAGCTTCGATGGCGGCAGATTGATCTTCTTGACGACCTCGGCCCACTTGGCGATTTCCGCGCGCATGAAACTGTCCAGCGCGGCGGATGTGCCGCCGGTCGGCTCCAGTCCCGCGGCGGAGAACTGCGCCAATACGTCTTGCGACTTCAGGCCCTTGTTGGCCGCGGCGTTGAGCGTTTGCACGATCGCGGCCGGCGTGTTCTTCGGCGCGTACAGCGCGACCCACGAGGCCGACGCGAACCCGGGGACGGCTTCGGCCACGGTAGGCAGTTCCGGCACCAGCGCCGAACGTTGCGGACCCGTCACGGCCAGGGCGCGCAGGCTGCCAGCCTTGACCTGCGGCAGCGACGAGGGCATGTTGTCGAACATCAGCTGGACATGGCCGCCGATCAGGTCGGTCAGCGCGGGAGCGCTGCCCTTGTAGGGCACATGTTGGATATCGGTCCCGGTCATCAGCTTGAAGAGCTCCAGCGTCAGGTGCAGCGAGCCGCCAGTGCCGGTGGACGCATAGGATTCCTTGCCCGGGTTGGCTTTCAGGTGCGCGATCAGGCCCTGGACGTCCCGCACCGGGGACGATGGGTTGACGACCACCAGCAGCGGGCTGGATGCCACGGCGGCGATCGGTTCGAAACTGCCGGTCGCGCTGTACGGCAGGTTGGCGTAGGTGCTGGGGTTCGTTCCATGGGTCGCGCTGGTGCCGATCAACAGCGTGTAGCCGTCGGCGGGCGCTCGCGCCACATAATCCGAGCCGATGATGCCGCCCGCGCCCGCGCGGTTCTCCACGATCACCGACTGTTTCAGCTCCTCGCTCATGGCGCGCGCCAGGCCGCGCGCGGCGATATCGGTAATTCCTCCGGGCGGATAGGGCACTACCAGCCTGATCGGCTTGGTCGGATAGGCGTCGGCGTGTGCGGCGCCAAGCACCCCCAAAGTCAGCACGCCCGTGGCGAGGGAAATGAGTACTCGGTGCAATAGCATGTTGCTGCGTCTCCGGAAGGCGATGTTGATACGCCTGTTATCGATGGTTGGCCTGAAGGCGACGCCATTACACCCGTAAATGTTTGATTCGTATAATCTATTCTGTTTATAGTTAATTCAATTTAAGTTATGACGCCATGAACGTGACCTTCAGGCAGTTGACCGCCTTCATCGAGGTCGCAAGCAGCCGCAGCTTCTCGCAGGCGGCGCAGGCCTTGCACGTGACGCAGCCGGCGCTGACGGCCATGATCCAGAAGCTGGAGGCCCAGCTTGGAGTCGTCCTGTTCACGCGTACGCGCCGGGGCGCCGAGCTGACCACCACCGGGCGCGAACTGCTGCCGGAGCTGCAGCGGATCCTGGCCAATCTCGAGGTCGTGATCGAGGATGTGCGTGGTGCCGCCTCGCCGCGCGGCGGCACCGTCACGCTGGCGTGCATTCCGTCGCTCAGCAACACCTGGATCCCATCCCTGATCGCGCGCGTGGAGCAGGCCTATCCGCGCATCAAGGTGATCCTGAAGGACGCCATGACCGAAAACCGCAGCATTCACGAGATGCTGAGAACCGGCGATATCGACTATGGCGTGGGCAGTCCGTCGGTCGAGCAGGACGGATTGGAGTTCGACCTGCTGGCGCACGATGAACTGGTCGCGGTCGTGCCGCAGGATCATCCCCTGGCCAGGCGCACACTGGTCCGCTGGAGCGAGTTGGCGGAATCGCCCTTGATAGGCATGAGTTACCAGAGCCACGTGAGGATGCTGGTCGACGAAGCCTTCGCGGCCAACGGCATCTCGAAGCGTCCCAAGCGCGAGGTGAGCCTTATCACCACCGCCATCGGCATGGTGCGGGCAGGGCTGGGCGTTTCCGTTCTGCCCACCACCGCCATCGAGGTATGCAACGTCGCCGGGCTGAAGGTATTGCGGCTGCATGCGCCGCGGGTGCGCCGTCCCCTGGGGTTTTTGCACCTGCCGACGCGCAGCCTGAGCCCGGCCGCGCGGCTGCTTCTGCGGTTCGTGAAGGATGCGGGCCCCATTCCGCTGGGCAAGCAGCCGGAGTAAGGCGCGCGGGCCGGCCGGGCGGCGGGAGGCCGTCGCGAGGCGCCTGTCCCCGCCGGGACAGATACCGTCTTGGCCGTCAAGTGTTCATGGGTGCCTGTCCCCGCGGGGACAGGCACCCTATGTGTGGCTTACTTCTCGAACCAGTTCAGCACGCCGTCCAGGCCGCATACGTTCAGGGCGTAGGGCGTTTGCTCGCGCACGATGGGCTTGGCGTGGTAGGCGACGGCGAAGCCGGCGCGGGCCAGCATCTTGAGGTCGTTGGCGCCGTCGCCGATGGCGATGATCTGCTCGGGACGGGCCGACAGGCGCTGCGCCAGCGCGGCCAGGTGCGCGGCCTTGGCGTCGCCGTCGAGAATGTCGCCCAGCACGCGTCCGGTCAGCTTGCCGTCGGCGTCGACTTCCAGCGTGTTGGCATGGGCGTGGTCCAGCCCCAGGCGTTCGCGCAGCCGCTCGGTGAAGAAGGTGAACCCTCCGGAGACCAGCAGGGTCTGGATGCCGGCCGCCTGGACGCTGGCCAGCAGGCGTTCGGCGCCCGGGTTCAGGCGCAGCTTCTCGGCGTACACGCGTTCGAGCGCGGCAGCCGGCGCGCCGGCCAGGAGCGCCACACGGCGGCGCAGGCTTTCCGGGAAGTCCTTGATTTCGCCGCGCATGGCGGCTTCCGTGATCTGGGCCACCTGGGCCCCCACGCCGGCGACGGCCGCGATTTCGTCGATGCACTCGATGTTGATCAGCGTCGAGTCCATGTCCATCGCCAGGATGCGGCAGTCGGCCAGCGCCAGGCCCGCGGGCACGAAGGCGGCGTCGACGCCGTGCGTTTCGGCCCAATGCCGTACCTGGGCGCGCGTGTCGCCATCCTGCTGTACGTCGAGCAGGCGGGCCGCGGTGGTGCTGATGCGCGTCACGCCCTGGGCCTGGGCCAGCGCCGCCAGCTGTTCGGCGTGTTCGGCCGCCAGGGCGGGAGACTGGATGACGAGGTGATGGATAGTCATGGATCGAGGATTCCGGGCCGCGCCGAGCGCGGCGGTTATTTCAGTGCGCGCAGGACGGCGCGCACGGCGTCGGCGCGGGCGGCGATCTGAGGCGCCTTGATCTCCACCCGCAGTTTGTCCTGGCCGGACAGCTTGATATGGCGCTGGCGCTGCACCAGCTCGATGATGCGCAAGGGGTCGACCGTGGTCTTGGCACCGAACTGCAGCAGGGCCTGCGTTTCGCTGGCATCGATCTTGACGATGCCCAGCGGTTGCGCGGCCAGGCGCAGGCGGTGCGTGGCCAGCAACGTCTGCGCGGCTTCGGGCAGTTTACCGAAACGGTCGATGAGTTCTTCCTGGATGCGGATCAGGTCGTCTTCGCCGTCGGCATGCGACAGGCGCTTGTAGATGGCCAGGCGGCCATGCACGTCGGGACAGTAGTCCGACGGCAGCAGCGCCGGCGCGTGCAGGTTGACTTCGCAGGCCAGGTTGAAGGGCGCGTCCAGGTCGGGCTCCTCGCCCGCCTTCAGCGCCCGCACCGCTTCGTTGAGCATCTCGTTGTACATCGAGAAGCCCACCTCCTGGATGTTGCCCGATTGCGAGTCGCCCAGGATTTCGCCGGTGCCGCGGATTTCCAGGTCGTGCATGGCCAGGTAGAAGCCCGAACCGAGCTCTTCCATGGCCTGGATGGCCTCCAGGCGCTTCTTGGCGTTGTTCGTGATGGCATCCTCGCCCGGCGTCAGCAGATAGGCGTAGGCCTGGTGGTGCGAGCGTCCGACGCGGCCGCGCAGCTGGTGCAGCTGCGCCAGGCCGAAGCGATCGGCGCGGTGGATGACGATGGTGTTTGCGGTGGGGATGTCGATGCCGGTTTCGATGATGGTGGTGCACAGCAGCACGTTGTGGCGCTGCTGGTAGAAGCCCTTCATGACCTGTTCCAGCTCGCGTTCGGGCATCTGGCCGTGGGCGACCGCGATGCGGGCCTCGGGCACCAGTTCTTCGAGGCGCGCCCGCCGGTTGTGGATGGTCTCGACCTCGTTGTGCAGGAAATACACCTGGCCGCCGCGCTTGAGCTCGCGCAGCAGCGCTTCGCGTATGGTGCTGCCGTCCTCGCGCCGCACGAAGGTCTTGATGGCCAGCCGCTTCTGCGGCGCCGTCGCGATCACGGAGAAGTCGCGGATGCCTTCCAGCGACATGCCCAGCGTGCGCGGGATCGGGGTGGCCGTCAGGGTCAGCACGTCGACCTCGGCGCGCAGCGCCTTGAGGGTTTCCTTCTGGCGCACGCCAAAGCGGTGTTCCTCGTCGATGATGACCAGGCCCAGCCGCTTGAAGCGCACGTCCTTGGACAGGATCTTGTGCGTGCCGATGACGATGTCCACGCGGCCGTCGTTGATGCCTTCGACGGCGGCGGCCACCTCCTTGGCGGAGCGAAAGCGCGACAGCTCCACGACGCGCACCGGCCAGTCGGCGAAGCGGTCGGAAAACGTCTGGGCATGCTGCTCGGCCAGCAGGGTGGTGGGGCACAGCAGCGCGACCTGCTTGCCGTTGGCCACGGCCAGGAAGGCGGCGCGCAGCGCGACCTCGGTCTTGCCGAAGCCCACGTCGCCGCATACCAGCCGGTCCATGGGGCGGCCCGAGGTCATGTCCATGATGACGGCCTGGATGGCGGCCGCCTGGTCGGGCGTCTCCTCGAAGCCGAAACCTTCGGCGAAGGCTTCGTAGTCGCTCATGGGCAGCTTGAAGGCATAGCCTTCGCGGGCGGCGCGCTGCGCATACAGGGCCAGCAGTTCGGCCGCGGTGTCGCGCACCTGCCTGGCCGCCTTGCGGCGCGCCTTGTCCCATTGGCCCGAACCGAGCTGGTGCAGGGGGGCGGCGTCCGGGTCGGCGCCGCTGTAGCGGGCGATGACGTGCAGCTGCGACACGGGCACGTACAGCGTGCTGCCGCTGGCGTATTCGAGATGCAGGAACTCCATCTCGCCTTCGCCCATGTCCATGTTGACCAGCCCGTGGTAGCGGCCGATGCCGTGCTGGGCGTGCACCACCGGGTCGCCGGCGCGCAGTTCGGCCAGGTCGCGCACCATGGCTTCGACATTGCTGGTGCGTTCCTGGGTGCGCTTGCCGCGCCGGGTGACGCCGGCATGGCCGGGGTAGAGGTCGTTCTCGGTCAGGAACAGCAGGGCGCCGCCGGGCACGCCGAAGCCGGCCGACAGCGGCGCCACGGCCAGGCCGAAGCGCGCGCCGTCGTCCAGGAAGGCCTGGATCGAATCGGCCTGCGCCTCGGGCGCCAGGCCGTGTTCGCCCAGCATTTGCGCCAGCGTCTCGCGCCGGCCGGCCGAATCAGCGCACAGCAGCACGCGGTCGCCGGTCTGCGCCAGCAGCGCGCGCAGGCGCGCCACGGGGTCGTCGGCGCGGCGCGCCACGGCGACATCGGGCGCGGCGGCGAAGTCCGGATGCGGCCGCTCCGCCATCAAGGCCAGGCGCGGGAAGTCTTTCAGGCGCGCGAACAGCGCCTCGTGGTCGAGGAACAGGGTGTCCGGCGGCAGCACCGGCCGTTCGCGGTCGACCTTGAGAAAGTCGTAGCGGCTGCGGGTGTCATGGGCGAAGCGCTGCATGGCGTCGTCGATGTCGCCCACCGTGACGGTGATCGTGTCGGCCGCCAGGTAATCGAACAGGGTGGCGGTCTGCTCGAAGAACAGGGGCAGGTAATACTCGATGCCGGCGAACGCGATGCCGTTGCCGATGTCCTTGTACGGCAGGGCGCGGGAGGGGTCGCCTTCGAACACTTCGCGAAACCGCGCCCGGAAGCGGTTGCGCGCCTCTTCGTCCATGGGAAACTCGCGGCCGGGCAGCAACTGCACTTCGCCCACCGGATACAGGCTGCGCTGCGTGTCGACGTCGAAGCTGCGGATCGATTCGATCTCGTCGTCGAACAGGTCCAGCCGGTAGGGCACCACCGAACCCATGGGAAACAGGTCGATCAGGCCGCCGCGCAGGCAGAATTCGCCCGGCGCGGTGACCTGGGTGACGTGGCTGTAGTTGGCCAGCGTCAGCTGCGCGCGCAGGGCCGCTTCGTCGAGCCGGTCCTTCTGCTTGAACGAAAACGTATACGCGGCCAGGAAGGCGGGCGGCGCCAGGCGGTACAGGGCGGTGGTGACCGGCACGGTCAGGATGTCCACGCCCTGGTTCATGAGCGCGTGCAGCGTGCGCAGGCGTTGCGAGATCAGGTCCTGGTGGGGCGAGAACGCGTCGTAGGGCAGGGTTTCCCAGTCGGGCAACTGGCGCACGCGCAGTTCGGGCGCGAATTGCGGGATTTCATCGGCCAGCCGCTGGGCCTCCAGCGGGTCGGCCGTCAGCACCACCAGCGGCTTGCCGGCCTGGCGCGCCAGGTCCGCCAGCAGCCATCCGTCGCCGGATCCGGGCGGGCGGGGCTGCGTAAAGCGCGCTCCCGGCTTGAGGGCGGACAGGGTGGTGGCGGTGGCGGGGATGGGCACGGCGGGCGGAGTGAGATCAGGCATCAGGGCAAAGATTATAAAATCACCGCAACATGTCCGAGTCCCTGATCGCTATCGTGCCGGCCGCCGGCATCGGCGCGCGCGCCAGCCTGCCCGGCGAGGCGGCCGTTCCGAAACAATATCGCCCGCTGGCCGGGCAGCCCATGCTGCGCCACGCGGTGCGCGCCCTGCTGGCCGATCCGCGCATCGTCCAGGTGCGCGTGGCGGTCAGCGCCGGCGACGGCTGGGTCGAGCAGGCGCTGGCTGGCCTGCCGCGTACCGTATGGCGCCCATGCGGCGGCCCGAACCGCGCCGACACGGTGGCCGCCGCCCTGGCCGACAGCGGGGCGGCCGCCGACGACTGGATACTGGTGCACGACGCCGCCCGGCCGGGCTTGCCGGCCGCGGCGCTGGCGCGCCTGATCGACGCCTGCCTGGACGATGCGGTTGGGGGCCTGCTGGCCCTGCCGGTCGCCGATACCGTCAAGGCGGGCCGGCAGCGCGTATCGCGCACCGTCGATCGCGACGGCCTGTGGCTGGCCCAGACGCCGCAGATGTTTCGCGCCGGCTTGCTGCGCGACGCGCTGGCGCGCGCGCGGGCCGCGGGCCTGGCCGTTACCGACGAGGCGTCGGCGGTGGAGGCGGCCGGCCATGCCCCGCGCCTGGTGGCGGGCGCGTTGCGCAATTTCAAGGTGACCTGGCCCGATGATTTCGAACTGATGGAAAAATGGCTATGAATATCCCGTTTCGCGTAGGGCAGGGCTTCGATGTGCACGCGCTGGTCGAAGGCCGGCCCTTGATCATCGGGGGCGTCACCATCGCCCACACGCACGGCCTGCTGGGGCATTCCGATGCCGATGTCCTGTTGCATGCGGTGACCGATGCCCTGCTGGGCGGGGCCGGCCTGGGCGATATCGGCCGCCATTTTCCCGATACCGACCAGGCCTACCGCGGCGCCGACAGCCGGGTGCTGCTGCGGGCGGCGTTCGACAAGGTTCGCGCGGCGGGCTGGGCGCCGGTCAACGTCGACGCGACCATCCATGCGCAGGCGCCCAAGATCGGCCCGCACGCGGCCGCCATGGTGGCCAACATTGCCGCCGATCTGGCGTTGGACGCCGGCGCGGTCAACATCAAGGCCAAGACCAACGAAGGCCTGGGCTACCTGGGCCGCAAGGAAGGGATTGCCGCCAACGTGGTGGTGCTGCTGGCGCGCGCCGGCTAGGCCGGCCGCTAGGCGGCCGGGGCGCTTTGCGGCTCGGGCCGCTCGCTGGGCAGCAGCAGCACCATGGTGGCGGTGCAGGCGGCGATGACGGCCATGCCCGCGAACAGGCTGCCAAAGCCTGCCTGCTTGACCACCGGCCCCAGCAGCCACACCGCCAGCGAACTGACGCCGAACGACACCGTCAGCCGCATGCCGGCCACGCGCGAGCGGCTGCGGTCGTCCACATAGCGCACGATCATCGCGTCGGTGAACGGGATCGCGCCGAAAATGAACACCATGGTTCCCAGCAGCGCGGCAAACAGGGCCCAGCCCTGCGCCACGGCCGCCCAGGCCAGCAGCGGGATCTGCGCCAGCACCATGCACAGGTAGAGCGGCTTGAGCGCGACCCGGTCGATCAGGCGCCCCACCACCACCTGCGTGAGCGATGCCACCACATAGATGAACGCCAGCATGGCGCCGAGGGCGACCGGGTCTTCGACGATGCCGCGAAAACGCTGGTCCAGCAATTGGGCATTGCCGTTGGTGGTGAAGTTGAACAGCAGGCTGCCGGTGACGGCGGCCGCCGTCATGACCGCGAACGCCCGCGCCAGCTGGCGCGGGTCGAGCAGCACGCTGGCGCGGCTCTTGCGGCGGGCCGGCGGCTCGTCCTCGGCGGGGCATACCCGCATGAACAGCAGGCCGCACGCGATCGACAGCAGTCCGGGCACTGCGAAGGCCGCCCGCCATCCCAGCCATTGGACCAGCACGCCGGTGACCAGCGCCGCCAGGGCCACGCCCAGGTTGCCGGCCAGCCCGTTGACGCCGATGACCGCGCCCGGGTTGGTCGCGTGCTGCACGATCATGGGAATGCCCACCGGATGGTAGATGGCGGCGAACGCGCCGATCAGCGCCATCGCGCCGGCCAGCTGCCAGGCATTGCGGGTCAGCGCGCACAGCAGCGCGGCCGCGCCCAGGCCGAAGAAGAACAGCAGCATCATGCGGCGCCGGCCCCACAGGTCGCCCAGGCGGCCGGCCGGCCACGATGCCAGGCCGAACAGGAAGAAGGCCGCCACGCCGAAGGGCATGAGGTCCTCCCAGCGCGCAAAACCGAAATCGGCCGCGATGGCCGCGACCGCCGTCGCGAAGATCAGCAGGAACATATGGTCCAGCGCGTGCGCGACGTTCAGCAACAGCGTGACGCTGCGCGGGAAGGCGGCGGGAGGGGCGGGCGTGCTTGCTGCGGGAGCGTCCATGGCGAAGGCGTCGTAATGAGGATGCATGCCAGTGTGCGCTGGCTGCGCTATTCTGTCCTTCTTGAATTCGACCAAAACTATCGAGAAATGGACAAACCCGCCGCCGAAGCCATCTCGGTTGCCCATGCGCGCGCGCCGGCTGTCGTCACGCGGCGCAACCGCTATCCGGCCGACGCGCACGTCAAGCCGCATTGGCACGATCGCGCGCAGTTCCTGTGCGGCTCGTCGGGGGTGATGCGGGTCGCGACCCGGCGCCGGCTGTGGGTGGTGCCGCCGATGCGCGCGTTATGGATCCCGGCGCGCACGGTGCACGAAATCCGCATGAGCAGCGCGGTCGACATGCGGTCCTTGTACATCGACGCGGCGCTGGTGCGGGGCATGCCCGACGATTGCGCCGTGCTGGACATGACTGCGCTGATGCGCGAGCTGGTGGTGCGCGCCAGCACCGATGCGCCCTCCACCCGCGACGCGCCCCAGCGCCACGAGGCCAGCGACGGCGCGCTGGACGAGGAATATGGCCTGCTCAGCGCCTTGATGGTGGCCGAACTGCGGCGGCTGCCGCGCTGCGGCCTCGATCTGCCGCTGCCCGAGAGCGCGGCGCTGCGTGGCCTGTGCGAGCGGGCGCTGGCCGACTTGTCGGCATTCGACAGCGCCCAGGCGCAGGCGCGCCGGCTGAAGCTCAGCGCGCGCACGCTGTACCGGCGTTTTCTCGACGAAACGGGCCTGAGCTTCGCGCGCTGGATCCAGCAGGCCCGCCTGCTGGACGCCGTGCGGCGGCTGGGCGACGGCCAGGCGGTCACCGACGTGGCGCTGGATCTCGGCTATCAGAGCCCGAGCGCGTTCACGGCCATGTTCAATCGGGCGCTGGGCTGCTCGCCGCGCGAGTGGCGGCGGCTGGGCGAGGGAAGGGAATGAGTGCCGGCCCCGCGCAGGGGCCGGCTGCGGCCGCCGGCGGGGGAGGCCGGCGGGGGAGGCCGGCGCACCGCGGGGGGCGCTTACTTGCCCTGCGCGGCCAGCGCCAGGGCGGCTGCGTTGACGACGGCGGCAATACGGCCCGCGTCGCGCAGCTGTTCGACGGTCAGGCCGTCCTTCTTCAGGTTTTCGTAGTGCGACTGCACGCAGAAATGGCACTTGCCGATGATCGAGGCGGCCAGCGCGAACAGCTCGAAGCGCTTCTTGTCCACGCCGCCATGGGTGGCGTAGGCATTCATGCGCAGCTGCGCCGGCAGGCTCTTCAACTGGGCGTCGCCGGTCATTTCGACGTACGGATACCAGGTGTTGTTCATGCCCATCAGCGCCGAAGCGGTCAGGGCGGCATTGGCGTCGGTCTCCGACAGCGCACCCTTGAAGGCGTCGATCAGCAACTGGCTGCGCGCGGCGAACGCGGCCGACAGCGCGGCGCCCAGGGCGTCTTCCGGCGCCAGGGTGGAGCGTGCGATCACGGCGTCCAGATTCAGGCGGATGTCCTTGGCCCAATCCGGCAGTTGATCCTTAATGGTAGAAAGGAATTCCATAGTTTTTCCCTATAGTCTGGAGCAATGAAAGCCCGGACGAGCCGGGCCGGGGAAATTACAGCGTGGCGCCGCCAACCGAACGGTTGCACGGGCACAGCTCGTCGGTTTGCAGGCCGTCGAGCAGACGCAGCACTTCTTCAGGGTTGCGGCCGACGTTCAGGTTGTTCACCGAAACGTGCTGGATCGTGTTGTCGGGGTCGACGATGAAAGTGGCGCGCAGCGCGACGCCGGCACCCTTTTCACGCACACCCAGCTGATCGATCAGCGCGCCGGTGGTGTCGCCGAACTGGTAGTGACCCAGCTTGTTCAGGTCCGGGTGCTCACGGCGCCAGGCCAGCTTGACGAATTCGTTGTCGGTCGAGCCGCCCAGCAGGACGGCGTCGCGGTCTTCGAAATCCTTGGCCAGCTTGTTGAAGCCGACGATTTCGGTCGGGCACACGAAGGTGAAATCCTTCGGGTAGAAATAGATCACTTTCCACTTGCCGGGGAAGGAGCTTTCGGTGATGTCCTCGAAAGCCGAAACGCCGTTTTCTTCATGCTGGTTGAAGCCGGGCTTGACGCCGGTAACCTTGAAAGGCTCGAGTTTGTCGCCAACAGTTTTCATGTGGTGCTCCCAGTAAGTTGGTGGAATTAAGGCAGGCAAGGCCTCAAGCCCTAAATTCTACGCTATTGGTTTTCGCTGTCTAATTGATAATTTCTAAATTTGGCTTTGGGTAACTCTATCCGCGCGATCAGGCCGCCGCCCTGGCGCGGCAGCATGCGCAGCGAGCCGCCCACGTGCTTGAGCAGGCGTTCGACGATCGCCAGGCCTAGCCCCGCGCCGCTGACGCCGGTGCGGGCCGCTTCTCCACGCGAAAACGGACGCAGCAGGCGGTCGACTTCCTCGGGGGCGATGCCGGGGCCGCGGTCGGCCACTTCGATCGCCAGGATATTGCCTTCCGAATGCACGCTGATGGCCAGGTGGGCCAGTCCGTCGGACGAGCGGCCGTAGCGGCGCGCGTTCTCGATCAGATTGCTGACGATGCGCTTGAGATCCAGCGCCGTGATGCGCGCCCGCAGGCCCGGATCGATCGAGGCTTCCAGCTCGCCGCCCAGCGAGGCGGTATGGCTGCGCTCGCGCTCATACAGCTCGGCCAGCACCGACGAAATGTCGGTGGCGAGCTGGGGCAGGGTTCCGGCCGGGCGCGCGTATTCCATCAGCTGCCCGATGCTGTGGTCGATCTGGCCGAGGTCCTCGTCGATGGCCTGGCGGGCGTCCTCCGAGACGCCGCTCATCTCGATTTCCAGGCGCATGCGCGCCAGCGGCGTGCGCAGGTCGTGTGAAATGCCGGCCAGCATGAGCTCGCGATCGGCCTCGGCCTGCCGCAGGTCCTTGGCCATGCGGTTGAACGAGGCATTCAGGTCGCGGATTTCCAGCGGACCTTGCTCGGGCAGCGGCGCGGGCGTTTCGCCGCGCGAGAGCACCTGGGCGGCGCGCGCCAGCCGCGACAGCGGCCGGTTGACGAACCCCACGCTGACGGCCGCGCCGACCAGCGACAGCAGCAGCGCCGTGGCGCCCCAGCCCAGCCATTCGATGCCGCCGGTCAGGCCGATCTGCTCGCGCTCGAAGACCAGCCAGTACAGGTCCTGGTCGATCTGGAAGCTGACCCAGAAGCCGGGTACCTGGTTGACCCCCCAGGCGATCTGGGTTTCGGGTCCGAAACGCACGCGGATATGCTGCGCGACCCGTTGCCAGTAGTCGTCGTCGGGCAGCGCCTCGGTGAAGTCGGTGAGCTCGCGCGGGTAGACCTGGATGCCTTCGTTGGTGGCCAGGTCCAGCAGCAGCTTGCTGCGCTCGTCCGTATGCGAATAGACCAGGGCCGTACGCGTGATATTGACGGCCGTGATCACCCGCTGCGCCATCTGATTGGCGCGCGGCCCCAGCTCCATGCTGAAGAAGACTTGCAGCCAGGCGCCCAGGCTGACCAGCATCAGTGCCGCGAGCAGCAGAAAGGTGCGTCCGAACAGGCCGAGACGCAACCGCGAGGTCAGGTTTCTGAACAGTCTGCGCATGCGGGGCACGAGACGGCGCTCCTGCCCGGGGCGGGCCATTAGGTCAACTGCCGCCATCCGGAACGAAAACGTATCCCAGGCCCCAGACGGTTTGGATGAAAACGGGTTTGGACGGGTTGGGTTCGATCAATTTGCGCAGACGCGAAATCTGCACATCCAGGCTGCGGTCGAACGCCTCGTATTCGCGTCCGCGGGCCAGTTCCATCAGCTTGTCGCGCGACAGCGGGATCTTGGGATGGCGGGCAAAAACCTTCAGGACCGAGAATTCGCCGGTCGTGATCGGCACCTGCTCGCCATTGCGGGTGAGGGTGCGCGTGGACAGGTTCAGGACGTACGGGCCGAAGGCGATCGACTCGTTTTCCTGGCTGGGCGCGCCCGGGTGCTCTTCGGTGCCGCGGCGGCGCAGGATCGCATTGATGCGGGCCAGCAGTTCGCGCGGGTTGAAGGGCTTGGACAGGTAATCGTCGGCTCCCATTTCCAGGCCGACGATCCGGTCGATTTCCTCGGCCTTGGCGGTCAGCATGATGATGGGAGTATTGTCGTGGCCGCCGCGCAGGCGGCGGCAGATCGACAGGCCATCCTCGCCCGGCAGCATCAGGTCGAGAACCAGCAGGTCAAAGTGTTCGCGTTGCCACAGTTTGCCCATTTCCTTGGCATCTTCGGCCACGAATACATTGAACCCTTGTTCCGACAGATAGCGGCGCAGGAGATCGCGCAGTCGGGGATCATCGTCGACGACCAGGATCTTGCGGGTAGGAGTGGTGTTTTGCGTGTTCATGGCCGGAAATGTAACAGTGACAAGAACCAGCGGCTAGTGGGTGTTCACAAGATATTACACATTGCGCGCTACGGTTGAAATCCCCCTTACATACTAGGTGAAGCGCCCGATTTCGTACAATCCGCCCCTATGGATCTAAACCTGCTTGCCTTCGAAACTTCGTCTTCCCGCTGCGGCGTGGCCTTGCTCACCGAGCACGGGGCCGAACCCGTCGTCGCCGTGCTGGAGCACGAGGGCGCCCAGGAGCATGCCGAACGCCTGTTGCCCATGGCACGGGAATTGCTGGTACGCGCCGGCCTGGCGCCCGAAGCCCTGCAGGCGGTCGCCTTCGGCCAGGGGCCGGGCGGGTTCACCGGCTTGCGGGTGGCGTGCGGCGTGGCGCAGGGCATCGCCCTGGGACTGGGGATCCCGGTCCTGCCGGTCGTGTCGCATGAGGCGGTGGCGGAGGTTTCGGGCGCGGCGGCCGACGACGCGGTCGTGGTGGCGCTGGACGCCCGCATGGAAGAGGTCTACCTGGCCGTCTACCTGCGCGGCGATGACGGGCAGTGGCAGACGCTGCAGGCGCCGCTGCTGATCGCCGCCGGCGAGGTGGTGCCCTGGACCGTGCATCACCTGGACGCTTGGTCGGCCCGCGCCGGCCGCGCGTTGCGCGTGCGGATGGCGGGCGATGCATGGCAGGTCTACGCGGCCAGCATGGCCGCGCCGCCTGGCTGGGTGCGCGTGCAGGCCGAGCGGCCGCAGGCCCAGGCAGTGGCGCGCCTGGCGCGCCGTGCCTGGCGGGATGGCGGCGGCGTGGCCGCCGAACTGGCCGCGCCCCTGTATGTGCGCGACAAGGTGGCCTTCACCACCGCCGAGCGCGAGCGGGGGCAGGGGGGCAACCCGCGCGCGGTCTCGGCCCTGGCCGCCACGCAGATGCTGCCCATGGCGCAGCGCGACCTCGACGAAGTGGCCGAACTCGAGGCGCAGGTCCAATCCTTTCCCTGGACGCGCGGCAATTTCGCCGATGCGCTGCAGGCCGGCTATCCGGCCTGTGTGCTGCGCCAGGACGGCAGGCTGGCGGGCTTTTGTGTGATGATGGCGGCGCCCGACGTGGTGCATCTGCTGGTCATCGCCGTGCCGCGCCATCTGCACCGGCAAGGCCTGGGCGGCCTGATGCTGGGCTGGTGCGAGCGCCAGGCGCGCGCGCGCGGCCTGGCCGGCGTGCTGCTGGAGGTGCGGCCGTCCAATGCCACCGCGGTGCAGTTCTACGAGCGGCACGGCTATCTGCGCATCGGCCGGCGCAAGGATTACTATCCCGCAGGTAAGGGCAAGCGCGAGGATGCTTTGGTAATGCAGAAAACCCTGGGCGAAGCGACGGTGGGCGATGAGCGCGCCTGAGGCCGCCGTGCCGGCCGCGCCGCGTCCGAATCCGCTGCAGCGGATCTGGCTGCGCGAGATCGGCATCGAGAAAACCTGGCTGCCGGCGCCATTGGCGTCCGCGGCCGGGGCTGCCGCGCCCGCCGCGCCTGTCGCCGAGGCCGCCAATGCGGCCGTGGCGACGGCCGAGGCCGTCCGGCCGGCGGCCGCGACCCCACGCGCCGATGGCCCGGCGGCCAGTCCGGCCCGCGCGCCGCGCCCGCCGGTGGCCGCGCCGCAGCGCGCCGAGCCGGCCGCCGAGGCCGACGGACAGGCCGCGCGGGCCGCCGTGGCGGCGCGGGCTGCCGGCGCCGACTTGGGGCAATTGCAGCAGCTGGTGCAGGACTGCACCGCCTGCGGCCTGTGCCAGGGGCGGCGCCACGCCGTGTTCGGCATGGGCGCCCAGCCAGCGCGCTGGATGGTGGTGGGCGAGGCGCCCGGCGAGCAGGAAGACCGCCAGGGGCTGCCATTCGTCGGCCGCTCGGGAAAGCTGCTGGATGCGATGCTGCAGTCGGTGGGCATGAGTCGCGAGCGCGACGTGTTCATCGCCAACGTCATCAAGTGCCGCCCGCCCGGCAACCGCAATCCCAAGCCCGAGGAAATCGCCGCCTGCAGTCCCTACCTGCGGCGCCAGATTGCCCTGCTGAACCCGGAGCGCATCCTGGTGCTGGGCCGGTTCGCGGCCCAGACGCTGCTGGGCACCGAGGCCACGATAGGCAATTTGCGCGGCCGCGTGCACAGCCTGCAAACCGACGAGGGGCGCTCGATTCCCGTGGTGGTCAGCTACCACCCGGCCTATCTGTTGCGCAGCCCGGCCGAGAAGGCGCGCGCCTGGCAGGACCTGCTGCTGGCGGCGCGCGGCTGAGGCGGCGGCAAGCGGTCCTCAGTGGGCCGAGTCGAGGGCCTTGCCGTGGCCTTCCTGGCCGATCTGCTCGCGCAGGGCGGGGTCGGCCGACAGGTTGCGGCGGCTCCAGCGGATGAACACCACCATGAGGACGGTGACGATCAGGCCGAATATGACGATGATGATGTTGATGGGCAGTTCCAGCCACAGCAGCACCGTATAGATGGCGACCATCAGCAGGATATTGAGCTGCTCGTTGAAGTTCTGCACCGCGATCGAATGGCCGGCCGACAGCAGCACGTGGCCGCGGTGCTGCAGCAGGGCGTTCATGGGAACGACGAAAAAGCCGGCCAGGCCGCCGGTGACCAGCAGCAGCAGGTAGACGCTCCAGGGCGAATAGACCAGCGGCATCAGCAGCACCACCAGGCCCATGGCTGCGCCGACCGGCAGCACCGACAGCGCCTTGCGCAGCGGAATGCGGCCGGCCAGGATGGAGCCGACCACCGTTCCCACCGCCGCCACGCCCATCAGCACCGAAGCCTGGTCCAGGCGATAGCCCAGATGGCTGCGGCCCCATTCGATCACGATCAATTGCAGCGTGGCGCCGGCGCCCCAGAACAGCGTGGTCACGGCCAGCGAGATCTGGCCCAGCTTGTCGCGCCACAGCACGCACACGTAGCCGCTGAATGCGCGCACCAGCTTGAAGGGGCTGCGCTGCTGCGGGGGGTAGCGCACGTGCGTGGGCGGGATCAGCAGATTGCACAGCGCGGCGATCACGTAGACCAGCGCAATGACCAGGATGGCGGCTTCCGCCGGCGTATGGACCAGCTTGTTCAGCCAGGGGTGGGCGAGCAGCACGCTCGAGACATGGGGGGAAATGAGCACGCCGCCCAGCACCGTGCCGATGATGATGGACAGCACGGTCAGCCCTTCGATCCAGCTGTTTCCCTTTACCAGCAGGTCGGGCGGCAGCATTTCGGTGACGATCCCGTACTTGGCCGGCGAGTAGGCGGCCGCGCCGATGCCGACCAGGCCATAGGCCGCGCAGACCAGGTAGGTCTGGTAGGTGGCCGGCACGCCGATGCTGGCATACGAGAACATCAGCATGCAGCCGGCGACCTTGAGCGCATTGGTGATGAACATCACCCGGCCCTTGGGGAACGAATCGGCGAAGGCGCCCACGAACGCGGCCAGCACCACGTAGGCCAGGGCGAAGGACCACTTCATCATGGGCGCCATCCAGTCGGGCCCGCTCAACTCCAGGATCAAGGCGATCGCCGCGATGAACAGTGCGTTGTCTGCCAGGGATGAGAAGGCCTGCGCGGCCATAACCAGATAAAACCCGCGTTTCAAGAATGTCCCCGCTGCCCGCCCGAACGGCTGGCACTGTCCGATTGACCGTATTGGCGAAAAAAAGTGTCAGCGAGTATAGCGCCCGGTCCGGCCGGCCGGCGCTTCGCGTTTGTCCCAGGCTCACCTTTGCTCACGATGGGCGCTACCCTCCTGGGGTATCATACGGGCCTTGGATCGGCCCTCCTGGGGGTCGCATCGCCTATTGTGTGCGGCAGGTCCGTTCAACGCCCCTCGTTCAACCTACCCCGTCCGTCATCGTACTGTGCGTCTTACCCAGCTAAAACTCGCCGGCTTCAAGTCCTTCGTCGATCCAACCGTGATCCCCGTGCCCAGCCAACTGGTGGGCGTGGTGGGTCCCAACGGCTGCGGCAAGTCCAACATCATCGACGCCGTGCGCTGGGTATTGGGCGAAGCCAAGGCGTCCGAACTGCGCGGCGAGTCGATGCAGGACGTCATCTTCAATGGCTCGGGCAACCGCAAGCCGGCTGCCCGCGCCTCGGTCGAGATGGTATTCGACAATACCGAAGGGCGGGCCGCGGGCCAGTGGAGCGCCTATTCGGAAATCGCCGTGCGCCGCGTGTTGACGCGCGACGGCACCAGCAGCTACTACGTCAACAACCAGCAGGTCCGGCGGCGCGACATCCACGACATCTTCCTGGGCACCGGCCTGGGCGCGCGCGGTTACGCCATCATCGGCCAGGGCATGATCAACCGCCTGATCGAGGCCCGCCCGGAAGAGCTGCGGGTCTTCCTCGAAGAGGCGGCCGGGGTGTCGCGCTACAAAGAGCGCCGCCGCGAGACCGAGAACCGCCTGTCCGATACGCGCGAGAACCTGACCCGGGTCGAGGACATCCTGCGCGAACTGGGCAGCCAGCTCGACAAGCTGGAGGCCCAGGCCGAGGTGGCGCGCAAATACCGCGAGCTGCAGGCCGACGGCGAGAAAAAGCAGTTTGCGCTGTGGCTGCTGAAGGAAACCGGCGCCCGCGATGAGCGCGAGCGCAAGAACCAGGACATGGCGCGGGCCCAGAACGACCTGGAAGCCGCCATCGCCGGCCTGCGGGCTGGCGAGGCCGAGCTGGAATCGCGCCGCCAGGCCCATTACGCCGCCAGCGACGCGGTGCACGCGGCGCAGGGGCAGCTGTACGAGGCCAATGCCCAGGTCAGCCGCCTGGAGGCCGAAATCCGCCATGTGGTCGATTCGCGCAACCGCCTGCAGGCGCGCCGCGAACAGCTGCAGGCCCAGATCGCCGAGTGGAACACCCAGCAGGAGCACTGTACCGAACAGATCGCCCTGGCCGAGGAAGACCTGGCCACCGGCGCGGCGCGCACCGAGGAAGCGCGCGCCGCGGCCGAGGACGCCCAGGCCGGCCTGCCGGCCATCGAAGCCCGGGTGCGCGACGCTGCGGCCGGGCGCGACGACATGCGCGCCGCGCTGGCGCGCGTCGAACAGAACCTGGCCCTGGTGGCCCAGACCCAGCGCGACGCCGACCGCCAGCTGCAAACGCTGGAGCAGCGCCGCGAGCGCCTGCAGCAGGAACTGCGCGAACTGCACACGCCCGACCCCGAGCGGCTGGAACAGCTGGCCGGCGATCGCCTGGCCGGCGAGGACCAGCTCGAGGCGGCGCAAGCCGAACTGGCCACCCTGGAAGGGCGCGTGCCCGAGGCCGACGCCGAGCGCAGCCGCGCCCAGGCCGCCGCCCAGCAGGATGCCCAGGGCCTGGCCCGCCTCGAGGCCCGCCTGGCGGCGCTGGTCAAGTTGCAGGAGGACGTCCAGAAGCAGGGCGCGCTGGAGCCATGGCTGGCCAAGCACGAGCTGGCCGGCCTGGGCCGCCTGTGGCAGAAGCTGCATATCGAGCCGGGCTGGGAAACCGCCCTGGAAGCCGCGCTGCGCGAGCGCATGGCCGCGCTCGAGGTGCGCAGCCTGGACTGGGCGCGCGCCTTCGCCGACGACGCGCCGCCGGCCCGCCTGGCGTTCTACCAAGTGCCGGCTGCCGCGCCCGCGCCGGCCGCCCCGCAGGGCCAGACGCCGCTGGCCAGCCTGCTGCGGGTCACCGACCCCGACCTGCGCACGCTGCTCAACCAGTGGCTGGCCGGCCTGTACACCGCCGCCGACCTGACCCAGGCCCTGGCCGGGCGCGCCAGCCTGCCGGCCGGCGCCGCCTACGTCGTCAAGGCCGGGCACCTGGTCGATGCCCACAGCGTACGTTTCTACGCGCCCGACTCCGAGCAGGCCGGGTTGCTGGCGCGCCAGCAGGAAATCGAAAACCTGCAGCGCGAGATCAAGGCGCAGCAGTTGATCGCCGACCAGGCCCGCGCCGCCGTGGCGCGCGCCGAGGCGGCCTGGCAACAGGTATCGCAGGCCATCGCGCCGGCGCGCCAGCGGGTGGCCGAAGTCACCCGGCGCGTGCACGACATCCAGCTCGAGCATTCGCGCCTGCAGCAGCAGGCCGAACAGTCCGGCGAGCGGGCCGCCCGCCTGCGCCAGGATCTCGAGGAGCTCGCGGCGCACGAGGAAGACCTGCGCGCCACCCGCGAGGAGGCCGAAGTGCGCTTCGAGGCGCTCGACGGCGAGCTGGCCGAGCACCAATCGCGCTTCTCCGACGCCGAGATCGACGGCGAAACCCTGTCCGCCCAGGCCGATGCCGCCCGTACCCGGCTGCGCGAGCTGGAGCGCGCCGCCCAGGAGGCCGAGTTCGCCGAGCGCGGCGTCCAGGTGCGCATCACCGACCTGCAGCGCAACCGGCAACTGGCCGCCGACCAGAGCCAGCGCGCCGGCACCGAGCTGCAGCAGCTCGAAACCGACCTGGTCGACCTGGACGCCTCGGCCTCGCAGGCAGGCCTGCAGGACGCCCTGGAGTTGCGCGCCGAGCGCGAAGAGGCGCTGACGCGCGCGCGCCTGGAACTGGACAACCTGTCGGCCTTGATGCGCGGCGCCGACGAGGAACGCATGCAACAGGAGCGCGGGCTCGAGCCGCTGCGCGCCCGCATCACCGAACTGCAACTGCAGGAGCAGGCCGCCCGCCTGGCCGAGGAACAGTTCACCGAGCAGCTCAACGCCCGCGAGGTCGACCGCGAGACGCTGGCCCGCGAGCTGGCCGAGATGCCCGACGAGTGGCGCAAGGCCAGTTGGCTGCAGTCCGAGGTGGGCCGCATTTCGCGCCAGGTCGACGCGCTGGGGCCGGTCAACCTGGCCGCCCTGGACGAACTGAATACCTCGCGCGAACGCAAGACTTTCCTCGACGCCCAGCAGCAGGACCTCCTGACGGCCATGGAGACCCTCGAGGACGCCATCCGCAAGATCGACCGGGAAACCCGCGAGCTGCTGCAGGAGACCTTCAATACGGTCAACCGCCATTTCGGCGAGTTGTTCCCCAAGCTGTTCGGCGGCGGCGAGGCCAGGCTGACCATGACCGGCGACGAAATCCTCGACGCGGGCGTGCAGGTGATGGCACAGCCGCCGGGCAAGCGCAACAGCACCATCCACCTGCTGTCCGGGGGCGAGAAGGCCTTGACGGCCACGGCCTTGGTGTTCGCGCTGTTCAAGCTGAATCCCGCGCCGTTCTGCCTGCTCGACGAGGTCGACGCGCCGCTGGATGACGCCAATACCGAACGCTATGCCAATCTGGTCAGCAACATGAGCGAACAGACCCAGTTCCTGTTCATCTCGCACAATAAAATCGCCATGCAGATGGCCAAGCAACTGATCGGCGTGACGATGCAGGAGCAGGGCGTATCGCGTATTGTTGCTGTGGATATAGACTCGGCCGTGCAAATGGCCGCCGAAGCCTGAAACCCATATTCGGATTTGCGCTGCCTTAGGCGCGGGATATTCTCATGAGTGATTTGCAGATCGGGCTGATTGCCCTTGGTGTCCTGCTCATATTGCTGGTGCTGGGCTTTAACTGGTGGCAGGACCGCCGGGTGCGCCGCAGGATGCAAGCCCATTTCCCTTCGACCGAGCAGGATCCCCTGCTTGGCGCCGGCGCGCAGGATCGCACGGCGGCGGGCGCGACGCGCCGTGAGCCCGGCATGGGCGGCGCCGCAGCGGGTGCCGCGCCGGCCGCGGCGCCCGCCAACCCGGACACCGACGACCAGGAAGAACCCGATCCCGCTTGCGAGGTCGTGATTGAAATCCATTTCAGCGAGCCCGTGCGCGGCGCCGACCTGCTGCCTTATCTGCAGTCGCTGCGGCAGGCCGGCCGCAAGCCCTTGCGCGTGTTCGCCGCCACGGCCGAGCAACGCCATCGCGCCCGCATCCATTCCGAAGAGTCCTATGCCAACATGCAGCTGGCCGTGTTGCTGGCCAACCGCAGCGGCCCGCTGACCGCCATCGAATGGTCGCAGGCCTGGGCCCGCGCGCAAGACCTGGCCGACCGCTTCGAGGCCAGCGTCGAGGGCCCCGACCAGCAGGAAGTGCTGGAACAGGCGGCCCGGCTGGACGATACCTGCGCCGCCCTGGACACCCAGGTCGGCCTGACGCTGCTGCTGGGCGTTGCGCAACCGGCCGCCGAGGTGCTGGCGGTGGCGCGCGACCTGGGTTTTGCCGCCGATGGCGCGCGGCTGGCCTGGCTGGCCGACAACGGCGCGGTGCGCTTTACGCTGTCGCGCGCCGATGGCGCGGCGTTCGACGCCGGCATGGGTGGCATCGAACGCCTGTACCTGCTGCTGGACGTGCCGTGCAGCCCGGCGGACCAGCGGGCCTTCGGCCGCATGGTCGACGTGGGCCGCGATCTGGCCGCCCGCCTGCGCGCCGAATTGGTCGATGACCAGGGCCGGCCCCTGCAGGACGGCGCGGACGCGGTCATCGACGAGCGCCTGCAGGTATTGTTCGAGCAGCTTGACCAGGCCGGCCTGCCGGCCGGCAGCGCGCGGGCGCAGCGAGTATTTGCATAATGGCGCAGGCAGGTCCTACGCCGCAGCAAGCGATCGCGCGCCTGCGGGCCGAGATCGAGCAGCACAATATCCGTTATTACGTCCACGACGATCCCAGCGTTCCGGACGCCGAGTACGACGCGCTCATGCGCGACCTGCAAGCGCTGGAGGCCGAACACCCCGAGCTGGTCACGCCCGATTCGCCGACGCAGCGCGTGGGCGCCGCGCCGCTGGCCGAATTCGGCAGCGTGCGCCACGCCGTGCCCATGCTGTCGCTGGGCAATGCTTTCGACGAAGAGGACGTGCGCGCCTTCGACAAGCGCGTGGCCGATACCCTGCGCGGCGCGGGCCTGCTGGGCCTGGATCAGCAGGTTGAATACTTCTGTGAGCTCAAGCTGGACGGCCTGGCGATCAGCCTGCGCTACGAGGAGGGCAGGCTGGCCCAGGCGGCCACGCGCGGCGACGGGCAGACCGGCGAGGACGTCACGGCCAACATCCGCACCATCAAAGGCGTGCCGTTGCGCCTGCACGGCGCGCCGCGGGTACTCGAGGTGCGCGGCGAAGTCCTGATGAACCGTGCCGAGTTCGAACGCCTGAACCGTACGCAGGCAGCGCGCGGCGAGAAAGTGTTCGTCAACCCGCGCAATGCCGCGGCCGGCAGCCTGCGCCAGCTCGATCCGCGCATCACGGCGCAGCGGCCGTTGCGTTTCTTCGCGTATAGCTGGGGCGAAGTCCATGGCCTGCCCGAAGGCATGCCGACGCGCTTTGACGAGCCCGCGCCGGGCGTGCGCGTGGCGTCCACGCTGCCGCGCGACACGCATGGCGGCATGCTGGACTGGCTGGCCGAACTGGGCCTGCCGGTCAATCTGCGGCACAACCACCGAGAGCGCGGCGCCGACGGGCTGCTGGCCTTTTACGAGCGTATCGGCAAGCTGCGCGCCGATCTGCCCTACGACATCGACGGCGTGGTCTACAAGGTCGACGCCTTGCCGTCGCAGCGCGTGCTGGGCTTCGTCGCGCGCGCGCCGCGCTTTGCGCTGGCGCACAAGTTTCCGGCCGAGGAGGCCGTCACGCAACTGCTCGGTATCGAGGTCCAGGTGGGCCGCACGGGCGCGATCACGCCCGTGGCGCGCCTGGCGCCGGTGTTCGTCGGCGGGGTGACGGTCACCAACGCCACCCTGCACAACGAAGACGAGATCCGCCGCAAGGATGTGCGCATCGGCGATACCGTGATCGTGCGGCGTGCCGGCGATGTCATCCCCGAGGTGGTCGGGCCGGTACTGGAAAAGCGGCCGGCCGACGCGCGCGAGTTCGTCATGCTGACCGCCTGCCCCATCTGCGGCTCGGCGATCGAGCGCCCCGAGGGCGAGGCTATCGCCCGCTGCACGGGCGGGCTGTTCTGCGCCGCCCAGCGCAAGCAGACCCTGCTGCATGCCGCCGGCCGCAAGGCGCTGGATATCGAAGGCCTGGGCGAAAAGCTGATCGACCAACTGGTCGACGCCGATCGCGTCAAGTCGCTGGCCGATATCTACAGCCTGACTGCGTTCGAACTGGCGGCGCTCGAACGCATGGGCAAGAAATCGGCGGAAAACCTGGTGGCGGCCATCGACCAGGCGCGCCGTCCGGCTCTGGGCCGCTTGCTGTTCGCGCTGGGCATACGCCATGTGGGCGAGACGACGGCCCGCGACGTGGCACGCCATTTCGGCAGCATGGAACGCATCATGGACGCCAGCGAAGAAGCGCTGCTGGCCGTGCCCGACGTGGGCGGCGTGGTGGCCGGCTCGATCCGGCGCTTCTTCGCCGAGCCGCACAACCGCGAGATCGTCGAGCAGCTCACGCAGCAGGGCGTGCACCCGCAAGCCGAGGCCGAGCCCGAGGGCACCAGCCTGGCCGGCAAGACCTTCGTCCTGACCGGCACCATGCCGAACTGGACCCGCGATGAGGCGACTCGCCGTATCCTGGCCGCCGGCGGGAAGGTCAGCGGTTCGGTCTCCAAGAAGACGGCCTACCTGGTGACGGGCGAGGATGCCGGCAGCAAGCTGACCAAGGCCCAGGAACTCGGCGTTCCGGTGCTGGACGAGGACGGCCTGAAGGCGCTGCTGGGCCTATAGGCGAAGCGGGCGCCGGCGCCCGGCAGCCGAAAACAAAATTGCCCGCGAAAGCGGGCAATTTTGTTGATGGCGATGGCCTGGCGCTTACTGGATCTTGGCCTGTTCGCGCAATTGCTTCTGGTAGTTGGCCAGGGTTTGCTGGCGCAGCATTTCTTCCAGTTGCGGGCGCACCTGGTCCATGGCGGGGAATTCGACCGGACGGGTATCGTCGACCTGGATCACGTGCCAGCCGAACTGGGTCTGCACCGGCTTGTCGACCAGTTGGCCCTTCTTCAGCTTGGTCACGGCCTCGGCAAACGGCTGGACGTAGTTGGTGGCAGGCGCCCAACCCAGGTCGCCGCCGCGCTCGGCGCTGCCGGGGTCCTTGGAGTTCTTCTTGGCCAGATCGTCGAATTTGCTCTTGTTGCTCTTGACCTGGGCCAGCAGGTCGTTGGCCGTCTTTTCGTCCTCGACCAGGATGTGACGGACTTTGTATTCCATCTTGCCGGCCTGTTCTTTCTTGATCTTCTCGTATTCGGCCTTGACCTGGGCGTCGGTGACGGGGTGTTTTTGCAGGTAGTCGGCCATCAGGGCGCGCACCAGGATGCCCTGGCGGGCCAGCTCGATCTCAGTCTGCACGTCGGCCTGCTTGGCGACGCCGTCCTTCTCGGCCGCCTGCACGAACACCTGGCGGTTGATCATTTCCTGCTTGATCTGCTCACGCAGCTGGGGCGAATCGGTAGCGCCCTGGCTGACGACCAGCTTGACGAACTCATCCAGGCTCTTCTGGGTAATGGGCTTGCCGTTCACGGTCGCCACGTTCTGGGCGAAAGCGGGCACGGCAATGACGCAGGCAGCAGCCAGCATGGCGATGCGTTTCATGTATGTCCTTTGACCTTTTGAAGGGTGTTTACTTGGCGTTGTCTGGAGAGGGTGCTTGCGCATCCAGCGCAAGTGCATGAATGGGATATGGGAGCAAATCCTGCAAATGATGATACACCAGCCTATGGCGGGCAACGGGCGTCAGACCTGCGAAACAGGAGGCTACGATGTGCACCCGAAAGTGCCCCGCGCCGCCTTTTGCGCCTTCGTGCCCGGCGTGCAGGTGCGACTCGTCCTGTATCTCCAAGATAATCGGATTTAACGCAGCAAGGCGTGCGCGAATAATCTCAATTCGTTCAGAATTTTCAGACATATATAAGGGATTATTTCTTGATCAGTCTTCGTTTCGATCTTGATCGGGCGTGTCCGACGCCTGCAGATGCTTGCCCAGCCACAGCGACTGGGCGATGACGAAAGCGACCAGCAGGCCCATCAGGCCGAAGACCTTGAAATTGACCCATTGGGATTCGGTGAAGTGGCCGGAGAAGGCCACATACAGGTTGACCGCGCCGGCCGCCACGAAGAACAGCGCCCAGCTCAGGTTCAGGCGCTCCCAGACCGGATCGGGCAACGCGATCTGCTTGCCCAGCAGGCGGCGGACCAGGTTGCGCCCGAACAGGTACCGCGCGCCCAGCAGCGCGCCGCCGAACAGCCAGTACAGCACGGTGGGCTTCCACTTGATGAAGACGTCGCTGTGCAGCCACAGGGTGGCGCCGCCGAAAATCACGATGACCGACAGGTTTATCCAGTGCATGCCCTCGATGGCCTTGCCGGTGAGGCGCAGCCAGAGTATCTGGGCGATGGACGCGGTAATCGCCACGGCCGTGGCCGCATAAATATCGGCGTACCGATAGGCAACGAAAAACAGTATCAGCGGAAACAGGTCAAACAGGAACTTCTTCATTCGTCCTCGAGCGGTTCGAATTTCAGGGACAGCGAATTGATGCAATAGCGCAGCCCGGTCGGCTCGGGGCCGTCCGGGAAAACATGGCCAAGATGGGCGTCGCAGATATTGCACAGCACCTCGGTGCGCACCATGCCATGGCTGGTGTCGAGTTCCTCGCGCACGCGTTCGGGCGCCAGCGGCTCGAAGTAGCTGGGCCAGCCGCAGCCGGCATCGAATTTGGTGTCGGATGCGAACAGCGGCGTGCCACAGCCGATGCAGCGGTATATGCCGGGCGTGGAGGTATCCCAGTATCGGCCGCTGAAGGCGCGCTCGGTGCCTTTCTGCCGCGCGACCGCGTATTCTTCCGGGGTAAGTTGGGTGCGCCATTCGGCGTCGGTTTTGCGAATTTTTTCCATGATCAGCTTGGAGTCCCGCCGTGCGAATTGGTTCGGGCATAATCCCGCTCCATGTTAATCGAGTTTGACCAGGCGGTCGTCGCCACGCCCCAGGCACAGGTCCTGCATGGCGTGAGCCTGCGCCTGTCCGAACGCCGCGTGGGGGTGATCGGCCCCAATGGCGCGGGCAAGAGCACGCTGGCGCGGCTGGTCAACGGCCTGGCCCTGCCGTCCTCCGGGCGGGTGCTGGTCGACGGCCTGGATACGCGCAACCAGGTCAAGGACGTGCGTCGCCGGGTCGGTTTCGTATTCCAGAATCCAGAGAACCAGATTGTCTTTCCCATCGTGCGCGAGGACCTGGCATTCGGCCTGAAGAAGCAGGGCCTGGCGCCGGCCGAGCGCGACGCGCGCATCGCGGCCGCGCTCGAACGGCTGGGCGTGGGCCACCTGGCCGAACGCACCAGCCACACCCTGTCCGGCGGCGAGCGCCAATTGGTCGCCATGGCGTCCGTGCTGGTGATGGCGCCGCAACTGGTGGTGTTCGACGAACCCACGACGCAGCTGGACCTGCGCAACCGCAACCGGGTGGCAGAGGCCATCGCCGCGTTGCCGCAGCAGGCCATCGTGGTCAGCCACGACCTCGACCTGCTGGCCGGCTACGACCGGGTGCTGGCGGTGGTCGACGGGCGTATCGCCGCCGACGGCGAGCCGGCGGCGGTGCTGGGCTGGTATCGCGAGCATTGCGCATGATCGAGCCCCTGTACGTCGCCGGCGCCAGTTTCCTGCACCGCCTGCCGGCCGGGCTGAAGCTGGCGGCGTTGGCGCTGGCGGGGGTAGGGTTGTTCCTGCTGTCCGACTGGCGCGCGCTGGCGGCGGTGCTGGCCGGCGCCGCGCTGCTGGTCTGGCGCAGCGGCGTCGGCGCGGCCGCCTGGTGGCGGCAGACCCGCGGCCTGGCGTTGATCGTGCTCGCGGTCGGCCTGTTCACCGGCCTGATGCAGGGCTGGCCGCACGCCGCCGTGGTGGTGCTGCGGGTGGCGGCGCTGATCGGCCTGGCCATGGCCGTGACGCTGACCACGCCGGTGCCGGCCCTCATCGACGCGTGCGAGCGCGCGCTGCGGCCGGCCGAACGGCTGGGTCTGCTCAATGCCGCGCAGGTGGCGCTGGCCCTGGCGCTGGCCTTGCGCTTCATCCCCGAAATCTGGCGCAATTATCAGGAAATCCGGGAGGCCCAGGCCGCGCGCGGCCTGGGCGCCCATCCGCTGGCGTTGCTCGTGCCCTTGGTGGTGCGTACGCTGAAACGTGCCGAGGAAGTGGCACAGGCGATCGACGCGCGCGGTTGAGGGGCCGCGCCGGCGCGCCGCATCTACATGAAGGAGAAGCCCGATGACGACCAAGGATACGGTTCTGGTGGCGCTGTTCGCGGCGCTGATCGTGGTGTTGAGCCTGATGCCGCCGATTCCGCTGCCCGCGATTCCCGTGCCGGTGACGCTGCAGACGCTGGGAGCCATGCTGGCCGGCGCCATGCTGGGCCCGTTGCGCGGCGCGCTGGCTTGCCTGCTGTACCTGGTGCTGGCGGCCATCGGCCTGCCGGTGCTGCCGGGCGGACGCGGCGGCCTGGGCGTGTTCTTCGGTCCGACCGGCGGGTTCCTGGTGGGCATGGTGGCCGGCGCCTGCGTCACCGGCTGGCTGGCGCGCCGCCTGGCCCTGCGCGCGGCCGGCACGTGGCGCGGCCTGGCCGGCTACGTGGCGGCCTGCGTGCTGGGCGGCATCGTGGTGGTCTATGCCGTCGGCGTCCCCTGGCTGGCCGGCGTCACGCAGATGGGCATGGCCAAGGCCTGGGCAGCCGTGGCGGTATTCCTGCCCGGCGACCTGGCCAAGGCGGCGGTGGCGGCCTGGGTGGCGTCGCGGGTCGAGCGCGTATGGCCGGTGCTGGGACGCTGAGGGCGCTTCCCAGGGAATCCCCTTAGAGACACTACGGAGGGCTCGGGTAAAAATTTTCTATTAACAAACGCGTTAGAAAATTTTTGGGCACCGGATTAGGGTTGATCCCGGTGGGGTCGGGGTGGTTATTTGATACTCTTTTAACCCTATAATTCTTTTTTCTGTATAACTTTAATCAGGCTTGCCGCGCTCCATCCCGGGCGCGCCGGCAGGTCCACACAGGAGACAAAACATGCGCAAGCATTTCGGCTTGTCCGCGGTCGCGGCCGCTGTTGCCCTCAGCCTGCCGCTGATCGCCAGCGCCCAGGTCAAGGTCGGCGTGACGATCGCCGCCACCGGCCCGGCCGCCTCGCTCGGCATCCCCGAGCGCAATACGGTGGCCCTGCTGCCCAAGGAAGTCGACGGCACCAAGATCGAATGGATCGTGCTCGACGACGCCACCGATACGACGCAAGCCGTGAAGAACTCGCGCAAGCTGGCTTCGGAAGACAAGGTCGACGTGCTGGTGGGCACCTCGATCACCCCGGGCTCGCTGGCCATGGTGGACGTGGCCGCCGAAGCCAAGGTGCCGATGATCAGCGTGGCCGCCAGCGCCAAGATCGTCGAGCCGGTGGACGACAAGCGCCGCTGGGTCTTCAAGACGCCGCAGAACGACGCCCTGATGGCCAGCGCCCTGGCCGACGCCATGGTCAAGGCCAAGATCAAGACCCTGGGCTTCATCGGCTTCGCCGACGCCTACGGCGACGGCTGGCTGGCCGTGATGCAGGCCGCGGCCAAGGCCAAGGGCATCGAGATCACCGCCGTCGAGAAGTACGGCCGTACCGATACCAGCGTGACCGGCCAGGTGCTCAAGCTGGTGGGCGCCAAGCCCGACGCGATCCTGATCGCCGGCGCCGGCACGCCGTCGGCCCTGCCCCAGAAGGAGCTGCGCGCGCGCAACTACGGCGGCGTGATCTACCAGACCCACGGCGCCGCCAACAATGACGTGCTGCGCGTGTGCGGCAAGGATTGCGACGGCATGCTGCTGCCGGCCGGCCCGCTGCTGGTCGCCGCGCAACTGCCCGACAGCAACCCGGTCAAGCAATCGGCGCTGGCCTACACCCAGGCCTATGAAAAGACGCATGGCGCCGGCTCGACCAACACCTTCGGCGGCCATATGTGGGATGCCGGCCAGCTGATCGTGGCCGCGCTGCCGACGGCCCTGAAGTCGGGCGCCAAGCCGGGCACGCCGGAGTTCCGCGCGGCCATGCGCGACGCCCTCGAAGGCATCAAGAACCTGCCCGCTTCGCAGGGCGTGTTCAACATGAGCGCCACGGACCATGCCGGCTTCGACGAACGCTCGCGAGTGATGGTCAAGGTCGAAGGCGGCAAGTGGGTTTACCAGCCCGATCTGTAAACCGCTGTCGGCATCAAGGGACGCGCCGCGCGGCGACGCCTGACCGGCGTGGCGGTGCGTTCTCCTGCTTCACCTCGCACCGGCCTGAGGGCCGGTGCGTCGTATGCGCCGTGTCCCGGGTGGGGTCGGGGCACCTGAAATCCCCATAAGGTAGTGGTTCGATGGACTCTTCAATTGCGCTGATCCTGCTGCAAGACGGTGTGGTCAACGGCGCCATTTATGCCCTGCTGGGCATGGCGCTGGTACTGGTTTTCGCCGTCACGCGGGTCATTTTCATTCCGCAGGGCGAGTTCGTCGCCTTCGGCGCCCTGACACTGGCCATGCTGGTCGACGGCCGCGTGCCGGGCACCGCCTACCTGCTGCCCCTGCTGGGCGGCGTGTGCCTGCTGCTGGAGCTGGTGCGCGCGCTGCGCACCGGCGCGTGGGGCGCCATGCCCAAGGTGCTGGCCGGCTGCGTGGCGCTGCCCCTGGCGCTGCTGTGGCTGACCGACAGCTATGCGGCGCAGGGCACCTCGCTGTGGCTGAACATGCTGCTGACCCTGGCCCTGGTGATCCCGATGGGGCCGATGGTCTACCGCATCGTCTACCAGCCGCTGGCCGAGGCCACGGTGCTGGTGCTGCTGATCGTGTCGGTCGCCGTGCACTTCGCGTTGATGGGGCTGGCGCTGGTGTTCTTCGGCGCCGAGGGCTGGCGTACGCCGGCATTCGTCAGCGGGCAGGTCGATCTCGGGTTCTCGACCTGGTCGGCGCAAAGCCTGTTCGTGGTGGCCACCTGCGCGCTGCTGATCGTGGCGCTGTGGCTGTTCTTCGGCAAGACGCTGTACGGCCGCGCGCTGCGGGCCACCGCCGTGAACCGGCGCGGCGCGCGCCTGGTGGGCATCAGCACCACCATGTCGGGCAGCCTGACATTCACCCTGGCGGTGTCCATCGGCGCCATGTCGGGCATGCTGATCGCGCCCATCACCACCGTGTATTACGACACCGGCTTCCTGATCGGCCTGAAGGGCTTCGTGGGCGCCATCATCGGCGGCCTGGTGAGCTACCCGGTGGCCGCGGCCGGCGCACTGCTGGTCGGCATCCTGGAGGCCTTCTCGTCGTTCTGGGCCAGTTCGTACAAAGAAGTCATCGTGTTCACCCTGATTATCCCGGTTCTGGTCTGGCGTTCGTTCAGCAGCCGTCATGTGGACGAAGAGGAATAAGCGCCATGAACCGCTTCCTGCTTATCGCATTCATCGTCGTGCTGGCCGGCCTGCCGCTGCTGTCGGCCACGCCCGAATTCTGGATCACGCAGCTCAACTACATCGGCCTGGCCGCCATGGTGGCGCTGGGGCTGGTGCTGCTGACCGGCGTGGGCGGCCTGACCTCGTTCGGCCAGGCGGCCTTCGTGGGCCTGGGCGCCTACACCACGGCGCTGCTCACCACGCAATACGACATCTCGCCGTGGCTGGCGCTGCCGGTGGGCCTGCTGGTGACGGCCGTGGTGGCGTTCCTGCTGGGGCTGATCACGCTGCGGCTGTCGGGGCATTATCTGCCGCTGGGCACCATTGCCTGGGGACTCTCGCTGTATTACCTGTTCGGCAACCTGGATTGGCTCGGCAAGCATGACGGCATCGCCGGCATCGAGCCCATCAGCCTGTTCGGCTGGTCGCTGGCCAGCGGACGCCATATTTACTACCTGATCTGGGTGTTCGTGCTGCTGGCGCTGTGGGCCACGCGCAACCTGCTCGATTCGCGTCCGGGCCGCGCCATCCGCGCCCTGAAGAGCGGCGCCGGCATGGCCGAGTCGATGGGGGTCAATACCGGCATCTACAAAATCGTCATCTTCGTGTGGGCGGCGCTGCTGGCCTGCCTGTCGGGCTGGCTGTACGCCCACATGCAGCGTGCGGTCAGCCCCAGTCCGTTCGGCCTGAACTACGGCATCGAATACCTCTTCATGGCCGTGGTCGGCGGCGCCGGCCATGTCTGGGGGGCGCTGCTGGGCTCGGCGGTCATCCTGGGAATCAAGGACCAGCTGCAGAACATCCTGCCCAAGCTGATCGATACCAACGCCAACTTCGAACTGATCTTCTTCGGCGTGCTGATGATCCTGGTGCTGCAGTACGCCAGCAATGGCCTGTGGCCCATTCTGTCGGGCTGGTGGGAGCGCGTCACCGGCGCGGCCGGCTCGCGGCGCAACATGGCGCCGCCGCCGCAAGCGCCGGCGCTGCCGCACCGCGCCCGGCCGCAGGCCGGCGAGCTGGTGCTGGAAGTCGATAGCATCCGCAAGGAGTTCGGCGGCCTGGTGGCGGTCAACGACATTACGTTCAAGGTGCGCGCCGGCGAAATCATGGGCCTGATCGGCCCCAACGGCGCCGGCAAGAGCACGACCTTCAACCTGATCAGCGGCGTGCTGCCGGCCACGCGCGGCCAGGTGCGCTTCCTGGGCGATCGCATCGACGGCCGCTCGGCGCGCGAGATCGCCAAGCGCGGCGTGGGCCGCACCTTCCAGCACGTGCAGCTGCTGCCGACCATGTCGGTGCTGGAAAACGTGGCCCTGGGGGCGCACATGCGTTCGGACGTGGGCGTGCTGTCGGGCGCCTTGCACAGCGAGCGCGCCCGCGAGGCCCAGCTGCTGCACGAAGCCGCGCAGCAGCTGCAGCGCGTCGGGCTGGGCGACTATCTGTACGAGCAGGCGGGCAACCTGGCGCTGGGCCAGCAGCGCATCCTGGAAATCGCCCGCGCGCTGGCGTGCGATCCGGTGCTGCTGCTGCTCGACGAGCCGGCCGCCGGCCTGCGCTACAAGGAAAAGCAGGAACTGGCCAAGGTGCTGGAACAGCTGCGCGCCGAGGGGCTGAGCATCCTGCTGGTGGAACACGACATGGACTTTGTGATGCGACTGACCAATCACCTGGTGGTCATGGATTTCGGCACCAAGCTGGCCGAGGGCGTGCCCGCCGATGTGCAGAAGAACCCGGCGGTGCTGGAGGCCTATCTGGGCGGTATCGACGACGATCTTCCCGACGCCGGCCAGGGCGCGCCGGCAGCCGCCGGAGGTGCGCAATGAGCCAGGCGCCCATTCTCGAGGTACGCCAGCTGTCGGCCCGCTATGGCAAGGTCGGCGCGTTGAGCGGGGCCGACCTGCAGGTGCCGGCCGGCAGCATCGTGACGGTGATCGGCGCCAACGGCGCCGGCAAGTCGACCATGCTCAACGCGGTCATGGGCGCGCTGCCGCAGACCGGCCACGCCGCCGGGCAGGTGCAGTACGCCGGCGCCGACGTATCGGGCTGGCAGGTCGAGCGCCGCGTCGCGGCCGGCATGTCGCTGGTGCCCGAGCGGCGCGAGCTGTTCGGCAGCATGTCGGTCGAGGACAATCTGCTGCTGGGCGGTTTCCGGCGCTACCGCGCCCGGGAAAGCGGCTGGCGCGATACGCTGCAGGAAGTGTTCGATCTGTTTCCGCGCTTGCGCGAGCGGCGCTCGCAGCAGGCCGGCACCCTGTCCGGCGGCGAGCGCCAGATGCTGGCCGTGGGCCGCGCCCTGATGGCCAAGCCGCGCCTGCTGATGCTCGACGAGCCCAGCCTCGGGCTGGCGCCGCGCATCGTGCGCGAGATTTTCCATATCATCGCGCGGCTGCGCGAAACCGGCGTGGCGATCCTGCTGGTCGAGCAGAACGCCCGCGCCGCCTTGCAGGTCGCCGATTACGGCTACGTGCTGGAAACCGGTGAAATCGTGCTGCACGGCCCGGCGCGCGAACTGGCCGGCAATCCGCGCGTCATCGAGAGCTACCTGGGCCTGGGCAAGGGCGCCCAGGACTGAACGCTGGCGGCGCGGCGCCAGGCCGCGCCGCCAGCGTGCGCGCGGGTCAGCGCCCGCCCGCCGCGTAGTCCATGTACAGCCGGTAGGCGTGCCGCGCCAGCGGCCCGTACGACAGGCTGCGCGCTTCCACCCGGTTGACGTGCACGACCTTGCCGTAGTTGCCGGTAGAAAACACCTCGTCCGCTTCTTCGACGTCGGCGCGGGTCAGGGCGCGCTCGTCCACGGTCACCCCATCGGCGCGCAGCAGCGCCAGCACGCGCTGGCGCGTAATGCCGTTGAGGAACGTGCCGTTGTCGACCGGCGTGGCGATCCGGCCGTTGCGCGCGATCCACAGGTTGCTGGTGGCGAATTCCGCGACATGGCCCGCGCCATCGAGCATGATGGCGTTGTCGAAGCCCTTGAGGTTGGCCTCGCGGATGGCGCGCTGGCCATTGGGGTACAGGCACGACGCCTTGGCGTCGGTGGGCGCCATGTTGGGCCAGGAACGCGCGAAGCTGGAGAAGCAGGCCGAGAAGCCTTGTTCGCCGGGCAGGGGCACCTTGAATACGTGCAGCACGAACTGCGTCTGCTCGGCGTCGGGCAGCAGGAAGCCGTCGGCGCAGAAGAACATCGGCTTGATGTAGAGCTCGCTGCCGGCGGGGAACCTGGCCACCGCTTCCAGGCATAGTTCCTGGATGCGTTGCCACGGCAACGCCGGCTTCATCAGCATCTTCTCAGCCGAGCGCACCACGCGCTGGCAATGCAGGTCGAGGTCGGGCGTCAGGCCGGCGAAAGCGCGCGCGCCGTCGAACACCATGCTGGCCATCCAGAATGCGTGGTCGGACGGGCCGAGCAGCTTGGGATTCTCGGTCAGCCATTGGCCGTCGTACCAGTAAAGGGCTTCCATACCGCGGTCTTCCTTGGTGATCGGGGTGCGCCTACAGCGCCGCCTGGACGCGCTGCGCGACATCGGCGGGCACCCATTTTTTCCAGACGTCGCCGTATTGTCGCAGGAAGTACAGCGCGGCATCGTCGGCTTCGGCCTTCTCGTTTTCCAGCCAGCCCAGCGTGGCGCCGATGGCCTCGTCGGGGACGGTCAAGGCCTCGAAGAAGCGGTGCAGGGCGGGCGCCTGGCGGGCGAAATCGGCGTTCAGGCCGGTGACCACCGGATTGGGCTTGAACTCGGTGGGCACGGGCTTGGCGCACCTGGGATCGGTCATGCAGGTGTAGGCGGCCTGGTCGAACGCCGGCAATTGCAGCTTGACCAGGTCCAGGGCGCCGACCAGCGCCGTGGGCGTCCAGTAGTAGAAGACGATATCGCGCTTGCGCTTGTAGGCCGACATGATGGCGGCCTTCTGCGCGGCGCCCGAGCCCGGCGCGAACAGGTTGTAGTCGTGCTCCAGCTGCAGCGCCTTGAGCAGGTTCTCGTTCAGCGTGCCGCAGGCCCAGCCCGCCGGGCATCCGTAGATGCGGCCCTTGGCGGGATCTTCCGGATCGGTGAAGGTGCTCTTGTAGCGTTGCAGGTCGGCGGCCCGCCTGAGGTCGGGGTGGCGTTCGACGGTATAGCGCGGCACGTACCAGCCTTCGCCCGCCGTGAACACATGGCCGACGCCCAGCACCTTGCCCGAAGCCAGGGCTTTTTTCCAGGCGCCTTCGATCTGTCCCGGCCAGACTTCCGGCGTGACGTCGACATCGCCGCGCTGCAGCGCCGCCAGCATGGGCAGGGTTTCGCCGATCTCCATCGCGGTCTTGCAGCCATAGCCCTTTTCGAGGATGAAGCGCTGGATGCCGACCATGACCAGGTTGGACTCCCAGTTCAGGCCGCTGAAGCGCACCGGCCGGTCGATTTCACAAGCGCTGGCCGAAGGGGCGCAGGTCAGGGCGGCGACGCTGGCCAGGGCGGCCAGCGCCACGCGGACAAAACGCGGGGCGTGCATGAGCGGTACCTCGAAGTGGGGACGCGGTCCGTCGGACCGGCGCCAGACCCGTTCGATTCTACGGCGTCACGGGCCGGCCTGCCCAGCAGCCGCGCTCAGGTGCGCGCCTGCCGGCGCTCGCGCAGCGCGACCAGTTCGCCCACGATGCCGCGCCGGAATGCCATCACGCACACCACGAAGATCAGCCCGATGACGATGGTGACCGATTCGCCCAGGCGCAGGAACCAGTCCAGGCCGGTCAGGCGCGTGAGCATCTGGCCGAAGTCCCCGACCTTGTTCTCCAGCAGCACGACGATGAAGGCGCCCAGGATAGGGCCGGTCAGCGTGCCCAGGCCGCCGATCAGGGTCATGAGGATGACCAGCCCGGACATTTGCCAGGTTGCGTCCGACAGCGTGGCCGAGACGAATACCAGCGTCTTGGTGGCGCCGGCCAGGCCGGCGATGGCGGCCGACAGCACGAAGGCGACCAGCTTGAAGCGATCGACGTCATAGCCCAGCGAGATGGCGCGCGGCTCGTTCTCGCGCAGCCCCTTGAGCACCTGGCCGAACGGCGAGTGCACGGTGCGCCAGATCACGAAATAGCCCAGCGCGAAGATGCCCATGACCACGTAGTACAGGTTCAGGTCGTTGCGCAGGTCTATGGTGCCCAGCAGCGTGCCGCGCGGCACGCCCTGCAGGCCATCCTCGCCGCCGGTGAAATGGGCCTGCAGGAAGAAGAAGAACACCATCTGGGCCAGGGCCAGGGTGATCATGGCGAAGTAGATGCCGCTGCGGCGTATGGCCAGCGCGCCCATGGCCAGCCCCAGCAGGGCCGCCACCGCGACTCCGAAGGCCAGGCCCAGCTCGGTCGGCAGGCCCCATACCTTCAGCGCGTGGCCGGCCGCGTAGGCGGCGCTGCCCAGGAAGGCGGCGTGGCCGAACGACAGCAGCCCGGTATAGCCCAGCAGCAGGTTGAAGGCGCAGGCGAACAGCGCGTAGCACATGACCTTCATGGCGAAGATCGGATACACGCCCACGTACGGCAGGATGCCGACGATGATGGCGAATGCGGCGTAGCCCAGGAGTTGTCGATTCATTTCTCTTTCCCGAACAGGCCGGCGGGGCGCAGCAGCAGCACGATGGCCATGATGATGAACACGACGGTGTTGGACGCTTCGGGCCAGAACACCTTGGTCAGGCCCTCGATGACGCCCAGCCCCAGGCCGGTCACGATGGCGCCCATGATCGATCCCATGCCGCCGATCACCACGACGGCGAACACCACGATGATGAGGTTGGAGCCCATCAGTGGGGAAATCTGCAGCACCGGCGCGGCCAGCACGCCGGCGAAGCCGGCCAGCGCGACGCCGAAGCCGTAGGTCAGCGTGATCATGCGCGGCACGTTGACGCCGAAGGCTTCCACCAGCCGCGGATTCTCGGTGCCGGCGCGCAGCAGCGCGCCCAGGCGGGTGCGTTCGATGACGAACCAGGTTGCCAGGCACACGGTGATCGAGGCCACGACGACCCAGGCGCGGTAGTTCGGCAGCACCATGAACCCCAGGTTGGTGGCGCCGCGCAGCGCTTCCGGCGTGGGGTACGGCTGGCCGGATACGCCGTAGAAACTGCGAAACAAGCCTTCGATGAGCAGCGTCAGGCCGAAGGTCAGCAGCAGGCCGTACAGATGGTCCAGCTTGTACAGGTGCCGCAGCAGCAGTTTCTCGATCAGGATGCCGAACAGGCCGACCACCAGCGGGGCGAGGATCAGCATGATCCAGTAGTTGAGCCCCAGGTAGGACAGCCCCATCCAGGCTACGAAGGCGCCCAGCATGTACAGGGCGCCATGGGCGAAGTTGATGACGTTCAACAGACCGAAAATCACGGCCAGCCCCAGCGAGAGCATGGCATAGAACGAGCCGTTGACCAGCCCCAGCAGCAACTGCCCCAACAGTGCCTGAATGGGTATGCCGAATAGATCTGTCATCTGTTATGAGTCCTGCGCGTACGGGTAGACGTGTCCGGTCGCGACACGGCCTTGCCGGATGAGCAAGGCCGTGTCGCGTTCCTTCAGGATGTTATTTCTTGAGCAGCGGGCAGGTCGACTCGGACAGCTTGGTGTAGACCTCGTCGCCCGGCAGCGTGGCCACCACGTTGTAGTAGTCCCACGGGCCCTTGGATTCTTCCTTGGACTTGACCTTCATCAGGTACATGTCGTGGATCATGCGGCCGTCCTCGCGCACGTAGCCGCCCTGGGCGAAGAAGTCGTTGATCTTGTTCGACTTCATCCACTTCATGGTGGCGTCGCCGTCGTCCGAGCCCGTGGCCTTCACGGCGTTCAGGTAGAACATGGCGGCGGAGTAGTCGCCCGCCTGCAGCATGGACGGCTTGCGGCCGATCTTGTCCTCGAACTTCTTGGCCCAGGCGCGCGAGGCGTCGCTCTGGTCCCAGTACCAGCCGTCGGTCAGGTACATGCCCTTGGTGGCGTCCAGGCCCAGCGAGTGGATGTCGTTGATGAAGACCAGCAGGCCGGCCATTTTCATGGTCGCCGTCACGCCGAATTCGTTGGCGGCCTTGATCGAGTTGATGGTGTCGCCGCCGGCGTTGGCCAGGCCCAGGATCTGTGCGCCCGAAGCCTGCGCCTGCAGCAGGAACGACGAGAAATCGGAGGCGCCCAGCGGCGCGCGCACCTGGCCCTTGACCTCGCCGCCGGAGGCCTTGACGACGTTGGCGGTGTCGCGCTCCAGCGCATGGCCGAACGCGTAGTCGGCGGTCAGGAAGAACCAGGTCTTGCCGCCGTCCTTCACCACCGCCGAGCCGGTGCCGCGCGCCAGCGCGACGGTGTCGTAGGCATAGTGGATGGTGTAGGGCGAGCACTGGGCATTGGTCAGATCGGAGGCCCCGGCGCCCACGGCGAGGAACGGCTTCTTCTTCTCGGCCGCCACCTGCGCGATGGCCAGGCTGGTCGACGAGTTGGTGCCGCCGATGATCATGTCGACCTTCTGCTGGTCGATCCATTCGCGCGTGCGGGCCGAGGCAATGTCGGCCTTGTTCTGGTGATCGGCCGACACCAGTTCTATCTTTTTGCCATTGATGGCGCCGCCGGCGTCTTCGATGGCCATGCGGATCGCTTCCACGCCCGCCTTGCCGTCGATGTCCGAGTAGACCCCGGACATGTCGGTAATGAAGCCGATGCGGATGACATCATCGGAGATGCCTTGGGCCTGGGCGGGTAGCCCGGCGAATCCCAGGCCAGCCACGGCCAGTGCAACAGTGATTTTGTGCAGCTTCATGGGATGACTCCTCTTCCTGTGTGGGGTGCCGTGATACGGCGGGTGACAGGCTGGTTTTCTACACGCCCAGCAGTTCGTTGAGCGTGCCCTGTTTCCGTGACAGTTCGGCGGCTTCGAAGTGTTCGACGATCTGGCCGTGCTCCATGACGTAGAAGCGGTCGGCCAGCGGCGCGGCGAAGTGGAAATTCTGTTCCACCATGACGATGGTATAGCCGCGCTCCTTGAGCGCCATGATCATGCGCGCCAGGGCTTGCACGATCACCGGCGCCAGGCCTTCGGAAATCTCGTCGAGCAGCAGGAGGTTCGCGCCGGTGCGCAGAATGCGCGCCACCGCCAGCATCTGCTGTTCGCCGCCCGACAGGCGGGTGCCGGGAGAGTTGCGGCGTTCATGCAGGTTGGGGAACATGTCGTAGATTTCGGTCAGCGACATGCCGCCGCCCAGCGCGCCGACCGGCGGCGGCAGCAGCAGGTTCTCCTCGCACGAGAGGCTGGCGAAGATGCCCCGTTCCTCCGGGCAATAGCCCACGCCCAGGTGCGCGATCTTGTAGGTGGGCAGCTCGATCGATTCGGTGCCATGGATGCGCACCGATCCCTGGCGCGCGCCGGTCAGTCCGAGGATGGCCCGCAGCGTGGTGGTGCGGCCGGCGCCGTTGCGGCCGAGCAGCGTGACCACTTCGCCCTGGCCGACCTGCATGTCCACGCCGTGCAGGATATGCGATTCCCCGTACCAGGCCTGCAGGCCCGCGATCTCGAGAGCGGGGATACTCATGCGTGCGCTCCTTGCAGTTCGCCGTTGGTGGTGCCCATGTATGCCTGCATCACGGCGGGATGGCGCGAGACCTCGGCGTAGGGGCCTTCGGCCAGCACCGCGCCGCGCGCCAGTACCGTGATCGTGTCGGCGATCGAGGACACCACGTTCATGTTGTGCTCGACCATCAGGATGGTGCGGCCCGCGCTGACACGCTTGATCAATTGCGTCACGCGGGCGACGTCCTCGTGGCCCATGCCCTGGGTGGGTTCGTCCAGCAGCATCAGCTCGGGCTCCATCGCCAGCGTGGTGGCGATCTCCAGCGCGCGCTTGCGGCCGTAAGGCAGGTTGATCGTCAGCTCATGGGCGAAGGAGGCCAGGTCGACCTCCTCGAGCAGGCGCAGCGCGGGCTGGTTCAGCGTCGCCAGCTGCCGCTCGCTGCGCCAGAACTGGAACGACAGCCCGGTCTTGCGCTGCAGGCCCAGGCGCACGTTTTCCAGTACGGTCAGGCGCGGGAACACCGCCGAGATCTGGAACGAACGGATGATGCCGCGCCGCGCGATCTGGGCCGGCCGCTCGCGGGTGATGTCGCGGCCGTTGAAAACGATGGTGCCGGAGGTGGGCGCCAGGAATTTGGTCAGCAGGTTGAAGCAGGTGGTCTTGCCGGCGCCGTTGGGACCGATCAGCGCGTGGATCTGGCCGCGCTTGACACGCAGATCGACCCCGTTGACCGCGACAAAGCCGCGGAACTCCTTGGTCAGGCCTTTTGTCTCCAGGATCGTGTCATCCATTGCGCCGCATCCGCTTTGGTTTTTTTTAAGAGTTGCGGCGAGTATGCGGACCCGGTTATCAAATTGCCATGAGGGTTTTTCATAGGTTTTGCGCTGCCGCATGCTCGATTGTCAAGCAGCCGACAAACAGCAGTAAGAAATCCGTCAAAACGCTTCAGAAACCAGGGTTTCCACGGTGTTTCCCACGATGGCGCAGGGGTTATCCGCGGGCGGCCGGGCGTCGTGCACAGCAGCAAGCGGCGGCCTGGCGCGCGGCGTTCAGGCCTTGGTTTTCAGCTTGTATTCGCACAGGTCCGAGATGCCGCACTGCGGGCATTTGGGCTTGCGCGCCACGCACACGTAGCGGCCATGCAGGATGAGCCAATGATGGGCATCCAGCAGGTACTCGCGCGGCACCACTTTCTCCAGCTTGCGCTCGACCTCCAGCACGTTCTTGCCGGGGGCGATGCCGGTGCGGTTGGAGACGCGGAAGATGTGCGTGTCGACCGCGATGGTGGCCTCGCCGAAGGCGGTGTTGAGCACCACGTTGGCGGTCTTGCGGCCCACGCCGGGCAGGGCCTCCAGCGCTTCGCGGCTTTGCGGCACTTCGCCGCCGTGGCGCTCGAGCAGGAGACGACAGGTGGCGATGGCGTTCTTGGCCTTGGTGCGGTACAGGCCGATGGTCTTGATGTACTCGGCCAGCCCTTCCTCGCCCAGTTCCAGCATGGCCTGCGGCGTGCCATGGCGCGGGAAGAATTTGCGCGTGGCCAGGTTGACCGACTTGTCGGTCGCCTGGGCCGACAGCAGCACCGCGATCAGCAACTGGAACGGCGTCTCGTATTCGAGCTCGGTGGTGGGTTTGGGATTGGCGGCTTGCAGGCGGGCGAAGATTTCGCGGCGTTTGACGGCGTTCATGGGCGCTGGGCTGAGCGGCGGGCGCGGGCGCGGGCCAGCGCCGCCTCGATGGTGGAACGTTTGCGGGCGGCATCCTCGGCGCTTTCGGTCGCGGCGGGCTGGGGCGCCGGCTCGGCGGTCGCGGCCATCAGCCGTTCGTTGGCGGCCGTTTCGCGCCGCACCCGGGCCTGGCGTTGCTGGTGGCGCTGGCGCGCGGCTTGCGCGTCGGCCTCGGACCACACGCGCGCGGCCGGGCGCATGTCGATGCAGTCGACCGGGCAAGGCGCCACGCACAGGTCGCAACCCGTGCACCAGTCGGCCAGCACCGTATGCATGCGCTTGTTGGCGCCGACGATGGCATCGACCGGGCAGGCCTTTATGCACAGCGTGCAGCCGATGCAATGGGCCTCGTCGATGACCGCCACCAGCAGCGGCCCGGGTTCGCCGCGCGCGCGGTCCAGCGGCAGCGGCGGCGTGTCGAGCAGGGCGGCCAGCGCCGCGATGCCGGACTCGTCGCCGGGCGGGCAGCGGTTGATGGCCGCGGCGCCGTCGGCGATGGCCTGCGCATAGGGCCGGCAACCGTCGTAGCCGCACTTCGTGCACTGCGTCTGCGGCAGCAGGGCGTCGATGCGGTCGACCAGCGAACTACAGGAAGACATGGCGTAAAAAGCAGAAACGGGCCAGGCGGCCCGTTGCAGGGAGCGCGCGCGGCCGCATCAGGATTGGCGGATGAATGCGGCGATTTTAGGACAGATCAGTTCGCGCCAGCGCCGGCCGGAGAAAATGCCGTAATGGCCGCAGCCGACCGCGGTGTAATGGCTCTTGCGCGCGGCGGGGATGCCGCTGCACAGCTTGATGGCCGCGCGCGTCTGGCCCTGGCCGGAAATATCGTCCAGTTCGCCCTCGACGGTCAGCAGCGATGTCTTGCGGATGTCGGCGGGCCGCACGAGCTGCCCGTCGATTTCCCAGGTGCCGCCGGGCAGCCGGAACTCCTGGAACACCGTGCGGATCGTGTCCAGGTAGAACTCGGCCGGCATGTCGAGCACGGCGTTGTACTCGTCGTAGAAGCGGCGGTGCGCCTCGGCATCGCCGTCATCGCCGCGCAGCAGGTCGAGGTAGAAGTCGTAGTGCGACTTCAGGTGGCGGTCGGGATTCATGGCCATGAACCCGGCATGCTGCAGGAAGCCGGGGTACACGCGCCGGCCCGCGCCGGGATAGGGCGCAGGCACCGCATGGATCAGTTGGCTCTCGAACCAGGCATACGGCTTGGTGGTGGCCAGGCGGTTGACCTGGGTGGGCGACTCGCGCGGATCGATCGGCCCGCCCATCATCACCATGCTGCGCGGCTGGCAAGGGTCGTTGGCCGAGGCCATCAGCGATATCGCGGCCAGTACCGGCACGGTGGGCTGGCAGACCGAGATGACGTGGGTGTCCGGGCCCAGGTGGCGCAGGAATGCCTGGATGTAGCGGACGTAGTCGTCCAGATGGAACGGGCCTGCGTCCTGCGGCACCATGCGCGCATCGACCCAGTCGGTGACGTAGACGTCGTGAGCCGGCAGCAGCGCCCGCACGGTATCGCGCAACAGCGTGGCATGATGGCCCGACAGCGGGGCCACCAGCAGCACGCGTGGATCGGCGCGGCCCGCCGTGCGGCGGACATCGCGCTGGAAGTGCACCAGCCGGCAGAACGGCTTGTCGAGCACGACGGCTTCGATCACGGCGACGCGCTTGCCCTGGATCTCGGTGGCGGGCAGATTCCAGGCCGGTTTCTGGTATTCCTTGCCGATGCGGTGCACCAGCTCGCAGCCGGCGGCGAACTGGCGCGACATGGGCATATAGGCCAGCGGGCTGTACGGATGGGTGAAAAGCTGGGAACTGGCGTCGGTGAACGCCGCCAGGGGGCGCAGGAACGCCCGCTGCATTTCGTGCAATTGATACAGCATCGCGACATGACCTAATAAGACTGACGTCTTATTGTCGCCAGAAATATCAATATTTTGAATCTGTCTGTTCAGATTAAGGCTTTGGCGCGCAAATGTTGCGAAAAAGCGACCCCTCATGGCGGATTCCCCCCGCCATAGGGGGGATTACCAGTAGTTTTCGACCGCTAGATTGCCGGGTATGCCGCGCCGGCCGGGGGCGAAACCGCGTTCGCTCAGCAGCTTGCGGGCGTCGGCCAGCATGGCCGGGTTGCCGCACAGCATGATCTTGGCGCGCTGCGGGTCCAGCGGCTGGCCCGCCAGCTGTTCGAGCCGTCCGTCGGCGATCAGCGTGGTCAGGCGCGCCTGCGGCATGCCGGGCAGGGTCTCGCGCGTGGCGATCGGCAGGTAGATCAGCTTGCGCGGGTCGGCCTCGAAATAGGGGGCGAACGCGGGCTGGCTGCGCCATTGCTCGATTTCGTCGCGATAGGCCAGTTCCTCGGCGCTGCGCACCCCGTGCACGAGGATGATGCGGTCGAAGGCGCGCCAGGTGGCCGGGTCGCGCAATATGGACAGATAGGCCGACAGGCCCGTGCCGGAAGCCAGCAGCCAGAGGTCGCCGCCCGGGGCGAAGCGGTCTATGGTCAGGAAGCCGAACGGCTTCTTTTCCACATAGAGGGCGTCGCCGGGCTGCAGGCGCGCCATGCGCGGGCTGAACTGGCCTTCGGGGACCACGATGGAATAGAACTCCAGCCATGGCTCCTCGGGCGCGGAGACCATGGAGTAGGCGCGCCATACGCTGGGTTCGGCCTGCGGATCGTCGCTGTCGGGCAGGCCGACGCGGGCGAACTGGCCTGCCTGGAAGAGGAAGGCGGGGTCTCGGGTGACGCGCACCGAAAACAGTTTGCCCGGCACCCAGGTCTGGACGGCGGTGATGGTCTGGCGCGTGTACTTGGTATCGGTCATCGGCGTGGCGCGGCCGGGCCGCGCAGCGGCGGACCGGACAGAGGGTTACTTTTCCAGGTATTGCAGCTTGTCCTGCACCCCGTTCCATTGGTCGGCGTCTTCGAGCGGCTTCTTGGCCCGGCTGATGCTGGGAAACTCGGCCGACAGCTCGACGTTGAGCGCAATGAAAGGGACCTGGTCCTGCGGCACGTCTTCTTCCGCGTAAATGGCATTGGCCGGGCATTCCGGGATGCATACCGCACAGTCGATGCATTCGTCGGGGTCGATCACGAGGAAGTTCGGACCCTCTCGAAAACAGTCCACCGGGCACACATCCACGCAATCGGTGTACTTGCACTTGATACAGTTTTCGGTGACTACGTGGGTCATTCAGGAACTCCGGGTGCCGGGCGGCCGTTGCATTATTGAAGCGATTTTACCCAATGCGCGCCGGCGGGGCGACCAAGACCCTGGCGCCGGTAGTGGTGGCCGGCCCGCCGGCGCGCGGTATGCTATGGTGTGCCGAAACGTTTCGCGGCAACAGTTTCGCGCCATCATGATCATCACATCGCTGCTCGACACGGACCTGTACAAATTCAGCATGATGCAGGTCGTGCTGCATCATTTTCCGGCTGCACAGGTCGAGTACCGCTACAAGTGCCGTACTCCGGGCGTCAATCTGCGGCCCTATCTCGACGAAATACGCGCCGAGGTGCACGAGCTGTGCCAGCTGCGCTTCACCAGCGAGGAGCTGGATTATCTGCGCGGCCTGCGCTTCATCAAGAGCGATTTCGTCGACTTCCTGGGCCTGTTCCATTTGCCCGAGCGCTGCATATTCATCGGCGAGGGCGAGCAGCCCGGCGAAATATCCATCACGGTCAAGGGGCCATGGCTGCACACGATATTGTTCGAAATACCGGTGCTGGCCATCGTCAACGAAGTCTATTTTCGTAATACGCGCAGGAATCCCGATTGGGAGGAAGGCCGCAAGCGCCTGCAATCGAAGATGAACCTGGTGCTCGACGACCCCGCGCTGGCCGATTTCCGGGTCGCGGAATACGGCACCCGGCGGCGCTTCTCGAAGGTCTGGCACGAGGAAATCGTCTCGACCATGAAGGCGCGCATGGGGGTGCATTTCGCCGGCACCAGCAACGTGCTGCTGGCCATGCGGCACGGCGTGCTGCCGCTGGGCACCATGGGCCACGAGTATCTGCAGGCCTGCCAGGCGCTGGGGCCGCGGCTGCGCGACTCCCAGGTGTTCGCCCTGGAAGTCTGGGCCAAGGAATACCGCGGCGATCTCGGCATCGCCCTGTCGGACGTCTATGGCATGGATGCCTTCCTGCGCGACTTCGACATGTACTTCTGCAAACTGTTCGACGGCGCGCGCCACGATTCGGGCGATCCGTTCGTGTGGGGCGAGCGGCTGCTCGAGCACTACCGCGCCAATCGCGCGGATCCGCGCGCCAAGACCCTGGTGTTCTCGGATTCGCTGACATTTCCGCGCGCCATCGAGCTGGCGCGCCAGTTCGCCGGCCGCTGCAAGGTGTCGTTCGGCATCGGCACCAACCTGACCAACGACCTGGGCCACGAGCCCCTGCAGATCGTCATGAAGATGGTGCGCTGCAATGGGCAGCCGGTCGCCAAGGTATCGGATGCGCCCGAGAAGACGATGTGCGACGATCCCGCCTATCTGGCCTACCTGCGCCAGGTGTTCCAGCTTCCGCCGGCCTGAGGGCCGGCTTGTTTTCGCCAACCCATCCAATCAATGCATCAGGGGTGATTTATGAGCATTAAGCGCTTCAACGTGGAAAAGCGCCTGTCCGACATGGCTGTCTACAACGGCGTGGCCTACCTGGCTGGCCAGGTACCCGACGACGCCTCGCTGGACATGGCTGGCCAGACCGCACAGGTACTGGCCACCATCGACCGCCTGCTGGCCGAGGCCGGCACCGACAAGACCAAGATCCTCATGGCCCAGATCTTCGTGGCCAACATGAAGGAATTCGACGGCATGAACAAGGCCTGGGACGCGTGGGTCGCGCCAGGCAATTCGCCCCCGCGCGCCACGGTCGAGGCGCGCCTGGCCAATCCCGACTACAAAGTCGAGATCGTGGTCACCGCCGCGATCGGCTGATGGCAGGCGTGCCTGTCCCGCGGGGACAGGCACGCCTCGCCGCGGACGTCAGCCTCCATCCGGGGACGGGCGCTCGCGGAATCGACCGGTGCCGCGACGCCCTCATCTTGCCGGGCGCTTGCCGTCCGGGCCTCAACTACCCATCAGCAGGGTGGCCGCCAGCAGGCCGCCGAGCTCCTCGCAGCGAGCCAGAACGTCGGCGGGCACCTGCTTGGGAGCGGCGATCTGCGCGGGCGTTTGCGCGCCGCTGCGCGCGATCAACGGCGGCGCGGCCGCGCGCAGGCGCCAGCCGGTGCAGATGCGCTCGACCTGCCGGGCCGCGCCTTCGCCGTCGGTGCCGGCGCTGATGGCCACGCCGTAGGGGCGGCCCTGGATGCGGTCGAGCACGCCGTAATAGCAACGGTCGAAACATTCCTTCATGGCGCCGCTCAGGCTGCCCAGGTTCTCGGGCGCGCAGAACAGATAGCCGTCGGCGGCCAGCAGCGCCGCCGCGTCGGTGCGCGAGGCCGCCTGCCGCCGCACGCGCAACTGGCCCGGCTGTTCCAGCGCCAGGGCGGCGGCCAGCGCGCCGCGCTCCAGCGCCTGCGCCATCTGCCGCGCCGCGCCGGTGCGCGAATGCCAGGCGATGAGCAAGGTCTTCATGCCAGCCGGGCCAGGGGATCCTGGCGATAGTAGGCGCGCAGCAGGGCGTACCACTGCGGCAGGGCGTCGGCCAGGGGCTCCGGCTCGACGAAGAAGTGTTCCGAACTCACCGCGAAGAACTCGGCCTCGTCGGTGGCGGCGTAGGGGTCCAGCGGCAGGCGCGCATACCAGGGATCGGCCTGCGGGCTTTCCGGATCGACGTGCGCCGGAATGGCGCGCTCGACGGCTTCGACGGCGGCGGCGAAACGGTCCAGGCTGTCTTCCAGCACGCGGCGCCACTGGCGCGGGTCGATGTCCGGGTGGGCCGCCAGCGCCGGCATCCCGTCGGCCTGGCCGGCCAGCAGGTCCAGCTTGTGCGCGAATTCGTGGATGACCACATTGAAGGCGCCGTCGGAGCCCGCCGCATCGCTCCACGAGAGGATCACCGGCCCGCCCTCCCAGGCCTCGCCGACCGCCTCCTCGATGTATTCGTGCATGACGCCGTCCTCGTCCATGCGCTCGCGCTGGATGGAGAAGCCGGCCGGGTAGATGATGATTTCGTCCCAGCCTTCGTACAGGGTGGGCGACAGGTTCAGTACCGGCAGGGCGGCCTGCGCGGCGACCGACAGGCGCATGAAATCGGTGATTTCCAGCCCGTGCGCGCCGTTGATGTTCTTGCTCGCCAGCAGCCATGCCGCGCGCGCCTGCAGGGCCTGCCGCTCGGCCTCGGACAGGGCCGCCAGGAACGGGTAGGCGTGCAGCGTCCGCCGCCACAGATCGGGCGGGATGCGGGCCTGCATGGCGGCCACTTCGCCCGCCTTGGCGCCCCGGCCGCGTAGCCATCGCAACATGACTTGGAGTTCCTTGGAAATGCCTCTTGGCGTTAGTGTAGAGTGTAGGAAAAATTGACCCGAGTACGCTCGTCCCGTTCGCAATGTCCGCCACGTCCGCTCCAGATACGCCTACGCCGTTCGACGATGCCTGGCGCCAGTTGGCCGCCGCCGGGCTGGACGATGCCGGCCAGCGGCAATTGGCGCACGCGGCGGCCTGGGCCTGGCCGCGCTTCGAGGCGCAGAAGGCGCTGACCGGCGAGCCGCTGGCCAGCCATGCCGCCGGCGCGGTGCGCATCCTGGCCAGCCTGCATACCGACCAGGCCACCCGCGTGGCCGCGGTGCTGGCCTCGCTGCCGGCGGACCTGAACGCCCCCGCGCCGACCCTGCGCAACGACCCGGTGGCCAGCGAGTTCGGCGTCGAGGTGGCGCGGCTGGTGCAGGGCGCGCGCGCCCTGCTGCGGCTGGGCATCGTGGCGCGCCATGCCAGCGACAGCGAGGCCGAAAGCGGTTCCCAGAAGGAGATGCAGCGCAAGATGCTGCTGGCCATGGCGGCCGACCTGCGCATCGTGCTGATGCGGCTGGCGTCGCGGCTGCAGAGCCTGCGCTGGCATGCCGAGACCAGGACGCCGTGCGCGGCCGGTTTCGCGCGCGAGACGCTGGACCTGTATACCCCGCTGGCCAACCGCCTGGGCATCTGGCAGCTCAAGTGGGAAATGGAAGACCTGGCGTTCCGCTTCCTCGAGCCCGAGCGCTACAAGCAGATTGCGCACCTGCTGGAGGAAAAGCGGGTCGAGCGCGAAGCCTTCATCGCCGAGGCCATCGCCCGCATGCAGGAGGCGCTGGCGCGGGCCGGCGTGGTCGCCGAGGTAAGCGGGCGGCCCAAGCACATCTACAGCATCTGGAACAAGATGCGCCTGAAAGGGCTGGATTTCAGCCAGATGTACGATCTGCGGGCGCTGCGCATCATCGTCGACGACGTGCGCGCCTGCTATACGGCGCTGGGGCTGGTGCACGAGATGTGGACGCCGCTGCCCGAGGAGTTCGACGACTACATCTCGCGCCCCAAGCCCAATGGCTATCGTTCGCTGCACACGGTGGTGACCGACGCCCAGGGACGCGCTTTCGAGGTGCAGATCCGTACCCGCGAGATGCACCAGTTCGCCGAGTACGGGATGGCGGCGCACTGGCGCTACAAGGAGGCCGGCGCGCGCGGCGGCCAGGTGGCCGCCTCCAGCGAATACGATCGCCAGCTGTCCTGGATGCGCCAGCTGCTGGCCTGGAACAGCGACGTCGAGGACGAGGGCGAGGCCGCGCGCCGCGCCGACCAGCGCATCTATGTGCTCACGCCGCAGGCCCGGGTGATCGAATTGCCGGCCGGCGCCACGCCGGTCGATTTCGCCTACCACCTGCATACCGACCTGGGGCACCGGTGCCGCGGGGCGCGGGTGGACGGCCAGATGGTGCCGCTGAACACCCGCCTGGCCACCGGCCAGACCGTCGAAGTCATCGCGGCCAAGTCGGGCGGCCCGTCGCGCGACTGGCTCAATACCCAGCTGGGCTATCTGGCCAGTCCGCGCGCGCGGGCCAAGGTGCGCATGTGGTTCAACGCCATCGAGCTGCAGCAGCGCATCACCCAGGGGCAGGCGCTGGTCGAGAAGGAGCTGCAGCGGCTGGGCAAGACGGCGGTCAACCTGGAGCAATTGGCCCAGGGACTGGGCTTCGCGCGCGCCGACGACCTGTACGTCGCCGCCGCCAAGGACGAGTTCAGCCTGCGCCAGATCGACGCGGTGTTCCAGCAGCCGGCGCCCGTGGCCGAACCCGAGCCGGCCGCGCTTGCGCACGCGCGCAGCGCCGACAGCGCCGAGAAAAGCGGCAAGAGCGGCGTGCTGGTGGTGGGCGTGGGGTCCTTGCTGACCCAGCTGGCCCGCTGCTGCCGGCCCGCGCCGCCGGACGAGATCGCCGGTTTCGTGACGCGCGGGCGCGGGGTCTCGATCCATCGCGCCGATTGCCCGAGTTACAAGGCGCTGGCCGAGCGCGAGCCGGAGCGGGTCATCGAGGTCGCCTGGGGCAAGACCAGCGATTCGTTCTACCCGGTCGATATCAGCGTGCGCGCCCAGGATCGCCCGGGCCTGCTGCGCGACCTCTCGGAAGTGTTCGCGCGCCAGCGGCTCAACGTGGTCGGCGTGAACACCCAGAGCCGCCAGTCGCTGGCGCACATGGTGTTCACGGTGGAAGTGCGCGGCGGCGAGTCGCTGCACAAGGCGCTCGATGCCCTGGGCGAGGTGGCCGGGGTCACCTCGGCGGCGCGCCGCTGAAAGGCTGCCGCACGACGGCGCGCCGGGGGCGGCCGCGTGCCCTACACTAGGTCTTTTGCACGTTCCGGGGAATTCCATGGACACTCGCACCTGGCTCGAGACGCTGGTGGCTATCGACACCACCAGCCGCAATTCCAACCTGGCGTTGATCGAAACCGTGCGGGACTGGCTCGGCCGGCAGGGCGTGCAGGCCTGGCTGGCGCACAACCCCGAGCGCACCAAGGCCAATCTGTTCGCCACGCTGCCAGCCAGCGATGGCGCAGAGCAGGGCGGCATCGTGCTGTCCGGCCATACCGATGTCGTGCCGGTCGATGGCCAGGACTGGTCCGCCGACCCGTTCGCCTTGCGCGAACAGGAGGGGCGGTTGTACGGGCGAGGCGCGTGCGACATGAAGGGCTTCATCGCCGCGTCGCTGGCCCTGGTGCCGGCGTTCCTGGAGATGCCCCGCAAGAAACCCATCCATCTGGCGTTTTCGTATGACGAGGAGGTCGGCTGTGCCGGCGCGCCCGTCATGCTGGCCGACCTGCGCGAACGCGGCATCCAGCCGGAGGGCTGCGTGGTCGGCGAGCCCACCGGCATGCAGGTGGTGGTGGCGCACAAGGGCATCAACCTGTTTCGCTGCCGGGTCCATGGCAAGGCGGCGCATTCGTCGCTGACGCCGCGCGGCTGCAACGCCATCGAATACGCGGCGCGGCTGATCTGCCGCATCCGCGACCTGGCCGACGCCTACAAGGCCAACGGCCCGTATGACGAGTTCTACGATGTGCCGTTCTCGACCATGACCACCAACCAGATCCACGGCGGGATCGCGGTCAACACCATCCCCGAGCTGTGCGAGTTCTCGTACGAGTTCCGCAACCTGCCGGGCATGCCGGCCGACGCCATCCAGGCCGAGGTCGAGCGCTACGTGCGCGACGAGTTGCTGCCGCGCATGCGCGCCGAATACACGCAAGCCCGCATCGACATCGAAACCGGCGCCGCGGCGCCCGGCCTGGAGGCGTCCGAGCAGGCGGCCATCACGCAACTGGTGCGCTCCCTGACCGCGGACCGGGTCACCCGCAAGGTGGCCTACGGGACCGAGGCCGGCCTGTTCCAGGGCATCGGCATCCCTACCGTGGTGTGCGGGCCGGGCCATATCGAACAGGCCCACAAGCCCGATGAATACGTGGCGCTGGACCAGCTGGCCGCCTGCGAGGCCTTCCTGCGGCGGCTCGGACAGTCGCTCTAGCGACGTCCGGGGAGGCATCCCCGGCCGGGGGCGCGCCTCTCGGGTAAAATGACGGGTTGCGAAACCGGTCCGCCGCGCCTGGCGCGGCGGCACCCCGGGGAGATTCCTGGTGAAACCTTACGACCTTCCGGATGCCCGGGGCCATTTCGGCCCCTATGGCGGTGTGTTTGTGGCGGAAACGCTGATGCACGCCTTGGACGAGCTGCGCGCGGCCTATGACCAGTGCCGCGTCGATCCCAGCTTCATCGACGAGTTCAATTACGAGCTCAAGCATTTCGTCGGCCGGCCCAGCCCGGTCTACCACGCCAGCCGCTGGTCGCAGCGCCTGGGCGGCGCGCAGATCTGGTTCAAGCGCGAAGACCTCAACCATACGGGCGCGCACAAGGTCAACAATTGCATCGGCCAGGCGCTGCTGGCGCGGCGCATGGGCAAGCCGCGCGTCATCGCCGAGACCGGCGCCGGCCAGCACGGCGTGGCCACGGCCACGGTAGCGGCCCGCTATGGCATGGAATGCGTGGTGTTCATGGGCAGCGAGGACGTGCGTCGCCAGGCCTCCAACGTCTATCGCATGAAGCTGCTGGGCGCCACGGTGGTGCCGGTGGACTCGGGCTCGCGCACCCTGAAGGACGCGCTGAACGAAGCCATGCGCGACTGGGTCACCAACATCGAGAATACGTTCTACATCATCGGCACGGTGGCCGGGCCCGACCCCTACCCGCGCATGGTGCGCGACTTCCAGACCGTCATCGGCCAGGAGTGCCTGACCCAGATGCCCGAAGTCATCGGCCGCCAGCCCGACTATGTGGTCGCGGCGGTGGGCGGCGGCTCCAACGCCATGGGCATTTTCCATCCCTATATCCCGTACGAGAACGTGCGCCTGATCGGCGTCGAGGCGGCGGGCGAGGGCATGGAAACCGGCCGCCATGCGGCCTCGCTGGCGGCGGGCCAGATCGGCGTGCTGCACGGCAACCGTACCTATGTCATGCAGAATGCCGACGGCCAGGTGCAGGAAACCCATTCGGTGTCGGCCGGGCTGGATTATCCCGGCGTGGGGCCGGAGCATGCGTGGCTCAAGGACAGCGGCCGCGCCGAGTACGCGGGCATCACCGACGACGAGGCGCTGGCGGCGTTCCACGATTGCTGCCGCATCGAGGGCATCATGCCGGCGCTGGAGTCCGCGCACGCCATTGCGCAGGCCGTGAAAATGGCGCCCGCGCTTTCCAAGGACAAGGTCATCCTGGTCAATCTGTCCGGCCGGGGCGACAAAGACATGCACACCGTGGCCGAGCGCGCGGGCCTTCAGCTCTGACCTATGACTACCACTGACCGAATTGCCGCCGCGTTTGCGCGGGTTTCCGAGGCCGGCCGCGCGGCGGCCCTGATCCCCTACATCGCCGCCGGCGACCCGTCGCCGCAGGCGACGGTACCGCTGATGCACGCGCTGGTGCGCGCCGGCGCCGACCTGGTCGAGCTGGGCGTGCCGTTCTCCGACCCCATGGCCGACGGTCCGGTGGTGCAACGCGCCGCCGAGCGCGCCATCGCCCAGGGCGTCGGGCTGCGCCGCGTGCTGGAGCTGGTGGCCGACTTCCGCCGGGACGACAGCGTCACGCCGGTAGTGCTGATGGGCTATGCCAATCCGATCGAACGCATGGGCCAGCGGGCGTTTGCGCAGGCCGCGCAGGCGGCCGGCGTCGACGGCGTGCTGGTGGTCGACTATCCGCCCGAAGAGGTCGACGAGTTCGCGGCCATGCTGGCCGAAGCCGGCGTGGCGCCGATCTTCCTGCTGGCGCCCACCTCCACCGAGGCCCGCATCGAGGCGATCGGCCGCGTGGCGCGCGGCTACGTCTATTATGTGTCGCTCAAGGGCGTCACGGGCGCGGGCAGCCTGGATACGGACGACGTCGCGCGCAAGCTGGCGCTGATTCGCCGCCACGTGCACATTCCGGTGGGCGTGGGCTTCGGCATCCGCGACGCGGCCAGCGCGCAGCGCATCGCCGCGCACGCCGACGCCGTGGTCATCGGCAGCAAGCTGATCGAGACCATGGAGCAGGCCGGCGCCCAGGCCGGCGCGGACCAGAAAAACGAGGCTGCCATCGCGGCGGCGCAGCAATGGCTGCACACCATCCGGCTGGCGCTGGATGACGTCAAACGAGAAAACGCGCCGGCCTGAGCCCGCGCAAGCAAGTCACCTACGGGATACCAACCTATGAGCTGGATCGAGAAACTCCTGCCCCCGCGCATCAACAAGAACAGCGACAGCGGCGCGCGTCGCGTGCCGGAAGGGCTGTGGGTCAAATGTCCCTCGTGCGAATCGGTGCTGTACAGCGAAGACCTCGCCGCCAATCTGCATGTGTGCCCGAAATGCGACCATCACATGCGCATCGGTGCGCGCGCGCGTATCGACTCCCTGCTCGATATCGAGGGCCGGGTCGAGATCGGCCAGACCACCCGCTCGGTCGATACCCTGAAGTTCAAGGACTCGCGCAAGTATCCCGAACGCGTCCAGGAAGCCATGAAGCAGACGGGCGAGACCGATGCGCTGGTCGTCATGAGCGGTTCGATCCGCGGCGTGTCGGCGGTGCTGGCCTGCTTCGAATTCGAGTTCATGGGCGGTTCCATGGGCTCGGTGGTGGGCGAGCGCTTCGTGCGTGGCGTGCAGGCCGCGCTGGAGAACAAGACGCCGTTCATCTGTGTGGCCGCCTCGGGCGGCGCGCGCATGCAGGAAAGCCTGCTGTCGCTGATGCAGATGGCCAAGACCAACGCCATGCTGACGCGCCTGTCGGCCGCGGGGCTGCCGTTCATCAGCGTGCTGACCGATCCCACCATGGGCGGCGTGTCGGCCAGCTTTGCCTTCGTGGGCGATGTGGTGATTGCCGAACCCAAGGCGCTGATCGGTTTCGCCGGCCCGCGGGTGATCGAACAGACCGTGCGCGAGAAGCTGCCCGAAGGCTTCCAGCGCGCCGAGTTCCTGCTGAAGACGGGCGCCATCGACATGGTGGTGGACCGGCGCCAGTTGCGCGAGGAAATCGCCCGCCTGCTGGCCTTGCTTGGCAACGAGTCGGCCGACATCGTGGCTGCCGCCTGAGGCTGCCCGCCGGCAGTGCCTGCGAATGCCCGGCCCAGGCCGGGCGTTGTCATTTTTCCATGCATGCGAGGAATGCGGCGGCACTGTACCGCGCGATGTCGAATTCCGGGACGCAGTGTTGCCAGATTAAGACAGATGTCCGTGCTGGCCGCGGACATTTTCTGCTAAGGTTTAGCGCGTATCGAATTCGCAGATTTTGTGGAGCGTTCATGCAATTTCTCAAGAAAAACAAGCCCCTGTTCGGCATCGTTACACTGGCTCTGGCATGTGCCACCGCCCAGGCGCAGCCCACTCAGGGCGGGGTCAGCCTGCATTACGGTATTGGCGACCACTATCAGCGCGTCACGCTGAACTACGAAACCCCCACGCTCTGGAGCCACCAGTTCGGCGGCAATTGGGGCCGCCTGGACCTGACCCCCGAACTGGGCGCGTCGTACTGGTGGGCCGACGGCTCGCGCTCGCCCGGCCACGTGTGGCAGGCCAGCGCCATTCCGATGTTCCGCTGGTGGACCGGCGAGCGCTTCTACATCGAGGCCGGCATCGGCGCCACGGTTTTCAGCAGCACCAGCTTCGCCGACAAGCGCATCGGTTCGGCCTTCCAGTTTGGCGACCATATCGGGCTGGGCTTCCTGCTGACGCCCAGCAACCGCATCGGCCTGCGCTATTCGCACTTCTCCAACGCCGGCATCAAGGAACCGAACCCCGGCCTCGATATCGTGCAGCTGACCTATACGTACCAGTTCTGAGCAAGGCCGCCGATGGGGCGGCAAATCATTGCAAACCCGCCGGCGCACTGGCGGGTTTTTTTCTGAACCCATCGGGTAGTATCGAGGCGCACGGCGCGGCAGTGCCGGATGCCTGTCCCCATGCGGGGACAGATACCGTTTTGGCAGGCTAGCGTACATGGCGTATGGCGGGGTGCCTGTCCCGGCGGGGACAGGCACTGAGGAATTGGTGGGTGCCAGTTTTCCTGCGGGGACAGGCACCTGAGGAATTGGCGGGTGCCAGTCCCCCTGCGGGGACAGGCACCCGAGGAGAAGTTTCATGATTTTCCGGCGATCCAGGCCTGGCACGATCGGTGCCGCCTTGTTTCTATGCGCCAGCCTGCTGGCTACGCCAGCGGCCTCGGCATGCACGCGCTTTGTCTACCATGGCGCCAACGACGAGGTGATCACCGCCCGTTCGATGGACTGGAAAGTGGATGTCGGGACCAACTTGTGGGTCTTTCCGCGCGGCATGAAGCGCTCGGGGCAGGCCGGACCGAATTCGATCCAGTGGACGTCGAAGCATGGCAGCGTCATCGCATCGGGCTACGATATTTCGACCACCGACGGCATGAACGAGGCCGGGCTGGTCGCCAACGTGCTGTGGCTGGCCGAGTCCTCGTACCCCGAATACGATGGCAAGACACCCGGGCTGACCCTGGCCGCCTGGGCGCAATATGTGCTGGACAACTTCGCGAGCGTGCGCGAAGCCGTCGATACGCTGGCGAGCGAGCCGTTCACCGTCGTCACGGACAATGTGCCCGGCGAGCAGCGGCCGGCCACCTTGCATCTGTCCTTGTCGGACGCCAGCGGCGACAGCGCCATCATCGAATATATCGACGGCAAGCAGGTCATCCACCACAACCGTGCCTACCAGGTGATGACCAACTCGCCGACCTTCGACAAGCAGCTGGCGCTGAACGAATACTGGAAGCAGATCGGCGGCACCGTGATGCTGCCCGGCACGAACCGGGCATCGGACCGTTACGCGCGCGCGTATTTCTACGTGAACGCGATTCCCAAGAGCGAGGATCCGGTCGAGGCGATAGCCAGCGTATTCAGCGTGATCCGCAACGTTTCCGTGCCGTATGGCATTACCACGCCCGACCAGCCCAATATTTCATCGACGCGTTGGCGCACGGTCGCCGACCACAAGCGCAAGCGCTACTTCTTCGAGTCGGCGCTGACCCCCAATATCTTCTGGATCGATCTGGGCGCGCTGGATTTCTCGGCGGAAAGCGGGAAGGTGATGAAGCTGGATCTTGGCCCCGATCAGGCCCATATCTATTCCGGCCAGGCCAACGCGCATTTCGAGCAGGCCGCGCCGTTCAAGTTCCTGGGGCTCTGAGCGCCGCGCATTGCGCGCGGGTGGGGCACAGCAGGAAAAAGCGGGTTGCGGCGCTGCCGCAACCCGCTTTGTGCGTCAGTGACGCGTTTCGACTTGCACCAACGGTTCGTTGGAAACCGAAGCCACCGGCTTGCGCTCGCGGCCCAGGCGCACCGGCGCGGCGGCCGCGGCGATGCGCATCTGGGTTTGCGCGTGACGTTCCGGATCGGTTTCGACCCAGGTCAGGCCGGCGGCGTCGAGGACGTCGTGCAGCGCGCCGGTTGCCGGTGCGGCCGCTTGCGCGGGCATCACGATGGCTTCGGCGGGACGGACGGCGGCGGGCTCGGGCGTCTTTTCGGGCTGAGCGACGGGCGCTTCGGCTTCGACCGGGGCCGCGGCCTGCTCGGCAGGCTCGACCGGGGTGGTTGCCGCCGGAGCCGTTTCGACCGGGGCCGTTTCGACCGGAGCCGTTTCCACCGGGGCGGCCGCTGCCGGCTCAGCCGGCTGGGCTTGCGCCTGCGGCGTTTCGACCGGCGTCAGTTCCGCTTGCACGGGCTGGACCGCTTGCGGGGCGGTGTCGGCGGCTGCAACCACGGGTTCGGCCCGGGGCGCCTCGGTAGCTTGCGGCGCGGCAGGCTCGGCGGCGGCGGTCTCGATCGTGGCGGCGGGCTCGTCGGCGGCCACGCTGACTGCCACGGGGGCGGCCACGGTCTCGGACTCGGCCGGCCGGGCAGGCGTCTCGATGTCCGCTACGCCCGCCGGCGCGTCGACCTGCTCGTCGTCGGCGCCTTCGACGCCTTCGGCATTGACCGTGCTGCCGTCTTCCTGGCTGCGGCGGCCACGGCGGCTGCGACGACGGCGACGCTTGCGCTCGGGATCGCTACCCGTTTCGGCGCCGGCGTCGACATTGGCGTCGATACCGTCGATGCCGTCGGCATCCTCGGCCACGGGAGCCAGCTCATTGCTGCTGGCGGCTTCGGCCACCGTCAGGGTCGCGGCAGCGGCGGCCGCCGGCGCGGGCGCCGCCTGGCGCTTTTCGGGCAGGGCGGCAGCCACGGTTTCGGCCAGTGCCGCCACCATGTTTTCCTGCTCGGTCATGGGCGTGTCGGTCTGGCCTTCCTCGCGACGGCCACGTCCGCGGCCGCGACGACCACGGCCACGGCCGCCTTCTTCGCCGGTCTCGGCGGTCGAGGGGCGTTCCTGGCGCGGCTGGCCGGCTGCCTGCTGTTGCTGGGTCTGCTCGCGTTCGGTCCGGGCTTCCTTCTGGCCACGCTCGCCGCGTTCACCGCGCTCTTCCTGGCGTCGTCCGCCGCGCACGTGATGACGCGCGTCGCCGCTCTCGGCGTGGTCGCCGCGGGGCTCATTGCGGCGATGGCGGTTGCGGTCCGAGCCGTGGCGTTCGCCGCGGCGGTCCTGGCCGTCGTGGGCGCGCCGCGCACGGTTCGCGCCGCGCTTTTCGTCTTCGGACTTGGTTTCGGTCTTGGCCGGTTCGGCGCTGCCGCCCAGCCAGGAGGTCAGGCGCTTGAACCAGCCGCCCAGTCCGCCCTGGGTGGCCGCCGCGGCGGCAGGCGCCTTGGCGGGGGCGGGCGTGGACACCGGGGCTGGCTGCGCGGGCGTGATGCCCTTGACCAGCGCTTCGGGGCGCGCCTTGATCTCGTGCTCGCGCGGCTGCCAGGTGAGGTCGGTGGCCGGGGCCTCGGCCAGCTCGAAGCTGGTCTTGGTTTCTTCCAGGCGCGGATCGTCGTGGCGCAGGCGTTCGATATGGTGGTGCGGCGTCTCCAGGTGCTTGTTGGGAATCAGCACCAGGTTGACCTTCAGGCGGGCTTCCATCTTGGTGATGTCGGCGCGCTTTTCGTTCAGCAGGAAGGTGGCCACGTCGACCGGCACCTGGGCGTGCACCGCCGCGGTGTTTTCCTTCATGGCTTCTTCCTGCAGCAGGCGCAGCACGTGCAGGGCGCTGGACTCGGCGTCGCGGATCACGCCGGTGCCGTTGCAGCGCGGGCAAGTGATGTGCGAGCCTTCGTTGAGCGCCGGACGCAGCCGCTGGCGCGACAGCTCCATCAGGCCGAAGCGCGAGATCTTGCCCATCTGGACGCGGGCGCGGTCGAAATGCAGGGCATCGCGCAGGCGCTGTTCGACGGCGCGCTGGTTCTTGCTGTCCTCCATGTCGATGAAGTCGATCACGATCAGGCCGCCGAGGTCGCGCAGGCGCAACTGGCGGGCCACTTCCTCGGCGGCTTCCAGGTTCGTGCGCAGCGCGGTTTCCTCGATGTCCGCGCCGCGCGTGGAGCGGGCCGAGTTCACGTCCACGGCAACCAGGGCTTCAGTGTGGTCGATGACCACCGCGCCGCCCGAGGGCAGCTGCACGGTGCGCGAGTACGCGGTTTCGATCTGGTGTTCGATCTGGAAGCGCGAGAACAGCGGGATGTCGTCGCGGTAGCGTTTGACGCGCTGGACGTTGTCCGGCATGACCACGCTCATGAAGGCGGTGGCCTGGTCGGCGATTTCGTCGGTGTCGATCAGGATTTCGCCGATCTCGGGCGAAAAATAGTCGCGGATCGCGCGGATGACGAGGCTGGACTCGAGGTAGATCAGGATCGGGGCGGCATTGTCGCGCGCCGCGCCGTCGATGGCGGTCCAGAGTTGCAGCAGATAGGACAGGTCCCACTGGAGTTCGTCGACGTTGCGCCCGATGCCGGCGGTGCGCGCGATGATGCTCATGCCCTGGGGGACATCGAGCTGCTCCATGGTGTCGCGCAGTTCCTGGCGGTCCTCGCCTTCGACGCGGCGCGATACGCCGCCGCCGCGCGGGTTGTTCGGCATCAGGACGAGGTAGCGGCCGGCCAGCGAGATGAACGTGGTCAGGGCGGCGCCCTTGTTGCCGCGCTCTTCCTTCTCGACCTGGACGATCAGCTCCTGGCCTTCGCGCAGGGCGTCCTGGATGCGTGCGGTGCGCACGTCCACGCCTTCCTTGAAGAAACTGCGCGCGACTTCCTTGAACGGCAGGAAGCCGTGGCGGTCTTCGCCGTAGTTGACGAAGCAGGCTTCCAGGCCGGGTTCGATGCGGGTGATGACGCCTTTGTAGATGTTGCCTTTGCGTTGTTCGCGACCGGCAGTCTCGATGTCGAGATCGATCAGTTTCTGACCGTCGACGATTGCAACGCGCAGTTCTTCCTGGTGCGTCGCATTAAACAGCATGCGCTTCATGAGTGGTGTTCTCCGTTGTCATGACGCGCCGATATCGGCGCGTGACCTCGGGTCACTCGGGCTGCGGACTGAAGCGGGCAAGAGAATGCGGACCGTACCTGGGCGGCCGCCCAGGCGTATCCGCCGCGGGTCAGGCGGGCACGTCGTGCCGTAGGGCACGGGGTTCGGGCAGCAGGAGGGTCAGCTTCACTGAGTGGTTGACGGATGAGTGCTGTGAACGTCAGTTGCGGCGGGATTGGGTACCCGTACGCACCTGGTGCTTTATTTAAATCTGCGACGATTCTTGCGTTGCTTCAGAGACGCTTGCGGCTTGCAAGGGGGCTGCCAGGAAGGCGGGCATCGTGCCACACCACCGTCCGACAGGCCGCGCTTGCGCCGGCGACCAAGAGACCCCGGAGCTGAACGAGCAGGCAGTACAATGCGGCCTGCGCGTCCGACGGAGACGCTAACGAATATTGCATCTCAACGCCAGGCGGCTGTTCAGCCCCTTAAGGCTGTCCCGATTATATGTCGCTTTCCGCAATGCGCAAAGAAACTTCCCCTGGCACCACGCCACCCGCTGTCCGCATGCTGGCAATCGGCCCCGAGCACGATGGCCAGCGCATCGATAATTTCCTGCTCAGGCTGTGCAAGGGCGTCCCCAAGAGCCATATCTACAAGGCCATCCGCGGCGGTGAAGTGCGGGTAAACAAGGGACGCATCTCGGCCGAATACCGCCTCGTCGAGGGGGACGTCGTACGGGTACCGCCGCTGCGCCTGCCCGACCCGGGCGCGGCCAGGCCGGTTCCCGGCGCGGAATTTCCCGTCGTGTACGAAGACGATGCGCTGCTGGTCATCGACAAGCCGGCCGGCGTGGCGGTGCATGGCGGCAGCGGCGTGTCCTTCGGCGTCATCGAGCAGTTGCGGGCCGCCCGTCCGCAGGCCCGCTTCCTGGAGCTGGTGCACCGCCTGGACCGCGAGACCTCCGGCCTGCTGATGCTCGCCAAGAAACGCAGCGCCCTGCTGGCGCTGCACGCCATGCTGCGCGAAGGCAAGGGCGACAAGCACTATCTGGCGCTGGTGGAGGGCGACTGGGTCAACGACCGCCAGCACATCCGCCTGGCGCTGACCAAATGGACCACCCAGTCCGGCGAGCGCCGCGTACGGGTCGACCAGGCGGGGCAGGCCGCCCACACCATTGTCACGCTCAGGAAGCGTTTTGGCGGTTACAGTCTGGTCGACGCCGAGCTGCGCACCGGCCGCACCCACCAGATCCGCGTGCATCTGGCGTCCAGCGGCTTTCCCATCGTCGGCGATGATAAATACGGGACGGATGAAACCCGGGCCGCGTTCGCGCGGCGCGGGTTCGGACGCATGTTCCTGCACGCACACCAGCTGACGCTGCCTCACCCCCTCACGGGAGAAACCTTGCGCTTGACGGCGGACCTGCCGCCCGCCTGCCTCAAGCTGTTGAAACAACTGGAGACGGCCTGACCATGGGTTATTCGTTGGTGGTATTCGATTGGGATGGAACCTTGATGGATTCCACTCACAGTATCGTGGCGGCCATACAGGGGGCTTGCCGCGATCTGGACCTGCCTGTGCCGTCGGCGTCGTCGGCCAGCTGGGTGATCGGCCTGTCGCTGGAAAGCGCGCTGCGCCGGGCCGTGCCCGAATTGACGCAGGCCATGGTGCCGCGTTTTCTCGAGCGCTACCGGACCCACTACCTGCTGCGCGACCCGGAGCTGCGCCTGTTCGAAGGCGTGCGCGAACTGCTGGCCGACCTGGCCAGCCAGGACGTCCGCCTGGCGGTCGCCACCGGCAAGAGCCGCGTCGGGCTGAACCGGGCCCTGGCCGCCACCGGGCTCGGGCCGCTGTTCGACGCCACCCGCACGGCCGATGAAACCTTCAGCAAACCCCACCCGGCGATGTTGCAGGAACTCATGCACGAGCTCGGGCACGAGGCCGACGCCGTGGTGATGGTGGGGGATACCTCGCACGACCTGCAGATGGCGGCCAACGCCGGCGTGCACGGCCTGGGTGTCGCCTATGGCGCCCATACCTTGGCGGAGCTGGAGGCCTGTGCCCCGCAGGCGGTGGTCGACAGCGTGGCCGTGTTGCGCGAATGGCTGCTGGCGCGCTCGCCGGGCCGCATCGAGAGCGTGTAGGCGATCCGGCTGCGGGAACGGCCGGCGCGGTGCGCTGTCTTACCTGGATCGGCGCCATGCGCGCGCTGCCGTCGCCCGGCGACGGAATAGCGCGGCGCACGCCACCGTCTATTTGGGTAAGAGCGGGCGGCATGCCCGCCTACACCGGAGATCTCCATGCTGATACGCAAGCCCTCTGATATCCCGTCGTCGCAGATCACGCCCGAGACGGTCTGGCAGGGACGGCGCGACTGGATTGCGCGCGCCGGCCTGGCCGCCGCGGCGCTGGGCCTGCCCGGCTGGGCGCAGCGCGCGGCCTTCGCACAGGATGCCGCCTTGCCGGGCGCGCCCAATTCCCGCTATGCGGTGGTGGACAAGCCCACGTCCTTCAAGGACGTCACCACCTACAACAATTACTACGAATTCGGCCTCGACAAGGGCGATCCGGCCGCCCACGCGGGCCGGTTGCGTACCCGGCCGTGGGAAATCGCGATCGAAGGCGAGGTCGGCAAGCCCGGCGTCTACGCCATCGACGATCTGCTCAAGCTGGCGCCCATGGAAGAGCGCATCTACCGATTGCGCTGCGTCGAGGGCTGGTCCATGGTGATTCCGTGGGTGGGCTATTCGCTGTCGACGCTGCTGCAGCGGGTCGAACCCACCGGCAACGCCAAGTATGTCGAGTTCGTCACCGCGGTGCAGCGCGACACCATGCCGGGCGTGCGTTCCAGCGTGCTCGACTGGCCGTACGTCGAGGCGCTGCGGCTGGACGAAGCCCTGCACCCGCTCACGATGCTGGTGTTCGGCGTCTACGGCAAGGTCTTGCCCAACCAGAACGGCGCGCCCGTGCGCCTGGCCGTGCCCTGGAAATACGGTTTCAAGTCGGCCAAGTCGCTGGTGGCCATCCGGCTGGTGGAAAAACAGCCGGTCAGCTCCTGGATGAACGCCGCGCCGCAAGAGTACGGCTTCTACGCCAATGTCAATCCGGATGTGCCGCATCCGCGCTGGAGCCAGGCAACCGAGCGGCGCATCGGCGAAGACGGCCTGTTCAGCCCCAAGCGCAAAACCCTGATGTTCAACGGCTACGCCGAGCAGGTCGCCAGCCTCTACCAGGGCCTGGACCTGCGGGCCAACTACTGAGGTCCCCATGGCCGATGACGCGATCAAGGCGAGCGCCGCCGCGCGGGCCGTGCCGGCCGCCCCCCTGACAGCCCGCGCGATCGGGCGCATCAAGCCGCTGCTGTTCGTTGCCGGCCTGCTGCCTTTCGCGCGCTGGTTCTGGCTGGGGGCCAACGACGGCCTGAGCGCCAACCCCGTCGAATTCCTGACCCGGTCCTCCGGCACCTGGACGCTGGTGTGCCTGCTGGTCACCCTGGCGATCACGCCGCTGCGGCGGTTGACCGGCCAGCCCGCGCTGGTGCGGCTGCGTCGCATGTGCGGGTTGTTTGCGTTTTTCTACGGCAGCCTGCATTTCCTGGCCTGGGTATGGTGGGATCGCGGCCTGGATCCGGTGTCCATGCTGCAGGATGTGGGCGAGCGGCCATTCATCACCGTGGGTTTTGCCGCGTTCGTGCTGATGGCGGCGCTGGCGGCCACCTCGACCCAGTGGGCCATGCGCAAGCTGGGCAAGCGCTGGCAGGTCCTGCACCGGGCGGTCTATGCCATCGGCCTGCTGGCCATCCTGCACTTCTGGTGGCACAAGGCCGGCAAGAACGATCTGCAGCAGCCGCTGCTCTATGGCTCGGTGCTGGCCCTGCTGCTGGGATGGCGGGTGGCGGCCTGGTGGCGGCGCCGCGGCGCCGCCCGTTAGCGCAGCGCCAGCATGATGGCGGCGGTCTCGGCGTCGGGCTGGCCGTCGTGGCGCGCTGGCCGATAGTGCATCTGGAACGCGGCCAGCACGTTGCGGGTGGCCGTATCGAGCACGCCGGATTGCGGCGTGGCGTATCCCAGGCGGGCCAATTGGCCCTGGAACCAGGCAATGTCCGGTATGCCCTCGGCCTGCAGGCGGGCCAGGTGGGCGGCCGCGCCGGCCTCGTCGTACCAGCGGCCCAGGCCCGCCTGCGCCAGCCGCTGCCATGGAAACAGGGGGCCGGGGTCGACCTTGCGCTGCGGGGCAATGTCGCTGTGGCCAACGATGTTCTCCGGCGCGATGCCGTGCCGCGCCACGATGTCGCGCAACAGCACGATCAGGGTTTCGATCTGCGCGTCGGAGTAGGGCGCCCAGTGCCGGCTGTCGGTATCGCCATGGCCGCCGCGCGTCCAGTTTCCCTCGCTATTGGTCCAGCCGGGGTTGACCAGCTCGATCCCGATCGACGTGCTGTTCATGGTCGATTGGCCGTACCAGGCGCTGATGCCGGCATGCCAGGCGGCGCGGGTCTCGTCCACCAGGCGGTAGACGCGCGGGCGCGGCGTGTCGGTAATCAGGTAGTGCGCGCTGACCTTGCGCTCGGAGAGGATCTTCAGCGAATTCTCGTTGCCCGTGCTGGTGTAGTGCAGCACGACGGCGCGCACGCGGCTGCTCTGGCTGACAGCCGTGATCGAGGTGTCCAGGTCCAGCCCGGCCGGGCCGCGCGCGGCGCAACCGGCCAGGGCGAGCAGGCAGGCGATCGGCGCGGCGCGGGTGATCCAGGACATGTCAGCGGGCCAGGAACAGGAACAGCGTGGGCTTCTTGTCCAGCTCGGGCGCCGGCTGCCTCTTCCAGTCGGCGATGGTGCGCGTTTGCACCAGTTCGTCCCCGGTAGTGAGCGCGCGCGCGATGCACAGGCGGGTGTCGGGGCGCAGCGCCGCCAGCAGGGTGGCGAACATGGCGCCGTTGCGGTAGGGGGTTTCGATCAGGATCTGGGTCTGGTCGTGGCGGGCGGAGTGCTGCTCCCAGGCGCGCAGTTGCCGGGCGCGCTCGGCCGGGTCGACCGGCGCGTAGCCGTGGAAGGCGAAGCGCTGGCCGTCCAGGCCGCTGGCCATCAGCCCCAGCAGGATGGACGAGGGGCCGACCCAGGGGCGCACGGCCAGGCCCAGGCGATGGGCCGCCGCCACCACCTTCGCGCCGGGGTCGGCCACGGCGGGGCAGCCGGCCTCCGACACCAGGCCGATTTCGGCGCCGCCGCGCAGCGGCGCCAGCCATTGTTCTATCTGGCCGGCCGGCACGGCGTCGGTCAGGGTGTGGATGGTGATTTCCTGCAGCGGCCGCACGGTGCCCAGCAGCTTCAGGAAGGCGCGCGCCGTCTTGGCGTTCTCGGCGATATAGGTGTCGAGCCGGCCCGCCAGCGCGCGCACGTCGGCCGGCAGCCAGCGCTCCGGCGGCGCATCGCCCAGGCCGACCGGGATCAGGTGCAGGGCGCCGCTCATGCCGGATGGCCCGTCAGCGGATCCAGGCCGAAGCGGCCCAGCATGCGCGTCAGCGCGATCAGCGGCAGGCCGATGATGGCGGTGGGGTCGTCGCTCCGGATGCTGTCCATCAGCGCGATGCCCAGGCTTTCGGCCTTGGCGCTGCCTGCGGTATCGTAGGGTTCCTCGGCGCGCAGGTAGGCGTCGATGGCCGCATCGGTCAACGTGCGGAAACGGCACAGCGTGACAATATCCGCCGTTTCCGTGTGCACGCCGTCGGTGACGGCCATGGCGCTGTGGAATTCCACGGCGCGCCCGGACAGCCGGCGCAATTGTTCGCGGGCGCGCTCGAACCCGCCCGGCTTGCCGATGGGGTCGCCGTCGACGGTGGCGACCTGGTCCGAGCCGATCACCACGCTGCCCGGGTGGGTGGCGGCCACGGCCATCGCCTTGGCGACCGACAGGCGCAGCGCCAGGTCGGCGGGCGCTTCGCCAGGCTGTGGCGTTTCGTCCACATCGGGCGAAATGGCGGTAAACGGCAGGCGCAGGCGGGACAGCAACTCGCGGCGATAGCGCGAGCTCGATGCGAGGATCAGCTTTGGAGGGATGGCGGGCATGCGTTATTTGACGATGTTCAGTAAGCCACGGTATTATCCAATGTTTTGCGGCATTTTTGCAGGAAGTTCGATATGAGCACTACGCAGGGCGCGCCTGACGGTGAGGCTATGGGTAGCGGGACGGACGCGCAAAATGCACAAAGCCACATTGATGCGTTCATGTTTGCGCGGCAGGCCAAGCGGCTGGAGGGCTCGGTTCCCCTGGTGCGGCTTGCGCGCTTCATGGAGGGGCTGCCCGAGCAGCCTGGCGGCGAGGCGGGCCTGGCGCGCTGGGCGGTCGAGGGCGGGACGGGGCAGGGCAGCAGCCGCACCGGCCACCCGATATCCGGGCAGCCGCTTCTGCGGTTGCGGGTGCGGGCGGCGCCGATGCTGGTGTGCCAGCGTTGCAACCAGCCGTTCGTCTACCCAGTCGACAACACGGTGGCGCTGCAACTGGTCAAGTCCGAGGAAGACCTCGACGAAGACCTGAGCGAGACGCAAGATGAAGATTTCGCGGACGACCTGCCTGAAAAGGTGGTGGGTTCGCACAATTTCGACCTGTTGGCCCAGGTTGAGGACGAGCTGATTCTGAGCGTCCCCTATGTGCCCCGGCATGATGTCTGTCCGGGTGCGCAGGCCGAGTCCGGCGAGGCTTCCCAAGAGCCCGCTGTCAAGCGTCCGTCGCCTTTTGCGGTGCTTGAGCAACTGAAGCACAAGGATTGAGATCAACTCGGGTCGGATCGCGTACAATGCGGCCCGTTTCTAGGAGTCATCATGGCTGTTCAACAAAACAAGAAGTCCCCGTCCAAGCGCGGCATGCACCGCTCGCACGATTTTCTGGTCAACCCGGCAACGGCCATCGAGCCCAACACCGGCGAAACCCACCTGCGCCACCATATCAGCCCCAATGGCTTCTACCGTGGCCGCAAGGTCCTGAAGACCAAGGCTGACGAATAAGGCCGCGGCCGAACTCGCGAACCGGACCTCCTGGGCAGAACGCTGACCTGGCACCCGTGATACGCATCGCTATAGACTGCATGGGCGGTGACTTCGGCCTGCCCGTCACGATTCCGGCCGCGATCGAGTTCGCCCGGCAATTTCCGGATACCCGGCTGTTGCTGGTCGGGCTTCCCGACGCGATCGAGGCGGCCCTGGCCGAGCGGCGCGATGCGCCGCGCGATCGCCTGGACATCGTGCCCGCGACCGAAGTCGTCTCCATGGACGACCCGGTCGAGGTCGCGTTGCGCCGCAAGAAAGACTCGTCCATGCGCCTGGCGGCGCAGGCGGTCAAGGACGGCCGCGCCGACGCCTGCATCTCGGCCGGCAATACCGGCGCCTGGATGGCGATTTCCCGCTACGTGCTCAAGACGCTGGATGGCATCGACCGTCCGGCCATTGCCACGTCCATCCCCAACCAGACCGGCCGCGCCACGACCGTGCTCGACCTGGGCGCCAATGTCGACTGCTCGGCCGAGCACCTGCTGCAGTTCGCCATCATGGGCGCGGCCCTGTCCCAGGCGGTCGATCATCGCGACCGGCCCACGGTGGGGCTGCTCAACATCGGCGAAGAGATCATCAAGGGCAACGAGGTGGTCAAGGAGGCCGCCGAGCTGCTGCGCGCCAGTCCGCTCAACTTCTACGGCAACGTCGAAGGCAACGACATCTTCAAGGGCACGGTCGACGTGGTCGTCTGCGACGGCTTTGTCGGCAATGTCGTGCTGAAGTCCGTCGAAGGGCTGGCCAAGATGCTGTCCAGCGTCATCCGCGAAGAGTTCAAGCGCAATTTCATTACCCTGCTGGCTGGCGCCTTCGCCAAGCCGGTGCTAAACCGCCTGCGCAACCGGGTAGACAACCGCCGCTACAATGGCGCGGCCCTGCTTGGCCTGCGCGGCGTGGTCATCAAGAGCCACGGTTCAGCCGATGCGTACGCGTTCGGTTTCGCGCTGCAGCGCGCACGCGAAGCCGTGGCGAGTAAACTGCTCGAGCGCACGGCGCAGACTGTTGCGCAGATAACCCAGCGCGTGCAATCGGGCGAGGCCGTCGCGCCCGGCGCGGCTGGGGACACCGCTTGATGGAAAAAGCTATGAAATACGCCAAGATCGCCGGTTCGGGCGGCTACCTTCCCGAACGCGTCGTCACCAACGACGATCTGGCCGCCGAGCTGGCGACGCGGCAAATTTCCACGTCCGACGAGTGGATCGTCGAGCGCACCGGCATCCGGCAGCGCCACCTGGCCGAGCGTGGCGTGACCACCAGCCAGCTGGCCACCGAGGCGGCGCGCCGCGCCATGGACGACGCCGGGGTGCAGGCCGACGAGATCGACATGATCATCGTCGCCACGTCGACGCCGGACTACGTCTTCCCCAGCACGGCCTGCCTGGTGCAGGCCAACCTGGGCGCCAAGGGCGGCGCGGCCTTCGACGTGCAGGCCGTCTGCAGCGGCTTCGTCTACGCCATGACCACCGCCGACAGCTTCATTCGCGCCGGCCGCGCGCGCTGCGCGCTGGTGATCGGCGCCGAAGTCTTCTCGCGCATTCTCGACTGGAACGACCGCGGCACCTGCGTGCTGTTCGGCGATGGCGCCGGCGCCGTCGTGCTCAAGGCGGCCGACGAGCCGGGCATCCTGGCCGCGCACCTGCATGCCGATGGCAGCCAGACCAAGATTCTCTGCGCCGCGGGCAACGTCGCGTACGGGGACGTCACCGGCGATCCCTTCCTGCGCATGGACGGCCAGGCGGTGTTCAAGCAGGCGGTCACGGTGCTCGACCGTTCGGCGCGCGATGTCTGCGCCGAGGCTGGCGTCGAGGTCGACGATATCGATTGGCTGATCCCGCACCAGGCCAACGTGCGCATCCTGAATTTCCTGGCGCGCAAGCTGCGCGTGCCGACCGAACGGGTCGTCATCACCGTGGACCAGCATGCCAACACCTCGGCGGCCAGCGTGCCGCTGGCGCTGGATGTCGCGCGCCGCGACGGGCGCGTCAAGCCGGGCCAGCTGGTACTCATGCAAGGCGTGGGCGGCGGCTTCACCTGGGGCTCCGTGCTGGCCCGCATGTAGGCGGAAGGGCGCGCTGCGCGCGCCTGTGCGCGACCGCGCACGCCGCCATTCCTCCATACCGAATTCTGTCTAGGGACAATCATGAAGCTGGCGTTTGTCTTTCCCGGTCAAGGCTCCCAATCTGTCGGCATGCTCGATGCATGGGCCGGCAATGCCGCCGTGGCCGACGTCGTGGCGCGTGCCAGCGCCGCGCTGGGCCAGGACCTGGGCGCCCTGATGGCGCAAGGCCCGGCCGAGCAACTCAATCTCACCACCAACACCCAGCCGGCCATGCTGACCGCCGGTGCGGCCTGCTTTGCCGCCTGGCGCGCGGCGGGCGGGCCCATGCCCGAGGTGATGGCCGGCCATAGCCTGGGCGAATACGCCGCGCTGACGGCCGCCGGCGCGCTGGCGCTGGAAGATGCCGTGCGCCTGGTGCGCGTGCGCGCCGACGCCATGCAGGCCGCGGTGCCGGTGGGCGCCGGCGCCATGGCGGCGGTGCTCGGCCTGGACGACGACGCCGTGCGTGCCGCCTGCCAGCAGGCTGCCCAGGGCGAAGTGGTCGAGGCCGTCAATTTCAATGCGCCGGCACAAGTCGTCATCGCGGGCCACAAGGCCGCGGTCGAGCGCGCCTGCGAAGCCGCCAAGGCGGCCGGCGCCAAGCGCGCGCTGTTGCTGCCGGTGTCGGCGCCGTTTCACTCCAGCCTGCTCAAGCCCGCCGCCGAGGTGCTGCAGGGCGCGCTGGCCGGCGTGGCGGTGTCTGCGCCGCAAGTGCCGGTGCTCAACAATGTCGACGTCGCCACGCCTGCCGAACCGGCGGCCATCCGCGACGCGCTGGTGCGCCAGGCATGGCATCCTGTACGCTGGGTCGAGACGCTGCGCGCCATGAAGGAACTTGGCGTCACCCACGTGATCGAATGCGGTCCGGGCAAGGTGCTGACCGGCCTGACCAAACGCATCGATGCCGACCTGACGGGCATCGCCATCACCGACCCGGCCTCGCTGGAAGCGGCGCTGGCGGCTGTAAACGGGAACTGACATGGAAAATACCTCCACGGAACTGCAGGGCAAGATCGCGCTGGTGACCGGCGCGACGCGCGGCATCGGCCGCGCCATAGCCCAGGAACTGGCGGCGCGCGGCGCCACGGTGGTCGGTACGGCCACGTCCGAGGCGGGCGCCCAGGCCATCACCGAGGCGCTGGCCGCCCAGGGCGGGCGGGGCGTGGTGCTGGACGTGACCGATGCCCAGGCCTGCGAGGCGCTGATCGAGCAGCTTGGCAAGGATGGCGGCGGCCCGCACATCCTGGTCAACAACGCCGGCATCACGCGCGACACGCTGGCCATGCGCATGAAGGACGACGACTGGTCGGCCGTCATCGATACCAACCTGGCGGCGGTCTTCCGCCTGTCGCGCGCCGTGCTGCGCGGCATGATGAAGGCGCGTTGGGGCCGGATCATCAATATCACGTCGGTGGTGGGCGCAAGCGGCAACGCTGGCCAGGCCAACTACGCCGCCGCCAAGGCCGGCGTGGCGGGCATGGCGCGGGCGCTGGCGCGCGAGCTCGGCAGCCGCAACATCACCGTCAACTGCGTGGCGCCCGGCTTTATCGATACCGATATGACGCGTATCCTGGGCGAAGACCAGACGGCGGCGCTGCTGCAGCAGATTCCGCTGGGCCGCCTGGGCGCGCCCGCCGACATCGCCCATGCGGTCGCCTTTCTGGCCGGGCCGCAGGCGGGTTACATTACCGGTACCACGCTGCACGTCAACGGCGGCATGTATATGCAATAGTGAGAAGCGCGCGGCGCGGCCCATCCAAGCCCAGCCGCGCGTTTCTGTGGAAACGCCGCGCACCTGGATAGCGGCCCGGTAGGGGCCGGAACGGATGCGGTGTTATTTTTGTCACGGCCTGGCGTTTGCATTCCTCTACGCTTGGCTATAATTCGCGGGATTTTTCCCAATTGGAGATCTGCATGGAAAGCATCGAACAGCGCGTCAAGAAGATCGTCGCTGAACAACTTGGCGTGAACGAAGCCGAGATCAAGAACGAGTCCTCCTTCCTTGACGACCTCGGTGCCGATTCGCTCGACATGGTCGAACTGGTCATGGCGCTCGAAGACGAATTCGAGACCGAGATCCCCGACGAAGAGGCCGAAAAGATCACTACCGTGCAGCAAGCGATTGACTACATCAATTCGCACGGTAAGCAGTAAGCTAAAGCCTGTATCCTCCCGCGCGCCCGGATCGAACACTTCGGGGCGGCGCCGGGAATCGGGGCGGTTTCAGGAATGCCGTGCGGTCCGCGTGCGGGGAGGAAGTAACGGCCTTCCCGTGGTCTTGCGGTCCGCGCGCGCAGTGCTTCCCGAAAACCGCCTTTATTTTGTCTGTTTGAGGAGTCTTCCGTGAAGCGACGAGTCGTCATCACCGGCCTGGGTATCGTTAGCCCCGTGGGCAACGACATTGCCAGCGCCTGGGACAATATCGTCAACGGACGTTCCGGCATCAGCCGCATCTCCCGTTTCGACCCTACCCCGCTGACGACGCACATCGCCGGCGAGGTCAAGGATTTCGACGTCACCCAGTACATGCCCGCCAAAGAAGCCCGCCAGATGGATACCTTCATCCATTATGGCCTGGCCGCCGGCATGCAGGCGTGGCGCGATTGCGGCCTTGAGGTCACCGAAACCAATGCCGAGCGCATTGGCGTGATCGTGGGGTCGGGCATCGGTGGCCTGCCGCGCATCGAAGAAACCCAGACCGAGATGTTGGCCAAGGGACCGCGCCGCATTTCGCCGTTCTTCGTGCCTGCGTCGTTGATCAATCTCATTTCCGGCCAGCTCTCCATCGCCTATGGCATGAAGGGCCCGAGCTACGCGGTCGTGTCCGCGTGCACCACCGGCCTGCATTGCATCGGCGATGCCGCGCGCCTGATCGAATACGGCGATGCCGATGTCATGCTTGCCGGCGGGGCCGAATCGACCGTCTCGCCGCTGGGCATCGGCGGCTTTGCCGCGATGCGCGCGCTGTCGACGCGCAACGACGATCCGACCACCGCCTCGCGTCCCTGGGACCGCGACCGCGATGGTTTCGTGCTGGGCGAAGGCGCCGGCGTGCTGGTGCTCGAAGAGTACGAGCATGCCAAGAAGCGCGGCGCGCGCATCTACGGCGAACTGGCCGGCTACGGCATGAGCTCCGACGCGCACCATATCACCGCCCCCGACAAGGACGGCCCGCGCCGCGGCATTCTCAATGCGCTGCGCAACGGCGGCATCAATGCCGACGAGGTTTCCTATGTCAATGCGCACGGCACGTCCACGCCGCTGGGCGACAAGAACGAAACCGACGCGTTGAAACTGGCTTTCGGCGACCATGCCTCCAAGCTGGTGGTGAATTCGACCAAATCCATGACCGGGCACCTGCTGGGCGCCGCTGGCGGGATCGAAGCCGTATTCACGACCCTGGCCGTCCATAACCAGATTTCGCCGCCGACCATCAACATCTTCAACCAGGATCCGGAGTGCGACCTGGATTACTGCGCCAACGAGGCGCGGCCCATGAAGATCGAGATCGGCCTGTCGAATTCGTTCGGGTTTGGCGGCACCAACGGTTCGATGGCCGTTCGTCGGGTCTGAGTTGAACCCGGACGGCGGTATTTTCGATAACCGTTGGCATCTGCGCTTGCCGGTGAGGGTGCCGGCCCTGGCGGTGGCGCTGGGGTGGCTGGCCGTGCTGGCGGCTGCCGGCAGCGCGGCGGTGGCGCTCGTTCAACTGCAATGGCTGGCGCCGCTGTCCGCGGGCATGCTGGCTGTCGCCGCGGGCGGGCTGGGCGGGCTGCTGTGGCTGCGTGGCAGCCGCGGCGGCGCGCCGGCCCTGTGCGCGGCGCCCGTGCCGGGCGGCTGGCGCGTGCTGGGCGGGCGTGGCTGGGTGCAAGCACGCTTGCTGGCGGTCCGCCAGGGGCCGCTGTGGCTGCGCCTGGAGCTTGGGCTTGACGCCGAGGCGGGGTCTCGGGTTACAAATAGCAAAATCATCTGCACCGTCTGGCGGCCGGCATTGCCGCCCGGGCACTGGCGCCGCCTGCGCCTGCTGGCGACAGCGGCGCAGGGGCAGGCGGCGACGAGTTGGGAGGCGTCATGAGCGAACGCGATGTCGACGCCGAACTTGTCGCGCGCGTACAACGTGGCGACAAGAAAGCCTTCGATCTGCTGGTCCTGAAGTATCAGCGCAAGATCCTCCGCCTGCTGGCGCGCATGATCCGCGATCCGGCCGAAATCGAGGATGTCGCGCAGGAAGCCTTTATCAAGGCGTACCGGGCCCTGCCGCAGTTTCGCGGGGACAGCGCCTTCTATACCTGGTTGTATCGTATCGCCATCAATACGGCCCGCAATTGGCTGGCCTCGTCCGGACGCCGTCCGAGCGCGCCCAACGCAATTGAAACCGAAGATGGTGAAACTTTTAACGAAACCGACAACCTAACCGACATAAGCACGCCGGAATCCATGGCCGCAACCCGCGAGATCGCCGAGACGGTGAACGCGGCCATCGAGGAGTTGCCCGAGGAATTGCGCACCGCCATCGTCCTGCGTGAGATTGAAGGTATGAGTTACGAAGACATCGCCCAGAGCATGGATTGCCCGATTGGCACGGTTCGTTCGCGCATATTCAGAGCGCGCGAGGCCATTGCCAGTCGGTTGCGCCCTTTGCTGGACACCGATGCCGAGCGTCGCTGGTAAGGAGTGGCAGTCATGCAAACCGCAGCCAAGTCCCTGACCGCCGAATCCTCCTGGGAGGAGTCGGTTTCCGCCTGGATGGACGGCGAAGGGTCCGAGGATTTTTTCCCCGAGATGTCGCACCCGCATGGGCGCCAGACTTGGGATACATATCATCTGATTGGCGATGCCCTGCGCAACGCCGATCTCGCAGTCAGTCCCAGCGCCCAGTTCCAGGCCCGCCTGGCCCGCGCGCTGGAGGCCGAGCTGCCCATCGTGGCGGCGCCGCGGCGCCGCTCGCCCTTGCGCCTGGGCCTGTCCGGGCTGGCCGTGGCAGCCGCCGTGGCCACCGTGGCCTGGGTGGCGCAACCCTATCTCACGGGCGCGCCGACGGGTGAAACCCGGGTGCTGGCCGATGCGACGCCGGCGTCCGCGGGCGATGACGCCGGCCTGCGCGATTACCTCGAAGCGCATCGCCAGGTGGCGGGCCCCAGCGCCGTGCGCCAGGTATCCTTCGACGCCGGAGCAGGACGTTGATGACACCGTTGCTTTACATGCGCCGGCCCGCATTGGGGCGCATGACGTGGCGACAGCGACAGACGGCCAGCCTGGCGGCCATGGCGGTGCTGATGGGCCTGATGGCCATTTACGCACGGCCGGTCCGGGCTGCCGCGCCGGCGGTGCCCGAAGACCCCGTATTGCTGCTCTCCAGCATCCAGCAGGCCGCCCGCAAGCAGGACTACGCCGGCGTGTTCATGTACCAGCAGGGCGAGTCGATCCAGTCCTCGCGCCTGGTGCACGTGCTCGACGGCACCGGTGAGCGCGAGCGCCTCGAGATCCTCGACGGCCAGCCGCGCGAATACCTGCGCCACAACGAAGACGTGCAGTGCCTCATCCCCGAGCGCAAGACGGTGTTGCTGGAGCGGCGCCGCGGCGACCGCTTCCCCGGCCTGCTGCTGGGCGATCCGGCCGGCCTGGCCGAGAACTACCACATCCGGGCCGAATCGCAGTTGCACCGCGTCGCGGATCGCCAATGCCGGCTGATCACCGTCGAGCCGCGCGATGCGCTGCGTTACGGTTATCGCCTGTGCGCCGACGTGGCCACCAACCTGCTGCTGAAGGCGCAGACGCTGGACGCCGCGCGCCGGGTGGTCGAGCAGGTGTCGTTCACCTCGATCCGCCTGGGCGGCGACGTGGACCCGGCCATGCTGACTTCGCGCTGGAGCACGCGCGACTGGCGTGTGCTCGAACCCGTCATGAAGCCGGTCGATCTGGCCGCGCAAGGCTGGCGCATCACGGCGCCCAAGGGGTTCTCGGCAGTCCTGCAGGTGGCGCGCTCCATGGGGCCGGCCACTGTCAACCAATTGGTGCTGTCCGATGGCCTGGCCGCCATTTCCGTATTCATCGAACCGTACGATTCGCGCCGGCACGCGCATCCCCCCGAGGGGCTGGCCCGGCGCGGCGCGATCAATATCTACGGTACGCGCATCGCCGATTTCTGGCTGACGGCGCTGGGCGAAGTCCCGGCCGGCACGCTGGAGCAACTGGCCGAAACCACCGAATATGTGCCGGTGGATGCGGCGAAACAACAATAAGCCCGCAAAGGGTACTGGGGTCTTTTCGGAGCTCTCTATGAAAGCAATTACAGTGTCGAACCTTTTTTTCCGGCGCTTCGGCGCGGCCGCGCTGGTCGCGTTCATGGCAGTAACCGCCGCGGGCACGCAAGTCCAGGCGCAGACGCAGGTCGCCCCCCCCGCGGTGGCGTTACCCGATTTCACCGGGATCGTCGAGAAAGTCGAGCCCGCCGTTGTCAACATCCGTACCACGGCCACCGTGCCGGTGCGCGGCGGCCCGGGCGGCGGCAACGATCCGTACGAATTGTTCCGCTGGTTCTTCGGCCCCGATTTCCAGCCGCCCGGCCCGGCGCCCGGCCAGCGCCGCAAGCAGCCGCAGCCCCAGCCTGAAGAGCGCACCATTCCGCGCGGCGTGGGGTCGGGCTTCTTCATCTCGGCCGATGGCTACATCCTGACCAACAACCACGTGATCAGCGATGCCACCGATATCTACGTCACCCTGACCGACGGGCGCGAGTTCAAGGCCAAGGTGATCGGTTCGGACGACCGCACCGACGTGGCCCTGATCAAGATCGACGCCAAGGACATGACGCCGCTGACCATCGGCGACCCCAAGACGCTGAAGAAGGGGCAGTGGGTGCTGGCCATCGGTTCGCCGTTCGGCCTGGACTCCACCGTCACCGCGGGCATCGTCAGCGCCATCGGCCGCGATACCGGCGAATACCTGCCCTTCATCCAGACCGACGTGGCCGTCAACCCGGGCAACTCGGGCGGGCCGCTGCTGAACCTGCAGGGCGAGGCCGTGGGCATCAACTCGCAGATCATTTCGCGCAGCGGCGGCTTCATGGGCATTTCGCTGGCCATTCCCATCGATGAGGCCATGCGCGTGGTCGACCAGTTGCGTGCCACCGGCAAGGTGACGCGCGGCCGTATCGGCGTGCAGATCGGCGAGGTCGGCAAGGACGTGGCCGACGCCATCGGCCTGCCGCGCGCCGAAGGCGCGCTGGTCAGCAGCGTCGAGGCCGAAGGCCCGGCCGAGTCGGCCGGCGTGCAGCCCGGCGACGTGATCCTGAAGTTCAACGGCGAGCCCATCAAGCGCTGGTCCGATCTGCCGCGCATCGTGGGCGAGACCAAGCCGGGCACCAGCGCCAAGATGGACGTCTGGCGCAAGGGCCGCAACGTGACCCTGTCGGTCAAGGTGGCCGAGCTGAAGTCCGATCGCAGCGCCGCGACCGCGGACGAGGGCAAGCAGGCCGAGCCGACGGCCGAGAACCACCTGGGCCTGGGCGTCGTCGACGTGCCGTCCGATACGCAGCGCAAGCTGCGCATCAAGGGCGGGGCGCAGGTGCGCGTGGCCGAGGGCGCGGCCGCGCAGGCAGGCCTGCAGGAAGGCGACATCGTGCTGGCGGTCAACGACACCGACGTCACGGACGCGGCCCAGTTCAACAAGCTGGTGTCGCGCCTGGACAAGAAAAAGGCCGCCGGCCTGCTGGTACGCCGCGGCGACCAGACCCAATGGGTCGCGGTGCAGCCCGCCAGCAAATAGCGCTCAATAACCGGCTAAAATGGCTGGTTGCCGCAACGAGGGGGCGCATGGCGCCCCCTCGTTTTTGGCTCGCCCGCGTAAGGCGCGGTCCGACCGATACGCCGGTTTGCTCTGTCCCTAATTAATCACTATGCAGCATATCCGCAACTTTTCCATCATTGCCCACATCGATCACGGTAAATCGACGCTCGCCGATCGCCTGATCCACCGTTGCGGGGGGCTGGCCGAGCGCGAAATGTCCGCGCAAGTGCTTGATTCCATGGATATCGAGCGCGAACGGGGTATCACGATCAAGGCGCAGACCGCGTCCCTGCAGTACAAGTCGCAGGACGGCACGGTCTACAACCTCAACCTGATCGATACCCCCGGACACGTCGATTTCTCGTACGAAGTCAGTCGTTCGCTGTCGGCCTGCGAAGGCGCCTTGCTGGTGGTCGACGCCTCGCAGGGCGTCGAGGCCCAGACCGTGGCCAACTGCTACACGGCCATCGAGCTGGGCGTGGAAGTGCTGCCGGTGCTCAACAAGATGGACCTGCCGCAGGCCGATCCGGAAGCCGCGCGCCAGGAGGTCGAAGACGTGATCGGCATCGACGCGTCCGAGGCGGTGCTGGCCAGCGCCAAGACCGGCATGGGCATCGACGAAATCCTCGAATCCATCGTGGCGCGCGTGCCGCCGCCCAAGGGCGATCCGTCCGCGCCGCTGCAGGCGCTGATCATCGATTCGTGGTTCGACAACTACGTGGGCGTGGTCATGCTGGTGCGCATCGTCAACGGCGTGCTCAAGCCCAAGGACAAGATCCTGCTGATGGCGTCCCACGCCACGCATCTGTGCGAGCAGATCGGCGTGTTCACGCCCAAATCGCAGCCGCGGCCGGAGTTGTCGGCCGGCGAAGTGGGCTTTGTCATCGCCGGCATCAAGGAACTGGAACACGCCAAGGTGGGCGACACCATCACCCTGGCGGGCAAGCCGGCGGCCGAGCCGCTGCCGGGCTTCAAGGAAGTCAAGCCGCAGGTGTTCGCCGGCCTGTATCCGGTGGAAAGCTCCGAATACGACCAGCTGCGCGATTCGCTGGAAAAGCTGAAGCTCAACGACGCCGCGCTGATGTTCGAACCCGAAGTGTCGCAGGCGCTGGGCTTCGGCTTTCGCTGCGGCTTCCTGGGGCTGCTGCACATGGAAATCGTGCAGGAGCGCCTGGAGCGCGAGTTCGACATGGACATCATCACCACCGCGCCATCGGTGGTCTATGAGGTCGAACAGCGCGACGGCACGGTCGTGACCATCGAAAGCCCGTCGCGCATGCCGGAAATCGCCAAGATCGCCGATATCCGCGAACCCATCGTCAAGGTGACGCTGTTCATGCCCCAGGAATACGTGGGGCCGGTGATGACGCTGTGCAACAACAAGCGCGGCGTCCAGCTCAACATGAGCTATCACGGGCGTCAGGTGCACCTGACCTACGAGATTCCGCTGGCCGAGATCGTGCTCGATTTCTTCGACAAACTGAAATCGGTGTCGCGCGGCTATGCGTCGATGGACTACGAGTTCGTGGAATACCGCTCGGCCGACGTGGTCAAGGTGGATCTGCTGATCAACGGCGACCGCGTCGATGCGCTGGCCATGATCGCGCACCGCAACAATGCGCGCTACCGGGCGCGCGAGGTGGTTTCGCGCATGCGCGGCCTGATCCCGCGCCAGATGTTCGACGTGGCCATCCAGGCGGCAATCGGCGCGGAGGTCATCGCGCGCGAGAACGTCAAGGCGCTGCGCAAGAACGTGCTGGCCAAGTGCTATGGCGGCGATATCTCGCGCAAGAAGAAGTTGCTGGAAAAGCAGAAGGCCGGCAAGAAGCGCATGAAGCAGGTCGGCAGCGTGGAAATCCCGCAAGAGGCGTTCCTCGCCATCCTGCAAGTCGAAGACAAGTAAAACCAGATAGGCGACCTACCCGATGAGTTGGAACTTTGCCCTGATACTTTTTGTACTGCTGGTGATTACCGGCGTTATCTGGGGATTGGATCTGGCGCTGTTTCGCAAGCGACGCGAACGGCGGGCCCAGGCGGCGGCCGCGCAAGTGGATGCCGCCGGCATCACGGATGCCGAGCAGGCCGGCCGCGAGCGGCGCGAGGCCATCGACGCGGCGCGCCGCGCGCCCTGGTGGATCGAGTATGCGGTCAGCTTCTTCCCGGTGATCCTGTTCGTGTTCGTGCTGCGCTCGTTCGTGGTCGAGCCGTTTCGCATTCCGTCGGGGTCCATGCTGCCCACGCTGCAATCGGGCGACCTGATCCTGGTGAACAAGTTCAGCTACGGCATCCGCCTACCCATCATCGATCGCAAGATCATCGAAACGGGCTCGCTGGAGCGTGGCGACGTGGTGGTGTTCCGCTACCCGGTCGATACGGATGTCGACTACATCAAGCGCATCGTGGGCCTGCCGGGCGACCAGGTGGCCTACCTGGACAAGAAGCTGTACATCAACGGAAAATTGGTGCCGCATGAGCGCGACGGGGATTATTTCGAGCCCGATCGCGTGTCCTATATTGCGCAGTACAAGGAAAAACTCGGCGAAGTGGAGCATAAAATCCTGCTTGATGAGCAGAAAATGCAGGATTTTGGCCCTATCTGGAAATTTCCCAACATCCAGAACTGCCAGTACGCCCGCAACGGCGTGCGCTGTACCGTCCCCCCCGGCCATTATTTCGCCATGGGAGACAACCGTGACAATAGTGCGGACAGCCGCTACTGGGGATTCGTGCCAGACGGTAATATCGTGGGGAAGGCATTTTTTGTCTGGATGAACTTCAGCGATTTGAGCCGCATTGGCCGCTTCCATTGACCGCTATGTCCCTTGCCACGCTGGAAACCCGCCTCGATCACCGCTTCGGTGACAAGGCACTGCTCGAGCAGGCGCTCACGCACCGCAGCCACGGTGCGCGCCATAACGAGCGGCTGGAGTTTCTCGGCGACTCGGTGCTGAACTTCGTCGTCGCGGCGATGCTGTTCGAGCGCTACGGCAAGCTGGACGAAGGCGACCTGTCGCGCCTGCGCGCCAACCTGGTCAAGCAGGCCTCGCTGGCCGACATCGCCCAGCGGCTGGACCTGTCGCAATACCTGCGCCTGGGCGAGGGCGAGCTCAAGAGCGGGGGCTTTCGCCGCCCCTCCATCCTGGCCGATACGGTCGAGGCGCTGTTCGGCGCGGTGTTCCTGGATGCCGGCTTCGAGGCCGCGCGCCGGGTCATCGTGCGCCAGTACCAGCCCGTCATGGCGCATGTCGACCCCAAGACGCTGGGCAAGGATGCCAAGACGCTGCTGCAGGAGTTCCTGCAGGGCCGCAAGCTGGCGCTGCCCCAATACACCGTGGTGGCCACGCATGGCGCCGCGCATAGCCAGCAATTCGAGGTCGAATGCGCCATCCCGGCGCTGGAGATCAAGATCGTGGCGCCGGGCGCCAGCCGCCGCGCCGCCGAACAATCCGCCGCCAAGGTCGCCCTGGAGGCGGCCCAGGCCGTGCTGCCAGCGGCGCGTGCCGCGCGCAAGTCGGGCAAGGCCCGCAAGACCGCGCAATTGTCGCTGCCCGTGGCAGTGGCCCAAGAGGTTAAATGAGCAATCCGCAATTTCGCGCCGGCTTTGTCGCCATCGTCGGCCGCCCCAATGTGGGCAAGTCCACCCTGACCAACGCGCTGATCGGCACCAAGATATCGATCGTGTCGCGCAAGGCCCAGACGACCCGCCATCGCATCCATGGCGTGCTCACGCGCGAGCACGAGCAGTTTGTGTTCGTCGATACGCCGGGTTTCCAGACCCGCCACGGCGGCGCCATGAATCGCATGATGAACCGCGTCGTGACGCAGGCGCTGGCCGACGTCGACGTCGTGGTGCACGTGGTCGAGGCCGGCAAGTGGTCCGAAGGCGACGCCAAGCTGCTGCCCCTGCTGCCCAAGTCGCGCCGTAGCATCCTGGTGGTCAGCAAGATCGACGCCCTGAAGAACCGCGACGAGCTCTTCCCGTTCGTCAGCAAGCTGATGGCGCTGCATGCCTATGACGCGGTCGTGCCGGTGAGCGCGACCAAGGGCCAGCAGCTGGACCAGTTGCTCGACGAGATCGCCGCCGGCTTGCCGCAAGGCGATCCCATGTTCGAGGAAGACACCCTGACCGACCGGCCGGTGCGCTTCATCGCGGCCGAGCTGGTGCGCGAGAAGATCTTCCGCCTGGTCGGCGACGAACTGCCCTATGGCTGTACCGTGGTCATCGAGCAATGGGAAGAAACCGAGAGGGGAGTGCGCATCGCCGCCTGCGTGGTGGTCGAACGCGAAAGCCACCGGCCCATCCTGCTGGGCGCGGGCGGCATGCACATGAAGCGCATCGCCACGGAGGCGCGCCAGGATATCGCCAAGCTGCTGGACATGCCCGTGCACCTGGAAATCTACATCAAGGTGCGCAAGGGCTGGTCCGACCGCGAAGGCGCGCTGCGCGACCTGGGCTATGAGTAGACGCGCGCAGCGCGTTCATGACATTCCCGGCTATATGCTCCACGCCACGGCGTGGCGCGAAACCTCGCTGATCGTCCAGGCGTTCTCGCGCGAGTACGGCTGCATTGCGCTGGTGGCCAAGGGCGCCAAGCGTCCCTATTCGGTGTTGCGCCCGGTGCTGTCGGCATTCCAGCCGCTGCTCCTGTCCTGGAGCGGCGCCGGCGAGGTCAAGACCATGACGCGCGCCGAGATCGCCGGGGTGCGGCCGCTGGGCGGCCCGGCGCTCATGTCGGCCTGGTACATGAACGAACTGCTGCTGCGCCTGTTGCCGCGCGAGGACGCGCATCCGGTGCTGTACGACGCCTACGACACCGCGCTGACGCAATTGTCGGCGGGCTCGCGCGCGGCCGGGGCGTTGCGGCGCTTCGAATGGATCCTGCTGCGCGAGACCGGCTATGGCCTGGACGAGGCCGAGCCCGATTTCAACGATCCCGCCATCGAGCCGGCGCTGCGCCGGGACCTGCGCGAACGCCTGGAGGCCAACCTGGCCGGCCGGCCGCTGTCCACGCGCAAGGTGCTGCTCGAGCTGCAGCGCCTGTAGTGCAGTGCGGAACCACGCCATGACTTTCACGCTGAGGCAGGTCGAGACGTTCCGCACCGTATACGAAACCGAAAGCGTGACCGCGGCCGCGCGCCGGCTCGACGTCTCGCCGGCCACGGTGAGCGCCACGCTGGCGGCGCTGGAGACGGCGATCTCGATGCGGCTGTTCGAGCGCGTGCGGCAGCGCATGGTGCGCACGCCCGAAGCCGATCTGCTGTACGAGGAAATCCGGCGCCAGAGCCTGGGCCTGGAGACGCTCGGGCGCAAGATCCGCGCCATCAAGGGCGCGGGCCAGCCGCGCTTGCGCGTGGGTACCATCCATGCGTATAGCGGCCTGGTGATCGAGCAGGCGCTGGTGCGCTTTCGCGGCCGTTATCCCGATACGCCGCTGTACCTGCAGGTGCGCGATTCCAATACCTTGCGCGACATGGTGGTGGCTGGCGAGCTGGACCTGGCGCTGGTGGCCGACGAGTCCGAGCTGCAAGGCCTGCGCGGCCATTGCCTGGCTCGCCTGGGCGCGGTGGCGGTGTTTCCGCGCGGCCATGCGCTGGCGCGTTTCGCGCAGCTGGAACTGTCGCAGCTGGCCGACGCAGCCCTGGTGCTGCTCAATCGCGAGGACGGCTCGCGCAAGCGGCTAGATGCGGTGTTCGCGCAACGCGGCATCGCGCCGCACGCCGCCATCGAAACGCCGTACTCGTCCACCGTCTGCCAACTGGCGCTGGCCGGCCACGGCGTGGGCATCGCCAACCCGGCCACGGCGATGGGCATGGCACAGGCCGGGCTGGAGTTCCGCCCGCTGGACGCCGACGTGCATTTCGCGTGCTACATGATCCTCCATGGCAGCCGGCCGCTGTCGAACGCCGGCAAGTACTGGGCAACCTGCCAGCGGGCCGCGCTGGCCCCGCTGGTGGAGCAATTCGGCGTCGACGCGCAGGTTTAGTCGCGCCGCCCGTCCGAGGTCAGGATCAGCGCCACGCGCGACCTGGCGTCCAGCGCGCCGGCAGCCTTGAGCGCCGGCACGGCGGCAAGCGCCGCGGCCGACGACAGCTCGGCGGCGATGCCCAGCGCGCCCAGCGCCGCGCGGGCCCGCGCGGCCTGCTCGTCCGCGACATCCACGGCCCGTCCGCCGCTGCGCGCCAGGGCCTGCATCGATTGCAGGGTCACGGTGCCGCCGGCGATGGAATACTGCGCCGTCGGCTGTTCCCACACGCCGCGCGCATCGCCGGCGGCCAGCGCGTGCGCCAGGCGGGGATAGGGTTCCACCGCATGCAGGCGCGGCAGCCGCGCGATCGCGCCGCGCCGCAACAGCGCCTGCCAGCCCAGGCAGATGCCCCACAGCAGATCGCCCCGGGCCGTGGGCACGATGATGTCGGTGGGCAGGTTGTCGCACTGGGCAGCGAGTTCGGCGGCGATCGGCTTGTAGCCCTCCACGCCGTAAGGGTGGGTGCCGACCGGCGGGTTGAGATAGTTGGTGCCGGCGAACGCGCCCTCGTCGCGGCATAGCGTCGCCACGTAGGGCCAGCGCGCCAGGCTGTCGGCGAAGCTGTGCAGGCGCGCGCCGAACTGCTCCATGGCGGCGCGTTGCCGCGGCGGGCAGGTGGGCGCAATGGCGATGTCCACCCGCAGGCCGGCGGCGGCCCCGTAGGCCGCCAGCGCCACGCCGGCGTTGCCGCTGGACGCGGCCGCCAGCCGCTTGGTGCCGGCCAGCACCGCGCGCGACACCAGTTGCGCAGCCATGCGGTCCTTGTGGCTGCCCGTCGGGTTGCCGCTTTCGCATTTCAGCCAGACTTGCGCCACCCCGTGCGCATGCGCCAGCGCCGGCGCGTCGAGGCAGGGCGTGCGGCCTTCGCCCAGCGTGATCGGCGCGAGGACCGGCAGCGGCATCGGCTGCGTATCGGCCGGTTCGTATTCGCATGCGAGCGAGGCCGGGTAGCCGGCCGCCAGGCAGCGCGGGCAGCCTTCCGGGTAGTCGCCCGGCGGCACGGCGTGGGAACAGCGCAGGCAGCGCAGGCGGGACAGCGAGGGGTTCATCAGCATGGATCAGTACAGCGTGGAGAGAGTTTCGAAAGGACGGGCGGGGGCGATCTGCAGCAGGCAGTCGCCGTCGTCGCTGCGCGCCAGCGCACGCAGGCACACCACCGTGCCATCCTGCGGGCTGGCCAGCGCCAACGGCGGCCGATCGGGCCGGGCCGGTTCGCACAGGGTGCCGACTTGCTGGCCGGCGGCGACCTGTTGTCCCAGCGCGACCGACGGGATGAAGACGCCGGGCGCATCGGCCCGCATGCTGGCCCGGGGCGCGTCCACGTCATGGAAGGCCTCCAGCGGGCCAGGCATGGCATGGTGTGCGTCGACCATGTCCAGTCCGGCCAGGCAGGACAGCATGCCGTCGCGGCACAGCCTTACCAGCTCTTGGGACGTCTCGGCGCCGCCGCCGATTTCCGCGCTCAGGCGCGCCACGCCCAGCCGGCTGGCGGCCGCCGGCATGGAGCCGGTTTCGACGCCGCGGAAGAACAGGCAGCGCGCCAGGCCGAAACCGCGCGCCAGCCGCGCCACGCGCTCGTCCCACGGGTCGTCGCCGTAGCGCGTGATCACCGTCGCCGGCAGGTAGCGCAGCGAAGCGCCACCGCTGTGCACGTCGATCATGTACTGCACCTGCGGCAGGATGCGCGTCTGCAGGGCATGCGCCACGGCTTCGGTATAGCCGCGCGCCGGCGCGCCCAGGAAGGCGCGATTGAGGTTGCCGCCGTCGGCCGGCGACAGCCGCGTGCCGGCCAGGCTGGCCTCGGCGTTGGCCGCCGGCGCCACGTACACCGTGCCGCGCCGCAGCAGGCCGGGCAGGGCGTGCCATAGTTCGAGCAGGGCGGCCTGGCCTTCCCACTCGTCGCCGTGCACGCCGGCCATCAGCAGCACGGCCGGCCCGGCGCCGGCCTCGATGCGCAGCACCGGCACCGTTACCCGCCGGTACGCCGAGCGGTTGGTGGCCGCGGCACATGAAAAATCCGCCCTGCTGGTGCGGGTCATGGGTTGGCCGCCTGGATCACGCTGCGCCATTTGGGCAGTTCCTTGTCGACCTGCGCCTGCACCTGGGCGGGCGGGCCGCCCAGGGGTTCCTGCGAACGGCTGCGCAGTTCCGCGGATACCGCCGGCGCGGCCAGCGCCGCATTGAGGGCCTGGTTGAGCCGCGCCAGCGCCTCGGGCGGCGTGCCGGCCGGGGCGACCAGGGCGCTCCAGGCGCCTTGCTCGTAGTCGGGGTAGCCCTGTTCGGCCACCGTCGGCACGTCCGGGTTGGAGGCCACGCGCTTGCGCGTGGTGACCGCCAGCGCCCGCAAGCGGCCATCCTTGAGATTGCCGATCAGCGGCGGCAGGTTCTCCATCATGGAGTCGACATGCCCGCCCAGCAGGTCGGCCAGTTGCGCTGCGGTTGCCTTGTACGGAATCTGGCGCACCCCCGCGCCCGTCTGCGCGATGAACAGCTTCACGCCCACTTCGCTGGTGGTGCCCGGATCGGCCGAGGTCATGGTGATCCGGTCGGGCTGCGCCTTGCTTGCGCCGATCAGGTCCTGCAGGGTCCGGTAGGGCGAGGCCTGGCTGACCACGATGACGTTGGGCGTTTCCGCCACCAGCCCGATCGGCGCGAGGTCCTTGTCGATGTCGTACATCTGCTCCTTGAACAGGAAGCGGTGCAGGACGAGGGTGCCGACGTGGGCATAGCCGATGGTGTAGCCGTCGGGAGCGGCGCGCACCACGGCCTGGGTGCCGATCCGCCCGCCGGCGCCGACGCGGTTCTCGATGACCACGGGCTGGCCCAGTTGCTTGCTCATTTCCTGCCCGACCAGGCGGGCCGTGATGTCGGCATTGCCGCCCGCCGCGGCGGGAACGATCATCGTGATGGCGCGGGCCGGAAAATCCTCGGCCTGTACGCCGGAACAGGCCAGCGTCAGCGCGCCGGCCAGGGCATAGCGTAGGTACATGGCGATTCCCCTGTCGTAGTGGTGATGGTGCCGCCATTGTGCGAGGGGCAGGGGCGTCTGTTGTTTAGTGCAATCGAATGGTTGTTCGGATAGATCAAATACTTGGCCCGCCTCGGGTATGCCGGAGGCGAAAAAAAAGGCTTGCCGTCGGCAAGCCTTTTTCGATGCGCAGCAGGAATGCTTATTCGCGGTCGCCGCCAAAGATTCCCAACAGCATCAGCAGATTGGAGAAGACGTTGTACACGTCCAGATAGATGGCCAGGGTCGCCGACACATAGTTGGTTTCGCCGCCGTTGATCACGCGCTGCAGGTCCACCAGCATGAAGGCCGAGAAAATGACGATGGCCAGCACGGAGATGGTCAGCATCAGCGCCGGCATCTGCAGGAAGATGTTGGCCAGCGCCGCCACCAGGATGACCACCGCGCCGGTGAACAGCCACTTCTGCATGCCCGAGAGGTCACGCTTGATGGTGGTGGCCAGCGTGGCCATGGTCCCGAACACGATGGCGGTGCCGCCGAATGCGGTCATGACCAGCTGGGCGCCATTGCCCATGCCGAGCACGAACCCCAGCAGGCGCGACAGCATCACGCCCATGAAGAACGTGAAGGCCAGCAGCAGGACCACGCCCAGCGAGTTGTTCTTGTTCTTCTCGATGGCGAACATCAGGCCGAAGGCGCCCACCAGGAATACGATGGCGCTCAGGCCGGGGCTGGCGCCCATGACCTGGTTGATGCCGGTGTACAGGCCGACCGCGGCGCCCAGAACCGTTGGCACCAGGGACAGCGCGAGCAGCCAGTACGTATTGCGCAGCACCTTGTTCCGGACGACTTCGCCCGGGGCGCCGGCATACGCGCCGGAGCGGTTAAAGGGGGACGGACGGGTTTCGTTCATTGACGACTCCTATGTGCGGCAAAAAAACTTGCCTCGTGAGCTTAGACGATAAGTCTACCTGACAGTTCCCTGAAAAATCCATCGGAAACCGGGCCCTGTTCAGCCGGGCCGCACGTTGCGCATGACCCGCGCCAGGATGGCGGGCAGTTCGGCATCCAGCCGGGCGCGGATGCCCGCCACGGCCTCGTCGATGGCCGCCGTGAGGGTTTCCTCCAGCTCGGCTTGCAGCACCGCGCGCAGCACGGCGTCGCCGGGCTGGAACGGGGTATCGGGCGCGCTGGCCGCCCCGGACTCGTGGGAGACCGGGGGCGCCGATGCCTGCTCGGACAGGCGCGGTATGGCGGCTGGGGCCTGCGGGCTGCCCAGCCCGGGTTCGACGCGGTCGGTCAGGGTGGGGATGCTGGAGTCGGAGTAGTGGTGGGGCATGGCAGCCTCCCGGAAAGGCGGGCGAGTCCGTCAGGCCTCGCCCGCGCGGCTCAGGTCATGGCTGTGCAGCGCATGGCCGGCATTCTGATAGTCGCGCCAGCGCTGGCGCGCCGCCTGGCGGTCGGCCGGGTCGTCGGAGACGATTTCCAGCAGGCGCTCGTAGCCATCGAAGTTGGGCGGGCAGCCGTCATCCAGGTTCAGCAGCCAGGGGCGGCTGTCGCCGGTGGTGGCCAGCGCCAGGGCGGCGGCGGGGTCGCCCGCGGTCAGCAGGACCGGCGTGTCGGCCGCCAGCGCGTCGTTGGCCAGCACATGGGGCACGAACGAGACGTCCTCCAGGGCCCACAGCATCCGGTCGAAGGCGGCCAGGCGTCCGCCGTCGGCGCAGTAGACCACCAGCCGCTGGCCCGCCTGGAAGCGCTTGCGTGCGGTGCGGCAGGCCGCGCGCAGGCGGTCCGGAGCGCCGAAGGCGAAGTCGATGCGCGTCATGGCGGCCAGCCCCGCGTTCAGCCTGCCTGGTCCAGCAGGTACTGCATCAGCAGCGGCACCGGCCGGCCGGTGGCGCCCTTGTCCTTGCCGCCGCGCCAGGCCGTGCCGGCGATGTCCAGGTGCGCCCACGGATAAGCCTTGGTGAAGCGCGACAGGAAGCAGGCCGCCGTGACCGCGCCGGCCGGGGGGCCGCCGATGTTGGCGATGTCGGCGAAGTTGGACTTGAGCTGGTCCTGGTAGGCATCGTCCAGCGGCAGGCGCCAGGCCGGGTCGAGCGACTGGCGGCTGGCGGCCAGCAGCGCGTCGGCCAGCGCGTCGTCCTTGGAGAACAGGCCGCTATTGACGTTGCCCAGGGCTACCACGCAGGCGCCGGTCAACGTGGCGATGTCGATCACGGCCGCGGGCTTGAAGCGCTCGGCGTAGGTCAGGGCATCGCACAGCACCAGGCGGCCTTCGGCGTCGGTGTTGAGGATCTCGATGGTCTGGCCCGACATGCTGGTGACCACGTCGCCGGGCTTGTTGGCCTTGCCGCTGGGCAGGTTCTCGCACGCCGCGATCAGGCCCACCACATCCAGCGGCAGCTCCAGCTCGGCCAGGGCGCGGAACGTGCCCAGCACGCTGGCCGCGCCGCACATGTCGTACTTCATTTCGTCCATCGTGGCGGCCGGCTTGAGCGAGATGCCGCCGGCATCGAAGGTGATGCCCTTGCCCACCAGGACGACCGGGCCGGCCTTGTCCTTCTTGGCGGGCTTGCCGGCATGGCGCAGCACGATGAACCGCAGCGGCTCTTCCGAGCCGCGCGCGACCGAGAGGAACGAGCCCATGCCCAGCGCCTCGACCTGCTTGCGTTCGAGCACCTCGACCTTGAGGCTCTTGAATTCGCGCGCCAGCTTCTTGGCGGTATTGCCGAGATAGGCCGGCGTGCACACGTTGCCGGGCAGGTTGCCCAGCGTGCGGGTCAGTTCCATGCCGTGGGCGATGGCCGCGCCTTCGCGCAGGCCCAGCTGCGCCTGCGCGGAGGCCGCGCGGTCGACCACCTGGACGATTTTCTTCAACCTGGGGCGGGCGTCGCGATTGGCCTTGCCGAACGTCGCATCGTAATGGTAGGCCGCCGCGCCCGCGGCGATGGCGGCGCTGCGCGCGCGGGCGCGCACCGGCACGCCCTCGATGGCCACGCCGGCCAGGGTCGACACGCCTTCGCCCACCTGGGCCGCGACGCACGCCGCGGCGAACGCCTGTTCGGCGCTGGCGTGCGCGCGGGCGTTGTATTCGGCCTGCTTGCCCAGGCCCACCAGCACCACGCGCTGGGCGCTGACGCCGGCCAGGCTGCGCAGCACCAGCGTGCCGCCGGTGCGGCCGCGGAACTCGCTTTTCACCACGGCGGCCACGGCACCGTGGCTGGCGCGGTCGATGACTTCCGCCGCGGCGCTGAGCACGCCGTCGGCGAAGACGCCGACGGCCAGGGCCGCAGTCTTGATCTGATGCAGGGAGGCAGTGGTCTGTGTGCTAAATTCCATGAGGCTTTTCCGATTGCACGTAAGTTGCGGTCGATTATCCCGCATATTCTCACATGTCTCTATTCAAACGGTCTGTCGTCAGCGAGATCACCAGTCACGCTGGCGTCGTGTTTTCCACGCTGGTGGTGGTCTGGCTGAGCGTCCTGCTGGTGCGCCTGCTGGGCGAAGCCGCCGGCGGCTCGATCGGCGCCGATGTCGTGCTCGGCCTGGCGGCCTTTTCCACCATCACGGCATTGCCGACCATCCTGGCCGTGTCGCTGTTCATCGCCGTACTGACCACGGTAACACGCAACTATCGCGAGTCCGAGATGGTGGTGTGGTTCGCCAGCGGCTTGTCCCTGGCCGACTGGCTGCGCCCGGTGGCGCGGGTGGCCGTGCCGATTGCGATGCTGGTGGCGGCGCTTACGCTGGTCGCGTCGCCCTGGGCCTACCGTCAGATCGGCGAATACCGCGAGCGCTTCGAGCAGCGCTCCGATCTTTCCAAGGTGACGGCGGGGCAGTTCGCCGAATCGGGGCGCGGAGACCGCGTATTCTTCGCCGAGGACCCCGTGCGCCCGGGCGATGAGCTGGGCGCGGTGTTCGCGCGCTCGATCGATCCGGAGTGGCTCAGCGTGCTGACCGCCAGCAATGCGCGCAGCGAAACGCTGCCCAACGGCGACCGTTTCCTGGTCCTGGGCGAAGGGCACCGCTACGATCTCAAGCCGGGCACGCCGGAAATCAGGCTGGTCAATTTCGACCAGTATGGCGTGCGGCTGGAAAGCAAGGCGGGCGAAGATCCCATGGCCGAGGCGCGCGCGGCGGCCGAGCGCTCCAGCAAGGCGCGCTCGACGATGCAACTGGTCCAGGACAACACCGACAGCAGCTGGTCGCAGATCATGTGGCGGGTGGCGATGCCGCTGGCGGCCCTGAACCTGGCGCTGCTGGCGATCCCGCTGGGCGCGGTCAATCCGCGCCTGGGACGCTCCGGCGACCTGCTGATCGCCGGCCTGGTCGGCCTGCTCTACATGAACATGATCAACCTGTCGCGCGCCTGGATCAGCAGCGGCAAGATCAGTTTCAGCATCGGCGTATGGGCCGTGCACGCCGTGGTGGCGCTGCTGGCGGCCTACTTGCTGATGCGCCGCCTGCGGGTGAAGGCGCCGCGCAACGCCGGACGCGGCGCCTAGGGCAGGTATTGCAATGCGGCGCCGCGGCCTTGCAGCAGCGCCGCATTGCGCATGACCGAGCGGCGCATGAACTCCCACAGCGCGCTGACGCGCTTGAGGCGGCGCAGGTCTTCGTGGCAGTACATCCAGAAGCTGCGCGTGATGGCGATGTCGTCGGGCAGCACGGGGGTCAGGCGCGGGTCCTGCGCGGCGATGAAGCAGGGCAGGATAGCCAGCGACTGTCCTTGCAGGGCGGCGTGGTACTGGGCGATGACGCTGGTGCTGCGCAGCACCACCTGGCTGTTGGGCAGCACGTCCTCGAGGTAGCGCAGGCGTTCGCTGAACAGCAGTTCGTCCACGTAGCCGATGAAGTTGTGCCCGGCCAGGTCGGCGCGCTCGCGGATCGGCGCGTGGCGCGCCAGGTACGCGGGCGTGCCATACAGCATCAGCGTGTAGTCGCACAGCTTGGTGCAGACATACGGGCCGCGCTGCGGCCGCTCGATGGTGATGGCCAGGTCCGCCTCGCGCTTGGACAGGCTGACGAAGCGGGGCACCGGCAGGATATCCAGGGTGATGTGCGGGTAGCGGCGCTGGAAGTCCGCCGCCAGCGGGGTCAGCACATAGCTGCCGAATCCCTCGGTGGCGCCGATGCGCACATGCCCGGACAGCGCCTGCCCGATGCCGGAGAGGTTTTCCCGCGCGGTGTGCACGGTGCTTTCCATCTGCTCGGCGAAGACGAACAGGCGTTGCCCGTCCTCGGTCAGCACGTAGCCCGCGCTGCGCGACTTCTCGAACAACAGGCTGTCGAGCTCGGCCTCCAGCGCGCGGACGCGGCGCGCCACGGTCGTGTGTTCCACGCCCAGCTTGCGCGCGGCGGCGCTGACTCGCTGCGTGCGCGCCACTTCCAGGAAGTAGCGCAGGCTGTCCCAATCCAGCATGGCGGCTCTCTTGTGTATTTTTGCACAAGGAATGTGCATTTGTTTCGTTGATTGTGGATTTTCACACATCTACACTAGGACGGGCGGACGCCTTGGGCGCACCCGTGCAGGACCTAGAAAAACCACAGGAGACAGATTCATGAAATCGCGCGCACGCGGGTTTGCCGCAGGCTTGTGCCTGGGCGCCATGTTGGTGGGTCAGGCGATGGCGGCGGACAAGCCGCCGGTGAAGATCGGCATCCTGACCGATATGTCGGGCACCTATGCCGGCATGGGCGGGCCTGGTTCGGTCGCGGCGGCGCAACTGGCGATCGACGATTGCCTGGCCGCCGAATGCAAGGGCATGAAAATCGACCTGGTTTCGGCCGACAACCAGAACAAGACGGACGTCGGGGCGGCCAAGGCGCGCGAGTGGTTCGACCGCGATGGGGTCACTGCCATCGCCGACCTGACCAACTCGGCCGTGGCGCTGGCGGTGCAGGGTATCGCGCGCGAGAAGAACAAGGTCGTGATGTTCTCCGGGCCGGCCGCCACGGCGCTGACCAACCAGGATTGCTCGCCGCTGGGCTTTCACTGGATGTTCGACACCTATTCGCAATCGGCCGGCGGGGCCAAGGCCACGGTGCGGGCGGGCGGCAAGTCCTGGTACTTCATCACCGTCGATTACGCCTTCGGCCACTCGCTGGAGGCCGATACCGCCAAGGCCGTCCAGGCGCTGGGCGGCACGGTGGCAGGCAGCGTGCGCCACCCCTTGAACGCGCCCGATTTCGCCTCGTACCTGCTGCAGGCGCAAAGCTCCAAGGCCCAGGTCGTGGCGCTGGCCAATGGCGGCCAGGATACGGTCAACGCCGTCAAGCAGGCGCGCGAGTTCGGCATCGTCGAAGGCGGCCAGCGGCTCGTTTCGCTGCTGGTATTCCTGTCCGACCTGCGCGCGCTTGGGCTGGACAACGCCCAGGGCCTGTCCTATGTGGACGGCTTCTACTGGGACTATGACGACGCGACGCGCCAGTGGTCGGCGCGCTTCGAGAAGGCGTTTCGCGGCCTGAAGCCCACCATGGTCCAGGCCGGCGTCTATTCGAGCGTGCTGCATTACCTGCGCGCGGTCGCCGCCAGCGGCAGTACCGACGGCAAGGTCGTGGCCGACAAGATGCGCGAATTGCCGATCAAGGACCCGATCATGCGCAACGCGAGCATCCGGCCCGACGGCCGGGTGATCCACGACATGTATCTGTACGAAGTCAAAAAGCCTGCCGAGTCCAAGGGCGGCTGGGACTATTCCAAGCTGGTGGCCACCATTCCGGCCGCCGAGGCCTTCCAGCCGCTGGCCGAGTCGACCTGCCCGCTGGTCAAGAAGTAAACCGGTCCGGTGCCGCGCGCCGCGCGAGCGGCGCCGGCAGCGCCTGTCCAACACGGCCCGCCGGGCCGCATTCCAAGCAGTGTGAGGAGCAGAGAAATGAGCGAAGTTCACCGTTTGCCGCTATTGATCGGCGGCAAGCTCGTGCAGTCCAAGACCACCCAATGGCGCGACGTGATCAACCCCGCTACCCAGGAGGTCGTGGCCCAGGTGCCGTTCGCCACCCGCGAAGAACTGGACCTGGCCGTCGCCAACGCCAAGGAAGCCTTCAAGACCTGGCGCAATACCGGGCAGGGCGCGCGCATGCGCGTCATGCTCAAGCTGCAGCAGCTGCTGCGCGACAACACCGGCAAGCTGGCCGAGATGATCACCCGCGAGCATGGCAAGACCCTGCCGGATGCCGAGGGCGAGGTCGGCCGCGGCCTGGAGGTGGTCGAGCATGCCTGCTCGATCGCCAACCTGCAGCTGGGCGAGTACGCCGAGAACGCCGCCGGCGGCATCGACGTCTACACGCTGATCCAGCCGCTGGGCGTGTGCGCCGGCATCACCGCGTTCAACTTCCCGGTCATGCTGCCGTGCTTCATGTTCCCGATCGCGGTGGCCTGCGGCAACACCTTCGTGCTCAAGCCGTCCGAGCAGGATCCCTCGTCGTCGCTGTTCCTGGCCCAGCTGGCGCTGGAAGCCGGCCTGCCGCCGGGCGTGCTCAACGTGGTGCACGGCGGTCCGGACATCGCCAACGGCCTGTGCGAGCACCCGGATATCAAGGCGGTGTCGTTCATCGGTTCGACCCGCGTGGGCACCGAGATCTACAACCGCGCCTCGGCCGCGGGCAAGCGCTGCCAATCGATGATGGGCGCCAAGAACCACTGCGTGATCCTGCCCGACGCCGATCCCGAAGTGGCGCTCAACCAGCTGGTGGGCGCGGCATTCGGCGCCGCCGGCCAGCGCTGCATGGCCACTTCGGTGGCGGTGATGGTGGGCGAGGCGCGCAACTGGCTGCCCGATTTCGTCGAGCGCGCCAGGAAGCTGAAGGTCAACAATGGCGTCGACCGCGAGGCCGATCTCGGCCCGCTGGTATCGCCCGCGGCCAAGCAGCGCGTCGAGGGCCTGATCCAGAAGGGCGTGGACGAGGGCGCCAAGCTGCTGCTGGACGGCCGCAGCCTCAAGGTGGCCGGCTTCGAGCAGGGCAACTTCGTCGGCCCGACCATCTTCGATGGCGTGACCGAGAACATGACCATCTACACCGAGGAAGTGTTCGGGCCGGTGCTGTGCGTGGTGGGCGTGGACACGCTGGAGGACGCGGTCGAATTCATCAATCGCAACCCCAACGGCAACGGCGTGGCGCTGTTCACGCAGGACGGCGGCGCGGCGCGCTACTTCCAGAACAACATCGACGTCGGCCAGGTGGGGATCAACATTCCCATCCCGGTGCCGGTGGCCTGGTTCAGCTTTACCGGCTCGCGCGGGTCCAAGCTGGGCGACCTCGGGCCCAACGGCAAGCAGGCGGTGCAATTCTGGACGCAGACGAAGACGGTGACGGCGCGCTGGTCCGCCCACGGGCGCGGCGTGAACACCACCATCTCGATGAAATGACGGCTCGATGCTGCGGGATCGCGTAAACTTATAGTAAAAAGTAATATAGACTCCTTCCTATATTACTTATAATTGGCTCCGTCTAACAGGGGCCAATTCATGAACCTGCAGCAATTCCGTTTTGTGCGCGAAACCATCCGGCGCGACTTCAACCTTACCGAAGCCGCCCGGATGCTCTATACCTCGCAGCCGGGCGTCTCGAAGGCGATCATCGAATTCGAGGACGAGCTCGGCATCAAGATCTTCGAGCGGCACGGCAAGCGCATCAAGGGGCTGACCAAGCCCGGGCTGGCCGTTTCGCAGGTGATCGACCGCATCATGCGCGAAGTCGACAACCTGAAGAAGGTCAGCGACGAGTTCGCCCGCCGCGACGAGGGCGGGCTGGTGATCGCCTGCACCCATACGCAGGCGCGCTACCTGCTGCCGCGCGTGATTCCGGCCTTTCGCAAGCAGTTTCCCAAGGTGCACCTGTCGTTGGCAGAGGGCAGCCCGTCGCAGCTGGCTGAGATGGTGCTGCACGAGCAGGCCGACCTGGCGCTGGCCACCGAGTCGCTGGCGCTGACGCCCGGCCTGGCGACCCTGCCGGTCTACACCTGGGAGCACACGGTGGTGGTGCGCCCCGACCACCCGCTTACCGAACTGACCTCCAGCCAGGCGCGGCGCCTGACGCTGGCCCAGCTGGCCGAATACCCCATCGTGACGTACGACCGGGCCTTTACCGGCCGCACCACGATCGACGAGATATTCGCCAACCAGGGCATCCACCCGGATATCGTGCTCGAAGCCATCGACGCCGACGTGATCAAGACCTATGTCGACGTGGGGCTGGGCATCGGCATCATCGCCGGCGTCGCGTACGACCCGCGCCGCGATGCCAACCTGGTGGGCCTGCCGGTGGGGCACCTGTTCGGCACGCACACCACGCGGGTAGGAGTGAAATCGGGGGTGTTCCTGCGCGACTACGTGTACACCTTCATGGAAATGATGGCCCCCGGCCTGACGCGCCAGGTGGTCAGCGAAGCGGTGCAGGGCGGGCCGGCCTGAACGGCCAGGCCCATGTCCCGGTGAAAGCGCGCCTGCGGCGCGCTTTTTCTTGCCCGTTCGCCCGGGGGACAGGCCGGCCGTGCGCCCGCGGATGCCGGCTATCCGAACAGGCCGAGCCATTGATAATATTAAATAAGAATCGGTCTCATTTATGTTGACTATCCAATGGGAATCATTATCATTACCTACAGTCTCAACGACCGATGAGGTAAATCATGACGGCAGGACTCAGTGCAGTAGTGGTGGGCGCGGACCGGCTGGGCAACATCCCGGACCTGCTCAAAGGGCACAACATTTCGATCACCCATCACATCAGCGGGCGCGATCCATCCCATCAGAAGAAAACCTTGCAGCTACCGTCCGGTACGCAGCTTGTCATCCTTCTTACCGATTTCCTCGGCCACAACGTCATGAAAACGTTTCGCCATGCGGCGCAGCGAGGCGGCATCCGCGTGGTGGCGTGCCGGCGTTCGGTGTGCAGCATGCAGCAGGCATTGCACCAGTGCGGCCTGTGTGCGCGGTCGTGACCGCGCGGTAACGCCGTGCCGCCGTCATAGCCGCCAGGCATGGTCGCCGTAGCCGGCGCGCCAGTTGAGGCCCAAGCAAAAGCGCCCCGTTCGGGGCGCTTTTGCTTGGGCCTTCCGGCAGGGAAGGCGGGCGTTCAGTTCGACGCGCGCGCCGAGGCGAGGCGGCTGTCGTCGATGCGGCGCGCGCCGTTGTAGCGCTTGGCCCAGTAGGCCACGGTCATGTTCTCGACACGCACCACGCCGCCGGAGCTGGGCGAGTGGATGAAGCGGTTTTCGCCCATGTAGATGCCGACATGCGAGTAGCGCCGGCCCAGGGTGTTGAAGAACACCAGGTCGCCCGGGCGCAATTCCTTGCGGTCGATATTGGTGCCCCAGCGGGCGATGTCGGCCGAGATGCGCGGCAGTTTCAAGCCCAGCGAGCGCTCGGCGGTATAGGCCACCAGGCCGCTGCAATCGAAGCCGGTATCGGGCGAGATGCCGCCGAACCGGTAACGCACGCCAAGCTGGCCCAGCGCTTCGCTGACCAGCGGGTTCTCGCCGCTGGTCTGCGACTGGCCGGCGCGCCGGTCGCGCTTGAGCTTCTGGGTGACCAGGATGCCTATCGGATCGTCGGCGCTGGCGACCCACTCGGTGTCGTAGGGATCGCTTTCGAAGGTATACGACGTTTTCTTGGCACCGGTGCCGGCGCAACCGGCCAGTCCCACCGCGCACGCTACCACCGCCAGCAAGCGCAGACCGCGGCTCGACAGGCTGATATTGCGTTCAGGTAGCGCGGGGTTGGAGTGTCGATGCATTCGCCGCAATAGGCCGTCCCCGATAAACGGAGCGTCCGTGGTTGTAATGAAATTTTCGGGGATTCTACCAAAGCTATTGTGACGCTAGGATTTCGCAATACCGTCTGTAAGAAAAAACTAGGCGGATATCGGGGGAATCCCCAGGATGCGCGGCAAGCCTGATGCAAGGTTTGCCGGCCACAATAGATGGTTGAGGCGCCAAAGAGCTACCGAACCATACCAGGAGACACCAATGAAAAAAACCCGGGATTTCCATTACCGTTCGATACATGATCGCGATGGGTTCTGGCGCGAGGAGGCAGGGCGGATTCATTGGGAGACGCCGTTCGAGCAGGTGATCGATTATTCCCGGCCGCCGTTTGCGCGGTGGTTCGTGGGGGGCAGGACCAACCTCTGTTACAACGCCGTCGACCGCTGGCTGCCGCAGCAGGCCGACCAGCCGGCGCTGATCTGGGTATCGACCGAAGTCGACCAGGAGCGCGTCTACACCCGCCAGCAGTTGCACGACGAGGTCAACGCCGTGGCGGCTATGCTGCGCGAGCAGGGGGTGGAGCGGGGCGACCGGGTGCTGCTGTACATGCCCATGGTGCCCGAGGCGGTGTTCGCCATGCTGGCGTGCGCGCGCATCGGCGCCATCCATTCGGTGGTGTTCGGCGGCTTCGCCTCGGTCAACCTGGCCCAGCGCATCGACGACGCCGCGCCCAAGGTCGTCGTCAGCACCGACGGCGGCTCGCGCGCGGGCAAGGTGGTGGCGTACAAGCCCCTGCTGGACCGCGCGCTGGCGCTGTGCCAGAAGCCGCCCGGCGCGGTGATCATCCTCGACCGGGGGCTCACGCCATGCGAGCGGCAGGCCGGCCGCGACCTGGACTACGCTGAGCTGCGCGCCCGCCACGAGGGCGCGCGCGTGCCGGTGCAATGGCTGGAGTCGTCCGAGCCGAGCTACATCCTCTACACCTCGGGCACCACCGGCCGTCCCAAGGGCGTGCAGCGCGACACCGGCGGCTATGCGGTGGCGCTGGCCTCGTCGATGGAGTACCTGTTCGACGGCAAGCCTGGCGATACCTATTTCTGCACCAGCGACATCGGCTGGGTGGTGGGCCACTCGTACATCGTCTATGGTCCGCTGATCGGCGGCCAGACGACCATCCTGTACGAAGGCACGCCGGTGCGGCCGGACGGCGCCATCCTGTGGCAGCTGGTCGAGCGCTTCGGGGTCAACACCCTGTTTTCCGCGCCGACCGCGGTGCGGGTGCTCAAGCGCCAGGACGCCGCGCTGCTGCGCCGGCACGACCTGTCCACGCTGCGCGCCGTATACCTGGCCGGCGAGCCCCTGGACGAGCCGACCGCGCAGTGGATTTCCCAGGGGCTGGGCAAGCCCATCATCGACAATTACTGGCAGACCGAGTCCGGCTGGCCGATCCTGTCGGCGCAGCCTGGCGTCGAGCGCGTGCCGACCCGCTTCGGCAGCCCCTCGTTTCCGGTCTACGGGTTCGACGCGCGCATCGTCAGCGAAAGCACCGGCGAGGACCTGGGGCCCGACGAGAAAGGCGTGGTGGCCATCGTGCCGCCCCTGCCGCCCGGCGCCATGTCCACCATCTGGGGCGACGACGAGCGCTTCGTGCAGACGTACTTCACCTCGATTCCCGGCCGCCAGGTGTATTCCACGTTCGACTGGGGGCTGGTCGACCCGGACGGCTACTGGTTCATCCTGGGGCGCACCGACGATGTCATCAACGTCGCGGGCCACCGGCTGGGCACGCGCGAGATCGAAGAGTCGATCAACAGCCATGCGGGCGTGGCCGAGTGCGCCGTGGTCGGCGTGGCCGATACGTTGAAGGGGCAGGTGGCGATGGCCTTCGCGGTGCTCAAGGATCCGGCCGGCGCGGAAACGCGTGACGGGGCGCTGGCGCTGGAAGGCGATATCATGCGCGTGGTGGAAGACCAGCTGGGTGCGGTGGCGCGGCCGGCGCGCATCCGTTTCGTGGGTGCCTTGCCCAAGACGCGTTCCGGCAAGGTGCTGCGCCGCGCGATCGTGGCCGTCTGCGAGGGCCGCGACCCGGGTGATCTGACCACCATCGAAGATCCTTCCGCCCTAGAACAGATCAAGGAATCCCTGCAATGAAAACCAAACCCGTGCTGGTCGCCGACGATGTGAAGAAAATCCTGGCGGCGGCCGAAGCGCATGCGCTGGCCAACAAGTGGGCGGTCACCATCGCCGTCGTCGATGATGGCGGCCACCTGCTGGGTCAATTGCGGCTCGACGGCGCGGCACCGATTTCCGCGCACATCGCGCCGGCCAAGGCCGGCACGGCCGCGCTGGGCCGCCGTGAATCGCGCGTCTACGAGGAGATCATCAACAACGGCCGCCAGGCTTTCCTGTCGGCGCCGCTGCTCGAAGGGATGCTCGAAGGCGGCGTGCCCGTGACGGTGGACGGCGAAGTCGTGGGCGCGGTGGGCGTGTCGGGCGTGAAGTCCAGCGAGGACGCCGAGATCGCCCGCGCCGGCATCGCCGCGCTGGGCCTGTGACGTATCCGCTGCCGCCCGCCGGCGATCCGCCCGGGGGCGGCGCGGCGGCTGACGCCGGCGCGCTCCCCGCGCTGAACCCCGGCGTGACGCGCCGGGAAGTCTGGGCCTGGGCGATGTACGACTTCGCCAACTCGGGCTACACCACCGTCATCCTGACGACGGTGTTCAGCACCTATTTCGTCAGTGTGGTCGGCGGGCGCGCCCACTGGGCCACGCTGGCCTGGACGGCCGCGTTGTCGCTGTCCTACCTGGCCATCATGCTGACCATGCCGACGCTGGGCGCGCGCGCCGATGCGCGCGCCGGCAAGCGCCGGCTGCTCTACACCAGCACCCTGGGCTGCGTGGCGGCGACGCTGGTGCTGACACAGGCCGGGCCGGGCGACGTCTGGCTGGCGCTGGCCGCCGTGGCCTTGTCCAACTATTGCTATTGCATCGGCGAGTCGGTGGTGGCGGCGTTCCTGCCCGAGCTGGCCCGCCCGCATGCGCTGGGCCGCGTGTCGGGCTGGGGCTGGAGCTTCGGCTATTGCGGCGGCATGCTGGCGCTGGGGCTGTCGCTGGCGGTGGTGACGCTGGGCGAGGCGCGCGGCCTGGATGCGCCCCAATACGTGCCCTGGGTGATCGTCGTGACCAGCGCCATTTTCGCCATTTCCGCGCTGCCGTCGTTCTTCCTGCTGCGCGAGCGTGCCGTGCCGCATGCGGTGGCCCTGCAGGCGCCCGACATGCTGGGCCGGCTGCGGCGCGCCTGGCAGGACACCGGCGCCCACTATCCGGAGTTCCGCCGGCTGCTGATGTGCGGGGCCTGCTACCAGGCGGGCATCGCGGTGGTCATCACGCTGGCCGCGGTGTATGCGGAGCAGGCCATGGGCTTCACCATGCCCCAGATCATGCTGCTGGTGTTCACGGTGAATATCGCGGCGGCGGCCGGCGCTTTCGGATTCGGCTACCTGCAGGACCGCATCGGCCACAAGCGGGCGCTGGCGCTCACGCTGGCCGGCTGGATCGCCATGGTGCTGGTGGCCTATGCGGCGGTGACGGCCCCGGTGTTCTGGGTGGCGGCGGTGCTGGCCGGGCTGTGCATGGGCACCAGCCAAAGCGCCGGACGCGCCATGACCGGAGCCCTCGCGCCGGCCGGGCGGCTGGCGGAATTCTTCGCGCTGTGGACTTTCGCCATCCAGCTCGCGGCGGTGGTGGGGCCGCTGACCTACGGACTGGTGACCTGGCTGACTGCCGGCAATCATCGCCTGGCCATCCTGGTCACCGGGCTGTTCTTCGTGGGCGGGTTGATCCTGCTTACGCGCGTGGACATGGCGCGCGGCATCGCGCGCCGTGCTGCCTAGACCCCGTGCCGGCTGCTATCCTTATGGTCTGACCACCACGCGGCTTATGGTCCGGCCACGATGGCCGCGCGCCTGCGATGATCGCGGATTGCCTGCCGCGCCTGTCGGCGGCGGCGCTCCGTCACCGTAAGGTGCCCGTAAGAGCGTGGCGATACGGTTGCGTGTCGGCAAGAAAAACGGCAGCACCAGAATCATTCATCGGAGACACACCATGTCGAATGCCATTCAATCCGTCCTGGTCGAGAATCGCGTATTCCCGCCGCCGGCGAGCGCCGTGCAAGGCGCCGCGATTTCGGGCATGGACGCCTATTGGGCCCTGTGCGAGGAAGCGGACAAGGATTTCAACGGGTTCTGGTCGCGCCTGGCGCGCGAGAACCTGCAATGGAGCAAGCCCTTCACCCAGGTCCTGGACGAGTCCGAGGCGCCTTTCTATCGGTGGTTCGGCGATGGCGAACTCAACGTATCGGCCAACTGCCTGGACGTGCACCTGCATAACGGCAACGCCGACAAGACCGCCATCATCTTCGAATCCGACGACGGCAAGGTCGACAAGATCAGCTACCGCGAACTGCTGGCGCGCGTGTGCCGCTTCGCCAATGGCCTGAAGGCCATGGGGTACAAGAAGGGCGACCGCGCCATCATCTACATGCCCATGTCGATCGAGGCGGTGGTGGCCATGCAGGCCTGCGCCCGCCTGGGTGTGACCCACTCGGTGGTGTTCGGCGGCTTCTCGGCCAAGAGCCTGCAGGAGCGTATCGTCGACGTCGGCGCCACGGTGGTGATCACCGCCGACGAGCAGGTGCGCGGCGGCAAGACCATCCCGCTCAAGCCCGCCGTCGAGGAAGCGTTCGCCATGGGCGGTTGCGAGGCCGTTTCCAAGGTGGTGGTGTATCGCCGCACCGGCGGCAAGATCGCCTGGCAGGAAGGGCGCGATGTCTGGATGCACGACGTGGAAGCCGGCCAGGCCGATACCTGCGAGCCGCAGGCGGTCAATGCCGAGCATCCGTTGTTCATCCTGTACACGTCGGGCTCCACCGGCAAGCCCAAGGGCGTGCAGCATGCCTCCGCGGGCTATCTGCTGTGGGCGCTGCTGACCATGAAGTGGACCTTCGACGCCCGCGCCGATGATGTGTACTGGTGCACGGCCGACGTGGGCTGGGTGACCGGCCATACCTATATCACCTACGGCCCGCTGGCCGCCGGCGTGACGCAGGTGGTGTTCGAGGGCGTGCCCACGTTCCCCAATGCCGGACGCTTCTGGGACATGATTGCGCGCCACAAGGTGTCGGTGTTCTATACCGCGCCGACCGCGATCCGCTCGCTCATCAAGGCCGCCGAGGCCAACCAGGAGGTGCACCCGCGCCAATACGACCTGGACAGCCTGCGCATCATCGGTTCGGTGGGCGAGCCCATCAACCCCGAGGCCTGGATCTGGTACCACAAGAACGTCGGCCGCGAGCGCTGCCCGGTCGTCGACACCTGGTGGCAGACCGAGACCGGCGGGCACATGCTCACGCCGCTGCCGGGCGCCACGCCGCTCAAGCCGGGATCGTGCACGCTGCCGCTGCCGGGCATTGTCGCGGCCATCGTCGACGAGACCGGCGGCGATGTCGCGCAGGGCAATGGCGGCTTCCTGGTCATCAAGCGTCCCTGGCCGGCCATGATCCGCAACATCTGGGGCGACCCGGAGCGGTTCAAGAAGAGCTACTTCCCGCCCGAGCTGCGCGGCTACTACCTGGCCGGCGACGGCGCCCAGCGCGACGCCGATGGCTATTTCTGGATCATGGGGCGCATCGACGACGTGCTCAACGTGTCCGGCCACCGCCTCGGCACCATGGAGGTGGAGTCGGCGCTGGTGGCGCACGAAATGGTGGCCGAGGCCGCCGTGGTGGGCCGTCCCGACGACACCACCGGCGAAGCCGTGGTGGCCTTCGTGGTGCTCAAGCGCAGCCGTCCCGAGGGCGACGAAGCCCAGGCCATCGCCAGGCAACTGCGCGACTGGGTGGGCAAGGAAATCGGCCCCATCGCCAAGCCCAAGGACATCCGTTTCGGCGACAACCTGCCCAAGACCCGTTCGGGCAAGATCATGCGCCGCCTGCTGCGCGTGGTCGCCAAGGGCGAGGAAATCACCCAGGACGTGTCCACCCTGGAGAACCCCGCCATCCTCGAGCAACTGGCCAAGCCGTTGTGATCGTGCGGCGTCCGCCCGCCGGACGCCGCACCGGGCGATGCGCCGGCAGGCGCATAATGCCGTCAGCCTGTAGCCAGCCGGGCCGGTCGCATGACCGGCCCGTGCCTTTTCCGGCTTTGCATGGGTTTTCTTGGGAGTACTGGAAGTGAATCGCGCCGCGTTCGATCGGGTGGGCCTGGGCCTGATGCTGCTTACCATCTTCGTGTGGGCGGGCAGCTGGATCGCGATGAAGCTGGTGGTGCCGTACATCGGGCCGTTCGATTTCATCGCGGTGCGCTATCTGTCGGGCGCCGTCGTGCTGTTCAGCATACTGGTGGCGACCGGCCGGCCGCTGGGCATGCCGCCCTGGAAGCTGACCTTGCTTGCCGCCGCGACGCAGATCACCGGATTCCAGGGTTTCGTGCAGACGGCGCTGATCAGCGGCGGCGTGGGCAAGGTGTCGCTGATGGCCTACACCATGCCTTTCTGGGTCGTGCTGTTCGCCTGGGCCTTGCAGGGCGAGCGGCCGACCGCGCGCCATTGGGGCGGCATTGCCCTGGCCGCGGTCGGCCTGGTGTGCTTTCTCGATCCCTGGGCCGGGCTGGGCGATCTGGCGCCGGTCGCGCTGGGCCTGTGCAGCGGCCTGTGCTGGGGCCTGGGCACGGTATTGTCCAAGCGCATGTTCGAGCGCCATGCGCCGGATATCATGACCTTCACCGCCTGGCAGATGCTGCTGGGCGGGGTGGTCATCCTGCCGTTCGCCTGGCTGGTGCCGCAGATTCCCGCCCAATGGGGCGGGTGGCGGCTGTGGCTGGGCATGAGCTATATCGTGCTGGTCGCCACGGCGCTGGGCTGGATCCTGTGGCTGCTGGTGGTGCGCCGGGTGCCGGCCTCGATCGCCGGGCTGTCCAGCCTGGGCGTGCCGGTGGTGGCGGTGCTGCTGGCCTGGGCGATCCTGGGCGAACGGCCCACCCTGACCGAGATGGCCGGCATGGCCCTGATCCTGTTCGGCCTGTGGGTGGTCAGCCGGGCCGCGCGGCCCGCCCCGCGCGCCGTGTCCTGAAACCCCTTACGTGGAGCAACCATGATCGATCTGCGCAGCGATACCGTGACCCGTCCCAGCGCCGCCATGCGGCAGGCCATGGCGGCCGCGCCGGTGGGTGACGATGTGATGGGCGATGACCCCAGCGTACGGCGCCTGCAGGACGAGGTTGCCGCGCGGGCGGGCAAGGAGGCCGGGCTGTTCTTCCCGTCGGGCACGCAGAGCAACCTGGCCGCGCTGATGGCGCATTGCGCCCGCGGCGACGAGTATCTGGTGGGGCAGCAGGCCCATACGTACAAATTCGAGGGAGGCGGCGCTGCGGTGCTGGGCAGCATCCAGCCGCAGCCCGTCGACCATGCCGCCGACGGCAGCCTGCCGCTGGACAGGCTGGCGGCCGCGCTCAAGCCGGGCGGCGATCCGCATTTCGCCCGTACCCGGCTGTTGGCGCTGGAAAACACCTTCCAGGGCCGGGTCATGCCCGCCGGCTATGTCGCGCAGGCCACGGGCTGGGCCCGCGAGCATGGCCTGTCCACCCATCTGGACGGCGCGCGCGTCTTCAATGCGGCCGTGGCCAGCGGCGTGCCGGTGCAACAGCTGTGCGAGCCGTTCGATACGGTTTCGATCTGTTTTTCCAAGGGGCTGGGCGCGCCGGTCGGATCGGTGCTGGTCGGCAGCCGCGCCCTGATCGAGCAGGCGCATCGCTGGCGCAAGATGCTGGGCGGCGGCATGCGGCAGGCCGGCATACTGGCTGCCGCCTGCCTGCACGCGCTGCACCACCACGTCGAGCGCCTGGCGCTAGACCACGACAACGCGGCGCGGCTGGCCGCGGGCCTGGACGGCATCGACGGCGTGCGCGTGCTGGGGCAGCACACCAACATGGTGTTCGCCGAGTTCGATCCGGCCCGGTGCGAATCGCTGACCACGGCGCTGCGCGGGCAGGGCATTCTGATGCGGGCGGTCTATGGCGGGCCGACCCGCCTGGTGACGCACCTGGACGTGGACGCCGACGGCATCGATCGCGTCGTCGACGCGGTACGCGGGCATTGCGCGGCCGCGCGCTGAGCGCGGCGCGTTCTCAGCCGCCCGCCGGGCCGTCGTGCGCCTGGCGGCTGTCGGGCGGCGCCTGGTCGCGCGCCTGCATGCCATAGTCGCGCAATACGTGCGCGACGCGTAGCCGATAGTCCTGGAATACGCCGTTGCGGCCCGCCGATTGGGCTTGCCGGTGCTCGGCCAGCGCGCGCCAGTTGCGCACCGCTTCTTCGTCGCGCCAGAACGACAGCGACAACAGCTTGCCCGGCGTGCTGAGGCTTTCGAAGCGCTCGACCGAAATGAAGCCGTCGATGGCCCGCAGGTGGGGCAGCAGGCCGGCGGCGATATCCAGGTAGGCGGCGCGCCCGCCTTCGGCGGCGGGCTGCACTTCGAAAATGACGGCGATCATGGCGTGTCTCCGGGCGGGAAGTGGAACCGCGGTACGCGGGCATTGGGCAGCGGACGGTAGCGCACGCGCCGCGCCAGCGCCGGCGCGTCCACGCCGTGGCGCAAGGCATGCGCCAGCGCCTGGGCCGCGTGCAGCAGGGCGGGCGTGCGGCCCGGACAGGCATGGCGCTCGGCGCCGAAGGTCCATGGCCAGGCCCCTTCGGCCAGCGCGTGCGCGGCGGCCAGCACCACCAGGATGCCGGCGCCTGCGGGCACGGATTGGCCCAGCAGGGTGGCGGGCGCGGCCAGGAAGCGCCGGGTGTTGTGCAGCGGCGGATCGTGGCGCGCCACGTGGGTGACGATCTCCACGCAGGTATGCAGCAGGTCCGGCGCGGCCGCCGCGGCCGCCGGCGACAGGCGGCCGGCGTGAACCAGCGCATTGCCCAGCAGTCCGGCGCCGGCCTCGCAGGATTGCAGCAGCAGGCCTGCGAGATTGGCCGCCAGCGCATCGGCCTCGACGCCGCCGGCCAGGGCCAGGCGGCGCAGCACGCCCAGCGCCGCGTCGCCGCGGGCGGCGCGCAAATGCGCCAGCATGCGCGCCTGCAGGGCCTGCGCGGCCTGGTCGGCGCGGGCGACGGCCGCCGCGTCGGCGCCGGGCCGACAGGCTGCCATGAACGCCTCGATTTCTCGCGCACAGGATGCCGCGACCTCGTCCGGCAAGCCCATCAGGCAGGCCTGGGCGTGAACCGGCGCCTGGTAGAGATAGCGATCCACCTGGGCCGGATCATTGCCGATCGCCGGCCAGGCGGGCTCGGCCAGGTCCGCCGCGGTGCGTTGGGTCAGATAGGCCGTGAGCATGGGCTTGAGGCGCTCATGGACGGCGCCGTCGTTCATGCGGATGAAGCGGCCGAACATTTGCGCGGCGGGCCCGGCGCCCAGCGCCGCGGGCACGGGTTCCCCGGGCGGGCGCACGCGCGCGGCCGGACAGGTCAGTACCGCACGGATGGCCTGCGGCCCCGCGGCTACCCACAGGCCCAGGCGATCGTCGTGGTAGAACGGCCGTTCGCGCGCCAGGGCGGCATAGTAAGGGTAGGGGTCGGGGTGCGCGACGGCCTCCAGCGGGTCGGCGGGTTGCATGATGTCTCCTCGATGCTGTCTTGCAGTATCGGCGATCACGGGATCGAACGTTTCGTTGTTGTATGAATCGTGGCCTGCAAGGTTGCCTTGCCGTCCAGCAGCGCGGCGTAGCCGGCGCGCGAGTCCGGCCATTGCAGTTGCAGGCCGCTGGCGCGCAGGCGCGCGTTGCACAGCCGCTTGCTGCCGACCTGCGCGGGCGCCGGGCCTTCGCCGGGCGGGGGCGCGCCGGCCAGCGTCGCCAGTGCGGCGTACAGTTCGTGCAGGGGCAGCGGGGTATCGTCGCAGCCCAGGTAGAGCTTCTCGGGGGCGGGCAGGCGCAGCAGGTGCGCGATCGCGGCCGCCGCGTCGTCGATGTGGATGCGGTTGGCCCAATGGGGCGGGTCGACGGGCGCGCGGGCTTGCCCCGCGCGCAGCCGCTCCAGCAGCTGCAGGCGGCCCGGTCCATACAGGCCCGCCAGGCGCAGCACCACGGCCTGGCCGGGCCATGCGTCCAGCGAGCGCTCGGCCTCGAGCAGGCTGCGGCCATTGAAGCCCAGCGGGCCGGGGGGCGTATGTTCGTCCACCCACTGCCCGTCGTGCTCGCCGTAGACGGCCGAGGACGAGACGAACAGCGTGCGGCGCAGGGCCGCCGTGTCCAGCGCGTCGCGCAGGTGGCGCAGACCATCGACGAAAATCTCGCGATAGCGGGCCGGGTCGCGCGCGCCGGGGGCCGGCAGGTAGACGACCTGGGTCAGGCCGTCCGGCAGGCCGGCCAGTGTCGCGGGTTGCGTCAGGTCGGCGGCGATCCAGCGCAGCCCGCCATCCTCGGCCGGCGGCGGCTGGCGCCGCAACGCCCAGACCTGGTCGCCGCGCGCCAGCAGGCGCCGCGCCACGCGCACGCCCAGGTCGCCGCAGCCGGCCAGCAGCACTCGTTCGCTCATGCGAGGCCTCCCCCCGTGGTTGACGGGCACACGGTCTGGAAAAAAGGCGCCGCGAGGGCGCCTGGTATCCTGCCGGCGCCCACGTGCGCGCCCGCGCTTACATGCCGCTGTAGACCGGTCCCTCGCCGCCTTGCGGCGCGACCCAGACGATGTTCTGGGTGGGGTCCTTGATGTCGCAGGTCTTGCAGTGCACGCAGTTCTGCGCGTTGATCTGCAAGCGGTCGGCGCCGTGGTCGTCCTTGATGAACTCGTACACGCCGGCCGGACAGTAGCGCGACTCGGGGCCGCCGTACTTGGCCAGATTGACCGCCACCGGTACGCTGTCGTCCTTCAGCGTCAAGTGCACCGGCTGGTTCTCTTCGTGGTTGGTGTTGGAGATGAACACCGAGCTCAGCTTGTCGAAGGTCAGCTTGCCGTCGGGCTTGGGGTAGTCGATGCGGGCGCACTGCGATGCCGGCTGCAGGCAGGCATGGTCAGGCTTGTTGTGGCGCAGGGTCCAGGGGAACTTGCCCTTGAGCAGCCACTGCTCGATACCGGTCATGAAGGTGCCGACGGTGCGGCCCTTCTTGAACCACTGCTTGAAGTTGCGCGCCTTGTTCAGCTCGGCGTGCAGCCACGAAGACTCGAAGGCGCTGGCGTAGCTGGCCAGCTCGTCGTGGCTGCGATCGCTCGCCACGGCGTCGAAGGCCGCCTCGGCCGCCATCTTGCCGCTCTTGATGGCGGCGTGGCTGCCCTTGATGCGCGATGCATTCAGGAACCCGGCTTCGCAGCCGATCAGCGCGCCGCCCGGGAAGGCCAGCTTGGGCAGCGACAGCAGTCCGCCCGCGGTGATGGCCCGCGCGCCATAGGCGATGCGCTTGCCGCCTTCGAAGGTGCCGCGGATGGCGGGGTGGGTCTTGTAGCGCTGGAATTCCTCGAACGGCGACAGCCACGGATTGGCGTAGTCCAGGCCCACGATCAGGCCGACCACCACCATGTTGTTGTCCAGGTGATAGAGGAACGAGCCGCCGTAGGTGTCGGAGTCCAGCGGCCAGCCGGCGGTATGCACCACCAGGCCCGGACGCGACTGGGCCGGGTCGACCTCCCACATTTCCTTGATGCCGATGCCGTACGATTGCGGGTTGCGGCCCTCGTCCAGCTTGTAGCGGCCGATCAGCTGGCGGCCCAGCTGGCCGCGCGACCCTTCGGCAAATAGCGTGTAGCGCGCCAGCAGTTCCATGCCGGGCTGGTAGTGGTCGGTGTGCGTGCCGTCGCGCGCCACGCCCATGTCGCCGGTGGCCACGCCGCGCACCGCGCCGTTTTCGTCGTACAGCACTTCGGCCGCCGCGAAACCGGGGAAAATGTCCACGCCGAGCGCTTCGGCCTGTTCGCCCAGCCACTTCACCACGTCGCCCAGGCGCACGATGTAGTTGCCTTCGTTGTGGAAACAGGCCGGCAGCAGCCAGTTGGGCGTGGAGCGCGCGCCGGTGGCGCTCAGGAAGAGGAATTTGTCCTGCGTCACGGGCACGTTCAGCGGCGCGCCCTTTTCCTTCCAGTCGGGGATCAGTTCGGTCAGGGCCTGCGGGTCCATGACGGCGCCCGACAGAATATGCGCGCCGAGCTCGGAGCCCTTCTCCAGGACACAGACGCTGACTTCGTGGTTCTTTTCCGCGGCAAGCTGCTTGAGGCGGATGGCCGCGGCCAGCCCAGCCGGCCCGCCACCGACCACGACCACGTCATATTCCATTGACTCACGTTCGGACATTACACAGTTCCCCTCTGTTAACCCTGATATGGCTGGAAGTATTATCGGCGATTGTATTGCAGCCGGCGCCGCGCCGGCTGCGCATGGTCGATTATCAGGAGTACGGTAAGTGAACCGCGACGAGCACGCTGTGCGCACGCTGGAGGTGGGAGACGCCCACCAGGTGGATATTCCGCTGCGCTGGGGCGATTCGGATTGCCTCAATCATGTCAACAACACGATTTATTTCCGGATGATGGAGGAGGCGCGGGTGCGCATCCTGTATGAGGCCGGTTACGAGCTGCCAGGCCAGTTCGGCGTCATCCTGGCCCACGCCTCGTGCGATTTCCTGCGCCCGCTTACCTATCCCGGCGAGGTGCGGGTGACCCATACGGTGGTGCGCATCGGGCGCTCCAGCATGGACCTGGACCTGACCCTGGAGAAGGTGGGCGAGGAGGGCGAGCCCTACGCGCGCAGCCGCAATGTGCTGGTGTGGGTCAACTACCAGACCAATCGCGCCGAACCCTGGCCGGCCCGCCTGCTGGAGCGGATGGCCGCGCAAATGCGGCCGGCGGCCTGAAGCGATCGCTTGCCGGTACAATTTGCGGCAGAGCAAAAAACAGCGCAGGCGCGATCCGCCAGGGCCGGGCCTGTACCAGATCATTTCAATAGGAGCTGGAGCGATGGACAAGGTTTATGCAAGCGCCGCCGAGGCGCTGGCAGGCGTCGTCAAGGACGGCCAGATGATCGCCGTGGGCGGTTTCGGCCTGTGCGGGATCCCCGAGGCGCTGATCGCCGCGCTGCGCGATTCCGGCGTCAAGGGGCTGACCTGCATCAGCAACAACGCCGGGGTCGACGGCTTCGGACTGGGCCAGTTGCTCAACACGCGGCAGATCAGCAAGATGATCGCCTCGTACGTTGGCGAGAACAAGGAATTCGAACGCCAGTTCCTGTCGGGCGAGCTCGAGCTGGAATTCACGCCGCAGGGCACGCTGGCCGAGAAGCTGCGCGCCGGCGGCGCCGGCATTCCGGCCTTCTTCACGCGTACCGGCGTGGGTACGGTGGTGGCCGATGGCAAGGAAATCCGCGAATTCGACGGCCATCAGTATGTGATGGAGCGTGCGCTGGTGCCCGATGTCTCGCTGGTCAAGGCGCATATCGCCGACCGCAGCGGCAACCTGGTTTTCCGCAAGACGGCCCGCAACTTCAATCCGAACGTGGCGATGGCCGGCAAGATGACGGTGGTGGAGGTCGAGGAGATCGTCGAGACCGGCACGCTGGATCCCGATCAGATCCATCTGCCCGGCATCTATGTGCACCGGATCGTGGTCAACGCCACCCCGGAAAAGCGCATCGAGCAACGCACCACTCGCCCGGCCTAAGGAGAATACGACATGGCATGGTCCCGCGATGAAATGGCGGCGCGCGCGGCGCGCGAACTGCAAGACGGTTTTTATGTGAACCTGGGCATCGGCTTGCCGACCCTGGTCGCCAACCACGTTCCCAAGGGCGTGGAAGTATGGCTGCAATCCGAGAACGGCCTGCTTGGCATCGGCCCGTTTCCCACCGACGACGAGGTCGACGCCGACCTGATCAACGCCGGCAAGCAGACCGTCACCACCTTGCCCGGGTCGTCGATCTTCTCCTCGGCCGATTCGTTCGCCATGATCCGTGGCGGCAAGATCAACCTGGCCATCCTGGGGGCCATGCAGGTCTCCGAGAAGGGCGATCTGGCCAACTGGATGATTCCGGGCAAGATGGTCAAGGGCATGGGCGGCGCCATGGATCTGGTGGCCGGCGTCGGCAAGGTCGTGGTGCTGATGGAGCACGTGGCCAGGAAGAAGGACGGCACCGAAGACATCAAGCTGCTGCCCGAATGCAAGCTGCCGCTGACCGGCGTCGGGGTGGTCGACCTGATCATCACCGACCTGGGCGTCATGAAAGTGACCGAAGACGGCCTGAAGCTGCTGGAGCTGGCGCCGGGTGTGACGGTCGACGAAATCAAGGCAAAGACCCTTGCCAAGCTGGATGTTTCCGCTGTGAAGTAAGGCGGGTTCATTTTTGTATGTAAGGCGCCGGCGTTAGCCGGCGTTTTTTTTCGCCCATGGCCATGGCTCGCGCTGGGACGGCGGGCGTGCGGCGTGCCGGAGAAAGGGTATTCCCCGAGTTTGAAAATATTTTTTCTTCCATAAAATAATCACGTAAACAGATTTACATTTTTGCTGGCCCACTCTCCGCAACCCGTTTTGCTTTCTCCGGCGCCGCCGCCTCCATGACCCTCCCCCCTACGTCCATCGCCGACCGCATCGCGCGTGCGCAACCCGCCTTCAGCCGGACCCAGCACCGCATGGCCGAGTACGTGCTGGCGCACCAGTTCCGGGTCGCCACCATGACCATCGACGAGTTCGCGGTCGCGGTCGGGGTGTCGGTGGCCACGGCGAACCGCTTTGCCCGCGTGCTGGAATTGCCCGGCTATCCGCAGTTCCGCGCCGAGCTGGCGCGCGGTTTCGAATCGGCGCTGGAGCCGGTCGAGAAGCTGCGCATCGAGCTGGCGCACTCCGCCAGCGCGGCGCAGGTCTTCGCCGCGACGCTGCAGGAAGACATCCACAACGCGCAGATGACTTTGCAGGCGCTGGATGCCGGCGCGTGCGAGCGGGCGGTCGAGGCGATTCTCAACGCCGAGCGGGTGTTCATCATCGGTTTTGGCGCCAGCGGTTTCCTGGCCGGCCTGCTGCAGCGCGGCCTGTGCATGCACCTGCATGCGGTCGAATCGCTGGCCGGCCCGGGCGGCGTGTCGCATGCGGCGCGCCAGATGTCGCGCATGACTTCGCGCGACCTCGTGATCGCCCTGGCCTTTCCCCGCTATCTGGCCGACACGGTCACGCTGGCCAATGCCGCCAAGCTGGCGGGAGTGCCGGTGCTGGTGCTGACGGACAAGCCGACTTCGCCGCTGGCGCCGTGCGCCACCGTGGCCTTGTATGCCCATATGTCGCGCCAGTTGTCGTCCAACGCGGAAACCGCCGCGCTGGGCCTGATCGAAGCGTTGTCCGCCGCGGTGGCGCATCGCGCCAAGAATTCGATAGCAGCCGCTGCCGGCGTGGCGCAGTCCGTCATGCCCTGGCTGATTCATGGTGAAGCAGGAGCAGGAAAACGATGACGCAGCCCATCATCGCCATTCATGGCGGGGCCGGCGCGATATCGCGCGCGGCCATGCCGGCCGACAAGGAAAAGGAATACCTGGACGCCCTGGCGGGCATCGTCGCCGCCGGCCAGGCGGTGCTGGCCGGCGGCGGCAGCGCCATCGACGCGGTCACCGAGGCCGTGCGCCTGCTGGAGGACTGCCCGCTGTTCAACGCCGGCCACGGCGCGGTGTTCACGAGCGCCGGTACCCATGAGCTGGACGCGGCCATCATGGACGGGGCCACGCTGCGTTCGGGAGCCATTGCCAATGTGGATTGCGTGCGCAACCCCGTGCGGGCCGCGCGCGCGGTCATGGAGCACAGCAAGCATGTGTTCTTCGTCGGCGAGGGGGCGGTCGCCTTCGCGCGCGAGCACGGGCTGGAGCTGGTCGATCCCGGCTATTTCTCCACCGAGGCGCGGCGCGAGCAACTGTTGCGGGTGCAGCGCGAAACGCCCGGGGCGGCCGTGCTGGACCACGACGGCCAGGCCCTGGTGACGCAAGGCCAGCCGGCCCCCGCCGACCCGCTGGATGCCGACAGGAAATTCGGTACGGTGGGCGCGGTGGCGCTGGACGCGCAGGGCAACCTGGCCGCGGCGACCTCCACCGGCGGCATCACCAACAAGCAGGTCGGGCGCGTGGGCGACGCGCCGCTGATCGGCGCGGGCACGTATGCCAGCAACCGGACCTGTGCCGTTTCCACCACGGGAACCGGAGAAATGTTCATCCGCATGGTCGCCGCGTACGACGTGGCGGCCCAGATGGAGTATTGCGGCGCCACGCTGGCGCAGGCGGCCGACCGGGTGGTGCACGACAAGCTGCCCACCATCGAAGGCAAGGGCGGCCTGGTCGCCGTCGACGCCCATGGCAACGTGGCCCTGCCGTTCAATACCGAGGGCATGTACCGCGGCCATGGCCGCGTGGGCGAGCCGCCGGTGGTCGCCATTTACCGATAAGGCGCGCGCAAGCGGCCTGGGTAATACAGTACGGGAATCGAAATATGGTTGATCGCGCAAACAGCCTGGCGATGCCGGAGAACCGCGTGGTTCAGGTCGAGGACCTGACGGTGCGTTTCGTCGGCGCCGAACGCACCGTGGAAGCGGTGCGCAACCTGTCCTTTCACGTCGACCGGGGCGAGACCCTGGCCATCGTGGGCGAATCCGGCTCGGGCAAATCGGTGACCTCGCTGGCGCTGATGCGCCTGGTCGAGCATGGCGGCGGACGCATCGCCCAGGGGCGCATCGCGCTGCGCCGCCGCAACGGCGACATCGTCGACCTGGGCGCGTCGTCGCAGCGGGCCATGCGCAGCGTACGCGGCGCCGACATGGCCATGATTTTCCAGGAGCCGATGACCTCGCTGAACCCGGTGTTCACCGCCGGCGAGCAGATTGCCGAAACCATCCGGCTGCACCAGGGCAAGGACGCCGCGGCCGCGCGCGCCGAGGCGCTGCGCATGCTCGAGCAGGTGCGCATTCCCGAGGCGCGGTCGGTCATGGACCGTCATCCGCACCAGCTTTCCGGCGGCATGCGCCAGCGCGTGATGATCGCCATGGCGCTGGCCTGCAAGCCCGCGCTGCTGATCGCCGACGAGCCGACCACGGCGCTGGATGTCACGATCCAGGCGCAAATCCTGCAGCTGATCCGCCAGCTGCAGGAGGAAATGCGCATGGGCGTCGTGTTCATCACCCACGACATGGGCGTGGTCGCCGAAGTGGCCGACCGCGTGCTGGTGATGTATCGTGGCGACAAGGTGGAGGAGGGGCCTTCCGAACGCATCTTCGCCCAGCCCCGGCACCGCTACACGCAGGCCTTGCTGTCGGCCGTGCCCAAGCTGGGCGCCATGCAGGGCACCGATCACCCGGCGCGTTTTCCGTTGCTGCGCGTCGACGAGTCCGCGGCCGCCGAGCCCGAGCCGCCGGCCACGCCTGCCGGGCCGGCGCCTGCCGAGAGCGGGCCGGCCGGCGAGCGCCAGCCCATCCTCAGCGTGCGCGACCTGATCACCCGTTTCGACCTGCGCGGCGGCATCTTCAGCCGCGTGCAGCGGCGCGTGCACGCGGTCGAGAAAGTCAGCTTCGACCTCTACCCCGGCGAAACCCTGTCGCTGGTGGGCGAGTCGGGCTGCGGCAAGTCCACCACCGGGCGCTCGCTGCTGCGGCTGGTCGACAGCCAGGGCGGCCAGGTCCATTTCGGCGGGCGCGACATCACCAAGCTGAAGACCGCCGAGCTGCAAGCGCTGCGCCGCGATATCCAGTTCGTGTTCCAGGACCCCTTTGCTTCGCTCGATCCGCGCGTCACGGTGGGGTTCTCCATCATGGAGCCCCTGCTGGTGCACGGCGTGGCCAGCGGCAAGCAGGCCGAGCGGCGCGTGGCCGAGCTGCTCGAGCGCGTGGGCATGCCGCCCGAGATGGCGCAGCGCTACCCGCACGAGTTCTCGGGCGGCCAGCGCCAGCGCATCTGCATCGCGCGCGCGCTCGCCCTCGATCCCAAGGTGGTGATCGCCGACGAGTCCGTGTCGGCGCTCGACGTATCGATCCAGGCGCAGATCGTCAATCTGCTGATCGACCTGCAGCGCGACCTGGGCATCGCCTTCCTGTTCATTTCGCACGATATGGCGGTGGTCGAGCGCGTCAGCCACAGGGTGGCCGTGATGTACCTCGGCCAGATCGTCGAGATCGGCCCGCGCCGGGCGATCTTCGAGAATCCTCAGCATCCCTACACCAGGAAGCTGATGGCGGCCGTGCCGATCGCCGATCCCGCGCGGCGGCATATGTCGCGGACGCTGCTGTCGGACGAGATTCCCAGCCCGATCCGCCAGCTCAATGACGAACCCGTCGTGGCGCCGCTGGTGGCGGTCGGCCCGGATCACTTTGTCGCGCGCCACAGTGTCGGCGGCGCGTATTGAACGCGGTGGCTTGGCGCCTGCCGCATTTTCTTCCTCAACCACGCATCTCCCGCAAAACCAGGAGCCTTCCATGATGAAAGTTCTGCATCCGACCAAGCTGGTGGCCGCCGCCACGCTGGCCTTCAGCGTGCTCGCGTCGCCGCTGGCCCATGCCAGCAAGGACGTAACCTTCGCCGTCGCCATTGCGCTGGAAACGCTCGACCCCTACAACACCAACAGCACGCTGAACCAGGCCGCCGGCAAGGCCTACTATGAAGGGCTGTTCGAGTTCGACAAGGACCTGAAAATCCAGAATCTGCTGGCGACCGGCTACGAAGTCAGCCCGGACGGCCTGGTCTACACGATCAAGCTGCGTGACGGCATCAAGTTCCATGACGGCACCGACTTCAATGCCGACGCCGTCAAGGCCAATTTCGACCGTGTCGCCAATCCGGAAAACCGCCTGTCGCGCTATACGCAGTTCAACCGCGTGGCCAAGACCGAAGTGGTCGATCCGCATACCGTGCGCATCACGCTGAAAGAACCGTTCTCGGCCTTCATCAACGCGCTGGCCCACCCGGCCGCCATGATGATCTCGCCGGCCGCGCTGCAGAAGTACGGCAAGGAGATCGGCTTTCATCCGGTGGGTACCGGTCCGTTCAAGTTCGTCGAGTGGAAACCTGCCGAGTACCTGAAGGTCGAGAAATTCGACGGCTACTGGCGCAAGGGCTATCCGAAGGTCGACACCCTGACTTTCCGCACGGTCACCGACAACAATACGCGCGCCGCCGTGGTGCAGACCGGCGAGGCGCAGTTCGCCTTCCCGATTCCCTACGAGCAGGCCGCGGTCCTGGCCAAGAACGACAAGCTGGACGTGGTGGACCACAAGAATTCCATCATGGCGCGCTACCTGTCCATGAACACCCGCGTCAAGCCGTTCGACAACGTCAAGGTGCGCCAGGCGATCAACTACGCGATCAACAAGCAGGCGCTGGCCAAGGTGGCGTTCAACGGCTACGCGACCGTGGTCGACGGCGTGGTGCCGCAGGGCGTGGACTTCGCATACAAGATCGGCCAGTGGCCGTACGATCCGGCCAAGGCGCGCGCGTTGCTGAAGGAAGCCGGCTATCCGAACGGTTTCGAGACCTCGCTGTGGTCCGCCTATAACGACGGCACGTCGGTCAAGGTCGTGCAGTTCCTGCAGCAGCAACTGGCCCAGGTCGGCATCAAGGCCTCGGTCGAGGTGCTGGAGTCCGGCCAGCGCGTACAGCGCGTGCAGCAGGTGCAAAAGCCCGAGGACGCCAAGGTGCGCATGTACTACGCGGGCTGGTCGTCGTCGACCGGCGAGGCCGATTGGGGCCTGCGGCCCTTGCTGAGCACCGCCGCGTTCCCGCCGGTGATGAACAACATCTCGTACTACTCGAACCCGAAGGTGGACGACAGCCTGATGAAGGCGCTGGCCACCACCGATCGCAGCGAGAAGGCCGAGCTGTACAAGAACGCGCAGGAAACCATCTGGAACGACGCCCCGTGGGCGTTCCTGGTGACCCAGAACAATGTGTACGTGAAGTCGAAGAATCTGTCCGGCGTCTACGTCGAGCCGGATACCTCGTTCTGGTTCGGCGACATCGACCTGAAGCAGTAACACCTGGCAATGCCACATCCGGCGGGGGCGCGCGACCCCCGCCGGTGTCGCGGGAATTCCAATGCTGACCTATATCGTCAAACGTCTGTTGGGCATGATCCCCACCCTGTTGCTGGTGGCCGTGGTCGTGTTCCTTTTCGTGCACATGCTGCCCGGCGACCCGGCGCGGCTGGCCGCCGGGCAGGAGGCCGACCAGGAAACGGTCGAGCTGGTGCGCCAGGAGCTGGGCCTGGACCTGCCGCTGCCGCAGCAGTTCGTGCGCTACTTCGGCCACATGCTGCAGGGCGATCTCGGGACGTCGCTGCGTACCAAGCGCCCGGTGTCCACCGAAATCGCCGACCGCTTCATGCCCACGTTGTGGCTCACGCTGGCCAGCATGATCTGGTCGGTGGTGTTCGGCATGGCCATCGGCGTGGTCTCGGCGGTCTGGCGCAATCGCTGGCCCGATCGGCTGGGCATGACCCTGGCGGTATCGGGCATTTCGTTCCCGGCGTTCGCGCTGGGCATGATGTTGATGCAGGTGTTCTCGGTGAACCTGGGCTGGCTGCCCACCGTGGGCGCTTCGAGCTGGAAACACTACATCCTGCCGTCGCTGACGCTGGGCGCGGCGGTCGCGGCCGTGATGGCGCGCTTTACGCGCGCCTCGTTCGTCGAGGTGATCCAGGAGGATTTCGTGCGCACGGCGCGCGCCAAGGGCCTGTCCGAGCGCGTGGTGGTGACCAAGCACGCCTTGCGCAATGCGCTCATTCCCGTGGTCACCATGATGGGGCTGCAGTTCGGTTTCCTGCTGGGCGGCTCCATCGTGGTGGAGACCGTGTTCAATTGGCCGGGCCTGGGCCGGCTGCTGGTCGACGCGGTCACGCAGCGCGACTATCCGGTGATCCAGGGCCTGGTGCTGCTGTTCTCGCTGGAATTCATCCTGATCAACCTGATTGTGGACGTGCTGTATGGCGTCATCAATCCCAGCATCCGCTACAAGTGAGGCGGCCATGAGCCACACCAATACCGCCGCCGTGGCCGCGCAGGCCGCCAAGGAGGACGTGCGCACGCCCGCCTCCGAGTTCTGGCGCAAGTTCAAGAAGCAGAAGCTGGCCGTCGGCGCCGGCCTGTTCGTCCTGCTGCTGGCGCTCATCGCCATCCTCGCGCCCTGGATCGTGCCGTTCGATCCGGAGAATTTCTTCGACTACGACGCCCTGAACGCCGGGCCGTCGGCCACTCACTGGCTGGGCGTGGACTCGCTGGGCCGCGACATCTTCAGCCGCATCGTCATGGGCGCGCGAATTTCGCTGGCCGCCGGCTTCCTGTCGGTGGCCATGGGCGCCGTGGTCGGCACGTTCATGGGCCTGATGGCGGGCTACTACCAGGGCTGGTGGGAACGCATCACCATGCGCATTTCCGACGTGCTGCTGGCGTTCCCGGGCATGCTGCTGGCCATCGGCGTGGTGGCGATCCTGGGGTCGAGCATGGTCAACGTCATTGTCGCGGTGGCGGTGTTCAGCGTGCCGGCCTTTGCCCGCCTGGTGCGCGGCAATACGCTGGCGATCAAGCAGATGACCTATGTCGAGGCGGTGCGCAGCGTCGGCGCTTCCGATTGGACTATCATCATGCGGCATATCCTGCCGGGCACGATATCCCCCATCGTCGTGTACGGCACCATGCGCATCGGCACCTCCATCATCACGGCGGCCAGCCTGTCCTTCCTGGGCATGGGGGCGCAGCCGCCCACGCCCGAGTGGGGGGCGATGCTGAGCGAGGCCCGCGCCGACATGGTCATCGCCCCGCATGTGGCGATCTTCCCGGCGCTGGCGATTTTCTTTACCGTGCTGGCGTTCAATCTGCTGGGCGATGGCTTGCGCGACGCGCTGGATCCCCGGATAGACCGCAAGTAGGGCAGGGCGCGCGGTGCATGCAGGCGCCGCGCCGGTCGGGCCGCCCGCGCGGCGGCCCTGTTATCTCCAGGGCCGTGGCGACACGGACGAATGCTATGGAACAATTGGACCTCCCGCGCATCGGCATGCTGCCGGCGGGCGAACTCGATTCGATCGGCGATGTGCCCGGCGTGACCGTCGGGCATTTCACTTTGGCGCAGGGCGCGCGGCAGACCGGCGTCACCGTGGTGCGTCCGCACGAAGGCGATCCGTTTCGCAACAAGGTGCCGGCCGCGGCCACCGTGCTCAATGGTTTCGGCAAGAGCTGTGGCCTGATCCAGGTGGAAGAACTGGGCGTGCTGGAAACGCCTATTGCGCTGACCAATACCTTTGCCGTGGGCGCCGTGGCCAACGCGCAGATCCGCCAGGCCATTGCCGCCAACCCGGAGATCGGGCGCGCCTGGCCGACGGTCAACCCGCTGGTGTTCGAGTGCAACGACGGCTACCTGAATGATATCCAGGCGCAGGCCGTGGCCGAGGCGCACTACGAGCAGGCCTGGCGCGGCGCCGCCAGCGTCTTCGAGCAGGGCTCGGTGGGCGCCGGACGCGGCATGTCCAGTTTCGGGTTCAAGGGCGGCATCGGTTCGGCGTCGCGCCTGGCCGAGGCCTATCCGGGCCAGCGTTATACGGTAGGCGCGCTGGTGCTGTCCAACTTCGGCCAGCGCTCCAGCATGACGATTGCCGGCCGTCCGTTCGGCCGCCGGCTGGCCGCCGCCGCGCGCGACGGCGAACCCGCGGGCCAGCCCGAAAAGGGGTCCATCATCCTGTTGCTGGCGACCGACGCGCCGCTGGATTCGCGCCAATTGCGCCGGCTGTCCCTGCGCGCCGGGGCGGGCCTGGCGCGCACCGGTTCGGTGTTCGGCCATGGCAGCGGCGACATCGCCCTGGCGTTTTCCACGGCCTACACGATTCCGCACCTGGCCGAGCGAGGCATGCCGGTGCAGGTGATGCTGCACGAAACCCGTATCGATGCCCTGTTCGAGGCCGCCGCCGAGGCGGTCGAACAGGCCATCGTGGCGGCGCTGTGGCGGGCCGAGACGGTGGCCGGGCGCGACGGCCACGTGCGGCGCGCGATTCGCGAGGCGGCGCCCCAGTGGCGCCAGTGGCTGGCCGAGACGGCCTTCTGACATTCCCCCAATCGAGGCAGTTCTCCATGAAAGTCCTGATTTCGACCGATATCGAAGGCGTGGCCGGCGTGTTCCATGCCGAGCAGGTGCGCCCGGGCAATGGCGAATACGAGCGCGCGCGGGCCTGGATGACCGGCGAGGCCAACGCCGCCATCGCCGGCGCCATCGCGGGCGGGGCCGAGGAAGTGCTGGTCAACGACTCGCACGGCGGCTTTCGCAATCTGCTGCCCGACCAGCTCGACGAGCGGGCCCGCCTGGTGCTGGGCAAGCCGCGCTATCTGGGCATGATGGGCGGGCTCGAGGAGTCCTGCGACGCGGTGTTCATGATCGGCTACCACTCGCGCTCGCAGGGCCGCGGGGTGCTGGCGCACACGATCAACAGCTTCGCGTTCGCGCGCGTCTTCATCAACGGCACGGAGCTGGGCGAGGCCGGCCTGTATGGCGCGCTGGCCGGCGAACTGGGGGTGCCGGTGGCGCTGGCCAGCGGCGACGATGTGTTCATCGCCGAGACCCGCCCACTGTTTCCCGCCGCCCAATGGGTGCAGACCAAGGTCGCGCACGGGCAGGGCAGCGGCGTGACCCTCACGCCGGCCGCCGCGCGGCGGGCCATCGCCCAGGCGGCCGAGACCGCCGTGCGCAATCTGGACGGGCTGGCTCCCCTGCGCATCGCCGCGCCGATAGAATGCCGTTTGCAGACCCAGGGCGCGGCGCTGGCCGACCTGTTCTGCACCTGGCCCACGCTGGAGCGCGTGGACGGCGTCACGCTGCGCTTTACCGTCGACAGCATGCAGGCCGCCATCCGCATGCTCAACAGCCTCGCCGCCATGTCCTTCATGCTGCGTTAAGGAACCTCATGTCTGTCACCGATAACCGTATCGGCGCGCTGCGCCGGGCCATGCGCCAGCACCAGCTGGACGCCTACATCGTGCCGTCGGCCGATCCGCACCTGTCGGAATACCTGCCGGGGCGCTGGCAGGGCCGGCGCTGGCTGTCCGGTTTCACGGGGTCGGTGGGCACATTGGTCGTCACGCGCGATTTCGCCGGGCTGTGGGTCGACAGCCGCTACTGGGTGCAGGCCGAGAACCAGTTGGCCGGCACCGGCGTGACGCTCATGAAGATCGCCCAGGCCAGCACGCCGGGCCACGTGGACTGGCTGGCCGCCCGGTTGCCCGCGGGCAGCAGGGTGGGGGTGGACGGCCAGGTCCTGGGGCTGGCCGCGTTTCGCGCGCTGTCGGCGGCGCTGGCGCCCGCCGGCATCCATCTGGACATCCTGTCCGACCTGCTGCAGGCCATCTGGCCCGACCGGCCGGGCCTGCCGTCGGCGCCCGTCTACGAACTTCCGGCCCCGCACGCCTGCGAGCCGCGCGCCGACAAGCTGGCGCGCGTGCGCGCCGCCATGCGCGCGCAGGGCGCCGATGCGCACTGGCTGTCCACGCTGGACGACATCGCCTGGCTGTTCAACCTGCGCGGCTCGGACGTCGAATACAACCCGGTTTTCCTGGCCCACGCCCTGGTCGGGCCGGATCATGCCACCCTGTTCGTCGCCGATGGCAAGATCGACGCGGCGCTGCGCCAGGCGCTGGCCGCCGACGGGGTCGAGACGGCCGATTATGGGCTGGCCGCCGAAGCGCTGGGTTCGCTGCATACCGACCAGACGCTGCTGATCGATCCGGCGCGCGTCACCTGCGGCGTTTTCCACGCCATGGATCCGGCCGTGCCGCGCATCGAGGCCATCAACCCCTCGACGCTGTACAAGTCGCGCAAGAGCGACGCCGAGCTGGCCAGCGTGCGCGCCGCCATGGAGCAGGACGGCGCGGCGCTGTGCGAGTTCTTCGCCTGGTTCGAGGGCGCGGTGGGCCGCGAGCCGGTCAGCGAATTGACCATCGACGAACGCATCACGGCCGCGCGCAGCCGCCGGCCCGGCTACGTGTGCCCCAGCTTCGCCACCATCGCCGGCTTCAATGCCAACGGCGCCATGCCGCATTACCGGGCCACGCCGCAGGCGCATGCCGCCATCGAGGGCGACGGCCTGCTGTTGATCGATTCCGGCGGCCAGTACCTGGGCGGCACCACCGATATCACGCGGGTGGTCGCCGTCGGCGCGCCCAGCGCCGACCAGAAGGTCGATTTCACGCTGGTGCTCAAGGGCATGATTGCCCTGTCGCGCGCGTCCTTCCCGCGCGGCACGCCTTCGCCCATGCTCGACGCCATCGCCCGGGCGCCCATCTGGGCGGGAGGCGCCGAGTATGGCCACGGCACCGGCCATGGCGTGGGCTATTTCCTCAATGTGCACGAGGGGCCGCAGGTCATCTCGTACCGCGCCGCGCCCGGCCCGCATACCGCCATGGAGCCGGGCATGATCACGTCCAACGAGCCGGGTATCTACCGGCCCGGCCGCTGGGGCGTGCGCATCGAGAACCTGGTGGCCAACCGCACGTGGCTGGAGGGCGAGCTGGGCGAGTTCCTCTGCTTCGAGACCCTGACGCTGTGTCCGATCGACACGCGCTGCATCGACGCCACGCTGCTGCGCGCCGACGAGATCGCCTGGCTGGATGACTACCACCGCACCGTGCGCGAGCGCCTGGCGCCGTGGGTCGAGGGCGCCGCGCTGCAATGGCTGCAGGCGCGCACCCGGCCGCTGGGCGCGGACTGAACGGCCGCCGGACGCAGGTCCGGCGGGCGGGAAATCGGGCACGGGGCTGGCGTGCGGGCGGGCCCCGACCTAACATGGACAGGCGTGCGGACGCCGGCGTGGCGCGCGGCCAACTGTTACCGCCGCCTGCCTAGGGGAAACCCCAACACGTCCGCTTCCCCGGGTATAATCCAAATTTCCCGCATGCGCCCGCTCGTCCCGGGCGCTCACTCACGATGACCAAATACGTATTTGTCACCGGCGGTGTGGTGTCTTCCCTGGGCAAAGGGATCGCCGCCGCGTCCCTCGCCGCGATTCTCGAGTCGCGCGGCCTGCAAGTCACCCTGCTCAAGCTGGACCCCTATATCAACGTTGATCCCGGCACCATGAGCCCGTTCCAGCACGGCGAGGTGTTCGTGACCGAGGATGGGGCCGAAACCGACCTCGACCTGGGCCACTACGAGCGCTTCATTTCGGCCCGGATGCGCAAGGTGAACAACTTCACCACCGGCCAGATCTACGAATCCGTCCTGCGCAAGGAACGCCGCGGCGACTACCTCGGCAAGACCGTCCAGGTCATTCCGCACATCACCAACGAAATCCAGGACTTCGTCGCGCGTGGCGCCGAGGCCGCCTGGAATGGCGCCACCGACGTGGCCATCGTCGAGATCGGCGGCACCGTGGGCGACATCGAGTCGCTGCCCTTCCTGGAGGCCGCTCGCCAGATGAGCCTGCGCATGGGGCGCAACAACGCCGCCTTCGTGCACCTGACGCTGGTGCCCTACATCGCGTCGGCCGGCGAGCTCAAGACCAAGCCCACCCAGCATTCGGTACAGAAGCTGCGCGAGATCGGCATCTACCCGAACGTGCTGCTGTGCCGCGCCGACCGCCGCATTCCCGACGACGAGCGCGCCAAGATCTCGATGTTCTCGAACGTACCGCTCGATGCCGTGATTTCGGTCTGGGACGTCGATTCCATCTACAAGATTCCCGCCATGCTGCACAAGCAGGGCGTGGACAACATCGTGTGCGAGGCCCTGGGCCTGACTCCGCCGCCGGCCGACCTGTCCATGTGGGACAACCTGGTCGACGCGCTCGAGCACCCGCAGGATTCCGTCACCATCGGCATGGTCGGCAAGTACGTCGACCTGACCGAGTCGTACAAGTCGCTCAGCGAAGCGTTGGTGCACGCCGGCATCCACACGCGCTCCAAGGTCAATATCGAGTACATCGACTCCGAGGATATCGAGACCCGCGGCACCGACCAGCTCAAGCACCTGGACGCCATCCTGGTGCCCGGCGGCTTCGGCAAGCGCGGCACCGAGGGCAAGATCGCCGCCATCCGCTATGCGCGCGAGAACGGCGTGCCGTACCTGGGCATCTGCCTGGGCATGCAGCTGGCCGTGATCGAGTTCGCGCGCCACGTGGCCGGCCTGGGCGGCGCCAACAGTACCGAGTTCGATCCGGCCGCGCCGCATCCGGTGGTGGCCCTGATCACCGAGTGGATGGACCGCGAAGGCCGCGTCGAGCGCCGCGACAACAGCTCGGATCTCGGCGGCACCATGCGCAAGGGCGCGCAGCGCTGTCCGATCCGCCCGGGCACGCGGGCGCAGTCCATCTACGGCGACGACGTCAACGAGCGCCATCGCCATCGCTACGAAGTCAACAACGTGTATGTCCCCCGGCTCGAAGATGCCGGCATGGTGATCAGCGCGCGCACGCCCACCGAGAACCTGCCCGAGATGATGGAGCTGCCCAGCCATCCGTGGTTCGTGGGCGTGCAGTTCCACCCCGAGTTCACTTCGACGCCGCGCGACGGGCACCCCCTGTTCTCCAGCTATATCCGGGCGGCGCTCGAGCACAAAGCGCAGCGCGCCAAGGAGGCGTGATGAAAGCCTGCGGTTTCGATATCGGCCTGGATCATCCCTTTTTCCTGATCGCCGGCCCGTGCGTCATCGAGTCGCGCGAGCTGGCCTTCGAAACCGCCGGCCGTCTCAAGGAGATCACCGGCAAGCTGGGCGTGCCCTTCATCTACAAGAGCTCGTTCGACAAGGCCAACCGCAGTTCGGGCAAGTCGTTTCGCGGGCCGGGCATGGACGAAGGCCTGAAGATCCTGGCCGACGTGCGCGCCCAGCTGGATGTGCCGGTTCTCACCGACGTCCACGATATCGACCAGGTCGCGCCCGTGGCCGCGGTGGTCGACATGCTGCAGACGCCGGCCTTCCTGTGCCGGCAGACCGACTTCATCCGCGCCTGTGCGGCCACGCTCAAGCCGGTGAACATCAAAAAGGGCCAGTTCCTGGCGCCGCACGACATGCTCCAGGTGGCCCGGAAGGCCCGCGACGCGGCGCTCGAAGCCGGCGGCGACGGCAATAACATCCTGGTTTGCGAGCGTGGCGCTTCTTTCGGATACAACAACTTAGTGTCCGACATGCGTTCGCTCGCTATCATGCGGGAAACCGACTGTCCCGTCGTGTTCGATGCCACGCACTCGGTGCAATTGCCGGGCGGGCAGGGGGCCTCGTCGGGCGGTCAGCGCGAATTCGTGCCGGTGCTGGCGCGTGCCGCCGTTGCGGTCGGCGTGGCCGGGCTGTTCATGGAAACCCATCCCAATCCCGCCTGCGCCATGTCCGACGGCCCCAACGCCGTGCCGCTGGACCGCATGGCGGAGTTGCTTGAATCGCTGGTGGCGCTGGACCGCGTCACCAAACGCAGTGGCTTTCTCGAAAACCAGTTTGTCTGAAGGAATCGCATGAGTGCCTACCTGATCGCCGACGTTTCCGTTACCAAACCCGCGCAGTACGAAGACTATAAGCGCCTGTCCACCCTGGCCATGCGCGCCTACGATGCGAAGGTTCTGGTGCGCGGCGGCGAGTCGCGGCACCTCGAGGGCAGGGAGCCCGGCCGCACGGTCATCATGGAGTTTCCGTCCGTCGACAAGGCGCAGGCCTTCTATGACTCCTATCAGTATCGCCGTGCCCGCAATGCGCGGGAAGGCGCGGCCATCATGAATATGTTTATCGTTCAGGGAATGTAAGAACCATGAGTGCAATCGTCGATATCATCGGCCGCGAAATCCTCGATTCGCGCGGCAACCCTACTGTCGAGTGCGATGTGCTGCTGGAGTCGGGCGCGATGGGTCGCGCCTCCGTGCCTTCGGGCGCCTCCACCGGCTCGCGCGAGGCCATCGAACTGCGCGACGGCGACAAGGGCCGTTATCTGGGCAAGGGCGTGCTGCGGGCGGTGGAGAATCTCAACACCGAGATCTCCGAAGCCCTGATGGGCCTGGATGCGCAGGAGCAGACCTTCGTTGATCGTACCCTGATCGAACTCGACGGCACCGACAGCAAGGAGCGCCTGGGCGCCAATGCCATGCTGGCCGCCAGCATGGCGGTCGCGCGCGCCGCGGCCGACGAGTCGGGCCTGTCGCTGTACCGCTACTTCGGCGGCAGCGGCCCCATGAGCATGCCCGTGCCGATGATGAACGTCATCAACGGCGGCGCGCACGCCAACAATACGCTGGACCTGCAGGAGCTGATGATCCTGCCGGTGGGCGCGGCCAGCTTCCGCGAAGCGCTGCGCTGGGGCGCCGAAGTGTTCCACATGCTCAAGAAGCTGATCCACGACCAGGGCATGTCGACCGCCGTGGGCGACGAGGGCGGTTTCGCGCCCAACGTGGCCAGCCACGAGGCCGCCATCCAGCTGATCCTCAAGGCCATCACCGAAGCCGGCTACGAGCCGGGTACGCAGATCGCCCTGGGCCTGGATTGCGCCAGCTCGGAGTTCTACCGTGACGGCAAGTACACGCTGGCTGGCGAAGGCGGCGTATCGCTGTCCTCGCAGGAGTTTGCCAACCTGCTGGCGACCTGGTGCGACAAGTACCCCATCATCTCGATCGAAGACGGCATGGCCGAAAACGACTGGGACGGCTGGAAGCTGCTGACCGACCAGCTGGGCAAGAAGGTGCAGCTGGTGGGCGACGACCTGTTCGTCACCAACACGCGCATCCTGCGCGAAGGCATCCAGAAGGGCGTGGCCAACTCGATCCTCATCAAGATCAACCAGATCGGCACCCTGACCGAGACCTTCGCCGCCATCGAAATGGCCAAGCGCGCCGGCTACACCGCCGTTGTCTCGCACCGTTCCGGTGAAACCGAAGACTCCACCATTGCCGACATCGCGGTGGCTACCAACGCCATGCAGATCAAGACCGGTTCGCTGTCGCGTTCCGACCGCATGGCGAAGTACAACCAGTTGCTGCGCATCGAGGAAGAACTGGCCGAAGTGGCTTCCTATCCGGGCCTCGAGGCGTTCTACAACCTGCGTTAATGGTCAGTAATCCGGCCAGGCCGCGGCATCGCGGCCCGGCCGGAAACCGCTGTCTACCGCGTTTGCTCAAGGTGCCCGCGTATGCGCCTGCTGTTCCTGGTGCTGCTAGTGCTGCTAGGCTTGATCCAATACCCGCTCTGGCTGGGCAAGGGCGGCTGGTTCAAGGTATGGGATCTGCAGCGGCAGGTGGCCGAACAGCGCGAGACCAACGACGGCTTGCGGGCGCGCAATACGGCGCTGGAAGCCGAAGTGCGCGACCTGGCGACCGGCGTGGGCGCGGTCGAGGAGCGTGCCCGCAGCGAGCTGGGCATGATGCGCGAAGGCGAAGTCTTCGTGCATATCCTGCCGCCCGGCACGCCGCTGCCCTCGGACAATTCCACGCCACAGGCCTCGGCGCTGTCCAAGCCCAGGCCGCCCGCCACGCCGCCGCGCCGCTGAGCCGCTGAGCCGGACGCGCCAACACTCCCCGCCAGGGGAGTTTTTTTTGCCTTGGGGCGGCCCGGCGCTATTCAGGCAGGCCCGCCAGGCGCAGCCCCTGGGCGAGAATGGCGAGGTTCTCGCCCTTGCGGATCGGCAGCCATTCCGACAGGCCGGCCAGCCGCAAGGCGGGATCGAGCCGGCGCAACTGGTCCATGGCGCGCCGTGCCTGGGCGCCGTGGCCGGCCAGGGCATGGCCGGCCGCGGCAATGGCGACCGCCATCAGGAAGCTGGGCAGCTCGCGCAACGCCTGTTCGGCCCACGCCGTCGCGGCGTCGTGATGCCCCAGGAAGAGATGCGCCACCCCCATGCCGGCCTGCATCCGGTACAGCTCGGGGTCCAGCGGGCTCAGGCGCATGGCGTGGGTGAAGTGCGTGACGGCCTGCGCGGTCTCGCCGTGCCACAGGCGCAGGAACGCGCTCAGGAACCAGGCCGCGGCCAGGTTGGGGTTGAGCACCAGCGCCCGGTCCAGCAAGGCGATGCCGCCTTGCAGATCGCCGGCCAGGTGGCCCAGCGCGTGGCCGCTGCGCGTGAGGGCCACCGCATCGATCCGGTCCAGTTCCACGGCACGGCGGGCCAGGCGGGCGCCCTCGGCCATTTCCCGCGGTTTGTCCTGCATCCAGCCATTGACCTTGCGCCAGCAATGGCACCAGGCGGCCATGGCATAGGCCGGCGCGAATTCGGGATCGCAGGCGATGGCGCGGTGAAATAGCGGCAAGGCCTGCTCGGCGGCCTGCCGGGTGCCCTGGTGCGCGCAGGCCATGCCGCGCAGGTAGTAGTCGTAGGCGTCCAGGCTGTCGGTGGGCTTGCGCCGCGCGCGCTCGATTTCAGCGCGTTCCAGCTGCGGCGCGATCGCGCCGACCACGTTTTCGGTGATCTGGTCCTGCAACGCGAAGATATCGTCCAGCACGCCCTCGTATCGATCCGCCCAGTGGTGCGCGCCGCTCGCGGCGTCGATCAGTTGTCCGGTGATCCGCACACGGTTCCGCTCCTTGCGCCAGCTGCCTTCCAGTACATAGCGCACGCCCAGTTCGCGGCCCACCTGGCGCACGTTCACGGCCCGTCCCTTGTAGGTGAAGCTGGAATTGCGCGCCACCACGAACAGCCAGCGGTATTGCGACAGCGCGGCGATGATGTCCTCCACCACGCCGTCGGCCAAGTAATCCTGCTCGGGGTCCGCGCTCAGGTTCACGAACGGCAGCACGGCGATGGACGGCTTGGCAGGCAGTGCCGGCGCCGTCGCGGGCGGCGCGGGCGTCCTGGCCATCCCGGCCGGGGCCGGCGCGTCGGTTCGTACCTCGGCCACGAAGCGAAAGCCCTTGCGAGGGACGGTGCGGACCACTGCCTGCCGCTGTCCGCTGTCGCCGACCGCCGTGCGCACCGCATTGATATGGCTGGCCAGGGTCGATTCGGAGACGATGCGGCCGTTCCAGACGGCCTGGATCAGTTCGTCGCGGTCGACGACGCGTTCGCGGTTTGCCAGCAAATAGGCCAGCAGGTCGAAGACTTGCGGCGCAGTCGCGACCGCCCGGGACGCGCGCGTCAGTTCGCGCCGGTCCAGGTCGAGCAGACAGTCGTCAAACGCCAACCGCATTCGCAGCTCCTGGTGCTTGGGGGCGTGCCGTTCGGGTGACCGTGGGGGCGTGCCGTTCGGGTGACCGTGGGGACGGGGCGGCCTGCGCAGGCCGCGCCCAGCGAAAAGCAAGCGAAAAGCAAGGGAAAAACAAGATGCCGGCAAAGTGCTCCGCCAGGGTGCCAAGCATACTGCATGCACAGGTCGCCGCAACGACGACGATCGAACCCCCAAGGAGCAGAGCATGAAGATAGTCGTTATTGGCGGCACCGGCCTGATCGGATCGAACGTGGTCAACCGGCTGCGCCGCGATGGACACGAGACGGTGGCGGCTTCGCCGGGCACCGGCGTCAACACGATCACCGGCGAGGGGCTGGCGCAGGCGCTGGATGGCGCGCAGGTGGTGGTCGACGTGGCCAACTCGCCTTCCTTCGAGGACCAGGCCGTCATGGCATTCTTCGAAACATCGGGCCGCACGCTGCTGGCTGCCGAGGCCGCCGCGGGCGTGACGCATCACCTGGCGCTGTCGGTGGTGGGCACCGACCGACTGGCCGACAGCGGGTACTTCCGCGCCAAGGTGGCCCAGGAGGCGCTCATCAAGGCGTCCAAGGTGCCTTACACCATTCTGCGCGCGACCCAGTTCTTCGAGTTCATCGAGAGCATCGTCAATGCGGGCGCCGATGGCGACACGGTGCGCCTGTCCCCCGCGTTGATCCAGCCCATCGCCGCCGACGATGTCAGCGCCGCGCTGGCCGACCTCGCCGTCGGCATGCCGCTCAACGGCACGGTGGAAGTGGCCGGGCCCGACCGCTTGCCGCTCGACGAGCTGGCGCGCAAGTTCCTCGCCGCGCGCGGCGACCGCCGGCAGGTCGTCGCCGACGTGCACGCACGCTACTTCGGCAGCGAACTGGACGACCGCTCGCTGGTGGCCGGCGATAACCCGCGCGTCGGCTCCACGCGCCTGATGAACTGGCTCAGTCGCTCCCCGGCGCCGCAATGACGCCGCTCTTGCGCCTGATCTGGCCAGACAACCAACCGGAGCATTCTTCATGACCCAACGCCTGGACTACCAACAGCAGTCTCCCGAATTGTTCAAGAAATTCGTCGCCTTCAGCCTGGCCTTGAAACAGTCCAGCATCGAGACGTCGATCCGCGACCTGGTCGACATCCGGGCTTCGCAGATCAACGGCTGCACCTTCTGCCTGGACATGCACGTCAAGGAGGCCACCATGCATGGCGAGCGGCCGCTGCGGCTGCACCACATCGCGGCGTGGCGCGAGTCCGCGCTGTTCAGCCCCCGCGAACGCGCCGCCCTGGCCTGGACCGAAGTGTTGACGCGGATACCGGCCGAGGGCGTATCGGATGAGATCCATGCGCAAGTGCGCGAGCAGCTGTCGGAGCAGGAACTCTCCGATCTCACGTTCCTGGTGATGTCGATCAATGCCTGGAACCGCGTCAACGTGGCTTTCCGGATCGAGCCCGGCAAATACGACCAGGCCTTCGGCGTGGACAAGTCCGGCCTGTCCTGAGCCCCGGCCCGCAAGGAGCGAATCATGTCCCGTTTTCCAATGCTCTGCCTGGCGCTATGCCTGGCCACCGGCACGGCGGCCGCCGGGGAGGGGCCGCCCCAACCCAGCGTGACGCCGCTGATGACGCAGCCGCTGCAGGACTATCCCGGCAAGGAGGTGGCGGTCATCGTGGTCGACTACCCGCCCGGCGGCGCCGATCCCGTGCATCGCCACAATGCGCACGGATTCGTCTATGTGCTGCAGGGCTCGATCGTGATGGGCGTGCGCGGCGGCCAGCCCGTCACCCTGGGTCCGGGGCAGACCTTCCACGAGGGACCGGACGATGTGCACACCATAGGACGCAATGCCAGCGCCGCCGAGCCGGCCCGGTTCCTGGTTTTTCTATTGAAGAATCGCGGCGAGGCTATCCTGACGCCGCAGCGGTGAGGCCGTCGCAGTCCCGCGCGTCGCCATAGGAGACATCGGGCCGGGCCGGCCAGAGCGCCGGATCGGATTGCATGTCCATTTCCAGTTCGAGCCGTATCGGCAGCAGGCCCTGCCGCCAGGCGGGCCGCGCGCAAGCCTGGGCCAGCGCAGCGGACGCCCTGAGCAGGGCGCCCAGCCAGGGTGAAAGCGGCGCCAGGCGGTAGACCAGCCGCAGCCGCAGCGTGTTGGCCTGGAAAATGTCCAGCCCCGAGCGCGGCCCGGCTCCGCCCGGCCAGCCCTGGGCCAGGCGCTGCGCGTGTTGTTCGGCCTGGTAGTCGTTGCGGATGCGGGGCGGGCGGCGCAGGCCCCGGTTGGCGACGCCATGGTCGGCGAACGCCGTCGGGCCGGGCTGCAGGATAGCGATGCGCCAGGCCGGCAGGCCGGTGCGCGCCTGCTGGCGGTTCCAGGCATGCTGCTGGCGGGTTGCGGCCTGGCCGGGCTGGCCTGCCGCATGGCGCGCTCTCATGGCGCGGGCAAAGGCTCGCGCGATGGCGCCGGGTTCGCCGTGCGAGGTGGCGCCGGCGCGTGCCGCCTCGATCAGCGCCAGATAGGCCAGGTGGCGCATCTGGTGCCAATACATGGTTTCGACGGTGGCGATGGACGCTGCCAGCAAGAGCATGCCGGCCAGCATGAATTCGAGGGCGGCTGTGCCTGCGTGGCGTGGGGGCGGGACGGCGGCGGCGTGTTCCATGGCCGCCCAGTGTGCCGGGCGCCGCCGCGCGCGTCGATTGTGGCTAGTACGCGGGCCGCGGCCGTCACGGGCGCCGTCAGTGCACCGTGGGCGGGTCCTGTTCCGGCATGGGGGAATTGGGCGCGAACAGGCCGGCGCAATCCACCTTGTCGAATTCGTAGGGCTTGCCGCAGAAGTCGCACGACACTTCGACCCGGCCCTGTTCGGCAAGAATCGATTCGACTTCGGCCTGGCCGAGCGAGCGCAGCATGCTCGATACCCGCTCGCGCGTGCAGGGGCAGAACCAGCGCACGGCGTGCGGCTCGAACGCCATCAGGGGCTCTTCCCAGTACAGTCGGTGGATGAGCGTGTCGGTGTCGGTCGCCAGCAGTTCGGCCGGCTGCAGCGTGGCGGCCAGGTGCGTGGCGCGGCTCCAGCTTTCGGCCGCGTCGCCCTGGGTGGTGCCGCCATGGTCGGGCAGGCGCTGGACCAGCAGGCCGGCGGCATGCTGCTCGTCGGCGGCAAGCCACAGCTGCGTGTCCAGTTGCTCGGACGCCTTCATGTAGTGGCCCAGCGCCTCGGCGACGGTTTCGCCTTCCAGCGGCACGATGCCCTGGTAAGCCTGCTGGCCGGGCACCTTGCGTTGCGGATCCAGCACCACCATGAAGCGGCCGTTGCCGTTGGCATTGAGCAGGCTTTGCATCGTCCCGTTATCGGGGATGGATTGCCCTTCGCGGACCTTGACGGTGGCGCGCAGGCTCAGGTCGGAGCGACACTCGACCACCAGCAGGGCCAGCGGGCCATCGCCCTGGATTTGCAGCACCAGCGAGCCGTCGAACTTGATGTTGGCGGCCAGCAGCGTCGAGGCGGCCACCAGCTCGCCCAGCAGGCGGGTGACGGCGGGCGGGTGCTGGTGGTTGACCTGGGCTTGCAGCCAGGTCTCATGCAGCCGAACCGCCTGGATGCGGACGGAGCGGTCTTCGAACAGGTATTTCTTGAGCAGATCGGTCATAGTGGAATCTTAGCCGATTGCCCAGGGGCGCCGGGGCGCCCGCGACCCGTCAGCCGATGCGTTTGAGCGCGGTCTTGTAGTGCTGGCCGCGCTCGACATAGTGGCGATTGTTGGCTTGCATCTCGGCGATTTCCTCGGCGCTGAGTTCGCGCACGATCTTGCCGATACCGATGACCAGCGAGTTGTCGGGAATGATGCGCCCTTCCGGGATGATGGCGCCGGCGCCGATCAGGCAGTTGCGGCCGATCACGGCGTTGTTCAGGACGATGGCCTGCATGCCCACCAGGGCGCCTTCATGGATGGTACAGCCGTGCAGCATGGCCTGGTGGCCGATGGTGACGTTGGGCCCCACGGTCATCGGGCAGCCGGCGTCCACGTGCAGCACGCTGGCTTCCTGGATGTTGGTGCCGCTGCGCACCAGGATGGGCGCATTGTCGCCGCGGATGGAGACTTGCGACCAGATGCTCACGCCGGCCTCCAGGGTGACGTTGCCGATGATATCGGCGCTGTCGGCCAGATAGGCGCTGGGGTCGATGGCGGGGATCAGGTCGTCGAGCTGGTAAATCGGCATTGCGAAGGTCTTCAGGAGTGAGCGCCGCTGGCGCGTTCGGCCTCGCGGCGGCGCAGTACGGCGCGCTGGATTTTTCCGGTAGTGGTCATGGGCAAGGCATCGACGTATTCGATTTCCTTGGGGTATTCGTAGGGAGCCAGGCGGTCGCGCACGTGCTCCTGCAGCACCTGGGTGATGCTGTCCGGGTCGCGGCCCTGGTACTCGGGCGTCAGCACCACATAGGCCTTGACCAGGGCGCCGCGTTCGGCGTCGGGCTTGGGCACGACCGCCGCATTGGCTACCGCGGGATGGCCCAGCAGGCAGTTCTCGATCTCGCCCGGGCCGATCCGGTAGCCGGCCGACTTGAACACATCGTCGGCCCGTCCGGCATACCAGAGGTAGCCGTCGGCGTCGATGCTGGCCAGGTCGCCGGTGCGGCACCAATCGTCCGTGAACTTCGCGGCGGTCGCGGCCTCGTTGCGCCAGTAGCCCAGGAACAGCACCGGATCGGGGAAGCCGTGGATATCGAACCGGTTGAGCGCCACTTCGCCCGTTTCGCCGGGCTTGACCGGCCGGCCCGCTTCGTCGATGACGGCGACCCGATGGCCCGGATAGGGCCGGCCCATGCTGCCGGGGCGCGCCGGCCAGCGCCGGTTGCTGTTGCCCACCACGTAGTTCAGCTCGGTCTGGCCGAACATCTCGTTGGGCGTGATGCCCAGCGCCTGCTCGCACCACTCGAACACGGTTTCGCCCACGCTTTCGCCGGCGCTCATGATGCTGCGCAGCGCCAGCTGGTAGCGGCCGCGCGGCTCGGGCACCGACTTCATCATCATCTTCAGCGCGGTCGGGAACAGGAAGGTATTGGTGACCTGGTAGCGCTCCATCAGCTCGAAGGCGCGTTCCGGCGTAAAGCGCCCGCGCGTGCCGACGATGGGGTGGCCGAAATACAGGGTCGGCAGCAGGGCGTCCATCATGCCCCCCGTCCAGGCCCAGTCCGCCGGCGACCAGAAGACGTCGCCGGGCCGGGGAAACCAGTCCTGGGACGCGACGAAGCCGGGCAGGTTGCCGATCAGCACGCTGTGCGGCAGCAGCGCGCCCTTGGGGGCGCCGGTGGTGCCGGACGTGTACATCAGGATGGCCGGGTCGGACGCGCGCGTGGCCACCATCTTGAATTCGTTCGGCTGGCGCGCCAGCAGGCTGCGCCAGGGCAGCACCCGCTCGTCGGCGAAGCCGATGCCGATGATCTGGTGCAGGTTGGGGCAGTTGTCGCTGATGGCCAGCAGGTTGGCGCTGGAGGCGTAGTCCACGATGGCCACCCGCGCGTCGGCGTCGCGCAGGCGCGATTCGAGCGCCTCCGGGCCGAACAGGGGCGACAGCGGCAGTACCACGGCGCCGACGCTGTAGATCGCCATGTGGGCGACGACGGTCTCCGGACGTTGTCCCAATACCACACCCACGCGGTCGCCGCGCTCCACGCCCATCTTCACCAGGCCATTGGCCAGCTGGTTGGCGGCTTCGGCCAGGCGCGCGTAGGTCCAGACCTCGCGGTTGCCCGCTTCGTCTTCGTAGTAGATGGCGATACGGCGTGCGTCCGGACTGCTGGCGGCCCAGCGGTGGCAGCAGGCGTCCGCGATATTGAACTGGGTCGGAACCAGCCAGCGGAAGGTTTGGTACAGCGCCTCGTATTGGTCGTTCATGGCCCTATGGTCTGAGCTCGGTGGCAACGATGGAATGGGTGGCGTTGCGAGGAGCCGGTTGCCCCAACTGCAAGCATGACTGAGAGGGCCGTGAACTGCAACATCCCCGTATCCCTAACGGGGACGTATAAGGGTTATTACGGGTGGCGGCCCTGGCGGCGCAAGGCCGAGGGCAGGGCGGGCAGGCTCAGCGAGCGCCGCGGCCGGGCCGCCGCGGGGTCGTTGCCGCGTTCGGCCATGCAGGCGGCCCAGTCCAGCAGCTGCAGCTGGCCCTCGTGGGTTTCGCCCAGCGCCGACAGGCTTTCCACCCAGTCGCCGTCGTTGCAGTAGAGGATTCCGTCTACCTGGCGCAACGCCGGCTGGTGGATATGGCCGCATACCACCCCGTCCAGTCCGCGCCGGCGCGCTTCGCCGGCCAGCGCTTCCTCGAAATCGGTGATGAAGGCCACCGCGTTCTTCACCTTGTGCTTGAGGTATTGCGACAGCGACCAGTAGTGCAGGCCCAGCCGGTGGCGCAGCCGGTTGAAGTGGTGGTTCAGCCACAGCGCGGTCTGGTAGAGCGAGTCGCCCAGGTGGGCCAGCCATTTGCTGTGCTGGATGACGCCGTCGAACTGGTCGCCGTGCAGCACCAGCAGCTTGACGCCCTGGGCCGTGACGTGGACGTCCTCGTCCAGGATCTCGATATCGCCGAAAGCGAAGCCCGCGAATTCCCGCGCGAATTCGTCGTGGTTGCCGGGGACGAACACCACCCGGGTGCCGTTGCGCGCCTTGCGCAGGATGCGCTGGACCACGTCATTGTGGGCGCGCGGCCAGTGCCAGTGCTTGCGCAGCTGCCAGCCGTCCACGATGTCGCCCACCAGGTACAGCGTGTCCGAATCGTTATGGTCGAGGAAATCGAGCAGGAATTCGGCCTTGCATCCGGCCGTTCCCAGGTGAATGTCGGAAATCCACAGCGTGCGCCAATGCGTGGGATGGATCTCGGTCACGGTCGCTTCCATTCGGGCTGTCATTGCCCAAGGATGAAACCATCCCGCGATGACGCCTCCGTGAAGGAACCGTGACGGCGTTGTGACGCTTATGTCCCCGCGACGGCGCGGGCGGCGCGCGGGGGGGCATTGCGCAACCGGGTGCCCAGCAGCCGGTCGTGCAGGAACTGGCCGTCCGGATCGACCCAGCTCCACGCGAAAATGGCGAATGGCGCCAGCACGATGAACATATCGACCGAGCGCCAGCCGGTCAGCGACGAGGCCAGCCAGACCAGCGCGGCGGCGCCCAGGGGCAGCGGCCACGCCAGCACGTAGCGCAGGACCAGCCGCGGCGTGGAGGGCGGCTGGCCGTCGCGGTCGACCAGGCGGATGTTCCAGGTCTTCATGGGCAGGGTCTGGCCGCGGCGGCGCCAGCACAGCACGAAGTACAGGCCGATCACCAGGAACAGCCAGACCTGGCGCCCGTCGCGCAGCATCAGGCCGTGCTTGCTCTGGGTCAGGGTATCGAACAGGTAGCTGGCGATGAAGACGACGCCAAACAGCAACACGCCTTCGTACATCATGCAGGCGAAGCGCCGCAGGCGGCTGGGGGTCGACTGGAGGTCATGGGTGGCATTCATGGGCCGGTATTATCCAGCAAGCCAGGATCCCGGCCAAAAAAAAACCCGCTGGTTTAGAGCGGGTCTTAAAAGGGGCTTTGCAGCCCCCAAGGGGAAAACTAAAAATCTTTGCTGTCTTGCGCTCGGGGCCTGCTCAGGCGGCCGAGTGGGCGGCCTTCGAGCCGCTCTTGCCGGCGACCGACTTGATGCCGTCGGCCAGCTTGCGCAGCCCGGCAGCCAGCGCGCGCATCGGGCGCGGGCGGAACTGGTCTTCCATGGCTTGCAGCATCAGTTGGCGTTCGAGTTCGTCGGTCAGGCGGAAGGTATTCGGGTTCATCGCGGTAGGCTCCAGGGCCAGTGCATGTGTTCGTGCTACTAGGGTTAACCCCGATTATAGGGTTAACCCTGAACGCATGCAAGCCCGTGGTGCAAAATGCGCGATGCCTGTGGTGATAATGCCCCAATTCGGCGCCGCAGGGGCCCCAGCCATGACGATAGTGGGGCATTGTTGCGGCGCTTTTACAACGCCGCGTGGCGCGCGCGGGCCGGCGCTTATGCCGGCTTGCGGTAGCTGGCGGGCACCAGCTCGAAGCCGAACAGGCGGCAGTCCAGCGCGCCGTTGTGCAGCGGCACGCGGCGCAGCGGCTTGAGGCGCAGGCGCTGCGGCAGCGTCATGTCGCTGGAGATCACGTGCACCTGCCAGCCGGCGAACTGGCGTTTCAGGCACGCCGCCCAGTCGCGCCACATTTCGGAGTCGTCCTCGGTTTCCATGCGCTCGCCATAGGGCGGATTGGTGACGATCCAGCCGTGGTCGGCCGGCGCCGCCAGGTGGCGCGCGTCGCCCACTTCGAAACGGATGGTATCGGCGGTCAGCCAGGCGCGTTCGGCGTTGGCCTGCGCGTATTGGATGGCGCGCGGATCGAGGTCGTAGCCGAACAGCGGGGTCTCGAGCTGGGTCTGGATGCGCGTGCGGGCGTCGGCCTTCAGGTCCTGCCAGCGGCGCGCGTCGTGATTGCGCAGCCGCTCGAAGCCGAACGGGCGCGAAATGCCGGGCGGCACGCCCAGGGCGATCCAGGCCGCTTCGATGAGGATGGTGCCGCTGCCGCAGAACGGGTCCAGCAAGGGTTCGGCCGGATCCCAGCCGGCCAGCGCCAGCATGCCGGCGGCCAGGTTTTCGCGCAGCGGGGCCTCGCCCTTGTCCAGGCGCCAGCCGCGCTTGAACAGGGACTCGCCCGAGGTGTCCAGGTACAGCGTGGCCGTGGTGCCGGACAGGAACAGGTGTACGCGGGCGTCGGGCCTTACGGTGTCGATGTCGGGCCGCGCGCCTTCGACTTCGCGCAGCCGGTCGCAAATGCCGTCCTTGGCGCGCAGGTTGCAGTACTGCAGGCTCTTGACCGGGCTCTTGATGGCCGAGGTATCGACGCGCAGGGTCTCGTCCGGACCGAACCAGCGCTCCCAGGGCACGCTGCGCGCCAGCTCGAGGATATCGTCCTCGTGGCCGATGTCGGCCTGCGCGACCTGGACCAGGATGCGGGTCGCCAGCCGCGAGTACAGGTTGGCGCGCTGCACGCCGGCCCAGTCGGTGCTGAAGGCGCAGCCGGCGCGGCCTGCACGGGCATCCTCGAAGCCCAGCGCCTGCATTTCGGCGGCCAGGGCTTCCTCGATGCCCTGGGGGCAGGGGGCGTATACGGGGAAGATTTCGGCTTCCCGCGGGGCGCGCGGGCGGCGGCGCGGGGCGTCATCCTGGTGCGCGGCATCCTGGCGCGGCGCTTTCCGGCGCGGCGCGTGCTCGTCCTGCCAGGCGCGCGCCGCGCGGGCCGCGCGGTCGTCGCGGCGCGCGGGTTGCGGCGCCTCGGCGGCCGCGTCCCGCGGCTCGGGCGGTCGTCGCGGCGCGTGCTGCTGCTCCTTGGCGCGCTCCATCTGCGCCACCAGGCGCGCGCGGGCGCCGGTGCGCTTGCGCCTGGGCGCCTCGTCGTCGGCCGAGGGGGCGGCTGGCGCGGTTTTCTTGATCGTCAGCGTCTTGCGCGGACGCGCTTTATCATCGGTGGGCATACAGGTTCAGGCCATCGCTGGCGCGGAAATCAAAAGGGTTTGACGACAACCAGCGTGACCACGATCAACAGCAGCACAACGGGGATTTCGTTGAACCAGCGATAGAACTTGTGCGTGCGGGCATTGCGGCCCTGCTCGAACTTGCGCAGCATGACGCCGCAGGCATGGTGGTAGCCGATGATCAGCAGCACGAACAGCAGCTTGGCATGCATCCAGGCATTGCCCGGGCCGGTGCCGATCCGGTAGCCCACGTACAGCCAGAGACCCAGCACGATGGCGGGGATGGCCAGCAGCGTCGTGAAGCGGTAGAGGCGGCGCGCCATGCCGAGCAGACAGGATTGGATCGCCGGATCGGATTGTTGCGCCAGGTTGACGTAGATGCGCGGCAGGTAGAACAGGCCGGCGAACCAGGCGGCAATGAACACGATGTGGAAAGTCTTGACCCAGAGCATGGAGAGCGCGTCCCTTGCGTGAAACGCCACATTGTATTGCAGGCCCATGGCGACGGGCCGGGCGCCCGCTCAGATCACGTAAAGATCCACGTACTCGTTGACGGGCATGGCTTCCAGTTTTTCCTGGTCCAGCGAGGCGGCCAGGATGCGCTCCTGCTGGCGGGCGGGGAAGGCGCGCGCCAGGTTGGTGCGGAATTTCGCTTCCAGCAGCGGGATGCCGTCGGCGCGGCGGCGGCGGTGGCCGATCGGGTACTCGCAGACGATTTCGTCCAGGCGGGACCCATCGTTGAATTCGACCGTCAGCGCGTTGGCGATCGACCGCTTGGCCGGGTCGTGGTAATCCGTCGTGAAGGCCGGGTCCTCCACGCACACGATGCGGGCGCGCAGCGCGTCGATGCGCGGATCGCGGGCGATGCCGTCCTCGTAGTCCGCGGCGGTCAGGCGGCCGTACAGGATGGGCACGGCCACCATGTACTGGATGCAGTGGTCACGGTCGGCGGGGTTGTTCAGCGGGCCCTGCTTGTCGATGATGCGGATGCACGCCTCGTGGGTGCGGATCGTGATGCGCCGGATATCGTCGGCCGACTTGCCGCGCGCCTTGAGCAGCGCATGGATCTCCATGGCGCATTCCACCGCCGTCTGCGCGTGGAATTCGGCCGGGAAGGAGATCTTGAACAGGACGTTCTCCATCACGTAGCTGCCGTAGGGGCGCTGGAACCTGAACGGCTGGCCCTTGAAGAGCACGTCGTAGAAACCCCAGGTCGGCGCCGTGAGCGCCGATGGGTAGCCCATTTCGCCGGTCCGGGCGATGAGCGCCAGGCGCACGGCGCGGCTGGTGGCGTCGCCCGCGGCCCAGCTCTTGCGGCTGCCGGTGTTGGGCGCGTGGCGGTAGGTGCGCAGGCTCTGCCCGTCGACCCAGGCCAGCGACACGGCGTTGAGGATTTCCTCGCGCGACAGGCCCAGCATGTGCGCCACCACGGCCGTCGAGGCAACCTTGACCAGCACCACGTGATCCAGCCCGACCTTGTTGAACGAGTTTTCCAGCGCGATGCAGCCCTGGATCTCGTGCGCCTTGATCATCGCGGTCAGCACGTCGCGCATGGCCAGCGGCGGCCTGCCGTTGGCCACGGCGCTGCGCGACAGCCAGTCGGCGGTGGCCAGTATGCCGCCCAGGTTGTCGGACGGGTGGCCCCATTCGGCGGCCAGCCAGGTGTCGTTGAAATCCAGCCAGCGGATCATGGCGCCGATATTGAAGGCGGCCTGGACCGGGTCGAGCTGGAACTGGGTGCCCGGGACTTTCGCGCCATGCGGCACGACCGTGCCCGGCACGACAGGCCCCAGCAATTTCCGGCAGGCCGGGTACTCCAGGGCTTCCATGCCGCAGCCCAGCGTGTCGATCAGGCAGTTGCGCGCGGTTTCGTAGGCCAGCTTGCCCTGGACCTCGTAGTCCAGCACATAGTCGACGATATCGGCCAGCGCCGAATCCCAGGCGGGGCGCTGGTTGAAGGGGATGGTAGCGTGGCTCATCCTCCTCCTCCCTGTTGTCAGAGCGTTTCGGCGGGTACGCGGATATGGCCTTCCATCAGTACGCGGGCGCTGCGGCTCATGACGGCCTTGGTGACCTTCCACTGGCCGTCCTCCAGGCGAGCCTGGGCGCCTACCCGCAGCGTACCCGAAGGGTGGCCGAAACGCACGGATTCGCGCTCGCCGCCGCCGGCGGCAAGGTTGACCAGCGTGCCGGGCACGGCGGCCGCCGTGCCGATCGCGACCGCGGCGGTGCCCATCATCGCGTGGTGCAGCTTGCCCATGGACAGCGCGCGCACGCGCAGGTCGATGTCGCCGGCCCCGACCTGCTTGCCGCTGGAGGCCGTATACGCGGCCGGCGGCGCCACGAAGGCGACCTTGGGCGTGTGCTGGCGCTTGGCCGCTTCCGCGACATCGGCGATCAGGCCCATGCGCAGTGCGCCATGGGCGCGCAGCGTCTCGAACATGGCCAGGGCCTTGGCGTCGCCGTTGATATCGTCCTGCAATTCGCTGCCGGTATAGCCGACGGCCTGCGCGTCGACGAAGATCGTCGGGATGCCGGCGTTGATCAGCGTCGCCTGCAGCGTGCCGATGCCCGGTACCTCGAGGGTGTCCAGCACGTTGCCGGTGGGAAACATCGCCCCGCCTTCGCCTTCGCCCTCGTCGGCCGGATCGAGGAACTCCAGTTGCACCTCCGCGGCCGGGAAGGTGACGCCGTCGAGCTCGAAGTCGCCGCTTTCCTGCACCTGGCCGTCGACGATGGGAATATGGCCCAGGATGGTCTTGCCGATGTTGGCCTGCCAGATCCGCACCACGGCGGTGCCATTGCGCGGGACGCGGTCCGGATCGACCAGTCCGCTTTCGATGGCGAAGGCGCCCACCGCGGCGCTCAGGTTGCCGCAGTTGCCGCTCCAGTCGACGAAGGCGCTGTCGATGGAGACCTGGCCGAACAGGTAGTCGACGTCGTGGCCGGGGCGCTGGCTGCGGTCCAGGATGACCGTCTTGCTGGTGCTGGAGGTGGCGCCGCCCATGCCGTCGATCTGCTTGCCGTACGGGTCGGGGCTGCCGATCACCCGCAGCAGCAGGGCGTCGCGCGCCGGTCCCGGCACCTGGGCCGCGGGCGGCAGGTCCTGCAGGCGGAAGAACACGCCCTTGCTGGTGCCCCCGCGCATGTAGGTGGCGCGGACCTTGAGTTGGGGAAGGAAAGCCATGTCTTCGATTCCTTGCGGAGCTGGGGCGGCGCCACGCGGGCGCCGCCGTGGGAGGGTCAGGCCGTCTGCGTGGCCTCCAGGAAATCCTGGGCAAATCGCTGCAGCACGCCGCCAGCCTCGTAGATCGAGACTTCCTCGGCGGTGTCCAGGCGACAGATGACCGGCACTTGCACTTGCTCGCCGTCGCGGCGGTGTATGACCAGCGTCAGCGTGGCGCGCGGCACGCGTTCGCCGACGACATCAAAGGTTTCGGTGCCGTCGATGCCCAGCGTCTTGCGATCGACGCCCGCCTGGAACTCCAGCGGCAGCACGCCCATGCCGATCAGGTTGGTGCGGTGGATGCGCTCGAAGCCCTCGGCGACGATGGCCTCCACGCCGGCCAGCCGCACGCCCTTGGCCGCCCAGTCGCGCGACGAGCCCTGGCCGTAATCGGCGCCGGCGATGATGATCAGCGGTTGCTTGCGGTCCATGTAGGTTTCGATGGTTTCCCACATGCGCATGACCTTGCCCTCGGGCTCCAGCCGCGCGAGCGAGCCTTGCTTGACCTGGCCGTCGACCACAGCCATTTCGTTGATCAGCTTCGGATTGGCGAAGGTGGCGCGCTGCGCGGTCAGGTGGTCGCCGCGGTGGGTGGCGTACGAGTTGAAATCCTCTTCCGGCAGGCCCATCTTGGCCAGGTACTCGCCCGCCGCGCTATCGGCCATGATGGCGTTGGATGGCGAGAGGTGGTCGGTGGTGATGTTGTCGCCCAGCACGGCCAGCGGGCGCATGCCCGCGAGCGTGCGCTCCCCGGCCAGCGCGCCTTCCCAATAGGGCGGGCGGCGGATGTAGGTGCTTTGCGGGCGCCAGGCGTAGAGCGGATCGATCTTGCCGGTCTGTTCCTGCGCGAAGCGGAACATCGGCTCGTAGACCTTGCGGAACTGCTCGGGCTTGACGCTGGCCGTCACCACCGCATCGATTTCCGCATCGCTGGGCCAGATGTCCTTGAGCGTCACGGGCTTGCCCGCGGCGTCCACGCCCAGCGCATCTTTCTCGATGTCGAAGCGCACGGTGCCGGCGATGGCGTAGGCGATCACCAGCGGCGGCGATGCCAGGAAGGCCTGCTTGGCGTACGGGTGGATGCGGCCGTCGAAGTTGCGGTTGCCCGACAGCACGGCGGTGGCATAGAGATCGCGCTCGATGATTTCCTGCTGGATCTTCGGGTCAAGCGCGCCGCTCATGCCGTTACAGGTCGTGCAGGCGAAAGCCACGATGCCGAAACCCAGTTTTTCCAGGTCGGGCAGCAGGCCGGCTTCTTCCAGATAAAGCTGGACCGCCTTCGAGCCCGGCGCCAGCGAGCTCTTGACCCACGGCTTGCGCGTCAGGCCGGCGCGGTTGGCGTTGCGCGCCAGCAGCGCGGCGGCGATGACGTTGCGCGGGTTGCTGGTGTTGGTGCAGCTGGTGATGGCGGCGATGATCACCGCGCCGTCGGGCATCTGTCCCGGCGTTTCCTGCCACGGCCCGGCAATGCCGCGTTCGGCCAGTTCGGTGGTGGCCACCCGCTTGTGCGGGTTGGAGGGGCCGGCCATGTTGCGCACGACCGACGACAGGTCGAAGCGCAGCATGCGTTCGTACTGCGCGCCCGCCAGGTCGTCGGCCCACAGTCCGGCCTGCCTGGCATAGGTTTCCACCAGCTTGACCTGGCTGTCTTCGCGGCCGGTCAGGGTGAGGTAGTCGGTGGTCTGGCCGTCGATATAGAACATCGCGGCCGTCGCCCCGAATTCCGGGGTCATGTTGGAAATCGTGGCGCGGTCGCCGATGGTCAGCGCGCTGGCGCCTTCGCCCAGGAATTCGAGGTAGGCGCCCACCACCTTTTCGCGGCGCAGGAATTCGGTCAGCGCCAGCACGATGTCGGTGCAGGTAATGCCGGCTTGCGGCCGGCCGGTCAGCTCCACGCCGACGATGTCCGGCAGGCGCATCCAGGAAGCGCGTCCGAGCATCACGTTTTCGGCCTCCAGGCCGCCCACGCCGATGGCGATCACGCCCAGGGCGTCGACGTGCGGGGTGTGGCTGTCGGTGCCCACGCAGGTGTCCGGAAAGGCCACGCCGTCGCGCACTTGCACCACCGGAGACATCTTCTCCAGGTTGATCTGGTGCATGATGCCGTTGCCCGGCGGGATCACGTCCACGTTGCGGAAGGCCAGCTTGGTCCAGTTGATGAAGTGGAAGCGGTCTTCGTTGCGCCGGTCTTCCACCGCGCGGTTCTTCTCGAAGGCGTCCTTGTCGAAGCCCGGGTACTCGACCGCCAGCGAGTGGTCCACGATGAGTTGCGTGGGCACCACCGGGTTGATCTGCGCCGGGTCGCCGCCGGCGTCGGCAATCGCGTCGCGCAGGCCGGCCAGGTCGACCAGCGCCGTCTGGCCCAGGATGTCGTGGCACACCACGCGAGCGGGGTACCAGGGGAAGTCTATGTCGCGGCGGCGCTCGATCAGCTGCCGCAGCGAGTCGGACAGCGTGGCGGGGTCGCAGCGGCGCACCAGGTTCTCGGCCAGGACGCGCGAGGTATAGGGCAGCGTGGCCCAGGCGCCGGCCTGGAGGTCTTCGACCGCCTGGCGGGCGTCGAAATAGTCCAGCGACGTACCGGGCAGATTCTTGCGGTATTTCGTGTTCATGACAGGCGTGTCTCTATGGGCATGCAGGCAGGCCGGAAAGCGGGGCTGCGGGGGCCGGGCCGGCCGCGCCGGGCCGGCATGGCGGACCCGGCGCGGTACGATGGCCGCGAGCGCTGGTTCAGGCGCGCTTGCTGATGGGGACGTAGGTCTGGTCTTCCGGTCCGACGTAGTTGGCCGTCGGGCGGATGATCTTGTTGTCGATGCGCTGCTCGATGATGTGGGCCGACCAGCCGGCCGTGCGCGCGATGACGAACAGCGGCGTGAACATGGCCGTCGGCACGCCCATCATGTGGTAGCTCACGGCGGAGAACCAGTCCAGGTTGGGGAACATCTTCTTGATGTCCCACATGACCGTTTCCAGGCGCTCGGCGATATCGAACATCTTGGTGCTGCCCGCCTTCCTGGACAGCTTCTTGGCGACGTCCTTGATCACCTTGTTGCGCGGGTCGGAAACCGTGTAGACCGGGTGGCCGAAGCCGATGATGACTTCCTTGTTCTCGACGCGCTGGCGGATGTCGGCTTCGGCTTCGTCGGGCGTCTCGTAGCGCTTCTGGACTTCGAACGCGACCTCGTTGGCGCCGCCGTGCTTGGGGCCGCGCAGCGCGCCGATGGCGCCGGTGATGGACGAATACATGTCCGAGCCCGTGCCGGCGATGACGCGGCCGGTGAAGGTCGAGGCGTTGAATTCGTGCTCGGCGTACAGGATCAGCGAGGTGTGCATGGCGCGCACCCACTCGTCCGACGGCTTGGCGCCATGCAGCAGGTGCAGGAAGTGGCCGCCGATGCTGTCGTCGTCGGTCTGGACATCGATGACGCGGCCGTTGTGGCTGTAGTGGTACCAGTACAGCAGGGCCGAGCCCAGGTTGGCCATCAGCCGGTCGGCGATGTCGCGCGCGCCCGGGGTGTTGTGGTCGTCCTTCTCGGGCAGCACGCAGCCCAGCACCGAGACGGCGGTGCGCATGACGTCCATGGGGTGGCTGGAGGCCGGCAGGCATTCCAGCACGTTCTGCAATTGCGCCGGCAGGCCGCGCAGCGCGCGCAGCTTTTCCTTGTAGGCCTTCAGTTCGGCCTTGTTCGGCAACTTTCCGTGCACCAGCAGGTGAGCGATTTCCTCGAATTCCGCGCTGCCGGCGAAGTCCAGGATGTCATAGCCGCGGTAGTGCAGGTCGTTGCCGGTACGGCCGACGGTGCACAGCGCGGTGTTGCCGGCGACCACGCCCGACAGCGCAACCGATTTCTTGGGTTTGAACGCAGCCTTCTCCGCGGGCTGGGCGGCGGGTTTCTTCTGTTGGACGGTGGGCTTTTTCTGCGAGGTGCTCATGTCTCTCTTGCTCCTTCCTATGGGATAAACACAGGGGTGGTGCCGGCGGCGGCTCGTGCCGCGCCGCCGCCCATTATTGCGATTTGCCTTGCTGGAACAGCTGGTCCAGCTGCGATTCGAATTCGTGATAGCCGATGCGGTCGTACAGTTCGTCGCGCGTCTGCATCAGGTCCACCACGTTCTTCTGGTGGCCATCGCGGCGGATGGCCTGGTAGACGGTTTCGGCAGCCTTGTTCATGGCGCGGAATGCCGACAGCGGGTACAGCACCATGCCCACGCCCACGCTTTTGAGCTCTTCCACCGAGAACAGCGGCGTCTTGCCGAATTCGGTGATGTTGGCCAGCACCGGCACCTTGACCGCCTTGACGAAGCGATCGTAGGTAGGCAGGTCGTAGGCCGCCTCGGCGAAGATGGCGTCGGCGCCTGCTTCCACGCAGGCAATGGCGCGCTCGATGGCGGCGTCCACGCCGTGCGAGGCGATGGCGTCGGTGCGCGCGATCAGGTAGAAATCGGAGTCGGTGCGGGCGTCGGCCGCGGCCTTGACGCGGTCGGCCATCTCCTCGGTGCTGACGATTTCCTTGCCGGGCCGATGGCCGCAGCGCTTGGCGCCGACCTGGTCCTCGATGTGGCAGGCGGCCGCGCCGAACTTGATCAGGCTCTTGACGGTGCGGGCGATGTTGAAGGCGGACGGGCCGAAGCCGGTATCGATGTCCACCATCAGGGGCACGTCGCACACATCGGTGATGCGGCGCACGTCGGTCAGCACGTCGTCCAGCGTGTTGATGCCCAGGTCCGGCAGCCCCAGCGAACCCGCCGCCACGCCGCCGCCCGACAGGTAGATGGCGCGGTAGCCGGCGCGCTTGGCCAGCAGCGCATGATTGGCATTGATGGCGCCGATGATCTGCAGCGGCTGTTCTTCGTTGAGCGCGCGGCGAAAGAGGGCGCCGGGAGATTCGGGTCTGGACATGGGGTGGTCTCCGAAATAATGGAACGCTCGCTGCATGCGCGAGCTTGTTTTTTGCAGGCAAGGTGCGGGCCGGTCGACGGTTGCGGCAAGCGTGCCAGACGCTGCAGCAACGTTGCCAGACCAGACCGCGAGTCCGGAAAATAACTCTGTCCCCTCCGGGGTCGCCCGGAAGGCGCAGACTTATGTTTCGGCGCGCAGGACCGTCGCGGACGGTCCTGCAAAACGGGCCCGTCTGCGCGGGCCCGTGGCGGCAATGCCGGATTACTTCAGCAGATCCTTGACGCCGTCGCGCTCTTCGAGCAGCTCTTTCAGCGTGAAGTCCAGGCGTTCACGCGAAAAGGCGTCGATCTCGAGGTCCTTGATCATCTTGTACTCGCCATTCTCGGTAACCACCGGGAAGCCGTAGATGATGCCTTCGGGAATGCCATACGAGCCGTCCGACGGGATGCCCATCGTCACCCACTTGCCGTTGCTGCCCAGCACCCAGTCGCGCACGTGATCGATGGCGGCGTTGGCGGCCGAGGCGGCCGACGACAGGCCGCGCGCCTCGATGATGGCCGCGCCGCGCTTGCCCACCGTGGGGATGAACGTGTCGCGGTTCCAGGCGTCGTCATTGATCAGCTGGGTCAGGCCCTGGCCGCCGACCGTGGCGAAGCGGAAGTCCGGGTACATGGTGGGCGAGTGGTTGCCCCACACGATCAGCTTCTCGATGTCGGCCACGCGCTTGCCCGACTTGGCGGACAGCTGCGACAGGGCGCGGTTGTGGTCCAGGCGCAGCATGGCGGTGAAGTTCTTGGCGGGCAGGTCCGGCGCCGACTTCATGGCGATGTAGGCATTGGTGTTGGCGGGGTTGCCGACCACCAGCACCTTGACGTTGCGGCTGGCCACGTCGTTCAGGGCACGGCCCTGGGCGGTGAAGATCTGGGCGTTGACGCTGAGCAGGTCCTTGCGCTCCATGCCGGGGCCGCGCGGACGGGCGCCGACCAGCAGGGCCACGTCGGCATCCTTGAAGGCGGTGCGCGGGTCGCTGTGGGCGGTGACTTCGTGCAGCAGGGGGAAGGCGCAATCTTCCAGTTCCATGATGACGCCCTTGAGCGCCTTCTGGGCTTTTTCGTCGGGAATTTCCAGCAGTTGCAGGATTACCGGCTGGTCTTTACCCAGCATTTCGCCAGAGGCGATGCGAAACAGCAGGGCGTAACCGATTTGGCCGGCGGCGCCAGTGACGGCGACACGCAAGGCGGGCTTGGACATGAATGCTCTCCGTAATTAGGTTTTGGCGAGAAAGAATCTCGTCAATCAGTGTAATCGCTGACGGGCTTCAGCCGGCGCGCAAAACGCGCGCGAAGCCGCTGTCTGGTAGCTCGAAATCCTAGAGCCAATTTACGTATACGTCAACATCTCTTATATCTTATATAAGACATAAGACGTTGGACAGACGGAGGGCGTCTGTGCCACAATGGGATGTTTGCCCGGACGGCCATCGCGCCGCCCTTCGCCGCGATGGCGGCCGGGCGGATACCGAACACACACGACTCCGACATGGCAGAAGCACGGCCCGATTCCCTCACGCGTTCGCGTGCCGCAAAACCGGCAGGCGAGGGGGCCGCTTTCAGTCCGCTTTACCGCCAGATCAAGGAACTGCTGGTCCAGAGCCTGGACCGCGGCGAATGGAAACCCGGCGAACTCATTCCCAGCGAGATCGACCTGGCGGCCCGTTTCCAGGTCAGCCAGGGCACCGTGCGCAAGGCGGTCGACGAACTGGCCGCCGAGCATCTGCTGCTGCGCCGCCAGGGCAAGGGCACCTTTGTCGCCACCCATCACGAAGCGCGCGTGCGCTATCGGTTCCTGCGCCTGGCGCCCGACGAAGAGGGCGAGGGCGGGCGGGCCGAAAGCCGCATCCTCGAATGCCGCCGCCTGCGCGCGCCGGCCGAGATCGCCCGCGCCCTCGAGCTGCGGGCCGGCGAGACCGTGGTGACCATACGGCGCCAGTTGTCCATGAACCACATGCCGACGGTCATCGACGATCTCTGGTTGCCCGGCACGCATTTTCGCGGGCTCACCCTCGAACTGCTGACCGCCAGCAAGGCGCCCCTGTATGGATTGTTCGAGTCCGAATTCGGGGTCAGTATGGTCCGAGCCGACGAAAAACTGCGCGCCGTCGCCGCCTCGCCTGAAATCGCTCCGCTCCTGGGTGTCGAGCCCGGCCGGCCCTTGCTGCAGGTCGATCGCATTTCATATACCTATGGCGATCGGCCCATGGAAGTGCGCCGCGGCTTATACCTTACCGATCATTACCACTACCGCAATAGCCTGAATTGATGAGCTTTTCCCCTACGATTTGATACGAACCCCGCTCTAGGCGAAAATAGCGCGTTTGCCCGCGAGGGCTCCACGGCATTTCGCCGTCACGATTCCCCCCTAGTTCCGAAACACCGAGGCCGTCATGTCCGACTCAGCTGCCAAGCCGCGTCCACAGTTTCGCAATATCAGCGTTCCGCAAATCCTTAGTTACCGATTGCCGCTGGCTGGAAAACTGTCCATCCTGCACCGCATTAGCGGCGCGTTGCTGTTCCTCTGTCTTCCCTTGGTCATCGTGCCGTTGTTCGCGGCCAGCGTGACCTCGCCGGAAAGCTACGCGCAGGTCGCCCAGTACGCGGCCAATCCGCTGGTCAAGCTGGTGCTGCTGGCCCTGATCTGGGGCTATCTGCATCACTTCTGCGCCGGCATCCGCTACCTGGTGCTGGACCTGCATATCGGCCTGGACAAGGTCTCGGCCCAGAAAAGCGCCGGCGTGGCCTTCGGCGTCAGCCTGGCGCTGACCCTGGTGTTCGGTCTCAAACTGTTCGGAGTCCTGTAATGGCCGATACGAAAAACTATGGCCCCAAGCGCCTGGTCGTCGGCGCCCACTACGGGGTTACCGATTTCATCGCCCAGCGCATCACCGCCGTCATCCTGGCCGTGTATACCCTGGTGCTGATCGTCGGCCTGCTGATCATGCCGGCTTTCACGTATGAAAACTGGAAGGCCCTGTTCACCTTCCACGTGTTCGCCCTTCCGGTGGGCCAGATCCTGGCCTCGCTCGCTTTCTTTGCGCTGGCCTGGCATGCCTGGATCGGCGTGCGCGACATCTGGATGGACTATGTCCGCCCGGTAGGCGTGCGCCTGCTGCTGCAGGTGCTGACCATCCTCTGGCTGGTCGGTTCGGTCGTCTACTTCGCGCAAATCCTCTGGAGAATCTAAGCCGTGGTCGCTGTCATGAATTCCTTGCCGCGCCGCCAGTTTGATGTGGTGGTGGTCGGCGCCGGCGGAGCCGGCATGCGCTGTTCGCTGCAACTGGCCCAGGCGGGCCTGTCGGTTGCGGTGCTGTCCAAAGTGTTCCCGACCCGTTCGCACACGGTTGCCGCGCAAGGCGGCGTGAGCGCGTCGCTGGGCAACATGAGCGAAGACAACTGGTACTGGCATATGTACGACACCGTCAAGGGGTCGGACTGGCTGGGCGACCAGGATGCCATCGAGTTCATGTGCCGCGAGGCGCCCAATGCCGTGTATGAGCTCGAGCACTTCGGCATGCCGTTCGACCGCAACGCCGACGGCACCATCTACCAGCGTCCGTTCGGCGGCCATACGGCCAATTTCGGCGAGAAGCCGGTGCAGCGCGCCTGTGCCGCCGCCGACCGTACCGGCCACGCGCTGCTGCACACGCTCTACCAGCGCAACGTCGCCGCCCGTACCCAGTTCTTCGTCGAGTGGATGGCGCTGGACCTGCTGCGCAACGAAGCCGGCGACGTGCTGGGCGTGACCGCGCTCGAAATGGAAACCGGCGAGATCTACGTCCTGGAAGCCAAGACCACGGTGCTGGCCACCGGCGGCGCCGGCCGTATCTGGGCCGCTTCCACGAACGCCTTCATCAACACCGGCGACGGCCTGGGCATGGCGGCGCGCGCGGGCATCCCGCTGCAGGACATGGAGTTCTGGCAGTTCCACCCGACCGGCGTGGCCGGCGCGGGCGTGCTGATCACCGAAGGCGTGCGCGGCGAAGGCGGCATCCTGCTCAACAAGGATGGCGAGCGCTTCATGGAGCGCTACGCGCCCACGCTGAAGGACCTGGCGCCGCGCGACTTCGTGTCGCGCTCGATGGACCAGGAAATCAAGGAAGGCCGCGGCTGCGGTCCCGACGGCAGCTACGTGGTGCTGAAGCTGGATCACCTCGGCGCCGACGTGATCAACAAGCGCCTGCCGTCGATCCGTGAGATCGCCATCAAGTTCGGCAACGTCGACCCGATCAAGGAACCGATCCCCGTCGTGCCGACCATCCACTACCAGATGGGCGGCATTCCCGCCAACTACCACGGCCAGGTGCTCGAGCGCGCCAACGGCGAGAACAAGATCGTCAACGGCCTGTACGCCATCGGCGAATGCGCCGCGGTGTCGGTGCACGGCGCCAACCGCCTGGGCACCAATTCGCTGCTGGACCTGATCGTCTTCGGCCGTGCCACCGGCAACCATATCGTCGACTCGCATCCCGAGCGCCAGCACGCCCACCAGCCGCTGCCCAAGGAAGCCGTCGACCGGTCGCTGGCGCGCGTCGACGAGCTGGAGTCGCGCACTTCGGGCGAGAAGACCCAGGACGTCGCCAACGCCATCCGCATGTCGATGCAGCGCCATTGCGGCGTGTTCCGCACGCTGGAGCTGCTCAACGAGGGCGTGGGCCAGATCGAAGACCTGGCGCAGACGGCCCAGCACATCTACTTCAAGGACAAGTCGAAGGTGTTCAACACCGCGCGCGTCGAGGCGCTGGAACTGGCCAACATGACCGAGGTGGCGCGCGCCACCATCAAGTCGGCCGCCAACCGCACCGAAAGCCGCGGCGCGCATGCGCTGAACGACCATCCCGAGCGCGACGACGTGAACTGGCTCAAGCATACGCTGTGGTATTCGGAAGGCAGCCGCCTCGACTACAAGCCCGTTCAGATGAAGCCGCTGACAGTGGAATCCTTCCCGCCCAAGGCTCGTACTTTCTAAGCAGGATCCGGAATGAGCACTAAACGAATCGTTAAGTTCGAAATCTACCGCTACGATCCTGACAAGGACGAGCGTCCGTACATGCAGAAGCTGGAAGTCGAACTCCAGCCGACCGACAAGATGCTTCTCGATGCGCTGGTGCGCATCAAGAACGACGTGGACGACAGCCTGGCGCTGCGCCGGTCGTGCCGCGAGGGCGTGTGCGGTTCGGATGCCATGAACATCAACGGCAAGAACGGCCTGGCCTGCACCACCAACCTGCTGGAGCTGAAGGAACCCATCGTCCTGAAGCCGCTGCCCGGCCTGCCCGTGATCCGCGACCTGATCGTGGACATGACGCACTTCTTCAATCAGTACCACTCGATCCGCCCCTACCTCATCAACGACACGCCGCCGCCCGAGAAAGAGCGCCTGCAGTCGCCCGAGGCGCGCGAGGAACTCGATGGCCTGTACGAGTGCATCCTGTGCGCGTGCTGCTCGACGTCGTGCCCGTCGTTCTGGTGGAACCCGGACAAGTTCGTCGGCCCGGCCGGCCTGCTGCAGGCCTACCGCTTCATCGCCGACAGCCGCGACGAAGCAACCGGTGCCCGCCTGGACAACCTGGAGGATCCGTACCGCCTGTTCCGCTGCCACACCATCATGAACTGTGTCGACGTCTGTCCCAAGGGTCTCAATCCGACCAAGGCGATCGGCAAGATCAAGGAACTGATGGTCCGTCGTACGGTCTAGTGTTTATTGGCATTAAGGTGTTTTCATGAGCAGGCTTACGGAATTGCAGCGGGCTCGTCTGCGTTGGCGAGCACGACGTGGCCTGCTGGAGAACGACCTCATCATCACCCGGTATCTGGATGCCTGCGAAGACCAGCTTACCGACGAAGACGTAACGGCGCTGACGCAGCTCTTCGAGCTTGGAGACAACGATCTGCTTGATCTGCTGCTGGCGCGCAAGGAGCCGGAGGGAGCGCTGGACACTCCCCGGCTGCGCGCCATCATTGACCGGATGCGAGAGCTCTGATTCATTACGAGGAAACTGCGATGAACCTGTCTGACAAAAAAGCCACGCTATCCTTTTCGGACGGCAGCGCTCCTATCGAATTCCCAGTCTACAAGGGTACGGTCGGCCCGGACGTGATCGACATCCGCAAGCTGTATGGCCAGACGGGTATGTTCACGTTCGACCCCGGCTTCATGTCCACCGCCGCCTGCGCCTCGGGCATTACCTACATCGACGGCGACAAGGGCGAACTGCTGTACCGCGGCTATCCCATCGAGCAGCTGGCCGTCAATTGCGACTTCCTCGACATCTGCTACCTGATCCTCAACGGCGAGCTGCCCAACGGCGGCCAGAAGCAGGATTTCGACTCGCAGGTGACCCATCACACGATGGTCAACGAGCAGCTGCATTTCTTCCTGCGCGGCTTCCGCCGCGACGCGCACCCGATGGCGGTGCTGACGGGCCTGGTGGGCGCGCTGTCGGCTTTCTACCACGACTCGACCGACATCACCAACCCGCACCATCGCCACGTCTCGGCCATCCGCCTGATCGCCAAGATGCCGACGCTGGTCGCCATGGCGTACAAGTATTCGCAAGGCCAGCCGTTCATCTATCCGCAGAATGACCTGTCGTACACCGGCAACTTCCTGCGCATGATGTTCGCGACCCCGTGTGAAGAGTACAAGGTCAATGACGTCGTCGAGCGCGCGCTCGATCGCATCTTCATCCTGCATGCGGACCACGAGCAGAACGCTTCGACCTCGACGGTGCGCCTGTGCGGTTCGTCGGGCACCAATCCGTTCGCCGCCATCGCCGCCGGCGTGGCGTGCCTGTGGGGCCCGGCTCACGGCGGCGCCAACGAAGCCTGCCTGCAGATGCTCGAAGAACTGCAGGCCAACGGCGGTGTGGCCAAGGTCGGCGAGTTCATGGAAAAGGTCAAGGACAAGAACTCGGGCGTGCGCCTGATGGGCTTTGGCCACCGCGTCTACAAGAACTACGATCCGCGCGCCAAGCTGATGCAGGAAACGTGCAAGGAAGTCCTGGTGGCGCTGGGCCTGGAGAACGACCCGCTGTTCAAGCTGGCCATGGAACTGGAGCGCATCGCCCTGGAAGACGACTACTTCGTGCAGCGCAAGCTGTACCCGAACGTCGACTTCTACTCGGGTATCGTGCAACGCGCCATCGGCATCCCGACCTCGCTGTTCACGGCCATCTTCGCGCTGGCCCGCACGGTGGGCTGGATCGCCCAGTGGAACGAAATGCTGTCCGACCCCGACTACAAGATCGGCCGTCCGCGCCAGCTGTTCACCGGTTCGGTCACGCGCGACGTGCCCGGCATGGACAAGCGCTGATCCGGCGTACTCGCGTCCACTGAAAGAACCGCCTTCGGGCGGTTTTTTCTTGCCGGCCCATCTGTACGGCCGGCTCCGCTATCATCCGCGCATGATTCCTGTCGCGCTGCCTTCCCTGTCGTTCGTATTGCTGCTGCTGGCTTCGGCGCTGGGCGCATTGGCCCTGCTGGGGTGGAGCGCGGCGCTGGCGTTCAGCGGGCGCGCCCGGCGCGCCTTCGGCAGGCGCCGGCTGGCATGCGGCGGACTCTATGCGGTGTTGCTCGTGCTGGCCGGATATTTCGCCTATTTCCAGGGCGTCGCGGCGTATGTCCGGTACGAGATCGAACGGGAATGGCGGACACGCCACTACACTCTGCCCGAAGCGGCCCGGGTGGGCGGCATCGATATGCCCGCCGGCACCCGGCTCAGCCTCGAGGTGGCGCATTCGCCGGACACGTACAACCGCGCCGAGTTTCCGCACCCGGTATCCGCGCATGGACTGCAGGCGCTGCGCATAGAGCGCTACATCGCGCTGGACCACGAGCCGGATACCTACAAGCTGACCGAGGCCTATCCGCTCACCATGCGCGTGACCGGTCCGGGTACGCAGGCCATACAGGGGTGGCGCTGCGACGCGGCCAGCCCCATGCACTTCAGTACCCGGCGCGATGGCCGCATCGCGGCGTTCGAGGAATGCATGCTGGCCGAGGGCAACCGCGCCGATGGGATGGAGGTGCCGCCAGGCGCCCGCCTGCTGGCCCATGAGGGAACGGTCTACACCGACGGCCACGTCGATCCCGACCGCTGGCAGGTCTGGCTGGAGCCTGACATGGCGGTGCGGATCGGCGGCGTATGGCTGGCTGGGGCAATCATCCGGCTCGATGCCGAGCGGCGCTACGATGCGTTCGAGCGGGCCGAGCTGGCCTGCCCGCTGGCCTTCGGGCCCATGCATTATCCGGCCGGCACGGAGGTCCGCTCGGCGGGGCGTGGATGGCGCGAGCGCCATCCCGGGGCCTGGATTTTCAGCCCGCCGGCCGGCGCGTCCGCCCGGTATGCCGGCCATCCTGACGTGGCAGACGGCCAAGCCGTCGTGCAGGGGCGTGGTGGCGAGGTGCTGGCCGTGGTTCCCAACAATGAGGCAGGGGTGCTGCGCTTTGCCGCCATCGCGGTGGGCGGGAACGACGCGGCGGCGCCGCGGCGGGCCGCCTGCCCGCCGCGCTGAGATGCACTAGATGCGCTAGATGCCGATGCCGCGCGCCATCAGCACGGCGAACAGCGGCAGGAAGATGAACAGGTGCGATTCGATCATCACCCAGCGGCGCGCGCGCCGGATATCGGCATCGGCGGGGGTGAAGCCCGGCTGCGACAGCGACTGCTTCTTCCAGCTCAGGAAGGCCAGGGTGGGCGGGATGGAACAGAGCGCGATCAGCACGAACAGCCCGATCTTGGCGTGGAACCAGGGGTTGGCCATGTAGAAGGCCGCGCCCTTGGCGCCCAGCGTCAGGCGCAGGACGCCGGTGGCCAGCACGGCGAGCGCGCTTGCCAGGTACAGGCGGTCATAGAGCGCCAGCCGGCCCACGGACCGGGCGGACATGCCGGGCCGCAGCAGCACGGCTTCGGCGGTCATGAGGACGATCAGGACGAAGATGGCCAGATAGTGCAGCCAGGCGAGCAGGGCGTCTTGCAGCATGGGGTCTCCCGGATGGGGGCGGCGGCCGTAACAGCCGCCGCTCAGTCTCGATAGTACGACGGGAGGATCGCGAGAGCCCGCTTGGCCTGCCTGGAGGGCAGGAGTCGGGGTTACGGATAGATCATGGAAAAACCGACGTATGTCGTGAGTTGCCCGGCAGTAATGTTGCCGGATTTCTTTACGTACGATGCCAGGTAGCGCAACGTGACCTTCTTCTTGGCGTTGTCGGCGGTGTCGGTGACGGGGTTGAAGGCCTGGGCGTTCTGGGCGGCGGCGTCCACGCCCATGGGGATCTTGGTGCCGTTCTGGTTGGAGATGCGGATTTGCACGCCCTGCGCTTCGCTTGCAGCGATGATCGCATTTTGGGTGGTGGCGGGGTTGTTGTTGTAGGCGATCGAATACGCCTTTAGGTCGCCGGTAGCGTAGTCGGTGGTCGGCCCAGGCTCGAAGTACGCTTTCACACCATTGTTCAGGGACGAGGGGCAGTCCTTGAGCGTGATCAGGAAGGGCGTACGGCCAGCTTCGTCTCCATCCTTGGCCAGCGCGCTCTTGGATATCTTGGGCAATTGCACCACCTTGGTGTGCGTGGGGCCGGCCGGGTCCTCGATGACGCAGGTGGTGTCGGTGATGGTGCCGGTGATGACGATGGTGCCGTCGTCGGCGTGCGCCGCGGACGCAATGGCCGCCAGAGCGGCCCGCAAGCACAGGCGCAGGGCGCGTTGGAAAGGGACTTGCATGGGTAACACGGGCGTCTTGGCGCCAGAAGAGTTATGGAGCCACGATCTTAGGTCTTAGGGGGGGGGGGGGGGGGGGGCTGATTCCGATGTGGGAAACAGCCCTTTTGCATGCGGCCTTTATCGGGACTGGACCCGTGCATGCAGGGCCCGGCGCCATGGCGGCGCCGGGCCGGCGCATCAGCGTCAGCCTTCGGCGGCTTCCTGCTGCGCGTCCACCACTGCCAATGCCGTCATGTTGACGATGCGGCGCACGGTGGCGCTGGTGGTCAGGATGTGCACCGGGCGGGCCGAACCCAGCAGGATCGGGCCCATCGCAATCCCGTTGCTGCCGGTCATCTTCAGCATGTTGTAGGTGATGTTGCCGGTATCGAGGTTGGGCATGACCAGCAGGTTGGCGCGACCCTTGAGCGTGCTGTCCGGGTAGGCCTGCAGGCGGATCGACTCCGACAGCGCGGCGTCGGCGTGCATCTCGCCATCGACCTCCAGATGCGGCGCGCGCTCGGCCACCAGCTTGCGGGCATGGGCCATCTTGCGCGACGAATCGGTGGGCCGGCTGCCGAAGTTGGAATGCGACAGCAGCGCGATCTTCGGCATGACGCCAAAGCGCAGCATCTCCTCGGCGGCCTGGATCGTGATGTTGGCGATTTCGTCGGCCGACGGGTTCTCGTTGACGTGCGTGTCGGTGACGAACAGGGTCTGGTTCGGCAGCATCAGCACATTCAGCGCGCCGTAGGTCTGGCCGGGCTTGCGGCCGATCACCTCCTCCACGTACTTGAGCTGGTTGTCGTACTTGCTGGCGACGCCGCACAGCAGCGCGTCGGCATCGCCGCGACGCAGCAGCATCGCGCCGATCAGCGTGTTGTGCTTGCGGATCATCGCCTTGGCGATGGCCGGTGTCACGCCTTCGCGGCCGCGCAGCTGATAGTAGCCATTCCAGGTGTCGTTGAAGCGGCTGTCGTCCTCGGGGTCGACGATCTCGACGTTCTGGCCCGGCACCATGCGCAGGCCGAACTTCTTGATGCGCATCTCGATCACCGACGGGCGGCCGACCAGGATGGGCTCGGCCAGCTTCTCGTCGATCACGGTCTGTACCGCGCGCAGCACGCGCTCGTCTTCGCCGTCGGCATACACCACGCGCTTGGGCGCCTGCTTGGCCTGCTGGAACAGCGGACGCATCAACTGGCCGGAGTGATACACGAAGCCCATCAGCTTCTGGCGATAGGCCTCGATGTCCTCGATCGGACGGGTGGCGACGCCGGAGTCCGCGGCGGCTTGGGCCACGGCCGGCGCGATCTGCACGATCAGGCGGGGATCGAACGGCTTGGGAATGATGTAGTCGGGGCCGAAGCTGAGCTCCTGGCCGGCATAGGCGCGCGCTACTTCGTCGTTCTGTTCGGCCTGGGCCAGCTCGGCGATGGCCTTGACGCACGCCAGCTTCATTTCCTCGGTGATGCGCGTGGCGCCGGCATCCAGGGCGCCGCGGAAAATGAAGGGGAAGCAAAGCACGTTGTTGACCTGGTTCGGGTAGTCCGAACGGCCGGTGGCGACGATGCAGTCGGGCCGCGCCGCCTTGGCGAGCTCGGGGCGGATTTCCGGCTCAGGGTTGGCCAGCGCCAGGATCAGCGGCTGCGCCGCCATGGTCTTGACCATTTCCGGCGTCAGCACGCCGGCGGTCGAGCAACCCAGGAACACGTCGGCGCCGTTGACCACGTCGGCCAGCGTACGGGCCTCGGTCTTCTGCGCGTAGCGGCGCTTGTTGGGCTCCATGTTCTCGTCACGGCCTTCCCAGATGACGCCGCGCGAGTCCACCACGTAGATGTGTTCGCGCTTGATGCCCAGGTGCACCAGCAGGTCCAGGCAGGCGATCGCGGCGGCGCCGGCGCCCGAGCAGGCCAGCTTGACCTGGCCGATGTCCTTGCCGACGACTTTCAGGCCATTGAGGATGGCCGCCGACGAAATGATGGCGGTGCCATGCTGGTCATCGTGGAACACCGGGATGTTCATGCGCTCGCGCAGCTTCTTCTCGATATAGAAGCACTCGGGCGCCTTGATGTCCTCGAGGTTCACGCCGCCCAGCGTCGGCTCGAGCGCGGCGATGATGTCGACCAGCTTGTCGGGGTCGTTCTCGGCCAGCTCGATATCGAACACGTCGATGCCGGCGAATTTCTTGAACAGGCAGCCCTTGCCTTCCATGACCGGCTTGGCGGCCAGCGGGCCGATGTTGCCCAGGCCCAGCACGGCCGTCCCGTTGGTGATCACGCCGACCAGGTTGGAGCGCGACGTGTATTTCGATGCTGCGTCATTGCCCTGGTCGAAAATCGCCATGCAGGCCGCGGCCACGCCGGGCGAGTAGGCCAGCGACAGGTCGTCCTGATTGGCCAGCGTCTTGGTCGGGGTAACCGAGATTTTGCCCGGGGTGGGATAAGCGTGGTAATCCAACGCCAGTTTGGTGAGATTTTCGTCCATGGGTGCACAACCTTTGCGGCGCAAACTGAGGGAAATAACGGAAAAGCTGAAATCCGAGGGGAACCCCCTATTTCAACAGAAAGCGCCGTACTGTGCTTGCTGCACCGCAGCGAAGACGGCATCGGCCGGGCCACGTCCCGGCCGATGCGGCCGTCACGACTGCCAGGAGGGGACGTTGCGCGTGGCAGCCTGCAATTGCTCGCGCCGGGCCTGCAGCGCAGGCTGCCAGGCGCTGTCCTCGCGCGCCAGCAGGTCCAGCGCGTGCAGGACGATCCAGGGCGCGCCGACCTCGAAGAAGTCGCGCAACCGGGCGCGCGTGTCGCTGCGGCCGAAGCCGTCGGTGCCCAGCACGCGGTACGGGCCGGGGACCCAGGCGCGGATCTGCTCCGGCACGGCGCGGACATAGTCGCTGACGGCAACCACCGGGGTGGCCTGGTCGCCCAGGCATTGCGCCAGCCAGTTGCCGTCGGGGCAGGGCAGTCCCAGCGCCTGGGCGCGCTCGGCGCCGCGCCCGCCGCGCGCCAGCTCCGAAAAGCTGGTCACGCTCCAGACTTCCGCGTCCACGCCGTGCTCATCGCGCAGCAATTGCGCCGCGCGCATGGCCTCGTCGAGCATCGGACCGGCGCCCAGCAGGCGCACCTGCGGGGTGGCGTCGGCGGCCCGCACGCGGTGCATGCCGCGCAGGATGCCCGTGCGCGTTTCCTCGCCCTCGGGCATGTCGGGCTGGGCCAGGTTTTCGTTGGTGACGGTCAGGTAGTAGAACTCATCGCACTGTTCGTCGAGCATGCGCTGCATGCCGTGCTCGACCAGGACGGCCACTTCGTACGCATAGGCGGGATCGTAGGCGCGGCAATTCGGCACCGCCGCCGCGGCCAGGTGGCTGTAGCCGTCCTGGTGCTGCAGGCCTTCGCCGCCCAGCGTCGTGCGCCCGGACGTTGCGCCGATGAGAAAGCCCCGCGTGCGCTGGTCGGCCGCCGCCCAGATCAGGTCGCCGATGCGCTGGAAGCCGAACATCGAGTAATAGATATAGAAAGGCAGCATGGGCAGGCCATTGACCGAATAGCTGGTGCCGGCCGCGGTCCAGGACGAGATCGCGCCGGCTTCGGTAATGCCTTCTTCCAGGATCTGGCCGTCGCGCGCTTCGCGGTACGCCAGCACCGAGCCAATGTCTTCCGGTTCGTACAGTTGTCCCTGCGCCGAGTAGATGCCTACCTGGCGGAACAGGTTGGCCATGCCGAACGTGCGCGCTTCGTCGGCCACGATGGGCACGATGCGCGGCCCCAGTTGCGGGTCCTTCAGCAAGGCGGTGAGCATGCGCACGATGGCCATGGTCGAGGACATTTCCTTGCCCGCGGCCTGCAGCGCGAACCGGGCCCAGTCGGCCACCGGCGGCGGCGCCAGGCGCGGGGCTTCGGTGCGGCGCCGCGGCAGGTAGCCGCCCAGGGCCGCGCGGCGCGACTCCAGGTAGCGCAGCTCGGCGCTGTCCTCGGCCGGCTTGTAGAACTTCAACGCCAGGCAGTCGGCGTCGGAGATGGGCAGCGCGAAACGGTCGCGGAACGCCAGCAGGGCTTCGTCGTCCAGCTTCTTCTGCTGGTGCGTGGTCATCTTGCCCTGTCCGGCGGTGCCCATGCCGAACCCCTTCTTGGTCTGCGCCAGGATGACGGTGGGCTGGCCGCGGTGGTGCGTGGCGCGGTGATAGGCGGCGTGGATCTTGACCATGTCGTGGCCGCCGCGGCGCAGGCGGTCGATCGCCTCGTCGGACCAGTCCGCCACCAGCGCGCTCAGCCGCGGATCCTGCCCGAAGAAGTGCTGGCGGTTGTAGGCGCCGTCATTGGCGGCGAAGGTCTGGAACTGCCCGTCCACCGTGTGCGAGAACGTGCCGGCCAGCACGCCATCGGGATCGCGCCGCAGCAGGGCGTCCCAGTCTCCGCCCCAGACCAGCTTGATGACATTCCAGCCGGCGCCGGCGTACAGCGTTTCCAGCTCGTCGATGATGCGGCCATTGCCGCGTACCGGGCCGTCGAGGCGCTGCAGGTTGCAGTTGATCACGAACACCAGGTTGTCCAGGCGCTCGCGCGCGGCTAGCGTCAGCGCGGCGATGGATTCGGGTTCGTCCATTTCCCCGTCGCCGAAAATGCCCCAGACCTTGCGGTCCGAAGGCATGGCCAGCGAACGGTGTTCCAGGTAGCGCATGAAGCGGGCCTGGTAGATGGCATTGATGGGGCCGATGCCCATCGAGCCGGTGGGGAATTGCCAGAAGTCCGGCATCAGCCAGGGGTGCGGATAGGAAGACAGGCCTCGCAGTCCCTGTGCCCCGGCCGTGATTTCCTGGCGGAAATGCGCCAGGTCGACGTCGTTCAGGAAACCTTCCAGATAGGCGCGGGCATAGATGCCCGGCGCCGAGTGCGGCTGCATGTAGACCAGGTCGCCGCCGAAGCCGGGCGCGGGCGCGCGGAAGAAATGGTTGAAACCCACTTCGAACAGGTCGGCCGCCGACGCATAGCTGGCGATGTGGCCGCCCAGTTCGCCATGGGCCTGGTTGGCGCGCACCACCATGGCCAGCGCGTTCCAGCGGTTGATGGAGGCGATGCGCTCTTCCAGCGACAGGTTGCCGGGAAAGGGCGGCTCCTGGTCGGCCGCGATGGTGTTGAGATAGGCCGTACGCGTGATGCCCGGCGCGCGCACCCCCAGCGCGGTGGCCCGCGCCAGCAGTTGCTGCAGCACATAGGCGGCCCGTTCGGGGCCGCCGGCCTGGGTCAGCGAGTCCAGCGCCTCGCGCCATTCGGCGGTTTCGACGGGGTCGGGATCCGGGATCTGTGGCGGCGTGGCGCCGGCCTGGGCGTTGCACATGGCTTTGTCTCCTATTTGCATCCATGCTAGCGCTTTAGTGCTGGCATGAGTCATCGAAAATGCGCCAAAATGCCGATTCATTAGGCATGAAATGCTGTGATCGATACTTTATGGAGCTTAATATGCCGCCACACGCGCTGGATGCCATTGATCGCCGGATCCTGGACCTGTTGCAGACCGATGCCAGCCTCACCAACGTCGAGCTGGCGCGCCGGGTGCATCTGTCGCCCTCGCCGTGCCTGGCCCGCGTCAAGGCCCTGGAGGCCGCCGGGATCATCCGCGGCTATGTGGCGCTGGCCGATCCGGCGCAACTGGGCCTGAACCTGAATGTGTTCATCCAGGTCAGCCTGGAGAAGCAGGTCGAAAGCGAGCTGGAGCGGTTCCAGGGCGCCATGGCCGACTGTCCCGAAGTGATGGAGTGCTACCTCATGACGGGCGATGCGGACTATCTGCTGCGGGTGGTGGTGGCCGACATGCCGGGACTGGAGCGTTTCATCGTCAATCGCCTGTCGCGCATTCCTGGCGTGAAGAACATCCGCTCCGGGTTCGCGCTCAAGCAAGTCAAGTACCAGACGGCCCTGCCGCTCAGGCAGGGAAGCGGGCCGTAGTAAAATTGCGGGTTTTCCCTTTATGTTCCGGATCGCTCATGGCTGATGCAACCCGCATTCCCGATAGCGTGACCCTGCCCGAGCTGACGCTGCGCGGCGTCTTGCTGGGGGCGCTGATCACCGTCATCTTCACGGCTTCCAATGTCTTTCTGGGCCTGAAGGTCGGCCTGACGTTTTCCTCGGCGATCCCGGCCGCGGTGATCTCCATGTCGGTGCTGCGGATGTTTCGCGACGCCAACATCCTGGAGAACAACATGGTGCAGACGCAGGCCTCGGCCGCCGGCACCTTGTCGGCCATCATCTTCATCCTGCCCGCCCTGGTCATGATGGGGCACTGGCAGGGCTTCCCGTTCTGGCAGACCCTGGCCATCTGCGGCGCCGGCGGCATGCTGGGGGTGATGTTCACGATTCCGCTGCGCCACATCATGGTGGTGCAAAGCGACCTGCCTTACCCCGAAGGCGTGGCGGCGGCCGAAATCCTGCGGGTGGGCAGCGCCGAGGCGCCTGACACGGCCCCGGGCCGCCGGGGCGCATCCGGCATGGGCGACATCCTGGCGGGCGGCGGCGTGGCCGCGCTGGTCAGCCTGGCCACCGGCGGCCTGCGGGTGCTGGGCGACAGCTTCAGCTGGTGGGGCCAGCTCGGCGCGTCGGTGTTCCGCCTGCCCATGGGCTTTTCGCTGGCATTGCTGGGCGCCGGCTATCTGATCGGCATCGTCGCCGGCGTGGCCATGCTGGTCGGGCTGCTGATCGCCTGGCTGGTCGCGGTGCCCGTGCTGACCGCAACCACGCCCATGCCGGATGGCCAGTCCATCAGCGCCTTCGCCAACAGCCTGTGGGCGTCGCAGGTGCGCTTCATCGGCGCCGGCGTCATCGGCGTGGGGGCCATCTGGACGCTGGCCACGCTGTTCATGCCCATGGTGCGCGGCGTGCGTACGTCGTTCGCGGCCTTTGGCCGCAGCGGGGAGGCGGCCTATGGCAGCGCCCCGCGCACCGAGCGCGACCTGCCCTCGCGCTGGATCTCGCTCATCACCCTGGCGCTGGTCGCCGTGCTGGTAGGCGTGTTCGCCGCTTTCCTGCAGCCGGCCGTGCTCTCGCCGGGCGCGCGCTGGGGGCTGGTGGCCTACGCCGTGGTGTTCGCCTTCGTCTTCGGGTTCCTGGTGGCGGCGGCCTGTGGCTACATGGCGGGGCTGATCGGCTCGTCGACCAGCCCGATTTCCGGCGTCGGCATCGTGGCGATCGTGCTGGTGTCGCTGCTCATGCTGGCCATCCAGCGCGGCGATGGCCTGCTGGCCACGCCGCAGGGGCTGCAGATGGGCATCGCCCTGGCGATCTTCACGACCTCGGCCGTGGTGGCGGTGGCCTCCATTTCGAACGACAACCTGCAGGACCTCAAGACCGGCTGGCTGGTGGGGGCGACGCCCTGGCGCCAGCAGGTCGCGCTGCTGATCGGCTGCGTCGTCGGGGCGGCGGTCATCTCGCCCGTGCTGGAGCTGCTGTACAACGCCTATGGCTTCGGCGACGCCTTGCCGCGCCCGGGCATGGATCCGTCGCAGGCGCTGGCGGCGCCCCAGGCGACGCTGATGCTGGCCATCGCGCAAGGCATCTTCACCCATCAGTTGAACTGGACCATGATCCTGATCGGCATGGGCGTGGGCGTGGCGCTGATCGTGATCGACCAGGTGCTGCGGCGCACCTGCCGGGTGGCGCGCCTGCCGGTGCTGGCGGTGGGCATCGGCATTTACTTGCCGCCGTCGGCCAGCGCGCCCATCGTGGTCGGGGCGGTGCTGGCCTGGCTCCTGGAGGGCGCGCTGCGCCGCCGGGCCGCCGCCGCCGGGCAGGACTACGAGCGCTATGCCGAAGGGCCCAATCGCCGCGGCGTGCTGGTGGCGTCCGGCTTGATCGTGGGCGAGAGCCTGGTTGGGGTGCTGCTGGCAGCCGTCATCGGCGCCACCGGCGACGAGGCGCCCCTGGCCGTGGTCGGCGCGGGCTTCGGCCCGACCGCGGAATGGCTGGGTTTCGTGGTTTTCGCGGCCGTGGCCGTATGGATTTATCGCCGGGTAGTGCGGACCCGGCCGGAACAGGCCTAGCCAGGCTGCCTGCCTGGCGTCGTTTTCGCGACACAGGGCGGGATGATCCGGCTTGCGCCGATTGCCGATATTGCCCGGCAATCGGCGCGACATGCGCGGTGTTGCGAGAGGTATTCTGGGCGGGAATGAGGGCATGCCGCAAGCTCGGTCCTGTCATGCCGTTGCAGCAAGACGGCCGCAGACTCAAGGGGTATACTGCGGCTATACGGCTTTCGAGGCTTGTACGTGCCTTCTGCCCCTGCTATCCGCTAAACGGGAAGCCCGTGTCGCGGAAGGTTTTCCTGCATCGTATCGAGTGAAGCACTCGTCAAGGTGAAGCGATTTATGTCTACGGAATCAGAATCCCTATCCACGTCCTATCTGTTCGGGGGTAACGCCCCGTACGTCGAAGAGCTCTACGAATCGTATCTCGACAATCCCGGCTCGGTGCCCGACAACTGGCGTGAATACTTCGACCAGCTGCAGCACTCGCCCGCCACCGATGGCCAGGAAGCCACCCGCGACCAGGCCCACGCTCCCATCGTAGAATCGTTTGCGCAACGCGCCCGCGCCAATGCCTTCGTGCAGCGCGTCGCCGAGCCCGACCTGTCGGTAGCCTCCAAGCAGGTGTCGGTGCAGTCGCTGATCGCCGCCTACCGCTCGCTGGGTTCCCGCTGGGCCGACCTGGATCCGCTCAAGCGCCAGGAGCGTCCCGCCATCCCCGAACTGGACCCGGCGTTCTACGGCCTGACCGAAGCCGACCTGGACCAGGTCTACTCCGCCACCAACACCTACTTCACGACCGCCAGCACCATGACGCTGCGCGACATCCTGAAGGCGCTGCGCGACACGTATTGCCGCTCGGTGGGCGCGGAGTTCATGCATATTTCCGATCCGGCCGCCAAGCGCTGGATCCAGCAGCGCCTCGAGTCGACCTTCAGCGCGCCGGTGTTCTCCACCGAGGAAAAGCGCCACATCCTGCAGCAGCTGACCGAATCCGAAGGCCTCGAGCGCTTCCTGCACACCAAGTACGTGGGCCAGAAGCGTTTCTCGCTGGAAGGCGGCGAGAGCTTCATCGCCTCGATGGACGAGGTGGTCAACCACGCCGGTGAATCGGGCGTGCAGGAAATCGTGGTCGGCATGGCCCACCGCGGCCGCCTGAACCTGCTGGTCAACATCATGGGCAAGATGCCCGGCGACCTGTTTGCCGAGTTCGAAGGCAAGCACGCCGAAGGCCTGACCGACGGCGACGTGAAGTACCACAACGGTTTCTCCAGCGACTTGTCCACCCGTGGCGGTCCGGTGCACCTGTCGCTGGCCTTCAACCCGTCGCACCTGGAAATCGTCAACCCGGTGGTCGAGGGCAGCGTGCGCGCGCGCCAGGAACGCCGCGGCGACGGCGAGGGCAAGCAGGTGCTGCCGGTGCTGGTGCACGGCGACGCCGCCTTCGCCGGCCAGGGCGTGGTGATGGAAACGCTGAACCTGGCGCAGACGCGCGGTTACGGTACGGGCGGCACGCTGCACATCGTCATCAACAACCAGATCGGCTTCACCACCTCGGATCCGCGCGACTCGCGCTCGACGCTGTATTGCACCGACGTGGTCAAGATGATCGAAGCGCCGGTGTTCCACGTCAACGGCGACGATCCCGAGGCCGTGGTGTTCGCCACCCGCCTGGCGCTGGACTACCGCATGCAGTTCCGCCACGACGTGGTGCTCGACATCGTCTGCTTCCGCAAGCTGGGCCACAACGAGCAGGACACCCCCTCGCTGACGCAGCCGCTGATGTACAAGCGCATCGGCCACCACCCCGGCACCCGCAAGCTGTACGCCGACAAGCTGACCACGCAGGGCGTGCTGGCCGAGGGCGATGCCGACCAGCTGGTCAAGGATTACCGCCAGCTGATGGAAGACGGCCAGCGCACCATCGAGCCGGTGCTGACCGACTACAAGAGCAAGTACGCCATCGACTGGTCGCCGTTCCTGGGCGCCAAGTGGACCGACCAGGCCGATACCGCCGTGCCGCTGGCCGAGCTCAAGCGCATCGGCGAGCGCATCACCACCGTGCCCGAGGGCTTCACGGTGCACCCGCTGGTCGCCAAGCTGCTCAATGACCGCCGCAACATGGCCAAGGGCGAGGTCAACCTCGACTGGGGCATGGGCGAGCACCTGGCCTTCGCCACGCTGGTGGCCTCGGGCTACGCCGTGCGCATCACCGGCCAGGACTCGGGCCGCGGCACGTTCACGCACCGCCACGCCGTGCTGCACGACCAGAACCGCGAGCGCTGGAACGACGGCTTCTACGTGCCGCTGCAGAACGTCTCGGAAGGCCAGGCGCCGTTCACCGTGATCGACTCGGTGCTGTCCGAAGAGGCGGTGCTGGCATTCGAATACGGCTACTCGTCGGCCGAACCCAACACGCTGACCATCTGGGAAGCCCAGTTCGGCGACTTCGTCAACGGCGCGCAGGTCGTCATCGACCAGTTCATCACCGCCGGCGAAGCCAAGTGGGGCCGCCAGTCGGGCCTGACCCTGATGCTGCCGCACGGCTACGAAGGCCAGGGTCCGGAACACTCGTCGGGCCGCATCGAGCGCTTCCTGCAGCTGTGCGCCGACCACAACATCCAGGTGGTGCAGCCGACCTCGGCCGCGCAGATCTTCCACCTGCTGCGTCGCCAGATGATCCGCCCGTTCCGCAAGCCGCTGGTCATCTTCACGCCCAAGTCCCTGCTGCGCAACAAGGATGCCGGCTCGCCCCTGACCGATCTGGCCGGCGGCAGCTTCCGCCCGGTGATCGGCGAGGTCGACGAGTCGATCAAGGCCGCCTCGGTCAAGCGCGTGCTGGCCTGCTCGGGCAAGGTCTACTACGACCTGGTCAACGCCCGCCGCGAGCGTGGCGCCGACCACGTGGCGATCGTCCGCGTCGAGCAGCTGTATCCGTTCGCGCACAAGGCGTTCGAGACCGAGCTGCGCAAGTACCCCAAGGCCACCGAGGTGATCTGGGTGCAGGACGAGCCGCAGAACCAGGGCCCGTGGTTCTATGTGCAGCACCATTTGTACGAAAACATGGCCGACGGCCAGAAGCTGGGCTACGCGGGCCGCGCCGCTTCGGCCTCGCCGGCGGTGGGCTACCTGGCCAAGCACCAGGAGCAGCAGAAGGCGCTCATCGAGCAGGCCTTCGCCGCCAAGTACAAGGGCTTCATGCTGACCAAGTAACAACAGCCGCTGACATAGAACACTAACTTTACGGAATTCATCACTATGGCTATTACCGACGTTCTCGTCCCTCAACTGTCCGAATCGGTTTCGGAAGCCACGCTGCTGACCTGGAAGAAGCAGGCGGGCGCCGCGGTCGAGGCCGACGAAATCCTGATCGAAATCGAGACCGACAAGGTGGTGCTGGAAGTGCCGGCCCCGTCGTCGGGCGTGCTGTCCGAAATCGTCATGGGTGACGGCAGCACCGTGACCTCGGGCGAAGTCATTGCCCGCATCGACACGGCCGCCAAGGCTGCTGCGGCGCCTGCCGCCGCTGCCGAAGCGCCCGCCGCCGCTGCTGCTGCGCCGGCAGCCGCCGCGCCGGCGGCGGCCAGCAGCGCCGCCAGCGGCGTGGCCTCGCCGGCCGCCGCCAAGATCCTCGCCGAGAAGGGCGTGGACGCCGCCAGCGTGGCCGGCACCGGCCGCGACGGCCGCGTCACCAAGGGCGACGCCCTGGCCGCGGGCAACGCGCCCGCCGCCAAGGCCGCCGCGCCGGTGGCGCCGCCCACGCTGTCGCTGGACGGCCGCCCCGAGCAGCGCGTGCCGATGAGCCGCCTGCGCGCCCGCATCGCCGAGCGCCTGCTGCAATCGCAAGCCGAGAACGCCATCCTGACGACGTTCAACGAAGTCAACATGCAGGCCGTGATGGACCTGCGCGCCCGCTACAAGGACAAGTTCGAGAAAGAGCACGGCGTCAAGCTGGGCTTCATGTCGTTCTTCGTCAAGGCCGCCGTCGCCGCGCTGAAGAAGTACCCGGTGCTCAACGCCTCGGTCGACGGCAAGGACATCATCTACCACGGCTACTTCGACATCGGCATCGCCGTCGGCACCCCGCGTGGCCTGGTGGTGCCCATCCTGCGCAACGCCGACCAGCTGACCATCGCCGAAATCGAGAAGACCATCGCCGACTTCGGCAAGCGCGCCGCGGACGGCAAGCTGGGCATCGAGGAAATGACCGGCGGCACGTTCTCGATCTCCAACGGCGGGGTGTTCGGCTCGATGCTGTCCACGCCCATCATCAACCCGCCGCAGGCGGCCATCCTGGGCATCCACGCCACCAAGGAGCGCCCGGTGGTCGAGAACGGCCAGATCGTCATCCGGCCGATCAACTACCTGGCCATGTCCTATGACCACCGCATCATCGACGGCCGCGAAGCCGTGCTGGGCCTGGTGGCCATGAAGGAAGCGCTGGAAGACCCGCAACGCCTGTTGCTGGATCTGTAATCGGCGTCAAGGCGAGAGAAGAATGCCTTCTTCTGTCGCTGCCGCCAAGGGCCGGGCCGCCATCGCGGCCCGCCCGGCGGCCCTGCCGGTTTCGTCGAATCCGGTTCGATCAGCCTGCCCGTCCGAGCCGCGCCATACGCGCGGCTGTCCGGATCCAACAAACCGGCGGATCCGCGTCCTGGCGGCCGCACGGTAGGCGGTTTCAAATTTCTCTCATCGCGAGAACACTATGTCCAAACAATTCGACGTCGTCGTCATCGGTGCCGGCCCCGGCGGGTACATCGCCGCGATCCGCGCTGCCCAACTCGGTATGTCGGTGGCCTGCATCGACGCCTGGCAGAACGGCCAGGGCGGCCCCGCTCCCGGCGGCACCTGCACCAACGTGGGCTGCATTCCGTCCAAGGCGCTGCTGCAGTCGTCCGAGCACTACGAACAGGCCAACCACCACTTCGCCGAGCACGGCATCGAAGTCAAGGGCGTCAGCCTCAAGCTGGACACGCTGATCGGCCGCAAGAACACGGTGGTCAAGCAGAACAACGACGGCATCCTGTACCTGTTCAAGAAGAACAAGGTCACGTATTTCCACGGCAAGGGCGCGTTCGCCGGCCAGGTCGACGGTGGCTGGTCCATCAAGGTCACCGGCACCACCGACGCCGACCTGGTCGCCAAGCACGTCATCGTGGCCACCGGCTCGTCGGCGCGCGAGCTGCCCGGCCTGCCCTTTGACGAAAAGAACATCCTGTCCAACGACGGCGCGCTGAACATCGGCGCCGTGCCCAAGAAGCTGGGCGTGATCGGCGCGGGCGTGATCGGCCTCGAAATGGGCAGCGTGTGGCGCCGCCTGGGCGCCGAAGTCACCATCCTGGAAGCGATGCCCGAGTTCCTCGCCGCCGCCGACCAGCAGGTGGCCAAGGAAGCCCTCAAGTCCTTCGCCAAGCAGGGCCTGGACATCCAGACCGGCGTGAAGATCGGCGAGATCAAGGCCGCGGCCAAGTCGATCACCGTGCCGTACGTCGACGCCAAGGGCGCCGAGCAGAAGCTGGTGGTGGACAAGCTGATCGTCTCCATCGGCCGCGTGCCGTACACCGGCGGCCTCAATGCCGAAGCCGTGGGCCTGAAGCTGGACGAACGCGGCTTCGTCGCCGTCGACGAAGACTGCAAGACCAACCTGCCCAACGTGTGGGCGGTGGGCGACGTGGTGCGCGGCCCGATGCTGGCGCACAAGGCCGAGGAAGAGGGCGTCGCGGTGGCCGAGCGCATTGCTGGCCAGCACGGCCACGTCAATTTCGCCACCGTGCCGTGGGTGATCTACACCTCGCCGGAAATCGCCTGGGTGGGCAAGACCGAGCAGCAGCTCAAGGCCGAAGGCCGCGAGTACAAGGCCGGCTCGTTCCCGTTCATGGCCAACGGCCGCGCGCGCGCGCTGGGCGACACCACCGGTTTCGCCAAGGTGATCGCCGATGCCAAGACCGACGAAGTCCTGGGCGTGCATATCATCGGCCCGATGGCCTCGGAGCTGATCTCCGAAGCCGTGACCATCATGGAGTTCCGCGGCGCCGCCGAGGACATCGCCCGCATCTGCCACGCTCACCCGACCCTGTCGGAAGCGGTCAAGGAAGCCGCGCTGGCTGTCGACAAGCGTACCCTGAACTTCTGATCAGGCGTCCCGGGGCCAGCAGGTCCCGGGGCTTCCCGGCTTGGCCTGGGGCGGGTTGTGCAATCCGCCCCTTTGTTTTGGATTTTCCGGTTGCGACATGAACGTCCGCGAATACTACGAACACGCCCTGGCGGAACGCGGGTATCAGCCCGACGAGGCGCAATTGCAGGCCGTCGAACGCCTGCAGCGCTACTACGATGAATGGGTCCGCTTCAAGGCCTTGCGCTCCAACGCCCTGAAGAAACTGCTCAACCGCCCGGACGTACCGCGCGGCGTGTATCTGTGGGGCGGCGTGGGGCGCGGCAAGAGCTTCCTGATGGATGCCTTCTATGCCACCGTGCCGGTGGTGCGCAAGACGCGCCTGCATTTCCACGAATTCATGCGCGGGGTGCACCGCGAGCTGGAAGAGGTCAAGGGCACGCAGGACCCGCTGGACGAAGTGGCGCGCCGCCTCGCTCGCCGTTACCGCCTGATCTGTTTCGACGAGTTCCACGTCTCGGACGTCGCCGACGCGATGATCCTGTACCGCCTGTTGCTCAAGCTGTTCGAGCACGGCACCTCGTTCGTGATGACGTCCAACTACGAGCCGTCCACCCTGTATCCCGACGGCCTGCATCGCGACCGCATCCTGCCCGCCATTGCGTTGATCCAGGGCCGCATGGACGTGCTGAACGTGGACGCCGGCATCGACTACCGGCGCCGTTCGCTGGAGCAGGTGCAGTGCTATCACACGCCGCTCGACGCCCAGGCCCGCCAGGCGCTGGAACACGCATTCGCGCAGTTGTCCGACACCGCGCCGCAGGATCCGGTGCTGCATATCGAGCATCGCGAAATCCGCGCCCAGGCGCTGGCCGGCTCGGTCGTGTGGTTCGACTTCGCCACGCTGTGCGGCGGCCCGCGCTCCCAGAACGACTACCTGGAGCTGGCCAACCGGTTCCATGCGGTGATCCTCTCGGACGTGCCGCGCATGGGGCCGCGCCAGGCGTCCGAGGCGCGGCGCTTCACGTGGCTGATCGACGTGTTCTACGACCACAAGGTCAAGCTGATCATGTCGGCCGAAGTCGAGCCCGAGCAACTCTATACCGAAGGCGCGCTGGCCAACGAGTTCCATCGCACGGTGTCGCGCATCCTGGAGATGCAATCGCGCGAATACCTCGAGGCCGAGCGCCGTCTTGCCGTGACGCTGTAGCGGCGCGGCGTCCTACAACATGAAGCTGCCGCCATTCACGTCGATGGTGGCGCCCGTGGTGTAGCCCGCGCCATCGGAAGCCAGGAAGGCCACCGTGGCGGCGACTTCCTCCGGCAGGCCCAGGCGGCCCAGCGGCACCGTGGCCGAATGGCTGGCGTTGACCGCGCCGCCGACCTCGGCCGTCATGGCCGACTGGATGCGGCCCGGCGCCACGCAATTGACCGTGATCCCGTGTTCGGCCACCTCTCCGGCCAGCACCCGGGCCAGGCCCGTCATGCCGGATTTGGTCGCCGAGTAGTGGGCGCCCGGCACCGGCGTGCGCGTGCGCGCCGCCTGGCTGGTGATCATGATGATACGGCCCCAGCCGGCGGCGACCAGCGCCGGCAGGCACGTCTGCGTGACCAGGAACGTGCCGGTGAGATTGACATCCAGTACCCGGCGCCATTCGTCCAGCGGCATGTCCGCCACCTTGCGTTTGCGTCCCTCGTGCTTGGGCGAAATCCCGGCATTGTTCACCACGATGGCCAGGTTCTCCCACCACTGGCCGCATCGCCGGGGCAGGTCGCGTACCGCCTGTTCATCCGCGATGTCCAGCCGCATGCCGTGCGCGCGCAGGCCGCGGCCGGCCAACGCGCGCGCGCTGGCTTGCACGTCGGGGCTGGCATCGAGCATGATGACCGGGTGGCCATCCAGCGCCAGGCGAGTGGCGATCGCAAGGCCGATGCCGCGCGCGGCGCCGGTGACCAGGGCTGTTCGGTTGGCAGCCGTCATGGATAACTCCTCTCAGTATGGGTGGGCGGCGCAGGGGCCGCTGTGGTTAAATGCATTGCCCTAGTTCCAGCCGTTCGGTGGCCTGCCATGGAATTGCGCCATTTGCGCTATTTTTTGATGCTCGCGGAGACCCTGCACTTTGGCCGGGCCGCCAGCAGGCTGGGTATCGCGCAACCGCCGTTGTCGCGCCAGATACGCGACCTCGAAGAGCAGGTCGGCGCCACGCTGTTCTACCGCGGCACGCGCGGCGTCTCGCTCACCGATGCGGGCGTGGCGTTCGCCCAGCGCGCCGCGCAGATCGTCGCGGCCGCCGACGAGGCGGTCTTCGAGGCCCGCGAGGCCGGGCAGGGGCGCACGGGCCGTATCGTGATCGGTTTTGTCCATTCGCTGGCCTATTCCCTGCTGCCCAGGGTGCTGCCGGGCTTCAGGCAGAAACACCCGGGCATCGCCGTCTCGCTGCGCGAGGTCACGGTGGCCGACAAGGAAAGCGCGCTGCTTTCCGGCCAGATCGATACCGGCATCTATCGGCCCACCGTGCGGCATCCGGAAATCGCTACGCTGCCCATCTTCGAGGAGGGCTTCGTCCTGGCCCTGCCCAGCGGGCACCCGCTGGCGCGCAAGCGCCGCGTGTCGGTCCACAGCCTGCGCGACCAGCCGCTGATCCTGTTTCGCGCCCTGCGTGGCGACGTGGGCCTGCACGGCACCATCGCCGCGTTCCTGCGCGCGCACGACGTGCCGGTCAAGGCTTGCGAGGAAGTCGGCACGATCCATGCGGGCATGGGCCTGGTGCTGGCCGGGGTGGGGGTATGCATCATTCCGGAAACCTCGCGCATGGTTCATATCGAGGGCGTCGTCACGCGCCCGTTCGCCGAGGCCACCATGCGCGTGAGCTCCACGGTCTGCTGGCGCCACCAGGACTCCAGCCGCAGCCTCGACGCATGGGTGCGGCATGTGCGCGAACTGATCCGCACCGGCGAGAGCGCCGGCTAGCCGCTGTCGCGGCCGGCCGGCCGGCCGCGCCTCACGGCTTGACGATATTGGCGGTCTTGACCACCTTGGCCCATTTCGCGGTGTCGTCCTTCATGATGGTCGCGTATTCCTGCGGAGAGTTTGTCTTCGGCGTCGCGCCCAGCTCGCTCAGCCGCTTGCTGACCTGCGGACTGTGCACCACCTCCTGCACGGTCTTGTTCAGCTTCTGCACGACGTCGGCGGGCGTGCCGGCGGGCGCGAACAGGCCGAACCAGGTCACCACGTCGAAGTCGGGATAGCCCGACTCCTTCACGGTGGGGATATCCTTGGCGCTGCTTTCGCGGTCCGGGCCGGTGACGGCCAGGGCGCGCAGCGATCCGTCGCGCACCAGGGCGATGGCCGAAGGCATGTTGTCGAACATGACGACCGGGCCGGTGCCGCCGACCAGGTCTATCAGCGCCGGGCCGCTGCCCTTGTAGGGCACATGTTCCATGTGCAGGCCGGTCGCCATATTGAACAGTTCGCCCGTCAGGTGGGTGGTCGAGCCGACCCCGGAAGAGGCGAAGAACACGGTCTTGGGGTTCTCCTTGGCCCAGGCCACGAACTCCTTCGTGGTCTGGGCGGGAACGGCCTTGTTGACCACCATCAGGTTGGGCAGGGTGGCGATCAGGGAGATCGGCTGGAAGTCCTTGTTCGGGTCGAACGCCATGTCCTTGTAGATGGCCTGGTTCACCGTCATGTTGCCTGCCGTGCCCAGCAGCAGGGTGTATCCGTCCGGCGTCGCGCGCGAGACCTGCTCGGTGCCGATGTTGCCGCCCGCGCCGGCCTTGTTCTCGACGATGACGGGCTGGCCCAGCTTGGTGCCCATGTGCTGGCCCACCAGTCGCGCGATCAGGTCGGTGGTGCCGCCGGCCGCGTACGGCACGATGAGGCGGATGGGCTGCGCGGGGTAGCCGGCGGCCATGGCGCCGCTCGCGCCGGCCAGGGCAAGCAGGGCGGCAAGACAGGCTTGCGCCCGAAGCGTGATGAAGGTCATGACGTGTCTCCTGAGGTGGTTTTGTTATGTCCTGCCTGGCGGACGCCAGGCTCCCTACAGTTTGATCTGGCTGATACTCGCGCCGCCGCAGACGAACAGGGTCTGCCCCGTCGTGTAGGCCGCGTGGGGCGCGAGGAAGTAATCGACGGCGTGGGCGATCTCCTCCGGCGTGCCCAGGCGCGCCACCGGTATGGCCTCCACCAGCGCGCGGCTGCGCGCCAGCTCGGGCGGATTGTTGCGTTGGAACATTTCCGTGGCCACGGGACCTGGCGCCACGCAGTTGACCGTAATGCCGCGCGTGGCCAGCTCGAGCGCCCAGGACCGGGTCAGGCCGACCATGGCGGCCTTGGCGGCCGAGTAGACGCTGCCGCCGGGCCGCGCCAGCAGGGAACGGCTGGCGATGTTGACGATGCGCCCCGCGCCGGCCTCGGTCATGCCGGGCAGCACCGCCTGCGCGGCATCGATGGCAACGGCAATGTTCAGTTCCAGGATCGCCGACGTGGCGGCGTCGGTGATCTCGCCCAGCGGCTGCATTTGATTGAAGCCGGCGTTGTTGACCAGCCGCAGCACGCCATGCGAGGCTGCTTCGCGCAGCACTTCGCGCCGCTGGGCGGCATCGAGCAGGTCGGCCTGCAGCAGCGGGCCGGGAAAGCCGGCGTCGCCGCTGCGCGCAATGCCCATGACCGGCTCGCCGCGGGCCGCCAGCAGGTCGGCGATGGCGCGGCCGATGCCGCGCGTGGCGCCGGTGATCAGTGTGTACCCCTGCGCCCGCGTCATTGCGGACGGCCGCCGGCGATGGTCATGCGATGCATTTCGCGCCGCTTGCCCTGGTAGTCGTTGCAGGCATAGTGCATGGTGCAGCGGTTGTCCCAGAAGGCCAGCGAGCCCTTGCGCCAGCGGAAGCGGCAGGCAAATTCGGGTCGCGCCGCGTGGGCGTACAGCTGATGCAGCAACGGCAGGCTTTCCTCGCGGCTCAATCCTTCGATTTGCCACGTGAAGGGAAAATTGACGTACAGGCACTTGCGGCCGGTTTCCTCGTGCGTGCGCACCATGGGGTGGAGGGCCAGGTTCTCCTTGGCGTCGGCGTCGGCCTTCAGGCGGGTCGAGCGGCCCGCATTGCGTTCGCTGATGCGCGAGGTGAGGTAGCGGTCGGAATGGTAGGCCTGGCGGCCGTCGATCATCTGCCTCAAGGCCTCGGGCAGCAGGTCATAGGCCAGGTACATATTGGCAAACAAGGTGTCGCCGCCATACTCGGGGATGTCGCGTCCGTAGAGCACCGAGCCCAGGGGAGGCTCCTGCATATAGGACATGTCGGAGTGCCAGGTATCGCCGATGTTGTAGCGGTCGTTCGGCTCTTTTATGACCGGCATGATGTCCGGATAGCCTTCCACATGGGTGTACACCGGGTTCACGACCACTTCGCCGAACTGGCGGGTGAAGGCGCGATGCTGCTCGGGCGTGAGGGTCTGCTCGCGAAAGAAAATGACGTTGTGGTCCAGCAGCGCCTGGCGTATGGCCTTGACGGTATCGGCGGACAGCGCTTGCGAAAGATCGACGCCGAAGAGTTCGGCGCCGCAGGAGCCGGTCAGGGGCCTGACTTCCAGGGCAGTTTGCGTATTCATGTCTTTGTGGTCTCCTCGATCGAACTTGCGGGGTGCGAGCAAAGATTAGGATCAATTCTCCTGGGCGTCCAATATTAATTATGTGCTTTCTGGATACCTTAAAGGTATTAATGTGGCGCGGCGCGCAACCAGGCGCCGGCACGCCTTGGGCGGTTTGCGGCGGGGCTGGCTGCCAATCGATATTGATAATGCAAGTAGTTATCAATTAATATCCAGCGTTTGATCGTCCATTCATCGCCGCCCCGATGGTATTGCCGTTGTGCCTGCCAGCCTGATCACTTCGCCCTCCGCCCGTCCCGCCGCCGACACCGCCGCGGTGGAGGGCCTGTACCGCCAGCACCGGTCGTGGCTGGCCGGGTGGCTGCGGCGGCGGCTGGGCTGTCCGCACCGCGCCGAGGACCTGACGCAGGATGTGTTCGTGCGCGTGATCCAGGGGCGCAAGGCGGTACGCATGGAGCAGGCGCGCGCCTTGCTGGCCACCATCGCCAAGGGACTGGTCATCGATCACCAGCGCCGCGCGGCGCTGGAGCACGCTTATCTGGAATACCTGGCGGCGCAGCCGTCGGGGCACGCGCCTTCGCCGCAACAGCAGGCCGAGCTGCTGCAGGCGCTGGCCGAGCTCGATCGCCTGCTCGAAGGCTTGCCGCCGCGCGCCCGCGCGGTGTTCCTGATGTCGCAGCTCGAAGGGCTGGGCTATGCCGAGATCGCGCAACGCCTGCGCATTTCGCTCAGTTCGGTGCAGCAATACATGCTGCGCGCCATGAGCGCTTGTTACATGGCATTCCATGAGTAGGCCGGCGGCGCCCGACGCGGTCGCCCAGCAGGCCATAGCCTGGTGGGTGCGGCTGCAGTCCGGCTGCGCCGCCGCCGCCGAACACGAGGCCTGTCGCGCCTGGCTGGCGCGCGACAAGGCGCATCAGCGTGCGTGGGACCGCGTCGCGACCCTGGCGGCAGGCATCCGTCGCGCGCCGGCGGCGCCGGCGCTGGCCATCCTGCCCGATCTGGCCAGTCGCGGCCCGTCGCGCCGGCAGGCGTTGCGTCTGCTGGCGGGCCTGGGCGTCGGCGCTGCGGCCGGCGCCGGCGCGTATTCCTGGGCGCCCTGGCAGCGGTTGGTGGCCGATGCCAGTACCGGCGTGGGCGAGCGGCGCCAGATCGTGCCCGGTCCCGGCGTGCGCCTGGTGCTTGCCAGCGACAGCGCGGTCCGCCTGCGTATCGACGCGACGCGGCGCGCCATAGCGCTGTTGCGTGGCGAAATGCTGGTGGATGTGCACAGTGGCGCGGCCCAGCCGGCGCTGCAGGTCGATACCGGGTACGGCATGGCATTGGCCGAGCAGGCGCGCTTCGGCGTGTGCCGCGCGGGCGGTTCGGCGCGCATCGGCGTGTATGCGGGCAGCGTGCAGGTAGCCAGTGCGCCGCACGCGCCATGGCACCGCGGCGAGGCGGGCGAGTCGCTGCGCCTCGATGGCGCAGGCGTGCCGCGGCGCGGCCGCGTCGCTGCCGACGAAAGCGCCTGGGAGGATGGCCTGCTGGTGGTGCATGGCTGGCGGCTGGATCGCCTGGCGGCGCAATTGGCGCGCTACCGGCTCGGTGTCATCCGGGTCGACCCGGCGGTGGCCGGGCTGCGCCTGTCGGGCGTGTTTCCGCTCGACGACGCCGAGCGCGCGTTGGCCGCCGTGCGCCAGAGCCTGCCCATCGAGATCCGTCGCCACACCGCTTACTGGCTCAGCGTGACGCCGCGCGCGGCCTGAGCGCGGTTACAAAACAATCGCCGCCGTCCTTGCAGATTCGGCTTTCCCGCGCGGAATAGCTCATGGAAGAAGCTAACGCATAGGAGAGTTCCCGTGTTTTCTCGCAGTCAGAAGCATCCGTCCTGGCGCCTGTCGCCATGCGTACTTGCGGCCGCCTTGTGCGCCGTCGCGGTCGGTAGCGCGGACACCGCCCGCGCGCAGGCACCCGCCGCCAGCGCCCAGCATTATGAAATCGCGGCCGGACCGCTGGCCGACGCACTGACCCGCTTCGCGCGCCGTGCCGGCGTGGTGCTGTCGTTCGACCCGGCCCTGGTGCAGGGGCGCAGCACGGCGGGCCTGCAGGGCGTGTACGGCGTGCGCGACGGGTTCGCGGCGCTGCTGGCCGGCTCGGGCCTGCAGGCGCGCGCCGGCGGCGGCAACAACTGGTCGCTGGCGGCGCTGCCGCGCGGCGGCGATGCGCAGACGCTGGCGCCGGTGACGGTGCTGGGCCTGGAGGGCGCGCTGGCGCCCACGGTCGGCTATGTCGCCAGTGCCAGCCTGAGCGGCACCAAGACCGATACGCCGCTGATCGAAACGCCGCAATCGATTTCGGTGGTGACTCGCGACCAGATAACCGAGCAGGGCGCCCAGACGCTGAACCAGGTGCTGCGCTATACCGCCGGCGTGGCGACCGAGACGCGCGGCGCGACCGCGACGCGGCTGGACCAGTTCAGCGTGCGCGGTTTCTCCGCCGCCACCTATCTGGACGGCATGCGCGTGTTCGGCGGCCGGGACGCCTTGCCCCAGGTCGACGCCTACCGGCTCGAACGGGTCGATGTGCTCAAGGGGCCGGCTTCCGTGCTGTATGGCCAGGGCGGCCCGGGCGGCGTGGTCAACCAGGTCAGCAAGCGTCCCCTGGACGAGCCTTTGCGCGAGATCGAAGTGCAGGCGGGCAATTTCGATTTCCGGCGGGTCAACATGGATTTTTCCGGCCCGGTGGACGAGGACCGGCGCTTCCTGTACCGGGTAACCGGCGCGGCCTATATGTCCGATGGCCAGGTGGATCACACCAGGGAGCGCCGCTACTTCGTCTCGCCGTCGTTCACGTGGCGGCCCAGCGCGGATACCACGCTGACCGTGCTGACCAACTTCCAGCGCGACCCCGACATGGGTTCGTACGGATCGATCTCGGCCATGCGCACGCTGCTGTCGGCGCCCGACGGCAGGCGGCTGGGCCCGAACCACTACGACGGCGACGCCGATTTCGAAAAGAGCGACCGCCGCAGCTATTCGCTGGGCTATCAACTGGAGCATCGCTTCAACGATACCTTCAAGGCCTCGCAGAACCTGCGTTTCCAGCATGCCGAGGGCGTCTATCGCAGCATCTACGGCGCCAGCAACAACAATTACGGCTATCTCGACAAGGACTACCACTACTCGCAGCGCGGCCTGGCCATCAGCGACGTGGACGTGGATGCGTTCACGATCGACAACAACCTGCAGGCGCGCTTCGATACCGGGGCGCTGGCGCATACGGTGCTGGTGGGGTTCGACTACCAGCGCGTGCAGACCGACACCTTGTCGGGCTATGGCAGCGCGCCGCCGCTCGACGTGTTCGATCCGGACTATCACATGGGTATCGAGCGGCCGCCGTTTACGTCCGATCAGACCCAGTACAACTACCAGACCGGCCTCTACCTGCAGGACCAGATCAGGCTGGATCGCCTGTCGTTGCTGCTGGGCGGGCGCTACGACTGGTCGCGCACCCACACCGGCACCGACAACCTGGCCAACGGCTCGCACAGCAGCTCGGCGCTCGCCGCCGAGGCGTTCACCGGCCGGGTCGGGGCGATCTACAACTTCGACAACGGCGTGGCGCCGTACGCCAGCTACTCGGAGTCGTTCGAGCCGCAGACCGGCACGGGCTGGAACAACACGCCGTTCAAGCCGACCGAAGGCAAGCAGTATGAGGTCGGCGTGAAATACCAGCCGCCGGGCTCGGCCACGCTGCTCACGCTGGCGGCCTTCGACATCCGGCGCAAGAACCTGCCCACCACCGACCCGGATCCCACCCATATGTGCGGCGTTTCGCGCTGCTCGATACAGGCCGGCGAAGTGCGCACCCGCGGCATCGAACTGGAGGCCAAGACCGAACCGCTGCGCGGCCTGAGCCTGATCGCCGCCTATTCGTACCTCGACAACGAATACGAGAAGGCCTATCCAAACACGACCGGGTTGGACCTCAAGGGCAAGAAGCCGGTGGCCGTGCCGGCGCACCAGGCGTCGGCCTGGGCCCGCTATCAACTGCAGGAGGGCCCGCTGGCCGGCCTGGGCATGGGCGCGGGGGTGCGCTACATCGGCAGTTCGTACGCCAACGAAACCAACACGCTCAAGGTGCCATCGGTGACGCTGGTGGACATGATGCTCGACTACGACCTGGGCCGGGCCAGCCCCGCACTCAAGGGTATGCAGGTGGCGTTGAACGTCTCCAACCTGTTCGACAAGGAATACATCGGCTCGTGCCTGTCCGATTCGTGGTGCTGGTATGGCTACCAGCGTTCGATCAAGGCCAGCTTGCGCTATCGCTGGTGATGCATGGCCCGTCATCCGAAGAATGCGATTAAGAATGATTATAATTTCTTAAATTTTCCAATCATCGGCGCGCATCGCGAAGGGCGCGCCACCGCTGGGTCAAGAAGGAGGTTGACATGAAAGCGCCCGCTGCCGGTGCCCACATGCTGCATTACCGGTTCGCCGTGACGTCGCGCGCCCTGGCCGCCATCCTGGGCGGCTACGCCCTATCCAGCGCGGCGGCAGCCTGCCTGGCTGTCTGGCTGCCCATGCGCCGCGTCGACGCGGTCGTGGCCGCGTTGATGCTGTCGTTCGTCGTCTATACGTGCGCCGTGCTGTGGGTGTTCGCCACCCGCAACGCCTGGCGCGCATGGGCCGGAGTGCTGCTGCCCGCGCTGGCGCTGCTGATGCTGTACTGGCTGGGCAAGGCCGCGGGAGGAGCATGAAACCGGCACGTACCAAGGCGGCGGGCGAGGAGGGGCTGCGCCAGTCCATGTCGTGGCTGCACACCTGGTCGGGGTTGATCTTCGGCTGGGTGCTGTTCGCGATGTTCCTGACCGGCACGCTGGCGTTCTTCCGGCCCGAGATCACGCGCTGGATGCAGCCCGAGATCGATGTCGCTCCGGTGTCGGCCGAGCAGGCCAGCGCGGTGGCGCAGCGCTATCTGCAGGCCCACGCGCCCGATGCGCGGCGCTGGTTCGTGACCCTGCCTACCCAGCGCGCGCCCGCCATCCAGCTGTCGTATCCGGCTGCCAAGCCCAAGCCGGGCGAGCGCGGCTTTACGCGCGTGTCGCTCGACCCCGCCACCGGAGACGCGCTGCATGCGCGCCAGACGCGCGGCGGCGATTTCTTCTACCGCTTCCATTTCGAACTGGAGATGGCCTTCCCCTGGGGGCGCTGGCTGGCCAGCATTGCCGGGATGTTCATGCTGGTGGCCATCATCAGCGGCATCATCACCCACAAGAAGATATTCACCGATTTCTTCACTTTCCGGCCGCGCAAGGGCGGCCAGCGCGCCTGGATGGACGGGCACAATGTGTTGTCGGTGCTGGGGCTGCCGTTCCATCTCATGATCACCTTCAGCGGGCTGGTGATTTTCATGTACATGCTGATGCCGGCCGGCGTCCTGGCCGCCTATGACAACGAGCGCGCCTTCTTCGACGAGATGTTCCCCGCCTTCACCCAGACCGCGCTCCAGGCCAATCCGGCGCCGCTGGCGCCGCTGGCCGGGCTGGCGGCCCGGGCGCGGGCCGAGTGGGATGGCGGCAGGCCCGGCCGCATCGTGGTCAACAATCCGGGCGACGCCTCGGCCACGGTCAGCGTGACGCGCTCGACCAGCGAGCGCATCGCCTATGGGCGCATGGCGCCGACCATCACCTTCGACGGCGTGACCGGGCAACTGCGCAGCCAGGACGCCAAGGAAAGCGCCGTGGCGGCCACCGCCGGCACCATCGTCGGACTGCACCTGGGCCTGTTCGCCGAACCCGTGCTGCGCTGGCTGTATTTCCTGGTGAGCCTGGCGGGAACCGCCATGGTGGGGACCGGCCTGGCGCTGTGGATCGCCAAGCGCCGCCAGAAGGCGGCGGGGCGCGAGTCGTTTGCGCTGCGGCTGGTCGACGCCCTGAACGCCGGCAGCATCGCGGGCCTGTGCGTGGCCGTGGCGGCGTTCTTCTGGGCCAACCGGCTGTTGCCGGCGGCGCTGCCGCAGCATGCGCAATGGGAAGTCCGGATCTTCTTCGGCGCATGGCTGCTGTGCGGCCTGTATGCGGCGGTGGCGCGCCGGCGCAAGTGGCGCGACCTGCTGGCGCTGGCCGCGTTCATGGCCGCCGCGCTGCCGGTCCTGAACCTGTGGACGACCCAGCGCCACCTGGGAGTGTCGCTGCCGGCGGGCGACTGGGTCATGGCGGGCTTCGATCTGACCGCCCTGGCGTGCGCCGCCTTGCTGGGCTGGATGGCGTGGCGGGCGGCACGCAAGGCGGCCGCCGCCGCCGTGCCACCGCGCGCCCGGCCCGCACCCGCATCGCGCCGGGTGCCCGCGCGCGATGCGGCGGCCGCCGCAATTGGCGAGACGAGGTGACCGCATGCTGAACGCCACTGCCTTCTGCCTGGCCTACGCGGGCTTTGCCGCCCTGTCGCTGGGCATGGACCGCCATTACGAAGACGTCTTCGACCGCGCGCTGCCCAGGCGCCGCCGCCTGGCGCTGCGCAGCCTGGGGTGGCTGGGCCTGGCGCTGTCGCTGTGGGCATCGGCGGGCGCTTGGGGATGGAACTACGGCACGGTCGAATGGATCGGCATCCTGAGCCTGGCCGGGTTGCTGCTGATCTGGCTCCTCACGTTCTGGCCGCGCGCGGCCCTGGGCGCAGGCGGCGCCTGCGCATTGGCGGCGCCCGTGCTGGCGCTGCTTTGAATGCGGTCGCCGGGGGCACGGTAAACTGTGTCCTTCGATCCACAGCCTAGCAGTCCTCCATGAATACCCGAGTCCTCACCGGCATCACCACCACCGGCACGCCGCACCTGGGCAATTACGCGGGCGCGATCCGCCCCGCCATCCAGGCCAGTACCCAGCCGGGCGTGGACGCGTTTTTCTTCCTGGCCGACTATCACGCGCTGATCAAGTGCGACGATCCGGCGCGGGTGGCGCGTTCGCGGCTGGAGCTCGCCGCCACCTGGCTGGCCGCGGGGCTGGACCCGGAACGCGTCACGTTCTATCGCCAGTCGGACATCCCGGAAATCACCGAGCTGTGCTGGCTGCTGACCTGCGTGACCCCCAAGGGCCTGATGAACCGGGCGCACGCCTACAAGGCGTCGGTGGACCAGAATGCCGCCAAGGGCGTCGAGCCGGATGACGGCGTGACCATGGGACTGTTCTCGTATCCCGTCCTGATGGCCGCCGACATCCTGCTGTTCAACGCCAACCAGGTGCCGGTCGGGCGCGACCAGGTCCAGCACCTGGAAATGGCGCGCGATATCGCGCAGCGTTTCAACCACCTGTATGGCCGCGAATTCTTCGTCCTGCCCGAAGTGGTGATCGCCGAGGAGGTCGCGACCTTGCCGGGCCTGGATGGCCGCAAGATGTCCAAGAGCTACAACAACACCATTCCGCTGTTCGAAGGCGGAGCGGCGGGCCTGCGCAACGCCACGCAGCGCATCGTCACCGATTCGCGCCTGCCGGGCGAGCCCAAGGACGCCGAGGCCTCGCACCTGTACATGCTGTACCGCGCCTTCTCCACGCAGCAGGAATCCATGGCGTTTCGCCGCCAGCTCGAAGAAGGCATGGGCTGGGGCGACGCCAAGCAGGCCTTGTACGAACGGCTGGAGCGCGATCTCGCGCCGATGCGCGAGCGCTATGTCGAACTGATTTCCAACCCCGGCCTGATCGAGGACATCCTGCAGGCCGGCGCCGCCAAGGCGCGCAAGCTGGCGCAACCGCTGGTCCGCACGCTGCGCGATGCGGTGGGCCTGGGCGCCTTGCAGCCGGCTGCGGCCAAGGCCGCCCAGCCGGCCCGCAAGGCCGCCAAGGACGCGCGTTTCGTCAGCTTCCGCGACGAGGATGGCAGTTTCCGTTTCCGGCTGCTTGCCGCCGACGGGGAAGAGTTGCTGTGCTCGGTGCCTTTCGCCAATCCCAAGGAAGCGGGCGCGCTGATGCGCCGCCTGCAGGACGAGGCGCCCGAGCAGGCCTTGCGCGGCCACGATGACGTGTCGTATGCGGCCTGGCTGGATGGCAAGGAAGTGGCGTACGGACCGCAAGCCGCCGATGCCGGCGCGCGCGATGCGCTGCTGGCCAAGGCCCGCGAGGCCCTGGCCCAACTGGCTGCAGCCTAGGCTTCGTCCGCGGCGCGCCCGCGGATCGGGGCAACGACGCAGGCGCCGCACCCGATGACGGGGCGGCGCCTGCGTTGCGATCAGCGCTTGAGTTTGGCGAAGGCGTCGGCCATGGCGCTGTTGGCCGGCGCGCCCTTGCCGTTGTCCGCCTGCGGACGGCGGGCGCCCCGATCGGCGCCGCGCGCGGCCCCGGCTCCCGCGCCATTGCCACGGCGGGCCGGCTCGGCGGCATCGTTCAGGCGCATGGTGAGGGCCACGCGCTTGCGCGCCACGTCGACCTCGAGCACCTTGACGGTCACGGTCTGGCCCACGCGCACGACGTCGCGCGGATCCTTGACGAATTTCTCGGCCAGCGCCGAAATATGGACCAGCCCGTCCTGGTGCACGCCGATGTCCACGAAGGCGCCGAAATTGGCGACGTTGGTCACCACGCCTTCGAGCACCATGCCGGGGAACAGGTCGTTGAGGGTTTCGACGCCTTCCTTGAACTGCGCGGTCTTGAATTCCGGGCGCGGATCGCGGCCGGGCTTTTCCAGCTCGGCGAAGATGTCGCGCACCGTGGGCAGCCCGAAGCGCTCGTCGGTGAAGTCGCTGGGCGACACGCCCTTGAGCGCCTCGCGCTGGCCGATGATGTGCCGTACGTCGGCCTTGATGCGCGCGACGATACGCTCCACCACGGGATAGGCCTCCGGGTGCACCGCCGAGGCATCGAGCGGATTGTCGCCGTTGGGAATGCGCAGGAAGCCGGCGGCCTGCTCGAAAGCCTTCTCGCCGAAGCGCGGCACCTTGCGCAGCATGTCGCGGGTGGGGAAGGCGCCGTTCTCGTCGCGCCAGGCCACGATGTTCTTGGCCAGCAGCGTGTTCAGCCCCGAGACGCGCGCCAGCAGCGCCGCCGAGGCGGTGTTGACGTCCACGCCCACGGCGTTCACGCAGTCCTCGACCACCGCATCCAGCGAACGGGCCAGCTCGCGCTGGTTGACGTCGTGCTGGTACTGGCCCACGCCGATCGCCTTGGGATCGATCTTGACCAGTTCGGCCAAAGGATCCTGCAGGCGGCGGGCGATCGAGACGGCGCCGCGCAGCGTCACGTCCAGGTCGGGGAATTCGAGCGCGGCCGTTTCCGAGGCCGAGTACACCGAGGCGCCGGCCTCGGAGACCACCACGCGCGTCAACGCGAGGTCGGGAAAGCGGGCCATCATGTCGCCGACCAGCTTTTCGGATTCGCGCGAGGCGGTGCCGTTGCCGATGGCGATGAGCTCGACCTTGTGGCGCGCCGCCAGGGCCGCCAGCGTCTTGATGGTGCCTTCGCGGTCACGGCGCGGCTCGAACGGGTAGACCGTGGCCGTATCGACGACCTTGCCGGTGCGGTCGATGACCGCCACCTTGCACCCGGTGCGGATGCCGGGGTCCAGCCCCAGTACCGTCTTGGGGCCCGCCGGCGCGGCCAGCAGCAAATCCTTCAGGTTGGCGGCGAACACGCGGATGGCCTCGGCTTCGGCGCTTTCGCGCAGGCGGCCGAACAATTCGCTTTCGAATGCCGTCAGCAGCTTGACGCGCCACGTCCAGCGGCATACCTCGCCCAGCCAGCGCGCGCGCGGCGTGGCGTCCAGGGCGAACAGGCCGTTGCCCAGCTTGAGAAACGAGGCGATGCGCGCCACGCAGGGGTGGGGCGTCTCGGCCTCGAGGTCGGCTTCCAGGCCCACGCGCAATTCCAGCACGCCTTGCTGGCGGCCGCGCATCAGCGCCAGGATGCGGTGCGAAGGCAGCGTGCGCAGCGGCTCGTTGAAATCGAACCAGTCGCGGAAGTTCGCGCCGTCGGTTTCCTTGCCCTCGACCATCTTCGAATAGAGCAGGCCGGTGCTCCACAGATGCTCGCGCATGTCGGCCAGCAGGTCGGCGTTCTCGGCATGGCGCTCGGCCAGGATATCGCGCGCGCCGTCGAGGGCCGCCTTGGCGTCGTTGATCGAGGCTTCCGGGTTGAGGTACTGCGCCGCCAGCGCCGCGGGATCGCAGGCCGGATCGGCCAGGATGGCGTCGGCCAGCGGCTCGAGGCCGGCTTCGCGGGCGATCTGGGCGCGCGTGCGGCGCTTGGGCTTGTAGGGCGCGTACAGGTCTTCCAGGCGCTGCTTGGTCTCAGCCGTGGCGATCTCCTGCTGCAGTTCGGGCGTCAGCTTGCCCTGCTGCGTGATGGACTCCAGGATCGCGCCGCGGCGCTCTTCGAGTTCGCGCAGGTAGCCCAGGCGCACCTCCAGGGTGCGCAGGGCGCCGTCGTCCAGCCCGCCGGTGGCTTCCTTGCGGTAGCGGGCAATGAACGGCACGGTGGCGCCGTCGTCCAGCAGTTCCACGGCCGAGGCGACCTGCGAGGCTCGGGCGCCGATTTCGGTGGCCAGTTGGGCAATGATCCGGGCGTGATCGACGCCCGGTGCGGCGTTCGTGGTAGCGGAGGTTTCAGGCATCTCGATACGACGGCAAAGGGAAAACAAGGGGCGGATTGTGCCACAAGCCACTGTTACCAGATATGGCGGGTGGCGCGTTTATGTCACGGCGGCATGCGCCAGCCGGCCGGCTGCGTAGGCCGGAGGCGCTATTATGTCAGCCACTTTAGCGCATGGCTTGATCAATGCTGGACCTCGACATTTCGGAATTCTTCGCGGACGACGGCCCGCTGGCGCGCGCCATGCCGGGCTACCGGCCGCGGCAGTCGCAGGTCGAGCTGGCGCAGGCCATAGACAGCGCCATCGCGGCGCGCGCCACCCTGGTGGCCGAGGCCGGCACCGGCATCGGCAAGACCTGGGCCTATCTGGTGCCCGCCTTCGCGCAAGGCGGCAAGGTGCTGATTTCCACCGGCACGCGCACCCTGCAGGACCAGCTGTTCGCGCGCGACCTGCCGAAGGTGCGGCAGGCGCTGGCCGCGCCGGTGACGGCCGCGCTGCTCAAGGGGCGCGGCAACTATGTCTGCCACTACCACCTCGACCGCCTGCAGGGCGACGACCGCGCCTTGAAGTCGCGCGCCGAGATCGGCCAGCTGCGCCAGATCCAGGTGTTTGCCGGCATCAGCAAGACCGGCGATCGCGCCGAGCTGGCGCAGGTGCCCGAAGACGCCGATCTCTGGCAACGCGTGACCTCCACGCGCGAGAACTGCCTGGGCCAGGAGTGCCCGCGCATCCGCGACTGCTTCGTGGTCAAGGCGCGCCGCCAGGCGCAGGAGGCCGACGTGGTGGTCGTGAACCATGCGCTGTTCATGGCCGACCTGGTGCTGCGCGAGGAGGGCGTGACAGACTTGCTGCCCGAAGTGGATACGGTGATTTTCGACGAGGCGCACCAGTTGCCCGATACCGCGACCCGGTTCCTGGGCAGCAGTGTGTCGACTCACCAGTTGCTGGACTTCGCCCGCACGCTGGAGGCGGCCGGCCTGGCGTACGCGCGCGAAGCCGCCAAATGGAGCGATGTCGGCCGGCAGGTCGAGACCGCCGCGCGCGAGCTGCGGCTGGCCTGCGCGCCGCTGGAGCGGCTGCCCGGGCGCAAGGCGACCTTCGAGGCCATGCCGGACCCGGATGAATTCGACGCCGCGCTGGCCAGCCTGCGCGAGGTCCTCGACGCCGCGGTGCGGGCGTTGAGCGGCGTGGCGGAAAAACATCCGGACCTGGCCGCCGCCGCTCGCGCGGGCGCCGAAATTTCGGTGCGCCTGTCCCGTTGGGCCACGCCGCCGCGCCACGCGGCCCAGGCCGCCGAGCACGATGAAGGCTGGGGCCGCGACGACCAGGGCGTGGCGGTGGCCGCGCCGTCCGAGGCGCTGCTGGCCGAGGCGGCGGCCGCCGCCAACTGGAGCGGGCCGGCGGTGCGCTGGGTCGAGCATGGCCAGCATCATGTGCGCCTGCATGCGGCGCCCTTGTCGGTGGCACAGGCATTCTCGCGCTATCGCAAGCCCGGCCAAGCGTGGATTCTGACGTCGGCAACGCTATCTGTTTATGGTGATTTCGGCCATTTCACGCAGCAGCTTGGCTTGGAGGATGCCCGCACCGGACGTTGGGAGTCGCCATTCGACTACCCCGCGCAGGGCTTGCTGTTCGTGCCGCGCGATATGCCCGAGCCGCAGTCGCCCCGCTTCGTCGAGCGCTTCGTCGAGAATCTGCTGCCCTTGCTGGAAGCCAGTCCGGGCGGCGCGCTGGTGCTGTGCACGACGCTGCGCGCGGTCGACAAGGTGGCGCAGTTGCTGGCCGACGCCTTCGCGGACGCGGGACACGACTGGCCGCTGTTGCGCCAGGGCGAGGCCACCCGCCGCGATCTGCTGGAACGCTTTTGCAAGCTGGAGCATCCCGTGCTGGTCGGCAGCGCCAGTTTCTGGGAGGGCATCGACCTGCCGGGCGATGTGCTGACGCTGGTGGCGATCGACAAGCTGCCGTTCGCGCCGCCCGACGACCCGGTCATCGAGGCCCGCCTGCGCGCCTGTCGGCTGCGCGGCGGCAATCCGTTTGCCGAGTACCAGTTGCCCGAGGCCGCCATTTCGCTCAAGCAGGGCGCGGGCCGCCTGATCCGCACCGAAACCGATTGGGGCGTGCTCATGGTGGGCGATGCCCGCCTGGTCGAGAAGCCTTATGGCAAGCGCCTGTGGCGCGGCCTGCCGCCGTTTGCCCGCACCCGCGACATGAACGAGGCACTGGCTTTCTACGCCCGCATGGGCGAGGCCGAACCATAACGGCCGCGCAAAAGGAAAACCCGGCCTGGGGCCGGGCTTTCCTTGGACTGCGCGAGTGGCGTCAGCGCCACGAGAACGGGTTCCACCAGCTCTTGTCGGCCGACAGGCCTTGCGTCTTGAATTTGCTGTTGGGATAGTTCTGGTCGAGCACGCGTTCGGCGTCGCCCTTCAGTTCGGTCATTCCCAGCTTGTCGTACGACTCGACCATGATATAGAGCGCTTCTTCCGAGGCGGGGGCTCCCTCGAAATCGGTGATCACGGTCTGCGCCCGGTTGGCGGCCGCCACGTAGGCGCCCCGCTCGTAGTAGTAGCGCGCCACGTGGACTTCGTTCATGGCGATGGCGTTGACCAGCCAGGTCATGCGCTTCTGCGCATCGGGCGTGTACTTGCTGTTGGGGAAGCGCTGGACCAGTTCGTTGAACGCATCGTAGGACGCGCGCAGGCCCTTGGGATCGCGCTCGGCGGGGTCCTGGCCGGTCAGGTTGCTCATGAAGGCGCTGGCCGGCGTGAAGTTGACCAGCCCCTTCAGGTACAGCACGTAGTCCGTGCCCGGGTGGTTGGGATAGAGCTGCTGGAAGCGGTCGATGGCGGCCAGCGCCTGTTCGTTCTCGCCGTCTTTCCAGTTGACGTAGGCCAGTTCGATCAGGGCCTGCTGGGCGTACGTGCCGAACGGGTAGCGGCTTTCGATGGCGGTCAGGCGCTCCCGGGCATCGGTCCAGTTGCCCGCCGCGACTTCCTGCTTGGCGTCGGCGTACAACTGTTCGGCGCTCCAGCCCGCGGTCTTGTCGTATTTGGTGCTTGACGAGCCGCAGCCGGCCACGATCAGAATGGTTGACAGCGCGATCGCCGCGCGCAGGGCCACCCCGCGGCGGGAGGCGGGCTTCGAGAGTGCAGCGGGACGGTGAGTCACGTGAGTCCTATCCTTGGTGTTAGCATGGCAGGCTGATTATATGATTTGTCTTCATGTCTGATACAGCCGCCAGTGTAGACCTGCTTTCCGACGACGAACCGCTGCTGCTCACGGTGCCGCCGGATACCCCGGCAGACCGCCTGGACAAGGTGCTGGCGGGGCTGTTGCCCGGCCATTCGCGCAGCCGGCTGCAGGGCTGGATCGAGGCCGGTTACGTTTTGGTAAACGGCGCCCAGGCCAAGGTGCGCCAGGCGGTCGGCCCCGGCGACGTCCTGTCGGTCTGGGAGCAACCGGCCCCGGAAAGCCGGGCTTTCGCGCCCGAACCGGTGGCTTTCGACGTGGTGGCCGAAAGCCCCGATTGGATCGTAGTGGACAAGCCGGCGGGGCTGGTGACGCATCCCGGGGCGGGCAACTGGAGCGGCACGCTGCTCAACGGCCTGCTGCACCGTTATCCCGAACTGGCGCGCGTGGCGCGTGCCGGCATCGTGCACCGGCTCGACAAGGACACGTCCGGCCTGATGGTGGTGGCGCGCAACGAACTGGCCCAGACCCATCTGGTACGCCAGCTGCAGGCGCGCACCATGGGCCGCCAGTACATCGCGCTGGCGCATGGCTGGCTGGGCGCCGCCGGCACCGTCGACCGTCCCATCGGCCGCGATGCGCGGGTTCCGGTACGGATGAGCGTCGAACGGCCCATCGCGCCCAAGCCGGCGGTCACGCATTTCGACCCGCGGCGGCGCGGCTGCGCCGAAGGCGGCGCCCGGGTGAGCGAGGTGCTGTGCCGGCTGGAAACCGGCCGTACCCACCAGATCCGCGTGCACCTGGCCAGCCTGGGGCATCCCCTGCTTGCCGACACGCTGTACGGCGGCAAGCCGCTGGCCGGCGCCACGCGCCAGATGCTGCACGCGCGGGCCCTGCATTTCGATGATCCGGGCGGCGCGGGCGAAGTCAGCTTCGAGGCCGGCGTACCCGCCGATATGTCCGACGTCCAGGAAGCCTTGGCATGGAACGCCTGATACACGATCTGCCCGTCATCACCGGTGCGCAATGGGCGGGAGTGAACTATTTCTGCACCACGCGCGCCGGCGGGGCGGGCGTCGCGCCGCACGATACCCTCAACCTGGGGCTGCGCGCGGGCGATCGTCCCGAAACGGTGGCCGAGAATCGCCGCCGGGTGCGCGCCGCGGTGCCGGCCGAGCCCCTGTGGCTGCGCCAGGTACACGGCCACGAGGTGGTCGACGCCGACGCCGGCCCGCCGCATGAACCCGCCGCCGATGCCAGCGTCACGGCTGCGCCCGGACGCGTGCTGGCCATCATGGTTGCCGATTGCCTGCCCGTGGTCATCGCCGACCAGGACGGCACCGTGCTGGGCGCGGCGCACGCCGGCTGGCGCGGCCTTGCCGGCGGCGTGCTGGAAAACACCTTGCGCGCCATGCAGGCCAAGGCGCCGGACGCGCGCGGCTGGCGCGCCTGGATCGGGCCCGGCATCGGGCCGGCGGCCTTCGAGGTGGGAGCCGATGTGCTGCAAGCCTTTGCGGCCGACGGCCCCGAGGCCGCGGCCCTGTTCGCGCCGCGCCCGGGCCTGCCCGGCAAATGGCTGGCCGACCTGCCCGGACTGGCGCTGCTGCGCTTGCGGCGCGCTGGCGTACAGGCGCAATCCTGCGGTTTGTGCACGGTGCAGGATTCGCGATTTTTTTCGTATCGGCGAGATCGGGAAACCGGCCGGATGGCTTTGCTGGCCTGGCTCGACGCCCGGTAATGCGACTTCGGTATGCTTGCCGGATGGCTCCTAGGTATACCCGCATTGACAGTAAAAATGGCGGCATGCACCATCAATTCGCGCAGTTCCGATAACAAGGTGTCGAAGTGAACGCCCATCTTTCCGCTGCATGGCCCGTCCCGGTGAGCGTGGCACCGGACGCTCTGGCAGAAATCCAGGCCGATTTCTCCCGCGAATGGCTGCGCCTGTGTGACGAGGCCAAGCGTGGCGTACTGGGCGCTCCGGCCGACAAGCGCTTTGCCGGCGCAGCCTGGCTGGACGACCGCCAGCGCCTGCTGATGGCGCATGCCTATCTGCTGTCGGCCCGTGCAATGGCGCGCCTGGTCGAGGCGGCGCAGGTCAGCGAACCCATGCGCAACCGTTTGCGCTTCTCGGTCATGCAATGGGTCGATGCCATGTCGCCGGCCAACTTCCTGGCCTTCAATCCGGATGCGCAGCGCGCCATCGTCGAAAGCGCCGGCCGCACCTTGCAGGAAGGCATGGCCAACCTGCTCAACGACATCCAGCGCGGCCGCATCAGCCAAACGGACGAGACACAGTTCGAAATCGGCCGCAACGTGGCCACCACGCCCGGCCATGTGGTGTTCGAGAACAGCCTGATGCAGCTCATCCAGTACGCGCCGCAGACCGCCAAGGTCTGCGAGCGGCCGCTGGTGATCGTGCCGCCGAACATCAACAAGTACTACATCCTCGACCTGCAGCCCGAGAACTCCTTCGTCCGGTATGCGGTGGAGCAGGGCCATACGGTGTTCATCATCTCGTGGCGCAATCCGCTGGCGGCCGATACCGACGGCGTGGACACCGCCACCTGGAGCGAATACCTCGACGACGCGGTGCTCAAGGCGCTGGCGGTGGCCAGCGACATCAGCGGCCAGCCGCAGGTCAACGCGCTGGGCTTCTGCGTCGGCGGCACCATGCTGGCCTCGGCGCTGGCGCTGGCCCAGGCGCGCGGCGAGCGCCCGGTGGCCTCGCTCACGCTGCTGACCTCGCTGCTGGACTTCCACGATACCGGCATCCTGAAGGTGTTCGTCGACGAAGCGCATGCCTTGCTGCGCGACCACCAGTACGGACAGCGCGGCCTGATGCCTGCCCGCGACCTGGCCACCACGTTTTCGTTCCTGCGCCCCAACGAATTGGTCTGGAACTACGTCGTCTCCAATTACCTGAAAGGCAAGACACCGCCTGCGTTCGACCTGCTGTTCTGGAATGCCGACAGCACCAACCTGCCGGGGCCGTTCTTCGCCTGGTATTTCCGCAACACGTATCTCGAAAACAATCTCAAGGTGCCCGGACGGGCGCGTGCCGCGGGCGTGCCGCTGGACCTGACCCGGCTCGACATGCCTGCCTACCTGTACGGGTCGCGCGAGGACCACATCGTGCCCTGGCCGTCGGCCTACGCATCGACGCAATTGCTGCGCGGGCCCATGCGTTTCGTGCTGGGCGCTTCCGGCCATATTGCCGGGGTGATCAATCCGCCGGCCAAGCAGCGGCGCAGCTATTGGGTGAATGAATCGGCCGGCGCGGTGTCCCACGACCTGCCTGGCGATCCCAACGCCTGGCTGGCCGGCGCGGTCGAGCACGCGGGCAGCTGGTGGCCCGACTGGACCGCCTGGCTGGCCGGGCATGGCGGCAAGCAGGTCGCCGCGCCCGCGCAGGCGGGCAACAAACGGTTCCGGCCGATCGAGCCGGCGCCGGGACGTTATGTGAAAGTAAGAGCGGTTTGAGTACGCGCGCGGGCCGCAAGGCCGGCATTCTTGGCGGGCGTTCGCCGTGAAAACAGGAGGAAGTCAAATGAGCGGAAAATTGGCATATGTGACGGGCGGCATGGGCGGTATCGGTACCGCGATCTGCCAGCGGTTGGCCAAGGACGGCTTCCGGGTGGTGGCGGGGTGCGGCCCCAGCCGCAACTATCAGCAGTGGCTCGACGAGCAGGCGGCCCAGGGCTATACGTTCTACGCATCGGTGGGCAACGTGTCCGACTGGGAGTCCACCGTCAAGGCTTTCGAGCGCGTCACGGCCGACCTGGGCCAGGTCGACGTGCTGGTCAACAACGCCGGCATCACGCGTGACGGCCTGTTCCGCAAGATGTCGGTGGACGACTGGCGCGCGGTGATCGACACCAACCTGAACAGCCTGTTCAACGTGACCAAGCAGGTGCTCGACGGGATGGTGGAGCGCCAATGGGGGCGCATCGTCAACATCAGCTCGGTCAACGGCCAGAAAGGGCAGTTCGGCCAGACCAACTACTCGACCGCCAAGGCGGGCATCCATGGTTTCACCATGGCCCTGGCCCAGGAGGTCGCCAGCAAGGGCATTACCGTCAACACCATTTCGCCGGGCTACATCGGGACCGACATGGTGCGGGCCATCCGTCCCGACGTGCTGGAGAAAATCGTCGCGACGATTCCGGTGCGCCGGCTGGGTACGCCCGAGGAAATCGCGTCCATGACGTCCTGGCTGGCGTCGGACGAATCGGGTTTTGCCACGGGCGCGGATTTCTCGCTCAATGGCGGCCTGCACATGGGTTGAGGCCGCATTCGGAGGGGGCCGGGGTCCGGGGGGAAGCGGACGCCCGGTATTACACGTAAAATGATTGAAAGTTAAAGAGATCTCCCGATCTCGGGGACAGACATGACGCAAGCACAAACTGGCGCCGCCCTGCGCCTGATCAAGAAGTATCCCAACCGCCGGCTGTACGACACGCAAACCAGCACCTACATCACGCTAGCCGATGTCAAGCAGCTGGTTCTGGCCAACGAGAACTTCCAGGTTGTCGATGCCAAGAGCGGAGAGGATCTCACGCGCAGTATCCTGCTGCAGATCATTCTCGAAGAGGAAAGCGGCGGCATGCCCATGTTCTCGTCCAACATGCTGGCGCAGATCATCCGCTTCTACGGCCACGCCATGCAGGGCATCATGGGTTCGTACCTGGAAAAGAACATCCAGGCGTTCATGGAAATCCAGCAGCGCATGGCCGAGCAGTCCAAGGGGCTGTACGGCAGCCAGTTCGGGCCCGAGGCCTGGACGCAGTTCATGAACGTGCAGACGCCGATGCTGCAGAAGATGATGAACAACTACATCGACCAGAGCAAGAACCTGTTCGTCCAGATGCAGGACCAGATGCAGGATCAGACCCGGGCGATGTTCTCGAATTTCCCGTTCACGCCGCCGGGTGGCGACGGCCCGCAAGGCGGGCGCGGCAAGTAGCGCCGCGAAGCTGGCTGAAGGAAAAGGGGCGCCCACGGGCGCCCCTTTTCCGTATGAGTCCTGAAATTGGGGTCGGCTTAAGGGATCTGTAAGCCGAACCGAACTACATTAATGAAAACGGTTCTTGTTTGTGTTTCTTCGGGCCGTTTTTTCAGTTAAGAGGACTCGTACATGATGAAGAAAGCCTTGCTACTTGCGCTTGCCCTGAGCCTGCCTGGCGCCGCGTTCGCGGCCGAGTATCCGATCGGCAAGCCGGCCGAGAAGGGCGGCATGGAAATCGGCGCGGTCTATCTGCAGCCCATCGAGATGGATCCCCCCGGCATGATGCGCGCTGCCAAGGACTCCGACGTCCACCTGGAAGCCGACATCCACGCCACCGCGGGCAACGCCACGGGCTTTCCGGAAGGCGAGTGGGTGCCTTACCTGGTGGTCAAGTACGAAGTCCAGAAGGTCGGCAGCGACAAGGTCCAGAAGGGCACCTTCATGCCCATGGTGGCCAACGACGGCCCGCACTATGGCGACAACGTCAAGCTGGACGGTCCCGGCAAGTACAAGCTGAAGTACACCATCATGCCGCCGACCTCCGACAAGATGAACCACTTCGGCCGCCATATCGACAAGGAAACCGGCGTGGGCCCGTGGTTCGAGCCGTTCGACCTCGAGTATGAATTCGTCTTTGCCGGCACCGGCAAGAAGGGCGGGTACTGATCGTGCGTGCTCCGGCGGCGGCCTTGCTGGCCATGGCATTGGGGCTGGGCGCGCCGCTGGCGGCGCGCGCCGCCGACCTGCCTACGTTCACCCTGACGTTCCAGCCCGACGGCACGTTCGAGCCGGCCCGCCTCGAGGTGCCGGCGGGGCGCTTCAAGATCGAACTGATCAACGCCAGCAACGAACCGGTGGAATTCGAAAGCATCCCGCTGCGCAAGGAGAAGGTGCTGGGCCCGGGCGTGAAGTCGTTCGTCGTCATCACCATCTCGCGCCCGGGCGAGTATCCCTTTTTCGATGACTTCCACCAGGACGTGAAGGGCACGCTGGTCGTCAAGCCCAAGGACTGAGCCATCGGGTCGGATATGGAACAAGTACTTTTCATCGTATGGCGCGAAAGCGTCGAGGCCCTGCTGGTGGTGGGCATTCTCTACGCCTGGCTGCGGGCCACGCCCGCCGGGCGGCGCGGCATGCCCTACCTGTGGGGCGGCGTGGCGGCGGGCCTGGCGTTGGCGCTCCTGCTGGCGCTGGTGCTGCTGGGCGTCTCCTCGTGGCTGAGCGACGAAGGCCAGGAGTGGTTCCAGGCCGGCATGTCGCTGGTGGCCTGCGCGCTGGTGGTCCAGATGGTGATCTGGATGAAGCGCCATGGCCGCACGCTCAAGCGCGAGCTCGAGGGCGGGGCGCGCGCCTCCATCGAGCGCGACAACTGGTGGGGCCTGCTGGTGCTGGTCATGATCGCCGTGGCGCGCGAAGGCAGCGAGACGGTGGTGTTCCTGTACGGCACCGTGGCCGCGGCGGCCGGGCAGGCCGGGGATGCGGCGTTGCTGGTCCTGGCCGGCGCGGCGGGTTTCCTGATCGCACTGCTGACGTTCTGGCTGCTGCAATTGGGTGGCAAGCTGATCACCTGGCGGCGCTTCTTCCGCGTTACCGAAATCCTGCTGCTCCTGCTGGCCGGCGCCTTGCTGGTGGGTGGCCTGGACCATCTGATCTCGCTGGACGTGCTGCCCACGCTCATCGATCCGGTCTGGGACAGCTCATGGCTGCTCGACGACAGCAGCGGGGTGGGCAAGGTCCTGGCCGATTTCGCCGGCTATCGCGCCTATCCGGCCTTGATCTCGGTATTGCTGTGGCTGGCCTATTGGCTGGTGGTATGGCTGCTGCTGCGCCGCGCCGATGGCGCAGCGGCGGTTTCGGCGCGTTCGGCCGCCTGAGGATACCCAGGCACCGCGCCACGACATGAAGGTTTGACATGGCATCTGTACTCGGGCGGGCAACCGCCCGCTTTGCCGACGTGCTTCGCGACCATGCCCCTTTGCTGCGCAAGCTGCAATGGGGCATCGTCGCTGCGTATGCGTTCCTGTTGATCGTGCCGGTGTTCCTGCCCTTGCCGGACAACGCCGCGTCGGTCTTCGACAACCTGACCGTGCTGGCGCAATTCGCGTTCTGGGGCGTGTGGTGGCCGTTCGTCCTGGTTTCCATGCCGCTGTTGGGGCGCGCCTGGTGCGGCTGGTTCTGTCCCGAGGGCATGCTCACCGAGTGGGCCAGCGAGCGCGGCCAGGGCCGGGCCATTCCGCGCTGGATGCGCTGGGGCGGCTGGCCGTTCGTGGCCTTTGCCCTGACGACGATCTACGGCCAGCTGGTCAGTGTCTATCAGTACCCGCTGGCGGCGCTGGCGGTGCTGGGCGGCTCGACCGTGGCGGCGATGATCGTCGGCTGGCGCTACGGCCGCAGCAAGCGCGTCTGGTGCAAGTACCTGTGTCCGGTCAATGGCGTGTTCAACTTGCTGGCCAAGCTGGCGCCCTGGCATTTCAAGGTGGACGAGGAAAAATGGCGCCATCCGGTCATTCGCGTCGAGGCGATCAATTGCGCGCCGCTGGTGCCGCTGCGCCACATGAAGGGCGCGGGCGACTGCCATGTCTGTGGCCGCTGTAGCGGCTATCGCGGGGCGATTGCCCTGGCGCCGCGCTCGCCCGAAACCGAGATCGTGGAGGTCGCCGACGGCGACGGCTGGCAGACCGCGCTGATCTGTTTCGGGCTGATGGGCGTGGCGGTGGGGGCCTTCCTGTGGAGCGCCAGCCCCTGGTACGTGACGATCAAGCAGTGGGTGGCCACCTGGCTGGTCGAGCATGACATCATCTGGCCGCTGCTGGACAATGCGCCGTGGTTCGTGTTGACGCACTACCCGGACGTCAACGACAGTTTCTCCTGGCTGGACGGCGCGGGCATCCTGCTGTTCGTGGCCGGGGCGACCCTGGCCGTGGGCTTGCCGGCATTCGCCGCATTGTGGCTGGCCGACCGCGTTGCGCCGCTGGCTGCGCGCGCGGGCCGGCTGGCCGGCGTGCACAAGCTGGCGCAGGGGTTGATTCCCTGTGCCGGAATCGGCGTGTTTCTCGGCCTGTCCGCCACCACGCTGACCCTGCTGCGGCACGAAGGGGTAGGTACGGGCTGGGCCAATCCGGTGCGCTTTACCTTGTTGGCGCTCGCCGTGCTGTGGTCGCTGCGCCTGGTGTGGCGTCTGCTGGCGCGTCGTCCGGCCGGTTTTGCGCGGCGCGGGCTGGCCTGGCTGGCGACGGTGGCGGGGCTGGCGCCGTTCTGCCTTTCGTGGGTGCTGTTCTTCGCCATCTGGTAGCGCGGCCACGCGCGGCGCGGTATGGTGGCGGTCCCGCCACCTCTGCCGGGCGCTGTCCGCGCCTGGTTCCGCCCGCCATGACGTCCTACGCTTTCCGCCTGCTCAATGTGTTCGCCGAATCCTGTTTCGGCGGCAACCCGCTGTGCGTGTTCGAGGACGCGCGCGGTTTGCGGGACGAGGAGATGCAGGCGCTGGCCCTGCAGTTCAATCTGTCCGAGACCACATTCATCCTGCCTGGCGGCGAAGGCGCCGATGCGCAGGTGCGCGTTTTCACGCCCGACGCCGAGATGCGTTTTGCCGGCCATCCTGCCCTGGGGACGGCGCGGGTGGTCAGCGAGTTGCTGGGGCTGGGGGCGTCGGTGCGCCTGGGTTTCAAGGCCGGCGTCGTGCCGGTGCGCGAGCACGACGGCGCATGGACTTTCACGGCGCCGTCGTCCGGCATGCCCAGGACGGCGCGTGCGGCTTTGGCCGCGGGCGAGATCGCCGGCCTGCTGGGCCTGGACCCTGCGGATCTGCATGACGAGCCGCTATGGGTGGATACCGGTTCCGACCAGCTGCTGGTGCCGCTCAAGACGCCGGAGGCGGTGATGCGCGCCGCGCCGCACGCCGCATGGCCCGCGCGCTGGCCCGCCAACAGCCTGGGCCGCAAGACCGCCTATGTCTTTGCATTCGGGCCGCAGACCGGCGCAGGCGCGCGGCGCATCGTGCAGTCCCGCTACTTTCATGCGCGCGCAGGCGGCGGCGTGGCCGAAGACCCCGGCACCGGCTCGGCATGCGCCAACCTGGGCGGCTGGCTGCTGGCGCGCGGCGCGCCCTTGCCCGCCCATATCCTGGTCGAACAGGGAGACCTGGTGCGCCGGCCGTGTCGGCTGCGGCTGGACGTGGATGACGCCGGCGCCATCCAGGTGGGCGGCGGCGTGATCGAGATCGGACGCGGCGAGATCCGCCTGCCGCGCTAGGCCGCGGCGGACGCGGCAGGTGCCGGTTCCGTCCCGATGCGCGGGTGCCTGTCCCCGCCGGGACAGGCACAAAAAAAAGCCTTCGGGCGAACCCGAAGGCGGTACACGTACGGCGCGCCGGACCACCCGGCGGCCCCGCGTCATGACTTATTTCGCGGCCTTGGCCGGATCGACCTTGATGTTGTTCATGACCTGCTTGACCCCTTCGACGTCACGCGCCACGGTCGCTGCTTGATCCGCCTCGGTGGCGGTGCCGACCGTACCGGTCAGCGTCACCACGCCATTGTTCGTTTCGACCGCGATGTCCAGCGCGCTCAGGGACTTGTCGGCGACGAAGGCAGCCTTGACCTTGGTGGTGACCGTGGCATCGGAGGCGTACTCGCCCACCGATTGCTTGGGCTTGTCTTCGCCCGCGGCGTGGGCCAGCGAACCGATGGCGGCGGTGGCGCCGATGAGAGTGGCAACGAACAGTTTGCGAACTTGCATGGTTATTCTCCTTTATCGATGAAGCCCAGGATCAGGAGCGGGTACTGGCGCAGCCCGTCATTTCCTGAAGACGCCGCCCAGGATGGACAGCAGCGCCAGCACCAGGAACACGAAGAACAGGATCTTGGCGATGCCGGCCGCGCCGGCGGCGATGCCGCCGAAGCCCAGTACGGCTGCAATGATGGCAATGACGAAAAACACGACCGCGTAGTGCAGCATGATGTTTCTCCTTGAGTCACGAAGCAGTCAGTCAGGGATTGCGGTCGAAGAACTCGCGCACCTCCCGTTGGGCCTGTTCCTTGGTCTTGCCGTAACGCTCCTGGATCAGGCCAGCCAGCCGTTCGGCATTGCCTTCGGTGCGAGTGAGCTCGTCGTCGGTCAGCTCGCCCCAGGCCGCCTTGGCCTTGCCCGTCAATTGCTTCCACTTGCCTGCAACAATATCGTTGTTCATGGTTGTCCTCTTCTAGGTCGTTGCGGCGCGGGATCCGTGCCTGCCGAATGCCTTGCCGCGAGTGAGTGTGGACACTGATCAGCGTACGGTTCTACCGTAAGAGGGGGCGGTGGCGGTGTCAAACCGGCGTGTGGGGAAATGTAAATGGTCCGGCGTGGCTGGCGATGCATTTTGCGCAGGGAAAAAAAGGCCGGCTTGCGCCGGCCTTAGTTACATTTGAGCAAAGAATTGAGCCGCTTTGACGGGCTCAGGTAACCGCGCTTGTCATGGCTGCCCGGCGACGCGGCTGGCGATGTGGGCCAGGGCTTCTTCCACCTGGTCCACCAGGATCAGGCAGAGGTCGCCAGGGGCCAGCCGCTGCAGTGCGGCGTCGATGGCGACGAACTCGCCCTGGATTTCGTCGATGTGGCGCGTGCGCGGCGCCTGTTGCAGGCCCTGGCGCAGCAAGGCCACCACTTCGCCGTCGGCGCGGCCGCGCTGGCATTGGTCCTGGTACAGGATCACGTCGTCGAAGGCGCCGCCCAGGATCTCTGTCTGCTGGCGCAAGTCTTCGTCGCGCCGATCGCCCGCGCCGCTGATGACCACGCTGCGGCGGCGCGCCGGCATGGTGTCGATGGCCCGCACCAGCGCCTGGATGGCGTCGGGGTTGTGGCCATAATCGGCGATCAGGGTCGCGCCGCGGAAATCGAAGACGTTGAAGCGTCCCGGGGCCGTTTGCGCGTCGTTGACGAAGATGGCCAGCGCGTGCCGGATGGTGTCCCAGTCGATGCCCAGCGCCCAGGCCGCCGCCAGCGCCGCCATGGTGTTCTCCACCTGGAAGGCGATCGCGCCGCCGCGCGTCAGCGGAATGTCCGCCAGTGCGAAGGCGACTTCGGCGCCGCCTTGCGCGGCGACGAGACTGTCGCCGTCGCGATAGACCACGCGATGGCCCTGGGCGCGATGGGTGGCCATGACGGGATGGTTGCGGTCTTCGGCGAAATACGTGATCGAGCCAGGGCAGGCGCTGGCCATCTCGGCCACCATGGGATCGGCGGCGTTGAGCACGGCCATGCCGTCAGGCTGCACGTATTGCACGATCACGCGCTTGACGACCGCCAGGTCCTCGACGGTGCTGATATAGCCCAGCCCGAGGTGGTCGCCCATGCCGATGTTGGTGACGATGGCGACGTTGCAGCGATCGAAGGCCAGGCCCTCGCGCAGCACGCCGCCGCGCGCGGTCTCCAGCACCGCGGCATCCACGTCGGGATGCAGCAGCAGGCGGCGGGCGCTGCGCGGGCCGCTGCAGTCGCCGGTGTCGATGCGCTGCTTGCCCACATAGACGCCGTCCGAGTTGGTCATGCCGACGCGGTGGCCCGCGCAGCCCAGGATATGCGCCGTCAGGCGCACCGTGGTGGTCTTGCCATTGGTGCCGGCCACCGCCACGACCGGAATGCGGCCGTCGTCGCGCTCGGCGAACATGTGGGAGATGATGGCTTCGCCCACCGCGCGGCCCTTGCCGAACGAGGGGTTCAGGTGCATGCGCAGGCCGGGCGCCGCGTTGACCTCGACCACGCCGCCGTGCTGGTCCTCCAGCGGCAGGTGCACGGTCTCGGCGACGACGTCGACGCCACAGATATCCAGGCCTATCATGCGCGCGGCCGTGACGGCGCGCGCGGCGAGTTCGGGATGGACTTCGTCGGTGACGTCGGTGGCCGCGCCGCCGGTACTGAGATTGGCGTTGTTGCGCAGCACGACCAGGGCGCCCGCCGCTGCGACGGAGTCGGCCTCGTAGCCCTGCTTGCGCAGGGTGGCGATGGCGATGTCGTCGAAGCGGATCTTGGTCAGCGACGTGGCATGGCCATCGCCGCGCAGCGGGTCCGCATTGACCTGGGCCACCAGCTCGGCGATGGTGTGCGTGCCGTCGCCGGTGACCTGCGGCGGATCGCGGCGCGCCGCCGCCACCAGGGTATTGCCCACCACCAGCAGACGGAAGTCATGGCCGGGAATGTAGCGTTCGACGATGACCTCCGAGCTGATTTCGGCAGCGGCCTCGAAGGCGCTTTCGATACGGTCGCGCGTCTCGATATTGACCGCCACGCCGCGGCCCTGGCTGCCGTCGCGGGGCTTGACCACGACGGGGCCGCCGAGCGCCTGCGCGGCCTGCCAGGCCGCCGCGGCGCTGTCGACCGAGCTGCCCATCGGCACCGGGACGCCCGCGGCGTCCAGCAGCATCTTGGTCAGGTCCTTGTCCTGGGCGATCGACTCCGAGATCGCGCTGGTCATGTCGGTTTCGGCGGCCTGGATGCGGCGCTGTTTGCTGCCCCAGCCGAATTGCACCATGCTGCCCTGGGTCAGCCGGTGGTAGGGGATACTGCGCGCCACGGCGGCGTTGACGATGGAGCCGGTGCTCGGGCCCAGGCGGGTGTCCTCGTCGAGGTCGCGCAGGCGTTGCAGGGCCTGGGGCAGGTCGAAAGGCGTGTCGTCCTGGGCCGAGCGGATGAGGGCTTCGGCCAGTTCGAACGCCAGCCGTCCGACGTCTTCCTCGCTGTACTCGACCACGACCTGGAACACGCCGGGTTCGATGGTGGGGGACGTGCGTCCGAAGGTGACCGGGCAGCCCGCATGCGCCTGCAGGCCGAGCGCGGTCGCCTGCAGCACGTGGGCCATCGAGATGGCGTCGCGCTGGCCTTCCGGCTGCAGCACGCCCAATTGCGGGAACCGGGCGCGCAGGCGCGCCTCGAAGTCCGGCATGCCGTTGATCGCGCATTCGGCATCGGAGCAGGCGGCGATGGCCTCGATGGCGGTGTTGCGGCTCCAGAGATTGGGGCCGCGCAGGGCGCGGATTCGGGAAACTTCCATGGCAGGGATTCCTGTCGTCGAAGAAGCGCCGCCGTTCGGGCGGCGCGGCAAGAGGGGCGCAGTCGCGGGTTCAGCCTTGTTCTATCCAGCGCCGCACCAGGTCTATGGTGGGGCCGGAGAATGCCTCATCGGATTGCAGCAGCGCGAAGTCGCCCTCGCGCAGGTCGTCGAGCACGCGGGCGATGGCGCGCGCGTGGTCGGCCTCGTCGGCAATGGCGGTGGCGCGCGCCGATTGCCGCAACCCCTGCCGCAGCAGGCCGCGCGCCTGCCCGGCGGGACGCTTGCTGGCAACCGTGGCGTCGTCGTAGAGCACGACCTGGTCGAACGCCGTGCCCAGCAGGCGGCCCTGTTCGACCAGGGCATCGTCGTTGCGGTCGGCGCCGGCCGAGTACACGGCGGCGCGCCGCCTGGCGGGGAATTGTTCGATGGCGGCCAGCAGCGCGCGCAGCGCCGAGGGGTTGTGCACGTCGTCGACCACCACGCAGGCGCCGTTGCGCTCGAACAGCGTGAACTGCCACGGCGCGTCGGCCTGGTCGATGTCGAAGGTTTCGATGCCGGCGCGTATCAGCTCGACCGGAATGTCCAGCGCCCAGGCGGCCGCGACCGCGGCCAGCACGTTCTCGATCTGGAACGCGACGCGGCCGCCGTGCGTCAGCGGAACCGCGGCGATGTCGGCCAAGGCTTCTTCGTCGCGGCCACGCGCCAGCACGATGCGTCCGGCGCGCAGGTAGACGGCGCGCCTGCCGTCGGCCAGGTGGGCGGCCAGCGTCGGCAGGGCGGGGTCCAGGCCGAAATACAGCACCTCGCCGTCGCACAGCTCGGCCATGCGGACCACGCGCGGGTCGCGGGCATTGAGCACGGCAGCGCCGCCGGGCAGCACGACGTCGATCTGGGTGCGGAACACGTCGACCAGGCGGTCGGTTTCGTTGATATCGAAATCGCCCAGGTGGTCGCCGTCGTCGATGTTGGTGACCACGCCGACCAGGCAGCGGTCATAGGCCAGCCCCTGGCCCAGGATGACGCCGCTGTCGTTCTCGATCACCGCCGCATCGACCGAGCGGTTCATCAGCACGCGCCGCCCCGCGGCCCAATTGGCGCAGTCGCCTTTCTGCACCAGGCGCTTGTTCAGGTACAGGCCTTCGCTGCAGGCCAGGCCGGTCTGCTTGCCGGACAGGTGCAGCAGGCGCGCCACCAGGCGCGCGACCACGGTCTTGCCGTTGGTGCCGGTCACGCCCACGATGGGGATGCGGCCGTCGTCGTCGGCCGGGAACAGGTGGTCGACGATGGCGCGGCCCACCGGGCGCGGCGGGCCGTCGGCCGGCTTCAGGTGCATGAGCAGCCCCGGCCCGGCGTTGACTTCGACGATGGCGCCGCGCGTTTGGTCCAGCGGACGCGAGATGTCGTCGGTGACGAGGTCGACGCCGGCGACGTCCAGGCCGACCACGCGGGCGGCCAGCGCCACCGTGGCCGCCACGCTGGGATGCACGCGGTCGGTGACGTCGAACGCCACGTTGCCGCTGCGCTGGATCAGCACATTGCGGCCCGCGGCGGGCACGCTGGTGGCCGTCATGCCCTGGCGGGCGATCTCCAGGCGCGCGGCCGAGTCCAGCCGCACCGGATTGAGCGGATGGTTTTCGGTGCGGCCGCGCCGCGGGTCGGTATTGATCTGGCTGCCGATCAGGTCTTCGATGGTGGATACGCCGTCGCCGGTGACCCAGGCGGGTTCGCCCGCCGCCGCCGCCACCATGCGGTCTCCCACCACCAGCAGGCGGTGTTCGTTGCCGGTGATGAAGCGCTCGACGATGACGCCGCTGCCTTCATCCACCGCCACGGCATAGGCCGATTCGATTTCGTCGCGCGTCAGCAGGTTGGTGAAGACGCCGCGTCCATGGTTGCCGTCGTAGGGCTTGACGACCACCGGCAGGCCGATGTCCTGCGCGGCCTCCCAGGCGTCGACCGCGCTTTGCACCAGCCGTCCCTCGGGGACCGGCACGCCGCAGGTCGACAGCAGTTCCTTGGTCAGGTCCTTGTCGCGCGATATGCCTTCGGCGATGGCGCTGGTGCGGTCTGTTTCGGCGGTCCAGATGCGGCGTTGCCGCGATCCGTAGCCGAACTGCACCAGGTTGCCCTCGAACAGCCGGATATAGGGAATGTCGCGGTCGTCGGCCGCGTCCACGATGCAGGCGGTGCTGGGCCCCAGGCACAGCGAGTCGACCAGGGCGCGCAGCCGCGCGACGGCCGCCGGCACGTCGAACGGGCGATCCTCGATGGCCGCCATCACGAGGTCGCGTCCCTCCTGCAAGGCGGCGCGCGTGACCTGTTCGTGCCAGGCGCGCACCACCACCTTGTAGACGCCGCGCCGCGAGGTTTCGCGCGCCTTGCCAAACCCGCCCGGCAGGCCGGCCAGGTTCTGCAGTTCGAGCGTGACGTGCTCGAGGATGTGGCCCGGCCAGGTCCCTTCGCGCAGGCGCTGCAGGAAGCCGCCGCGCACGCCGGGGCTGCAGCGGTGCTCGATCAGCGTGGGCAGCCAGCCGGACAGGCGCTCGTAGAAGCCGGGTATCGTGTTGGAGGGGAAATCCTCCAATTCGCCGATGTCCACCCACGCTTCCAGCACCGGACGGTACGTCCAGATGTTGGGGCCGCGCAAAGTCACGACATCGAGAAATTCAATGTCTTTCTTTTTCATGGTTATGGAGGAGTGATTGCGCATTGGCAGGCCGAAGTCACCCCGTGCAAAGTCGAGGGGCGAAGGGCCGGTTGGGAAGTGCCAACACGTGGATGGGCGGAAGAATTCCTAAGTATGGAAATTGTGAAAATCGGCTGCTACTATACGCCGCCTTTTTGCCCATATAAACTCGCGCTGTTGTAAGGAACGGACAGGCTTCAGGTCCGAGGCCGCAAGCCGGAGAATCGCCTTTTTGGGCCGGGCCGTGGCTCGAAACGCGTTCTAATGAAAAAACCACAAAATCTAGCTGGCGCGGGCCGGCGCGAGGTGCCGGCCGAGTGGAGGGATGCGATTCATTCGCATCTTGACGCAGGCGAAACCGTGCTGGCCTGGCTGGAAACCGATCTCGACGCGCGGCTGCGCTTCGAGACGGGAATGGTGTTGGCAACCGACCGGCGCATCCTGGCCTGCGCGCCGGGCCGCCGCGAGTGGTCCAGCTGGCCGTATTCCCCTGATCTGCGCCTGGCCCTGCACGACCACGCCGGCGCCGCCAGCCTGGAGCTCGATGCCGGCGCGCGGCGCCTGGCAAGCTGGCGGTTCACCCTGGGCCGCAATCCGGCGGCCCTGCGCCTGCTGGAACAGTTCGAGAGTCTCCAGGCCCTGCGCCTGGCCGGCGCGGCCCCGACGGCTGGCGAATCCCCCCGGCCATGCCCGACCTGCCAGGCGCCGATCCCCGCCGACCGGGAAGACTGTCCGGAGTGCAGCCAGGAGCCCGCCGCCCCGCCGGCGACCTGGGCGCTGTTGCGGCTGTGGCGGTTCGCGCGGCCCTATCGCGGCGCGCTGCTGGCCGGATTCCTGCTGACGCTGCTGGGTACCGCCGCTACGCTGGTTCCGCCCTACCTGACCATGCCGCTGATGGACGACGTACTGATTCCGTTCCAGAACGGTGCGCCCATCGACTACGCCAAAGTCAGGCTGTACCTGGCCGGCCTGCTGGCCTCGGCGGTGCTGGCCTGGGGGTTGGGCTGGGCGCGTACCTATATCCTGGCCTGGGTCAGCGAACGCATCGGGGCGGATCTGCGCACCACCACCTACGAACATTTGCAGCAGCTTTCGCTGGAGTACTTCGGCGGCAAGCGGACCGGCGACCTGATGGCGCGCATCGGCAGCGAAACCGATCGCATCTGCGTATTCCTGTCGCTGCATCTGCTGGACTTCGCCACCGACGTGCTGATGATCGCCATGACCGCCGCGATCCTGGTGTCGATCAACCCGTGGCTGGCGTTGGCCACCCTGGTGCCGCTGCCGTTCATCATGTGGATGATCCACGTGGTGCGCGACCGGCTGCGCCACGGTTTCGAGAAGGTCGATCGGATCTGGTCGGAGATCACCAATGTGCTGGCAGACACCATACCGGGCATCCGCGTGGTCAAGGCGTTTGCCCAGGAGCGGCGCGAAGTGCAGCGCTTTCGCGAAGCCAACAACCGCAACCTGGAGGTCAACGACCGCGTCAATACCGTGTGGTCGCTGTTCTCGCCGACGGTGACGCTGCTGACGGAGATCGGCTTGCTCATCGTGTGGATCTTTGGCATCTGGCAGGTGTCGCAGAAGCACATCACGGTTGGCGTGCTGGCGGCGTTCCTGGCGTATATCGGCCGCTTTTACACGCGCCTGGATTCGATGAGCCGCATCGTGTCGGTGACGCAGAAGGCGGCCGCCGGCGCCAAGCGCATTTTCGACATTCTCGACCACGTCTCCAGCGTGCCCGAGCCGCACAAGCCGGTGCACCTGCCGCGCGTGAACGGCCACATCGAGCTGCGCGACGTAGGGTTCCGCTACGGCAACCGTTCGGTGATACGCGGGCTGGACCTGTCGATCGCGCCGGGCGAAATGATAGGCCTGGTCGGGCATAGCGGCTCGGGCAAGAGCACCCTGATCAACCTGATCTGCCGCTTCTACGACGTATCGGAAGGCGCGGTGCTGGTCGACGGCGTGGACATCCGCTCGCTGCGCATCGCCGATTACCGGCGCAACATCGGGCTGGTGCTGCAGGAGCCTTTCCTCTTCTTCGGCACCATCGCCGACAACATCTCGTACGGCAAGCCGGACGCCACGCGCGCGGAGATCATCGCCGCCGCGCGCGCCGCGCATGCCCATGAGTTCATCCTGCGTCTGCCGCATGGCTATGACTCGCTGGTGGGCGAACGCGGCCAGGCGCTGTCCGGCGGCGAGCGCCAACGCATCTCCATTGCCCGGGCGCTGCTGATCGACCCGCGCATTCTCATCATGGACGAGGCGACCTCGTCGGTGGACACCACGACCGAGAAGGAAATCCAGAAGGCGCTCGACAACCTCGTGCGCGGGCGCACCACCATCGCCATCGCGCATCGCCTCAGCACGCTGCGGCGGGCCGACCGGCTGGTCGTGCTGGACCGCGGGCAGATCGTCGAGGAGGGCGCGCACGAGGCCTTGATGGCGCGCGAAGGCGCCTACTATCGGCTGTACCAGGCGCAACAGACGCGCCAGGCCGAAGGCGGCGACGACGGCAGCGACGCCATCGCCGCCATCGCATGAGAGCGCAGCCCGCCATGAACCACTGCGCATTCCAGCTGCATCGCAACCAGGCCGGCCGGCTGGTTTTCACCGGCGCCGACGGCCGGGCACATGAAGGCGTGGTGCCGGTGCGCGCGTTTCCGATCAGCGCTCCGGCCAGCGGCCTGTCTTTGGTCAGCGCCGACGGGCATGAGCTGGCCTGGCTGGACGACGTGGCGCAGTTGCCGCCCGCGCAGCGGCAACTGGTCGAAGCAGAGCTGGCCAGCCGCGAATTCATGCCCGAGATCCGGCGCATTGTCTCGGTGTCCACATTCGCCACGCCATCGTCCTGGCAGGTCGAGACCGACCGCGGCAACGCCACCTTCGTATTGCGCGGCGAAGAAGACATCCGCCGGCTGGCCGGCCATACCCTGCTGATCACCGACATGCACGGAATTTTCTTCCTGATCCGCGATGCGCTGGCGCTGGACCGCCATAGCCGCAAGCTGCTGGATCGGTTCCTGTAGCGCAGGGGCCCGGGTGCCCAGGTGCCCAGGGCCCAGGTACCCAGGTGCCTGTCCCAGCGGGGACAGGCACCTGGGAAGTTTGCCGGTGCCAGGCGCCATGCGGGGACAGGCACCTGGGAAGTTTGCCGGTGCCAGTCCCCATGCGGGGACAGGCACCGGAAGGTTGTGTCAGGTTTTTCGAAACGGGCTGTGGGTGGCCAGTTCGTCGCGATATTCGTCGATAGCGTGGGTTTCGTGGCCGAGGAAATCGTCGATGGCCGCGGCAAAGCGCGTGTCGGCGATCCAGTGGGCCGACCAGGTCGGCGTGGGCAGCAGGCCGCGCGCCATCTTGTGTTCGCCCTGCGCGCCGCCTTCGAAGCTGGCCAGGCCGTGCGCGATGCAGTATTCGATGGACTGCAGGTAGCAGGTTTCGAAATGCAGGCCGGGGATGTAGCGCCGGGCGCCCCAGTAGCGGCCGTACAGCACGCCGTCGGCCTGCAGGTTCAGCGCCGCCGCCACCGGCTGCCCGTCCTGTTCGGCCAGGATCAGCACCAGCGCGTCCGGCATCTCGGCATGCAGCCGCCGGAAGAACTCCAGGTTCAGATAGGGCGGGTTGCCGTGCGCCAGGTAGGTGTGGCGATAGCACTGGTAGAAGAAATCCAGCGCCGCGGCATCGATGTCGGCGCCGCGCAGCCAGCGAAACGAAACGCGTTCGGCGGCGACCTTCTTGCGGTCCTGGCGGATTTTCTTGCGCTTGTCGTGGCTGAACGCGGCCAGGAAGTCGTCGAATCCGGCATAGCCCGCGTTGCGCCAGTGGAATTGCACGCCGGCGCGGATCAGGTAGCCGGCCTCGCGCAGGGCGAGCAGGTCGTCATCGCTCGGGAACAGGACATGCAGCGACGATACCTCGAACTGCCGGGCCAGCTGGATCAGGCCACGCGCCAGCAGCAGCCGGTCGGCATGCGTGTGCGCCAGCAGGCGCGCCCCGCCGACCGGCGTGAACGGCACGGCCGACAGCAGCTTGGGGTAGTAGGGCAGGCCGTTGCGCGCGTAGGCGTCGGCCCAGGCATAGTCGAACACATACTCGCCGCGCGAGTGGCTTTTGGCATAGAGCGGCACCGCGCCGGCCAGCAGGCCCGCGCGGCGCAGGGCCAGGAAGCAGGGCGTCCAGCCGGTGCCTGGACTGGCGCATCCGGTATCGTGCAGCGCCCGCAGGAAGGCATGGCGCACGAACGGCTGCGGGCCGGCCAGCGCATCCCATTGGGCCGCATCGAAGTGGTCCAGGCCGGCTTGCACCGAGAGTTCGACAGAGGAGGGCATGGCCAATGATAAAGTCGCCATGTGGCCATGCCGCGGCGCCACAGGCCCGGCATGCCTTTCGCAACGAGAAGACAATGGAAGCAGCAAGCATAGCAGTGCCTGGCGCCGGAGCCAGTCTGCGCGCCCAGGCGCTGGACGCCCTGATGACGCCTGCCTGGGCCGACAAGCTGGCGGCCGTGGCGGCCATCGACGCTGGCGCGCCGGTGGGCGCGCAACAGGACCTCGCCGAGCCGGCCGGCCTGCCGGGGCGGCCGCCCGCCCCGCAGCTGGTGCCGCCGTCCCAGGTGCGGCAGCGCTCGGTGCAATCGCCCGAAGGGCGCGCCGCCTTGCTGCACGCCCTGGCGCATATCGAGTTCAACGCCATCAACCTGGCGCTGGATGCCGTGTGGCGCTACGGCGGCCTGCCGGACGCCTACTATCTCGACTGGCTGAAGGTGGCGCGCGAGGAGGCCTATCACTTCGACCTGCTCAACCGTCATCTGTCCGGGTTGGGCCATGCCTATGGCGACTTTCCGGCCCACAATGGCCTGTGGGAGATGGCCGAGAAAACGCGCGCCGACCTGCTGGCCCGCCTGGCGCTGGTGCCGCGCACGCTGGAGGCGCGCGGCCTGGATGCCTCGCCGCTGATCCGCGACAAGCTGGCCGCGGCCGGCGACGCCGATGGCGCCGCCATTCTGGAGATCATCCTGCGCGACGAGATCGGCCATGTGGCCATCGGTAACCACTGGTACAAGGCGTTGTGCGCGCAGCGCGGCCTCGATCCGGTGGCGCAGTACGCGCAGCTCGCTTCCCGGTACGGGGCGCCGCGCCTGCGTGGCCCGTTCAACCTCGAGGCCCGCCGCGCGGCCGGTTTCGACGAGGACGAACTGCGGGCCTTGTTGCAGGCGTAACGGCGCGGGCATGTCTGCGGGCGGCCGCCCGAATTAGAATGGTGCACATGAAAAAAGCCTACCTACGCCTGTTGTGCGCCACGGCCTTCGCCGCGGCGGCCACCCCCGCGCTGGCCGCGCCCGCCGCCGCCACCCCCGCCGACCTCGATGCGTATCGCGCCTGCCTGAAGCAGTTGCGCGGCGACGCCATCAAGAGCGGCGTACAGGCAGCCACCTACGACGCGCAGACCGCGTCGCTGGCGCCGGACATGGACGTGCTGGGCTTCCTGGACGCGCAGCCCGAATTCAAGACGCCCATCTGGGACTACATGGCGGGCCTGGTCGACGAGGAACGCATCGAGGACGGCCGCCAGGCCCTGGCCCGGCATGCCGACGTACTGGCGCGGGCGCAGGCCGAATATGGCGTCGACCCCGCGACCGTGGTGGCCGTCTGGGGAGTCGAAAGCAATTTCGGCAAGAACCTGGGCGGACGCCCTTTGCTGACGTCGCTTTCGACGCTGTCGTGCTTCGGGCGCCGGCAAAGCTATTTCCGAGGCGAATTCTTCGCCACCCTCAAGATCATCCAGGACGAGCACATGCAGCCCGAGCGCCTGGCCGGTTCGTGGGCCGGCGCCTTCGGCCAGACGCAGTTCATGCCGTCGACCTACCTGCGCCTGGCGGTCGACTTCGATGGCGACGGGCGGCGCGACCTGGTCGACAGCGTGCCCGACGCCCTGGGCTCCACCGCGAACTTCCTGCGCCGCGCCGGCTGGCAAACCGGGCAGCCCTGGGGCTTCGAGGTCAAGCTGCCGGCCGGCATGGACCTGGCCGGCACCGGACGCCGCAACAAGCAGCCGATGAGCGCCTGGCAGGCGCGCGGCATCAAGCGCGTGGACGGCGGCGCGCTGCCGGCGGGCGATGCGCCCGCGGCGCTGCTGGCGCCGGCCGGGGCGCAAGGTCCGGTGTTCCTGGTGTTGCGCAATTTCGATGCGCTGTATTCGTACAACGCGGCCGAGAGCTACGCGCTGGCCATTGCCCATTTGTCGGACCGCCTGCGCGGCGACTTGCCGTTCGCGCGCGCCTGGCCCACCGACGATCCCGGCCTGTCGCGCGCCGAACGCCGCGAATTGCAGGAGCTGCTGCTTGCCCGCGGATTCGATATCGGCAAGCCGGATGGCGTGATCGGCGCGCGTACGCGCCAGGCGCTGCAGACCGTGCAGGGCCAGCTGGGCCTGCCGGCCGACGGGCGCGCCGGCCAGAAGACGCTCAAGGCCCTGCGCACGCCGTAGCGCCGGCCGGGTTCGGCGCGCCGCCAAGGGTGGCGCGGAAATGGTTGCAATTTCCGCGCCGCGCGGGCACGGCCGCGTAGGACGGATGCGCTAGACTGGCTTCCCCTTCTTTCTCTTGGGAGCCTGTCATGGGTCTTCTCGATTCTCTCACGTCGATCGCCGGCGGCGCCCTGGGTGGCGGCGACGAGCGCTCGGCCAACGGCGGCATGGCAGCGTTGCTGCCCATCCTGGTCGCGCAATTGAACAATTACCCCGGCGGCCTGACGGCCTTGATCCAGCGCTTCCAGCAAGGCGGCCTGGGCGAGGTGATCGCCTCGTGGGTGAGCGCCGGGCCCAACCAGCCCGTGACGCCGGCGCAGCTGGACTCGGTGCTGGAGCCGGGCATGGTCGACCAGATGGCGCAGCAGTCCGGCCAGGACCGCGGCGACGTGCTGGCCAACCTGAGCCGCTTGCTGCCGGGCCTGGTGGATACCGCCACGCCGGGCGGCCAGGCCGAGTCGGGCCAATCCTTCGATGCCGGCAGCCTGCTGGCGTCGCTGTCGGGGCTGCTCGACGGCAAGCGCGGCTGACGCGCCGCCTAGCGCAGGATCAGCACCGCCAGCGAGACCCGGCTCAGGATTTCCGTGGTGGTGCTGCCCAGCACCAGCTGGCGGATGCGCGAATGCCCGTAGGCGCCCATGACCAGCATATCGATGCCGTGCTGCCCGGCGTAGGCCGCCAGCGCATCGGCCGGCCGCTCGGCAGCATGGTGCGTGATGGCGTCGAAACCGCCCTGGGCCAGTTGTTCGCGCGCCCATTGCAGCGCCTGGCGCGCTTCGCCGGCGTCCGATCCGGCGGTCAGGACATGGGCCTGCATGCCTTGCAGCAGCGGGCTGCGGCTGACCATTTCCACGGTCTTGCGGGAGGTGGCGCTGCCATCGAAGGCAACCAGGAAGCGGGTCGGCGTGACGAAACTGGGACCGGCCACCAGGACGGGCCGGTGCAGCGCGCGCACCGCCGCTTCCAGGTGCTGGTCGGGCAGCAGGCGTGACGGCTTGGTGGGCCGGTCGTGCTGGCCCATCACGAACAGGCGCGCGTCGTCTTCGAGCTCCAGCAGCACATCGACCAGGTAGCCCTGGCGGGCCAGCCCGGCCAGCCCTTGTATGCCGGCCTCGCGCGCCCGCTCGGTGGCTGCCTGCAAGAGCTGGCGCCCCTGCTCCTGGGCAAGCTGCTGGCGGCGCTCGTCGAGCTCGGCCAGTTCCTTGAGCAGGGTTTCCTGGGCCCCCATCCAGATCCCGCCGCTGAGGTCCGCGATGGGCACCGCATCCTGTTCGCGCTCGACGACGTGCAGGAGCTCCAGTTCGCTGCCGAGCCGGCGCACGGCCCAGATCGCATAGTCGCAAATGCTCTGCACGCGCCTGGGACTGCTGATGCAGGCTATGACGTTCTTCATGACCATCTCCCGGAGTTTGCCGGTTCGTCGTGCGCGCTGCCCGGCTTACCATACTATCCCGCCTTCGCCTCCAAACTGCAACCGTGACGGGGTCGGATAAGGATAAGATGGCGCTTTTGCCTGTTACGTTCCCCGATGATGCGCCAACTCGATCTGCGCCGCCTGATCCTGGGCCTGAGCATGCTGTCATTGTTGCTGGCCCTGGCCGGGACGCTCTATGCCAGCGCGGTGGTGCAGCGCGACATCCTGCTGTCTTCCACGCTGGAGGACAACCGTGTCTATGCGCGCAAGCTGGCGCTGGCGGCCGATGACCTGCTGGCCAACGCCATGCGCGATCTGGCCTATGGCGCCCAGAAGATCGGCGAACGGCCCGACAGCCGCGTCATCGCCCAGGAGGTCGAGCGCCTGCAGGCGCAGACCAATCGCTTCAATGCCGTTACCTATGTGGATGCCAACGGCGTGTTCCGGGCGGTTGCCCCGCATGCCGGCAATATCGTCGGGCGGCCGGTTGTCTCGGCCGAGATGCGCCAGGCGCTGGAACATCGCGGCGCCCTGATTTCCGACCCGTTCATCGCGCCCACCGGGCGCTGGCTGATCGCCATGTCCCAGCCGGTCTTCGGGCCGGACGGCGCCTTTGCCGGCGTGCTGTCCGGGCTGTTCTACCTGCATGAGGGCAACGCGCTGAAATCGCTGCTGGGCGAGCGCGACCACCGCAACGGCAGCTACCAGTACGCCGTCGACCGCCAGGGCGTGCTGCTGTACCACCCGCAGGCCACCCGCATCGGCGAGAGCCAGACAAGCAACCCGCTGCTTGCCGAAGTGCGTGCCGGCCGCGGCGGCGCCCAGCGCTTCGTCAACACCCTGGGCACCGAAATGCTGGCCGGCTATGCCGTGGTGCCCGCCACCGGCTGGGGCGTGGTGGCCCAGCGGCCGGTAAGCAGCGTGGTGGCCGCCACCCAATTGCTGGTGCGCCGCACGGTCTATGCGCTGGCCATATGGGTGGCCCTGGGCGTGTTGTGCGTGTGGTGGCTGGCCGACCGCATTTCGCGGCCATTGTCGCAGCTGGCGCGGGCGGCCGCCGAGCTGGATAACCCGCGCGCCGCCGATGGCGCGCTCAGTGTGCGCGCCTGGTATCGCGAAGCCTTGCAGATCAAGAACGCGCTCATGGCAGTGCGCCGCAAGATTGGCACCAAGTTCGAGCAATTGCGCCAGGACAGCCTGACCGACCCGCTGACCGGCCTGCTCAACCGCCGGGGCCTGGAGGAGTACCTGCGCAATACCCCATGGCAGGACGGCGCGATGACGGTGCTGGCCCTGGATATCGACCGCTTCAAGATCATCAACGACACCCACGGCCATGCCGCCGGCGACGAGGTGATCCAGTCATTGGCCGGGATCCTGCGCTCCAGCGCGCGTACCAAGGATGTCCTGGCGCGCCTGGGCGGCGAAGAATTCGCCGTGTTGCTGCCGGACGTGGACGTGCCGCAGGCGCCCCAGCTGGCCGAGCGCATACGCCGTTCGATCGAGGCCGCGCCCACCGAGGCCGGCGTGTCCTACACCGTGTCGATCGGCGTGGCCTGTTATCCCGCGCATGGCGCCTCGCTGGAGGCTGTCATGCGCTGCGCCGATGAAGCCCTGTACGCCGCCAAGGCGGGCGGGCGCAACCGCACGCATCTGTATCGCGTCGGCATGCCTCTTCCTGCAAGTTTGACGGACGCCGCTGCCGGCTCGGAACCAAGCCAGGACCTGCGTTCCTGACCGAATGCGCCGCTACTTTGCAGCGCGGACAGCAAGGAGCGTGAGCATGCATCGCCGGACTGGCGCCGACATGCCGCTGCCCGGCGTTGCCCTGATCATGGGCGCGCCGGCCTAGCGGCGCCTCAGCCGCGCCAGGCTGATTACGCCGGCCACTCCCGCGCACGCCGCACCCGCGTACAGGCATTGCACGGCGCCTTGCGGGCCGGCACGGCCCAGCAGATAAGCCACCAGGGCGGCGCCCGCCGCCTGGCCCAGCAGGCGCGCCGTGCCCAGCATGCCGCTGGCCGCGCCGCTGCGCGAAGGCGGGGCCGCGCCCATGATCGCGCGGTTGTTGGCCGGCTGGAACAGGCCGAAGCCGGCGCCGCAGATGGCCATGCGCAGCAGGACGTCGGTGATGGCCGGTTCGCGTGGCAGCGCGGCCAGAAGCAGCAGTCCCGCGGCCAGCAGCGCCATGCCGATCGAGCCCAGTACCGCGGCGCCCCAGCGGTCGGCCAATCTGCCCGAACTGCTCGCGATGGCGGCCAGCGCCAGCGGCCAGGGGGCCAGCAGGATGCCGGTATCGACGGCATTGAAACCCAATACCAGCTGGTAGTAGAACGGCAGTCCGACGTAGGCCAGCGTCTGCGCCGCGAACGAGCAGATCGACGTGCACAGCGAAAGACTGAACGCCGCCTTGCGCAGCAGGTCCAGGGGCAGCAGCGGGGCTTCCACGGCGCGCTGGCGCCGCACCAGGAACCACCCCGTGGCGATCGCCATCCCCAGCAGGCCCAGCACCAGCAAGGCGGGCAGGCGATGGGAGAAGGTGACCACGGCAAGCAGCGCCAGGCCGAACGCCGTGGCGCTCAGGATGGCGCTGCGCCAGTCGTAGCTGCCTTCGCGGCGATGGCTTTCGGGCAGGGATCGCGAACCGGTGAGGATGGCGGCGATGCCCGCCGGCACGCCGATGGCGAACAGCCAGGGCCAACTGCCGATGGACAGCACCACGCTGGCCAGAACCGGGCCGGCCGTCGAAGCGATGGCCGCCACCGTGGCGTTCATGCCGATCGCGCGTCCCAGGCGCTCGCGCGGCACGATATAGCGGATCAACGCCAGATTGACGCTGAGAATGCCGGCGGTGCCCAGGCCCTGCATCACTCGCGCCAGCACCAGCGCGGTCAGGCTGCCGGCCAGCGCGCTCATGAGCGAGGCGCCGGTGAACACGTACAGGCCGACGAGGTAGACGCGCCGGTACCCCAACGACTCGCCCAGCACCGCCAGGGGCAGCAGCGCCATGAACAGGGCGATCTGGTAGGCGTTGACGATCCAGATCGAGGTCGCGGCGGGCGCCGCCAGGTCCTGGGCGATGAGCGGCAGGGCGGTATTGGCGATGACACCGTCCATGACCGCTATCGTGACGCCCAGCGTCACGGTAACGAGGGCCCGCTGCTGGCGCGGGCCGCTCAGGCCGTTTTCTTCCACAGACTGCTGGGCCAAGTTCTTCAAGCTAGGGTGTCCGGCTGTTTTGCTGGAATCATAAAGTAATTCCGATTCCGTTTCGCCCAGCCGGCGGCGCGGGTCATTCCAGCTGGAAGCCGAGATTGCCCAGGGCCTGCCTGAGCCGGTCCCGTCCGGCCAGGCTGCGCGCCCCGGCGACGCGGCGCGCGACCTGCGGCGTCCAGCCCGGCGCGGGCAGCCCCTGGGCGGCCTGGAATGCCGCGAGCCGTTCGTCGTACCGTTCGAGCAGATCGGCTTCCGAACTGGTGGCGTACTGGTCCCGGTGCAGGACAGCCGGCGGCGGCAGGCGGGGTTTGATGGATGCTGGCCGCGACGGATCGGGGTAGCCCACGCACAGGCCGAAGGCGGCAAAGCACTGCGCGGGCAGACCGAGTTCGGCGCTGACCCGTTCCGGCCGATTGCGCAGGCCGCCGATGAACACCGTGCCCAGGCCGAGCGCTTCGGCGGCGACGACCGCGTTCTGCGCCGCCAGCGCCGCGTCGACCAGGGCGAGCGTGTAGAGCTCAAGAAAAGGCAGTGCCGCGGCCGGGGCGTTCCGGCCGGCCGCCACGCGCGCCAGGCGCGACAGGTCGGCGAGCCAGACGAGAAACAGCGGGCATTGGACGACGTGCGGCTGGGACCCCGCCAATTCGGCCAGCCTGGCCTTGCGCGCCGGGTCGGTAACGGCCACCAGGCTCCATGCCTGCAGGTTGGACGACGTGGCGGCGGATTGGGCGGCCGCCGTGAGCGCCGTGAGCACGGCATCGTCCAGCGGTGTGTCGGCGTAGGCGCGCACGCTGCGATGCGACAACAGCAGGGACAGCATATCCGAGCCCGCCGCATGGGCAAGCGTCAGCGGCGGCGCGGCCGCGCCGCCGTAGCGCCGGTCCAGGTGTTCGTGCAGGCGCCCCGTGGACGGGTGCGGGACGGGCCGCTTCATTTGGCGGAGATCCGTGCCGTGTCCACCACCTGCCGCCACTTGGCCAGTTCCGATTTCATCAGCGCATGCAATTGGTCCGGGGCGCCGCCTTCGATCAGGAAACCCATGCCCTTGAGCGTGTTGACGGCATTGTTGTCCTTCAAGGCGGTGGCCAGCGCGTCGTGCAGCCTGGCCACGGTGGCGGGGGGCGTGCCGGCCCGCACCACGAAAGCGTACCAGGACGTGATCTCATAGCCGGGCAGGCCCGATTCGCTGACGGTGGGAATGTCCGGCAGTTCGGCGATACGCTGTTGGGTGGTGACAGCCAGCGCGCGCAGCTTGCCCGCTTCGATGAAGGGCTTGACCTCGGGCGCGACCGCGACCATGAAGGTCGTCTCGCCGCTTGCCAGGCCCAGCAGGGCGGGGTTGCCTCCCTTGTACGGCACGTGGACGGCGTTCACGTGCGCCATGGTCTTGTACAGCTCCGCGCCCAGATGGGGCGAGCTTCCGTTGCCGGCCGAGGCGTAGTTGGCCTGCTCGCCGTTCTTCTTGAGATAGGCCGTCAGTTCCTGCAAGGTCTTGAACGGCGAGTTGCCGGGCACAACCACGACCAGCGGCATGGTGGCCACCAGCATGACAGGGGTGAAATCCTTGAGCGGGTCGTACTCGATGCGCGACGCATAGAGCACGGGGTAGATGGACAGGGCGGCGATCGTGCCGAGGAACAGATGCTTGCCGTCGGGTTCGGCTCGCTTGATCGCAGCCGCCGCGACCGAGCCGCTGGCGCCTGGCTGGTTGACGACGATGACTTGTTCGTTGAGCGCCTTGGCCATGCCTTCGCGCAGGATGCGCGCCATGGCGTCGGTCGAGCCCCCTGGCGAAAACGGCACGACGATGCTGATGGGCTTGTTCGTTTCCACCCGGGGCTGCGCCGACGCCGCCGCGCCGATCATGGCGCCGGCGATCGCCAGCGCGGGTAACAGGATCTGCCTTCTCATGCTGCACCTCCTTGGATGTCCGTTGTGTGGCTCGAAATGCAACGCGGCCAGGCGTGCCCGGCCGTTGTGTTCAGGATTGGCGCGCGGTGCCCGGCGCAGCACTGTAGCCCAGCCGGTAGTCGTGATCCGCCAGCGCGGGGTCGCGCTGGCCGGGCGGTCCGAAGCCGCCTCCGCCGGGCGTGCGCATGACCAGTTCGTCGCCCGGGTTGAGGAGGTGCCGCTCGCGGACATCGACCGCCACACCGTTGATCCATACCGCGCCGGGCACGCCGGCCTGGCCGCCGCCGAGGCCCGGCGCCGGCTCGCGTGTGCGCTCGGCGAGAAAGACCACCGACAGGGGCCTGTCGTGACGGCTGACCATGCAGACCTCCTCGCCCAGGCCGCCGCGCCATTGCCCCGGGCCGCCGGAGTCGACGCGCAGGCGCTTGTAGCGGAAAAAGAGCGGTATGTCGCGTTCGGCGACTTCGACCGGCGTGGGCGAGATATTGCTGGGCCACGACATGACCGCCGCGCCGTCCTTGCCGCAGGTCGCGCCCATGCCGCCGTTGAAGAACAGCACCGTCGCCATCGGCAGGCCATCGGCGCCGGTGCCGCTGATGTTGGCGCTCCACAGCGGCGAGCCGGCGCCGGCCATGACCCGCTCGGGCAGGACCGCGTGCATGGCGCCGAAGATCAGTACCGGCAGGTAATGCCCGGTGGATGCCCGGCCGCCGACCGCCGCGGGGCGCGCCGGGTTGAGCAGGGAGTGCTCCGGCGCCTCTACACGGATCGCGCGCAGCATGCCGTCGCTGTTGGGAATGTCCGGGACCAGCAGGCATTTGATGGCGTAGACCGCCATGGCGGTGGTGTATCCGAGCGGACAGTTGATGGCCCGCGGCTGCTGCGGCGATGTGCCGGTGAAGTCGCAGGTGATGGCATCGCCTTCGATACGTACCGTGACGGCCAGGTCCAGCCGCTGTTCGAATCCGTCGGTCTGCATCGCATACCGGTACTGCCCGTCCGGCAACGCCGAGATTGCCTTGCGCAGCGCCCGGTCGCCGCGTTCGAACAGCGCCTCGGCAATATCGTCGACCCCCGGCAGCGCGTACTCCACCAGTACTTCGCCAAGCCGACGCGCCACGAGTTCGACCGCGCTGGCTTGCGACCAGATATCGCCCGCGGTCTGGTCGGGGGTGCGCACGTTGGTTCGTATCATGTCCAGGATCGCCTCATTGGGTGCGCCCTGGTCGAGCAGGCGAATGACGGGTATCTGCAGGCCTTCTTCGAACAATTCGTGGGCATTGACGGAGCGAAAGCGCCCGCCGATGTCCGGCACGTGGCCCGCGGTGGCGGCGAACGCCACCACCTTGCCCAGGTGGAACACCGGCTTGACCAGGCAGACGTCGTTCAGGTGCCCCGTGCCGATCCACGGGTCGTTGGTGATGAACACGTCGCCCGGGCGCAAAGTGTGGTGCGGGTACTTGGCGATCACGGCCTGCACTGTCGCGGGCAGGGTGCCGATGAAGGCCGGGATGCTGCCCGAGTTTTCGGTCAGGCAGCGTCCCGCGGAGTCGGTCACCACCACGGTGAAGTCGTTGGCTTCGGTCGAAAGCGTGGAGAACGAGGTCCGTACGATCAGCTTGGCCGCTTCGTCCGCGATCGAACGCACGCGCGCCCAGAATACTTCCAGGAAGATGGCGTCCTGGCGCCTGTTCATGGCATGGGGCCGGTCTGCGGTTTTCATGATGCTCACTCCTCGATCGTGATGCGGATATTGCCGCTGGCCAGTTGCAGCAAGGCGCCTTTCGGCCCCACCACCAGGGTCGAGCCGGCATCCTCGACCAGCGCCGGTCCGGCGGCGCGAAAGCCTGGCGTGAGCGCCGCGCGGTCATAGACCGGCGTGCGCACGAAGTCGTCGGCCTCCTTGAAGAACACCTGTCGCCATGCTTTGGGTTCGGGGGGCGCGCCGCCAGCCAGCGGCTCGGGCACGAATGCCACGCGCGGCGGCGCTTCGGCCGCCACGCGCAGGTTGACCAGTTCGACCGGCACATTGGGCGGCGTACGTCCGAACTTCTGTTCGTATGCCTGCTTGAAGGCCGCGACCAGTACGGTCCGCGTGGCCGTAGCCTCGCCGCCTTCCTGGTCATAGGGGCCCGCGGGTAGCCGGACCGACAGATTGAAGGCCTGGCCGATGAAGCGGCCGTCGGCGTGGCGCGCGATCTCGATGGGGCCGAAGCGGTCCTGTACCAGCTCCAGGGGCTCGCGCGCCTGGGCTTCCAGCGCGGCGAACTCCCGTTCCAGGTCGGCCAGCGACCCGGTTTCGGGCCGGAAGTTGGCGGTGCGCGAGCGATCGGCGCGCGCGGGGGCGATCAGCAAGCCGTAAGCGGAGGCCACGCCGGCGGCCGGCGGGCAGATGATGGACCGCACGCCGATCTTTTGCGCGACGTAATAGGCGTGCAGCGGTCCGCCGCCGCCCGTGCACAACAACACGAAATCGCCGGCGTCGCGGCCGCATTCGGCCAGGTGCACCCGCGCCGCGCCCGCCATGTTCTCGGCCACGATGTCGTGGATGCCCCAGGCAACGTCCACGGTTTCCCGGTCCAGCTGCCGGGCGAGGGTCCGGACGGCCATGTGCGCCCGGTCCCTGTCGATGCGCAGCGAGCCGCCGGCGAAATAGTCGGGGTTGAGGTATCCCAGCAGCAGGTTGGCGTCGGTGACCGTGGGCGCCTCGCCACCCAGCGCATAGCAGGCAGGGCCCGGCTCGGAGCCCGCGCTCAAGGGGCCGACCTTGAGCAGTTGCAGTTCGTCCTGATGCGCGATGCTGCCCCCGCCGGCGCCGATCTCGATCAGGTGAACCGTGGTGATGCCGATGGGCAGGCCGCTGCCTTCGGCGAAACGTTTGCGCCGCGCCGCTTCGAAACTGTGGGCGATGGACGGCGCGCCGCCTTCCACCAGGGTCAGCTTGGCGGTGGTGCCGCCCATGTCGAAGGCCAGCAGGTCCGGCTGCTGGTCGCAGACGCCGTAGTGGGCGGCGGCGATCGCCCCGCCGGCAGGTCCGGATTCCAGCAGTTCGATCGGATTGCGGCGCGCCTGGCGCAGGTGGCCGAGTCCGCCGTTGGACAGCATCATCAGTACGCCGCTGCGCAAGCCCAGCGTGGCCAGCTTGTCTTCCAGCGCGGCGAGATAGCGATCCGCCAGCGGCTTGATGTAAGCGTTGGCGACCGTGGTCGAGCCACGCTCGAATTCGCGGATGACCGGCGCCACCTCGGACGACAGCGTAAGGCTGACATCGGGCAGGGCTTGCCGGATCCAGGCGTGGACCTGTTGTTCGTGCCGCGGCGATGCGTAGGCATGCAACAGGCAGACGGCGATGGAGGTCGCACCGGCGTCGGCCAGGCTGTGCGCCATGGCGACGACCGCCTGGCGATCGAGCGGTTCGAGCTCGTTGCCATGCGCGTCGAGCCGGCCTGGAATTTCGCGGCGCAGGTCCCGGGGCACCAGTGGCGGGGGGCGGTCGATGGCCAGGTCGTACAGGTCGTACTTGCGTTCGTTGCCGATCTCTATCGCGTCCATGAAGCCTTGGTTGCACAGCAGGCCCGTCCTGGCGCCGGCGCGGCTGATCAGGGCATTGGTGAACAGCGTGGTGGCATGCACCACGCGGCCGACCTCGGACGCGGCGATGCCGCACGTGGCCATCAACTGGCGCACGCCTTCCATGACCGCCAGGGATGGATCGTCGTACGTGGTCAGCATCTTGAGGCTATGCAGCTTGCCGCCCGCATAGTCGAGCGCGACCAGATCGGTAAACGTTCCGCCGATATCAATGCCAATGGACCATTCAGCCAAGACAGTTCTCCGTTCGTGCTGGAAATGCCGCGCCTTCAATGCAGCGCGGCGCAGGCGGCCGCGATGCGGCGTTGCGCTTCTTCGATCAGGGTTTCCGACGCGGCGATGGAAAGGCGGAAGAAGCCGGGCATGCCATAGGCGTCTCCCTGGATGACGACCACGCCCTCGGCGTCGAGCAGGTGCAGGGCGAGGTCGGTGTCGTTGTCGATCGTGCGCCCCTGCGGCGTGCGCTTGCCAGCCAGGCCGGCGCAAGAGGCGAAGACATAGAAGGCGCCGTCCGGCGTGTCGCAGTGCAATCCCGGTATGGCGTTGATGCGCCGGACCAGCAGGTCGCGCCGCGCCTGGAACAGCTTTCTGGACGACGCGATGATGTCCTGCGGGCCGGTCAGCGCCTCGATCGCGGCGGCCTGGCTCACGGCGCTCGGGCACGACGTGCTTTGCGACTGCAGCTTGACCATGTTGGCGATCAGGGCCGCTGGTCCGCCGGCATAGCCGATGCGCCAGCCCGTCATCGCGTACGACTTCGAGACGCCGTTGACGGTCAGCACGCGGTCGGCCAGCGCCGGCTCCACGGCGGCGATGGTGGCGAAGCGGCGGCCGTCGTACAGCAAGTGCTCGTAGATGTCGTCCGTGATGACGCAAATGTCCGGGTGCCGCAGCAGCACTTGCGCCAGGGCCTTGAGTTCGGTCTCGTCGTACGCCGCGCCGCTGGGGTTGTTGGGCGAGTTCAGGATGAGGCAGCGCGTGCGTGGCGTGATCGCCCGCTCCAGCTCGTCGGGCTGCAGCTTGAAGCGATGTTGCTGCGCACAGGCCACGGCGACCGGCGTGCCGCCGGCAAAGCGCACCATATCGGGATAGGAAACCCAGTATGGCGCCGGGATGACGACTTCGTCGCCACGCTGCACCAGGCACAGCAGGGCGTTGAAGATCACCTGCTTGGCGCCCGACGACACGATGATCTGGTCCTGGCGGTACGCCAGGCTGTTCTCGCGCCGGAATTTCTCGGCCACGGCGGCCTTGAGCTCCGGTACGCCGCCCACGTCGGTGTATTTCGTCTGGCCGTTGCGCATGGCGCGCAGCGCGGCTTGCTGGATGTTGTCGGGGGTGGCGAAGTCGGGTTCGCCGGCGGTCAGCCCGATCACGTCGCGGCCGGCGGCCCGCAGTTCGCGCATGCGCTGGCCAGCCATGGAGCTGGGGGAGGGCGCGATCCTTGCCATTCTGTCTGCGAAACGCATGATGTGGTTCTCCGGCGCGCCAGGGCTCAGGCCACGCCCAGACCGGCCGAGAAGCCTTGCCGGATCTTGGTGGGGTTGAATTCGCTGAACATCCGCGCCAGCTGCCTGTCGGTGCGGGTGGCGATGAAGCTCGGGCCGTCGCCGCGCAGCGCCTGTTCGACGAGCGCGTCGAAGTGCGCCGGATCGGCCGCCCAGTGGCTGTTGCGCAAGCCGGCCCCGCGCGCCATCGCGACCACGTCGATGGTGTGGGAAGTGAGGGTGCGTTGCCCGCCGGTGATGTTGTAGACGCCGTTGTCGAACACGATGATGGTCAAGTTGGCGGGCCGGCAGGCCGCGACCGTTCCCAATGTGCCGAGCTGCATCAGCAGGGAGCCGTCGCCCTCCAGCGCGATGACCTTGCGCGACGGTTGCGCCAGGGCTACGCCCAGCGCAATGGGCACGGCCAGCCCCATGCTGCCCAGCATGTAGAAATTCTGCGGCCGTTGGCCGCTGGCCCAGAGATCGTGATTGGTCGAGCCGATGCCGCCAATGACGGCTGCGTCGTCCAGGCGCCCGACTAGCCGGGTGGTGAGGTCGTAGCGGCTCATGACCGCGGCGCTGTCGCGGGTGACCGCGGAATTGCTGGCGGGATGCATCGTCGGATCTCCTCAGTCGCTGGATTTCTTGGTCAATTTGGGGGAAAGAATGAGCGCGGCGGGCGAGCGCGTCGCGAAGGCCTGCCTGATGGCTTCCTCGACCACGAACTCGACCTCGTCGGCGTGCGTGAGGGTGTGATGCGGAATGCCCAGGGAGTCGAGGATCGGGCGCATGGTCTGCCATACCCGTACCTGGACCAATTGGCGGTCGCCCAGCGCGCCGCGCTCCGATATCACCATCACCACCGGGATTTCGTAAGGCACGGGCAGCGACGCCAGCACATTGGCCAGGGTGGCAAAGCCGCTGGTCTGGGTCAGGAGGATGCTGCGCATGCCCGCCATCTGCGCGCCGCAGACGATACCCAGGGCCTCTTCTTCGCGAGCGGGACAGACGACCTGGAAATGGTCGTCGGCCTCGACCCGGTCGATCAGCGGCTTGAGCACCTTGTCGGGCACGTAGGTCACCAGCCGGATGTCCTCTTTCTTGAGGATGCGCCAGACGGTTTCGTCCCATGCCGCGGTGGCCGCGGTGTCGCCGGTTTCATGCGCTGCGATTGCCCCCATGCCTGCTCTCCTGTGTGTGGCGCCGCGCGTGCCCGGCAGGGCATGTTGCGGACGTGATCGGTGCTGGAGTGGCCATACTAGGAATGCCGGTTAATTGATACAAACAAATATTTCGAATAGATTATTCGGCACAGCCGATAAATCACTCGCCGAGTGCCTGAGGGGAAAGAGGTATGGACCGTCGCGTTTCGCTGCGGCACTTGCGCTGCTTCCTGGCAGTGGTGGAAACCCGTTCGTTCACCCTCGCGGCCTCGCGCATGTTCCTGTCGCAGTCGTCGCTGACCGCCGCGATCCAGCAGTTCGAGGAAGCGGTGGGGCTGAAGCTGTTCGAGCGCACGACGCGGCATGTGGAGCTGACCGACGCCGGCCGCCACTTCAAGGCGGAAGCCGAGCGGGTCGTCCATGGCTTCGACGCCTCCATTCGCGATCTCAAGGCGTTCGGCCAGGGCGGCCGCATGCATGTCCATGTGGCCAGCGCCCCGTCCGTGGTGCAGGCGCTGCTGGTGCCGGCCATCCCGCACCTGAAGGCAAGTTTTCCCCATATCACCTTTACGGTTCGCGACGCCGACGCGACGCGCATCGAACGCATGGTGCTCAATGGGGAAATCGACTTTGCCCTGACCAGCAGGCATATCGCGTTCGACGAGCTCGAATACGTTCCGCTGCTGCGCGACCAGTACGGCGTGGTGTATCGCTCGTCGGCCTTTCGCCTGGAGGGCGAGGGGCCGGTGCGCTGGAGCAGCCTCGCCGCCGAAGGCTATGTGCAGTTCACGCCGGACACCGCGCTGGGCGCGATGCTGGCGGCCTTGCCCGCCGCCGCGCGCCTGTACGACGAGCAGCGCGACGCGGTATCCAGCAGCACCACGCTCTACGCCATGCTGGAGCTGCCGGGCACGTATTCCATCGTCGGCGCGTTGTCGGCCGGGACCGGCCCGTTTCCCGAGTTCGATTTCCGCGCGCTGGTCGATCCCGTGCTGACGCGCGAGATCTGCCTGGTGACACGGCGCCTGCGCTACATGTCCACGAGCGCGCGGCGCATCCTCCAGGCGCTGCTGGAGGTGTTCGACCGCATCGCCTTGCCGCAAGGGGTGGAGCTGCTGCGGCGCGACGCCCGGAGCGACCCGGGCAGCCAGGCCGCGACAGACGGCGCCGGCCCATCCTCTCCCACTTTGTAACGGCCGCTTGCTGCGCGCTGGAAACTTCGCTAGACTGCTTTCACAAAGGTAGTATCAATTGATACTGCCAAAGGCGGATCGATAACAAGCCAAGGAGACTGACCATGAAGTCACGCATTTGCCGCCGGCTGGCCGGCGCGTTGCTCGGTGTGGTTGCGGCTTGCGCCAGCCAGGCGCAGGACACCATACGCCTGGGGTTGCAGGCGGTCCCCACCGACGAGCTGTACCAGGCCCGGGACTGGGCCCAGCCCTACGGGTTGAAAACGGAAATCTCGACCTACAGTTCGGCCGGCGACTCTCTCAAGGCGTTCCTGGCCGGCCGCGTGGACGTGGTGTCCGGCGGCGCGGCGCGGCTGGTCACCATGGCGGCCAAGCAGCCCGAGGTGTTCTATATCGTGGCCGCCAACCAGTACGGCGGCGACCGCTACGGCATCATCGTCGGGCCGGAGGCCCCGTACAAATCGATCGCCGATCTCAAAGGCAAGAAGATCGGGGTGGTCAGCGGTTCGGGCGCGCACGGCACCTTGATGCTGTACCTCGAGAAGAACCAGCTCAGTCCCAAGGATTTCCGCTTCGTCAACATGAAGGTCGAGGATATCGCGGCGGCGGTGAACCGCGGCGTGGTCGACGCCGGCCTGGCCTGGGAGCCGCACGTCGCCCTGGCGGAAGTCAACGGCGCGGTCAAGCGCATCCAGTCGATGAAGGGCGTCAACGAAAGCCCCAACTTTATCCTCGTCAATCGCGAGTATGCGGGCAAGCACCCCGAAGCGGTCGCCAAGTACATCGCGTCCATGATCGACATGTCGCAGCTGACCACGACCGATCCCAAGAAGGCTGGCGAGATGATCGCGGCCCAGCTGGGCAAGTCCGGCGTCAGCATCCCGCCCAAGGCGATGGAGCTGGCCGTCTCGCGCATCGTGGTGGATCCGCGGATCGAGGATCGCCTGCTCGAAGAGCTGCCCGCCATAGCCGAGCCCATGATCGCCGCCGGACGCATCAATGCCATGCCGGAGTTCGGCAAGCTGGTTCAGAAGTCGTACTACGAGCGGGCTGCCGCGCTTGCCAAGGCCAGGCAGTGAGCCGAATCACGGAGACCCCATGAAGCCGCTTGCCGCAACCACAGCCCACACGGTCATGATCAGGCCTGCCGCGCGGCGTACTCCCGGCGCTTTCGCCGCGTACGCCGAGTTCGGCCGGTTCATGCTGCCCATCGTCACCCTGCTCGTGTTCTGGGAGCTCGCCGTCAGGGCGGGGTGGATCGCCTCGAACATCTTTCCCTCGCCGTCGATGATCTTCGCTCGCGCCAGCGAGCAACTCTTCTCCACCGGGCCGGAGCAGGGCATGCTGTTCAAGCACATCGGCGCCAGCCTGTATCGCGCCATCAGCGCCTTCGCGCTGAGCGTGCTCATCGGGATACCGCTGGGCTTCTGCCTGGGCCTGATGCCGTCGGTCCACAAATGGACCAGCCCGATCCTGAGCGTCATGCTGCCATTGCCCGCCGTCGCGTGGACCCCCATTCTGCTGGTCGCGTTCGGCCAGGGCGACCGGACCATCATCACCGTATGCTTCCTGGGCGCGTTCTTCCCTGTGCTCTACAGCACGATCCAAGGCGTCAAGGCGGTGAGCAAACAGTCGATCTGGGTGGTGCGCAGCATGGGCGGCAAGCGCCGGCACGTACTGCTGAACGTCCTGCTGCCCTCCTGCCTGCCGGCGCTGATATCCGGCCTGAAGCTGGGCATGGCCCACTCGTGGCGCACGCTGGTCGCCGCCGAGATGCTGGCGGCCATCAGCACGGGCCTGGGCTACATGATCTTCGCCGCCCGCAGCTATATGGACGTCTCGACCATGTTCGTGGGCATCGCGCTGCTGGCCTTGATCGGCATGGCGATCGAATACGGGATATTCGGCGTGCTGGAGCAGCGCACCATCAGGAAATGGCATGGCGCCTCGCGCATGGGAGGATCGAAATGAGCAGCGCAATGGCTTCCTCCATGCCTGGCGGCGACGGGGCCAGGATTTTCGACTGGCTTCTGGTGCCCCTGGTCTCGCTGGGCGTGCCGCTGTTGATCTGGGAATTCCTGGCGCGTTCCGGCCTGGTCAGCGACTTCCTGTTTCCCCCGCCCAGCAGTATTTTCTCCACGCTTTGGTCGGACTCCGGAGCCGATGTCCACGGCGGACAGCTATACCGCCATGTGTACTACAGCATGATGCGCCTGCTGGCCGGCCTTGCGCTGGCGGCGGCCGTCGGCACCCTGATCGGCATCCTGATCGGCCTGACCCGCTGGGGGCGGTTCGTCTTCAAGCCCTTGCTGAGCCTGTTCATGCCGGTGCCCACGCTGGCCTGGACGCCGATCCTGCTGTTGCTGATCGGCGTCGACAACAAGACCACGATCCTGATCGTGTTCATCGCGGCCAGCTTCGAGGTGATCCTCAACGTAGTGGCCGGCATCGAGAACATGAACGTCAAGGTGTTCTGGGTCGCGCGCTCGATGGGGGCCAGCCGCCTGCAGATCTTCTTCAAGGTGATCGTTCCCGGCATCCTGCCGTACCTGATCACCGGGGTGCGGCTGGGCAGCGGCTATGCGTGGCGGGCCTTGATCGCCGCGGAAATGCTGGCCGCCAGCTCCTACGGGCTGGGCTTCATGATCTACGAGGCCTCCGAGTTCATGGACATGACCACCATTTACGGCGGGCTGATCATGATTGCGCTGCTCGGCTATCTGATCGAGAACGTGCTGATGGGCGCGTTCGAGGAGCGTACGGTCGGTAAATGGGGCGTCCAGGTCGAACGCTGAAAACAACGAAACGGGAGACGGAGATGGCAAGGGACAAGATCGTGGCCAGGAACGTGAGCATGCGGTTCGGCGACGTACTGGCGATCAAGGATGCGACCTGCAGCATCGGGGAACGGGAGTTTGTCGCAATCATCGGCCCCAGCGGCTGCGGCAAATCCACCTTTCTGTATGTGATCGCAGGTTTCGAAGGGATTTCAGGCGGCGCCGTCGAACTGGACGGCGAACCGATACGCGGCCCGGGTCCGGATCGCGGCATCGTCTTTCAGGAGTTCGTCCTGTACCCCTGGCGCACCGTCATGGAGAACGTCACGCTGGGCCTGGACATCAAGAAGACGCCGCCGCAGGAAGCGCGGCGGCGCGCCCAGAAGTGGATCACTCTGGCGGGGCTGGACGGTTTCGAGGATGCGTATCCGTCCACGCTGTCCGGAGGCATGAAGCAACGGGTGGCGATCGCCCGGGCGCTGACCTACGACCCGGAGGTGATCCTGCTGGACGAACCATTCGGCGCGCTGGATGTGCAGACCAAGAACTACATGATCCATGACCTGCAGAGCCTCTGGACAGAGGCGAACAAGACCATCGTCATGGTGACGCACAGTGTGTCGGAGGCGGTGCTGCTGGCCGACCGCGTGCTGATATTCAGCGCGCGGCCGTCCTCCATCATTGCCGACATCAAGATCGACCTGCCCCATCCCAGGGGCGCCGGCGACGAGGGCGTGAAGGCGTACGAGGACGAGGTGACGCGCATCCTGTCGGCCGAAGTCGACAAATCCATGAGCATGGAGCGGCGCGTGGCGGCGTGACGCGCGGCGGGCCGGCTATGCCGGCCGCATTCCATATTGGCGCGCCCGATTTAAAGTAGTAGCATTAGATACTCCTAATTTGCAGTCAACCATACCGAGGTGAGAGAAATGAGCATGAACGAGGAAACCGCCGCCAAACTCCAGGGCCTGACCCGCCGTTTCGCCAAACTGGTGCACGACCTGAAGTTCGAGGACTTGCCCGAGGAGGTGCTGCACAAGGCCAAGCTGATCATTCGCGATGGACTGGGCAACCAGGTCGCGGCTTCGGCCATCAGCGAACCGGCGCGGCGCGTGGTCGAGATCGTGCGCGAATGGGGCGGCAAGCCCGAGGCCACCGTCATCGGCTATGGGTTCAAGGTGCCCGCGCCGCTGGCGGCCATGTGCAATGCCATGCTGGGCCACGGCGTGGAGCTGGATGACGCGCATGGGTCGGGCCTGATCAAGGGCGGTTCGGTCATGATTCCCTCGATCATGGCGCTGGCCGAGGCCAACGGCAAAAGCGGCCGCGACGTCATCACGGCCATCGTCGCCGGCTATGAAGTGGCGGTCCGCATCGCCAAGGCGATCAACCCCGGACATCGCCAGCGCGGCTTTCACACCACCGGCACGGTATCCCTGTTCGGCGCGGCCGCCGGGGGCGCCAAGCTGCTTGGTTGCGACGAAGAAGGCATCGCGGCGGCGATCGGCCTGGCCGCCATGCAGTCGGCGGGCATCCAGTCATACCTGGACGATCCGTGCATGGCCAAGCCGTTCAGTCCCGGCAAATCGGCCTTCAACGGCACCATGGCGGCCGTCATGGCCAGCCGCGGCTTCGCCGGCCCGCGCAAGGCCCTGGAATGCAAGGAGGGCTTCTTCAACGCCTACTGCGAAGATATCCGCGTCGACGACCTGCTCGACGGACTGGGCGAGCGCTTCGTCATCATGGAGGTCGGCTTCAAGCCGCATGCCGCCTGCCGCTATGCGCACGGCCCCATCGATCTGGCCCAGCAGTTCTTCGAGGAGGGGGTGCGCCTGGAGGACGTCGAGAAGATCGACGTGCGCATGTGCGAGTTGTCGATCCGCCAGGCGTCCAAGCCCAAGGCGCCCAACCTGAACGCCGCCATGGGCAGCACCGAGTTCGGTGTCGCGCTGGCATTGGCGGGCGGCCGCAACGGCCTGCGGGAGTACTGGGACGGTTTCAACGACCAGCGCGTCCACGAGGCCGCGGCGGACCGCACGCGTCTCATCATGGAGCCTGCGTACGGCGTCACCGGCCGCCAGGCGGCCATGGCGGTCACGCTGAAGGACGGGCGGGTGCTGCAGCGCGACCAGGCCGAGCCCAAGGGCGAGCCCAGCAATCCGCTGACCGACCAGGAGCTGACCGACAAGTTCACCGGCCTGGTGGACATGGTCGAAACGTCCAGCCAGGTCAGCGGCGAGTTTTCGCAGCGCCTGATGCGCCTGGAGGACGAGAAGGCGATCGCGGACCTGATCGGACCGCTGAAGGCGGCTGGCCAGACTCCCGCGCTGCGCGCCGCTTGACGCCGCCGCGCCGGGATGCGCGACAATGAACCGCGGGGGCGCCGGCCGCCCCCGCGGCATCAGGCCCGAGGGCGCGGGCGTTGCGCCCATACGAGGATTAAGCGATGAACGTGACGGACGGGATTGCGCAACGGTTGATGGCTGAGTACACAGGCATCCTGATCGACGGCGTCTGGCAGGCGGGAGAGGGCAGCTTTCCGGTGCTGGACAAATACACCCTGGCGCCCGCCGCCGAGGTCTCCCGCGCCAGCCGCCGGCAGGTCGCGCAGGCGGTGTCGCAGTGCAAGGCGGCGGCCGACCGGGGAGCGCCGGCGGCGCGCGAACGCGCGGCCATCCTGCGCCGCGCGGCCGGCCTGCTGGACGCCTATCGTCAGGACTTCGAGGCCGTCATGATGGTGGAGGGCGGCTTTACCGTTCACGACATTTCCGCCGAGTTCACGCGGGCCAAGGTGACGCTGGAACTGTCGGCCGACGAAGCGCTGCGTCTGACCGGCAGCATGGTGCCGTTCCAGGCCAGCCCGGGCGCGGAGCACAAGCTGGGGTTCACGGTGCGTGTCCCGGTGGGCGTGGTGGCGGCGATCACGCCGTTCAACGCGCCCTTGAACACGGTGCTGCACAAGGTTGCGCCGGCCTTCGCGGCGGGCAATTCCGTGGTGCTCAAGCCGTCGGCCTTCACGCCGCTGACCAGCGCGCTGCTGGCGCGGGTGCTGCTCGAGGCCGGCATGCCGCCCGAGTTCCTGGCCGTGGTCCAGGGCGAGGGCGATGACGTCGGTACGTGGCTGCTGGAAGAGCAGGATGTGGCGTTCTATACATTCACGGGCAGTACCCGGGTCGGGCGCATCATCCAGCGTGCCGCCGGGTTGCGGCGCACGCAGATGGAGCTGGGCAGCATCGCCAGCACCATTGTCTGCGCGGATGCCGATCTCGAGGCCGCCGTGCCGCGGATCGCCAACGCGGCGTTCCGCAAGGCCGGCCAGGTGTGTACATCGATTCAACGGCTGTACGTCGAGGACGCGCTCAAGAACGAGCTGATCGAACGCTTGTCCCGCTACCTGGACGACATGCCCGCCGGCGATCCGCGCGCCGGCGCGACGCGGGTGGGCCCCATGATCAGCGAGGCGGCCGCGGCGCGGGCGCAAGCCTGGATCGCCGAGGCCGTCGAGGCGGGCGCGCGCCTGGTGCGCGGCGGCGAGCGCCAGGGGGCGGTGGTACAGCCGGCCGTCCTGGCCGACGTGCCCGAGTCCTGCTCGGCCTGGAGCACCGAGGTGTTCTCGCCCATGGTGTCGATCAGGGGCTTTGCCCGCTTCGATGACGTCCTGGCCAGCGCGAACGACACGCCCTATGGCCTGGCCGCCGGCATCTTCACCAATGATCACGCCCGTATCATGAGCGCCGTTCGTGCGCTGCGCTTCGGTACGGTGCACATCAACGAGACCTCCAGCGCGCGGTGCGACGTCATGCCGTTCGGCGGCGTCAAGGACAGCGGTTTCGGCAAGGAGGGGCCCGGTTATGCGGCCCGCGAGATGACCGAAGAGCGCCTGATCGTCTTCAACCAGTAGTTTCTCGATCCGGTCCGAAAAGCGGCCCGCCGTCAGGCGGGCCGTTGCGTTCAGGCGGCCTGGCGGCGCCCGGCCAGGGCGTGCCGCGCCGCGCCGGCGCCGGCGATCCGGCCGAAGGCGGTGCCGATGGCCATGCCGATGCCCCCGGTGTAGCCCTTGCCGAGGATATTGCCCGCCATCATTTCGCCCGCCACGAACAGGTTCGGACTGGGCCGGTCATTGAAGCGGACCGCCGCCGTTTCGTCGGTCTTCAGGCCCAGGTAGGTGAAGGTGATGCCCGGCTTGAGCGGAAAGCCCTGGAAGGGCGGTTCGACGATGGGGCTGGCCCAGTGGGTCTTGGCCGGAGTCAGCCCCTGCGTGCGGCAGTCGTCCAGCACGGTGTGGTCGAACGTGCCGGATATGCACGCGGCGTTGTATTCGGCGATGGTCCGGCTGGTCTGCTCCACGGGCAGGCCCAGTTTGCGCGCCAATGCCTCGATGCTGTCGGCCTGCGTGCCTGGAAACACGGGCGGCATGAAGCGGCCGATCGATTTGCGGTCGATGATGGACCAGGCGATCTGGCCGGGTTGCTGCGCCACCAGCCGGCCCCATATGGCGTACCGCTTGGGCCAGAAGTCTTCGCCTTCGTCATAGAAGCGCTGGCCTGCGCGGTTGACCACGATGCCCAGCGGTACGCAGTCGATGCGGGTGCAGATGCCGCCGTCGTACAACGGGGAGCGCGCGTCGATGGCCACCATATGGGCCTGGGTGGGGTCGCCGATGGCGTCGGCCCCGCTGTCGAGCATGTGCCGCAACAGCACGCCCCGGTTGTACCGGGTGCCGCGGATGAGGAATTGCAGCGCGGGCCTTTCGCCGTTCTCGTTGGTGCCCCAGGCCTGGTCGAGCCACTCCAGGTTGGACTCGAAGCCGCCGGCCGCCAGTACGCAGCTGCCGGCCTCGATGCGGGCGCCGTCTTCCAGGACGGCGGCCACGAAGCGCTCGCCGTCGCGCTCGATGGCCGCCACCGGCGTGTCGTAGCGCACCTGTATCCCGAGGGCGGCGGCGCTGCGATAGTACGCGTTGACCAGGGCCTTGCCGCCGCCCATGAAGAATGCGTTGGTACGGGCCAGGTGCAAGGTTCCGGACAGCGAGTTCTGAAACCGTACGCCATGGCTGCGCATCCACGGCCGGCAATTCGAGGAGCGGCGGATGACGAGCCTGGCCAGGCGCTCGTTGGTGATGCCGCCGGTGACCTTCAACAGGTCCTGCCAGTATTCTTCTTCCGGGTAGCTCTCCACCAGCACGTCCTGCGGTGCGTCGTGCATGCAGCGCAGATTGCGCGTGTGCTGCGAGTTTCCGCCGCGCCATTCGCGCGGCGCGGCTTCGAGCAGCAGAACGCTCGCGCCCGCTTCGCGCGCCGACAGGGCGGCGCACAGCGCGGCGTTGCCGCCACCAATCACCAGTACGTCTATCATCCGTTCCTCCAGGGGTTGGTTCAGTCAGCGCCTACATTGAGCGTGCCGGGCGTGCGTTTCTCGACGGCGTTCTTGAGCAGTGCGGCGCTGCGATAAATGCCGTGGGCGAACTTGCCATACGGCATGGTGAGGAAAAAGGCCATGACGAAGCCCAGGTGTACCGCCAGCAGCACCGCCATCCATGACGTGTCGCGCAGCGCCAGCAACAGCAGGCCGGTCAGGCTCACGAAGAAAAGCAGGGCCATGAATCCGCGGTCCATCGCATGCTGGGCGGGGTCGCCATGGTCGGCGTGGCGCTTGCGGTTGAGCAGGTAGAGTCCGGCGGGCCCGATCAGCAGGCCGATGCCGCCGGCCGTGCCCAGCAGTACGGGCAGGCTGAGTACGGGGTAGGGCGCCTGCCAGCCCAGCGCGTAGTGATAGACCGTGGCTACGCCGGTGGCCGCGAAGCACAGCATGAAGCCGTAGAACGTCAGGTGATGAAAGCGGCGCCGCCACAGGGTGAAGCGCGCGCTTTCTTCGTTGCAGCCTTCTCCGTGTCCGCCACCCAGGTAGCGCAGCGTCAGGACGTCGAACGAAGCCTCCGCGGCCGCGCCGCTGGCCGAGGACGGCGGCGCGGCGTCCTGACGGGTGCCGCGCCAGAAGCGGGTTGCGCCGATTCCCAGTGCCAGTGCCGCATACAGGAAGACCAGGCCGAACATGGCCACCAGCAGGTTGTGCGGAAATATGGCGTAGAAATTGCCCTGCAACGGGGCGTGCCACAGGGCGCCGTTGAGCCAGACCAGCAGCGCCAGAAAGAGCGAGAGCGCCACGGCCGTCGCCAGCGACAGCGTCAGGCCGTTACGGTCGTAGAGCTGCCCCAACGCCCTCGGCCACGCATACTCGGAATAGGTTTTCAGGCGCACCTTGGCCAGGGTGCGAGGGATGTTGACGTCGAACTCGTGCGGCGCCGCGTACTGACAGGCATGCAGGCATGCCCCGCAGTTATGGCAAAGATTGGCGAGATAGTGCACATCCTCTTTCACGAAGTCGAGGCGCCGCGTCATCGCCGGGAACACCGCGCAGAATCCCTCGCAGTACCGGCACGCATTGCAGATCGTCAGGATGCGCCGCGCCTGCGCTTCGTCGTGCTCGATGCCGGTGTCTTCCACCGCGATCGGTATCGTTGCGCGGGCCATGACCTGGCTTTCGGTATAGGGTGTGCTCATCTGTCTCCTCTCCTTCGCTGAATGTCCGCGCACGGCGCGGCCCTACCGCATCCGTTGCATGAGTTGGCGGATCTTCTCTCGCGCGATGAACAGCTGGCCCGCCATGATGAGGCGCGCCGTGCGGTTCAGGGCGGCCTTGCGGACCCGCGGCCCGGCTGGTGTCTGCTCCACCTGCGAATCGACCGAAAGCGCGCCGGATGGATGGCCAAGCCGGATCTCGCTGCCGGTATCGCCGCGCAATTGCTCCTGCACCACCGAACCGGGGATGCGGCAGGCGATGGCGGTGCACACCGCGCCAGTCACCGCCAGGGCCTTGTGCGGTTTCTGCATCGCCAGCTGGCGCACGCACAGGTTGATGTCGGCGGCCTTGATGGGCGTGTCGCCCGCCACGTAGTCGCGCGGCGCCGATATCATCATCACGCGCGGCACGTTGGGACTGGTCTCGCGCGCCTTGCGGGCGTCGTCGACCAGGCCGAGCGTCACGGCGGCCCAGCCGCGCGCCTGCTCCAGGCGGTCCATGAGCGCACTGTCGTTCTGGATGTCCTGCGGGGTGGCGGTGGCGTCGCCGCCTATGTCCTCGGCCACCACGTAGACGAACGGCGTGGCCGCATCGATCAGCGAGACGCGGACGGGGCGCCCGTCGATCTCGATGGCGTCGGCGGCCTGGCCGGTAGGCAGCAAGGCCCCGGATACCGAGCCCGCGCAGTCGCCGAAGTCGATGGCCACCGTCGCGCCGCTGCCCGGCACCCCCGGCACTACCGTCGGACCCTCGACGCAAGGCACGCCCGCCCGCACCGCGAAGCTGGCCTCTACCACCTGCTTGGTGTTGGTGGTGTAGATGCGTACGCGATTCTGTCCCTCCCGGGCCGGGATCAGGCCGCGCAGGACCGCGTAGGGGCCGACCGCGGCAAGCATGTTGCCGCAGTTGCCGCCGGTCGAGACCTGGGCGCGCGTGAGGTCGACCTGGCAGAAGGTGTATTCGACGTCCGCGTCGGGGCGCCCGGATCGCGCGACGATGGCCGCCTTGCTGGTCAGGGGATCGGCGCCGCCGATGCCATCGATCTGCCGGGCATCCGGCGAGCCGTACGCCGCCAGCAGCGTCGCGTCCCGCTCCAACGGATCGGCCGGAAGGTCGGCCGCGAGAAAGAAACCGCCCTTGCTGGAGCCGCCCCGCATGTACAGGCAAGGCAGGCTGAGTTGTTCCGGATCGGCCGTCACGCAAAGCGGTGAGGGAGGGGCCTGCGTGCGCGGCGGTTCTTGGGCGGGTGCATCCATGGGCGGTCTCCTTGCGGATCCTGGCGGGACGGGGCCGGTGCCGGCGTCTTTACAGGATATTGGAAGTAGTGAATAATACTACTACCGTCAAAACCGTTGTCAAGGCTCGATCATGGACAAGCCGCGTACCGCACCTGTTGCCTCGTTGTCGCCGTTGAGTTTCGATCACGACCATCGTTCTAAGAAGCCGCGGGCCGTCGGGCTCACGTCGGTCATCGATTTCGGTCCGGACGGTTTCGGCTGGACGGGTCCCGCCAGCCTGCGCGATTACCTGCGTTGCGTGGCCGACTACATCGATTACGCCAAGATCTACGCCATGAACGCCCTGATCCTGCCCGAAGAGATCGTGCGCGAGACCGTGCGGATCTACCGGGATGCGGACATCAAGCCATACGCCGGCGGCATACTGTTCGAGTATGCGTACCTGAAGAACGAGCTGGACGGCTACATCCGGCATCTGAAGAAGCTGGGCATGCCCAGGATCGAGGTCTCGGAGAATTATCTCGACTTCGGCGATGACGAACGCATGCGCCATATAGAGACCATGCAAAAGCATGGCTTCGAGGTGATATACGAGTTCGGCAGGAAGAACCCGACCGAGCCGTTCAGCCTGGCGCAACTCGAGCGTGTCATCCGCAGCAATGTGGCCATGGGCGTGCATCACACCATCATCGAGCAGTCCGAGATCGACTGCGTCAGCGCCAGCAATCCGGCTATACTCAAGGACATTGCCGCCCGGGACTGGTTTCGCAATATATTCATCGAGGCGGACCCGTACGCCTTCCCGAAGGGCCACGCGACGCTGCTCGAGAAATTCGGCGATGGCGTCAATCTCGCCAACATTACCGCGGACCAGGTGCTGCGCCTGCAAGGATTCCGCTACGGCGTGGGCCGTGCGGTCAACTACTCCATCTTGTCCCGCATCTGAGGCAGGCCCCGGCACGGTCACGACAGCAAGGCAGTTTCCAGATGAACAATACGAGATCGGCGTACGAGAAGATAATCAAGGACCTGCAGGGCGTGGGCTTCAGCGATTACGAAGCCAAGACCTATATCGCGCTTCTGCTCACGCCCAACGCAACCGCCTACGAAATCAGCAAGGAAGCCGGCATTCCCAAGGCCAACTGCTACTCCGTGCTCGAGGCGCTGCGCAAGAATGGCGCCGTGCAGGCGGTTTCGGAGAATCCGGTCAAGTATGTCGCCGTCGATCCCAACCGCTATTTCAACCAGATGGTCGAGCTCACCCAGCTGCGCTGCGAAGACCTGAAGGAAAGCCTGAAGAACATCGGCCACCTGCCGCAGGAAGACCTGGTCTGGTCGCTCAACGATGCGGCGGCGGTCGGCCTGCATATCGAGAAGATGATCGGCTCGGCGCGCGACACGATTCGCATCAAGGCCGCGGACACCACGCTGGAGCCGCATTTGCCCAGCCTGAAGAAGGCCGCCCGGCGCGGCGTCAAGGTGTTGATCATCCTGTTCGGCGAGGATGTCCGGCCGTTCGATCTGGGCAAGAACTGCAAAGTCTATCTGCACGAAGGCAACGGCATACGCGTCGGCATCTCGCACAAGCTGATCACGGTCACGCGCGACTACAAAGAGGCCCTGGTCGCCGAGGTCGGCCGGGATGCCTACGGCTCCTATACGGAAAACAAGCCCATCGTCACCCTGGCCGACTCGCTGCTGCGCCATGAGATCTACTTTGCCGAGATCTTCAGCTGCTTCGGCGACGAGATCCAGGAGAAGTTCGGTCCGGCGCTGGTCAAGTTGCGCGAGAGCTACCTGCCCGCGGACCAGGCGGATGCATTGAAGGTATTCCTGGAAACGGCCGACCCTGCCCGGCTGGCCGGCAAGGCCACGGCGGCCTGAGCCGGCGGGCCCAAACGGGCAAGGCGTGCCCTGCCCGGGCCGCGCGCCGCATCAGGGCTCGGCCAGGACGGGGTTGCACAGGCGGCCGACGCGCTCGATCTCCACTTCGACCGTGTCTTGCGGCTTGAGCCAGAGCGGGGGAGTCCGCGCCATGCCGACGCCGGCGGGCGTTCCCATTACCAGGACGTCGCCGGGTTCCAGGGTCATGCATTCGGTAACGATGCCGATCGCCTCCGCGACGTCGAAAATCATGTCGTCCGTGTTGGCTTCCTGCACCGTCTGTCCATTCACCCGGCATGCGATGCCAAGGCCGCGCCCGCCCGGCGGAAGGTCGCCGGCCAGGACGAGCGCCGGGCCGAAGCCGCCGGTACGGTCGAAATTCTTGCCCACGGTCCATTGCGGTGTTTTCTTCTGGTAGTCGCGAACGGACATGTCGTTGAAGCAGGCGTAGCCCAGCACCATGTCCAGGGCCTGTTCCGGCATGACGTGCCTGGCGCGCTTGCCGATGACGACGGCCAGCTCCGCCTCGTAATCGAAATGACCCGAGACCCGGGGCAGCCATGCGGCTTGCCCGTGGGCCACCAGCGAGCTGGGGGCGCGCAGGAAGAACCATGGATACGTCGGCTTGTCGCGGCCGCCCTCCCTGGCGTGATCGTAGTAGTTCAGGCCCAGGCAGATGATCTTGCCGGGCCGGGTCAGCAGGGGGGCGAGCACGGCGGCCGAGCCGGCGACAAGCGGCGTGCCGGCGGCGAGCGCCTGCGCGCCGAGCGCGGGCAGGTCTTCTTCCCGGCGTATGCGCTCGCCCAGTTCGGGCGAGTCGCCGTTTTCCGGGCCGGGCAGCAGGACATAGCCATGGGGGTGCGCCACGGCGGCCATCGCGCGCCCGGCGTGGTCTAGGTTCACGAATTGCATGTTTTCTCGACGGTGGTGTGGGCAGAGCGTGCGTGCTCCGCGGTTCGGTGGAGCGGACGGGGCTTGGACCCGCGCCCCTATTGGGGCACGAGGGGCGCGTTGGGCTTGACGCCGGGTACCTCGATGCCATTGGGCCGGCCGTTGCTGGCCAGGCCATTGCGCCGCAGCAGCGGTTCCGGGATCGGCGGGCCGCCTTCGCAGGCCAGCCACAGGCGCAGCAGATGCCGGCGCCGCTCGGTTTCGGGCCAGTCTTCATACGCCGTGCGAGAGTGGAAGATGGTGAAGTTGGACAGGAGCTGCACGTCGCCGGGCTTGAAGTCCATGTCGAGGTAGAGCGCCGGATCGCATGTCAGTGCGTCCAGGCAGTCGAGCGCCTCGTTCTGTTGGGCGCTCAGGCGTGGCACGGACGGCAGCGCCTGCGCCTTGCGGATGGCGCTGCGCACGTAGTTGGCGTACATGCGCCCCTGGTAGGGCGCGAAGACGGGGCTCGACGAGTAGGGCTTCTGTCCTTCCGGGATCTCGCCCCAGCGCGTGCGATGAAAACTGTCCAGCAGCGTGCGCGCGTGTTCAGGGTGACGGGCGGCCAGTTCGTTCCAGACGGTCGTGGAGCTGACGACCGAGGACAGCCCGCCGGCCTTCGCCGGCCTGACGCACAGCAGGCCCACGATGTCCGATGAATCCGTGTGATACGGAAGCCGGTTGGAGGTCTGGTAGCCGCGCACGGCGGCGTCCGCATAATCCAGCCCCAGGTTGGCGACATGGCCCAGTACGTGCCCCTTGCCATTTTGCGAGACGGGCAGGCCGAGGTTCGTTCCGAGCGCCCAGAACGCAATGGCGGACTGCCGCATGGTGTACTGTTCGACCGGCACGCCGCGGATCAGGTACAGGCCGCGCCCGTGCAGCACTTCATGCTTGACCTGTTGCAGGCGCTGGCCGAGTTCGCCCAGTTCGAAGTCGTCCTGGCTCAATTCCGTGATGTCCTTGCCGCCGGCGTCGGCGTGCCGCACCGCCCGGTCCAGTTGCTCCAGCTCGGGGCCGGTCAGGTGATGCACCCAGTATTCCGGGTGTTTATCCAGCTGCGGCCCGTACCAGGCCTGTGCGTTCCGGTATGAGTCCAGCGACGCGGCGGTCGGCGTGCATGCTTCGTTCATGGCATTCTCCCTGCGGGATGGCCCGCCGGCTGCGAAACCGGCGGACGAGTTTGTCCCTGCCACGCGTGCGTGGCGGGATTGCGGTTCGGAAAGGGTGCTGCGTCCAGGCCGGCGCTGCGGCCGTGTCAGATGGGCTGCAGATTCAGGCGGTCGATCAGGTCGCCCCACTTGGCCATTTCCGACTGGAGCGACGCGGATGCCTCGGCGGGCGTATTGCCGATCGGGACCGCGCCTTCCTCGGCCAGCTTGCGGATGAAGTCCGCGTCCTGCATCGCCGACTTCAGATCGTGGTTGATCTTGTCGACGATGCGATCGGGGGTGTTCTTCGGCACCATGACGGTGAACCAGGCGCCGCTCTCGAATCCGGTGACGCCCGCCTCGGACACGGTTGGCACGTCGGGCAGGACCTGAGTGCGGGTCGTGCCGGAGACGGCCAGCGCGCGCAGCTTGCCGGCCTGGATCTGCGGCAGTACGAGCGGAATCGGCGCGAAGGCGAAGTCGATGCGGCCGGCCACCACGTCGTTGAGGGCGGGCCCCATGCCCTTGTAGGCGACGTGCGTGAACTTGACGCGCTTCATCAGGGCCAGCAACTCGCCGGAAAGATGATTGGCCGATCCGATGCCGGCCGAGCCGAAGGTGATCTGCTCGGGCCGCTGGCCGGCGTCCGCGACCAGGCTGGCGACATCCTGGTACCTGGATTGCTCGGCCGTGACCAGGACAAAGGGCGGGGTGGCGACCACCGAAACGGCTTTCAGGTCCTCGACGGGGTCGTACGGCAGGCCCTTGATCAGCTTGTTCGCGACGACCAGGTTGCCCGCCGCGCCCAGGACCAGGGTGTGTCCGTCCGGTTCGGCCTTGGCGACGGTGTTGACCGCGATGGTCCCGGACGCGCCGGGCTTGTTCTCGACCACGACCGGCTTGTCCCAATACTGGGTCAGCTTGAGCGACAACAGCCGCACGAGCATATCGGCATTGCCGCCGGGGGTATAGGGCACCAGAAAACGGACCGTTCGCTCCGGATAGGCCGGGGCAGGGGTCTGCGCGCAGGCGGCTGCATGCGTCGAGGCGGCCAGCAATACTGCGAAAAGCCGTTGCAACATCATTCTGTCTCCAGGGTTTCGGTCGACCGGTGTGCCCCGGCGCAAGTGGTGACGTATTCCGTTTGGTGGAAAGCAGTCTATCCGGGCCAGTGATAAATTAATAATAGGAGTAACTTATCAAGTGATCGGAAAAACAAAATGCAGAAATCGGCGGCCAGGGGGCTGGGGCATATCCGGATCAAGCACTTGCGCTTGCTCGAACTGGTGGTGCAGTACGGATCCCTGCGCAAGGCGGCCGAGGGCCTGCACCTGAGCGAGCCGGCCGCCAGCCAGATGCTGCGCGAAGTCGAGTCCACGTTCGGGGTGACGCTGTTCGAGCGAGGCAGGCGGGGCATGCGGCCGAATCCGTTTGCCGATGTGCTGGTGGGCCGCGTGCGGGTCATCCTGCGCGAGCTGCACGAGATGCAGGCCGACGTGGCTGAGCTGGAGCATCGCCAGGGTGTGTCGATCGACCTCGGCGCGCTGCCGCGTTGCCTGCATACCCTTGTGCCCACGACGCTGGTGCGCTTGTTCGGCGCCGGCTTCAGGTCGCGCGTACGGATTGCCGAGGGCACGTCGCGGCAGCTGCTCGACGCGCTGGACCAGGGCGCCATCGATATCGCGGTCACCCGTTTGCTGGAAAGCCACGCGGGCCTGGCCGGCGCGCGCAATTTCGACAGCGCGGTCCTCTATGAGGAAGCCATTGCCATCGTATGCAGCACGGACCATCCGCTGAGCGCGGTGGACACGGTCACCCTGGACATGCTGACGCAGTACGACTGGGTGCTGCCGCCGTCGACCTCCATCACCGGCAAATTGATCGAAGAGGAGTTCGTCAGCGCAGGGCTGCGGCCGCCCGTGCCGAAAGTGGAATGGCTTACCTCGGCCTCGCGCCTGACCCTGGTGCAGAAAAGCAATTTCCTCGGCATATGTCCTGCCTCGGTGGCGGCCGAATTGCAGCAGGGCGGCCGCCTGCATGTGCTGCCCGTCAACCCGCGGGTTCCGCTACCGCCGATTTCGGTGGTGTGGCGCCGCACCAAGGGCGACATCGCGGAAATCATGGACATGAAGAACGCGCTGATCGAGTGCGCGGCCGCCATGCCGGGCGCAATGGAAACCGGGGCGGCCGCCCGCGCCGGCGAATTCTGACCCGGCCCGCGTTCGGGCGGCGCGCTATGTCGACAGCTGCGGCAACAGGCGCGTCAGTTCGGCCTCGGCCATGAACTGGATCTGGTTGGCCTTCGCGTACGCCAGCGCCGGCGCGCTGATCTCGCCGATGGTGACGTAGATGGCGTCGTGCGCGCCGTGGGTCTCGCGGACGGCGTTCAGCTCCTGCAGCGCCTGCACGCCGACGCGCGAGGCTTTCCAGCGTTTTGCGCCGACCACGGCCAGCCGGTTCTTGCGTCGCAACACATAGTCGGCCGGCCCGCCCTGCAGCACGGTGACCTCGCAGCCGTCCTGGCGCAAGCCTTCCTGCAGCACTTTCGAGAATGTTTCCCAGGGCATGGCGCGCGCCGCGTTCGTGGCGCGTTCGACGCGGGCGGCCGAAGGGACGTTGCGTTGCTTCCAGGCCGCCATGGCCGCAATGACGAGAAAGGGCAAGGCGGCGAAGAACAGGACCGCGGTGAACGTCGGCCGTGTGGATGCCAGCGCGCTGGCGATCAGGACGAGCGCGATGGCGGCGCTGATCCACCACGAAGAGCGCAGGAGGATGGCGAATATCGAGTTGGGGGCTGGCTTGAGTTTCACGCCGGAGCTGTCGGGTCTGGTAGGCAGGCGCCAGTATAGGGCAGGCGGGCCGGCCCCCGCCCGGCCCGTCCGGCGGATTCCGGCCCCCCGTCTTACGGTCCGGGCCGCGCGCCCGGCGTGCCTTCGCGGTCCCATAGCCGTGAGCGATCCGCCTGCGCGCGCTCCTTTATCTTGTATTTCTCTATCTTGTTGGTGGGCGTCAGCGGCATCGCGTCCACGAATTCGACGAAGCGCGGCACCATGTGCGCCGCCATCTGCTGCTGGCAGAAGGCGACCAGTTCGTCCGGATCCAGGGCCTGGCCGTCCTTGAGCATGACCGTGACGGCCACTTCGTCCTCGCTGTGCTCCGACTGCAGCGGATAGACCGCCACCTGCAGCACGGCGGGATGCAGGGCGATCACGGATTCGACTTCGTACGACGAGATGTTCTCGCCGCGGCGGCGGATCATGTCCTTCTTGCGATCGGTCAGGTAGAGATAGCCGTCGGCGTCGAAGTAGCCGCGGTCCCCGGTATGGAACCAGAGGTTGCGCCAGGCCGCCAGCGTGGCTTCCGGCATCTTGTAGTAGCCCAGCGGCGCGGCGCCTGGCTGTTCGATGCGCATCACGATCTCGCCGACCTGGCCTGCCGGCAGGGTCAGGTCGTCCTCGTCGACCACGCGTATCGCGACGCCTTCGCAGGTCCTGCCCAGGCTGAGCGACTTCTCGGGCGGCGCATCGGGCGAGAGCGACGCGCCGAAACCGTAGTCGCTCAGGGCGTAGCCCGCGATCACGCGCAGGCCGAAGCGGCGCTCGAAATCGTGCACGAAGGGCGGCGGGGGCGCCAGCGAGCAAATACGCACCTTGTGCTCGAGATCGACTGGCGAGGCCGGCTGCGACCAGAGGAAATTGCCGATGGCGCCGATGGCGTTGAAGCGTGTCACGCCGAAGGCGCGTACGCGCTCCCAGAAGCGCGAGGCGGAGAAGCGTTCGTCCAGCACCACCGAGGTGCCGGCCACGATCGCGGTCGTGCAGCTGAGCAGCAGCGCATTGGCGTGGAACAGCGGCATGCAGACGTAGTCGACGTCTTCGGGCAGGAAGTAGCGGTAGTGCACGCTGTGCTTGCCCCAGTGCCAGGCCGCCCCGTGCGGAATCATGATGGCCTTCGACGGTCCCGTGGTGCCCGAGGTGAACATGAGATAGGCCAGGTCGGTGAAGCGCACGTCATTGCTCACCGCCTCGTCGCTCGCGGCGTCCGCGGGAAAGGGCTCGACCGCCAGCGGCAGGCCCTCGAGCATCCGGCGGGCGTTCGCGGCATCGCCGATGACCAGCACTCGCCGCAGTTGCGCCAGGCGCGGGGCCACCGCCGCAAACGCTTCCATGCAGGCGTCGGCCACGATCGCGGTCACGCAATCCGCATGCGTGAGGTAGTACTCCAGCAGCGACGCCTTGGCATTGGTGTTGATCGGTACCGATACGGCGCCCATCTTGCCGAGCGCCAGATTGCCGAGCAGGCATTCCGGGCAGTTCGGCGACAGCATGGCGACGTGCTCGCCCTGGGCGATGCCGTAGCCGATCATCGCCTGGGCGATACCGTTGGTGCGGCGGTGCAGGTCCGCGAAGGTATAGCTGCGGCCGTCCGGCGCAAAGCGCAGGAAAACCCGGTCCGGGCAGCGCTCGGCGCGGCGCGCCAGTACCGCGCCGGTCGTCCATTGCCGGATGTCACCGATTTCGGCTTCGGCGTCGATGGCCGGCCAGATGTTTGCTGCTTGCATGGATGCCGTTCTCACTTTGCCGCCAGCAGGCCGCTTTGGCGCAGCAGCCCGTTCAAATAGCTACGTTCGGCCGGCAAGGTCTTGAGCCACGCCTGGCCGTCCTCGAATGCCGGCTCCAGGCCCTGGGCGCGGCAGAATTCGATGAAGTCCGGACTCAGCGTCGCCTTGTGGATGGCCTGGGCAATGGCATCCACGGCCGCGTCCGGGGTGCCGGTGCGCACGAATGCGCCGTTCCACGAGACCACCGAGAAATCCTTTGCGCCGGCCTCCATGGCGGTGGGAACCTCGGGCGCGATGATCGATCGCTGCGGCCCGCTGACCGCCAGGGCCTTCAGCGAGCCGTTGTGCGTCAGCGTGTTCAGCGACCCCAGCGCGGACAGGACCATGGGAACGTGCCCGGCGATGCTGTCGCTGATCAATTGCGCCGTGGTCTTGTAGTTGATGATGTTGATGTCGACGCCGGCCGCCCTGGCCATCCCCGCGGCCGTGGCGGTGCCGTGCGCGCCGACAGTGCCGACATCCAGCTGGCCGCCGGTGCGCTTTGCCGTTTCCACCATCTCCCGGAAGGTGCTGTAGGGCGCGCTCTTGGTCGCCGCCAGCATGTAGACCGGCGCGGTCACGCGTGCGACCGGCCGAAAATCCTTCAGCGGGTCGTAGTCTGCCTGCGAGTTGAGATCCGGCACGAAGAGAAAGGGCGGGCCGGTGTACAGGATGGTGTGGCCATCGGCGGGCGCCATCCTGGCGGCCACCGTGCCGATCAGCCCATCGGCGCCCACGCGGTTTTCCACGTAGACCGACTGGTTCCACTGCTGCGTGAGCCGGGTCGCCAGGAAACGGGCCACGACGTCGACGGCCGTTCCGGCCGGGAAGGGCACGATCATCGCGACAGGGCGCTGCGGGAACGCGGCCGCCTGGGCGGCGCCCGCGAGGGCCAGGCCCAGGGCCCCCGCGGCCAGCATGAAACTGCGACGGGTGATGCGATTTCCGGAATGCATGTCTCTAGTCCTTGTCGTGATCGTGCGCCGGGGCGAACACCGGCAGCAGCCGGCCTTGCTGCGTCGGGCGGAAGCGGGCGCTGACGCGCTGGCCGATGCGCACGCCGTCGGGGTCGCAGTCGACGATATTGGTCAGCATCAACGGGCCCTCGGCCAGCCTGACGTAGGCCACGACGTAGGGTGTCGCGGTACGCGCCACGCTGAAGCTGAAGATCTCGCCCTGGCCGCTCGATGCGGTCCAGCGAGGGTCCGGGGCCTTGCAGAAAGGGCAGAACGCGCGGGGGTGCCAATGGAAGCATTCGCACCGGACGCACTGGGGCAACAGCAGCGTGCCGGTTTCGGCCGCCTGCCAGAACGGCGCCGATTCCGGATATGCAAGGGCGTAGGGGTCGGCCTGCCAGCCGCACGCCTGTTCGCTGATATGCATCTGTCAATCCTCCCGCTCGAAAATGACGGTGGTGTGCGAATGGCCGATGCCATAGACCCCGCCGGGACCGGCCGCCAGGGCCAGGTCGCAGTTCTTCACCTGTACGGCCGGATGCGCCTCGCCGCGCAGCTGGCGCACGGCCTCGATCGCCTTGGTCATGCCGCCCCGATTGGCCGGATGGTTGTTGCACAGTCCGCCGCCGTCGGTATTGAAAGGCAGCCGTCCCACGCCGGATATCAGGTTGCCGTCGGCCACGAAGCGTCCCCCTTCGCCTTTGGGGCAGAAGCCGAGGTCTTCCAGTTGCATGATGACCATGATGGTGAAGTTGTCGTAGATGGACGCATATTTGATATCCGCCGGTGTCACGCCAGCCTGGGCGAACGCCGCGGGCGCCGAGCGGGCGGCGCCCGTCACCAGCAGGTCTTCATGGTGGCCGCCGTTGTTGGTGCGGATGGTCTCGCCGTGGCCCACCACCTTGATGCGCGGCCGATTCAGGCTGCGCGCCACTTCGGGCGCCACGATCACCAATGCGCCGCCGCCGTCGGTGATGACGCAGCAGTCCAGCCGGTGCAGCGGGTCGGCCACCATCGGCGAGCCCAGCACGTCGTCCACCGTATAGACCTTGCGCAGCAGCGCGTTGGGGTTGTGCTGCGCATGATGCGAGGCGGCGACCTTGACCCATGCCAGTTGCTCGCTGGTCGTGCCGTATTCGTGCATGTGGCGGCGCGCGAAATTCCCGTAGATGGTGCCTATCGTCCAGCGGTATGCCGAGTCCCATGGCGCCGAGGGCCGGTCCGGGCCCGGGATGCGCGGCTCGGTACCCGTGGCCTGGCCCTCGCTGCGCGGGCGTCCGGCGAGGGTGATCAGGGCCACCGAGCACTTGCCAGCGGCGATGGCATGGGCGGCGTGGCCGATCTGCGCAAGATAGGAGCCGCCCCCGATCTCGGTGCCGTCCACATGCCGCAGCGTCAGGTTCAGGTAGTCCACCATATAGGCGGGCCCCAGGCCGGCGTCGCCGGCGCAGAAATACCCGTCCACGTCGGCGAAACTCAGGCCGGCGTCGTCCAGCGCGCCGCGCGCGCTCTCCGCATGCAATTGCGCCACGGACTTGTCCGGCGCATGGCGCAGGGGATGTTCATAGGCGCCCGCCACATAGGCCAGAGCGTGTCTCGTCATGTCTGTCTCCATCCTCCGGCAGGTCCCCGCGCCGCGCGATGCGGGTCGGGGCTGGGCCGGAACCTGTTATTTCGGCTGCTGTCCGTGCGGCCTCGCCTGCACCTTGGGCGTCACGGCCTTGTAGGCGTAGGCAATCCGATGTTCCGCGATAGAGGGGGACATGGGCATCAAAGGGGTATTGACGCGGCTGATCAGGGTGTCGAATGTGTGGCGCAAGTCATCGGTCTCGATGTCGAACACCGTCATGAAGCGCCATGGATGCGGGCCGGCCTTCAGCTGTTCCTGCTCCAGCTCGAAGCGCTGCCCCGCCTTGAACCCCGGCACGGCCAGCACGTCGGGAAGATGCTGGTTCACATACCATTCATCGAACTGATCTTCCATGCCCTGCGTCGGGTTGGTAAACACCACCAATCGATATTCCTGCATGCTGTTGCCCCTCCTGTTGTATATGGTCCCGCCGCTAGATCCGGATGCCGGAGCGCCGCACCACCTCTCCCCACCGGCGGTACTCGGCCGCGAGAAAGTCTTTCGCTTCCTGCGGACTCGTCGGCATGGCGTCGATGGCGAAATTGGCCAGCGCCTTGCGCACCTCGTCCGTGGCGAGGGAGGCGTGCAGCGCGGCGGCCAGCCTGTCGATGACGTCCGCCGGCGTTCCCGCCGGGGCGTAGGCAGCCATCCACCCGAGAACCTCGAATCCCGGCAGCGTTTCGGCTATGGCCGGAACGTCGGGCAGCGCCGGCGAGCGCTTGCGGCTCGTGACGGCCAGCGCGCGCAGGTCGCCGTTCCTGATCAGCGGCAGGGACGGCCCGATGTTGTTGCAAAGGAACTCGAACTGCCCGCCCTTGGCATCGGTGAACAACTGCTGCGTTCCCTTGTATGGAACGTCCACGATGTCGATGCCGGCTTCCTGCTTCAGCGCCTCGAGCACCAGGTGCGGAGAGGTGCCGATGCCCGTATGGCCGAATGCGGGCTTGCGTCCCTTCCCGCGGCCGGCTTCGAGCAGTTGCGCCAGTGTCCGGGCGTCCGACGCGTGCGTTGCCATCACCACCGAGGCGACCCCGCCCAGCATGGAAATGGGCTCGAAGTCCGTCAGGGGTTGATAGGGAATGTCGGCGATCAGATGCGGGTTGACCGCCAGCGCGCCCGACGTGGCGAGCAGGATGGTGTATCCGTCCGGGGCCGCCTTGGCGACGTAATTCGTCGCGATGGTCTGGTTGCCGCCCGTGCGGTTTTCGATCACCACCGGCTGGCCCAGGATCTTGCTCATCTCCTGGCCCAGCAGGCGCGGCAGGAAGTCCGTCACGCCGCCGGGCGGGCTGGGCGAAATGAACCGGATGGGCTTTTGCGGAAACTCGCCAGCCATGGCGCTCATCGGCCAGCCCAGCGCGGGCAGGGCTGCCGCGCCCAGGACCTTCAGTGCATGTCTACGATTCATGTCTCCCCCTGTCGTTATCGATATCGGATCCGGAGCGGGCCGGTTCGGTGGATCAACGAGAGCTTAGATACGCAGCCATAATGAGTAAAATACTATTTTTAGTTGATTTGATAATAAAAACGATATGGCTGATTTCGTGGCAAGCATGAACCTGAAGAGCCTGCGCCACTTCTGCGTTGTCGCCACCGAACTGAACCTGCGCCGCGCCGCCGAACAGCTTCATATCGCGCAGCCGGCGCTGTCGGTCTCCATCGCGCAGCTGGAGTCGAGGCTGGGCGCCAGGCTGTTCGTGCGCGGACGGCGAGGCGTCACGCTCACCGAGGCCGGCGCGCTGCTGCTGCCCGAAGCCATGCAGATCCTGCGGCACGCCGAAAGGCTGCCGTTCCTCGCCCGGGACGCCGCGAGCGGCGACGTCGGCACCTTGCGGCTGGCCTTCGTCGGCAGCGCCCCCTATCGCCTGCTGCCGCAGGCACTGCCGCAACTGCAGCGCGCCCACCCGGGCGTCCACGTCGAACTGTACGAGGCCACCACCGATCGCATTGTCGAAGGCCTGCACAATCGGACGTTCGACCTGGGCATCGTGCGCTATCCGCTGGACGCGTTTCCGGGCCTGGAGCTCGAGCTGGTGGACGAGGACGGTTTCTGCGTGGCGCTGCCGCACGACCATGCGTTGGTCGCGGCCGGGGAAATCTCGCTGCGCGACCTGGCCGACGAGCCGCTGTTGCTGCCGCCGCGCGAACATTCGCCGCCCTTGCGCGCGCTCATGCTCGAGGGCTTCCAGGCCCAGGGCATCATGCCTCGCATCGCCAATCACATGGCCACGCAGACCGCCACCGTGCTGGCGCTGGTGGAAATGGGCGCCGGCATCGCGCTGGTTCCGCAATCCATCGTGGGCCGTGTCGGCTACCGCGTGGCGTTCCGTCCGCTTGCCCCAGGCTCGCGATTCCGTACGGGCCTGGCGCTGCTGAGCAGTCCGGACCACCACACTACGCTGGCAGACCACTTCCGGCGCGCGATCCGCCAGCGCATGGGCTAGGGCAGGAGCCGCGGACGGCCGCTCGCCGGTTCGCGGCGCAGGAACTCGTCCAAGCCGGGGGCGGGCGCTGTCCGGAAAGAAAAAGGGCCCGGAGATTATCCGAGCCCTTGTAATTGGTGGAGCCGGGGGGAATTGAACCCCCGTCCGCAAGCCCTCCGCAACCAGTTCTACATGCTTAGTCGATCTATTTGGATTTAACCCTGGACTTAGCCGATCGACGGGCCGGACCAGGGCGATTCACGTAATTTAAACCAACGCCGTGTGACCCCAGCGGTGGCCGATTCCTTGTGAATGTCGCTGCTGCGGTTCGGGGTTGCCCCCTGGGAAGTTGCCTTCCCCCGCCTGACCCAAGGACAGATCAGTGCAGCGGCTCACCGCTTAAGCGGCGAGAGCGAAACGCTCGTCGTTGGCGTTTGTAGTGTTCCAGTGGATTAACGAGCTTACTGGTGCTCGGCATGCCCTGAGCTGTTTCATGACCCACGTCGAATCCGGATCGGCCCCAAGGTTGACACCCATTGTACCGTTAATTCGGCCCGCGCGCCTTCACGGTTCGACGCCCGGCGCGGGCGCCGCCGGGTGGGGCGTGGACGGGCGCCGCGACAGCACCAGCGCGATGGCCAGGCCCACCGCCGCGAGGACGATGACGGCTGCGACCGTGCCCAGGGACGCCAGGCCGCGGCTGTCGATGAAGTGGCCGCCCACGGCTGCGCCCAGGCCAATGCCGATGTTGGCGCCCGAGATGTTCAACGACGCGGCGAAGGCCGGCGCCTGCGGGGCGGCCTTGATGACGCGCACGTGGCAGACCGTCAGCAGCGCGGCCTGGGCGACGCCCCACAGCGCCAGCGCGAGCGCCAGCCAGTACGGCGCCTGCATGGCCTGGGCGACGAACAGCAGGCCGGCGGTCATGATCAGGCTGAACAGGATGGTGGCGCCCAGCGGGCTGCGGTCGACCAGGCGCCCGCCGAGCCAGTTGCCCAATATGCCGGCGCCGCCGAAGGCCATCATGGTCCAGCCCACCACCTTGCCGTCGAAGCCGGCCAGGCGCTCGAGCATGTCGGCCAGGTAGGTGTAGGCGGTGAACATGCCGGTGAAGACAAGCAGGGACAGCATCACATGGCCCAGCAGCCTGGGGTCGCGCAGGATGCGCAGCTGGGTGCTCAGGCGCTGGTTCTGGCGCCCCGTCCTGGGTTTGGGAAAGTAGGCCAGCAGCAGCAGGGCCTTGGCCCAGGCCACGGCGGTCAGCACCGCGAAGGCGGCGCGCCAGCCGAAGGCGTCGGAAATCAGCACGCCGATGGGAATGCCCAGGACGGTGGCGGCGACGATGCCGAAGCCGATGATGGATATGGCGCGCCCCGCATAGGCGGGGCCGACCAGCTCGACGGCGGTGGCGCTGGCCAGCGACCAGAACACGGGCAGCGCCAGGGCGGGCACGAAGCGGGCGAACGCCATGACCCAGATGTTGGGCGAGACGGCGGCCAGGGCATTGGCCAGGCCGAACAGCACCAGCACCCAGACGAACAGGCGCTTGCGCTCGAGATTGGCCAGCAGGGCGGTCAGCACCGGGCCGGCGGCGGCCACCGTGAAGGCGAACAGCGATACCAGCAGGCCGGCCTGCGACACGGTGACCTGCAGGTCGCGCGCCAGGGGCGGCAGCAGGCCGACGATCAGGAATTCCGTGGTCAGAATGGTAAAGCCTGCCGCGGACAGCAGAATGATGGGCAACAACATAGGATTCTCCGCGCACCGGCGAGGCGGGCGCGTTGGGGGGGGAACGGTTGGACGCGCCGGCGGCTGGGCGGCGCCGGCGCAGGAACGTTACGCTAGAGGAATGCGGTGACGGGATAAAGACGGGAATCTCGGCATGACTGTTCGCATGGATGGAACAATCAGTGGCCGGGTGTGGCGCCGGCACGGGCATGAGGCCCGCGCCGGCCGTCGCCGAAGATCAGGCCGTGGCGCGCGTGGGCAGCAAGGGTTCGATGGCGGACCACAGTTCGCGCGGCGAAGCGGCGCACGCCTCGGCCTGCCAGGTCGTGACGTCCTCTTCCATGCCAACGTAGCCGTAGGCCGCCGCCACCGCCGGCATGCCGGCCGCATGGGCCGCCTGGATGTCGCGCAGGTCGTCGCCCACGTAGACGCATCGCCCGGCCTCGAAGCCGGCCTGCTCGGCCGCGTGCAGCAGGGGCAGGGGATGCGGCTTGGCGTGGGCGGTGGTGTCGCCGCAGACCAGCACCGCGCTGTCGCGCGTCAGGCCCAGGTGTTCGACGATGGGCAGCGTCAGGTAGGTGACCTTGTTGGTGACGATGCCCCAGGACAGGCCGCGCTGGGCGATATCCTCGAGCAGGTCGGCGATGCCCGGGAACAGGCGGCTGTGCACGGTGGATTCGGCCGCATAGTCTTCCAGGAACTGCAGCCGCGTCGGCTCGTAGTCGGGATGGTCGGGCAACAGGCCCAGCGCGGCGCGCAGCAGGCCGCGCGCGCCCTGGGAAGCCATCGGCCGCAGCGCTTCGTAGGGCATGGGCTCCAGGCCCTTGCGAGTGCGTTGCCGGTTGGCGGCGGCGGCCAGGTCGGGGGCCGTATCGGCCAGGGTGCCGTCGAAATCGAACAGGATGAGGGCGCTCATTTGCGGGTGGACATCAGGTAGTTGACCGAGGTGTTGGCCGACAGCGAATAGACCTGGGTAATGGGGTTGTACTCCATGCCGCGCATGCCCGTGGGTTCCAGGCCGGCCTGGCGCGCGCTGGCGGCCAGTTCGCTGGGCTTGATGAAGCTGTCGTAGCTGTGGGTGCCGCGCGGCAGCAGGCGCAGAACGTATTCGGCGCCGACGATGGCGAACAGGAATGACTTGGGGTTGCGGTTCAGGGTGGAGAAGAACACCCATCCGCCGGGCTTGGCCAGCGCGGCGCAGGCCCGCACGACGGAGGCCGGATCCGGCACGTGCTCGAGCATTTCCATGCAGGTCACCACGTCGTACTGGCCCGGCTGCTCGGCGGCCAGTTCCTCGACGGGCACGGCGCGGTAATCGACCTTCACGCCGGACTCCAGCCCGTGCAGGCGGGCGATCTTGAGCGATTTCTCGGCCAGGTCGATGCCGGTGACCTGCGCGCCGGCCACGGCCATGCTCTCGGACAGGATGCCGCCGCCGCAGCCCACGTCCAGCACGCGCTTGCCGCTCAGGCTGCCGGCGGTCTCCTGGATCCAGCCCAGGCGCAGCGGGTTGATGGCATGCAGCGGCTTGAATTCGCTTTCCGGGTCCCACCAGCGGGCGGCCAGCGCGCTGAATTTCTCGACCTCGGCTTGGTCGACGTTGACGCCGGGGGCGCTGGATTGGGTGGCTGTCGTCATGGGCGCGGGGGTCGGCGGGCCGACCGGCTCTATATAAGGGTACGGCATGCCGCGCCGGAAGGGCGCGGCAAGAAAAAAGGGCCTCGCTATGCGAGGCCCCCTCATTGTAGCGGCTAGCGCTGCAATTAGTTCTTGCGGCTACCGACGATCTCGATTTCCACGCGACGGTTCTGGGCACGGCCTTCACGCGTCTTGTTCGAAGCGATCGGTTGCAGTTCGCCCTTGCCTTCCGTGTAGATACGGTTGGGGTCGATACCCTTGCTGACCAGGTAGGTCTTGACCGCAGCGGCACGGCGCTCGGACAGCTTCTGGTTGTAGGCTTCGGTGCCGATCGAGTCCGTGTGGCCAACGGCGATGATCGTTTCCAGATCGATCGTGCCGGCTTGCTGGGCGACTTGATCCAGCAGCTGGCGGCCTTCCGGCTTCAGCGTCGACTTGTCGAAGTCGAAGAAGGTGTCAGCATTGAACACGACCTTGGCGGCCATGGGAGCGGGCTTTTCCTTCTGAGCGACCGGAACGCCGTCGCAACCGGGGATGCCGGTAGCCGGGGTCCAGAACGCATCGCGCCAGCACAGTTCATTGGTGCCGTTCTTCCAAACGTCGCCAAACGGATTGCGCCAGTTGTCCACGGTTTGCGCGGAAGCTGCACCAGAGGCCGTAACAGCGGCGAAGGCGAGCGCCAGAGCGAATTTGGAGGGTTTGTTCATGTTTCTCCTCGTTGAGCTTGAAGCTGGATAAGTGACTCGCAGCGAACCCCCGCCGCATATCAGGAAAACGGGGCCAGTATAGCAACGCCAAGAACAGGTTCAAAGGATCGCTACTGGGTCTCCTGCGTGCTGGAAACAATCTTAAGGCATTTGGGTGGCTTTGGCTGCCCTAGACCGTTGCATTGACCGTGGATATTGAGCATTTCAGGGCTCGCCGCCTTGATCATGTTGGTTTTTGGCAACAAGGCGGGGAAGCGCGCAAGCAAGCCCGCCGGGGCGGCCCCAAAGGAGGCAAAAAGGATCGAATGATAGAATTTCCTGTTTACCCGGCTCGGGTTCATCCTTACATACGATTCTGTCGCCTATATATATGGATTCCTTCGCCAAGGAGACGCTTCCGGTATCGCTGGAAGAAGAGATGCGCCGTAGCTATCTTGATTACGCGATGAGCGTGATCGTGGGGCGCGCGCTGCCAGACGTGCGTGACGGTCTCAAGCCTGTGCATCGCCGCGTGCTGTACGCGATGCACGAACTGAACAACGATTGGAACCGTGCCTATAAGAAGTCCGCGCGTATCGTCGGGGACGTCATCGGTAAGTACCACCCGCACGGCGACCAGTCGGTATACGACACCATCGTCCGCATGGCGCAGGACTTCTCCATGCGCTACATGCTGGTCGACGGCCAGGGCAACTTCGGCTCCATCGACGGCGACAACGCCGCGGCGATGCGCTACACCGAAATCCGCCTGGCCAAGATCGCGCACGAGTTGCTGGCCGATATCGACCAGGAAACGGTCGACTTCGGGCCCAACTACGACGGCAGCGAACAGGAGCCCCTGCTGCTGCCTTCGCGCCTGCCCAACCTGCTGGTCAACGGCAGCTCGGGTATCGCCGTGGGCATGGCCACCAACATTCCCCCGCACAACCTGCAGGAAGTGGTCGACGGCTGCCTGTATTGCCTGCGCAATCCGGAATGCTCGATCGACGAGCTGATCGAACTGATCCCGGCGCCGGACTTTCCCACGGGCGGGGTGATCTACGGCATCACGGGCGTTCGCGAGGGGTACCGCACCGGGCGCGGCCGCGTCATCATGCGCGCCAAGACCCACTTCGAGGACATGGAGAAGGGCAACCGCCAGGCCATCGTGGTCGACGCGATTCCCTACCAGGTCAACAAGAAGACCCTGCAGGAGCGCATCGCCGAGCTGGTCAACGACAAGAAGATCGAGGGCATTTCGGACATCCGCGACGAGTCGGACAAGGACGGCATGCGCCTGGTCATCGAGCTCAAGCGCGGCGAAGTGCCCGAGGTGGTGCTGAACAACCTGTACAAGAATACGCAGCTGCAGGACACCTTCGGCATGAACCTGGTGGCGCTGGTCGACGGCCAGCCGCGCCTGCTGAACCTCAAGCAGCTGATCGAGTACTTCCTGCAGCATCGCCGCGAAGTGGTGACGCGCCGCACCGTGTTCCAGCTGCGCAAGGCGCGCGAACGCGGCCACGTGCTGGAAGGCCTGGCGGTGGCGCTGGCCAACATCGACGACTTCATCGCCATCATCAAGGCGGCGCCCACCCCGCCGGTGGCGCGCCAGGAATTGATGGCGCGTTCCTGGGATTCGTCGCTGGTGCGTGAAATGCTGGCCCGCGTCGACGGCGACGCCGCCGGCGGCGTCGCGGCATTCCGCCCCGACGACCTGGCGCCCGAGTACGGCCTGCAGGGCGATGGCAACTACCGGCTGAGCGAGACCCAGGCGCAGGAAATCCTCAACATGCGCCTGCAACGCCTGACCGGCCTGGAGCAGGACAAGATCATCGGCGAGTACAAGGACGTGATGGCCACCATCGCCGACCTGCTCGACATCCTGGCCCGCCCGGAGCGCATCACCACGATCATCAGCGAAGAGCTGCAGGCCATCAAGGCCGAGTTCTCGACCTCGGCCAAGGATACGCGCCGCGCCGAAATCGAAGTCAACGCCACCGAGCTCGATACCGAAGACCTGATCACGCCGATGGACATGGTGGTCACCCTGTCGCATGGCGGATACATCAAGAGCCAGCCGCTGTCCGAGTACCGTTCGCAAAAGCGCGGCGGACGCGGCAAGCAGGCTACGGCCATGAAGGAGAACGACTGGGTCGACCAGCTGTTCATCGCCAATACGCACGACTACCTGCTGTGCTTCTCCAACCGGGGCCGGGTGTACTGGCTGAAGGTGTGGGAGGTGCCGCAGGGCACGCGCAACTCGCGCGGCAAGCCCATCGTCAACATGTTCCCGCTGGCCGACGGCGAGAAGGTGACCGTGGTGCTGCCGGTCAAGGAATTCAGCGAAGACCACTACGTCTTCATGGCGACGTCGCGCGGCACGGTCAAGAAGACCCCGCTGTCCGACTTCTCGAACCCGCGCAAGGCCGGCATCATCGCCGTCGACCTGGATGACGGCGATTACCTGATCGGCGCCGACCTGACCGACGGCAAGCACGATGTGATGCTGTTCTCCGACGCCGGCAAGGCGGTGCGCTTCGACGAGAACGACGTGCGTCCGATGGGCCGCAATGCGCGCGGCGTGCGCGGCATGATGCTCGAAGAGGGCCAGACCGTCATCGCGCTGCTGGTGGCCGGCGACGAGACCCAGAGCGTGCTGACCGCCACCGAGAACGGCTACGGCAAGCGCACCCCGATCACCGAGTACACCCGCCATGGCCGCGGCACCAAGGGCATGATCGCCATCCAGACCAGCTCGCGCAACGGCCGCGTGGTCGGCGCCGTGCTGGTGATGCCGTCCGACGAGATCATGCTGATCACCACCGGCGGCGTGCTGGTGCGCACCCGCGTGGCCGAGATTCGCGAGATGGGCCGCGCCACGCAGGGCGTCACGCTGATCAGCGTCGATGACGGCAGCAGCCTGTCCGGCGTGCGGCGCGTGGTCGAAAGCGATGCCGACGCCGATGACGAGGATGGCGGCGAAGATCTCGGCGAAGAGGGCGGCGACCAAGGCGGCGACGATACCGGCGCCCAGGGCAAGGATTCTGAACCGACTGAACCTACGGAGTAATGATGGCTCGCCCCTGGAATTTCTCGGCAGGCCCCTCGGCCTTGCCCGAGGCGGTGCTGCAGCAAGCCGCCGCCGAAATGCTGGACTGGCACGGCAGCGGCATGTCCGTGATGGAAATGAGCCACCGCGGCAAGCACTTCGTGCAGATCTGCGACGAGGCCGAGGCCGACCTGCGCGAACTGCTGGGACTTCCGGCCGACTACGCCGTGATGTTCATGCAGGGCGGCGGGCTGGGCGAAAACGCCATCGTGCCCATGAACCTGATGGGCCGGCGCAGCACGCCGGCGGCCGATTTCGTGGTGACCGGCCACTGGTCGACCCGTTCGCACAAGGAGGCGGGCCGCTACGGCGACGCGCAGATCGCGGCCAGCGCCGCCGAGGCCACCGAGATCGACGGCCAGGCCCAGTCCTCCTGGACCTGGCTGCCGCCGGTCGATACCTGGCGCGTGCGCAAGGATTCGGCCTATCTGCACCTGTGCAGCAACGAAACCATAGGCGGCGTCGAGTTCACCGAATGGCCCGATCCGGCCAGCCTGGGCGCGCCCGACGTGCCGCTGGTGGTCGACGTGTCCTCGCATTTCCTGTCGCGTCCGCTGGACATCGCGCGCGCGGGGCTGGTGTTTGCCGGCGCCCAGAAGAACGCCGGCCCGGCCGGCGTGACCGTGGTCATCGCGCGCCGCGACCTGCTGGGCCATGCGCTGCCGATCTGCCCGTCGGCGTTCGACTATGCCAACGTGGCGGCCGATCACTCGCGCTACAACACACCGCCCACTTTCGCCATCTACGTGATGGGCCTGGTGTTCAAGTGGATCAAGGCGCACGGGGGCGTGCGCGGCATGGAAGAGGCCAACCGCGCCAAGGCCGAGTTGCTGTATGGCTACCTGGACGGCTCCGCGTTCTACCGCAACCCGGTGCAGCCAGCGGTGCGCTCGCGCATGAACGTGCCGTTCGTGCTGCGCGACGAATCCCTCAACGATGCCTTCCTGCAAGGCGCGGAAGCGGCCGGCCTGATGCAGCTCAAGGGCCACAAGAGCGTCGGCGGCATGCGGGCCTCGATTTACAACGCCATGCCGCTGGCCGGCGTGCAGGCCCTGATCGATTACCTCAAGGAGTTCGAGCGCCGCCATGGATGATTCCCTGCAGGACAAGCTGCGGCCGCTGCGCGACCGCATCGACGCCATCGACGCCCAGATCCTCGACCTGCTGTCGCAGCGCGCGCGCACCGCGCAGGAAGTGGGCTCGGTCAAGCACGCCGCGCACGCGGATGGCCCGGTGCTGCGCCCCGAGCGCGAAGCCGAAGTGATCCGCCGCTTGCAGCACAGCAACCCGGGGCCGTTCCCCAAGGCCGCCGTGGCAGCCGTCTGGACCGAGATCATGTCCGCCTGCCGCGGCCTGGAGCGCGGCATGACCGTGGCCTATCTCGGGCCGCAGGGCTCGTTCTCCGAACAGGCCGCGCTCGAGCATTTCGGCCATTCGGTGCAGCAGCTGCCATGCCCCTCGTTCGATGAGGTGTTCCGTGCCGTCGAGGCCGGGCAGGCCGACGTCGGCATGGTGCCGGTGGAAAACTCCACCGAGGGCGCGGTCAACCGCAGCCTGGACCTGCTGCTGAACACGCCGCTGACCATCCTGGGCGAGCGCTCGCTGGTGATCCGCCACTGCCTGATGAGCCAGTCCGGCACGATGGACGGCATCAAGACGATCTCGGCGCATCCCCAGGCGCTGGCACAGTGCCAGGGATGGCTGACGCGCCATTACCCGGACCTCAATCGCGTGGCGGCGGCCAGCAATTCCGAGGCTGCCCGCGTGGCCGCCGAGGACCCGACGGTCGCGGCCATCGCTGGCGAAGTCGCCGCGCCGGCCTGGAACCTGCGCGTCGTGGCCGCCGGCATCCAGGACGATCCGCAGAACCGCACGCGCTTCCTGGCTGTCGGCCATATCGAGCCATTGAGCAGCGGCAAGGACAAGACCAGCCTGATCCTGGCCGTGCCCAACCGCGCCGGCGCCGTCTATGACATGCTGGCGCCGATGGCGGCCAACGGCGTTTCCATGACGCGCTTCGAATCGCGCCCGGCGCGCACGGGCCAGTGGGAATACTATTTCTACGTCGACGTGCTGGGCCATCGCGATGACGCGAACGTGGCCCGCGCACTGGCGGCATTGCAGGCGCAGGTGGCCTTCTTCAAGGTGCTGGGTTCGTATCCGGCGCAATAGGGCCACGGCGTGGTTGACGCACACCAGGCGGCCGGCGTGACGGAGCGTGTGTCCGTCCGGCGCTGCCATATTGTTTTTCTGCAGGTATGAGCGCGAACAATTCGGCAAACGGGCAGGGGCCCCTGGTCCCCGTGCTGGCTGTGGCCGGCGTAGGCTTGATCGGTGGCTCGTTCGCCGCCGCGTTGCGCCACGCCGGGCAGGTCGGCACCATTCTCGGCGTGGGCCGCAACCCGGCGTCGCTGGCGCGTGCGCGCGAGCTGGGCCTGATCGACGAGGCCGTCTCGCCCGAGGAAGCGGCGGCGCGCGCAGACCTGGTGCTGCTGTCCACCCCGGTGGGCGGGCTGGGCGCGATGCTGGCGCGCATGCGCGACCATCTGCGGCCGGGCTGCCTGCTGACCGATGCCGGCAGCACCAAATCGCAGGTCGTCATGGCGGCGCGTCAGGCGCTGGGCGAGCAGGTTTCCTGTTTCGTGCCGGGGCATCCGATCGCCGGAGGCGAGCGCACCGGGCCCGAGGCGGCCGACGCGGGGCTGTACGTACGGCGTGCGGTAGTGCTTACGCCCCTGCCGGAGAACGCGGCCGCATCGGTGGCGCGCGTGCGCGCCTGCTGGCACGCATGCGGGGCGCACGTGGTCGAGATGGACGACGTGGCGCACGACCGGCTGCTGGCTTCGGTCAGCCACATGCCGCACTTCCTGGCCGCCGTCTACATGGCCCAGGTGGCCGGCTCCGATGACGCCCAGGCGCGCATGGATCTGGCCGGCAGCGGTTTTCGGGATTTCACGCGCATCGCGGCCGGTTCGCCGGAAATGTGGCGCGATATCTTTTTGTCCAACCAGGCCGCCATGCAGTCCGAGCTGGCGGCCCTGCGACGGGTGCTCGACGAGGCCGAGCAGGCATTGGGCGCCGGCGACGGCGCGGGCCTGCAGGCCTTGCTGGAGCGCGCGGCGCACGCGCGGCGCAATTGGCGCAAGGATTCCAAATGAGCGGATTGGCATATCTCGACCTGCCCGCGGCGCGCCTGGCGCGCGGCGAGGTGGCCCTGCCGGGTTCCAAGAGCATCTCCAACAGGGTATTGCTGCTGGCCGCGCTGGCCGAAGGCAGCACCGAAATCACGGGCCTGCTCGATTCCGATGACACCCGCGTCATGCTGGCCGCGTTGCGCCAGCTGGGCGTATCGGTGGGCGAGGTGGCCGATGGCTGCGTGACCATCGAAGGCGTGGCGCGCTTTCCGACCGAACAGGCCGAGCTGTTCCTGGGCAACGCCGGCACCGCGTTCCGGCCGCTGACCGCGGCGCTGGCGTTGATGGGCGGCGATTACCGCCTGTCCGGCGTGCCGCGCATGCACGAGCGGCCCATCGGCGACCTGGTCGACGCCTTGCGCCAGTTCGGCGCCGGGATCGAATATCTGGGGCAGGCGGGGTATCCGCCGCTGCGCATCGGCGGCGGCAGCATTCGCGTCGACGGGCCGGTGCGGGTGGAGGGCTCGGTGTCCAGCCAGTTCCTGACCGCCTTGCTGATGGCCGCCCCCGTGCTGGCTCGGCGCAGCGGCCAGGACATCACCATCGAGGTGGTGGGCGAGCTGATTTCCAAACCCTATATCGAGATCACGCTCAATCTGATGGCGCGTTTTGGCGTGTCGGTGCGGCGCGACGGCTGGCGCGCCTTCACGATCGCGCGCGATGCGGCCTACCGCGGCCCGGGCCGCATGGCGATCGAGGGCGATGCCTCGACGGCGTCGTACTTCCTGGCCCTGGGCGCCATCGGCGGCGGGCCGGTGCGCGTCACCGGCGTGGGCGAGGACAGCATCCAGGGCGACGTGGCGTTCGCCGCGACGCTGGCGGCGATGGGCGCCGACGTGCGCTATGGCCCGGGCTGGATCGAGACGCGCGGCGTGCGGGTGGCCGAGGGCGGACGCCTGAAGGCGTTCGACGCCGACTTCAACCTGATTCCCGACGCCGCCATGACGGCCGCGACGCTGGCGCTGTACGCCGACGGCCCATGCCGCCTGCGCAACATCGGCAGCTGGCGCGTCAAGGAGACCGACCGCATCCACGCCATGCACACCGAGCTGGAGAAGCTGGGGGCGGGCGTGCAAAGCGGGGCGGACTGGCTGGAGGTGGCGCCGCCGGCGCCCGGCGGCTGGCGCGACGCTCACATCGGCACCTGGGACGACCACCGCATGGCCATGTGCTTCTCGCTGGCCGCGTTCGGTCCGGCTGCGGTGCGCATCCTGGATCCGGGCTGCGTCAGCAAGACTTTCCCCGATTATTTCGACGTGTACGCGGGCCTGCTGGCCGCGCGGGACTGAACGGCGCCTGCCCCATGGCTATTTCCGCATCCGCCGGCGCCGCGCCGGTCATCACCATCGACGGCCCCACGGCTTCCGGCAAGGGCACCATCGCGCACCGGGTGGCCAAGCAGCTGGGCTGGGACGTGCTCGACAGCGGCGCCCTGTACCGGCTGACCGCCCTGGCCGCGTTGCGGCGCGGCCTGCCGGCCACCGACGAACCGGCGGTGGCCGCCGTGGCCCAGGCGCTGGACGTACGGTTCGACGGGCCGCATGTCTACCTGGAAGGGCGGGATGCCGGGCACGAAATCCGCCAGGAAGAGGTCGGAAACTACGCTTCGCGCATCGCCGCCTACCCGGGCGTTCGTCAGGCCTTGCTGGAGCGCCAGCGGGCTTTCCGGCAGCCGCCGGGCCTGGTCGCCGACGGCCGCGACATGGGGACGGTCGTGTTTCCTGATGCGTCCCTGAAAATATTTCTGGTGGCCGATGTCGAGGCGCGCGCGCAAAGACGCTGTAAGCAGTTGATCGAAAAGGGAATTTCTGCTAATCTAGATGACCTGCTACGCGATATGCGTGAACGCGATGCGCGCGACACGCAGCGTGCGGTGGCACCGCTTGCCCCGGCTGCCGATGCGCATGTGCTGGATTCTTCCGGCCTGACCATCGAACAGACCGTACAGGCCGTGCTGGATTTCTGGCGCGCCTAGCCACGGCGCGTGTTGTTTGGGCAGTACCTCAGTACCTGTTTGAGGCCCTGACGGCCAATCTCCAGCCCCCACGGGACACCCCGCAAGGGCCGGCGAAGCCGGCAGGTTTTACCACTCCACTGCTGCGGGCAATCCGTTGCGGTGTGTTTTGAACGGCCAATCCCGGCCAAATGGATTCCAACCTAATGTCTTCCGTTTCCACCTCCGCCATCGTTGGCGGCGAAAACTTCGCCGACCTGTTCGCAGAAAGCCTCAAGAGCCAGGACATGAAGTCCGGCGAGGTCATCAGTGCCGAAGTCGTGCGCGTCGATCACAATTTCGTGGTCGTCAACGCCGGCCTGAAGTCCGAAGCGCTGATTCCCCTGGAAGAGTTCCTCAATGACCAGGGCGAACTCGAAGTTCAACCCGGCGACTTCGTCTCGGTGGCGATCGATTCGCTGGAGAACGGCTACGGCGACACCATCCTGTCGCGCGACCGCGCCAAGCGTCTGTCGGCCTGGCTGCAACTGGAGCAGGCCCTCGAGAACGGCGAGCTGGTCACCGGCACGATCACCGGCAAGGTCAAGGGCGGCCTGACCGTCATGACCAACGGCATCCGCGCGTTCCTGCCCGGTTCGCTGGTCGACCTGCGCCCGGTCAAGGACACCACGCCGTACGAAGGCAAGACCCTCGAATTCAAGGTCATCAAGCTGGACCGCAAGCGCAACAACGTCGTGCTGTCGCGCCGCCAGGTGCTGGAAGCCAGCATGGGCGAAGAGCGCCAGAAGCTGCTCGAGACGCTGCACGAAGGCGCGGTGGTCAAGGGCGTGGTCAAGAACATCACCGACTACGGCGCGTTCGTCGACCTGGGCGGCATCGATGGCCTGCTGCACATCACCGACATGGCCTGGCGCCGCGTGCGTCACCCGTCCGAAGTCCTGCAAGTGGGTCAGGAAGTCGAAGCCAAGGTGCTCAAGTTCGACCAGGAAAAGAGCCGCGTCTCCCTGGGCGTCAAGCAGCTGGGCGAAGATCCGTGGGTGGGCCTGGCTCGCCGTTATCCGCAGGGCACCCGCCTGTTCGGCAAGGTCACCAACCTGACCGACTACGGCGCGTTCGTCGAAGTCGAAGCCGGCATCGAAGGCCTGGTGCACGTGTCCGAAATGGACTGGACCAACAAGAACGTCGATCCGCGCAAGGTCGTGACCCTGGGCGAAGAAGTCGAAGTCATGGTCCTGGAAATCGACGAAGACCGTCGCCGCATTTCGCTGGGCATGAAGCAGTGCCGCCAGAACCCGTGGGAAGAGTTCGCCACCAACTTCAAGCGTGGTGACAAGGTCCGCGGCGCCATCAAGTCGATCACCGACTTCGGCGTGTTCGTCGGCCTGCCCGGCGGCATCGACGGCCTGGTCCACCTGTCCGACCTGTCGTGGACGGAATCGGGCGAGGAAGCCGTGCGCAACTTCAAGAAGGGCGACGAGCTGGAAGCCGTGGTGCTGGGCATCGATACCGACAAAGAGCGCATCTCGCTGGGTATCAAGCAGCTCGAAGGCGACCCGTTCAACAACTTCGTTGCCACGCACGACAAGGGCGCCGTTGTTCCGGGCACCATCAAGTCGGTCGAGCCCAAGGGCGCCGTGATCACCCTGTCGGTGGACGTGGAAGGCTACCTGCGCGCTTCCGAGATCTCCTCGGGCCGCGTCGAGGACGCCACCACCGTGCTGAAGGCTGGCGAGAACATCGAAGCCATGATCGTCAACATCGACCGCAAGGCGCGTTCGATCCAGCTGTCGATCAAGGCCCGCGATAACGCCGAGACGGCCGAAACCATCCAGCGCATGTCCGAGGCGAGCGCTTCGTCGGGTACGACGAACCTGGGCGCGCTGCTCAAGGCCAAGCTGGACCAACAGCGCAACGACGGTTGACGTGACCAAGTCGGAGCTGATCGCCGCGTTGGCGGCCCGCTATCCTCAGCTGGCCGCCCGCGACACCGATTACGCTGTCAAGACCATGCTCGATGCAATGACCCAGGCCCTGGCCTCGGGTCAGCGCATCGAAATCCGCGGGTTTGGCAGCTTCTCGCTGTCGCAGCGCTCCCCCCGTATCGGGCGCAATCCGAAGTCGGGCGAACAAGTGCTGGTACCTGGCAAGCAGGTGCCGCACTTCAAGGCCGGCAAGGAGCTGCGCGAGCGGGTCGATCTGGTTGGCAACGATCAGGGCGACGACTCGTCCAACGGGTCGTCCGACCCGCTGCAATCGGTCATGGATATGCATGCCATGCACTGATGTGCCGCGCAGGGCGTCCCGCGTGGTTGGCGTTGTACCGGCAAAGCCCCTTGCTTGTTCAAGGGGCTTTGTTTTTTCGGGCCGGCGGCGCGGCGCGGTGAAAAAGACGGCCCGCGCATGTGCCGCCGGGCGCGGCAAGGGCGCCGCTTCCGCTTACAATTACTCGTCTTGAATTCTTTGGAGCATGCGTCATGCGCTACCTGGTCTGGGCCCTGCGATTGCTCGTGTTTGTGGCGGTTCTGATGTTCGCGCTCAAGAACACCAATCCCGTCGCCGTGACTTTCTACGCCGATTACGTGGTGCACGACGTGCCGCTGATCGTCGTCATGCTGGTCGTGTTCGTCGTCGGGGCCCTGTTCGGGCTGCTGCTGACCGTACCCGCCGCCATGCGCCGCCGCCGCGAGGCCCTGCGCCTGCGCCGCGAGGTCGAGCGCCTGCAGGCGGCCGCCAGCGGTACGCCGCCGGTCGTCACGCCGGAGGCCGTCGCGCCGATGTCGCCGCTGTAACCCGGGGCCCGTGTCCCTTTTTCCTACCGAGAGCCCGCGCTGTGGATTTTGAACCCTGGTGGCTGATATTCGTGCCGGTGCTGTTCGCGCTGGGCTGGCTGGCGGCGCGCTTTGACTTCCGGCAGATGCTGCGCGAGACGCGCACGCTGCCCGATTCGTACTTCCGCGGCCTGAACTTCCTGCTCAATGAGCAGCCCGACCGGGCGATCGACGCGTTCGTCGAGGTCGCCAAGCTGGATCCCGAAACCACCGAGCTGCACTTCGCCCTGGGCAGCCTGTTTCGCCGGCGCGGCGAAATGGAGCGCGCCATCCGCGTGCACCAGAGCCTGCTGAGCCGCTCCGATCTGCCGGTGGCCGAGCGCGAACACGCGCAGCACGAACTGGCGCAGGATTTCCTGAAGGCCGGCATGCTGGACCGCGCCGAAGGGGCGTTCGAGCAGCTCAAGGACACCCGCTACGCGCTGCCCGCGCTGCGTTCGCTGATCCGTATCTACGAATCCGAGCACGACTGGCCGCGCGCCATCGAGGCGGTCAAGACCTTGCACGGGCTGGTCGACGAGCCCGTGCCGCAGATCGTGCACTACTACTGCGAGCAGGCGCAGGCCGCGCTGACGGCCAAGCCGGTGGATTTCGACGCCGCCCATGCCGCGCTGGACGCGGCCGACCACGCCGCCGGCATGGTCGAGCGCGGCAACGCGGCGCCAGCCAAGGCGTCGCTGGTGCGCACCGCCATGCTGCGCGCGCGCCTGGCCGCCCTCGAGAGCGATCCCAAGCGCGAGCGCCTGTATCTCGAATCCATTCTCACCCAGGCGCCCGAATTCGCCGGGCTGGTGGCCGAGGCGCTGCTGACGAACTACCGGCAGGCCGACCAGGCCGCCGCCGGGTTGGCGATGCTGCAGCAGCAGTACCAGCGGCACGCCTCGCTGGACCTCTTCAACGTGGTGTTCCGCGAGCTGCGCGTGCAGCAGGGCTCGGCGCCCGCGTGGGCGTTCGCGCGCGAGGCGCTGCGCCATCATCCGTCCCTGCTGGGCCTGGACCGCCTGCTCGAGGCCGAATTGGCCTCGCCCGGCGCGCCCGCCGACGCCGGGCCCGTGACCGGGGCCGACCTGACCCTGCTGCGCAGCCTCATCCATAAACATACCCAGCGCCTGGACCGCTATGCCTGCCGCAGTTGCGGCTTCCAGGCGCGCCGCTTTTACTGGCAGTGCCCCGGCTGCAATTCCTGGGAAACCTACGCGCCGCGCCGCCTGGAAGAACTCGAATGAATCAATACCCCGCTGAACGCATCGCCCGCGCCCGCGTGCTGGTCGTGGGCGACGTCATGCTCGACCGCTACTGGTTCGGCGAAGTCGACCGGATTTCACCGGAAGCTCCGGTGCCCGTGGTGCGGGTGGCGCGCCGCGAAGACCGCCTGGGCGGCGCCGCCAACGTGGCGCGCAACGTGGCCGCGCTGGGCGCCCAGGTGACGCTGATCGGGGTGGTCGGCGCCGATGAGGTCGGCCACCGCATCGAGCGCATGGCCGCCGAAGAGGGCGTGCGCACCGATCTGGTATCCGACACCGAGCACCCGACCACGCTGAAGATGCGCGTGCTCGGCCGCCAGCAGCAGCTGCTGCGGGTGGATTTCGAGCAGCATCCCGAGCCGGCCGCGCTCGACGGCATCAGCGCCGCCGTGGCGCGGCAGCTGGCGCAGCACGATATCGTGGTGCTGTCCGATTACGCCAAGGGCGTGCTGGACCGGGTCGAATCCATCATCGCCGCCGCCGTCGGCCACAGCCTGCCGGTGCTGGTCGACCCCAAGGGCGACCACTACGAGCGCTATCGCGGCGCCACGCTGGTCACGCCCAACCGGGCCGAAATGCGCGAGGCGGTCGGGCGCTGGAAAACCGAGGACGAACTGGCCGAGCGCGCCCAGCGGCTGCGCCTCGACCTGGACCTGGAGGCCTTGCTCGTGACGCGGTCCGAGCAGGGCATGACCCTCTTTACCGACGCGGGGCGCGACCATGCCGACGCCGCCGCGCACGAAGTCTATGATGTATCGGGCGCCGGCGATACCGTGCTGGCGACCCTGGCCGTCATGCGCGCGGTGGGACTGTCCTGGGGCGACGCGATGCGCTGGGCCAACCGGGCCGGCGGCATCGTGGTCGGCAAGCTGGGCACGTCGGTGGTGACCGCCGCAGAACTTGCAGGAGAATCAACATGATCGTGGTGACCGGCGCGGCCGGCTTTATCGGCAGCAACCTGGTGCGCGGCCTGAACCGGCGCGGCATCCAGGACATCATCGCCGTCGACGACCTGACCGACGGCGACAAATTCCGCAACCTCGTCGATTGCAGCATCGCCGACTATCTCGACAAGGACGAGTTCCGCGAACGCGTGCGCGGCGGCAACCTGCCGGCCTTGCGTGCCGTGCTGCACCAGGGCGCCTGCTCGGACACCACCGAGCGCAACGGCCGCTACATGCTGGACAACAACTACCGCGTCACGCTGGAACTGTTCGAGTACTGCCAGGCCGAGCGCGTGCCGTTCCTGTACGCCTCGTCGGCCGCGGTCTACGGCGGTTCGTCGGTCTATGTGGAAGACCCGGCCAACGAACATCCGCTCAATGTGTACGGCTATTCCAAGCTGCTGTTCGACCAGGTGCTGCGCACGCGCATGGACAGCCTGACCGCCCAGGTGGTGGGGCTGCGCTATTTCAACGTGTACGGGCCGCACGAGCAGCACAAGGGCCGCATGGCTTCGGTGGCCTTCCACAATATGAACCAGTTCCTGGCCGAAGGCCATGTGCGCCTGTTCGCCGGCTGGGATGGCTACGAGGACGGCGGGCAGAGCCGCGATTTCATTTCGGTCGAGGACGTGGTGGCGGTCAATCTGCATTTCCTCGACAACCCTGGCCAGTCGGGCGTTTTCAACTGCGGCACCGGGCGTGCCCAGCCGTTCAACGACGTGGCCGCGGCGGTGGTCAATACCCTGCGCGCCGAACGCGGCGAGGCGGCGCTGCCGCTGGCCGAACTGGTCAAGAAAGGCCTGCTGCGCTATATCCCGTTCCCGGATGATCTGAAAGGGCGCTACCAGAGCTACACCCAGGCCGACGTCGGCCGGCTGCGGGCGGCCGGCTTCAGCGCGCCGATGCGCGATGTACAGACTGGCGTATCGGAATACGTGCGCTATTGGCGCGCCCTGAAGTAGCGGATTTGCCCCGGGTAGTTGCCCGGGTGGATGTTTGCGTGCACCGTCCGCCGCGGCGAACGCCGGGGCGGGCAAGATGGCTGCGGGGCGGATCGACCGGTTCGTCCGACACGCATCCAAGGAGCACAGCATGAATCCGTTTTTGCACGATCCCGTGGCGCGTTGCGCAAGCGCTCCCGCTTGGCCGCTGGTGGGCCGCGGCCGGCTGTGGCGGCCGCGGCCGCCCGGCGCCGCGGCGCGCGCGCCGGCGGGCAAGGCGCCGGCCGGGCGCAAGCCGGCAAGCGAGCCGCTGGCGCGCTGGCTGGTGATGGCCGGTTGCGCGCTGGCTGCCGCGCCGGCCCACGCGCTGGACGTCAACACCGCCACCGTCGACCAGCTCGAAACCGTGCGCGGCGTGGGGCCGCGCACGGCCCGCGTCATCATCGAAGAGCGCCAGCGGGGAGGCCGCTTCCTGTCGCTCGAAGACCTGTCCGAGCGGGTCAGCGGCATCGGCCTCAAGAAAATGCAATCCTTGCAGGCCGCCGGCCTGACGGCCGGCCCGGCTGCGCCGGCCGCGGGCGCCAGGCCCGAGGCCAGGCCGGCGGGAGGGCCGCGCGCCAAGGCGGCTGCCGGCCGCTAGCCTGGCCGGCGGCGCGGGAGTCCCTGGCGCCAGCGCGGCTAAACCGCCTCGGCCGATCCGGGGCGGTTATTATCGGCGGCATGAGCACTCCTACCTACCCCACTATCGAGCAAACCGTCGGCAATACGCCGCTCGTGCGCCTGCAGCGCATTCCCGGCGCGGCCGGGCAGGCGCGCGGCAACGTGATCCTGGCCAAGCTGGAGGGCAACAACCCTGCCGGCTCGGTCAAGGACCGTCCTGCCCTGTCCATGATCCTGCGCGCCGAAGAGCGCGGCGAAATCCATCCGGGCGATACCCTGATCGAGGCCACCAGCGGCAATACCGGCATCGCGCTGGCCATGACGGCGGCCATGCGCGGGTACCGGATGGTCCTCATCATGCCCGACAACCTGTCGCTCGAGCGGCGGGCCGCCATGACCGCCTATGGCGCCGAACTGATCCTCACGCCTGCCGCCAAGGGCGGCATGGAATACGCCCGCGACCTGGCCACGGCCATGCAGGCCGAAGGCAAGGGCAAGGTGCTGGACCAATTCGGCAACCCGGACAACCCGCGCGCCCATATCGAGGGCACCGGCCCGGAAATCTGGAACCAGACGGATGGCCGCGTCACGCATTTCGTCAGCGCGATGGGCACCACCGGCACCATCATGGGCGTGTCCACCTACCTGAAGTCGCGCAACGCGGCGGTGCAGGTGGTTGGCGCGCAGCCGGCCGAAGGCTCGCAGATCCCGGGCATCCGCAAGTGGCCCGAGGCCTACATGCCGAAGATCTTCGACCGTTCGCTGGTCGACGCCTATGAGTCCATCGCGCAGGCCGAGGCGGAGACCATGGCGCGCCGGCTGGCCGCCGAAGAAGGCATATTCGCCGGCATTTCGTCGGCGGGCGCCCTGGTGGCGGCGTTGCGCGTGGCCGAGCGGGTCGAGAACGCCACCATTGTCTTCATCGTGTGCGACCGCGGCGACCGCTACCTGTCGACCGGCGTCTTCAACTGACGCAGGGCCGGGCGCGGCGTCCGCCCGCGTGGCGGGCCGCGCCGCGGCACGGGGCATCAATAGCCCGTGCGGGCCTGCAGTTCGGCCGCCAGGTCGGCCACCGCCGTGGCATAGAAGTAGCTGCGGTTGTATTGCGTCAGGGCAAAGAAATTGGGCGTGGCGGTACGGTATTGCACGGTGCCGCGCGCTTCCTCGACCAGGTCCACGATGCCCATGGGGTGCTCCTGCCAGGCGCCGCGTCCGGCGCCCGCCGCCGGGCGCGCGCCGGCGGCCTGCAGACCGTTCCAGTCCAGCGTCGGCGTAAGGCCGCCGGCCACCAGCGGCGCCGGATCGGCCGGCAGCGCGACCGGCGCGAACACCGGCAGGCCGCGCTGCCAGCCATGTTCGACCAGGAAGTTGCCCACCGACATGACCGCGTCCGCGACGCTGTTGGTCAGGTCGATGTGGCCGTCGTCATCGCCATCGACCGCATAGCGCATGATGCTGCCGGGCATGAATTGCGGCATGCCGATGGCGCCGGCGTACGAGCCGCGCGTCTCGGGGTCCAGCTTGTCCTGCAGCGCCAGGGTGATGAAGTCGCCGAGCTGGCCGCGGAACATGTCGGCGCGCTCGGGCTTGGCGGGATCGGGGTAGTCGAACGCCAGCGTCGCCAGGGCATCGACCACGCGGAAGTTGCCCACGTTGCGGCCGTACAGGGTTTCCACGCCGATGATGGAGGCGATGATCGAGGCCGGCACGCCGTAGCGCTGGGCGGCGCGGTTGAGCAGGTCCTGGTTGGCGTTCCAGAATTCCACGCCCCAGGCGATGCGCTTGGGTTCGACGAAACGCCCGCGATAGGTCAGCCAGCTGCGCCAGATCTTCTTGCCCGACGCGCCGGACGGGGCGATGAGGCGGGCGACGGTCGCGTTGTAGCGCGTGCTTTCCAGGCTGGCCAGCACTTGCGGCAGGGGCAGCTCGCGCTGTGCCGCCAGCTGTTCGGCGAAGGCGCGGACGTCGGGCCGCAGTTCGCCGGTCGGCGTCAGCGTGGCGGGGCCTTCGTCGCTCGATACGGGTTTGTCCGGGCCGATGCGGACGCGGTCGGCCTGGCCTGTGGCGGCCTGCGCGGGAAGATGCTGGGCTTGGGGTGTTTGGCTGGAGGTGGCACAGCCGGCCAGCAGGGCCGACAGCGTGCCGATTTGCAGGAATCGCCGACAGTTGAACATAATCTTCCTTATGGAGACTATGTATCTTACCCACCCGTCATGCCGCTTGCATGAAATGGGCGACTGGCATCCCGAGAGCCCGCAGAGGCTCGATGCTATTTCCGATCAATTGCTGGCCAGCGGCCTGCTGCCCTACCTGCAGGAGCGGCAGGCTCCGGAAGCCTCGCGCGCCGACATCCTGAGGGTGCATACGCCGGCCTACCTGGACAGCCTGCGCGCGCACCAGCCCGAGCATGGCTATTACGCGATAGACGCCGACACGTCGATGAACCGCCACACCTACGAGGCGGCGCTGCGCGCCGCCGGCGCCGGGGTGGCGGCGGTCGACGCGGTGCTGGGCGGCGAGGCCATTACGGCATTCTGCTCGGTGCGTCCGCCCGGCCACCATGCCGAGCGCGACCACGCCATGGGATTCTGCTTCCTGAACAATGTCGCGATCGCGGCCCGCCATGCGCTGGACTTCCATGGCTTGCAGCGGGTGGCGCTGGTGGATTTCGACGTCCACCATGGCAATGGCACCGAACATGCCTTCGCGGGCGATCCGCGGGTGCTGATGTGCAGCTTCTTCCAGCATCCGTTCTTCCCCAACAGCGGCGCCGACGATCCGGCGCCCAATATGCTGAATGTGCCGGTGGCGGCCTACACCGGCGGCGCGTCGATACGGACGATCGTGCGCGAGCAGTGGCTGCCGCGGCTGCACGAGCATCGTCCCGAACTGATCCTGATCTCGGCCGGTTTCGACGCCCATCGCGAGGACGATATGGCCCAGATGGGCCTGGTCGAGGCCGATTACGCCTGGATCACCGACCGCCTGGTCGAGGTTGCCGACCAGCACTGCCAGGGCCGTATCGTCAGCACCCTGGAGGGTGGTTACAACTTGTCAGCCTTGGGCCGCAGCGTGGTCGCGCATATACGATCCCTGTCGAAGCTGTAGAATCGAGAAAAAATTGTGCAATGCGGTCCCGGGTTTCGCCGGGTAATTATTGTTATTTTGGAGACTGCTGGATGAAGGTTCTGGTACCAGTCAAGCGCGTGGTCGACTACAACGTCAAGGTGCGCGTCAAATCGGATCAAACGGGGGTGGACATCGCCAACGTGAAGATGTCCATGAACCCGTTCGACGAGATAGCGGTCGAGGAGGCCACGCGGCTCAAGGAGAAGGGCGCGGTGGCGGAGGTGGTGGCGGTTTCTTGCGGCGCCGCACAATGCCAGGAGACGCTGCGCACGGCGATGGCGATCGGGGCGGACCGCGCGGTGCTGGTGCAGACCGACGCGGAGCTGCAGCCGCTGGCGGTGGCCAAGCTGCTCAAGGCGCTGGTGGACAAGGAGCAGCCGCAGCTGGTGATTCTGGGCAAGCAGGCGATCGACGACGACGCCAACCAGACGGGGCAGATGCTGGCGGCGCTGCTGGATTGGCCGCAGGCGACGTTTGCGAGCAAGGTGGAGCTGGGCGATGGTCAGGTGACGGTGACGCGCGAGGTCGATGGGGGGCTGGAGACGCTGTCGCTGAATCTGCCGGCGATCGTGACCACGGACCTGCGGCTGAACGAGCCGCGCTACGTGACGCTGCCCAACATCATGAAGGCCAAGAAGAAGCCGCTGGAGACGGTGAGCCCGCAGGATCTGGGGGTGGATCCGGCGCCGCGCCTGAAGACGCTGAAGGTGAGCGAGCCGCCGGCGCGCCAGGCCGGCATCAAGGTGCCTGATGTGGCCACGCTGGTGGACAAACTGAAGAACGAAGCGAAGGTGGTGTGATGACGACGCTGGTAATAGCCGAACACGATAACGCGCAGCTGAAGGGCGCGACGCTGAACACGATCGCCGCGGCGTCCAGGCTGGGCGGCGAGGTGCATGTGCTGGTGGCGGGCTCGGGCGCGCAGGCGGTGGCCGGGCAGGCCGCGCAGGCGGCCGGGGTGTCCAAGGTGCTGCTGGCCGATGCGCCGCAGCTGGCCGAGGGGCTGGCCGAGAACCTGGCCGCGCAGGTGCTGGCGGTGGCCGGCGGGTACAGCCACATTCTGTTCGCGGCCACGGCCTCGGGCAAGAACGTGGCGCCGCGGGTGGCGGCCAAGCTGGATGTGGCGCAGATCTCGGACATCATCGGAGTGGAGTCGGCCGATACGTTCCAGCGGCCGATCTACGCGGGCAACGCGATCGCCACGGTGCAGTCGGGCGATGCGGTCAAGGTGATCACGGTGCGCACGACCGGTTTTGACGCGGTGGCCGCGCAGGGCGGGTCGGCGGCGGTCGAGGCGCTCGATGCGGTGGCCGATTCGGGGCTGTCGCGCTTCGTGGGCCGGGAGGTGGCCAAGAGCGACCGTCCGGAGCTCGCCGGCGCGCGGGTGGTGGTCTCGGGCGGGCGCGGGCTGGGCAGCGCGGAGAACTTCAAGATCCTGGACCCGCTGGCCGACAAGCTGGGCGCGGCGCTGGGAGCCTCGCGCGCGGCGGTGGACGCGGGCTACGCGCCCAACGACTGGCAGGTGGGGCAGACGGGCAAGATCGTGGCGCCGCAGCTGTACGTGGCGGTGGGCATCTCCGGGGCGATCCAGCACCTGGCGGGCATGAAGGACTCCAAGGTCATCGTGGCCATCAACAAGGATCCGGAAGCGCCGATCTTCGGCGTGGCCGACTACGGCCTGGTGGGCGACCTGTTCCAGGTCGTGCCCGAACTGACCGGCGCGCTCTGAGCGGCGCGCCGCACGCAGAGAGAAAGCCGCGGGCTGTCGCCCGCGGTTTTTTTTTCGGCCATGCACGGCATGGGGCCGTCGGCGAGGACGCTCGCGTGGTTACATCTGTCGCCCGGAATGAGGTTGCCCTGCGTGGCGAGGCCGATTATCGTCGCTTGGCATACTCTACGAAATCCGCCGGCGCGCCGCGCCGCGCCGGCACGCACCCTGCAAATGCCCGGCCGACCTGACCGCCAGCCCGCATCAAGACTACGGAGACAAAATGACTTACGCCACACCGTTGCAGGATTTCCGCTTCGCGCTCAATGAGCTGGCCGGGCTGGAGGAAATCCTGAAACTGCCCGGGTTCGAAGAAGTGACCCCGGACCTGGTGGACGCCATCCTCGAAGAAAACGCGCGCTTCGTGCAGCAGGCCATCGCGCCGCTGAACGTGGCCGGCGATACCAAGCCGCCGGTCTGGAACGACGGCCAGGTGACCACCACGCCGGGTTTCAGCCAGGGTTTCGCGGACTATACGGCGGGGGGCTGGCAAGGCCTGCAGCATCCGCAGAAGTGGGGCGGGCAGGGCCTGCCCAAGGTCGTGGCGGCGCCGGCGGGAGAAAACATCCAGGCGGCCAGCCTGGCGTTTTCGCTGTGCCCCATGCTGACCGATGGCGTGATCGAGGCGCTGCTGACGGTGGGTTCCGAGGCGCAACGGCAGACCTACGTGCCCAAGCTGATCGGCGGCCAGTGGACCGGCACCATGAACCTGACCGAGCCGCAGGCCGGCTCGGACCTGGCCCAGGTGGCCACGCGCGCGGTGCGGCAGGACGACGGCAGCTACCGCCTGAGCGGCCAGAAGATCTTCATCACCTACGGCGAGCACGACCTGGCCGAGAACATCATCCACCTGGTGCTGGCGCGCACGCCCGATGCGCCGGCCGGGGTCAAGGGGATTTCGCTGTTCATCGTGCCCAAGTACCTGGTCAACGAGGACGGCTCGCGCGGCAAGCGCAACGATGTGTGGTGCGCCTCGCTGGAGCACAAGCTGGGCATCCACGGCAGTCCGACCGCGGTGCTGCTGTACGGCGCGGGCAAGGGCGAGGTGGGCGAGGGCGCGGTGGGCTATCTGGTGGGCGAGGCCAACCGCGGCCTGGAATACATGTTCATCATGATGAATGCCGCGCGCTATTCGGTCGGCCAGCAGGGTATCGGCGTGTCGGAGCGTGCCTATCAGCATGCGCAGGCTTACGCGCGCGAACGCGTGCAGGGGCGCGCCATCGAGGGATCGGCCGCGCCGGTGACGATTGCGCACCACCCCGATGTCCAGCGCATGCTGCTGACCATGCGGGCGCTGACCGAAGCGGCCCGCGCCGTTTCCTACGTGGCGGCCGCTGCGCACGACAAGGGCACGCATCATCCCGACGCCGAGGTGCGCGCCCGCAACCGCGCCTTCTATGAATACCTGGTGCCGATCGTCAAGGGTTTCTCGACCGAGTCGGCCGTGGAAGTGGCGTCGCTGGGCATCCAGGTGCATGGCGGCATGGGTTTCATCGAAGAGACCGGCGCCGCGCAGCATTATCGCGATGCGCGCATCCTGCCCATCTACGAGGGAACGACCGCCATCCAGGCCAACGACCTGGTGGGGCGCAAGACGCTGCGCGACGGCGGGGCCACGGCCCATGCCTCGATCGCGGCAATGCGCGACACCCTCAAGGCGGTGGCGGCCGAGGCGCAGCGCGCCGATACGGCCGACCATACCGCCTTGCGCGTGCTGCGCGACAATTTCGACCAGGCCATCCAGTCCTATGAGGGCGCGGTCGAATTCATTCTGGCGCACGCCGCGTCCAATGTGCGCGCGGTGTATTCGAGCAGCGTGCCTTACCTGATGCTGGCCGGCGTGGTACACGGCGGCTGGCAGATGGCGCGCGCGGCATTGGCGTGTCGCCGCCATCTGGCGGCCGGCTCCGGCGATGCGTTCCATCGCCATAAATTGGGCACGGCATTGTTCTACGGCGCGCACATCCTGCCGCGCGCCTTGGCCCTGGCGGCGGCGGTGCGCGCCGGCGATGTGGCTGATTCGTGCGGCAGCATGGCTGATATCGCATAAAGTTATATGCCTTACGTATTTCCCCCCAAATAAGTTTGATGCAAGAATCAGAGCGCCACTCAACCTGAAGCAGGAGACGTCAATGGGTCAACTCCGTCTGGGCGATACCGCCCCCGATTTCGAACAAAAATCTTCCATCGGTCCCCTCCGTCTGTACGACTATCTGGGCGACAGCTGGGGCGTGCTGTTTTCGCATCCGGCCGATTTCACGCCGGTCTGCACCACCGAGCTGGGCTACACCGCCAAGCTGGCCGGCGAGTTCGCCAAGCGCAACGTCAAGGTGCTGGCCTTGTCGGTGGATCCGGTCGATTCGCACACCAAGTGGATCGACGACATCAACGACACGCAGTCGACCACGGTCAATTTCCCCATCCTGGCCGACGACGACCGCAAGGTGTCCGAGCTGTACGACATGATCCATCCCAATGCCAACGCCACCCTGACGGTGCGCTCGGTGTTCGTGATCGATCCGGCCAAGAAGGTGCGCCTGACCATCACCTATCCGGCCAGCACCGGCCGCAACTTCGACGAGATCCTGCGCGTGATCGACTCGCTGCAGCTTACCGACAGCCACAGCGTGGCCACGCCGGTCAACTGGAAGGACGGCGAGGACGTGATCATCGTGCCGTCGCTGAAGGACGAAGCCGTCATCAAGGAGAAGTTCCCCAAGGGCTACAAGGCGCTGCGTCCGTATCTGCGCATCACCCCGCAGCCGAACAAGTAAACCGGCCGCTTCGGCGAGAACGCCCCGCAAGGGGCGTTTTTTTTGCCTGGACGGCCCGGCCGCAAACAGCCTCACCCACGCCGCGCTTTATGCCCTGAGGCGATGAGCAACCAAAAAATGAGTCGTTCCGTTCAGTAGGAGCGGCCGGCACACTTGCATCCATTCCGATGTTCTCGAAGGAAGCAGGTATGCGACGCAACACAGCAGGTATCCGTGGCGCCATCGTGGCGCTGGCGACGGTTTTCTCGCTCGGTCTGCCATGGGCCGTGCAGGCGCAGGACAAGCAGACGCTGCTCAATGTCTCCTACGACCCCACCCGCGAGCTGTACCGGGCGGTGGACGAGGCCTTCATCAAGGAATACCAGGCCCGCGCCGGCGTGGACCTGACGGTGCGCCAGTCGCACGGCGGTTCGGGCCGCCAGGCGCGTTCGGTGATCGATGGCCTGGATGCCGACGTGGTGACGCTGGCGCTGGCCTACGATATCGACGCCATCGCCGACCGCGGCCTGTTGCCGCAGGACTGGCAGAAACGCCTGCCGCGCAACAGCTCGCCCTATACCTCGACCATCGTGTTCCTGGTGCGCAAGGGCAATCCCAGGCAGATCCACGATTGGGACGACCTGGTCAAGGACGGCGTGCAGGTGATCACGCCCAATCCCAAGACCTCGGGCGGCGCGCGCTGGAATTACCTGGCGGCCTGGGCCTATGCGCTGGCGCGCAACGAGGGCAGCGAAGCCAAGGCGCGCGAATTCGTGGGCCAGTTGCTCAGCCATGTGCCGGTGCTGGATACGGGGGCGCGCGGCTCGACCACCACGTTCGTCGAGCGCGGCGTAGGCGACGTGCTGCTAGCCTGGGAAAACGAGGCCTTCCTGGCGCGCGAGGAGCTGGGGCCGGACAAATTCGACATCGTGGTGCCGTCGCTGTCCATCCTGGCCGAACCGCCTGTTGCGGTGGTGGACAAGGTGGTCGACCGCAAGGGTACCCGCGCCGCCGCGCAGGCCTATCTCGAGTACCTGTATACGCCGGCCGCCCAGGAAATCATCGCCCGCAATTTCTACCGGCCCACTGACGAGACCGTGGCGGCCAGATACGCCAGCCGGTTTCCCAAGCTGAAGCTGGTGACCATCGACGACCCGATCTTCGGCGGCTGGCGCAAGGCGCAGAAGGATCACTTCAGCGACGGCGGCACCTTCGACCAAGTCTATCAGCCGCAGCGGAAATAGCAGGATCCAGCCACCATGTCCCTGGCCATTCCTTCCGGATCCGCGCCGACGGCGGCGCGGCGCCAGCGCCCCGGCGTATTGCCGGGCTTCGGCATCTCGATGGGGTATGCCGTGCTGTACCTCAGCCTGCTGGTGCTGGTGCCGCTGGCGGCCCTGCCGATCAAGAGCCTGGAGCTCGGGTGGGCCGGCTTCTGGGATACGGTCACCGCGCCCAGGGTGGTGGCCTCGTATCGCCTGACGTTCGGGGCGTCGCTGCTGGCGGCGCTGGTCAACCTGGTGTTCGGCACCATCGTTGCCTGGGTGCTGGTGCGCTACCGCTTCCCTGGAAAGAAGCTCGTCGACGCCCTGGTGGACCTGCCGTTCGCGCTGCCCACCGCCGTGGCCGGCATCGCGCTGACCGCGCTCTATTCGGCCAACGGCTGGCTGGGCGCGCCGCTGCAGCGCTGGTTCGACCTGAAGGTGGCGTTCACCCCGCTGGGCATCGTGGTGGCGCTGATCTTCATCGGCGTGCCATTCGTGGTGCGCACGGTGCAGCCGGTGCTGGAAGATGTCGAGCGCGAATTGGAGGAGGCCGCGGCCAGCCTGGGCGCGGGCCGCTGGCAGACCATCCGCCGCGTGCTGCTGCCCGCGCTGCTGCCGGCCTTGCTGACCGGCTTCGCGCTGGCCTTCGCGCGCGCCATCGGCGAGTACGGTTCGGTGGTGTTCATCGCCGGCAACATGCCCATGATTTCGGAGATCACCCCCTTGCTGATCATTTCCAAGCTGGAGCAGTACGACTACGCCGGCGCCGCGGCCATCGCCACCGTCATGCTGGCGCTGTCGTTCGCCTTGCTGCTGGTCATCAATCTGTTGCAGGGCTGGCAGGCGCGCCGTGGCGGGAGGCAGCCATGAGCCCGGCCGATCACCGGCCCGCCCACCTGACCGAGCCGCGCTGGGTGCGCGCGCTGCTGCTGGGCGCGGCGCTGGCGTTCCTGACGCTGTTCCTGCTGGTGCCGCTGGCCGCGGTGTTCACCGAGGCCCTGCGCAAGGGGTGGCAGCTGTACCTGGCCGCCATCGTCGAGCCCGATGCCTGGTCCGCCATCCGGCTGACCCTGCTGGTGGCTGCCATCGCGCTGCCGGTGAACCTGGTGTTCGGCGTGGCGGCGGCCTGGGCGGTCACCAAGTTCCAGTTTCGCGGCAAGCAGTTGCTGATCACCCTGATCGACCTGCCGTTCTCGGTTTCGCCGGTGGTGGCCGGCATGGTGTTCGTGCTGCTGTTCGGGTCGCAAGGCTGGTTCGGCTCCTGGTTGCAGGACCATGACTGGAAGATCGTGTATGCGGTGCCCGGCGTGATCCTGGCGACGCTGTTCGTCACGTTCCCGTTCATCGCCCGCGAGCTGATCCCGCTGATGCAGGCGCAGGGCAGCGAGGAAGAGCAGGCCGCGCTGACGCTGGGCGCCAGCGGCTGGCAGATCTTCTGGCGCGTCACGCTGCCCAATATCAAGTGGGGCCTGCTGTATGGCGCCATCCTGTGCAATGCCCGCGCCATGGGCGAGTTCGGCGCGGTCTCGGTCGTGTCCGGGCAGGTCCGCGGCCTGACCAACACGATGACCTTGCACGTCGAGATTCTCTACAACGAGTACCAGTTCGCGGCGGCCTTCGCCGTGGCGTCGCTGCTGGCCCTGCTGGCGCTGGTGACGCTGGCGGCCAAGCAGGTCGTCGAATGGCGCAACCAGCGGTTGTCGCCGCGGCAGGCCGAGGCGCCCGTGCATGCGGGCGCGCTGGCGGTGCGGCCGGCGGCAGCCTGAGCGCCGTTTACCAGGAGACGATTCATGAGTATCGAAGTTCGCGGTCTGTCCAAGCGGTTCGGCGCATTCCGGGCGCTCGACGAGGTCTCGCTGCATATCGAGACGGGCGAACTGGTGGCCCTGCTCGGGCCGTCGGGCTGCGGCAAGACCACCCTGCTGCGCATCATCGCCGGGTTGGAGTCGGCCGATGCCGGCAGCGTGCTGTTCGCCGGTGAAGATGCCACCGAAGTGGACGTGCGGCAACGCCAGGTCGGCTTCGTGTTCCAGCATTACGCGTTGTTCAAGCACATGACGGTGTTCGAGAACGTGGCCTTCGGCCTGCGCGTGCGGCACCGTTCGCAGCGCCCCTCGGAGGCGCGGATCCGCGCCAAGGTGCTCGACCTGCTGGGGCTGGTGCAGCTGGACTGGCTGGCCGACCGCTATCCGGCCCAGCTCTCCGGCGGACAGCGCCAGCGGATTGCCCTGGCGCGCGCCCTGGCCGTCGAGCCGCGCGTGCTGCTGCTGGACGAACCGTTCGGCGCGCTGGACGCCAAGGTGCGCAAGGAGCTGCGCCGCTGGCTGCGCCGGCTGCACGACGAGCTGCACGTGGCCAGCGTCTTCGTCACCCACGACCAGGAGGAAGCCCTGGAAGTGGCCGACCGCGTTGTCCTGATGAACGCCGGACGCATCGAGCAAGTGGGCTCGCCGCGCGAGGTCTGGGAGCGGCCGGCCACGCCATTCGTGTACGGCTTCCTGGGCGACGTCAACCAGCTGCATGGCCATGCCACGCGCGGCGTGTGGCGCCTGGGCGAGGTGGCGCTGCCGGCGCCGGACCTGCCCGAGGCCGACAACCAGCGCGCCATCGCCTATGTGCGTCCGCACGATATCGACCTGGCCCGCGCGGGCACGGCCGCTCCCGGCATCCCGGTGCGCCTGAACCACGTGTACCTGGCCGGACCCAGCGCCTACCTCGAACTGGCGCGCCAGGACGACCAGGCCATCATCGAGGCGCAGGTGCCTGAACCCCTGTTCCGCAGCCTGGGCCTCAAGGAGGGCGAGGCGCTGCTGGCCCAGCCGCGCCGCGCGCGCGTTTTCGCGGTGCAGCCATGATGGCGGCCCGTCCCCTCGCCGCCATCGCCGGCCTGACGGCCGCCGCCGCCGCCCGCTGGCACGACCTGCAGTCGCGCCTGGCGATCATCGCGCGGCAGTATCCCGACGCGGCGCTGGCTTCCTCGCTGGCCGCCGAAGACATGGTGCTGACCCACGCCATCTATGCCGGCGGGCTGGACCTGGAGGTGTTCACCCTGGATACGGGCCGGCTGCATACCGAGACCCTCGGCGTGCTGGACGCGGTGGCCACGCGCTACGGGCGCGCCATCACGGTTTACCGGCCCGACGCCGCCGCGGTGCAGGCGCATGTGGACGCGCACGGCATGCACGCCTTCTATGAAAGCGTGGCGTTGCGCAAGGCCTGCTGCGAAATCCGCAAGGTCGAGCCCTTGCGCCGCGCGCTGGCCGGGCGCGGCGCCTGGATCACCGGGCAGCGCCGCGCGCAATCGGCCACTCGCGGCGAGCTGCCCGACGAGGAGCGCGACCCCGTGTTCGGCCTCTACAAGTTCAACCCGCTGGCGGCGTGGAACGAGGCCGATGTGTGGAGCGTCATTCGCGCGCTGGGCATCCCGTACAACCCGCTGCACGACCAGGGCTACCCGTCCATCGGCTGCGAACCCTGTACGCGCGCCGTCCGCCCGGGCGAGGACGTGCGGGCCGGCCGTTGGTGGTGGGAATCGTCGGACTCGAAGGAATGCGGCCTGCACGCCGGCAACCGGGTCATCCAGATCGCGGCCCGGCCTGCCTGAGGCCCGGATCGCTACAGACATCGATAACGCAGACAGAAAGGAAACGCCAATGAGCGCCGTCATGACCCGCAGCCATCTCGACTGGCTCGAATCCGAAGCGATATTCATCCTGCGCGAGGTCGCGGCCGAATGCGCCCGGCCCGCGCTGCTGTTTTCCGGCGGCAAGGACTCGGTCGTCCTGCTGCGGCTGGCCGAGAAGGCCTTTCGTCCGGGCAGGTTCCCGTTCCCCTTGCTGCACATCGACACCGGGCACAACTACGACGAGGTGATCGCCTTCCGCGACGCCCGCGCCGCAGAACTGGGCGAGACGCTGCTGGTGCGCAGCGTCGAGGATTCGATCGCCCGCGGCAGCGTGGCGTTGCGGCGCGAAACCGACTCGCGCAACGCCGCCCAGGCCGTGACCCTGCTGGAGGCGATCGAGGAGCTGGGGCTGGATGCCTGCATCGGCGGAGCCCGGCGCGACGAGGAAAAGGCGCGCGCCAAGGAACGCATCTTTTCCTTCCGCGACGAGTTCGGCCAATGGGACCCCAAGGCCCAGCGCCCGGAACTCTGGAACCTGTTCAACACCCGCGTGCACCGGGGCGAGAACATGCGGGTGTTCCCGATTTCCAACTGGACCGAACTGGATGTGTGGCAGTACATCCAGCGCGAGCGCCTGGCGCTGCCGTCGATCTACTACAGCCATGCCCGCGAGGTGGTGCGGCGCAAGGGGCTGCTGGTGCCGGTCACGCGCCTGACGCCGCCGGCGGAGGGCGAAACCGTCGAGCGGCTGGCCGTGCGGTTTCGCACCGTGGGCGATATCTCGTGCACCTGCCCGGTGGCCTCCGATGCGGCCGATCCGGCTGCCATCATCGCCGAGACCGCGGTCACCGACATCACCGAGCGCGGCGCCACCCGGATGGACGACCAGACCTCCGAGGCGTCGATGGAACGCCGCAAACGCGAAGGCTACTTCTGAGCCGGCCCGCACCTGAACACCGGCGCGCCTGGCGCGCCCACTGGGGACATGCATGAACGCTTTGAACGATTCTTTCCTGGCCGGCGCCGACAACGGCGTGCTGCGGCTGATCACCGCCGGTTCGGTCGACGACGGCAAGTCGACGCTGATCGGCCGACTGCTGTACGACAGCAAGGGCGTCTTCGCCGACCAGCTCGACGCCATCTCGCGCGCCAAGCACAAGCGCGTGGCCGGCGACGGCATCGACTTCTCGTTGCTGACCGACGGCCTGGAGGCCGAGCGCGAGCAGGGCATCACCATCGATGTGGCCTACCGCTATTTTTCGACGCCCTTGCGCAAGTTCATCATCGCCGACGCGCCGGGCCACGAGCAGTACACGCGCAACATGGTGACCGGGGCGTCCACCGCCGATGCCGCCATCATCCTGGTCGACGCGACGCGGGCGGCCGACGGGCGGCTGCTGGCCCAGACCAAGCGCCACAGCGCCATCGCGCGCCTGCTGGGCATCAAGCACATCGTGGTCGCCGTCAACAAGATGGATCTGGTCGATTGGGACCGGGCCGTGTTCGAGCGCATCGGCGCAGCCTATGGCGAGCTGGCGCGCCGGCTGGCGCTGCCGGCGTTTCACATCCTGCCGTTGTCGGCGCTGCACGGCGACAATGTCGTCAACCTGTCGCCGCACTCGCCCTGGTACGAAGGGCAGCCCTTGCTGACGCTGCTCGAAGGGCTGGACCTGGCGGGAGACGGCCGCGATCTGCCATTGCGCGTACCGGTGCAATGGGTGGCGCGCCACGGCGGCGAACGGGCCGACGATTTTCGCGGCTACGCCGGCCGCGTGGCCAGCGGCGTGCTGCGTCCGGGCGACGAGGTCGTGGTGCAGCCGTCCGGGGTGCGCGCGCGCGTGCAGCGGGTGCTGGCCTTCGACGGCGAACTGCAGGAGGCGGTCAGTGGCGACTCGGTCACGTTGATCCTGGATCGCGATGTCGATGTCTCGCGCGGCGATGTGCTGGCGCATGCGCAGGCGCCGGCGCGCGTGGGCCGCGAGTTCGACGCGCAGCTGTGCTGGCTGGATGCGCAGCCGCTCAATCCCGCGCGCCGCTATCTGCTCAAGCATGGCACGCGGCTGACTTCGGCGAAGATCAGCGCGGTGCACACGCGGCGCGACATCCATGAGCTGCAGGAGGTGCCCAATGCCGATGGCGCCTTGCACATGAACGACATCGGCCGCGTGTCGCTGCTGACGCGCGAGGCCTTGGCGACCGATCCGTACGCCGCGATCGCGGCCACCGGCGCGTTCATCCTGATCGACGAGGCCACGCACCAGACGGCTGCCGCGGGCATGCTCGAATAGGCGGCCGCCAGACTCCCCGCCAGGCTGTTGTTTTTAATCCAAACCCTTGCTGGGCGCGGTTCTCCGGGCGATTTCCAAAGGATGAAATGATTTCCCCGGACGGCGTCGCCGTCTTGGGGTAAATTCGATGCATGGCTCGCAAGGGCTGCGGGGCTTGCCAAAAGTACTGTGTTTTTGTACAGTAGATTCATGGCAAGCACCGAACATTCTTTTTCCGCCGGTTTTGGGTCCCCGGCTGCCGCCCCCGCCGCCTTGCGCGGTCGGGGTGCGGTTACTAATGTTTCGCATCGCTTCCAGCAAGCCGACCGGGTCCGCGTCGACGACGGCTGGGCCAATCCCGACTACACCGCAGGTTCCGACGCAGCCGCGTTTCCTCCTGTCGCCGACGCGCTCGGGCAGGGCGGACGGCGGGCCATCCCCATCGCCGTCGAGGGCGCGGATGCGTCACCGAATACTTGCGCCCAGGCGCCGGCCCCGCGCACCATCGTGCAGGCCGAAGAAGCCCGCAAGATGCTCTCGCGCAACGACTCCCCCGACATCCCGTTCGACGTGGCGGCCAACCCCTATCGGGGCTGCGAGCACGGCTGCGTGTACTGCTACGCGCGGCCCACGCATGCCTACCTGGGCTATTCGCCGGGGCTCGACTTCGAAACCCGGCTGGTGGCCAAGGCCAACGCGGTCGCCGCGCTGCGCGCCGAGCTGGCCCGTCCGGGCTACCGCGCATCGCCCATCAACATCGGTTCGGCCACCGACGCCTACCAGCCCATCGAGCGTACCTGGCGCCTGACGCGCGGCATGCTCGAACTGCTGCTGCAAACCCGCCACCCGCTTACCGTCGTTACCAAGAACGCCCTGGTCGAGCGCGATCTCGACCTGCTGCAGGACCTGGCGCGCCAGAAGCTGGTCACGGTATTCGTCAGCATCACCACGCTGGATGCCGCCATGGCCCGCACGCTGGAACCGCGCGCCTCGGCGCCGTACCGCCGGCTGCAAACGGTGCGCACCCTGGCGCAGGCCGGCGTGCCGGTGGGTGTGCTGGTGGCGCCTGTCATCCCGTTCATCAACGACGAATCCCTCGAGCACGTCCTGCAGGAGGCCAGCGCGGCTGGCGCCTGCTACGCCAGCTACACCGTGCTGCGCCTGCCCTGGGAAGTGAAAGAGGTTTTCGAAACCTGGCTGCAGGCGCATTTTCCGGATCGCGCCCAGCGTGTGCTGCACCGTATCGAAGATCTGCGCAACGGCCGGCGCAACGATACGGCCTTTGGTTCGCGCATGCGCGGTACCGGCATCTGGGCCGATTTGCTGCGCCAGCGTTTTGCGTTGGCCACGCGCAAGCTGGGCCTGAACCGCCACCGTCCCGAACTCGACACGCATCGTTTCGTCCCGCCGCTCGAGTCCGGCTTGCCGCCGGCCCGCGGCCGGCGCGAGGCGCGTGCCCAGCCGGGGCAGCTGGCCTTGTTTTAGCGGCGCGTCGCCGCAGGCGCCTGGCGCCGCCGCGACGTTGCCAGTGGTAGGGGGCCGCGCCCGTCGCGGCAGTGGTTTGACATGCATTCGCGGCGTGGTCCGCGAAGAGCCGGGGCCTCGGGGCCCGCCGGCTTCAACACCAGGAGAGTCGACATGACTATCGCTACGACGCTTGACGCTGCAACATCCTTGCCGACGGCCGTGCCCGGCCGCACTTTGGGCGCGCTGCGCCGCCTGGCGCGCGCATGGGCCGGCGCGGCGGTACCGCAGCGCAAATGGCCGTTTCCGCCGACGCCGCCGGGCCAGGCGCAGCCTTGCACGCCCTGCGCAGACAGCCAGCCCCGGTCCGCCCAGGCCGTCCAGCCTGCGCAGGCCCAGGCGCTTCACGCACAGGCCGAACTCAGCGGCGCGGCCACGCAAGCCGCCGCGCAAGTATTGAGCACCAAGGCCAAGATCATCGACGTGCTGCTGGTGGCGGTCTGGGGCGCCATGATTCCGGCGCTGATGTGGCTGGGCGCGGCTGGCGGGTTCTGAGCCGGGGTCAGCTCGACCCCAGCAGCACCACGCCGGCCAGGATGGCCAGGCAGCCAGCCAGTCGGCCTATGCCTACTTTTTCCCGTAGCAGGAACATTCCCGCCAGTGTGCCCAGCATCATCGACATTTCGCGGGCCGGGGCAACCAGGCTGAGCGGCGCGCCATTGCGCAGCGCGTACAGCACCAGGATGTAGCCCAGAGGCGACAGGACGCCCACCGCAATGGCAAGGTGCCAATAGCCGCGCATGGCCGGCCAATATTGGGCGCGCCGGCGCAGCACGTGAGGCGTCATCATCAGGGTGCGGGTGGCACAGGTGAACCAGTCGAACAGCACCGGCATGATCAGCAGCATCTTGACGCCATAGGCGTCCACCACGGTGTAGGCGGCGATGAACAGGCCGATGACCACCCCCCAGCGCACGCCAATCCAGGCCTGCGCCTGCCGGAACATGCCCAGTCGGCCTTGCGTGGCAATCAGCAGTACGCCGCCGACCACGCACAGCATGCCGGCAATACCGGTGGTGGTGGCCGGCTCGCTCAGCAGCGTGAAGGCGCCCATGGTCGAGAGCAGCGGGCCCGTACCGCGCGCGATCGGGTATACGACAGACAGATCGGCGACCTGGTAGCCGCGTTGCAGGCACAGGCTGTAGCCTAGATGCAACATACTGGACGCCAGGATGCACAGCACCACCGGCCAGCTCCAGACCATTCCGTCGTGCGCCAGCACCCAGATCACCCAGGGGGCATACAGTATGGTTGCCGCCAGGCCATAGGCAAAGACGAACATGGGGCCGACCATCGCGGCGCGCTTGGCAAGCAGATTCCAGGCCGCATGGGCCATGGCAGCCAGTACCACCAAAATAAGGGACGTGTACGACATTGCGTTGGGATGTGTCCGCGAAGGCGGGGCCGGGTCCTGGTGTATATAGGCTGGCCGTGCCGCTAGAGTAACGTAAATAGGGCCGGAGGGTGGCAGCCCGCAGCCCTGTCCATGCTTTTGATGTAGAATGCTGGGTTTGCCAAACCTCATCCTCTGCTTGCGGAAACCCAATAGCCGTTGCCTGGCTGCGGCATCCGGCGGTAGCCATACCGACGGAGCGTCAGGCGCCACTTGTGGCGCATGACAGGCGACGGACAAGAAATCCTGGCAAATACCGTCCGCAAGGCAAGATGATCAAGGAGTTCTCGTGAACCTCATCGCTATCCTGGAACAGGAAGAAATTGCACGCCTTACCGGCGGCAATGCCGTAACCGAATTTGCTCCCGGCGACACCGTCGTGGTCAGCGTCAACGTTGTCGAAGGCACCCGCAAGCGCGTTCAGGCTTTCGAAGGCGTGGTCATCGCCAAGCGCAACCGCGGCCTGAACTCGTCGTTCATCGTGCGCAAGATCTCGTCGGGCGAAGCCGTGGAACGTACGTTCCAGCTGTACTCGCCGCAGATCGCCGGCATCGAAGTCAAGCGCCGCGGCGACGTGCGCCGCGCCAAGCTGTACTACCTGCGCAGCCGCTCGGGCAAGTCCGCACGCATCAAGGAAAAGCTGGTTCTCAAGAAAGCCAAGTCGGCTTGATCGAGACCGGGGCCGTGTCCGGCATGCAAACGTCGACGCGTTTGTGCCTGGCACGGCTTTCCGCGATAAAAGGGCACCCGCAAGGGTGCCCTTTTATCGTGAAAAAGTATCTGAAAGAATGCCTTTTCAGAGTGAAAGGGCACCCGCAAGGGTGCCCTTTTATCGTGAAAAAGTATCTGAAAGAATGCCTTTTCAGAGTAAAAGGGCACCCGCAAGGGTGCCTTTTTGCATGGCGGGGTTACTCTTGCAGCTGCCTTGTTTCTTTTTCGTTGCCGCATGTCTGACTCTGCTCCTTCTCGTCCACGCCGCACGCCAGTGCGTCCGCTCTTCGATCCCATGGCGCAGCCTTGGGAAACCGCCAATCAGGGGCTGGCTCGCGTGGACGAACGCCTGCTGACGCCGCCCGAGCTGCGCTCCAGCCTGCGCCCGGCCGATCACTGGCGGCTCGATCCCTTGTGCGCGGCGGAGCCGCGCGCGCCCGGCCGGGAAGGCAGTCTGGTGGCCGCGGCGGTATTGATCCCCCTGGTCATGCGGGCCGATGGCGTGCGCGTCATGCTGACCCAGCGCGCCGCGCACCTGCACGACCACGCCGGCCAGGTCAGCTTCCCGGGCGGGCGTATCGAAGTCAGCGATGCCACGCCGGTGGCCGCCGCGTTGCGCGAGGCCCAGGAGGAAACCGGCCTGCCGGTGCAGCAAGTGGAAGTGCTGGGCAGCATGCCCCAGTATTTCACCGCCACGGGCTTTGCCATCACGCCGGTGGTCTCGCTGGTGCAGCCCGATTTCGAGCTGGCGCCCGATGCGTTCGAAGTGGCCGAGGTGTTCGAGGTGCCGCTGTCGTTTCTCATGGACCCGGCCAATCATCGGCTGTACCGCGCCGCGCTGCCCGATGGCTATGTGCGCCAATACTATGCGATGCCATGGCAGCGCTATTTCATCTGGGGCGCCACCGCGGGCATGCTGCGCAATCTGTATCAGACGGTGCGCGAGGCGCTGCCGGGTTGACCCCGCCAGCGGGAGTAATATTCCCGATCAGTACGGCGCGCCGTGGCGCGCCTTTTTTCATCCCGGCGCAGGGCGCCTCGCAGTCTGGACAGGATCTAGCCGTGAAATACCGCAAACTCGGACACACCGATCTCGACGTCAGCCTCATCGGCCTGGGCACCATGACCTGGGGCGAGCAGAACACCGAGGCGCAGGCTCACGAACAGTTGGACTATGCGCTGGCGCACGGCATCAACCTGGTCGACGCCGCCGAGATGTATCCCGTGCCGCCCAAGCCGGAAACCCAGGGACGCACCGAAAGCTGCATCGGCAGCTGGCTGGCCCGGACCGGACGGCGCCACGAGGTGGTCCTGGCCAGCAAGGCGGCTGGTCCGGTGCGCGACGCCAAGCGCCCCAGCCATATCCGCGACGGCAAGACCTTTCTCGACCGCAAGAACCTGACACAGGCGCTGGACGCCAGCCTCAAGCGCCTGCAGACCGATTACCTGGACCTCTACCAGCTGCACTGGCCCGATCGCACCACCAATACTTTCGGCAAGCTGGCCTACCCGTGGGTGGACGACGCCCACACCGTACCGATCGAAGAGACGCTTGAGGTGCTGCAGGATTTCGTGCGCGCGGGCAAGGTGCGCCATGTCGGCCTGTCCAACGAAACCCCGTGGGGCGTGGCGCGTTTCCTGCAGGCAGCCGAGAAGCACGGGCTGCCCAAGGTGGCCACGATCCAGAACCCGTACAACCTGCTCAACCGCATCTTCGAGATCGGCCTGGCCGAGTTCAGCCACCGCGAAGGCGTCGGGCTGCTGGCCTACTCGCCGCTGGCCATGGGTATCCTGTCGGGCAAGTACCTCGACGGGGCGCGCCCGGAGGGCTCGCGGCTCGCGCTGTTCACGCGGTTTACCCGCTACAGCAACCCGCAGGCCGAAGCCGCGGCGCGCGACTACGTGATGCTGGCGCGCGACCACGGCCTGGCGCCGGCGCAGATGGCGCTGGCCTGGGTCAACCAGCGTCCGTTCGTAAGCAGCAACCTGATGGGCGCGACCACGCTGGCGCAGTTGAAGGAAAACATCGAGAGCGTCGAGGTCACCCTGTCGGACGAGGTGCTGCAAGGCATCGAGGCCATCCACGCGCGCCAGCCCAATCCGGCGCCGTAAGGGGGCGGAAGTCGGCAGGCGCCTGTCCTCGTGGGGACAGGCACCCCGGGAGTCGGCAGGTGCCTGTCCGCGTAGGGACAGGCACCCCGGAAGTCGGCAGGCGCCTGTCCGCGTAGGGACAGGCACCCCGGAAGTCGGCAGGCGCCTGTCCGCGTAGGGACAGGCGCCCCGGAAGTCGGCAGGTGCCTGTCCGCGTGGGGACAGGCACCCCGGGAGTCGGCAGGTGCCTGTCCGCGTAGGGACAGGCACCCCGGAAGTCGGCAGGTGCCTGTCCGCGTAGGGACAGGCACCCCGGAAGTCGGCAGGTGCCTGTCCTCGTGGGGACAGGCACCCCGGGAGTCGGCAGGTGCCTGTCCGCGTGGGGACAGGCACCTGAGGGTTTCAGTAGGGGCGCGCGGCCGCGTTTTCGTCCAGGATGCGCAGGTACAGCGCGTAGCGGCCGGCGTCGATCTGGCCGGCTTGCAGCGCTGCCAGGACGCCGCAGCCGGGCTCGTGGCGATGGGTGCAGTTGTAGAAGCGGCAGTGCTCGATATGCGGGGCGAATTCCGGGAAGCCGCGCAGGATCTGTTCGCCGTTGAGGTGCTGCAGGCCGAACGCCTGGAAGCCCGGCGAGTCGATCAGGTCGCCGCCGGGTTCGGGCAGGTGGTAGAGGCGCGTGCTGGTGGTGGTGTGGCGGCCCATGTCCAGCGCCGCCGAATATTCGCGCGTGGCGGCCTGGGCGTGCGGCACCAGCGTGTTGAGCAGGGTGGACTTGCCCATGCCGCTCTGGCCCAGCAGCAGGCTGGTGCGCCCGGCCAGCCGTGGCGCCAGGCGCTCGTGCACCATGGCGTGGTCCTGCGCGCTCAATTCGATGACGGGCACGCCCAGCCGGCGCAGCGGCTCCAGGCGCGCGCGCGCGGCGTCTAGTCCGTTGGGCAGGTCTATCTTGTTGAGCACGATCACCGGCTCGATGTCGGCGCTCCAGGCGCCGGCCAGGGAGCGGCCGGTCAGGTCGTCCGCGAAGGTGGGTTCGACCGCCACGACGATCAGCAATTGGTCGACGTTGGCGGCGAATTGCTTGACGCGCATTTCGTCGGAGCGAAACAGCAGGTTGCGCCGCGGCAGCACGGCTTCGATGGCGCCTTCGTCGCGGCCTTGCGGGGTGATGCGCACGCGGTCGCCGACGGCCGGGCCGTTCTTCTTGCCGCGCGGAAAGCACTGCCGCAGCGAGCCGTCGGCCAGCTCCACGGTGTAGTGGCGACCGTGGGCGGCGATGATCAGGCCTTCGGCCTGGTTGCTGCTCATGCGCCCGCCATCAGGTGGCGGATGCGTACCGCGGCTGGAGGATGGCTGTCGTAGAAGGCGGAGTGCACAGGATCGGGCGTCAGGGTGGCGGCGTTGTCATCGTACAGTTTGACCAGCGCCGATACCAGCCGATCCGGCGAACTCTGGGCCGCGGCGTAGCGGTCGGCCTCGAATTCGTCGCGGCGCGAGTACCAGCTGGCCAGCGGGGTCAGCATGAAGGTGAACACCGGCACGACCAGGAAGAACAGCACCAGCGCCATGGCGTCGTTGCGTCCGCCCAGGTTGGGCAGGACGCCCAGTCCTTCGTAGAACCAGGGCTGGCGGGCCAGCCAGCCCAGCGCGGCGAAGAAGACCAGCGCGCCGGCAAAGCTGAGCGCCAGACGCTTGATGATGTGGCGGCGCGCGAAGTGGCCCAGCTCGTGGGCCAGCACCGCTTCGATCTCGTCGCCGTTCAGGCGCGCGAGCAGGGTATCGAAGAAGACGATGCGGCGCGATTTGCCGAACCCGGTGAAGTAGGCGTTGCCGTGGGCCGAGCGGCGCGAGCCGTCCATCACGAACAGCCCGTTCAGGGCAAAGCCGCAGCGCTGCGCCAACTGGCGGATGCGGCCGGCCAGTTCGGGGTCGTTGAGCGGGGTGAACTTGTTGAACAGCGGCGCGATGAAGGTGGGATAGATGAGCAGCAGCAGCAGGTTGTAGCCCAGCCACAGGCCCCAGGCCCACAGCCACCAGTAGGCGCCGGCGCCGGCCATCAGCCACAGCACGGCGGCGGCCAGCGGCAGGCCCAGGACCAGGGCCACCAGCACGCCCTTGACGGCATCGCTGAAAAACAGGGCGGGCGTCATGCGGTTGAAGCCGAAGCGCCCCTCCAGGCGGAATTGCCGCCACAGGGTGAAGGGCAGGCCGAGCAGGCCCAGCAACAGCGGCACGCAGGCCAGCAGCAGCAATTGGCGCAGGAAGTCGTGCTGGGTCAGCTGCCCCAGCCACAGGTCGATGAACTGCAGGCCGCCCAGCAGCGTCAGCGCCACCAGGATGGCCGCGTCGTAGACGCGTTCGAGCATGCCCAGGCGCACGCGCGCCACGGTGTAGTCGGCCGCGCGCTGGTGGCTGTGCAGCCCGATGCGCGGGGCGAACTCGGGCGGGACGGACTGGCGGTTGGCCGCCACGTGGCGGATCTGGCGGGTGGCCAGCCACAGGCGCACGCCGATATCGGCCAGCAGCAGGACAACGAAGAAAAGCGTGAAAAGGGGCACGGGTGCGGTCACGGGGCAGGGGTATGCGAAAATGGTGCGTTTTAAAGGCAAATTATATGGCTGCGAACGAAAACCGCCTGGTCTGGCTCGATATGGAAATGACCGGGCTCGATCCCGAGAAAGAGCGCATCATCGAGGTGGCGGTGGTCGTGACCGAGGCCGATCTCACCGTGGTGGCCGAAGGCCCGGTGCTGGTGGTGCACCAGCCCGACAGCCTGCTCGACGCCATGGACAACTGGAACAAGTCCACCCATGGCAAGAGCGGCCTGATCGAGAAGGTCAAGGCATCGACGCTGGGCGAGGCCCAGGCCGAGCAGATCCTGCTCGAATTCCTGGCCGAGCACGTGCCCGCGGGCAAGTCGCCGCTGTGTGGCAATACCATCAGCCAGGACCGGCGCTTCATGTACGCCTACATGCCCAACCTGGAGCGCTTCTTCCATTACCGCAACCTGGATGTCAGCACCCTGAAGGAGCTGGCGCGGCGCTGGGCGCCCGCGGTCTACAAGGGATTCGACAAGAAAAGCCGCCACGAGGCGCTGGCCGACATCTACGAATCCATCGACGAACTCAAGTATTACCGCGAGCACCTGCTCAAGGTCTGAGCAGGCCGGCGCGGCATCGAACGGCAGGGCGCCATGGACATCGAGCGCGTCGAGCAGGTCCGCGCCGTCGAACGGCTGGCGCATCGTCGCGGGCTGGCGCTGATGCCGCGCGCAGGCTTGGCCGCCGCCGATTTCGTCGCGGCCCGCCTGCCGGCCGGCGCGCAGGTGCTGGCCCTGGCCGGACCGGGCAACAATGGCGGCGACGCGCTGGTGGCGGCCACGCTGCTGCAGGCGCGCGGCTATCGGGTCGCGGTCGTCATGCCCGCCGGCCCGGCGCGCCTGCCTGACGATGCGCGCCGGGCCTGGCAAGATTGGTGCGCCGCCGGCGGCCAGGCCAGCGCCGATCTGCCGGCTCATGCGCCGGCGCTGGTCATCGACGGTTTGTTCGGCATCGGCCTGGCCCGTCCGCTGGGTGGGGCATGGCAGGGGCTGATCGACCAGGTCAACGCCTGGCGCGTGCCGGTGCTGGCGCTGGATGTGCCCAGCGGCCTGAGCGCGGCCAGTGGCCAGCCGCTGGGTGATCCGCCGGGCCGCCCGGTGCGGGCCACCTGGACCCTGTCGTTCATCGGCGTGCCGGCCGCCCTGCGCGCACCGGGCGCCGCGGCCTGGTGCGGCGAACAGTATCTGTCCCTGCTTGGTTTGACGCCGGCTTTCCTGGCCGAGGCCGTCGGCCCGTGCGGGCAGGCGACGGCTACGGCCGCCCGCCGAAGCGGCCCATGATGTCGGCCTGGGCCGGCCGATAGCGCGCGTTCTCGCGGCCGGCCACGGCATCCAGGTGGCGTTCCGAGGCGTCGAAGACTTGCCAGTAGATGCGCCGGCACAGTGCGCGGGCCGCGTTGCCGGGCCAGCCGTCCGGTTCCATGGGGGTGGGCAGCTGCGGATCGTGCAGCACGATGCGCCGCCAGTTGTGCAGCAACAGCACCCGCACCGCGAAGGCCTGCGCGGGGGTGGGGGGCGGATCCAGCAGTTTTTCCACCGGGCCGAAATTGCGCGAGAACAGGCGGTATTGGTCCGCCACCTCATCGAGATTCCAGCATTGTCCCGCCAGGCTGGCGATCGGCAGGCCGCCGGCGCCGGCCAGGTCGCGCGCCGACAGCACCAGGGCCTTGTCGGGGATACCCAGCTTTTCGAGGATATCGTGCGCGGCGCGCGCTTCGGTCTGCGGGTGGGCGAACAGGCCCGGGGCCACCATGCCGAACCCTTCCCAGAGCAGTTCGCGGCGCAGCTCGCCCCGCTCGGCCAGGCCATTGTTGCCGGCGCGCGGCAGCGCCACCAGTGTCCATTCGCCGTTCCAGGCGCGCGCCGGCCCGTCATAGATGCGCTGCGAGGCGTGCGCGGTGTGGCGCAGGCCGTGTTCCGACAACAGATACAGGCTGCGCCGTCCATGGCGCTCGGATTGCAGCCAGCCCTGCGCGACCAGCCTGAACACGCTGGTGCGCAGCAGGCGTTCGTTGATGCCGATAGGGGCCAGCAGCTCGATCAGGTCGCCCAGCCAGATGGCGCCGCCGTGCGGCGCCAGCGCGTCGCCCAGCAGGCTGACGCACAGCGATTTGGCGCGGGGCGGATCGTTTTTCAGCAGACGGGAGAGAAAGCGGTCCAGCGGTGACGGAGTGCTTGCCATGTGCGGGCGTAGGCCGGGCGGATACGAGGATTCATGACATGATACATAAATCCAATGTGATACAGAAATAGGTTTGACAATGGATTTTTTGTATTAAATAATCCCATGCATGAGACGGCGGAAAGTCCGGGCGCGCCAGCGCCTGGCGCAGCCCCGCCGCAGGAGACAGATATGTACGCTCAATTGGTCGAAACCGGGGTCGGCAAGGTCAAGCATGTCGATCAGCTGGAAGGCCCCGAGCAGGCGTTCCAGCGCCGTATCGACGACGGGGTGCGCATCGAACCCAAGGACTGGATGCCCGAGGCCTATCGCAAGACCTTGGTGCGCCAGATTTCCCAGCACGCCCATTCCGAGATCGTCGGCATGCTGCCCGAGGGCAACTGGATCACCCGCGCGCCGTCGCTCAAGCGCAAGGCGATCCTGCTGGCCAAGGTGCAGGACGAGGCCGGGCACGGCCTGTATCTCTACAGCGCGGCCGAGACGCTGGGCGTTTCGCGCGAGGACCTGATCGACGATCTGCACACGGGCCGCGCCAAGTACTCCAGCATCTTCAACTATCCCACCCTGACGTGGGCCGATATCGGCATGATCGGCTGGCTGGTCGATGGCTCGGCCATCATCAACCAGATCCCGCTGTGCCGATGTTCGTACGGCCCCTACGCGCGCGCCATGGTGCGCGTGTGCAAGGAAGAGTCGTTCCACCAGCGCCAGGGCTACGATCTGCTGATCCAGATGTGCCTGCACGGCACGCCCGAGCAGAAGGCCATGTGCCAGGAGGCGTTCAATCGCTGGTGGTGGCCGGCGCTGATGATGTTCGGCCCCTCCGACGCCGACTCGCCCAACAGCGCGCAGTCGATGCAATGGAAGATCAAGCTGTTCTCCAACGACGAATTGCGCCAGAAAATGGTCGACCAGACCGTGCCGCAGGCCGAGTACCTGGGGCTGACGGTGCCCGATCCCGACCTGAAGTGGAACGCCGAGCGCGGCCATTACGATTTCGGCGCGATCGACTGGGACGAGTTCTACGCGGTGATCAAGGGCCATGGCCCGTGCAACCGCGAACGCCTGGCCGCCCGCGTCAAGGCGCACGAGGATGGCGCCTGGGTGCGCGAGGCAATGGCCGCCCACGCCGACAAGCAGGCGCGCCGCAAGGCGGCCTGACGGCGCCGCCGGTTTCTCCATTCCAGTTTCGGCGCGCCCAGGCGGCGCGCCAGGGATACGCATCATGAGCAAAGATTGGCCTCTCTGGGAAGTATTCATCCGCAGCCAGCATGGCCTGGCCCACAAGCATGTGGGCAGCCTGCACGCGCCCGACGCCGAAATGGCCATCAACCATGCGCGCGATGTCTATACGCGCCGCAACGAGGGCCTGAGCATCTGGGTCGTGCGCGCGGCCGACATCGTGGCCAGCAGCCCGGGCGACAAGGAGCCGCTGTTCGAACCCGCCAACAGCAAGGTCTACCGGCATCCGACGTTTTTCCCGATGCCCGACGAAATCAAGCACATGTAGGGCGGGGCGGCGAACATGGACAAGTCATTGTTTGAGTACCTGCTGCGGCTGGGCGACACCACCCTGGTGCTGTCGCAGCGCCTGGGCCAGTGGTGCGGCCACGGGCCCGTGCTGGAAGAGGACCTGGCGCTGACCAATACCGCGCTCGACCTGCTGGGCCAGGCCCGCATGTGGCTGACGCTGGCCGGCGAGGTCGAGGGGGCCGGGCGCGACGAGGACCGGCTGGCGTACCTGCGCGATGCGCCGCAGTTCCGCAACCTGCTGCTGGTCGAGCGGCCCAATGGCCACTATGGCGACACCATGGCGCGCCAGTTCCTGTTCGACACCTGGCACTACTTCCTGCTGATCCGCCTGGCCAGGTCGGCCGACGAACGCGTGGCGGCGATTGCCGCCAAGGCGTTGAAGGAGGTCACCTACCACGCGCGCCGTTCCGCCGACCTGGTGGTGCGGCTGGGTGATGGCACGGCGCTCAGCCACGCGCGGATGCAGGCGGCGATCGACGCGGCCTGGCCCTACGTGGGCGAGATGTTCGTCGACGATGCCATCGACCAGGATCTTGCCGCGCGCGGCATCGCCTGCGAGCTGTCCAGCCTGCGCGACGAGTGGCTGGCGCAGGTGCGCGAAGTGCTGGACGAGGCCACCCTGGCCATGCCGCAGGAGGACGAGGCCTTCCATCCCGCCCATCGCGGCGGACGGCAGGGGCGCCATACCGAGCACCTGGGCTACATCCTGGCCGAGATGCAGCACCTGCAGCGCGCCTATCCCGGAGCCTCGTGGTGAACGCCTTGCCCAGGGTGCCGGCCGGCCAGGTGCTGGCCTGGCTGGAAAGCGTGCCCGACCCGGAGATCCCCGTGCTGTCGGTGGTGGATCTCGGCGTGGTGCGCGACATCGGCTGGGACGGCGATACCTGCGTGGTCACCATCACGCCCACGTACTCGGGCTGTCCGGCCATGCGCGAAATCACCCACGACATCGAGACCACGCTGGCCGGCCACGGCCTGGCCAGCGTGCGGGTCGAGACGCGCCTGGCGCCGGCCTGGACCACCGACTGGATGACCGCGCGCGGCCGCGCCGCGCTCAGGCAGTACGGCATCGCCGCGCCGGTCGAGCGCGCCGTCGATATTTCCGGCATCAGCCGGCGCCGCGCCGCGCCCGCCATCGAATGCCCGCACTGCGGTTCGCTCGATACGCGGCTGATCAGCCATTTCGGATCGACCTCCTGCAAGGCGCTGTACCGTTGCGTCGCCTGCCGCGAGCCGTTCGATTACTTCAAGCCCCACTGAATGCCCGCGCCATGAGCCACAATCCATTCCATATGCTGAAGGTCGCTTCGGTGGCGCGCAACACGCGCGACGCCGTGGTGGTCACGTTCGACCTGCCGCCCGAGCTGGCCGGCGACTTCCGCTTCCGGCCGGGCCAGTACCTGACCCTGCGCACCCGCCTGGACGGCGAGGAGGTGCGCCGCTCGTACTCCATCTGTTCGGCGCCGGGCGACGGCGTGCTGCGCGTGGCCATCAAGAAGGTCGACGAGGGGGTGTTCTCCAACTGGGCCAACCACGAGCTGCAGCCCGGCCAGAGCCTGGAAGTGATGCCGCCGGCGGGCAACTTCACCGTCGACTTCGACCCGGACAACGCGCGCCACTATGTGGCGTTCGCGGTGGGCAGCGGCATCACGCCGGTGTTCTCGCTGGTGAAGTCGGCCCTGTCGGCCGAACCGCGCAGCCGCTTCACGCTGTTCTTCGGCAACCGCGCCTCGTCCTCGGTGCTGTTTCGCGAGGAAATCGAAGACCTCAAGAACCTCTATATGGAGCGCTTCTCGCTGGTCTACATCATGAGCCGCGAAAGCCAGGACATTGAGCTGTTCAATGGTCGCCTGGACGGCGATAAAGTCGATCAACTGCTCACCGCCTGGATGCGGCCCGGCGATATCGATTACGCTTTTGTGTGCGGTCCGCAAACCATGATCGAGAGCGTGGTCGAGCACCTGCAGGCGCGCGGCATGCCCAAGTCGCATATCAAGTTCGAGCTGTTTGGCGCGCCCAAGGGGCCGCGGGCGCTGCGCACCGGACGCGACGCGCCCGCCGCGCCCGGCAAGGGCCAGTGCGAGGTCACGGTTGTGCAGGACGGCCACAGCCGTACGTTTTTCATCGACAAGAACAAGGATAGCGTGCTCGATTCGGCGCTGGCGCAAGGCGTCGAGCTGCCTTATTCGTGCAAGGGCGGGGTGTGTTCCACCTGCCGCTGCAAGGTCGTCGAAGGCGAAGTCGACATGGACGCCAACTTCGCCCTGGAAGATTACGAAGTGGCGCGCGGTTTCGTGCTCAGCTGCCAGAGCTACCCGGTCAGCGATCGGCTGGTCATCGACTTCGACCAGGAAACCTGAGCCGTCCCGGCCAGCGACGCAATACAACTATTCATCACGGAGATAGCGCAGTGTCCCAAGATTTCTTTGAACGCCACCAGCCCATGTTGCAGAAAGCGCTGGAAGCCGCCGCGCAGCGCGGCTATTGGAGCCCGTTCCCCGAGTCGCCCAGCCCGCGCAATTACGGCGAAACCGCCGCCCAGGACGGCCAGGCCGCGTTCGAGGCGCTGCGCGGCAAGCCGTTCGCGCTGGACCTGCCGCAAGCCTCGGGCGCCGTGGGGGGCGAGGTCTCGCCGTTCGGCTTCGAACTGGGTATTACCTATCCGCAGGTCGCGCCCGAAGCGCTGGTCGCGGCATCGTCCAAGGCCCTGGAGCAATGGCGCCGGGCCGGGCCGCGCGCCTGGGTGGGCGTGTCGCTGGAGATCCTCCAGCGCCTGAACCGCCGCAGCTTCGAGATGGCCCACGCCGTGCAGCACACCACCGGCCAGGCCTTCATGATGGCCTTCCAGGCCGGCGGCCCGCATGCGCAGGACCGCGGCGTCGAGGCCGTGACCTATGCCTGGCAGGAAATGTCGCGCATCCCCGGCGTGGCGCTCTGGGAAAAGCCGCAGGGCAAGCACGACCCCATCAAGATGGAAAAGCGCTTCACCGTGGTGCCGCGCGGCATCGCGCTGGTGATCGGCTGCTCGACCTTCCCCACCTGGAACGGCTATCCGGGCCTGTTCGCCAGCCTGGCCACCGGCAACACGGTCATCGTCAAGCCGCATCCCGGCGCCATCCTGCCGCTGGCCCTCACCGTCCAGGTGGCGCGCGAGGTGCTGGGCGAGGCCGGCTTCGACCCCGACGTGGTGCTGCTGGCGGCGCATCCCGCCGGCGACGACACCGCGCAGCGCCTGGCGCTGGATCCGGCGGTGCGCATCGTCGACTTCACCGGCAGCAGCGCCAACGGCAACTGGCTGGAGCAGAACGCCCGCCAGGCCCTGGTGTACACCGAGAAGGCCGGCGTCAACCAGGTTCTCATCGATTCCACCGACGACCTCAAGGGCGTGGCGCGCAATCTGGCGTTCTCGCTGGCGCTGTATTCCGGCCAGATGTGCACGGCGCCGCAGAATATCTATGTGCCGCGCGACGGCATCCAGACCGCCGAAGGCCGGGTCGGCTTCGACGAGGTGGCCGCGGCGCTGGGAGCCGCCCTGGACAAGCTGGCCGGCGACCCGGCCAAGGCGGTCGAATTGACCGGCGCGGTCCAGAACGACGCGACGGTGGCGCGCATCGGCAAGGCGCGCCAGCTGGGCCTGCCGGTGCTGGCCGACAGCAAGGCGCTGGCGCACCCGCAATTCGAGCAGGCGCGCGTGCATACGCCGCTGCTGCTGCGCGCCGACGCCGGCAACGACGCGCTCGGACAGGAGTGGTTCGGGCCGATCGCCTTCGTGGTCGCCACCGATTCCACCGCCCACAGCATCGAGCTGGCCGGCGCCAGCGTGCGCCAGCATGGCGCGCTCAGCCTGTCGGCCTATACCACCGACGAGGCGGTCGCGTCCCGGGTGCAGGACATGGCCGAGCACAGCGGCGTGTCGCTGTCGCTGAACCTGACCGGCGGCGTGTTCGTGAACCAGACCGCTGCGTTCAGCGATTTCCATGGCACCGGCGCCAACCCGGCCGCCAATGCCGCGCTGTCCGATTCGGCGTTCGTCGCCAACCGGTTCCGCGTCGTGCAAACCCGCCGCCACGTTTGAGGGGGCAGCCATGACCTACCAGGACATCCTGTTCGAGCTGGCCGGCGGCGTGGCCCGCCTGACGCTGAACCGCCCGGACAAGCTCAACAGCTTCACCGCCCGCATGCACGGCGAGGTGGCCGATGCGCTCGGCCGGATCGAGCGCGAGGGCGCCCGCGTGCTGGTGCTGACCGGCGCCGGCCGCGGCTTTTGCGCCGGCCAGGACCTGAGCGAACGCCGCCCCACGGCCGACGGAGCGCCGCCCGACCTGGGCGAGACGGTCGAGAAATTCTACGGACCGCTGGTGCGCCGCCTGGCCGCGCTGCCCCTGCCCGTGGTGGTGGGGGTCAATGGCGTGGCCGCCGGAGCGGGCGCCAACCTGGCCCTCGCCGGCGACATCGTGATCGCCCGCGAGTCCGCCAGTTTCATCCAATCGTTCTGCAGGCTGGGGTTGATCCCCGACACCGGCGGGACTTTCGCGCTGCCGCGCCTGGTCGGCCGCGCCCGCGCCGCGGGCCTGGCCCTGCTGGGCAACAAGCTGAGCGCCCGGCAGGCGCAGGATTGGGGCCTGATCTGGCAATGCGTGGCCGATGACGAGTTCGACAGCGCGCTCGACGGACTGGCCGCCCATTTCGCGCAGGCGCCCACCAAGGGCCTGGCGTTCACCAAGCGCGCGCTGCAGGCCAGCCTGGGCAACGATCTGTCCACCCAGCTCGACCTGGAGCGGGACATGATGCGCGAGCTGGGCCGCAGCGCCGACTACGCCGAGGGCGTGGCGGCATTTCTCGATAAACGCCAACCGCAATTCAAGGGGAAATAATGAACGCGCATGTTCCTGCCGTAGACGTGCCCAGCGATCCGCACGAACTGGCACGCGCCGTGGGCGCCACGATGTATGCCGGCGACGCGGCGTCGCAGGGCCTGGGCATGACGGTGGTGGAAATCGCCCCGGGCTACGCCAAGCTGAGCATGCCGGTGCGCGCCGACATGCTCAACGGCCACAAGACCTGCCACGGCGGCTTTATTTTCGCGCTGGCCGACAGCGCGTTCGCGTTTTCGTGCAACTCGCGCAACGTCAGCACCGTGGCGTCGGGCTGCACCATCGATTACCTGGCCCCGGGCCTGGAGGGCGACGTGTTGACGGCGGTGGCGCAGGAGCGGTCGCTGGCCGGCCGCACCGGCATTTACGACGTGACCGTCACCAACCAGCAGGGACGCTCGGTGGCGGTATTCCGTGGCCGCTCGTACCGTATCCGCGGCCAGGTCGTGGGCGAGCCGCCGCAGGACTGAGGCGGCGCAAAGACAAGAAAAGGGCGGCCGGCAACGCGCCGCCGGCAACTGGAATTTTCAGGAGACAAACCATCATGTCCACCACCATGAGCAAGCCGGGGTTGGATCCGATCGAGCACGCCAGCCGCGACGAGATCGCGGCCTTGCAGCTGGAGCGGCTCAAGTGGACGCTCAGCCATGCCTACCAGAACGTGCCCCATTACAAGAAGGCATTCGACGCGGCTGGCGTGCACCCCGAGGATTTGCAGCAGCTGTCCGACATCGCCAGGTTTCCGTTCACCACCAAACAGGACCTGCGCGACAACTATCCCTTCGGCATGTTCGCCGTCCCGCGCGAGCGCGTGTCGCGGGTGCATGCCTCCAGCGGTACCACCGGCAAGCCGACCGTGGTGGGCTATACCGCGCGCGATCTCGACAACTGGGCCAACCTGGTGGCGCGCTCGATCCGCGCGGCCGGCGGCAAGCCCGGCGACATCGTGCACGTGGCCTACGGCTACGGGCTGTTCACCGGCGGGCTGGGCGCGCATTACGGCGCCGAGCGGCTGGGCTGCACGGTGGTGCCCATGTCGGGCGGGCAGACCGAGAAGCAGGTGCAGCTGATCAACGATTTCCGGCCCGACATCATCATGGTCACGCCGTCCTATTACTGCAATATCCTGGAGGAACAGCGCCGCCAGGGCATGGACCCGCGCCAAAGCTCGCTGCGCATCGGCATTTTCGGCGCCGAGCCCTGGACAGGGCAGATGCGGGCGGACATCGAGGCCGAGGGCGGCATCGACGCGGTCGATATCTATGGCCTGTCCGAAGTGATGGGGCCGGGCGTGGCCAGCGAATGCGTCGAAACCAAGGATGGCCCGGTCGTGTGGGAAGACCATTTCTATGCCGAGATCGTCAATCCGGATACCGGCGAGCCGGTGGCCGACGGCGAACCGGGCGAGCTGGTGTTCACATCGCTGACCAAGGAAGCGATGCCCATCATCCGCTATCGTACGCGCGACCTCACGCGCCTGCTGCCGCCCACCTCGCGCAGCATGCGCCGCATCGGCAAGATCACCGGCCGCAGCGACGATATGCTGATCGTGCGGGGCGTGAACCTGTTTCCGACCCAGGTCGAGGAGCTGGTGCTGAAGATCGCCCAGCTGGCGCCGCACTACCAGTTGGTGCTGTCGCGCTCGGGCAACCTGGACGAGCTGGAAATCCTCACCGAGGTACGCGCCGAATTCTCCACCCTGACCGAGGCCGAGCGCGCCGGCCTGGGCAAGCAGCTGCAGCATGCGGTCAAGTCATACATCGGCGTCAGCGCCCGCGTGCAGGTTGCCGACACGGGCTTCGTCGAGCGTACCCTGACGGGCAAGGCGCGGCGCGTCATCGACAAGCGGCCGCGCTGATCGCGGCGGGTTCGCAGGGCGCAACGCCGGCCGCCATGGCCGGCGTTGCCGTTTCAGGGGTAGACGACCGAAAAGCCCACGTAGGTGGTCAGCATGGTCGCCTCGACCTCTCCACTGGCCTTCTTCACGTAGCCGGCCAGGTATTGCAAGGTGAACGATTTCTTCGCCTGGCCGGCTTGCATGGTGCCGGAAAATGCCGCGGCATGCTGGTTGGGCTCGGTCTCGCCCATGGGAATCTGCTTGCCGTTCAGGTTCATCAGCCGGATCTGCACCCCCTTGGCTTCGGTCACACTGGGCGGCGATTTGAGCAGCGTTGCGGCGTCGACGTACCAAGCCTGCTTATAGGCTTTCAGATCCTTGGTGCCGTAATCCGTGGTGGGGCCGGGCTCGAAGTACAGCTTGAGAGTGTTGACGGTGGTCGGGCAGTCCTTCAGCTTGATATCGAAGCGAGTGCGCCCCGCCACGTCGCCGGCGTTCTTCAGCGCGCTCTTGGAGATCGTGGGCAGGTGCACGACCTTGATGTAACCGGGGCTCGGGTCCTCGATCGTGCAGGTCTGGTCGGTGATCGTGCCGGTAATGACAATGGTGCCGTCTTCGGCATGGGCGGCGAGCGCGACGCCGGCGAGCGCCGCGCCCAGGAGGAACGTTTTGGCTTGCATACAGGCTGGAGTAAAGAAGGGATCCAGGGACAATGTGTGTGCAAGATTATTAGACGCCTCGGGGGGGGGGGGGGCTGATGGGTGTGTAGGAATTTGGTGTGCCTTCGCCATATCAGGCACGGACGACGGCGGGAACCACTTACGTGGTAAGGGTTCGGGCCGCCATCGAGGGGCGGGTTCGTCAGCCTATGGGATTTGGCCCAAGCTGCGTCGATATCCGCGCATTCGCCCCGCTAGGGGTAGACCACAGAGAAGCCCACGTAGGTGGTAATCGAGCCGCTGTCCACGTCGCCGCTGCTCTTGCGCACATACGAAGCAAGGTAGCTCAGGGTCACGCTCTTCTTGCCGCCCGATGCCTGGGCGACCGGGTCGAAGCCCTGTGCGTGCTGCATCTGCTCGTTCGCGCCCATGGTGATCTTGCTGTCGTTCAGGTTGGACAGGCGTATCTGCACGCCGGTGGTCTCGGTCGCGCCGGAGATCTGCGCCGTCTGGGTCTTGGGATCGCTCGACGAATACTGGATCTTGTAGGCTTTGAGGTCGCCGGTGGCGTAATCGGTCGTGGCGCCCGGCTCGAAGTACAGCTTGATGCCGTTGCCCACGTTGCTGGGGCAGTCTTTCAGCTTGATGTCGAAACGCGTCCTGCCAGCCTGGTCGCCTGGCTTGCGCAGGGCATTCTTGGAAATCGTGGGCAGGATCACGATCCGCAAATGATCGGGCCCGGCCGGGTTTTCGATGACGCAGGTGGTATCGGTGATGGTGCCGGTGATGACAATGGTGCCATCGTCGGCATGCGCCGCGAAGGCAAGGGCGAGGGCACCAGCGCAGACCGAGGCGCGAAGAACGGAGGATTTTGCTTGCATACGGCCAATAGGCGGCGCAAAGCGCCGTACATGAATCGAAGTGCAAGCATCTTAGAAAGTGCGGGGGGGGGGGGGGGGGGGCTTACTTTTGTGTAGGACTTATCCTTATCAAGCCCCGCGCCTCATATCTAAGGATAGATGACCGAAAAGCCTACGTAAGTGGTTATCGCGCTTGCAGAAATTGTGCCTGTGGCTTTCTTCACATAGGCGGCCAGATAGCGCAAGGTGACTTCCTTTTTGCCCTGTTGCCCGGTTTGCGCGACCGGATCGAAGCCGCGCGCATTCTGGCCCGCGGCGTTTTCGCCCATGGGAATCTGGGTGCCATCCAGGTTGGCGATACGGATCTGCACTCCTTCCGCGACCTGGCCGGCAACAATGTTGCTGTTGGTCGTGCTGTTGGCGGTGTAGGCCAGCTTGTAGGCGGTCAGGTCCCTGGTGCTGTAGTCGGTGGTCGGACCGGGCTCGAAGTACAGCTTCACGCCATTGCCCAGCGATTCGGGGCAGTTCTGCAGCTTGATGGAAAACGGCGTCGCGCCGGCGGTATCGCCGGTCTTCTTGAGCGCGCTTGTCGAGATCTTGGGCAGATGCACCACCTTGATGTGATTGGGCTGCGGCGGATCCACGACCTCGCAGGTGTTGTCGACGATGTTGCCGGTGATCACGATCGTGCCGTCGTTGGCATGGACGGCGGTGTGCAGGCCCAATGCGCTGGCCAGGCAGGCCAGCGCCAGCCCACGGTGGCGGCGAAAGTGCTTCATGCTGGTATTGGCGCAAGCGCGCCGGAATTACGGAGGAAGCAAGAATATTAGAGGTCGCCGGGGGGGGGGCTGATAGATATGTAGGAACCCGCCGCATTGTCGGGCGGGCCTGCTTAAGGGTAGACCACGGAAAAACCCACATAAGTGGTGATGGCGCTGGCTTCGACGTCGCCGTTCTTTTTGACGTAGGAGGCCAGGTAGCGCATCGTGACGGTTCGCTTGCTGGCCTCACCGGTCTGCACTTCGGGGTCGAAGCCTGCCGCCTGCTGGGTCGCCTCGTCCGCACCCATGGTGATCTTGGAGTCATTGAGATTGGAAATCCGTACCTGCACGCCCTGGGCCTCGGTTGCGGCGGTGATGTTGCTCAGCTGGGTTTGCGGATTGGTGGCATAGACCATCTTGTATGCCCGCAAGTCGCCGGTGCTGTAGTCAGTGGTCGGGCCCGGTTCGAAATAGGCCTTGACGCCGTTGCCCAGGCTGGACGGGCAATCCTTCAGCTTGATGATGAAAGGGGTACGGCCGGCCTGGTCGCCAACGTTCTTCAAGGCGGTCTTGGCAATCTTGGGCAGGGTCACGACCTTGGTATGGCTGGGGCCGGCGGGGTCCTCGACCATGCAGGTGGTGTCGGTAATCGTACCGGTGATGACGATCGTGCCGTCGTTGGCGCGCGCCGGAATGTGCCAGGCGAGGACGCCGGCCAGGACGGCCGGCGCGAGGAGGAAGTGCGGGGGGACTTGCTTCATGCGGAAACTGGCTCGAGTGCCAATATAACAATGGAAGCAAGAATATTAGAGGTGGTCGGGGGGGGGGGGGGGGGGCTGATAGGTGTGTAGGAACCCGCCTCATTGTCGGGCGGCCTGCTTAAGGATAGACCACGGAAAAACCCACATAAGTGGTGATGGCGCTGGCCTGGATGTCGCCATCCGCTTTTACGTACGAGGCGAGGTAGCGCATGGTCACGGTGCGTTTGTTGGTGTCGCCGGTTTGTTCCACGGGATTGAACCCCTGTGCGCGCTGGTTGGTGACGTCGACGCCCATCGGGATTTTGCTGTCGTCCAGGTTGGAGATCCGGATTTCCACGCCGGTGGCGGGAGTTGCCGCAACGATGCTGTTGAGCGGGGTGGCGTTGGGGTTGGTGGCGTAGGCCAGCTTGTACGCCTTGAGATCGCCGGTGGCGTAGTTGGTGGTGGGACCGGGCTCGAAATAGACCTTGACGCCGTTGCCGAGATCGGCCGGGCAGTCTTTCAGGCTGATCGTGAATGGCGTGCGGCCGGCCTGGTCGCCTTTGACCTTCAATGCGCTCTTGGAGATTTTGGGTAGCTGTACGACCTTGGTGTGATTCGGGCCTGAGGGGTCCTCGATGATGCAGGTGGTATCGGTGATGGCGCCGGTGATGACGATCGTGCCATCGTTGGCATGGGCGGGAACCTGGAGGACCAGGCCGGCGGCCAGAAGCGCCGCCTTGAACTGGATGGAGGAAAATTCTTGCTTCACGTGATAAATCGCTATGTCACTAAGGATGCGATTACAAGAATATTAAAAGTTGACTGAGGTCTGGGCTGTTGGTCGTGTGGGATTTATATGAGGATGGCCTGCGCCTATTCCTAGGCGCAGGCGCGGGGGGCGTATGGGACTAGCGGCCATAGACCAGGTCGCGCAGGCCCAGCGACAGGCCGGGCCAGTAAGTAATGACCAGCAGGCACGCGACCACCACGCCGACGAACGGGACCAGCGGCCGGACCAGGCGCTCCAGCGGCAGCTTGGCGACCGCGCAGGCGGCGAACAGGTTGACGCCGAAGGGCGGAGTGATCATGCCCAGTGCCAGGTTCACCACCATGATGACGCCGAAGTGGACCGGCTCGACGCCGAACTTCATGGCCACGGGCAGCAGCAGCGGCGCCAGCACCACCACCGAGGCCGAGGTCTCGATGAACATGCCGATCACGAACAGCGCCGCGTTCACGCCCATCAGGAAGGTGAAGTGGTTGTCGAACAGCTGGCTCAGCCATACGCCCAGCGCGTCCGGGATGCCGGCGCGGTTGAGCAGGAAGCTGAAGACGCCCGCGTTGGCGATCACGAACATGATGACCGCGGTCGAGATCACCGAGCGATGCAGGGTGGTCGAAATGAGGCCGAACGACAGGCGGCGGTAGACCAGCCAGCCTATCAGCACCGCGTACATGACCGCGACCACCGACGCCTCGGTGGGCGTGAACACGCCGCCGTAGATGCCGCCCAGGATGATGACCGGCATCAGCAGGGCCAGCCAGGCCCGCTTGAACGCCTGCCACACCGGCAGGCGGCCCGCGCCGTCCTGCTTGCCCAGGCCATTGCGGCGCGCGTACAGCCATACATACAGCATCAGCGCCAGGCCGATCAGCACGCCGGGCATGACGCCTGCGATGAACAGCTCGCCGGTGGAGGTGTCGGTGGACACGGCGAACAGGATCATGGGAATGGACGGCGGAATGATCACGCCGAGCTCGGCCGCGCTGGCCTGCAGCGACGCGGCGAACGGCGCCGGGTAGCCGTGGCGGACCATGGCCGGAATCAGGATCGCGCCCACCGCGAAGGTGGTCGCCACGCTGGAGCCGGCCACCGCCGCGAAGATCATGCAGGTCAGCACGCAGGTGCACGCCAGGCCGCCCTGTATGCCGCCCACCAGGCTCTTGGCGAATTCGACCATGCGCTCGGAGATCCCGCCGGCCTCCATCAGGTTGCCGGCCAGGATGAAGAAGGGAATGGCCACCAGCGGGTATTTGTCCAGGGCCGCGTAGATCTGCTGCGCCACCACCAGCCAGGGCAGGCCGCCCACCGACACGCCGGTCAGGGCCGCGATGCCGATCGCCACCGCGACCGGCACCGACAGCCCGAAGAAAATCAACATCGAGAGAATCATCAACTGCGACATGATGGACAGCCCAGGTTGCTCGAAGGGATGGGAACGGGCCTCAGCCCTGCGCGTCGTTGCGCACCGGTACGTCGTCCTGCTCGCCGGCCAGCCAGCGCGCCAGCACGGCGATGACCGCCAGCGTGGCGCCGACCGGTATCGCCAGATAGATCCACGAAATGGAAATGTCCAGGCTGGGCACGTTCTGGAAGCGCACGCGCCAGGTCATCTGGCCGCCGATCCAGGCGATGAACGCCAGGAAGGCGATGCAGGTCAGGGCAATGGCGTGCTCGAGCAGGCGGCGCGCGGCGCCTTGCAGGGTGTTGCGCAGCAGCTCCACGCTGATCATGGCGCCGTGCCGGAAAGCCAGCGCCACGCCCAGCAGCACGGTCCAGATCAGCAGCGCGCGCGTGGCGACTTCGCTCCAGTCCGCGGGGGAATGCAGGATGAAACGGGCAATGACTTGGTAGAACGCGGCGCAGGCGGCGGCAATCAGCAGGATCTGGGCAATTGCCGAAACCAGTCGGAACAGCGCGCGCTCGGCGGTGCAAAGCAGTCGCATGATGGTTTCCGGGGTGGGAGGACGGCCGCGGGGCGGGCCGCCGGGCGCCGCGCCGGCCGAGGGAGGCCGGGCGGCGCGGACAGGCTTACTTGGTGTCGCGAATGGACTGGATAAGCTGTTTGTCGAACTTCTTGTAGTACTCGGCGTAGGCCGGCTCGACCGCGGCGGCGAACGCGGCGCGATCGACCTCGCTGACCTCCATGCCTTCCTTCTTCAATTGCTCCACGCCGGTCTGCTCGATGTTGTCGACGTAGGCGCGCATGGCCTGCGCCGAGTCCTTGCCGGCCGCCTTGAAGCTGGCTTTTTCGGCGTCCGACAGGCCGTTGTAGACGTTGGCGGACATCAGCACCAGGGCCGGGCCATATACATGGCCGGTCAGCGACAGGTACTTCTGCAGCTGCGACAGCTTGGCCGAGGTGATGACCGAGAGCGGGTTCTCCTGGCCGTCGATGGTACCCTGCTGCAAGGCGGTGGCGACTTCGGGCCAGGCCATCGGCGTGGGCAGGATCCCGATCTGGCGGAATGCCGTGATGTGGATGGGGTTCTCGGTGGTGCGGATCTTCAGGCCCTTGGCGTCGGCCGGCGTCTTGACCGGGCGCACGTTGTTGGTCAGGTGGCGAAAGCCCTGTTCGCCCCAGGCCAGGGCGATGATGCCCCGGTCGGGGAACTTCGCCAGCATATCCTGGCCTATCTTGCTGTCGAGCACCGCGCGGGCGTGCGGCAGGTCGCGCAGCAGGAACGGGATGTCGAACACGCCGGTCTCGGGCACGAAATTGAGCGTGGCGCCGGTCGAGACGATGGCCAGGTCTATGGTGCCGATCTGCAGGCCCTCGATAACCTCACGTTCGCCGCCCAGGGCGCTGTTGGCGAATTGCTGTACCTTGTACTTGCCGCCCGAGGCGCCTTCGATGGATTTGGCGAAAGCCTCGGCCCCCGCGCCGTAATGCGACGAGGTCGACAGGGCATAGGCCATTTTCAGGGTGGTCTGGGCCGCGGCGGGCAGGGAGGCGGCAACGGTGCAGGCGGCCAGCGTCGCGGCCGCAAGCCAGGACTTGCGCATAGTGTCTTCTCCGTTTCGTTAATTAATATTGTTGCTTGACAGTCGCGCCGGACTGCCCCTCGCGCATGATAGCGGGATTCCCTGACAACTCTCCTACTTGGTTACGATTGCCCGATGATGGATTTCCCTGATGCCCGCAGCCCCGCCCGCCAGGGCTGGTTGCCGACCCTGCGCCTGGGTTTGCGCATGATGATGCGCGACGCGCGCGCCGGCGAGCTGCGCCTGCTGGTGCTGGCGCTGGTGGTGGCGGTGGCCGCCGTCACCAGCGTGGGCTTCCTGGCCGACCGGGTCGGCCGGGCGCTGGAGCGCGATGCGGGCCAGATGCTGGGCGCCGACCTGGTGCTGGAGGCCGATGAGCCGGTGCCGGCCGAGTTCGCGCAGCGGGCGCGCCAGGCGGGGCTGTCGGTTTCCAGTACCTTGCAGTTCCCGTCCATGGCCAGCGCCAACGGCAATGCCCAGCTGGCCTCCCTGAAGGCCGTCGAGCCGGGCTATCCGCTGCGCGGCAGCCTGCGGGTGGCCGAGGCGCCCTTTGCCCAGGACGCGCCCACCCGCGATGTGCCGGCGCTGGGCGCCGTCTGGGTCGACGCCCAGCTGCTGACGCTGCTGGGCGTGCAGGTGGGCGACACGCTGGGCCTGGGCGATGCCCGGCTGCGCATCGAGCGCGTCATCACCTACGAGCCCGATCGCGGCATGCAGTTCGTCAATGTGGCGCCGCGCGTCATGCTGCGCACCGCCGACCTGCCCGCCACCGGACTGGTGGCGCCGGGCAGCCGCATCGGCTATGCCCTGCTGGCGGCCGGGCAGCCCGACGCCGTGGCCGCCTACGGGCAATGGCTGGGCCAGCATCTGCAGCGTGGCCAGAAACTGGCCACGCTCGAGTCGGGCCGGCCGGAGGTGCGGCGCACCCTGGACCGGGCGCAGCGCTTCCTGGCGCTGGTGGCGCTGCTGGCGGTGCTGATTTCGGCGGTGGCCGTGGCGCTGGCGGCCGGCCGCTTCATGCAGCGGCATCGCGACGGCATCGCCGTCATGCGCTGCCTGGGCGCGGTGCAGGCGCAGGTGACGCGCATGCTGGTGCTGGAATTCGCGCTGGTGGGGCTGGCGGCCTCGGCCGTCGGCTGCTTGCTGGGCTATGCGGTGCATCAGGGGTTGGTGCTGGCGCTGGGCCAGCTGATCGACACCAGCCTGCCGGCGCCGTCGGCGATCCCGGCGGCCCAGGGCGTGCTGACCGGCCTGCTGATGCTGCTGGGTTTCGCGCTGCCGTCGCTGGCGCAGCTGCGCCACGTGCCGCCGGCCAGGGTGCTGCGGCGCGACGCCGATCGCCTGCGCGCGCGTGGCGCGGGCGGCTATGCCTTGGGGGCCGTCGGCCTGGGTTTGCTCATCTGGTGGTTTGCCGGCGACGCGCGCCTGGGCGCGGTGGTGGCCGGCGGTTTCCTGGGAGCCTTCGCCGTGTTCGCGCTGGTGGCCTGGCTGGCCGTGCAGGCGCTGGCGCGGCTGCGCCGCGCCGCGGCCGGCCTGCCGGCCTTGCGCTTTGCGCTGGCCGGCGTGGTGCGGCGCCGGGCGGCCACCATCACGCAGGTGTGCGCGCTGGCAATCGGCCTGATGGCCCTGTTGCTGCTGACCATGACGCGCACCGACCTGATCGCCGGCTGGCAGCGCACGCTGCCTCCCGACGCGCCCAACCGTTTCCTGATCAATGTGCAACCCGACCAGCGCGACGCCGTCATGCAGCGGCTGGCCGACGCCGGCCTGGGCCAGGTCCATCTGTGGCCGATGGTGCGCGGCCGCCTGGTCAGCGTCAACGGCCGGCCGGTCGGTCCGGACGATTTCGACGAGCCGCGCGCCAAGCGGCTGGTGGATCGCGAATTCAACCTGTCCTATGGCGATACGCTGCCCGAGTCGAACCGGGTGGAGCAGGGGCGCTGGCTGCGCCCCGACGCGGCCGAGGTGTCGCTGGAGTCCGGGCTGGCCCGCTCGCTGAAGCTGGCGGTGGGCGACAAGCTGGGATTCGACATCGCCGGACAGCAGGTCGAGGTGGTGGTCAGCGGCACCCGCCGGGTCGACTGGGATTCGATGCGCGTGAACTTCTTCGCCATCCTCTCGCCGCAGGCGCTGGCCGACGCGCCGCAGAGCTGGATCACCTCGTTCCACCTGCCGCCCGCCAAGGCCGCCGTGCTGCGCGACCTGGTGCAGGCCTTTCCCAACCTGACCGTGTTCGACGTGGGGGCGATCCTCGGGCAATTGCAGACCGTGCTGGACGAAGTGGTCAAGGCCGTGCAGCTGTTGTTCTTGTTTACACTGGCGGCCGGCGTGCTGGTGCTGGCGGCCGCGCTGACGGCCACCCGCGACGAACGCGTGCGTGAGGCCGCGGTGCTGCGCGCGCTGGGCGCGACCCGCCGCCAACTGGCCCGCGCGCAGCGCCTGGAACTGCTGGCGGTGGGTGGCCTGGCGGGCCTGCTGGCCGCCGGCGGCGCCACCGCCGTGGCCTGGGTGCTGTCGACCCAGGTATTCGATTTCGCCATCAGCCTGCAGTGGTGGCCCTGGCTGGCCGGCGCACTGGCCGGCATGCTGGGGGCGTGGGCTGGCGGCGCCCTGGCTTTGCGGGGCGTGCTGCGCACGCCGCCGCTGGTTACTTTGCGAGAAGCGTAATGACGACGACCCGCGTCCAGCCGATTTCCGAGCCGCTGGACACCTCCAAGACCGTTTTCGACATGCTCGGCGGCGAGCCCGGCGTGCGCGAGCTGGTCGACCGGTTCTACGACCTGATGGACATGGAGTCCGACTTCAAGGCGCTGCGCGATGCCCATGGCCCCAGCCTGGAGCAGGCGCGCGACAAGCTGTTCTGGTTCCTGTGCGGCTACTTCGGCGGTCCGGACCACTATATCGAGCGCTTCGGCCATCCGCGCCTGCGCGCGCGGCACCTGCCGTTCTCGATCGGGGAGATCGAGCGCGACCAGTGGGTGGCGTGCATGGGCCGCGCCATGCAGGACCAGCAATTGCCCGCGGCCCTGGTCGATCGCCTGCTGCAGGCCTTCTACGGCACGGCCGACTGGATGCGCAACCGTGCCGGCTGATACCCGGGCGCGCACCGAACGCCTGGCCTGGCGCGAGGCGCCGGCCGGCGCCATGCTGTACGACGCGGCGCGTATCGAGGCGCCCGGGCCGGCGCTGTTCGATCCGTCCAGCTATGGCGCGGCCGCGCAGCCGGTGGCGGCGGGCGGCAGGCAGGCGGCGTGGTTCGTCGCCACGCCCGGCTGGCAGGGTGTGCTGCGCGGCTACCGGCGCGGCGGCCTGGCGGCGCGCGTCAGCCGCGATGCCTATGTGTGGCAAGGCGAGGCGCGTACCCGCGGCCTGCGCGAGTACCGCCTGCTGGCGCACATGCGCGAGCAGGGCCTGGCCGTGCCGGCGCCGCTGGCGGCCGGCTACTGGCGCCACGGCCTGACGTACCGGGCGGCGATCCTGGTCGAGCGCATCCCGGCGGCCCGGCCGCTGGCCAGCCTGCTCGACGAGCCCGTCTGGGAGGCGGTGGCGCGCGCCATCGCGGCCATGCACCGGGCGGGCGTCTGGCATGCCGACCTGAACGCCTTCAATATCCTGCTGGACCCGGGCGGGCTGGCATGGCTGATCGATTTCGACCGGGGCACGGCCGGCGGCGTGTCCGAGCGGGGGCGCCAGGGCAACCTGGCGCGCCTGCGCCGTTCCCTCGTCAAGGTCGGCGGCGAGCGGGGGCAGGACTTCTGGCAGAGGCTGGAGCCGGCCTACCGGGCCGCCTGGGCGCGCGGGACCGCAAGGGCATGAGCCGCCCGGCGTAGCGCGCGGGCGAAAACTGCTTGTTCAGGGCTGGATTTGCGACCAGCCCGCTCCTAAAAGGCTTTATGATTCCGCCTTTTGGCAATTATCGAAAATCGCATCATGGCAGGGGGTTCGCGATGAAATTCTCGGCACGGTTGCGCTGCGTATTGGGCGGCGCAGTGCTGGCGGCGGCGATGTCGCCGGCAGCGGCGCAAGACAAGGTCGTCAACGTCTACAACTGGGCCGAATATACGGCGCCCGACACCATCCCCGGTTTCGAGAAGGAAACCGGCATCAAGGTGCGTTATGACGTCTATGACAACAACGATACCCTGCAGGCCAAACTGCTGACGGGCAAGTCGGGCTACGACGTGGTCGTGCCCTCGACCCACTATGCGTCGCGCCAGATCGAGGGCGGGCTGTACCAGAAGCTGGACAAGTCCAAGATCCCCAACTGGAAGAATCTCGACCCCGACGTCATGGCGCTGGTCGCCACCATCGACCCGGGCAACCAGTACGTGATCCCGTGGGGCTACGGCACCAACGGGCTGGGCTACAACGTCACCAAGGTCAGGCAGATCATGGGCGAGGGCGTGGACCTGGCCAATTGGGACATGCTGTTCAAGCCCGAGAACGCCGCCAAGCTGAAGGAGTGCGGCATCTCCATGCTGGACGAGGCCGCGCAGGTGTTCCCGGCGGTGCTCAAATACCTGGGCAAGGATCCCAACAGCGCCAACACGGACGACTACAAGGAAGCCCTGGCCCTGCTCAAGCAGATCCGGCCCTATATCCGCCAGTTCAGCTCGTCGGGCTATATCGACGAGCTGGCGGTGGGCGACCTGTGCATGGTCTACGGCTTTTCGGGCGACGTGATGATCGCGCGCCGCCGGGCCCAGGAGGCCAGGAAGCCGTACGAGATCAATTACTTCATCCCGAAGGGCGGCGCGCCCGCCTGGTTCGACGTGATGGCCATTCCCAAGGACGCCCCGCATCCCGAGGAGGCGCACGCCTTCATCAACTATATCGAGACGCCGCAGGTGCACGCGGCCATCACCAACACCATGTTCTATCCCAACGCCAACAAGGCGGCGCGCGAGTTCGTGGTCAAGGACGTGGCCGACAACCCGATGATCTACCCGCCCGCCGACGTGTCCAAGACCCTGTACGTGATCAAGGCCCAGCCGCTGAACGTGCAGCGCCTGCAGACGCGCATGTGGGCCGAACTGAAGTCCGGACGCTGAGCCATCATGAGCGACATCCGCTATTCGGCGCAGCATTCCGCCGATCCGGACGAATTCGTCAAGGTCTCCGACGTCGTCAAGATTTTCGGCGACGTGGTGGCCGTGCAGTCGGTCAACCTGTCCGTACGGCGCAACGAGATCTTCGCGCTGCTGGGCAGCTCTGGCAGCGGCAAGTCGACGCTGCTGCGCATGCTGGCCGGCTTCGAGGACGCCACCTCGGGGCAGATCCTGCTCGACGGCGAGGACATCACCAATGTGCCGCCGTACCGCCGGCCGGTGAACATGATGTTCCAGTCGTACGCGCTGTTTCCGCACATGACGGTCGAGGCCAACGTGGCCTTCGGCCTGAAGCAGGAAGGGGTGGACCGCGCCGAGATCCATGACCGCGTGTTCGAGGCGCTGGACCTGGTCCAGATGGCCGGCTACGCGCGCCGCAAGCCGCACCAGCTGTCCGGCGGGCAGCAGCAGCGCGTGGCGCTGGCGCGCAGCCTGGTCAAGCGGCCCAAGCTGCTGTTGCTCGACGAGCCGATGTCGGCGCTGGACAAGCAGATCCGCCAGAAAACGCAGATCGAGCTGGTCAAGATCCTGCAGCAGGTCGGCGTGACCTGCATCATGGTGACGCACGACCAGGAAGAGGCCATGACCATGGCGCACCGCCTGGCCGTCATGACCGAAGGCCAGATCGTGCAGTGCGGCACCCCGCAGGACGTCTACGAGTTTCCGAATTCGCGTTTCGTGGCGGGCTTCATCGGCTCGACCAACCTGTTCTCGGGCACCATCGTGGTCGACGAGCCCGACCATGTCGCCATCGAGTCGGGCGAGCTGACCCGGCCGCTGTACGTCAGCCACGGCGTAAGCGAGCCGCTGGGCATGGAAGTGCACGTATCGATCCGGCCCGAGCGGCTGGTGGTCCTGCGCGAGCAGCCCGAGGCCGAGCACAACTGGGCGCATGGCATGGTCACCCACATGGCCTGGATGGGCAGCTACGGCCTCTACCAGATCCGCCTGGACTCGGGCAAGATCGTCGAGGCCAGCGTCCCCAGCCTGCAACTGGCGCGCCAGGACGCGCCCGGCATCGACGAGGAGGTCTTCGTCAGCTGGGACGCCGATAGCGCGACGGTGTTCTCGTCATGAGGCGGTTCGCCCTGCCGCGGCCATCGCGCCGCACGGTGGCCATCGTGCCGCCGTTCGCCTGGCTGGTGCTGTTCCTGCTGGTGCCGTTCCTGCTGGTGTTCAAGATCAGCTTCGCGGAGCTGCAGTTCGGCATTCCGCCGTACACGCCGCTGGCCGAGTTCAAGGACGAGGCCGTGCAGCTCAGCCTGCACCTGCGCGGCTATGTCCTGCTGTTCACCGACAGCCTGTATGTCGCCACTTACCTCAATTCGGTCAAGATGGCGGCGATCACCACGCTGTGCTGCATTCTCATCGGCTATCCGATCGCCTACTACATCGCGCGTTCGGCGCCCGCGCTGCGCAATCTGCTGCTGCTGGCCGTGATCCTGCCGTTCTGGACCTCGCTGCTGCTGCGCGTCTACGCGTGGGTGGGCATCCTGCGCAACGACGGCCTGCTGAACAAGCTGCTGATGAGCCTGGGCCTGATTTCCAGTCCGCTGGAAATATACCGTACCGACCTGGCCGTCTACATCGGCCTGGTCTATGCCTACCTGCCGTTCTTCATCCTGCCGCTGTACGCCAACCTGGTGAAGATGGACCTGCGCCTGCTCGAAGCCGCCTACGACCTGGGCGCGCGGCCGTGGCAGGCGTTCTGGCGCATCACCGTGCCATTGTCGCGGCCGGGCGTGATCGCCGGCGCCATGCTGGTGTTCATCCCGTCGGTGGGCGAGTACGTCATCCCGGAAATGCTGGGCGGCGCCGACACCCTGATGATGGGGCGTGTCATGTGGAACGAGTTCTTCAACAACACCGATTGGCCGATGGCCTCGGCCGTCACCTGCGTGATGGTGCTGTTGCTGCTGGTGCCGCTGGCCCTGTTCCAGTACAACCAGATCAAGCAGCAGGATTTCGCCGGCGGAGGCCGCCGATGAAGGGGCCCAACAAGTCGTTGCGGATGCTGGTGCTGGGCCTCGGGTACTTCTTCCTGTACGTGCCCATCATCAGCCTGATGGTTTTCTCGTTCAACGATTCGCCGGTGGTGACATCCTGGACCGGATTCTCGCTGCGCTGGTATGGCTCGCTGCTCGAGGACAGCGCCTTGCTGCGCGCCGCCTGGCTGTCGTTCAAGATCGCCGTCCTGACGGCCACCGCCGCCACCATCATCGGCACCTGGGCCGGCTACGTGCTGGGGCGCATGGGCCGCTTTCGCGGCTTCACGCTGTACGTGGGCATGCTCAGCGCGCCGCTGGTCATTCCCGAGGTCGTGCTGGGCATCTCGCTCTTGCTGATGTTCGTCGAGATGCGTGGCCACCTGGGCTGGCCGGAGCAGAACGGCGTGTTCACCATCTGGGTGGGCCACGTCACGCTGTGCATGGCGTTCGTGGCGGTCGTGGTCCAGTCGCGCATCCGCGACATGGACCGCTCGCTCGAAGAGGCCGCGCTCGATCTGGGCGCCACGCCCATCAAGGTATTTTTCGCGATCACGCTGCCGCTGATCGCCCCGGCGCTGGTGTCGGCCTGGCTGCTGGCATTCACGCTTTCGCTGGACGATGTGGTGATCGCGTCGTTCCTGTCGGGGCCGGGGTCGTCGACCCTGCCGATGGAGGTGTTCTCGCGCGTTCGCCTGGGGCTCAAGCCCGAGATCAACGCGCTGGCCACCCTGTTCATCCTGGCGGTCGGCACCTGCGTGATCATCGCCAACCGGTTGCAGTGGCGCAAGGAGGCCGATAACCGATGAAACAAGTCACCCTGTATGGTCTGAACAAGTGCAGCACCTGCGTGAAGGCGCGCGACTGGCTGGCGGCCCGCGGCGTGGCGCATGACTTTGTCGATTATCGCGACCATCCCGTGCCGGCGGCCACGCTCAAGCAATGGGCCGGCAAGGTGGGCGGCTGGGAAAAGCTGGTCAACCGCACGTCCATGACCTGGCGCGCGCTGTCCGACGAGCGCAAGGCGGCCCGCAGCGATGCCGAATGGACCGCGCTGATCGCCGAGTACCCGGCGCTGGTGCGCCGCCCCGTTACCGTGACGCCGGACGGCGAGGTGACCGTTGGTTTCTCGGAAAAGCGCTACGGCGAGCGCTTCGCCTGATCGTATGCCGGCCCCTGCGCGCACGGCCCGGCCGCAGCCGGGCCCGGCCCTGCCGGCCGCTTTCTTCAACCGCGACGCCCAGCAGCTCGCGCGCGACCTGCTGGGCAAGGTGGTGCGCCACCGCGTGGACGGCCTGTGGCTGTCGGCGCGCATCATCGAGACGGAAGCCTATTACCTGGCCGAGAAGGGCAGCCACGCCTCGCTCGGCTACACCCACAAGCGGCGCGCGTTGTTCATGGACGGGGGCGTGGTCTACATGTACTACGCGCGCGGCGGCGATTCGCTCAATTTCAGCGCGGCCGGCCCCGGTAATGCGGTGTTGATCAAATCGGGCCATCCCTGGGTCGACGAGGTGTCCGGGCCGCGCGCGCTGGCCTGCATGCAGCGGCTCAACCCGGATGCGCAGGGCCAGCCCCGGCCGCCGGCGCGCCTGTGCGCGGGCCAGACCCTGCTGTGCCGCGCGCTCGGGCTGAAAGTGCCGCAATGGGACGCCAAGGCCTTCGACCCGCGGCGGTTTTTCGTCGAGGACGTGGGCGTGCGGCTCGACCGCCTGGTCCGCACCACCCGGCTGGGCATCCCGGCCGGGCGCGACGAGCACCTGCCGTACCGCTACGTCGATCCGGCCTATGCGGCGTTCTGCACGCGCAATCCCTTGCGTCGCGGCCAGCAGGCCGGGCGCGATTTCGATTGGGTGGATCCCGACGGCGCGCTGTACGTGTAGCGCCGGCTCAGGGCGCCGGGGCGGGCATGCGGGCGCGCAGTTCCGCGTACTTGCGCATGATGCGCTTGCGGTTCAGGCGCCGGCTCCAGGCATAGGTGGGAATCAGCGGCAGCACGCCGAAGCCGTCGATCAGATACAGGCCTTCGCGGCCTTCGGCATTGCGGCCACAGGCGATATTGCTGGCCGAGATATCGTGGATCACGATGTGGGCGTCGGCCAGGTCTTCGAAGAACCGGTCCAGGCGCTGGGCCAGCGCCGTGTCGAATTCGCCGCGCTTGACCAGATCGCTGACCGTCGGCGCCATGTTGCCGGCCGCGTCGGTGATTTTCTCGGCCAGCAGGCCCAGGCCCAGCGAGGTCTGCGCCAGCCCCACGATGCGCGCCAGCGGCACCTGCCAGACACCCGAGGCGCTGGTCGAGGTGGTGACGTATTCGGTGATTTCGTTCAGGTAGACGCGGTAGGCGCTTTCCCGCTGGAATTGCTTGTACCAGCGCTTGAACGGGCGCGCCTCCAGATAGACGGCGCGCGCCTCCATGTCCATGACCTTGACCAACAGCGCGGGCTCGTGCGGGTGCTGGAACACGTACCGGTCGCCGCCCTGGGCCAGCAGCCGCGCCTGGCTCAGGTCCAGCGGGCCGAACATGGCGGCGTAGCCGCTGCCCGGCAGGGGCGCGTGATGGGTGTTGTGGTCTGCGGTGTTGTCGGGCCAGGGCACGATAAAAAAGGATCGGTATGACAGTCAGCGAGCAATGTTAGTCTTTTTTTGTATGCCCGGTGTGAGCCTGCGCCGGCTTGCTTAAGCAGTGTCCTGGCGTGAGCCGGCCCCTGTTCCTACAATCGTGGTTTGTGGAGATTGGCTTGGAATCTTATCTGCCTTGGATAACCGTGGCGGCCGCGGTGTTCGCGCTGCTGGCCTGCCTGCTGGCGCTGCGCGGGCGGGGCGGCGACGCGCGCCTGCAGGCGCTGCTCGATGGCCTGGAACGCGTGGACCGGGGGCTGCGCGCCGACCTGGCGGAGAGCCAGCGCGGGTTGCGCGCCGAGCTGGCCGAGTCGATGCGCGCGCTGCGCGCCGAGATGGCGCAAAGCCAGGAAGAGCTGCGCGCCACGCTGGGGCGCGACGCGCGCGCCGCCCGCGCCGAGCATGGCGAGTCGCTGGCGCGTTTCGCCAGCCAGTTCGGCGAGCGCCTGCAGGGCCTGGTCGAACTGAATGACCGCCGCATGCAGGACGTGCGCCAGGTGGTCGACCAGCGCCTGCAGGCCTTGCAGGCGGACAATGGCGCGCGGCTCGAGGAAATGCGCCGTACCGTGGACGAGAAGCTGCACGCGACGCTGGAGCAGCGCCTGGGCGAGTCGTTCCGGATGGTGTCGGACCGCCTGGAGGCCGTGCACAAGGGCCTGGGCGAGATGCAGACGCTGGCGGCCGGCGTGGGCGACCTGAAACGGGTGCTGACCAACGTGAAATCGCGCGGCACCTGGGGCGAGGTGCAGCTGGCGCGGCTCATGGAAGACGCCATGACGCCCGAGCAATACGCGCGCAACGTCAAGCCGGTGCCCGGCAGCGATGCGGTGGTGGAGTTCGCGATCCGCCTGCCGGGCAAGGACGAGGGCGGCGGCCCGGTGTGGCTGCCCATCGACGCCAAGTTTCCCAAGGAAGAATACGAGCGCCTGATGGATGCCCAGGATGCGGCCGAGCAGGAGGCCGCCCGCGCCGCCGGCGCGGCGCTGGCCAAGGCCGTGGAGACGCAGGCGCGGCTCATCGCGTCCAAGTACGTGGCGCCGCCCCACACGACCGACTTCGCCATCATGTTCCTGCCCACCGAAGGCCTGTACGCGGAAGTGCTGCGCCGGCCCGGATTGCTGGACAAGCTGCACGGCCTGCGCGTGAACGTGGCCGGCCCCGCCAATCTGGCGGCCTTGCTCAACAGCCTGCAGATGGGTTTCCGCACCCTGGCGATCGAGCGCCGCTCGTCCGAGGTGTGGCAGGTGCTGCGCGCGGTCAAGACCGAGTTCGCCAAGTTCGGCGAATCGCTGGCCACGGTCAAGAAAACCCTGGACACCGCCAGCAACAGGATCGGCCAGACCGAGGTGCGCACGCGCGCCATGCTGCGCAACCTCAGGACGGTCGAGGCCCTGCCGGAGGCCGAGGCGGCCCGGCTGCTGGGCGACGAACCCGATACACTAGGGGCTGACCAGGGCTCCCCATCCTGAGGAGCAGGCGCGGGGGCGGCGAGCCCCCGGCGGGGCGGGCGGTCCGCCCAATTCTTTCGCCGCCAAGGCCGGAGGCGCCATGCAGCCGTTCCTTACGCACCTGGTGACCAACCAGGTCGCACCGCTGGAAGATTATTCGCTGTACGAGACCGATCCGGTGCTGCAGCAGGCCGTGCGGCGCGAGGGCGCCGCGGCCTTCGAGTCCGAGTTGCGCGAGCACGGCGCATGGCTGGGCCGGGCCCAGACGCTGGAGGCCGCCGCCGAGGCCAATCGCAATTCGCCGCGCCTGCTGGCCTATGACCCGACCGGCCACCGGCAGGACAAGGTCGCCTTTCACCCGGCCTGGAACGCGCTGATGACCGGCATCGTGGCGCGCGGGCTGCACAGCAGGGCCTGGGCGCAGCCGGTGCCGGGCGCGCACGTGGCGCGCGCGGCCGCCTACCTGATGCAAGGCCAGGTGGAGGCCGGCACCCTGTGTCCCACCACCATGACCCACGCCGCGGTGCCCTTGCTGGCGCGCGAGCCGGCCGGCGTCATCGACTACGGGCGCGACTGGCTCGACGTCCTGTATTCGCGCGAGTTCGACGCCAGCGACGCGCCCATCGGCCGCAAGCGCGGCGCCCTGATCGGCATGGGCCTGACCGAGAAGCAAGGCGGTTCGGACCTGCGCTCGGTGGCCACGCGCGCCGAGCCGGTCGGCGCGCCCGGGCGCGGCCAGGCCTACCTGCTGACCGGCCATAAATGGTTCCTGTCGGTGCCGCACGCCGATGCGCACCTGGTGCTGGCGCGTACCGACGAAGGGCTGGGTTGCTTCTTCGTGCCGCGCTGGGTGCCCGATGGGCCGCGCAATGCCGTGCGCCTGCGCCGCCTGAAGGACAAGCTGGGCAATCGCAGCAACGCCAGTGCCGAAGTGGAGTTCGAGCAGGCCTGGGGCGCCATGCTGGGCGAGCCGGGGCGCGGGACCGCGGTATTGCTGGAGATGGCCGCGACCACGCGGCTGGATTGCGTGCTGGGCAGCGCGGCGCTGTTGCGCCAGGCGGTGGCGCAGGCCCTGCATCACGCCGCGCAGCGCCAGGCTTTCGGGACTGCCCTGCTGGCGCAGCCATTGATGCGGGTGCTGCTGGCCGACCTGGCGCTGGAGAGCGAGGCGGCGACCGTGCTGGCGTTGCGGCTGGCGCGCGCCGTGGACGAGCGTGCCGACCCGGTCGCGCGCGCCTTGGTGCGCGTGGGTACGCCGGCGGCCAAGCTGTGGGTCTGCAAGCGCGCCATCGCCGCGCTGGGCGAATGCATGGAAGTGCTGGGCGGCAACGGCTACGTCGAGGAAGCGCCGCTGGCGCGGCTGTACCGCGAGGCGCCGGTCAATTCGATCTGGGAGGGCTCGGGCAATGTCATGGCGCTGGACGTGCTGCGCGGCCTGGCGCGCGAGGCCGAGGCGCTGCCGGGCCTGCGCGACGAGCTGGACCGCGCGCGCGGCGTGGTGCCCGCGTACGACCAGGCGCTGGACGACTGGCTGGCGCTGGTGGCGCAGCCGGACTCGGTCCCGCAGGCCCTGGCGCGCCGCGTGGCCGCCGGGCTGGCCACGCTCTGGCAGGCTGCCTTGCTGATTCGCCACGCGCCCGCCCCGGTGGGCGCGGCCTTTGCCGCCACGCGCCTGCACGCGCCCGCGGGCATCGTCGGGGCCGCGCCGATCGACGATCCGGCCCCGATTCTGGCCCGCGCCTGGCCCGGTATCTGCTAAATTTCCGGCCTTCAAGGTTTCGCGCGCCTGCCGCGCTCATACTCGCAATCGCCATGCTTACTCAGCAAGAACTCAAGCAACAAGCCGCCGACGCGGCACTCGAATTGGTCGAACAGGTAGCCGGGCCGGACGTGATCATCGGCGTGGGCACCGGCTCGACCGCCGATCTGTTCATCGATGGCCTGGCTCGCTTCAAGGGCAGGCTGCGCGGCACGGTGGCCAGTTCCGAGCGCAGCGCGGCGCGGCTGGCCGGCCACGGCCTGGCGGTGCTGGACCTCAACGATGTCCAGAGCATGCCGATCTACGTGGACGGCGCCGACGAGATCGATCCCAACCTGCACATGATCAAGGGCGGCGGCGGCGCGCTGACGCGCGAGAAGATCGTGGCCTCGGTGGCCCGGCGCTACATCTGCATCGCCGACGAGTCCAAGCTGGTCGAGCGGCTGGGCCGCTTTCCGCTGCCGGTGGAGGTCATTCCCATGGCGCGCAACGCCGTGGCGCGCGGCTTGAGCCGGCTGGGCGGCCAGCCGGCGCTGCGCGAAGGCTTCGTTACCGACAATGGCAACATCATCCTGGACGTGGCCGGCCTGTCGATCGCCGACGCGCCGGGGCTGGAGAAGACCATCAACGACATTCCGGGCGTGGTGACCTGCGGCCTGTTCGCCCTGGCCGGCGCCGATGTGGCGCTGCTGGCCACCCAGGACGGCATCCGCCGCCTGGAGCGCCGCGGCTGACCCGGCGCGCCTTCCCGGGGCCGGCTTGCCGGTCTTCCGGGGGGGATTCATAATCCTGTCATAGTCGGGTCATAACCTTGCGGGTCGGGCAGCCCTCTGCGCAACCGCGTTTTCAGGGGCACTACAGATGAGACCAACCACGCAGGGAGTCCGGATGACGGAGCACACCAACAAACAATTCGACGCAGACCTGCAGCACGTGCGGTCGCAGTTCCTCCAGATGGGCGGAATCGTCGAGGCCATGATCCACGAAGCGGTCGAAGCCATTCCGGCCGGCGACATGAGCATGGTCGAGAAGGTGCGCGAGCGCGAGAAAGAGGTCAACCGGCACGAAGTCGAGATCGACGAGCGCATCAGCCTGATCCTGGCGCGCCACCAGCCCACCGCGATCGACCTGCGCACCTTGCTGGCCGTCTCCAAGATGCTGACCGACATGGAGCGCTCGGGCGACGAGGCCGAGAAGATCGCCACCGCCGTGCGCCGCATGTACGAGAACGACCAGCGTCACATTCCCCTGATCGAACTGCGCCACATGGCCGTGAACGTGGGCAATATGCTGCGCCAGGCGCTGGACGCCTTCGCGCGCCTGGATCCGATCCTGGCCGCGCAGGTCGTGCGCAGCGACAAGGAAGTCGACAAGGAATGGAAGGCGGCGCTGCGCAACCTGATCACCTACATGATGGAAGACCCGCGCACCATTTCGCGCGCCATCGACATGATCTTCATCGCCCGCGCGCTCGAGCGCATCGGCGACCATGCCAAGAACATGGCCGAGCGGGTGATCTACATGGTCAAGGGCGCCGATGTGCGCCACACCGGGGTCAAGAACACCGAGCGCCTGGCGCGCGGCGAAGAAGCCATCGAGAAGGCCGACAAGGCCGAGAAAGCCGGCAACGCCGAAACGCCGGCGTCCACCCCGGAAGTCCCGCAGTAAGCCGCAGGGCGCGTCAGCCCAGGCGCGGGTCGGGCCGGCCCGGCCCCGCGGCGCGCATGCGGCCGGCCAGCCGCAACGACTGCCCCGCGGCGCTCGCCGTCAGGTCGTACCAGCCGCGGCTGGCCGATGGTTCATATGGCCAGGCGGCCTGCTCGCCCGGCGCCAGCCGCAGCAGCGCGGGCGCCTCGCCATAGGCCGATTCAATCCGCGCCTGCAGGGCTTGCGCACCCCGGTTTTCCAGCAACAGGGCGGGCGGCTGATCGCGCCAGGCCGCCGCCAGCGGCGCGGCGGCCCCGTGGCGGCGGATGTGGCGATGGAATCCGTCCGGCCCCAGTATCCACAGGTCGCAGGCCAGGTCTGCGCCGGCATCCGGCCAGCTGTCTTCCCATTGCCGGCCCGGTTCGATGGTGTAGCGGCGCGGACCCTGCGCCAGCCGCAGGCAGTCGTACACGTGCAGCACCAGCGTGGCGTGGCCCGGGTTGGCCATGCGCACCCGCTGGCGGCCATCGGCCGCCCAGGCTTCGACATGGCACGCATAGGGCGAAGGCCGGCTGCGCGGTCCTGGCGCGCCCGCCTGGTCTTGCGCGCCGGTGAAATCGAAGGCGTGGCTCAGGTCGCCGCAGACGGCGCGCCGCCATGGGCTGATGTTGGGCTCGGCCACGCCAAAGCGCGACTCCAGCAGGCGGATGACCGAGGTATGGTCATAGACGCGCGCATCGAGCCAGCCGCCACGGCTGAACGGCGAGACCACCAGCATGGGCACGCGCGGCCCCAGGCCATAGGCGCGTCCATGCAGCGCGCGCGGGTCGTCGGGGGTGCCGGCCGAAGGGCCGCCGCGCGCCTGGTGGTATTCGCCCGCGGTGTCCGCGGTGCTGCCGCCGCCCGCCGCGCCGGGCGGCGCGGGCGGCGGCATGTGGTCGAAAAAGCAGTCGTTCTCGTCGTAGGTGAGCAGCAGCGCGCAGCGTCGCCAGAGCGCCGGGTCGCGCGTCAGGATGTCGAGCACGCGGGCGCTGAAGGCGGCGCCCTGCGCCGGGCTGGACACTTCCGGGTGCTCGGAGTCCGCGGCGGGCGCGATGATCCACGCCACCTGCGGCAGGCGGCCATTGGCCGCGTCCTCGGCCAGCGCCGCCAGGGTGCGGGTGCTCAGGGCGCGCTCGCGCAGCGGCGCCCGGGCCGCGCCGCCGGCCAGTTCGGCGCGGTACTGCCGAAAGCCGGCCAGCGGATTGTCGTGGTAGTTGTCCGCCATGTCCTGGTAGATCGCCCAGTCCACGCCGGCGGCCTGCAGGCGTTCGGGGTAGGTCGTCCACGCGTAGCCTTCGTGCGCCGGTCCGGGCCGGTCATGGGTGTTGACCAGCGCCGGGCCGCCGGCCTGGCCGTGCGGATCGTTGGTGCCGGTCCACAGAAACAGGCGATTGGGGTTGGTGCCGGCGTGCATCGAACAGTGGTAGGCCTCGCACAGCGTGAAGGCGCGCGCCAGCGCGGTCTGCAGCGGCAGTTCCTCCGGGCGGTAGTAGCCCATTCCCAGCCGGCCCTTGGCCGCCAGCCACTGGTCCATGCGGCCGTCGTTCCAGGCGCGCTGGGCATCGTCCCAGGTGTGCGGCGTCAGGTGGCCCAGCGGCTGGCCGGGCGGCAGCGCGGGCGCCAGCGGATAGGGCGCCAGGCGCTGGCCGGCGTGCGCCTGGACGAACACGTCGCCGTCGGGCGTGGGCGCGCGGTGCGGGTCGGCCCGGCCGCGCGCGCCGGGCAGGGCGCCGTAGTAGTGGTCGAAGCCGCGGTTCTCCTGCATCAGGATGACGATGTGGTCGAGGTCGCGCAGCGTGCCGCTGCGGCGCTCGGGGGCCACGGCGGCGGCGCGCGCGACCAGGGCGGCGATGTCAGGATCGGTAGCGGCGGGCATCAATGAAAAACCGGCCTGCCGGCCGGTTGCGATGAGGCGAACGCGCGACGCGCTCAGGCCGAGGGCGGGACATAGCCCTGCGCTTCGACGGTGCCGTCCTCGAACAGGAAACGTTCCATCTGCTGCTGCAGGTACTTGCGCGCGCGCGCGTCGGCCAGGTTGAGGCGGTTCTCGTTGACCAGGCGCGTCTGGATCTGCTTCCACTCTTCCCAGGCCTCCTTGGAGATCTGTTGCCAGATGCGGGTGCCCAGTTCGCCCGGGTACGGAGGGAAGTCCAGCCCTTCGGCTTCGCGCTTGAGTTTCACACAGTTGACGATACGGGACATGGTTTGCTGCCGGTAAGTTGCGAACAGGCCATTTTAGCCGGCTTGCCGCCGCGCGCGGCGGCAAGCCGGCTGGTTACAGTTTCTTGATGAAAACCAGGCTGTTGCGCGAGCGGTTGTAATTGTTCTGCTTGTCGCGCGGCAGGTCGGCGACGCCGCCGCGTACGAAGCCGCGTTTCATGAACCAGTGCGAAGTGCGGGTGGTCAGCACGAACAGGCGGCGCGCGCCGCTGGCGCGGGCGCGCGACTCCATGTGGCGCAGCAGGATCTCGCCTTCGCCGGAGCCCTGCCATTCGGGGTGCACGATCAGGCAGGCCATCTCGGCCATCTGGTCCTCGGGGAACGGATACAGCGCGGCACAGCCGTAGATCACGCCATCGTGCTCGAGCACGGTGAAGCGTTCCACGTCGCGCTCGATGGCGCTGCGCGGGCGCGGCACCAGGGTGCCGTCGGCTTCCAGCGGTTCGATCAGGCTGAGGATGGCGCCCACGTCGTCGAGCGTGGCTGCGCGCAGGTCGTCCAGCGTGTCCTCGACCACCATGGTGCCCACGCCGTCGTGGGTGAAGATCTCCAGCAGCACGCTGCCGTCCAGCGCGTAGGGCACCAGGTGGGCGCGCGCCACGCCGCGCTTGACGGCCAGCGAGGCATGCTGCAGGAAGTAGGTGGTGTCCTCGTCCAGTTCCCCGCGCGCCAGCAGGGCGTCGGCATCCACGCGCGCCAGCTCGGTGTCGACGGCGCCGTTGCCGTCGAGCACGCCGGGCTCGCCGGACAGGAAGATCAGTTTCTCGGCGCGCAGGGCCACCGCCACGCTGGTGGCCAGGTCTTCCATGGCCAGGTTGAAGGCGTCGCCGGTGGGCGAGAAGCCCAGCGGCGAGAGCAGCACCACCGAGCCCTGCTCGATGGCGAACTTGAGCGCGTCGACATCGATCTTGCGCACCTGGCCGGTGTGCTTGTAGTCGATGCCGTCCACCACGCCGGTGGGCCGGGCGGTGACGAAGTTGCCCGACAGGACGCGGATGTGCGAATGCGACATCGGCGTGTTGGGCAGGCCCTGGCTGAAGGCGGCCTCGATGTCCAGGCGGATCTCGCCGGCCGCCTCCTTGGCGCATTCCAGCGCGGCCGGGTCGGTGGGCGCCAGGCCCCGGCCGAACTGCTGGGTGTAGCCCTTCAGGCGCAGCTGTTCATTGACCTGCGGGCGCGAGCCGTGCACCAGCACCAGGTGGATGCCCAGGGCCGACAACAGGGAGAGGTCCTGCACCAGGACATTGAGGGCGCCGGCCTGCACCAGCTCGCCGCCGAACGCCACCACGAAGGTCTTGCCTCGGAACGCATGCACGTAGGGCGCCACTTCGCGGAACCATCGGACGAATTGCGCGGGGGCGAATTCGGGGGCTTCGAGCGCGGAGACGGTGTCTGGTTCCAGATCGGGCATGATGGTCGGAATACTCCTGTGGTCTTGGTGCGGGCAGCGGTCTTGCATGGCCGCCGGTCAGCCGCGCTGATGCGGCCAGCGGAAATTATATGGCCGGCGCGCGCCGGCGGCAGGGCGCGCGCGCGGGTTTCCGGTTGGCCGGCGCCTCCTATAATGCCGGGTTCAACGGATATTTCGTCAATGCCAGAAGCCTCCCGTCCGCCCGAGCGCGCGGCCGCCGCGCGCTCCGAGCCGCGCCCCGAGCGGCCCATCCCCGCGATTTCCTATCCCGAAGACCTGCCGGTCAGCGCGCGGCGCCAGGAAATCGCGCGCGCCATCGCCGCCCACCAGGTGGTCATCGTCAGCGGCGAGACGGGGTCGGGCAAGACGACCCAGCTGCCCAAGATCTGCCTGGAGCTGGGGCGCGGCCGGCGCAAGATGATCGGCCATACCCAGCCCCGCCGCCTGGCGGCCACCTCGGTGGCCAAGCGCATCGCCGAAGAGCTGCGCACGCCGATGGGCGAAGTGGTGGGGTACCAGGTGCGCTTCAACGACCGCACCGGCCCGAACGCCTCGATCAAGCTGATGACCGACGGCATTCTGCTGGCCGAGTCGCAGCGCGATCCGCTGCTGCGCCGCTACGACACCATCATCATCGACGAGGCGCACGAGCGCAGCCTGAACATCGACTTCCTGCTCGGCTACCTCAAGCAGCTGCTGCCGCGCCGGCCCGACCTGAAAGTCATCATCACCTCGGCCACCATCGACGCCGAGCGTTTCGCGCGGCATTTCGCCGCCGGCCCCGAGCGTCCGGCGCCCGTCATCGAGGTGTCGGGGCGCCTGTATCCGGTGGAAGTGCGCTACCGCCCGGTGCAGCCGCCCATGTCCGACGAAGCGGCCGCCGCGCCCGCCAAGGGCGGGCGTGAACGCAGCGCCGGCGACGAAGAGCGCGACCTGATCGACGCCATCGTCGACGCGGTCGACGAGTGCGCGCGCCACGGTCCCGGCGACGTGCTGGTGTTCCTGCCGGGCGAGCGCGAAATCCGCGAGTCGGCCGAGGCGCTGCGCAAACGCCATCCGGTCGGCACCGAAGTGCTGCCGCTGTGTGCGCGGCTGTCGCAGGCCGAGCAGGAACAGATCTTCCACCCGCGCGGCAATGCGCGGCGGGTGGTGCTGGCCACCAACGTGGCCGAAACCTCGCTGACCGTGCCGGGCATCCGCTTCGTGGTCGACAGCGGGCTGGCGCGCGTCAAGCGCTACTCCTGGCGCAACAAGGTCGAACAGTTGCGCATCGAGCCGGTCAGCCGCGCCTCGGCCAACCAGCGCGCCGGCCGTTGCGGCCGGATCGGCCCGGGCCTGTGCATCCGCCTCTACGACGAGACCGATTTCAACGCCCGCGCGCCGTTCACCGACCCGGAGGTGCTGCGCTCCTCGCTGGCGTCGGTGATCCTGCGCATGAAGTCGCTCAAGCTGGACGACATCGAGCAGTTTCCGTTCGTCGAGGCGCCGCCGGGGCGCGCCGTGGCCGATGGCTACCACCTGCTACAGGAGCTGGGCGCCATCGAGCTGGCCGGCGACGGCGAGGCCGCCGAGGCGGGCGGTGGCGGCGCGGCGTTTCGCCTGACCCGCACCGGCCAGGAGCTGGCCAAGCTGCCGGTGGACCCGCGCATCGGCCGCATGATCCTGGCCGCGCGCGAACAGCAGTGCCTGGCCGAGATGCTCATCATCGCCGCCGCATTGTCGGTGCAGGATCCGCGCGACCGCCCGATGGCCGAGCGCGAGGCGGCCGAAAGCGCGCACGCCAAGTTCGCCGACGACAAGTCCGAATTCCTGTCGTTCCTGAAGCTGTGGCGCTGGTATGGCGAGCAGGTGCAGCACAAGGCATCGCAGCGCAAGCTGGTGGCGCTGCTGCGCCAGAACTTCCTGTCGCCGGTGCGCCTGCGCGAATGGCACGACGTGCATACCCAGTTGGCCGCGCTGGTGGGCGAGCAGGGCTGGCGCCTGAACCAGAGCGAGGCCACCTACGAGCAGCTGCACATGGCGCTGCTGTCGGGCTTGCTGGGCAATATCGGTTTCAAGGGCGAAGAGGGCGGCCAGTACCACGGCGCGCGCGAGATCCGTTTCCACATCCATCCCGGCTCGCGCCTGGTCAAGAAGGCCGGGCGCTGGATCGTCGCCGCCGAACTGGTGGAAACCACGCGCCTTTACGCGCGCTGCGTGGCGCGCATCGAGCCGGTATGGCTGGAGCGCGCCGCCGCGCACCTGCTGCGCCGCAACTGGTCCGACCCGCGCTGGGAGAAAAAAGCCGGGCAGGTGGTCGCCAACGAGCGCGCCACCCTGTATGGCCTGCTGGTGTACAACGGCCGGCGGGTGCACTACGGCCGCATCAACCCGCAGCACGCCCGCGAACTGTTCATCCGCCAGGCCCTGGTGCCCGGCGAGATCGACACCCGGCTGCCGTTCGTGGCGCACAACCGCAAGCTGATCGCCGGCATCGAGAAGCTGGAGCACCAAACGCGCCGGCCCGACATCCTGGTCGACGACGAGCTGATCTACGCGTTCTACGACCGCCAGTTGCCGGCCGACATTTCGCAGACCGCCAGCCTGGAAAAGTGGGTAAACGGGCTGGACAAGGCCGCCGCCGCGCGCCTGCTGCTTACGCGCGACGAACTGATGCGCCACGAGGCGGCCGGCGTGACCACCGACGTGTTTCCCAAGAAAGTCGAGTGGCAGGGCGTGGCGATGCCGCTGGACTATCACTTCGAGCCGGGCTCGCCGCGCGACGGCGTCACGCTGTCGGTGCCCCTGTTCGCGCTCAACCAGCTCGACGCGCAGCGCTGCGAATGGCTGGTGCCGGGCATGCTCAAGGAAAAAGCCCACCTGCTGCTCAAGTCGCTGCCGCAGAAGCTGCGCCGCCATTGCGTGCCGCTGCCCGACTACGCGGCGGGCTTCTACGAACGCTGGTACGAGCGCCAGGCCGACCCCCAGCAGGGCCTGGTCGATGCGCTGATCGCCGACATGTGGGACCAGGTACAGGTGCGCCCGGCGCCCGGCGACTTCAAGCTGGAAACGCTGCCGGCGCACCTGTTCATGAACTTCAAGGTGGTCGACGAGCATGGCCGGATGCTGGCCGCCGGGCGCAATCTGGCGCAGCTCAAGGCCGAATTGGGCAAGCAGGCCCAGGCGACCTTCCAGCAACTGGCGGCGCGCGATTCGGACGTGGCGCAAGCGCTGGCGCACGAAAACCTGACGTCCTGGTCGTTCGGCCCCTTGCCCGAGATCATGGAGATCAAGCGCGGCGGGCAGTCCGTCATCGGCTACCCGGCGCTGGTCGATCGGGGCGCGCATTGCGATCTCGACGTGTTCGACGATCCCGACGAGGCGCGCCGCCACCATCGTGCCGGCCTGCTGCGGCTGTTCCGGCTGGCCTTGCGCGAGCAGGTCAAGTTCCTGGAAAAGAACCTGGCCGACCTGACGAAGATGAGCATGCTGTACATGGCCCTGGGCACGCAGGAAGAGCTGCGCGACCAGATCATCGATTGCGCGCTGGCGCAGGCCTGCCTGGCCGAGCCCTGGCCGGTCAATGAGCAGCAGTTCGAGGCGCGCCGCCAGGAGGGCAAGGGCAGGCTGGGTTTGCTGGCGCAGGAGGTGGCGCGCATGGCGCACGCCATCCTGGCCGAATACGGCGCCCTGCAGCGCAAGCTGCCGCAGGCCAGGCCGCACGCGGCGGCCTACGCCGACCTGCAGCAGCAACTGGGCGTGCTGATGCCGAAATGGTTCGTGCGCGACACGCCTTACGCGCAGCTGGCGCACTATCCGCGCTATCTCAAGGCGGCGGTGGCGCGCATCGATAAGCTGCGCGCCGATCCGGCGCGCGACGCCCGCCTGATGGGCGAGATGGCGCCCATCCTCACCCAGTACCAGCGCGCGCGCAGCGCGCTCAAGGGCGCGCCCGATCCGCGCCTGGACGAATTCCGCTGGCTGCTGGAAGAACTGCGGGTCGCCCTGTTCGCCCAGGAATTGCGCACCCCCATGCCGGTGTCGGTCAAGCGCCTGATGAAGGCCTGGGAGTCGTTGCGGCGGTAGGGGGGCCGTCCCACGGGTGCCTGTCCCTGCGGGGACAGGCACCCCGAGAGTTTGCGGGTGCCAGTCCCCCTGCGGGGACAGGCGCCAAGTCAGCGGGTGCCAGTCCCGCTGCGGGGACAGGCGCCAAGTCAGCGGGTGCCAGTCCCCCTGCGGGGACAGGCACCCGGGTGGTTAGAGTGCCAGGAAGCCGATGGCCACCAGGGCGATCAGGCCCCACTTGGTGGCTTTGTAGACGGTGCGGTTCCAGGCCTTGAACTGCTTGCGCTTCTGGTCGATGACCCAGTGCGCGTGGGTCAGCTTGTTGATGGCGCCGGTCTGGTCGCCGGCGTCGTTGGGCGAGCTGGCGGCCGACATGACCACGCGGCCGAACCAGCGGTTGAAGGCCTCGGCCCAGCGCCATTTGAGCGGACGCTCGACGTCGCAGAACAGGATGATGCGGTTGCCTTCGCTCTTGTTGTGCGCTTCGTGCACATAGGTTTCGTCGAACACCACGCTTTCGCCATCGCGCCAGCTGTAGCTTTCGCCGTCGACGGCGATGTAGCAGCGGTCGTCGTTGGGCGTGGCCAGGCCCAGGTGGTAGCGCAGCGATCCCGAGAAAGGGTCGCGGTGCGGGTTCAGCTTGCCGCCCGGCGGCAGCTCGGCGAACATGGCCGCCTTGACCTTGGGCAGGCTCTTGAGGATGGCCACGGTCTTGGGGCAGAGCTCCTCGGCGGAGGGGTGGCGGGCGTCGTACCACTTCAGGTAGAAGCGTTTCCAGCCATATTTGAAGAACGAGTTGAAGCCGATGTCGTCATGGCGCTCGGCGGCCTTGATGCGGCGCAGCTCGGCCATTTTCAGGGCTTCATCGCGAATGGTTTCCCAGTTGTCGTCCAGCACCTTCAGCTCGGGGATTTCGCTGGTGGTCAGGTACGGGGTGGTGGGCACGCGCGAGGTCAGCACCATGAAGGCATTGACCGGCGCCAGCAGCACGGAGTGGTCCAGCATCTGGCGCGACAGCGACAGCCGCACGCGGCCGCGGAAGTGGGCAAACAGGATAGAGGCCAGCCATAGGCCCGGGATCAGCCATTTCATGGTGCGCAGAGGACGCCGTTGCGGCATCCGTGGGATAAATCGGTAATCAGGTATTGTTACACAGGCGGCTGCCCAGCGGGCCCGGAAGGGGGGCGAAATCGTGCCGGCGGCTGCCCCGACTGGGTACAATTCCGGACATGTCCGAAGCCGTAACAAACCCGCCCCCATTTGTACATTTGCGCGTCCATTCCGAGTTCTCCGTCTCGGATGGCATCGTGCGCATCTCCGATCTGATCAAGCGCGTGGCCAAGCTGGGCCAGCCGGCCGTGGCGCTGACAGACCTGTCGAACATCTTCGGCCTGATCAAGTTCTACAAGGGCGCGCGCGGCGCCGGGGTCAAGCCGGTGGCCGGCAGCGATGTCTGGCTGACCAACGACGATGACCGCGAAAAGCCGTTCCGTCTCCTGCTGCTGGTGCGCAACCACCAGGGCTACCTCAACCTGTGCGAGCTGCTGACGCGCTCGTTCCTGGAGAATCAGTACAAGGGGCGCGCCGAGGTGCGCCGCGAATGGCTGCAGGGCCAGGAAGGGCTGATCGTGCTGTCGGGCGCGCGCGGCGGCGACGTCGGCCAGGCGCTGGAAGCCGGCAATGCCGTCACGGCGCTGTCGCTGGCGCGCCAGTGGGGCCAGCTGTTTCCGGGTTCGTACTACATCGAATTGCAGCGCGCCGGCTTCGACGGCGACGAAACCTATACCCAGGCCGCCATGCGGCTGGCCGCCGAGGCGGGGCTGCCGGTGGTGGCCACCCATCCGGTGCAGTTCCTGGACCGCGACGAGTTCCAGGCGCACGAGGCGCGCGTGTGCATCGCCGAAGGCGAGATCCTCGCCAATCCGCGGCGGGTGCGGCGCTACACGCAGGACCAATACCTGCTCAGTTCCGAGGAAATGGCGCGCCGCTTCGCCGACGTGCCCTCGGCGCTGGCCAATACGGTCGAGATCGCGCGGCGCTGCAACCTGACCCTGGTGCTGGGCAAGCCGCGCCTGCCGAACTTCCCCACGCCGGACGGCGTGACGCTGGACGACTACCTGGTCCAGCTGTCCGAGGAAGGCCTGGAAAAGCGCCTGCAGTTCCTGTTCCCCGACGAGGCCGAGCGCAACGCCAAGCGCGACCAGTACTACGAACGCCTGCGCTGGGAGTGCAAGACCATCATCCAGATGGGCTTTCCCGGCTACTTCCTGATCGTGCAGGACTTCATCAACTGGGGCAAGAACAACGGCGTTCCGGTCGGGCCGGGGCGGGGCTCGGGCGCCGGCTCGCTGGTGGCCTACGCGCTGGGCATTACCGACCTGGATCCGATCCGCTACGACTTGCTGTTCGAGCGCTTCCTGAATCCGGAGCGGGTGTCGATGCCTGACTTCGATATCGACTTCTGCCAGGACAACCGCGAACGGGTCATCGACTACGTCAAGATGAAGTACGGGCGCGAGGCGGTCAGCCAGATCGCCACCTTCGGCACCCTGGGCGCCAAGGCGGTGGTGCGCGACGCCGGCCGCGTGCTGGACATGCCCTACCTGTTCTGCGATGCCCTGTCCAAGCTGATCCCGTTCAACCCGGCCGACCCGTGGACGCTGGAGCGCACGCTCAAGGACGAGCCGGCCTTCAAGGACCGCTACGAGCAGGAAGAGGAAGTGCGCGCCCTGGTCGACCTGGCGCGCCCGCTCGAAGGCCTGACGCGCAGCATCGGTATGCACGCCGGCGGGGTGCTCATCGCGCCGGGCAAGCTGACCGATTTCTGCCCGCTGTATTGCCAGCCCGGCCAGGAGAACAGCGCGGTCTCCCAGTTCGACAAGGACGACGTCGAGGCGGCCGGCCTGGTGAAGTTCGACTTCCTGGGCCTGCGCAACCTGACCATCCTGGACTGGGCGGTGCGCTTCGTGCGCCAGTTCAATGCCGACAAGCGCGACTTCGACGTCATGGCCCTGTCGCTGGACGACCAGGCCGCGTACAAGGTGCTGTGCGACGCCAACACGACCGCGGTGTTCCAGCTTGAATCGCGCGGCATGAAAGAGCTGCTCAAGAAGCTGCGCCCCAGCACTTTCGAAGACATCATCGCCATGCTGGCCCTGTACCGGCCGGGGCCGCTCGAATCCGGCATGGTGGACGATTTCGTCAACCGCAAGCACGGCCGCGCCGCGGTCGATTATTTCCACCCGGACCTGGAAGGCACCCTGCGCAGCACGTACGGGGTCATCGTCTACCAGGAACAGGTGATGCTGATCTCGCAGATCATCGGCGGCTACTCGCTGGGCGGCGCCGACCTGCTGCGGCGCGCCATGGGCAAGAAAAAGCCCGAGGAAATGGCCAAGCACCGCGAACTGTTCGAGCAGGGCGCGCGCGAGAAGGGGCATGATCCCGACCTGGCGGTCAAGCTGTTCGACCTGATGGAGAAGTTCGCGGGCTACGGCTTCAACAAGTCGCACTCGGCCGCCTATGCGCTGATCGCCTACCAGACCGCATGGCTGAAGGCCTACCATCCCACCGAGTTCCTGGCCGCCACGCTGTCGTCCGACATGGACGATACCGACAAGGTGCAGATCTTCGTGCGCGACGCCCAGGACAACGGCGTCGAGGTGCTGCCGCCCGATGTCAACGCCTCGGGCTATCGCTTCGAACCGGTGGCGGACAAGCACACCGAGCAGGGCAAACCGCCGCGCACCATGCGCTACGGCCTGGGCGCGGTCAAAGGCACCGGGCAGGGCGCGGTCGAGGAAATCCTGCGCGCGCGCCAGGAGGGCGGCCCGTTCGCCAATCTGTTCGACTTCTGCCGCCGCGTCAGCAAGCACGCGGTCAACCGGCGCACCATCGAGGCCCTGATCAAGGCCGGCGCGTTCGATACCATCGAACCCAACCGCGCCGCCATGCTGGCCTCGGTCGGTACGGCGATGGAGGCGGCCGAGCAGGCCGCGCGCAGCGCCAACCAGTCGTCGCTGTTCGGCGACGACAGCGGCGACGTGGTCGCCGGCGAGCTGACCAAGGTCGCGCCCTGGAACCTGCACACCACGCTGACCGAGGAAAAGACGGCGCTGGGCTATTACTTCAGCGGCCACCTGTTCGACGCCTGGCGCGACGAGGTGCGCCGCATCGTGCCCATGCAGCTGGCGCGCCTGGAGCCGCAGCGCGACCTGCAATGGATGTGCGGGGTGCTGGCCGGCGTGCGCACCATGATGACGCGGCGCGGCAAGATGGTGTTCGCCGTGCTCGACGACGGCACGGCGCAGATCGAGATCTCGGTGTTCAACGAGCTGTACGAGAAGCACCGCGGCCGCCTGCGCGAAGACCAGTTGCTGGTGGTGCAGGGCAAGGTCAGCAACGACGAGTACTCCGGCGGCATGCGCATCGTGGCCGAGCAGCTGTACGACCTGCAGCTGGCGCGCGAGGCGCGCGCCAAGTCGCTGCGCATCCGGCTCAACGGCCAGGCCGACGCGGCGCGCCTGCGCCAGCTGCTCAACCCGTTCCGGGCCGAGCCCGAGAACGGCGTGCCCGGCGTGCCGGTCGACGTGGTCTACCGCAGGAACAATTTCCTGTGCACGGTGCGGCTGGGCGAAGACTGGCGCGTGCGCATGGCCGACACGCTGCTCGAGAACCTGAACGACTGGGCCAAGCCCGACGGCGTCGAGGTTACCTACTGATGCGGCCATTGCGTATCGTGCATTCCGAAGCCGCCACCAGTTTCGGCGGCCAGGAAGGGCGCATCTTCAAGGAAATGACGGCCATGCGCGAGCGCGGCCATCACATGGAGGCGATCTGCCAGCCGCAGGCCCAGCTGGCGCGCCGCCTGGCCGAGGCCGGCTTCACCGTGCACACGCTGGAAATGGACGGGCCGCGCAATTACCTGCGCGGCGTGCTGAGCCTGCGCCGCCTGCTGCGCCAGGGCCGCTACGACGTGCTGAACACGCACAGCCGGCGCGATACCGTGATCGCCGCGGCCGCCGGCCGGCTGGCGGGCACGCCGCTGATCGTGCGTACCCGCCACCTGTCCAACAAGGTCGGCTCGCTCTGGTCCTATACCGGGCTGCCGCACCGCGTCACCACGGTCAGCGACCACGTGCGCCAGCACCTCATCGAACGCGGCGTACCCGCCGGCCATATCGCCACGGTGTATTCGCCCATCGTGCTGCCGCCTCCCATCGAACACTCGACCCTGCGCGGCGAGCTGGGCCTGGCGGCCGACGATATCGTGGTCGGCTGCGTGGCGGTGATGCGCGCCACCAAGGGGCACCGCGAACTCATCGACGCCATGCGGCCGCTGATGGCCGAGCGTGCCAACCTGCACCTGGTGTTCGTCGGCGGCGGCTCGCCGGTGTTCGAGCAGACCCAGGCCTACGTGGCCGAACTGGGCCTGCAGGCGCGCATCCACCTGATGGGCACGCGCAACGACGTCCCCAACCTGCTGGCCGGTTTCGACCTGTTCGCCCTGGCCACCCGCCAGGAGGCTTCGGGCACCGTCTATGTCGAGGCCGAAGCCTGTGGCCTGCCGGTCGTCGGCACCGACGTGGGCGGCGTGTCCGAGATGATGCGCGATGGCGAGACCGGCATCCTGGTGCCGGTGGACGACCCGGCGGCGCTGGGCGCCGCGCTGCGCCGCCTGATCGACGACCGCGCGTTGCGGCGCCGCATGGGCGAGGCCGGCCGGCGCATGGTGCGCGACGAAAAGGTCTTCGCGCCCGAACGGCTGGCCGAGCGCACCGAGGCCATCTACCGGCAGTGGCTGGCGGAGCGCGGCCATGCGTAACGCGCCCAATGTCCCGGTGCTGATGTACCACCACGTCACCCCGGCCGGCGGCATGATCGCCGCCACGCCCGAGGTGTTCGAACGGCAGATCGCCGCGCTGGCGCGGGCCGGCTACCGCTCGCTGGGTACGGCCGAGTTCGCCGCCTACCTGGACGGCGCCCCGGTGCCCGAGAAATCGGTGCTGATCACCTTCGACGACGGATACCTGAACAACTGGGTGTATGCCCACCCGATCCTGCAGCGCCACGGCATGAAGGCCGTGCTGTTCCTGATCACCGGCCTGCTGGGCGATGGTCCGGCGCGGCCCTGCGCCGGGCAGGACGGGCCGCTGCCGCCCGCGCCCGACCACGACGAAAGCAAGCGCCTGATCGCCGCCGGACGCGCCGACGAGGTCATGCTGCGCTGGAGCGAAGTGCAGGCCATGCTGGCGGCGGGCACCTTCGAGGTGCATTCGCACACCCATACCCATACGCGCTGGGACAAGCAGTGCGGCCCCGACGTCGCCGCCAAGCGCGCCCATATCGCCCAGGAGCTGGCCGATTCGCGCCGGGCGCTGCAGGCCCGGCTGGGCGAGGTCAGCGACCACCTGTGCTGGCCCCAGGGCTATTTCGACGCCGACTATGTGCAGGCGGCGCGCGACGCCGGCTTTCGCCATCTCTACACCACCGACGCCCTGGGCCAGAACGTCCCGGGCGGCGATCCCGCACACATATACCGCTTCGCGGTGCGCAACCGCGCCGGCGGCTGGCTCAACCGCCGCATCTGGCTGGCGCGCCATCCCTGGATCGGCCCGCGCTATCACGCCTGGAAGGCCTGGAAGAAAAAGCTGAGGAGGCGCGCATGACGCTGTCGGTCATCATCATTACCAAGAACGAAGCGGCCAACATCCTGGCATGCCTGGAGTCGGTGGCCTTCGCCGACGAGTTCATCGTGGTCGATTCGGGCAGCACCGACAACACCGTCGAGCTGGCGCGCGATTTCGGCGCGCGCGTCGAGGTCACGCCGGACTGGCCGGGATTCGGACCGCAGAAGAACCGTGCCCTGGACCTGGCCACGGGCGACTGGGTGCTGTCCATCGATGCCGACGAGCGCGTCACGCCCGAGCTGGCGAGCGAGATCCAGGCCGCCATGGCCGGCGCCACGGCCGATTGCTACGAAATCGCCCGGCTGTCGGATTTCTGCGGCCGCTTCATCCGTCACAGCGGCTGGTGGCCCGATTACGTGCTGCGCCTGTTCCGGCGCGGCAGCGCGCGGTTTACCGATGCGGCCGTGCACGAGCGCGTCGTGCCGGCGCAGGGCCAGCCCGCGCGCCTGCGCGGGCACTTCCTGCACTACCCGTACAACAATTTCGACGCCCTCATCGCCAAGGTCAATCGCTATTCCTCGGATGCGGCCGCGATGATGCATGCGCGCGGCAAGCGCGCCACGGTGTTCTCGGCGCTGGGCCATGGCTTCTGGACCTTCGTGCGCATCTACCTGATCCGCCGCGGCTTCCTGGATGGGCGCCACGGGCTGGTCCTGGCCGTGACGGCCGCCGCCGGCAGCTTCTTCCGCTATGCCAAGCTGATGTTCCTGTCCGAGCCGCGCAAGTGAAGATCCTGTACACCAATTTCCATGGCCGCAACGGCGGCGGCCATGTCACCTATGTCATCAACCTGGCGCGCGCGCTGGCGCCCGGGCACGCCCTGACCGTGGCGGTGCCCGGCACCAGCCGGCTGTACCGCTATGCGCGAGAGATTCCCGGCGTCGAGGTGGTGGACATGCAGTACACCACGCGGCTGTCGTCCTGGTTCCATGACCGGGCGGCGCTGCGCCGGCTGATCGCCGAGGGCGGCTACGACATCATCCATTGCAACGGCTCGGCCGACCACAAGCAGGTCATGCTGGCCACGCTGGGGCTGCGCCGCCGTCCGCGCATCGTCTTCACCAAGCACAACGATCATCCGCTGGGCAGCCTGGGCAATCGCCTGCGCGCCACGCTGGCCACCGATCACAGCATCGCGGTCAGCGCCTATGTGCACGGCCTGCTGGCCGATTCGCCGTACAGCCGCCATCCCATCACCACCGTGCGCCACGGCATCGACACCGATTACTACGCGCCGCCCGACGCCGCGACCGCCGCGCAATGGCGCGAGCGCTATTTCGGCCCGGACTGGCGGGGCCGGCTGCTGCTGGGCAGCGCGGGGGGCACCGATTACGACAAGGGCTGGCTCGACCTGGTGGCTGCCGCGGGCAGCCTGCCCGCGCCGCTACGCGAGCGCGTCCGCATCCTGGTGGCGGGCGATCCGCCCAACCAGGCCAAGCTGGATCGCGTGCGCGAACACGGCATGCAGGACCAGATGGTGTTTCCCGGGCTGCTCGACGACGTGCGCGAGGCGCTGGGCGCCTGCGATGCGGGCTATGTGCTGTCGTACCGCGAGGCCCTGTCGTTCGCCTGCCGCGAAATGATGGCGCTGGGCAGGCCGGTGCTGGCCAGCAACGCCGGCGGGCTGCCCGAGAACATTACCGCGGGCCGGGATGGCTGGGTCGTGCCGGTGCGCGACGTGCCGGCCATCGCGGCGGTGTTGCGCGAGATGCTGGAGCAGCCGGAGCGGCTGGCCGAGATGGGCCGCCAGGCGCGCGCCACGGCCGAGCGCGAGTTCGGCCTGCGCGATTTCGCGCAGGCCACGCTGGCCGTCTATCAGCGCACGTTGAGCGCCTGATCGCGCGGTCCCACCCGCGGGGGCGTGGCCGGGCGGCGGCCGTCCGGGTGCGGCGCCAGGTCGGCGTATGCATAAACGTCGCGCTTGGCGTCGATCACCCGTACCGGCCGGCCCGCGCAAGCCGGGGCGGCGGGACGGTGCTTGCAATCGTCCACGCCGGTCGCCACGCCCAGCCAGTCCAGGATCAGCCCATAGTTGTCCTCGGTGGAATAGGGCGCGTCGTATTCGCGCCGTGCCGGGGCCGGCGCGGCGGGACTGTTCCAGATGAACATAGGAATATCGAATGCCTCGCGCGAGGGCCGCACGCCGCCGTGATAGAACGTGCCCAGCACGCTCTCGTGGCGCTCCAGGCCGTGGTCGGGGTAGAACAGCAAGGAGGCGCGCCGCTCGCGCAGCCGGTCCATCACCGCGCCCAGCAGCGCGTCCACATAGCGGATCGAATTGTCGTAGCAGTCCTCGTAGGGCGCGCCGCCCTGGTACACCGTGGCCGTTTCCGGGTAGCGCGTGCAGTAGTTGTCGTGATTGCCATTGATATGCAGGAAGACCACTTTCCTGCCCGGCTCGGCCAGCGCCGCGTCCAGCAGCGGCAACAGGGCCTCGTCGTACGGCGCGTCGGCCCAGGTCTTGAAATGGGCCATGTTGGCCATGGCCGTGACGGGCGTGTCGTAGCGGCCCAGCCTGGCCTGGTTGCTCAGCCAGTAAGTGCGGAACCCTGCGTCGCCGGCCAGCGCCACCACGTTGTCGCCGAATAGCCGCGGGTCGTAGCTGTCCACCGTGGCCGCGCTCAGGGTCAGCGGCACCGCCATGATGGTCAGCGGCGCGGGCGCGGCGGCCTGGGTGTACAGCGTCATGCGGTCGCGTTCGGCCGCCGCCCGCGGCGTGGTGTCGCGCGCGTAGCCGTACAGCCCCCAGTTGGCGCGCCGCGCCGATTCGCCCACCACGACGACATAGGTGTCGATGCCGGTGTCGCGCCGGGTCAGCGCGTGGGTGACGCGGTGCCTGCCCGCCGTGTCGAGCAGCGACTGGTCGTAGCTGGCCTGGATGAAATAGCGCATGTTGAACATCGGCGAACGCGAAACCGTGCGTTCGATCGACGGGTAGTACTCGTCCGCCGCGCCGCGCATCGCCAGCTCATAGCGCAGCCACGAGCCGAAAAAGACCAGCGCGGTGGCGGCCGCGCCCAAGGCCAGCCAGCGCGTGGGCAATTCGTGCGCGGCGCGCCGCACCACCCACAGCAGCAGCGCCAGCACCGCCAGGGTCAGCGCGGCCGAGCGCCAGTGCTGGGTGAGCAGCTGGACGGTCTCGTCGTAGTTCGTCGTCAGGATGCTGTAGGCAAAACCGAAGTTGAAGCGCTGGCCATAGGCTTGGTAGCAGAACTGCGCCAGCCCCAGGTTCGCCGCCAGGCCCGTGCACAACAGCACGGCCGCCAGCCGCGTCCAGGCGCGCCGCCACAACAGGGCGCAGGCCAGCATCAGGGTGACGCCCAGCAGATAGACGCGCGGCGAGAACGAGTCGCCATGCAGGCGGGCTTGGATCCAGATCGGGGCGATGCCGGCAACGAGAAGCGGCACCCAGGCTTGCAGAAAGCGGGTCATGGCAATACGGAGGCAGGAAGGAGGGCATGGACGCGGCGCGCGGGGGGCGCGCGGTCCGGCACGGCGGCGGCGGGCGCCCTAGCGATCGGGCAGGCGTTCGCGGCGCGGGGCGGGCTGGCGGGGACTCGAACGATGCGCGCGCCGATGGCGCGCCGGGACTGCTGGTCTCTGCATGGGGCGGCGCCGGTCGCGGCGTCGGTCTTTTTACAAGGTGCTTATTTTGTTATAATTATACGTTATTTGATTCAATTTGACATATTATGGCGCTCTCGCTCGCGTCTGTCATTTTTGATCGACTTAACGGCAGCATCGCGGGAATCTTGAGCCGGCCTCACTGGCATCGATCCCCATATAATCCGGCATCATGCCTATCCCCATTCTCATGTACCACCAGATCGGCGAGCCGGCGCCACGCGGCACGCCGTATCGCGGACTGACGGTCCATCCCGCCAGCTTCCGCCGCCAGATGACCTGGCTGCGGCGCTTTGGCTATCGGGGCCTGTCGATGCGCGACCTGATGCCCTATGTGCGCGGAGAGCGCAGCGGCAAGGTATTCGGCATCACGTTCGACGACGGCTACCGCAACGTGCATCGCAACGCCATGCCCGTGCTGGGCGAACTGGGCTTTACCGCCACCAACTATTTCGTGGCCCACCAGCTCGATGGCGGCAACGTGTGGGATCTCGAAAAAGGCATCCCGTTCTCGGCGCTCATGAACGCACAGGAAATGCGCGAGTGGCACCAGGCCGGCAACGAGGTCGGTTCCCACACGCTGGACCACGTGCACCTGCCGCGCATGGCCGCCGACGAAGCGCGGCGCCAGATCTGCCAGTCCAAGGACGAACTCGAACAGGTGCTGGGCGCGCCGGTGACGGCTTTCTGCTATCCCTATGGCGACCACACGGACGAGCATCGCGCCATGGCGCGCGAGGCCGGCTACGACAACGCGACCCTGACCGTGCGCGGGCTGGCCTCGGCCGCCGACGATCCCTACGGCCTGCCGCGCGTCACGGTTTCGCGCTCGACCCACTTGCTGCGCTTCCTGCAAAAAACCCTGACCGGCTATGAAGACAGGCGCCGCCGCGGATAAGCGGCGTTTGCGTATTGCGCTGCTGGTCGACCGGTTCGGCAATCGCTTCGGCGGCGCCGAAGCCTATGGCGTCGAATTGATGCGGATCCTGGCGCGGCGGCACGACGTCACGGTGGTGGCGCGCGAATACGACAGCGACCTCGCCTTGCCCTTTCTGCCGGTGCGTGTCAGCTGCCGCCTGCCCAGCTGGCTGCGGGTGCTGTATTTCGCTTGGCGCGCCGCGCGCCTGACGCGCGCCGGCTTCGACATCGTCCATTCCCACATGAACGGGGGAGCGGGCGATGTGCAGGTCATGCACGTCACGCCCGTGCGCTACAACTGGCTGTGCCGGCCGGGCCTGCGCCGGCGCCTGACGGCCTGGACCAGTCCGCGGGTGGCCACCTACCTCGCGCTGGAAAAGGCCCGCGTGGCCCAACGGCCGGGCAAGCGCGTGGTGGCGGTGTCCGAGCTCATCGTCGAACAGATGCGCGACGCCTACGGCGTGGGCCTGCCCATGGAGACGATCCCGCCTGGCGTCCAGCTGCCCGCGCCGTCAGACCCGGCGCGCCGGGCCGCCACGCGCGCGGCGCTGGGCTGGGGCGAGGACGACCTGGTCTGCCTGCTGGTGGCGCGCAACCCGCTGCGCAAGGGGCTGCCGGCGCTGCTGGCGGCGCTGGCGCACTTGCCGGCCCGCTACCGCCTGCTGGTGGTCGGCGCCGATGGTCCGGCGCGCCAATGCGTCGGCGACAGCGGGCTGGCCGATGGCCGCGTCCGCCTCGTCGACCCCACGCCGGGTGTCGCACCTTACTACGAGGCGGCCGACATCTACGTGCACCCGACGCTCAACGACAGCTACGGCATGGCGCCGCTGGAGGCCATGTCGCATGGCTTGCCCGTGGTGGTGAGCAGCGCCGATTATTGCGGTTTCGCGCAGTATCTGGCCGATGGCCGTGATGCGCTGATCCTGCGCGACCCGCGCGACGGCGCCGAGGTGGCGCGCGCGGTGGCCGCGATCGGCGATGGCGCGCCCCTGCGCGCCGCGCTGTCGGCCGCCGGCCTGGCGCTGGCGCGCGCGCAGAGCTGGGAGGCGGTCGCCGCCCGCTACGAGACCTTGTACGAAACCCTGTTGCGCGAACGCGCGGCCGGCTGACGTCTGCGGTATCGGCGCCCGTCAACACTGCGGTGTGCCTGTCCCAGTGGGGACAGGCACACCTCGCCGCGGATGTCAGCTCCCGTCCGGGGACACAGGCACCCTTGCCACAGGTGTCGCTCCCTCAGCGCGCCGGCAAGGTAAGTTCTTCCAGTTTCAGCAGCCAGGTCATGGCCTGCTCCCGGTCGTCGGCGCACAGTTCGGTGCTCGGTTGCAGCGAGGAGCAGACGTCGGGCCGGTCGGGATGGCCGAAAATCCGGCAGCGCATGTCGTCGTCGAGCTGCACGCATCTGGACCCGGCGGGCTTGCCCTGCGGCATCCCCGGGATGGGGCTCGAAATGGATGGCGCGATGCAGCAGGCGCCGCAGCCGGGCCGGCACGATAGCGTGGCGGACATGCCGTTACACCCAGCCGCGCAGCCAGTAGACGAACAGGCCGGCGTATTCCTTGATGATGGAGCGGCTGGCGTCGAAGCTGCGCTGGTCGGGCAGCCAGGGCGACAGCGAGCCGTCGGCCGGCGCTACGATCTGCGGCGGCGCGGGGGCGGCGATGGCCTGCACGCCCTGCTTGGAGAACGCCGCCATGGCGCGCGGCATGTGCAGCGCCGAGGTCACCAGCAACACCTTCTGGATGCCGTGCTGGCGCAGCGTGTCTTCCGTCAGCGCCGCGTTCTCGTAGGTGGTGCGGCTGGCGTTCTCCAGGATCAGCGCGCTTTCCGGCACGCCATGCTGGCGCATCCGGTAGGCCATGCCGCGCGCTTCGCTGATGTCGCCCTCGAGCGCGCCGCCCGACAGCACCACCTTGGGCGCGCGGCCGGCCTGGAACAGTTCGGTGGCGGTGTCCACGCGCACTACCGCGGTTTCCTTGTCATACGGCAGGAACCAGTTGGCGCGGCCATTGGCGGTATTGCCGCCCAGCACCACGATGGCGTCGGCGGTGGGCGACTGGTCCGGAGGCAGGTGCGGGTAGCGCGACTCCAGCGCCCCGCCCAGCCACAGCGAGGTGGCCGGCAGCGACCAGGCCAAGGCCCACAGCAGGCCGCCGGCGATCAGGGCCGCACCCGTCTTGCGCAGGCGGAACAGGCCCAGCACCAGGCCGAGGACGACCAGCGTCAGGCACAGATTCAGGGGAATGATCAGATTGGTGAGGAAACTCGATATGGCCATGTCGGGTTGGGTTTACGCGCCGCTCAGTAGTTCGAGCGATTTTTCCATTACTTGTTCTGGCCCTGGCCAGTGTGTTTCGGAGCCCAGGCAGACCGCCCGGGGCGACCACGGGCCGGTGCGCCCCGGGCGGGTCACGCCGAACAGCGTCAACTGGCGGGCATCGACCGCCGCCGCCACATGGGACACGCCTGAATCATTGCACACAACCAGGGCGGCGCGCTGCGCCAGGGCCGCGAAGGCGCCCAGCCCCAGCGGCGGCAGCAGCGTGGCGGAGGGCGCGTTGCGGCGGGCCTCGGCGACTTCGGCCGGTGGGGGGCACATTACCACGGTCTGGCCGCGTTCCTGCAGGGCGCGGGTCAAGGCGTCGAAGCCCGGCCATACCTTGACCTTGCCCTTGTGCAGGCCGGTGGCGGTGGGGGCGATCAGCACGAACGGCCGGCCGGCCAGCTGCTGCGCCTGCAGCAATTGCCCGGCCGCGTCGCGATGCGCCTGCGTCAGCGGCAGGCCCAGCAGCGCGCCCGGCTCGACGGGCCCGGCCGGCAGGCTCCAGCGCTGCAGGGCCGCGCGGGTCAGGTAGTGCCACGACTGCACCGCGTGCAGGCTGGCGCCGGGCTTGTCCACCGGCCAGCGCAGCAGCGGACTGCGGCCGTCGTCGCGGTAGCCCGCGCAGGGTATGCCGGCCAGCCGGAACACCGCGGCGCTCGACAGCGAGTCCGGCAGCAGCAGGCCGCGCGTGGCGGCGCCGCCGCCCAGGGCGCGCCGGTGCGCGGCCACCGTGGCCCGGTCGCGCAGCACCTTGCCGGTCATGGGCAGGAAATCCTGCTTCGGCACGCCGGCCAGCAGGTCGCGCGCCCAGGGGCGCGCGCAGACGACCAGCGGCGCGCCGCTGTCCTGCAGCGTGCGCAGGCTGGGCAGGCTCATACAAACATCGCCGATCCAGTTGGGCAGGCGGACATAAATGCACGAAATGGTGGTCATCGGAGTGTGCGTGGCATGCTGGCGTGGCGGCCGGGTCGGCCGGACGGTTGTCGGGCGGCGGGTGGCCGACGGTACAATCCCGGGCACGATTGTATTAAAGCGAGTGTTTCCTTGAATTCTGCCGCACGCAATGCGCCCGCCGGCTCCCAGCCGGTCAAGGCCGAACTCTGGAAGCGGGTCTACAGCCGCGTAGGCTCTTACTGGAAGGGGCTGGTGCTGGCCGTCCTGCTGATGGCCGGCGCCGCCGCGACCCAGCCCACGCTGGCAGTCATCATGAAGCCGCTGCTCGACGATGGCTTCTCGGGCGCCAAGCCGCATTATGTCTGGTTCCTGCCGCTGGCGGTGGTGGGGCTGATCCTGCTGCGCGGAATCTGCAATTTCTTCAGCGACTACCTGCTGGCCTGGGTGGCCAACAACGTGCTGCGCGGCATCCGGGGCGAGATGTTCGAGCGGCTGCTGGGCCTGCCCGATGCCGACTTCAAGCGCGGCGACACCGGCCGCCTGCTCAACCGCTTCACCATCGACGCGGGCAACGTCACCGGCTACGCCACCGACGTCATCACGGTGCTGGTGCGCGAAACCCTGGTCGTCATCGCCCTGATCGGCGTGCTGCTGTACATGTCCTGGGCGCTGACGCTGATCATCCTCGTCATGCTGCCGGTGTCGGTGGGCATCGCCCGCGCCTTCACGCGCCGGCTGCGCCGCATCAACCGCGAAACCGTCAACATGAACGCCGAGCTCACCCGCGTGGTCAGCGAGGGCATCGACGGGCAGCGTGTCATCAAGCTGTTCGACGGCTACGACGCCGAGCGCCGCCGTTTCGACTTCGTCAACTCGCGCCTGCGCCGCTTCGCGATGCGCAGCGCCACCGCCGACGCGGCGCTCACGCCGCTCACGCAGGTGTGCATCTCGGTCGCCGTGGGCGCGGTCATCGCCGTGGCCCTCAGCCAGGCCAACAGCGGCGCGCTCACCGTCGGCAGCTTCGCCTCGTTCATGGCCGCGCTGGCGCAGATCTTCGATCCGATCAAGCGCCTGACCAACCTGGCCGGCAAAATGCAGAAAATGCTGGTGGCCGCCGAAAGCGTGTTCACCCTGGTGGACCAGACGCCCGAGGCCGACGCCGGCACGCGCGCCTTGCCCGAACCGGTGCGCGGCAAGGTCGAATTCCGTGCGGTCAGCCATCGCTTCCCGGACGCCGATCGCGATACCGTCAGCGCCGTGTCGTTCCTGGTCGAGCCGGGCCAGACCGTGGCCCTGGTCGGACGCTCGGGCAGCGGCAAGACCACCCTGGTCAACATGCTGCCGCGCTTTGTCCTGCCCGATGGCGGCGACATCCTGTTCGACGATGTGCCCATCCAGGATCTCACCTTGCGCAGCCTGCGCTCGCATCTGTCGCTGGTCAGCCAGGACGTGGTGCTGTTCGACGACACCATTGCCGCCAACGTGGGTTATGGCGCCGGCGGCACCGTCGACGACGCGCGCGTTCGCGACGCGCTGGCCGCGGCCAACCTGCTGGAGTTCGTCGACGGCTTGCCGCTGGGCATCCACACGCCGGTGGGCCAGAATGCCGCCCGCCTGTCGGGCGGCCAGCGCCAGCGCCTGGCGATCGCCCGCGCCCTGATCAAGAACGCGCCGGTCCTGATCCTCGACGAGGCGACCTCGGCGCTGGACAACGAATCCGAGCGCCAGGTGCAGGCATCGCTGGAGCGGCTGATGCGCGGGCGCACCACGCTGGTCATCGCCCACCGGCTGTCCACCGTGCAGAACGCCGACCGCATCATCGTGCTGGACGCCGGCAAGATCGTCGAGCACGGGCCGCACAGCGAGCTGTTGGCCGCCAACGGCCTGTACGCCTCGCTCTACAACATGCAGTTCCGCGAGGACTGAGGCCCGCGCCGGCGGGCCTGCGTCAGCAGCGCCGCGCCTGCCAGCAGCGCCGCGGCGGTCGCTGCCACGACCGCGTACGCATGGTCGAACGCCTGGTAGGCCATCGGCAACACCTGTTGCGCCCATTGCGGCGCCATGGTTTCGGCAGCGGCCAGCGCCTGGTCCAGGCTGTCGCGCAACTGCGCGGCGGCCGGCGCATCGGCCGGCAATACCAGCGTGCGGGTGTAGACCGTGGTCATGATGCTGCCAAACAGCGTCACGCCCAGCACGCTGCCCAGTTCGTATGCCACTTCCTCGATCGAGGCGGCCATGCTGGCGCGGTCGGCGGGCGCGTGCAGCATGACAGCGGTCGAGGCGGCGGTCATGGCGCCGCCCAGGCCGGCGCCCAGCAGGGCCAGCACCGCCATCTGGCCGGCCAGCGGCCACTCGGTGCCGACGACCATGCCGGCCGCCCCGAGGCCGGCCAGGGCCAGCGCGGTACCCATGACGCGGCGCTCGCCCGCGCGGCCCAGCCACAGGCCGGCCAGCGGTCCGGCCGCGGCCGCCGCCAGCGGCACCGGCAACAGCAGCAGCGCGGCCTGCAGCGGCGTCATGCCCTGCACCAGCTGCAGCCGCTGGCTGAGCACCAGCTCCACGCCCACCAGCGTCAGCATGGCGATCAGGGCGACCGCGACGCCGCGGCTGAATCCGGCGTCGCGGAACATCCCCACGTCGATCATCGGCTCGGCCTGGCCGCGCTGGCGGCGCGCGAACAGCGTCATCGCCACGGCGCCCACCGCTACCGCAAGCATGGCCACGCCATAGTCCGGTGTCGGCTTGCCCAGTTCCTTCAGCCCGAACACCAGTCCCAGCAGCGCGGTCATGATCAGCACGGCCGCGCCCAGGTCCCAGGGACGATGGGCCGCCGGCCGCCCCGCCGGCACCAGCCGCCACGCCGGCCAGAGCAGGGCCAGCACCACGGGGACGTTGATCAGGAACACCGAGCCCCACCAGAAATACTCCAGCAGCACGCCGCCGACCACCGGCCCCAGGGCCGCCCCGCCGGAGGCGATGGCGGCCCATACGCCGATGGCCAGGGCGCGTTCGCGCGCGTCCGTGAACACATGGCGCAGGATCGCCAGGGTGGCGGGCATCATCAGCGCCGCGCCGATCGCCAGCAGGCCGCGCGCGACGATCAGCAGGGTGGCCGAGGGCGCATAGGCCACGCACAACGAGGCCGCGCCGAATGCCGCCAGCCCGCTGGTGAACGTGGCGCGCGGCCCCCAGCGGTCGCTCAGGGCGCCCATGGCCGGCAACAGGCCGGTGACCACCAGCGGATAGGCGTTGATGATCCACAGCTTTTCCGCTGCCGAGGCATGCAGGTCGTGGGTCAGGCGGGGCAATGCCGCATACAGTACAGTCGTATCGACCGTGATCAGGAAGAGGGCGCTGGCGATGATGGCCAGCACCAGCCAACGGTTTTGAGGCCGCATGATGGAATGCCTTGAAAAAAGTCACGCCGGAACGGGCGTGCCTATAATATAAATCCATACGTATGTATTGAAAAGAGGCCCGCATGGGACGAAAACGCAGCATTGACCGCGACAAGGTGCTCGACGCGGCCGAAACCATCGTCGTGCGCGACGGCGCCAAGGGCCTGACCATCGACGCGGTCGCCAGGGAAATGGGGGTCACCAAGGGCGGCATCCAGTACTGCTACGGCAGCAAGGACGCCATGATCGAGGCGCTGTTCGAGCGTTGGGACAAGGCCTACGAAACACTGTTCCAGGCGGTGCTCGGCGAGGATGCCTCGCCGCGCGGGCGGGTGCGCGCCCACGCCGAGGCCACTCGTCGCGCCGACGCCACATCCAATGCCAAGGCGGCCAGCCTGCTTGCCGCGCTGATCCAGGCGCCCGAATTGCTGGGCAGCACCCGGTCCTGGTATCGCAGCCGGCTCGACGGCCTGGACGTCGATACCGAAGCGGGCCGGCGCGCGCGGCTGGCCGTGCTGGCCACGGAGGGCGCCTTCCTGCTGCGCTTTTTCGGCCTGATGGAGATGGACGAGTCCGAATGGCAGGCGATTTTCCGCGACATCCGCGCCGTGCTGGTGGATGCGCCGTGAGCCGCCGTCCGGCAGGGGCCGCGAGGGGGAGCGATGCCATCGGCATTGCGCGCGCCGTGGCCGGCCCGGCCGCTCTGACCGCAACGCAGAGCCCGGCCATGGCCGCCCGCACCGCTTATCTCGGCCCGGCCGGGTCGTGGACCCACCAGGCCTGCCTGGACCTGTACGGCGCCGACGGCCTGGTGCCGTTGTCGCGCGAAGCCTTGTTCGCCGCCTACGCGGACGGCAAGGTCGAGCGGGCCTGCGTGCCGGTCGCCACCTCGGTGGTCGGGCTCACGCCCTATATGGAAGACGTGCTGGCGCTGCCCCGCGTGGTCGTGGTGGCCGAGTACCCGAAGATGCTGGGCTACAGCCTGCTGGCGCGTCCCGGCACGCGGCGCGAGGACATCAAGGAAGTGCATGCCCATCCCGTCGCTTTCGAAGAGGTCCGGCCCTGGCTGGAGCGCGAGATGCCCGGCGCCCGGCGCGTGCCGGCCGCCAGCGGCGGGGCCGCGGCCCAGGCCGTGGCCGCCAGTGCCACGCAGGACAAGGCATCGTTCGGCCCCAGGGTCGGGGCATCCGTCTATCAGTTGGTCTCGCTGGCCGATGGCATCGAAGAGGGGCCCCACAACGTGACGCGCTGGTGGGTGCTGGGCCGCGACATGCCGGCGCCGACCGGCAAGGACAAGACCTCGCTGCTGGCCTGCATCCCGGATGCCCGGCTGGCGCCGCTGCTGGCCGATTTCGCGCAGGCCGGGGTGCCGATCCTGACCATCTACGAGCGCCCCGCCAGGAAGACGCTCGATGCCCATCGCTATGTGGTCGAAGTGGCCGGCCACGTCCGCGATGACGCGCTGGCCGGCCTGCTGGCCCGGCAGGGCGAGCTGCGCGTGCTGGGTTCGTACCCGCGGCGCTATTGAAGAACCCGGCCGCTGCATGCCGGGCCCGATGCGCTAGATCAGAATGATGTCGTACTGCTCTTGCGAATACTGGCTCTCGACTTCCAGCGAGATCTGCTTGCCGACGAAGTCGCCCAGCATCGCCAGGTGCTGGCTTTCCTCTTCCAGGAACAGGTCCACCACGCCCTGCGCTGCCAGGATGCGGAACTCGCGCGGATTGAACTGGCGCGCCTCGCGCAGGATCTCGCGCAGGATCTCGTAGCACACGGTGCGCGCGGTGCGCACATTGCCGCGCGATTGGCACATCGGGCACGGCTCGCACAGCTGGTGCGCGAGCGAGTCGCGGGTACGCTTGCGCGTCATCTCGACCAGTCCCAGCTGGGTGAAGCCGTTGACCGTCATGCGCGTGCGGTCGCGCGAGAGCGCCTTTTTCAGTTCGGCCAGCACGGTTTCGCGGTGGTCCGGGTCTTCCATGTCGATGAAGTCCAGGATCACGATGCCGCCCAGGTTGCGCAGGCGCAATTGGCGCGCGATCGCCTGCGCGGCTTCCAGGTTGGTCTTGAAGATGGTGTCGTCGAAGTTGCGCCCGCCCACGAAGCCGCCGGTATTGACGTCCACCGTGGTCAATGCCTCGGTCTGGTCCACGATCAGGTAGCCGCCCGACTTGAGGTCGACCCGGCGCGACAGCGCGCGTGCGATTTCCTCGTCGACGTTGGCCGTGTCGAACAGCGGGCGCTCGCCGCTGTAGTGGCGGATGCGCTCGGCCACCGAAGGCGTATACACCCGCGCCCATTCCTGCAGGGCGCTGCTGGTGCTGCGCGAATCGACCAGGATGGTGCCGGTATGCGGGCCGACCATGTCGCGCAATACGCGCTGGCCGAGCGTGAGGTCCTGGTGCAGGGCCGTGGGGGCGGGCTGGCTGCGCGCGGCCGCTTGCACGCTGGCCCACAGCTTGCGCAGGTACTCGAGGTCGGCGGCGATTTCCTCGTCGGTGGCTCCTTCGGCCTGCGTGCGCACGATGAAGCCGCCTTTCTCCTCCGGCGGCATCAGCGCCTGCAGGCGCTCGCGCAACTGGGTGCGTTCGGACTCGGAATCGATCTTTTGCGAAATGCCGATGTGGGGATCGTGCGGCAGGTACACCAGCATGCGTCCGGCGATGCTGATCTGCGTGGACAGCCGCGCGCCCTTGGTGCCCAGCGGGTCCTTGATGACCTGCACCATCAGGGTCTGCCCCTCGAACAGCAGCTTCTCGATCGGCGTGGGCGTCTGGCCCTGGCTGCGTTCGCTGCGGTTCTCCCGCAGGTCGGCGATATGGATGAAGGCGGCGCGCTCCAGGCCGATATCGATGAAGGCGCTCTGCATGCCCGGCAGCACGCGCACGACGCGGCCCAGATAGATATTGCCCACGTGGCCGCGCTGGACGCTGCGCTCTACATGTAGTTCCTGCACGGCGCCTTGCTCCACCAGGGCGACGCGGGTCTCAAACGGGGTAACGTTGATCAGGATGTCTTCCGTCATTGTGGGCAGGTCAGCTTATAGATAGAAGGATGCGAGGGATTGGCTAGGGTACAGGAACTCCGCAAGCAGCGGGTTTATAGTTGTGCTATAGTTCGCCCCCTTCGCAGTTCGGGTTGTCCCGGATGCGAAGCCGGAACCGCGAATCATGCGGTTTGCAGGTTCTCCGCCCAGGTGCGGGAGCCGGCAAGCCAGGGCAGGAGGCGCGGGCAGCACCGGGGCAGGGCGGGCGGGATTATGCCGATGTGGCGGTTCCCGGGGTTCTGGCAGGTGTTGTTGCATGACGGTTAACGAATCGCTGCCTTCGGGTTGCAAATTCTGCAAAAGTCGTGTTATAGTTTCGGGCTTGGCAGTTGCCGAGATCCAAGGGTTAACCCTGATGCCGATAGGCGCGGGTGCTGGGGTTTCGAGAAGTGCCAGGTGAGAGGCGCAGGCCTTGAGGAAGGGGGTGAATCAGGTACGGAGCAGGCGAGGCCGACTTGACAAGCTGAAAAAACTTCTTCATAATCTCGTTTCTCTGCTGCTGAAAACGCAGCGCCGGTCGGAAGGCCGGTTGGCAGGACCGCTCTTTAACAATTTAACAACCGATAAGTGTGGGCACTTGGTGCGAGCGCACGGTGGCGGCTACGGTCGTCATCGAAAGCAAAGCATTATCAAGTGCTCACTGAATGAAGTAAGGTTTTTTAAACCTCACTTCCTTTGAGCAAGCGATACGGATCCTGGTTTCGATCAGGGTCCACACACAGAGATTGAACTGAAGAGTTTGATCCTGGCTCAGATTGAACGCTGGCGGGATGCTTTACACATGCAAGTCGGACGGCAGCACGGGCTTCGGCCTGGTGGCGAGTGGCGAACGGGTGAGTAATGTATCGGAACGTGCCCAGTAGCGGGGGATAACTACGCGAAAGCGTGGCTAATACCGCATACGCCCTACGGGGGAAAGCGGGGGACCTTCGGGCCTCGCACTATTGGAGCGGCCGATATCGGATTAGCTAGTTGGTGGGGTAACGGCCTACCAAGGCGACGATCCGTAGCTGGTTTGAGAGGACGACCAGCCACACTGGGACTGAGACACGGCCCAGACTCCTACGGGAGGCAGCAGTGGGGAATTTTGGACAATGGGGGCAACCCTGATCCAGCCATCCCGCGTGTGCGATGAAGGCCTTCGGGTTGTAAAGCACTTTTGGCAGGAAAGAAACGGCACGGGCTAATATCCTGTGCAACTGACGGTACCTGCAGAATAAGCACCGGCTAACTACGTGCCAGCAGCCGCGGTAATACGTAGGGTGCAAGCGTTAATCGGAATTACTGGGCGTAAAGCGTGCGCAGGCGGTTCGGAAAGAAAGATGTGAAATCCCAGGGCTTAACCTTGGAACTGCATTTTTAACTACCGGGCTAGAGTGTGTCAGAGGGAGGTGGAATTCCGCGTGTAGCAGTGAAATGCGTAGATATGCGGAGGAACACCGATGGCGAAGGCAGCCTCCTGGGATAACACTGACGCTCATGCACGAAAGCGTGGGGAGCAAACAGGATTAGATACCCTGGTAGTCCACGCCCTAAACGATGTCAACTAGCTGTTGGGGCCTTCGGGCCTTGGTAGCGCAGCTAACGCGTGAAGTTGACCGCCTGGGGAGTACGGTCGCAAGATTAAAACTCAAAGGAATTGACGGGGACCCGCACAAGCGGTGGATGATGTGGATTAATTCGATGCAACGCGAAAAACCTTACCTACCCTTGACATGTCTGGAATCCCGAAGAGATTTGGGAGTGCTCGCAAGAGAACCGGAACACAGGTGCTGCATGGCTGTCGTCAGCTCGTGTCGTGAGATGTTGGGTTAAGTCCCGCAACGAGCGCAACCCTTGTCATTAGTTGCTACGAAAGGGCACTCTAATGAGACTGCCGGTGACAAACCGGAGGAAGGTGGGGATGACGTCAAGTCCTCATGGCCCTTATGGGTAGGGCTTCACACGTCATACAATGGTCGGGACAGAGGGTCGCCAACCCGCGAGGGGGAGCCAATCCCAGAAACCCGATCGTAGTCCGGATCGCAGTCTGCAACTCGACTGCGTGAAGTCGGAATCGCTAGTAATCGCGGATCAGCATGTCGCGGTGAATACGTTCCCGGGTCTTGTACACACCGCCCGTCACACCATGGGAGTGGGTTTTACCAGAAGTAGTTAGCCTAACCGCAAGGGGGGCGATTACCACGGTAGGATTCATGACTGGGGTGAAGTCGTAACAAGGTAGCCGTATCGGAAGGTGCGGCTGGATCACCTCCTTTAAGAGCTTGAGTGCTCGTGTCAAGTGTCCACGCTTATCGGTTGTTGTTATATAGCTGCTGGATCGGTGGCTGCTGATCCGAGAGAGAAAGGTTTCGCGGGTCTGTAGCTCAGTCGGTTAGAGCACCGTCTTGATAAGGCGGGGGTCGTTGGTTCGAATCCAACCAGACCCACCAAGGTTTCCTGAGAGGGAAATGGGGGTGTAGCTCAGCTGGGAGAGCGCCTGCTTTGCAAGCAGGATGTCATCGGTTCGATCCCGTTCACCTCCACCAGAGCCCGTCTTGAAGATGGGAGCGGGTTGGCAGGCGAGACCAGGAAGGCGAGAGAGCAACGCTTAGTGCTGCGAGTCAGTGTTAAGCGTTGGGTTTTGGCCCGACAGCTATATATGTTCTTTAACAATTTGGAAGAAGCACAACGTAAAGTGTTCGTTTAGTAGTCGACGCGAGTCGATGAAGACGGATACGGGTTGTGATTGCATGATTTTGTTCCAAGTCTCAAGAACTGGCTGGGCGCGCAAGCGTTTGGTCAGGTGCTTTGAACTTATGAACGGCACAAGCGCGAATGAACAGCACCTATAAGACTTTAGTGTTATAGGATCAAGCGACTAAGTGCATATGGTGGATGCCTTGGCGATCACAGGCGATGAAGGACGTAGTAGCCTGCGAAAAGCTGCGGGGAGCTGGCAAACAAGCATTGATCCGCAGATATCCGAATGGGGAAACCCACCGCGCAAGCGGTATCCCTGGCTGAATACATAGGCCAGTGGAGGCGAACCGGGTGAACTGAAACATCTCAGTAGCTCGAGGAAAAGAAATCAACCGAGATTCCGAAAGTAGTGGCGAGCGAAATCGGAAGAGCCTTTACGATTTAGCATTTTGCATAGTCGAACGGAATGGAAAGTCCGGCCGTAGCAGGTGATAGCCCTGTAGACGAAATGCAGAGTGTGGAACTAGGCGTAAGAGAAGTAGGGCGGGACACGTGAAATCCTGTCTGAAGATGGGGGGACCATCCTCCAAGGCTAAATACTCGTGATCGACCGATAGTGAACCAGTACCGTGAGGGAAAGGCGAAAAGAACCCCGGAAGGGGAGTGAAATAGATCCTGAAACCGTATGCATACAAACAGTCGGAGCCTCTTTATGGGGTGACGGCGTACCTTTTGTATAATGGGTCAGCGACTTACATTCAGTGGCGAGCTTAACCGAATAGGGAAGGCGTAGCGAAAGCGAGTCCGAATAGGGCGTCCAGTCGCTGGGTGTAGACCCGAAACCAGATGATCTACCCATGGCCAGGTTGAAGGCACGGTAACACGTGCTGGAGGACCGAACCCACTAGTGTTGAAAAACTAGGGGATGAGCTGTGGATAGGGGTGAAAGGCTAAACAAATCTGGAAATAGCTGGTTCTCTCCGAAAACTATTTAGGTAGTGCCTCAAGTATTACTGCAGGGGGTAGAGCACTGTTATGGCTAGGGGGTCATGGCGACTTACCAAACCATGGCAAACTCCGAATACCTGCAAGTACAGCTTGGGAGACAGAGCACCGGGTGCTAACGTCCGGACTCAAGAGGGAAACAACCCAGACCGCCAGCTAAGGTCCCGAATTATCGCTAAGTGGGAAACGAAGTGGGAAGGCATAGACAGTCAGGAGGTTGGCTTAGAAGCAGCCACCCTTTAAAGAAAGCGTAATAGCTCACTGATCGAGTCGTCCTGCGCGGAAGATGTAACGGGGCTAAGCGATAAACCGAAGCTGCGGGTGTGCACTTTTAGTGCACGCGGTAGGAGAGCGTTCTGTAAGCCTGCGAAGGTGGCTTGTAAAGGCTGCTGGAGGTATCAGAAGTGCGAATGCTGACATGAGTAGCGATAAAGGGGGTGAAAAGCCCCCTCGCCGTAAGTCCAAGGTTTCCTGCGCAACGTTCATCGGCGCAGGGTGAGTCGGCCCCTAAGGCGAGGCAGAGATGCGTAGCTGATGGGAAGCTGGTTAATATTCCAGCACCGTCGTACAGTGCGATGGGGGGACGGATCGCGGAAGGTCATCAGGGTGTTGGACGTCCCTGTTGCTGCATTGAAGATGGCGCTTAGGCAAATCCGGGCGCGAGAATCAAGGGTGTGGCACGAGCGAGCAAGTCTCGCGAAGTGATTGGAAGTGGTTCCAAGAAAAGCCTCTAAGCTTCAGCTGTACGAGACCGTACCGCAAACCGACACAGGTGGACGGGATGAATATTCCAAGGCGCTTGAGAGAACTCAGGAGAAGGAACTCGGCAAATTGATACCGTAACTTCGGGAGAAGGTATACCCTGGTAGTGTGAAGCGCCTGCGCGCTGAGCATGAAGGGGTCGCAGAGAATCGGTGGCTGCGACTGTTTATTAAAAACACAGCACTCTGCAAAGACGAAAGTCGACGTATAGGGTGTGACGCCTGCCCGGTGCCGGAAGGTTAAGTGATGGGGTGCAAGCTCTTGATCGAAGCCCCGGTAAACGGCGGCCGTAACTATAACGGTCCTAAGGTAGCGAAATTCCTTGTCGGGTAAGTTCCGACCTGCACGAATGGCGTAACGATGGCCACACTGTCTCCTCCTGAGACTCAGCGAAGTTGAAGTGTTTGTGATGATGCAATCTACCCGCGGCTAGACGGAAAGACCCCATGAACCTTTACTGTAGCTTTGCATTGGACTGTGAACCGGCCTGTGTAGGATAGGTGGGAGGCGCAGAACTCGAGTCGCCAGATTCGAGGGAGCCATCCTTGAAATACCACCCTGGTTTGTTTGCGGTTCTAACCTTGGTCCGTTATCCGGATCGGGGACAGTGCATGGTAGGCAGTTTGACTGGGGCGGTCTCCTCCCAAAGCGTAACGGAGGAGTTCGAAGGTACGCTAGGTACGGTCGGAAATCGTGCTGATAGTGCAATGGCATAAGCGTGCTTGACTGTGAGACTGACAAGTCGAACAGGTGCGAAAGCAGGACATAGTGATCCGGTGGTTCTGAATGGAAGGGCCATCGCTCAACGGATAAAAGGTACTCTGGGGATAACAGGCTGATACCGCCCAAGAGTTCATATCGACGGCGGTGTTTGGCACCTCGATGTCGGCTCATCTCATCCTGGGGCTGTAGCCGGTCCCAAGGGTATGGCTGTTCGCCATTTAAAGAGGTACGTGAGCTGGGTTTAAAACGTCGTGAGACAGTTTGGTCCCTATCTGCCGTGGGCGTTGGATACTTGACGGAGCCTGCTCCTAGTACGAGAGGACCGGAGTGGACGTACCTCTGGTGTACCGGTTGTCATGCCAATGGCATTGCCGGGTAGCTAAGTACGGAAGAGATAACCGCTGAAGGCATCTAAGCGGGAAACTCGTCTGAAGATTAGGTATCCCGGGGACTAGATCCCCCTGAAGGGTCGTTCGAGACCAGGACGTTGATAGGTCGGGTGTGGAAGCGCAGTAATGCGTTAAGCTAACCGATACTAATTGCCCGTGAGGCTTGATCCTATAACTCTCAAGTCTTAATTATTACCGCTGGACAGTAAGCGCCAGCGCCGTTCATACCAACACAACATACACACGCAACCCGCGTCGCTGCCAGTCCCAATCGACTGCCAGGCGCACGCTGTGCTTCTTCCAGATTCAAGCCGTTGACCATGCGTCAACCGCTTAGCCGGTTACGCCTGACGACCATAGCAAGGTGGTCCCACTCCTTCCCATCCCGAACAGGACAGTGAAACGCCTTCGCGCCGATGATAGTGGATGTACATCTGTGAAAGTAGGTCATCGTCAGGCTTTTATTGCTCAAAACCCCGCAGCCTCACGGCTCGCGGGGTTTTGTTTTTGGGGGGACGCCCAGGCGCCCGCACCTCGCCGGGTGCCTGTCCCCGCAAGGGGACGGGCACCTGCAGACATCCCCTGCTTCTGACCGTGCTGCCTGCAGCGTGTGTCAGTCCCCGTGCGGGGACAGACACCCGCTGTGGAGTCCTGCCTCGGCAGCACATCCGCCTATCGTAGTGACAAGCAGGTGCCCATGCGCCCGCATCCGCCGTACGTCGCCGGGTGCCTGTCCCCACAGGGGGACGGGCACCTGCAGACATCCCCAGCTTCTGACCGCGCTGCCTGCAGCGTGTGTCAGTCCCCGTGCGGGGACAGACACCCGCCGTGGAGTCCTGCCTCGGCAGCACATCCGCCTATCGTAGTGACAAGCAGGTGCCCATGCGCCCGCATCCGCTGCACGTCGCCGGGTGCCTGTCCCCACAGGGGGACGGGCACCTGCAGACATCCCCAGCTTCTGACCGTGCTGCCTGCAGCGCGTGTCAGTCCCCATGCGGGGACAGACACCCGCCGTGGAGTCCTGCCTCGGCAGCACATCTGCCTATCGTAGTGACAAGCAGGTGCCCAGGCGCCCGCATCCGCCGCACCTCGCCGGGTGCCTGTCCCCACAGGGGGACTGGCACCTGCAGACATCCCCTGCTTCTGACCGTGCCACCTGCAGCGTGTGTCAGTCCCCGTGTGGGGCCAGACACACACTGTGGAATCGCGCTTGGGGATTTTTCAGGTTTGAGTGGTCCATTGCCGCCGTGTTGCATCGATTGATATCGAGGCGGCCAAGGCGCTTTCTGTCAATCATCTCCTTGTGCCTGGTTACTCAATTCTCTTTTAGCCAAGAGGTGTTGAGATGGCAGGACAAGCGAGGAGATGGTACGGCGCAGGCGGACGCCATCCAATCCATTTCCAAATTTCGGCGGGCGCTGCGTTGATGCTGGGCCTGCTGGACGCCGCCGGCGCCGCCGCAGTCACGGCAGCGCAGCGAATCGATGGCGGCGCCGCGTTTCTGGGCGATGTCGCCATAGCGACGACCAAGGCGTCCGAGCACGGCATCAACGTGACCGGCCGGCAGGCAGAGGTTCGGGTGACGGGCGGCGCCATACGGACGAGCGGCAACCAGGCCCAGGGCGTGCGGGTCGGCACCGAAAATGCGCAGGACAACACCGCGCTGGGCGCGTCGGTCTCTTTGCAGAACCTGATCATCGAGACTGCCGGGACCGGGGCCCTGGGCGTCTCTGTCCATGAGCCGCAGGGAGGCGGCGGTACACGCTTGTCCATGTCCGGGACGACGGTGCGCACGCGCGGCGATGACAGTTTCGCCCTGCAGCTTTCAGGGCCTGCCAGCGCCACGTTGCATGGCGTGGCGCTGGAGACGGCCGGCCAGCAGGCGCCCCGGTGGTGCTGTGGCAAGGCGCACAGTTGAACGCACAGGGGCTGGTGGTTCAGGTCGACGGGGCAGGCGTTTCCGCGATACATGCGCAGGATGCCGGCAGCTTCACGTTGTCGGGTTCGGATATTACCGCCCGGGGCCAGGAAGTCGCCGGGATCTATGTGCAGGAAGGCATGCAGGGGACGTTGACGGGTACGCGGGTCACGACGCAGGGCGATACCGCGCCCGCCTTGCAGGTGGAGGACGCGGGTACGCACGTCAGCATGAACGGCGGCGCGTTGTCGACCTCCGGCGCGAATTCGCCCGCTGCATGGCTGCTGGCCGGCGGTTCCGCGCAGTTCCGCGATACGGTATTGAGTACCGTCGGCGAGGCCTCGCATGGCGTGGACGTCGCGGCGCACAGCGAGGTCGAACTGGCGCATGCGCAGGTGCGGGCCGGCGGCCAAGGGGCTCATGGCCTGGTGGTGACGCGAAGCAGCGCGATGGTGCGGGCGGGTTCATTGGTGGAGAGCACCGGAGACGGCGCCGCAGCGCTGCTGGAAAGCGGGCATCTTACGGTGGACGGCAGCGTGGTCCATGGCCACGGCGCGGCCGGGTTGGAGGTCGACGGCGAGAGCAATGTGTCCCTGCTCAACGGCGCACGCCTGTCGTCGGACCAGCCGACGGCGATCAGGCTGATCGACCCTCGGTCGGTCCTGAACCTCGACATCAAGGACCGGGCGCAGCTATTGGGCGACATTGCGGCAGAGCCGCAGCAGCCGGACGGTTCGCCCGAGCAGGCCAGGGTTCGTGTGGCGCTCGCCGACGGGGGGACGTGGGCGGGCCGCACGGACGGCGCGGTCCATACGGTTCGCTTGCTCGATCGTGGCGTCTGGACCGTGACGGGCGATTCCCGGGTGGCCGAGGTCAAGCTGGAGGGCGGCACGCTGGCGTTTGCGGCACCGGCGCAGCCCAAGGGCGCTTTCAAGACACTGGTCGCGACGCAGGGCATTTCCGGTACGGGCACGATAGTCATGAATGCGCATTTGCCCAGCGGCACGGCCGATGTGCTGCTGGCGCCCCAGGGATTCGGCGACCGGCAGGTGCTGGTGGTCAACAACACGGATGATGGCACCGAGAGCGGCGCGAGCAAGGTGCCGCTGATCGAAGACGAACAAGGCCATACGGCGTTTACGCTGGGCAACATGGGGGGACGGGTGGACGCGGGTGCGCGCCAGTACGAATTGACGGCGAGCGAGGCGCAGGCCGACAAGGCCCGCACCTGGCAGCTGACGCCGACCAACGAGTTGTCCACCACGGCGACCGCCGCCGTGAATGCGATGGCGATCGCGGCGTCGCAGCGCATCTGGCAGGCCGAAATGGACGTGTTGCTGCGCCATATGAGCGGCCTGCATTCGAGCGGGTCGCCGGGCGGATTCTGGGCGCGCGGCCTGAGCCAGCGCCAGAGGCTCGATACCGGTTACGGACCCTGGCAGAAGCAGACCGTCAGCGGAATAGAGCTGGGCATCGACAGGCGGGTGGCCGGCGGCGCAACGACGGCGTGGTCCGTCGGCATGCTGGCCGGCTACAGCGAGACCCGGCGCGATGGCGGCGCATACCGCGCCGGGCATGTGCACAGCGCGCACGTCGGCGCGTATGTCTCCTACCTGAATGATTCGGGCTCCTATGTGGATGGCGTGGTCAAGTACAACCGTTTTCGGCATGGTTTCGATGTCCGCACGACCGACCTGAAGCGGGTCGATGCCAAGCACCGCAGCCACGGCCTGGGCGCGTTGCTGCGCGGCGGGCGCCGTATCGATATCGATGGCGGCTGGTATGTCGAGCCGCAGGCTTCGGTGGCGTGGTTCCATGCCGACGGCAGCCGCTACGAGGCCAGCAATGGCCTGCGCGTGCGCGCCGACAGCGCGCATTCATGGGTGTTGCGCGCCGGGGCGGAGGCGGGCCGGCAGATGAGGCTGGCCAATGGCAATATCGTTGAACCCTATGCGCGCTTGGGCTGGGCCCAGGAGCTGGGGGCCGATAACGCGGTCTACACCAATGGCATCAGGCATGTCACGCGTTCGCGCGGCGGATTCGCCGAGGCCCGCGTGGGGGTGGGCGCCTTGCTGGGCAAGCGGCATGCCTTGTACGCCGACTACGAGTACGCCAAGGGCGCGCGGTTCGAGGCGCCCTGGACCTTGCAGCTGGGGTATCGCTACAGCTGGTGACCGCGCCGCCGGCGTCGCTCAGGGCACGGCGATGCCGGCGCTGCGCAGCAGGGCGGCGGTTTCGTAGAGGGGCAGGCCCATGACGCCGGTGTAGCTGCCCGCGATATGCGAGACGAAGGCGCCGGCCAGCCCCTGTATGCCGTAGGCGCCGGCCTTGCCGTAGGGTTCGCCGCTGTCGCAGTAGCGTTGCAGTTCGGCTTGTTCGAGCGCGCGCATGCGCACGCGCGTGATGGAGACGTCTTCGCGCAGCCTGCCTTGGTGGCAGAGGGCGACGGCGGTGTGGACTTCGTGTTCGCGGCCGGACAGGGCCGCGAGCATGCGCAGCGCGTCGGCGCGGTCGGCTGGTTTGCCCAGCACGATGCCGTCGACAATGACGGTGGTGTCGGCGGCCAGCAGCGGCAGGTCGGGTAGCTGCTGGCTGTGCAGCCACGCCTGGCCGCGCTCGGCCTTGTCGCGGGCAGTGCGCCGGACGTAGTCGCACGCGGCTTCGCCGGGATGTTGCGGTTCGTCTTCGCCGGGCGGCGCCGGGACGCGCAGTACGGTGTGTGTCAGGCCGATCTGCAGCAGCAGTTCGCGGCGTCGCGGGCTGGCCGAGGCCAGGTAGAGGCGGGGCGGATCGGCGGCAAGGGTGGCGTCGGACATCGGCGGGCCGTTCAGGCGCGGTGATAGGGGTGGTTGGTCATGATGGCCCAGGCACGGTAGAGCTGTTCGGCCAGCAGCACACGCACCATGGGGTGCGGCAGCGTCAGCGAGGACAGGCGCAACAGGCCTTCGCAGGAGGCCTTGAGGGCGGCGTCCAGGCCGTCGGGGCCACCCACCAGGAAGGCGACGTCGCGCCCGCCGGCGCGCCATTTTTCGAGCTGCTGCGACAGCGCCACGGTGGTGAGGTCGCGGCCGCGCTCATCGAGCGCGATGCGCAGCACGCCGGGCGGCAGCGCCGTTTCGATGCGGCGCGCTTCGGCGGCCATCATTTGCGCCAGCGTCTTGCCGCTGGTGCGCGGTTCGGGCTTGATCTCGCGCAGTTCGAGCGCGCAGTCGGCGGGCAGGCGTTTGGCGTAGTCATCCCAGGCGGTTTCGACCCAGCCGGGCATGCGGGTGCCGACCGCGGCGACGATGAGTTTCATCGCCCCGCCGGTTACAGCGCGCCGGCGCCGGGCATGGCGGGGCGCGTCGATTCGGGCAGCAGTTTGACGCGTACCGGCTTGCCGCCCCAGATCTCTTCGAGGTTGTAGTACTGGCGGATGGCGGGCTGCATGACGTGCACGACGATGTAGCCCAGGTCGACCACGACCCATTCGCCGGTGTCCTCGCCTTCGACGGTGATGCCGGTCAGTTTGAGCGCACGGCCGCGATCGGCCACGCTGGAGGCCAGCGCCCGTGTCTGGCGGTTGGAGGTGGCGCTGGCGATGATGACGCGGTCGAACAGACTGGTCAGCTCGCTGGTGTTGAACACCTTGATGTCTTGCGCCTTGACATCCTCGAGGGCGTCGATGATGGCGCGTTGCAGTTTTTGTATATCCATAACGATAAATATAACCCGCGGCGCGGGTGTAGACGTGGCGGACTGGGCCCGTTTGGACGGGTTCAGCGGTACAGGTGATGCGTGGCGATATAAGCCGCGACCGGCTCGGGCAGCAGGCCGTCGGTGGCGGCGCCGGCGGCCAGGCGCTGGCGGATGTCGGAGGCCGATACGGCCATGGGTGCGAAGGGCAGTTCGTGCAGCTGGCGCCGGTGCGCAGCCAGCCACGTGGCCAGCTCGGCCGGCGGGGCGATCGAGGCGCCGGGCCGGGTGGCCACGGCCAGCTCGATGCGGGCGGCGATGTCCTGCCAGTCGCGCCAGGTGCAGAAATTCTGCAGCTGGTCGGTGCCCAGCAGCCAGAAGTACTGCGGGCCCCCGGGCAGGGCGCGCACGGTGTCGGCGGTGTAGGTGGCGCCGCCGCGCTCGATTTCGACCGGGTTGATGGCCAGGGCGGGGTGGCCGGCGATGGCCAGTTCCAGCATGCGCAGGCGGTGTGGCGCCGAGGCCTTCAGGGGTTGGCGTTGCCAGGGGTTGGCGGCCGGTATCAGTTGTACCTGGTCCAGCCCGAGGAACTGCCTGGCGGTGTCGGCCAGCGCGATATGCGCGACGTGCACCGGGTCGAAGCTGCCGCCGAGCAGGCCGATGCGTGTCACACCCATTCCCGGGGCCGCAGGAACTCGGCCAGGGCGGCTTCGGGCGTGCCGGCCTGCGGCTGCCAGTCGTAGCGCCATTGCGCCAGCGGCGGCATGGACAGCAGGATGGATTCGGTGCGGCCGCCCGATTGCAGGCCGAACAGGGTGCCGCGGTCGAACACCAGGTTGAATTCGACGTAGCGGCCGCGCCGGTAGGCCTGGAAGTCGCGCTCGCGTTCGCCGTAGGGCATGTCGCGGCGGGCCTGGACGATGGGCAGGTAGGCGGGCAGGAAGCTGTCGCCGACCGAGCGCGTGAGCGCGAACGAGGCGTCGAAACCGGGTTCGTTCAGGTCGTCGAAGAAGATGCCGCCGATGCCGCGGGTTTCGTTGCGGTGCTTGAGGAAGAAGTATTCGTCGCACCACTGCTTGTAGCGCGGGTAGTAATCGGCGCCGTGCGGGTCCAGCGCGTCGCGGCAGGCGCGGTGGAAATGGCGCGCGTCGTCCTCGAACGGGTAGTACGGGGTGAGGTCGAGCCCGCCGCCGAACCAGAAGACGTCGGATTCGGCATGCCCGGGGCGCGCGGCGGCCACGAACATGCGCACGTTCATGTGCGTGGTGGGCACATAGGGGTTGCGCGGGTGCAGGACCATGGAGACGCCCATGGCTTCCCAGCCGCGGCCGGCCAGCTCGGGGCGGTGGGCGCTGGCCGATGGCGGCAGGCGCGTGCCCTTGACATGGCTGAACAGCACGCCGGCGCGTTCGAACAGTTGGCCGCCCTCGAGCAGGCGCGACACGCCGCCGCCGCCCTCGGCGCGTTGCCAGGCATCGGTGCGAAACGCCTCGCCGCCGGCCTGCTCGAGCGCGGCGACGATGCGGCCTTGCAGGTCGGTGAGGTAGTCGCGTACGGCGGGAATGGCTACGGCGGTCATGGCGCTAAACGGCGATCAGGCGGTGGGTTTGGGGGCTTTCTGCTGCGAGGGCTTGAGCGCGCGCCAGCCGATGTCGGTGCGGTACTGGCGGCCGTCGAAGTGGATGGCGTCCACGGCCTCGTAGGCGCGGTCGCGCGCGATGCGCACGGAGTCGCCCAGGGCGGTGACGCACAGCACGCGCCCTCCGGTGGTCTTGGTGGCATCGCCGTCCAGGGCGGTTGCCGCGTGGAATACCACGCAGTCTTCCGTTGCGGCGGGCAGGCCGGCGATCACGTCCCCGGTGCGCGGCGTGGCAGGGTAGTTGTGGGCGGCCAGCACCACGCCCAGGGCGGTGCGGCGGTCCCAGACGATGTCGGCCTGGTCGAGCGTGCCGTCGACGGCATGCTCGAACGCATCGAGCAGGTCGCTCTTGACGCGCATCATGATGGGCTGGGTTTCCGGGTCGCCCATGCGGCAGTTGTACTCCAGCGTCTTGATGGGCCGGTCGGGATCATCGCCGGCCGCGATCATCAGGCCGGCATACAGGAAGCCGGTGTAGGGGATGCCGTCGCGCGCCATGCCCTGCACGGTCGGCAGGATGATTTCGCGCATGATGCGGTGGTGCAGCTCGGGTGTGACGACCGGGGCGGGCGAATAGGCGCCCATGCCGCCGGTGTTGGGGCCGGCGTCGCCGTCCTTCAGGCGCTTGTGGTCCTGGCTGGTGGCCAGGGCGAGCACATGGCGGCCGTCGCACATGACGATGAAGCTGGCTTCTTCGCCGGTGAGGAATTCTTCGATCACCACGCGCGCGCCGGCCTCGCCCAGCGAGCCGTCGCCCAGCATGGCGTCGATCGCGCCATGCGCTTCGTCCAGCGTCATGGCGACCACCACGCCCTTGCCGGCGGCCAGGCCGTCGGCCTTGATCACGATGGGCGCGCCGTGCTGGTCGACATAGGCGTGCGCCTGGGCCGGATCGGTGAAGGTTTCGTAGCGCGCCGTGGGGATGGCATGGCGGACCATGAAGGCCTTGGCGTAATCCTTCGAGCTTTCCAGCTGCGCGGCCGCCTTGGTCGGACCGAAGATCTTCAGGCCGCGGGCGCGGAACACGTCGACCACGCCGGCGGCCAGGGGCGCCTCGGGGCCGACCACGGTCAGCGATACGCCCTCGCGCTGGACGAAGTCGGCCAGTTCCTCGGCGCTGGTCAGCGGTACGTTCTCGAGCTGCTCGCCCTGCGCGGTGCCGCCGTTGCCGGGCGCCACGTAGACCTTGTGGACGCGCGGGGAGCGGGCCAGACGCCATGCGAGGGCGTGTTCGCGGCCGCCCGAGCCGATTACCAGGAGTTTCATGTTGCGGGGTTTCTGAAGGTTGCCACTCATGCCCGTGGAGAAGGCGCGGCGCTTGCACGGCAAGGCCGGGAAACGGGCGGCACGGCCGCCCGGACGGTTATTGCGCTTCGTCGAACACGACGTTGGTGTAGACCTCCTGCACGTCGTCCAGGCTTTCCAGGACGTCGAGCAGCTTCTGCATCTTGACGGCGTCTTCGCCGGTGAGCTCGGTTTCGTTGAGCGCCTTCATGACCACGCCGTCGACTTCCGCCTTCAGGCCGGCGGCCTCGAAGGCCTGGCGTACGGCGGTGAAATCGGCCGGCGCACAGACGACTTCGATGACGCCTTCCTCGTCGGTGGCGATGTCCTCGGCGCCGGCCTCCAGGGCGGCTTCCATGACGGCTTCCTCGGAGGTGCCGGGCGCGAACACGAACTGGCCGCAGTGCTTGAACATGAAGGCCACCGAGCCTTCCTGGCCCAGGTTGCCGCCATGCTTGGCGAAGGCGTGGCGCACTTCGGCGACGGTGCGGGTGCGATTGTCGGTCATGCAGTCGACGATGACCGCCGCGCCGCCGATGCCGTAGCCTTCGTAGCGGACTTCCTCGTAGCTTTCGCCGTCGGCGCCGCCGGCGCCGCGCTGGATGGCCCGCTGGATGTTGTCCTTGGGCATGTTGGCGTCGGTCGCCTTGTCCCAGGCCATGCGCAGGCGCGGGTTGCTGTCCGGGTCGGCGCCGCCGGCACGCGCGGCGACGGTGATTTCACGAATGATCTTGGTCCAGAGCTTGCCCCGCTTGGCGTCCTGGCGGCCCTTGCGGTGCTGGATGTTGGCCCATTTACTGTGTCCGGCCATGGCTTCTCGAAGAATTTGTCGGCAAAGATGCCTATTTTAGCCTGCCTGGGGCCCTGCCGCCCCGCAGGCGTGTGTCGTGCATGCCACGGCCCACAAGCGGCGGCCCAGGCTCTACACTTGGGCGTCCGATTTTGCCCCCTTCCGGAGAGCGGTTATGCCTGATCCCATTGTTATCGCCAAGAATGCCCAGACCGAGCTGGCGCTGCTGCCCGCGCTGGCCAATCGGCACGGCTGCATTACCGGCGCCACCGGCACGGGCAAAACGGTGACGCTTCAGGTGCTCGCCGAGGCGTTTTCCCGTATTGGCACGCCGGTTTTCATGGCTGATGTAAAGGGGGATCTGACCGGGGTATCGCAGGCGGGTACGCCATCGCCGAAGTTGCAGGAGCGTCTGAAGAACCTGGGCCTGCCCGAGCCAGCCTGGGGCGCCAGCCCGGTATCGCTGTGGGATGTGTTCGGCGAACAGGGCGTGCCGATCCGCGCCACGGTGTCGGACATGGGGCCCTTGTTGCTGTCGCGCATGCTGGAGCTCAACGATACCCAGGAAGGGGTGCTGACGCTGGTGTTCCGCGTGGCCGACGACGAGGGGCAGTTGCTGCTGGACCTGAAGGACTTGCGCGCCATGCTGCAGAACGTGGCGGACCGCTCGGCCGAGCTGAAGACGCGCTATGGCAATGTGTCGGCCGCCACGGTGGGCGCCATCCAGCGCGGCCTGCTGCGGCTGGAGTCGCAGGGCGCCGAGCAATTCTTCGGCGAGCCCATGCTGGATGTGCACGATCTGCTGCGCACCGATGCGCAGGGGCGCGGCATGGTCAATATCCTGGCGGCCGACAAGCTGATGCAGGCGCCGCGCCTGTACGGGGTGTTCCTGCTCTGGCTGCTGGCCGACCTGTACGAGAAGCTGCCCGAGATCGGCGACCCAGAGCAACCCGGGCTGGTGTTCTTCTTCGACGAGGCGCACCTGCTGTTCAATGATGCGCCATCGGCGCTGCTGGACAAGATCGAGCAGGTGGTGCGGCTGGTGCGCTCCAAGGGCGTGGGGGTGTATTTCGTGACGCAGAATCCGCTGGACATCCCGGACACCGTGCTGGGCCAGCTGGGCAACCGCATCCAGCACGCCTTGCGCGCCTTCACGCCGCGCGACCAGAAGGCGGTCAAGACGGCGGCGCAGACGATGCGCCCGAATCCGGGGCTGGATATCGAGGCCGCCATCACGGAGCTCGGCGTGGGCGAGGCCCTGGTCTCGCTGCTGGATGCCAAGGGACGGCCGACCCCGACCGAACGCGCCTGGATCCTGCCGCCGGGTAGCCGCATCGGCCCGGCCACCGATGCCGAGCGCCAGGCCTTGAGGCAGGCCATGCCGCTGGCGCCCAAGTACGAGCAGACCGTCGACCGCGAGTCGGCCTACGAGGTGCTGACCGCGCGCGCCGCGGCCGATGCGCCGGCCACGGACGGCGCCCGCGCGCCCGCGGGCAAGAATGGCGCGCCGGCCGCGCCCGCCGAGGAGGGCGGGCTGATGCAAGGCATCAACGAGGTGCTGTTCGGTTCGACCGGCCCGCGCGGCGGCAAGCGCGACGGCGTGGTCCAGAGCGTGGCCAAGAGCACGGCGCGCCAGATGGCGCGCGAACTGGTGCGGGGCGTGCTGGGATCCCTGCTGGGATCGCGGCGGCGCTGAGGGTCAGCTGGCGCGCGCGCTGTTGCCGCGGCCGAGGCCGCGGCGCCGGCATGCGCGCCCGACGATCAGCCCTGCGCGACGTGGGCGGCGACGTCGTCCAGGGTGCGGGCAAAGCGCGCGACCATGTCGCGCACCTGTTCGGCGGTGATGATCAGGGGCGGGCAGAAGGCCACGGTGTCCTGGATGCCGCGCACGATCAGGCCATGGTCGTGCGCGCGCTCGTAGGCGTAGCCGCCGGCCTTGCCGAGCGGGTCGAAGGGCTGGCGCGTGGCCTTGTCGGCCACCAGTTCCACGCCGGCGATCAGGCCGACGCCGCGCACCTCGCCCACCAGCGGATGGCTGGACAGGGCCTGCAGCTCCTGGTGCAGCAGCGCGCCCATTTCGGCGGCGTGCTCGATCAGGCCGCGTTCGTCGATCAGGCGCAGGTTCTCCAGCGCCACCGCGGTGGCGACCGGGTGGCCGCTGGCCGTATAGCCATGCCCGAAAGTGCCCAGGCGGCCGCTGTGTTCGGCCACCACGTCGGCCACGCGGGCATTGAGCAGCACCGCGCCCAGCGGCTGGTACGAGGAGGTGATCTGCTTGGACAGCACCATGATGTCCGGCTCGATGTCGAAGACCTGCGAGCCGAAGCGCTGGCCCAGGCGCCCGAAGCCGGTGATGACTTCGTCGGCGATGACCAGGATGTCGTACTTGCGGCACACCGCCTGGATTTTCTGCCAGTAGGTGCGCGGGGGCACGATGACGCCGCCGGCGCCCATGACAGGTTCGCCGATAAAGGCGGCCACCGTGTCCGGGCCTTCTCGCAGGATCATGGCCTCGAGTTCGCCGGCCATGCGGGTGGCGAAATCTTCCTCGGTTTCGCCCGGCAGGCCGTAGCGGTAGTAGTGCGGGCAGGCGGTGTGGCGGATCTGCGGCAGCGGCAGGTCGAAGTCCTTGTGGTTGCCGGGCAGGCCGGTGAGGCTGGCCGAGGCGACCGTGACGCCGTGGTAGCCGCGCTGGCGCGCGATGATCTTCTTCTTGTCGCGGCGGCCCAGCGCATTGTTGTAGTACCACACCAGCTTGACGACCGTGTCGTTGGCCTCGGAGCCGGAGTTGGTGAAGAACGCCTGGGCCATGCGCCCGTCGGTGTAGCCGATCAGGCGCTCGGCCAGCGCGATGACGCTGGGGTGCGACTTGTGCGTGAACGTATGGTAGTAGGGCAGTTCCTGGAACTGGCGCGCCGCGGCCTCGACCAGGCGCTGCTCGCCGAAACCCACCGCGACGCTCCACAGGCCGGCCATTCCTTCGAGGTAGCGGTTGCCCTGGTCGTCGAACACGTATACGCCTTCACCGTGGGTGATGATGCGCGGGCCCACGTCGCGGTGCTTGACCGCGTTGGTGTAGGAGTGCAGCTGGTACTGGATGTCCTGCTGCTGGGCGGAGCTGAGAGTGGTCATGGTTGCGTTTCCGTTGCGGTGATGCCGGATTCCTGGACGAGGCTGTTATATCATCGCCATTATCCGCCAAGACGGCGCCGCGCAGGCGTGGCGCCGGCTATGGTCCCTACCGCCTGCCTGCCGCCATGGAACCGCCGTGAAAATCATCTACGCCTCCTGCAATGCCATCGATCCGCGCGAATGGACGGAGCCCTTGCAGGCGGCCTTGCCCGAGGCCGAGGTGGTCGCATGGCAGGCGGGCCAGCCGGTCCAGCATGCCGAACTGGCGGTGGTCTGGAACCCGCCGGCCGAATTGTTCGAGCGCGAGCTCGGCCTGCGCGCGGCGTTCAACCTGGGCGCCGGCGTGGACGCGCTGTTCAGGCTGGAGACGCTGCCGCCGGATTTTCCCGTGGTGCGACTGGAGGACGCGGGCATGGCGGTGCAGATGGCCGAGTACGCGGCGCATGCGCTGGTGCGCGCCAGCCGCCAGTTCGACGCGTATGACGCGCAGCAGCGCGCCGGGCAATGGCATCCGCTGCCCGAGCTCGATCGCACGCAATGGCCGGTGGGCGTGCTGGGCATGGGCGTGATGGGTACGCGCGTGGCGCAGACCCTGGCCGGCATGGATTATCCGGTGGCGGGCTGGTCGCGCAGCGGCAATGCGCCGCAGGGCGTGCAGGCCTTTGGCGGCGCCGATGCGCTGCCGGCCTTCCTGGCGCGCACCCGGGTGCTGGTCAACACGCTGCCGCTGACCGACGAGACGCGCGACCTGTTGCGCCGCGATACCCTGTCGCAATTGCTGCCGGGCGCCCACCTGATCAACATGGGGCGCGGCGAGCACCTGGTGGAAGAGGACCTGCTGGCGCTGCTCGACAGCGGGCATATGGCAGGCGCGGCGCTCGACGTGTTTCGCGAAGAGCCCCTGCCGGCCGGCCACCCGTTCTGGTCGCATCCGCGCGTGGCGATCACCCCGCACATCGCGGCCATCAGCCTGCGCCGCGAAACGGTGGCGCAGCTGGCGGCCAAGATCCGCGCCTTCCTGCGCGGCGAGCCGGTCACCGGCATGGTCACGCGCCGCCGCGGCTACTGAGCGGCCCCGGCTACAGGCGGATCCAGGTCGTCTTCAGCGAGGTGTACTTGTCCAGCGCGTGCAGCGACTTGTCGCGCCCGAAGCCGGATTGCTTGACGCCGCCGAACGGCACCGTCACGTCGCCGTCGAAGTAGCAGTTCACCCATACCAGGCCGGCGCGCAGCCTGCGCGAGACGCGGTGGGCGCGCGACAGGTCGGCCGTCCACAGGCCCGACCCCAGGCCATAGGCGGAGGCATTGGCCTGCGCCACCACCTCGTCTTCGCCGTCGAACCGGGTGACCGCCAGCACGGGGCCGAAGATCTCCTCGCGCACGATGGTCAGGTCGGGCCGCGCGCATTCGAAGATGGTGGGTTCTATGTAGTAGCCGCCGCTGTCGGCGCGCACGCGCTCGCCGCCCATGCGCAGCCGCGCGCCTTCGCGCCGGCCGCTTTCGACATATTCCAGCACGCGCGCCATCTGCCTTTCATCGACCATGGCGCCCATCGGCGAGGCCGGGTCGAGCGGATTGCCCGGCTGCATCGCGCGCGCGCACGCCTCCACCTTGCTGACGAAGGTGTCGTAGATGCCGGCTTGCACGTACAGGCGCGAGCCGGCGATGCAGACCTCGCCCTGGTTGTTGAAGATGCCGATGGCCGCCGCCAGGGCGGCGCGGTCCAGGTCGGGGCAGTCGTCGAAAATGATGTGCGGCGACTTGCCGCCGCATTCCAGCCAGATCTGCTTGAGGTTGGATTGCCCGGAATACTCCATGAAGCGCTTGCCGGTGGCGGTCGAGCCGGTGAACGCCAGGCAATCCACGTCCATGTGCAGTCCCAGCGCGCGCCCGGCCACCGGGCCGGCGCCCGGCACCACGTTGAGCACGCCGGCGGGGATGCCGGCCTGGAGCGCCAGTTCGGCCAGCCGCAGGGCCGACAGCGAGGACTGCTCGGCCGGCTTGAGGATCACGCTGTTGCCGGCGGCCAGCGCCGGCGCCACCTTCCACGAGGCCATCAGCAGCGGGTAGTTCCATGGCACCACGGCGGCCACCACGCCCAGCGGTTCGCGCGTGATGGTGGCCAGCGCGTCGGCGTCGGTGGGGGCGATTTCGTCGTACCGCTTGTCGATGGTCTCGGCATACCACGCGTAGGTATGCGCGGTTTCCGGGATGTCGAAGGCCATGGTGTCGCCGATCGGCTTGCCCATGTCCAGCGTTTCGATCAGGGCCAGTTCTTCGGCGTGCTCGCGGATCAGCGCGGCCAGGCGCAGCATGCACTGCTTGCGCTCGCGGCGCGGCATGCGCGACCACACGCCGGACTCGAAGGCGCGCCGCGCAGCCGCGACGGCCTGGTCGATATCGGCTTGCGAGCAGGCCGTCACTTCGGCGAGCAACTGGCCGGTGGCCGGGTTGATGGCGGCCAGCGGTCCGGCCCGGCCATCGTGCCAGCGGCCGTCGATGAAGGCCTGGTTGCGCAGCGTCAGGCCGGCAGCGAGGGATTCCCAATGGGACAGCGGGGGCAGGGTGCTCATGCGGCGGACTCCTTGTCGCGAACGGGCAGGCGCGGCGTGCCGGGGGCGCGCCGCGTGACGAGGAAAATGCCGGCGGCCACGATCAGCGCCATGCCGGCTGTGGCCGGCGCGTCGGGTGGCATGCCGAACCAGAAGGTGCTGAAGGCGACGGCCATCAGCAGATGGCAGTAGTTCAGCGGCGCCAGCGTCGAGGCTTCGACGCGCTGGAAGGCGCCGATCAACAGGATCTGCGCCAGGCCGTTGCACAGGCCCAGGGCGATGATCACCAGGCTGTCGGCCAGGCCCGGCCAGGGCTGCGGCAGGAAAAACGGCGCCGGCAGCGCCGTCATCAGCAGGCAGATGAAGGCGGTGTAGGCGTACTGCACGTGGCCCGGCACCTGGCCGGCCAGCTTGCGCGTGAGCAGCTGGAAAATGGCGTAGCTCACGGCGGCCACCGCCATCAGCACGGTGCCCAGCGCGGGCAGGTCGGCGCCCGGCCGCACGATCAGCAGCATGCCGCCGAACCCGACCGCCACCGCCAGCCACTGGGCGCGTCCGACCGATTCGCCCAGCAGCCAGGGCGACAGCGCCACCATGATCATCGGCGAGGTGAAGTAGATGGCGGTGGCCTCGGACAGCGGCATCCAGATCAGCGCCGTCATGAAGCAGGTGCCCACCGTGCCCAGCATCAGGCCGCGCACCACCAGCAGGCCGCGGCGCGGCGTGGCCGACAGGCGCGGCAGGCCGTGGCGCAGCAGCATGAACGCGGCGATGGTGGCCACCGCCGTGTAGCGCATCACATTCAGGAACGGCGCCGGATAGAACTGCAGCATGTACTTGCAGGCCGCGTCGAAGGTGGCAAAGGCCACCAGCGCGCCGAAGAACAGCGCGATGCCGAGGCGCCGCTGGCGGGCGGCGGCCGGCGCCGGGGCGGGGGCCATGTTCAGCGCTCCACCATGCCCGCGTGCTGCAGCATGGCGCCCAGCAGGACGTTGGCGCCGGCCTCCAGGTGGGCCGGGTCGGCGTCTTCCACTTCGTTGTGGCTGATGCCGTCCTTGCAGGGCACGAAGATCATCGCCGTCGGGCTGACGGTAGCCACGTAGACGGCGTCGTGGCCGGCGCCGGTGACGATGTCCATGTGGCTGTAGCCACGCGCCTCGGCCTGCTGGCGCACCGCGCCGATCAGGGCGGGCTCGAAGGGCGTGGGGGGAAAGTGCTGGACGTCGCGCAGATCGACGTCGACCGGATAGCCGGTGGTGTCGCCCGCGCCCAGCGCCTGGCAGGCCTGGCGCAGGCGGGCGTCCATCTCGGCCAGGCGCGCGGCGTCCGGGTGGCGCAGGTCGACCGTGAAGGACACCTTGCCGGGGATGACGTTGCGCGAGGATGGATAGACGTTGGCTACGCCCACGGTGCCGCGGCCCTGGGGGGCGTAGTCCAGCGCGATGCGCACGACTTCCTGCATCAGGTGCGTGGCGGCGTACAGGGCGTCGCGGCGCATGGGCATGGGCGTGGGGCCGGCGTGCGCCTCCATGCCGGTCACGGTGACGTCGTACCAGCGCAGGCCGAGCGAGCCGGTGACCACGCCGATGACCTTGTCCTCGGCTTCCAGGATGGGGCCTTGCTCGATATGCGCCTCGAAGTACTTGCCCAGCTTGCGCTGGCCTACCGGCGCGTCGCCGGCGTAGCCGATGCGCGCCAGCTCGTCGCGCACCGATTTGCCGTCCACGTCGGTGGCCGACAGGGCCGTCTCGAGCGGAAAGATGTTGCAGAAGACGCCGGAGCCCATCATGACGGGCACGAAGCGCGTGCCTTCCTCGTTGGTCCAGATCGCCAGTTCCAGCGGTGCCTCGGTGCGCACGTCGTGGTCCTGCAGCGTGCGCATGACCTCCAGTCCGGCCAGGACGCCGAAGCATCCGTCGAACTTGCCGCCGGTGGGCTGGGTGTCGATGTGGCTGCCGGTGGCCACGCTGGGCAGTTCCGGGCGCGCGCCGGGCCGGCGGCCGAAGATGTTGCCGACCTGGTCGACGGTGATTTCCAGGCCCGCTTCGCGCATCCAGCGCACCAGCAGGTCGCGGCCCTGGCCGTCCAGTTCGGTCAGCGCCAGGCGGCAATTGCCGCCCTTGGGCGTGGCGCCGATTTTCGCCAGCTCCATGAGCGAGTCCCACAGGCGTTGGCCGTTGATCGAAAGTGCGGTGGCAGTAGTCATGATGAGGCTCCGTTGCGGGTCAGACTGTGGCGGGCGCCATGCCCTGCAGGAAGGCTTCCAGCGCCGGGCCGATGGCCGGGACCATATAGCCGCCTTCCTGGACGACCACGGTGGGCAGGCCCAGGCCGTTGATGCGTTCGCCGATCTGGCGGTAGGCGTCCATGTCCAGCTTGAGTACGCTGATGGGGTCGTCCTTGTAGGTGTCGAAGCCCAGCGCCAGCACCAGCGCGCGCGGCCGGTAGTCGCGCAGCGCGGTCAGGGCGCTGTCCAGGGTTTCCAGGAAAATGGCGTTGCGCGCGCCGTGCGGCAGGGGGAAGTTCAGGTTGTAGCCGTGGCCGCTGCCGTAGCCGCGCTCGTGTGCATAGCCAGTGTAGAACGGGTAGTACCCGGACGGGTCGGCGTGCAGCGAGATAGTCATCACGTCCGAACGCTGGTAGAAGATGTTCTGCGTGCCATCGCCATGATGCGCGTCGACGTCCAGCACCACGACGCGCTCGCAGCGTTGCGCCAGGCGCTGCGCGGCCGCCGCGCTGCTGTTGAGGTAGCAGAAGCCGCCGGCGCGGTCGCGGTGCGCATGGTGTCCGGAAGGCCGGCACAGCGCGTAGGCGAGGGCCTGGTTCTGCAGCGCCCAGTCGGCGGCGGCCACGGCGCAATGGGTCGAGCGCAGGGCCGAGCGCCAGGTGTGCGGCCCGACCGGGCACGACAGGTCGCTCAGGTAGTAGCCGGTTTCGGCCACGATGGAAGTGGAGGGGCACGGGCCGCGGGCGGCATGCTCGACCCGGCCGTTGTAGTAGGGCGACAGGTTGGGCAGCACTTCGGGGCCCGGGTCGGCGCCGTTGGCGCGCATCGCCTGCCAGCGGGTGTACGCGTGTTCGAGATAGTCGAGGTACTCGTGGCTGTGTATGCCCTCGAGCGGCTCGCGGCCGTAGTCGGGCGGGCTGTCCACCGTCACGCCGCGCGAGGCCAGCATGGCGCGCAGCGTCTCGGCGCGGGCCGGCACGTCGGTGGGCGCGCTGATGCGGCCCAGCCGCATGAATTGCTCGGGCACATGCAACAGCTGTTCTTCGGAAAAAAACGCCTTCATGGCTGTCCTCGCTGATTGGGGGCTACGCTGCTTTGATCTCGATTTCCACGAAGACGAATTCCGTGTCGCTGGGGTTGATCACGTTGTGCTCCACGCCCTCCGGGCGGGTATAGGAAACGCCGCGGGTGAGCTGGCTGGTGACCGACCCTTCGGGGGTTTCCAGCAGCAGCGGGCCGGTGGTCATGGGCACGACGACATAGTCCATGCCATGGCGATGCCAGCCGGTTTCGCCGCCGGGCGGAAAGCGCCACTCGGTCACCTTGACCCGCTCGTTGTCGATCTGCACCGTGGGGATGGCGCCTGGGCGTTTCATGGTCAATCTCCTTGGTCGTGTGTGGGCATTCAAGCGTTCTGGCCGCGCAACGTCCGGGCCAGGATGTCCAGCGCTTCGCGCATGACCGCCTCCGGGATCGTCAGCGGGAAAAGAAAGCGGATGACGTTGCCGTCGCTGCCGCAGGTCAGGAGCAGCAACCCCTGTTCGAGCGCGCGGGCCTGGACCTGGCGCGCGAATTCGGGGCTGGGCGCATCGCTGCCGGGCTGGCGGAATTCCACCGCCACCATGGCGCCCAGCGCCCGCACCTCGGCGATCTCGGGGACGTCGTGGCGCTGCGCTTCCAGGTGGTCGCGCAACTGGTGGCCCAGGCGCGTGCCGCGCGCCAGCAGGTCCTCGGCCTCGATGATGCGGATCACCTCCAGCGCGGCGGCCACCGCCAGCGGATTGCCGGCATAGGTGCCGCCCAGGCCGCCCGGCGGCGGCGCGTCCATGACCTCGGCGCGGCCGCACACCGCCGACAGCGGCATGCCGCCGGCCAGGCTCTTGGCCATGGCGGTCAGGTCGGCCGCCACGCCGTAGTGTTCCATCGCGAACAGCTTGCCGGTGCGGCCGAAGCCGGTCTGGACTTCGTCGGCGATCAGCAGGATGCCGTGGTCGTCGCACAGGGCGCGCAGCGCCTGCATGAAGGCCGGCGGGCAGATATTGAAACCGCCCTCGCCCTGTACCGGTTCGATGATGATGGCCGCCACGCGGCGCGGGTCCACGTCGGTCTTGAACAGGGTCCCCAGGGCCGCCAGCGCGTCATCGGTGGATACCCCGTGCAGCGCGTTCGGATACGGCACATGGTAGATGTCGGCCGGAAACGGACCGAAGCCCACTTTGTACGGCACGACCTTGCCGGTCAGGGCCATGCCCAGCAGCGTGCGGCCGTGGAACGCCGCGCCGAAGGCGACGACGGCGGGCCGGCCGGTGGCCGCGCGAGCGATCTTGACGGCGTTCTCGACCGCCTCGGCTCCCGTGGTGAAGAGGGCGGTCTTCTTGGCGAAATCGCCCGGCGCCAGCTGGTTGATCCGTTCGGCCAGCTGGATATAGCTGGCGTACGGGACGATCTGGTAGGCCGTGTGGGTGAAGCGGCTCATCTGCGCCTGCAGCGCCTGCATCAGCTGCGGATGGCGATGGCCGGTGTTGAGCACGGCGATGCCGCCGGCGAAGTCGATGTAGCGGCGGCCTTCGGTATCCCACAGTTCGGCGTTCTCGGCGCGGTCCGCGTAGAAGTTGCACATCACGCCCACGCCGCGCGGCGTGGCGGCCTCCTTGCGGCGGGTCAGTTCTGCGTTGTCCATGTCGGCTCTCCTGTGCGGCGCGATCGAGGGCGTTGCGGCCCTAGGCGGTCTGCGCCTTGGTCGGGTCCCAGTGCTGGCCGGGAACGGCGGCGATCAACTGCTGCGTATAAGGGTTCTGCGGCTGGTCGAAAATCTGCGCGGGGGTGCCGTACTCCACCACCTTGCCGCGGTGCATGACCAGCACGGCATTGCAGATCTGCGCCGCCACGCGCAGATCGTGGGTGATGAAGATCAGCGCGATGCGCAGGCGCTGCTGCAATTCGTGCAGCAGCTGAAGCACCTGCGCCTGCACCGACACGTCCAGCGCCGAAACCGACTCGTCGGCCACCAGCACCTGCGGCTCCAGCGCCAGGGCGCGCGCGATGCCGATGCGCTGGCGCTGGCCGCCGGAGAACTGGTTGGGATAGCGGTCGAAGGCCGAGGGGTCGAGTCCCACCAGGGTCAGCAGTTCGCGCGCGCGGGCTTCGGCCTGGGCGCGCGTCTTGCCGTTGGCGACCGGGCCGTCGCTGATGATGCGGCCCACGGTCTGGCGCGGGTTGAGCGAGGCGAACGGATCCTGGAAAATCATCTGGATGTCCTTGCGCAACGGCCGGAACTGGCTTTCGGACAATCCGGCGATATCGCGCCCGTTGAACACCAGCTTGCCGCCGTCGATGCCGATCAGCTTGAGCAGGCATTTGCCGATGGTGGACTTGCCCGAACCGGATTCGCCGACGATGCCCAGCGTTTCGCCGCGGCGCACCTCGAAGCTGACCTCGTCGACCGCGCGCACCACCCGCTTCTTGCCGAACCAGCCATGGCCGGTGACATAGGTCTTGCACAGCTTGTCGACCGCCAGCACCGGCGCGTCCTGCGCCACCGGGGGGCGAGCGTCGGCGCGCCGGTGCGGGACGGCGGCGATCAGGCGGCGCGTATACGGGTGTTGCGGGCGGTTGAGGACTTCCTCGGCCGGACCTTGCTCGACCAGGATGCCTTGTTCCATCACCGCTACCCGATGGGCGATCTCGGCCACCACGCCGAAGTCATGCGTGACGAACATCACGCCCATGCCCTTTTCCTTCTGGATCCGGGCGATCAGGGCGAGGATCTGCGCCTGGGTGGTGACATCCAGGGCGGTGGTGGGCTCATCGGCGATGAGCAGGGCCGGCTCGAGCGCCAGGGCCATGGCGATCATCACGCGCTGGCGCTGGCCGCCGGACAGGCGGAATGGGTACACGTCGCACAGGACGGCCGGGTCGGGCAGGCCGACGAACGCCAGCAGCTCGAGCACGCGGCGCTGGCGTTGCGGACCGGGGTAGGCGTCGTGCACGCGCATGACTTCGCCGATCTGCTCGCCCACGGTCATCAGCGGATTGAGGGCCGACAGCGGCTCCTGGAAGATCATGGCCATGTCCTTGCCGCGCATCGACAGCAGGGTGGCCTCGTCCTGCCGCAGCAGGTCCTTGCCGCGGAACAGGATCTGGCCGCCCTGCGGCTGGAGGTAGTCGGGCAGCAGGCCCATGATGGCGTTGGCGCTCATCGACTTGCCCGAGCCGGACTCGCCGACGATGCACAGGATCTCCCCGGCGCGGATGTCGTAGGACACATCGCGCACGGCGTATTCGCGGTCGCCGCCGCGCGGCAGCGCAATGGTCAGGTCGCGTACCGAAAGCAGGGTTTCATGGTCGTTCATGGTCATTCCCCTATTCGCCGCGCTTGCGCAGTTGAGGATTGAGGGCGTCGTTCAGGCCTTCGCCGATCAGGTTGATGGCCAGCACGGTCAGCAGGATGGCCACACCGGGCCACACGCTCATCCACCAGGCCTCGCGGATCATGGTGCGCGCCGCGCCGATCATGAAGCCCCAGCTCATCAGGTTGCGGTCGCCCAGGCCCAGGAACGACAGCGACGATTCGGTCAGGATCGCGGTGGCAACCATGAACGAGGCCGACACGATGATGGGCGACATGGCGTTGGGCAGGATCTGGGTGCAGACGATGCGCCCGGGCGTCTGCCCGATCACGATGGCGGCCTGCACGAACTCGCGCTGCTTGAGCGTCATGAACTCGGAGCGGACCAGGCGCGCGGCCGGCGGCCACGACACCAGGGCGATGGCGCCCATGATCGAATACACCGACGGGCCCACCACGGCCACCAGCACGACCGCCATGGCCAGTTGCGGAATGGTCTGGAAGAACTCGGTAAAGCGCATCAGGGCATCGTCGATGCGCCCGCCGCAATAGCCGGCGATGGCGCCGATGGCGATGCCGAACAGCAGCGCCACGCCCGCAGACAGCAGCCCCACCATGAGCGAGACGCGCGCGCCCCATACCAGGCCCGCGGTGATGTCGCGGCCGAGCATGTCGGTGCCGAACGGGTAGGCCGAGTCGGTGAAGGGCGGGATCAGCGGGCTGGCCACCATCATCCACGGCGACTCTTCATACAGCAGGGGTGCGCACAGGGCCACCAGCACCACCAGCGCCACGATCACCAGCCCGGCGACCGCGCCGTAGTTGCGCATATAGCGTTTCATGAATCCATTCATGCGGCGGCTCCTTGCGTGCCGCCGGCGGCGATGCGCGGATCGATCAGGCGGTAGATCACGTCGGTGATCAGGTTGAAAACCACGACCATGATGGAGGTCACCAGGAAGATGCCCAGCAGCAGCTGGTAGTCGCGCTGCAGGAGCGCGTCGAACATGAGCCGGCCGATTCCGGGCCAGGCGAACACGGTCTCGGTCAGGACCGCGCCGCCGGCCATCTGGCCGAGCTGGATGCCGGCGAAGGTGATGACCGGCAGCAGGGCGTTGCGCAGCACGTGGGCGCGGATGACGCGGTTGGCGCTGACGCCCTTGGCGCGCGCGGTCTTGACGAAGTCCATGCCGATCACTTCCAGCATCGAGGCGCGCGTCAGGCGCACGTAGACCGCCATGAAGAAGCAGCCCAGCGTCACGGTGGGCAGGATCAGGTGCAAGGCGATGTCCTGCACGCGGGCCCAGCCGGTCAGGTTGCTGCCCACGGTCTCCATGCCGAAGGCCGGCAGCCAGCCCAGCATCACGGAAAACAGCAGGATGCCCATCAGCGACAGCCAGAACAGCGGCGTGGCGTACAGCAGCAGCGCGCCGGTCATGACGCTGCTGTCGATCCAGCGGCGCTTGTTGGCGTAGCGCGCGCGCGCGGCGACCACGCCCAGCAGCACGCCCAGGATGACCGAGAACAGGAACGCCGCGGACATCAGCAGGAAGGTGGCGGGCAGGCGCTCGACGATCAGGTCCAGCACCGGCACGTGATTGCGGTAGGAAAACCCCAGGTCGAACTGCAGCACGCCTTTCAGGTAGATGCCCAGCTGCGTCAGCACGGGCTTGTCCAGGCCGAACTGGGTGCGCAGTTGCTCGACATAGGCCGCGTCGCCGGCGCCGGCCTGGCCGGCCAGCACGGCGGCGGGGTCGCCCGGCGCCATGCGGATGAGGAAGAAGTTGATGATCACCACGCCCAGCACGACCACCAGGGCCTTGCCCAGGCGCGAGGCGAAGAAAGACAGGAATTTCATGCGATGCATCCCCCGGAGGGCGCGGTGCGCGCCGCTCCTGCTAGTTCACCGCCCGCGGCGGCGGGCGGCCGCGCGGGCCGGGCGGCGGGCCGTTCCTCGGCCCGCCGCATGCCGCGTCACTTCTCGATGTACACGTCGTCGAAGGTCTCGTTCATGCCGATGGCGGTCTTGACCATATTCTTGACCTTGCCGCGATACAGCGTCGGGAACTCCATGTCGACCAGGAAGCCGTTGGCCACCTCGGCGACCAGGATGGCCTGGATCTTGTTGTAGAGTTCCTGCCGCTTGGCCGGATCGACCTCGGCCGCGGCCTGTTCCCACAGCTTGTCGGACTCGGGGTTGCTGTAGCCCTGCACGTTGGCGAAGGGCGAGCCCTTGACGATGTTGGACGTCACGTACAGACGCTGCACGCCCAGCGCCGGATCGCCGTACTGGTAGCTGTAGGTGGTGGTCAGGTCGAAGTCCCAGTTGCCGGTGCGGCTGGCCCAGCCGCCGGCGTCGGTCGATTCGACATTGACCTTGAAGCCCAGCTGTTCGAGCGCCTGCTTGGTGTATTCGCCCAGGCGGTCCCAGGTCGCGCCGTAGGGGAAGCTGAGCTGGCGGATGGTGTAGTCGCCCGGGTTGATTCCGGACTCCTTGATCAGCGCGCGCGCCTTCTTCATGTCGAACGGGATGGCCGGGATGTCCTTGTCGAAGAACATCTCGGTGGGCACGAACGGGCTGGTCGAGATCTTGCCCAGGCCGAAGAAGATGTTGTCGACCACCAGCTTGCGGTTGAACGCGTGCATCACCGCCTGCCGCACCTTGATGTTGTCGAAGGGCGGCTTGCGCATGTTGAAGATGAGGTAGGCCTGCGGCGAGAACATCTCCCAGCCCTGGGTGGTGTATTGCACGTCGGGCAGCCCGCGCAGGCGCTTGACGTCGACGTTGTCCACGTCGCCGCCGCGCAGGGCGTCGATGCTGCCGCGTTCGAACGCCACCGCGCGCGAGGCCGAATCCGGGATCACGTTGAAGACCAGCTCGTCCAGGTAGGGCTTGCCTTCTTTCCAGTAGTCGGGATTGCGCTCCAGCTTGACGTATTCGCCGCGCTTCCATTCCTTGAACTTGAAGGGGCCGGTGCCGATGGGCTTCTGGTTGGCCGGGTTGGTGGCGTAGTCGGTGCCCGCGTAGATGTGCTTGGGCATCATGGGCGCGAAGCCCGGTTCGAACATCAGCATGAAGGCGGGAAAGGCCGACTTCAGGCGCACCACGACCGTGTGGTCGTCGACCTTTTCGACCTTGTCGAGGAATTTGCCCAGGATCACGCGCGCCCGGGCGTGGGTCTTGGGCAGCAGGTCGGACAGCGAGAAGACGACGTCGTCGGCCGTGAACGGCTTGCCATCGTGCCACTTGACGCCTTCCTGCAGATGGAAGGTGTAGCTCAGGCCGTCGGGCGCGGCTTCCCAGGACTTGGCCAGGCCGGGTTGCGGCTTGAGATCGAACGAATAGGTCAGCAGGCTTTCATAGATCTTGCCGGTGATGAACTGGGTCGGCCCTTGCTGGTTGAGCGCGGGGATCAGGATCGGCGGCTCGGGCTGCACGATCAGGTTGAGCGTGCCGCCCCGGGTCTGGGCATGCGCGTTCGTCAGCGGAAGGGCCGCCGCCAGGGTAAAGGCGGCTGCGGACAGTTTGAAGAGTTGTGTGAGTTTCACTGCTGGCCTCCGGGCTAGTTCAAGAACGGCGGCGGGGATCGGCTCCTGTGCCAAAGTCGATCGCCTGCCGCCTGGTACGTTCGGGTTACCGCAAGGTGATGAAACAAACGTGCTGCTGCGCGGTGCGAACACCGCTTGCCGCGCCGGGGCGCGGCGTACTGCGCCGGCCTCAGCCGGGAGCCTTGACGACGACAGCGTCGAATCGGGGGGATGGGGGGAAGCGGCGGCCGGGGGCCGCGCGGCCGGTCACGGCGCGGGCCGTGGCGGGTGCCGTGATGGCGGGAACAACGCAGTCAGTGTCCGATTGCAAGATTTTCCCCTTTGCATTCTGTTGGACCAGCTTGAGTACGTGAAAGGCAGCGTATCGAATATTTGGTACTCTCAATAGGTCCAAATCGTTTTTTGTTTGTGGTGCCACTTTGAAAGAGCTCATTCTGTCGGAGTGCCTGCTGCAGCGGCTGGAACGCCGCGGCGCCACGCCGCTGTCCAGGCAGATCTACGATTTGCTGCGCGATCTGATCCTGGCCGGCGACCTGCCCGCCGGCACCAAGCTGCCCGCGACCCGGGCGCTGGCGGTCGACACAGGGTTATCCCGCAATACCGTGCTGCACGCCTACGACCAGTTGCTGGCCGAGGGGTACCTCGTGTCGGCCTTCGGAAGTGGTACCTTCGTCTCCGATACCGTGCCGGCCACGCCGGAGCCGCCGGCGCCGCCCGAGGTCGAGGCCGCGGCGCAGCACTTCGCGCTGTCGCGCCGCGGCACCAAGCTGGTGCGCGAAGCCTCGGCGTCCGATCGGCAATGGGGCGCCTTCGTGGCCGGCGTGCCCGACGTTTCGCTGTTTCCGCGCGCGGTGTGGCAGCGCCTGCAGAGCCGGCGCTGGCGCCAGGCCCCGCCCGAACTGCTGACCTATGCGTACGGGGCCGGCTATATGCCCCTGCGCCGCGCGCTGGCCGAGCATCTGCGCCTGTCGCGCTCGGTCAAGTGCGATGCCGACCAGATCGTCGTGACCAGCGGCATCCACCAGGCCGTCAGCGTGCTGGCGCGCCTGCTGGGCGACAACGGCAACACCGCCTGGATGGAGAACCCCGGCTATTGGGGCGCGCGTTCGACGCTGATGGCCTGCGGCATCACGCCGGTGGCGGTCGCGGTGGACGACGAGGGCATGGCGCCCAGCGCGCAGCAATTGCAGGATCCGCCGCGCTTCATCTTCGTGACGCCGTCGCACCAGTATCCGCTGGGCATGGTGATGAGCCTGGCGCGGCGCCGCATGCTGCTGGATTACGCGCACAAGCGCGGCGCCTGGATCGTCGAGGACGACTACGACAGCGAGTTCCGCTTCGACGGACGCCCCATCGCTTCGCTGCAGGGGCTGGACCAGCACGACCGGGTGCTGTACCTGGGCACCTTCTCCAAGACGCTGTTTCCCGGCATCCGCCTGGCCTACATGGTGCTGCCCAAGCCGCTGGCCGGCCACGTCGCGACCGGGCTGTCGGAGCTGTATCGCGAAGGGCGCCTGATGGACCAGGCCGTGCTGGCCGACTTCATCGAAGGCGGCCATTACGCCACCCATATCCGCCGCGTCAAGCAACGCTATGCGGCACGCCAGGCGCTGTTGCGCGAGGCGGTCACGCGGGCCTTCGGCGCCGACTGGCCGATTTCCACCCACGAGGCGGGCCTGCACCTGGTGATGCACCTGCCCGACGGCACCGACGACCTGGGCATTTCCATCGCCGCGCGCACGCTGGGGCTGCACGCGCGGCCGCTGTCGCGCTACTACGCCAGCGAGCAGGACGCCCGTCCCGGGCTGCTGCTCGGCTATGCCTGCGTGCCCGAGGAAGAGATCGAACCGGCCTTCGAGCGCCTGGTGCAGGTCATTACGCCGGCGCTGGAGCACGTCGAGCGCCAGCAGCGCCGGCCGGTCTACAGCGACAAACTGAACGCCGAGGCCTGGAGCGGCGCCTGACGCCGGCTAGGCCCGCGCTTGGCCGCGCGCGCCGTTTGGATCGATAATGCGGGCCGGCTTCGCGCCGGCGCGGCGCGCGCACGATCGCATACAAGGAGACTGAGGTGGCAGCAAAACACAGGATCGCCGTCATCGCCGGCGACGGCATCGGCAAGGAAGTCATGCCCGAGGGGCTGCGCGTGCTGGAGGCGGCCGCCACGCGTTTCGGCATCGATTTCCAGTGGGACCATTTCGACTGGAGCTGCGATTACTACGCGCGCCATGGCAAGATGATGCCCGATGACTGGGCCGCGCAGATCGGCGGCCACGAGGCGATCTTCTTCGGCGCCATCGGCTGGCCCGACGCCGTGCCCGACCACGAGGCGCTGTGGGGGTCGCTGTTTCGCTTTCGCCGCGATTTCGACCAGTACATCAACCTGCGTCCGGTCAGGCTGATGCCGGGCGTGCCCACGCCGCTGGCCAACCGCAAGCCGGGCGACATCGATTTCTTCATCGTGCGCGAGAATACCGAGGGCGAGTATTCCAACAGCGGGGGGCGGCTGTTCGCCGGCACCGAGCGCGAAGTCGTGATCCAGGAAAGCGTGTTCACGCGCGTGGGCGCCGACCGCGTGCTGAAGTTCGCGTTCGAACTGGCGCGCAAGCGCGGCAAGCACCTGACCGCCGCCACCAAGTCCAACGGCATTTCGATCTCCATGCCGTGGTGGGACGAACGGGTGGCCGAGATGGCCGCGTCCTATCCGGACGTGCGCTGGGACAAATACCACATCGACATCCTGTGCGCGCACTTCGTGCAGCACCCGGACTGGTTCGATGTGGTGGTGGCGTCCAACCTGTTCGGCGACATTCTTTCCGACCTGGGGCCGGCCTGCACCGGCACCATCGGCATTGCGCCGTCGGCCAACCTCAACCCGGAACGCAAGTTTCCCTCGCTGTTCGAGCCGGTGCACGGCTCGGCGCCCGACATCTACGGCAAGGGCATCGCCAACCCGATCGGGCAGATCTGGAGCGGCGCGCTGATGCTGGATTTCCTCGGCTATCCGCAAGCCGCGGCGGCGGTGGTCGCGGCCATCGAGCAGGTGCTGGTCGACGGGCCGCGCACGCCGGACATGCAGGGCAAGGCCACCACGGCCGAAGTGGGTTCGGCCATCGCCGCGCTGGTGGCCGCCGGCTGAGGCCGCGCGGCCTGGCGCTCAGTGCGCGCCGGCCGCCGCCTCGGCCGCGCCGCCGCCCGCGCTCTTGGCGGACTTGGGCCGGGCCAGCCATACCAGGCCGGTCAGCAGCAGGAAGATCGCCGCCGACGCATAAAAGACGTCCAGCGCCGACAGCGTGTAGGCCTGCGTGTCGATCATGCCGTTGATCACGGTCAGCGCCTGCTGGTGCGACATGCCGGCGCCGTTCTGCAACGTGCCCAGCGTGTGGTCGAAGGCCTGCTGGCCCGGCGTGGCGATCTCGGTCAGCTGGGCGTGGTGCAGGTTGGCGCGGTTGTCCCACATGGTGGTGGCGATGGAGGTGCCGAACGCGCCCGCGGTCAGGCGCGCGAAGTTCGACAGGCCCGAGGCCGCCGGAATGCGCGAGGCGTCGAGACTGGACAGCGTGATCGACGTCAACGGCACGAAGAACATCGCCATGGCGGCGCCCTGGATGATGGTCGGGACCATCAGCGTGCGCACGTCGGTCTGCGTGTTGAAGCCCGCGCGCATGAAGCACACCAGCGCGAACACCATGAAGGCCACGGTGACGATCTGGCGCGGGTCGCGGGTGGCGAGCATCTTGCCCACGATGGGGGTGAGCAGGATGGCCAGCAGTCCGACCGGCGCGGTCACCATGCCGGCGTAGGTCGCGGTGTAGCCCATATTGCTCTGCAGCCACAGTGGCAGCAGCACCACGTTGCCGAAGAAGACGCCGTAGGCCACGGCCAGCGTCAGCGCGCCCACCGTGAAATTGCGCTCCTTGAACAGGCGCAGGTCGACCACGGGATGGGCGTCGGTGAGCTCCCAGATCAGGAAGAACACGAAGGCCACGAAGGCGGTGGCGGCCAGCGCGACGATCACGGGGCTGGCGAACCAGTCCAGCTCCTTGCCCTTGTCCAGCATGATCTGCAGCGCGCCCACCCACACCACCAGCAACAGCAGGCCTACCTTGTCGATGGGCAGCTTGCGGGTCTGCGATTCGCGGTCGCGGTAGACGCGCCAGCTGATCCAGGCCGCCAGCAGGCCCACCGGCACGTTGATGTAGAAGATCCACGGCCAGGTGTAGTTGTCCGAGATCCAGCCGCCCAGCAGCGGCCCGGCCACCGGCGCGACCAGCGTGGTCATCGACCAGACCGCCAGCGCCATGCCGGCCTTGTGCTTGGGAAAGCTGGCCAGCATCAGCGCCTGCGACAGCGGAATCATCGGGCCCGCCACGGCGCCCTGCAGCACGCGAAAGCCGATCAGGGCTTCCAGCGTGGGCGAGAAGCCGCATAGCCACGAGGCCAGCACGAACAGCAAGGTGGAGGTGAGGAACAGCCGGACCTGGCCGAAGCGCTGCGTCAGCCAGCCGGTCAGCGGCACCGTGATGGCATTGGCCACCGCGAACGAGGTGATGACCCAGGTGCCCTGGCTGGTGCTCACGCCCAGGTCGCCCGAGATGGTCGGGATCGACACGTTGGCGATCGAGGTGTCCAGCACGTTCATGAACACCGCGGTCGACAGCGCGATCGAGCCGATGATGCGGGTCGCGCCCTCCAGCGGCGGATAGGGCGCGCCGCCGGCGGACGACTTGGGCTTGTCGCTCATGATGCGAGATTGGCCTGGATGATGCGCGCGATCAGCGCGTCGGCCTCATCGTGCGCCGGCTCGAACACCTGGGTCGAGAGGGCCGGTTCGGCGCGCGGCGCGGCGGTCACGGGCTGGCCTTGCTCGGCGCCGACATCGACCTCGACGTCCATGGACAGGCCCACGCGCAGCGGATGGGTCTTGAGCTGCTCCGGGTCCAGCGCGATGCGCACCGGCACCCGCTGCACCACCTTGATCCAGTTGCCCGAGGCGTTCTGCGCCGGCAGCAGCGCGAAGGCGCTGCCGGTGCCGGCGTCCAGGCCGATGACCTTGCCGTCGTAGACCACCGAGCCGCCGTACAGGTCGGCCGTGATCCTGGCGGGCTGGCCGATGCGCATGTGGCGCAGCTGCCCTTCCTTGAAATTGGCCTCGACCCAGATCTGGTCCAGCGGCACGACGTTCATCAGCATGGCGCCGGGGGCGACGCGCTGGCCGACCTGCGCGGCGCGGCGCGCCACGATGCCGTCGACCGGCGCCGGCAGCACGGTGCGCGAACGGTTCAGCCAGGCATTGCGCACCTGGGCGGCGGCATTGCGCACGTCCGGATGCTCGGCCACCGTCGTGCCCTCGGTCAGCGCCTGGTTGGTCGCCAGCTTGGCCTGGGCGGCGGCCAGGTTGGCGCGCGCCTGCGCCAGGGCCGACTGGGCGGACTTGAGCGCGGTCTCGGCGTGCAGGATTTCCTCGCCGCTGACGCCGCCCGACTTGGCCAGCGTCTGGCGCCGCTGCAGGTCGCTCTGGGCGCGCTTCAGGTCGGCCTGGGCGCGCGCGATCTCTGCCTGCCGCACGTCGATGTCGGCGGCCAGGGCGTCGTTCTGGACGTAGAGCGTGCGGACCTGGCGCACCGTCTGGGCCAGGCGCGCCTCGGCCTGCTGCAGCGCCACGTCGGTGTCGGCCGGATCCAGCCGCACCAGCGCCTGGCCCGCCGTCACGGCCTCCGTGTCGTCGGCCTCGATGGCGACGACGGTGCCGGGCACCTGCGGCGTGATCTGCACCAGGTTGCCGTGGACATAGGCGTCGTCGGTGCTCTCGAAGTGCGAGCCGAACAGCGCCCACCAGATGGCATAGGCGATGGCCAGCACGGCGAACACACCGGTTGCCAGCCACAGCAGGCGTTTGCGGGCGGGGTGGGTGGTCGGGGAGGGGCTCATGAGGTGTGAATCCGGTTCATTCAATGAGAGGGGGAGGCCGCCTTGGTGGCCGGGGGCGCATAGCCGCCGCCCAGGGCGTAGGCCAGGTCGGCGTCGAGCTGGTAGGCGCGGATGCGCAGATCGGTATCCAGCCGCGCCTGGGTCAGCACGCCCGTCTGCGCGATCAGCACCGACAGATAGTTGCCCAGCCCTGCCCGATAGCGCTTGACCGCCAGGTCATAGGCCGCGTCGATGGCTTCGCGGGCCTGGCGCTGTTCGGCCTGCTCGCGGCCGAGCAGGCGCAGCGCATCGATGGCGTCGGCGGTCTGCTGCACGGCGTCGAGCACCGTCTGGTTGTAGTCCGAGACCGCCAGGTCGGCGTCGGCGCGGCGGCCCGCCAGGTTGGCGTTGAGTTCGCCGCCATGGAAGATGGGCAGCGTGATGGCCGGGCCGATGCCGGCGGCGCGGCTGCCGGCGTCGAGCAGCCGGCCGGTGCCCAGCGCCTCGAAGCCGGCGAAGGCCACCAGGTTGATGTTGGGATAGAACTCGGCCTTGGCGGCCTCGATGCCGTGGCGCGCGGCGATGGCCCGCCAGCGCGCCGCCGTGACGTCGGGCCGATGGCCCAGCAACTCGAGCGGTACGTTGGCCGGAATCACCCCGCCGGGGGCGGTCAGCGCGACCGGGGCCAGCGCCTGGCCGCGCACGGGGCCGGCGCCGGCCAGGGCCGCCACTTGGTTGCGCAGCTGGGCGATGGTGGTTTCGTTCTGGGTCAGCTCGACCCGGCCGGCCGCCAGCGACGATTCGGCCTGCTTGACCTCCACCTCGGTGTCCAGCCCGGCGGCCTTGCGGCCGCGCGTCAGGTCCACCACTTCGGCGCGCTGGCTCAGCACGCGCTGCAGCACCTCGCGCTGCGCGAAGGCGTTCTGCAGGTTGAGGTAGCTGCGCACGATGGCGCGCGCCAGCAGGTTGCGGGCGGCCTGCGCGTCGGCGTCGGCCGCGTCGCGCTGCGAAACGGCGGCCTGCAGGCGGGCGCGGTTCTTGCCCCAGAAGTCCAGCTCGTAGCTGAAGTCCAGCGCCAGCCGGTTGTCGCTGACCACCGAGCCGCCGGTGGGCGGGGGATAGATGTAGTTCTTCGGCAGGTGTTCGCGGGTGAGCGTGTAGTTGGCGTCCACGCGCGGCAGCAGCGGCGCGCGCGCGCCGGCGACGGCGGCGTTGGCTTGCGCCAGCCGGGCCCGCGCGGCGGCCAGCGACGGATGGCTGGCCAGCGCCTCGGACACCAGGGCGTCGAGCTGCGGATCGGCATAGCGTTGCCACCATTGCCGGGCCGGCCATTGCACGCCCGCGGCGCTCAGGCCCAGGCGGGCGGCGTCCAGTTCGGCCACCGGCGGCGGCGCCGGATCCATCAGGGCGCAACCGCCCAGGGCCAGCGCCAGGGCTGCGGAAAGGAGGCGGAACCGTTTCATCCTGACTGTTCGCTTAAAGTCATTGATTAATCTGTATCTGACTAGGCAGCTATTATGACGCAATTTCGTACATATGCCATGGCAAGATGACTGACTGGGAGCGGGTTTTCGGGGGCCTGGCGGCTAGCCGCCGACCGAGCCGTTGGCGATCATCCGGCGCAGCATGTGCTGCAGCTGCGCCACTTCCTCGGTGGAGAATCCACGCAGGTGGTGGTTGAGCACCTTGGCGATATAGGCCGGTATTTCGCGCGCCTTGGTCTGGCCCTCGGGCGTCAGTTCGATCTTGATGACGCGCCGGTCTTCCTGGCTGCGCACGCGGCGCAGCAGGTCCTTGGCCTCCAGGCGGTCCAGCGTGCGCGTCATGGCGCCGGTGTCGACGTTGATCAGGCGGGCCAGCTCGGCCGGGGTGTCGGCCCGTCCGCTGGCGATCATGGCCAGCGGGCGCCATTGCATGGCGGTCAAGCCCAGCGGCGCCATTTCCAGGTCCAGCATCCGGTTGAGCGAATTGGACACCAGCTTGATGAGAAAGCCGGCGTTGTCGTCGCGGGTACAGATGCTGTCGGCGCGGTAGTGCGCAAACGGTTCGGACGAGGCGGAGCGGGGCGGATTCATGCCGGAATTTTACTGCCTAGGCAACTATTGTCAAGGCAGTTCATGGCCGGGCAGGGTGGTCAGTGCGTGCTCTTGCGCAGCCCCGACCAGACGATGGCGGCGACGATCAGCGCCGCGCCGGCCAGCATGCGCAGGGTCGGCACCTGGGTGAACAGGATCCAGGCAAAACCGATGGCGTAGACGGGTTCCAGCGCGATGACCAGGCCGGCGCTGCGCGCGTTCAGGCGGGTCAGGCTGGAGACGAACAGGTAGTGCGACAGCCCGGTGCAGAAGATGCCCAGCAGCGCCACCCAGAGCCAGTCCAGCGCGTGCAGGGCAGGCAGGTGGACCACCGCGAAGGGCAGCATGACCAGCGCCACCACGGCGTTTTGCCAGCAGGCGACCTGCATGGGGTCCATGCCCGCCGCGGCGCGCCGGTTGGTCAGCGCCAGCATGGCGAAGGAAAAGCCGGATACCAGCCCCCAGACCAGCCCCACGGTGCCCTGGTCGGCCAGGTCGAACGACGGCGTCACCAGCACCAGCCCCGCGGTGACCAGGCCCAGCAGCAGCCACTCGGCCAGGCGCACCCGCTCGCGGAACACCAGGCCCTCGAACAAGGTGATGAAGGCGGGAAAGCTGGCAAAGCCCAGGGTGGCGATGGCGATGCCGCCCACCTTGACCGAGATGAAGAAGGTCACCCAGTGCGCGGCCAGCAGGCAGCCGGCGATGACCAGCACGAACAGCTGGGCCGGCGTCAGCACCCCCAGCAGCGAGCGGCGCTGCATGCGCGCGAACACGGCCAGCGCGCCGACGGCGAACAGCGCCCGTCCCAGGGTGATCACGGCCGCCCCGGCCTGGATCAGTTCGCCGAAGACCCCGGTCAGGCCGAACAGGACGGCGGCGATATGGATATAGACGAGGGCGCGTTGGCGTGTCATGAATGCGGACTGCGGAAAGGGGCGGGTGCGCGGTGGCCGCGCGACGAAACTAAAATGATCGCATGAATCGCAACAGGCAGCTTTCCGACCCCTCCCGCTTTTCCGGCATGGCAGCGGGCTTTTTTATGGCCACGCTGGGGGCGGTGTTGTTTTCCGGCAAGGCCATCGTGGTCAAGTTCACCTACCGCTACGGCATCGACGCGGTGACGCTGATCGCGTTTCGCATGCTGTTCGCCATGCCGTTCTTTGCCGCGGTGGCCTGGTGGCAGGCGCGCCGCGCGGCGCGCGGCGAATTGCCGGTGCTGAGCTGGCGCGAGCGCGGCCAGCTGTGCGCGCTGGGCCTGCTGGGATATTACCTGTCCAGCTTCCTGGATTTCCTCGGGCTGCGCCACATCACGGCCGGGCTGGAGCGCCTGATCCTGTTCCTGTCGCCGTCGCTGGTGGTGCTGCTGTCGGCGTGGTGGCTGAAGCGGCCGGTGACGCGCCGCCAGTGGGGCGCCATGCTGCTGTCCTACGTGGGCGTGGCGCTGGTCCTGTCGCACGACCTGAGCCAGAGCGGCGCGGGCGCCGACGTGCTGACAGGGTCTTTCTTCGTTTTTTGCTCCGCGCTCAGCTATTCTGTGTACCTGATCTGTTCGGGAGAGCTGGTCGAGCGGGTCGGGGCAACCCGGCTGGTGGCCTATGCCATGCTGGTCTCGTGCGTGGCCAGCCTGATCCAGTTCTTCCTGATCCACCCGGCATCGGTGCTGGTCCAGCCCGCCGCCGTCTATGGCTATTCGGTGATCCACGCCACCGTCAACACGGTGCTGCCGGTGTTCATGCTGATGTGGGCGGTTGCCCTGGTCGGCGCGCCCACCGCGTCGCTGCTGGGCATGGTGGGGCCGGTGTCGGTCCTGTTCCTGGCGGCGTGGTTCCTCGACGAGCCCATTACGGTGTGGCAGCTGGCCGGTACCGCGCTGGTGCTGGCGGGCGTGTTCGTTCTGGCCGGGCGCCGCCGCCCGGCCAGGCCATAGCGCCGGCCGCGATCCGATTCGCATGATCCCTCATTACCTGATTCGCTCTCAAGGAGGCCCGCATGGCCAGCAACATCGTCAAGGCAGTCCGCATCGAACAGCACGGCGGCCCGGAAGTCCTGCAAGTCGTCGACGTCGAGGTGCCGCCGCCGGCGGCCAATGAAGTCACCATCCGCCAGCATGCCGCCGGCCTGAACTTCATCGACATCTACTTCCGCACCGGCCTGTATCCGCATCCGCTGCCGCATGGCCTGGGTTTCGAAGGCGCCGGGGTGGTCGAGGCCGTGGGTGCCGACGTGCGCCACCTCAAGAAGGGCGACCGCGTCGCCTATGGCCAGAGCCCGCTGGGCGCGTACGCCCAGGCGCGCAACGTGCCGGCCGCGCAGGTCGTCAAGCTGCCCAAGGGCATCGGCTTCGACGAGGCCGCCGCGCTGATGCTCAAGGGGCTGACGGTGCAATACCTGTTCCGCCAGACCTATCGCCTGCAGGGCAACGAGACCATCCTGTTCCATGCCGCCGCCGGCGGCGTGGGGCTGATCGCCTGCCAATGGGCCAAGGCGCTGGGCGTCAAGCTGATCGGCACGGTCTCCAGCCCCGAGAAGGCCGAGCTGGCCCGCGCCCATGGCGCCTGGGCCACCATCGACTACTCGCGCGAGAACGTGGTCGAGCGCCTGCTGGAGCTGACCGGCGGCAAGAAGGTGCCGGTGGTCTATGACGGCGTGGGCAAGGACACCTGGGAAACCTCGCTGGACTGCATCGAGCCGCGCGGCCTGATGGTCAGCTTCGGCAACGCCTCGGGGCCGGTGGCCGGCGTCAACCTGGGCATCCTGAACCAGAAGGGCAGCCTGTACGTGACGCGGCCGTCGCTGGGCGTGCACGTCAATACCCACGAGAAGCTGGCTGCCGCCGCTGACGAACTGTTCGGCCTGGTGCTGAAGAAGAAGATCAAGGTACGCATCGACCAGCGCTACAGCCTGGCCCAGGCCGGCGACGCGCAGACGGCGCTGGCCGGCCGCAAGACCACCGGCGCGACCGTCCTGACCCTGGACTGATCCGCCGCGCGGGTTGGCCCATGCAAAACGCGCCCCTTGCGGGGCGCGTTTTCGCTGGCGGACCGGAACAGCCGGTCAGCCCAGGCGGGCGTGCTGCAGGGCCGCGATGCGGGCCTGGATCGGGGGGTGCGAGGCGAACATGGCCGAGATGCCGTTCTTGCCCGAGATGCCCGAGGCTTCGAACGACTTGGGCAGTTCGCCCGGCTCCAGGCCGCCCAGCCGCGCCAGGGCGCGGATCATGGGCTCGCGCGAGCCCATCAGGTGGGCCGAGCCCGCGTCGGCGCGGTATTCGCGCTGGCGCGAGAACCAGGCCACGATGATGGAGGCCAGGATCCCGAAGACGATCTCACAGACGATCACGGTGGCGTAGTAGCCCAGGCCCACGCCGCGTTCGTTCTTGAGAATGGCGCGGTCGACGAAATAGCCGACCACCCGCGCCAGGAACACGACGAAGGTGTTGACCACGCCCTGGATCAGGGTGAGGGTGACCATGTCGCCGTTGGCCACGTGCGCCACCTCGTGGCCCAGCACGGCGGCCACTTCTTCTTCGGTCATGCTGTCGAGCAGGCCGGTCGAGACCGCCACCAGCGAGTCGTTGCGGAACGCGCCGGTGGCGAATGCGTTGGGTTCGCCCTGGTAGATGGCCACCTCGGGCCGGCCGATGCCGGCGCGGTCGGCCAGCTGGTGCACGGTGTCGAGCAGCCAGGCTTCGCGCTGGTTGGCCGGCGCGTTGGGGTCGATGACGCGCGCGCCGGTGCTCCATTTGGCCATGGGCTTGCTCATCAGCAGCGAAATGATCGCGCCGGTGAAGCCGATCACGGCCGAGAAGATCAGCAGGCCGGTGAGGTTCAGCCCCTGCGCGGTCAGGAAGCGGTCCACGCCGAGGATGCGCATCGTGGCCGACAGCACAACCATGACGGCCAGGTTGGTGATCAGGAACAGGAAAATGCGTTTCATGCTTGTTATGGTCCTTTGCGAGCGAAAGTCGTACCCCGCTTGGACTGGCGGGCGGGGCGCGGGTTCCCGGCGCCGGCGGGGCCGGCAGCGATGGGGAGTATAGTATCGCTTTCCCTGATTCCCCCCGGCCCTTTTTTCGTAGCGGTAAGCCCCATGCAGGCTCTTTGGATGTTGTTGGCGTCAGCCATGTTCGCCATCATGGGGTCGTTCGTGAAGCTGGCGAGCGAGCACGGGGCTTCGCTGCCGCAGGTGGTGCTTTTCCGCGGCCTGCCCTCGGTGGTGCTGCTGCTGATCTGGGCCCGCGCCGGGCGCCAGTCCATCATCCCGACCAGCTGGCGCCTGCATGTCTGGCGCAACCTGTCCGGCGTGACCTCGATGTGGCTGGGCTTTTTCGCCCTGGCGCACCTGCCGCTGGCCACCGCCACCAGCCTGAACTACACCGCGCCGCTGTTCATCGCCTGCTGGATGCTGGGGTGGGGCGGCGCGCAGCGCGACCCGGTGCGCATCGCCGCCGTGGCGCTGGGCTTTCTGGGCGTGATCGCGGTGTTGCGCCCCAGCGTCAACGACGACCAGTGGCTGGCCGCGCTGCTGGGCCTGACCGCCGGCGCCATGTCGGCCATCGCCATGCTGCAGATCCGCCAGCTGGGCCGCGTCGGCGAGCCCGAGTGGCGCACGGTGCTGTTCTTCTCGGTGGCGGTATGCGCCAGCAGCGGGGTCGGCCTGCTGCTGGGAGGGTGGGGGCGGGCGGACCTGTACGGCTATCTGGCGCTGTTCGGCGTGGGCACCTCGGGCCTGGTGGGGCAGCTGACCATGACGCGCGCCTTCGGACACGGCTCGGCCCTGTTGACCGCGGCGCTGCAGTACACGACCATCATTTTTGCCGCCTTCATAGGCATGGGGCTCTGGGGCGACGCCCTGGACAACCTGGCCTGGATGGGCATGGGCCTGATCATTTTCGCGGGATTGCTGTCGGTCTGGCGCACCATGCGCCGGCCTGGCGGCGCCTGATCATCCGCGTCCGGCCGGCTGCGGCCGCGGGCGCCTACAGGGGAGCAAACCGATGACCATGACGCTGATTTCCGCCGCCGACCTGGCCGCCCGACTCGATGCCGGCGGCGTGCGGGTGTTCGACGTGCGCCATGACCTGGCCGACCATGCGGCCGGCCGCCGCGCCTACGAGCAGGGCCATATCGCGGGCGCGCGCTACCTGGACCACGAGGCCGAACTGGCCGCGCCGCGTTCCGGCAGCAACGGCCGCCACCCCCTGCCCGAGCGCGATGCCTTCGCCGGCCTGATGGCCGCGCACGGCGTGACGCCCGAGACGCTGGTGGTGGCCTATGACGCCAGCGGCGGCATGTTCGCCGCGCACCTGTGGTGGATGCTGCGCTGGATGGGGCACGAGCGGGTCGCGGTGCTCGACGGCGGCTGGCAGGCCTGGACCGCCGCCGGCCTGCCGACCGAGGCCGGCGCCACGCCGGCCGTCTCGGCGCAGCCCGGGGCGCGGGCCGGCCAGAGCCTGGCCGGCACCGTCGATGCCGCCGCGGTGCTGGCCAACATCGGCCAGCCTGCCTTTACCGTGATCGATGCCCGCGCGGCCAATCGCTACCGCGGCGAAGTCGAGCCCATGGACCCGGTGGCCGGCCACATCCCGGGCGCGCTGAACCGGCCCAATACCGAGAACCTGCAGGCCGATGGGCGCTTCAAGGCGCCGGCCCAGCTGCGCCAGGAGTTCGAGGCCCTGCTGGGCGGGCGCGCGGCCGACGGCATCGTGCACCAATGCGGCTCGGGCATCACCGCCTGCCACAACCTGCTGGCCATGGAGATCGCCGGCCTGGCCGGTTCGCGCCTGTACCCCGGCTCGTGGAGCGAATGGTGCAGCGACGCGGCGCGGCCGGTCGCCAAGGGCGCCTGAGCCGATCCGGCCGCCGTCACCAGATGGCGGCCACCTTGGCGCGGCCGGCCACGCCCTCGGCGATCTCCAGGAAGTGCGTCAGCGAGCCGGTCTGCATGCCGGGCTGCTTGGCCTGGTCGTCCCAGCGACGCAGCCGGATCGCGTCCGGCGCGCCCGGCATGCTGGCGAAATCCACCGCCTGGCCGGCATCGAAGCTGCCGCCTTGCAGCGTCAGGCTGCGGCGCGAGTCGGCCGACAGGCGCGTCGCGTAGGCAGGTTCGACGAAGCACAGGTAGCGCTTGGCCTCGACGTGCAGGCGGATCGGGTCCAGCACGGCATTGCCGAACAAGCCGCGCAGGAAGGGCAGCACGAAGTACTGGTGCTTGTCGTCCAGGCCGCGCAGGCTGGGGGTGCCCGGGTGCGCGGCGATCAGGTGGCCCAGGTCGTGCAGCAGGCTGGCGGTAATCAGGTGCGGGCCGGCGCCGCCCTGTTCGGCCAGCGTCGCGGTCTGCAGGGCGTGCTTGAGGTGGCTGACGGGCTCGCCGTCATAGGCGCGGTGGCCGCGCTCGAGGAATATCTGTTCGATGTCTTGCAGGGTCAGGGCCATGGTTGTCTCCCGGCATCGCCGGCGGCGCGCTCATGCCGCGCTCGGCGCCAGTTCCAGAAATCGTGCAATCAGCTGCACGGGCTGCCGCTCTCGCAGGCAGTACAGGTACTCATGCATCAGGACCTCGGTATCGGCGATCGCCACCGTGGCCAGTTCGGCATGGGCGGGCACTTCGCACGACGGGATCAGGCTGACTCCCAGGTTGCACAGGATCGCCTGGCGGATCGATTCGCGGCTGCCGATCTCCAGCACCCGGGCCGGCGCCACGCCGGCCTTCTGCAGCGCCTCTTCGGTCAGCTGGCGTGTCATCGAACCGGGCTCGCGCAGCAGCAGCGCGTACGGCGCCAGATCGGCCAGGCCGGCCGAGGCGCGCGCGGCCAGCGGGTGGCCGCGGTGGACCACGATGCGCAGCGGGTCGGCGGCGATGGCGCGCCGGTACAGGTTCGGGTTGTTCATCGCCACCGAGGACGTCGCCACGTCGATCCGGTAGTCGTGCAGGGCCTGCAGCATGCTCTGCGAGTTGCCGATGGCGACGCTGAGCTCGATGGCCGGGTAGCGCTGGTTGTAGCGCCGCACCGTGTCCATGATGTAGAAGGGGCCGGTGGCGCCGACGCGCAGGCAGCCCTCGCGCAGGTCGCTGGCGTCGCGCAGGCGGAATTCGATCTCGGATTCCTGCTGCACCAGTTTCTCGACCAGCGGCATCAGGCGGTGGCCGGCATCCGATAGCCGCAGGCCGCGTCCCTGGCGATGGAACAGTTCCACGCCGTAGCGCGATTCGAGCTGGCGCAGCTGGCCCGTTACCGTGGGCTGGCTGACCCCCAGCTGGGCGGCCGCCTTGGTGACGGTGCCGCAGCGCGCCACGGCGTGGAAAGATTTGAGTTCGGCGACCAGCACAGGAAATCACGCGCGCGGCGTGCCAGATAGAGCAGGATCGCCAGTACACCAAAATTATTTGATGTTTTTATTACTGCATTTGCGCGAACTGTCATAAACGCACAATAAGCCCTGCCCATACTCCCCGGACATTGGTTACCGAGTCATTCTGGAGGGCATATGTCCCGGGGCAGCGACGCATTCCTGTCGATACGCAATCTGGTCAAGCACTATGGCGTCCATCGGACGCTGGCCGACGTGTCGCTGGACATCGGTGCGGGCGAGCTGGTGTGTCTGCTCGGCCCCTCGGGCTGCGGCAAGACCACCCTGCTGCGCGCCATCGCCGGCCTGGAGCGCCAGGATGGCGGCGCCATCGTGCTGGGCGGCCGCGATATCTCGAACGAGCCGCCGCAGGCGCGCGACTACGGCATCCTGTTCCAGTCGTATGCGCTGTTTCCCAACCTGACGGTGGCGCAGAACGTGGCCTATGGGCTGAGCGGCCGGCGCGGCGACCGCGAGCGCGTGGCCGCCCGCGTCGATGAAATGCTGGCCCTGGTCGGGCTGAGCGGCGCGGCCCGCAAGTATCCGGGGCAGATTTCCGGCGGCCAGCAGCAGCGCGTGGCGCTGGCGCGCGCCCTGGCGCCGGCGCCGTCGCTGCTGCTGCTCGACGAGCCCATGTCGGCGCTGGATGCGCGCGTGCGCGACCGCCTGCGCGGCGAACTGCGCGCCTTGCAGCGGCGCCTTTCCATCACCACGCTGATGGTGACCCACGACCAGGAAGAGGCCATGGTCATGGCCGACCGGATCGCGGTGATGAACGGCGGCGTCATCGAGCAGTACGGCACGCCACGCGAACTCTATCGCGATCCCCGTTCGGCATTCATCGCCGACTTCGTGGGCGAGGCCAACTGGCTGCAGTACCAGCGCATCGACGCCCACCGCGCGCGCGTCGGCCAGCTCGAACTGGACGTCGAGCAGCCGCTGCAGGCCGACAGCGGCCGCCTGTTCGTGCGGCCGGAGGCGGTGCGGCTGAGCGCATCGGGTACGCCGGCCTCGGCCAACACCGTGCTGGCCGATGTGCTCGATGGCGTTTTCCTGGGGCGCGGCTATCGTATCTCGCTGCGGCTGGAAGGAATACCGGGCGCCACCGTGCAGTCCGTGGTTTCCGCTGAAACCGGTGATGCCCTGCTGGGCGCCCATGCTGCCGGCCGTTGCTGGGTGGAGCTGCCGCGTCATGCGCTACGTGCCTACGCTTGAATCCGCCGTCGCCAAGGCGCCGCGGCGCGCCGCCATCGCGCGGCCGGCCGACGCTGCCGCGCCCGTGCGCCGGGCGCTGCCGGCCTGGACCGGAACCCTGGGCCGCTGGGGCGGGCAGGGCCTGTTCGTCGCCGCGCTGGTGCTGTTCCTGGCATTGCCGCTGCTGGCCATCCTGCTCAAGGCGGTGGCGCCGGGCGCCGATGGCGCCGCCGGCGTGGGCGTGCTGGCCGGCATCGTCGCCGACAGCGCGTTCCTGGGGCTGGTATGGCGCAGCCTGGCGGTGGGGGCGGCCACGGTGGCGCTGGTGGTGCCCTGCGCCTATGCCTACGCATATTGCCTGACCCGCACCCGCGCGCCGGGCAAGGGCGTGCTGCGGCTGGTGGCCTTGCTGCCGCTGCTGGCGCCCTCGCTGTTGCCGGGCATCGCGCTGATCTACCTGCTGGGCAACCAGGGCCTGCTCAAGGCGCTGGCCGGCGGCGCCACCATCTATGGCTTCTGGGGCATCGTGATCGGCGAAGCCTTCTACACCTTCCCGCACGCGCTGATGATCCTGCTGACCGGCCTGGCGCTGGCCGACGGCCGCCTGTACGACGCGGCGCGCGCCATGGGAGCCGGCCCCTGGCGCACCTTCGCCACCGTGACGCTGCCGGGCACCCGCTATGCCGTGTTCTCGGCCTGCTGCCTGGTGTTCACGTTGACGGTCACCGATTTCGGCGTGCCCAAGGTCGTGGGCGGCGACTACAACGTGCTGGCCATGGAGGCGTACAAGGCCGTGGTGGGGCAGCAGAATTTCTCCAAGGGCGCGGCCATCGGCCTGCTGCTGCTGGTGCCGGCCATGCTGACCTTCCTGCTCGACCGGCACCTGCGGGCGCGCCATGGCGCCGGCCTGAGCGGGCGCGCGCAGGTCTACGCGCCGGGCACGCACCGGTTGCGCGACGCCTGCTTCCTGGCCATCGCCGCGCTGATCGGCCTGGCGCTGCTGACAATCGTCGGCGTGGCGGTGTGGGCGTCGTTCGTCAAGATGTGGCCGTACAACCTGTCGCTGTCGCTGCGTTCGTACGACTTCGACAACATGGACGGCGGCGGCTGGCTGGCGTGGCGCAACAGCATCCAGCTGGCCGCGTGGACGGCCCTGGCCGGCACCGCGCTGGTGTACGGCGGCGCCTGGATGATGGAAAAACTGCCGACGCGCGGCGTGCAGGCGGCGGCGCTGCGCGGCACCGCGCGGATGCTGGCGCTCACGCCCATGGCCGTGCCCGGGCTGGTGCTGGGGCTGGGGTACATCTTCTTCTTCAACAGCCCCGGCAACCCGCTGGGCGCCCTGTACGGCACCATGACGCTGCTGGTGGTGTGCACCGTGGTGCACTTCTACACCAGCGCGCACCTGACCGCGGTCACCGCGCTGGGCGCGCTCGACACGGAGTTCGAGGCGGCCTCGGCCTCGCTCAAGGTGCCGGCCGCGCTGACCTTCCTGCGCGTCACGCTGCCGATGTGCCTGCCGGCGGTGCTGGATACCGCGCGCTACCTGTTTGTCTCGGCGATGACGACCGTCTCCGCCGTGGTGTTTCTCTACAGCCCGCAGACCGTGCTGGCTGCCGTGGCGGTGCTGAACATGGACGACGCCGGCTTCATCGGCCCGGCGGCCGCCATGTGCACCGTGATCATGGCGACCTCGGCGCTTGCCTCGCTGCTACTTCACCTGGCCAGCCGCGCGCTGGTGGCGCGCACCCAGGCGTGGCGCCGCGCGCCGGCGGCCTGACCGACTCTCCACAGGAATGAATGCCATGACGCTTGCAACACTCCCCGTGCGCCTGGAGGCGCTGGTCTTCGACTGGGCCGGCACGCTGGTCGATTTCGGCTCCTTCGCGCCGACCAAGGTCTTCGTCGATGCCTTCGCCCGCTTCGGCGTGCAGATCTCGCTGGAACAGGCGCGCGGCCCCATGGGCATGGGCAAGTGGGATCACATCCGTGCGCTGTGCAATGACGCGGCGATCGCGCGGCAGTACCAGGAACAGTTCGGCCGGCTGCCCACCGACGAGGACGTCACCGCCATCTACGAACGCTTCCTGCCCATGCAGCTGGAGAAGGTGGCCGAATATTCGCAGCCCATACCCGGCGCCATTGAACTGCTGCACGGCCTGCGCCAGCGCGGCCTGAAGCTGGGCTCGTGCTCCGGCTACCCGGCCGCCGTCATGCAGCGCGTGCTCGAACGCGCCGAGCGCGAAGGGCTGGCGCTGGACTACGTGGTCGCCAGCGACGATGTGCCGCGTTCGCGGCCGGCGCCGGCCATGGCATTGCGCAACGTGGTCGAGCTGGGCATCGCCGACGTGGCGGGCTGCGTCAAGGTCGACGACACCGCGCCCGGCGTGGAAGAGGGCCGCCGCGCCGGCATGTGGACGGTCGGGCTGCTGCTGTCGGGCAACGCCGCCGGCCTGTCCCTGGAACAGTTCCTCAGCCTGGACGAGGCCGGCCGCGAGGCCGCGCGCGATCGCGCCCGCGCCGAACTGCAGGCCGGCGCTCCCCATTACCTCATCGATACCGTGGCGGACCTGCCGCCGGTATTGGCCGATATCGAAACGCGCCTGGCCGCCGGCCAGCGTCCCTGAACCCAGCTTTCCCAACCGGAGTTTCCGCATGAAGCGCATTCCCTCGATCCTGTTGGCCGCCGTCCTGGCCGCCGCGGCCGGCGTCGCCGCCGCCGACACCACGCTGACGGTCTACACCGCCCTGGAGGCCGACCAGATCAAGGCCTACCAGGCCGCCTTCGAAAAAGCCCATCCCGACATCAGGATCCAATGGGTTCGCGATTCGACCGGCATCGTGGCCGCCAAGCTGCTGGCCGAGAAGAACAACCCCAAGGCCGATGTGATCTGGGGCCTGGCCGGCACGGCGCTGGGCCTGATGGACAAGGAAGGCATGCTGCTGCCGTACGCGCCCAAGGGCCTGGACCAGATCGCGGCCAACATGCGCGACGGCAAGGACGTGCCGGCCTGGGTCGGCATGGACGCCTACGCCGCCGCGGTGTGCGTCAACACCATCGAGGCCAGCAAGCAGAACCTGCCCATGCCCACCTCGTGGCAGGACCTCACCAAGCCGGAATATGCCGGCAAGATCGTGATGCCCAATCCGGCATCCTCGGGCACGGGCTTCCTGGACGTGAGCGCCTGGCTGCAGATGTTCGGCGAGGAAAAGGGCTGGGCGTTCATGGACGCCTTGCACAAGAACATGGGGTCGTACACGCACTCGGGCTCCAAGCCCTGCAACATGGCCGCCGCCGGCGAATATCCGATCGGCATCTCGTTCGACTACCGCGCCGCCAAGCTGAAGGCCGACGGCGCGCCGGTCGAAGCCGTGTTCCCGTCCGAAGGACTGGGCTGGGAAGTGGAAGCCACCGCCATCGTCAAGGGCACCAAGCATCTCGAGGCGGCCCGCAAGCTGGCCGACTTCTCGGCCAGCCGGCAAGCCAACGAGCTGTACAAGAGCAACTTCGCCGTGCTGGCGATCCCGTCGGTGGCCACGGTCAACCCCCATCTGCCGGCCAATCTGTCCGAGCGCATGATCAAGAACGACTTCGTGTGGGCCGCGACCAACCGCGATCGCATCATCGCCGAATGGTCCAGGCGCTACGACGGCAAGTCCGAGCCGAAGAAGAAGTAATCCCGCATCGGCGGCGGGCTCCGCACGGCGGCGGCCCGTCCATTTTCCCGGAAGCAGCAAAATCATGAAGACGTATGACGTGGTCGTCGTGGGCGCCGGCATGCTGGGCATCGCCCACGCCTGGGCGGCCGCCCGGCGCGGCCTGTCGGTGGCGGTGGTCGAGCGCAGCCAGCGCGCGCACGGCGCCACCATCCGCAATTTCGGCCAGGTGCTGGTCACCGGCCAGGCCCCGGGCGTGATGGCCCGCCACGCCCGCCAGTCCCGCGAGCTGTGGCTGGAGCTGGCGGCCGGCGCCGGGTTCCATGTGCGCGCCAACGGCAGCCTGGTGCTGGCGCGCAGCGCCCTGGAACAGGACGTGCTGGAGGAGTTCGCCGCCGCGCGCCTGCAGGCCGAAGGGTACCGCGCCGAACTGTTGTCGGGCCGCGAGCTGGCGCGGCTGTTCGATGGCCGCCTGGGCCATCATTGCGCGGCATTGCGCGGCCATGACGACCTGCAGATCTACTCGCGCGAGGCCTTGCCCGCCATCACGGCCTACCTGGCGGACCGGTTCGGGGTCGAATTCCTGACCGCGACCCTGGCAAGCGCGGTGCGCGAGGGCGTGGTCCAGACCTCGGCCGGCGCGCTGCGCGGCCGCCACGCATTCGTTTGTCCGGGGCACGATTACCTGACGCTGGCGCCGGAACTGTTCGCGCCGCTCGGCCTGCAAGTCAGCTGCCTGCAGATGCTGCGGGTCGCTTTCGAGACGCGCCCGTTCGCGCTGGACCGGCCGTTGCTCACGGGGCTGTCCTGCGTGCACTACGGCGCCTTCTCCGACCTGCCGACGGCCCGGACGCTGTGCGAGAGCCTGCAGCGGCACGAGCCTGACCTGCTGGACAACGGCATTCACCTGCTGGTCAGCCCCACCCCCCATGGCGAGCTGATCATCGGCGATTCGCACCGCTATGGGGTCGATGCCCTGCCGTTCAACGACGAGCAGGTCGACTGCGCCATGCTGGACCTGGCGCAGCAGGCCCTGGGTTGCCGCCTGCGCGTGATCGAGCGCTGGCAGGGCGTGTACGGGGCCCATGGCCCGGCGCCGTTCTCGGTGCTGCCGGTCGACGACCAGACCACGGTGGCCGTGATGCACTCGGGCGTGGGCATGACCGTGGGCCTGGCGGTGGGCGAGAACACGGTGCAGGCCCGCCTGGGCTGAACCGCCTATCGGCCCCGGGCGTCCGTCGCTCCAGGGCCGGGGCGTAGCGATTCCAACTGGCCGGCCAGGCGTTCGGCGCGTCGCCAGGCGCGTTGATGCATGGCGCTGCGCGCGCGCCAGGCCTCGAATGCGGCCTGCTGCCTGCTGTCGAGCGGGCCGTCCTGCGCCCGCGCGAGCCAGGCGGCCGCTTCGCGCAGAATGGATGGATCGATGGCGCCGTCAGTCATCGGGCATCAGGTGCAGGCACGCCACATAGGCCTGCCGCATGTAACGCTTGACCGTGGGAATGGCGATGTCCATGGCGTGGGCGATGTCGCGCTGCTTCATCCCGCCCAGTACCGCCATCAGGAAAACCCGCTTGATGCACGGCCGCAGCGTATCGAGCGCGGCATCGATCCCGTGCAGGGTTTCGAGCGCGAGCGCCTGGCGCTCGGGCGAGGGATGCATGGCCGGCGGCAAGGCTTGCAAGGTTTCCAGCCAGGCGCGTTCCAGCGATTGCCGCCGCAGCCAACTGACCAGCACGCCCTTGGCCGCCACGGCCAGATAGGCGCGCGGCCGCTCGATCATCTGGTCCAGGCGGTGCGCCGCCAGCATGCGCACGAATATGTCGTGCGCCAGATCCTCCGCCACGCAGCGTCCCCAGGAATGCAGGCGATACCCGAGCCAGCTACGCAACCAGGCGTGATGTTCCTGGTACAGCGCCGCGACCTTGTCGCGCCCGCACATGCCGGACGACGGAGAGCAAGCCTTCATGGGGGAGGGGACAGGCACGGCAGGCGCGTCACCGCTCCTTGCCGGCTCATATAAATGAAAATGCGACGCATTATTTATTAATTCATCCCGGCCCGCAATCGCGGCGCACAGGGCGCCATATCCCTTTTGCGATCTCGTGCGACAGAAAGTCCGAGACAGGTCCGCAAGCGGCCCATGCCTCATCGCAACGCAATCAGGAGCATCAGTCATGGCCCCCAACCATTTCCGCCTCGCATCCCTTGTCGTTCCGTCCAGCCGGACGACGCTCGCCGCGCTGTGCCTGCTCGCAGGCGTGGCCGTCGGCGCGCAAGCCGCCACGAGCCGCGCGGATGTCGCGCTCGCCGCAAGCCGCGCTCGAACCGCCGGCGCAGACAGCGTGCACGATTTCGACATCGCCGCCGGGCCGTTGGATCAGGCGCTTGCGGCCTTCGCCAGCCAGTCCGGCTTGCGCCTGGCGATCGACGCCACGCTCACCCGCGGCTTGAGCGCGCCCGCGCTGCGCGGCCGCCATACGGCACGCACCGGCTTGCGGCGTTTACTGGCCAGCAGTCACCTTCAGGCAGTGGTCCACGATGATGGCAGCCTTGTCCTGCGCCGCGATCCGACATTGCCCACGTTCGAGTTATCGCCGGTTCGTGTCCTATCGGACCCTGTCCGAGATGTCTACCTGGCGCCGCGCTCGTCCGTCTATGTGTCGGCGGTCGACATCGCTCGCTTCGGCGTGGTGTCGCCGGCCGATCTGCTCAAGGGCCTTCCGGGCGTGCAAACGGGCGATAGCCGCAATGGCGGCGGCCTGGACGTCAACATCCGCGGCATACAAGGGCAAAGCCGGGTCGCGGTCAAGGTCGATGGGGCGGAGCAGGCGCTGGACGTCTATCGCGGCTATGCCGGCACCCAGCAGCGCAGCTACATCGATCCGGATCTTGTCAGCGATATCGTGATCGACAAGGGGCCGAGCCTCGCGCCCGCCGCGGCGGGCGCGATTGGCGGCACGGTACGGATGCGGACCATTGGCGTGCAGGACATCCTGCGCGATGGCCAGAGCGTGGGTCTGCGCGTGACGGGCAGCCTGTGGAACAACGGCGTATCGCCCGCAAGCCGCGATCCTCACCCGCGCCACCCGCCCGAGGACGCCGAGCTCGCGGCGCCGCCGCGCACCCAGCGCGGCAATCTGTTCGGCTCCGACGCCCAGGCCGGCAGCGTCGCGTTCGCCTACAGCGATGCGACGTTCGATGTCGTCGCCGCCTATGCGCGCCGCTCCCAGGGCAACTATTTCACCGGACGGCACGGGCATGATCGCTATCGTGTCTTCGAGGGCAATGCCGAACGCGCCAGCGTCGCCACCGTATACCGGCCGGGCGAGGAAGTGCTGAATGCTTCCGCGCGGACCGAAAGCGTGCTGCTCAAGGGCGCCTTGCGCCCGGCCGACGGCCACGCCGTCGAGTTGGGCTATCGCCGCCTGGACGGCAGATACGGTGAAATCATGCCCTCCGACATATTCCGCTACGGGACCGCCGGCATCTGGCAATATCCGCTGGGCACGGTCCTGGTCGACACCACGACGGCGCGCTATCGCTATACCCCGTCCGGCACGGACCTGGTCGACGCTACCGTGAATCTGTGGACGACCCATGCGAAGACCCGCCAGCTCAATACCGTGATCGCGCCGGCCTCGGAGTTCTATCGCGATGACCGGAATTGGGTCAGGGTCGCCAACCGGCGCATCGGCGGCGATTTCGGCAATACGGCTCGCCTGTCGAGCGCGTATGGCGAATTCCGGTTGGAGCTGGGCGGCGCATTCCAGTACGAGGACATCGGGCCTCAACGCGGCGTGCGGATCACGCAGCATGACCGCAACGGCAATCGCTACCTGCGCGATGCCGCGCGCCGCGAGCTCGGTCTCAACGCAAAGCTGACCTACCAGCCGACCGAGCGGTTCACTGCATGGGCGGGCGTCCGCTACGCGCGGATGCGTCACCGCGACCACAATTCCCATGCCACGCCGCGCCAGGCGCAACGCTTGATGCGCCGCATCGTCATCACCAATCCCGATGACGATGGCATCATGTCCTATGGCTACATGGACTGGTTTCCCGACGCAAACGGGCAGTTCACGGACGCCACGGATCCCCGCCTGCACAACGGCATCGTATACAGGGACGCGGAGCTGCCGTCCGAAGGAATTGCCTTCGACGACTTTCTCGTCAATGCCCGGACCAACGTCCGCGTGACCGATGCCTCGGTCCGGGACACGGTGATCGGCTACGATTTTTCCCCGCCACGGATCAACCGCGACCAGGGCCTGGCGCCCGCGCTTGGCGTCGATTACGAAATCGCGCCTGACATGCACGTCTATGCTTCGTATACCCAGGGGCTGCGCATGCCGTCGCTGTTCGAGACCAGCCTGGGCGTATTGCAGACCACGCCTGGCGCCGGCCTGAGGCCTGAGCGCGCGCACAGTTGGGAGGCGGGCATCGGAGCGATGCGGGACGATCTGCTGCAGGCCGGAGATTCGGCCGCCTACAAGCTGGCGTACTTCCGCAACGACATCCGCAACTACATCACCCGCTATTACCGCCCCGGCGCCAATGGCCTCATGACGTTCAGCAATGCCGAGCGCTATCGCGTCCATGGCCTCGAATTGCAGACCCGCTACGATGTCGGCCGCTACTTCGCCGACCTGTCCGCGACGTACTACCTGAAAACCGAAACCTGCGACCCCGCCTTCGCCGCGCAGTTGCGCGCGAGCGCCGGCAGGGGCCGTTCCACGCAGGACACGCCGGACTGCACGCCAGGCAGTTTCATGGGGTCATATGCCAATACGCAGAACCCCCCCAGGCTGGCCGTCAACGTGACGGCCGGGCTGCGATTGCTCAGCCAGGCCCTGACGCTGGGCGCGCGCATGACGCACACCTCGGGGCCCACCGCGAGGGCCGATCGTCCGTGGCAGCAGGGCGCGACGACGGCGCAATTGCTCTACCATCCGGTCACGGTCTACGACCTGTTCCTCGCGTATCGCGTGCACAAGCGCGCGGCGCTGAACATTTCGCTCCAGAACCTGACCGATCGCTATTATCTGGACCCGCTGGCACAGAGCTACATGCCCGCGCCGGGGCGTACGCTGCGCGTGGGGCTGCAGGCGTGGTTCTGATCCGGCCAGGCGGGGCCGCACGGCAGCGGCCCCGGCAGCCCGGCCGGACGCGGCGAGGCGAGGGCTAGTCCTCGGTCTCGCCCATCACGCGGCGATACCACTCGTGGAAGTGCTGCATGCCGTCTTCCATGGGCGACTGGTACGGACCGGTCTCGTTGGCGCCGCGCAGCATCAAGGCCTTGCGGCCGGCATCCATGCGCTCGGCGATCTCGTCGTCCTCGATGGCCGTTTCCATGTAGGCGGCCCGCTGCGCCTCGACGAACTCGCGCTCGAAGGCGACGATTTCCTCGGGGTAGTAGAACTCCACCACGTTGAGCGTTTCCTGCGGGCTCTTGGGGTAGAGCGTGGAAAGCACCAGCACGTGCGGATAGAGCTCGATCATGTGGGTGGGGAAGTAGGTCACCCACATCGCGCCGAAATCGGGCGCCTGGCCGGCGCGGAAGTCCAGCAGGCGGTCGTGCCACTGCTTGTACACGGCCGATCCGGGCTGGGCCAGCGCCTGGTGCACGCCCACGCGCTGCAGGCTGTACCAGTCGTTGAATTCCCAGGCCAGGTCGTCGCAGGTGACGAAGCGCCCCAGCCCCGGGTGGAAGGGGCCGACGTGGTAGTCCTCGAGATAGACCTCGATGAAGGTCTTCCAGTTGTAGTTGCACTGGTGGACCTCGACGTGGTCGAGCACATAGTCGCCGAAATCGAACTCCGGACGCGCGAACAGCGGCGCCATGTCGGCGGCCGGGTCGCGCGGGCCTTCGAACAGCAGGCCGTGACAGTCGCGCAGCCGGAAGCGCTGCAGGTTCATGCAGGGCGTGGCGTCGAACTGGGGCGCGCCCAGCAGTTCGCCGCGGTCGTTGTACGTCCAGCGATGCAACGGGCAAACGATATTGCCGCCGGTGTCCTTCAGGCTGCCGCGCGTATTGGCGTTGCCGCTGACGTTGCCGGCCTCGCCTCCCAGCATCAGGGCCTGGCGGTGGCGGCACACATTGGAGACCAGCTCCACGCCCTGCTGGTTGCGCACCAGCGCGCGGCCGCCGTCCTCCTGGACCAGGGTACGCCAATCCCCCAGCTCGGGCACCAGTTTCTGGTGGCCGACGTAAAGCGAGGATTGCTTGAAAATGAGTTCTTGCTCGCGCGCAAAGCGGGCTTCGTCAAAATAGGCGCTGACGGGAAGCTGGGTGCGAGCTGGCACCACGTGTGCCATCCGACCAATGTCGGTCATGATTCCCTCCGCACGGATGAAAAAGCCAGGACGGCTGAGGTCGTGTCGCTCATGCCGTTCTGGCGCGAAGAAAAATCGGTCTGGCCGATCCCAAACCGGGAATTGTACCCCATCCGGGTTAACCGGGGTGGTAATTCTCAATACGCTTTAGACCAGCCGGCGGGTCAGCCGATGCCGGCGCAACATCCAGCTGGCGAGCGCCGACAGCGCGAACACGGCGGCCGTGATTGCCGGCACGCCCCAGGCGTCCGGCCGCCAGGCGCGCGCCGCGCCGATGCGGTGGGCCAGGTCCAGGAACAGCGGATGGATCAGGTAGATGCCGAACGTGAGCGGCGCCAGGGCGGGCAGGGCGGGCAGCCTGGGCGAGCCGACGATCAGCTGGAACGCCGCCAGCGACATCAAGGGCACGGTGACGCTGAAGTAATCATAGAAGTACAGATCCAGCGCGCGCGAATCGGACAGGGCGCTGACTCCCCAGGCCGTGGCGGCCACGCTGGCGGCCAGCACCAGGCCGGGGCGTGGCATGCGCAACTCGCCATCGAAGATCAGCCGGCCGGCCACGAAATAACCCAGGTAGGGCAGGAACCAGGTCAGGAACAGCCCATTGCCGCCGCCCAGCGCGCGCCGGTACAGCGCATCGAGCACCGCCACGCCCAGTATTCCCACCACCCACAGCGCGCGGGCGCGCGGCTGGCTGCGGGCGTACAGCAGCCGCACCAGCGGCGCGAACAGGTACAGGCCCACGATCATGTACAGGTACCACAGGTGGTAGTAGGGCGCGCCTTCGGCCACCTTGCGGGGCCAGAACGAGAAGTCCAGGCGGCCGTCGTCCCACCAGTCCAGCGCGGTGCGCCAGGCCAGGTAGAAGAGGGTCCAGAACAGCAGCGGCGCGCACACGCGGGCCATGCGGCGGCTGTAGAAGCGCCGCGCGTCGTGCGGCTGGTCCGGGTCCAGCAGCAGCGCGCCGCTGACCATCACGAACACGGGCACGCACCAGCGCGCCGCGGAGTCGTAGAGGTTGGCCGCCAGCCAGGCGTGGCTGCCGTAGGCGGCGGGGTCGGATACGGTCTGGGCGGCGCTGTGCAGCAATACCACGGCAAGCGCGGCCAGCCAGCGGGCCGCGTCCAGCCGGGCGTATCGATCTTCGATCGTCGGCATGGCGCTCCTGCGCGGTCGGATTACTAGCCTATACCGTAGCAGCGCCGGCGGCGGCAGGGCTGTATCGAGGCGTTAGCAAGCGTGGCCGATGGCAGCGCCGGGCCCGGGCAAGGGCGGCCGCCCGGCAACATCTCGAGCGAGTGTCGTGCCGGGCGGCGCCGCCGCGCGGCTTATTGCAGAACGATGTTGGCCTGCTTGATGAGCTGGCTCACCACGGGCTGCTCGTTTTTCATCTGCGTGGTGAGTTCCTGCGCGGTGCCGGAGCGCGGGTCGATGCCCATGGCCAGCATCTTGGCGCGCACGGTCTCGTCCTTCAGCGTGGCCTGCAGCGCCTGCTCCAGTCGCGCCCGCACCGCTTCCGGCGTGCCGTGGGGCGCGACGAACGTGAACCAGGCCGTCATCTCGTTGGGATAGCCCTGTTCGGTCAGGGTAGCCAGTTTGGGCAGCGTGGCCAGGCGGGTGGGGCTGGTGATGGCGAACACGTCGATCTTGCCGGCCTCGGCCTGCGGCATGCCGGTGGCGACCATGTCGAAGAACAGGTCCACGTCGCCGCTGATCAGCGCCGGCAGCGCCTGCGTGGCGCCCTTGAACGGCACGTGCAGGATGTCGATGCCGGCCTGCTTCTTGAACAGCTCGGCGGCCAGGTGCGAGGACGTGCCGGCGCCGAAGGTGGCGAAGGTCAGCTTGCCCGGATGCTGCTTGGCGTAGGCCACGATGTCCTGGGTGCTCTTGAAGCCGTGCTTTGGGCTGGCCAGCAGCACCAGCGGGCCGATGCCGACCATGCCGATGGGCACGAAGCTGTCCGGGTCATAGGGCAGCTCCTTGTAGAGGTAGCGGTTGGTCACCAGCGTGGAGTTGGTCGCCATGAGCAGGGTGTAGCCGTCGGGATTCTCGCGCGCCACGTACGCCGCGCCGATCGAGGTGCCGGCGCCGGCCTTGTTCTCGACGATCATGGGTTGGCCCAGGTCCTTGGCCATGCGTTCGGTCAGCAGGCGGGTCAGGACATCGGTGGCGCCGCCGGCCGGGAAGGGCGAGACGACCTTGATCGGCCGGGCCGGAAAGGACTGGGCCGAGACACTGGCTGCGGCCAGCGACAGGCTCAGGGCGGCGAGCAGTTGCAAACCTTTGCGTAGCATGAACTTCCCCTTGTGCGTATGGGTTGGGATGCAGGTGTGAGTCGAAGCGGGGAGGCAGGCGGGCCGCGATGGCCCGCAAATTCGCTTTCCAAGCCGCAGGATGCGTGCTTAAATTCCGTGTATCGGAATTTTATTTTGCTATCCGAAATCAACTATAAAAACGACGCCATCCCAATGCAACCTTTTTCGACGCGGCCCCCCGATCCGGACGGCCTGCCGGCCAGCCAGCCGGCGCGGCGCAAGCGCGCCGCCAGCGCCGCCGGCGCGGCCTCGCCCGATTTCATTACCGCGCTGGCGCGCGGGCTGGACGTGTTGCGCTGTTTCCGGCCCGGCGTGCGCGCCCTGGGCAATCTGGACCTGGCGCGCCTGACCGGTCTGCCCAAGCCCACCATCAGCCGCATTACTTACACGCTGACCGAGCTGGGCTATCTGCGCTACCACGCCGACACGGGCAAGTATTCGCCCGGCTACGCGGTGCTGGCGCTGGGGTTCGGCGTGCTCGCCAGCCTGGAGGTGCGCGAATTGGCCAAGGCCGGCATGTCCGAGCTGGCCGTGCAGACGGGCGGCGCGGTGGCGCTGGGCGCCTTCGACAACGATGCAATGGTGTACGTCGAGGCCATGCATGGCTCGCCGGCGCTGTACCTGCGCCTGCCGGTCGGTTACCGGGCCAGCCTGGACACGGCCATGGGCCGGGCCTACCTGGCCGCGTTGCCCGAGGCCGCGCGCCAGGCCCTGCTTGGGCGCCTGGGCCAGGCCGCGCCGCCGCCCGCCATGGTGGCGCGGGCGGTCGAGGAGCTGAGCGCCGAAGGGTGCTGCTATGCCCTGGGCGAGTGGCAGTCGGGCATCAACGCCGTGGCGGTGCCGTTCGCCTCGGTCACCGGAGAGGGCGTGTTCGTCATGAGCTGCGGCGGGCCGCTCGGGCTGCTGCCCGAGCGCACCTTGCGCGAGCAGGTGGCGCCGGCGCTGCGCCAGGCGGCGGCGCGCCTTGCGGGCGGGGCCGGTTGAGCGGCGCGGCGCGCGAACGGGGCTATCTCGTACAATTCGGTTATTGATTCCGATCAACCCCACTTCGCGCCTTACCGGAGACCCGCGTGGCCTCATCCAAGCAAGCCGATCCACAGACCGACGCCCGTCCCCTGCCGCAGGATTTCGAAACCGCGCTCGCCGAACTCGAGTCGCTGGTGTCCGCCATGGAGAACGGGACGCTGCCGCTGGAGCAGTCGCTGTCCGCCTACCGGCGCGGCGTCGAGCTCGCGCGCGTCTGCCAGGACCGCCTTGCGCAGGCCGAGCAGCAGGTGAAAGTCCTGGAGGGCGATTTGCTGCGCCCGCTCGATCCCGCGGCGCTGGACGACGAATAAACGCATGAAGCAAAGTCATCTCGCCTGCGCCGACTGGCTGCGGGAACGCGCGCAGCATGTCGAGCACGTGCTCGACGAATTGCTGCCTGGCGCCGATATCGCTCCCACGCGGCTGCACGAAGCCATGCGCTATGCGGTGCTGGGCGGCGGCAAGCGGGTGCGCGCGGCCCTGGTCTACGCGGCCGGGCAGGCCTGCCCCGTCAACGGCAGCACGCTGGCCGTCGGGGCGTCGATGGACCGCGCCGCCGCGGCCGTCGAACTGATCCACGCCTATTCGCTGGTGCACGACGACCTGCCGTGCATGGACGACGACACGCTGCGCCGCGGCCGGCCCACGGTGCATGTGCAATTCGACGAGGCCACGGCCATGCTGGCCGGCGATGCCCTGCAGCCGCTGGCCTTCGAACTGCTGGCCGGCATGCCGATCGCGCCCGCGCTGGTGGTGCAGGCCGCCCAGGTCCTGGCGCGCGCCGCCGGCAGCCAGGGCATGGCCGGCGGGCAGGCCATCGACCTGCACAGCGTGGGCCGCATGCTCACGCGCGACGAACTGCAGACCATGCACAGCATGAAGACCGGCGCCATGCTGGCGTGCAGCGTGACGCTGGGGGGCATCGTGGCCGGCGCCAGCTCGACCGCGCGCCAGGCGCTCGACAGCTACGCGCAGGCGATTGGCCTGGCGTTCCAGGTCGTCGACGATATCCTCGATGTGACGGCCGACACCGCCAGCCTGGGCAAGACGGCCGGCAAGGATGCGGCCGACAACAAGCCGACCTATGTATCCTTGCTGGGCCTGGACCAGGCCCGCGCGCTGGCGCAGGAGTTGCGCCAGGCGGCCCACCAGGCCCTGGCGCCGCTGGGCGAGTCCGGCGCGCGGCTGGGCCAACTGGCAGATTTCATCGTACTCAGAGACCGCTGAACCCGGGCGGCCGGCGCCGCGCGCCGGACACCAAGACCATCTACCGAGCATGACGACAGAACTACTGGACCGTATCCTATCCCCGGCCGACCTCCGGCAACTGGACCGCCGCGAACTCAAGCGGCTGGCCGACGAGTTGCGCGGCTTCGTGCTCGAGTCGGTGTCGCGCACGGGCGGCCACCTGTCGTCGAACCTGGGCACGGTCGAGCTGTCGCTGGCGCTGCATTATGTCTTCGACACGCCGCATGACCGCATCGTCTGGGACGTGGGCCATCAGTCGTATCCGCACAAGATCCTGACCGGCCGCCGCGAAGGCATGGCGCACCTGCGCCAGCAGGGCGGCATCTCGGGCTTTCCCAAGCGCAGCGAGTCCGAGTACGACGCCTTCGGCACCGCGCATTCGTCCACCTCGATTTCCGCGGCGCTGGGCATGGCCGTGGCCTCGCGCAACGCCGGCGTGCAGCGCCAGCACATCGCCGTCATCGGCGACGGCGCCATGTCCGCGGGCATGGCCTTCGAGGCCATGAACAACGCGGGGGTCACGCCCAACATCAACCTGCTGGTCGTGCTGAACGACAACGACATGTCGATTTCGCCGCCGGTGGGCGCGCTCAATCGCTATCTGGCGCGGTTGATGTCCGGGCAGTTCTACGCCGCGGCCAAGAATGTCGGGCGGGCGGTGCTGCAGCATGTGCCGCCGGTGCTGGAGCTGGCGCGCCGGCTCGAAGAGCACGCCAAGGGCATGGTGACGCCGGCGACGCTGTTCGAGGAGTTCGGATTCAACTACGTCGGCCCGATCGACGGCCACGACCTCGACGCCCTGGTGCCCACCCTGCAGAACCTGCGGGCGCTGCCGGGCTTGCAATTCCTGCACGTGGTCACCCGCAAAGGCCAGGGCTACAAGCTGGCCGAGGCCGATCCCGTGCTCTACCACGGCCCGGGCAAGTTCGACCCCGCCGTCGGTATCCAGCAGGCCAAGGCGCCTGCCCGCAAGACCTTCACGCAAGTGTTCGGCCAGTGGCTGTGCGACATGGCCGAGCGCGACGAGCGGCTGGTGGGCATCACGCCGGCCATGCGCGAGGGCAGCGGGCTGGTCGAGTTCGAGCAGCGCTTCCCGCAACGCTATTTCGACGTGGGCATCGCCGAGCAGCACGCCGTGACGTTCGCCGCCGGGCTGGCCTGTGAGGGGCAAAAGCCCGTGGTGGCCATCTATTCCACCTTCCTGCAGCGCGGCTACGATCAGCTGGTGCACGACGTGGCGCTGCAGAACCTGGATGTCACCTTCGCGCTGGACCGCGCCGGCCTGGTGGGCGCCGACGGCGCGACCCATGCCGGCAACTACGACATCGCCTTCCTGCGCTGCGTGCCCAACATGGTGGTGGCCGCGCCGTCGGACGAGAGCGAGGCGCGCCTGCTGCTGTCGACGTGCTACGAGCATCCGGGGCCCGCTTCGGTGCGCTACCCGCGCGGCGCGGGATGCGGCGCCGCGGTCGGCGAAGGCCTCGCCACGGTGCCGCTGGGCAAGGGGCTGGTCCGCCGCGAAGGCCGCCGGATCGCCATCCTGGGTTTTGGTACCCTGGTGCAGGCGGCGCTGGGCGCGGCCGGCCAGATCGACGCCACGGTGGCCGACATGCGCTTTGTCAAGCCGCTGGACCGCGAACTCGTGCTGGAGCTGGCCGCGCGCCACGACGCGCTGGTCACCGTCGAAGAGGCGGCAATCATGGGCGGGGCGGGCAGCGCCGTGCTGGAGACGCTGGCCGAGGCCGGCGTGACCCTGCCGGTGCTGCAGTTGGGGCTTCCCGACGCGTTCATCGATCATGGCGACCAGGCCGCGTTGCTGGCCGGCCTGGGGCTGGACGCCGCGGGCATCGAGCGCGCGATCCGGGCGCGTTTCGGCGCATTGCTGGCTTGAGGCGGGCGCGGCGGGAACGGACTGTTCCATCCCGGCATCCTACAGATGGAAGGGTTTTCCCTGCGTGCTCGGTGACTTTGCGCGATAATGGGCGCCCTCCGCTTCAAAATTTCTGGGTTACGCGCGACAGGCGGGCCCGTGACAGGTAAGGCGAAATGAATTCTCCTATTGATCCCGCGATCGTGATGCCCGATGTGCAAAGCTCGACGGATACGCGGCACATCCCGATCCAGCGGGTCGGCATCCGTGGCGTGCGCCACCCCATGCTGGTGCTGGCCGGCGATGGCGCGGCCCAGCCGACGGTGGCCAATTGGACGCTGACGGTAGCGCTGCCGGCGGAAGAGAAGGGCACGCACATGTCCCGCTTCGTGGCGCTGCTGGAAAAGTACCGCGCCACCCCCATGACGCCGGCGCTGTTTGCCGCCATGGCGCGCGAGATGCTGCCGCTGCTGCATGCCGAGCGCGGCGACATCACGGCCTCGTTCCCGTACTTCATCAACAAGTCGGCCCCGGTCTCCGGCGTGCAGAGCCTGCTCGACTACGAAATGCAGTGGATCGCGCGCGCGGTGGGCGAGCAGGTCGAGTTCGAGCTGGTGGCGCAGGTGCCGGTCACCAGCCTGTGCCCGTGTTCGAAGGCCATCTCCGAATACGGGGCGCACAACCAGCGTTCGCACGTGACGGTGTCGGCGATCGTGGACGGCGACTTCCGCATGGACGAGCTGATCCGCCTGGTCGAGGACGAGGCGTCGTGTGAGCTGTGGGGCCTGCTCAAGCGGCCTGACGAGAAGTACGTCACCGAGCGCGCCTATGACAACCCCAAGTTCGTCGAGGACCTGGTGCGCGACGTCGCCGCCCGCCTGAAGGCGCACCCGGGCATCGGCCGCTTCCGCGTCGAGGCCGAGAACTTCGAATCCATCCACAACCACTCCGCCTACGCCGTCGTGGAAGGCTGAGTGGCGCCTGCCGGTCCGGCCGCCCGCGGCGGCCGTGGCCCGGGGCCTGGAGGGGCAATGCGTCCCTCAAATGCCCGATTCCGCTCGATCTTGCATCGGGAAGCGCAATCGGCGATAATCGAGAGCTTTCTTGCTCGACTGCCTGGTTTTGGGCGGCGGGCTATCCCTTGCCGGGGCCAGCATTGCATGGCTTGCCGGCGAGACATCCTCAAGGAGTCCATACATGCGTCACTACGAAGTAGTGTTCATCGTTCACCCCGACCAAAGCGAGCAGGTGCCCGCCATGGTCGAGCGCTATCAAGCGCTTGTCACCGGCCAGAGCGGCACGGTGCATCGCCTGGAAGACTGGGGTCGCCGTCAACTGGCCTATCCCATCCAGAAGCTGGTCAAGGCCCACTATGTCTGCATGAACATCGAGTGCGGCCAGGCCACGCTGGATGAGCTCGAGCATTCGTTCCGCTACAACGATGCGGTGCTGCGCCACCTCGTCATCAAGACCAAGAAGGCGCCCGCCGCTCCTTCGATCATGATGAAGTCGGTCGAGCGCGAAGAAGCCCGCAAGGCGTCGGCTGAAGCCGCCGCGACCGCGACCGCGGCCGAGTAACAGGGCTCAGACAGAGCCTGGTTGGCAGACCCAGCGGCGACGGCAGGATGAACACTCTGGAGCTCAGCGCCCGCGTTCTCGAATGCGGTGCCATGCGCCACACTCCCGCCGGATTGCCTGCGTTGGAATTGCTGTTGGTCCACGAGTCCGAGGTCGTCGAAGCGGGGCATCCGCGCCGCGTCGAACTCACGATCTCCGCCGTGGCCCTGGGCGATCTGGCGTTGCTGTTGGCCGATACCCCGTTGGGGACCGAGATGCAGGTGCAAGGTTTTCTGGCACCTGCCCGCAAGGACTCGGTAAAGGTCAAGCTGCATTTGCAGCAGGCACGCAGAATCGCCGGCAGCATGGGACGCGATCCGCTGGTGGGTTGATGCCAGTCAGGCTTTGACGGACAGATAACGGGCGAACCGGCAACAGGCGCAAGGCGCCGGGCCGGCCCAAACCAAACAAAGAGGCACATATCATGGCTTTCTTCGGAAAACGCAAGGAAAAACGCAAATTCACGCAGCAGAACCCGCTGTTCAAGCGCCGCAAGTTCTGCCGCTTCACCGCTGCCGGCGTTGAAGAGATCGACTACAAGGATCTCGACACGCTGCGTGACTTCGTGCAAGAAAACGGCAAGATCATCCCGGCCCGCCTGACCGGCACCCGTGCGATCTATCAACGCCAGCTGGACACCGCCATCAAGCGCGCGCGCTTCCTGGCCCTGCTGCCGTACACCGATAACCACAAATAATCCAGGGGCACTGACATGCAAATCATCCTGCTCGAAAAAGTCGCCAACCTGGGCAATCTGGGCGAAGTCGTGCGCGTGCGCGACGGCTATGCCCGCAACTTCCTGATTCCCCAGAAGAAGGCCCGTCGCGCGACCGACGCCGCCCTGAAGGAATTCGAAGCCCGCCGCGCCGAGCTCGAAAAGGTCCAGGCCGAGAAGCTGGCCGCCGCCCAGGCCCTGGCCGAGCGTCTGAACGGCTTCCAGCTGAAGATCTCGCAGAAGGCTGGCGTGGACGGCCGTCTGTTCGGCTCGGTCACCAACGCCGACGTCGCCGAAGGCCTGCGCAAGGCCGGCTTCGAAGCCGTCGAGAAGTCGCAGGTGCGCATGCCCAATGGCCAGATCAAGGCCGTGGGCGAGTACCCTGTGCAAGCGGTGCTGCACGCCGACGTCGTTGCCGACGTGGTGGTGCTGGTCGAAGGCGAAATGGCCTGATTGTCCGGCATGCCTGAAAAAAGCCGGCCTGGTGCCGGCTTTTTTTTCGAGGGCGGCGCGGGCCGCGGGAGGCGCGCTACCATCAGCGCCATTGTTTCTGCTCAGGGGATGCCGGTTTGAACGAGCCGCCACTACACCACAACGCGCCGCCCGACCTGCGGGCATGGCTCGATGGCAAACAGGCCGCGGCCATCCGTTCGGTCAAGGAGGTGACGGTCGATGGCGTGCCGTGCGTGGTGAAGCGCCGGCGCCCGGGCGTGCGCCGCGGCATCAGCTATGTGCTGCGCTACCTGCGCGCCTTTTTCCTGGCCTTGCTGTGCCGCATCCTGCTGGGCGAATTCCCGCGTCCCTCGGTGCTGCTGCGCAACGGCCTGGACTACGAGGCCGAACGCCTGCGCCGCCTGCTGCAGGCCGGCTGCCGGGTGCCCGAGGTCTGGTGGCAGGAGCCCGGCCTGCTGGTGCTCGAGCACGTGGGCGACGATCTGCCGTTTCGTCTGCGCCAGGCCGACGAGGCGGGGCGGATTGCGCTGGCCCAGGCCCTGGCGCGCGACCTGGCGGAATTCCACGGCCGCGGCATGTGGCACGGGGGCGCCCAGGTGCGCAACGTCACGCTGCGCGATGGCAGGCTGTGGCGCATCGATTTCGAGGAAAACATCGGCGGCGCGCTGTCGCTGCCCCTGGCGCAGGCCTATGATCTCTACCAGACGCTGGCGTCGCTGGTGAGCCTGCGCAAATTGCCGCCCGAGCAGGCGTCCCATCTGGGTAAACTCGTCCTGGACACCTATTTCGCGGCCCATCCCGATTCCGAAGTGCGCGCGCGCATGCGGCGCATCGCGCGCCTGATCTGCGGCGCCGCCCGCTTGCTGCGGCCGCTGGGCGGCCGCCTGCCATGGCGCGACGTACGGGCGTTTTTCCGGGTGGCCGAAACCCTGAGGTTACTATTGCATCCATGAATACCCCTGCCGATCCCCAGCTCGAATACCTGCGCGTGCCGCCGCACTCGATCGAGGCCGAGCAGTCGGTGCTGGGCGGCCTGTTGCTGGACAACGCCGCCTGGGACCGCATCGCCGACGTCCTGGTCGAGGAAGACTTCTATCGCCACGACCACCGCCTCATCTGGCACCATATCGCCCGGCTGATCGGCCTGGCCCGCCCGGCCGACGTCATCACCGTCAATGAATCGCTGGCCAGCGCCGGCAAGTCCGAGGAGGTGGGCGGGCTGGCCTATCTCAACGCGCTGGCGCACAACACCCCGTCGGCGGCCAACATCCGCCGCTATGCCGAGATCGTGCGCGAGCGCGCCATGCTGCGCAAGCTGGTGTCGATCGCCGACGAGATCTCGGCGGCCGCGCTCAATCCGCAAGGCAAGGAGGCCCGCCAGTTGCTGGACGAGGCCGAATCCAAGGTGTTCAAGATCGCCCAGGAAGGCGAACGCGGCTCGGCGGGTTTCCAGGAAATCCAGCCGCTGCTGACCCAGGTGGTAGAACGGATCGACGAGCTGTATCACCGCGAAAGCGAGTCCGATGTCACCGGCGTGCCGACCGGCTTCGCTGATCTGGACAAGATGACTTCCGGGCTGCAGGCCGGCGACCTGGTCATCGTGGCCGGCCGTCCGTCCATGGGCAAGACCTCGTTCTCGATGAACATCGGCGAGCACGTCGCCATCGAGCAGGGGCTGCCGGTGGCGGTCTTCTCGATGGAAATGGGCGCGGTGCAGCTGGCCATGCGTATGCTGGGCTCGGTGGGCATGCTCGACCAGCATCGCATGCGTACCGGCAAGCTGGTCGCCGACGATTGGCCGCGCGTCACCCACGCGGTGCAACTGATGCAGGACGCGCAGGTCTACATCGACGAAACGCCCGCGCTCAGCTCGATGGAAGTGCGCGCCCGCGCGCGGCGCCTGGCGCGCCAGTGCGGGCAGCTGGGCCTGATCATCATCGACTACCTGCAGCTGATGTCGGCCAACAGCGCGGGCGAAAACCGCGCGACCGAAATCTCGGAAATCAGCCGCTCGCTCAAGGGCCTGGCCAAGGAGCTCAACTGTCCGCTGATCGCGCTGTCGCAGCTCAACCGCAGCCTGGAGCAGCGCCCCAACAAGCGGCCGGTAATGAGCGACCTGCGCGAATCCGGCGCCATCGAGCAGGACGCCGACGTGATCCTGTTCATCTATCGCGACGAGGTCTACAACCCGGACTCGCCCGACAAGGGCTCGGCCGAGATCATCATCGGCAAGCAGCGTAACGGTCCGATCGGCACCGTGCGCCTGACCTTCCAGGGGTCGAGCACGCGCTTTCTCAATTTCGCGCCCGGCACCCAGTACTGAGCCCGGCCGCCGCGCCCGGATCAGTCCGGGCGCTTGCCGTAGCGCGTGGCCAGCACGGCGCACACCATCAGCTGGATCTGGTGAAACAGCATTAGCGGCAGCACGATGGCGCCCACGGCCTGTCCGGCAAAGATCACCTGGGCCATCGGGATACCGCTGGCCAGGCTCTTTTTCGAGCCGCAGAACAGCAGCGTGATGCGGTCGGCCACATCGAATTTGAACAGCCGCCCCAGCAGCAGCGAGCCCGCCATCGCCAGGACCAGGATGATGCAGCACACGGCCAGCAACCCCAGCAGCGCCGGGATCGGCGTATTGCTCCACAGGCCTTCGTTGACCGCTTCCGAGAAGGCGGTGTAGACCACCAGCAGGATGGATCCCTGGTCGACCCACTTGAGCAGCGCCTTGCGGCGATGCACCCAGGCGCCGATCCAGGGCCGCAGCAATTGCCCCAGCACGAAGGGCAGCAGCAGTTGCAGCATGATCTTGCCGACCGCGTCGAACGAAATCGGCGCGGCCGCGGCGCTGGCCACGACGGTGCCCACCAGCAGGGGAGTGATGAAGATGCCCAGCAGGCTGGAGGCCGATGCGCTGCAGACGGCGGCCGGCACGTTGCCGCGCGCGATCGACGTGAAGGCGATGGCCGACTGTACCGTGGCCGGCAGGCAGCACAGGAACAGCACGCCCAGGTACAGTTCGGGCGTGACCAGCGGCTCGAGCACCGGCTTGAGGGCGACCCCCAGCAGCGGAAACATCAGGAACGTGGCCGAGAAGATCGTCAGGTGCAGGCGCCAGTGCGTGACTCCCGCCACGATGGCGTCGCGCGACAGGCGCGCGCCGTGCAGGAAGAACAGCAGCGCCACGGCCAGGTTGGTGATCCAGCCGAACGCGACGATGCCTTGCCCGTAGGCGGGCGCCAGGCTGGCGATGATGACGGTGGCGACGAGCAGGAGCGTGAAACGATCGGGCAGAAAGCGGGCAATGCGTTGCATCGGATTGGAGGAGGCGCTGAGAGTGTTTGGGTCGCCGCTATTGTAGGGTGCGCGGGATCAGGCCATCGTCAGCTGGCGGTCAGGTCATCGCCAGCGCGAGGTCGAAGGCCGCGACCAGCGACGCGTGGTCGGCGATGCCCTGCCAGGCGATGTCGAACGCGGTGCCATGATCGACGCTGGTGCGCACGAACGGCAGGCCGACGGTGACATTGACGCCCTGGTCCAGCCCCAGGTACTTCACGGGTATCAGGCCCTGGTCGTGGTATTGCGCCACGACGATGTCGAACTCGCCGCGGCGGGCTCGCATGAAGACGGTGTCGCCCGGCCACGGGCCCGAGGCATCGATGCCTTCGGCGCGCGCCTGGGCCACCGCGGGGGCGATGATGTCGATGTCCTCGCGGCCGAATTTGCCGTCTTCGCCGGCGTGCGGGTTCAGGCCCGCCACCGCCACGCGTGGCCGCGTCACGCCCATCTGGCGGCAGGCGCGGTCGGCCAGCCGGATCGCGCGCAGCTCGGCCTGTGGCGTGATCTGCGCCACCACCGCCGCCAGCGGAATGTGTATGGTGACCAGCAGCACGCGCAATTCGTCGTTGGCCAGCATCATGGCGAAGTCGCGGGTGCCGGTGCGTTCGGCCAGGATCTCGGTGTGGCCCGGCTGGTCGATGCCGGCCAGTTGCATGGATTTCTTGTTCAGCGGCGCGGTGACGATGGCGCGTATGCGTCCCGCTCGCGCATCGTCGATCGCGGCGCACAGGTAGTCGTAGGCGCCCTGGCCGGCCGCCGCGCTGACGCGTCCGGCGGGCAGGTCGGGCGGCAGCGGCGTGCCGCGGGCGATGACTTCGATACAGCCGGGTTGGCCGCTGGCCTGGTCGATGGCGGCCAGTTCGAGCACGCGCAGCCGTGCGCCCAGCAGTTCGGTGGCGCGCCGCATGATGGCCGGGTCGCCGTAGACGACGGCGGGCGCGCCCAGGCCCTGGGCGCAGGCCTTGGCGATGATTTCCGGGCCGATGCCGGCGGCGTCGCCCATGGTGATGCCGACGGGAAGGGGGGCGGTCATGGTTGCAGTGGTGCGGAAGTCGGGAATGCGACCATGCTACACCGCCGGGCACGCCGGGCAAAAAAAGAAGGCCCCGCAGGGCCTTCTTCCGGCATGGGTGGATGCTAGAGCACGTCGCCGGCGTAGTCGGCCAGGCGGGAGCGTTCGCCGCGCTGCAAGGTGACGTGGCCGGAATGCGGCCAACCCTTGAAGCGGTCCACCACGAAGGTCAGGCCGGAACTGCCTTCGGTCAGGTAGGGCGTGTCGATCTGCGCCACGTTGCCCAGGCAGACTACCTTGGTGCCGGGGCCGGCACGGGTGATGAGCGTCTTCATCTGCTTGGGCGTGAGGTTCTGCGCCTCGTCGATGATGAGGTACTTATTCAGGAAGGTGCGGCCGCGCATGAAGTTCAGCGACTTGACCTTGATGCGCGAGCGGATCAGGTCCATGGTGGCCGCGCGGCCCCAATCGCCGCCTTCGCCTTCGCCCATGTTCAGCACGTCCAGGTTGTCTTCCAGCGCGCCCATCCAGGGCAGCATCTTCTCTTCCTCGGTGCCCGGCAGGAAGCCGATGTCTTCGCCCACCGGCACCGTGACGCGCGTCATGATGATCTCGGTGTAGCGCTTGGTCTCCAGTACCTGCGTGATGCCGGCGGCCAGCGCCAGCAGCGTCTTGCCGGTGCCTGCCTGGCCCAGCAGCGACACGAAATCGCATTCCGGGTTCATGAGCAGGTTCAGGGCGAAGTTCTGCTCGCGGTTGCGCGCCGTGATGCCCCAGACGTTGTTCTTGCCGTGGGTGTAGTCGCGCAGCGTGGCCAGCACCGCCGTCTTGCCGCTGACTTCGCGCACCTGTGCGTACAGGGGCATCTGGCCTTCGAAATACACGAACTGGTTGACCAGGAACTGCGCGCACAGCGGCCCGCGGATGCGGTAGAAGGTCGTGCCGCCCTGTTGCCAGGATTCCACGTCCTTGCCGTGCTTGTTCCAGAAGTCTTCCGGCAGCTGCGTCACGCCGGAATACATCAGGTCGGTGTCTTCCAGGACGTGGTCGTTGTAGTAGTCCTCGGCGGCCATGCCCAGCGCGCGGGCCTTCAGGCGCATGTTGATGTCCTTGGACACCAGCACGACCTCGCGCTGCGGGTGGCGTTCCTGCAGCGCGCGCACCACGCCCAGGATCTGGTTGTCGGCCTTGCCCATGGGCAGGTCGGACGGCAGCGTGCTGTGGATGGCGGTGGTCTGGAACATCAGGCGCCCCGTGGCGTCCTTGTTGCCCAGGGCATTGAGCGCCAGGCCGTCATCCAGGTTGTCGGCATCCTGCACCAGCGAATCGAGCGAGCGGCTGACCTGGCGCGCGTTGCGCGCCACTTCCGACATGCCCTTCTTCTGGTGGTCCAGTTCTTCCAGCGTCATCATGGGCAGGAAGATGTCGTGTTCCTCGAAGCGGAACAGCGACGAGGGGTCGTGCAGCAACACATTGGTGTCCAGCACGAACAGCTTGCGCGCCGCGCTGTCGGTCCGTGCACGGGGCTTGCGCGCGGGCGCCGGCCTGGCGGCGGGGCGATTGGCCGCCGGCGCGGGGGCCGGGGCGGGCGCGGGCGCCGGCGCTGCCACCGGGCGCGCCGGCGCCTTCTGCTGCGCCTTGCGCGCCGGCGCCAGGCCGGCGAGTTCGGGCTGCAACAATGGCTCGTCAGTGTTGCCGGCGACCGCGGGTTTGCTGTTGGTACGTGCTGCCTTGGCGCGGGCGGTATCGCCCGAAGGGAAGGTCAGGATGGCTGCGGGACGATTGGGCAACTTCGGAAGCGGCATAGGTGTCACTCTCCTGTGTGAGCCGGCTTGGGGCGCCTGACAATGGGCAATATAGGCTTAGCCGATGCTCTTGGCGGCTTGCAGGACTTCCTTGGCGTGGCCGGGTACTTTCACCCCGCGCCACTCCTGCACCAGCACGCCATAGGCGTCGATCAGAAAGGTGCTGCGTTCGATGCCGCGCACCTGTTTTCCGTACATGTTCTTCTGCTTGATGACGCCGTACAGATTGCACACGGTTTCGTCGGCGTCGGAGATCAGCGGGAAGGGCAGCTCGTACTTGGTCTTGAAATTCTCGTGCGATTTGAGCGAGTCGCGCGATACCCCCAGCACGATGGTGCTGGCGGCCAGGAAGTCCTCGTACAGGTCGCGAAAGTCCTGGCTTTCGGTGGTGCAGCCGGGCGTGTTGTCCTTGGGATAGAAATACAGCACGACCGCGCGGCCCTGGCACTGGTCCAGGCTCACGGGGCCGATGGTGCTTTCCGCTGTGAACAGCGGGGCGGGTTTGCCTATCAGCGGGGTCATCGCTAGGAGTCTCCGTCGGGAAGGAGGGCGACGACGACGCGTCGGCCCTCGGCCATCAGAATGTTGTAGGTACGGGCGGCGGCCTGGGTGTCCATCGCCTCGACGCCCACGCCCATTGCCAGCAGCGGGCGCACCTGCTCGGGGCCGAGCAGGTGCTGGCGCCTGCCGGTGCCTACCAGCAGCACTTCGGGGGCGTTGGCCGGGCGCGCGCCGGCGCCTGCCTCGGGCTCGTCCAGGAATGCCAGCGGATCGCGGACGACCTCGGCCAGACCGGCGGCTTGTTGCAGGAGGGAGGCGGTAATGTCGGCCGGACGCTGGACCGGCCAGCTTGCGACCGGGCCTTCGGGCGCGAAGGCGATGGCGTGGGAAAAGCGGACCTGGTTGACTTCGATGTAGCCGTCACCATAGGCGGTGACGGTATTCAGCGCCGTCGCAGGATCGGTATGCAGCTTCAATAAAAACTCCGACTATGTGGTTCCGATAATAGCGCATCGGCATGACAGCATGTTGCAGGGTATCCACGGGGCCGGCGGGGACGGATCAATGTCCATTTGCCGGGCGGGCGGGCTTGCGCTAGATTACAGGGTTTTGTTGCGCTGCAATCTTGCGGCGCGCCGGCCGCGCGCGGCCTTTTCCCGCCCCTCTTTCTGTCGCCCTTTAGGATTCCCATCATGAGGAAGTTCTCCCGCATCGAGCGTTTGCCGCCGTACGTGTTCAATATTACCGGCGAGCTCAAGATGGCGGCGCGACGGCGCGGCGAGGACATCATCGACATGTCGATGGGCAACCCCGATGGCGCGACGCCGCAGCACATCGTCGACAAGCTGGTCGAGGCCTCGACCCGGCCCGATACGCACGGCTATTCGGTCTCCAAGGGCATCCCGCGCCTGCGCAAGGCGATTTGCGACTGGTACATGCGCCGCTACGCGGTGGAGTTCGACCCGGATTCGGAAGCCATCGTCACCATCGGCTCGAAGGAGGGCCTGGCGCACCTGATGCTGGCGACGCTGGATCGCGGCGATACGGTGCTGGTGCCCAACCCGAGCTACCCGATCCACATCTACGGGGCGGTGATCGCGGGCGCCAACATCCGTTCGGTGCGCATGACGCCCGGCATCGACTTCTTCGAGGAACTCGAACGCGCCGTGCGCGAGTCGATTCCCAAGCCCAAGATGATGATCCTGGGCTTTCCCAGCAACCCGACCGCGCAGTGCGTCGACCTGTCGTTCTTCGAGCGCGTGGTCGCGCTGGCCAAGGAGCACGACATCCTGGTGGTGCACGACCTGGCCTACGCCGACGTCTGTTTCGACGGCTATGTCGCGCCGTCCATCATGCAGGTGCCCGGCGCGCGCGACGTGGCGGTCGAGTTCTTCACCATGAGCAAGAGCTACAACATGGCCGGCTGGCGCATCGGCTACATGGTCGGCAACCGCGAGCTGGTCGGCGCGCTGGCGCGCATCAAGAGCTACCATGACTACGGCACGTTCACGCCGATCCAGGTGGCCTCGATCGCGGCGCTGGACGGCCCGCAGGATTGCGTCAACGAGATCGTGGCGCAATACCAGCGCCGCCGCGACGTGCTGGCGCGCGGCCTGCACGAGGCAGGTTGGAATGTGGAGATCCCGAAGGCGTCCATGTATATCTGGGCGCAGATCCCCGAGCCCTACAGGGCGATGGGTTCTTTGGAGTTCGCCAAGCGTGTCCTGTCGGATGCGAAGGTGGCCGTGTCCCCCGGGATCGGCTTCGGCGAGTATGGCGACGAGTACGTACGCTTCGCTCTTATCGAAAACGAGCAGCGCACCCGGCAGGCGGTGCGCGGCATCAAGGATATGTTCCGCAAGGACGGTTTGCTTAAATGAATCCGATGAAGGTGGGCCTGTTGGGCCTGGGCGTGGTGGGCGGCGGCACCTGGGCGGTGCTGGCGCGTAATGCCGAAGAAATCGCACGGCGCGCCGGACGGCGCATCGAAGTCAGCCGCATCGCCGTGCGCGACGTGGCCAAGGCGCGCAGCCGCGTCGGGGATGGCGTCGAGATTTCGACCGACGGCTTTGCCCTGGTGCGCGATCCGGCGGTCGACATCGTGGTCGAATTGATCGGCGGCGATACGCTGGCGCGCGAGCTGGTGCTCGAAGCCATTGCCCAGGGCAAGCATGTCGTCACCGCCAACAAGGCGCTGCTGGCCAAGCACGGCAACGAGATCTTCGCCGCCGCTTCGGCCCGCGGCGTCATGGTGGCGTTCGAGGCCGCGGTGGCCGGCGGGGTGCCCATCATCAAGGCGATCCGCGAAGGCCTGACCGCCAACCGCATCGAATGGGTGGCCGGCATCATCAACGGCACCACCAATTTCATCCTGTCCGAAATGCGCGCCCGCGGGCTGCCGTTCGCCGACGTGCTGGCCGAGGCGCAGCGCCTGGGCTACGCCGAGGCCGACCCCACCTTCGACATCGAAGGCGTGGACGCCGCGCACAAGCTGACCCTGCTGGCCTCGCTGGCCTTCGGCGTGCCGGTCCAGTTCGACAAGGCCTATGTCGAGGGCATCACGCAACTGGCCCAGGAGGACATCGCCCACGCCGAGCGCCTGGGCTATCGCATCAAGCTGCTGGGCATCACCAAGCGGCGCGTCGATGGCATCGAGCTGCGCGTGCATCCGACGCTGGTGCCGGCCGAGCGCTTGCTGGCCAATGTCGAGGGCGCCATGAACGCCGTGCTGGTGCGCGGCGATGCCGTGGGGCCCACGCTGTACTATGGCCAGGGCGCCGGCGAAGAGCCCACCGCGTCGGCGGTGGTGGCCGACCTGGTCGACGTGACCCGCCTGCACACGGCCGACCCTGGCCACCGCGTGCCGCACCTGGCCTTCCAGCCCGATGCGCTGTCCGACCTGCAGATCCTGTCGATCGAGGAAGTCAGCACCTCCTATTACCTGCGCATGCGGGTCGACGACCAGCCCGGCGTGCTGGCCGACATCGCGCGCATCCTGGCCGACCGCTCGATTTCCATCGGTTCGATGATCCAGCAGCCCGCGCGCATCGGCGGCGCCGACATCATCTTCCTGACGCACGAAGCCGTCGAAGGCAATGTGAACCAGGCCATCGAGCACATCGAAGCGCTGCCGTTCGTGCGTTCGAAGGTGACGCGCCTGCGCATGGAAAACCTCACATGAAGTACATCTCGACCCGCGGCGGCATGGCCCCGCAGAGTTTCTCCGACATCCTGCTCGAAGGCCTGGCGCCCGACGGCGGGCTGGCCATCCCCGAGCAGCTGCCGCAAGTCGACGCGGCCACGCTGGAGTCCTGGCGCGGGCTCTCGTACGCCGACCTGGCCTTCGAAGTGCTGTCGCTGTTCGCCACCGACATCCCGGCCGAGGACCTGCGCGGGCTGACGCGCGCAGCCTACCGGCAGGGCGTGTTCAAGAGCGAAGACATCGTCCCGGTGCGCGAGCTGGGGCAGGGGTTGCAGCTGCTGGGCCTGTCCGAGGGGCCCACGCTGGCCTTCAAGGACATGGCGATGCAGTTTCTCGGCCAGGTCTTCGAGTACGTCCTGACGCGGCGCGGCACCACGCTGAACATCGTCGGCGCCACCTCCGGCGATACCGGGTCGGCGGCCGAGTACGCGCTGCGCGGCAAGCAGGGCGTGGCCGTGTTCATGCTGTCGCCGCACGGCCGCATGAGCGCATTCCAGCGCGCCCAGATGTACTCGCTGCAGGATGAGAACATCCACAATATCGCGGTGCGGGGCGTGTTCGACCAGGCGCAGGACATCGTCAAGCAGCTGGCCGGCGACCTGGCGTTCAAGACGCGCTATCGCCTGGGCGCGGTCAACTCGATCAACTGGGCGCGCATCGCCGCCCAGGTGGTGTACTACTTCCACGGCTGGCTGCGTGCCGCGCCCAAGGGTGGCGAGGTGTCGTTCGCGGTGCCTTCGGGCAATTTCGGCAACATCCTGTCCGGGCACATCGCGCGCGGCATGGGCGTGCCGATCCGCCGCCTGGTGCTGGCCACCAACGAGAACAACGTTCTCGAGGAGTTCTTCCGCACCGGCGTTTACCGCCCGCGCGGTCCCGAGCACACCTACGCCACCTCCAGCCCGTCGATGGACATCTCGCGCGCCTCGAACTTCGAGCGCTTCGTGTTCGACCTGGTCGGGCGCGACCCCGGCCGCGTGGCGTCGCTGTGGGCCGACCTGGCGCGCGACGGCAGCTTCGACCTGTCGGCGCTCAAGCCGCAGTTCGAAACCCGCTACGGGTTCGTGGCCGGCGCCAGCTCGCACGCCGACCGCCTGCAGACCATACGCAATACCTTCGACGAAACCGGCGTGCTGGTCGACCCGCACACGGCCGATGGCATCAAGGTGGCGCGCCAGTTCGTCGAGCCGGGCGTGCCCATGCTGGTGCTCGAGACGGCCCTGCCGGCCAAGTTCGCGGAAACCATCGAGGCGGCGCTCGGGCGCACCGTGCCGCCGCCGGCTGACCTGGCCGACCTCGAATCGCTGCCCCAGCGCGTGACGCTCATGGACTGCGACGCGCAGGCGGTGCGGGCCTTCATCGAGGCCCACGCCAAAGTGTAAAGACGCCTTGCAGGCTGTTTGCAAGGGCAACCCCCGGCCGCCGCAAGGCGCCCGGGGGTTGCCTTTTCATGGCCGTCCATACAGGGGAGAAACAGGGCATGCGCGACGGGGACGCAGCGATTACAGTCCCATGCATTTTGACCACATCCGGTCACCGCGCGGGACGGGCTGGCGCACTACAGTGAAACGACATTGTCACTTTGGAGATTGCCCATGACCCTGAAAACCATGACGCTGGCTTTTGCCGTAACCGGCCTTGGCGTGTTGGCGGGATGCTCATCGCCCTCGGTGGTACAGCAGCGCGATGGCAGTCAGGTCGTGACGCCCGACGAGCCGAAGTACAACGAGGACACCGGCTTCTACGAGTACGAGAAGGACGGCCACAAGGTCCAGATGAACAAGGACGACGTCAAGACGATCGAGGAGGTCAAGTAGGCGAGGGTTCGCGGTCCAGGCTCGGCGAGGCTCTTCCCGCCGCCGCCGAACCGTGAAAAAAAGCCCGCCGGCGCGATGCTGGCGGGCTTTTCTCGCGCAAGCGGCCCTAGCTGGCGTGCGCTTCGGCGTGGTAGCGCCCCACGCGCTCCACCTCGTTCTTCGAACCCAGGATCACGGACACGCGCTGGTGCAGCTTGTCGGGCTGGATATCCAGGATGCGCCCCGTGCCGTCGATGGCCGCGCCGCCGGCCTGCTCGACGATCAGGCCCATCGGGTTGGCTTCGTACATCAGGCGCAGCTTGCCGGCCTTGCCCGGCTCGCGGGCATCCCAGGGGTACATGAAAATGCCGCCGCGGGTCAGGATGCGATGCACGTCGGCCACCATGGAGGCGATCCAGCGCATGTTGTAGTCCTTGCCCAGCGGGCCCGTCTTGCCGGCCAGGCATTCATCGATGTAGCGCTTGACCGGCGGGGCCCAGTGGCGCATGTTGGACATGTTGATGGCGAATTCCTTGGTGTCCTCGGGGATGCGCATCGATTCGTGCGTCAGCACCCACGAACCCATCTCGCGATCCAGCGTGAACCCCACCACGCCATTGCCGATGGTCAGCACCAGCATGGTCTGCGGACCGTAGACGGCGTAGCCGGCCGCCACCTGCTGGCTGCCCGGCTGCAGGAAGTCCTGCTCGCAGACGTCGGCGCCGGCCACCCTGTGCGGCGCGCGCAGCACCGAGAAAATGGTGCCGATCGACACGTTGACGTCGATGTTGGACGAGCCGTCCAGCGGATCGAACAGCAGCAGGTACTCGCCCTTGGGATAACGGTTGGGGATCAGATGGATGGTTTCCATTTCCTCGGACGCCATCGCGGCCAGGTGGCCGCCCCACTCGTTGGCTTCGAGCAGGATTTCGTTGGACAGCACGTCCAGCTTCTTCTGCACTTCGCCCTGCACGTTCTCGCTTTCCAAGCTGCCGAGCACGCCGCCCAGCGCGCCTTTGCTGACAGCGTGGCTGATGGCCTTGCAGGCGCGCGCCACCACTTCGATCAGCAGGCGCACTTCCGGGCCGAGCGCCTGGGCCGAGCGCTGCTGCTCGACCAGATATTGGGTAAGGGTTTTACGTTTCAAGAGTAGCTCCTAAGCAGCCAGATCCAAGGCTTTCGATACGATTTCCTGTACGTTGCGCGACAGCCCGGCATGCGCGCGCACATGCGCCAGCGCGGCCTGCATGGCGCCGCGCAGCGGCTCGGCAAAGCGCGCCCAATTATCCAGGCCGCGCGCCAGGCGGGCGGCGATCTCCGGATTGAGCGCGTCCAGGGCGAGCACCTGCTCGGCCCAGAAGTCATAGCCGCGGCCGTCTGCGCGATGCATGCCGCGGGCGTTGTTCAGGCAGAACTGGAACACCAGCGCGCGGGCGCGGTTGGGATTGCGCAGCGTAAAGGCCGGGTGCGCCATGAGGGCGCGTACCGCGTCGATGTCGGTCGAGCGCGCGGTGGCCTGCAGCGTGAACCATTTGTCGACGACCAGCGGGTCGTCGCGCCAGCGTTCGTAGAACGCCGCCAGCGCCGCCGCGGCGCTGTCCGGAGCGCCGAAATTCACCAGCGCCGACAGAGCCGCCATGCTGTCGGTCATGTTGTCGGCCTGGTCGTACTGGGCCTGCGCCAGGGCTTGCGCGTCCGCGCTTTCGGCGGCCATCAGATGGCTCAGCGCCTGGTTCTTCAGCGCGCGCCGGCCGGCCGGGCCGGCCGCCGGGCTGTAGGCGCCCGGCGTCTGGTTGGCGTCGAACGCCGCGCGCCAGGGGGCGGCCAGTTGGCGGCCCACCTCGGCGCGCAGGAAATCGCGCGCCACGGCCAGGGCGGGCGGGTCGATCTGCTCCATGCGCTCGGCCAGGGTTTTTTCCGAGGGCAACGCCAGGGCGCGGGCCCGATAGGCCGCGTCCAGCGTCGGGTCGGTCAGCAGGGCGCGCCAGGCCGCGATGAAGGCCGGGCGCACGGCCAGCGGCTGGCCGGCCTGATGGCTGGCCGTCAGCGCGAGGATCTCGCGCGTGGCCAGTTCCTGGCCTGCTTCCCAGCGGGCGAATGGATCCGTGTCGTGCGCCGACAGCAGCGCCAGGTCGGCGTCGCTCCAGTCGTATTCGACGATGACCGGCGCCGAGAAGCCGCGCAGCAGCGACGGCACCGGCATGTCCGGCACCTGCTCGAACGTCCAGCTGGCGCGCGCCTCGGTCAGTTCGAGCAGCACGGTGTCGCGCGCCGGCTGGCCGTCCAGGTGCAGCGGCAGCGCGCGGCCCTGCGCGTCGAGCAGGCCGATCGCGAAAGGAATGTGGAATGCCTGTTTGGCGAAGTCGCCTCCGGCGCGTTTCTCCACGCCGACCGGGGCGCAGCGCTGGGTCAGCGTGACGGTGCAACGGCCGCTTTGCGCGTCGTGATCCAGCTTGACGCTGACGCGCGGCGTGCCCGCCTGGCTGTACCAGCGGCGAAACACCGACAGGTCGCGGCCCGGATTGCGCGCGGCGTAGACCGATTCCATGGCGGCGACGAAATCGTCGCAGGTCACGGCCTGTCCGTCGTGGCGCCGGAAGTACTCGTCCATGCCGGCGCGGAATCCCGGCTCGCCCAGCAGGGTGTGCTGCATGCGGATCACTTCGGCGCCTTTCTCGTACACGGTGGCGGTATAGAAGTTGCCGATCTCCTGGTAGCTGTCGGGCCGGATGGGGTGGGCCATCGGGCCGGCATCCTCGGGGAACTGGGCCGCGCGCAGCGTGACGACATCGTCGATGCGCTTGACCGCGCGCGCGCTCGCGGCGGCTTGCTCGTCCAGGCCGCGCGCCATCATGTCGGCGCTGAATTCCTGGTCGCGGAATACCGTCAGGCCTTCCTTGAGGCTCAACTGAAACCAGTCGCGGCAGGTGACGCGGTTGCCGGTCCAGTTGTGGAAGTATTCGTGGCCGATGACGGATTCGATGCCTTCGTAGTTGGCGTCGGTGGCGGTGGCCGGGTCGGCCAGCACATAGGCCGCGTTGAAGATGTTCAAGCCCTTGTTTTCCATCGCGCCCATGTTGAAGTCGCGTACCGCGACCACCATGAAGCGGTCCAGGTCCAGCTCCAGGCCGAAGCGCGACTCGTCCCAGCGCAGCGCGTGGCGCAAGGATTCCAGCGCCCATTCGGTGCGGTTCTCCGAACCGGGATCGCTGTAGACCTGCAGCAGCACATCGCGGCCCGATTGGGTGCGCACGCGCTCTTCGCGATGCGTCAGGCGGCCGGCCACCAGCGCGAACAAATAGCTGGGCTTGGGAAACGGATCTTCCCATTCCGCCTGCAGGCGGCCATCGGGCAGGGTGGCGGTGGCCAGCAGATTGCCATTGGACAACAGCACCGGATAATCGGGCGCCGCGCGCAGCGTCACGCGATAACGCGACATGACGTCGGGCCGGTCGGCGAACCAGGCAATGCGGCGAAAGCCCTCGGCCTCGCACTGGGTGAAGAAATTGCCGCCGGAGACATACAGCCCCATCAGGGTGGAATTGGCGGCGGGCCTGCAGCGGCTGACGATTTCGACCGCCGCGCTGGGCGGCAGGCCGCGCAAGGTCAGGGTGGCGTCGTCCAGGACATAGCCGTCACGCGCCCAGTCGCGGCCGTCGACACGAATGGAAACCAGCTCGAGCGCTTCGCCGTCCAGCACCAGCGGCGCATCGTCCCGGGCATCGGCCTTGCGCGCCACCTGCATGAGGCAGCGCACGGTGGTCGAGGCGGGATCCAGGTCGAATTCCAGCGCCACGTCGGCGATGGTATACGGATAGGGCTGATAATCCTTGCGGTATACGGTGACGGGCGTGTCTGTGCGCATGGCCTACGAAACAGATGATGGACAATGCGGGTATTGTAGATGCAGCGCCGCATGCCCCCGCATTGCTCAGGTACCCAAATGAAACCTTCGCCGGGCGCAGCGGTCGAAGGAATATCCGGTTTGCGTCTGGCCTGGAGGGCCGCAGTCATGTTCAGTATTCATGCGTATTCGCGCCTGGCGCGGCTGGCCGGGCTGGCGGCCCTGCTGGCGGGCGCGGCGCTGGTGGCCGGGTGCGCCGCGCCCAGCGTGTCGGCGCGCGTCACCTCATTCCAGCAATGGCCGGACGGCGTTGCCGGACAGACCTACCAGTTCGCGCCTGAAACCGGGCAACTCAACAATCTCGAATATCAGTCCTATCAGGACATGGTGCGCGCCGGTATCGGCGCCACCGGCCTGGTCGAGGCGCGCGAGGGCCGGAAAGCGCGGTTTACGGTGTCCTTCCGGTATGGCTCCGCGCAGACCCAGGTTATGGTGCGGCGCGCCTATGATCCCTATTTCTACGGCGGTTATGGCGGTTATTACGGGCCGCGCTGGTGGGGCGGTGGCGTCGGGTATTGGGGGCCGGAATGGGTCGACGTGCCCACCGTTGCGTATCGCAATAGCCTGAGCCTGGAAATCCGCGATACCGCGCGCGGCGGCGCCGAAGTCTATCGATCGACCGCGTACATTACCAGCGGGCGCGACGACCTGCTGGGCGCCATGCCGTATCTGGTGCAGGCAATATTCGACAATTTCCCGGGCAATAATGGCTCGGAACGCGAGATCGAGTATCCGCTGGCTCGCTAGCGAATGCGCGGTCGCGGCGCACCGCCGTGGCGATGGCGGCGGCGCAATAAAAACGGCGCGCCTTGAGGCGCGCCGGCATTCCGGGACGAACGGGCGGTTCAGTCGCGGATGAGGAAACTGTCACGCTTGGCGCCGGCGGCTTCTTCGGCAGCCAGCCAGCGCGGCGCCTTGCCGCGGCCGCTCCAGGTTTCGCCCGTTTGCGGGTGGCGGTACTTGGGCGCTACCGCGCGCTTGGCGACCGGCGCGCCAGCCTTGCGGCGTACCGGAGCGCTGGGCGCGCGCACCGATTTGGCCGAACCGAAGGCGGCGGCGATTTCCTCGGGGGTGATATTGTATTCACGCATCGACTTGACGATCGACGCGATCACGGGCTTGCGGCGCCGTGTATGCAGGGCTTCCGCCTTGCGCTTGAGTTTGGTGATTTCTTTCTCTATCTTGGCCTGCAGTACAGCATAGTTTTCACGGGGCATGGTTATTCCTAACTATTTCAAATGACTCGGTCGCCGGCTGAAGGGTATATATGATTGTTGTTTTCCAATAATACAGAAATTGCCCGGCACGGTGTGCTTCCAACTCAGGAATTTTTTGTTTCATATGACAGGCGACCCTCGAACCGACACAACCCCGTCCTGCCGCGTGGCGGCCATACAGATGGTCTCCGGCCCTGACGTTGATGAAAACCTGGCGCAAGCTGCTGAATTGATTGGGAAAGCCGCGCAGGACGGCGCGCGGCTGGTTGCGTTGCCCGAATATTTCTGTTTTATGGGGCATACCGATACCGACAAACTTGCCATCAAGGAAGAGAGTGGTTATGGCAAAATTCAGAGCTTTCTTTCAAATATTTCATCCCAATATGGAATATGGGTGGCGGGCGGTACCTTGCCATTAACCAGCCCGGACCCGCAGCGCGTATTCAATACAACTTTTGTATACGGACCCGGCGGCCAGCCGGCGGCGCGCTACGACAAAATCCATTTATTCAATTTCCAGCGCGGCGCCGAATCGTATGACGAGGCAATTGCCATCCGGCCCGGCAAAGAGGTGCAGGTATTCGATGGCCCGTGCGGGCGGGTCGGATTGTCGGTGTGCTACGACCTGCGCTTTCCCGAGCTGTACCGTGCCATGGGTACGGTCGACCTGATCCTGGTGCCGGCCGCCTTCACCTACACCACGGGCCAGGCTCACTGGGAGCTCCTGCTGCGTGCCCGCGCCATCGAAAACCAGTGTTATGTGCTGGCGCCGGCGCAAGGCGGGCGGCATCCGACCGGACGGCGCACCTGGGGCCATTCCATGCTGGTCGACCCCTGGGGGCAGGTGCTGGACGTTTTACCCGAGGGGCCGGGCGTCATCGGCGGTACCATAGAGGCTGCGCGCCTGGCTGAGGTACGCGCCAGCCTGCCTGCCCTGCGTCATCGCGTTCTATAGACGGAATTCCATGAAATTGATAGATCCCGCCATTTCCGCCCTGGCCACCGCCAAGACCCTGCTGCTCGACCCCTGGGGGTTGACCGAAGCGGATCTGGCGCGCGCCCTGGGCGAGATATTCACGCACAAGGTCGATTACGCCGATCTGTATTTCCAGTACACCCGCAGCGAAGGCTGGAGTCTGGAAGAGGGCATCGTCAAGACAGGCAGCTTCTCCATCGGCCAGGGCGTGGGCGTGCGCGCCGTCAGCGGCGAGAAAACCGCGTTTGCCTATTCCGATAGCCTGTCGGCCGACGCGCTGCTGTCGTCGGCGCGCACGGTGCGCGGCATTGCCCGCCAGGGTGCGGGCAAGGTCAAGGTGGCGGCGCAGGTGCCGCCGGTCGACGGCCGCAGCCTTTATGCCGACATCGATCCGCTGGTCACCTTGACGGCGGCCGACAAGGTCGCCCTGCTCGAACGCATCGAGCGCATGGCGCGCGCGCGCGACCCGCACGTCATCCAGGTGATGGCGGGGCTGGGCGCCGAATACGACGTCGTGCTGGTGGCCGGCAGCGACGGCCGCCTGGCCGCCGACGTGCGGCCGCTGGTGCGCCTGTCGCTGACCGTGATCGCCGAGCGCAACGGCCGTCGCGAAATGGGGCATGCGGGCGGCGGCGGCCGCACGGGGCTGGCCTATTTCACCGACGACATCCTGCGCGACTACGTCGAGCGCGCGGTGCACGAGGCCTTGGTCAACCTGGAGGCGCGTGCGGCGCCGGCCGGGGAGATGACCGTGGTGCTCGGCTCGGGCTGGCCCGGCATCCTGTTGCACGAGGCGGTCGGCCATGGCCTGGAAGGCGATTTCAACCGCAAGGGCTCCAGCGTGTTTTCCGACCGCATCGGCGAGCGCGTGGCCTCGCCCGGCGTGACCGTGATCGACGACGGCACCTTGCCCGACCGGCGCGGGTCGCTGAACATCGACGACGAAGGCAACGCCACCCAGCGCAACGTACTGATCGAAGATGGCATCCTGCGCGGGTACATGCAGGACACGCTCAATGCCCGGCTGATGAAGACCGCCGCAACGGGCAACGGCCGGCGCGAATCGTTCGCGCACCTGCCGATGCCGCGCATGACCAATACCTACATGCTGGGCGGCGCCACGCCGCCCGAGGAAATCATCGCTTCGGTCAAGCGCGGCCTGTATGCCGTGAACTTCGGCGGCGGCCAGGTCGACATCACCAACGGCAAGTTCGTGTTCTCGGCTTCCGAGGCCTACATGATCGAAAACGGCAAGGTCACCTACCCGGTCAAGGGCGCCACCCTGATCGGCAATGGGCCGGACGCCATGAATCGGGTCAGCCTGATCGGCAACGACATGCGCCTGGATTCGGGTGTCGGCACTTGTGGCAAGGACGGCCAGAGCGTGCCGGTAGGAGTCGGCATGCCGACTCTGCGCATGGAAGGCCTGACCGTGGGCGGTACCGCCTGAAGGATGCCAGGGACGTATCGCCGTCCCTGGCCTGGAAAAATCGCGTGGTGACGCGCGGTTTTTTTTGTGCTAGAGTCTACCGCTATGAAATTTGCGTCCCCCGCTTTTTACTTTTATTTTTGGTTTCTGAAGCCGCTGGCGGAGGAAGGGACGCGTGTTAACTGAAGTTTGGTAAAGAATCCCCGAAAAAGCCGCCAGCATAGCTGGCGGCTTTTTTCTTGCCGTCAGTCTGGCGGGCAACCCCAGGAGCCGTGCCGTGTCGCACAATACCGATGACCTTCGTATCCGTGAAATCAAAGAGCTGAATCCTCCCGCGCATGTCATGCGCGAGTTTCCGTGCTCGAAGGATGTTTCTGAAATCGTCTACGCCGCCCGCCAGGGCATGCATCGCATCCTGCATGGCATGGATGACCGCCTGATCGTCGTGATCGGCCCTTGCTCGATCCACGATACCAAGGCGGCGCTCGAATACGCGGATCGCCTCAAGCCGGTGCGCGACCGCCTGGCCGCCGATCTCGAGGTGGTGATGCGCGTCTACTTCGAAAAGCCGCGCACCACCGTGGGCTGGAAGGGCCTGATCAACGACCCCGACCTGGATGGCAGCTTCGATATCAACAAGGGCGTGCGCGTGGCGCGCGAACTGCTGCTGGACATCAACAGCCGCGGCCTGCCGGCGGGTTGCGAGTTCCTCGACATGATTACCCCGCAGTACATCGCCGACCTGGTGTCGTGGGGGGCGATCGGGGCGCGGACGACCGAAAGCCAGGTTCACCGCGAGCTGGCTTCCGGCCTGTCGTGTCCTGTCGGTTTCAAGAACGGCACCGACGGCAATGTGAAGATCGCCGTCGACGCCATCAAGGCCGCCTCGCAACCGCACCATTTCCTCTCGGTGACCAAGGGCGGGCATTCGGCCATCGTCTCGACCGCGGGCAACGAGGACTGCCACGTCATTCTGCGCGGCGGCAAGGCGCCCAACTACGATGCCGCCAGCATCGAAGCGGCCTGCCAGGACATGGCCAAGGCCGGCCTGGCCCAGCGCATCATGATCGACGCCAGCCACGCCAACAGCAGCAAGAAACCCGAGAATCAGCCGCTGGTGGTCGATGATGTGGCCAACCAGATCGAGCAGGGCGATGCCCGCATCGTGGGCCTGATGATAGAAAGCCATCTGCTGGGCGGCCGCCAGGACCTGGTGCCCGGCCAGGCCTTGACGTACGGGCAGAGCATCACCGACGGTTGCATCGACTGGGATGCTTCGGTGCAGGTGCTGGAGCGCCTGGCCCATGCGGTGCGCGAACGCCGGCGCGCGTCGCTGAGCGCCGGCAAGTAGGCCCGCGGCGCCACGATCTCGTCATGGCGACGGGTGCGAGGTGGCGCTCGCGCCCATCTCGGCCGCGGCGTTGCGGCAGCGGCCCACCCGGCACGCGCCGAAATGCACGACGTCGTAGTGCGCGCCGCTTTCTTTCGCCGCTTTCAGCACATCCGACAGATGGCGCTTGTGCGTCGGCTCGGTGATGATGGCCAGGTCCACATCCGCGCTGCTGCCGTCGGCGTTGTGCCGGCGCAGGAAGTCCAGGGCGAACTGCTCGTGGTAGTACAAGGCGTAATCCTTCATCGTGGCCGCCCCGATGAGGGATTCGCGCCTGCCGACGGCGCTGGCGAGCATGGCATCGGTCAAGGCCTGCGGGCTTGTATTGCGCATGCGCGCCAGTGCTTCGAGATCCGCCGGCGATATGGCCAGGGCCGGTTGCAGTCCTGTGTAGGCGTCGTTCGCGCGCGCGGTGACTTCCTGGTATACCGCGAATCCCTTGGTCGGCATGCCGTCTTCGGTGTAGTAGTCGATGCGCGTGTTCGCCGGCAGCTCGGTATAGCCGTCGCCCCGGACGCGCCTGAGATACCGCGACGTCGTCTTGTCCTTCCAGCCGCCATGCGCCAATACCACCAATTGGCGCGCCTGGCCGCTTTGCGACAACGCGACGCCGTGCGCCACCGACTGCACGATCCGGTTCGGCGCCGCCGTCGATGCACCCGCCTGCGCCCGCGGCTCGTTCAATCCGCCTTGCTCCACGATGCGCTTGCGGCCGGCTGCATCCACGTCGACCCTGCCGGTGTAGCCCGTGACCGCCGGCGTCAGGCCGTGTTCCGTGGCCAGGGCAGTGGAGAACAGCTTGCGCAGGCTGGGACGCGCGACGCAATCGGTCTGGCAGCCGACCAGCGTCACTTTTTCCAGCTGCGAGGGCGGTCCGGCATGCTGGATCGTGCTGGCCATCTGCGCCAGTTCGGCGGGCGTATTGCCGCCCAGTAACGGCATGCTGTAGCGCGGGCCGCCGTGGCCCACGAACTGGATCTTCAGCGGGCCGGCCGCCGGCGTGTCGTCTCCCTGTTTCAACATCAGGGTGCCTTCCAGGGTCTGGCCGTACCAGAGCGAGGTCGCCGCGTGTTTGCGAAACAGCCTGCGCGCGGCGGATTCGGTGACCGTGTCGGAGCCCAGTTGCACGATGACGCGATGGGCGTAGCGGTCGGGCCCGTATGGCGCCTGCGCCTGCGCTTGCGGCGAAGGCGGGCGTGCCGCGCCAGCGCCGGAATGCCACTGCTGCATGACCAGCTTGTCCGGCGCCGGCGCCGGCACCGGCGTGGCGACCTGCTGCGTCGGCGTATCGGTAGCCGGGATTTCCGCGCGGCAGCATGCATAGTGGATGAGGTCGTATCGGACGCCGGACTGGGCCACGGCCTGCAATATTTCAGACAGCCTGATTTCGGAGCCTGGCGCAGCCTGTGCGAGATCCATGTCCGGCTGCTGGCGGGCGGCATGGAAATCCTCGATGGCGCCGAGTCCGGTCTCGGGCGCGGGGCTGACCACGTAGTCCTTGATCAGCGCGCCGGGTTCGCCGATATCCTGAGGGCGGGTCGCGCCCACGAGGGTGTGGCGGGCGACGTCGAAGGGCAGCTGATGCCGGTGCGCGAACCCGCGGATCACGGCACGCGAGAACAGCTCCGCGGCGCCCTGGCCCTGTGCGGCCAGCATGGGCGCGCGCAGCGCGGCCTGGCTGGGCAGGCCGCCGACCAGCTGGTTTTCCCTCGAGTAGAAATACATGGACGTGTTCGCGGGCAGGCGTACCCAGCCGGGCGGGGACGCGCCGTCAGGCTGATCCGCGGGCCCGGGGCGGGGCCAGAACCCGTGTCCGACGATCGTCAATTGCCGCGCTTCGCCGCTTTGCGACAGGGTGACGTTGCCGTGCCGGAATACACGCGGCGCGGGCGCGGCTTCGGGCGGCGGCGTATTGCCCAGGCCGCCCTGTTCCACGATCTGCTTGTGGCCGGCAGCGTCCACGTCGACCCGGCCGGCGTAGCCCTTGACCTCCGCGCTCAGCCCGGCCGTGGTGATCAGGTAATGGTTCAGCAGGTTGCGCAGGCTGGCGCGCGACGCGCAGCCGGTGTTGCAGCCGACCAGGGTGATTTTCTCCACCCGGGCCGTGGCGGGCAGCCCCTGCCGGATGGCCGGCAGCATCCGCGCCAGTTGCGCGGCATTGTTGCCGCCCAGCAGCGGCATGCCTTCCAGTATGCTGCCGTGGCCGACGAACTGGATTTTCTGCGGGCCGGTGGCGGGCGCGGCGGGGGCCCGCACTTGTGCCAGCTGGCCGCTCGCGTCCTGGCTGTACCAGCTGGCATTGCCGGCATGCTTGCGGAACAGGCGGCGTGCGGCCGTTTCGGTCAGCGCGTCGCTGCCCAGCTGGACGATGGTCCGGTGGCCATAGCGGTCCGGCCCATGCACGGGCGGCTCCGCGCCGAGGGGCGTGGGCGGACGCGGCTGCGCCACGCCGGAGCGCTCGCGCCATTGCTGCAGATAGCGCGCCGAAACCGGCGCCAAGGGAGGCGCGACGGCATCGGGCGGCGCGCCGGGCGGGGCGGTCTCGCCGCGGCAGCAGGTGAAATGCAGCAGCGGATAATGATGGCCGGACGCCTCGATGGCGGCCAGTACGTCGGACAAACTGGCGCGCTCGCGCGCGACGGCCATGTCCACATCGCCCTGGCGCCGTTGCGCGTGGAATTGCTCGACGCCGGTGACCAGCGGGTCGATCGCGGGGGCGAGCCTGTAGTTCTTGACCAGCGCGCCGGCGGCGGCCACTTCCTGCACGCGCGTGCTTTCGACCAGCGCCGCGCGGGCCACGTCGAACGGCGCCTGCCGCGCATGGGCGAATTGGCGGATGACCGAGGCGGGGAATTCCCTGACGAACGGCCGGCCTAGCCAGGCCAGTTCGGGATTGCGTGGAATCGCCTGTACCGGCACGCCCGATGTCTGCTGGTTGTCCACGCTGTAGAAGTGCATGCGGGTGCCGGACGGCAGCCGCAGCCAGCCCGCCGGGATCTCGCCGGCGCCGGACGTTCCGGCCGGCGGACGGGTCCAGCCGGAGTGGCCCTGGATGAGCAGTTGGCGGGCGTTTTCGCTTTGCGACAGTGTGATGGGGCCATGCGTGAACAGCCGCGCCGCCACGGGCGCGGACGGGGCGGAGGAGGGCGTGGCCGCGCCAGAGCCGGGCGCCGCGGGCTGCGCGGGCGGACGCGGCGAGGCAGGCTCGTCGGCGGGCGGCCGATCGCCAAGGCCGCCCGTGGCGACGCGGCGCTTGCGCCCCGCGCTGTCGACGTCGATGCGTCCGATGTAGCCCGTGACGGTCAGGGCGGGCGCGTCGGGGCGGGTGGCTAGCGACTGCCGGAAGGGTTCGCGCAGGCTGGGGCGGCCTGTGCAGTCGGTGTCGCAGCCTACCAGCGCGATTTTGTCCAACCGGGCGCCGGCCGGGCTGTGCTGTTCCACCTGGTTCAGCAGGTCCGCCAGCGTTGCCGCGGCGTTGCCGCCCAATAGCGGCACGCCATGGTAGACGTCGCCGTGGCCGACGAACTGGACCTTGTGCGGGCCGGCGGCCGGGCCGGCAGCCTGGCGTACGGGCTCGAGCCCGCCATCCCTGGTCTGGAGATACCAGTTGCTGTTGGCGGGGTGCTTTCCATGCAGCGCCGCGGCCGCTCGTGCCGTCGCCGCGTCCGTGCCGAGCTGCACGATGCTGCGCAGCGCGTAGGGGTCGGCGCCGGGCAGTGTCCCGCGCGACGAGGGCGGCAGGGGCAGGGCGTGCACGGGCGCCGAGCTGGCCAGCCAGGATCGGATCAGCAATTCGTGCGGCGGCAGTTGCGGACTCGGGGTATCCGATCCGGGCCGCTGGAACTCTCCCCGGCAGCAGGTGTAATGGATCAGGGGGTACGAATGTCCGGAGGCCGCGACGGCAAGCAGCAGGTCCGACAACAATGCGCCCTTGCCGGGCGCCGCTGACGCGAGATCCACGTCGGCCTGGCTGCGCGACTGGTGGAACGCCAGGGCGGCATCGCGCTGCGGATCGATCGGCGTGAGCAGGTAGTTCTTGACCGCGGTGCCCGGCGCGGCGATTTCCCGTACCTGGGTCGAGGTTTCGAACCCCTGGCGCGCGACGTCGAACGGCACCTTGGCCGCGTTGGCCACGCGCCGTATGCGCTCGGCGGAAATCCGCTCGCTGAACGGCTGCGCGTGCCAGGCCCGCTCCGGATTGTCGGGGATATTGCGCAATGGAATCGCGCTGACCATCTGTCCGTCGTCCGAGTAGAAATGCATGCGTGTGCCGGCTGGCAGGCGCACCGTGCCGCTGTAGCTGGGCGCGACGGCGCGGTCGGGCCGCACCCAGCTGCCGTGGCCATCGATGACCAATTGCCGGGCCTGCCCGCTTTGCGCGATGTTGACGGGGCCGTGGGAAAACACCCGTGGCACGGGCTGCGTGCCTTGCGCGCGCGCCTCGGGATCCACGTCGCCCAGGCCGCCCTGCGCCACGGCGTGCTTGCGGCCCGCGGCGTCAACCTCGAGGCGGCCGATGTAGCCGCTTACGGCAGGCGCCGGTTGCGCCCCGTCGGCCGCCAGGCGTTGCGCGACATCGCCGCGCAGGCTGGCGCCGCTGGCGCAGTCCGTGTCGCAGCCCACCAGCGCCACCTTTGCCAGCGCCGCAGCGGGCGGCAGGCGCTCCCGCAGTTGCTGGACGATGCCGGCGACGGCATGGCCGTCGTGCCCGCTCAAGGCTTGCCGGTCCGCCGAGCCGTGGCCGACGAGCTGGATCTTGGTAGGGCCGGCCGCGGCCGCGCGCAACGGATGCACGGGGTGCAGGCTGCCGTCGTCCGCCTGCCGGTACCAGTCGGACTGCTGCGCATGCTTGTGAAACAGCGCCTGCGCGGCCTGGGTGGCAACGTCGTCCTGCGCCAGCTGGACGATGACCCGGTTGGCGTAGGGGGCCGGCTTGGGGGCGTCGCGGCCTGGCGAAGCGATGGCCGGTTGCGCGACGATGCCGGGCGCCGCCGCCGGCTTGGCCGTCGGGCTTGTCGGGGATGGGCCTGCCAGGACGCTTGTCAATGGGCGCGCGAGCGGCGGCGCGGGCGCTTTTGCAGCGCCCGGGTGGGCAGGTCGCGCGCCAGGGGAGCCGCTGTCGGCCTTGTCGCGGCGCGATGGCTGGTCGAACGAGAACTCGGTGCGCGCCGATGCCCAGCGCTCGGCGCGCTGTACGACGACGGCCTGGCCGGAGTCGGTATTCAACCGGCCCGACACGCCGCCCCGCGCGGTATAGCGTGGCGCGCCCGGCGCGGCGCCCATGGCAATGGTGGCCTGCCGCAGGGCCCGGTATTGTTCGACGGCCGGGCGGCCCAGCGTCAATGAGAGGGTGGGGTTGAGCGTGGTCGACGATATGCCGACGCTCGCGCCGGTCTCGAATCCATCCTTGTCGCGATAGTCATGCAGGGCCTCGGCGTGAATCCGGCCGGCGATGTCCATGCCGCCCTGGTTGGACGCATCGGCGATGATAGCGCCGCGCAGCCGGGCGTCTCGCCCCACCGTCGCGCGCAGGCCCTGGGAGGCCAGCAGGCCCGCCTGGCCGTTTCGCGTCAAGGCCTGGTAGTCGTGCTCGTGCCGCACGCCCGCCCCGATCGTACCGACCGGCGCCACGAGCGTCCGGTTCTGGATCGCCGCGCCCAGCGAGACCTCCCAGTTGCCGCCGGTCTGATCGAATCGCTGCTCGTCCTGCCGCGAGATGGCCTTCAGGTCGCGCGCCACATGCAGGTCCATGCGGGTCGCTTGGGCCATCGATGCGTCGAGATTGAGGTCGCGCGCCTGTAGGTGCAGCTGCGTGGCGCGCAGCGCCGAGCCTTCGTAAGTCTGTCCGGCGCCGTGGCGGACCATGTGCGAGCCGCTCAGGCCCGCGGTTACGCCGACGCCTGCCGCGGCCTGCATGGCGTTCGCGCCGGCGTTGACGGTCTGGTGCTGCTGGAGGTCGTGCTGTTCGCCCGACTCCTGGTAGCGGCTTACGGCAGCGCGGGCGTTGATGTCGCGCCGGGCCGACAGCGCCAGCCAGTCGGCGCCGCTGAACTTCGTTCCGGCCAGGTCGATGTCCTGTTCGGTGGCCCGGATGTCGAGGTTGCCGCCGAAGTAGTTCGTGTTCTCGGTCTGCGTATTCCTGTGCGAGTCGGCGTAACCCGCCGCCAAGGTTGCGCTGATGCTGAGCGCCGCGGTGTCGGCGGTCGCGAGCTGTGTCGCTTCGCCCGCCATTTGCAGGGCCATCTGGCCGGCGTGCACCTGGCTGTTTTCCTGCCGGGCCTCGGCCAGCGTATCGCCCAGGCGGGTGGCGGCGGTCGCCACGCTCGAGGTCAGCGCGCCATCGATGCTGGCGCGCAGGTAACTGCTGGCCGTGAGACTGTCGGTGACGTCGAGATACTTGGTGGCGGCCACGCGCGCGGCGCGGATGCGCAGCAAATCGCCGGGGATGGCATCCGACGCCGTGCTCGCGCCCTGACCGTAGCGGTCGCGGTTGATGTCGGCGCCGCCCAGATCGGCCGTGTTGCCCACCGCCAGCAAGCCCGCGCCGAATTTGAGATCGGCATTGCGATACTGGGTCGTGCGCGACCTTTCGTATTCGCGCGTCGATTCGAACCCGACCGAGGCATGGGCGCCGGCGGTCTGGCCCCGCCCGGCGTGCGCTTGCAGGCCGCCTTGCGCGCTCAGGTCGATGCCCGCCTCGTAGCCGCCGGCGCCGGCGGATAATCTGAGGAACAGTTGATCGACCCGCTTTGCGCGCTCGGCGTACGCGTAATCGGCGGCGGCGCGAGCCTTGAAATCGTGCGCGACCCGCAGGTCGGTCTGCTGGAAGCGGGCGCTGCCGCCCTCGATATCCATGTCCGTGGCGCGCCCGCTCAATATCGCGCCCTCCAGCGTCGTGCCCTGGAAGCGCGCGTGGCTGGCCGTGGCGGTTTCCGTTTGCGAGGACAGAAGCCACCAAGCCTTGCCCAGGCCGTACCTGCTGGTTTGCGAGTAGCTGCTGTCGACGTCATACAGGCCGCCCAGCCGGACCTTGTCCGCCTCCAGGCGGACATGGTCGCCCGAGAGCGTCGCGCCGGCGCTGTCCAGCCGTTTGGCGGCAATGTACAACAGGCCCGCGGCATCGGCGCGGCCGTTCAGGCGCGCGTCGTGGCGCGATACCAGCCGGCCGTGCGCATCGTAGCGCGCGCTGGCGGCCAGGCTGACCCGCTCGCCCGTGAGATAGGCCTGCGCGGCGTCCAGCAGGCCGCCCTGTATCGCGATGTCGCCGCCACGTATGGCCAGCGTGCCCAGCGCGCGCGCGCCGCCGGCGATACCTTTGTCGTTGATCAGGCGGACAGCGCCGCCCGCAGCATCCAGGATGACGTCCTTGCCGAGGAATGCCGCATTGCCGGATTCGATCGCCGCGCCGCCGGTGTCGGCGAGCACCGTGCCCGCCGACGCCATGAGCGCGCCGCCGGCCTCGCGCGTGGCGCTGGCGGCCGTCCGCGTCGCTCGCGTCAGGTATACCCGCGGCACAAGCACCTCCTGGCCGTCGACCGTTTCCCGTACGTACCACACGAAGTCGCGGGTGGCGCGCGCCAACTGTTCGGCGGTCGGCGCCTGGCCCACGCGCAGCCCCAGCTCGGCGGCCGCCAGCGGCGCCGCATCCATCAGCGACTGCACCAGTGCGAGGCCGCGTACGGCGTTGCGGTATTCGTGGCCGCCCATGGCGCGCGAGATCTGTTCGCGGATCAGCTGGGTCTCGAAATAATTGTCGCCGATGGTCCGCAGTGGCCGGTCCGGCCGGTAGCGGATCAGGTCGAAGAAATACTGGGAGCCGTAATAGTGGCTTTGGTCGAGATAGCTCAGGCGCGTTTCGTACAGGGGTTGGGGCAGGCCGGGCGGCGTGGCCGGCACGTCGGGCCCGCCTGGCCCGGCGGCGGCGCGCGCCGGCGCGGTGCGCGCGAACAGGCGCCGGTTTTCCAGCAGGGCGTGGATGCTGTCCTTGACTGTCACCGCAGGCCCGGCGTCGGGATGGCGGATCGCGTCGATGGAGCCGCGCGGCGTCTCGATCCGTTGTTCGCCGATGTGCACGGTCATGTTCCGGGCCAGCAGGCCGGCGACGTTCTCGCCATTGGTGACGCGCCCGCCCGACAGCACCAGGCCGGCCCCGCCGGCCAGCACGGTCTGTTGCGCCGGATAGAAGGCCAGTTCGCCGCCGGCTGCGCGTCCCTGGGTGGCGACGCGACGCTTGAAGTCGGCGTAGCGCGCCATCAGGGTGGCGTGCCCGACCGGGCCGCGCCAGTCCGGCCCGAGCACCGCCGCCATGGCCTGGGCGAACAGCGCCACGGCAGGCCGCCTGGGCGGCAGGGAGGCCTGGTCGAGCAGTTGCGCGATACGCGTGGTGCCGGCGGCGCAGGCCTGCGCCCGGGGGGAGCAAAGGGCGGCGGCGATCAGTTTCTCGACCTCGGCGGCGGGCTTGGCGCGTGCGTCGAAAATCGTCTGCGCCAGTGCGGCGACCGCCGCATCCACCTCGGGGGTGCGGGTCTCCAGCTGCGCCAGCTTCTCGCCGTAGCGGGCTCGCAGCGCCCCGTCCACGCGCTGCCGCGCGGTTCGTATCGCCTCGGCTCGCTGCGCGGCCTCGAGCGCCGTGGCGTATTCGGCCAGGTCCTTGTGGTATTGCGCGACGAGCGCCTGGGCGGCCGGGGTGGTGCTCGCCTTGGCCTGCGGGTCGAGTACGGGCGGGCGGGGCACCGGCGGTGCCGTCGGGTCGGGCGCGCCGACATAGCCCAGGTCGAGATTGCGCAGGGTGTGGAAGATCCACTCGGGCCAAGTGCGGTAGTAGCCCCAGATGTACTTGGGAGCATTGTCCGACAGCAGGAATTCGAGGAGCTGGTAAAGCGTAGGGAACCGCCAGGACGTCGGCGCGACATGTTGGGCGCGGCTGTCCGAGACCTGCAGCAAGATGGGCTCGGCCAGCGCCCGGCGCAGGTACTCGTCCACGGACAGGCTCAGGTGCAGCGATGCGTTCTCGACATCGCCGTCGACGAGTGCCAGGCCGACCGCTTCGATGCGGCCCTGGTTGGATACTCGGGCCCGCTTGCCGTTCTGCGCGCCCTGGTTGAGGTGAAGGTTGCCGCCGGCCTGGATCAGGGATTGCGCGAGCCGCACCTCCTTGCTGTCGTAGCGCGGCACGCGCACGCCTTGTTCGCCGCTGGAGAACAGTTCGTGCCAGGCGACGGCCCAGGAGTGGTAGTGGTCGTAGTGGCCGCCGCGGATCATCGCATGGCCGACGGGGACGATGCGGCCGCTCAGGCGTCCCGAGTTGCGCAGCAGCGGGGCATCGGCCCACAGGTCGCCGCCGGCGCGGATGATGCCCAGGCCGTTGTCGATCTCGGCGCGGGCGTCAAGCACCATGCCGGCGGCGCTTTCGATGATGGCCGCCTCGCGGTTGATGATCCGGGTGCCCCGCAGCCGCAGGTCCGCGCCGGACCACAGCAGCGCGCCGGCGCCGTTCTCGATGTCGTTCGCGGCGGATTCCAGCCACAGGCCCTGGCCGGCGGCCAGCGTATCCTGGTTGCGGATCGCGCCGCGCGCCTGGACGGACAGCCGGCCCGGTGTCTCGCTGCGCGCGCGGTTGTCCAGGCTGGCGACCTGCAGCAGCGTCGTTCCCTGCGACACGGGCAGGCGGTGATCGGCATCGAGCGTCAGCTCGACGTCCGGCAGGCGAAGCGCCAGGTCGCCGCCGACGCTGATGCTGCCGGTGTTCGCAAAGCTGCTCAGCGCGAACGAGGCGTCGCCGTTCGCGCCCATCGTTCCGGAATTGGCGAAGGGCCCGGCCGCCGCGATGGACAGCGAACCGCTGGCCGCCATGCCGCCGGTATTCTCGAGCCGGCCGGCGGCCTGCAGCGCCAGCAGCGCGCCGGCGCGCAACACGCCGGCATTGCGGATTTGTGGCCCTTGCGCCTGCAGCATATCCGCCTGGATCTGGCCGCGGTTGACGAAGGCGCGCGTGGTTCGCAGCTTCGCGTCGGCCGCGTCGAGCAAACCGTCGTTCTCGAGCGCGCCGGCGGTGGCCGTAAGGGTGCGTCCCGCCTGCGCCATGCCGGATTGCTCCAGCTGGTCGGCGGCCAGGGCAAGGTCGCGGCCGGCCAGCGTGCGGGCGCCGGCCGTCAGCCGCATGGCGTCGTCGGCATGCATGTCGATGTCCTGATTGGCCCGCAGCACGCCGGCGCTGTCGATGCGCGCCGCCTTCAGAACCAGGTCCGTCACGCTGCCGATCGCGCCGCGGTGGTCGAATCCTTGGCCGGCGCGCATGTCGACCGATCGCGCCACGACGTCGCCGGCCGCGTCGTTGACGATGTCGCGGGCGCGCCAGCTCAAGTCCCGCCGGGCGGTGACGATGCCTTCATTGACAAGCGCGGCGCCGGCCCGGGCCAGCAGCGCGCCGGCGCTGGAGGTGCGGCCCGCCAGGGTCAGGTTTTCGTCGGCGGCCAGCGTCAGGCCGGCGCCGTCGGTCGCGGTGGCGAGACGGCCGCGCGAGGCGATGCGCCGCGCCTGCACGCGCAGGGCATGGGCACTTTGCAGCACGCCGCTGTTTTCCAGGTCGCCCGCCAGCGTCAGCGTGCCGGCCGCGGTGCTCGACAGCGTGCCGGCATTGGCGAGGCGGGCGGCGGCGATGTCCTGGCCATGGGCGAGCATGAAGCCGGCCGGCTGGTTGACAATCGACAGCTCGGCGCCGCCGCGCAGGCGCAGCGCGCCACGCGCGGCCAGCAGCGAGCCGGCGTTGTCCACCCGGTGTTGGACCGAGAGGTCGAGCGCGGGCGTTCCGGCGTCCGGACCGCTGGCCGTCATCGCTGCGTGGTTGGACAGATCATGCGTGGCCACGCGCAGCGCGGCTGCGCTCAGCAGCATCCGGTTTTCCAGCGTGCCGTCGACCGTCGCCTCCAGCGTGCCGTGCGTGGCGATGTAGCCCAGGTTGGCCGCTGGGCCACCGATACGCAGGCCGATATGGCCTTGCCCCGTGCCGGTGCTGTCTATGGCGCCGCCCTCGTTGCGCAGCCCGGCGGCCCGGATCGATATGGGTTGGCCGGCCGCGTACAGCCCGGCGTCCGAGGCCAGCAAGGCGTTCGGGACGGCGCGCTGCGGCTGCCGCGTGTCGACGATGACGGGCATGCCATCGGCCAGCGCGACGCTCGTGCCCTCGATGCGCCGGCCGTCGCCGTCGGCGCCGTGGAGCGTACCGCGCAGGGTCAGGGTGCCGCTCAGGGCGATATCGATGGCGGGCGTGGAGGGTCGCGCCTGCGCCGCGGGCGGCGTGGCGATGACGCGGGCATGCGCCAGCGTGGCGTTGCGCGCCGCCAGGCTGACGCCATCGCGCGTGGCGTGCAGGTCGGCGGCGATCGATGCATCGCCCCGTGTCGCCAGCGCAACGCGGGCGGCCTGCACCGGGCCGTGCACGGCCAGCGCGTCGCCGGCCTGCAGCCGCACGCGGCCACGCGGCGCGTTCAGCGCGCCGTGCGTCGCGATCCGGCCCGCGGCGGCGCGCACCTCGATATCGCCGCCGAACGCGATTACGCTGCCGATCAGCGCGTCGCCGCCGGCACGAATCGTGGCGGAACCGGCCGTGCCGTCCGAGGCGGCGTGCGCCGCCAGCGCCTGCACCGAAACGCCGCCCGCCGCGTCGATGGCGATATGGCCGGCCGCCGAAACCAGGCCGCGGTGGCGCACGCCCAGGCCGGCGTCGCTGGAAACCAGCGTGATGTGTCGTCCGTACATGGCGCCCGCGGCCGATCCGTCGATGGCGTGGCCGGCGCTGGCGTCCGGCGCCGCGGCGGGCCGCCCGGTCGGCTGCAGACGGGTCCGGCGTCCGTAGTCGTAGCGGTTGGCGCCGGCCACGACATTGATGTCGGCGGTCGGCTGGCCGTCGCCGGCGCCGACCGGCCCGTGCAGCGCCACGGTGCGGGCGACCAGGTCGAAATAGGACAGGCCGGCGGTATTGACGCCGTGCGGGCCGATTTCCAGCCTGCCGCGCGCGACGTCCAGCACGCCGCCGGCGCCCGGGCGTCCGGTCGACAGGGTCAGGCCCCGGATATTGATGGTGCTCAGACCATTGGCGGTCAGGCCATTGGGGTTGGCGACGAGCACGTCGGCGGCCGGGCCGAATACCTCCAGGGCGCCCTCGAGCGTGGTGGGCGAGACGCCGGTCACCTCGTTGAGGATGGCGCGCGCGGGCCCGCGCAGGCCGGGATTGCCGCTGATCCGGCCGGCGAGGGCGGAGACGCCTTCGGCCGTGCTGTTGTTCAAGACCACGCCCGGCTGCCGTACGTTGAATTCGGTGTAGCGATTATGCGAAATGCCCGTCGCATCCGGAGCGGCGATCTGGATCACCGGTACGCCATTGCGGGCCGGGGCAACCTGCGTTGCGCCTTGCGGGGCGATGCCGCCCGCCGCCGCCGCCGCGCCGGCCGGCGCGAGCACGGCCAGCGTCACGGCCATTGCCCGCCGCGCGCCGCGCAGCGGGCGGCCGGTACGGTGTTCGTGGACGGGGACCAGCATGCCGAGGGCTGGGGAATGGACCAATTTGAAGCAATGCTTGTTCATACAGCCGGAAGGCGAATACAGAAGCTCCGCATACGATAGTGGTCCGGGGCGGCTGGCGAACATAGGAATCCATGCTGGCGGTGCATAGGATCCTGCCCTGACGGCCGGGGCATGTCCGCAGCGAGTGTCGTGGGCTCAGTAGGAAGGTGGGCGTAAAATGGCGGCACTTGCTTCCTCAATTGTGTAGATGCCATGAACGCTCCCCAGCCTGCCGAAGCGTTGCGCCGTCCGGTGCCGCCCGCCTGTCTCGACGCCTTGAAGGCGCGCTTCGGCGATCGCCTGTCGACGGCGCACGCGGTGCGCGAGCACCACGGCCGCGACGAATCGCCGTACCCTCCGATGCTGCCGGATGCGGTCGTGTTCGCGCATTCCACCGAGGACGTGGCCGAGGTGGCCCGCTTGTGCAACGAGCACCGCGTCCCCTTGATTCCCTATGGCGCCGGCTCGTCGCTGGAAGGGCACCTGCTGGCCATCCAGGGCGGCATCAGCCTGGACCTGTCGCAGATGAACCAGGTGCTGGCCGTCAACGCGGAAGACCTGACGGTCACGGTGCAGGCCGGCGTCACGCGCAAGCAGCTCAACGAGGAGATCCGCGATACGGGGTTGTTCTTTCCGATCGATCCCGGCGCCGATGCCAGCCTGGGCGGCATGGCCGCCACGCGCGCCTCGGGCACCAACGCGGTGCGCTATGGCACCATGCGCGAGAACGTCATGGCGTTGACCGTGGTGACCGCCGACGGGCGCGTGCTGCGCACGGCGGGCCGCGCCCGCAAATCGTCCGCCGGTTACGACCTGACGCGCATTTTCGTGGGCAGCGAGGGCACGCTGGGCATCATTACCGAGGTGACGGTCCGCCTGTATCCGCAGCCCGAGGCCGTCTCGGCGGCCATCTGCAATTTCCCGAACCTGGATGCGGCGGTGCAAAGCGTCATCGAGATCATCCAGATGGGGGTGCCGGTGGCCCGCGTGGAGTTCATGGACGAGGCGTCCGTGCGCGCCGTCAACATGCACAGCAAGCTGACGCTGCGCGAGACGCCGCTGCTGCTGTTCGAATTCCACGGCAGTCCGGCCGGCGTCCAGGAGCAGGCCGAGACCGTGCAGGCGATCACCGCCGAGCACGGCGGCATGGACTTCGAGTGGGCCGAGCGCCCGGAAGACCGCAGCCGGCTGTGGACCGCGCGGCACAATGCCTATTTCGCCGGCCTGCAATTGCGGCCGGGCTGCCGCGCCAGCACCACCGACGTGTGCGTGCCGATTTCGCGCCTGGCCGATTGCGTGCGCGAGACCGTCGACGAACTCGAGCGCGCCAGTTTCCCGTACACCATCGTGGGCCATGTGGGTGATGGCAACTTCCACGTCCTGATGCTGCTCGACGCCGACAGCCCGCAGGAGTGGCAGGAGTCTGAAACCATTAATCACAATTTGGTCCGTCGCGCGATTGCCGCCGACGGCACCTGCACCGGCGAGCATGGGGTCGGCCTGCACAAGATGCAGTTCATGGCCGAGGAGCACGGCGAGGAGGCGCTGGCGCTCATGCGCAGCCTCAAGCATGCCTTCGATCCGAACAACATCCTCAACCCGGGCAAGATCATCGCCTGGTAGCGCCGGCGCCGCGGCGCGCGGTGCCCGGCAAGCCCACGCGAACGTCGCGTGGGCTTTTTCATGCCCGCCTGGCGAGGTTGTGCGGGTAAATCCGGTAGTGTGCACCGAGGGGGGCTCGCGCTATTGTTCCGGTCATGAACACCTTGGTGGATGCCGGTTTTTCGCCCAGGCGGGAAGGCTTTGCGCCCCAGCCGCTGATCGAGGCCTTGCTGTCGATACTGCCCGCGCATTGCGTGCTGCATCGCGAAGAGGACACACGCCCGTACGAGTGCGACGGCCTGTCGCTGTACCGGGCGCTGCCGGCGGTGGTGGCCCTGCCGGAAGACGAGGCGCAGGTGCGCGCCATCATGCAGCTGTGCAAGCGCATGAACGTGCCGATCGTGGCGCGCGGCGCGGGGACCGGTCTGTCGGGCGGGGCCATGCCGCACGCGCAGGGCGTGCTGCTGGGGCTGTCCAAGCTCAACCGTATCAAGCGCATAGACCCCGCCGGCGGCACGGCCGTGGTCGAGCCGGGCGTGCGCAACCTGGCCATTTCCGAAGCCGCCGCGCCTTACGGGCTTTACTACGCCCCGGACCCATCCAGCCAGATCGCCTGTTCGATCGGCGGCAACGTGGCCGAGAACTCCGGCGGCGTACATTGCCTCAAGTACGGGCTGACGGTACACAACGTGCTGCGCGTGCGTGTGGTGACCATCGACGGGGAGATCGTCGAGCTCGGCTCGGAAGCGCCCGATGCGCCCGGCCTGGACCTGCTGTCGGTGTTCGTCGGCTCCGAAGGCATGCTGGGCGTGGTGACCGAAATCACGGTCAAGCTGATTCCCTCGCCGGCCTGCGCGCAAGTGGTCATGGCCAGCTTCGCCAGCGTCGAAGCGGCGGGCAACGCGGTCACGCAGATCATTGCCGCAGGCCTGATCCCGGCCGGGCTGGAGATGATGGACCGCCAGGCGGTCCACATGGTCGAGCCCTTCGTGCAGGCGGGCTACGACCTCCAGGCGCAGGCCATCCTGCTGTGCGAGGCCGACGGCACGCCGCAGGAGGTGGCCCACGAGGTCGCCATGATGGAGGCGGTATTCAAGCGGGCCGGCGCGACGCGCCTGCAGGTATCGGGCTCGGAAGCCGAGCGCCTGCGCTTCTGGGCCGGCCGCAAGAATGCCTTTCCCGCCGCCGGCCGCGTGTCGCCCGACTACTATTGCATGGACGGCACGATTCCCCGGCGCCACCTGGCGCGCGTGCTTGGCGCCATCGAGCAGATGGAAGACGATTTCGGCCTGCGCTGCGCCAACGTGTTCCATGCCGGCGATGGCAATCTGCATCCCCTGATACTGTTTGATTCGAACAAGCCCGATGAGGTCGAGCGCGCCGAGAAGTTCGGCGCCGCCATTCTCGAGCTGTGCGTGCAGGTTGGAGGCACCGTGACCGGAGAGCACGGTGTGGGTATGGAGAAAATAAATCAAATGTGCGTGCAATTCTCGCGTGACGAACTCGATGCCTTCCTGGCGGTCAAGCGGGCGTTCGACCCGCCCGGCCTGCTCAACCCTGAAAAGGTCATACCCACGCTGGCACGCTGCGCCGAATACGGCAAGATGCACGTGCATGCCGGCGAAATGAGATTTCCCGATCTGGCGCGCTTCTAGGGCGTGCGGCCATGGATTTCGTCCTGTCGGAGTTGTGCGATCAGGTGATGACGGCGCGCGCCGGTCACAAGCCTCTGTTCATCGTCGGTGGCGGCACCAAAGGGTTTTACGGCAATCATCGTGCCGTGACGCCGCAAGATGGCCACTGCCTGCTGGACATGACCCCTTATCGCGGCATCGTCAGCTACCAGCCTTCGGAACTGGTGGTGACGGCGCGCGCGGGTACGCCGCTGGCCGAGCTCGAGGCGGCGCTGGCCGAGCACGGCCAGATGCTGGCTTTCGAGCCGCCGCATTTCGGGCCTGGCGCGACGCTGGGCGGTTGCGTGGCCGCCGGCCTGTCCGGGCCGCGCCGCATGGCCGCCGGCGCCGTGCGCGATTTCGTGCTGGGCGCGCGCCTGCTGGATTCGCAGGGCCATATCCTGGCGTTTGGCGGGGAAGTCATGAAGAACGTGGCCGGCTATGACGTCTCGCGGCTGCAGGCCGGCGCGCAAGGGATTTTCGGCGCCTTGCTGGAAGTCTCGCTGAAAGTCGTGCCCCGGCCGGCCGTGGTGGAGTCGTTGCGGCTGCCCGCCACGCAGGACGAGGCTCTGCGCTGGTTCGGACAATGGCGCGGGCGGCCGCTGCCGATCTCGGCCAGTTGCTGGACGGCCGATGGCGCGGCCGACGGCGGCGGCGCGGTGGTGCTGCGGCTGGCCGGCGCGCCGCCGGCGGTGCAGGCGGCCCGCGAAGTCCTGGGCGGAGAACTGCTGGATGCGGCGCAGGCCCACGACTGGTGGGAGTCCTTGCGCGAGCAGAGCCATGCCTTCTTCGATCGCGGCATGCCCCTGTGGCGGCTGGCGGTGCCGCCCACCGCGCCCGCGCTGGCGCTGGGCCCCACCCTGATCGAATGGGGCGGCGGACAGCGCTGGCTCAGCGGCCACTACGATGCGCAGGCGGTGCGCGCGGCGGCCGCCCAGGCGGGTGGGCATGCCACGCTGTTTCGTGCCGCCGGCCGCGCGGCGCCGGCCGACGGCGTGTTCCATCCCCTTTCGGACGGCGTGGCGGCCATCACGCGCCGCCTCAAGCAGGAGCTGGATCCGGCCGGCCTGTTCAACCCCGGGCGTCTGGTGCCCGAACTCTAGGGCCTGCAAATACTGGAAGATACCCTGGCGCCATGCAAACAAATCTTGCTTCTTGGGCACGCGATACCGATTTCGGCGAGGAGGCCGATGCCATCCTGCGCCGTTGCGTGCATTGCGGTTTCTGTACCGCCACGTGTCCGACCTACCAGGTGCTGGGCGACGAGCTGGACAGTCCGCGCGGCCGCATCTACCTGATCAAGCAGCTGCTCGAAGGCAGCGAGCCGACCCAGGCCACCCAGCAGCACCTGGACCGCTGCCTGACCTGCCGCAATTGCGAAACGACCTGTCCATCGGGGGTGGAGTATGGGCGGCTGGTCGATATCGGCCGCCAACTGGTCCACGAGCGCGTACCGCGCCGGCTGGGCGACAGGCTGCGCCGCGAAGCGCTGCGCAGAGGCATGAATTCGGCCTGGTTCGGCCCGGCCATGCGGCTGGGCCAGATGGTGCGCGCCATGCTGCCGCAGGCGTTGCGGCGCAAGGTGCCGGCGGCGCGGCCGCCCGGCCTGTTGCCCGATCCGTCGCGCCATGAGCGCCAGGTGCTGATGCTGACCGGCTGCGTGCAGCCGTCCATGATGCCCACCATCGACGCCGCCACCCTGCGCGTGCTCGACGCCATTGGCATCGGCGCGCGCCTGGCGCCGGGCGCGGGCTGTTGCGGCGCCGTCAACTTCCACCTGGACGCGCAAGGCGAGGCCTTGGCGCAGATGCGTGCCAACGTCGACGCCTGGTGGCCCTGGGTCGAGCGCGGCGAGATCGAGGCCATCGTCATGAACGCCTCGGGTTGCGGCGCCATGGTGAAGGAGTATGCGCACCATTTGCGCCGAGACCCGGACTACGCCGAGCGCGCCGCCAGGATCGTGGCGCTGGTCAAGGATGTCGCCGAAGTGGTGGCGCCGCACGCGGCGGCGCTGCGCGAGCGGCTGGCGCCGGGTCCGCGCGCGGCCTTCCATCCGCCCTGCACGCTGCAGCATTGGCAAGGCCTGCGGCCGCTGGCCGAGCGTCTGCTGGTCGAGCTGGGGTTCGAGCTGGCGCCGTTCGGCGAGTCGCATCTGTGTTGCGGCTCGGCTGGCGCCTATTCCGTCCTGAATCCGGACATCGCGCTCACCCTGCGCGACCGCAAGCTGGGCGAGATCGCCGCCGCGGCGCCGACCGTCATCATGTCGTCCAACATCGGTTGCATCGGCCACCTGCAAAGCGGCACGGATACGCCCGTCAGGCATTGGATCGAAGTGGTCGACCAGCGCCTGGCCACTCAGGGCTGAGCGGCCAGCTCGGCGGCCGCCTGCGCCGAGGCGGGCAGCATGGCGCCATGCGACAGCCCGGGAAACTCGCGCAGCGTGACCGACAGGCCTGGCTTGGCGGCCAGGATCGCGGCCAGCCGGGTGGTCGCGCCCGCCGTGGCCAAGGGCGCCGCGCCGGGGCGGCGCAGCATTTCGGCGCCGCCGGCCATCAGGTGCAGGGTTGGCGCGCCGTGGCTGAAATCCCCCGCGTCGGACGCGCGCCGCATCATGTAAGGCGCATGCCACCACAAGGATGGACTGGCCGCGACATAGCGCTGGAACGTTTGCGGACGGGCCAGTAGCGTGTGCAGGACGAACAGGCCGCCGTACGAGTGGCCGTAGAGGGTCTGGCGGCCGGTATCGACGCGCGTCGTGCCCGCCACCCAGGGCTTGACGCGCGTTTCGATGAATTCCAGCCAGGCCTCGGCTCCGCCATTGCGCCGTTGCGGGCTGCGCGGGTCCGGCGTGCCATGGACGCCGGTACCGGGCAGGGCAGGGGTGTAGTCCCAGGCGCGTGCCTGGCCATCGATGCGGCCCGGGCTGTCGTAGCCTATGCCCACCAGCACGGCCTGCCGGGCCAGGTCGGCGCGGTTGGCCTGTGCCAGCGCCTGCAGGGCGGCGCCGCCGTCGAGCATATAGATGACCGGCCAGCCGGCGGCCGGCGGCTGGCCCGCCGGCACGGCCACGGTGAGGCGCACGTTGCGCAAGCCCCCGCCGCGCGCCAGCACGGTCTGCTGGACCAGCCCCAGCACGCCCAGGCGCGCCCGCGCGCGCTCGGGCGGTTCGCTCGGCACGGCCGCCGGCTGGGCCCGCGATGCGGCCGGCAGCAGGGCGGCGGCCAGCAGCCAGGGGGCGGCGCGACGCGGCAGGAGAGCCGTCGCCATGGTCAGAACGACACCGTCGCCGTGGCGTAATAGGCGCGCCCCGGTTCGTTGTAGGTGGCCGCGCCCGCGCTGCTGGCATTGCCTTCGCGGTACAGCTGCTTGTCGAACAGGTTGCTCACGCCGACGCGGAACTTCAGGTTCCGGTTGACTTCGTAGCCCATGCTCAGGCCCGCCAGGGCATACGGACTGATGGTCTGGCGGCCGTCGCCGTTCAGTTCGACGCCGGTGCGTACATTGGTGGACGGGCCTTCCTGCTTGCCGTAATAGGTGAGATTGGCCTGGAACGACAGCTGCGGCGTGTAGAACCAGTCCAGCGTGCTGTTGATGGTGTATTCGGGAATCACGCTCAAGGGTTCGCCGGTAGCCTTTTCCTTGGACTGGATCATGTAGGTGAAGTTGGTGTTCCAGTCGAGATTGCTGGCCAGCGGAATGAACAGGTTGCCTTCCAGCCCTTCGACCACGGCCTTGCCGCTGTTGGTCCATTGCAGCACCCGGGCGCCATTGGCCAGGCGGTACTGGACGTCGGTGCCGGCGACGATCTTGTTGCGGTAGTCGTTGCGGAAATAGGCCATGCTGGTGCGCCACGTGCCCGGGTCGTACTCGAAGCCGATTTCCTTGTTGACGCTGGTTTCCGGCGAGAGGTCCTCGTTGCCGACCAGATAGCAGCCGTTGGTGTTGGTCTGCGAGGCCAGGCAGCCATTGCCGCGGCTGTACAGCAGGTAGTTGGGGTTGGATTGGTAGAGGTTGGGCGCCTTGTAGGCGCGCGCGATGCCACCCTTGAGCTTGAGCGCGTCGGTGACGGCGTACGAGGCGTTCAGGCTGGGACTCCAGTTGCTGCCGAATTCGCTGTTGTGGTCCAGGCGCACGCCGGGCGTGAGCATGGTGCGCTCGTCGATCTCGATGTTGTCCTCGGCGAACAGCGCATAGCTGGTCTGGCGCGATTTCGGGTCGCGGTCGGCCGGGGCCGTGCCGCCGATGGCGCCGCCGGTATAGGTCTGGCGCGTGCCGGCGGGGTCTTCCAGCGATTCGCGCAGCCATTCCACGCCGACCGTGGCGACCTGCTCGAAACCGAGATGGAACGGCACGCTGGCCTCGGCCGCGGCGCGCCAGTTCTTCAGGCGTGCGGTGTCGTAGCCGCCCGCGGTAGGCGCGCCCTCGGGGCCGCCGGCCAGGCCTTCGCGCTGACGCGCGTTGCGCGTGTAGTCATAGCCGACGCTGGCGCGCGAGGTGCCCCAGTCGTAGACGCCGCGGTGCGTCAGCGCATAGTTCTCGCGGTACATCGCATTGGTTTCCTTGCCGTACAGGCTGTCCGAGAAGTCGCTGTTGGCGTTGTTCATGGTGTCGCCGGCGAACAGGTTGCCCTGCCGGCTGAAGCCCATGTCCAGGTCCACGGTGTTGCGGCTGTCGGCTTTCCACGAGAACAGTGCGCTCAGGTCCTGGTTGATGACGCCCTCGCGTCCGGCGGTCGAGGGGTTGCCGTTGTCGCTGGTGTTCGCGTGGCCGGCGTTGATGTCGCGGGCATCCGGATTGGTCTTGTTGTAGTTGCCGTACAGCCGCATGCTCAGCGTGTCGCTGATCGGCGCGCTGATGCGCGCATTGACGCGGTTGGTGTTGCCCTCGCGGCTGTCTTCCGGCTGGTTCGTGTAGTAGGTGATGGAGCCGGTGGCGCGATCGGCGGGGCGCTTGGTGATGATGTTGACCACGCCGCCCATGGCCCCGGAACCGTAGCGGGCGGCGGCCGGGCCGCGGATCACTTCGATGCGCTCGACTTCCTCGGCGGGCACCCAGTTGGTGTCCCCGCGCGTGTCCCGGTCGCCGTTCCAGCCATAGCGCACCGCATTGCGCGAGGTGACGGGCTTGCCGTCGATCAGGATGAGGGTGTTCTCGGGGCCCATGCCGCGGATGTCGACCTGGCGGCTGTTGCCCCGCGCGCCGCTGGCGCTGTTGCCGGTCAGGTTGACGCCGGGTTCGCGGCGGATCAGGTCGGACAGGTCATTGGTGGGCGGGCGGCGGGCGATCTCCTCGGCGGTGATGACCGAGACGCCCAGCGACTCCTTGATTTCCTCTTCGGCCGTGCCCAGCACCTGCACCGTCGCCATCTGCTGCACCTGCGACGGATCGTGGATCTGGGTGGCCGTCTGCGCCATGGCTAGGCCGGATGCGGCCAGCAGGACTGACGCGCTGGCGTAATGCAGCGCGAATCGGGGGGTGGACATGCGGCTTCTCCGTGTGCGTGCGCGGGCCCGTCCGCATGGCGGCCAGCCATGTATCGGGCCTGTTTGCGATTGGGAATGATTTCTAATAAGATTTGGCGTTCATGATTCTGTCAGAGAAGATCCCGGCAAAGGTTTCGGCACGCGCCATAAGCCTTTGCACTATCGCCATTCATTCATGACCCAGACTCCTCCACGCGCACCGCGCGGCGGCGCCGGCGCCGGCGCCGCCCTGGTGGCGGGCCAGACGCTGATCGATCTGTCGCGCCACAGCGCCGCGCGCTACTACCTGTCGGTGCCCGGCAAGGAGCGGCCGGTTTTCCAGGGCGTGTTCGATACCAGCGAGGTGGCGCCCGGCGTGGTGGTGCACCGGGTCGATATCCGCGATCTGCAGGGCGCCGCCGTGCGCGCCGAACTCAAGCCCGGCCTGCGCCTGGCGCTGACCATAGGCGGGCGCGCCGATGTCTCCATCGGCCATTGCCGCCTGCCGCGCGGCCCGCACGGCGGCGACGGGGTGCAGGGCGCCCTGGTGGCGGTCGCCGCGCCGGCGACGTTCGCGCGCCAGTCGCGCCGCGGCGACATCGAGCGCACGGTCAGCCTTGCATTCAGCCACGACTGGCTGGCGCGGCGCCTGGGCGCCGACGGCGCGGCATTGGCGGCGTTTGCCCAGCGCCATCTGGCCATGCATTGCTGGCCGGCATCGGCCCAGGCGATCACGCTGGCCGAGCAGATGCTGCGCCCGCCGGCGCTGGCGCCGGCGCTGTGGCGCCTATACCTGGAGTCGCGTGCGCTGGATCTGCTGGTCGAGGGCTTCGACGGCCTGGAGGCCGGGGCCGGTGCGGCGCCGCAGGCCGGGCGCGGCGGACTGGCCCGGCGCGATTTCCTGCGCATGGCGCGGATACGGGAACTGCTGGAAAGCGGCGAGGCCGATGCCTGGAGCCTGGAAGAAATCGCCCGCCATGCCTGCCTGAGCGTCAATACGCTGCAGCGTCATTTTCGCGCCGCATGGGGCATGACGGTGTTCGAGTGCCTGCGCGGCGCGCGCCTGACGCGTGCGCGGCTGGGGCTGGAGCGCGACGGCCTGAGCGTGGCCCAGGCCGCCTGCCTGGCCGGCTATACCAGCGCGGCCAATTTCGCCACGGCCTTCCGGCGCGCCTTTGGCGTGACGCCAGGGCAATTGCGCGCGCGCCGTTAGGCGGGCCCCGGCGCGGCGCCATGCGCCGCACCGGGGCCCGTGCCTTATTCCACGGCCTTGACCATGTCTTCCAGCACCTTCTTGGCGTCGCCGAACACCATCATCGTGCGGTCCATGTAGAACAGCTCGTTGTCCAGGCCGGCGTAACCCGCGGCCATCGAACGCTTGTTGACGATGACGGTGCGGGCCTTGTAGGCCTCGAGGATGGGCATGCCGGCAATCGGCGAGGCAGGGTCGTTCTTGGCCGCCGGGTTGACCACGTCGTTGGCGCCGAGCACCAGCACGACGTCGGTCTGGCCGAATTCGCCGTTGATGTCGTCCATCTCGAACACCTGGTCGTAGGGCACCTCGGCCTCGGCCAGCAGCACGTTCATGTGGCCAGGCATGCGGCCGGCCACCGGATGGATGGCGTATTTCACCTGCACGCCTTTTTCGCCCAGCTTGGTGGCCAGTTCCTTGAGCGCGTGCTGGGCGCGCGCCACGGCCAGGCCGTAGCCCGGCACGATGACCACGCTTTCGGCGTTGGCCATCAGGAACGACGCGTCGTCGGCGCTGCCCGACTTCACGCTGCGCTGCTGGCCGTCACCGGCCGCGGCGGCCGTGCCCGCCTGGCCGCCGAACCCGCCCAGCAGCACGTTGAAGAACGAGCGGTTCATCGCCTTGCACATGATGTACGAGAGAATCGCGCCCGAAGAGCCCACCAGCGAGCCGGCGATGATCAGCATGGGGTTGTTCAGCGAGAACCCGATGCCGGCGGCCGCCCATCCCGAATAGCTGTTGAGCATCGATACCACGACGGGCATGTCGGCGCCGCCGATGGGGATGATGATCAACACGCCCAGCGCGAACGCCAGTACCGTCATGATGACGAAAGGCGGCCAGGCCTGCGTGGCCATGAACCACAGGCCGCAGCCTAGCATCAGCAAGGCCAGCGCCAGGTTGAGCAGGTGCTGGCCGGGAAACACGACCGGCGCTCCCTGGAACAACCGGAACTTGTACTTGCCCGACAGCTTGCCGAACGCAATGACCGACCCGGAGAAAGTGATGGCGCCCACGAAGGTGCCGATGAACAGCTCCAGGCGGTTGCCGGTGGGTATCAGCCCGCCGGCCGTGGCGATGCCGAAGGCATGCGGCTCGGCCACCACCGCGACCGCGATGGCCACGGCGGCCAGGCCGATCATGCTGTGCATGAAGGCCACCAGCTCGGGCATCTTGGTCATTTCGACGCGCTTGGCCATCAGGGTGCCGGCGCTGCCGCCGATCAGCAGGCCCAGCAGCACCCAGCCCAGGCCGGGGCCGGCGCCGTCGCGCGCCAGCGCGATGATGAGCGCCGCCGTGGTCAGGACCGCGATGGCCATGCCGACCATGCCGAAGGTATTGCCCAGCCGCGACGTGGTGGGGTGTGACAGGCCCTTGAGCGCCTGGATGAAGCAGACCGAGGCGATCAGGTAGAACAGCGTAACCAGGTTCAACGAAATCATTGCGCACCCTCCGCGCCGGGCTTGCGTTCCTTCTTCTTGAACATCTCCAGCATGCGCCGGGTGACCAGGAAGCCGCCAAATACATTGACCGCCGCCAGGGCGACGGCGACGACGCCCATGGTGCGCGCCAGTCCGCCCTCGGTGAGCGCGGCGGCCAGCATGGCGCCGACGATGATGATGGCCGAGATCGCGTTGGTGACCGCCATCAGCGGCGTATGCAGCGCGGGGGTGACATTCCAGACCACGTGGTAGCCGACATAGATGGCCAGCACGAAGATGATCAGATTGATCAGGGTAGGGCTGATGCTTTCCATCTTATGACCTCCGGGTAACCTGGCCGCCTTCGCACATCAGGCAGGCCGTGACGATTTCGTCATCGCGCCGTATGGCCAGCGCGCCTTCGGCATCGACGATGAGTTTGAGGAAATCCAGCAGGTTGCGCGCATACAGCGCCGATGCGTCGGTGGGCAACATTCCGGGCAGATTGGTCAGGCCGACCAGGGTAACGCCGTGGTGGTCGGCCACCAGGCCTTTTTGCGTCAGCGGGCAGTTGCCGCCGCGCTCGACCGCCAGGTCGACCACGACCGATCCGGGTTTCATGGCCTGCACGGTTTCGGCCGTCAGCAGCGTGGGCGCCGGGCGGCCGGGGATCAGCGCGGTGGTGATGACGATATCGGCCTGCTTGCAGCGCTGGGCGACCAGTTCGGCCTGCCGGGCCATCCATGCCGGGGGCATGGGACGGGCGTAGCCGCCGACACCCTGCGCGATTTCGCGCTCTTCATCGGTCTCGAACGGAACGTCGATGAACTTGGCGCCCAGCGACTCGATCTGCTCCTTGGCGGCCGGACGCACGTCCGAGGCCTCGACCACGGCGCCCAGGCGGCGCGCGGTGGCGATGGCCTGCAGGCCCGCCACCCCGGCGCCCAGCACGACCACGCGGGCCGCCTTCAGCGTGCCGGCGGCGGTCATCATCATGGGCAGCAGCCTGCCGTAGTAGTTGGCCGCCAGCAGTACCGCCTTGTAGCCGGCCAGGTTGGCTTGCGATGACAGCACGTCCAGGCTTTGCGCGCGGGTGATGCGCGGCGCCGCTTCCAGCGCGAAGGCGGTCAGCCCCGCGGCGGCCAGGCGTTGCAGGCCGTCGGCATCGAACGGATCGAGCATGCCGGCGAGCACCGCACCGCGTTTCATGTGCGGCAGTTCGTTGTCGGCCGGCGCGCGGACTTTCAGCACCAGCTCGCAACCCAGTGCGGTTTCGGCCGTGCCCAGCGTGGCGCCGGCCTCCTCATAGGCGCTGTCCGGGTAATGCGCGGCCACGCCTGCTCCGCGTTCGACGATCACGCTGTGTTTGCCGCCTATGTACTTCTTGACGGTCTCTGGCGTTGCCGCGACGCGGGTTTCCCCATCCCGGGTTTCTTTAGGTACCCCGATTTGCATTGACGCTTCTCCTCCGAAGGTTCGCCGTAGTTATACACGAATCCTCACAGGGCGCCGGTATCGGGGCAGCCGGTGGCGTCCTTGCGACGCGTTGATGGCAGGGGAAGAGGAAAAGCGCCACGCGCCGCGAGGCGCGCTCCCGCGCCGTCCAGCCGCGCGGCCGGCGAAAAAAAGCCCCGCTGGCGTGGTCGTCCAACGGGGCGGCTGCATGGCGGGCGCAAGCCCGCCATGCACGAGTGCGCAGACGTCCGGCGTCAGGCCGCCTGCGCGCGCGTCCAGTCAACCAGCGCGGTGGTCAGCTCGCGCAGGTGCGCCTTCAGGCGCGGATAGTTGTCGTTGGGCCGCAGCGAGACTTCGTCCATGTACAGCTTGCGGTTGATCTCGATCTGCAGGCTGTGGCGGCCATCGGCCGGGCGGCCGAACGCGCGCACCAGTTCCACGCCCTTGTACGGGTCGTTGACCGATACGTCGTAGCCGCGCTCGCGCAGCCACGCGGCGACGAACTCGCGGAAGGCGGGGTCGCTGGTCGAGCCGTCGCGGTCGCCGAGCACGAAGTCGGGGTGCACCAGACCCGGCTGGTCGGTCGCGAAGGCGCCCGCCACGCTGGGCATCGAATGGCAATTGATGTGCCAGACCTTGCCAAAGCGGGCATGTGCCTGGTCCAGGACTGCGCCCAGGGCGCGATGATACGGCTTCCAGCAGGCCTCGATGCGATGGCGCACCTCGTCGACCGACAGCTTGCGGTCGTACAGCGGCGTGCCGTCGTCCAGCATGCGCCACACCAGGCCCTTGCCCAGTTTCACCTTGGGCGACTCGTTGATGGCCTCGGGCCACGGCTGCGCAAGCAGCAGCGGATCGATTTCATCGACGGCGCGGTTGGCGTCGATGTAGCTGCGCGGGAAGCTGGCGGCGATCAGCGGCACGCCCAGCCCGACCGCATCGCCCCACAGATCGTCGACCCAGGTGTCCTCCGCCGTGCGCAGCGCGCCGGCCGACACCGACGGCGCGAAATCCGGCGGGTAGGCCGCGCCGCTGTGCGGGGAATCCAGCACCAGGGGAGCGGACGATTGCGCGTGGGGATATTCGGTCGGCAGGTCGAGTCGGTAGGACAGAGGCTGGGTAATAAACATATATGAGTGCAGGTGCTGGAATCGGCCCCCCGCCGCGCGGGCGGGGGGGGGGAGCGCGCTTAGTCGATCTTCACGTTGGCTTCTTTGGCGATACGCTTGTTCTTGGCGATTTCCTCGGAAATCTGCTTGGCGTATTCGGCGGGCGTGTTGGCCACGGGCGCGGCACCCAGGCCTTCCAGGCGCTTCTTGACGTCGTCCTCTGCGCTGACCTTCACGACAGCGGCGTACAGCTTGTCGATGACAGGCTGCGGCACCTTGGCCGGCGCGACCAGGCCGAACCACGACGAGTCGTTGACGGGTTGCAGGCCGGCCTCGGCGAAGGTCGGCACGTTGGGCAGGGCCGCGACGCGCTGCGGCGCGGCCACGGCCAGCGGCACCAGGGCGCCCGACTGCACGTGCGGCAGCGACGACGGCAGGTTGTCATACAGCACGTCGACCTGGCCGGCCAGGGTGTCGTTCAGCGCCGGGCCCACGCCGCGGTAGGGCACGTGCATCAGGTCGGTGCCCGAGGCCATCTTGAACATTTCGCCCATCATGTGCGAGACCGAACCGTTGCCGGCCGACGCATAGGTCAGCTTGCCGGGCTGGCTCTTGGCCAGCTTGATGAAGTCTTCGATGTTCTTGGCCGGCACCTTGGGGTTGACCACCATGATGTTGGGCACGGCCGCCAGATTGGAGATCGGCGTGAAATCCTTCTCGGCGTCGAACGGCAGGTTGGTGTAGATGGCCGGGTTGATGCCGTGCGTGCTCACCGTCGCGATGCCCAGCACGTAGCCGTCGGGGGCGCTGCTGGCCACGAAGGCGCTGCCGATCGAGCCGCCGGCGCCGCCGCGGTTTTCCACCACGACGGTCTGGCCCAGTTCCTTGCTCAGCTTGTCGGCGAACAGGCGGCCCACGATGTCGGTGGTGCCGCCGGGCGGGAAGGGAACGATCAGGCGGATCGGCTTGTTGGGATAGGCGTCTTGGGCGTGCGCGACGCCGGCGGCCAGCGGGGCGGCCAGGATCGCGGCGAGGGACAGGCCCAGGATGACATTACGACGTTGCATGGTTTCCCCTGTAGGAAGATGTTCAGATCAGTGCGCGAACTTTGTGGTTCTTGGCGCAGACTGCGTCATTCTGTAAGGGGTATCTGGTTTGCGCAAACGAAAGATTCTCCGTAAGCTATTCCTTTTACTCATGGCTGGTTTGTCATAAAACCTGAATCGGCCCCTTTTTCCATGCGCCGTTTTTGCCCGTCCCTGACCGATCTGCAGGCTTTTGAAGTCGCCGCAAGGCACAACAGTTTCACTCGCGCCGCACAGGAATTGTGCGTGACCCAGGGCGCCGTGAGCAAACAGGTGAAACATCTTGAGGAGTTTGTCGGCGTCGAACTATTCCTGCGGATCAGGCAAGGCCTGGTGCTGACCGAGGCCGGCCGCAGTTATCTGAAGAAGATCCGCGCCGGCCTGGGGCAGATCGAAGCGGCCACGCTGGAGCTGATTGCCCACCAGGGGCGCGGCGGCACGCTGCACCTGACCGCGATGCCCACCTTCGGGGCCCGCTGGCTGATCCCTCGCCTGGCGGCGTTTCGCCGCCTGCGGCCGGACATTCATGTCGAATTCCTGCCGCATCGCCAGGGCTACGATTTTTCCACGCCGGAACTGGATGCGGCGGTGCGCTTTGGCGAAGGCATCTGGCCCGGCAGCGGCGCCGACTACATCGTGGGGCGCGACGTCGTGCCCGTGTGCAGCGAGCGCCTGGTGCCCGGCGGCTGCCAGGACGCGGCCGACCTGCTGGCGTATCCCTTGCTGCACCACACCTCGGCGATGGAGGGGTGGCGCGAATGGTTCGAGCAAGCCGGCTGCGATACGCGGCGCAGCCTGGAAGGCGCGCGCTTCGACCAATATTCGCTGCTGTCGCAGGCCGCCGCAGCCGGTTTCGGCGTGGCGCTGATACCGCGCTGCCTGATCGAGGACGAGCTGCGCGACGGCAAGCTGCACGTGCCGATCCAGCTGCCGATCCGCGCCCGCCAGGGGTACTACCTGTGCTATCCGGAGCAGAAGGCCAGCTCGCCGACCTTGCAGGCGTTCCGGGGTTGGCTGATGGAGGTATCGAGCGAGGCCGAGCCGCGGCCGGACCAGTTGGCCGCGGCCGTCTAAAATAGCCGCATCATGCCATCCAATCCTACCCGCAAAGGCCGCGTTGTCGTCGGCATGTCGGGCGGCGTCGACTCATCGGTGACCGCCTGGCTGCTCAAGCAGCAGGGCTATGAGGTCGTCGGCCTGTTCATGAAGAACTGGGAAGACGACGACGATTCCGAATACTGCTCGACGCGCCAGGACCTGCTGGACGCGGCCAGCGTCGCCGACCTGGTCGGCGTCGAGTTCGAATACGTCAATTTTGCCGCCGAATACAAGGACCGGGTGTTCGCCGAGTTCCTGCGCGAGTACTCGGCCGGCCGCACGCCCAATCCCGACGTGCTGTGCAACGCCGAGATCAAGTTCAAGGCCTTCCTGGACCACGCCATGGCGCTGGGCGCCGAGCATATCGCCACCGGGCACTATGCCCGGGTGCGCACCGTCGAGACGCCGGCCGGGCCGCGCCACCAGTTGCTCAAGGCCCTGGACGACACCAAGGACCAGAGCTATTTCCTGCATCGCCTCAACCAGGTGCAGCTGGCGCGCACCCTGTTTCCGCTGGGTGAACTGCGCAAGACCGAGGTGCGGCGCATCGCCCACGAGATCGGGCTGCACAACGCGGCCAAGAAGGACTCGACCGGCATCTGCTTCATCGGCGAGCGGCCGTTCCGCGAGTTCCTCAATCGCTACCTGCCGAGCGAACCCGGGCCCATCCTGACGCCCGAGGGCCAGCGGGTCGGCACCCACCATGGGTTGTCGTTCTATACGCTGGGCCAGCGCAAGGGACTGGGCGTGGGCGGGGTCAAGGGGCGCCAGCGCGACGACGGCACGGCCGAGGCCTGGTACGCGGCGCGCAAGGACCTGGCGCGCAACGTGCTGTACGTCGTGCAGGGGCACGACCATCCATGGCTGCTGTCGGCGCAGCTGCAGGCGCAGGACGCGAGCTGGATCGCCGGCGAGCCGCCCGCGGCCGGCGCCTACGGCGCCAAGACGCGCTATCGCCAGGCCGATGCGGCATGCCGGCTGGACCAGGCGGGCGGCGAGCGCTTCGCGCTGGCATTCGAGCAGGCCCAATGGGCGGTCACGCCGGGGCAGTCGGCCGTGCTGTACGACGGCGAGGTTTGCCTCGGGGGCGGCATCATCATCTGAACATGCGGGCCGGCGCGCCAGGGGAGGCGCGCCGGTCTCGCGGTGGCCGCGGCCGCGGCCGCCACAGCGGTTTCATAAACCTGGGAAAGAGGAGTCTGTCGTGGATGTAGTGATGTTGATTTGCCTGCTGGCGCTCGGCGCCGTGGTCGGCTTTGCCGCCGGGCTGCTGGGCATAGGCGGGGGCATGTTGCTGGTGCCGTTCCTGACGATGTTGTTCGCCTGGCAAGGCATGCCGGGCGACCTGGTGGTGCATGCGGCCATCGCCACGTCGATGACCTCCATCCTGTTCACCTCGGTGTCCAGCGTGCGGGCCCACCAGAAGCGCGGCACGATCCAGTGGAGCATTGTGTGGGCCATGGCGCCGGGCATCATCATCGGCGGCCTGCTGTCGGGCGGCGCGGTGTTCGCGGCGCTGAGCACCGCCTGGCTGTCGTTGTTCTTCGCCCTGTTCGTGGGTTATTCGGGCTGGAACATGCTGCGCAGCAAGAAACCCAAGGCAAGCCGCCAGATGCCGGGCATCGTCGGCACCAGCGCCGCCGGCGCCGGTATCGGCTTTCTGTCGGGTCTCGTCGGGGCGGGCGGGGGCTTCCTGTCGGTGCCGTTCATGGTCTGGTGCAACGTGGCGCTGCACACGGCGGTGTCGACCTCGGCCGCGCTCGGCTTTCCCATCGCGCTGGCCAACAGCGTGGGCTATGTCATCTCGGGCCTGAACGAAAGCGTGACGCGGCCCGGCATGCTGGGATACATCTACTGGCCGGCCCTGCTGGCGCTGGTGGCCACCAGCGTGCTGACCGCGCCCCTGGGCGCGCGCATGGCGCATCGCCTGCCGGTGGGCACGCTGAAGCGGGTGTTCGCCACGCTGCTGTTCGCCCTGGCGGCCTACATGCTGACCAAGGCATGGCAGGCGTTCATGGTTTGACGGCCCATGGCATCCTGGCGCCGGTCGGCGGCCAGGGTGGCCGGCAATGAAAAAGGCGGCTCATGCGAGCCGCCTTTTTCATTGCACGCCGGTCCGGTCAGGCGGTCGGCGGCATGCTGTCGACGAAGGATGGGCGTGCCGACAGCTTTTCATACAGGCGGGCCAGGTTGGCGTGATCGGCGCGCCAGTCCAGGTCCGCAAAGCGCAAGTCCAGATAGCCCAGCGCGCAGCCCACGGCGATGTCGGCCAGGCTGTAGTTCACGCCCATGCAGTGGGCGTTTTCGCCCAGGCTGTGGTCCATGGCGTCCAGGCTGGCGCGCACCTTGCCGTACTGGCGCTCGATCCATTCGGGGCTTTGCTGCGCGGCCGGGCGCAGGCGTTCGCGCACGACGGTGACGCAGGCGTCGAGCAGGCCGTCGGCGATGGCTTCCCAGCACTTGACGGCCGCGCGTTCGCGGCCCGGCTGCGGAATCAGCCGCGCCACCGGAGACAGGGTATCGAGGTATTCGACGATCACGCGCGAATCGAACAGCGCGCCGCCGTCTTCCATGACGAGGCAGGGTACCTTGCCCAGCGGGTTGTACTTCTGTACCTGCGAATCAGGCGACCAGACGTTCTCCAGCTCGAGCTGGTAGTCCAGCTTCTTTTCTGCCATAACGACCCGCACTTTGCGGACGTAAGGACTGGTAAGTGAGCCGATCAGTTTCATGGAGTCACAAAGGCGTAGTCGAAGCGGGCGAAGTATAGCAGGGCGCCCGCTCTCGAATCGGCGTGCGCGCGCCGGATCGCAGCGCATTTGCCACATATGTTACAGAGAGGGCGAATGGTAAAATCGCCCGGCTTACAACCGCTTCCTTCTTACACCGACATGCAGATTGCCGACCAGCTTACCCAACTCAATGCTCTTTCGCCACTGGATGGACGCTATGCGTCGCGCGCCGGGGCGCTGCGGGGGCTGCTGTCCGAGGCCGGGTTCATGGCGCATCGCGTCGAGGTCGAGGTGGCCTGGCTCGTTGCGCTGTCCGATGCGGGCCTGCCCGAGCTGCCGGCGTTCCCGGCCGCCGCGCGCGAGCGCCTGGCCGCGCTGGTGCGCAATTTTTCCGAGGCCGACGCCGCCCGCATCAAGGACATCGAGCGCGTGACCAATCACGATGTCAAGGCGGTCGAGTACTGGCTGAAAGAACAGGTGGCCGACGATGCCGAATTGGCGCGTGCCGCCGAGTTCATCCATTTCGCGTGCACCTCCGAAGACATCAACAATACTTCGCATGCGCTCATGCTCACGCGTGCGCGCGCCGAAGTCGTCGTGCCGCAGCTCAACCAGGTGCTGGCCAAGCTGAACGAACTGGCCCGGACGCATGCCGACCAGCCCATGCTGTCGCGCACGCACGGCCAGCCCGCCAGTCCGACCACGCTGGGCAAGGAGTTCGCCAACGTGGCGGCGCGCCTGCAGCGCGCCGTGGCCGCCATCGAGGCGGTCGAGCCGCTGGCCAAGCTCAATGGCGCCACGGGCAACTACAACGCGCATCTGTCGGCGTACCCGGAAATCGACTGGCCCGCCTTCAGCCGCAATGTGCTGGCCGGCCTGGGCCTGACCCAGAACCGCCATACCATCCAGATCGAACCGCACGACTGGATGGCGGCGCTGTTCGACGCCGTGGCGCGCGCCAACGTCATCGTGCTGGACCTGGACCGCGACATCTGGGGCTACGTGGCCCTGGGCTACTTCAAGCAGCGCCTGAAGGAGGGCGAGGTCGGCTCCTCGACCATGCCGCACAAGGTCAACCCGATCGATTTCGAGAACTCCGAGGGCAACCTGGGTCTGGCCAATGCCGTGCTGCGCCATCTGTCCGAGAAGCTGCCGGTTTCGCGCTGGCAGCGCGACCTGACCGATTCGACGGTGTTGCGCAACCTGGGCGTGGGCCTGGGCTATGCGCTGGTCGCCTGGGATGCCTGCCTGCGCGGGCTGAACAAGCTGGAAGTCAACGCCGCGGCGATCGACGCCGACATCGATGCGTGCTGGGAAGTGCTGGCCGAGCCGGTGCAGACGGTCATGCGCCGCTACGGCCTGCCGCAGCCGTACGAGCAGCTCAAGGCGCTCACGCGCGGCAAGGGCATTACCGAAGAGGCCTTGCGCGAGTTCATCGGCGGCCTGGCGCTGCCCGACGAGCCCAAGGCCCGCCTGCTGGCGATGACGCCGCGCTCGTATATCGGCCTGGCCGCGCAACTGGCGCGGGCGGTATAGTCCGGCTATCCGGCCGGCGCGCGAGGCGGCCGGCCGTTGCCCATCCACAAGGAGTTTGCCCGATGAAGAAACTGTCCATTGTTGCCGCGGTGGTCTGTACGATGCTGGCGCCGCTCTGGTCGTCGCCGGCCGCGGCCCAGTTCGCCAAGCCCCAGGACGCGATCAAATACCGCCAATCGGCCCTCACGCTGATGGCATCGCACTTTGGCCGCATGCAGCCGGTCATGCGCGGCCAGGCGCCCTACGATGCGGCGCAGATCAAGGCCAACGTGGATATCTTCAAGACGCTGTCGACGCTGCCGTGGGCGGCGTTCGGCCCGGGCACCGAGGGCGGCGATGCCTTGCCGGCGGTCTGGAGCGACGCCGAGGACTTCAAGCAGAAACAGCAGCGCCTGGCCGACAATGTGGCCAAGCTGTCGGCCGCGGCCGATGCGGGCGATTACGACAAGGTGCGGGCGGCGTTCGGCGACGTGGGCGCCAGCTGCAAGGCTTGCCACGATTCGTTCCGCAAGAAGAAGTAAGGCGGCGCGCCCCCCGCGCCCGCAAGGCAAAAAAAACCGGCCGCGCGACCGGTTTTTTTTCGTTCGTTCCGGCGCTTGCCCGCGCTAGGAGAACGACATGTCGACGGCGACGGCCTGCGCCTGTATCCACAGCACGAGCGCCGCGCAACAGGCGCCCACCACGGCGGCGCGCAGCCAGATGGCCGGGCCGTCCTGCGAGGCTGGCGTGGCGGGCGGCAGCTGGGCAGCCGGCGCGTTGCCGGTGATCATGGCGCGCACCAGCGCCCGGCGGCGCACCGCCGAGTACCACGCGATGGCCAGCAGATGCGCGCCCAGCAGGCCAAAGATGATCCATTCGTTGGCCTGGTGCAGGCCGGTAAGGGTGTTGGCGGTTGCCTCGCTGACGTGGCCGTACAGCGGGCCCTGGATCATGATGTCGTCGCTGGCGAACAGGCCGGTCGCGGCCTGGACTCCGATGACGGCCAGCATGGCCAGCACCGACAGGGCGCCGAGCGGATTGTGGCCGGCATGGTCGGCGGCGCGGCCGCGCAGGTAGGCAAGCATCGCGCCGGGACCGCGCACGAACGTGGCAAAGCGCGCGTGGCGCGGGCCGACGAAGCCCCAGATCAGGCGAAACAGGACCAGGCCCAGCGCGGTCAGGCCGAACCGGACGTGCCAGTCCATGTACAGCCCGCCCAGCTTGACGGTGACCAGCGCGCCGATGACGGCGGCCGCAAAGGCCCAATGAAACAGTCGCGTGGGCAAGTCCCAGATGCGAACGGAGGTTGCGGTTGGCTGCATGGCAAGACGGCGTAGGGCACGGACGCAGCCAACTTTAGCACGGCGCGCCGGCCGCGCCGCTTCAGTGGGTCAGGCCGCGCACCGACTCGATGCGATGCACGTGCTCGTGGCGGAAACGGATGCGTTGGCCGTGGCTGGCCTTGTCGTCGCCGGCGCAGCGGATCAGTTCGGTCGTGTACGTCGTGGTGCCGTTGATCGGCGCGTTGTAGATCACGCGCGCCCGGATGACCGGGCCGTCGGCCAGTTGCAGATGCACGACGTCGCCGACGTGGATGGGAGTGTCGTCCAGCTTGGTTTGCGTGGGACGGCGGATCAGGTGGTTGGTGTCAAACAGTTGGTTCATGTTTTTCCTCTTTCGAGTTCTAGTTATGGAATGTGCGCAAGGCCGCAAGAGCGGTCTTGCCTGGTACGGCGAACATGCATGCGCGGCATGCGTGGCGCCGGGAGCATGGGGCGGCGGATCGCAAGGACCCGGAGAGGCCGGCGGGGACCGGCTGTATCCCGATGCTCGAAGTGCGTGCCGTGGGCAGGCCAATGGCGTTGCCGGATGACACACACAGCGTTGGACACCAAGGGTGGTGCCAGGGTTCCCTGCGTTCAGGGCAGGGCAGCGATGGGTTTGTAGCAAGCCGTAAGGCGTAAAGCGCGGGCTTGCGGTTTCGGGTCGGCCACGCCAGGCGTGTTCTGATATGAGGGGGCCGACGGCTTGCCTGTGGGCACATGACCGGATCGGCCATGTTGCTGCCATATGATGATATACGGCGTTATGGGCAAGCATGAATAACAAAGCATTCTAGTGCATGGAATTTTGTTTGTCAAGAACCTGTCGCAGGCGCCTGTCACAGATCGCTTCGATGGCAACAAAGTGCCTGCTCCAGGGGAGTTTTCCGGATGCCAGCCCGATAATGCCGGCAATGCGCAGTGGCGCCGCATGGGTGCTGGAAGGGAGGTTTATGCGGTTTGGATGGGAATTGCCGGCGCTGGCCGTCGTGCTTGCGCTGGCCGGATGCGTGAATCGCGAGCCAGAGGAGCGCGCGGCCTTCATCGCGTATCTGGAACAAGTGGCCGCGCCGCAGGCGGGCGTCGTGGCCGCGCCGCCCGACCCGCCCACGCGCAAGGCCCTGGGCGACTACGAGGCGCAGTACGAGCCGATGGAAGCGGCGCACGCCGCCGTGCGCGAAGCGTTGGCGGCGCAGCAGGCGGCGCTGCAGGCGCTGCGGCTGCATTCGGTCGACGAGATCGTCGCACGCCAGGACGGCTGGGACAGGCTGGCCGAGCGCCTGGCGGCCGCGCGCACCGGGCTCGAACAGGCGCGCGCCGCCGCCGACGCCGCGCGCGCCGGGATGGAGCAGCCTCCCGACCTGCGCAACGCCTACGCGCGCGCCTATGAACACAGCGTCACGGCGCCGGCACAGGCCTTGGCGCGGATATCCGGCCTGCTCGAACCCGCCGTGGAGGATGCGCGGCGCGTGGCCGGGTTCGTTGCGCGCCATCGCGATCAGGTCGATACCGATGGTCCGCTGACCCAGGTGCGCGATCCCTCGGTGCGCAGCGAGCTCAATGTACTGCTGCAGGCGCTCAATGGCCGCTCCGACCAGGTTTCGCAGGCGCAGGCCTTGCTCAATGGCCTGGCGGGACCGGCTCGCCAGGCGCCCTGAGTACAATAGCGCCTCGTGCGGCCAGGCCGCTTCCGGGATGGAACATGAGCCAATCGAGTCTTTTCAACAGCAGGGCGTTCGTCGGGCTGCTCATCGTGGTGACGATCGCCTTTGCCTGGTTGCTGTGGCCTTTCTACGGCGCCGTGTTCTGGGGCGCCATCCTGGCCATCATCTTCGCGCCGGTCCACCGCCGCATCGCCGTGCGCCTGGCGCCGCGGCGCAATCTGGCCGCCTTGCTCACGCTGTTGATGGTCCTGCTGGTGGTCATCATCCCGCTGATCTTCATCACCGGTTCGCTGGTCCAGGAAGGCGCCAATCTGTATCAGCGGCTCAAGAGCGGCAACCTGAATTTCGGCGCCTACCTGCAGCAGGCCATCGATGCCCTGCCGCCCACGGTGCACGACGTGCTGGCGCGCTTCGACCTCGCCGACCTGGGCAGCATCCAGGAAAAACTGACGGCCGGCATGATGCAGGCCAGCCAGTTCATCGCCACCCAGGCGTTCAACATCGGGCAGGATACCTTCCAGTTCCTGATCGGCTTCGGCGTCATGCTGTACCTGCTGTTCTTCCTGTTGCGCGATGGTTCGCAGCTGTCGCGCCGGCTGCGCCGCGCGGTCCCGCTGGACGAGCATCACAAGCAGCACCTGTTTCGCAAGTTCACCACGGTGATCCGCGCCACGGTCAAGGGCAATATCGCCGTGGCGGCCGCGCAGGGCGCGCTGGGCGGCGTGATGTTCTCGGTGCTGGGCATACAGGGCGCGCTGCTGTGGGGCGTGATCATGGCCTTTCTGTCCTTGTTGCCGGCTATCGGCGCCGGCCTGATCTGGGCGCCGGTGGCGGTGTATTTCCTGCTGACGGGCGCGATCTGGCAGGGCGTGGTGTTGATCCTGTTCGGCGTGCTGGTGATCGGCATGGTCGACAACGTCCTGCGTCCCTTGCTGGTCGGCAAGGACACCAAGCTGCCCGATTACGTCGTGCTGATCTCGACGCTGGGCGGCATGGCGCTGTTCGGCCTGAACGGCTTCGTGATCGGGCCGCTGATCGCGGCGCTGTTCGTGGCTTGCTGGGACCTGTTCTCGCCGCCCGACGACACGGCCGGAGATGGCGCCGCGCGGCCCTAGCCGGGCTTGCCCGCGCCGCCGGGCGGGTGCGAAAATTGCCCTGTGTCCAGCAATGGGGCGGCGCCACGCGCCGCACTTGCCATGAAGCTGCCTGTCGACGGGCTGATCGCGTCGTTCGACGTGGATGCACAAAAGAGTTTCACGCCGCTTTGCCCGGATGAACTGCCGGTGCCCGACGGGCACGCGATCGTCCCTGAACTCAACGCCCAGGCGGCGCACGCGGATCTGCGACTGGGATCGAAAGATGCGCACAGCCCTCACGCCATCTGGCGGGCGACGGCCGATCAACCCATGTTCAGCCCGGTGGCGGGCGCCAACGTCGACGTGCGCTGGAACATGCACTGCGTGCCGGGCACGCGCGGCTTCGAGTTGCTCGACGGCTTGCCGGCGCCGGCCGCCTACGATTTCTTCGTCTGGAAAGGCGTGGAGCCCGACATGCATCCGTACGGGTCTTGTTACCACGACCTGGCCGAGCGGCAGCCGACCGGCGTCATCGAGTTCCTGCGCGCGCGCGACGTGCGCTGCGTGCTGGTGGGCGGCCTGGCGCTGGATTACTGCGTCAAGGTGACGGCCCTGCAGCTGCGTCGCGCCGGGCTGGAGGTCGTGGTCAATCTGGCGGCGTGCCGCGGCATTGCCGCCGCGACGTGCGAACAGGCCAGGCGGGAGCTGAGCCAGGCCGGGGTGCGCACCGTGCCGCATGCCGGCGTGCTGGTGCGCGCCGGCCGCTGACGAAGCGCGCCGCGCTAGTGCTGGCCGGACTGCGCCACGGCGTCCGGGCGTTGCGACGGTTCGGCCGGCCCGGCATTGGCCAGCACGCAGCGGTTGCGGCCGCCGGACTTGGCCGCGTACAGGGCCTGGTCGGCGCGCTTGAGCAGCCGCTGGTAGTCGGGATGCCTGTCGTGGGCCGCCACCCCGATGCTCAGCGTCAGCCGCACTTCGCCGCCATCGGGCAGCACGGTCGCCTTTTCCTGGATGCGGCGGCGCAAGGCCTCGGCCACGTTCAGCGCCTGCGTGCCATCCGCATCGACCAGTACCACCAGGAACTCCTCGCCGCCGAGACGGAAGGTGTAATCGCCGCCGCGGCTGTACGAGGCAATCAGGGATGCCACTTGCTGCAGCACGAAGTCGCCCGCGTCGTGTCCGTGGGCGTCATTGATCGACTTGAAGTAATCGATGTCGGCCACCAGCACCGACAGGGGTACGCCGGTCTTGCGCGCATACGCCACTTCCTTGCTCAGCACCACGTGCAGGTACTTGCGATTGAGCAGCCGGGTCAGCGTATCGCGCCCCGACTCCAGGTTGCCCGCCTGTTCGAACAGGCCGTCGATCAGAAAGCCGATGGCCTTGGTGGCATCGCGCACGCTGTGCAGGATGGCCAGGCGCTGGTCGGGCGGCGGTTGGGTCTGCTGCGCATCGGCCAGCAACTGGTCGATGTGCTGGAGCTGGCTCGACACGCTGCGGCTTTCGGCCGCGCCTTCGAAGGCGTGCGCCGCCTTGTGGATGAACCACAGGCCGAATTCGGATTTGCGTATGGGGGGCAGCTCGTCCCATGGCTTGCCGACCGACAGGCCGAACATCAACTGGTTTTCCCAGTCGAGCAGGGCGGCGCGCTGGCGCTCCCGCTCGGCCCCGACGTTCTGCGACAAGGCCAGCAGCCGGTAGCCTTCCTCGGCGCGCGCATTGCGGTCGTGCGACACCGAGTAGGCATGGCACATCATCTCGACCGCGGTCATGGTGACATCCGCGACGTAGCGGCATGTCGCGGCCGCCTGCGCGGCCGACAGGCTGGCATCGCGATCCAGCAGTTCGCAGATCCTGCGGATCAGCGCGCACGCGCCGCGCATCACCAGGTGGACCGGGATGTCGATGCGCGCGTGCACTTCGCCGACCTTGCGCTGGAAAGCCACGGTCCGCTCGTATTCCTCGGTGGGGGCGGCGGCGTACACCGACTCCAGCCAATCCTGCATGGAGGCATGCAGCTTGGTCTTGACCAACTGGTCGGACAGGAAGAAGGCCGCGTTGGGATCGGCCAGCATGCACTCGTAGAAATAATCGGCCAGCGCCGCCTTGTTCGCCGTGACGACGTTCCGGGCGGCAACCCATTCATGGGGCGAATAATGCGCGCAAGTGTCTTTCCAGCGCAGGGCCAGGATTTCAGGCGAAGGCTTCAAGTTGTATCCAGCAGGGGGGTGGTCCACAGTAGATTGTAGTCCGCCGTTACGGTTAAAAGTCGCCCTGCGCGGCCCTGGCGCCGAATATGTCCACGATAGGGCGCGCAGGGCATCAATAGGCAAGACTGGGTAATACTTCGGCGGTTTCGGGGTCTTGGCGGGCGCTCAGCCCGCGCGCCACTGGCTGCGCTCGATCATGCGCGCAAAGATGGTGAACGCTTGCGGATCGGTGCGCGCGCCTTGTTCGGCTTCCAGCATGGCCATGGTGCGGTCATGCGGAACCGGGGGGCGGTAGGGGCGGTGCGCGGTAATCGCGTCATAGGCGTCGACCAGCGCGATCAGGCGCGCCTCGAGCGGTATGGCCTCGCCGGCCAGCCCGTCGGGATAGCCCGATCCGTCGTAGTGCTCGTGATGGTGCCTGACGATGCGGCCGATCGCCGCGCCGTCGTCCAGCCCGGTTGCCGCGATGATGCGCTCGCCCAGCACGCTGTGTTCCTGCATGTGGGTCCAGTCTTCGCCCAGCAGGCGGCCCGGATGATGCAGGACGCGATCGGCCACGCCCAGCTTGCCGATGTCGTGCAGGCTCGCGCCCAGTTCCAGGCGGCGTATCGCCATGCCATCCAGCCCGTATGCCCGGCCCAGTTCCCCGGCCAGCGCCGCGACGCGTCCGCTGTGTATGGCAGTGCTGGGGTCGCGTGCGCGCAGCGCGGCAGCCAGGGCGCGGCAGGCGCGCGTATCGGCTTCGGAGCGCGGCAATGATTCAGTTTGCATGACTCGTGTTTCTGATCGAAGTGGTGCTTGCCGCAATGGCCAAATTGACGGCCAAAGCCGCCTCAGTCCCCGCGAATGGCGCGCCGGCCGCGGCGGTAGACTGGCGCAGCCTCCTGGAATTCCATTCATGGCGCTGCCCTGGCCGGGCAGTTCTGAACATGCAGACCGACGTCAACATCAATTCGCTAGCAGCCCTGGGCCTCATGGAGGAGATCTTCGCCAACTACCACGCCTATCGCGTCGCCAAGCAGGCGGGCGATACGGACGAGATGGCGCTCAGGCGCGCGAAGATCGAGACACTGGCCGCCGAGCAACGGCGTGTCATTGCCGCGGTGTGCCGCGATACGGGCGCGCAGTGAGCAACGGCGAGGCGTTTGGCCCTATTGCAGGGGGTGCTGGCCGGCCGCCTCGAGATAGGCGTCGATTGCCAGCTTGAGGTGGGACAGGGCGCTGCCCGTCAGCGGACGCTGGTCGGATTCGGCCAGCAGGCCGCTGGCAGCCTGGCGCAAGGCTGCGCCGAATTGCTCCCGCTGCTCGGCGGGCTGGGCGGCGATCAGGCACTGGACAGTAGTCTCCAGTGCGCTGACCTTGGCAGTGACCTGCTGGATGGCTTGTGCGAAAGCCACCATGATTTCCTGGTTTTCCATCGAAGGACGTCCATATCGGGTTGCGCCAGCCGTATTCCGCGCAAGACTTGTTGCCAAATACCAGGGCCTGGACCCGGCTCGGGTTGCCGGTATCGGCAGCGTCACACGGACCTCGGGAGCAGCGCGGCTTGTCCGGCTGCCCAGCGGTCTGGCTATTTTTTGCAAATTGTAGCGTAGCGAATCGCGGTTTTCGGGCGGACCATGCGCCCGCGCGCGCCGGTGCGCGTGTTGGACTTGAGCGATGTCAAAAGAGGCCGCGCCGGCCGGGCGGAATGAATTCGGATTGCTGTATGGACATACAGTATTCATAGGCCTAGAATCCGCGCTATATGGCCTCGGAATCCCGGGGCCGGGAGGCGGAAACGATGAGCGAGCCGGCGATCGCGTGGCGGCGTGTGGACGATTATTGCTGGGTCGGCCCGCCTGGCTGGACGATCTGCCGGGTCTGGCTGGACGGAAGCTACCAGTACGAGCTGTGGTTCAGCCGCGGTGATGCCGGCACCATCTACGGCATGCGCGCCTCGCTGGAGGGCGCGCAGCATCTGTACATGCAGAAACTGGGGTAATGCGCATGGCGGGCGCGTGCCGGGGCGCGGTAAGATCGATGCCGAAAGGAGGTGCGGATTGATGAAGACGGAACAGAAACGCGGCTTTCTGGACAGGTTCTTTCCGGCAGGCATTCGGCCCGCATGCCCGAAATGCGGCCACCAGGGGTTTATCGTGCTGCATGACGACGCGGTGGTGAACGCGGATAAGCCGATCGCCATCGTTGCCTGCGCGTCCGAAGACTGCCATGCCGCGCTCGGCGTTTTGCCAGCCAGCGCGGTATGGGATGAGTAGGAGCAAGCGCAAGGCACGTAGCGGCCGTCCACGCACGCTTGTCCTTCATCGCGCACAAAACAAAATGCCCGCAAGCGATTGCGGGCATTTTGTTTTGAATTCTCTGGTGGCGCATCCCTGATTCGAACAGGGGACCTGCGGATTATGATTCCGTCGCTCTAACCGGCTGAGCTAATGCGCCATCCCTGGTCTGGCGCAAACAAGAGTCAGCTGCCAAACGAAGAACGAAATTCTAGCATGAAAGATTTTGTATGTGCAACATGCCGGCCTTTCAAGCGTCGCGGGCAAGGCGGATGCCGGAGAATTGCCAGCGCGCCTCGGGCGGGAAGAAGTTGCGGTAGGTGGCGCGGATGTGTTCGCGCGGGGTCGCGCACGAGCCGCCGCGCAGCACGTATTGGTTGCACATGAACTTGCCGTTGTATTCGCCGACGGCGCCGGCTGGAGGCGTGAAGCCCGGGTAGGCATCGTACGCGCTGCAGGTCCATTCCCAGACGTCGCCGTACAACTGCACCGGCACGCCGGCGGCCGCGCGGCGCGGCGCGGGCCGCGGATCGAGGTGGCCGCTTTCGAGCAGGTTGGCCGGCGCGTCCGCGCTGGCCCCAGGGGCGCGGGCGGCGAGTTCCCATTCTGCTTCGCGCGGCAGGCGCACGCGTGCCCAGCGCGCGTACGCGTCGGCCTCGTAATAGCTGACGTGGGTGACCGGCGCATGCGGCTCCAGCGCATGCAGGCCGTGCAGGGTGAAGACGCGCCACTCGTCTTTCTGGCCTTCCCAGTACAGTGGCGCGCGCCAGTTCTGCTGGCAGGCCTGGTCCCAGCCGAGCGACAGCCAGAGCTCGGGGCGGCGATAGCCGCCGTCCTGGATGAAGGCCAGGTATTCCCCCTGGGTGACGGGGCGGTCGGCCAGGTGAAACGGTCTGAGCAGTACCTCGTGCGCCGGGGTTTCGTTGTCGAAGGCAAAGCCTTCACCGGCGTGGCCGATGTCCACGATGCCGCCGTCATAGCGGGTCCAGCCCGCCGGCGTGCCGGCCGGCAGCGCCGGTATGCCGGGCGGCGCGTAGGCCGGCCGCAGCGGGTTGCAGCTGAACAGGTGCTTGAGGTCGGTGAGGATCAGCTCCTGGTGCTGCTGCTCGTGGTTGAGCCCCAGTTCCACCAGCGCGTCGAAGTCGCTGTCCACGCCCGCCAGGCGCGCGCACAGCGTTTCCATGGCCTGGTCCACATGCGCGCGGTAGCGCAGCACCTCGTGCAGCGACGGGCGGGTAAGCAGGCCGCGCTGCGGACGCGGGTGGCGGGCGCCGACCGCGTTGTAGTAGGAGTTGAACAGCATGCGGTACTGCGGGTCGAACGGCCGGCGGCCAGGCTCGAAGCGGCCGATCACGAAGGTTTCGAAGAACCAGGTCGTGTGGGCCAGGTGCCATTTGACGGGGCTGCAGTCCGGCATGGATTGCGCCTGGCAGTCTTCCGGCGACAAGGGCTCGGCCAGCGCCGCGCTTTGCGCGCGGATGCGGGCGTAGCGTCCGGTGGGGTGCGGCGCCGGTTCGGGCGGGCCGGGGCGAGTGAGCAGGCAGGCTGACGACTCCATGGAAGCTCCTTGGCGCATGGCGGTGGGGCGGGCCAGGGTTCAGGCCCGGGCGCTGAATACGGAAAACCAGTCGCGCGCGTCCGACCAGTGCCGGATGTCGCCGTAGCCGGCGCGGCGCAGCAGGTCGACGAAGCGTTCGATGGTGTATTTATAGGAGTTTTCCGTGTGGATGCGTTCGTCGGCCTGGAAGCGCCGCTGGCCGCCGGGCCAGCGCACGCGTATGTCGCTGCGTGCCTGCAGGTGCATTTCCATGCGGCTGCGCGGCTCGTTGTAGAGGGCGACGTGGGTCCAGTCGCGTACGTCGAAATCGCTGCCGAGTACGGAGTTGACGTGCCGCAACAGGTTCAGGTTGAAGGCGCCGGTCAGGTGCAGGGCATCGTCGTAGGCGGGTTCGACGATGGCGCGCGCCTTGACGCGGTCGACGCCGATCAGCAGCCCGCCGCTGACGCCCGCCTGCGCACGCAGGCTGGCCAGCAGCGCCAATGCGGCGTCGGGGTCGAGGTTGCCGATGCTGGAGCCTGGATAGAAGAACAGCCGGCCCTGGGCGTCGATGGCCTCGGGCAGATCCAGTCCCGCATTGAGGTCGCGGCCCAGCGGCAGCACGTCCAGCCATGGGTGGGCGCGCCGCATGCGCGCCACGGCCTGTCCGAGGAAATCGGTGGAAATGTCGATGGGCACGTAGCGCTGCGGCCGCAGACAGGGCAACAGGCGCTCGGCCTTGGCGCAGTCGCCCGCGCCGAGGTCTATCAGGGTGCGAACCGGCCCGGTGTGGCGGGCGATGGCCTCGAGGTGGGTGGCGAAGATTTCCGCTTCGCAGCGTGTGGGGTAATACTCGGGCAACTGCGTGATCGCGGCGAACAGGCTGGAGCCGAGCGCGTCGTACAGGTATTTGGGGTCGATGCGGGCGGGATGCGCCTGCAGGCCGGCCAGCAGGGCGTCCAGGGCCGGGTCGACGCCGGTGGCCTCGGGCATGAAAGGCGCGGCGGCGGCAAGCATCGTTGGCGTGTGGGCCATGACGGGGTTCCTTCCAGATGGGATGGAAGGGATCTATTGTGAGCGGCGGCGCCGTGTCGGTGTCAAGCGCTAACGTCCCGGCTGCAATGGACTTTTACGAAAAGAAAAAAGCGCGGGGCGGCGATGCGCCGCAAACGCCGTTCCCGGGCTGCCGCGAGAGGGGGGCGCCGGATTCGCATTCGGTTGCCAATTGACACGCCCGCGCCGGCGTGCGCCGGCCTGCTCCGGGCGGCGGAAATACTGCTTTACCGCTGGTTGCCAAACCAGAGGCGTGCGGCGCGGGCCCCGGTCAGAATACGGGCGTGTCATAAGGCCAAGTGGGAGATTCGCTATGTCGTCGATCGTGGTGGCACGGTTCGATAGCGTCCCTTCGGCGAGAAGCGCTGCGCACGCGTTGGTCGGCGACGGCTTTCGCGAAGAGGCAATCAGTATCCTGTACGGCGACCCGGATCGTACGGGCCGGCGGATGGGCCGGCCGGCCTGGCGTTTCGGGCCGGACCTGCGCACCCGCGCCGCGCGCTGGCGCGCCATTGTCAGCGCCGCGGCGCTGGCGGCCATCGGTACCCTGGGCGGCGTGATCGTACCCGTGCTGACCGGCTACGGCCGCGTGGGCATGGTGGTGGGCGCGGCATTGGGCGCCTATGCGGGCGCCCTGGCGGGCGCCTGTTGGATGGCCAGCGGCCTGCGCCGCGCGCGCGCCGAGGCGGCCTACGCCGGCCAGCTGGCGCGCGATCGGGTGGTGCTGCTTGCCGTGCAGGTGCATCCCGACGACGAAGAGGCCGCGGCCGCGCTGCTGCGCGACGCCGGCGGCCTGCAGGTAGAGAAGGCGCGCAGCCGCTGGTGGCCGGGCGCACGTGGCCAGTCCACGCCCACAGGCTGGCGCACGCGTGCCCCGCGCCCGCCGGCGCAGCGCACGCAATGGCAACCCTGAGGCGCGGCTTCGCGTGCCGCCTGGCGCGCCAAGTGGCCGTCATGTTCATGTTGGCGGCGTTGGGCGCATGCGCCACGGTGCCGGGCATGCAGGGGCTGCGCGAGCGGCGCGCCCAGGCCGGGCTGTCCACCGACTACGGCTGGCAAAGCCTGCAGCGCAGCCACACGATCGTGACGGACGCGACCGGCGGGGACGGGGACGATGCCATGGCGCGCCACCTGGCCGTCGAGGCGGCCATCAGCGGCGCCCCCTTGGTGGCGGGCAACCAGGTCCGCCTGCTGGCCGACGGGCCGGCGACCTACCGCAGCATGCTCGACGCCATCGCGCAGGCCCGCCGCTATATCCACATGGAAACCTACATCTTCGAAGATGACGAGGCCGGCCAGCGTTTCGCCGACGCCCTGATGGCGGCGCGCCAGCGCGGCGTCGAGGTGGCGGTGATGGTCGATGCGGTGGGCACGCTGAATACGCCGCGGCAGTGGTTCGAGCGTCTCAAGCAGGGCGGAATCAAGGTGGCGGTGTTCAATCCGGTCAACCCGGCGCGCGCCGGCCTGGGCTGGGCGCCCAACCAGCGCAACCACCGCAAGCTGCTGGTGGTCGACGGTCAGGTGGGCTTCCTGGGCGGGCTGAATATCAGCAGCGTCTATTCGTCCGGATCGCGCTCTGGCTCGGGTTCGGGGCGTGCGGCGCAGGCGCCCGGGCCGGCCGCGTCCCGTGCCGATACCGCGCCGTGGCGCGATACCCATATCGCGGTGCGCGGACCGGCGGTGGCGGAGATCGAGCGCGTCATCCAGGACGGCTGGCTGCGGCAGACCGGCGCGCCGCTGGGCGGCGGCGCGGTGCGGCTGAGCGTGCCCGCGCCGGGCGATCTGCATGTGCGCATCCTGGCCAACGAGCCCAACGAGCGCGACGGCTATACCGTTTACCTGACGCTGATGTCGGCGTTCGAAAGCGCGCGGCAGTCGATTCACATCACCATGGCCTATTTCGTGCCCGATCCGGCCTTCGTGCGCGTGCTGGCCGATGCCGCGCGGCGCGGGGTCGATGTGGCGCTGGTCCTGCCGGGATTCAGCGATTCATCGCTGGTCTGGTACGCGGGACGCTCGCATTACCAGGCCCTGCTCGATGCCGGCGTCAAGCTGTACGAGCGGCGCGATGCGCTGTTGCACGCCAAGACGGCGGTGGTCGACGGCGTGTGGTCCACGGTCGGGTCGAGCAACATGGATTGGCGCAGTTTTGCATTGAACTACGAGCTCAACGCGGTCATCGTCGGGGCCCGCTTCGGCGCCGAGATGGAGGCGCTGTTCGAACGCGACCGCGCCGCCGCCGTGCCGATCGACCCGCGCAACTGGGCCGATCGCGGCGCCGACGATCGCTTCATGGAGGCGTTTTCGCGCCTGTTCGAGCGCTGGCTGTAGCCGGCCTTGCTAGGCGTGCGCAGGCGCGCCGGCCGGGCGCAGCGCGGCCAGCGCCGCGCTGATGTCCATGGCGGGCTGGAACGAGTCGGCCTGCGCCATGCCCCAGCCCACCTGGAACACATGATGGCGGAATTCGCCGCGCAGCAGCTCGCCCGGCGCCAGCTCGGGAAACAGCGCCGACAGCAGGCGTACTTCGCTCGACGAGATGCGCCGCGCGATATGGTGCGGACGCAGCTGCCCCGGGTGGGTTAGGCCGGCGGCGCCCAGCAGCTCGGCCAGGGCGTGCAGCGTATTGCCGTGGAAGTTGGCCACGCGCTGCGCCTTGTCCGGCACGACCAGCGCGCGTTGGCGCAGCGGGTCCTGGGTCGTGACGCCGGTGGGGCATTTGCCGGTATGGCAGGCCTGCGCCTGGATGCAGCCGATGGCGAACATGAAGCCGCGCGCGGCGTTGCACCAGTCCGCTCCCATGGCCATGGCGCGCGCCATGTCGAAGGCGGTGATGATCTTGCCCGACGCGCCCAGCTTGATGCGGTCGCGCAGGTTCACGCCGATCAGGGTGTTGTGCACCAGCCGCAGCGCCTCGCGCAGCGGCGTGCCGACGTGGTCGACGAATTCCACCGGGGCGGCGCCGGTGCCGCCTTCGGCGCCGTCGACCACGATGAAGTCCGGCGTGATATTGGTTTGCAGCATGGCCTTGACGATGGCGAACCATTCCCACGGGTGGCCGACGCAGAACTTGAAGCCGACCGGCTTGCCGCCGGACAGCTCGCGCAGCCGCGCCACGAAATGCAGCAGGCCGACCGGCGAGTCGAAGGCGCTGTGGCTGGAGGGCGAGTTGCAGTCCTGCCAGGCCGGCACGCCGCGCGCCTCGGCGATTTCCGGGGTGACCTTGCCGGCGGGCAGGATGCCGCCGTGGCCCGGCTTGGCGCCTTGCGACAGCTTGATTTCTATCATCTTCACCTGCGGCGTACAGGCGTTCTTGACGAAGGCTTCCTCGGAAAAGGCGCCGTGGGCGTCGCGGCAGCCGAAATAACCCGAGCCGATATTCCAGACCAGCGATCCGCCGCGCTCACGGTGGTAGCGGCTGATCCCGCCTTCGCCGGTGTCATGCGCGAAGTCGCCGATGCGCGCGCCTTCGTTGAGGGCCAGCACGGCGTTGGCCGAGAGCGCGCCGAAGCTCATGGCCGAGATGTTGAAGGCCGACATGGAATACGGCTGGCGGCACTCGGGGCCGCCCACCGTGACGCGGAAGTCGGCATCGGCCACGTGCGCCGGCGTCATGGAGTGATTGATCCACTCGTAGCGGTCGCCATAGACATCTTCCTGCGTGCCGAAGGGCCGCTTGTCGATGTCCTGCTTGGCGCGCTGGTAGACGATGGAGCGCTGCGCGCGCGAGAACGGCGAGGCGTGGGTATCGTCTTCGAGGAAGTACTGGCGGATCTCGGGCCGGATGAATTCGAACAGGAAGCGCAGGTTGCCCAGGACCGGGTAGTTGCGCCGGATGGCGTGGCGGGTCTGCAGCAGGTCGTATACGCCGAGCAGGGACAGCAGCACGAAGGGGACGGCTGCCCACAGCCAGGCGCGCGACGAATGGACCGCCAGCGCCGAGGTCAGGGCGGCGCCGATCAGCATCAGCGCGAATGTCGTATAGCGGCCAGCAATCCAGTTCATGCTCCATCTCCGGGGGGCGTAATGGAGGCAACCATACCAGATGCCGGTTTACGGCTGGCTGGCCGCGCCGGGGCTCAGCAGCTGGAGGCCGCGGGCGTCTTTTCCACCGCCAACCCGAACCAGGGGCGCAGCCGCACGCCCAGCGCGCTGCCCAGGAAGGCCGCCGGCAGCCACAGCCAGGCGTGCAGGCTGCCGGACAGGATGCCGCTGAAATAGGCGCCGATATTGCAGCCGAAGGCCAGCCGCGCGCCGTAGCCCAGCAGCAGGCCGCCCACCACGGCGGCCAGCAGCGAGCGGGCCGGCACTTTCCACACCGGGGCGAACTTGCCGGCGGCCGAGGCGGCTGCCAGCGCGCCCAGCATCAGGCCGATGTCCATGACCGAGGTGATGTCCTGGCGCACCGGCGCGGCCAGCGCGGCCTGCTGCCTGGACCAATAGGCCCAGCTCGCCACGTCTGCGCCCAGCGCGTCCAGCGCCTTGGCGCCCCACAGCGCAAAGGCCGAGGTGATGCCCCAGGGCCGGCCGGCCAGGGCCAGCGTGGCGAAGTTCAGCACCACCAGGGCAATGCCGCCCCAGACCATGGGCCACGGGCCTTGCAGCAGCGACGGCGTGCGGCTGGTACGCGCGGCGTGCGAAATGAGCTGGCCATGGCGGCGCTTTTCCAGCACGGTGGTCGTCCAGGCGATCAGGGCGAATACGGCCAGGTTGGCCAGCAGCGCGCCCGGCAGCCCCCAGCTCTTGATCAGCGAGGTGGGCGGCAGGGCGGGCAGGGCCGACCACCAGCCGAAGTTGGCCGTCGCGATGACCGAGCCGACGATGAAGAACAGCAGGGTGACCAGCATGCGGGTATTGCCGCCGCCGACGGCGAACAGGGTGCCCGAGGCGCAGCCGCCGCCCAGCTGCATGCCGATGCCGAACAGGAAGGCGCCCAGCACGACCGACACGCCCGGCGGCGAGACAAAGCCGCTGACGGGCTGGCCCCACAGGGTGCCTTGCGCGAGGAAGGGGAAGAACAGCAGCACGCCGACGGCCAGCATGACCATCTGGGCGCGCAGGCCGGCGCCGCGCCGGTCGGACACGAAGACGCGCCAGGCCTGGGTGAAGCCGAACGACGCATGGTAGAGCGTTACGCCCAGCAGGGCGCCCACCACCCATAGCGCGCTCTGGCGCCACCCGACGCTTTGCAGCAGATAGGCCGCGCCGGCCAGCACCAGCAACAGCGCCGCCCACAGCGGCTTGTGGTTGATGCGGATCGGCGGCAGCGCCGACGGCAGGTCGAGGGTGGAGGTATTGATACTCATGATGACATCCCGGAGGGGGTGTAAGAAAAGGGACAGGGCGCTGGCGCGCCCTGGGTCATTGCAATATAGGACGGGCGGCAAATTTCCCGAACTAGTTATTGTTGATTTCTTAATTTCTTTTGGTTATTTGTCGGAGAGGGCTCAGCCCAGGGGCTGGCGGCCTATCCATGCCACCAGCGCCGTGATGGTGGGCACCGACAGCACCGTCGACAGCAGGATGGCGCGCGACGACGGGCGCGCGTCGCGTCCGTAGAGCTGGGCCAGCATGAAGGGGCCGGTGCCTATGGGCAGGGCGGCCATCAGCACCGCGCACCAGGCCCACAAGGGCGGCATGTCGAACACCGCGAATGCCAGCACCGCCGTGACGGCGGGGTGCAGCAGCAGCTTGCCGCCCACCATGAGCCCCACCGTGCCGCGGTCGCCGCCGGGCTGCGATTGCGCCAGGAACAGGCCGATGGTCACCAGCGCGCAAGGGCTGGCCGAGGCGCCCAGCAGCGCCGCATAGTTGTCCAGCCCGGCTGGCAGCGTGATGCCGGCGGCCGCACAGGCCAGCCCCAGCAGGGGCGCGGCCAGCAAGGGGTTGCGCAGCAGCGCCCGCGCCACTTTGAGCAGGGTGGCGCTCCAGTGGCGGTCGCGGTGCTGGTCGAACTCGATCAGCGCGATGGCCACGCCAAACAGGACGCAGGCCGTCAGCAAGGTGGTGATGATGGCGGGCGCCAGGCTGGCCGGGCCCAGCAGCGCCAGGCACAGCGGGATGCCCATGTAGCCGGCGTTGCCGTACGAGGTGGCCAGGCCTTCCAGGCTCAGGTCCGTCAGCCGCGCGCCGTCGCGGCGGCAGGCCAGGATGGCGGCTCCGAATGTCAGGGCGATGCCGCCGGCCACCGCGGCCGTGAAGCCCCAGTAGTCGGCCAGCTGGCGCAAGTCGGCCTGGGCCATGGCGCGAAACAGGAGCGCCGGCAGCGACAGGTACACCACGTAGCGGTTGAGCGCGTCGGTGGCGCTGGGGCCCAGCACGCGCCAACGGGCGGCAAGCCAGCCTGTCAGGATAAGGGCGAATACCGGTAGCGCGGCGGTCAGGACGGCTTGCATGGGCGAGGTTGTTACAAGGAGGCCACATTCTACTGCCGCGGGGTTCAAGGCCGCCGCCGGCCCTGCGACAATGAGAGCGGGCGGCGCACAGGCGCGCCGCCGCAAGCATAGAAGGGGAATCGCCATGCCGCAAACCGCCGCGCCGTTACGCATCGTATTGGGAACCTGGGACCGTCTGCGCGAAGACGCCACCACCGTGCGCTTCGAGGTGTTCGTCGCCGAACAGCGCGTGCCCGAGGATATCGAATTGGACGATTTCGACCCGCTGTCGGTCCACGCGGTCGCCTATGGCGCCGACGGCGCGCCGCTGGGTACCGGCAGGCTGTTGCCCGATGGCCACATCGGGCGCATGGCGGTGCGCAAGCGCGCCCGGGGGCTGGGCGTGGGCGGGCGGATACTGGATGCGCTGATCGAGCAGGGCCACGGCGACGGGCATCGCATGCTGGTGCTGCACGCGCAATCGCACGCGCGCGGCTTTTACGAAGCGCACGGTTTCCAGGCCGAAGGCGACGAGTTCGTCGAGGCGGGCATCGCGCATGTCGCGATGACGCGCGAACTGGCGCGCTAAAGCGCTTGCCGCAGCAGGCGCAAAGAAAAAACCCCGGCGCTTGCGCGACCGGGGTTTTTTGGCACATCACGACAGGTATCGTGAAGTATGTATTGGTGCCCAGGAGAGGACTCGAACCTCCACACCTTGCGGCACATGGACCTGAACCATGCGCGTCTACCAATTCCGCCACCTGGGCTTTGCTGCCTGCCGCCGCTGTCGCTGCGTCAGATCAAGCAAGGAGGCGAATTATGCACATTTTTTCGCGGTGGTGCAAGTCGGCCTGAAAAAATCGCGGCCTGCGGTCCTGTGGCACACTGCGCCCACCAGGCGGCTCGTCTTCGCCGCGATGCGTTTTCCATGTCCCGTCCCGTATGCGCGCGCTGCGCGCGGCCCCGATCCCATTGCCTGTGCGCGCTGATACCCGCGCTCTCGTGCCGTACCCGCGTGTTGTTTTTGCAACATCCGGCGGAAGCGCGCCATGCGCTCAACACCGCCCGCCTGGCCGCGCTCGGGTTGCGCCAGGCCGAGTTGCACGTGGGCGAGCGCTTCGATCCCGCGTTGTGGCGGCGGCCCGGCATGCGCAGCTGGCTGCTGTTTCCGGGCGAGGCGGCGCGCGAGCCGGGGCCGGTGGGCGAGGGCGGGCCGCTGCTGCTGGTGGTTCCCGATGGTTCGTGGCGGCAGGCGCGCGGACTGGTGGCGGGCAATCCCGATCTGGCCAGCCTGCCGCGCCTGGCGCTGCCGGCCGATGGCGTTTCCGCTTATCGGGTGCGCCACGCCGATCTGCCGGGCGCACTGTCGACCATCGAGGCTGTCGTGCAGGTGCTCAACGCGCTGGAAGCGCCGGCGCGTTTCGATGCCTTGCTGGCGCCCTTTCATGCGCTGGTGCAGGGGCAGGTGAGGGCGATGGGCGATGAGGTCTATCAGCGCCACCACGTGCGGCGCGCAGGCCGTCGCGGCAAAAGCGGCTGAGACGGCGCGGCAAAGAGAAAGCCCCGGCAATCATGCGATTGACCGGGGCTTTCATGAAGGCAGGCCATGCCTGCCTTGCGAATTCCGTGGTGCCCAGGAGAGGACTCGAACCTCCACACCTTGCGGCACATGGACCTGAACCATGCGCGTCTACCAATTCCGCCACCTGGGCACTGTCTCAGAGCTTGTGATACCCTGCCGGCTTGCTGCTTTCGAGGTGCCTGTCACGTTGCCGGAAACAGCGTCCTTGCGGTTTACCTTGCAGTGTTTAATCCGTAGACTTGCGTATCCGGATTTTCTGTCAGGTGTTTCGCCGGGACGTCGATTCGACGTTGAAACAAAACTACTTCAAAATCACCAAATACCGGATTCAGTCTGATCACCTGCCTGACAAACAGGCCGATAATGCTGTGATAATACTGAATCGAGTATCACTTTCTGCTGCAGTGTTGCCGCTGGGCTAACCACAGAAGCTGCGCATTATATACGGAACTTTCAGCTTTGGCAAAACGATCGAAAAACGAATCCAATAACAACAGATCTACGCCCGTCTTGCCCGATGTGCCTGCCGACTTCGACCCCGATGTCCCTTCACGCGAAGCCATTCTGACGGCGTTGCGGTCGGCCGGGGCGCCGTTGTCGCCGGCCGAACTGGCCGAACGCATGGGCGTGGAACGGCCCGCGACGCTGGTCGGCTTCGAGCGCCGGCTCGGGGCGATGGAGCGCGACGGTCAATTGCTTCCCAACCGCAAGGGCGTGCTGCTGCTGGCCACCAAGCTGGATTTCGTGGCCGGCCGCGTACAGGGCCACCGCGATGGCTTCGGCTTCCTGGTGCGGGATGACGGCGGGCCCGATATTTTCCTGTCGCCGCGCGAGATGCTCAAAGTGCTGCACGGCGACCGCGTCCTGGTCAAGCCGTCGGGCGAGTACCGCGGCAAGCCGGAAGGCGCCATCGTCGAGGTCATCGAGCGGCGCACCAACAAACTGGTGGGCCGTTTCCTGCACGAACATGGGTTGTCCATCGTCGTGCCCGAGGACCAGCGCATCAAGCACGACATTCTCATTCCGCCCAGCGACACCAACGGCGCCCAGCACGGGCAAGTGGTGTCGGTGCAGATCATGGAGCAGCCCACCCGCCATACGCAGCCGCTGGGCCGCGTGTATGAGGTGCTGGGCGAGATCGACGATCCCGGCATGGAAATCGAGATCGCGGTGCGCAAGTTCGACGTGCCGGTCGATTTTTCGGAGCCCGCGAACAAGCAGGCCGCGCGGCTGCCGGACTCGGTACGCAAGACCGATCTGAAGCAACGCGTCGATCTGCGCGACGTGCCGCTGATCACCATCGACGGCGAGGACGCGCGCGATTTCGACGACGCGGTGTACTGCGAGCCGGTCGAACTGGGCACCGGCCAGCGCAAGCGGCCGGCCTGGCGCCTGCTGGTGGCCATCGCCGACGTCAGCAACTATGTGCGGCCCAACGACGCGCTCGATGACGATGCCTACGAGCGCGGCACCAGCGTGTATTTTCCGCGCCGCGTGATTCCGATGCTGCCCGAGGTGCTGTCCAACGGGCTGTGCTCGCTCAACCCCAATGTCGACCGCCTGGTGCTGGTGTGCGACATGGTGATCCCGGCGACCGGCGCCAAGGCCGGAACGGTGACGGCCTACCAGTTCTACAACGCGGTGATGCATTCGCATGCGCGCACCACGTACACCAGTATCTGGGAGGCGCTGCAGCAGCCGGGCGGCCCGGCTGCCGCGGCGCTGGGCGCCATCATGCCGCATGTGCGCCACCTGCACGAGCTGTACCAGCTGCTGTCGCAGCAGCGGCGCAAGCGCGGCGCCATCGATTTCGACACGGTCGAGACGCGCATCGTCTGCAACGAACTGGGCCGTATCGAACAGATCGTGCCCATGGTGCGCAACGATGCCCACAAGCTGATCGAAGAATGCATGCTGGCGGCCAACACGTGCGCTGCCGATTTCATGTCGCGCAGCAAGCACCCCGGCCTGTACCGCATCCATGAAGGCCCCACGCCCGAGCGCCTGCAGTCCCTGCGTGATTTCCTGCGCACCATGGGCCTGTCGCTGGGCGGCGGCGACGAGCCCACCGCCAAGGACTACGGCGAGTTCCTCGATTCGGTGCGCGGGCGCCCCGACTACCCGCTGCTGCAGACCATGTGCCTGCGCTCCATGCAGCAGGCGATCTACAGCCCGGACAATCTCGGCCACTTCGGGCTGGCGTATCCCGCCTATACCCATTTCACTTCGCCGATCCGCCGTTATCCCGACCTGCTGACCCACCGCGTGATCAAGGCGCTGCTCGAAGGCCAGCGCTACATGCCGGAGCTGGAAGACCAGCCCATCGTCATCGGGCGCTCGCAGCGCGAGCACGAACACGCCGTATGGGAGAAGCTGGGGCTGATCCTGTCGGGCAGCGAACGGCGCGCCGACGAGGCTTCGCGCGATGTCGAAGCCTGGCTGAAGTGCTGGTTCGTCAAGGAGCGCGTCGGCGAGGATTTCAGCGGGACGGTGACGGGCGTGGCCAGCTTCGGCATTTTCGTGACCCTGGATACCTTGCACGTCGAGGGGCTGGTGCACGTCTCGGAACTGGGCGGGGAGTATTTCCAGTTCAACGATGCCTTGCACGAACTGCGCGGCGAGCGCACCGGCATGCGTTACCGCCTGACGGACAAGGTGCAGGTGCAGGTGTCGCGCGTGGACCTGGAAGCGCGCCGCATCGAGTTCCGCCTGGTCAAGGGCACCAGCTTCGACGCGCTGCGCAAGGCCGCCGCGCGCGGTCCCGACGAGGGGCGCAGGGTCAAGAAGGCGGCGGCTCCCAAGCCGGCGGCCCTGAAGGGGCAGACCGCCAAGCAGCGGCGCGCCGAGGCCAAGCAGGCCAGCAAGCCGGCCAATACGCCCAAGGCGGCCAAGAGCGCCGGCGCGTCAGCGCAGAAAAAGCCGGCGCGCGCACGCCATTGAACCGGCCAGGCGGCCCCGTCCGGGGCCGCAGGCGGTAACATTGCACCGTAGACCGGGCCGCAGGGCCCGGCCCGCCGCCGTTTTCCGGCGGCGTTCCACGTTTCAATCACGAAGGTATTCATTCATGGCGTCGACCCAAGTTCTGGCGGGGTTTCACGCGGTCGTTGCGCGCTTGCGCCACGCGCCCGAGTCGATCAAGGAAATCTATGTCGAGGCGTCGCGGCGCGACAAGCGCATGCAGACGTTCCTGGAGCAGGCCGAACGGGCCGGCCGCCGCGTGCATCCGGTGGCGGCCGAGCGGCTCGACGGCCTGGCGCGCGGCACCCGGCACCAGGGCGTGGTGGCGGTGGCCGAGGAGCGCAGCCTGGCGGTGGGCATCGACGAGGTGCTCGACGTGATCGAGGGGCCGGCGCTGCTGCTGATCCTGGACGGCGTGACGGACCCGCACAATCTGGGCGCCTGCCTGCGCACGGCGGATGCCGCCGGCGTGCATGCGGTCATTGCGCCGCGCGATCGCGCCGTGGGCCTGAACGCCACCGTGCAGCGCGTGGCTTGCGGCGCCGCCGACACCGTTCCCTACCTGACCGTAACCAACCTCGCGCGCACCATGCGCGAGCTGAAAGAACGCGATGTCTGGCTGGTCGGCACCGACGACCAGGCCGGTGAGAGCATGCACCAGGTGGATGCGCGCCGTTCGATGGCGTGGGTCATGGGCGCCGAGGGCGAGGGCATGCGCCGCCTGACGCGCGAGACCTGCGATCAGCTCGTGCGCATTCCCATGCTCGGTTCGGTCGAGAGCCTGAACGTCAGCGTGGCCAGCGCCGTCTGCCTCTACGAATCGGTGCGCCAGCGCCAGGGGTAAACTCTTGCAGCGGCGCGCCGTCGCGCCGCGCGCCTCTTCGAACGTCCGACATCATGCACCAGAACGGCTTTACCACCACCATCGTTCACTCCGACCGCGACCAATCCGCCGAGCACGGCGCCGTGCACAAACCCATGCATCCTTCGTCCGAGTATGTCTACGAAGATGCGCGCGAGCTGGCGGCGGTGTTCCAGGGCAAGGCCGGGTTCACCTACGCGCGGCAGGGCACGCCCACCACCACGGCGCTGGAAGCGCGCATCACGCGCATGGAAGCCGGCAAGAGCACGGTCAGCTTCGCCACCGGCATGGCGGCGCTGGCGGCCATCTTCACCACGCTGCTGCGGCGCGGCGACCACCTGGTGTCCAGCCAGTACGTCTTCGGCAACACCAACAGCCTGCTCAATACGCTGATGGAACTGGGCGTGGAAGTCACCATGGTCGACGCCACCGACGTCCGGCAGGTGCGCGACGCGCTGCGGCCGAATACCCGCATGGTGTTCACCGAGACCATCGCCAACCCCGGCACCCAGATCGCCGACCTGGCCGGCATGGGCGCGTTGTGCCGCGAGCGCGGCCTGGTCTATGTGGTGGACAACACGCTGACCTCGCCGTGGATGTTCCGCCCGGTCGAGGTGGGCGCTTCGCTGGTGATGAATTCGCTGTCCAAGTACATTGCGGGCCACGGCCATGCGCTGGGTGGCGCGGTGACCGATACCGGCCTGTATGACTGGAGCGGGTATGCCAATATCTACGAGTCGTATCGCAAGGGAGCGCCCACCGGTTGGGGGCTGACCCAGATCAAGAAGAAAGGGCTGCGCGACATGGGCGGCACGCTGGCGGCCGAGCCGGCGCACCGTATCGCCATCGGCACCGAAACGCTGGCGCTGCGCATGGCGCGGCATTGCTCCAACGCCCTGGCCCTGGCCACTTTCCTGCAAGGCCATCCGGGCGTGGCGCGGGTGCACTATCCGGGCCTGTCCAGCCATGCGCAACACCAGCGCGCCAGCGAGCTGTTCGACGGCCGCTATGGCGGCCTGCTGGGCGTGGAGCTGGCCGAGGGCATCGATTGTTTCGATTTCCTCAACCGCCTGCGCATCGTGCTGATGGCCACGCACCTGGGCGATACGCGCAGCCTGGCCTTGCCGGCGGCGCATACGATTTATTACGAGATGGGGGCGGAAAAGCGTGCGCAGATGGGCATCGCCGACAGCCTGATCCGTGTATCGGTAGGCATCGAGGACGAGGCCGACCTGTTGTTCGACTTTGACCAGGCATTGTGCGGCTGTTTGCAATCTTGATGCCTGTCCGCGCAGCTCGCCCACGTCACGGAGTCCCACCATGCTGATTCAGATCGCCGATCTCTTCACCCCCGCCGAAGCCGCCCAGATCCGCGCGCGCCTGGAGGCGGCCGATTGGGTCGACGGCAAGGTCACGGCCGGCTACCAGTCGGCGCAGGTCAAGCACAACCGCCAGTTGTCCGAGCAGCACCCGCTGGCGCAGGAGCTCGGCGGCCTCATCCTGCAGCGCCTGGCCGCCAACAACCTGTTCATGTCGGCGGCCTTGCCGCGCAAGATCTTTCCGCCGCTGTTCAACCGCTACGAAGGCGGCGAGGCCTTCGGCTACCACGTCGACAATGCGCTGCGCCCCGTGCCGGGCACGGCAGAGCGCGTGCGCACCGACCTGTCGGCGACCCTGTTCTTTTCCGAGCCGGACAGCTACGACGGCGGCGAGCTGGTCGTCGACGACACCTACGGGCCGCGCACGGTCAAGCTGCCCGCCGGACACATGGTGCTGTATCCGGGCACGAGCCTGCACAAGGTCACGCCGGTGACGCGGGGCGCGCGCATCAGCGCCTTTTTCTGGCTGCAAAGCCTGGTACGCGAAGACAGCCAGCGCAGCCTGCTGCTGGAGATGGATGTGGCGATCCAGCGCCTGAACCAGGATACGCCGGGCCACGCTTCGATCGTGCAGCTGACCGGCGTCTATCACAACCTGCTGCGCCGCTGGACCGACGTTTGACGCGGCGCAGGCGGGCGCGCAAAGGTTTGCACGTAGCGTTTTTGTTTATTGCGAAAAGCGCTAAAAGCTAGTATTGGCGCGGCTCAGGGCGCTGTTTTCTCTTGACAGCCGCGCCCGGCCAAGGCCTAATACTGCTCTGCGTCGCAGCTCCTTCCCTGGCTTCATATGCCTGGAAGTACCTGCGACGCAGCCTTTAAAAAGTTGTGCTTTGCAGCGCAAGAAAAATTTTTTCACTCGTCCGTTCTCTGTTTGCCGGCGCCTGTTTGTCTACTTGCTCTGCGCGTCTGGAAAACCCAATACCTTGTGAGGGGTAAACCTGAATGAACAAAACCGAACTCATCGATCACATCGCCAGCAAGGCCGATATCTCGAAAGCCGCCGCCGGCCGTTCGCTTGACGCCCTGATCGGTGCCGTAAAGACCACCCTGAAGAAGGGCGGCACGGTCACGCTGGTGGGCTTCGGCACTTTCGCCGTGTCCGCGCGCGCCGCACGCACCGGCCGCAATCCGCGCACCGGCGAAACGATCAAGATCAAAAAGGCCAAGGTGCCGAAGTTCCGTCCGGGCAAGGCGCTGAAAGACGCCGTCAACTGATGGACGCAAAGGCAAATCGGCGCTGCCGATTTGCCTAACAAAACCGGGTCCGCTATACTGCGCCCCGCGATTTACTTGAGTGGCCCCGAGGCAGCAATGCGGTGCAAGGGGTGCTTAGCTCAGCTGGTAGAGCGGCGCCCTTACAAGGCGTAGGTCACAGGTTCGACCCCTGTAGCACCCACCAAGAATCAAGGCAGCAAATCAAGGCAGCAAAATCAAGGTAACAATCCTGCGCAAGCAGGCGCAATAACCCCGGCGAGGGCGCATCGGCGCACCGCACGGGGTTTTTTGTTGCGCGCTCGGCGCGTGCCGAGCGCGCGTGGCAGCCTGTTTGCGGCATCGTCGCGGCGGGTTGAATTTCTTGTATTTGGCGACCGAATAGAGCTTGCGAATCATTCGCATTTAATATATCGTGGCGAATTCGGAATAGCCGGATAGGAATGCCGCTTCGTCGTGCATGCCATCCGGCTGAATTGTCAATGTACCTGGCTGATTCATGCCTAGCCCCCAATCTGGTCGGTCTTTTTCATCGCATACGTCGCTTGCCCTGCGCGCGGGCGCCGGATTTACCGTTCTTGCCCTGCATGCCGCAGTCATAGGCGCGGTGTTTCTGTCCAAGACGGAGCGCCCCGAATTGCTGGAGCCCGAGGCGGTGATGGTCAGCATCATCGAGGCGCCCCTGCCGCAGCTGGCGCAGGCCGAGCCCACGCCCGAGCCGCCCACGCCGGTCGAGGAGACGCCGCCCGAGCCCGAGCCCGAGCCGGTGATCGAGCCCGAGCCGGAGCCGGAACCCGAGCCGGTGGTCGAGCCCGAGCCCGAACCCGAGCCGGTGGTCGAGAAGCCGCCCGAACCGGCGCCCAAGCCCAAGCCGAAACCCAAACCGAAACCCAAGCCCAAGCCGCAACCCAAACCCGAGGTCCCCCCGGAGCCCAAGAAGATCGAGACGCCGCCTGCCGGCGCGCCTCAGGGGGCCCAGCAGGTGACGCAGGCGCCGCGCCAGGCGCCGCCGCCGGACGAGCCCATCATGGTCTCCAGCGTCGAATACCAGGGCGCGCGCCCCATGCCCGTCTATCCCATGGCGTCCAAGCGCCTGCGCGAGGAAGGGCGGGTGGTGGTGCTGGTGGAAATCAGCACCCAGGGCCTGGTCGATCGCGCCAGCATCGATACCTCGTCCGGCTTTTCGCGCCTGGACGAGTCGGCCTTGGCCGCCGCGCGCAAGGCCCGCTTCAAACCCCTTACCCGTAATGGCGTGGCGTATCCGGCCAAGGCCAAATTACCGTTCGATTTCGTGATGAGGAACTGAGATGTCCAACGCTATCAACACCGCCACGCTGGTGGCGCAAGCGGCCACGCCCTCGGCGGCGGCCACGCCGGACGCGCCCGCTGCCGCGCCGCTGGCCCAGCAGGCCGGCGAGGCCGCAGGCGCCGCCGCCCAGACCGGCGCCGAAGCGCTCAACCAGGCTGCCCAGGCAGGTACCGAGGCGGTCAACCAGGCCGCCCAGGCCCTGAGTGCGGCGGCGCCCGCCGTGCCGCCCGCGCCGCTGGCCACGCCGGACATGGGATTCCTGCACTTCGTCGCGCAAAGCGACTTCGTGGGCAAGACGCTGTTCATCATCCTGATCGTCATGTCGCTGGTCACCTGGTACCTGATCGTGGTCAAGGCGGTGGGCAACATGGGCATGCGCAAGCGCGCCGCGCACTTCCTCAACAAGTTCTGGAATGCCAGCTCGCTCGAACAGGTCGAGAACGAAATCGTCACGCACGGTGCGCGCGACCCGTTCTCGCACCTGGCCAGCCACGCCATGCACGCGCAGCAGCACCATGCCAAGTTCGGCGCCACCAAGCTGGAGGAAAGCGGTTCGAATGGCGAGTTCGTGTCGCGCACCATGCGCAAGGTCATCGACGAGGAAACCGCCAAGCTGGAGAACGGCCTGACGGTGCTGGCTTCGGTGGGTTCGACCGCGCCGTTCGTGGGGCTGTTCGGCACGGTGTGGGGCGTGTATCACGCGCTGGTCGGCATCGGCCTGTCCGATGGCGTGACCATCAACCGCATCGCCGGCCCGGTGGGCGAGGCCCTGATCATGACCGGCCTGGGCCTGGCGGTGGCCATCCCGGCGGTGCTGGCGTACAACGCCTTCGTGCGCAACAACCGGGTGTTCCTGTCGCGCCTGGATGCGTTCGCGCATGACCTGTTCGCCTTCCTGACCACCGGCCAGCAGGTGGCGGTGTCCGACGGCAAGGTGCGTGCCCTGCGCCGCCAGCATGGCCGGGGGAGCGAATAATGGCTTTCGGCAGCTTCGACAACAAGGGCTCGGGCAGCCACACCGTGTCGGAGATCAACATGGTGCCGCTGATCGACGTCATGCTGGTGCTGCTGGTGATTTTCATCATCACGGCGCCGCTGCTGGCCCATTCGATCCGCATCAACATTCCGCAGGTCAGCGCCGAGCAGATCGAGGAAGAGCCCAAGACGATCGACCTGGCCATCGACGCCAACGGCGCGTTGTTCTGGGACGAGAAGCCGGTCAGCATCGACGACCTGCCCAACCGCTTCAAGGCGATCGCCGGCGACAAGCCGCAGGCCGAGATCCGCATCCGCGCCGACCAGGCAACCCGCTACGAGACGCTGGCCCAGGTCATGGCGTCGGCGCGTCGTTCGGGCATGACCCGCATCGGCTTCATCACCAGCCCCGCGCCCCAGGGCGCGCCCGGCGAGGCCGGCGCATCGGCCGCACCCGCTGCGCCCTGACCGGCCACGGCTCCCGCTCCCGGGGTGTCCGCGCCGCGGGCGCGGGCCTTGCCGTCGGCCCGGATCGCGCTAGAATCGCGGAATGCGAGTACTCGTAATCGAAGATGACACCACCCTGGGCCACGCGCTCCAGGAGTTCCTGGCCGACCAGGGGTATGCGGTCGATTGGCTGACCGAGGGCGACAAGGTCCTGGGAGCCCTGGCGGGCCAGCCCTACGATCTCCTCCTGCTGGACCTCAACCTGCCCGGCATGAGCGGCCTCGACGTACTGCGCCAATTGCGCCAGGACGGCAACCAGGTGCCGGTACTGATCCTCACCGCGCGCGACGGCCTGGACGACCGTGTGGCGGGTCTGGATGCCGGCGCCGACGACTATGTCACCAAGCCTTTCGACCTGCCCGAACTGGCGGCGCGCGTGCGCGCCCTGGGACGCCGCCGGTCCGGGCAGGCGCAGCCCCAGATCGAGGTCGGCCCGCTGGTGTTCGACACCGTCGGGCGCGAGGTGCGCGCCAACGGCACGCGCCTGGCGTTGTCGGTGCGCGAACTGTCCGTGCTGGAAATGCTGATGGCGCGCTCCGGCCGGGTCGTGACCAAACGCCAGATCGTCAATTCCCTGTCTGCCTGGGATGCCGATTTCAGCGAGAATGCCGTCGAGGTGTATGTCTACCGCCTGCGCAAGCGGCTCGAGGGATCCGGCGCCAGCATCCAGACGGTGCGCGGCTTCGGCTACATGCTGGACGTGGAAGCGGCGTGATGAGCCCGGGCCGGCGGACCCTGGCCCGGGGCATGCCGGCCCCGCCAGCCTTCCGACCATGAGTTCCCTTCCTCCCACACCGCCGCCGCCCGATCCCGTAGGCTGGAAGCTGCCGCGCGGCTCGCTGGCGCGCCACCTCGTGCTGCGCCTGATGCCGCCGGTGTTGCTGCTGGTGCTGCTGGATCTGGCCGCGACCTGGGTGATCACGCACAAGATCGACATGTCGATCTGGATGCTGGAAGACTTCTTCTGGCTGATGGTGGTGGGCCAGATCGTCCTGATCGCCCTGTTCACCGGCGTCATCATCCGCGGCGTGCGTTCGGGCCTGCGTTCGGTCAATCATCTGGCCGAGGAAATCCGCCAGCGCTCGATCGACGACATGCAGCCCATGGAAGTGGCGGGCCTGCCGGCCGAGATTGCGCCGCTGGTCACGCATATCAATGACCTGCTGGGCCGCCTGGACGCGTCGCTGGCGGCCCAGCGCCGCTTCATCGGCCACGCGGCGCACCAGCTGCGCACCCCGCTGAGCGGGCTGCGCCTGGAGTCCGAGCTGATGCTGGCGCGGCCCCTGCCCGAGGACGTGCGGATGCGCGCCGAGCGCATCAAGGCGGTCAGCGACCGCATGATCCGGCTGGGCCAGCAATTGCTGGTGATGGCGCGCGCCGATCCCGACGCGCGGCCGCAGGACCGCTTCATTCGGCTGGACCTGTGCGAATGGGTCCGCGCCAGCGGCGCCGAGTGGATTCCGCGCGTGCGCGCCGCGCAGGCCGAGATCGACCTGGTGGCGCCCGAACAGCCGGTCTGGATCGATGGCGACCCGCTGCTGCTCGACGAAATGCTGGGCAACCTGATCGATAACGCGCTGCGCTACGGCAAGCCGCGCGGCCGCATTTGCCTGACCATAGGCGTCAATCCGCCGGCGCTGATCATCGAGGACGACGGCCCGGGCATCAGCCCCCAGGAGCGCGACAGCGTGTTCGAGGCCTTCTACCGCGCGCCCGATGCCAAGGCTGGCGGCTCGGGCCTGGGGCTGGCGATCGTGCGCGAGATCGCGCACGCCCATGGCGCGTGGTGGAAGCTGTCCAGCCGGCCCGAGTATGCGGGCACGCGGCTGTCGGTGGTGTTTCCCGGCCCGCGCATCGGTACGCAACTCACCCGACAAGAACGAGCATCATGACCCACACCGCCGCCGGCGCGCCCCGCGACGCCAAGACCGCCATCCACGCGCCGTCGTCGCGCATGGCATTGATGCTGGGGGCGTTGGGCGTGGTGTACGGCGATATCGGCACCAGCCCGCTGTATACCTTGCGCGCCTGCCTGAACACCATCGACGACCTGCAGCCTGCCCACGTGCTGGGGGTGCTTTCCATCCTGTTCTGGCTGCTCATGATCGTGGTGTCGCTCAAGTATGTGACGCTGGTGCTGCGCGCCGACAATCGGGGCGAGGGCGGCACGCTGGCGCTGCTGGAGCTGGCCGTGCGCGGCCGCGAGGGCAGGGCGCGCTGGCTGCTGATCGTGCTGGGCATCTTCGGCGCGGCGCTGTTCTATGGCGACAGCATGATCACGCCGGCGATTTCCGTCCTGTCGGCGCTCGAAGGCATCAGCATCGTGTCGCACACGCTCGAACCCTGGGTGGTGCCCGTGGCGCTGGTGGTGCTGGTTGCGCTGTTCGCCATCCAGTCGCACGGCACCGGCGCGGTGGGCAAGCTGTTTGGTCCCATCATGGCGCTGTGGTTCGCGACGCTGGCGGTATTGGGCGGCTATCAAATCTGGCTGACACCGGAGGTGCTGGCCGCGCTCAATCCAGTGTGGGCGCTGCGCTTCATCGCCGAGTTCCCGGTGATGAGTTTCCTGTTGCTGGGCGCGGTGGTGCTGGCGCTGACCGGCGCCGAAGCCCTGTATGCGGACATGGGGCATTTCGGGCGGCCGGCGATCCGGCGCGCCTGGTTCGCCATGGTGTTGCCGGCGCTGACGCTGTGCTATTTCGGCCAGGGCGCGTTGCTGCTGCGCGACCCGGCGGCGATCCGCAACCCGTTTTTCCTGATGGCGCCCGAATGGGGGCTGGCGGCGCTGGTCGGGCTGGCCACGGTGGCCACCGTGGTGGCGTCCCAGGCGGTGATCTCCGGCGCCTTTTCGGTGACGCGGCAGGCCGTGCAGCTGGGTTTCTGGCCGCGCATGCAGATCCTGCACACCTCGGCGGTCGAGAAGGGGCAGATCTACCTGCCGCAGGTCAATGCCTTGCTGCTGTGCGCCGTGCTGGTGCTGGTGCTGCTGTTTCGCAATTCCGAGAACCTGGCCGCCGCCTACGGTTTTGCCGTGACCGGGACCATGCTGACGACCTCGGTGCTGGCGTTCGCGGTGTTGCCGCGCGATTCCACCGGCGGCAAGCGGGTGCTGTGGATGGTGCTGCTGGGCGCGCTGCTCGTGATCGACATCCTGCTGTTCGGCGCCAATATCTTCAAGATCCACGAGGGTGGCTGGCTGCCCTTGCTGGTCGGGGTGGTGGTGTTCACGCTCATGATGACGTGGCGGCGCGGTCGCCGCCTGCTGGCCGACATGCAGGCGCGCGACCGGCAGCCTTTGCGGGAGTTCATGACGCAGCTCGAGGCGTTCCCGCCGGCGCGGGTGCAGGGCACGGCGATCTTCATGACCATGAACGCCGGCAACGTGCCGCCGGCGTTGCTGCACAATCTCAAGCACAACAAGGTCCTGCACGACCACGTGCTGTTCCTGTCGATCCGGGTGGCCGATGTGCCCTACGTCTCGGAGGACGAGCGCTTCGAGATGCACAAGATCAGCGCGTCGAGCTGGCAAGCAAGCATCAACTACGGCTTCAAGGAAGATCCGGACGTGCCCGACGCCTTGCGCCAGGTGGCCGAGGCCTATCCCGAGATCGACCTCGAACCCATGCGGACCTCGTTCTATCTGTCGCGCCAGACCGTGGTCGCGGCCCGGCGGCCGGCCATGGCGCGCTGGCGTCGCGCCCTGTTCGCTTTCATGGCGCGCAACTCGACCCGCAGCACCCGATTTTTCAAGATTCCGCCCAACCGCGTGGTGGAAATGGGCATGCAGGTGGAACTGTAGGCGCCTGTTCCGGCATGGGGGGCGACACCTGCGGCAAAAGGGTGCCTGTCCCGGCAGGGACAGGCACCCTCGCGCGGTTGCCGCCTATTTCTTGCCGTCCTTGATCTGCGGCAGCGCCGAGCCGGCCGACGGGGCCAGCAAGCCGGTCTTGACGTAGGTGAACAGCTTTTCGCGGGTATCGACGATGTCGAGGTTGCGCATGGTGAGCTGGCCGATGCGGTCGGCCGGCGTGAAGGGGGCGTTTTCCACCTTCTCCATGGACAGCCGCTCGGGCGCGTACGTCAGGTTGGCCGATTCGGTGTTCAGCAGCGAGTAGTCGTTGCCGCGGCGCAGTTCGAGCGTGACTTCGCCGGTGATGGCGCGCGCGACCCAGCGCTGTGCGGTTTCGCGCAGCATGATGGCCTGCGGGTCGAACCAGCGGCCCTGGTACAGCAGGCGGCCCAGCTTGCGGCCGTTCTCGCGGTACTGCTCGATGGTGTCTTCGTTATGGATGCCGGTGACCAGGCGCTCGTAGGCGATGAACAGCAGCGCCAGGCCCGGGGCTTCGTAGATGCCGCGGCTCTTGGCTTCGATGATGCGGTTCTCGATCTGGTCGCTCATGCCCAGGCCGTGGCGGCCGCCGATGCGGTTGGCTTCCAGCAGCAGTTCGACCGGGTCGGCGTACTCGACGCCGTTGAGGGCGACCGGCTGGCCTTCCTCGAAGCGCACCGTCACTTCCTCGGCCTTGATCTGCACGCTGTCCTGCCAGAAGGCCACGCCCATGATGGGCTGCACGATACGGATGCCGGAGTTCAGGAGCTCCAGGTCCTTGGCCTCGTGGGTGGCGCCGAGCATGTTGGAGTCGGTCGAGTAGGCTTTCTCGGCCGACATCTTGTAGTCGAAACCGGCCTGGCGCATGTACTCGGACATTTCCGCGCGGCCGCCCAGCTCGTCGATGAAGGTCTGGTCCAGCCAGGGCTTGTAGATCTTCAGGTCCGGGTTGGTCAGCAGGCCGTAGCGGTAGAAGCGCTCGATGTCGTTGCCCTTGAACGTGCTGCCGTCGCCCCAGATGTTGACGCCGTCTTCCTTCATGGCGGCCACCAGCATGGTGCCGGTGACGGCGCGCCCGATAGGCGTGGTGTTGAAGTAGGTCAGGCCGGCGGTCGAGATATGGAAGGCGCCGGCCTGCAGCGCGGCGATCCCTTCGGCGACCAGTTGCGCGCGACAGTCGACCAGGCGGGCGGCTTCGGCGCCGTATTGCATGGCGCGGCGGGGGATTTCATCGTAGTCCGGCTCGTCGGGCTGGCCCAGGTTGGCGGTGTACGCGTAGGGCACGGCGCCTTTCTGGCGCATCCACAGCAGCGCGGCGCTGGTATCGAGGCCGCCGGAAAAGGCGATGCCGACCTTCTGGCCGGTAGGAAGGTTCGGGAGAATAGTAGTCATTGTTTGAGGTGAAACGCCAACAGGACTTTGACAGCAACGGGCCGTCAAACAAGAAGTCTAACGGGGCATTTTAGCGCTTTTGGGCGCAGGCGGCCGGACGGCGCCGGGGCGCTGCGCCCGGCCGCCCGTGGCCGCGCGGGCCGCGCCGGTTCAGGCGAGCTGGCCCAGCAGCAGGAATTCCATCAGCGCCTTCTGCACGTGCAGGCGGTTCTCGGCCTCGTCCCAGACCACGCTTTGGGCGCCGTCGATGACTTCGCCGGTGACTTCCTCGCCGCGGTGCGCCGGCAGGCAGTGCATGAACACGGCCTGCGGGTCGGCGGCGGCCATCATCTCGGCGTCCACGCACCAGTCGGCGAAGGCGGCGCGGCGCTCCTCGTTCTCGGCTTCGTAGCCCATGCTGGTCCAGACGTCGGTGGTCACCAGGTGCGCGCCCTGGCAGGCCTGCATCGGGTCCTTGAACTGCTTGAGCACGCCGGCGGCCGGCGCGCCGATGCGGGCCGGGTCGAGTTCGTAGCCGGCGGGCGTCGACACATGCAGCGTGAAGCTCAGCATTTCGGCTGCCTGCAGCCAGGTATACGACATGTTGTTGGCGTCGCCGATCCAGGCCACGGTCTTGCCGGCGATGGGGCCGCGGTGTTCGATGTAGGTGAAGATGTCGGCCAGGATCTGGCACGGGTGGTATTCGTTGGTCAGGCCATTGATGACCGGCACGCGCGAATGCGAGGCGAACCGCTCGATGCGGGTCTGCTCGAAGGTGCGGATCATGACGATGTCGACCATGCGCGAAATCACGCGCGCGGTGTCTTCGATGGGCTCGGAGCGGCCCAGCTGCGAGTCGTTGGACGTCAGGTTGATGACCGAGCCGCCCATCTGGTACATGCCGGCCTCGAAGGAGACGCGGGTGCGCGTGCTGGCTTTCTCGAACACCATGGCCAGCGTGCGGTCGTGCAGCGGCATGTGCGGTTCGTAGCGCTTGAACTTGTCCTTGATGATGCGGGTGCGTTCGAGCACGTAGGCGATCTCGGCGGGCGAGAAGTCTTTGAATTGCAGGAAGTGCCGCAAGGGGCCGTTCTGGGTCGTGGGAGGAGTCATGATGATGTCGCAGGTCTTGCGCCTGGGCTCATGGCCGCGGCGCGCTGTTGGTTATTGCTGTTGAGCGAGGAACTGTTTGATCAGCGGCACCAGGATCCGGACGATCTGGTCGGCTTCCTCCCCGGAGAGTATCAGGGGAGGCAGCAGGCGGACGACGCGTTCGCGCGTCACGTTGATGAGCAGGCCGGCTTCCATGGCGCGGGTGGCCAGGATGCCGCAAGGCCGGTCCAGCTCGATGCCCAGCATCAGGCCGCGGCCGCGGACCTCGATGATGCCGGGCACGCCGGCCAGTTCGCTGGCCAGCGCGGCATGCAGGTGGGCGCCCACCTCGTGGGCATTGGCGAGCAGGCCTTCCTGCTCGATCGCATCGATGACCGCCAGTCCGGCGGCGCACGCCAGCGGACCGCCGCCGAAGGTGGTGCCGTGGCTGCCGGGCGCGAACACGCCGGCGGCGGGGCCGGCGGCCAGCATCGCGCCGATGGGCACGCCGCCGGCCAGACCCTTGGCCAGGGTCATGACGTCGGGGCGGATATCGGCCCATTGGTGGGCGAACCACTTGCCGGTGCGCCCGATCCCGGATTGCACCTCGTCGATCATGAGCAGCCAGCCGCGTTCGGTGCACAACTGCCGCACTCCCCGCAGGAACGCCATGTCGGAGGGGCGGATGCCGCCTTCGCCCTGCAGGACTTCCAGCAGCACGGCGGTGACGCGCGGCTCGGCCTCGCCCGCGGCGCGGATGGCCGGCAGGTCGTTATAGGGCACCTGGATGAACCCCGACGGCATGGGCCCGAAGCCCTGGCGGGCCTTGTCGCTGCCCGTGGCGGCCAGCGTGGCCAGGGTGCGGCCATGCCAGGACGAATCCATGGTGATGATGTGGGCGTGCGTATTGCCTTGCTTGTAGCCGTAGTAGCGCGCCAGCTTGATGGCCGCCTCGTTGGCTTCCGAGCCGCTGTTGCTGAAGAGCACCTCGCTCATGCCGGACAGCTCGGCCAGGCGGCGCGCCAGGGCCGCCTGTTGCGGCACCTCGTAGATATTGGACGTGTGGATGAGCCGCGCGGCCTGTTCGGAGATGGCCGCCACCAGCCCCGGATGGCCGTGTCCCAGGCACGAGACGCCGATGCCGGCCAGGGCGTCGAGATAGCGCCGCTCGCCGGTGTCCCAGAGCCAGACCCCGCGGCCGTGGGTGAAGGACACCGGCAGGCGGGCGTAGATGTTGGCCAGGGCAGAGGACATCGCGGGGTTCTCCACGAAAAAGGGGGCGGAACCGGAGGGCCGGCGCGCGCCGGCGGCGTGCGCCGGCCGGAAAGCCGGTCGTGGGCCGACGCCTGCCCGAGGGCGGGCGCGGGCCAAAAGATCAATCATATACAATTCGCGGCGCGGGTCGCATGTTTGAGACGCGGCCGATCCCGGCGTCCGCGCGCGAAGCCCGCAGTGAAGGTCACATGGCAACTCGCGTCAAACAATTCGTTATCCACGGCGTCACCGAAAGCGGTGTCCGTTTTCGCCCGAGCGACTGGGCGGAGCGCCTGGCCGGCGTCATGGCCCAGTTCCGCCCGCCCGGCAGCGCCGGCAACCACCTTACCTACTCGCCCTACGTGCTGCCGGTCGTCATCGACGGCGTGCGCAGCGTCGTGGTCGACCAGCGCCTGCGCGAGCTCGAACCGCTGGCGTACAAGTTCGTGGTCGATTTCGCCCACGACAACCACCTCAAGACGGAAGAGCGCGAAGCCTGATGGTTCAGGCTTCGAGGTGCGGCTGTATGAGCGCCTCGAACCACTCCAGGAAGACGGCCAGCCGCCGCGAGCGCTGGCGCCGGTGCGGATAGAGCAGCGCCACCGGCATGGAGGCCGCGCGCTGGTCCGGCATGACCTCCACCAGTTGTCCGCCGTCGAGCAGGTGCTGCACGTCGTAGCGGGGAATCTGGATCAGTCCCAGCCCGGCCAGGCAACAGGCGATATAGCTCTCGGCGTTGTTGACGACCACCCGGCTGGCCGCCTCGACGAGACTCGTCCCGCCGCGCGGCGTGGCGTATTCCCAGGGCAGCGCGCGGCCGGTCTGCGGGCTGGCGTAGCCCACCGTCCAGTGGCCCGCCGCCAATTCGTCCGGGTGTCCGGGTGCGCCGTGTTCGCGCAGATAGGCCGGGCTGGCGCAGTTGATCAAGGCCAGGCTGCCCAGCGGCCGCACCACCAGGCTGCTGCTGTGCAGCACGCCGATGCGCACCGCGCAGTCCACGCCCTCGCGTACCAGGTCGATGGCGCGGTCGCCCGAGCCCAGCGCCAGCTGCAGGCGCGGATGGCGGCGCAGCAGGGCGGGCAGGGCGGGCGCGACCAGGCGCCGCGCGATGCGGCTGGGCACGTCGATGTTGAGCCTGCCGGCCGCCTGGCGCTGGCTGGCCTGGAACAACTGGTCGATGTCCTCGACCTCGGCCAGCAGGGGGCGGATCCGCTCCAGCAGTTGCGTACCGTCGGCGGTCAGGCGTACCTGGCGCGTGGTCCGATGCAGCAGCCGGGCGCCGACCTGGCCCTCCAGCTGCTGGACCGCGGCGGATACGGAGGCGCGCGGCAGCTCCAGCGCGTGGGCCGCCTTGATGAAGCTGCCCATCTCCGCGACTTGGGCGAAGACACGGTATTGGTCGAATCTGTCCATGAGGCTCGCTTTCGGAATGCGCCAGGCGCAGCCGAAAGCATAGCCGTTCCCGCCCCGGCCGCCTTACTTGGTGGTGTAGCCGCCGTTGATCAGCAAGGTCTGGCCGGTGATCCACCAGCCGTCGCTGACCAGGTGGCGGATGAAAGGCACGACGTCCTCGATGTGGGTCAGGCCGGTGGGCGAGTGGGGCGAGAGCGCGGCGGCGCTCTGGTGATAGGCCACCGCTTCGGGGCTTTCCTGGCCGTAGAAGAAGGGCGTGTCCATCGGGCCCGGGCCCACCGCCGTGACCGAGATGCCGCGTGCGCCGAACTCCTTGGCCGCGGCCCGGGTGTAATGCTCCACCGGCGCCTTGGTGCCCGCGTAGGCCGAATAGAACGGCGTGAACGCGCCCAGCAGCGAGGTGACCAGCGTCACGATCTTGCCGTGGTCGTTGACGTGGCGGCCGGCTTCCTTGAGGAAGAAGAACGCGGATTTGGCGTTGACGGCGGCCATCTCGTCGTACTCGGCCTCGCTGATCTCGGAGAATGGCTTCTTCAGCACCTTGCCCACGGTGTTGATGGCGATGTCGGGCCGGCCGACAGCGGCCAGCGCGTCGGCATAGAGTTTTTCCACCGCGGCCGCGGTGGTGAGGTCGCCCTGCAGCGCCACCGCCTGGGCGCCGGCGGCCTGCAGCGCCGCGACCGTGGCGTCGGCGTCGGCCTTGGACGCCGGACTGTTGTAGTGGATGGCGATGGCGCGGGCGCCGTGCGCGGCCAGGTCGCGGGCGATCAAGCCGCCGAGGTTCTTGGCGCCGCCGGCGATGAGCGCGACTTTGCCTTGGATGGAATGGTCAGCCATGGGACGTCTCCGTGTGAAATCGGGGGAACGTCCAGCTTAGGCGCGGCGCCGCGGCCGATAAACCGGCCGGGCCAGGATGGATTGTCCAGGAAAACGCGCCAATTTCCGCTTGATTGGGCGGGATTGGCGCGCAATGGGCAGGCGCCCTATACGGGGGTGATGACGCCGCCGGTCTTGAAGAACGAGGCCAGGTTGTCCAGCATCAGGTTTTCCATCGCCATGCGGGTCTCGAAGGTGGCGCTGCCGATGTGCGGCAGCAGCACGGTTTCGTCGCTGGCTTTCAGCGCGTCGGGCACCGAGGGTTCGTGTTCGAACACGTCCAGCGCCGCGCCGCCCAGTTTGCCGGCCTGCAGCGCGGCCACCAGCGCGGCTTCGTCGATGACCGGGCCGCGGGCGATGTTGATGATGAGGCCCTTGGGGCCCAGCGCTTCCAGCACTTCCTGGTTGACCAGGTGGCGGGTGCTCGGGCCGCCCACCGTGGCGACCACCAGGAAATCGGCCCAGCGCGCCAGGTCGGCCAGCGAGCTTTCGTAGCCGTAGCTGACGTCGTCGCGCCGGCGGCGGTTGTGGTAGCGCACCTGCATGTCGAAGCCGTCGCCGCGCCGGGCGATGGCTTCGCCGATGCGGCCCAGGCCGATGATGCCGAGGTTCTTGCCGCTGACCCGCGTGCCCAGCGGAATGCTGCCATGCACCTGGCCCCATTGGCCGGCGCGCACGAAGCGGTCGCCCTGCGCCATGCGGCGGGCGCCCGAAATCAGCAGGCCCCAGGCCAGGTCGGCCACGCAATCGGTGAGCACATCGGGGGTGTTGCTGACCAGCACGCCACGCTTGCGGGCGGCATCGACGTCGATGGTTTCGTAACCCACGCCCCAGCTGCAAATCGCCTTGAGATCGGGCAGCGCGTCGATCAGCGCGGCATCCGCGCCGAAATTGGCCGAGGTGACCAGCGCGGTGACGCCCTTGCCATGCCGGGCCAGCGCGGCCGCACGGTCGGCCTGCTGCCACAGTTCGAGCACATCGTATTCGTCGGCGAGTCGCCGATTGGCCGTCGGCGATCCGGCCAGGGAGCCTACCTGGATGATGCGGTGCTTGGTGGTCATGTCGTCTGATTCTTAGGGTGGCAAAGCGAAAATGCTACTTGATTCTGCCTCGGCTGGGCGCTGCGGTGCGCCAAAGCGCGCCGCAGGCCGGGGCGGGCGCGCCTATTCGAGCTGGATGCCGCCCTTTTCGATGACCTCGCGCCAGCGCTTGACTTCGTCCTGCTGGAAGCGGCTGAATTCGGCCGGCGTATTGGCGACCACTTCGAAGCCCAGCCCCTGCAGGGTTTTTTCGACCTGCGGATCGCGCAGCGTGGTGCGCAAGGCCTCGGCCAGCTGCTTGACGATGGCCGGCGGCGTGTCCTTGGGCACGGCGAAGCCCTGCCAGGAATAGACCACCATGTCCTTGACGCCGGCTTCGGCCAGCGTGGGCACGTCGGGCAGCTCGCCGACGCGCTTGTCGCCGGTGATGGCCAGCGCCTTCAGCTTGCCGCCCTTGATGTGCGTCTGCACCGCGCCGAGGTTCTGGAACGACACGTTGACCTGCGCGCCCAGCAGGTCGGCGATGGCCGCGCCGCCGCCCTTGTACGGCACGTCCACGCCGGTGGTGTCGGTGCGCTGGCGAAACAGGATGGCCGACAGGTGGTCGGACGACCCGGTCCCCGAGGATGCATAGGAGACCTTGCCCGGATTCTTCCTGGCGTAGTCGATCAGCTCGGCCACGGTGTTGGCCGGGAACGAGGGCGGGGCCACCAGCACGTTGGGATTGCGCACGGCCTGGGTCAGGTACGAGAAGTCCTTGCTGGGGTTGTAGGCCAGCTTCTTGTACAGCGCTTCATTGATGGCGAAGGTGCCGATCGAGCCCACCATCATGGTGTAGCCATCGGGCGTGGAGCGGGCCAGCGCCTGCGCGCCGATCGCGCTGTTGGCGCCCGGCTTGTTCTCGACCACGAAGCTCTGGCCCAGGATCTTGGTCATGCCGGGCGTGACGGCGCGTGCCGTGATGTCGGACGAGCCGCCCGGCACGAAGGGCACGATCATGGTGATCGGCTTGTCGGGGTATGAGGCCGCGTGCGCGGCGCCCACCGCGCACGCGGCCATGCCGGCGGCGGCCAGCAGCGATTTCAGTTTGTTCACGATGTCTCCAGCGCACGTGTTGTTTTATGGCGCGGCGGCCGGCCACGCGCTATCGGCCGCCGCGTTTGCCTGGGCAGGTGTCAGTCCACCGTGGCGCCAGATTGCCGGACGACCTGGGCCCGCTTGCGGGCTTCGTCGGCCATGAAAGCCTTGAACGGTTCGAGGGTATTGCCCGACGGCCGCGCGCCCTGTTCCTGCAGGCGCGCGCGCACGCTGCCCTGGCGCAACGCGGCCAGTACGCCGCGCACCCTGTTGGTGGGGATGGCAAACATGTCGTGTGTCTCCTCGTGCGCGTCGGGTGCGCGTGGTGTGGTGCGGCGGCCGGAGCACGTCGCCGCGGAGGGCGCGACGATATGCCGCCATGCTACGCTACTTGTTAGACAAATATATTTATTAGTATTTAACTTGTCAACCAAGTATACTTTTAAAAAATTTCACGCCAACACATATACAACCGTAGATTTTGCAGGAGCCGTGCTCATGAAAACCACCCCGGTTACCCCTGATGACCTGCAGCGCTCCGTCATTGCCGTGCCGCCGCTGGCGCGCCATGCCGATCTGACGCTCAATCCGGCCGCCAACCAGGCGGTGCTGCGTCATCTGGAAGCAGGCGGAGTGCGCAGCGTGATGTACGGCGGCAATGCCAACTTCTACCACGTGCAGGTCAGCGAGTACGCGCAGTTGCTGGACTTCCTGGCCGAGTCCGCCGGCCCCGATACCTGGGTGCTGCCGTCGGCCGGCCCCGACTACGGCAAGCTGATGGACCAGGCTGCCATCCTGCGCACGCGCGACTTTCCCACCGCCATGCTGCTGCCCATGTCGTTTCCGTATACGGACGCCGGGCTGGCCGACGGCATCCGCCGGTTCAGCGACGCGATGGACCGTCCGGCGGTCGTCTACATCAAGTCGTCCGACTACCTGGCGCCGGCCACGGTGGCGCGCCTGATCGGCGAAGGCCGCATCGCAACCCTGAAATACGCGGTGGTGCGCGAGGATCCCGCGCGCGATCCTTATCTGGATGCACTGCTCAAGGAAGTCGACCCGCGCTGGATCGTCAGCGGCATCGGCGAGCGGCCGGCCATCGTGCACTTCCGCCAGTTCGGGCTGCGCAGCTTCACCTCCGGGTCGGTCTGCGTGGCGCCGCGCGGCTCGATGCGCCTGCTGCATCTGCTGCACCAAGGCGATTTCGAGGCGGCCGAACAGGTGCGCGCCGCCTATATCCCGCTGGAGGATTGCCGCGACGGGATCAGCCCGATCCGCGTGCTGCACGACGCCGTGACGCTGGCCGGCGTGGCCGACATGGGGCCCATGCTGCCGCTGTTGAGCGGGCTGGATCCGGCCGACCGCGAGCGCGTGGCGCCGGTGGCGCGCGCGTTGCTGGCGGGCGATCGCCAGTGATCCTGGCGCGCGGCGCGCCGCGCGATGACGTACGATGGCGCAACCGCAGTGATCAGTCAGGAGTGCCCGTGGCCCGCAAGCAAGAGTCCGCCAAGTCCGCCGCCGTCGACGCCGACGGCGGCGTCGCCCTGCACCTGGAGCGGGGCCAGCGCGTGCGGTTGGCCGACCAGCTGTACGGGCAGATCTTCGACCAGATCGCCTCGGGGCGCCTGAACGTGGGCGACAAATTGCCTTCCGAGCACGAAATCTGCGAGAAATTCGGCGTGTCGCGGCCGGTGGTACGCGAAGCCCTGCTGCGCCTGCGCGCCGACGGACTGGTGACGGCGCACCAGGGGCTGGGCACATTCGTCAGCCACCAGCCCGCGCCGCGCCTGAAGACGTTCAGCGACGTGCAGAACGTCGGGGCCTACTTGCGCGCCCAGGAAGTGCGCGTGGCGCTGGAGGGCGATGCGGCCCGCCTGGCGGCCCTGCGGCGCACCGACGAGCAATTGCACAAGATCGGCGAGGCGCATGCCGCCTTCGTCGAGGAGCTGGAGCATGGCCGCGTCTCGCCAGAGGCCGACCTGGCTTTCCACGCCAGCATCGCCGAGGCCAGCGGAAACGATTTCTACCTCGGCGTGCTGGAAACCATACACGAGTCGATCAGCGGCTTCATGCGCCTGACCCTGAGCCTGACGCGCACCGGTTCGCGCCAGCGCGCGCAGCGCGTGGCCGACGAGCACGCGGCCATCCTGGGCGCCATCCGCGAGCAGGACGCCGAGCGCGCGCGCATTGCCATGCAGTTTCACCTGGGCCAGGCACGCCACCGGCTGGTGGATCGCGACAAGGACTAGGCCGGCAGGTCCCGGCGCATCGGCCGGCCTGCGAAATCACAGCGAGGAGAGGTGCGGTGCCCGAGAGCGGTATGGAAGCGGACATGGTTGCGATAGGCCGGGTGCGGGAGCAGATCGATCGCGTCCTGCGGGCGTGGGGCATGCCCGAAGCGCCGGCCGGCGTGACGGCCGACCTGATGGCCGAGACCGATTTGCTGGGCATCGACTCGCATGGCATTTCCATGCTGCCCTCCTACGAGGACAAGCTGCGCGCCGGCACGCTGCGCATCGATGCGCAGCCGCGGCTGGTGCGCGAGGGCACGGCCAGCGCCTTGCTCGACGGCATGGGCGGCCTGGGCCACCCGGTGGCGGCGCAGGCCATGCGGATGGCGGTCGACAAGGCGTTCGAGCATGGCGTGGGCGCGGTGTCGGTGCGCAATTCGCATCATTTCGGCGCGGCCGGCGTCTACGCGCGCCTGGCGGTGCAGCGCGGCGCCGTGGCGCTGGTGACCAGCAGCGCCACCACGCTCATCATGGTGCCTACCCATGGCGCCCGCCCCATGCTGGGCACCAACCCGATCGCATTCGGCGCGCCCGCCGCCCACAACGACGCGTTGCTGCTCGACATGGCTACCACCACCGTGGCCGCCAACAAGGTCAAGGTGTACGACTACTACGGCAAGCCCTTGCCGCCCGGCTGGGCGGTGGACGGGGCGGGCGCCGGCGTGACCGATTCGGCCGCCGCCATGCAATTCATCTTCCAGCGCCCCGAAGGCGGCCTCACGCCGCTGGGCGGCACCGCCGAGATGAGCAGCCACAAGGGCTACGGCCTGGCCATCATGGCCCAGGTGCTGGGCGGCACGCTGGGCGGCAGCCTGATGGCGGCGCGCCATGCGGCCCGGCGCAGGCCGGACGATCCCGATGATGTCGGTCATTTCTTCCTGGCGCTCGATCCGGACGCTTTTCGCGCCGGCGGCTCGTTCGAGTCCGAGATGGATGACCTCATCGACACGCTGCACGATACGCCCGCGGCCGACCCGGCCCAGCCGGTGCTGGTGCCCGGCGATCCGGAGGCGGCCGAGCGCGCGCGGCGCTTGCGCGATGGCGTGCCGCTGGCGGCGGCGCTGCGCGAACGGCTGCGGCGGATCTGCGAACGCAGCGGCGCCGAGTATGTGCTGGATGCCGGTTGAGCCGGCGGCGCACAAGAGCATTCATATCCCCGAGGAAGACGAGACATCATGAGCCAGGCTCCCAAACGCAAACGTCCCGAAGATCTGCGCAGCCACCGCTGGTACGGGGTCAAAGACCTGCGTGCCTTCGGGCACCGCTCGCGCACGGCGCAGATGGGCTATCACCGCTCCGATTACGCGGGCAAGCCGGTGATTGCCATCATCAACACCTGGAGCGACATCAATCCCTGTCACAGCCATTTCAAGCAGCGTGTCGAAGAGGTCAAGCGCGGCATCTGGCAGGCGGGCGGCTTCCCGGTGGAAATGCCGGCCATGAGCCTGTCCGAGCCGTTCCAGAAACCCACCACCATGCTGTACCGCAATCTGCTGGCGATGGAGACCGAGGAGCTGCTGCGCTCGTATCCGGCCGATGGCTGCGTGCTGATGGGCGGTTGCGACAAGACGACGCCAGCGCTGCTGATGGGGGCGGTGTCGATGGGCCTGCCGACCGTGTTCGTGCCGGCCGGCCCCATGCTGCGCGGCAACTGGAACGGCAATACGCTGGGTTCGGGCTCGGATACCTGGAAGTACTGGGCCGAGCTGCGCGCCGGCAACATCACCGAAGAGGACTGGCAGGGCGTGGAAGACGGTATCGCGCGCTCGCCCGGCCACTGCATGACCATGGGCACGGCCTCCACCATGACGGCCGCGGTCGAGGCGCTGGGCCTGTGCCTGTCGGGTTATTCGTCGATCCCGGCGCCCGACTCCCGCCATGCGCAGATGGCCAGCCTGACGGGCAAGCGCATCGTCGAGATGGTGTGGGAAGACCTGAAGCCTGCCGACATCCTGACGGCGGCGTCGTTCGATAACGCCGTGCGCACCGTGCTGGCCCTGTCGGGCTCGACCAACGCAGTCGTGCACCTGATCGCGCTGGCGCGCCGCGCCGGCTTCGGGCTGGATCTCGAGCGCTTCGATCATCTGGCGCGCAGCACGCCGGTGCTGGCCAACCTGCGGCCGGCCGGCCAGTACCTGATGGAAGACTTCTACTACGCCGGCGGCCTGCGCGCACTGCTGGCGCAACTGGGCGACCTGCTCGACACCCGCCAGATGACGGTGGACGGGCGCACGCTGGGCGAGAACATCGCCGGCGCGCGCGTGTTCAACGACGAGGTGATCCGCTCGCGCGAGCGCGCGCTGATCGAACGCGACGGCCTGGCCGTCCTGCGCGGCAACCTGGCGCCCGATGGCGCGGTCATCAAGCCGGCCGCCATGGAGGCGCGCCTGCAGCGCCACACCGGCCGCGCTGTGGTGTTCAAGGATTACAACGACATGGCCGAGCGCATCGACGCGCCCGACCTGGACATCGACGCCGATTCCGTCATCGTGCTGCAGAACGCCGGTCCGCAGGGCGCGCCGGGCATGCCGGAGTGGGGCCAGCTGCCCATTCCGCAGAAGCTGCTCAAGCAGGGCGTGCGCGACATGGTACGCATCTCGGACGCCCGCATGAGCGGCACCAGCTATGGCGCCTGTGTGCTGCATGTGGCGCCGGAGGCCTACGTCGGCGGCCCGCTGGCGCTGGTGCGCAGCGGCGACCGGATCGCGCTGGATGTGCCCGGGCGGCGCATCGACGTGCTGATCTCCGACGAAGAGCTGGCCGCGCGCAAGGCGGCCTGGCAGGCGCCGCCGCCCAAGTTCGAGCGGGGCTTCGGCGTGCTGTACCTCAAGCACATCGGACAGGCCGACAGCGGCTGCGATTTCGACTTCCTGCAGACGCGGCCGCAGCAGGCCGCCGAAGGAGAGCCGGAGATCCACTGAGGGGCGCGCGGGCGCGGCCCGATCACGACGACAAAGGAGACAGGCATGACGAAGATCGGCTTCAGGTTGGCGGGAGCGCGGCGCTGGACCGCGGCCCTGGCGGGACTGTTGTTGGCCGGCGCGGCCCACGCGCAGGCGGATTGGCCCTCGCGGCCGGTGCATCTGGTCGTGCCGTTTCCGCCGGGCGGCAGCACGGACTCGGTGGGGCGCCTGCTGGCGGCCGAGCTGGCCAAGGACCTGGGCCAGTCGGTCATCGTGGAGAACAAGGGCGGCGCCAACGGCAATATCGGCTCGGACATGGTGGCCAAGGCGGCCCCGGACGGCTATACGCTGCTGTTGTCGGGCGTGGGTTCGAACGCCATCAACTACGCGCTCTACCAGAGCATGCCTTATCGCAACAGCGATTTCGCCCATATATCCCTGCTGGCCACCGGTCCCAACGTGCTGGTCGCCAACCCCGATTTCCCGGCGCGCAACTTCGCCGATTTCATCAAGCTGGCCAAGGAGAATCCGGGCAAGTACACGCATGCGAGCTCGGGCAACGGTTCGTCGGGGCATCTGGCGATGGAGATGCTCAAGCAGGCCGCGGGCATCGAGCTGGTGCACGTCCCGTACAAGGGCGGGGCCGCCGCCATTACCGATACGATAGGCGGGCGCGTGTCGGTGCTGTTCCTGAACCAGGACAACCTGCTGCCGCAGGTGCAGGGCGGCAAGGTGCGGGCGCTGGCGGTGGCCAGCGTCAAGCGCAACCCGGCCTACCCGGATACGCCCACCATTGCCGAGTCGGGCTATCCGGGTTTCGCCGCCGAATCGTGGTTCGGCCTGTCGGCGCCTGCCGGCACGCCCGCCCCGGTCATCGATCGGCTGAGCCAGGCCACCGTGCGCGCGCTGGCCGCGCCGCAATTGCGCGACAAGCTGCAGGCGGTGGGGTTCGTGGTCGTGGGCAATGACCCCAAGGCGTTCGACGCCTTTGTCGCCGCCGAAATCGACAAATGGGGCAAGGCGGCCCAGGCCTCCGGCGCCCGCATGGATTGACCCGGCAACCACGGCCGGCGCCAGGCGCCGGCCCTCATCCACCTCGGGGAATGACGACGATGAATTCACCGCTGCCCAACCGGTTTCGCCAGCGCATCCTGGCGCGCGAGCAACTGATCGGCTACTGGCTGAGCCTGGCCAGCCACATTACCGCCGAAGTGGCCGGAATGGCCGATTTCGACTGGCTGCTGCTCGATGCCGAGCACTCGCCCAACGATGTGCCGCTGTTGCTGCAGCAGTTGCAGGCGCTGCAGGGCAGCGCCAGCGCCGCCGTGGGGCGGCCTTCCTGGAACGATCCGGTCGAGATCAAGCGCATGCTCGATATCGGCTTCTACAACCTGCTGATTCCGTTCATCGAGTCGGCCGACGATGCGCGCCGGGCGGTGGCGGCCACGCGCTATCCGCCGCAGGGCATGCGCGGCGTGTCGGTGGCGCAGCGCAGCAACCGCTACGGGACGGTGACCGACTACCTGCGGACCATCAACGACAACATCTGCGTGCTGCTGCAAATCGAAAGCCGCCCGGGCGTCGAGGCGGTCGACGAGATCGCCGCGGTCGACGGGGTCGACGGCGTCTTCATCGGCCCGTCCGATCTGGCCGCTGCCCTGGGCCATCTTGGCAACCCCGGGCATCCTGAGGTGCAGGAAGCCATCCGCCATCTGCACGGCAGGGTGGCCGCGCAAGGCAAGGCGGTAGGGATACTCGCGCCGGTGCAGGCCGATGCGAGGCGCTACCTGGACATGGGGGCGCACTTCGTGGCGGTCGGTTCGGACCTGGGCGTCTTCAAGCAGGCCACGTTCGCCCTGCGCGCGGCATTTCCGGCCTGAGGCGGGCGGCGGCCGCGCCCGGCGTGCGCCAAAACAGGCGTGCGCCAAAACAAAAAGGATGCCCGCGGGCATCCTTTCTGCTTGCCGTATTCGCTGCCCCGAAGGGCAATACTGGCTTTAGGCCAGCGCCTTGACGGCGGCAGCCAGGCGGCTCTTGTGGCGAGCAGCCTTGTTCTTGTGGATGATGTTCTTGTCAGCCACGCTGTCAATCACGCTCGTGGCTTTACGCAGCGTTTCGCCAGCAGCAGCCTTATCGCCAGTGGCGATGGATTGGCGAACGCGCTTGATGGCGGTGCGCAGCATCGAGCGCAGGCTGGAGTTGTGCTTGTTGCGCTGGACCGATTGGCGAGCGCGCTTGCGGGCTTGGGCGGTATTGGCCATGTTGCTTAGCTAGTATGAATTCGGCAAAGTCAGACATTGTATCAAGTCCGACGGGGATTGCAAGCCCCGCGCCAACAAAAAGGGCGGCGGGGGCAGGGTGTCAGGCGGTTGCGACGCCGATCGACACGAACCAGGGCGTCAGGCGGGTGACCCGGATGGGCACGCTGGCTTGCAAGGCCACAAGCGTAGCATCACTGTCGTCCAGAGGGAAGGTTCCCGAGACCGGCAGGCCGCCCGCCGCCATGCTGACTCGCAGCGTGCCGCGCCGGTAGGGGCGCATGGCCGCCACGACGTCGGCCAGGGGGCGGCCATGCGCCTCGATCCAGCCGTTTTCCCAGGCCGCGTGGGCCGCCAGCCCGGCGCGCGGCGTGTCCACGCGCGTGGCGTCGAAGCGGGCGCCGGTGCCGGCGCGCACGATGCCACGCGCGTTGGCCACGGTTTCGATCTCCACGTCGTTCTCGTGCACGACCACCAGCGTGCGGCGGACCTGCTGCCGCACCATGTAGCGGGTGCCCAGCGAGCGCACCACGCCTTCGGCGGTCTGGACCGAGAACGGGCGGTACGGATCGGCGCGCACCGTGACCGAGACGGCGCCTTCGAGCAGATGCAGGCGCCGGTAGGTGGCCGTGAATTCCAGGTTGACCCGGCTGCGGGCGTCCAGCAGCAGTTCGCTGCCGTCCGACAGCATGTAGCGGCGCCGCTCGCCGGTGTTGGTGGCCGCGTCGGCGGCCAGCGCGTTGAGCGGATAGAAGCTGTTGCCGACGTAGGCCGCGGCGGCCAGGCCGGCGCCGCCCAGCGCCAGGGCGCCGACGCTGCTGAGGAAATGGCGCCGCGCCGGCATGGCCAGCGTCTCGGCGGGCAGCTCGGCGGGCGGTGCCTGGTCGGCGCCGTCGTAGCCGGTCGGATAGGCGTCGCCCAGCCGGCCGGTATTGGCGCCGGCCAGGGTACCCGTGAGTTGCTGCCAGGCGTTCTCGTTCATCGGGTTGGCGTTGCGCCACGCCAGGAACCGGGCGTAGTCGGTACGCGTGGCCTGGCCCGAGCGCAGCAGCAGCAACCAGTCGACGACCTGGTCGGAAAGCGGCGGCGTATTGGCGGCAGTGTTCAAGGTTCGATCCGCATTGAGCCTTACGGCTCGTCCGGCGATGGCAAGTTGGACAGTATCAATGCCAGATTAAACAGTATGCTTTTTTACGAAAATTTACCTTATATGGTTACAAATGTCGATCCAATAAATGCAAAGACCGGCCGTAAGGGCCGGTCTTTGTTGTGATTTTCACTATTTCAACGTGTGTATCAATGGAAATGTTACATGCGTCAACGGGCGCCGCGGCGGGTGAAATCGCGTGGCCGCATGCCGGCGGCCAGCAGCAGCCCGAAGTAGGCCAGCATGCAGGCCAGCAGCACGCCGCCCAGCCACAGGGCGCGCAGCCCCGGCCACGGCTGCAGCGCGATCCAGTCGATATGGCGGTCGGCGGCCAGCAATACGGCCGCCAGGGCCGCCAGCGCCGGGACCAGCCGCAGCATGAAACGCCCCCAGCCGGCGCCGGGCCGGTAGACGCCGCGCCGGCGCAGCCCGGTCAGCAGCGCGAGGGCGTTGATGCAGGCGCCCAGGCCGATGGCCAGCGCCAGTCCGGCATGCGCCAGCCACGGAACCAGGATGGCGTTGAGCAGCTGGGTCAGCACCAGCACCATGATGGCGATCTTGACCGGGGTGCGGATGTCCTGCTTGGCGTAGAAGCCGGGCGCCAGGATCTTGATCGCCAGCAGGCCGATCAGGCCGGCCGAATAGGCGATGACGGCCAGCCGCGTCTGCTGCACGTCCTGCGCCTGGAACGCGCCGTAGTGGAACAGGGTCGCCACCAGCCCGTCCGACAGCAGCGCCAGGCCCAGGGCGGCCGGCAGGCCCAGCATCAGTACCAGGCGCAGTCCCCAGTCCAGCAGGCCGCTGTAGCCGTCCTGGTCGGCGCGCGCGTGCGCCGCCGACAGGCTGGGCAGCAGCACCGTGCCCAGCGCCACGCCCAGCAGGGCGGTGGGAAACTCCATCAGCCGGTCGGCAAACGACAGCCAGGTCACGCTGCCCGGCTGCAGCCAGGTGGCGATATTGGTGTTGATCAGCAGGGAAATCTGCGCCACCGATACCCCGAGCGTGGCGGGCGCCATCTGTTTCAGTATCCGCTGCACCGTCGGGTCGCGCCAGGCCTGCCGCAAATCGAGCGACCAGCGCGGCGTCAGGCCCAGGCGGGCCAGCGCCAGCCATTGCACGGCCAGTTGCGCGACGCCGCCGGCCATCACGCCCAGGGCCAGGGCGTAGATCGGCACGTCCATGCGCGGCGCCAGCCACAGGCAGGCCGCGATCATGGCAAGGTTGAGCAGCACGGGCGTGAACGCCGGCACGGCAAAGCGGCGCCACGTGTTGAGCACGCCGGATGCGAAGGCAATGAGGGACATGCACAGGATGTACGGGAACATCACCCGCGTCATCCATACCGCGGCGCCGAACTCGGCGCCGCGTTCGGCGCTGCGCAGACCGCTGGCCATGGCGGTCACCACCCAGGGCGCCGCCACGACGCCGGCCAGGGTGACCAGCATCAGCGCGGCGGTCAGCAGCACGGCCACCCGGTCGAGCAGCGTGCGTACCTCCGCGTCGCTGCGTTCGGTGCGGGCCGCGCCCAGGATGGGCACGAAGGCCTGCGCGAACGCGCCTTCGGCAAACAGGCGGCGCAGCAGGTTGGGAATACGGAAGGCGACCCAGAACGCATCGGTCAGGGGGCCTGCGCCGAACGCGCGCGCCACCAGGATGTCGCGCACCAGGCCGGTGATGCGCGACAGCAGGGTGAAACTGCTGACGGTAGCCGCCGAGCGTAGCAATGCCATAAAAGCCAGGGTACCAAAGCAACGTGCCGGCATCGAGCCGGCACGTCGGGGGGAGGGATTACTTGGGCGGCATCCGGATCGCGCCGTCGAGGCGGATCGTTTCGCCGTTGAGCATATCGTTGGTGATGATGCTGTGCACCAGCTTGGCGTAGTCTTCCGGGCGGCCCAGGCGCGCGGGGAAGGGGATGCTGGCGGCCAGCGAGTCCTGGACTTCCTGCGGCATGCCGAAGATCATGGGCGTGCCGAAGATGCCCGGGGCGATGGTCATGCAGCGGATCCCGGTCTTGGACAGGTCGCGCGCGATCGGCAGCGTCATGCCGGCCACGCCGGCCTTGGAGGCCGCGTAGGCCGCCTGCCCGATCTGGCCGTCGAAGGCCGCGACCGAGGCGGTGTTGATCAGCACGCCGCGCTCGCCGGTGGACTCGGGCGTGTTGGCGCTCATGGCCTCGGCGGCCAGGCGCATCATGTTGAAGCTGCCGATCAGATTGATGGAGACCACTTTCTGGAACAGGTCCAGCGGGTGGGCGCCGTTCTTGCCGACGATCTTGGCGGCCGGCGCGACGCCGGCGCAGTTGACCAGTCCGAACAGGGGGCCCAGCTCGACCGCGGCGGCCACCGCCTGCTTGCCATCGGCTTCCTGCGTCACGTCGCAGTGCACGTAGCGCTGGTTCAGCTCCTTGGCCAGCGCCTGGCCGGGTTCGTCCTGCACGTCGGCGATGACGACCTTGGCGCCGTTGGCCACCAGCATGCGCACGGTGCCGGCGCCCAGGCCGGATGCGCCGCCGGTAACGATGAATACCTTGTTCGCGATTTCCATGTCAGATCCTACTTGGCTAGCAATGAAGGCGGGCAGGGCGCGCGCGGCCGCGCACCCCTGCGCGGGCGGCGCGGCGGCCTCGCGGCGCGGTTTAGCTCTGCAGAGCCTGGGACAGGCGGCTCTTGATTTCGTCGACCGAGCCGACGCCGGAGATCTTGCGGTACTTGGGCGCCGCGGCGGCATCGGACTGGGCCCAGGACGAGTAGTAGTCGACCAGCGGGCGGGTCTGGTTCTGGTAGACGTTGAGACGATGGCGCACGGTTTCCTCGCGGTCGTCGTCGCGCTGCACCAGCGGTTCGCCCGTGACGTCGTCCACGCCTTCGGCCTTGGGCGGATTGAAGCGTACGTGGTAGCTGCGGCCGCTGGCCGGGTGCACGCGGCGTCCGCTCATGCGTTCGATGATGTCGCTTTCCGGCACTTCGATCTCGACCACGTAATCCAGCGCGATGCCGGCGCTCTTGAGCGCGTCGGCCTGCGGGATGGTGCGCGGGAAACCGTCGAACAGGTAGCCGTTGGCGCAATCGGGCTGGGTCAGGCGATCGCGCACCAGGCCGATGATCAGGTCGTCCGAGACCAGGCCGCCCGCGTCCATGACCTTCTTGGCTTCCAGGCCCAGCGGCGTGCCGGCCTTGACGGCGGCGCGCAGCATGTCACCGGTGGATATCTGCGGGATGCCGTAGTGTTGGGTGAGAAAGGCGGCTTGGGTGCCTTTGCCGGCTCCGGGCGGTCCGAGCAGAATGAGACGCATGGGGGCTCCTGATGGGTTTGTTTTTTGTGATCGGGGCGATTATGCCGCAATGCAGCACCGGATGTGGGGCCGCGCCATGGGAAATAACCCTTATAACCGATTCGTGTATGCGGCCCGGGCACGCTCCAGGTCGGCTGGCGTGTCCACGCCGGCGGCGGGCGCGCTGTCGGTATGGTGCACCACGATAACGTGGCCGTGCTCCATCGCGCGCAGCTGTTCCAGCGATTCGTAGCGTTCCAGCTGTCCCTGCGACAGGGCCGGGAAACGGCGCAGGAAGGCCACGCGATAGGCATAGATGCCGATGTGATGCCAGGCGGGCAGGCCGGGGGCAAGAACCCGTGCGCCGCCGGCCAGGGCGTCGCGCGCCCACGGGATGGGGGCGCGCGAGAAGTACAGGGCGCGCCGGTCGGCCGCGCACACCACTTTCACGACATTGGGGTTGAACAGCGCCTCGGCGTCGGCCAGCGGACAGGCACAAGTGGCGATATCGGCATGCGGGGCGGCCACCAGCTGGGCGGCGACCGCGTCGATCAGGGCCGGTTCGATCAGCGGCTCGTCGCCCTGTACGTTGACGACGATGGCGTCATCGGGCAGCCCCAGCGCGTCGACGGCCTCGGACAGGCGGTCGGTGCCGGTGGGGTGGTCGGGACGGGTCAGGATGGCGGCATGGCCATGGTCGGCGGCCGCTTGCTGGACGCGCGCATCGTCGGTGGCGATCATGACGCGCTCGGCGCCCGACAGCGCGGCGCGTTCGGCCACGCGCACCACCATGGGCTTGCCGGCGATGTCGGCCAGCGGCTTGTCGGGCAGGCGGGTGGACGCCAGGCGCGCCGGGATCAGGACGGTAAAGCTCACTGGCCGGACTCAGGAGGGTTGGGCGGGCGCCTCGGCGTCGAGCGAGCGCGCCTCGGCCTCCAGCATGATGGGCACGCCGTCGCGCACCGGAAAGGCGAGGCGGTCGGCGTTGCAGACCAGTTCGGCCTGCGCGCGCTGAAATTCGAGGCGGCCCTTGCACACCGGGCAGACGAGGATGTCGAGCAAACGGGATTCCATGTCGCGATTCTAAAGCAGAACGCCGGCTGCGCGGGGCGGCGCCGGCGCGGCCGGGTCAGGGTTGGCGGGCGCGCAGGGTGGCCGACAGCCAGTCGCCGAAATCCGGGTCGGACAGGCGCGTGCCGACCTGCACCGCCCACAGGCGCGGGTCGTCCAGCGCGGCGCATTTGATCGCGTCCTTGGCGGTAACCAGGATGAGGTCGGCATCCAGCGCGGTAAAGGGCGACTGCGCATAGGCGTAGTGGTCGGGCAGCGCCAGCGTGTGCGCGGGACGGATGCCGGCTTGCTCGAGCGTCTGGAAAAAACGCGCCGGATTGCCGATGCCGGCCGCGGCGGCCAGGCGCGCCGGCGGCAATGCGGCCAGGTCGGCCAGCGTCCGCGTGGCGCCGTCGGTCACGCGCTGTGCGTGGGTGGGCTCCAGCCACATGGCCAGCTGGCGCGGCGCCCCGGCCGCCGGCGCCGCCGCGGCGCGCGGGCGGCCCGCATTGGTGACGATGGCATCGACATCGGCCAGCCGCTGCGCCGGCTCGCGCAGCGGGCCGGCCGGCAACAGGCGCCCGTTGCCCACGCCCCGTTCGTCCTGCACCACGATTTCCACGTCGCGCGCCAGGGCCAGGTGCTGCAGGCCGTCGTCGCTGACCACCACGTCGACGCCGGGGTGCGCGCGCAGCAGCGCCTGCACGGCCCGGGGGCGATGCGGATGCACGGCGATGGCCGCCCCGGTGGCGCGCGCGATCAAGGCGGGCTCGTCGCCGTAGTCGGCGGCAGCGAGTTGCCCCTGGCCGACGCGCGGGGCGGCGCCCACGTCCACGCCGTAGCCGCGGCTGACCACGCCCGGCGTCCAGCCGCGCGCCTGCAGTTGCCGGACCACTTCGATCACGACCGGGGTCTTGCCGGTGCCGCCCACGTAGATGTTGCCGACCACCACGACCGGCACGGGCGCTCGCCAGGCGGCACGCGCGCCGGTCAGATAGGCGTTGCGCTTGCGGGCCACGACCAGGCCGGTCAGCGCGGCCAGCGGCCGCAGCAGGGTGGACAGCCAGCCGCCCTGGCGCCATTGGCGCTCGAGCAGGCGGCGCAGGCAGCGCGGCGCGTTCACCGGGCGGTCTGGGCGGCGAAGTTGACCCGGCCGATGCCGGCCAGGCGGGCCGCTTCCATGACATTGACCACCGCCTGGTGCGTGGCCTGGGCGTCGGCGTTGATGACCACGATGGGGTCGGCCTTGCCGGCGGTGGCCAGGCTCAGCGCATGGGCGATGTCGGTGGGGTTGGCGGCGTCGAGCAGGTTGCCGTTGAGGGCGTAGTGGCCGTCCTGGCTGATGGCGATTTCCAGCGCCGGCGGGGCTTCCTGTTCGGCCGCGGCCTCCGGCAGCACGACCTTCAGCTGCGTGAAGCGCGCGAACGACGTGGTGGCGGCCAGGAAGATCAGGATCACCAGCAGGACATCGATGAGGGGGATCAGGTTGATCTCGAGCTCATCCTGGCTGGCGCGGCCGCCGCGGAAGTTCATGGCCGCGCCTCGCGCGAGCGGGCCGGCGCCACGTAGCGGGCCAGCCGCCCGGCTGACTGTTCCATGGCATGCAGGTAGCCGTCGATGCGCGCGCGCAGGTAGCGGTGCACGATCATGGCGGGAATGGCGATCAGGATGCCGAAGCCGGTGTTGTACAGGGCGATCGAGATGCCGCGCGCCAGTTGCGCGGGGTCGCTGGCACCCGGTGCGTACGAGCCGAAAATCTCGATCATGCCGACCACGGTGCCGAACAGGCCCATCAGCGGCGCCACCACGGCAATGGTGCCGATGGCCGAAACGTAGCGGCCCAGCTCGTAGGCCGCGCCACGGCCGGCGTCCTCGACGGCGGTCCGCAGTTCCTCGCGCGGCAGGTGGCGCTGGCGCAGCACTTCGGCCAGCACCCGGCCCAAGGGCGAGTTGCGCTCCAGCCTTGCCAGGGCTTCGGGGGTGTCCTGCTGGTTGCGCAGCATCTCCAGGACCTGTTCGTTCAGCCCGCGCGGCAGGATCCGGTTGCGGCGCAGCGCCAGCAGGCGTTCGACGATCAGCGCCAGGCCAAGAATGGAAGTGGCGAGCAGGGGCCAGATCGGCCAGCCGGCTTCGCGTAGCAGGTTGAGCAAAACGGAGACTCCAGGGCGGGGGCCGGCCGCCGCGATAGCGCGGCGACGGTGCAAGGCCGCACTGTAACGGCCACAAGGGGGCGGTGGCAAGGCCGCCCGGGCGGCAAAACTATCCACAGAAATTGTGGATAATTCTGTGCAAAACTTGCCTCGAACGCAGTCCCGCATTGCGTTTGCGCTAGGCTGCTCGCAATGTATGCAGCATGCGTGACACTATTTTCAGTGTAAAAACAAAGACTTGCACGGAATTTGCTGGCGTTGCGGGCAGCCGGGGGGCGGCGCGGCGGTTCGGTTATGATGCGGGCCCGCCGCATAAGGCCTGTGGACATATATCGGCTCGGAAACCCTTATGACAATTGGATTGTCGGTCACAAACGACGTATTCGCGCGGGATATCCTGACAGTTGCCCAGTTGAACCAGGCTGTGGGCCAATTGCTGGAGCGCAGCATCCCGTCGCTGTGGGTGCGCGGCGAGATTTCCAATTTCACCCAGGCGGCCTCGGGCCACTGGTATTTCACGCTCAAGGACAGCCGTGCCGCGGTGCGCACCGTCATGTTCCGCAGCCGCGCCGCCCAGGTGGGGTTCGTGCCGCGCCCGGGCGACCAGGTCGAGGTGCGCGCGCGCGTCTCCCTGTACGAACCCCGCGGCGACTACCAGTTGCAGGCCGACGGCATGCGCCGCGCCGGCGTGGGCAACCTGTACGAGGCTTTCCTGCGCCTGAAGGCGCAACTGCAGGACGAAGGGCTGTTCGATCCGCAGCGCAAGCGCCAGCCGGCGCGGCTGCCGCGCGCCATCGGGGTGGTGACCTCGCTGCACGCGGCCGCCTTGCGCGATGTGCTGTCGGCGCTGGCGCGCCGCGCGCCGCAGGTGCCCGTGATCATCTACCCGGCGCCGGTGCAGGGCGCCGACGCGGCCGCCCGGCTGGCGGCGCGCGTCGCGCAGGCCAACCAGCGCGCCGAGGTCGATACGCTGCTGCTGGTGCGTGGCGGCGGCAGCATCGAGGACCTGTGGAGTTTCAACGACGAGGCGCTGGCGCGCGAGGTGGCCGCCAGCGACATCCCGGTGATCAGCGGGGTGGGGCACGAGACCGACTTCACCATCGTCGACTTCGTGGCCGACCTGCGCGCGCCCACGCCCACCGCCGCCGCCGAGCTGGCCTGCGTGCCGCGCGGCGATTTGCTGGCCGCGCTGCGCCACACCGCCGAGCGGCTGGCGCGGGCCCAGCAGCGCCGGCTCGACCAGGCCGCCCAGCGCCTGGACCGGGCCGCCGCCATGCTGACTTCGCCGGCGCAACGACTGGCGCACCAGCAAGAACGCCTGAACACGCTGCGCCATCGCCTGGCCTCCGCATGGCGCGGGCCGCAGGGGCGCCGGGTGGCGCGGCTGGACATGCTGGCCCAGCGGCTGGCGCATCGGCGGCCCGATACCGGGCGCGCGGCCGAACGCAGCGCCGCGCTGCTGGCGCAACTGGGGCGTGCGCAGGCGCGCCTGGCGGCCGCCCGCCAGGCCAGGCTGGACACGCTGGCCGCGCAACTGCGCGCGCTCGATCCGCAGCATACGCTGGCGCGTGGCTATGCCATCGTGCGCGACGCCGCCGGGGCCATCGTTACCGACGCCACGCGCCTGGCCGCGCGCGACCGGATCGAGATCGCCGTGGCGCGCGGCCGGATCGGCGCCGACGTCACGGACATCGGGACACCCGATGGCACCGACGGTAACCCTGCGTTGCGGCGGGGTTAAGGCGATAGCCCGCACAAGAGCCGATACAATGAGAAGGCTTGATCGTGCATTCAACAAAGAAGGAATCGACTCATGGCACACACTCTTCCCCCCCTGCCTTACGCTCTGGATGCGCTGGCTCCGCGCATTTCCAAGGAAACGCTCGAGTTTCACTACGGCAAGCACCACCAGACGTACGTCACCAACCTGAACAACCTGATCCCCGGCACGGAGTTCGAGAACCTGTCGCTGGAAGAGATCGTCAAGAAGTCCTCGGGTGGCGTTTTCAACAATGCCGCCCAAGTCTGGAACCACACGTTCTACTGGAACAGCCTGTCGCCCAACGGCGGCGGCGAGCCCACCGGCGCGCTGGCCGATGCCATCAAGGCCAAGTGGGGCAGCGTGGACGCCTTCAAGGAAGCCTTCAACAAGTCGGCCGCCGGCAACTTCGGCTCGGGCTGGACCTGGCTGGTCAAGAAGGCCGACGGTACGCTGGACATCGTCAACACCAGCAACGCCGCCACGCCGCTGACGACCGCCGACAAGGCGCTGCTGACCTGTGACGTGTGGGAGCACGCGTACTACATCGATTACCGCAATGCCCGTCCCAAGTACCTGGAAAATTTCTGGGCGCTGGTGAACTGGGAATTCGCCGCGAAGAATTTCGCCTAATCGCCGCACGTGCGATCGAGACGGCCCGGCCCTGCCGGGCCGTTTGCATTGCAGCCACGCCGCGTGCGCGATGGTAAGGTACGGCCTGCGACCCTCCTTCCTTGCCCTGCGCGCCCATGCCGAATCCGGAACTGGCCGTTCGTCCGCACCGCTATCTCGTTCATCTGCGCCGGCTGGCGCGCCGCAAGCTGCGCCAGATGCGGCGCGTCTCGCATCGGACGCTGAGCGTGTCCCTGCTGCTGGGCGGCGCGGCGCTGGTTGCGCTGGTGTCGTTGGGCTTTACGCAATTGGCCGACCTGGCGCTGCACTGGAACCGGCAATGGACCGCCGCCCACGGCTGGCTGGCCCTGATCGTGACGCCGTGCGCGCTGGCCGTCCTGTGCTGGCTGACGCTGCGCCTGGCGCCCTATGCATCGGGCAGCGGCATTCCGCAGGTGATCGCCGGCCTGTCCTTGCCGCCTGGCGGGGCGCAGCAGCGCCTGGTCTCGCTGGTCCAGGCCCTGTGGAAGATTCCGCTTACCTTCCTGGCCATGCTGGCTGGCGCATCGGTCGGCCGCGAGGGCCCCTCGGTGCAGGTGGGCGCCGCGCTGATGCTGGCGTGGGGCCAGCTCTGGCGCCGCCTCGGCGTGCCGCTGCGCGGCTTTCACAGCCAGGAGCTGATAGCCGCGGGCGCGGCCGGCGGGCTGGCGGCAGCCTTCAATGCGCCGCTGGCCGGCGTGATCTTCGCCATCGAGGAGCTGGGCCGCGGCACGGTGCTGCGCTGGCAGCGCCTGGTGCTGATCGGCGTACTGGCCGCCGGTTTCCTGGTGGTGGCCATCGCCGGCAACAACCCGTACCTCGGTACCTTCGCGGGCCAGGCGCTGGCGCACAACATGCTGTGGTGGACGCTAGTGTGCTGCGTGGTCAACGGCATCCTGGGCGGCGTGTTCGCCCGGCTGCTGGGCAAGGGCGCGGCCGGCGCGGCGCCGCAACGCTGGCGCGAACGCGTGCGCCGCCATCCGGTGGCGACGGCGTTCGGGCTGGGGCTGGCGCTGGCCTGCCTGGGCCTGTTGACCGGCGGCGCGGTCTACGGCACCGGCTACGGCCAGGCGGCGGCCCTGCTGTCCGGCCACGACGGCGTGCCGGACGGCTTCGGGCTGGCCAAGCTGGCCGCCACCGTGGCCTCGTACTGGGCCGGCATTCCGGGCGGCATTTTCACGCCGGCGCTGACCACCGGCGCCGGCATCGGCGAGCAGATCAGTCATTGGGCCGGCCCGGGCGTGGATACGCGCGTGCTGGTGCTGGTTTCCATGGCGGCCTTCCTGGCCGCCGCGACCCAGGCGCCGCTGACCGCCAGCGTGGTCGTCATGGAAATGACGGGCAGCCAGCCCATGCTGTTCTGGCTGCTGGTCGGCGCGCTGGGGGCCTCGGTCGTGTCGCGCCAGTTCTGCCCGCGGCCGTTCTATCACTTGGCGGCTGGCCGGTTTCGTCGCACGGCCGTGGTGGAAGCAGGGCGCAAGGCGTCCACGGAATAGACGGACCACGTTTGGCGTCCGTCTGTTGGACATCTGCGCCGGGGTGCGGCCTGCTTATGACGCACTGCGGTAACATCAGCCGATCCGCAGTTTCCTTCACCCTTTCGAGCTTCCCATGACTGTGCAAGCCTTTATCTGTGATGCGATTCGCACCCCTTTCGGCCGCTACGGCGGTGCGCTGTCTTCCGTGCGGGCCGACGATCTGGCCGCCGTGCCGATCAAGGCCCTGATGGCGCGCAACCCCGGCGTACGTTGGGAAGAACTGGACGATGTGCTGTACGGCTGCGCCAACCAGGCGGGCGAGGACAACCGCAACGTCGCCCGCATGGCGGCCTTGCTGGCCGGACTGCCGATCGAGGTGCCGGGCGCGACCATCAACCGCCTGTGCGGTTCGGGGCTGGACGCCGTCGGCTCGGCCGCGCGCGCGATCGCCGCCGGCCAGGCCAGCCTGATGCTGGCGGGCGGGGTGGAGAGCATGAGCCGCGCCCCGTTCGTGATGGGCAAGGCCGACAGCGCCTTTTCGCGCAACGCCGCCATCTACGACACCACCATCGGCTGGCGCTTCGTCAACAAACTGATGAAGGCCCAGTACGGCGTGGATTCCATGCCGGAGACGGCCGAGAACGTGGCCGATGATTTCAAGATCAGCCGCGCCGACCAGGACAAATTCGCGCTGGCCAGCCAGCAGAAGGCGCTGCGCGCGCAGCAGTCGGGCTTTTTCGACGCCGAGATCACGCCGGTGTCCATCGCTCAGAAGAAGGGCGATCCCGTGGTGGTGTCCAAGGACGAGCACCCGCGCGATACCAGCCTGGAAGCGCTGGCCAAGCTCAAGGGCGTGGTGCGCGAGGGCGGTTCGGTGACCGCCGGCAACGCTTCGGGCGTCAACGATGGCGCGGCCGCGCTGTTGCTGGCCGACGAGAAGGCGGCCGCCAGCCATGGGCTGACGCCGCGCGCTCGCGTGGTCGGCATGGCCACTGCCGGCGTGGCGCCGCGCATCATGGGCATGGGCCCGGCGCCCGCCACGCGCAAGGTGCTGGCGCAGACCGGCCTGTCGCTGGCGCAGATGGACGTCATCGAGCTGAACGAAGCCTTCGCGGCGCAGGGCCTGGCCGTGATGCGCGACCTCGGCATCGCCGATGACGACGCCCGGGTCAACATCAACGGCGGCGCCATCGCGCTGGGCCATCCGCTGGGCGCCTCCGGCGCGCGCCTGGTGACGACCGCCATCAACCAGCTGCAGCGCGGCGGCGGCCGCTACGCGCTGTGCACGATGTGCATCGGCGTGGGGCAGGGCATCGCGCTGATCATCGAGCGCGTCTGAGCCTGGCGAGTCCCGGGCATGGCAAAAAGGAGCCGTAAGGCTCCTTTTTTGCGTTCCGGCGCCTGCCGCGGGGGCGGGCGCGGCCCGACGGCGCCGGGTTCAGGGCAGGCCGTTGATCCGGGCGCCGGCCTTGATGCCGTGCCGCGCGAACCAGCCCTGGGCCATTTCCAGCGCATAGCGCACCGACTTGCGCGAGCAATGCGTATCGTCGGTGCGCGGCGCCATGTCTTCGATGTTGACGATGGTGCCGTCGTCGGCGATGAAGGCGATCGACAGCGGCAGCGGGGTGTTGCGCATCCAGAAGCACTGCTGGTCGGGAGCCTCGAAGACGAACAGCATGCCGTCGTTGCCGGGCAGTTCGGTGCGGTACATCAGGCCCTGGCGGCGGGTGTCGTCGTTGTCCGCCACCTCCGCGTGGATGATATGGATGCCGGCCGACAGCGGCGTGGTGGGCAGGCGGGGCTGCGGCTTGCCGCTGCTGTTATGCTGCGCCGCGGCGCCGAAGGAAAGGACGGAGAGCGCCAGCACGGCGGCGCAGAAGCGGCTGCGGGCAATGCGGCGCAGGACAGGCAGGACGGCGGCAATCGACATGGGGGCTGGAGTTGGCGGACAATGCAAAATAAAAGGCGGGGCATGCAGCCCCGCCTCAAATAATAACGACGCCCGGCGCCAAATGGTATCGGCGCAGTGGCGACGCGATAAGCAATGGTGCTCAGGCAGACGTAATATTGAGTGCCTGTTTGCCCTTGGGACCCTGAATGATCTCGAACGAGACCTTCTGGCCTTCTTTTAGGGTTTTGAAACCGTTCATCTGGATGGACGAGAAATGCGCGAACAGATCTTCACCGCCGTCATCGGGCGTGATGAATCCGAACCCCTTCGCATCGTTGAACCATTTAACGGTACCCGTGGCTTTAGGATTGTCCCCTTGGACAGCGGTTGCGGTCGTATCAGACATGCGGACTGCCTCATTGAATCGTATGTTGTCAGAAGGGTGCGGCAGCGTCTGCTTTTTACCCCTCCCGGGTGTCCGGATGAGGCTCGTAACAGCCGAGAGCCCCCCGAATGCGTGGATAATGCGCTGGTTTTCTTTCTGACGTCAAGTATGGAAACTACGCATTTCTGGTTGTAAATCTACGTAAGTAACACATTGCTTTCAGTACGTTTAAATAGAATAGCCGCCCTATGAGTTCTACCTTGGATACGCAGCACGACGTGGTCGTCGAGAAGCAGCCGGCGCGCACGGCGCCGCCGCCGATGTACCAGGTCGTGCTGCTTAATGACGATTACACGCCAATGGAGTTCGTGGTCAAGGTGCTGCAGAAATTCTTCGGCAAGAACAGCGAAGACGCCACGCGCATCATGCTGCAGGTGCACCACGAAGGCCGCGCCGTCTGTGGCGTATATCCACGCGATCTGGCGGCCACGCGCATCGCGCAGGTCTCGCAGTATGCGCGGGCGCGCCAGCATCCGCTGCAGTGCATTATGGAACCGGCCTGATCCGCATCGGGCGCGGTCGCCGCGTCGTTTTGCCTAGCCTTGCGCGGGCGCAATAAGAAATCGGCCTCAATAAAAAGTAGGGGTGGTCTGTGAGCGGAATGAAGAAAGGGGCCTGGCTGGCCCTGGGCGGGGCGGTCGTCGTGGCGGCGGCCGTGGGGACAGGCTGGTGGATGGGCAAGGGCGGCGGGCAACCGGCCGCCACGCCTGCCGCCGTTACGGCGCCGGCGGCGGGCCAGGCGGCGCAGCCCGCGCCGCAGGCCGCGCAACCGGCCACGGGCCAGGCGGTGGTCGGCAGCGCCGACCCCTTTGCCGCGCTGAACTGCCAGCCGCGCCAGTACAACGACACCCTGTCGCTGGCGCTCACCTTTACCCAGCCGGTCGACCGCAGGATCGACCTGTCGGGCCTGATCAAGGTGGTCGACACCGGTCCGCTGGCGCAATCCGACGACGAGAATGCCGCCATTGAACGGCCGGCGCCGGCCCGGGCCGGCGCGGCGGGCGCCAAGGGCAAGCAGGTCGATGGCGCCTGGGTGGTCGGCGACAATCCGCGCGTCGTGTATTTCCCGTATGTGCGGCCGCAGCGCTCCTATGCCGTGCAATGGCAGGGCGATGTGCCGGCAGGCGACGGCAAGAGCACCCTGGGCGCCGTTGGCCACTGCGTCGTCAACACCCAGGCCATGCCGCCCTCGTTCTATTTCGCCAGCCGCGGCGTCGTGCTGCCGGCCGGCCAGAATGGCGGCCTGCCGGTGGCCACGGTCAACCTGGCCGAGGTCGATGTGCAGTTCCTGCGGGTCGAGCCCGACCGCGTGCCCGAGTTCTTCGGTTCGGTGCTGGGTATCGGCAACGACGCCGGCGCGGACGACCGCGATGACGCCGACGATTGGCGCTACGCCGATAACCGCAGCCTGAAGGGATCGGTCAGCAACTGGGATCTGGACCGCCTGCACGGCCTGACCACCAGCGTCTACCAGGGACGTTTCCTGACCGACGACAAGCCCAACCGCCGCCATGTGACCTTCCTGCCGATCGAAGGCGTCAAGGAGCTGCAGGAGCCGGGTATTTATGTCGCGGTCATGAGCCAGCCGGGCCGGTTCCGCTATGAATACCAGGTGACCTATTTCTATGTCAGCGATATCGGCCTGCACACGCGCCGCTACGCCGAGCGCATCGAGGCCTATACCGTATCGCTGAAGGACGGCGTGGCCATTCCGGGCGCGCTGGTCGAGGTGCTCGACGGCGCCGGCAAGGTGCTGGCCAAGGCCAACTCGGATGCCCAGGGCCATGTGCGCATCGACGGCGACTTCGCCAAGTCGAAGGTGCTGCGCGCTTCGCGCGGCAAGGAAATGACGGTGTTGGCGCTGGGCGAGCCTGCGCTGGACCTGTCCGAATTCGACGTAGGTGGCCATCCGGGACGCAGCAACAATCTCTTTGTCTACGCCGGCCGCAATCTGTACCGGCCGGGCGAAACCTTCCATGTATCGGTGCTGCCGCGCGACCCCGACGGCCGGCCGCTGACCGCCGCGCCCGTGTCGGCCACCCTCAAGCGTCCCGATGGCCGCGTGGTGCGCACGGCGCTGTGGCATCCGGCCAAGGACCAGCCCGGCTATATCGAGCAGGCCATCGAGTTGCCGGTCGATGCCCAGACCGGCGCATGGATGCTGGAGTTGCGCATCGACCCGGCCGCGCGGCTGCCGGATGCCGCCTGGAAGTTCCAGGTCGAGGAATTCCTGCCCGAGCGCATGAAGTTGCAGCTGGACTCCGCGCAGACCGTGCTGCAGCCGGGCCAGCCGTGGCGCGTGGACGTGCAGGGCGATTATCTGTACGGCGCGCCGGCCGCCGGCAACCGCCTGCTGTCCAGCTTCCAGGTCAAGCGCAACCGCTACGCGCTGCCGCAACAGTGGCCGGGCTTCATCTTCGGCGACGTGGCCGACGATACGCGCCGCCACTACGAGGAGCTGCCCGAAAGCGAGCTGGACGACGCCGGCGCCGGGCAGCTGGAGATCGACCCGCACACCGACGGCACGCATTCGCCGATGAGCGTGCGCGTATCGGCCAGCCTGCTGGAGTCGGGCGGGCGTCCGGTGGTGCGTTCGCTGGAGCGCACCGTGTGGCCCGCGCCGCAGTTGATCGCGGTGCGGCCGCTGTTCGACCGCGACGTGGCGCGCGAAGGCGCGCCGGCGGCGTTCGAAATCACCCGGGTGGACGCCAGCGGCAAGGTGGTGCCCGTCCAGCAGGCCCAGGTTCGCCTGTACCATGAAGAGCGGCAGTATTACTGGCGCTTCGACGACCAGCGCGGCTGGCACAGCGGCTACACCGAGAACGAGGAACTGACCGATTCGCGCGTCGTCGACGTGGGCGAGCGCACGCCGCTGACTCTGAACGTGGGCTGGGGGCGCTATCGCCTGGAGATTGCCGATCCGCAGACCGGCGAAACCCTGCGGTACCGCTTCTATGCTGGCTGGAACGCGCAGGACGCCGATGCCGTGGGCAATCGGCCCGACCGGGTGCAGCTCAAGCTGGAAGGCGTGCCGGCGCGCCCGGGCGACACGGTTGCCATGACGATCACGCCGCCGCACGACGGCCAGGCCCTGGTCACGGTCGAGGGCGACCGCATGCTGTGGTCCAAGTGGGTGCCGGTCCAGGCCTCGGGCACCCAGGTCGAGATTCCCGTCGACAAGGCGTGGAAGCGCCACGATCTGTATGTCTCGGCCACTGTCTTTCGCCCCGGCAGCCAGGGCGACCGGGTGACGCCGGCGCGCGCGCTGGGCCTGGCGTTCCTGCCGATCGCCAGTGACGAGCGCCGCTTGCAGGTGTCGTTGTCGGCGCCGGCCAAGACCCGTCCCGAGACGCGCGCCACCGTGCGCGTGAAGGTCGAGGGCGCGGCGGGCAAGGCGGCGAGGGTGACCTTGTCGGCCGTCGATGTGGGCATACTCAACATCAACCAGTACGCCACGCCCGATCCGCTCGATTTCTTCTTCGGCAAGCATCGCTACGCGCCGGAACTGCTGGATATGTACGGCAAGCTGATCGAGAAGATGGATGGCACGCAGGGCCGCCTCAAATGGGGCGGCGACGCGGCCATGCGCGGCGACAGCCGCAGCCTGCCCAAGAAGGTCAAGCTGGTCGACCTGTTCTCCGGGCCGGTGAAGCTGGACGACAAGGGCGAGGCCGACATCGCGCTCGATCTGCCGGACTTCAACGGCACGCTGCGCCTGATGGCGGTCGCGTTCACCGCCGACCAGTTCGGCAGCGCCGACAAGGAAATGACGGTGGCCGCGCCCATCGTGGCCGAATTGAACACGCCGCGCTTCATCACGCCGGGCGACCAGGCGGCCATTGCGCTGGACGTCACCAACCTCAGCGGCGCCACCCAGAAGATCACGGTGCGCCTGCAGGCGCTGGACCCGCTGGCCATCGCCGACGGCACGCGCACCCTGACCCTCAAGGACAAGCAGCGCAGCACGCTGCGTTTCGTGGCCACCACGACCGGCTCGTACGGCCTGGGCCTGATGCGCCTGTCGGTCGACGGCGAAGGCGCCGCCGAACCGGTGCGCATCGTGCGCGAGTCGGTGCTGCAGGTGCAGCCCGCCCATGCGCCGGAGCGCCGCGTGCGCCGCGTCCGGCTGAACCCGGGCGAGGCGCTGCCGGCGCCGGGCGATTGGACGTCGGCCTATTTCCCGGACTCGGTGTCGGTCAGCATGACGCTGTCCAACCGTCCGCCGATCAACGTAAGCCGTTTGGTCGATGGCCTGCTGACCTATCCCTACGGCTGCACCGAGCAGACCATCAGCGCGGCGATCCCATGGGTGCTGATCGACGAGGCGGCGGCCGAGCGGTTCGGCCTGAAGGTGTATTCGCGCGCCGACCGCGAGAGCCGCGTCGCGTCGGCCCTGGGACGGCTGGCCGGCATGCGCGCGGCCAACGGCTCGTATTCGCTGTGGGGCGACAGCAGCTCGCGCGACGTCTGGCTGACGGCTTACACCGTGGGCTTCATGCAGGACGTGCGCGACCATGAATTCAACCTTGCCCCGGCCCTGCTCGAACGGCCGCGCCAGTGGCTGCTCGAGCAGCTGCAGCAGGCTTCGGGCGGCTTCGGCACCTGGTCGCCGAACCTGCGCCGCACCCTGGCGAGCGGGCGCTTCGACGAGAACGACGCCGCCATCCTGAGGGAGGACCACCGCCGCTTCGCCGGCCTGGCCGCTGCGGCGCTGGTGCTGGCGCGTGACGGCAAGGCGCCGTTGTCGACCGTGCGCCAGCTCTACGACAACTATCAGGAGCGCGCGCGCTCGCCCCTGCCGTTGATGCAGCTGGCGGCCGCCTTCAAGCTGATGGGCGACGAGGGCCGCATGAAGACGGCGCTGGACGAGGCGATGACGCGCTCGTACGGCATCAATCGCCGCGCCGGCTCAAACTACCTGGACGAATGGCTGGGCGACTACGGCAGCGCCGTGCGCGACTACGCGCTGTCGTATGCCCTGGTCAATCAGTACGGGCTCAAGCACGACCGTACCGAGGCGCTGCTCGACCAGGTCGGCGGGTACCTGGGGGTGCGTTCGTACCTGTCCACCCAGGAGCAGATGGCTTTGCTGCTGGCGGCGGGCGCCACCGGCGCCGAGAGCCGTACGCCCTGGCAGGCCGCGCTGCAGATCGGCACGGGCGAGCTCAAGACGCTGCAGGGGCGCGACGACCATACCCTCGCGTTGAGCGCGGGCGACCTGGCCGGCCTGCAGTTGCGCAATACCGGCAGCCAGTCGATGTTCGCCGAGTTCGACGTCCAGGGCACCACCATGGCTGCCCCGGCGCCGCGCTCGGACGTGATCCGCCTCAAGCGCGTCTGGTACCGTCCGGATGGCACCGCCTGGAACGGCGGCACCTTGCAGACCGGCGACATGCTGGTGGTGTGGGTGCAGGCAGAAGCCAGCCGGCTGATTCCGGATGCCCTGGTGGTGGACCGCGTGCCGGCCGGCTTCGAGATCGAGAACCTGAACCTGTCGCAAAGTCCGGACATGCAGGACTGGACGATCGGCGGACGCCGCGTGGCCGAGTCCATGGCCGACCCCAATATCAAGCACCGCGAATTCCGCGACGACCGCTACGTCGCGGCGACGATGCTGGGCCGGGGCAAGGTGGATATCTTCTACCTGGCGCGCGTGGTGACGCCGGGGCGCTACAGCGTGCCCGCGACCGAGGCCGAGGACATGTACCGGCCTGAATTGCGCGCAGTGGGCGACTCATGGAGCAGCATAGAGATCCGCGACCGCGCGCCGCGTCGTCCATGACCTTCCGGCGCCTGGCCGGCTGGCGCCGGCCGGCGCTGGCCGCGGCGGTGCTGGCCGGCGGCGTCGTCATGGCCTTGCTGGCGCTGGACCGCCTGTTCCCGCTGCCGCGCTTCGGCTCCGACGGCGCCCAGGTCGTCGTGGCGGCCGACGGCACGCCGCTGCGCACCTATCCCAGCCGCGATGGGGTCTGGCGCTACCCGGTCGGGCCCGGCCAGGTATCGCCGCACTATCTCGAAACCCTGCTCACGTACGAGGACCGCTGGTTCTATTGGCACCCCGGCGTCAATCCCTTCGCCCTGGCGCGGGCGGGCTGGCAATGGGCTGCGCACGGCCGCATCGTCTCCGGCGGCTCGACGCTGACCATGCAGGTGGCGCGCCTGCTCGATCCCGAGCTGGCCGGCCAGCCGTCCAAGACCCTGTCGGCCAAGTTGCGCCAGGCCTGGCGCGCCATCCAGCTGGAAATGCACTACAGCAAGGACGAGATCCTGGGGCTGTACCTCAGCCACGCGCCGATGGGCGGCATCGTCGAGGGCGTGGAAATGGGAGCGCGCATGTGGCTGGGCAAATCGGCCGCCGACCTGAGCCACGCCGAGGCGGCGCTGCTGACCGCCTTGCCGCAGGCGCCATCGCGCCTGCGCCCCGACCGCCATCCGCAGGCCGCGCAGCTGGCCCGGGACAAGGTGTTGCAGCGCATGGCGCAGCGCGGCGTGTGGGACGCGGCGCTGGTGGCCGACGCGCGTATCGAGAACGTGGTTGCCCCGCCGTTGCGCGCGCGCTGGCTGGCGCCGCTGGCCGCCCAGCGGCTGCTGGGCGAAGCGGGGCCGGCCGCCGGCGTGGTCCGATCCACCCTGGATCCCGATATCCAGTCCACGGTGGAAGCCATGCTGCTGGACCGCGTCGACGCCTTGCCGCCCAAAGTATCCATGGCCGTGCTGGTCATGGACAACGACAGCCTGGAGGTCAAGGCGTACGCCGGCTCCGCGGATTTCACCGACGACAGCCGCTACGCGCACGTGGACATGGTGCGCGGCGTGCGCTCGCCGGGCTCGACGCTCAAGCCGTTCCTGTATGCGCTGGCGCTGGACGAGGGACTGATCCATTCGGAAAGCCTGCTGCTGGACGCGCCGCTGTCGTTCGGCGGCTACGCGCCGGGCAATTTCCAGGCGGCGTTCGCCGGGCCGGTCAGCGTGGCCCAGGCGCTGCAGCGGTCGCTGAACGTGCCGGCGGTGGACCTGCTGGACCGGGTCGGTCCGGCCAGATTCGCATCGGTTATGCTGGCGGGGGGCGTGCATTTGCGCATGCCGGCCGGCGCGGTGCCGAACCTCAGCTTGATTTTGGGCGGGGGCGGCACCACATTGGAAGAACTGGTCGGCGCTTACCGCGCGCTGGCTCGCGGCGGCCTGTCGGGCCGGCCCCGGCTGCGCGCCAGCCAGCCGCGCATCGAGGCTCGCCTGATGAGCCCCGGGGCGGCCTGGATCGTGCGCGATATCCTCGAGTCGGGCGGCCATCCGGATCGTCCCCTGTTTCAGGGCGGCGCCGCGGGCCGCCAGCTGGCCTGGAAAACCGGGACCAGTTTCGGCTTTCGCGATGCCTGGGCGGTGGGCGTGACCGACCGCTATACCATCGGTGCGTGGGTGGGCCGGCCCGACGGCACGCCCAACCCGGGATTTTTCGGGGCCAACGTGGCGGCGCCGCTGCTGCAGGACATCGTGGCCGCGTTGCCGGCGGGCGCGCCCGTGCCACGCATCCGTCCGCCGCAGGTGCAGGCCGTGGTGACGTGCTGGCCGCTGGGCTGGCGGCTGGGCAGCGCGCCAGCGGGCATTTGTCCGGAGCGCCGCATGGCCTGGGCGCTGGACGATACGGTGCCGCCGTCGTTCGTCGGCTATGCCGATACGGCGACAGGGCCTTTGCGCATCGAGGGCGTGGCCGATGGCACCATTCTGCGTCCGGTGCCCGGAAGGCGGGCAGTCACGCTGGAAGTCGGCGCGCAGGGCGCCAGTGGTGAGGTATGGTGGATGCTGGACGGTAAGGTGTACCGTAGTGGCGCGGCTGGACAGGCGCAGACACTGACGTTGTCGCGCAATGGGCGGTACGCGTTGACAGTGATGGACGGCCAGGGCAGGTATGCTGGTCTGGAATTTGAAATCTCTGGCGTTACGCCATGATCGGCATAGAATATGAATCGTGTATTTGACCGCTTCGATGCGTTACGGAGGAAGCGTGATTTCCCAAGAGCTTGAAGTCAGCCTGCATATGGCTTTTGTCGAGGCCCGCTCGGCCCGGCATGAATTCATTACCGTAGAGCACCTGTTGCTGTCGTTGCTGGACAACGCTTCGGCAGTCGAAGTGCTGCGTGCCTGCGCCGCCAATCTGGATGACTTGCGCCGTAATCTGCGTCAGTTCGTGACCGAGAACACCCCGGTCATTCCCAGCGGGGCCGAAGTCGACACCCAGCCCACGCTGGGTTTCCAGCGTGTCATACAGCGCGCCATCATGCACGTGTCGGCCGGCGGCACCGGCAAGAAGCCGGTTACCGGCGCCAACGTGCTGGTCGCCATATTCGGCGAGAAGGACTCGCACGCCGTGTACTACCTGCAACAGCAGGGCGTCACGCGGCTGGATGTCGTCAATTTCCTGTCACATGGCATCACCAAGCAGCCGCAGGAGGAATCCTCGGCGCTGCCCAAGGAGCAGCAGGCAAGCGGCGAGGAGCCGGGCGCAGAGTCGCGCCAGTCGCCGCTGGACCAGTACGCCAACGACCTGAACGCCGCGGCGCTGGCCGGCCGCATCGATCCCCTGATCGGCCGCGAGCACGAGGTCGAACGGGTCATCCAGGTATTGTGTCGCCGGCGCAAGAACAATCCGCTGCTGGTCGGCGAGGCCGGCGTGGGCAAGACCGCCATCGCCGAGGGCCTGGCCTGGCGCATCACGCGCGGCGAGGTGCCCGAGGTGCTGCAGACCGCGCAGGTCTTTGCGCTGGACATGGGCGCCTTGCTGGCCGGGACCAAGTACCGGGGCGATTTCGAGCAGCGCCTCAAAGGCGTGCTCAAGCAGATCCGCGGCAATCCCGACGCGATCCTGTTCATCGATGAAATCCACACCCTGATCGGGGCCGGTTCGGCTTCGGGCGGCACGCTGGATGCATCCAACCTGCTCAAGCCGGCATTGTCGTCGGGGCAGCTCAAGTGCATCGGCGCCACCACCTATACCGAATTCCGCGGGGTGTTCGAGAAGGACCACGCGCTGTCGCGCCGGTTCCAGAAAATCGACGTGCCCGAGCCCAGCGTCGAGCAGACCGTGCAGATCCTGCGCGGCCTGAAGAGCCGGTTCGAAGAGCACCACAACGTGCGCTACTCGGCCGCCGCGCTGAGCGCCGCCGCCGAGCTGTCGGCCCGCTACATCAACGACCGCCACCTGCCCGACAAGGCCATCGACGTCATCGACGAGGCCGGCGCGGCGCAGCGCCTGCTGCCGCGCTCGCGGCAGAAGAAGGTCATCGGCAAGGGCGAGATCGAGCACATCGTTTCCAAGATCGCGCGCATCCCGCCGCAGTCGGTGTCCAACGACGACCGCAGCAAGCTGGCCACGCTGGACCGCGATCTCAAGACCGTGGTGTTCGGCCAGGACGAGGCCATCGGCGCGCTGACCGCCGCCATCAAGATGGCGCGCTCGGGGTTGGGCAAGCCCGACAAGCCCATCGGCGCCTTCCTGTTCTCCGGTCCCACCGGGGTGGGCAAGACCGAAGTGGCGCGCCAGCTCGCGTTCACCATGGGCATCGAGCTGCTGCGCTTCGATATGTCCGAGTACATGGAACGCCATGCCGTCTCGCGCCTGATCGGCGCGCCGCCGGGATACGTGGGGTTCGACCAGGGCGGCCTGCTGACCGAGGCCATCACCAAGCAGCCGCACTGCGTGCTGCTGCTCGACGAGATCGAAAAGGCGCATCCGGATATCTTCAATATCCTGCTGCAGGTCATGGACCACGGCACGCTGACCGACAACAACGGGCGCAAGGCCGACTTCCGCAACGTCATTCTCATCATGACGACCAACGCGGGGGCCGAAACCCTGAACCGTCCCGCCATCGGTTTTGCCAATGAGCGCGTCGCGGGCGACGAAATGGCGGAGATCCGCCGGATGTTCACGCCCGAGTTCCGCAACCGGCTCGACGCCATCATTCCGTTCTCGGCGCTGTCGCGGGAGATCATCCTGCGGGTCGTCGACAAGTTCCTCATGCAGCTCGAGGACCAGCTGCACGAGCGTCGCGTGGCCGCGGTATTCACCGAGAAGCTGCGCGACCACCTGGCCAAGGAAGGCTTCGATCCGCTCATGGGCGCGCGTCCCATGCAGCGCCTGATCCAGGACACGATACGCCGCGCGCTGGCCGACGAGCTGCTGTTCGGCAAGCTGGTCGACGGCGGCAACGTCACGGTGGACCTGGACGACGCGGGCAAGGTGGTTCTCGGTTTCGAGGCCCCCGGCAAGCCGTCGTCCAACGCCGCCGACAAACAGGAAGTGGAACTGATCGACTGACCGTGTGGATCCACGCTCTCTGATCGCCTGCGAGAACTGCGCCAGTATTTGCCGGCAACCTGATCTCGAACCTGGCGAAACCGCGGCCTGCGCCCGCTGTGGCACCACGCTCTGGCGCTACAGCGGGTTGACGCTGTCCAACTGGCTGGCATTGGCCCTGGCGGCGCTGATCGTCTTCGTGCTGGCCAACGCCTATCCCGTGGCCAGCCTGGAAGTGCAGGGCATGGTGCAGCGGGCCTCGCTGCTCGACGCCATCCGCGTGACCTGGCAGCAGCAGCACTGGGTGGTGGCCATCATGACGGGGCTGGCCGGCTTCGGCATGCCGCTGGTCCAGCTCATGGTGCTGTTGTGGGTGCTGGGGCCCCTGGCGGCCGGGCGCCTGCCGGTCGGGTTTCGCGGCGCGATGCGTTTCCTGGGGCTGTTGCGGCCCTGGAGCATGGTGCAGGTGTTCCTGTTGGGCGTGGTGGTTTCGGTGGTCAAGCTGGCGGGCATGGCGGCGGTCAAGCCCGCCGTCGGCCTGGCGGGGTTTGCCGCCCTGACGGTGTTGCTCACCATACTGGGGCGCCTGTCCCCGCATGTGCTGTGGCGCTACGCCGAGCGCGCCGGCCTGGTCGACGTGCACGTGCCGCGCTCGGGCCCCGGCATGGTGCTCACCGGCTGCCACGTGTGCGGCCAGGTCCAGGCCCTGCCGGCCGGGCATGACGACGAGGCGCTGCACCACTGCCGGCGCTGCGCGGCCCAGTTGCATCTGCGCAAGCCCGACCATCTGGCGCGCACCTGGGCCCTGTTGCTGGCCGCCGTCGTGTTCTATATTCCCGCAAACATCCTGCCCGTCATGAGCGTGTCGTCGGTCGTGGGCGACAGCGCCCATACCATCCTGGGCGGGGTGGTCGAACTCTGGGAGATGGGGTCGTGGGATATCGCACTGATCGTGTTCGTCGCCAGTATCATGGTGCCGCTGACCAAGCTGCTGGCGCTGTCCCTGCTGGCGCTGACGCTGCAGCGCGGCAGCACGGCCAACCTGCGCCAGCGCACGCGCCTCTATCAAATGGTCGAGTTCATCGGACAATGGTCGATGCTTGATGTTTTCGTGGTCATCGTGCTGGCGGCGCTGGCCAATTTCCAGGGGCTGATGGAAATCAGCGCGGGCAGCGGCGCGGCCTCGTTCGGCATGGTGGTCATCCTGACCATGATGGCGGCCATGAGTTTCGATCCGCGGCGCAGCTGGGACCTGGAATCCGCGTCCGCGCCGCACGTCCACGATGCCCTGCACGCCCATTCTTCCGCGCATGGCGCAGCCGCCAGCGACCAACCGTCTACCTAGAAGCAAAGGAACCCGGACATGGCCGAGTCGACGCCTCCACCGCAGGAACCGGGCACGCCGATAGCGGCCCCCCAGATCGCCCGCAAGCAGAAATCGCGCATTTCCTGGATCTGGCTGGTGCCGATCGTGGCGGCATTGGCCGGCCTGTCGCTGGTGGTGCGCACCATCATGCAGGCCGGGCCCGAGATCACCATCCTGTTCGACACCGCCGAGGGCCTGGAAGTGGGCAAGACGCAGGTGCGCTACAAGGATGTCAACATCGGCGTGGTGCAGGGCATCCACTTCAACAAGGACCGCAGCAAGGTCGTGGTCGAGGCGGAGCTGGCCAAGGAGGTCTCCAACCTGGCGCGCGACGGCACCCAGTTCTGGGTGGTGCGCCCGCGCCTGGGCATCAGCGGCGTGTCCGGCCTGGGCACGCTGTTGTCGGGCGCCTATATCGGCGTCGATGCGCCGCCGGACAAGGAGGGCGGCACCGACCGCGCGTCCAAGTTCGAATTCGTCGGCCTGGAAGTGCCGCCCGCCGTCACGCACGACCGGGCCGGCAAGCGCTTCATGCTGAGCGCCACCGACCTGGGCTCGCTGGACATCGGTTCACCCGTGTATTTCCGCCGCATTCCCGTCGGCCGGGTCATCGGCTACAAGCTGGACGACAGCGGGCGGGTGGTCAATGTCGAGGTCTTCGTCGATGCGCCCAACGATCGTTTCGTCACCGACTCCACGCGGTTCTGGAATGCCAGCGGGGTGGACGTGGCCGTCAATGCCAGCGGCCTGAAGGTGCGCACCCAATCGCTGGTGTCGCTGGCGGTGGGCGGCGTGGCGTTCGAATCCGTGTCGGCGCGCCAGGGCGAACCGGTCAAGGCCGACACGCGCTTCGAGCTGTATGAGAGCGAGACGGCGGCCAAGGCCAACCCCGATGGCCAGCCATTCCCGATCCGCATGCGCTTCGACCAGTCGATCCGCGGCCTGACGGTCGGTTCGCCCATCGATTTCCAGGGCATTACGCTGGGCGAAGTCACGCGCATCGCCATCGATTTCGACAACGCCAAGAAGCGCTTCTTCGCGGTGGTCGACGCCACCGTGTACCCCGAGCGCATCGGCCGGGTGTTCGACGAGATCCGCGCGCGCACCGAAGCCAGCAGCGGATCGCACGCCGCCGGCCAGCTGCTGTCGATCATGGTCAAGTATGGCCTGCGGGCGCAATTGCGCACGGCCAACCTGCTCACCGGCCAGCTCTACATCGTGCTCGACACCTTCCCGGAGGCGCCGCCGGTGGCGTTCGTGCCCGGCGACGATCCGGTCATCATTCCGACGATCCCGGGGCAGCTGGACCAGCTGCAGGCCCAGATCAGCAGCATCGTGACCAAGATCGAGAAGATCCCGTTCGATCAGATCGGCACCGACCTGCGCGCCACGCTGGCGTCGACCGCCAAGCTGATGAACCGGCTCGACAAGGATCTGGCGCCCGAGGCCCGCGCGGTGCTGCGCCAGGCTCGCCAATCGCTGGTCGACATCAACAACATGCTGGCCCCCGATTCGGGCCTGCCGGCCAATACCGAGCGCGCCATGCAGGAAATGTCGCGCGCCGCGCGCTCGCTGCGCAACCTGGCCGATTATCTGCAGACCAACCCGGAGGCGTTGTTGAAAGGGCGGGGCGCCGACCCGATCCCCGGCGCCGGCCCCGTCAGGAACTGAGCCCATGAAATCCACTGTTGCCCGGTGCGCGCCCCTCTTGATCGCCACGATCCTGGCCGGTTGCGGCGCCTCGCCGCCCGCCCGCTACTACACGCTGCAGCCGCCGGGCGCCACGCAGGCCGTTCAGGCAGGCGTGGCCCCCGCCCCGTTCATGATCGAGATCCTGCCGGTCAACGTGCCGGCGCAGGCCGACCAGCCGCAATTGATGGTGCGTACCGGCGACGGCACGGTGGCGCCGCTGTACTCCGAGCGCTGGAGCGCGCCGCTGCCCGACGAGTTCCGCGCCGCCTTGTCCGATACCTTGACGCGCGAATTGGGCGCGCCCGACGTGCAGGTGATCAAGCCCGCCTCGGGTACGCCGGTGTGGCGCGTCCAGGTGGACGTGCAGCGCTTCGATCTGGTGGCGGGCGGGCCGTCGCTGCTCGACGCCACCTGGCGGGTGCGGCCGGTCAATCTGGCCGCGCCCGCGCTGGTGTGCCGCACGCGGGTGGATGTGCCGGCCGGCGGCGAGCGCGACACGGCGGCGCTGGTCCAGGCCCAGCAGCGCGGTACGGCCTTGCTGGCGCGCACCATTGCCTCGGCGATCCGCAGCCAGGGCCAGTCGGCCGAGGCCGGCGGGCCCGAAGTGCAGGTGCTGGGTTGCAGCCGCAACGAGGCGAAAACAGCGGGTTAACCTTTTTCGTATACGGGTTAACCTTAATACCGTACGCGTTGCAACCTCTTTAGGATACGGTTCCACCGCCAGTGCCCGCCGTGATCGCGGGCACTGGATCGCAGTCCTGATGGCAGGCATCACGCCGGCCACCGTATCTCTGGAAGCACGCATCCCATGGCTAGCACGACTCTGGGCGTCAAGGTCGACGACGCATTGCGCGATCGCCTCAAAGCCGCCGCGCAGAAACTGAACTGCACCCCGCACTGGCTGCACAAGCAGGCCATTCTTTCCTATCTCGACAGAATCGAACGCGGCCATCTGCCGGCGGAGATGGCCCATCTGGGGCGCGACGAGCGCGGCGAGGACGAGGACGCAGGCGCGTCGGCCGATGCCATGCCGCCTTTCTTCGAGTTCGGCCAGGACGTGCAGCCGCAATCCGTGCTGCGCGCCGCCATCACCGCCGCCTATCGCCGGCCCGAGCCGGAATGCGTGCCGTTGCTGCTGGGGCAGGCCCGCGTGGCCGGCCCCGAGAAGGTGCACGCCATGGCCAGCAAGCTGGTCCACGCGCTGCGGGCCAAGCGCAGCGGCGGCGGCGTCGAAGGACTGATCCAGGAGTTCTCGCTGTCCAGCCAGGAAGGCGTGGCGCTGATGTGCCTGGCCGAGGCGCTGTTGCGCATTCCCGACCGCGCCACCCGCGATGCCCTGATCCGCGATAAGATCGCGCACGGCGACTGGCGCTCTCACATGGGCGGATCGCAGTCGCTGTTTGTCAACGCCGCGACCTGGGGCCTGATGATCACCGGCAAGCTGGTCGCCGTCAGCAGCGAGCAGTCGCTGTCCAAGGCGCTGACGCGCCTGATCGGCAAGGGCGGCGAGCCGCTGGTGCGCAAGGGCGTGAACATGGCCATGCGCATGATGGGCGAGCAGTTTGTCTCGGGCCAGACGATCTCCGAAGCCCTGGCCAACAACCGCAAGATGGAGGCGCGGGGCTTTCGCTACTCGTACGACATGCTGGGCGAGGCCGCCACCACGGCCGCCGACGCCGAACGCTATTACGCGGCGTACGAGCAGGCCATCCATGCCATCGGCAAGGCGGCCGCCGGACGCGGCATCTACGAAGGCCCGGGCATCTCGATCAAGCTGTCGGCGCTGCATCCGCGTTATGCGCGCGCCCAGCGCGACCGGGTCATGGCCGAGCTGCTGCCGCGCGTCAAGGCGCTGACGCTGCTGGCGCGCCAATACGATATCGGCCTGAACATAGACGCCGAGGAAGCCGACCGGCTCGAGATTTCGCTGGACCTGCTGGAAGCCTTGTGTTTCGTCCCCGAGCTGGACGGCTGGAATGGCATCGGCTTCGTCATCCAGGCCTATCAGAAGCGCGCGCCGTTCGTGATCGATTACGTGATCGACCTGGCCAAGCGCAGCCGTCACCGCCTGATGGTGCGCCTGGTCAAGGGGGCGTATTGGGACACGGAGATCAAGCGCGCCCAGGTCGACGGCCTGGAGGGGTATCCGGTCTACACGCGCAAGGTGTACACCGACGTCGCCTACCTGGCCTGCGCGCGCAGGCTGCTGGCGGCGCCCGAGGCCACATACCCGCAGTTCGCCACCCATAACGCCTATACCCTGTCGGCCATCTACCAGATGGCGGGACAGAACTACTACCCGGGGCAGTACGAGTTCCAGTGCCTGCACGGCATGGGCGAACCGCTGTACGAGGAGGTGGTCGGGCCGCTGGCGCAAGGCAAGCTGAACCGCCCGTGCCGCATCTATGCCCCGGTGGGCTCGCACGAAACCCTGCTGGCGTACCTGGTGCGCCGCCTGCTGGAAAATGGCGCCAACACTTCCTTCGTCAACCTGATCGGCGACGACAGCATCACGGTCGAGCAACTGGTGGCCGATCCGGTCGAGGCGGCGTCCCGCATCGTGCCGCTGGGCGCGCCGCACGAGAAAATCCCCCTGCCGCGCGAGCTGTACGGCAGCGTGCAGCAGGGCGCGCGGGCCAACTCGGCCGGCCTGGACCTGACCAACGAGCATCGCCTGGGCTCGCTGTCGGCGGCCCTGCTGGCCAGCGCCGCGATCGACTGGCGCGCCTGGCCCATGCTGGGCGAGGGAGATCCCGGCTGGGATCCGGCCGGCGCGGTCGAAGTGGCCAACCCGGCCAACCTGCGCGACATCGTCGGCCACGTCATGCAGGCCACGCCGCAACATGTGGAACAGGCCCTGCGCGACGCCGCCAACGCGGCGCCCATCTGGCAGTCCACGCCGGTGCCCGAGCGCGCGCAGTGCCTGCGGCGGGCGGCCCAGCTGCTGGAAGAGCAGATGCAGACGCTGCTCGGCCTGATCGTGCGCGAGGCCGGCAAGTCGTTGCCCAACGCCATCGCCGAGGTGCGCGAAGCGGTGGACTTCCTGCGCTATTACGCCGACCAGGCCGAGCGCGAGTTCGACAACGATACCCATCGTCCGCTGGGCCAGGTACTGTGCATCAGCCCATGGAACTTCCCGCTGGCCATTTTCACCGGCCAGGTCGCCGCCGCGCTGGCCGCCGGCAACACCGTGCTGGCCAAGCCGGCCGAGCAGACGTCGCTGATCGCCGGCCAGGCGGTGGCCATCCTGCGCGCCGCGGGCGTGCCCGCCGGCGCGGTGCAACTGCTGCCGGGCCGTGGCGAAACCGTGGGGGCCCAGCTGGTGGCCAGTCCGCAGGTGCGCGGCGTGATGTTCACCGGCTCGACCGAGGTGGCGCGCATCATCGCCGGCGCGCTGGCCGAACGCCTGGACGATCAGGGCCACACCATTCCGCTGATCGCCGAGACCGGCGGCCAGAACGCCATGGTGATCGATTCGTCGGCGCTGGCCGAGCAGGTCGTGTTCGATGTGCTGACCTCGGCGTTCGACTCCGCCGGCCAGCGCTGCTCCGCGCTGCGCGTGCTGTGCCTGCAGGAGGACAGTGCGGATCACGTGCTGGCCATGCTGCGCGGCGCGATGCGCGAGCTGCGCGTGGGCAATCCCGACCGCCTGTCGGTCGACGTGGGACCCGTGATCGACGCCGAGGCGCGCAACGGCATCCAGGGCCATATCGAGGCCATGCGCTCGTCCGGACGCCCGGTCGACCAGGTCGAGCTGGCGGGCGAATGCCGCTACGGCACGTTCGTGCCGCCGACGCTGATCGAGATCGACCATATCGGCGAGCTCACGCGCGAAGTGTTCGGCCCGGTGCTGCATGTATTGCGCTACCGGCGCGACGACCTGGACGGGCTGATCGAGCAGATCAACGCCACCGGTTATGGGCTGACCTTCGGCGTGCATACCCGCATCGACGAAACCATCGCCCGCGTCACCGAACAGGTGCACGCTGGCAACCTGTATGTCAACCGCAACATCGTGGGCGCCGTGGTCGGGGTGCAACCCTTCGGAGGCGAAGGCCTCTCGGGCACCGGCCCGAAGGCGGGGGGGCCGCTGTACATGTACCGGCTGCTGGCCACGCGCCCGGCCGGCCTGCCGCCCGCCCTCGACCCGGCGGCGCCGATGCCGCAGGCGCTTGCCTTGCCGGGCCCGACCGGCGAGACCAATACCTACCGGGTCGAGCCGCGCGGCGCGGTCTATTGCGTGGCCGCCACCGAGGCCGGCGCCCGGGCGCAATGGGCCGTCGTGAGCCAGACCGGCAACCATGCCTGGTTCGCCGATACGCCGGCGGCGCGCGCCTGGATCGCCGGCCTGGACGCCAGGCTACGCGAGCAGGCTGCCTTGCTGGAAGATTCCGAACTTGATGAGGCCGATTTCCAGGCGGTGCTGTTCGAGGGGGACGGCGACGCCTTGCGCGCGCTGAACATGCGCATCGCCCAACGTCCCGGCCCCCTGGTGTCCGTGCATGGCCTGAGCGCCGATGCCCTGGCCGCCGGGGCCAGCTACGCGCCCGACCGCCTGCTGGCCGAGCGTTCGATCAGCGTCAATACGGCGGCCGCTGGCGGCAACGCCAGCCTGATGACGATAGGTTGAGTTGCAGGGGGTAACCCGCGCCTGCTTGCGGGTTATCTCCAATATCGAAGTTGGTTGTACTCGTTCGACAATCCGGTCCCACCCGGAGCGGACGCGCTGTCACTGTAATCCGACACGGGGCCTGCAAGCACTGGACGAACTCCCGCCCAGGCCCTAGTGTTTATAGCCACGCCCACGGCGCGGCCAGTATCCGGCAAACCGGGCCACAAGCCTGGCATAACAGATATCTAGTGCGACACATCGGAGGAAACCATGACCTTGCGCACCCCCATCAAAATGCTGGCAGCGGGCATTGCCGCCGCCTGCCTGGCTGGTGTGGCCCAAGCGGCCGATATCAAGTTCGGCTTCGCGGCGCCCCTGACCGGCCCGCAGTCCCATTACGGCGAAGACATGCAGAACGGTCTGACGCTGGCGCTGGAAGAAGCAAATCAGAAGGGCGTGACCGTGGGCGGCAAGCCCGCCAAGTTCGTGCTGGTCTCGCGCGACGACCAGGCCGATCCGCGCGTTGCCGTGCAGGTGGCCCAGCAGCTGGTGGACCAGGAGGTCAACGGCATCCTCGGCCACTTCAACTCGGGCACCACCATCCCGGCGTCGCGCGTCTACCATGACGCGGGCCTGCCGCAGATCGCCATGGCGACCTCGCCCGAATATACCAACCAGCAGTACGAGACGACCTTCCGCATGATGACCAGCGACACCCAGCAGGGCGCCGCGGTCGGCAAGTTCATGGTCGAGAAGCTGAACGCCAAGAAGGTCGCCATCATCGACGACCGCACGGCCTACGGCCAGGGGCTGGCCGACGAGGTCGAGAAGGCCGTCAAGGCGGCCGGCGGGCAGGTGGTGCGGCGCGAGTACACCACCGACAAGGCCAACGATTTCACGTCCATCCTGACCAACATCAAGGGCGTGGCGCCCGATGCCATCTTCTATGGCGGGCTGGACGCGCAGTCCGGCCCCATGAAGCGCCAGCTGGCCACGCTGGGCCTGAAGGCGCCGCTGGTGTCCGGCGAGATGACGCGCAGCGACACCTTCATCAAGCTGGCCGGCGATGCGGCCGACGGCACCTACGCCTCGCTGGCCGGCGTGCCGCTGGAGAAAATGGCCGCCGGCAAGGAGTTCGCCAAGCGCTATGAAGAGCGCTTCAAGAAGGCGCCCGGCGTCTACGCTCCCTACGCCTATGACGGCGCCTGGAACATGATCACCGCCATCGAGAAGGCGGGTTCGGCCGATCCGTCCAAGTACCTGCCGGAACTGGCCAAGCTGTCGCGCAAGGGCGCCACCAGCGAACACATTGCCTACGACGCCAAGGGCGACCTCAAGGAAGTTGCGGTCACCATCTACGAAGTCAAGAATGGCAAGTGGGAAATGGTTGAAACCATGGTGAGCCAGGCCAACTGATCGGCCTGTGCCGGCGGCGCGGCCCCCCCGGGGGCGCCGCGCCGCCATTTGCCGCAGCCGCGCCGCCGCCGGGCGCCGCGCGCTGCCAGTGGCGTCGCGTTTCCGATCGCTGCGTCGCTTCGTCTCCCTCGGCTGGAACGAACGCTCGTATGGATATTTTCACTCAACAGATAATCAATGGCCTGACGCTGGGCAGCGTGTATGCGCTGGTCGCGCTGGGCTATACGATGGTGTACGGCATCATCGGCCTGATCAACTTCGCGCATGGCGACGTGGTCATGATCGGCGCGATGGCGGCGACCATGGTCGCCGCCGCCCTGGTGGGCGGCGATCCGTCCACGTCGGCCTTCGCCGTCCTCGGCGCCGGCCTGCTGGTCTCGGTGCCCCTGTGCATGGCCGTGGGCTGGACCGCCGAACGCGTGGCGTACCGGCCCTTGCGCCGCGCGCCGCGGCTGGCCGCGCTGATCACCGCCATCGGCGTATCCATCATCCTGCAGAACGTGGCGATGATGGTGTGGGGCCGCAATTACCTCAACTTTCCCCAGGTGCTCACGCCCGCCGTGTTCGAGATCGGCGGGGCGCGCATGAGCATGCTGCAGATCGCCATCGTGGTCATCGCCGCGCTGATCATGGGCGCGCTGCTGCTGGTCGTGCACAAGACGCGGCTGGGTACCGCCATGCGGGCCACCGCGCAGAACCGCGAAGTGGCCGGCCTGATGGGCGTGAACATCAACACCGTGATCTCGGCGGCCTTCCTGATCGGTTCGGCGCTGGCGGCCATCGCCGGCATGATGGTCACCACCTATTACGGCGTGTCGCAGTACACCATGGGCTTCATGCTGGGCCTGAAGGCGTTCACCGCGGCGGTGCTGGGCGGCATCGGCAACCTGGTCGGGGCCATGGCCGGCGGCCTGCTGCTGGGCATCATTGAATCGCTGGGCTCGGGCTATATCGGCGACCTGACCGGCGGCTTCCTCGGCAGCCACTACCAGGATGTCTTCGCCTTCGTGGTGCTGGTGATGGTGCTGATCTTCCGGCCTTCGGGCTTGCTGGGCGAGCGCGTGGGAGACCGGGCATGACACGACAACCGAACAAGTCCGGGCTGTCGGCGCGCAACCTGGTCGGCATCGCGCTCATCGGCATCGTGCTGGCCGTGCTGCCCTTCGTGCTCGGCATGGCCGGGCAGAGCTGGGTGCGCATCCTCAACTTCGCGCTCCTGTACGTCATGCTGGCGCTGGGCCTGAACATCGTGGTGGGCTTTGCCGGTCTGCTCGACCTCGGCTATATCGCCTTCTATGCCGTGGGCGCGTACACCTGGGCCTTGCTGGCCTCGCCGCATTTCGGCCTGCACCTGCCGTTCTGGGCCATCCTGCCGATGGCATTGGGCGTGGCCTGCGTATTCGGCGTGCTGCTGGGCGCACCCACCCTGAAGCTGCGCGGCGACTACCTGGCCATCGTCACGCTGGGATTCGGCGAGATCATCCGCATTTTCCTCAACAACCTGAATGCGCCGGTCAACATCACCAACGGGCCGCAGGGCATCAACCGCATCGACGCCTTCAAGGTCGGAGACTTCGTCTTCGGACGCACCGAGACCATCCTGGGCATCCGCTTCACGGGGCCCGAGAAGTACTACTACCTGCTGGTGCTGCTGACGCTGCTGATCATCGTGGTGTGCGTGCGCCTGCAGAATTCGCGCATCGGGCGCGCCTGGGAAGCCATACGCGAAGACGAGATCGCGGCCAAGGCCATGGGCATCAACAGCCGCAACATCAAGCTGCTGGCCTTCGCCATGGGCGCCTCGTTCGGCGGCGTGGCCGGCGCGCTGTTCGCCGCCATGCAAGGCTTCGTCAGCCCCGAGAGCTTCAGCCTGACGGAGTCGATCTCGGTGCTGTGCATGGTGGTGCTGGGCGGCATGGGCCATATTCCCGGCGTGATCCTCGGCGCGGTGATCCTGGCCGTCCTGCCCGAGTTTCTGCGCGCGGTGGTCGAGCCCGCGCAGCACCTGCTGTTCGGCGCCGTGGTGCTCGATCCCGAAGGCATCCGCATGCTGCTGTTCGGCCTGGCGATGGTGTGCGTCATGCTGTTCCGGCCGGCCGGCCTGTGGCCCTCGGCGGTGCGCAAGCGCGAACTGAGCAGCACGCGCCAGGGAGGTGCCGCATGAGCCGCATCCTGCACGCCCAGGGGCTGGGCAAGCGCTTTGGCGGGCTGCGCGCGCTGTCGGAAGTCAGCTTCGATATCGAGGCCGGCGAGATCTACGGGCTGATCGGCCCGAACGGCGCCGGCAAGACCACGCTGTTCAACGTGCTGACCGGGCTGTACGTCCCCGAAGAGGGACAGTGCGAGTTCAACGGCATGTCGCTGATCGGCAAGAAACCGCACGAGGTGGCCGCCGCCGGCCTGGCGCGCACCTTCCAGAACATCCGCCTGTTCGCCAACCTGAGCGCGATCGAGAACGTCATGATCGGCCGCCATGTGCGCACGCACGCGGGCGTGCTCGGCGCCGTGCTGCGCACTCGCGCCGAGCGGGCCGAGGAGGCCGCCATCGAACGGCGCGCGCAGGAGCTGCTGGAATATGTCGGCATCGGGCACCGCGCCAACGACGTGGCGCGTTCGCTGCCCTACGGCGACCAGCGGCGGCTCGAGATCGCCCGCGCGCTGGCGACCGATCCTCGGCTGCTGGCGCTGGACGAGCCCGCCGCCGGCATGAACGCCTCGGAAACCGTGGTGTTGCGCCAGCTGATCGAGAAGATCCGCACCGATGGCGTGACGGTGCTGCTGATCGAGCACGACATGAAGCTGGTCATGGGCCTGTGCGACCGGGTGCTGGTGCTGGAATACGGCAAGGTACTGTCGATGGGCCGGCCGGCCGAGGTGCAGCGCGATCCCAAGGTCATCGAAGCCTACCTGGGGGCCGGCGCGGCGCACGATCCCGAACTGCATACGACGGAGCAAGCACCATGACGGCATCGCAAGCGCTACTCGAATTGCGCGGCCTGCAAGTGGCCTACGGCGGCATCCGGGCCGTGCGCGGCATCGACCTGCGCGTCGATCCCGGCGAACTGGTCTGCCTGATCGGCGCCAATGGCGCGGGCAAGAGCACGACCTTGCGCGCCATCTGCGGCCTGGTGCCGCTGGCCGGCGGGCAGGTGCTGTACGACGGGCAGTCCATCGGCGGCCAGCCGTCATTCGCCCTGGTGCGCAAGGGCCTGGTGATGGTGCCGGAAGGCCGCGGCATCTTCGGCCAGCTCACCATCGAGGAAAACCTCGCCATGGGGGCCTACGTGCGGCGCGATGCCGCGCAGGTGCGCCAGGACACCGAGCGGGTGTTCACGCTGTTTCCGCGTTTGGCCGAGCGGCGCCGCCAGGCCGCCGGCACGCTGTCCGGCGGCGAGCAGCAGATGGTCGCGATGGGGCGCGCCATGATTGCGCGGCCGCGCCTGCTGCTGCTGGACGAGCCGTCGATGGGCCTGGCGCCGCTGATGGTCGACAAGGTGTTCGAAGTGGTGCGCACCATCGCGGCCGAGGGCGTGACCATATTGCTGATCGAGCAGAATGCCCGCCTGGCGCTCGAACATGCCGACCGCGGCTATGTGATGGAATCGGGCGAGATCACGCTGTCCGGGCCGGCCCGCGAGATGTTGCACGATCCCAAGGTGCGCGCGGCCTATCTGGGCGAAGTCGAGGCCTGAGCCTGTCCGCACGCACGGGCGCCGATTCTTCTTGCGGAACCGGCGCCCGTGCCGCGTTCAGGCTTCGGCCAGCGCCGTCGGGCGCGGCTTGCGATTGATCATCAGGGCAATGACCGCGGCGATCAGGCCGGTGCTGCCGGCCAGTACGAAAGCCATCAGGTAGCTGCCCGTGGTTTCGCGTACCACGCCGCCCATCCAGGCGGCGCTGGCCGCGCCCAACTGGTGGCCGGCGACGATCCAGCCGAAGACGATGGGGGCGTCGCGATCGCCAAAGGCTTCGGTGGTCAGGCGCAGTGTCGGCGGCACGGTGGCGATCCAGTCCAGCCCGAAGAAAATCGCGAACAGCGACAGGCTGTAGAACGAGAAGTCCGAGTAGGGCAGGTACATCAGCGACAGGCCGCGCAGGCTGTAATAGACGAACAGCAGCCTGCGCGGGTCGTAGCGGTCGGTCAGCCAGCCCGAGGCCGTCGTGCCCACCAGGTCGAAGATGCCCATCAGCGCCAGCAGGCCGGCCGCCTGCACTTCGGCGATGCCGTGGTCGCCGCACAGGGCGATCAGGTGCGTGCCCACCAGGCCATTGGTGGTAAAGCCGCACACGAAGAAGGTCGCGAACAGATACCAGAACGTACGGGTGCGCGCTGCGCGCCGCAAAGCGCCGAAGGTGGCGGCCAGCAGGCCGGTACGCGGCGCGACCGACGGCTCGGGCGTGTCCGGCGCGCTGCCATAGGAGCGCAGGCCGACATCGGCGGGCCGGTCGGGCACCAGCCACCAGGCAAGGGGCGCCATCAGCGCGGCGCCGGCAGCTACCGCCCAGACCACGCGGGTCCAGTCGCCGGAAGCCGCCAGGGCCGCCAGCACGGGCAGGAACAGCAGATTGCCGGTGGCCGTGCTGGCCGTCAGCAAGCCCATCATCAGCCCGCGGCGCGTGGTGAACCAGCGATTGACGATGGTCGCGCCCAGGACCACCGCGACCGCCCCCGAGCCTATCCCGGAGAACACGCCCCAGGTCAGCAGCAGGTGCCACGACTCGGTCATGAAAGCGCTGGCCGCGCTGGAGGCGGCCATCAGCAGCAGGGCGCCGATCAACACGCGGCGCAGGCCGAAGTGTTCCATGGCGGCGGCGGCGAACGGGCCCGCCAGGCCATACAGGAAAATACCGATCGCCGCCGCCAGGGAGATCGTGCTGCGGCTCCATCCGAAGGCCTGCTCCAGCGGCACGATCAGCACGCTGGGCGTGGAGCGCAGGCCGGCCGACACCAGCAGCGAGAAGAAAATCACGGCCACCACGACGAAGGCGTACTTTTGTCCCAGGTGGCGAAACGGCGGTGGCAGGCGCGTTATACTCATGTTACTGACCGGTACGTAGTGTGGAGCTCGCATCGTACGTACCGGTCAGTAACATCGTCAAGCAGTTTTTGGCGACCCCGATTTCCAGGAGCCCGCATGTCCCGTAAATCCGCTCCGTCGTCCACCGCCGCGCCGGCGCCCAAGCTGGCCGCCGACCGTATCCGCGCCACCGCGCGCGAACTGTTCTACCGCGAAGGCATCCGCGCGGTGGGGGTCGACGCCATCGTCTCGGCCGCCGGCGTCACCAAGCCCAGCCTGTACCGCAGCTTCTCGTCCAAGGACGAACTGGCCGCGTCGTACCTGCGCGACTACGAGGCGGAGTTCTGGAGTCGCTTCGATGCCGGCGCGCAACGCTATCCCGACGATCCGCGCGCGCAGCTGCGGCTGTATCTGGAAAGCCTGGCCAGGCGCGCCGTGGCGGCGGGGCCGTACCGCGGTTGCGGACTGAGCAACGCGGCCGTGGAATATCCCGATCCGGACCATCCCGCGCGCCTGGTGGCCGAGGCGCACAAGCGCGAACTGCGCAAGCGTCTCGTCGAGATGGCGCGCCGCATGGGCGCGCGCGAGCCCGAGATCCTCGGTGACGGCCTGATGCTGCTCATCGAGGGCGCTTTCATCTCCGGCCAGTTGTTCCACGGCGATGGGCCGGCGCGCCATGTCGCCCTGCTGGCCGACAGATTAATCGAAGCCAGCCTGTAGTCACCCCGTTTCGTATTCGTTCGATTTCCAAACCGCCTCTCGAGGCGGTTTTTTTTTGGGAGGGGAGGGCGATGTGCTGCGCGTAAGTCCGCCATTTTCGTACGTATTCGGGTGCTGATTGCTGGTACCGCGATATATGGGCTTATTTGAAACTGGAGCGGCTTTTTCGCTGGGTGCCACGCACCTGTTCGCAGCAATTTTTTCACGGTCGTTTGTTGGCCTCCTATTTGATATGAATGACAGAAAATCCAACAGCGTGTCGCCAGTGGCGAGATATTTGCGTTTCGGCGTTGCCGCGGTAGCGGGTGTGGCGGCGGGCGCGTTGCCTTCGCCGGATGTCGATGCACAGGCCGCGCCGGCCGCCGCCGCGGCCGCCAAGATCGAGGCCTTGTCGGATACGGATATCTACAGCGACTACGAGCATGGCATCGTGATGGCTCCCGATAACAAGGACTACATCAGTTACAAGCCCGCCGAAGGCGGTCCCGAAGCCCCCCCCCCCCCCCCCCCCCCCCCCCCCCCCCCCCTTCAAACCTGCGCCCTATGTTTCATTGGGTAATGATGTCGTAGCCGAACGGATACGGGTGGACGTGCGCGGCGACGAAACCCTCGGCGTGTATGTCGACTCAGAGCACCGTTCGCTCACCGTGCGTGACAGCAGGATAGACGCGTACGGCAAGCCGCCTTCCATCGAGTCTCCCAATTATTACGGTGCCGCGGCTGTCTATGCCGGCACGCTGAATATCGAGAATTCCACGGTTCGCCATAACTATGCGGCCCAGCCGTTCGAAGACGCGGTGGGCGTCGGGGTAACAGCGCTCGGCGAGAAGGCCATACTCAACGTTACCGACAGCGAGGTATCGGGTACCAGGGGCGCGGTCATCGGTTGGGGGGGCGAAGCGACATTTACCAATTCGGTCCTGCGTGGTTCGGCCTTCGGGCTGTACGCCGAAATGTGCGACACCTGCAGAGATGATGATGGCACGTCACCTTCGATTCGCGTTAGAGGCGGGGTTGTTCAGGGCGGCGTGGGTGCAAATAACGTCGCTGTGGTGGCAACGGGGCCTGGAAAGGTCGCGATCGAGAATGCGGAACTGCTCGGAGCCAGCGGCATGTACGCCACGTTCGGCGCGCAGGTCGATATGAAGGGCGGGCGCATTCTGGCGCACAATACCAATGTCATCGGAAGCCAGGATTACGCCGATGGTCCCTATGGCGGCGTGGTCCTGACAGAGGACGGTCAAGTCAACCTGGAGGACGTCAAGGTCAGTGCAACTGGCCTGGGGGCCGCCGGCTTGTGGTTGCTGGGCGACAAGGACACCAGCCCGCGAGCCAACCTGCGCAATACCGACATGCACGGAGAAGTCGCCGCCATTGCGCTGGGGTTCAATGGCGAGGCGAACATCTCGGGCGGCAGCTTGAGCGTGGAAGATGGGGCCGTGCTCACCACTCTGACGCCCGATGCAGTCGAGTATTACTACGACTACGCCTTGTCCATGGAGCATCCGGCCGCTGATGCGCCGTTGACGCCGGTCCGCGTCACGCTGTCCGACGGCGCGCGCGCCAGCGGAGAAACGTTGATCGCGCATGGCGGGCTGTTGCCGATGACGCTGCGCTTGAGCAGCGGGGCCGACGCCCGCGGCGACATCGTCACACTGCCGCCTTCCGCGCCGCCCGATTCCGCGGAGCAACCGGATGCCGAGCCGAGACCGGACGCCGCGGCGCAGTCGGACGCCAAGGCGAAAGCGCGGGTCATGGCGCAGGTAGATGGCGGGGAACCTGTTGCCGTACCGATTCCGGCCTCTTCGCATCCCGATGCCCCGATCGACGTGTTCATCGACAGTGGCGCCCAATGGCGGGGCATCACCAACACCGTCAATGCGTTGCGCATCAAGGACGGCACCTGGACCGTCACCGGGTCGTCCGCGGTGAACAGCCTGCACCTGCAGGCTGGCAAGGTGGCGTACGCAACGCCTGCCGAAAGCGACGGAAAATTCAAACACCTGCGAGTCAAGACCCTGTCGGGAAGCGGCCTGTTCGAAATGAACGCCAGCGCCGACCTGAGCGATGGCGATTTGCTGGTCGTGTCCGACGAGGCCAGCGGGCAGCACAAGGTGCTGGTGCGAGGAGCCGGCACGGAACCCACCGGTGTAGAAAGCCTGACGCTGGTCGAGCTGCCCAAGGGCAGCCAGGCGGGGTTCACGCTTGCCAACCGGGGCGGGGTGGTCGACGCCGGCGCGTTCCGCTATCGCCTGACGCCGGACAACGGTGTCTGGGGCCTGGAACGGACCAGCCAGCTTTCGGCCGTCGCCAACGCGGCCTTGAATACCGGTGGCGTGGGCGCGGCCAGCAGCATCTGGTATGCGGAAGGCAATGCGCTCTCCAAGCGCCTGGGCGAGTTGCGGCTCGATCCCGGCGCGGGCGGCTTCTGGGGGCGCACGTTCGCCCAGAAGCAGCAGCTCGACAACAAGGCTGGCCGACGCTTCGACCAGAAGGTGTATGGTTTCGAACTGGGGGCCGACCATGCCATCGCGGGACAGCAAGGGCGGTGGCACGTGGGCGGCCTGCTGGGCTATACCCGCGCAAGGCGCAGCTTCGTCGATGACGGCGCCGGGCATACCGACAGCGCGCATATCGGGGCCTACGCGGCGTACGTGGCGGACAACGGCTTCTATTTCGATTCGACCCTGCGCGCCAGCCGCTTCGAGAACGACTTCACGGTAACGGCCACCGACGCCGTCTCCATACGGGGCAAGTACCGGGCCAATGGGGTAGGCGCCACGTTGGAGGCCGGCAAGCGTTTCACGTTGCACGACGGCTGGTTTGTCGAACCTCAGTCCGAGGTGTCGCTGTTCCATGCCAGCGGCGGAACCTACCGTGCCGCGAACAATCTGTCGGTCAAGGACGAAGGCGGCACCTCCGCCGTGCTGCGCCTGGGCTTGGCGGCCGGGCGGCGCATCGAACTGGGCAAAGACCGCGTGATCCAGCCCTATGCCACCCTGAGCTGGCTGCAGGAATTCAAAGGCGTCACGACCGTCCGCACCAACGGGTACGGGCTGCGCACCGACCTGGGGGGCGGCCGCGCAGAGCTGGCATTGGGCCTGGCCGCCGCGCTGGGGCGTGGCCACAAGTTCTACACTTCGTACGAGTACGCCAAGGGCAACAAGCTGACTTTGCCTTGGACGTTCCACCTGGGCTATCGCTACGCCTGGTAGCGGCGCATCGCAACAACGGGGTCGTGATGACCCCGTTGTTGCATTTCCGGGCCGCGCTGCGGTCAGCTGTGGTAGGCCGATTCGCCGTGGCTGGTCACGTCCAGTCCTTCGCGTTCCTGGTCTTCCGGTACGCGCAGTCCGCACAGTTTGTCGGCGATCTTGTAGGCGATCCAGGCCACCACGGCGGACCACACGATCGTCAGCAGCACGCCTTCGAGCTGCACCCACACTTGGCCGGCGATTGCGCCAGCGCTGTCCAGGCCGGGGCCGCCCAGCACCTTGGCATTGAACACCCCGGTCAGCAGGGCGCCGACGATGCCGCCCACGCCATGGACGCCGAACACATCGAGGGCGTCATCGGCGCGCAGCAGACGCTTCAGGCCGTTTACTCCCCAGACGCAGACCACGCCGGCGGTCACGCCGATGACCAGGGCGCCGACCGGGCCGACCAGGCCGGCGGCGGGCGTGATGCCGACCAGGCCCGCCACGGCGCCCGAGGCCGCACCCAGCATCGAGGGTTTGCCCTTGACGGCCCATTCCGTGAACAGCCAGCCCAGCACTGCGCCCGCGGTGGCGATCATGGTGTTGAAGAACGCCAGGGTGGCGCCGTCGCTGGCCGCCAGCGACGAGCCGGCGTTGAAGCCGAACCAGCCGACCCACAGCAGCGCCGCGCCGATGAAGGTCATCGGCAGGTTGTGCGGCTGCATCGCTTCGCGGCCATAGCCGATGCGTCGGCCTACCACGTACGCGCCGACCAGTCCGGCCACTCCCGCATTGATGTGCACCACGGTGCCGCCGGCGAAATCCAGCGCGCCGCGGGCATTGAGCAGGCCCGGCGCGGTTTCGGAGGCGAACCAGACCATGTGCGCGATCGGGATATAGGCAAAGGTGAACCAGATCACCGTGAACACCAGCACGGCCGAAAAACGCGCGCGCTCGGCGAAGCTGCCCACGATCAGGGCGCAGGTGATGCCCGCGAAGGTCGCCTGGAACGAGGCGAACAAGAGCTCGGTGAGCGTGCCCGACAGCGTGTACGTGCCATCGGCCGGCGTGAACATGCCGGAGAAGAACGTGCGCGACAGGCCGCCGAAGAAGGCGTTGCCTTCGGTGAAGGCCAGCGAGTAGCCGTAGGCGAACCACAGCAGCAGCCCGAGAGCGAAGGTGCACAGCACTTGCAGCAGCACCGACAGTACGTTTTTGCTGCGCACCAGGCCGCCGTAGAACAGGGCCAGGCCGGGCACCGCCATCATCAATACCAGCAGTGTCGAAACCAGCAGCCAGGAGATATCGGCTTTATCCATTTTTGTGGGCTCCAGGGAGTCGTGTTTACAGGGCGGCCTCACCGGACTCGCCGGTGCGGATGCGGATGACTTCCTCGAGCGGGGCGGTGAATATCTTGCCGTCCCCGATCTTGCCGGTGCGGGCCGACTGTTCGATCGCCTCGATCACCTGGTCCACCAGGTGATCCGGCACGGCCGCCTCGACCCGCAGCTTGGGCAGGAAGTCGACGGCGTATTCGGCGCCGCGGTAAAGCTCGGTATGGCCTTTCTGGCGTCCGAAGCCCTTCACCTCGGTGACGGTCAGGCCCTGGACGCCGATATCGGACAGGGCCATCCGCACTTCGTCCAGCTTGAAGGGCTTGATGATGGCGATGACGAGTTTCATGGCGGTTCCTCTCATGGTTACGCGTAGGCATCAAGACCTATGCAAATTCCATGCCAAGTTTTTTCGTGCCTGCGGCCCCGGCCCCGCATGGCGGCGGGCATCCTGGACGTGCGCGCATGCGCCACAACAGGGCACGCCGAGTGGCGGATGCGCCACGCTGGTGCATGACGCGCCCAAAGCCGCCTAATGTTGAAACTAATTGTGTTTTTTCGGGCTGCTTTGTAGCCAATTGCGTGGAAATTGCAGATTGCTGCAAGGCGGGCAGGGGTTGTTTCGCGCTGTCCATGGCGCGCCGATGTCGATCGCGGACCCAATGCCCATGCGGCTTTCCGTCATGCCGGCAAGCCGGCCGGGGCGCCTGCCGCGCGCATTTGCCTGTCATAAATGTATCCACGCCTTGATACGCGGGTTTACACGTAAGCGCTTGGCGTTGCCGTGCCCCTCGGGAAGAATGGCCTGCATGGGTGGCGGCGTTGCCGCTATCCATGCAGGCCTGGAACGGTGTCGCGGCAATCGACCCCGTTCCGTTGGGCCACGGGGCGTAGCTGACGGCTGCTTCTCGGGATCGCCGGCTGGCGATTCAGTTTTTCTCCTGTGCTTTGAAAGGCGGCGCCGCTTGCGGGCCGCTTTTTTTTTCGCTTGGCGCCGGCGCTGCGCGAGGCTCTACACTGTGAGGTCAAGCAACAACCGACACGAAGGCGAGGAAGCCATGAACCGCACACAGCAATGGATGGAAGACCTGCAGAAGAACATTTCCGATCTTATCGCCCGCAGCCCGGCGGCGGATGTGGAGCGCAATGTGCGCGCGATGATGACGCAGACGTTCGCCCGGCTGGACCTGATCACCCGCGAAGAATTCGAGGTGCAGGTGGACCTGCTTGCCCGGGCGCGCACGCGGGTCGATCAATTGTCGGCGCAGGTGCAGCAGCTGGAAGCCCGCCTGGCCGCGCTCGAAGCCGGCAAGCCGCAAGCATAGGCAACCCTCCGGCCGCTCCCGCGGCGTGACGTTTCCGGCACGGCGCGCCCCCACGCCAGCTCCGTCTTGGCCATACTGGCGCATCGTCATCGCAGGGGAGTTGGCCATGACCCTGGCCGTATTGGCCAGCTGGGCGATCGCCGGCTGGCAGGCGCCCGCCGTGCGCGCAAGTTCCATGTGGAAACCCACCGCTTCCAGGTTGCAGGATGGGAGGAGGGACTATCGTAGCGGGCTTTACCCGGTCGACGATCCTGGGCCAGGTTTCCGAAAGTCGGCGCCATTCGCCGATGGCGAAGTCCTTCAATACGCCACAGATCGAATCCGTTTAACGGATCTACGTCAATTGCGAATGCGGCTGCGAGAAACTCCCGCCCGCAATGCCGGCTAATCGCCGACCATGGATCTGGAGCTCAGTTTAGAAGACTCATTCACGATCATACCCACGAGCTTGTCTACGTGAGGTGTACGACCGCGGTTTGCCGGCCGCAGCATGGCGTATGTCATGGCAATTTCGGGGGAAAATGGAATTTCGACCACATCATAAGAAGTTCCAAGAGAATGCATTGGCGTAATGATTGAAACGCCCATTCCGGATCCCACCATTTCACAAACTATATCTACGCTGTGGGTTTCATATTGCATGGCGCGTTTAATTTCGTGTTGCTCGAAGACTGTGTCGATCCGCTCCCTGACTAATGAGCTTTTCTGGAATGAGACAAAAGGGACGCCTCGGAGATCTTCAGGAAAGATCTCCGCCTTCTTGCTCAGGGGATGATTCTTGGGAACGATACATATTGCCCTAAGAATCATCAGCGGCTGAATTTCTATGGTCGGCGGAATATTGATAGGAAGAGTAACCAGGGCGATATCAAAATGATTGTCGACCAGGAAGTTCTCGATAAAGGCCCGATTCTGCACTCCGATTGATATTTTTATTTCCGGGTGTTCGGCCGAAAAGGCGGAGAGCGGGCGAGAAATCAGTACATTGATCAATCCAGGCAAGGCGGTGATTTCAATGGTTCCGGCGGAATTCTGCTGAATTTGGCCGACAAACGATGAGAGCCTGCGCATGGATTCGAGGACTACTTTTGCCTCGGCCCAGAATCTGACTCCTACGGGGGTCAACTCGAACCGGCCGCGCTCCCGCGTCAGCAACGGAAAACCGACGTCCTCTTCCAGCTGGGATATTAACCGACTCATGGCCGGCTGCGTGACATTGAAATGCTCGGCGGCGGCAGTAATCGTTTTATGATTTAAGACGCATTCCAGGGCGCGTAATTTGCGCGGGCTGATCGGCGTATGCATTTCTGATCTCCCAAGCTGGTCCCCGATGATTCATACCAAAATTGGTATGAATCATGCGGATTTATCATTGTACATCTCCATGCCTGAAACATTATGCTCCGGAAATCCTCTACAGCATTGGAGCGGCTTGATGGAACCAGATGGAATGGCAGTGCGGGCACGGGCAAGAACCGAACTTGAGTTTCGCGCGTTCCGCGTTGACCAGTCGGGCGGGCAATTGAGTTGTGGGTTTGAGAACTTGACGTTGGCGGACCTGGATGAGGGAGATTTGACGGTTCGTGTCATGTATTCCAGTGTCAATTATAAAGATGCCATGGCCGCTAGAGGGGTGGGCAGGAATGTCAGGACTGACCGCGCCTGCGTGACCGGTATTGATCTGGCCGGTGTCGTCGTTGCTTCACGTAATCCGGCGTTCAAGGCGGGCGACCAAATCGTGGCCACCAATTATGACCTCGGAGTTAATCATGATGGTGGCTATTCCGAATATGCCTGTATCCCCGCGGAATGGGCCGTGCAGCTACCGGAAGGATTGAGCGCGCTTGAGGCAATGGCGCTTGGCACGGCTGGACTGACCGCCGCGCTCGCCATCGATAAATTCGAACGCGCCGGCTTGAAGCCGGCTGACGGAACCGTGGCGGTGAGCGGAGCGACCGGTGGCGTAGGGAGTCTGGCAATCGACATGCTCGCACGGCGGGGCTATCAGGTGGTGGCGATTTCGAGAAAGGCCGCACAAGCCGCCTATCTGCGTGGAATCGGAGCGTCTTGCGTAATCGACCCCGGGACATTGGCTGGAAAGGACAAATCCCTGGCGGACAGGAGATGGGCTGCGGCCATCGATGGAGTTGGAGGTGAGTTGCTCGAGGCGCTGATGAAGCACATAAAAGAGCAGGGAATGGTCGCCGTTTGCGGGATGGCGTCCGGGCCGCGCTTCGATACCACTGTCTTTCCCTTCATTATGCGGGCATTGAGCTTATTTGGCATTAATGTATCCGGCACGCTTTCCATGCCGGATCGTATTGGGCTGTGGAGCCGGCTTGCATCCGATCTGAAACCCCAACACCTGGAAGACATGATCGAAGTCATTGCCTTCGACGATCTGAATCAGGCATTTGACAGGTTTTTGGATTCGTCCGTGCGCGGACGCATTGTCGTACGGATCGGAGAGTGAGATGCAGGAGAGCGCGACAGTTGCAGGCCCGTTTTCTGGGGTGCGGGTACTTGATCTGGGCCACGTCCTGGCCGGTCCCTTCGCGGCGACATTGTTGGGGGATTTTGGGGCCGATGTCATCAAGGTGGAAAGGATCGGGGAAGGGGATGCCGCTCGGATGATTGGGCCGCAGACGGAGTCCGGGCCGGTCTGGTGGAAATCGCTGGCGCGAAACAAGCGATCCATCGCTCTGGACTGGACTGGTGCCGAGGGGAGGGTAGTCCTGAAGCGGCTGGTGGAATGCTCCCAGGTGTTAATAGAGAACTTCCGGCCAGGCGTATTGGAGAGAAACGGGCTTTCTCCAGCCGTGTTGCATGAGTGGAACGAAAACCTGGTGATCTTGCGAATATCTGGGTATGGCCAGACGGGCCCGTACAGCGGCCGCCCTGGATTCGGCAAGCCCGCGGAAGCGTTGAGCGGGGTGGTTCACCTTACGGGAATGAGGGATGGTCCTCCCATGCATGCCGGTTTTGCGCTTGGCGACATGTCGGCTGGGCTGATGGGCGCTTATGGAGTCTCCATGGCCTTGTTTGCCATAGAACGAGGCATCGCAAAGGGGCAAATCATAGACCTCCCGATCTATGAAGCTCCCATGAGATTGCTCGATTATCACATTCCCGTCAGCACGGGCTGCGCCTACATTCCCAGACGTAATGGGAACCAGCAGCCGATGGGGTTGGGGCTTTCAGGAATATTCAGATCGAATGACGACCGTTGGATTTCCTACTCAGCGGCAACATTGGCGACGGCACGGCGCGTATTGAGGTTGGTCGGTGGGGACAGGCTTGCGGGTGATCCGCGTTTTTCGAGCATTGCGGGCATTAGTGAGCACGATACCGAGATAAATGTGCAGGTGGAAAAATGGATGGGCCGGCATGCGGCCGAAACAATAATCAAGGAATTCTCCGATGCGGCGGCTGTGGCGGCAATGGTCTACGACGCAAAGGACATTCTGGCCGATCCTCACATTGCGGAAAGAGGCAGCGCCGTCGGCGTCCCGGGCGAGACGATGAAAGTGGTCGCCCCGGTTCCAAAACTCAGCGCTACTCCGGGAAAGGTCAAATGGTTGGGGCCTGCGAAAGTAGGGCAGGATGGGGTGGACATATTGAAATCGATAATTGGCCTGCAGGACGAGGAGATCGAGAATCTGATCAAGAGCCATGTGATCGGCGCATGACGCCGTCGACGATGCATCATTTGTGCCTGACCAGGGGCGCTGGATCTTAATTACCTTGCGACGGGATGCGCGGCCAGTTTCCGACGACCTTCAGAAGCGTCAAATCCAGGAAAACAGGAGACGACATGAAAAAGCCATGGTTAATAGTCTTTGCCATTTCTACCGCGACGCTGGCCGCTGCCAGTCCGGCCCAAGAGGCTGCGACGGATACTTGGCCAAACCGACCGGTGGAAATAGTGCTTCCTTACAGCCCGGGTGGCACCGGGGACTTGCTGGCCAGGGCGTTGGCCGCCAAGCTGGAAAAGAAATTTCGCCAGCCATTCATCGTCCAATATAGGCCGGGCGCTTCAGGAACGATTGGCGCTGACAGGGTCGCCCGGGCCAGACCCGACGGCTATACGCTATTGATGGGCTACATGTCGGAGATGGCGCTGGTGCCATTCGTCAGCGAGACAAACTACAAGATTTCAGATTTCGAGCCAATTGTTCTGGCGGGAACCAGCCCCTTGGTCCTAACAGGAAATAAGAATCTCCCTGCTAAGAGCTTGGGCGAATTGCTCAGATTGTTGAAAAAGGCCGAACGACCCTATACCTATGCCTCGGCGGGTTTCGGCAGCCCGCAGCATTTTGCAGGCGAGCTGCTGAACAAGGAGGCGGGCCTTCACCTTGCGCATGTTCCTTATAAATCCGGGCCACAGGTAATGCAGGATCTGATAGGCGGTTATGCCGATGTGTATTTTGGTGGCATACCGTCATCCATAGCGCAAATACGCGCCGGAAATATCCATGCGTTCGGCGTGACAAGCAATAAGCGATCAAAGACGCTACCCGATGTGGAAACAATGGCCGAGGCTGGTATCGCCAATTTCCAGATGGAGGGATGGTTTGCGCTTTTTGCTCCCGGTAAGACTCCGGATGCCATCGTTGCGAAAATCAATCTGGCGGCCAGCGAGGCACTGCAATCGAAGGATGTGCAGGATTTGCTTGAAGAAAACGGGGCGGAAGTGGTCAGTATGTCCAGGATGGAGTTAAAGCGCTTCATTAATGCCGAGGCGGAGAAATACCGAGCCCTGGCAGAGGAACTGTCGATCAGGGCCAAGTAAGTCCGGCCACATATTCGAGTCCGGGAGCCAGGGCTGTCTGGCGATCCTCATTTCGACTTTTTCAACTTTCGGAATTTTTTCAGGCTATCAGAATGGAATTCGCCTTAAGCTCAGAGCAGAAAATGATCGTGGATGCAGCCCGGCGTGTCGTGGTCGGAGAGATCGCCCCGATATTGGCGCGTCATCCGGCCGACAAGCCGTTGCCACAGAGCGCCGCGCTGGAAATCATTCAAGCGGGCGCGCGCTTGGGAGTCGTGGGCGCCCGTATACCGGAAAGTGCTGGCGGGACGCAGATGAGTGTCCTGGACTATGGGTTGGTGTACGAGCAAATTCCTCCCGCTGCCGCGTTCATCCTACAGCCCCACGAGGCGAGCACCATGCGCCTGTACCACGGCGGTACGGACGAGCAACGTGAACGCTATCTGGCCGATATGCTGGCCGGACGCCGAATCGGCGCTTCAGCCATCACAGAGGCGGAAGTGGGATCGAACCCTCGGGAAGTCAAGGCGCAGGTGCGCCGCGACGGCAGGGAGCTGGTGGTCGATGGATGGAAAATGTGGATATCCAACGCAACTATCTGCGACCTCGTCAACGTGACTTGTCGTTTGAGAGAAACAAGCGGACAGGATAGATTGGTCCGGGTGCTCGTGGACAAGAAGGAAAGTGATTTCATCGCTAGAGATATTCCTGTTGCCGGCCTGCAGCAGTCACATTTGGGCGAACTCGTATTCGAGAATTGCCGGGTTCCGGAACGCAATCTCTGCGATGAAACAGGCGATACCGCCCGCGTTCTGACCATGGCCTGGTTGGCCAACCGTCCGCTGATTGGCTTGGGGGCCGTCCATCTCGCGCAGAGAGCGCTTGACGCGGCCAAGGAGTATGTCGGATACCGGCGCCAATTTGGAAAGCTCATTGGGGGGCACCAGCTCGTTCAACAGGATCTGGCGGACATGCAAACAGCGGTCGTTGCCAGCCGACTGCTCTGCTATCACGCGTTGGCGGCGATCGACCGTGGAGAGCGGGCCAATGGATTGTCGGCGATGGCGAAGCGGTTTGCCGTTGATGCTTGCGACCGGACAATTGCGTTAGCCATGCGGATTCATGGCTCCATGGGTTTGAGCCAGGAGTTGGGCCTCGAAAGACTCGCACGTGATGTCCGGATGTTGTCGATCCCGGACGGTACGCCTGGAATCCTGGCATTGATCCAGGGACGGGAGCTTGCAGGAATCGATGCTTTCCGGTGATCACGGAAACAAACCATGACTCCTTCACAATCGCTGGCTGCATTCGCTGCCCGGCTCAAGTTTGACCATTTGGAATCAGCCGTCGTCGACACCGCGCGCAGGCATATCCTGGATACCATCGGAGTCGGCCTCAGAGGGGCCAGGGAGGGGATGGCGCGGAAGGCCAGAGCCGGTGTCGTGGCCTTGCCGGGCGCGCCGGGAAGCGTGCCGGTCTGGGGGGCGAACGTCGGCCTTGCGGCCCCGTACGCGGCACTAGCCAACGGCGTGGCCTCCCATGCTCTTGATTTCGATGATACGCATACGGCCGCCATTGTGCATGGCAGCGCAATACTCGTTGCCACGGTGTTTGCAATGGCGGACGAACTGGACCTCTCGGGCGCGGAATTGATCACCGCGTTTGTGGCCGGTTGGGAGGTCGCGGCCCGCGTGGGCCTCGCCTCCAGGGGAACGCTGCATGACCGTGGCTACCACACATCTTCCGCCGCCGGCGTTTTCGGCGCGGCGACAGCGGCGGCCAAATTGCTCGGACTCAACGAGGAGAAAATATCGCATGCCATTGCGCTTGCTGGCAGCCAGGCATCGGGAATCAACGAGTACCAGGCGGATGGCAGCTCAGCCAAGATCTTTCATATCGGGTGGGCGGCCCATGCAGGTATCGTTGCAGCCTATTTGGCAAAGGCCGGAATGACGGGACCCGCGTCGATTTTCGAAGGAAGATATGGTTTTCTCAATGCATACGGTGATATCAGGCGGTCTGATATAGGCAAGCTGACGGAGGGCTTGGCTGTCTGGTGGGAATCGGCGCGGATATCGATCAAGCCGTATCCCTGCTGCCATCTGGCTCATGCGTTCATTGAGTGTGCGGACCGCATCAGGCGGCAGGGCGTCGATCCCGATCATATCTCACGCATTGAATGCGTAATCGATGGGTTGGGCAGCGCAATGATCTGCGAGCCGCAAGCGCTGAAGAAGCGCCCGCCGTCGGCGTACGCGGCGAAATTCAGTCTTCCTTTTCTGGTGGCTGTCACGCTGACGTTCGGCAAGGCAGCACACGCGACAGGCTCGAATGAGAGTCTGCACAATGGGAAAATCATCGATCTCGCTGCGCGCGTGGCTCATCGCATCGCGGAGCCGGGCGAAATAGGCTGTACGGATTCTTTTCCCGGTTGGGTCGTGGTGCATCTGAACGATGGTCGGCGCTTCGAGGAGCGTCTGGAGAAGAGCCTGGGCTCGCCAGGGAATCCGCTTCCCCGGCATGAGCTTGAAGAAAAATTCCTGGGCAATGCGGTCGGCCCTGGAATCCGGGCAGGGGCAATGCTCGCCATGCTGAACGCGCTGGAACATACCCGGATTCGCGATTTTCGTACGCTTCTGCGGGCCGCCTAGCTGTGAAGATTCAATAGGTTGTATGCATGGTTCATCCGAACCGGATTTGAGAAACTGGAAATCGCCAAACCCCCAGTTCACTCAAGGAGCCCGGACGGATGAACACCCATAAGCATGCCCGATTGACCTTCCTACGTCGACTCGAAATGGTCCAGCAATTGGTCACCCATCAAGTTTGCGTGTCTGAAGCGGCCCGCGCCTATGGGGTCACCGCGCCGACTGTGCGCAAATGGCTGGGCCGCTTCCTGGCTCAAGGCCAGGCGGGCCTGGCCGACGCGTCCTCGCGCCCGACGGTCTCGCCCCGAGCGATTGCGCCGGCCAAGGCGCTGGCCATCGTGGAGCTGCGCTGCAAGCGGCTGACCCAAGCGCGCATCGCCCAGGCCCTGGGCGTGTCAGCCAGCACCGTCAGCCGCGTCCTGGCCCGCGCCGGTCTGTCGCATCTGGCCGACCTGGAGCCGGCCGAGCCGGTGGTGCGCTACGAACATCAGGCCCCCGGCGATCTGCTGCACATCGACATCAAGAAGCTGGGACGTATCCAGCGCCCTGGCCACCGGGTCACGGGTAACCGACGCGATACCGTTGAGGGGGCCGGCTGGGACTTCGTCTTCGTGGCCATCGATGACCACGCCCGCGTGGCCTTCACCGACGTCCACCCCGACGAGCGCTTCCCCAGCGCCGTCCAGTTCCTCAAGGACGCAGTGGCCTACTACCAGCGCCTGGGTGTGACCATCCAGCGCTTGCTCACCGACAATGGCTCGGCCTTTCGCAGCCGCGCCTTCGCCGCGCTGTGCCGTGAGCTGGGCATCAAGCACCGCTTTACCCGACCTTACCGCCCACAGACCAATGGCAAGGCCGAACGCTTCATCCAGTCGGCCTTGCGTGAGTGGGCCTACGCCCACACCTACCAAAACTCCCAACACCGCGCCGATGCCATGAAATCCTGGCTACACCACTACAACTGGCATCGGCCCTACCAAGGTATCGGGCGCGCTGTACCCATCTCCAGACTCAACCTGGATGAATACAACCTATTGACAGTTCACAACTAGCCTTTCCTTTTCGCCAAGCGGCGGACGTACAGGCCGTCCCGGCCGCTCCCGCGGCGTGACGTTTCCGGCACGGCGCGCCCCCACGCCAGCTCCGTCTTGGCCATACTGGCGCATCGTCATCGCAGGGGAGTTGGCCATGACCCTGGCCGTATTGGCCAGCCGGGCGATCGCCGGCTGGCAGGCGCCCGCCGTGCGCGTCGAGACCCATCTGGGCAGCGGCCTGCCCGCTTTTGCCATCGTCGGGCTGCCCGACGTCGAGGTCCGCGAAAGCCGCGAACGGGTGAGGGCGGCCATCCAGAACAGCGGCTTCGATTTCCCGCCCGGCCGCATTACCGTCAACCTGTCGCCCGCCGACCTGCCCAAGGCCTCGGCGCGCTTCGATTTGCCCATTGCGCTGGGTATCCTGCTGGCCAGCGGCCAGGTGGCCGCCAGCGCCGCGCAAACGGCGGCGCTGCCCGATTGCGTGTGGGCGGCCGAACTGTCGCTGTCGGGCGCCCTGGTGCCGCTGGCCGCGCCCTTGGCCCTGGCGCTGGCCGTGGCACGCGAGCAGCCGGGTGCGACGCTGGTGCTGCCGGCTGGCAGCGCCGCCGTGGCCGCATGGGTGCCGGGCATCCGGGTGCTGGCTGCCCATACGCTGGGCGAGGCGGCGGCGTACCTGGCCGGGCACGCCGAGCTGGCGCCGGCCGAGCGCCGCAGCTGGCCCGAGGCCGAACCCGGTCCGTGCCTGTCCGACGTGCGGGGCCAGCCGGCTGCCCGGCGCGCCTTGGAAGTGGCGGCCGCCGGCGGCCACAGCCTCTTGATGTGCGGGCCGCCCGGGGCGGGCAAAAGCATGCTGGCGCAACGCCTGCCGGGCCTGCTGCCGCCGCTGGAGCAGCGCCAGGCGCTGGAGGTGGCGGCCATCGCGGGCGCCGGCGGGGCGCCCGAGGTCCTGCGCGGCCAGCCGCCGTTCCGGGCCCCGCATCACTCCGCCTCGGCCGCCGCCCTGGTGGGCGGCGGCGCCAGGCCTCGCCCGGGCGAGATCAGCCTGGCGCACCATGGCGTGCTGTTCCTGGACGAACTGCCCGAGTTCGAGCGTCGCGCCCTGGAGTCCCTGCGCGAGCCGCTGGAGACCGGCAAGGTCGTCATCTCCCGGGCGCTGCACAGCGTCGAGTATCCCGCCGTATTCCAGCTGGTTGCGGCCATGAATCCGTGCCCCTGCGGCTGGCGCGGGCATGCGTCGAAGGCCTGCCGCTGCACGCCGGACCAGGTGCGCCGCTATGCGGCGCGCGTGTCCGGGCCGCTGGTCGATCGCATAGACCTGTGGATCGAGCTGCCCGCCACCGAGCCGCAGTGGCTGGCCGAACCGCCGGGCGAGCCCTCCCTTCCGGTGCGCGAGCGCGTGGCGCGCTGCCGCCAGCGGCAGTTGGCCCGCCAGGGCTGCCTGAACGCCAAGCTGTCCGGCCCGGCGCTCGATGCGCATTGCGCCCTGGGCGCCGCGGCCCGCACGCTGCTGCAGCAGGCCATGCGGCGCCTGGGCGGCTCGGCGCGCGCCGCCCATCGCGCGCTCAGGGTGGCGCGCACCCTGGCCGACCTCGCGCACGAGCCGGAGATCGGCGCCGCCCATATCGCCGAAGCGGTACAGTACCGCCGTCCCACGTAGCCGGCCGCAATCGGGGACGGGACAGCGCGGGGCAGACAAGGACGCTGCGCAGGCCGCTCGACAAACGGGGTGAAATCGCCATATAATCAAAGGCTTTCCGGCGCTTGTGCGATCTTTTTTGCCGCAGGGGCCGGGAGAGCGGGGCATTAATGCGGGCATTGCCGCCAGGCAAGACCTCAGGAATCGCACCCGAAGCAGTACCAATAAGCAGTACCCATGAGCAGCACCAATAAGTGGACACAGGTTCGACCAAGTTTTGTCGCCCGGTTGGCAACTTGCAGTAGCCGGCGCCAAGCACCTGTAGCCATGTACATCAACATCCTCTAGGAATCATCATGCCCAAGATGAAAACCAAGAAAAGCGCCGCCAAGCGCTTTAAGGTTCGCGGCAGCGGATCCATCAAGCGTGGTCAGGCGTTCAAGCGTCACATCCTGACCAAGAAGACCACCAAGAACAAGCGCCAGCTGCGCGGTTCGGCTGCGGTCCACGAAACCAACGTCGCTTCCGTGAAAGCGATGATGCCTTTCGCTTGATAAGGGAGATCTACTATGCCTCGCGTTAAACGCGGCGTTACCGCCCGCGCCCGTCACAAGAAAGTCATTGCCGCCGCCAAGGGTTACCGTGGCCGTCGTGGCAACGTATTCCGCATCGCCAAGCAAGCGGTCATGCGCGCCGGCCAATACGCCTACCGCGACCGCCGCAACAAGAAGCGCACGTTCCGTGCCCTGTGGATCACCCGTATCAACGCCGCCGTGCGTGAGCAGGGCATGAGCTACAGCGTGTTCATCGCCGGCCTGAAGAAGGCTGCGATCGAACTCGATCGCAAGGTGCTGGCCGATCTGGCCGTGCGCGACAAGGCCGGTTTCGCGGCCATCGTGCAGCAAGCCAAGGCTGCCTTGGCTGCCTGATCGCGTACATACATCGCGGATCGCTGCAAACGGGGCTGTAATGGCCCCGTTTGCGTTTTGAAGGCTCAAATTCCATGACATTACTGGTCGACGACCTGGTTTCTCAGGCTCAAGAACGATTCGCCGCCGCCTCCGACGCCGCCGCGCTCGAAAACGCCAAGGCGCGCTTTCTGGGCAAGGAAGGCGCGCTGACGGTCCTGCTCAAGGCACTGGGCAAGCTGGACCCCGAGCAGAAGCGCGAGATGGGCGCCCGCATCAATCAGGCCAAGCAGCAGATCGAAGCGCTGCTCAACGCCCGCCGCGCCGCGCTGGCGCAGGCCGAGCTGGATGCCCGCCTGGCCTCCGAAACCATCGATGTCACCCTGCCTGGCCGCGGCAAGGCCGCCGGCGGGATCCACCCGGTCATCCGTACCTGGGAACGCGTTGAAGAAATCTTCCGCTCCATCGGCTTCGACGTGGCCGACGGTCCCGAGGTGGAAAACGACTGGACCAATTTCACTGCCCTGAACAACCCGCTGGACCACCCGGCGCGGTCGATGCAGGACACCTTCTACGTCGACATGCACGATGCCGACGGCCTGCCGCTGCTGCTGCGCACGCACACCAGCCCGATGCAGGTGCGCTATGCGCGCATGCACAAGCCGCCCATCAAGGTCATCGCGCCGGGGCGTACCTATCGCGTCGACAGCGACGCCACCCACTCGCCCATGTTCCACCAGGTCGAGGGGCTGTGGATCGCCGAGGACATTTCGTTTGCCGACCTCAAGGGCGTGTACACCGACTTCCTGCGCTGCTTCTTCGAAAGCGACGATCTGGTGGTGCGCTTCCGGCCGTCCTTCTTCCCGTTCACCGAACCGTCGGCCGAGATCGACATGATGTTCACCTCCGGACCCAATCGCGGCCGCTGGCTGGAGATCTCGGGTTCGGGCCAGGTGCATCCGCAGGTCGTGCGCAACTTCGGGCTCGACCCCGAGCGCTACATCGGCTTTGCCTTCGGCTCCGGGCTGGAGCGCCTGACCATGCTGCGTTACGGCGTCAACGACCTGCGCCAGTTCTACGAAGGCGATTTGCGCTTCCTGCGCCAGTTCAACGAATAAATACGGGCAATCATGCAATTTCCTGAATCCTGGCTACGTTCGCTGGTCAACCCTTCGATCGGCACCGATGAGCTCGCGCACCGGCTGACCATGGCCGGCCTGGAAGTCGAAGAAACCGAGCCGGCCGCCCCGCCGTTTACCGGCGTGGTGGTGGCGCACATCGTCGACATCGCGCCCCATCCCGACGCCGACAAGCTGCGCGTGTGCCAGGTCGACGACGGTTCGGGCGCCTTGCTGCAGATCGTGTGCGGCGCGCCCAATGCGGCCGCGGGCCTGACCGTGCCGCTGGCGCGCGTGGGCGCCGAACTGCCCGGCGGCATGAAGATCGGCGTGGCCAAGATGCGCGGCGTGCAATCCTCGGGCATGCTGTGCTCGGCGCGCGAGCTGGGCCTGTCGCAGGATCACGCAGGCCTGCTCGAACTGCCGGCCGCGTTGCGCCCGGGCACCGATATCCGCGCCGCGCTGGACCTGGATGACACCTTGTTCACGCTCAAGCTGACGCCCAATCGCGCCGACTGTCTGTCCATCCTCGGTGTGGCCCGCGAAGTCGCCGCGCTGACCGGCACGCCGCTTACGGCGCCGGCGGCCGAGCCCGTGCCGGTCACGATCGACCATCGCCTGCCGGTCGCCATCCAGGCCCCGGATCTGTGCGGCCGCTTTGCCGGGCGCGTGATCCAGGGCGTCAACGCGCGCGCCGCGACGCCCGAATGGATGAAGACGCGCCTGGAGCGCGCCGGCCAGCGTTCGGTGTCGGCCCTGGTCGATATTTCCAACTACGTCATGCTCGAGGTGGGGCGTCCCTCGCATGTGTTCGATCTCGACAAGATCGGCGGCGACCTCTCCGTGCGCTGGGCGCGCGAAGGCGAAACGCTCGAATTGCTCAACGGCCAGGCCGTTGCGCTGGACCCCAAGGTGGGCGTGGTGGTGGCCGGCGAACAGGTAGAGAGCCTGGCCGGCATCATGGGCGGCGAAGCGACCTCGGTGACGCTGGATACGCGCAACATCTATCTCGAGGCGGCATTCTGGTGGCCCGGCGCGATCGCCGGCCGCGCGCGCCGCTACAAGTTCAGCTCCGAAGCCAGCCACCGCTTCGAGCGCGGCGTGGACTACGCCTCGATCCCCGAGCACATCGAACTGATCACCCGGCTCATTCTCGACATCTGCGGCGGACAGGCCGGCCCGGTCGACGACCAGTGCGTCAACCTGCCCGTGCGCGAGCCCGTGCGCATGCGGCTGGCGCGCTGCCACCGTGTGCTGGGCGTGGCGGTGGAGCGTGCCGAAGTGGCGCAGATCTTCACCCGCCTGGGCCTGCCGTTCCAGGAGCAGGGCGACGACTTTGTCGTGACGCCGCCGTCGTACCGCTTCGACATCGAGATCGAGGAAGACCTGATCGAGGAAGTCGCACGCGTCTACGGCTTCGAGCGGATTCCCGACGTGCCGCCGGTGGCGCGCGCCAAGATGCACGCGCAGCCCGAAGCGCGCCGCGGCGCGCACGCCGTGCGCCGCCTGGTGGCCGCGCGCGACTATCAGGAAGTGGTCAATTACAGCTTCGTCGAAGCCGCGTGGGAACGTGACTACGCCGGCAACGACAACCCGGTGCGCCTGGTCAACCCCATCGCGAGCCATTTGTCGGTGATGCGCTCCAGCCTCATCGCGGGGCTGGTCGCCATCGTGCGCCACAACGCCAATCGCAAGCAAAGCCGCGTGCGCCTGTTCGAACTGGGCCGCGTGTTCCATCGCGATCCGCAACTGGCCGACGGCCCGCTGGAAGTGGCGGGCGTGCGCCAGCCGCTCATGCTGGCGGGCGTGGCCTGGGGCGGGGCGGTCGAAGAGCAGTGGGGCGTGCCGCACCGCCAGGTCGACTTCTACGACGTCAAGCAGGACGTCGAGGCCCTGTTCGGCGCGCGCGCCGACGCGTTGCGCTTCGTCGCCGACCGCTATCCCGCCCTGCATCCCGGACGCAGCGCCCGCATCGAGCTGGACGGCCAGCCCATCGGCTGGCTGGGCGAACTGCATCCGCAATGGACGCAGCAAGCCGACCTGCACCATGCACCGGTCGTCTTCGAGCTGGACTTCGAGGCGCTGGCCGAGCGGCGCCTGCCGGCGGTGCGCGAGCTGTCGCGCCAGCCTGCGGTCGTGCGCGATCTGGCCTTGTGGGTCGATGCGAAATTGCCGGCCCAGGCCATGCTCGATACGGTGGCCGCGGCCATCGCGCGCGATCCGCAACTGTCGGTGGTGCAGGATGCGCAGGTGTTCGACGTCTGGCGCGAAAAGCCGGTGGCCGGGCAAACTGTTACCGAGAAAAGCCTTGCTTTCCGATTCTGGCTACAGGACACTGAGGTCACGCTGGACGAAGCCCGCGTTGCCGATTGCATTGCCCGCATCAAGGATGCGCTGGTTGCCGCGCACAACGCGCGCCAACGGGCCTGATCATCATGGGGACCACTATGCTTGCCGAGCCGCGTACGTTGACCAAGGCCGAGCTGGCCGAACTGCTCTTCGAGCGGGTCGGCCTGAACAAGCGCGAAGCCAAGGACATCGTGGACACCTTTTTCGAAGAGATCCGCGACGCGCTTGCGCGCGGTGACTCGGTGAAATTGTCGGGGTTCGGCAATTTCCAGGTGCGGGACAAGCCGCCCAGGCCCGGCCGCAATCCCAAGACGGGCGAGACCATCCCCATCGCGGCGCGGCGCGTGGTCACCTTCCACGCCAGCCAGAAACTCAAGAGCGTGGTCGAACAGCCCAGCTCGCCGCCGGACCCCGCCTCTGCGGAGTGATACGCTTTGTCGGCAATTGTCATCGGCTCATTCAGGCCTCGCGGCATAAAATCCCCTTATGACACGTACCGAACCCACTGTAACCACGCTACCGCCCATTCCCGCCAAACGCTATTTCACCATCGGTGAGGTCAGCGATCTCTGCGGCGTAAAACCCCACGTGCTGCGGTACTGGGAGCAGGAATTCACGCAACTCAAGCCCGTCAAGCGGCGCGGCAATCGCCGCTACTATCAGCATCACGAAGTGCTGCTGATCCGCCGCATCCGTTCGCTGCTGTACGAACAGGGCTTCACCATCAGTGGCGCGCGCAACCGCCTGGGCGATGCGCGCGACGCCGCGCACGATGCAGAAGCCGCGGTGCGGCTGAGCGCGGGCGAGCTGCAGGCCCTGCGCAACGAGCTCGGCGACATCTCCTCGATGCTGGGCGAGGCGCTGGGCGGCCAGTCCGAGAACGCGGCCAACGCCTGAGCAAAGCCCGGCCGCTCAGGTACGGCAGGCCGCGACGCCGCCTGGTTCTTCGCGAACCGGCGGCGTTTTCCTTGGGCGCTCGCAAACGCGGCCGTCCAGGCACGGCGTGCCGGCAAAATTTGCGATGCAGTGCGTGCACGCATTTTTCAGTTCTGATATACTTTCGTTCTTTCGGGGCGTAGCGCAGCCTGGTAGCGCACTTGCATGGGGTGCAAGGGGTCGCGAGTTCGAATCCCGCCGTCCCGACCAGTAGTTCCAAGGCCGTCAGTGATCACATCACTGACGGCCTTGTCTTTTGTGGGGACTTTCGTGGGGGCTTTTCCCACTCAAGCCACCCGCCGCTTGCGCATCGTCAACGCCGGACTGGCAGTGCAGAATCCAACGCCGGCGCGGAACTATAGATGTACGTCGCGTAGACGGATTATCTTGAAGTACAACTGATACCCAGGCTGGCAGCCGGCGTCGACGCAGGTGAATGAGGTCAGACTGAGAGATTTGGGATCGTAATCCACCTTTTGCGTCTGTCCGTGTGCGTCGACGTGGAACCTGGGAATCGACTCCATGACTGGGACGATAGAAAGCTGATCGGCGCCATACGTTGACATCTCATTGGCGCTGACAGGGATGCCGTCGCGTTCTACGAATATGCCATTCCATGGGTCAAAAAGTACCCATTTATTAAGCTGCTCAACCCAAATTTCCGTTGCGGCATGGCTATACGAAGTCAGCCCGGGGAGTTGCGGATCTGATCCGTAGGCGTCCACGGGGCGGACTTTCAGGCCCTTAATGCCAGTGGAAGCGTGCACGAACAATTCACGGAAACCCGCGCATTGAACTGAAAAGCGCCCCTCTTGAACTGCCCGTAGCTTTTCGGTGAGGGGCTGTTTTACGAATTCCCGATATGAAAGCGTCGTGGGACCTTGCATGACCGGTTTTTCCCACAGGAATTCCAGTAACGCGACCGCAATTCCAATTGCGGGATATGGAAATGAGTCGACTTGTCCGATTTGGAGCCTAGGGGTATGACTTAGCACCAAGGGGCGCGGCGAGTATGTGGACTCGGTGTCGATATTGATAGTTCGACGTCCCAATACGGTGTACCCGCCACGTTGCTCGAATCTGAACTTTGCCCGCAGCCAGGCTTCTGGTTGGCGCACCAGTTCGAACCAGTCTTTCCCTTTGATGACGATAATCGAGTATTCGCGGTTGGCAGGTTCGGGAGCTGGCAGAACTATCGATCCCTCCTTGCTCGGCTTTAGCGACAGTGATTCGAGGGCTGTGGCGTCAATGGAGGACGGCACGTCAGCAAGAATCGCATATGAGAATTCAGCGTCGCTGTTCAAGTTGACTTCCAGTCGGCCATCGGCGAAATGCACGCTGATGAGACGTGTCGGAAACGAGGGCCAAGCCAGAGCGATGATGACAACAAGCGCGGTGGCGACAAGGTAAACCGCGAAGCAGGTGCTTTTTTTCATGCCACGCAGCATAAGCGGAACGGCCGTTCAACTCTAGTGTGCCTGAGAGTTTTTTCGCGCTGACGTGCAGCGGCAGGGCAAAGGGAAGGGGCGAGGCCACGGTGGCTTGTGGTTAAGCCATTACACGTTTAGTCAAGCGCGGCCGCGCGGACAGGACTACAGTGGAGAATCCCCCACAACCCGAAGGAGAGTTTGATGATGATCGAAAACCTCCCCAGAATGCGTCGCGCCGGATGGGCGGCTGCGGCGATTGCCGTCGCCGGCCTGGCGTTTACCGGATGCACGACGACCACGCCCAACAACCAGGCGGCGGCGGCCGACCAGCGCAACGAGATCAACGCCGGCGCCGACGCGACGCTGTCGAAACTCTACACCGCTTCGCCGCAGGCCAAGGATCTGGTGCAGCGCGCGCGTGGCGTGCTGGTGTTCCCGTCGGTGATGGGCGCCAGCTTCATCGTCGGCGGCGAGCACGGCAAGGGCGTGCTGCGCACGGGCGGCAAGAATGCGGGCTACTACAGCACCACCAGCGGTTCGGTGGGACTGCAGGCGGGGGCACAGTCGCGCGCCTACGTGCTGTTGTTCATGACCGATGAGGCGCTGGCGCAATTCCGCCAGAGCAGCGGTTGGACGGCGGGCGCCGATGCGTCGGTGGCGGTCGCCACCATAGGGGCCAATGGCCGTATCGATACCAACACGGCCAAGCAGCCGATCGTGGGCTTCGTACTCAACAACGCGGGCCTGATGGCGGGCGTGTCGATCGAAGGCGCCAAGATCAACAAACTGGAGCTGTAGTCCGCGCCGGGCTGCCCGTGGGCAGTCCGGCACGCTTCCTCGGCCCGTGCGCGCGTGGACAGGCGCGCGGACGCCTGGTTTTGCGCCCCGGGGGGGCGGTCATTCCAGGGACATGAACATCGCGAACGCGATGGGGATGATGAGCAGGAAGGCGAAGGTCGAACTGATGACCGTTGCAGAAATCTTGACCAGCGTTTCACTACCGGCGGACTGAATCGTCTTGGCAAGCAGCGCCAGAATACTCAGTATCGCCAACGACGAAAAAACTGCCACGTATTCCATGTTGCCTCCTAGCGTCCATGCCAGCTTGGCGTAGGACGTCCCGTTGTTTACGGCTTGCTGTTCTTGTGTCCCCATTGTGCGCCTCAATGTGTAGGAAGTGTCTGAGGGTTTTCCAGGGGCGGATGGGCAGGCGCCGGCGCGCAGCAGCAAGGCATGGCAGGCGCGCTCTTGCGCCGCGCTGCAGCAACGGATGATGGGAGGAGGGAAAAAAGTGTTGCCGGGGCAGGCCCGGCGACGATTTTGCGGCGCGCCGTGGTCAGGGCGCGGCGGGTTTGCCGATCCAGCACAGCAAATGGGTGCGCAGGAACGGGCACAGGCTGTTGACAGGTGCGTACAGTGTGGCGGGCAGGCGACGCGCCAAGGGCGGGGCCAGCGTGATCCTGGCGGTGTGGATGCGGGCGTGGGGGAACAGCGCGCGTACTTCGCGCAGCGGTACGCCGCGCACATTCGGGTTGCGCGGGTTGTTATAGGCGAAGTCGTACCACAGCACGCCGCCGCCTGGTTTGGTCCAGTGCCACATCCGTTGCGCCAGATCGCGCCGCGCCTGGGCATCCAGTATGGACGTGAACACGGTCGATTGATAAAGCACGTCGAAGCCTTCGCGCTCCAGGTCCAGGTCCAGGGCATTGCCCGCCAGGATGGGGACGGCCTGCGGCAGGCGGTGGCGCGCCTGTTCGACGCGGCTGTCCATGAGGTCATTGCCCATCAGGTTGGCGGGATCGAAGCCCAGGCGAATCAGGTCGAGCAGATTGCTGCCCGAGCCGCAGCCGACCTCCAGCACGCGAGCCTGAGCGGGCGGCACCGACAGGTGCTGCCGCAGCATGTAGGCCAGCGCGCGATCGCGCTCGTGTTGAATACGTTGATTGACCGGCAGCAGAGGGATGTAGCGCGCATTCAGGTCGGCGTTGGCCGCGCGCGCTGTATAGACATCTTTCAGCGTGTCGGTCCACTCATGGGAAGACGGGGCCATCGGCGCTCCGTTAGGTGAATGGACAACTGACAAACGCCTTAACAATAGCGCGCCGATTGCGTGGCATGCAAGAACCGATGCACGGCGATGCGGCACCGAATTTTCCCGATCCGGGCAATAACCTAGGCGGGTTTATGCGGGCTGGTGTGCACCACGTAGCGAACGAACCCGCTATGCGGTGTGTATTGGTCGTACAGCGCCCGGGCGCGATAGTTGTTTTCCCGGGTGTTCCAGTACAGGCGCGACCAGCCGCGTGTCCGGGCCTCGTCCACCAGCCAGTCCAGCATGCGCCGCCCGGCGCCCTGGGCGCGCGCCTGCGGATCGACATACAGATCCTGCAGGTAGCACACCGGCGCCAGGGTCGAGGTGTTCTCGTGCAGCAGGTAGTTGGCGATGCCGAGCACGCCGTGCGTGGCGCTTTCGGCCACGATGGCGTAGACGGCCTGGGCCGGGTCCATGATGCGGCGCCAGGTATGGCGGGTCACGGCCTCGACGGGTTCGCGTTCGTAGAAGCGCGTATAGCCGTCCCAGAGTTCGCGCCAGCGCGGTTCGTCGCCCGGCCGTACGGGGCGGATCAGCAGGTCGCGGGGCGCCATGGTCAGCGGGTCAGTTCGGCGCGCGCGTTGTCCAGGTCCTGCTGGGCCTCGCGCAGCTTGCGCTCGGCCTTGGCGATGTCGTCGGCGTCGCCTTCCTGCCGCTCTTCGTCCAGTTCGCGCTGGCGTTCGGCCACCTTGTCGGTGGCGTCGCGCACATCGCGCTCGCGGTCGGCCCGCAGGCTTGCGTCGTCGCAATGCCGGGCGCCCGCCAGCGCCTCTTCGAGGCCCTTGATGCGGCCGGTGTTGCCATGGGCGCGCGCCTGCGCCAGCTCGGTCTCGATGCGGTCCTGCTTGGCCGCGCAGCCGGTCAAGGGCGCGGGGGGCTGCGCCAGGGCCTGGCCGCATGCCAGGATGGTTGCTGCCCAGACTAGTCGTGACATAAGCTACCTCGTCGCGGTCGCAAAGGCTTGATCATACGCTGACGCAGACAGTGCCGGCACATGGGTGGATCGCGGCGCCCGCAATCCGGCATCGCGGCGTTTTCCCTGCGTGAGGTGAACCATCATGAATCGACGTGGATTCGGGGCCGGCATGCTGGCGGCCCTGGGGGCGGCGTGCATGCCGCCATGGGCGCGCGCCGGCATGCGGCGCGCGGCGCGGCCGGCCGATGCGGCGGCGCAAGCGCAGCGCCAGCTTGCGCTGCTGGAGCAGCGGCATGGCGTGCGCCTGGGCGTCCAGGTGCACGATCGCGACAGCGATCGCGCGTTCAGCCATCGGGCCGACGAACGCTTTCCGATGTGCAGTACCTTCAAGCTGCTGGCCGCCGGCGCCGTATTGGCGCGCGCAGACCGCGGCGACGATAGCCTGCGGCGCCTGATCCGCTACGGCGCGGCGGACATCGTGGCGTATTCGCCGGTCACCGGGCCGCGCCAGGCCGAGGGCATGACGCTGGAGCAATTGTGCGAGGCGGCCGTCACGCGCAGCGACAACACCGCGGGCAACCTGCTGCTGTCGACGCTGGGCGGCCCGCCCGGGTTGACCGCCTACGCGCGCGGCCTGGGCGACCGGATGACGCGGCTCGACCGCATCGAGACCGCGCTCAACGAGGCCAGGCCAGGCGATCCGCGCGATACCACCACGCCGGCCGCCATGGCCGGCAACCTGCAGCGCCTGTTGCTGGGCGATGCCTTGCATCCGGCTTCGCGCCAGCGGCTGGCCGATTGGTTGCTGGCCAGCCAGACCGGCGATACGCGCCTGCGCGCCGGCCTGCCCGCGGGCTGGCGTATCGGCGACAAGACGGGCGCGGGCGGCCATGGCACCAACAACGATATCGGCGTCATCTGGCCGCGCGATGGCGCGCCGGTGCTGATCTCGGCCTATCTCACCCAGTCCAGCGCCTCGCGCGAGGCGCAGAATGCTGTGCTGGCAGAAGTGGGTCGCATCGCCGCCCATGCGGTGGCGGCGTGGCGGCTTGGCAGCTAGCCTCGGGGCGCCGTTCAGTTCTTCTCGGCGGGCGGCTGCGGCTTTTCGTCGCAATAGAAGGTGACCACGGCCTTCTTGGGCATCAGTCCGGTCGCGTGGTTGGACGTGATTTCCGGACGCGCGAACTTGCGCCCCTGGGCTTCGCAGTACTGGCGCGCGCGTTCGCGCGCCTGGTTCTTGATCTCGACCCAGGTCGCCGCCTTCATGCCCGCGTTGTAGCTGACCGTGTACTGATTCTTGGCGACCGGCGTGACCTCGCTCATGCTGGAGCAGGCGGCCAGAAACAGGACGAGCATGGGGGCGAGCAGACGTAGCGGCATAGGTGCATCCGGACGGGCCGGGGACTGGGGGTTGGTGGCGGTTCCCACAGTGTAGCCTTGTCGCGTCAGCCCGGCGCGATGGCGCTGCGGCGGTCCAGCCTGCGGCTGAGCACGATGGATGTCTGCGTCTGTTTCACGCCGTCGATCAGGCCGATGTGGTCGAGCAGGTCGTCGAGCTGCTCATGGGTTTCGCAGCGCAGGAAAACCAGGTAGTCGAATGCGCCGCTGACCGAGGAAATCTCTTCGACCTCGGGAATCCTGGCCAGTTCGCGCATGACCGCCGCCGGCGTCTTCGGCAGCACGCTGAGGAAGCAATAGGCGCGCACCGCGGCTTCCTCCAGTCGTTGTCCGAGCCGCACCCCGTAGCCGGCGATCACGCCGTCGCGCTCCAGACGTGCAATGCGTGCGACGACAGTGCTGCGCGCAAGATGCAGCTTGCGCGCCAGGATGGCGGCGGGTTCGCGCGCGTTGGCCTGCAGCAGGCTGAGCAATTGCCGGTCGATGGCGTCGAGTCTTGGATCCATGGCGGGCGCAGGGCGGTTGCGGTCTGGCGCACGGTACAGGGCGGCCGGCGGTGGCGTCAACCGCGCCGCCTCAATCGGGTTCGGTGGGCAGCCCGCCCTGGTAGATCCTGCCGCCGAACTCGAAGTGGCCGATCGCGCGCGCAGCGGCCTCGAAAAGACGGTCTTGCTGGCCGTCCACGGCGGGCGTGGCGTGCCGTGGCTCGAAGCGGCATATATCGTCGTCGCGCCCGAACCAGGCGCGGGCCACCAGGGTGTCGACGCCGGCCTCATGCGCGAAGTGGGCGAACTCGCGCAATTGCTCCATCTCGTGGAAGGCGCCGGACAGGCTGCTCAGGGTGATGCCGAATTTGACTTCGGTCACCGGCTCCGGCGCCACGGCGCCCGGTGCGGGCAATGGCTCGCCATCGTCGTAGTCGAACCGCGCGCCGATATTGCGCATGCGTTCCAGGACCAGCCGCCATTGGGCTTCCGGCAAGGCCAGCCGGGCGGCCATGTAAAGCAGGCGCTGGCGGCCCAGCGCATGCGGTTCGGCTCCGTCGACATAGCGCGGCCAGGGCGTCTGGTCGTCGAGGCCTGCCAGCTGGTTCATCTGTGCGGTACTGTAGTGCAGGGTTTCCTGCAGTCGACGCAGCGCGGCCGGACTGGGCGGCGCATAGTTGCGTATCGTCTTCATGGTTGGCCTCCGCTTCCACCCGGCCTGGCCGGCTTGCCTGGCCGTCGATCCATGCTAGCGCCGCCATCGCGGCCTGCATAGCGGTAACGGGCTGCGTGCTAGCATGCGGCCCAGAAAATTCTGCGACATAGAGGGTGATATGGATATTCAAGAACAGATTGCAGTGATTGTGCATACGGTGTCGCATCAAGGTGGGCGTATCGATGCGCTTCATTCGACGCTCGCGTCGGTGTTGCACCTGGTCAAGGGGTCGCCTGGATTGCGCGAGGCGATCGAGGCGCACCTGGAGCAAAGCTACGCCAACCTGCTGGCACGCTCGGAGAACCCGCAGTACGTGGCCGGCTTCGAGAGCGTGCGCGATACCGTGGTGGCCGCGCTCAAGTAGCAAGTTGCCCACATCTTCTGTGGACAAGCCTTGGGATAGCCTGCGCGTAGATCGAAAATTCCTCGCTGGAACAAGGACTTGTCCGGGGCGGGCAATCCGGGAGCGGGCGGCGGGCTACAGGCCGGCGGCGACGATATCCGCCAGGCGCTTCATGGCCGCGGCAATATCGGCGGTATAGGGGACGCCGCAGCTGATCCGCAGGAAATGATCGTAGCGGTTCGAGTTCGAGAACATCGGGCCCGGCGTGATGCGGATGCCGGCCCGCAGCGCCTGCTCGAACACGCGCATGGCGGGCATGCACGCGGGCAATTCCACCCAGAGCAGCATCCCGCCCGTGGGCACGCTCAGCCGCGTGCCGTCCGGAAAGTGGCGCGCGACGGCGGCCGCCATGGCTTCACGCTGCACGCGCAGCGTCTGGCGCAGGCGCGCCAGGTGGCGGTCGTAGGCCTTGGTGCCCATATAGTCGGCGGCCGCGGCCTGGGGCAGCGGCGGGTTGGGCCGGCTTTGGGCGAATTTCAGCATGCCGATGCGCCGGCTCCAGCGTCCGCCCAGCATCCATCCCAGCCGCATGCCGGGAGCCAGCGTCTTGTGCAGCGATGCGCAATAGATCACGTTGCCGCTGTCGTCCCATGATTTGAGCGCCAGCGGCGTGCCATGGTCGCCCAGCGCGCCATAGGTGTCGTCCTCGATGAGGGCGATACCGGTGCGTTCGCACAGCGTGACCAGCCGGGCTTTGTCGCTATCGTCCATGACGCAACTCAGCGGGTTCTGGAAGTTGGGCACGACGACGACGGCGCGAACGTTCGCGTGCGTCTGCAGCGCCAGCTCCAGCGCTTCGATCGAAATGCCGCGCTGCGGGCTGGTGGGTATTTCCAGCGCGCGCAGGCCCAGGCTTTCGAGGATTTGCAGCAGGCCGAAGTAGGTCGGCGATTCGACCGCGATCGTATCGCCTGGCCGCGCCACCGCGCGCAGGGCCAGGTTGAGGGCTTCGATGCAGCCGTGCGTGACCAGCACTTCGTCCGGGGCCGCACTGATGCCGCATTCCATCGCACGGCGCGCCAGCACGGCGCGGAACTCCGGATGGCCGTAGGGCGGCACGGGCGCTGTCAGCAGTTCCGGCGTGTGCCGCGCCGCGCGCGTGAGCGCCAGCTGCAGCGCCCGCATCGGATAGGCCTGCGGCGGGGCGGCGGCCAGCGCGAAGTCGGCGCTCAGCGGATGCTGCTGGCACGACGCAATGAAATCCGAGACCCGGTCGTGGATGCCGACGTATTGCGCGGGATCGAGCGCGCCCTTGATATCGGGCTCGGGCACCGGCGCAAGAGCCGGACGCCGCGGGCGCAGGACAAAATAGCCCGAGCGCGGGCGGGCCTCGATCAGGCCGTCGTCCTCGAGCTGGCGGCATGCCTGCAGGGCAGTGGACAGGCTGACGTGATGGGCGCGCACCAGATTGCGTACCGAAGGCATGCGTTGCGCCGGGGCCAGTACGCCCGTCTGGATGGCGCGGCGATAGTGGTCTGCTAGGCGCAGATACAGCGGCTGCGTGTTCATGGCGCGATGGTGCATCGGCAGGGCTGGCCGCAACAGGCACAGTTGCGGTGAAAAACAACCATAACAGAGTTCGATTTCCAGATCTGTATCGATACAGACAGCCTGTTGCTGTGCCTGTTGCGGCGCGGCGCGGACCGGTAGCCTGAAGACCTGTCTACCGATGTCATACGAGGCTGTCATGGATCGCTCGCTGTATTCCACGGAACCCGCGGACCGCGCTGTTGCGCATGCCACGCGGCTGCAACTGGCTGCCGGGGCGGGGCTGTGCCGCCATGCGCGAGGCGGCGCTCAATTGATCTGCCTGGAAGGGCGGGTGCGGGTGGTGGAGCATCGCGCGGGCCAGGACGGCGCGGGCGTGCCGGTCGACGTTCCGCTGGTGGCGGGGCAGGCGCACCGCGTGGAATTCGGTGGCGCCGTGACGGTGCGCGCACAGGCGGCGGCGCTGGTCGTGTGGGTAGAGCCGGCGTCGCGGTTGCGCGCGATGCTGGCTGTCGCGCTGCAAGGATTTTCAAAATGGGTTATGATTACGTTCATCAGACGCGGGGTGGAGCAGTCTGGCAGCTCGTCGGGCTCATAACCCGAAGGTCGTAGGTTCAAATCCTGCCCCCGCAACCAGATCAAAAAGGCTTGGCGATTCATCGCCAGGCCTTTTTTGTTTTCGCAGTCGCAGCTTTGCGCGCTTGGCGCGGCGGGGCTTCTTGCCAGCCCTGCTCATGCGCTACCATGGGCCACCCGAGCGACCTTGTCGCATCCAAGGAGGGGACATGGGAACTGCCAAGTACGATCATCCCGGTTATCTGGCCGACGCCGGCGCCGCCGGTACGTATCACGTCGGTGTCTGGTGCCCGCACGGTTATCCCGCCCACGTCCATATCGGCCGCGCCGGCAGCCAGGACGATGCGCGCCTGCGGCTGCGCATTCCCGACGGCGTATTCCAGTCCATGCCCGACGACATGGAAACATTGTGCCGGCGCGCTTTCGGGCAGGCGCTGGCCGAAGGCCTGCTGGCCGCGAGCGAAGGCGATTTCCAGGAGGTCCGGCTGCGCCTGGACGCCCAGCCCTGGAACGGCCCGTTGGCGGCGGCGCAACCCGCCTGAGCGCGGTTACCCACAGGCGATGTGGACAACCCTTGGGATAGGGTGCGCACATCTGCCTAATCCCGCGTCAAAACAAGGACTTGCGCAACGTGCTCAAGAAAGGGGCTGAGCAAGGCGGCCGGCAGGCGCCCGCCGGCATGCTCAGCCGCACTGGCGCTGGATCGCGGCGGGATCGGTCACGTAGTGATTGCCGTTGCCTTGCAGCGTCCGGATGCGCTGGTCGCGCGCACGTTCCCAGTCGTCCACCGGGTAGGCGCGCGCCCATACGCACAGCACGCGCCGGTCCTCGCGCGACAGCTTCAGCCTGTAGCGCTCGACCATGTAGAACTGGATGCGCGCGATACGGCCGCGCACGTACTTGCGCGGCTGTATGCGGCGGGTCTTGAAGTCCACGATGGTTTCGCACTGGCCGTACATGGGGGCGGGCCGATCGGCCCAGACGGCGTAGCGGAAGTTCTGCCGGTCGCCGTTGACCTCGCCGACCGACGGCACCAGGTTCACCAGGTCGCCTTCGGCGCGCGCGAACGAGGGGTCGGTCCGGCTGCAATGCTTGCGCCCGCCCGGCTTGCCGTTGACGCGCTGTTGCCAGCACTGGCGCTGATGGCCCAGCGTCCAGGCCGGCACCACATGCTCCCATTCCAGTTGCTGTGCGCGTCGCGGCTGTTTGCGCGGCTCGTAGCCACAGGCCTGCAGGTCGATGCGCTTGTCCTGGTAGGGGCAGCCGCAATAGAAGTCGCGCTCCAGGTTCTGGTAGACGCGTGGCAGCACTTTCTTGGCGTGTCGGAAATCGCGGTGTCCGACGGCGTTCGGACGGGTGACCAGCTCGGCCTGGGCGGCCGGCGGCAGGCTGAGCAGCGCAGCCAATACAACAGCATATTTCATGGCGCAGCATTGTAGGTGGATTGCATGCGCCATGCGTCAGAGGATGGCGCGCGCATGCAACTGATTGCGAGTGCTTGCTGCAGAAAGCACGCCGCTGCGTTATCCTGACCCGGTCCGGCGCGGACCCGCCGGCCTTTCCGTCGCTCGTTCGACGCTTCCCAGTCCAGGAGATGTCATGAAGAACAAAGCTCTCATTGCTGTGCTGCTTGCCATGGCCGCGCTGTCCGCAGGTTGCAATACGGTTGCCGGCGCGGGCAAGGATATCGAACGAGGTGGCGAAAAAATTCAGGGCGCGGCCCAGAAGTAGCGCGAGGCGGCGTAGCCAGCCGCACCGTGCGCAGCCGCCTGCCGCGATAGGGCGCCAAGGCGGCTTTTTCATTGGGCGTGTTGATGCATAATCCGTCCGTTGCATTACTTGGAGCAGGAGTCGATATGCGCAGGGTAGGGTTGACCGGGGCGCTGCTGGCCGCTGGCGTATTGAGCGGGTGCGCCAGCCAGGGCCTGCTGTCGGGCGATACGCCCGGACTGTCCGAAAGTTTCATCGTCACGGCGGATTTCCAGGCGGCATATCGCCGCGCCGGCGAATACGTGCGCGTCTGCCACGAGCAGCGGCCGCATCCGTACGGCGTGGTGTACCAGTCGTCGCGGCGCCTGGGCGACCGGGGCGCGCCCAACGAGGTGCATGTGTTCAAGCGGGAAGAGCCCACCAAGATCCTCGAAATCATCCAGTCGCAGACCGAGACGCCATCGACGGCCCGGGTCACGGTCAGGGTGCTGGGCGACGGCAAGTGGGATGCGGCGGAGATCGCCGCGGCCAAGGCCTCGATTCAGTCCGCCACGCCGGTGTGCAGGCAGGGCGGCGACTGATATGGGTGAGGGCGCGGACTACCGGCCGGGCGACAACGGGCAAGGCCTGCTGGCCGGCCCGCTGCGCCTGCTGGCTGGCCTCAATGGCCTGGCAGCGCTGATGCTGGTCGCGTTCTCGCTGGGTATCGTCGGCGGCGAAGTGGCGCCGCCCGCCTTGCAGGCGCCCCTGGCCCTGTTCCTGGCCGGGCTGGCCGCTGCGATGGGCGCGATGCTGTTCGGCACCGCCGCCCGCTATCTGCAGCACCGCCAGGCCGCCGCCGCCGGCGTGCGCGGCCGTGGCCACCTTCCCGCCGTGGTCCTGGCGGTTGCCCTGTACCTTGCCAGCGTGGCGGCGTTTGGCGCGGGCTGCTGGCTGGCGGTCGCTCCGGCCGATACCGACTACGACCAGCTGCCCACGGTATACGCAGCACGCGTCTGACCCGCGCCACAGTGCCGGTTATATACGCAAAAAATCATGGACGTCGTTTTTTGGGTCGAATAATATGCGCATTGCGTATATTTCGTATTCCTCCCTGGGGCCGCCCATGTCCATCTCCCAACAAGCCTTTCTGCGCGACGCGATGCGTCGTCTCAACCTGACGCGCGACGTGTTCGCCGGTCGCATCGGCGTGAAGCGCCGCGCGCTGGATACATGGCTGCTGCCCGAAGGGTCGCAGGAGTTTCGCGCGATGCCCGAAGTGGTGGAGCGCTTCGTCAGTGAAATCGTGCAGAACCGCGACTTGCTGGAGAAATATACGCAGAGCGGGCAGGTAGGCCCCTTGCGCGACCGCATCGCCGTCGAAGGGCGCCATCAGCTGCTGTCGGTCGATCAATTCACCCGCGAATCGGTGGAAGACCTGTTCCGCGTGGCGGATATGATGCAACCCATTGCGCGCCGCCAGAAGGTATCGCGGGTGCTGGAAGGCGCGGTGCTGGGCAACCTGTTCTTCGAGGCCAGCACGCGTACTCGCGTCAGCTTCGGCGCGGCGTTCTGCCGCCTGGGCGGTTCGGTCTGCGACACCACGGGCTTCACGTTCTCGTCCATGGCCAAGGGCGAATCCATCTACGATACCAGCCGCGTGATGAGCGGCTACGTCGACGCCATGGTCATCCGCCATCCCGAACAGGGGTCGGTGGCGGAGTTCGCCGAGGCGACCAATATTCCGGTGGTCAATGGCGGCGATGGCCCGGGCGAACATCCCAGCCAGGCCCTGCTGGACCTGTACACCATCCTTACCGAGTTCTCGCGCCTGGGCAAGCTGCTCGACGGCGCGCACATCGCCATGGTCGGCGACCTGAAGTACGGCCGCACGGTGCACTCGCTGATCAAGCTGCTGGCGCTGTACAAGGGCGTGAAGTTCACGCTGATTTCGCCGCAGGGCCTGGAGATGCCCGGCTACATCGTCGAGCAGGCCAGCCGCAACGGCAATGTGATCGAACAGAAAAGCACGCTGGCCGAGGGCCTGGCGGGCGCGGACGTCATTTACGCCACACGCGTGCAGAAAGAGCGCTTCGCCAACGAAGAGGCGGGCGAAGGCTATACGGCGGACTTCCAGGTCAGCCGCGCCATCATCGACGCCTACTGCGGTCCGGATACCATCGTCATGCACCCCTTGCCGCGCGACAGCCGGCCGGGGTCCAACGATCTGAGCACGGATCTGAACCACGACCCGCGCCTGGCGATTTTCCGCCAGACCGACAATGGCATTCCGATCCGGATGGCGATCTTCGCGGTGCTGCTGGGCGTGGAAGGGCTGGTGCAGCATTCGATGCGCGACGTGACGTGGCAGCATCCGTCGCACATCGGCCCCGACGACTCCGTCTTCCACGGCCTGGACTGAGCCGTATCGCGTGGCGCGCCAGCGCCACGCGAGCCCGCGTCAGACGCGCTTTTCCCCGCCCAGCGAGTCGACCAGTTCGGCCAGCAGCTTGGCCACTTCGCCGGTCATGAGCGTCATGTCCGAATCGAACTTTTCGTCGTCGTTCTGCGTGGCGGCGTCGGGGTTCTCCTTGAGCACATCCAGCGGCGCGACGCGCTTGACGTCCAGCGACTCGGTCAGCACGAACGACACCCGGTCGGCCCAGGTCATCGCCAGGCGCGTGCATTGCTTGCCGGACTGGATATGGCGCCGCACATCGTCGACGTCGATCGAGTGCTTGACGTAGCGGATCGCGGCGCGGCTTTCGCCGGAGGCGCGCAGCTCCGTATCCTGGTCGATCGAGAAGTTGGCGGGCGCTTCGTCGGCCGCCAGCCACCCCGTCATCGCCGCGGCGGGCGATTGCTCGACATAGAGATTGTCCAGCGGCAGCGGGTCGATCGTCTTGACCAGCAGGCCGATGACCTCGTCGGCCTTCGCGGACGCGGCCGCATCGATCACCAGCCAGTGGTTGACGGTATCGATCCAGACGCGCGTGTCGCGGTAGATGCTGAAGGCCTTGGGCAGCAGCTCGTCGGTGACGCGCTCCTTGATTTCCTTCATCTGCTTGCGGCCAGGCTTGTAGCCTTGCTGCTCTTCGATTTCCTGCGCGCGGGCCTTGGCGACCTGATTGACGACCGTGGTCGGCAGCAGCTTTTTCTCGGCGCGCAGCGTCAGCAGGATCTGGCCGTTGAGCGTATGCGCAAGCAGGCCGTTCTCGCGCGGGGATATCCACCCCAGGCTCTGCATTTCGAGGTTATTGCCGCCCTGGTAGGCAAAGCGGGCAAGGCATTCTTCCAGCTGGTCGCCATTCAAGGCCCAGGGCGCGGAAAGCCGGTAAATCTTGAGATTCTTGAACCACATGGCGTCGGGCAAAAGGGTTGATTCTATACGACCGGGGCCCACTCATGCACCCGCGCCGTTGCAGGCATTGACACGACACCTTCTGTCACTGACAGTGTGCAGGCGTTCGGGTATCGTCCGGCGCATCCACCACTTGCCGCAAGGGGAGAGAAGATGAAGCCAGCCACCATCGTAGGCGCCGTTCTGATCGTGTTGGGCGCTGCCGCCCTGGTCTACAAGGGGTTCTCGTACACGTCGGAGGAGACCGTGCTGCAAGTCGGGTCCGTCAAGGCCACCGCGCAGACGGAGAAAGACGTCGCCATACCGAGCTGGGCCGGGATCGCCGCGATCGTGGTCGGCGTGCTCATCATCGGGGTGGGCATGCGCCGCTGAGGCGGCGCCGCGAGGCAAAAAAAGGCCCGACACATCGTGCCGGGCCCGTACGGGGCACGCAATGCCGCGTCAATAAGGCTCGCGGGGAACACGGCATTGGTGTCAGAGTACTGGCCCTGCAATCCGCGGACAGGGGATCGTTTGTCCATGGATTGGCGCAAGGCCGTGATCTGAGCGATCAGTCTAATCCTGGAGGTCTGACAGCGTCCTGAATCGGACGGCGTCTCCAGGCCTTGGGTGTCGGGCCTGCAGCGCGGGCCGGCTTACAGTACGCCGGTGCGCTGCAGATCGGCGATCTGCGCTTCGCTGCGGCCCAGTTCGCGCAGGATCGACACGCTGTCGGCGCCCAGGGCGGGCGGGCTGGTCTCGCCGCCCACCGGCGCGCGGTTGTAGTGAAAGGGCGCGCCCACATACTTGACGCCCTCGTTATCGACCAGGATCCGGCGGTGCGCCACCTGCGGGTCCCGGGCCACTTCGGGAATGCTGTTGATCGGGCTGCATGGCACATCGGCCGCCTCCAGGCGCGCGATGAAGTCATCGCGGCGGCCGCTGGCGAACACGGCATTGAGCAGCGGCTCGAGCTGGCTGTGATTGAGCGCGCGCATCGGGCCGTCCTGGAACCGCGGGTCGTGCAGCAGGGGCTCCAGGTCCAGCGCCGCGCAGAAGCGCTGCCATTGCGGTTCGGTATCGACGCATACCGCGATCGGGAAGTCCTTGGTCTCGAAAGACTGGAACGGGGCAATCAGAGGGTGCCGGCTGCCCAGGCGCTCGGGAACGTCGCCCGCGTTCAGGTAGCGCGAAATCGCGTTTTCCATCAGCGCCATCTGGCAATCCATCATCGAGACGTCGATGAAGGCGCCTTCGCCGCTGCCGTGCCTGCCTTCGATCGCCGCCAGGATCGCCACCGTGGCGAACAGGCCGGAAGCGATGTCGCCGATCGAGACGCCCACGCGGGCCGGCGGGCCGCCTTCCTGGCCGGTGATGCTCATCATGCCGGATATGGCCTGGGCAATCACGTCGAAGGCGGGTTTGTGGCGATAAGGGCCGGTTTGGCCATAGCCGGAGATCGAGGCGTAGACCAGGCCCGGGTTCAGTGCCTTGGCATCGTCATACCCCAGGCCCAGCCGGTCCATGACGCCGGCCCGGTTGTTCTCGACCAGGATGTCGCTGCGAGCGATCAGGTCGCGCAGGATCTGCTTGCCTTCCTCGGTTTTCAGATTGACCGCGATGCTGCGCTTGTTGCGGTTGACGCTCATGAAATACAGGCTTTCACCGCCGTGAAAGGGCGCGATGGCGCGGGCGAAGTCACCTTCGCCCGGCCGCTCGACCTTGATGACCTCGGCGCCGAGCAGCCCCAGCAGCCACGTGCAGTAGGGGCCGGCGAGCATATGGGTGATGTCGAGGACTTTGAGGCCAGCCAGAGGCTTGGCCGGTGCAGATTGTGCAAGCATGGAGAGATGGGCGACAGGGCGCCATGAGGGCTGAGATGCAACGATGTTGCAGCCTGCTTCGCTCCAGCACAATCGCTTAGTTTGTCGCGCATCCGTGCATTTGATGCACTGCTTGTGCAATCAGGCCCGGCGCGGGCCTAGGAGAGGGCTTCGGTCAGCCATTGGCGGACGGTCGCAATGGCCGGGTCGTTCCATTTGTGCTCGGGGGCGACGAAGTAGTAGCCGCCCATCTGTACGGAGACGTTGGGCAGCACCTCCACGAGATCGCCACGCGCGATCCGGTCGTTGGCCAGGAGCTCGCTGACCAGCGCGATGCCCTGGCCCAGTTGCGCGGCCTCCATCGTCAAGTGCCCGTGCCACAAGCGCGGGCCGCGCAGGATGGGCAGCTGCGCCACGCCCACGGAGCCCAGCCATTGCTCCCACTGATCCGTGGACTGCTCGTGCAATAGCGGCAAGTGAACCAGGTGTTCGGGTTCGCCGATGTCGGGAAAGCGCTCCCGGAATGCCGGGCTGCACACGGCCAGGATGCGCGGGCGCGAGAACATCTCCGCGCGCAGGCCGTCGCCGATGAACGGCTGGGTCAGGTAGATGATTTCGGCGTCGGCCTCATCCTTGTTGAAGTCGGGCCGGGCAGTGGTGGGTTGGAGGATCAGCTCCTTGCCGTCGAGCCGGCTCTCCAGCTCGGGCAGGCGCATCAACAGCCGGCGAGAGGCGAGGCCAGCCATGCAGCAGACATGGATGGCGTCGCCCCGGCCATGGACGAGTTCACCGCAAGCGTCCGCGATGAGGTCCAGCGCGCGCCGCGTCTTGGCGGCGAAGCGCTGGCCTTCGCGCGTAAGGGCCAGGCCTCGGCCGTCCTTTTTCACCAATCGCGTGCCGACGGCATCTTCCAGGTTCTGGATATGGCGCGATACGACGGTATGGGAAATCGCCAGCAGGTCGGCCGCGGCGCGGATGCTGCCGCTGCGGCTGAACGCATCAAATGCACGGACGGCAATCAAGGGGGGAAGGCGGCGATAGATCACGATGATTGAAGGTTGCCTCGAAAACCAGATATAGCGCCATTTTTGGAGGAGTTGCCGCAATAGGTGTAATCCCGAGTCTGGGTGCGCACGGCGCAATAGGTGCGTAAAAGCTGCCGATAGACGTCTCGCAAACTGCTTGTTGGCCCTGGGGGATTCGGACATTCTCTGCCTCAGCAGCGCGGCCATGCCGCGCCTGGTCAGAACAAGGGGAAGTCATGAGTATTTCCAATCGCGCGGCCATCGTCGGCCTGTGCGAATCGCCGCGCCGCCATGCGCCCGAGGTGCATCCGTACCAGATCCAGATGGAGTGCGTGCAGGGCGCCCTGGTCGACGCCGGGCTGAGCCTGGCGGACGTGGATGGGCTGTGCGTGGCGGCCGGCGACTGGGCCGAGGGGGGCGGGGTCAACAGCGTGACGGAGTTTGCCGAATACGCCGGCCTGCGTCCCACCTGGTTCAACAGCACGGACGTGGGGGGCTGCTCCTACATCGTGCACGCGGGCCACGCCGCCGCGGCCATCGCGGCGGGCCTGGCCGAGGTCGTCGTGATCAGTTATGCGGCCACGCCGCGTTGGTGGCCGTTGAGCACGCCGTCCTTCGACCCCTTTGTCTTCCCCGCCGGCCCGGGGCAGTACGAGCTTCCCTATGGCCCGACCCTGATCTCGGCCTACGGGCTGTATGCGCAGCGCCACATGGCGCGATACGGCACGACGGCCGAGCAACTGGCCAGCGTGGCGGTGACCTTCCGGGCCCATGCGGCCGCCAATCCTCATGCCAGGCTGCGCACGCCGATCACGGTGGACGACGTGCTGGCTTCGCCCATGATCGCCTCGCCGCTGCACAAGCTGGATTGCTGCGTCGTGACCGACGGCGGCGGCGCCGTGGTGATGACCAGCGCCGAGCGCGCGCGGGATTTGCGCCACAAGCCGGTGCTGCTGTCCGGTTTCGGCGCGGCGACGGCGCGCACACAGCTCTCGCAGATCGCGCCGGACCTCTCGACACCGGCGACGCTGTCGGGGCCGCGGGCCTTCGCGATGGCGGACCTGTCGCCGGCCGACATCGATGTCGCGCAGCTCTATGACGCTTTCACTATTACGCCGCTGCTGGCGCTGGAAGACCTGGGGTTCTGCAAGCGCGGCGAAAGCGGCGCTTTCGCCGCCGACGGCCAACTGACGCTGGGTGGCGCGCTGCCCTGCAATACGGACGGTGGCGGCCTTTCCTCCAACCATCCTGGGAAGCGCGGCATTTTTGCCCTGATCGAGGGCGCGCGGCAATTGCGCGGCCAGGGGCCGGGTGTGCAGGTGCCCGATGCCGGGCGGGCCCTGGTCCACGGCCTGGGCGGCACTTTTTGCGCCGCGGCCACTGCCATTCTTACCGTGTGAGGACGCCATGTTCGACGTAACGATGCCCCCTGTGCAGGACGTCTGCAGCCAGCCTTTCTGGGAGGCGGCCCGCCAACAGCGCCTGCTGGTCCAGCAATGCCCGACGACCGGCCGCCATCAGTGGTATCCGCGCGCCCATTCGCTGGCCGACCCCGGCGCGGCGCCGCGCTGGGTGCAGGCCAGCGGGCGCGCTCGTTTGTTTTCCTACACCGTTATTCACAAGGGCGGTGTGCAGAAGGCGCCTTACACCTGCGTGCTGGTCGAGCTGGAGGAAGGGCCCTTGATGCTGACCCGCTGCCCGAGCGAGCGGCCGCTGCAGGTCGACATGCCGATGCGCGTGGCCTTCGAGAAGATCGGCGATACGCTGACCTTGCCCGTATTTGTTCCCATGGAGTCCTGAATGCCTGTCGAATTCGAGCGGATACAGTTGGGCGAGCGCCATGTCTCGTCGCGCATCACGATCACCGAAAGCCATATCGTCACGTTTGCCGGCCTGACCGGCGATTTCAACCCGCTGCACATGGACGAGGTGGCGGCACGCGAAAACGGCTACGGCCAGCGCATCGCGCATGGGATGCTGGGGCATGCCGTGAGCACCGGCCTGCGCTCGGGCATCGACGATTGGGACATCGTGGCCTTCCTGGAAACCCGGCGCCGTTTTGTCGCGCCCATCCTGGCCGGCGATTCGGTACGGTACGAGTCCGAGGTGCTGGAGCTGCGGCCCAGCCGGTCCAAGCCTTTCGGCGTGGTCAAGGTATCCATGCAGCTGCGCAATCAGGATGGCGTGACAGTGCAGGACGGCGAAGACGTGTTCGCGGTCGCCATGCGCGGTGGAGTAGCGTAAATGAAGAACGAACGATTGCAGGGGCGGGTGGCGCTGGTCACGGGCGGCGCGGGTGGCATAGGCCTGGCGGTGTGTCGACGCTTGCAGGCCGAAGGCGCGCGCATCGTGGTGGGCGACATTGGCGAGGAGCGCGTGCTTGCCGCGGCGGCGTCGCTGGGCGAGGGGGCGCTTGGCGTATTCCTGGACGTGGCGGACCGTCAGAGTTGGGCCGCCGCCAAGCGGGCGGTGGATGCGCAGGGCTGGCAGGTGGACATTGTGGTCAATGTGGCCGGCATCGTGCGCGATCGTTCGCTGGCCAAGATGTCGGACGCCGAATGGAGCGCCGTCATCGACGTGAATCTGCGCGGTACCTGGCTGGGCTGCCAGAGCGCCTTTGCGTGGATCGGCGAACGCGGCTGGGGGCGCATCATCAATGTGGCGTCCACCGCCATTTTCGGCGCCTATGGCCAGGCCAATTATTCCGCCGCCAAGGCCGGCATCGTGGGGTTGACGCGAACCGCGGCGCTGGAAGGGGCCAAGCGCGGCATCCTGGTCAACGCCGTGGCGCCAGGTATCGTCGAAACCGCGATCCTGGCCGATGTCCCCGACCAGGTCCGCGAAGGCTGGCTGGCCCGGATGCCGCTCAAGCGTACGGCGCGGCCTGAAGAAATCGCCGCTGTCATTGCCTTTCTCGCCTCTGACGATGCGAGCTATATGACCGGGCAGACCCTCGTCGTCGACGGCGGGGCAACCACGGGCGACTACTGAGCGCCACATTACATCGCATAGGAAAAGGGGAACCATCATGAATCAGTATTCTCGTCGGGACATGTTGCGTCTGGGCGTGTCCGCCTCGGCAGCGTTGGCAGGCAGCGTCTTCCTGCCGGTGCGCGCGCAGGACAATCCGCTCTACGAGGCGGCGCGCAAGGAAGGGGCCCTCAACCTGTATTGGGGGTCCTACGAACAGAAGTCCATCGAGGACATTCGTGACGCTTTCGTCAAGCAATACCCCGGCATCCAGGTCAATCTGCTGCGCCAGGGTTCGCAAACGGTCTATACCCGGCTGCGCCTGGAGCTGCAGAACAACGCCGCCAACTGCGATTCGCTGGGCACCACCAATCTGCTGCACTACACCGAACTGAAGAAGATCAATGCCTTGATGGCGTACCGCCCGACGGGGGCCGAGCATTTGCCGGAGGCCTTTCGCGGCCTGGACCCGGACAACACTTTCCATGTCGGCGCAATCAGCATTACGTCGATCAACTTCCAGTCGCAGAAGGTGCCCAATCCGCCCGAGAGCTGGCAGGCGTTGCTGGATCCCGCCTGGGCCGGCAAGATCACGGTCGGGAGCCCGGCGTCGTCGGGCGACGTCGCGCATTGGGCGCTGGCCATGCGCCTGAAGTACGGCGATGACTTCTTCAAGAAATTCGCCGCCCAGAAGCCGAAGGTCGGCCAGTCCAACGTCGATACCGTTACCGATATCCTGGCAGGCGAGCGCGTGGTGGGTGCCGCCGCGCCTTTCAGCTATTCGCTGACGCAGAAGGCGGCCGGCCAGCCGGTGGACGTCAAGGTGCCCACCGATGATGCCATCCTCAACCTCGGGTTGACCGCGATTCCCGCCAAGGCCCCGCACCCCAACGCGGCCAAGCTGTTCACGGATTTCCTGTATTCGACCGAGGTGTCGCAGATCCTGGCGCGCAACTACTGGCCCACGCTGCGCACGGACGTGCCCTGGGCCGAAGGCCGCAGCCTCGAGTCCTTGAAGTGGTTCCGCAATCCGACCGATGACCTGACCAAGCAGATCAATGACACGATTGCCCTGTGGCGCTCGACGGTCGGTTGAGTCCGCAGGGGAAGAAACAGGGGATTCCATGTCTGTCGCAATGACTGAAAAACCCGCCGTAGCGCGGGAGCCGCGTGCCGGGCGTCATGCGCTGCCAGCCATCGCCGTCACCGTGCTGGTGGCGGCAGCGCTGGCATTGCTGGTCCTGCAGCCCGTCGGCATCATCGCGCTCAACAGCTGGCGCGACGACCTGACCGGGCAATGGTCGCTGGTGAATTACCTGCGCATATTCACCACGCCCAACCTGATCGAGCCCATGCTCAATTCGCTGGTGCTGGCCGGCAGCACGGCGGTGATCGCCACTGCCCTTGGCGTGCCCATGGCGTGGTTGGTGTCGCGCACGGATATGCCCGGGCGCGGCCTGGTCCGGGTACTGGTGCTGGCGGCGTTCATCACGCCGTCTTTCATCGGCGCGCTGGGGTGGATACTGTTGGCGGCGCCCAACTCGGGTTGGCTCAACGTCTGGCTCAGGCAATGGCTGGGCGGGGATTCCCCCTTGAATATCTACTCGATGTGGGGGGCGGTCTTCGTGTGCGCCGTCTATACCGTGCCGTTCACGTTCACCATTGTCGCCACCGCGCTCGATGAGATGGCCGTGGAGCTGGAGGATGCCTCGGCCATGCTGGGAGGAGGCATCCTGCGGACCATGCGCAGCGTCACCTTGCCGTTGGTCATGCCTGCCATCGTGGCCGGTTTCATCCTGTCGTTCATCCAGGGCATGACGCTCTTCGGCGTTCCCGCGTTCCTGCTGACGCCGGCGCGTGTCCCGGTGGTCACGACCAAGCTGGCCGAGTTCTATCAGATGTTCCCGCCGGAGCTCAATCTGGCGGCGGCCTACTGCATGCCGTTGCTGCTGATGACCGGCGGCCTGTTCTTCCTGCGCAGGCGCATTCTCGGCCGCCGGCAGTACGTCATGATAGGCGGCAAGGCGCGCGGATCGCGGCTGGTCGGGCTGGGCCGCTGGCGCTGGCCGGCCCTGCTGGGCGCGCTGCTGGTGCCCGCGGTGACCGTGTTCCTGCCGTATGCCTCGCTGACGCTGGTGTCGCTCAGCAAGGCCTGGGGCCAGGGGCCCTCGTGGGACAACCTGACGCTGCATTGGTATCGCTGGGCCGTGCTGGACAACCCGCAAACCCAGTCGGCCATCGTCAATTCCCTGCTCTATGCCACGATGGCGGCGACGGTTTGCCTCCTGCTGGGCGTGGTGGTGGCCTATATGGTCGAGCGCAAGTTGTTCCGTGGCGCCTGGGCCCTGGGCGCGACGGCGTCCGTGCCCATCATCATCCCGGGCATCGTGCTGTCGGTGGGGTTCTTCTCGGCCTTCACCCAGCCGTTCTATGGCCTCTATGGAACGGGCGCGTTGCTGGTGCTGGCCTTCGTGGCGACGTTCCTGCCGATCGCCTATTCGCACGGCGGCGCCATCATCAAGACCATCAGCCCCGATCTGGAGCGGGCGTCGCGCATCCTGGGCGCGGGGCAGGTCGGCACGTTCGGCCGCATCACGCTGCCGCTCATGAAGCCCGGCCTGGTGTCGGGGTGGATGCTGGTGTTCATCCCGGTGATGCGCGAGCTGTCGGTGGCGGTATTCCTGATCACCCCGCAGACCAATGTCATGACGACGCTTATCTACAACTACAAGGACGGCGGCAACTACGAAGCCGTCTGCGCTACCAGCAACGTGCTGTTGCTGGGCACCATCCTGATTGTCATGCTGGGCCGCCTGCTGACGGGCCTTGCCCGTCGCCGCGGCGCGGCGCCCGTTACCGCCGGAGTTACGTCGTGAAGGCAATTCGCATCCAAGGTCTTACCAAGCACTATGGCGCACACCAGGTTCTGCGCGGCATCGATCTGGAGCTGGCCCAAGGCGAGCTGCTGGCCTTGCTCGGCCCCTCGGGCTGCGGCAAGTCGACCACCCTGCAAATGCTTGCAGGCTTCGACCAGCCGACCGACGGCCAGATATGGATCGGCGATCGCCAGGTTTCGGGCGCGGGCGTCATGGTGCCGCCCGAGCGGCGCAATATCTCGCTGGTGTTCCAGAACTACGCCGTATGGCCGCACATGACGGTCTTCGAGAACGTTGCCTATGGCCTGCAGGTACGCAAGGTGGCCCGCACGGAGCTCGCACAGCGGGTCAAGCGCGCGCTCGACACGGTCCGCCTCACGGCGCTCGCGCAACGCTATCCGTCGGAGCTCTCCGGCGGACAGCAGCAGCGGGTTGCGCTGGCGCGGGCGCTGGTGGTCGAGCCCGACATCCTCCTGCTGGACGAACCCTTGTCCAATCTCGATGCGCATCTGCGCGAGGAGATGCGCTACGAGATCCGCCAGGTGCACGATCTTCTGGGCCTGACCACGGTCTATGTCACGCACGACCAGGGCGAAGCGCTGGTCACCGCCGACAAGATCGCCGTCATGCAGTCCGGGCAGGTGCAGCAGTTCGACAGCCCCGTCAATGTGTTCTCGCGGCCGGCCAACGCGTTTGTCGCCTCGTTCATCGGCACCAACAACGAGCTGCATGGCCAGCTTGCCGAATCGGGGGCCTTGCGGGTCGGGGACAGGGTTCTGCATGGCGACGACCGCAGCCAGGCCGGTGCCGGCGGCGCGGCCTGCCTGTGCATTCGGCCTTCGGCCGTCAAGCTGGGCGCCGCGCCCGGCGCCAATACGCTGAGCGGCACCGTGACACGGGTCGCGTACCTGGGCGAGTACCGTGACGTCCAGGTCGAGCTGGCGGCGGGGCAATTCGTGCGCGCCTACGTCGACCCGTCCTCGACGCTGGAGCCGGGCCAGCGTGTCGAGGTTCATCTGCCCATCGAGCATTGCCAGATCCTGAGCGTCACCACTTCCTAGGAGTCAGTCTTGAGCAGTCATACGTCCATGGTCCACAGCGAAATCCGGGAGGGCGCGCTGTGGATATTGTTTGACAGGCCGGCGGCACGAAACGCCATGACGGCCGAGATGGAACACGCCATCCTGGCCCTGTGCGAGTCGGTCGCCCATCGCCCGGAAATCAAGGCGGTCGTGTTCAGCGGCGCGCCTGCCAGCAAGCCTGCCTTCATGGCCGGCGCCGACTTCGGCGCGCTGGAAACGGCCACGACGGCCGAAGAGTTCGTTGCGCTGGAGCGCAGCAGCGAGGCCTTGCTCGAGGCCATCGAAGGCATGCGAGTGCCGACCATCGCCGCCATGGCGGGCGCATGCGTCGGAGGCGGGGCCTTGCTGGCGCTGTGCTGCGATATCCGTATCGCCACGCCGTCGCTGAAGTTCGGCTTCCCGATTGCCCGCACGGTGGGCAACTGCCTGAGCGTGAAGAACTACGCCCGCCTGGCGGAGAATCTGGGGGCGCAACGAGTACGGGACATGGTGTTTTCCGCGTCCTTGCTTTCGGCCGATGCCTTGCTGCACGCGGGCGCCATCAGGGAGATCGTTCCGGAGGACGCGCTGCATGGCCGGGCCCAGGCCATCGCCGCCCAGGTCATGGCGCTGGCCCCGCTGACACTCTGGGCCACCAGGACGTCGCTGCTGCGCCTGCGCGACAAGGCCGTGGATGGCATTGTGGACGACGACATCCTGTCCGCCTGCTATATGTCCGCCGATTTCCAGGAGGGCGTGCGTGCCTTCATGGAAAAGCGCGCGCCGGCCTGGATCGGCGCGTAAGCGCAGGCATCGCGGCAACCCCGCATGCTGCGCCGGCCGCAGGTGCCTGTCCCCGCCGGGACAGGCACACCGCTGTACGCCATGAACGGTTGACTGCCAAGACGGTATCTGTCCCCGTGGGGGACGGCACCTGCGGACGATGATGCGGAGAGCACAAAAAAAGGCCCCCACGCTGCGCCCGCTGTGCGGGCTTGCTGCCCCCCGAGGGGGCTTTTTTGCCTTGGGGCGGCCCGGCGGCAAAAAAAAAAGCTCCCTGTGGGAGCTTGAAAAAGCCGGATTGGCGCAGCGGTCCAACCCGGCGGGGGATGGTTGTCAGGCGTTGATGTCGTTGTCCTTGGTTTCGCGTACGAACAGCGTACCGATGACCAGGGTCATGACAGCGATGATGATCGGGTACCACAGGCCGTCGTAGATGTTGCCTGTCGCCGCCACCACCGCGAAGGCCACCGGAGGCAGGAAGCCGCCGAACCAGCCGTTGCCGATGTGATAGGGCAGGCTCATCGAGGTGTAGCGGATCCGGGTGGGGAACATCTCCACCAGCATGGCCGCGATCGGGCCGTACACCATGGTGACGTAGATCACCAGCAGCGTCAGCAGCACGACCACCATGAAGTAGTTGGTTTGGGCCGGATCGGCCTTGGCCGGATAGCCATGGCTGCGGATCGCCGCGGTCAGCGCCTTGTCCAGCTCGGTGGCCTTGGCCTTGAACTCGGCAGGCGCCAGGCCCTTGCCGTCGAACGATGCGAACTCGTCGTTGCCGATCATGACCTTGGCGACCGAGCCGGCCGCGGCGGACTGGTTCTCGTAGTTCACCGAGTTGCGCGCCATGAACGACTTGACCACGTCGCAGGAGCTGGTGAACGAGGCCGTGCCCACCGGGTTGAACTGGAACGAGCAGGTGGCGGGGTCGGCGATCACGGTGACCGGCGCGGTGGCCTGGGCCTTTTCCAGCGCCGGGTTGGCGTAGTGCGTCAGGCCCTTGAAGATGGGGAAGTAGGTCAGCGCGGCGATCAGGCAGCCCGCCATGATGATGGGCTTGCGGCCGATCCTGTCGGACAGCGCGCCGAACAGCACGAAGAACGGCGTGCCCACCAGCAAGGCAATCGCGATCATGATGTTGGCGGTGTTGGAATCGATCTTCAGCGACTGCGTCAGGAAGAAGAGCGCGTAGAACTGGCCGGTGTACCACACCACGGCCTGGCCGGCGGTCAGGCCCAGCAGCGCCAGGATCACCACCTTCAGGTTGCGCCATTGGCCGAACGATTCCGCGATGGGGGCCTTCGAGCCCTTGCCTTCTTCCTTCATGCGCTTGAAGGTCGGCGACTCATTGAGCTGCAGACGGATCCACACCGAGATGCCGAGCAGCACCACCGAGATCAGGAACGGAATGCGCCAGCCCCAGTCCTTGAAGGCTTCTTCGCCCATGAAGGTGCGCACGCCCAGGATCACCAGCAGCGACAGGAACAGGCCCAGCGTCGCGGTGGTCTGGATCCAGCTGGTGTAGAAGCCGCGGCGGCCATGCGGGGCGTGCTCGGCCACGTAGGTGGCGGCGCCGCCGTATTCACCGCCGAGCGCCAGCCCCTGCAGCAGGCGCAGGATGATGAGGATGGCGGGCGCGGCGATGCCGATGCTGGCGTAGCTGGGCAGCACGCCGACCAGGAAGGTCGACAGGCCCATGATGACGATGGTGATCAGGAAGGTGTACTTGCGGCCCACCAGGTCGCCCAGGCGGCCGAACACCAGGGCGCCGAACGGGCGCACCGCGAAGCCCGCCGCGAAGGCCAGCAGCGCGAAGATGAAGGCCGCGGTGGGATTGACCCCGGAGAAGAAGTGCTGCGCGATGATGGCTGCGAGCGAACCGTAGAGGTAGAAGTCGTACCACTCGAAAACCGTGCCGAGCGACGACGCGAAGATCACGCGCCGCTCCTCGCGGGTCATGGGGCGCCGTTGCGCCGACGGGCTTTGGCCCGATAGGGTTGCTGTGCTCATGTTGTCTCCTCGTGTTAGGCCAGTGGTGTGCCACCGTGCTCTGCACCCTCCGCCGGCCGCGCCGACATCGAGCTACCGAACAAGGTAGGGCTCCAGGCTGACGAGGTTCTGACGTAACCCTTACCTGAATCTTAAATTTGAAACAATGAGTAACCGTCGCGCGAACCAGTCCGGATCGACGCGCCGGCTGGCGGCTACAGCGTGCCGGGCAGGGGGAAGCGCACCTGGATGCGGGTGCCGGGCAGGTCCGAGTAGGGAGTGGGGTGTTCGTCGATCACGACTTCCGCCTGGTGCTTCTGGGCGATCTCCCGCACGATGGCCAGCCCCAGGCCGCTGCCGTCGGACGCCGTGCCCAGGACGCGGTAGAAGCGGTCGAAGACCCGCTCGCGTTCTTCCGGGGCGATACCCGGCCCGGAGTCCTCGACGTCGAGGACGGCGTGATCGCCCTGTGCGCTCACCCGTACCGTGATGTGGCCGCCGCGCGGGGTATAGCGCAGGGCATTGTCGATCAGGTTGTTCAGCAGCTCGGCCAGCAGGATGGCGTTGCCGCTGATGCCGACCGGTCGGTCGGCGCCCTCGAAGCCGAGGTCGGTCGACAGGGCGAGCGCCTGCGGCACCCATTGCATCGTCTGTTCGTAGGCGATGGCGTTGAGGTCGGTCAGCGCCTGGCCGGGCGAGTCCGGGTTTTCCGCCCGCGCCAGCAGCAGCAACTGGTTGACCAGCCGGGTGGCCCGTTCGGAGCCGGTGACCAGCTGGCGCAGGCTGGACTGCATTTCCTCGGGGCTGGCGTCGCGCAGCGCCAGCTCGGCCTGGGTGCGCAGGCCGGCCAGGGGCGTCTTGAGCTGGTGCGCGGCATCGGCCACGAAGCGGCGCTGCGTTTCGATGTTGGCCGACAGGCGGTCGAGCAGGTCGTTCATGGCGCCGACCAGCGGCGCGATCTCGGAGGGGGCGGCCTGTTCGTCGATGGGCGAGAGGTCGTCGGGGCGGCGCGCGCGCAGGCGCTGCTGCAGCGCGTTGAGCGGCGCCACGCCGCGCGACAGGCCGAACCACACCAGCAGCACCGCGATCGGCAGCACCACGAACTGCGGGATGATGACTCCCTTGATGATGTCGTTGGCCAGCTGGGCGCGCTTTTCCACGGTTTCGGCCACCATCACCAGGGCCGGCTGGGTATCCGGCAGGCCGAGGTCGATCCAGGTGTAGGCCAGCCGCACGCCGAAGCCGCGCAAGGTGTCGTCGGCGTACAGGATCTCGCCCGGCCGGGGCTGGCCGACGTTGGGCGGCAGCGGCAGGGCGCGATCGCCGCCCAGGTATTCGCCGCGGCTGCCCAGGGCCAGCCAGAACACGCTTTCCGTCTCGTCCACGCGCAGCACGTCGCGGGCCGCGTCGGTCATGCGCAGCGCGGCGCGTCCGTCCACGGCGTGCACCTGGTGGCTGAGCACGTTCAGGTTGTTGGCCAGCGCGCGGTCGTACGGCACGTTGGCGATGTTCTGCGCCACCACGTAAGTGATGGCCACGCTCATGGGCCACAGGAGAAACAGCGGCGCCAGCATCCAGTCGAGGATCTCGCCCAGCAGCGAGCGCTGCGGCGGCGCGAAACTCGGCCCGCGCGGCCCGCCGCGCAGCGCATCCAGGGCTTCTTGGTTCAGCGGTTCGCGCGAAGCCGTTTCAGCTGGCGAGATACGAGGCACCCTGGTCCCGCTCGAGGCAATAGCCCAGACCGCGCACGGTGATGATTTTCACGCCGCTGGGCTCGAGTTTCTTGCGCAGGCGGTGCACATAGACTTCGATGGCGTTGGTGCTGACTTCCTCGCCCCATTCGCAAAGGTGGTCGACCAGTTGCGTCTTGCTGACCATGCGGCCGCTGCGCGCCAGCAGGATCTCCAGCAGGCTGACCTCGCGCGCGGACAGGTCCAGGGTCTGGTCGTCGACCGTGGCGATGCGGCCCGTCTGGTCGAACACCAGGCGGCCGTGCCGCACGATCGTCGCGCCGCCGCCGGCGCCGCGCCGCGTCAGGGCGCGCACGCGGGCCTCGAGCTCGGACAGCGCGAAAGGCTTGGCCATGTAGTCGTCGGCGCCGAGATCCAGGCCCTTGACGCGCTGTTCGATGCTGTCGGCGGCGGTGAGGATCAGCACCGGCAGCACGGAGTTGCGGGCGCGCAGCCTGCGCAGCACCTCCAGCCCGGGCAGGTGGGGCAGGCCGAGATCGAGGATCAGCAGGTCGAAGGGCTGGACGGCCAGCGCCGAATCGGCGGCCAGTCCGTCGCGCACGGCGTCGACCGCATAGCCGTTGTGCCGCAGCGAGCGGGACAGGCCGTCGGCCAGGATGCTGTCGTCTTCAGCTATCAGGATACGCATGCGTGCAACATCGGCGGAACCGCCAGCGGGCGCTGGCTACGCCGGCCATTCTGGCACAGGGGATGGAGCTTGCCCACTCAGGGTATACGTGGAAATATATGGCACACTGGATTTTTATCCAGTACAATCCAATGCCATAATCGCCAAGGTTCGAGTTTTCTCCAGGCTCTTTTTCTCCGGCTAGACAACGGCTGCCTGCTTCGCACCCCTGCAGGCGCCGCTTCAATACAGGACTTTACATGGACGACAAAACCAGCAAGGCCGCCGCGGCCGAGAAAGCCAAGGCGCTGGCCGCCGCGCTGTCGCAGATCGAAAAGCAGTTCGGCAAGGGCTCGATCATGCGCTATGGCGACAACGAGGTCGAACACGACATCCAGGTCGTGTCCACCGGTTCGCTGGGGCTGGACATCGCGCTGGGCGTCGGCGGCCTGCCGCGCGGCCGCGTGATCGAGGTCTACGGCCCCGAGTCGTCCGGCAAGACCACGCTCACGCTGCAGGTCATCGCCGAAATGCAGAAGCTGGGCGGCACCTGCGCCTTCGTCGACGCCGAACACGCGCTGGACGTGCAATACGCCTCCAAGCTGGGGGTCAACCTGACCGACCTGCTGATCTCCCAGCCGGACACGGGCGAGCAGGCCCTCGAGATCACCGACGCGCTGGTGCGCTCGGGCTCGGTCGACCTGATCGTCATCGACTCGGTCGCGGCGCTGGTGCCCAAGGCCGAAATCGAAGGCGAGATGGGCGACTCCCTGCCGGGCCTGCAGGCCCGCCTGATGAGCCAGGCGCTGCGCAAGCTGACGGCCACCATCAAGCGCACCAACTGCATGGTCATCTTCATCAACCAGATCCGCATGAAGATCGGCGTGATGTTCGGCAACCCCGAAACCACCACCGGCGGCAACGCGCTCAAGTTCTATTCCTCGGTGCGCCTGGACATCCGCCGCATCGGCGCCATCAAGAAGGGCGACGAGGTGGTCGGCAACGAAACCCGCGTCAAGGTGGTCAAGAACAAGGTGGCGCCGCCGTTCAAGCAGGCCGAGTTCGACATCATGTATGGCAGCGGCATCTCGCGCGAAGGCGAAATCATCGACCTGGGCGTGCAAGCCAATGTGGTCGACAAGTCCGGCGCCTGGTACAGCTACAGCGGCAACCGCATCGGCCAGGGCAAGGACAATGTGCGCGAGTACCTGAAAGAGCACAAGGAAATGGCCATCGAGATCGAAAACAAGGTGCGCGAGAACCAGGGCATAGTCAGCCGCGCCGCCACCTTTCCGGCCAGCGAAGCCGAAGACGGCGAATAAGCCGTCAGGCCTGCATCCACACCCACTCCGGCATGGCGACTTTCAACCGCCGTCCGCCATCCGCCGCCCGAGCCGGGCGGCGGACCGCAAATCCCGACGATGAGTTCGAGACACTGGCCCAATCCCGGGACGACGCGGCGGCACCGTCGCGCCCGGGCCGGACTCTGAAGGCGCGCGCGGTCGGCTATTTGTCGCGGCGTGAATACTCGCGCCTTGAACTGGCGCGCAAGCTGCAGCCTTACGCCGAAGAGGGCGATGACATCGAGGCGGTGCTCGATGATCTGCAGCGCGAAGGGTGGTTGTCGAATGCGCGTTTTGCCCAAAGCCTGGCGCATCGGCGCGCGCCACGCCAGGGCGCTTCGCGCATCGTCCAGGAGTTGAAGCAACAGGGCGTGGCCGACGACCAGGTGGCCGAGTTGCGCGAACAACTGCGCGCCACCGAATACGCACGCGCGCTGGCCGTCTGGCAGAAGCGCTTTGGCGAAAAGCCCGCCGACCGCGCCGCGTACGCGCGGCAGGCCCGCTTCCTGGCGGGCCGTGGCTTCGCCCATGATGTTATCCGCCGCATTCTGGGCGGTGGCGACGACGAACTCGACTGAACGATGCCGCTTCGTGCGGGCGGCGGCGCGCGATGCGTGCCCGCCTGCCTGGGGCTTGCTTGCGGCCCGTTCGATCAGGCCGGCAGGCCCTTGGCCGCCTTGATGCCGCTAAGCGTCTTGAAGCAGACGTCACGGGCAATCGTCAAAAACTCGTCGATATAGGAACTGTCGCTGTCTTCCGTGCGCACCGCGGCGTAGAGCGTGGGCCAGACGCCTTGCGGCCCGAGGTGGCAAACACGCAGCCAGCCCTGGCCCAGATACTCGGTCAACGCCCAGTTGGGCAGGGCGGCGACGCCCCGATTGCTGGCAACCAGTTGCGCAATGATGGGCGTGAGTTCGGCGCGCCGGATCGCGGCGGGTTCGATATCGGCCGGATCGAGAAAGCCCGTGAAAATATCCAGGCGCTGGCGGTCCACCGGATAAGTGATCAGCGTCTGGTCGGCCAGTTGTTCCGGCATCACGTGGCGGTTGGCGGCCAGCGGATTGGATTCGGCGACCGCCAATACCAGCTCGTACTTGAACAGCGGCAGATAGGTGACGGCTTCCAGCGCTTGCGGATCGGACGTGATGACGAGGTCCAGGTCGCCGCGCACCAGCGCGGGCAGGGGCGCGAACGAGAAGGCGGCCGACAGGTCCAGCGCCACATCCGGCCATTGCCCGCGAAAGGCGTCCAGTGCGGGCATCAACCACTGAAAGCACGAGTGGCATTCGATAGCCAGGTGCAGCCGTCCGGTTCGCCCGGCAGCCAGGCGTTGCAGCTCGCGTTCGGTGGCGCGCAGCCGGGGCAGCACGTCGTCGGCCAGCGCGAGCACGCGCAGTCCCGCCGTGGTCAGGCGGGCCGGCCGCGTGCGGCGGTTGAGCAGCGGCGTGCCCAGGCGGGTTTCCAGGTCGCGCAGCTGATGCGAGAGCGCGGACTGGGTCAGGTGCAGGCGCTCGGCGGCTTCCTGCAGGCTGCCGCCATCGCGGATGGCGGCCAGGGTTTCGAGATGGCGGATTTCGAGCATGGCGGCAATAGAGGTCGCGGCGAGCGGGCATGAATCGTCGCCTTTGGTTTTATATGAATAATACTCAACTTATGAATGTAGAGTTTGATTTTGATTCATGTGTTGATGATCGCACAATAGCGGCCTGACTTGAATAACTTTTGCGAAAGGCCGGTATTGTCATGACTATTATTCATAATCTGGGTTTTCCGCGCATCGGCGCCCAGCGCGAACTCAAGCGCGCCGTCGAAGCCTATTGGGCGGGCCGCCAGACCGCCGAGGCGCTGCATGAGACCGGCCGTGCCTTGCGCGCGGCCCATTGGCAGCGCCAGGCCGACGCCGGCGTGGCGTTCGTGCCGGTGGGCGATTTTGCATGGTATGACCACATCCTGGAGTGGACCACGCTGCTTGGCGCCGTGCCGGCCCGCTTTGGCCATCCCGAAGGCAAGCCGGTGGACCTGGACACCCTGTTTCGCATGGGCCGTGGCCGCGCGCCCAGCGGCAAGCCGGCCGCTGCCTGCGAAATGACCAAGTGGTTCGATACCAACTACCACTACATCGTCCCGGAACTGACGCCCGGACAGACCTTCCGCGTCGCCCGCGAAGACCTGTTCGAGCAGGTCAAGGAGGCCCAGGCCCTGGGGCACCGCGTCAAGCCGGTCATCCCGGGGCCGCTGACGTGGCTGTGGCTGGGCAAGGGCGATGCCTTTGCCCAGGGGGCCGGCGACATCGGCAAGCTGCAGTTGCTCGACGCCTTGCTGCCGGTCTATGGCGAAGTGCTCGAGCGCCTGGCGGGGCTGGGCGTCGAATGGGTGCAGATCGACGAGCCGGCGCTGGTGCTGGACTTGCCGCAGGCCTGGCGGGATGCCTATCAGGCTGTCTACGCCAAGCTGGCGGCCAGCCCGGTCAAGCTGTTGCTGGCCACCTATTTCGATGGCCTGAAGGACAATCTGGCCACCGCCCTGGCCCTGCCGGTGGCCGGCTTGCACGTGGACCTGGTGCGCGCGCCCGACCAGCTGAGCGACGTGGCAAGCGGGCTGCGCCCCGGCCAGGTGCTGTCGGCAGGCGTGATCAACGGCCGCAACATCTGGCGCACCGACCTCGATGCGGCGCTCGCGATGCTGGCGCCGGTGCGCGAGCAATTGCAGGAACGCCTGTGGCTGGCGCCGTCATGCTCGCTGCTGCACGTACCGGTGGACCTTGCCGGAGAAACCGAGCTTGACGCCGAGTTGCTCGGCTGGCTGTCGTTCGCCGTCCAGAAGCTGGACGAGCTGTGCCTGCTGGGCAAGGCGCTGGGCGGCGATGCCGACCCGGCGGTGCAGCAAGGGCTGGCCGCCCAGCGTGCCGCCCTGCAGGCGCGTCGCCAATCGCCTCGCATCCACAATCCGGCCGTGGCGCAACGCATGGCCGGGCAGGCCGGGGTGTCGCGCGAACGCGCGCCGTTCGGCCAGCGGATCGCGCGCCAGCAAAGCGAGTTGCGGCTGCCGGCCTTTCCCACCACCACGATCGGTTCCTTTCCGCAGACCGCAGAAATCCGTGCCCTGCGGCGCGACTGGAAGTCCGGCACGCTGACCGATTCGGCGTACGAGAACGCCATTCGCAAGGAAATCGAGGAAGTCATCCGCTTCCAGGAGAAGGTGGGCCTGGACGTGCTGGTGCATGGCGAACCCGAGCGCAACGACATGGTCGAGTACTTCGGCGAGTTGCTGGCCGGATTTGCCTTCACCAAGAACGGCTGGGTGCAGAGCTACGGCTCGCGCTGCGTCAAGCCGCCCATCATTTTCGGCGACGTCGCCCGGCCCGCGCCCATGACGGTGGGCTGGTCCGCCTACGCCCAATCGCTGACCGACAAGCCGGTCAAGGGCATGCTGACCGGGCCGGTGACGATCCTGCAGTGGTCGTTCGTGCGCGACGACCAGCCGCGCGAAGCCACTTGCCGCCAATTGGCGCTGGCCCTGCGCGACGAAGTGGTGGACCTGGAGGCTGCCGGAATCCGCGTGATCCAGATCGACGAGCCGGCCATCCGCGAAGGGCTGCCGCTGCGCCGGGCCGACTGGCGCGCCTATCTGGACTGGGCGGTCGACTGCTTCCGTCTGTCGACCGCCGGCGTGGGCGAGGCGACGCAGATCCATACCCATATGTGCTACTCCGAGTTCAACGACATCATCGAGTCGATCGCGGCCATGGACGCCGATGTGATCACTATCGAGACATCGCGTTCCAACATGGAGCTGCTCAAGGCGTTCGAGGATTTCCACTATCCCAATGACATCGGGCCTGGCGTGTATGACATCCATTCCCCCAACGTGCCGGAGGTGGACTGGATGGTGGAACTGATGCGCAAGGCTGCCGCGCGCCTGCCCAAGGAGCGCCTGTGGGTCAATCCGGACTGCGGCCTGAAGACGCGCGCCTGGCCCGAAACCGAAGCCGCCCTGATCGGCATGGTGCAGGCGGCCCGCACGCTGCGCGCCGCCTGACGGCGGGTAATCCGTATCCGTCCCCTTGCGGCGGCGCGGGGGGAGGCTGTCCCGGCCGGGGCGGGCCCCCGGCGCCGCGCCTGAAATTTGTGCGGCGCGTGCTCCGGGGGAGGGTCGGCCCGGGCCGCGTCGCCGGCAATCGGCTGCGTTATACTCCCCAGGATTTGCTGCCTTGCGTCAAAATCGCGCCCAGCAGGTTCGACCATGCCCTTGCCACCGCCGGATACCCCTCGCCAGCCCCTGCACACGCGTTCGATACGCGTGCAGTCTTATGGGCGCGAGGATGGCCTGTGGGATCTCGAAGCCGAGCTGATCGATTACAAGGGTTACGATTTTCCCAAGCGCGACGGCCAGCTTTTCAAGGCCGGCGAATTCATCCATCACATGCACTTGCGCATTACGATCGACGAGGCGTATACCATCATTGCGGCACAGGCCGTCTATGATGCCGCCCCGTACGACGGCGTGTGCACGAACATCGAACAAGCCTATCGCGACCTGGTCGGCATGAACCTGCTCAAGGGGTTTCGTCGCCAGGTCAAGGAGCGCTTCGGTCATGTCGCGGGCTGTACGCACATGACCGAGCTTTCGCAGGTGCTGCCGACAGCCGCCGTCCAGTCCATGGCCGGCCGGCGCCGTCAGAACAGCAACCCAGACAAGCGCCCGTTCCAGCTTGGCGGTTGCCATGCCTTGCGCACCGACGGTCCGGTCGTGCAGGAGCACTACCCCAAATGGTATACGGGCGCCAACGCCGGGTCGTCGGCCGATACGTCTTCCGATTCACCCTCTCTCTCTCATACGTCCTGACAGGTATCACATGAAAATCCACGAGTATCAAGGCAAGGAACTGCTGAAGCAGTTTGGCGTGACCGTGCCGCGCGGGATCCCCGTTTTTTCCGTAGACGAGGCCGTGGCTGCCGCTGAAAAGCTGGGTGGGCCGGTCTGGGTCGTCAAGGCGCAGATCCACGCGGGTGGCCGTGGCAAGGGCGGTGGCGTCAAACTGGGGCGTTCGATCGACGAAGTGCGCCAGCTGTCGTCGGAGATCCTCGGCATGCAGCTGGTCACGCACCAGACCGGCCCGCAAGGCCAGAAAGTGCGCCGCCTGCTGATCGAAGAGGGCGCGGACATCAAGAAGGAATACTACGTTGGCATCGTGACCGACCGTGGCACGCAGCGCGTGTGCGTCATGGCTTCCAGCGAAGGCGGCATGGACATCGAGGAAGTGGCCGCGCACAGCCCGGAGAAGATCCTGAAGGTCTTCGTTGATCCGGCCGCCGGCCTGACCGACGCCGAGGCCGCCGAACTGGCGCGCGGCATCGGCGTGCCCGAAGCCTCCGTGGGCAAGGCTGCCGCCGAATTCCAGAAGCTGTACAAGGCGTACTGGGACACCGACGCCTCGCTGGCTGAAATCAACCCCCTGATCCTGACCGGCAGCGGCGACATCATCGCGCTGGACGCCAAGTTCAACTTCGATTCGAACGCGCTGTTCCGCCACCCCGAGATCGTGGCCTACCGCGATCTGGACGAGGAAGACCCGGCCGAAATCGAAGCCAGCAAGTTCGACCTGGCCTATATCCAGCTCGACGGCAACATCGGCTGCCTGGTCAACGGCGCCGGCCTGGCCATGGCCACCATGGATACCATCAAGCTGTTCGGCGGCGAGCCGGCCAACTTCCTGGACGTCGGCGGTGGCGCCACGGCCGAGAAGGTCACCGAAGCATTCAAGATCATGCTCAAGAACAAGAGCGTGAAGGCGATTCTGGTCAACATCTTCGGCGGCATCATGCGCTGCGACGTGATCGCCGAAGGCGTGATCACGGCGTGCAAGGCGGTCAACCTGAATGTGCCGCTGGTCGTGCGCATGAAGGGCACCAACGAAGAGCTCGGCAAGAAAATGCTGGCCGAATCGGGCCTGCCGATCATCAGCGCCGACACGATGGCCGAAGCGGCCACCAAAGTCGTTGCCGCCGTCAAATAAAATTGCCAAGGATTCACAAATGTCGATTCTGATCAACAAGGACACCAAAGTCATCACCCAGGGCATCACGGGCAAGACGGGTCAGTTCCATACCCGCATGTGCCGCGAGTACGCCAACGGCAAGGCCGCCTTCGTGGCCGGCGTGAACCCCAAGAAGGCCGGTGAGGATTTCGAAGGCGTGCCCATCTACGCCAACGTCAAGGACGCCAAGGCGGATACCGGCGCTACCGTGTCGGTGATCTACGTGCCGCCGGCGGGCGCCGCGGCCGCGATCTGGGAGGCCGTCGAGGCCGAACTGGACCTGGTGATCTGCATTACCGAAGGCATTCCCGTGCGCGACATGCTGGAAGTGAAGAACCGCATGCAGGCCATGAACAGCAAGACGCTGCTGCTGGGCCCGAACTGCCCCGGCCTGATCACGCCCGACGAAATCAAGATCGGGATCATGCCCGGCCACATCCACCGCAAGGGCCGCATCGGCATCGTCAGCCGCTCCGGCACGCTGACCTACGAAGCCGTGGCGCAAGTCACCGAGCTCGGCCTGGGCCAGTCCAGCGCCGTGGGCATCGGCGGCGATCCCATCAACGGCCTGAAGCACGTCGACGTGCTCAAGCTGTTCAATGACGATCCCGACACCGACGCCGTCATCATGATCGGCGAGATCGGCGGTCCGGACGAAGTCAATGCCGCGCAGTGGGCCAAGGACAACATGAAGAAGCCCGTGGTCGGCTTCATCGCCGGTGTCACCGCGCCGGCCGGCAAGCGCATGGGCCATGCTGGCGCCCTGATCTCGGGCGGCGCCGACACGGCCGATGCCAAGCTGGAAGTGATGGAAGCGTGCGGTATCCGTACCACGCGCAACCCGTCGGAAATGGGCAAGCTGCTCAAGTCCGTGCTGTAATCACGCGCCGGACAGCCCGCCTGTCCCAGGACGGCCCGCGATCGCGGGCCGTTTTTTTTTCGCATGCCGCGGCCGGCTGAAAGCGGATTGAAAGAATATTGAAAGTGAATTGAAAAGAGAGGAATTCGCGCGAACCTATAATCAAAAGCGAGGGGCTTTTCGATTTGCCTGTCCACCCACGCACCAAGAATGCCGCCAGGGCTCGCCTGGTCGAAGGCGGCCACGCGTGTCTTGTGTTTGTTCAATCCTAGGGGATCATCACTAGGAAAGAGAGGAATGGAACTTAGTTCTGCGGCGTTCTGGATCGCCTTGCTCCAGATTATTTGGGTAAACATACTGCTATCGGGAGACAACGCCGTGGTGATCGCGCTGGCCGCGCGCTCGCTACCCCCGGATCAGCAGAAGAAGGCCATCGTGGTCGGGTCGGCCGCGGCAATCGTGATGCGTATCGTGCTGACGCTGGTGGCCGCCAAGTTGCTGCTGCTGCCCTGGCTGAAGCTGATCGGGGCCGCGCTGCTGGTCTATATCGGCGTGTCGCTGCTGCTGCCCGAGGGCGAGGACGATGGCGCGGAAAAGGGCCATGGCTCGCTGCTTGTCGCGATCCGGACCATCATGATCGCCGACCTGGTCATGAGCCTGGACAACGTGGTGGCTGTCGCCGCCGCGGCCATGGGCGACACCACGCTGCTGGTGCTGGGCCTGGCCATCAGCATCCCGCTGGTCATATTCGGTAGCGCACTGTTGCTCAAGGTGATCGAGCGTTTTCCCATCATCGTCTGGGTGGGGGCGGCGCTGCTGGGTTTCATCGCCGGCGAACTGCTGGTGGGCGATCCTGCACTGGAAGAATCGGTGGCGCGGATCGACACCATGCTGGGTGTCACGCAACACGATTTCGCGCTGATGGTAGGCGCAATTGGTGCAATCCTGGTGCTGGCGCTGGGCAAAATTTTCCAGGCCAGGCAACGGGCCTGACGCAAAGCTGAACTACAATAGCGGGCTGTTCGGGCCCCGCCTTCAGGCGGGGCTGACCAGCCCGTTTTCTTTTGGCCGCGTTTTGCCACGGCGAGGCTGACGGCGGTCTTCCCGGTATTTCTCCGGTTTTTACAAATAACGCCTGTTGGGGGTTCCAAGTGCTTGAGTTTTTCCAGACGCTGAGTTGGGCGGCAGTCTTCCAGATCATCCTCATCGACATCCTGCTGGGTGGCGACAACGCGGTCGTGATCGCGCTGGCGTGTCGAAATCTCGCGCCCAAGCAGCGCATGCAAGGCATCCTGTGGGGGACGGCCGGCGCCATCATCCTGCGCGTGGTGCTGATTGCCTTCGCCCTCACGCTGCTGAACATCCCGTTCCTGAAGGTCGTGGGCGGCCTGTTGCTGGTCTGGATCGGCGTCAAGCTGCTGGTGCCCGAGGACGAAGGGCATGACAGCATCAAGGGCGGCACGTCCATCGTCGCCGCGGTCAAGACCATCATCATCGCCGACTTCGTGATGAGCCTGGACAACGTCATCGCCATTGCCGGCGCGGCGCAGAACGCCCATGCCGACCACCAGATCGGCCTGGTGGTCTTCGGCCTGGTGGTCAGCGTGCCCATCATCATCTGGGGCAGCACGCTGGTGCTCAAGCTGATCGACCGCTTCCCGATGGTCGTCACCTTCGGCGCGGCGCTGCTGGGCTGGATCGCCGGCGGCATGCTGATTACCGACGTGTTTGTCGTGCGTCAATTCGGCGAACAGCCCAGCGCGGTTAAAATCGGCGTTGAAATTGCCGGTGCGCTGCTCGTCGTTCTCCTCGGGCGGTGGCTGGCAAGCCGTAAAACCGCTTCCAAGGAATCCGTCAATGAGTCTGCGTAAGACTTCCAACCCCCAGCAAAACGAATCGGGCCTGAGCCTGCTGCAAGGCCTGTTCGTGCTGGCCATCCTGGGGGTGGTGGCTTCGGTCATCGTCTCCAGCTTTCTCTGACGCCCTGACGTGGCCGCTGTAGAACGCCTGACCATCGCCACGCGCGCCAGCCGGCTTGCCTTGTGGCAAGCCGAGCATGTGCGCGATCTGCTGCGCGCGCGCTACCCGGCGTGCAGCGTCGAGTTGCTGACGCTGACCACGCGCGGCGACCAGATCCTGGACCGCACCCTGTCCAAGGTGGGCGGCAAGGGCTTGTTCGTCAAGGAACTCGAAACCGCCTTGCTCGACGGCCGCGCCGATCTCGCGGTGCATTCGCTCAAGGACGTGCCGGTGGACCTGCACGCGCCGTTCGAGCTGAGCTGCGTGCTCGAGCGCGCCGATCCGCGCGATGCGTTCGTCTCCAACGATTACGGCAGCCTGGCCGACCTGCCGCCCGGGGCGGCGGTCGGCACGTCCAGCCTGCGGCGCGAGTCGCAGATCCGCGCCCGCTATCCGCACCTGGTTGTCAAGCCGCTGCGGGGCAATCTCGATACGCGCCTGGGCAAGCTGGACAACGGCGATTACGCCGCCATCGTGCTGGCCGCGGCGGGCCTGGAGCGCCTGGGCCTGGCCGCCCGCATCCGTGCGCTGCTGGAACCGGCCGACAGCCTGCCCGCGGCCGGGCAGGGCGCGCTGGGCATCGAGATCCTGCAGGGCCGCGCCGATGTGCGCGCCATGCTGGCGCCGCTGGGCGACGCCGCCACCCTGGCCTGCGTGACCGCCGAGCGCGCGGTCTCGCGCATGCTGGGCGGATCGTGCCAGGTGCCGCTGGCGGCCTATGCCCGTATCGATGGCGATGAGCTCGCCTTGCGCGCGCTGGTCGCCGCGCCCGACGGCCGCCGCATCGTGCGGGCCGAGCGCCGCGGTCCGCGCGACCAGGCCCAGGCCATCGGCGAGTCGGCCGCGCGCGACTTGCTGGCCGACGGCGCCGACGCAATACTGGCCGAATTGCTGCCAACCTCGCCCGCGCCTTGACAGGGCGGTCGGGCCCTCGCGGGGGCTTGCCTATGTCGCAGATTGCCATCCTGACACGGCCGCAAGGCCGCAATGGCGCGCTTGCGCAACGCCTGCACGAGGCCGGCTGGCAGACCCTTTGCCTGCCGGCCTTGCGCATCGAGCCGTTGCCGCCCGAAAACGGCGCGGTGCCGCTGCCGCGCGACTACGACCTGGTGGTGTTTGTCAGCGGCAACGCGGCGCGCCTGTACCTGGAGCAGCTGGGGGAGCGGGGGCAATTGCCATGGCCGGCAGGCGCGGTCGCCGCCACCGTGGGCCCGGCCAGTGCCCGCGCCCTGCTGGATTCGGGCCAGTTTGGCGCCGATACAACAGTTTTGCACCCTGCGGAAACCGCGCCCACCCACGATTCGGAAGCCTTGTGGGCCTTGTTGCGGGCGCGCCCGGCATTGCCGCGCCGCGCGCTGCTGGTGCGCGGCACCCAAGGGCGCGACTGGCTGGCCGATCGCCTGGCCGCGGCTGGCGTGGAGGTCAGCCGCCACGCCGTCTACCGCCGGCGGCCCGCGCCCTGGGCGCAGGAGGGGCGCCAGCGCCTGCGCGACTGGGCCCGGGCGGGCGAGCGCCCGACCTGGCTGCTCACCAGCGGCGAGGGCATCGACGCGCTGGTTCAGGGCCTGCGCGAGGAGCAATTGCTGGACTGGTGGCTGCAAGGCCGTTTCGTCGTCACGCACCCCGTGCTGGCCGAGCGGCTGCGGGCGCTGGCCGGTGGCGGGGCCGATGCGCCAATGGTAAAAAACTGCATGCCTGCCGATGAGGCGATCTTCGCGACTTTTGTTGCGGCTTGAATCGTCGTTACATGCCATCACCGAATACAATCGCGTCATGACAGACAACACCTCCGCTACTCCGCCCGGCACCGTACCGGGTACGCCGGGCACGGCCGCCGCCGACGAGGCCGTCGCGAGCCAGTCGCGCAAGGGCAAGGGCGTAAACAGTACGCTCGTTACCGCGCTTATCATCGTCATCCTGCTGGCCGTCGGCCTGGGGTGGGCCGCGTGGCTGCAGCGCAAGCAATTCGTCAGCGCCGGCCAGGAAGTGGCCGCCCGTCTCAATACGCTGGGCGCCGAGCTGACGCAGTCGCGCAACGACATGCGCGAGGCGCTGGCGCTGGCGCAGGCGCAGTCCGGCAAGGTGGCCGAGCTCGAAGGCAAGGTGCGCGAAGCGCAAAGCCAGTACAGCGCGCTGCAGCAGGCGCTGCAGAACCTCAACGACGGCGCCAGCGACGAAATGCTGGCCAACGACATCGAGCGCCTGATCACCATCGCCAGCCAGCAACTGCGCCTGGCCGGCAATGTCAGCAATGCCATCGTGGCCCTGGAAACGGCCCAGGCTCGCCTGGCGCGCGCCGACCGGCCGCGCTTTGCCAGCCTGCAGCAAAGCATCAACGGCGACCTGGACCGCCTGCGCGCGGTCGGCGTGGTCGACATCGCGGCTCAATCGGCCCGCATCGATCGCCTGGTGGCCCTGGTGGGCCGGGCGCCGCTGCTGGTGCCCGACGCGGCCGCGCCTGGCGTGACCGCCGTGCCCCAGGCGAACGAGGCCGTGCCGGCCAGCGTCGATCCGGGCGCCGACCTGCCGGCCGACGCCGCCTGGTGGCACCGCTGGCAGGCCGAGATCGCCTCCTGGCCAGGCCGCGCCGGCAGTGCGCTGGCCCATGAGCTGGGCGACCTGATCCGCGTGCAGCGTGTCGATCAGCCCACGGCGCTGCTGCTTTCGCCCGAGCAGGCCGGCCAGCTGCGTTCCACGCTGCGCCAGCGCCTGCTCACGGCGCAGTTGTCGATGCTGATGCGCCAGCCCGCCGTCTGGAAGAGCGAACTGGATGCGGTGGCCGCGACCCTGGCCCAGTATTTCGACGGCAAGGCGCCTGATACCGTCGCCGCGCTGGCGCTGGCCCGCGAACTGGGACAGGTCGAGATCGCCGTGCGCGTCCCCGATGTGGCCGACAGCCTCAACGGCATTGCGGCCCTGCGCGCGGCCGGCTTCAACGCCGACGGGCAACAGGACTGACGCATGCGTACCTGGTTCTGGACTCTATTGTTGGCCGTTGTCGCGGTGGCGCTGGCCGTCGTGCTGCGCGCCCACGCGGGCAACGTCTTGCTGCTGGTCTGGCCGTGGCGCATCGAGTTGTCGCTGACGCTGACGGTATTGCTGTTGGTGGCCGCCTTCGTCACGCTGTACATCGGCCTGCGCCTGCTGGCCTGGCTGGTGGCCATTCCCGATCGCTTGCGCGCCTGGCGCGGCCGCCGTGCCCAGGAACGCGACCACGAGCTGCTCGAACGCGGCTGGATCGGCCTGCTGGAAGGGCGTTTCGCGCAGGCCGAGAAAGACCTGTCGAAGCTGTTCGACCAGACCAAGGTGCGCAGCCGCCGCGTCCTGGCGGCGCTGTCGGGCGCGCGCGCGGCGCATAACCTGGGCGAGTACGAGCGCCGGGACCGCATGCTGGAATCCGCTCGCGAACAGGCAGGCGAGGATGCCGGGCTGCAGGAAGCCACCGCCACGGTATCGGCCGACATGCTGCTGGACCAGGGGCGCGCCCAGCAGGCGCTGGACCTGCTGGAGCCGCTGCAGGACGGCGGCGCGCGCCATCTGCACACCATGCGCCTGCTGCTGCGCGCCGAGACGGCCTTGCAGCATCACGAGCGCGTCTTCATGCTGGCGCGCGGCCTGTTGCGCCGCAATGCCATCGGCAAGGCCGAGGCCGAGCAGCTGATCGACAGCGCGGGCGCCGCGCGCCTGCGCGCAGGCATGGCCGTGGACCAATGGCGCCCCATCTGGAAAGACCTCAAGAGCGATGAGCGGCTGTTGCCGAACATCGCGCTGGCCGGCGCCGCCGCCTTCGAGGACGCGGGCGAGGCCAGCGAGGCCGCGCGCATTCTCGAGGCCGCGGTAGCGGTCAAGTTCAACCCCGCGCTGGTGGCCGCCTATGCGCGCTGCGATGCCGCCCAGGTGCCGCACCGCCTTGCCAAGGCCGAGACCTGGCTGCAGCAGCGTCCGGCCGATACCGACCTGCTGACGGCGCTGGGCCTGCTGTGCCTGAACGGACAGCTGTGGGGGCAGGCAGAGCGCTATCTGCAACGCAGCGTCAGCCGGCGCAACGATCCGCAGGCGCATGCCTTGCTGGGCAGCCTGTACGACAGGCTGGACCGGCCCGCCGACGCGGCGCGCCACTGGCGCCAGGCCACCGCGGCGCGCGTGGCGCTGCCGGTGCTGGCGGCGGACATCGCGTTGCCGGCGGCCGACACCAAGGCCGACCCCGCGTGGCTGGACGCCGAGCGCGAGTACGTGCCCAATATGTCGGAATACACCGCGCCCGTCATCGCCGACGCGCCGCCCGAGGTCGAGCCGGGCGCTGTCGACTATGTGCTCGATCCGGATGCGCGCGCAGCGGGCGAACACGAGCCCGCGTCCGCCGTCGCGCCCGAACCCGTCAGCGTGCCGCCGCGCACCGCCATCGATATCGAAGACTACTTCGACAGCGCGCCCATTCCGGCGGCCGCCATCGAAGCGCCGGTCTCGAGCTATCGCGCCGGCGGGGACGACGAGCAACCGGCCAAGCCCGGCGGCGCCGTATCATCCGCCGGCCCGGCGTCCGGCGACAAAGCCTGATTTCATTTTCATCAAGACAAGGTCAATCATGAGTCTAGATCGTGTCGCTCCTGGCAAGAAGCTGCCGGACGATTTCAACGTCATCATCGAAATCCCCATGAACGCCGACCCGGTGAAGTACGAGGTCGACAAGGAGTCCGGCGCGATTTTCGTCGACCGCTTCATGCTGACGGCCATGCACTATCCGTGCAACTACGGCTACATCCCGCAGACGCTGTCGGAAGATGGCGATCCCGCCGACGTGCTGGTTCTCACGCCGTTCCCGATCCAGATTGGCGCCGTGGTGCGCTGCCGCGCCATTGGCGTGCTGGAGATGGACGACGAGTCCGGCGGCGATGCCAAGCTGCTGGCAGTGCCCATCGAGAAGCTGTACCCCCCGTACCGCAACATCAAGTCGTACGAGGACCTGCCGGCCGAAGACGTCAGCCGCATCCAGCATTTCTTCGAGCACTACAAGGATCTGGAAAAGGGCAAGTGGGTCAAGGTCAAGGGTTGGAAGGGCGTGGACGCCGCGCACGAGGAAATCGTGCGCAGCGCCGAGCGCTACGCCAAGGGCCAGGCCTGAGATAGATTGGCCGCCTGGGGCGGCCGGCGGCGCGGAAGCGACGGCAGGCAGCCGCTCGCATCCGCGCCGTTTTGCGTCATGCGCCGGGCGCGCCGCGCGCGGCCTGGCCCGAAGCGTATAAACTCGCGCATTGAATATTCTCGCCGGCGTTGTCCGGCCTTGTGTGCTACGAGGTCAAATCACATGGATTACGTATTTCCCCCTTCGCCGCCGGCGGCCGTGCCGGTGGCAGGCGGCAACGCCCGCTTCCCGGTGCGCCGCGTCTATTGCGTGGGCCGCAACTACGCCGAGCATGCCAAGGAAATGGGCTTCACCGGCCGCGAAGATCCGTTCTTCTTCTGCAAGCCTGCCGACGCCATCCTGTCGGTGGCCGATGGCGCCACGGGCGAAATGCCGTACCCGCCCAAAACGGCCAACCTGCACTACGAAATGGAGCTGGTCGTCGTGCTGGGCAAGGGCGGGCGCGACCTGACCGTCGAGCAGGCCGACGAATGCGTATGGGGCTACGCCCTGGGCCTGGACATGACGCGCCGCGACCTGCAGGGCGAGGCCAAGAAGCAGGGCCGTCCCTGGGAAGTGGGCAAGGCTTTCGATCTCTCGGCGCCGCTCGGCCCCATCCATCCGCGCAGTGCCGTCGGCACGCTGGACAAAGGCGCCATCTGGCTGGACGTCAATGGCGAGCGCAAGCAATCCAGCGACATTTCGCAGATGATCTGGAACATCCCGGAAAGCATCGCCTATCTGTCGGGCCTGTTCGAGCTGCAACCGGGCGACATCATTTTCACCGGCACGCCGGAAGGCGTGGGCGCGGTGGTCAAGGGAGACGTCATCGTCGGTGGCGTCGAGGGCCTGGGCGAGCTGCGCGTACGCATCGCCTGAACAGAGCGTAACGGCGGAGATCTCATATGCGCAGCAAGATAGTGCTGACGGCTTTCGTGGTGTTTGGATTCGTCCTGCAGGGCTGCAACACCGTTGCAGGAATGGGCAAGGACATGTCCGATGCGGGCAGTGCCATTACCCACGCTGCCGAGAAGTAGCCGGCCCGCGCCGGCATGATGCAAGCCCCCGGTTGCTCCGGGGGTTTTTTTTGCCGCCGGGCCGTCCCAAGGCAAAAAGGCCCCCTTGGGGGGCAGCAAGCCCGCGCAGCGGGCGCAGCGTGGGGGCGTTTTTTTGCCGCCGGGCCGTCCCAAGGCAAAAAGGCCCCCTTGGGGGGCAGCAAGCCCGCGCAGCGGGCGCAGCGTGGGGGCGTTTTTTTGCCGCCGGGCCGTCCCAAGGCAAAAAGGCCCCCTTGGGGGGCAGCAAGCCCGCGCAGCGGGCGCAGCGTGGGGGCATTCTTTTCCGCGGCGTCCACGGACGGCCGGCGCCGGCGCGCGTCGAGTCAAGTCCCGATGACACATTGATCCGGCTCGGCATGTACGAATTGTAGGCAGGCCCCGCCACGGCCACACTGAGGCCTCGTCGAACAGCAGGAGGGCCTATGTCGGTCAAGCAGCGTCAACTTGGTCAGGGCATGACCGAATACATCATCGTGGTTGCCCTGGTGGCGGTCGCCGCGATCGCCGTGTATCAGTTGTTCGGGCAGGTGGTGCGGTCCCAGACCGCGGCCATGGCGCGCGAACTGGCAGGCGAGGATGGCAGCGCGCAGGCGCGCGCCGCGCAGTCGGCGGCGGGCCGTGCAGCCTCGCAGACGCGGGCGCGTTCGCTCAAGTCGTTTACCGGCAATGCCCAGGGCGCCAAATGAGGCCGACTCGTGCGGCCGTCACGCGCCAGGCGGGCCAGGCATTGGCGCTGGGCCTGGCGCTCATGGCGCTGGCCGGCATGGCGTGGCTGGCCCTGTACGGGCTGGGTCAGCGCGCCGGCGCACGGGCGCAGTTGCTGCGGGCGACGGATGCCGCCGCCTACAGCGGGGCCGTGGTCCAGGCGCGCGCGCTGAACCTGCTGGCCTACATACATCGCGCCCAGGTCGGCCACCAGGTCGCGCTGGCGCATCTGGCATCCCTGGCTGCCTGGGCACGATTCGCGCAGACCCAGGCCGCGCGGCGCACTGCACAGAATCCGCCGGTCGCCCTGATCGGGCTGTTGTTCGGGCCTCGCGCGGCACGCGGCTACGGCGCGGCGCACGATGCGCTTGCCGGCGATCTCATGCAAGCCTATGCCGCGCACGATGAGCTTGCGCACCGCGTTCTGCAGCAGGCTGCCGATACGCTCGCGCGCGATGCGCGCGCCACGCGCGACGCGACCATGCGTGCAGTCCTGCGCGCGCACTATCCGCAAGGCGATGACGGCCTCACCCTCGAAGTGTTGCGCGATGATTGGCCGGGTTACTTGCGGCGCGTCCCAGGCACGAGCGCACGCGGGCTGCGAGGGTGGGCGCAGCGCGCGGCGGGTTACTTCGATTTTCTGCAGCCGCGCGACTTCACCCGCGAGGGAAACTGGATCGTTTCGCCGCGCTGCCCCACGCGCCGCCATGAACTGCGCCGGCGCGGCGTCACCTGGCTGGACCGCGATGGCCGCTGGGGCGCAAGCGATACGCTGTCGTTCCATGCCGTGCGCTCCAATCGCTGGATAGGCTGCTACTTTCGCGAGTACGCCATGGGCTGGGGCCTCGCGGCCGACTCCGGCGCGACGCGCGCCGGCCCGCACGTGCTGCGTGCCCCCGAGGATTTCTCGCAACAGGACTTCTGGCGCTGGGTACATCGCCATACGTCCTGGAATCTGCTTGGTGGCCGGCACAATCCATTGGCGTTGTCGTATGCCGCGTCCCGCCGTCTGTCGCCGGGCGGGCGCGGGTTGCCCGCCGTGTATGAGCCGGCGTCCTCGTCCGAGGCGGCCGTGGGCTTCGAAATACGTACGCAGCGGCGCGAGGAGGGCATCGTCCTGTCGGCGCGGGCCGCCGGGCAAAGCCATTTCTCGTTGCCGCCGGGCACGAGCGTGGCGCGTGGCCGCCCCGATGTGTTGTTCCTGCCTTATTGGCAGGCGCGCCGCGCGGCGGCCGACGCCGCTTTGCCCATGGCGGCGCGGCGTACGGTCCGCGGGCCGGAAAGCCGGCCATGAGGGGCGCGGCCTTCTCGCGCAGGCAACGGGGCCAGGCCCTGGCCGAGGCCTTGCCGTTGCTGGCCATGTTGCTGTTGGCCTGGGCTGCCGTGGCATGGTTGGGTACGTTGCGCCACCAGGCGCTGCGCTTGGGACAGCACAGCCGGGTCGCGGCGTTCATGGCGGCCGCGGCGGCGCCGTCTGCCCCGCGCACCGCTACCTTGGCGCGGCAAGCCGGCCTTGCCGGGCGCACGGCTGCCGATGGCATGCCTGCCTTGCTGGCGCGCGACTGGCTGCAGGTCGATACGCGCCTGCTGCATGCGCAAGCCGCCGAGCCCGCGGCCATGCCGGGCGGACTGCTGCGCGAAGGCGCGATTACCGCCGCCCTGAGGGGCGTCACGGTGCTTGCCATCGGCCCCGGGCACGCCTCGGACGCCAGGGCGGGCAACGACAGGCTGGCGCGGTCGGTCGCCGGCTGGCAGCTTGCGCACCGAGCGGCGGCTCCTGCCGTCGCCGCCACGCGGCGGCGCGTGCGTCCGGTCGAGGCTGCCTGGGGCCTGCGCGACGCCGGGCAGGACTGGCTGCGGACCTGGGCCGATATGGCATCGGCCGATGGCGCCGTGTTGCGGAGGCAACCTTGACGCCCGCCCATCTGGCCGCGTCGGCCTCGGCCTCGGCCTCGGCCTGGCTGCACCTGCCGCCCGGCGTGGTTGCGGCCGCGTTGGCGGGGCAGATCCAGGTGTTCGGCGTGCCGGCCGAGGTACGCGTATTTCACGCCCCGCAGGGCATCGACGCCTTGCTCGCGCATTTCGCGACGCGTCACGCCGAGCTGCGCGATCTCACCGTGCTGCCGGGTCTGGCGGTGCTGGCGGGCGGGGCAGGCGACTGCACCCATACGATCAGCCTGGCGCCGCAATCCGGCGGGGTCGAGGGCGTTGCGGCGCGGCTGTGCTGGCCGCGCGGCCTGCCGAGCCGACAGCCGTTGGCCGACGTGCTGCTGCCGCCGCATGCGCGCCTGCGCCTGGATGTTGCTACCCGTGACGGGCCAGTCTCGGTGGCGCAGCAGGTCTGGCATTGGCGTGCCGCCGGGCCGACCGAGATGGCCCGGTGGGCCGTGCGACGCGAAGCGCGCTTGCGCGCGTCCGGTTGGCGCCTGCAGGGCGCGGCTGGCCCGGCATGCCGCTGCGGCGCGCCGCAGACCTGGCTGCGCGCCGGACCGCAGGGGCGCGAGCGCCTGTCGCTGCAGCCGGCATTGCACGCCAACGGATGCGGCATGCGGCTGCTGCATATCGGCGGTGCGCCATGAGGGCGGCGCGATGGCGCCAAGGCTTGCGCGCGCTCGGCGGTTACGCCTTCGCGCTGGTCGCCGGGTCGTTGGCGGCATGGGCGGCCCGCGAACACATACAACGGCGTGTCCACGACATCGAGCAGCAAGCGCGCGTTCCCATGGTTGCCAGCCTGGTGGCTGCGCGCGATCTCGAGGCTGGCACGCCTTTGCACGACGAACTGGTCGCGGTCCGCGACATGCCCCAGGCGTGGCTGCCGGCTGGCGCCTTGCCGCCCGACGAGGCGGCCCGGCTCGATGGCGCGGTGTTGCGCGCCCCTGTGAAGGCGGGCGAGGCCTTGCAGGCAGCCTTGCTGAGCTACCCGGAACAGACGCCCGCCCTTACCGAACAGCTCGAGGCCGGGCAGGGGGCCATTACCTTGCCGCTGCAGGAGTTGCCGGGCCTGTCGGCGGCGGCGCGTCCCGGCGACCTTGTCGACCTGTATGTCTCGTTCACGCATCGGCAGCGGCAACTCACCATGCCGTTGCTTGCGGGCAGCAAAGTGTTGGCGCTGGATCCCGCCGATGCCCAAGGGGGGGCGTCCACCATCACCCTGCGGGCGTCGGCCCGGGAGGTGGCGCGCCTGGTCGCCGCGCGGCAAGAGGGCACGCTTACCGCGGTGCTGCGGCGCGCCGGCGCACCGGCCCGGGCTTTCGCAGCGCCGTCGGCCCGCGAGGCAGGCGATCTGCCGGCCCTGCTGGGCATGCCGCGCGACGCCGCGCCCCGGGCGGCAGTGCCAGTGCTCTACGGCGATCGGCTCGATGCGCCAGCCGGGGCGTTGCCCGGCGATACCGAAGCGGTCATGCCATGAGCATGAGGTCCCGGCTACCGTTGCACGCGCGAGGCTGGCTGCCATGGATGGCGGTGTTGCTGGCCGGGGGAAGCATGCTCTGGACGCCAGGCGGGCGGGCTGCGTCGCCAGCCCAGCCGGCCGTGCTGCGCATGGAGGTGGGCGAGACGCAGGTACTTGCGGCGGCTGGCGTCACCCGCGTGGCGGTCGGCAACGGCCAGGTGCTCAGCGCCACCGTGGTCGATGGCGCCGAGGTGGCGCTGTTCGCGCGCCAGCCCGGTACCTCGTCGGTGCATATCTGGTCAGGGCGGGGCGCACGCCAGGCCTATGCCGTGGAGGTGCTGCCGGCGGGCCGGCGCCGCCTGCGCGAGGAAGTGGCTGCCTTGCTGGCGCGCATACCGCGTGCGCGCAGCAGCGCGGTGGGCGCGCATATCGTCATCGAAGGCAGCCAGCTTTCCGAGGACGACCACGCGCGTATCGCCGCCCTGGCGCAGCGCTACCCGGAGGTGCTGGACTTCACCGGCCGGGTCGGCTGGGATCGCATGGTGCTGCTGGATGTACAGGTGGTGGAGCTGCCGCGCCAGAGCCTGCGTGAACTGGGTTTGCGCTGGGACGAGCCGGCCGCCGGCGGCGTGCACGCCGGCGCGGTCTGGAATGGCGGTTCGGCCGCGCTGGCGCCGCCGTCCGGGCCGCTCGCGGGCGCTGCGGCAGTGCGGCATGCAGGCGGGCTGCTGGGCGTCAATGCCTTGCTGTCGGCCCGGTTGTCGGCGCTGGCCCAGCGCGGCGAAGCCGTACTGCTGGCGCAGCCGCAACTGCTGGCCCGCAGCGGCGCGACCGCATCGTTCCAGGCGGGCGGAGAGCTGCCCTACCGGGCGACCGACAAGGAAGGCAACGGCACGACCCTGTTCAAACCGTATGGCGTGTCCTTGCAGATAACGCCGCGTATCGATGCCGATGGCGCCGTGCACGCCCGCATCGAAGTCGAGGCGAGTTCGGTCGATCCCACGCTGGCGCTGGTCGCGGGGCCGGCCTTGCGCAAGCGCCGCGCGGTAACCGAGTTCAACGTGCATTCCGGCCAGACGCTGGTGTTGGGCGGTTTCTTGTCGCGTGAACGATCGCACGAGGAAAAAGGCCTGCCGTGGCTGAGCGAGCTGCCCTTGATCGGCGCCTTGTTCGGCGCGCGCCGTGCCGCCCTGCGCGAAACCGAGCTGGCCATTTTCGTGACGCCCACCATCGTCTCTCCCTCGGATTCATTCTTGCAACGCCGCGCGCTGCTGGGGCAGATGCAGCTGGATCAGGCATTTCCCGAAGCCCCGCGGCTGGGCACGGGCGCGGCGGCCGACCAGTCCGCCGACTGGAGCCGTCCGGGGGGGGCGGGTTCGCAATGGCGCCAGCCGCCTTCGGCCGACGCACAGGAGGGCGCCCCATGAACGTTCTCGAACTGGCGCTGCATTTCGAGGATGGCGCTCGCCGACGCATGCGGCTGGCCGCGCCGGTGACCATCGGGCGCGGCGCGCAATGCGCGTTACGCATCGCCAACTGGCGAGTGGGCAGAGTGCATGCGCGCCTGTCGTGCCTGGACGGCGCCGTCGTGCTGGAGGATCTGGGCACGCTTGGCGGTACCAGCGTCAATGGCCTGCGCGTGGCCACCCATGCGCCGGTGCTGCCCGACGACGAGATCGTGATCGGCCCGTGCCTGATCCGCGTCAGCGCATGCTGCGCCGGTAGCGCGCCCTCGCCGGCGCCTGCCGCCTTGCCCGCGGGCGGCGCCTCGCGTGGCGAGGATCTCGACGCCGCCCTGCAGCAATCGCTCGTCCTGCTGCCGCACCGGCGCCGCTTGCATGCCGCGCTGCTGGAGGCGCTCGACCTGCGGCGCCGGGACGTGTCGGCCATGAGCGACCGCATGCTACGTGCACAGGCCGAGCAGCGTCTGGTCGAGCTGGTGGGCCAGGATGGGGAGCTGCCCGAGGGCATCGATCGCGCGCAGCTTTGCCGCGCGGTGCTCGACGAAGCCGTCGGGCTGGGGCCGTTGGAGCCCTTGCTGGCCGATGGCGGCATCAGTGAGATCATGGTCAACCGCCACGACGAGATCTATGTCGAGCGCGCCGGGCGCTTGCAGCGGCACGCGGCCGCATTCAGCAGCGAGCAGGCCGTGCGCTGGGTGGTGGAGCGCATCGTGGCGCCGCTGGGACGTCGCATCGACGACAGCAGCCCCATGGTCGATGCCCGCTTGCCGGACGGGTCGCGCGTCAATGCGGTGATCGCGCCCATTGCCATCCGCGGCGTGAGCCTGACCATACGCAAGTTTCCACGGCAGCGCCCCGGCATGGCCGACTTGCTGGCGGCCGGTTCGCTCAGCGAGCCTATGGCGCGGTTTCTCCTGCAATGCGTGCACGCACGCAAGAACCTGCTCGTCTCGGGTGGCACGGGCTCGGGCAAGACCACCTTGCTGAACATCCTGTCCAACGCAATCCCCGAAGGCGAACGCATCGTGACGATCGAAGACGCCGCCGAGCTGCGGCTGGACCATGCGCATCTGGTGGCGCTGGAGGCCCGTCCCGCCAATGCGGAGGGCCGGGGCCGCGTCGACATCCGCGACCTGGTGCGCAACGCCTTGCGCATGCGGCCTGATCGCATCGTGGTGGGCGAGTGCCGCGGCGCAGAGGCCTTCGACATGCTGACGGCCATGAACACCGGCCACGAGGGCTCGTTGACGACGCTGCATGCCAATACGCCGCGTGATGCCCTGGCGCGGCTGGAGGCCATGACGCTGATGGCCGGGCTGGATCTGCCGCTGCCGGTGGTGCGCGAGCATATTGCAGCCAGCATCGACATCATCGTGCAGCAGGCGCGCATGGCCGACGGGCGGCGCATCGTGACGGCGATCGTCGAGATCGCCGGCATGGAAAGCGGCCGCATCCAGACCCAGGAGCTGTTTCGCTACGATGCGCGGCACGGCTTCATCGCGGGCGATGCGCCCGTCCTGGCGGATGGCGCATGGGCGCGCGGCCCGTTCACGGGGCAGCCGGAGCCGGCGCCATGATCTGGCTGGCCATGGGCATGGCGATGGCGGCGGCGGCATGGCTGGCCTGGCGGGTACTGGCCTGGTCGGGACCCGCGGCAAGGCGCTATCGCGCCGTGTACACGCAACAGGCCGGGGCGCACTTGAGCGAAGTATTCCTGTTCGTCGACCCGGCGCAGTTGTGGGCGGCGGCGCTGGCGATGGCGGCCGCGGGCGCGGCGGCGGCCTGGGTATTTTCGGGTAGCGCCTGGCTGGCGGCGGTGGCCGCCGTGGCCTTGCTGCGCTTGCCGCACCTGCTGCTGGGCGCCGCGCGGCGACGCCGCCTGCGCCAGCTCGAGCGGCAGCTGCCGGGGGCATTGGTGGCCATGGCGTGCGCCTTGCGCGCCGGCGCCGGCATTGCCGCGGCGTTGCGCCAGCTGGTGGAGCATGGCGAGGCGCCGTTGGCCCAGGAGTTCGGGCTGCTGTTGCGCGAGCAGCGCATGGGCGTGTCGTTCGACGCGGCGCTCGCGCGCCTGGCGCGCCGCGCCTCGTTCGAGTCGATGGCGCTGGTTGCGGCGGCCTTGCGCGTGGCGGCCCACACCGGCGGCAATCTGGCCGAGACCCTGGAAGGCATTGCCCAGACGGTATCGGCCCGGCTGCAGTTGCAGGATCGCGTGCGCGCCCTGTGCGCCCAGGGACGCATGCAGGCCTGGATCGTCGGCGCCTTGCCGCCCGTCCTGATGGGCGTGCTCGGACGCCTGCAGCCCGAGGCGATGGCGGCGCTGTGGCATACGTTGTACGGGTGGGCGGCGCTGGCCCTGATCGTCGTGCTGGAAGGGACCGGCATCTGGCTGATCCGCCGCATCGTCGCCATCGACGTTTGAGGAGCCGGGCATGTGGCTGTGGTTGGCGGCGAGCGTGGCGGGCGTGGCGGCAGGCTGGGCGTGCCTCGCCCTGTTGCGCGGGTGGTGCGGCGCGGGTTGGGCGGCGGCGTGCGGGCCCGAGCCCGCCCCCGGCCCGCCGGCGTGGCGCCTGCCGCGCGCCTGGCGCTGCTGCAGGCCCTGGCTGGGGCCGTTGCTGCCATGGTGCGACCGTCTGCTGTCATGGCGCATGCGCGCCGTCATCGAGCGGGCCATCGTCAGGGCGGGCTGCGATGGCCTGGTGCGCCCGTGCGAGGTGGCGGCCTTGAGCCTGTGGATGGCCTGGCTAGGGGGCGTCGTCGCCATGACAGCCGCCAGCCTGGCCGATGGCTGGCGGGCATGGCTGCCGCTTGCCCCAGCCGCCTGCGCGGCAGGCGCCTGGCCGGCGCTGTGGCTGCGCCGCTGCGCGGCGCGGCGGCGACAGCGTATCGCGCGCGAACTGCCATTCATCCTCGACCTCATGACCTTGTGCGCCGAAGCGGGCCTCGGCATGCACGGCGCCTTGCAGCAGGCCGCCAGTCACGGGCCGCCGGGCCCGCTGCGCGAGCTGCTGGTCCAGGCCCTGTGCGATATGCGTGCCGGCATGCCGCGCCGCCAGGCCATGCAGGCGCTGGCGGCGCGGGCCGACAGTCCGCCCGTGCGGGCCTGGGTAGGGGCGCTGGCGCATGCCGACGCGCAGGGCATGAGCCTGGGGCCCATGTTGCGCGGCCTGGCCACGCGCTATCGCGCAGAACGCCATCAGCGGGCCGAACGCCTGGCCATGGAGGCGCCGGTCAAGATGCTGTTGCCGTTGATCGCGTGCATCTTCCCGTGCACGTTCATCGTGCTGGCATTCCCGATCGGGTACGCGTTGTTGCAGGGTGGCCTGTGATGCGCCTGCGCCTGCGGCTGGCGCGCGCACGCGGCTGGCGTGGACGGCTGGTCGGGTTGCTGGGCCGGCGCCGTCCTCCGGGGCCGCGCAGCGGCCTGCTGCTGGCGCCATGCCGGGCTGTCCATACCTGGGGCATGGCCTATGCCATCGACGTGGCGTTCGTCGGCCGCGACGGCCGCGTGTTGCGGCTGGTGCGCGGGCTGAGGCCCTGGCGCGGCGCGCTATGCGTGCGCGCTGTCGCTGTTGTCGAGACCCGCGTGGGCGTCATTGACCCCGAACACGGAGGTATAGGCAGGGTAGAAGCTGCAATACAGCACGCCGCCCGCGATGATGGTGACGGGAACCTGCAAGGTGCCGGCCAGCGTGTCGGGCACGCCCATGCCGATCAGCAGGCCGATGCACAGGTCGATGAACAGGAACACCAGGATCCAGACCACGCCGTACACCAGGAACGGCCATTTGTTGCGCCAGCAGGCAATACCCGAGAAGAACAGCGCCTGCAACAGCCGCAGGCCGTGCCAGCCCACCAGCACGGGAGCATGCCAGAACACGGCGGCGATGATCACGTAAAGCGCGGTGAACACCAGCAGCGGCGCGCGCATGGCCGTCATGATGGGCGCGAGGTTGTTGGCCGAGGCCATGCGGACGCCTTCGGCCAGCGAACTGGAAAACGGCAGGAACGCCAGCAGGCCGGCGGCCAGGCATAGCCCGACGTACAGCATGCCCATGAGGAACAGTTTCTTGAATACGCCGGGCTTTTTCAGCGGCTGCAACCACATCGAGGGCAGCATGACGCGGCCGGCTTCGACGTGCTTGCAGGCCGACAAGGTCATCAGCGTGATGCTGGGCATCAGCGCCACGAACAGCAGGGGGCCCACCAGTGGCGTGTAGGTGGCGAACAGCAGCAACAGGCTGATCGCCATCGCCCAGGTGAACATGGCCAGCGGTTGTTTCATGAACAGGCGCAGGCCGTCACGCACCCATTGCCAGCCGGAAATCGCAGGTAGAGATACTGCTTGCATAGGTTTCGCTACGAATGGACGGGGACAGAACACTCAACCAACATTATGCGGCTGCCTCCGATTTGGGCAAGTCGGGGGCCGGATGGCGGTGGCGCGCTTGCAACACTCTTTCGAAGTGCCGCGGATCGTGCGGCTTGAGGGTCTGGGCGGGACGGGGCAGGTAGAAATCGTACAGGCGTGACAGCCAGAAGCGCAGCGCGGCGGCGCGCAGCATGACTGGCCAGGCCTGGCGTTCCGCATCCGTAAACGGGCGGACCTCGGCGTAGGCCTGCAGCCAGCCGTGTACCAGTTCGGGCACGAATTCGCCGGTGTCGCGCACGATGCACCAATCGTTGACGCTGACCGCCACGTCGAACAGCCACGTATCGCAGCCCGCGAAATAGAAATCGATGAAGCCGCCCATGAGCGGGTCGTCGAAGGTGCCGGCAAACAGCACGTTGTCGCGGAACAGATCGCAATGGGCCGGGCCGGATGGCAGCGATTGCCACAGCGCGGTGGCGGCATGGGCCTGCTGGTCCGCCAGCTCGGCCTCGAGCAGGCGCGCCTGCCCGGGCTCGAGGAACGGCAGCACCTTGGGCGCCGTGGCCTGCCACCAGGGCAGTCCGCGCAGGTTGGGCTGGCGCAGCGGGAAGTCCTGGCCGGCCAGGTGGGCGCGCGCCAGCGTGGCGCCCGCCAGGCGGCAGTGGTCCGGGCCCGGAGCGGGCTCGTAGCCGCCCGGCAGGCGGGTGACGATGGCGCAGGGCTTGCCGTGCAGGGTGGTCAGCCGCGTGCCGTCGCGCAGCGTCTGCGGCTGGGGGACGGGGATGCCGCGCGCGGCCAGGTGGTACATCAGTTCGATGTAGAACGGCAGCTGTTCCTGCGTCAGCACCTCGAACAGCGTCAGTACGTACTCGCCGCGGGTCGTATTCAGGAAGAAGTTGGTGTTTTCGATGCCGGCGGTGATGCCGCGCAGCGAAACCAGGTCTCCGAGGTCGAAGCGGGCCAGCAGGGTGCGGGCGTCCTGGTCGGAAACGGAAGTGAAAACGGCCATTGATCTGCGGGGTGAGGGGTTGGAGGGACGCTTATCGCTGCGCTGCGCGGGGATTGTAGACCACCGGACGCGTGGCCGCGGCCGGCGGCCCGGCCCGCAGGCCGTAAAATACGGCATGTTTTTGCCCTGCGAGTGATTCTTGAGCTCTCCCGACTGGCGACTGTGCGTCGCCCCGATGATAGACGTGACCGACCGCCATTGCCGCTATTTCCACCGGCTGCTGGCGCCGCGCGCGCGTCTGTACACCGAGATGATCACGACCGGCGCGCTGTTGCATGGCGATGTGGCGCGGCACCTGGATTTCGATGCCGCCGAGCATCCGGTGGCCCTGCAGCTGGGCGGCAGCGAGCCCGATGCGCTGGCGCAGGCCGCGCGGCTGGGCCGCCAGTGGGGCTACGACGAAATCAATCTGAACTGCGGCTGTCCGTCCGAACGGGTCCAGCGCGGCGCCTTCGGCGCCTGCCTGATGGCCGAGCCGGGGCTGGTCGCCGATTGCATGAAAGCCATGCAGGACGCCGTCGATATCCCGGTCACGGTCAAGCACCGGCTGGGCCTGGACTATGACGAGTCATATGGCTTCGTGCGCGATTTCGTGGGCCAGATCTACGATACCGGCTGCCGGGTGTTCGTGGTGCACGCGCGCAACGCGGTGCTCAAGGGCCTGTCCCCCAAGGACAACCGCGAGATTCCGCCGCTGCGCTACGACGTGGCGCGCCAGCTCAAGCGCGATTTTCCCGATTGCGTGATCGTGCTCAATGGCGGGCTGGCCGATGCGCAGGCCGCGCGGGCGGTGGCCGGCGAGTTTGACGGCGTGATGCTCGGTCGAGCGGCCTGGCATACGCCGCGGGTCCTGTCCGAGGTGTCCTTGCAATGGTGGCCGGCCATACGGCTGCCCAGCGACGCGCAGGTGGTCGATGCAATGATGCAATACGCCGCGACGCAGATTGCGCGCGGCGTGCCGCTGCGCGTGATGACGCGGCCCTTGCTGGGCCTGGTGAACGGGCAGGCGGGGGCGCGGCGCTGGCGCCGCCTGTTGTCGGACCCGGTGCGGCTGGCGGCCAATGACCCGTCGCTGTTGTACGAGGCATGGCGCAGCCTGCAGGGCGCGCCGCGCGAGCGCGACGCTTGCGCCGATCCGCTGCCGGCGGTCTAGCGCTGCCGTATCAGGGCTTGGACGGCGCCGACTCCATCGGCCAGTCGCGGATGTAGGCCTTCAGCATGTTGTTTTCGAATTGCTGGGCGGCCACGATGGCCTGGGCCATGTCGTAGAACGAGATCACGCCCAACAGCGTGGGGCCGTCCATCACGGGGATATAGCGCGCGTGCTTTTCCAGCATCAGACGCTGGACTTCGTCGGCGCTCGTGTTGGGCGACACGCTGACCGGCGCGTCGTCCATGATGGCGCGGATGGTGGTGTCGCCCACGTTGCCGCCATGCTGGTCGATATGGCGGATGATTTCGCGGAAGGTCAGCATGCCGGCCAGCATTCCCGATTCCATGATGACCAGCGAGCCGATATCCTGCTCGCTCATGGTCTGTACCGCCACGGACACGTGAGTATCGGGCGACGCGGTGTATAGCGTGTCACCCTTGACGCGCAGAATCTCGCTGACTTTCAACATGATGTTCCTCCCGGGGCGCTGGGCGCGCCCACTTTGCTACTTTTTGCCCGTCTCCAGCTGCAGAACCGCCGCGGCGGGGCCGATATCCGTATTTTGCGCCACCCCGGCAAGATCTGCCAGTGTCGGGTCCGGACCTTGCCCCAATACGCCGGCGGCAACCGCCGCGATTTCGGGCTCGTCGCGCAGCCGCGGTTGGCCGCGATCGAGCAGGAAACGGTCGAATACAGGTTCCAGCGTGGTCGTACGCGGGTCGCATGTCAAGACCCAGCGCTGTTCGGCGGTGCGCGCCACCAGCCCCATGTCCTCGAGCGCTTCGAGCACGGCGTTCAATTCGTCGTGGTGCAGCCGCAGGCGCTTGGCCAGCGCGTTGGCGCTGCGTCCGGCCGGCCGGCTGCCCTGCGCCGCATGCAGGACGCGCAGCACGCCCAGCGCGTCGATGAAGGGGGCGCCCGCGTGCCGGTTGATCTCCCAGCGGCCCAGCCGGATCAGCGGCGCGCTGGCGGCCACCGTTGCGCCGAACAGCACCGCCAGCCATGACAGGTAGATCCACAGCAGGAAGATGGGCAATGTCGCGAACGCGCCGTAGATGACCGTGTAGGCCGGAAAGCGCGTCAGGTAATAGGCGAAGCCGGCCTTCATCAGCTCGAGCACGATGGCGGTGCCGAAGCCGCCCACCAGCGCGTCCTTCCAGTACACGCGGCGGTTCGGGACCACCACGAACAGGGCGGCAAAGCCCAGTCCGGTCAGCACCAGCGGGATGAACGAGATCGCCACGCTGACCGCTTCGGGCACATCGCGCACCAGGCCCAGCGATTCGCGCGCCACGAACGAGGTGGCCCACAGGCTGGCGCCGGCGACCACCGGACCCAGCGTGATCACGGCCCAGTAGACCAGGGCGCGCTGCGGCAGCGGGCGCTGGCGGGTCACCTGCCAGATGTCGTTGAAGGTCTTGTCGATGGTCATGATCAACAAGAGCGAGGTGACGATCAGGAACGCGCCGCCGATGGCCGTCAGGCGCGTGGCCTGGCGGGCAAACTGGTTGAGGTAGTCCATGATGTTGTCGGAAACCGACGGAGGCATCAGGCTGTTGGCCAGGAAGTCTTCCAGCGCAACCCGGAATTCCTGGAATACGGGAAACGCCGTGAACAGCGACAGCACGACGGCCAGCATCGGCACGATGGCCAGCACGGTGGTGAACGTCAGGCTCGAGGCCACCTGCAACAGCTTCTGCTCGTCGGCGCGCTGGCCCGCGAAGCGCACGACCCGGCCCATGCGCGTGAACCATGAGGCGCGCCGTTTTTCGGGCGGGGCCGCCTGTCCGGCGGCGGCGGATTCGGCGTGAGGCTCCATCAGGCGATAATAGCAGCATGAATGCTGAACTCAACCCGACGCTGCGCCGTGGCGCGGCGGCCTGTCTGCTGGCCCTGATCGTGCTGTGCGTGGCCTGGGAAACCGTGCTGGCCCCGATCCGCCCGGGCGGGTCGTGGCTGTTCCTGAAGGCCTTGCCGCTGGCGTTTCCGCTGCGCGGCGTGCTGCGCGGCAATCTCTATACATTCCAGTGGGCGGCGATGCTGGTGCTGCTGTACCTGATGGAAGGCGTGGTGCGCGCCATGTCGGATCCCGCGCCGCTGTCGGCGGCCCTGGGCGGCGTTGAAATCGTGTTGTCCGGCGGTTTTTTCCTGTGCGCCATCCTGTATGTCAGGCCGGCCAAGCGGGCCGCCCGGAGGTCGCGCGCATGAAATGGCTACGCCTGCAGGATCTGCCTACCGACAACAGTTTCGCCGCGTTGCCGGCCGAGTTCTATACGCGCCTGCAGCCGCGCCCGCCGGCCGCGCCGCGGCTGCTGCACGCCAATGCCGAGGCGGCGGCCCTGATCGGGCTGGATCCGGCGGAGTTTTCCACCCAGGCGTTCCTCGATGTGTTTTCCGGCCATGCCCCGCTGCCGGGCGGCGATACGCTGGCGGCGGTCTACAGCGGCCACCAGTTCGGCGTATGGGCGGGCCAGCTGGGCGATGGGCGCGCCCACTTGCTGGGCGAGGTGCGCGGCCCCGCTGGCGGCTGGGAGCTGCAGCTCAAGGGCGCGGGCATGACGCCGTATTCGCGCATGGGCGATGGGCGCGCGGTATTGCGCTCGTCGGTGCGCGAGTATCTGGCCAGCGAGGCCATGCATGGCCTGGGCATTCCCACCACGCGCTCCCTGGCCCTGGTGGTGTCCGATGACCCGGTCATGCGCGAGACCGTCGAGACCGCCGCCGTGGTGACGCGCATGGCGCCCAGCTTCGTGCGGTTCGGCTCGTTCGAGCACTGGTCGGCGCGCCGCCAGCCGGAACAGCTGCGCGTGCTGGCCGATTACGTCATCGACAGGTTCTACCCCGAATGCCGCGTGGCGGGCGCGGGCCGGCTGGACGGCGAGCATGGCGAGATTCTCGGCCTGCTGGCGGCGGTCACCCGGCGCACCGCGCTCCTGATGGCCGACTGGCAGGCGGTCGGTTTCTGCCACGGCGTGATGAATACCGACAACATGTCCATTCTCGGCCTCACGCTGGACTATGGGCCGTACGGGTTCATGGACACGTTCCAGCTCGGCCACATCTGCAACCACTCCGACAGCGAGGGGCGCTACGCCTGGAATCGCCAGCCGTCGGTGGGCCTGTGGAATCTCTACAGGCTGGCCAGCAGCCTGCATACGCTGGCGCCCGATCCCGAGGCGCTGCGGGCGGTGCTCGATGGCTACGAGGCCGTGTTCACGCAGGCGTTTCACGGCCGCATGGCGGGCAAGCTGGGCTTGCCGCAATTCCTGCCCGAGGATGAAACCCTGCTCGATGACCTGCTGCAGCTGATGCACCAGCAAGGCGCCGATTTCACGCTTGCGTTTCGCCGCCTGGGCGAGGCGGTGCGCGGGCAGCGCCAGCCGTTCGAGGACCTGTTCATCGATCGGGCGGCCGCCGGCGCCTGGTACGACCGGCTGGCTGCGCGCCACGCAAGCGACGGACGAGCCGCCCAGGCGCGCGCCGCGGCCATGGACGAGGTCAATCCACTGTATGTATTGCGCAACCATTTGGCCGAGCAGGCGATACGCGCGGCAGCCAGGGGCGATGCCGGCGAGATCGATATTCTGCTCAAACTGTTGCGTAATCCCTACAAACAGCAGCCAGGGTACGACGCATACGCCGGATTGGCACCAGACTGGGCAGCTGGGCTGGAAGTCAGTTGTTCGTCCTGATTGATTCACGTCAAGAAATAAACTCGGGAAAATCCTCCCAAATATAAGTAAAATTTGTAATAATTTGCGAGTAACGCGTCGCGCTGCGCGGAATGGTTTTCCAATGCGGCCGATCCGATGGTTTCCGAGTTGAGGTGCCTATGCTGGTTGCAGATGGACTCCTGCGTATCGGGTTGCTTGAAGACGATGAGGACTTTCGCGACGAGTTGGCGTTGGGCCTTGGCGGGTACGGGTTCAACGTGGTGTGCGCGTGCGGCGACGCGCCGTCCCTGTATCGATTCTTGCAATCGCAGTCCTGCGATATTGTGATTCTTGACGCCAATGTGCCGGGCGAGGATGGCTTTTCCGTCGCCACGCGCCTGCGCGCGCAAAGCACGACGGGGATTGTCATGCTGACCGGCCGGGGCGCTCTGGAGGACCGCGTGCGCGGGCTCGAAGGCGGTGCCGATGTCTACCTGACCAAGCCGGTCGACCTGCTCGAGCTCAGTTCGGTGATCCGCAGCCTGGCGCGCCGCATGCGCCTGGCGCGTGGCGCACAGGGCCAGGCGCCCGCGTCCGCCGGCGACACGCAGCGCGGCGTGGGTGGCTGGTCGCTGCAGGAGGGCGGCTGGGTGCTGGTGGGGCCCGATGGCGTGTCGCTGCATCTCAATGCGCAGGAGCGCATCTTCATGACCTCCTTGCTGCAAAGCGGCGGCGATGCCGTCACGCGGCAGATGCTGGCCGAGGCTTTCCAGCCTGGCAATCCCGATGACTTCGAGCCGCGCCGTGTCGACGTGATGGTCAGCCGCCTGCGCGCCAAGGCGCAGTCGGCCGGTTTCAAGTTGCCGGTGCTGTCGGTGCGCGGCCAGGGCTACGTGTTCGCCGCCTGAGCGTTGCCGCCGTCGGTGTAGGCCTGGCCGGGAGTCGGCAAGGTCATCACGAAGCGCGCGCCCTGGCCAAGCTGGGTTTGCACGGTCAAGGTGCCGTCCTGGCTCTGGCAGATCTGGCGCGCCAGGTGCAGCCCTAGTCCGCTGCCGGGCGTTTCGCGGTGGGCGGCCCGCCGGTAATGCTCTTCGAAGATCCGTTGCGATTCGTCGTCGCTGATGCCCGGGCCACGGTCGGTGACCGCCACCCAGGCCGTGGCGCCGTGCGCGCCATACGACAGGCCTACATCGATATGCACCGGTTGGTCGGCCGGCGAGTACTTGACCGCATTGTGGATCAGGTTGCGCAGCACCAGCGCCGTCAGCAGCGGGTCGCACCAGGCCGGCACCGCGGCCTCGGCATTGAGGACCAGCGGATGCGCCGTATCCAGCCGCATGCCTTCGACCGTGTCGCGCGCGAGTTCGCCCAGCTCGATCGGTTCGGGCCGTGGCGTGAGGGCCTGGTCGCGCAAGCGCTCGGGACTGAGCACCTGGTTCATGAGTTCGATCATGCGCGTCACCGCCCGGCGGATGCGCGCCAGCCGGCTGTCGACTTCCTGTCCGCTGCCGGCCAGGATGATTTCGAGCGACTGGGCCGCCGCGCTGATGGTGGCCGCCGGTGTACGCAGTTCGTGCGACAGCAGCGCATGGACCTGGCGCTGCGCCTCCAGCGCGCGCGCCACTTCGGCCAGGCGCCGGTCCGACTGTTCCTGGCGCTTGCGCTGCATGCCCAGTTCATGCGGCGGCCAGGGCCGCCCGTCGGTGGCGCGCGTGCGCGTGGGCGCGTGGGCGGCCGTGTCGCCGTTGTCCTCGGCGGCGGCCGGGGCGGCGGCGGGCAGGTCGGCGATCCAGTTGTGGCGAGGCGCCAGGAAGTCGGCGTTGTCGGCCTCCTGCATGAGACGAAAGCCGATCGCCTGCAGCAGCTCGCGCGCCGCCGGCTCTTCGGCGTCTTCGGCATAGGCTGGTATGTCCAGGGTGCGGGCCACCTGGATGACGGTGTCGGCCAGCTGTTGGTTGCCGGGGCTGCGGGTGATGCCCTGGACGAACGATCCGCCGATCTTCAGGTACGCCAGCGGCAGCTGGTGCAAGCGCTCCAGCGCCGCGAACTGTTCGGACAGCCGGCGTACGCCGACCCGCACGCCGGTGCGCGCGGCGATCTCGCACAGCGCCTGTACGTTGTGGAAATAGTCGACCAGGCCGTGTGCGTCGATTTCTATGATCAGGTGCCCGGCCTGCTCCGGACGATCGCGCAGCACGTCCTCCAGCCGCTTGAGGAAATGCGCCTGCTCGAGCGAAGGCAGCGACACCCGCACGACCATGTCGCCGTCGCGCGCGACCAGCTGGTCCATGCTCATGCGGATCGCCTGGATGTCGCAATCGGCCGATAGTCCCAGGCGCGCAGCCGGGGGCATGAACAGTTGCGCGTGCAGGGGTTCGGGCGAATCCTGGTCGCGCAGCGTCAGTTGCGCTTCGGTATGCAGCACCTGGCCTTCGGCGTCCTGGCGCGGGTACAGCGTCAGGAAGAAGCGGTGTTGTTCGAGCGCGCGCGTCAGGATGTCCTGCCAGCCGTACTCGCCATCGATACGATTGCCGGTCTGGCTGAACGCGGGCTCGACTTCGTCGCTCTCGGCGATTTCCGCGCGCATCAGCGCATGGTCCAGCCGAGCCAGGATGTCGCTGACTTGTTCGCCCACCGTATAGGGCGTGAGCGCCATGGCCCAGCGGCACCACCCGTGCGTGCGCAGGGGCAGGCGCAGCACGCGCAGTTCGCGCCGCAGCCTTTCGGCCAGCACGGCCGCGCGCGGCGAGGGCAGGCCGGGCAGCAGGGCGGCGAAGTCCGAACCGTTGATGCGTACGAGCACCGCGCCGGCGCCGGCCTGCTCCTTGATGGTTTTGCTCAATTGCGCGCAGGCCAGGCGCAGCCATTGATCGGTCGCCTCGCGTTTCATCTGGCGGTTGATCTCCGCCATGTCGCGCTGCCGGAAAATCAGCAGATGGCCATCGACGCCGCCGTCGCGTTGCACCGCGCGCCGCAGGCTTTCGTTGAAGAACTTGCGGTTCGGCAGCCGCGTGACGGGGTCGTGGTACGTCTCGTTCTCCAGCGCGTCGATGCGGGCGCGCTGCTGCCTCAATTGGTCATGGACGCGCTGGTGCGACTGGACCAGGGCCGTGCCCAGCGGCTGCAGTTCGCGCGGCAGGCCTTCGGCCAGTTTCGGATCGACGCCGGCCTGTCCGATATGGGCAAGGTTGTCGGCCAGCCGTTTCAGCGGACCGCGTTGCAGCCTGTCGTGCAGGCGCGACATATAGCTGTACCAGATCAGCAGGCCGGCGACGATCAGCACCAGCTGCGCCACGCTTTCGGTGAGGAAGGGGGCTTCCAGGATGGGGATGACCGGGTTGTAGACGGCGACCGAGCCGACATAGGTTCCGTTGGCCGAGCGGAAGGTGCGCGTGGCCACGATCTGCGAGGCGCGGCCCTGCTGCAGCGAGCCGTCGGCGCGCGCCGGCGCCTCGCTGAGCTGGCCCGCCTCGATCATCCGCCCGGTGTAGTGCTCCTGTATGCGCACCAGTGCATAGCCGCCATGCCGCTGCAGGTCGGTCGCCAGGGTCTGCCATTGCGCGGGCGTCGTATGCGATTGCGACAGCACCCAGGCCAGCGAAGCAGCCGCTGTTTCGACATGGCGCTTCTGGCGTTCCACCGACGCCCGGTAGTTCGCCGCCAGCCCGGCAGCCTGGGTGCCGATGACCAGCAGGCCCGCCAGCAGGACGACGCTGAGGAAAAGCCGCCGGGAAATGGACATGACGAAGGCAGGTTGGGGGACGGAAGACACGGTTTTGTATAGTGTAGTCAGTTTTATTTGAAATATTCAAAACATTACGAAATAGGCATGCAACAAGCCAATCCGGTTGACTAGCCGGAGTCAAGGGCAAAATCTGCCGCAAATAGCCCATTCGATTGGGACTGAATCATGCATAATTTCGTGGCAATAGGTACAAATAGGAGAAGCGGTGTCTGAAGCCGGGCGCTGTACTCGCGAATAGGGGGCTCAGTGGGCTTGGATGACCTGGTGGGGCAATGGCTGTTGCCGGGCATGGCGCTGGCGGCGGTTGGAGTTTTCTTCTGTATCAAAGGATATTTGCTGCGCCGCCAGATGGCACGCGATGCGCTGACCGATGCGCTGACCGTGGGCGAATTGCGCCGCCGCGTGCATGCGCTGGTGCTCGGCAAGCGCCAGCGTGTATATAGCGGGGCGATGTTCCTGGTCGAAGTGGTGCACCATCCCGAGCTGAGCGCCATGCTCGGCCTCGAAGACAACAAGCTGCTGCTGGCCATGATTGCGCAGCGCTTGCAGATGCAATCCGATTATTTCCAGGTGGCGCGCCATTCTTCGGACTCGTTCATGGTGTGGGCGCCCGATCTGGACCCGCGCTCGGCGCGCGACGTGGCGCCCGAGGTTCTCGATGCGCTGTCGCAGCCGTACGAGTTGCGCGGCCAGCCCCTGATCGTGGGGTTCCGCCTCAGCGGGGCGCTGTATGCCCAGCACGGCGCCTGTTTCGACGAGCTCGAGCGCTCCCTGCATATCGCAATGCTGCACCTGGACGAGAGCGCCGGGGCGGCCTGGAACATGTTCGAGCCGTCCATGCTCGAACACCAGCGTCATTACCAGGGTCTCGAGCACGACCTGCGCGTGGCCCTGGTTTCTTCCTCGATGGATCAGTTCGAGGTCTGCTACCAGCCCGTCTGCGACAGCGTCACCGGCACCATCTACGGCTGCGAGGCCTTGCTGCGCTGGCATCACCCGGTCCATGGCGACGTTTCTCCGGCGCTGGTCATCGAACTGGCCGAGCGCACCGGGCTGATCGTGCCGCTGGGCGCATGGGTGCTGGAGACGGCGTGTTCGCGCGCGATCACCTGGCCGGCGGCCTGGCGCCTGCACGTCAACGTGTCGGTGCGCCAGATGTACGCCGACGAGCTGCCCGCGCAGGTGGCGCTGGCGCTGGCCGCCAGCCGCCTGAGCGCGCAGCGGCTGGTCCTGGAGATCACCGAGTCGCTGTTCATCCAGCAGTACGAGCGCCATGTGGCCACGCTCAATGGCATGCGCGCCAAGGGGGTGCGGGTGGCGCTGGATGACTTCGGCGCGGGCTATTCCAGCCTGACGCACCTGCGCCGGCTGCCGATCGACTGGGTCAAGCTGGATCGCGGCTTCGTGGCCGAGATCGAGTTCGACGCCGTCAGCCGCGAGGTGGTGTCGGCCCTGATGGGCATGTGCCGGGCCCTGGGCCTGGCGGTGGTGGCCGAAGGGGTGGAGACGCCGGCGCAGCGCGAGATCCTCAAGGCGCTGGGGTGCCGGGAAATGCAGGGTTTTCTGCTGGGCAGGCCGGTTTCGGCCGAGCGGATCCGGGAATTGGGCGCGGCAGTGTCATAATCGGGGTTGACCGTAACCCCGTTTTCGCGCGAAGCCTTCTTATGTCCGGCAATACTCTGGGAACCCTTTTCTGCGTCACGAATTTTGGCGAGTCGCATGGCCCGGCCATCGGCTGTGTGGTGGACGGCTGCCCGCCCGGGCTGCCGCTGGAGGCCGCCGACATCCAGGCCGAGCTCGACCGGCGCCGCCCCGGCACGTCGCGCCACGTCACGCAGCGCCAGGAAGCCGACCAGGTCGAGATCCTGTCGGGCGTGTACGAAGGGGTCACCACGGGCACGCCCATCGGGCTGCTGATCCGCAACACCGACGCGCGCAGCAAGGATTACTCCAATATCGCCGACACCTTCCGGCCCGGCCACGCCGACTTCGCCTATTGGCGCAAGTACGGCGTGCGCGACCCGCGCGGCGGCGGGCGCTCGTCGGCGCGCCTGACCGCGCCCACGGTGGCCGCCGGCGCGATCGCCAAGAAATGGCTGGCCGGCCAGTTCGGGGTGCGGGTGCGCGGGTACATGAGCCAACTGGGCCCCATCGCCATCCCGTTCTCCAGCTGGGACGACGTGCCGGGCAATGCCTTCTACGCGCCCAACGCGGCCGTGGTGCCCGAACTGGAAGCCTACATGGACCAGCTGCGCCGCGACGGCGACTCGGTCGGCGCGCGCATCGAGGTGGTGGCCGAAGGGCTGCCGGCGGGGTGGGGCGAGCCCATCTACGATCGCCTCGATGCGGACATCGCCCACGCCATGATGGGCCTGAACGCGGTCAAGGGCGTGTCGCTGGGCGCTGGCTTCGAGAGCATCGCGCAGCGCGGTTCCGAGCACGGCGACGAGATCACCCCGGAAGGCTTCGCCAGCAATCACGCGGGCGGCGTGCTGGGCGGCATTTCGACCGGCCAGCCGATTACCGTGTCGCTGGCGATCAAGCCCACTTCCAGCATCCGGGTCGAACGGCGCTCGGTCAACCGCGCCGGCGAGCCGGTGATGGTGCAGACTCTCGGCCGCCACGATCCTTGCGTGGGCATCCGCGCCACGCCCATCGCCGAGGCGCTGCTGGCGCTGGTGCTCATCGACCATGCGTTGCGCCAGCGCGCCCAGTGCGGCGGATAGCGCGGCGCATGTGCCTTGCCCAGGGAGGCAACCATGAAATCCGTCATCCAGACTTTCCTGCGCGCCGCCGCCGTGGCCGGCCTGGCGCTGCTGGCCGGCTGCGCCGGCGTCAGCACGACGCAGTCCGGCGCGATCGGCGTGGACCGCACCCAATACATGTCGAGCCTGGTGCCCGAGCAGGCGCTGGTGCAGGAGGCCGGGCAGCAGTATGCCGAGATCGTCCAGGAGGCCCGCGCCAAGGGGCTGCTTGACCGCGACCCGGCGCAATTGTCGCGCGTGCGCGCCATTTCCCAGCGTCTGATCGCGCAGACCGGGGTGTTTCGCGCCGACGCGGCCAACTGGCCATGGGAAGTGCATGTGCTGTCGGTCGACGAGGTCAACGCCTGGTGCATGCCCGGCGGCAAGATTGCCGTCTACACGGGCCTGCTCGCCCAGATCAAGCCGACCGACGACGAACTGGCGGCGGTGCTGGGCCACGAGATCGCGCATGCGCTGCGCGAGCACGCGCGCGAGCGCGTCTCGCAGCAGATGGCGACCAGCATCGGCCTGTCGGTGCTGTCCATGGCCACCGGTTCGCCCGGCGCGTCCGACCTGGGCGGCAAGCTGACCGAAGTCATGTTCACCTTGCCCAACAGCCGCACGCACGAGACCGAGGCCGATCGCATGGGCGTCGAACTGGCCGCGCGCGCCGGCTTCGATCCGCGCGCCGCCGTCACCCTGTGGCAGAAAATGGGCGCGGCCGACGGCAATGCGCCGCCGGAGTTCCTGTCCACCCACCCGTCGGCCAGTACCCGCATCGGCGAATTGCAGCAGGCCTCGCAGAAGGTATTGCCGCTGTACGAGCAGGCGCGCGGCCAGGCCGCCAAATAGGCCGCGCGTTCAGGCCGGGCTGACGGGCGCGGCCAGGCGCGCGATCGTGGTGTCCAGCGGCCAGGCCAGGCGTTCGACGAGGTCGGCGACCGCGTCGTAGTCGTCCAGGGCCACGCGCGGCAGGGTGCCGTGCGGCGGCGCGGCATCGCAGGCGATGGCGCCGATGCTCGGGTCGTCGGGGAACAGCCACGGCTTGCCGTTGGCGTGGCGATGCACCTCTATCTTGATATGCGCGTTGCGCTTGAAGCCTTCGACCAGGATGAAGTCGACCGGGCACATGCGCGCCAGCAGCTCGCCCAGCTCGGGTTCGGGTTCGTCGCGCAGTTCGTGCATCAGCGCCCAGCGCGCCGACGAGGCGATCAGCACTTCGGTCGCGCCGGCTTCGCGGTGGCGGAACGAGTCCTTGCCCGGCGTGTCGATATCGAAGGTATGGTGGGCGTGCTTGAGCGTGGAGACGCTGTGGCCGCGTGCCTTCAGGCACGGGATCAGGCGCGAGAGCAATTGCGTCTTGCCCGCGCCGCTCCATCCGGCAAAACCTATGATTCGTGTCATGCGGGTCGGTTCGTCAGATTACGCCGTCGAACGGCAGCACGTCGACCGGCTCGCCGGCGGCGATGTTGCCCTGGTCGTGGTGCAGCACCAGCAGGCCGTTGGCCTGGCTCATGCTGCGCAGGATCCCCGAGCCTTGCGATCCGGTGACCGCCGCCTGCCAGCCGCCGCCTGGCGCCGGCGTCACGATGGCGCGCTGGTACTCGGTGCGGCCGGGTTTCTTGCGGATGGGCTGGGCGGCCACGCAGCGCAGCCAGGGCATGGGCTGCGCGGTGGCGCCGCTCATGGCCAGCAGGGCGTCGCGCACCAGGGCGTAGAAGGTCACCATTACCGCCACGGGATTGCCGGGCAGGCCGAACAGGATGGCGTCGCGGCCATTGCTGTGGATGCGGCCGATGGCCAAGGGGCGGCCCGGGCGCATCGCGATCTTCCAGAACAGCACGTCGCCCAGCTTGGCCATCACTTTCTTGGTGTAGTCGGCCTCGCCGACGCTGACCCCGCCCGAGGTGATGACCACGTCGGCATTGTCCGCGGCCGCGCTGAACGCGGTTTCCAGCGCGTGCGGGTCGTCGCGCACCACGCCCAGGTCCAGCACTTCCACGCCCAGGCGCTGCAGCATGCTCCAGATGGTGTAGCGATTGCTGTCATAGACGCAGCCCGGGTCCAGCGGCTCGCCGATCGAGCGCAGTTCGTCGCCGGTGGAGAAGAACGCCACGCGCAGGCGGCGCACGACCGGCACTTCGGCCTGGGCCAGCGAGGCCAGCAGGCCGATGTCGGCCGGGCGCAGCACGCGGCCGGCCGTCAGCGCGTTCTCGCCCAGCGCCAGGTCTTCGCCGGCCAGGCGACGGTTGTCGCCGGGGCGCACGGCGCCGGCCGGCACCACGATGCCGTCGCCGTCCTGGCGCACGAACTCCTGCGGGATCACGGTGTCCAGGCCGTCGGGCATGACCGCGCCGGTCATGATGCGCACGCACTGGCCCGGCCCCACCGTGCCCTGGTAGTTGTCGCCGGCCAGCCCGCTGCCGACCACCCGCAGGGGCGTGTCGGCCCCGCCAGCCAGCTCGGCGCCCGCGAAGGCATAGCCGTCCATGGCCGAGTTGTCGTGGGCCGGGACGTTCAGGGTCGAGACGATGTCGTGCGCCAGCACGCGGCCCAGCGCCGAGCGCAGGGGCAGCCATTCGACCGCGTTCAGGCGCGGGACCAGGCGATCGATGAACTCGCGCGCCTGCGAGATGGGCAGCGCGTCAGGGTCGTAGCCATTGACACAGGAAGCGATCTCTTCGAGGCTGGGGGTGGGGGCGTGGTTCATGATTGCAGCTGTCGTAGTTCGGCCAGCGTGTTGGCGCCGGCAAAGGCTTGGGCGTCGTCGAAGCGCACGATGGCGCAGCGGTGCTGGTTGGCCCAGATCTCGGTCTTGCGCTGGCCGCTGTGCAGGAACTCCAGCAGGCTGTCGAGCAGGTCGATGCGCATCAGGCAGAACACCGGCTGGGTGCGCAGGGCGCCATCGGCGGACGTGGCCGCCATGGCAATCTGCGCGTCCTCGGCGCTCAGCGCGTCGGCCAGGCGGCTGACCATGTCGGCCGGGAAGTTCGGCGTGTCGCAGGGCGCGGTCACCATGTATGGCGTCTCGCAGCGTTCCAGGCCGGCGGCAAAGCCCGCCAGCGGGCCGGGAAAATCGGGCAGCGCGTCCGGCCAGACGGGCGCGCCCATGGCCTCGTAGGCGGCCAGGTTGCGGTTGGCGTTGATCATGATATCGCCAACCTGGGGTCCCAGGCGCAGCAGCGTGTGCATGGCCAGCGGCATGCCATGGAAATTCTGCAGGCCCTTGTCCACGCCTCCCATGCGGCTTGCGCGCCCGCCCGCGAGGATCAGGCCGGTGATGTCGTTCTTGTCTATCATGAGAGTGGCTTGCATCCATCAGGCACGATGGCGGCAGTATAGACGACCCCCCGTCGGCCGCAGCGGTGCGCGCTGGGGGGGCTCTGCTAAGATCGGCTTATGGCCGCCACCGTGGCGTGCCCCCCTTTGTCGAACCCCTATCGAAGGCCCAAATGGTCGCCTCTGAATCCATACTGCAAGCGTTGCAAACCGTCATTGACCCCAATACCGGCAAGGACCTGGTCACCACGCGGGCGATCCGCAATCTCGAGGTCAACGGCGCGGACGTGACGTTCGATGCCCAGCTCGGCTATCCCGCCAAGAGCCAGATCCCGGCGCTGCGGCGCGCGCTGATTGCCGCGGCCCGCGGCGTGGCCGGCGTGGACAACGTTTCGGTCAACATGCAAAGCGTCATCGAGACGCACGCCGTGCCGCGCGGCATTGCCCTGCTGCCCAACGTGAAGAACGTGATCGCGGTTGCCTCGGGCAAGGGCGGCGTCGGCAAAAGCACCACCGCCGTCAACCTGGCCCTGGCGCTGGCCGCCGAGGGCGCGCGCGTCGGCCTGCTCGACGCCGACATCTATGGCCCCAGCCAGGCGCAGATGATGGGCATCGAGGGACGCCCGCAGAGCGAAGACGGCAAGACCATGGAGCCGCTGGAAAACTACGGCGTGCAAGTGATGTCGATCGGCTTTCTGGTCGACGCCGACGAGGCCATGATCTGGCGCGGCCCGATGGCGGTGCAGGCGCTCGAACAGCTGCTGCGCCAGACCAACTGGAAGAACCTCGACTATCTCGTCATCGACATGCCGCCGGGCACCGGCGACATCCATCTGACCCTCAGCCAGAAAGTGCCGGTGACCGGCGCGGTCATCGTGACCACGCCGCAGGACATTGCCTTGCTCGACGCCCGCAAGGGGGTGAAAATGTTCGAGAAGGTCGGCGTTCCCATCGTCGGCGTGGTCGAGAACATGGCCGTGCACGTCTGTAGCCAGTGCGGCCATGCCGAACATATCTTCGGCCAGGGCGGCGGCCAGCGGATGGCGCAGGATTACGGCCTGGCCTACCTGGGCGCCTTGCCGCTGGACATCGACATCCGCCAGCAGGCCGACGGCGGCCGGCCTTCGGTGGTGGCCGACCCGGATGGCGAAGTCGCCGGCCTGTACAAGGACGTGGCCCGCCAGGTGGCGGTGGCGGTCGCCGCCATGGGCAAGGACTACTCGTCCAAGTTTTCTTCCATTTCCATCAGCCGCGCGCCCGCGGGCGGGTGACGAACCATGAGCGATACCCTTCCCCTGAGCATGGAAGTCGCGGTGGTGATGCGCAAGGAGCGCATCGTCGGCGAGATGAGCCGTTGGCAGGACAGCCGCTGGGTGCTGGAGGACGTGGTGCCCGACGAGCCTGGCTTCGGCCGCGCGCCGCGCATGCTCTACCACGACGAGAACCAGCAGCGCTGGCTGCATCCGGGGCTTACCGTGCGCCTGTTCAAGGACGACGCGGAAGGGTATCTGCTCAATGTTTCGGCGCCGGCGCCGTGCTGGTTCGTGTTGTGGCGCATGGAGGAGGAACCCGGCGTGGCCAGCGAGCCGCTGGCGCGGCCCGAGATCGTCACGCTCAGCTACCACGACGCCGGACGCTGGCTCGATGCGCAGGAAACGGTGGAGCAGATCCCCGCCCCGGCGTACATCGTCCAATGGCTGCAAGCGTTCGTGCAGGCCCATTACGTGCCGGAACCCAAGCGGCGCCGGCGCCCGGTCAGCTTCCAGCCCCTGCAGGACCGCTTCGGCAACCCGGCCTCGGTCAGCACCACCAAGAAGCGCGGCGGAGGCGAACCATGAGCCAGGACCCGGCCGGCTTCATAGGCCGCTGGTCGCGCCGCAAGAGCGAGGCGCGCCAGCAGGCCGAGGCCGCCGCCGACCCGGCTGCCGGCGTTGCGCAGGCGTCGCTGGCCGATACGCCGCTCGCTGGCGCGCCGGCCGTTGCGGCCCGGCCCGAGGAGGCGCCCGAACGCGCCGATGCGGCGCCCGTCCAGGCGCCGGGCCCGGCCACGGACGCCGAAACCGACCTGCCGCTGCCCACCTTGGACGATGTGCGGGCGCTGACGCTGGATTCGGATTTTTCCCGGTTCGTGGCCGGAGGCGTGTCGCCCGACGTCAAGAACGCGGCCTTGAAGAAACTGTTCACCGATCCGCATTACAACGTCATGGACGGCCTGGACGTCTACATCGACGACTACACGCAACTGGAGGGCCTGCCCCAGGAGACCGTGCGCAGGATGGCCAGCGCCAAGGTGTTCAAGCTGTTCGAGGAGGACGAGCCCGCGCCGGGGCAGGGCGAGCCGGCGGACGGCGCGTGCGGCCCAGGGCAGCAGGCGCCTGGCGCCATGGCCGAGCCCGACGCCGCGCCGGCCGTGCCCGCGAGCGAGCCGGATGCGATACAGTCCGCCTTGCCGCGCGACGACGTGGCCGGGCCGGCAGGCGGCCCGCTTCCCGACGCCGAGCCGCGGCGCGATTGATACAGCCAGGAAGTCCGTTTGCCATGACTACTTTGATCTGCGATTGCAATCGCACGATGCCGCTGCAGCCCGAGGCATTGGGCCAGGCGCTCGGCGAAACGCTGACACTGCACTCCACCTTGTGCCGCCGCGAAGCCGGCGCATTCCAGGCGGCCATCCGCGACGGCCAGGACGTGGTCGTCGCCTGTACCCAGGAAAAACGCCTGTTCGGCGAGCTGGGCGGCGCCACGCAAGGCGCGGTGTCGCCGGTACGCTTCGTCAACATCCGCGAGACCGGCGGCTGGAGCCGCGACGCCGCCCAGGCCATGCCCAAGCTGGCCGCCTTGCTGGCGGCCGCGCACCTGCCCGAACCCGATCCGGTCGCCACCGTGACGTACAAGAGCGGCGGCCGCCTGCTGATCATCGGCCCGCTGGACCAGGCCGAGCAGGCCGCGGCCTTGCTGGACGACGTGCTCGATGTCACGTTGTTCGGCCAGGGGCCGGGCCGCGCGGGCGGCGCCCAGGAGCGCCGCTACCCCGTGCTGAGCGGACGCATCGACAGCCTGCAGGGCTGGCTGGGCGCGTTCGAGTTGCGCTGGACCCGCGGCAACCCGATCGACCTGGACCTGTGCACACGCTGCAACGCCTGTATTAGCGCTTGTCCGGACGGCGCCATCGGCCTGGACTACCAGGTCGACACGGCCCGATGTACCTCGCACCGGGCCTGCGAGCAGGCCTGTAGCGTGGCGGGCGCGATCGATTTCTCGCGTTCGCCGGAAAACTTCACCGACCAATACGACCTGGTGCTGGACCTGGGCGGCACGCCGCTGTTCACCCAGCACGCGCCGCCGCAGGGCTATTTCACCTGGGATGGCCAGGCGCCCGCGACCTTGCTGCGTTTGCGCGAGCTGGTCGGCGAATTCGAAAAGCCCAAATTCTTCGACTACCGCCAGCAACTGTGCGCGCATAGCCGCAACGAAACCGTCGGCTGCCGCGCCTGTATCGATATCTGCTCTGCGCGCGCCATTAGCAGCGACAGCCGCCACCAGCGCATCGTCGTCAATCCCAACCTGTGTGTCGGGTGCGGGGCCTGTACCACCGTCTGCCCCAGCGGCGCGTTGACCTACGCCTATCCGCGCGCGACCGACCAGGGCTCGAAGCTGCGCACGCTGCTGGCGACCTACGCCAAGGCCGGCGGCCAGGACGCGATGCTGCTGCTGCACAGCCAACAGGAGGGCGCACGCCTGGTCGAGCAACTCGGCCGCCAGGCGGCGCTCAAGCAGGCCGATGGCGTACCGGCCAACGTCATCCCGATGGCGCTATGGCACACGGCCAGCGTCGGGCTGGATCTGTGGCTGTCGGCGGTGGCGTTCGGCGCGCGCCATATCGCCGTGCTGACCACCGCCGAAGAGGCGCCGCAATACCTGGAGGGCCTGCAGGCGCAATTCGCGCAGGCGCAGGCCATCCTGAACGGGCTGGGCTATGCGGGCACCCACCTGAGCCTGGTGCCGGCCGATACGCCGCAGGCGCTCGATGCCGCGCTGCGGCAGTTGGCGCCCGCCCAGGGGCCGGCCGTGGCGGCGCGCCATGCGGTCGTGCAGGAAAAGCGCAGCACGCTGGACCTGGCGCTGGATCACCTGGTGGCGCATGCCCCGGCGCCCGCGCCCGAGAGCATCGCGTTGCCGGCCGGCGAGCCGGGCGCGGGAGCGCCATTCGGCACCGTGGCCGTCGACAGCGACGCCTGTACCTTGTGCATGAGCTGCGTCAGCGCCTGTCCGTCCAACGCCTTGCTGGACAACCCGCAGTCGCCGCAATTGCGCATGGTCGAGAAGAACTGCGTGCAGTGCGGCCTGTGCGCCACCACCTGTCCGGAAAATGCCATCACGCTGGTGCCGCGCCTGCTGCTTGCGCCGCGGCGCCGCGAGGCCGTGGTCCTGAACGAAAGCGCGCCGTTCCATTGTGTGCGGTGCAACAAGGCTTTCGGCACCCAGAAGGGCGTCGAAGCCATGCTCGGCCGCCTGGGCAGCCACGCCATGTTCCAGGGCGCGGCGCTGGAACGGCTGAAAATGTGCGGCGATTGCCGCGTGATCGATCTGTATTCCGCCGAAAACGAAACCCGGATCACCGACCTATGAACGTATCCGTCACTTCCGCCGCCATCGCCGCCCCGGGCTTCGACGAAGAGGTCGCCCGCGCCGAGATCTACGGGCTGCTGGCGCAGCTGTACTATGCGCCGCCGCCGTCCGACCTGCTTGCGCAGCTGCGCGCCGCGCCCAGGCAGGCGCCCGACCAGGGCGGGTTCCTCGAGGCCTCGTGGCAGGCGCTGGTCGCCTGCGCGGCCGAGATGGGCGATGACGCGGTGCGGGCCGAATACGACGCCTTGTTCGGCGGCGTCGGCAAGCCCGATATCTATCTGTTCGCCTCGCACTACCTGACGGGCTTCCTGAACGAAAAGCCGCTGGTGGGGCTGCGCGACGACCTGGCCGCGCTGGGCCTGCGGCGCGACGCGGCCATGTCCGAGACCGAGGACCACATCGCCTACCTGTGCGAGGTGATGCGCTACCTGATCGCCGGCGATGATGTGGCCGTGGCCAATCTGACGCAGCAGCGCCAGTTCCACGCGCGCCACCTGCGGCCGTGGGTCGCGGATTTGTGCGATGCGATCGCGGCCCATCCCGCGGCGCGCTTCTACGGCGCGCTGGCCGAATTCACGCGCGCGTTCTTCAGCGTGGAGGCCCAGGCCTTCGACATGATGGCCTGATGTTCCAGGGGCCGCGCGCCCCAGATGAAATCGGTTCGTATTCAAGCCGCTGCATGCGGGCACCGCACCATCGGGTGCGGTTGTCGGAAGCTATATGCCGGGGTACATTATGCAAAGAATTTCATATCCAGTTGTCCGGAAGGAGCCAGCCATGTCGCAACGTCAACCCAACTTGTCGCGTCGTGCGTTCTTCGCCGGCGCAGCGACGGTAGGCGCCGCCGCTGTCGGTGCGACCGTGCTTCCCGGCGCGCGGCCCGAGGCGTCCGGCGAGTCGGCTGCCGCCGCCAAGCCGCCCGCGGCCGGGGGCGGCTACCGCCTGAGCGAACACGTCAAGCGCTACTACAAAACCACCCTCGTTTGATACCGGAGCCCGGCATGTTGCTGACCAAGAAAACCAGCGGAGCCGCTGCGGGCGCCTCCGAGTCGCACTTCATCCAGAGCCTGCGCCGCGGCATGGCGCAAGCGCTGCCCACCATGGACCGCCGCACCTTCCTGCGCCGCTCGGGCCTGGGCGTGGGCGCCGGCCTGGCCGCCACCCAGCTGGCGCTGGTCAAGCGCGCCGAAGCCGCCGAAGGCGATGGCAAGGTGGCCATCGGCAATACCAAGATCGAAGTCCGCCGCACGGTCTGTACGCACTGTTCGGTGGGCTGTGCCGTCGACGCCGTGGTCGAGAACGGCGTCTGGGTGCGCCAGGAGCCGGTGTTCGATTCGCCCATCAACCTGGGCGCGCACTGCGCCAAGGGCGCCTCCGTGCGCGAGCACGGGCACGGCGAGCACCGCCTGCGCTATCCCATGAAGCTGGTCAACGGCAAGTACCAGCGCATCAGCTGGGATACCGCGTACGAGGAAATCACCGCCAAGCTGATGCAGCTGCGCAAGGAAAGCGGGCCCGACTCGGTCTACTGGATCGGCTCGTCCAAGCACAACAACGAGCAGTCGTACCTGCTGCGCAAGTTCGTCAGCTTCTGGGGCAGCAACAACTGCGACCACCAGGCGCGTATCTGCCACTCGACCACGGTGGCCGGCGTTGCGAATACATGGGGCTACGGCGCCATGACCAATTCGTACAACGACATGCAGAACTCCAAGGTGGCGCTGTACATCGGCTCGAACGCCGCCGAGGCCCACCCGGTCTCGATGCTGCACATGCTGCACGCCAAGGAAACCGGCTGCAAGATGATCGTGGTGGATCCGCGCTTTACCCGTACGGCGGCCAAGGCCGACCAGTACGTGCGCATCCGCTCCGGCACCGATATCCCGTTCCTGTTCGGCCTGCTGTACCACATTTTCAAGAACGGCTGGGAAGACCAGGCGTACATCGACGCGCGCGTCTACGGCATGGATGAGGTCAAGGCCGACATCCTGGCCAAGTGGTCGCCGGACAAGGTCGAGGAAGCCTGTGGCGTGGACGAGGCCACGATGTATTCGGTGGCCAAGACCATGCACGAGAACCGGCCCGGCACGCTGGTGTGGTGCATGGGCCAGACCCAGCACTCCATCGGCAACGCCATGGTGCGCGCTTCCTGCATCGTGCAGCTGGCGCTGGGCAACGTCGGCAAGTCCGGCGGCGGCGCCAACATTTTCCGCGGCCACGACAACGTGCAGGGCGCCACCGACGTGGGCCCCAACCCCGATTCGCTGCCGGGCTACTACGGCCTGGCCGAAGGTTCCTGGAAGCACTTCGCCAACACCTGGGGCGTGGACTACGAGTGGATCAAGGGCCGGTACGCATCGCCGGCCATGATGACCAAGCCGGGCATCACCGTGTCGCGCTGGATCGACGGCGTGCTCGAGAACCCCGACCTGATCGACCAGGACACCAACCTGCGCGCCGTGTTCTATTGGGGACACGCGCCCAACTCGCAGACGCGCGGGCTGGAAATGAAGCGGGCCATGGACAAGCTGGACCTGCTGGTGGTGGTCGACCCGTATCCGTCGGCGACCGCGGCGATGGCCGCCATGCCGGGCAAGGCCGAAGACCTCAACCCCAACCGGGCGGTCTACCTGCTGCCGGCCGCGACGCAGTTCGAGACCAACGGCAGCTGTACCGCTTCCAACCGCTCGCTGCAATGGCGCGAGAAGGTCATCGATCCGCTGTGGGAGAGCCGCACCGACCACATGATCATGCATCAGCTGGCCGAGAAACTTGGCTTTGGCAAGGAGCTCAGCAAGAACTACAGGATGCAGAAGGTCAAGGGCATGGACGAGCCCGTGGTCGAGGACATCCTGCGCGAGATCAATGCCTCGGTCTGGACCATCGGCTACACGGGCCAGAGCCCCGAGCGCCTGAAGGCTCACATGCGCAACATGCACGTGTTCGATGTCAAGACGCTGCGCGCCAAGGGCGGCAAGGACGCCGAGACTGGCTACGACCTGACCGGCGACTACTTCGGCCTGCCGTGGCCATGCTGGGGCAATCCCAGCCTCAAGCATCCCGGCACCGCCAACCTGTACGACACCAGCCTGCACGTGATGGACGGCGGCGGCAACTTCCGCGCCAACTTCGGCGTCGAGCGCAACGGCGTCAATCTGCTGGCGGCCGACGGCTCGCATTCGAAGGGCGCCGACCTGACCACCGGGTATCCCGAGTTCGATCACGTGCTGCTCAAGAAACTGGGCTGGTGGGAGGACCTGACGCCGGAAGAGCAGAAGGCCGCCGAAGGCAAGAACTGGAAGACCGACCCGTCGGGCGGCATCATCCGCGTGACCATGAAGGTGCACGGCTGCCATCCGTTCGGCAACGCGCGGGCGCGCGCCGTGGTGTGGAACTTCCCCGATGCCATTCCGCAGCACCGCGAGCCGATCTACGGCACCCGGCCGGACCTGGTGGCCAAGTACCCCACGCACAACGACCTCAAGACGTTCTGGCGCCTGCCCACGCTGTACACCTCCTTGCAACAGAAGAACGTTGCCGAGAAGCTGTACGAGAAGTTCCCGATCATCCTGACCTCGGGTCGCCTGGTCGAATACGAGGGCGGGGGCGAGGAAACCCGCTCCAACCCCTGGCTGGCCGAACTGCAGCAGGAGAGCTTCGTCGAGCTCAACCCCAAGGCGGCGGCCGATCGCGGCATCCGCAACGGCGACCGGGTGTGGGTCCTGACGCCGACCGGCGCGCGCCTGAACGTGCAGGCGCTGGTGACCGAGCGGGTCGGCCCCGATACGGCTTTCATGCCGTTCCACTTCTCGGGTCACTGGCAGGGCGTGGACATGCTGGCCAGCTATCCGGAAGGCGCGGCGCCCATCGTGCGCGGCGAAGCGGTCAACACGGGCACCACGTACGGCTACGACTCCGTGACGATGATGCAGGAAACCAAGACCACGATCTGCAACATAGAAAAGGCCTGAGGAGATTGCCATGGCTCGAATGAAATTTGTCTGTGATGCAGAGCGCTGTATCGAGTGCAATGCCTGCGTGACGGCATGCAAGAACGAGCACGAAGTCCCCTGGGGCGTGAACCGCCGCCGCGTGGTGACGCTCAACGACGGCGTGCCCGGCGAGAAGTCCATTTCGGTGGCCTGCATGCACTGCAGCGACGCGCCCTGCATGGCGGTGTGCCCGGTCAACTGCTTCTACCGCACCGACGAGGGTGTGGTGCTGCACAACAAGGACACCTGTATCGGCTGCGGCTACTGTTCGTACGCCTGTCCGTTCGGCGCGCCGCAGTTCCCCTCCGAAGGGGCCTTCGGCGTGCGCGGCAAGATGGACAAGTGCACGTTCTGCGCCGGCGGGCCGGAAGAGCACGGCAGCGCCGAGGAGTTCGAAAAGTACGGCCGCAACCGGCTGGCCGAGGGCAAGCTGCCGGCCTGCGCCGAAATGTGTTCGACCAAGGCGCTGCTGGCCGGCGACGGCGACGTGGTGGCCGACATCTTCCGCACCCGCGTGATCCATCGCGGCAAGGGCGCGGAGGTCTGGGGCTGGGGCACCGCCTATGGCTCCAAGCAGGCCGGGCAGCCGCCGGCCGCCGACGCCAAGGCCAAGCCATGAAGACGAATCCGCGCCTTCTCCTGATCGCAGCGGCCGCCGTGTTCGGCCTGGCCGCCTGCACCGAAAAACCGCAGGAACTGCATTCCGGCGTCGTGGGCAAGCCTGCCTATGACGGCACGGGCAGCAATTTCGTCGCTCCGGGCTGGAAGCAGGGCGACAAGAACAGTTGGCAGCAAGAGTTGAAAGTTCGCGCCCAGCGGGGCCAGAACGAGTACACCCGGGTCAACTGAGCGGAGGTCGCCATGATACGGTCACTGTTCGCGGCGCTGCTGGCAAGCGCCCTGCTGGCGACGGCAGGGGCGCAGACTGCCGCGCCGTCCGCCGGCGCGCCCGCCATGGGCGGCATCCAGAGCGCCAACATCTTCGAGGTCAAGCCCGACGCCAGCGAGCAGCCGGGCTATGCCGAGCAGACCAATGCCGAACGCGCCAAGGTGCAGCCGGGCAACAATGCGCCAATGTGGCGGCAGGTCAACTCGGGCCAGCCCGGCTACAGCAGCCTGCCGGCCAGCGAGGCTCCCGAAGCCGGCGTGCTGATCCAGCGTTTCGTCCAGTATCCCGGCTCGCAGTACACCACGGCCGGCGAGGCCTGGCGCCAGGTGCGCAACAACTGGCTCATCCCGTACGGCGGCGGCCTGCTGCTGATCGTGCTGGTGGCGATCGCGCTGTTCTTCCTGGCCAAGGGGCCGATGAAGCTGCGCGAGGCCGAGACCGGCCGCCGCATCGAGCGCTTCACGTACTTCGAGCGCGCCGCGCACTGGGTCAACGCCACGGCCTTCGTCATCCTGGCGCTGACGGGCATCGTCATCGCGTTCGGCAAGTTCTTCCTGCTGCCCATCATGGGCAGCGCGGCGTTCGGCTGGATGACGTGGCTGCTCAAGACCGTGCACAACTTCGTGGGCCCCGTGTTCGCGGTGTCGCTGCTGGTGGTCATCCTGACCTTCATCAAGGACAACCTGCCGCGCCGCGATGACCTGATCTGGTTGCGCAAGGGCGGCGGCCTCATCACCGGCGCGCACGTGCCTTCGCATCGCTTCAATGCCGGCGAGAAGATCATGTTCTGGGTCGGCATGCTGTTCCTGGGCGCGCTGGCGGTGGCTTCGGGCCTGTTCCTGGACCAGGTGTTCCCGGGCCTGTCGTACGTGCGCGGCAACATGCAGATCGCCCATATGGTGCATGCCGCGTCGGTCGTCCTGATGATGTGCATGATCATGGGACACATCTACCTGGGCACCATCGGCATGCGCGGCGCCTTCAAGGCCATGAAGACCGGCTATGTCGATGAAACGTGGGCGCGCGAGCACCACGAGCTGTGGTACGACGATATCAAGGCGGGCAAGATTCCCGCCCAGCGCACGCCCGACAAATCGGCCAAGCGGCCAACCCGTCCGGCGGGCGCCTGACCGTCCCGAGCCAGGAGGCACCATGAAAAAGATTGCCGCGTTGATCATCGCCCTGGCCGCCGCGCCGGCCCTGGCCAAGCTGCCGCCGCCTACGCCCGAGGCCGCGGCCAAGGCCAAGGAGACCGCGGCCAAGGCGGCCTGGTCGGGAAAAATGGATGCCTTCCGGCTGTGCCGCGTGCAGGACGAGGTGGCGGCTACCTACTTCGAGCGGGCCAAGGCGGCCGGCAAGACGACCCGCGCGCCCATGGCCACGCCCGAGTGCAAGGATCCGGGGCCGTTCGTCTACAACGCGGAAGACAAGCCGCGCGAAGCATCGGGGGCGCATTCGCCGGCCGATACGGCGGCCAAGCCGCCCAGCACTCCCGCGCCGGCTGCCGAGCAGAAACCCGGCCAGTAAGTCCGGGCCGCAAGCCGCGCGGCGCCCGCCGTCTCAGGTCCGGCGCGCGCGCCGGACCTTCTTGCGCGCGAAATCCCACCAGGGCAGCACGCGCCGCATCGACAGCACCTGGCCCGTCTGGGCCGGCGCATAGCCGGGAATGGCCGCCAGCGTGGCCTGCCAGGCCGGACTGCGCAGGATGGACAGCAGCGCCTGCGTGGAGGGCTGGTCCAGCGTCGATTTCAGGCACACCAGGAAATAGTTCTCGCGCACCAACGGAATGAAATCCAGCCGCTCGCGGTGTGCCGCCGGCTCGATACCCAGGCCGGCATCGGCGCTGCCCGAGACAATGGCGTGGGCGACCGCCGCGTGCGAAGGCTCGGTGCGTTCGTAGCCGGCGATGGCCGCGGGTTTCAGCCCGGCCTGTTCCAGCAGCTCGTCGAACAGCACCCGGGTCCCGGTGCCCAGCGCGCGGTTCACATAGCGCACGCCGGAGGCGGCCAGGTCGGCCAGGGATGTGATGCCGTGCGGGTTGCCGCGCGCCACGATCAGCCCCTGGCTGCGCTGCGCGAAGCCGATGATCTTGTGCAGGCCGGGCTGCAGCATGGGCTTGTAGGTGCGCTCGGCCAGCGAGCCCGGTTCCGGCGCCTCGCGGGTGTGAAAGCCTGCCATGACGCAGCGCCCTTCGTTCAGGGCGCTGATGGCGTCCACGCTGCCGGTGAAGCGGATGTCCAGGTGCAGCTTGGCGCTGGCCACCGCGTGCTCGCGCAGCGCCTGCAGCGCGTTGTCGTGGCTGGCGTACAGGGGCACGACGTGGGCGGCGTCGTCGAAGGCCACCGCGAACGCGCGCTCGAGGTCGGCGCGCAAGGCATTGATCTGCGGCGCCAGGCGCGCCTGCGCCTGGCGCTCGGCCCACAGCAGCTTCTCGCCGAACTCGTTGAGCCGCGCCGGCTGGCCCTTGTCCCAGACGATCAGGGTGCGGCCCAGGGTCTGTTCCCATTTTTTCAGTTCGCCCCACACATGGCGGTACGACAGGTCCAGCGCCTTGGCGGCGGCGGAAATCGAACCGTGCTCGCGCACGGCCGACAGCAAGTCCATCAACGCGTTGCGCAGCAAGGCGGGGCGGGGGTCGCTCGGACCCAGGGAGTAGGAGATCTCGATGTGGCGCACGCGGCAAGTATGCCCGAAATGCGGGACTTGCTGCGGGCGCCGGCGGCAGGCCGTTCCCGCGGCGACAGGCTTGCTTCACCCTATGCAATTCGTTTCATATGGCCGGGTCCGCGCCCCTGCGATACGCTCCGGCAATTAACAAAATGAAGTAAGCGAATACATTGTCAGAGAGCCTTGCGATTGCGCTGCGTCTGATCGTGTCCGGCGATCCGGTCCTGATGGCCATCGTGGGACGCTCGCTGGCGGTCAGCGCGACGGCCTGTGTCCTGGCCTGTCTCATCGGCATGGCGGCAGGCGGGTGGCTGGGCGTTGCGCGCTTTCGCGGCCGCGGCATCGTGCTGACGCTGCTCAACACCTCGCTGGCGCTGCCTTCCGTGGTGGTCGGGCTGGCCATCTACCTGCTGCTTTCCCATTCCGGTCCGTTGGGCTTTCTCGGCTGGCTGTTCTCGTTCAAGGCCATGGTGGTGGCGCAGACCATCCTGGTCGTTCCCATCGTCACGGCGCTGGTGCGCCAGACCATCGAGGACGCCGAGCGCCACCATGGCGAACAACTGCGTTCGCTCGGCGCGCGGCCGGGCATGCTGAGCCTGCTGCTGCTGTGGGACGAGCGCTTCACCTTGCTGACCATCGTCATCACGGCGTTCGGGCGCGCGGTGTCGGAGGTCGGCGCCGTGATGGTGGTCGGCGGCAACATCGACGGCTATACCCGCGTGATGACCACCGCCATCGCGCTGGAAACCAGCAAGGGCGATCTGCCGCTTGCCATGGCCCTGGGCATGCTGCTGCTGCTGGTGGTGCTGCTGCTCAATATCCTTGCCGCGCTGGTGCGGCGCTGGCGCCTGCGCCGCGATACGGGCCTGGCCGGCCTGTATGGCCGGCACGCGCGGGGCATGGCATGACGGTGCTGTTCGATCTGCGTGGCGCGGACGTCTACTACGGCCCGGTGCATGCCCTGCGTGAGGCCGAAGTGCGCATTTGCGCCGGCGAACAGGTGGCGCTGGTCGGCGCCAATGGCAGCGGCAAGAGCACCTTGCTGCGCCTGTTGCACGGGCTGGTGACGCCGCGCGCGGGCCAGGCGCGATGCGCGGCGCGCGCGCGCCAGGCCATGGTGTTCCAGCAGCCCTACATGCTGCGCACTTCGGCGCAGAACAACGTGGCCCTGGCGCTGTGGCTGCGCGGCATGCGCTGGCGCGAAGCGCGCGCGCGGGCGCTGCATGCCCTGGAGCGCGTCGAGCTGACCGAGCTGGCCGGCCGCAACGCCAAATCCATGTCGGGCGGCCAGCAACAGCGCCTGGCGCTGGCGCGCGCCTGGGCGCTGGAGCCCGAGGCGCTGCTGCTGGACGAACCGACTGCCAGCCTCGACCCTCATGCCAAGCGCGACGTCGAATTGCTGATGGAGCAGTTCGCGCGGCCGCGCGACGGGCTTGCGCCGGCCATGATCTTCAGCAGCCACAACCTGGGCCAGGTCAAGCGCCTGGCCCGGCGCGTCATCTACCTCGAGCGCGGCCGGATCCTGGCCGACTTGCCGGTGGACCAGTTTTTCAACGGGCCGCTGCCCGAAGCGGCGGCATTGTTCGTCAAGGGAGAACGCATACCATGAAAATCCTCAACGCAATCCGCCGCGGGCTGGCGCTGGCCGGCCTGGCCACCGTGCTGGCCGCGCCGCTGGCGGCGCGGGCCGAGACCATCGTCATGGCCTCCACCACCTCGACCGAGCAATCAGGCCTGTTCGGACACCTGTTGCCGGCCTTCAAGAAGGCCAGCGGCATCGACATCAAGGTCGTGGCCCAGGGCACCGGCCAGGCGCTGGACATGGCGCGGCGCGGCGACGCCGATGTGCTGTTCGTGCACGACCAGGTGGCCGAGGAGAAATTCGTGGCCGACGGATACGCGGTCAAGCGCTACCCGGTCATGTACAACGATTTCATCCTGGTCGGTCCGGCCAAGGACCCGGCCGGCGTCAAGGGCAACGACATCGTCGCCGCGCTGGGCAAACTGGCCAAGGACAACGCCGACTTCATCTCGCGCGGCGACAAGAGCGGCACGCATGCGGCCGAACTGCGGTTCTGGAAGCAGACCGGCTCGGACAGCAAGGGCAGCGGCTACAAGGAATGCGGCTGTGGCATGGGGCCGGCGCTGAACATGGGCTCGTCGATGAACGCCTATGTGCTTTCCGACCGGGGCACCTGGCTCAGTTTCAAGAATCCGGGCGAGCTGAAGATCCTGGTCGAGGGCGACAAGCGCCTGTTCAACCAGTATGGCGTGATGGTGGTCAATCCGGCCAAGTTCCCGCACGTCAAGGCCAAGGCCGCGCAGCAGTTCGTCGACTGGGTCACATCCAAGGCGGGCCAGGACGCGATCGCCAGCTACCAGGTCAATGGCCAGCAGTTGTTCTTTCCCAACGCCGACAAATGAGCGCCTGACCGCATGGCCGCCTCGCGAGGCGGCGTTTGCCCGGCCGGTTGAGCGGCCGGGCGCGTGCGCGCCGCGCGGACAGCACGAAATCCAAAGGCCACGAGTATCTCGTGGCCTTTTGCACGGGGCGTCGTCGCCAGCCGCTTGCCGGCGCAGGGTAGTGCTTTCAATACTAGGATAACAGGTGTGATTGTACTAGCTTGAGAGGCTCGGCATAATCGAGTCGAACGTCGCTTCGACGTATGCCCGGCGCATGCCGGATGTTCCTCTCAAGAGTGCTTCCATGGCCCAAACGCTTTACGACAAACTCTGGGACGCCCACGTCGTCCACCAGGAATCCGACGGAACCTGTCTGCTCTATATCGACCGCCACCTGCTGCACGAAGTGACCAGCCCGCAGGCGTTCGAGGGGCTGGCGCTGGCCGGACGCCAGCCGTGGCGCGTCGGGGCCAACCTGGCCGTGGCCGACCATAACGTTCCCACGCTCAACCGCGCCCAGGGCATCGAAGACCCGATCTCGCGCCTGCAGGTCGATACGCTGGACGACAACTGCGCCAAGTACGGCATCACCGAATTCCGCATGAATGACCTGCGCCAGGGCATCGTGCACGTCATCGGCCCGGAGCAGGGCGCGACCCTGCCCGGCATGACCGTCGTCTGCGGCGACTCGCATACCAGCACGCACGGCGCGCTGGGCGCGCTGGCCTTCGGCATCGGCACTTCCGAGGTCGAGCACGTGCTGGCCACGCAGACGCTGCTCATGAAGAAAGCCAAGAGCATGCAGATCAACGTCGAGGGCGAGTTGCCGTTCGGCTGTACCGCCAAGGACGTGGTGCTGCACATCATCGGCATCATCGGCACGGCTGGCGGCACCGGCCACGCCATCGAATTCTCCGGCAGCACGATCCGCGGCCTGTCCGTCGAGGGCCGCATGACGGTGTGCAACATGGCCATCGAGGCCGGCGCGCGCTCGGGCATGGTGGCCGTCGACGACAAGACCATCGATTACTTCCGCGGCCGCCCGTTCGCGCCCGTCGGCGTGCTGTGGGACCAGGCAGTCGGCTATTGGCGCACGCTGCACTCGGATGCCGGCGCCAGGTTCGACCGCGTCATCAACGTCGATGCGCGCGACATCAAGCCGCAGGTCACCTGGGGCACTTCGCCCGAAATGGTGCTGCCCGTCGATGGCCGCGTGCCCGATCCCGATCGCGAGAAGGACGACGTGCGCCGCAGCGGCATGGAACGCGCGCTCGAGTACATGGGCCTCAAGCCCAATACACCGCTGGTCGATATCCGCGTCGATCGCGTGTTCATCGGCTCGTGCACCAACTCGCGCATCGAAGACCTGCGCGCGGCCGCGGTCGTGGCGCGCGGCAAGCGCGTGGCCGCCAACGTGCGCCAGGCCATGGTGGTGCCGGGTTCCGGGCTGGTCAAGCAACAGGCCGAGCGCGAGGGGCTGGACAAGATCTTCATCGAAGCCGGCTTCGAGTGGCGCGAGCCGGGCTGTTCGATGTGTCTGGCCATGAATGCCGACCGCCTCGAACCGGGCGAGCGCTGCGCCTCGACCTCCAACCGCAACTTCGAAGGCCGCCAGGGGCAGGGCGGGCGCACGCACCTGGTCAGCCCGGCGATGGCCGCCGCCGCCGCGGTGGCCGGCCATTTCGTCGACGTCCGCTCGTTCCGTTGATCCAGGATTCCAACATGCAAGCATTCACCCAACACGAAGGCCTGGTGGCACCCCTCGATCGCGAGAACGTCGACACCGACCTCATCATTCCGAAGCAATTCCTCAAGTCGATCAAGCGCGCCGGCTTCGGCCCCAACCTGTTCGACGAACTGCGCTACCTGGACCATGGCGAACCGGGCATGGACAACAGCAAGCGTCCGCTCAACCCGGATTTCGTGCTGAACCAGCCGCGCTACCAGGGGGCCTCGGTGCTGCTCGCGCGCAAGAATTTCGGCTGCGGTTCCAGCCGCGAGCACGCGCCCTGGGCGCTGACGCAGTACGGTTTTCGCGCCATCATCGCGCCGTCCTACGCCGACATCTTCTTCAACAACAGCTTCAAGAACGGCCTGCTGCCCATCGTGCTGGGCGAGCTGGAAGTCGCGCGCCTGTTCGACGAAGTCAAGGCATTCCCCGGCTTCAAGCTGAACATCGACCTGGAGCGCCAGGTCGTCATCGCGCCGGATGGCCGCGAGCTGGGCTTCGATATCGAACCGTTCCGCAAGTACTGCCTGCTCAACGGCCTGGACGATATCGGCCTGACCCTGCGCCAGGCCGACAAGATCCGCGCCTTCGAGGCCGAGCGCCTGGCGCGCCACCCGTGGCTGGAAAGCCGCCCGGTCGCCTGACGCGTTGCCTGCCGGCCCGCCGTCCGCGTTGATCGCGCGCGGCGGGCCCTTGCCTTGTTTTCCCGCTTACAGGAATTTTTCATGACTCATCAGATCGCAGTCCTTCCCGGCGATGGCATCGGCCCTGAAATCGTCGAGCAGGCCGAGCGCGTGCTCAAGGCGCTGGACCTGCCGCTCGAACTGCGCCAGGCCCCGGTGGGCGGCGCGGCCTTCGACCAATTCGAGCATCCCTTGCCGCCGGCCACGCTGGAATTGGCGCAAGGCTCGCACGCGGTGCTGTTCGGCGCCGTGGGCGACTGGAAGTACGACACGCTGCCGCGCGAATTCCGCCCCGAGCAGGCGATCCTGGGCCTGCGCAAGGCGCTCGGGCTGTTCGCCAACCTGCGCCCGGCGATTCTCTATCCCGAGCTGGCCAGCGCCTCCTCGCTCAAGCCCGAGATCGTGTCCGGTCTCGACATCCTGATCATCCGCGAACTGACCGGCGACATCTATTTCGGTACGCCGCGCGGCGTGCGCACGGCCGCCGATGGCGCCTTCGCCGGCGAGCGCGAAGGCTACGACACCATGCGCTACGCCGAGTCGGAAGTGCGGCGCATTGCCCGCATCGGCTTCGAGTCGGCCCGCAAGCGCAACAAGAAGCTGTGCAGCGTCGACAAGGCCAACGTGCTGGAAACCTCGCAGTTCTGGCGCGACCTGGTGATCGAGGTCAGCCGGGATTATCCCGACGTGGAACTGTCGCATATGTATGTCGACAACGCCGCGATGCAGCTGGTGCGCAATCCGCGCCAGTTCGACGTGATCGTGACCGGCAACCTGTTCGGCGACATTCTTTCGGATGAGGCCGCCATGCTGACGGGCTCGATCGGCATGCTGCCTTCGGCCTCGCTGAACGCCGCCGGCCAGGGCCTGTACGAGCCCAGCCACGGATCGGCGCCCGACATCGCCGGCCAGGGCATCGCCAATCCGCTGGCCACCATCCTGTCGGCCGCCATGCTGCTGCGCTATTCGCTGAATCTGGCCCCGCAGGCCGACCGCGTCGAGGCCGCCGTGCGCAAGGTGCTGGCCGACGGCCTGCGCACCGCCGATATCCACGAGGCCGGCACGACCAAGGTGTCCACCTCGCAGATGGGCGACGCCGTGCTCAAGGCCCTGGGCTGAGCCGTAGCGCCCGGCGCCGGTGCCGGGCGCGTCCATTGTGCGAAAGGGCCGCGATTTTTGCGGCTTTTCCGCACAATTTGTCCCTATATTCTCGGATGCAGCGCAACATCGGTGCGCACATTCTGATAAATTGTCCAGGTTGCAGGTTCTTTTCTTTCTACCGATACCTTTTTAAGAGCTCTAGAAATGACGCAAGCAGTAGGCCTCGTCGGTTGGCGCGGTATGGTCGGTTCCGTTCTCATGCAGCGCATGCGTGACGAGAACGACTTCGCACTCATCGAACCCGTATTCTTTTCCACCAGCAACGCTGGCGGCGCCGCGCCCGCCTGGGCCGAAGGCGCGGGCCCGTTGCAGAATGCCTACGACATCGACGCTCTTAAGAAACTGCCGATTATCGTCACCGCCCAGGGCGGCGACTACACCAGCGAGGTCTATCCCAAGCTGCGCGGCGCGGGCTGGCAAGGCATCTGGATCGACGCCGCCAGCACCCTGCGCATGGCCGACGACGCCATCATCGTGCTCGATCCGGTCAACCGGCCGGTGATCGACGCGGCGCTCAAGCGCGGCGTGCGCAACTTCGTGGGCGGCAACTGCACGGTCAGCTGCATGCTGATGGGCCTGGCCGGCCTGTTCAACAACGACCTGGTCGAGTGGATGACCTCCATGACCTACCAGGCCGCCTCGGGCGGCGGCGCGCAGCACATGCGCGAACTGCTCACCCAGTTCGGCCTGCTCAACCAGGCGGTCAAGCCCTTGCTCGACGATCCGGCCGCGGCCATTCTCGATATCGACCGCGGCGTGCTGGCGCGCCAGCAGGACCCCTCGCTGCCGCAGGAGCATTTCGGCGTGCCGCTGGGCGGCAACCTGATCCCCTGGATCGACAAGGATCTGGGCGACGGCATGTCGCGCGAAGAGTGGAAGGCCGAGGCCGAGACCAACAAGATCCTGGGCCGCGGCGCGGCGTTCGGCACGCCGGCCACGCCCATCGATGGCCTGTGCGTGCGCATCGGCGCCATGCGCTGCCATAGCCAGGCACTGACCATCAAGCTCAAGCGCGATGTGCCGCTCGACGAGATCGAGGACCTGATCGCGGCCGGCACGCAATGGGCCAAGGTCGTTCCCAACACCAAGGAAGACACGGTGAAGGCGCTGACGCCGGTGGCCGTGACGGGCACGCTGGATATTCCGGTGGGCCGCCTGCGCAAGCTGTCGATGGGGCCGCAGTACCTGGGCGCCTTTACGGTCGGCGACCAACTGCTGTGGGGCGCGGCCGAGCCGCTGCGCCGCATGCTGCGTATCGCGCTGGCCGAAGCCTGACGCGCGGCGCCGGCGCGCATGGCAGGATACAAGGGCGCCCGCGGGCGCCCTTGTCGCAGGCGCGCCGTTTTCGGCGGCAAGGGCCGCGGGTTTGTGAATCGTGGCCGATCCATTACACTTTTCCCCTGCATTTGCCGGCCATTCGCTCTGACCACGGAATCCTCATAAATATGCGTTCGACCTTGCGCCCTCTGCAGCCCGCCCGCCGTTCACAGGCCCTTTCGTGGGCCCTCGTCCTGGCGCTGGGGGCCGGGGCCACGGGGGCCGAGGCGGCCCGGCTCGGGCACGCGCGGGTGGTTTCGCCGCCCGGCGCCGCCTTGCAGGTCGTGGTGCCCTTGCTCGAACTGAGCGCCGACGACCTGGCCACCCTGCAGGTTTCGCTGGCCGACGAAGCGGCCTGGCGCCAGGCCGGCCTGACTCCGCCGGTGCCGCTGTCCAGCGCCACCGTGCGTATCGAGCCGGGTGCCGACGCGTCGCGCCGCAACGTGCGTATTTCTTCCAGCCAGCCGCCTGCCGGCAACGCGGTCGACGTGCTGCTGGACCTGCGCTCGGGCGCCGGCCAGCGGCAGGTCCAGGTCACCATCCTGGTGCCGCCGCGCGGCAGCGCTGCGCGCGTGGCGCCGGCCAGCGTGGGCACGCCCGCACCGGCCGGCCAGGCCAGCGCCGGCTCCATCGACGTGCGACGCGGCGATACGCTGTTCGGCATCGCCCAGCGCAATGCCGTGGCCGGCGCCAGCGTCTACCAGATGCTGGTGGCGCTGTGGCGCGCCAATCCCGAGGCCTTCATCCAGAACAACATGAACCTGGTGCGGGCCGGCGAAACGCTCGACATCCCCGACGCGGCCACGGTACGCGCCATCGATCCGGCCGAAGCGCGGCGCATCTTTGCCCAGCATGCCGAGGCCTTCGCGCGTTATCGCGGCCGCGCCGGCGCGCTGGCCGCGGGCGGCGCGGCCGTCAGCGGTACGGGCGAGGCCGGCGCGGGCCGGCTGGGCAGCGCGGCGCAGGCCGAGGCGGCCGGCGCCGCCACGGCGCAGGACCGCCTGCGCCTGTCCAGCGCACAGGGCGGCGCCAACGCGCAGGCCGATGCCGCGGGCGACGCGCGTGCCTCCAGCGGGCGCGCGCTCGATGACGCGCAGCAGCGCGTCGAAAAACTGCAATCCAACGTCGATGCGCTCAGCCAGGCGGCCGGCGCCGGCAAGACGGCAAGCGGCGAGGGCAGCGCGCCCGCCAACGCATCGGCGGGCGCCGGCGGCCAACCCGGCGCCGATGGCAAGGCCGGCGCTGACGGCAAGCCAGGCGCCGACGGCAGGCCAGGCGCCGACGGCAAACCCGGGGCCGACGGCAAACCGGGCGGTGCCGCTGCCGGCGCGGGCGCCGCTACGCAGGCAGGCGCGGCATCGGCGGGTTCGACGGGCGCCAATGGCGCCGCGGCCGGCAGCGCTGGCGCGGGCGCCGCGGGCAGCGGGCCTGCCGCCGCGCCTGGCGCCGCCGGCTCGGCGTCGGGGAACGCTTCCGGGCTGTCGCTGCCCGGCGGCGCGGCCGGGCAGGGCGGCGAAGCGGCCAAGGGCGAGTCCACGCAGGGCGGCATGCCCGGCTGGCTGGCTGACAATCTGCTGGCCATAGTCACCGCCGTGCTGGCGCTGATCGTCTTCATCGTCGCCTGGGCCCTGCGCCGCGCCGGCGCCCGCCGCGACGACGACGACGAGGCTTCGGCGGCCTATCCCGAGCCCGCGCTGGACACGGCTGCGCTCACGCGCAAACTGGACTCGATCAGTCTCGACCTGGACGAGCCGCCCACCGACGAACCCCGTCCGGGCGGCAAGCGAACCTGATTCATGTCCCGCATTGCATTGGGGCTGGCCTACGACGGCTCGGCCTGGCAGGGTTGGCAGACGCAGCCGCATGGCGTGACCGTGCAGGACCAGGTCGAAGCCGCGCTGGCTTCGTTCGCAGGCGGCGGCGGGCCGGTGGCGACGGTCTGCGCCGGGCGCACCGACACGGGCGTGCACGCCGCCATGCAGGTCATTCATCTCGACACCGATCTGCAGCGTCGCGACGAGTCCTGGGTGCGCGGCGTCAACGCCTTTCTGCCGCCCAGCATCGTCGTGCAATGGGCGCGTCCGGTGAGCGAGGCCTTTCATGCGCGGTTCTCGGCGCGCTCGCGCACCTACGTCTATCTGCTGTGGCGCGGCCGCGTGCGGCCGGCGCTATGGGCCGGCCGAGCCGGCTGGGCGTTCCAGCCGCTGGACGTGCCGGCCATGCGCGCGGCGGCCCGCACGCTGCTGGGCGAGCACGATTTCTCCAGTTTCCGCTCCTCGCAATGCCAGGCGCGCCATCCGGTGCGCACGCTCCACCGCCTCGACATCGACGAGCGCGGCGCATTCCTGGTGTTCACGCTGCGCGCCAATGCCTTTCTGCACCACATGGTGCGCAATCTGATCGGCGCGCTGCTGCAGGTGGGGCAGGGACGCGAATCCGTGGCCTGGATGGACGCGTTGCTGCGCGCGCGCGACAGGCGGCTGGGCGCGCCCACGTTCATGCCCGACGGTTTGTATCTTTCAGCGATCGAATACCCGGCGGAGTTCGGTTTTGACGAACTCGACGGTGGGACAATGCTGCTCTCGCCGTTCACGGGCGCTTTAGGGTAATCAGCAGGGCGGCAAGACCGCCCGATCCCGATATCATTGCGGACGAAAAAAAAGCGGAACCCTCTATCAGGTTCACCGCGTGCGGCCGTTTTACGCAAACGGTCCGCGCTCAGCGCATTCTTCCACACCCAGGAGACACCCGTAATGCAACGCCGTTCGTTCCTCAAGCAGGCCACATTGGGCGCCGCCGCCGGTGGCGCAGCCCTGGCAGCCCCCGCCCTGGCGCAAGATTCCCCCACCATCCACTGGCGCCTGGCCTCCAGCTTTCCCCGCAGCGCCGATGCCATCTTCACGGGCGGCGAGAACCTGGCCAAATACGTAAGCGAAGCCACGGACGGCAAGTTCAGCATCCGCGCGTTTCCCGCCGGCGAGATCGTGCCCGCGCTGCAAGTCCTGGACGCAGTCCAGAACGGCACCATCGAGTGCGGCCATACCGCCTCGTACTACTACTTCGGCAAGGATCCGGCGCTGTGCTTCGACGGCGCGGTGCCGTTCGGCCTGAATACCCGCCAGATGAACGCGTGGATGCGCCACGGCGACGGCCTGAAGCTGACGCGTGAGCTGTTCCAGAAGTACAACGTGGTCAATTTCCCGTGCGGCTACACCGGTACCCAGATGGGCGGCTGGTTCCGCAACGAGATCAAATCTGTCGACGACCTGAAAGGGCTGAAGTTCCGCGCCAGCGCGTTCGCCGGGGCGGTGCTCTCGCGCCTCGGGGTGGTGCCGCAGCAGATTGCCGGCGGCGATATCTATCCCGCCCTGGAAAAAGGCACCATCGACGCGGCCGAATGGATCGGTCCGTACGACGACGAGAAACTGGGCTTCCACAAGGTGGCCAAGAACTACTATTTCCCCGGCTGGTGGGAAGGCACGCTGCAGGTGTCGCTGTACGTCAACCAGGACGTCTACAACCAGCTGCCCAAGCATTACCAGGCGGCGTTGGCCCAGGCCGCGGCGGCCGCCACCAACGACATGATCGCCAAGTACGACGCCGAGAACCCGGCGGCCTTGCGCCGCCTGGTGGCCGAGGGCGCGCAGCTCAAGGCCTTCCCCAAATCCGTCATGGAGGCTTGCTATACGCAGGCCCAGGCGGTCTACAAGGAGTTCTCCGAGAAGGACCCGATGTTCAAGCGCGTCTACGACAGCATGGTGGCTTTCCGCGACAACGAGATCCCCTGGTTCCGCGTGGCCGAAGGCAGCTACGACGGGTTCATGGCGACGGTGGCGCGGGGCAAATAACCCCGTTTCGACGCGACGCGGGCCGGCCGGACCGCCACAGGATATAAAATTCCCAGGTTTGGCCCGGCGCGGCGCCCGTCAAGAGCGGACGCGGCCCGTGGTTCCACGCACGGCGGCAACGGCCTGGCAACCCCAAAGCGGCCGCGTGCTTATCCCGGATGCCTGATGTCCAGGCGCCGGGCAAGAAGCCTTTTTTCAAAGTATTCCCATCATGAAAGCATTACTCGCCTTATCGCGCGGCATAGACGCGCTGAACCTGCGGGTCGGCCGGGCCGTGACATGGATCACCTTGCTGGTGGTGCTGGTCAGCGCCGGCAACGCCGTGGTGCGCAAGGTGTTTCATAGCAGTTCGAACGCCTGGCTGGAACTGCAGTGGTACATGTTCGGCGCGATGTTCCTGCTGACCGCGGGCTACACGCTGCTGAAGAACGAGCACGTGCGGGTGGACATTCTGTCCTCGCGGCTGCCGCGCCACAAGCAGATCTGGATCGAGATCTTCGGGGTGGTGTTTTTTCTGCTGCCGGCGTGCATCCTGATCATGGTTCTGTCGTGGCCGGTGTTCATGGATTCGTACCTGAGCGGCGAGCAGTCGTCGAACTCTGGTGGGCTGATCCGCTGGCCGGTCAAGCTGTTGATTCCGGTGGGGTTTGCGCTGCTGGTGCTGGCGGGGCTGTCGCACCTGATCAAGTGCATCGGGTTCTTGCGCGGGCAGTGTCCGGACCCGACCGCGCGCGAGGGCAGCAAGAGCGCCGAGGAGCTGTTGGCCGAGGAGATTGCCCGCGAAGCGCTGGAGCGCGAGGCGAGCGTGCAAGAACAACGTAATAACCACGAAGGCCGCTGATCATGGAGTTTCTGATAGCCAATCTGGCGCCGATCATGTTCGCGACGCTGGTGCTGTTTTTGCTGCTGGGTTTTCCGGTGGCGTTCGCGCTGGCGGCCAACGGGATTCTGTATGGTCTGGTGGGCATCGAGCTGGACCTGCTCAGCCCGGCGCTGTTCCAGGCCCTGCCGCAGCGGGTGTTCGGCATTATTTCCAACGACACGCTGCTGGCGGTGCCGTTTTTTACCCTGATGGGGCTGGTGCTGGAGCGATCGGGCATGGCCGAGGACCTGCTCGAGACGATCGGCCAGGTGTTCGGTCCGTTGCGCGGGGGGCTGGCGATCGCGGTGGTGTTCGTGGGCGCGATGCTGGCGGCGACCACCGGGGTGGTGTCGGCCTCGGTGATTTCGATGGGGTTGATTTCGCTGCCGATCATGCTGCGCTACGGGTATGACAGGCGGCTGGCCAGCGGGGTGATCGCGGCCTCGGGCACGCTGTCGCAGATCATTCCGCCCTCGCTGGTGCTGATCATCCTGGCCGACCAGCTGGGGCGCTCGATCGGGGACATGTACCGTGCGGCGATGGTGCCGGGGTTCGTGCTGGCGGGGCTGTACATCGCCTATGTGGTGGTCGTCTCGCTGGTCAAGCCCTCGGCGGCGCCGGCGCTGCCCGAGGAGGCGCGCAGGTTTCGCGAGCCCAACGGCTCGCGCGGGGGGCGTTCGCTGCTGGTGCTGATGCTGATTTCCTCGCTGTCGGCCTATGTGCTGGGGCAGTGGCTGGAGAACGACACGGCGCCGGTCGACGAGCAGGTGGTGGTGAGCCTGCTGCTGTGGGGGCTGACGGCGTTCGTGATCGCGATCGCCAACAAGGTGTTTCGCCTGAAGATGCTCTCGGCGCTGGCCGAGCGGGTGACCTTCGTGATGATCCCGCCGCTGTTCCTGATTTTCCTGGTGCTGGGCACGATCTTCATCGGCGTGGCCACGCCCACCGAGGGCGGGGCGATGGGGGCGGTGGGGGCGATCATCATGGCGCTGATCCGCCGGCGCCTGACGCTGGAGCTGCTCAAGCAGGCGATGGACACGACCACCAAGCTGTCGTGCTTCGTGGTGTTCATCCTGGTGGGCTCGACGGTGTTCGGGCTGACCTTCCGCGGGGTCAACGGCGATCTGTGGGTCGAGCACCTGCTGATCGGGCTGCCGGGCGGGGAGTGGGGGTTCCTGATCGTGGTCAGCGTGCTGACCTTCGTGCTGGCGTTCTTCCTGGACTTCTTCGAGCTGGCGTTCATCATCGTGCCGCTGCTCGGCCCGGTGGCCGACAAGATGGGCATCGACCTGATCTGGTTCGGGATCATCCTGGCGGTGAACATGCAGACCTCGTTCATGCACCCGCCGTTCGGCTTCGCGCTGTTCTACCTGCGCTCGGTCGCGCCCAAGGACGCCTACAAGGACAAGATCACCGGCAAGGTCATCCAGCCGGTGACCACCGGCCAGATCTACTGGGGCTCGGTGCCGTTCATCGTGATCCAGCTGTTCATGGTGGCCGCCGTCATGCTGTTTCCCGGCATGGTCATGCACTACAAGGGCGGACAGTCCACCGTCGACCCGGCCAGCGTGAAGATCGAGATCGAAAGCAATTATGGAACTAATATCTATGGAGACGAAAGCTCCGATCCTGGGGCAGCGTTCAAATAGGTAGCACGGTAGTCATGCGTACACGCGTCAAGATCTGCGGGCTGACCCGCGAACAGGACATCGCCAGCGCCGTCCAGGCTGGCGCCGATGCCATCGGCTTCGTGTTCTATCCGGCCAGCAAGCGCCATGTCGATCCTGTCCGCGCGGCGCAACTGCGCCGCGAGGTGCCAGCCTTCGTCGATGTGGTGGCCCTGTTCGTCAACCCGCGGCCCGACGAGGTCCAGGCGGTGCTGGACCACGTGGCGCCCGACCTGCTGCAGTTCCACGGCGACGAAACCCCGCAGGATTGCGGCCGCTACGGCCGCCGCTACCTGCGGGCCTTTCGCGCCGGGGCCCCCGGCCTGGACAGCGCCGCCGGCCTGGCCGCGGCCTGTCGCCAATATGCCGACGCGGCCGGCTGGCTGTTCGACAGCTACAGCGCAGGCTATGGCGGCAGCGGGCAGGGCTTCGACCACGGCCTGCTGGCCGGCGTGCAGGCCGATCCGGCCTCGCGCGCCATCGTGCTGGCCGGCGGGCTGCACCCGGGCAATGTCGCCGACGCCGTGCGCGCCGTGCGGCCGTGGGCGGTCGATGTCAGCAGCGGCGTGGAGGACGCGCCCGGCATCAAGTCGGCCGACAAGATCCGGCAACTGATGGCGGCGATAAAAAGCGTCGACCAAGTTGCACGCTGAAAAAAATCCATATATAATTCTTCTTCTTTGCAGGCGGTTAGCTCAGTTGGTTAGAGCGCTACGTTGACATCGTAGAGGTCGTTGGTTCGAACCCAATACCGCCTACCAAATTCCTGCAAAGTGGTGCCAAGCACCACCTTAAAAGCCGCGTCAGTCTTTGACTTCGCGGCTTTTTGCTTTTGGCGTTGCCAAGCCAAATAGCACCAGGATCCGTTTTCGGCGCTGGGCCAGATACTCGGCATGGTTGTATGCCCGTTGCGCCATGTTGCGCTTCTTGCGGGCGAGCTGGCCTGCTAGCCAGGCTGGTGCGTCTTCAGCCAATCCCGCAGGGCTGCATCCACGCGAGTCTGCCAACCGGTGCCGGAGGCCTTGAAGGCTTCTACCACGTCAGGCGATAGCCGGATGGTGACGACCTGTTTGGTGGGTGTCTTTTGAGGCCCACGGCGACGAATGCCGAGCATCGCGTGCACCGACTCGGGCAGTACTTCGGCGGCCGGCTTGGCCCGCCGAAATTCCGCGTCCGTCCATTCGGGGTTGTCGCGGTCAATCTTTTCGGGGTCAGGCTTTTTCATAACGAGCTACCTCACGAGCATTTGCCTTACGCAGGCTGATGATGCGTAGCGACTCGCCGCGCACCGTGAATACCACCATATGGAGCCGGCCATCGATTTTGCCCAGCGCCTGATAGCGCGTCTCGGCGTAGACCTGGCGGGTATCCTCAACCACCAGCGCGCTGGCCCACTCGAAGCCACGCACCAACTCGAACGACAGGCCGCGATCGGCAATGTTCTTGTCGTTCTTGGCGGGGTCGTAGGTGATATCCATGAATCAGATTGTATTTACGTTTTAATCCTGAATCAAGCATATTGTACTTACGTTATTCCGTCGCCCGCTACCGAGGGGCCGCGTGCTGGGCCTGGCGTGCGGGGTTGGGGGCGTCGTCGATGGGCGGCGTGCAGCAGGTAGCACCCGGCAAGTTGATAAGCGCGAGGAAAGGAAATGCGACTTTCCCCGATCGCTATGCGCGCAGCGCATGAACGTTTTGCCTTGGAAGCCTAGGGATTGAAGTCGGGCTCTCCATACGGAAAGTAGTTTTCGACCTTGACGTTACGGTAGGGCAGCGCGTCCAGGTGGATGGTGCCCAGGAACGGGTGGGGCGGTTCGACCAGGATGATGGTCCGGGCAAAGCCGCTGTCGTCGAAGCCGCGCCGGAAGTGCGCCCGCGACTTGATGACGAATATGTCGAAGTCCGCCAGCGTCATCCCCATTTGTTCGAGCATTTCACGTTCGGTGATTTGCATGAGGTAGGCGCTGACCACCAGCACATTGCCGTCCCCGAACGCAACCGTGTACCAGTCCGAGCGGCTGTTGGTGCCGTCCTGCGATTGGCCGTGGCCCAGTATCCGCCCCTGTATCCGGACGGGCTCTCCGGCCGAGTCGTCGACGCGCCCGCCTACCTGCTCGTCGAAGGCATCGCCGGCACGCGCGCCGCGTTGCTTGAGCCGGCTGACCAGCTCGTAGTCGGCCACCGTGGCGATCAGGGTGCGCCGCGCGCCGGTGCGCACGAGCTCCTGCAAGGTCCAGGTGGCGGCGCCGGAGCGGTCGCTGTAGTCGGCCAGTACGACCGGCGCGTTGCCGTTGGCGGTTTCCTGGCGGGCGCTGGCCACGCCGCGTTCGATCGGTTCGATGCGGGCGGCATTGAGCAGGTCGTGGCGCGCGCGCCACGCGGCCTGGGCCATGTCGCGCGCAATCCGCTGCGCCAGTTCGGGCTTGCCGTTGGTCAGCGTCTGGATGGTCATGCCGACATCGGGCACGTCCGCCCAGGGAAAACCGAAGAAGACATTGACGTAGGCGTCGGGCTCGCGGGCTTCCCAGGTCAGGGCGCGGTGCACCAGTTGCAGCCATGGCGAGGTTCCGCCCGTCCATTGGAGTACGGTGGGCGTGAGGATGGGAACCTTGACGGTCATCGTCGCGGGCCGGTACTCGCCGCGGATCGCGCGCACCATGGTGCGCGCGGCGCGCTCGCCCTGCAAGTGCATGTCGTAGTGCGGGAAGTACTTCACGCAGAATGCCAGGTCGGCGGCCTGCAGGAACTGTTCGTCCTCGTTGCCGTGCGGATCGAACGTCGCGGCCAGGATGGCGGCCTCGCCCACGACCTGGCGCACCCGTCGCGCGATGTCGGCCTCCGGCCGCTCGACGCCGCGCACCGCCATGGCCCCGTGCAATGCCATGTACACGCCATCGAACGGGCCGCGTTGGGCCAGGTCGTCGAGCATGATGCCGAGGAAGTGTTCGTAGGCTTCGTGCGTGACCCAGCCCGAGCCGATGCCCGTCTTGGGAAAGAGCGGCGACTCGATGCCCACCAGCTCGACTTCGGTGTATTCCCGGGCGCATTGCACGAAACCGCCGAGATAGCCTTTGGCGTCGTAACCCAGCAGCACCTCGTCGCGGCACGGTGAACCGTCGAATACGAAGTCATCGAGTTCGGTGTCCCGTTCGAGAAAGGTGACGGTTTCGTGGGAAAAATGAAGGACCGCGATACGGGTTTTCTGCATGGCTGGCATTGTGAAAGGGTTCATGCGCCGCGGGCGCCCCATGGGCGCCGCGTGGTTTTGCCTGGGCCGGCGCCGGCGCGGATGGCGGCGCCGCAATCGTGGCTCAGTTCTGTTTTTCTATTCCTGCGTCGGCGATCACCTTGGCCCATTTCTGCTGCTCGGTGTCGATGAAGCGGCGGAAATCGTCGCCGAAGACGGTGCCGGCATTGCCGCCGGCCGCGCCCAGGTCGCGGCGCAGGGCGTCGCTTTGCATCACGGTTTTCAGCGCGGCCGAGATTTTCTGCACGATGGGCTCCGGCACGCCCTTGGGCAGGATCAGTCCGCCCCAGGAGATATTCTCGAAGCCCGGCAGGCCCGACTCGGAGAAGGTCGGAATATCGGGATGCGCGTTGTCGCGTTCGCGCGAGGTGATGGCCAGCGCCTTGAGCTTGCCGCTTTCGACCAGCGGCATGGCAACCGAAATGTTCGTCACGGTGTAGTCGATGCGGCCGCCGGTGAGATCCTGCAGGGATGCCGGGTCGCCGTTGTACGGGACGAACAGGACGTCGATGCCCGCCATGCTCTTGAGGAGTTCGCCGCCCATGTGGCCGCTGCTGCCTATGCCGGCGGCCGCGTAGCTCAGTTTGCCGGGCGCCTTCTTGGCGGCCGCGATCAGTTCGCCAAGGTTCTGGTAGGGCGAGTTGCCCGGCACGACCAGGACGTTCGCAACCGAAAACATGGCGCCTACGGGCGTGAAGTCGGCGTCGGCGTCATAGGGCAGCTTGTTGAACAGCGCCGGATTGACCGTCAGCGTGTTGATGTTGCCGTAGCCGAAGGTCGAGCCGTCCGGGCGCGCGCGCTTGATGCTGGCCATGCCGATCGAGCCGGCCGCGCCCGGCTTGTTCTCGATGACGATATTGGCGTTGAGCGCCTTGCCCAGATGCGTCATCGTGATGCGCGTGAAGATGTCGGCGGAGCCGCCCGCCGCCGACGGGATGATCATCGTAATGGGCTTGTCGGGCCACGTCTCGGAGGCCTGTTGCGCCGCCGCCGGGCAGGACAGCGCCAGCGCCGCCGCCAGCGCAAGGGTTCGGGTGAGTGTCATGGCAGATTTCCAATGGATGAGGCGAAGAGGGTGTGCGTGTATTGGCGCGGCCCGGCGTTCAAGCGGCCAGGCGGTTGTCGTCCGGCGCGCGTCCGTCGACGGGCGTGCTTGCTGTTCTAGACATTTTGTCTCGTGATAGACTTATTTTCAACAACGAGCAGGGGGTTTCAGCGTAAACCCCTAAGCGCGGCGGGCAGGCGGCCGCTCCTTGCCGGGACGATCGGGCATGCCCGCGCGCTGCGGCGGCGGCATCGTCGATCGCTACAATACCGGCCTATCGTCGAGGGACCACTCATGGCAAAGAGGCAGGGCAGCAAGGAAAACCAGGCCTTGGTCGAGCAAGTCATGCAGATTGCGGCGGGGCTGGGCGAGACCCTGGCGCCATTCACCGAGGTCGTGGTGCATGATCTGCGCACGCCCAGGCACGCCATTCTTGCCATCCACAACAACCTCTCCGGCAGGACGGTCGGCGATCCCGCCACCGAGCTGGGCCTGGCGCGCATCGCCGACAACAACTATCCGCAGATCATCGCCAACTACCCGAACAAGTTCGCCGACGGGCGCCGTTCGAAAAGCACCTCGATCGGCATCAAGGACAGCGAGGGGCGCTACGTGGCGGCGCTGTGCCTGAACGTGGACGTGACCCTGTTCAAGGGGCTGGCCAGCATCCTGGAGAAGTTCTCCAGCGTGGAGGGCGACACCGTGAGGGAGTCGCTCGATCCCGCCAGCGCCGACGCCATCCGCGCGCGGATCGACCAGTTCGCGCTCGACCTGGCCACCACGCCCCAGGCGCTTGGCGCCGAGCACAGGCGGGCGCTGATGCAACAGCTCAGGGACGAGGGATATCTCGACCTGCGGCGCGCCAAGGAAACCGTGGCCGAACACCTGGGCGTGTCCAGGGCCACCGTGTACAAGGCGATCAAGTAGCCGGCCGCCGGCTGGCCGCGCTGCCCGTGCTCATCGGCCAAATTTGCATTGTTTGAAAGTCGTGATTTCCATCCCGGGCTATCTTTGCTGCACTTTCGGGAGAGGAAACCATGCAACCACTTTTCAAGCGCTGCGGCGCGGAGTTTTTCGGTACGTTCTGGCTGGTGTTGGGCGGTTGCGGCAGCGCGGTGCTGGCCGCCGGGGTGCCGCAGGTCGGCATCGGCTACGCCGGGGTGGCGCTCGCGTTCGGCCTGACCGTGCTGACCATGGCCTACGCCGTGGGCCATATTTCCGGCGGGCATTTCAACCCGGCCGTCACGGTAGGGCTGGCGGCGTCGGGACGTTTCGGGTGGCGCGACGTGCCGCCGTACATCGTGGCGCAGGTGGTGGGCGCCATCGTGGCGGCCGCCACGCTGGCCAGCATCGCACAGGGCGTGGCGGGTTTCGACCTGGTGGCCAGCAAGTTCGCCGCCAATGGCTATGGTGACCACTCGCCCGGCAAGTATTCGATGCAGGCCGCGCTGATCTGCGAAATCGTGCTGAGCGCCGGATTCGTGTTCGTCATCCTGGGCGCAACCGACAAGCGGGCGCCGGCCGGGTTTGCGCCGATCCCGATCGGGCTGGCGCTGACGCTGATCCACCTGATCAGCATTCCGGTCACCAATACGTCGGTCAACCCGGCGCGTTCCACCGGCCCCGCGCTGTTCGTGGGCGGCTGGGCCCTGGAGCAATTGTGGCTGTTCTGGCTGGCCCCCATCGCGGGGGCGCTGGTCGGCGCGCTGGCGTACCGGCTGGTGGGCACGCCCAGCGCGCAGCGCTGAGGCCGGCAAAGGCGGCGGCGCGCCGCGCCGCCGGATCCTTACATGGGCAGGGCGTCGTCGTCCTCGTCCTCGTCGTCCTGTTCGAGGGCGTCGTAACCTTGCCAGGTCAGGCGCCATGCGCCGCCGTCGACCGCCTTGACCAGGCCGGCATCGGCCATGATGTCCAGGTGATGCGCCACCCATTCCACGGCGACGCCGTTGCCGTTCTCGTCGACGACGGCGGTTTCGATCTGGTCGATGGCCAGGGCAGGAAGGTCGGCGTCGGCGATGGTGCGCAGGATGGCAACCACCAAATCGAAGTCGCGTTGCATGGGAGAACCTCTGATATCGGAAAGAAAGACCGTTGACGTTACCAGAGCCGCATGTCGCCGGCCACCGTTGTTTTGCCGCGCCGGCAGATTCGGGGACATTTTGCGGTCTTGAGCCAGATCAAGGCCGGCTCGCTGCCACAGCCGCACAATGTGGTCATCATGTCCGACACGCTGATTCCCGAACGCTTTGCCGACGCGCCCAGGTCCCGTCCCGTCTTTCCGGACAGCCTGCTCAGCCGCCTGGACAAGAGCGGCCCCCGCTATACCTCGTATCCGACCGCCGACCGCTATCACGACGGCTTCGGCGCGCGCGACTACCACCAGGCTCTGGCCGAGCGGACGGCCTCGCGCCGCGGCGAACCGATGTCGCTGTACGTGCACGTGCCGTTCTGCGATTCGGTCTGTTACTACTGCGCCTGCAACAAGGTCGTGACGCGGCATCATGAGCGCGCCGCGCCCTATCTGGATGCCCTGGGCCAGGAGCTTGCTCTCCAGGTGGAGGCGCTGGGCAGCGGCGAGCCGGTGTCGCACCTGCATCTGGGCGGCGGAACGCCGACGTTCCTGTCCGACGCCGAGTTGACGCGCTTGATGGCGATGCTGCGCGGCGCCTTCACCCTGACGCCGGACGCGGAAGTGTCGATCGAAGTGGACCCGCGCACGGCCGACCGCGGCCGGCTGGCGCACCTGCGCGAGCTGGGTTTCAACCGCCTCAGTTTCGGCGTGCAGGATTTCGATCCCCGGGTGCAGCAGGCGGTGCACCGGGTGCAGCCGTTCGAGGACGTCCGGCAGCTGATGCTGGCCGCCCGCGAGCTGGGGTTCGGATCGATCAACGTGGACCTGATCTACGGCCTGCCTCATCAGACGCTGGCCTCGTTCGCTCGTACCGTTGAGCAGGTGGGCGAGCTGCGGCCGGATCGCATCGCCCTGTATGCCTACGCGCACCTGCCGCAACGTTTCGCGCCGCAGCGCCGCATCCTGGCCGCGGACCTGCCCGACGCGAGCACCCGTGTCGGCCTGCTGGGCGACGCCATCGCGGGCTTTCTCGAGCTTGGGTATGTCTACATCGGCATGGACCATTTCGCCCTGCCGGACGATGCCCTGGCCGTCGCCCGGCGCGAGGGCAGGCTGCATCGCAATTTCCAGGGTTACACCGCGCAGCCCGACGGCGACCTGATTGCCCTGGGCGTGTCCGCCATCGGCAAGGTGGGGAACGTGTACAGCCAGAACGTCAAGACGCTGGACGCCTACTACGGTGCGCTAGCGCAGGCGCGGCTGCCCATCGAGCGGGGCCTGCGCCTGTCGGCCGACGACGAGCTCCGGCGCCGGCTGATCATGGCGGTGATGTGCCGGGGCCGGCTGGCGCTGGCCGAGCTGGGTGGGTCGGCCGGCGCGCCCGCCAGCGCGGCGTTCGGGCCTGAACTGGCCCGCCTGCGGGAGCTGGCCGGACTGGGGCTGGTGACCCTGGACGCCGAGGTGATACAGGTAACCGAACTGGGGTGGTATTTCGTGCGGGCGGTCGCCATGACGTTCGATCGCTACCTGCGCGAGGCCGCGCCGGCCGCAAGCTATTCGCGCATCGTCTAGGGCGGCGCGGGCTGCTGCTCCTGCGCCATGGGGTCGCCGCCCAGCGCATCCAGGCTGGCCAGCATGGCCTGCTCGAGTTGCAGCAGACGGCTTTCCAGCGCCGCGGCCTGGCTCCACAGCTGGCTGCCGCGCCTGGGCAGCTGCCGGTGCACGGCCTCCAGGCGCGCCAGCGTTTCGGGGTCGGGCCAGAGGGTGCAGATGGCGCCCTTGGCCCGATGCAGGCGCTCGCGTACCGTGGCATTGTCGCGCTGGCGTAAAGCGCGGCGGATTTCGAGACGGTCGTCGCGCAGGCAGCGCAGCGCCAGTTCCAGCAGGGCGCGTTGCTGCGCCGGGCCAGGGCATAGCCATTGAACGCAGAGGGTCCCGGAGGCTTGATGGTGCTTGGCCATGGGATTCAGCCATAGACGTTTTGCTCGAATTTCTCGCTCAGGTACAGGGCCAGCGCGAGGTCGTCGGCCAGGCCCAGTTTCTTCATGGCGCGGCGCTTGTGGGTGCTGACCGTTTTCTTGCTGCGCAATAGGCGGCCGGATATCTGGGTTACGGAAAAGCCCTGCGCGATTTGGCGCAGGATTTCACGCTCGGCATTGGTGAGCCGGGAGTCTGGCGGGTCGGGGATGGTGGCGCGCAACTGGCCTGTGCGGGCGCTGAAGAACGCCCGTCGGCTCACGACGGTCGTGCGGATCAGTTCGGCCAGCAGGCTCAGCGGCGCGCCCTTGGGCAGGAAACCGTTGGCGCCGGCGCGGAAGGCCGCGTACTCGGTTTCGTGCGCCTTGCCGGCCGAAATCGTGATCACGGCCATGTCGGGGCAGAGGCGGCGCAGGCGGCGGATGAAGTCCACGCCGTCCCAGCTTTGCGCCGGCATGAAGAAATCGATGACGGCCGCGTCGCAAGGATGGCGCTTGAGCTGGTGGGCCAGCGCCACGGCGTTGGTCTCGGTCAGCGCGACCTCGAAGTCGCCGTGTTCGCCCAGGTATGCGCTCAGGCCTACCGCGACGGCGGGGTGGTCGTCCAGGATGGCGACCCGCAGGCGGCGGCTGGGCCGGGATAGCAGCATGTAGCGGCGCGCCGATGCCACGGCGGGCTGGGCGCTGGAGGGATAGGTGGCGGGAGGATGGGCCGCGCAGGCCTGCCCGGCGAGGACTGGCGCGGCGTGGGATAGGCGGTGAGGCATGGGGACTCCTTCTATGCCTGGCGTCACGAGCGACAAGCTCAGCTGTCATGGCAGGTTACGAGGGTTTTGAGAGGAGTCCGATAAGTCGTTGGAAAATCAGACAGATCCAGTGTGGGGCAGGCGCAGCGGGTTCGGGGACGAAAGGTGCTACAATTGGCGACGTTTGGCATGCCGACCCGCGTGCCACCCTTGACGCATATCCGAGGCACGATCCAGATGCTGCTGCGCCCGACACGAACTACGACCGGAATCTTCCGCACTCAGTCGCGTTAATGATTTCATGCGTCGGGTTGGTATCGCGTCATTGCGGTAAATACTCAACAAGGCACCAGACAAAACGCGGCCAGGCAGCCGCGTTTTTCGTTTCCAAATCCAGGAATTCCTTCGATGGTACAAATTACCTTGCCGGACGGCTCGCAGCGCCAGTATCCCGGTCCCGTGACGGTGGCCGAGGTTGCGCAATCCATAGGCGCCGGGCTGGCCAAGGCGGCGCTGGCCGGGCGCGTCGCGTTCGATGGCGCCGAGCCCCGGCTGGTCGATACCAGCTTCCGCATCGACAATGATGCGCAGCTCGCCATCGTTACCGCCAAGGATGCCGACGGCCTGGACCTGATCCGGCACTCCACGGCGCACCTGCTGGCCTATGCCGTGAAGTCGCTCTTCCCGGATGCCCAGGTCACCATCGGCCCGGTGATCGACAACGGGTTCTACTACGATTTTTCGTATAAGCGCCCCTTTACGCCGGAAGACCTGCAGGCCATCGAGAAGAAAATGGCCGAACTGGCGCGCAAGGACGAGGTCGTCACGCGCGAGGAATGGTCGCGCGACGAGGCGGTCGCCTATTTCAAGGGCATCGGCGAGGTCTACAAGGCGGAGATCATTGCCTCGATTCCGTCCAACGAAACCCTCAGCCTGTACCGGGAAGGCGATTTCATCGACCTGTGCCGCGGCCCCCACGTGCCCTCGACCGGCAAGCTGAAGGTCTTCAAGCTGATGAAGGTGGCCGGCGCCTACTGGCGCGGCGACAGCAAGAACGAGATGCTGCAGCGGATCTACGGCACGGCGTGGGCGAGCAAGGACGACCAGGATGCCTATCTGCACATGCTCGAGGAGGCCGAACGGCGCGACCATCGCAAGATCGGCCGCGAACTCGACCTGTTCCATTTCCAGGACGAGGCCCCCGGGCTGATCTTCTGGCATCCGAAGGGCTGGGCGCTGTGGCAGCAGGTCGAGCAGTACATGCGCAAGGTGTACCAGGACAACGGCTACCAGGAGGTCAAGGCGCCGCAGATCCTCGACCTGACGCTCTGGAAGAAGACGGGCCACTGGGACAACTACCGCGAAAACATGTTCACGACCGAGTCCGAAAACCGGGTCTACGGTCTGAAACCCATGAACTGCCCCGGGCACGTGCAGATCTTCAATGCCGGCCTGCATTCCTATCGCGAATTGCCGCTGCGTTACGGCGAGTTCGGGCAATGCCACCGCAACGAACCGTCCGGCTCGCTGCATGGCATGATGCGGGTGCGCGGTTTCACCCAGGACGACGGCCACATTTTCTGTACCGAAGACCAGTTGCAGGACGAGTGCGCCGCATTCACCGCCTTGCTGCAGAAGGTCTACAAGGACTTCGGTTTTACCGAGGTGCTGTACAAGGTCGCCACGCGTCCCGAGAAGCGCATCGGCAGCGACGAAATCTGGGACAAGGCCGAAACCGCCCTGATGGAAAGCCTGCGCCGTACCGGCTGCGAATTCGAGATCTCGCCGGGCGAGGGCGCTTTCTACGGCCCCAAGGTCGAATACACGCTCAAGGACGCCATCGGACGCCACTGGCAGTGCGGCACGATCCAGGTGGATTTTTCCATGCCCGTACGGCTGGGCGCCGAGTACGTCGACCAGAACGACCAGCGTCGTCCGCCGGTCATGCTGCACCGTGCCATCCTCGGTTCGCTGGAGCGTTTTATCGGCATGCTGATCGAAAACCATGCCGGTGCCATGCCGCCCTGGCTGGCCCCGTTGCAGGCGGTGGTATGCTGCATCTCCGAGCATTCCGCCGAATATGCGGCACAAATAACACAAAGCCTGAAAAAACAAGGCTTTAGAGTGCAGGCTGATTTGCGTGGTGAAAAAATCACTCGTAAAATCCGTGAACACAGCCTGCAGAAAATCCCGTATCTCCTCGTCGTTGGTGACAAGGAGATGCAAAACGGCACCGTCGCGGTGCGGGGATTGGGTGGCCTTGATCTGGGCGTCATCGCACTCGATGATTTCATCGCGCGCCTGGCCGAGGATATCTCCACCCGCCGCAATGTCACCCAACTCGCGAGCGCTGCTTAACCTTTCTAGGAGTCGTCAACATCGCCACTGAAAAAGCCATACGCATCAACGGTGAAATCCGCGTCCCCGAGGTGCGTCTGATAGGTCTGGACGGAGAACAGCTGGGCATCGTCAAGATTGCCGATGCGTTCCGTCTTTCCGAGCAAAGCGACGTGGACCTGGTCGAGATCGCGCCCAATGCCGATCCCCCGGTTTGCCGCTTGATGGATTACGGTAAGTTCAAGTACCAGGAACAGAAACGCCAGGCCGAGGCCCGGTCGAAGCAGAAGGTCATCCAGGTCAAGGAAGTCAAATTCCGCCCGGCGACCGACGAGGGCGACTACCAGGTCAAGCTGCGTAACCTGCGCCGCTTCCTCGAAGAGGGAGACAAGGCCAAGGTCACGCTGCGCTTCCGCGGCCGGGAAATGGCCCACCAGGAACTGGGCATGCGGGTGCTTGAGCGGGTGCGCGACGATCTGATCGAACTTGCCCAGGTCGAGGCGATGCCCAAGCTGGAAGGCCGTCAGATGGTCATGGTGCTTGCGCCGCGCAAGAAGGCCGTCGGCAAGCCCGACGCGGCAGGCTGATCCCATCCCCGGCCCGGTTGCCCATGAGGGGCGTCCGGGCCGGCTTGCGTGCGGCCCGTGCGGCCCCATCTTTCAAACTGCCTAGTCAATCCTGCCTGCGCGGGCTCGTGGCGCGGCGTACGTATCGGGTGCCGAGATGCACGTATTGTTCATTATCGATCCCTTGCCGCTGCTCAAGGCGTACAAGGACAGTTCCGTCGCCATGATGCAGGCGCTGCAGGCCCGGGGGCACACCCTGAGCGTTGCGCTGCAAGGCGATCTCTATATCGATGCGGGCGAGGTCAGGACGCGCTTTGCGCCCATCGCGCTGCGCGACGGCGCCGACCTCCATGGGCATGACTGGTGGCGCGAAACCGGCGCGGCCGACGAGGCGCCGCTGGCGCGCTTCGACGCGGTGGTGATGCGCAAGGATCCCCCGTTCGACATGGAATACGTGTATTCGACGCATCTGCTCGAGTACGCGCAGCAGCAGGGGGCCCGCGTGTTCAACAGCGGGGCGGCGATCCGCAATCATCCCGAGAAGCTGGCGATCACCGAGTTTCCCGATCTGACCACGCCTACGCTGGTCACGCGCGACATGGGGCGCATCAGGGCATTCCATGCCGCGCAGGGCGACGTCATCGTCAAGCCGCTGGACGGCATGGGCGGCACCGGGATCTTCCGCCTGCAGCGCAGCGAGCCCAACCTGAACGCGATCCTCGAAACCCTGACCGACAACGGTACGCGCACGATCATGGCGCAGCGCTATATCCCGGAGATCGTCAAGGGCGACAAGCGCATTCTGCTCATCGGCGGCGAGCCGGTGCCGTATTCGCTGGCGCGCATACCGCTGGCCGGCGAGACGCGCGGCAACCTGGCCGCCGGCGGGCGGGGCGTGGCCCAGCCGCTGTCCGAGCGCGACCTGCACCTGGCGCGCACGGTGGCTGACCGGCTGGCCGGCCGCGGGCTGCTGCTGGTGGGCCTGGACGTGATCGGCGACTACATTACCGAAGTCAATGTCACCAGCCCGACCTGTTTTGTCGAGATTACCGAACAGACGGGCTTCAACGTACCGGAGATGTTCGCCGTGGCGCTGGAAAGCGCCGCCGGCTGAACTTGCTGCTATGACTGGCATCGTTATCGTCGTGCACGCCCCGCTGGGCAGTGCCATGCGCGAGAGCGTCGCCCACGTGCTGGGCGACGCGACCGAAGCGCTGGCCGTGCACGATATCCATCCCGAGGATTTGCCCGACGACGCGGCGCCCCGGGTACTGGCGGATATCCTGCGCGTGGACCAGGGGCAGGGCGTGCTGGTCCTGACCGACCTGATCGGCGCCACGCCGGCCAATATCGCCAAGCGCGCCGTGGCCGATGCGCAGGCGCAGGGCATCCAGTGCTGTGTGCTGGCGGGATTGAATACGCCCATGCTGTTGCGGGCCCTGACTTATCGCAATCTTTCGCTGGCCGAGACGCGTGAAAAGGCGCTCGCGGGCGGCGTCCAGGGTTGCTTGCGTGTAGACTGACGGGCGAGAAAACGCCGAGAATGAATTGATGGCGCAGCAGTTCCGCCGTGCCGGGCCGGCAGTCCGACCCGGCGGGCACGGGATTGCGGCCGCCGCCATTGCCAGATCAGAACTTATGCCTAGCTCAGACATCGTCATTAGCAACAAACTCGGACTGCATGCCCGGGCCGCCGCCAAGCTGACGCAGCTGGCCAGCCGTTTCAGCAGCGAGATCTTCATTTCGCGTGGCGCGCAGCGCGTCAACGCCAAGAGCATCATGGGCGTGATGATGCTCGCCGCCGGGTTGGGGGTGACAGTCAAGCTGGAAGCCTCGGGCAGCGATGCCGACCAGGCGCTGTCCGAAATTCAAACTCTGTTCGACAATAAGTTCGGTGAGCAGGAATAGCAAAACCTCAGGTTCCGGCAGCCCGCCGTCGGCGCGGGCTGCATCGTCTACGCGCTCTTCCATCCCATCCCTTGCTCCTGATATCGCCGCCGGTCCGGTCGTCTGCCTGCACGGCAAAGGCGTGGCGCGCGGCTACGCGATCGGCCGTGCCGTGGTCATGGGTGCGGCGGCGCTCGAAGTCGCCCACTACCGTATCGCGCCCGAGGATGTCGCGGCCGAAAGCCAGCGGCTGACCGAGGCGCTGGCCAAGGCGCAGGCCGATCTGCTGCAGATGGCCGACACCCTGCCCGAGGACGCGCCGCGCGAACTGGGCGCCATGCTCAATGTGCACCGGCTGCTGCTGGGCGATCCCTTGCTGGCCGAGCAGGCCCTGGCGCTGATCGCCGAGCGGCACTACAACGCCGAGTGGGCGCTGACCGCGCAAGGGCAGATCCTGGGCCAGCAGTTCGAAGCCATGGAAGACGAATACCTGCGCGAGCGCGGCGGCGACGTGCGCCAGGTCATCGAACGGGCGCTGCACGTGCTGGCCGGCACCTCGGCCATGCTGCCCGATGGCGCCCAGCTCGATGGCGATGATCCGCTGGTGGTGGTGGCGCACGATATTTCTCCGGCCGACATGCTGCGGCTGCGCGGCGGGCGCTTCGCCGCCTTCGTGACCGACCTGGGCGGTCCGACCTCGCACACCGCGATCGTGGCGCGCAGCATGGGCGTGCCGGCGGTGGTCGCGCTGGGCAATGTGCGCGAACTGGTGCGCGACGGCGACATGCTGATCGTCGACGGCGCGGACGGCGTGGTGGTGCTCAACCCTTCGGCCCGCATCCTGGCCGAGTACCAGGCGCGCCAGCGGGTGTACGCCGACGAGCGCGCCGAGCTGGCGTTGCTGCGCGACGAGCCGGCTGTCACCCTGGATGGTATCGATATCGTGCTGCATGCCAACATCGAGCTGCCCGAGGAGGCCAGCCTGTCGTTGGCCTGCGGGGCTCATGGCATCGGCCTGTTCCGCAGCGAATTCCTGTTCATGGGCCGGCCCGACCTGCCCGGCGAGGAAGAACAGTACGAGGCCTATGCGTCGGTGGTGAAGGTGATGGCGGGCCGGCCGGTGACGATCCGCACGCTGGACATCGGCGCCGACAAGACGCTCGATGACGAGGCGACGGTCGCCACCAATCCGGCGCTGGGGCAGCGGGCCATCCGCTATTGCCTGGCGCGGCCCGAGATGTTCGCCACGCAGTTGCGCGCCATCCTGCGGGCTTCGGCCCATGGCCCGGTACGGGTATTGATTCCGATGATCGCGCACATGCACGAGGTACACGCCACCTACGCCGCGCTGGAGTCCGCCCGCCGCGAGCTCGATGCGCGCGGCCAGCCCTATGCGGCGCGCGTCGAGGTGGGGGCCATGGTCGAAATCCCGGCCATCGCGATCGCGATCGAACCGTTCGTCCAGGCGCTCGATTTCCTGTCCATCGGCACCAACGACCTGATCCAGTACACGCTGGCGATCGATCGCGGCGACCACGATGTGGCGGGCCTGTACGATCCCTTGCATCCGGCCGTGCTGCGCCTGGTGGCCAACACCATCAACGCGGGCGAGCGCGCCGGCAAGCCGGTGGCCGTATGCGGCGAGATGGCGGGCGATGCGCGGCTGACGCGTCTGTTGCTCGGGCTGGGGCTGACCGAATTCTCCATGCACCCGCAGCAGCTGCTCGACGTCAAGCGCGAGGTCCGGCGCGCCCATTCCAATGCCTTGCGGGTCAAGGTCGCCGCGGCGCTGAACCGCGCCCTGCCCATCGACCCCGATACGCTCGACGCGCTCTGACAGCGCGGTGGCACGGCAAAACGGCGCCTTGCGGCGCCGTTTTTTTCGTTGCGTTGCACAACGGGCAGGACTAAGATGAATCGCATGCGGTTTCTCAGCGCGCTTTTCTCAAGGAGAGAATCATGGGCGACGCGACACGCAGCAACGGTGAGCCGGCCACCTCTTCAGCCCGGCGCGCCACCCTGGTACCCATGCGGGGCGGCGGGTGGCGGCGAGTCAAGTCCGGCGCCGCCGGGTTTCTCGACGCAATCGGCGAAGTCCTGCATGCCATGGACGAGGGCCGGCGCCAGCATCCGGTGATTTCGGCGCATCGGCGCCAGTAGCGCCGGCTTGCGCCAGGCACGCGCGCTGGCGCCCGGCCTGCGGGCGCCGCGGGACGATGTCGTCATCCCTTGAGCGTGGCGTCCATGCTGATCCTGGCATTGAGCACTTTCGACACGGGGCAACCGGCCTTGGCCTTGGCGGCCGCGTCGGCGAAGCTGTCCTTCGTGGCGCCGGGCACGACCGCGTTCACGGTCAGGTGCACGGCGGTGATGGTGAAGCCGTCGTCGGTCTTGTCCAGCGTGACTTCGGCCGTGGTTTCGATGCTGTCGGCCTTCAGGCCTGCCTCGCCCAGGATATTGGACAACGCCATCGAAAAGCAGCCCGCGTGCGCGGCGCCCAGCAGCTCTTCAGGGTTGGTGCCCGGCTGGTCCGCGAAACGGGTATTGAAGCCATAGGGCTGGTTCTTCAGCGCGCCGCTCTGGCTGGAGATCGTGCCTTGCCCGGACTTGAGGTCGCCCTTCCAGACGGCGGATGCGGTTTTCTTCATGGGGACTCCTTGCGGTGAATAGGCGCGGCGGCGGCCGGGTGGCGGCGCGTCGCCGATGCGGGAACCCGGGGGCGGGTTCGCTTCATGATATCCCTCCAGGCATGGCCAAACTGTGTCCATGGGTACGCGCGTGGCGCCGGGCAGGGCGATAATGCAGGCTCTTCCGGAGGCCACATGCTGCAAATCGACGCTGAACACACCCGCCGCGCGCTGCGCTTCACGGCGGTCATCGATGCCCTGCGCGACGCCTTTCGCGGCGGCGTCCATGTGCCGCCGCGCCACGTCCATGCCATCGAGTCCGGCGGCGCGCAAGGCACGACGCTGATCATGCCGGCCTGGAACGACGCCGGCTATTTCGGCGTCAAGGTCATCAATATCTTTCCCGCCAACACCCACCAGGGGCTGCCCGGCCTGCATGCGACCTACACGCTGTACAGCGCCCGTACCGGGGTGCCGCTGGCGCAGGTCGACGGCGACGTCGTGACCGCCTATCGGACCGCCGGGGCGGCCGCGCTGGGCGCTTCGTACCTGGCCCGCGCCGACGCCAGGGTGCTGCTGATCCTGGGCTCCGGCCGGATCGCCGGACTGGTGGCGCCGGCGATGCGCGCCGTGCGCCCGATCGAGCGCGTATTGGTGTGGAACGTGCGGCCGGCCGGCGCGCAACGCCTGGCCGGCGAATTGCGCGAGCAGGGTTTCGACGCGCAGGCGGTCACCGACCTGCAGGCGGCGGTCGGGCAGGCCGACATCGTCAGCTGCGCCACCTTGTCCACCGAGCCGCTGGTGCGGGGCGAGTGGCTGCGGCCGGGCATGCACCTGGACCTGATCGGCAGCTTCACGCCCGAGATGAAGGAAACCGATCCGCAGTGTTTCGCCGGTACCTCCGTCTATGTGGATACCGATGAGGCGCCCACCAAGGCCGGCGACCTGCTCGAAGCCTTCGCGGCCGGCACGCTGGCGCGCACGCAGATCCGCGGCACCCTGGCCGACCTGGTGGCGGGCCGTGCGGCGGGCAGGCGCGATGCGGCCGAGATCACCGTGTTCAAGGCGGTGGGCAGCGCGCTGGAAGACCTGACGCTGGCCGCCCTGGTATACGAGGCGCGGCAGGGCGATGTTCAGGCACAATAAGGGCGATTTTTCTCTTTCTACTTTCCACGGGCTTTCGAACCATGTCCACTCTGCTCGCTCGCCTGGCCGTCCTGGCCACGGCCCTGGTCCCCGCGTTTGCCGCGCAAGCCGAAGTCGTCATCGGCGTTGACGTCTCCACGACCGGGCCGGCGGCGGCGATAGGCATCCAGACCAACAACGCGATCCGCCTGTGGCCGGCTACGCTGGGCGGCGAGCCGGCCCGCTACGTAGTGCTGGACGACGGCACCGACGTCAGCCGCGCGGTGAAGAACATGCGCAAGCTGACCTCCGAGGACAAGGTCGACGCCATTGTCGGTCCGAACACGACCGCGGCCGCGCTGGCGGGCCTGGATGTGCTGGCCGAGACCAGGACGCCGATGATCGCCCTGGCGGCGTCGGCGGTGATCGTCGAGCCCATGTCCGACCCCAAGCGCGCCTGGGCGTTCAAGATGCCGCAGAACGACTCCCTGATGGCGTCCGTGCTGGTGCAGGACATGAAAAAGAAGGGCGTGAAGACCGTGGCCTTCATCGGCTTTGCCGATTCGTATGGCGACAGCTGGTGGAAGGAGTTCTCGCAGGCGGCCGGCGACGACCTCAAGATCGTGGCGCAAGAGCGCTTCCAGCGTACCGACGCCTCGGTGGTGGGCCAGGTGCTCAAGGTGATCGCGGCCAAGCCGGATGCGGTGCTGATCGCCGGGGCCGGAACGCCTTCGGCGTTGCCGCAGAAGACCCTGCTCGAACGCGGCTACGCCGGCAAGGTGTATCAGACCCATGGCATCGGCACGCTGGAGTTCCTGCAAGTCGGCGGGCGCGACGTGGAAGGAACCCTCTTTCCCACCGGCCCGGGCGTGGTCGCGCGCGAGCTGCCCGACAGCAACCCGGTCAAGAAAGTGGCCGTGGAATTCGCCGACAAGTATGAGGCCCAATACGGCGCCAATACCTTGACCCAGTTTGCCGGCGACGCCTATGGCGCCTGGATCCTGCTCGATTCGGCGGTGGCGCGCGCGCTCAAGACCGGCGCCAAGCCCGGCACGCCCGAGTTCCGTGCCGCCTTGCGCGATGCGCTGGAGAATACGCGCGACCTTACCGTGCCCAATGGCGTGCTCAATATCAGCGCCGAGAATCACCAGGGTTTCGACGAGCGCGCGCGCGTCATGGGCGTGGTGCGCAACGGGCGTTTTTCGTACGCTGGCCAGCCGTAGGCGTTTCAGGATGTGACGCGCCGGTTTCCCTGGGCGCGGCAATGCGGGCAGGCCCAGGGCCTGCCTTTTTTGTCGTCAAATGATTCGTGATCAAATGATTTTATAGCGTACTATTCGGGACATATCTATTTCAATACCGAACTATTCAGGAGGAAAAACCATGCTCATGCGTCGTTTCAATTTCGTGAAATGGGGACTTCTGATGGTGGGAGCGGGCCTGCTGGCCGCGTGTTCGGATTCGGACTCGAGCGATCCCGGCGCCGCGCAGCAGCCGGCCGCGCAAAGCGCCAGCACGCTGGACGCCGCCAAGGCGGCGGGCAAGATCCGCATCGGCTACGCCAACGAGGCGCCTTATGCCTATATGGACAGCAAAGAGGCGCGCGTTACCGGCGAGTCGGTCGAGATCGCCCGGGTGGTGCTCAAGCGCATGGGTATCGACGAGGTCGAGGGCGTCCTGACCGAGTTCGGGTCGCTGATCCCGGGCCTGCAGGCCAAGCGGTTCGACATCATTGCCGCTGGCATGTATGTGACGCCCGAACGCTGCCAGCAGGTTGCGTTCTCCGACCCGACCTATGGCGTGGGGCAGGCTTTCCTGGTGCAGAAGGGCAACCCCAAGAATCTGCATAGCTACGCCGACGTGGCGAAGAACGGCGAGGCCAAGCTGGGCGTGGTCGTCGGGGCCATCGAGGCGGAATACGCGACCAAGCAGGAGATTCCGGCCGGGCAGGTGGTGGTGTTTCCGGACGCGGTCAGCGCGCTCTCGGGTATCGAGGCCGGACGCGCCGACGCCTATGCGGCGACCGCGCTGACCGTCAACGATCTGATGCACAAGACCAGCGCCGGCGACAAGCTGGAAAAGGCCGACCCTTTCACCGATCCCACGGTCGATGGCAAGAGCGTGCGCGGCTATGGCGCCTTCGCCTTCCGCAAGGATGACCAGGCGTTCGCCGACGCGTTCAACACCGAACTGAAGAAATTCGTGGGCAGCGACGAGCACCGCAAGCTGGTCGAGCCATTCGGCTTTACCGCCGGCGAGTTGCCGGGCGATGTGACCGCAGCCAAGTTGTGCGCCGCCCAGTAAGCGGGGACGGCGATGGACAACACCTGGTCCCTGCTGCCGCCCTTGCTGGACGGTCTGGCGGTCACCTTGCGGATTGCCGCCGGGGCGGCGGCGCTGGCGATTCCGCTGGCGCTGGCCGCCGGGCTGGCGCGGCTGTCCGCAAGCCCGTGGCTGCGGGCGCCGGCGGCGGTCTATGTGGAGGTGTTTCGCGGTACGTCGGCGCTGGTGCAGCTGTTCTGGTTCTATTTCGTGCTGCCGATGTTCGGCATGAAGCTGCCGGCCTTGCTGGTGGGAATCGTGGTGCTGGGCGCCAATGCCGGGGCCTATGGCGCCGAAGTGGTGCGCGGCGCCATCCTGGCCGTGCCGGCCGGGCAGCGCGAGGCGGCGGTGGCGCTGAACCTGACGCGCGCGCGGACGATATGGCGCATCATCCTGCCGCAAGCGGTGCCGGCCATGCTGCCGCCCACCGGCAACCTGCTGATCGAACTGCTCAAGAACACGGCGCTGGTGTCGCTCATCACGATTACCGATCTGACGTTCAGGGGGCAGTTGCTGCGCAGCGAGACCTTGCGCACCACCGAAATCTTCACCCTGGTGCTGCTGCTGTATTTCGCGGTGGCGCTGGTGATCACAGGCGGGATCCGGATGCTTGAGCGGAGGTTCAAGGTCCGATGAGTCCGATTTTCGATTGGGGGTTCGCGCTCGAAATCCTGCCGATGCTCGGCTCGGCGCTGGTCATCACCGTGCAGGCGACCCTGCTGGGCATGCTGGTGGCCGTGACGCTCGGCCTGGCCCTGGCGCTGCTGCGCCGCTCGCCGTTCTGGCCGGTGTCGGCCCTGACGGCGCTGGTGATCGAGTTCGTGCGCAGCACGCCGCTGCTGGTGCAGATGTATTTCCTGTTCTACGTGCTGCCGGTCACCGGTTGGCAGATGTCGCCGCTGACCACCGGCATCCTGGCGCTGGGCCTGCACTATGCGGCCTATTGCGCCGAAGTCTACCGGGCGGGCATCGAAGCGGTGCCGCGCGGCCAGCACGAGGCCGCCACCGCATTGAACCTGTCGCGCTGGCGCACCGCGGTGGGCGTGGTGCTGCCGCAGGCCATTCCGCCCGTGGTGCCGGCGCTGGGCAACTACCTGGTGGCCATGTTCAAGGACACGCCGCTGCTGTCGGCCATTACGGTGGTCGAACTGCTGCAGCAGAGCAAGATCATCGGGTCGACCACGTTCCGGTATACCGAACCGTTGACGCTGGTGGGCGTGCTGTTCCTGTTGCTGAGCCTGGTCGCGGCCTGGGGGGTGCGGCGCCTGGAGGCGCGTCTGAAACTGTATGGAGGCAAGAGATGAGCGCAAGCATCCGTTTGGCGAAACTGTGCAAGCGGTACGGCGACCTGGACGTGCTGCGGGGCATAGACCTGGAAATTCCGGCCGGCCAGACCGTCTCGGTGATCGGGCCGTCCGGCTCCGGCAAATCGACCTTGCTGCGCCTGCTGATGACCCTGGACCGGCCGACCAGCGGCGCGATCGAGATCGATGGCGAATCCATGTGGCATGACGCGCAAGGGCGCGAAATGGGGCCCAACTCGGCCCATGTGCGCCGGGTGCGCGGCAAGATCGGCATGGTGTTCCAGCACTTCAACCTGTTTCCGCACAAGACCGCGCTGGGCAATGTGATCGAAGCGCCGCTGTACGTGCTGGGCCTGTCGCGCGACGAGGCGGTGGCGCGCGGCCGCGAGTACCTGGACATGGTGGGCCTGGGCGACAAGCTGGACGCCTATCCGGCGCAACTGTCGGGCGGCCAGAAGCAGCGCGTCGGTATTGCGCGGGCGCTGGCCATGTGCCCGGAGGTCATGCTGTTCGACGAGGTGACGTCGGCGCTCGATCCGGAACTGGTGGGCGGTATCCTGCAGATTCTGCGCGACCTGGCGGCCCGGCGCACCATGACGATGATCATCGTCACCCACCAGATGAAATTCGCCGAGCGCAGTTCGGACCGTACCCTGTTCTTCGACGAAGGCAATATCGTCGAGGACGCCGAGTCGGCCCAGTTGTTCGCCGCGCCGCGCGAGCCGCGCACGCAGCAGTTCCTGCAATCGGTGATCGAGGCCGCCTAGGCGCGGCCGGTGCTGCCGAAGCCGCCCGCGCCGCGCTCGGATGCGTCGAAGTCTTCCACGACGTTGAAGGCCACTTGCTGTACCGGCACGATCACCAGTTGCGCCAGGCGTTCCATGGGGTCGAGGGTGAACGGCTGCGTGCCGCGGTTCCACGTCGAAACCATCAACTGGCCCTGGTAGTCGGAGTCGATGAGGCCGACCAGGTTGCCCAGCACGATGCCGTGCTTGTGGCCCAGGCCCGAGCGCGGCAGGATCATGGCGGCATAGCGGGGGTCGCCGATGTGGATCGCCAGCCCGGTAGGCACCAGCACCGTCTGGCCGGGCTCGATCACCAGGCTTGCTTCGGTGCATGCGCGCAGGTCCAGCCCCGCCGAGCCCGGGGTGGCATAGGCGGGCAGGTATTCGCGCATGCGCGCATCGAGGATCTTCAGGTCTACGGATTTCATTCGGAACCAGGCAACAGGAGTGAAGCCGGCGCCCGCGGGGCGCCGGTATGGGACGGGAAAGCGCCAAGCGTACCAAATGCGGCCTGGCGCACGCTAGCCGCGGTGGTTCGGCCCCTTGGGCAGGGTGCTCAGGGGAGGCAGCTTGGGCAGTTGGCCGCGGCGTCCGGCCCGCAGGTTGCGAGCGCCCTTGAACAGCATCCAGGCGGCGATCGCCAGGAACAGCGCGGGCATCATCGTGTCGATATCGAGGCGGCCGCTGGTGAGCGCGGCCACGAAGAAGGACAGGGCGTTCCAGCCGGCGATCAGCGCGCCGATGGTGAGAAACAGCGCCATGCGGCGCGCCGATGCGCTGGCCGCCAGGGTGGGTGGGGGCGCGGCTTGTTCGGCGCCGCTGGCGGGCAGGGGGGCAGGGGCCGTGCGCTCGGGACGCTTGCCCCAGGTCAGCTCCGACAGCTTGCCGGCCACCCCGGATTGGGCCGCCGCCGCCGGCGCGCGTTGCGCCGGCAGTACCTGTCCGGGCGCGCCGCCGGTGCGGCTGAGCTCTTCGATGTAGCGCGCGAAATCGCCGTTCTTGGGTTCGCCGTCTATGGCCATGCTGCGGGATCTCCGGGTCGGTGAGGAGGGTCGGGCCGGGGCCGTCATGGGCGGCGGTTGGCGCGCGCCGGCTGGCGGCGCTTGCGCATGACGGCGACCAGCAGCCAGCAGCCGATCAGCACCGAGGCGCCCATGCCGGCGGCCAGGCCGATATGCGGTGCGTTGTCCATGGCGCCCAGGCCGCGCGCGGTAATGTAGCCGGGAGCCAGCATCAGCGGCAGCCAGGCGACGGCCGACAGCACGTTGGCCAGCTGGAAGCGCAGGTGGTGCATGCCCATGATGCCCGCCACCGTGGGAATGGTGGAGCGGATCGGCCCCAGGAAGCGGCCGATCAGTACCGAGGCGAAGCCATAGCGGTAGAAGAACAGGCGGGCGCGCGCCACCGCGCTGCGCTGGGTATTGAGCGGCCAGCGGCGCATGACGCCCGGGCCGAGCCAGCGGCCCAGCGCGTACGACACAGCGTCGCCCGCGATGGCGCCGGCGATGCCCCAGGCCAGCACGCCCCAGGGCGACAGCGTGCCGGCGCCGATCAGGCCGCCGGTCAGCAGCATCAGCGCCGTGGCGGGAATGAGCAGCCCCACCAGGACCATGGACTCGCCGAAGGTCAGCAGGAAAGTGATCGGACCGGCCCAATCCTGGTTGGCCTGGATGAAGTCGCCGATCCGGTCTATGTATGCTTGCATGCGGAAAACAAAACCGTCGATAAATCAATCTAGTATCTTAACGCCTGGCCGCGGCGCGCGCACGGCGCGATCGTGGATGTTTCAGGAATTGAGCAAAGAAGAAATTATATGGATTCAGTGACGCAGGTCGTGCTGGGAGCGGCCATCCAGGGGTCGATGCTGGGGCGCAGCCAGGGGCGCAAGGCCTTGTTGTACGGCGGCCTGCTGGGAACGCTGCCGGACCTGGACGTGCTGATGCGTTATCCCGACCCCGTGTCGCTGATGACCTACCATCGCGGATTCTCGCATTCCATCCTGGTGCTGACTGCGCTGGCCGCCGTCATGGCCTGGCTGATACGGCGCCGATGGCCCGATGCGCCCTATAGCGGCCGGCGCCTGTTCGCAACGCTGTTGCTGGTGCTGGTCACGCATCCGGTCCTCGACGCCTTTACCGTCTACGGCACGCAATTGTTCTGGCCCTTTCCCTTGGTGCCCGAAAGCTGGTCGGCGGTGTTCATCATCGATCCGGTCTATACCGTGCCCATGCTGGCTGCCGTGCTGGTGGCCGCATGGCGCGGCATGACACCGGCGACGTGCCGGGGGCTGGCGGCCACCGTGCTGTTCGGCGCGGCCTATCTGCTGGTGGCGCTGACCGGAAGGTTCCAGGCCGAAACCAGCGTGACGGCGGCGCTGCGCGAGCGCGGCGAACAGGTCGAGGCGGTGCTGGCCACGCCGATGCCCTTCAATACCCTGTTGTGGCGGGTCATCGCCAAGACTGGCGACGGCGCCTACTACGAGGCCGTCAGCGGCCGCTTCGATCGCCAACCGCCGGAAATGGCGCGCCTGCCCCTGCACACTGACGTCGGCCAGGCGCTGGCCGGCGTCCCGCTGCATGAGCGCCTGCGCTGGTTCACCAACGATTGGCTGCGCTACGACGCCCTGGGCGATGCGCTGGTCGTTACCGACCTGCGCATGGGAATCGCCGGCTACTACACGTTCCGTTTCGTGATGGCCGAGCGCGACGGCGACCGCTGGCGCGCGGTCACGCCGCGGCGCTGGCCCAGCGATCGCGGCAACTGGGAGCAGATGCGGCTGACCCTGGCGCGCATCGTCGGCAGCCAGCCCTTGCCCCTGGCCCGGTGGGCGCGCCAGGCGGAGAACTAGCGCGGCGCCGCGGGCACGGCGACGACGGGCTCGTCCTTGACGGTCTGCATCACGATGTGGGTGTAGAACGCCTGCACGTTGTCGTCCTGGTCGAACAGACGGTCGGCGAACGCCAGGTATTCGTCCATGTCGCGCATGTGCACGATCAGTACGCACGAGACCTCGCCGGTGACCATATAGCATTGGGTGACGGCGGGCTCGAGCGCGACCTGTTCCATGAAGCTGCGGCGGTATTCCGAGCCATGGCGGGCGAATTCCACGGTGACGATGGCCGAAAGCGGGCGCTCGACGCAGGCCGGGTCCAGCACGGCGACGATACGGCGGATGACGCCGCTTTCCTTCAACCGGGCCACGCGCCGCAGGCACGCCGAGGCCGACAGCCCGACGCGCTCGGCGAGCACGGCGTTGGAGATATCGGCGTCGCGCTGCAAAATCCCAAGAATACGGTGGTCTATGGCATCAAGTTGCATGGTTATGCAATTTTATTTTGCTGTTGTCCATATGATCGTTGATTCGGCTGCCTGCAGGCAATAAATCGCTGCCTCATTGTGTCGCATCCGGGCTATGCTGTCAGCTGTCATTTCCGTTCATTCAGCCCTGTTCATTCATCGTGCCATATCTGTCGGGTCTCATGCGGCGCAGCGGCCGCCTGTTCTTAACTTTGGTCAAGGTCATGCTGCCTGTCATGGTCGCCGTCCAGGCAGCGCAGGCGTGGGGCTGGATCGATATCCTGGGCCAGGCGTTCGCTCCGGCCATGGGTTTGCTGAATCTGCCCGCCGAGGCCGGCATGGTATGGATGACGGGCGCGTTCGTGGGGATCTACGGCGCCATCGCGGCGCTGATCAGCCTGGCGCCGGTGCTGGAGCTGACCGGCGGCCAGTTCAGCGCCCTGTGTTCCATGCTGCTGTTCGCCCATGCCCTGCCGGTGGAGCAGGCCATCGTGCGGCGCGCCGGCGCCAGTTTCTGGGCCACGGCGGCGCTGCGCGTGGGGGCGGCGCTGGGCTACGGCGCGGCGGTCTCGTGGTTCTGCCACGCCACTGGATGGCTCGATGAGCCGGTGTCGCTGCAATGGCTGCAATCATCCGCGCTGGCCGGCGAGCAGGCCGGCGGCATATGGGCCTGGGTGCGCGGCACCGCCATGTCGCTGTCGTTCACCTACCTCATCATCCTGGCGCTGCTGGTGGCGCTGGACGTCATGGAACGCACCGGCATTACCCGCGCCATCACGGTGGCGCTCACACCGGTGCTGCGCGTTTCGGGCCTGGACCCGCGCGTCACGCCGGTCACCATACTGGGCGTGCTGCTGGGGCTGTCCTACGGCGGCGCGCTCATCATCGAAGAGGCGGAGAAACAGCAACTGGAAGCCCGGCCGCGCTTTCTGGCGCTGGCCTGGCTGTCGCTGTCGCATTCGCTGATCGAGGATACGGTGCTCTTGATGGCGCTGGGCGCCAACGGCTGGATCGTGCTGGTCGGCCGCCTGCTGGTGACGCTGGTGGTCGTGGCCATCCTGGCACGGATGCTGGGCGGGGGCGGCGCGGCGCGCCGGCCCCTGGGCGCGCCGGCAGGCTGACTCAGGGCCTGGCCGGGGCGGGCAGGCGCGCAGCGATCTCGGCGATCAGGCGCCGCGCCGCATCCAGCTTGGCCGCGGCGGGCAGGGGGTGCACCCCGTGCTCGTCGAACAGCACCAGCTCGGTGGTGTCGGCATCCATGACCTTGTGCGCCAGGTTGCCCACCAAGAGCGGAATGCCCTTGCGCAGGCGCTTGGCTTCCGCATGCTCGGCCAGCTTTTCGGTTTCGGCCGCGAAACCCACGCACCAGGGCCCGCTCGCCAGCTTGGCGACCTCGGCCAGGATGTCCGGGTTGGGTTCGAATTCCAGCGCCGGCGCGCCGCCGCCTTCGGTGGTCTTCTTCAGCTTCTGCTCGCTGACGTTCTTGACGCGCCAGTCGGCCACGGCCGCCACGGCGACGAAGATGTCGGCGTCGTTGGCGTTGGCCATGACCGCGTCGTGCATTTGCCGCGCCGTGGTCACGTGCAGCGCCGTGACGCCGCGCGGAATGGCCAGCGCGGTGGCGCCGGTGATCAAGGTGACCCTGGCCCCCGCTTCGTGGGCGGCGCGCGCCAGGGCGTAGCCGGTCTTGCCGGACGAGCGGTTGCTCAGCACGCGCACCGGATCGACGGGTTCGGAGGTGGGGCCGGCCGTCAGCAGCACGTGGCGGCCCGCCAGCACCTTGGGCTGGAACGAAGCGATCAGGTCGGCGAGCAGTTCGTGGGCTTCCAGCATGCGGCCGGTGCCGGTTTCGCCACAGGCCTGTTCGCCGGCGGCCGGGCCCAGCACGGTAATGCCGTCGGCGCGCAACTGCGCCACATTGCGCTGGGTAGCCGGGTTGGCCCACATTTCACGGTTCATGGCGGGCGCCACCAGCAAGGGGCAGGCGCGCGCCAGGCACAGCGTCGAGAGCAGGTCGTCGGCCAGGCCGTGCGCCAGCTTGGCCATGAAGTCGGCGCTGGCGGGGGCGATCAGCACGGCGTCGGCGCCGCGCGTCAGGTCGATGTGCGCCATGTTGTTGTCGACGCGGGCATCCCAGGCGTCGACGAAAACCGGCCGGCCCGACAGCGCCTGCATGGTGACCGGCGTAATGAAGTGCGTGGCGGCCTCGGTCATGACGACATCGACGACCGCACCCTGTTCGGTCATGCGGCGCACCAGTTCGGCGATTTTGTAGCAGGCGATGCCGCCGGTCAGGCCGAGGACAATGCGTTTGCGGGCGAGATCGAGCATGGCGGGAAAAGGGCGCGGCGGCGCCGCCTGTCAAAGGGGTGGAGGAAAGGGCGGATGGACCGATTTTATGCGCTTTGCCGCGGCGACGGGGCCGGACGCCCCGGTCAGTCCTGCACGGTCGGCCGCTTGCGCGCCCGCAGCAGCTCGTCGACGACCAGCAGCACGGCGCCGCAGGTGATGGCCACGTCGGCCAGGTTGAATGCGGGATAGTGCCAGTCGCGCCAGTAGAACAGCAGGAAGTCCACCACATGGCCGTAGGCCACGCGGTCGATCACATTGCCCAGCGCGCCGCCCATGATCAGCGTCAGGGCCAGGCTGAAGCGCGGCTGGCCGGCGGTGCGGCGCAGCAGCCAGACGATGACGATCGAGGCGCCCACGCCCAGCGCGGTGAAGAACCAGCGTTGCCAGCCTTCCTCGGAAGCGAGAAAGCTGAATGCCGCGCCCCGGTTGTACAGCAGGGTGAAGTCGAAGAACGGCAGTACGTTGAGGCGTTCGCCGTACTGGAAGGCGCCGTCGAAGTACAGCTTGGTCGCCTGGTCCAGCACGATGATGAGAGCGGCCGCGGCCAGCCAGGGGGCCAGTCGCGGCGCGGCGGCGCGGGCCTGCGTCATGGTCAGGCCCGCGTGCGCGGCTCGCCGGCGCCGAACAGGTTGCTCACGCAGCGGCCGCAGATCTCGGGATGGTCGGCGTCCTGGCCGACGTCCGGGCGCCAGTGCCAGCAGCGCTCGCACTTTTTGTGCCCCGACGCAGCGATCTCGATGCGCAAGTCGTCGGCGTCGGCATGCACGGTGGCGCGCGAGACGATCAGCACGAAACGCAGGTCATCGCCCAGGCTGGCCAGGATGTCGTGGTCGGCCGCGTTGGCGTACAGGTCCACTTCGGCCTGCAGCGACGAGCCGATGGCGCCGGCCGAACGCACCTCTTCCAGCTTGCGCTGCACCTCCGCGCGGATGGCGCGCAGGCGCGTCCACTTGGCGGTCAGGGCCTCGCCGTCGGCAAACGGCGGCAACGCGTGGTAGACCTCGGTGAAGATGGTGACGCGCGGGGCGTCGGCCTGCTTGGCCAGCGCCGAGCCGGCCAGGACCTTCCAGGCTTCCTCGGCGGTGAACGAGAGGATGGGCGCCATCAGCTTGAGCAGCGTCTGGGTGATGTCGAGCAGCGCGGTCTGCGCCGAACGGCGCGCGGCGCTGCCGGCAGCCGTCGTGTACAGGCGGTCCTTCAGGATGTCCAGGTAGAACGCGCCGAGGTCTTCCGAGCAGAACGTCTGCAGGCGGGAGACGGCCGGATGGAAGTCGTAGCGTTCGTAGTGGCCCTGGACTTCGGCCTGCATCTGCGCGGTCATCGCCAGCGCGTAGCGGTCGATCTCGAACAGCTCGCCATACGGCACGGCCTGGCCGACCGCGTCGAAGTCGGCCACGTTGGCCAGCAGGAAGCGCAGCGTGTTGCGGATGCGGCGATAGCTTTCGACCACGCGCTTGAGGATCTCGTCGGAGATCGACAGCTCGCCCGAGTAGTCGGTGGAGGCGACCCACAGGCGCAGGATCTCGGCGCCGAGCGAATCGGACACTTTTTGCGGCGCGATGACGTTGCCGACCGACTTGCTCATCTTGCGGCCCTGGCCGTCGACCACGAAGCCGTGCGTGAGCAGGCCCTTGTAGGGGGGATGGCCGTACAGCATGCAACCGGTCAGCAGCGACGAGTGGAACCAGCCGCGGTGCTGGTCCGAGCCTTCGAGGTAGAGGTCGGCGGGCCAGGCCAGTTCGGCGCCGTGCGAGCCGCCCAGCACGCCGTCCTTGCCGCCCAGCACCGTGGCATGGGTCGAGCCCGAGTCGAACCACACGTCCAGCGTGTCGCGGTTCTTTTCGTACAGCTCGGCTTCGTCGCCCAGCAGTTCGCGCGGATCGAGCGATTGCCAGGCCTCGATGCCGCCTTTCTCGACGCGCTGCGCGACCTGCTCCAGCAGCTCGACGGTGCGCGGGTGCAGCTCGCCGGTTTCCTTGTGCACGAAGAAGGCCATCGGCACGCCCCATTGGCGCTGCCGCGACAGCGTCCAGTCGGGGCGGTTGGCGATCATCGCATGCAGGCGCGCGCGGCCCCAGGCGGGGTAGAAGGCGGTGGCGTCGATGCCGGCCAGGGCGCTTTCGCGCAGGCTCGGGCCGCCGTCGCGCGGCTTGACGTCCATGCCCGCAAACCATTGGCTGGTGGCGCGGTAGATGACCGGCGTCTTGTGGCGCCAGCAATGCATGTAGCTGTGCGACAGTTTCTGGACCAGCATCAGCGAGCCGGCCAGCTTGAGCGCTTCGACGATCCTGGGATTGGCGTCCCAGATCGACAGGCCGCCGAACAGCGGCAGGCTGTCGACGAACTTGCCGTCGCCCATGACCGGGCCGAGGATGTCGCTGTCCGCCAGGCCGTGGGCCTTGCACGAGACGAAGTCTTCGATACCGTAGGCGGGCGCCGAGTGCACGACGCCGGTGCCGGTGTCCAGGGTGACGTAGTCGCCCAGGTAGATGGGCGAGGTGCGGTCGTACCCTTGGGCGGCGGCGGCCAGCGGATGGCGAAAGCGCAGGCCTTCGAGGGCCTCGCCCTTGGCGGTGGCGATGATCTCGCCTTCCAGCCCCCACGCCTTCAGGCTGGGCTCGACGCGTTCCTGCGCCAGCAGCAGCAGCGGACCGTGCACCGGCGTGGGCGTGACGCGCACCAACGCGTAGTCGATCTCGGGGTGCACGTTGAGCGCCTGGTTCGACGGAATGGTCCAGGGAGTGGTGGTCCAGATGACGATGGCGCCGGCGTCGACCTCGTCCAGGCCGAAGGCGCGCGCCAGCGCGCCGCGGTCGGTGAACGGGAAGGCCACGTCGATGGCCGGATCGACCCGGTCGGCGTACTCGACCTCGGCCTCGGCCAGCGCCGAGCCACAGTCGAAACACCAGTTGACCGGTTTCAGGCCGCGGAACACATAGCCTTTTTCCAGAATGCGGCCGAGCACGCGGATCTCGTCGGCCTCATTGCTGAAGTTCATCGTCAGGTAAGGGTTGTGCCAGTCGCCCAGCACGCCCAGGCGCTTGAAGTCCTTGCGCTGGCGATCGATCTGTTCGAGGGCGTAGGCGCGCGCCTTGGACTGGACCTCGGTGACCGGCAGGTGCTTGCCGTATTTCTTTTCGATCTGGATCTCGATCGGCATGCCGTGGCAGTCCCAGCCCGGCACGTAGTGCGCGTCATAGCCCGCCATGTTGCGGCTCTTGACGATGATGTCCTTGAGGATCTTGTTGACGGCGTGGCCGATGTGGATGTCGCCGTTGGCATAGGGCGGGCCGTCATGCAGCACGAAGCGCGGACGGCCGCGGCTGGCGGCGCGGATGGCCTGGTAGACCTGGGTTTCCTCCCATTCGGCAACCCAGCCAGGCTCGCGCTTGGCCAGGTCGCCCCGCATCGGGAAGGGAGTGTCGGGCAGATTGAGGGATTTTTTATAGTCCATGAACGGCAAAATAGGCGCGCGCGTTTTGCGCGTCTTGGGCGATGGCGGCAGTCAGGGAGGGGAGATCGGCGAATTTTTCTTCGTCCCGCAGCTTGTGCAGGAACTCGACTCGCACGAGTTTACCGTATGCGTCGAGGCTCTCGTCGAGCAGGTGGGCTTCGAGCAGCACCCGGCCGCGGTCTTCGACCGTCGGACGCACGCCCAGGCTGGCCACCGCCGGCAAGGGCCGGTCCTGCAGGCCGAGCACGCGCACCACGTAAATACCCGAGCGGGTGGCGCAGCGCGGCGCCACCCGCAGGTTCATGGTCGGGAAACCCAGTTCGCGGCCCAGTTTCCGGCCATGGATCACATGGCCGCTGATATGGAACGGCTGGCCCAGCAGCTGCGCGGCGCGGTCCAGGTCGCCCACCGCCAGGGCGGTGCGTACCTCGGAGCTGGAAATGCGGTGGCCCTGGCGGTCGGTGATGTCGGCCAGGGTACAGACTTCGAAACCGTGCGCCAGGCCTGCCTCGCGCAGCAGGTCGATGTCGCCGCTGCGCTTGTGGCCATAGCGGAAATCCTCGCCGACCAGCAGCCAGCGGGTCTGCAGGCCGGCCACCAGCAGGTCTTCGATGAAGGCGTTGGCCGACATTTCGGCCAGCCGGGCGTCGAAGCGCTCGACCGCGACCTGTTCGATGCCGGCGGCTGCCAGCGCCTGCAGCTTGTCGCGCAGTCCGGAAATGCGGGTGGGCGCCAGTTCGGGGCGGCGGTTCAGGGTGGCGAAGTATTCGCGCGGGTGCGGCTCGAAGGTCATGACGGCGGGCACGAGGCCGCGCGCGCGGGCCTCCTGGCGCACGCGCGCCAGGATGGCCTGATGGCCGAGGTGGACGCCGTCGAAATTGCCGATCGTCAGGGCGCACGGCGTGCGTTGCGAGGGCGGGGGCGGGTAGCGGTAGATGCGCAGCGATGGTTTCACGACCGAGAGTTTACAATTTTGGGTTGACCCGCTTTTGGAAAGTTTTCATCTTGCCGCAAATGTCCAATCCCAAGCGCCGCCTCGTCATCCTGATTTCCGGGCGCGGCAGCAACATGCAGGCCCTGGTGCAGGCGTGCCGCGGGCAGTCCTGGCCGGCCGAAGTGGCCGCCGTGATCGCCAGCCGCCCGGACGCCGCCGGCCTGGATTGGGCGCGCCAGCAAGGCATCGCCACGGCGGCCCTCTACCACAAGGACTACCCCAGCCGCGAGGCGTTCGACGCCGCGCTGGCCCGGGAGATCGACCGCCACGCGCCCGATTACGTGCTGCTGGCCGGATTCATGCGGGTGCTCACGCCGGGCTTCGTCAATCACTACGCGGGCCGGCTGGTCAATATCCATCCTTCGCTGCTGCCGGCGTTTCCCGGCCTGCATACGCATGCGCAGGCCCTGGCCACCGGCGTGCGCGCGCATGGTTGCACGGTGCATTTCGTGACGCCCGTGCTCGACCACGGCCCCATCATCGCGCAGGGCTGCGTGCCGGTGCTGGCGGGCGATACGCCCGAGGCGCTGGCCGGGCGCGTGCTCGAGGTCGAACACCAGGTCTATCCGGCGGCGGCGCGCTGGCTGGCCGAAGGAAGGGTCAGCCTGACCGCCGACCAGCGCGTCGAAGTCGCCGGCGAGCCGCAGCGCCTCTTTTTCTGGCCGGCGGCGTAAGCCGGCGGCCTTCTGTAATACCAGGGCGTCTTGCGCCCTTCTTGGAATTGTCATGACGAAAAATACTGTCAACCGGCCGCGCACGGGCCGGGCCTCCACGCCAGTTCGCGCCGATCGCGGCGCGCCGGCGCGCGCCGACCGGCCTCGCACCCCGATTGCGGTCATTCGTATCGACCAGGTCCAGCGCGTGCTTGGCGAGGTGCTGCAGTGGACCTATCCCGCCGACGCCGTGCTGTCGCACTGGCTGCGCGCGCACCCTGGCATGGGCGGGCGCGACCGCGCCGAACTGGCCCAGGCGGTCTACGACGTGCTGCGCCACCTGCGTCGCTATCGGCAGTTCGCCGAGAGCGGGGTCGGGCCCGCGACGCGCCGGCTGGCCATCCTGGGCCTGGCGGCCACGATGAACCCCGAGGTCCTGGCCGAGGGGCTGGGCGCCGACGAGGCGGCGTGGCTGCAGCGCATCCGGCACATCGATGTGGCGACCTTGCCGCGCGCGGTGCGCGCCAGCGTGCCGGACTGGCTCGACGAGCGGCTGGCGCAGCTGGACGATTCCGAGGCCCTGCTGGACGCCTTGAACCGGCCCGCCAACCTGGATATCCGGGTCAACCCGCTCAAGGCCGAGCGCGACCCCATGCTGGCCGTGTTGCGCGCCGGCCCGGCCGGACGCTTCGACCCCCAGCCCATGCCTTATTCGCCGTGGGGCATTCGCCTGGCGGGGCACCCATCGGTCAATCGCTGGCCCCAGTTCGAGGACGGCAGCATCGAGGTGCAGGACGAGGGCAGCCAGTTGCTGGCCCTGCTGATGGGGCCGCGGCGCGGCGAGATGATCATCGATTTCTGCGCCGGGGCGGGCGGCAAGACCCTGCTGCTGGGCGCCCTGATGCGCTCGACCGGCCGTCTTTACGCATTCGACGTCTCGGCGGCGCGGCTGGCGCGCGCCAAACCGCGCTTCGCCCGCAGCGGCCTGTCCAACGTGGTGCCGGTGGCGATCGACAGCGAGAACGACACGCGGGTCAAGCGGCTGGCCGGCAAGGCGCAGCGCGTGCTGGTGGACGCGCCGTGCAGCGGCATCGGCACCCTGCGGCGCAATCCCGACCTGAAGTGGCGCCAGCACCCCCAGTCCATCGCCGAAATGTGCGAGCTGCAGCACCGTATCCTCAAGAGCGCGGCGCGCTGCGTGGCGCCCGGCGGGCGGCTGGTCTATGCGACCTGCAGCCTGCTGGCCGAGGAAAACGCCGAGCAGGCCGAACGCTTCCTTGCCGAACACCCGGATTTCGAACGCCTGGACGCTGCGCAATTATTGGCCAATCGTTGCGCCAATCTGACATTGAGCGGCCCCTACGTGCAGCTGCGGCCGGATGTGCATGGCACCGACGGCTTTTTCGCCGCGGTATTCGAGCGCCGCAAGCCATCCGCGGCGGCCACGCAGGAGCCTGCGGTCGTGGCGGCCGAAACCGGGCCCGGCGAGCCGGAAGACGCGGCCGGCTAGTTGCGCGGCACCACCATGATGGCGGCGCTGTCGCGCCGGGACGCGGGCTGGCGGGGTTGATGGGTGACCTCCCAGATCACCGTGTCCTGGCCCGGTTGCGTGCCCCGGTACACGATCTGCGTCACGGGCACCGCCGTGTGCGCGCAGCGCCCGCCCGGGCCGCTGTTGCCCTGGGACTGCACGACGGTGGCAGTGCCCAGGCGCGGCGGTTGCACGATGCGCACCAGCGGCGGGCGCAGCGGCGCGCAATCGGCGCCGCGGATCTGGTAATACGATGCCAGCGTCACGTTGTCGCCTACCTGCACGGTAGGGCCGGCGGCCCAGGCGGCGGGCACGGCGAGGGCGAGAAGGGCGGGTAATAGGCGTAACATCGAGAATGGCCGGTGCGGATCAGGGTGTCAGCATACAGGTAGCCGGTTCTTTGTAGCAAAATGTATTATTGCTATGGTGCTGGCGGCCCTGCACCCTCATCTACAGGGTGGGCCAGTGGGCGGCAGGGGCTGCGCGCAACCCGACCAGATGCAGCTTAGTGCTTGATTTCCCTCAAAAACTATTTTGAAACCACGCTGTCATAAGGGCATCAGGTAGGCTAAACTTTCAGCCACTTTACAAGTGAGGCTCCAAAAAGCTTTATGGATTCCATCCTTTCTTTCATTTCCGGCGGTCTGACCCAAGCCACTTGGTGGCAGATCGTGCTGTTCACCCTGGTCGTGACGCACATCACCATTGTGTCGGTCACGGTGTTCCTGCACCGCAGCCAGGCGCACCGCGGCCTGGACCTGCATCCGGCAGTGATGCATTTCTTCCGCTTCTGGCTCTGGATGACCACCGGTATGGTCACCAAGGAGTGGGTCGCCATCCACCGCAAGCACCACGCCAAGTGCGAGAAGGAAGGCGATCCCCATTCGCCGATGCTGTTCGGCATCTGGAAGGTGCTGTTCCGCGGCGCCGAGCTGTATCGCGAGGAGTCCGCCAACAAGGAAACCATGGCCAAGTTCGGCCACGGCACGCCCGATGACTGGCTCGAACGCAACATCTATTCCAAGCACAGCCTGGCCGGCGTGCTCACCATGCTGGCCATCGACCTGGCCCTGTTCGGGGCGGTCGGCCTGACGGTCTGGGCGGTGCAGATGGCCTGGATCCCGTTCTGGGCGGCCGGCGTGGTCAATGGCATCGGCCATTACTGGGGCTACCGCAACTACAACAGCCCGGACACCAGCACCAACGTGTTCCCGTGGGGCATCATCATCGGCGGCGAAGAGCTGCACAACAACCACCACGCGCACGGCACCTCGGCCAAGTTCTCGGCCAAGTGGTACGAGCTGGACATCGGCTGGGGCTATATCAGCATCCTGAAGTTCTTCGGCCTGGCCAAGGTCAAGAAGGTTGCGCCCAAGCTGAAGCTGGAATCGGGCAGCAAGGGCATCGACCTGAGCACGCTGCAAGGCGTGATCACGCACCGCTACGAAGTCATGGCCCGCTACGGCGACCTGGTCAAGCGCGCCGCGCGTGAAGAGCTGAGCAAGCTGAAGTCCTCGCGCCAGCAGGACGCCGCCAATTGCCGCTGGACCACGCTGCGCCGCGTGCGCCGCTGGCTGCACCGCAACGAGGAAGTCCTGCAGCCCGAGCAGCGCGCCGAAGTCGACCAGGCCATCGCCCAGAACCAGTCGCTGTCGACGCTGGTGCAGATGCGCCGCGAACTCGGCCGTCTCTGGGAAAGCTCCAGCGCCAGCAGCGAGCAGCTGTTGCATGACCTGCAGGCCTGGTGCCAGCGCGCCCAGCAAAGCGGCATCGCCGGGCTCGAGCAATTTGCTCTGCATCTGCGCCGCTACGCGGCATGATGCTGGAAAAGCTCAATCCTGAACAACGCGCTGCAGTAACGCTCGAACCGCAACACGCCCTGGTTCTCGCCGGGGCGGGCAGCGGCAAGACCCGCGTACTGACGACCCGGATGGCCTGGCTGATTCAAACCGGCCAGGCCAGTCCATTTGCGCTGTTGGCAGTCACCTTTACCAACAAGGCGGCGCGTGAAATGCTCACGCGCATGTCGACCCTGTTGCCGATCGACACGCGTGGCCTGTGGATCGGTACCTTCCACGGCCTGTGCAACCGCATGCTGCGCGCGCATCATCGCGACGCGGGCTTGCCGCAGGCATTCCAGATTCTCGATACCACCGACCAGCTGGCCGCCATCAAGCGCCTGCTCAAGGCGGGCAATATCGACGACGAGAAGTACCCGCCACGCGATGTGCAGCGTTTCATCAACGGCGCCAAGGAAGAGGGGCTGCGTCCCGGCGACGTCGAGGCCTACGATCCGCACCGGCGCAAGCTGATCGAGATCTACCAGCTGTACGAGGCGCAGTGCCAGCGCGAGGGCGTGGTCGATTTCGCCGAGCTGCTGCTGCGCGCGTACGAGCTGCTGTCGCGCAACGCGCCGGTGCGCGAACATTACCAGCGGCGCTTCCGCCATATCCTGGTCGATGAGTTCCAGGACACAAACACGCTGCAGTACAAGTGGCTGCGTCTGCTGGCAGGCACCGGGGCGGCGATTTTCGCGGTCGGCGACGACGATCAGTCCATCTATGCGTTTCGCGGCGCCAACGTCGGCAACATGGCCGACTTCGAACGCGATTACGCACATGGCCGTGTCATCCGCCTGGAACAGAACTACCGCTCGTACGGCCACATCCTGGATTCGGCCAATGCCCTCATCGGGCACAACACCGGACGCCTGGGCAAGAACCTCTGGACCGAACAGGGCGAGGGCGAGCCGGTGCGCGTCATCGAGCAGCCCTCCGACGGCATGGAGGCGCAATGGCTGGTCGACGAGATCCGCGCGTTGATCAACGACGGCCGCATGCGCAGCGAAATCGCCGTGCTCTACCGCAGCAACGCGCAATCGCGCGTGCTCGAGCATGCGCTGTTCTCGGTGGGCATCCCCTACAAGGTGTACGGTGGCCTGCGCTTCTTCGAGCGCCAGGAAATCAAGCACGCGCTGGCCTATCTGCGCCTGATCGCCAATCCGAACGACGACACCTCCTGGATGCGGGTGGTCAACTTTCCGACCCGCGGCATCGGGGCGCGCACGCTCGAGCAGCTCAGCGACGCGGCGCGCGCGCACGACACCAGCCTGTTCGGCGCGGTGGCCCGCGTCGGCGGCAAGGGCGGCTCGAATCTGGCGCAATTCGCGCAGCTGATCGGACAGATGGCGCACGACACGCGCGAGCTGCCGCTGCCCGAACTGGTGGACCATGTCATCGAGGCCAGCGGCCTGAAGGCCCACTACCAGACCGAACGCGAAGGCGCCGAGCGCCTGGAGAACCTCAACGAACTGATCACCGCTGCCACGGTGTTCGCGGCCGAGGAAAACTTCGAAGGCTTGCCGGCCGGCGTCGTGCCCGATCACGATGTGAGCGGCGCCCTGATGCCGGGCGTCGTCGATGCCCCGCAACCCGATACGCTGGGCGGCCTGACACCGTTGGCGGCTTTCCTGTCGCATGCGGCGCTGGAAGCCGGCGACAATCAGGCGCAGGTGGGCCAGGACGCGGTGCAGCTGATGACCGTGCACGCCGCCAAGGGCCTTGAGTTCGACGCCGTGTTCATCACCGGCCTGGAGGAAGGGCTGTTCCCGCACGAGAACAGCATCATGGAGCCCGCCGGCCTCGAGGAAGAGCGGCGCCTGATGTACGTGGCGATCACCCGGGCCCGGGAAAGGCTGTATCTCAGCCTGGCGCAAAGCCGCATGCTGCACGGCCAGACGCGTTACGCCATGCGTTCGCGTTTTCTCGAAGAAATTCCCGAGCAGCATCTGAAGTGGCTGAGCCCGCGCGCCGGCCTGCATCAGGGCGGCGGCTTCGGCGGCGCGGCGCCGGCCTGGAGCAGTCGCGGCGACGCCTTTGGCCGCAAGCCTACCGGCACTGCCGCACCTCGGCAGCCGCGTGGCATGGCCAGCGGCGTCACCGTGGGCGAGCAGCAGTTCCGGGTGGGGCAGGGCGTGCGCCACGCGCGCTTTGGCGACGGCACCATCATAGGCCTCAGCGGTTCGGGGCAGGACGCCCAGGCCCAGATCCAGTTTCGCGACGTGGGCGCCAAGACGCTGGCGCTGGGCATCGCCAAGCTGGACATCATCACGGCCTGAGCTTCGCGTCTTGCGCCCGCATCGGCTGGCGCAAGACGCGGCAGGGCCATTCTCAATAGCGGTATCCCACCTGCAGCCAGATCTCGCGTCCGGTGCGATAGCGCCGCGCATCGATCAGGCTGTCGCGCGGGTTGGTCGTCAGCGCCGCGATGCGGTTGAGCACATTGAGCACGTCCAATGCCAGGGTGACCTGGCGCGCGAACGGGGGTTGCCAGATAAGGCGGGTGTCCCAGCTCCAGTACGAAGGGGCGGAAAGCGATTCGTACATGTCGAGGTACTCGGGGGCGGGCCCTGTGTCCACGAACGCGATTTCCTTGCGCCGCCCGTGCCAGTTCACGGTGTTGCTCCACGTCAGTCCGTGGCGCGGCCAATGGCCGGTGAGATCCAGCGAGACCTTGTGCGGCAGGTTGAAGTTGCTCGGCGGCAAGTTCGCTGCCGGGATCCGCTTGCCGTTGTAGTACACATAATCGGCCCGTTCCACAGGCGATGATTCATAGCCCTCGGCCAGGTTCAGGTTGCGCTTGTTGCGCTGGTAGCCCCAGCTGGCCTGGGCATGCCACAGCGTTTCGCCCAGCCGCCACGCCTCTTCGTTGGCCAGGGTGAGATTCCAGCCGTCGGTGCGCGAGTTGCCTTCGTTGGTATAGCGATAGCCCACGCGCGAATCGCCGCGGCGCGTGACCTGGTCGCGGCCGTTGCGGTGCACGAACGTCAGCACGCCGCGTATGCCGTAGGCGCGCTGCGCCAGCGAGAAGGCCCATTCGTCGTCGTAGGGGCTGCGCAGGCCGTCGTAGTTCACGCGCGTGATTTTGCGTCCATTGGGCACGGGATCGCCGTGGTGGTCCAGCACTTGCTCGCTCAGGCGGCTGAACTCTTCCTGCATGGCGATCTTGAGGACATGCCCGCCGTAGTAGCGTGACCAACCCGCGCTCAGGACGGTGTCGTCGCTGCCCAGCACATCCCAGTCCAGGCGCGCCCGGGGCGCGAGCGTGCGGTGGTGCAGGAAGTTGTCCCTGTCATAGCGCAGGCCGGCGTTCAAGGTCCAGCGCCGCCACGTGAGTTCATCCGACGCATACAGCCCCAGCCTGGTGTAGTCGAGCGTAACCGAGCCCGGCAGGTGGCGGACCTTGCTGAAGTGTTTTTCGGTGCCGTCCTCCCGGTGCACGGCCCGGTACGAGTATGACTGGTTGTAGCGCTTGAAGCGCGCGCCGGTGTGCTCGACCTGCAAGCCCACATAGGAGGCATGGCTGACCGGGCCGGTCTGGATGGGCGCCAGGTCGAGCCGCGTGGCCAGCGTCAGGTTGCGCTGGCCCTTTTCGTCCTTGCCATATCCGCCGCTGGCGAATCCGGGCCGACCGTCGACGAAGTCGTGCTGCACGAATTCGGTATGGGCAGAGTTGCGGTGGCTGTCGAACCGGTCCCATCCCAATTGCGCCGACAGCTTGCCGCCGCGCAAGGTATGTTCGATATTCCAGACCGCGCCCTGCGCGCCGTGCCGATTGCGCCAGTCCGTATCGCGGAAGAAATTGCTCACCAGATGTTCGCGCCGATCGGCGTACTTCAGGCTCAGGTCCGTGATCGTGTCGGCATCCAGGCGCAGGCTGAACTTGCCCAGCAGGTTGTCGACGCGGTCCAGGGAGTCGTCGCGCTCGGGACGGTCCAGGTGGCCCACCGCGCCCAGGCGCCAGCGTTCGATCCGGGAAATGCGCCGTGACAGGCCCAGCACCAGGCCGGCGCGTTCGCCGAGCGCGATGTCGGCGGACGCGGTATGGAAGCGCTTGCGCCAGGACGGCGTGAAATCCGGGGTGCCCTGCAGCCAGTCTTCGGCGTTGCCGGGCGCGATCTTCTGCCGTGTCAGGTTCGAGCCGTTCCAGCGATAGTCCAGCTTCACGTGGTTTTCGCCCGACGGCCGGCGCAGGCGCGCATCCACCACGCCGCCGTTGAATGCGCCATACTCGACCGGAATGCTGTTGTCGAAGACGCGCACTTCGCCCAGCAGCGCAGTGTCCAGAAAATAGGCTTGCGGGTTGCTGGGAACGTCGGTGAAGTTGCGGCTCTTGTTGGCCGGGTCGACCCGGCTGGTGGCGCCGACGCCGTCGATGAGAAACAGGTTCTGGTAGGGGCTGGCGCCGTGGATGGAGATGTCCTCCACGTTCAGCGTTCCCCGGTTGGCGCCGTCCTCGGCGGTGCCGCTTTCGCGTATGGCGGGATGCGTGGCGATCAGCGCGCTGAGGTCTCGGTTGGAGGCCGGCGTGGCGGCGATCTCCTGCTCGGTATAGACGCGCTCGCGCGTTGCGTCGCCGTACACGCGCACCGGTTCGAGCGGCCACGCCGCGGCCGCGTCGGCGGCGCGCACGACGGCATAGCGGTTCGCGCCCGCGGCGCGCCATGTCAGGCCGGAGCCGCGCAGCAGGTGTTGCAGCGCGGCCTGCGCAGTCATCGTGGCGCGCAGCGCCGGCGCCTGTTTACGCGCGGCCTCGCGAGCATCGAACGAGAGCGCCACGCCGGCTTGCCGGGCGTATGCCCGCAGGGCCGCGTCCAGGGGTTGGGCGGGAAGATCGAAGGCGAGGGCGGGGGATTGCGTCGCCGCGTGGGTCGCCGCGGCGGTGCAGAGCAGCAGCGCGGCCAGAGTTGTGCGTTGGCGCTTCTTGAGGATGGGTTTCGACATGCGTGCCTTCCGGACTGAGTGAAATACAGTCGTGCAAGAGCATGCATATCGGACGCGAGGACGATACCGGGCGCGGGGGGCAAGGTGGCCGTGTATCCGGGCTCATGGGGCGTTCAGGAAATCCAGCAGTGCTTCGATCTCGCCGGGGCTCGGGTCCGGCGGGCGCAGCCAGCCGCCCATCGGCGCGCCGCGGTAGCGGCGGTGCCGTGATGCTGGGGGGATACGTCCGTGTGCGAAGACATGGCGCCGGCGCGGTACTGCGCGGTCAGAGTCGAATTCGCGGCGGAGTATAGGAGATAATGCGTCTCGCTGGTTTTACTCTGCGCGGATTCCTACGCCAAGGTGCGCGGGCGCCGCGCTCAGGCGGCGTTGTCCTGCTCGATCTCTTCGAGTGCCTGCTGGATCTCCAGCCATTGCTCCTCGAGGTCATTGAGGCGCTTGCCGGATTCGCCGTGTTCGGTCATCACTTGCTGGCGTTCGGTGCGTCGCGCGTCGGAATAGAGATCGGCGTCGGCGATCACGGCATCCAGTTCCTGCAGGCGGGCGCGGGCGCGCTCCATGTCGGCCTCGACCTTCGCCAGTTTGGCGGCCAGCGGCTTGCGCAGCGTGGCCAGGCGTTGCCGCTGCTCGGCTTCGAGCCGGCGCTGGGCCTTGCGATCGACGGCCACGCCCGGCTCGCCGGCGGCGGCCTCGCGCGCGGCGGCGCGTTCGCCGGCGTTGCGGGCGGCCAGCCAGTCCCGATAGTCTTCGAGATCGCCGTCGAACTCGCGCACGCCGCCGTCGGCCACGATCCAGAAGCTGTCGACCGTGGTGCGCAGCAGGTGCCGGTCGTGCGATACCAGCAGCATGCTGCCGGAGAATTCCGCGAGCGCCGTGGCCAGCGCCTCGCGCGTCTCCACGTCCAGGTGGTTGCTGGGTTCGTCGAGCAGCAGCAGGTTGGGTTTTTGCCAGACGATCAGCGACAGGGCGAGACGGGCTTTCTCGCCGCCGGACATGGGGCCGACCTTGCTCAGCACGGTGTCGCCGGAAAAGCCGAAGCCGCCCAGGTAGTTGCGCAGCTCCTGCTCGCGCACTTCCGGAGCCAGCCGCGCGAGGTGCGCGAGCGGCGTGCTGTCGAGGTCCAGCATGTCGAGCTGGTGCTGGTGGAAATAGCCGATCGCCAGCCCGCGCGACGCGCGCCGCGTGCCGGCATGCGGGGCCAGCTCGTCGGCCAGCGTCTTGATCAGGGTGCTCTTGCCCGCGCCATTGGCGCCCAGCACGCCGATACGGCTGCCGGCTCGCACCATCAGCGTGACGTCGCGCAGAATGGGCTCGGCGCCGCCGTAGCCGGCATCCATGTGTTCCATGGCCAGCAGCGGGTCGGGCATGTGGTCGGGCGAGGGGATGCGGATATCGATGCCCGATTCGGCATGGATAGGCGCCAGCGCTTCCATGCGCGCGAGCGCCTTGACGCGGCTTTGCGCCTGCTTGGCCTTGGAAGCCTTGGCCTTGAAACGATCGATGAAGCCTTGCAGGCGCGCGGCTTCGCGCGTCTGGCGTTCGTAGGCGATATTGGCCTGGCGCAGGCGTTCGGCGCGCTGCAGCAGGAAGTCCTGGTAGCCGCCGCGATAGCGCTGCAGCTTGGCCTGGTCGAAGTGCAGGATGGCGCGCGCCACCGCGTCCAGGAATTCCGTGTCGTGCGAAATCAGCAGAACCGTACCGGGATAGGCGGTCAGCCATTTCTCCAGCCACAGCATGGCGTCAAGGTCCAGGTGGTTGGTTGGCTCGTCCAGCAGCAACAGCTCCGACGGCGCCATCAGCGCGCGCGCCAGCGCCAGCCGCATGCGCCAGCCGCCGGAAAAGCTGCGCACCGGCTGCATCCATTCGGATGGCTTGAATCCCAGGCCCGCGAGCAACTGCTCGGCGCGCGAGGCCGCGCTCCAGGCGCCCGCCTCGATCAGCGCCGCTTCGGTTTCGGCGATCTGCGTGCCCTGGTCGTCGGTCAGCGCGGCGCGCTGGGCCTGCAGTGCGCGCAGGTGGGTGTCGCCGTCGATGACGAATTCGCGCGCCGCTTGCGCGTCGGCGGCAATCTCCTGCTGCACGCTGGCGATGCGCCAGCCCGCGGGCAGGTCCAGGTTGCCGGCGTCGGGGTCCAGCGCGCCGGTCAGCAGCGCGAACAGCGACGATTTGCCCGCGCCGTTCTTGCCGACGATGCCGACGCGTTCGCCGGGATGCACAACGAAATCGGCACCGTCGAGCAGCACTTTGGTGCCGCGGCGCAGGGTCAAGCCAGAAGCGCGTATCACGTGTTCAATTGTTCGCGGGTAAGCAGCAGAATCTGGTCCGAGGATTCCGCGGTGTCCAGCCATACCGGCTGCAGATCAGGGAAGGCCGCCTCGAAATGATCGCGCTCGTGGCCGATTTCCAGCACCAGCACGCCGTCGGCGGACAGGTAGCCGGGGGCCGCGGCCAGGATGCGGCGCACCAGATCCATGCCATCGGCGCCGCCGGCCAGCGCCAGCGCCGGCTCGTGGCGGTATTCCTGGGGCAGGGCGTCCATCGAGGCCTGGTTGACGTAGGGCGGGTTGCAGACGATGACGTCATAGGCGGCCGCCGGCAGGGCCTCGAACAGATTGCCCTGGCGCAAGGTCAGGCGGTCCTGCAGACCGTACTCGGCAACGTTGCGCGCGGCGACTTCCAGCGCATCGGACGAAACGTCGACGGCGTCGACTTGCGCAACGGGAAAAGCCAGCGCGGCCAGGATGGCCAGGCAGCCCGACCCGGTGCACATGTCCAGGGCGCGCTCGACCTGCAGGGGATCCCGCACCCAAGGCGCCAGCCCCTCGTCGAGCAGTTCGGCGATCGGCGAGCGGGGCACGATCACACGGCGGTCGACATGGAACCGATGGCCGCGCAGCCAGGCCTCGCCGGTCAGGTAGGCGGCCGGCAGGCGCTCGGTGACGCGCCGGTCTATCAGGTCGAGCACGCGGCCGCGTTCGCTCGGCAGGACGCGCGCATCCAGGAACGGATCGAGGGTATCGGGCGGCAGATGCAGGCCGTGCAGCACCAGGTAGACCGCTTCGTCCCAGGCGTTGTCGGAGCCGTGGCCCAGCGCGACACGGGCCGCGTTCAGGCGCGACACCGCGTAGCGGATCAGGTCGCGCAGGGTCTGCAGCTCTTGGCGATTATTGTTTTGCATGGAGGATCAGTCGGCCAGCAGCAGGTTTTCCAGCGTGCGGCGGTAAATGTTCTTCAAGGGCGCGAGGCTGGACAGTTCGATGCGCTCGTTGACCTTGTGGATCGTGGCGTTGCAGGGGCCGAACTCGATGACCTGCGGGCAGATCCTGGCGATGAAGCGGCCATCGGATGTGCCGCCGGTGGTCGAGAGTTCGGCCTGCAATCCGGTTTCGGCCTGGATTGCCGACACCAGCGCATCGGTCAGCGAGCCGCGCGGCGTCAAGAAAGGTTCGCCGCCCAGCTCCCAGTCGAGCTGGTACTCCAGGCCGTGGCGGTCCAGCACCTCATGCACGCGCGCCTTGAGCTGGCCGGGCGTGCTGGCGGTGGAAAAGCGGAAATTGAACAGCGCCACCGCCTCGCCCGGCACGACGTTGGTCGCGCCCGTGCCGGCGTGCAGGTTGGAGACCTGGAACGTGGTAGGCGGGAAGTACTCGTTGCCCTGGTCCCATTCGATGGCGACCAGTTCGGTCAGCGCCGGCGCCAGTTGATGGACCGGGTTGCGCGCCAGGTGGGGGTACGCGACATGGCCTTGCACGCCCTTGACCAGCAGGCGTCCGGACAGCGAACCGCGGCGTCCGTTCTTGCATACGTCGCCCAACGCCTCGGTGGAGGTCGGTTCGCCGACGATGCAGTAGTCGAGCTGTTCGCCGCGCTGGCGCAGCTCGTCGCAGACGATCACCGTTCCGTCGACTGCCGGCCCCTCTTCGTCGGAGGTGATCAGCAGGGCGATCGAACCCGGGTGTTCGGGGTGCGCCGCCACGAACTCCTCGGCCGCCACCACGAAGGCGGCGATCGAGCTTTTCATGTCGGCGGCACCCCTGCCGTACAGGAACCCGTCGCGCTCGGTCGGCACGAAGGGGTCGCTGTCCCACTTGTCGCGCGGACCGGGCGGCACCACGTCGGTATGGCCGGCGAACACCGTCAGGGGCGCGCCGGCGCCGCGTCGCGCCCACAGGTTGGTCACGCCGCCGCGCGCAATCGTTTCGCATTGGAAACCGATGCGCTCCAGGCGCTGCGCCAGCAGCATCTGGCAATCCACATCGTCGGGCGTGACCGAGGGACGGGCGATCAGATCCTTGACCAGATCCAGTACGGCAGATGCGGTCATCAGGCCCTCAGCAGGTCATTGATGCTGGTCTTGGCGCGGGTCTGCGCGTCGACGCGCTTGACGATCACCGCGCAGGCCAGGCTGTGCGAGCCATCCTCGGACGGTAGCGAGCCGGGAACCACGACCGAGCCCGACGGCACGCGGCCGTACGAAACCTTGCCGGTGGCGCGATCGTAGATCTTGGTGCTTTGCGACAGGAACACGCCCATCGCCAGCACCGAGTTCTCCTCGACCACCACGCCCTCGACGACTTCCGAGCGCGCGCCGATGAAGCAGTTGTCCTCGATGATGGTGGGGTTGGCCTGCAGCGGTTCGAGCACGCCGCCGATGCCCACGCCGCCGGACAGGTGCACGTTCTTGCCGATCTGCGCGCACGAGCCCACGGTGGCCCAGGTATCGACCATGGTGCCTTCATCGACATAGGCGCCGATGTTGACGTAGGAGGGCATCAGCACCACGTTGCGGGCGATGAAAGCGCCGCGGCGCGCCGCGGCCGGCGGCACCACGCGGTAGCCGCCGGCCTTGAACGCGGCTTCGCCGTAGCCGGCGAACTTGGTCGGCACCTTGTCGTAGAACTGCAGCGGGCCCTGGCCCATGACGGCATTGTCGTGCAGCCGGAACGACAGCAGCACGGCCTTCTTGATCCATTGGTGCACGATCCATTGATCGTCGATTTTTTCGGCCACGCGCAGGCGGCCCAGATCCAATCCGTCGATCGTGTGTTCGACGGCATCGCGCACTTCGGCGCTCGCGTCGACGGGCGACAGGTTGGCCCGGTTTTCCCAGGCTTGTTCGATGGTGGTCTGCAGGTCGAGAGTCATGACGGCTCAGCTATTCCAGGGTTGATCAAATGGAGGTTCTTGCAAAATGGGCGATGCGCTCGGCGGCCTGTACGCATTGGTCCAGTGGCGCCACCAGCGCGATCCGTATGCGGCCTTGGCCGGGGTTGGCATTGTGCGCTTCGCGCGCCAGCAGGCTGCCCGGCAGCACCGTGACGCCGGTACGGCCATAGAGCTCGCGCGCAAACGCCGTATCCGAGCCGGGCGTGCCCGCCCACAGGTAGAACGAAGCCTGTGGCGCGCGCACATCCAGTACGTTCTGCAGGATGGGCAGCACGGCTTCGAACTTGGCGCGATACTGGCGCCGGTTTTCCTGCACATGCGTCTCATCGGACCACGCAGCGATGCTGGCGGCCGAAACAACCGGGCTCATGGCGCTGCCATGGTAGGTGCGGTACAGCAGGAAGCGCGCCAGCAGCGCGGCGTCGCCGGCCACGAACCCCGAACGCATGCCGGGCACGTTCGAACGCTTGGACAGGCTGGAGAACGCCACCAGGTTCGTGTAGCGATCGCGCCCCAGGCGGCGCGCCGCCTGCAGGCTGCCCAGCGGGGGGTTATCCTCGTCCAGATAGATTTCCGAGTAGCACTCGTCCGCGGCGATCACGAAACCATGGCGATCGGACAGCTCGAACAGGGTGCGCCATTCTTCCAGGCTCATCACGTTGCCGGCGGGATTGCCCGGCGAACACACGAACACCAGTTGGGTCCTGCGCCAGACCTCGTCGGGCACGCGCGCCCAGTCGCAGCCGAAATCGCGTGCCGGGTCGGCGTTGACGTAATAGGGGGTGGCGCCGGCCAGCAGGGCCGCGCCCTCGTAGATCTGGTAGAACGGATTGGGACACACCACCAGCGCGCCGGCCGAGGGATCGATGACGGTCTGGGCGAAGGCGAACAACGCCTCGCGCGAGCCCAGCACCGGCAGCACTTCGCTCTCGGGATCGGGCGCGGGAATGCTGTAGCGGCGCGACAGCCATTGCGAGATCGCCTGGCGCAGGGCCGGCTCGCCCTTGGTCGACGGATAGACCGACAGGCCCGCCAGGTTGGCGGCAATGGCCTGGCCTACACAGGCCGGAGCCGCGTGCTTGGGCTCGCCGATCGACAGGTTGATGGGAGGCAGGTCGTGCGTCGGCTTACCAGCGTCCGCAAGCAAGGCCCGCAATTTTTCAAAAGGATAAGGATGCAAGGCATCGAGGCGCGGATTCATGGGGCATGATTTTAACAAGCAAGCTACAATAGCGGGCTTGGCTTTGCGAAGGTGGCGAAATTGGTAGACGCACCAGGTTTAGGTCCTGACGCCGTAACAGGTGTGCGGGTTCGAGTCCCGCCCTTCGCACCAACTCATTGACACCCGTTGATCGCTATTATCAATTCTTTTTGAATCAACGGGTTGGCCGGCACCTTCCCCTGCCTTTCTGGCCACGCGGCGCGCTTGCCCGGTGTCGCATCCATCGCCGCTTCCCCCGTCCGTAAAAAGAACTGCCGCCATCCCTTGTGGGGATGGCGGCAGTTCGACTGCGCACGCGAACGCCGGCCGGGGGGTGGGCCGGCCGATGCTCAGTTGCGGGGCGGGTAGTCGAGTTCGCCGAAGGTGTATTGGCCGCTGGCCTTGGCCTGGGCCAGTTCTGCCTTGACCTGGTCGCGGCTCGGGGCGGCGGTGCTGCCGGTCTGCGCGGCGGGATATTCCAGCTCGCCAAACGTGTATTGGCCGTTGGCCTTGGCTTGCGCCAGTTCGGCCTGCACCTGGGCGCGGGTCGGCGCATTGGCGTCGGTCTGGCCGTAGACGCCCTGGTAGGGCAGGTTGTTGGGTTCGGCGTTGGGCGCGGCCTGGGCGCCTGCGCTCAGCAGGCCGAGCGACAGCATCAGGGCGGTAGCAAGGGTTTTCATGGCAATTCCTCCGGTTCACTTGGATGTGGGACTCCGGACACGGCGGGCTTTCTGTTCCGTCGTAGTTCGTTGTTTCGTTTCCCAATGGCCGAATTGTGCGCGCTCGTGACATCCGGATAAACCCTGGTTTTTGGTAAAGATTATTCCATTTTTAGGCCTAATTTCTTGGAATAAACCAGATCATTGCATGAATGTAATGATCGACTAGGGCAGGACGACGACTTGCGGGGAGCGGGCGAGCCACGGCCACGGGCAGGCGATTTCGCGATCTGGGCCGGAATTGCCCTGGTTTCCGTCCCTTTGGCGGCTGGCTTACTTTTTAAAATTCGATTTTGTATTTTGTATCGAAAATATTTCGAGTTTTGACAAGGCGGCACCTGCAATGAAACCGACTTCCATCCTGGCACGTTTGCCCCGCTATCTCGGCGCCTGCGCGCTGGCCGCGCTGGCTGTCGCGCCGCTCGCGCCGGCGCAGGCACAGACTCCGCTGCCCGCGGGACTCGGCGCCGCCGAGGTGCGGCAGTATTTGTCCGGCCTGCCGTCCGATGCCCTGCGCCAGCAGGCGTCGTGGCTGGCGCCGGCGCTGTTGCGCCCCTATCTGTCAGGCCTGACGGATGCGCAATTGCGGCAATATGTGCAGGCGCTGACACCCGGGCAGATCACGCAGGGGCTGGCGGCGTTGACGCCTGCGCAGCGTGCGCGGCTGCAGCGCGAATTCGAACGGCAGGCGCGCCGGCAGGTGCAGCAGGCGGTACGGGCCGAGGTCGCCGCGCGCAGCGCGCGGGCGGTGGCGATGGGGCAGAGCGCATCGATGCTGCTGCTCGACGCCGAGATGGGAACCCTGGCGCAACGCCAGGGCGATCTGCGCCGCGGCCACGACGAGGGCGCCTTCTGGGCGCGCGGCAGCGCGAACCGCTTCAAGGTCGATACGCCGGACACACCGGCGTTCGACCTGCGCGTGGAGTACCTGACGCTGGGCGCCGACCATGGCTGGCGCCTGGACACGGGGCGGCTCTATCTGGGCGCCTACGCCGGCGTCTCGCGCGCCCGCATGGATGACAACGACATCATGCACGGCCGGATCGAAAGCCGGTTCCTGGGCACGTACCTGACTTATGTGGACAACGGCGGGTTCTACGTCGATGCGGTCAGCAAGCTGGGGCGTATCGACGAGTCCGTGTCGTTCGACCTGCCGCTGGGGCTGGGCGACTACGACGACGATATATCGCATACAACGTATACGGGCAGTGTCGAGGCCGGCTATCACTTCAAGTTGCCGCAACGCTGGTTCGTCGAGCCGCAGGCGCAGGTGATCTACTCGCGCAGCAGTCAGACGTCGGTGCAGGGGCGGGCCGGCGTGCGCGCCGGCCGGGATTTCACCCTGGCCGGCGGCGCGACCTTGCGTCCTTATGTCAGCGCCTCGTACCTGCACGAGTTCTCGCACGACGACTCGGTCGATTTCGGCGGCAAGTCGTACGATGCCGAACTGCCCGGCAGCCGCTGGCAGCTGGGTGCCGGCGCGGCGCTGGACGTGGGGGCGCATCGCGCCTACGCGGATCTGCGCTATGGGCACGGCGCCAACATCAGCCAGGACCTGTCGCTGAACATCGGCTACGCGTACCGCTTCTAGCGCGCCGGGCCGCGCCGCGGGGCCGCCTATAATGGCGGCCCGTTGGTCTTCCCAGGCGTCCGCCTTTCGATCTCATGGTCTACGAGGATTTTTTCTGGTTCATGGCCGCGCTGGTGGCGTTGGCCCTGGTCGGTGGCGCGCTGTTCGGACGCCTGGGCCGGCTTGCCCACAGCGTCATCGCGATGCTGGGCCTGGCGATCGCGGTCGGCGTGGCGGTGCTGCTGGGCGCGCGAGGCGAGGACGTGGGCCCCTACGCGCCCCTGCTGGCGATCGCCGCGTTCATGTTCTGCCTGATGATCGGCGGCGCGGCAACACTGGTTACGCGCCGCGTAAGGCGGCGCCATCTGACGCACTGAGCGCGCCATCGGGCGCGCCGGCTTTTTCTTGGACAATCATCATGGATATTTCCAGCCACCTGCTTGCCGAACTCGCCAATGGCGTTTGCCTGGAAACCCGCGTGGATGGCCAGACCATCGGCACCTATGTGGTGCTGGGGCCTGCCGATCTGGACGCCATCGCGGACATCGTGCCGCGCCAGCGCGTGGAGGAGGGGGCCGACATTCACGCGGCGGCGGTCGACAGCGTCGACGGGGCGCAAATGGAGATCGATCAGGTCATCGAGAATATGAATCCCGGCGACGTCGCGGTGTTCTTCTGCGCCGACGGCGACTGCTATGGCGCCGCGCTGGACCTGCTGGGCTTGCCGGTCGACGAGTAGCCGCCGCAGGCGGGCCGAGGGTCATGCGCACACCTTATAAGCACATTACCGAGACGCAAATATTTGCGCAAAAAATAAGCATCGTGGCACGGCAGTTGCTCTTTGTTGCAATATTGGCACGCGTTTTTTAGGATTATGTTGACTTGTGAGGGGAACCTGACGATAGTGTCGGCACACACGAAATCAAGCGTTGCAATGTTTGTTCAGTGCCGTGCCTTCTCCGGCGTCCGCGTTATTGTTCTACTGCCCCTCCTTGATTGATTCGTGGTCCCGGGTCTCGGCCCATTAATTTCTAGGAAATACAGTATGGAAACCGGCGTCGTTAAGTGGTTCAACGCGGAAAAAGGTTATGGCTTCATCACCCCGGAAGCGGGCGGCAAGGATTTGTTCGCGCACTTCTCGGAAATCCAGGCCAATGGCTTCAAGTCGTTGGAAGAGAATCAGCGCGTCAGCTTCGTGACGGCGATGGGCCCGAAGGGTCCTCAGGCGACGAAGATCCAGATTCTGTAAGAATCTGAGCGCGTCCATAAAAGCCCCCGCCAGGGGGCTTTTTCATTGCTTGGCCCAAGCGGCCAATTCCGCAGGAGCACGACATGTCCGATTCGATGGCCGGCCCGGCAGCCTTGCCCGATGCGGCGACCGTTCTCGCGTTCTGGCGCGAGGCGGGACCCGCCCGCTGGTATGCCAAGGACGAGCAATTCGACCGTACGTTCACCATGCGTTTCGAAGCCGCGCACATGGCGGCGGCGCGCGGGGGATTGATGGCCTGGTCCGCCAGCGCCGAGGGGGTGCTGGCATTGCTGATTCTGCTGGATCAATTCCCGCGTAACGCCTATCGCGGAACCGGCCATATGTTTGCCACCGACGGGCTGGCGCGGCAGATCTGCGAGCAGGCGATCGCGGCCGGGCTGGACCGGCAGGGGCCGGAAGATTTGCGGCAGTTCTATTACATGCCGCTCGAACATGCCGAAGATTTGGCGGCCCAGGAACAGTGTGTAAGCCTGATGGCGCCGCTGCACGCCGAAACCTTGCGTTGGGCGGAAATCCACCGCGATATTATTGCTCGCTTTGGGCGTTTCCCGCATCGAAATACTGTCTTGGGCCGCGCCACGACCGCCGAGGAACAGCAGTTTCTGGACCAGGGCGGATTTTCCGGCTGAGGGCTTCGCATATTCAGTCGTGATGCTGAAAAACCGCGTTTTCTGGCCGAGTTCCCCCAATTTTGTATGCTGTTGTAACGTCGCTTTCTGGTGTGGAATTTTCCGCTTTCGGCGGGCTTGCCGGGCTGGCCGCAAGCGCACGTTCATGCGCGCGGGGAAGGCCGCGATCCGGTGCGTAAGGCCGATTGACCTGTCGGGGCATCACTCCTACACTGAACTGGCGAGATCTTCAAGCGACGCGGTGGCTTGTGTTCTGGTCGCCGTAGCTCCGTTTAGCGGGGTCAATGCCATCCTTGATTATCTGGCGCCCCGAGCAACCGCTCTAAACAGGTTCAAGGACATTTCATGGCAACCGGTATCGTCAAGTGGTTCAATGCCGAAAAGGGCTATGGATTCATCATGCCCGATGACGGCAGTAAAGATCTTTTTGCACATTATTCCGAGATCCGCAGCGAGGGCTACAAATCGCTGCAGGAGAATCAGCGCGTATCCTTCGAGGTGGGACAAGGGCCCAAGGGGCCAAGCGCCAAGAACATAAAAGTCATCGCCTGACGGCCCCGTTGTCGCCGCGGCCGGCGCAGTTCCGGCGGGCCGCATGAAAAAAGCCCCATTGCCTCGCGGCAGTGGGGCTTTTTGTTGCGCGCCGTATTCAGTGCGACGGATGGGCGCCGTGCCCGACGGACTGGCTGGTCAGGCGGTCGACATACGCGATGCCGATCGCCGACAGGATGAAGACCACGTGGATGATGGTCTGCCACATCACGCCGGTTTCGGTGAAGCGGGAATTGGGCGAGCCCAGGTTGCTCGCCTCGATGAAGGTGCGCAGCAGGTGGATCGACGAGATGCCGATGATGGCCATGGCCAGCTTGACCTTGAGCACGCTGGCGTTGACGTGGCTGAGCCATTCCGGCTGGTCGGGGTGGCCTTCCAGGCGCAGGCGCGAGACGAAGGTTTCGTAGCCGCCGACGATGACCATCACGAGCAGGTTGGAGATCATGACCACGTCGATCAGGCCCAGCACGATGAGCATGATTTCCTGCTCGCCGAAGGACAGGGTGTGGGTGACCAGGTGCCACAACTCCTTCAGGAAGAGCAGGACGTATACGCCCTGGGCGACGATCAGGCCCAGGTAGAGCGGCAGTTGCAGCCAGCGCGAACTGAAGATCAGCGCGGGCAGCGGGCCGAGGCGGGGTTCTTGGATGGGATGCATGGGAGGTTTGCGAGCCATGGTTGTGTGGAGAATTCGGGCGGGCGAAATTCTACCGTCCCCGGATGCGCCGTGCGCGGCCCGTCGCGGCTGCTCGCCGGGCGCTTCCCGGGGCGCTCCGGTCCCCGGCGAGTTTCCGGTAAAATGACCTGTTTATCCGCTATATCATCTCCCTCTTTCTCGGAAAATAGGTCTCTTAATGCAGCCTGTGGTTGAAACCCTCTCCGGCCTGGAGCGCCGTGTTGATCTGGCCGTCTCGGTCGCCGAAGTCGAAAAGGAAGTCCAGGCGCAATTGAAGCGCGTGGGCCGCACGGCCAAGGTCGCCGGCTTTCGTCCCGGCAAGGCGCCGCTGGCGATGCTCGAGCGCAGCCATGGCCCCGGCATCCGCTACGACGTGATCAACAGTCTGGTCGGCCGCGCTTTCGAACAAGCCGTCGACGGCGCCAAGCTGCGCGTCGCCGGTTCGCCCACCCTCACTCCCAAGACCGAAGGCGTCGCCGACGACACGCTGGCGTTCACCGCCACGTTCGAGGTGTACCCGGAAGTCACCGTGCCGGACCTGTCGGCGCTGGCCGTCACCCGCTACGACACCCCGGTCACCGACGCCGAAGTCAACCAGACGCTCGACGTGCTGCGCAAGCAACGCGCCAAGTTCGAAACCCGCGAAGGCCGCGCCTCGCAGGACGGCGACCGCGTCGTGCTGGACTTTGCCGGCACGATCGACGGCGTGCCCTTCGAAGGCGGCAAGGCCGAGGACTTCCCGTTCGTGCTGGGCCAGGGCCGCATGCTGCCCGAATTCGAGGAAGCCGCGCTCGGCCTGAAGGCCGGCGAGAGCAAGGTGTTCCCGCTCAAGTTCCCTGACGACTACCAGGGCAAGGAAGTCGCCGGCAAGACGGCCGAGTTCACCATCACCGTCAAGGAAGTCGCCGAAGGCGTGCTGCCCGAGGTCGATGCCGAATTCGCCAAGTCGCTCGGCCAGGCCGAAGGCGATGTCGAAAAGCTGAAGGCCGACATCCGGACCAACATCGAACGCGAAGTCAAGGCGCGCCTGCAAGGCCGCACCAAGGGCAGCGTGATGGATGCGCTGGTCGAGGCCGGCAAGTTCGACGTGCCCAAGGCGCTGGTCGACAGCGACGTGGAAGGCCGTATCGCCGCTGCCCGCGAAGAGCTCAAGCAGCGCGGCGTGCCCAATGCCGATTCCGTGCCGATGCCGGCCGAGGTGTTCTCGACCGAGTCCGAGCGCCGTGTGCGCCTGGGGCTGCTGGTCTCCGAACTGGTCAAGCAGGCCCAGCTGCAGGCCAAGCCCGAGCAGGTGCGCGCGCGCATCGAGGAGTTCGCGCAGAATTACGAACAGCCGGCCCAGGTCGTCAGCTACTACCTGGCCGACCGCCAGCGCCGCGCTGAAATCGAGGCGATCGTGCTCGAGGATAACGTGGTCGCCCACGTGCTCGAGAACGCCAAGGTCGCCGACGAGAAGGTGCCTTTTGATCAGTTGATGGGGATGGCATAACCATGCAGCGTTTCACCGATTTCTATGCGGCAATGCACGGCGGGTCGTCGGTGACGCCCACCGGCCTGGGCTACATCCCGATGGTCATCGAGCAATCGGGCCGGGGCGAGCGTGCCTATGACATTTACTCGCGGCTGTTGCGTGAGCGCCTGATCTTCCTGGTCGGGCCGGTCAACGACAACACGGCCAACCTGGTCGTGGCCCAGTTGCTGTTCCTGGAATCGGAGAACCCCGACAAGGACATCTCGTTCTACATCAACTCGCCCGGCGGGTCGGTGTACGCGGGCATGGCCATCTACGACACCATGCAGTTCATCAAGCCCGATGTGTCGACGCTGTGCACCGGGCTGGCCGCCAGCATGGGCGCATTCCTGCTGGCGGCGGGGAAGAAGGGCAAGCGGTTCACGCTGCCCAATTCCCGCATCATGATTCACCAGCCCTCGGGCGGCGCCCAGGGGCAGGCCAGCGATATCCAGATCCAGGCGCGCGAAATCCTGGATCTGCGCGAGCGCCTGAACCGCATCCTGGCCGAGAATACCGGCCAGCCGGTCGAGCGCATCGCGGTAGACACCGAGCGTGACAACTTCATGTCCGCCGAAGATGCGGTATCGTATGGTCTGGTGGACAAGGTTCTGACCTCTCGCGCGCAGACCTGATCGGCGCGCTTGCAGGACCCTGGCACTGCCGTCATGTTCGATAAGCGTTGATCGCGCCGGCCCTCATCCGGCTGGCGCGTCTTCACCAGAGATACGAAACACTTATGCCTGAAAAAAAGGGATCGGCAGACGCAAAAGTGCTGCATTGCTCGTTTTGCAACAAGAGCCAGCACGAAGTCCGCAAGCTGATTGCAGGTCCTTCGGTATTCATCTGTGATGAATGCATAGACCTTTGCAACGACATCATCCGCGAGGAAGCGCAGGCTACCGCGCGCGCTGCCATTCGCTCCGAGCTGCCCACCCCGGCCGAAATCAAGACCTTTCTCGACCAGTACGTGATTGGCCAGACCAGCCCCAAGCGCATGCTGGCGGTGGCGGTCTACAACCACTACAAGCGTATCCGCCACGGCGAGATCAAGGGCGACGAAGTCGAGCTCTCCAAGAGCAACATCATGCTGATCGGCCCGACCGGGTCGGGCAAGACGCTGCTGGCGCAGACGCTGGCGCGCATGCTCAACGTGCCGTTCGTCATGGCCGATGCCACGACCCTGACCGAGGCCGGCTACGTCGGCGAGGACGTCGAGAACATCATCCAGAAGCTGTTGCAGAACTGCAACTACGATGTCGAGAAGGCGCAGCGCGCCATCATCTACATCGATGAGATCGACAAGATTTCGCGCAAGTCCGACAACCCGTCGATCACCCGCGACGTATCGGGCGAGGGCGTGCAGCAGGCGCTGCTCAAGCTGATCGAAGGCACGGTCGCTTCGGTGCCCCCGCAGGGCGGCCGCAAGCATCCCAACCAGGACTTCGTCCAGGTCGACACCACCAACATCCTGTTCATCGTCGGCGGCGCCTTCGACGGCCTGGAAAAGGTCATCCGCGACCGCACCGAGAAATCGGGCATCGGGTTTTCGGCGGCGGTGCGCGCCAAGTCCGAGCGCGGCGTGGGTGAGCTCTTCAGCGAGGCCGAGCCCGAGGACTTGATCAAGTTCGGCCTGATCCCCGAACTGGTCGGCCGCCTGCCCGTGGTCGCCACGCTGGACGAGCTGGACGAGGCCGCGCTGGTGCAGATCCTGACCGAACCCAAGAACGCGCTGGTCAAGCAGTTCCAGAAGCTGTTCGCCATGGAAGGCGCGGAACTCGACGTGCGCCCGGATGCGCTGAAGGCGATCTCCCGCAAGGCGCTCAAGCGCAAGACGGGGGCGCGCGGCCTGCGCTCCATCCTGGAGGGCGCGCTGCTGGACACCATGTATGACCTGCCGTCGCAAGGCAACGTCAGCCGCGTGGTGCTCGAAGCCAATGCCGTCGAGGGCGACGGCAAGCCCCTGTTGATCTACGCCGACGAATCCGAAGCCGCCTCTGGCGAGAAGGCCGGGCGTGGCGAGGTCCGTGACGCGGCGGCTTGATCTTCGATCCCGGCCGCCATTGCAAGAAAACCCGTTTGTAACGGGTTTTTTTGCATCTTCCCGCTATCTGGATGCCGAGCGCTTGAATTTTCGGCTATTGTTCCCATATCAGACGTAACCGACGTGGAGACCTGGGTCTGCCCTTGCCCCGTCCCCCATTACGCCGAGTCATACCGAGGAACCCCCCTATGTCTGCCAGTCAGACCCTGTCTTCCGACCCGATTGACCTGCCGTTGTTGCCGCTGCGCGATGTTGTCGTGTTTCCGCACATGGTTATTCCGCTGTTTGTCGGCCGCCCGCGCTCGATCCGCGCGCTGGAGGTGGCGATGGAAGCGGGCAAGAGCATCATGCTGGTGGCGCAGAAGTCCGCCGGCAAGGATGACCCGACTCCCGAGGACGTCTATGAGATCGGCTGCGTGGCGAGCATCCTGCAGATGCTCAAGCTGCCCGACGGCACCGTCAAGGTGCTGGTCGAGGGCACCCAGCGCGCCCGCATCGACAGCATCGAAGACGTCGATTCGCATTTCACCTGCCAGGTGACGCCGATCGAGCCCGATACCCTGCAGGGTTCGGAGACCGAGGCGCTGCGCCGCGCCATCGTCGCGCAGTTCGAGCAGTATGTGAAGCTGAACAAGAAGATTCCGCCCGAGATCCTGACCTCGCTGGCCGGTATCGACGACGCCGGCCGCCTGGCCGACACCATCGCCGCGCATCTGCCGCTCAAGCTGGAGCAGAAACAGAAGATGCTCGAGGTCGTCGTGACCGCCGAGCGCCTGGAAGGGCTGCTGACCCAGCTGGAAACCGAGATCGACATCCTGCAGGTCGAGAAGCGGATCCGCGGGCGCGTCAAGAAGCAGATGGAGAAAAGCCAGCGCGACTACTACCTGAATGAGCAGGTCAAGGCCATTCAGAAGGAGTTGGGCGAAGGCGAGGAAGGCGCCGACATCGAAGAGCTCGAGAAGAAGATCATCGCCGCGCATATGCCCAAGGAGGCGCGCAAGAAGGCCGATGGCGAGCTCAAGAAACTGAAGCTGATGTCGCCCATGTCGGCGGAAGCGACGGTGGTGCGCAACTACATCGATACGCTGATCAACCTGCCCTGGAAGAGAAAGAGCAAGATCAACAACTCGATCGGCAATGCCGAGCGGGTGCTCGACGACGACCACTACGGGCTGGAAAAGGTCAAGGAACGCATTCTCGAGTACCTTGCCGTGCAACAGCGCGTGGACAAGGTCAAGGCGCCGATCCTGTGCCTGGTGGGCCCCCCGGGCGTGGGCAAGACCTCGCTCGGCCAGTCGATCGCCAAGGCGACCAACCGCAAGTTCGTGCGCATGGCGCTGGGCGGCGTGCGCGACGAGGCCGAGATCCGTGGCCACCGCCGTACCTATATCGGTTCGATGCCGGGCAAGATCCTGCAGAACATGTCCAAGGTCGGCGTGCGCAATCCGTTGTTCCTGCTGGACGAGATCGACAAGCTGGGCATGGACTTCCGTGGCGATCCGTCGTCGGCGCTGCTCGAGGTGCTGGATCCGGAGCAGAACCACACGTTCCAGGACCACTACATCGAGGTCGACTTCGACCTGTCCGATGTGATGTTCGTGGCCACCAGCAATACCTTGAACATCCCGCCGGCCCTGCTGGACCGGATGGAAGTGATCCGCCTGTCCGGCTACACCGAGGAAGAGAAGATCCACATTGCTCGCGACCACTTGCTGCCGAAGCTGATGAAGAACAACGGCGTCAAGGACAACGAGCTGACGGTGGACGATTCCGCGCTGCGCGATATCGTGCGCTACTACACCCGCGAGGCGGGCGTGCGGGCGCTGGAGCGCGAGGTCGGCAAGATCTGTCGCAAGGTCGTCAAGCAACTGCTGATCAAGAGCGATGAAGCCAAGGCGGCCGGCAACAAGACCGCCGAGGCGCAAACGGTGCTGGTCAACGGCGACAACCTCAACGATTTCCTGGGCGTGCGTCGCTATACCTTCGGCATGGCCGAAAAGGAAAACCAGATCGGCCAGGTGACCGGCCTTGCATGGACCGAAGTGGGCGGCGATCTGCTCACCATCGAAGTCGCGGACATGCCCGGCAAGGGCAATATCCAGCGCACCGGTTCGCTGGGCGACGTCATGAAGGAGTCGGTCGAGGCCGCACGCACCGTGGTGCGTTCGCGGGCGCGCCGGCTGGGGTTCGCCGACAGCGTGTTCGAGAAGCACGACATGCACGTCCACGTGCCCGAGGGCGCCACGCCCAAGGACGGCCCGTCGGCGGGTATCGCCATCACCACCGCCATGGTGTCGGCGCTGTCGCGCATTCCGGTGCGCGCCGACGTCGCCATGACGGGCGAGATCACGCTGCGCGGCGAGGTGTTGCCCATCGGCGGCCTGAAGGAAAAGCTGTTGGCCGCGCATCGTGGCGGTATCAAGACGGTGCTGATTCCCGAGGAGAACGTCAAGGATCTGGCCGAGATTCCGGATAACGTGAAGAACTTCCTGGAGATCGTTCCGGTGCGCTGGATCGACAAGGTGCTGGAGCTTGCGCTGGAGCGCATGCCCGAGCCGCTGTCCGAGGAAGAAGCCGTCAAGGAAGCCATCGTGGCCAAGCCCGCGGAGGCCGGCGCCGCCGATCCGGTCATGAAGCACTGAGCCGACGCCGGCTCAGGCCGGCGGCCAGCGACCCGCAAAACCGGGCCCGGATCATCCGGGCCCGGTTTTTTTTCGGCTATCCGCGGGTTCGGCGGTTCCAGCCTGGCAATGCGTGGCCGGCGGGGGCGGGTTCAGTCGTCGCCGAAGCAATGCAGCGCGACTTCGCGAAAGCGCTGCGCCGCGGCGCTGGATGGCTCGGGCAGCAGCAGGGCCAGGCCGATTTCGGCCGCCGGCGAGACGTCGGCGATGGCCCGGTAGGCCACGCGCGGGCTGGGGTTGTATTGCATGACCGCCGGCACCAGCGCCACGCCCAGGCCGCTTTCGACCAGCGACAGCACGGTCTGCACCTGCGTGGCCTCTTGCGTGACCCGGGGCAGGAAGCCGGCCCGTTGGCAGGCCAGCATGGCCGTGGCGTGCAGGCCGGCGGCGTCTTCGCGGGAATAGAACACGAACGATTCGGTCGCCAGTTCTTCCATCCTGATGTCGGCCTTCTGCGCCAGCGGATTGCCCAGCGGCAGGGCCGCGACGAAATCTTCGGCCAGCAGCGGCGCCAGGCGCGCGCGCGACGGCGTCAACAGCGGCGTGCGCACCAGCCCGACGTCGAGATCGCCGCTGTCGACGCGCTCGGCGATGCGCACCGAGGTGCCTTCCTTCAGCACCAGCTCGACGCCAGGATACTCGGCGCGGAACAGTCGCACGATGCGCTGCAGCACGCCGTTGGTCGTGGAGCCCACGAAGCCCACTTTCAGGGCGCCGCCGGTGCCCGAGGAGGCGGCGCGCGCCGCCGCCAGCAACTGGGCGTTATGAAACAGCAGCCGGCGCGCCTCGGCCAGGGCCGCATGCCCGCCTGGGGTGAGCGAGACGCCGCCCGAGCCCCCGCGCTCGAACAGGCGGGTGCCGAGCTCGGCCTCGAGTTTCTGGATGGCCACGGTCAGCGGCGGCTGGGTCATGTGCAGCCGGTCGGCGGCGCGCCGGAAATTCAGCGTCTCGCCCAGGGTCACGAATTGGCGTACCCGCCGCAAGTCCAGCATGGGGTCGGCGGGCGCGTCGCCCGCGCCGGCCGGTATGGTCGGATCGGTCATGGGAGCCCCTTCGGGGTGGGCGACGCGTACTCAATATCACTTTGGCTGAGTTGATACCTAGATGGCATGCGAGTAGTTCCCGTGATCAGCAGAAATCAGCGGATAGCAGTGTAGACCGCCAGATATTTGATATGCAACGTATATCAAATTTGATTGAAATAATATTAGACTTGGATGGGATGCCGTTCCTAAGATGAGCGCCAACGAATCATGGAGGCGACACAGACATGGACACGGCGCTCGGACACATCAAGGTCCTGGACTTGACCCGCATCCTGGCCGGCCCCTGGGCGACCCAGACGCTGGCGGACATGGGCGCGGAGGTGGTCAAGGTCGAACGCCCGCGGGTGGGCGATGACACCCGCGCCTGGGGGCCGCCGTTCCTGAAGGACAGCGAGGGGAACGAGACCGCCGATTCGTCGTATTTCCTGGCCGCCAACCGCGGCAAGAAATCCATCACGGTGGACCTGGCGCACCCGGACGGCCAGGCCCTGATCCGCGACCTGGCCGCCACGGCCGACGTGGTGGTGGAAAACTACAAGGTCGGGACCCTGGCGCGCTACGGCCTGGACTACGAAAGCCTGAAAGCGATCAACCCCCGGCTGGTGTATTGCTCGATCACGGGCTTCGGCCAGGACGGTCCCTACGCCTCGCTGCCGGGCTATGACTTCGTCTTCCAGGGCATGGGCGGGTTGATGAGCATTACCGGCCAGCCGGAAGGCACGCCGGGCGACGAGCCCATGAAGGTCGGCATTGCCATCAGCGACTTGCTGACGGGCATGTATGCCACGACCGCCATCCTGGCCGCGCTGGAGCGCCGGCACGTCAGCGGGACGGGGCAGCATGTCGATATGTCCTTGCTCGATTGCGTGGTCAGCATCAGCTCGTATCAGGCCATCAACCACTTCCTGTCGGGCAAGATTCCGCGGCGCATGGGCAATGCCCACTCGAACATGGTGCCGTACCAGGTATTCCGCTGCAAAGAGGGCGATGTCATCGTGGCGGTGGGCAACGATGGCCAGTACCGCGCCCTGTGCAAGCTGATCGAGCGCGACGACCTGGCCACGGACGAGCGCTACGCCACGCCCGGACAGCGCAACCGCAACCGCGACACGCTCATTCCCGAAATTGCCCAGGCCATGCTGGCGCGCACCATGCAGGAGTGGGTCGCGCTCATGGAAGCCGCCAATGTGCCTTGCGGCCCCATCTACAACATGCAGCAGATGTTCGAAGACCCGCACGTGCAGCATCGCGGCATGCGTTTGTCGTTGCCGCACAGCGCCGGCGTGCAGGCGCCTGCGGTGGCCAGCCCCATACGCCTGTCCGACACCCCGATCCAGTACGGCCGCTCCGCCCCGTTGCTGGGCGAGCACACCGACAGTGTGCTGGCCCAGCGGCTTGGCCTGGCGCCGGCGCGCATTGCCGAATTGCGGGCGCGGGGCGCGATCTGAGCCCGCGCGCCATCGCCGCGATCCGGCGGTTTTCCCGTGTTTCACCAAAGAAAAAAGGAGACAGTATGCTGCGACACACCTTCATCCGCGCGGCCCTGGCGGCCGCGTTGGCGGTCTGCGCCGCGGGCGCGCACGCCCAGGCCAAACCCTCGTCGATCCGGCTGGTGGTGCCTTACCCGGCGGGCGGCGCCGCCGATCAGATTGCCCGGCTGGTGGCCAACGATGCCGGCGCCATCCTGGGCACGCCCATCGTCATCGAGAACAAGGGCGGCGCGGGCGGAATGATCGCCGCCGAATCCGTCCTGCAGGCGGCGCCGGACGGCGCGACCTTCTTCGTGGGCTCCAACGCACCCATCGTCATCAATCAGGCCATCTATGAAAAGATGTCCTATGACCCCGCCAAGGATTTCGTTCCCGTCGCCGGCATGGGCAAGGCGCCGCTCCTGCTGGTGACGCGCAAGGACCTGGGCACCGCCGACGTGAAGGCCCTGGCCGAGCTGGGCAAGCGCGAGGCCGGCAAGCTGACCATGGGCTCGGCCAGCAGCGGCAACATCACCCACCTGGCGGGCGAGTACGCCGCCAGCCAGATGGGCTTCAAGGTGACGCACGTGCCGTTCAAGGGCAGCGCGCCCGCCATCACCAGCCTGATGGGCGGGAACATCGACATCATGTTCGACGCCTTGCCGTCGTGCATGGCCCAGGCCGAGTCGGGCCGCATCGTGCCGCTGGCGATCCTGGACGATCAGCGCTTTCCGCAGCTGCGCGACGTGCCCACCGCGAAGGAACTGGGTTATCCCGGCCTGGAGGCCGCGGCGTGGTTCGGCGTGATGGCGCGCGCCGGCACGCCCGATTCGTCCATCGGCGCGATGAACAAGGCGATCAACCAGGCACTGCAAAAGCAGGAACTGATCGACAAGCTGCGCCGCATCGGTGCGCAGCCCATGCCGGGCTCGCAGCAGGATTTCGCCCGCTTCATCGATGCCGAGCGCAAACAGTGGGTGCCGTTGGCCAAGTCGCTCGGCGTACGGGCGGATTGATGCCATGAAAAAAATCAGCTTCGATTCCATCGCGGCCCTCAAGGCCTTTGCCGGACAGCCGGCGGCCGTGGGCCAGCCCATCGTCGTCGATCAGTCCGCCATCGATACGTTCGGCGACGTCGTGCACGACAGGCAGTGGATCCATGTGGACCCGGTCCGGGCCGCCGCCGAGTCGCCGTTCGGCACCACCATTGCCCACGGCTTGCTCACGCTTTCGTTGATCACGGGGTGGTACCACCAGCTGTTCGAGTTTCCCGGCCGCAAGCTGGCGCTGAACTACGGCTTCGACAAGGTGCGGTTTCCCGCGCCGGTGCCCAGCGGTTCGGCCCTGGTCGGCAGCTTCCGGTTGGCGCGGGTCGACGACCTGGGGCCGGACGAAGCGCGGTGCCTGTGGGAGGTCGACGTGCGCGTGGCGGGCGCCGAGCGGCCGGCGATGGTGGCCGAGTGGCTGATGCAACTGCGTTATTGAGCGCGCGGCGGGAGTGATCATGTCTGTACTGGAAATTTCCCGCGTCGGCGCCTGCGCCGTGCTGACCTTGAACCGGCCGGCCGCGCGCAACGCGCTCGACATGGATTTGCGCAACGCCCTGGCCAAGGCGCTGCCCGAGATCCGCGACGATGCGACGGTGCGCGCGGTGGTGCTGACCGGCGCCGGCGGGCATTTTTGCGCCGGCGGCGATATCCGCGCGATTGCGGCCGGGCAGGGCAATGCCGACGTCTTCGAAGGCCGCAACCGCATCCTGAGCATGCAGCGCTGGTTCGACGACCTGGTGGACCTGGAGAAACCGGTCATTGCCGCCGTCGACGGCGTGGCCTTCGGCGCGGGCCTGTCGTTGGCGCTGGCCGCCGATTTCGTCCTGGCCTCGCCACGCGCGACCTTCTGCGCCGTGTTCGCGCGTCTGGGGTATGTGCCGGACCTGGGCGGCATGTATTTGCTGCCACGGGCGGTGGGCCTGGCGCGCGCCAAGGCGCTGGCATTTTCGGCCCGGGTGGTGGGCGCGCCCGAGGCGCTGGAGATGGGTATCGCGCACCAGTTGGTCGACGACCGGCCGGTGCTCGATGCCGCCCTCGAGCTGGCCGGGCGCTTCGAGCAGGCGCCGGCGGGCGCGCTGGGCATCGTCAAGTCGGTGATGAACCACGCGTTCGAGTCCGACCGCCGTACCGTTTACATGCAGGAAGCGCTGGCGCAGGCGCTGTGCCGCGAAAGCGCTTTTCATCAAGAGGCGGCGCGTCGTTTCCTCGACAAGCAGGCGCCGCTGTACCAATGGCCCCAGGAGCAACAATGACCGAGCATCCCCAAGCCGCATCCGCGCTGCTGCCGCAGCAGGAGTATTTCGCGCATCTGGCCGACGGCCGCTTCATGATCCAGCGTTCGCGCAGCAGCGGCGAATACGTGTTCTACCCGCGCGTGGCCGCGCCGCGCACCGGCGCGCAGGACCTGGAGTGGGTGGCGGCCTCGGGCCGGGGCACGGTCTATGCCACCACGGTCATGCGGGTGCGCCCGCCGGCCGCGCCTTACAACGTCTGCCTGGTCGAACTCGAGGAAGGCCCGCGCATGATGAGCCGCGTCGAGGGCATCGGGCCCGAGGACGTGCAGGTCGGGATGGCGGTGCGCGCGCGCATCATCCGCGACGACGCCGGCGAGCCGCTGGTGGTATTCGAACCGGCCGGCCCGTCCGATGCCGGCATCGGCCAGGGGAGGGCGGCACAATGATCCAGGAGCGCTTTCCGCGCGGCAAGACCGCGATCGTGGCTTGCGCCACCTATGGCATCGGCGAGTCGCCGGGTCTGTCGTCGCTGGACCTGGCGGTGCGCGCCAGCGTGCAGGCGCTCGACAGCGTGGGCTTGACGCCCGCCGATGTCGATGGCCTGTTCATCGGCCTGCCCGACGATTTCGTGTCGGGCCTGAGTTTCACGGAGTACCTCGGCATCTCGCCGCGCCTGACCGACAACAACCGCACCGGCGGTTCGTCCTTCCTGACCCACGCGATTCACGCCGCCCTGGCGCTGGAGGCGGGCCTGTGCGACGTGGCGCTCATCGCGTACGGCAGCAACCAGCGCAGCGGGGCGGGCAAGCTGGTCAGCTCGATGCGTCCATCTCCCTACGAGGGGGCATACAAGCTGGCGCGCCCGGTGGGGGCATACGCGCTGGCGGCGTCGCGCTACGCGGCCCAGTATGGACTGAAGAAAGAGCAGCTGGGCGCCGTGGCGCTGGCGGCGCGGCAGTGGGCGCAGAAGAATCCCGAGGCCTACATGCGCGCCCCGCTGACCATGGACGAATACCTGGCGTCGCGCCTGGTATGCGACCCGTTCTCGGTGCGCGACTGCTGCCTGGTCACCGATGGCGCCGCCGCCGTGGTGATGGTGCGCGCCGATCGCGCCCGGGACCTGGCGGCGCGGCCGGCCTATCTGCTGGGCGGGGCCGCCGCGGCCTGGCACAAGGACATCACCAACATGCCGGACCTGACGGTGACCGCCGCCTCGCTCAGCGGCCCGCGCGCCATGGCGCAGGCGGGCGTGACGCCGGCCGACATCGACGTGCTGGAGCTCTACGACGCCTTCACCCTGAACACCATCCTGTTTCTCGAAGACCTGGGCTTCTGCGCCAAGGGCGAGGGCGGCGCCTTCGTCGAGGACGGCCGCATCGCGCCCGGCGGGGCGCTGCCCGTCAATACCAACGGCGGCGGGCTGTCGTGCGTGCATCCCGGCATGTATGGCCTGTTCACGATGGTGGAGGCGGCCCAGCAGCTGGCCGGCGCGGCCGGCGAACGCCAGGTTGCGCAGGCCCGGCTGGCGCTGGCGCACGGCAACGGCGGCGAGCTCTCCAGCCAGGCCACGCTGATACTGGGCACCGAGGAAACGATCTGAGCACTCATGAAGGAGACAGCCATGCAGGACAAACTTTTGACGCTGGAGAACCGCCAGGTCATCGTGACCGGGGCGGGGCAGGGCATCGGACGGGCGCTTGCCAGCGCCATCGCGGAACTGGGTGGTCGCGTCGTGGCGGTCGACCTGAACGCCGACGCGCTGGCTGCCCTGCGCGAGGCGCTGGGCCACGAACGCTGCGTCACGGTGGCCGGCAACGTGGCCGATCCATCGCTGGCGCAGCAGGCGGTGGATGCGGGCGTGACGGCCTTTGGCGGCGTCAACGGGCTGGTCAACAACGCCGGCGTGACCCGTACCGCCATGATCGACAAGATGTCGATCAGCGACTGGCAGCAGGTCATCGACGTGCATCTGTCCGGGTCGTTCTATTTCCTGCAGGCGCTGGGCAGGCATTTGCTGGGCCGCGCCAAGGCGGGCGGCGATGGCGCGGGGGCGATCGTGAACATTTCTTCCGACGCCGGCCGGCGCGGCACCATCGGACAGATCAACTACGGCGCCGCCAAGGCCGGGGTGCTGGGCCTGACCATGTGCGCGGCGCGCGAATGGGCCCGGTACGGCATCCGGACCAATACCGTCGGTTTCGGCGTCGTCGAGACGCCCATGACCGAGACCATACGCGGCGAGAAATTTCGCGACACGTATCTCAGCCAGATTCCGTTGGGCCGTTGGGGCGAGGCCGATGAGGTGGTGCGCCCCGTGTGCTTCCTGCTTTCGGACGCGGCTTCCTACGTGACCGGACAGCACCTGTCGGTCAACGGCGGCTACACCATCGGGCTGTGATCGTGAGCGCACTGATAGACCGATTCGAACTCGCCGAACTGCCGGCGCGGGCGCAGGCGTTTCGCCAGGACGTCCAGGCCTTTCTCAAGGCCGAATTGCCGCCGCTGCCGGCCGACCGGCGCGCGCGTTCGTGGATGGGCTTTGACGCCGGCTTCAGCCGCAAGCTGGCGGCGCGCGGCTGGGTCGGCGTGACGTTGCCGCGCGCGTATGGCGGCGCCGAGATGGACGCGTTCTCGCGCTTCGTCCTGATCGAGGAGCTGCTGTGCGCCGGGGCGCCGGTGTCGGCCCACTGGATCGCCGATCGGCAAAGCGGTCCCCAGATCCGCAAGTTCGGCAGCGAGGCGCAGCGCAGCTTCTATCTGCCGCGCATTTGCCGCGGCGAAGCCTTCTTCTGCATCGGCATGAGCGAACCGAATTCCGGCTCGGACCTGGCCAGCGTGGGGACGCGGGCCACGCGCCGCGCAGACGGCGGCTGGACGCTTTCGGGGCGCAAGATCTGGACCACCAACGCCCAGCATTGCCATTACATGATCGCGCTGGTGCGCACCTCCGGCACGCCGCAGGACCGCAATCAGGGCCTGTCGCAATTCATTGTCGATCTGTCGTTGCCCGGTGTCACGGTACGGCCGATCTCCGACCTGGCGGGCGACGCGCACTTTTCGGAAGTGTTTTTCGACGATGTGCAGCTGTCCGACGAGGCGCTCATTGGCCAGGAGGGCAGTGGCTGGGAACAGGTCACCGCCGAGCTGGCATTCGAGCGCAGCGGCCCCGAGCGCATTTATTCCAGCATGGTGCTGCTGGACGGGTGGATCCAATGGCTGCGCGGCCGTGGCGACGTCTCGCAGACGGCGGCGGTCGGCCGTTACGCCACCCACCTGGCGGCGTTGCGCAATTTGTCGCTGTCGGTGACCGCCCGGCTTGCCGCCGGCGAGAGCCCGGTCGTGGAGGCCGCCCTGGTCAAGGAACTGGGCACCACCTTCGAACAGGAAATACCGGCTGCCATCGAGGCGGCGCTGGGCTCGGATCCGGGCGCCGATATCGACGCCGAATTGCTGCGCACCTGCGCCTATGTGAACCAGCTGTGTCCCACTTACTCGCTGCGGGGCGGCACGCGCGAGATCCTGCGCGGCATGATCGCGCGCGGCCTGGGCCTGCGTTGAAGGCGATGGAGCAGAACCGCAATGTATAGCGACGCTTTTGAAGATTTGCTGAAGGGCCGGTGCGAGCCGGCGGTGGTGCGCGCCATCGAGGCCGGCGGCGATGTCCAGGCCCTGTGGAATGCCATCGTGCAATCAGGTTTCCTGGATCTCATGGCGCCCGAGCAGGCTGGCGGCGCCGCGGCCGATCTGGCCGACGCCTTGCCCTTGTTCACGGCGCTGGGCGCTTATGCGGTGCCGCTTCCGGTGGGCCAGGCGATTGCGCTGCGCACGCTGCTGCCGGCCGGCATGGAGGTGCCCGGCGGACTGCCCAGCTTCGCGCCCGTTTTGCGTACCGGGCCGGACGGAGCGCTGCGCGCGCCGCGCGTGCCCTACGGCATGCTGGCGGGGCCGGTGCTGGGCGAGCTGGATGGCGCGCTGTGCCTGCTGGATGCGCGGGCGGCGCAGCGGCGCGACTGCGGCCTGCATGGCGAGCCGACCGCCGACCTGAGCTGGGACGCCGGCGTGCGCCAGGATGCCGTGCGCCGGCTCGACGACGCGGGCGGCGCGCCGGGCCGTCTGGCGGCCTGGGGGGCGGCGCTGCATGCCGCGCTGCTGACGGGCGCGATGACTCGCTGCTTCGAGATGAGCCTGCAGTATGGCAACGACCGCACGCAGTTCGGCCGCTCCATCGGCAAGTTCCAGGCCGTTCAGCATCAGTTGGCGGTCATGGCCGAGCATGTCGCCGCCGCGCGTATCGCCACGGCGGCCGCGTTTCGCGCCGGCCTGGCGCAACCGGCCCTGCTGCCGGCGGCCATCGCCAAGGCGCGCGCCAGCGAAGCCGCGGCCCTGGCGGCGAACACCGCGCATGCCGTGCACGGCGCCATCGGCGTAACCGAGGAATACGACCTGCAGCTCTACACGCGCCGGCTGCATGGCTGGCGGCTGGCGCACGGCTCGGAAGCCTATTGGCACCAAGTGGTCGGCGCGGCATTGATGGGTAGCGGGGACGGGGCGGTGCAGTTCGTGCGCGGGCTATGACCGCCGGCACATCAACGCATTTCAACCAGGTAAACGGGGTAGGCATGCTCAACAAGACCTGCGAGTCCGCCGACGAGGCGGTCAGTGTCGTGGAAAGTGGCGCAACAATCCTGATCAGCGGCTTCGGGGACATCGGCTTGCCGTTCGAACTGTTGCATGCGCTGGCGCGAACCTCGGTCAAGGACCTCACCATCGTCTCCAACAATGCCGGGACGGGCGAACTGGGGTTGTCGCGGCTGTTCAGGAACCGCCAGGTTTCGCGCCTGATCGCTTCTTTTCCGTCGCAGCCGGATTCGCACCATTATTTCGCCGCGTACCAGGAAGGACTGGTGGACCTGGAACTGGTGCCGCAGGGCACGCTGGCCGAACGCATCCGCGCGGCGGGCGCCGGCCTGGCCGGGTTCTTCACGCCCACCGGCTACGGCACCGAGCTGGCGCAGGGCAAGGAGTGCCGGATGTTCAAGGGCAAGGGATATGTCTTCGAGGAAGCCCTGCCAGGCGATTTCGCCTTCATCAAGGCGCACGTCGCCGATGCCTACGGCAACCTCCGGTATCGCCGCGCCAGCCGGACTTTCAATCCCATCATGGCCATGGCGGCGCGCACGACCATCGCCGAGGCCAAGCAGATGGTTCCCGTCGGCAGTATCGATCCCGACGACGTCCATACGCCCGGCGTATTCGTCGACCGGATAGTGGAGGTGCGAGATGAGTAAGGGTTGGTCGAATGATGAGATCGCCGCCCGGATAGCGGTGGATTTGCCCGAACATGCCATCGTCAACCTGGGAATCGGCTTGCCCATCCTGGTTGCCAACCATATACCGGAAGGCAAGACCATTTTCTTCCACTCGGAGAACGGCATCATCGGCCTCGGTCCGGTGCCCGCGCCCGGGCAGGAAGACCCGGACATCGTCAATGCCGCCAAGAAGCACGCCACGCTCATCGCGGGCGCTTCCATCGTGCACCATGCGGACTCGTTTTCGCTGATCCGCGGCGGGCGGCTGGACTACTCCGTCCTTGGCGGGCTGCAGGTGTCCTCGGGCGGGGACATCGCCAACTGGAAGGTGCCGGGGCAAAAGGGCGGCGGTGGCGTGGGCGGGGCAATGGACCTGGCGGTGGGGGCCAGGAATGTCCTGGTCATGATGCGCCACCAGGACAAGACAGGCGCCTCGAAGCTGGTCAAGTCGTGCACGTTTCCGCTGACGGCCGTCAGCGCCGTCACGCGCGTCTATACGGAACTGGGGATATTCGAATGCGCGGGCGATGCCTTCATCGTACGCGAATCGGCGCCAGGGATCGGCAAGGACGAACTGCTGCGGAAAACGGAAGCCGCGCTGACGTTTCCGTAGTGGCGGACAAACAGGATAACAAGGAGGATAAGCCGTGAAGACCAAGATCAAAATCGTGACGCTGGCCCTGTGTGCATTTTCCTCGGCGGTGTTCGCGTCGTCGTTTCCCAGCAAGCCGATCAACCTGATCGTTCCCTACCCGCCGGGCGGCGCCGTCGATCCCATCGCGCGTCTTTACGCCGAGAAGATTTCCCAGAGCTGGGGCGTCCCGGTGATCGTCCTGAATCGCCCGGGCGCCGGCACGACGATCGGCCTGAACCAGGCCGCCAGGGCCGAGCCGGATGGCTATACCGTCGTCCTCGGCACGGCCAGCATTACCAGCAACGCGCCGCTGTACCGTTCGCTGCCCTACGACACGCTCAAGGATTTCACCTACCTCAGCATGGCGGGAATGATTCCGCTGGCGATCACGGCCAACCCTCGCACGGCCGTCAACAGCATGGACGAGCTCGTCGGCCAGCTCAAGAAGAAGCCGGGCTCGCTGACCTATTCGTCGTCGGGCAACGGAACGATCATCCACCTGGGCGGCGAGCTGTTCAAATCGCTCGCGGGCGTCGACATGGTGCATGTGCCCTACAAGGGCAGCGGCCCCTCGGTCATGGCCGGCGTGGCGGGCGAGGTCGACCTGACGTTCGACTCCGTCTTCCTGATGGACCCGCAGGTCAAGGCGGGCAAGCTGAAGTACATCGCGGTGGCAAGCGAGAAACGGCTGAAGTCGCTACCCGAGGTGCCTGCCATCGGTGAAAAGTATCCTGGTTATTTCGTGACGTCGTGGGTCGGGTTCATGGGACCGGCCGGCATTCCCGCGGATATCACGGCGGCCTGGGCCAAGGAGATCGCCCGCGTGGCTGCCTTGCCGGATGTCAGCGAAAAACTGGCTACCCTGGGCGTCGAATCGGTATCCAGCACGCCGCAGCAGTTCTCCGCTTTCGTCGAGAGTGAAATCAGGAAGTGGGAGAAGGTGGTGCAGGACGCGCACATTCCCCCGGTACAGTAAGCGCGCGAGCCTTCAGCGCGGCGTGGCCGGCGGCCACGTTGTATTGCCCCACCGATCTTCGGGATTGGTACTACATCATGTAGTTGTTGGGGGGGGGGGGGGGGGGTAGGAAAAATCAACATCAGGGAGATCTGACCACTGGCTTTCAGGGGAGGTGGCGTTGGCGAGACTACGCCCACGCCGCACTGTTCGGCCGGGTGGCGGCGAGATCGTGATGCACCCGGCGCATAGCAATCCTGCGGCGGCTGCGCTTCTTGCCGGCGGTGCTGCATGGATGTCACCCCCCTTCTACCCATGCCCTCAGACTCATCTATCTCATGCAAATCCCGATCCCGATCAATGGCTCTGGCACGGCGGCGCCTGGCTTGGCCCGGCGTATGCGGCGCATTGTCGCTGGCGGCCTGGCTGGCGCCGGCGCAGGCCCAGAGTGCCATGGCTGCGTCCGGGCCGCAGGACGCGCCCGCCGTCAGCATACCCGTGTTAGATGGCTGGCCCGTCGACGATGAAAGCGGCTGGACAACGATAGACCTGAGTGGGGACGTCGACGATGGCTTGAACGACATCGTGCTGCCGCCGCCCGGCCTGGACGGCCACCCCATTGGGGAAGATGGCAGGCCCGTCGATGATGAAAACGGCTGGACAACGATAGATCTCGATGGCACGGCGATTGACGATGGCTGGACCCACATCGATATTCCGCGTCCCGAGCTGGACGGCGCTCCCGTCGATAGCGAGGACGGCCGGTTGCCTTCGCCGCCCGAAGAGGCGCCTCAGGCGGGGCCCGACGCGTCCAAGCAGCGGCCGGAGGGCCTGCCCGCGCCCGATGCCAATCCCCAACCCGATGCAAAGCCCGGAGCTGAGATGAAACCCCGGCCTGGGGTGGAACCCGGATCTGAGGCGGAACCTGGTCCGCAGGGGCAGCCTGGCCCCCAGCCTGGAGCCCGGCCGCAGGACGAGCCGCACGCGCAGCCGTTGCCGCCCGCCGGCAACCCCGGCGCTGGGATTTACATGCCCCGCAGCGGCATCTTGACCGCACCGGTTCTGGCCGTGCTGGGCACGGCCAGTGCGCCGCAAGGTATCTGGCAGGCAGAGATGAACGCCCTGAGCAAGCGCATGGGTGAATTGCGGCTTACGCCGGCAGCCGGCGGCGTGTGGGCACGCTCGTTCGCGCAACGCCAACGCCTGGACAATCAGGTGGTGGACAGGTTCACCCAGACCGTGGGCGGGATCGAGATTGGCGCCGACACGGCCTTGCCGGCGGCCGAGGGGCGCTGGCATGTGGGTGCGGTGGCCGGCTACAGCCGTGCGCGCCGCAAGCTGGCGCACAGCGCCCGTGGCAACAGCGACAGCCTGCATGTGGGCGCCTATGCGACGTATATCGGCGACGGCGGCTTCTACCTCGACGGGATTGTGCGGGTGAACCGCTACGAGCACGATTTCAAGGCCGACGGCCAGCGCGGCGCGCGCGTGACGGGCAAGTATCGCGCCAATGGCATCGGGCTGTCGCTGGAGACCGGCAGGCGTTTCACATGGGCCGGCGACTGGTTCGTGGAACCGCAGGTCGAAGTGGCGCTGTTCCGTTCGGGCGGGGCAGACTACACGGCCAGCAATGGCGTGCGCGTCGACGTGGCAAGCACCAAGTCGTTGCTGGGCCGGGCAGGCCTGCAGGTGGGGCGCAAGCTGGATCTGGGCAACGGCAAACTGGTGCAGCCGTACGCCAAGCTGAGCTGGTTGCAGGAGTTCGATGGCGTGGGCAAGGTGCGCACCAACGATATCGGCCATGACGTCAAACTGCGGGGCGGGCGCGCCGAACTCGACTTGGGCGTGGCCGCGGCGCTTGGCAGGCACAGCAGCCTGTTTGCTTCGTACGAGTACAGCAAGGGCAGCCGCTTGACCATTCCGTGGAGCTTTCACGTCGGCTATCGATACGCCTGGTAAGCCAAACGCGTCGTGCCACCGCGCGCCGGAACACCCGGCGCGCGGTTTTTTTTGCCGCCGCCCCCTCGGGGGGCAGCAAGCCCGCGTAGCGGGCGCAGCGTGGGGGCTTCTTTCTCCGTTGGCTCAGTGCAGGGGCTGGGTGCGGATCAGGCCGACCGCGATGCCTTCGAGCGCGAATTCGTCGGTGTTGGCCACGACGATGGGAGCAAAGTCGGGGTTCTCGGGCAGGAGCTCGATGCGGCCGTTCTGGCGCTGCAGGCGCTTGACCGTGACCTCGTCGCCCAGGCGGGCCACCACGATCTGGCCGTTGCGGGCCTCGGCGGCGCGCTTGACGGCGAGCAAGTCGCCTTCGAGGATGCCGGCGTCGCGCATGCTCATGCCGCGCACCTTCAGCAGGTAGTCGGGCGTCTGGGCAAACAGCCCGGGATCGACGCCGACCTCGCGCTCGACGTGCTCGCTGGCCAGGATGGGGCTGCCTGCCGCCACGCGGCCCACCAGCGGCAGCACGAGCTGCGCCAGCAGCGGATGCGTAAGCTGGGCCGAGGGCGTTGCGCTGTCCGGCACCTTGAGACGGATGCCGCGGGAGGCGCCAGCGGTCAGTTCGATCGCGCCCTTGCGCGCCAGCGCCTTGAGATGGTCTTCGGCGGCGTTGGGCGACCGGAAGCCAAGCGCCTGGGCGATTTCGGCCCGGGTGGGCGGAAAGCCGGTGCGCGCCACGGTCTGGCGGATGAGATCGAGGATTTCCTGCTGGCGTTCCGTGAGTTTGGTGGCCATGGCGATGACCCGCTTTTGCGGACTGTATGGATATACAGCGCCATTCTGGAGGACCCACGGGAAAAAAGCAAGCCGCAAAAGAAAAGCGGAGCCTTGGGCTCCGCTTCTCGATGCCGGCCGTGCCGTGCCTACTTCAGCACCGCGGCGATGCCGGCCGCGACCGCGTCGATGTTGCGGCTGTTGAGCGCGGCCACGCAGATGCGGCCGCTGGAGACCGCGTAGATGCCGTGCTCTTCGCGCAGGCGATCGACCTGGGCGGCGGTCAGGCCCGAGTACGAGAACATGCCGCGCTGCGCCAGCACGAAGCTGAAGTCCTGCGCCACGCCCTGGGCCTTGATCTTCTCGACCAGCTCCTTGCGCATCAGGCGGATGCGGTCGCGCATGCCGGCCAGTTCATTTTCCCAGAGCGCGAACAGCTCGGGTGTGTTCAGGACCGTGGACACCACGGTGCCGCCGTGGGTGGGCGGGTTGGAGTAGTTGGTGCGGATCACGCGCTTGAGCTGGCTGAGCACGCGGGCGGCCTCGTCCTTGCTGCCGGCCACCACGGTCAGGGCCCCGACCCGCTCGCCATACAGCGAGAAGGACTTGGAGAACGACGAGCTGATGAACATGGTCAGGTCGAGCGCGGCGAACATGCGCACCACGGCGGCGTCCTGCTCCAGGCCTTCGCCGAAGCCCTGGTAGGCGATGTCGAGGAACGGCACCAGGTTGCGCGCCTTGACCACGGCGGCGATCTGTTCCCACTGTTGCGGCGTGGGATCGACGCCGGTCGGGTTGTGGCAGCAGGCGTGCAGCACCACGATGGTCTGTTCGGGCGCGGCCTGCAGGGCGGCCAGCATGGCTTCGAAGTTCAGGCCATGGGTGGCGGCATCGTAATAAGCGTAGGTCTCGACCGGGAAGCCGGCGCGCTCGAACAGGGCGCGGTGGTTTTCCCAGCTGGGGTCGCTGATGAGGACCTTGGACTGCGGCAGCAGCTGGCGCAGGAAGTCGGCGCCGATCTTCAGCGCGCCGGTGCCGCCCAGGGCCTGCGCGGTCAGCACGCGGCCTTCGGCGGCCAGCGGCGAGTCGGCGCCCAGCAGCAGCGCCTGCGCACCCTTGTTGTACCCCGCGATGCCTTCGATCGGCAGATAGCCGCGGGCGGCGGCGGCTTCGATGCGGGCCACCTCGGCCTTGCGCACGGCCTGAAGCAGCGGGATGCGGCCTTCGTCGTCGTAGTACACGCCCACGCCCAGGTTCACTTTGCCGGGACGGGTATCGGCGTTGTACTGTTCGTTCAGGCCAAGAATGGGGTCGCGCGGCGCGAGTTCGACGGAAGCGAAAAGAGTGCTCATGGGTGTAGGGAAGGGTGGGTGGACGCGGTAGGAAGGGCTGTGGATAATGGGGGGTTTACCCTGAGAGACAGTCTATCATGACCGCTCCTGGATTCGTCGAATTCCCCGATAGCCCGTTTCACCTCTATCAGCCGTACCCTCCCGCGGGCGACCAGCCGGGAGCGATCGACGCGTTGACCGAGGGCGTCTCGGACGGCCTGATGTTCCAGACGCTGCTGGGCGTGACGGGCTCGGGCAAGACCTACACCATGGCCAACATGATCGCCCGCCTGGGCCGTCCGGCCCTGGTGCTTGCGCCCAACAAGACCCTGGCCGCCCAGCTGTACGCCGAAATGCGCGAATTCTTCCCCCGCAACGCGGTGGAGTATTTCGTGTCGTACTACGACTATTACCAGCCCGAAGCCTACGTGCCGACCCGCGACCTCTTCATCGAGAAGGATTCGTCGATCAACGAGCACATCGAGCAGATGCGCCTGTCGGCCACCAAGAGCCTGCTGGAGCGCCGCGATACGGTCATCGTGGGCACCGTCTCGTGCATCTACGGTATCGGCAATCCGGGCGACTACCATGCCATGGTCCTGATCCTGCGCACCGGCGACCGGATTTCCCGGCGCGAGGTGCTGGCGCGGCTGGTGGCCATGCAGTACACCCGCAACGACGCGGACTTCACGCGCGGCGTCTTCCGGGTGCGCGGCGAGACCATCGACATCTTCCCGGCGGAAAGCCCCGAGCTCGCGCTGCGCCTGACGCTGTTCGACGACGAAATCGAGTCGCTGGAGCTGTTCGATCCCCTGACCGGGCGCGTGAGGCAGAAGCTGCCGCGCTTTACGGTATACCCGGGCTCGCACTACGTGACGCCGCGCGAAACCGTGCTGCGCGCGATCGAGACCATCAAGGAAGAACTGCGCGAGCGGCTGGCCCAGCTGATCGCCGACGGCAAGCTGGTGGAGGCGCAGCGGCTCGAACAGCGCACCCGCTTCGATCTGGAAATGCTGCAGGAGCTGGGCTTTTGCAAGGGCATCGAGAACTATTCGCGGCACTTGTCCGGCGCGGCGCCGGGCGAGCCGCCGCCCACCCTGATCGATTACCTGCCGGCCGACGCGCTGATGTTCATCGACGAAAGCCACGTCACCATCGGGCAGCTCGGCGGCATGTACCGTGGCGACCGTTCGCGCAAGGAAACCCTGGTGCAGTACGGCTTCCGGCTGCCGTCGGCGCTGGACAACCGGCCCCTGCGCCTGGAGGAGTTCGAGGCGCGCATGCGCCAGTGCGTGTTCGTGTCGGCCACGCCGGCCGCCTACGAGCAGGAGCACGCCGATAACGTGGTCGAGCAGGTGGTGCGGCCGACCGGGCTGGTCGATCCGATCGTCGAGGTGCGTCCGGCGCACACCCAGGTCGACGACCTGCTGGGCGAGATCCACAAACGGGCGGCGCTGCAGGAGCGCGTGCTGGTCACGACGCTGACCAAGCGCATGGCCGAGGACCTGACCGACTTCCTGTCCGAGCACGGAGTGCGGGTGCGCTACCTGCATTCGGACATCGATACCGTCGAACGGGTGGAAATCATCCGCGACCTGCGGCTGGGCGTCTTCGACGTGCTGGTGGGCATCAACCTGCTGCGCGAGGGCCTGGATATCCCCGAGGTGTCGCTGGTGGCCATCCTGGATGCCGACAAGGAAGGCTTCCTGCGATCCGAGCGCAGCCTGATACAGACGATAGGCCGGGCCGCCCGCAACCTGAATGGCCGGGCCATTCTCTACGCCGACCGCATAACCGACTCGATGCGGCGTGCCATCGACGAGACCGAGCGGCGCAGGGCCAAGCAGATCCAGCACAACACCGACCACGGCATCACCGCGCGCGGGGTCAGCAAGGCCGTGCGCGAACTGATCGATGGGGTGGTGGCGCCGGCCGGCCATGACGCGCTGGAATCCGCCGTGCCCGCCGAGGTGCTGACCGACGAGAAAGCCATGGCGCGCGAGATCCGGCGCCTGGAAAAGCTGATGATGGATCACGCCCGCAACCTGGAATTCGAGCAGGCCGCCGCGGCACGCGATGCGCTCAACGCTCTCAAGAGTCGGTTGCTGCTTGATGGCGTAGGTTAGTCTGGTTAAACGTGCGAAAGACGGAAATTAGTGGAGAAAATTCCCTCGTTACAAACGGGCTGGCGCGTTCTTGCGGCATAGCGGCAAAAGCGTTACACACTCGTCGTGAAAAGGCGCTCTAAAACCTCATGTATTTTCTTGAAAATCAAATTAATTGCATGATTTAAAAGGGAAAAATTATTTTTCCGTGGCACTGCTCCGGAATGGTGAAACTGCAAAAAATACTTGCTATATTCCGGGTTTTCCCGCACACTTACACCCATGATGACCAAGGTACTTTTCGTTTGCATGGGCAATATCTGTCGCTCGCCGAGCGCAGAAGGTGTCTTCCGCCATCTGGTGAATGACGCCGGGATGGGCGATGTCGTGCGGGTCGATTCCGCGGGCACGCATGCCTTCCACATTGGCGAGGCGCCTGACGCCCGGGCCCAGGCCGCCGCCCGCAAGCGCGGCTACGATCTCACGCACTGCGCAGCGCGTCAGGTGACGGCGGACGATTTCCGCGAATTCGACCTGATCCTGGCCATGGATTGGGACAACCTGGCTGCCCTGCAGCAGCAGTGCCCCAAGGCCTATCAGCACAAGCTGATGCTGCTGATGCGGTTTGCCAACGAGTTCGAGGAAGCCACGGTGCCCGACCCCTATTATGGCGGCCCCGAGGGTTTCGGCAAGGTGCTCGACTATCTGGAAGACGCCTGTCAGGGCGTGCTGGAACTGGTGCGCAAGCGCGCCACGCAATACCAGGCGGCCTGATCCGTCGCCGTCCGCGGCGCTGGGGCAAGTGGGGGGATCCGCAATGGGTCCGTACCCCAAAATGAAAAAACCGCGCGACTGCGCGGTTTTTTCCGACCGAGATACTTAGCGTTTTACTCGGGAATTTGCTATACTTGACCCAATTACTCGGGTATTGATGCCCGGTCCAGCGCCCGATGCGTCGGGTTTTCTTCCGGATTCACAGGAAACACACCATGCGGTTAACTACCAAAGGGCGTTTCGCCGTGACGGCCATGATCGATTTGGCGATGCGGCAGCATAGCGGCCCGGTCACTCTCGCGGCGATCAGCCAGCGCCAGAATATCTCGCTCTCCTACCTCGAACAGCTGTTCGGCAAGTTGCGCCGCCACGAGCTGGTCGACAGCGTGCGCGGGCCCGGCGGCGGCTATTCGCTGGCGCGCCTGGCGCGCAATGTCACGGTAGCCGACATCATTTTCGCGGTCGACGAACCCCTGGACGCCACCAGCTGTGGCGGCAAGCGCGATTGCACCAGCGGCAACGACGGCAAGCCGGGCAAGTGCATGACCCACGAACTGTGGACCACGCTGAATCGCAAGATGGTCGACTACCTGGACTCGGTCTCGCTGCAGGATCTCGTCGATCAGCAGCGCGTGCGCCAGTTGCAGGAAGCGGCCAACCAGGCGCAGGGCTGTTCGGCCGTGCGCGTGAACCGGTCGACGCCCGTCGCCGCCAACGCCACCGCATAAGTTAGGAGCAGTACAACATGAGCAATCGCCCCATCTACCTGGACTACTCGGCTACCACGCCGGTCGACCCGCGCGTGGTCGAGAAAATGATTCCCTGGTTGTACGAGAGTTTCGGCAATCCGGCCTCGCGCAGCCACGCCTTTGGCTGGGAAGCCGAGGACGCGGTCGAGAAGGCCCGCGAGGAAGTCGCCAAGCTGGTCAACGCCGATCCGCGCGAGATCGTCTGGACTTCCGGCGCCACCGAGTCGGACAACCTGGCCATCAAGGGCGCGGCGAATTTCTACGCCGAGCGCGGCAAGCACATCATTACCGTCAAGACCGAACACAAGGCGGTGCTGGATACCTGTCGGGAGCTCGAACGCCAGGGCTTTGAAGTGACCTACCTGGATGTCCAGGACGATGGTCTGCTCAGCCTCGATGCGTTCAAGGCTGCGCTGCGCCCGGATACCATCCTGGTGTCGGTGATGATGGTCAACAACGAGATCGGCGTCATCCAGGACATCGCCGCGCTGGGCGAGATCTGCCGCGAGAAGGGCATCATCTTCCACGTGGACGCGGCCCAGGCCACCGGCAAGGTCGAGATCGACCTGCAGAAGCTGAAGGTGGACCTGATGTCGTTCTCGGCGCACAAGACGTACGGCCCCAAGGGCATCGGCGCGCTGTATGTGCGGCGCAAGCCGCGCGTGCGCATCGAGGCGCAGATGCACGGCGGCGGCCACGAACGGGGCTTCCGGTCGGGCACGCTGGCCACGCACCAGATCGTCGGCATGGGCGAGGCGTTCCGCCTGGCACGCGAGGAAATGGGCACCGAGAACGAGCGCGTGCGCATGCTGCGCGACCGCCTGCTGGCCGGCCTGACGCAGATCGAGGAAGTGTATGTGAACGGCAGCATGGAGCACCGCGTGCCGCACAACCTGAACATCAGCTTCAACTATGTCGAGGGCGAGTCTCTGATCATGGCGATCAAGGAGCTGGCCGTTTCCAGCGGTTCGGCCTGCACGTCGGCCAGCCTGGAGCCGTCCTATGTGCTGCGCGCGCTGGGCCGCAACGACGAGCTGGCGCACAGCTCCATCCGCTTCACCCTGGGCCGCTTCACGACCGAACAGGAAATCGACTTCACGATCGAACTGATCAAGAGTCGTGTCGGCAAGCTGCGCGATATGTCGCCGTTGTGGGAAATGGCCCAGGAAGGCATTGATCTGAATTCCGTGCAGTGGGCCGCGCACTGAGCGCCCGCGCCGACCAAATAGTGGAGAAACATCATGGCTTACAGCAGCAAAGTTCTGGATCACTACGAAAACCCCCGCAACGTCGGCTCGTTCGACAAGGGTGACGACTCGGTCGGCACCGGCATGGTCGGCGCGCCCGCCTGTGGCGACGTGATGAAGCTGCAGATCAAGGTCAACGAGGCCGGCGTCATCGAGGACGCGCGCTTCAAGACCTACGGCTGCGGCTCGGCGATCGCCTCCAGCTCGCTGGTGACGGAGTGGGTCAAGGGCAAGACGCTGGACGAGGCGATGAACATCCGCAACACCCAGATCGCCGAAGAACTGGCCCTGCCGCCCGTGAAGATCCACTGCTCGATCCTCGCCGAGGACGCGATCAAGGCTGCCGTGCAGGACTACAAGACCAAGCACGGGGCCGAGACGCCCGAGGCCGTCGCGGCGAACTGACATGGCGGTTACGCTGACTCAATCGGCCGCCAACCACGTCGGCCGCTACCTGCAAAAGCGCGGCAAGGGCATCGGCCTGCGCCTGGGCGTGCGCACGACCGGCTGCTCGGGCATGGCCTACAAGCTGGAGTACGTCGACGAGCAGGCCGCTGACGACGTGGTGTTCGACAGCTTCGGGGTCAAGGTTTTCATCGACCCCAAGAGCCTGGCGTACCTGGACGGCACCGAGCTGGATTACGCGCGCGAGGGCCTGAACGAAGGGTTCAGGTTCAGCAACCCCAACGAGAAGGCGACCTGCGGCTGCGGCGAGTCGTTCACGGTGTAGTCTTGGCGGCAGACGACCATTTCAGCCTGTTCGGCTTGCCGACCCGGTTTGCGTTGGATCCGGTCCAGCTCGAACAGGCCTGGCGCGCCGTGGCGGCGCGCGTGCATCCCGATCGTTATGCCACGGCAAGCGCCGCCGAGCGCCGGGTCGCCATGCAGTGGGCGGCGCGCGCCAACGAGGCCTACCGGCAGTTGCGCGACCCCATGCTGCGCGCCCGCTACCTGTGCGAGCAGGCGGGCGTGGACCTGCAGACCGAAAGCAATACCGCGATGGATCCGGCTTTCCTGATGCAGCAGATGGAATGGCGCGAAATGCTCGACGATGCGCGCCGCGATCCGGCCGCTTTCGCGGCCCTGCGCGCCGAGCTGGAACAGGCGCGGCTGCGGATGCAGCAGACGCTGTCGGAGCTGATCGACGAGCGCGGCGACTACCAGCAGGCCGGCACCAAGGTGCGCGAATGGATGTTCGTGGAAAAACTGGCGCAGGAGCTGAGCGCGGCGCAACCCATGCAATAGCCCTGGCTCGGGGCGGCGGCGCGTGGCGCGTCCACGCGGCGGCGGCCGGCCCGATGCGCGGCAACCGATGACCCGCTTGTGCGGTGCCGCGTCCGGCATCGCCAGGCACCAGAGATTCTCAAGCACAACATGGCTTTATTGCAGATTTCCGAGCCGGGCGATTCGCCCGCCCCGCACCAGCGCAAGCTGGCCGTGGGTATAGACCTGGGCACGACCAATTCGCTGGTGGCCGCGGTGCGCAGCAGCGTGCCCGAAGTGCTGGCCGACGCGCAAGGGCAGGTCCTGCTGCCGTCGGCCGTGCGCTACCTGGACGGCGGCGCGGTGCGAATCGGCCGCGAGGCCCTGCTGGAGCAGGCGCGCGATCCGCTGAACACCATCGTCTCGGTCAAGCGCTTCATGGGCCGCAGCGCGGCCGACGCCGTGGCCAGCGGCGCGCCGTACGAGTTCGTCGACGCGCCCGGCATGGTACGCCTGCGCACGGTCCAGGGCGATCTCAGCCCGGTCGAAGTCTCGGCGCAGATCCTGGCCGTGCTGCGCCAGCGCGCCGAAGACGTGCTGGGCGACGACCTGGTGGGCGCGGTGATCACCGTGCCGGCGTATTTCGACGACGCGCAGCGCCAGGCCACGCGCGATGCCGCGCGGCTGGCCGGCCTGAATGTGCTGCGCCTGCTCAACGAGCCGACCGCGGCGGCCATCGCCTATGGGCTGGACCAGGCCGCCGAAGGCATTTACGCGGTGTATGACCTGGGCGGCGGCACGTTCGATATTTCCATTCTGCGCCTGACCCAGGGCGTGTTCGAAGTGATTGCCACGGGTGGCGATACGGCGCTGGGCGGGGACGATTTCGACAGCGCCATCGTGGCCCATGCCTGCGCCGGCGAGGACGTGGCGGCATTGCCGGTGGCCGACCGGCGCGCGTTGCTGGTGGCCGCTCGCGCCGCGCGCGAGGCGCTGACCGACCAGGCGCAGGCGCCGTTCGAGGTGACGTTGCGAGACGGTCGCGCCATCCAGGCGACGCTGACCCGCGCGCAGTTCGAGCAGCTGGCCGAGCCGCTGGTCGGACGCACGCTGGACAGCGCGCGGCGCGCCCTGCGCGATGCCGGACTGGCGGTCGGCGACGTGCGCGGCGTGGTGATGGTGGGCGGGGCGACCCGCATGCCGGTGGTGCGCCAGCAGGTCGGCGCGCTGTTCGGCACCGAGCCGCTGACCAACCTGGACCCCGACCAGGTGGTGGCGCTGGGCGCCGCCCTGCAGGCCAACCTGCTGGCGGGCAACCGCGCGCCGGGCGAGGACTGGCTGCTGCTGGATGTCATTCCGCTGTCGCTGGGCCTGGAAACCATGGGCGGGCTGGTCGAGCGCATCATTCCGCGCAACAGCACCATCCCCGTGGCGCGCGCGCAGGAATTCACCACCTTCAAGGATGGCCAGACCGCCATGAGCGTGCATGTGGTGCAGGGCGAGCGCGATCTGGTGTCCGATTGCCGCTCGCTGGCGCGCTTCGAGCTGCGCGGCATTCCGCCCATGGTGGCGGGCGCGGCGCGCATCCGCGTCACGTTCCAGGTCGATGCCGATGGCCTGTTGAGCGTGACGGCGCGTGAGCAGAGCACCGGGGTCGAGGCGGCGGTAGCGGTCAAGCCCTCGTACGGCCTGTCCGATGACGAGATTGCCCGCATGCTGGCCGATAGCGTCACCCAGGCCGACAGCGACGCGCGCGCGCGCATGCTGCGCGAGCAGCAGGTCGAGGCGCGCCAGCTGGTGGAGTCGGTGGGCGCGGCGCTGGCCGCCGATGGCGACCTGCTGGATCCGGCCGAGCGCGCCACCGTGGACCAGCGCCTGCAGGCGGCGGCGCAGGCGCAGTCGCTCGACGACGTCGAAGCCGTTCGGGCCGCGGTGCAGGCGCTGTCGGATGCCACAGAAGAATTCGCCGCGCGGCGCATGGACCGCAGCATCCGCGCCGCGCTGGCCGGCCGTAAACTCGATGAACTCGCCTGACTGGACACCATGCCGAAACTGACTGTATTGCCTCACCCCGACGTCTGCCCGGAGGGTGCCGTCATCGAGGACGCGCCCAAGGGCGTGTCGATCTGCCGGGTGATGCTGGATAACCATATCGAAATCGAACACGCTTGCGAGCTGTCCTGTGCCTGCACCACCTGCCACGTGGTCGTGCGCCAGGGTTTCAATTCGCTCGAGGACGCGACCGACGACGAAGAGGACCTGCTGGACAAGGCCTGGGGCCTGACCTCGACGTCGCGCCTGTCGTGCCAGGCGCTGATCGGCGAGGAAGACCTGACCGTGGAAATCCCGAAATACACGATCAACCACGCCAAGGAGCAGCACTGATGAAGTGGACCGACATCTACGAGATTGCCGCCGCCCTGGCCGATACGCACCCCGACGCGGATCCGCAGACCGTGCGCTTCACGCAGTTGCGCGAGTGGGTGCTGGGCCTGCCGGGTTTTGCCGATGATCCCGCGCATTGCGGCGAGAAGATCCTCGAGGCCATCCAGATGGCCTGGATCGAGGAAATGGACTGAGCCGCCGGCCGGCGCGCCGCCCGGACAAGGGCCCCGTCATGGACGGGGCCCTTGTCGTTTCGGGGCCGCGCGGCCGGGGTATCATCGGTCCTGGCATTTTGCTTTCAACCGGACCGATCGCCCCATGACGACTGCTTCCCTGCGCTTCGGCCTTGCCGCCAATCGCCTGCACCACGAAACGCCCGACGCGGCCCTGTTTACCTGGCTGCGCGCCTGCTCGGCCACGATCCGCGAGATGGGCATCCAGTTGCATACGGTGGGCCGCACCCACGATGCGATCGTGCGCGAGGGCATGCTGCAGGGCTACAGCGGACTGGTGCGCTATCCGTATGGGCGCGAGGGCGGCCTGATGAAGCTGGTGGCGCGCGTGACCGAGGGCCGCGATGGCGACGCCCCGTTCGATGGCGCCATCTACCTGATCGACCCGGTGGACCCGTCGTCGATCTTTCCCGAGGCGCTGGCATTCAAGCGCCAGTGCATCACGCACGGCCGGCCGTTCATCTCGACGCTGGCGGGCGCCATCGAGTGGATCGAGGTCGAGCGGGTGCTGGCCGGCCTGGCGCCGGACGCCACCGCGGCGCGGCTGTTCGATTTCACCGGCCAGACCCTGGCCTTGATTTCCCACGATGCGCTTAAGGAAGAGATGGTGGCGTTTGCCGCCGAGCATTTCGACCTGCTGTCGCAGTTCGCGCGGCGCGTGGCCACCGGCACGACCGGCGGTCTGCTCAATGACCTGGCCTGGTCGCGCGGCTGGCCCAAGGATCGCCCGTGGGTACACCGCTACCTGAGCGGGCCCTTGGGCGGCGACGCGCAGATCGCCGAACTGGTGCTGGAGCATCAGTGCCAGCGCGTGATCTTCTTCGAGGACCCGCACGTGGCGCGCCAGCACGAGGCCGATATCCAGTTGCTGGAGCGGGCCGTGCGCGTGGTGACCGCCTCGGCCACCTGCGCTACCTCGCCGTCGGTGGCGCGCCGCTGGGCCCAGGCGGTACAGCGCCGGCAGGCCGGCCGCGCCTAGGTCGCGCGCGGCCCGGACGGCCTCAGGCGCCGGTGAAGCGGGGCGGGCGTTTGGCCAGGAAGGCCTGCACGCCTTCGGCGAAGTCGGCGCGTCCGGCCGCCGCCAGGAAGGCGGCGGCTTCATCCTCGAGCTGCTGTTCCAGCGATGTGGCTGGCGCCTGGCGCAGCAGGCGCTTGGCGGCGGCCACGCCGTGCGGCGCATGGGCGGCCAGTTCGCGCGCATAGGCCAGCGCCTGGTCGGCCCGCTCGGCTGCCGGCGCCACGCGATCGACCAGTCCCCACTGCAGCGCCTGCGCGGCGTCGATGGGTTCGGCGCGCAGCAGCAGCGCCAGCGCGCGGCGGCGGCCCAGCAGATGGGCCAGCGCATGGGTCATGCCGGCATCGGGCGTGGCGCCCAGTTTCAGGTAGGCCGTGACCAGCCGCGCGTCGTCGGCGGCGATCGCCAGGTCGCAGGCCAGCGCCAGGGACAGGCCCGCGCCGGCGGCCACGCCGTGCACATCGGCCAGCCACAGCTGGTCCATGGCGGCGATGCGCGCCACGCAATCGTTGAGCGGCGTGAACAGCGCCCGCAGGCTGGCGCGGATCTCCTCGGGCGGGCCCTGGAACAGGGCGATGTCGCCGCCGGCGCAAAAGGCCTTGCCGGCGCCGCGCAGCAGCACCACGCGCAGCGCCGCGCGGTCTTGCAGCCAGCGGGCCGCGGCCTGCAGGTCGCGCGCCATGGCGATGTCGATGGCATTGAGCGCGGCGGGGCGGTCCAGGGTAAGGATGGCGAGCGCGCCATCGGTCTGCAAGGTCAGGGTGCCATAGCGCGGCGGCTGGTCGGCGGCGGACATGGTTCGGTCTCCGTATGGGGTAAATACCAATTCTTGATTCAAAAACCGCGATGCTATGTTGCGAACCAAGCGCTTGCTCGGTTGGGGGATCGACCCGGCTAGCGTAACGCACCGCGGGCCGGTGTGAACAGGCTGCTCGCAGTACTCGCTGCACGTATGACCAGGCTGCACGAACGCATTCCGGCAGGATTGGCGCGCAAGCAGGCAAGGATCGGGCCAATCCGCTGTCAGACCCAGAACACGTCGCAATAGACGCGAGGAGACGGCAGGTGGCGCAGTCAGAGCAAGACCCATTGCTGCGGGTCGATGGGGTGACGCTGGCTTTCGGCGGGGTCAAGGCGCTGACCGGCGTGGGGTTCGCGGTGAGCCCCGGCTCCATCACGACGGTGATCGGCCCCAATGGCGCGGGCAAGACGTCGCTGTTCAACACGATCTCCGGCTTCTACACGCCCGACGCGGGCAGCATCCACTTCCTGGGCCAGGACATCACGCGCCTGCCGGCGCCGCGGCGCGCCCGCCTGGGTCTGGCGCGCAGCTTCCAGAACATCGCGCTGTTTCGCGGCATGACGGTGCTGGACAACATCAAGCTGGGCCGGCACGCGCACCTGCGCAGCAACGTGCTGGACGCGCTGCTGTACCTGGGCCGGGCGCGGCGCGAGGAAATGGCGCTGCGCGCCGATATCGAGACGCGCATCATCGACTTCCTGGAGATCGACCATATCCGCCATGCACCCGTGGCGGCGCTGTCGTATGGCCTGCAAAAGCGCGTCGAGCTGGCGCGCGCGCTGGCGATGCAGCCGCGCATCCTGATGCTGGACGAGCCGGTGGCGGGCATGAACCGCGAGGAGACCGAGGATATGGCGCGCTTCATCCTGGATGCGCGCGCCGAATGGGGCGTGACCGTGCTCATGGTGGAGCACGACATGGGCATGGTGATGGATCTGTCCGATCATGTCGTGGTGCTGAACTTCGGCCAGGTGATCGCCGACGGCACGCCGGCGCAGGTGCAGGCCGATCCCGAAGTGATCAAGGCTTACCTGGGCGCGGGCGAGGTGGGGGAGCTGCGGCGCCGGCTGGCGGCGCAGGCGGCCTGATGGACGCCCTGTTCTTCCTGGAGGTGACGCTGGCCGGCCTGGGCGGCGGCGCGCTGTATGCGCTGGCGGCGCTGGCTTTCGTGATCGTCTACAAGGCCACGCGGGTGGTCAACATCGCCATCGGCGAGTTCCTGATGATGGGCGCGTACGCGTTCTACGCGTTTGCCGCCGACATGCAATGGCCGGTGTGGGCCGCGATCGGCGGCGCCATCCTGGCCTCGGCGCTGCTGGGCGCGCTGGTCGAGCGGGTGGCGATCCGCCCGATGCTGGGCGAGTCGCCGATCTCGGTGTTCATGATCACGGTGGGGCTGGCGTCCATCCTGGTGGGGGTGGTCGAACTGGTATGGACGGCCGACCAGCGCCGCCTGCCCGAGTTCATGCCGCGCGACCCGGTCATGATCGGCGAGGCCTTCGTCGCGCCCAAGGTGTTCTACGGGTTCTGGGTGGCGGTGGGGCTGGCGGCGCTGGTGCTGCTGGTGTTTCGCTACTGGCGCGGCGGCGTGGCGCTGCGTGCCACGGCGGCCGACCAGGGCGCCGCCTACGCCATGGGCATCAACGTGCCGCGCGTGTTCTCGCTGGCCTGGGCGGCGGCCGGCGCCATGGCCGCGGTAGCCGGCCTGATCGTCGGCGCGATCGGCGGCATTTCCTCGTCCATGGGCGCGTTCGGCCTGTCGGTGCTGGTCGTGGTGATCGTGGGCGGCCTGGACAGCGTCGCGGGCGCGCTGCTGGGCGGTCTTTTCATCGGCCTGGTGGAGGCCTGGGCCGGCGCCTACCTGGGCGGCGAGTACAAGCTGCTGGTGACGTTCGTGGTGCTGGTGGCGACGCTGATGGCGCGGCCTTATGGGTTGTTCGGAACCCGCGAGATCGAGAGGCTCTGATCCATGCGCATCGCGACCGCCAAGCAGACCTACCAGGCCGACGAGGCGCTGTTCGATACGGCCACGCAGCGCGTGTGGCTGGCGCTGCTGCTGGCCGCCCTGGCGCTGTTTCCCTTCCTGGCCAATGCCTATTGGCTGTACCTGGCCTGTCTGGTGGCGATCCATGTGGCCAGCGCCACCGGGCTGAACATCCTGACCGGCTATACCGGGCTGGTCAGCCTGGGGCAGGCGGCTTTCATGGGCCTGGGCGCCTACACGGTGGCGGTGCTCGAGGTGCACGTGGGCACGCCGGCCTTGCTGAACCTGCTGGCTGCCGGCGCGGTGGCCATGCTGGGCGGGCTGGTGGTGGGCGTGCCTTCGCTGCGCGTCAAGGGGCTGTATCTGGCGATCGTCACCATCGCCGCGTCGTTCATCGCCCATTTCCTGTTCGCCAATCTGCCGCTGACCGGCGGCACGGCCGGCCTGCAGGTGCCGCCGGCGCGGCTGCTGGGCATGGACCTGGACACCTCCTTCAAGATCTATTGGCTGATCGTGCCCATCACCGTGCTGATGGTGCTGGGCGCGGCCAACCTGTTCCGTACCCGCATCGGCCGCGCCTTCATCGCGATACGCGATCGCGATATCTCGGCCGAAGTGCTGGGCATCGACCTGCTGCGCTACAAGCTGCTGTCGTTCGGCCTGTCGTCGTTCTATGCCGGCGTGGCCGGCGGCCTGTGGGCGTATTTCTTCCGCGTGGTCACGCCCGAGAGCTTCCCGCTGATCATGTCGATCTTCTTCCTGGCCGCCATCATCGTCGGCGGCATGGGCTCGATCCTGGGCGCCATCCTGGGCGCGGTCTTCATGACCATGGTGCCCGAGTTCCTCAAGCTGGTGGTGGGATGGCTGCCGGTAGGCGGCGACGCGCTCGGCCTGCTTTCGCCGGTGCGCACCATCGTGTTCGGGGCGCTGATCGTGGGCTTTCTGATTTTCGAACCGCTGGGGCTGGCCGAGATATGGCGGCGCGTGCGGCGTTTTTTCCACCTATGGCCGTTTCGCACCTGAGACGTGGCCGGCGAGTGACTACACCAGGAGACCAACCATGAGGCAATCTTCGATACGCGGCGGTCTGGCGAAATGGCTGGCGCCGTTGGCGGCGGCGGCAGTGCTGGCCGCGCCCGTGGCCCAGGCGGCCGAGGATCTGGTGATCGGCGGCTCGATCCCCTTGAGCGGCGTGTTCGCCTTCGCCGGACAGGGCATCCATGCCGGCATCGGCGATTATGTGAAGATGGTCAACGAAGAGGGCGGCGTGGCAGGCCGCAAGCTGGTGTACGTGCCCGAGGACACGGCGTACAAGGTCGATGCCTCGGTGGCGGCGTTCAAGAAGATCACCAGCCAGAACAAGGTCAATTTCTACTACGGCGATTCGACCGGCTTCTCCAAGACCATCAACGCCGAGCTGAACCGTGCCGGCACCATGATCATGACGGGGGCGTCGTTCGCCACGGAGCTAAACGACCCCGCGAAATACCCCAACCAGTTCATGCTGGGCCCGGACTACACCGAGATGTTCGGCATCCTGCTGCGCTATATCGCCAAGGAGCAGCCGGGCGCCAAGGTGGCGTTCGTGTATTCCGATACCGAGTTCGGGCGCGATCCGATCACCAGTTCGCGCGCGGTGGCCGAGAAGCTGGGGCTGAAGGTGGTCACCGAGATCATGACGCCGCCGGGCAGCGTTGATGTGTCGACCGAGGTGATCAAGCTGCGCCGCGCCGCGCCGGACTACACCATTTTCCATGGCTATGTCCTGGCGCCGATTCCGGAGTTCGTCGGCCAGGGCAAGCGCATGGGCCTGAAGACGCGCTACATGGGCACCTTCTGGACCATGGACAACTCCACGGTCATGCAGATGGGCGAGGACGCGGACGGCTTCATGGGCGTGATGCCCTATCGCTACTACTACGATGACGCCGCCGACGCGCCGATGCTCAAGAAGATCCGCGCCATGCGCCCGGATTACCAGAGCACCGGCTACATGCAGGGCTTCCTGGCGGCCATGCTGTTCGCCGAGACGGCCAAGCGCACGCTGGCGGCCGACAAGCCGCTGACGGCGGCAAACATGAAGGCCACGCTCGACGCCATCAAGGACTTCGACACCGGCGGGCTGATCGGGGTGCCGATCTCGATCAAGGGCAATTCGATTCCGGTGGGCCGCATCTACCGCGCCGACGCCAAGCAGAAGAAGATGCTGCCGGTCTCGGATTGGATCGTGCTGGATTGAGGCGGCCGTGACGACATCCGCCGCGCCGGTGCTGGCCATCAACAACATCGAAGTGGTCTACAACAAGGCCGTGCAGGTGCTGCGGGGCCTGTCGCTGGAGGTGCCGCGCGGCGGCATCGTGGCCTTGCTGGGCAGCAACGGCGCCGGCAAGTCCACCACGCTGAAGGCGGTGTCGCGCCTGCTGGAGCTGGAGGATGGCGCGCTGGTCAGCGGCGCCATCCGCTTCCAGGGCAGCGACACGGCCGGGCGCGCGCCGCAGGCGCTGGTGCGCGCGGGGCTGGCGCACGTGATGGAAGGGCGGCGGGTGTTCGAGGACCTGACCGTGGAGGAGAACCTGGTGGCGGCCACCTACGCGCTGAGCGGGCGCGCCGGCGCGCGCCCCGATTTCGATCTGGTGTATGGCTACTTCCCGCGGCTGTACGAGCGGCGCCGCGGGCTGGCGGGCTATCTGTCGGGCGGCGAGCAGCAGATGCTGGCGATAGGCCGGGCGCTGATCGCCCAGCCCAGCCTGATGCTGCTGGACGAGCCGTCGCTGGGCCTGTCGCCCATGCTGGTCGAGAGCATTTTCTCGATCATCGCGCGCATCAATGCCGAGCAGGGCGTCTCGATGCTGCTGGTGGAGCAGAACGCCTCGGTCGCGCTGGCGGTGGCGCACTACGGTTACATCATGGAGACCGGCAAGGTGGTGATAGACGGCAGCGCCGAGCGGCTGGCCGGCGACCCCGATGTGCGGGAGTTCTATCTGGGCGTGGGCGGCGGCGGCGAGGCGCGCGGCTTTCGCCAGCTCAAGCACTACAAGCGCCGCAAGCGCTGGCTGTCATGACGCGCGCGAGCATGCACCCACGCGCCGAAGGCCCGCCACGGGGCGATTGGCCCGCCCTGACCCTGCCGCAGATGCTGCGCGAGCAGGCGCGGCGCCAGCCGGCGCGCATCGCGCTGCGCCAGAAGGACTACGGCATCTGGCAGCCGATCGACTGGGCCACGTACTGGCGGCGCGCCTGCCAGGTGGCGCTGGGGTTGCGCGCGGCCGGCCTGGAGCCGGGCGGCAAGGTGGCCATCATTGCCGAGAACCGGCTCGAGTGGCTGCTGGCCCAGATGGGCGCGGGCGTGCTGGGCGCGGTGCCGGTCGGCGTGTATTGCACCAGCCCGGCCGCCGAGGTGGGCTACGTGCTGGAGCACGCCGAGGTCGACATGGTGGTGTGCGAGGACCAGGAGCAGACCGACAAGGTGCTGGAGGTCGCGGCGCGCCTGCCCGGGCTGCGGCGCATCGTCGTGATGGAAACCAAGGGCATGCGCAACCACGCCGAGGCCGAGCGCGCGCGCATGATCAGTTTCGCCGAGCTGGAGGCGCGCGGCGCGCAATGCGGCGCGGCCGAGCAGGCGCGCCTGGAGCAGGCGCTGGATGCGCAGACGCTCGATGACGTCGGGCTGATGATCTATACGTCGGGCTCGACCGGCAAGCCCAAGGGCGCCATGATCAGCTATCGCAATATGCGCGGGGTGGCGCCGGGCATCGCGGACCGCCTGGACATGGACGCGGGCAGCGTGCATCTGTCGTACCTGCCGCTGTGCCACGTGGCCGAACAGATGCTGTCGACCTTCGTGCCCGTCTACCTGGGCTCGCAGGTCAATTTCGGCGAGTCCATCCGCACGGTGCAGGAGGATTTGCGCGAAGTGGCGCCCACGGTGTTCCTGGGCGTGCCGCGCATCTGGGAAAAACTGCATGCGGCCATCTCGATCAAGATGCAGGAGTCGGGGCGCTTGCGCCGCTGGCTGTATGCGCGCGCGCTGCGCGGCTGCGCGCCGTTCCTGGAGCTGTCGCGCGCCCGCTACGGCTGGCGCGAACGGCTGGTGTATGGCTGGCATTACGCGCTGATCCTGCGCGCGTTGCACAACTTCGTGGGGCTGCGGCGGGTCAAGGTGGCCATGACCGGCGCGGCGCCGATTCCGCCGGAAGTGCTGCGCTACTTCCGCACGCTGGGCATCCCCCTGATCGAGGTGTACGGGTTGACCGAGTCCACCGGCATGATCTTCGGCCAGCATCCCGACCGCGTGCGCGTGGGCACGGTGGGCGAGCCCACCCTGGGCGTGCAGGCGCGGGTGGGCGAGCAGGGCGAATTGCTGGTGCGCGGCGAGATGGTGTTCCACGGCTACTACAGGAACCCGCAGGCCAGCGCGGATACGGTGCGCGACGGCTGGCTGCACACCGGCGACGTGGTGGCGCTGGAGGACGGCCAGTACCGCATCGTGGATCGGCTCAAGGACATCATGATCACCGCGGGCGGCAAGAACCTGACGCCCTCCGAGATCGAGAATGCGGTCAAGGGCAGCCCGTACGTGAAGGAGTGCATCGCCATCGGCGACCAGCGGCGCTATGTCGCCGCGCTGATCCAGATCGAGTACGACACCGTGGCCAAATGGGCTGAACTCAACGGCATTGCCTATACGCATTTTCGCTCGCTGGCCGAGCATCCGCGCGTACGCCAGCTGGTGCACGGCGAAGTCGAGCGCGCCAACGCCGCACTGGCCCAGGTGGCGCGGGTCAAGCGCTTCCACCTGCTGGTGAAAGAGCTGGACCATGACGACGGCGAGGTGACCGCGACCATGAAAGTGCGGCGCGCCAGCATCGCGCAGGCTTACCGCAGCGAGATCGAGGCGCTGTACCGGCAGGAGGAGGCGGCATGAGCGAGACAGGCAGGCAGGTGGCGGTGCGTACCGGCGCGGTCCGGCGTTGCGTATCCAGCGCCTGAAGGACCGGGGCCCATGCACGCCAGCTCCCGCGGGACCGAAGAGGCGGCCGGATCGCCGCGACGCGCCGACGTGATCGCCACCGCCGGCGAGCTGTTCCGGCTGCACGGCTATGAGCGTACGACGGTGCGCGAGCTGGCGCGCGCGGTTGGCCTGCAATCGGGCAGCCTGTTCCACCATTTCCGCAGCAAGGAGGAGATCCTGGTGGCGGTGATGTCGGAGGGCATCGAGGAAGTGCTGGAGCAGGGCGCGCTGGCGCTGGCGCACTACCAGGACCCCGGGGCGCGCCTGGCGGCGCTGTTCCGGGTGCACATGTGGAGCATGCTCAAGGGGGCCGGGGGCGACGCCATGAACGCGCTGGTGTACGAGTGGCGCAGCCTGTCGCCGGCCGCTCGCGGCGGGGTCAAGGCGTTGAGCGATCGCTACGAGGACATGTGGCAGGACGCGGTGGACGATGCGTTGCGCGCCGGGCTGGTCGACGGCGATGCGCGCGTCATCAAGCGCTACCTGTTGGGCGGGTTGAACCTGACCGTGCAATGGTACAGGCCGCAGGGGCGGCTGGCGCCTGGCGATTTCATCGAGGCCATGCTGCGCGCGGCGCTGCCCGGCTTGCCGCCCGGCACCGGGGCGTGGCCGCTGCGGGACTAGCCGCGCTGGCGGAAGAACGACACCAGCGCCGCGATGGCGCAGACCACGCCGATGGCCAGCAGCACGATGGCGACCGGTTGCAGGAAATCGGCCTGGCCGCGATAGCCGCCGCCGCTGCCGCCTGCCATGGCGCTCACCAACAGGAAAGCGCTGAGCAGTGCGCCGGCCAGGGCCAGCACCGCGGCGACGCCGAGGTACAGGGGCATGCGCCGGCGGCCGGCCGGCAGCGCGCGCAGCGGCCGCGGCGCGGCGGCGGGACGCGCGCGCCGGGACAGCAGGAGGTAGGCCAGCGCCGCCACGCACGCGGCAAGCAGGATGATCTTGGCAAGCATGGCGGGCCGGCGCGGGTCAGTCTTCCCGGCGCAGGTGCGGGAAGAGGATGACGTCGCGGATGCTGGGGCTGTCGGTCAGCAGCATGACCAGGCGGTCGATGCCGATGCCGCAGCCGCCGGTGGGGGGCATGCCGTATTCGAGCGCGCGGATGTAGTCGGCGTCGAAGTACATGGCTTCTTCGTCGCCGGCGTCCTTGGCCTCGACCTGGGCGCGGAAACGCTCGGCCTGGTCTTCAGGGTCGTTGAGCTCGGAGAAGCCGTTGGCGATTTCGCGTCCGGTGATGAACAGTTCGAAGCGCTCGGTAATGCCGTCGCGGGTGTCGGAGGCGCGCGCCAGGGGCGAGACCTCGACCGGGTAGTCGATGATGTAGGTGGGGCGCCACAGCTTGGCTTCGGCGGTTTCCTCGAACAGCGCCAGTTGCAGCGCGCCCAGGCCGGCGCGCGCCAGCGGCGGACCCTCGACGTTGGCTCCCAGTTTCCTGAGCTCGGCGCGCACGAACGCGGGGTCGTCGAGCTGCGCCTGGGTATAGCCCTCGGCGTACTTCAGGATGGCTTCGCAGATCGTCAGGCGGTCGAACGGCTGGGACAGGTCCAGCTCGCGGTCCTGGTAGCTGAGCACGGCGCTGCCGGTGGCCGCGATCGCGGCCTGGCGGATCAGGTCCTCGGTGAAGTCCATCAGCCAGCGATAGTCGGCGTACGCGGCGTAGAACTCCATCATGGTGAACTCGGGGTTGTGGCGCGGGCTCACCCCCTCGTTGCGGAAGTTGCGGTTGATTTCGAACACGCGCTCGAAGCCGCCGACGATCAGGCGCTTGAGGTAAAGCTCGGGCGCGATGCGCAGGAACATCTGCATGTCCAGCGCATTGTGGTGGGTCACGAAGGGCTTGGCCGCCGCGCCACCGGGAATCGGGTGCAGCATCGGCGTCTCGACTTCGAGAAAGCCCGCATTGAGCATGGCCTGGCGGATGCCGCCGACGGCCTTGCTGCGCGCCTCGAAGGTGCGGCGGGTGGCGTCGGTCATGATGAGGTCGACGTAGCGCTGGCGGTAGCGCAGCTCCTGGTCGGCCACGCCATGGAACTTGTCGGGCAGCGGACGCAGCGACTTCGACAGCAGGCGCGCCGAGTTGGCGTGCACCGACAGCTCGCCCTTGTTGGTCTTGAAGACCGGCCCCTCGATGGCGATGATGTCGCCGATGTCCCATTGCTTGAAAGCGGCGTAGGCCTCTTCGCCGAGCGTGCCGCGCTCGAGGTAGATCTGGATGCGGCCGCTGCCGTCCTGCAGCGTGGCGAAGCTGGCCTTGCCCATGACGCGCTTGAGCATCATGCGGCCGGCCACCTTGACCGTGACCGCCGCGGCCGTCAGCGCCTCCTGGTCCAGGCCGTCGTACCTGGCGTGCAGGTCGGCGGCGTGCGCATCGGGCACGAAATCGTTGGGAAACGCAACGCCGGTTTCACGCAGTCTGGCCAGCTTGGCGCGCCGTTCGGCGATCAAGCGGTTTTCATCCTGGGCGGTCGGGGCGGGCGATTGGTCGGTCATGGTGGATTACTGGTAGTTGCGGATGTCGTCGATTTCGGTGGTTCCGAAATCGTCGCGATCCAGGTAGGCGAGAATGCGGGCAGCCACGTCGGCGGGCGCGGACAGCTTGCCGGTGGCGTGGAATTCCCTGAAGCGTTCCAGGGCGGGGAAATCGGCCGGGTCGCTGGCGCGGATGGCGCCCTGCATGTCGGTGTCGACGATGCCGGGCGCCAGCGCGACCACGCGCACGCCGTCCTGGCCTTGCTCCTGCTTGAGCACGCGGCTGTACATGTCGAGCGCGGCCTTGGCGGCGCAATAGACGCCCCAGCCCGCGTTCGGGTTGCGGCCGGCGCCCGAGGAAATGTTGAGCACCCGGCGGTCGGCCGGCAGGCCCTGCAAGGCCGCCACGAAGCGGGCGGTCAGCAGGACGACGGCCGTGACGTTGAGATTGAGCGCGCCGGCGATGGCCGCGCCGTCGGTCAGGCCGGCGGCCTGCGCCACCGGGCTGACGGTGCCCGCATTGTTGATGAGCAGGTAGCGGCGCGCATCGCGCGGCAGCGCGGCGCACAGGCGCTTGGCGGCGGCCCCGGCCGCGGCCGGATCGGACAGGTCGACCTGCACCTGTTCCAGGCTCGCGCCGCGCGTCCGGGCGGCGGCCTCCAGGTCGGGATCGGCGCGCCGGGCAAGCGTGATCAGGCGCGTGCCCGGCGCGAGCAGGCCGCGCGCCAGGGCGGCGCCCAGGCCTCGGGATGCGCCGGTCAGGATGGCTACGGTATCGGTCATGCGGGGAACCTCCAGGGCAGGGGCGCGGCTTACACGCCTTGCTTGAGGCTGGCCTGGATGAACGGGTCCAGGTCGCCGTCGAGCACTTTCTGGGTATTGGAAATTTCCACGTTGGTGCGCAGGTCCTTGATGCGGCTCTGGTCCAGCACGTACGAGCGGATCTGGTGGCCCCAGCCCACGTCGGTCTTGGAATCTTCCAGCTTCTGCTGCTCGGTCATGCGGTTGCGCATTTCCAGCTCGTACAGCTTGGATTTGAGCATCTGCATCGCCTCGGCCCGGTTGCGATGCTGCGAGCGGTCGTTCTGGCACTGCACCACGATACCCGATGGCGCGTGCGTGATGCGCACGGCGGAGTCGGTCTTGTTGATGTGCTGGCCGCCCGCGCCGCTGGCGCGGTAGGTGTCGATGCGCAGGTCGGCCGGGTTGACCTCGACCTCGAAGGACTCGTCGACCTCGGGGTAGACGAATACGCTGGCAAACGAGGTGTGGCGGCCGCCCGAGGAGTCGAACGGGCTCTTGCGCACCAGGCGGTGCACGCCGGTTTCGGTGCGCAGGTAGCCGAATGCGTACTCGCCTTCGATCTTGATGGTGGCCGACTTCAGGCCGGCGACGTCGCCCTCGGATTCTTCGAGGATTTCGGCCTTGAAGCCCTTGCGCTCGGCGTACTTGAGGTACTGGCGCAGCAGCATCGAGGCCCAGTCCTGCGCTTCGGTGCCGCCGGCGCCCGCCTGGATGTCGACGAAGCAGTTCAGCGGATCGGCCGGGTTGGCGAACATGCGGCGGAATTCGAGCGTTTCCAGCTTTTCCTGGAAGCGGTCGGCATCGTGCTCGATGGCTTCCAGCGTGGCGTCGTCGCTATCGGCCAGCGCCAGTTCGACGAGCTCGCACGAGTCGGCCAGGCCGCTGCCCAATTCGGTCAGGGTCTCGACGACGTCTTCGAGGGATTTCTTTTCACGGCCCAGGTCCTGGGCGTGCTTGGGGTCGTTCCAGATGGCCGGGTCTTCGAGCTCGGCGTTTACGACTTGCAGGCGTTCCGATTTGGCATCGTAGTCAAAGATACCTCCGTAGAGCCTGTTCGCGCTCCGCGTAGTCTTCGAGTCGGGCGACGAGCTGGTTCTGACGTTCGGCTTCCATGATTGATCCTGATGGCTATTTGGCGAAACCGCCTATTTTAGCGTGGATGGCGGGCGCCGCCCCGGCCGGCCGGGGCGGTTTGTAACAGAAGGGCGGCGGCCCTCAGGCGGCGTGCTCGATGACCAGCTGTACCGACACCATGCCATTCCAGATGTTCTGCTCCAGCCGGTAGGCGGCCTGGATGCGCTCGGGCAGGGACTGGTCGTGGCCGAACCAGATGGCGTCGAAGCGCTGGTGGCCGCGCTCGAGCGCCAGCTTCAGGTGCTTGCCGCCCACCAGGCGCTGGCTGCGCACGGTGAATTCGTCCAGGAACAGCGGGGCGGCGAACCCCGCGCCCCAGACCTGCTGCTGCAGCAGGCCGGCCACTTCGGCATTGGCGTAGCCGCTTTCGAGCGAGCCGTCGGTTTCGAGCAGCGGCTCGAAGCGGTCGCGCCCGGTGAGCTCGCGCACCGCGGCGTCGAAGGCCGGGGCGAAGGCGGCGAAATCGCCGCTGCCCAGGGTCAGGCCGGCGGCCATGGCGTGGCCGCCGAACTTGCGTATCAGGCCCGGGTGGCGCTTGGACACCAGGTCGAGCGCGTCGCGCAAATGCACGTCGGGGATCGAGCGGCCCGAGCCGCGCAGCTCGTCCTCGCCGGCCGGGGCGAAGGCCAGCGTGGGGCGCCAGAACTTCTCCTTCAGGCGCGAGGCCACCAGGCCGACCACGCCCTGGTGCCAGCCGGGGTCGAATACGCATACCGTGGCGCCGGCGGCGGCGTCGGGCGCCTCCATGGCGGCCAGCGCCTGGTCGCGCATCTCGGCTTCGATGGTGCGGCGTTCGCGGTTGATGTTGTCGAGCTCGCGCGCCATTTCGAGCGCCTGCGCCTCGTCGTCGGTGGTCAGGCAGGCGATGCCCAGGCTCATGTCGGCCAGCCGGCCGGCGGCGTTGATGCGCGGACCGAGGGCAAAGCCCAGGTCGAAGCCGCTGGCGGTGCGCGGCTCGCGCCCGGCCACGGCGAACAGGGCGCGCACGCCGGGCTGCATGCGGCCGGCCCGCATGCGCTGCAGCCCCTGCGTGACCAGCAGCCGGTTGTTGGCGTCCAGCTTGACCACGTCGGCCACCGTGCCCAGGGCCACCAGGTCGGACAGCGCATCCAGGCGCGGGCCGCCATCCGGCGCGTAGACGCCGCGGCGGCGCAGCTCGGCGCGCAGCGCCAGCATCATGTAGAAGATGACGCCGACGCCGGCCAGGTGCTTGGAGCCGAAACCGCAGCCGGGCTGGTTGGGATTGACGATGGCCAGGGCCTCGGGCAGCGTGTCGCCGGGCAAGTGGTGGTCGGTGATGACCACGCCGATGCCGGCGGCGTTGGCGGCGGCCACGCCGTCGACGCTGGCGATGCCGTTGTCGACCGTGATGATGATGTCGGGCTTGCCGCGCCGATGGCGGCAGGCCAGCTCGACGACCGCCGGCGAGAGGCCATAGCCGGTCTCGAAGCGGTTGGGAACCAGGAAATCCACGTCGGCGCCCATGGCCGACAGGGCGCGCAGGCCGACCGCGCAGGCCGTGGCGCCATCGCAGTCGTAGTCGGCCACGATGAGCAGGCGCTTGCCCTGCTCGATGGCGTCGGCGAGCACGGCGGCCGCGTGGGCCGAGTGGGTCAGGCGGTCGGGCGGCAGCAGCGCGGGCCACGCCATACGGGTCTGCTCGGGGTGGATGACGCCGCGCGCCGCCCACAGGCGCGACAGCAGCGGGTGGATGCCGGCCGCTTCGAGGTGCTGGCAGGCTTGCAGATCGGCAGTACGGATAATCAGACGGGGCGAGACCACCAGGCGTTCCAGTTGTGCTTGGGCGCGGGCAGCCATCGGGCCAGCCCCGCGCGTGGTTTGAGGGTGAGGGCGGCGCGGCGGTCATCGCCCAGCAGCAGCAGTTGCAAGGGCTGGACCGGCCGGCCGTGCGGGCCGGCCAGCGGCGCCAATTGCGCCGCGTCCAGCACGGCCAGCGCGTCGAGCCAGGCGGCCCAGTCGCCGGCGCGCTGGGCGGCGGCCAGTTCGTCGCAGACTCGCGCCGGCGCCGGCGCGCCGGCCGGCCACGGCGTGGCGCCGCCATACAGCCACAGCGCGTTGATCGGCGCGGCGCCGCGCGCGGCGCGCGCTTCATTGACAGGATGCTCGTACCAGACCATCTGGATTTCGTTGAGCAGGCGGCGCCACGGGCGCATGGCGACGTCCTGGGTCCACCAGGCGCGCAGCCGCTGGCCGGCCACCGCCGCGGGACTGGCCGTTTGCGGCGCCATGCCGGCGGGCAGCGTCAGGCGCCAGCGCGCCGCATCGATGGGCGTGGCGCCGAAGCCGCTGTCGGCAAACAGCGGCGCGGCCGCCTCGAACAACTGCGCGCTTTCGTCGGCGCGCAGGTCGAGCAGGGCGGGGTCGAGCAGGGCGGCCTGGTCGGCCCCCAGCATCAGGTGCGCCAGGTCGGCCAGCCAGACCGGCTGGCCGGGCGTGCCGCCGGCGGCGCGCAGCGGGCCGAGGCCGGCGCCCAACGGCAGGCCGGGCTGGGGTTGGTAGCCGGCCTGTTCGAGCTGCCAGCCCTCGAAGGGGGTGCAGCCCTGGCGCGCGGCGTCGAAGGCCTGGACGCGGGCCGATGCGGCCTGCAGCCAGCCGTGCAGGGTGGGGGCGTGCTGCGGCAGCAGGCGCGCCAGTTCCGGCGCGACGGCGGCTGCGGGCAGGGCGCCGGGGATCACGATGAGCATGGCGGCGATTGTAGTGCGCGTGCCGGTTAATGCCATAATGCGCAGGTGCTGAAAATACCCTATGAACTCTGGATCGGCGCCCGCTACGCGGGCATGGCCCGGATCCGCCAGCGACGCGGGCGCCGCGATCGCTTCATCTCCTTCATCGCGGCCACGTCGATGGCCGGCATCGCCCTGGGCGTGGCGGCGCTGATCGTGGTGCTGTCGGTCATGAACGGTTTCCAGAAGGAAGTGCGCGACCGCATGCTGTCGGTGTTGCCGCATATCGAACTCTATATACCGGGCGCGGCGCCCGAACGGGTGCTGCAGCAGTGGCGCCAGTTCGCGCAGGCCGCGCGCGCCAACCCCGAGGTCAAGGGCGAGGCGCCTTTCGTGGCGGCGCAGGGCATGCTGGTGCGCGGCCAGGCGCTGCGCGGCGTGCAGGTGCGCGGCATCGATCCGGCCACCGAAGGCAATGTGTCGGATATCCCCCGGCAAATGGTCAGCGGCAAGCTGAGCGACCTGGTCGCCGGCGGGTTCGGCGCCGTGCTGGGCAGCGACCTGGCCGACGGGCTGGGCGTCAAGACGGGCGACACGGTCCTGATGCTGGCGCCGCAGGGCTCGATCAGCCCGGCCGGCTTCGCGCCGCGCATGCGGCAGTTCACGGTGGTGGGCATCTTTTCCTCCGGCCATTACGAATACGACTCGACCCTCGTCTTCATCGACGACGAGGATGCCGCCAAGGTGTTCCGCGAAAGCGGCACCGCCGGCGTGCGGCTGCGCGTGGCCGACATGCAGCGCGCGCCCGAAGTGGCCGCCGAGCTCACCAAGGTGCTGCCGCCCTACGTCATGGCGGCCGACTGGTCGCGCAACAACCGCACCTGGTTCGCGGCCGTGCAGACCGAAAAGCGCATGATGTTCCTGATCCTGGCGCTGATCGTGGCGGTGGCGGCGTTCAACCTGCTGTCGTCGCTGGTCATGGCGGTCAAGGACAAGCAGTCCGATATCGCCATCCTGCGCACGCTGGGCGCCGGGCCAGGCGAGGTGGCGCGCATCTTCCTGGTGCAAGGGGCGCTGATCGGCGTGGTCGGCACCTTGCTGGGGGTGGCCGGCGGTATCGCCATCGCCTACAACGTCGACGTCATCGTGCCGTTCATCGAACGCCTGCTGGGCGTGCAGTTCCTGCCGCGCGAGGTGTACTTCATCAGCGCGCTGCCTTCCGATCCGCAGGCGGACGACATCATCACCATCGGGCTGACCTCGCTGGTGCTGTCGCTGCTGGCCACGCTGTATCCGAGCTGGCGCGCCTCGCGCCTGCAACCCGCACAGGTGCTGCGCCATGACTGAGCCGAACGACACCGGCCCGGCCCTGCAGGCCGAGCACCTGGGCAAGGTCTACGACGAAGGCCCGGCGCGCATCGAAGTGCTCAGCGACGTGTCGCTGAGCGTGGCGCGCGGCGAGATGGTCGCCATCGTCGGCGCCTCGGGCTCGGGCAAGAGCACCTTGCTGCACATCCTGGGCCTGTTGGACGTGCCCTCCAGCGGCACGGTCAGCGTCGACGGCGTGCCCGCCGCGGGGCTGTCCGAGAAGCGCAAGAGCGCGCTGCGCAACCGCAGCCTCGGCTTCGTGTACCAGTTCCACCACCTGCTGCCGGAATTCTCGGCCCTGGACAATGTGGCCATGCCGCTGATCGTGCGGCGCGAGAATCGCGACCGTGCGCGCGCCCAGGCACGCGAAGTGCTGGAACTGGTGGGGCTGGCCGCGCGCGAGGAGCACTTTCCGGGCCAGCTGTCCGGGGGCGAGCGGCAGCGCGTGGCGCTGGCGCGCGCCCTGGTGACGCGGCCGGCCTGCGTGCTGGCCGACGAGCCCACCGGCAACCTGGATCGCCATACGGCGCACAATATGTTCGAGCTGCTCACGCGCGTGAACCGCGAATCCGGCACGGCTTTCGTGATCGTCACCCACGATCCGGAGCTGGCCGCACGCGCCGATCGCCAGCTGCACATGGAAAACGGGCGCCTGCAGCCGGATTGACGCCGGCCTGTCGCGCGGCCCTGGAGCCCGGCCATGCTGATCGATACGCACTGCCATCTCGATGCCGCCGAATTCGACGCCGACCGCATGGCGGTGGCCCGCGCGGCGCGCGAGGCCGGCGTGCAGGCCATCGTGATTCCGGCCGTCGAGCGCGCCAACTTCGCAACCGTACGCCAGCTTGCCCATGCCGTGGATAGCGGCGCCTATGCGCTGGGTATCCATCCCTTGTACGTGGCGCGCGCCCGCGACGAAGATCTCGACAGCCTGCGCCGGGCCATCGAATCCGCCTTGCCGGACCCGCGTTTCGTGGCCATCGGCGAGATCGGCCTGGACTTCTTCGTGGCGGAAATCGCCAGCGGCGCCCCGCGCGAGCGCCAGGAGCGCTTTTACGCCGCCCAGCTCGACCTGGCGGCCGAATACGGCCTGCCGGTGCTGCTGCATGTGCGGCGCTCGCAAGACATCCTGCTCAAGCATCTGCGGCGCAGGCCGGGCGTGCCCGGCGGCATCGCGCACGCTTTCAACGGCAGCGCGCAACAGGCCGGCGCCTTCGTCGAGCAAGGCTTCGCGCTGGGCCTGGGCGGGGCCATGACCTATCCCCGCGCGCTGCAGATCCGGCGCCATGCGGCCGATATCGGGCTGGACCACCTGGTGCTGGAAACCGATGCCCCGGATATTCCGCCGGCCTGGCTGTACGAACCCGAGCGGCGCAACACGCCGGGCCAGTTGCCGCGCATCGCCGCCGAACTGGCCGCGCTGCGCGGCCAGGCTGTCGCCGATGTGGCGACGGCCACGACCACCACCGCGCTACGGGTGTTGCCGCGCCTGGGCGCCTTGTTGCAGGACAGGGCGGCGACGCCCTGACGCCCGGCCGTCCGGCGCCGGGCCCCTGTTTCCTCCTGCCCGCCCTGTGCCTGGCGTTCGCTGCGGGGCGGACGCACGCGCGTGCCTGCGCCATGTGCTGCCCGATTTTCACCGAACCGGCACCCCCCAAATGGGTGGCGCGCGGTACGCCTTCGGCCGTTACAGTTTGTCTGTTAGTCGAAATTTATTAACAAATTTCGGCATATTTGAATTGATTTGTATCAATTCGCACGGGGTCCTATTCCATTCCACAAGAATCCCGGCAAACGAGGAGAGGTCTGATGGCACAAGCAAGCGCGCGAGGCATGGGCCTGCGCATCACGTCGCTGGCGGCGGCCCTGCTGGGCGTGTACGGCGCGGCGGGCGCGGCGGAGAACCGCCTGGAGTGTATCGGGGCCTGCCCGCCGGGCCAGCCGGTGGCGGGCGCCCATTATTCGGGCACGAACCTGAGCGCCAATCGGGAATGGGTGGTGTACGGCGAGGGCAGCAATGCCGTCTTCACGCTGCAGGGAGGCAGCGTGACGGCCAGCGGCGGCCTGATGGGCGCCGTCAACGCCGCGGATGGCGCCCGCGTCGACCTGAACCAGGTGAGCGTGCGCACCGATGCCGGCAATGGCTGGGAGGCCCCGGGCGTGCGCGCGGAATACGGCGCACTGGTGAATGTGCGCGGCGGCAGCATCGCGACCGTGGGCGGCGGCAGCTATGGCGTGCAGTCCCTGGATTCCGGCACCATGATCGAACTCAACGGGACGGACATCCGCACCACGGACGCGTATTCCGATGGCCTGCGCGCCGAGTTCGGGGGCAGCATCCGCGCCGTCGGCCTGACCATCAATACCACCGGCGAGCATGCGGTGGGCGCGATGGGCGCGGATGACGGTACGATCGCGCTGCGCGATTCGCGCATCACGACCAGCGGCGTCGACGCCTATGGGCTGGGAACGGAATCGCAGGTGCTGAGCCCCGGCGGCGTGCTGCAGGTCAGCAACACCGCCATCCAGACCAGCGGCAAGAACGCGCACGGCGTATACCTGCAGGGCGGCAGTTCGTTGAACATGTCGGGCGGCTCCATCCGCACCACCGGCAGCGGCGCCGCCGGCCTGCGCGTGAGCAACGGCAGCAGCGTGGCGCTCAATGGCGTCGAGGTCGTCGCCAGCGGGCCATCGCTGCTGTCCACGCTCAGCGCCACGCGTCAGCAATCCATCGTGGTCGGCGCCGGTTCCAACCTGACGCGCAACGACGGCCGGCTGCTGCTGGTGCGCCGGTTGGCCGGCGGCGAGCTGGGGCAGGTGACGCTGACGCTGAAAAGCGGCTCGTATGCGGCCGGCAACATCGAGAACCTCGCGGCCGACGGCTCGCGGGAATCCTCGGCGCTTACCATCGTCGATGTCCAGAGCGGCGCCCAGTGGGCCGGCCTGGTGATCGATGACACGACTGCCATCGTGAACGGCAGCCAGTCGGGCCAGCACAGCGGCTTCAGCACCGTCGGCGACATGGTGCTGGAAGGCGGCAGCGCGCCGGTGACCTTCACGGGGGTGTCGAACATAGGCGGCAGCTCCTCGCTGGGGGCCGGCAGCCAGACGACCTTCGGCGGCGCGACCACGATAGGGCAGAGCCTGGCGGTGCTGCCGGGCGGTTCGGTCGCCTTCAATGGGCCGTTGACGATCGGCGAGAGCGTGACGGGGGGGCAGGGCACCGCGCTCAGCTTCAACGCACCCGCCATCATCGGCGCAAACGTGCAGGGCGCGGGCGGCGCGGCGTTCACGTTCAGCGGGCCGGCGCAGGTCGGCGGCAGCGTGCAAGGGCTCGACGGCGCGTCGTTTCGCTTCAGCACTTCCGCGCCGACCGTCATCGCGGGCGGACTCAGCCTGGCCGGCGGCTCGAGCCTGGGCGGCGGCTCGCCGACGACCCCCATCGTGGTGACCGGCGGCGCGGATGCCGTATCCGGCGCGATCCTGGGCGGCAACCTCGATATCGGCGGCGCGCTGCGGATGACCGGCGCCAGCCTGGCGCCTGGCAACTCCATCGGTACCGTGACGGTCGGCAGCGTGGGGGCCCTCAGCGGCTCCACCTACCTGGCGGAAGTCAACGCCAAGGGCCAGTCCGACCTGCTGGTGGTGCGCAGCGGGAATGTCGACCTGGCGGGCGTGTCGCTGGTGGTGGGCCAGGAGAACGGCACCGGCGGCTATGTGCTGAATCACGACTACACCATCATCAAGACCGAGGCCGGCAAGATCGTGGGCGAATTCGCCGCGGCGAGCCTGGACGAGAGCCTGGCCAGCACCCTGGTCAAGCTGGACCCGGTCAAGTATGGCGCCCAGGCCACGCAGGTCAGCCTGTCGCCGGACGCCGACAAGTTGGCGGCGGCGCGCGCCGGCCTGACCCGCAACCAGAGCGCGGTGCTCGACGGCGCGCTGTCGGTGGCCGGGCGCAACGCCTCGGCCGACGCCGTGATGCTGATGAGCGACACGGGCCAGCGGGCCGACGCGCTGGACCAGTTGTCCGGCGAAGTGCACGGCAGCGCGGTGTCGGCGCTTTACAGCAACACGCAGCTGCTCAACCGCACCGTGGCCAGGCGCATGAGCGCCAACCTGGGCGCCGGCCTGCTGGCCGGCGCGCCCACGGCGCAGGCGGCGGGCCCGGCTGCCGCGTCGGCCATGCCGGGCACGGCCGCGTATCCGCTGTGGGCCGATGTGGTGGGCAACTGGAGCAGTTTCGACGCCAAGGACAATGCGGCCAAGGCCAAGAGCAATACCGCCGGCCTGTTCATCGGCGGCGACGCCGCGGTGGGCGCGGGCTGGCGCGTGGGCGGGGCGCTGGGCTTTACCGATGGCCGCATCAAGGCCGATGCGGTGGACTCGCGCTCGGACGTGACCAGCTATACGGCGGCGCTCTACGGCGGCAACAGCTGGGCGGCAGGCAAGGGCAAGCTGAACTTCCTGGCCGGCGTCGGCTACACGCACCACGACATCGACAGCCGACGCAGCGTGGATGTGGGCGGCGCGCAGACCCTGAAGGCCGACTACAAGGCCAATACCACGCAACTGTTCGCCGAACTCGGCTACCAGGTGCCCGTTGGCGCCAGCAGCTCGGTCGAGCCGTATGCCGGCCTGGCCTGGTTCAACAACCACAGCGACAGCTTCGACGAGGATGGCGGGCCGGCCGCGCTGCATGGCAGCGGCCAGACCGACCAGATCACCACGTTCACGCTGGGGCTGCGTGGCAACACGGCGCTGCAGCTGGGCGCCACCGAGGCGCGCCTGAGCGCCGGGCTGGGCTGGCGCCATGCCAACGGCGACGTGGACGCGACCCGCAAGCTGGCGTTCATCCAGGGCGGCGGCACGGCGTTCACCGTGGCGGGTTCGCCGGTGGCCAGGGATGCGGCCGTGCTCGATCTCGCGGCCGAAGTGGACGTGGGCCGCAACGCGGCGCTCGGCCTGGCCTACGGAGGGCAGTTCGGCAATGGCAACAAGGAGAATACCGGCTCGCTGTATCTGAAAGTCCGGTTCTGAACGCAGCGCGCGGGCGCGAGGCCGCCGGGCCGCGTCCGCGCACCGCGTCGGGGGGCGGTCGAGCCCGTCCGCCCGTTGTTGGCCGCCTGTCGTGCATCGACTGGCGGTTTTTTTTTGCCGCCGGGCCGCCCCAAGGCAAAAAAGCCCCCTTGGGGGGCAGCAAGCCCGCACAGCGGGCGCAGCGTGGGGGCCTTTTTTTGCCGCCGGGCCGCCCCAAGGCAAAAAAGCCCCCTTGGGGGGCAGCAAGCCCGCACAGCGGGCGCAGCGTGGGGGCCTTTTTTTGCCGCCGGGCCGCCCCAAGGCAAAAAAGCCCCCTTGGGGGGCAGCAAGCCCGCACAGCGGGCGCAGCGTGGGGGCCTTTTTTTGCCGCCGGGCCGCCCCAAGGCAAAAAAGCCCCCTTGGGGGGCAGCAAGCCCGCACAGCGGGCGCAGCGTGGGGGCCTTTTTTTGCCGCCGGGCCGCCCCAAGGCAAAAAAGCCCCCTTGGGGGGGCAGCAAGCCCGCACAGCGGGCGCAGCGTGGGGGCCTTTTTTTGCCGCCGGGCCGCCCCAAGGCAAAAAAGCCCCCTTGGGGGGCAGCAAGCCCGCACAGCGGGCGCAGCGTGGGGGCCTTTTTTTGCCGCCGGGCCGCCCCAAGGCAAAAAAGCCCCCTTGGGGGGCAGCAAGCCCGCACAGCGGGCGCAGCGTGGGGGCCTTTTGCTTGTTCGAGGAATGTGTTGCCGGCATTGCGAGCCGGCACCCGCAATGGGCGGATGTCGTGTTGTCCGGCGACATCCAGGCCGAGGTGTTGCCCAGGGCGCCGCTGCCGGTCCACGGCGCGCCCGCGGCGCGCTATCCCGGCCTGTTCGACGTGCCCGATTGATGTGATCCAGCCACAGTCGCGCCTGCCTTTGCCCTGGTTGTAGGTGAGGTCGTTGTGATTGAGAAATTTCCTACAGATACATGGGTATTTGGCGACTTATTTAGTTCGCGGTAATCGATAAAGTTCCCTCCTGTGTTCGGAGAGATGTAGGCGAAATCCTCGTCAAGTCAGCGACTTCGCCTTTTTCGACCACTCCTTTATCCAAATCGATATATAGCCGCTTCCAGGCAGGCAGGGCGTCGCTTTGCCTGCGATTAGCGGGCAGTGCGCCGAACATTCAGGGAGCTTCCATGAACAAGAACATTTACCGTGTTGTCTGGTCATTGGTCCGCGGGGCCTGGGTGGTCGCCGGCGAATGGGCGCGTGCTGGCCGCAAGTCGAGCAGCCCGCGTCGCCAGAACCGCCAGCGTGCGCGCCGGGGCGTGGCCGCGATGGTGGGCGGCAGCATCCTGGCCCAGGCCTTGCTGCCCTTGTCGGCGCTGGCCCAGGGAGCGCCGACGCTGCGCCCGGCCCGGGTGGCGCAGGAGGAGGCGGGGCAGGATGCGGCATGGACCCGCAAGCTGGCCGCCCAGGCCGAGTCGCTGGCCCGGCGCCAGGCCGAGCGCCAACCCGGCGCCCGGGTCGACGGCGACTATCTCAAGCGTGAAGCGCAGGCCCAGGTCAATGATGTCTTGCGCGATGGCGTGAACCTGGCTCGGGAATCGGGTCTGCCCTTTCTGCGCAATCTGCAAGGCGGGTTGAGCCACGATTTCGAGTCGGGCCGCACGTCGCTGCAACTGAACACGATAGATGAGGTCTACCGCGCCGGACGCAACACGGGCCTGCTGCAGCTGGGGGCGCACAACCAGAACGATCGTCCCACGGCCAATGCGGGCGCGGTGTATCGGCGCGAGGTCAACGATGCGCTGATGGTCGGCGCCAACGGCTTCCTGGATTACGAGTTTGGCAAGCAGCATCTGCGCGGCTCCGTGGGGCTGGAGGTGATCGCGCCGGAGTTCAGCCTGTACGGCAATGTGTATGCGCCGCTGTCCGACTGGAAGGGCGCCAAGCGCAATAATCGTCGCGAGGAAAAGCCCGCCTCGGGCATGGATGTGGGGGTCGGCTACCGTCCGGCGTTCGCGCCCGGGCTGAGTCTGAGCGCGACGCATTTCCGCTGGAATGGCGCCGAAGTGGACTACTTCGACAACGGCCGCACCCAGGCCGGCGCCAAGGGCTTCAAGGTCGGCGTGGAGTATCGCCCCGTGTCGCTGGTCAGCGTGGGACTGGAGCAGACCAAGGTGATCGGCGGCGGACGCGAAACCCGCATGCAGCTGGGCCTGAACATCAATCTCTCGGAACCGCTGTCCAAGCAATTGCGGCGCGACGCTTCGGGCACGCCGGCCTTCTCGCCCGACGCCCGGCGGCACGCCCTGGTCGAGCGCGAGAACCGCATCGTCCTGAACACGCGGCGCAAGGAGATCATTCTGCCGCTGGTCGTGAGCGAGGTCTCGACCCTGCAGGCCGATGGCCGGGTGACGGTGATCGGCGCGACCCAGCCGTTCGCGACGGTGACGGTGCGCATGCCCGACGGCACGACGGGCACCGCCACGGCGGATGCCAGCGGTCGTTTTGCCTATACCTCCGCCGGCGATCAACCGTCCGGCGTCCTGGCGCTGCGCGCCCGTAACGCCGAGGGCGACAGCAGCCGCGAAGTGACTTATCGGTACGTCGACGAGGTGGTGCTGGGCGATCTGCAGGTCGCGGTGATGGCGCTGGTGCCGCTGCCGGCGGATCGCGCGCTGGAGGTACGGGGCAAGACCGAACCGAAGGTCGACGTCAAGGTGTCGTTTCCCAATGGCGAATCGGTGCTCGCCAAGGCGGATGCGAAGGGCCTGTTCACGGTGCGTTCGACGCGCAAAGTGGCGCAGGGGAAAGTGCTGGTTCAGGCGACTCATCCGCAGACGCGCAAGGAAGCGCGTGCCGTCGCGGATTATCTGCCGCCCGCGACGCTCGCGCCGACGATCGATGCCGTGACGGCGCAAGCCGATACCGGCCGCGTGACCGTGACGGGCCAGGCGGAGCCGGGTGCGCAGGTGGACGTCCACTTTCCGGACGGCACCGCCAAGACCGTCGATGCCGGTGCCGACGGCGCCTATGCGGCGACTTCGGATGGCGACATGGTGTCGGGCGACATCCGCGTGCAGGCCGTGGACAAGGCGGGCGGCAAGAGCCCCGAGACTATCCGCGCCTATGTGGACACCGTGGACAAGACTGCGCCGGTCGTTCCCACCATTGCTGATGTGGCCACCGATGCCAAGAGCGGCCATATCACGGTGACGGGTATGACCGAGCCCGGCGCCGAGGTCGTGGTCAGCTTCCCGGACGGCACGCGCAAGACGGTCGTCGCGGGCGACGACGGCGCCTATACCGCGACTTCGGATGGCGACATGGTGGCGGGCGACATCCGCGTGCAGGCCATCGACAAGGCGGGCGGCAAGAGCCCGGAGGCGACGCGCCACTATGACGACGCCGTGGACATTACCCCGCCGGCCGCTCCCACCATTGCCAATGTGGCGACCGATGCGGCCAGTGGTCGCGTCACGGTGGCGGGCGTGGCCGAGCCCGGCGCCAATGTGGCGGTGAATTTCCCGGACGGCACGCGCAAGACCGTCGTCGCTGGCGGCGATGGCGCCTATACGGCGACTTCGGATCGCGACATGGTGTCGGGCGACATCCGCGTGCAGGCTGCCGACAAGGCGGGCAACCAGAGCCCCGAGACCACTCGCGCCTATGCGGATGCCGTGGACAAGACCGCGCCGGAGGTGCCGACCATCGCCAATGTGACCACCGACGCCAAGAGCGGCCGCATCACGGTGACGGGCATGGCCGAGCCTGGCGTCAATGTGGCGGTGGACTTCCCGGACGGCACGCGCAAGAGCGTCGTCGCCGATGGCGCCGGCGCCTATACGGCGACTTCGGATCGCGACATGGTGTCGGGCGACATCCATGCGCAGGCCACCGACAAGGCGGGCAACCAGAGCCCCGAGGCCACGCGCCACTATGGTGACACCACGGACATCACCCCGCCGGCCGCTCCCACCATTGACAATGTGGCGACCGATGCCACGAGCGGTCGCGTTACGGCCGCGGGCGTGGCCGAGCCCGGCGCCAATGTGACGGTGAACTTCCCGGACGGCACGCGCAAGACCGTCGTCGCTGGCGGCGATGGCGCCTATACGGCGACTTCGGATCGCGACATGGTGTCGGGCGACATTCGCGTGCAGGCGACCGACAAGGCGGGCAACCAGAGCCCCGAGGCCACCCGCGCCTATGCGGATGCCGTGGACAGGACCGCGCCGGAGGTACCGACTGTCACCCATGTGGCCACCGATGCCAAGAGCGGCCGCATCACGGTGACGGGCATGGCCGAGCCTGGCGCCAATGTGACGGTGAACTTCCCGGACGGCACGCGCAAGACGGTCGTCGCTGGCGGCGATGGCGCCTATGCCGCGACTTCGGATCGCGACATGGTGTCGGGCGACATCCGTGTGCAGGCCACCGACAAGGCGGGCAACCGGAGCCCCGAAGCCACCCGCGCCTATGCGGACACCGTGGACACCACTCCGCCGGCCGTACCCACGATCACCGATGTGACGACCGATGCCAGCAACGGTCGCATCACGGTGACGGGCGTGGCCGAGTCTGGCGCCAATGTGACGGTCGATTTCCCGGACGGCACGCGCAAGACGGTCGTCGCTGGCGGCGATGGCGCCTATACGGCGACTTCGGATCGCGACATGGTGTCGGGCGACGTCCGCGTGCAGGCCATCGACAAGGGCGGCAACCACAGCCCCGAGGCCACCCGCGCCTATGCGGATGCCGTGGACAAGACCGCGCCGGAGGTGCCGACCATCACCAATGTGACCACCGATGCCGCCAGCGGTCGCATCACGGTGACGGGCATGGCCGAACCCGGCGCCAATGTGGCGGTGAACTTCCCGGACGGCACGCGCAAGACGGTCGTCGCCGACGGCGCCGGCGCCTATGCGGCGGACTCGGATGGCGACATGGTGGCGGGCGACATCCATGTGCAGGCCACCGACAAGGCGGGCAACCGGAGCCCCGAGGGCACCCGCGCCTATGTGGACACCGTGGACAAGACCCCGTCGGCCGCGCCGACGATCGCACGCGTGACGACCGACCGCTCGTCGGGCGTGGTGACGGTGGCGGGCACGGCGGATCCGGACAACGATGTGACGGTCCAGTTCCCGGATGGTGGACGCAAGACCGTCAAGGCGGGCAAGGACGGCAGCTATTCGGTGACGTCCGACAACGACATTTTCTCGGGCATCATTCAGGTGTCCGCCAGGAACCCCGCCGGAAATGCCAGCCCGGAGGTGCGGCAAGACTATCGTGACGAATTCGTGCCGGCCAACGCGATCACGAACATGGAGACCAATTCGAGGAACGGTATCGTTACCGTCTCCGGCAAGACCTCGCCCGATGCGACCGTTGTGGTGAGTTTCCCGGGCGGCGACGAGGCGCGGACGCGGGCGAAGGGGGATGGCACTTTCAGTGTCTCCTCGCCCATGGACGTCCCGCGGGGTGTCGTGTCGCTGAGCACGGAAGTCGATGGTGTCCGGACCGTCGTCGCGACGCGCACCTATGAGGACAAGTTCACGAAGGGAGGGCAGGATTACAACGCGATCCTGCCGTACACGCCGGGGTTCAACGGCGTCTCGACTTCGGACACCTCGGCGGTTCTCCTCTCCGTGCCTCAGTACTTTTACTCGGGCGGCGCGCCCGTGGCCAAGATCATGCCGCCGGACGCGCACGACAGTGAATTTACCAAGCGGGCGGCCGCGGCCATGCGTGTCCAGGTGACGTCGCGCCGTAATTCGTCGGAGTACGACATCAGGGTGAGCTGGCCCGCGGGAACCTTCACCCCGGCGGATGTGGGGCAGCAGGCCGACCTCGTGGTGAAGATCTTTGACGTAGGTACTGGCAAATTCATGTTGGCTCTGGGGGAAGTCCGTTTTCGTCGGTAAGCGTCGCGAGACGGGGGGGCGATGACGGGCGCCTCCCGCTGTCCGGCGAGCAGGCGGGTAGCGCGACGGCGTCATATCCGCCTGGCCGGTCCAGGGGCCTGTGGCGATTACCGATGGATCGCCGCGTTCACCACGCATCCGCGGCGGCCCGGCGCGCGCCTATCGTGTCGCTTTGACGGCGATGGATGCGGCGATGGGGCGGGTGATGGGGGTAGCCTTCGTGGCCGGCACGGCCATGGTACAGGGGCTGGCGACGCTGGACGGCGTCGTGGGGTTCGCCTGCCTGGCGGCGCTGGGCGCGCTGGCGGCATGGCGGGCCGCGCGGCGGGCCGGCCGGCCATGGCGGGTCTGCGGCAAGCTGGCCTTGCCCGCGCTGGCCGCCAGCCTGGGCGTGGCGTCGGCCGCCGGACAGGCGCAGTGGCGGCTGGCAGATGCCGTCGACCCGGCACGCCACAATCGTGTGGCGCGGGTGGAGGCGCGGGTGGCGCAGCTGGCGCAGGGCGACGCCGGGTCGCGGCGCTTCGTGGCGCGGCTGCCGGACGATCGGCCGGCAGGCCTGCCCGCGCGCCTGCTGGTGACATGGCGGGCCCTGCCTGGACAGGCGCTGCCCGAGGTCGTGCCCGGGCAGCGCTGGCGCATGGCGCTGCGCGTGCGCCGCCCGCACGCCAACCAGAATCCGCATGCCCCGGACAGCGAGGCGCGCCTGCTGGCGCGCGGTGTGCGCGGGCTGGCCAGCGTGCGCGGCCGCCCGCTGCTGCTCGACGATGATCCCTGGGCCGACGCCGGCATCGCGATCGAGCGTGCGCGCCATCGCGTGCGCGCCGGCATGCGCCAGGCGCTGGCGGGGTTGCGCTACGCGCCGGTGCTGGTGGCGCTGGCCATCGGCGACCAGGCCGGCGTGGCGCGGGAGGACTGGCAGGTGTTCCAGCGCAGCGGCATCATGCATCTGGTATCGATCAGCGGCATGCATGTCACCGCGGTCGCGGCGCTGGGAGGCTGGCTGGCGGGCTGGCTGTGGCGGCGCGCGCGTTGGCGCGGCGTCCCGCTGGCCGAGCGCGCGCCGGCGCAGCGGGTGGCCGTGCTCGCCGCGCTCGGCCCCGCGCTGGCGTATTGCCTGCTGGCGGGTTGGAGCGTGCCGACGCGGCGCGCTTTTTTCATGCTGGCCGCGGTGGCGGCGGCGGTCGCGCTGCGCTGGCCGGCAACGCCCTCGCGCCTGCTGACGCTGGCTGCCGTCGCGGTGGCCGTGCTCGATCCATGGGCGCCGCTGGCGCCGGGCTTCTGGCTGTCGTTCGGCGCCGTGGCGGTGCTGGTCGGGACAGGGGCGGGCGCGCGGCCGCGCGGCATGCGGGCCCGCCTGCGCGCCGCGCTGCTGGGCTTCGGGCGCACGCAGATGGCGGTGACGCTGGCCTTGACGCCTTTGCTGGCCTTCCTGGTGCGCCAGGTGTCGCTGGGGTCGCCGCTGGCCAATGCTCTGGCGATTCCGGTGGTGAGCCTGGCGGTCACGCCGCTGGCCTTGCTGTGCGGGGCGCTGTCGGCGCTGCCGGGCGGGCAGGGGCCGGCCTGGCTGGCCGGCGCCGCGGGCCACGGGTTGTTCGCGCTGCTGATGGCGCCGGTGGGCTGGATAGGGCGTGCCGAGTGGTCCGGCCTGGACGTGGCGGCGGCGCCCTGGCCCTGGCTGGCCTTGGCGCTGGCCGGGGCGGCATGGGCCCTGCAGGCGCCGGGCTGGCCGGCGCGCCATTGCGGCTGGCTGTGCATGCTGCCGCTGCTGGCGTGGCGCCCCGAGCGGCCGCCGCCCGGCTACTGGACCCTGACCGCGCTGGACGTGGGCCAGGGCGGCGCCGTGGTGCTGGAAACCGCGCGCCATGTGCTGCTGTTCGATACCGGGCCGCGGCACGGCGACGCCTCGGACGCCGGCGAGCGCGTGATTGCCCCGTTCCTGCGGGCGCGCGGCTACCGCCATATCGATACCCTGGTGGTGTCGCATGCCGACCTGGACCATACCGGCGGGTTGCGCAGCGTGCTGGCGGCCTTGCCGGTGGGGCAGGCCTACGCGTCCTTCGATCTGGCGGCGTGGCTGGCGCGCCAGGCGCGGGTGCGGCCGGACGGCTGGCGCGCCGCACCGCGCATGCCGCCGGCGACGCGCGGGTGCGAGGCGGGCGTGCAATGGCGCGTCGACGGCGTCCGCTTGCGCTTCGTGTATCCGCCGCCGCTTGCCGCGTCCTTGCCCTGGCGCAGCAGCAATGCGCGCAGTTGCGTGCTGCTGGTCGAAGGCGTCGGCCACCGCGCCCTGTTGACCGGCGACGTGGGGTTGGTCCAGGAGGCCGCGTTCGCGGCGGCGTTGCCGCCGGTGGACCTGGTGATGGCGCCGCATCACGGTTCGGCCATGTCGTCGGGGTCCTTGCTGGCCGCCGCCACGCGGCCCGCGCACGCCATCGCGCAGGCCGGCTACCTGAACCGTTTCGGGCATCCGGCCGCGTCCGCGATCAATCGCTGGCGGCGGGCCGGCGCCGCCGTGTGGCGGACCGACCTGGACGGCGCGGTGCGGGCCGATTCGACGCCGCGCGGATTGTTCGCCAGCGGGCAGCGCCAGGTCGCGCGGCGCTATTGGCGCGACAGCCGCGCCGGTCCCGATGCGCCGCTGCGATAATGGGGCATCGCCGGCCGTCCGGGCCGCGGCGCGGAGACATCATGCAGGAACCTCGTCTGGATTTCGTTACGTGCGCCAGCCCCACTGGCTTTCATCGCATGGCCTATTGGGAATGGGGCGACCCGCTCAATGATCGCGTGCTGGTCTGCGTGCATGGTCTGACCCGCACCGGCCGCGACTTCGACCATCTGGCGCGGCGGCTGGCCGGCCAGTGGCGGGTGGTGTGCCCCGACGTGGCCGGACGCGGCAAGTCCGACTGGTTGTCCAACCCCGCGCTGTACGCGGTGCCGCAGTATGTATCCGACATGGCGACGCTGATCGCGCGCGTGCGGCCCGCGACGCTGGCCTGGGTGGGCACCTCGATGGGCGGCCTGATCGGCCTGGGCCTGGCCGGCGCGGCCACCATGATGCGCCTGGCGCGCGCCATGCGCCCGCGCCCGGACGGCCTGCCGGCGCAGGCCGACGACCTGCGCCCGCACAGGCTGGTGCTCAACGACGTGGGGCCGCGCCTGAACGTCGAGGCCTTGCAGCGCATTGCCGGCAATGTGGCGGCGCAGGACAGCTATCCGACCTTCGAAGCGGCCGTAGCGGCCATGCGGCAGATCAGCACCACGTTCGGGCCGCATACCGATGCGCAATGGGACGAGCTGGCGCGCCATATCTATGTGCGGCAGGGCGGCGGCTGGGTCAGGCACTTCGACCCCGCGCTGGCCGTGCCGCTGGGCGCGCAAGTGGCGCAGGCCTTCGAGGCGGGCGAGCGCATTCTCTGGCAAGCGTACGACAGCCTGGATTGCCCGGTGCTGATCGTGCGCGGCCAGGACTCGGACCTGCTGTCGGCGGCGACGGCGGCCGAAATGCTGGGGCGCAATCCGCGCGCGCGCCTGCACGAGGTGCCCGGCGTGGGGCATGCGCCCACGCTCATGACGCCCGAGCAGATCGAACCGATTGCCCGGTTCCTGCAGGACTAGCGGCCCGGGGGACGGAGCGCGGCGAAGCCGCGCTACCCGAGGCCTTGCAGGACCTCTACAATAGGTCGTATGAACATTGCCGCGCCCAACGTCGATCTGCATTGCCACTCCACCGTGTCCGACGGCAGCATGCCGCCGGCCGCGGTGGCGCGGCGCGCGCACGCCAATGGCGTGGACGTCTGGGCGCTGACCGATCACGACGAGATCGGCGGCGTGGCCGAGGCCGCGCAGGCCGCCGCCGGATTGGGCATGCGTTTCGTCGCCGGCGTCGAGATTTCGGTGACCTGGGCGGGCCTGACGGTGCACATCGTGGGCTTGCGGGTGGATCCGGCCAACGAGGCGCTGGTGCAAGGCTTGCGCGATACGCGCGCCGGTCGCGCCGCGCGCGCGGTGCAGATCGGCGAGCGGCTGGCGGGGCTGGGCATGCCGGGCGCCTACGAGGGCGCGCTGCCGTTCGCCGGCAACCCCGAACTGATCAGCCGCACGCACTTCGCGCGCTTCCTGGTCGAGGCCGGCTATTGCCCCGATGTGCAGACGGTGTTCAACAAATACCTGGGCGACGATTGCCCGGGCCATGTGCCGATGCAATGGGCCAGCCTGGCCGAGGCCGTGGGCTGGATCCGCGGCGCGGGCGGTTGCGCCGTCATCGCGCATCCGGGACGCTACAAGTACAGCCCCATGCAGTTCGACGCGTTGTACGACGAGTTCCTGCAACTGGGCGGCACGGGTATCGAGGTCGTGACCGGCAGCCATACTTCCGAAGAGGCGCGCCGGTATGCCGAGGTGGCGCGCCGCCACGGTTTCCTGGCCTCGCGCGGCTCGGACTTCCACAGTCCCACCGAAAGCAGGGTGGACCTGGGGCGCTTGCCGCCGCTGCCGCCCGATCTCAAGCCGGTCTGGCACGACTGGTTCTGAACCGCGCCTTTCGCGCCGGGCCGTTGGCGCCCCGGCTGCCCTTGAATCCCTATGCAGCAGGCAAGGCATGAACAAAGCATTTGTCAAAGAATCCGACCGCGACGACGAGGACGACCTGCCCGAGGCGCAGGCGCTGCCGGCCGGCACGCGCAACTACATGACGCCGCAAGGCTACGCGCGCTTGCGCGATGAGCTGTCGCACCTGATGAACGTCGAGCGTCCTTCGGTCGTGCAGGTGGTGTCGTGGGCCGCGTCCAACGGCGACCGCTCCGAGAATGGCGATTACCTGTACGGCAAGAAGCGCCTGCGCGAAATCGACCGGCGCATGCGCTTCCTGACCAAGCGCCTGGATATCGCCGAAGTGGTGGATCCTGCCGCGCAGCCCAACCGCGATCAGGTCTTCTTCGGCGCCACCGTGCTCTACATGGACCGCGCCGGGGAAGAGCGCACCGTGACCATCGTGGGCGTGGACGAGGCCGAGCCGCTGGCCGGCAAGATCAGCTGGATCTCGCCCGTGGCGCGCGCGCTGACCAAGGCGCACGAAGGCGATACCGTGACCCTGCGCACGCCGGGCGGTGTCGAAGAACTGGAGATCCTGGAGGTGCGCTACCCGGACGCGTAGCGGGCGGAGGGTGAGTTCCCATGGAGACGGATGCCGTCTTGGCAGGCTAGCGTTCGTGGCGTATGGCGGGGTGCCTGTCCCGGCGGAAAAGAAACGGACGCCAGCTTTTGGCCGGCGTCCGTTGGGTTGGAGGGTTGTGCGCCCCTGCCTTGCGTGGCGGCTTGCGCCGCCGTTCCCCTTGGGCTGCTGCTTATTTCTTGCGGGCCGCGATCGATTTCTCGGCCAGGTCGACCAGCTCCGCGCCGATCTGCTTCTTCCATTTTTCATAGACCGGCTTGGTGGCCGCCACGAATTCGGCGTGCTGGCCGGCGTCCAGGCTGCTGACGGTGACGCCGTGGCCGGCGATTTCCTTCAGCAGCGACGGGTCTTCGGGCGTGACCCCCTTGCGGGCGATGACGATCTGCTGCTTGCCGGCGTCCAGCGCGGCCTGGCGGACGATGTCGCGGTCCTTCTCGGACCAGGAGTTCCATACCTCGCGGTTGACCACGAAGATCAGCGGGTCGGCGACGTAGTTCCACAGGGTGAGGTACTTCTGGCCCACCGTGTACAGCTTGGAGCCGGTGTAGATAGACAGCGGGTTCTCCTGGCCGTCCACCGCGCCGCTGGCCAGCGCCGGCTGGGCGTCGGCCCAGCTCATCTGCGTGGGGTTGGCGCCCAGCGCCGTGAAGGTGTCGATGTACAGCGGCGAGCCCACGACGCGCAGCTTCAGGCCCTTCATGTCGGCCGGCGTCTTGATCTCATGCTTGGAGTTGCTGAGCTGGCGATAGCCGTTCTCGCCCCAGGCCAGCGGCACCACGCCGGCCTTGTCGATCAGCTTGAAGACTTCCTTGCCGACCTCGCCCTGCACCAGCGCGTCGATGGCGGCATAGTCGGGCATCAGGAAGGGCAGCGAGAACAGGTTGAGCTGCTTGACCTGCGGCGACCAGTTGATGGTCGAACCCACGGCCATGTCGATCACGCCCTGGCGGATGGCGGTGAATTCACGGGTCTGGTCGCCCTGCACCAGCGAGGTGCCCGGATAGACCTTGATGTTGATGCGGCCCTCGGTGCGTTCGCGCACCAGGTCGGACCAGATCACGGCGCCCTGGCCCCACGGGAAGGTGGTGCCCACCACGATGGACAGCTTGTATTCGGACTTGTAGTTCTGGGCCTGGGCCGGCGCCACGCCCAGCGCGAAAGCGGCGCAAAGGGCGGCGCCCACGATGTTGCGGAATTTCATCGGTTGTCTCCTCGTGTCGTGCTCGGTTGCTCGAAAATGGCGGGCGAGCCTTCGGCTTCTGCCCTTTCCCCCGTATTCATCAATATCCCAGCCGGTGCGGCAGCCACAGCGCCAGTTGCGGAAAAATCAGCACGGCCACCAGCACCAGGAACATGCCGCCCAGCAGCCAGACCACCCAGCCCACGGTGGACTCCATCGGCACGCGCGCGATGCGGCAGGAAACCATCAGGTTGACCGCCAGGGGCGGCGTGAACTGGCCCAGCGCCACCTTCAGCGTCAGGATGACGCCGAACCAGACCGGATCCCAGCCATAGGCATTGGCGATCGGCATGAGCAGCGGGACGAAAATCAGGAAGATGGAGATGCCGTCGAGGAACATGCCCACGGTCATCAGCAGCACGATGAGCAGCGCCAGCACGCCCCATTCGCCCAGCCCGGAATTGACGATGGCGTGCGTGATGGGGTCGATCACGCTGAGCGTGGACAGGGCCCAGGCGAAGATGCCGGCCAGCGTCACCACCAGCATGATGACGGCCGACAGTTCGGCGGCCTCGCGCAGGATCACGAACAGGTCGCGTACCTTGATGGTGCGATGGATGCACATGCCCACGAACAGCCCGTAGAACACGGCCACGACCGCGGCTTCGGTGGGGGTGAACCAGCCCATCCGCATGCCGCCCAGGATCAGCACCGGCGCGGCCAGGCCCCAGGACGCCTCGCGCAGGCTGGCCCACAGCGGCGGACGCGGCAGGTGCGCTTCGCGTGCGCCCATGCCATGGCGGCGCGCCAGCCAGACCGCAGGAATGATGAGCGCGAAGCCGGCCAGGATGCCCGGCACCATGCCCGCGGCGAACAGCGCCGGCACCGAGGCGCCCGGCACCAGCACCGAATAGATGATGAAGGCCACCGAAGGCGGGATCAGGATATCGGTGGCGGCGCCGGCGGCGACCACGGCGGCCGAGTAGGGCGCCGGATAGCCGGCGCGCGACATGGCGGCGATCATCACCGCGCCCACGGCCGCCGCGCATGCCGGACCCGAGCCGGAAATCCCGCCCAGGAACATCGCCACGGCGATCGATACCAGCGGCAGCATGCCCGGGCCGCGGCCCACCAGCGCCACGGCGAAGTCGACCAGCCGCCTGGCCACGCCCGAGCGGTCGAAGATCGAGCCCACCAGCACGAACATGGGAATCGCCAGCAGCGGGTACTTGGCCAGGCCGGCGTAGAAATTCTGCGGCACGGCCAGCAGGCCGAACCAGGACACATCGAGGTTGGACAGCACGATGGCGACCGTGCCGCCCAGGCCCAGCGCCACGCCGACCGGCACGCCGATCAGCATCAGGGTAATGAATACGGCGAACAGCAGCGCCGCGATCATGTCTCGGCCTTGTGCCGGGCGATCAGCCGGCGCGCGGCGCCGGCCACGCGCAGCGTGATGACCGCCGCCAGCAGCGGCATCCACACCGAGTACCACCAGGTCGGCACGCCGATGGCGGGCGAGGTTTCCTCGTAGCGGAACTCGTCGTACACCAGCCGGGCCGACAGCACGGTGAGCAGCGCGAAGAAGAACACGACCAGGCTGTGGGCGGTCAGCGCCATCAGGTACTGGCGCCGCGGCGAGCCGTTGTCGGCCAGGATCTCGATGCGGATATGGTGGTTGCGCACGAACGCCATGGACGCGCCGACCATGGTCAGCACGATCAGCAGGAAGACGGAGATCTCCTCGGTCCAGGCGAAGGACTGGTCGGTCAGGTAGCGCACCAGCACGTTCAGGAAGGTGATGATGGCCAGCGCGGCCAGCAGGATGACGGCGAGCCAGTCTTCCAGCGCCAGCGGGACCTTGACGGCGGGATCGGCTTCCGGGGGGATGATGGGTTCGACGGGCTCGTCAGATGCGTCGGGGCGGTGCATTGGCAACAGCGTGGAGCAAAGCGCAGGCAATATGAGAGGCTGCATCCTACCGTCGGCTCGCCATGGCGTTAGTTCGTGTTTTCCCGCGGTGCGGGGCGTTTGCAACATGCTGCATAGCAGCATGCAAACCGGGCCAGCCTGTTTTCGAAGACTTTCATCCGGGTTTCAACCTCGGCGAGCCGTCTATATTGCAATGCACAAAATCGGGTGGCCGTGGATGGAATTATTTTGTAACTCCGGCGCGACAGGACGGCACGGCGCGGTTTTGCGGCGGGTTATGGGGTTACCACGGGTAAACCCCGGCAAAAAGGTAAAATCATGTTTTGATTCCTCCTTTTTCCTAACGGCGCCCGCATCGTGTCCCTTGTCCAGCATCTGCCCGGTTCCTCCGTCCTTTCCGCTTTCCGTCGCGAGCGCCTGCTGGCGCAACTGAAGAAGGCCGGCCTGCCGGTTGCCGATATCTCCGCGCGCTACGAGCATTTCATCCATACCGACAGCGCCTTGCCGGCCGAGCAGCAGGCGCGTCTGGCGCAACTGCTGGACTACGGCACGCCGGCCGCCGAGGCGCCGGCCAAGAGCCTGGAGCTGCTGGTGATTCCGCGCCTGGGGACGATGTCGCCGTGGGCCAGCAAGGCGACCGATATCGCGCACAACTGCGGCCTGGACGCCGTGCGCCGCATCGAGCGCGGCGTGCGCTACGCGCTGACGCCCGAGCGCGGCCTGCTGGGCGCCAAGTCGTTCGACGCCGGCATGCTGGCCCGCGCGGCGGCCTGCCTGCACGACCGCATGACCGAGACCGTGGTCGACGGCACCTTCGACGGCCAGGCGCTGTTCGAGACGCTGGCCGGCAAGCCGATGCGCACCGTGGCGGTGCAGGCCGAGGGCCGCGCCGCGCTGGAGCAGGCCAACGTGGCGCTGGGGCTGGCGCTGTCCGAAGACGAAATCGATTACCTGGCGCAGTCGTTCGGCGACCTGGGGCGCGATCCGACCGACGTCGAGCTGATGATGTTCGCGCAGGCCAACAGCGAGCACTGCCGCCACAAGATCTTCAACGCGCAGTGGGTCATCGACGGGCAGGCGCAGTCCAACACCCTGTTCGGCATGATCCGCGCCACCCACAAGGCCCAGCCGGCCGGCACCGTGGTGGCCTACTCGGACAACGCCGCCATCATGGAAGGCGGCCCGGCGCAGCGTTTCCAGGCCGGCGTGCCGGGCGTCGCGGGCGAGGGCGCGCAGGCCGCGCGCTACGTGCGCCGCGACACCACCGTGCACACCCTGATGAAGGTCGAGACGCACAACCACCCGACCGCGATCGCGCCGTTTCCGGGCGCGGCCACCGGCGCCGGCGGCGAGATCCGCGACGAGGGCGCCACGGGCCGCGGCTCCAAGCCCAAGGCCGGCCTGACCGGCTTCACCGTTTCGCACCTGCGCTTCGACGATGCGCTGCAACCGTGGGAGAACGACCACCACGGCCTGCCCGAGCGCATCGCCTCGCCGCTGTCCATCATGATCGATGGCCCGATCGGCGGCGCCGCCTTCAACAACGAGTTCGGCCGGCCCAACCTGCTGGGCTATTTCCGCGCCTTCGAACAGACCGCGGGCGGCACGCGCTGGGGTTACCACAAGCCCATCATGATTGCCGGCGGCCTGGGCAGCATCGACGCCGGCCTCACGCACAAGGAAGTGATTCCGCCGGGCGCGCTGCTGATCCAGCTGGGCGGCCCGGGGCTGCGCATCGGCATGGGCGGCGGCGCCGCCTCCAGCATCAGCATGGGCAGCAATTCGGCCGAACTGGACTTCGATTCGGTGCAGCGCGGCAACCCCGAGCTGGAGCGCCGCGCGCAGGAGGTCATCGACCGCTGCTGGCAGCAGGGCGAGCACAACCCCATCGTCGCGATCCACGACGTGGGCGCGGGCGGCCTGTCCAACGCGTTTCCCGAACTGGTCAATGACGCCGGCCGCGGCGCGATCTTCGACCTCAGGCGCGTGCCGCTGGAAGAGTCGGGCATGTCGCCGGCCGAGATCTGGAGCAACGAGTCGCAAGAGCGCTACGTGCTGTCGATCCTGCCGCAGGACCTGGAGCGCTTCGACGCCATCGCGCGGCGCGAGCGCTGCCCGTACGCGGTGGTCGGCGTGGCGACCGAAGAGCGCCAGCTGCGCGTGGTCGACGGCGAGGGCCTGCCCGGGCTGGACACGATCCGCGCGCAGGGCGAGAACGAAGTGCGTCCGGTGGACGTGCCCATCGACGTGATCCTGGGCAAGCCGCCGCGCATGACGCGCGACGTGCAGCGCCTGCCCGGCGTGAGCGAGCCGCTCGACCTGGCCGGCCTGGATCTCACCGAGGCGGCCTATCGCGTGCTGCGCCACCCGACGGTGGCGAACAAGTCGTTCCTGATCACCATTGGCGACCGCACCGTGGGCGGGCTGTCCAGCCGCGACCAGATGGTCGGCCCGTGGCAGGTGCCGGTGGCCGATTGCGCCGTGACGCTGGCCGATTTCGAAGGCACGCGCGGCGAAGCCATGTCCATGGGCGAGCGCACGCCGCTGGCGATGCTGGACGCGCCCGCTTCCGGCCGCATGGCGGTGGCCGAGGCGCTGACCAACCTGGCGGCCGCCGACGTGGCGCGCCTCGAAGACATCAAGCTGTCGGCCAACTGGATGGCCGCCTGCGGCGTGCCCGGCCAGGATGCCGCGCTGTACGACACCGTGTCGGCGGTCAGCGAACTGTGCCAGTCGGTGGGACTGTCGATTCCGGTGGGCAAGGATTCGCTGTCGATGAAGACGTCCTGGGACGAGGCGGGCGAGCAGCGCCAGGTGGTGGCGCCGGTCTCGCTCATCGTGACGGCGTTCGCGCCGGTGGGCGACGTGCGCGCCAGCCTGACCCCGCAGCTGCGCACCGATGCCGGCGATACGGTGCTGATCCTGATCGACCTGGGTCGCGGCCGGCACCGCATGGCCGGCTCCATCCTGGCGCAGGCCTACAACCAGGTCGGCGAGACGGTGCCCGATATCGACGCGCCGCAGGACCTGCGCGCCTTCTTCGTGACGATCCGCACGCTGGCCGAGGCCGGCACCATCCTGGCCTACCACGACCGTTCGGACGGCGGCCTGTTCGCCACGCTGGCCGAAATGGCGTTCGCCGGGCGCACCGGCGTGTCGGTCAACCTGGACATGCTCACCTTCGATCCGCAGTCGGCCGACTGGGGCGATTACAAGATCCGTCCCGAACAGGTGGCGGTGCAGCGCGAAGAGCTCACCCTCAAGGCGTTGTTCTCGGAAGAGGCGGGCGCGGTCATCCAGGTGCCGGCCTCGCAGCGCGACGCGGTGATGCAAGTGCTGCGCGGCGCCGGCCTGTCCGCGCATTCGCATGTCATCGGCGGCCTGAACGGGGCCGACGAGGTCGAGTTCTACCGCGATGGCCGCAAGGTCTGGAGCCAGCCGCGCGCCGACCTGGGCCGCGCCTGGAGCGAGGTCAGCTACCGCATCATGGCGCGGCGCGACAACCCGGCCTGCGCGCAGGCCGAGCTGGACATCTGGAACGACGCCAAGGACCCGGGCCTGGCGCCGCGCGTGGCGTTCGATCCGCAGGAAGACGTGGCGGCTCCGTTCATCGCCACCGGCAAGCGGCCGCGCGTGGCGATTCTGCGCGAGCAGGGTTGCAACAGCCAGGTCGAGATGGGCTGGGCCTTCGACACCGCCGGCTTCGAGGCCATCGACGTGCACATGACCGACCTCCTGTCGGGCCGCATCGACCTGGCCGGCATGCAGGGGCTGGTGGCCGTGGGCGGCTTCAGCTACGGCGACGTGCTGGGCGCCGGCGAAGGCTGGGCCCGCACCATCCGCTACAACGACAAGCTGTCGGATCAGTTCGCGGCCTACTTCGCCCGCCCCGATACCTTTGCGCTGGGCGTGTGCAACGGCTGCCAGATGATGGCGGCGCTGGCGCCCATGATCCCCGGCGCCGAGCACTGGCCGCGCTTTACCCGCAACCAGTCCGAGAAGTACGAGGCGCGTCTGTCGCTGGTGGAAGTCACGGCTTCGCCGTCGATCTTCTTCGCAGGCATGGAGGGCGCGCGTATCCCGGTGGCCGTGGCGCACGGCGAGGGCTACGCCGACTTCACCCAGCAGGGCGACGCGGGGCGCGCGTTGATGGCGGCCCGCTATATCGACAACCACGGCGCGGCCACCGAAACCTATCCGTTCAACCCCAATGGCAGCCCCGGCGGCCTGACCGCGGTGACGACGGCCGACGGCCGCTTCACGGTCATGATGCCGCACCCCGAACGCGTGACCCGCAACGTCATGATGTCGTGGGCGCCGGCGCAGTGGGGCGAGCGCGATGCCGGCGGCGCGTTCAGCCCCTGGATGCGTATCTTCCGCAACGCGCGCGCCTGGCTGAAATAAACCCTTCGCTTCGCTCCATTCGAACGGCCTTTCGCGAGAAAGGCCGTTTTTTATTGTCCGGTGCTGTCGGGTTTGAATGCATTTTGGAAGTATTGATTGGGGTGATTGGGTTGTAGGTGGGTGGGTATTTGCTGTTTTGTGTGCGTGAGTTTTCTTCGGGTGGGTTGAATAGGGGATGGCGTATTTATGCTGATTGAGCAGCGACGCCGATCAGACCTACATAACGACATCAGGAGACAACATGAACGCGTTTTGCTTTCGATTGGTTTATAGCCAATGTCGCGCCATGTATGTGCCGGTGGCGCCCCGGCGCCGCGCGGCGCGGCGTGGACGTGGCGGGGCGGGCCGGCGACTGCGGCGCGCGCTGGCCGCGGCGGGAGTCGCCCTGGCGTGCGGCGCGATGGCGGCGCCGCAACGCTCGCCATCCGGCGTGCCGGTCATCGATATCGCCGCCCCGAACGCCCATGGCCTGTCGCACAACCGCCTGCGCGAACTCGATGTCGAGCCGCCGGGCCTGGTGTTCAACAACAGTCTGACCGAGGGCCGGTCGCAACTGGCCGGCCACCTCAATCGCAACCCTGGCCTGCGCCAGGCAGCGACGGCCATCCTGACCGAGATCACGGGAACGCGTCCCAGCCGTCTGCACGGCGCGCTGGAGGTGTTCGGCCGGCGCGCGGACCTGATCGTCGCCAATCCGAACGGCCTCAGCGTCGACGGCCTGAGCACGCTCAACGCCAGCAACCTGACGCTCACGACGGGTCGTCCCAGCGTCAACGGCGGCCACATCGGCCTTGATGTCCGGCAGGGCACCGTCACGATCGAACGAGGCGGCGTCAATGCTACCGGCCTGGGCTATTTCGACGTGGTGGCGCGCCTGGTCAGGCTGCAGGGCGCCGTGTCGAGCGAGCAGGGCAAGCCCCTGGCCGATATCGCGGTGGTCGCCGGCGCCAACCGGTACGACCACGCAACCCGCCGCGCCACGCCGATCGCCGCAGGCGCGCGCGGCGCCGCCGCTGGCGCCTACGCGATCGACGGCACGGCGGCGGGCGCCATGTACGGCAAGCACATCACGCTGGTGTCCAGCGATTCAGGCCTGGGCGTGCGCCAGCTCGGCAGCCTGTCCTCGCCATCGGCCATCACCGTGTCGTCGCAGGGCGAAATCGCGCTGGGCGACGCCACGGTCCAGCGCGGCCCGCTCAGCCTCAAGGGCGCGGGAGCCGTGTCGGCCGGCAAGCTGGCCTCCGGTGGCGCGGTGCGCGTCGCGGGCGGCGGAGCGGTGAAGATCGCGTCGGCCAGCAGCGTTGGAAACCTCGCGGTGCAAGGCGGCGGCAAGGTGCAGGCCACGCTGTTGAATGCCGGGGGGACGTTGCAGGTGTCGGGCCGCCAGGCTGTCCGGCTTGGCGCGGCAAGCAGCGGCCAGACGCTGTCGGTGCGCGCGGGCGCGGCGCTGCAGGCGGACCAGCTGTCGGCGACGCGGCGGCTCGGCGTGGACGGCAAGCAGGCCGTCACGCTGGGTTCGGTTGCCAGCGACGGTGCGCTGTCGGTAAGCGCTGGCGGGAACCTGCAGGCGAAGCAATTGGTCTCCAGTGCCCAGCTTGAGGTGCGTGGGCAACGGGAGGTCGCGCTGGATGACGCTTCGAGCGTACGCGGCATGACGGTGGCTGCCGCAGGAACATTGGCGGCCCGCAATCTGCAGTCGCAGGGTGCCATCCGCATACAGGGCGGACAGGCGGTCAGCGTGGCCAACGCGAACAGCGACGCGGAACTGCACGTGTCCGGGCGCGGCCAGGTGGATCTGGGCGATCTGAGCGCAGCGCGCGGCGCGGATATCACCGGCGAGCAACGCGTCAGCATCGGCCGTGCGCACAGCGATGGCGATGTGAATGTCGCCGCGCGCGGCGCCTTGTCGATCGATAGCATGACGGCCCTCGGTGCGATCGGCGTCCAGGCAGGCGACAGCGTGTCGGCCAAGGATATGCGCAGCCGTGGCGCCGTCACAGTCAGCGGCGGCGGCTCCGTCAACCTGGGCGATGTCCAGTCGGATGGGCAGGTCCGCGCCACCAGCGCGGGCGCCATGACGGTGCGAGACGCCGCGGCTGCCGCCGACCTTGCGCTGCAGGCCGGCGGCGCATTGCAGGCCGGATTCCTGAAATCGGCCGGCGCCATGACCGTGAACGGCCGCGATGCGGTGCGACTGGATGGCGCGCAGGCGGGCGGGCAACTGCGGGTTTCCAGCGACGGGCAGGCCGCGTTGGGCAGTCTCGCGGCCAAGGGCGCGCTGACGGTATCGGCCGCGCGCGCGGCGACCGTGGCCGAGTTGAAGTCGCTGGATAGCATCTCCGTGACGGGCGGCGAACGCGTATCGGTTCAGAGCGTCAACAGCGCGTCCAGGGTCGCCATTTCGGCGCACGGCGCGCTGGAGGTAGGCAAGGTTTCCGCCAAGAGCGGTATCGGGATCGAAGGCTGGGGCGCGGTCGCAGCGGACTCCCTCGGTTCCGACGGCGCGATCAGCGTGTCCGGGCGCGATGCGGTCAGGGTCGATCATGCCCGCAGTCTTGCCGACATTTCGCTGGGGGCGGAAGGCGGCGCCACGCTGGGCGCGGTGGAGGCCGCCGGTTCGATCGACGTGCGCGGCGGATCCACGGTGGCGGCGAACTCGCTGCGCGCCAATCGCGACGTTCGGGTCAGCGGCAAGGACGCGGTGCGCGTAACGGCCGCCACCAGCGGGGGCGGTCTGCATGTGTCGAGCGGCCGCCAGCTCGATCTGGGCGCCGTGCAGGCGCGCGGCGCGCTGGCCCTGGACGGCGGCGCCGGCGTGGCGCTGCAATCGGCCAAGGCTGGCGGCACGCTGCATGTGCAGGGTGGCGAGCACCTGGATCTGGGCACGTTGGCTGCTGTAGGGGCCGTGGACGTCAATGGCGCGGGAGACGTGCGCGTTGCGAAGCTGGTGAGCGATGCAGGCGCCGATCTGCAAGCGGGGCGCTCCATGACGCTGGGTACCGTCGACACGACCGGCGATCTGCAGGCGCGCGCGCAGCAGGCGCTGGAGCTCGGGTCGGTCAAGACCGAAGGCGGCCTTCAGGCCGCCGCCGGCGGGGCCCTCAGCCTGGCGGCGGCGGAAGTCGCAGGGGCGCTGGAGCTCTCGGGCCAGGGCGTCACCGTGGACCGGGCCAGCGCCAGCCGGGCACGCATCGACAGCACCGGTTCGGTCGGCATCGGCGCGCTGAAGGCGGGCGCTGGCGAGGCCGCTTCGCCACGGCGGGCGCGCCGCGCGCTGCGGCAGGATTTCTTCACGCCCGGCAGCGTGGTGGTCCGCGCCCAGGGCAATGTCACGGTCGGGCGCGGCGATCCGCATCAGGGCGTGCTGGCCCAGGGCGACATCGTCATGGATGCGAAGGGCGGCACCTTGCTGCTGCGCAACGACGTCTTGACCGAGAACGGGACGGTCACCATATCGGCCGATTCGGCCGTGCTCGAGCATTCCACCATCGAGAGCAAGATCAGCCAGAGCGCGCTGGCTGCCAAGGGGGACAAGGGCAAGCCGGCGGTGTCGGTGAAGGTCGCGAAGAAGCTGTTTCTCAATGGTACGTTGCGGGCCGTCAACGACAACGAGGAAACCATGCCCGGGCGCCAGATCGACGTCGTGGACGGACGTCCGCAGATCACCGACGCGGTCACGGGCGAAGAGCGTAAGGACGAATCGGTTGTGTCCGACGCCGCGCTCGTGGCCGATGGCGGTCCGATCGTGGTCGAGGCCGGCGAGCTGGTCAGCCATGCCGGCGGTATCGGCAACGGCCGCAACAAGGGGAATGGCGCCAGCGTCACCGTGCGCACGACTGGCAACCTGGTCAACAAGGGCTACATCTCGGCCGGCAAGCAGGGCGTGCTCGAGGTGGGCGGCGCCTTGACGAACGAGTTCCTGGTCGGCTCGGACGGCACCCAGCGCATCGAGGCGCAGCGCATCGAGAACAGGGGCACCTTCCAGAGCCAGGCTCCGTCCGGCACGGCCGGCGCCCTGGTGGTCAAGGCTGCCGAGGCCATCGTGCACGACGGTGTCATGGCTACCGAAGGCGAGATGCAGATCGCCGGCAAGGGCGGCGGGTCTCCGGCCGTCACCGCCGGCGCAAAGGCGACGACCAGCGCGAACAAGCTGAGCGTCGACGTGGCGAGCTGGGACAACGCGGGAAGCCTGGATATCAAGAAGGGCGGCGCGCAGGTCACGGTGGCCGGGCGCTATGCCGAGCACGGCAAGGTTTCGATACAGGGCGATTACACCGTCTCGGCCGACGCCATCGCGCTGGCGGCGCAGGTCACCCAGCGTGGCGGCGCCGCGAACCTGACCTCGCGGCACGATGCCCGTTTCTCCAACAACATTCGCCTGATGGGGCTGCAGGTCAGCGCTGGCGGCGCGGTGTCCAATACCGGCAATCTGATAGTGCGCGAGGGCGTGCGCGTGACGGCGGCGTCGTTCGACAACGAGGCCGGGGCCGAGGTCATGGCCAAGAGCGCCGCGCTAACGACTTCCGGGGCCGTGCGCAACGCGGGCAAGATGCAGGTCAAGGAGGCCACCACGATCGTCGCCGCCAGTGTTTCCAATCCCGGCACATTCACGGCCGGCAAGGATCTCACTGTTACCTCGCGCGGAGGATTCGACAACAACGGCAAGATGGAGTCCAACAAGGACATCGTCATCAAGACGGAACAGTTCGGCAATGCCGGGATTCTCGATGCCAAGCATGATCTGACGGTCACGGCGAGCGGGCAGGCGGACAACCGGGGCAGCCTGAAGGCCGGCCACGATTTCACGGTGCAGGCCCAGCGTATCGACAACAGCGGCACCATGGCCGCCGGCCACGACGCCACGCTGAAGGCGCCGCACCTGCGCAATACGGGGCAGATCGTGGCGGGACACGACATCCATATCATCAACAGCGCCAAGCTGGAGAACACCGGGCGCGTGGATGCGCGCAACGATCTCGTGCTGGATGTGGAGGATTTCACCAACACGGGATCCCTCTACGCCGAGCATGACGCGACGCTGACGCTTGCGCAAGGCACGCAGCGCGATCTGGTGGTGGACCAGGATCATATCCTGCCGGTGGCGGAGGGGACGTTACGCGTCAAGGCCAAGTCGCTGACGACCGAAATCGAGACCGGCAATTCCGGCAGCCTGATCGCCGAGGTGCAGGAAAATATCGACAACAAGCAGGCCATCGTCGTCGGCAAGGACCTGACGCTGAGTTCGGCGCACGGCAACGTGGCCAACGAAGCGAACGCGCTGCTGTGGGCCGCCGGGGACCTGACCGTCAAGGCGCAGAACATCACCAATGAACGGGCCGCGCTGATCGAGGCGGGCGGCAACGCCAGGCTGACGGCGGCCGTTGCCTTGCTCAACAAGCTGGGCCGAATTCGCGCGGGCGAGGACATGCATCTGGATGCGCCGCGCATCGAGAACACGGCCAAGCTGAGCGGCAGCATACAACCCAAAGGCGTGCAGTACGTCGGGGGCGGCAAGTATGGCCGGTGGAGCGGTATCGGCTATGTCAATTACCACTTGAGTTCCGGCTCCGGCGCTATCGCGGCGCCGTGGTACGGCAGTGATCTGACGGCGGAACAATCGCTCATCGAGGTCGGCAAGGATCTCTATCTGAATGCCGATACGCGCAAGGACGAGCATCGCCGTCTTCTCAATGAAGGCGTGATCCAGGCGGTCGGCCATGGCCACATCGGCGGCGACGTGGACAATCGGTCGGTCATGCGCACCGTGTCCGCCATGGAGTATTTCAAGACGCCCCTGCCGCTGTCTATGACGGATATCTTCCACAATTTAACGCCGTCGCCCTTGACCCTGACTGCCGTGGACAACCGCGCAGGCCTGTCTCCGGCGAGCTGGAACTTCAACTCCACGTATGAACTCCTGGATTATCTGCTGGACCAGAATCGCTACGAGTACATTTGGGGGGTGTATCCGACCTACACCGAATGGTCGGTCAATACGCTGAAGAACCTCGACCTGGGCTACCAGGCCAAGCCGGCTCCCACGGCGCCGCCGGTGCCCAAGGTGCCCACGCTCGATCTGCGCGGACACAAGCTGGAGTCGCCGGAAGGCCTGAAGATCTATGGCGAGTACAAGAAGCTGCAAGGCGAGTACGAGAAGGCCAAGGCGGCCGCCCAGGCGGTGGAGGCTTACGGCGAAGCCACCCGGCGGGTCCACGACCAGTTGGGTCAGCGTTACGGCGCGGCCCTGGGCGGGATGGATACCGAGACCCAGGCGGTCGATGACATCATCCAGGCGTTTGCCGCGGATCTGCGCACGGTCTATGCAAAGGAGGCCAAGCAGGCGACCATCGACGCGGAGGCGGATAAGGTCGCCCAGCGCTACAAGTCGCAGATCGACGCGGTGCGGCTGGAGGCGATCCAGCCTGGCCGGGTCATGCTGGCCAAGGCGCTGTCGGCCGCGCTGGGAGCCGATTGGCGCGCGCTGGGCCACGCCGAATTGATGCAGCGCTGGAAGGATTTCAAGGCGGGCAAGCGCGGCGCGGACATCGCGTTCTATCCCAAGGAGCAGACCGTGCTGGCCGCCGGCGCCGGGTTGACCCTGTCCAACGGGGCGGTCCACAACGGCGAGAACGCCGCGCAGAATCGCGGCCGGCCGGAAAACCTGAAAATCGGCGCACACTCGGCGACTTCGGTGGGCGGCTCGTTCGACGCCTTGCGCGACGTGGGGCTGGAAAAGCGGCTGGATATCGACGATGCGCTGGCTGCCGTGCTCGTGAATCCGCATATTTTCACGCGGATCGGGGCGGCCCAGGTGTCCCTTGCCGACGGCGCCGCCGGGCCGGCGCTGGCGCGCCAGGCCAGGCAAGCGCCGGGGACCGACGGCATGGTGGATGCGCGAGGGCTGGGCAGCGCCGACGCGCTCGCTTCCCTGGCCAGCCTGGACGCGGCGCAAGGGCTGGAGGTATCCGGCAGGCGCAATGCGCAGGTGGCGGACGCCCGGCTTGCCGCGCCGAACGCGGTGGCGGCGCCGGCTGGCGGGGCGGTCCGGGTCGCGCCGCCAGCCGTCGCGTTGCCGCGGCCGCTGTTCGAAACCCGCATCAAGTTTATCGACCAGAGCAAATTCTACGGCTCGCGTTATTTCTTCGAGCAGATCGGCTACCAGCCCGATCGCGCCACGCGCGTGGCGGGCGACAACTATTTCGATACCACGCTGGTGCGCGAGCAGGTGCGGCGCGCCCTGGGCGGCTACGAAAGCCGCCTGCCCGTGCGCGGTGACGCGTTGGTGGCCAGGCTGATGGCGTCGGCCGGGACGGTCGGCAAGGCGCTGGGCCTGAAGGTGGGTGTCGCGCCGACCGCGCAGCAGCTCAAGCAGGCGGACCGCGATTTCGTCTGGTACGTGGATACCGTGATCGACGGCCAGAAGGTCCTCGCTCCCCGGCTGTACCTGACCGAGGCGACGCGCCAGGGCATCACGGATCAGTACGCCGGCGGCGGGGCGCTGATTGCCTCCGGCGGCGACGTGAACGTCGACACGAACGGCCATGACGTCAGTTCGGTCAACGGGCTGATCCAGGGCAAGCGCGTCAAGGTGGATGCCGGCAAGGGTAAGGTCCTGGTGGCCGACAGCAAGGGGATGGGCAGCGGCATCGAGGCCGATGAGGAGGTCGACGTCTCAGGCCGGGATATCGACATCGAGGGCGGCAAGCTGCGCGGCAAGGATGTCAGGCTCAAGGCCGACACGGTCAAGGTCGCGACCTCGATGCGTTACGACGGCAAGGGCAGGCTGGCGGCGCGCGGCGACGGCGCCCTGGATGCCCAAGGCGGCCAGCTGCATATCGAGGCCAAGCGCCTGGAGACAGCCGGCGCGACGCTCAAGGGCGGCAAGGTGAAGCTGGATGTCGATGACGTCAAGCTGGGCGGCGTGTACGAGGCGGCGTCCAGCTACGAGAACAAGAGCTCGACGCCGCTGGGCAGCCTGTTCGCCATCCTGTCGTCGACGACGCAAACCAACCAGTCGGCGCGCGCGAACCATTACGGTACGCGCATCGAAGCCGGCACGCTGGAAGGAAAGATGCAGAACCTGGAGATCGAGGGCGGTTCGGTCGAGGCCGCACATACGGACCTGTCCGTGGCGCGCGACGCGAGGTTCAAGGCCGCCGCGGATTTCGAACACGCCGAGCACGAGAAGGACGTGCGCCAACTGTTTGTCAGCGGCACGGTGGGGGCCGGCGGCTACCAGGCGACAGGCACGCTGGGCAGCGAAACCGGCGCCAGCAGCTACGCCGGCCGCGGCGCGGCGGCCAGCGCGAGCGGCCGGATCGGCTGGGAAAGCACGTGGGAGCAGAGCACCTCGTCGCGCAAGAAATACCGCAACGCCGACCTGCGCCTGGGCGATGGCTCGGTCGTCGCCGGCGGCGTGCTGGATTTCGGCGGCGCCGACGTCAATCGCGACCGCTACGGCGGCGGCGCCGAAGGCGGGTCCGGCTTGCGGCTACGCGGCGGCGAGGTGCGCACCACGAAGTACGTGGATACCGAGAGCACCGTGCGCAGCGGCGGGCGCGTCGGGCTGGAGCTGGGCGTCGACGCCAGCGTCAATCCGCAGGTGACCGCCAGCCGCCTGGGCCAGAGCCTGGCGCAGACCGGGGACGGCCGGGGAATCGATGGCGGCTTGATGTTCGGCCAGGCGCTGAGCACGGTGTTCCAGAGCGTCATGGCGGATACCGCCAACAGCACGTTGAGCATGAGCCTGCAGGGGGATTGGTGGAACGAGCGTCGCAGCGCCACTTCGGAGAACGTGACGCACGTGGGCGGCAACGTTCGCATCGAAAGCGGCGCGGGCGACATGACCCTGGCCGGCGTACGCTTTGACGGCGGTCGCGAGGTCGACTTGCGGTCGGCCGGCGCGTTGCGCATGCGGTCGGCCGAATCGCGCGAGCAGCGCACGCGCGACGCGCACAGCCTGTCGCTCGACGCTCGCATGACCATGGGCGCCAATCTCGTCAAGGCCGACGCCTATGTCCGCGGGACGGTGGGGCTGAGCGGACGCCATGAGCACGAGGCTTCCGAACGGCGCACGCATGACCAGACGGGCATCCGGGCCGCCAATGTGCGTCTGCAGGCGGCGCGCGACCTGGTCATGCAGGGCGCGCGCGTGGACGCCGCGCAAAGCGCGCAGGTGGAGGTCGGCGGCACGCTGTCCATGGCCAGCGTGCAGGACGTGCATGACGAAAGCCGCACATCGGCAAGCTGGATGCTGGCGGCGGGTGCGCATGCGTCGAGCGGCAACGGATTCAAGCCGCAGCCGGTCGTGCAGGTCGCGGCGTCATTCAGCCACGGTCACGACCGTGGCGCCGTGGTGGCGCAGCGTACGGGTATTGCCGCGGGCGGCCCCTTGTCGGTGCGGGTGGCGGGCGATGCGCACCTGACCGGCGCCGACCTGGCGTCGGCCGATCAGCAGGGCAGTGTGCACGTGGGCGGCCGGGTGCGCGCCGGCCAGCTGGCCGACTGGCGCGACCGCGACGGCGGTTCGGCGGGTGTGTCGGCGCCGGCCATTCTTTCGACCAGCACCCGGCCCACGCTGGTGGTCAGCGGCGGACGGCTGGCGCGCGACCATTATGCTGCGACGCAGCGCTCCGTCATCGCGGTGGCGCCGGACGGATTCACGGCGGCCGGTGGGGTGTCGGGCCATTTGCAGCGCGATCCGGCGGCGGGGCGGGAGGTCTTGCGCGATGAGCATTGGGCCGGCGGCGATATGGCGTTCACGCTGGGCTCGGTGCCCAAGTTCGACCGCGGCAGGTACGCGCCGCCGCGGCCCGATACCTCGGCGCCGGGAGGGTCGCCCTTTTCGCTGCATCGCTAGCGCGAGGGCGGTAATCGGGGACGCGTGGCCGTGCGGCAAGGCGCCGGCAGGCATAAAATGGCGGCTTCGTTCCCGTACTGGATGGTTCCGCCATGAACGCCCGCATACCCGACGACGCCGTGCCGCCCGCTCTCGACCCCGATGCGCTGCAAGCCTTCGTGGACGACAAATGGGACAACGAGATCATCCCGGCGCTCACCGACTACATCGCGATACCGGCCAAGAGCCCGGCGTTCGATGCGGACTGGGAAAAGAACGCCTTCATCGAGCGGGTGGTGCGCGATGCGGCGCAATGGGTCGAGAGCCAGAGGGTGTCCGGCCTGACGCTGGAGGTGGTGCGCCTGCCTGGCCGCACGCCGGTGATCTTCTTCGACGCGCCGGCCACGCGCGCCGACAACGGCGATACCGTGCTGCTGTACGGCCACCTGGACAAGCAGCCCGAATTCTCGGGCTGGCGCGCCGACCTGGGCCCGTGGACGCCGAAGTACGAGAACGGCAAGCTGTATGGACGCGGCGGCGCCGACGACGGCTACGCCATCTACGCATCGCTGACCGCCATCATGGCGCTGGACAAGCAGGGGATTCCCCGGCCGCGCTGCGTGGGCATCGTCGAGACCTGCGAGGAGTCCGGCAGCTACGACCTGCTGCCCTATGTCGATGTCCTGCGCGAGCGCCTGGGCAACGTGGCCCTGGTGGTCTGTCTGGACTCGGGCGCGGGCAACTACGACCAATTGTGGATGACCACGTCGCTGCGCGGCATGGTGGCCGGCACGCTGGAGGTCCAGGTGCTGGACGAAGGCGTGCATTCGGGCGATTCGAGCGGCGTGGTGCCGTCCAGCTTCCGCATCCTGCGCCATCTGCTGGACCGCCTGGAAGACAGCGCCAGCGGCCGCCTGCTGCCGCAAAGCCTGCATTGCGAGATTCCCGCCGAGCGCATCGAGCAGGTGCATGCCACCGCGCGCATCCTGGGCGACGAAGTGTGGCGCCGCTTCCCCTGGAGCTGCGGCGCCGAGGGCGGCTTCGTGCTGCCCATGACCACCGAGCCCGAAGAGGCGCTGCTCAACCGCACCTGGCGGCCCACGCTGTCGGTGACCGGCGCCGAAGGCCTGCCGCCGCTGACCAGCGCCGGCAACGTGCTGCGCCCGCGCACGGCGTTCAAGCTGTCGCTGCGCCTGCCGCCGCTGGTGGACGCGGTGGCCGCGGCGCAGGAGATCAAGGGCTTGCTGGAGAACGACGCGCCGTACAACGCCAAGGTCATTTTTCACGCCAACGAAGGCGCGGCCACGGGGTGGAACGCGCCGGCGTCGGCGTCGTGGCTGAGCCAGGCGCTCGACGCCGCTTCGCAGCAGTACTATGGCGCGCCGTGCGGCTATATCGGCCAGGGCGGGACGATCCCGCTGATGAGCATGCTGCAGAAGGGGTTTCCCAAGGCGCAGTTCATGGTGTGCGGCGTGCTGGGCCCCAAGTCCAACGCGCACGGTCCCAACGAATTCCTGCACGTGCCGTACGGCAAGAAACTCACCGCGGCCGTGGCGCAGACCATGGCGGCGCTGCCCACCGAATAGGGCTCGTGCCCGCAAGTTATCAAGGATGAACGCGTGATTGTCGATGTACAGACCGGCGCGGCCGTGGCGGCCGAAGTCAGGCTATGGGTGGACAAGGCCGTGATCGGCCTGAACCTCTGTCCTTTCGCCAAGGCGGTGCAGGCCAAGGGCCAGGTGCGCTATGCGGTCAGCGACGCCACCGATGCCGAAGGGGCGCTGAGCGACCTGGAAGACGAGCTGATGCGCCTGAGCCAGGCCGACCCGCAGGAGATCGACACGACGCTGTTGATCCTGCCCGACGCGCTGGACGACTTCTACGATTTCAACGATTTCGAGGATCTCTCGGACCGCCTGCTCAAGCGCATGCGGCTGGTGGGCGAGCTGCAGGTCGCCACCTTCCACCCGCGCTTCCAGTTCGCCGAGACCGGGCCGGACGATATCGAGAACTACACCAACCGTTCGCCTTATCCCATCCTGCATCTGCTGCGCGAAGCCAGCATCGACAAGGCGGTCGAAGCCTTCCCCGATGCCGCCGAGATCTACGAGAAGAACATCGAGACCATGCGCGAGCTGGGCGAGGAAGGCTGGCGCAAGCTGATGGAGTAAGCGGTGCCGGTCCCCACGCGGGGACCGGCGCCGTCCTGGCAGTCAAGCGTTCGCGGGGTGCCTGTCCCCGCCGGGACAGGCACCCTGGCCGATGCGGGGACGGGCGCGCCGCCGTCAAGACGCCCGCGCGCGTTCCAGGAAGTCCAGCATGGCCCGGTACGAGCCGGCGTTGCCATGGGCGTTGGCCGGGGGCGTGCCGCCGGCGTCGAGCAGCAGGCCCGACATGGCATGTGGCTTGCTGATCAACGTGGCGGGCAGGTTGGGGTAGTGCACGTGATGCCCGGCGCCACGGCACACGTAGTGCTCGGCGGGCCGCGCGGGCCATGCGGCCTGGCGTTGCCGCGCCACGATTTCCGAATAGGCGGTGCTGGGCCAGAAGCCATCGTCCGAGGCGCTGATCAGCATGAGCGGCCCCGGGTAGCGTTCGATGGGAATGCGGGCGCGCTCGAAGGCGCGCGCATCGCGCGAGGCGCTCATGAAGGCGTGGGTCTGGCGGTAGGGCGGGTCGCTGGCATAGGCGGCCTCCCAATCGGCCGTCGCGTTGTCCTGCCACAGATGCGGCAGCGGCTTGCCGCCCAGCGTCCAGACCTGCGCGTCGCGGCCCGTGCCGGGCGCGCCGGCGCTGACCACGCCATGCATGACCGGCGACGGCACGTAGGCCACCACGGCGCTGACCAGTTCGGGAAAGTGGCTGGCCGCCAGCAACGACATCTCCCCGCCCCGGCTGATGCCCGAGATGGCCACGAAGCCGTCGCGCGGGTTCAGGGTGTCGCGCACCCAGCGCAGCGCCTGTTCGAGGTACTCCAACGGCATGTCGTTGAGGTACTTCGGGCGGTCTTCATAGTTGAAGACGCCCAGCGCCAGGCACTGGTAGCCGCGCGCGGCGAACAGCGCGGCGCGCGGCGCGTTGACGCCGCCCGATGAACCGTTCATGTAGATGATCGCCGGATGCGGGCCCGGGCCGGGCGGCGTGTACAGCTCGCCCGACAGGCTCATGCCGCCGGCCCGCGCGCGCACCGCCTGGTGGCGTACGCCTTCGGCGAGGAACTCCTGCACCAGCGTCGCGTGGGCTTCGTGCCGGCCGTCGCTGGCCGTGATGTGCACGGTCAGCGCGTCGGTGCGATCGGGCGGAAACACGGCCCGGGGCGGGTCCTGGCACTGCATCGACCAGACCAGGCCCATGGCGTCGGGCTCGGCATAGTCGCCGCTGACCGGACTGTCGCGGCCCAGGTCCAGGCTGCCGTCGGCGCCGGCCAGGAAGGTGGCGCGAGAGCGCCACGGCACCCCGCACATGCGCATCTCGGCCGTGACGTCGATGCAGGCGTAAGGGCCGAAGCCGTCGATGCGGATCTCGCGATCCACATCGATCAGGGCGCGTTCGGGGGCGACGCTCATGCGTGGCGGCATCTCGGGGCTCCTCAGCTTTTCAGGTCGGTGCGCGGCACGTTGTTGGCCTTGATCACCTGTTCCCACATGGCCGACTCTTCGGCGATGACACGGTCCATGTCGGCGGCCGAGGTGAACTCGATGGTCACGCCCTGGTCGGCGAACTGCTGGATCAGGCCGGGATCCGCCGTGCCGGCGCGCACCGCTTCCTCCAGCTTTCCGACCACCTGCGCCGGCATGGCCGCCGGTCCGGAGATCATCATGCGCGTGTAGAGCTCGAAGCCGTCCAGGCCGGCCTCCTTCATGGTGGGGACATCGGGCAGGCTGCTCAGCCGCTGGTCCGCCGTGACGGCCAGCGCCTTGTATTTGCCGGCGCGCAGATTGGCGATCGACGAGGTGGGGAAGTCGAACGTGCTCTTGACCGTGCCGGCCATCAGGTCCAGCAGCGCCGGGCCGCTGCCCTTGTATGGCACGTCCTGGAACTGCGTGCCTGTCTTGGACTGGAAGTGCAGCAGCGCCAGGTGGTTGATGATGCCGCGGCCCGCATGGGCGCAGGTGATCTCGCCCGGCTTCTGCCTGGCCAGGGCAATGAATTCCTGCACGTTCCGCACGCCCAGGTCCGGGTGCACGATCAGCAGCATGGGCGACTTGCCCATCGAGCCCAGTTGCTTGAAGTCGGCCTGCTTGTAGGGCAGGTTGTTGTAGAGCAGCGGGTTGAGGATCATGCCGTTGGTGCCGGCAAAGCCCAGCGTATAGCCATCGGGCTCGGCGCGGGCCACCGCCACGGTGGCGATGATGGCCTGGCCGCCGGGGCGGTTTTCCACCACGACGCTGGCGTTCATGGCCTTGGACATGCGTTCGGCCAGGGCGCGCGCGGCGATGTCGGTCAGGCCGCCAGGGGCAAAGCCCACCAGCAGGCGGATCGGGCGGGATGGGTAGGCGTCCTGGGCCCAGGACGGGCGTACGGCGAAGGGCAGGGCCGCGAGGGCCTGCAGGACATGGCGTCGGGTCAAGCGCATACAACGGCCTCCCTGGAACAAGGAAACGGGTTGGCGGCGCGGCCGGCGCGGGCCGCGCGGCGCCCCGGTGGATCGGGATACGCGGTGCGCTGGCCGGCTATTGGCCAGGCAAACAGAATATTGTATGCAGTTTGCCGGGGCGTCCAGCTAGGGTTATTCCCAGGCGCGCGGGCTTGCGCGGCGGCGCGGCCGCCGGATCAGGGTTGCGCGGGGACCTGGAAGCGCTCGCTCAGCTCCTGCAGGCCGATGCGTTCCAGCATTTCGCGCAGGCGGCGCGCGGGCTCGCGGCGCGGCCTGCCGGGTTGATGGCGGGCGATGATCAGTTCGTTCTTCATCGAGTGTTCCCAGCCCACCAGCTCGGTCACGCTGAGCTGGTAGCCATGGGCCTCGAGCTGCAGGCAGCGCAGCACATTGGTGAGCTGGCTGCCGAATTCGCGCGTATGCAGCGGATGGCGCCACAGTTCGGCCATGGGGTCGGCCAGGGCGCGCGCCTTGTTCTTGCGCAGCACGGCCGCCACTTCCGCCTGGCAGCAGGGCACCAGCACGATGCTTTGCGCCTGCTTGGCCAGGGCGAAGCGGATGGCGTCGTCGGTGGCGGTGTTGCAGGCGTGCAGGGCGGTCACGATGTCGACCCGCGGCGGCAGCTGTTCCGACGCGATGGAATCGGCCACCGAGAGGTTGAGAAACGACATGCCGCCAAAGCCCAGGCGCGCGGCCAGTTCGGTCGCGCTTTGGACCAGTTCGGCGCGGGTCTCGATGCCGTAGATGTGCGAGGCGTCGCGCCGGTCCTTGAAGAACAGGTCGTACAGGATGAAGCCCAGGTACGACTTGCCCGCGCCATGGTCCACCAGGGTGACGGCGCCGCGCGCGTCCCTGGCGTTTTGCAGCAGCGGTTCGATGAACTGGTAGAGGTGGTAGACCTGCTTGAGCTTGCGCCGGCTGTCCTGGTTCATCTTGCCGTCGCGGGTCAGGATGTGCAGGGCCTTGAGCAGTTCGATCGACTGGCCGGGGCGGACTTCGTGCGTGTTGGACATTGCCGTAATCGGTAAACCGGCCCGCGCCTGGCGGCGCGGGCAAAGACGGCAGTTTAACCAATCGGGCCGCGCGTCCGCGGGGCGGCCGGCCCGGCCGATCCGGCGTCGACAGGGGGCGCATCGCCACGCCCATCCTCCTGCCTACGACCGAGACGCGGCACGCGCTCCGACAATCCCGACGGGCAACAAGGCAAACGGCTGTCCGTATAGCGTCCCGGCGCATTGATCCGTCTTTCTAAATTATTTATAATAATTTGCTTATTTCTTTTGGTAATAATACGCGGTGGGCGGCATGGCAGGCGGATTCCTGGGCATATTGATAGGCCTGACCCTGGGGCTGACAGGGGCGGGCGGCGGCATCCTGGCGGTGCCGGCGCTGGTGCTGGGCCTGGGCATGGACATGCCCCAGGCCGCGCCGGTCGCCCTGATGGCGGTCGGGCTGGCCGCCGCGGTCGGCAGCGCCGAAGGCCTGCGCCGCGGCACGGTGCGCTACAAGGCCGCCGCGCTGATGTCCGTCGTCGGCGGCCTGGCGGCGCCCTGGGGCGCCCAGTTGGCCCGGCTGGCGCCCGGCCCCTGGCTGAGCGGCCTGTTCGCCATGGTCATGCTGCTGGTTGCCGGCCGCATGCTGCGCCAGTCGCTGGCTGCGCCGGCCGGCGCCCAGGCGCAGGCCGAGCGGCCCTGCCACATCTCGCCGCAAACCGGCAAATTCGTCTGGACGCCCCGCGCCGCCGCCACGCTGGGCGGCATCGGGGCGATTTCGGGGCTGTTCACCGGCCTGCTGGGCGTGGGCGGGGGCTTCATCATCGTGCCGGCGCTGCGCCAGTTCAGCGACGCCCCGATGCACGCCATCGTTTCCACCTCGCTGATGGTCATCGCGCTTATTTCGGCGGTCACCGTCGGCCATGCCGTGGCCGACGGCCTGACGCTGGACGCGGCCGCCTGGACCTTCGTCGCCGCCGCGGTGCTGGGCATGGTGCTGGGCCGCGCGCTCGCGCCGCGCCTGCCCACCGCGCGCCTGCAGCAGCTGTTTGCGCTGGTGTGCGTGGTCGTGGCCGGGGTGCTGCTGTGGCGCACGGGGTGGCAGGCATGAGCGCGATGGTGCAGCTCGGCCCCCTGATGCTGCCGACCGCCTTGCTGCTGATGCTGGCCTGCGTGGCGGCAGGCAGCCTGGCGGCGCGCTGGCAGGCCGGCAGTGCCGGCGCGGGCGAGATGCCGCTGATGCGGGTGCTGCTGGCCGGGCTGCTGGCGGCGCGGCTGGCGTTCGTCTGGCGCCACCGCGAGGCCTATCTGCAATCGCCATGGGACGTGCTGGACATCCGCGACGGCGGCTGGCTGGCCTGGGCCGGTTTCGCCGGCGCCTGGGCCTGCGGCCTGTGGTTCGCCCGGCGCCGCGGGCCACGGCGCCGGCCGCTGCTGGCCGGCCTGGCGGCCGCCACCTTGGCATGGACAGTCGGGGCGGCCGTGCTGGGCATCGGCGCACCCGCGGCCACCAAGGCCATGCCGCCGCTGCAGCTGGCGACGCCCGACGGCGCGCCGCGCAGCCTGGCCGCCTTCGCCGGCCAGCCCGTGGTGCTGAACCTCTGGGCCAGCTGGTGCCCGCCGTGCCGGCGCGAGATGCCCATGCTGCAACGCATGCAGGCGGCCCGGCCCGACGTGCACTTCGTTTTCGTCAACCAGGGCGAGAGCGCGCAACAGGTCAACGCCTACCTGCGGGAACTCGGCATGCCGCTGCGCAACGTACTGCTCGACCCCGGCGCGCAGGCCGGCGCGTATTTCGGCCACCGCGCCTTGCCCGCCACCCTGTTCTTCGATGCGCAAGGGCGCCTGGTCGACACGCGGCTGGGCGAACTGTCGCAGGCCAGCCTGGTCCAGCGCCTGGGCGCGTTGCGCCCCGCACCCTGATCTTTCCCGTTTCAAGGAGTCCGTCCGTCATGTCCGATCCCATCCTGCCGCGCGCGGCCGCCGGTTTGCGGCGCGCCTGCGCCGTGCTCGCCGGCGCCGTGCTGGCCGCCGGCGCCGCGCAGGCCCAGCAGCCGCCGGCGCCCGTCGCGGCGCTGGCCCAGCACGGCATTGAAATCCTCGGCACCTTTCCCGCGCCCGGCGGGCTGACCGCCTGGGCCGCGCACGCCGGCGACCGTCCGGTCGCGCTGTACGCCACGCCCGATGGCAAGCATGTCATCGTCGGCACCATGTTCGACGCCGAAGGTCGCGACGTGACCCAGGCCGCGCTCGAGCAGGCCATCGAGCCCGCGCTGTCGGACAAGCTGTGGAGCGCGCTGGAGCAAAGCGCCTGGGTGGCCGATGGCAAGGCCGGCGCGGCGCGTATCGTGTACGTATTCACCGACCCCAACTGCCCGTACTGCAACAAGCTGTGGGCCGATGCGCGGCCCTGGGTCGAGGCCGGCAAGGTGCAACTGCGGCATATCCCGGTCGGCATCCTGACCGCCAGCAGCGAAGGCAAGGCGGCCGCCATCCTGGCCGCGCCCGATCCGGCCAAGGCCCTGCACGACCACGAGGCCGGCCACGTCGCCAGCAACACGCGCGCCCTGGCCGCGGGCGAACGCAAACCCCTGGACGAACGCGGCATCCAGCCGCTGGCCGACATCCCGGCCGAGATTGCGGCACGGCTCAACGCCAACGAAACGCTGATGGCGCAATGGGGCCTGCGCGCCACGCCGGCCATCGTCTGGCGCGAGCAGGGCGGCCGCGTGCGCAAGCGCACCGGCGCGCCGCCGGCGCTGTTGCCGCAGCTTTTCGGGGCCTTGTGATGACGGCCGCCCCGTGCGTGCGCGTGCTGCTGCATGCCCCCACCGCGGGCGCGCTCGAACGCGCCCGCAACAATGCCGCCAACCTGCTCAAGGAGGCGCCCGGCGCGCAAGTGCGCATCGTCGCCAACGCCGCGGCGGTCGCGGCCGCGCTGGATGCGCCGCCTCATCCGGCCGATGCGCATACCTGGCTGTGCCCCAATACGCTGGCCCGCCTGGAGCGGCCGGCGCGCGCGCCCCTGCGCGCGCTGCCCCAGGCGGCGGTGCTGGCGCTCGCGCTGCTGCAGGAAGAGGGCTGGAGGTATATCCGGGCATAGGAGGTCGTACCACGCTCCGACGCTACTTGTAATGATCAACTGCTGCGAGTCTCGGCGACCGATATTGGCATTTCGTCCTTGTCGGCACTGACTGGACAGAATTTGTTGATATCCGAGGTGAACGTGACAGTCGTGCCGTGGCGTGTGCACGTACGGGTGGTCTCGTGCGTCGGATCGATGTGTAAATCCTCCCCCCGCAGTCCTAGCCACATTGCCAAGTATTGATAGGTGCCGTAGCGCGCAGCGGTTTTCAATGCTTTGTCGCCGCCACCACGCCAGGGAAGGACAGGTAGTTCGCCGCTTCGCGCACGTTGTGCCAGACTGGGATCTTCCAGGGCCTTGTCTCGTCCGCGCTCCCAACAGGCGATCAATCCTGAGTCGGGCCCGTGCCAGCGTTGGCCGGTTGTCAATCCTTCGCGACGTGGCTCTGTGGCCGGTATGTGCAGCGCGTCCGTGGGCTTCATGACAGCAGATGCTCGTACCAAGCCTGTTCGCTGATGATGCGCAGCGCGACGCCTGAACTCCGGTAATCCACTGCCTTCTTGATTTTCAACCCGAAAGTTGAGTGGAGCCAGTCGGGATTGCCCAGTTCGCCAATGACTAGATAGTCCAGCTTCTTGGTGACATTGCTCAAGCTGGAGCCGCCGCGCTCCACTACTTGTTGCGAGCACCAGTCCCGCGTGCCGCTCGTAAATTTTCCAGTGAAGCAGAAAGTATGTGCGTCGAAATGAATATCCGGTACGGGACTGCACAACGGCAGAGCTGTGCTCTTGTTGATGGCGGGCTGCCCCGCAGCGTCTTCGCTCCCCACGGTTGCCAGCAGTAGCGCCATGATCTCGGCTTCTTCCATCGCATCCATATGCCCGTCGGCCAGCGCCGCAGCAATGCGTGGATAAAGGGCCTTTGCGGGCCACTTGTTCGATGCATCCTGATTGGTCTGCATCCATCGCAGCAGAAAGGCAACTTCTTCCTGGCATATTGCGCCATCGGCCAGCACGCCTTTTACCAGGCCGATGAGTTCGTCTACCTGACGGGCCTGAACTGCATGTGCACGATAGATGTGATAGGCGGGTGCCGCCTCCACTTCGCTTGTCGCCGTTGCGGGTGCGCCAAAATTGTCGGTCAACCAACCCATTGCAGCCTCCATGGATGCTTGGCCGGCCGAGGGCGGTATAAGTGACAGGGCCCGCGGTCCGGCTGTACACAGCGACCTAGGCCGCCAGAGGGTGTAACATCATCAAAGTAACATATATTTACTTTATCGCCGAGCTAACCTTCCAAGCGGCTGATATAGCGGTAATGTGTTGCTGTGCGTCCCAAGCGCGGGCAATAGTGAATGATATTTTTGGTGTTACATCAATGCAACGATGCGTTACTTTCGTTGCAACAATGGTGTATCTTTACGGCATATCGCGCCGTATTTCTATCGCCCCTCCCGGATCGCCCCATGGACGCCACGCTGCATGCCGACGCGGATGCCATTACCCAGCTCCTGTACGACGGTATCGTCGATAGCGGGGATTGGTACGCGGGCGTAGAGTTGCTGCGCGCGCGCATGGGCGCGGCCTTTTTCCACCAGATGACCGTCGACTGCGCCAACGGCGCGGTCTCCGACGGATTGGCCACGTTCGAGGCCCCGCAGGACAAGGCGCGCGAGTACGAGCAGCACTATGCCCGCACCGACGAGCGCATGCACGCGGTGCTGGCCATGCCGGCCGGCAGCATGGTGATCGACCACGAACGCTTCGATACTTCGGCCATGTCTTCCAGCGCCATCTACAGCGACTGGCTGCCGTCGGTGGGGCTGCGCCACACCGTGGGCCTGACGCTGCGCGAGGACGGCTCGCGCAAGGAAGTGATCGGCATCATGCGCGCCCGCGAAGACGGCATGTTCCGCGCCTCCGAGATCGCCCTGTGCCAGCGCGCGCTGCCGCACCTGGCGCGCGCCAGCGCGCTGCGCGCACGCGTGGCCGGCCTGCAGGACCGGGCCGGGTTCGGACTGGCCGCGCTGGATGCGTTGCGCCAGGGCATCGTGGTGCTCGATGCGCAGGCAGCCGTGCAGTACGCCAATCCGGCTGCGCGCGCGCTGGCCGCGGCCGGCGCGCTGTGCCGCGTGCGCCACGATACCTGGCGCTTTGCCGACGCGCCGGTGCAGGCGCGTTTCCAGCAGGCGCTGGCCGGCGCCTGCGCGCGCGGCGAGCCGTCGTGCGCCGGGGCCTTCATGGTGCACACCCCTCAAGGTCCGGTGGCGGTTTCGGTGCTGCCGTTGAAGGCCGGCCATCCCTTGCTGGCCTGGCGCGGCATGCCGCTGGCCATGCTGTCGATCGGCGCCGGCGCGCAAACCGACGTGGCGCCGCCCGACCTGCTGCGGCAGGCGCTGGGCGTCACGCTTGCCGAGGCGCGCCTGGCGCATGCGCTGGCCCAGGGCCTGACCGTCAAGGGCTACGCGCTCCGCGCCGACCTGAGCGAGCAGACCGTGCGCGGCCATCTCAAGAACCTGCTGCGCAAGACCGATTGCCACCGCCAGGTAGAGCTGGTCACGCTGGCGCAGTCGGTGCAGGCCCCACCGGAGTAGCGCATGCCGGCGTCAGGCGCCCCATTGCCGGGGGCGCGCCGCGCCGGCGACATCCATCCTGTTTTCCATTTCCGATGCCGCGGCAACGCGGCACCGTACGGCGCGCTGTGCCATGCGAAATCCGCGCACGGCCGCGCCGGGTCTTGCGGTGCGCCGGCCATTCCGGTCGGCGGCCTTTTCCACACTGCGTTCCAGGCCTGAGGGCCGGCAGACAACAGTTCCGGCCAGGGAGCCGGACAGAGGGGTTTCATGAAGAAGCAGGTAGTTGAATACGTGCGGTGCGGCGTGCCGCGTCTGCGGCCCGTCATGGCCAGCCTGGCGCTGGCCGCATGCCACGGACTGGCAAGCGCCGCGCCGGCCTTGCCGCCGGCCACCGTCGGCATGGGGATGCACCAACTGGCGGTACCCATGGGCACGACTTTCATTCCCATGGCCATGAGCAGCGACGCGACAGTCCTGGCCGGCACCGGGTCCGTGCCCGGACTCGGTCCGCACGCGGCGATGTGGCCGCTGTCCAATCCCTTTCCGTATTACGTCATCGCGGGCGACAGGAGCAGCTTTCACGCGCTCAGCCAGGATGGCAGCGTCGGGGTGGGGGTGGTGGTCAGCGGGGGGCTGTCGCAGGCCGTGCGCTGGGACAATGGCAGTTGGTTCCAGCCCCTGGGCGTAGGCACGGACGGCGCCACGCAATCGTACGCCTCGGGCGTGAGCGCCGACGGCAGCGTGGTGGTCGGGTGGCTGACATGGGATGGTGCGGGAGAGCGCCGTCCGTTCCGTTGGACGCAGGCGACAGGCGTCCAGACGTTGAGCGGATTCGAGTCCTATTCGTTTGCGCTGGCCAGCGGCATAAGCGCCGACGGCAAGGTCGTGGTGGGCGATGTATACACTGATGGCGCGCTGATCACCCCGAACGCCTACCGCTGGACCGCCACCGACGGCATTGACTTGCTGCCGCATGTCGCCGGCGGTACGTCGTCGCGCGCAGCGGCCACCAATAGCGATGGCTCGGTGGTGGTGGGAACCGCGTACGGCAGCAGCTTTGGCGGGGCGCGCGCCTTCCGCTGGACGCAGGCGGGCGGCTCGGCCAACCTGGGCACCATCGCCGGCGGCGAGGCAGGGCAGTCGTTCGCCAGCGCCGTCAACGCGGACGGCAGCGTCGTGGTGGGCTACGTCGATCGCACCGGCATCGGCTTGCTCACCGAGCAGAGCGCATTCCGCTGGACCCAGGCAGGCGGCATGCTCACCGTCGAGCAATGGCTGCGCGGCCACGGCTATGCGATTGCCGATGGCCAGACCTGGCGTGCGCTCGCCGTCAACGCCGACGGCACCATCGTCATGGGCATGATGCAAAACGGTGACACCTTCGTGGCACGCACACCCGCCGACAAGGTGCCCGATCCCGTTTCGCCCGGCGGCGGCGAGCCCGCTCCCCAGCCTGGCGGCCAACCGGGCAGCCAGCCCGGCGGAGGCGGCCTGATCACGCTGCGCGAGTTCGCTTCCAGCCTGGGCGGGACCGCCGCGCTGCCGGCCAGCCTGACCAGCTCCACCGACATGCTGCTGCACGGCGCGCACGGCTCGCCCTTGCGCAGCCTGGTGCCCGCCGGCAAGGTCGGCATGTGGACCACCGGCGATTGGGGCCGTACCGAGCACGGCGGCCAGGACGGCATCGCCGCGGTGGGCGAGGCGGGCCTGTCGTATCGCTTCAACGAACAGGTGCAGCTGAACCTGGCCGTGGGCGGCGGCAACATGCGCCAGTATCTGGAGTACGACGGCAAGAGCACGGCCAGGCAGACCTACGTCATGCCCGAACTGCTGTGGAACCTGCCCAGCACGCCGCTGTGGCTGACCGCCAGCGCGCTGTATGCCGATGGCGACCTCAACGTGCGGCGCGGCTACCCGAACGCCGGCGTGGACGACCGCAGCAGCGGCAAGGCCTCGCTGCGCACCACGGCCGCGCGCCTGCGGCTGGACTGGCGCGACGCGCTGGCCTGGGAGCGCGCCGCGTTGACCCCGTACCTGGACTACAGCTACATCCGTACCCGCGTGGGCAGCTATACCGAGCATGGCGGCGGCTTCCCGGCGCGCTGGGATGCGCGCACCGACCACGCCAACGTGGCGCGGCTGGGCGTGGACGCGACCGTGCAGGTGGGCGGCAACGTGCAGCTGCTGGGCACGGTGGAAGCCTCCCATCGCTTCGAAAGCCATAACTCCGGCGCCAGCGGCCAGGTGATCGGCCTGATGCCGTTCGAGCTGGACGGCGCCTCCACCCAGCGCAACTGGCTGCGCTTCGGCGCGGGCGTGCAGGCGCCGGTGGGCCCGGGCACGGCCTCGCTGATGCTCAACACGACCACGCACAGCAGCATGCCGTCGTACTGGCTGGCCGCCACCTACCGCCTGGCGTTCTAGGCCGGCAGGTCCGCCGCGCCGGCCAGGCGCAGGGCGTAGGCGCGCACATCGGCCGGCCAGCCGGCCATGTGCGCAGCCAGCCGCTCGGCGTCGCCGGCATACAGTGCGCGGACGGCTTCCTCGAAGCCGGGCAGGTTGCCCGCCGCCGCGCTCATGAAGGTGTAGGCGGCGTCGCGTCCGCGGCGCAGCGCGTCGGCGCCGGCATGCTCGCGGCGCGCCTGCTCGACCAGCTTGCGCAACGCCACCGAGGCGCCGCCGGGCTGTCCGGCCAGCCAATCCCAGTGACGCGGCAGCAGCGTCACTTCGCGCGCCACCACGCCCAGCCTGGGCCGGCCCCGGCCGCGCGGCCGGGCAGGGCTACCCTCCGGCTCGGCCTCGGCCTCGGGCTCGACGGGCGTCGGCAGCGGCAGCGGCAGGCGCGCGACGATTTCCGCGTCGGTGCCCCGGGTGTCCACATCGATGGCGCGTCCGGTGGCATCCTCGTAAATGAACACTGCGGCGCCGGCATCGCCATCGGCGGCGCGCCGCGCCGCCAGCGCCACCTCGGCCAGCGGGCCGGCCGCCAGCAGGGCATGGCCGGCGAAGGCGGTATAGACAGGCATGGGAGTCGTCATGATGGATATTTGATCCGGGTAAAAATGTAATGATACAAATATTGCCCGGGTAAATATCGAATGTCAATATGATCCGGGTAAAAATAGGCCGCGACACCAGCGCAGAGGGCGGGCACTGTTGCCGCGGGCGTACACCCGGCAAAATTCCCCCCGGAACCTAGGGTTCCTACTAGTAACTTCTTACAGCCGGCGTATAATCTTGCTTTGCGCCCGGAGTCTCCCATGCGTCTCGTTCAAAAAGCACTCACCTTCGACGACGTGTTGCTGGTGCCTGCTTACTCCGAAGTGTTGCCGCGCGACACCTCGCTGACCACCCGCCTTACCCGCAACATCACCCTGAACATTCCGCTCGTGTCCGCCGCCATGGACACCGTGACCGAAGCGCGCCTGGCCATCGCCATGGCGCAGGAAGGCGGGATAGGGATCATCCACAAGAATCTGTCGGCCGATGACCAGGCCAAGGAAGTCGCGCGCGTCAAGCGCCACGAATTCGGCATCGTCATCGACCCGGTTACCGTCACCCCCGACATGAAGGTGCGCGACGCCATCGCGCTGCAGCGCCAGCATGGCATCTCGGGCCTGCCGGTGGTCGAGGGGCGCAAGCTGGTCGGCATCGTCACCAACCGCGACCTGCGTTTCGAAGACCGCCTCGACCAGCCCCTGCGCAACATCATGACGCCGCAGGACCGTCTGGTCACCATGAAGGAAGGCGCCACCCTCGACGAAGCCCAGGCGCTGATGCACAAGCACCGCCTCGAGCGCGTGCTCATCGTCAACGACGCCTTCGAGCTGCGCGGCCTGGCCACCGTCAAGGACATCGTCAAGAACACCGAACACCCCTACGCCTGCAAGGATAGCCAGGGCCAGCTGCGCGTGGGCGCGGCCGTGGGCGTGGGCGCCGGCACCGAGGAACGGGTCGAGAAACTCGTGGCCGCCGGCGTCGACGTCATCATCGTCGACACCGCGCACGGCCACTCGGCCGGTGTGCTCGAGCGCGTGCGCTGGGTCAAGCAGAACTACCCCAAGGTCGAAGTCATCGGCGGCAACATCGCCACCGCCGCCGCCGCGCGCGCGCTGGTCGAAGCCGGCGCCGACGGCGTCAAGGTCGGCATCGGCCCGGGCTCCATCTGCACCACGCGCATCGTGGCCGGTGTGGGCGTGCCCCAGATCAGCGCCATCTCCGACGTGGCCAAGGCCCTCGAAGGCACCGGCGTGCCCCTCATCGCCGACGGCGGCATCCGCTACTCGGGCGACGTCGCCAAGGCGCTGGCCGCCGGCGCGTTCGCCTGCATGATGGGCGGCATGTTCGCCGGCACCGAGGAAGCCCCCGGCGAAGTCGTGCTGTTCCAGGGCCGCTCGTACAAGTCGTACCGCGGCATGGGCAGCCTGGGCGCGATGGCCGACGGCTCGGCCGACCGCTACTTCCAGGATCCCGCCAACAACGCCGACAAGCTGGTGCCCGAAGGCATCGAAGGCCGCGTGCCCTACAAGGGCAGCGTGCTGGCCATCATCTACCAGCTGGTGGGCGGCATCCGCGCCTCGATGGGCTACTGCGGCTGCGCCAGCATCGACGACATGCGCACCAAGACGCAGTTCGTCGAAATCACCTCCGCAGGCGTACGCGAATCGCATGTCCACGACGTGCAGATCACCAAGGAGGCGCCGAACTACCGCGCCGACTGACCCCGGGGCCAGTCATCATCACGCAATGCATCGCGCACCGGCAGAGCCCGCCAGGTTCTGGCCGGTGCGCTTTTATTTCCAACCGGCAGAATCTCCATGCACCAGCGCATCCTCATTCTTGACTACGGTTCGCAAGTCACCCAGCTGATCGCCCGCCGCGTCCGCGAAGCCGGCGTCTACTCCGAAATCCACGCCGGCGACGTCGACGACGCCTTCGTGCGCGACCAGGTCGCGCAGGGCCTCAAAGGCATCATCCTCTCGGGCAGCCACGCATCGGCCTACGAAGAGGGCTCGATGCGCGTGCCGGCGGCCGTGTTCGAAGTCGGCGTGCCCGTGCTGGGCATCTGCTACGGCATGCAATCCATGGCCCAGCAACTGGGCGGCACCGTCAGCTTCAGCGACCACCGCGAATTCGGCTACGCCGAAGTGCGCGCCCATGGCCACACCAAACTGCTCGACGGCCTGGCCGACTTCACCACCGACGAAGGCCACGGCATGCTCAAGGTGTGGATGAGCCATGGCGACAAAGTCACCGAACTGCCGCCCGGCTTCAAGCTGATGGCCTCCACCGCCTCCTGCCCCATCGCCGGCATGGCCGACGAGGACCGTGGCTTCTACGCCGTGCAGTTCCACCCCGAAGTCACCCACACCGTCCAGGGCAAGGCCATGCTGGCGCGCTTCGTCAAGGACATCTGCGGCTGCGAGGGCGACTGGAACATGCCCGACTACATCTCGGAAGCGGTCGCCCGCATCCGCGAACAGGTCGGCAGCGACGAAGTCATCCTCGGCCTGTCCGGCGGCGTGGACTCCTCGGTGGCCGCCGCGCTCATTCACCGCGCCATCGGCGACCAGCTCACCTGCGTCTTCGTCGACCACGGCCTGCTGCGCCTGGACGAAGGCAAACAGGTCATGCAGACCTTCGCCGAGAACATGGGCGTCAAGATCGTCCATGTCGACGCCACCAGCCAGTTCATGGGCAAGCTGACCGGCGTCGCCGACCCCGAAGCCAAGCGCAAGATCATCGGCCGCGAATTCGTCGAAGTCTTCCAGGACGAAGCCGGCAAACTGCAGGGCGCCAAATGGCTGGCGCAAGGCACCATCTACCCCGACGTCATCGAATCGGCCGGCGCCAAGACCGGCAAGGCCACCTCGATCAAATCGCACCACAACGTCGGCGGCCTGCCCGATACGCTCAACCTGCAACTGCTCGAGCCGCTGCGCGAACTGTTCAAGGACGAAGTGCGCGAACTGGGCGTGGCCCTGGGCCTGCCGCCGCAGATGGTCTACCGCCACCCGTTCCCCGGCCCCGGCCTGGGCGTGCGCATCCTGGGCGAAGTCAAGCACGAGTACGCCGAACTGCTGCGCCGCGCCGACGCCATCTTCATCGAGGAACTGCGCAACGCCAAGGACCCGGCCAGCGGCCTGACCTGGTACGAACTCACCTCGCAAGCCTTCGCCGTGTTCCTGCCGGTCAAATCGGTCGGCGTCATGGGCGACGGCCGCACCTACGAATACGTCGTCGCGCTGCGCGCCGTGCAGACCTTCGACTTCATGACCGCCGACTGGGCGCCCCTGCCGCACCCGCTGCTGGCGCGCGTCTCCTCGCGCATCATCAACGAAGTGCGCGGCATCAACCGGGTGGTGTACGACGTATCGAGCAAGCCGCCTGCGACGATTGAGTGGGAGTAAGGATTGTTTATAAGTTATTGATTTAATGATAAAAATTTAATCTCAATAACGATATCTCCGACATCATCAATGGTATTTTTCATGGCATGCGAAAGGCATGCCACGAAAAAATCGCCGATATCATGACTAGCTAAATGACGCTGGCATGGTATCGGGAAAGCGTATCAGCCATTTCTGACGAGGCATGGGGTGTTCTTGAGTTTTCATGACATCAAGATCGCAGCCCGCCTCGCCGCACGGGTGACGACATTCATCCCTCCGACGACAATGCCTTTTAATAACGGTAAAGACGCAAAGAACAGAAAGGCAGTGTGGTTCGTGAACCATGTGGGCATGTTGTGCATCACCTTGCATCCCATCGTCGCTTCAGAGAAATCAGTCTATCGTCGCTATTTAGCGCGCCGCTCGCTTCCCCAATTTGTTTCAATATCCCTTCCACCCCATAGGGCCATGCCAACGCGTTGTCTGGCAGAACGGCATGAAGCAGCTCCAGCGCCTGTTCTGGGTACCGGTCTACTATGTTGTCTCCGGATCGACGAAGCTCTGGCAGCATCAAATGGTCATGCTCGATTCTGCTCAGGAGCGGCAAAACCAGTGCCGCTATGGTAGGAAATTGATCGCCGCTGGAGAAAGCCAATTCGCAAAGGCGAGCTGACGTGTTGGGCGATCTGGCTGACAGTTGGCGCGGCCAAATCTGAAGCAGTTCGGAAAGCTGTCCTTCCCATCGCTCGTGTGAGTTTTCGTTCTTCTCGTCAGACCATCGTTGAGCCTGCCATAGTACCCGTGATCGAAACTCGTCATCGACCGTCAAAAGTAAGCTATGCATCTCATCATTGGAGATACAGCGCTTGCCGGTGACGTTGTCGACAGTTCCCCACCCGGCAAGGATCATACCTGCGATGATTTCACCATATGAGCGGCGCGATGGGAGTGGATTAGCGGCGAACTCCAGCATGTCGTTTTTCAACCGCATATAGAGCTCTCGATTTGGAGTTCTCGCCCCCCATAAGAAGCCCGACCATGCTGCGTCGCGGTCGTCCGTGTCGTTACCTTGAAGCGCAGGCAACAAATATTGTTCCGTCCATTTCGGATCGACAGCAAAAAACCAGTTGAGGTTGTGAAACAAGATCACAATCGCATGTCTGCGCAAGTCGTTTGGAAGCGTCAACAGGGCCTCAGCGTGAACGAGCCATTCGGGAGGAAAGCCTTGATTTTGATTGAGATTATCCTTGCGGGGATCATTAAAAAGCGCCTGCGTGATCTTACCCGTAGGCGAATTAATCGCTTCCATCGTCCAGTCTGGTTTCTTGGAACCACGCACAATACCCGAACGTCCTTCGTTCGGAGATTCACGGAGGACGCCAGCCAGCTTCCTGAAAATGCGGTCGAAAACAGGAAGGCAGTCTTTGCTTAGTTTCGCACTGGCATCTTGCAGCCAATCGGTCGCAGGGCGGAGGATCGTTGCAAGCTGCGCATTTGGATAACGAGCTAGTCGTTCGGCAATCAACCAGGCTAATCTTGCCTTGTCATTCTTCCGTGCCTCTGAATTAAGGAACCGTTGCCATGCCCAATTTGGGAAATTCCCTCGTTTAGCTGCATAGGTCAACGCAGAAAAAGCGCGCGCAGGGCGTTGAGCGGCGAGGCCGGAAAAAGGATCGTTCTCGACGAGAAAATCGTCTGATCGACCGCTACGTTCCTTGGCTCGCAGCAGCACTAGTGAAAGGGGCGTTTCCGCTAGTTCCTCATGACTGGTGTTAGTCCTGACCCATCCAGTCCGACCTTCCAACGATTCAGCAGCCTTCCCGCCATAATCCTCTTTCCAGTCGGGCACAGCAGCACGGAGCAGCTTCGCTTGTCTGCGGGTGCTGGCAGAAAGCTTGCATCCGGAGTTTTGAAGCCACTGAATGCGATTTAGAATCGACCAAGCTCGTCTGCTATCGAAGGCTGCAATCTTCTCGCGCTGCCATCGCTTTGGGCCTATCACCAGTTTTTCTTCGATTAGTTTGCGAGACTTACCGCTGAGTTTCTTCCATCGATTCGCGAGGACTAACAAAAGATCTCGCTGATGATAGCTATTCCAGAATGCGTCATCGCTCAAAGACGCTATAAATTGTCCGAAGTCATCATCTGAGACGACGCTTCGATTTCCTGATGCCCATATTCGCAATCGTGCGAAGATGGTGTCATCGTCCGTAGGCCAAGACAAAAACTCGCGCTTAGCGGCAGCTCTATTGGTTTTGCTCAGTTGCGAAAAAAGTTCGGCAAATCGGATAACTGCGGCCGAAAGTCCGTGAGTTCGATGATGGTCGGCGCCTTCGATACTGTCCTGAACTATCGGGCTTATATTGCTAAGGCCGTAACCTCCTATTTCGTGTTCAAGTGTAAGGGTCAGCTCAAGATTCTGTCGCAGGACTCTAACGACAATTGCACACCACTCGTCCGTTACCGTTATTGCTTCATGCGTTTCAGGATATTTGACGTCCATCCGAAACAAGCGGGCGCCGTCCTCTCTATCTGGCACCAGTGCAGGCGGTTTTGGGCCACCCCAGAAATCCGGCTCCGCAGAAAGATGAGGTCGAAGCACCTCCCCAAGCCGCCGAGTGACAGCGCTACTCCATCCGTCGGCCTTAATGACGGTTTGCAACGCGTACCAATCTCTGTGGAAGTCTTCGACGTAGTTCCAAGCCTCAAAAAGCGACCGCCAAGCGTTGCGAATGTCCTTGTGGATGGGGCGATTGCTTCGCTCTAGCTCCCATGAAATGAGTTCTTGAATGCTCCGATTAAGTGACTGCTGATGAGCTGCCCACCACACAGCGGCAGGTTGGTCGCAGACCTTTGCTAGCCATACTCCCAACTGACCTATCCGCGGGACAAGACGTGGGGAATGGTTAGCCCAATGTCCGCGAAGCGCGGCAAGATTTTCATCGCGGATCGGTGATCGATCAAGGCGATTAAGTTCGAAGGCGTCCCACGCATCGGTTGGAGCCTCGCGCTTAGCATAATGATCTTCAGGATCAGGTTTGCTGGGCGTGGTGTCTGAATCGAGGCCATATAGATCAAACGGATCAACATAGGGTCCTTTATGGCCCAATGAGCCTGAACTGCCCGGCTTTGCAAATCGGCGATACTTGTCGAACACACAAAGCCATTCAGCAGGTGGAAAAATTTCGCCGACGCAGAACTTCTTCACACCTTCATAGGTGGAAACGACATGTGCCACCTGACCTCGCTCATGCGGCTGAACTGCTGCTGGCCCTTTCTTGGATGCGTCAATAACCTTTGCATACCAAGCATCAGGATCACGCGCACGCTCTGCCCAAGCTTCAAGGGATTGCCATAAAGCAGCGTGTTCGTTATCAGAGCTATAGGGAATAGCTTCAACACCTTTGTGCTGCCATCGTGCAGCAGCGCCACCGTAGTCACCGGACTGAAAAGCATAAGCGTTCTCAAGCCTTCCTGAAGCTTTCCGCAATGCTTCAAGAAGATATTGAACGGGTGGATCGTCAGCCGTATACCCAACGAATACAACGACATACTTGTTAAGTATTTCACGAATGAATGTTGTTGCCCATCCGTCCGATAGATATGCACGACCAAATTCGGAGCTTGAGAGAACAAATCCGTCACCCTCAGCGCCGGTATAAGTGGGAGTGGATCGACCATGAAGATAAACTACTCCATTGATCTCATTTTGGTGTAAAGGGTCTGGTAACCTCGGCGGTTGCCATGTTGGAAGTTTTCTACCGCAGTCTTCAAACAATCTGTCGAAGTTCGTCGTGACCAATTGAACAGAGCCCTCTGGCGTGGTCGCTAAGTCGAGCAAAATCCTATGTGCAGTGAGATCACATCCCGTTGACGGCTTCAATGCAGATGCTACCGCCTCCTCAATGTCACGCGAGGCAAAGTCTCTCTCCAGAAGTCCGAAGACACGGTCGGCCGATATAACACCGGGAACGCCAACGCGTCGGTCAATTTCCTGAGCCTCTTGTATAAGCTTATGGGCTGGACTGTTTTGATCAACGCCAAGCTTGGAAACTACCTTACGAGCTAAGCCAAAGAAATCAGGGAGTTTCGCGTGCGCTCTTGATACTCCCGCACCACAGAAGAAAATTACACGGCCCTGATCTCTGGCCAGGAGGAGGTCATCGGGGATTGATGGTCCGTCAGCTAAGAATCGCAAATTCTAGTCTCCATTGTTTATCTTAGACTACTAAGGTCTGGCGTTCCTCCAATTTCTCTGCTGGCTACTAAGCACAGCATCGTTTGGATAAAATTTAGTCGAATCGGACCAGTGTTGGGGCGTAAAAACCAGTTGAAATTTTGCGTTCACAGGAAAGCATCAAAGCCTCGCGTTGCTTCAGTGATACTGCTGTTCAGAATGGTGCTCGATTAGAGAATGGAGCGATAGGTCGTTAAGTTTTTGACCGTTTGAACTAGTCCTTGCCGGAATAGGATCTCCAGATAATGGTCGACGTCAACAGGCGGATTCTTGAGTTGCGCCCGCTGTCGCTGCGCGGCGGCTACCACCGCTGCTGCATCAAGGTCAAAGAGATTCTCCACAAACTCGTCGGGATGTTGAGATTCAACTCCGTAGGAAGCGAGCACGTCTGCTGGGAAATCCCGTTGATTGAAGGTCACGATCACGCTGGCACCGCAGCGGATGGCCGTAGCGAGAACATGGCGATCGTCGGGGTCGGGCAGAGTCAACCCTGCAATGAGATCTTCATACCCATCTACCAAACCATCGGGGATTGCGCGATCCATCAGGTCTGAAGTCCGATCCACCTGTGCACGTGTCAGATCAGGCCTGTTGAGTAGCAAATTGCGTTTCCACTCCTTATGAATGTCGCGACTCCAGCGAGCACGGACCCGTCCCGACAACCCTAGCCACATCAGAAAGTCGCGCAGCGGCGCAGGATAGAGAACACAGGCATCGAAGATGACAGTGAAGGGGGAGTACCTCATTCGTACCCCATGCCTGATTCCTGGGCCTGGCGAGCGAGTTCGGCCATGGCCTCCTCGCTAGCGCGGTCGCGTGTATCCTTGTACTGCATCAGGTCCGCGAACCTCACCCGGCGATGCTTCCCCGTTCGATGGAACGGCAGCACGCCATCCTCCAGTAGCTTGACCAGATGAGGGCGGGAGACGTTGAGCATGTCCGCAGCTTCCTGGGTCGTCAGCTCCGCATGGACGGGTACGACTTTTACGGCATTGCCGCCAGCCAACTCGGCCAGGATATCGACCAACAAACGCAGCGCGGAGGTAGGCAACTCCACCTGATGGGCTTGGTTCCGGTCATCGAAGATCTGGATGTGTTGTGTTTCGAAGCGCGTTGCCAAGTAGGCCGCCAAGGCGCGTTGCCCCTGCACGGCTGCCTGGACCTCTCGTTCGGCGGGCAGCGTCATCTTGGTTGGGGTGGTGGTGGTCATGGCTAGTTCCTGGGCTGTGAAGCAATCTCAGCTAGCATATTCGAAATAAACGAAAAACGCAATAAACGAAAGAGTGCTGGGCGATGATGAAGCCGGATCGCTGTTGTCCTGCGGCGTGGAGCAAGTTCTTTTGACTCAATGTCGTCTGAAGAAGGCAGATCGACACCGCAGCGCGTTTGCGTCACTGATGTGGGGCTGATTGGTCCGCCATGGTATTTTGCGTGGCATTGGCGGATCTGTTTGTTTCAATACTCTGATTTAAAACAGATTTTTCTCGCCGTTGATAACTGAGTGGAGTGAGTCGGGCATCCGATTCATTGATTCCACATTTAATGCCATCGATGATTGCGACCGCGTCATCGATGGCATTTTTTCTTGGCGTCGCAGATTGCCAAGGCCCAGGCTGGATGCGGTAACGCTGATCCAGCGCGTCGACGTGTATCGGCCTATCGCGGCGCGCTGCTTGCTGGATTCATGGAGGGCGGGTTGGCGTCCTGCTTGAGGAGCCAGGGCAGCGTTCCTCGCTTGCTACGTTCATGGCTGCAGCTTATGTGCCGGGCGTAAGTCGGTGGATTGATAGCTGAATTTCAGATATTTTACAAATATTTGATTTCCAGCTATTATGCTTTTATCTGAATATCAGGTATTTCCAATGCCGCCGCCATCACAACCTCTGCTCACTACCGGCCAGCTTGGCGCGGTCTTGCAGGCTGCACGCAAAGCACAGGGACTGACTCAATCGGCCCTGGCCAGTCGTATCGGCCTGAGCCAGTCGCGGGTCTCGCACCTGGAGTTGAATGCCCATCAACTGAGCGTGGAGCAGCTCCTGGCCTGGTGCGCGGCGCTAGGGTTGGAGTTGACGATTGCGACTCGCGGAAGTCCCGCAGGGTCTTCCGACGCGGATTGGTGACATGGGGCGCCGATCGCACAGCCGCAGCCTGTCCATCTGGACCAACGGCGTTCGCGTCGGGCGTTGGACGGTTCCCGCTCGCGGAGAGATGGAACTGCAGTACGACGTGGATTGGGTCCGTGCCGACGTCGGCCGGCCACTTTCGCTGTCGCTGCCATTCAACTTGCAGAATCTGCCCCTCAAGGGGGAGAGAGTCGCCAACTACTTCGACAATCTGCTACCGGACAGCGACGCTATCCGTCGTCGCGCGGCCGAGCGATTCAGGACGGGCTCGGTCGATCCCTTCGATCTGTTGAAAGCCATCGGACGCGATTGCGTTGGCGCCGTACAGATCCTGGAAGACGAAGAGATACCTGAGGGCTTTGATCGCATCGAGGGCGTGCCTCTGTCCGAGGAGGACATCGAGCGGCATTTGATCGAAACCGTTACGCCGCGCGCCTTCGCTGCGGGCCGGGACCCGGACGCGGATTTCAGAATTTCTCTGGCCGGCGCGCAAGAGAAGACAGCCTTCCTGTGGTGGGGCGGACAGTGGCTTGCGCCGCGTGGCGCGACATCGACGAGCCATATTTTCAAACTTCCATTGGGCCTGGTGGGTGGACGGCGGGCTGACTTCAGCACTTCTGTTGATAACGAATGGCTGTGTCTGAAGCTGCTGAAGGCGTATGGGTTGGATGTGGCTGAGGCCAGCATCGCAACCTTCGGACAGCAGCGAGTGCTGGTGGTCGAGCGATTCGATCGGCGTGTTGCGCCCAACGGGCAATGGCTGATGCGCCTGCCGCAGGAAGATTTCTGCCAGGTCGAGGGGTGCTCGTCGCTACGCAAGTATGAAAACGAGGGCGGCCCAGGACTCAAGGCCTTATTCGCCACGCTGCGGCAGTCAGTGAACGCAGCGGTCGATATGAGAACGTTGATGGCGGCGCAGATCCTGTTTTGGTTGCTGCGGGCACCCGATGGCCACGCCAAGAATTTCAGCATCCAGTTGTTGCCACGCGGCCGTTTCCAGTTGACTAGACTGTACGACGTGATGTCGGCCTATCCGGTACTGGGCGATGGCGCGAATCAGTGGTCGCCGTTCGAAATCAAATTGGCGATGGCATTGATTGGCAAGAACCGGCATTACGAGATGCACGGCATCCAGCGTAGGCACTTCAACAGCACCGCACAAAAAGTTGGTTATGGCCCGACGGCGGAGCCGATCATTGAAGACCTGTTGGCCCGTACGCCCGCGATCATTGCCGCCGTGCAAGCCGATTTGCCGCAGGACTTCTCGCCGCGTGTTGCGGACTCCGTCCTGGGTGGGCTTGCACAGGCCGCAAAGTCGCTCGGCGCAATGATGCCGTAATCGAGAGCGGTGCGGATACGCGTCATACCGAAGGACCAAGTCGTCGCAAAGCCGGAATCCTGGCGACGGCCTGCCACCGACAAGCCGGTCGACCCTCAGCCCGCACCGCCCGCAAGCATTTGCGCCACGGCGGCCTTTGCGCGCTTGAACTCCGCGGCGTCGTCCATCGACGCGGCGACGTTGGCGAATGCCTGGTAGGCGAGCAGGTCCATGGCCAGTCTGGCTTCGTTGGTGTCGGCGGCGAGCTGGCCCTGGGCCTTGGCTTGGCGAATCAGTTCGCGCAGGCGCGCGCGGGCGCCATCGCGGTATTGCCGGATGGCGTCCCGTAGCGGTCCGGGGCGGGCGCGGTATTCGCTGCTTGCCGCGGTAATGACGCAGCCGCCCGGCAGCTGACGGGTCTCCACGAAGTCGAACCAGCCGTTCATCAGCGCGCGCAGCCGCGCCAGCGGCGTGCGCTTGCGCATGGCCGGTTCGATGACCTGGGCCTGGTACAGGGCGATGGCGTGGTCGAGCGCCGCCAGTTGCAGGCGTTCCTTGTCGCCGAACAGTACTTGCAGATTGCTTTTCCCTACTTCGGCCCGCTCGGCGACCTGGCCGAAGGTGATGCCGTCCAGTCCCTCGATGGAGAGGAGTTTGACGGCTTCGTCCAGGACGCGTGCGCGCGCGCGTTCGCCGCGCAGCCGGCGGCCGTCGACGGTGGGGGAGGGGGCAGGTTGAGTCATGGCAGGGTTCGGCGTATTTGCGCGGACGGGGGTTTTCATCATACTATAAATACGATCGTATATATATTTATAAGGATGACGGACGCGATGCCTCCCCCCAATGTTGAAAGGCGCCATCCCTGGCGCGCGCTGGCCGTGCTGTTGACGGGCAATTTCGTGACGATTCTCGATCTGTTCATCGTCAATGTGGCGTTGCCCAGTATCCAGCAGGGTCTGTCGGCGACGGATACGGATTTGCAGCTGGTGGTGGTGGCCTATGCGTTGGCTTATGGTCTGTGCCTGATCAACGGCGCGCGCCTGGGAGATCTGTTCGGCCGGCGGCGGCTGTTTCTGGCCGGGATGGGGCTGTTCACGCTGGCGTCGGCGTTGTGCGGGGTGGCGGTGACGCCCTGGCAGCTTATAGCCGCGCGCGCGTTGCAAGGCGTGGGCGCGGGGGTGTTGATGCCGCAGGTGCTGGCGTCGATCAGGGTGCTGTTCGAGGGCGAGGCGCGCAGGCGCGCGTTCGGGGTGATGGGCGCGGTCCAGGGGGTGGCGGCGACGGTGTCGCAATTGCTGGGCGGCGTGCTGATCACGATGAATGCGTTCGGCCTGGGGTGGCGGCTGGTGTTCCTGATCAATGTGCCTGTGGGTATCGCGGCGTTGCTGGCGGGGCGGCGAGCCTTGCCCGAGTGGCGCGCGCCGATTGCGACGAAGGTGGATATGCGGGGCGCGCTGCTCGGCGCCGTCGGGCTGGCCTTGATTCTGGTGCCGGTGATGGAGGGGCGCGAGCACGGCTGGCCGTGGTGGTCGCTGGCCGGGCCGGTGCTGGCGTTGTTGGTGCTGGGGTATTTCGTTCACTATGAGCAAGGGCTGGTGCGCCGCGGCGGCGTGCCCATGCTGGATATGGGGCTGTTTGCCAACCGGCCGTTCGTGGCGGGGATCGGCGCCGTGTTTTTCTTTTTCTCGGCGATCAGTTCGTTTTTCTTTGCGCTGACGTTGTTGCTGCAGTTCGGGCTTGGCATGGCGCCGCTGGCGGCGGGCGCGGTGTTCACGCCGTCGGCGTTGGCGTTTTTCGGCGCGTCGCTGGTCGGGCCGCGGCTGGCGGCGCGCTATGGCCGTGGCGCGCTGCTGTTCGGGGTGCTGGTGTTTGCCGCGGGCGTGGCGCTCTCGGCTGTCACCGCCGCGACGCAGCCGCACCATCTGCCGCTCCTGGTGGCGTCGCTGGTGCTCAACGGGGCGGGCCAGGGGCTGGCGATCCCGCTAGCGTTCAATGCGATTCTGGGCGCGGTGCGAGAGGAGCAGGCCGGCATGGCGTCGGGGATGCTGAGCACCTTGCAGGTCGTGGGTACTTCGGTTGGCGTGGCGGTGGTGGGCGCGGTGGTGTTCGCGGCGCTGGAGGCGGCGGGGCGCTGGCCGGCTGCCGATGGCGCCATGGTCTATGGGCGGGCGCTGGCCGTCGCGATGGTCTATAACGTTGCCGCGGCCTTGGCCAGCTGGGTGTTGTTCAGGTTGGCGACGCGCAGGTAGCCCCGGGCTACGCGCGGCTCGCGCGGTCTTGCGTCGCTGTCCGGTGCGCCGCGCCGACCACGCGCCCTTGCTCATGGGGCGCGGCGGCGCTGGCCGCGCAGGACGGCACGGCGCTGGCGCCGGCCGAGGCCGAGGTGCGCAAGGTGAAGTGAGGCTCGCGGCGCGGGCCTGGCCAGCCGGGGTTATATGGTATTTTGCCCGATAGCTTGATCCCTGAACCCCACCCTCCGTCAAAACATGCCCCCGCGCGGTCCTGAGCTCGCTCCTTCCTCGGCCCCTGCAAATCCGGGCCTGCTGGCCGGGCTGTCGCCGGCCAGTTTCGGCATCGTCATGGCTACCGGCATAGTGTCGCTGGCCTGTGCTTCGCTGGGCTTGGCGTCGGTGGGGCGCTGGCTGTTCGCGCTGAACGTGCTGCTGTATGCGGTGGTGTGGGGGCTGAATCTGGCGCGGCTGCTGCGCCATCCGCGGCGCATGCGCAACGATGCCTGCGATCACGGGCGCGCGCCGGGTTTCTTCACGGCGGTGGCGGCCAGCGGCGTGCTGGGCGGGCAGTGCCTGTTGCTGGCCGATGCGCGAGGGGCGGCGATGTGGCTGGAAGCGGTGGCGGTGGTGCTGTGGGTGGTGTTGAGCTACGGCATTTTCGCGGCGGTGATGGTCAAGCGCGACAAGCCGCGCCTGGAGCAGGGCATGAGCGGCGGCTGGCTGCTGGCGGTGGTGGCGACGCAGGCGCTGGTGGGGCTGGGGGCGTTGCTCGCGCCGGGCCTGGACGAGGCGTGGCAGGGGCGCTTGGCGCTGGCGCTGCTGGGTCTGTGGCTGTGGGGCGGCGTGCTGTATGCCTTGCTGATGTCGCTGATTTTCTACCGCATCATGTTCCTGCCGCTGTCGCCGACCGATCTGTCGCCGCCGTACTGGATCAATATGGGCGCGATGGCGATTTCGACGCTGGCCGGTACGCTGCTGTTGCAGCAGTCGCATGCCTGGCCTTTGCTGCAGACAGTGCAGCCGTTCGTGCAGGGTGTGACTCTGCTGTTCTGGGCCGGCGGCAGCTGGTGGATTCCGCTGCTGCTGGTGCTGGGCGTGTGGCGCCATGGCCTGCAGCGCCATCCCTTGCGCTATGAGGGCCTGTACTGGGCAATGGTGTTTCCGCTGGGCATGTACGCGATGGCGACGCACCATCTGGCGTTGGCGCTGGAGCAGGCCTGGCTGGAGCCGCTGGCGCGGGCTTTCATGTGGGTGGCGCTGGGCGCCTGGACGCTGGCGGCGCTGGGGCTGGTCGGCGCGCTGGGCCAGGGGCTGCGCCGGCACGTCCGGCCCTGATCATCGGTTCGAGGCACTGGCCGGGGGGCTTCCACCGCCGGTGCCATGTCTTCGGGCAAATCCTGCGCGGATAGCCTGCGCGGTGGACCGCGGATGCGCTCGATGGCCGCCGCCGCGGGCGGCATCACCCATTCTCCCTTTGTTTTTCGAATCGGCTTGGCGCCGATCGCGCGTTGCCGCGATCGCCAGGCTTGCGTGCGGCTTTTGGGAGGGGCGTAGAAACCCTGCCTTGACGTTGGGGCTTTTCCAGTCGGAGAATTTGTTCTCTACATCAAAACATCGTTCTCCACAGTGAAACACTTAGAGTATTTGCTGAATGCACTGGACGTGCTCGAGGCCGTCGGCAAGAGCGAATCCGACATCGCGCTGTCGGCTGTCGCGCGCAATGTGGGTGTCTCGAAATCAGGGGTGTTCCGCATCCTGTCCACGTTCGAAAGCCGCGGATACGCTGAGAAGGGGCCGGGCGGGGGATGGCGCCTGGGGCCCAGGATCATCGAACTCGGGGTGGGCGTGCCCCAGCGCACGCTGCTGACGACAGCGGCTCCGCTGATGGAGGCGCTGACCAAGGAGACGCTGGAAAGCACTTATCTGTCGGTGCGCGACGGATTCTCCATGATCACCCTGCACACGCTCGAGCCGGACCAGACCATCCGCGTCCATCTTCCGGTCGGCGCCCGCACGCCGGCCAATTGCACGGTCAGCGGCCTGGCGGTGCTGGCCAACATGGACGAGCAGGAGCTGCTGGCGATGCTGCCGGACGAACTCGAGGGCACCGCGCCGGCCTCCATCGTCGATCGCGCGCGATTGATGGAAGAGCTGCGGACCATACGCGAACGAGGTTACGCCGCGTTCCTGGGGGCATGGCGGCCGGATACAGGGGGCGGGGCCGCACCGATCTTCGACGCCACCGGACGGGTCGTGGCAAGCCTGGGGATTTCCGCGCCGAGCAGCCGGCTTTCCGATGGGCGGTTGCACGAACTGGGACAAAGAGCGCAAGAGGCGGCGCTGCAAATATCCAGGCAACTCGGCTATGTCGGCCGGTTGTCCGCTGTCGAGGTTGCCGGGCCGGCGGGCCTGGCGCAGGCGGCGGCGCCTGCCCGTCGCAATTCGTGAGAGGGCCCGAATGAACCCAACTACCTTGGCCGACGTGGATACGGTCATCATCAACGCCAATATCCTGACGCTCGATCGTGACTGCCCGCACGCCCAGGCAATCGCCTTCGCTGCGGGGCGAATCCTTGCATTGGGAACCACGCAGGAGCTGTCGCCGCTGGCCGGGCGGGCCGCGACCGTGGTCGATGCTCGAGGAAGCACGCTGTTGCCCGGATTCATCGACTCGCACTCCCATCTGATGTTCGGCGGCGTGGTGGCCCAGGCGCTTGATCTGACCGAGGCAGCCTGTTTGAGCGATCTGCTCGACATGGTCCGGAGCCGGGCGCAGTCTACGCCCGAGGGCGCGTGGATACGCGGCTACGGTGTGGCCGCCGGTCGGCTCAAGGAAAAGCGCTATCCGACCCGGCAAGAGCTCGACCAGGTGTCGGGCGGCCGCCCGGTATGGCTGGCGGAGGATTCGTTCCACGCCAGCCTGGTCAATAGCAAGGCATTCCAGATGCTGGAGATTCCGCTGAGTACGCCTGGGGTCGAACTTGCCGCGGATGGCAGTCCGACCGGGGCGTTCCTGAACGATGCAGCGAATGTGCCGGCCCGCCAGCGCGTGTTCGGTTTCATTTCGGACGACGAGGCGAGGCAGATGCTTCAGCACGTGACGCAACTGGGCGCGACGCGCGGGGTGACCACGGTTCATGCTTTCGAGGGCAGCCGGATGAGCGCGGACCGCGACATCGAATTATTGATGCGGTTTCGTCACGAATTGCCGATACACGTGGTTCCTTACTACGAGACCTTCGACGTCGAACGCGCCATGCAGCTGGGGGTGAGTGGCGTCGGCGGGTGCGGGCGGAATTGCCTGGATGGAATGCCCAATATCCAGACGGCCGCCATGGTGGATCCGTACTGTTGCAGCGAAGAGCGGGGTTCGTTGTTCCAGGAGAGCATCAAACTGCACAACTTCGTGATTGCGGCGTTCGAGCGGGGCATGCAGGTTGGCATGCACGCCATGGGCGATGCGGCTATCGAGCAACTGCTCGCCACCTACGAACGCGCTATTGAAGAGACGGGCCGGACCGATCTGCGGCCGCGTATCGAGCATTTTCATGTTCCTTCGCGCGACCATGTGCGCCGCGCCGCAGATCTAGGGGTCGGGCTGGCGGTCCAGCCCATCTTCACGCATTTGTGGGGCGGCCGGGACGGCATTTTCTTCGAGCGCTTGGGCGAGCGGAGATACAAGCGCATCGATACCTACCGCGAGATTCTCGACAGCGGCGCGATTGCCAGTTGCGGCGCCGATCTGCCCGTGCATCCGGCCGACCCCTTGCGCTGGATCCAGTTGCTGGTCGACAACCAGATCGACCAGGACCAGAGCGTCTCGATGATCGAGGCAATCCGGATGTGCACCTACAACGGCGCCTGGCTGGGTTTTCAGGAAAGCGAGACGGGCACGCTCGCGGTATCCAAGGCGGCCGATGCCGTGATGCTGGGCCGCGATCCGCACCAGTGCATGCCGCATGAGATTGCGGCGATTCCCATCCTGAAGACCTATGTAGGGGGAAAGTTGGTGTTCGAGTCGTCCAGGCCGTAAACGTCATTATCTTTGAGGGAGTCCAACCATGCTTCGTCGAAATCTCATCGCAGTCCTGTCGCTGCTCATCGTTGCGGCCGCCGCCCGTTCGGAAGCGGCAGAGCCGGTCAAGTTCGCCACCGGCGTGGACGCCGTATTCCTGCCTTTGGTGATTGCCGTGGACAAGGGATACGCCAAGCAGCGCGGCGTAGACGCGGCGTACAAGCAGTTCGCCAGCGGGGCCATGGCGCTGGAGGCTGTGGTCGCCGGCGATGCGGACGTCGCCATGTCATCGGAAATATCGACCTTGGGACCCAGGGCAAAAGGGGCCAAGATCAAGACCGTGGCCCGTGGCGCCTATAGCAAGGACCTGATCGGACTGGCGGCGATCAGCGGCATCAATGGCGCGCAGGACCTGGTCGGCAAAAGCGTCGCCTATCCAAAGGGAACCGCTGGCGAGTATTACATGGACCAGTACTTCCAGCATTACGGCATCTCGCGCGATGCGCTGAAGCTGGTCAACGTCGCGACGCCGGAGATGGTTCCCTTGCTCGCGCGCGGAGATGTGCAGGCCATCTTCGCCTGGGAGCCCTGGTTCAGCCGGGCAAGGTCTGTCGTGAAGGATTTCAAGGTCGTAGAGATGTCCGGTCAGAACGGCATCTACACGATGCAGTTTCTGACTAATTTCTCCGAGAAGTTCCTGCACGAGCGGCCCGAGGACGTAAAGAAGACTTTGTTGGCGATCGGCGATGCCACCCGTTGGCTCAACGATCCCAATAACGCGGCCGAAGCCGCGGCGGTCCTGTCCCGCGTATTCAAGGTGCCCGAGGCGGATGCGCCGCGCCAGTTCGAGCAGCTCAAATACAGGTTGGAATCGCCGGAGGTGCTCAAGGCCGATCTGGTTCGCGCGGGAGGGTGGTTGAAGGACAAGGGCTTGATCCAGAGCGCAGACGTGGCGGGGCTGGTCGATGGCATGCTTGTGCCCGATGTCCTGCGCAGCGTGCCGGCGGCGGTCGTAAGCCAATAAGAGTTCGTGCGTGAACAAGGGGGGTGTCATGGAATTCGATTATCTGGTCCTGGATGACGTCCGGTTCAAGCACCCGGGCGCCAAGCCTGGGGACCCAGATGTGCTCGGCGGGATGTCCCTGCAGCTTCGGCGCGGCGAGTTCGTCTGCATTCTTGGCCCCAGCGGCTGCGGCAAGACGACCGTGCTCAACCTGATTGCCGGGTTCGAACGCCCGGACCGGGGCGCCATTTCGTTGAACGGCAAGCCGATCGAGGGGCCGGGCATGGAGCGCGGCGTCGTCTTCCAGGGAGACGACTCCCTGTATCACTGGCTGACTGCCCTGGAGAACGTGGAGTTCGGTTTGCGCATTGCCCGCGTGCCGCCGCGGGAACGCCGCCAGAAGGCGCGCGCCTATCTCGATATCGTGGGCCTGCGCGGGCAGGAGAACAAGTTTCCCTCGCAACTGTCGGGCGGCATGAAGCAGCGCGTCAATATCGCGAGAGTGCTGGCGTGCGACGCAGAGGTCCTGCTGATGGACGAGCCTTTCGGCCAGCTCGACGCGCAGACGCGCGCGACCTTGCAGGACGAACTGGTCGAGATCTGGAGGCAGACCCATCGCACTGTGTTCTTCGTCACGCACGACATTGCGGAAGCCGTAGCGTTGGCGGACCGCATCGTGGTGATGCGAGCGGGACCGAGTTCCAGCGTCAAGGAGGTGGTGACCTGCAGCCAGCCCCGGCCGAGAGACCGGGGCCATCCCGACTTCGGCCAGATGTACAACCGCATCAGCCGACTGATCAGCGAAGAGGTCGCCGCCGCTCGTGGCGCTCGACTGGAAGGAGCGTTGGCATGAAAGCGTATGTCCTGCCGGAGTCAACTCCAGGCAAACTTCAGCACCTGACCATTTTCATCGTCTCGATTCTTTGCGGCCTGGCCGTCTGGGCCTGGGCCAGCGGCAGCCTGTTTCCATCCATTCTCTTTCCGGGGCCTCAGGCCACGCTGCAGGAAGGCGTGCGGATGCTGGAGTCCGGCTCGATCATCGTGGACGCCGCCGTCAGCTTGGCCCGCATCGTGGCCGGTTTCACCATCGGGTCAGCGATCGGCATCGTAGTGGGGTTGCTCATCGGCTACTTCCCCATGGTACGTACGGCGTTCAATCCCTATTTGCAGTTCTTCCGCTTCGTTCCTCCCATCGCGTGGGTGTCTCCGGCCATGATCTGGTTTGGTGTGGGTGAGACGTCCAAGATATTCATCATCGTCTATGGAACCGTTTTTACGGTCGCCCTGAGTGCCGTCGCGGGGGTGGCCGACGCGCATGTCAACAAGATTCGCGCGGCGCAGATGTTCGGCGCGACACGCTGGCAGATCTTCAGGCACGTCATCATTCCCTCGACGGTGAGCCCCATTCTTACCGGGATGCGCGTCTCCATGGGGATCTCCTTCATGACCGTCATCGCCGCCGAAATGCTCGCGGCGGAATCCGGCATCGGCTACCTGATCCTCAATTCGCGGCTCTGGATGGCGACGGACAAGATCTTCGTCGGGATCTTCGTGCTGGGCTGCCTGGGATACGGGGCCGATCGGATATTCGACCTAATCATTGGTCGCTGGGCGCGCAAATACCATCCCAATCCTTCACGCTGAGCACATCATGAATTTGACCTTGGAAGAGCAAGCCATGCTGGATGGCCGACGCGGGCCGGTGTTGCAGTGGGCCCTGCAGTTGCAGAAACAGGTCGGTGAATACTTCGGCGCCGAAGACATGGTCGAAGTAAGTTCCGTACATGTATCGGGCGACGTGGAGGAGCTGGGCGTCGTAGGCACGGAGTTCCTGGAGCACATTGCGCGCCAGGGCGGTTCATGCGCCACGCATACGATTACGGACCCGCGTGGCGTCGAGTTCCACGGCGCCAGGCTACGGCAGGACCCCGGCGCCATCGAGATCGAGACGCGCACGGTCGCCGCCTTCGGCGAAATGGGCTTCAAGCAATGCAACAACTGCATCATCTACCAGACCCACATGCAGCCCGGCCTGGGCGAGCACCTGGGGTGGGGTGACACAGGCTCGGTCATCTACGCCAATTCGGTTTACGGTGCGCGCTCGAACTTTGAGGCCGGGCCGTCGGCCCTGGCCGCGTCCATGACCGGACGCGTGCCCCGTTATGGTTTTCATCTGGACGAGCCGCGCAAGGCGAACGTCATCGTCCGCGTGCATGCTGCGCCGCGTGAGTTGGCGGAATGGGGAGCGCTGGGCTGCCTGGTTGGCAAGACCATGAACGGCTATTGGGATGTTCCCGTTTTCACCGGGATTGACGTTCGCCCCGACAGCGATGCACTCAAGCATCTGGGTGCGGCGCTGGCCAGTTTTGGCTCGATTGCGATGTTTCACATCGTGGGCGTGACGCCGGAAGCGCCGGACCTGGCGTCCACGCTTAGCGCCGAGCGTAATATCAGGATCCTGGATGTGGAAGCAGACGCGCTGGAGCGCGTCTTTCAGGCCTATGATGCGGACTTCGTGCATCCGGACATCGTGGTGTTCAGCGCGCCGCAACTCTCCGCCCAAGAATTGACGCTGATCGCCGACGCCATGCTGGGAAAGAATGTAGCGGCCGGCGTGCGCATGTTCGTCACGGCGCCCGAGTCAGTGGTCGCCGAGATCGAGGCCAGCGGCGTCAAGAACAGGCTGATTGCCGCGGGCGTGGAAATCCTGACAGGTGTCTGTTTTTACCTGCTGACTCCGCGGATTCTGGCTTCTCTGAATCGCTTCTCACGTCTGACGACGAATTCCGCGAAGCTGGCCAACATAATGGGTGGGCACGGCTACCAGATACAGTTGTGTCGCCTGGAGGACTGCATCCGCGCCGCTACGGAGCCTCGCGATGAATAGAGACCTTCCGGTATTGAGGGCCCTGCGCAGCCTTCCCGACAAGGTGATGGGCGAGGCGCTGGTCTCGAACGACGCCATCAGTATGCGGTATGACGTCGATGCGTCGACCGGCAAGGTCGTGCGCCCGTCGCATGACCTCTATGGTCAAAGCATTTCTGGCAAGGTGCTGATTTTCAAGAACACGAAAGGCGGAGTCGCCACTGGTTGGGCGTTGCTGAACCTCAAGTCCAGGGGGACGGCGCCTATTGCGTTGGTTTGCGACACGACCAATCCCGTATTCGTGCAGGGCGCCGCGCTAGCCGGGCTGCCCATCATGGATGGCTTTCGGGAAAGTCCCAGGTCGGCGGTGCGAACGGGTGACGTGGTCGAGCTGGATGGCATTTCCGGAGAGCTCAAGGTATTGAGGCGCGGCGCTGGCGGGCAATAGCGGGGCTGCGGCATGCGAAAGAACACGCCCAGCGTACGCGGATGTCGCACGCCAAGCCGTTGCCGCGGACGCGCCGCGCCACGGGTATTCGAGTTGCATGGCGACGACGCTGGCGGTGGGCGCGCCATAGCGGCCGGCGATGGCGCGTAGGGTCCGGTCCAGGGTTTGCGCCGGCGCCTGGTCGGTGTAGGTGTCGATGCGCCGCGTGGCCGGCCAGTCGGCGGCCGCCGCGTCGGGGATGACGCGGATCCTGTTGCGGGTTGCGATGGCGCCGGATGCCTGGGCGTAGGAGACGGCTTGGGAGCGGTAGGTGCGCGACCAGGCGTCGGCGGCCAGGGCCAGCGAGACTTCGTCCATGCCGGGTCGCAGTTCGATGCCGATTTGCTCGCGGTTCCAGAACGCGAGCACGTTGCCGAGCACGGTGGTCGCGAACGGGCGTGTCAGGGCGAAGGCGCCGCTGGCGTGGCGGATATCCCAGGCGGGGATGGCCAGATCCTGGGCGACGGCGCGGGCCTTGTGGCGCCCGGCGATGGCTTCGATCAGCAGCAGCGTCATGGGCATGGACGCGGTGACGCCGGTGGTGGTGACGACGCCGCGGTCGGCCACCACGCGCCGGTCCGCGACGTAGCGGATCGACGGGTGCCGGCCTAGCAGTTCCTTCAGGTAGTACCAGTGGGTGGTGGCGCGCTTGCCGTCGAGCAGGCCCGCGGCGGCGACGACCTTGGCGCCGGCGCACACGCCGATGATGGTTGCGCCCTTGCGCGCCTGCTCGCGCAGCCAGGCGAGCACGGCGGGGTCGTCGTCGCGGCTCATGGCGGGGACGATGACGTAGTCGGCGCCGGCGGGGTTGCGCGCGTCGAAGGCGTCGAGGGTCGCGTCGGCTTTGACGGTGAGCGCCGGAAACAGTCTGACCGGGCCGGGGCCGGTCGCCAGCGTGACGACGTCGGCCACGTCGGCGCGCCGCAGGATGCCGGTGGGCACCAGGTAGTCGGTGGTTTCGGTGGCGTCGTTGATGCCGACGACGGCGATGAGCGGCCGTTGCCGCCGGGTGGGCGCCAGCGAGGCCAGCAGGGCGGTTGTTTCGCTGGCCGCGATGGGCGGGCTGGCCAGGCCGGCGGGAGCGGACGGCAGGCTGATCAGCCAGGCGCCGAAGCCTCCCAGCGAGAGCAGCAGGAGGGGCAGTGCGGCCCGGAGGAGGCGGCGCTTGAACATGATCGGGGTTCTCCGCGGGGGAGGCGTCAGCCGTCAGGTTCAACGCTACCACTACCTGGGCTACGGGTCGATGGTCCCTTGCGGGGGCGGCTTCAGGTAGTCGTCCACGGCGCTCTCCACCGTGGGATGGAAGCGGTCGGCGCCGAATACCTCGGACAGTTCGAAGCGCTTGAGTTTGTCGCGCACGGGGTCCTTCATTTCGGCGAAGTGCAGGGCGATGCCGGACTCGGCCAGGTGATGGCTCAGCTCGCGCAGCATGTCGGCCGAGGTGACGTCGACGCTGGTGACGGGCTCGGCCGTGACCACGACGCGTCGCACCGGGGTGGGCGAGGCTTGCACGGCTTCCAGCAGCCGCTGCTGGAACAGTTCGGCATTGGCGAAGAACAGCGGCGCGTCCCAGCGGAACAGCACCAGGCCGTCGATCAGCGCGGCGTGCGGGTAGCGCTTGAGGTCGTGGTAGCCGCGCAGGTCGGGCACGCGGCCGAGCACGGCGAAGTGCGGCCGCCAGCCGTCCCAGAGGAATTCGAGGACGGCGACCACGACGGCCAGGCAGATGCCGGGGATGGCGCCGAATGCGACCACGGCGGCAAAGCACAGCATGGACAGCCAGAATTCCCATTGCTGAATGCGGAAGATGCGCCGCAGGTCCTTGAATTCGAACAGGCCGATGGCCGCGGCGATCACGACGGCGGCCATGGCGCTGCTGGGCAGGTGGCGCAGCAGGTTGGGCGCGGCCAGCAGCAGGGCGGCCACGGCCAGCGCGCCGACCACGCCGGCCAGCTGGGTGCGCGAGCCCGCGGCTTCGGCCACGGGCGTGCGCGAGGCGCTGCTGCTGACCGGAAAGCCCTGGAAGAAGCCGGTCGCGAGGTTGGCCACGCCCAGGCCGACCATTTCCTGGTTCGGGTCGACGCGCGTATGCGTGCGCGCGGCGTAGGTGCGCGAAAGCACGCTGGTGTCGGCAAACGAGATCAGGGCGACGGCGCAGCCGCCCAGCACGATCCTGGCCAGGTCGGCGTTGCTGAGCCACGGTATGGTGAAACCGGGCAGCCCCTGCGGGATCTCGCCCAATACTTGGACGCCGCGGCCGTCCAGGCCGAACAGGCTGACGGCCAGCGTGGCCAGGACGACGGCGATCAGGATGCCGGGCAGGCGCTTGAAGCGCTTGAGCAGCAGGATGAGGCCCAGGGTCGCGCTTCCCACCGCAAGGCTGTATCCGTTGGTCCTGCCGTCGAGCACGGCCTGCGCGAGCTGCCAGAGTTCGCGCAGCGGGCCGCCGTCGTCGGTGGGGATGGCGAACAGCTTGGGCAGCTGGCTCGCCAGCACGACCAGCGCGATGCCGTTCATGTAGCCGTAGCGGATGGGCTTGGACAGCAGCTCGGTGATGAAGCCCAGCCGCAGCAGGCCCAGGATGATGCAGAACAGCCCGGAGACGATGGCCATGAGGCTGGCCGTGGCCACCGCGCGCATGGGGTCGCCCTCCGAGACGCTGAGCACGACCGCGAGGATGGGCGCGGCCAGCGCCGAATCCGGACCCAGGACGAGGATGCGGCTGGGGCCGAACAGCGCGTAGGCGAGCAGCGGGACGATGGTGGCGTACAGGCCATAGACGCCCGGCACGCCCGACGCTTCGGCATAGGCGATGCCCACCGGCACCAGCATGGCCGTGAGCACCAGGCCGGCGGCCAGGTCGCGCGGCAGCCAGGCGGCCTGGTAGGTCTTCAATACGGCCAGTCCGGGCAGCCAGCGCAGCCAGTTTCGGTGGGGCGTATCGGCAGGGGAGGAAGCCATGCAGCGTCTTTGCGGAGAGTGGTACGGTGGGGCCGATTCTACCGACCCGGCCCGTCTGATCCATAATCAGGATGACCCGCCTGGCGGCGCGGCCATTCGGAGGAAGCAACCATGCTTACACTGACCTGCCTGGGCGGCGCTGGCACCGTCACCGGATCCAAGCACCTGCTGCGCCACGGCGACACCCGCCTGCTGGTCGACTGCGGCCTGTTCCAGGGGCTGAAGAACCTGCGCGAACTCAATTGGCAGCCCTTGCCGGTCGCGCCGGCCGATGTCGACGCGGTGGTGCTGACCCACGCCCATCTCGATCACTGCGGCTACCTGCCGCGGCTGGTGGCCGAAGGCTTCCGGGGCAGGATCCACGCCACGCCGGCGACCCGCGATGTGGCCGAGCTGATCCTGCTCGACAGCGCCAACCTGCAGGAGAAGGACGCGGAGTTCGCCAACCGCAAGGGGTATTCCCGCCACGCGCCGGCGCTGCCGCTTTATCGCGTGGTCGACGCCGAACGCGCCTTGGCGCGCTTCTCCGACGTGGCGCTGCACCGGGAGACCGCCTTGCCGGGCGGCGCGACGCTGACATTGCGCCGCGCCGGGCATATCCTGGGCGCGGCCACGGCGCAGATCGACATCGGCGGCATGCGCGTGGTTTTCTCCGGCGATCTGGGCCGCTACAACGACCCGGTGATGCACGATCCCGAAGATGTGCGCAACGCCGACTACCTCGTCATCGAATCCACCTACGGCAACCGGCGCCATGACGCCGCCGATCCCGTCGAGGCGCTGGGCGCGGTCATCGAGCGTACCGTGCTGCGCGGCGGCACCGTCGTCATTCCCGCCTTCGCCGTGGGCCGGGCGCAGACCCTGATCCATGCGCTGTGGAAGCTGCGCCAGGCGGGCCGGCTGCACAACGTTCCGGTCTACCTGGACAGCCCCATGGCGACCAGCGCCACCGAACTGCTGGCGCGCCACGCCAGCGAACACAAGCTGAGCGCGCAGGACTGCGAGGCCGCCTGCGCGGCCGTGACCTATGTGCGCGACGTCGAGGGTTCCAAGGCGTTGTCGGCCAACCGCTATCCCAAGGTCATCATCTCGGCCAGCGGCATGGCAACCGGCGGCCGGGTCCTGCACCACATGGCCGCCTTCGGCGCCGACCATCGCAATACCTTGCTGTTCGCCGGTTTCCAGGCGGCCGGCACGCGCGGCCGCAAGCTGCTCGATGGCGCCACCGAAACCAGGATCTACGGGCAGTGGATGCCGGTCAGGGCCGAAGTCGCCGAGCTGCCGATGCTGTCGGCGCATGCCGACAGCGATGAACTCATGCGCTGGCTGGCGGGCTTTCAGGAGGCGCCGCGACGGGTCTTCATCGTCCATGGCGAGCCGCAGGCCTCGCAAGCCCTGCGCGAGCGCATCCAGCGCGAATTGAACTGGCAGGCCATCGTACCCGTGCAGGATCGGCGCTACACGCTGTGAGCGGCGCGGCGGACCGAGGCTAGCCAGCCTGGCCGCGCGGCGGATGCCAGGCGGCGGGCGAGGTGTAGCGGCGCGGCGGCACGCCGACGATGCGCTTGAAATAGCGCGTGAAATGGCTCTGGTCGAAGAAGCCGGTGGACAGGGCGGCGTCGGTGATCGACGTGCCGCGCAGCAGCAGGCGCTTGGCGCGCTCGACGCGCAGCTGCGTCTGGTAGGCGTGCGGCGGAATGCCGATCTCGCGCGCGAACAGGCGGTTCAGGTGGTATGGGCTGGTATGGGCCACGTCGGCCAGCTGCGCCATGCTGAGGGTGTCGCGGTAATGGGCATCGATGTAGTCGCGCACCAGCAGGGCCTTGCGGCGGTTGCGAGCCACCGGCCGGGGCGCGATGGGCCCGGCGCTGAAGCCGCCGACCAGGCATTGCAGCAAGGCCAGCAGGCGCGATTCCTGTTCCAGCGGATTGGCGTGGGCGCGGGTGCGCGCATGGGTATCGGCGAAGCGCCGGATGAAGGCCGCGTCGCGTATCACCAGGTCGTCGAATACGGGCAGGCCGCAGTCTACGCCGCGCAGGCTCGTGGCGATGTCCTGCATCTGGCGCGGATCGACGAACATCAGCAGCGAGGTGTCGCGGCGATTGCGCACGCCCACCGTGACGACGCTGTGGACGTCGCCCGGATGGAACAGGATGACGCTGCCCGGCGGCGCGTTCCAGGTTCTGCCCTCGCACAGGTATTGGCCGGGGTCGCGCGTGGTGATGCCGATCTGGTAGGTGTCGTGCGCGTGCCTGGGCAAGGCGGTGGGCATGCCCGTATGCGCCTCCAGCACCACGCCGCCGCAGCGCCAGGCGTGTATGGCGCTTTGCCCGTCGCACAGGACGCCAGGCTCCCGGGAAACGCCAGGAGGAATCGGGTTTGCCGTCTTGTCCATGGCCGCTGCCTGCCTCCGTTGTTGGAATTCGTTATGAGGGCAGTCTAGGCAAACCGGCGCCGACACTCCATAAAGCAAGGTGAATAAGTAATATGCCGCATTGCTTATGTTGTGCCGGGACGGCGGTCGACTCTCCGCGCCAATGCGGGGTTTCATGGGGCGCGCAGCATGCCTGGCGCGCGGAGGATTTTCGCAAGAATGTACAAGAGGCCGGCTGCCGTCGCTTCCTACACTGGCTGCCCGGAACGCACGAGGCGTTCCCGCAGAACGACAGGGAGCAGGCATGTCTGGAAATCCTTCGGCGCACCAACCCCGGCGGCGCGCGCTGCTGGCGCTGGCAGGCGCCGCCATGATCGCAAGGCCGGCCATTGCCCGGTCGCGTTTTCCGGATCGATCCATCCGGTTGGTGGTGCCATGGTTGCCCGGGTCGGCGGCCGATAACGAGTTGCGTGCGCTGGCCCACGTGGCCGGCCGCGATTTCGGCCAGTCGGTCGTCATCGAGAACAAGGCGGGCGCAAGCGGGATCCTGGGCGCGCAGATGATTGCGGCCGAAAAACGCGCCGACGGCTATCTGCTGACGCAGATGCACACCACGGCGTTTCGCATGACGGCGCTGATGGACAAGCCGCCGTATGACGTGATGGACGACTACAGCTGGATCATCCAGCTGGTAGGCTATTCCTATGGCACCGTCGTGCGGGCCGATTCGCGCTGGAAGGACTGGGACGGATTCGTCGCGTATTCGAAGGCCAATCCAGGCAAGGTGACCCTGGGCACGGCCGGCGTGGGCACGACGCAGCACATCACCATGATGCAGGTGGCCAAGAAGCTGGGCGTCGAGTGGCTGCACGTGCCGTTTCGCGGCGGCGGCGACGAAGCGCAGGCGCTGCTGGGCGGGCAGATCGACGCGGTGGCGTCGTCGACGTACTGGGCCGAGCTGGTCAACGCCGGCAAGCTGCGCCTGCTGGCCACGTTCGGCGTGGAGCGCGTCAAGCGGTTTCCGGACGTGCCGACGCTGCGCGAGCTGGGCGTGGATATCGCTCAGATCGCGCCCTACGGCCTGGTCGCGCCGCGTGGCCTGGACCCCGACGTCAAGCGCGTGCTGCATGACGGCTTCAGGAAGGCGCTGTATTCGCCGCAGCATCAGGCCGCGATCGAACGCCTGGACATGCCGCTGGCCTACCTCAACAGCGAGGATTACGAGCAAGCGGCCAAGGCGCTGTTCAGGGAAGAGGTCGAGGCGATCCGCAGCCTCGGCATAAAGAACGGTTGACGCGGCGTCTGGCCCGTATTGCGAACATGGAGAATGCCTTGAGTACCTTGCCCTTGACGGCGCCGTCCGCGGAATTGCCGCGCTTCGGACCGCCCCATATCCCCATCCGCGAGGACTGGCTGGACCGGCAGCGCGAGGCGATCCTCGACCCCGGCCTGCCCATTGTCGACGCCCACCACCATTTGTGGGACCGGCCCGGGCAACGCTATATGTTCGAGGATTTTCTGCGCGACACGGGCAGCGGCCACAACATACGCGCGACCGTGTACGTGCAATGCCGCTCGATGTACCGCCTGGACGGGCCCGCCGCAATGCGGCCGGTGGGCGAGGCCGAGTTCGTCAATGGCGTGGCGGCCCGCAGCGCCAGCGGCATGTACGGCCCCATGCGCGCCTGCGCCGCGATCGTGGGCTACGCGGACCTGACACTGGGCGCCGCGGTCGAGGAGGTGCTGCATGCGCTGGTGCGGGCCGCGCCCGATCGCTTGCGGGGCGTACGAAACATGACCGCGGCGCATGCCTCGCCGGCGGTGGCGCCAGGCTTCGGCCGGGTGCCGGAAGGCTTGTTGTCGGATGCACGGTTTCGCGCCGGCTATGCGCGGCTCGCGCCGCTGGGGCTGTCGTACGACGTATGGGCTTTCCACAGCCAGTTGGCCGAAGTGCTGGACCTGGCGCGTGCGTATCCGGACACGGCCTTGATCGTCAATCATGCCGGCGGCCCGCTGGGGATAGGCCCGTATGCCGGGCAGCGCGACGCGGTCATGCGCGATTGGGACCATCACCTGCGCGCGCTGGCCGATTGCCCCAACGTGGCGCTGAAACTGGGCGGGCTGGGCATGCACATCAGCGGCCTGCGCTTTCACGAGCAGGACGCGCCGCCGTCGTCCGAGGCCTTGGCCGAGGCCTGGCGGCCGTGGGTCCAGACCGCGATAGAGCGGTTCGGCGCGCAACGCTGCATGTTCGAAAGCAACTTCCCGGTGGACAAGGGCATGGCGGCCTATGCCGCGGTATGGAACGCCTTCAAGCGCCTGGCGCGGGGCGCGACGCCGCAGGAGCGGCAAGCCCTGTTCGCGGGCACGGCCGCGCGCGTCTATCGCCTGCCGGCCTCGGTGCTGGCCTGAGCCCTGGCACAGGGCAGGCCGCCGGGGCCCCGCGCCCAAACGCAGGGCCCCGGCGCGCGGGCTGCTCATTCCAGCCGGATATCTCCGGCCACGATCACCTCGCGCCACTTGACGACTTCATCGCGCACCAGCGTGGCCAATTGCTGCGGCGTGCCGGGGCCGGGTTCGGCGCCCTGTTCGGCGAAGCGGCGCTGCAGGTCGGGGTCGGCCAGCGCGCGGTTGGTGGCCGCGTTGATGGCCGCGATGGCGGCCGGGGGCGTGCCGGTGGGCGCATACAAGGCGAAGAACGAGGTGACGTCGAAGCCGGGCAGGGTTTCGGCCACGGTGGGAACGTCGGGCAGCGAGCCCACGCGGCGGTTGCCCGTGACGGCAAGCGCGCGCACGGTGCCGGCCTTGATCTGCGCCATGGCCGTGGGCAGGTTGTCGAACATGGTTGCCAGGTGGCCGCCGACCAGGTCGGTCATGGCGGGCGCGCTGCCCTTGTAGGGAACGTGCACCATGTTCACGCCGGCGACGTTCTTGAACAGTTCCCCGGCCATGTGCAGCGACGAACCCGCGCCCGCCGACCCGAACGTCAGCTCGCCCGGCCTGCTTTTGGCCAGCGCCACCAGGTCGGCCACGCTGCGCACCGGCAGGTCGTTATTGACGATGAGCACGTTGGGCGCGTAGGCGACCATCGCCACCGGCGCGAAGTCGCGCACGAAGTCGAAGGGCAGTTTGCGTCCGGCGGCCTGGTTGACGGGATTGTTGAACGAGCCGAGGTACCAGGTCAACCCATCCGGCCGCGCGCGCGCGACGTCGGCGGCGGCGATGTTGCCGTTGGCGCCCGGCTTGTTTTCCACCACGATCCGGGCCTCGAGCAGCGGCCCCAGTTTCTCGGCGATGATGCGGGCCACCGCATCGGAGGTGCCGCCGGGCGAGAAGCCGACGAGCAGGCGTACGGTCTTGCCGGCCAATGGGTTGTCGGGGCGGCCGCCGTCGCCCTGGGCCAGGGCGGGCATGGCGGCGGCCGCGGCGAGGGCGAATCCGGCCAGGGTCTTGGGTATCAGCATGGGTGGTCTCCGTATCGTGGGGCGGGCCGGCTGTCGCGGCGCCGCATTGCGCGGGGCGGCGCACGGCATACGGGTGAGCGGCCGTGCTCCGCAGGCGGGAGTCTGGCCGGGGCAGGGCGGGGTCGATAGGATGAAATTGCTGACTTGCCCGGACCGCATGAGGACTGGCCGTTCAGGTCCGCAAGAACGTACAAGCGGCTTGCCCACGGCGCGCCGTAGACTGGCTACTCACAGAAATCCAGACAACCGCCATGCGCCGCGCAAGATGCCGCGGCGGGCGACCACGGACCGGAGGAGCCGCCCATGTATCCCATCAATCTGACGCGCCTGAAGACAGCGCTTGCCGCGACCCTGGCGGTTGCCGCCCTGGCGGCGGCCGCTCCCGCCGCCGCCACGGACTGGACGCCCGATCGCCCGCTGCGCATCGTTTCGCCGTATGCGGCGGCCGGCACCAACGACCTGCTGGCGCGCCTGATGGCGCAGAAGCTGGGCGAGCGGCTGGGCAAGAGCATCGTGGTGGAAAACCGCGCCGGCGCCAACGGCATCATCGGCGCCGAGTACGTGGCCAAGATGCCGGGCGACGGCTACACCATGCTGATGGGAAATTCCGCCACGCATGGAATCAATCCCAATCTGTACGCCAAGCTGTCCTATGACGCGGACAAGGATTTCACGCCCATCGGCCTGATCGCCTCGGTGCCGCTGCTGCTGGTGGTGGGCCCCAAGGTCGAGGCCGACTCCCTGCAGGATCTGATCGCGCTGAGCAAATCCAGGCCGGGCCAGATCAGCTTCGCCTCCTCGGGCGTGGGGTCTTCGCCGCAACTGGCGGGCGAGCTCTTCAAGAGCATCTCGGGCCTGGACATCATCCACGTGCCGTACAAGGGGGATTCGCCCGCGCTGACCGACGTGCTGGGCGGCCAGGTGACGATGATGTTCGCCAATATCCCGTCGGCGCTGCCGATGGTGCGCGCCGGCAAGCTGAAGGCGCTGGCGATGACCGGGGCGGCACGTACGTCGGCCGCGCCGGAGATCCCGACCATGGCCGAGGCGGGCCTGCCCGGGGTGGAAATCAGCGCCTGGTATGGCCTGATGGCGCCTGCCGGCCTGCCGCCCGCGGTGCTGGCCCGCCTGAACGCCGAGCTGAACGCGGTGCTCCAGCTGCCGGATGTGCAGACCCGCATCCGCGAGCTGGGCGCCGAGCCGTCCCAGCCTGGTCCGCCGGCGCAGTTCCAGCAGTTCGTCGATGCCGAGCTGGCCAAGTACGGCAAGGTCATCAAGACGGCGGGCATCGCCGCCGAGTAATGCCGGGCGGCCCCGCCCGGCCGCCTTTTCTCTCCCCAACCGGTTTCCAGCCCGCAGGCGCTTCGCGCCGCGCGGGCCGGGACAGTGCAGCCTTTTTTTCGCAACAACGCATCAATCAAAGGAAGATCATGAGCAAGGGACCTCTGCAAGGAATACGCGTCCTGGATTTCACCCGGTTCCTGGCGGGACCTTACGCCACCATGCTGATGGCGGACCTGGGCGCCGACGTGGTCAAGATCGAGGAGCCCGGCGGCGACCATACCCGCACCAGCGGACCCTACCTGGACGCGGCGACCAAGGACCAGGACATCGGCGGTTTCTTCAACAGCCTGAACCGCAGCAAGCACGGTATCTGCATCGACCTGAAATCCCCGGGCGGCCGCGACCTGGTGCTGCGCATGGTCAAGGACGTCGACGTGGTGGTGGAGAACTTCCGCGGCGGCGTCATGGAGAAATACGGGCTGGATTATGAAACGCTGTCGAGGATCAATCCGCGCCTGGTCTATGCATCGGTGCGCGGCTTCGGCGACCGGCGCACCCTGGGCACGCACTATCCGGAGCGGCCGACCGTGGACCTGTTGGTGCAGGCCGTCTCGGGCATCATGGGCATCACCGGTTCGGCCGATGGCCAGGTCTACAAGATCGGCCCGGGCGTGGGCGACATCTTCCCCGGCACGATGTGCCTGGTAGGAATCCTGGCCGCCCTGCAATGGCGCGAGCGTTCAGGGGAAGGCCAGTACGTCGATACGTCGATGTACGACTGCATGCTTTCGCTGTGCGAGCGCATGCTGTATCAGCATTCCTATACCGGCGAAATTCCCGGGCCCATGGGCAACGCGCATCCGTTCTCGGCGCCGTACACCATGTACCCGGCCGCCGACGGCAACTTCGTGGTGGCGGCACCCAACGACAAATTCTGGAGGCGTATCGCCACCGCGATCGGCCAGCCCGAACTGGGCGCCGACCCGCGTTTCGCCACGCGCGCCGCGCGCCGCGAACACCGCGGCGAAATCGACGACATCATGCGGGCATGGTCCAGCGTGCGCAAGCGCGACGACGTCATGGCCGCCTTGCTGGGCCACGACGTACTGGCGGCGCCCGTGAACAACGCGGCCGATATCTTCGCCGACCCGGAGGTGCGCAAGCGCCGCATGCTGGTCGACATCGACCCCTACCCGCATGCCCCGCGCAAGGTGCAGGTGGCTGGCACGCCCTTGAAGTTCACCAAGACCGAAACCCAGCCGCAGCGGCGTGCGCCGCTGGTGGGCGAGCACACCCACGACGTCCTGACGCGCATGTTCGGGCTGAGCGCCGCGGAGGTGGCGGCCCTGGAGCGGGACGCGATCGTTTCGCGCCGCGAACCCGAGTCCGCCGGAGCGTGACATGAGCAACCGCAAAACCAATCCGTTGTACGCCTTGAAGGACCGCTATGCGGTGGTCGGCGTGGGCACCACGCCGTATGGCAGTTTTCCCGAGCTGGACGAATACGGCCTGGGCGCATGGGCGTTCAAGAACGCCATCGATGATTGCGGCCTGGACAAGAATCTGGTCGACGGCCTGGGCGTCTGCCGCGTACCGTCGTACACCCGCATGGGCGAGGTGCTGGGGCTGAATCCGCGCTGGACCCTGACCCTGCCCGCGCATGGCCGCATGTCCGGCATTTCCATCGTCGAGGCGGTGGCAGCGCTCAATGCGGGGCTGACCGATTACGTCGCGCTGATCTATACCAATATCGGACGCTCCAGGCGTGTCAACTATGGTGGCGACGAAAGCCCCAACATCTGGAATCCGTGGGGCTTCACCTCGCCGGGCGCCGGCCATGCGCTGATGTTCCAACGCCATGCGCAACAGTATGGCACCACGGGGCGCGACCTGGCGGAAGTGGCGATGGCCTTTCGCCACCACGCCTGCCTGAACCCCGACGCCGTGATGAAGACCCCCATCACGATCGACGACCACGAAAATTCGCGGCACATCGCCGCGCCGCTGCGCCTGTTGGATTACTGCCTGATCAACGACGGCGCGGTCTGCCTGATCCTGACATCCACCGAGCGCGCGCGCGATCTGAAGCGTCCGCCGGTCAGGATTTCCGGCATCGGCGCGCGCGAGACCTACGTCGAGTCTTCGCTGCCGAATTTTTCCAGCGACTTCTGGTACGACGCCTTGCAGGACACCGCGGCCGAGGTCTACGGGATGGCGGGAATAGGGCCCCAGGATGTGGATGCCCTGATGTGCTACGACAACTTCAGCCCCACGGTGCTGTTCAGCCTGGAGGGCATGGGTTTCTGCGGCCGCGGCGAGGGTGGCGCCTTCGTGCGCGACGGCCGCTTGAAACTGGGGGGCGGCCTGCCCACCAATACGGACGGCGGCCATCTTTCCAATTCGTACATGCAGGGATGGGGCCTGAATGCGGAGGCCGTGCGCCAGGCGCGCGGCGACGGCGGCGAACGCCAGGTGCCCGGTTGCCGCGTCGTGCAGTACGTGGCGGCGACGCCGTGCACCCGTTCCATCATCTACACGGCCGACTGACGCGCCGCCACGAGGATACACCTATGACGCCTGGTTTTCCCCTACCCAAGCCCGACGTGCTGAGCCGGCCGTTCTGGGATTTTGCGCAGCGCGGCGTGCTGTCGCTGCAACGCTGCCGGCATTGCGGCGACGTGCATTTTCCCGCTGCCCCCGTATGCCCGGCCTGTCTTTCCGAACAGCAGGAATGGGTGCCCGCCAGCGGCCGCGGAACCCTGTTTTCGTGGTGCGAGTTCCACAAGGGCTATTGGGACTCGGTGGCCAGTCTGCTGCCATACCGCGTCGCCGTGATCAAGCTGAACGAAGGCCCGCTGCTGATCAGCAACCTGGTGGATGTGGCGGACTGCGCCGCCTTGCGGGCCGACGCGCCGGTGGAAGTGGTGTTCCGCCCGGTATCGGCCGATATCAACCTGCCGGTGTTCCGGCTGAGCCATGCTTGCTGAGATGAGGTTTACCGTATGAATGCGAGTGCCGAACCCCTGCTCGAATCGCAGGAGCCGCTGTCTGCCTATACGCCGCCGGCGTTCGAGGTGCCCCCGGGCGCCTGCGATACCCATGCCCATATCTTCGGGCCCGTTTCCCGTTATCCGCTCGATCCCAAGCGCACCTTCAACCCGCCGCGCGCCGGCATCGACGATTATCGGCGCCTGCTGTCCACGCTGGGGCTGGAGCGCGCGGTGATCGTGCACTCCGGCGCTTACGGAACCGATATCTCGGTGACGCGCGATGCCTTGCTGGCCTCCGAAGGAAAGTGGCGCGGCATCGCGCTGGTCGATCGCGACGTCACGCGCGACGCGTTGGCCGATATGCATGCTGCGGGCTTTCGCGGCGTGCGCTTCAATTTCATCTTCGGGCACAGGAACGAGGAAGACGATGTCCTGGAGATCGCGCGGCGCATCGCGGAATTCGGGTGGCATATCCAGCTGCTGGTCGATGCGCGCACCTTGCCGGACTTGCTTCCGTTGATCCGACGTCTGCCGGTGATGGTCGTGATCGACCACATCGGCCGCATGCCGACTTCCGCCGGTATCGGCGACCCCGGCTTCCAGGCCCTGCTGGGCCTGCTGCGCGAGCGACGTTGCTGGGTAAAGCTTTCCGGCGCCAACCGCATGGGCGACCCCACGCCGCCCTATGCCAGCGTGGTGCCGTTCGCCCATGCGCTGGTCGATGCCGGCGCGGATCACCTGGTCTGGGGCACCGACTGGCCCCACGTCCGCGAGCCGGGCGCCATCCCCGACGACGGCGGCCTGCTCAACCTGCTGCAGCTGTGGGTGCCCGACCGGCGCCTGCGCAACGCCATCCTCAGCGACAACCCCGCCCGCCTGTACGGCTTTGCGCCGGGCGGCAAGGAGCCCCAGCCATGACACCCACCGCAATCGAGAAGATCGCCGTTTTCGTCGCCGGTTTCGACCCGGCCGGCGCCACGCCCGCCGCCCGCCATGTCGCCGCGCGCGCCCTGTACGACACGATCGCGGTGGCGATCGCCGGCGCCGACGAACCGGCGTCGCGGTTGATGATGGATTACGCCCGCGGCCAGAGCGCGCCGGGCATGGCCACTGTCTGGGCCACCGGCGATCGCCTGCCGGTGGAGCTGGCGGCCCTGGTGAACGGCACCATGGGGCATGCGCTGGATTTCGACGATGTGAGTTCGCCCTTGCGCGGGCATCCCAGCGTTGCGATCTTTCCGGCGCTGATGGCGCTGGGCGAGAGCCGGGGCGTGAGCGGCAAGGCGCTGCTCGACGCTTATCTGGCGGGCTTCGAGGTCACCATCAAGCTGGCGCGCGCCATCGTGGACGACCAATATGCCAAGGGGTGGCATTCGACGCCGTCGATCGCGGCGTTCGGCGCCACCGCCGCGTGCGCCCGGCTGTTGGGGCTGGACGCTGCGCGCATCGCGCATGCCATGGGCATCCTGGTCTCGCAGGTGGCCGGCACGCGGCAGAACTTCGGCACCATGTCCAAGCCGTTCCAGGCAGGGCAGGCCAACGTGATGGCGCTGCGCGCGGCGTTGCTGGCCGAGCTGGGTTTCGATGCGTCGATGTCCGCCATGGACGGCCCCCATGGCTATACGGTGCTGTATGCCGATGGGCAGGACATCCATGCGCAGTTCGACACCCTGGGTCAATTGCCCCTGGAAATCGACGCGGCCGGCATCGAGGTAAAGAAGTATCCCCTCTGCTATGCCACCCACCGGGCCATCCAGGGGATTCTCGACCTGCGCAAGCAACAGTCGCTGGCATTCGCCGAGGTGGAACGGGTCGAGGTGAAGACCAACTACCGCGCGACCGTGCCGCTGATCTACGACCGGCCGCAAACCGGACTGGAGGCCAAGTTCAGCATGCACTACGCCGTGGCCGCCGCCTTGCATGACGGCGCGGTCAACCTTGCCAGCTTCGAGGATGCAGCCGTGCGGCGTCCCGCTATCCAGGCCTTCTTCGAGAAAGTGGAGCTGAGCCAGGGCGAACCGCCCATGTTCCCGCGCTGGGCGGAAGTTGTGGTGCATTTGCGCGACGGGGTCAGCCATCGCATACGCGTGGAAGGCCTGCGCGGCAGCGCGCAATTTCCGCTCAGCGACGCAGAGCTGGTGGAAAAGGGCGCGGACTGCCTGGCACACGGCAAGGTTGCGTTGTCCGCCGAGCGCCTGGCGCGCGCCTGCTTCGAGCTGGACGCAGCGCCGCTGCAGGCCTTGCTGGAGGTCCTGCGATCCGCCTAGCGGGTTACGCCATGCCCGGCCGTGGGTGCGTCCCACGGTTTTTTTCTTCTGATTCGATCGATATGACCATTTCGCCCCTGCAGTTGCTGAACGACCCGTCCTTGTTGCGTACCGACGCCCTGGTGGACGGCCGCTGGATAGCCGCGAGCCGGCCCTTCGCCGTGCACGACCCGGCCACGGGCCGCAAACTTGCCGACGTAGCCAACCTCGACGCCGCCCACGCGCGCGAGGCCATCGCCGCCGCGCAGGCGGCATGGCCGGCCTGGCGCGCGCGCACGGTCAAGGAGCGCAGCGCCATCCTGCGCAAATGGTTCGACCTGCTGCTGGCGAACCAGGACGACCTGGCTCGGTTGCTGACGGCCGAGCAAGGCAAGCCGTTTGGCGAGGCCCGCGGCGAGATCGCCTATGCGGCCAGCTTCGTCGAATGGTTCGCCGAAGAGGCCAAGCGCATCAACGGCGAGACCTTGCCGGCCTTCGACAACAATCGCCGCCTGCTGGTGCTGCGCGAACCCATCGGCGTGTGCGCGGCGATCACGCCGTGGAATTTCCCGCTGGCAATGATTACGCGCAAGGTCGCGCCAGCGCTGGCCGCCGGCTGCCCGGTCATCGTCAAGCCCGCCGAACACACGCCGCTCACCGCGCTGGCCGCCGCCCAGCTCGCCGTGCGCGCCGGCGTGCCGGCCGGCGTGCTGGGCGTGCTGCCCGCCGACGGCGCCAACAGCATCGCCATCGGCAAGGAATTGTGCGCCAACGATGCGGTCCGCCACCTCAGCTTCACCGGGTCCACCGAGGTGGGGCGCATCCTGATGGCGCAAAGCGCCGCCACGGTGAAGAAGCTGTCGCTGGAGCTGGGAGGCAACGCGCCCTTTATCGTGTTCGACGATGCCGACCTCGACAGCGCCGTCGAGGGCGCGATGCAAAGCAAGTACCGCAATGCGGGACAGACGTGCGTGTGCGCCAACCGCATCTATGTGCAGGATGGCGTCTACGACGCCTTCGTCGAGAAGCTGGCGGACGCGGTCCGGGCCTTGAAGGTCGGGCCGGGCTTCGACGAGGGCGTCACGCAGGGGCCCTTGATCGAACCGGAGGCCGTCGACAAGATCGAACGGCACATCAAGGACGCCGTGTCCAAGGGCGGCAGGGTGGTGGCGGGAGGCCGGCGGCTGGGCGGGCTGTTCTTCGAGCCGACGGTGCTGGTCGACGCCACCTCGCAGATGCTGTGCGCGCGCGAGGAAACCTTCGGCCCGCTCGCGCCGGTATTTCGCTTCCACGCCGACGAGGATGCCATCGCTGCTGCCAACGCCACGGAATTCGGCCTGGCCAGCTATCTGTACAGCCGCGACGTGGGCCGGATATTCCGGGCCGCCGAAGCCCTGGAGTCGGGCATGGTGGGCGTCAATGTCGGCATATTGGCGACCGAGCACGTGCCGTTCGGGGGCGTCAAGCAATCCGGCCTGGGGCGCGAAGGCGGCCGGCACGGCATCGACGATTACGTCGAGATCAAATACATGTGCGTGGGCGACATTCTCAAATAGCCGCGGGCGGCGCCTGCAGGCCTTGCGCGGCCTGCAGCACCACCGAGCGCAGCCATTTGTGGCCGACGTCCTTGTGGCTGCGTTCGTGCCAGTAGGCGCCATAGCGCATGCGCGGCAGCCGCAGCGGCACTTCCAGTATCTGGATGGGCTGTTGCGCGGCGAAGGCGCGCGCCAGCACCAGGGGCAGCACGGCGAGCAGGTCGCTGCCGGTGATGGTATAGGGGATGGTCAGGAAGTTCTGCACCAGGAAGGGGGGCGCCAGCTTTTTGCCCAATAGCTCCACCGCTTCGTCGATGACCCGCCCCGACATGTTGCGTCCCATGCCCCAGGGCCGCGCGTGCGGATAGCGCAGGAAGTCGGCCAGGCTGAGCGTGCCGTCGAGCGCCGGATGGTCGCGATCCGCGATGCAGACGATGCGGTCCTGGAACAGCTGCATCGAACGCAGCGATTGCGCCGGCTTGCGCAGCCAGGCGATGCGCAGGTCCACCTCACCGCTTTCCAGCAATTCGTAGGCCCGCTCGGGATCCGGCGCGCGCACCTCGACGCGGATGTTCGGCGCATGCGCGCGCAAGTGACGGAAGATCGGGGGCATCAGCAGATGCTCCGCATACTCGGGCGCCGACAGCACGAAGTGGCGCTCCGAAACGGACGGATCGAAGGGCTGCGGGCGGTGGGCGAGGGCATCGTACTCGGCCAGCAGGCGGCGCACGCGGGCCTCGATCTCGCTGGCGCGGTCCGTGGGGACCATGCCGGCGCGCGAACGCAGCAGCAGCGGGTCATCGAACAATATGCGCAGGCGCGCCAGCGCGTGGCTGACCGCAGGCTGGCTGACGTCCAGGCGGTCGGCGGTACGCGATACGCTGCGCTCGCTCATCAGCACCAGCAGGGTCCGCAGCAGCTTGATGTCGATATTGTCCATGGCGGGGATTGTAGGCGCGGCCGGGACCGGTCGCGGCAATCCTTTGCGGGGCGTCTGGCGCATGGCGGATGCTCAGGGCTGGGGCGGCAGCCGGTAGACGCGGCGGGCCGTGCCGGCGAACAGCTGCGCCTTTTCCTGCGCCGAGCACTGCGCCGCCAGCCGCTTGAAGGCGTTCCACAGCACGGCATAGGACAGCATGCCCTTGTCGACGCTGAAATTGCTCTCGAACATGCAGCGGCCGGCGCCGAAAAGTTCGATGCACGCTTCGATATACGGACGCCAGGCATGGGCCAGCTGCCGGGAGTCCGGCGGCTCGGCAAGCAGGTGGAAGTCCAGTCCGCTGAAGTGCATGGCCAGCCCGCCCAGCTTGACGTTGACATTGGGGCAGGCGGCCAGCGCGCGCATCGCCGCGTGCCAATGGGCGTAGACCGCGTCGCGGCGGCCGGCGTAGGGGCCGATGCCCAGCGGCCCTCCGGCGTGGTCGACCACGATGACGGTCTGCGGGAAGGCACGCGCCAGGTCCAGCACTTCGTGCAACTGGGTGTGAAAGGCCCAGGCGTCGTACGACAGGCCCAGCGGCGCCAGTTCGGCAAAACCCTCGCGAAAGCGCGGCGCCATCAGCAGGTGCTCGGGCACCTTGCCGGAATTGGGCTGGATGTGCGGGCTGGCGTGGGCGGCCGTCATGCAGCGTATGCCGCGCAGGCGTTGCGGCGCCGCGTTCAGGTGTGCCTGCAGCACCGGCCGGACCGCCGCGCCCAGCGACAGGTCGGCATAGGCGACGATGCCGGCACAGGCGCGCAGGCGGCCGTACAGCCCGCTGGCGCTTTGCGCGCCGATGCCATTGGCGAACTCGGTCTCGCCCACGGGCCGCATCGCCGCCGGGCCGTCGCAGCGGTACATCGAACGGCATTGCACGTATACGGTGGCGAGCACGTTGTGCCCGGTCTGCAGGTCGGCGCGCAATTCGTCGAACAGATAGCGCTGGCCCGGGCGGTCCCACAGATGATGGTGGGCGTCGACGATGGGCAAGCCGGGTTCCAGCACGGGTTCGCGGCGCATTGCCAGCCAGCCGGGGCGGATGGGGATTTCAGGCGGCGCGTAGCGAGGCGGGGCGTCGGGGTCGGCGATGTCCATGCAGGCTTGGGGATGGCGGACGGTCGGGCCATTATTCGCGGCGCATGGCGCAGATGCAATCGTTGACCCGCATTACGCCGCAAAGTGAGCAAGAACGTACAAGGTGGGCAACGCAGGGTTGGCCAGAATCGCGGTTACCGGCAAAGCGCGCCGCGCGCTGCCGCATCGGTCCATAACGAAAAGAGGTCCTACCATGGCATTCAAACAACAGCTGCGCGGTCTGCTGGGCAGCCTGGCCTGCGGCGTGCTTCTGGCCCTGCAGCCGGCGGCCGCCGAGCCGACCTACCCCTCCCGGCCCATCCGGCTGATCGTGCCGTTCGCGCCCGGCGGCACCACCGATGCGGTAGCGCGCGCCGTCGCCACCAAGCTGGGACAGGCGCTGAACCAGTCCATCGTGGTGGAGAACCGGGCAGGCGCCGGCGGCAGCATCGGCACGGACTTCGTCGCCAAGGCGCGGTCCGATGGCTATACGCTGCTGCTGGGATCGGCGGGCCCGCTATCGGTCAACCCGACGCTGTATCCCAATCTGCCCTACGATCCCACGCGCGACTTCACGCCGGTCGGCATGATCTGCACCTCGGCGCTGGTGCTGGTGACCTCCTCGGCGTCGGGCATCGCGTCGACCGCGGACTTGATACGCCAGGCCAAGGCGAACCCCGGCTCGCTGACCTTCTCGACCGCCGGGGTGGGCGGCGCCAGCCACATTGCCGCCGAACTGTTCGCTTCCATGGCCGGCATCAAGGCCACGCACGTTCCCTACCGGGGCTCGGGTCCGGCCACCGTGGCGGCGGTGGCGGGCGAAACCTCGTTCACCTTTACCGGACAGACGGCGGCCTGGCCCATGGTGCAGGCCGGCAAGCTGCGCGCCCTGGGCGTGGGCAGCCGCGAGCGCAGCGCCGAGCATCCCGAGGTGCCTACCGTCGCGGAAAGCGGCCCGGTTCCCGGCTACGAGGCGCTGGACTGGAACGTCATCATGGCGCCGCCTGGCACGCCCGAGACCGTCGTGCGTGCGCTGTCCGACGGCCTGGACCGCATCCTGGACGATCCCGAGCTGCGCGCATCCTTCGTCCAGCAGGGCATTGCGATACGCAAGGGCACGGCCGCGGACGTGCAGGCGCTGATGCGGCACGACATCGCCAAATGGGCCAAGGTCATCAAAGAGGCCGACATCGAAACGCAATAGGACGGCCGCGCGGGCAGGGGGCCGCGCAGTATCATGGCTGGTCGCCAGCTCCGCATCGATCCCATGGCTTCCAGGAAACTCTCCGCCGCAAGAAAAACCGCGCCCAGGCCGCCGCAAGGCGGGCGCAAGGCCTCGCGCGGCCAGTCCGTGCGCCACCTGCTTGCCGGCAACCAGCTCCGGCAGAGCCTGCTGATTGCCCAGCCGGCCTCGGTCCGGGTGGCGCTGGTCGCGGGCCTGCAGGCGGGGCTGGCGATTTTCGTGGCGCTGGTCAGCGCGCATTTGTCGCCCTGGCCGCATCTGGTCGGGTTTTCCGCGCTTGGTGGGCTGGCGGCGCTGTTCGGGCGCTTCGCATCGGCGCAGGGCCGTCAGCGTATCGTGATGGTCTGCGGCCTGCTGCTGGTGGCGGGCGTGCTGGTGCCGTCGCTGGCCACTTATGCGGGGGCGGGCGCGTTGTCCATGGTGCTGCTGCTGGCGCTGTCCGCCGGACTGTATACGCTGGCCGTGTGGCGCTGGGGGCTGACCGGCGGGCCGGGCGCGGTCATTTTCGTGTTCGCGGTGGGCGCGGCCCTGGCGCCCGTGGATTCGGCGGCGGCGGTCATGGAACGGACCCTGGCCACCGCCTGGGGCGCGCTGGTGGCCTGGCTGGCCTGCGCCTTGACCGACCGCTTGCGGCCGCACGGCGCCGTGGCGATGGCGGCCGCGCCCTTGCCGCCGCTATCGTTGCAGCTGATGGTCGCCGGACGCATCGCGGTGGGGGCGGGCGCCGCGGCCCTGATCATTTTCTGGGCCGGCTGGCAGTACCCCGCGTGGGCGGCGATCGGCGCCGCGGCGGTGATGCAGGGCACGCACCTGCACCTGACGATGAACCGCTCCCTGCAGCGCATGGCCGGCACCATCGTCGGCGCCTGCATCGTGTGGGCCATCCTGGCGCAGGACCCGTCGTTCTGGACGCTGGTGGCGGCGGTGGTGCTGTGCCAGGTCATCACGGAAGTGACCATCGGCTTCAACTATGCGCTGGGCCAGGTCACGGTGACGCCGATGGCGCTGCTGATGACCTATATGGCCTCGCCCGCGCCGGCCAGCAACATGCCGGTGGAGCGGGTGGTCGACACCATCGTGGGCGCGGCGATCGGCATCGTCTTCGCCGTGATCTTTTCCACCGTCGACGACCGCGTCCACCTGGCGCGCCGCTACCGCAAGCTGCGGATCTGGCGCTAGGGCAAGGCTGCTGCGCCTCGTCCGGCCGGGTCGCGCGAGCTTGCCATCAGTCCTTCGTGCGCCCGATGGCCGCGGCCAGGATGGCGATGCCTTGCCGGATCTGTTCGACGTCCAGGCTGGCGTAGCCCAGGATGAGGCCGGCGGGGCGGTGGGCCTGGCCGGCGCCGGCCGGGGCGTGCAGCGGCGCCAGCGGATACACGCCCACGCCCATCTCGCGCGCCGTCGCCACCAGCGCCGGCTCGTCGCGCGCGTACAACCCGGGCAGCCACAGCACCACGTGCAGGCCGGCCGCCGTGCCGTCGACCCGGGCGCCTTGCGGCAATTCCCGCGCGATGGCCTCGAGCAGCGCCGTGCGGCGGCGTTCGTTGTCGCGGCGCATGCGGCGCACATGGCGCTCGTAGACGCCGCTATCGATCAGCGATGCCAGGACTTGTTGGTCCAGCGCCGGCGCGTGCCGGTCGGCCAGCCGCTTGGCTTGCCGGAACACCTCGACGAGGTGGCGCGGCAGCACCATGTAGCCCAGCCGCAGACGTGGCGACAGGGCCTTGGAGACGGTGCCGACATAGATCACCCGGCCATCGGTGTCGATGGATTGCAAGGCGTCGATGGGACGTTGTCCGTAGCGGAATTCGCCGTCGTAGTCGTCCTCGACGATCCAGGCATCGTGGCGCCGGGCCCATTGCAGCAGTTGCCGGCGGCGGCCGATGGGCAGTACGCCGCCGAGCGGGAACTGGTGCGATGGCGTGACGTAGGCCAGCCGCACGCGCGCGGTGTCGGGCAGCTGTTCGGTGTCGAGGCCGTGCTCGTCCACGTCGACCGGCAGCAGGCGCGCGCCGGTGGCCGCGAAGCAGTGTCGCGCCATCAGGTAACCGGGGTTCTCGAAGACGAAGTCGTCGCCGGCATCCAGCAGCAGCCGCGCGCACAGGTCGATGGCCTGTTGCGAACCCTGCACGATGAGGATCTGTCCGGGTTCACAGGCTATCCCGCGCGCGCGCCGCAGGTAGCCCTGCAGCGCGCGGCGCAGCGCCGGCTCGCCCTCGGGCGGGGCGTAGCTCAGGCTGTGCGGCGGGCGCTGCAGGGCCTGCTGATAGGCGCGCTTCCAGGCCAGGCTGGGAAAGTCGCGCGAGGCCAGCGCGCCGTAGAGGAAGTCGTAACGCACCGGCGGATGCGGCAGCGGCGCCGGCGTGCCGATATTTGCCACGCGCCGGCCCCAGGCGGACAGGGTGAGCGGGCGGCCGGCCGGCGGGCTGGCGGGCGTCGCGTCGGGGTCGGGCGCGGCCAGGGGGCTGGCGAGGCGGGCGGCGCGGCCAGGGGCGGTATCCAGGAATCCTTCGGCCGCGAGCTGTTCGTAGACGGCGGTGACCGTGGTGCGCGAGACGCCGAGCTCGGCGGCCAGGGCGCGGGTCGATGGCAGCGGCGCGCGGGCGGCCAGCGTGCCGTCGGCGATCTGGCCGCGCAGCAAGTCGTAGATGCGTCGGCCCGCCCCGTTGGGACCGCTGGGGCGGCTGGCGGGCTTGCCTGACTGGCCCATTTAAATACCTTTGAACTGGATCTTTTCATTATGCCGGTTTGGCGCCACAGTGACGCTATCCATTTTTTCGGCTGCCCGCCATGTATCTGCCCGCCCATTTCGCCGAAACCCGGCCCGAGGAACTTGCCCGCATCATCCGCGCGCATCCGCTTGGCATGCTGGTCACCCAGGACGCCCAGGGACTGGACGCCGACCACCTGCCGTTCGAGTTCGATCCCGACGCCGGGCCGCATGGCACGCTGATCGCCCACGTGGCGCGCGCCAATACGCTGTGGCAGCGCTGTCCCGACGGGGCGGCGGTGATGGTCGTGTTCCGCGGGGCCGAGGGCTATATCTCGCCCAACTGGTATCCCAGCAAGCACGAGGCGCATCGGCAGGTGCCCACCTGGAACTACGAGGTGGTGCATGCGCACGGTACGCTGGCGGTGCGCGACGACGAGCGCTTCGTGCGCGGCGTGGTCGCACGGCTGACGCGCCGGCACGAGGCGGGCGAGCCGCGGCCCTGGAAGATGACGGACTCCACGCCGGAGTACATCGACAGCATGCTGCGCAATATCGTGGGCATCGAAGTCGCCATCACGTCGTTGGTCGGCAAGCGCAAGCTGAGCCAGAACAAGGACGAGCGCGATCGCCTGGGCGCGGTCCAGGCGCTGCAGGCGCGTGGCCAGGACGCGCTGGCGCAGGGCATGGCGCGGGCCGAATGAAGCGGGCCCATCGCTGAGCCCGGCACTGCCATGTCCCTGCTGGCCTTTCTGCTTGCCGCCGCGCTGCTGGCCATCACGCCCGGGCCCGGCATCGCCTATGTGGTCGCCCGCACGGTGGCCGGCGGCCGCGCCGAAGGACTGGCCTCGTGCCTGGGCACGGCGCTGGGCGGCCTGGTGCACGTGCTGGCGGCGGCGCTCGGCCTGTCGGTGCTGATCGCCGAGTCGGCGCTGGCCTTCAGCTTGCTCAAGTATGCGGGGGCCGCCTACCTGGTGTACCTGGGCCTGCGCATGTGGCTGAGCCCGCGCCCGGCGGCGGTGCGCGTCGTGGCGCCGCAGGGCGCGCGGCGCGCGCTGGCCGAGGGCGTGTTGGTCGAGGCGCTGAACGTCAAGACGGCGTTGTTCTTCCTGGCGTTCCTGCCGCAGTTCGTCGATCCCGGCGCGCCGCTGGCGCCGCAACTGGCGCTGCTGGGGGGCATCTGCGTTACGCTCAATACCTTGGTCGATGTGATGGCGGTGGTCGCCGCCCATCGACTGCTGCGATCCGAGGCGGCTCGCGTTGCGCGCGCTCGCGTGCTGACGCGCGTGTCGGGAACCACGATGGTGGGCCTGGGCGTCTTTCTGGCGCTGGCGCGGCGAGACTAGCGGCCGGCGCCGCTGGCGCGCGACAAGGAGATGCGATGGCTGACAAGCGTACCGAAGGATCAGGAAAGGGCGGCGCGAAGGCTGCCGGCAAGGGCGGGCTGGGCGAGGTCGTGCTGCTGTCTGGCGGCAATCCGCAGATCGCCAAGGGCTACGGCGATGCGCCCGTGCAGGCGTACATCGCGGCCATGCCGGGCTGGAAGCGCGCGATCGGCGAACGCCTGGACGCGATAGTCGAGCGCACGGTGCCCGGCGTCTACAAGGCCGTCAAATGGAACTCGCCCTTCTACGGCTTCGAGGGCGAGGGCTGGTTTCTCAGCTTCCATTGCATGACGAAGTACATAAAGGTCGCGTTCTTTCGCGGCGCTTCGCTGCAACCCCTGCCGCCGGGCGCGTCCAAGCAGAAGGATGTGCGCTACCTGGATATCTACGAAGATGCGCCATTCGACGAGGCCCGGTTCGCCGACTGGGTGGCGCAGGCAAGCCGGTTGCCGGGCGAGCGGATGTGAAGGCCCGCGGCCCGGACGCCGCGTAGCGATCGGCAGGTGCCTGTCCCCGCGGGGACAGGCACCTGGAGCATGGACATTCCAAGCAAACCCGCATCGGGAAAACCATGATGGACCGTCCCGCGGCCACGCTCGTACGATTCGTTAAATCGATTTACTAACGTCGTGAGAGAGGCCATGTCCAAGCAAGCCATGCTCGATGCCATCGAGGCCGAGCGCGAAGTGTTGATCGGGTTCCTGCAGGAGTTCGTGCGGGCGGCGTCGCCCAATCCGCCTGGCGACACGCGGGCCGCCGCGGCGGTGATCCAGGGGTTCCTGAGCGCGCGCGGCGTGCCGAACGAGCTGCTTGGCCCCCAGGAGAGCATGCCCAATGTGGTCAGCGAATGCGAGGGTGGGCGCGCCGGTCCGCGGCTGGTCTATAACGGCCACATGGATGTGTTCCCGGTGGGCGATGGCCATGGCTGGACGCGCGACCCGTGGTCGGGCGATATCGAGGAAGGCCGCCTGCACGGCCGGGGCACCTGCGACATGAAGACGGGAACCGCCGCCTCGGTGATCGCCTATGCCTACCTGTATGCGCGGCGTGCGCAGCTGGCGGGCAGCGTGGCGCTGACCGCGGTGTCCGACGAGGAGACGGGCGGGCGCTGGGGTACGCGCTGGCTGCTGGAAAACGACACGCGCTGGCGCGGCGACTGCGTGCTCAACGGCGAGCCGAGCAGCCTGGACACGATCCGCTTTTCCGAGAAGGGCACCTTGCGGTTGAAGTTCGAGGTGCTGGCCGCCGGCGCGCACGGCGCCTACGTGCATCGCAGCGAAAGCCCCACCCGCATCGCGGCCGCGCTGATCGGCCGCCTGGCCGAAGTGGAGGCGATCGAGCCGTCCCTGCCGGCGGCGCTGAAGGCGCACCTGCAGCGCGAGGACGTGCGCCGCGCGCTCGACGTGGCGATGGGCGAGGGCGCGGCCGACGTGGTCACGCGCACCACCTTGAACGTGGGCGTGCTCAACGGCGGGCTGAAGATCAACATGATCCCGGATCGCTGCGTGTTCGAGGTCGATATCCGCCTGCCCGTGGGCACCGAGCCCGACGTGGTGCTGGCCCGGCTGGAGGGCATCCTGGCGGAGTTTCCGCAGGCCTCGATGGAAGTGCAGCAATGGCACAGCACGCCGCCCAACGTCTGCGCGCACGATCATCCCATGGTGGACTTCATCGCCGACAATGCGCAGGCGATCGTGGGGCGCCGGCCGGTGGCCGTGCCATCGATCGGGTCCACCGATTGCCGCTACTGGCGCCGCAGCGGCGTGCCGGCGTACGTCTACGGCCCGGCGCCGGGCCGCATGGCGATGAGCAACGAGTCGGTCGACCTGGATGAGTTCATCGCGGTCGCCAAGGTCCATGCGGCGGCCGGGTGGGATTACCTGAACGGCGCTGCCTGAGAGCGGCCACGGCCGCACACAACACAAGGGGAATGCATGATGAGCAAGACGGGAAAGATGGCGGCCGCGCTGGCCGCGCTGTGCTTGAGCGTGGGCCTGGCCGGCGCCGCGCGGGCGGAGTCGACGCTGCAGGTGGCCCTGTCCACCAGCCTGAACAGCCTGGACCCCAACGTCACGACGCTGGGCGAGGAGTATGTGTTCAACGGGCTGGTGTTCGGCGGGCTGACCCGCATCGACGCCAACTCCAAGGTGGTGCCCGACCTGGCGGTAAGCTGGACGCCGTCGGCCGATCTGCGCGAATGGACGTTCAAGCTGCGGCCCGGGGTGAAGTTCCACCATGGCAAGCCGCTGACGGCCAGCGATGTGGTGTTTTCGTTCCAGCGCATCGTCGACCCGGCGACCGGCTCGCCCGGCCGCACGCAGCTGGAGGTGATGAAGTCGGTGGACGCGCCCGATGACGCCACGGTGCATTTCACCCTGACGCAGCCGTATGCCGATTTTCCCGGCTTGCTGACCGGCCGCCAGTTGCGCGTGGTGGCGCAGGATCGCATCGACACCATCAAGACCCAGCCCAGCGGGACGGGCCCGTTCCGCTTCGTGCGCTATACGCCGGGCGACCAGCTCGAGCTGGAGCGCAATCCCGATTACTACGACAAGGACCGCATCAAGATCGACCGGGTGGTGATGCGCGTCATGCCCGAGGCGGCCGCGCGCGTGGCGGCCTTGCGCTCGGGCAGCATCGACATGATCTGGAACCTGCCGCTGGAGACCATTCCGGACCTGAAGAAGGACGCCGCGGTAGTGGTGGACTCGGTGCCCAGCGCCAGCTGGGATGGCATCGTGCTGAACAACTCCAAGCCGCCGTTCAATGATGTGCGGGTGCGCCGCGCGGTGTTCCTGGCGCTGGACAAGAAGGAGCTGGTGAACTTCGCGCTGTTCGGCGAGGGCTCGCCCACCCACAGCCCGATCGCGCCGACCGATCCCGCGTTCAACAAGGATATCGGCTTTGCCCCCGACCTGGCGCAGGCCAAGCAGTTGCTGGCCGAGGCCGGCTATGCCAAGGGTTTCGCGGTGGACATCTTCGTGCCGGCGGGCCGGCCTTCGCGCGAACGGCTGGGCGTGGCCGCGCAGCAGCTGCTGCGGCCGCTGGGGATCAAGCTGAACGTGCAGCGGGTGCCTTACAACCGCTATTCGGCTGGCGTGGCGGGAATCGCGCCCATGTATGTGGATGGCTTTTTCGCCAGCCCGGTGATCGACGCGGCGACGTCGCCCTGGTTCTACAGCACGGGTTCGTGGAACGCGCGCATGTGGCATTTCTCGAGCAAGCGCGTGGACCAGGCGCTGGACGCGGCGCGCGCCAGCACCGACCGCGCCGAGCAGATCCGCCACTACCAGGATTTCCAGCGCGCGCTCACCGAGGAGGTGCCGGGCGTGATCGGCTACGTGACCAATGTCGCCACGGCCTACCGCGCCGACATCAAGAACTACCACACCAATCCCTTCCTCTGGCTCGACCTGTACGACGTCGAGAAAACCGGCGGGGCGCGCTGAGCCATGTGGGCCTATCTCGTCAGGCGACTGGGGCACGTGGTGTTCGTGGTCGCGGCCATGGCGGTGCTGATCTTCCTGATCACGCAGGCCATGCCCGGCAACGTGGCCTACACCATCGCGGGGCACTTCGCCTCGCCCGAACAGGTCGCCGCCATCGAGGCCCGCCTGGGCCTGAACGATCCGCTGTGGACGCAGTTCTGGCGCTGGGCCGGCGCCGCGCTGCACGGCGACATGGGGCAGTCGCTGGTGATGGGCCGGCCCGTCGGCCCGCTGATCTCCGAGGCGCTGGGCCGCTCCGCGCTGCTGGCGGTGGCGGCCCTGGTGCTGACGGCGGCGCTGGGCATTTTCCTGGGCGTGGTGGCGGCGGTGCGCCATGGCCGCTGGCAGGACCGGCTGATCCTGGCGTTCTCGTGGCTGTCGATTTCGCTGCCGCAGTTCCTGATCGCCATCGTGCTGGTGCTGCTGGTGGCCGGCACGCTGGGGTGGCTGCCCGCCACCGGGTATGTGGAGCTGTCCGCCGGCTTCGGCGCCTGGCTGTCGCACCTGGTGATGCCGGTATGTACGCTGGTGCTGGGCCTGGTGGCCCACGTCACCAGCCTGCAGCGCTCCAGCATGCTGGAGACCCTGAGCGCGCCCTATGTGCGCGCGGCCCGCGCCAAGGGCCTGCGCGAACGCACGGTGCTGTACCGCCATGCCTTGCGCAACGCGCTGATTCCCACCGTGACGGTGCTGGCGCTGGACTTCGGCATCCTGATGGGCGGCATCGTGGTGGTGGAGACGGTGTTCTCGTATCCCGGCCTGGGCCGCCTGCTCATCTTCGCCGTGGAGCAGAAGGACCTGCCCGTGCTGCAGGCCGGCGTGCTCGCGGTCACCGTCATCTATGCCCTGGCCAACCTGGCGGCGGATATCGCCTATGCCATTCTCGACCCCCGGATCCGCTATGGAAATCTCGACACCCATTGAAGCCGGCCGCGCCCGCGCGCCGCTGCCCATGGCCCTGGTCGTGGGCACCCTGATGCTGGCAGCCATCGTGCTGGTTTCGCTGGGCGCGCCCTGGCTGGCCCAATACGATTTCGACGCCATGGACGCCGCCGCGCGCATGCTGCCGCCGTCGCCGCAGCACTGGCTGGGCACCGACGAATTCGGCCGCGATGTGTTCAGCCGCGTGCTGTATGGCGGCACCACGTCGATCCTGCTGGGCGTGTCGGCCACCGCCCTCAGTTTCGTCGTGGGCGTGCCGCTGGGCCTGCTGGCGGGCTACCTGCGCGGCTGGATCGACGACGCGGTGATGCGCACGGTGGACATCGTCATTTCGGTGCCGCCGGTCATGCTGGGCCTGCTCATCCTGGCGTCCACCGAGCCCAGCCTGTGGAAGGCGGCGCTGGCCGTGGGGATCATCTACACGCCCATCATGATCCGGCTGGCGCGCGGCATGACGCTGTCGCTGGCCAACGAGGAGTTCATCACCGCAGCCCGCGCGCGCGGCGAGGGGCTGGCCTGGATCCTGCTGCGCGAGATCCTGCCCAATGCCTTGCCGCCCCTGGTGGTGGAGGCGTCGCTGCGCGTCAGCTTCGCCATCCTGCTGGGCGCGGTGTTCAGCTTCCTGGGGCTGGGCACGCAGCCGCCGTCCTCGGACTGGGGCCTGATGGTGGCCGAGGCGCGTCCCTACCTGGAGCGCGCGCCCTGGGTGGCCCTGTCGCCCGGGCTGGCGATCTGCCTGACCGTCATCGCCGTCAACCTGATGGGCGAAGGCCTGCGCAAGCGCCTGGATGCGCGCGGCGAGCAAAGGAACTGAGATGCACCAAGACACTATCCTGAATATCAAGGGCCTGGAGGTGCGCTACGGCCGCAACCAGGTGCTGCATGGCGTGGATCTCGAGTTGCCGCGCGGCGCGTCGCTGGGCATCGTGGGCGAGAGCGGCTCGGGCAAGAGCACGATTGCCTGGACGGTGCTGGGCCTGTTGCCGCCCGGCGCGGCGGTCACCGCCGGCAGCGTGGCCTTCGACGGCGAGGACATCACGGGAGAACGCGCCGCCGGGCTGCGCGGCGACCGCATTGCCATGGTGTTCCAGGACCCATTTACCGCGCTCAATCCCAGCCTGCCCGTCGGCCGCCAGATCACCGAGGCGCTGGTCGAACGCGGGCGCGCCGATGCCCGCAGCGCGCGCGCCGAAGCCCTGCGGCTGATGGACGAGGTGCGCCTGCCGCGCGCCAGTACGTTGCTGGACGCCTATCCGCACCAGTTGTCCGGCGGCATGAAGCAGCGCATCGTGATCGCCACGGCGCTGGCCTGCTCGCCCGACTTGCTGCTGCTCGACGAGCCGACCACCGCGCTCGACGTCACGGTGGAAGCCCGCATCCTGGACCTGCTGGACGAGTTGCGGGTGCAGCGCGGCCTGAGCATGGTCTTCATCAGCCACAACATCGGTTTGGTCGAGCGCATGTGCTCGCGCGTGACGGTCATGCACGGCGGGCGCGTGCAGGAAGCCGGCGCCGCGCAGCAGGTGCTGTGGCATCCCGCCCATGCCTACACCCGCAAGCTGCTGGCTGCCTTGCCGCTGCTGGAAAAGCGCGCGCCGGCCGTGCCGGCCGTCGGCGCGCCGATCGCGCGCGTGCGCGACGTGCGCCTGACATTCCGGCCCGCCCATCCGCTGGGCGGCTGGGCCAGGCTGCTGCGCCTGCCGCGCGCCGAAGGCGTGGCGGCCCTGGCCGGCGTGTCGCTGGAACTGCGGCCGCGCGAAGTGGTGGGCCTGGTGGGCGAGAGCGGGTCGGGCAAGTCGACCCTGGGCCGCTGCCTGGTCGGCCTGCAAGCGCCGGATGCGGGCACGGTCGAGCTGTCCGACCACGATGTGTACCGCGCCAGCCCGGAGGTGGCGCGCCGGCTGCGGCGCCAGTCGCAGATGGTGTTCCAGAATCCCGACTCCTCGCTCAACCCGCGCCAGCGCGTGGGCGAGGTGTTGCGCCGCCCGCTGCAATTGATGGGGCTGGATCGCCGCCAGCAGGATCGCCGCATGGACGAGCTGCTGGATCTGGTGCGCCTGCCGGCGGCCTACGCCGAGCGCTATCCGCACCAGCTCAGCGGCGGGGAAAAGCAGCGCGTGGGCATTGCCCGCACGCTGGCGCTGGAGCCTTCGGTGCTGGTGTGCGACGAAGCCACTTCGGCGCTGGACGTGTCGGTGCAGGCGTCGATCCTGGAGCTGCTCAAGGACTTGCGCGACCGGCTGGGCGTGGCGATGCTGTTCATCTCGCATGATCTGGCGGTGGTGTCGCAGATATCCGATCGGGTGGTGGTGATGCGCCATGGCGCCATCGTCGAGCAGGGGCGCACCGATCAGGTGCTCAGCGCCCCGGCCCACGAGTACACGCGGCTGCTGCTCGACAGCGTGCCGGCTTTCGTGGCGCGCCGCGCGCGGGAGGCGGCCGTGGCCTGACAGCGGCCTTTGCGGGGGGCGGCGACGGGCGGGCCTTGCCCCTATAATCCGACGCATGACTGAGCACCCGGGCGCATGACGCCATGACGACCAAGGCTACGGGCAACCGCAAGGTAGTCAAGATCGTGGACGTCGCCAAAGCGGCCAACGTCTCGCCCGCGGTCGTCTCGCGCATTCTCAGCAATGACAGCAAGCTGGTGGTGCGCGAGGAAACCCGCGCCCGCGTGCAGCAGGCCATCGAGGCGCTGGGCTACACGCCCAACCTGCAGGCGCGCGGCCTGCGCCTGTCGCGCTCCAATACGCTGGCCATGATCGTGCCCGAGCTCAACAGCCCGGTCTTTCCCGTAATCATCCAGGGCGCCCAGCGCGCCGCCTGGGAGCGCGGCTATTCGCTGCTGGTGGGCGGCATGGGCGGCGAGGAGGAGGACCCCAAGGTGGCCGGGCGGCTGTTGCGCAGCAACCGTATCGACGGCCTGCTGGTGACCACCGGCCGGCACGAAGCGCAGATGCTGCAGGAGCTGGCTACGCTGAACGCGCCGTTCGTGCTGGTCAACCGCTACCTCGACGATCAGCATCCCTACGTCGAACTCGACGAGCGCGGCGCGGCGGCGGCCATCACCCGCCATTTCATCGAACTGGGGCATCGCCGCATCGCCTTCCTGGGCGGCCTGCAGCGGCGGGTGGGCGAACGCCGCGTGGCGGGCTACGCCGACGCGCTGGCCGAGGCGGGCCTGCCCTGGGTGCCGCAGCTGGTGGTCGACGCCGGCTACTACAAGCCCGGCGGCGAGGACGGACTGCGCCAATTGCTGGCGCTGGACGAGCCGCCCACCGCGGTGGTGGCCACCAACGAGATCGTGGCCGCCGGCGCGATGGCGGCCGCGCACCGGCAGGGCGTGCGCATTCCGCGCGACCTCTCCATCGCCAGCTTCTCCGACGGCATCGTGGCCGAACTGCTGAGCCCCGCGCTGACCGCCGTGCGCTTTCCGCTGGAGCGCATGGGCTACCTGGCCACCGCCATGCTGGTCGATATCGTCGAGGGGCGGGGCGCGCCCCAGGCGGGCCTGTGCCTGCCGCACGAGAGCGTGGTCGTGCGCGACTCGACCGCCCGGCCGCCCGGCCGCAAGGCGCGCGCCGCCACTCGCTAGGCGCCGGGCCGCAGGCCCGGACAGCGTGCCGAAACCGTCACCCTTGCCCTGGGCAGCCGGCCCGATTCCTGGCATTTGCATGCCTGGACGGACACGGCTCGAATGGCACGCATGGCGCAGCCAGGGGTCGGAATCGTCGTAATCGAAGGGTTGTCAGTTGACATCCTGAACGGATCGCCTCAAACTGAAAAACACCGCATGACACGTTGCCCGCACCCAGACAAAGACGTCGACGCCGCGCTCAAGCATGCCGAGGCGCACGGCTGGTACATCCGGCGACGGGGCGGCCATGCCTGGGGGCGCATGTACTGCCCATGCAACGACAGCGAATGCCGTTGCGGCGAGTTCTGCATCACCAGCATCTGGAGCACCCCCAGGAACCCGGGCCACCACGCGCGCGCCCTGCGGCGCGTGGTGGATGACTGCGCCAGGCATCGCCGGGCGCATGCGTGCCGCAGCAAGGAGTAACCCATGGAATACCTCTTCACCCTCAAATACCAGCTGGCCGACGCCGACAGCGACCTGGACGCCTTGGTCGAGCGTCTGGGCCAGGCCGGTTGCGACGACGCCCTGGTGGGCATGGGCCTGCCCGGCCGCCTGGCGCTCGAATTCACCCGCGAGGCCGACAGCGCCGAGGCGGCCGTGCGCAGCGCGCTGGCCGACGTGCGCCGCGCCATGCCCACGGCGGCGCTGATCGAGGCCGCGCCCGACCTGGTCGGCCTGACCGACGTGGCGCAGATCGTCGGCGTGTCGCGGCAGAACATGCGCAAGCTGATGCTGGCGCACCCCGCCACCTTTCCGGCGCCCATCCACGAGGGCAGCGCCTCGCTGTGGCACCTGGCCGACGTGCTGGGCTGGCTGCAGGCCCGCGGCGGCTATCCGCTGGCGCAGGCCACGCTGGATGTGGCGCGCATGGCGCTGAAGGTCAATGTGGCCAAGGAGGCGCGGCGCCTGCCGCGCTCGGCCGGCGCCGGCCTCGACGCCCTGGTGGGATGACTTGCCGCCTATGGCCTGGCGGGTGCGCGCTTGCGGGGCGAGCGCGGCGCCACGCCCGTTGACGCCGGCCGCCGGCGGCTCAACGCGCCGGCCGCCGCCGCCTTGAGCAGCCGCCTGAAGGTCGGGCATTGCGCATGGCTGGGGGCGGGACAGGCGGCGGCATGCCGCAGCCCGCGGCTCATGGCCTGCAACTGCTTGACGGTGGCGTCGATTTCTTCGGCCTTGGCCAGCAATACCTGCCGGTCCACCCGCGGCGCGCCTTGCGGCGACAGCATCGCGCGTATGTCGTCCAGCGACAGGCCGCCGGCCTGGCCCAGCGCGACAAGAGCCAGTTGCTCGAGCACCGCTGGCGCATAGCGGCGGCGCGCGCCGGGCGGGCTGACCGGCGCGATCAATCCCACCTTGTCGTAGTACCGCAATGTCGAGGCCGGAACGCCGGTGCGCCTGGCGACTTCGGCAATATCCATGCAAGACCTCCATTGACTTAAAGTTAACTTCAACTTCTATCATAGGCCTCCTCGATGAAGAGGGTCAACGCACAGGAGGGGATATGGCACCGCAGGAGATGCTGGCGCGCGTCGTGCTGGTCGGCATGGGCGCCACGGCCGTGATGGACGTGTGGACGATGGCGCTCAGGCGCCTGGGCGTGCCCGTGCTGGACTATGCCCTGGCGGGCCGCTGGGCGGGCCACTGGCGCCATGGCCGGTTTGCGCACGCCGATATCCGGCAGGCGCCGGCGGTGCGCGGCGAAGCGGCGTTGGGTTGGGGGCTGCACTATGCGACCGGCGTGCTGTTCGCCGGCCTGCTGGTCGGCGTCGCGGGCCAGGCATGGCTGCGGGCGCCGTCGCCGGGGCCGGCCTTGGCGGTGGGCGTGGCGACCGTGCTGTTGCCGTGGTTCGTGATGCAGCCCGCGCTGGGAGCGGGACTCGCTTCGTCGCGCACGCCCACGCCGCTCAGGAATTGCCTGCGCAGCGTGCTTGCGCACGCGGTCTTTGGCCTGGGGCTTTATCTGGCCGGCCTGGCGCTGGCCTGGATAGGGCGCTGAACCGGCGCCCGCGCGGCGCATGTCCGCGCGGGCGCGCGGATCATGCCGGCGGGCCGGTCCGGGTTCCGCTCGCCAGCAGCCCGTTGTGCGCGCCCAGGGCGGGCGCGCCGCTGACGAAGCGGGCCGGGGTATCGGACAGGCGTATCGGACTGGCCAGCGTCGCGGCCGTGGCGGCGCCGGCGGTTTCGGGCCGGCGCACCATTTCGCGCGCCGCCACCTGCGGATGGCGGAGAATGTCGGCGTAGCTCAGCACGGGGCCGGCGGGGATGCCCGCCTCGCGCAGGCGCGCCAGCCAGTGTTCGGACGGCTGCGTGGCCAGGGCCTGTTCGACCAGTTCGGCCAGGACCGCGCGATGGGCCAGCCGGGCCGTGTTGTCGGCGAAGCGTGGATCGTTCTTCAGCGCGGGACGGTCGAGCAGGTCGCAGGTTTTCTCCCAAAGGCCCTGCGAGGCCGCGCCCAGCGCAATGGCGCCGTCCTGGGTCCGGAATATCTGGTAGGGCGCGGCGTTGCGCGAGGCCTGTCCCATGCGTTCGGGATTGTGGCCCGTGGCCAGGTAATCGGCGACCTCCAGCGGCGCCATGGCCAGCGCCGAGTCCAGCAAGGCGACGTCGACCAATTGCCCCGTGCCGGTTTGCTGGCGCGCGGCAAGCGCGGTAAGCACGCCGATGGTGGCGAACAGGGCCGTGGAAACGTCGACGATGGGAATCGGCAGCCGGTGCGCGGGGCCGTCGGTCGGGCCGCACTGCGCGGCCAGGCCGGACATGGCCTGGATGACCAGGTCGAAGCCGCCTTCGCCTCGCATGGGGCCGGATTGGCCGAAGCCCGAGATCGAGCAATAGACCAGGCGCGGGAACTCCGCATGCAGGGTCGCGTAGTCCAGGCCCAGGCGCGCCATGACGCCTGGCCGGTAGTTTTCGACCAGCACATCGGCGCTGCCGATGAGGTCGCGGCATTGCGCGCGGCCGGCCGGCGTGGAGAGGTCGATCGTGACGCTGTGCTTGTTGCGATTGAAAAGGTTGAAGAAAGCGCTCTGTCCATCGACGAAAGGGGAAGAGTGCCGCTGGTCGTCGCCGCCGCCGGGCTTTTCGATCTTGATGACTTCGGCGCCGAAGTCCGCCAGCATCGCGGTGCAATAGGGCGCCGCGATCCATTGGCCCATGTCCAGGACGCGCAAGCCTTGCAGTGCTCCCGTCATTGCACTGCTCCCGCCGGCTGCAATCGGGCGCTGCCCTCGACCGCCAGGGTCGAGCGCTCCTTGGCGTGCGCCTCGTAGCGGACCTGGTCGCCATCGCGCCAGAGGGAGAGCAGCAGGGTCTCGCCCGGATAGAACACGCCGCGAAAGCGCGCGGACAGCGTGGCGATGCCATCGGTGTCATACGCCGCCAGCTCGCGCGCGATGGCGTGCTGCACCAGGCCCATCAGGCATACGCCGTGCAGGAAAGGACGCGGGTAGCCGGCCTGGCGCGCGGCGGCGGGCCAGGAGTGCACAGGGTTGACGATGCCGTGCAGGTCGAACAGCAACGCCTGCTGCGGCAAGGTCGGCTGTTCGGTCTGGATGTCGGGCGCGCGCGCCGGGACGGCCGGCAGGCGCGTCGAGTCGTCGGGCGGTCCGCCGAAGCCGCCATCGCCGCGGCATATCGTCACCATGGAAAGCGTGGCGTAGTGCGTGCCATTGTCGGCGTCGTGCAGCGTGCGCTCGGCGTGCAGCATCGCGCCGAACTGCCGGCCCTTGTCGGTGATGCGCGTGACGCGCAGCTGGCTGGCGATGCGGCCGGCGGCGGGCAGCGGCCGGTGCGTCGCGATACGCTGCTCGCCCAGCACGCACCGGGCCCAGTCTATCCCCGTCCAGGGCTGGCGTTGCCAGAAGCCGGGGTTGGCCAGCACCAGGGCCATGCCGCCGGCGGTCTTGGGCGCGTCGCCATAGACGTACTGCAACTGGCGCTCGTCCATCGGGTCCTGGCCATAGCCTGCGCTCAGGGCATACAGGCTGCAGTCCCGCGCGCCGTACGACTGCGTCTGCACGGGAAACTCGTGCGCTAACAATGCTTGCACATTCACGACCGGCTGCTCCTCAGTTGACGGCCAGATTGAGGCTCTGGACGATGGGCTTCCACTTCTGGATGTCCGCATCGATGACGGCCTGGAACTGCGCCACGCTGCCGCCCTGCGGCGTCATGCCCATCTCCAGCAGCTTGGACCGTACGTCGTTGTCGGCCAGCACGGCCGCGACGTCGCGGTTCAGCTGTTCGACGATGGCCGCCGGCGTGCCGGCCGGGGCGACCAGGCCGAACCAGGCCGAGGCCTCGTAGCCGGGCAAGCCGGACTCGGCGATGGTCGGCACGTCGGGCAGTTTCGAGAAGCGGGTTTCGGAGCTCACGCCCAGTGCGCGCAGTTTGCCGCCCTGGACATGCGGCAGCGCCGACGAGAGGTTGTCGAACATGACTTGCACATCGCCGCCGTAGAGCGCCTGCAGCCCGGGCGCGGAACCCTTGTAGGGGATGTGCAGCATGTCGATGTTCGCCATGTGCGCCAGCAGCGCGCCGGCCAGGTGATTGGACGAGCCGTTGCCCGACGACGCATAGGTCACGCCGGGCTGCGCCTGCGCCAGCTTGATGAGGTCCTGCAGCGAGTCCAGCTTGCTGGCGGCGTTGACCACCAGCACGTTGGGCACCCGGGTGACCTGGATGACCGGCTGGAAGTCCTTGGCCGCGTCATAGCCTGGCGCGGAGAAGATCAGCGGGTTGATGGCGAACTGCCCGATCGAGGCCATCATCAGCGTGTAGCCGTCGGGCCGGCTGCGCGCCAGGAAACCGGCTGCGATGTTGCCGCCCGCGCCGGTCTTGTTCTCGACGACGACCTGGCGCTCGTACTTGGCCGACAGCTTGCTGGCGATGAGACGCGCCAGCAGGTCCGTCGTGCCGCCAGGTGCGTAGGGCACGACGAGCCGGACCGGTTCGGCGGGATAGGGGGCGGCGGCGGCGCCAGCCGACAGGGCCGAGACGGCCATGCCCAAAGCCAGGGCCAGTTTGCGGCAAAACATGATGCTTCTCCTTAGCTGATTGCACTTATAGTTTGAAGGTCCGGTCCAGCCGGACGATGTCGCCCCGATAGACGGGCGTTCCTGCGTAGATGATGCGGCCCGACTCATCGCGCACGACGCGCTTCATGATGACGACGGGCGCGCCCACGGCGATATCCAGCCACTTGGCCAGCTCCACGTCGGCGGCATCGACCTGGATCATTTCGAAGGCCTCCAGCTTGCGCTGCGGCAGGAGCTGCGGCAGCACGTGCAGCGCAATCTCATGGCGAAAGCGCTTGGGCGCCTTGCGGTACACCTCGCGGTCGATGTAGATGTCGGCCACGGTATAGGGAATGCCCTGCGCCTCGTGCACGCGGCGCATGTAGAAATAGGCGTCCGCGGGCTGTCCGTGCTGGGCATAGTCGGGGGGGCACTCGACCCGGTCGCGTTCGGCCAGGATGCGCACCTGGCTGGCGCCCCACAGGGCCCGAATGCCGCTCCAGTCCTGGTCCAGCGGAAGCTCCAGGCCTACCGGCGCCACGGCGTCGTCCAGGACGAAGGTGCCGACGCCCTGGCGGCGCTGGACCAGGCCGTCGCGCTCGAGCAGGGCCAGGGCCTGGCGCGCGGTGACGACGGCGGTGTTGAACTGCCGGGCCAATTGATCGATGGCGGGCAGCCGGTCGCCCGGGCGATAGTCGCCGGCGCGGATACGCATGCGCAGCAGGTGCGCCAGGTTGACATAGCGTTTGTTCGAACCGCTTGCCAGCAAGTCGTCTTTCACGGTGGCCATGTTCAGATTTCGCCCGGTGTTTTCCATATCATTCTGTAATTCTAATATTAGAATGACTTGGCAGGCAAGGGCGCAGGTCTGTCGCGTCCGCCGGTCCGGATGCCGGGTCTTGCGGCGGCCAAGATCGCCCGCTATGCGGGCGCCTTGCGCGCCTGCCTGGGTGGCCGGTGGGTCCTGGCGCTCAGTTGGCCGTGATGCCGGCCGACTGGATCAGGGCGCCCCAGCGCGCGGTTTCGCGGTTGACGAATTCGGTGGTGGACGGAAGGTCCTGGTAATTGATCACCCCGCCGGTCTGGCGGATTTTTTCCTTGATGGCGGGGTCGGCCAGGGTTTTCTTCAGCGCTGCGCTCAAGGTGGCCATGGTGGCGGCCGGGGTGGCCTTGGGCGCGGCGAGCACCGTCCACGAAGTGACCTCCAGCTCGGGATAGCCCAGTTCGGCCACCGTGGGCACATCGGGCAGGTCCGGAATCCGCGCATGGGAGGTGGCCGCCAGCGCGCGCAGGCGCGCGGCCTGGATCTGGCCGGTGGAGTTGGTGGCCTGGTCGAACATCATGTCCACGTGGCCGGCCATGGTGTCGTTGAGGGCCGGCGCATTGCCCTTGTACGGGACGTGCATCAGCCGGGTGCCGGTCTCGTGCATGAACAGGGCGCCGACCAGGTGCGTGGAGGTGCCGTTGCCCGCCGACGCGTACGTCAGCGCGTCGGGCCGGGCCTTGGCCTGTTCTATCAGTTGCGGCAGGCTCTTGAGCGTGGACTGCTGGCCCACCACGATGACATGCGGCGTGTCGTAGATGCGTCCCACCGGCGCGAGATCGCGTTCGGGCTGCAACGGCATGTTGCGGTACAGGTGGCTGTTGACGCTCATCACGCCCATGCTGCCGAACAGCAGGGTGTAGCCGTCCGGCCTGGCGCGGGCCACGGCCTCGGCGCCGATATTGCCGGCGGCGCCGGTGCGGTTCTCGACGATGACGGTCTGCTTGAGCTGGCTGCCCAGGCCGGTGGCGAGGATGCGCGCGACGACGTCGCTGCCGCCGCCGGCCGAGAACGGCACGATGAGGGTGATGGGGCGCGCCGGATATGCGGCGTCGGCTTGCGCGTGCGCCTGGCCGGCCGGCAAGCATAGCGCCAGCGCCGCCAGGGCGCTGTGCAGCGCGGTGAGTCGGGGTTGCATGGCGTCTCCTTGGAGAGAGTGGGTCGAACGGGTGTCTAGGCCAGCCGCAGCAGCGCGAGCAGTGCGGCCGGGTCGATGGCGATGCCGTGTTGCGCGGCCAGCCTGCGCGCCGCGTAGCGCCGCTCGCCGGGCAAGCGCTGCTGGCCGCTGCGCAACAACGCCTGCGCCAGCTGGTCGATGCGCGCCGCGAAGCCGTGGCCGGCCGAGCGCGCCGGGTCGATGCACAGGAAGAACTGGCCGGTGCGCGAGGTCTGGGCGGTGGGGTGGGCGCTGCGATCGACTTCCCAGGAAAAGCTGCCGCCGGTCAGCGCGGCAGCCAGTACCTCGACCATCATGGCGATGGCCGAGCCCTTGTGGCCGCCGAACGGCAGCAGGGCGCCGCCGTCGAGCACGGCCGCCGGGTCGCGCGTGGGTTGTCCGTGCCTGTCCACGCCCGCGTCGGGCGGCAGCGTGTGGCCATGCTGGGCCGCCAGTTGCACATCGCCCTTGGCCATGACGCTGGAGGCCTGGTCGAATACCAGCGGGTCCGCGCCGGCGCGCGGGCAGGCGAAGGCCATGGGATTGGTGCCGTACAGCGGGGTGGTGCCGCCATGCGGCGCCATGTGGCTGATGCTGTTGACGGCGGTCAGCGCGATCCACTGCTGGCGCGCGTAGGGCTCGACGTCCAGCCACAGCGCGCCGAAGTGGTGCGAGTTGCGCGTCAGCAGCATGGCCAGGCCGTGCTGGCGCACGCGCTCCTCGATGAGCGGGCGCGCCGCGCGCAGGGCGCATTGGGCGAAGCCGTTGCGCGCGTCGACGATGATGGTCGCGCCGCTGGCGTCGATGACTGCCGGCTCGGCGTGCCCGTCGACCCAGTCGGTGCCCAGGGTGGCCACATAGCCGGCCACGCGATGCAGGCCGTGGCTTCGGGCCTCGTCCTGTTCGGCCAGGGCGCAGGTTTGCGCCAGTACGGCGGCGGTCGCGGCGCTGGCGCCGGCGCGCTCGAACAGCCGCGCCAGCAGCGCGGCCAGCTGATCGGCGCTCAGCCGGCAGGGCGCGCCCGTGTCGGAGCAGCGCGCCAGGTGGCCGGCCAGTTCGTCGTGCGATGCGGCGGGGGAGATCGTCATGGTCGCAGCCCTCAGAGAATGCCTTCTTCGCGGTAGGGCTGGTTGGCCTGCACGCGTTCGTAGCCCAGCTTCGACAGGTCGAGGCTCTGGAACGCGCCGTGCACCAGCAGTTCGGCGATGCCGCGGCCGGCGGCGGGCGCGTGCATCATGCCGTGCCCGGAGAAACCCGCCACCGTGTACAGATTCTTCAGGCGCGCGTTCCAGGCACCGATCACCGGGTTGCCGTCGAGCTCGTTCTGTTCGTACAGGCCGGACCAGGTGCGGTGGCACTTGGCCGCTTCGAGCGGCGGGAAGCGATGCGCCACGGCCGGCCAGACGACGTTCTCGAAATAGTCGTGATCGACATCGAAGTTGAAGCCCCGGCTTTCGTCGCCGTTGACCAGGCCGCCGGAAAAGCCCCGGCCTTCGGAGCGGAACGCCAGGCGGCTGAGATCCTTCACGTAGGGCAGGGGTTCGATCGGGTTGCCGCACGTGAAGTAGTGTTCGAAGCGGCGCATCGGCACGACCGGCAGGTGCATGCCGAACAGCTCGGCGACCTGGCCCGACCAGGCGCCGGCGGCGTTGACGAAGGCTTCGGCGTCCAGCTGCGCGCCGCTTTCCAGCGTGACGCGGCGCGCGCGGGCGGGCGTGACGTCGGCGGCCACGACACGGTCCTTGAGATACACCGCGCCCAGTTCGACGGCCTTGCGCCGAAAGCCCCACAGCAGGCCGTTGGGATCGCACCAGCCGTCTTGCGGCGTATGCGCGCCAGCGCCCAGGTCGTCGACATGGATGGAGGGAAAGCGCGCCTTCAGTTCGGCGGGGGTAAGCAGGTCGACCTGGCAGCCCATGGCCTGCTGCCGCGCCACGTTGCGCTCGAGCATGGCGACGCGCTCGGGCGGCACGAGGAACAGGTAGCCGCCTTGCACCCAGTCGACCGGCGCGGGCCGGCCATTGGCGGCCATGGTGTTCTCGAAGTTCTTGATGACGTCCAGGCTGTAGAGCGACATGGCGATGTTCTCGGGGCAGGTGAACTGCACCCGGCAGCCGCCCGATGAACGCAGCGCCGAGGCGAACTCGTAGCTCGGATCCGGCTCCACGACGCAGACCCGCGCGGCCGGGTCGCGCGCCAGCACGTGGTAGGCCACGCTGGAGCCGATGATGCCCCCGCCGATGATGACGATGTCGTACTGCTGGACCTGCGGCTGATTCATGGCTTGCACCCGATTCCAATGTTGGCGAGAATGTATCCTTTATTGGATCCAATTAAATCATGGCTGGCGGGGCCGCGGTGTTGCGGGAAACCCTGATGCGGCCGGACAGGGAGCGCGAGGATGAGGCAGGCATTGTTTCTGGGTTACGGCCGGATGGGCGCGGCGCTGGGCGAAGCCTGGCTGCGCGCCGGTTTGCTGGCAGGGATAGACGCGGTCGATCCGGGGCGCGATGGCGCCGGCCTGCGGGCGCGCCTGGTGCGCGGGGCGGACGAATTGCCGGAGCAGGCCTACGACCTGGTGGTGCTGGCGGTGAAGCCGGCCATGGCGCAGCAGGCCTTGCGCCCCGTGCCGCCGGCGCGGCTGGCGCGCGCCTGCCTGGTGTCCATCATGGCCGGCGTGCCGGCCGGCGCATTGCGGCAGGCGCTGCAGCCGCCGCGGCCGGTGGCGCGGGCCATGCCCAATACGCCGGTCATGGCGGGGCAAGGCTGCACCGGGCTGTACGGCGGCGACGATGTCGCGCCCGCGCAGCGCGCCGCGATCGGCCGCCTGTTCGAGGCCGTGGGCGCGGCGTTCTGGGTCGATACGGAAGATCAGCTGCACGCCGTGACGGCGTTGAGCGGCAGCGGTCCGGCCTACTACCATCTGTTCAGCGAGGCGCTGGCGCAGGCGGGCGAGCAGCTGGGCCTGCCGGCCGCGCTGGCGCGCAGCCTGGCGGCCCGCACGGCGCTGGGCGCGGCCAGCCTGCAGTGCGAGGAAGGCGCCGATTTCGCCGCGCTGCGCCGCGAGGTGACCTCGCCCCACGGCACCACCCATGCGGCGATCGAAGTGTTCGAGCAGGCGGGGGCGCTGCGCACGCTGGTGCGCGATGCGGTGCGGCAGGCGCAGGCGCGCTCGCGCGAGCTGGCGCGGCCCTAGGCGGGCGGCGCTGCCTCAGATCAGGCCATGTTCCTTGCGCAGCACGTCCTGCGTGTGCTCGATGTGCGCTTCGAGCAGGTCGCGCGCGCGCTTGGCCTTGCCGGCGATGCATGCGTCCAGGATGGCGCGGTGCTCGTTCTGGGGCGACTTGCGGCCCACGGCATAGGACTGGTGCGCACGCAGATGGATATCGATGCCGCGCACCAGGTTCTCGATGGTCTTGAGCAGGCGCAGCCGCCCGCTGGGGCGGTACAGGCACATATGGAATTCGAGGTTCAGCTCGCTCCATTCGCGCGGGAATTCGCTGGCGTCGTAGCGCGCGATGATGGTCTCGGCTTCCTTGAAGACCGCGGGCGTCATGTGCGGAATGGCCAGCACCAGCGCGCGCGATTCCAGCCCCACCCGGATGTCGAGCGTTTCCAGCAGTTCCTGGACCGAGCGCGACGCGACCACCGAGCCCTGGTGCGGCGCGTGCGTGACCAGTCCCTCGGCTTCCAGCCGCTTGAGCGCCTCGCGCACCGGTATGCGGCTGACGCCGAAGCGCTTGGCCAGCACCTCCTGCTTGAGCTGCACGCCGATGCCCAGCGAGCCGTCGAGGATCAGGGCGCGCAACTCGTCGGTCACGCCATCGGCGGTCAGCGTCAAGGGTCCTGCATTAGCGTCGGTCATGCCTGGTCAACCTGGAAGAGCCGCGCGGCCGGATGGCCGTCGAGGATGGGGGCCGATCATACACACCGCGCGCGGCCCGGCGGGCGGCTGCGGGGGGTGAAACGGCGTGGATATTATTTTGGATCCATCATACCACCCGCGTCGGCGCTGCGTGACCCGCCGCGCAGGGTACGGGGTATCATCGGGGCCGCCGTCAGCGACACTAGAAGGAAGCGTGCCATGAACTCCGCATCTCGCCTGAACATCTCCAGTACGTCCGACGATTGGCGCGGCCTGGCGCTGTCGAATTTCCCCCTGTCGCCGTTCGTGCTCGATGGCGAGCTGTTCGCCTCGGTGGAAGGGTTCATCCAGGGGATCAAGTTCCGCGAGGACGATCCGCGCCGCGCCACTGCGTTCCTGTCCAGCGGCTGGGACGCCAAGCACCTGGGCGACACGGCGGACCGCAGCGGGGCCTATTGGGGCGGCGCGCGCATTCGGTACGGCTCGGCCGAACACCACCAGTTGATCGAGCGGGCCATCCGCGCCCGCATCAAGCAATGCGAGGGCTTGCGCCGCACCTTGCGGGCGACCGAGGGCATGACCCTGGTGCACGATACCGGCAAGCCGGAGGCCCCGCATACCTCGCTGCCCGCCACGGTGTTCTGCCGCATTCTCGAAACGCTGCGCCGGGAAATCCTGGCGCGCGCGCGGCCGTAGCCGCGGCGGCTAGGGCTGCGTCTCGGCGCCGCCGGCCAGGGCCTTGTAGAGCACGACCAGGCGGGTGCGCAGGCGCCCGTCGCTGGCCGTGAGGTCGCGGCGCGCCTGCAGGTCTTCGCGTTGCGCGTCCAGGACGGCCAGGTAGTCGGTCAGGCCGCCGAGATAGCGCGCCTGCGCCCATGCGCGGGCCTGCGCGGCGCTCTCGGCCTTTTCCCGCAGGCGCGCATATTGCAGCTGTTCGGCGCGATAGCCGCTGAGTGCGTCGTCGACTTCATGCCAGGCCCGCAGCACGGTCTGCTGGTAGGCGACGGCGGCCTCCTGCTGCTGCAGTTCGCGCAGCGTGACCACGCTGCGGCGGCGGCCGCTGTCGAAGATGGGCAGGTCCAGCGACGGCCCGATGGACCAGGTGCGGCTGCCCCAGTCGCCGAACTTGCCGCTCTCGTACGATTCGTAGCCGAACCGCGCGCCCAGGCGGATGCTGGGGTAGAGGTCGGCCTGGGCCAGGCCGATGCGGGCGGTGGCCTGGTGCAGGCGCGCTTCGGCGGCGCGGATGTCCGGGCGGCGGCGCGCCAGTTCGGACGGCAGCCCCAGCGCGTAGTCGGGCAGCGGCCGCGCCGGGCCGTCGCCTTCGGGCGCGGCCAGCTCGTCGCCCAGTTCGCCGGGCCGCGCGCCGAGCAGCAGGCCCAGGCGGTTGCCGGCCTGGGCCTGCTGCTCCAGCCAGCGCGGCAACTGGGCCTGCAGGCCGGCCAGTTGCGTGCGCTGGCGCGCCACGTCGAGATCGGCGGCCAGCCCGCCGCGCGCTCGCGCCTGGATGAGCGACAGTTGTTCTTGCAGCGCCGCGATGTCCTGGCGCAGCAGCCGCGCCTGATGCTGCGCGGTGCGCAATTCGAAGTAGTTGCGCGCCACCTCGCTGACCAGGCTGAGCCGCGCCGCGTCGTACAGCGCGGCCGAGGCCGCCACGTCGGCGTCGGCGGCCTCGACGGCGCGCCGCACGCGGCCCCACAGATCCAGTTCCCAGGAGGCGTCGAAGCCGGCCTGGTACAGGGTGTAGGGGTCGCTGAGCAGTTCGGTGACGGCCTGGCGATTGGCCGGCGCGATGGCGTCGAGAATGCGGTTGGCGGCGGCGTCTTCGCTCTGGCGCTGGCGCGTGACGGCCGCCGCCGCGTCGACCTGCGGGCCGCGCTGCGCGGCCACTGTCCGGCGTTGCGTGCGCGCCTGGGCGTAGCGCAAGGCTGCGCTTTGCAGGTCGGGGCTGGCGGCCAGCGCGCGCGCCTGCAGGCGGTCCAGCGCCGGGTCGCCGAAGCTGCGCCACCATTGCGCGGCCGGCGCGCCGGCCGCGCCGGCGTGGCCCGCCAGTTCGGGCGGGCCGCCGTGCCACGACGTCCAGTCGGCCGGGGCGGCGGGGGTGGGCGCCTGGTAGTCGGGGCCGACGGCGCAGGCCGCCAACGCGCAGGCCAGCGCGATGCAGAGTGCGGACAGGGGCAGGCGGGCGTGCATGGCGTGGGGCGGGTTCAGACGAGACGGTTGCGAAACAGCCACGCGGCCAGCGGCAGCGTGACGGCGGCGACGGCCAGCATGGGCAGGAAGTCGATGGCCACATCGCGTACGCCGGCGCCTTCCAGGTAGACGCGGCGCACCAGGTCGACGGCGAAGCGCAGCGGGTTGGCCCAGGTCGCGGCCTGCAGCGCCTCGGGCATGTTGCCTACCGGCGTGATCAGGCCGGACAGCAGGATCAGCGGCATCATCAGGACGAAGGTATAGACCATGGCCTGCTGCATATTGGCCGACAGCGCCGAGATCGACAGGCCGATGCCCACGCTGGCGGTGGTGAACAGCAGCAGCCCCAGGTAAAGCGTGGCGGGCGAGCCGGCCAGGGGAATGGCGAACCAATAGCGCGTCACCAGCAGGATCAGGGTCGATTGCGCCAGGCCGATCAGGATGGCGGGCACGGCCTTGCCGACCAGGATCTCCAGCGGGTTGAGCGGGGTGACCAGCAACTGGTCGAAGGTGCCTTGCTCACGCTCGCGCGCCACCGAAAGCGCGGCCAGCATGAGAGTCTGGATCATGCTGAGCGTGGCGATCAGCCCGGGCATGATGTTCCAGCGGGTTTCCAGGTTGGGGTTGAACCAGGCGCGCGTGCTCACGCGCACCGGCGGCGCGCCCACGCCCGGCAGGGCGGCGTTGTAGCCGGCCACCAGCGTTGCGAGATGGCCGGCGGCCATGCCGGCGGTGGTGGAGTTGCGGCCATCGAGCACGACCTGCATGGGCGCGTCCTGGCCGGCCGCCAGGCGCCGGTCGAAGTCGGCGGCCAGGTGGATCACCAGCAGCGCCTGGCCGCCGTCGATGACGCGGGCGATGTCGGCCGGCGCGCGCAGGGTCGCCACGCGCTGGAATACGCCGGAGCCGTCGATGCGCGCGGCCAGCTCGACCGCGCCGGCGCCGCGGCTCTGGTCGAGCAGCGCGTAGGGCACATGGTTGAGGTCGTAGGTGGCGCCATAGCCGAACAGCAGGCTTTGCAGCAGCACGGGGGCGATCAGGATGACGCGGTTGGCCGGATCCTTGACGATGGCCAGCGTCTCCTTGCGGCACAGGAAGGCGATGCGGCGCAGCATGGCGGACAGGCGGGCGAGCATGGCGTGTCAGTCCAGGGATTTGCGCGTCAGGCGGCGCGCCAGGGCCAGCAGCGCCACGGCGTAGACGGCCAGGATGGCGCAGTTGCGGGCGATCAGGGGCCAGTTGTCGCCGGCCAGGAACGCAGTCTTCACCAGCTCCATGAAGTAGGTGGCGGGCAGCAGCGAGCCCACGAAGCGGATTGCCGCCGGCACGTTGCGCAGGTCGAACAAAAAGCCCGACAGCATCAGCGCCGGCAGGAAGCTGCTGAGCACGGCGACCTGGCTGGCCAGGAACTGGTTGCGCGTCGTGGCCGAGATCAGCAGGCCGATGCCCAGCGCCACGACCAGGTAGAGCATGGCGCTGAGCAGCAGCACCGCCAGCGAACCCTGCAGCGGCACGTGGAACAGCAGGCGCGCCGCGGCCAGGCACAGCCCCAGTCCCAGCATGCCGACGACGAAGTAGGGGATCATCTTGGCCAGCAGGATTTCGGTGGGGCGCACGGGCGTGACGAACAGCGCCTCCAGGGTGCCGCGCTCCCATTCGCGCGCCACCACCAGCGCCGTCAGGAAGGCGCCGACCAGGGTCATGATGAGCGCGATCAGGCCGGGCACCAGGTACCAGGTGCTGGTGTTGGCGGCGTTGAACCACAGCCGCTCGACCATGGTCACGCCGGGCGGCGGCGCGGCGTGGCCGGCGCGGTCGGCGCGCAGGCGCGCTGCGTGCCCGAGCGCGCCGTCGACGTAGCGCGCCAGGGCGGCGGCGCTGTTGGCGTCGGCGCCATGCAGCAGCAACTGCACCTGCGCGTCGCCGGCAGCCAGCCGGCGCGCGAAGTCGGCGGGCACGCGCACGATGCCCTCGACCTCGTGCCGGCGCATCAGCGTTTCGGCGCTATGCATATCGGCCAGCCAGACCGGCGCCAGGTAGTCCGAGCCGGCCAGGCCGGCCAGCGCGTCGCGCGCCTGGGGCGAGCGGTCTTCCAGCACGACCGCGATCGGCGCGTTGCGCAGGTCCAGCGACAGCCCGTAGCCGAAAATCAGGATCAGCAGGATGGGCAGGACCAGGCCAATGGCCAGGTTGCTGCGGTCGCGCAGCAACTGGCGGAACTCCTTGCGCACGAGGCTGGCCAGCCGGGGCCAGAAACCGCCGGCGCCTGCGCGCGGGCTCATGGCCGCGTCTCCCGGCCCTGGCGGGCGCGCGCCTGTTCGACGATGCCGATGAAGGCCGTGTTCATGTCGCCGGCATTGCCCGCCTGGCGGCGCACCGCGTCGGGCGTGCCCAGCGCCAGCAGCCGGCCGGCGTCCTGGATGGCGATGCGGTCGCAGTATTCGGCCTCCTCCATGAAGTGCGTGGTGACGATGATGGTGGTGCCGTCCAGGGCCAGCGCGGTGATGCGGCGCCAGAACGCGCGCCGCGCCAGCGGGTCGATGCCGCTGGTGGGTTCGTCCAGGAACAGGATCTCGGGTTCGTGCAGCAGGCCGGTGGCCATGGCCAGGCGTTGCTGGTAGCCGCCGGGCAGCTCGCTGCTGCGCGCCTGGGCATGGCCGCGCAGGCCGAACTCGTCCAGCACGGCGTCGATGCGCCGGCGCAGCGCCGCGCCGCCCAGCCCGTAGACGCCGCCGAAGAAGGCGAGGTTCTCGGCCACCGTCAGGTTGCCGTACAGGGCGAACTTCTGCGATACATAGCCGATGTGGCGCCGCGCCCGCGCCGGCGCGTTGCGCAGGTTCACGCCGGCCACCCGCAGCTGGCCGCTGCTGGCCGGCAGCAGGCCGCACAGCATGCGGAACGTGGTGGTCTTGCCGGCGCCGTTGGGGCCGAGCAGGCCGAAGATCTCGCCGCGGCGCACGCTGAACGAGGTGCTGGCCACGGCGGTGAACGCGCCGAACTTGCGCACCAGGTCATGGACTTCGATGGCGGGCTGGGCCGCGTCCGGGGCGTCGCTGGCGCGCGGCGCCGGCGGGACCGGGCGCGGCGCGGCCGTGGCCGCGGGCGCGTCGGCCGCCAGGCGCGCGCGCAGCAGCATCTGCACGCCGTCTTCCAGGCGCGCCGGCGTGGCGTGGGCCTGCGCGCCGCCGAGCAGGGCGCGCAGGCGTGCCGGGTCGGCGTCGGGGCGCTGGATGTAGCGCACCGCGCCGCCCTCGGGCACGGCGTCGATGATCTGCGCGCTGTCGTCGAGCAGGCGCGCCTGCAAGGTGCGCGCCGGCACGCCTGCCGGCGGCGCGGCGAGAAAGCACAGGCCCTGGGCCGGCTCGCGCAAGGCCTGCGGCGCGCCCTGCGCGAGCAGCGTGCCGCGGTACAGCACGTGGACTTGCGCGCAATGCTGCGCTTCGTCGAGGTAGGCGGTGCTGACCAGCACGCTGAGCCGCGTTTGCTCGACCAGTTGCTGGACGATCTGCCACAGCTCGCGGCGCGACAGCGGATCCACGCCCACGGTCGGTTCGTCCAGCAGCAGCAGGTCGGGCGAGCGCACCAGGGTGCAGGCCAGCCCCAGCTTCTGCTTCATGCCGCCCGACAGCTTGCCGGCCGGCCGCTCGGTAAAGCGCGCCAGGTCGGTCATGGCCAGCAGGCGCGCGTAGCGTTCGCGGCGCTCGCGCGCGGGCACGCCGTGCAGGTCGGCGTACAGGTCGAGGTTTTCCTGCACGCTGAGGTCTTCGTACAGGCCGAAGCGTTGCGGCATGTAGCTGATGCGGTCCTGCACCGCCTGGGGCGATTGGACGGCATCGATGCCCAGCACGCGCAGCGTGCCGGCGTCGGGCCGCATCAGGCCCGCGATCAGCCGCAGCAAGGTGGTCTTGCCCGCTCCGTCGGGCCCGACCAGCGCGGTCAGCCGGCCGCGCGCGACCGACAGCGTCAGCGCATCGAGCGCGAGCGTCTGGCCAAAGCGCTTGGCCAGGTCCCGCGCCTCGATGACGGGCGCCTCGTTCATGCGCCGGGCTCCGCCGCATCGGCCAGGTCCAGCCGCACGGTGGCCGGCATGCCCAGGCGCAGCCGGTCCTGCGGGTCGTCGACGCGGATGCGGATTTCATACACCAGGCTGGTGCGCAGGGTTTCGGTCTGCACGGTCTTGGGCGTGAACTCGGCCACCGACGAGATATAGCCCACCTGGCCGTCGATGGCGCGGTCGGGCTGGCTGTCGGTGTAGACCCGGGCCCGCATGCCCGGCCGCACGCGCCCCAGGTCGGGTTCGGACAGGTAGGCGCGCACCCACTTGGGCTCGGTCAGCGCCAGCGTATAGACGGGGCGCTGCGGCGAGGCCATGTCGCCGGGCTCGAGCAGGCGCGCGCGCACGACGGCGTCGGTGGGCGCTTTCAGTTCGGCCTGGGCCAGCCGGTGCCGCAGCAGGGCCAGTTCGGCCAGGCTGGCCTGCCACTGCGCCGCCGCTTCGGCGATGTCTTCGTCGCGCGGCCCCAGCAGGGCCAGCTGCAGCGCCTTGGCCTGGGTTTCGGCCTGGGCGCGCGCTACCCGCAGGCGCGCCGCGGCGCGGTCGATGTCCTGCCGGCTGACGGCGCGTCCATCGGTGGCGCGGGCGGTGCCCTGCAGACGTTGCAGGTCCTGCTGCGCGAGGGCGGCGTCGGCCGTCGCCGCGTCGGCGCGCGCCCGCGCCTGGGCGATCTCCTGGGGGCGCGAGCCGTTGCGCAGGCGCAGCAGGGCTTGTTCCTGCGCGCTGGCGCGCGCCTGGGCCCGTTCGGCCTCGAGTTGCAGGGTGCGGGTTTCCTGGCGCGCCAGGACCTGGCCGGCGCGCACGCGGTCGCCTTCCTCGACCTGCATGTCGGCGATGCGTTCGCTGTTGTCGAAGGCCAGCGCCACCTGGCGGATATCGACATTGCCGTACAGGGTGAGGATGTCGTCCGGGGGTTGCGCGCGGGTCAGCCACCATGCCGCGCCGGCTATCGCCAGCGCGATGGCCGCCGCCGCTGCAATCAGGGGTTTCTTCATGGTCGGCGCTCGCACCGGAGGGGTCGATGGGCCGACTATACATTAAATTAAAATTGAATTTGAAGTAATTTCGGGTGACACTAGGCCGTTCTTTCAATGCACCGCCACACCGATCACCATGACCAGACCGCGCCGTTCGCTGCGGGCCGACGGGGCCAGCACCCGCGCCAGGATCCTCGAGGCAGCCGGCCAGCTGTTCGGCCAGTACGGCTATGCGGGCGTGGCCAGCAAGGCCATTTGCGCGGCCGCCGGCGCCGACCTGGCGGCGATCAACTACCACTTCGGCAGCCGCGACGGCCTGTACCGCGCGGTGCTGGTCGAGGGGCACAAGCATTTCATCAATCTTGATACCTTGACGGCGCTGACGCAAAGCGATCTGTCGCCGCGCGAGAAACTGTGCGCCTTCATCGACGGCATGGTGGCGGGGTTGTGGGAGCAGGACTGGCACACGCGGGTCTGCGCGCGCGAGGTGCTGGCGCCGTCGGCGCATTTCGCCGCGCTGATCGACGAAGAGGTGCTGCCCAAGTTCCGGCTGGTGGCGGGCATCCTGGGCGACATCACGGGCTTTGCGCCGGGCGATCCGGCGCTGGCGCGTTGCGCCGTGAGCATCGTGGCGCCATGCATGATGCTGATGGTGGTCGACCGCAATGCGCCCAGCCCGCCGCAGCAGGTGCTGGCGCAGCCGGCGGCCGACCTGGCCGAGCATCTCAAGCGCTTCGCGCTGGCCGGCCTGGACGCGGTCAGCGCCGCCGCGCCGCGCCGCTGACGCCTCTGCTACATTGACGCCACCGCGGCCCCGCTCCGGGCGGCCGCCTGGAGGGGACTATGGCAAAAGAGGCGTACACCGTCGGGCCCGTCTTGTCGTTTCGCGGCGTGGGAGGCGCGCGCCAGTGGCGCGTGAGCGCGCTGATCGGCGTCCCGCGCACCGCGAAGGCGCCCGCGCTGCGCGTGGAAGGGCGGGCCTGTGCCGCGCCCGTGGTGCTGCACCAGACCGCGCGCGAAACCTTCCTGCGCTACGACCTCAGCTGCGACATGCAGGCGCGCGAGCGCAAGGTCGAGTTCGGCCCCAGGGGCGGACCGGCCTGGCATTTCACCGTGCCCGCGAAGGGCGCCGCGCCGCGCCTGGCCTATGTGTCGTGCAACGGCTTTTCCGACCCCAGCGGCATGCGCAAGCTGGTGCGCCCGGAAAACGCCGTATGGGCGGACCTGCTGTGCAACCACGATCGCGACTTGCGGCCGGCGGACTATCTGCTGGACAAGGAACAGTTGTGGCACGAAACGCGTACCCATGACGAAGGCCTGCAGCGCTTCCACCTGCTGCTGATGGGCGGCGACCAGATCTATTTCGATTCGATCTGGGAGGACATCGCGGCGCTCAAGCAGTGGGTGGGCCTGGCGCGCGCGCAGCAGCTGGAATTCAAGGTCAGCCAGGCGCTGGAAGACGAGATCGAGGCGTACTACTTCGGCCTGTACAGCCGCCGCTGGCTGCCGCCGTCGCGCGCGCCATGGGCGGGCGCGCAGCCCAGCCTGGACGCCGCCGACGCCATGGCCCGCGTGCCCACCATCATGATGTGGGACGACCACGACATCTTCGACGGCTGGGGTTCGTACAGCCCGGCCATGCAGCGCTGCGAACTGTTCCAGACCCTGTTCAGGCATGCGCGGCGCGCCTTCTGGGTCTTCCAGATGCAGCACGCGCTGGCCGACCTGCCGCCCCTGCAGGCGATCGCGCGCGCCAATGTGCTGCCGCAGGATCCGCAGTACGAGGGCATCGCCTGGAGCCGCCAGCTCAAGCGCGACCGGCTGGCGCTGCCGCTGCTCGACGGCCAGCCCGGCTTCACCTCGGCCTATCGGCTGGGGCCGCTGGCGCTGGTGGCCGCCGACCTGCGCACCGAGCGATCGCGCACGCAGATCCTGGGCACGCAGGCGTGGACCGCGCTGCAGGGCTGGCTGCATGGGCTCAAGGGCAACCGGCCGGCTTCGGCCACGGGCGGCTGCCGGCATCTGATCTTCATGTCCTCGGTGCCGGTGGCGCATCCCAAGCTGTCGCTGGCCGAAGGCCTGCTCGACACCTTTGGCCAGGACCATGTGCTCGACAGCAATGCCGACGACCTGAAAGATCATTGGTCGCACGACGACCACGAGGGCGAACGCAAGCGCCTGCTGGAGACGCTGATGCAGGTCGCCAACGAGAAGCTGCTGCGCGTGTCGATCGCCTCGGGCGACGTGCACGTGGCGGCGTGGGGCAATGCCTACCGGCGCGACATCCCGCCCACGTCGAACTGGGCGCAGATCCAGCAGTTCACCTCGTCGGCGGTGGTGCACCCGTCGCTGCTCGGCGTGGCCGAGCGCCTGTTCCTGTTCATGCTCAACGGCACGGCGGCCCAGGCGCAGCCCATCGACGTGAACCTGAGCGTGGAGATGATGCTGTTTCCTGGCCACAATCGCTATGTGATGCCGGCGCGCAACTGGCTGGCCTTCGAGCTCGACGCCGGCAAGGCCGGCAAGCTGTGGGCGAGCTGGCGCTGCGAGACCGAGACGGGCTTCTCCAACCATCTGCAGGCGGTGCAGCCCGCGCAGGGCTGATCAGATCATCGGCAGGCTGGCCGGGCGGGGGCCGCGCTCGAACGCGGCGTCCAGGTCGGCGCAGTCCTGTTCGCTCAGCGCCAGGCGGCCGGCGGCGGCGTTGGCCGCCACGTGGGCCGGGTCGGCCGCCTTGGGAATCGCGAACACGCCGGGCTGGCGGGTGAGAAAGGCCAGCGCGATCTGGCGCGGCGTCGCGCCGTGGGCCTGCGCGATGCGCGCCAGCACGCGCCCGCCGGCGCTGGCTGGCGCCGGGAAGTCGTCGTGGCCGAACGGGCTGTAGGCCACCACGGCCACGCCATGCGCCGCGCACCAAGGCATGACCGCATGCTCGATGGCGCGCTCGCGCAGGTGGTAGAGCACCTGGTTGCAGGCCAGCTTGCCGGGGCCGACGATGTCCAGGGTTTCCTGCAGGTCGTCGACGTCGAAATTGCTGACCCCGTAGCTGCGGATCTTGCCTTCGCGCTGCAGCGCGTCGAATGCCGCGAAGGTTTCTTCCAGCGGATGGGCGCCGCGCCAGTGCAGCAGGTAGCAATCGAGATGGTCGGTGCCCAGGCGGCGCAGCGAGCGTTCGCAGGCCGCGCGCGTGCCGGCGCGCGAGGCGTTTTCCGGTAGCACCTTGGACACCAGGAAAACCTGGTCGCGGCGGCCCGCGATGGCCTCGCCCACCAGGCGTTCGGCCGCGCCCGCGCCATACATCTCGGCGGTATCGATGTGGGCCATGCCCAGGTCCAGCCCGTTGCGCAGGGCATCGACCGCGCTGGCGCGCGCGCTGTTGTCGAGGTTCCAGGTGCCCTGGCCGATGGCCGCGACCATGCGGTCGGTGGCGCCGAAGCGATGCTGTTTCATGGTGACTCCCCGCGGGCAAGCCCCAAGCGTAGCAGGCCGGCGCTAGCCGCGCTGGCGCGCCAGGTGCCGGTACAGCGTGCTGCGATGGATGCCGAGTTCGTGCGCGGCCCCGGCGATATTGCCGCCGTGGCGGGCCAGGGCCTGGTCGATCCGGTGCAGGCTGGCGTCGCGCAGCGAGGCGGGCGCCGCGGGCGGGGCCGCCACGCCCGGGCGCGGCGCGGCGCCGTCGGCCGCGTGGACGGCGGGCGCGGCGATGGCGGCGGGCAGGTGGTGGCGATGGATCAGGCTGCCGGGCGGATGGAACAGCGCCAGCGTGCGCAGCACCGAGCGCAGCTGCCGGTAGTTGCCCGGCCACGCATAGGCGGCCAGCGCGTCGAGGGCGTCGTCGGCCAGCGTCAGGCCGGCGGGCGTGTCGTCCAGCGCGCGCAAGGCGGCGCAGATAAAGGGGCGCAGGTCGTCGCGCTCGCGCAGCCGCGGCAAGGGGACCGCATAGTCGTGCAGGCGGTAATAGAGGTCGGCGCGGAACTCGCCGGCGGCGATCATGGCGTCCAGGTCGCGGTGGGTGGCGCTGACCAGGCCGAAGTTGACCGGCACCGCCTTGTCGGCGCCCAGCGGCTGCACCATGCGCTCCTGCAGGGCGCGCAGCAGGCGGGTCTGCAGGGCCAGCGGCATGTCGCCGATTTCGTCCAGGAACAGCACGCCGCCGTCGGCTTCGCGCAGCCGGCCGCGCGCGCCCAGCCGCCGCGCGCCGGTATAGGCGCCCGGCTCGTAGCCGAACAGTTCGGCCTCGATCAGGCTTTCGGGCAGGGCGCCGCAATTGACCGCGACGAACGGACCGTCGCGCCAGATGCTGCGGCGGTACAGGTGCTGTGCGTAGACTTCCTTGCCGGCGCCGGTTTCGCCTTGCAGCAGCACCGACAGGCCGCCGTCGAGCGCGCGCCGGGCGCGTTCGAAGCCGGCCTGCAGCGCCGGCGCCAGCGCCGGCAGCGTTTCCTCGGGCGCCTGCGCCGGCACGGCGCGCGGCGGGCGTGGGGGCGCGGGCAGCGAGCGCGCATGCCCGCCCTGGCGCAGCACGGCATGGAAGGGAGCGCCTTGCGGCGTATGGACGCGGCCGGGCGTGCGCGCGACGGCGCGCCAATCGACCAGCCAGCCGTCCAGCGGCTGGTCCAGCAGCGCGGGCCAGGTGGCGCCCAGCAGCGCGACGGCGGCATCGTTGGCGCCGACGATGCGTTCGTCCTCGATCAGCAGCAGCCCGCGTTCGACCGAATCGAGCAGCGAGGCCTGCTTGTGGAAGACCAGGTACAGGCAGCGCTCGCCGGCCTGCTCGATGACGCGGTTGGCAACCTGGCGCGCGCACATGCTGGCCAGGCTCAGCGCATAGGCGTGCATGCGCCCGGCGTCGCCCGAGATATCCAGCACGCCGAGGATGTCGCCGCGCGGCGAACGGATCGGCGCCGCGTGGCAACTGAGGATCTGGTTGCGCCGCAGGAAGTGTTCGGCGCCGTGCACGCGCAGCGCGGCGGCTTCGATCAGCGCCGTGCCGATGGCGTTGGTGCCGCGATGGTTTTCGGCCCAGCTGACCCCGGGCCGCAGCGCCACGTGGTCGGCGCGCTGCAGGAAACCGGTATTGCCGCTTGCCTGCAGGATCACGCCGCTGGCGTCGGCCAGCAGCACCAGGCTGGAGGCGCTGGCCACCATGCCGGCCAGGGTTTCGATTTCGGGCTGGGCGGCGCGCAGCACGCAGGCGTGCTGCTCGAGGCGTTCCTGCAGGTCGCCGTGACGCAGGGCGACGGGGTCGTCGTGCAGGTCGGCGGTGGCGCTGGCGCAGCGCTCCCAGGAGCGCACGATGGGAGCGGCGGCCTGCGTGGACGGCAGGTGCTGGCCGGATGCGGAAAGCTGGTAGCCGGGCATGCGGTGTCTCCTTGCGTGTCGCGCGCCGCGACGCGATGTCGCCGCCGGCAACGCCGGCCTGTCGCAAGATGCGACAGACCGCTGTTTTTTATAGGGAAATTATGCATGAAAAGCGCGTGCGCGCTGGCCGTCCAGAGGTAACAGCTCGTCGCCGCGGGCTGGCACGGCGTTTGCATGAGCCTGAACGGCGCCCCATGCGCCCGCCGCGCGACGGCAAGCAATCGTCACGGCGCCACAACGACATCAGGAGACAAGCCATGGATCTATCCGACCTGAAAAAATTGGGCCTGGATGTGGCCTACCCGTTCAAGGAACAGTACGAGAACTACATCGGCGGCCAATGGGTGCCTCCGGTAGGCGCGGAGTACTTCGACAATCTGTCGCCCATTACCGGCCAGCCGTTTTGCCGCGTGCCGCGCTCGGGCGCGGCCGACATCGAACTGGCGCTGGACGCGGCGCATCGCGCGCGCGCCGCGTGGGCGCGCACCTCGCCCGCCGAGCGGGCCAACATCCTGCTGCGCATCGCCGACCGCATCGAGGGACAGTTGCCGATGCTGGCGGTGGCCGAGTCGATCGACAACGGCAAGCCGCTGCGCGAGACCACCGCGGCCGACCTGCCGCTGGCGATCGACCATTTCCGCTATTTCGCGGGCTGCATCCGGGCGCAGGAGGGCGCCATCTCGGAGATCGACGCCAACACCGTGGCCTACCACTTCCACGAACCCATCGGCGTGGTGGGGCAGATCATTCCCTGGAACTTCCCGCTGCTGATGGCGGCCTGGAAGCTGGCGCCGGCGCTGGCGGCGGGCTGCGTGGTGGTGCTCAAGCCGGCCGAACAGACGCCGGCCTCGATCCTGGTGCTGGCCGAACTGATCGGCGACCTGCTGCCGCCGGGCGTGCTCAACGTGGTCAACGGCTATGGCAAGGAGGCCGGCCAGGCGCTGGCCACCAGCAAGCGCATCGCCAAGATCGCCTTCACCGGGTCGACGCCGGTGGGCAAGCACATCCTGCACGCGGCGGCCGACAACCTGATCCCCGCCACGGTGGAGCTGGGCGGCAAGAGCCCCAACATCTTCTTCGACGACGTGATGGACCACGACGACGAGTTCCTGGACAAGGCGCTCGAGGGGCTGGCCATGTTCGCGCTCAACCAGGGCGAGGTCTGCACCTGCCCGTCGCGCATCCTGATCCAGGAGTCGATCTACGAGCGCTTCATCGAGAAGGCCATCGCGCGGGTGCAGTCCATCAAGACCGGCCATCCGCTCGATGCCGGCACCATGGTGGGCGCGCAGGTCTCGCAGGTGCAGATGGACAAGATCCTGTCCTATATCGATATCGGCCGCCAGGAGGGCGCGCAATGCCTGACCGGCGGCGCGCGCAACGACATGCTGCCGGGCGGGCTGGACCAGGGTTTCTATGTCCAGCCGACCATGCTGCTGGGCAAGAACAGCATGCGCATCTTCCAGGAGGAAATCTTCGGGCCGGTCGCGGCGGTGGCCACCTTCAAGGACGAGGAGGAGGCCATCGCCATGGCCAACGACACGTTCTACGGCCTGGGCGCGGGCGTCTGGAGCCGCGACGGCGCGCGGGCCTACCGCGTGGGCCGCGGCATCGAGGCCGGCCGGGTGTGGACCAATTGCTATCACCTGTATCCGGCGCATGCCGCCTTCGGCGGCTACAAGCAGTCCGGCATCGGGCGCGAGACGCACAAGGCGGCGCTGTCGAATTACCAGCAGACCAAGTGCCTGCTGGTGAGCTACAGCGCCAAGGCCCTGGGCTTCTTCTAACCCGGGTGCCTGTCCCCGCCAGGGGACTGGCACCCGCCGACTCCCGGGGTGCCTGTCCCCGCGGGGACAGGCACCAGGATCCCGACGGGGACAGGCACCAGGATCCCCACGGGGACAGACACCAGAATTCCCGCAGGGACTGGCACCCCAGGCGCCGCGCTCACGCCGGCGCGCCGGGCCAGACCTGGTGGTCGCGCGGGCTGTCGATGCGATAGTCGGAGTAGGGCAGCGACAACAGGCCGTGGCCCAGCCGGTGCGCGGCTTGCAGCGGACGGCGCGGATCGTGCGCCACTTCGCCTCTGCGGTTGCCCGCCCCGTGCACCATGCCGACGAACTGCGAGTGGGTGTAACGCGTGAACTCCTGCAACTGATGCACGATGCCCAGGGCCGCGCCAGGGTAGGTTTCCTCGGAGGACACGGCCAGCGCCAGCCGCTTGCCCGTCATGCGCCGCAGTACCTCGGCGTGGCGGGGATGGCTGGCCGAGTAATAGGTGAAAGAGCGGTCGAAGAAGGCCTTGGCCTGGGCCGACATGCCGTACCAGTACACCGGCGTGCAGAGCACCACGGCGCGCGCGGGCAGGAAGTGGTCGAAGAAGAGTTCGCCGTAGCGGTCGTCGGGGCGCCGTGCATCGGCCTCTTTCTCGTCGGTCAGGAAGCCCGCGATGTAGTCGTCGAGAAACAGCAGCGTGGCGGCGGCGCCGGACTGGCGCGCGCCCTCGGCCACGGCCTGGGCGAGCAGGGCGCTGTTGCCGTCGCGGCGCGGACTGCCGACCAGCACCAGCACGGGGTTGGGGACTTGAGATGAATCCATTTTCATTCCTCGCTAAGCGTTTGGGTGGGGTGAGCGTTGGCGCATGGAAAATTTACGGCTTGATTGCCTGGCTTGGCGAGTGACGATGCCTGCATTAAGATGAATTGAATTCATCTCTGTCGTGACCCCGCATGTTTCATGATCTACCGCTGGGCGCGCTGCGCGCCTTCGAGGCCGCGGCGCGCCTGCTCAGCTTCAAGGGCGCCGCCGCCGAGCTGCATGTCACGCCCACCGCCGTGTCGCACCAGATCCGCGCGCTCGAGCAGCGGCTGGGCTTTGCGCTGTTCGAGCGCCTGCCGCGCGGGGTGCTGCTCACTCCCAAGGGCGGGCGCCTGTTCCAGCGGGTGCATGGCATGCTGCTGGATCTGGCGCAGACGCTGGACGCGCTGCGTCCGCGGCCGAGCACGGGCGGCCTGACGGTGTCGACCACGCATTCGTTTGCCGCGCTGTGGCTGGTGCCGCGGCTGGGGCGCTTCTACCAGGCGCATCCCGGCTACGAGGTGCGGCTGGACGCGACCAGCCGCCTGGTGGATCTGCTGCAGGACGCCAGCGTGGACGTGGCGATCCGCTATGGCGGCGGCGACCGCTCGGGCCGCCACCGCGGCCTGCAGGCCGCGGCCGTGCTGCCCGAGCGCTTCGCCGTCTACGGCGCGCCCGCCGCGGTGGCCAGCGCGGCGCGGCGGCGGCCCGCGCTGATCTCGGTGCAATGGCGCGATTCCACCGTGTACGAGACCGGCTGGCGGCAATGGTGCGAGGCGGCCGGCGTGAGCTGGCTGGCGCGCGCCGCGCCGCGCAGCTATGAAGAGGAAAACTACGCCCTGCAGGCCGCCATCGCCGGCCAGGGGCTGGTGCTGGCCAGCTCGGCCATGGTGTCCGACAGCGAGGCGCGCGGCCTGCTGGCGTGCTTTCGTCCCGACATCAGCGTGCCCGGGCTGCGCTATACCGCGCTGTCGGCGCCGGGCCGCCAGCGGCACCCGCCGGTGCGCGCCTTCCTGGACTGGCTGGCCGGCGAGTTCGAGACCGCGGCGGCGCGCGGGCGCCCGGGGCTGGCCCCATGAGCGCGCCGGCCGATCCGCGCCTGGCGCAATTGCGCCGCATGCAGCGTTGGGCGCTGGCGCTGCTGGCGGCCATGATCGCCGGCTTCGTCGCCAGCCACCTGATGGGCGGACAGGGCGCCTGGGCCTGGGTACGGGCGTTCTGCGAGGCCGCCACGGTCGGCGCGCTGGCCGACTGGTTTGCCGTGGTGGCGCTGTTTCGCCGCCCGCTGGGGCTGCCGATTCCCCATACCGCCATCATCCCGGCCAACAAGGCGCGTATCGGCGACAACCTTGCGGTGTTCGTGCGCGATCATTTCCTCGATCCCGCGACGCTGCTGGAAAAGCTGCGCGTGTTCGATCCGGCCGCGCGCCTGGGCCATTGGCTGGCCGACCCGCGCCAGACCCGCAGCCTGGGCCAGGGCGCGCGCCAGGTGGCGCTGCAGGCGCTGGACCTGCTCGATGAGCAGGCTGTCAGCCGCGCCATCCAGGGCTTCGCCGTGGCGCAGTTGCGCCGCTGGGACGCGGCGCGCACGGCCGGCGAAGTGCTGGCGCTCCTGACCCGCGACGGCCGCCACCAGGAATTGCTGGACGCCGCGCTGCGCCGGCTGGGCGACTACCTCGGCGAAGAGGATATCCGCCAGCGCGCCTGCGCGCTGCTGGTGAAGTTCGCCCGCAAGGAATGGCCGCGCATCATCGCCGCGGTGGATGTCATCGGCTCGGTGGAGGGCATTGCCGACAACCTGGCCGATCGCATGGCGCGCGCCCTGGTCGACGAACTGCGCGATGTGCTGTCTCGCCCGGATCATCCCGTGCGGCGCAACTACGAGGCGTGGGTGGCCGACTATATTGCGCGGCTGCGCGACGACCCCGAGCTGGCCGGCCAGGTCGAGGCCCTGAAGCAGCGCCTGATCGACGACCCGCGCGTACAGGAGTACGCGCTGGGGCTATGGCGCGACATCCATGCGGTATTGCGGCGCGACCTGCAGGCCGAGGATTCGGCGCTGGCGCGTCACCTGGAGGATGCCCTGCAGGCGCTGGGCCAACGGCTGTCGCGCGACCCCGAGCTGCGCCGGGCGGTCAACGAGCATGTGCTGGACAGCGCGCGCAAGCTGACCGACAGCCTGCGCAGCGGCGTGACCGAGCATATCTCGCGTACCGTCAAGAACTGGGACGAGCGCCACCTGGTGCGCGAACTCGAACTGAGCGTGGGCCGTGACCTGCAGTACATCCGCTTCAACGGGACGCTGGTGGGCGGGTTGATCGGCCTGGCCCTGCATGCCGGCGTGCTGCTGGTGCAGCGGGCCGGCGGCTGAGCCGGCGCGACGCGGGCGCGCTCAGGCGGCGGCCGCGTAAGCCGGCCGGCGCTCCTGGTAGGCCTGGCGGATATGGTGCGCCATTTCCTCGACGGCCTGCGAGCGCTCGCCGGGCGCGATGTACAGATTGATGGCGTAGTCGGGCAGGGCCGGCAGGCCGCTGGCCGCGTCGAGCACTTGCAGGTCGGCGGGGGCCACCGACAACAGGCTGGCCGTGACCGCCAGGTCCAGGCGCACGGTGGTCAACGTGGCGTCGGCATTGCCGTTCTCGAATACGCTGCGCCAGGGAATGCGTCCGCCGTCCAGCGCGTCGGCCAGCACCGGCCGGAAGGCGCAGGCATCGCTGACCAGCGACACCGGCAACGGGTTCTTGCGCCACGCCTGGCCGCCCGGGGCGGCCAGCCACACCACGCGGTCGACGGCCAGGCGCTCGCCGCCCGCCGCCGCGCCGATGGGCTCTTCGGCCAGCGTCAAGTCCAGCTTGCGGCGCCGCACCTGCTCCAGCAGTTCGGGCGAGGTCGCCGAGATCAGCGAAATGTCCACATCGGGATAGCGCAGCGAATAGGCGCGCAGCAGGCCCGGCAAGTGCGTGCCGATCAGGTCGTGCGGCACCCCCAGCCGCACCGCGCCGACGCAGCCGGCGCCGGTCATGTGCTGCATCAGTTCGTCGTTGATGCGCACCATCTCGCGCGCGCGGCCCAGCAGGCGCGCGCCGTCGCCGGTCAGCGCCGCGCCGCTGCGGCGCCGTTCCAGCAAGGTGCGGCCGAACAGGGCCTCCAGCCGCTGCAATTGCTGGCTGACCGCGCCCTGGGTCAGGTGCAGCAGGGCGGCGGCGGCGGTCAGGCTGCCGGTATCGTGGACGGCCAGGAAGGCGCGCAGCAGCGCGGTGTCGATATTGCGGCTCATGATTTATTAGGATTCGTAATACTGAGGATTATAAGAATTCGATATCCTAAATTGATGCGTGTGGCTATCGTACCTCTCATCGCTTTGTGGAGATAGCCATGCAAACCACGACATCCCTGATTGCCTCGGTGCGGCGCATCGCCGCCTTTTCCGACGGCGCGCGCGGCGGCAACCCGGCCGGCGTCCATGTGGCCGAGGTGCTGCCCGACGCCATGACCATGCAGCAGATGGCCGCCGAGATCGGCTATTCCGAAACCGTGTTCGCCGCGCCGGCCTATGGCGGCTGGCGGGTACGCTATTTCGCGCCGGAAGCGGAAGTGCCATTCTGCGGCCACGCCACGATCGCGCTGGGCGCCGTGCTGGCCGAGCAGGAGGGCGACGGCGTGTTCGCCCTGACGACCAACCATGCCAACATAACGGTCGAAGGGCGCCGCCAGGGCGGCCTCTACAGCGCCGCGCTGCAATCGCCGCGCACGCGCAGCGCACCCTTGGAGGCGGCCGTGCGCGACGAGGCGCTGGCCCTGTTCGGCTACACGCCCGCCGACCTCGACAGCCGGCTGCCGCCAGCCTACGCCGAGGCCGGCGCCGCCCACCTGATCCTGCCGCTGAACAGCCGCGAGCGCCTGGCGGCGATGCGCTACGACCTGGCCGCCGGCCGCGCTTTCATGAAGCGCACGGGCGTGGTGACGATCGCCTGGGTCCACGCCGAGTCGGCCACGCTGCTGCACGCGCGCAATGCGTTTGCGGCCGGCGGCGTGTACGAGGATCCGGCAACCGGGGCGGCCGCCGCCGCGCTGGCCGGACATCTGCGCGACAGCGGCTGGCTGCGCGCCGGGGCCATCGAGATCCTGCAGGGCTTCGACATGGGCGTGCCGGCGCGGCTAAGGGCCGAGTACGGCCCCGAGCCGGGCAGTTCGGTGCGGGTGGCCGGCACGGCGCGTGCGCTGGCGCGCCAGCCCGCCCTCATAGATTGACCAGCGTCTTGAACCCGCCGTAGGCCATGCGCTTGAAATCGAACACGCCCTCGACGCACTGTTCCTTCAGGCGCGGGTCGGCCATGACCGCCGCATTGATGCGGTCGCGCTCGGCCCGGTTCGGGTAGACGATCCAGGCGAACACCACGGTTTCGCCCTCGCGCGCCGCGGCCGAGGTCTTGAACGACACCATGCCTTCGATGTCCAGGTCGTCGCCCGTGCATTCGCAATAGGCCAGCGCGCCATGCTCTTTCCAGATCGCGCCGGCCTTGGTGGCCATCTGCCGGTAGGTGTCCAGCTTGTCGTTGGGCACCGACAGCAGGAAACCGTCTACGTACTGATCCATGGCATTGCTCCTGGGTGGCAGGGGCCCCGCGGCCCCCTGGTTGGAATTGGCACTGTAGCGGGAAAGCAGGGGGTTGCCGACGGGGGATTGCGACATTGTTGCGGGTGGATCGCGACAGGCTGGCCGCAGTATGCTGGGCGCTATGAAACGTCTCGCCCTGCTGGTGCCCGAACGGGCCAACATCGCATCGCTCGAGAACGCCCGCCAGGGCTTCCTGGCGGCCAACGGCTTCTTGCGCGAGCGCGGCCGCGCGCCGCGCTTCGACGTGCGCCTGGTGGCGGCCACGCCGCAGGTGCGGCTGGATCACGGCCGCATCACCGTGCAGGCCGACACCGTGCTGGAGGCGGTGGGCGAGGTCGACCTGTGCGTCGTGCCGCCCATCCAGGGCGATCCGCAGCCGGCGCTGCAGGAAAACGGCGCATTGATCGACTGGCTGGCCGGCTACTACAAGAACGGCGGCGAGGTCGCCAGCCTGTGCGTGGGCGCCGCGCTGCTGGCCGCCGGCGGCGTGCTCGACGGACAGCGCGCGGTGGTGCACTGGGCGGCGCAGAGCGACTTCGGCCGCCTGTTTCCGGCGGTGCGCTGGGTCAGCGACCGGGTCGTGCTGGAGGCCAACGGCATCTACACCAGCGGCGGCGCGTTCTCGGCCGCGCACCTGGTGCTGCACCTGGTCGACAAGTACACCGATCGCGAGACGGCGATCTGGTGCGCCAAGCTGTTCCAGCTGGACTGGAGCCGCCAGAGCCAATTGCCGTTCGTGGTGTTCGTGGGGCAGAAAACGCATGGCGATGGGGTGGTGCGGCAAGTGCAGGAGCACATCGAGGCCAACTACACCGAGCGCCTGACCGTCGAGCAGCTGGCGCAGCGCGTGGCGCTGGGGCGGCGCACGCTGGAGCGGCGCTTTCGCCATGCCACCGGCAACAGCATCGTCGAGTACGTGCAGCGCATCCGCATCGAGGCGGCCAAGAAGCAGCTCGAAAGCTCGCGCAAATCGGTCGCCGAAGTGATGTACGAGGTTGGCTACAACGACACCAAGGCCTTTCGCGACATCTTCAACAAGTACTGCGGCATGTCGCCGCTGATGTACAAGGAAAGATACCTATGACACAGGAGCCTGTCCCGGCGGGGACAGGCTCCTGCTGAATCCTATGCCGGGGTGCCTGTCCCGGCGGGGACAGGCACCCTTGCCGCAGGTTTCGCTGCCCATGCGGGGACGGCCTCCCGGAGGGTCACTTATGGTACGGCTTGCCCTTGCGGGCGGTGCCGGCCATGTGTTCGAGCTCGCGCTCGCTCATCGAGTCGTACATGTCGCGCGAGGCGCCCTTGAGGTCGCTCACCCTGGATTCGCCGCGCTTGGCCGCGAGCGCCGCGCCGGCGGCCATTTGCTGGGCTTTGGATTTGGCTGGCATGATGTACCTCCTTCCAGAAATGTCGATACGGGAACGGTGATTTCAGCGTAGCAACTCCGAGCAAGGGGAGCTGCTACGAGGGGTAGCAGCGTGCAAGATGCAATGTCCCGCGTTTCCGGGTCGTTTCCTCAGGAGTTCCCGCATGCAGATTTCCCGCCATTTTCCGCGCCTGGCCCGCCGCGCCGCTCTGGCGCTATGCCTGGCCGGCGCCGCCCAGGTCCATGCCCAGGAGGCCGCCGTGCAACGCAAGAGCGACTATCCCTTTGCCGCCACCGTGGCGCGCCTGCAGGATGCCTTGCGCGCCAAGGGAATGACGATCTTCGCGGTCATCGACCACCAGGCCGCCGCGAAGCAGGCGGGGCTGGACATGCCGCCGACCCAGGTGGTGGTGTACGGCAATCCCAAGGCCGGCACGCCGCTCATGCTGGCCGCGCCCGATTTCGCGCTGGAGCTGCCCTTGAAAGTGCTGGTGCGCGAGACCGCGTCGGGCGAGGTGCTGGTGGTCTACCATCCGGCCGGCACGCGCGAGGGCATGCTGGGCCTGCCCGCCGGGATGGCGCAGCAACTGGCCGGCGCCGAGCGCATCGTCGACGCCGCGGTGCGGCGCGCGCCGGCCGACTGAGCCGGGCGCGTTACGCCGGGCGCGGCAGCGCGCCCACGAATCCGGCCAGCGCGCGCGTCACCAGCTCGGGCTGGTCCTTGTGCGGCGAGTGGCCGCAGTCCTGGATTTCCAGCAGGCGGGTCTGCGGCGCCAGGCGGCGGATGCCGCGGATCTGCTCCAGCGTGCCGTATTCGTCGTCCACGCCCTGCATGGCCAGCACCGGGCAGGTGATGGCCGGCAGGTAGGCCTCGATGTTCCATTGCCGGAAGGCCGGGTCCAGCCAGGTGTCGGTCCACGATGCGAAGGTCGAATCGACATCGTCGTGGTAGCGGGCCAGGCGGTCGCGCAGCGTGGTTTCGCGGTAGGCGCGCAGCGCCACCGCGATGTTGGCGACGGTAATGTCCTCGACGTAGATATGCGGCGCGGCTACCGCGATCCCGGCCACGGCGTCCGGGCACAAGGCGGCATAGAGCAGCGCGATGCTGGCGCCGTCGCTGTGGCCGAACAGGACCGGCTTGTCGCGCCGCGCATCGATGCCCAGCGCCGCGAACAGCGCGGGCAGGGCTTGCGCGGCCTGCTGGTGCAGGTAGTCGATGGGCCGGCTCTCATCCAGCGGACGGACGGTCGAGCGGCCGTAGCCGTAGCGCGAATAGACCAGCCCGCGGCATCCGGCCGCATCGCAGACGCGCCGCGGCCAGTCGCGCCACATGGCCAGCGACCCCAGCCCTTCGTGCAGGAATACCAGCAGGGGCGCATCGCGCCGCTCAGGCGCGAGCAGCGCATACTCGATGCGCATGGGACGGTCGGCGTAATGCACGTCGGCGTATTGCGCGGGCACGGCGGCGGAAGAGCGGGCGGGCGGCGTCATGGCAGGGTTTTCCGGTGCTGAGGCTTGCGCTCCATTGTGCCAGTGCCGCCGCGGTTACAAAAAATATAACCATTTGGTTGAATAAGACGGCGGTCTTCTCTAATATAACCAAATGGTTGAATATCAAGCTCCCGCCCTGGACCGCGTCTTTCACGCCCTGTCCGACCCCACGCGCCGCGCGATGCTGCGCCGCCTGGCCGACGGGGAACACAATATCCGCGCGCTGGCCGCGCCGTTCGCCATGTCGTTCACGGCTGCCTCCAAGCACCTGAAGGTGCTGGAAAGCGCCGGGCTGGTCAGCCGCCGCGTGCAGGGGCGCTCGCACCTGTGCCGCATCGATGCCGCGCCGCTGGCCGCCATCGACGAGTGGCTGAAGTTCTACGAGCGCTTCTGGCATACCAGGCTGGACATGCTGGAGACCTTGCTGCGCGCCGACGCGGCATCGTCCGTTCCCTCCCACCCCGACCAGGACCCGACTCCATGACCTCCCCATCTTCTGCTTCCCCCGATGGCCACGGCGCGCGCCTGGACGCGCAAAGCATCCGCTTCGAGCGGCTGCTGCCCGGGCCCATCGAACGCGTCTGGGCCTGGCTGGCCGACGCCGACAAGCGCGCGCGCTGGCTGGCCGGCGGCGAATTGCCGCGGCAGCCCGGGCAGACCTTCGAGCTGCATTTCAATCACGCCGCGCTGACGGCCGAGACCGCGCCGGCGCGCTACGCGCAATACGACCGGCCCATCGTCGCGCGCCACACGCTGCTGCGTTGCGAGCCGCCGCGCGTGCTGGCGCTGACGTGGGGCGGCGGCGCCGGCGAGGCGCCGTCCGAGGTGTTGTTCGAGCTGAGCGAGGCCGGCGAGCAGGTGCGCCTGGTGCTGACCCACACCCGGCTGGCTGACCGCGCCGCGATGCTGGATGTGGCGGGCGGCTGGCATGCGCACCTGGCGGTGCTGGCCGGCAAGCTGGCCGGACAGGCGCCGCCGCCGTTCTGGACCACGCTGGCGCAGGCCGAGCAGGACTACGAGCAGCGCCTGTAGCGGCCGGCGCGCCGTTCAGGCCGTGGCCGGGGCGGCTGGCGCGCGGCAGGACAGCACCGCGTCCTCGAAGCGGTCGAATACATTGTCGGCGCCGGCCAGGCCCACCAGGCCGGCCCGATGCAGCTTGGCCTTGACCCGCGGGTTGGCGCCGCTGAGGATGACCCGCACGCCGCGGCGCTGCAGGTCGGTGATCACCTCTTCGAGCGCCTGCAGGCCGGTGATGTCGATGAACGGCACCCAGCGCAGGCGGATGATGAGCGTGCGCGGATCGGTGTGCGTGGCCGCCAGGGCGCGCTCGAAGTTCTCGGCGGCGCCGAAGAACAGCGGCCCTTCGACCGCGTAGACCAGCACGTCGTCCGGCAGCGGCCCGTAGCCGCGGTGGCCCAGCTCGTCGCCCAGCTCGGCCGGGCTCTGCGCCTGCACTTGCACGCTGGACGCCATGCGCCGCAGGAAGTGCAGGATGGCGATCACCACGCCGATGTTGACCGCCACCACCAGGTCGGCGAACACGGTCAGCACGAAGGTGACCAGCAGGATGGCGACGTCGGCGCGCGGCGCGCGCTTGATCATCCTGACGAAGTGAGGCGCGTCGCTCATGTTCCAGGCCACCACGAACAGGATGGCGGCCAGCGCGGCCAGCGGCACGTTTTCGGCCAGCGGCGCCAGCAGCAGCACCATCAGCAGCAGGGTGATGCAATGCACGATCCCGGCCAGCGGGCTGGTGCCGCCGTTGCGGATGTTGGTGGCCGTGCGCGCGATGGCGCCGGTGGCGGCAAAACCGCCGAACAGCGGCGCGACGATATTGGCCAGGCCCTGGCCGACCAGTTCCTGGTTGGAATCGTGGCGGGTGCCGGCCATGCCGTCGGCCACCACGGCCGACAGCAGGGATTCGATGGCGCCCAGCATGGCAATGGCGAAAGCCGGGCCGATCAATTCGATGACGCGCGACACGGTGATCTCGGGCCACTGCCAGCTGGGCAGGCCCTGCGGAATGCCGCCGAAAGCGCTGCCTATGGTGGCCACGCCGTCCAGGCCCAGTACGGCCTGCAGCGTGGTGGCCACCACGAGCGCCACCAGCGGGCCGGGCACGCGGCGCAGGTAGGGCAAGCGATTGTTCAGCAGCAGCAGCGCCAGCGACAGCGCGGCCAGCGCGGTGGTGGCCAGGTGCAGCTGCGGCAGGCTGTGCACGAGCTGCCACAGTTTTTCATGGAAGTGCGTGCCGGCCGGGGAGGGCAGGCCGAAGAAGTCCTTCCACTGGCCTACCCAGATGATGACGCCGATCCCGGCGGTGAAGCCCACGATGACCGGCGCGGGGATGTACTTGATGATGGCCCCCAGCCGGGCCGCGCCCAGCGCCAGCAGGATGCAGCCGGCCATCAGGGTGGCCAGCTGCAGGCCCGCCACGCCATGCTGGGCGGTGATGCCGGCCAGGATGACGATGAAGGCGCCGGTGGGGCCGGCAATCTGTACGCGGCTGCCGCCGCACAGCGAGACCAGCAGGCCCGCCACGATGGCGGTATACAGGCCTTGTTCGGGCTTGGCGCCGCTGGCGATGGCAAAGGCCATGGCCAGCGGCAGCGCCACGACCCCCACGATCAGGCCGGAGACAATATTGGGCAGCCAATGGGCGCGTCGCAGCAGGCCGGCGCGCTTGGCTTCGAGCAGGGCGATCACACGAAGGTCCAGGCAGGCAACAGAATGCGGCATAGTAGCCTTTCGCGCGCGCTTGGGCCATGATCCGGCGCAAATGGCCGCTCAACTGAGCAGGGCGGCCACCAGATCGCGGTTGGGCGCGGGCGCGCCGTCGAAGTCCAGCGCGGTCTGCAGATGCAGCAGGTGTTCGTCCATCAGGGCGCAGGCGCGCTCGGCGTCGCCGTCGCGCGCGGCCGCCAGGAAGGCGTAGTGTTCCTGCGACGAGCAACTGGCGTCGTGGGCGCTCTGGTACATCACCGTGATGACGGCGGTGCGCGCCAGCAGTTCGTGCAGCATGGCGGTGAGCACCGAGTTGCCGACGATCTCGGCCAGCTGCAGGTGAAAGCCGGCCAGCAGCTGATTGCGCCGCTGCACGTCGCCCTCGTGGATGGCTTCGCGTTCCTGGTGCAGATGCTGTTCGAGCCGTTCGTAGTCCTGCGGTGCGGCGCAGGCGACGAACTCGCGCGCCAGCGCGGCCTCCAGGATGCGCCGCACGGCATAGACCTCGCGCGCTTCGTGGGCGTCCGGCTTGCTGACGAAGGCGCCCTTGTCGGGCACGATCTGGATCAGCTTGTCCTTGGACAGCATCAGCAAGGCCGCCCGGATCTTGGTGCGGCTGACCTTGTACACGCTGGCCAGCGCTTCCTCGCGCAGGCGCGTGCCCGGCGGCAGGCGGTGCGACACGATGGCCGTGGCGATCGCCTGGGAGATGCCCTCGGCGCTGAGGTCGGTGGAGCTGCGCATCGTCGTTGCTCCTCACATGCGCGGCGCGCGAGGCGTTTGCGCATCAGGAATGGGCCTGGACACCCGGGGCCCGGGGGCTCGCGCTCGGCGAGCGGCCCGCGCCGCCAGGAAAGCCGCCATCGCCCGGCCCCCCGCCCGGCATGGGCCGGGCGGGGGGCCGAAGGACGAAGGATGTTGCTATTAAACGTGATAGCCCAAAATTTGTGTACAAATTTGATCGTGCGCCGGCCCGGAGTGTGGCGCGCCCGCTAATTCCACAGGTAGCCGTGGCTGGCATCGAAAGCGGCGTAGCCGTCGGCGCAGCGGTACAGCCGGTAGCGGCCGGCCGCACCGTCCTGGTGCAAGGAAGCCGGCCAGCCCGGCAAGGCCAGGGCCGGCGGCGGCAGCCGGCCGCTGGCCGGCGCGCAGCCGGGCGGCTCGATGCGGGCGCCGTCGGGCAGCACGAAGCGGGCCGCGCGGCGGTTGGTGTCGAGGTCGTGCGCCTCGGCGATGGCGCCGGTGCGCGCGGGCAGCCATGCCGGCAGCCAGCCGCGCTGTATCGCGCCGGCCGCGCGCGCCTCGTCGAGGTCGCGGTATTGCGTTTGCACGGCATCGGAGCAGGCGGCAAGCAGCAGGGGCAGGATCAGGGGCAGGGCGTACGCCCGGGCAGGCAGCGAGGTCGGCATGGCAGGCAGCGGGGAAGTGGCGTGACGGGCACGAGTGTGCAACAGGCCCGCACCGCCATCCAGCGGCCATTCTCAATGGTTGTCGGTGGAAATATCCCTGCCTGCGCGGCGCGCCGATACCGCGGCTCAATCGGCGCGATTGAAAAGCATGCCTTGGGACCGGCCGCGGGGGTCTGGCAATATACCCATACCTTCGTCACGGGCCATCGCCATGAATCAACCCTCGTCGCTTGCCGCCGACCTGCGCGGCGCCTGGCACGCGCAGGCGCAGTCGCATCCTCTGATCACCCTCGGATTGGCCGCCTCGGCCGCCGGCGTGGTCTTGCTGCTGGTGGCGGGCATCGTCAACGCGCTGACCGGCGAGAACCGCGTCCACGTGGGCTACGCGGTGCTGGGCGGCGCGGCGGGCTTCGCCGCCACGGCGCTGGGCGCGCTGATGGCCCTGGGGCTGCGCGCGATCTCGGCCCGCACGCAGGACGCGATGCTGGGTTTTGCCGCCGGCATGATGCTGGCGGCCAGCGCGTTCTCGCTGATCCTGCCCGGCCTGGACGCGGCCGGGACCATCGTGGGCCCGGGGCCGGCCGCCGCGGCGGTAGTGGCGCTGGGCCTGGGGCTGGGCGTGCTGCTGATGCTGGGCCTGGACTACTTCACGCCGCACGAGCACGAACGCACCGGCCACCAGGGGCCCGAGGCGGCGCGCGTCAATCGCGTCTGGCTGTTCGTGCTGACCATCATCCTGCACAACCTGCCCGAGGGCATGGCCATCGGCGTCAGCTTCGCCACCGGCGATCTGCGCATCGGCCTGCCGCTGACCTCCGCCATTGCCATCCAGGACATCCCCGAAGGGCTGGCGGTCGCGCTGGCGCTGCGCGCGGTCGGCCTGCCCATCGGGCGCGCCGTGCTGGTGGCGGTGGCGTCGGGGCTGATGGAGCCGCTGGGCGCGCTGGTGGGCGTGGGCATTTCCAGCGGCTTTGCGCTGGCGTATCCGATCAGCATGGGCCTGGCCGCCGGGGCGATGATCTTCGTGGTCTCGCACGAAGTGATTCCCGAGACGCATCGCAACGGGCATGAGACCACCGCCACGGTGGGCCTGATGGCCGGTTTCGCGCTGATGATGTTCCTGGATACCGCGCTGGGCTGAAGCCGCGGGGCGTCAGCCGCGCCCGGCCAGGCAGGCCGACAGGGCGCGCTGGTACGAATCGACCGAGACGCCGGTGGTCCAGGCCGAGGGCGTGGCCGGATCGTAGCCGCTCTGATTCATGGCTTCGCGCCGGCAGGCCGCCTCGCCGGCCGGCTGGCGGGTGGCGGTGCGTGCGATGCCGGCGCCTTGCGGGGCCACCGGGTAGCCGGCCACCGTGCCATCATCGTAGGCGGGCTGGCCATGGCCGGCCGGCGCGTAACCGGCGTCTTCGTAGGCCGTGGGCGGGTCGTACACCGTGCTGTCGTAGGGGCTGGCCGCGTAACCGCCGGGGGTGGTGTAGGTGATGCCGCCGGCGCTGTATTGCGCGGCTGGCGCGTAGCTGGGCTGCGAACTGACGGCCAGGTAGGTGCCGGCCGCCACCAGCGCCAGCGCGCCGGCGATCCACCAGCCATCGGATGAACTGCCGTGCGAGTGGCCGTAGCCGCCGTAGTACCCATGGTGGCCGTGGTGGCCGCCGCCGGCCACCGCCTGGCCGCAGGCCGCCGCCATCATCAGCGCGACGCCGGCCAACTGTAAACGTCTGGACTTCATGTCTTGCTCCCGAACCGCCCGGTGGGCGCGCAACGGCGCGCGCAGGAACGGCATTGATACTGTAACGGCTGGCGCGCGGGCGGTGCGCACGAAAGTGGTGTCCAGACGTTAGGCCGGTTTCAGCCGGTCACAGCAGCGATACGCCGGCTTCGGGGCCGCCGCCGGCGGTATCGGGCTCGGACTGCGGTTCGGGGGCGCGCACGGCCGGCCGTTCGCCGATCTGCTGGCGCCACATGGCGTAATACAGGCCCTTGCCGGCCAGCAGTTCGGCGTGGCTGCCTTGCTCGACCACGCGGCCTTTCTCCAGGACGAAGATGGTGTCGGCGTGCATGATGGTGGACAGCCGGTGGGCGATCAGGATGGTGATCTGGCCGGCGCGCCGGGACACGTCGCGGATCGTCTGGGTGATCTGCTCTTCGGTCAGCGAGTCCAGCGCCGAGGTGGCTTCGTCGAAGATCAGCAGCCGGGGCTGGCGCACCAGCGCGCGGGCGATGGACAGGCGCTGCCGTTCCCCGCCCGACAGTTTGACGCCGCCTTCGCCGATGGTCGTGTCCAGTCCGGCGGGCGAGCGCGCCAGCACGTTGGCGCAGGACGCCTGGCGCATGGCGGCGACGATTTCCTCGTCGGTGACATCGGGCTTGACCAGCTGCATGTTCTCGCGCAGCGTGCCGGAGAAAAGATGGGTTTCCTGCGTGACGAAGCCGATCTGGCGCCGGGTCGGATTGAAGCGCAGGTCGCGCGTCGAGACGTCGTTGTAATAGACCTCGCCGTGGTCGGGCGCATACAGGCCCACCAGCAGCTTGACCAGGGTGGATTTGCCCGAGCCCGACGGCCCCACGAAGGCCACGGTGTCGCCCAGGCGCGCCTCGAACGACACGCCGTCCAGCGCGTTCTCGGTGGCGCCCTGGTGGCGGAACCGCACCTCGCCGAAGCGCACGCGCTGGATCGGTCCGCTGTCCTGCGCCGATTCGGGATTGCGTTCGACCGGCCGGGCCATCAGGGCGGCGTAGTGGTTCAGCGAGGCGTCGGCCTCGCGGTACGCGAGGATGAGGTTGCCCAGTTCCTGCAAGGGCGCGAAGATCGCGACCGAGATGAACTGCATGGCGATCAGTTCCCCGGTGCTCAGCACGTCGCGCAAGATCAGCCACAGGAGGGCGAACAGCACCGACAGCTTGAGCACGCTGAGTATCATGCCCTGCAGGAACGACAGCAGGCGGATGCGTTTGACCTTCTGCATTTCGAGCGCGAAGATCTGCTGGGTCTGCGCCTGCAGGCGGCGGATCTCGGGGTAGGTCAGGCCCAGGCTCTTGATCAGCTCGATGTTGCGCAGCGACTCGGTGATGAAGCCCGAGTTGCGGTTGGTTTCGCGCATGATGGAGCGTTGCTGGCTGCGGATCTGGCGGCTGAGCAGCCCGGTCAGCCCGCCCAGCAGCAGCACGCCGACGAAGAACACCGGTACCAGCAGCCAGTGGCGCGTGACCGAGTACCAGCACAGGAAGGCCACGCCGACGCCGGCGGCGAACGCCGTGTTGATGAAGGCATTGATGAAGCGTTCGCTGTCGCTGCGCACTTTCTGCAGCAGCGACAGCGTTTCGCCGCTGCGCAGCTCCTCGAATTCCTGGAAGCGCAGCCGCATGACCTGGCGCAGGCCATCATTGAAGATCTGCGTGCCCAGTTTCTGCACCACCAGGCGCGTGACGTATTCCTGCAATGCCTTGGCCAGCCGCGACAGTATCGCCACGGCCAGCGCCAGCGCCAGCAGGCCCAGCACGCCGGCGAGCAACTGGTCGCCGGTCTTGCCGGCGCGGCCGATGGCGTATTCGTCGATGATGCGGCCGAAGATGATGGGGTCGATCAGCGCCAGCACCTGGCTGGCGGCGGCCAGCAGCAAGGCCAGCAGCGCCAGGCCGCCATGGGGCCGCAGGTAGGTCCAGAGCATGCGCATTGTCGGGGTCTCGCGGGCGAAAGCGGGCCCCCAGTATCCCGGCAAGCGGGGCGCGGCGCAACGGCGGGCGCGCGGCGGCGCGGCTAGCGGCGCGCCGCCGCGATCTCGCGCCGCATGGCGCAGCGGCGCGCCGCCGGCAGGCCCAGGCTGGCCTCGCGCGCCAGGATGGCCTGCAGGCGCACGTTGAGGCCGTCCGCTTGCAGCGTGGCGAAACCCAGGCGCGCGTAGAAGGGCTGGTTCCAGGGCAGGTCGCGGAAGGTGGTCAGCGTGATGGCGGGCAGGCCGGCCGCCGCCGCGGCGTCGATGGCGGCCCGCACCAGCCGCCCGCCGATGCCGCGGCCCTGCATTTCGCGCCGCACCGCCAGCTCCCAGACATGCAGCGCATCGGCGGTGCGCTCCGCGACCAGGAAGCCCGCCAATCCGGCGCCGGGGCATTCGGCCACCCAGCTGGTGCCGGCCGCGATCCAGGCCCGGTGGTCCTGCTCGCTCATGACTTCGTCGGCGGCGATCCAGGCCAGCCCCGGGGCGTCCAGGAAGCGCTGTCCGGCGCTGCGTTCGATGGCCGGCAGCAGGGCGGCGTCGGGCGCCTGGGCGCGGCGCACGGCGACGGAGGGCGTGGCGGGGGCGGATGGCATGGGGCGCAGTGTAAACCCGGCTATCATGGCGGTTTTCCAGATCCGGATTGCGCCATGCGCCTGTTGCTTGCCATCTTCCTGCCGTTCACGGTGTTCTTCACCATCGGCCGCCCCATCGCCGGCATCATCTGCCTGCTGCTGCAAATCACCCTGATCGGCTGGATTCCGGCCGCGCTGTGGGCGGTCTACGCATTGAGCCAGTTCCATACCGACCGCAAGATCCGCGACGCCGTGGGCGGCCGCGGCTAGCGCCGCCAGGCGCCGGCGCTATGCCGCGCGGCCGTCGTACTGATGCACGGCGACCGCGTCCAGGTCCACGTCGTCCAGGCAGCGGATATTGATCGCCGCCATCGCCCGGCCTTGCTGGTCGACGCCTTCGCCATGGGTGTGGATGCCGCACGTGGGACAGAAGCGGTGCTTGATCAGGTGGCGGTTGAAGGTATAGGTGGCGATCTGTTCGTCGGGCGTGGCCAGCCGCAGGTGGTCGCGCGGCACGAACCACAGCAGCGCGCCCTTGCGCCGGCATATCGAGCAATTGCAGGACATGGCGCCTGTCAGTTCGCCTTCCACGTCGAATCGGATGGTGCCGCAATGGCAACTGCCGTGATAGTGCATGGTGCGGGGCTCCTGTGCGGGTAAGGGATCAATGCGCGTCGGCGGCCGGGGCGCTCGCGCCGGGCTGCGGGCGGCGCAGCAGCACGCCGGCCAGCAGCGCGGCCAGGGCGGCGAACACGGCGCCCACCGCGAAGGCAGCGTGATAGCCGCCGTTGAGCGCCGTCAGCACGTCGGCGCCGCCGGCGCGCAGGCTGGCGCTGCGGCCCGCCGCCAGGCTGGCCAGCACCGCCAGGCCCAGGGCGCCGCCCATCATGAACGAAGTGTTGACCACGCCGGATGCCAGGCCCGCTTCGCTGGGGTCCACATCGCTCATGGCGGCCAGCAGCACGGGGTTGAACGCGATGCCCGCGCCCAGGCCCAGCAGCAGCATGCCCGGCAGCACGTCGACGGCGAACGAGCCCGCGACCGGCGCGCGCGCGAACAGCGCCAGCCCCAGCGCCGCCACCAGCAGGCCGCACACCAGCGGCGCGCGGATGCCGAAGCGCATCACCAGCCTGGCCGACAGCCCCAGCGAGAACGCCGCCATGATGATATTGGCCGGCAGGAAGCCCAGCCCCACCTGCATGGCCGTGTAGCCCAGCACCAGCTGCATGTAGAGCGCCGAGATGAAGAACCAGGCGAACATGGCCGCGGCCCACAGCACGCCGACGATGTTGGCGGTGGCGACGTTGCGCAGCGCGAACAGCGACAGCGGCATCAACGGCGCCGGCACGCGCGCCTCGATGCGCAGGAACAGCGCCAGCAGCGCGACCGCCAGCGCCAGCAGCCCGAGCGATTGGGGCGAGGTCCAGCCGGCCTCGTTGCCGTTGACCACCGCGTAGACGGCCAGCATCAGCGAGGCGGTGATGGCTGCCGCGCCGGCCAGGTCCAGCCGTGGATGGCCCGTCGGGCCCTGGCTGGCCGGCAGCAGCGGCAGGCACAGCGCGTAGACCAGCGCCCCGATGGGCAGGTTGACCAGGAAGATCCAGTGCCAGCTCAGCGAGCTGGTCAGCAGGCCGCCCAGCAACACGCCGATGCTGCCGCCGCCGGCGCAGACGAAACCGTAGACGCCCATGGCGCGGGCGCGCTCGGCCGGCTCGGTGAACAGCGTCATGATCAGCGACAGGGCCACGGCCGAGACGACCGCGCCGCCCAGGCCCTGCACCGCGCGCGCGGCCACCAGCATGGCCTGCCCCTGGGCCATCCCGCAGGCCAGCGAGGCCAGCGTGAACAGCGTCAGGCCGGCGAGGAACATGCGGCGCTGGCCCAGCAGATCGCCCAGCCGTCCGCCCAGCAGCAGGAAGCCGCCGAAGGTCAGCATATAGGCGTTGACCACCCACACCAGCGACGCTTCGGTAAAGCCCAGGTCGGCCTTGATGGACGGCAGGGCGACGTTGACGATGGTCGTGTCCAGCACGATCATCAGCACGCCCAGGCACAGCACCATGAGGGCCAGCCAGCGCTTGCGTTCGTCGAGAGTGTGGGGCATGGATGCGATTCCTGGAGGTCAGCTGTTCATCTGGCCGCCGCTGATCATCCACGCCGTGCCGTGGCGGTCGACCAGCACGCCGAAGATTTCGGCCCAGAAGGTTTTCTGCAGCGGCATGGTGACCTGGCCGCCCTCGGCCAGCGCGTTGAAGATGCGCTGCGCGTCGGAGACGGTCGGGTAGACGAGCGACAGCGAAAAGCCTTTCTTGCCTTCGTACGGGCATTGGCTGTTGCTGTCGGAGGCCATCAGCAGCTGGTCATCGAGGCGCAGGCGCGCGTGCATGATCAGATCGCGGTCCTGCGGCTCGCAGGGCATCTCGGGCGGGCTTTCGCCGTAGGTGATCAAGGCGTCCAGCTTGCCGCCCAGGATGCGCTCGTACAGGCGCATGGCCTCGGCGCAATCGCCGTCGAACATGAGATACGCGGAAATTTGCGGCATGGTGTCATCCTCCGGAAGGTGGCCACGTCTCGTGGGGCGGGCCTTTTGAAGTGCTAATTTAATACAGGTTAGTCCTAAATTGCTAGTAATTTCAGGACGGCAAGCGGCGCCGCGGCGCACGTGGCGGGGCGATCGTGTCATCATAGGCCCATGGCCGAGATTCCATTATTTCCATTGAGCAACGCCTTGTTTCCTGCGGGCGTGCTGCGCCTGCGGGTGTTCGAGATCCGTTATCTCGACATGGTCAGGCGCTGCATCGCCGACGGCTCCGAGTTCGGCGTCGTGGTGCTGGAGCAGGGCACCGAAGTGCGCCGCCCCGATGGCCGCGAGGTGCTGGCGCGCGCCGGCACCATGGCGCGCATCGACCATTGGGAAGCGCCCATGCCGGCGCTGCTGGAACTGGCCTGCACCGGTACCGGGCGATTCCGGCTGCACGCTTGTACCCAGGGCAAGTACGGCCTGTGGACCGGCCAGGCCGAGCCGGTGCCCGACGATGCGCCGCTGGAAGTGCCGCCGGAACTGGCGCGCAGCGCCTCGGCGCTGGGGCGCCTGATCGCCCGCCTGCAGCGCGAGGGCGTGCCGCCTCACATCATGCCCATGGCCGCGCCGTTCCGGCTCGACGACTGCGGCTGGGTGGCCGACCGCTGGGCCGAGATGCTGTCGCTGCCGCCGGCCGACAAGGCGCGTCTGCTATTGTTGCCGCCGCTGGACAGGCTGCGCGAGATCGACGCGGTGCTGGCCGCCGACGGGCACGCCTGAGCCAGGCCCAACATGACGGGAACCATGACCATCCGGATCGACGAAGAACTGCGGGCCTACATCGACCCGCTGACGCCTGACGAATACGCGGCGCTGGAGCAAAGCCTGCTGGCCGAGGGCTGCCGCGACGCGCTGGTGCTGTGGGGCGACCTGCTGGTCGACGGCCACAACCGCCACGCCATTTGCAGCAAGCACGGTATCGCTTTCAATACGGTGCAGAACACGCGCCTGCAGTCCATGGACGATGTACGGCTATGGATGATAGACAACCACCTGGGGCGGCGCAGTGTGTCGGACTTCCAGCGCGGGGTGCTGGCCCTGCGCAAGAAGGAGATCCTGGAAAGCCGGCGCCAGGCCGGCGAAGGGGACGCCGCGCCGGCCGGCGGCGACGGGCCTGCGCCGCTGACGCGCCAGACGCTGGCGCGCCAGGCGCGCCTGAGCAGCGCGACCCTGGGCCAGATCGAGAAAATCCGCCAGCAGGCCGCGCCCGAACTGGTGCGCGCGGTGCAAAGCGGCGAGATTTCCATCAATGCCGCCGCGGCGGTGGCGACCTTGCCGGCGCCGCAGCAGGCGGCCGCGGCCGCGGGCGGGCGCGGCGAGCTGCGCGCCGCCGCGCGCCAGGTGCGCGAGGCGCGCCTGCCGGTACGCCGGGCGCCCGAAGCCGAACCGGCGCCCGCGGCCGAGCTGCGCGTGGTGGACGACTATCCCGCCGAGGTGGCGCGGCTGGACCGCCTGGTGGCGCAACTGGCCGAAGAGCGCGACGCTCTGAAGAAGAAAGTGGTTCAGCTGACCGTGGCGCTGGCCGAGGCGCGCGCCAAGCCGGGCGACTGAGCGTCGGCCGGGGCCGTGCCGCGCAAGCGCGCCGCGTCGCGCAGCGGCGGCGCGCCGTACAGGCGGCTGTATTCGCGGCTGAATTGCGACGCGCTTTCGTAGCCGACCCGGTGGGCGGCCGCGCCGGCGTCCAGGGTTTCGGCCACCATCAGCCGGCGCGCCTCGTGCAGGCGCAGCTGCTTCTGGTATTGCAGCGGGCTGAGCGCGGTGACGGCCTTGAAATGGTGATGCAGCGACGACACGCTCATGTTGACGGTCGTGGCCAGGTGTTCCACGCGCAGCGGCTGCGCGTAGTGCCGGCGCAGCCAGTCGATGGCGCGCGCGATCTGCAGCGCCGTGCCCTCGGCGCGCGCGATGTGGCGCAGCCGCCCGCCCATCGGACCGGACAGCAGGCGGTAGTGGATTTCGCGCTCGATCAACGGGGCCAGCACCGGGATGTCGGCCGGCGTGTCGAGCAGGCGCGCCAGGCGCAGCACGGCGTCGAGCAAGGGCTCGGTCAGGCGCGCGAGCGTCAGGCCGCGGCGCAGCGGCTGGCCGGCCGGCGGGGCGCCCAGCTCGCTGATCAGGCCGGCGATGCGGTGCGGATCCAGGTCGAGCGCAAAGCACAGGTAGGGCGTGCCCGGGGTGGCCAGCGTGACGCGCGAGGCCACCGGCAGGTCGAACGAGGTCAGCAGGTAGTGCGAGGTGTCGTATTCGTAGACGTCGTCGCCCAGCTGCACGCGCTTGGCGCCCTGCGCCAGCAGCGCCAGCGACGGCCGGTAGAAGCTGACGTTCAGTTCGGTCGGGCTGGACGAACGGTAGAAGTTCAGGCCCGGCAGGGCGGTCGCGGTGCTGCCGTCGGCCGGCGTATGCCGTTCGATCAGGCTGGCCAGTTCGTCGTGGCGCGGCGGCGGGCTGGCGGATGGGGAGTCGGGCAGGGCGCTCATCGGTGGGGGGCGGGCTGGACTGGCATGCCTATAGCGTAGCGCACAGGCCCGCCTGGATCACGCCGGCGCCGCCGGGCTGGCGGGCCTTGCCGGCGGCCACGCTGGCGGCGGGCGGCAGCGGCGCGCCGTTCTTGCCGGCGACGATCTCGGCCATGATGGACAGGGCGATCTCCGGCGGCGTGCGGCTGCCGATGTAGATGCCGGCCGGGCCGCGCAGGCGCGCCAGTTGCGCCGGCGTCAGCCCGAAATGTTCGCGCAGGCGCGCCACGCGCCGCGCATGGTTGGCGCGCGAGCCCAGCGCGCCGACGTAGAAGGCCGGCGTCTGCAGGGCGTCGATCAGCGCCAGGTCGTCCAGCTTGGGGTCATGGGTCAGCGCGATGACGGCGGTGCGCGCGTCGGGCCGCGCGGCGATCACCATGTCGTCGGGCATCGCCGTGGTCAGCGCCACGCCCTCGACCTGCCATCCGGCGCGGTACTCCTGGCGCGGATCGCTGACCGTGACGTCGAAGTCCAGCGCGATCGCCATTTCGCACAGGTAGCGCGACAGCTGGCCGGCGCCGACGACCAGCAGCCGGTGGCGCGGCCCGAGCACGCTGGCAAAGCCCGCGCCGTCCAGGCGCGGCTCGGCGTCGGCGGCGGCAGGCTCCAGCGTGACCGCGCCGTCGGCCAGGCGCACGCTGCGCCGCACGGTCTGGTGCGCGCGCAGTCGGGCCAGCAGGTCCGCGAGCCGGCTGTGCGCGCCCAGCGGCTCGAGCACCAGCTGCAGCGTGCCCCCGCAGGGCAGCCCGAAGCGGCGCGCCTGCTCGCCGTCCACGCCGTAGGTGGCCAGCGCCGGGCGGGCGCCGGGGCACAGCGCGGCGATGCCGCGCTGGCGGATCTGGTCGATCAGGTCGTCCTCGATGCAGCCGCCCGACACCGAGCCGGCCACCGCGCCATCGGCGCGGATGGCCATCATGGCACCGGGCGGGCGCGGCGATGAGCCCCAGGTGCGCGCCACGGTCAGCAGCACGGCGGCCTGGCCGGCGTCCAGCCAGGACTGGGCGGTCTGCAGCACGTACAGGTCGGCGGCTTGCATGGCGATGCTCCTCATGCCTTGACGGTGGTGCCCAGCGGCAGCGTGCGCAGGCGCTGGCCGGTGGCCTGGGCGATGGCGTTGGCCAGGGCCGGCGCCAGCGGCGGCACGCCCGGCTCGCCCACGCCGGTGGGCGGCTGCGTGGACGGCGCGATATGCACTTCGACGGCCGGCATTTCGGCCAGGCGCAGCACCGGGTAGTCGTGGAAGTTGCTCTGCTCGACCGCGCCGTCCTTCAGCGTGATGGCGCCGTGCAGGGCGGTGGACAGGGCAAAGCCGATGCCGCCTTCCATCTGCGCGCGCACCACGTCCGGATTGACGGCCAGGCCGCAATGCACGGCGCATACGACCCGGTCCACCTTGAGCGCGCCGTCGGCGGCAATGGTCACTTCGACCACCTGCGCCACCACCGAGCGGAACGATTCATGCACCGCCACGCCGCGGCCGCGGCGCGTGCCTGGCGCGCCGGCCGCCAGCGGTTCGCGCCAGCCGGCGCGGGCGGCCGCCAGTTGCAGCACTTCGCGGTGGCGCGGGTGCGCGGCCAGCAGGGCCAGGCGATAGGCCACCGGGTCCTGGCCGGCCGCCACGGCGGCCTCGTCGATCAGGGTTTCGGCGGAGAACGCCGTATGCGTGTGCCCCACCGAGCGGTACCACAGGACCGGCACGGGCACATCGGTGGGCGTATGCAGCTCCACCTGCAGGTTGGGCACCGCGTAGGCGAGGTCGGACAGGCCCTCGACCGAGACCGGGTCGACGCCGTCGCGCACCCAGTCCGCCAGCGGCGTGCCCAGCAGGATCGATTGGCCGGCCATGCGCACGTGCACCGCCTGCAGCGCGCCGTCGGCGCCGAGCGCCAGCCGCGCGCGGTGCAGGTTGAGCGGCCGGTAGTAGCCGGCGCGCATGTCGTCCTCGCGCATCCACACCAGCTTGACCGGCGCGTTCAGGCCCTGGGCGCGCGCGGTGCGCGCGATGGCGACCGCCTCCAGCAGGTAGTCGGCATGCGAGCTGGCGCGGCGGCCGAAGCTGCCGCCGGCGTACAGCTGGGTCAAGGTGATGCGCTCGGCCGGCATGCCGAGATACTGCGCGATGGCGCGCTGGTCGGCCGTCTGGAACTGCTCGCCGTTCCAGATCTCGCAGCGTTCGTCGTCCAGCCGCACCAGGCAGTTCAGCGGCTCCATGGCCGCATGCGCAAGATACGGATACGTGTATTCGGCCTCGATGACCTTGGCCGCGCCCGCGAAGGCGGCGTCGATGTCGCCCTTGCGCGCCGCCATGCTGCCGGGCCGGCCGACGGCCTCGCGGTACCGGGCCAGGATGTCGGCGCTGCCCTGGCGGTAGGCCAGGCCCTCGTCCCACTCGATCCGCAGCGCATCGCGCCCGGCCCGCGCGGCCCAGGTATTGGTGGCCAGCACGGCCACGCCGGCGTGGCGCAGCGCAGCGCCGCCGAAGCGGACCACGGCGCGCACGCCGGGCACCGCCCGGGCGGCGGCGTCATCGACGCGCGCCACCGCCGCGCCCAGGCGCGGCGCATGCGCCACCACCGCCACCAGCATGCCGGGCAGCTTCATGTCCTGCGTGTAGAGGGCGCTGCCGTCGCTCTTGGCGGCGCTGTCGACGCGCGGCAGGCGATGCTTGCCGATCAGCCGGAAGCGGGCCGGGTCCTTGAGCGGCACGTCCTCGGGCACGGGCGAGCGCGCGGCGGCCTCGGCCAGCTCGCCGAAGCCGGCGCGGCGTCCCGAGGCCGGGTGGCTGAGCACGCCCTCGGCCACCTCGATCGTGTCGGCCGGCACTTGCCAGCGCTGCGCGGCGGCTTGCACCAGCATGGCGCGCGCGGTGGCGCCGGCGCGCCGCATGGGTTCCCACGAGTCGAACATGGCGGTGCTGCCGCCGGTGCCCTGCAGGCCGCCCAGCGCCTGGTTGCCGTAGCGCGCGCTGTCGGCCGGGGCGCCCTCGACGCGCACCTGGCGCCAATCGGCGTCGAGCTCCTCGGCCAGCAGCGTGGCCAGGCCGGTATAGGCCCCCTGGCCCATCTCCAGGTGCTTGGCCAGGACGGTGATCCGGCCGTCGGCGCCGATGCGCACGAAGGCGTTGGCGGCGAAACCGTCGCCCGCCTGCGGGCCGGCGGCCATGGCGCGGCGGGCCAGCGGCGGCAGCGACAGGCCCAGCAGCAGGCCGCCGGCGCCTTGCACGAAACGGCGCCGGCTCAGGTTCTGGATGGCGATGCGCATGATGCTTGCTCCCTCAGGCCAGGGCCGCGGCGGCGGCGTGGATGGCGGCGCGGATGCGCACGTACGTGGCGCAACGGCAGATATTGCCGTTCATGGCGTCGTCGATGTCGCGGTCGGTGGGGGCGGGATTGGCGCGCAGCAGGGCGGCGGCGGACATGATCTGGCCCGACTGGCAGTAGCCGCACTGGGCCACATCCAGTTCGCGCCAGGCCTGCTGCACGGCCTGGCCGGCGCGGTCGGCGGCCACGCCTTCGATGGTGACGATGCGGCGGCCGGCGACCGCCTGCACGGGCGTGATACAGGCGCGGATGGGCTGGCCGTCGGCGTGCACGGTGCAGGCGCCGCATAGCGCCATGCCGCAACCGTACTTGGTGCCGGTCAGGTCGGCCACATCGCGCAGGGCCCACAGCAGCGGCATTTCGCCGGGGGCGTCCAGTACGGTGTCCTTGCCATTGATATTGAGCGTCGGCATTGGGGGTTTCCTTCCGATGAGCGGGGGCGCGCCCTGGCGGCGCGCACGACCCGCAAAGAATAGGAAACCGAGGCCCGTGGCGGCAATGCCGATTGCTGCAGGATTCTTGCCTGATCCTGCGAGAGTGCGGCCCCGGCGGCGCCGGGGCCAGCGGGCATCAGCCGCAGCGCAGGGCGCTGATGCTGCCGTTGCCCTCCAGGATGATGTTCAGGCGGCGCGCGTTGTATTCCATGGTCATGACCTGGCCGGGCTTGAGCAGGCGCATCGACCCCGAGTTCGAGCGCCGCAGCGCGTCGTTGCCGACCGAGTCCGAATATTTCTGCCCCACCAGGTTCTGCACCGGCTGGGCGTCGCAGTCCGGGCCGCTGGGCGTCGTTGCCGACCCGGGCGCGGCGCTGGAGGAAGTCTGGCTGGAGGCCGGCGGGCTGGAGTCCGTCCGGGTGCCGGAGGCGCAGGCGGTCAGGCCGGCCAGCAGTGCAATGGGGATCAACTTCCAGATCATGGGCAACTCCTTAAAACTGGGAACAGACGGAATGTCCATGATAGTTGAGGCCGGGCACGGTTGGGGCGCGCGCCGCGCGCGGGCGCCGGGCCGGCTGGACGGCGCGGCGCCGACGCGGGATGATGCGCGCTTTGGGGCGCAGCCGGAGAAGGCGCAGTGGACAAATTCCAGGAGGTAAGCCTGTTCCTGGCCGTGGCCGAGGCGCGCAGCTTCGCCGCCGCGGGCCGGCGGCTGGGCCTGTCGGCCTCGACCGTGACGCGCGCGGTGGCGGCGCTGGAGGCGCGCCTGGGCATCCTGCTGCTGGTGCGCACCACGCGCCACGTACGCCTGACCGACGCCGGCGAACAGTTCGCGCACGATTGCCGCGCGGTGCTGGACAGCCTGGCGCAGGCCGAGGAGGCGGCCGCCGGCGGGCGGGTCCAGCCGCGCGGCGAACTGTCGGTGACGGCGCCGGCGCTGTTCGGCGAACTGCACGTGATGCCGGCCATCGTCGATTACCTGCGCCAGCACCGGCGGGTGCGGCTGCGCGCCTTGCTGGTCGATCGCGTGGTGCGGTTGCTCGACGAAGGCGTGGATGTGGCGGTGCGCATCGGCCGCCTGCCCGACTCCAGCCTGACCGCCATCCATGTGGGCGACGTGCGCCGCATCGTGTGCGCGGCGCCGGATTTCCTGGCGCGCGCCGGCGTGCCGTCGCATCCGGACATGCTGCCGCGCTATTGCACGGTCAGCGTGGTGATGGAAGGGCAAATGGACCGCTGGCGCTTTGTCTGCGACGGCCATGCCCGCGACCTGGACGTGCAGGCGCAACTTACCGTGACGTCGTCGCAGGCCGCGGTGCGCGCCGCTGTGCAGGGCTGGGGCCTGGCGCAGGTGGTGTCCTACCAGGCCGCCGGTGCGCTGCGCGAGGGCGCGCTGCAGGTGGTTCTGCGCGAATTCGAGCCGCCGCCCCTGCCGGTGCATGTGGTGTATCCGGAAGGGCGCAAGGGCGCCGCCAAGGTGCGCAGCTTCGTGGAATTCTGCGTGGAGCGCCTGCGCGCCGAACTGGCCGAGCTGCCGGCCTGACGGCGCTGCCGTACCAGCGGGCACGGCATTGCGGCGGCTGCAACACTGTTTTGCGCCGGCGCCGCGCGGGCCGCGCGGCGGGCATCATGGCGGTTGTTCGATACGACATTCCCGGTGCCTTGATGAGCGATTCGCTGGTTTTCCATACCGATCTCCCTGGCCTGGCCGACGGCCCCTGGCATGGCGGCGAGCTGGCCATGCAGGAGCGCGCCGGCGCGCGCGAACGCATGGCGCAATTGGGGCCGCGCGTCATCCGCGACTACATGCCGCAGCAACATCGCGATTTCTTTGCCCAGCTGCCGTTCATGCTGCTGGCCACGGTCGATGCGCAAGGCGACCCCTGGGCCAGCGTGCTGGAGGGGCCGCCGGGTTTCGCGCACAGCCCCGACGAGCGCACCTTGCGCCTGGATGCCTGGCCCGCCGGCGACGACCCCGCGCGCGCCGGCCTGGCGCATGGCGCCGGCGTGGGCATGTTGGGCATCGAGCTGTCCACGCGGCGGCGCAATCGCGTCAACGGCCATGTCGCCGCGCTGGACGGACAGGGGTTCTGCGTGGTGGTGACGCAGTCGTTCGGCAACTGCCCGCAATACATACAGACCCGCCATGCGCGTCAGGCCGCGCCCGCGCCGCAGCCGGCGCGCTGGCTGGCGGGCCTGGACGCGGCCGCGCGCACGCTGGTCGGGCAGGCTGATACGCTGTTCGTGGCCAGCTACGCGCGCCAGGCCGGCCCGCACGCGGTGGACGTGTCGCATCGGGGCGGGCCGCCCGGCTTCGTGCACCTGCGCGGCGATACGCTGACGATGCCGGATTTCTCCGGCAATCGCTTCTTCAATACCCTGGGCAATCTGCTGGCCAATCCGCGCGCCGGCCTGGTGTTCGTGGATTTCGCGCGCGGCGACTTGCTGCAGCTGTGCGGGCGCGCCGAAGTGCTGGCCGAGGCCGGGGCGCCCGCGGCGTATCCGGGCGCCCAGCGCCTGTGGCGCGTCCACGTGGAGCGGGCGGTGCGCCGGCCCGCGGCGCTGGGGCTGCGGGCCGGGTTCGGCGAGTATGCCGCGCAGCTGGCGGCCGTGGGGCAATGGGCCGGCGAGCCGCCGGCCTGAGGCAGGCTCAGCCTTCGCGGCGCTGGCGTACGGCCTGGGCCAGCTCGGCCAGCACCGGCTCGGTCTGGGCCCAGCTCAGGCAGGCGTCGGTGATGGACACGCCGCGCTTGAGCGGCACGCCGGGCTTGAGATCCTGGCGGCCTTCCTCGAGGTTGCTTTCGATCATGATGCCGATGATGCGGCGGTCGCCGCCGGCCAGCTGCCGGGCCAGGTCGCGCGCCACGTCGACCTGGCGCGCGTGCGACTTGTTCGAATTGGCGTGCGAGCAGTCGACCATGACCTGCTCGCGCAGGCCGGCCTTGGCCAGCGCCGCACAGCAGGCGTCGATGGCGGCCGCGTCGTAGTTGGGGCCTTGCTTGCCGCCGCGCAGGATGACGTGGGTGTCGTCGTTGCCGCGCGTCTCGAAGATGGCGGCGGTGCCCATCTTGGTCATGCCCATGAAGGCATGCGGGGCGCTGGCGGCCACGATGGCGTCGGCCGCCACCTGGATGCCGCCGTCGGTGCCGTTCTTGAAACCCAGCGGGCAGCTCAGGCCCGAGGCCAGTTGCCGGTGGCTGGGGCTTTCGGTGGTGCGCGCGCCGATCGCGCCCCAGGCGATCAGGTCGGCGATGTATTGCGGGCTGAGCAGGTCCAGGAATTCGGTGGCGATGGGCAGTCCCAGGGCGCCGATTTCCAGCAGCAGGTGGCGCGCGCGGCGCAGGCCTTCGTTGATGCGGAAACTGCCGTCCAGGCGCGGATCGTTGATGTAGCCCTTCCAGCCCACGGTGGTGCGCGGCTTCTCGAAGTACACGCGCATGACGATGAGCAGGTCGTCGGCCAGCGTGTCGGCCGCCTCCTTGAGCTGGCGCGCGTACTCCATGGCCTGTTCGTGGTCGTGGATGGAGCAGGGGCCGACCACCACCACCAGCCGGTCGTCGCGGCCGTGCAGCACGTCGGCGATGCGCGCGCGGCTGTCCTCGACCAGCGCCTGTAGCGGCGCCGATACCGGCAGTTCGTCCTGCAGCAGGGCGGGCGAAATCAGGGGACGCACGGCGCCGATGCGCACGTCGTCGATGCGGGTGGTGTCTTGCGTCGCGTCGGCCTGGCCGGCCTCGCGATCGTGCAGCGGGTCATCGATACGGGTCAAGGCAATTTCTCCGGTGCGCCCCGGCGGCGCAACAGGCAATTATCGCACTTTGCCGCGCGGCGCCAGGGGGGCCGGGCCGGCAGCGACAGCCGGGCGGCGCCGCGGCGCCACGGTTGGGGGGCTCAGCGGCGGGCGTCCAGGGCCATGCGCACCGCCAGGCCGGCCAGCACCGAACCCATCAGCCAGCGCTGCGCCACCATCCACATGGGCCGGCGCGCCAGGAATACCGCGATGGCGCCGGCCATGACGGTGAACAGCGCGTTGACGCAGATGCTGATGCCGACCTGGGTGAAGCCCAGGGCCAGCGACTGGGTCAGGACGCTGCCTTGCTGCGGGTCGATGAACTGCGGCAGCAGCGACAGGTACAGCACGGCGATCTTGGGATTGAGCAGGGCGGTGAACAGCCCCATGGCGAACAGGCGGCGCGGCGGGCTGGGCGCCAGGGCGCGCACCTGGAATGGCGACTGCCCGCCCGGGCGCAGCGCCTGCCAGGCCATGTACATCAGGTAGATGGCGCCGGCCACGCACAGCGCTTCGTAGGCCAGCGGCACCGCCATCAGCAGCGCCGTGATGCCCAGCACGGCGCACAGCACGTAGAACACCAGCCCGAGCGCCACGCCGGCCAGCGAAACCAGCCCGGCGCGGTAGCCCTGCGACAGCGAGCGCGACACCAGGTACATCATGTTGGGGCCGGGCGTGAGCGTCATGCCCAGGCAGATCAGGGCGAAGGCAAGCAGTTGGGTCGGTTCGGGCATGGCGGCACGCAAGGTGGACGCGCGGATGGCGCGCGGTTATCACTCTAGCGCAGAACTGTTGCGTAACAGGGGGAATTTTTGGTGCCTGTCCCGGCGGGGACAGGCACACGCACGGGCAGACGCCATGAAATCTTGCAGGTGCCTGTCCCCGCAGTGGGGACTGGCAAGCAATTGGCGGGTGCCAGTCCCCCAGTGGGGACAGGCACCCGGGGGTTAGGTTGCCGTTCTCATCGTGACGAATTCCTCGGCGGCGGTGGGGTGGATGCCGATGGTGTCGTCGAAGACCTGCTTGGTGGCGCCGGCCTTGAGAGCCACGGCCAGCCCCTGGACGATTTCGCCGGCGTCCGGGCCTACCATGTGGCAGCCCAGCACTTTCTGGCTGTCGGCGTCGACCACCAGCTTCATCAGGGTCTTTTCCTGGCTCTGGGTCAGGGTCAGTTTCATGGGCCGGAAGCGGCTTTCGTAGCGGGTGACCCGAAATCCGCGTTCGAGGGCCTGCTCGGTGGTCAGGCCGACCGTGCCGATGTTGGGCAGGCTGAAGACGGCGGTGGGGATGAGGTCGTAGTCGACCTTGCGGTACTCCTGCGGGCGGAACAGGCGGCGCGCCACGGCCATGCCTTCGGCCAGCGCCACGGGGGTGAGCGGCACGCGGCCGATCACGTCGCCGATGGCGAGGATGGACGGCTCGCTGGTGCGGTATTCGTCGTCCACCTCGATGTAGCCGGACTCGGCCAGCCGCACGCCGGTGTTCTCCAGGCCCAGGTCGTCGAGCATGGCGCGCCGGCCGGTGGCGTAGAAGACGCAATCGGTTTCGAGCACCGAGCCGTCGGACAGCGTGACCGCCAGCACGCCGTCGGCGCGCTTGTCGATGCGTTCGACGTCGGTATTGAAGCGCAGGTCCAGGCCTTTCTTGACCAGTTCGTCGCGCAGGTGCTCGCGCACGCTGCCGTCGAAGCCGCGCAGGAACAGTTCGCGCCGGTAGACCTGCACGGTCTGCGCGCCCAGGCCATTGAAAATGGAGGCGAATTCCACCGCGATGTAGCCGCCGCCCACCACCAGCACCCGGCGCGGCAGCTCGGGCAGGAAGAAGGCGTCGTTGGACGTGATGGCGTGTTCCTTGCCCGGGATGTCGGGCACGAACGGCCAGCCGCCGGTGGCCACCAGGATGTGTTGCGCGCTGTGGCGCTGCCCGTTGATTTCGACGGTGTGCGGGTCGACGATGCGGGCGTGGCCTTCGTGCAGCGCGACGCCGCTGTTGACCAGCAGGTTGCGGTAGATGCCGTTCAGGCGTTCGATTTCGCGGTTCTTGTTGGCGATCAGCGTGGGCCAGTCGAACTCCGGGCGGCCCGGGTTCCAGCCGAAGCCGGCCGCCTGCTCGAAGTCTTCGTGGAAATGCGCGCCGTAGACCAGCAGCTTCTTGGGCACGCAGCCCACGTTGACGCAGGTGCCGCCCAGGTAGCGGCTTTCCGCCACCGCCACGCGGGCCCCGTAGCCGGCCGCGAAGCGCGCCGCGCGCACGCCGCCGGAGCCGGCGCCGATGACGTACAAATCGAAATCAAATGCCATGTCTGTCGGTCCTTCCGCGGCCGTCCGAGGCGGCCGCGCGTGTAAACATCTGGAAGCCGTATTAAACAACCAACCGGGCCGCTCTGCTTGGCGGGCGCGCCGAATCGGATATAACAGCAGTCAGCGCGGCTGGATGGCCGGCCGCCATGCACGACGCACGCGTCACGGAACGAGATGCAGAACGAAGACAGTTTTTTCGGCTCGCTGGGCGCCATGCTGGGCGCGGTGATACGCGCCATCGTCGATGGCCTGCGCTATGTGTTCGGCGGGCTGGGGCGGGCGCTGGGCGATTTCTTCGGTGGCCTGGCCTCGGCGCTGGGCATGAGCCCGTCGGTGTTCAATTTTGCCTTGCTGGTGCTGGGCCTGCTCCTGCTGTGGACCGCGGTGCGCGCCTTCATGGGGCGCGCCATCGTGGCCGGGATCTTCTGGCTGGTGCTGGCGATGCTGCTGCTGGGCGGCCTGATCGGCTAGCGCGGCCAGGGCAGGGACGGCGCCATGCTTTACCGCTTCCTGGCCGATCTGGTGCTGGCGCTGCATGCGCTGTTCGTGGCCTTCGCCGTGCTGGGCGGGCTGCTGGCGCTGCGCTGGCCGCGGCTGGCCTGGCTGCATGTGCCGGCGGCCCTGTGGGGGGCGGGCATCATGCTGGCCGGCGCCGTCTGCCCGTTGACCCCGCTGGAAAACCATTGGCGCGCGCAGGCCGGCCAGCAGGGCTACGAGGACGGTTTCATCGCCCATTATCTGCTGGCGGCGATCTATCCCGAGGGGCTGAGCCGGACGGCGCAGACCGTGCTGGGCGCGCTGGCGCTGGCCGGCAATGCGCTCGTCTATGCGGCGCTGTGGCGCCGGCGGCGGCGCGGCGGAATCGGCCGATGAGTTATGCTGGACTGTTTTGCAACTCAGGCGAGTCCCATTCATGATTGATCTGTATTTCTGGGCCACGCCCAATGGTTTGAAAATAAAACTCTTCCTGGAAGAGGCCGGCCTGCCCTATACCGAGCACCCGATCAACATCGGCAAGGGCGAGCAGTTCCAGCGCGAATTCCTCGCGATCGCGCCCAACAACCGCATTCCCGCCATCGTCGACCAGGCGCCGGCTGGCGGCGGCGCGCCGATCTCGCTGTTCGAGTCCGGCGCCATCCTGCTGTACCTGGCCGAGAAGATCGGCCGCTTCATCCCCGCCGACGTGCGCGGCCGCGCCGAAGTCCTGCAGTGGCTGTTCTGGCAGATGGGCGGGCTGGGGCCCATGGCCGGCCAGAATGGGCATTTCAACGTCTATGCCCCCGAGAAGGTGCCGTACGCCATCGAACGCTACACGGCTGAAACCGCGCGCCTGTACGACGTGATGGACCGGCGCCTGGCCGAGCGCGAGTTCCTGGCGGGCGAGTACTCGATCGCCGATATCGCCTGCTATCCCTGGGTCGTGCCGCACGAGGCGCACGGCCAGAAGATGGCCCATTTCCCGCACCTGAGCCGCTGGTTCGAGGCGATCGCCGCGCGGCCCGCCACGGCGCGCGCCTATAAGGAGGCCGGCGACAGCTACCGGCCCAAGGCGCCCATGTCGGACGAGGAACGGGCCGTACTGTTCGGCCAGCCGGGCGCGCCGCGCTAGGCGGCGCGGGCTAGGCCTGGATCAGCCGGGCCAGCCGCTCGATCAGCGGTTCGAACAGCTCGGCCGAGGTGTTGCCGTAGCCCAGCACCAGTCCGGTGTCCTCCGGCCGCGGCGCGATGGCGAAGCCGGACAGCGCCTGCGGCGCCATGCCCAGGCGCAGCGCCTGGGCGGCGATGGCGCGGTCGTCCAGCGCCGCGGGCAGCCGCAGCGTCAGGTGCAGGCCGCAGTGGCCGCCCAGCACTTCGTGCGGCACGCGCAGGTGGCGCGCCAGGGCGGCGCGCAGGGCCTGCTGGCGCTCGCGGTAGAGCCGCCGCATGCGGTTGAGGTGGCGGGTGAACTGGCCGCTTTCGATGAAGGAGGCCAGGGCCCATTGTTCGTGGCGATGGCCGCCGCGCAGCATCTCGGCCAGCGCCTCGGCGGCCTCGTCGGCCACGCCCGTGGGCAGCACCACGAAGCCCAGCCGCAAGGACGGGAACATGGTCTTGCTGTAGGTGCCCACGTACAGCACGGGCGCATCGGGCACCAGGCCCTGCATGGCCGCGATGGGCTCGCCCTGGTGGCGGAATTCGCTGTCGTAGTCGTCTTCGATGATCCAGGCGCCGGCGCGGCGCGCCTGCTCGATCAGCGCCAGCCGGCGCGTGACGGGCAGCACGGCGCCGGTCGGGTACTGGTGCGACGGCGTGACATAGATCAGGCGCGGCGGCGCGTCGCGCCAGGCCTGCGGCGGCGCCAGCAGGCCAGCGGCGTCCACCCGCACCGGCACCACCCGCATGTCGCCGCAGCGCAGCGCCGTCTTGGCGCCGCGGTAGCCGGGGTCTTCGACCCATGCGGTGTCGCCGGCGTTGCCCAGCAGCCGCACGCACAGCGCCAGCCCTTCCTGGGCGCCTTCGGTGATGACGATCTGGCGCGCCTCGCAGCGCACGCCGCGCGCGGCCGCCAGGTAGGTGGCGATGGCCTGGCGCAGGCGCGGTTCGCCGGCGGGTTCGCCGTAGCCCAGCAAGGCCGCGGGCGCCTCGCGCAGGGCGCGTTCCAGCGCGTTGCGCCAGGCGCTGGCGGGAAAATGGTTGAGGGCCGGCGTGCCGGGCCGCAGCGGCAGGTAGGTGTCGGTGCGCGGCGCGCTGGCCTTCAGCGCGGCCAGGCGCCGCGCGGTCGGGCCGGCGCTGGACGCCGCGGACGCGCGCGCCGGCATGCCCGCGCGGGCCAGCCCCGCTACCCGCGTGCCCTGGCGGTCGGCCCGCACATAGCCTTCGGCGGCCAGGTGTTCGTAGGCCAGCAGCACGGTGTTGCGCGAAATGCCCAGCTGCTGCGCCAGCGCGCGGGAAGCGGGCAGGCGGCTGCCCGGCGCCAGGCGGCCATCCAGGATGGCGTTCTTGAAGCGTTGCAGCAACTGGCGCTGCAGGGGCAGGCGCGCGCCGGCCGGCGGCGCTTGCTGGAGGATCGCGGCAAAATCCATGGCTCTATCAAAAAGGCGGTTCGTGGCACTTTTTATCATGCCACGAATCGCCTATCTTGATGCCATGGCGGGCGCGCCGTGGTGGCGCGCCGCCCACCCGCAAAGGAAGCCGTCCATGTCAGCCCGCGTCAACGAATTCGGTCAACCCATCGGCCAGGCCATGCCGCAATGGCAGGCGCGGCCGCGTCCCCCGCGCGATCCCGCCGAGGGCCGCTATTGCCGGCTCGAACCGCTCGACGCCGCGCGCCACGGCGACGATCTGTACGCGGCCTTTGCGGTGCCCGACGCGGCCAGCGGCTGGACCTATCTGTCGGCTGGCCCGTTCGCCGACCGCGCCGGCTACGATGAATACCTGCGCAAGGCGGCCGACAGCGCCGATCCCCTGCACCACGCGGTGATCGACCTGGCCAGCGGGCGCGCGATCGGCACGCTGTCGCTGATGCGCATCGATCCGGCCAACGGCGTGATCGAAGTGGGGCATGTGAACTTCGCGCCGGCGCTGCGGCGCTCGCCGGCTTCGACCGAGGCGCAGTACCTGCTGATGCGGCGCGCCTTCGACGAACTGGGCTACCGCCGCTACGAATGGAAGTGCGACAGCCTGAACGCGCCCTCGCGCGCGGCCGCGCTGCGCCTGGGTTTCCTGTTCGAGGGCATTTTCCGCCAGGCGCTGGTCTACAAGGGGCGTACGCGCGACACCGCGTGGTTCTCCATCATAGACAGCGAATGGCCGGCGCTGCGGGCGGCGTTCGAGCGGTGGCTGGCGCCGGAGAACTTCGATGCGGCGGGCCGCCAGCGCAAGCGGCTGGATGCCTGCCGCCAGCCGTAATCGGTGCCTGTCCCCGCCGGGACAGGCACCCCGTCATACGCCATGAAATCAGGCGCCAGTCCCCATGCCGGGACAGGCACCGGCATTCCTGCGGGGGCAGCCTTATGTCCGGCGCCGCAGCTTCTCGCGCAGCAGCTCGGCGCCGCTGACCAGCGTGATGCCGGCCAGCACCAGCACCGCGCCGATGACGAAGCCCGAGTCCAGCGGCTCGTCGAGGATCAGCACGCCGAAGGTGACGCCGAACAGCGGCGTCATGAACGACAGCACCGCCAGGCGGGTGGCGAGATAGCGGCGTAGCAGCCAGAACCAGGCCAGGTAGCTCGACAGCGCCACGACCACCGACTGGAAGCCCAGGCTGGCCAGGGCCGCGCCGGACCAGACGGGCGCGGCGCCGCCGCTGGCGAAATGAAAGGCGGGCAGGGCCAGTCCGGCCATCAGCATCTGGTAGAACAGAGTCTTGGCCGGCGCCGCCTCGGACAGCGAGGATTTGCGGATCGCCACCGTGGTGGCGCCCCAGGCCGCGCCGGCCAGCACGCCGAGCAGGTCGCCCAGCAGCATGCCGGGCACGGCCGCGTGGCCCTTGCCCAGGAAGGCGGTGGCGATGCCGCCGAAGGCCACCGCCACGCCCAGCCACTGCAGCGGCTTGAGGCGTTCGTCGGGCAGCAGCAGGTGCAGCCCGAGCGCCGTGAAGATGGGCGCGGTGTAGAGGAATACCGCCATGTGCGAGGCGGTGGTGTACTCCAGGCCCACGCCGACCAGCAGGAATTCCAGCGCGAACAGCGCGCCCACCGCCAGGCCGGGCCCCAGCGTGCCGTCGCGCAACGCGCCCAGGCCTTCGTGGCGCAGCACCACCCAGATCAGCACCACCGCGGCGAAGGCCGAGCGCAGGCCGATCTGCAGGGTGGGGGAGACATCGGCGGCCACCAGCTTGATGGCGATCTGCTGGAAGCCCCAGCAGATGCACAGCGCCAGCATGACGTAAGTGGCGAAACCGTCCAGCGGACGGCGCAGCGGCGCGGCGGCGGCCATGGTCATGGCAGTTCGGCCGGGTAGCTGTCCAGCGCCAGGCTGATCTGCTGGCGCAGGTCCCAGTCGGCCAGTTGCGCGCTGACCGGCCCGTAGTAGGCGCCGTCGCGCGTGACGAACAGCGCCGGCAGGTGGAAGACTTCATAGCGCTGCACCAGCCCGCCGTTCTCGCCGGCGTCGATCCAGCACAGGCGGTCGACCGGCAGGTCGAACTCGGGCAGGCGCTGGCGCGCCACGCCGCAGGTGGCGCAGGTGCGGCTGTGGAAGACAAGCAGCGACAGGCCCGGCGCATCCAGCAGGTAGCGGTCGGCGGTGCCGTCGGTCAGTTCGATCTGGTCCATGGGGAAACTCGGGGGCGGGCCGGCTATGCTACCGCATCGCCGGCCCGCCGGCCGCAGCTAGCGCGACAGGCGGCGATCGAGTTCCAGCACGGTTTCGTACAGCACGCGCGTGCCGTCGAGCAGCTGCGACGGCTCCAGCCACTCCTCGGGACAGTGGCTGCGGCCGTTCAGGCAGGGCACGAAGATCATGCCGATCGGGCCGGTGGGCGCCATGTAGACGGCGTCGTGGCCGGCGCCGCTGGGCAGGCGCATCGAGGCATAGCCCAGGCGGGTGGCGGCGTCTTCGACGGCATCCATCACCAGCGGCGCGCAATCGGTGGGGTGGGCGCGGCTGACCGGCGCCATTGCGGCCGACAGGCGCAGCGCGGCCAGCGCGTCCGCCACTTCCGCCATGATGGCCTCGGGAAACGCGTCCAGCACGGCGTCGCTGTCGCTGCGCACTTCCAGCATCAGTTCGACCATGCCGGGCACGGCGTTGGGCGCGTTGGGCGTCATGGCGATGCGGCCGATGGTGGCCACCACGTAGTGCGGCTTGCCGCTCTGCGTGCTGGCGCGGCGGTGCGCCGCGTCGATGACGCGCGCCGCGCCCACCAGCGCGTCGCGGCGGATATCCATGGGCGTGGTGCCGGCGTGGTCGGGCTGGCCGTGCACGGTGATGAGCACGCGCCGGATACCGACGATGTTGGTGACCACGCCGATCGGCAGGCCGCGGCTTTCGAGCACGGGCCCCTGTTCGATGTGCAGCTCGACGAAGGCGGCGGTCTGGCCGGGGCCGCGCAGCGGGGCGCCCAGCGCGTCCGGGTCGCCGCCGATGCGGCGCAGCCCCTCGGCCAGCGTCTCGCCATCGGCGTTGCGCGCGGCCAGCATGTCGGGCGTCAACTGGCCGCTCAGCGCGCGGCTGCCCACGCAGGAGATGCCGTAGTCGCTCGGCTCTTCGGACAGGAAGTCGATGACTTCGAACGGGTGCTCCAGCGTCACGCCCTGCTCGTGCAGGGTGTGCGCCACTTCGATGCCGGCCAGCACGCCGATGATGCCGTCGAAGCGGCCGCCGGCCATCACGGTGTCGCAATGCGAGCCGGTGGCGATGGGGCGGCGGGCGGCGTCGCGGCCGGGGCGCGTGCCCACCAGGTTGCCGCCGGCATCCAGGCGCACCGCCAGGCCGGCCGCCTCGAATTCGGCGCGCAGCCATTGGCGCGATTGCTCGAACAGCGGCGAGAAGGCGCGTCGCGTCCAGGGCACGTCCGGCAAGGTCATGCGCGACAGGGTTTCGACGCGCGACCAGAGGCGCTCGGCGTTCAGGGGAGGAAATGTCGTGGTCATGGGAATGTCCTGAAAAGAGAGAAGGGCGGCTAGGCGCGCCGCAGCAGCCCCACGCGGTCGCGGCGCAGCCAGCGTTGCATCATGAGCACGGCCACCAGCGCCAGGCCGATGGCCAGCCCGCTCCAGACGCCCACGCCGCGCCAGCCGGCCCAGAACGCCAGCGCCGCGCCGCTGGGCAGGCCCACGCCCCAATAGCCGAGCGCCGCGTACAGCATGGGCACGCGGGTGTCGTGCAGGCCGCGCAGCATGCCGGCGCCCAGCACCTGCGCGCCGTCGACGATCTGGAAGAGGGCGGCGACCGCCAGGTAGGCGGTGGCCAGCCGCAGGACCTGGGCATTGGCGGGGTCGCCGATGTCCAGGAAGGCCGACACCAGCAGGCCGGGCGCCAGCAGCATCAGCGCCGCGGCGATCGCCATGCTGCCGATGCCCAGCGAGAAGGCACACCAGCCGGCGCGCGCGACCTGGTCGGGCTGGCGCGCGCCGTACGCGTGTCCCACGCGCACCGTGGCCGCCTGGGCAATGCCGTAGGGAATCATGAACGTGACGCTGGCGATCTGGATGGCGATCGCGTGGGCGGCCAGCTCCGGTTCGCCCAGCCAGCCCATCAGGAAGGCCGCGGCGTTGAAGATGGTGACTTCGAACGCGGTGGCCGCGCCGATCGGCAGGCCGAGTTTCCAGAACTCGGCCAGGCGCTGCCAGTCCGGCTGCCAGACGTCGCCGAACAGATGGTAGCGGCGGAAGCGGCGGTCCAGGCAGACCACGCCGGCCATGCCCAGGAACAGGCCCAGCGTGGCCAGCGCGCTGGCCAGGCCGGCGCCCACCAGGCCCAGCGCCGGCGCGCCCAGGTTGCCGAACACCAGCACCCAGTTGCCGAAGACGTTCAGCACGATCGCGGCCAGCGCGATCAGGAAGGCCGAGCGCGGGCGCTGCAGCGCCGCCACGAACGAGCGCAGCACCAGGAATCCCAGGAAGGGCGGCATGGCCCACATCAGCGCGCGCAGGTAGGCGCCGGCCTGCGCGGCCAGCTCGGGGGGCTGGTCGATGGCCAGCAGGATGGCTTCGCCGTGCCACAGCAGCAGGCAGCCCGGCACCGAATAGATCACCGCGGTCCACAGGCCCTGGCGCACCGTGCGGCGCACGTCGCGCACGGCGTTGCCGCGCCGGCCCAGCGCATGCGCGACCATCGGCGCGGTGGCCGCGACCAGGCCCAGGCCGAAGAATTCGATGGCGGTGAACAGGTTGGCGCCCAGGGCGCTGGCAGCCAGCGCCTGTGATCCGAGCCGTCCGATGAAGATCACATCGGTAACAGTCATGGCCATTTGTGCCAGATTGGTCAGCACCAGCGGCAGGCCGAGCGCCAGCGTGGCGGCGAGCTCGCGCTTCCAGGCGGCGCGGGCTGTCGATCGGGGCATGCGCCCTCCCATTGATTTTGAATCGGGATATTACCTTTTTTCCTAGGGTAAACCCGGGTTTGTCCCCGGCTCATGCAACTGGCCGAGTTGGTGGGGCCGGAGGTCGCAAGTATGATGAGGCCCATTCCAATGCTGCTGGCCCGGCCATGCCCCGGCCAGCGTTGTTACACCGCAGGAGACCCTACCGATGAACAAGCCATCCGAAGTCAAACCCGTCGCGCTCAACGTGCCCGACTATGTCAAGCACAGCGGGTTGATCGCGTGGGTGGAACGGATCGCTGCCCTGACCAAGCCGGACCGCGTGGTGTGGTGCGACGGCTCGCAGGAGGAGTACGACCGCCTGTGCGAACAGATGGTCCAGGGCGGCACGATGCGCCGCCTCAATCCGGCCAAGCGCGCCAACTCGTACCTGGCGTGTTCCGATCCCTCGGACGTGGCGCGCGTGGAAGACCGCACCTTCATCTGTTCCGAGCGCGAGGAAGACGCCGGCCCCACCAACAACTGGGCCGCCCCGCAGGCCATGCGCGAGACGCTCGGCGGCCTGTTCGACGGCGCCATGCGCGGCCGCACCATGTATGTGGTGCCGTTCTCGATGGGGCCGCTGGGCTCGCCCATCGCCCACATCGGCGTGGAGCTGAGCGACAGCCCCTATGTGGTGGTGAACATGCGCATCATGACGCGCATGGGCCGCAAGGTCTTTGACGTGCTGGGCAGCGACGGCGCCTTCGTGCCGTGCGTGCACAGCGTGGGCATGCCGCTGGCCGAAGGGCAGCAGGACGTGGCGTGGCCGTGCAACCCCACCAAGTACATCGTGCACTACCCCGAGACGCGCGAGATCTGGAGCTTCGGTTCGGGCTACGGCGGCAACGCGCTGCTGGGCAAGAAGTGCTTCGCGCTGCGCATCGCCTCGACCATGGGCCGCGACGAGGGCTGGCTGGCCGAGCACATGCTGATCCTGGGCGTGACCTCGCCCAAGGGCCGCAAATACCACGTGGCCGCGGCGTTCCCGTCGGCCTGCGGCAAGACCAATTTCGCGATGCTGATCCCGCCGCACGGCATGGACGGCTGGAAGGTCACCACCATCGGCGACGATATCGCCTGGATCAAGCCCGGCCCGGACGGCCGGCTGCATGCCATCAATCCCGAGGCGGGTTACTTCGGCGTGGCGCCGGGCACCAGCGAGAAGACCAATTTCAATGCCATGGCCACGCTCAAGGCCAACGTGATCTTCACCAACGTGGCGCTGACCGACGACGGCGACGTGTGGTGGGAAGGCATGACCGACACGCCGCCGGCGCACCTGATCGACTGGCAGGGCCAGGACTGGACGCCGGCCATCGCCGCCGAGACCGGCCGCAAGGCCGCGCACCCGAACGCCCGCTTCACGGCGCCGGCCGCGCAGTGCCCGTCCATCGACCCCGAATGGGAAAACCCCAAGGGCGTGGCGATCGACGCCTTCATCTTCGGCGGGCGCCGCTCGACCACCGTGCCGCTGGTCACCGAGGCGCGCAACTGGGTCGAGGGCGTCTACATGGCCGCCACCATGGGCTCGGAAACCACCGCCGCCGCGGCTGGCCAGCAAGGCGTGGTGCGGCGCGACCCCTTCGCCATGCTGCCGTTCTGCGGCTACAACATGAGCGACTACTTCGACCACTGGCTCAAGCTGGGCCGCCGTCTCGAAGAGACCGGCGCCACGCTGCCGCGCATCTACTGCGTCAACTGGTTCCGCAAGGGACCGGACGGCAAGTTCGTGTGGCCGGGATTCGGCGAGAACATGCGCGTGCTGCGCTGGATGCTGGGCCGCCTGGATGGGCAGGCCGGCGGGGTCGACCAGGTGTTCGGCATCTCGCCGGCCTACGGCGATATCGACTGGACCGGGCTGGAATTCAGCCCCGACAAGTTCGAGCAGGTCATCTCGGTGGACCTGCCGGCATGGCGCGCCGAGCTGGCGCTGCACGACGAGCTGTTCACCCAGCTGGCCGCGCGCCTGCCCGAGGATCTGCCGTTGACGCGTACCGCCATCGAGCGGCGCATGGCGGCCTGAGGCCGGAGCGGCGCGGCGTTTCGCCGCCGCGCCGGCGCCGCTTTGCGGCACAATCGCGCCATGACCTTGACTTCCGACGACCTGCGCCAGATCGCGGCGCTGACGCTGGCCCATTACGACGACAACGCTGTCTCGTTCGAGGTCGGCACGCGCGACCACGACGTAAGCCAGAACATCGCGGCCCTGCTGCGCCATATACAGGGCGATCCGCCGTATGCCATCCTGGACTTCGGCTGCGGCCCGGGCCGCGACCTCAAGACGTTCGCGGCGCTGGGGCACGCGGCCGTCGGCCTGGACGGCGCGGCGCACTTCGTGGCCATGGCGCATCAGGCCACCGGCTGCGAAGTGTGGCAGCAGGATTTCCTGCGGCTGGCGCTGCCGGCCGGGCGTTTCGACGGCATCTTCGCCAACGCGTCGCTGTTTCACGTGCCGACGCAGGAATTGCCGCGCGTGCTGGGCGAGCTGCGCGACACGCTCAAGCCGGGCGGCGTGCTGTTCTGCTCCAACCCGCGCGGCGGCAACGAAGAGGGCTGGTCGCGCGGCCGCTATGGGGTGTGGCATGACTGGGAGTCGTGGCGCGCGCTGCTGGAAGCGGCGGGCTTCCAGGCCCTGGAGCACTATTACCGGCCCGCCGGGCTGCCGCGCGAGCAGCAGCAATGGCTGGCCAGCGTATGGCGCAGGTAGCGGGGTTCGCGGCCCTGGCGCGCGCCGACGCGCGCGTGCTGGTGCTGGGCAGCATGCCGGGCGTGGCTTCGCTGCGGGCGCAGCAGTACTACGGGCATCCGCGCAATGCATTCTGGCCGATCGCCGCCGAGCTGTTCGGCCTGGACGCCGCGCAGCCCTATGCCCACCGCGTGCAGGCCCTGCAGCGGGCCGGCGTGGCCCTGTGGGACGTGCTGCAGGCCTGCGAGCGCCCGGGCAGCCTGGACGCCGCCATCGTCGCCGATAGCGTGCGCCCGAACGATTTCCAGGCCTTCTTCGCCGCGCATCCGGGCATCGCCTGCGTGGGCTTGAACGGCGCGGCCGCCGCGATGCTGTATCGCCGCCACGTGCTGCCGCGCCTGCACGGCCTGGCGCATCTGCGCTACGTGGCGCTGCCGTCGACCAGCCCGGCCCATGCAGCGATGGATTTCGCCGCCAAGCTGCGGGCCTGGCGCGCGATCGCGCCGGCGTCATCCGACCCTTCGGCGTGTCTGTCCCCGTAGGGGGGAACGACGCCTGCGGCCAGGGTGCCTGTCCCCCTGCGGGGACAGGCACCCTGCGGAGACAGGCACCTGCAAGATTTCACGGCGTCTGTCCGTGCGTGTGCCTGTCCCCGCTGGGACAGGCACCGCTGGCTATGCCAGGCGTCCGTAGATCTCGCGCGCCTGCGCGGCGGTGGCGATGGGCCGGCCCAGCACGCGGCCAGCCTGCGCGGCCTGGGCCACCAGGGCGGCGTTGCCCGGCGCGGTCGCGCCGTCGCTCAGCTTGAGGTTGTTCTCGAAGCCCACCCGCATATGGCCGCCGAACGCGGCCGCGGTGGCCACGCAGGCGTTCTCTTCGCGGCCGAAGGCGCACACGGCCCAGGGCAGCGATCCGTCGTAGACCTCGAGAAAGGGCAGCAGGTCGCGCGGCGAGGACACCTGGCCGGCCGAGTAGCGGCCCAGCACGAACAGCACCGACCAGGCTCCTTCAGGCGCCAGGCCGCGCGCGCGCAGCGCCTGCCACCTGGCCACGTCGGCGGCGTCGTACAGGATGATCTGCGCCATGATGCGTTCGGCTGCGACCCAGGCCAGGAAGTCGGCCAGCTCGCGTTCCGGCATCTCGGGCACGGCGATCTCGCGCAGGCCCATCGAAACGGCTTCGGGGCGCAGTTCGCGCACCATGGCCATCTGCTCGGCGGCGCGGTAGACGCCGGCCGCTTCGCTGGTGACCTGCACCAGCAGTTCTTCGCCCACGGCCTGGCGCACCGCCGCCAGCGCCTCGCGGTAGGCCGCCACGTCCAGCGAATGGCGGCCTTCGGGCGTGCGCACATGCATGTGCATCATGGCCGCGCCGGCGTCCAGGCAGGCGCGCGCCTCGGCCGCCAGCGCCGCCGCCGTCAGCGGCACGGCGGGGTGGTCGGCGGCGGTTTTGTAGGCGCCATTGGGCGCCACCGTGACGATCAGGGGCGAGTCGGCCAGCGCGGCCTGCGCGCCCGCGGCGAACAGCGACGGGCTCATGGCTGGATCTCCGGCAGCTCGGCGCCGAGCAGGTCCAGCCCGGCGCGCAGCAGGCGGTCGTAGCGGGCGCGCTCGGCGGCGATGGTCTCGGGCGTCCATGCATAGAAGCCCGTGCCGGCCTTCATGCCGTGGCGGCCGTCGGCGGCGCGCTCGGTCAGGCAGCGCGCCGGCGTATCGGCGTTGCAGAACGTCGGGTACATGGTCGCGCCGGCGGCCGCGTGCACGTCGATGCCGGCATGGTCGCGCTGCATGACCGGGCCGGCGGCCAGGAAGCGGAAGCCGAAACCGAAACGCACCGCCGCGTCCACGTCCTCGGGCGAGGCGATGCCGCGGTCGATGAGATCGAAGGCTTCGCGCGACAGGGCGTGCTGCAGGCGGTTGGCCAGAAAGCCCGGCAGGTCCTGCGCGACCCTGACCGGCACCATGCCGCAGCGGCGCATGAAGGCGATCAGGACGTCGGCGCAGGCCGGGTCGCTGGCCTCGCACAGCACCACCTCGACCAGCGGCACCAGGTGCGCCGGCATGAAGAAGTGCAGGCCCAGCATGCGCTCGCGCGTGGGCAGGCCGGCGCCGATGGCGCTGATCGGGAAGCTGGAGCTGTTGCTGGCCAGGATGGCGTGGGCCGGCGCGCGGCGCGCCAGCTCGGCGAACAGCGCCTGCTTGATGTCCAGGCGCTCGGGAACGCATTCGATCACCAGGCCGACCGAGTCCCATTCGACCGCGTCCAGGCCGGGCACGACCGCGATGTGCGCGGCGCCCTCGGCGCGGCCGGCCTGCGCCAGGTTGTCGGCGGCGCGGCGCGGCAGCGCGGCGGCGCGCGCGGCGTCGGGTTCCACCACCGTGGTGCGGCACAGCGCGCGCGCCAGCACCACCGCCACGTCGGCGCCCATGGTGCCGCCGCCGATGACGACCGCATGGCTGGCGCCGGGACGGCCCAGCGCGGAATCGGGAGAGCTCATGTTGTTCCTTCTCGCAGGAGTGTTCGCAATGCCAGCCAGTGTAGGGAAACGGCTTTGATTGATGAATCAGATTTTTTGGATAGAATGATCGATAAATTAGATCAGTGAGGCGCCGTGAAGATCAATCTGTCCATGCGCGATATCGAGACCGTCCTGGTATTGGGCCGCACGCTCAATTTCCGGCAGGCGGCGGCGCAGCTGCACCTGTCGCAATCGGCATTGTCGACCCAGGTGCTGCGCATCGAGGAGGCGCTGGGCGTGCGCCTGTTCGACCGCACCACGCGCACCGTGCGGCTGACGGCCGCCGGCGAGGTGTTCATGCAGCAGGCCGCCTCGCTGCAGGTGGCGTTTCGCGAGGCCATCGACGCGGTCAGCGGCATCGCCAGCGCCGAGCACGGCCAGGTGGCGGTGGCGGCGCTGCCGTCGCTGGCCGCGCGCCTGCTGCCGCGCGTGCTGATGGCGTACCGGCAGGCCCATCCCGGGGTGGCGCTGAAAGTGCACGACACGCTGTCGGGCCCGGCGTTCGACCTGGTGCGCGCCGGCGAGGTCGACTTCGCGCTGACCGCGGCCGATCCGCAGCAGGCGGACCTGCACTATGTGCCCATGATGTCCGACAGCTTCATCCTGCTGATCCCGCAGGACCACGCGCTGGCGCGCGGCAAGGGGCCGCTGCGCTGGGCCGATACGCTGGCCGCGCCGCACGTGTCGATGGTGCATCCGAGCAGCGTGCGCCAGTACGCGGAGTGGGCCTTCCTGCAGAACCGCATCCGTTTCCAGCCCGCCTTCGAGGCCGAGCACCTGGCCACCATCGTCGCCATGGTGGAGTGCGGCTTCGGCGTGGCGGCCCTGCCGGAGATCGCCGCCGCCGCGGTGGCGCACAGCGGCATCGTCGAGCGCCCGCTGACCGGGCCGGTGGCCGAGCGCTCCATCGGCCTGGTGACCTCGCGCAACCGTACCTTGTCGCCGGCGGCGGCCGCGCTGGTGGCGCAGCTGCGCGAGCACCTGGCCGCCTCGGCGTACAAGCCCGCGCCGGCGGCCCCTAGCGCACGTACGACGGCAGCAAGAGCGAGATCGAGGGAAACAGCACCAGGATCGCCAGGCGCACCACGTCGCTGACCACGAACGGCATGACGCCGCGGAAGATCGTGGGCGTGGACACGCCGGGCAGCAGTCCGCGCAGCACGAACACATTCATGCCGAAGGGCGGCGTGATGAAGCTGATCTCGGTGACCACCACCACGATGACGCCGAACCAGATCAGGTCGAAGCCCAGGCTCTGCACCAGCGGGTAGAACACCGGCACCGTCAGCAGGATCATGGACATGCTCTCCAGCACGCAGCCCAGCACGATGTAGATGACGCAGATGGCCAGGATCACCGTCAGCGGGCTGAGTTGGTGGCGGGCGACCACGTCCAGCAAGTCCTGCGGCAGCGAGGTGAAGTTGATGAAATTGGCCAGCATCAGCGCGCCTATCATCACCACGAAGATCATGCCGGTGGTCTTGGCCGATTCGACCACCACGTCCAGGAAGCGGCGCCACGTCATGGCGCGCCGGCTGCAGGCGAACAGGAAGCTGAGGAAGGCGCCGACGCCGGCGGCCTCGGCCGGCGTGAACAGGCCGCCGTAGATGCCGCCCAGCAGCATGCCGATCAGCGCCAGCACCATCCAGACCTGCCGCAGCGCGTGCAGGGTATGCGGCCAGGTGCTGCGCGGGCCGCGCGGCCCCGCGGCCGGATCGCGGCGCACCACCCAGGCCACCGCCGCCATGTAGCACAGGATCGCCAGCACGCCGGGCAGCACGCCGGCGGCGAACATCTTGCCGATGCTCTGTTCGGTCAGCAGGCAATACACCACCATGATGATGGAGGGGGGAATCAGCACGCCCAGCGTGCCGCCGGCGGCGATCGAACCGGCCGCCAGCTTCTCGCTGTAGCCCATGCGGCGCATTTCCGGATAGGCGACCTTGGCCATCGTCGCGGCCGTCGCCAGGCTGGAGCCGCAGATGGCGCCGAAACCGCCGCAGGCGGCGATGGTGGACATCGCCAGGCCGCCGCGCCGGTGGCCCAGCAGCGCGTGGGCGGCGGCGTACAGTTCGCGCGACATGCGCGATTCGGTGACGAAGTTGCCCATCAGGATGAACAGCGGCAGCACCGACAGCAGGTACTGGAAGCCGCTTTCGTAGATCACCGAGCCGGCCATGGCGTAGGCGGGCGGCCAGCCGCGCAGCAGGCCCAGGCCGACGAAGCCGACCAGCGCCATGGCGAAGGCCACGGGCACGCGCATGAAAACCAGCGCCAGCATGGCGCCCAGGGCGGACAGGGATTCAATCATCTTGGGTCGGTTCCGGCTGCGTAGCGGCAGGCCCGACCAGGGCCGCCAGCCGGTAGGCGGCGTCCAGGGCCAGCAGTACCGCCATGGCGTATACGAAGGGTGCCAGGGGAATGTTGAGCATGGGCGTCATGTCGCCGTAGTCGGCGGTGCTCTGCGCCTTGCGCAGCGCCACCCAGGCCAGGCAGGCGCTGACCGTCAGCGCCAGCAGGCCGGCCACGCAGTCCTGCGCGCGCAGGGTCGCGGGCGAGAACAGGTGGCTGAAGCTGTCGACCGTGATGTGGCCGCGCGCGCGGGTCACCAGCGGGATGCTGGCGAAGATCACCGCCACCATCAGCAGCTCGACCATCTCGACGGTGCCCATGATGGGACGGTTGAGCAGGTAGCGTCCGGTGGCGTCGGCCACCGTCAGCAGGCTCATGCCGCACAGGCTGATGACCACGATGGCGCGCAGCAGGGCCGTGACGGCCCGGTCCAGGATCCGCATGGCGCGCGCTCAGCGTTGCTGGTCCAGCTGCTTGATCTCGGCGCGGAACGACGCCAGCGCGGCGGGCCCGTCGATGCCCTTGGCCTTGGCCGCGTCCAGCCATGCCTGCTCGAACCCCTTGGTGCGTTCGCGCACGGCCTCGATCAGCGCGTCGTCGGCCTTGACCAGTTCGATCTCGCCGCCTTCGAGCACCTTGCGCGCGGCCGCGTCGTGCGTGTCCCAGGCGCGTCCGGCCAGCTCGGCCAGGTGGCGGCCCGACAGGCGCACCAGCGTGTCCTGGTCCTGCTTGGACAGGCGCGCGAAGGCGTCGCGGTTGATGATGACCGCGTGCGTGTCCGAATACAGGCCGCCGGGGAATTCGGTGGCGTGCCTGATGATGCTGTCCAGCTTGAACGACACCAGCGATTCGGCCGGGAAGAACACGCCGTCGGCCACGCCGGTGCTGAGCAGTTCGTACGACTCGGGCGCCGGCTTGGCGATGGGACTGGCGCCCACCGCCTTGGCCACGTCGGCCGCCATGCCGCCGCCGACGCGGATCTTCAGGCCCTGGAAGTCGCCGATCTGCTTGACCGGCTTGCTGGTGGTGAAGGCGATGCCCGGGCCGTGCGCGTAGATGCCCAGCAGGCGCACGCCCTTGTGCTCGTCGGCCTTGAGCAGGTATTTCTCGTAGGTGTCCCAGGCCGCGATGGAGCGCGAGGTCGCGGTGTCGCCGGAGAACGGCAGCACGGCGAACTTGGTCAGCTGGAAGCGCCCGGGGTAATAGGCGTGCGAGACGAAGGTCACGTCGACCAGGCCATCGCGCACGGCGTCGAAGTGGCCGGCCGGGTTGGTGACCGCCTTGGGCAGCAGGCGCAGCGTCACGCGGCCATCGGTGGCCTTGCGGATTTCCTCGCCCCAGGGCATGAGGAAGTCCGCCACGACCGCATGGGTGGGCGGCAGCCAGCTCGACAGGGTGAGCTCGACCGGCTTTTGCGCGATGGCGGGGGCCGTGCCCGCAAGGCCAAGGGCGAACAGGGCGGCGGCGAGGGTCTTGTGCATCATGTCTCCTTGTTTTATGGGATGGCCCGCTCGGCGGCGGGCCGTTGGTGCGACAGGATCAAGGCGGCGGGCCGACGGCCCGCTCCAGCAGCGCCGGCAGGCTGCCGTCGTGGCGAAAGCCCGCCGCCTGCGCGGCATCGCATTGCAGGGGCGGCTGGTTGCCGAACTGCGCCTCGATATCCGGGCGCGGCGCGTAACTGACCAACGGCGTGGCCGCGCCCTGGCTGCGCGCATCGAAGGCCTGCACGATGTCGCGCACCGACACGCGTAGCGCCGGCAGCGTCCAGCCGGTGCGCCCGCCGGGCGGCGGCGCCTGGGCGGTCAGCTCGGCGGCGCGCAGCAGGTTGTCCACGCAGCACGGCAGCGACATCAGCCACAGCGTGGCCTGCGGGCCGACCGGCATTTCGCAAGGCTGGCCCGCCGCCAGCGCGCGCAGCAGCGTGCTGGAGAAGGCCGACCAGGCGCCGTTGGGCGCCGGCGGGCGGGGCGCCACGCCGGGCAGGCGCACGGCGCGCCCGCGCACGAAGCCGCGCCGGGTGTAGTCGGCCAACAGGATTTCGACTGCCTGCTTCTGCGCGCCATAGCTCAGCGCCGGCGCCAGCGGCGTGTCGTCCGTGACGAGCGCGGGCAGCGGCGCGCCGTAGACGGCGATGCTGCTGGTGAACACCAGTCCGGGCGAGCGGCCCTGGCGGCGCAGCTGCTCCAGCAATCGCAGCGATCCTTCCAGGTTGACGCGCAGGCCCAGCTCGAACTCCAGCTCGGCGCGTCCGCTGGCGACGCAGGCCAGATGGAACACCAGGTCCGGCGGCGGATCGGTGATGGCCGCCAGCGTGGCGGGGTCGGCGAAGTCGCCGGCCACCTGGCGCACGCGCGGGTCGGCCGGCGCGGCGTCGAAGGCCAGGTCGCACAGCGTCAGCTGTTCGAGCGCGCCATGGCCGGGCACGCCGGGCAGGGCGCACAGGCGCTCGGCCAGGGCGCGGCCGATATAGCCGTTGGCGCCGGTGATCAGGACGCGCATGCCGCACCTCCGCTGCCGCAGGCGGCGTCGTAGGCGCCGCGCCAGGCCTTCAGGCCGGCGCTGGCCAGGCCGCGCGGCGTGTACTCGCAGCCCACCCAGCCGCCATAGCCGCTTTGCGCCAGCAGGCGCAGGGTGGCGGCCACCGGCGGGCTGGCCGGATCGGGTTCGTGGCGCCCGTCGGGGCCGGCGAACTGCACGTGGCGCACCAGCGGCAGCACGCGGCGCAGCTCGGCGTGCGGGTCCAGCCCTTCGCGCAGGTTGTGATAGATGTCGAACTGCAGGCCGACGTTCGGATGGTCGACCGCGCGGATGATGTCGGCGGCCTGCTCGGGCAGGTAATAGAAATAGCCCGGCATGTCGGCGCGGTTGAGCGGCTCCAGGGTCAGCGTGACGCCGGCCTGGGCGGCGCGCGGCGCGGCTCGCTGCAGGTTGCCGATCAGCGTGGCGCGGCATTCGTCCATGCCGGCGGGCGCCGGCGGCATGCCCGCCATGGCGTGCACGATGCGGCAGCCGGTGGCGCGGCACAGCGCCAGCGCCTGGTCCAGCGCGGCCGCGAAATCGGCTTCGCGCCCGGGCACGCAGGCCAGGCCTTTTTCGCCGGCCGCGCCCAGCGGCGTGTTGACCAGCGCCAGGGCCAGGCCGTGCTCGCGCAGCTGCGCCGCCAATTGCGCGGGCGGCTGGTCGTACGGAAACAGGATCTCCACCCCCGCGAAGCCGTCTTCGCGCGCGGCGGCCATGCGCGCGGCCAGCGGCAGGCCGGGGTACAGCAGTGTCAGGTTGGCGGCCAGTTTCATGCGGGCTCCCTGGTGGGCGCGGCGGGCCGTTCGGGCCACGCCACGCGCACGATGTCGGACAGGTCGCCGGGGCCCAGGCCGCGCGCGGCGGCGGTGCGGTAGCTGTCGAGCACGCCTTGCAGCCCGCGCAGTTGCGTGCCGCTGGCGGCGGCCAGGGCGGCCACGTTCTCCAGGTCTTTCAGCATGGTCTGCAGGGCGCCCAGCGGCTGGTCGACGGGCGCGGTCATGCGCGGCACGAAGATGCGCAGCAAGACCGAATCGGCCCAGCCGCCGGCCAGGGCGGTATCGAGGGCGGCGGCGTCGATGCCGTTGCGGCGGGCCAGGGCCACGGCCTCGGCGATGGCGTTGACCGTGGTGGCCACGATGGTCTGGTTGCACAGCTTGCCGATCTGGCCGGCGCCCGTATCGCCCAGCCGCGTCACGCGGCCGGCGTAGGCGCGCAGCCAGGGTTGCGCGGTCTCGATCGCCGCGGCCGGCCCGCCCGCCAGGATGGACAGCGTGCCGGCCTGCGCGCCGGCCACGCCGCCCGAGACCGGCGCGTCGATCCATACGCGGCCGCTGGCGGCCAGCAGGCGCGCGGCCAGCGCGCGGGTGGCGTCCGGCTCGATGCTGGAGTGGTCCACCAGCAGGCCGCCGGCCACGTCGGCCACGCCATGCGGCCCGAACACCGTGGCCTGCACCGCGGCCAGGTCGGTCAGGCACAGCAACACCGCCTGCGCGCCCGCCGCCGCTTCGGCCGGCGTGGCGCAGACCACCGCGCCGTCGGCCGCCAGCGCCTGCGCCTTGGCCGCGCTGCGGTTCCATACGCGCACCCGATGGCCGGCCGCCAGCAGCCGCCGTATCATCGGCGCGCCCATCAGGCCGGCGCCGCAGAAAGCCAGGGTGGCGCTCATTCGGCCTCCGGCGTTTCGTAAGGCCAATCGACCTGGCCGGAGTGGGTGACCGCGCCCAGGCAGGCCGGGCGCACCAGCGCGGCGTATTTCTCCAGCGCGCCGGCCAGGCGCGCCTGCGGCGGCGCCTGGTAGGCGGCGCGGCGCCGCGCCAGCTCTTCGTCGGACAGCGCCACGTCCAGCGTATCGGCCTCGGCGTCGATGTGGATCACGTCGCCATCGCGCAGCAGCGCGATGGGGCCGCCGGCGGCCGCTTCCGGCCCGGCGTAGCCGATGCACAGGCCGCGCGTGGCGCCCGAGAAGCGGCCGTCGGTCAGCAGCGCCACTTTCTCGCCCATGCCCTGTCCATACAGGGCGGCCGTGACGCTGAGCATCTCGCGCATGCCCGGCCCGCCCCGGGGGCCTTCGTTGCGGATGACCAGGACTTCGCCCGGCTGGTAGGCGTGCGTGGACACCGCGCGCATGCAGGCTTCCTCGTTCTCGAACACGCGCGCCGGCCCGGAGAATTTCAGCGACTTCAGGCCGGCGATCTTCAGCAGCGCGCCATCGGGGCTGAGATTGCCCTTGAGCACGGCGACGCCGCCGGTGGGGTGCAGGGCCTGGCCGCAGGCGCGCACCACCTTGCCGTCGGGCGCGGGCGTGTCGGCCAGGGCCTCGGCCAGGGTGCGGCCGTCGAGCGTCAGCACGCTGCCGTCGATATGGCCGCCGTCCAGCAGCGCCTTGAGCACCACCGGCACGCCGCCGGCCTCGTGCAGGTCGCGCGCCAGATAGCGGCCGCCGGGTTGCAGGTCGGCGATCAGCGGCGTGCGCTTGAACACCCGGGCCACGTCGTCCAGCGTGAAGGCGATGCCGGCCTCGTGCGCGATGGCCGGAATGTGCAGGGCCGCGTTGGTCGAGCCGCCGGTGGCCGCCACCGCGGCGCAGGCGTTCTCCAGGCTGGCGCGCGTCACCAGCTGGCGCGGCAGCGGGCCGCCCGCGGCCAGGGCGCGCATCACGTGCTCGCCGGCGCGCTGCGCGATGGCCAGCCGTTCGCTGTAGACCGCGGGCATCATCGCCGAACCCAGCGGCGACAGGCCCAGCGCCTCGCCCACCATGGCCATGGTGTTGGCGGTGAACTGGCCCGGGCACGAGCCCGCCGAGGGCGTACAGGTGCGCTCCATCGCCTTGAGCTCGGCCGCCGGCATGGTGCCGTGCTGTACCCGGCCGACGGCTTCGATGGTGTCGAGGATGGTGACCTGGCCGCTGGCCGCATGGCCGGGCAGGGTGGCGCCGCCGTACAGGAACACCGCCGGCACGTTCAGCCGCACGATGGCCATCATCATGGCCGGCAGCGTCTTGTCGCAGCCGGCGAACGCCACCAGTGCGTCATAGGCGTGGCCGCGCACCACCAGCTCGACGCTGTCGGCGATGGTCTCGCGCGACAGCAGGCTCATGCGCATGCCCGCATGGTTCATCGAGGTGCCGTCGGAGATCGAGATGGTCGAGAAGCTGACCGGCACGCCGCCGCCGGCGGCCACGCCCAGGCGGGCGCGGTCGGCCTGCGGCCCCAGCGCCATGGAGCAGGGCGTGTTCTCGCCTTGCGTGCTCACGATGCCGACCATGGATTTCTCCAGGGCGGCGTCGTCGAAGCCGGTGGCGCGCAGGAAGGCGCGATGCGGGGTGCGCGTCAGGCCTTGGGTAACCATGCGGGAACGGTGCTTATGCAGGGACATGAATCGGTTCCATGGAAAAGGCGAAGAAGGGCGGCGCCGGCTAGGGCATGGCGGGCTGCAGCGCCTGCAGCCTGTCGAAGGCCCAGCTGATGTCCTGCGCCATGACCGCGCGCGCGCTTTCGGCGTCGCGCCGCGCGATGGCGTCGACGATGGCGGCGTGCAGCTCGGCCGAGGGGCGCTCGTCGGAATGCATCAGCTCGCGCGTGGCGCGCAGGTAGGGCCCGGACTGCAGCCACAGGCTTTCGATGGTGGCCAGCATCGAGTCCGAGCGCGCGGCGCGGTAAATGGTGAAGTGAAAGCGCTGGTTGTTCTCCAGCCCGGCCTGGACCGACGCCGTATCGCTGAGCGACCTGCCGATCTGGTCGGCCAGCGCGCGCAGCTCGGCCAGTTCCGGCGCGGTGATGTGCTCGACCGCCCAGGCGGTGACATGGCCCTCGATCAGCACGCGGGCGCGGCGGATGTCCTCCAGGCTGGCGCGCGAGATCATCGGCACGCGCACCGAGCGGCTCTTCATCGGTTCGAGCGCGCGCTGCGTGACCAGCCGGCGCAGCGCCTCGCGCACCGGCATGGCGCTGGTGCCGAACGCATCGGCCAGTTCCTGGATGCCGAGCACCGCGCCGGCGGCGTAGTCGCCGCGCATCAGGTGGTCGCGCAGGCGGCGGTAGATGGCTTCGTTGACGGAGGTATGGACGAGCGGATCGGGGTGGGTGAGCGCAGGCATTTGATCTTTGATCAAAGATTTTTCGCTACGCTACCGGGCCGGCAGGCAAGGCCGCCATAGGGGTTTGCCCGGCCGTTGCGTGTCAGGACGAGGCGTTCAGGCGCCAGCGCGCAGTCCGGCGGCGGCCAGATAGGCGTCGCGCGAAGGCAGCAGATGGTTGCGGCACAGGGCCACCAGGGCGGCGCGGTCGCCCTGGCGCAGCGCCTGGATCATGGCCCAGTGTTCCTGGCGCGCGCGCTCGCGGTAGCTCGCCGCGGCCAGGCTGCCGAAGCGGATCGGGTGGGTGCGGCGCGCGTATTCCTCGATGGCCTGTTGCAGCACCGGGTTGTCGAGCAGGCCGAACAATTCGCGGTGGAACCGCTGGTTGCTGCGGAACACGCGCCGCGCGTTGCCTGCGGCCACCGCGGCGTCGTGCTCGCGCTGCACGGCCACCAGCGCGGCCAGGCGCGCCTCGTCCACGGGCAGGGCGATGCGCTCGGCCGCGCGCGTCTCCAGCAGTTCGCGCAGGTCGTACAGGTCCATGACTTCGCGCGCCGTGAAGGCGCGCACCTCGGCGCCCACGTTGCGCTTGCGCTCGACCGCGCCGCGCTGCTCCAGCTGCGCCAGCACCTGGCGCACCGCGTGCCGCTTCAGCCCGAAGCGCGCCATCAGCTCGTCCTCGGTCAGGCGCTGGCGCGGAAACAGCCGGCCGAAGACGATGTCTTCTTCCAGCTGTTCCACCGCCAGGTCCAGGGCGTCGGCGGGCGGCGGGTCGGCGGGCAGGGCGGTCAGGGTCATGGCGGCTCAGCGAGGCGGCACGGTTTGCTTGCTGGCGGGTGCGCGCAGGAAGTCGAAGTCTACCCCCTGGTCGGCCTGCGTGACCGTGTCGAGGAACAGCTTGCGGTAGCCCCGCTCGGCCTGCGGCCGTTCGATCGGCTGGGCGGCCGCGCGCTGCGCCAGTTCGGCCTCGCTGACCAGCAGGCTGATCTCGCGCTGGCGCACCGACAGGCGGATGCGGTCGCCATTGCGCACGTGGGCCAGCGGTCCGCCGATGGCGGCCTCGGGCGTGACGTGCAGCACGATGGTGCCGGCGGCGGTGCCGCTCATGCGGCCGTCGGATACGCGCACCATGTCCTTGACGCCGGCGCGCGCCAGCTTGCGCGGAATCGGCATGTAGCCCGCCTCGGGCATGCCGGGCGCGCCGGTGGGGCCGATGCGCTTGAGCACCAGGATGTCGTCGGCCGTGACATCGAGCGCGTCGTCGTCGATGCGGCGCGCCATGTCTTCGGCGTCCTCGAACACCACGGCGCGGCCTTCGTGCTCCATCAGCCGGGCGTCGGCGGCCGACTGCTTGATGATGGCGCCGCCCGGCGCCAGGTTGCCGCGCAGCACCGCCAGCCCGCCCACCGGGTAGATCGGGGCGTCGAAGGCGCGGATCACCTCCTGCGCGAACGGCGCGGGCGCGGCGTCGAGCTCTTCGCCCAGCGTGCGGCCCGAGACGGTGAGGGCGTCCAGGTGCAGCAGCGGGCGCAGTTCGCGCAGCAGCGCCGGCATGCCGCCGGCCTTGTGGAAGTCTTCCATGTAGTGCTGGCCCGAGGGCTTGAGATCCACCAGTACCGGCGTCTCGCGGCTCATGCGGTCCAGGCCGGCCAGGTCGATGTCGATGCCCAGGCGGCCGGCGATGGCCGTCAGGTGCACGATGCCGTTGGTCGAGCCGCCGATGGCCAGCAGCACGCGCAACGCGTTCTCGATGGCCTTGCCGGTCAGGATGCGCTCGGGCGTCAGGCGCGCCGCGGCCATGGCCACGGCGGTGGCGCCGGTGCGTTCGGCCACGCGGATGCGGTCGGCCGTGACCGCGGGCGCCGAGGCGCCGCCGCTGATCATCATGCCCAGCGCCTCGGTCAGGCACGCCATGGTGCTGGCGGTGCCCATCACCGAGCAGGTGCCCACGCTGGCCACCAGCTGGTTGTTGACGTCGGTGATCTCGGCGGTGTCGATTTCGTCGGCGCGGTAGCGGCCCCAGTAGCGGCGGCAATCGGTACAGGCGCCGACCCGTTCGCCGCGGTGCGAGCCGGTCAGCATCGAGCCGGTCACCAGCTGGATGGCCGGCACGCCGGCCGAGGCCGCGCCCATCAGCTGCGCGGGCACCGTCTTGTCGCAGCCGCCGATCAGCACCACCGCGTCCATGGGCTGGGCGCGGATCATCTCTTCGGTGTCCATCGACATCAGGTTGCGCAGGTACATGCTGGTGGGCTGCGAGAAGCTCTCGTGCACCGAGATGGTGGGAAAGTCCACCGGCAGCCCGCCGGCCAGCATCACGCCGCGCTTGACAGCCTCGACCAGCTGCGGGGCGTTGCCGTGGCAGGGGTTGTAGCTGCTGCCGGTGTTGACGATGCCGATGACCGGGCGCGCCAGCGCGTCGTCGGTATAGCCCGCGCCCTTGATGAAGGCCTTGCGCAGGAACAGCGAAAAGCCGGTGTCGCCGTAGTTGGTCAGGCCCTTGGACAGGCCGCCGGGCGGCTTGCCGCCTTGGTCGCGCTGGGTCATGGAACACCTCGATAATATTATTGATAATCGTGGCGGCTATCATAGCCAGCGCGCAATCCAGGCCGCAAGCGAATTCCAGGATTTTCTTTATTGATCTGTTTTGTAGATCATTCAATAGAAAAATACGTATTCATCAATCAAGAAATGGCGCCTACACTGCGGCCAAAGCGAGCGGGGCGCCTGCACCCGCTCCGTCCAGATCCACCACCCGGCACACAGGAGGAGAACATCCATGTCCGACCGTCAATCCGCGCGCCTGCCGCGCCGCGCCGCCCTCTGTTCCATGCTGGCGCTGTGCGCCGGTTTCGCGCTGCAGCCCGTCGCCGCGCAGAGCGCCTACCCCGACCGTCCGATCCGCATGATCGTGCCGTATCCCCCGGGCGGCGCCACGGACGTGATCGGCCGCGTGCTGGCCAAGGAAATGAGCGGTGCGCTGGGCCAGTCGGTGGTGGTCGAGAACCGCGCCGGCGCGGCCGGCAACATCGGCGCCGACGTGGTGGCCAAGGCCACGCCGGATGGCTACACCATCCTGATGGGCGCCATGACCAGCCACGCCATCAACGCCGTGCTCTACCAGGGCCGCGTGTCGTACGACATCGAGAAGAGTTTCGCGCCCGTGGCCATCGTGGGCACGGTGCCGCTGGTGTTCGTGGTCAATCCCGCCGTGCCGGCCGATTCGCTGCAAAGCCTGATCGCGCTGGCCAAGTCCAAGCCCGGCTACCTGACCATGGCGTCGGCCGGCAACGGTTCGCCGCAGCACCTGGCCGGCGAAATGTTCAAGCGCGTGGCGGGCGTGGACCTGCTGCACGTGCCGTACAAGGGCAGCGGCCCGGCCATGACCGACCTGATGGGCGGCCAGGTGCTCAGCATGATCGAGACCGTGCCGGCGGCGCAGGGCAACGTCAAGGGCGGCAAGCTGCGCGCGCTGGCGGTGGCCTCGGCGCAGCGCGTCGAATCGCTGCCCGACGTGCCGACCACGGCCGAGGCCGGCCTGCCCAATTTCCAGGTCAGTTCGATGTTCGGCATCGCCGCGCCGGCCGGCACGCCGGCCCCGGTGGTCGAGCGCCTGAACGCCGTGCTCAAGGAAGCGCTGGCCAAGCCCGAGGTGCAGACCGCCTTGCTGAACCAGGGCGCCATCTCGACCTGGACCACGCCTGCCGACGCCGCCGCGCGCATCAGCGCCGAGCGTCAGCAGTGGGCCACCGTGATCGCCGAAGCCGGCGTGAAGGCCGAGTAAGCCCGGCAGCGGGTCAGGCGGCGTCCAGCCGCTGCCTGCCCCGCACCAGGTCGGCGCCTTTCTCGCCGATCAGGATGGCCGCGGCATTGGTGTTGGCCGATACCATCGCCGGCATCACCGACGCATCGATCAGCCGCAGCCGGTCCACCCCGCGCACCCGCAGCTCGGGGTCCACCACCGAGGCCGGGTCGCCGCCCATGCGGCACGAACCGCTGGCGTGGAAGACCGTGCCGCCGCGCGTGCGCGCGAACTGTTCCAGGTCGGCATCGCCGCGGATGGCTGCGCCCGGCATGTATTCCTCGCCGCTCAGGTGCTGGCGAAACGCCGGCTGGTGGTAGATCTCGCGCAGCAGTTTCAACCCCGCCACCAGCACCTTGATATCGTGCGGGTCGGTCAGGTAGTTGGCGACGATGCGCGGCGCCTCGAACGGGTCGGCGCTGCGCAGCGCCACCGTGCCGCGCGACAGCGGCCGGCACTGCGTGGCCGACGCCGAAAAGCCCGAGAAGCCATGCAGCGCGTCGCCGGGCTTGTCCACCGACAACGGCATCACATTGAACAGCACGTCGGCGCGCCCGTCGCGCGCGTGCTCGCTGCACACCATGCCGCCCACCTGGCCGGCGCCTACGGTCAGCGGACCATCCTGGCGCAGCAGCCAGCGCGCGCCCATGCCCAGCATCTTCAGGGGCTTGCGCACGTCGTCGTTGAGCGAGAGCGGATGCTTCAGTTTGACGATGACGCGCGCCTGGTAGTGGTCCTGCAGATTGCGGCCGACTTCCGGCGCATCCACCTGCACGGCGACGCCGTGGCGGCGCAGCAGTTCGGCCGGGCCCACGCCCGACAGCTGCAGCAGCTGCGGCGATTGCAGCGCGCCGGCGGCCAGCAGCACCTCGGCGTCGGCCTGCGTCCGCACCGGCTGGCCGCGCCGGCGTTCGTTCACCCATTCCACGCCGCGGCAGACGCCGCCGTCGATCAGCAGGCGCGTGACGCGCACGCCGGTCAGCACGGTCAGGTTGGGCCGGCCGCGCACCGGATGCAGGAACGCGGTGGCAGCGCTGCAGCGCCAGCGTCCCTTGAGGGTGAGCTGGTAATTGCCCAGGCCGCTGTCGCGCGCGCCGTTGAAATCGGGATTGGGGTCGAAGCCGGCCTGCAGTCCGGCCTCGACCCAGTCGCGGCACAGCGGGTGGTCGTTGCGCAGGTCCGAGACGCACAGCTCGCCGGCGCCGCCGTGGTATTCGCTCGCGCCGCCGCTGTAGCGCTCGGACTTGCGGAAGTAGGGCAGCACGTCGCGATAGCCCCAGCCCTGCGCGCCGGCGCGCGCCCAGTCGTCGTAATCCGCGTGCTGGCCGCGGATGTAGATCAGCCCGTTGATCGAACTGGAGCCGCCCAGTACGCGGCCGCGCGGCCAGACGATGGGGCGCTCGCCCGTCTCGACCTGGGGCTCGACCGGAAACTGCCACGAGAAGCGCGGATCGTAGATCGAGCGGAAGTACCCCACCGGCAGGCGCAGCCAGAAGTTGCGGTCCTCGCCGCCGGCCTCCAGCAGCAGTACGCGGCAGGCCGGGTCGGCGGTGAGGCGGTTGGCCAGCACGCAGCCGGCCGAGCCGGCGCCGACGATGATGTAGTCATACGAAGCGGACAGGGCGGGCGGCATCGGATCCCGGGCGCGCTCAGGCGCGCACGGCCTCCAGGTAGGGTTTGGGATCGAAATAGCGCTCGGCCGGCACCGGCTGGGCGATGTTGGCGCTTTGCACGAAGAAGTCGGTGACCTGCTGCAGCCACCTGGTCACCGTGCCGTCGGCATAGCGCTGGCGCCATTCGGCCGCGGTGAAATACTTCGACGCCTTGAACTGCTCTTTCAGGTCCGGCAGCGGGACTTGCTGGTAGTGGTTCTTCTGCAAGGCCACCAGCGCCTCGTCGGTATGCGACAGCAGGTAGTCGTTGGTCTCGGCCCAGGCCTGGATCAGGGCATTGATGATCTTGGGGTTCTTGTCGTAGTAGTCGTTGCGCGCCGCCCAGCCGCCCACGATGGCCGCCTCGGGGTAGAAGGTCGAGGCGTCGAGCAGCTTGCGCGCGCCGGGCAGCTTCTGGCGGATGGTCACGTCGAACGGCACCCACAGCGCCACCGCCGGCACCGCGCCCGAAATGAACGAGGTGACGGCCTCGGCCATGCGCTGGTTGACGATCTGCACGTCCTTGCCGGCCTGCAGGCCGACGCTGCGCAGGGCGCGGTCCAGGAACACGTGCGCGGTGGTGCCGGTGGTGGTCGAGATCTTCTTGCCCTTGAGGTCGGCCAGGGTCTTGATGCCCGCGTCGTCGCGCACCCACAGCTGGGCGGTGGCGTATTCGATATTGTTGACCAGGAATACCTTGCCTTGTCCGCGCGCCGGGAAGTTCGACACCACCGCGCCGGTCGAGAGCATGTCCAGGCTGCCGCCTATCATGGCCTGGAACAGTTCCAGGCCGGTGGTGAACTGGATCAGTTCCAGGTCCAGCCCGTGCTTGGCGAACGCGCCGGTCTGCTGCCCGGTCCAGATCTGGCCGTCGACGGCCGGCGTATGCAGATAGCCGACGCGCACCTTGTCGCGGGCGCGCGCCAGGGAGGGGATGCCGATGCCGGCCATGGCGGCCGCCAGGGCGCCGGTCTTGAGCAAGGTTCTGCGCTGCGGGTTCATCATGGTGTGGCTCCTCGAGTGGGCTTCAATCGGACAGGCGCACGGTCTGGCGCGCCTGCTTGGCATACTCTTCCATGACCAGCGCGCGGATGTGCGAGCGCAGCTCGCCAAAGCGCGGGTCCTCGTGCAGGTTCTCGGCCCGGGGGTAGCCGAACGGCACGTCGATGATGGTGCGGATGCGCGCCGGCCGCGCGGTGACCACCACGATGCGCGACGACAGGTAGATGGCTTCCTCGACCGAATGCGTGATCAGCATGACGGTCTTGCCCTCGGTCATCTGCACCTGCAGCAGCAGGTCCTGCATGGCCGAGCGGGTTTGCGCGTCGAGCGCGCCGAACGGCTCGTCCATCAGCAGGAACTGCGGCTTGACCGCATAGGCGCGCGCCAGCGCCAGGCGCTGGCGCATGCCGCCGGACAGGTGCTTGGGATAGTGGTGGGCGAAGTCGCCCAGGCCCATCAGGGTCATGTAGCGCTGGCAGATCTGCGCCCGTTCGCCGGCCGCCACGCGGTTGCTGCGCAGGTTCAGGCCGAAGGCGATGTTCTCGCGCACCGTCAGCCACGGGAACACGCCGTATTCCTGGAAGATCACGCCACGGTCGGGCCCGGGCCCGCCGACCGGCTGGCCGTCGAGCAGCACGCGGCCGGCGGTGGGCTGCACGAAGCCGCCCACCAGTCCCATCATGGTGGTCTTGCCGCAGCCCGAGGGGCCGATCACCGAGACGAACTCGCCCTGGCGGATTTCGTAATTGATGCCGTCGAGCACGCGCATCGGACCGTCGGCGGTGGGGTAGTCCACGCAGACATCCTCGAAGCGGATGCGCACGTCGGAGGCGGGAGTCGCGCTCATGCAGGGTCTCCGTGGTCGGTCAGGCGATGCGGTCCTGCCAGGCCACCAGCCGGCGCGCGGCCGCGCGCAGGGCGAGGTCCATGGCCAGGGCGATGAAGCCGATGCAGATGATGCCGACATAGATGATGTCGAGCTGGAAGAACGAGGAGGCGTCCTGGATCAGCGCGCCCAGCCCCTGTTGCGCCGCGATCAGTTCCGAGGCCACCAGCGTGGCCCAGGCCACGCCCAGCGCCACGCGCAGCGCGGTCAGCATGTGCGGGATGGTCAGCGGCACGATGACCTTGCGGAAGATCTCGCCGTCGGTCGCGCCCAGCGTCTTGGCCACGCGCACGAAGATCGGGTTGATCTGCGAGATGCCCTCGTACATGACGATGACGCCGGCGAAGAACGAGGCGTAGAACAGGATGGCGATCTTGGCCGTCTCGCCGATGCCGAAATACACGATGACCAGCGGGATCAGCGCGATGGGGGGCAGGGCGCGGAAGAAGTTGATGACCGGATCGATGAAGCTGCGCACGCCGCGGTACCAGCCCAGCACGAAGCCCACCGGCACCGCCAGCAGGGTGCCCAGGCAGACGCCCACGAACACGCGCTGGGTGGACATGAGGATGTCGTGCGGCAGGCGCGCCTGCATCAGGGCCACGAACCGCGTCCAGACTTCGCCGGGGCTGGGCACCAGGGCCGGGCTGACCAGCCCGCTGGCGCGTATGCCGTACCAGAGCAGCACGATCAACAACCACGGGGCCAGGACCAGCAGCGCACGCATGAGCGCGGATCGACGCTTCACGTTTCCTCCTTGGGGATTGGCAGGCAGCGGCTTGCTCTTATTGTGATCAGATCGTACCATAGACCATACGTTAAGCAAATAAAGAATTCCGCTGAGCTTATGGCCATCAATTTCCACGACAGTCCCATCCCGCGCTACCTGCAATTGGCCGACCTGATGCGCCAGCGCATTGCCCGGGGCCAGTGGGGCCAGGGGCACCGCCTGCCGTCGCTGGAGGAACTGGTGGCGGAGTTCGGCGTGGCGCGCGTGACGGTGCGCCAGGCCATCGACGTGCTCACGCGCGAGGGGCTGGTGTCGCCGCAGCAGGGGCGCGGCACCTTCGTCACCGGCCTGCCGCCCAACGACCGCTGGCTGCAGGTGCAGACCACGCTGGCCGAGCTGGCCAAGGTCTACCGCGACACCAAGCCCAAGATCGTCAACATCGACGAAACCATCACCAATCCGCCGCTGACCGCGCAGGATGGCGTGGCGGCCGAGCGCTATGTCTACATGCGCCGCGTGCACGAGCGCGAAGGGCGGCCGTATTGCGTCATCAATATCTACCTGGACGAACAGATCTTCCGCCGCGATCCGGTGCGCTACCGCAACGAAACCGTCATCCCGCTGCTGGTGTCCGACCCGGCCCTGCGCATCGCCCGCGCGCACCAGGTGCTGACCATCGGCACCGCCGACATGGAAGTCGCCGGCCATCTGCAGGTGCCGGTCAATACGCCGATCGCCGAAGTGCGGCGGCTGTTCCTCGACGAGGCCGGCAAGGTGGTGTACCTGAGCGAAGTCTCGTATCGCGGCGATTTCATCCACCTGGAAATGAACCTGATCCCCTGAGGACGCCATGACACGCGATGCCGCTCCGATCACGCCCGCGCGGGTGCGCGCGCATGTGTTCCGCTATCCGGTCAGCACGCCGGTCAAGACCTCGTTCGGCACCATGCACGACCGGCCGGCGGTATTGGTCGAGGTCGAGGACAGCGATGGCGCGGTGGGCTGGGGCGAGGTCTGGTGCAACTTCCCGGCCTGCGGCGCCGAACACCGCGCCCGCCTGGTCGAGACCGTGCTGGCGCCGCTGCTGACCGCGCGCGCGTTCGCCGATCCGGCGCAGGCCTTCGCCCATCTCGAGGCGCGCACCGCGGTGCTGGCCATCCAGACCGGCGAGCCCGGCCCGCTGGCCCAGGCCATCGCGGGGCTGGACATCGCGCTGTGCGACCTGGCCGCGCGGCGCGCCGGCCAGCCGCTGTGGGCCTGGCTGGGCGGCAGCGGCGATCGCATCGGCGTGTACGCCAGCGGCATCAACCCCGAAAATCCCGAGGACGTCGTGGCGCGCAAGGCGGCCGAAGGCTACCGCGCCTTCAAGCTGAAGGTGGGCTTCGACGATGCGCGCGACGTCCGCAATGCCCTGCATGTGCGCGAACTGCTGGGCGCGGCCACGCCGCTGATGGCCGACGCCAACCAGGGCTGGGACCTGCCGCGTGCGCGCCAGATGGCGCAGCGCCTGGGGCCGGCGCAGCTGGACTGGCTGGAAGAGCCGCTGCGCGCCGACCGTCCGGCCGCCGAGTGGGCCGAGCTGGCCCAGGCCGCGCCCATGCCGCTGGCCGGCGGCGAGAACATCGCCGGCGTGGCGGCGTTCGAGACGGCGCTGGCCGCGCGCAGCCTGCGCGTGATGCAGCCCGACCTGGCCAAGTGGGGCGGTTTCAGCGGCTGCCTGCCGGTGGCGCGCGCCGTGGTCGCCGCCGGCCTGCGCTATTGTCCGCATTACCTGGGCGCCGGCATCGGCCTGCAGGCGTCGGCGCATCTGCTGGCGGCCGTGCCGGGCCTGGCCAGTCCCGGCCTGCTCGAAGTCGACGCCAACGACAACCCCTTGCGCAGCCTGCTCAGTCCGGCGCTGGCGACCCTGCACGAAGGCCGCATCACGCTGGGCGGCGCGCCCGGGCTGGGCGTTACGCCCGACCTGGCGGCCTTGCGCGCCGCCTGCGCCGCTCGCTGAAGGCGCCCGGCCTCGCTAGCGTCGCGCCGGCGCGGCAGCGGGGAACGCCTCCTCATACAGCTTGCCGAGCCAGTCCACGAATACCCGCACGCGGGGGGACAGGTGACGGTGCGAGGGATACAGCGCGGACACCGGCAAGTCCGGGCTCGGCCAATCGCTCAGCACTTCGACCAGCCGTCCCGCGCGCAGATCGTCCTCGACGTGAAAGCGCGGCAACTGAATCAAGCCACAGCCGCGCAGCGCACAGACGACATAGTTCTCCGCGTCGCTGACCGATATCCAGCCATTGAGCGCGAACGCCCGGATCTCGCCGCCGATGCGCAGTTCCAGCGGATAGTCCACGGCCGCGCTGGCGGCGAAGAATTTCACGCCCCGATGCGCCGCAAGTTCGTCCGGGTGGCGCGGCGCGCCGAAGGCGGCGAGATATTCGGGGCTGGCGCAAATGACTTGCGGCATGACGGCCAGCCGCCTTGCCACCAGGGACGAGTCGCGCGGATTGCCCGCGCGGATCACGCAATCGATGCCTTCCCTGACCAGATCGACCAGCCTGTCGCCGCCGCTGACCGCGAGGTCGATGCCGGGATAGCGCGCGCGGAAATCATCGATTCGAGGCAGGACGATTTTGGTGGCGTGCGTGCTGTGCATGTCCACGCGCAGCAGGCCGCGCGGATTGGAAGCGACGCGCTGCAGCGAAGACTGCGCATCGTCCAGTTCGCTGAGCACATGGACGCACCGCTCGTAGAACGCCTGCCCGTCGGGCGTCGCGCGCACGTGGCGCGTGGTGCGGTCCAGCAGCCGCGCGCCCAGGCGGGCCTCCAGTTGCTTGATCGCATGCGTGGCGGTGGCGCGGGGAATGTCCAGCGCGGCCGCGGCGCGGCTGAAGCTGCCCAGCTCGACGATGCGGGTGAACAGTTGCAGGGAGTCGAAGCGATCCATAGGCCTGATTGTTGTCCATGCTTGAATTTAGATTCCAATCCGCATGCATTTATTCATTAATTTTAAACGTGGACAATGGGCGCCATGTCCTGCCTTTCGACCTGGAGCACCTCAATGAACATGGATATATCCAAGGCCGCCATCGTCACGGGCGGCTCGCGCGGCATAGGCAGGGCCATTGCCGCGCGGCTGGCCGCCGATGGCTTTGCGGTCGTCGTCAACTACGCCGGCAATGGCGCCAAGGCCCACGCAACCGTGGCCGCCATCGAATCGGCCGGCGGCAAGGCCATCGCCATCCAGGGCGATGTCGGCAAGCCGCAAGACGTGGCGAACCTGTTCGCCCAGGCCAGGGCAGCCTTCGGCCGCATCGACGTGGTCGTCAACAGCGCCGGCGTGATGCCGATGGCCAGCATCGATGCCGCCAATCTCGACGCCTTCGACCAGGTCATCGCCACGAACCTGCGCGGCGCTTTCCTGGTGCTGGCCCAGGCGGCGGCCAACCTCGGCGACGATGGGCGCATCATCGCGCTGTCGACCAGCGTGATCGCCAAGTCGTTGCCCGGCTATGGGCCCTACATCGCCAGCAAGGCCGGCGTCGAGGGCCTGGTGCATGTGCTCGCCAACGAATTGCGCGGCCGCAACATCACGGTCAACGCGATCGCGCCCGGCCCGGTCGGCACCGACCTGTTCTTCAACGGCAAGAGCGAGGAAGCCGTCGCCAGCATCGCCAGGCAGGCGCCGATGGAGCGCATCGGCATGCCGGACGAAATCGCCGCCGCCGTTTCCTTCCTGGCCGGCCCGGACGGCCGTTGGGTCAACGCGCAGGTGCTGCGCGTCAATGGCGGCTTCGCCTGATCCAGGCGGATCGAAAGGGGGCGCCGCATGCGGCGAGGGCGCGGGACCCAAGGCGTTGGCCTGTCCCGCGCCCGCCCATGCAAAACCCGCCCCGAGGGGCGGGTGTGCGGGGGCGCTGGGCGCCGGCCTGCTTACTTGCCGGCTTGCAGGCGCTTTTCCATGCGCGCCGCGCGGTCCGGCGAGGACGGGTGCGAGCTGAACATGCTGCTCTCGCCGCCGTCGAGCTCGGCCAGCTTCTGGAAGGCCGTCACCAGGCCCTTGCGGTTCATCTTCTTCTCGGTGAGCAGGTCGAACGAGAAGTCGTCTGCGGCGGTTTCCTGCGACTGCGAGAACTGCGCGTTGATGAATTTCTCGGTCATCTCGCCCAGTTGCGAAGCGCTCAGCGAAGCCACCACGCTGTTGCCGGCGGCGCCGGCGGCCTGGCGCGCGGCGCTGACCGCGTAGGCGGTCTGCATGGCCTTCTTGGTGTGGCCCAGCGCGACGTGGCCCATTTCATGGCCGATCACGCCGCGCAGCTCGTCGTCGTTCATCAGGTCCATCAGGCCGGTGTAGACGCGCACGCAACCGTTGCCCATGGCCCAGGCGTTGACGTCCTCGGTCATGTAGACCTTGTAGTTGACCTTCTGCCCGTTGAGCGTCATGTTGCCGAAGCCGCGCATCAGCTTGGTCAGGCGCACGCTGTACTTGTTGCCGGCCGGGGCGATCTTCGATTCCTGGTCGCTTTGCTTGCAGGCGGCGTCCGACAGCTGGATGATGTCGGCGTCGGAAAGATTGGCCGCCTTGGCCATGTCGGAGCCCGCCGAAAGCAGGCTGTTGGTGTCCATGCTCTTCATGCTGGCGCAGCCGGCCAGCAGCAGGCTGGCGGCCAGGGCGCCGCCGAGCAGTTTCGTCTTGCTCTTCATCATGCATTCCTCTTTCTTCGAAGCCGAGTTTGGGCGGGAGCGCGTTCGTCCGGCAGGTGCGCGCGCCGTCCCGAGGCGGCGCGCTTCCTGGCTCGCGGCCCAGGCCGGATCGAAAGTTCGCGGGCTAGACTGTAATTACCAGTGACGGATGGGCGGGTGTTATTGATTTTCAAACTGCAACAGAATGCCAGTGCAATGACGCGGTAATGTCGGCGCAGGCGCCGCCTGGCCGCATAATCGACGCTTGCGCCGCGCCGCGGCCGGCGCCTTGCGGAGCACACCATGCAAGCCAACCTGACTGTCATCACCCTGGGCGTGGACGACCTGGAGCGCGCCCTGCGCTTCTACCGCGACGGACTGGGGCTGCCGACCGCCGGCATCGTGGGCCGGGAGTTCGAGCACGGCGCGGTCGTGTTCATCGACCTGCAGGCCGGCCTGAAGCTGGCGCTGTGGCCGCGCCGCAGCCTGGCGCACGATACCGGCCTGCCGCTGGCGCCGCCCAGCGCCACGGAACTGAGCCTGGGCCACAACGTGACCAGCCGCGCCGAGGTCGACGCGGTGATGGCGCAGGCCGCCCAGGCCGGCGCCGCCATCGTCAAGCCGGCCGGCGACACCTTCTGGGGCGGCTACGCCGGCTACTTCCAGGACCCGGACGGGCACCTCTGGGAAGTGGTCCATAACCCGCAGCTTGCGCCGGCGGGCTGAGCGGAGGCCGTCCCGGGGCGGCGCGGCGAATCGGGCATAATGCGACCGGCCGCATATTTCCAGCGGTTATAAGGGGCCCGCGCGCCAGGCGCGGGCCCCGTCCCATTCCATCGAAGCCGCCATGCCGTCCCGTTCCGCGCAGTCCTCCTCCAACGTTCTGCGGCTTGCCGCGGCACAGGCGCTGGCCGGCGCCAACACGACCGTGGTGTACGCCACCGCCGCCATCATCGGCGAGGCGCTCGCGCCGTCCAAATCGCTGGCGACGCTGCCGATTTCGGTATTCGTGGTGGGCATGGCCGCCAGCACGCTGCCGGCCGGCGCCGTGGCGCAACGCCACGGCCGGCGCGCGGCGTTCATGCTGGGCACGCTGTGCGGCGTGCTGCTCGGCCTGCTGGCCGCGCTGGGCATCTACCTGGAATCGTTCGCGCTGTTCTGCGCCGCCATGGCCTTCGGCGGCGCCTATGCCGCCGTGGTGCTGACGTTCCGCTTTGCCGCCGCCGAGTGCGTCGAACCGCACCGCAAGGCCCGGGCCCTGTCGACCGTGCTGGCCGGCGGCGTGCTGGCCGGCGTGCTCGGCCCGCAACTGGTGTCCTACACCATGGACGCCTGGAGCGGCCATGTTTTCGCCGGCACGTACCTGGCGGCTTCGGCGGTGGCGGTGCTGGCCGCCGTGGTGCTGGGCGGCGTCGACCTGCCGCGGCCGGCGCGCGCCGCCGCCGCGGGCGGACGGCCCCTGCGGGTCATCGCGCGCCAGCCGCGCTTCATCGCGGCGGTGGTGTGCGGCGTGGTGACCTACATGCTGATGAATTTCCTCATGACGTCGGCGCCCCTGGCGATGCGCATGCATGGCCTGTCGCAGCACGCCTCCAACCTGGGCGTGCAATGGCACGTCATCGCGATGTACGCGCCCAGCTTCGTGGCCGGCGGGCTGATCACCCGCCACGGCGCGGTGCCGGTGGTCGCGGCCGGCCTGCTGCTGACCGCGGCCGCGGCCGTGGTCGGCCTGGCGGGCATGGACGCATGGCATTTCTGGGTGTCGCTGACGCTGCTGGGCGTGGGCTGGAATTTCGGCTTCGCCGGCGCGTCGGCCATGGTGCTGGAATGCCATCTGCCGCAAGAGCGCACGCGGGTGCAGGCCGCCAACGATTTCATCATCTTCGGCACCATGGTGGTGGGCTCGTTCGTCTCGGGCGATCTGCTGATGCGCTACGGCTGGGAAGTCGTGTGCTGGCTGGCGCTGCCGCCGCTGGCCGTGGCCGCGTTCGCGCTGCGCTGGTTCAAGCCGCTGCCGGCCGGCGCCGCGGGCAGCGCCTAGCAGGGATCACACCGCCTGGCGCAGGCAGGCGATGAAATGGGCCGTATGGGTGCCATGCACGCCGTCGGCCCGCCACAGCATGCCGATGGGGCCGCCGCTGCCCAGCGTCAGCGGCAGGATGCGCAGCACGCCCTGGCGCTGGAAGTGCTCGGCCAGCCGGCGCGACATGGGCGCGATCATGTCCGAGCGGTCGAGCAGGGCGACGTTGGTCTGCACCGAGGTCGACTCCACCGCATGGCGCGGCAGGGGCTGGCCGGCCACGGCGAGTTCCATTTCCAGCCGCATGCGCAGCGGCGTGCCCTGTTGCGGCGAGATCCACGGATAGGCCTGCGCGTCCTCCCAGCTGATGCGCCGGCGGCCGGCCAGCGGATGCGCGCGGCCCGCCACCAGGCAGACCGGTTCGTCGTACAGCGTCTCGCAGCGGACATCCTCGGGCATGGCAACCTCTTCCAGGCGCCCGACGACGATATCGAAATCCCCGTTGCGCAGGCCCGGCAGCAGCAGATCGATCGAGGCTTCGATCACGCTGACCAGCACGTCCGGATAGGCGGCGCGAAAGCGCCGGATGCTTTCGGGCAGCACGACCGGCCCCACCACCGGCGAGAAACCCACCGACAGATGGCCCGCGAAACCGCTTGCGATGTGGTCTACCGCGGTACGGGCGCGTTCGAGCCGGCCGATGATGGCGCGCGCGTGCGCCTGCAGTTCGCGCGCGCAGGCCGTCGGCGTCACGCCGCGCGGCTCGCGCACGAACAGGCGCTGGCCGATGTCGGCCTCGAGGTCCTTGAGCCATTTCGACAGCGCGGGCTGGCTGATGCCGTATTCGTTGGCCACTTCGGTCAGGTTGCCGGTTTCGCACAGGCGTATCAGCAGGCGCAGGTGGCGGGGCCGCAGCCGGTCGATCCAGTTCGTGAGCATGGGCGTCGGATATGACATAACTAATGGGTTATGGAATTCTAATATCTTTTCATTTTTCATTTATGTTTAGGGCACGCACAATCGGGCCTCGTCGTGTACTTATGTCCGGCTTGCGCCGCACCTGCCATGTCCCAGCCCAATTTCCTGCTGTTCATTACCGACCAGCACCGCGCCGATCACCTTGGTGCCTACGGCAATTCGCAGATCCGCACGCCGGCGCTCGACGCCCTGGCGCGGCGCGGCTGGCTGGCCGAGCGCTTCTACGTCGCCTCGCCCATCTGCATGCCCAACCGCGCCACCCTGATGACCGGCCGGATGCCTTCGGCGCACGGGGCGCGCCACAATGGGATTCCGCTGTCGCAGCGCGCCACCACCTTCGTCGAGCGCCTGCGCCAGGCCGGCTATGGCACGGCGCTGGTGGGCAAGTCGCACCTGCAGAACATGACGGGCAACGGTCCGGTCTGGCCGCGCCCGCAGGATCCGCCCGCCGAGGGTGAGGCCTGGGCGCCCGAGCCGGGCGACTACGACCAGGAGTGGGGGCCCTTGTGGCGCGAGGATCCGGCCCATGACCTGGCCACGCCGTTCTATGGTTTTTCGCAGGTGGACCTGGCGGTCGACCATGGCGACCGGGTCTGGGGGCATTACTGGCGCTGGCTGCAGCGCGAGCATCCGGAGGTCGCGGCGCAGGCCGGGCCCGACCATGCGCTGCCCGCGCCCGGCTTCGAACTGGTGCGGGCAGGGCAGGCCTGGCGCACGCGCGTGCCCGAATCCTGTTCGACCACGGCCTACCTGGGCCGCCGCACCATGCAGGCCCTGGACGGCTACGCGCAGCGCGGACAGCCGTTCTTCATCCAGTGCTCGTTTCCCGATCCGCACCATCCGTTCACGCCGCCGGGCAAGTACTGGGACATGTACCGGCCCGAGGACGTCGAACTGCCCGCGTCCTTCCATGCCAGCGCGGCCGCCGGCAGGCAGCCCCCGCCGCACGTGCAGTGGATGTACGCGCAGCGCGACAGCGGCCGCGCCGTCAAGCACACGCCGGCGATGTTCGCCTGCACCGAGCGCGAGGCGCGCGAGGCGATCGCGCTGAACTACGGCTCGATCTCGCACATCGACCACACGGTGGGCGAAGTGCTGGCGCATCTGCAGCGGCTGGGCCTGGCGGACAACACCGTGGTGATCTTCACCAGCGACCACGGCGACTACCTGGGCGACCACCAGCTGCTGTGGAAAGGGCCGGTCCACTACCAGAGCGTCATCCGCACCCCGTTCATCTGGGCCGATCCGGCCGGCGCGCAAGGCGCGCGCAGCGACGCGCTGTGCTCGACCACCGACATCGCGCCCACCATCCTGGCGCGCGCCGGCTTGCTGCCCTACAACGGCATCCAGGGCGCCGATCTCGGCGCGCTGATGCGCGGCGAGCAGGCCGCGCCGCGCGAGGCCGTGCTGATCGAGGAAGAAGGCCAGCGCGTCATGTTCGGCTTCGACAAGCGGGTGCGCATGCGCACCCTGCAGACCGGCCGTTACCGCATGAGCGTCTATCACGGCGTGTCCTGGGGCGAGCTGTACGACCTGCGCGAGGATCCGCTGGAATTGCGCAACCTGTGGGACGAGCCGGGCAGCGCCGCGCTACGGCAGGACCTGCTGTTCCAGCTCGCGCAGAACCTGATCGGGCATGGCGAGACCAGCCCCCATCCGACCGCGCTGGCCTGACCGCCAGGCAAGCGCGCCAACAGAATTCGAGGAGACAAGACATGCGTATTTTCCAAGCCCTGCGCCACGCGGCCCTGGCCGCCGCCCTGAGCCTGGGCGCGGCGGCGGCCGCCACCGCCGCCTATCCCGACAAGCCGGTGCGGCTGGTCGTCAACTTCACGCCGGCCGGTCCGCTGGACCTGCTGGCCCGCCTGGTGGCCGAGCGCGCCAGCCGCGAGCTGGGACAGACCGTCATCGTCGAGAATCGCGCCGGCGCCGGCGGCAATATCGGCGCCGACGTGGTGGCCAAGTCCGCGCCCGACGGCTATACGCTGCTGATCACCACCGATACGCTGGCCACCGTCAATCCGTTCGTCTATGCAAGCATGCCGGCCGATCCGTTCAAGGACCTGCAGCCGGTGGCGCTGACCGGCACGTTCAACCAGGTGCTGGTGGTCCAGCCCAGCCTGGGCGTGCGCAACCTGGCCGACTACATGGCCTATCTCAGGCAGCACGGCGGCACCTACGCCTCGGCCGGCAACGCCACGCCCGGCCACCTGACCTTCGAAAGCCTGCGCCAGGCGCTCGACCTCGACGTCACGCACGTGCCTTACCGCGGCACCGCGCCGGCGGTCAACGATCTGCTCGGCGGCCAGGTCGAGGCGGGCTTTCTGGTGGTGCCGGGCGTGCTGCAGCATATCCAGGCGGGCAAGCTGGTGCCGCTGGCCGTCTCGGGCGCGCAGCGCGACGCCGCGCTGCCCGACGTGCCGACGATCGCCGAGTCCGGCCTGGCGCAGGTGCGCGACTTCGACACCAGCTTCGGCTATCTGCTGATGGCGCCCGCGGGCGTGCCGGACGAGGCGGTCCAGGCCTGGCAACGGGTACTGGCCAGGATCTACGCCAGCCCGGAATTCCTCGAGCGGCTCGCGGCCCTGGATATCGCGCCGACCTTCGGCGACGCGCAGCAGGCGGCGCAGTGGATGCGCACGCGCGCGGCGCGCTGGGAAAAGGTGGTGGCGGCGGCGGGCATCAAGCCGTAACGCCCCGCCTGCCCGGGGCTTCACTCCGTGGCAGGCACCTTGCGCGCGCGCATCAGCCGGCCCCATGCGCGCGCAAAGCCGCTGGCCGCGCCGGCCAGCACGGCAAAGCCCAGCGCGGCCGACAGCCAGCCGATGCGCGCGAAACCGGGAAACGCGCCGTACAGCCAGCCCAGGCCTTGCGACAGCGCGACCATGGCGACCGTGCCGACGATCCAGCCGGCAATCAGCCAGCGCGCCCGGCGCTGGCGGACCGGCGCGAAACTGAGGTGGTACACGATGCGCGCGCAGTAATACGCGGCCACGGCCGCCAGCGCCGTCAGGAAAACCGACGCGTCGGCGATGGCGCCGCTGAATTCGGCCGATTGCCAGCTCTCGCCGATCAGCAGCCACTGGCGGCGCGGCGCCGGATAGGGAATCCAGGTCGCCACGCCCAGCGCGCCCGCCAGCCGCGCCAGGCCGGCGTAGCACAGCCAGCCGGTGGCCGCCGCCGCCAGGCCGGCCAGCCAGAAGCGCAGGCGTTCATGGCGCATCATCGGCGGTTTCTCGCGGGCAGGCGGTACGAATGGCGGGGGGCAGGCGGGTTCAAGAGCGGCATGGGCGGCATGGGCGGCGGGGTCGGCGTTGCGCAACCGTATCGGCGCGAACGGCGGAAATCAACCGCGGGGCTGAGTCCGGCCTCATTCCATCCGCCGTCTGGATGAGAAAAACTATATCGTAGAGCGATATGAATTAATTCTTTTGGATTAGGCCGGCACGAGAATCACGCGCGGAAGGCCCGCAAAATCGTACTGCGGACCAATTATTTCATCGTAATATCAGCGCGTTGCAGCGATGCTTTCAGTTTGAAAGCAGACCGTAAGCTAATCGTAAACCCGGGGTTTTCAAGCAAAAGCATCGTGCTACGATCTATTCCGTTTTCCTGATGGCGGCGTTCCGGTCGCAATCCGTTACACCACTCTGTGCCCCGTTCGGCCGGTATCGTGACCATGTGCCGCGACGGGGGCAGCAGCAAAAGAAAGGAAAGGGGCGAAATGGAACTGCTGCAAAATCTGGCGCTTGGCTTTTCGGTAGCGTTCACGCCGGAAAACCTGTTGTACGCGCTGCTGGGCTGCGTGCTGGGCACCCTGGTCGGCGTGCTGCCCGGCCTGGGGCCGGTGCCCACCATCGCCATGCTGCTGCCCATCACCTATGTGCTGCCGCCGGTGGCCGGCCTGATCATGCTGGCCGGCATCTACTACGGCACGCAGTACGGGGGGTCGACCACGGCCATCCTGGTCAACCTGCCCGGCGAGACATCGGCGGTGGTGACCGTGCTCGATGGCCACCAGATGGCGCGCAACGGCCGCGCCGGCGCGGCGCTGGCGCTGGCGGCCATTGGTTCGTTCTTCGCCGGCACTGTCGCCACCATGCTGATCGCCGCCTTCGCGCCGCCGCTGGCCGAAGTCGCCTTCAAGTTCGGCCCGGCCGAATATTTCTCGCTCATGGTGCTGGGCCTGATCGGCGCCGTGGTGCTGGCGTCGGGCTCCATCCTCAAGGCGGTGGCCATGATCATCCTCGGCCTGCTGCTGGGCATGGTCGGCACCGACGTGAACTCCGGCGTGGCCCGCTACGACTTCGGCATCCCCGAGCTGCAGGACGGCATCGACTTCGCCATCGTCGCCATGGGCGTGTTCGGCTTCGCCGAAATCCTCACCAACCTGGAACAGAAGGAAAACCGCGTCGACATCACCGACAAGGTCGGTTCGCTGTATCCGAACAAGCAGGAAATGCGCGAAGCCGCGCCGGCCATCGTGCGCGGCACCGCGCTGGGGTCGTGCCTGGGCATCCTGCCGGGCGGCGGCTCGGTGCTGTCGGCCTTCGCCTCGTACTCGCTGGAAAAGAAGCTGTCGCGCAATCCCGAGCGCTTCGGCAAGGGCCATCCGGCCGGCCTGGCCGGCCCCGAATCGGCCAACAACGCCGGCGCGCAGACCTCGTTCATCCCGCTGCTGACCCTGGGCATCCCGGGCAACGCCGTGATGGCGCTGATGGTCGGCGCGATGACCATCCACAACATCCAGCCGGGTCCGCAGGTCATGACCAGCCACCCCGAGCTGTTCTGGGGCCTGATCGCCTCGATGTGGATCGGCAACCTGATGCTGGTGGTGCTGAACCTGCCGCTGGTCGGCCTGTGGGTCAAGCTGCTCAAGGTCCCGTACCGCATCCTGTACCCGGCCATCCTGGTGTTCTGCACCATCGGCGTGTACTCGCTGAACTACAACGTCTTCGACGTGTTCGTCACCGCCATCTTCGGCGTGGTGGGCTATGTATGGTCCAAGCTGAAATGCGAGGGCGCGCCGCTGCTGCTGGGCCTGGTGCTCGGCCCCATGATGGAAGAGAACTTCCGGCGCGCGCTGCTGCTGTCGCGCGGCGACTTCCTGACCTTCGTCGAGCGGCCGCTGTCGGCCTCGCTGCTGGGTGCGGCGGCCCTGCTGGTGATCATCGTGGCGCTGCCGTCGATCCGCAAGAAGCGCGACGAGACCTTCGTCGAAGAAGAATGATCGCAGCGTGAAGTTGAGTGATTGCGGGTGTTGGCGACGGCACCCGTTTTTTTTGGGGTGGCTATGTTTCGCATGGGGCCTGGCGCCCCGCGACGGCTTACTTGCGCCGATACGCCGGCGAATCGAAATAGCTCAGCAGCGTACGCAGCAGCGGTCCGACCGAGCGCAGTTCCTCGACGTGCGCGGCCGACAGCGTATCCAGCGTGTGCTCGGCCAGCGGGGTCAGGGCCACCAGCACGCGGCGGCGGTCGGCGTTGCTGGGAATGCGCCGCACCATATCCATGCGCGCGAGCCGGTCGACCAGTTCGCCGGCGCTGTGATGGCGGATCAGCAGCCGGTCGGCCAGTTCGCCTACGCTCAGCGTGTCGTCCGATGCCTTGATGGCCAGCAGGGCCTGGTGTTGCTGCGCGGTCAGGCCGCTTTCGGTGGCCGCGGCTTCGCTGAAGGCCATGAAGCGGCGCAGCGCGTAGCGCAGGTCCGCCAGGGCGGCAAAATCGGCTTTATCCAGCTTGCGGCCGCGTGGCGGCGCGGGGCTGGGGGAAGAGGTCTGGACGTCTGACATGGCAAGGCCGGCCTATGATCTGTACATTTTCGACCGCGCGCCAACCGGGCGGGCGCGTACGCAAGAATCATTCTAGAAGAAATGGGGCAGGGGCGTTGTCAGCCTGCCGTCAAGCGGCGGCGTGCCAGGGATCGACGGCGGCGAGCCCGGCCGCCTCGAACCTGGCCGGATGGCGCGTGGCGATGGCCAGGCCGTGCGCGGTGGCGATGGCGGCGATGCAGCCATCGATTGCGCACAGCGCATGGCCCGCCGCCGCGGCCCGCATCATGACGGCGGCGTAGGCATCGGCCGCGGCCGTGTCGAAGGGCAGGACATGGCCCATGAACAGCGGCAGGACGCGCCGCTCGAATTCGTGGCGCAGGGCCTCGGCCCGCTTGCCGCGCGGCAGGCGGGCCAGCCCGAGCTGGATTTCGGCCGCGCCGGGCGCGGCCAGGTACAGGGTTTCGACGTGCTGGGCATCCAGCCATGCCGCGACGGCCGGGTCGGGGGCCGGCCGCAGCGGCTCGAGCAGCACGTCGGTGTCGAGCAGGATCATTCGAAACTGGCCGGGCGGGCGGGCGCCGGATTGCGCTCGATGGTCAGGTCCATGCCGCGCGCGCCGCGGCCGATGTGGCTGAGCAGGGTGCCCAGCTTGACGCGGCCATCGGGCAGCACGGCGTTTTCCAGGATGGCGCGGATCTCGGCCTCGGTGCTGCGCCCATGCGTGGCCGCGCGTACGCGCAAGGCGCGATGCACTTCCTCGGGAACATTTCTTACCGTAATCGAAGACACGACAGCACCTCCATTTTTTGCATGCAATGATTTCATTTTAGCAAAATGCAATCATTTCGGCAATGGCGCGGCTTCAGCGCTGGGCGTCCAGCCACTGGCGCGCCGAAGCGCCCATCCGCTGCCGGAAGGCCTTGGACAGCGCCGGCACGCCGGCAAAGCCCAGCTCGGGCGCGATGCGCTTCATGGGGTGGCCGGCGCGCAGCATGGACGCCGCCAGGCTCAGCCGCCAATCGGCCAGGTAGGCCGCGGGCGTGACCCCCGTCGCCGTCTTGAACGCCGCGGCAAAGGCGCTGCGCGACATGCCCGCGATATCCGCCATCCGCGTCAACGGCCAGGCCTGGCCTGGCGCGCCGTGCAACGCCGCCAGGGCCTTGGCCAGGCGCGGGTCCGACAGGCCCATGATCAGTCCGTCGCTCACGCCGACCTGGGCCGGGTGGTCGAGCATCCAGCGCAGCAGCTGGATCAGCACGACCTCGAACAGGCGGTCGGCCAGGACGCGCGAACCGCAACGCACCTGATCGGCCTCGGCGAACAGCAGGTCCAGCGCGGGCCGCAGGCCGGCCACCGCGTCCAGCGGCACGCAGACGACCGGCGGCAGCGAGCGCACCAGCGGATGACGGTCGCCGCCTTCGAAATCCAGCGTGGCGCAGGTCAAGTCGGGCCCCTCGGCGGGCGGGTTGATGAACTCGTGATGCAAGGGACGCGGGTAGAACAGCAGAGTGGGCTCGGCCAGCCGCAGGCGCGGCAGCGCGGTTTCGCCCGGGCGGTGGCGCACTTCCATATCGCCGCGGCGCAATACGTGCAGGAAGGCGCGCCCGGGCTGCGCCTCGAAGCGGTGGTGGCCGCACAGCGTGCCGGCGTGGAACAGGGCGGTGCGCACGCGGAAGCGTTCCAGCAGGGCCGACAGCCTGTCCACGGGCGCCGGCGCGGCCGAGGTTTTAGACGATTTGGAAACTTTCATGGACGAAACTCGATTTTTTGTCCAGATATTCTACGTACGATGGGCTGGTCCGTCACGGCGGACCTTATCCCTACCGTTTCCAGGAGCAAGCCATGTCACGTGTTCCCCTGATCGATCCCTCCCAGGCCGGCGCCGAGCGCCAGGCGATCCTGGCGCAGATCCAAGGCGCGTTCGGCGCCACGCCGAATATGTTCAAGGCCGTGGCCAACTCCGCCGCGGCGCTCAAGAGCATGTGGGAGGCCTTCGGCGCGCTGGGCGGCGGCGTCATTGCCGCGCGGCTCGGCGAGCAGATCGCCGTGGCGGTGGCCAACCGCAACCGCTGCGAATACTGCCTGGCCGCGCACACCGCGCTGGGCCGCAAGGCCGGCGCCAGCGCCGGGGACATGGCGGCCGCGCAGGACGGCCGTTCGGCCGATCCCCGCACGGCGGCGGCGCTGCGCTTCGCGCTGCAGCTGGTCGAGGCGCGCGGGCAGGTCGGCGAGGCCGAGGTGCAGGCCGTGCGGGCCGCCGGTTTCAGCGACGAGGAAATCGTCGAGATCCTTGCCCACGTGGCGCTCAACCTGTTCACCAACTATGTCAACGTCGCGTTTGCCGTCCCGGTAGACTTTCCCAAGGTCGCGCTGCGCCAGGCAGCCTGAGCGTCGCGCCGGCCCGCCGCGCCGCGCCGCGGGCCGCGTCCATTCCCCAGGAGCCGCCATGTCCCGCCACGAAGCCCTCGCCACCGTTACCGCGCCGCCCTTGCAGGTGGACGCATGGCTCAATACCCCGCACCCGCTGGAGCTGGCCCGGCTGCGCGGGCAGGTGGTGGTGCTGCACGCCTTCCAGATGCTGTGCCCGGGCTGTCTTGCGCATGGCCTGCCGCAGGCCGAGCGCCTGCACCGCCTGTTTCGCGACGACGGCGTGGTGGTGATCGGCCTGCATACGGTCTTCGAGCATCATGCGGTCATGGGGCCCGAGGCGCTGCGGGTTTTCAATCACGAGTACCGCTGGAGCTTTCCGATCGGGATCGACCGCCCCGATCCCGAGGGCGACATGCCGATGACCATGCGCGCCTACAGCCTGGGCGGTACGCCCAGCCTGGTGCTGCTGGACCGCCGCGGGCGGATCCGCCTGCACCACCTGGGCCGGCTCGACGACCTGGCCCTGGGCGCGGCGATCGGCCGGCTGCTGGCCGAGGACGCCGAGCCCGCGGGCGCGCCGCCGGCGTGACGTCCGGGCGCGCCATGCGGTAGCCTATGCGGGAGGCCCGGCCGCGCGCCGGCCGGGCGTTCGCGACAGGAGGCGATGGCATGACCGGCAAGACGGCATTCAGGATCGGCGACCACGTGGCCTGGAACTCCGAGGCCGGCCAGGTGTCGGGCACCATCATCGCCATCCACACGCGGGACTTCGATTACAAGGGGCACACGCATCGCGCCTCGCCCGACCATCCGCAGTACGAAATCAAGAGCGACAAGACCGATCACATCGCCGCGCACCGCGGCGAGGTGCTGCGGCGCGTGCGCGCAAAGGGCGGGGCATGAGGCCGCCGTTTCATACCATAGGCCATTCCAACCGCAGTCTCGAGGCCTTCGTCGCCTTGCTGGAGGCGGCCGGCATCGAGCTCGTGGTCGATATCCGGACCGTACCGCGCTCGCGCGCCAACCCGCAGTTCAACCAGGACGCGCTGCCCGGCTCGCTGGACGGGCGCGGCATCGCCTACGAACACCTGGCCGCGCTGGGCGGGCTGCGGCCCAGATCGCGCACGGTGCCGCGCGAGGTCAACGGCTACTGGGACAACGACAGCTTCCACAACTACGCGGACTACGCGCTTTCGCAGGCCTTCCATGCGGGCCTGGAGCATCTCGTTGCGCGCGGGCGCGCACAGCGCAGCGCCGTCATGTGTTCGGAGGCCGTGTGGTGGCGTTGCCACCGCCGCATCGTGGCCGACCATTTGCTGGCCCGGGGGGAGACCGTGTTCCATATCATGGAAGCGGGCCGCATCGATCCGGCCAGCCTGACGCCGGGCGCGCTCGTGCGCCCGGACGGCATGGTGGTCTATCCTGGCGCGGACGCCGCTGTGCGCCCGCCCATGCCGTGATGTGGCTACAAGGCGCGGCGCCGACTAGAATGAGTGCCAGCCCGACCGCAGACCTTGCCAACCGCCTATAGAGACCCATGCCTCAGAACAATCCGGAACCACAGGCCGTCGTCAGTCCGATCACACGCAGCGCCATTTTCCTCGTCGCCACTGTCGGCGCCGACAACGAAGCCGCCGACAAGGTCCGCGCCCTGTGCGGCAAGCTGGCCGACCTGGCGCGCGCCGTCGGCAAGCGGGTGCCGGCCGGCAATCTTTCCTGTGTATGCGGTTTCAGCGCCGCGGGCTGGGACCGCCTGTTCGGCCAGCCGCGGCCGGCCGAGCTGCACCCCTTTCGCGAATTCAGCGCCGGCGAGCGCCGCGCTCCGGCCACCCCGGGCGACCTGCTGCTGCACATCCGCGCCGAGCAGATGGACCTCTGTTTCGAGCTGGCCACCCATGTGATGGCGCAGCTGGGCGACGCCGTCACCGTGGTCGACGAAGTGCACGGCTTTCGCTATTTCGACCTGCGCAGCATGGTCGGCTTCGTCGACGGCACCGAAAACCCCACCGGGCGCGAAGCGCTGGATTTCACCCTGGTGGACGACGCCGATCCGGATTTCGCCGGCGGCAGCTACGTCCTGGTGCAGAAATATCTGCACGACATGGACGGCTGGAACGCGCTGTCCGTCGAGACCCAGGAGCGCATCATCGGGCGCACCAAGCTGTCGGACATCGAACTGGACGAGGCCGTCAAGCCCAGCAACTCGCACAGCGCCCTGACCACGCTCGAAGAAAACGGCCAGGAAATCAAGATCCTGCGCGACAACATGCCGTTTGGCCGGCCCGGCTCCGGCGAGTTCGGCACCTATTTCATCGGCTATGCCCGCTCGCCCGCGCCCATCGAGCAAATGCTCGAGAACATGGTCGTGGGACGCCCGCCGGGCAACTATGACCGCCTGCTCGACTTCAGCCGCGCGGTGACCGGCGGCCTGTTCTTCGCGCCTTCGGCCGACCTGCTCGAAGCGCTGGCCGAACGCGACCCGCAAGACACCGACGGCAGCCGGCCTGACCCCGCGCCGGCCGCGCGCGCGCCGCATGACGGCTCGCTGAACATTGGCTCCCTGAAAGGAAACCCCCAGCAATGAACAACCTGTATCGCGACCTGGCTCCCATTTCCGCCGCCGCCTGGGCGCAAATCGAAGAAGAGGTGGCGCGCACCTTCAAGCGTTCGGTCGCCGGCCGGCGCGTGGTCGATGTCAAGGATCCTGGCGGCTTCGGCCTGGCGGCCGTGGGCACCGGCCACCTGCGCGGCATCGCCGCGCCGCAGAAGGGCGTCGACGCCAAGCTGCGCGAAGTCAAGGCCCTGGTCGAGCTGACCGTGCCCTTCGAGCTGCAGCGCGACGAAATCGACGCCGTCGAGCGCGGCGCCAACGATGCCGACTGGCAGCCCGCCAAGGACGCCGCCACCGAACTGGCGTATGCCGAGGACCGCGCCATTTTCGACGGCTACAAGGCCGCCGGCATCGTCGGCATCCGCGAGGGTTCGTCCAACAGCCGGCTCGAACTGCCCACGGACGCCGCCGACTACCCGGCGGCCGTCGGCCGCGCCCTCGAGCAGCTGCGCCTGGCCGGCGTGGACGGGCCGTACTCGGTATTGCTGGGCGCCGACGCCTACACCGCCCTGAGCGAGGGCAGCGACGACGGCTACCCCACCATCGACCACATCAAGCGCATCGTCAGCGGCGACATCATCTGGGCGCCGGCCCTGAACGGCGGCTGCGTGCTCTCCACGCGCGGCGGCGACTTCGAACTGCACCTCGGACAGGACCTGTCGATCGGCTACCAGAGCCACACCGACAAGGTCGTGCGCCTGTACCTGCGCGAAACCCTGACCTTCCTCATGCTCACGAGCGAGGCGTCGGTCCCGGTGGCGCCCAAGGGATAGGGCGGACGCGGCGGGTCCGGCCGATGGCCAGGCCCGCCGCGCTTTCCCCCCGGCCTACATGTGGCTGGGCAGCCACAAGGCCAGTTGCGGAAACAGCACCAGGATCAGCACGGCCAGCGCTTCCACCAGCACGAACGGCAGGGCGCCCATGGTGATGTCGCGCAGCGAGATCTCCGGCGCCACCCCCTTGATGACATACAGGTTCAGGCCGATGGGCGGCGTGATCACCGCCATCTCGCACATGATGATCATGACCACGCCGAACCAGATCGGATCCAGGCCCAGCGACGTGATCACCGGAAGCACGATCGGGGTCGTGATCAGGATGATCGAGACGATGTCCAGGAACATCCCGACGATCAGCAGGAAGACCAGGATCAGCAGCAGGATCACCCAATCCGGCTGGGCCAGCGCGGCGACCCAGGCGATCAGCATCTGCGGCGCCTGCAGGCGCATCAGGACATGGCCGAACAACAGCGCGGCCGCCACGATCAGCAGGATCATGCTGCTGGTGACGATGGTGGAGCGGACGATCTCGCGCAGCTTCGCGCGGTCCAGTTCGCGGTAGCCGAGCGCCACCAGCAGCGCGCCGGCCGCGCCCAGGCCCGAAGCCTCGGTCGGCGTGGCGATGCCCAGATAGATCGTGCCCAGCACGGCGACGATCAGCACAATGGCGGCCCATACATCGCGCAGCGCCTGCCAGCGCTCCCGCCACGAGACCTTCTGCGCTTCGTCCGGCGCCACCGAGGGCTTGATGCGGCTCAATCCGTACAGATAAAGCATCATCAGGACGCTGAGCAGCAGGCCGGGCACGATGGCGGCGCTGAACAGCTTGCCGATCGACTGGCTGGCGATCTCGCCATACAGCACGAAGCCCACGCTGGGCGGAATCAGCAAGGCCAGCGAACCCGCCGCGGCTACCGATCCGCCGGCCAGGCCAGGGTCATAGCGGCGCTTGAGCATCTCCGGAATGGCGACGCGGCCTATGGTGGCCGCGCCGGCCACGCTGACGCCGCTCATGGCGCCGAAGATGGCCGAGGCCCCCACGCTGGCAATCGCCAGGCTGCAACGCACGCGGCTCAGCCAGGTGTAGAACAAGGTATAGAGGCGCGCGCCGATGCTGGTGCGGGCCAGCGTCTCGCCCATCAGGATGAACAGCGGAATGCAGATCAGCGAGTAGCTGGCGATGCCGCGATGCAGCACCGACGGCACGACGTTCAGCGCCGAGGCGCCGCCCACCAGATAGATGCCGAGAATGCTGGGCACGCCCAGCGCGGCGAAAATCGGGATGCCCAATACCAGCAGCAGGCCGAACAGCCCGAGTATCACGGTCAGAATGAGTACGGCGTCCACGGGTCATGCCTCCGGGCTGGGTGGCGCAATGGCGGCGTTGCCGTCGGGATGGTTCAGCTTGCACGCGGCGGCGATCGCCAAGAGCAGCGCGCCGACCGCGATCAGTCCGTAGGCGATCCACATGGGAAAGGCCAGCAGGGACGTCGAGCGGTAATTGCGCGCCAGTGCCGTGGCGGCGATCTGGACGCCGGCATGCAGCAGGAAGCCGCAGAACACCAGCACCACCAGCTCGCGAAACACGTTCAGCAGCCGCTTGCCGCGTCCGCGCACGCGGATGCTGAGCATTTCCATGCTGACGTGGCGCTCGAGCAGATGGGTCCAGCCCACCGAAAGCCAGGTCACCAGCAGCAACAGGTAAATGCTGATCTCCACGGCGTGGACGCTGGGCCGCTGGAGCACGTACCGCGCGATGACCGAGTAAACGGTCAGCAGCATCATCAGCAGCAAGGCTGCCTGCGCGATGAAAACGGCGGCCCGGTTGGTTCCGTGGCCGATCCGTGTCAGCCGATCAAGAAGCGATTTCATGGGGGGGATCCAGATCGATAGGCGGTCATGTCGAAAGGGCCTCAGTTCGCCCGGGTCTTTTCCAGCAGCTCCAGGTGGCGGCTGGCCGCGGGCTCCTGCGCGACCCACTCCTGGACCGCGGGCTGGGTCGCGGCGCGCATATCCTGCAAGGCGGCGGGTTCGATCGTGTACACGGATACGCCATTCTTCTCGAACTTCGCCACGCCCTGTTCGATGTAGGCATACACCTGGCGGAATTGCTCCTCGTCACGCACCTGCGCGCCGCGGCGGATGATGTCCTGGATATCCGGCGGCAGCGAATCGAACTTCGCCTTGTTCATCGACAGCAGCGAGGTGTCGATGGCCAGCGTCGCCAGCGACAGGTGCTTGACCACCTCGTGCAGGCTGCGTCCCAGCCCGGTGATCAGCGGGCGCGGCGTGCCGTCCACCACCCCGCGGTCCAACGCCAGGTACAGCTCGGACGACGGCATGCTGGTGGGCGAGCCGCCCAGCAGCTGGATCGCGCGCGCGTCGGCGGCGCCGGTCGTGGCCCACACCTTGCCCTTGAAATCGGCGGCCGTGCGGACCGGCGCGCGGCGCGAATAGATCTGGTAGGGATCGATAGGCGCCAGGCCGAGCACTTCGATGCCATGCTTGTCGCGCATTTCGCCGCGTATGCTCACATCGAGCAGGCCGGCCTTGGCGGCGCGCTCCAGGTGCGCCGTATCCTGGAACACGAACGGCATGGTGAACAGATTCAGCACCGGCATGGCGCCGCTGGCGTAGGTCGAGACCACGGTGGTGATATCGATGTCGCCGCGCGACAGCGCCGGCAATTCCTCGTAGCCGTCGAACAGCTGGGCGGAGTGGAAGGCCTTGATCTTCACGCGGCCCTGGCTTTCCTTCTCCACATACGCGATGAAGGTCTCCAGCGGCTTCCACATGTACTCATAGGAAGGCGGGGCATAGGTCGACAGCGTCAGTTCGATCGGCTTGTCCGCCGCGCCGGCGTTGGCCGACAGCGCCAGCAGCACGGCCGGCAGCAATTTGGCGATCCAGGTCTTGTTCATGATTGATGTACTCCGCAGTGGCGCTCAGGCCGTCGGGTTGAGAAGCAGGGGCAGGAGCGCGTCGGTCGGCAGGACTTCCGCGTACTTGCTCTTGAGGTCGATCAGGTTGCTGAGGTGCTGGGCCGCGGAACGGTCCGTGACGGCGTCCTGCGCCACGAAAGGCGGAAAGCCGTGCTGCATGGCGTCGACCGCGCTGGCGCGCACGCAGCCGCTGGTGGTGCAGCCGGCGATCAGCACGGCGTCGCAGCCCGCGTGCGCGAGCATGGCGGCCAGCGGCGTACCGAAAAACGCCGAGGCCTGCGTCTTGTGCAGCAGCACGTCGGTCGCCGCGTCGTAATCCAGTCGCTCGTCGAGTGCGCAGCCCGCCGAGCCGCGTACCAGGTCCTTCAGCGGCGGGCACTTGCGATGAAAACAGCCGCCGTCGCCATGGTTGCCGTCGTAGCCCACCACCGTGAACACCACCGGACCGCGTCCGCGCATCGCCTGGATCAGGCGATTGGCCTGCGCGATGGTGGGCGCGCAATCGCTGGCCAGCGGACTGACGTCCGGGTCGGTGAAAGCCCGCTGGAAATCGATCACCACCAGGGCCGGGCGTCGCCCGAACGGGTGTGAACCGATGAAACCGCCTCGGGCATTGTCGAGGTCTAGCATGAACGCTCCTGATGGAAAGTATGTGGGCGTGCCGCGCCGCGGGACCGGACCCGCCGCGCGGACAGAAAGGGATGGCGGAAAACGCCTAGCCGTGGGCCTGGACCGGCCAGGCCTTGCTCGGGAAGGGCGTCAGGCGCGAGGCGCGCGCGTTGGAGAGGGCAGGAAGCGGGCGCGCGCAGGCGTGCGCGCGCCTGGCCGGGAGGCGTCTGGACAGCATGGCAGGCGGCTTGGCCGCCACGGCTGGTGACCGATATCCCATTGCATCCCCCGCGTTCTGGTCATGTTCATGCAAGCTGACTGCATGGTAGCTTGTAAGGCACACGTGTGCATTGATGTTTTGCGGAAGTCTAGGCCGGGATGAACGGGCGCGGAATTGGGGTTTTCCTTAGCAAGATTGCATCAATAGTATTTACTTATAGGGCTATTGAGCGCGATGATGGTTTGCCGGCGTGCCGTTGTCCGGCTTGGCCGCCTGTGCCATGTCGGATTTGCTTTAGTGGAAAACAGCCTTGAAAATGTACACGTATGCACTTGTGTGCATGCGTCATCGACGGCCGCGCGGCGGCGGCCTGGTTCAGGGTTGGGCGCCGCGTTCGTGCCAGAGCTGTTTGAGGCGTTCCAGGTCCCGCACCCAGATTTCCCCGTAACCCAGTCCGACCAGGCCCTGGTTCGCCAATTGCCTGAGTTCGCGGTTGACCGCATGGCGCGACACGCCCAGCAGGGTGGCCAGGGCGTCCTGGGTCTGCGCCACGGCGATGCCGCGTTCGTCGTCGCCGGGCCGCCCGGCCGTCAGGGCGCCCAGCAGGCGCGGCAGCCGTTGCGGCAGGCTGCGCAGCGCCAGTTCGTCGATGATGGCATGGGCGGTGCGTATGCGGCTGCACAGCAGCTTGACGAAGTAGCGATACAGTCCGGGGTCGCCGTCCAGTATGTCCAGGAAGGCCGCGCGCGGCAGCAGCAGGATGTCGGTCTGCTGGTAGGCCCGGCTGTCGCGCAGCATCCCGCCGCCATCCAGTACCGCCGCGACGCCCCACAGGCCGTCGAATTCCAGCATCGACAGCGCGAACTCGTGGCCGTCGTCGGAAAACGAGCTGGTGTGGATGGCGCCCTTGAGGATGATCACCACGCCGGGGGCGGGCGTGCCGCGTCCGGCCAGCAGTTCGCCATGGTCCAGCCGGCGCCATTGGGCGATGGCGGCGAACGCGGCCAGCGTCGGTTCGGCCATGTGCCCGAAGCAGGTATTGGCGCGCAGTTGCGCCAGGATCGCCGGCGGGTCCCAGGCGGGGAGGGCGGTCGGATTGGCTGCCTGGCTCATTGCTTGACTGTGATGGCGCCGCCGCAGGGGCGCGGGAATGTAATGTAGATCATATTCGTGGCCCGGGGCGCCTCCTAGAATCATGGCGCATCAGACATCAGACCCTAGTCGCGAGGATATACATGAAGATCAAGAGCATGCTGCTTGCCGTGCTGGCGGTATCGATGGCCGGGGTATCGGCCGCCGCGCTGTCCCAGGGCTTTCCCGAACGGGCGCTGCGCGTCGTGGTGCCCTATCCGCCGGGCGGCACCACCGATGTGCTGGTGCGCCTGCTGCAAAAGCCGGTGGCCGACGCCGCGGGGCAATCGGTGGTGGTCGACAACCGGCCGGGCGGCGCGTCGGTCATCGGCACCTCGCACGTGGCGCAAGCGGCCCCGGATGGCTACACCGTGCTGGGCGGCGACCTGTCGATGCTGGTCAACCCTTCGCTGATGAAAGACCTGCCGTATGACACCTTGCGGGATTTCCGCGGCGTCACGATGCTGGCGCGCGCGCCGCTGGTGCTGCTGGTGCACCCGTCGGTGCCGGCCAACACCCTCGACGAGCTGATCGCGCTGGCCAAGGCCAAGCCGGGTACGCTGAACTTCGCCTCGGGCGGCTACGGCACCTCGACCCACATGGCGGGCGAGATGTTCCGCCGCGCCGCGGGCATCGATGTCGTGCATGTGCCGTACCAGGGCGTGGCGCCGGCCATGTCGGCGCTGCTGGGCGGGCAGGTGCAGATGTATTTCGGCGGCACCACGACGGGCCTGCCGCATATCCAGTCGGGCAAGCTGCGCGCGCTGGCGGTGACGGGCGAGGCGCCCAGTCCGCTGCTGCCCGAGGTGCCGACCTTCGTGTCGCGCGGCATCCAGGGCGTGAACGCCGATACGTACTGGGGCGTCTACGCCCCGGCCAGGACGCCCGATGCGGTCATCGAGAAGCTGAATGCCTATTACACCGGCGCCTTGCGCGACCCCGCCGTGCAACAGCGCACCCGCGACCTGGGCCTGACCCTGATCGGCAACAGCGCCGCCGAGCATACGGCGCAGATGAAGACGATGATTGGCGATTGGGGCGCCTTCGTCAAGGAAGCGGACATCCGACTGGAGTAAGCCATGGCCGCCAAACAATCCCTGGTTTGCCTGACCTTCGATTTCGACGCGATCTCGGTGTGGCTGGCGCGCGGCATGGACAGTCCGACGCCGGTGTCGCGCGGCGAGTTCTGCGCCGTGGCGGCCGACCGCGTGCTGGACTTGCTCGAACGGCTGGGCCTGCCGTCGACCTGGTTCATCCCCGGCCATACCTTGGCCAGCTATCCGGAGCATTGCCGGCGCGTGCACGAGGCCGGCCATGAAATCGGCCACCACGGCTGGACGCACGTCGCGCCCAACCTGATGACGCGCGAGGAAGAGCTCGACGGCCTGGTGCGCGCGAACGAGGCGATCCGCGCGCTGACGGGGCGGGCCGCGCGCGGCTACCGCTCGCCATCGTGGGACCTCAGTCCGCACACCCTGGCGCTGCTGCTCGAGCACGGCTTCGACTACGACAGCAGCATGATGGGGCACGACTATCTGCCGTATCCGGTGCGCCAGGGAGACAGTTTTCCCCTGGACGAACCCGCGGTGTTCGGCGCGCCCACCCGCCTCATCGAGGTGCCTGTCAGCTGGTCGCTGGACGACTATCCGCACTTCGAGTTCGTGCGCGCCGGGCAGAGCGTCATCCCCGGCCTGATGAATGCCAACAGCGTGATGGACAACTGGATCGAGGACTTCCTGTACCTGAAGGAGAACTTCGACTGGGGCGTCATCACCTACACCTTCCATCCTTTCGTGATCGGCCGCGGCCACCGCATGCGCATGCTCGAGCGCCTGCTGCGGCGCCTGATCGACGAGGGCGCGACGTTCGTGCGCATGGAGGAAGCGGTGGACGCGTACCGGCAACGGCAGGCGCTGGCCGCCGGCGCCGCATGACCAACGAGGGAAAGGACGATGATGCAGCACTACTATGAGCGCGACGGCGTGCGCTTGAGCTATTACCTGGACGACTATACCGACCCCTGGACGCAGGCACCCACCTTGCTGCTGCTGCACGGCGCCATGGCCAATGCCCAGCGCTTCTACTCCTGGGTGCCCGGCCTGAGCCGCGATTACCGCGTGGTGCGCGCCGACCTGCGCGGGCATGGGCTGTCCGACGTGCCGCCGGCGGACAAGCCCTTGGACCTGCAGGTGCTGACCGAGGACATCCTGGCCTTGCTCGATCACCTGGGCTGCGAGCGCGTGCACCTGGCCGGCAATTCGGCCGGCGGCTACGTGGGCCAGCATCTGGCCATGCAGCACCCGCAACGCATCGAGACCCTGGCGCTGTTCGGTTCGGCGCCAGGCCTGCGCAACAGCCAGGCTTCGACCTGGCTCGAACGAGTGGCCGAAAAGGGCTTGCGGCAATTCCTGGCCGACACCATCGACGATCGCTTCCCTCCGGAGCTGGTCGGCACGCCGCGCTGCGAGCAGTTCCTCGATGCGCTGTCCGATCACGACATGGCCTATATCGGCAGGTTCGTCGGCTACATGGCGCAACAGGAGTGGGGCGATCAATTGCACCGCATCACCTGCCCGACGCTGGTGGTGATTCCGGGGGCCGGCCGCATCGGCGCCATGGACGCCTACCAGCCCATGCGCGACCACCTCAAGCGGGCCGAGATCCTGGTCTACGAAGGCGAGCGGCACAGCATCTGCGAGTACCTGCCGCAACGCTGCGTGGCGGACCTGCGCAGCTTCCTGGCCCGCCACGGCGGACCGGCCTGGCCTTGACCCATCGCGCTCGTCGACCTTGGCGTCTGTCATGAACATCGAACAATACGTGCAGCAGGACGGCCTGGCGCTGTCCGCGCAATTGCGGGCCGGCGCCACCGACCCGCAGGCCCTGATGCAATGCGCGATCACGCTGGCCCGGCAGCGCGCCGAGCCCCTGAACGCCCTGTGCTATCCCGACTACGACGCGGCGCTGGCGCGCGCGGCGGCCTGGCGGCCGACGGGCGTGTTCGGCGGCCTGCCGTTCCTGTTGAAGGACTCCGGCCTGGCCTGCGACCGCCTGCCCTCGAGCATCGGGCTGGCGCTGTGCAAGGACATGCGTTTTGCCGGCAACGCCACGCTGGTGGAACGCTTCGACGCCGCCGGCCTGTTGCCCTTTGCCCGCACCACCGTGCCGGCGCTGTGCATGGCGCCCACCACCGAGGCGCTCGTCAACGGCGGGCCCGCCCGCAACCCCTGGGCGCCGCAGCGTTCGGCCGGCGGCTCCAGCGGCGGCGCCGCCATCGCGGTCGCCACCGGCGTGGTGCCCCTGGCCCACGGCAGCGACGGCGGCGGGTCGATCCGCATTCCGGCGTCTTGCTGCGGCGTCTTCGGCCTGAAGCCCAGCCGCGGCCTGGTGCCCCTGGGGCCGGCGCGCGGCGAGGCATGGGGCGGCATGGCGGGCGATGGCGTGCTGAGCCGCAGCGTGCGCGACACCGCCGCCGCGCTCGATGCGATCGCCGGCATGGAGCGCGGCGCTCCCTATGCGGCGCCGGCGCCGCCGGCAGGCGGCTACCTGGCCGCCCTGGACCAGCCTTTCGAGCGGCCATTGCGCATCGGCGTGTGGCAGCATGCCTGGGACGGCATCGAGGTCGATCCGGCGTGCTCGGCGGCGCTGGCGCAGGCCGAGGCCCTGTGCCGGCAACTGGGCCACGCCACCGAAGCCATCGCCGCGCCGCCCATCGACTACCAGGCCTTCGTGCGGGCGCATATCGGCATTCTGTGCACGCATATCGCGCTGGCCGTCGACGCCCGCCTGGCCGTCCTGCGGCGCGGCCTGCGCGACGACGACCTGGAGCCGGCCATCCTGGACGGCTATCGGCGCGCGCGCGGCATTTCCGCCACCGACTACGCCGGCATGATCCAGGCGCTGCACGCGGTGGGCCGCGCCATGGCGGCCTGCATGCAGGGCTACGACCTGCTGCTGTCGCCCACCCTGACGCGCCCGCCGGTGCCGCTGGGCGAAATCAGCATGGCGGACGACTTCGTATCGTTTCGCCAGAAGGCGGCCCGCTACACGACCTTCCTGGCCGTCATCAACGCCTCGGGGCAGCCGGCGGCCAGCGTGCCCCTGCATATCGACGGGCAGGGGCTGCCCATCGGCGTGCAGCTGATCGGCGCCCTGGGCCGCGACGACCTGGTGCTGCGCCTGGCCGCGCAGCTCGAGCGCGCCGCGCCGTGGGCGGGACGGTTCCCGCCTGCGGCAGGCGCAGGGGCCTGAACATGGCAGGCCGCACCGATTGCGCGCCGGCGGCCGGCAGGCTGGCGGGGCGGGTCGCCCTGATCACCGGCGCGGCCGGCGGCATAGGCAGCGCCGCCGCGCTGCGCTTCGCGGCCGAAGGCGCCGCGCTGGCGCTGCTGGATCGGCGCCCCGACGCCATCGAGCAACTGGCCGGCCGGATCTGCGGCCAGGGCGGGCAGGCGATAGGCGTGGCCGCCGACGTGACCGACGACGACAGCGTGCGCCAGGCCGTACGGCGGGCCGTCGATCACTACGGCTGGATCGATACGCTGTTCAACTGCGCCGGCGGATCGGTGGCGGGCGATACGGCGGTGGACAAGGTGGAGCTGGCGCTGTGGAACCGCACCCTGCGCCTGGACCTGGACGGCACCATGCTGTGCTGCCGCCACGCCGTGCCGGCCATCGTGCGCGCCGGCGGCGGCGCGGTCGTCAACATGTCGTCCGGGGCCGGCCTGCGCGGCAGCTTCGGCGGGCATGCCTACACGGCCGCCAAGGGCGCGGTGATTGCCCTGACCCGCGCGCTGGCCGCCGAATACGCGCCGCATGGAGTGCGGGTCAACGCCATCTGCGCGGGCCGCATCCGCACCGAACGCATACTGCGCAACCTGGACGCCGGCGCACCGGCGCAAGCCGGCGCGGCGCAACGCTATCCGTGCCGCGAGGGCGACCCGATCGACATTGCCCACATCGCGCTGTTCCTGGCCAGCCACGAGTCGCGCATGATCACCGGCGAGGCCATCGCCGCCAACGGCGGGTACTCGGCGTTCTGAGGCAGACCCAAGGCGCTTGTTGCGGCGCGGGGAGGGCGCGCCTGTCCCCGCCGGGACAGGCACGCCGGAAACAAAAAAGCCCTGGACCACGTGGCGTGTCCAAGGCTTTTCCGTCTGGTGTTTGGTGGAGCGGAGGAGGATCGAACTCCCGACCTTCGCATTGCGAACGCGACGCTCTCCCAGCTGAGCTACCGCCCCAATGAAGTCCGCAACTATACACGGATTCCGGCCGTTTTGGTAGCGGCCGGCGGAAAATTTTCGCCGGCTTGACGGGCCGCCAGGCTTTCAGGGCCGGGCAGGGACGAAGGGCCGGCCGCGCGGGCGGGTGCGCATGCCGGGCGCCAGGCGCGTCCAGGGCAGGTCGGCGGGGTCGGCCTGCATGGGGCCGGGGGCCTTGGCGATCAGCACGGCGTGGGCGATGGGTTCGAAGTCGGCGCGAAAGTGCACCGAGCTCTTGACGACCAGGATGGCGAGGTCTTCGGGGTCGATGCCGCCCAGGCGGATGAGGTTGCGGTCCAGGGTCTGGGATTTGTTGCTGCTGACGATGACGCGCACGCCGCGGTGGCGCAGGCAGACGGTGGGGCCGAGGTCGGCCGCCATGCCGTGCATCATGGGGCCGTCGTAGCGGGTCTTGCCGTCGGACTGGTGTTCGACGATGAATTCGGCTTCGCAGGGGGCGTCGCCGGCGACGCCGGACTGGCCGCCCAGGCGCAGCCGTACGCGCTTGCCCACGCCGGCGGCCAGGGCCTGGGCGACGGCCTGGGGGTCGCACATGAGGCCGATGGCGGCGTTGTCGGCGTCCGCGTCGATGAGGGCGCGCAGCATGCCGGTGGTGTTGGCGTCGCCGCCGGCGCCGGGGTTGTCCTGCGTGTCGGCGATGACCACGGGGCGGCGGGCGCCTTGCGCCAGCTGCCGGGCCTGGCGGATGGCTTCGTCCGGGGCGAGGAAGTCGGGCGCCCACTGGGCTTCGAGCCCGGCGATGCGGTCGGCCAGGGTCTGCACGGCGCGCTCGACGGCGTCGCGGTCGGGGCCGTGGGCCCAGACGACCGGGCTGCACTCGGGGAAATCGGCGGCCGGAAAGCCCAGGGCGCAGGACAGGCTGGCGATGCCCGGTTCGCTGCGCTCGAGCTCGGCCAGCAGGGCATACACGCCCCGGGCGGGTTCGAGCTGGGTGCACATGCCGTTGATGGGAATGAGGAACGGCAGGCGCCGCGCGGCGCCATGCCAGTGCTTGCCGGCCTGCGCGCGCGCTTGCAGCAGGGCGGCGGCGCGCGCGCCGGTGTCGGCCATGTCGACGTGCGGATAGGTGCGATAGGCCACCAGCGCGCTGGCATGCGCCAGCATGGCGCGAGTCACGTTGGCGTGCAGGTCCAGGCTGGCGACGATGGGCGTGGCGGGGCCGACGGCGTCGCGCAGGCGGCGCAGGAGTTCGCCTTCGCCGTCGTCGTGGTGTTCGGTGGCCATGGCGCCGTGCAGGTCCAGGTAGACGGCGTCGTAGCGGCCGGCGCGGGCGGCCGCCTCGATCTCGCCGGCGATGCGCTCGAAGGCGTCGCGCGTGACGTGCGCCGAGGGGCTGGCGCCGGCCCAGATGACGGGGTGCACGCTGTGGCCGTCCGCCAGGGCCGCGTTCAGGAAGCCGCCGGCGGGGATGTTGACGGCGCGCAGCGCCAGCAGGTCGTCGCCGCGCACCAGGGCGGGAAAGCCTTCGCCGCGCAGGAAGTTGTCATAGCCGGCCTTGGAAGGCGCGAAGGTGTTGGTTTCGTGTTGGAAACCGGCAACCAGGATATGCATGCTTGCCTCCCGGGCGTGGGGCGCCGCCGCGGCGCCGGGCGTCAGCCGAACGCCAGGGTGGCGATGACCGGCGCGTGGTCGGACGGCTGTTCGTTGGCGCGCGGCGCCTTGTCGATGACGCAGGCCACGCAGTGCGGCTTGAGCGCGTCGGACAGCAGCACGTGGTCGATGCGCAGGCCGGCGTTGCGGCGGAACGCGAACTGGCGGTAGTCCCACCAGCTGAAGGATTTCTCGGGCTGCTCGAACAGGCGGAAGGAGTCGGTCAGGCCCAGGTCCAGCAGCGCGCGGAAGGCCGCGCGTTCGGGCTCGGAGACCAGCACCTGGCCTTCCCATTTCTCGGGGTTGTGCACGTCGGCGTCGGCCGGCGCGACGTTGTAGTCGCCCAGGATGGCCAGGCGCGGATAGGTGCGCATTTCTTCCTCGAGCCAGTCGCGCAGGCCGTCGAACCAGGCCAGCTTGTAGACGTACTTGTCGCTGTCGACCGACTGGCCGTTGGGGCAATAGGCGCAGATCACGCGCACGTCGCCGGCCGGGCTGGGCAGGGTCACGGCCAGGATGCGCTGCTGCGGGTCTTCGTAGCGCGGGTTGTTGCGCACCAGCGCGAAGCCGGGCTCGCGCGAGATGATGGCCACGCCGTTATAGGTCTTCTGGCCGGCCCAGGCGGCGTGGTAGCCGGCCTCGGTAAAGGCGTCGAGCGGGAATTTGTCGTCGGTCAGCTTGAGTTCCTGGATGCACAGCGCATCGACCGGATTGGCGGCCAGCCAGTCCAGCACCTGCGGCAGGCGCACATTCAGGGAGTTGACGTTCCAAGTCGCGAGTTTCACGGGTTCTCACTGCAAAAGTTCGGCCAACGGCGGATTTTCGCAGATTTGGGCCAGGCGGGCAGGAAACGCTCAGCGCAACGCGTCGATGTAGTACATCCCCTTGGCCAGCAACACGATCGCCACGAGGTGGCAGAACACGCTCAGGTGCAGCCGCCGCGAACGCCGGCCGCGCAATTGGCCGCGCCGGCGCCAGCGCATGGCGGCGGCGAAATGGCCCAGGACGCTGAGCGCCAGCACGATCTTCAGGCTGAGCAGCAGGCCGAAGCTGCTGGCCAGCGGCTGCTCGAGCGCGCCGCGGTGCTGCCAGGCCATGCCGATGCCGGCGCCGAACAGCGCCAGCAGCACCCACGGCATGATGGCGCGGGCGCGGTTGCCGATGCCGCGCTCGACCGCGTTCATGGCTTCGCGCGGCACTTGCCGCCGCACGCTTTCGAGGATCAGGACTTCGAAGAAGACGGTGCCGATGAAGACGAAGGCGGCCAGCAGGTGCAGGGCCAGCAGGATGGGGTAGGTCATGGGCGGGACCGCACGGGCATGGCGGCGGCGGTTGGTGCGCGCAGGCGCGGGCGCACCAGCAGGGGCGCGAAACGCCACAGGTACAGGACGAACGCCAGCACCCAGGCGGCGGTGGCGCCGTGCAGCGCGGCCAGGGTGTGCGGGCCGGGCCAGAGGGCGGCCAGGCGCAGCGCGGCCGCGCCGATGACCAGGAGGTAGCAGGCGAGCATGAGGCGGTCGGTGCGCAGCGGCCGGCCCAGGTGGCCCAGGGCGGTGCGGGTGATCATGCCGATGATGAGCAGGCCGAAGCCGGCCATGCCGATGACGTGCGCAGGCCACGCGGCGCGCGCGATGCCGCCCGCCGCGCTTGCCGCCGCCACCAGCAGGCCGGCGGCCAGGCCCAGGTAGCCGGCGTACAGGATCCACAGCAGGGGCACGCCGCGCGTGGCCCAGGGGCGCCAGGACAGCCATTGCGCCAGCGCGATCAGGCCGGCCGCGGCCAGCGCCACGGCGGTCAGCGCGCCGGCCTGCGCCAGCGTCGCCGCCACGGCGACCAGGCCGGCGGCCAGTTGCCATTGGCCGCTGCGCGTATGCATGGGGATCTGCAGGCCGGCGATGGCGCGCATGGCGAAAAAGGGAATGATGCGGCGCGCGATCAGCAGGGCGATCACGGCCATGCACAGCAGGCCCGCGTTGAAGCGCTGCAGCAGCAAGGGGTAGTCGCCGGCGCGGGCGGCCAGCAGATACAGGGCGTCGGCCGCGCCCAGCCCCAGCACCAGCAAGGGCACGCCGTCGTTGCGCCGGCTGGCGCCGCGCCGGTAGATGGCCCGGCCCAGCGCGGCCGCGGCCCAGGCGAAGAACAGCAGCTCGCAGGCCACGCCGGTCCAGAAGGCGGCCATGCCCGGCAGCAGGAAGGCGGCGCGGGCCGCCAGCCACAGCGCGGCCAGCGCGGCCAGCGGCGCGCCGCGCAGCGGGTTGACGCCGGTCCAGGTGGCCGCGGCGGTCAGCAGGAAGCCCACCGCGATGGCGCCGATGAAGCCCCACAGCATTTCATGCGCATGCCAGATGACGCCCGCCATGGCGCCGCCCAGCCACTGCGGCGCGCCGATCCACAGCGCCACCGACAGCGCGCCCCAGGCCGCGCCCACCAGGTAGAGCGGACGAAAGCCCAGTTCCAGGAAGGCGCGCCATTGCGGCGCGGCGCGTGCGGCGGCGGGCTCGTCGATTTGCAGCAGTTCAGCCATGGGCGAGGTCCGTGGGGGCCTGGTCGGGGCTGCGGTGCAGCTGATAGCCGTACCACAGGCTTTGCGCGATGCGGCCGGCCATCAGGCAGGCCTGTTCGGCCATGGCCTGGTTGGGCTGCGCCGCGGCGGTGGCGCGAAACAGCCGCAGCCAGCGCTCGAACAGGCCCGCGTGCAGGCCGGGCAGGGCCACGTGCCTGGGCATGGGCGTGCCGCGAAAGCGTCCGGTGCCGCGCAGTATCGACGACCAGAAGTCGACCAGCTTGGCGAGGTGGACGTCCCAGTCGTCGACATGGGTGTTGAAGATCGGCCCCAACTCGGCGTCGCGCCGCACTTCGGCGTAGAACTGGTGCACCAGTTGCGTGATGTCTTCTTCGGTACAGAGATCGGGCGCGCCCACGAGGCCTCTCCTGCGGTTTATAAGATGTATCTATAATACATCTTATATCTTAGGCATGGGGAAGGAAGGGCTCGGGCCTTGACGCAGCGCAAGCGCGGCGCTTTCTCTTTTACACTGGGCCGACGGGCATGCGCCCGCGTATTCCGCAGCCCAGCCGCCATGATCACGCCGCCAGACCATCCCCCCCGCATCGCCATCCAGTATTGCACGCAGTGCCAGTGGCTGCTGCGCGCGGCCTGGATGGCGCAGGAGCTGCTTTCGACCTTCGGCGCCGACCTGGGCGAGGTGGCCCTGGTGCCCGGCACCGGCGGGGTGTTCCGCATCCACTACAACGGCGCGCCGCTGTGGGACCGCGAGGTCGACGGCGGCTTTCCCGAGGCCAAGGTGCTCAAGCAGCGGGTGCGCGACCATCTCGATCCGGGCCGTCCGCTCGGCCATATCGACGGCCGTCCCAAGCCCTAGGCGGGCGCGCTCCATTCCTCGGGCAGGCCCTGGGTCAGGGTCGAGACGAACGCGGCGGTGCGCGCATCGCGCGACTGCGCGAAGACTTCGCGCGGCGTACCCGCCTCGACCACCGCGCCGCCCTCCAGGAACACCACCTGCTGGGCGATGCTGGCGGCCAGCCGCAGGTCGTGGGTGGCCATCAGCATGGTCATGCCTTCGCCGGCCAGCCGGCGCAGCACGTCCACCACTTCGATGGCCAGCGACGGGTCCAGCGCCGAGGTCGGCTCGTCGCACAGCAAGACGCGCGGCGACGGCGCCAGCGCGCGGGCGATGGCCACGCGCTGCTGCTGGCCGCCCGACAGCGTGACCGGCCAGGCGTCGGCCTTGGCGGTCATGCCGACTTTCTCCAGCAGCTCCATGGCGCGCGCACGGGCGCGCGGCTTGTCCCAGCGCTGCACCGTGACCAGGCCTTCCATGACGTTGTCGATCACGCTCTGGTGGGGAAACAGCTGGAAGTTCTGGAACACCATCCCGGTCTGGCGGCGGATGCGCTGCACGGCGTCGCGCGCCGGGCGCCGACCGTCGAACGCCAGTGTTTCCGGCCCCAGCCGCAGCACACCGGCCTCGGGAATCTCCAGCAGGTTCACGCAGCGCAGCAGCGTGCTCTTGCCGCTGCCCGAAGGGCCGATCAGGGCCGTGACGCTGCCCTCGGGAATGACGACGTCCACGCCGTGCAATACCCGGTTGCCGCCGAAGCTCTTGTCTATGCCTTGCAGCCCTATCATCGATGTTGCTCCGCGAAGACGGCGTGCTGGCCGAAGCGTTTTTCCAGGCGCACCTGCAGCGAGGACAGGGCCGAACTGAACACCAGGTAGATCAGCGCCGCCTCGGTATAGAGAATGAGCGGCTCGTAGGTCACCGCCGCGATGCGCTGGGCGGCCTGGAAGATTTCGGGCACGGTCAGCACCGCCGCCAGCGAGGTGTCCTTGACCAGCGCGATGAACGAATTGGCCAGCGGCGGCACCGCCACCCGCGCGGCCTGCGGCAGCACGGTGCGGCGCATGGCCTGGCCGCGCGTCATGCTCAGCGAATAGGCCGCTTCCCATTGGCCCCTGGGGATGGATTCGATGGCGCCGCGAATCACTTCCGAGTTGTAGGCGCCGACGTTCAGCGTGAAGCCGATCAGGGCGGCCGGCAGCGGGTCGAGCACGATGCCGACGCTGGGCAGGCCATAGAAGATCACGAACAACTGCACCAGCAGCGGCGTGCCGCGGATCAGCCAGACGTAGAAGCGCATCAGCGCCACGATGGGCCAGGGGCCGAACAGCCGCAGCAGCGCCACCACGAAGGCCAGCGCCAGGCCCGCGGCGAACGACAGCAGCGTCAGCGGCACGGTGAACATCAACCCCGCATGCAGCAGGGGCCAGAACGAATCGAGCATGAGCTGTAGCCAGGCCGGCACGATGGGGGCTCCTGTGCGTTGCGGGCGGGGAAGGGCGGCGCCGCCGGGCGGGGCCGGCGGCGGGCTTTACTGGGCGGCCGACAGGTCGGCGCCGAAGTACTGCTCGGAGATCTTCCGGTAGGTGCCGTCGGCCTTCAGCTCGGCCAGCGCCTTGTTGATGGCGGCCTGCAGCTCGGGGTTGTTCTTGCGGATCAGCACGCCCGATTCGCTGAACTCCTTGCTCTTGTCGTAGGCGGCCACCTTGACCTTGGCGTTGGGCTTTTGCTTCTTGAAGTCGAGAAACGACAGGTTGTCGTTGACCGTGGCCTCGACGCGGCCCGACATGAGCAGGTCGATGGCTTCGTTGAACCCCTGCACCGGCACCACTTCGGCGCCATAGCTCTGCGCCAGCTTGCCGAAGTTGCTGGTCAGGGTATTGGCCGACTTGCGGCCCTTCAGGTCGGCGAACGACTTGATGGCCTGGTTGTCCTCGCGCACGATCAGCGCGGCCTGCGACGAGATGTAGGGGTCCGAGAAATCGTACTTGGCCTTGCGCGCATCGGTGATGCCGACCTGGTTGATGACGGCGTCGTAGCGCTTGACGTCCAGGCCGGCGATCAGCCCGTCCCACTTGCCTTCGACGAACTCGGCTTTCACGCCCAGCTTCTGGGCGATGGCGCGGCCGATCTCCACGTCGAAGCCGGTCAGCTTGTTGCTGGCGTCGTGATAGCTGAACGGGGCGTAGGTCCCCTCGGTGCCGATCTTGATGACGCCGGCCGCCTTGATGGCGGCCAGGTCGTCGGCCTGGGCGGCCGTGCCGACCATGGCCAGCGGCACCAGGCCGGCAAGCAGCAGTTTGCGCAAGGAGAAGTTCATGGCGCGTGCTCCACAGGAAGAGGTGGACGGGGCGCAGCGCCCCGCGGAACTGAGCACTCTAGCAACGCGCCTATTTTTCCACAAAGAATAAGAAATCGTGAAAACATAAGAAAAAGCAATATACCCGGGAGCCTGTCCCCGGACGGGGACTGGCTCCCGCTGACTTCTACTTGCCGGCGCCCCAGGTGCCCGTCCCCGCTGGGACAGGCACCCCATGCTTGCACTTTCCCGCGCCCCAGGTGCCAGTCCCCGCTGGGGACAGGCACCCGTCCCCCCTGCGGGGACAGGCACCCCGTCATCAGGACGCCTGGTGCCTGCCCGCGCGCAGCAGCCGCAAGCCGTTGGCGACCACCAGCAGGCTGGCGCCGACGTCGGCGAACACCGCCATCCACAGCGTGGCCTGGCCGGCCATCGCAAGCACCAGGAACACCGCCTTGATGCCCAGCGCCAGGACGATGTTCTGGGTCAGGATGCGGTGGGTGGCGCGCGACAGGCGCACGAACGTGCCGATCTTGCGCAGGTCGTCGTCCATCAGCGCCACGTCGGCGGTTTCGATGGCGGTGCCGGTGCCGGCCGCGCCCATGGCGAAGCCGATGTCGGCGCGCGCCAGCGCCGGCGCGTCGTTGATGCCGTCGCCCACCATGCCCACGCGCAGGGCCGGATCCAGCTTGGCCTCGACGGCGTCCAGCTTGTCCTGCGGCAGCAGGTCGCCGCGCGCCTCGTCGATGCCGGCCTGGGCGGCCACCGCCTGGGCGGCGCGGGTGTTGTCGCCGGTCAGCATGAGGGTGCGCACGCCCAGCCGGTGCAGGTCGGCCACGGCGGCGGCGCTGCTGGCCTTGAGCGTGTCGGCCACCGCGGCCAGCAGCAGGACGCGCTGCCCGTCGGCCAGGGCGATGGCGGTCTTGCCGGCCGCTTCATAGGCGTCGATGCGGGCCTCGATATCGGGCGTGCTGACGCCCAGCTCGCGCATCAGGCGGCGGTTGCCCAGCTGGAAGCGCTCGCCGCCGATCTCGCCCTGCACGCCGCGGCCGGGCAGGGCGGCGAAACCGTTCACCTCGTCCAGCGGCGCGTCCAGGGCGTGGTCGGCCTGGGCCAGCGCGCGCGACACGGGGTGGTCCGAGCGCGCCGCCAGGCTGACCGCGGCGCGCAGCGCCGGGCGCCCGCCCGCGCTGGCGTCGTGCAGCAGTTCCAGGTCGGTCTGCACCGGCTTGCCCTGGGTCAGCGTGCCGGTCTTGTCCAGCGCCAGCCAGCGCAGCTTGCGTCCTTCCTCCAGGTAGACGCCGCCCTTGATCAGGATGCCGCGCCGCGCGGCGGCGGTCAGGCCGCTGACCACGCTGACCGGGGTGGAAATCACCAGCGCGCAGGGGCAGGCGATGATCAGCAGCGCCAGCGCGCGGTACACGGAGTCGAGCCAGGCGTGGCCCAGCAGCAGCGGCGGCGCCAGCGCGACCAGCACCGCCAGCCCGACCACGGCCGGCGTGTAGATGCGCGAGAAGCGGTCGATGAAGCGCTGGGTCGGGGCGCGCGCGCCCTGGGCCTGTTCGACCGCGTGGATGATGCGGTCCAGCGTGGTATTGCCGGCCGCCGCCGTGACGCGGTAGTCGAACGACCCGGAGGCATTGACGGTGCCGGCGTAGACGTCGTCGTCCGGGCCTTTTTCCACCGGCAGGCTTTCGCCGGTGATGGGCGACTGGTCGATCGCGGACTGGCCTTCGCTGATGGTGCCGTCGGCGGCGATGCGCTCGCCCGGGCGCACCCGCACCAGGTCGCCCGGGCGCAGTCGCGCCGCCGGCACCTCGGCCCACGAGCCGTCCGGCTGGCGCGCGGTGGCGGTCTGCGGCGCCAGGTCCAGCAGGCCGCGCACCGCATGGCGGGCGCGGTCCAGGGCGCGGGCCTCGATCAGCTCGGCCACGTTGAACAGGAACATCACCATGGCCGCTTCCGGCCATTGGCCGATGAGCATCGCGCCGGTCACGGCGATGCTCATCAGGGCATTGATGTTGAGGTTGCCGTTGCGCACCGCGATCCAGCCCTTGCGGTAGGTCGACAGCCCGCAGGCCAGGATGGCCGCCAGCGCCAGGGCGGCGGCGACATAGACCGGCTGGCCGGTGAAGTGGGCGAGCTCGGACAGCGCCGCCAGCACCCCGCCGGCGGCCAGCAGGCGCCAGCCGCGCGAAGGCGCGGCCGCGCCGGCCGGGGTCGCCGGGGCGTCGCCGGCCAGGGGCTCGGGCGTCATGCCCAGCGAGCGGATCGCCGCGTCGATGCGATCGAGCGCGCCGTCGGCATGCAGCACGGTCAGTACGCGCTGCATCAGGTTGAAGTCGAGCTCGTGCACCTCGGGCAGGCTGGCCAGCTTCTTGCGGATCAGCGTTTCCTCGGTGGGGCAGTCCATCTGTCCGATGCGCACCCGCGTGACCTGCTGGCCCGGACCGGGCTGCCAGGCCGGGGCGGCCGCGGGCGCGGCCGGCTGGCCGTGCCCATGGCCGCAGCAGGCCGGGATGCCATGGTCGTGGGCATGGTCGTGCCCGGCATGGTCATGGCCTGCGTGGTCGTGGCCGTCCGTGCGTTGGCCGGATGGCGTATCGAGGGCAAGGTCGCGGGTCGTGGAGGGCATCTGGTACGTCCTTTCTGGATGTTGGACGCATTTCACACCCTGGAGTTACTATAGGGTCAAGCACCCGGATCAAGGAGCCCCCATGAAAATCGGCGAACTGGCCCGCACGGCGGGCACCACGGTGGAAACCGTGCGCTATTACGAGAAGGAAGGGCTGTTGCCCGCGCCCGAGCGCGGCCTGAACAACTACCGCAGCTACGGCGAGGCCCATGTCGAGCGGCTGCGCCTGATCCGCAATTGCCGCGCGCTGGACATGACGCAGGACGAGATCCGCACCGTCCTGGCCCTGGCGGACAACCACGAGGCCGGCTGCGCTCCGATCAACCAGGTGTTCGACGAGCACATCGCCCACGTGGACGCCCGCATCGCCGAGCTGACCCAGCTGAAGGCCCAGCTGGGCGAGCTGCGCCAGCGCTGCGCCTCGGCCCGCCCGGACGCCGAGGACTGCGGCATCCTGCACGGCCTGAGCGAGATGCAGGTCGAAGAGCGTCCCGAGCGCCACACCCACCTCGGCTAGCGCGGCGATGCCCTTGGCGCGCGGCCGGGAATAGGCCGGCCGGCCCCCTGCGCTGGGCTATGATGAGAATATGTTTTCTTCTCGTCGAGATTTTCCGCGCCTATGACCGTATCTCCCTTGCACGCGCTGACGTCGCGCCGTTCGATGAAGTTCCTGCGCGCGCCCGCGCCCAAGCAGGACGAACTGGAGCAAATCCTGCAGGCCGCCATGAGCGCGCCCGACCATGGCGCGCTGCGCCCGTGGCGGTTCGTGCTGATCCGGGGCGATGCCATCGGCCGGCTGGCCGACCTGGCGATCGAGGCGGTCAAGCGCAGCGGCGACAAGCGCATGACGCCCGAGAAAGAGAAGTCGGTGCGCGAATGGGCCGCCGGCGTGCCGCTGTTCATCGCCGTGGCGCAGAAGATTTCGCATGACAACACCCGCATTCCCGAGCAGGAACAGCTGCTGGCCACCGGCGCGGCGGTCATGAACATCCTCAACGCCGCGCACATGCTGGGGTACGGCGCGTTCTGGAGCACGGGCCTGGGCACTTACGTCGAGGACGTGCAGGACGCGCTGGGCCTGGACGCGATGGACTACCGCTTCCTGGGCTTCGTGGCCCTGGGCACGCCGGGCTGCGCGGTGCCGCCGGCGCAGCGCCCGGATTTCCGCGAGTTCGTGTCCGAATGGCAGGGCGTCACCGCCTGAGCGCGTCTGCGCGCGCGGCATGTAAAAACCCGGCGCACAGGCCGGGTTTTTACATGGAGCGGGGCCGTGTCAGGCGCCGGCGGTCTCGGCCAGCACGCGCTGGGCTTCCTCGCGCACGCGCTCGGGGGCGGTGCCGCCGATGTGCTTGCGGGCGGCCACCGAGCCTTCCAGCGTCAGCACCTGGTGGATGTCCTCGCCGATGCTGGGATGGTAGGCCTGCAGGTCGGCCAGCGACAGGTCGGCCAGGTCGCAGCCGCGCTGCTCGCAGTCGCGCACCGCGTGGGCGACGATTTCGTGCGCGTCGCGAAACGGCAGGCCGCGCTTGACCAGGTAGTCGGCCAGGTCGGTGGCGGTGGCAAAGCCCTGCAGGGCGGCGGCGCGCATGTTGTCGGCCTTGACCTTGATGCCGCCGGCCATGTCGGCGAAGATGGTCAGGGTGTCGCGCAGCGTGTCGGCCGTGTCGAACAGGCCTTCCTTGTCTTCCTGGTTGTCCTTGTTGTAGGCCAGCGGCTGGCCCTTCATCAGGGTCAGCAGCGCCACCAGGTGGCCGTTGACGCGGCCGGTCTTGCCGCGCGCCAGTTCGGGGACGTCGGGGTTTTTCTTCTGCGGCATGATCGAGCTGCCGGTGCAGAAGCGGTCGGCCAGGTCGATGAAGCCCACGCGCGGGCTCATCCACAGCACCAGTTCCTCGGAAAGACGCGAGATGTGCGTCATGATCAGGGCGCCGGCGGCGCAGAATTCGATGCCGAAGTCGCGGTCGGAGACGGCGTCGAGCGAGTTGCGGCAGACGCCGTCGAAGCCCAGCGTGCGGGCCACGCGCTCGCGGTCGATGGGATAGCTGGTGCCGGCCAGCGCGGCCGCGCCCAGCGGCAGGCGGTTGACGCGGCGGCGGCAGTCGGCCAGGCGCTCGGCGTCGCGGCCGAACATCTCGGCATAGGCCAGCAGGTGGTGGCCGAACGTGACGGGCTGGGCCACCTGCAGGTGGGTGAAGCCCGGCATGATGGTGGCGGCGTTCTCCAGCGCGACCGTGGCCAGCGCGTGGCGCAGCTGGCGCAGCAGGTCGACCAGGGTGTCGATTTCGTCGCGCAGCCACAGGCGGATGTCGGTGGCGACCTGGTCGTTGCGCGAGCGGCCGGTGTGCAGGCGCTTGCCGGCGTCGCCCACGAGCTCCACCAGGCGCTTCTCGATGTTCAGGTGCACGTCTTCCAGGTCCAGCAGCCACTGGAACGAGCCGGCGTCGATCTCCGAGAGGATCTGCTGCATGCCGCGCTGGATGTCGGCCAGGTCCTGGGCCGAGATGATGCCTTGCGCGGCCAGCATGTCGGCGTGCGCCAGCGAGCCGCGGATGTCGTGGCGCGCCATGCGCTTGTCGAAATCGACCGAGGCCGTGTAGCGTTTGACGAGGTCGGAAACGGGTTCCGAGAAACGGGCGGACCACGCCTGCGCCTTGTTGGCGAACTGGTCCTGGCTGGAGTGGGAAGTATTTGCCATGATGCGGGCAATTATATAGGGCCGGCGCGCGCCGCGGCGGCGCCACGGAACGGCGCGCCGGCCGACTTGTCGGATAATCTGCACCATGGCGCTTTCAGGAGGATGCAGTGCTGCCGAAGGAATTGGAGAACGTGGTCGCCACGCTGGACAACTATGTGCCGGACACGGCATGGGGCCAGACGCTGGTCGGCATCGGCGTGCTGGTGCTGACGGCGCTGTTCGTCCAATGGGTGGTGGCGCGCGTCGTGCTGTATTTCGCCCACCGGCTGCTGGTGCTGAGCGGCCGCGAGGACTGGGACCGCGCCCTGAGCCGCCGCCGCGCCTACCAGAACTTCTGGTACGCAGTGCCGTTCGCGGTGGTCTCCATGGGCATAGAACTGGTGCCGCATGCCGAGCGCGCGGTCACCGTCGTGGGCCGGCTGTCGCACGCCGGGGCCTGGATCTGCGTGTTCGTGGCCTTCAGCGGCGTGCTCAGCGCCTGGCAGGATACCTATTCGGCCACCACGCGGGCGCAGACGCGCTCGATCAAGGGCTATATCCAGATCGGCAAGCTGATCCTGTGCGCGGTGGGGGCGGTGCTGGTGCTCTCCATCCTGCTGGACCGCTCGCCGCTGTGGATGATCTCCGGCCTGGGCGCGCTGTCGGCGGTGCTGCTGCTGGTGTTCAAGGACACGCTGCTGTCGCTGGTGGCCAGCACCCAGCTCACGTCCAACGACATGCTGCGCATCGGCGACTGGATCGAGATGCCGCAGGCCAACGCCGACGGCTTCGTCAAGGACATCGCGCTGCATACCGTCAAGGTGCAGAACTGGGACAACACGGTGACCACCGTGCCCACCTACAAGCTGTTTTCCGAAAGCTACCGCAACTACCGCCACATGTTCGAGTCGGGCGGGCGGCGCATCAAGCGCACCCTGCGGCTGGACGCGGCCAGCGTGCGCTTCATGAACGAGGAAGAGGGCGGACGGCTCAAGCGCTTCGTGCTGCTGCGCGACTACCTGCAGGCCAAGGAGGACGCGCTGCTGGAGGCCAACCGCCAGCTGGGCGAACTGGCCGAGGTGCCGGCCAACCGCCGCCGCCTGACCAACATCGGCACCTTCCGCGGCTATGCGCTGGCCTACCTGCGCCAGCACCCCGAGGTGCGCCAGGACATGGCCATGATGGTGCGCATGATGGAGCCGCAGCCCAACGGCATCCCGATCGAGATCTATTGCTTCACGGCCATCACCGCCTGGGTCGAGTACGAGCGCATCCAGGGCGACATCTTCGACCATCTGCTGGCCATCCTGCCCGAGCTGGGGCTGCGGCTGTTCCAGGAGCCCTCCGGCTCGGACCTGGGCAACCTGGCCGGCGGCATGCGCGAGGCGGCCCTGCACGAGTTCCGGCGCGAGCAGGTGGCCGCGGGCGAGGCGCCGCTGGCGCTGCGCGGCGACGGCGCCGCGCCCGTGCGATAATTTTTCTTTCCCTTTTTCCCATTCTGGAACCGTCGTTCATGAGCCTTGCCCGGGTTGGAATCGCGCAAATCAACGCCTGCGTCGGCGATCTCGCCGGCAACGCGGCCCGGGTGCTGCAAGCGGCGCGGCAGGCGGCCGGGCAGGGCGCCGACGTGCTGGTCACCCCCGAGCTGGTCCTGACCGGCTATCCGCCGGAAGACCTGCTGCTGCGTCCCCGGTTCATCCAGGAGCAGCAGGCCGTGTTCGAGCGGCTTTGCCAGGACCTGGCCGGCCTGGCCGGCCTGCATGTGGTGATCGGCCATGTGCTGGCGCGCCAGGACCGCCTGTACAACGCCGCCACGGTGGTGTGCGAAGGGCGGGTGCTGGGCAGCTACTGCAAGCGCGAACTGCCCAATTATTCGGTCTTCGACGAGCAGCGCTATTTCTCCGCCCATGGCGAAGCCTTCGGCTTTACCGTCAAGGGCGTGCGCTTCGGCCTGAACATCTGCGAGGACATCTGGTTCGAGCGCGCGCCGCGCGCGGCGGCGGCCGACGGGGCGCAGGTGCTGCTGGTGCCCAACGCGTCGCCCTACAACACCGGCAAGCAGGAAGAGCGCCTGTCGGTGGCGCGGCGCAGCGTGCAGGACACCGGTTGCGCCCTGATCTACGCCAACCTGGTCGGCGGCCAGGACGAACTGGTGTTCGACGGCGCGTCGTTCGCGCTGGACGCGCAAGGCCGCATGAGCGCCCGCCTGCCGGATTTCACCGAAGGCGTGAATGTGCTCGAGGTCGATGCGCGCGGCACGGTGCGCCCGGTGACCGAACAGGCCGCCGTGCAGCCCTACGGCCTCGAAGAGCAGGTCTGGAACGCGCTGGTGCTGGGCGTGCGCGACTACCTGGGCAAGAACGGCTTTCCCGGCGCCATCATCGGCCTGTCGGGCGGCATCGATTCGGCCGTGGTGCTGGCGGTGGCGGTCGACGCCGTGGGCGCGGACAACGTGCGCGCGGTCATGATGCCCTCGCGCTATACCGCCGACATCTCCCTGACCGACGCCGCCGACATGGCCCGGCGCCTGGGCGTGCAATACGACGTGATCGCCATCGGCGAGGTGGTCGACCGCTTCGAGGCGGCGCTGGCGCCGCAGTTCGCCGGCCTGCCGGTCGACGCCACCGAGGAGAACATCCAGGCGCGCGCGCGCGGCACCTTGCTGATGGCGCTGTCCAACAAGACCGGCCGGCTGGTGCTGACCACCGGCAACAAATCCGAAATGACCACCGGCTATTGCACGCTGTATGGCGACATGGCGGGGGGCTTCGCCGTCATCAAGGACGTGCCCAAGACCCTGGTCTACCGCCTGGCGAACTGGCGCAACCAGCGCCAGCCCATCATTCCCGAGCGCATCATCACCCGCCCGCCGTCGGCCGAGCTGCGGCCCGACCAGACCGACCAGGACAGCCTGCCGCCCTACGACATCCTCGACGGCATCATCGAGCGCTACATGGAACACAACGCCTCGGCGGCCGATATCGTGGCCGCCGGCTTTCCGCGCGAGGCGGTCGGGCAGGTCGTGCGGCTGATCCGCATCAACGAATACAAGCGGCGCCAGGCCCCGCCCGGGCCCCGCATCACGCCGCGCGCGTTCGGCCGTGATTGGCGGTATCCTGTGACCAACGGATTCCGCGAGACGGTTTGAGGCCGGCGGGCATCCCATTCAGAAAAAGCCAGGACAGCACAACGTGAAACAAGTAACCGCCATCATCAAACCCTTCAAGCTGGACGAAGTCCGCGAAGCGCTGGCCGAGGTCGGCGTCAGCGGCCTGACCGTCACCGAGGTCAAGGGGTTCGGCCGCCAGAAGGGCCATACCGAGCTGTATCGCGGCGCCGAGTATGTGGTGGATTTCCTGCCCAAGATCCGCGTCGAGGTCGTGCTGGCCGACGACATGGTCGATCCGGCCATCGAGGCCATCGTCAAGGCCGCGCGCACCGGCAAGATCGGCGACGGCAAGATCTTCGTGACCCCGGTCGAACAGGCCATCCGCATCCGCACCGGCGAGAGCGACGAAGAGGCGCTGTAGGCGTTCGCGCCAGGCGCCGGGCCGCTAGGCCTTGCCGCCGCCGCGCGCGGCAATGCGCGCGCGGTTGAGCGCCAGGGCCTCCTCGGTCGGGGTCCAGTCGTTCCAGAACGGCGCGGGAATATCCGCAAAGTCCTCGCGCGTGACGCCGGCGAATGCCGGCCGATAGCCGCGGCGCCGCATTTCCTCGACCAGCGCGCGGTGCCGCCTGGCCAGATAGCCCAGGCGGGTGTAGAAGAACAGCAGATGGCCCTTGCCCAGCGTGTAGGCGGCCGGCTGCACCAGCGCGCCGCGCGCGGCGGCCTTGTGCGCCAGCGCGAAAACCCGCGGCAGTTCGCGGTATTCGGCGACCAGGTGCGGGCCGCTCAGTTCTTCGACGGGGACACAATTGATGCGGGTCAAGGCGGGGCTCCTGTGGGGGCGCGGCGGCGGCCATGACGGCCATCCGGCCACGCATTAGATCAGAAAGGCAGCGGAGCGACGGCAGATGGACAAGATACGCCTGGACAAATGGCTATGGGCGGCGCGCTTCTACAAGACGCGCAGCCTGGCGGTGCAGGAAATCGGCAAGGGCAGGGTGCAGGTCAACGGCCAGCCGGCCAAGCCGGCGCGCGAGGTGGCGCCGGGCGACGTGGTGTGCATCCGCAAGGAAGATCCGCCCATCCATGTGCGGGTCTGCGCGGTCAGCGGCGTGCGCGGCCCGGCGCCGGTGGCGCAGCAGCTGTACGAGGAAACGCCGGAAAGCGCGGCGGCGCGCGAGCGGGCCGCCGAGATGCGGCGGCTGGCGCCCGAGCCCGCCATGGATATCGTCGCCGGCCGTCCGACCAAGCGCGACCGCCGCCTGATCGACAAGTGGCGCGACGCTTAGGACATCGGCAGGGCGGGGCCGGGCGCCTCGCGCAGTGCAGCGGAATTGTCATCGCGGATCGCTAGGATGCGGGGGGTCATACCCACGCCACCACGCGATCCGGAGGGAATACTGGCATGCACGAACCGACGATGAGCAAGCGCCGCCTGGTGCTGAAGATGCTGGGCGGCGCGCCCATGCTGCCGCTGGGCGCCGTGGGCGCGGCCACGCTGCTGGCCGGCTGCAGGGCCGGCGCCGACGGCGCACAGGCCGCCGCGCGCGGCGCCGGGCCGCGGGGCGATTTCGCGGCGGCCGCCTTCACGTCCATGGCCGCGCCGTCGCTGGACGCGCCGGAAAAAATGGCCGTCACCACCGTCGAGTCGACCCTGGAGGTCCGCTTCAGCGACGGCGGCAGGCAGACGTTCCAGCTGGGGTACGAACCGTTCTTCATGACCGGCGACAGCGTGCCCGATGGCCAGGGCGCGACCCTGGTCGCGGGCGGCTATCTCGATATCCAGGGCCGACCCATCATGGACAGCTCGGTGCCCGGCAAGGCGCGCCAGTTCTTTTCCGACTGCCCCGACGGCATGTCCCTGCTGGCCCTGCCGTCGGCCCGGGTGCCGGGCGTCAAGGGCAATACGGTGTTCGCCGTGGTGCAGTTCGAGTACGCCTCGCACAACCAGAAGGGCGAGTCCATGTACGGCCTGCTGCCGTCGCCCATCGCGGTGCTGACCCTGGCGCAGGATCCGGCCACCGGCAGGCTGGCGCTGGTCAAGTACAGCCCGGTCGATACCGCCCCGGCCCACGGCCTGTGGATCACCTGCGGCGCGAGCCTGTCGCCGTGGAACACCCATCTGGCCAGCGAGGAATACGAGCCGGACGCGACCACCGCGCGCGCCTCGGCGCAGTTCCAGGGCTTCAGCCGCAACCTGTACGGCGATGCGGCCAAGGCCAATCCGTATCACTATGGGCACCTGCCCGAAGTGGTGGTCCACCCGGACGGCACCGGCACCATCAGGAAGCACTATTGCCTGGGCCGCATCTCGCACGAGCTGATCCAGGTCATGCCCGACCAGCGCACCTGTCTGATGGGCGACGACGCCACCAACGGCGGGCTGTTCATGTTCGTGGCCGACCGCAAGGCCGATCTGTCGGCCGGCACCCTCTACGTCGCCAAGTGGCGCCAGACCTCGGGCGAGGGCCCGGGGGCCGGCACGCTGGGCTGGATCAACCTGGGCCATGCCCGCAGCGCCGACATCGAGGCGCTGGCCGATACCCTGACGGCGGCCGACATCATGGACGTGCGCACCGCGGATCCGGGCGACCCGGCCTTCAAGGCGATACGCGTCAACGGCAAGGCCAACTGGGTCAGGCTGGCGCCGGGCCGCGAGCAGGCCGCGGCCTTCCTGGAAACGCACCGCTACGCGGCCCTGGCGGGCGGCACGATGGCGTTTTCCAAGATGGAAGGCACCACCGTCAATGCGCGCGACCGCATCGCCTACAGCGCCATGTCGCGCATCGAGACCTCGATGGTGGACGGCACCTCGCCCGACCTGCGCGTGCAGGGCCCCGAGCCGGGCGCGGTGTACGCGCTGAACCTGCGCGGCGGCCAGCGCGATAGCGCCGGCACGGCGATCGACAGCGAGTGGGTGCCGGTGGACATGGCGGCGGTGCCGGCCCTGGTCGGCGAGAAACTGGCCGCGCCCGACGCCCTGGGCAACCGCCACCACGCCGACCGCATCTCCAATCCCGACAACATCAAGTTTTCGGAGAAGCTGCGCACGCTGTTCATCGGCGAGGACAGCAACGGCCACGTCAACAACTTCCTGTGGGCCTACAACGTCGACAGCGGGGCACTCTCGCGCATCCTGTCGTGCCCGGCCGGCGGCGAGTCCACCGGCCTGCAGGCGGTCGACGAGATCAACGGCTGGACCTACATCACCAGCAACTTCCAGCACGCCGCCGACTGGGGCGGCGTCCACGCCGTCGTGCGCGCCACGCTGGACCCGCTGGTCAAGGCCAGCTACCGCGACGGCTTCGGCGCCTCGGTGGGGTATATCACGATAAAGCCGTAACTCCCGGTGCCTGTCCCCGACAGTGTGCCTGTCCCGGCGGGGACAGGCACACTGTCCGCGGTGTCGCTTCCCGGCGGGGACAGGCACCCTGGCCGCAGGTGTCGCTCTCCCGCGGGGACAGGCACCTTGCGCCCCCGCACCTGCCGCGGTCAGCCTGGCGCCCAGCGGGCCAGGTCCAACGCCAGCGCGCCGGCCTGCAATCGCCCGGCGATCTCGTCCGCGATCTCGGCGGCCGGCCGGCCCGCCGTGACGACGCGGTGGCCGGCCAGGCTGCCGGCCGCGCGGAACGCATCGTGCATGGTCCGCACCATCGACGCCTGTCCGGGCCCGCTGCGCTGCTCGACGCGCGCCAGGGCTTCGTCCAGGCCGATATCCAGCAAGGCGTAGGCGGCCGGGCAGCGCGCCGCCTGCAATTGCGCGGCGATGAGGGGCAGGAACCACGGTCCGAAGATGCCGTCCAGGTAGACGCGATAGCCGTCGGCGGCGAACGACGCCGCGCTGCGGCATACCGCGCGGATGACCGCGGCGTTCTGGGCATCGGCCTGGGGGCGGTAGGGCGGGATGGGGTGGGCCGGAAAGCCATAGAACAGGTCGGACGGCAGGTGCAGGCCCTGCGGGTCGGCCTGCGCCAGCAGGCCGCACGCGGTGGTCTTGCCCGAACCGGGCGGCCCCGAGACGATGACGATGGGAAGCATGGATGGATTCCTGGAGACGGTGTGCACGGTGATAGTACGCGCGGGCGGGGCCGCTCGGGTCTGTCGCGGTTCTCAGCGGCCGAACAGCGCGCCGCACTGGGCGCAGATCTCGGCGGTGACGGCCAGCCGCGCGTGGTCGCGCCGCTCGATCATGCCGATGGCGCGCACCGCCGGGCCCAGTTCGGCGGGCAGGGGCAGCACGCGCAACTGCGGGCTGGCTTGCCAGTTGGCGCCGTTGAGCAGCGGCAGCAGGGTCACGCCCACCTCCTGGCGCACCAGTTCCACCAGGGTTTCGATGGCGTTGAGTTCGAGGAACTCGTTCAGGCCGCCGCCCAGCCGGCGCACGATGCGGTCGATCTGGCGCCCGGTGCGCTGGGTGCGGTCAAAGCGCAGGAACGGATTGGCGGCCAGCACTTCGCGCGCGTCGGCGCCGGGCGCGTGGGGGTGCGCCAGCACGACCAGCGGCTCTTCGTACAGGGGCGTCCAGCGCGTGCTGGCCATCTTGCGGCCGGCCTCGACCACCAGGGCCGCGTCCAGCTCGCCGGCCTCGACCTTGCCGGCCAGTTCGCTGGCCTTGCCGGAGAACACGCGCACGTCCAGCGCCGGATGATCGCGCTTCAACTGCGAAACCACCTTGGACAGGGTGCCCATGCACGACACGATGGCGCCCACCGAGACCGAGCCGGCCAGCTCGCCCGGCACGTTGCGTGGCGCCTTCAGGTGGTCGTATAAATCAAGCAGCCGCTTGATCTCCGGCACCAGTTCGCGCCCCGCCGCATTCAGGATGGCGAGCCGCCCGCCGCGGTCGAACAGCTCGCGGCCCAGTTCGGCTTCCAGCGCGCGCATCTGGAAGCTGACCGCGGCCTGCGTCAGCGCCACCTGCTCGGCCGCTTCCGAGAACGTGCCGTGCTGCGCCACCGCCAGGAAGGTACGCAGGAACCGTATGCTACTCATAAAAATATTTTGAATGACGGAACAAAAAATCAAATTGATTTAATTAGATCACGAGAGTAACGTCATCGGGTTCAACTTGTGCCCGCGCTATCGATAGAGATCATCAGATGAAAGCCTTCAATTGGGTCAATCCGTACCCGTCCACCCGCATTCCCGTCTTCGCCCGCAATGTCGTGTCCACCTCGCACCCGCTGGCGGCGCAGGCCGGCCTGCGCATGCTGCTCAAGGGCGGCAACGCGGTCGATGCGGCCATCGCGGCGGCGGCGACCATCGTGCTGGTCGAGCCGGTGTCCTGTGGATTGGGCGGCGACTGCTTCGCCATCGTCTGGGATGGCCGGCAATTGCACGGCCTGAACTCGTCGGGCGTGGCGCCGGCGGCGTGGAATGTGGAGTATTTCAAGCGCAAGTACGGCACCGGCCCGGACGGGCTGGCCGTGCAGCCCAAGCGCGGCTGGGACGCCGTGACCGTGCCCGGCGTGGTGGCGGGCTGGGCCGCGCTGCACGAGAAGCTGGGCAAGCTGCCGTTCGAGCAGCTGTTCGAACCCGCCATCGAGATCGCCGAGCGCGGCTATACGGTGCCGCCGGTGGTGGCGCACAAATGGGCCGCCGCGGCCGCCGAGCTGAGCGAGCAGCCCGGCTACGCCCAGGCGTTCATGCCCGAGGGGCGCGCGCCGCGGGTGGGCGAGCATTTCCGCTTCCCCGACGCCGCGTACGCGCTGCGCCGCATCGCCGCCTCGGGCGGACGCGACTTCTACGAGGGCGAGCTGGCCGAGCGCATCGCCGCGTTCAGCAAGGAGTGCGGCGGCGCCATGACGCTGGACGATCTGCGCAATTACCGCCCCGAGTGGGTCAAGCCGATTTCCCGCTCCTACCGCGGCTACGAGTTGCACGAGATCCCGCCCAACGGGCAGGGCATCGCCGCGCTGATCGCGCTGGGCATCTGCGAGCGCTTCGACCTGGCCGACATGCCGGTCGATTCGGTGCAGTCGCAGCATCTGCAGATCGAGGCCATGAAGCTGGCGTTCTCCGACCTGTACCGCTATGTCGCCGATCCGCGCAGCATGGAAGTCACGCCGCAGCAGATGCTCGACGACGCGTACCTGGACAGCCGGGCCAGGCTGATCGACCCGGACCGCGCCACGCATTTCGAGGCGGGGCGACCGCATGCCGGCGGCACCATCTACCTGACGGCCGCCGACGAGAACGGCATGATGATTTCGTTCATCCAGTCCAACTACATGGGCTTCGGTTCGGGCGTGGTCGTGCCGGGCACCGGCATCAGCCTGCAGAACCGCGGCGTGGGCTTCTCGATGAACCCGGCCTCGGCCAACGTGGTGGAAGGCGGCAAGCGGCCGTTCCACACCATCATCCCGGGCTTCCTGACGCGCGGCGGCAAGCCGGTCATGAGCTTTGGCGTGATGGGCGGCGACATGCAGCCGCAGGGCCATCTGCAGACCGTCATCCGCATGCTGGACTACCACCAGCAGCCGCAGGCCGCCTGCTGCGCGCCGCGCTGGAAGGTCAACCGCGATTTCACGCTGGATATCGAGTCCACCATGAACCGCGCGACGGTCGAGGGGCTGAAGAACCTGGGCCACCGCCTCAAGGCGGTGGACGACCCGTACATGGACTTCGGCGCCGGCCAGTTCATCTGGCGCATGGCGGAAAGCGACAACGATCTCGGCTACGTGGCGGCCAGCGACAGCCGGCGCGACGGGCAGGCCGTAGGCTTCTGACGCGCCTGCGGGCGCACGACCACCAAGGGGAAATCCACAACATGACCAAGACCAAGAGCCTGAGCATGATGATGGGCGCGGCCGTGCTGGCCGGCGCGGGCGGCGCCGCCCTGGCGCAGGACCTGCGCATCGGCCTGCAGGAAGACCCGGACGTGCTCGATCCGCACCGCGCCCGCACCTATGTGGGCCGCATCGTCTTCACCTCGTTGTGCGACAAGCTGGTCGACATCGACGAGAAGCTGCAGTTCGTGCCGCAGCTGGCGCAGTCGTGGAGTTTCAGCGAGGACAACAAGACGCTGACATTCAAGCTGCGCACCGATGTCCAGTTCCACGATGGCAGCAAGTTCGACGCCGCCGCGGCGCGCGCCAATCTGGAGCGCGCCATGACGCTGCAGGACAGCATGCGCAAGGGCGAACTGGCCTCGGTCGAGAAAATCGAGGCGCCCGATCCCGCCACCCTGGTGCTGACGCTCAAGCGCCCCGACGCCACCTTGCTGGCTCAGTTGTCCGACCGCGCCGGCATGATGCTCTCGCCCAAGGCCTTCGAGGGCGACGCGGCCGCGGTGGGCCGCAAGCCGGTCTGCTCGGGCCCCTACAAGTTCGTCGAACGGGTGCAGAACGACCGCATCGTGCTGCAGAAGTTCGACCAGTACTACGGCGCCAAGGATTACCACTTCGACAAGCTGGTATTCCTGCCCATTCCGGACACCACGGTGCGCCTGTCCAATCTGCGCGCCGGCGGGCTGGACATCCTGGAGCGCATGAACCCCTCGGACGCGCCGCAGGTCAAGAACGACGCCAGCGTGCAGTTCATGCCGGTGTCGGGGCTGGGTTACCAGGAGGTCTTCTTCAATACGGGCAACGGCAAGCGCGCCGAGACCAATCCGTTCAAGGACAAGCGGGTGCGCCAGGCGCTGGCCTTGTCGATCGACCGCGCCATCATCAACGAAGTGGTCGGCGGCGGCATCTTCGACCCGGCCAGCCAGCCGTTCCCGCCGGCCAGCCCCTATCACAGCGACAAGTTCCCGGTGCCCAAGCGCGATGTCGAGCGCGCCCGCGCGCTGCTCAAGCAAGCCGGCCTGCAGAAGGTCAAGGCCGAGTTCGCCTTCGGCAACAACACCACGACGTCGGCCATCGCCGAAATGATCCAGGCCATGGCGGCCGAGGCCGGCTTCGAGCTGAGCCTGCGGCCCACCGAATACGCCGCCATGCTCAACGAGGCGCAGGCCGGCAACTTCGAGATGATCATGCGCGGCTGGTCGGGCCGGGTCGATCCGGACGGCAACATCTACCAGTTCGTGACCTGCAAGGGCGCGCTGAACGACGGCCGCTATTGCAATGCCGAGGTCGACAAGCTGCTGGCCGAGGCGCGCACCGTGCCAGACCAGGCCAAGCGCAAGGCGATCTACGACCAGGCCCAGGCGCTGCTGCAGGCCGACACGCACGATATTTACCTGTACTACCAGCCGTGGCCGTTCGTGCTGGGCAAGAACGTACGCGGCTTCAAGCCGTACCCGGACGGCATGGTGCGCCTGAAGGGCGTGACGCTGGCCAAGTAGCGACGGTGGGGGCGGCGGGCCGCCGCGGCGGCGGCCGGCTGCCGCGATCGGCGCGGCGCGCGGGCGCCGCCGCGCCCGTTTTTCGGTGGCGACCATGTTCAAACTGATCCTGCGACGCGTCGTCGTGGCGATCCCGACGCTGATCCTGGTGTCGATGATCGTCTTCATGCTGCAGAAAATCCTGCCCGGCGATCCGGTGCTCACGCTGGCCGGCGAGGAGCGCGATCCCGCGGTGCTGGACTACCTGCGCGAGAAATACCGCCTCAACGACCCGCTGCCGGTGCAGTACGGCGCCTGGGTGGCCCAGGTGCTGCAGGGCGACCTGGGCAAGTCCATGCGCACCGACGTGCCGGTGCTGACCCTGATCGCGCAAAAGCTGCCGGTGACCCTGCAGCTGGCCGTGATGGCGATGGCGTTCGCGCTGCTGGTGGGCATTCCCCTGGGCATCGTCGCCGCCGTGCGCAAGGGCACGGCGGTCGAGATGGGCGCCAACATGGCCGCGCTCTCGGGCATGTCCATTCCCAATTTCTGGCTGGGCATCATCCTCATCATGGTGGTCTCGGTGCAGTGGAAGCTGCTGCCGGCCTCCGGCTATGTCTCGCCGGCCGAGGACTTCTGGCTTTCCATCAAGACCATGCTGATGCCGGCCCTGGTGCTGTCCACGGCGATCGCCGCCTACCTGATGCGGCACACGCGTTCGGCCATGCTGGAGGCGCTGTCGGCCGATTACGTGCGCACCGCGCGCGCCAAGGGCGTTGCGCCGCGCAAGGTGGTGCTGCGCCACGCGCTGCGCAACGCGCTGATGCCCATCGTGACGCTGGTGACGCTGCTGTTCGGCGAACTGCTGGCCGGTGCGGTGCTGACCGAGCAGGTGTTCACCATTCCGGGTTTCGGCAAGCTGATCGTCGACGCGGTCTTCAACCGCGACTACGCCGTGGTCCAGGGCGTGGTGCTGTGCGTGGCGGTCGGCTTCATCGTCATGAACCTGCTGGCCGACATCCTGTACATCCTCGTCAACCCCCGCCTGAGGCACGCATGAGCGCACCCATCGCAAGCGCGGGCATGGCCGCGCCGCGCCGCGCCAACCGCTCCTGGGGCAAGTTCCGCCGCAACCGGATTGCGATGCTGGGCGCGCTCATCGTGCTGGCGTTCGTCGTGCTGGCGCTGCTGGCGCCCTGGGTGGCCAGCCACGACCCGTTCCAGACCAGCTTCATGACCATCCGCAAGGCGCCCTCGGCGGCGTTCTGGATGGGCACCGATGAACTGGGCCGGGACATCTTCAGCCGCATGGTGTACGGCGCGCGCGCCTCGCTGATGGCGGGCATGGTGTCGGTGCTGATCGCCCTGGCGGTGGGGGTGCCGTTCGGACTGGCCGCCGGCTATTTCGGCGGCTGGACCGACAGCGTCATCTCGCGCGCCACCGAGGCGCTGCTGGCCATTCCGTTCCTGATCCTGGCGATCGCGCTGGCCGCCTTCCTGGGGCCCAGCCTGACCAACGCCATGATCGCCATCGGCGTATCGGCCGCGCCCAAGTTCATCCGGCTCACGCGCGGCCAGGTGCTGGCCGTCAAGAACGAGGACTACGTGCAGAGCGCGCGCGCCCTGGGCGCCTCGGACCTGCGCATCATCGGCCGCCACGTCTTTCCCAATGTCATGCCGCCGCTGATCGTGCAGGCCACCATCACCATCGCCACCGCCATCATCGCCGAGGCCAGCCTGTCGTTCCTGGGGCTGGGCCTGCAGCCGCCCAATCCATCCTGGGGGTCGATGCTCAACACGGCCAAGAACTTCATGACCCAGGCGCCCTGGATGTCCATCTTCCCCGGCTCGGCGATCTTCCTGGTGGTGCTGGGCTTCAACCTGTTGGGCGACGGCCTGCGCGACGCGCTGGATCCGCGCCAGGAGAAGTAGGCATGGACGCCAATCGTGTGGTGCAGGTCGACGGCCTGAGCGTGCGCTTCAACACCCCGGGGCGGGTGGTCCAGGCCGTCAACGATGTGTCCTTCCACGTCGACCGCGGCGAGACGCTGGCCATCGTCGGCGAATCGGGTTCGGGCAAGTCGGTGACCTCGCTGGCGCTGATGCGGCTGGTCGAGTACGGCGGGGGGCGGCTCAGCGCGACCGACATGCGCTTGCGCCGGCGCGGCGGCGACGTGCTGGACCTGGCGCGCGCCGACGAGCGCACCCTGCAACGGGTGCGCGGCGCCGATGTGGCGATGATTTTTCAGGAGCCGATGACTTCGCTCAACCCCAGTTTCACCGCCGGCAACCAGATCGCCGAGGCGCTGCAACTGCACCAGGGGCTGGACGCGGCCGGCGCGCGCGCCGAGGCGCTGCGCATGCTGGAGCGGGTGCGCATTCCGGAAGCCCGCGCCATCCTGGACCGCTATCCGCACCAGCTCTCGGGCGGCATGCGCCAGCGCGTGATGATCGCCATGGCGCTGTCGTGCAAGCCGCAGCTGCTGATCGCCGACGAACCCACCACCGCGCTGGATGTCACCATCCAGGCGCAGATCCTGCAGCTGATACGCCAGCTCCAGGAGGAAATGGACATGGGCGTCATCTTCATCACCCACGATATGGGCGTGGTGGCGGAGGTGGCCGACCGCGTGCTGGTGATGTACCGCGGCGACAAGGTCGAGGAGGGCGGGTGCGACGGCGTGTTCGCCGCGCCGCGCCATGCCTATACGCGCGCGCTGCTGTCGGCGGTGCCGCGGCTGGGCGCCATGCAGGGCACCGACCAGCCGGCGCCGTTTCCGCTGTTGCAGGTCGACCAGCAGGCCTTGGCGCCGGCTCCGCAGGCCGGCGCGGCCGAGGTGGACACCGTGCGCCGCGACGGCGGTCCGGTGCTGAAAGTGCGCGGGCTGGTGACGCGGTTCGACATCGCCGGCGGCATTTTCGGGCGGATCGACAAGCGCGTGCACGCGGTCGAGCAGGTCAGCTTCGAGCTGTTCCCCGGCGAGACGCTGGCGCTGGTGGGCGAGTCCGGTTGCGGCAAGACCACCACGGGCCGCTCGCTGCTGCAGCTGGTCAAAAGCCAGGGCGGCAGCATCGAGTTCGACGGCCGCGACATCGGGGTGCTGCGCGGCGCGGCCATGCAGTCGCTGCGGCGCCATATCCAGTTCATCTTCCAGGATCCGTTCGCCTCGCTCAACCCGCGCATGACGGTGGGCGACTCCATCATGGAGCCCTTGCTGGTCCACAGGACGGCCAGCGGGCGCGCCGCGCGCGAGCGGGTGCGCTGGCTGATGGACAAGTGCGGGCTGCTGCCCGAAATGACCGACCGCTACCCGCACGAGTTCTCGGGCGGGCAGCGCCAGCGCATCTGCATCGCGCGCGCGCTGGCGCTCAACCCCAAGGTGGTGATCGCCGACGAATCGGTCTCGGCGCTGGATGTCTCGATCCAGGCGCAGATCGTCAACCTGCTGCTGGATCTGCAGCGCGAGCTGGGGGTGTCGTACCTGTTCATCTCGCACGACATGGCGGTGGTCGAGCGCGTCAGCCACCGCGTGGCCGTCATGTACCTGGGCCAGATCGTGGAGATCGGCCCGCGCCGCGCCATCTTCGAAAACCCGCAGCATCCCTATACCCGCAAGCTGATGGCGGCGGTGCCGATCGCCGATCCGCGCCGGCGCCACCGCGAGCGTTCGCTATTGGTCGACGAGATTCCCAGCCCGGTGCGCAAGGTGGGCGACGAGCCGGTGGTCGCGCCGCTGGTGCGGGTGGGCGAAGGCCACTACGTGGCGCGCCATCCCGTGGGCGTGTACGCCTGAGCTCAGCGCCGCTCCAGCGCCAGCTTCAGGCCGAAGGCGATGAAGACGCCAGCGCTCAGGCGGTCGAGCCCGCGCGCCACCGAGGGGCGCGCCAGCCAGCGCGACAACGGCCGGGTGGCCGCCACCAGGGCGGCGAACCACAGCAGGCCCAGCGCGGCGTGCAGCGCGGCCAGCAGCAGGCTGAATGCCAGCACGTCCACCCCGGCCGGGATGAATTGCGGCAGGAACGTGACGTAGAAGACGCCGACCTTGGGGTTGAGCATGTTGGTCAGGCAGCCGCGCCAGAACCATTGCAAGGCGCCGCCGCCGGCCGGCGCGGCCGGCAGCATGCCGGGGGCCGCGTCGCCGGCGCGCCGGCGCAGGCTGCGGGCCAGCAGGCGCGCGCCCAGCCAGCACAGGTAGATCGCCCCGGCGATGCGCAGCGCGTCGTAGGCCAGCGAGGACGCCGCCAGCAGCGCGCCCAGGCCGAGCGCGGCGGCCACGCCCCAGGCCAGGCAGCCGGCGCATACGCCCAGGCCGGCCAGCAGCGCGCGGCGCGGTCCGTCGATCGCCGCGGTGCGCAGCACCAGGGCGGTGTCCAGGCCGGGGGTGATGGTGAGCAGGGTGGCGGCCACGGTGAAGGCCAGCAGGGCGGCAAGAGGCGTCATGGCGAGGGACGGAGCAGGTGCGGCGCGCAATCGCGCGGGCAGTTATCATTGCCGGTCTTTGGCAACCCAGCAACTGGATCAGGCACTCTTCATGGCCCTGCGCGCAACCATTTACAAGGCGGACCTGCATGTCGCCGATACCGACCGCCACTATTATGCCAGCCATGGCCTGACCATCGCGCGTCATCCGTCCGAGACGGACGAGCGCATGATGGTGCGGGTGCTGGCCTATGCGCTGCACGCCGACGAACAGCTCGCCTTCACCAAGGGGTTGAGCGATACCGACGAGCCGGACCTCTGGCGCAAGGACCTGACCGGCGATATCGAACTGTGGGTCGAGGTCGGCCAGCCCGACGAGCGGCGCATCCTCAAGGCCTGCGGGCGCGCCGCCGAGGTCGTGGTGTATTGCTACGGCGGCCATGCCTCGCAGGTCTGGTGGGACGGCGTGCGCGGCAAGCTGGAGCGCGCGCGCAACCTGCGCGTGGTCTGCCTGCCCGCGGCGCAGACCGAGGCGCTGGCGCAGCTGGCGCGCCGCACCATGCAGGTGCATGTCAATATCTCCGACGGCGCGGCCTTCGTCAGCACCGATGAGGGCCAGGTCCAGGTCGAGCCGCAATCCTGGCGCTGAGGGGGGGTAAAGGGTGCCTGTCCCCGCGGGGACAGGCACCTCTGCCGCAGCGGGGACAGGCACCCTTGCCGCAGCGGGGACAGGCACCCCTGCCGCAGCGGTGACAGGCGCCCGGGGCAGCCACGGCGCGCCGGATCAGCCGCGCGCCTTGCGTTCTTGCCAGGCCAGCAGCAGCAGGACGGCGGCGGCGGCGGGAAAGACCGTCAGATTGACGATGGACCAGCCGCCATGGGCCAGCAGCTGGCCGGACGAGAACGAAGCGGCGGCCACGCAGCCGAATACCAGCAGGTCGTTGAGCGCCTGGACGCGCAGGCGTTCGTGCGGCTCGCAACAGTCGGCCAGCATGGCGGTGGCGCCGATGAAGCCGAGGTTCCAGCCCACGCCCAGCAGGACCAGCACGGCCCAGAAATGCGGCACGCTCAGGCCGGTCAGCGAGACGCCGGCCGCGGCCAGCATCAGCGCCAGGCCCAGCGCGGTGACCGGCAGCTTGCCGAAACGCTCGATCAGCCGGCCGGTGACGAAGCTGGGGGCATACATGGCCAGCACATGCCATTGGATGCCCAGGGCCGCGGCGGCGACGCTGTGGCCGCAGTCGACCATGGCCAGCGGCGCGGCGGTCATGACCAGGCTCATCAAGCCGAACGACACCACGCCGGCCGCGGCCGCGATGATGAAGCGCGGCGTGCGCGCGATGCGCGCCAGGGGCCGGCCGGCCTGCGCCGCGGCCAGGCCGACCGGCACCGCGCGCAGCCGGCTGACGACGCCCAGCGCCAGCAGCGCCAGCGCGGCCTGCGAGACGAAGCTGCCGGCAAAGGGCGCGGCGGGCCACAGGTTGCGGGTCCAGATGGCGGCATTGGTGCCCAGCACCGCCGCCACCAGGCCGGCGCTCATGATGGCCGAAATGGCGCGCGGCCGGTGCTCGGGGCGCACGCCGTCGGTGACGGCGTGGCGGTAGCTCTGCACGTAGGCGCCGTACAGGCCGGCCAGCGCCGTGCCGGTACAGAACAGCGCGAACCGGCCGCTCCAGATGCCCCAGGCGGCCAGCAGGCCGCCCAGCAGGCCCAGCAGGGCGCCCAACTGGTAGCCGCCGCGCCGGCCGCGGCGGCGCATCATGGCGGCCGCGGGCAGGATGCCGGCGGCCAGGCCGAGGTTGTACAGGCTGACCGGCAGCGTCGCCAGCCCCGGGTCGCCGGCCAGCATCTGGCCCACCAGCCCGCCCATCGAGATGACGATGGCCGGGCTGGCTCCGCCCAGCGCCTGCGCACAGCTGAGCAGGCGCGTGTTGCGGCGGATATTCGGCGATTCGGCGGTCGTGGTCATGGGCACCTGGCGCGAACAGGGCGCGGCAGGCCGCCGCGCAACCCTGATTCTGCGTCAAAACCGCCCGCGGCGTCAGCGCGGCGCGACAGGCGCGCGCGCCAGCGACCAGAAGGCGGGCAGGAAGCACTCGGCCACCAGCAGCGGCTGGCCGGCGCGCCAGAAGGCGGAGCGGCGCGCCCACAGCGCCGGCTCGGGGCCGCCGGCCGGCGCGCGCGCGATGGCGGTGGCATGGAAGGGCACGCCGGCGGCCAGCCGGCGGCATACGAAGACCGAACGATGGATGCCGGGATCGTGGTACAGCATGTCGGCCAGCGGGCGCGTCAGCAGGCGCCGCATGCCCTGCCAGACGCCATGCGAGGCGCGCAGCGGCGTGAGGCTGCGCGCCACGACGCTGTCCACGCCGTCGATCGACATCAGCACTTCGCGCACCCAGACCGGGCTTTGCGCGGCGATGCGCATGCCGTCGGCCTCGTCGCGGGGCGCGCCGGTCGGGTACTCTGCCAGCACGCGCAGGCGTACGTGGCCCAGCTGGCGCAGGCCGGCGGTGAGCGCGCCGGGACGGAACAGCCAATACTTGCGCAAGGGATCCAGCGTCGAGGGCGCGGCGGGCAGCCAGCCGCGCGCAAGGGGAATGGGGGTGGTCATGGCTGTGTATTATGCCAAGCCGGCGCGGCGCCCGTGAGGCAGGCTCTACAATACGCGCCATGGAAAAAGTACGCATCTCCAAGCTGATGTCCGAGCGCGGGCTCTGTTCGCGCCGCGAGGCCGACAGCTATATCGAACGGGGCTGGGTGCGCGTCGACGGCGTGGTGGTGTCCGAGCTGGGCGCGCGCGCCTTTCCCGATCAGGCCATCACGCTGGAGCGCGCCGCGGCCGCGCGCCAGACCGCGCGTGTCACCATCTTGCTGCACAAGCCCGTGGGCTATGTATCGGGACAGGCCGAGAAAGGCTACACCCCGGCGGTGGCGCTGATCGACGCGCGCTCGCGCTATGCGGGCGACCGCGCGCCCCTGCGCTTCGAGCGCGGCCAGCTGCAGGGCCTGGCCGTGGCCGGGCGGCTCGACATCGACTCGCAGGGCTTGCTGGTCCTCACGCAGGATGGCCGTATCGCCAAGAAGCTGATCGGCGAAGACTCCGAGGTCGACAAGGAATACCTGGTGCGGGTGCAGGGCCGCCTGTCCGAGGCGGGGCTGGCGCTGCTCAACCACGGCCTGTCGCTGGACGGCAAGCCATTGCGCCCCGCCCAGGTGCGCTGGCAGAACGCCGACCAGCTGCGGTTCGTGCTGCGCGAGGGCAAGAAACGCCAGATTCGCCGCATGTGCGAGCTGGTGGGGCTGCGGGTGGTGGGCTTGAAACGGGTGCGCATCGGCCGGGTGTCGCTGGGCGACCTGCCGGTGGGCCAATGGCGCTATCTGCGCGCCGACGAACGCTTCTGAGCGACGTAACCGTTTCAGTCGATTTCCAAGCGGCCGCCGCCGGCCCGGCGATTAACGCAAATTTAAAAACGCCGGGTTATTCTGGCCTGCCAGTGTCTTGTTGCTCAGACGCTCCATCAGGAATTCCACGAAGATGCGGGTCTTGGCCGGCAGCATGCGGGTGTCCGTGACCGCGTAGACCGGGAACGGCCCGGCCAGCCAATCGGGCAGGATGCGCTTGAGACGGCCCGATTCGATGTCCTCGCGCACATTGCCCATGGGCGCCAGGATCGCGATGCCGGCGCCCAGCGTGGCCAGGTTGCGCACCATCGACACGCTGTTGACCGAAAAGCGGTTGCCCGGGGTGATCTCGACGTGGCGCTCGCCGCTGTTCAGGGGCCAGCGCGTGACGCGGCCCGTGCCGGCGCGGAACTGAATGCATTCGTGGCGGGGCAGGTCGTCGGGGTGTTGCGGTTCGCCGTGGCGCGCCAGGTAATCGGGCGACGCATACAGGTGGGCCGGCAGCACGCCCAGCAGGCGGGCGATGTGGGTGGAGTCGGGCAGATCGCCGATTTCGATCGACACATCGCAGGTCTGGAAAACCCGCTCGGCGTGCTCGGGGCTGGCCAGGTCCAGGTAGAAGGTGACCTCGGGGTAGCGGCGCGAGAACTCCGTGAACGCCTCGGACAGGAAGTCGGTGCCGAAGTCGGCCGGCATGTTCACGCGCAGCGGACCGGACGGCGTCTCGACCAGGTTCTGCAGCTCTTCATGGGCGATGCGGGCTTCGGCCACGATGCGCTGGCAGCGCTCGAAGTAAAGCTGCCCGGCTTCGGTCAGCTCGACCCGGCGCGTGGTACGGCTGAGCAGCCTCAGGCCGACCGAACGCTCCAGTTCGGCCACCTGGCGCGACAGGGTGGATTTGGGAATGGCCAGGTTCTCGGCGGCGCGGCTGAAGCTGAGCGTCCTGGCCACTTCGACGAAGAGTTCCATGCCTTGCAAACGGTTCATGGCGGATGGTGAGAGGGCGGAATATGAAATTGTCCCATATTTGGAATGATGTTTTCGAAAACAAGTTGTTTGTTTCCACCGCGGGATAACGCAAAATGCTCGTTTTGCAGCGCAGCACCAAGCCGGCCGGCAAACCCGCATGGCGGAGGCGGTGTGTTTCCTTTTATGCGTTGTGGCGAGCAACGGGTGCGCACAGGCATCCCGGCGCTTGGTTTGAATGGAAAGGCAAGCTATGAAGAATAACTATCTGGTCGGGCGCGGCATCGCCGCGCTTTCCTTGGCGGCATTGACCCTGACGCTGGCCGCATGCGGCAAGGAACAGCAGGCGGCGCAGCAAGGCGGGCAACCGCAGGTCGGGGTGGTCACCCTGAAAACCCAGTCGGTGGCGCTGTCCAGCGAATTGCCTGGCCGCACCGCCGCCTACCGCATCGCCGAAGTGCGTCCGCAGGTCAGCGGCATCGTCCAGAAGCGCCTGTTCACCGAAGGCGGCGAAGTCGCCGCCGGCCAGCAGCTCTACCAGATCGATCCGGCGCTGTACCAGGCCGAGGTCGACAGCCGGCGGGCCGCGCTGGCGCGCGTCCAGGCGCAGCTGAAGACCGCCACCTTGCTGGTGCAGCGCTACAAGCCGCTGGTCGATACGCGGGCGGTCAGCCGGCAGGCCTACGATGACGCGGTCGCCGCGCGCGACCAGGCCTCGGCCGACGTCCTGGCGGCCAAGGCTGCGCTGGACACCGCGCGCATCAACCTGGTCTATACCAAGGTGCTGGCGCCGATCGGCGGCATCATCGGCCGCTCCAACGTCACCGAAGGCGCGCTGGTGACGGCCAACCAGAGCGCGGCGGTCGCGGCGGTCCAGCAGATCGACCCCATCTACGTCGACGTGACGCAGTCCAGCGTGCAGCTGCTACGCCTGAAAAGCGCCCTGGACAGCGGTTTGCTGCAGCGCGAGGCTGGCGAGCAGTCGGCGCGCGTGACGCTGACGCTGGAAGACGGCACGCAGTACGACCAGGACGGCAAGCTGCAATTCTCGGAGGTCACCGTCGACCCGGGCACCGGCTCGGTGCTGCTGCGCGCCGTGTTCCCCAATCCGCAGCGCAAGCTGCTGCCGGGGATGTTCGTGCGCGCCCGGCTGGCCGAGGGCGTGGCGTCCGAGGGCCTGCTGGTGCCGCAGCGCGGCGTCACGCGCAACCAGCGCGGCCTGCCCACCGCGCTGGTGGTCAACGCCGAGAACAAGGTCGAACTGCGCACGCTCAAGACCGACCGCGCCATCGGCGACCAATGGCTGGTGAGCAGCGGCCTGGCCGCCGGCGACCGCGTGATCGTCGAAGGCCTGCAATCCGTGCGTCCAGGCGCCGAGGTCAAGGCGGCCGAATGGAGTCCGCCCGCATCCAAGGCCGCCGCGCAACCGGCCGCCGCGAAGTAAGGGAGTTCCCGCATGGCAAAGTTTTTCATCGACAGGCCGGTGTTCGCCTGGGTGATCGCGATTGTGCTGATGATGGCCGGCGCGCTCTCCATCCTGAGCCTGCCGGTCGCGCAATATCCGAACATCGCGCCGCCCGCCATCAGCATCAACGTGACCTATCCTGGCGCCTCGGCCCAGACCGTGCAGGACACGGTGGTGCAGGTCATCGAGCAGCAGATGAACGGCATCGACAACCTGCAGTACATCTCGTCGGAAAGCAATTCCGACGGCAGCATGTCGATCACGCTCACGTTCTCGCAGGGCACCAACCCGGATACGGCGCAGGTGCAGGTGCAGAACAAGCTGGCGGTGGCCCAGCCGCTGCTGCCGCTGGAAGTGCAGCAGCAGGGCATCCGCGTCACCAAGGCCACCAAGAACTTCCTGATCGTCGCCGGCTTCGTGTCCACCGACGGCACCATGGACAAGTCCGACCTGGCCGACTACGTGGCCTCGTACATCCAGGACCCGATCAGCCGCACGCCCGGCGTGGGCGACTTCCAGCTGTTCGGCGCGCCATACGCCATGCGCATATGGATCAGCCCCGAGAAACTGGTCAATTTCGGCCTGACCGCCTCCGACGTCACCACCGCGATCCGCGAGCAGAACGTGCAGGTCTCGTCCGGGCAGCTGGGCGGCCAGCCGGCGGTGCGCGGCCAGCAGCTCAACGCCACGGTGATCGGACCGTCGCGGCTGCAGACCCCGGAAGCCTTCGGCCGCATCCTGCTCAAGGTCAATAGCGACGGCTCGCAGGTGCGCCTGAAGGACGTGGCCAGCATCGAGCTGGGCGCGCAGACGTACGCCATCGACAGCTATTACAACGGCAAGCCCGCCTCGGGCCTGGCCATCAAGCTGGCCAGCGGCGCCAACGCGCTCGATACCGCCCAGGCGGTGCGCGAGACCATCAACGGCCTCAAGCCGTACTTCCCGCCGGGCATGGACGTGGTGTATCCGTACGACACCACGCCGTTCGTCAGCCTGTCGATCGAGGGCGTGGTCAAGACGCTGTTCGAAGCGGTGCTGCTGGTCTTCCTGGTGATGTACCTGTTCCTGCAGAACGTGCGCGCCACGCTCATCCCCACGCTGGCCGTGCCGGTGGTGCTGCTGGGCACGTTCGGGGTGCTGGCGGCGTTCGGCTATTCGATCAACACGCTGACCATGTTCGGCATGGTGCTGGCCATCGGCCTGCTGGTCGACGACGCCATCGTGGTGGTCGAGAACGTCGAGCGCGTGATGGCCGAGGAGGGGCTGTCGCCCAGGCAGGCCACCCGCAAGTCGATGAGCCAGATCACCGGCGCGCTGATCGGTATCGCCATGGTGCTGGCGGCGGTGTTCGTGCCCATGGCGTTCTTCGGCGGTTCCACCGGGGTGATCTATCGCCAGTTCTCCATCACCATTGTTTCGTCCATGGTGCTGTCGGTGGTGGTGGCCATTGTCTTCACGCCGGCGCTGTGCGCCACCATGCTCAAACCCATCCCGAAGGGCCACCATGGCTCCAAGAAGGGCTTTTTCGGCTGGTTCAACCGCACCTTCGAGCGTTCCAGCCAGGCCTATGCCAACAACGTGGCCCGCAGCATGGGGCGCACCAAGCGCCTGTTGCTGATCTACGTGGTGATCCTGCTGGGTATGGCTTGGATGTTCATGCGCATTCCCACCGCGTTCCTGCCGGACGAAGACCAGGGCATCCTGTTCGCCCAGGTGCAGGCGCCGGCCGGCGCCACCAGCGAACGCACCCAGGCCACCATCGACGCGGCGGTCAAGTACCTGCTGGAAGACGAGAAGGAGTCGGTGGCCTCGGTGTTCGCGGTCAACGGCTTTAGCTTCGGCGGCCGCGGGCAGAACGCCGCCATCCTGTTCATCAAGCTGCGCGACTGGAACGAACGCAAGGGCGCCGAGCACCGCGCCGCCGCGGTGGCCGCGCGCGCCAATGCCAAGTTCCGCGCCGAGTTGCGCGACGCGCAGGCGGCCGTGTTCGCGCCGCCCGCGGTGATGGAGCTGGGCAACGCCACCGGCTTCGACTTCCAGCTGCAGGACCGCGCCGGCGTCGGCCACGAGAAGCTGCTGGCGGCGCGCAACCAGCTGCTGCAAGAGGCCGGCGCAAGTCCCATGCTGGTGGCCGTGCGCCCCAACGGCATCGAGGACGCGCCGCAGTACCAGCTGGACATCGACCGCGAGAAGGCGCGCGCGCTCGGCGTGTCGATCACCGAGATCAACAACACGCTGGCCACCGCCTGGGGCTCGTCCTACGTCAATGATTTCATCGACCGCGGCCGGGTCAAGAAGGTGTTCGTGCAGGGCGAGGCATCGTCGCGCATGCTGCCGCAGGACCTGGACAAATGGTACGTGCGCAACAACGCGGGCGACATGGTGCCGTTCTCGGCCTTCTCGTCGGCGCAATGGACCTTCGGGCCGCAGAAGCTGAACCGCTACAACGGCGTGCCGTCGTACAACATCCAGGGCCAGGCCGCGCCGGGCTACAGCTCGGGCGACGCCATGGCCGAGATGGAGCGGCTGGCCGACAAGCTGCCGCTGGGCATCGGCTACGACTGGACCGGCCTGTCGTTCGAGGAGCGCCTGTCGGGCGCGCAGGCGCCGGCGCTGTACGCGATCTCGCTGATCGTGGTGTTCCTGTGCCTGGCCGCGCTCTATGAAAGCTGGAGCATTCCCACCGCGGTGATGCTGGTGGTGCCGCTGGGCGTGGTGGGGGCCTTGCTGGCCACCCTGACGCGGGGCCTGTCCAACGACGTGTACTTCCAGGTGGGGCTGCTGACCACCATCGGGCTGGCCGCCAAGAACGCCATCCTGATCGTGGAGTTCGCCAAGGAGCACTACGAGGAGGGCGCCAGCCTGACCGAGGCGGCGGTGCACGCCGCGCGCCAGCGTCTGCGCCCCATCCTGATGACGTCGCTGGCGTTCATCCTGGGCGTGGTGCCGCTGGCCATTTCCACGGGCGCCGGCTCGGGCAGCCAGAACGCCATCGGCACGGGCGTGATCGGCGGCATGCTCACCGGCACCTTCCTGGCGATCTTCTTCGTGCCCCTGTTCTTTGTCCTTACCCTGCGCCTGTTCAAGGTCAAGCGCGCCTCGGAGAACCGCGAGGACGACGACCCGCATGGCGGCGCCCAGCCGGCCACGCACGGAGGACAGCCGCAATGAAACCTGCCGTCATGAGAACCTTGTTGTCCCTTGCCGTGGCCACGGCCCTGGCCGGCTGCTCGCTGGCGCCCACCTACGAGCGCCCGCAGGCGCCGGTCGACGCGGCCTATCCGTCCGGCCCGGCCTACGGCGCGCCGGGCCAGGCCGCCGCGGGCGCGCCGGCCGCCGCCGACGTGGGCTGGCGCGACTTCTTCGGCGACCCGCTGCTGCAGGAACTGCTGGCGCTGTCGCTGGCCAACAACCGCGACCTGCGGGTCGCCGCGCTCAACGTGGAGGCGGCGCGCGCGCAGTACCGCATCCAGCGCGCCGATCTCGCGCCCAGCGTGGGCGTGGGCGGCACCGGCTCGGTGCAGCGCACCCCGGCCGACCTCAACCCGAGCGGACAGGCCGGCATCAGCCGCAGCTATCAGGTCGGCGCCAGCCTGTCGACCTGGGAGCTGGACCTGTTCGGGCGCATCCGCAGCCTCAGCGAGCAGGCGCTGCAGCTCTATCTGGCCCAGGACGAAACGCGCCTGGCCACCCAGCTGACGCTGGTGGCCGAGACCGCCAACGCCTACCTGACCCTGCGCGCCGACCAGGAACTGCTGGCGCTGACGCGCCAGACGCTGGCGGCCCAGCAGGAGTCGTACAAGCTGACCCGCCAGAGCTACGACCTGGGCGTGGCGACCGAACTGGACCTGAGCCAGGCCGAGATTTCGCTGCGCACCGCCGAGCGCAATCTGTCGCAGTACACGCGCATGGCGGCGCAGGACCGCAACGCGCTGGTGCTGCTGGTGGGCCAGCCGCTGCCGGCCGGGATCGGCGCGCAGCTGGACCAGGCCGTGGCGCTGCCCGATGGCGTGGTCCTGGCCGACCTGCCGGCGGGCCTGCCGTCGGATCTGCTCGCGCGCCGGCCGGATATCCGCGCGGCGGAGCACCAGCTGCAAGCCGCCAACGCCAGCATCGGCGCGGCGCGCGCGGCGTTCTTCCCGCGCATCAGCCTGACCGGCTCGGCCGGCACGGCCAGCGCCAGCCTGGGCGGCCTGTTCGATGCCGGGTCGGGCGCCTGGAGTTTCGCGCCGCAGATCAGCGTGCCGATCTTCGCGGGCGGGGCGCTGCGCGCCAGCCTGGACCTGGCCAAGATCCAGAAGGATATCGGCATCGCGCGCTACGAGCAGGCCATCCAGAGCGGGTTCCGCGAGGTCTCCGACGCGCTGGCCGGCCGCGGCACATTGCAGGAGCAGATCCGGTCGCAGGAACTGCTGGTGCAGGCCAACCAGCGCGCCTACGACCTGTCGCAGCAGCGTTACCAGCAGGGCATCGACAACTATCTCAGCGTGCTGGATTCGCAGCGTTCGCTGTATACGGCGCAGCAGACGCTGGTCGAGACGCGGCTGGCGCGCCTGTCCAACCTGATCCAGCTCTACAAGGCGCTGGGCGGCGGCTGGTCCGAGCGCACGGTGGCGGCGGCGCAGGCCGGCTGATCGCGCGCGGCCGTCCAAAACAGACAGGCCGGCAAGATGCCGGCCTGTCTGTTTGCGCAGTGGCGGGGGTCAGGCGCGCTTCTTGGCGACCAGGCCCACGACGAACAACACGATGATCGCGCCGACGACCGAACCGATCCAGCCCGCGGGTTCGCCCGGTGCGTACCAGCCCAGTTGCTGGCCCAGGAAACCGGCGACCACCGATCCGATGATGCCCAGGATCGTCGTCATGATGTAGCCCATGTTCTGGTCTCCCGGCATGATGGCCCGGGCGATCAGTCCGACGACAAACCCGACGATGATCATGATGATGATGCTCATACGCGCGCTCCTTCGTGGTGGCGAAATGGTGCGGCCATGATACCCATGGCCGTGCGCCCGACGCTGTAACAACACGTACGACCGCAGGGGATTGCCGCGCGGTGGGGCGCAAAAGCAACAACCGCGCCCTGGGGCGCGGTCCGGATCATTGGGTCTGCGCGATGAGCTGGCGCAGGTCCTTGACCATGGTGTCGATGGTGTCCGTGTCGGAGGCCAGCAGGCGCGCCTTGCCCTGGTTGTCGAAGATATAGACGCCGCGGCTGTGGGTGACGTCGTAGATATCGGCGTCGTCGCCCGGCTTGGGCTTCTCGATCTGGTAGGCCACCCGATAGCGCCGCGCCAGGTCGGCGATCTGCTTTTCGTTGCCGGTCACGCCGATCGCGTTGTTGTTGAACGCATTGACATAGGCCTGCAGGATGTCCGGGGTATCGCGATGCGGGTCGACGCTGACGAACAGGATGCGCACGTCCCTGGCCTGCTCGCCCAGTTGCTGCAGCACCGCCGTCAGTTGCGCCATGGTGGTGGGGCAGACGTCGGGGCAGCTGGCGTAGCCGAAGAACAGCAATACCGTCTTGCCCTTGAGGTCGTCGCTGCTGACGGTCTTGCCGTGCGCGCCCGGCAGGCTGAACTTCAGGTCGGGCAGATGGCCCTTGACGTTGTACAGCGACCAATCCGCCGAACGTTCGCTGCACGCCGCCAGCAGCATCAACATCGCCAGGAGCAGGCCGCGCCACGCGCGGCCGGAAAGAGGTGAGTACATGGTAGATACAGCCAGGCGCCGATGCGGCGCGCGCATGAGTGGGAAGGACCTGGGGATTCTACCGCGTCGGGGCGGGAGGGGCGCGGGGGGAGGGGGGCAGAGGTGCCTGTCCCCGCGGGGACAGGCACCTGAGGCGTCAGGCGTCAGAAGTCAGCAGGTGCCAGTCCCCGCGGGGACAGGCACCTGAGAGGTCAGGCTTCATGCGGGGACAGGCACCTGAGAGGTCAGGCTTGCATGCCGCTGTGCCGCAGCAGGGCGTCGATGCGGGGTTCGCGGCCGCGGAAGGCGCGGAAGGAGTCGGCGGCGGGGCGGGCGCCGCCGACGGCGAGGATTTCCTTGCGAAAGCGCGCGCCGGTGGCGCCGTCCAGCGTGGTGGCGGCCGGCTCGCCCTGGCGGGCGGCTTCCTCGAAGGCTTCGTACGCGTCGGCCGACAGCACCTCGGCCCACTTGTAGCTGTAGTACCCGGCGCCATAACCGCCGGCAAACAGGTGCGAGAAGCTGTGGGGCAGGCGATGCCACGCGGGCGGGAACAGCACTGCGACTTCCTGGCGCACCTGCTGCAGCAGCGCCAGCACGTCGGCGATGGGCGCGCCTTGCGGGCGGTCGTGCAGCATCATGTCGAACAGCGCGAACTCGATCTGGCGCACGGTCTGCATGCCGCTCTGGAAGTTGCGCGCCGCCACCAGGCGGTCGTAGAGATCGCGCGGCAGCGGCTGGCCGGTTTCGACATGGGCCGACAGCTTCTGCACCACGCTCCATTCCCAGCAGAAGTTCTCCATGAACTGCGACGGCAGTTCGATGGCGTCCCATTCGACGCTGGCGAACGCCGCCGCGCCGGGCTCGTCCACTTCGGACAGCAGGGCGTGCAGCGCGTGGCCGGTTTCGTGGAACAGCGTGATGACGTCATCGTGCGTGAGCAGCGCGGCCTTGTCGCCATTGGGGCGCGAGAAGTTGCAGGTCAGGTAGGCGACCGGCGTCTGCAGATCGCCTTGCACGCGGCGTCGGCTGCGCTCGCTGTCGACCCAGGCGCCGCTTTGCTTGCCGGCGCGCGCGTACAGGTCGAGGTAAAGATGACCCAGCGTCGCGCCGGCCGGGCTTTCGACCCGCACGCCGCGCACGTCGGCATGCCAGGACGACACCGGCACTTCGCGCAGGCGCACGTCGAACAGCGTCTCGATGACCTCGAACAGGCCCGCCAGCACGCGCGGCTCGGTGAAGTACTGCTTGATCTCGTCTTCCGAATAGGCATAGCGCGACTCGCGCAGCCGCTCGGCGGCGAAGGGCACATCCCAGGGCTGCAGCTCGGCCAGGCCCAGCTCGCCGGCGGCGAAGGCCTGCAATTCGGCCAGGTCGCGTTCGGCGTACGGCTTGGCGCGGCGCGCCAGGTCGCGCAGGAAGTCCACGACTTCGGTGGCGTCGCGCGCCATGCGGGTCTGCAGGCGCAGGGCGGCGAAGGTGGGGTACTGCAGCAGCCCGGCTTCGTCGGCGCGCAGCTGCAGCAGTTCTTCGATCAGCGGCGAGTTGTCGTAGGCGGCGTCGCCATGTTCGGACGCGACGGTGCCGTACGCGCGGTACAGGGTTTCGCGCAGGGCGCGGTCGCGCGCGTACTGCATGACGGGCAGGTAGCAGGGCATTTTCAGCGTCAGCTTCCAGCCGGTGGCGCCATCGTCCTCGGCCGCCTTGCGCGCCGCGGCCAGCACGTCGGCCGGGATGCCGTCCAGGCGCGCCTGGTCGTCGACCAGCAGCGACCACGCGTCGATGGCGTCGAGCACGTTCTCGGAGAACTTCTGCGATGCCTGGGCCTCGCGGTCGGAGATCTCGGCGTAGCGTTCGCGCGCGGCCCCTTGCAGCTCGACGCCGCTGAGGCGGAAGTCGCGCAGCGCCAGCTCGACCACGCGGCGGCGCACCGGCGGCCAGGCCGCGAAATCCTCGGCGGCCTGCAGGCGCTGGTACTGGCGATACAGGCCTTCGTGCAGGCCGACCCAGGTGGAGAACTCGGTGACCAGCGGCAGCGCGGCGTTGTAGGCCTCGCGCAGCACGGGCGTGTTGACCACCGCGTTCAGGTGGCCGGCCACCGACCAGGCGCGCCACAGGCGCTCGGATGCGCTGTCCAGGGGCGCCACCACGGCGTCCCAGGTGGCGGGCAGGGCCGGGTCGGCCGCGTGTTTGACCGCCGCGCGGGCGATATCCAGCAGGGCCTGGACGGCCGGCACGATGTGTTCGGGTTTGACGGCGGCGTAGTCGACCAGGTCGGCGACCGGCGCAAGCAGGGGATTCTGGGTCATGGGCTTGGGAATTCCGTGGACGAGCGGGCGCGGCCCGAAGGGCGCGCATGCCATGAGAGTGGGGACGGACGGGCGGATTGCAAGGCGGGCATGCCAGGCGCGGCGCGCCTGGCTGCGTGGGGCAGGGCCTTACGCGGCAGCGCGTTCGGCCGCTTCAACCGTATTGACCAGCAGCATGGCGATGGTCATGGGGCCGACGCCGCCGGGCACCGGCGAGATGGCGCCGGCCACTTCGCGGGCCGAGGCCATGTCGACGTCGCCGCACAACTTGCCGTCGGCGCCGCGGTTGATGCCGACGTCGATGACCACGGCGCCGGGCTTGATCATCGAGCCGTCGATCATGCCGGGCTTGCCGGTGGCCACCACCAGCACGTCGGCGCGGCGCGTCTGGGCGCCCAGGTCGCGGGTCTTGGAGTTGCAGATGGTGATGGTCGCGCCCGCCTGCAGCAGCAGCATCGCCATCGGCTTGCCGACGATATTGCTGGCGCCCACGATGACCGCCTCGGCGCCGCGCAGGGCCACGCCTTCGGATTCGAGCATCTTCATCACGCCGTAGGGCGTGCAGGGGCGAAACAGCGGCTGGCCGGTCATGAGCAGGCCGGCATTGCTGATGTGGAAACCGTCGACGTCCTTCTCGGCGGCAATGGCCTCGATCACCTTGTGCGCGTCCATGTGCCTGGGCAGCGGCAGCTGCACCAGGATGCCGTGGATGGACGGGTCGCGGTTGAGCGCGTCGATGCGTTCGAGCAACTGGGCCTCGGTGAGGTCGGCCGGGTATTGCTCCTTGACCGAATGCAGGCCGGCCTTCTCGCAGGCGGCGACCTTGTTGCGCACATAGACTTGCGAGGCGGGGTCGTCGCCCACCAGCACGACCGCCAGGCCGGGGCGCACGCCCTTGGCCGTCAGCGCCTGCACGCGCTGGGCGACTTCTTCGCGAATGCGCTGCGACAGGGCGGCGCCGTCGATGATGCGTGCGGTCATGCGTGGGCCTCGGGTTTGGCCAGGGCCACTTTCATCAGGTCTGCTACGGTGGTCACTTCAAGTTTTTCCATGATGTTGGCGCGGTGCGCCTCGACGGTCTTGATGCTGATGCCCAGGTCGTCGGCGATCTGCTTGTTCAAGCGGCCGGCGACGATGCGCTCCAGCACCTGTTGCTCGCGCGCCGTCAGGCGGGCAAGCATGGCTTCGTGGTCTTTCTGCGCCTGGAACTTGCTGATCCGCTGCACCGCCTGCTCCAGCATGCGGGCCACGATCTCGCGCAGGTCGGATTCGTTGAACGGCTTTTCCAGGAAGTCCACGGCGCCCTTTTTCATGGTCGACACCGCCATCGGCACGTCGCCGTGGCCGGTGATGAACACGATGGGCAGCGGGGCGTTGCGGGCGATCAGCTGCTCCTGCAGTTCCAGGCCGCTCATGCCCGGCATGCGCACGTCGGCGATCAGCACGCCGATCTGGCTGGCGTCGTACTCGTCCAGGAAATTCTCGCCGCTGGCGTAGGCGCGTACGCGGTAGCCGTTGGCTTCCAGCAGCCAGCGCAGGGAATCGCGCACGGCTTCGTCGTCGTCAACTATGAATACGGTGCTCGACAGGTGGGGCGTGTTCATGCGTGCAACTCCTCGGACTGGTCGTTCTGTGCCTGCGACTGGGGCGTGGCGCAGGGCAGTGTAAAGCGGAAAATGGTGCCGCCGGCAGGATTGGGATCCGCCCACAGACGGCCGTGGTGCGACTCGATAATGGTACGGCAAATGTTCAGCCCCATGCCCAGTCCTTGCGACTTGGTGCTGAAGAACGGTTCGAACAGGCGCTCCGGCTCGGGCAGCCCATGGCCGCGATCGACCACCGCCACCTCGATGTGCTGCTCGTGCGGGATGACGGCCACTTTCAGCTCGTCGGACTCGCTCTTTTCCATGGCCTCCAGGCCATTCTTGAGCAGGTTCAGCAGCACCTGTTCGATCAGGATGGGGTCGGCCAGCACGTCGGGCGCGTTCGAGGGCACGAAGCGCTCGATGCGGATGCGGCGCTTGCGCGCGTCGATCTCGGCGAACCCGATGGCGTTGTCGACGATGCGGCTGATCGCCACCCGCTGGCGGCGCGGTTCGCTGCGTTTGACGAACTCGCGGATGCGGCTGATGATCTTGCCGGCTCGCTCGGCCTGCGAGGCGGCCTTCTCCAGCGCCGGCAGCAGCATGTTGGGGCTGGTGTGGCCGGCCTTGACCAGCGCCACCGCGCCCATGCTGTAGTTGGCGATGGCGGTCAGCGGCTGGTTCAGCTCGTGCGCCAGCGACGAGGCCATCTCGCCCATGGTGGTCAGGCGGCTGGTGAGCTGGATCTTCTCCTGCTGCACGCGCGAGGCTTCCTCGTGGACGCGGCGCTCGGTGATGTCGCGCGCCACCTGCATGCGCACGCGGCGGCCGTCGGTCCAGGCCAGCATGCGGTGGTGCACCTCGAACCAGCGCTGCACCGAGGGGGCGAACACCTCCACCGACTCGTCGGTGAAGCGGCCGCGCCGACCGGCCAGCAGCTCGTCGTGGCCGCCGGTCTGGGCGCCGAACACGCGCCGGTAGGTGCGGTTGGCGAACAGCAGTTCCAGTCCGTCGTGGGTGTCGGCGGTGACCGAGATGGCGTCGTCCAGGCCTTCGAGCACGGTCATGAAGCGTTCGTGCGCGGCGGTCAGGGCCTCGCGGATGCGCTTGGGTTCGGTGATGTCGGTCATGGAGGTCATCCAGCCGATCTGGTCGCCGTTGGGGTCGAGCAGGGGCGAGACGTACATGCGCGCCGTGAAGCGCGAGCCGTCGCGGCGCTGCGCCTCGACCTCCAGCCCGCTGCTGGGCGTCTTGCCCGAGGTCAGCACCTCCAGCGTGTGCTGGTGCTGCTCGTGGCGGCCGGGCACCCAGTACGGAAAGGGCGGGCTGCGGCCGATCAGGTCGGCTTCGTTCCAGCCTATCATGCGGCAGAACGCCGGATTGACGTAGGCGATGCGTCCCTCCATATCCAGCACCCGCATGCCGGTGGACATGGAGTTCTCCATCGCGCGGCGAAAGCCCGTCTCGGCGATCAGGGCGGCCTCGGCCTCGGAGCGAAAGCGCGTATAGCGCCACAGCATCAGCAGGCTGATCACGATGACGCAGGACAGCGCCAGCACCACCCAGATCAGCCGCTGCTGGCGCAGCTCCTGGTCGATGGTGACGAACATGACGCTGTCGTCGTGGATGCGCTGCAGCCAGAAGAACACGCCCATCACACATATATAGAGGACGAGCACGAGCGCCGGCGTCAGCCAGTACACGCCACGCCTGCGCGCGCGGGCGTGGTCACGGAACGACATCGGAATATTGGACTTGGGCGGGCTGGACATGGACTTCTTGCCGTTGGAGCCGGCATTTTAGAGCCTGTTGCGGCTTGTTGCTTGCCGGGGAAGGGGATTTCCGCGATAACTGTCGCTACAGCGGATTTTGTATTATGAAATGCCGTACCGCAACATGAAAATTTCCTTGCGACGGGTTAATCTTGCTACTTAGAATGCCGGCTTCGGCACAATGCAGCCGTCCGCAACCCACGCGTAACATGGTATCCGGCATCCGGCAACCCTTGCGCCCCGCACACTGATAAGCCGGGAAGCGGCCAGAAACCCCAACAGGAGACACACGATGTCCTCTTTCGCCCAGGCTGGCGCCCTAGCGGCCGCCAATGACGAAGACACCCTCGAGACACAGGAATGGCTGGAAGCATTGGCCGCCGTCCTCGACCGTGAAGGACCGCAGCGCGCGCACTACCTGCTGGAGCGTCTGATCGACGAGGCGCGCCGTTCCGGCGCCCATATCCCGTTCTCGCCGAACACCGCCTACGTGAACACGATTCCGCCGGGGCTGGAGCCTGCCCATCCCGGCAACCTGGAGCTGGAAGCCCGCATCCGCTCGTACGTGCGCTGGAACGCCATGGCGATGGTGGTGCGCGCCAACAAGCACAACCCGCCCGACGGCGGCGACCTGGGCGGCCATATCGCCTCGTTCGCCTCGCTGGCCACCATGATCGGCTGCGGCCAGAACCATTTCTGGCATGGCGAGACCGAAGAGCACGGCGGCGACCTGGTGTACTTCCAGGGCCATACCTCGCCGGGCATGTACGGCCGCGCCTACCTGGAAGGCCGCCTGACCGAGGACCAGCTCAACCATTTCCGCCAGGAAGTCGACGGCAAGGGCCTGTCTTCCTATCCGCACCCCAAGCTGATGCCGGATTTCTGGCAGTTCCCCACGGTGTCGATGGGCCTGGGCCCGCTGATGGCCATCTACCAGGCCCGTTTCCTGAAGTACCTGCATGCCCGCGGCATCGCCGACACCAGCAACCGCAAGGTGTGGGTGTTCTGCGGCGACGGCGAGATGGACGAGCCCGAATCGCTGGGCGCCATCGCCCTGGCCGCGCGCGAGAAGCTGGACAACCTGATTTTCGTCATCAACTGCAACCTGCAGCGCCTGGACGGCCCGGTGCGCGGCAACGGCAAGATCATCCAGGAGCTGGAAGGCGACTTCCGCGGCTCGGGCTGGAACGTCATCAAGCTGATCTGGGGCGGCTACTGGGACCCGCTGCTGGCGCACGACAAGGAAGGCATCCTGCGCCGCATCATGGAAGAGGCCGTCGACGGCGAATACCAGGCGTACAAGGCCAACGACGGCAAGTACGTGCGCGAGCACTTCTTCGGCAAGCATCCCAAGCTGCTGGAGATGGTCGCGCGCATGAGCGACGAGGACATCTGGCGCCTGAACCGCGGCGGCCATGACCCCCACAAGGTCTATGCGGCGTTCGACGCGGCCAGCAAGCACGCCGGCCAGCCCACCGTGATCCTGGCCAAGACCATCAAGGGCTACGGCATGGGCCATGTCGGCCAGGCCAAGAACCCCACCCACCAGCAGAAGAAGCTGGAGCTCGACTCGATCCGCGAGTTCCGCGACCGCTTCGGCATCCCGATTCCCGACGACAAGCTGGAAGAGCTGCCGTACTACAAGCCGGCCGAAGATTCGCCCGAAATGCAGTACCTGCACGAGCGCCGCAAGGCGCTGGGCGGCTACCTGCCCAAGCGCCGCGCCAAGGCCGACGAGCAACTGAAGGCGCCGGCCCTGGACGCCTTCAAGGCCGTGCTCGAGCCCACCGCGGAAGGGCGCGAGATCTCCACCACCCAGGCTTTCGTGCGGGTGCTCAACCAGATCCTGCGCGACAAGGACCTCGGTCCGCGCGTGGTGCCCATCCTGGCCGACGAGTCGCGCACCTTCGGCATGGAAGGGCTGTTCCGCCAGATCGGCATCTATGCGCCCGAAGGCCAGAAGTACACCCCGGTCGACAAGGACCAGGTCATGTACTACAAGGAGTCGGCCGACGGCCAGCTGCTGCAGGAGGGCATCAACGAAGCGGGCGCGATGAGCTCGTGGATGGCGGCGGCCACGTCGTACTCCACCAACAACCGCATCATGGTGCCGTTCTACATCTATTACTCGATGTTCGGGTTCCAGCGCGTGGGCGACCTGGCCTGGGCGGCCGGCGACATGCAGGCGCGCGGCTTCCTGCTGGGCGGCACCGCCGGGCGCACCACGCTCAACGGCGAGGGCCTGCAGCACGAGGACGGGCACAGCCACCTGCTGGCCTCGACCATCCCGAACTGCGTCTCGTACGACCCGACGTTCGCCCATGAGCTGGCCGTCATCATCCAGCATGGCCTCAAGCGCATGGTGGAGGACCAGGAGAACGTCTACTACTACCTGACCGTGATGAACGAGAACTACCCGCAGCCGGGCCTGACCGCCGGCGACGAGGAAGGCATCATCCGCGGCATGTACAAGCTGAAGTCGCACGGCAAGGGCAAGCAGCGCGTGCAGCTGATGGGTTCGGGCACCATCCTGCGCGAAGTGATGGCGGCCCAGGAACTGCTGGAAGCCGACTGGGGCGTGGCGTCCGATATCTGGAGCGTGACCAGCTTCACCGAGCTGCGCCGCGACGGCCTGGACGCCGAGCGCCACAACCTGCTGCATCCGGAAGGCAAGCAGCAGGTGCCGTACGTGACCACGCAGCTGGCCAAGAGCGAAGGCCCGATCATCGCCTCGACGGACTACATGAAGTTGTTCGCCGACCAGATCCGCCCGTTCGTGCCCAAGGACCGTACCTACAAGGTGCTGGGAACCGACGGTTTTGGCCGCTCGGACTTCCGTTACAAGCTGCGCGAGCATTTCGAGGTCGACCGCCACTTCGTGGTGCTGGCCTCGCTGCGCGCGCTGGCCGACGAGGGCAAGATTCCGGCCGCCAAGGTCGCCGAAGCCATCAAGAAGTACGGCATCAACCCGAACAAAGCCAACCCGCATCACGCCTGAGGGTAAACAGACATGAGCAATATCGTGGAAATCAAGGTACCGGACATCGGTGACTTCAAGGAGGTGGAAGTCATCGAGGTGCTGGTATCGGCGGGCGACACGATCAAGGCCGAGCAAAGCCTGATCACGGTGGAGTCCGATAAGGCATCGATGGAGATTCCGGCCTCGGCCGCGGGCGTGGTGAAGTCGGTCAAGGTCAAGGTGGGCGACAAGATCGCCGAGGGCACGGTCATCCTGGAAGTGGAGGCGGCCGGCGAGGCCGCCGCCGCGCCCAAGGCCGAGCAGGCCCCCGAGGCCGCCGAGGCGCCCAAGGCCGACGCCGCGAAGGCCGAGGCGCCCCAGGCCGAGGCGCCGGCCGCCGCCGGCCCGATCGAAGTCAAGGTGCCCGATATCGGCGACTTCAAGGAAGTCGAGGTCATCGAGGTGCTGGTCGCCGAGGGCGACACGATCAAGGCCGAGCAAAGCCTGATCACGGTGGAGTCCGACAAGGCCTCGATGGAAATCCCGGCCTCGGCGGGCGGCGTGGTGCAGTCGCTCAAGGTCAAGGTAGGCGACAAGGTCGCGATGGGCACGGTCATCGCCGTGGTGCAGGGCCAGGGCGCAGCCGCCCCGGCCGCCAAGGCCGAGGCGCAGGCGGCAGCCGAGCCTGCCGCGTCGGTCCCGGCTTCGGCGCCGGCTCCGGCTCCGGCGCAGCGGCCCGCCCCGGCCGCCGCGCTGCAGGACGAAGACCTCAAGCCCGGCCAATTGCCGCATGCCTCGCCGTCGGTGCGCAAGTTCGCGCGCGAGCTGGGCGTGAACCTGAGCCGCGTCACCGGCTCGGCCGCGAAGGGCCGCATCACGGCCGATGACGTGCGCGCCTACGTGAAGCAGGCGCTGTCGGCCGGCGCGCCGGCTGGCGCCTCGGGCGGCGGCGATGGCGCCGCGCTGGGGCTGCTGCCGTGGCCCAAGATCGATTTCACCAAGTTCGGCCCCATCGAAGCCAAGCCGCTGTCGCGCATCAAGAAGATCTCGGGCGCCAACCTGCACCGCAACTGGGTCATGATCCCGCACGTCACCAACAACGACGAAGCGGACATCACCGACCTGGAGGCGCTGCGCGTGGCGCTGAACAAGGAAAACGAGAAATCGGGCGTCAAGGTCACCATGCTGGCCTTCCTGATCAAGGCGGTGGTCGCGGCGCTGAAGAAATTCCCCGAGTTCAACGCCTCGCTGGATGGCGACAACCTGGTGCTCAAGCAGTACTACCACATCGGCTTCGCCGCCGACACGCCCAACGGGCTGGTGGTGCCGGTGGTGCGCGACGCCGACAAGAAGGGCATCCTGGAGCTGGCCCGCGAAACCTCCGAGCTGGCCAGGAAGGCCCGCGAAGGCAAGGTCTCGCCCGCCGAGATGCAGGGCGGCTGCTTCTCGATCTCGTCGCTGGGCGGCATCGGCGGCACGCATTTCACGCCCATCATCAACGCGCCCGAAGTGGCCATCCTGGGCGTGTCGCGCTCGGCCCACAAGCCGGTCTGGGACGGCAAGCAGTTCGTGCCGCGCCTGACCCTGCCGCTGTCGCTGTCCTATGACCACCGCGTCATCGACGGCGCTTCGGCGGCGCGCTTCAACGCCTATCTCGGCCAGCTGCTGGCCGACTTCCGCCGCATCGCGCTGTAACGGGGGCAATCGATGAGCAATATCGTGGAAATCAAGGTGCCCGACATCGGTGACTTCAAGGAAGTCGAAGTCATCGAGGTGCTGGTCGCCGCCGGCGACACCATCAAGGCCGAGCAAAGCCTGATCACGGTCGAGTCGGACAAGGCGTCGATGGAAATCCCGGCCTCGTCGGCGGGCGTGGTGAAATCGGTCAAGGTCAAGGTGGGCGACAAGGTCGCCGAGGGCACGGTCATCCTGGACGTGGAGGCGGCCGGCGAGGCCGCCGCCGCGCCCAAGGCCGAGGCGCCGAAGGCGGAGGCACCGAAGGCGCCGGCCGCCAAGGCGAGCGCGCCGGCTGCGGCCGCCTACAGCGGCTCGGCCGACCTCGAATGCGACATGCTGGTGCTGGGCGCGGGCCCCGGCGGCTATTCGGCCGCCTTCCGCGCCGCCGACCTGGGCATGGACACCGTGATGGTCGAGCGCTATGCCACCCTGGGCGGCGTGTGCCTGAACGTGGGCTGCATTCCCTCCAAGGCGCTGCTGCACAACGCCGCGGTGATCGACGAAGCGCGCGCGCTGGCCGCCCATGGCATCAGCTTCGGCGAGCCCAAGGTCGACCTGGACAAGCTGCGCGGCTACAAGGACGGCGTGGTCGCCAAGCTGACCGGCGGCCTGGCCGGCATGGCCCGCGCGCGCAAGGTGCGCGTGGTCACCGGCACGGGCGAGTTCGCCGACCCGCACCACCTCACGGTGACCGACGGCGAAGGCAAGAAGCAGACCATCCGCTTCAAGCAGGCCATCATCGCCGCCGGCAGCCAGTCGGTGAAACTGCCGTTCCTGCCCGACGACGAACGCATCGTGGACTCCACCGGCGCGCTGCAGCTGCGCGCCATCCCCAAGAAGATGCTGATCATCGGCGGCGGCATCATCGGCCTGGAAATGGGCACGGTGTACTCCACCCTGGGCGCGCGCCTGGACGTGGTGGAAATGCTCGACGGCCTGATGCAGGGCGCCGACCGCGACCTGGTCAAGGTGTGGCAGAAGATGAACGCGCCGCGCTTCGACAACATCATGCTCAAGACCAAGACGGTAGGCGCCGAGGCCCGCAAGGACGGCATCTACGTCAGCTTCGAGGGCGAGGGCGCGCCCAAGGAGCCGCAGCGCTACGACCTGGTGCTGCAGGCCGTGGGCCGCAGCCCCAACGGCAAGAAGATCGGCGCCGAGCGCGCCGGCGTGGCCGTCACCGAGCGCGGCTTCATCGAGGTGGACCGCCAGATGCGCACCAACGTGCCGCACATCTACGCCATCGGCGACGTGGTCGGCCAGCCCATGCTGGCGCACAAGGCCGTGCACGAAGGCCACGTGGCGGCCGAGGCGGCCCATGGCGAGAAGTCGTTCTTCGACGCGCGCGTCATCCCGTCGGTGGCCTACACCGATCCGGAAGTGGCCTGGGTGGGCCTGACCGAGGACGAGGCGAAGAAGCAGGGCGTCAAGGTCGAGAAGGGTCTGTTCCCGTGGGCGGCCTCCGGCCGCGCCATCGCCAACGGCCGCGACGAGGGCTTCACCAAGCTGCTGTTCGACGCCGAGACCCACCGCATCGTCGGCGGCGGCATCGTCGGCACGCACGCGGGCGATCTCATCAGCGAAATCGCCCTGGCCATCGAAATGGGTGCGGACATGGTCGACATCGGCAAGACCATCCACCCGCACCCGACCCTGGGCGAATCGGTCGGCATGGCCGCCGAAGTCGCCGAAGGCGTGTGCACCGACCTGCCGCCGATGCGCAAGAAGTAAGGCGCGCGGCATGGCAGCACAAGGGCCCCTCGCGGGGCCCTTGTGCGTTGGCGCGGCACATTGGCCAACGCAAGAGGGCGGGGCGTGGGCAGGCGCCTGTCCCCGCGGGGACAGGCGCCTGCTCACGCCCCGGACGCAAAAACGCCCGGCGCGGTGAGGCGGCCGGGCGTACGTACTGCCATGGCCCCGGGCGGGTTGTGCCCGCCCGGGGTGTGCCGATGCTTAGCGCAGCAGCGACAGGACGTTTTGCGGGACTTGGTTGGCCTGGGCCAGGACCGAGGTGCCAGCCTGTTGCAGGATCTGGTTCTTGGTCATGTTCGACACTTCGGTCGCGTAGTCCGAATCTTCGATGCGCGAACGGGCGGCCGACAGGTTCGTGATCGTGTTGTTCAGGTTGGCAACGGTCGATTCGAAACGGTTCTGGATCGCGCCCAGCGAGCTGCGCTGTTCGTCCACGGCCTTCATGGCGTCGTCCAGCTTGGACAGCGCGTCGGCGTTGCCGCCGGACACGGTGACCGTGTCGGTGTTGGCGATAACAGTCGTCGAGGCGAGAGCGGCTTGCGAAGCAACCGCGCCCAGTTCGTCGCCCAGAGCGGCCTTGCCATCCTTGTCGAAGGTCAGGGCATAGGCTGCGATGTCGCCGCCCGCGTCAGCCAGCACCACGGCGTATTGCGGGTTGGCTGCGTCGCCGTACGAGCGGACCTCGCCACCCGTGGCGCCAGCATGGCCAGCGATGGCAGCAGCCACGGCGGCATCGAACGAAACGGTATCTGCAGCAACGGTGCTCGCAGCAGCGGACAGCACGTCAAAGCCCAGGGCGGCCACTTTGCGGGCTTCGCCGTTAACCTGGGTGCCGGGGATCGCACCAGCGGCGTCGTAAATGTTCCAGGACTGGTTGGCGGCGATCTTGATGTCGATCGTTTCGTTGTCCTTGGCGCCGACCTGGATCGACAGGGTCACGTCGTCCGTCTTGGACTTCAGGACCTTGATGCCGTTGAAGTCGGTCTGGTCGGCGATGCGGTTGATTTCTTCCAGGCGCTGGTTGACTTCCTGCTGGATCGAGTCGATGTCCGAAGCCGAGTTCGTGCCGTTGGAGGCCTGAACCGTCAGTTCGCGGATGCGCTGCAGGTTGTTGTTGATTTCGTTCAGCGCGCCTTCGGTCGTCTGGGCGATCGAGATGCCGTCGTTGGCGTTGCGGGCAGCCTGGGTCAGGCCCTTGACGTTGGCGGTGAAGCGGTTGGCGATGGCCTGGCCGGCCGCGTCGTCCTTGGCGCTGTTGATGCGCAGACCCGACGACAGGCGCTCGATGGCGCTACCCAGGGCCGATTGGGACTTGTTCAGGTTGTTCTGGGCAACCAGCGACAAGTAGTTGGTATTGATGACTGCAGCCATGTTGAGGCTCCCAAGAGAGAAAGGCTTCTTCAAACCGGGCAGCTAGGCCGCCCATCTGTAACATCGGACTTTCGCTTGCACAGCGCCGCGATTTCCTTTGTTGCCTGGATTACGGCAGGTTTGCGACGGACTTAAGCAAAAAAAGTGAAGTTCGGAAATGTGCGGGGGAATCTGGCGGCAAAGGGCATGTTCCTGCGGGGACAGGCGTCCGTGCGGTGCGGGCGGGATAGGGCAGGCGCCAGTCCCCCTGCGGGGACAGGCGCTCGTGCGGCGGGGGCGGGATGCGGCAAGCGCCCGTGCGGCGGGGGGAGATGGGGCAGGTGCCTGTCCCCGCAGGGGACTGGCACCGTTGGCGCAGCGCTCGGAAAGCAGGGGCGGGCACCGGGCAGGCAGGCGCCGCGCGGCCATGGCATGCGCCTATACCACCTGCGCCAGGTGATGGGCGGTGGGCAGGCGGGCCCAGGCTTGCTCCTTGAGGCGGGCGCGGATGCGGGCGGTGGCCTGGGCGCGCAGTTGGCACACGCGCGCCTCGGTGACGTTGAGCACGGCGCCGATTTCCTTGAGGTTCAGGCCTTGTTCGTAGCACAGCGACAGCAGCAGCTTCTCGCGTTCGGGCAGGCCGTCGATGGCGTCGATGAGGGCGCGGCGCAGGTCGCCGGCGAGCAGGGCGTCGAGCGGATCGGCATGTTCGGCGCTGCTTTCAGCCCACGGGCTGTCGCTGTCGCCGTCGGTATTGAAATCTTCGTAGTGCAGGATCTGCACGCCTTGCGCATCGGCCAGCATGCCCTGGTACTCGGCCAGCGGCACGCCCAGCTCCTCGGCGATCTCGCCTTCGCTGGGGGCGCGCATCAATTCCTGTTCCTTGCGCTGGATGGCGGTTTCGATGCGGCGGCTCTTGCTGCGCACGCTGCGCGGCAGCCAGTCCTGGCTGCGCAGCTCGTCGAGCATGGCGCCGCGGATGCGCGCGGTGGCATAGGTCTCGAACTGCGCGTCAGGGCTTTCCTGGTAGCGCCGCACGGCGTCGAGCAGGCCGATCATGCCGGCCTGCACCAGGTCGTCCAGCTGCACGCTGGAGGGCAGGCGCGCCAGGAGCTGTAGCGCCAGTTTGCGCACCAGCGGGGCATATTGGACCAGGCTGTCTTCGGGGTTGGGCATTCAGGTTCTGTCTGCGGATGTCTCGCGCGAACAAAGCTGCGAACAGGTGGGGTGTTGCTGGGCGGCGACAGTGGCCTGGCGGTCAGGCCGCTGGGCGCGGACCGGTTCGACCCTGTCGTTTCAAGGGGAGATTGTCGGCAAATAGCCGCTTTTCATTCGGAGAAGAACGCAACTTTTTGCACGTTTATTTACGAAATTGCCGACATCGAAATGCAAATGATGTAACTCGGCGGTAACTTTACCGGAGATAATCTGCAAAATATCAATGTTTTGTCATAAAAGTCATAGAAAATGACACCATCCATGGTAAATTGCATTCAAATTGCGATGAAATGATACATTTCGCATTAAGACGAAAGCAGGCTGGCGCGGGGTTCTCGGGGCGCGCCGCCTGGAGTTCAGCCCCCCGGCTTGCCTAAGTCTCAGGAGTCATGTGTGAAAACAGCCGATAGTTCCTTGCTCGCGGATATTCGGGAAGTCAATCTTTCGTATCTGTTGCTGGCCCAGCGCATGCTGCGCGACGACTATGCCGCGTCGATGTTCCGCCTGGGTTTCAGCAATGAAGTGGCCGATATCCTGATGCGGCTATCGCCGGCCCAGCTGGTGAAGCTGGCCAGCTCCAGCTCGCTGCTGTGCCGATTTCGCTTCGACGATTACAGCCTCCTGTCGGCCCTGACCCAGGACGTGCTGGGCGGCGCCCTGCAACAGGCGCACGCCACCATCCTGCTGGCGCGCCAGCCTGTCGAAGAGCTGGCCTGAGCGCCGGCTGGATAGATAGGAACAAGAGGGCGCAATGGCCACCAAGAGTGTTTCGCAGGAAGCCGACGAGATCCTGCTTGCCAGTTCGATGATCACGCTGGGCGCGCGTCTGCAGGTGCTGCAGGCCGAGACCGGCCTCAGCCACGACCGGCTGGCGCGGCTGTACCGCGAGATTCGCGGCTGTTCGCCGCCCAAGGGCATGCTGCCGTTCTCGGTGGACTGGTTCATGACCTGGCTGCCGAACATCCATTCGTCGCTGTTCTACAACGTGTATACGTTCCTGAACCAGCGCACCTCGAGCCAGGGCATCCGGGCTGTGATCGACGCATACCGCCTGTACCTGGAGCACGCGCCGGCCGATGCCGCCGAGCCGGTGCTCAGCTTCACGCGGGCCTGGATGCTGGTGCGGTTCTTCGACGGCGGCATGCTGCAGCTGTCGGGCTGCCGCCAGTGCGGCGGGCATTTCATCGCCCACGCGCACGATCCGCAGACCGATTTCGTCTGCGCCATCTGCCGCCCGCCGCCCCGGGCCGGCAAGACGCGCGCGGCGGCCCGCGCGCGCGCCGGGCAGCTCGCCGCGCCGGCGCGGCCGTGAGCGCGCCAGCTTCCAAATAGGCCAAAAGCACCAGAAAACCCCCCATAACCCGCGTTTTTGCCCGACGGGTCAGGGGGGATCATTGGCGTCGGTTCTAGACTTCGTTGGCAGAGGCCTGATGTGTTGATTGTTATCGGTTATGCAGTGGTCATCCTGGCGGTGGTCGGCAGTTTCATCGGCCTGGGCGGCCATCTGGGCGCGCTCTACCAGCCTTTCGAGCTGACGCTGATCGCCGGCGCGGCCGTGGGCGCCTTCATGGCGGGCAACAGCCGCAAGTCGCTCGGCCTGGTCGCCAAGGCGATCCCGGAGGCGTTTCGCAGCTCGCCCTACAGCAAGGACGTGTACATGGAGCTGATGGCGCTTCTGTACGTGCTGCTGAACAAGGCGCGCCGCGAAGGGCTGATGGCCATCGAATCGCACATCGAGGATCCGCTGTCCAGCCCGATCTTCAATGAGTATCCGCGCATCATGAAGGATGCCAAGCTGATGGAGTTCATCACGGACTACCTGCGCATCATGATCAGCGGCAACATGAGCTCGTTCGAGATCGAAACGCTGATGGACGAGGAGATCGAGACCTACCGGCACGAGCGCGAAGTGCCTACCCATGCGCTGCAGCAGGTGGCCGACGCCTTGCCGGCCTTCGGCATCGTGGCCGCCGTGCTGGGCGTGATCAAGGCGCTGGCGGCGGTGGACCAGCCGCCGGCGATCCTGGGCGACCTGATCTCCAAGGCCATGGTCGGCACCTTCCTGGGCGTGCTGCTGGCCTACGGTTTCGTGGCGCCGATGGCCGCCCGCATCGAACGGCGCACCTCGGAATCGGTCAAGGTGCTCGAATGCATCAAGGTGACCTTGCTGGCCAGCATGAACGGCTATCCGCCCCAACTGGCGGTGGAGTTCGGCCGCAAGGTGCTGTTCTCGGCGGTGCGCCCCTCGTTCGGCGAGCTGGAAGAGCATGTGCGCCAGGCCAAGAGCGCGGCCACCGGCCGCGCCTGACGGAGCCGCCGCATGAGCACGGTCAACAATCACCGTGTGGTGATCCGGCGCCGCAAGGTGCGCCGCGGCGGACACCACGGCGGCAGCTGGAAGATCGCCTACGCCGACTTCATCACGGCCATGATGGCGTTCTTCCTCGTCATGTGGCTGATCAGCATCGTGCCGCGCGAAGAACTCAAGGGCATCGCCGAGTATTTCCGCATGCCCCTGCGGGTGGCCCTGACCGGCGGCCCCAGCAGCTCGGCCGAGACCAGCGCGATCCCCGGCGGCGGGCAGGACCCGCTGCGCAGCCAGGGCGACGTGCGGCGCGCCGAGGGCAACCGGGTCGAGGCCCAGCCCATGGGCGACGCCGAGCGGCGCGACCGCCATCGCCTGGAACGCCTGAAGGTCCGCCTGGAAAACCTGATCGAGGAAAGCCCGGTCCTGAAGAATTTCCGGCCGCAGCTGCTGATCGACATGACGACCGAGGGCTTGCGCATCCAGATCGTCGACAACCAGAACCGCCCCATGTTCGCCACCGGCAGCGCCGACGTGCAGCCGTACATGCGCGACATCCTGCGCGAGCTGGGGCCGGTGCTCAACGACCTGCCCAACAAGATCAGCATCGCCGGCCATACCGACGCGTCGCAGTACGCGCGCGGCGAGCGCGCCTACAGCAATTGGGAGCTGTCGGCCGACCGCGCCAACGCGTCGCGCCAGGAGCTGGTGGCCGGCGGCATGCACGAGGGCAAGGTGTTGCGCATCCAGGGCCTGGCCTCGAGCATGAGCCTGGTTAAAGATGACCCGTTTGCTGCCGTTAACAGACGTATCAGTCTGGTGGTGCTCAATGCATCGACCCAGCGGCGCATCGAGAACGAGAACGCAGCGGCGGCCGATGTCAACGCGCGCGACGCGCAGGGCGTCGGCGCGGCGCTGGCCGGCCAGTTGGCGGTCAGCGGCTCGGACGGGGGCGCCAGGTAGCGATAGGGAGAGGCATGACGGCAAGAATTCTGGTGGCGGACGATTCGGCGACGATGCGCATGATCGTGCAGGCCGCGTTGACGGGGGCGGGTTGGCAGGTCGTGACCGCCAGCGATGGCAAACAGGCGCTCGAACTGGCCCAGGCGCAGGCTGTCGACCTGGTCGTCAGTGACTGGAACATGCCCGTCATGGGCGGGCTGGACCTGATCCGGGGCCTGCGTGGGCAGGCCCGCTACCAGGATCTGCCCGTGCTGGTGCTGACCACCGAGGACGATGGCGACAGCAAGGCCGCCGCGCGCGATCTGGGCGTATGCGGCTGGCTCAACAAGCCGCTCGATCCGGATGTGCTGGTCGATCTGGCGGCGGAGCTGCTTGGCGTGGCGCCAGGCGCGTAGCGGTTTCTATAGGAAGCATACGGGTCATGAGTTCAGGTCTGGACCTCAGTCAGTTCTACGAAACATTCTTCGACGAAGCCGACGAGCTGCTCGCGCAGATGGAGCAGTTGCTGCTCGAGCTGGATGTGGGCGCGCCCGACATCGAGCAGCTCAACGCGATCTTCCGCGCCGCGCATTCCATCAAGGGCGGCGCGGCCACTTTCGGCTGCTTCCAGAAGCTGGCCGGAACCACGCATTTGCTTGAGAACCTGCTGGACGCGATCCGGCGCGGCGAGATGGGACTGCGCGCCGACATGGTGGACATTTTCCTGGAAACGAAAGACGTGCTCAAAAGCCAACTGGACGCCTACCGGGCCTCCGAAGAGCCCGAAGATGCCGTGTTCGAGCGCATTTGCGCCGTGTTGCGCCAGCTGGCGCTGGAAGGCGGACAGGCGCCGGCGGCCGCGGCGCCGGCGCCGGTAGCGGCTTCCGAACCCGGCCCGGAACCCGCACCCGCGCCCCAGCCCGCCGCGGCATCGACGGCGGCGGGCCTGCCGTTGCGGGTGCGTTTCAGCAAGGTCTCGGACAAGGACGCCCAGTCGCTGCTGGAGGAAATGGGCAACCTGGGCGACGTGCGCGCCAGCGAGCGCGCCGGCCAGACGCTGACGGTGTGGGTCGACACGACCTGCTCGCCGGACGATATCGAAGCGGTGTGCTGCTTCATCATCGACGCGGACCAACTGGAAATCGCCCGCGAGGCCGAGCCGGCCCACGCGTCGGCGCAGGCGGCCGTAGCGGCCGCGCCGGATGCCGCCGCCACGCCGGCGCCGGTTGCCGCTCCCGCCGCGGCCCAGGCCGCCGAGCCGGCGCGCGCCGCGCGCCCGAGCATCGCGCCCGCGCACGCCGACAAGGAATCGACCTCGATCCGCGTCGGCGTCGAGAAGGTCGACCAGGTGATCAACCTGGTCGGCGAGCTGGTGATCACGCAGGCGATGCTGGCGCAGACCGCCTCGACGCTCGATCCGGTGCTGCACGATCGCCTGCTCAATGGCATGGAGCAGCTCGAGCGCAATGCGCGCGACCTGCAGGAAGCGGTCATGTCCATCCGCATGATGCCGATGGACTACGTGTTCAGCCGCTTTCCGCGCCTGGTGCGCGATATCGCCGGCAAGATGGGCAAGCAGATCGAACTGCAGACCTATGGGCGGGCCACCGAGCTGGACAAGAGCCTGATCGAGCGCATCATCGACCCCTTGACGCACCTGGTGCGCAACAGCCTGGACCACGGCATCGAAACGCCGGACAAGCGCGTGGCGGCCGGCAAGGAGCCGGTGGGCCAACTGGTGCTCTCGGCGCAGCACAATGGCGGCAACATCGTCATCGAGGTCAGCGACGATGGCGGCGGCCTGAGCCGCGAGCGCATCCTCAGGAAGGCCGTGGCCCAGGGGCTGACGGTCAACGAGAACTCGCCCGACGACGAGATCTGGCAACTGATCTTCGCGCCCGGTTTCTCCACCGCCGACCAGGTCACGGACATCTCCGGGCGCGGCGTCGGCATGGACGTCGTGCGCCGCAACATCCAGGACATGGGCGGCCACGTGCAGCTCTCCAGCGTGCCGGGGCAGGGAACGACCACGCGCATCGTGCTGCCGCTGACGCTGGCCATCCTGGACGGCATGTCGGTGCGGGTGGGCGAGGAAACCTTCATCCTGCCGCTGAACCATGTGACGGAATCGCTGCAGCCGCAGGCCGACCAGATCTATTCGGTGGCCGGCAACGAGCGCGTGATGCAGGTGCGCGGCGAATACCTGCCGCTGGTGGAAATGCACCGGGTGTTTTCGGTGGGCCAGGCGCAGGCCGATCCCACCCAGGCCATCGCCGTCATCATGCAGGCCGAGGAGCGCCGCTTCGCGCTGCTGGTCGATCACCTCGTCGGCCAGCACCAGGTGGTGGTGAAGAATCTCGAATCGAATTATCGCAAGGTGCCTGGCATTTCGGCCGCCACCATCCTGGGCGACGGCAGCGTGGCGCTGATCGTGGACGTATTCGCGCTGGCGCGCGCCAACCGGGAAAAGTGGTCCCAGCCCGAAGCCATTCTGAATTGACGGAGAGACATATCATGGCAGCCAAACCGCACACCCAGGCCACGCGCGCGGAAGACGTGGGCAACGAGTTCCTGGTCTTCACGCTGGGCGAGGAAGAATACGGCATCGACATCCTGAAAGTGCAGGAAATCCGCGGCTACGACGCGGCTACGGTCACGCGCATCGCGAACGTGCCGTCCTTCATCAAGGGCGTGACCAACCTGCGCGGCATCATCGTGCCCATCGTGGACCTGCGCATCAAGTTCAACCTGGGCAGCGTCGAATACAACGAGCAGACCGTCGTCATCATCCTCAACCTGGACCGCCGCGTGGTCGGCATCGTGGTCGACGGGGTGTCGGACGTGCTGATGCTCAACGCGGCCCAGGTGCGTCCGGCGCCCGAGTTCGGCGCCACCCTGTCCACCGAGTACCTGACCGGCCTGGGCACGGTGGACGAACGCATGCTCATCCTGGTCGACATCGAGAAGCTGATGACCAGCGACGAGATGGCGCTGGTGGAGAAAGTGGCGTCCTGACGGCGGTCAGGCCGCGGGCGGCGCGCCGCCCGTCGTTTCGTTCAACGCTTGCAGTCAAGGAGTGGTTCCTGTCATGCGCAAGTTCCTCGCGAACCTGTCGATACGCGGCAGCCTGTTGGGCGTGCTGGCGTTCTTCTCTTTCATGCTGGTCGTCGGCGCCGCCCTGGGCGTGCTGTCGCTGCGGGTCAGCAACGACACGTTGCAGGGAGTCAAGCAGACCCAGGATGTCGCCGACGCGATGGATCGCGTCGTCAACAGCTACAAGGACGCGCTCAACGGCCTGGGTCGCGCCGCGGCGTCGCACTATGGCGCGATCGTGAGCGCGATCGGCCAGCCGGTGCAGGTCGAACAGGGCCTGGGCAGCGAGGCGGCGGGCTTGCTGCAGCGCGCCAAGGCTTCGCTCAACCGCGCCGAGACCGAATACGAGTACTACAAGGGCCTGGCTCGGCCGGCCAGCGCCGCCGACAGCCTGAAAGAAGTCGAGAACGCCTTCGAGGCGCTGGTCGGCCAGGGGCTCCATCCGCTGGCCGCCGCGTTGGAGAAGGGCGACATGGCCGGCTATCAGTCGCATGCGCAGAACGTCCTTGACGCGCTGGAAGGACGTTTCTCGGGCGCCATCGCCGCGTTCGACTTCTGGCGCGCCAGCGAGCTGCTCGACGCCCACGAAGTGGCCGAGACGCGCTATCGCTTCGTGCTGGCGGCCGTGGCCGCGGGCGGGGTGCTGGCCGCGCTGCTGGTGTTTTCGACCTATCTGTTCCTGCGCCGCCGCGTGCTCCAGCCTTTGCGCGAAGTAGGCCAGCATTTCGACAAGATCGCCGCGGGCGACCTGACCGCGCGGGTGGACGTGCGCAACAGCAACGAGATCGGCCAGCTGTTCGCCGGCCTCAAGCGCATGGAGGAAAGCCTGACGCGTACCGTCGCGGCGGTGCGCCGCGGGGTGGACGAGATCAACGTGGGTTCGCGCGAGATCTCGGCCGGCAACACGGACCTGTCCAGCCGCACCGAGGAACAGGCGGCCTCGCTGGAAGAGACCGCGGCCTCGATGGAGCAGCTGGCCTCGACGGTCAAGCAGAATGCCGACAACGCGCGCCAGGCCAACCAGCTGGCGGGAGTCGCCTCGGACGTGGCCGAGCGTGGCGGTTCGGCGGTGTCGGAGGTGGTGGCGACGATGCAGGACATCTCGGCCAGCTCGCGCAAGATTTCCGAGATTGTGTCGGTGATCGACGGGATCGCGTTTCAGACCAACATCCTGGCGCTGAACGCGGCGGTGGAAGCGGCGCGCGCGGGCGAGCAGGGCAAGGGTTTCGCGGTGGTGGCGGGCGAAGTGCGCTCGCTGGCGCAGCGCAGCGCCCAGGCGGCCAAGGAGATCAAGGTGCTGATCGAGGATTCGGTCGGCAAGGTGGGCACGGGTTCGCAGCAGGTCGAGCGCGCCGGGGCGACGATGCAGGAGATCGTGGCCTCGGTCAAGCGGGTGACGGACATCATGGGCGAGATCTCGGCGGCCTCGGAAGAGCAGTCCAGCGGGATCGAGCAGGTCAACCGCGCGGTGTCGCAGATGGACGAGGTGACGCAGCAGAACGCGGCGCTGGTGGAAGAGGCGGCCGCGGCGGCCGGTTCGCTGCAGGAGCAGGCGCAGCGCCTGGCCGAGGCGGTCGCGGTGTTCAGGATCAACGCCGGCGAAGTGATCGATCTGCCGGCCCGCCAACTGGGATCGAGGCAGGCGCCGGGTGCGCGCGAGACGGCGCTGGCGCACGATGACGCGCTGGCGCTGGGGCACTGAGGTCAGGCGTGGCGACAGCAATGACGACGCCGGCTTTCAGCGCCGAGCGCCAGTTCGAGTTCCGCGACGCGGACTTCGCCCGGGTACGGCAGATGATCTACGCGCGCGCCGGCATTTCGCTGGGCGCGCACAAGCGCGAGATGGTGTACAGCCGCCTGGCGCGGCGCCTGCGCGCGCTGGGGCAGCAGGAGTTCCGCGTCTACCTGGACGGGCTGGAGAACGAGCCGGCCGCGCCCGAGTGGGAAGACTTCGTCAACGCCCTGACGACCAACCTGACCGCCTTCTTTCGCGAGTCGCATCACTTTCCCATTCTGGCCGATTTCGCGCGCCAGCGCGGCGGGCCGGTATCGGTGTGGTGCTGCGCCGCCTCGACCGGCGAGGAGCCGTACTCGATCGCCATGACGCTGGTCGAGAGCCTGGGCGCGCGCGCCCAGGCCAGCCAGCTGCTGGCTACCGATATCGACACCAACTGCCTGCAGCGCGCGCGCGCGGGCGTCTATCCGTACGAGCGGGTGGCCAAGCTGGACCCGGCGCGCCTGAAGCGCTTCTTCATGCGCGGACGCGGCGCCAATGAGGGGCAGGTCAAGGTGCGCGCGGAGCTGGCCGACATGGTGCGCTTCGAGACCTTGAACCTGCTGGCGCCGCACTGGCCGATCAACGAGAAGTTCGACGCGATCTTCTGCCGCAATGTCATGATTTACTTCGACAAGCCGACCCAGGCCAGGATCCTGCGGCGGTTCGTCCCCTTGCTCAAGCCGGGCGGGCTGCTGTTTGCCGGGCATTCCGAGAATTTCACCTATATCAGCCGCGACTTCCGCCTGCGCGGACAGACTGTCTATGAGCAGGCCAGCGGCGAGTTGCCAGTATGAAGAAGATCAAGGTCTTGTGCGTGGACGATTCCGCGCTGGTGCGCGGCCTGATGACCGAGATCATCAACAGCCATCCGGACATGGAGGTGGTCGCGACCGCGCCCGATCCGCTGGTGGCGCGCGAACTGATCAAGAAGCACAACCCGGACGTGCTGACGCTGGATGTGGAAATGCCGCGCATGGACGGCCTGGATTTCCTCGAGAAGCTGATGCGGCTGCGGCCCATGCCGGTGGTGATGGTGTCGTCGCTGACCGAGCGCGGCGGCGAGATCACGCTGCGGGCGCTGGAACTGGGCGCGATCGATTTCGTGACCAAGCCCAAGCTGGGGATCCGCGACGGACTGATCGAGTATTCCGAGGTGATCGCGGACAAGATCCGCGCCGCCTCGCGCGCGCGCCTGCGCGCGCCGGCGCCGGCCGGCCACGCGGCGCCGCTGCGCCTGCGCAGCCCGTTCGCCAGCTCCGAGAAGCTGGTGATCGTGGGCGCATCGACCGGCGGCACCGAAGCGATCCGCGAGGTGCTGCAGCCCCTGCCGGCCGACAGCCCGGCGATCCTCATCACCCAGCACATGCCGGCCGGCTTCACGCGCTCGTTCGCGCAGCGCCTGGACGCGCTGTGCGCGGTGACCGTGCGCGAAGCCAGCGACGGCGAGCGGGTGCTGCCTGGCCACGTGTACCTGGCGCCGGGCGGCGAGACGCATATGCGCCTGGGCCGCAGCGGCGCCAACTACGTGATCGGGCTGCAGGCCAGCGAGCCGGTCAACCGGCACCGCCCCTCGGTGGACGTGCTGTTCCATTCGGCCGCCGAGGCGGCCGGCGGCAATGCGATCGGGGTGATACTGACCGGCATGGGCAAGGATGGCGCGGCCGGCTTGCTGGCCATGAAACGCGCCGGCGCGCGGACCATGGCGCAGGACGAGGCCAGTTGCGTGGTCTTCGGCATGCCGCGCGAGGCCATCGCGCTGGGCGCGGCCGACGAGGTCGTGCCGCTGGCCGACATCAGTGAGCGGATTCTGACGCGTCTGGGCGACCGCGGGCATCGCGTTTGACGCCCCGGTCCCAACGGAGCGGGCGTCCGGACATTATTTTCTTGGAGTTGAGATGGTAGATAAGGGAATGAAGATACTGGTGGTGGATGATTTCCCCACCATGCGGCGCATCATACGCAACCTGCTCAAGGAGCTGGGTTTCGAGAACGTCGACGAGGCCGAGGACGGCGCCATCGGGCTGGAGAAACTGCGCAACGGCGCCTTTCAGTTCGTGGTGTCGGACTGGAACATGCCGAACCTCGACGGCCTGGAGATGCTCAAGCAGATCCGCGCCGACGCGGCGCTGAAGTCGTTGCCGGTGCTGATGGTGACGGCCGAGGCCAAGAAGGAGAACATCGTGGCGGCGGCCCAGGCCGGCGCCAACGGCTACGTGGTCAAGCCGTTCACGGCCGCGACGCTGGAAGAAAAGCTGAACAAGATCTTCGAGAAACTCGCCGGCTGAGGTACCGAATGAATGCGACGGACACTGGCATGCAGGCAGACCCGACCGACCTGATCCAGCGGATCGCCTCGTTGACGCGCATGCTGCGCGACAGCATGCGCGAGCTCGGGCTGGACCAGGCCATCAAGGATGCCGCCGAGGCGATTCCCGATGCGCGCGACCGCCTGCGCTACGTGGCGCAGATGACCGAGCAGGCCGCCAACCGGGTGCTGAACGCCACCGAGGCCGCCGGCCCCATCCAGGACGGCATGGCGCGCGGCGCCCAGGCGCTGGACGCGCGCTGGCAGCAATGGTACGACCAGCCGCTCGAGCTGCCGCAGGCGCGCGCCCTGGTGCAGGACACGCGCGCCTTCCTGGCCGCGGTGCCGCAGCACACGCAGCAGACCCAGGCGAAGCTGATGGAAATCGTGATGGCGCAGGATTTCCAGGACCTGACCGGCCAGGTCATCATGCGCATGATGGACGTGGTGGGCGCGATCGAGCGCGAACTGCTGCAGGTGCTGCTGGACAATGTGCCGCAGGAGCGCCGCGACGAAGCCAATTCGCTGCTCAACGGCCCGCAGGTCAACCCCGGCGGCAAGGCCGACGTCGTCACCAGCCAGGACCAGGTCGACGACCTGCTGGCCAGCCTGGGCTTCTGACCAGGGCAGGGTGCCTGTCCCCGCAGGGACAGGCACCGACTGGGCGTGGCGCAGGGTGCGGGGCGCCTGTCCCCGCGGGGACAGGCGCCCCCACGCGCCGGCCGCCGCCATCCCGGAATAACGCCGCTTTCCCCCCGCTTCTTGGCTTATCGCCGCGCGGGCCGTCCGCCTAGAATCTCGGCGGGCAGTCCACAACCCGCATCCGGGCTGCAAACGAAGCGTCGAGCATGGCCGAAGAAAGCGATCTTGAAAAGTCCGAAGCCGCCTCTCCCAGGCGCCTGGAAAAGGCGCGCGAGGAGGGGCAGATTGCGCGTTCGCGCGAGCTGGGCACGTTCATGATGCTGGCCGCCGGCGTGGCGGGCGTATGGCTGAGCGGTTCGATGCTGTACCAGGGCCTGACCGGCGTGCTGCGGCGTGGCCTGGGGTTCGAGCCGCGGGTGGCGCAGGACCCGGGCGTGATGGTCGAGCAGGCGGTGCATGGCGCCGGGCGGGCGCTGCTGACGGTGCTGCCCATGTTCGGCATGCTGGCCGTGGTGGCGGTGCTGTCGGCGGTGCTGCTGGGCGGCTTTGTCTTCTCGACCAAGCCGCTGGAGCCGAATTTCTCGAAATTGAGCCTTTGGTCGGGCATCAAGCGCATGTTTTCGGCCCAGACCGTGGTCGAACTGGTCAAGGCGCTGGCCAAGGCCGCGCTGGTGGGCGGGGTGGCGGTCTGGGTGATCTGGCACTACCACGACGACATGCTGGGCCTGATGCACGTGGCGCCCAGCGCCGCGCTGACCAGCGCCATGTCGCTGGTGGCGCTGTGCAGCGCCCTGATCGTGGGCTCGCTGCTGTTCGTGGTGCTGCTGGATGTGCCCTGGCAGATCTGGAACCATCTGAAGAAGCTGCGCATGACCAAGGAAGATGTGCGGCAGGAACACAAGGAAAGCGAGGGCGACCCCCATGTGAAGGGCCGCATCCGCCAGCAGCAGCGCGCCATGGCGCGCCGGCGCATGATGTCGGAGGTGCCCGGCGCCGACGTGGTGGTGACCAACCCGACCCATTACGCGGTGGCGCTGAAATATGTGGACGGCGCGGCCGGCGCGCCGCGCGTGGTCGCCAAGGGCACCGGGCTGATCGCCGCCCGCATCCGCGAGCTCGCCGCCGAGCATCGCATCCCGACGCTCGAGGCGCCGCCGCTGGCGCGCGCCCTGCATCAACACGTCGAACTGGGACAGGAAATCCCGACGGCGCTTTATACCGCGGTGGCCGAGGTGCTGGCGTGGGTGTTCCAGCTGCGCAGCTGGCGTCCCGGACTGGGACGCGAGCCGCAGGCGCCGACGGCGCTGGCCGTACCGGCCGAACTGGACCCGCACAGCCCGCCCGCCACCCAAGGAGCCTGACGAATGAGCGCGCTGCTCTCCATGCTGAAAACCAACGGGGCCGCCAACGCCAAGCTGCTGGCCGGCCCCATCCTCATCGTGCTCGTGCTGGGCATGATGGTGCTGCCGCTGCCCACCTTCCTGCTGGACCTGCTGTTCACCTTCAACATCGCCCTGTCGGTGATGATCCTGCTGGTGGCGATGTTCACGCGCAAGCCGCTGGATTTCGCCGCGTTCCCCTCGGTGCTGCTGTTTGCCACGCTGCTGCGCCTGTCCCTGAACGTGGCGTCCACGCGGGTGGTGCTGCTCAACGGCCACCAGGGCCCGGACGCGGCCGGCAAGGTGATCGAGGCGTTCGGCCACTTCCTGGTGGGCGGCAATTTCGCGGTCGGGATCATCCTGTTCGTGATCCTGACCATCATCAACTTCATCGTCATCACCAAGGGCGCCGGGCGGATCGCCGAAGTCGGCGCGCGCTTCACCCTGGATGCCATGCCGGGCAAGCAGATGGCCATCGACGCCGACCTGAACGCCGGGCTGATCGGCGAGGACGAGGCGCGCAAGCGCCGCGCCGAGGTGGCGCAGGAGTCGGATTTCTTCGGTTCGATGGACGGCGCCAGCAAGTTCGTGCGCGGCGACGCCATCGCCGGCCTGCTGATCATGGTCATCAACGTGATCGGCGGCCTGATCGTGGGCGTGGCCCAGCACGACCTGTCGGTAGGCGAATCGGCCCGCGTGTACACGCTGCTGACGATCGGCGACGGCCTGGTGGCGCAGATCCCGGCGCTGGTGATCTCCACCGCCGCCGGCGTGGTGGTCTCGCGCGTGGCGACCGACCAGGACGTGGGCCAGCAGATCCTCTCGCAGCTGTTCTCCAATCCCAACGTGATGTTCCTGACGGCCGCCATCGTCGGCATCATGGGCCTGATCCCCAATATGCCGCACCTGGCGTTCCTGACGCTGGCCGCGCTGCTGGCCGGTTGCGGCTGGATGGTCTACAAGCGCAACCTGGCCGCCGCCAGCCAGGCGCAGCAACCCGCCGAGACCGCCGCCGCCCAGGCGCAGGCGGCGGCCTCCGAGGCGACCTGGGAAGACGTTTCGATGGTGGACCAGCTCGGGCTGGAAGTGGGCTACCGCCTGATCCCGCTGGTCGACCATGCCCAGAACGGCGAGCTGCTGCACCGCATCCGCAGCCTGCGCAAGAAATTCGCCCAGGACGTGGGGTTCCTGCCGCCGGTGGTGCACATCCGCGACAACCTGGAACTCAAGCCGAACGACTACCGCATCCTGCTTTCGGGCGTGGAAATCGGTCGCGGCGTGGCCATGCCTGGCCAATGGCTGGCCATCGACCCGGGCGGCGTGGCCATGCAGGTCAAGGGCACGCCCACCACCGACCCGGCCTTCGGCCTGCCGGCGCTGTGGATCGACAGCGGCCAGCGCGACCAGGCCCAGGTGGCCGGCTACACGGTGGTCGACGCAAGCACCGTGGTGGCTACCCACCTGAACCACCTGATGCACCGCCACGGCGACAACCTGCTGGGCCGCCAGGAAGTGCAGGCGCTGATCGAACGCATCGGACGCGAATCGCCCAAGCTGGTCGAGGACCTCGTGCCCAAGACGCTGTCGCTCACCACCTTGCAGAAAGTGCTGCAGGGCCTGCTGGCCGAGGAGGTGCCGATCCGCGACATGCGCACCATCGTCGATACCCTGTCCGAGCACGCGCCGCGCCTGGCGGCCCTGGCCGCCAACGCGGGCGGGCAGCCCGATGTGCACGAACTGGTCGCGCTGACGCGCCGTTCGCTGGGACGCGCCATCACCCAGCAATGGTTCCCGGGCGAAGGCGAGCTGCGCGTGATCGGGCTGGACGTGCGCCTGGAGCGCGTGCTGACGCAGGCCATGGCCACCAGCGGCGGCCTCGAGCCCGGGCTGGCCGAGACGCTGCTGCGCGAGACCGAAGCGGCGCTGGCGCGCCAGGAGGCGCAGGGCAACGCTCCGGTGCTGCTGACCTCGCCGCCGTTGCGCGCGCCGCTGTCGCGCTTTCTCAGGCACCATCTGCCGCAGCTGGGCGTGCTTTCCAATGCCGAGATCCCCGATGAGCGCGTGGTACGCGTGACGGCGCTCATTGGAGGCAATGGCGAATGAAGCTGAGTCGTTTCGTCGCGGCCAGCAGCCGCGAAGTCATGCGCCTGGTGCGCGAGGCGCTGGGCCCGGACGCGCTGATCGTGTCCAACCGCAGCGTGGCCGAGGGCATCGAAGTGGTGGCCACGCTGGACGAGACGCCCGCCGCGGCGCCGGCGACGCCGTTGCCCGATGCGCCGGCCGCGCCGCCCGCCGACATGCCCGCTGCGGACGCGGCCGCGCCGCTGTCCATGGCGCGCCTGCCCGATGCGCCGATGCCCGCGGCCATGCCGGCCGGCCGCGTCGCGCCGGGGCTGGAGGCGGGCGTGCAGGCCGCTATCGACGCGCTGCGCGGTTCGCTGGAAAGCCGCATGGACGGGCTGCTGTGGAGCACGCGCGAGGGGCCGGGCCGCGAGCCGGTGGGCGCCGGGCTGTTCCGCGCCTTGCTCGAAGCGGGTTTCAGCATGCCGCTGGCGCGCATCCTGCTCGAGCGCCTGCCGCAGGCGCTCGACGCCACGCAGGCGCTGGCCTGGGCGCGCAACGAATTGGTGACGCACCTGCCGGTGCTGCGCCGCGAGGACGACCTGCTGGCCGGCGGCGGCGTGTTCGCGCTGGTCGGCCCCACCGGGGTGGGCAAGACCACCACGCTGGCCAAGCTGGCGGCGCGCTGCGTGGCGCGCGAAGGGCGCGAGCAGGTGGCCATGCTGACCACCGACAATTTCCGGATCGGCGCGCTGGAACAATTGCAGATCTATGGACGCCTGATGGGCATTCCGGCCCATTCGGTGCGCGACGCCGATGAGTTGCGCGACGCGCTGGGCAGCCTGGGCAACCGCAGGATCATCCTGATCGACACCACGGGCATCAGCCAGCGCGACCGCCAGGTGGCGGGGCAGGCGGCCATGCTGTGCAACGCCGGCAAGCCGGTGCGCCGCCTGCTGGTGCTCAACGCGGCCAGCCAGGGCGACACGCTGGACGAAGTGGCGCACGCCTATCGCAACGGCGTGGGCGAGGATGTGGTCGGCTGCATCATCACCAAGCTGGACGAGGCCTCGCGGCTGGCGCCGGCGCTGGATACGGCGATCCGCCACCGGCTGCCCATCCACTATGTCTCCTACGGGCAGAAAGTGCCCGAGCACATGGCCCTGGCGCGCGCCGACGAACTGATCGACCGCACCCTGGCCACCCTGCAGCGGGTCAAGCCGCTATATGCGCCCAGCGAGGCCGACCTGGCCGCCTTGTGCAGCGCCTCTCGCGAGCAGGCGCGCGACGAGCCGGCGCAGCGCCGCCAGATGCTGGCCGCCACGCTGCTGGGCCAGGGCGGCGCCGCCGCGCGCGACCTCGACGGCGCGCTGGACTGGCTGCGCGACGATCCGGCCTGCGCGCAGGCGCGCAGCGACTGGCGCGCGGCCATGGCCGGCCCGGCCACGGCCCGGGCGCTGGGCGACGCGGGGCTGGCCCTGGCGCGCCAGGCCTATCCAGCCGCCAGCAGCCGTTATCTGCTGGCCATGCACGGCAAGGCGGCGCTGCGCGCCGCCGGCCTGCCGCAGGCCACCTTGCTGTCGGCCTTGCTGATGAGCGACCGCGGCGCGGCGCTGGCCGCGCCCGCCCAGCAATTGATGCTGCAGCATGGCCTGCTGGCGGCGTACGCGCCGGGCGAACCGGCCGGCGCCAATCCGATTCAGGCCCTGCTGGCGCGCACCGACTACCTGTCGGGCGCGCTGGCCCAATTGCCGCACGTGCATGTGTTCGACGCCGGCTCGGCCCCGCCATGGCAGGCGCTGGCGGGGCAGGACGCCGGGTGGCTGGCGCGCTGCGCCGGCGCCACGCGGGTGCAGCAGGACCTGTGTCCCACTTTGCTCAGGGCCGTGGCCCGCGGGCTGGGATACCTGCCGGTGGGTAATGTGGCGGTCCCGGGCAAGGGCAGCGCGCCCCTGGCGCTGTGGGCCGGCAGCGCGGATGTCTCGCTGGCGGCGCGTGGCCAGGCGCCGCTTGCGGTGCGCATGGTCAGCGCGCGCCTGCTCGATCCCTCCAGCGGGCGCCAGGTGGCGCAGTGGTTCGGCCTGACCAACCTGGCCGCCACGCAGGCCGATGCGGCCACGCTGGCGCGCTGGCTGGTGCAGTACGAACAGGCGCGCGGCGCTTTCCGCTATATGGCGCATGCCTGGGCGGCGCTGCCGCCGGATGCGGGCGATGCCGCGGCGCTGGCCGCGCGCGCGCTGGCGGCGGGACAGCTGGGCGCGGCGTGCTGGCAGCTGGAACACCAGGCGCAGGCCGCCGCGATGCGCCAGGCCTTGCCCGGCCTGCTGGGGCCGGGCGCGCGCAAGACGCCCGCGCGGCTGGCGCCCGCGGCCTTGATGAAGTTGTTTGCCTTGCTGGAGATGGCCGGCTGAAGGCCGGCCGGGCCGGATCAGGTGGCGACGATGGCGCGGCCCGATGCCGCGCTGGAGTAGCCGCGCTTGCCGCGGCCCTGGGCGTCATAGGTGGCGGCCGCGCCGGTGCCGGCGGCCTGGCGCAGGGCGTCGAGCGACTCTTGCGTATGGCGCAGGTTCACCGCGATCAGGGTGCCGTTGCGCTGGTTGTGCTCGCGCGCCTGGGCGGCGTTGGCCTGCAGGGCCTGCCACAGCGGGCCCAGTTCAGGGTGGGCGGCGGCAGCCGCGTCGGTGCCGGCCGGACCGCTGGCCAGGCCGGCGCCGCTCAGCAGGGCGTCGCGCTCGGCGCCCAGCCGCGCCAGGTCGTCGGCCAGGGTTTCCTTGCGCTGCACCGCGGCCTGCAGCGACTCGTGCGCGCGGCGGTCCATCAGGGCCTCGGTTTCCGCCTCCAGGGCGTGGAGGAACTCCACCACCAGGGCGTTTTCGCGTTCGAGGCAGGACTTCAGGGCGGCAGAATTCATGGCGGGCAGCAGCGGTTTACTTGAGCAAATCGCGGGCGCTGGCGATCAGGCTGTCGGCGATGCGGGTGGGGTCGATCCGCAACTGGCCGGACGCGATGGCCGCCCGGATGGCCGCCACACGCTCGACGTCGATGTCGCTGCCGCCTTCCTGAGCCAGCAATTGGCGCGAGGCCGGGCTGAGCGCCACTTGCGCGCTGCCCGAACCGGCCTGGGCGCCGCCGCCATAGGCTTGGGCCACGGCGTGCTCGGCGCGTGCGCCGACCGCGTTGGGGCCCACCGGATGGCTGGTCGAGGATTGGATCTTCAAAATATTCTCCGCTGCGCGGGACCGGCCCGATGGGGGCGATCCGCCTGGTTATGCCTGTGTAACGACACCATGGGCGCAAACTTTAGGGCACGGGGATGGTAGGGGTCCGGTCATGTGTAACAGATTTTACAGCTGGATTTCGACCAGTCCGGCCGCCTGCACGATGCCGCTGACCACCTGGCCGGAGGCGGTGCGTACCTGGACCGTCGCGCCGGGCGGGGCGTTGTCCAGCGCCTGGCCTTCGCTGCTGACCACGAAGCCGTTGCCGCGCGCGGTGATGCGCACGCTCTGGCCGCGCGATACCGACTCGGCGCTGCGCAGCCCGGCGCCCTTGATGGGCTGGCCCGCGGCGATGCGGTGAGCGGGGCGCATGCCGAGGATGGCGGCCGCGTCGGTGATGACGCCCGGGGGCAGGGCCACCAGGTCGCCGTCGCGGGTGGTCAGGTCGGCCGCCTCGATGGTCTTGCCCGGCGCGATCTGGCGCGCCGCCACGTAGTACTGGCCCGGCACGCTGACGGTGGCCTGGGCGTAGACCGTCCAGGTGCGCGGCGCGACGCAGCGCAGGCCGACCGTCATGCGGGCGCGTACCCGCATCCCCGAGGGCATGAAGGGCGTCAGGGCCTCGCAGGCGTCCAGCCGGTCGGTGCGTAGAGGGTCCAGCGTGATGGATGGCTCGCCGGGTAGGGCGGCCAATTGCTGGCGCAGATAGCTTTCGGCCGCCGCGGCCAGCTCGGCGGGATCCTGGGCGGGGGGCTCGGCCGCGGCGCGCGGCATGGCGCCCGCCAGGATGGCCAGCGCCGCCAGGCGCGCAATGGAACGGGAACGGGGCGATTTCATGATAGGCAAATTGTAGAAGGGCGCCGTGCCGCGCAATAGCCGAATTGGCTCGGAAATGGCGGGTTGTTTGGCTTTTTGTGGCGGCCGCCCGCAACCTAAGATGCCGTCATGCCAAAAAGCGAGCCAGGCCGTGCGGCCGGTTTTCTTGGGCCAATCAGTTCGCACACTATCGGGACGCGCCAGATGCTAGACCGGCTAAACGAGGATTTCCGCTTTTTCCAGCAATCGATCGCGCTGCGCGCGCAACGGCAGGAAGTGCTGTCCTCCAATATCGCCAACGCCGACACGCCCAACTACAAGGCGCGCGACTTCGATTTCAAGGCCGCCATGCAGGGCGCGCTGGAGCAGCGCATGCGCCTGCCCGACACGAATCTCGCGCTGACCTCGGCGCGCCACATTCCCGGCCAGGCGACCACGCCGTCGCCGGCCGAACTGATGTACCGCCTGCCTTACCAGCCCAGCCTGGACGGCAATACCGTCGACATGGACAGCGAGCGCGTGCGCTTCGCCGACAACACGCTGCATTACCAGAGCAGCCTGCAGGTGTTGTCCGGCCGCATCCGTTCGCTGATGTCGGCGATCCAGGAATAACGGAGTCCAGCCATGTCCCTGTTGAGCATTTTCGAGATCGCCGGTTCGGCGCTGAGCGCGCAGTCCCAGCGCATGAACGTGTCGGCCAGCAACATGGCCAACGCCGACAGCGTGGCCGGCCCCGACGGCCAGCCATACCGGGCGCGCCAGGTGGTGTTCCAGGTCAATCCGCCGCCCGGCCAGGCCTTCGGCCAGGAGATCGGCGGCGTGCGCGTGGCCGGCGTGGTCGAGGACCAGTCGCCCTTCAAGAAAATCTACGACCCCAAGCATCCGATGGCCGACGCACAGGGCTACGTGAACATGCCCAACGTCGATCCGGTGGCCGAGACGGTCAACATGATCGCCGCCTCGCGCTCGTACCAGGCCAACGTCGAAGTGCTCAACACCGCCAAGCAGCTGATGCTCAAGACGCTGACCATCGGCCAGTCCTGATCGGCGCGCGGACATCGCCTGCGGCACGCATACCGGAGCATTCATCCATGACCACCGTCAACGAAACCACTTCCCAGGCCGGCCTGGCCCTGGCGCAGGCCGGCTCCAACAGCGCCGCCCAGGGCATCCAGGATCAATTCCTGACGCTGCTGGTGACGCAGCTGCGCAACCAGGACCCGCTCAACCCGATGGAGAACGCCGAGCTGACTTCTCAGCTGGCGCAGATCTCCACGGTGGAAGGCATCAACAACCTCAAGAACACCATGCTCGCCATCAGCGGGCAGATCGACGTGTCGCAGTCGATGGACGCGGTGTCGATGATAGGCAAGGGCGTGCTGATGCCGGGCGACAAGGTGTCGCTGGGCACCGACCCCAACGACCCCGCCCAGCGCGGCGCCACGCCGTTCGGCATCGATCTGCAGGGCGACGCGACCAAGGTGACGGTCAAGGTGCTGGATCCCTCGGGCGCCGTGGTGCGCACCATGGAGCTGGGCGACCTCAAGACCGGCGTGCACACGCTGCAATGGGACGGCAAGAACGACGGCGGCCAGCCGCTGGCCGACGGCAAGTATTCGATCACGGTGAGCGCCAGCGATGCCGAAGCCGTACCGGTCAAGGCCGAGGCGCTGACCTACGGACAGGTCAAGAGCGTGGCGTATTCCACCAACGGCCTGCGCCTGGACCTGGGCCTGGCCGGCCAGATCAGCATGCTGGATGTGCGCAAGGTCATCGGGGCTTCCGGGTCGGCATGACCCCAAACCGGGCCGGCCGCGCGCCGGCGACTCACCTCAACTTCTGAGAGCTAACGGGACAAAGACATGGGATTCGGACAAGCATTGAGCGGCCTGAACGCCGCCTCGCAGAACCTGGATGTAATCGGCAATAACATCGCCAACTCGGGCACGGTCGGCTTCAAGTCGGGCGCGGCCTCGTTCGCCGACGTCTACGCCAGCTCGCGCGTCGGCCTGGGCGTGAAGGTCAGCGCCATCAACCAGCGCTTCACGGTGGGCAATATATCGATGACCAATGGCGAGTACGACATGGCGATCGACGGCGGCAAGGGCTTTTTCCGCCTGACCGACCAGAGCGGCGGGGTGTTCTATTCGCGCAACGGCGAGTTCATGGTCGACAAGAATTTCTATGTCGTCAATGCCCAGGGCTTTCGCCTGACCGGCTATCCGGCCGGCGCGGTGGGCGCCCAGCCGGTGGACCTGCAACTGCCGCCAGGCAACATCGCGCCGCGACCGGCCAGCACCGCCGGCCTGCAGGGCAACCTGAACGCCAACGCCAAACTTATCAACCCCAACGATACGCCGGCCGTGGATGGCACGGTGGAGCTGGACGGCACGTCCTACAGTTTCACCAACGCGGGCGGCGTGTTCGCCTGGGTCGCGCCCGGGCCGGTCGATGGCACCTACAACGGCGGCGACATCGTGATCGCCGGCGGCGCGGTGACCGGCGACCTGGCCAGCCAGCCGGGCTACCAGCCCTATCAGCCGCTGGTGGCCGGCATCCCGTTCGACCCGACCAACCCGCTGTCGTATACCGACCAGGTGCCGACCACGGTCTACGACTCGCTGGGCAACTCGCACCAGATGGTCCAGTACTTCGCCAAGCGCCCCGCGGTGGGCACCGAGAGCGTGTACGAGGTCTATTACGTGCTGGACGGCCAGCCCATGCAGGTCAATGGCGGCGCCTCGCAGACGCTGAACTTCGACACCGCCGGCAATCTGCTCAACCAGCCGCCCACCGCGCAGGTCACGTTCGCCAATCCGGGCGGCAACGCCGCGCCGGCCGACCCGCTGGCCATCACCGTCAGCTACAACGGCGTCACCCAGTACGGCAGCGATTTCGCGCCCAAGGTGGTGCAGAACGGCTATTCCAGCGGCGAGTACATGGGACTGTCGGTGGGCGAGGACGGCAGCCTGGTGGCCAAGTACACCAACGGCGAGACGCAGACCATCGGCACCGTCGTGCTGGCCAACTTCAACAACGTGCAGGGCCTGAAGCCGGTGGGCAACAACGCCTGGGCCGAGACGTCCGAATCGGGGCAGGCCACCCTGGGCCAGCCGGGCACCAACGGCCTGGCGACCATTGTCGGCCAGGCGCTGGAAGGCTCCAACGTGGACCTGAGCAGCGAGCTGGTCAACATGATCGTGGCCCAGCGCACTTACCAGGCCAACGCGCAGACCATCCAGACGCAGAACGAAGTCATGCAGGTCTTGATGAACATGCGCTAAGCGCCGGCACCCACCAGAATCGAAAATAGAAGGCCAGGATGGACCGGATCATCTATACCGCCATGAACGGCGCGGCCCGCATTGCCGAGCACCAGACGGTGCTGGGCAACAACATGGCCAACGTCAACACGCCGGGGTTCCGCGAGCAGATCGCGCTGTACCGCTCGGTGCCCATGGCCGACGGCACCTCGCTGCCCACGCGGGTCTCGACCGTGGCGTCCACGCCCGGCAACAACTTCGAGATGGGCAACATGATGACCACGGGGCGCGAGCTGGACGTGGCGCTGGCCGGGCCGGGCTGGTTCGCGCTGCAGACGCCGCAGGGCGAGGCCTATACCCGCGCCGGCGCGTTGCAGGTGGGCGTCAACGGCCTGCTGCAGACCGCCACCGGGAAGCCTGTTCTGTCGGACCAGAACGCGGTCATCGAGGTGCCGGACCAGGCCAGCCTGACGATCGCGTCGGACGGCACGGTCACCGCCATCGGCGCGGGCGATCCGCCCAACAACATTCTCAACCTGGGCCGGCTGAAGATGGTCAACCCGCCACCGCAGCAGCTGGTGCATGGCGACGACGGGGTGTTCCGCATGCCGCAGCAGCCCGGCGGCCAGCCCGCCGCGCCGCTGCCGGCCGATCCGTCGCAGCGCCTGTTGAGCGGCGTGCTGGAGGGCAGCAACGCCAGCCCCATGGGCGCCATGGTGGGCATGATCCAGAACGCGCGGCGGTTCGAGATGCAGATGCAGGTGATACGCGAGGCGGACAAGAACGCCGAGCGCGCCAACGGGATTCTGGCCGCGGCCAGCTGATTATCAACGCGCGCGCCGAAGCGCCGCGCCAGGAGTTTTCATCATGATGCGTTCGTTGTGGGTTGCCAAGACGGGCCTGGAAGGCCAGCAGACGTCGATGGACGTCATTTCCAACAACCTGGCCAACGTCCAGACCAATGGCTTCAAGCGGGGCCGCGCGGTGTTCCAGGACCTGATGTACCAGACGCTGCGCCAGCCCGGCGCGCAGGTCGGCGACGCCAACCAGCTGCCCTCCGGGCTGCAGCTGGGCACGGGCGTGCAGGTCGCCGCCACCCAGCGGGTGTTCTCGCAGGGCAACATGAACAACACCGGCGGCGAGATGGACATCGCGATCCAGGGGCGCGGCTTCCTGCAGGTAGAGCTGCCCGACGGCACGCAGGCCTACACCCGCGACGGCTCGCTGCAGGTCGACCAGAACGGCCAGCTGACCACTGCCGGCGGCTATGTGATCCAGCCGCCCATCAACGTGCCCGACAACGCGCTGTCGCTGACCATCGGCAAGGACGGCACGGTGTCGGTCACCCAGCCCGGCGCGGCCGGCACCAACGTGCAGATCGGCCAGCTGCAGGTCGCCACCTTCATCAACCCCACCGGCCTGCAGAGCGTGGGCGAGAACCTGTACCTGGAAACCGACTCGTCGGGACCGGCCAACCTGCTGCAGCCGGGCATCGATGGCGCAGGCCAGATCCTGCAGCAGTACGTGGAAACCTCCAACGTCAACGTGGCCGAAGAGCTGGTCAACATGATCACCACCCAGCGCGCCTACGAAATGAACAGCAAGGCGGTCAAGACCTCCGACGAAATGCTGGCCCGCCTGACCCAACTGTGATGCTGAAGACCGTATTGCGCCTGCCGGTCTGCGCCGCGCTGCTGGCGCTGGCCGCGGGCTGCGCGATGATTCCGCCCGAACCGGTGGTGACCGGTCCGCTGACCGCGCCGCCTCCGCCGCCGCCGCAACCCTCGGCGCGGCCCAACGGCTCGATCTACCAGCCTTCGGCCTACGGCAACTATCCGCTGTTCGAGGACCGCCGGCCGCGCAACGTGGGCGACATCGTCACCATCGTGCTGGAGGAAAAGACCAACGCCGCCAAGGGCGTGGCCACCAACACCAGCCGCGACGGCTCGGCCACGCTGGGCGTGGCGGCCGCGCCGCGCTTCATGGACGGCATCATCAACGACAAGCTGGATACCGATATCTCGGGCGGCAATACCGCCAACGGCACCGGCAAGAGCAGCGCCAACAACACCTTCACCGGCACCATCACGACCACCGTGATCGGGGTGCTGCCCAACGGCAATCTGCAGATCGCCGGCGAGAAGCAGATCGCCATCAACCGCGGCAGCGAGTACGTGCGCTTCTCGGGCGTGGTCGACCCGCGATCGATCACCGGCAGCAATACGGTGTCGTCGACCCGGGTGGCCGACGCGCGCATCGAATACCGCAGCAAGGGCGTCATGGACGAAGTCCAGACCATGGGCTGGCTGCAACGCTTTTTCCTGATCGCTTCGCCGTTCTGATCATGATATTTCCGACCTCGCTATCCGTTTTGCTGATTCCGCTGGCGCGCGCCGTCCTGGCCCTGGCGCTGCTGGGCGCGGGCGCCGCGCATGCCGAGCGCCTCAAGGACCTGGCCTCGATCCAGGGCGTGCGCGGCAACCAGCTGATCGGGTACGGCCTGGTCGTGGGGCTGGACGGCAGCGGCGACCAGGTGCGGCAGACGCCGTTCACGCAGCAAAGCCTGACCAACATGCTGTCGCAGCTGGGCATCACGGTGCCGCAGGGCAGCAACATGCAGTTGAAGAACGTGGCCGCCGTCATGGTGACCGCGACCCTGCCGTCGTTCGCGCGGCCCGGCCAGACCGTGGACGTGGTGGTTTCGTCGATGGGCAACGCCAAGAGCCTGCGCGGCGGCACGCTGCTGATGACGCCGCTCAAGGGCGCCGACAATCAGGTCTATGCCATCGCCCAGGGCAATCTCCTGGTGGGCGGGGCCGGGGCCTCGGCCGGCGGCTCCAGCGTGCAGATCAACCAGCTCAACGGCGGGCGCATCAGCAATGGCGCCATCGTCGAGCGCGCCGTGCCCACCATGTACGCGCAGGACGGCACGGTGTACCTGGAGATGAACAACACCGATTTCGGCACCACCCAGAACGCCGCCGCGGCCATCAACCGCCAGTTCGGCGCCGGCACCGCCATGGCGCTGGACGGCCGCGTGATCCAGGTGCGCGGCCCGCTGGACCCGTCCATGATGCCGGCGTTCATGTCGCAGGTGGAGAACCTGCAGGTCGCGCGCGCGCCGGCCACGGCCAAGGTCATCATCAACGCGCGTACCGGCTCGGTGGTGATGAACCGCACGGTCATGATCGAGGAGGCCGCGGTGGCGCACGGCAACCTGTCGGTGATCATCAATCGCCAGAACCAGGTGTTCCAGCCCGACACGCCGTTTACCGAGGGCCAGACCGTGGTCGTGCCCAACACGCAGATCGAGGTGCGCCAGGACGGCGGCGCGCTGCAGCGCGTGACCACCAGCGCCAACCTGGCCGACGTGGTCAAGGCGCTCAACGCGCTGGGCGCCACGCCGCAGGACCTGCTGGCCATCCTGCAGGCCATGAAAACCGCCGGCGCCCTGCGCGCCGACCTGGAAATCATCTAAGGCCCGTCGACCCAGCCATGTCATTCGTCAGCTATACCCCCCGCCCGGGCGTCCAGGAATCGGTCTTCGACCTGGGCCGCCTGGCCGACCTCAAGCGCGACGCGGTCAAGGCGCCGGACGGCCAGCGCCAGCAAACGGAAGTGGCCCGGCAGTTCGAGGCGCTGTTCCTGCAGATGATGCTCAAGCGCATGCGCGAGGCGACGCCCAAGGAGGGCCTGTTCGATTCGCAGCAGACCGAGATGCTGCAGGGCATGGCCGACGAGCAGCTGGCCCTGCAGCTGGCTTCGCCGGGCATCGGCCTGGCGCAGGCGCTGCTGGGGCAGATGCAGCAGGGCCAGCCGCCGGTCCCGGCCGCCGCGGCAGCCGGCGGCGACGCCGCGGCGGCCCGCGCACTGGCCGGCACCGCCGCGCCCGCGCCGCTGGTGCGCGACCTTCGCGGCAACTATGTACAACCGGACCCTGCGCCCAGGCGCGAGGTCAACGCGCTGCTGGATGTGTTGCGCAGCAACCGGGCGCGCGACCGCGCCATGGCGGCGGCCGAGGGCGCGCCCTCGCACGTGGTCGACTTCGTGTCGCGCATGTCGCGCGCGGCCAATGTCGCGGCGCAGCAAAGCGGCGTGCCGGCGCGCCTGATCCTGGGCCAGGCGGCGCTGGAATCGGGCTGGGGCCGGCGCGAGCTGCGCCACGAGGACGGCAGCACCAGTTACAACCTGTTCGGCATCAAGGCGGGCGCCAGCTGGAAGGGCAAGGTCGTCAATGTGATGACGACCGAGTACGTCGACGGCGTCGCGCAGAAGTTGGTGCAGCCGTTCAGGGCCTATTCGTCCTACGAAGAGTCGTTCAGCGACTACGCCCGCCTGATCGGCAACAGCCCGCGCTACGAGGCGGTTACCCAGGCCGGCAACGAGATCGAGGCGGCGCGGCGCATCCAGGAGGCCGGCTACGCCACCGATCCGCGCTATGCCGAAAAGCTGATCAGCATCATGGGCCAGTTGCGCACCAGCGTGGCGCGCGCCGATTTTTCCGGCGGCCTCTAAATATTGGCGGCGGGCTGCCGTTAACCAGGCATCTGAACCGCGTGCGGTGAATTACGGGGCATTGCTAGCATGAATCTGTACAACTTGGCGCTGACCGGCCTGAACGCTTCGCAAGCCGGCCTGGAGACGACCAGCCACAACATCAACAATGCCACGACGGTCGGCTACAGCCGCCAGCGTGTCATCACCTCGACCGCCGGCGCCGGCGAGACCGGGCAGGGCTTTTTCGGCCGCGGTGTGCAGGTGGATACCGTGACGCGCCAGTACGACAGCTTCCTGTACCGCCAGCTGGTCGGCGCGCAAGGCAGCAGCGCCCAGCTGAGCACCCACCTCGCGCAAGTGTCGCAGGTGAACAATCTGTTCGGCGATCGCACCGTCGGCATCACGCCGGCGCTCGCGGGCCTGTTCACCAGCACCAACGCGGCGGCCACCAAGCCGGCCGATCCGGCCGTGCGCGCCGACATGATCGGCAAGGCCAACAGCCTGGTCACCCAGATCAATACCGCCTATCAGGAGCTGGAAAACCAGCGCAACGGCCTCAATACGCAGATCTCGACCACGGTCGAGCAGGTCAACAGCTACCTGGAGCGCATCAACGACCTGAACAAGCAGATCGTGATCGCGCGCGGCAAGGACGGGCACGCGCCCAACGACCTGCTGGACCAGCGCGACCAGGCCGTCTCGGAACTGAACCAGCTGACCGGCATCCGCTTCTACGAGCAGGGCGATACGTTCAACATCACGCTGCAAAGCGGCCAGACCCTGTTGTCGGGCACGACCGTCTATCCGCTGCAGGCGGTGCCCTCGGCCAGCGATCCCAAGCGCCTGGCGGTGGCCTATACGCTGCCGTCCGGGCCGGGCACCACCATCCAGGTGGAAATGAACGACAGCGAGGTCACCGGCGGCCAGCTGGGCGGCCTGCTGAGTTTCCGCAGCCAGTCGCTGGACGCGGTGCAGGACCAGCTGGGCCAGCTGGCCATCGGGCTAGCCATGGCGTTCAACGCGCAACACCGCGAGGGCTATGACCTGGACGGCCAGCCGGGCGGCGACATGTTCGGCCTGCAGGCGCCGGCGGCGATCCGCAATTCCGGCAATACCAGCACGGGCGAGTGGCAGTCGGCCTATACCGACGCCGACGCCATCCGCGCCAGCGCCTATCGCATCCAGTACGACGGCGCCAACTACACGGTGACGCGCCTGTCCGATGGCAGCAGCTTCGACGTGACGCCCAGCGGCACGCCGCCCACGCTGTCGTTCGACGGCCTGACCCTGACCGGCAGCGGCACGCCGGCCGCCGGCGACGCCTGGACGCTGCAGCCGGCCCGCGACGCGGCGCGCGACCTCAAGCAATTGATCAGCGATCCCAGCAAGCTGGCGCTGGCCGATTCGGCGCTCGGCACGACCAACGGCAACAACGGCCTGAAGCTGGCCGAGCTGCAGACCGCCAAGGTGCTGGGCAACGGCAGCATGAGCCTGAACGAGATGTTCTCGCAGCTCGTCAATAACGTGGGCGTGCAGACGCAGCAGGTCAGCACGGCCAACACGGCGCAGGCCAACCTGGTCAAGCAGCAGGCCACCGCCCACCTGTCGGTGTCGGGCGTGAACCTGAACGAAGAGTACGTCAACCTGACGATCTTCCAGGAGCAGTACCAGGCCAGCGCCAAGATCCTGGATGTGGCCAGCACGGTGTTCGACACCTTGCTGGGCCTGCGCTGAGCGCGACGCTAAACAAGAGATTGGAGTTCGACGATGCGTTTGAGCACCGCACTGATTTACCAGAATGGCCTGAACGGCGTGCTGAACCAGGAAGCCGCCATGGCGCGCCTGCAGGAGCAGCTCTCCAGCGGCCGCCGGGTGTTGACGCCGGCCGACGATCCGCTGGCCGCCGCGCTGGCGGTCAACGTCTCGCAGACGTCCAGCATGAACAGCAACTACGACGCCAACCGCAAGCAGGCCGAGCAGGCGCTGGGCGCCCAGACCAATACGCTGCAGTCGGTCGTCAAGAACATGCAGGAAATGCTCAAGCGGGTGGTCGAGGCCGGCAACGGCACCATGAGCGATGCCGACCGCCAGGCGCTGGTCATCGCGCTCAAGGGCGCGCGCGAGGAACTGGTGGGGCTGGCCAACGCCACGGATGGCAACGGACAGTACCTGTTCTCCGGCTACAAGGGCTTTACCCAGCCCTACAGCTTCGACGCCGCGACCGGCAAGGTGACCTATAACGGCGACCTGGGCCAGCGCGGCATCCAGGTCGACCAGAGCCGCCTGATGAGCGGCGGCGACGTCGGCAGCGACATTTTCAACAGCGTCACCAGCGGCACGCTGGCCTATATCGCCGATGCCGGCGCGGGCAATGCCGGCACCGGACAATACAGCGCGGTGTCGTTCGACGGTCCGCGCGCCGGCAACTACGTGGGCCGCGATTTCCGTATCGAGTTCACGCGCGATGCGGTGACCGACGAGCTGCAGTACTCGGTGCTCAGCGACCCGCCGGTGGTGCCGCCCGAACAGCCGCTGCCGGCCAATATGCCTTACTCGGAGGGCTCCGTGATCGACATGAACGGCGTGTCGATCAAGTTGAGCGGCCAGCCCGAGGCGGGCGACGTGTTCACCGTGGAGACGCCCAAGTCCTGGAAGATGGGCGTGCAGGGCGACGCGGCCAACACCGGATCGGCCACGCTGACGCCGGTGTCCCTGCCGGACGGGCTGACCGGCAAGAACCTGAGCGTGGCGTTCCTGGACGACGGCGCCGGCGGCCTGCTCTACAGCGTGACCAGCACGCCGCCGGACCCCAGCCTGCCTGCCAACGTGCCGGTCAAGCCGGGCGATGTCATCGACATCGGCGGCCTGAAGGTCAAGGTGGACGGCCAGCCGGCCGCCGGCGACACATACGCCGTGACCACGCCGAAGTCGGCCAACGTGGACGTGTTCGACACGCTCAACGACCTGATCGGCGCGCTCGATACGCCCATCAGCGGCGATCCGCAGGCCGCCGCGGCGCTGGCCAACACGCTGGCCACGGCCAACAAGAAGCTGAACCTGTCGCTGGACAACGTGCTGACGGTGCAGGCTTCGGTGGGCGCGCGCCTCAATGAACTGGAAGCGCTGGGCAATACCGGCGCGCAGAAGGGCTTGTCGTACGTCAAGCAGCTGTCGGACCTGGAGGACGTGAACATCTACCAGGCGACCAGCGACTTGCTGTTGCGGCAGGTTGCATTACAGGCGGCCTCGCTGGCCCTGCAGCGCATACAGGGAAACAGCCTGTTCTCGATGGGTCGATAGATCCACGGCAGGTCTCGTAGTCGGGAAATGGCGCGCGCTCCCCTCGAGGAGCGCGTGTTCGATGGAAAGCGGATAAACATGTGGTCGAATTTGAAGGTACGCACCTGCATCACCCTGGTGCTGGGCCTGTTTTTGGTGGCAATGCTGGTGTCCAACGCAATGGCCTGGCTGGGCATGAGCTCGAGCAACGACAAGCTGGAGCGCGTCAATAACGCGTATTCGAACCAGGCCGTGCCGGCCTACGAGGCCTACGTCATGCTGCTGCGGGCGCGGCTGAACATGGTCTCGTCGATGATGGACCTGCAGGAAGGGCGGTTGAAGGAGTCGGCCGATACGCTGGCGCACGCGCAGCGCCAGGCCGGCGAAGCGCGCGAGCGCTTCGAGGCCTTCCTGGCGGTGGCCAAGGCTTCGTCGGGCGCCGACCGGGTCGGCGCGGTGGAGACGGCATTCCATGCCTACCTGGAGGTGGCGGCGCGCCAGATGGAGGCCATGCAGAACCAGAAGCTGGGCGAGTTCGTGCAGCTCAACCCGTCCGCGCAGCGCCTGAACACTGCTTTCGATACGGCGGCGTCGGCGTACCTGGACCAGATCGACACGGACACCGACGCGCTGGTGGACGATGCGCGCGCCGAACACCTGCGCGCCAATACGGTAACCCTGGTGTTGATTGTCCTGGCGCTGGCGCTGTGCGCCGGCTGCGGGGTGTTCATCGGCCGCGCCGTGCTGCGCCCGCTCAAGGAAGCCGGCCAGCACTTCGACAGGATCGCCGCGGGCGACCTGACCGCGCGGGTGGATGTGCGCAGCACCAATGAGATCGGCCAGCTGTTCGCCGCGCTGAAGCGCATGCAGGAGAGCCTGACGCGTACCGTCGCGGCGGTGCGCCGCGGGGTGGACGAGATCAACGTGGGTTCGCGCGAGATCTCGGCCGGCAACACGGACCTGTCCAGCCGCACCGAGGAGCAGGCGGCTTCGCTGGAGGAGACCGCGGCCTCGATGGAGCAGCTGGCCTCGACGGTCAAGCAGAATGCCGACAACGCGCGCCAGGCCAACCAGCTGGCGGGAGTCGCCTCGGACGTGGCCGAGCGTGGCGGTTCGGCGGTGTCCGAGGTGGTGACGACGATGCAGGACATCTCGGCCAGCTCGCGCAAGATTTCCGAGATTGTGTCGGTGATCGACGGGATCGCGTTCCAGACCAACATCCTGGCGCTGAACGCGGCGGTGGAAGCGGCGCGCGCGGGCGAGCAGGGCAAGGGTTTCGCGGTGGTGGCGGGCGAAGTGCGCTCGCTGGCGCAGCGCAGCGCCCAGGCGGCCAAGGAGATCAAGGTGCTGATCGAGGACTCGGTCGGCAAGGTGGGCACGGGCTCGCAACAGGTCGAGCGCGCCGGTGCGACGATGCAGGAGATCGTGGCCTCGGTCAAGCGGGTGACGGACATCATGGGCGAGATTTCGGCGGCCTCGGAAGAGCAGTCCAGCGGGATCGAGCAGGTCAACCGCGCGGTGTCGCAGATGGACGAGGTGACGCAGCAGAACGCGGCGCTGGTGGAAGAGGCGGCCGCGGCGGCCGGTTCGCTGCAGGAGCAGGCGCAGCGCCTGGCCGAGGCGGTCGCGGTGTTCAGGATCAACGCCGGCGAGGTGATCGACGTCTCGGCGCGCCAGCTGGCGCAGCAGCGCCAGGCGCCGCGCATGGGGGCCGCGCCGGCCAGCGCTGCGGCGCCCGAGGCGCCGCCCGAACCGGCGCCGGCGTCGGCGCCGCGGCTGGCGCGCCCGGCCGCGCGCGCGGACGTGGCGGCCGAGGCGGCCAGCGCGCGCCGGCCCGCCCGCCGGCCGGCCGCGACCGAGCCGGCGGCCCGGACGATGGCCGCGCCGTCGCGCCGCCGTCCGCCGGCCGATGATGATTGGGAGTCGTTCTGAGCCCCGTGGGGCGAAATGGCGGCCGGGTAGTTCTGTTTGGCGGTTTTTGCAGTGGCAGCACAGAGCCGGAGCGCCAGGCGGCGCTTCGCATGATGACCTACGTAAGAGACGATACAGGCAATGTTCGCGAATCTGAAAGTGCGTACCGGGCTGTTGTTGGCGCTAGTGGCGCTGGCATTGGCGGCATTGGTTTCCATCGCGTTGGGGTGGGAAAGCGTCCGGGAGGGCTCGCGCTCCCTGCATGCGCTCGATAGCGTGAGCGTGCAGCAGGGCAGCCTGCTCAAGGACGCCTATGCGCAGATGCTGCGGGCCACGATTCGCGCGGACATCGCGGCGGTGCAGCGGCGCGGCGGCGATGCCGCCGGCGCGCTGGAGAACGAGCGCACCGTCAAGCAATTGATGGGCGAAGCCAAGGCCAGGATCGAAGCGTTTCGCAAAGTTCCCAAGCTGTCCGAGCTGGGCCGTTCCATGGAAACCGGCCTGACCAGCAGCTTCGGCAGCTTCGCCGCCTCCCTGGACGAAATGATGGCGGCGCTGGAGCGCAACGACGACGCGGCCTACCTGCAGCTGAAGAATGTGAAGGCAGGGCAGGCCAGCGCCGCCTTCGCCGCCCGGCTGGGCGAATTCTCGGCCAACCTGGACAAGCTGAGCAGCGAGACGCTGGCCGCGCACGAGACGCGCGAAACCATCATGCTTTATGTGTACGCGGCCTTGCTGCTGTTGATCGTGGGCGTGATCGCGGGCAGCTATCTGTACATGACGCGCGCGGTGGTGCGTCCGCTGCAGCGCGCCAGCCAGCAATTCGAGCGCATGGCCGCCGGCGACTTGAGCGCGCGCATCGAAGGCAACTCCCGCAATGAGATCGGGGCCTTGCTGACGGCGCTGCGCCATATGCAGGAGAGCCTGACGCGCACCGTGGCGACGGTGCGTCGCGGGGTGGACGAGATCAACGTGGGTTCGCGCGAGATCTCGGCCGGCAACACGGACCTGTCCAGCCGCACCGAGGAGCAGGCGGCCTCGCTGGAAGAGACCGCGGCCTCGATGGAGCAGCTGGCCTCGACGGTCAAGCAGAATGCCGACAACGCGCGCCAGGCCAATCAGCTGGCGGCCAGCGCCTCGGACGTGGCCGAGCGCGGCGGTTCGGCGGTGTCGGAGGTGGTGGCGACGATGCAGGACATCTCGGCCAGCTCGCGCAAGATTTCCGAGATTGTGTCGGTGATCGACGGGATCGCGTTCCAGACCAACATCCTGGCGCTGAACGCGGCGGTGGAAGCGGCGCGCGCGGGCGAGCAGGGCAAGGGTTTCGCGGTGGTGGCGGGCGAGGTGCGCTCGCTGGCGCAGCGCAGCGCCCAGGCGGCCAAGGAGATCAAGGTGCTGATCGAGGACTCGGTCGGCAAGGTGGGCACGGGCTCGCAGCAGGTCGAGCGCGCCGGGGCGACGATGCAGGAGATCGTGGCCTCGGTCAAGCGGGTGACGGACATCATGGGCGAGATCTCGGCGGCCTCGGACGAGCAGTCCAGCGGGATCGAGCAGGTCAACCGCGCGGTGTCGCAGATGGACGAGGTGACGCAGCAGAACGCGGCGCTGGTGGAAGAGGCGGCCGCGGCGGCCGGTTCGTTGCAGGAGCAGGCGCAGCGCCTGGCCGAGGCGGTCGCGGTGTTCAGGATCAACGCCGGCGAGGTGATCGACGTTTCGGCGCGCCAGCTGGCGCAGCAGCGCCAGGCGCCGCGCGTGGGGGCCGCACCGGCCAGCGCCGTGGCGCCCGAGGCGCCGCCCGAACCGGCGCCGGCATCGGCGCCGCGGCTGGCGCGCCCGGCCGCGCGCGCGGACGTGGCGACCGAGGCGGCCAGCGCGCGCCGGCCCGCCCGCCGGCCGGCCGCGACCGAGCCGGCGGCCCGGACGACGGCCGCGCCGTCGCGCCGCCGTCCGCCGGCCGACGACGATTGGGAATCCTTTTGAACGCCGCGGGCCACAGGGAGCACGCCATGCCGAGATGGATAGCGGGATTGGGCGCCATGCTGGCGGTGCTGTGGCTGGCAGGCTGCGCGGCCACCGGACACAACTTCGATCCCGGCCGCCTGTCGCGGCTGACGCCGGGGCAGACAACGCTGGAAGAGGCGGCGCGCGAACTGGGCGCGCCGCCGGACACGATCTATGGCCAACGGGACGGCGGTGTGCTGGCCCTGTGGCAGTTCAAGATCACGTTCGTCACCGACGGGTTCTACAGCCGCAAGGAAGCCTTGCTGCAGTTCGGCCCCGACGGACGGCTGATGCGTCTGGTCGACAGTACCAACATCCTGCTGGAGCCTTGGGAACGCCGCAAGTTGCTGGGCCCCGAGCCGCCGTGGCCCGCCGAACCGGCGGTGCCGCAAGTGGCTCCCCAGGCGGCGCCGGTTGCCATACCGGTGCCGGCGGCTCCAGCGCAATAGTCGCGGACGCTACCGACGCCGGATTGCCGCCGGCGTGGCCGCTTTCCCTGGGACGCCCCGCGCGCCAGGGAAAGCGTCATTTTTTTGAAATTCCTGAAGGACGGGGGGAAACATGGAAGCTGGTTTCGAAACTGGTGCCAAGAAGGTCAAGGCCAACAAGCGCGCGCGAGCGCCCAAGCAAAAGCGCAGCCTCCGCCTGCGTGACGCCCATGTCGGTTCGCTGCTGATGTGGGTGCTGGGCGTGTTCGCGCTCATGATTGCCGGCGTCGGCGCGATGGCCGCGTATTTCCTGCAACAGAATTACCAGTCGGTGGGGGAGATCAACGCCCTGACCGATCGGGTCGCCCAGGTGGAAATCATCAATAGCGATATGCTGCGTGCGCGCGTTTCGCTGATGGTGTCGGCGCGCCAGCTGCAGGAATCGGGCTGGGGCAGTGGCGCAAACGCCGCCCAGGCCGCCGCCGCTTCGCTGAAGGACGCCACCGATCTGCTGGCGGGTGTTCGCACCCGCTTTGCCGATTTCCAGAAGAACATGCTGGAAGACGATACCGGCCGCCAGCTGTCGATGAACCTGGTGCGGCGCTACCGCTCGTATATCGACGATGGCGTGGACACCATGGTCGAAGCCCTGCGCAGCGAGGACTACTCGACCTTCTACATGGTCAACAATGAATACGGCACGCCGCGCAGCGCCGCCTTCATTGCCGCCATCGGCGACTTCAGCAAGTACATCAACGAACAGCAGCAAGCCACCATGGAAGCGGCGCGCACCAACTTCGACCGCGCCCTGATGGCGGTGACGGCGGCCGTGGTGCTGGCCTTGGTCCTGATGCTGGTGGCGCGCACGGTGTTCGGCCGCCTGGTGGTGCGTCCGCTCAAGGAGGCCGGCCAGCACTTCGACAGGATCGCCGCCGGCGACCTGACCGCGCGGGTGGAGGTACGCAACAGCAACGAGATCGGCCAGCTGTTCGCCGCGTTGAAGCGCATGCAGGAGAGCCTGACGCGCACCGTGGCGACGGTGCGCCGTGGCGTGGACGAGATCAACGTGGGTTCGCGCGAGATCTCGGCCGGCAACACGGACCTGTCCAGCCGCACCGAAGAGCAGGCGGCCTCGCTGGAAGAGACCGCGGCCTCGATGGAGGAGTTGGCCTCGACCGTCAAGCAGAACGCCGACAACGCGCGCCAGGCCAATCAGCTGGCGGCCAGCGCCTCGGACGTGGCCGAGCGCGGCGGTTCGGCGGTGTCCGAAGTCGTCAGCACGATGGACGGGATTTCGGCCAGTTCGCGCAAGATCTCCGAGATCGTGTCGGTGATCGACGGGATCGCGTTCCAGACCAACATCCTGGCGCTGAACGCGGCGGTGGAAGCGGCGCGCGCGGGCGAGCAGGGCAAGGGTTTCGCGGTGGTGGCGGGCGAAGTGCGCTCGCTGGCGCAGCGCAGCGCCCAGGCGGCCAAGGAGATCAAGGTGCTGATCGAGGACTCGGTCGACAAGGTGGGCACGGGTTCGCAGCAGGTCGAGCGCGCCGGTGCGACGATGCAGGAGATCGTGGCCTCGGTCAAGCGGGTGACGGACATCATGGGCGAGATTTCGGCGGCCTCGGAAGAGCAGTCCAGCGGGATCGAGCAGGTCAACCGCGCGGTGTCGCAGATGGACGAGGTGACGCAGCAGAACGCGGCGCTGGTGGAAGAGGCGGCCGCGGCGGCCGGTTCGCTGCAGGAGCAGGCGCAGCGCCTGGCCGAGGCGGTCGCGGTGTTCAAGATCAATACCGGCGAAGTGATCGAAGTGCCGGCGCACCAATTGTCCGGCTACGCGGCGCCCCTGGTCGCGCAGTCCTGACCGGCACCCCGACGCCGCGGCCGGCTGGCCGCGGTCCGGGCCATCCGTCCGCCAGGGCGGGAAAGCGGCGATCCGCCGCGGCCAGCGCCGCGCCGGATCGTCTTTTTACAGGCAGCGGCCGCGCGGGCGGCCCGCATGTCCGAGATGTGTAGTTCAGCAGTTCCACAGGAGACTGGCAGTGCGCGTTAACCTCCCGATATATGACGTAGAGACCAAGCTGCGCGAGGACCAATACCTGATCTCGCGCACCGACACCAAGGGGCGGATCGTCTATGCGAACCCCGCCTTCGTCGAGGTCAGCGGCTTCGAGCGCGACGAATTGATCGGCAAGGCGCACAACCTGGTACGGCATCCCGACATGCCGCCCCAGGCGTACGAGGACCTGTGGCGCACCCTGCAGGCTGGGCAGTCCTGGCTGGGAGTGGTGAAGAACCGCCGCAAGGACGGCGGTTTCTATTGGGTGCTGGCCAATGCCACGCCTATCTATGAGGATGGCGAGGTGGTCGCCTATTCGTCGGTGCGCGTCAAGGCCAGCGACGAGCAGATCGAGGCCGCCGAAGCCGCCTATGCGCAGTTGCGCGCCGGCACGCTGCGTGGCCGGCGCCTGTGGCGCGGCCAGGTGGTGCCCACCGGCTGGCGGCGGGTGCTGGCCGCCGCCGCGTTTCCGTTGCGCGGCGGTCTGAGCGCGCGCATGCTGCGCCAGTCGCTGCTGGCGGCGCTGGCCGTGGCCGGCGCGGGCGCCGCCGCGCTGGCGCCCTGGTGGCCGCAATGGAGCGGCGCGCAGGCCGGCGCCGCGAGCGCGGCCGTGGCGCTGGCGGCGCTGGGCGTGCTCGCGATGCAGTGGCGGCTGCGCGGCGCGGTGCTGCGCACCATGGAAGGCGCGGCGGACATGGCGCGCCAGGTGGCCGCCGGCAACCTCACGACGCAGATCGGCAGCGACGCCAACGACGAGGTCGGCAAGCTGGCGTTCTCGCTGGACGTGATGCGCAAGAGCCTGGTCGGCATCGCGCGCGACGTGTACGGCGGCATCGAGGGCACCACCCAGGCTGCCCTGGGCATCGCGCGCGGCAACCAGGAGCTGTCGGCCCGCACCGACGACCAGAGCGCCTCGCTGCAGAACACGGCGGCCAGCATGGAAGAGCTGACCTCCACCGTGCGCCAGAACGCCGACAACGCCCGCCAGGCCAATGACCTGGCCGCGCGCAGCATGGACGTGGCGCGCCGCGGCGGCGACGCCGTCGGACGGGTGGTCGATACCATGCACGGCATCTCGGACAGCTCGCGCAAGATCGCCGACATCGTCAATATCATCGAGGGCATCGCCTTCCAGACCAACATCCTGGCGCTGAACGCGGCGGTGGAAGCGGCGCGCGCCGGCGAGTCCGGCAAGGGCTTCGCCGTGGTCGCCGGCGAAGTGCGCAGCCTGGCCCAGAAGAGCGCCCAGGCCGCGCGCGAGATCAAGGACCTGATCGAGGACTCGGTCAGCCGCGTCACCGAAGGTTCCCTGCAGGCCGAGCAGGCCGGCGCCACCATGCAGGAGATCGTCGACGCGGTGCGCGGCGTCACCGACATCATCGGCGAAATCTCGGTGGCCTCGCAGCAGCAGGCCAGCGGCATCGAACAGGTCGACGAGGCCGTCTCGCAGATGGATGGCATGACCGTGCAGAACTCCGGCCTGGTGCAGCAACTGGGCAACACCGTGGCGCAACTCGGCCAGCAGTCGGCCGCGCTGCGCGAAACGATACGCGTGTTCCGGATGGCGCGCGAACAGGGGTGAGGGCGGTGCCGCCGGACGCCGCTGGGTGCCAGTCCCTGCGGGGACAGGCACCGCAAGGAGTCGGCGGGTGCCAGTCCCCCTGCGGGGACAGGCACCGCAAGGAGTCAGCGGGTGCCAGTCCCCCTGCGGGGACAGGCACCCGAGGGGGTTACTTGCCCGCCAGGCCGTTGGCGACGTTGTTCATGGTGTTCAGGCCCTGTTCGAACAGGCGCTCGAGGAAGGGGCCGGAATGCGGCAGCACGATGGCCAGCAGCACCAGGCCGACGATGAGGCTGACGGGAAAGCCGATGGCGAACACCGACAGCTGCGGCGCGGCGCGGTTGAGGATGCCCATGGCCAGGTTGATGGTCAGCAGGGCGCAGATCAGCGGCAGCGCCAGCAGCAGGCCGGAGACGAAGATGGTCGTGCCCCATTCGGCCAGGATCCCCCAGCCGTTGCGGTCCAGCACGCCGACCGCGACCGGCAGCGTGTCGAAGCTGCGCACCAGCGCGCCGAGCACCAGCAGGTGGCCGTCCAGCGCCAGGAAGACCAGCATCGCGACGATATTGAACAACCGCGAGAGCACCGCGGTGTTGGCGCCGGTGGCGGGGTCGAAGAACGACGCGAACGACAGGCCCATCTGCAGGCCGACGAATTCGCCCGCGGTCTGCACCGCGGCGAACACCACCCGCATGGACAGTCCCAGCGCGATGCCGATGAGTACCTGCTGGCCCAGCAGGAACAGCCCGGCGTAGGAACTGGGCGGGACGGCAGGCATGGGGCCGATCGCCGGCGCCACGGCGATCGTGAGCATGAAGGCCAGGCCGATCTTCACGCGCGTGGGAATGGTGGACTCGGAAAACAGCGGCGCGGCGCCGACCAGGGCCAGGATGCGCACGAACGGCCACAGGAACTGGGCCAGCCAGCCGTTGAGCTGTTCCATGGTGAACGCAATCATGGCGCGGCGCGGCCAGGCGCGTTCAGGACACCAGCATCGGAATCTGGCCGATCAGCTGGCGGATGTAGTCGGTCAGCAGGCCCAGCAGCCAAGGGCCCAGCAGCACCAGGGTGCCGCACATGGCCAGCAGCTTGGGGATGAACGACAGCGTCATCTCGTTGATCTGCGTGGCGGCCTGGAAGATGCTGATGACCAGGCCGACGATGAGCGTGACCAGCAGCAGCGGTCCGGCCAGCGCCAGGGCGACCTTGAGCGCCTGGTAGGTCATCGACATCACGGTTTCGGCGGTCATGGCGGCCTCCCTCGCGCTATTGGTAGAAGCTCTGGGCCAGCGAGCCGAGCAGCAGGTGCCAGCCGTCGGCCAGCACGAACAGCATCAGCTTGAACGGCAGCGCCACGGTGACCGGCGGCACCATCATCATGCCCAGCGCCATCAGGACGCTGGCGACCACCAGGTCGATGATGAGAAAGGGAATGAAGATGGTAAAGCCGATCTGGAACGCCGTCTTCAGTTCGCTGGTGATGAAAGCCGGGATCAGGATGCGCATCGGCACCTGGGACGGATCTTCCATGGCCGGCAGGTTGGCCAGGTTGGCGAACAGGGTGAGGTCGTTCTCGCGGGTCTGGTGCAGCATGAAGTTGTGCAGGGGCGAGCCGGCGCGCTCGACCGCGGTTTCGAACGGAATGCTGCCCGCGGCCAGCGGCTGGTAGGCGTCGGTGTAGATTTTGTCGAACACCGGCGACATGGTGTAGAAAGTCAGGAACAGCGCCAGCCCGATCAGCACGTGGTTGGGCGGCGACATCGCGGTGCCCATGGCGCTGCGCAGCAGCCCCAGCACGATGATGATGCGCGTGAAGCCGGTCATCATCAGCAGCGCCGCGGGCAGGAACGACAGCGAGGTCATCAGCAGCAGGGTCTGCATGCTGAGCGAGTAGGTCTCCGAGCCATTGGGCCCGGGCGTGGCGGTCAGGGCCGGCAGGGTGGCCTGCGCCAGCGCGCCGCTGGGCCACAGCGCGGCGGCGGCCACGGCGACGGCGGCCATGGCGGGCCACCAGGGCGCGCGCGGGCGCGTATCGGAAAAACGGAAGCTGATGCTCATGACGGGCAAGCCTAGGGCCTGTCTACTCGATGGCCGCGCTGCAGCGCCTGGCCCAGTTTGGCGGCAAAGGTGCCGGCCGCGGCCGGCGAAGGATCGGGCAGCTGGCCGGCCGGCAGGGTGTGCAGGGTGGTCAACTGGTTGGGCGTGACGCCCAGCACCAGCCAGGTGCCTTCGATTTCGAGCACCACCACGCGTTGGCGCGGGCCCAGGCTCATGCCGCCGACCTGGCGCAGCAAGGCGCCGCCGTGGCGCTGGATCAGGCCCGAGCGCCGCGCCAGCCAGGCCGAAACCAGGATGGCCGCGATCACCAGCGCCAGGCCGATGACAACGCGCAGGACGGCGGATTCGGTCATAAGGCGGCTTTCAGCGGCGGCTGTTCAAGCGGTTGATGCGCTCGGACGGCGTGATGATGTCCGTCAGGCGGATTCCGTACTTGTCGTCCACCACGACCACTTCGCCCTGGGCGATCAGGTAGCCGTTGACGAAGATGTCCATCGGTTCGCCGGCCAGGCCGTCCAGTTCCACGACCGAGCCCTGGCCCAGTTGCAGCAGGTTCTTGATGGTCAGGCGTGTGCGGCCCAGCTCCACCGTCATCTGCACCGGCACGTCCATGATCAGGTCGATGTCGGTGCCCTGGCCGGTCTCCTTGGTGGCCAGCGGCTTGAAGACGGACTGCGCGGCCGGCTGGACGGCCGGCGCGGCGGCGGGCGCGGCGTTCTGCTCGGCCAGGGCGTCGGCCCAGTCGTCCTGCGGCTTGAGGCCGTCGGCCTGGGTGGGCGCGGCGGCGCGGTTCTGTTCGGCGAGCGCATCGGCCCAGTCGTCCGCCGCCGGGGCGGGCGCGCCGGCGCCGGTCTGGTCGGGCCGCTCGTTCGTATCAGTCATGGTCGGGGGCCTCGTTGGAATCGGTATCGTCGTAATTGATCAGGTTTTGCACGCGCAGCGCGTATCGGCCGTTGAAAACGCCATAGCCGCACTCCATGAGCGGTACGCCGTCGACGTGGGCGGTAACGGTCTCGGGCACGGCGATCGGCAGCACATCGCCGGTCTTCATGCGCATCAGCTCGCCGATGCTCGAAGGGATGTGGCCGAATTCCGCCACCAGGTCGATGTCGGCGCTGCGCACCTGGCGCTGCAGCTGCTGCGCCCAGCGCTGGTCGACTTCCTCGAGCGCGGTGTCCTGCAGCGGGCGCGTCAGCAGGTCGCGCACCGGTTCGATCATCGAGTAGGGCAGGCAGATATTCAGGTCGCCGCCGGTCGCGCCGAATTCGATGTGAAAGGGCGACACCACCACCACTTCGTTATTGCCGGTGATGCTGGCGAACTTGGTGTGCATTTCCGAGCGCACGTACTCGAACTCGATCGGGTAGACCGGGTCCCAGGATTTGCCGTAGCTCTCCAGCGTCAGGTTGAGCAGGCGGCGGATGATGCGCTGCTCGGTCGTGGTGAAGTCGCGGCCTTCCACGCGGGTGTGATAGCGGCCGTCGCCGCCGAACAGGCTGTCGATCACCAGGAACACCAGGTTCGGGTCGTAGGTGAACAGGGCGGTGCCGCGCAGCGGCTTCATCTGAATCATGTTCAGATTGCTGGGCACCGGCAGGTTGCGCTCGAAATCGGCGTACTTCAGGATCTTGATGGCGCCGACGGTGATGTCGGCGTTGCGGCGCATGAAGTTCAGCAGCACGTTGCGCATGTGGCGCGCGAAACGCTCGTTGATGAGCTCCAGCGTCTGCATGCGCCGGCGCACCACGCGTTCGGGCGAGCTGAGGTCGTAGGCGCGCGGGGCGCCGGCCTCGTCGCCGGCCGGCTGCTTCTCGTCGCTTTCGCCGGTGACTCCGGCCAGCAGCGCGTCAACTTCGTCCTGCGAAAGAAAAGCCTCGTAGGCCATGCTTATTGCACCACGAATGCCGTGAACAGCGCGTCGGTCACGTACTGGCCGTCAGGCAGCGGCGAGAACGGGCGTTTCACCGCCTCGGTGATGGCGTGCGCCATCTCGGTCTTGCCCTGCAGCGTCTGGACCGCCTGCGGCGATTGCGAGGACAGCACCATCAGGATGCGGCTGCGCACCTCGGGCATGTACTTCTCGATGCGCTGGCGCGTCTGCTCGTCGCTGACGCGCAGCGTGATCCCGACGTGCAGGATGCGCTCGCTGTCGGCGTTCTGCAGCGTGACGGTGAACGCTTCCAGCGGTATGAAGATCGGCGCCGGCACCACCGGCGGCGTCGCCGGCGGCGCGACGAACTGCATGGGCGTTGCCTGCGGCTGGCCCACGCCCAGTTGCACGGGTACGGCCACCGCCGGCTGCATGCGCTTCATGAAGTACCACGTGCCGGCCACGCTGGCGGCGACCACCAGGGCCAGGACCAGCAGCATGAGCAGCGGGCGAAGCAGCCGGCCGGCGCCGCCCGGGCGCAGGGGAAGGGTCGTGCGCGGCGGCATGGTGGAAGTTTTGGTCGTTGCCATCTCGATGTCGATGCGTAGTGCCGCTATGAAACGGACTTTGATGGAATTAAGGCATTCTGCCGCAATTCACGCCCGCGCTGGCAGGCGAAAAACAGGGCGAAAGCCGGGTATCTCAAGCTATTGCTGCGCTGCGCGCGGCCCTCATGCGAAGGTGTCGACCAAGGCATCGGCGTTGCGCGCCGGCGTGGCGGCCACGACGACGGTCTCGCTGTCTGCGCCCGCTGCGCTGCCGCCCGACGCGCCAGCGCCGCGGCCTTGCTGCTCGGCAAAGCCCTGCTGCGCGGACTGGTCGCCGACACTGGTCTGGCCCAGCGAGATGCCGGCCTGGGCCAGCGCCTGCTGCAGTTGCGGCAAGGCGGCCTCGACCGCCTGGCGCACCGCCGCGTGGACGGAGACGAACGCGGCGCTGGCCACGCCTTCGTGCAGGTTGATGCTGACCCGCAAGGGGCCCAGGTCGGGCGGATCCAGGCGCAGTTCGGCCGTATGGTGGCCCTGGCGAGCATCGTGGCTGATGGTGACGAGCTGGCGGCCCAGCTCCTGGCCCCATTGGCTGGATCCCACCGGCGAGGCGACCTCCAGCCCCAGCGGCTGCGCGGCGGCGGGCAGGCTTGCGGGGGCCGGGTTGCCGACGGCCTGGCGCGCCGCAATGTGCGCCTGGGCCGCCGCGTGCAGGGCCGCGCCGTGTTCGGCCGCGGCCAGCGGTTGCGGCTGGGCCGGCGCGGTGGCAGGGGGCTCGGCCGCCTCGCCGCCGTCTTGCGGCGTGCCGCCGGTCGACGGCAGCGGGTGCGGCAGGCTGGGCGCGGCGGGCGGCGTTGCGGCGGTTTCGGCGGCCGGCGCGTTGGGCGCGCTGGCGGCCACGGCGGCCTGGGCCGCAACGGCCGGTTGCGCGGCTTGCGGCAGGGCTGGCGGCATGGCCGGCGCGGTATCGGCGGGCGGGGCGCCGGCGGCGGCCGGCGCGGCGGGCGTGGCAGGCTGGCCGGCCAGCAGCGCCGCGTGGGCGGGTTGCCGGGCGGCGGCGCCTGCCGCCTGGGTGGCGGCCGCAACCTGGGCGTTGACGGCGGCGGCTTCGGCGGCGATCTCCAGGGCCTGCAGCGGCAGCGCGGGAGCCGGCGCGGTTTGCGCCGCCAGCGCGGCCAGCGTGGCGGCGTCGGCGGCCGTCTCGGCAGCGGGCTCCTGCTGGCCGTCCACCGGCAAGGCCGCGGTGTCGCCGGGCTTGCCGGGTTTGCCGGCGCCGGCCGGGTTCTGGGTCGCGGGGCCTTGGGCCGGCGCGCCGGCCTGGGCGCCGGGCGCGGCAGGCGTGCCGGCTTCGCCGGGTTTGCCGCCTTGCTGGCGGGCCAGCACTTGCGAGAAGCTGGGACCCTTGCCGGCGGCGGCCGGGCCGCCTTGCGCGGCCGGACCCGGCGCAGGCGTCAGGGCGGGAATGGGCAGGGTAGCGGTCGTCATAGCGGCTGTCCTGTTACGGCTCATGGATATCAGAAACCCGCCTGGCGGCGTACCAGTCGGGCGGAGTATTCATCGTTGACGCGTTGCTCGCGCCGCGCCTCGAGCAGAGCCTGGGTGCGCGATTCGCGCTGCGCCAGGGTGTCGAACGAATTCAGCTTGCGCTTTTGCTGCTGCCAGTTGAGGCGCCCGTCGTTCAGGTGCGCCTCGGCCCGGTGCAGGACATGGCGTTGCTGGCCGATGGCATCGTCCAGCGTGGCGATGAAGCGCTGGTAGTTATGGCAGTCGGCGGCCGACATGCCCGACTGCATGGCGGTCTGCATGCGTTGCAGGTAGTCCTGGCGATAGTCCTGCAGCATGTTGAGCTGCTGCTCGGCGTTGTTGCGCTCGGCGCTCAGGCGGCCCAGTTCGCGGGCGGCCTCGTCGGTGCTGTCCTTGGCCAGGCCGATCAGCATGTCCAGTGGCAATTGGCTAGGCATAGGCCTCCCTCGTTTCCAGGCTGCGCTGCAGTTGATCGATGGCCGTGCCATAGTCCACGCTGTCGCCGATGTTCTGCTGCAGGTACGCTTCCAGGCGCGGATAGCGCGCAATCGCGTCGTCGAGCTGCGGATCGGCGCCGGCCACGTATGCGCCGACCGAGATCAGGTCGCGGTTGCGCTGGTAGCGCGACAGGATCTGCTTGAAGCGGCGCACCTGCTGGAATTGCTCGGTCGTGATCAGCGAGGTCATGGCGCGCGAGATCGAGGCTTCGATATCGATGGCCGGGTAGTGGCCGGCCTCGGCCAGGTGGCGCGACAGCACAACGTGTCCGTCCAGGATGGCGCGCGCCGAATCGGCGATCGGATCCTGCTGGTCGTCGCCTTCGGCCAGCACCGTATAGAAGGCGGTGATCGACCCGGCCTTGCCGTTGGGGCCCGGCGCGCCCATGCCGGTGCGTTCGACCAGCGCCGGCAGCTTGGCGAACACCGAGGGCGGGTAGCCCTTGGTGGCCGGCGGTTCGCCAATCGCCAGGGCGATTTCGCGTTGCGCCATGGCAAAGCGCGTGAGCGAGTCCATGATGAGCAGCACGTCCAGGCCCTGGTCGCGGAAATGTTCGGCCAGGCGCGTGGCATAGGACGCGCCTTGCAGGCGCAGCAGTGGCGAGACGTCGGCCGGCGCGGCGACCACCACCGAGCGGGCCAGGCCTTCGGGGCCGAGGTTGTGCTCGATGAATTCCTTGACTTCGCGGCCCCGTTCGCCGATCAGGCCCACCACGATGATGTCGGCGCGGGTGTAGCGCGCCATCATGCCCAGCAGCACGCTCTTGCCCACCCCCGACCCGGCGAACAGGCCCATGCGCTGGCCCCGGCCGACGGTCAGCAGGCCGTTGATGGCGCGCACGCCCACGTCGAGCACGCTGTCGATGGGCGCGCGCGACAAGGGGTTGATGGGCAGGGCGGTCAGGGGCGCCTGTTCGGCGCCGGCCAGCGGGCCCAGGCCGTCGAGCGGCCGGCCCGCGCCGTCGACGACGCGGCCCAGCATGGCGTTGCCCACCGGCAGGTGGCGGCCCACCTGCGGCTTGGCGTTGCCGTTGAGTTCGGCCTTGCGCGGCAGCGGCACGGGCCGCTGCACGGCGGGCTCGGCCGGCACCACGCGGGCGCCGGGTGGCAGGCCCGAGATGTCGCTTTGCGGCATCAGGTAAAGCGTGTGGCCGTCGAACCCCACCACCTCGGCGTCGGCCCAGTGGTCATGGCCGCGCGCCAGCTCGATGCGGCAGGCGGCGCCCACCGGCAGGCGCAGGCCGGTGGCGTGCAGCACCAGTCCGGCAGCGCGCGTGATGCGGCCGCTGACCAGCCAGGGCTCGGTCGAGGCGGCGCGGATCGAACCGATCTGCAGTTGTGTCTGCCAGCGGTCGGCCACCGGCACGGCGGCCGTATCGGCCGGCAGCGGCAGGGCGGGCGGGTTCACGCGGTTTCCTCCCAGGCGGCGCTGCGGCCCAGCGAGGCCGCCACGCGGCGCCAGCGCGTCTGCAGGGTGGCGTCCACATCGCCGTAGGCAGTCTCGGTGCGGCAACCGCCGCGCGTGATCGATTCGTCGGCCTGCAGCCGCCAGTTGGCTTCGTTCAGTTCGTCGGCCAGATGCGTGCGCACCAGTTCCAGGTCGTCGGGATGGACCCACAGGCGCATGGCCGCGCCGGTGGCCGGATTGATGTGCAGGACTTCGCGCACCGCCGCCACCATCGTCTCGGGGTGCTCCGCCAGGGTGGTGCGCAGCACCTGCCCGGCGATATCCAGGGCCAGCGTCAGCAGGCTCTGGCCCATGTTGTCTTCCAGGCGCGCGACCGAGGCGGCGCAGGCCTGCGCCAGCGCGTGCAGGCGTTCGGCCTGCTGGCGGGCCTCTTCGCGGCCCTGCGCCAGCCCCTCGGCATGGCCTTCGGCGCGGCCTGCCGCCAGTCCTTGCGCATGGCCGGCCGCGTAACCCTCGCGCTGGCCTTGCTCCTGGCCGGCCTGGTGGCCGGCGGCATGGCCGGCCCGCTCGGCGGTGGCGCGCCATTCGCGCAGCAGCTCCTCGGGGTCCGGCGCGGGCTCGGGCTCGGGTTCGAGCGCCGCGGGTTCGGGCGTCTCGGCCTCGGCCGGCTCGTCGAACGACAGCATCTGCCAGCGGCGCCAGGCGGCGCTGCGGGGCAGGGCGGCCGGCTCGCGCGCGAGGGCCTCAGACATAGGCGTCGTCCCCTTGCGTGCCCAGCACGATCTGGCCGCTTTCGGCCAGGCGGCGGGCAATCTGCAGGATCTTCTTCTGCTCGCCTTCCACCTTGGACATGCGGATCGGCCCTTGCGCCTCCAGGTCTTCGCGCAGCATCTCGGCCGCGCGGCTGGACATGTTGCGCAGGAACTTGTTGCGCAGTTCGTCGCCGGCGCCCTTGAGGGCGACCATGAGGGTATCGTTGTCGATTTCCTTGAGGATGAGCTGGACGGCGCGGTCCTCGACGTCGAGCAGGTTGTCGAAGACGAACATCTCGTCGATGATCTTCTGGGCCAGGTCGGAGTCGCGCTCGCGCAGGCTTTCGACCACGGCCTCTTCCTGCGACGAGTTCATCATGTTCAGGATCTCGGCGGCGGTGCGCACGCCGCCCATCTTGCTGCGCTTGGCGCCCTGGCCGGCCAGCACCGAGTTCAGCACGTCGGTCAGCTCCGAGAGGGCGGCCGGCTGCACGCCGCCGAAGGTGGCGATGCGCAGCATCACGTCGTTGCGCATGCGCTCGCTGAGCATGGCCAGCACGCTGGCGGCGCGGTCGCGCTCCAGGTGCACCAGGATGGTGGCGATGATCTGCGGATGCTCGTCGCCGATCAGCTCGGCCACCGTATGCGGGTCCAGCCAGTTCAGCGCGTCGATGCCGCTGCCGCCTTCGCCGGCCTCCAGGATGTCCTCGATCAGGCCGGCGGCCCGGTCGCTGCCCAGCGCCTTGGTCAGCACCGTGCGGATGTAGTCGTCCGAGCCCAGCGTCACGGCCATGAACTGGTCGGCCTCCTGGCGGAATTCCTCCAGCACCACCGCCACGTCGCCGCGCGTGACCTGCTTGAGGCTGGCCATCGCCGCGCCCACCTGCTGGACTTCGCGCGCGCTCAGGTACTTGAAGACCTCGGCGGCGGCGTCCTCGCCCAGCGACATCATCAGGACCGCGCTGCGTGTCATGCCGTCCAGCGGCTTTCCGTCATTTTTCATCTTTGCTCATCCACGAACGCAGGACCATGGCGACAGCGCGCGGATCCTTGCCCGCCATGTCGCGGGCGAGCTGCAGGTTGTCTTCGTAGCGGTTGACTTCGCGGGTGCGCGCGGCGGCCTGCGCTTCGCGCTCGGCTTCCTGGCGCTGCGCGGCGGCCACTTCGGGATCGACCTGCGGGTAGAAGTAGTCGGTGACCACCGGGCGGATCTTGCGGTACAGCCAGAAGGCCAGGATCAGGCCGAACATCCAGCCCAGCGCCGTCTTGATCATGGCGATCAGTTCCGGGTCGCGCCACAGCGGCACGGCGACAGGCGTATCGTTGAACTGGCTGTTGACCAGGTTCAGCGAGTCGCCGCGCGCTTCCGAATAGCCCATGGCCTCGCGCACCAGGTTGGTCAGCTTGTTCAGCTCCTCGGGCGGCAGCGCCTCGGATTCGCCTTCCTTGTTGGGCAGGTAGTTCACCACCACCGCCACCGACAGCCGCTTGAGCATGCCCACCGGCTGCTTGACGTGGCTGATGGTGCGGTCGACTTCGTAATTGATGGTGGCGTCGTGGCGGTCGTTGCTCGGCGCCGCGGCGCCTGGCTGCGTCTGGGGGGTGGTGGCGCCGGCGGCCTGTTGCTGGGCGCGCTGCTGCTGTTGCTGCTGCGGGGTGCCGGCGACGGCGGGCGGATTGACGATGGGCGCCTGCGCGTTGGCCGGCGGCTGGTTGCTCAGCGCGCCGGGCACGCCCTGCGCCGCGTTCGGCCCGGTCTGGCGCGAATCGCTGGTCTGCTGGCTGCGCACGGCGGCCTGGCCGGGTTCCTGGTTGGGCCGATAGACCTCGGAAGTCTCTTCGCGGCGGGCGAAGTCGATCTCGGCGCTGGCCTGGGCATGCACGTTGCCGGGGCCGACCAGCGGGTTGAGGATGGTCAGGATGCGCTCGACCGTGCGCTGCTCCATTTCACGCACGAAGCGCAACTGGTCGGCGTCCATGCCGCGGCCTTCGCCCAGCGGCGCCGACAGGAGCCGGCCGTTCTGGTCGACGATGGAGACATTCTCGGCGGTCAGCTCGGGCACGCTGGAGGCCACCAGCCAGGCCACCGCCGACACCTGGGCGTCGCTCAGGCTGCGGCCCGGATACAGGTTGAGCAGCACCGAGGCGGTCGGGGCCTGGCGGTCGCGCACGAACAGCGACTGGCGCGGCATGGCCAGGTGCACGCGGGCGTGCTGCACGGTATGCATGGCCTCGATCGAGCGCGCCAGCTCGCCTTCCAGGCCGCGCTGGTAGTTGATCTGCTCGGCGAACTGGCTGGCGCCGAAGCGGGTGTTGTCCAGCAGTTCGAAACCCACCGAACCGCCGCGCGGCAGGCCCTGGCTGGCCAGCTGCATGCGCGTGTCGTAGACCCGCTCGGCGGGCACCAGCAGCGCGCTGCCGTTGTCGCTGAAGCGATAGGGCACGTTCATCTGGCCCAGCGCCGAGACGATGGCGCCGCCATCGCGGTCGTCCAGATTGGAGAACAGCACCTTGTAATCGGGCTCGCGGCTCCACATCGCCACCGCCGCCACCACGGCGATCAGCGCCGCCGCCGCCCCAAGCAGGACAGGTTTGGGCAGGGCGCGCAGTTTCTCCAGCACGGGAAACCTCGCCAGCAGCGACGCGCTCAGGGTTGCCTGCTGGTTCATCGGCGGCTCCCGCTGGCTTCGCGGTGGGGATAAACGTACGACATGGATGCTCGGGGCAGGTTACGCATGCAACGTGCTTTGGGTGTGGGAGCGTGGATTATGGATGGGCCGCGCGCAATCCCAATGCCCGAAAACAACCGTCTTTTCGGCGCTATTTGATCCGTATCGTTCCTGCGTGCGCGGCACGCGGCCGCCGGGCGCCATCCAAGCCGGGAAGTGGCGGCTTTTTTGGCGCCTTTTGCGCCCTATGCGCAAGCCCTGCGCGCGATAGTCTTGCAACCCAGGATCCGCTTATTCCGCAGAGGTATCGCAATGGCTGTATCAGGACTGTCCGGCATCGAGAGCATGCTGTCGCAAATGCGCGCCGTGGTGCGCGCCGCGCAAAGCGGCGGCGCCACCGAGGCCGAACTGGCGCCTGGGCCGTCCGGCTTCGCCGCCGAGCTGCAACGCTCCATCCGGCGCGTGTCGCAGGCGCAGAATGCCGCCAGCGACCAGGCCAAGGCGTTCGAGCTGGGCGCGCCCGGCATTTCGCTCAATGACGTGATGATCGACCTGCAAAAGGCCAGCCTGGGCTTCCAGACTTCGGTGCAGGTGCGCAACCGCCTGGTCGCCGCCTACAAGGAAATCTCCTCGATGGCGGTGTGACGCCGGCGCCGCCTCAGGCCGGCGCCTGGGGCGGGCGGGCGCAGGTGTGGCGCACCGCGCTGGGAAACAGCGAAAGCACGGCGATGCTGCCGTCGCCAAAGCGCAGCGTGACCGGACTGTCCACGCAGAAATGGATGCGCGCCCCGTCGGCCGTCTGGGCGTGAAAGGCCAGCGGCGGTTCGTCCTCGTCGGCCATACGCGCCAGCATGACGGGGTCGGGGCAGGCCAGGTCGAGCGGGCGCCAGAAAAAATACCCGTCCTTGGCATCCGGCCCCAGGATGCGCACCGGCCAGGGGCGCTGGTCGATGCCGGAAATCACGATCTGGCAATCGGGGTGGCGCAGTTCCTGCAGCGTGCTGCGTATCTGATCGGACTGGGTCAGAACGACGATCTGGTCCTGGGCCGTCATGCGCCGTCCTCAGGCCTGCGGCGCCAGCACTTCGGGCAGCTCGCGCGCTTCGAGCCGATATAGCCAGGCCAGCAGCTCGGCCACCGCCGTGTAGAGTTGCGGCGGTATATGGGCGTCCAGGTCCACCTGCATCAGCAGGCCGACCAGTTCGCGCGATTCATGTACATGCAGGCCGTGTTCGCGGGCGGTGCGCACGATGGTGTCGGCCAGCTGGCCGTAGCCCTTGGCGACCACACGCGGGGCCGCTTCGCCGCCGTCATAGGACAGCGCCACGGCGACCGGGCGGCTGGCGTCGTCGGCGGCGGGCGGGGCGGGCGTATTCATGCTTCGGGCAGATCAAAGCCGGGCGCGCCAATCGCGTCGACCGACAGATTGGTAAGCGTCAGGCCGGCGGCCGACAGTTGCTGGCGCAGCGCGTCGGCGGCGGCGCCGATCTCGGCGGCGCTGTCCGGGGCCACGACGTGCAGCACCAGCTGGTTGGCCGCCAGGTTCAGGCGCGCCTCGACCGTGCCCAGGCGCGGCAGGTTGAGTTTCAGGCGGGTGGCCCAGTGGGTGCCGGGCTGGCCGGCCGCGTCATCGCCATGCTCGCGCGCGACCTCCCATTCCATGGGTGTGCCGGGCCAGGCCTGCCCCTGCCATGCGAGCATCTGATTGGCCAGCACATCCAGCTGTTGGCGCACCAGCAGCGTGGCGTCCTGGTGAATGCCGGGCACCGGCGCGCCGGGCGTATGCGTGGCGGGCTGGCCTGGCGGCGCGGCTTCGGCCGCGGGCAGGGCGCGCGCCGGCGTCGCGTTTTCGGGCGCGCGTGGCGTGGCGGCCGGCTCGGCGCCGGCGGCGGGCAGCCGCGCCTGCGGTTCGGCCTGCAACTGCTGCACGCTGCGCTTGCCGAAGGCCAGGTCGCTCAGGTGGGATTCATAGAACAGGCCGCTGGCCTGCAGCGTCTGGCGCAATGCCTGGGCCAGTGCCGGCGCGGCCGGCAGCACGGCCCGGCCCGCCAGGGCGGCGAGCGTGGCGGGCGGCGTCTGCGCGGGCGTCCTGGCGCTCGCCGCGCCGGCCTGCGCCGCTTCCGGGCGGGAGGGCGTACTCGCGGCGCCGCCGGCCGCGGCGCTGGCCTGGGCAGGCGCGTTGGGGGCGGCCGCGGCAGGCTGGCCGCCGGCGGGCGGGCTGGCGCCATCCTGGGCCGGCGGCGTCCACAGCGGCGCGCGGGCGCTTACCGCCGGCGCCTGGCCGGGATACTGCGCCAGCAGGGCGAGAATGGTGCGCGCGGTCTGGCCCAGCGTGGTCGGTGCGGAGGCCGTCGTGCCGGTGCTGGTCTGCAGGCCGCGGGCGGCCAGCGCCAGCGCGGCCGCGGTCTTGGCGTCCACCCCCGCGGCGCCCTGGCGCGCGCCGCGCTCGCCGCCGGCCTGTACCGCCTGGCGCGGATCGCGCGTGGCTGTCTGGGATGCGCCGGGGCGGGCGGCCTCGCCGGGTTGGGCGACCGCGTCGGGGCGTGCGCCGGATACCAGGTTGGATTGCGCCGACATCGTGGTGCCCAGTACGGCGTCGAGCCGCTGCACCAGAATGCTGCCCAGGGCGGGCGGGCCGACACTCATGTGCCGTTGGCCTTGCCGCTATAGGTGGCCAGCAGCGACTGCTGGCGTTTCATGCGTCCCAGCAGGTCGCTCAGGCGGGCCAGCTGCGGCAGGGCGAGGTCGCGCACCGCCGCGTCGTTTTCGAGGATGCGCACCAGCAGGTCGAACTTCATGCCGCGGGCGGCTTCGTCCAGCGGCTCGCCCGGTTCCAGCTCGCGCAGCCGCTCCACCAGGCAGACATACTCCTGGCCGTGGTTCAGGACCAGGTCCCAATTGCTGGCATTGGCCGCCGCCAGCATCCTGCTGGTCAGGTTGGCAATGTCCTGGTAAATCTCCAGGACCGGGGCATGCTGCGTTAACGCCGTCATAGATTTCTCGCGCTGGGGGCGGCTGGACAAAAAGTGCCTTCCTGGTTTCAGGCCGGAACGGCAGGCGCTGGGTGGTCGACCGAGGCCTGCCATGCTTCGGACAGATCCGCCAGCAAGCGGTCCGCGATGTCGAGCTGTTCCTTGTCGGCCTTCAGGTTGGCGGTCAGCAGCGTACGGGTAATGTAGTCATACAGGCGCGCCAGGTTGGCCGCCACCTCGCCGCCGGCATCCTGGTTCAGCCCCAGCTTCAATCCCTCGTCGACGATGCGGATGGCCTTGCCGATGGCCTGTCCGCGCTCGACGATGCGGCCGGCCTCGAGATGCAGGCGGGCCTGGGCGATGGCGGCGCGCGCCCCGGCATACAGCAAGGTGATCAGGCGCTCGGGGGTGGCGCTCATGACCTGGGTTTCCAGGCCGATATCGCTGTATGACTTGACAGAGTAGGAGCCGGTGGGGCGGCGCGCGGCGTACGTCATGGCTGGCTTACTTCTTGGTGCCGGACAGGGCGGCGAACTGTTGGGACAGGTAGTTGCTGGTGTTGTTCATCTGCGTGACGAAGACATCGAGCTGCACGAACTGCTTGCGGTAGGCCTCGATGGTCGCGGCGATGCTCAGTTTCTGGCGGTCGTACTGGTTCTGCAGCGACTCGAGCGTTTCCTCCAGGCCTTCCTGGCGGATCTTGATCGAGCCCTCGTCGCCGAGGATCTGCTCGGTCGCCAGCTTCACCTTTTCGCCCAGGCCGAACGGACCCGAGAAAATGCGCGCCACGTCGGCCGGGTTGTCGCGCAGGGCGGCTTCCAGCTTTTCGGTATCGGTCTTGAGCGAGCCGGTCTTGGGATCGGTGGTGATGCCAAGCTGGCTCAGCGTGCGCAGGGTGCCCTCGCCGGTGGCCACGCGCAGCGCCGCGGCGATGGCCGACTGGATGTTGCGGGTGGTGCCGTCGCCGGTCAGGGCGCTCTGTTTCTCCGCCTTGACGTCGAATGCCGTCAGGTCCGCGATGGTGGTCTGCAGGCCGTTGTAGGCCTTGACGAAATCGTTGACGGCCGTGGCGGCCACGCTCGGGTCGCTGGAGACGGTCACGGTCAGCGGCGCCGCGGTCTGCTTGGTCAGGGTCAGCGTCAGCCCGTCGATGGCGGTCTCGACCGTATTGGTGTCGCTGACCACGGGGATGCCGTTGATGGTCAGCTCGGCCTTCTGGGCGGCCAGCTGCACCGTCAGATTGGAGGCGCCGGCGTTGGCCGCGTCGAAGTCGAGAATGTCCGCGACTTCCTGGTTGCCGCTCACTGTGATCCGGGTGACCGCGGCTTCGGTGCCTTCGGTCTTGTTGTTCAGCATCAGGTAGTGCTTGCCATTGCCGTCGCTGATGACGGTGGCGCGCACGTCCAGGCCGTCGGTGCCGTTGATGGCCTTGACGATGCCGTTCAGCGACGTGTCCTCGCCCAGCGTGACGGTCGTGGTCGTGCCGTCCTTCTGGACGATCTCGATCGAGCCGCCCGTGCCGTGCTTGTCCGTGCGGCTGTCCAGCTCGCCCGACTGCAGGTTCTGCGCGGTGGCCAGCTTGTCGATGTTGACGGTGTATTGACCCGGCACGGCGCCGGCCGCGGTCTTCACCGACAGCCCGTCGCCGGAGACCACGGCCTTCACGGCGCTGAGCGTGTCGATGCTGCCGAGCGTGGCGGCGGCCTTCTGGACGGCCTCGACCGCGGCCTGGATCTTGCTGTAGGCCGAAATGCGCGTCTCGTAGCTCGCCTGGCGCGCGGTGATCAGCGTCAGTTTCTTCTCTTCGGCTGCCTGCAGCTTTTCCAGGATGCCCTCAAGCTCCAGGCCGGAGGACCCGAGAGAGGAAATGGTGGCCATGTGGTGCTCCTTCTAGCTATGCGATTCTGTCAAAAATTGGCGCCGCCTATTGGCCGGGTAAAGGCATAAGGTCGGGCTATTTCCTTGCTTACGCCGCTTTTGCCCCATTCTGGTGCACGCGCGCAGCGCGATATGCTGCCTCAGGCCGTGGTCTCGACGGCATTGCCCTGCATCTTGACGATCATCTTGGCGATGCGTATCACCGCCTCGGACGGAATGGTGCGCAGCACATCCCCCGTTTCGGCGTCCACGATCGAGACCACCACTTGGTGCACGTCCGGGTCGATCTCGAACTGCAGCTGCGTGGACCAGGCCTTCAACTGCGCATTGATTTCCTCCAGCGCCCGGTCCATCGGCAGCTTGGGCGCGCCGTACTGGTCCTGCGTGGCGGATTGGGCGCCGCCGCCGTTGGCGGCCGCGGCGGCAGGCGCCACGGCGGCCGCCGGCTGTGCGGGGACAGGGGCGGGCGCGGCGGAAACCAGCGCGGGCGCCGCGGCGTTGATAGGGCTTACGGCCATGATCACTCCAACAAGCGATAACGGGCGTCGAAAGGGACGCGATGGGTTTTCGAGGGAACCTTCAGCTACCATAACGACACGCTTGCGCCGAACTTTAGACCCGGGGCGCTTTTTTTGGGGCCGGATCCTTTTCCATCCCGCTGCGCGGGTGTCCCCGAACGGGGACCGGCACCCGCTGGCTTCCCAGGTGCCTGCCCGTGCGGTGCGCCTGTCCCGGCGCAGACAGGTACCGTCTTGGTGGTCAAGCGCTCATGGCGTAGACCAGTGTGCCTGTCCCGGCGGGGACAGGCACACCCTGCCGCACGCCATCGACGCTTGAGGGCCAAGAAGGTATCGGTCCCTGCCGGGCCGCCGCGGCGCCGGGCGGGTCGGGATTTCGAGTCCGGCTCCGCGTTTCCGTCCGAAAGACCCCGCGCGCCGAGGGCGCTTGGGGAAAACACCAAGGCCACGCTGCTAAACTGCGCCCTGTTTCGATTTGCCTTCATCGCCATGTCCACCTCCCGCCCCGACGCCAGCGCAGACCTGCCTGCCTGGCTGCAGTACCTGGAATCCATCCACGCCAAGGCCATAGACCTGGGGCTGGACCGGGTGCGGCAGGTGGCCGGCCGGCTCGACCTGAGCCTGGACGGGGTCAAGTTCATGGTGGGCGGCACCAACGGCAAGGGGTCCACCTGCGCCATGCTCGAATCCATCCTGCTGGCCGCGGGCTACCGGGTGGGCCTGTACACCTCGCCCCATCTCATCGATTTCAACGAACGCGCCCGCATCAACGGCGAAATCGCCAGCGACGCGGCGCTGGTGCAGCAGTTCGAGGCGGTCGAGGCCGCCCGCGGCGATATCTCGCTGACCTATTTCGAGTTCACCACGCTGGCCATCCTGCGCCTGTTCGCGCAATCGCGCCTGGACGCCGTGGTGCTGGAAGTCGGCCTGGGCGGCCGGCTGGACGCCGTCAATATCGTCGACGCCGACTGTTCCATCATCACCAGCATCGACCTGGACCATACCGACTGGCTGGGCGATACCCGCGAGAAGATCGGCTTCGAGAAGGCGCACATCTACCGCGCGGGGCGTCCCGCCATATGCGCCGATCCGGTGCCGCCGCAATCGCTGCTGGACCACGTGCAGGCGATCGGCGCCGACCTGTGGCTGCTCGGCCGCGACTACAACTATTCCGGGGACCGCCAGCAATGGGCCTACGGCGGGCGGGCGCAGCGGCGCAACGCGCTCGCCTATCCCGCATTGCGCGGCGCCAACCAGCTGCTCAACGCGGCCGCCGCGCTGGCCGCGCTCGAAGCCGTGCGCGACCGCCTGCCGGTGCCGCAGCAGGCGGTGCGGGTGGGGCTGCTGCAGGCGTCGCTGCCGGGCCGCTTCCAGATCCTGCCCGGGCAGCCGACCGTCATCCTGGACGTGGCGCACAATCCCCATGCCGCCGCGGTCCTGGCCCAGAACCTCGACAACATGGGGTTCCATCCCTATACGCACGCCGTATTCGGCATGCTGGCCGACAAGAACGTCGATGGCGTCATCGCCAGGCTGGGCAGCCGGGTCGACCACTGGTACTGCGCCGGCCTGCCGGGCCCGCGCGGGCTGGATGGGCAGGCCCTGGCCGGTCATGTGCGCCAGGTGCTGCCCGAGGCGGAAGGCGCCGCCGAAACGCCTACCGTGCAGGCCTGCGCCGACCCCGCCGCGGCCTATGCGGCGGCGCGGGAAAAGGCGGGCGAGGGTGATAGAATCATCGTGTTCGGGTCATTTCTCACGGTGGCCTCCGTCCTGCAGGCGCTGGGCCGCAAAATCTAAGCGGATCGCGCCAGCGCAAGGGCGGCGCGCACCGGCCCCGCCCGCAAGGAATTCTGCTCCATGGGATTGTTCACTAGCAAAGATTCGGCCTCCGAGACGCAGTCCTCGCGACCGCGTCCATCCGTATCCAGCGAGGCGCAGGCCGCCGAGCTGCGGGCCCGGGCCAGGCGCCGCCTGGCAGGCGCCGTCGCATTGGTGCTCGCCGCGGTCATCGTCCTGCCCATGATCCTCGACTCCGAGCCCGTGCCGGTCGACAGCGACATCCCCATCCGCGTCCCGGACCGCAATTCGGCCTTCCAGCCCACGGTCAACGATCCGCAGGCCGCCGCGCCGCAGCCGGAACAGCCCGCGCCGCAGGCGCCGGCCGGCACGCCCGAGGCGGGCGCGCCGCAGCCGCCCGCGCTGGCGTCCGCGCCGCCGCAGACGCCGCCTCCGGGCCAGACGCCGGCCCAGCCCCAGACGCCGCCCGCGGCCCAGCCGCCGGCCACGCCGCCGCAGCAGGCCGCCACGCCGCCGGCCGCGCCCAAGCCCGAGGCCAAGCCGGAACCCAAGCCCGCCAAGCCGGCGGCGCCGGCGCGCTCGGACGACGGCGCGCGCGCGATAGCGCTGCTGGAGGGGCGTTCGCCGCCGCCGGCGCAGCCCAAGCCGGCCGCCAACGGCAATTTCGTGCTGCAGGTGGCTTCCTATACCACGCAGGCCGATGCGCAGGCGCGCCGCGGCAAGCTGCACCAGGCCGGCGTCACCAATGCATTCGTCGAGCAGGCCTCGATCAACGGCAAGCAACAGTATCGACTGCGCGTGGGGCCGTTCCCCTCGCGCGAGGCGGCCCAGGCGGCGCAGGCGCGCCTGCGCACGCTGGGCTATGACAACGGTTTCATCGCCGCACAGTGACCGGCTTCGATTTCGTCGTCCTGACGATCCTGGCCGTGTCGGCCGTGCTGGGGCTGGTGCGTGGACTGCTCAAGGAAATTCTGTCGCTGCTTGCCTATCTGCTGGCGTTCGTCGCGGCGATCTGGTGGGGGCCCACGGTCTATGTCTGGCTTGAACCGTATATCGAAACCGCGCTGCTGCGCATGGGCATCGCCTATGCCGTGGTGTTCATCATCGTGCTGCTGGCCGTCGGCCTGGTCAACATGACGCTCGCCGCCCTGATCCGCACCACCGGCCTGACGCCGGCCGACCATGGCCTGGGCGCGATGTTCGGCCTGGCGCGCGGCCTGGTGCTGGTGCTGGTGCTGGTGGCGCTGGCGGGTTTCACGCCCTTGCCGCAGGAAGACTGGTGGCGCGACGCCATGTTCTCGCACTCGGCCACCGAGGCCGTCCGGCAGGTCAAGTCCTGGCTGCCGCCCTCGCTGGCGACGTGGCTGCCTTACTGAATTCGCTTTTCGCTTTACGCTTTATCTACTAGGAACTCACCATGTGTGGAATCGTCGGGGTCATTGGGCGCGGGCCGGTCAACCAGCTGCTCTATGACAGCTTGCTGCTGCTGCAACACCGGGGGCAGGACGCGGCGGGCATCGCCACGCTGCAGGGCAACCACTTCAACATGTACAAGGCGCACGGCCTGGTGCGCGATGTGTTCCGTACCCGCAACATGCGCGCGCTGCCGGGCACCAGCGGCGTGGGCCAGGTGCGCTATCCCACCGCCGGATCCAGCGCCAGCGAGGAAGAGGCGCAGCCGTTCTACGTCAATGCGCCGTTCGGCATCATGTTCGCCCACAACGGCAACCTGACCAACTGGCGCGAGCTGCGCGAGTCGCTCTACCGCGTCGACCGCCGCCACATCAATACCAATTCCGATTCCGAAGTGCTGCTCAATGTGCTGGCGCACGAGCTGCAATCGGCCGCCAGCGGCGTGTCGCTCGACGATGACACGATCTTTCGCGCCGTCTCCGCGGTGCACCAGCGCGTCAAGGGCGCCTACGCCGTGGTGGCGCAGATCTCGGGCTACGGCATGCTGGCGTTTCGCGATCCCCACGGCATCCGGCCGCTGTGCATCGGCCGCCAGGAGACCGAGGAAGGCGTGGAATGGATGGCCGCCTCGGAATCCGTGGCGCTGGAAGGCAGCGGTTTTGCCTTCGTGCGCGACGTCGAGCCCGGCGAGGCGATATTCGTCGACCTCGACGGCCGCATGACCAGCCGCCAGTGCGCCGACAATGCGCAACTGGTGCCGTGTATCTTCGAGTACGTGTACTTTGCCCGCCCCGATTCGCTGATCGACGGCGTCTCGGTGTACGACGCGCGCCTGCGCATGGGCGAATACCTGGCCGACAAGGTCGCGCGCAGCATGCGCCTGGGCGATATCGACGTGGTGATGCCGATTCCCGACTCGTCGCGCCCGGCCGCCATGCAGCTGGCGCACCGGCTGGGGCTGGACTATCGCGAAGGCCTGATCAAGAACCGCTACGTGGGCCGTACGTTCATCATGCCGGGCCAGGCGGTGCGCCGCAAATCGGTGCGCCAGAAACTGAACGCCATCGGCATGGAATTCAAGGGCAAGAACGTGCTGCTGGTCGACGATTCCATCGTGCGCGGCACCACCAGCCGCGAGATCGTCGACATGGCGCGCGCGGCCGGCGCCAACAAGGTGTATTTCGCCTCCGCGGCGCCTCCGGTGCGATTCCCCAACGTGTACGGCATCGACATGCCGACCCAGAAGGAACTGATCGCCACCGGCCGCACCGATGACGAAATCGCCCGCACCATCGGCGCCGACGCGCTGATCTACCAGGACCTGCAGGACATGCAGCAGGCGGTGCGCGACATCAATCCGCGCCTGAGCCGCTTCGAGGCATCGTGTTTCGACGGCGAGTACGTGACCGGCGACATCACCGCCGAATACCTGGCCCGCCTGGGCCAGTCGCGCGACAGCAGCGCCGGCGACGAAGAGGCCGGCGGCCTGCAGTTCAACATGGGCTACGCGGCCAACGACGCCTGACCGGCGCGGCGCGGCCGGCTTGCGCAAGCCGGCCGCGCGGCCGTCAGGCGTTGCGCCGCAACGCCGCCGGCAGGGCCAGCGCCAGCACGATCACGAACAGCGCCAGGCTCCATATCGCATACTCGATGCCCAGCACCGCCACCGTGGCGTCCATGCAGGTGGCATAGATGCCGAACAGCCAGGGCAGGGCGCCGTCCAGTCCCGTGGCGCTCATGAAACGATCGGCGAAGGTCTGGTCGCACGACAGCATCTTGGCCGCCACGCTGTACTGGTACCAGGCGGCGACGATGCCGCAGATGGCCAGCAGCGCCGCCAGCATGGCGGCCAGGCGCGCCGCGATGGCGCCGGCCAGCGCGCCGGCCAGGGCCACCACGCCGATGCACAGGTAGATCAGCCGCTGCAGCACGCACCAGGCGCACGGCGGCATATCGAAGACATGCTGCGACAGCAGGGCCAGGCCCACGGCGCCAAAGCACAGGATGGCGATCAGGAAAAGCAGGCGTTCGCGGTATCGGGTCATGGGGGCAGGGACGGGAAACGGAAAGGGGCGGGCGGATGGCCGCGCCAGGGTTAGGCCGGCGGCGCCGCAATAGGTTGCATGATCTGCCGCATGACGTCCAGCAGCAGTTCGCTCGCGCCGCTCCAGAAGATCTGCACGCCCAGGCACAGCATGATGAACGCCGACAGCCGCATGAACACGGCGGTGCCGTTGTCGCCCAGCCGGTGCAGCATCTGCGCGGCAAAGCGCAGGCAGATGAACAGGGTGAAGGCCACCAGCGCCACGCCGGGCAGCGAGCCGGCCAGGCGCGCCAGGCTGAGCATGTGGTTTTCGTCGCGCAGCGACGCGCCTACCGTGATGCAGGCGGCGATGGTGCCGGGGCCGCAGCTGATCGGAAAGGTGAGCGGGTAGAAGGCGCGCGCCTGCGCCATCTCGGGCGTGAACGATTCGGCCATCTGGGCGTGCCGCGACGTATCGGCATCGGGCGAGTTGACCAGCCGCCAGGCGCTGTAGATGACCAGCATGCCGCCGCCCACGCGTACGATGGCCAGCGAAATCCCGAAGAAACTGAGCACCACGTTGCCGGCGATCATGGCGCCGATCATCATCAACGCCACGTTGATGGCCACGCGCTTGGACAGCTGGGCGCGGGTCTGCTTGGACGCGCCCTCGGTCAGCGTCCAGAAGATCGGCGTGATGGCCGGCGGGTTGAGAAACGGCAGCAGCGTGGCCAGGGCAAAGAAGAAGCTGCGTCCGAAAACCAGCAGGTACTCGTTGTATGGCATGGCGGCGGGGGCGGTGGCGGGGTGAAGGCCGCGGCCGTTCAGGCGGCCTGCTGGCGCGGCTCGTCGCCGGCCAGCGCGTCCAGGATGGCGCGTTCGAACTGCATCTGGCTGCGCGGGCGCTCCAGCGCCGAGCCCGACACGATGAACACGTCCTCGACGCGTTCGCCCAGCGTCATGATCTTGGCCATGATCAGGTCCACGCCGTGTTCGGCGAATACGCGCGCCAGCGCGTACAGCAGGCCGGGCCGGTCGGTCGCGGTGACCGACAGGCGCCAGGACTGGCTGCGTTCGTCGGGCGAGAGCTCGGCCTGCGGCATGACCGGAAACACCCGCGAGCGCCGGGCGTGGCTGTGCGGCAGGCGCCGTGGCGCATGTGCGTGCCCGGCGGCGTGCGGATCGCGCAGGCGTTCGGCCAGCTCGTGCTCCACCAGGGTGGCCTGGGCGCGCAGGTCGGCGAAGCCCTCGGGCGCCAGCACGATGAAGCTGTCCAGCGCCCAGCCGTGGCGGGTGGTGTGCACGCGCGCATCCTGCACGCTGAGCGACTTGGCGTCGAAGTAGCCGCAGGTCGTCACGAACAGATCCGGCGCGTCGCGCGTGTAGACCATGACCTGCAGCCCCTCGCCGTGCTCGGTGGGGCGGACCCGCACCACCGGCTCGTCGGGCGCCACCTGGTAATAGAGGTGGCGCGTGTGCCAGGCGATCTCGGAGGCGTCGTGGCGCAGGAAGTAGGCGATGTCCAGCTGGTTCCAGAAGGCTTCGCGGGCGTCGTCGCGCAGGCCCGCCAGGCGGGTCAGGCGGGCCGCCTCGTCCTTGCGCTCGGTCAGCACGGTGTGCGCGTCGGCGTGCGCGCCGCCCAGCGCCGCCAGGGTCAGGCGGAAAAGGTCTTCCAGCAGCTTGCCCTTCCAGGCGTTCCAGACGCGCGGGCTGGTGCCGCGGATGTCGGCCACGGTCAGCAGGTAGAGGGCGGCCAGGCGGCGTTCGTCGCCCACCTGGGCGGCGAAGTCGCGCACCACCTGCGGGTCGGACAGGTCGCGCTTCTGGGCGACCGCCGACATCAGCAGGTGATGGCGCACCAGGAACTCGACCAGCTCGGCATCGGCCGGATCCAGGCCGTGGTCCTGCGCGAAGCGGCGCACCTCGCGCGCGCCCAGTTCGGAATGATCGCCGCCGCGGCCCTTGGCGATATCGTGGAACAGCGCCGCGACATACAGCAGCCAGTGGCGGTCCAGGCCGGCGATCAGCTGGCTGGCCAGCGGGTATTCCTGGGCGTGCTCGGGCATGGTGAAGCGGCGCAGGTTGCGCACGACCGCCAGGGTGTGCTGGTCGACCGTATAGACATGGAACAGGTCGTGCTGCATCTGGCCGACGATGCGCCGGAACACCGGCAGGTAGCGCGGCAGGATGTTGAGCATGGTCATGCGGCGCAACTCGTGGACGATGCCGCGCGGCTGCTGCAGGATCTGCAGGAACAGCTTGCGGTTGACCGGATTGCGGCGGAACTGCGCGTCGATGCGGTGGCGCGAATGCCAGATGGCGCGCAGCGTGCGGGCCGACATGCCGATCAGTTCCGGATGCTGCTGCATCACCAGGAAGGCGCGCAGCAGCAGCGTCGGATTGCGCTCGAAGCCATCCTCGCGCACGATGTCCAGCCGCTCGCGCAGGTTGCGGAAATCGTCGTCGATCAGGCGCGCGTCGCTGTCCGGGCGCGGGAACAGCCGTTCCTCGATGTTCTGTACCAGGATGACATTGAGCTGGGTCACCAGGCGCGCGGCCCAGTAATAACGCTGCATCAGCAGTTCGCTGGCGCGCCGCGTCGCCGTCGACGCAATGCCATAGACCGCGGCCAGGCCCGGTTGCAGGTCGAACAGGACGCGGTCTTCGCGCCGGCCCGTCAGCAGGTGCAGCTCGATGCGCAGGCGCTTGAAGGCCTGTTCGGCGCGCCGCAGGTCGCGCGCTTCGGACGAGGTGAGCAAGCCGGCCTGGGCCACCTCGCGCCAGCTGTGGCCGAAGCCGGCGGCGCGGGCCATCCACAGGATGACCTGCAGGTCGCGCAGGCCGCCAGGCGACTCCTTGCAATTGGGTTCCAGCGCGTAGGGCGTGTCCTGGTAGCGGGCGTGGCGCTGCTGCATCTCCACCCGCTTGGCCTGGAAGAACACCGCCGCGTCCAGCCGTGCCCGCATGGCGCTGTCCAGGCGCTTCATGAGCGTGCGGCTGCCGGCCAGCCAGCGCGATTCCAGCAGCGCCGTCTCGACGGTGATGTCGCCGCGCGCCTCGCGCTCGCAGTCTTCCAGCGTGCGCACGCTATGGCCGGGTTCCAGGCCCAGGTCCCACAGGGCGGCCACCAATGCCTCGACCGCGCGCGCATCGGCCGCCGACGGGGGCTGCGGCAGCAGGATCAGCAGGTCGACGTCGGAATGCGGATACAGTTCGCCGCGGCCATAGCCGCCGACCGCCGCCAGGGTGGCGCCGGCCGGCAGCGGACACAGCTTGACCAGCTCGCGCAGCGCCTGGTCGACGATGCGCCGCAATTCGGTCAGCAGCATGTCCGGCCGGGGATGCTGGCGAAACTGCGCGACGGCTGCCGCCCGGGCGGCCTGCATGCGCTGCTTCAGCGGATTCAGATCGACGTGGGGCATGGGGCAGCCTTGCCGCGCGGCGGCGGGGGTCAGAGAGCCGGGATTTCGACCGGCCGTGTCACGAAGGCCGGCGGGGCGGGCATGCCGGGCGAGACCGTCAGCACTTCGTAGCCGGTATCGGTGACCAGCACCGTGTGCTCCCACTGGGCCGACAGGCTGTGGTCGCGCGTCACCACCGTCCAGCCGTCGGCCAGCTGGCGGATTTCGCGCCGGCCGGCGTTGATCATGGGCTCGACCGTGAACAGCATGCCGGTCACCAGCTTGACGCCGGTGCCGGGCTTGCCGTAGTGCAGCACCTGCGGGTCTTCATGGAAGCGCTGGCCGATGCCGTGGCCGCAGAATTCGCGCACCACCGAGAAACCCTGCGCCTCGGCGTACTTCTGGATGGCATGGCCGATATCGCCCAGCGTGGCGCCATTGCGCACCTGTTCGATGCCTTTCCACATGCAGTCGTAGGTGATGTCGGTCAGGCGGCGCGACAGGATCGAGGGCTCGCCCACGTGATACATGCGGCTGGTATCGCCGAACCAGCCATCCTTGATGATGGTGACGTCGATGTTGAGCGAATCGCCGTTCTTGAGCACCTTGTCGCCCGGTATGCCATGACAGACCTGGTGGTTGACCGAGGTGCAGATGGCGCCGGTGAAGGGCGGGTAGCCGGGTGGGGCGTAGCCTATGGTGGCCGACTTGACCTTCAGTTCGTCGGTCAGGTAGGCCAGGCACAGCTTGTCCAGCTCGCCCGTCGTGACGCCTGGTTTGACGTACGGCGTAATGAAGTCGAGGATTTTGGCGGCGTCTTGGCAGGCGGCGCGCATTTTGGCCAGATCGGCCGGATCGGTAACGATGCCCATGTATCAGCTTGAGTGGCGCGGTCGAAAAATAGTAGAATTATAGGCTTGCCTGGAAAAGCACGCCCTGTCTTGGCCCGGAATGTGATGTCGAATGTGATTGTCGAACGTGATTGTCGAACGTGATTTGTCTTGTGCTTGTGCGACGATGGGCACGAGGACAGGCCGGTTGAAAGAGCAGGGCAGGCAGGCAAGTAGCAAAGCAGTAAGTGTAAGGCTATACGGTTTGTCTTGCGTTCGCACGGAGTCTTGCCCGGTGTTTTGGGCGATTTGTGCGGGGCGAGGCGGGCCGGATGGGCCGGATGGCTGGGAAAGGGTAGACTGGCTTTGGCCTGCGGTTGGCGCGTTGCGCGGTATCGCGGGTTGATGTGGCACCATTTTCTCGATCGACGCTTTAGAGCAGCGGTGCAGGCGCGGTGTGGGCGCCCGGCTTAAGTTCTTGGCGGCTCGCGCTGGCGGGCTGCCTGAAGAACTGCCCCGGGATCCTGATTCCAGCGGCCCGATTCCGCTGCCAACAAGGCAGCCAGCTGGGGGCGACAATGTCGGCCGCCAGCGCGGATCGAGACAGGTGGCGCCGGCCGCGTGCGCCCGCGACCGTCTGGGTTCATAGCTGCGTCCCTGGTTTGGGGCGCGGCGATCGGTCGGCTCGGTTTGTTTTTTTTATTTCATCCTGTTTGTCAGGAAATCGCGCGTTATGCCACCCAGGGTGTCGGTTTTATCCGATGCAGGTGTAGCGCAAGACTTAACCCTCGGAGATAGTTATGTCCCTCATGCGTGAAATGCTGGAAGCTGGCGTCCACTTTGGCCACCAGACCCGTTACTGGAACCCCAAGATGGCCCCGTACATCTTCGGTCACCGTAACAAGATTCACATCATCAACCTCGAGCAGACGGTCGCCAAGTACCAGGAAGCCTCGAAGTTCGTCAAGCAACTGGTCGCCCGTGGCGGCAACATCCTGTTCGTCGGCACCAAGCGCGCCGCGCGCGAACTGGTGGCAACCGAAGCCGCCCGCTGCGGCATGCCCTACGTCGACGCCCGCTGGCTCGGCGGCATGCTGACCAACTTCAAGACGGTCAAGAGCTCGATCAAGCGCCTGAAGGACATGGAAGCCATGGTCGCCGACGGCGGCTTCGAGCGCATGACCAAGAAGGAAGGCCTGCTGTTCCAGCGCGAACTGGACAAGCTGAACAAGTCGATCGGCGGCATCAAGGACATGAACGGCCTGCCCGACGCGCTGTTCGTCATCGACGTCGGCTACCACAAGATCGCGGTCGCCGAAGCCAAGGTGCTGGGCATCCCGGTCGTGGCCGTGGTTGATACCAACCACTCGCCCGACGGCATCGACCATGTCATTCCCGGCAACGACGACTCGGCCCGCGCCATCGCGCTGTACGCCAAGGGCATGGCCGACGCCGTGCTGGAAGGCCGCGAGCAGAACATCAATGGCCTGGTCGAGGAAATCGGCGAAGGCCAGGAAGAGTTCGTCGAAGTGCAGGACAACCAGGCCTGATAGCCGGTTGCCGCGCCGGCCGGGCCGGCAAGCCTCGGGCGCTGGGCGCCCGGGCTGCCGCCCGGATGCCGGCGCCGAGGTGGGCTCCCGCCTCACGACCCGCCCAGGCGGGTGCCATATCGAATCAACCATATGTCCCGGTTCATGCTTGCCGGGCCATGTCTTAGCGAATTTGGAGCAAACATGGCTGAAATTACCGCCGCCCTGGTCAAGGAACTGCGCGAGAAGACCGATGCGCCCATGATGGAGTGCAAGAAGGCTCTGACCGAAGCCGAAGGTGATCTGGCCCGCGCCGAGGAAATCCTGCGCGTCAAGCTGGGCAACAAGGCCAGCAAGGCCGCCGCCCGCGTGACCGCCGAAGGCCTGATCGGCCTGTACATCGCCGCCGACGGCAAGCAGGGCGCCGTCATCGAAGTCAACTGCGAGACCGACTTCGTCGCCAAGAACACCGATTTCATCGATTTCATCAACAAGCTGGCCGAGCTGGTCGCCACGCAGAATCCGGCCGACGTGGCCGCGCTGTCGGCGCTGCCGTTCGGCGAAGGCACGGTCGAGACCACCCGCACCGCGCTGGTGGGCAAGATCGGCGAAAACATCTCGGTGCGCCGCTTCGAGCGCATCCAGACCCCGAACTCGCTGGCCAGCTACGTGCACGGCGGCAAGATCGGCGTACTGGTCGAGTTCTCGGGCGCCGAGGAAGTGGGCAAGGACCTGGCCATGCACATCGCCGCGACCAAGCCCAAGGCCCTCAATGCCGACGGCGTCAACGCCGAAGACATCGCCGCCGAGCGCTCGGTAGCCGAACAGAAGGCCGCCGAATCGGGCAAGCCCGCCGAAATCGTCGCCAAGATGGTCGAAGGTTCCGTGCAGAAATTCCTGAAGGAAGTTACTCTGCTGTCGCAACCCTTCGTCAAGAACGACAAGCAAACGATCGAACAGATGCTCAAGGAAAAGGGCGCTTCGATCACCAAGTTCGTTCTGTTCGTCGTTGGTGAAGGGATCGAGAAGAAGACCGCCGATTTCGCTTCCGAGGTCGCCGCCGCCGCCGCTGGCCGCGCCTGACGCGTCATCGTAGGGGCCGGCCAGGGCGGGGCTTCCCGAACTGCCGGCCTATTTCTTGTCTTACACTTTCGTCGGATCGTTTCTCGGGATATCACCTATGAGCAGCAGATCATATAAACGGGTTCTTCTCAAACTTTCCGGCGAGGCGCTGATGGGCGAAGATGCCTTTGGCATCAATCGCTCCACCATCGTCCGCATGACCGATGAGATCGCCGAAGTCGCCGCACTGGGCGTCGAACTGGCCATCGTCATCGGCGGAGGCAATATTTTCCGTGGCGTCGCCCCGGGCGCGCAGGGCATGGACCGCGCGACCGCCGACTACATGGGCATGATGGCAACCATCATGAACGCGCTGGCGCTGCAGGACGCGCTCAAGCACAAGGGCGTCGACACGCGGGTGCAGTCGGCGCTGAACATCGACCAGGTGGTCGAGCCCTACATCCGGCCCAAGGCCCTGCGCTACCTCGAAGAGGGCAAGGTCGTGATCTTCGCGGCCGGCACCGGCAACCCGTTCTTCACCACCGATACCGCGGCCGCGCTGCGCGGTGCGGAGATCGGCGCCGAAATCGTGCTCAAGGCAACCAAGGTCGACGGCATCTACAGCGCCGATCCCAACAAGGATCCGACCGCGACCCGCTACGCGCGCATCAGCTTCGACGAAGCCATCGTGCGCCGGCTCGAGGTCATGGACGCCACGGCGTTCGCGTTGTGCCGTGACCAAAAGCTGCCCATCAAAGTGTTTTCGATCAACAAGTCCGGCGCCCTCAAGCGGGCCGTCAGCGGCGAAGACGAAGGCACGCTGGTACACGTTTAAGAAAAGGAAATTCCATGAGCGTCGCAGATATTCGTAAGTCCGCTGAAACCAGGATGGCCAAATCGCTTGAAACGCTCAAGGCGAGCCTGGCCAAGATCCGCACGGGCCGCGCCCATACCGGCATCCTGGATCACGTGCAGGTCGAGTACTACGGCTCGCCGGTGCCGATCAGCCAGGTCGCCAACGTGAATCTCGTCGATGCCCGCACCATCAGCGTGCAGCCGTACGAGAAGAGCATGGCGGGCCCGATCGAAAAGGCGATTCGCGAGTCGGACCTGGGACTGAATCCGGTCTCGATGGGCGAAACCATCCGCGTGCCGATGCCGGCCCTGACCGAGGAGCGCCGCCGCGACCTGACCAAAGTGGTCAAGAGCGAAGGCGAGGACGCCAAGGTGGCGGTGCGCAACCTGCGCCGCGAAGCCAACGAGGCGCTCAAGAAGCTGGTCAAGGACAAGGAAATCTCCGAGGATGACGAGCGTCGCGCCCAGGATGATGTCCAGAAACTGACTGACCGTGCCGTCGGCGACATCGACAAGATGATCGTCCAGAAAGAAGCGGAAATCATGACCGTATAATTCCGGTTGAGGTATCGGGGCCGTATCGACGGCTCCGGTGTCGATATCGGAATCTGTTCCGTACGCGCCGTCCCGGCCGCGCTGGTCCTGTCGGATTTGGCGCAGGCGCGACGGCGCAGGCTTTTGCAATACCTTTTTGCTTGCCGCCTTGCGCCAAGCTCCAGCCATGGCACTCAGTTCGACTCAGGCGATTCCGGAAACGGGGGACATCCCCAGGCACGTAGCCATCATCATGGATGGCAACGGCCGCTGGGCGACGCGCCGCCACCTGCCGCGCACGGCAGGGCACGCCAAGGGCGTGCACGCGGTGCGCCGCGTGGTCGAGGCCTGCGGCCGGCGCGGCGTGCGCTACCTGACTCTGTTCGCATTCAGTTCCGAGAACTGGCGCCGTCCGGCCGACGAGGTGTCGCTGTTGATGCGGCTGTTCGTGCAGGCGCTCGAGCGCGAAGTCGACAAATTGCAGGACCAGGGCGTGCGCCTGCACGTGGTGGGAGACCTGAGCGCGTTCGAGCCCAAGCTGCAGGAACTGATCGCCCAGGCGCAGGAACGCACCGAGCACAACGACCGGCTGCACCTGACGGTGGCGGCCAATTACGGCGGCCGCTGGGACATCCTGCAGGCCACGCGCGCCATGCTGCGCGCCGATCCGGGCCTGGCCCAGGATCCCGACCGCATCGACGAGGCGCGGCTGGCCGAACATCTTTCGATGGCCTGGGCGCCGGAACCGGACCTGTTCATCCGCACCGGCGGCGAACAGCGCATTTCGAACTTCCTGGTCTGGCAACTGGCCTACGCTGAATTCTATTTCACCGAACAATTCTGGCCCGATTTCGGCGCCGACGAGCTCGATGCCGCCTTCGAGTGGTATCGCACGCGCGAGCGGCGCTTCGGCCGCACCAGCGCGCAATTGCGCGGCGGCGCCAAGCGCTGACCCCCAAGGAGACGTATTCATGCTGGGCCAGCGCATCATCACCGCCGCCGTATTGCTTGCCGTCCTGGCCCTGACGCTGGCGCTGGCCAACCCGTGGTGGTTCGTCGCCTTGCTGGCGCTGGGCGCGGCCTGCGCCGCCTGGGAGTGGCTGCGCCTGACGGTGCGCCAGCCCCCCTCGGGTGCGCTGTGCGTCGGCCTGGCGGCGGCGCTGCTGGCGGCGATGCTGGCCATGGCGCAGGCCTGGATCCAGGGAGGCGTGTCCGGCCTGCGGCTCGAGGTCTGGGTCGGCTACTGGCTCACCCCGGCGGTCGTGGCCGTCTGGCTGCTGGGCGCGGGCACGGCGGTCGCGCGCGGCCGCGCCGACGCGCCGGCGGCCAGCCTGGGCTGGACGCTGTTCGCCATTCCCGCCGTGCTGGCCGCCTGGTCGGTGTTGGCGCTGATGTATCTGTCGCGCGGCGGCGCCTATGTGGTGTCGCTGCTGGCGCTGGTGTGGGTGGCCGATATCGCCGCCTATTTCGCCGGCCGCGCCTTCGGCAAGCGCAAGCTGGCGCCGCGGGTCAGCCCGGGCAAGACGGTGGCCGGCGCGGTGGCCGGCGTGCTGGGCGCGGTCGCGTGGATCGCCCTGAGCAGCCAATGGGATGGAACTTATGGCCAGGCGCTGGTCGAACGCTGGTCCTGGTGGCTGGCGTTGCCGGCGGCCGCCTTGCTGGGCGTCGTCTCCATCGTCGGCGACCTGTTCGAGTCCTTGCTCAAGCGCCGCGCCGGCCGCAAGGATTCCAGCGCGCTGCTGCCCGGCCACGGAGGCGTCTATGACCGCATCGACGCCATCCTGCCGGTGGCGCCGCTGGCGTTGCTCATGTCTGGAGTGTTGTTTTGACCCGTTTTCAACGCGTCGCCGTCCTGGGATCGACCGGATCGATCGGCGACAGTACGCTCGACGTTATCGCGCGCCACCCGGATCGGCTGGGCGTGTATGCCCTGTCGGCCTATAGCCGCATGGACAAGCTGGCCGCCCAGGCGGCCGCCTGCGGCGCCGCCGTGGTGGTCGTGCCCGACGATGCGGCGGCTGCGCGCTTTCGCGCCGCCTGGCGCGGCAAGGCCGCCATGCCCGAGGTGCGGGTCGGGCCGCGCGCGCTGGCCGAGACGGCCGCCGCGCCCGAGTGCACCACGGTCATGGCCGCCATCGTCGGCGCCGCCGGCCTGCCGGCGGCCCTGGCCGCGGCGCAGGCCGGCAAGCGGGTGCTGCTGGCCAACAAGGAAGCGCTGGTGGCGGCCGGATCGCTGTTCATGGCGGCCGTGCGCGAGAACGGCGCCGAATTGCTGCCCATCGACAGCGAACACAACGCCATCTTCCAGTGCATGCCGCAGGGCGCCCGGGCGGCCGCGCCCACCGCGCCCGCGCCCGGCGTGCGGCGCCTGCTGCTGACCGCCTCCGGCGGCCCGTTCCGGCGCCAGGACCCGGCCGACCTGCACGAAGTGACGCCGGCCCAGGCCTGCGCACATCCCAACTGGAGCATGGGGCGCAAGATTTCGGTCGATTCGGCCACCATGCTGAACAAGGGACTGGAGGTCATCGAGGCCCATTGGCTGTTCGCCATGCCGTCCGAACGCATCGACGTGCTGATCCATCCGCAAAGCGTCGTCCATTCCATGGTCGAGTACGACGACGGCTCGGTGCTGGCGCAACTGGGACAGCCCGACATGCGCACGCCCATCGCCTACGGGCTGGGCTTTCCGGAGCGCCTGGCCAGCGGGGTGGGGCTGCTGGACCTGACGCGCTGGGGGCGGCTGGATTTCGAGCAGCCCGACCTGCAGCGCTTCCCGTGCCTGGCGCTGTCGTTCGCCGCGCTGCGCGCCGGCCAGCCGGCCTGCGTGGCCCTGAACGCGGCCAACGAAGTCGCGGTGGCCGCGTTCCTGGAAGGGCGCCTGCGCTATACCTGGATCGCCCGGGTCATCGAGGCGGTGCTCGAGTGGCAGGCCAAGCAGGCATCTGTTACCCTGACCAGCCTGGATGACGTGCTCGACCTGGATGCGCGCGCGCGCTCATTCGCCGGCAATCTCGGCCTGGCGTGACGCGCCGGGCCGCCTTTCGCGTCCACCCGAGTCTGATCCATGCTTTTCACGCTGCTGGCCTTTGTCGTCGCCCTGGGCACCCTGATTACGTTCCATGAACTGGGCCACTACTGGATCGCCCGGCTGTGCGGCGTGCGCGTGCTGCGTTTTTCCGTCGGGTTCGGCCGGGTGCTGGCGCGCCGCACCGACCGCCACGGCACCGAGTGGGCCATTTCCGCGATCCCCCTGGGCGGCTACGTCAAGATGCAGGACGATCCGCCGGCAGGCGCCAGCGCGGCCGAGGCGGCGCGCTCCTTCAATGCCCAGCCGGTCGGGCGCCGCATCGCCATCGTGGCCGCTGGGCCGCTGTTCAATCTTTTTCTCGCCGTGGTCCTGTATGCCGGCCTGAACCTGGCCGGCACCGAAGTGCCCGCGCCGGTGGTGGGCCAGCCGGCGGCCGGCACGCCGGCCGCGCAGGCCGGCCTGATGGCCGGCGACCGCATCGAGGCGGTGCAGGGGCGCGCGGTCGATTCCTGGAATGACGCGCGCTGGCGCCTGCTGGACGTGCTTTCCAGCCAGGGCGAGGCGCAGCTGGAAGTGCGCGGCCCCGGCGGCGCGGCGCGCGGTCTCGTGCTGCAGGTGCCGGGCGGCAACCGCCTGGATCCGGCCGACGGCGACCCGCTGGCCGAGACCGGCCTGCGCCTGGCCCAGCCCAAGCCGGTGGTGCGCGAGGTCATCGCCGGCGGCGCCGGCGAGCAGGCCGGCCTGCGTGGCGGCGACCTGATCGTGGCGGCCGGCCAGGCCGCCGACCTGGACGCGGGCGCGCTGGTGGCCCTGATCCAGCGCCATGCCGGCCAGCCCCTGGCCCTGACGGTGCAGCGCGGCGCCGACCGCCTGACCCTGACGGTGGTGCCGCGGGCCGAATCCGTGCAGGGCCAGGAGGTGGGCCGCATCGGCGTGCAGCTGGGCGGGGATATCCCCATGGTCACGGTGCGCTACGGGGTGATCGACAGCGTCTGGCGCGGCGCCCAGCGCACCTGGGACACGGCCTGGCTGTCGTTGCGCATGATGGGCCGCATGGTGCTGGGGGAGGTCTCCTGGCGCAATATCAGCGGCCCGGTCACGATCGCCGATTATGCCGGCCAGACCGCCCGGATCGGCCTGGAAGCCTATATTGCCTACCTGGCGCTGATCAGTATCAGCCTGGGCGTATTGAACCTGCTGCCGATACCCATGTTGGACGGAGGGCATCTGCTGTACTATCTCGTCGAAATTGTAAAAGGCAGTCCCGTTTCCGATCGCTGGATAGACATCGGCCAGCGAGCCGGCATCGGCCTGCTCGCAGGATTGATGGGCTTGGCACTGTTCAATGATTTTGCGCGCCTGTTCACTTAGGCACGAATAGAATAAAATCCCCCGCCATTTGCACGACCAAGGATACCCAAGGATGTCTCTACGCCGGATGTTTCATCACAAAAAGGGCGTTATACCGGGTTTGTTAGCCGCCGCGCTTCTTGCGCCCGCGCTGGCCCATGCCTTCGAGCCCTTTGTCGTGCGGGATATCCGCGTGGAGGGCATTCAGCGTACCGACGCCGGCACGGTGTTCGGCTACCTGCCGGTCAAGGTCGGCGAGAAGTTCACCGACGAGGAGGCCACCGAGGCGGTGCGCCGCCTGTACGGCACGGGCTTTTTCAGCGACGTGCAGATCCAGACCGACAACAACGTCGTCGTGGTCGTGGTGCAGGAGCGCCCCACGATCGCCTCGATCAGTTTCAATGGCATGCGCGAGTTCGACTCCAAGGCCATTACCAAGTCGCTGGCTCAGGTGGGTTTCGGCGAAGGGCGCATCTTCGACCAGTCCATGCTCGAACGCGCCGAGTACGAGCTGAAAGAACAGTACCTGGCCAAGGGCAAGTACGGCGTCGAAGTCACCGCGACGGTCACGCCGCTGCCGCGCAACCGGGTGGGCGTCAGTTTCGACGTGTTCGAAGGCGAAGTGGCCAAGATCCGCGAAATCCGCGTGGTCGGCAGCAAGGCTTTCTCGGAAGGCGAGCTGCTCGACCAGTTCGACCTGACCACGCCGGGCTGGCTGACCTGGTACACCAACACCGACAAGTACTCGCGCGAGAAGCTGGAAGGCGACATCGAGCGGCTGCGCTCGTTCTACCTGGACCAGGGCTACCTGGAGTTCACGGTCGAGCCGCCCCAGGTCACCATCTCGCCCGACCGCAAGGACATCTACATCACCATCACCGTGCACGAGGGCGAGCCCTACAAGGTGCGCGAAGTGAAGCTGGCCGGCAACCTGATGGGGCTGGACAGCGAAATCAACAACCTGGTCGAGATCAAGCCGGGCGAGGTCTTCTCCGCCGCCAAGGCCAACAACTCGGCCAAGGCCATTACCGACTACCTGGGCGACCTGGGCTACGCATTCGCCAACGTCAACCCCAACCCGCAGCTCGACCGCGCCAAGCACGAGGCCGACGTCACGTTCTACGTCGACCCGAGCCGCCGCGTCTACGTGCGCCGCATCCAGATCGGCGGCAACACGCGCACCCGCGACGAAGTGGTGCGGCGCGAAATGCGCCAGCAGGAAGCCGCCTGGTACGACGCGGGCGACATCAAGGTGTCGCGCGACCGCGTCGACCGCCTGGGCTATTTCAACGAGGTCAACGTCAAGACCGATCCGGTGCCGGGCTCGCCCGACCAGGTCGACGTCAACGTGGACGTCAAGGAAAAGCCCACCGGCATCATCAACCTGGGCGTGGGCTACGGTTCGTCCGAAAAGGCGATTCTGTCGGCCGGTATCAGCGAAGACAACGTCTTCGGCAGCGGCACCAACCTGACGCTGCAGTTGAATACCAGCAAGACCAACCGCGCCGTGGTGCTTTCGCACACCGATCCGTATTTCACCAAGGACGGCATCAGCCGCACCACCTCGGCGTACTACCGCGTCACCGAGCCGTGGGACAACAACGACGGCGACTACCGCGTGAAGGCCATGGGCCTGGGCATGAACTTCGGCGTGCCCATCTCCGAGTACGACCGGATCTTCCTGGGCGGCACGTTCGAGCGCAACCAGATCGATCTGTACAACAACTCGCCGCAGGCCTATCGCGACTTCGTCGACCAGTACGGCGATTCGACCAACGCGCTGATCTTCAACACCGGCTGGTCCAAGGACACGCGCGACAGCGCGCTGGCGCCGACCAAGGGCGCGTACACGCGCCTGAAGGGCGACTTCTCCACGATGGATCTGAAGTACTACCTGCTGACGGCGCAGCAGCAGTACTACCTGCCGCTGGGCCGCAGCTACACGCTGGCCCTGAACGGCATGATCGACTACGGCCGCAGCTACGGCGGCCTGGACTACCCGGTGATCAAGAACGTGTACGCCGGCGGCATCGGCACGGTGCGCGGCTACGAGGGCGCCTCGCTGGGCCCGCGCGACCGCCTCACGGGCGACTACATCGGCGGTTCGCGCCGCATGGTGGCCAACGCCCAGCTGTACCTGCCGTTCCCGGGCGCCTCGAAGGACCGCACGCTGCGCTGGTTCGTGTTCACCGATGCGGGCCAGGTCGCGGCCGGCAGCGGCATGTCGTGCACGGCCGGCAAGCCGGGCAGCGAAGTGGAGGATCCGTGCGGCTGGCGCTTCTCGGCCGGTATCGGCCTGTCGTGGCAGTCGCCGCTGGGTCCGCTGCAGTTGTCGTACGCTCGCCCGCTGAATTCGAAGTCCGGCGACGACACGCAGGCGTTCCAGTTCCAGATCGGCACGGGTTTCTGATCGCTGCGGGGAAGCCTGCGAGCCGTTACGCATGAAAACATGGGAAATGGCCGGTTGCCCGGCCGTCCCGCAGTTTAGTGGCACAATATCGTCTTTGCTTTACCTCATTGGAAGGTGAGATTTTCATGATGTCTGATTTCGCACTTAATACCTCGGGTTCCAAGCGCGCCAAACGAGGGGCCGGCAAGCTGGGCGTATCGCTGGCGCTGGCGGGTGCTTTGCTGTTCGGGTCGTCCGCGGCGGTCACCGCGCAGGCGCAAGGCACCAAGATCGGCTTCGTGAACACGGAGCGGATCCTGCGCGAATCGGGTCCGGCCAAGGCGGCGCAAAGCAAGATCGAATCCGAATTCAAGCGCCGCGACGACGAACTGCAGCGCCTGAGCAGCAGCCTGCGCTCGCAGGCCGAGAAGTTCGACAAGGATGCCCCGGTGCTGTCCGAATCGGACCGTGTCAAGCGCCAGCGCGAGCTGAGCAACCTCGACATGGACCTGCAGCGCAAGCGCCGCGAGTTCCAGGAGGATTTCAACCGCCGCCGCAACGAAGAGTTCTCGAGCATCGTCACCAAGGCCAATGACGCCATCAAGCGCATTGCCGAGCAAGAGAACTACGACCTCATCATCCAGGACGCCGTTACGGTCAACCCCCGTATCGATATCACCGACAAGGTGATCCAGAGCCTGGGCCGATAAGCACGCCCATGCCGGTTCTGCTGGACCCTGAAAACGCGCTCGCTCTCGATGTCCTGCTGGCCGGCACCGATGCCCAGGGGCTGGACTGGCACCTGAGCGCCCCCGATGCCGCCGATCTGCCCAGGATCCGCGGCATCGGCACCCTGTCTTCGGCGGGAAGCGAGGAAATCAGCTTCCTGTCCAATCCCCGCTACCAGAATCAGCTGGCCACCACGCGCGCCGCCGCGGTCATCGTGACGCCCGACGTCGCGCAGGCCCGGCAGGAGCAGGGCGCGTCGGGCCACGTGCTGGTGGTGTGCAAGCATCCCTATCTGCTGTATGCGCGCCTGGCGCAGTGGTTCGAGCGCGCCAGCCGGCCGGCCGGGCCCGCCGGCGTGCATCCGTCCGCGGTGGTCGACCCCAGCGCCGAGATCGACGCCGATGCGCGCGTCGGCGCGCAGTGCGTCATCGAGGCGGGCGCCCGCATCGGGCGCGGCGTCAGGCTGGGGCCGGGCTGTGTGATCGGCGCCGGCTCCACGGTAGGGGCCGACAGCCTGCTGCATCCGCGCGTCACCCTGTACGCGGGCGTGCACGTGGGCGAGCGGGCCATCATCCACAGCGGCGCCGTGCTGGGCGCCGACGGTTTCGGTTTCGCGCCCGATCCCACGCTGGGCCGCGGCGCCTGGGGCAAGATCCCGCAGTTGGGCGGGGTGAGGGTGGGCAACGATGTCGAAATCGGCGCCAACACCACCATCGACCGCGGCGCGCTGGACGACACGATCGTGGGCGACGGCGTGAAGCTGGACAACCAGATCATGGTGGCGCACAACGTGCGGATCGGCGCGCATACCGCCATTGCCGCCTGTGTCGGCATCGCCGGCTCGACCACCATCGGCGAGCGATGCACCATCGGCGGCGCATCGATGCTGTCCGGGCACCTGGCCATCGCCGACGACGTCAATATCTCGGGCGGCACCGCGGTGACATCGAACATCGCGAAGGCCGGCCGCTACACCGGCGTGTATCCTTACGCCGAACACAGCGAATGGCAGCGCAATGCCGCGGTCATTCAGCAATTGGCGCTGCTGCGCCGGCGCTTGCGGGCCCTCGAGCGGGAATAATCCCGCACGGCCCGTGTGCCCGGTTGGCGGCGCATTGCAACATAATCTATTTTTGCTTTGCAGGAAAACAAATGGAACTCGACATCAAGGGGATCATGGACCGGCTGCCGCATCGCTACCCGATGCTGCTGATCGACCGTGTGCTGGAGATGGTGCCCGGCAAATCCATCGTTGCCATCAAGAACGTCTCGATCAACGAGCCGTTTTTCACGGGCCATTTTCCGCATCATCCGGTCATGCCGGGCGTGCTGATCGTCGAGGCCATGGCGCAGGCTTCGGCCCTGTTCTCGTTCACCGACGAGAACGGCGGGCTGAAGTGCGACGGCGCCAAGACCGCCTACTACCTGGTGGGCATCGACGGCGCGCGGTTCCGTAAACCCGTGGTGCCGGGCGACCAGTTGCGGCTGGAAGTCGAGGCCGAGCGCCTGTCGCGTACCATCTGCAAGTACCAGGGCCGGGCCCTGGTCGACGGCCAACTGGTCGCCGAAGCCAAGCTGATGTGCGCGATCCGTAGCCTGGAAGAGTAAATGTCAGGAAACATCCATCCCACCGCCGTGGTCGATCCGGCGGCACAGATCGACAGTTCGGTCGTGATCGGCCCATACAGCGTGGTGGGGCCGGGAGTCAGCATTGCCGCGGGCACCGAGGTCGGCGCGCACTGCGTGCTCGACGGCGTGACCAGCATCGGGCGCGACAACCGCTTCTACCGCTTTTGCTCCATCGGCGGCATGCCGCAGGACAAGAAGTACAGCGGCGAACCGACGCGACTGGTCATCGGCGACCGCAACACGGTGCGCGAGTTCACCACGTTCAACACCGGCACGGTGCAGGACGGCGGCGTGACCAGCATCGGCGACGACAACTGGATCATGGCCTACGTGCACATCGCGCACGACTGCCATATCGGCAACAACACCATCCTGGCCAACTCGGTGCAGCTGGGCGGCCACGTGCAGGTGGGCGACTGGGCCATCGTGGGCGGCCTGACCGGCGTGCACCAGTTCGCCAAGATCGGCGCGCACAGCATGACCGGCGGCAACAGCTCGCTGATGCAGGATGCGCCCCCGTTCGTGCTGGCGGCGGGCAATCCGTGCCGGCCCGTGGGCGTCAATGTCGAAGGCTTGAAGCGGCGCGGTTTCTCGGCGGCGGCCATCTCGGCGCTGCGCGATGCGTACAAGTCGATCTACCGGCGCGGACTGTCGCTGGACGAGGCGCGCGCCGAGCTGCGCGCGCGCCAGCAGGTCGAGCCGGATGTCGCCGAGCATCTGCAGACCATGCTGGACTTCCTGGACGCTTCGACGCGCGGCATCATCCGGCCATGAGCCTGCGCATAGGCATGGTCGCCGGCGAGCCTTCGGGCGACCTGCTGGCCGGGCGCATCATCGCCGGCCTGCAGGCCCGGGCACCCGGCGTGCACTGCGCCGGCATAGGCGGGCCCCAGATGGCGGCGCGCGGCTTCGAGGCCTGGCACCCCATGCATGCGCTCACGGTGTTCGGCTACATCGATGCGTTCAAGCGGATTCCCAGCCTGCTGTCGACCTACGGCGACGTCAAGCGGCGCCTGCTGGCCGAGCCGCCGTCGGTGTTCGTGGGCATCGACGCGCCGGATTTCAACCTGCGCCTGGAGCACCAGTTGCGCCAGGCCGGCACCCCCACCGTGCATTTCGTCGGTCCCTCGATCTGGGCCTGGCGCTACGAACGCATCAACAAGATCCGCGCCGCCGTCTCCCACATGCTGGTGCTGTTTCCGTTCGAGGAAGCGCTCTATCGCAAGGAAGGAATCCCGGTCACCTATGTCGGCCATCCGCTGGCCGGGGTGATTCCCATGCAGCCCGATCGCGCCGCGGCCCGCGCGCGGCTGGGCATCGACGCCGACGCGCGGGTGCTGGCCATCCTGCCGGGCAGCCGCTCGTCCGAGATCCGCCTGCTTGCGCCGCGTTTCCTGCAGGCCGCGGCCGAGCTGGTCCGGCGCGATCCACGCCTGCAGTGCGTGGTGCCCATGGTCAACCCGCAGCGGCGCGCCGAGTTCGAGGCTATCGCGGCCCAGCATCCGGTGCCGGGCCTGCGTTGCGTGACCGCCGCCGAGGGGCAGGGCGAGACGCCGGTGGCCTGGTCCGTCATGGAGGCGAGCAACGCCGTCCTGGTGGCCAGCGGCACGGCCACGCTGGAAACGGCGCTGTACAAGCGGCCCATGGTCATTTCGTACGTGCTGTCGCCGTGGATGCGGCGCATCATGGCCTGGAAATCCGGGCAGCAACGTCCCTACCTGCCGTGGGTGGGGCTGCCCAATGTGCTGCTGCGCGATTTCGCCGTGCCGGAGCTGCTGCAGGACGAGGCCACGCCGGCCGCGCTGGCCGAGGCGACCTGGCAGGCGCTGACCGACGAGGCCGGCGCGGCGCGCATCGAGGCGCGCTTTACCGCCTTGCACCAGGACTTGCTGCGCGATACGCCGGCGCTGGCCGCCCAGGCGATTCTGGAGGTGGCCGATGGAGCAGCCTGACCTGTTCGGCACGCTGGCACCGCTGCCCGCCATCATTGCCGGCGTCGACGAAGCCGGTCGCGGACCGCTGGCCGGCGCGGTCTATGCGGCCGCCGTCATCCTGGACCCGGACCGGCCGGTCGACGGCCTGGCCGACTCCAAGGTGCTCAAGGCCGAGCAGCGCGAAGCGCTGGCGGTGCAGATCCGCGCCCAGGCGCTGGCCTGGTTCGTGGCCAGCGCCAGCGTGCAGGAAATCGACAGCCTGAACATCCTGCGCGCCACCATGCTGGCGATGCAGCGCGCCGTGGCCGGCCTGGCCATGGCGCCGGAACTGGCCATGGTCGACGGCAACCAGGCGCCCAAGCTGCGCTGCGCCGTGCAGACCGTGATCAAGGGCGATGCGCTGGTGCCGGCGATCTCCGCCGCGTCCATCCTGGCCAAGACGGCGCGCGACGCCGACCTGCTGCGCCTGCATGCCTTGTATCCCCAATACGGCTTCGACCAGCACAAGGGCTACGGCACGCCGCAGCACCTGTCCTTGCTGCGCGAGCACGGCCCGTGCCCCGAACACCGGCGCAGCTTCGCGCCGATCAAGGCGTACGGCGCGCCATGAAGCACCTGAGTTCGCGCGACAACCCGGCGGTCAAGGCGTTGCACAAGCTGGCCGCCGGCGGCGGCCGCCGCGACGGACGGATCCTGCTCGACGGCGTGCATCTGTGCCAGGCCTGGCTGGCGCACCAAGGCACGCCGCTGCAGGCGCTGTTCGATGTCGCGCGGCTGGACCATCCCGAGATCCGCGCCCTGGCCGGCCAGGTGCCGCCGCAGCATTGCCTGGCGCTGGATTCGCGCCTGCTGCAGGGGCTGGCCAGCGTCGAGAGCGGCCAGGGCGTGGTGTTCGTGGCGCGCGCGCCCGAACCCGCGCTGCCTGAACGCATCGACGAGAACTGCGTGCTGTTCGACCGGATCCAGGACCCGGGCAATGTCGGCACCTTGCTGCGGACCTGCGCGGCGGCCGGCGTGCGCCGGGTGCTGCTGGCGGCCGGCACGGCCGCGGCATGGTCGCCCAAGGTGTTGCGCAGCGGCCAGGGCGCGCATTTCGCGCTGCATATCCACGAACACCTGGACCTGGAGGCGGTGCTGCCGCGGCTGGACGTGCCGCTGGTGGCCACGACCCTGGCGCGGTCCGGCTCGCTCTACGACACGGACCTGCCGGCGCGCTGCGCCTGGGTGTTCGGCCACGAAGGGCAGGGCGTGGCCGAGGCGCTGCTGCGGGCGGCCGCGCTGCGCGTGCACATTCCGCACGAGTCGGCGGCGGTCGAGTCGCTCAATGTGGGCGCCGCCGCCGCCATCTGCCTGTTCGAGCAGCGCCGCCAGCGCCGCTGACCCGCCCGCGCCTAGACGCGCTCCAGTCCGACCTCCTGCAGCACCGTGGTGGCGATTTCCTCGATCGACTTGGTGGTCGTCGACAGCCACGAAATGCCCTCGCGGCGCATCATGCGCTCGGCCTCGGCCACTTCGTAGCGGCATTGCTCCAGGCGCGCGTAATGGCTGTTGGGGCGGCGCTCGTTGCGCACCTCGGCCAGCCGCTCGGGCTGGATCGACAGGCCGAACAGCTTGCCGCGGTACGGCGCGATGGTCTTGGGCAGCGCGCCGCGCTCGAAATCGTCCGGGGTGAGCGGGAAATTGGCGGCCTTGACGGCGTACTGCATGGCCAGATAGAGGCTGGTCGGGGTCTTGCCGCAGCGCGACACGCCCACCAGGATCACGTCGGCCTGGTCCAGCTGGTTGACGAACTGGCCGTCGTCGTGCGCCAGGCTGAAGTTGATGGCGTCGATCCGGTTGCGGTATTTCTCGGAGTTGGCCGCCATGTGCGAGCGTCCGATGGAGTGGCTGGACTTCAAGCCCAGGGCCTGCTCGATGTGGCTGACGAATGTTCCAAAAAGATCGAGGAAAACGCCGTTCGACTGGCGAACCAGCGCCAGGATCTCGGGGTTGACCAGGGTGCTGAAGACAATCGGCGGCACGCCGGCCTCGAGCGCGTTGCGGTTGATGCGCGCCACCACCTCGCGCGCCTTGTCCAGCGTATCGATGAAGGGCAGGCGCACGGGCTTGAAATTGACCTCGTCGAACTGCGATAGCACGGAGTGGCTGAAGGTCTCGGCGGTGATGCCGGTGCTGTCCGAAACGATGTAGACCGCACGTTCAATAGGGGTAGAAGTCATATGTAAAAAATTCCAACCAGGTACCGGGAGGCTTGTGCCCAAGCGAGTACAATCGCCCCCTAATAAGTCACCCCAAGGGGCGGTCCAAGGCCAGTTTGGTCAGCGCAGTTGAGCTGCATTGACCAAACTCGCTTTCATTCCATTGTAAAAGGTGACTTCAATGTCGTATGTGGTTTCGTTCGAGCAGCTCCGCATGACGGACGTGGACTCGGTAGGAGGCAAGAACGCATCATTAGGTGAAATGATCAGTCAGCTGGCCGGCGCGGGGGTACGCGTGCCCGGCGGCTTTGCCACGACCGCCCAGGCCTTCCGGGACTTCCTGCAGGCTTCCGGTCTGGACAAGCGCATCGCTGACCGTCTCGCCACCCTCAACCCCGAAGACGTACGCGAGCTGGCCAGCGCCGGCGCGGAGATCCGTCAATGGGTGATCGATGCGCCTTTCTCGCCTGAATTCGAACAGGCGATCCGCACCGCATTCGCCGAGCTCGACGCCGACGGCAAGGGCTCGTTCGCGGTGCGCTCCTCGGCGACCGCCGAAGACCTGCCCGACGCTTCGTTCGCCGGCCAGCAGGAGACCTTCCTCAACGTGGTGGGCGTCGACGACGTGCTCGACAAGATCCGCCACGTTTTCGCCTCGCTGTACAACGACCGCGCCATTTCGTATCGCGTGCACAAGGGCTACGCCCACGCCGAGGTCGCGCTGTCGGCCGGCATCCAGCGCATGGTCCGTTCCGACAAGGGCAGCGCCGGCGTGATGTTCACCATCGACACCGAGTCGGGCTTCCAGGACGTGGTGTTCATCACCTCGTCGTACGGCCTGGGCGAGACGGTGGTGCAGGGCGCCGTCAACCCGGACGAGTTCTACGTCTTCAAGCCGTCGCTCGAACGCGGCAACTATCCCATCGTCAGCCGCCGCATCGGCTCCAAGCTGATCAAGATGGAATTCGACCCCGAGCGTCCCGAAGGCCGCGCCGTGCGCACCGTCGATGTGCCGGTGTCCGAACGCAACCGCTATTCGCTGACCGACGACGAAGTCATCGAGCTGGCGCGCTACGCGGTCATCATCGAGAAGCACTACCAGCGTCCGATGGACATCGAGTGGGGCCGCGATGGCGTGGATGGCAAGATCTACATCCTGCAGGCGCGTCCGGAAACGGTGAAATCGCAGCAGGGCGTCAATGACGTGCAGCAGCGCTACCGCCTCAAGGCCACCGGCCAGGTGCTGGTGACCGGCCGCGCCATCGGCCAGAAGATCGGCGCAGGCAAGGTGCGCGTGGTGGCCGATATCTCCGAAATGGACAAGGTCCAGGCCGGCGACGTGCTGGTCACCGACATGACCGATCCCAACTGGGAGCCGGTCATGAAGCGTGCCTCGGCGATCATCACCAACCGCGGCGGACGCACCTGCCACGCGGCCATCATCGCGCGCGAACTGGGCATTCCGGCCGTGGTCGGCTGCGGCGACGCGACCGACCTGCTCAAGGACGGCCAGGCCGTGACGGCCTCGTGCGCCGAGGGCGACGAAGGCCGTATCTACGACGGCCTGATCGAGACCGAGGTCGAGGAAGTGCGCCGCGGCGAGATGCCTCCGATCGACGTCAAGATCATGATGAACGTGGGCAATCCGCAGCTGGCGTTCGACTTCGCGCAGATCCCCAACGCCGGCGTGGGCCTGGCCCGCCTGGAATTCATCATCAACAACAACATCGGCATCCACCCCAAGGCGGTGCTGGATTATCCGAACGTCGACGGCGAGCTGAAGAAGGCGGTCGAGTCGGCCGCCCGCGGCCACGCCAGCCCGCGCGCCTTCTTCGTCGAGAAGCTGGCCGAAGGCGTGGCGACCATCGGCGCGGCGTTCTGGCCCAAGCCGGTGATCGTGCGCATGTCGGACTTCAAGTCCAACGAGTACCGCAAGCTGGTGGGCGGTTCGCGCTACGAGCCCGAGGAAGAGAACCCCATGCTGGGCTTTCGCGGGGCGTCGCGCTATATCGCCGCCGATTTCGAGGAGTGCTTCCGCATGGAATGCGAGGCGCTCAAGAAAGTGCGCGACGAAATGGGCCTGACCAACGTCGAGATCATGGTGCCGTTCGTGCGCACCCTGGGCCAGGCCAGGAAGGTCGTCGAGCTGCTGGCCGCCCACGGCCTGGCGCGCGGCGAGAACGGCCTGAAGCTGATCATGATGTGCGAGGTGCCGTCCAACGCCATCCTGGCCGAACAGTTCCTCGAGTACTTCGACGGCTTCTCCATCGGTTCGAACGACATGACCCAGCTGACGCTGGGACTGGACCGCGACTCCGGCATGGAGCTGCTGGCGGCCGACTTCGACGAACGCGACGATGCGGTGAAGTTCATGCTGCGCCGCGCGATCAAGGCGTGCCTGGCGGCCAACAAGTACGTCGGCATCTGCGGACAGGGGCCCAGCGACCACCCCGATTTCGCGCAGTGGCTCAAGGACGAGGGCATCCTGTCCATGTCCCTGAACCCGGATACGGTGGTGGAGACCTGGCAGCAACTGGCCAAGTAAGCGCCCGGCAGCAGGAAAAAGCCTCGCCCTTGCGGCGAGGCTTTTTTTCGCCGGGCGGCGCGGGCGGCTAGGCGCAGCAGGCCAGGAAGCGGCGCACCAGCGAGGCGGCAAGCGGCGTGGGGCCGGCCGCGCGCGCCAGGCCTTCGACGTCCAGCCCGTGGGCGGCGTAGAGCGCCGCGTGGTGGCGCAGATGGGCGGCGACGAACCCGGGCGTGAACTCGGGGTGGAACTGGGCTGTATAGATGCGCGGGGCCAGGCGCAGCATCTGGTGCGCGTCCTGGGCCGAGCGCGCCAGCACGGCGGCGCCCGGCGGCGCGGCGAGCACGGCCTGCTCGTGCATCATCTGGGCGTCGAAGGCGGCCGGCAGGCCGGCCAGCAAGGGGTCCGTGGCGGCCGCGGGCAGCAATTCGACCGGCAGGGTGCCCAGTTCGCGGCCGGCCGGGTTGTCGCCCACCACGCCGCCCAGCGCGTGGGCCAGCAACTGGTGCCCGTAGCAGATGCCGAACATGGGCAGGCCGGCGCCGGCGGCCTGGCGCAGCCAGTCGGCGGCCGCCTCGCTCCAGGGCGCGCGGTCGGTCACCATGGCCGGCGAGCCGGTGATCAGCGCGGCCCGGTACGCGCCGGGCGCGCGCGGCGCCTCGTCCTTGTAGGAGGCCACCACGTGCGTGCCGGCGGCATCCAGCCCGGCGGCCTGGCGCAGCATCTCGGCGTAGCTGCCGTGCGCGGCGCGCAGGGCGGCGGCGGGATTGCCGGTATGCAGGATCAGAACGGGCAGGGCGGCGGTCATGGCGGGGGATCGGGCCGGTGGCGGGAGAGGGGAAACGCCATGATAAAGGCACGGCGTGACAGGCGCGAGTGGCGGGAAATACGTACAATCGTTGCCATATATTGAAACTCGGGACGGAACGCTATGTGGATTTGGTTCGGTTTGGCCGCCGTTGCCCTGATCGGCGAGGTGGGCTCCGGTACGTTTTACCTGCTGCTGGTGGCGCTGGGCCTGGCCGCCGGCGGTATCGCGGCCTGGCTGGGGGCGGACCTGGCATGGCAACTGGTGGCGTGCGGCCTGGTGGCGCTGCTGGGGCTGCTGGCGCTGCGCCGCACCGGCGTGCTGAAAAAGCGCGAGGTCAACGCCGCGCGCAACGCCGACGTCAACCTGGATATCGGCCAGTCCGTCATGGTGGATGCGTGGTCCGACGCGGGCACGACCCAGGTGTATTACCGGGGCGCGCAATGGCAGGCCGAGCTCGCCCACGGCCAGCCGCGCCAGGCCGGCCGCCACATCATCGCCGAAATACGCGGCACGCGCCTGGTGCTGGCGCCCGCGCCGGCCGCGTAACCATGACCTTGCCCGCCGGCGACGGCAGGCTTCACTAGCAGAGGGTATTTATCATGATCGACGTTTCCACTGTGGTCCTGATTGTCATCGTCATCCTGGCGCTGATGATCGTGGTCAAGGCCATCGCCATCGTGCCGCAGCAGCATGCCTGGGTGGTGGAGCGGCTGGGCAAGTTCGACCGCGTGCTGTCGCCGGGCGCCGGCTTCGTGATTCCCTTCATCGAACGGGTGTCGTACAAGCATTCGCTCAAGGAAATCCCGCTCGACGTGCCGAGCCAGGTCTGCATCACGCGCGACAACACGCAGTTGCAGGTCGACGGCGTGCTGTACTTCCAGGTCACCGATCCGATGCGCGCTTCGTACGGTTCGTCGAACTACATTTCCGCCATCACCCAGCTGGCGCAGACGACGCTGCGCTCGGTGATCGGCAAGCTGGAGCTGGACCGCACGTTCGAGGAGCGCGAGTTCATCAACAGCACCATCGTCGCGTCGCTGGACGAGGCCGCGCTGAACTGGGGCGTGAAGGTGCTGCGCTACGAGATCAAGGATTTGACGCCGCCCAACGAGATCCTGCGCGCGATGCAGGCGCAGATTACCGCCGAGCGCGAGAAGCGCGCCCTGATCGCGGCTTCCGAGGGGCGCCGCCAGGAGCAGATCAACATCGCCACCGGCGAGCGCGAGGCCGCCATCGCGCGCTCCGAAGGCGAGAAGCAGGCGCAGATCAACCAGGCCCAGGGCGAGGCCGCGGCCGTGCTGGCCATCGCCGAGGCGACCGCCAAGGCGATCGAGCAGGTGGGCGAGGCCGTGCGCCAGCCCGGCGGCATGGAAGCCGTCAACCTCAAGGTCGCCGAACGCTACGTGGATGCCTTCAGCAATGTGGCCAAGGAGGGCAATACGCTCATCCTGCCGTCCAACCTGTCCGATGTGGGCGGGCTCATCGCCTCGGCCATGACGATCGTCAAGTCGACCAAGAGCGCGTGAGGTTCGACCCGGGCGCGCCGGCCGCGGCGCGTCCTTTCGCGTCCGCGCCATAGCGTCCCGCCCTCATGCTGGCTCCGGTCACCCTGCTGGTGATTTCCACCCTGTCGAGCCTGGTGACGCTGGGAGTCCTGGGTTCGCTGCTGCGCAGCGCCATCGCGGGCATCCGCGAGCTGATGTGGGCCAACGTGCTGGTGCTGTGCTCGCTGCTGCTGTTCACGCTGCAGGCCAACCCCGCCATGCCGCCGTGGCTGGCGATCCAGGCGCCCAACGTGCTGATCTCGTCCGGCGTCGTGCTGTTTTGCGCCGGCGTCTTCCGCTTCATGCAACAGCGCCCGCCGTGGCGCCTGCTGCTGCTGGGACTGGCGCTGTCGATCGGCGCCAACATCTGGTTCCACTATGTCGACCCCTCGGTCAACGCCCGGGTGGTCGCGGCCTCGGGCCTGCATGCGCTGCTGTGGGGCGGCAGCGCATGGACCATCTATCGCAACATGCCGCTGCGGCGGTCGCGCTACAGCTACTGGTTCGCCGGGGTGACCGCCACCGTGGCCGCCCTGGGCCATGCCTTGCGCACGGCCGTCTACGGCCTGCAGATCGAGCAGACCCAGGGGCTGTTGCAGTCATCGGTATGGAACGTGGCCTTCCTGGCGATCGGCGTGCTGGTCATGCCCAGCATGACGCTGGGCATGATCATGATGATCCACGACCGCATGCTGGCCGAGCGCGAGCGCGAGGCCAACCAGGACTTCCTGACCGGCCTGCTGTCGCGCAAGGCATGGTGGCGCGAGGGCGAGCGCCTGTGCGCGCGCGCGTTGCGCACGGGCCGGCCGCTGACCCTGCTGGCGCTGGACATCGACCGCTTCAAGCAGGTCAATGACCAGCACGGCCACGCCGCCGGCGATGTGGTGCTGCGGCATTTCGGTTCGCTGGCCACCGCGCTGCTGCGCAGCGGCGATGTCATCGGCCGGCTGGGCGGCGAGGAATTCGTGGCCTTGTTGCCCGATACCGACGGCGACACGGGCGTGAGCGTGGCCGAGCGCTTGCTGGCCAGTGTGCGCGCCACGCCGTGCTCGCACGGCGGCAAGGCGCTGACCTACACGTTCAGCGGCGGGGTGGCGCAATACCGCGCGGGCGATACGCTGCCGGTGCTGGTGGAGCGGGCGGACGCGGCGTTGTACGCGGCCAAGCAGGCCGGCCGCGACCGCATCAGGAATCGCGCTGGTTGACGCGCGTGTCGTGCTTCAGGACACGTTCCTTTTCGCGCTGCCAGTCCTTTTCGCGGGCGGTGTCGCGCTTGTCGTACAGCTTCTTGCCCCGGCCCAGCGCGAAGTCCAGCTTGATGCGGCCGTTCTTGTAGTGCAGGTTGAGCGGAACCAGCGTGTAGCCGCGCTGTTCGACCTTGCCGATCAGCTTGCGGATTTCCTCGGCCTTGAGCAGCAGCTTGCGGGTGCGCGTGGCGTCGGGGCGGATGTGGGTGGACGCGGTAGGCAGCGGGCTGACGTGCATGCCCAGCAGGTAGATTTCGCCATCGCGCACGATGACGTAGCTTTCCTTCAATTGCACGCGGCCGTCGCGGATAGCCTTCACTTCCCATCCTTCCAGGACCATGCCAGCTTCGTAGCGGTCCTCGATGAAATAGTCGTGCGTGGCCTTGCGGTTATCGATAATACTCATGGAGGCAATGGTAAGGGCGCGCGGTGCCGGTAAAATCCTAGCATTCTAGCCATTTGCGATAGCTGATGCACAAAGTCCAACGATCCGTCCTGGTTCCGTATTCGGCCGCCCAGATGTTCGACCTGGTGGCCGATGTCGAGAAATACCCCGAATTCATGCCGTGGTGCGGCGGCGCCGAGGTGCACTCGCGCTCCGAGCACGGCATGCAGGCCTCGATCCTGATCAGCTTCGCGGGCCTGAAACAGCGCTTCAGCACGCGCAACACGCACGATTATCCGCAGCGCATCGATCTCGAGCTGGTCGACGGGCCTTTCTCGATGCTGGTGGGCCATTGGGTATTCCAGCCGCTGGCCGAGGATGCCTGCAAGGTGCTGTTCACGCTGGAGTACGCGTTCTCCAACCGCGCCCTCGAAATGGTGGTGGGCCCGGTGTTCAACCGTATCGCGGCCAGCTTCATCGATTCGTTCACCAAGCGCGCGCAGGCCAAGTATGGCGAATGACACGCCGGCGCCCGCCGGTTCGCTGCGCGTGACGGTCTGCCATGCATGCCCGGACGGGGCATGGCAGCGCGCCGTCACGCTGCCGGCCGGCGCCACGGTGGCCGACGCGGTGGCCGCCAGCGGCTTTGCCGCGGCGCACCGCGGCCAGGATCCCTGGGCGCATGGCGTGGGGGTGTTCGGCAAGGCGCAGGCGGCCGACGCGCCGCTGGCCGATGGCGACCGGGTGGAAATCTACCGGGGCCTCAGCTTCGATCCCAAGGAGTCGCGCCGGCGGCGGGCCGAGCACCGGCGTGCGCTGGCCGCGCGCGGCGGCAAGGCGCGTCCGGCCGGCCTGCTGTAAGGCCGCGGGCTTCCCGGGGCGATTGCGGCGTCCAGGCGCCCACATTGTCGCCGGCAAGACAGTGCGCGGCCGTTTCGGGCGTAACATACTCGCCAACGACTTACGTTTACGTTAACGTCATGTCGAGCGGCCGCCGGCGATTCACAAGATCGCCACGCAGCCGCATGACCATACCGAGAACATCTGGAGACTGGCCGTGGATTTCGAACTCACCGACGAGCAGCGCGCGTTCGCGCAGGCCGCGCGCGACTATGCACAGGGCGAACTGGCCCCGCACGCGGCGCGCTGGGACGCCGAGGGCATTTTCCCGCGCGAGGCCTTCGCCCGCGCCGGCGAACTGGGCTTTTGCGCCATCTATGCCAGCGAGGAGATCGGCGGACTGGGGCTGCCCCGGCTCGACGCCACGCTGGTCTTCGAGGAGATGGCGGCCGTGGACCCCTCGACCACGGCGTTCCTGACGATCCACAACATGGCCACCTGGATGGTGGGGCAATGGGCCCGGCCGGCGGTGCGCGAGCAGTGGGGGCCGCTGCTGGCCAGCGGCGAGAAGCTGGCGTCGTACTGCCTGACCGAACCCAATGCGGGCTCGGATGCCGGCTCGCTGGCCACGCGGGCCGAGCGCCAGGGCGATGATTACGTGCTCAACGGCGCCAAGGCCTTCATTTCGGGCGGCGGCGATACCGACCTGCTGGTGGTGATGGCGCGCACCGGCGGCGACGGGCCCGGCGGGGTCAGCGCCTTTGCCGTGCCCGCCGACGCCGCGGGCATCGCCTATGGCCGCAAGGAAGAGAAGATGGGCTGGAACAGCCAGTCCACGCGGCCCATCACGTTCGAGCAGGTGCGCGTGCCCGCCTCGCACATGCTGGGCGAGCCCGGCGAGGGCTTCAAGATCGCCATGAAGGGCCTGGACGGCGGGCGCATCAACATCGGCACCTGCTCGGTCGGCGCGGCCCAGGGCGCCATGGACGCGGCGCGCCGCTACATGGACGAGCGGCGCCAGTTCAACCGCAAGCTGGCGCAGTTCCAGGCGCTGCAGTTCAAGCTGGCCGACATGGCCACGCACTTGGTGGCGGCGCGCCAGATGGTGCGGCTGGCCGCCTGCAAGCTGGACGCCGGCTCGGCCGACGCCAGCACCTATTGCGCCATGGCCAAGCGCTTCGCCACCGACATGGGTTTCCAGATCTGCCTGGACGCGCAGCAGATCCATGGCGGATATGGGTATTTGCGCGACTATCCGCTCGAGCGCCTGGTGCGCGATACTCGCGTGCACCAGATCCTGGAGGGCACGAACGAGATCATGCGGGTCATCGTCGCCCGACAATTGCTTGAAAAAGGAGCCGATATCCGATGAATGCGCCCGTGCTGTTTGAAGAACGAATTGCCGACAATGGCGTGCGCCTGGGCGTGGCCACGCTCAATGCGCCGCAGACCCTCAATGGCCTGTCGCTCGAGATGGTCGAGCTGCTCGACGCGCGCCTGCGCGCCTGGGCCGCCGACGCGGCCGTGGCGATGGTCATCCTGCAGGGGGCGGGCGAGAAGGCGTTCTGCGCCGGCGGCGACCTGCACGGGCTGTACCGCAGCATGCGCGAGAACACCGGCGGCGATCCCTGGGCCAATACCCATGCGCGCCGCTTCTTCGAGCACGAGTACCGGCTGGACTACCTGATCCACACCTACCCCAAGCCGGTGCTGTGCTGGGGCCATGGCATCGTCATGGGCGGCGGCGTGGGCCTGATGATGGGCGCCAGCCACCGCGTGGTCAGCGAGACCACGCGCATGGCCATGCCCGAGATCACCATCGGGCTGTTTCCCGACGTGGGCGGCAGCTGGCTGCTCAACCGCATGCCGGGGCGCACCGGGCTGTTCCTGGCGCTGACCGGCGCGCACGTGAACGCCTCCGACGCCTTCTTCGCCGGGCTGGCCGATTTCCGGCTCGATTCGGCGCAGTGGCCGGATTTCTGCGCCTCCCTGCTGAGCCTGCCGTGGGCCGGCCAGCCGGGCGGGCCCGGCACCGGCAACGCGGCGCCGCGCTCGATCAACGACGGCCTGCTGCGCCAGGCGCTGCTGGCGCACGAACCGGCCACGCAGCTGGAGCCCGGCCCCCTGCGCCAGCATTCGTTCCTGGTGAACAGCCTGTGCAGCGGCAAGCGGCTGGACGACATCTACGCCGAGATCGCCGAGCTCAAGGATCACGCCGATCCCTGGCTGGCCAGGGCCGCGGCCACCATGCTGGCCGGTTCGCCCGGTTCGGCGCGGCTGGCGTATGCCCTGCAGCAGCATACGCGGCTGCGTTCGCTGGCCGATGTGTTCCGCATCGAGTACGTGGCCGCGCTGGCCTGCGCGGCGCACGGCGATTTCGCCGAAGGCATCCGTGCGCTGCTGGTCGACAAGGACAGGCAGCCGCGCTGGAATCCCGCCACCCTGTCCGAGGCCAGCGACGACTGGGTGCGCAAGTTCTTTGACGAGCCCTGGCCGGCCGGCCAGCCCCACCCGCTGGCGGACCTGGGCCACGGCGCCTAGGCGCGCCGGTTCGCTCGTTCCCCTATGACGCACAGGAGACAACCATCATGAGCAGCATTGCATTCATCGGTCTGGGCAACATGGGCGCGCCCATGGCGCTGAACCTGGTCAAGGCGGGCCACGACCTGACGGTATTCGACCTGGTGCCGGCGGCGGTCAAGACGCTGACCGACGCTGGCGCGCGCGCGGCCGGTTCGGCCGCCGAGGCGGTGCAGGGCGCCGAACTCGTCATTTCCATGCTGCCGGCCAGCAAGCATGTCGAAGGCCTGTACCTGGGCCAGGACCTGCTGGCCAGCATCGGCGCCAGCGCGCTGGTCATCGAGTGCAGCACCATCGCGCCCGATTCGGCGCGCAAGGTGGCCGCCGCCGCGCAGGCGCGCGGCATCGCCATGATCGATGCGCCGGTATCCGGCGGCACGGGCGGCGCCGCGGTCGGCACGCTGACGTTCATCGTCGGGGGCGAGGCGCCGGCACTGGAGCGCGCGCGGCCGGTACTGGCCAGCATGGGCAAGAACATCTTCCATGCCGGCGGCGCCGGCGCCGGGCAGGTGGCCAAGATCTGCAACAACATGCTGCTGGGCATCCTCATGGCCGGTACGTCCGAGGCGCTGGCGCTGGGCGTGGCCAACGGCCTGGACCCCAAGGTGCTGTCGGACATCATCAGCAAGAGCTCGGGCCGCAACTGGGCCACCGAGCTCTACAACCCCTGGCCGGGCGTCATGGAGCATGCGCCGGCGTCCAAGGGCTATGCCGGGGGCTTCGGCGTGGACCTGATGCTCAAGGACCTGGGGCTGGCGGCCGAGGCGGCGCTGGGCACGCGCTCGTCCATCCCGCTGGGAGAGCTGGCGCGCAACCTGTATTCGCTGCACAGCCAGGGCGGCAGCGGCGGGCTGGACTTCTCCAGCATCGTCAATCTGTATTCGCCGGGCGAGCGCAACTGATCCCGCCCTGGCCGGGCGGCCAGGGCCATTCCGCGAGAGGCTTGCATGCCTGATACCGAGGCTTTCGAGGCGGCGCGCCAGCGCGTGCACGACAACTTTGCCCGCCAGAGCGTCATGGCGCTGATCGGCGCGCGCCTGGGCGCCGTCGAACCTGGCGAGGTCGAGATCGCGTTGCCGTATCGCGCCGACCTGTGCCAGCAGAACGGTTTCCTGCATGCCGGCATTTCCACCACCATTGCCGACAGCGCGGGGGGCTATGCCGCCTATACGCTGTTCGGACCCGGCGAAGACGTGCTGACATCGGAGTTCAAGATGAACTTCCTGGCGCCGGCCGATGGCGAGCACTTTGTCGCCAGCGGCAAGGTGCTAAAGCCCGGCAGGCGGCTGAGCATCTGCCAGGTGGAGCTGCGCGCCTGCCGCGGCGAGCGCAGCACGCTGTGCCTGGTGGGGCTGATGACCGCGGTGCGGGTGACGCCGCGTTGAACGGCGCGGCGGCCTATACTTGGCGCGCCAATCCCGGCCGCCACGAGTGACGCCTGCCCATGCCCGCCCGATCCCACCATCGCATCTTCCGTTCCGGCTGGCTGCGCGCCGCGGTGCTGGGCGCCAATGACGGCATCGTCTCCACCGCCAGCCTGATCGCCGGGGTGGCGGCCGCGCAAGCCAGCCATGCCGCCATCCTGACTTCGGGCCTGGCCGGCCTGGTGGCCGGAGCGCTGTCCATGGCCGCCGGCGAGTACGTATCGGTGAAGTCCCAGGCCGATATCGAGGCGGCCGATCTGCGGCTGGAACAGAGTTCGCTCAAGCGCAATTCGCGCGAAGAGCTGGAAGAACTGACCGGCATCTATGTCGAGCGCGGCCTGTCGCCCGACCTGGCGGGGCAGGTGGCCCGGCAGCTGACGCGCCACAACGCCCTGGACGCGCATGCGCGCGACGAGCTGGGCATCTCGGTGCACAACCGCGCCCAGCCGGTGCAGGCGGCGCTGGCCTCGGCCGCGTCGTTCGCCGTCGGGGCGGCGCTGCCGCTGGCCATCGCCATGGCGGCGCCGCTGGCGCAACTGATGCCGGTGGTGATCGCCGGGTCGGTGGCCGGGCTGGGCATACTGGGCGCGGTGGCCGCGCGCGCCGGCGGCGCGCCGGTGGGGCCGGCCGCCGTGCGGGTGGTGTTGCTGGGGGCGGCCGCCATGGCCCTGACCGCGGGCGTGGGGGCCTTGTTCGGCGTGGCGGTATAGCCGGACAGCCTAGCCGGCGGCGTTGCCGGCCAGTTCGTAGGGCAGGGGCGCCAGGGCGATGCGCGGGCCCTGCGCGCTGAGCAGCCGCAGGTCGCCGTCGGGCAGGCTGGCCAGGGTGGTTTCGAACAGCAGCGCGAGCTGCCCGTCGCTGCGCGCGGCGTCGACCACGCGTCCGCAGGGTTCGTCCGGCCGCGCGCTGTCGTAGATGTCCTGGCCGGCCAAGGGGTCGGGCAGGTCGGCCGGGGCCTCGGCGATCACGCCATGGGCCATGCGGCGCTTGACCGTGCCGCGGTAATGGCTGCGCGCCACTACCTCCTGGCCCGGATAGCAGCCCTTGGTGAAGCTGACGCCGCCGATGAGGTCGAGATTGACGGTCTGCGGAATGAAGACGTCCTGCGTGGCCGCGCCGATCCAGGGCAGGCCGGCGGCCAGGTCGGCGGCCTGCCAGGCGGACTCGGACGCGCGGCCCAGGTGCGCGGCCAGCGCGCCGGCCCGCTCCAGCTGCGCTTCGGTGGCGATCCACCACCAGCGCGGCTGCGCATCGGCCGAGGGCGCGCCGATCCAGGTGCCGGTGGGCAATTCGGCGCGCTGCCAGGGCGCGGCGGGCAGGGCGCCGCCGGCGGCGTCCTGCAGCGCGGCCAGCGCGGCGGGGGCGCATTGCACGCCCGCCGCCCACGCCGGCACCGGAGCCAGCCGCGCCTTGGCGCGCAATACGAACATGGACAGGCGCTTGAGCACCGCCTCGGCGACGTCGGCGCGCACCAGCGCCTGCCATACCGGGGCGCTTTCGTCGGCCGCGGCGGCCCGCCACATGACCAGCGTGGCCAGCAGGCGGCCCTTGGCGGTGCAGTAGCCGGCCAGGCGGGCGTGGTCGGCGGGCTGGCCGGTGACGTCCTGGGTCAGTTGCCCATGCAGGAAAGCCAGCGCGTCGGCGCCGGCCGCGCCGATGACGCGCAGGCTGGCCAGCGGCGCGCATTGCGCCGAACCATCGGCGCGCGCGGGAATCGAATCGTAGAAAGCGTGCATGGCGGAATTCTAAAAGGGGCGGATGACGCGCACGCGCGAACCGGCGTGGGCCGCGCGGCGTCGAACAAACCCCGATGATACCCGGGGCGGCCCGCGCCGGCCCCTATGACCCGGCTGACCGCGGGGGCGTGGGCGGGCCAGCCGCCGCGCCCGCGATCCATTAAACTTGCGCACACTTATGAGAAAACGCATTCGTTTCTATTTTCTGCTGCTCGTGCTGGTGGCGCTGCTCGGCGCCGCGCTGGCGGCCGGCGGCGCCTGGACCTGGATGCACAGGCCGGTGGCGCTCAAGTCCGACCGCATCGATTTCGTGGTGGATCCGGGCAGCACGCCGCGCGCCATCGCGCGCACCCTCAACCAGGCCGGCGTGGCGGTCTGGGAGCCGGGCTTCGTCTGGATGGCGCGCCTGTCCGAGCTGGACAAGCAGATCAAGGCCGGCGGCTACCAGGCCATCGACGGCGACTCGCCCTGGCAGTTGCTGCAACGGCTGGCGCGCGGCGACATGAGCCAGCGCCAGATCACTTTCCTGGAGGGCTGGACGTTCCGGCAGATGCGCCAGGCGCTGCGCGAACATCCCGACGTCAAGCAGACCCTGGGCGAGACCAGCGACGAGGCCCTGATGGAAAGGCTGGGCTCGACGGTGACCCATCCCGAGGGCATGTTCTTTCCCGACACCTATGTGTTCACTCCGGGCAGCACGGATTTCGACATCCTGCGGCGCGCCTACCAGGAAGGGCAGCGCATCCTGGAGTCGACCTGGGCCAAGCGCCAGGATGGGCTGCCGGTGGGCACGCCCTACGAAGCGCTGATCCTGGCCTCCATCGTCGAGAAGGAGACCGGCCACGGGCCGGAGCGCGCGCGCGTGGCCGGGGTGTTCGCCAACCGGCTGCGCATCGGCATGCTGCTGCAGACCGATCCGACCGTGATCTACGGCATGGGCGAGGCCTACCAGGGCCGTATCCGCAAGCGCGACCTGCAGACCGACACGCCATGGAACACCTACACCCGTCCGGGCCTGCCGCCCACGCCCATCGCCGCGCCCGGGCGCGCCGCGCTGCTGGCGGCGGTGCAGCCCGAACGCCACAAATACCTGTTCTTCGTGTCGCGCGGCAACGGCACCAGCGAGTTCTCGGTCAACCTGAACGACCACAACCGCAATGTGTCGCGCTACATATTGGGACAAGGGCAACCGCAACAAGGATCGCAGCAATGACCCCGCGTGGACGTTTCATTACGCTGGAGGGCGTCGATGGCGCCGGCAAGAGCACCCATACCGCATGGATGGTGCAGGCGCTGCGCGACCTGGGCCTGACGGTGCTGGCCACCCGGGAGCCCGGCGGGACGCCGGTGGGCGAGAAGCTGCGCGAGTTGCTGCTGTCCGAACCCATGGCCCTGGAAACCGAGACCTTGCTCATGTTCGCGGCGCGCTGCGAGCACGTGCGCGAAGTGATCGCGCCGGCGCTGGCGCGCGGCGAGTGGGTGGTGTGCGACCGCTTCACCGATGCGTCCTATGCCTATCAGGGCGGCGGACGCCAATTGGGCGCGGCGCGCGTGGCGGCGCTGGAGCAGTGGGTGCATCCCGATCTGCAGCCCGACCGCACCTGGCTGTTCGACGTGCCGCTGGACGTGGCGCGCGCCCGGCTGGCGCGCTCGCGCCAGCTCGACCGCTTCGAGCGCGAGGAGGATGCCTTCTTCGAACGCACCCGCGCCGCCTACCACGAGCGGGCGCGCAGCTCGGATGGACGTATCCGCATCATCGATTCGAGCCGGCCGCTCGAGGTCGTGCGCGCGCAGCTCGACAGCGAGGTGCGCGAGCTGGTGGCGCAAGCGGCATGAGCCTCGGTCGCTTCCTGCCCTGGCAGACGGAGATCGCCCGCTCCTGGCTGAGCGGGCGCGACCGCTTCGCGCATGCCTGGCTGATCCATGGCAATGGCGGCATCGGCAAGCTGGACTTTGCGGCGGCCGCGGCGGCCAGCCTGCTGTGCGAGTCGCCGCGCCAGGGCCTGGCGTGCGGCGAGTGCGCGGCCTGCGCCTGGGTGGCCAGCGGCAACCATCCGGATCTGCGGCGCATCCGTCCGGAGGCGGTCGCGCTGGAAGAGGGCGCCGACCAGACCGAAGGCGCCGAGGAGGCCGAGGCCGGTTCCGGCGGCGCGGCGGCCAAGCGCGCGCCGTCCAAGGACATCCGCATCGACCAGATCCGCGCGCTCGAACCGTGGTTCAACACCGCCACGCACCGGGGCGGCTGGCGCGTGGCGCTGCTGTATCCGGCACATGCGCTGAACGTGATATCGGCCAACGCCTTGCTGAAGGTGCTGGAGGAGCCGCCCGCGCATACGGTGTTCCTGCTGGTGGCCGATGCGCCCGACCGCCTGCTGCCCACGCTGGTGTCGCGCTGCCGGCGCCTGCCGCTGCCCACGCCGTCGGCCGGGCAGGCGCTGCAATGGCTGGGCGAGCAGGGCGTGGAGCCGGCGGCCGACTGGCTGGCTGCCGCCGGCGGCGCGCCGCTGGCGGCGCAGCGCCTGGCGGCCCGGGGCGATGCGCCGTGCCCGGCCTGGCTGGCGCAACTGGTGCAGCCCTTGGCCGCGGGCAAGGCGCCCGATGTGGGCACGCTGACCGAAAACCTGGAAAAGGTGGCGGCGGCCGAGTGGATCGACGCCCTGCAGCGCCTGTTCACCGACCTGACGCTGGCCGCCCATGGCGCGGCCAGCCGCTACTATCCCTCGCTGGCCGAGCCGGTGCGGCAAGCCGCCGCGCGCGCGCAGCCCGCGCAACTGGCCGAGACCGCGCGCTGGCTGAGCCGCCAGCGCGGGCTGGCCACGCATCCGCTCAACGCCAAGCTGTTCGTGCACGCGGCCCTGCAGCGCGTGGTGCTATCCTGCCAGTGACGATCGGGCCACGGCCCGTTTCTCCTGTGATCCGTATTCTGTGGTCCGTATGTACGTAGACTCCCACTGTCATCTGAATTTTCCCGAATTGGCGCAAGACCTGCCGGCCGTGCTGGATCGCATGGCCGCCAACCAGGTCACCCATGCGCTGGTCGTCAGCGTCAACATGCCCGACTGGCCGGGCCTGATGCAATTGGTCGAGCCGCACGGCAATCTCTGGGCGTCGGTGGGGGTGCACCCCGACTATGAAGACACGCCCGATCCCGAGCCCGCCGAGCTCGAGCGCCTGGCCGCGCACCCCAAGGTGGTGGCCATCGGCGAGACCGGGCTGGACTACTACCGCCTGAGCGAGCCGCTGGACTGGCAGCGCGAGCGCTTTCGCCGCCATATCCGCGCGGCGCGCTCGACCGGCCTGCCGCTGATCGTGCATACGCGCGCCTCGGCGCAGGACACGGTGCGCCTGCTGCGCGAAGAGGGCGCCGACGAGGTCGGCGGCGTGATGCACTGTTTTACCGAGTCCTGGGAGATCGCCCAGCAGGCCATGGCGCTGAATTTCCATATCTCGCTTTCGGGCATCGTGACGTTCAAGAACGCGCAGCTCGTGCACGAGGTGGCCGCCAATATGCCGCTGGACCGGCTGCTGATCGAGACCGACTCGCCCTACCTGGCGCCGGTGCCATACCGCGGCAAGCTGAACGATCCGTCCAAGGTGATCCACGTTGCCGAGAAGATCGCCGAGCTCAAGGGTATTCCGGTGGCCGAGGTGGCGCATGCCTCTACCGAGAATTTCTTCAAACTTTTCAATAAGATAAAACGATAATCTAATTTGAATTATTTAAAGTGAATTCTAGATTTTGGCGGTATTCCACCATGAAACCCTTGCGTACCCGTTTTCTGCGCTGGCGCGGCGCCGCGGCCGGCGGCCTGCTCGCCGGCGCCTTGCTGGCCAGCCCCGCCTGGGCGGCCAAGCAGGCCGACTGGTGGGTGTATGTCCATAACGACAAGGCCCGCGACATCGGCGCCTTGCTGGCGGCGGGCGCCGATCCCAATGTGCGCTACGACAATGGCCAGCCGGCCATCATGCGGGCGGTGGTCGACAACGCCTGGGAGGTGTTCGATGTGCTGGCCGCCAACCGCCGCACCGATCTCAACGCCGAGAATCCCGCGGGCGAGACGCCCTTGATGTACCTGGCGGTGGCGGGGCAGACCGAACGCGCGCAGGCGCTGATCGCGCGCGGCGCGCAGGTCAACCGGCTGGGCTGGACGCCGCTGCACTATGCGGCCTCGAAGGGCCGGCTGGAGACCGCGCGCATGCTGCTGGGCAAGCAGGCGCTGGTCAATGCGCCGTCGCCCGACGGCACCACGCCGCTGATGATGGCCGCGTATTCGGGCGATCGCCGCATGGTGCAGTTGTTGCTGGATGCCGGCGCCGATATCACCACGCGCAACCTCAAGGGCATGAGCGCGGCTGACTGGGCCGCCTTCGGCAAGTCCGAGGCGCTGGCGCGCGAGCTCAAGCCCATGATCGCCCGCGCCGAGGCCGAACGGCAGGCCCGCCATGGCGCAGTGGCCACGCCCAAGCTGGCGCCGGCCGCCGAAACGCCGCCCACGGCACAGCCCGCGGCAGCCCCTGCCGCGGCGTCGCAACCCGGCGAAGGCCGCTCCCTGTCCGGCGTCTCGGGCGTGCGGCTGAACTCCTACGATTAACCCGGGTGCCTGTCCCCGCGGGGACAGGCACCCGCCAACTCCTGTGCCTGTCCCCGCATGGAGACAGGCACCCGCCAACTCCTGTGCCTGTCCCCGCATGGGGACTGGCGCCCGCCAACGTCTCGGTGCCTGTCCCCACAGGGACAGGCACCCGGGCCTCCCTGTTCCTGCTCCTCCACCTGATCACGTGCCGCCCACCGGGGCGGCATTTTTTTGCTCGGGGTTTTCCCTGAAATTCTCATAAATTGAGAATGAATTCTGAAAAAATGGGAAAAACTGAATAATCTGCGCACGCAATATCAAGGAACGATCGACATGCAAGAACAAGCCATCGCGGGTGGCGCCGAGCGCGTGCTGTATGTGCTGGCCACCCTGGCGCGCGAGGAAGCCCCGCTGACCGTGGCGGCGCTGGCCGAGCGCACCGGCCTGGCCCAGAGCACGCTGTACCGGCAGGTGGCCCTGCTCAAGCGCTGGGGGTTCGTGCTGGAGCAGGCTGGCGCCTATACGCCGGGCCCGCTGTGCGTGCAGCTGGCGCGCGGCTTCGACCAATCGTCCTATCTGATCCAGGAAGCCTTGCCCGATATGACCCGCCTGGCCGCCGATTCGGGCGAGACGGTGGGCTTGCTGGTGGCCATGTCCGACCAGGCGGTCTGCCTGGAGATGGTCGAAAGCCGGCATCCGCTGCGCTGTTCGTTCGTCAAGGGCCGCGGCCTGCCGTTGGCGCGCGGGGCCTCGGCCAAGTCGCTGATGGCGTTCATGGCGCCGGCGCGCCTGCAGGGCCGGCTGCACGAGCTGGCCGGGCAGGGCGTCGACGCCGCCGCGCTGGCGCGCGACCTGGAGGCGATCCGCGCCGCCGGCTACGCGGTCAGCGACAGCGAGGTCGACGCCGGCGTGTGGGGCTGCAGCGCGCCGGTGTTCGAGCGGCCGCACCAGGCAGCCGGCTCGGTCACCCTGATGGCGCCTTCCACGCGCGTGGCCGAACGCACCGCGACCCTGATCAACCTGACGCTGGCGGCCGCCAAACGCATTTCCAGCCGCCTGCAGCATTCCTGACGTATCCCTGTGGCCGTATCCATCCATACGGTTTTCTTCACTCCAATGCCGTACCCATCACCAAAGGAAGCATCATGACGACTCGCCGCCAACTGCTGACCGCCGCCCTGACCCTGAGCCTGGCCTGGGGCGCCGGCGCCGCGCATGCCCAGGAGACCATTCGCGCCGTGACCGACGCGACGTTCCCGCCCATGGAATTCGTCAAGGACGGCAAGCGCACCGGTTTCGATATCGAACTGGTCGAGGCGCTGGCCCAGGCCATGGGCAAGAAAATCGAATGGATCGACATCGACTTCAAGGGCCTGATCCCGGCGCTGCAGGCCGGCCGCGCCGACATCGCCGTGTCGGCCATCTACATCACCGCCGAGCGCCAGAAAGTGGTGGATTTCACCGACCCGTACTATGCGGGCGGCCTGGTGGTGCTGACCAAGAAGGATGGTCCGGTGAAGTCGCTCAAGGACCTGGAGGGCCGCAAGGTGTCGGTGCAGGTGGGCACCAAGTCGGTCAACTATCTGAAGGAGCACTTCCCCAAGGTGCAGCGCGTCGAGGTGGAGAAGAACCAGGAGATGTTCAACCTGGTGCAGATCGGCCGCGCCGACGCGGCGGTGACCGGCAAGCCGGCGGCCAAGCTGTTCGCGCAAAGCACGCAGGACCTGGCCGTGCTGAGCGAGCAGATCACCACCGAGGAATACGGCATCGCCGTGCCGAAGTCCAAGTCCGGACTGACCCGCGAGCTCAACGAGGCGCTCAAGAAGCTGAAGGCTGACGGTACCTACGAGCGCATCGTCAACAAGTGGTTCGAGGCGCAGGCCAAATGATGCTGGATTTCGCGCCTGTCTTTGCCGACTTCGACGCATTGCTGCGCGGCGCGGTCGTCACCGTGGAGGTGACGGCCTGCGCGCTGCTGCTGGGCTGCGTCATCGGCCTGCTGGTCGGGGTCGGCCGCCTCAACCCGCAACGCCGCTTCATCTACAACCTGTGCAGCGTATACCTGCTGTTCTTTCGCGGCACGCCGCTGCTGGTGCAGCTGTTCATCTGGTTCTTCGGGCTGCCGCAGTTCGGCATCACGCTGCCGGCGTTCGCCTGCGGTGTGCTCGGCCTGGGCATCTATTCCGGCGCCTACGTCTCGGAGATCGTGCGCGGCGCCATCCAGTCGGTCGACCGCGGCCAGATGGAAGCGGCCCGCTCGCTGGGCATGTCCTCGGCGCAGGCGATGCGCATCATCATCCTGCCGCAGGCCGTGGTGCGCATGATTCCGCCGCTGGGCAACGAGTTCATCGCCCTGATCAAGAATTCCGCGCTGGTTTCGCTGCTGACGATCCACGATCTGATGCACGAAGGCCAGAAGATCATCAGCGTGTCGTATCGCTCGCTGGAGACCTATCTGGTGGTGGCCCTGATTTACCTGGTGTTGACGACCGCGACGACGACGATCCTGCGCCGGATCGAGCATCGCCTGCGCGCGGGAGGGATGGTGCAATGAGTACGCAAGAGATGATCCGCATCCGCGGACTGCGCAAGGCCTATGGCGAGCACGAAGTGCTGCGCGGCATCGATTTCAATGTCGAGGCCTCGCAGGTGGTGGTGGTGATCGGGCCCAGCGGCTCGGGCAAGAGCACGCTTTTGCGCTGCTGCAACGGCCTGGAGGTGGCGCAGGGCGGCACCATCGATATCTGCGGCCACAACCTGCTCAAGGATGGCCGGCTGCTGCCCGAGGCGGAGCTCAATCGCCTGCGCATGCAGGTCGGCATGGTGTTCCAGGGTTTCAACCTGTTCCCGCACCTTTCGGTGCTGGACAACGTGACCGTCGGGCCGCGCACGCTGCGCGGCATGAGCCGGGCGCAGGCCGAGGAGCTGGGCGGCGACCTGCTGGCCAAGGTGGGGCTGCGCGAAAAGATGGCGGCCATGCCCGGCTCGCTGTCGGGCGGCCAGAAGCAGCGCGTGGCGATCGCCCGCGCGCTGGCGATGCAGCCGCGCGTGATGCTGTTCGACGAGCCCACGTCGGCGCTCGACCCGGAACTGGTGGGCGAGGTGCTGCAGGTCATGAAGCTGCTGGCCCGCGAAGGCATGACCATGATGGTGGTCACGCACGAAATGGGTTTCGCGCGCGAAGTGGCCGATGTGGTGGCGGTGATGGACGGCGGCAGCATTGTCGAGTCCGGTCCGCCCGAGCTGATTTTCAGCCAGCCGCGCGAGGCGCGTACCCGCGCCTTCCTGCAGGCCGTCCTCAGCGCATCGCAGGGGGCGGCATGAGCGTGGCCAACGATTCCGCGTCCATCTGGACCGCGCGCGACGACAGCGGCGAGCGCGGCGATACGCGCCGCCTGGCCCACATCGTCGCGCTGGGGCAGGACGCCGGCGCCGGCGACGCCGCGGTGCTGGGCTTTGCCTGCGATGCCGGCGTGGCGCGCAACCAGGGGCGGCGCGGCGCGGCGCTGGCGCCGCGCGCCATCCGGCGCATGATGGCCGGCCTGCCGGCGCACAATCTGCGTCGCCTGGTCGACGCCGGCGACGTGGTGTGCGAGGACGACCAGCTCGAGGCGGCGCAGGATGCGCTGGCCGGCCGCGTGGCCGCGCTGCTGCAGGCCGGCGCGCATCCGGTGGTGCTGGGCGGCGGGCACGAGATCGCCTGGGGCAGTTTCCAGGGCTTGCGGCGCTGGCTGGACGCGCGCGGCGACCGCGAACCGGTGCTGGTGCTCAACCTCGACGCGCATTTCGACCTGCGCACCGGCCGGCCGGGCAGTTCGGGCACGCCGTTCGACCAGATCGCCGAGTATTGCGCGGCGCGCGGCCACGCGCTGCAGTACGCCTGCCTGGGCGTCTCGCCGCTGGGCAACACGCCCGCGCTCTACGCGCGGGCGGCCGAGACCGGCGCCGTCTGGGTGGAAGACCGCCACATGCAGGAGGCCCATCTGGGCGAGCGCCTGGCCCAGCTCGATACCTTGCTGGCGGCGGCCGGCCACGTCTATCTCACGATCGACCTGGACGTGCTGCCGGCGGCGACCGCGCCGGGGGTCTCGGCCCCTGCGCCCTATGGCGTGCCGCTGGCGGTGGTCGAGGAGGTGGCGATGCATGTGCGCGCCAGCGGCAAGCTGCGCCTGGCCGACCTGGCCGAGTGCAACCCGGCCTACGACATCGACCACCGCACCGCGCGCGTGGCGGCGCGCCTGGCGTGGCGCTTGCTGGGCGGCGCGGCGCGGTAGACGGCGGGCCCGCCACGGGCTTAGGATGTAGGCGTTGGCCGCCCGGATCGGCCCGATCCGGGCGGCCTGCCCGAAGGTTGTTGCAAGGCGCGCTTTTTTGATGCGGCCCTAATAAATATTTATCTCTTTTTATTGGGGCCGCAGCTGGTTTCGTGGAAAAATAAGCGCAACCTCAGCCCGGAGATCCTCCCTATGTCTCAAGCTCCCGCCCATTCCTTGCCCTCATACCTGGATGCCGAGCATCTGGGCCCCTGGGGGATCTACCTGCAGCAAGTCGACCGCGTCACGCCGTACCTGGGTCCGCTGGCCCGCTGGGTCGAGACGCTCAAGCGTCCCAAGCGCGCGCTGATCGTGGACGTGCCGATCGAGATGGACAACGGCAGCATCGCCCACTTCGAGGGCTACCGCGTCCAGCACAATACGTCGCGCGGCCCGGGCAAGGGCGGCGTGCGTTTCCACCAGGACGTGACCTTGTCGGAAGTGATGGCGCTGGCGGCCTGGATGTCGATCAAGAATGCCGCCGTCAACCTGCCGTACGGCGGCGCCAAGGGCGGCGTGCGGGTCGACCCGCGCACGCTGTCGCACTCCGAGCTCGAGCGCATGACGCGCCGCTACACCTCGGAGATCGGCGTCATCATCGGGCCGTCCAAGGACATCCCGGCCCCGGACGTGAACACCAACGCCCAGACCATGGCCTGGATGATGGACACGTACTCCATGAACGAAGGCGCCACCGCCACCGGCGTGGTGACCGGCAAGCCGATCGCGCTGGGCGGCAGCCTGGGCCGGGTCGAGGCCACCGGCCGCGGCGTCTTCGTGGTCGGCTGCGAGGCGGCCCGCGACCTGAACCTCGACGTATCCAAGGCCCGCATCGTGGTGCAGGGTTTCGGCAACGTCGGCGGCACCGCGGCGCGCCTGTTCCATGAGGCCGGCGCCAAGGTGATCGCGGTGCAGGACCACACCGGCACCATCCACAACGACGGCGGGCTGGACGTGCACAAGCTGCTGGCGCACGTCGGCAACCAGGGCGGCGTGGCCGGCTTCACCGGCGCGCAGCAACTGGCCGACGACGATTTCTGGGGATTGGAGACCGATTTCCTGATCCCCGCCGCTCTTGAGGGACAGATCAACGAAAACAACGCCGCCAGGGTGCGCGCCAAGGTCGTGGTCGAGGGCGCCAACGGCCCGACCACCCCGGAAGCCGACGATATCCTGCGCGAGAACGGCGTCTACGTGGTGCCCGACGTGCTGGCCAACGCCGGCGGCGTGACGGTCAGCTACTTCGAGTGGGTGCAGGACTTCTCCAGCTTCTTCTGGAGCGAGGAGGAGATCAACCAGCGGCTCGAGCGCCTGATGCGCGAGGCCTACAGCGCCGTGTCGCAAGTGGCCAAGGAGCACAAGGTCACCCTGCGTACCGCGGCCTTCATCGTGGCGTGCACCCGCATCCTGCAGGCGCGCCAGGTGCGCGGCCTGTATCCCTGACCGCTGCGCGGCGGGCCCCGCAGGGCCCGCATCGGCGTACCAGGCAGCAGGCCCCGCAAGGGGCCGGCGCCGTTTTCAGCGCAGGCTGATCCAGGTGGTCTTGAGGTCGCTGTACTTGTCCATCGCGTGCAGCGACTTGTCGCGCCCGAAGCCGGATTGCTTGACGCCGCCGAAGGGCACCGTGATGTCGCCGTCGGCATAGCAGTTGACCCATACCAGCCCGGCGCGCAGGCGGCGCGACAGGCGGTGCGCGCGGCCGAGGTCGGCGGTCCACAGCCCGGCCCCCAGCCCATAGATGGAATCATTGGCCAGCGCGACGGCCTCGTCCTCGTCGGCGAAGCCTTGCGCGGCCAGCACCGGCCCGAAGATTTCCTCGCGCACCAGCGAGTTGTCCTGGCCGGGACAATCGAAGATGGTCGGTTCGATGTAGTAGCCGCCGCTGTCGGTCAGCACTTGCCGGCCGCCCAGGCGCAGCCGCGCGCCTTCCTGGGCGCCGGCGGCGATGCGGGCCATGACCGCCTGCGTCTGCCGTTCGTCGACCATGGCGCCCAGCGCGCTGTCCGGGTCCAGCGGATTGCCGGGGCGCAGGGTGGCGGCGAAGGCGGCCACTTTTTCCATGAAGGCGTCGTAGATGCCGTGCTGCACGTACAGGCGCGAACCGGCGATGCAGACCTCGCCCTGGTTGGAGAAGATCGCCAGCGCGGCGACCTGGGCCGCGCGGTCCAGGTCGGGGCAGTCGGCGAACACGATATGGGGCGACTTGCCGCCGCACTCCAGCCAGACGCGCTTGAGATTGGATTGGCCCGAGTAGGTCATGAAGCGCTTGCCGGTCGCCGTCGAGCCGGTGAAGGCGATGCAGTCGACGTCCGGGTGCAGGCCGAGCGCCTGGCCGGCCTGCGCGCCCAGGCCGGGCACCACGCTGAACACGCCGGGCGGGATGCCGGCCTGTTCGGCCAGGGCCGCCAGCCGCAGCGCCGACAGCGAGGCCTGCTCGGCAGGCTTGAGGATGACGCTGTTGCCCACGGCCAGCGCCGGGGCCACTTTCCAGGCCGCCATCATCAAGGGGTAATTCCACGGCACCACGGCGGCCACCACGCCCAGCGGCTCGCGCGTGATGGTGGCCAGCGCGTCGGCGCCGGTAGGCGCGATCTCGTCGTAGCGCTTGTCGATGGCTTCGCCGTACCACGCATAGCAGCGGGCGGTCTCGGGCAGGTCGAAGGCCAGGGCGTCGCGGATCGGCTTGCCCATGTCCAGCGTTTCGAGCAGCGCCAGCTCTTCCTGGTGTTCGGTGATCAGCGCGGCCAGGCGCAGCAGGCGGTGCTTGCGCTCGCGCGGGGCCAGGCCGCTCCAGACGCCGGCCTCGAAGGCGCGGCGCGCGGCGGCCACCGCGCGGTCCACGTCGGCCGCGCCGCAGGCGGCGACATCGGCCAGCTTGCGGCCGTCGATCGGGCTGTGCGCGGCGAAGGTGGCGCCATCGGCGGCGTCGCAATAGGCGCCGTCGATATAGGCGCGGCCTTCGGGGGCGAGGGCGGCGGCTTGCGCGCGCCAGTAGGCGGAATCGTGCAGGGTCATGGGAGTCGGATGCGGGCAGGCCCGGCGGCGCGCCGCCGGGCGGGGTGAATCAGCGCGGCGCGTTGGCGCGCGCCACCATGGCGTCGAGCAGCACGTTGCAGCCGGCCTCCAGGTGGGCGGGCTGGGCGTCCTCGATCTCGTTGTGGCTGATGCCGTCCTTGCAGGGCACGAAGATCATCGCCGTGGGCGCGACCGCGGCCATGTACACCGCGTCGTGGCCGGCGCCGGTCACGATGTCCATGGCCGGCAGGCCGCGGCGCTGCGCGCCGTCGCGCACCTTGCCGACCAGGTCGGGATGGAAGGGCGTCGGCGCGAAGTACTGCACCTGCTCGCACTGCACCGATACGGCATGCCGCGCGGCGGTGTCGGCGCACGCCTGGCGCCACAGCGCGTCCATCGTGGCGAGCGTGGCTTCGTCCTCGTGGCGCAGGTCCACCGTGAAGCGCACCTGGCCGGGGATCACGTTGCGCGAACCGGGGTAGGCGTGGATCTCGCCCACCGTGCCGCGGCCGTGCGGCTGGTGCGCGTTGGCGATCTCGACCACCGCCTGCAGCAGATGGCTGGCCGCGTACAGCGCGTCCTTGCGGATCGGCATCGGGGTGGGGCCGGCATGCATCTCCATGCCTTGCACCACCACGTCGTACCAGCGCACGCCCAGCGAGCCGGTCACCACGCCGACGATCCTGTCTTCGTGTTCCAGGATGGGGCCTTGCTCGATGTGCGCCTCGAAGTAGGCGTCGACCGCGCGTCCGCCCACCGGGTCGGCGCCGGCATAGCCGATGGCGCGCAGCTCGTCGGCCACCGACTTGCCCTCGGCGTCGCGCGCGGTCAGCGCGGTCTCGAGCGGGAATTTCCCGGCGAATACGCCCGAGCCCATCATCACGGGCAGAAAGCGCGAGCCTTCCTCGTTGGTCCAGATCGCCACTTCCAGCGGCGCGTCGGTCTGCACGCCGTGGTCATCGAGGGTGCGCATGACTTCCAGTCCGGCCAGCACGCCGTAGCAGCCGTCGAACTTGCCGCCGGTGGGCTGGGTGTCGATGTGGCTGCCGGTCATGACCGGCGCGCGCGACGGATCGCGTCCGGCGCGGCGCGCGAAGATATTGCCGACCTGGTCCACGCGCACGGTCAGGCCCGCGTCGCGCATCCAGCCGGTGACCAGGTCGCGGCCCTGGCCGTCGAGCGCGGTCAGCGCCAGGCGGCAATTGCCGCCCTTGGGCGTGGCGCCGATGCGCGCCAGGTCCATCAGCGACTGCCACAGCCGCTGTCCGTCGATGGAGATCGGGGAGTTGTTGCTCATGTCTTTACCTCATTGCACGCCGGCGGCCTGGGCCTGGGCCGCCTGGCGGATTTCCGTCAGGGTCTGGCCCGGCGCGATGCCGTCGGCTTCGTAGCGGATTTCCAATAGCGCCGGCAATTGCTCGCGTTCGGCGAAGGCGCGCGCGCGCTCGAAGGCCGGGCCGAAGTCCTCGGTGCGCTCGACCGCTTCGCCGTAGCCGCCGTAGGCGCGCACGAATTGGGTGAAATCGGGATTCTGGAAGTCCAGGGCAATGGCGCGGCCCGGGAATTCGCGTTCCTGGTGGGCGCGGATGGTACCCCAGATGCCATTGTTGAACACCAGCACGACCACGCCGACGCGGTATTGCAGCGCCACGCCGAGTTCCTGCATGTTCATCTGGAAGCAGCCGTCGCCGGCGTAGCAGACCACGGTGCGGGCGGGGTTTTCCAGCTTGGCCGAAATGGCCGCCGGCAGGCCGTAGCCCATCGAGCCGACCGTGGGCGCCAGGCTGGTGCCCGGGCCGCTGAACTGGCGGTAGCGGTGCGGGTACAGGGCGTAATTGCCCGCGCCCACCGTGATGCAGGCGTCGGCCGGGATGTGCTGGTTGACGTAGGCGGCGGCGCTGTCGAGGTTGAGCGGGCCGGGCGAGGGCAGCGGGGCCAGCGTGGCCAGGTATTCGTCGTGCGCGGCGCGCACGGCCTGCGCGCGGCTGGCGCGGTGTCCCGGCCGCAGCGCGTCGAGCGCGGCCGCGAACCCGGCCGGGTCGGCCACGATGCCCAGGGTCGGCGCGAACACCCGGCCCAGTTCGTTGGGGTCGGGGTAGACGTGCACCAGCCGCTGGCGCGGCAGCGGGCTCTCGATCACGGTGTAGCCTTCGGTGGTGGCCTCGCCCATGCGCGTGCCCACCGCCAGGACCAGGTCCGCGCCGGCGATGCGCTGGCGCAGTTCCGGCGCCATGGCCCAGCCGACGTGGCCGGCGGCATTGGGATGGCGCTGGTCGAAGCATTCCAGGCGGCGCCAGGCCGTGCCTACCGGCAGCTCGAAGCGTTCGGCGAACGCGGCGGCCTGTCCGATGGCCTCGGCGCTCCAGCCTGTGCCGCCCAGCAGCATGAAGGGCCGCTCGGCCTGGTCCAGCAATTCGACCATGCGCGCCAGGTCGGCCGCGCCGGGCAGGCAGCGCGCGCGCCGGTAGCGCGGCATGTCGGCCACGCGGGCGCGGCCCCACAGCGTGTCCTCGGGCAGCGCCAGCACCACCGGCCCGGGCCGGCCGCTGGTGGCCACCGCGAAGGCGCGCGCGATGAATTCGGGAATCCGCTCGGTGCGGTCGATCTGCGCGACCCACTTGGCCATCTGGCCGAACATGCGGCGGTAGTCGATTTCCTGGAACGCCTCGCGCTCCATGAAGTCGTTGCCGACCTGGCCGATGAACAGAATCATCGGGGTCGAGTCCTGGTAGGCCGTATGCACGCCGATGCTGGCGTTGGTGGCGCCGGGGCCGCGGGTGACGAAGCAGATCCCCGGCTCGCCGGTCAGCTTGCCATAGGCCTCGGCCATGTAGGCCGCGCCGCTTTCCTGGCGGCAGACAATGGCGTCGATGGCGCCGCGATGCTCGTTCAGGGCGTCGATGCAGGGCAGGTAGCTCTCGCCGGGAATCATGAACACGCGCCGCGCGCCGTGCACGCGCAGCTGCTGCATCAGGATCTGGCCGCCGTTGCGCTCGGGCAGGGCTGGCGTGGTCATGACTGCTCTCCTTGGGACTCGCGGGGGCGCGCCGCGCGGGCGGCCCATTGTTCGAATTCGGCGTGGCGCGCCAGCAGGCGGCGCGCGGTGTTGTAGTCGGGCGGGTCGACGCGCGCGCCGCCGGCGTCGCGGCCGTCGCGTTGCGCCTCGAAGCGGGCCGCCAGGTCGCGCGCGGCCGCCACGCGGTCCGCGTCCGGCGTGAAGGCGGCGTGAATGGCGGGCACCTGTTCGGCGAACACGGCGCACTTGGATTTCAGGCCGATGCGGCGCGCCCACAGCAGGTCGGCCTGCTGGGCGGCGGGGTCGCGGTAGTTGAACGGGCAGTCGATCGGCAGGCAGCCGGCCGCGACGCAATCGACCAGGAAGCGCGCGCGCAGGGCGTGCAGCTCGATGCCGTCGGGGCCGCGCTCGGCGCCCAGGCTGGCGGTCAGGTCCTCGGCGGCCAGCAGGCAGGCCGATACGCGCGGGCTGGCCGTCAGGATTTCGCAGGCGCGCGTCACGCCCAGCGCCGACTCCAGCGTGGGCACGATCTCGGTGCTGCCCGGCGCCAGGCCGGCCTCGGCCTCGCAGGCCGAGATGGCGCGGTCGAGCGCGGCGATCTGCGCCGCGCTTTCGGCATGCGGCAGGAAAATCGCGTCCGGCGCGCCGGCCATGATGCCGCGCAAGTCGTCCAGGCCGTCTTCTTCCAGCTTGTTGATGCGCACCGCGCCGATCACGCCGGCGGCGCGGCATTGCGCCAGCAGCGCGACGATGCGGCGGCGCGCGGCCGGACGGTCGGCCGGCGCGGTGAACTCTTCCAGGTCGGCCACCAGCGCGTCGGCGCCGCTGGCCAGGCCGGCCGCCTGGGCCTGCTCCAGCAGCCCGGGAACGAACATCCAGCTGCGGCGCAGGCTGGCGGGGCGGCGTTGGCCGCCCGGGTTGGAGATGGGGGTCATTGCACGTGCCTCGGCAGGAACAGCACCAGTTCGGGGACGAAGGTCAGCAGCAGCATGACGGCGGTCATGGCCAGCATCATCCAGCTCAGCGGGCGCAGGGTCTGCATCATGTTGATGCCGCCGATCTTGCAGGCGGCCATCAGGTCCACGCCCACCGGCGGGGTGTTCGCGCCGATCGCCATGTTGATCGACAGCAGGATGCCGAAATGCACCGGGTCGATGTTGTAGTGGGCCAGCACCGGCATGACCACCGGCGCCACGATGATGATGACCGGGATGGCTTCCATGAAGGTGCCCAGCAGCAGCAGCACCACCGTCAGCACCAGCAGTACGGCGATCTTGCTGTCGGTCCAGTCCACCAGCAGGCCGGACAGGGCCTGCGGCACCTGCTCGGCCACCAGCACCCAGGCGAACAGGCCCGAGGCGCCGATCAGCAGCAGGATGGACGCGCTGCCTTCGCCGGTCGACTTCAGGCTCTCCCACAGGGACTTCAGGCTGAGCGTGCGGTACCAGAAAAAGCCCACCAGCAGCGCATAGACGATGGCGCTGGAGGCGGCCTCCGTGGCGGTGAAGATGCCGAAGCGGATGCCGCCGATGATCAGCACGGGCACCATCAGCGCGGGCAGGGCGTCGATGGCGGCGGCGCGCAGCTCGCCCCACGAGAACGGCTGGCCGCCGGCCCAGTTGTGCTTGCGGGCCTGCCAGATCGCCACGACGATCAGCGAAGCGCCCAGCAGGATGCCGGGGATGATGCCGGCCAGGAACAGCTTGCCCACCGAAGTGTCGGTGATAGTGCCGTAGACAATCAGCACGATGCTGGGCGGGATGATGGTCGAGGTGGCGCCGGCGCTGCCGATCAGCGCGCAGCTGAACCCCTTGTCGTAGCCGCTGCGTGCCATGGCGGGCAGCAGCAGGCTGCCGATGGCGATCACGTCGGCCACGCCCGAACCCGACAGCGCGCCGAACATCAGGCAGGCCAGCACGGCCACCACGGCCAGGCCGCCCTTGATATCGCCGACGATGGCCGCGCACAGCCGCACGATGCGCTGCGTCAGGCCCGCGCCGTTCATCAGCTGGGCGGCCAGGATGAACAGGGGAATGGCCAGCAGCGTGAAGCTGTCCAGGCCGACCACGTATTGCTGGGCCGCCACCATCATCGGGGCGGCGTCGTAGACGGCCAGGTACGCCAGGCACGCCAGCACCAGCCCGAAGGCGATCGGCATGTCGATCAGCACCGTGACCGTGAATACGCCCATCAGGAAAAGGGCACCGGTAGACATCTTTTAATCCTTTGCCGCGACGGGGTCGGCCGGTTGGAACAATTGCGCCAGGTGCACCACGATGGTGATGGCGCACGCCACCGGCAGGGCGAGGTAGACCGTGCCGGCCGATACGTCGAGCGCGGGCAGGGTCTGGTCCATGGTCAGTTCGGCCAGCTGCCAGCCGGCATAACCCAGCGCGGCCAGGCCGACGATGATCAATGCCTGGTTGACGCGGTCGCAGATGGCCAGCGCGCGCGGGTTGCGCACGACGAAGGGCAGCAGCCCGGCCATCAGGTGGGTGCGTTCATGGCTGCAGGTGACGCCGCCGATGAAGGCCGCCCACACCAGCACCAGGCGCGGCAATTCCTCGGCCCAGTGCGGCGTGGTGTGCATCACGAAGCGTTCGAACACAACGTAGGTGATCAGTGCGGCCAGCAAGGCCACCGCCAGGGCGGCGATGGCCTTGCTCAGGCCGGACAGCGCGTGCGAGATCCGGCCCAGCATTTACTTGGCCTCGCGGTACTTCTGCAACAGGCCCATCAGCTCGGGGCCATAGGCGGTTTCGTAGGTCTTCCAGATCGGCGCGACGGCCGCGGCGAAGGGGGCCTTGTCGACTTCGTTGACCTGCATGCCCTTTTCCTTGAGCTGCGCGACGAACTGCAGGTCGCCTTCGGTGATCATCTGGCGTTGCGCGTCGCGCCACTTGTCGGCGGCGGCCTGGACGATCTTGCGGTCGTCGGCAGAGATGCGGTTCCAGATCGGCTTGGAGACGATCAGGCTTGCCGGACCCCACACGTGGCCGGTCAGCGACAGATATTTCTGGACCTCGAAGAACGACGAGGTGTAGATGATCGACAGCGGGTTTTCCTGCGCGTCGAACACCTTCTGCTGCAGGGCCGAGTAGAGCTCGCCGAAGGCCAGCGGCGCGGGGTTGGCGCCCAGGGCGGTGAAGGTGTCCAGGCGCATCTTGTCGGGCGTGACGCGCGTCTTCAGGCCGTTCAGGTCGGCCGGCGTGTTGACCGGGCCGCGATTGTTGGTCAGGTGGCGAAAGCCGTTTTCCCACCACGACACGATCACCAGGTTCTTCTTCTCGGCCAGCTTGGCCAGCGCCGCGCCCAGTTCGCCGTCGTAGGCCTTGTAGGCCTGCTGCGAGGTGGTCCAGGTGTAGGGCAGCTCGACGATGCCGAACTTCGGTTCGATCGGCTGCAGCGAGCCCGAGCCGATGATGGCCGCGCCCTGGCTGCCGATCTGCAGGCCCTCGAGCATGGTCTTCTCATTGCCCAGCTGGCCGCTGGGGAACAGGATGAAGTTGACGCGGCCGGCGGTCTTTTCCTTGACTTCGGCGGCGAAACCTTCGGCGGCCTTGTTCCAGCTGTGGCTGGGGGCCAGCACGTGGCCCAGCTTGATGTCCAGGGCGTGGGCGGCCGGGGCGACTGCCAGCGCCAGGCCGGCGGCGGCGAACAGGGAGGTCAGGGTACGGGTCAGCTGCATGGTTTTCACCTTGAAATGTTCTGGCTTGTGAAACGTCGGGAGGAACGAAGCCGGAAACCGCCGGCGCAAGCGGGCCCAGGCCGACGCGCGAGCGTGTCGGCGGCAAGGCGGGAAATCGGCAAGCAGGGCGCCAGCGTCGGGCGCGGGAGGCGGACGGGCCGCCGGAATCAATTCATCGGATGGCTCCGCTGCCAAAGTCTTCGCGCAGGCGCGCCAGGATGCCGACCAGATGGTCGTGCATGGCATGGCGGGCCCGGATAGGATCGCGGTCGACGATGGCCGCGAGGATGCGTTCGTGTTCGCGCTCGGCGGCTTCCCAGACCTTGGTCGTGACGAAATGCTGTTCGAGCCGGCTGAACACCGGGCTGGTGGCGCTGAGGTGCCAGATATGCGAGATGGCGGCGGCCAGCGCGGCGTTGCCGCAGGCTGCCGCGATGGCGCCGTGGAAGGCCTGGTCGTGGGCGCCGGGCGAGTCGCTCAGCGACATCGCCGCGTGCGCCGACGAGATCGCGGCGATCTGCGCGGGCGAGGCCTTCTGGGCCGCCAGCGACGCGCACTCGGGCTCCAGCAGCAGGCGCGTGTCGAGCAGGTCGAACGGACCGATGTCGGTGTGGCCGGGCTGGGGCGCCGGCGCGACGCCATAGTCGCCATCGGCGCGCGGCGCCGCCACGAACACGCCCGTGCCCACGCGGACTTCGACATAGCCTTCGATTTCGAGGGCGATCAGGGCCTCGCGCACCGAGGCGCGGCTGACCTGCAGTTGCTCGGCCAGTTCGCGCTCGGCGGGCAGGCGGCCGCCGGCGGGAAAATCGCCGGCGCGGATGCGGCCGGCGATCTGGTCGGCAATCATGCGGTACAGGCGCGTGGGGGCGACGGCTTGGAAGGATCCCATGGCTGGTGGCGTGTCCGGTTATCTGGTGGCCCAGTGGTCAGGCCACTAATATACCGAAGCGCCCGGCGAATAAAAATAGCGGGCGATGGCGAATCCGGGCTTTCTAGGGAAAACCACTAGGCCGCGCCGCGTCCGCCCGCCGCCAGCGCCAGCAGCGCCTCGCGCAACACCACCGCGTTGTTGTGCTCGGTGTCGCGCGCGCCGTAGACCAGCGTAAGCGGGCCGGCCCCGGCCTGCGCCAGCAGGGCGCGCAGCTGCGCCTGATGCGACGGGCCGCGCAGCTCGGCCAGATAGCGTTCGCGAAACGCCGGCCAGCGGGGCGTCTGGTGGCCGAACCACTGGCGCAGCGCAGCGCTGGGCGCCAGGTCCTTGATCCAGTCGTCCAGCGGCAGGGCGTCCTTGCGCAGGCCGCGCGGCCACAGCCCGTCGATCAGCACCCGGCGCCCGTCGGCGGGCGCGGCGGCCTCATAGGCGCGCTTGAGATGGATGGCGGGCTTCATGGGCGCGGGCGCGTTTGCGCATACACTGGGCGGCCTGATCGAAAGCGAGTTTTCATGAGGCGGTTTCCTGGGCGGATGCTGAAGTGGCTGGTCCTGGCCTGCGGCCTGGCGACGGCGGCCGGGCTGCTCGCCTGGCGGCTGGCGCCGTCTTCCGACTATATCGCGCCTGCGGCCGGGCAGGACCGCCTGCGCGGCCAGGCCATCTACCAGGCGAACTGCGCCGCCTGCCATGGCGCGCGGCTCGAGGGCCAGCCCGACTGGCGCCAGCGGCTGGCCAGCGGGCGGCTGCCGGCGCCGCCGCACGATGCCAGCGGCCACACCTGGCACCACCCCGACGCGGTGCTGCTGGACATCATCCGCCACGGCATGGTGCCGGGCCGCCACGCGCCGGACGGCTACCAGAGCGACATGCCGGCCTACGCGGGCGTGCTGTCGGACGCGGAGATCGCACTGGTGCTCGCCTATATAAAAAGCACCTGGCCGAGCCAGGTGCAGCAGGACCAGCGGGCCGCCACGCAGCAGATGACGCCGCGCTAGCGTGGCGGCGCCTCAGTGCGCCAGGACCATGGCGAAGTAGCCGAACACGGTCAGCAGCACGCCGGAGACGGCGTAGCCGACCGGGAATCCCAGCCAGGGCACGCTGGAGCCGACTTCCTTGGCGGCTTCGCGCGCCGGCCCCGAGTGGCTGCGCGCGCCGGCGGTGGCGCCCATCAGCAGCGCGGGGTTGATCTTCATGATGTGAAAGCCGATGGCCCACACGATGATGGGCGGGATGGTCGAGGCGAGAAAGCCCACGATGAAGATCTTCAGCGCGATCGCGCCGGTCAGCTGGGTGAGCAGGTCGGCGCCGGCGTTGATGCCGACGATGGCCACGAAGCCGATCAGGCCCAGGTCCTCGAGGATGTTGCGCGCGGCGTTGGGGGTGTTGCCGAAAAAGCGCAGCCGCGAGGAAATCGACGACACGATGATGCCCGACAGCAGCAGGCCGCCCGCGTTGCCCAGCCCCACCTTGGCGCCGAACGCCGGCACTTCGATCAGCCCGATCAGAAAGCCCAGGATCATGCCGAACGACAGGGTCAGCAGGTCGGTGGCCGAGCTATGGCGCGCAATCACACCGAAGATCTCGCCGGCCTTGCTGACGGCCGGCTGCAGGCCGGTCACGAACAGCACGTCACGCTTTTGCAGCGTGGTTTCCAGGCCGATGGGCAGCGGCACGCCGCTGCGCTCGACGCGCTGCAGCTGGATCTGCCCGGCCAGCTCCGAACCGCGGAAGGTCTTCAGCGGCCGGCCGGTCACCTCCTTGTTGGTCACCAGGATCTCGGCCTGGTCCAGCGGTATGTTCAGCGCGCGGGCGTCGGGCACCTCGGGGCCGAGCACCCCCATGTTGGCGGTCATTTCCTCCAGGCGGCCGCCCAGCGCCACCACGTCGCCCTGCTGCAGCACGGTCTCGGCCGAGGGGCCGAGCAGCTGGTCGCCGCGCTCGACATTGACCACCTGGTACTGGGGAAAGCGCGTGCGGAACTGCTGGACCGTCTTGCCGATCGATTCCGGGTTCTCGACCCGGTAGGCGCGCAGGTCGAACGGATGAAAGGCCGTCAGCCCGGCGTCGTCCACGTTGGGCACGCCATGCGCCTTCTCGAACTCGAGCGCGGCGGCCTTGGCGTCCACGCCCCAGATGCGCGGCAGGTACTTGCACAGCAGGATGATGCCGACCGTGCCCCAGATGTAGGTGATGCCGTAGGACAGCGCGATCATGGCGCTGATCTGCTCGGGACTCTCCGAACCCAGCGACAGCACGCCGGCGCTGACCGCCTGTTCGGCCGAGCCGATGGCCGCCGACATGGTCTGCGAGCCGGCCAGCATGCCGCCGGCCGCGCCCAGCGGCAGGCCGAAGAACTGCGTGCCCAGCACCACGATGGCCAGGCCCAGGATCGGCGCGATGATGGCCAGGATGGCGTAGTTGATGGACTCCTTGTTCAGCGCGTTGACGAAGGACGGACCCACGCGCAGCCCCACGCCGTACATGAACAGGTAATAGAGCAGCGACTTGGCGAACTCGTCCAGGTGGAACTTGACGCCGTAGGCCGCGCCCACGGTGGCGACCAGGCAGCCGACCACGATGGCGGCGGCGACCGCGCCCAGCCCGTAGCCCTTGATGGAAAACTTGCCGACCCAGACCGCCAGGCCGATGGTGAGAAACAGCAGTATGTAGGGGTTGCTGCCCAGGAATTGCACGAAAGCCTGCATGGTCTATGCTCCGCGATTCGTCCAGTCAACCGTGCGATGCCCGGCCGGCGCATCGCACGCCTTGCGCGCATGGCGGCGGACCCGGCCGGGCCCGCCGCGCGGCCCTAGCACTTGGCCGGCGAGGACTTGTGCGTGTCGTGCAGCGCCGGCGGCGTGGCCGTCCCGCCGTGCTGCTCCAGGTACTTGCACGCCTTGACGATGTCTTCGGCCAGCAACAGCGCGACGTTGCGGTTGATGTGCGGGCGCACCACCACGCGCAGGCTGCGCACCGACTCCGCGTCGGGCGGCATGGTGTAGGCGGAAATCACCCAGCCGCGTTCGCGCACCTTGTTGGACACGTCGAACTCGTTGAACTTCTTGACCTTGGGGTCCAGCGTGACGGCCACCACGGGAATGCGCTGCGTATCGTTCATGATGGTGAAGTAGCCGCTGTCGACCAGGTGCTGGCGCAGCGCGATGGCGTTGTCCAGCGTGCGCTGCATGACGCGCTTGAAGCCGTCGAAGCCCAGGCGCAGGAACTGGTAGTACTGCACCGCCACCTGGAACGAGTTGCGGCTGAAATTGAGCGTGGCCGTGGGCATCTCGCCGCCCAGATAGTTGACGTAGAAGACCAGGTCTTCGTTGAACACCTTGCGTTCGCGGAAGATCACCCAGCCCAGGCCGGGCGGCGTCAGGCCGTACTTGTGGCCGGAGGCGTTGATCGACTGCACGCGCGGCAGGCGGAAGTCCCATTTGTAGTCGGGATACAGGAACGGATTGACGAAGCCGCCGGAGGCCCCGTCGATGTGCATGGGCACCGAAACGCCGGTCTTCTTCTCGTAGGCGTCGAGCCAGTCGTGGATGCCCTGGATGTCGTCGTCCTCGCCGGTGAAGGTCTGGCCGGCGATGGCGACCACCGCGATGGTGTTCTCGTCGACGTACTTGTCCAGGTCTTCGGCGGTCAGGCAGTACTGGCCGGGCTTGAGCGGCACGATGCGCGGCTCGACGTCGAAATAGCGCAGGAATTTCTTCCACACGATCTGCACGTTGCCGCCGGTGACCATGTTGGGCCGGGTGGCGTCCTTGCCTTCGCGTTCGCGGCGCTGGCGCCAGTTCCATTTGTGCGCCAGGCCGGCCAGCATGCACGCCTCGGACGAGCCGACGGTGGCCGTGCCGTAGGGTTCGGCGTCCTTGGGGCCGTTCCACAGCTGGTGCAGCCACCTGACCATGCGCTGTTCCATGGCGAACAGCTGCGGGTACATGTCATGGTCGATGTAGTTCTTGTACATGTTCTTTTCGGCGATCCGGACGGCTTCCGGCTCGGCGAACGTCGTCACGAACGACGACATGTTCAGCATCGGGTTGGTATCGGTCCATTCGTCGCTGAGCACCAGCGCCTGGGCGGCGCGCGCCGACATGCCCTCGACCGGGAAGTGGTCTTCCGGGACTTCGATGTTGAACTGGTCGTAAGGCGTCATCTGTTCTGGCGATTTGCTCATGCTGGATCTCCGAAGTGAACTGGCGGGGAACAAGGACAGAGCCGGCGGGAACGCGGCCGGCGTACGCTAAGACTGGAATGGCTGGGGCGCGGCGTTGCGCGTCGCGCTAGCGCGGACGGCGCGGCGGGACGGGCAGGAAGCGGGAGCGGGGCGCGGGACGCGCCGGCGGGGCGGTGGCGGCGGCAGGGGGGCGGAAGGTGTTGCAGGACATGGACGAGCTCACATAAATGATGATTTATGCAAACCGTTGCCTACTTGCGGCAGCGGGCCGACTTTCGACGCGGCGGTGACTCAGTATGGAGAATGCCCCTGGGCCACATGCGTAGGATGATGCCTGATGTCGATACGGAGCACAATGAAATTTGCAACGTAAAGTAACGAATGTTCGGCGATCCGGGGGCTTTCCTAATCCGCGGTTACGGGCCCCATGGCGGCCTGCGCGGGGCCGGCCGGAGCCGGTGGCGCGGCATGGCCGCGCCCGCCCGCGGCGCTGACGGAGATGTAGCTGACGGCGTGCGTGACCTGCGGCGGGTTGGGCCCGCTGTGAAAGGCCTGGGCCGCGTCGATGGCCATCTTGTCGGCCAGCGTCATGCGGTCGTTCATGCGCAGGTACTGCAGCCAGGAGTCGACCACGAACATCTCCGACCAGCGTTCGGCGTCCTCGAGGTCGCGGAACAATTGCCATTGGTCGGCGCCGTTGCGCATGCGCATCAGCCGCAGCGGGCCGGCCGCGTCGATGAAGGCGCGCGCGCGTTCGGCGGCGATGCGGTACTCGATCGAGACCAGCACCACGCCATGGCGCGCGTCGAAGTCCGACTGTCCGGCGGGCAGGGCCGCCCGCGGCAGCACCGAGAGGCACTTGTCGTCGACGTGGTCGGGCAGCCGCGAGCGGTACAGCAGCGCCACGGTGAACAGCAGCGCCACGCCGGCCGCCGCCATCGCCCCGCGGGTGCCCATGCTGCCGGCGAAGTGGCCCCAGATGAACGAGCCCAGCGCCAGCCCGCCGAAAATGGCGGTCTGGTAGAGCGCCAGCGCGCGCGCCTTGACCCAGTCCGGCACCAGTAGCTGCACGGTGGCGTTGTAGGTGGCCAGCACGGCGATCCAGCACGAGCCGGACAGCAGCAGCGCCGGGAACACCACCCACAGGTTTTCGGTCACGCCCAGGGCGATCAGGCCCAGCGCCAGCAAGGCGGCGGCCACGCTGATCAGGCGGCTGACGCCGAGCCGCCGCTGCACCGCGCGGATGCCGAGGCTGCCGGCGATGGCGCCCAGGCCGAGGGCGCCCAGCATGTAGCCGTACAGCGAGGCGCTGCCGTTGTCGTGTTCGTGCGCCAGCACCGGCAGCAGCGCCCACAGGGCGCTGGCCGACAGGCCGAACGAGAAGGCGCGCATCATGACCAGGCGGGTCACGTTCGAGTACTCGGTAAAGCGCAGCGCCGCCACCACGCCTTCGTAGATGCGCTCGGGCGGCAGGGTGCGCGGCGGCGTTTCGCGGCGCCAGCGCCAGATCGCCCAGATCAGCGCGCCATAGCAGAAGCAGTTCAGCAGGAAGACCCAGGGGGCGCCCAGGGCGCCCAGCAGCACGCCGCCGATGGCCGGCCCGATGGCGCGCGCGACGTTGTAGTTCACGCTGTTGAGCAGGACGGCGTTGCCTACGTACTGGCGCGGCACCTGCTCGCTGACGGCGGCCTGCCAGGCCGGGGTGACGATGGCGCTGCCGATGGAGACCACGAACACCGCCACGATCAGGGTGACCGGGTGCAGCAGCCCGAGGAAGGCCAGCGCCGTGATGAGGGTGCCGACGACCAGCTCCAGGCCCATGCCCACCAGCATCACCTTGCGCCGGTCGTGGTTGTCGGCGACCACGCCGGTCACGATGGACAGGGCCACCAGGGGCAGGGCGGCGGCCACCTGGATCATGGCGACGATGAGCGGGCCGCTCTGGGCTTCGGTCACGATCCAGGCCGCGGCGACCGACTGGGCCCAGATCCCCAGATTGGCGAACAGGTTGGCGATCCAGATCATGCGGAACGCCGGATAGCCGAACGGCGCCAGCACCCCGGGGCGGGACGGCGGCGGGGCGGCTTCGGCGCTGGCGCGCGGCAGGTCTTCGGGGGCGGAGGCGGGGGCTTGCAGCATGGGAGCAAGGAAGGCGCGGCGCGACGCCGTCGGGTGCCTGGTACCTTCTCGCGCCGCGCCGACCCTGTCAAGCGCGCGCGGGTAGAAACGGATGCGGCGGCGTTCCTCCTGGTGTAGCATCCGTATGCCCGCCCCACGCGGCAAGGAAATGGCCGGCGGCGCATGACGCCTCTGTCTGGAGCTGACTATCTTGGCGCTTTCCCGGCCTGCACGCTTACTGAGCCGTATCGGCATGGTGACCGCACTGGGCATCGTGGCGGCGCTCGGCATCGTGATCGCGGTGGCATCCATCCTGGCCCAGGACCGGCAACAGGTCTGGGAGCGCGAAGCCCGTTCGGCCCGCAATGTGCTGCAGGCGCTGGCCGGCGAATTCGAGCGCACGGTGACGGCCTACGACCTGGTCATCCGCGGCGTCATCGGCGACCTGGCCCAGCCGGCGGTGGCGGCGATGGGGCCCGAGGCGCTGCATCGCCTGCTGTTCCAGCAGGGCGCGCGGCCCGACAACCTGGCGGTCCTGCTGGTGCTCGACGAGCGCGGCGAGGTGATCCTGGATTCGCGCACGGCCGTCGTTGCACCCCGCAACCGCTCCAGGCGCGATTACTTCCAGGCGCATGTCGACAACCCGCAGGCCGGCCTGTTCATCAGCAAGCCCTATCGCAGCCGCAACCGCAACGGCGAGCTGAGCATCGCGCTGAGCCGCCGCCTCGCGCATCCGGACGGCAGCTTCGCCGGCGTGGTGGTGGCCGCGGTCAGCCTGTCGTATTTCCGCGACCGCGTGGTCCAGCTGAACGTGGGACCGCGCGGCTCGATGACCCTGTTCCGCGACGACGGCATCGTCATCAGCCGCAAGCCGTACGTGGAGGCGCAGATCGGCGTGGACCTGAGCGAGTCCGCCAACGTGAGCCGGTTCCGGCGCGAGGGCAGGGGCGCCTTCGTCGGCACCGCCATCCTGGACGGGGTGGAACGGCTCTACCAGTTCGAGCGGGTGGGCAAGCTGCCGCTGATCATGGTGGTGGCGCTGTCCACCGACGACATGATGACGCCATGGCGCCGCCACGCCTGGATGCTGGCCGGCGCCGTGCTGCTGCTGTGCGCGTTGCTGGTGGCGCTGCTGGCGGCGCTCGAGCGCGAGTTGCGCAGGCGCCGCAACGCCGAGGCCGAGCTGGCGCAACTGGCGCGCATCGACACCCTCAGCGGACTGCTCAACCGGCGCGCCTTCGCGCAGGTGCTGGCGCTGGAGTGGGAGGCCGCGCTGCGCGGCCGCACGCCGCTGGCGCTGCTGCTGGTCGATGTGGACCACTTCAAGGCCTACTACGACTGTTATGGCCGTTCGGCCAGCGATGTGCTGTTGCGGCGCGTCGCCGATGCGGTGCGCGATTGCGTGCCGTATGCCGCCAATGTGGTGGCGCGCCACGGCGCCGACGAATTCGTGGTGCTGCTGCCCGGCATGGGGTTGCGCAGCGCCGCGTGGCTGGCCGAGCGGGTGCGCGCCCGCGTGCTGGGGCTGGCCGTGCCGCACCGCGGCAACCGGGGCGGCGTGGTCTCGGTCAGCATCGGCTGCACGGCCATGACGCCGCTGGCCGGCAGCGAGGCCGCGGTGCTGGTCGAACGCGCCGATGCGGCGCTGTACCTGGCCAAGTCGCGCGGCCGCAACCGGGTCGAGCGCATCGGCGACCCGAGCACCGCGGGGCAGGGGGCGGAGCGCGAAATGGCGCAGGAGCCGGGCGGCCCCTAGCGCGGCGCGAGCCGCGGGCAGGCCGGGGCCGACCGGATGTTCAGGAATCTGTAAGAAATGGTAAGGTTGGGGATTATGCGCGCCGCTGGCGCGTCTAGCCCTCCATGACCTCCGATTCGCCAACCTTTCCCGTCGCCGCCCAGTTGCCCGCCCTGCGCGCCTACGCGCGCACCCTGACGCGCAACCCGCACGACGCCGAGGACCTGCTCCAGGAGGCGCTCACGCGCGCCTACGAGCGCCGCCATACCCTGCGCGCCGACGGCAACCTGCGGGCGTGGCTGATGGCGATCGTGCACAACGTGTTCGCCAGCGAATGGCGCCGCCGCCAGGCCGCGCCGGCGCAGGCCGCGCCGCTGCACGACATGGAGGACGCCGCCGCGGTGGCGCCGCCCCAGGAGCACAGCGTGCGGCTGGCGCAGATCGAGCGCGCCTTCATGCAGCTGCCCGACGACCAGCGCGCCGCGCTGCACCTGGTGACGATAGAAGGCATGGCCTACCAGGAAGCCGCCGACGCGCTGCAGATCCCGATCGGCACGCTGATGTCGCGGCTGGGCCGCGCCCGCGCGGCGCTGCGCCGCTTCGAGGACGGCATGGGCGAGGCGGCGGCTGACCGGCGCGCCCGCTTCAGGATCGTGGGAGGCCGGGATGCCGCATGAACCCGTGACCGAGATCGATCTCAACGCCTATGTGGACGGGCAGCTCGACCCGGCCCGCCGCATCGAGGTGGAGGACTTCCTGTCGCGCCACCCCGAGGAGGCCATGCGGGTCATGGCGGACCTGCGCCAGCGCGACGCGCTGCGGTGGGCCCTGGGCGCGTCGCAGCAGGCGCCGGCCGACGGCGCGGACACCCCCACGGCCGTGCACACCCGGCGCCTGGCGCGCCGGCTCGAACGCGGGCTGGTCCGCCGCGGGCTGGGCGACCGGTTGCGCCAGGCCGCCGCGGCGGTGCTGCTGGTGGCCGTCGGCTGGGCCGGGCATGTCGGGTACGCGGCGCGCTACCCGGACATGCGGCACGTGGTGGCCGCGACCGCGCCGTCCTTCGTCGAGGACGCCGTGCAGGCGCACCGCACCGCCAAGGTGCGCGCGGCCATGGCATCGCAGCCGCGCGTGCCGCATCTGGATGCCGACGAATTGCTGCGCGCCACCGGCGTGCGCGTGCCGGCCCTGCCGGCTTCCTGGGCCGTGCGCGACGTGCAGGTCTTCCCCGGCCGCACCGGGCCCAGCGTGGAGATGGAAGTCGAGGCCGCCGGCCTGGGCCGGCTGTGGGTGTTCGCCGCGCGCGAGCCCGCCCATGCCGCCGAGGCCGCGCCGGTCGTCTCGCGCTTCCAGGACGCCCCGATCGCCTATTGGCAGCAGGGGCAGTGGGCTTACGCGATCACCGGCGACTTGCCCGATGCCGAACTGGGCCGCGCCGCGGGCCAGATGACCGTCGCGATGCTGGCCACGCCCTGACGGGCGCCCAGTGTTTCTGTTTTCACCACCGAGGAGTATCCCCGCATGACACAACACGTTATGGCGCGCGGCGCCGAAGGAGGCGCCCGTGCTTGAGTTTTTCCAGACCCTGAGCTGGGCCGCCGTATTCCAGATCATCCTGATCGACATCCTGCTGGGCGGCGACAACGCGGTCGTGATCGCGCTGGCGTGCCGCAACCTGGAGCCCAAGCAGCGCATGCAGGGCATTCTGTGGGGCACGGCCGGCGCCATCGGCTTGCGGGTCGTGCTGATCGCCTTCGCGCTGACGCTGCTGACGGTGCCTTACCTGAAGATCGTGGGCGCGCTGCTGCTGCTGTGGGTGGGCGTGAAGCTGCTGATCCCCGAGGATGACGCGCATGGCAACATCAAGGGCGGCACGTCCATCGCCGCCGCGGTCAAGACCATCATCATCGCCGACTTCGTGATGAGCCTGGACAACGTCATTGCGATCGCCGGCGCGGCGCAGGGCGCGGCGCAGGAGCATCAGCTGGGCCTGGTGATCTTCGGCCTGGTGGTCAGCGTGCCCATCATCATCTGGGGCAGCACGCTGGTGCTCAAGCTGATCGACCGCTTCCCGATGGTCGTCACCTTCGGCGCGGCGCTGCTGGGCTGGATCGCCGGCGGCATGCTGGTCACCGACGTGGTGGTGGTCGAGCGCTTCGGCGAAGTCTCGGGCGTCGCGAAGATCGCCGCCGAGGTGGCGGGCGCGCTGCTGATCGTGGGCCTGGGCCGCTGGTTCGCCCGTCGCAAGGCCGCGGCCGCGCCGCAGACCGCGCGCGAAAGCGCCTGACGGCATGGCAGCGGGCGGGCGCGCGCCCGCCCGGCGAACGAACCGGCGCCCTGGTGGCGCCGGTTTCTTTATTGCGCAAGAAATGCCCATGCCGATGCGCGGGCAGGCGTGGCGCGGCGGCGGGGTGGGTTATCCACAGCTTTTCCACCGCGCTTGTGGATGAATGCGCCGCCGCGTGTCACCCGGCCGCGGCGGATGCCGCGCCGTCCAGCCAGCGCGCGTAGTCCGGTCCGCTCATGGGGCGGGCGAACAGGTAGCCTTGTCCCTGGCGGCAGTGCAGCTGCAGCAGCGCCTGGTGCTGCGGCGGGTTCTCGATACCCTCGGCCACCACCGTGATGCCCAGGCGCTCGGCCATGGCCAGGGTGGCGGCGACCACGCTTTCGCTGCGTGCGTCGCCGGGCAGGCGGCGCACGAACGAGGCGTCGATCTTGAGTTGGTTGAAGGGCAGGTGGCACAGCCGCTGCATCGACGAAAAGCCGGTGCCGAAATCGTCGATCGACACCGTGCAGCCCATCAGCCGCAGGCGCACCAGGTTTTCGAGCGTGGCCGCGGGCGCGTCGAGTAGCCCGTTTTCGGTGACTTCGATGGTCACGATCGAGGCGGGCAGGGCGTGCTTGCGCAGCGCCTGCGCCAGGGTCGGCAACAGCTCGGCCGAACCGAGCTGCGAGGTTTCGAAGTTGAGCGCCAGGTCCTGCGTGGCGCCGGCCGTGGCCAGCAGGCGGGCCTGTCCCAGCGCGGCGTCGGTCAGGTGCCAGATCAGGCGGTCGAGCAGGTCCTGCTCCTTGAGCGCCTCCAGGAACGAGGCGGGACCGAGCACGCCGAGGTCGGGATGGCGCCAGCGCGCCAGGACTTCGGCGCCGCAGGGGCGCAGGGTCAGCAGGTCGACCTTGGGCTGGAAGTAGGGCACGATCTGGCCGGCGGCCAGCGCGCGGGCGACCTCGCGCGCGGGCGGCGCCGGCGGCTGGCGGCTGGCCGTGGGGGCGGCGTTGGCCCGGGCGCGCTGGCGCTCGGCCTCGTGGCGGTCCAGCAGGGCCTTCAGGCGTTGGGCGTCCAGCGGCTTGGCCAGGTCGCCCAGCACCCGCAGCCCGATCAGCGCCGCCATGTCCAGCACCGCCGCGATCAGGTCGCTGCTGACATCGCTGCTGATGATGACCGCGCCGAGCAACTGCCGTCGGGCGGCCACGCGCAGGAACTGCGCGCCATCCATGCCGGACATCTTGATGTCGCAGATGGCGATGCCGACCTGGCCGTGCTCGTCCAGGCGGCGCAAGGCTTCGTTGCCGTCGGCCGCCTCGAGGATGCGGGTGTAGCCGAGCGCGCGCAGCGCATGGACCACGACCAGGCGGTGGGCGGGATGGTCTTCGACGACGAGAATGTCGGGCAGATTCATGCGTATCCCTGGGCCGCCGGATCGGCGTGAGCAACCCTGATGCTTATATCGCTTTGCCTGCGTTTTTCCAAGCCTGGGCGGCTCAGTCCTTCATTGCAAATGAGAATCGATATTATCTATAATCGATGCATCGTGGCCTTGCCGCCTCGCTACGCCTGAGCCATTTCGCGCCATGCCCCACATCCCGCTCCAGTACGACTTGCTGCAACAGGAATACGCCGCCTTGCTGTCGCAGTACGGACGCGCGCAGACGCGCTGCAGCCGCCTGCTGTCGCGGCACGCCGAGCAGATCGCGCAATTGCGCCAGGAGGTCATGGTGCTGCGCGGCGCGCTGGTGGCGCAGACCAGCGCCCTGGCCTGGGCCCGCGAGGACCGCGCTGCCCTGGAGGCGTCCCTGCCGGGCCTGCCGCGTCGCCGCGTGCTGGCGCGCCGCCTCGACTTCCTGATGGAACGGGTGCAAAGCCTGCTGCGCGCGCGTTCCGGCGGCACGCCCGGGCCCGCGCTGATGGTCGATGCCAGCGCGAAGTCGGTGCTGTGCGTCGGCGCGGGCGGGGCCGCCGCGCGGGCCGCGCGCGCAGCCATCGAGCGCGCCGGCGGCCGCTTTCTGCATCACGACGGCGAAGTCGGCGATGCCGCCGGGCTGGAAGCCAGCCTGGTATCGGCCGACCTGGTCATCTGCCAGACCGGCTGCGTCAGCCACGGCGCGTACTGGCGCGTGCAGGACCACTGCAAGCGCACGGGCAAGCAATGCGTGCTGGTCGAGCAGCCGGCCGCCCTGAACATCGTGCGGGTGCGCAGGCCCGCCGACGCGCCGCAGGACTGAGCGCGGCGCCGGTAGCCTTGCCTTCCCGGCCGGCCGCAGGGATTAAGCGCGCCGCTGGCGCGTCTATTGCGGTATGCATTCGTACATCTTGCCCAGTCCGTGCCGCCAGGCGGCCGGGCTCCGATCGTGAAGGGCGGACCCGCGGACCCCATCGCGGATGTCGAGCTGGACGCCTACATCGACGGCCAGCTCGATAGCGCGCGGCGCGCCGACGTCGAGGCCTTCCTGGCGCGCGACGCGCGCGCGGCGGCGCGCGTAAGCGCCGACCTGCGCCTGCGCGATGCCCTGCGGCAAGGCGCCACGCGCCATGGCGCCGGCGCGCGCGACGCGCATACGCGGGCCCTGGCCGACCGCCTGCAGGCGGCCCACGCCCGGCGGCGGGTCGCGCGCCGCGCCCGGCGCCTGCTGGCGGTGGCGATCCTGGTGGCCGCGGGTTGGGCGGGACATGCGGCCCTGACGGCCTGGACGCCGGCCGAGCCGGCCGGCGACGCCGGCGTGCAGGTGTTCCTGGACGAGGCGATGCGCGCGCATCGTACGGCGCAGTTGCGCGCCGGCATGCGCTCGCAGCCCGCCGCGCCGCGCCTGGACCGCGCCGAACTGGCGCGCCAGGCCGGCGTGCCGCTGCCGGCCTGGCCGTGGGATTGGCTGCCGCGCGATGTGCAGGTCTTTCCGTCGCGCGGCGGGCCGGCCGTGGAGGTGGCGCTGGTGGCCGGGCGCGCGGGCCCGATCTCGCTGTATGGCGCGCCAGGCGGGGCAGGCCCCGACAGCGCGCCGCGGATGGCGCGCGGCGCGGGCGCCGAGGCCTTGTTCTGGTGGCGGCGCGGCGCTTGGGTCTATGCGGTGATCGGCGCGTTGCCGGAGGCGGCGCTGCGGCCGCTGGCGCAGCGGCTGGCCGACGCCCCCCTGGTGCACGAGTAGGCGAGCAAGCGCGATTCGGCGCACAATGGGATGGTCCGGCCGGCGTGCAGGCGGCGGGCCGGACACGCAGCCCCATGCCGGCCGTCCGGCTTGACGCGGGTCAAGCCGGCGGATCCGGCAGGGCGTTATGGTTGTGCATCCGGGCCTGGCGGCGCCGTGCCGCGACATGCCCGGCCATACTTTGGAGCTCGCCATGTATCAACACATCCTCATTCCCATCGATGGCTCTGACCTGGCCAATACGGCGATCGACAAGGGCCTGGCGCTCGCGAAAGCGCTGGGCGCCCGCGTCACGGTGCTGACGGTGGTCGAGCCCTATCCGCACATGGCCGCCGAGGCCGTGCAGCTGGGCGGCCTGCGCAAGGAATACGAAAAGCAGGTCCATGCGCGCGCCAGCGAATGGCTGGAGCCCGCGGGGGCCAAGGCCGCGGCCGCGGGAGTGCCGTGCGAGCTGCTCAAGCGCGACGCCGACATGGCGTTTCGCGCCATCGTGGAGACGGCGGCCGAACGGGGCTGTGACCTGATCGCCATGGCCTCGCACGGGCGCGGCGGCGTGGCCGCGGTGCTGCTGGGCAGCCAGACGCAGAAGGTGCTGGCGCATTCGCAGGTGCCGGTGCTGGTGTACCGCTAGCGCGGCGCCGGCCAGGCGGACCGCGACATTGCTATGATGGCCGGCTTGGCCCGCGTCCGGCGGGACGGGCCGCCCATTCGTCGTTTCCAGAGGCCGCATCTTGAATACCCCCACGCCCGTTTCCACCGATTACCTGCGCGCGCACCAGTTCCTGGGTTTGCAGCCGGGGCCCAGGTTGCTGGTGCTGGGCGCGGTGCACGGCAATGAAGTCTGTGGCACGCGCGCCATCGAACGCATCCTGGCCGAGCTCGAAAGCGGCGCGCTGGCGATCACGCGCGGCCAGCTGACGCTGCTGCCGGTGACCAATCCCCTGGCCTACCGCAAAGGCGAGCGCCAGGGCGACCGCAATCTCAATCGCAACCTGCGCGTATGCGCGACGCCGACCGATTACGAGGACCGTATCGGCAATGCCCTGTGCCCGCTGCTGCAGGCGCACGACGTGCTGCTGGACCTGCATTCCTTCCACACCGGCGGCCAGCCCTTCGCGATGCTGGGCCCGCGCGACAACCAGGAGGCGCTCGAGCCTTTCGCGCATGCCCGGGAGGAGGCGCGGCTGGTGGCGCACCTGGGGCCGCGCCGCGTGGTCGAGGGCTGGATGCAGGCCTACGAGCGCGGCGTGCGGCGCCGGCGCGAGCAGAACCCCGGCGCGCCCGCGGCCTTGCTGGACGCGGCCTATGGCGTGGGCTCCACGGAGTATTTCCGCGCGCATGGCGGCTATGGCGTGACGCTGGAATGCGGCCAGCACGACGACCCGGCCGCGCCCGAGGTGGCCTACCGCGCCATCCGCCAGACGCTGGCGCTGCTGGGCCTGGCCGATATCGCGCTGGAGCCGCCGCGGCGCGACTTCGAGACCTTGTGCCTGGTCGACGTGGTGGACCGCGAGGCCGACGGCGACGCCTTCGCGCGGCCCTGGGCCAGTTTCGACCCGGTGCGGCAGGGCGAGCTGGTGGGCACGCGCGCCGATGGCCGGCAGGTGCTGGCGCCGCGCGACGGCTATGTGGTGTTCCCCAACCCGCGCGCGCTGGCGGGCAACGAGTGGTTCTATTTCGCCGTGGCCAGCGACCGCCTGGGCGAGGATGCAGGAAATTGAAACGGCGCGGCGAACGCCTTGGCATGCGTTGCTAGACTTTTCCGTGGGCGGCGATCCGCCGCCGGTTTCCCTAGGAGGTGTTCATGTCCAAGTCCATAGTCCTGACCCTGGCCTGCGTGGCCCTGGCCACGCAGGCCGGGTTGGCGCAGGCCCAGTATGTCGGCCCGTCCAGCAACCAGCAGATGAGCGTGAAGGAATTGCTGGACACGGCGCGCGACGACGCGGTGGTGACCCTGCGCGGCAAGCTGGTCAAGCAGCTCAGCGACGACACCTATCTGCTGGATGACGGTACGGGGCGCGTTCAGGTCGAGATCGACCGGCACCTGTTCCCGCCCAACCAGCCGGTCGACGCCAATACGCTGGTGGAGGTGTCGGGCGAGTTCGACAAGGAAGTCATCGGCACTTCCGAGGTCGAGGCCAAGGCGCTGCGCATCCTCGGCGCGGCCAAATAGCCGCAACGGTCGGCGGCTTACAGGCAGCGTCTCGCTTCTTAAGATTATTCCTTAATTTTTGCCTGTAGCTGCCTGATTTATCTACGTATTTGCTGATCGGCAGGGCCGGTCCGCGCGATCGGGCCCACGGCCGGGCTGCCGCGTTGCGCCGCGGGCGGCATTCCCTGCAGGTCCTGCACCGGCGCATTGGGCATGGCCACCCGGTAGGCCTGCAGCACCATCAGGCAATCGATGTCGCCGAGGTCCTGGGCGGCGCAGGGCGAGCGCGCCGCCGTCTGCCTGGCGGCCTGTTCCGCCTGGTAAGCGGCCACGGCGCGCGCCATGCGCGCCTGGGCGTGCAGGTCGCGCAGCAGGTCCACCGGCGCCGCCGCGGGGCCGGCGGCGCCGTGCGGCCGGACGGACGGCGCCGCGTGGGGCCAGTCGTGCGACGGCGGCGCGGCCGGGGTGCGCGGCGGCACCGGCGCGAGGCGCGCCAGGGGCGTAGACCAGGTGAGGGCGGCGATTTCCATGGCGTGCTCCGAGGCCAGGCGGTACAGGGTTGGTCTGGGCCGGGCGCCCGGAAGTTCCGCGGCGGGAAATTTGTAAAAGTGCAGAGGCAGGCGGATTAAATCGCCATGCCGGGGGTCATATCCCCCATGACCGAAGAACCTCCGTCCAGACCCGGGCCGGCGCGCGCGCCGGCCCATCCGCTTGTCTCCCCGTTTTCGATGACGCGCCGCGGCATGCCGCGGCGCGCGCCGTTTGCCCGCAAGGAATGCCGATGCCGTTCGAATGGATGACCGACCCCACCGCCTGGCTGGGGCTGGCGACCCTGATCGTGCTGGAGATCGTGCTGGGCATCGACAACCTGGTGTTCATCGCCATCCTGGCCGACAAGCTGCCCGCGCACCAGCGCAACCGCGCGCGCATGATAGGCCTGACGCTGGCCTTGCTGATGCGGCTGGGCCTGCTGGCCAGCATCGCCTGGGTGGTGACGCTGACCGCGCCGCTGTTCACGGTGTGGGGCGCGCAGATATCCGGCCGCGACCTGATCCTCATCCTGGGCGGGCTGTTCCTGCTGTTCAAGGGCACCATGGAGCTGCACGAACGCGTCGAGGGCAACGCGCACGCGGGCGGCGGCGGGCGTACGCAGTACGCCGCGTTCTGGCAGGTGATCGTGCAGATCGTGGCGCTGGACGCAGTGTTCTCGCTCGATTCGGTGATTACCGCCGTGGGCATGGTGCAGGACCTGAGCATCATGATGACCGCCGTGGTGGTGGCGATGATCGTGATGATGGTGGCCAGCCGGCCGCTGATGGCCTTCGTGGCTCGCCATCCGACCGTGGTGATCCTGTGCCTGGGCCTGCTGCTGATGATCGGGTTCAGCCTGGTCGCGGAAGGCCTGGGTTTCGACGTGCCCAAGGGCTATCTGTACGCGGCGATCGGCTTTTCCATCCTGGTCGAGGCCTGCAATCAGCTGGCGCGGCGCAACCTGGCGCGCGGCGCCCATGCGCTGGGCCGGCGCCAGCGCGCCGCGCACGCGGTGCTGCGCCTGCTGCAGGCCGGCCGCGAGGGACGGGCCCATCCCGAGGAAGTCGCCGCGCTGGTGGCCGATACGGGCGAGGGGCCGCTGTTCGCGCCGGAGGAAAGCACCATGATCGAGCGGGTGCTGGCGATGGGCGAGCGCGATGTGCGCTCGATCATGGTGCCGCGCGCCGACATGGTGTGGCTGGACGTGCGCGATCCGCGCCACGTGGTGCTGGAGAAATTCGCCCTGGGCCATGCGCGCCTGCCCTTGTGCGCCGGCGACCCGGGCAATGTGCTGGGCGTGGTGCATCTGCGCGACCTGCTGCCGCGGCTGTCCGCGCCGGGGCCGGTCGACCTGGTCGACGCGGCGCGTCCGGCCGCCTACGTGAGCGAGACCACGCCGATCCCGCAATTGCTGCAGCAGATGCGCGACCTGCGCCAGCATCTGCTGCTGGTGGTCGATGAGCACGGGGTGTGCGTGGGCCTGGCCACGCCGCTGGACGTCCTGACGGCGGTGGCCGGCGAACTGCCCGATGCCGGCGACGCCGACCCGCCGAGCGCCAGCCGCTTGCCCGACGGCGGCTGGTCGCTGGATGGGCGGCTGGCGGTCGAGGAAGTGGCGCGCCTGCTGCAGGCGCCGGACCTGCGGCGCGACTATCCGGACGCGACGCTGGCCGGGTGCCTGCTGCGCGCCAGCGGCGCCATCCCCGAGGAAGGCCAGGGCATGGATTGGCGGCAGTGGCGCTTCGAGGTCGAGCGCCGCGTCGGGCCGCGCATCGAGCGGGTGCGCGCCACGCGCCGCGTCGAAGCGCTGGCCGACGAACTGGCCGGCCCGGCGTAGGCGCGCCGGCCGGCTCAGCGCTGGCCGTCGTGCACCGAGACGGCTTCCTTGGTCAGGCCGCCCAGGCGCGCGTGCACGCGTGCCCCGGTGCCCATGACCAGCGCGAACAGGATTTCGCGCGGACGCGGGGCGTCCTGGATGCCGATCTCGATGCTGTTGAAATGGCTGCGCACGTACGAGGCATGGATGTAGTGCACCGGCACCATCATGCGATAGCCGGCCGTGGCCACGGCCTTGACCGCCGGGACCATGGCCTTGGGTTCGCCCAGCACGCTGCGCATCGCCCAGCCGCCGGCTTCGTGCCAGACCGCGCCGTGCTCCATTTCGCCGTCCACGCCCACGATGGCGGCTTTGCTGTAGACCTCGATGTTGTCCTTGCCCAGCGTGTCGACCAGCTCGGTGGCGAGCAGGGTGCCCAGCGAGCGCAGCTCGGCCATGAACGGCATCAGGTCGGGCTCGTAGCGGCCCGCGTAGGGATTGCGGATCACGGCGCAGGAGGCCGCCAGCTTGAGCGGCTGCGCCGGCGCCGGGCCGTTCTCGTGATAGGTGGTTTCGACGATGAGCGTGCGCTTGCGGATTTCGATCAAAGACATGGTGTGATCCTGTGAGCGGAGGGGTTACTGGGGCGCAATGCCGGTTTCCTTGACGATGCCGGCCCATTTGTCGATTTCGCTGCGCACGAAGGCGCCGAAGGCGGCGGGGCCTTGCGTTTTCACGCTCAGGCCCTGGCGCGCGTAGGTCTGCGTCAACTCGGGCGCGGCCAGCGCCTTGTCCAGCGCGCCGGCCAGGCGCTCGGTGACCGCGGGCGGCAGGCCGGCGGGTCCCATCAGGCCGAACCAGACGGTCAGGTCGAAGCCTGGCGCGCCGCTTTCGTTGAGCGTGGGAATGTCGGGCGTCAGCGCGAAGCGCCCGGGCGTGCTGACGCCGTACACCTTGACCTTGCCGGCGCGCGCCTGCTGCAGGCCGTTGGCCAGGTCGGTGAAGGTCAGGTCCACCGTGCCGCCGATCACATCGGTGAGCGCCTGCGGGCCGCCGCGATAGGGCACGGGCGTGACGGTGATGTCGCCCATGGCGGCCAGCTTGGCGCCGAACACCTGGGCGCTGCCCGAGCCGTAGGCGTAGGTCAGCTTGCCCGGGTGCTGGCGGCCGTAGTCATACAGGTCGGCCACCGTCTTGCCCGCGACATCCTGCCCGCCCACCAGCAGGTACGGTGTTTCGGCCACCGCGCCGATGGGCGTGAGGTCGCGCGCCGGGTCGTAGGGCAGGTTCTTGAACAGGCTGACGCCGCTGGCCGCGGTCGATACGCCGACCACCACCAGCGTGTAGCCGTCGGGTTGCGCCTTGACCACGTCCTGGGTGCCGATGATGCCGTTGGCGCCGGGCTTGTTCTCGACCACGACGGGCTGGCCGAGTTCGGCGGCCATGCCCTGGCCGAGGCTGCGCGCCACGACGTCGGTAATGCTGCCGGGGGGGAACGGCACCACCATGCGGATCGGGCGTTCGGGATAGGCGGCCGTGGCCTGGCCGATGGCCAGCGCCAGCGCCGCCGTGGCGAACAGGGGCTTGAACATGTCGGGTTGTCTCCTTGGATTCGTTGGACGGCCGCGCCTTCAGGCGGGCTCGGTGGCTGGCGTGCGCTGCGCCAGGAAGCGGTGGATCTCGGTGTTGTCCGCGCCGCCGGGCAGTTGCGCCAGCGCCTGCCGCCACAGCTCGGCGCACAGCGCCAGCTGGTCCGCCTGCACGCCGGTCAGCGCCTGCAGGCTTTGCGCCGTGCCGAGGTCCTTGGCCATCAGCGCCAGCGCGAAGCCGCCGTTGTAGGTGCCGGGGATGATGAACTGCCTGAGCTTGGTTTCGCTGGCGACGTTGCGGCCGCTGGAGGCGTTGAGCACGTCGGTGAAGACCTCCAGGTCCAGCTCCATGCGGCGCGCGATCACCATGGCTTCGGAGACGGCCAGCAGGCCGGCCGCGTAGACATAGTTGTTCAGGGCCTTCATGGCGTGCGCCGAGCCGACCGCGCCGGTGTGGATGATGGCCGCGCCCATGCGTTCCAGGATGGGGCGCACCCGCCGCAGGTCGGCCTCGGCGGCGCCGGCCATGATGGCCAGCGTGCCGGTGGAGGCCTTGGCCACGGCTCCGGAGACGGGCGCGTCGATCAGCGTCAGGCCGCGCGCGGCCAGCTGTTCGGACAGGCGCCGCGTATCGGCCGGGTTGGACGAGCCCATGTCGACGATGGCGGCGCCGGACTCGAGCAGGTCGATCAGCCCGGGCTGGCCGTCGCCGCCCAGCACCACCGCGTTGGTGATGGCGCTGTTGGGCAACATGGTGATCACCGCGTCGCAGGCGGCCAGTTCCTGCAGGCCGGCGGCCGCGCGCAGGCGTTTGCCCCAGGCCGGGTGGCCGGCCAGCCGCTCGAACGGGGCGGGCGAGCGGTCGTAGGCCAGGATCTGCCAGCGCTCGTCGCCGGCCAGGTTTTCGAGCATCGGCAAGCCCATCATGCCCAAGCCGACGAACCCCAGTGTCTGCATCATGCATATTCCTTATCGAATGCGCCGTATCGATCGCCGGCACAACCCGGCAATGCTACCGATGACGGGGTTTTTGCACTTATGCTTAGTTGGCCCTGGGGTATAACATTCCATTATCGATTCAATGGAAATGCGGAGGGCAAGGGTGCGTTTCAAGCTCAGGCAGATGGAGGCGTTCCGGGCGGTGATGCTGACCGGCTCGATGAACGGCGCGGCCCGCCTGCTGTTCGTCTCGCAGCCGGCGGTCAGCCGCCTGATCGCGCATGCCGAGCAAAGCCTGGGGCTGCGCCTGTTCGAGCGCGACAAGGGCAAGCTGACGCCCACCGCGGAGGCGCAGCGGCTGTTCGAGGAAGTGGGCCAGCTGTTCGACGAGGCATTGCGCATCGACGAACTGGCGCGCGACCTGGCCGAACGTCCCGAGGGCGAACTGAAGCTGTGTTCCAGTCCCAGCCTGGCGCTGAATTTCCTGCCGCCGGTGATCGCCCGCTATGTGAACGAGCACCCCCGGGTGCGCCTGAAATACCACACCACGCTGCTTTCGGACATGGCGCACGAGTTGCTGGGGCGCAAGGTCGAGCTGGCCGTCTCGGTGCTGCCCATCGACAACCCCAATCTGGTGGTCGAGCCGTTCGCCACCGGCCATATGGTCTGCATCCTGCCGCAAGGCCATGCGCTGGCGCGCCAGGACAGCGTGGGGCTGGCCGAGCTGGCCCGCAACCGGCTGGTGCTGTACAGCCGCAATATTCCGTTCGGCCAGCTGGTGGCGGCGGCGTTCCAGCGCGCCAATGTGCCATGGCGCGCCACGGTCGATATCGTGCGCGCGGAACTGGCCTGCGCGCTGGTGCGCAGCGGCGTGGGAGTGGCCATCGTCGACGAGTTCTCGGTGGCCGGCGGCGGCTGGCCGGGCATCGAGGTGCGGCCGCTGCGCGAACCCATTCCGCTGGCCCTGAGCCTGGTGCGCTCGCGCTTCGAGCGGCCCGGCCGCCAGGCGCAGCGCTTCGTCAAGCTGCTGAAGGAGCACGCCCAGCGGCGCGCCGCCGCCGTGCAGTGAGGCGGCTTCAGCCCAGGGCGCGGCGCAGCGCCTCGAAGAACAGCGTCGATTGCAGGCGTTCGGACCGGGCCTGGCCGGCCACGCTGGCGGCCAGCGCGGCGTCCACCGGCACGAGCGGCCGGCCGGTCGATTCGGCCAGCACCTGCGCGCAACAGGCGCGCTCGAGGTAGTAGAGGTCATCGAACGCGTAGTCGATGCGTTCGCCGCACACCACCACGCCGTGGTTGCCCAGGAAGGCGATATCCGCGCCGTCCATGGCGCGCGCGATGCGTTCGCCTTCGGCCGCGTCGAGGGCCAGGCCGTTGTAGCGGCGGTCGGCGGCCACGCGGCCATGGAAGCGCATGGCGTTCTGCGACAGCGTGGTGTCGAGCATGCGCGCCTCGGTCAGGGTCAGCGCGGTGGCATAAGGCATGTGGGTATGCAGCACGCAGGCCTTGCCGGCGACCTGGTGGATGGCGGCATGGATGAACATGGCCGTGGGTTCGACTTCATGGCGGCCGGCCAGCTTGTTGCCGGCGGCGTCGACCAGCACGATGTCCTCGGCGCGCACCTCCGACCACATCAGCCCGCGCGGGTTGAGCAGGAAGGCGCCCGCCTGGCCCGGCAGCGCGACGCTGAAGTGATTGCATACGCCTTCGCCCAGGCCATGGTGCGCCGCCGCGCGCAGCGCCAGGGCCAGGTCGTCGCGCAGCGCGGCCACGGCTGTGTCCTGGTACAGCGATCGGGCGGAATCGGTCGGGGCGGAGGGGGGCATGGCGGTCTCGGCGAAAGCGGGTGGGGACGAGGGATTGCGCAGAGTCTAGCAGTTGCGTGGGGCGGCGCGCGTTGCGTCAAGGGAAAGCGCTGGCTACCATGCAGCCACGCCACCGCGTCCGGCACGTCGCCGGCCCGCGCATCGGATGAGGCGCCATGGAACCCATACATCGTCGCAGGGATTTTTTGCAGCGCGCCGGCGCCTTGCTGCTGTCGGGCACGCTGCTGGGCGGTTGCGCCGCGCGCCGGCCCGCGGCGCCGGGCCCGGCCGCGCCTGCGGCCGGCGGCACGCCTGCGGCGCCGGCCGCGCCGCCGGCTGGCCAGCCGGTGCCGGCGCTGCGGGCCGGCGCGCGCATCGCCATCGTGGCGCCGGCCTCGGCCATCGCCGGGGCGGCCGACGAGGCGGCCGAATGGCTGCTGGAGCGCGGCTACGAGCCGCAGGTCATGCCGGCGGCGCGGGCGCGGCTGGCGCCGCCGTTCGACTACCTGGCCGGCGACGACGCGGCGCGCCTGGCCGACCTGCATGCGGCCTTCGCCGATCCGGCGGTGGGCGCGGTATGGTGCCTGCAAGGCGGCTTCGGCTCGTGGCGGGTGCTCGACCAGATCGACTACGGCCTGCTGCGCCGGCACGCCAAGCCTTTCATCGGCTACAGCGACGTCACCGCGCTGCACCTGGCGATCCAGCGCTACGCCGGCTTCGTGACCTTCCACGGGCCCATGCTGGCGCAGGACCTGCTGGCCGGGCGCCAGGCGCCCACCGAGCAGGCCTTGCTGGACATGGTGAGCGGCCGGCTGGGCGCGGGCTCATGGATCGCGGCGCCGCCGCAGGCGCGGCTGGCCACCCTGGCCAGCGGCGTGGCCACGGGACGCCTGATCGGTGGCAACCTGGCCTTGCTGGCCGCCTTGACCGGCACGCGCTACGCCATCGATGCGCGCGACGGCATCCTGTTCTTCGAGGACGTCAACGAAGCCTTGCCGCGCGTGGACCGCATGCTGGCGCAACTGCGGCGGGCCGGCGCGTTCGACGGGGTGCGCGGCGTGCTGGTGGGCAGCTTCACCCGGCTGCTGGGCGTGCCGGGCGACGGCGAAGCGGCGCAGGCGGCGCTGTACCCGCTGGTGCGCGAGCATTTCCAGGCGCGCGGCATTCCGGTGCTGGCCGGCTGGCCCAGCGGCCACGGCGACCCCAATCTCACCTTGCCCCTGGGCGCGCGCGTCACGCTCGATGCCGGGCGCGGCGCGCTGCGGCTGGAGCAGCCAGTCGCCGTCTGAGCCGCGCGGCCCGAACGCGCGAACGCCGCGGCGGGCGCGGCGTTCGCAGTACGGGCATGAGCCGTGATCGCGGTCCTAGATCATGGACTTGCCGGTGGCGCGCGCGTCGCGGATGTCACGCCACAGGGTGACGATCAGCACCAGCAGGACGGCAGCCGAAACGACGGGCCAGGCCAGAAAGTAAAGCGTCAATAGCATGATGGAATCTCCTGATTGGAACGGCGGCTCAGCCGCGGGCAGGCTGGGGTTGGGCGGCGGGGGCCGCAGGCTTGGCGCCCATCATGCGCGCCTTCTCGTAGTGGAACGAGGTGACGCGCTCGGCCAGCAGGCTGAAATCGAAGCGCTCCTGGTTGCGCAGGCTCAGGGCCACGCAGACCACGGTGCTGACGCCGTAGGCCGTCAGCGAACCCAGCAGCACGATGTATTCGCGCAGCGTGCCGACGAAGCAGGGCAGCAGGATGAGGGTCGCCAGCGTGCCCAGCGTCAGGGCGGTGACACGGCCGAAGAAGGCGAAGCTCATCAGGCCGATCACCACGCCGCCGCCGATGGCCGCGCAGATTTCATAGAACACCGCCACGGCGCCTTCGATCGGCACCAGTTCGAAGCGCACGATGGTAAACAGCACCACCGCCGAGATCACCGACCAGAAGAAGGCGCTGTTGCTGACGCGGTCCCAGTAGAAGCTGGCGATGACGGGAAACACGATGGCTCCCCACAGCGCGCCGACGAACACCAGCATGACCAGGATGTCCAGCCGCAGGCTGGCGAAGATCACGCCGACCATGGTGGCCACGATCATGGTCGCGCGGCCCCACCACAGCATGCGGCGCGGATCGGGGCGGCCGCCGGCCAGGTTCTTGGCGTAGATGTCCGTCATCACGATGGCCGACAGCGCGGCCAGGTCGGAGTCGGCGGTGGAGGACAGCGAGCCCACCACCAGGATGAAGAACAGCGCGATCCCGACGGGCGGCAGGTAGGTCGAGGCCATCTGCGGGATGATGTTGTTCATGTTGCCGTTGACCGGCTCCAGGCCGACGAACAAGGCCAGCAGGCCCAGCATGCCCAGTCCGATCACCACCGCGCCGTAGCCGATGGTGGCGGTCAGGAAGGTCGGCTTGATCAGGTCCTCGCGCACCGCGAACAGGCGCTGGGCGATGGTCTGGTTGCCGATGGCATAGGCCAGTACCGCCACGAAGTAGGGCGCGCCCTGCTCCAGGATGGCCGTGGTCGAGAAGAAGTCGGCCTGCTCGCTGCTCAGCCGCCACATGTTGGCCTGCAGCATGTCGGGGCCGCCGGCGTTGAAGAAAATGAGCGGGATGATGATGACCGCGGCCAGGATCATGGCCACCAGTTGCGCGAAGTCGGTCATCACCGAGGCGCGGAACCCCGACCACAGCGTATACGACAGCACGCCCAGGCCGGCGATCAGCACGCCCTGGATGAACGACAGCGGGCTCAGCACCGAGACCAGCGCGCCGGCGGCGGTGAAGTTGACCATCAGGCTGATGCAGCTGCCGACGATGTTGGAGACGGCCATGATCATCTGGCTGGACGCGCCGTGGCGGGCGTGGATGACCTCGGCCAGGGTGTGGGCCTTGGGCGCCAGCTGGCGGAAGCGCTTGCCGAACGGGTAGATGAACAGAATCATCAGCGCGCCCCAGAAACCGTAGTGGATGGGGCCGGACAGGCCGTACTTGAAGCCGGAGGTGGCGCTGGCGTAGAACGACGCGGCCCAGATCCAGGTGGCGATCATGCTGGCCGCCGACAGCCCGAAACCGACCGAGCTGTTGGAGACCATGTAGCCATCGACGTTCTCCTTCTTCTGCCCGATCATCAACGACATCAGGAAAGTGGCGCCGTAGAAGGCCACCAGGAGCAGGACGGCTGTGGTCCCTGAGAGTTGGAAAAATTCAGACTCTTGCATCTTATGGGTCCTTTTCCCCCGCTGGGCGCATGATTCACCGTTCATGGCCGCATGAGTGCCGTTTCCGCGGAAGTGCGATGGGCGGCAATTACCCATGGCAGACCGAAACACCGGACGATCGATGACGTACGCGCGATCGCATGCACGCCCGACAGGGTCGCGATCGGCGAGGCCCGGCGTCAGGCAAGCATCAAGACACACCGCAATGGTGTCTTGCTACCGGATCGGGTTGGATTTGTGGGCGTCTGGCGCTGCCCGATACGGTGTAGCAATGAACCGGCTTTGTGGGCCGGCATGTTGGTTCCGCGGCCGTGGGGCCGGGAGGGGTGTTTCGGCACGAATGCCGGGCCGCTGTGCGCAGCCTGGTGCTGGACATCAAGGCCGGTGAACGTCTTGATGCCTGGTGACAGTAAGAATAGACCGCAAGTATAGGGTCAAACGCGCGTCAGGTCCAGCCGCGCGCCGGCGCCGGCGGCTGCGGCATGGCGCAAACGCAGCAGGCTGGCGATGCCCGCGATGACGGCGAAGGCCACGCCCAGCCATAGCGCGGCGGGCGCTGCGGCCGCGCCGCGCAGGGTGAACAGGCCGGCCACCAGCGCCGCGCCCAGCGACTGGCCCAGCATGATGCTGGAGCTGGTCATGCCGCTGGCGCCGCCGCTGCGTTCGGGCGGCGCATCGGCCAGCATGGCGCGCATGTTGGGCGCCTGGAAGAAGCCGAAGCCGGCCCCGCACAGCGCCATGCGCCAGCCCAGGTCGAAGGCGTCCGGCGCGGCCGGCAACGCCACCAGCGACAGCAGGCCCGCGGCCAGCACGGCCATGCCGATGCCGCCGAGCAGGCCGGGCGGATGGCGGTCCGACAGCGCGCCGGCGCTGGCCGCGCTCAGCGCGGCCAGCGCCGGCCAGGGCGTGATCAGGAAGCCGGTCTGCACCTGGGTGTAGCCCAGCAGGCTTTGCAGCATGAAGGGCAGCGCGACGAAGGCCAGCGTCTGGGCCGCGAAAGCGCCCAGCGTGGCGGCGGCCGACAGCGCGAAGATGGGGCGGCGCAGCAGGTCGGTGGCCAGCATGGGCGCGCCGCGGCCCGATTGGCGCCTGAGCAGCAGCGCCAGCATTGCCAGCGTGGCAAGCGCGTAGGCGGTGTTGCCGCCGGCGCCGACATCGTGCGCGTAGGCATTGAGCGTATAGACCAGCAAGGCCAGGAACAGCGCGCACAGCAGGCCCGCGACGGCATCGTAGCGGCGTGCGCTGCGCGGGGTGGGCGGCAGCGCGCATACGCCCAGCGCCAGGCCCAGCAGGCCCAGCGGCACGTTGATCAGGAACAGCCAGTGCCAGCTGCCCAGGCTGAGGATCAGCGAAGCCGCAGTGGGGCCGGCCGCCAGCGACAGGCTGACGACCAGCGCGTTCAGGCCCAGGCCGCGCCCGAGCTGTTCGCGCGGATAGACAAAGCGCGTCATGGCCAGCGCCACGCCCAGGATGCCGGCCGCGCCCACGCCCTGCGCCAGCCGTCCGGCGATCAGCCACGGCAGCGAAGGCGCCAGGCCGCACGCCAGGGAGGCCAGGGTGAACAGCACCAGGCCGGCCATGGAAATGCGGCGATGGCCGATGATCTCGCCCAGCGACGCGATGGGCAGCAGCGCCGCCACCATGGCCAGGTGGTAGGCGCTGATGACCCAGATCGAACTGGCTTCGCTTACGCCCAGGTCGGCGGCGATGGCCGGCAGCGCCGTGTTGGCGATGGCCGATTCGAGCGTCGCCATGAAGACGTTGATCAGGATGGCCGCGACGGCGATGGCGCGGGTCGGGTGCGGCAGGCCGGCACCGGCCTGCGCAAGCTGGTTGAGTCTGAAACTGAGCAAAGCGGTTATCGGAGGGAGGTGGCGGGACGGCGGCATCGGGCCGCGGCGCCGCCGCGGGGCTGGCGAGGCTGCGCGGGCAGCGGCAAGGCCGGGGGATGGCACATGGTAGCGGCCGCCGCTGCCCGCGTGAAATTAAAAATCCCACTCGTGCCCAGTGCGTATGGCAATGCCTGCGGGGATCGACGGCGGCTACAGGCGCTGGCCGCCCGTGGCGTCGATGCGCTGCCCGGTGATCCAGCGCGCCTGGTCCGAGGCCAGGAAGGCCACGATGTCGGCGATGTCCTCGGGCTGGCCCACGCGGCCGAGCGCGATGTCGCGCGCCAGCGCGTCGGCCATGGCGGGATCGCGGGCGCGCGTGTTCATGTCGGTGGCGGTGGCGCCGGGCAGCACGGCATTGACGGTGATGCCGCGCGCGCCCAGGTCGCTGGCCAGCAACAGGGTCAGCGCTTCCAGGCCGGCCTTGGCCGGCGCGTAGACGCTCATTTCGGGGTAGGCGGCGCGCGTGCCCATCGACGAGACGTTGACGATGCGCCCGGCGTCGCGCAGCAGCGGCAGCAGGTGCTGGATCAGGAAGAACGGCGTTTTCAGGTTGACCTGGATGATCCGGTCGAAGTCCTGCGGGGAGACCTCGGGCAGGCGCGCGCGCAGGCTTACGCCGGCGTTGTTGACCAGGATGTCGAGGCCTTCGTCGCCGGTCTGTTCGCGCAGGCTGGCGCGCAGGTCGCGGGCCAGCGCGCCGGCGCCGTCGGGGTGCGCCAGGTCGGCGCGCAGCGCCCAGGCCCTGCCGCCGGCCGCGCCGATGGCCTGGACGACCTCGTCGGCCTGTTCCCGCGCCGCGTTGTAATGCACCGCGACCGTCGCGCCGCGCCGGCCCAGCGCCAGGGCGATCGCGCGGCCGATGCCGCGGCTGGCGCCGGTGACCAGGGCGGTCCTGCCGGCCAGGGACGATTGAGTGGCGACTTGATTCATGCTGCGAGCTCCGGTTGCGAGGTTGGCGGGTGTCGGTTCGATGCGGGGGACATTCTCGCCCGCCAGCGCGGGCCTGTCATCGCCGCGGGCAGGAACAGCAGGCAAAATCGTCGGGGCAGCGCCCGTCAAGGCGCGCCGGCCGCGGCGCCGAGGTAGGCGTGGAAGGCCTGAGCGAGCGGGGAGCGCACGGACGAGCGCAGCCAGACCATGCCGACCTGCCGCGATGGGCAGGGATCGGGCAGCGGCCAGCGCCTGACCCGCGCATCCGCGGGGCCCAGGGTTGGCCAGTCGGGCAGCACGGAGACGCCGAAGCCTTCGGCGACCAGCGCCGAAATGTGTTCGATGCCGTCCAGCTCGAATTGCACCTTCGGGCGCACCCCATGGGCGCGCAGGTATTCGTCGGCCATCTTGCCGGCGACCACCTTGCGGTCGTACTGGATGAAAGGTTCGCGCGCCGCGACGCGCAGGGCGTTCCCGACGCGCAGGGCGCTGGGAGCCAGGAGGACCAGGCGTTCTTCCCGGATGAGGCTCCAGGCGCAGGTCTTGTGCAGCTCGAAATTCGGGTGCACCAGGATCGCGGCGTCGAGCTGGCCCGCCATGACGCGCTCCAGCAGGACGGACGAGGTGCCGGGCTCGATGTAGATCTGGATGTCCGGATGCGCCCGCATCCAGCGGCGCAGCAGGGGCGGAACCAGCCCCATCAGCGCCGTGGGCGTTGCGCCCAGCCGCATGGGGCCGGCCGGCAGGCCGGTGTCCGAGGCGGCCGAGCGCAGGTCGCGCTCGCCGCGCAGCAATTCGCGGGCGCGGTCCACGATGCGCGCGCCGGCCACGGTCGGCCGGACCGTCCGTCCCGCGCGCGTGAGCAGCCGCGAGCCCAGGTCGGCCTCGAGGGCGCGTATCTGCTGCGCGAGCGTCGTGGGCGCCAGGCCGAGCCGGCGCGCGGCGTCGGCGATCGAGCCGGACTCGGCCACCGTGACGAAGCTGTGGAGGAATCGCATGTCCATAAACACGTATTTTACGTTTTATGAAACTTGGGAGTGCGCCTTTTTTTATTTATTGAAGACGCGCAACATCGCGTTTTCCCATTCAACAGGCATCAGGAGACGATCATGGCCATCATCAAGTCCATCGAAGTCTGCGTGGCGCGCGTCCCGATGGACAAGGTCACCTATCTGTCCAACCGCACCGTCGTGGACCGCCACTACGGGCTGGTGAAAGTGCGCAGCGCCGACGGCGTCGAAGGCATCGGTTTCTGCTACGTCGGCAACCAGGCCGGGGAGATCTTCCGGGTCGCCGTCGAGCAATTGCTCGGGCCGGTGCTGATCGGGCGCGATTCGCTGGCCGTGGAAGGGCTGTGGCGCGAGATGTACCAGGAAGCGCTGCTGCAGGGCCGCATGGGCACGGTCATGCGCGCGCTCAGCGCGCTGGATATCGCCCTGTGGGACCTGAACGCGCGCGCCGCGAACCTGCCCCTGCACAAGTACCTGGGCGCCGTCGAGCTCGACAGCGTGGCGGCCTACGCCAGCGGCGGCTATTACGTGGAGGGCAAGACCGCCGGGCAGCTGGGCGAAGAGATGGCCAGCTACGTCGAGCTGGGGTTCAAGGCGGTCAAGATGAAGACCGGCCGCTGGTCGCCGCAGGGCGAGGAGTCGCGCGTGCGGGCCGCGCGCGAGGCCATCGGCGAGGACGTCGAGCTGATGCTGGACTGCAACAACGGCTGGGTGGATACCGTGCAGGCGATGGAATACCTGCGGCGCATGGAGCCGTACAACCCGTACTTCATCGAGGAGCCGTTCAGCCCCGATGACGTGGAAAGCCACGCGCGCCTGGCCCGGCTGACCCGCATTCCCGTGGCCACCGCCGAGATCGGCTACGGCCGCTGGTACCACAAGCAGCTGCTGGACATGGGCGCGGCCGCCATCCTGCAGACGGACGCGGCGGTCTGCGGGGGCATCACCGAGTGGAAGCGCATCGCGGCGATGGCGGCCGGCTACGGCATCCAGATGTGCCCGCACTGGTTCCACGATGTGCATGCGCCGCTGGTCGCGGCCACGCCCAACGCGCGGTACGTGGAATTCTTCTGGGACGACCAGGTGCTGAACTTCCGCCGGCTGGTGGACCGCCAGCTCGAGCACAAGGACGGACGCGTCATCCTGCATCAAACCCCCGGCCTGGGCTTCGGATTCGACGAGAATGCGGTCGCCAGGTACGGGCGCTGGACGACGGTGTCCTGAACCGGCCGCCGCACCCTGTACCCAACCCTCATCGGAGACAAGAAAATGATGAAACTTCGCGCGGCCTGCGCGCTGGCCGCCGCCCTGGCCTGCGGCGCGGTCCTGGCCCAGGACCTGGGCGGCAAGCCCCTGACCCTGGTGGTGCCGTTCGCCCCGGGCGGCAACGCCGATATCGTGGCGCGCTCATACGCCGTTCCCATGGCCCGGCTGATCGGCGCGACCGTCGTGGTCGACAACCGCGGCGGGGGGGGCGGCGCGATCGGCACGGCCATCGTGGCCAAGGCGCCCGCGGATGGCAGCACGCTGCTTTCGGCGACGCCGGGCCAATTGGGGACCTTGCCGCACATGTTCAAGACCGGCTACAAGTCGGCGGACTTCGTGCCGGTGGGCGTGGTGAGCAAGACCTCGATCGCCCTGGTCGTCAAGCACGACGACGCGCGCTTCAAGACCACGGAGGAGTTCATCGCGTACGCCAGGCGCAACCCGGGCAAGCTCAACGTGGGCCATGCCGGACCAGGCTCGCCCAATCACCTGGCCATGCTCCAGTTCGAGAACGCGACGGGCACGCGCTTCACGCCCATCGCGTACAAGGGTTCCGGACCGGCATTGATCGACCTGTTGTCGGGCCAGATCGACGTCATATTCGACCAGGTGAGCAGCTCCCTGCCGCATCTGAAGGCAGGCAAGCTGTCGGCCCTGCTGATACTGGGCCCGACGCGCGACCCGAGCATCGGGCAGGTGCGCACGCTCAAGGAAGCGGGGCTGCCCGAGTTCGACGCCAGCACCTATATCGGCGTGCTGGCCCCCAAGGGCGTGCCGGCCGAGACCGTGGCAAAGCTGACGTCGGTCATCCGGCAGGTGGCCGACGACCCGGCCTTCGACAGCAAGCTGCGGGAAATCGGCAGCGGGGCGTTCTACGCCGATCCGGCCGATTTCGCCCGGATCCTGCAGGCCGACGAGGACCTGGCCAAGGCGATGATCCAGCAGGGCAGGCTGATCGATGGTTGAGCGCGCGCGCCTGGCCGAGGGCGGCGGTTGGGACTGCCATTTCCATGTCTTCGACGCCAGCCGCTACACGCTGGCGGCCGGCAGCGCGTACCAGCCCGAGGACGCCAGCCTGGCCGCCTTTCGCGGCGTGTGCCGCGCCCGCGGGATCGGCCGGGCGGTGCTGGTCCATCCGAGTGTGTACGGCGCCGACCACAGCAGTTATGAAGACGCGCTGGCAGCCAACGGCGACTGGCTGCGCGGCGTGGCGGTGGTCTATCCCGACGAGGCGAGCACGCCCGACGCCCGGATCGAGCACTGGGACCTGCTGGGCACCGCCGGCACGCGGATCAACCGCCTGTTTCCCGGCGCGCCGCAACATCCCGAACGCATCGTCGAGCGCGTCAAGCCCTTCGGCTGGCATGTCCAGGTGCTGACCGACATCGTCGAGGACATCGGCCTGGTCAGGCGCATCGCCGCACGCGATGTGCCCGTGGTGGTCGACCATTTCGGGCACCACCCGCATGCGCAGCTGCTGCGCAGCGCGGGCTGGCAGGACCTGCTTGCCTTGGTGCGGGAGGGGGCGGCCTGGGTCAAGCTGTCGGCGCCGTACCGGGTGGGCGCGCAAGGCCCGGCCTGGCCGGGCGCGCAGGCGCTGGTGGACCAGCTTGTACAGGCCAATCCGCGCCAGCTCGTGTGGGGCAGCGACTGGCCGCACCCGCCCGATCACCGGCATCCGTTCCCGGCGCCGGACCAGGCGGCGATCGGCGCGACGATCGCGCAATGGCTGCCGGACGCGCAACTGCGCCGCCAGGTCATGGAACTGAATCCGCTGCGCCTGTACGGCGGGACGCGCGCCGCCGGGCGCTGAGCGCCAGCGCGGCGCGGCAGACGGGTTGTTTACACTGGAGCGGCACATACACCCGCCCGGCCGCGGCCCTGCGCCGCGGACGCGGGCTTCGATGGAGCGAATGCCATGTTCAGTCATGTGACCGTGGGCGTCAGCGATCTGGCGCGCGCCGGACGTTTCTACGATGCGCTGCTGCAGCCGCTGGGGCTGCGCCAGCGGCAGACGCAGCCCGATGGCGGGCCGCCTTCGTTGTGCTGGGTGCGGGCCGGCACGAGCCTGCCGCGCTTTTTCGCCTATATGCCGTTCAACGGCCGGCCGCCCAGCCCGGGCAACGGCGCCATGGTGGCTTTCCTGGCGGAGACGTCGGAGCAGGTCGACCAGGCCCACGCGGCCGGCCTGGCCGCCGGCGGCAGCGACGAAGGCGCGCCGGGACCGCGGGCGCGCTATGGGCCGGGCTACTACGGCGCCTATCTGCGCGATCCCGACGGCAACAAGCTGCACGTCGTGCATCGCAGCGGCCCGGCCGCCGCGGGCTAGGCGCGGCGGCGCGGGGCGGGCGGGCGCTTCAGGCGCGGATCGCGCCGCGCTGGCGCAGCGCGTCCAGGCGCGTGGCGTCCAGGCCCAGTTCGTCGCGCAGCACCGCCAGGGTGTCGGCGCCGGCGTCCTTGCCCAGGCTGCGCACGGCGCCGGGGGTTTCGGACAGGCGCGGCACCACGTTGGGCACCGTGACTTCGCCCAGCTGCGGATGCGGCAGGCGCGCCAGCGCGCCGCGCGCCTGGAAGTGCGGATCGGCGAACACGTCGTCCACGCCGTAGATCTTGGCGTGCGGAATCTCGGCCTGCGTCAGGCGCGCCAGCACCGTGGGGCAGTCGTGGCGGCTGAACCAGTCCTGGATGGCCGCGTCCAGTTCGGCGTCATGCCTGGCGCGCTGGCCGGGCTCGGCAAAGCGCGGATCGTCGGCCAGCTCCGGCGCATCCAGGGCGGCGGCCAGGCGGCGGAACAAGGCATTGGTCAGCGTCGTGACGTGCACATAGGCGCCGTCGGCGCAGCGGTACAGGTTGTTGGGCGCCGACCCGGGCAGGCGCGAACCGGCGCGGTTGGCCACTTCGCGCAACTGGTCGTACGCCATGACGTGCGGCTCCATGAAGCTGAAGGCGCATTCGGCCAGCGCCGTGTCCACCACCTGGCCGCGCCCGGTGCGGCGGCGCGATTCGAGGGCCAGCAGCGCGCCGAACGCGCCATACAGGCCGGTGATGTAGTCGGACAGCGAGGTCGCCACGCGCGAGGGCGGCCGGTCGGGGTCGCCGGTGACCGAGCGCAGGCCGCTGTGGGCCTCGCCGATCACGCCATAGCCGGGCCGCCCGCTGTAGGGGCCGTCCTGGCCGTAGCCGCTGATGCGCACCATCACCAGGCCGGGGTTGGCGCGGCTCAGCACGTCGTAGCCGAGATTCCATTTCTCCAGCGCGCCGGGGCGGAAGTTCTCGATCAGGATGTCGGCGCGGGCGGCCAGTTCGCGCACCAGTTCCTGGCCGTCGGGCTGGCGCAGGTCGATGCTGACCAGTTCCTTGTTGCGCAGCAGGGACAGCGCATAGAGCGAATGGCCGCCCTTGTGGCGCCCCATGGAGCGCAGCGCGTCGCCCTCGGTCGCCTCGACCTTGATGACGCGCGCGCCGAAATCGGCCAGCAAGCGGCCGCAGAACGGGCCGGCGATGGTGGAGCCGAGCTCCAGCACGGTGTAGCCGGCCAACGGTCCGGCGCCGGCTGCGGGTTGGGTCATGAGTGGTGTCTCCTTGCCAGGTATCGGGGGGCGGTGCGGCGCGCGGGCTACTGCACTTCGAGCATCGCCACCACGTCGCCTTCGCCTATGGCGTCGCCTTTCTGCACGGTGATTTCCACCAGGCGGCCGGCGGCCGGCGCGTCCACGGGGATTTCCATCTTCATGGACTCCACCACGATGAGCGTTTCGCCTTCCTCGACCCGGTCATCGCCGGCCTTGAGGACTTCCCAGACGTTGCCGGTGACTTCGGATTTCACGGGGATTTTCTTCATGTCTATTCCTGAGAGGGTTATCAAGCAGTGAGCGCGGCCGGCGCGGGCTCGGCCAGGGTCCGGGCCACGATGCCGGTGTGCAGGCGGCCCTGGCGCCAGGGTTCGAAGGCCAGCGCGCGCGCCAGGAAGGGCAGGTTGGTCTTGACGCCGGCGATCTCGGTGTCGGCCAGGGCCTGCTCGGCGCGCGCGATGGCCTGGGCGCGATCGGCGCCGTGCACGATGATCTTGGCGATCATGGGGTCGTAGTGCGGGCTTACCGCGTTGCCGGCGCGGTAGCCGGTCTCGGTGCGCACCCCGGGCCCTTGCGGCAGCTCGAACACGGCCAGCGTGCCCGGCGACGGGATGAAGCGCACCGGGTCTTCGGCGTACACGCGCAGCTCGATGGCGTGGCCCGAGGGCTGCAGGTCCGCCGGCACCACGCGGTCCAGCCGCTCGCCGGCGGCCAGGCGGATCTGCGCCTGCACCAGGTCCAGGCCGGTAATGGCCTCGGTGACGGCGTGCTCGACCTGCAGCCGGGTGTTCATTTCGAGGAAGCTGTAGCGGCCCTGCTGGTCGCGCAGCATTTCCACCGTGCCGATCACGTCGTAGCCCAGCTCGGCCAGCAGCGCGGCGATGCGCTCGCCCAGCGCCTGCGTCTCGGCCGTGGGCACGCGCGGCGCGCGCGCCTCTTCGATGACCTTCTGGTGGCGGCGCTGCACCGAGCAGTCGCGCTCGTACAGGTGGCGCGCGTTGCCGTGGCGGTCGGCCAGGATCTGGAATTCGATGTGGCGCGGCTGCTCGAACAGCTGCTCCAGGTAGATATCGCCGTTGCCGAAGCTGCGCGCGGCCAGCGAGCGCGCGCGCGCCACCGCGGCCAGCAGCTCGGCTTCGCCCGCGGCGGCGATCATGCCGATGCCGCCGCCGCCGCCGGCCGGCTTGACCATCACCGGATAGCCGACTTCGCGCGCCGCCGCCAGCACGCCGGCCTCGTCCTCGCCCAGCACCGCCGACGACTTGCACATGGGCATGCCGTGGCGCGCCATCAGTTCGCGGGCGCGGGTCTTGTGGCCCATGGCTTCGATCCAGCGCGCCGCCGGACCGATGAAGACGGCGCCGGCCGCGTCCACGGCGCGGGCGAACCCGGCGTTCTCGGACAGGAAGCCATAGCCCGGATGCACCGCGTCGGCGCCGGTGCGCGCCAGCACGTCGAGCAGGGCGGCCTGGTCGAGGTAGCTCTGCGCGGCCGGCGCGGGCCCGATGCAATAGGCTTCGTCGGCCATCTGCACATAGGGCAGATCGCGGTCGGCCTCGGAGTAGACCACGACCGAGCGCAGGCCCATCTCGTGTACGGCGCGCGCCACGCGCGCGGCGACCGCGCCGCGATTGGCGATCAGGATCTTGTTCACGTCGGGCTCCTAGTAGCTGGTGGGCCAGGTGCGCATCAGGTGCTCGCCCACGCCGTTGGTCAGGCGCAGCCGGTGCACGCGCAGCAGGCGGATCAGCGTGTCGCGGGTGTCGGCCGGATTGATGACGTGGTGCGCCGAATAGGCCCCGCCCATCTCCCAGGCCGAGGTGTCGCGCTCCATCTCGGCCAGGCGCGCCGCGTAGGCGTCCGGATCGCTCTGGGCGGTCAGGCCGTGCACGATGGTCACGCCCGAGCGCGGGTCCATGAAGTTGACTTCGGCGGTGGCCCAGGCGATGACTTCGTCGGCGTTGCCCGCGCCGCCCATGTTGAGCACCGCCTGGCCGTAGGTCTTGCGCATGATGATCGAGATCTTGGGCACGCTGACCAGCGACAGGGCGTTCATCCAGTTCATCACGCGGCCCACCGCGCCGCGCCGTTCGCCTTCCACGCCGATGAGAAAGCCCGGCTGGTCCGCCATGAACACCAGCGGGATGTTGTACGAGTCGCACAGCACCATGAAGCTGGTGGCCTTGTTGCAGGCGTCGACGTCGATGGCGCCGCCCTTGGCCTGCGGGTTGCTGGCGATGATGCCCACGGTGTGGCCGTCGATGCGCGCCAGCGCGGTGACCACCGAACGGCCGTAGCGCGCCTTCAGTTCGAACAGGCTGTCGTTGTCGACGATCAGCGACAGGATCTTGCGCACGTCGTACACCTTGGTGCGCGACTCGGGCAGGATGTCCAGGATGCGGTGGCCCTGTTCGCCCGAGCCGGCGGGAACCGGCCGCACCGGCGGCGCTTCCATGTGGTGCGAGGGCAGGTAGGACAGGAAGCGGCGCACCGCGTCCAGTGCCTCTTCGTCGCTGTCGACCGCCATGTCCACCAGGCCCGAGCCGCTGGTCAGCATTTCCCAGCCGCCCAGTTCCTCGGGGTCCACCGCCTCGGTAATGGCCATGGAGGTCAGCTTGACGCTGGAGACCGCCATGATGGCGCCCTTGCGCATGACCGCGAAGTCCGCCAGCACCGCGTACCAGCTCGACGAGCCGTAGCAATGTCCCAGCACCGCCGAGGCCCAGGGCGTCTCGCGGGTGCGGCGGTACTGGGTGGGACGGTCGCCGCTGCCGATGCCGCGCGCGCCCATGGTGTCGGGCATGCGCGCGCCGGTGGACTCGCCCAGGAACACCATGGGCAGGCCGCGCCGCGTGGCGTTCTTGACCATGTGCCCGATCTTGCTGGTGTTGACCGAGCTGCTGGAGGCGCCCATGACCGTGAAGTCATTGGCGACCAGCGCGATGTCGCGGCCGTCGACCTGCGCGTAGCCGGCGATCTTGCCGTCGGCCGGGGTGCGGTCGCGCACCTCCGGGCGCACCGATACCGCCAGCAGCCCGGACTCCAGGAAGCTGTCGGCGTCGACCAGGCGGTCGATCCGTTCGCGCGCGTTGAGCACGCCTTCGGCGCGCCGCCGCGCCAGTTTTTCCTCGCCGCCCATGGCGCGCGCGCGCGCCTCGCGTTGGGCCAGTTCTTCGATCAAGGTTTCGAATGCCATCTTCTGCGCTTTCCTTCCATGCGTGTGTCGTGATCGGCCGCGCGGCGGCCGCCTACTGCTTGAACAGCCCCGGGTTGGCCTTGACGAACTCGGACGCGTTGTGGGCGTCCCGGACGATCAGCTCGGCCAGCGCCTGCGGGGTGGACGATTCCAGCTGGTAGCCTTCGTCGCTCAGGCGCTTGTTGATGACGGGGTCGCGCACGAAATCGCGCGACAGCGCCGCCATGCGTTCGACCACCTCGGGTGGCGTGCCCTTGGGGCCGAAGACGCCATACCAGTTGGAGAAGTCGGACTTCGACATGCCGCTCTCGAGCATGGTGGGCGTATCGGGGAAGGCATCGCTGCGCTTGCCGGAGGTGACAGCCAGGGCGCGCAGCTTGCCGCTGCGCACGAACGAGGCCAGCACCGGCACGTTGGCGATGACCAGGTCGACCTGGCCGCCCATCGCGTCGGCGGCGGCCTGGGCGCCGCCCTTGTACGGGATGTGCGACAGCCTCATCTCGGAGCCGCGGTTGAGCATGCCGACCTGCAGGATCAGCGAGGCGCTGGAGATCGAATACTTCTCGGGATCAGTGCGGGCCAGCTTGATCAGTTCGGCCGCGTCGCCGCCCTTGAACTTGGGGCCGGCGGCCACCAGGCAGGGCACCCGCGTCAGCAGGCTGATGGGCGCCAGGTCCATGGCGGGGTCGAACGGCGGCACCGGACCGGTGGCCTGGTTGGTGGCCAGGCCGTCGATGCCCACCAGGAAGGTGTAGCCGTCGGGCTTGGACTTGACCACGTAGTCGCTGCCGATATTGGTGGAAGCGCCGGGACGGTTCTGCACCAGCACGGGCTGCTTGAGATGCTCGCGCAGGTAGTCGGCGTATTCGCGCGCCAGGCGGTCGGTGGTGCCGCCCGGCGCATACGGCACGACCAGCGTGATCGGCTCGGCGGGCCAGGCGCGCGGCTGCGCGGCGGCTTGCGGGGTGGGCGTGGCCAGCGCCAGGAAGCAGGCCAGGGTGCCCGCGTAGCGGGCCAATCTGCGATCCGACATGTTGTCTCCTCATGTCATGTGCTCTTCTGGTGAGGAGACAATACGAAGCCTCGCTATATTAGTCAAGTTACTTTACTAAAAATAGTAAAGCAGATTTACTATTGTGGCATTCTTGCCGCCAAGGAGAAAGCCCATGCGAGAGGCAGACGCAGGTCCGGGCAGGGGGGTGGGGCCGGGGATTGGCCGCCGCTTGGGGGATAATGGCGCGGTCGCCATCCCACGTATACCCATGATCAGCAAAAAACAGTTCGCCACCCTGCAGGCCTCCCGGCAGCGCGGACTCAGCCGCCTGCTGTTATTGGCCAGGCGGGTGTTCCTGGAGCGCGTCGCCGAGGCCATGGCGGCCTCGGGCCTGCAGCCCATGCCCGACGCTTGCGTGATGATCCTGCCCTATATCGACCTGGAAGGCACCCGCAGCACCGTGATCGCGCAGCGCGCCAGCACCACGCGCCAGGCGGTGGGCCAGGTGGTGGCCACGCTGGAAGCCATGGGCCTGGTCGAGAAACGGCCCGACGAGGCCGACAAGCGCGCGGCGGTGGTGTCCTTCACCGACGCCGGGGTGCGCTACCTGATCAAGATGCACGACGTGATCGACCGGGTCGAGAACGAGTTCGCCCAGGCCAGCGGCGAGGGCGACATGGAAATCGTGCGTCGCACGCTGGCGCGCATCGCGTACGGAGCCTGAGCGCGGCCGTGGCGGCATGGGGCCGCGGCGGTGTGCCTGTCCCCGCTGGGACAGGCACACCGCCGGGGCAGGTTCAGGAAATCCGGTCGCACAGCCCGTAGTAGGCCACGGCCAGGCCGATGTACAGGCGCTTGAGCCCGTGCAGCGGGATCGGCGCGATGGGGGTGACGGGATAGGGCAGCGGTTCGCCGCCGCTGATTTCGCGCGCCAGGTAGTTGCCCATCTGCGTGGCCAGCGCCACGCCGCGGCCGTTGTAGCCCAGCACGATGCGCAGGTTGGGCGAGGGCTGGTGCACGTGCGGCACGAAGTCGCGCGTCAGCGCCACGCGCCCGCTCCAGCGGTGCACGAACGGCGTGTCGGCCAATTGCGGATACAGCAGGCGCGCGCCGCGCACCAGATGGTTCCAGTCGGCGTCCGATACGGGGTCGGCGAAGCGGCCGCGTCCGCCCAGGATGAAGCGGCGGTCGGCGTCGCGGCGGAAGTACAGCAGCAGCCGCCGCGAGTCCGAGGCGACTTCGCCGCCGGGCAGGATGGCCGGCGCCAGGGCGGGATCCAGCGGGCTGGTGGCCACGATGAAGCTGTTGGCGGCGATGACGGTGCGCCGCAGGCCGGGCCACAGGTCGTCGGTGTAGGCGTTGGTGGCGATCAGCACGTGCTCGGCGCGCACGCTGGCGCCTTGCGCGCAGCGCACCAGCCAGCGGCTGCCCTCGCGCTGCAGGGCCACCACCGGCGACTGGCCGTGCACGGCCGCGCCCAGCGACAGCGCGGCGCGCAGCAGGCCGCGGGTGTAGCGCAGCGGCTGGATGCTGCCGGCGCGCCGGTCGATCCAGCCGCCCAGGAAGCGCCCGGTGCCCAGGCGCCGCGCCACGTCGCCGGCGTCCAGCTCGGCCACGTCGGCGCCGCGCGCGCGCCACTGGCGCGCGCGGGCCAGCACGGCATCGAGCGCCTGGCGCGAGTGCGCCGGCTGGATCCAGCCGCGCCGCACCGGATGGCAGTCCAGGCCGTATCTGTCGATCAGGTCGAACACCGTGTCGGCGGCAGTGCCCACCATGTGCAGCAGCGGCTCGCCGCGTTCGCGGCCATGGCGCGCCAGGATCTCGTCCGGATCGTGCTTGATGCCCGGGATGACCTGGCCGCCGTTGCGCCCGGAAGCGCCCCAGCCGGGGTCGCGCGCCTCCAGCACGCAGGCGCGCAGGCCGCGTTCGGCCAGGTGCAGGGCGGCCGACAGGCCGGTGATGCCCGCGCCGACGATGGCCACGTCGCAGTCGGCGTGGCCGGCCAGCGGCACCGTGGCCATCGCGGGCGCGGCAGTGTCCGTCCACACGGAGCGCATGGCGTCGTACGGCAGGGGCGGGGGCATGGCGGGATCAGGCCTGTGGCGTCGTGGGGAAGTCGAAAGGCGTGTCGTGCGCGAAGCGGCTCAGCACATTGGCGGTGATGCGCGAGATGTTGTTGTCGTAGCCGTTCCAGGCCAGCGAGGCGCCCCAGGTGATCGAGCCGGTGGAGAACACCGCGCCGCCGTTCAGGCATTCGTAGAACAGCAGGTCGGCGTAGCAGTACTTGGCTTCCTCGCCGTTGATGGTGGGGTGGTGGTAGGTGGTCTCCTCGGGCACCACGTTGTAGTAGCGCGTGTGCTTCTCCGAGCGCGCCACGATGAGCGCGTGCGGCGGCGTGCCCAGGCGGAAATCGGCGCGGTCGATTTCGTCGCCGGCGGCGCCGCCGCCGCTGCTGCCGAAGTCGCCGATGATCTCCTCGCTCACGCCGTCGAACATGAAGGCGACCCGCGGGTCATGGCTTTCCGGGCGGCGGCGGTAATATGACGAGGCGTCGAAGCCGGTGGCGGTGGTGCCGATGCCCACCAGCGTCTGCGGCGCGATGCCGATGCGCCGCCAGGTGCCGCCGTATTCGCCGTTATAGCTGTGGTAGCTTTCGCCGGCCGGGGTCTCGCTGTAGCGCGCGCCCGTTTCGGTGCGGCGCAGCTCCATCAGCCAGGGCTTTTCGGGGTGGTAGGCGCAGCGCCAGTAAAAGCCGTTGCCGCCCATGTACATCAGGCGCCCGCCCTGCGCCTGGTAGGCGACCATGGCCTGCCACATGCGCGTGCTCCAGTACTCGGGGTGGGCGCCGGTCATGACAGCGCGGTAGCCCTGCAGCGCGGCCAGGCCCTCGGCGTGCAGCATGTCGTCGGTGATGACGTCGTACTCGAAACCCTTTTCGTCGAGCCAGTCCAGGAAGTGGGTGTCGCCGTTGAGCGACCAGGTGCGGCACTGCAGGTGCATGCTGAACACCGGCCGGCGGCGTGTGGCGTAGTACACGCCATAGCCGTCGGAGTGGGTGTCGTACATGGACAGGCCAAGCTCGCGGTGTTCGCCCAGGTAGGTCTCCCAGGGATAGAGCACCATGAAGTTGCCCGATTTCATTTCCATGCCTTCCTCGTCCAGGCGGTAGTGCGAGTTCGAGTAGGCCATGTAGGTGGCGGTCGAGGCGAGAAAGGCGATGCGCTTGCGCGGCGCGCCGGCGCGCGGGCGCACCACGAAGGTGATGCGCTCCTGTTCGCCTTGGGCGCCGGTCAGCCGCGCGGCATACAGGCCGCTGGGCAGGTTGGCGGGAATCTCGAGGCTGAAATCGGTGTCCCAGTTGGCGTCTTCCAGCGTGTCGTCATGGAAGTGCAGCGCGCCGTAGTGGTCGGGGCCGTCCTGCCAGCGCATGATGCTGGCGTCCCAGCGCAGGCCGGGTACGGCGCGCGCGGGCAGGTTCTCGATGCGGCCCTCGGCCCAGGGGATGGCGGTGTTGACGATCACGTCGCTGTCGATGCGCAGGCCGAAGTCCCAGGCGGCCAGCGGCGGCGCGCCGTGGCGGCGCCGCGCCGCTTCCACCCGCAACTGGGCCAGGTCGGCGTCGCCGGCGCGGCACGGCAGCAAGGTGGGCGAATCGATGCGGCCGTTGTAGTGGTGCAGGTAGGCCGGCGCGCGGCCGCCGCTGGGACGGGCGCCGAACACCACGGGCAGCGCGTCGGTGGCGCCAGCGGGCAACGGGCTCCAGCGGACGCTGGCCTGGTCGTGGCTGTTGGCCGCCAGCAGCGGGTTGGCCGGCACTTGGCGCAGCGTCACCTCGCCGCTGTCGGCGTCGATGTCGACGGCCACCAGATACCATTGGCGGGCCACCACGGCGCGCGCCAGCGTCAGGCGGCGAGCCTTGCCCGCCTGCGCCTGCTCCCAGAACAGGCAGCCGGCCTTGTCCAGGCCCAGGGCGTAGCCGGTGCCGGCGGCGCCGTCGTGGCGCGCCAGGATGATCTGCTCATGGCCGCTTTGCGGCAGCGTGGGCATGATGGCCAGCACCCAGCTCCTGGCGCCGCGCGCCGGTTCGGCAAAGGGCGGCGCGACCGCGCGCGAGCCGGTCTCGGTGTGTTGCGGGCGGCCTTGCACGCCGCGCGCGATGCCGGCCAGTGCGACGGTCTCCTTCAGGCCGGGCGCGCCCGGCGAGACATCGCCGCTGCGGATGCGAACCAGGTCGGCGTCGTAGCGCAGCGCGCGGGCGCAGCTGACCTTGAATTCGATGGTTTCCCCGGGAGCGACGGTCCAGGTGCTGGGGTAGCCAAGTATCTCGTACATAGGGGTTCCGGAAGAGGCGTTGGATTCGATGGCGCAGCGGCGGCGGCGGGCCGGGACTAGTCCAGGCCCACCGGCCAGGGATAGGGCGAGTGGATGGCCCAGCGGATCTTGAGAATGGCCCACTGGGCCTCGGCCAGCGTGGCGTAGCGTTCGGCGTGCAGCGCCACGGGGTCGCCGCGCCGCTCGCCCAGGGTGCCGATGGCGTACTCGCTGTAGGGCCGGGTGCACACGATGACCTGCTTGCCCGCCATGGGCTCCATGCGCAGGCGGTTGAGCAGCCGGTTCAGCTTGAGCGGCCGCGTCTTGGTCGTGGTGGTGCGGAAGTGCCTGAGCAGTTCGGCATCCTCGGGCTGGATCTCATACATGGACGGTCTCCGGTAGGGGGGCGATGTCAGCGCTCGCGCTGCGGGGCGGCGAACAGCTCCAGCCCCACGGTGCGCTCGAGCAGCAGCACCAGCGAAAGCGTGAACAGGATCAGGAAGGTGGCGATGGCGGCGATGACCGGGCTGGCGCTTTCCTGGATCTGCGTCAGGATGCGCACCGGCAGGGTGTTGACGTCGGGGGCGATGAGGAAGATCGTCACCGTGGCTTCGTCGAACGACACGATGAAGCAGAACAGGAAGGCCGTGATCAGCCCGGGCCGCAGCATGGGCAGCGTGACGGTGCGCAGCACCTGCAGCGGCGTGGCGCTCAGGCTCATGCTGGCTTCCTCCAGCGCCGGGTCCAGCTTGCGCAGCGCGTTCAGGATGGGCCGGTAGGCAAACGGCAGGGTGATGATGCAATGCGCCAGCACGATACCCAGGTAGGTGCCGCCGATGCCCAGCAGGCCCAGCACGCCGAGAAAGGCCACGCCCAGCGCGGCGTTGGGAAACACCAGCGGCAGCATGATCAGGGTTTCGAGCAGCCCGCTGCCGGCGAAGCGGCGCCGCGCCAGCACCAGCGCGGCCAGCAGGGCCGCCGTGGTGCTGATCAGCGCCACCCCCAGCGCCACCGCGGCGCTGACCAGCAGCAGCGAGATCCATTGCCAGTCGGTGAAGAACTCGACATACCAGCGCAGCGACAGCGCATCCAGCGGCACCGAGAAATAGCCGCTCTGGGTGAACGACGAGATGGCGACGATGACGATGGGCAGCGGCAGGAAGCCGAACAGCAGGCACAGCAGCAGCAGGCGGGCGGTCTTCATCTCAGGCGCCCCTTCCCGATACGCGGGCGGCCACGCGCCGTTCCAGCCATTGCAGCGGAATGACCAGCGTGAACGCGGTCAGCAGCAGCACCACGGCCATGCTGGCGGCCTTGGGGTAATCGAACACCTGCAGCACATCCTGGTAGATCTGCGTGGCCAGCATGCCGTCGCGCACGCCGCCCAGCAGCAGGGGCGTGACGATGGCGCCGGTCGACAGCAGGTAGACCAGCATGGCGCCGGTGATGACCCCGGGCATGCTCAAGGGCAGCGTGACGTGCCAGAAGGTCTTGAAGGGGCCGGCCGACAGGGTCTGCGAGGCCTCGTCCAGCGAGCGGTCCAGGTACAGCAGCACCGCCAGCACCGACACGATGAAGAACGGACAGAACACGTGCACCAGGCCGATGACCACGCCGGTCATGTTGAAGATCAGGCGCAGCGGCGTATCGATGACGCCGGCCGACAGCAGCATGGAGTTGAGCGTGCCGCGCGGGCCGAGGATGACCATCCAGCCATACGTGCGCACCACCACGCTGACCAGCCAGGGCATGATGACCAGCATCATCAGGAAATTGCGGTTGCCGCGGTAGCGCGCGATGGCGTAGGCGATCGGATAGCCGACCAGGGCCGCGCACGCCGTCACCGCCACGGCGATGACGATGGTGCGCACCAGCACCGCCACATAGTCGGGGCGCTCGAAAAAGCGCACGAAGTTGTCCAGCCCCCAGCCCGCGCCGGTGTGCAGCGATTCGACCACCAGGTAGCCGACGCCGACCACGAACAGCGCCACCAGCAGGGCCGGCGGCGCCAGCAGCAGCAGGGGAGGCCGGATCGCCCGCATCATGGCCCGCGCCTCAGCGCGCCGCGCCGGCCATGGCGCGCTCGACCGCTTCGATGCGGGTCTTGCGCGTCTTGGCGATCAGGTTCCAGTCGGGCTGGTACAGCTGGTCGCGCAGCTTGTCCAGCGGCTGGCCGAGTTCCTTCTCGGCCGCGGGCGACAGCCTGGCCTGGCTGTTGAGCGGCATGTAGCCGGCGATCTCGGCGATGCGTTGCTGGCCCTCGGGCTGGCCGACGTATTCCAGCCACTTCATGTAGTGCTCGCGGCCTTGCGCGCCCTTGGGCACCACGACCAGGTACGGCAGCATGAGCGCGCCTTCCTTGGGCACCACCAGTTCGACATTGCGCTGCCCGTCGCGCTGCATCTGCCAGATGCGGGTGGAGTAATAGGGCGCCGCGGCCACCTCGCCGCGCTGCAGCAGCTGGTTCATCTGCGCCATCGAGCTGTACATGGTCAGCGCGTTCTTGCCCAGCGCGGTCAGCAGTTCGAGGCCCTTGGCGGTGTCGCGCTCGCTGCCGCCCTCGGCCACCGACATGATGGTCAGGTCGTAGGCGGAGCTGTACACCGGGCGCGTGACCGACAGCTTGCCGGCCCACTTGGGATCGGCGAGGTTCTTCCACGAGGCGAAGTCGGCCGGCTTGGCCAGGTCGGTGTTGACGGCAATGCCGTAGTAGGCGAAGTAGGTGCTGACGCCGATCAGGCGGCCATTGGGCGCCTTGAGCAGGTACTTGTCCGGCACGTTCTTGAGCGCCGGGAAATCGGCCATGTCGAAATCCTCGAGCAGGCCGTCCTCGTACATCTGGGCGGCCTCGAACAGCGAGGACAGCACCGCGTTGAACTTGGGCGCGCCTTTCTGGGCCCGCACCTGCGCCTCGGGCGTGGGCACCTCGACGATCTTCACCTCCAGCTTGCTGGCCTTCATGAAGGGCTCGGCGTACGCCTCGCGCCAGGCCTTGCCGACCCCGCCGCCCCAGGTCGCCATGGTGATGTCCTGCGCGGGCACGGCGGCCGAGGCCCCCAGCATCGAGGCGGCCAGCGCCCACTTGGCAAATCGCTGCGTGATGTTCATGTTGGCTCCTGGAGAGTGCTGCGAGTCAAAGGGAAACGACACAGACGCGCCGGTCGTCCCAGGTCAGGCCGACGGTGGCGCCCGGCTCGGGCGGCGCGCCGTCCTCGGCGCCGTGCCAGTCGGCCAGCAGCTTGCGCTGGCCCACGGCCAGCCACAGGCGTGTGTTCTGCCCGGCATAGACGCGGCGCAGCACGGTGGCGCGCAGGCGGCCTTGCTCGAGCGCGGCGATGCGCAAGTGTTGCGGGCGCAGCGAGACGCCGACCCGCGCGCCCTCGGCCCACTGCGCGGCGGGCGGCTGCAGGCTGCAATCCCAGTCGGCCAGCCGCACGCGCGGCGCGCCGCCGGCCTGGCGGTCGACGGTGCCTTCGAGAAAATTGGTGTCGCCGACGAACTCGGCCACGAAGCGGGTAGCCGGACGTTCGTAGACGGCGGCCGGCGTGTCGACCTGCTCGATCGCGCCGTTGCGGAACACCGCGATGCGGTCGGACATGGTCAGGGCTTCCTCCTGGTCGTGCGTGACGAAGATGAAGGTCGTGCCCAGCGACTCCTGGATCTGCTTGAGTTCGGTCTGCATCTGGCGCCGGATCTTCATGTCCAGCGCGCCCAGCGGCTCGTCGAGCAGCAGCACGCGCGGCTCGGTCACGATGGCGCGGGCCAGCGCCACGCGCTGCTTCTGGCCGCCGGATATCTGGCCGATGTAGCGCTCGCCGTAGCCGGCCAGGCCCACCATCTCCAGCGCCTGCGCCACCTTGGCCTGGCGCCGGGCCGGCGGCACGCGGCGGATCTTCAGGCCATAGCCGATGTTCTCGGCCACGTTGAGATGGGGAAACAGCGCCAGGCTCTGGAACACCATGCCCAGCGGGCGGCGGTAGGGCGGCGCGGCGACGATGGAGCGGCCGTCGATGCGCACGTCGCCGGCGGTGGGCGTCTCGAAGCCGGCGATGATGCGGATCAGCGTGGTCTTGCCGCAGCCGCTGGGGCCCAGCAAGGTGAGGAATTCGCCTTCGCGCACGTCCAGGTCTATGCCGGCCAGGGCCGTGGTCGGACCGAACGTTTTGGTGACGCCGGATATCTCGAGGATCCGGGAGTCGCGCTGCGGGGAGTGACCTTCCATGCTCGAACAGCCTCGGGTTTGCGGGTAGGCGATGTCGGCAGGATAGGGGAACGGATATGTGCTGACAATAATGTTTACCCGTAAAACGGTTTAGAATTACCGTACAGCGATAATAATCACCCGAAATTCGGGTAAACGAGGAGTGCGTATGCTTGATTACGACGAGGAGCTGGCCGGCAATGCCATGTTCAACCAGTCGTTCGCCAAGGGCCTGAAAGCGCTGTTCGCCTTCCAGGGCCACCAGAGCGCCATGTCGCTGTCCGAACTGGCCGCGCGGCTCGACGCCAGCATCAGCTCGGTGCAGCGCACCGTCTTCACGCTGGAGCGCCTGGGCCTGATCAGCAAGTCGCCCAAGACCCGCAAGTATTCGCTGACGCTGCGCGTGCTGGAGCTGGGCTGCAACTACATCACGGCCGATGCGCTGGTGGAGGCGGCCAATCCGTTCCTGGCCGAGCTGTCGAACATCACCGGCGAGACGGTCAACCTGACCGAGCCGCTGGAGCGCGAGATGGTCTACGTCTCGCGCGTGGTGGCGGCCAAGTTCATTCCCATCCACATGCCCATCGGCAGCCGCATTCCCATGTATTGCACGGCGTCGGGCCGCGCCTACCTCAGCGCGCTGGACGACGCCCGCGTGCAGGCCATCCTCGACGGCTCCGCGCTCAAGCGCCACACGCCCTGGACCGAGACCGATCCGGCGCGCCTGCGCGCCCTGATCGAGCAGGCGCGCGTGAGCGGCGTGGCGCACAACAAGGAAGAGCTGTTCCTGGGCGACATGACGCTGGCCGCGCCCATCGTGGGCGGGCGCGGCGCGCCGGTGGCCTGCGTGCACATCGTCGCGCCCACCAGCCGCTGGACCCAGGAAGAGGCCTTCGCGCGGCTGGCGCCGCCGTTGCGCGATTGCGCGCGCGGCATCGCCAACGCGGTGCGCGCCTTCACCTGAGCGGGCGCGTTCAGTTGGCCACGTAGCCGCCGTCGACCGGCAGCGTCACGCCCGTGATGTAGGCGGCCCAGTCGCTGGCCAGGAAGCAGATGGCGTTGACCACGTCGTCGACCGAACCGGGGCGCGCCAGCGGCACGCGGGCCAGGAAGCGGGTAAGCCCCTCGGGGTCGGCCACCGTGGCGCGCGTCATGTCGGTGACGGTCAGCCCGGGCGCCACGGCGTTGACGCGGATGCCGTCGGCGCCCAGTTCCAGCGCCAGCGCCTGCGTCATCTGCTTGATGCCGCCCTTGGACGCCGTGTAGGCGGCCGAATTCTTCACCGCCACGAACGAATGGATGGAGGCGATGTTGACGATGCAGCCGCGCGTGGCGCGCAGCTGCGGATAGAAGGCCTGCGCGGCCAGGTACGGGCCGTTCAGGTTGACGTCCAGCGTGGCGGCCCAGAAGTCGCGCGCCCGCGGGTCGTCGAAGGCGCTGCGCAGCAGCACCCCCGCATTGTTGACCAGCACGCCGCACGGCCCCAGCCGCTCTTGCGCGTCGCGCGCGGCGGCCAGCAGGGCGTCCTGGTCGGTGACGCTGATCGCGTAGGCGGCGGCCGCGCCGCCCAGCGCGGCGATGCGCGCGCAGGTGTCGTGCGCCGCTTCGCCGTTGATGTCGATCACCGCCACGGCGGCGCCGGCCTGGGCCAGCCGCAGCGCGGCGGCCCGGCCGATGCCGGCGCCGGCGCCCGTGACGACCGCGCTGCGGCCGGACAGGTCGAGGACCGGCGCGATGGACGGTACTGCCGTCATGGCGCGCAGCGTCAGGCGAGGTGGCGCTGCATGAACGCCACCGAGCGTTCCTCGGCCAGCGCGGCGGCCGCGGCGTCCCAGTGCTCGCCGCCGGGGCGGGCGAAGGCGTGGTCGCAGCCTTCATAGACGTGCGCCTCGCATTGCGGCAGCTTGCCGGCCGCCTCCAGGATGACGGCGCGCGCCTCGGGCGGCACGAAGCGGTCCTGCTCGGCCACGTGCAGCAGCGTGGGCGCGGCCTGCGCGTCCACGGTGGGCAGCAGCTGGTCCAGCATCACGCCGTAGTAGCTGACCGCGCATTGCACCGGCGTGTCCATGGCCAGGCGCACGGCCAGGCGTCCGCCCAGGCAATAGCCCAGGCCGGCGACCTTGCCGCCGCTGCGTTCGGCCAGCCAGGCGCGGGCGGTGTCCAGGTCGGCGATGGCCTGGTTCTCGTCCATGGCCTGCATCAGGCGCACGGCCTGGCCGAAATCGGCCTCGGAGGTCGGGTCCAGCTGCACGCCCGGCTCCTGGCGCCAGAACAGGTCGGGGCACAGCACGTCGAAGCCCAGCCGGGCCCATTGGTCGGCGGCGGCGCGCATGGCGAGGTTGATGCCGAAGATCTCCTGGATCAGCACCAGGCCCGGCGCGCCGGCCGTGGGCGCCGGGGCGTGATAGGCCTCGAAGGTCTGGCCATCGCGGGTCTTGAGCGTGATCATGGTCATGTCGGATAGTCCTTTGCGTTGCGGTGGAACAGGCAACGCCCGCGCGGCGGGCGTCACGAAGATTGGGCGGCCGAGAAATCGATGCTGACTTTCTCGGGATGATGCAGCGAGCGCACGTATTCGACCAGCGCGCCGTCGGCCTCGTGCAGCCAGGCGCTGACCTGCAGCACCGGCGCGCCGGCCGGCAGGCCCAGCGCGCCGCTGGCGTAGCCGGGCAGGGCCACGGCGGTGACGCGGTGGCGCAGCCGAGCCACCTTCAGACTGTACACGCGCTCGATGACCGCATAGACGGAATCCAACTCGCCATGCAGCAGCGGCGCGATGCCCTGGTAGCGGCCGGGCACGAACACGCGCGTCCAGGTCGAGGGCGCGTCGTCGTCGACCAGGCGCCGGGTGCCGGTGACGCGCAGCCATTGGCCAGTGGCGTTGGGCAGCGCGGCCAGGCCCGGTTCGCCGCCCGAGCCCTCGACGATGGCGGTGTCTTCGATGCGCATGAGCGACTGGCCGGCGAACTCCAGCGCGTGCGCCAGGCCGTCCATGTGCTGCACGTAGCGGTGACCGGGGGTATTGCGCAGGATGCGCGTACCCAGGCGCTTGACGCGTTCGACCATGCGATGCTCGACCAGGATCTCCATCGCATCGCGTATCGTGGCGCGGCTCACGCCTAGGCGCGCGGCCAGCTCGACCTCGGTGGGCAGGATGCTGCCCACCGGCATGGTGGCGATGTCGCCCATCAGGTCCTGGGCCACGCGGCGGTACAGCGGCGTTTTCTTGTCGGAATCGGTCATGGCGGGCAAGGATCTCAGTTGCGCAGCGTGCCGGGCAGCCACAGGACGATCTCGGGCCACACGGCCAGGGCCATGGCCCACGCCAGCAGCAGCAAAAAGAACGGCAGCGTGGCGCGCGCCACGAAACTGAGCGAACGCCCCGTGATCGATTGGATCACGAACAGGTTGAAGCCGACCGGCGGCGTGATCTGCGCCATCTCGACCACCACCACCAGGAAGATGCCGAACCAGATCGCATCGTAGCCCGCCGCCACCACCAGCGGCAGGGCGATGGGCAGGGTCAGCACGATGATGGAGGTGCCGTCCAGGAACATGCCCAGCACCACGTAGAACAGCAGCAGCAGCGCGATCAGCAGCAGCGGCGACAGGCCCAGTTCGCCGATGCGCGCGGCCACATACTTGGGCAGGCCGAGGTAGCTCATGGCCACCGAGATCAGCGCCGCGCCGGCCAGGATCAGCCCTATCATCGAGCAGGTGCGCACCGCGCTGCGGCCAGCGGCCACCAGGCTGGCGCGCGTCAGCGATCGCTGCAGCAGCCCGATCGCCAGCGCGCCCAGCACGCCCACGGCGGCGACCTCGGACGGGCCGGCGATGCCCAGGTAGAGCGCGCCCATGATGGCGGCGATCAGCCCGATCACCGGCAGGATCTGCGCCAGCGCGGCGATGCGCTCGCGCAGCGTGTAGCCCGGCCCGGCGTCGTCGGGGCGCTGTGCGCGCAGCGCGATGTAGGCCATGTAGACGGCCGCCAGGCCCAGGCCGGGCAGCACGCCGGCGATGAACAGCTCGACGATGGACTGCTCGGCCAGCACGCCATAGACGATCATGATGAGGCTGGGCGGGATCAGGAACCCCAGCGTGCCGGCGCCCGCCAGCGAGCCGATCGACAGGCGCGCGTCATAGCCGCGCTGCTGCAGCTCGGGCAGGGTGACGCGGCCGACGATCTGGGTGGTGGCCACCGAAGAGCCGCAGATGGCGGCGAACAGGGTGCAGCCCAGCACGTTGACGTGCGTCAGGCCGCCGGGCAGGCGTCCCACCCAGGGCGCCAGTCCGGCGAACAGCGAGCGGCCCACGCTGGTCTTGGCCAGGACCTCGCCCATCAGCACGAACAGCGGCAGCGACAGCAGTTCCTGGCTGGTCGACGCGGTCCAGACGATCTGGCCGGCCAGCACGTCCAGGGGCAGGTTGGGCTTGAACAGCAGCAACAGGAAGTAGGCCGCGCCGAACAGGCTCAGGCTGACCCATATCGAGGCGCCCAGGAACAGCAGCAGCAAGGCGGCGGTGACGACGGTGATGGCGATCATGATGGCGGGGCGGCGCGGGTCAATGGCCGGCGGCGCGGCCGCCGTCGGTTTCGGCCGGGCGGCCGGTCAGCTGGCGCAGCAGGCGCGCGACGAAGGCCAGCGCCAGCAGCGCGGCGCCGGCCAGCACCACGGCCTGCGGGATGGCCAGCGGGGTCTGCATCACGGTGTTCGACACCAGGCCGCGCGCGATCGACTTGCCGGTCAGGCGCGCCAGTGCGACGACGATGACCGCCGACAGCGCCAGGCCGGCGCAACTGGCCGCGATATCCAGCAGCCGGGCCGGCCGCGCGGGCAGCGCATCGCGCAGGAACAGGACGCGGATGTGGGCGCCATGGCGCAGCGCGGCTCCCATGCCGAGGAAGAACGCGGCGGCCATGCCGTAGGCGCAGTACTCCCACGAGAACGGGATGCTGCGCCCCATGGCGCGCGCGCCCACTTCGGCCAGCATCAGCGCGGCGATGCCGTACAGCAAGGCGATGGCAAGGTGCTCGGCGCCGGCGCACAGCGCGTCGATCAGGCGTAGCAGGCGGTCCATGGCGGCTCGCTCAGGGCTGCTTGCGGTCTTGCAGATAGGCGTCGAGCAGCTGGCGCGCCTGCGGGCCCGCCTGGCGCGCGAAAGCGTCCCACATCGGGCGGCCCACGGCGGCCACGCGCGCGCCGAGCGCTTCCGAGGGCGTGGCGATGGCGACCTTGTGCTCGCGCAGGATGGCCAGGTCTTTCTCGTCCTGCGCCGCGCTGATCTGCCAGAAGCGCGGCTCGAGCTCGGCGGCCGCGGCCTGCACGGCCTGTTGCTGCGCGGCGCTCAGCTTGTCCCAGGCGTCCAGGTTGACGGTGACCAGGCTGAGCGAGGTGGCCCAGTTCAGGGGCAGGAAATGCGGGGTGAATTCCCAGAACTTGCCGTCCACGCCGGAGGACGCGGAGGTGCCCACGCCATCGATGGTGCCCGCGGCCAGCGCCGGCACCACTTCGCCCCACGGCATCTGGGTGGGCGCCGCGCCCAGCTGGGCCATGAATTCGTAGGCGGCCTTGTCGTGCGCGCGCAGCTTCTGCCCCTTCATGTCCTCAGGAGTGGACAGGGCCTTGCGGCTGAACAGCCCGGGCGAGGGCCACGGCACGGCGTACAGGATGCGCTGGTTGTGGGCCGCGGCGATGCGGTCGTAGACCGGCCGGGCGTGGCGCAGGAAGGTTTTCATGTCGTCCTGGCCGGCGATCAGCCCGGGCAGGGCGTCCATGCCCAGGAGCGGCTCGACGCCGGCCTGTTGCGACACCAGCATGTCGGCCACCTGCACGATGCCGGACTCCACCGCCATCAGCGTGTCGGGCCCCTTGACGTTGAGTTCGCCGCCGGCGTGCACCGTGATCAGCACCTGGCCGCCAGTGGCCTCGCGCACCTTGGCGGCGAATGCCTCGGCATTGCGGCTGTGGAAGTTGCCCGCCGGCCAGGCCAGCGACATGTCCCAGCGCTGCTGGGCATGGGCGGTCGCGGCGGCGGTCAGGGCGCATGCGCCCAGCGCGGCGCGAAGCAGGAAACGGACGGCGGCGGACATAGGTTTTCCCTTGGCTAATAAGTTCGTACTTATTCAATAAGTCCGAATCTTATTGGCGAACGGCGCCGCCGGGCACTAGGGAAAACACGGGCCGCGCGGGGCAGCCCCGCGCTCAGCGCGCGTACATGGCGGCGAAGTCGGGCGCCGGGTCGGGATGGTCCAGCCCCAGGCGCTTGCACAGCAGCACCAGGCCTTCGACCATCAGCGCGGCCGCCAGCGATGCCGTGGTCCCATTGACGTCGTGCGGCGGGCTGACCGTATTGACGTCGATGGCGACGATGTTCAGGCCGGCCAGCCCGCGCAGGAACGCGATCGCCTCGCGCGCGCTCAGGCCGCCCCAGCTGGGCGCGCATACCCCGGGCGCGCAGGACGGATCCAGCACGTCCATGTCCAGGCACAGGTAGACCGGCCGTTCGCCCAGGCGCGCGCGCAGGTCCTGCAGCACTTCGGCCATGCCGCGCGCCAGCAGCTCGTTGAGCGGGATGATCTGGTAGCCGAAGTGGCGCGCATGGCGGAACACATGCTGGGTGAAGGTGGTGCCGCGCGTGCCGATATGAAACGCCAGCGAGGTGTCCACGCGGCCTTCCAGGGCGGCGTGCGTGAACTGCGTGCCGGCGTTGTATTCCTTGCCCTTGACGAAGGTGTTGGTGTCGGTGTGCGAGTCGAGGTGGATGACGGCCAGGCCCGGATGGCGTTTGCCGACCGCGCGCAGTTGCGGCAGCGACACGCTGCCGTCGCCGCCCATGGTGACCGGCACCGCGCCGCCATCGACGATGGCCCCGACCGCCTGCTCGATGCGCTCGAAGGCATCGAGAATGTCGCTGGGCACCACGCGCACGTTGCCGCAGTCGATCACCCCGAGCCGCTGCAGCGGGTTGTAGTCGGCCAGTTCGGGGTTGAAGGTGCGCATCAGGCGCGACTGTTCGCGGATCGACTGCGGACCCTGGCGCGCGCCGATGCGAAACGCGTGCGTGCCGCAATCGAAGGGGATGCCGAGGATGGCTGCCCTGGCGCCGTCGATGGCATGGCGATGGGGCACGCCCATGAAGGTAGGTGGCGTGTCGCACAGGTCATGCAGCGCGCTGGGGGATGGCATGGCGGAGGTCTCCTGGCGGCGTGGCGCCGCCCGTGGTGGTTCGGGGAAGCGGCGGCGGCGCGCCGTTATTGCATGCTGACGCCGGCGGCGCGGGCGATGTCGCGCCAGCGCTGCAGGTCGCGCTGCAGCGTCTGGGCGAACGCCTGGGGTTCGCCGGCCTGCGCGACCACGCTCAGGCGCACGAACTGCTCGCCGATGGCCGGGTCCTTCATGACCTGGGCCAGCGCCTGCTGCAGCTTGTCCACGATGGGCTGCGGCAGTCCGTCCGGACCGAGGATGCCCCACCAGGTCAGGAAGGTCAGTCCGGGCATGCCGGCCTCGGCGAAGGTGGGCACGCCGGGAAAGGCCGGCAGCCGCTGCGGCGCGGTCATGGCCAGCACTTGCAGCTTGCCCGAGGCGACGAAAGGCTGCGCCGAGGCATAGGTCGAGAACGAACCGTCCACGATGCCGGCCACGGTGTCGGTCAAGGCCGGCGCCGAGCCGCGGTACGGAATGTGGTTCAGCGAGATGCCCGCTTCGTGCTGCATGAGTTCGAGCAGCAGGTGGGTCGAGGTGCCGGCGCCGGCGCTGGCGGCCTTCAGCCTGCCCGGGTGCGCCTTGGCCTGGGCGATGAAATCGTCGAGGTCCTTGACCCGCCCGGCCGGCGCGTAGAGGAACGAGGGCGAGGTGCCGATGATGCCGACCGGGGCGAAGTCCTTGACGGGGTCATAGGTCACGGCCGGGTTGACCGCCGCGTTGACCACCAGCGGGCTGTCGGCCAGCAGCAGCGTATAGCCGTCGGGCGCGGCGCGGGCCACGAACGTGGTGCCGATCGCGGTGGCCGCGCCGGACTTGTTCAGGACCACCACGGGCTGGCCGAGGATCTCGCCCAGCGGCTTGGCCAGCAGGCGGCCCAGCACGTCCGAGCTGCCGCCGGCCGGGTAGGGCACCACCAGTTCGATCGGGCGGGTGGGCCAGTCGGTCGCCGGCTGGGCGCAGGCCGCGGCCGCGGCCAGCAGGCCGGTGATGGCCAGCGTGGATTGGACGAACAGGCGCCGGGCGGCGGGCATAGTACGGAGCATGACGGTTTTCCCCTTGGTTCGAATCATCAGCCGGTAGTACCCTTTGCGCAGTCTCCGGCCGTGGCACCGAGTGTAGGAGGGTGTGCGGCGCGCCGGTTATAAGCATTCAAGGGGCATGCAGGCGGTTTGCTTATACGCGCGCCGCCCGCCGCGCCGCACCATGCCAGGGGAACGCATGCGCTTGCGCCATATCGAGGTTTTCCACGCCGTGATGGTCGGCGGGTCGCTGAGCGCGGCGGCCCGGCTGCTCAACATGACCCAGCCGGCCGTCTCGCAGACCATGAACAGTCTTGAACTGCAGCTGGGCTTCGCGCTGTTCCAGCGCGTCAAGGGCCGGCTTGCGCCCACGCCCGAGGCGCACGCGCTGCACGCCGAAGTGGAAAAGCTCAACAGCCAGCTCGATGCGGTCAAGCTGATGGCCGTCAACCTGCGCCAGGACGGGCCGGCGCGCCTGCGCATCCTGGCCGCGCCGGCGCTGGCGATGGAAGTGGTGCCGGACGCGCTGGCCGCCTTCATGGCGGACAGCCCCAATGCGCGCATGACGGTCAAGACCGGCTACTCGGGCGACATCCTGGCCGCCTTGCTGCTGCGCGATGCCGATATCGGCCTGGTCTACCGCTGCGCGCCGCAGGCGCTGATCCGCCAGGAAACGGTGGGCCGCGGCATGCTGGTCTGCGTGGCGCCGGCCGACCGCTACGCCGGGCGCGACCACGTCACGCTGGCCGACCTGCGCGACAGCGCTGTGTTCGTGCCGGAGCGGCGCCATCCCATGGGCCGCCGGCTGGCCGAGCTGTGCGCCGGCCAGGCGCTGGACGCGGACAACCACGTCGAGATCGAGCAGTTCCATGTGGCCCTCAAGCTGGCTACCGCCGGCCTGGGCGTGGCCCTGGTGGATTCGCTCACCGCGCTGGGCGCCGACTTGCGCCGGGTGCGCATCCTGGCGCTGCGGCCGGAGGTGGGGTTCGAGGTCTGCGTCGCCTATCCGGAGTTCGACGCGCATCCGCACCTGTCGCACCGCTTCGCGCGCTGCGTGCGGGAGGTGGTGGCCGCACGCCAGGCGCGCATGGCGCCGGGCTAGCCTGCACTCAGCGCGCCGCGTCGCAGGCAGCCATGGCGGCCACCCGCAGTTGCGGATCCTGCGCGGCGAGGGCGCGCTGCAGGCAGGCGTCGTAGCCGCCGGCCGCTTGCGCCGGCGGGCCGCTGACCTGTTGCGCCAGCGACGCATCGAACTTGCGCAGCGCGCGCATCAGGACTTCGTTCTCGCGGCGATAGCCTTCGGCGATGGCGGTGGCGCCGCCGGTGCGCGCCCACATGTTGAAATGCTGCGCGTCTTCGCCGCTGGCGTCGGCAATGTGCCGCAGCTCCCGGTCGAAGAAGGCGACCTTGATGCGGGCGACCGAATCGTCCGCCGGATACGCATAGACATCGACGATCGCCAGCACGTCGCCGCTGGCCTGCGGCAGTTGGGCCAGGCTTACCTGTTCGACGCTGCCGAAATAGCGCTTCAGGGATGCCGCGACCCAGGCCAGCGGGTAATCGGGGTCGAACAGTTCAGCCCCGGCGCTGGCGATCGTGGCGTCGCCGAAGCGTTTGCCCTGCGCCATGGCGCGCGCGTTATCGTGGATTTTCCGTTTCCAGGCCGCGTTGGCCAGGGTGTTTTCGCTCAGTACCGCCACCGCCTTGACGTCGGGTCCGGCCGGCACCTTGGCCAGCGGCGACTTGGGGCGCTCGCCGGGGAAGATGCCGGCGGCGGCGTCCTTTTGCGGCGGAATGGGCGGCGCCCCGGCGCAGGCTGCCAGCAGCAGGGCGCACGAGAGAGCGCATAGCCGCATCAGGGCGCCGGGCAGGCGGCGCATGCGATCGGCGGTCACTTTGGCGCTCCCAGCGGATCGTAGGTGCCGAGGTGGTAGGGGCAGCCGGGCGCGGACGGGTCCGGGCAGCGCCCGCCGCCCTGAGGACCGGCCGAGCGCAGGTCGTACTGGGGCGAGTAGCCCGATCTCGACGGCGTGGCGGGCGGCTGTTGCGCGCCAGCCTGCCGCGCCTGCGCGGCGGCGGAGGTGATCGCCGCTGCGGCACCCAGGCCCGAGATGATGCTGTTGAAGGAGGCGTCGCGCGCCCTGCCACCGGACACTGCCGCATCGAAGCCGGCCTGCTTCGATGCGGGGTCGAAGCCGCCGGGTGCCAGGCCGGCGGAGAACGCCCGGGACGCGCCGCTATCGTCGGGCGCCGGGGCGGACTCGCTGGCCGCGAAGGCGCTCTTGCGGGCGCAGATGGCGCAGCCTTGCACCTTGACGTTGGCCGCCTTGATGGGCGAGGTGCCGGAGGTCGATTCGGTGTCCTGGTTGCGCCGTGTCAGCACCGTGGTGTAGGGCGTCTGGTCGATCAGGTACGACACGCGCGAGCAGGCGGGGGCGGAGCTTTGCACCAGCAGCTCGGCCGAGTAGGATGGCGCGCTGCCCCCCGTTTTCAGGATCCTGACCGTGGCGCTGCAGGTGCCGACCTGCTGCGCGCAATCGCATTCGAAGGCGTCGAAGGCCTGCGCTGGCGCGGCCAGCCAGAACCCGAGCAGTAGCGCAGGCAGCCTGTTGCGCAGCAAGGTCCACATGTTCGTCTCCCGTATGTGCGCCCGGCGCGACGCTTTCGGGAACGATTGTGAGGCCGCGCCGGCGCGCGCGCGCCCCCCATTTGGGGGGCGGGCGCATCCGCTATCTGGCGGTCTCGATGCTCCAGCCCTGCGGCGGATAGTCGTAGAACGCGTACGGGTGGGTGTCGACGTTGGATTTGTCCACCACGGTGATGGGGACGTTGAAGTGCGGGTAGGGCACGCTGCGGGTCGGCTTGTCCAGCGGCGGCATGGGCAGTCCTTCGTGTTCGCGGATGGCGTACTGGACAATGAGGCGCCCCATGATGACGCCCGGCTCGGAGGCGACCGCGAGCAGGCGGCCCTCGCGGATCATGGCTTCGTTCTCCTTGACCATGGCCGAGGTCAGCACCTTGACGGGGCGGTTGGCCTGGCGGGCCGCGCGCACCGCGCCCATGCCCAGGAAGGTGACCGGGGTGAACACGTATTCGGCGTCCGGGGTGCGCATCAGCAGGTCCTGCGTCTGCGCCATGCCGTCGGCCAGGCTCATTTCGCCGCGGAAGGCCGCCGGCGTCAGCTTGGCGCCGCAGGCGGAGGCCACTTCCTTGAAGCCTTCGTAGCGCAGCCGCGACCATTCCAGCCCGGCGGCTCCGGGCACGACGATGACCTGCTTGCCCTGCGCGCCGTCGTCGCACAGCGCCTTGCCCAGCACCTTGCCGATCAGGGTGTCGTCCTGCAGCACGCCGAAGGCGATCTTGTCGCTGTTGACCGGGATGCCGGCGGAAATGGTCTTGATGCCGGACCTAGCCAGGTCGGCGACCACCGGGTCGTAGCCCGAATAGGCCGCCGGCGACAGCACGGCGTAGTCCACGCCCAGGGTCTTGAACGACTGCAGTTGCGCGAACTGCTGCTGCACGTTGCCGTAGGCGCCGGCCACCGCCACCTGCACCACTTCCACGTTGCTGCGCCGCGCTTCGTCGACGATGCCGTAGGCGATGCCCTTGTAGAAATTGTCCAGCAGGTGCACCACGGTCACGCCCAGCTTGAGAGGCTGCCTGGCGACGATGGGTTCGACGATGCCCTGCAGGCGGTCGCCGTCGGATTCCTTGGCCTGCGCCGGCAGGCTGGCCAGGGCGCACGCCGCCAGGGCCAGGCCGGCGGCCTGGCGCGGCAGGCCCGGCCTGCGCGAGGTTTTGCCGAAGAGTGTCATGGTTGTATTCCCCTTGTGGTGTGACGGGCGCGGGCCCGGTTCAGCTTCGACGAAAGCGGTCCAGGATGACCGCGATGATGATGACCACGCCGACGACCAGCGTCTGGAAGTACGCCGATACGCCGGTGATGTTCATGGCATTGGAGAGCACGGACAGCACCAGCACGCCCAGAAAGACCTGCACGATGCTGCCGCTGCCGCCGGTCAGCGCGACGCCGCCCAGCACGACGGCGGCGATCGATTGCAGCGTCAGGCCGGGCACGGCCACCGGCTGGGCCGAACTGGTCCAGGCGGTCAGCACCACGGCGCCCACCGCGGCGCACAGGCCGCTGGCGGCATACACCATCACCGTGTAGCGCTGCACGTTCACGCCGGCCTTGGACGCCGCCGACTCGCTCGAACCCAGCGCGTAGACGTAGCGGCCGAACACGGTGCGCTTGAGCGCGAAGGCGGCGGCCAGCGTCACGGCGGCGGCGATCCAGACCATGTTGGGCAGGCCCAGGGTCCTGCCGAAGCCCACCGCGTTCACATAGGGCGCCGGCACGTCGTAGATGGGAACGCCGCCGGACAGGATCAGCGCGATGGCCTGGGTCACCGACAGCATGCCCAGGGTGACCACCAGCGGGGTGGTGCGAAAGCGCGCGATGATGAAGCCCGAGACGACGCCGGCGGCCAGCCCCACGGCCAGCATCACCGCCAGCCCCGCCGCGACGCCCCAGGCGGGCATGGCCAGCACGCCGGCCACGCCCGCCAGCGACAGCACGGACGACATGGACAGGTCCAGGCCGCCGCGCAGGATGGCGAACGCCTGCCCGACCGACAGGATCAGCAGCGGCACCAGCTGACAGGCCAGGTTGGTCAGGTTGTCCAGCGAGGCGAAACGCGGTTCGATCAGGCTGGCGACCAGCGCGATCAACGCGATGATCAGCGGCAGGATGGCGTCGGCCAGGCGCGCGGCCGGCGCGGGGCGCGCGGCGCGGGATACGGCCAGGGTCTTAGTGAGCATGCTGGGACTCCCGTTGGCCGAGGACATCGGCGAGGATGTGGGGTTGGCAATCGGGGCCGGGCTGCGCGTAGCGCGCGACGGCCGCGCCGTGGAAGAAGGTGTAGACGGTGTCGCACAGGGCGATCACCTCGGGCAGGTCGCTGGACAGCACCACGACGGTCAACCCCTGCGCGGCCGCCGCGCGCACCAGTTCGTGGATGTGCTGCTTGGCCAGGATGTCCACGCCGGCCGTGGGTTCGTGCAGCAGCAACAGCCGGCGCGCCGCGCCCAGGGCGCGGGCCAGCAAGGCCTTTTGCTGGTTGCCGCCGCTCAGGCTTTCGATCGGGTCGGCGGGGTCGCCGTGCTTGACGCCGGCGCGTTCGAGCTGTTCGCGCGCCCAGGCGGCCTCGCGGGCCGGATCGATGCATTGCCAGCGGCTGACGCGGTCGAGCTGGGTCAGCATCAGGTTCTCGCGGATCGAGCGGCCGGTCAGCACGCCGTGGCTCTGGCGGCCGGCCGGCAGCAGCCCCACGCCCTGGCGCAAGGCCGCGGCCGGATTGCGCGGCCGATAAGGGGCGTCGTCCAGGTAGTAGTCGGCGCGCGGCGGTCCGTCCAGGCCCACCAGGCCGTACATCAGTTCGCCCGCGCCGCAGCCCAGCACGCCATAGAAGCCCACCACCTCGCCGGCGCGCGCTTCGATGCCGGCCAGCCCGCCGCCGGCCGGCAGCGCGATGCGCAGCCGGGTGGCGCCGAGCCGGCGCGGCGCCTCGGCGGCGGCCGCCAGCACTTCGCGGCGTCCGGTCAGTTTCTCCAGCACCGCGTCGCTGGTGATGCCGGCGTGCAGGTCGAACGAGTCGACGCGCCGGCCATTGCGCATGATGGTGACGCAATCGCCCACCGCTTCGACGTCGTCCATGTGGTGGGTGACCAGGATGCAGGCGATGCCGTCGGCGCGCAGGCCGCGCACCACCTCGAAGAAGCGCTGCTTCTCGGCCGCGCCCAGCATGGCGGTCGGCTCGTCGAAGATCACGATGCGCGGGCTGCTCATCAGCGACTTGGCGATCTCCACCAGCTGCTGCACGCCGGCGGGCAGCTGGCGCACCGGCGCTTCCATGTCCAGGTCCAGCCCCAGCCGCGCCAGCACGGCGCCGACTTGCGCGGTCTCGGCGCCGCGCCGCAAGGGCGACCAGGGCCGGCGCCCGGCCTCGGCGCCCAGGCACAGGTTGGCGCGCACCGACAGGTCCGGCGCCAGCGACAGCTCCTGGTACACGACGGCGATGCCGCGCCGGCGCGCCTCGCTGGCGTCGGCCAGGCGCACTTCGTGGCCGTCGAGCAGCAGCGCGCCGCTGTCCGGCGCAAACAGCCCGGCGACGATCTTGCCTATGGTCGATTTGCCCGCGCCGTTCTCGCCCAGCAGGCAGTGCACCTTGCCGGCCTCGAACGATACGGACACATCGTCCAGCGCCTGGGTGGCGCCGAAGCGCTTGCTGATCTGCCGCAAGCGCAACAGCGGCGGCGGCTGGGGGGAGGGCGCCGCGCTGGCGGCGCCTTCGGAATGCATCATGGCGGCAACTCCCGAATGGCCGTCAGGGGCGGCGCAGGGTCAGATGACAGGGTTTTCCAGCACGCCGATCGGTTCGGCGCGCACGCGCACCACGTCGCCGCGGCGCAGGTACTTGGGCGGGGTGAAGCCGATGCCCACGCCCACGGGCGTGCCGGTGGCGATCACGTCGCCGGGCTGCAGCGTGATGGATGCGCCGATGGCGCGCACCAGGGTGGGAATGTCGAAGATCAGGTCCGACAGGCGGGCGGACTGGCGCAGTTCGCCATTGACCTCGCAGGTGATTTCCAGGGCGCCGATGTCGCCGATCTCGTCGGCGCTGACCAGGGCGGGGCCCATCGGGCAGTACCCGTCGATGCCCTTGCCCAGCAGCCATTGGCTATGGCGTTTCTGCAGGCCGCGCGAGGTCACGTCGTTGACCAGCGTGTAGCCGAACACGAAAGACCACGGGTCGTCGTCCGGGGCGACGCGCCCGGCCTTGCCGATCACCACGGCCAGCTCGGCTTCGTAATCGACCGAATCGCACGGATCGAGCGCGGTGTCGATGGCGTCGCCCGGCCCGCTGACCGACGAGGGCGGCTTGCTGAAGATGATGGGCGCGGCGGGAACGGCGCCGGCCGCCGCGCTGGAGTCGAAGCCGCTGCGGGCGAACTCGCGGGCATGCTCGTGGTAGTTCTTGCCCACGCAGAACACATTGCGCGGCGGATTGGGCAGCGGCGCCAGCACGCGCACCGCGTCCAGCGCCACCGTATGGCGCGCCTGCGCGGCCAGCCGGGCGACGTCGCCGGCCAGTTGCCCGTGCCGTTGCAGCAAGGTCAGCAGGTCGGGCAGGTCCATGGCGTCGGTGAGGTCGACGAGGGTGTCCGGGCCGGTCATGACGCCGGCATGGCGGCGGCCGTCGGGCAGTTCGAAGCTGATGTATTTCACGTTGGATTCCGTTGCGGGTGGGGATCAGTCGCGCGCGCGCACGACCGCCTCGACTTCGATGAGAAACTCTTCCTTGACCAGCCGGTCCACGATGAGCAGGGTGTTGGGCGCATAGGCCTTGCCGGCGAACAGCGTGGGGAACAGTTCGGCGCGCTTGCGCATGAAGCGCGGGATGTCCTGCGAGTGCACCAGGTAGGTCGTGAACTTGGCCACGTCGTTGAAATCGACGCCCAGGCCGGCCAGCACATCGCGCAGGTTGCCGAACACCTGGTCGAATTGCGCCTCGAAATCGCCGACGCCGGCCACGGCGCCGTCGCGGCCCACCGCCAGTTGCCCGGCGACGAAGTACAGGTCGCCCGCGCGCACGCGCGTGGCGTGCGAGTACAGGCCCTGCGCCGGCGCGGCGCCTTCGGGGTTGAGATACTGCACGGCTGCTTGACTCATGTTCATGTCCTTGGGGGAAGGCGCCGCGCGGCGCCCGGTTGGGAAGAATCGGAAGGTCACTGCACCAGGCGCCCGCAGGCGTTCTCCTGGTCGTACTCATAGACGCCGGCCAGGAAGATCTTGGTGCGTTCGTACCACTTGCGCACGCGCGGCGCCGGCGCGGTGCGGTCCACCGGCGTGCCGCCCTTGAAGATGTAGTCGAAGCGGCTGGGCCGCTGCAACAAGGTGATGTCCTCGAGCGGATTGCCCGGCAGCACCAGCACGTCGGCCAGGCGGCCGGCCTCCAGCTTGCCGACCTCGTGGCCGTGGCGCGCCAGCAGGCGTGTGCAGGCCAGCGTATTGGCGTGGATGGCCTGCAGCGGCGTCAGGCCCAGCAGCTTGACGAAGATCTCCATCTCGCGCGCGTGCCAGTGGCCGTACGGCACCGGCGACCAGCCGCTCTCGCTGCCGGCCAGCAGGGGCACGCCCGCGTCGTAGGCGCGCCGCAGATTCACGCTGGCCGCCTCGATCTCTTGGCGGAAGGCCTGGGCGCTGGACGCCCCCGCGTGCGATTGCTTGGCTTCGACCAGGTTGACCAGCAGGGTCAGCGTCGGCGTGATCACGCACCCGTTCTTCAGGCATGCCTCGATGCCTTCGTCGTCGATGTACGAAGCGTGGAACAGATTGTCGAAGCCGGCCTGCGCGGCATACAGCGCCGCGTCGCGCGAGCGGGCGTGCACGCTGCACAGGCGCCCCAGGCGATGGGTCTCGTCGGCGATGATCTTGAATTCTTCGTAGGTGAACGCCGACGACCCCAGCGCATCGGGCGTGATCAGGTTGTCGTTCGACCCCGATACCTTGATGGCGTCGACCTCGTCCTTGACCTGGTAGCGGATCGCCTCGACCAGGTCCTCGCGCGTCTTGACCAGCACCGCGCTTTGCCCGGGCGGAAACGCCATTTCGTTGGGGAACGAATCCTCCAGCCCCTGGTGATTGGTCAGCTGCTTGCCCGAGACCGTGAAGCGCGGGCCCTCGAACATGCCGGTGTCGATGGCGTCGCGCACCGCCTGGGCGATGTTGTAGCTGGTGGCCGCGTCGAAGGCGCTGGTCACGCCGGCCTGCAGCACCTTGCGGGCATACCACAGCGCCTTGGCGGTGCGGAACTCGACCGGCGTATAAAGCGCATTCTCTTCCTCCGAGCGGGACTCGCCGAAGGAGATATGGGTATGGGCGTCGATCAGGCCGGGCATGATGGTGCGCCCGGGCAGATCCACCACCGTATGGCGGTCGCCGGCGTATTGCGCGGGCAAGCCCGATTGCGGGCCGACCCAGGCGATGCGCTCGCCCTCGGTGACGACGGCGCCTTGCTCCAGCGCCGGACCGAGCGTGCCGTCGATGACCCTGCCTTTGAGTACGTAGCCTGTTTTCATGGGGATATTCAGAGAAAGTAGGGAAGTGCGCCAAACCGCTGGTGCACCATGGCGAGGAAAACGTCCGGCCGCTCGAAGGCCACCGAATGGGAGCAACCGGCCAGCAGCACCAGGTCGGCATCGGCCAGCTGTTCTGCGATCCGTTGCGAGGCGGCGGGCGGGAAGGCGGCGTCGTCGCGCCCGTGCAGCAGCGTCACCGGACAGCGGATGCCGCGCAGCGTCCGTTCCGACAGCGTGGCCGCGGCGATATAGGTTGCGGGCGCGGCGTCGAACATGGCGTCGAAGTAATCGGCATAGCCCGGCGCGAAGATGACCGGCTCGCGCACGGCGAGATAGGCCTCGTCGATGACCGAATGGTCGTGGATCAACCCCTGCAGCGCCCGCACCAGTTCCGGGCGGCTGCGCGGGCACTTCCAGGTGCGGCGCGTCGCGTCGTTCGGCGCGAAGGGGATGCCCATGGTGCCGGTGGCCACCACGCCGCGCACCGCCGGATTGCCGCTGGCCACCGTCAGCGCCAGGGCGCCGGCCAGCGAGTGGCCGACCAGCCCGATCGGCCCCTCGCCCAGGTGGGACATCATGGCGCGTACCTGGCGAACCCACATGTCGAAATCGAAATACGGCGCGGCGGGCTTGCGGCCGCTCTGCCCGAAACCGACCAGGTCCATGGCGACCACGTCGAAGCGGCGCGCCAGCGCCGGCAGCACCGCGCGCCAATTGCCCAGGCTGGACGCGCCCGGACCTGAGCCATGCACCAGCAGCAGCGTCGGCCCGCTGCCGCCGCGCAGGTAGGCGCATTGCGTGCCTTCGAAGGGGAGATGCGAGAGGGTGTATCCGTCGGGTAGGGACATGGCATGGCAATGGTTGTTTCGAATTAAAATGGATTCTATGTATTCAAATCGATCAAAACAACACCGCGTAAACCCGTACAGTAGAATCTATACTTGCATTGAAAATCAGTTATGGGTGCCGCGTGTGCTACCATTGCCGCACTATTGGTCAGCCACATCATGAAAAACGCGAAGAACGGGCGCACACTCAATGCCGAGGTCTACGCGCAATTGCGCGCGCAGATCCTTACCGGACAATTCATGCCGCGCCAGCGGCTCAAGGTTTCCCAGCTATCCGAGCAGCACGGCGTCAGCCTGAATGTCGTGCGCGAGGCCCTCAATCGCCTGGCCGGCGAGCAACTGGTCGAGCTGCAGCCCCAATTCGGGTTCGCGGTGCGCGGGCTGTCGGCCGAGGATCTGGTGGATCTGTTCGAGCAGCGCGGCGTGGTCGAGAGCCTGGCGCTGCGCCAGTCGATCGCGCGCGGCGACCTCAACTGGCAGTCGGACGTGGTGGCCGCGCACCATCGCCTGGGCGGCACCGCCGTGGTCTCGCCCGACGACCCGCAGAAGCTGAACCCGGAATGGCTGGCGCGCCACGAGGAGTTCAACCTCGTCATGATGCGCGCCTGCGGCAGCCCCCGGCTGCTGCAGATCGTGCGCCAGCTGGCCGAGGCCTCGGCCATCTACCAGCGCGCGCTGTTGCCCCTGGCGGCCGTGGCGGCGGAGCTCGAGACCGAGCACGACGACCTGCTGCAGCGCATCCTGGACGGCGACGCCGATGGCGCGGTGCGCGTGCTGCTCAAGCACATGGAACAGACCCGCGACGCCATGCTGCCTTTCCTGGTCCAGCAGGAAGTCGCCGGGCAGGCCTGAGAAAGCGGCCTGGCGGGCATTCCATGCATTGAACCCGCAACGCCGCTCAGGATGGCGGCCGCGCCGGCTGGCGGCGCCTGCGTGGCGCCAGCAGCGGCGACTCGCCGATGCGTTGCGCGGCAAAGTGCGCGGCGGGAGCGGGCCGTGGCAGCCCCTCGTCGCGCGCCGTTGCGACCCAGTCGGGAACGGCGATCTGCCGGCGTTCGCTCAGCCGCTTCATACCCTCGTTCCATTCCCACAGCATGCGCAAGCCGACCGGCTCGAAACCCGGCGTATGGCGGATGTGCGCCTTGAGTTGCGGCACGGTGTCGGCGATCGCCGAACACACCCGGTCGACCAGCTCGCGCTGCGCAGCGGGCGCGAAACCGAGGTGCTGCTGCAGGTAACGCCACAAGGCCTTGGACATGGTCCATGACTTGCGGCCATCGAGGGCCATGCCGGGCGGATTGGCCGCATAGCGGTCGTAGGCAAGAATCGTCAACATGTCATAGACCGGTGCGATGCGCACGTCGTCGATCGTGTCATAGACGAGGGCAAGATTCTTAGCGTGGCAATCCGCGTTGCCCAATGCGAAACTCAGCAGCAGCGTGATCGCCAATTGGGTGCGGGCTTGCAGCCGTCCTTCCGGCCGCACGTAATCGCTGGCCACGCGGGCCACGCGCTCCCAGGTGCTGTCGTATTTTTCGTCGGCCGACAGGCCCAGCAGGCTGCAGAAGTCCTCGAAGCCCAGGCGGCGGCCGGTAGCCGGATCGATGTCGAATCGCTCGACCACCAGCACTTGTCCGTCGTCGGACACTCTGGTGCGTGCCACCGGGATGCCGGTGCCTTGCGCGGCCGTCATGCAAAGATGCTCGTTGAGGGCCACGAAGGGTTGATGCTGGGAGCTGCCCTTGACAATATGCCGCTCGGTGGCGATGGTGCCCTTGCGAAAGAGCGCCTGGGTTGCCGGCGTGAGGAATTTGGGGACCACGCCCGAGACGCCGGAGGCGGCGTATTGGGCCATCAGTTCCAGAAAGACCTGTTGCGATGCCGGCCCGTGCAGCAGCGGATCCAGGCTCTCGAGTGCCATCGCGGGCTCGAGCGTCGCGCCCGCGCTGACCTGGACGCGGCCGATCATGTTCGGGCCGACGACTGCCAGCAGATCCAGCTGCCTGGCGCCCAGTTGGGGACCGAGCTGCTCCTTGAGCAGCATGAGAAGAAATCCCTCGGGCAGGCTTACCTGGAAGAAGGGATGCAGCGTTGGCCAGCGCCAGGGCTCGGCGCGCACCGGCATCGTCAGCGATGCGAATCTGGCCGGGTCCGTTTCGGGCAGGTAGGCCAGCCGATGCTGGAAGCCATCGGGGCTGTCGAGGAGGGCGACTCGGGTCCCGTGGACGAAGACGTTCAGCTTCAAGACGGGTCCTTGGCGTCGTCCAGGCGGCCGCGTCGCTCGGCCAGCAGATCGTCGAGATCGGGGCGGCGCACGGCCGGCTTGAAGTCGAATTCCAGGTCCAGGGCCTGCAGCAGCGTCAGCAGCTTGTTCAGGGAAAAGTCGCTCGCCGAACCGGCCTCGAAGCGGGAGATGGCTTCCTGGCGCATGCCCGTCGCGGCGGCCAGCTCGCGCTGGGTTTTGCGGGCCTGTTTGCGCAAGGTTCTGAAGCGCGCGCCCACGTCCGGCAAGGTCTTCATCGAAATATATGCGGCAAGAGGCATAAAATACACCCGACCAAGAAAAAAATGCTGTGAAACGCATAAATCGAAGAGCAGCGATCTGATGAGCACGTCTTAATTTATGCGATCGGTAGCATATTTTAGCAGTTAATCTGAAAATTATGCGTTCATCAGCATAATTCTCCTTGCGCGCTCCCATGGGCTGCGGCGCAAGGCGCCGCAGCCCGGCTCGTCCGGGCTACCATTTGTTTAGAAGTCACTTTAAATAATCAAGATTAAAAAATATACTTAACTTATTGATATTAAATATATTAAATAAAACACGGAAGTGATTTCCGCAGCCCATGAGCGCGCACGCACGCCGGGCTGGTGGTACGCTGGATGGCATTCCTCCAACCATCCCTGTTTATGAACGATTCCATTCCCGACGGTTTCGCGCCCTGGCGGCCGGGCAGCCCCTTCATGGCCCATCTGGCCGATCTAGGCACCTTCTACGTGCGCGAGGCCGACGACGCGCTGGCCGTGCGCGTGGGACCGCCGCATACCAACATGCACGGCATCGCGCACGGCGGGCTGCTGGCCACGCTGGCCGACAGCGCGCTGGGCTACTGTATCTCGCGGCGGGCACAGGCGTCGGTGGTGACGGTGCAGATGTCGGTCGAATACCTGAGCGCGGTCAAGCCGGGCGACTGGCTGCAGGCGCAGGTGCGCATCGACAAGCAGGGGCGCCGGCTCATCTACGCCACTTGCCTGCTGCAGGTCGAAGACAGGCTGATGCTCAAGGCCAACGCGGTGTTCGCCGTGCGGGCGGCGCCGGCGCCGGTTTCGGACGGCTAGCCGCCCGGCGTGGTGGAGGCCGATTCGTCGTGGGCCGGCCGGGCATGGCGGCGGCGGGCCGCCAGCCACTTGCCGGCCGCCACCACCACCAGCGCCCCGGCGGCTTCCACGGCCAGCTTCAGCATGGGCGCGGGCTCGCCCCAGCGCTCGACCACGTAGATGTCGGTGATGAGCATGCCGCCGGCGATCCAGCCCAGCAGGCCGGCGCCCAGGGTGACGACCAGCGGGAAGCGGTCGATCAGCTTGAGCACCAGCGTGCTGCCCCAGACGATGATGGGCACGCTCACGCACAGCCCGAAGATCACGTAGTACAGCTGGTGGTCGGCCTGCGCGTTCTGGGCCGCGCCGGCGATGGCGATGACGTTGTCCAGGCTCATGGCGAAATCGGCCAGGATGATGGTGCGGATCGCGGCCAGCACCGAGGTGCCGCCGGTGATGTTGCCGTGCGCGTCCTCATGCGGGGCCAGCAGCTTGACGCCTATCCAGACCAGCAGCAGGCAGCCCAGGGCCTTGAGAAACGGAATGTCGAGCAGGACCAGCGCGAAGGCGATCAGCAGCACGCGCAGCAGCACCGCGCCGGCCGTGCCCCACAGGATGCCCTTGATGCGTTGCCGGTGCGGCAGGTTGCGACAGGCCAGCGCGATCACGACGGCGTTATCGCCGCCGAGCAGGATGTCGATCAGAACGATCTGGAATATGGCGCCCCAATGGAACGTCTCGATGGCCTCGACCATAAGTAGTCCGCCGAAAGGACGATGGAGCGCCGCATCGACGCGGCCCGCAGGCCGCTCCCTTGAAAGACACGCTCCTGCCGATTCTAGGCAGGGCGGCGGGCGGATCGGCCAGTACCGGTGACGCGCTCAGGGTTACTGGGCCGGGGCGCGGCGCGCGCCGGTCGTCGCGGCGCGGCCGTTGCGCGGTTCTTACGCGGCCGCGGCGCGCCCGCCGTCGATCTGGAAGATCGAGCCGGTCACGTGGCGCGATTCCTCGCTGGCCAGGAACACCGCCATCGCGGCGATTTCGTCTGGTTCGGGCAGGCCCAGCAGGTGGCGCGACACCGCCGCGGCCACGCGCGGATCCTCATCGATGAAGCGCGCCATGCGCTCGGACAGCACGGCGCCGGGCGCGATGGCGTTGCAGCGCACGCGCTGCTCGGCGAACTCCACCGCCATCGAGCGCGTGAGCGCATGCACGCCGCCCTTGGCGGCCGTGTAGGCGTCGCGCCCTTTCAGGCCGCGCAGGGCCGCGATCGACCCCATGTTGACGACCGCGCCGCCGCCGGCCGCGGCGATGCGCGGGATGGCATGGCGGCAGCACAGCACGGTGCCCAGCAGGTCGATGTTGATGGCGCGCCAGAATTCCTCCAGCGCGAATTCCACCACCGAGCGGTCGTTCAGGCTGGAGCCGCCGGCGTTGTTGACCAGGATGTGCAGCGGCCCATGCTCGGCCTCGGCCAGCTCCATCGCTTGCCGCACGCTGTCCTCGTCGGTCACGTCCAGGCGCGCGAAACGCGCGCGCGCGCCGGTTGCGGCCAGCTCCGCGGCCAGCGCCTGGCCGCGCTCGGCATCGATATCGCCCAGCAGCACGCTCGCGCCCTCGGCGCAGAAGCGGCGCGCCATGGCCGCGCCGATACCGACGGCCGCGCCGGTGATGAGGGCGTTGCGCCCCGAAAGTCGTCCCATAGTGTGTCCTGGTGAGGGCCGGGCCGCTTCGGCCCGGCCCGATGGTTCATTCGAGCCGGGTGCCCGAGCGCTTGACGATCTCGTCCCAGCGGGCGATCTCGTCCTGGATGAACTGGCCGAAGGCCGGGCCATCGAGCGTCTTGATGTCCATGCCCAGCGCTTCCAGGCGCTCGCGGATGGCCGGCTGCTGCACGGCGGCGATCATATCAGCCGACAGTTTCTCGGCGATCGGCGCGGGCGTGCCCGCCGGAGCCAGCACGCCGAACCAGGCGCGCACGTTGAAGCCTTCCAGCCCTTGCTCGGCCACCGTGGGCAGATCGGGGAAGGCCGACGAGCGATGCGCGGCGGTGACCGCGATCGGGCGCACCTTGCCGCTCTTGATGAAGGGCAGCGCCGCGGGCACGTCGACGAACATCAGCTGCACCTGGCCCGACACCAGGTCGGTCAGCGCCGGCACGCTGCCGCGATACGGCACGTGCAGCAGCTCGACGCCGGCGGCCAGCTTGAACAGCTGGCCCGACAGGTGCTGCGAGCTGCCGTTGCCGGCCGACCCATAGGCGACCTTGCCGGGGTTGGCGCGCAGGTATTCGATCAATGTCGGGATCGAGGTTACCGGCAGGTCGTTGTTGACCAGCACGATATTGGTCTGCTCGGCCAGCAGGGCCAGCGGGGTGAAACCCTTGACCGGATCGTAGGGCAGGCGCTCGCCATAGAGCGCGGGGTTGATGCCGTGGGTGGCGATGGTGCCCATGCCGATGGTGTAGCCATCGGGCTTGGCGCGCGCCAGCAGGTCGGTGCCGATATTGCCGCTGGCGCCGGTGCGGTTTTCCACCACGATCGACTGGCCGTAGCGGGTGGACAGTTCGCTGGCCATGGTGCGCGCCAGCGTGTCCAGCACGCCGCCGGTGGAGAACGCCACCAGCAGGTGAATCGGCTTGTCGGGGTAGGTACCGGTACTGGCGGCCGCCGGGGCGGCCAGGAATCCAGCCGAGCCCACCACGGCCAAGGCATGGGCAAATCGGCGAATCAATCGCATGCGAGTCTCCATCTTGTTGTCGTGACTGAAGGCAGGCGACGATCTCGCCCGCGCCAGGCGCACATTAAGGCAGACCCGGGCGGGCGGGCAAAACCAAATCTTTTTATGGATTCAGCAGAATATTTTATGAATGCGCGCGGCCGCGCGGCGCGGCCTGGAAAGTCCGCGAGATCCCGGCGGGTCAGAAGATCAGCGCGACGGTGCCCAGCACGGTGCTGTCGCTGTCGAGCCGGCGCGTGCTGCTGATGGTGGGGGTCCAGCGCAGGCTGAACGACAGCGAACGCTGGTCCGCCAGCTTGCGGTCATAGGTGAGGATGGGGCCGAGCGCCCAGTCGCGGCCCTCGAAGCCGTTGAGGCGGTCGGCCGTCGGGCCCTTGTCCGGCCCCAGCTGCTGCTGGGTGCCGACGATGAGCCCGGCGCCCACGCCGTTGCCGAACAGCTTGCGGCCCATCAGCTCCAGGCCGAAGATCGGCGCGTTGCGGTAGTCGGTGGCCGTATTGCGGGTATAGAACTGCACGTTGGCCACGGCGTCGAGCTGCAGGCCGTGTTCGGGGAACATGCCGGTATAGGCGACCTGCGGAATGAAGGTCCAGTTGTTCAGGCTGGGGTTGGCCAGCGCGTCGGCGTCGTACTTGCCCGTGGGCGCCCAGATGCTCAGGCTCAGGGCCAGGTGCTGGGTCTCGGAGAAGTGGTAGCCGGCGATCAGGGGCGTGAAGTTCAGGTCGAACAGATTGGACGCGATGTCGCTTTCGCGGGCCGCGCGTCCGCGCTCGCCGGCCAGCGTGGCGGTGGTCTTGAGCCACAGGTAGGGGACGGTCAGGCTGGAGGCGAAGTTCCAGCGTCCGGGGCCGGTGTCCCAGGTCTTCATGAGCGTGGCCAGGGTCAGGGCCATTTCGGCGTCCAGGCCCAGCGAGGTCTTGCCCGCCACCGGCACTTCGCGGCTGCCGCCTATCCTGCCGTCGAGATAGAGCTGGCCCAGGCTCAGCACCGTAATGGGTTGCGGCGACACCACACCGGCATTGGGCTGCACCGTCGTGCCCGTGACCAGCCTGCCCAGCGCGCCTTCGGTGGCGCGTGCCGCGCCGGGCAGGGCGGCCAGCGCCAGGGCCAGACCGGCGTTGCAAACGCGCCATGCAAACCTGCTGCGCATATTGTCTCCACGATCGCTGCGTAGGAAGCCGGACGGACGAGCAGCCAGGCGGCGGATGGCATCCGGAGCATGGGGGGCTGGTCGGTGGATGCGCGCTGGCTCGCTGCCTGCCCGGCGAGTTTCTGCCGATTCCCCAGGGCCGTCAAGCCGGTGCGCAAGGTTACCGATTGCCCCAAAGTTGATGACAACTGAAAACAAAACTGGGTATCCTGCCAGGGTCGAATATCTCCCTGGGCGCGGATCGGGGGACATTCAGCTGGATCTGGCAAGCCTTGGCGGTACCGTGTTGGCGATGGCGCCTCTGTGGGGCGCTCCGTTCTCAGACGCGTGACGGAGAAGGGCCGTGAAGCAGCAGCTGAAGATCGCATTGGCCATGGCGGCCATCGTGGGCGCCGCGGGCGCGCTGGGCGCCTATGTGGCGAGCACGTCCGATGCGCCGCAGGCGCCCGCCGTCAGGCTGGGCGACGGCAAGGCGGGGCCGGCCGGCATGGCCTGGATTCCCGGCCACCAGTTCCTCATGGGCAATGACCACAAGCTGTCGCAGCCCAACGAGCGCCCCGCGCACCAGGTGCGGGTCAGCGGGTTCTGGATGGACGTGCACGATGTCACCAACGCACAGTTCCGCCGCTTCGTGCAAGCCACCGGCTACCTGACGACCGCCGAACGCAAGCCGCGCTGGGAAGACCTGCGGCCGCAGCTGCCGCCCGGCACGCCGCGTCCGGACGACAGCCAGCTGGCGCCCGGCGCCATGGTATTCGTGGGCACCCGGAGCGAAGTCTCGCTGCGCGACTATTCGCGCTGGTGGCGCTTCGTGCCGGGCGCCAGCTGGCGCCATCCGCAAGGGCCGGGCAGCGGCATCGACGGCAAGGACGACCACCCGGTCGTGCAGGTGTCGTACGAAGACGCGCAGGCCTATGCCCGCTGGGCCGGCAAGCGCCTGCCCACCGAGGCCGAATGGGAATTCGCCGCGCGCGGCGGGCTGGAGCAGGCCACCTACACCTGGGGCGACGAGCTGCTGCCGCAGGGCCAGGCCATGGCCAACATCTGGGATACCCGCCAGCAGCAGCCGTTTCCGGTCGTCAAGGACGAGAAAGTGCAGGTCGGCACGACGCCGGTGGGCAGCTTCGCGCCCAATGGCTATGGCCTTTACGACATGGCCGGCAATGTGTGGCAATGGACGGCCGACTGGTATCGGGCCGACGCGTTCCGGATCCAGGCCCAGTACCGCGAACCCCCGCTCGATCCGGCCGGCCCCGCCGACAGTTTCGACCCGGACGACGGCAATGTGCCGGCCGCGGCGCCCAAGCGCGTGACGCGCGGCGGTTCCTTCCTGTGCAGCGACACCTATTGCATCAGCTACCGCGCCAGCGCGCGGCGGGGCACCGATCCGCTCAATCCCATGTCGCACCTGGGCTTTCGAACGGTGATGACGCCGGAGCAATGGAAGCTGGCCCAGGCCCGCCAGGGCCGCCTCGCCAGCCGCTGAGCCGGCGCGCCGGCGGCCCGCGCACGTGGGCGCGGACACACACAGGAGCATGCATGGCCAATCGTGATGGCATTCTGGCGTTGGAGCAGGCGGTGTCGGCGGCGGTGCTGGGGCAGGCGGCGGTGATCCGCCACGTGCTGGTCGCCTTGCTGGCCGATGGCCACGTGTTGCTCGAAAGCCTGCCGGGCCTGGCCAAGACGCGCACGGTCAAGGCGCTGGCGGCGCACCTGGACGCGACCATGCGGCGCATCCAGTTCACGCCCGACCTGCTGCCTTCGGACATCACCGGCGCCGACGTGCTGCAGCAGGACGCCGAAGGCCGCCAGCGCATCGAGTTCCAGCAGGGGCCGCTGTTCGGCAACCTGGTGCTGGCCGACGAGATCAACCGCGCGCCGGCCAAGGTGCAATCGGCCCTGCTGGAGGCGATGGAGGAGCGGCAGATCACGGTGGGCGGGGTGACGCGGCCGATGGCGCCGCTGTTCATGGTGCTGGCCACCCAGAACCCCATCGAGCAGGAGGGCACGTATCCGCTGCCGGAAGCGCAGATGGACCGTTTCCTGATGAAGATCCGGCTGGACTATCCGGCCGCCGACGACGAGAGCGCGATGCTGGCCTTGCTGCGCGCCGCGCCCCAGCCCGGCGCGGCCGCCGCGACGCGGCTTGCGCAGGAGGAGTTGTTTGCCTGCCGGGACGCAGCGGCCGCCCTGTATGTGGCGCCGGCGGTCGACCGCTACATCGTGGATCTGGTCAACGCGACGCGGCGGCCGGCCGACTACGACGCCGAGCTGGGCCGCTGGATACAGATCGGCGCCAGCCCGCGCGGCGCCATCGCGCTGGACCGCGCGGCGCGCGCGCATGGCTGGCTGGCCGGCGCAGACTTCAGTTCGCCCGACGATGTGCGCGCCGTGGCGCATCCCGTGCTGCGCCATCGCCTGCACCTGTCGTACGACGCGGTGGCCGACGGCGTCACGGCCGAACAGGTCATCGACCGGCTGCTGGACACCGTGGCCGTGCCCGCCTAGGAACGCCGATGCCGCGCGCCGCCCATCCCGTCCACCCGCCGTTGCCCGAACTGATGGCGCTGGAAGCGGCCGTGGGCGGCCTGTCGTTCGTGGCCGGCCAGCCGCTGGGCAGCGTGCTGGCCGGCCTGCATGGCTCGCGGCTGCGCGGCCGCGGGCTGGACTTCGCCGAACTGCGGCGCTATGTGCCGGGCGACGACCTGCGCCAGCTCGACCCGCGCGCGTCGCTGCGCTACGGCAAGCCGTACGTGCGCGCCTATACCGAGGAGCGCGACCGGCCCGCGATGATCGTGGCGGACCAGCGCATGAGCATGTATTTCGGGTCGGTGCGCGCCTTCAAGTGCGCGGTGGCGGCCCGTCTGGCGGCGCTGGCGGCCTGGACCGCCTATCGCGGCGGCGACCGCGTCGGCGGCCTGGTGTTCGACGACGACGGCGTGCGGGCGTTCAAGCCGCTGCGCAGCCGCGACCGGGTGCAGGCGCTGCTGGCGGAAGTGGCGCGCGCCAACGCCGGGCTGTCCGCGGCGCGGCCCGAGCGGCCGGCGGGCGCCGGACTGAACGCGGCGCTGCGCGGCGCGCTGGCGCATGCGCCGCACGATTGCCTGGTGTGCATCGTGAGCGACTTCGCCGGCGCCGACGCCGAGACCTTGCGCACGCTGCGCCTGCTGGCGCGGCACAACGACGTGGTGGCGATGCTGGTGTTCGATCCCATGGCGCAGGATCTGCCGCGCCGCGGCCGGCTGGTGGTGACGCAGGGCGAATTGCAGCTGGAGATTGCCGTGGGCCGGCAGCGCGAGCGCCAGCCGCTGGCCGACTTCTTCAGCGGCCGCCTGCGCGAAGTGGCCGACCTGCTGCGGCGCAGCCGTGTGCCGCTGCTGTCGATCGACACGGCCGAGGACGAAGTGGTGCAGCTGCGCCGCGCGCTGGGGCGCCTGCAGACGGGAGCACGGCGATGAGCGACGCGCTGCCCGGCCTGGACCAGTTGCAGGAGCTGCCGCTGCCGGCGGCGGTGCCGTATTGGCCGCAGACCTGGGGCTGGGCGGTGCTGGCGGCGCTTGTGCTGGCCGGCGCGGCATGGGCCGGCTACGCGGGCTGGCGGCGCCGGCGCCGCAACCGGTACCGGCGCCAGGCGCTGGCCGAGCTGCAGCGGCTGGCGCGCGCCGCGGCCGCCGATCCGCTGGCCGCGCGCGCCTTGCCGGGCCTGCTCAAGCGGACCGCGCTGGCGGCCGGCCAGCCCGCCGTGGCGCCGCTGGGCGGCCAGGCGTGGCTGGCGCGCCTCGCGCAGGATGCCGCAGGCGCCGCGTTCCCGGACGACAGCGCGCGCATGCTGGCGCTGCTGGCCTATGCGCCCGACGGCGCCGTGCGGGCGCTGGACGCGCCGGCGCTGGCGCGCCTGTTCGCGGCCAGCCGCCGCTGGGTGGAGAGCCATCATGTGGCGGCTTGAGTATCCCTGGCTGCTCGCCGCCGCGCCGCTGGCGCTGGCGGCCTATCGCTGGCTGCCGGCCTACGTGCAGGGCCGGCAGGCGCTGCGCCTGCCTTTTTTCGACGCCATGGCCACGCTGACCGGCAAGTCGCCCACGCGCCCGGGCGTGCAGCGCGGCCGGGCCCAGTTGTGGGTGAACGTCGCCGTGTGGCTGCTGCTGGCGCTGGCGCTGGCGCGTCCGCAATGGGTCGAGCCGCCGCTCACGCACGTAGAGCCCATGCGCGACATCCTGCTGGCCGTGGATATCTCGCAGTCCATGGACAGCGAGGATTTCCGCGATGCGCAGGGCCGGCCGGCGTCGCGCTGGCAGGCGGTCCAGGCGGTAGTGGGCGACTTCATCGACAAACGGCCGGACGACCGGCTGGGGCTGATCGTGTTCGGCGCCGGCGCCTACCCGCAGGCGCCGCTGACGCGCGACCACGCCGCGCTGCGCCTGCTGCTGCAGCGCACGGCGGTGGGCATGGCCGGACCCAACACCGCGCTGGGCGACGCCATCGGCCTGGGCATCCGCATGCTGGACCACGCCCGGGAGCGCGACAAGATACTGATCCTGCTGACCGACGGCAATGACACGGCCAGCGCCGTGCCGCCGGCGCGCGCGGCCGAGCTGGCCGCGCAGCATCGGGTCGTGGTGCACACCATCGGCATCGGCGACCCCGCCGCCAGCGGCGAGGACCGGGTGGATTTCGACGCCTTGCGCGACATCGCGCGCATCGCCGGCGGGCGTTTCTTCCGCGCCCGCGACCAGGCGTCGCTGCAGGAGGTGTACGCCACGCTGGACCGCATCACGCCGCACGAAGTGCGCACGCTGCGCCACCAGCCCAAGCGCGAGGATTTCTGGATGCCGCTGGGCGCGGCGCTGGCGTTGCTGGCGCTGTGGCATGGCGGGGCGGCCCTGGCCGCCTGGCGCTCGGCGCGCCCGGACCGGCAGGCGCGCCGGGAGGACGCATGGACATAGACCTGAGCGCCTTCCATTTCCTGCGCCCATGGTGGCTGCTGGCCGTGCCGCTGGCCGCGCTGCTGTGGTGGGCGCGCCGCGGCGAGCGCGGCGCGCCCGGGCGCGACCTGCGCATCGCGCCGGCGCTGCTGCCGTACCTGGTGCTGCGCACGCCGGGCAGCCGCGGGCCGCGTCCCATCGATGCGCTGGCGCTGTTCCTGGCGCTAGGCGGCGTCGCCGCGGCGGGGCCCGCCTGGCAGCGCGACGAGCCGGCCTATCTGGACAACGTGGCGCCGCTCATCGTGGCGCTGGATCTGTCCGCTTCCATGGACGGCGCGGACGTGCCGCCCACGCGGCTGGAAGCGGCCAGGCGCGTGCTGCGCGACCTGGCGGCGCGGCGCACGGCCGCCCGAACCGGGTTGATCGCCTATGCGGGCAGCAGTCATCTGGTGCTGCCGCCCACCGACGACGCGGGCTTGCTGGACCTGTTTGCGCAGGCCCTGGCCACCGGCCTGATCGAGCGCCCGGGCCGCGACGCCGACGGCGCGATTGCGCTGGCCGCACAGGCCCTGGCGGCCGAGCGCGCCGGCGGCACCTTGCTGATCCTGACCGACGGCGCCGACCGCGCGCGCATGGACGCCGTGCGCCGGCAGGCCCAGGCCGCGCGCGACATGCAGGTGCTGGTCATGGCGGTGGGCGTGAACGGCATCGATACGCAGGCCCTGCAGGAACTGGCGCGCGCCGCCGGCGCGGCGCTGGGCAGCCTGACGGGCGGGCCGGACGACCAGGACTGGATCGCGCTGCATGCGCAGGCGCATTTCCGTGCGGTGCAGGATGCGCAGTCCGGGCCGGTGCATTGGAAGGACGCGGGATACTGGCTGTGCTGGCCATTGGCCTTGCTGGCCCTGCTGGCGGTGCGCCGCGGCTGGAGCGTGGCCTGGAGCGCCGGCGTGCTGGTCGTGGCCATGGCCGGCATGCCGCAGCCGGCGCGCGCCGATGCGCTGGCCGATGCCTTCCTGACCGCCGACCAGCAGGGCCGCCTGGCCTTCGAGCACGGGCGCTACGACGAAGCGGCGCGGCATTTCCATGATCCGTACTGGAAAGGCCGGGCGGCCTACGAGGCCGGCGATTACAAGGCCGCGCTGGCGGCATTCTCGACCCTGCCCAGCGCCGAGGGCTATTTCTATGTCGGCAATACCCAGACTCGCCTGCATCGGTACGACGCCGCGCTGGCGGCCTACGACCGGGCGCTGGCGCTGAAGCCGGGCTGGCAGCCGGCCGTGGTGAACCGCGGCATCGTCGCGCGCCTGCTGGCCGCCATGGCGCAGACGCAGCAGGACCAGCCGGCCGAGCCGCCGGACCAGACGATTGCCGACCTGACCGCGCAGGCGGGCAAGATGAGCCAGGCGCCGGTGGCGCAGGCCGGCTCGGAAGAGGCCTGGCTGCGCAATCTGACGCTGTCGCCGGCGCGCTTCCTGCGCAGCAAGTTCGCCGCCGAGGACGCGGCGGCCGGAGCGCGGCCATGAGGCGCTGGCTGCCGCTCGCCTGCGCGGCCTTGCTGGCATTGGGGCTGGCCGGCGCGCCGCGCGCCCAGGACGCGCCGCCGCTGCGCGTGACAGCGCGCCTGCCCGCAGGCGCGCAGGCGCAGGCTGGCGCCACGCTGCGCCTGGAGCTGGATGTGATGACCACCACCTGGTTCACACAGCCGCCGCGGCTGCCCGCGCTGACGCTGCCGGGCGTGATGGTGACGCCGCCGTCGGGCGAAGGCGAGCTGGTGCGCGCCGAACACAATGGCGTGGCGTACAGCGGGCTGCGCTACACCTATCTGCTCAGTCCCACCGCCGCGGGCCAGGTGCAGGTGCCGGCGCTGGCGGTCAGCGCCGAGGTGGGGCCGGGCAAGACGCCGGCCAGCGCCAGCAGCGCGCCGCTGTCGTTCACCGTCGGCGGCGCGGCGGGCGGGCAGCCGGCCCCGCACGGCGCGCTGACGGTGTCGCAGGACTTCGCGCTGGCGCCGGACCCGCTGGTGGCAGGCGGCCGGGTGACGCGCAGCATTACGCAGCGCGCCGAAGGGGTGCAGGCCATGCTGCTGCCGCCGGCGCCGTTGGCCGATGTGCCCGGTTTCAAGCGCTATGCGCGCGAACCGGAGGTGACCACGCTGACCGATGGCCGTGGCGGTTTCGTGGGCGGGCAACGTATCGATCGCGCCGATTACGTGGCCGAGCAGGCCGGCGAGCTGAGCCTGCCGGCAGTGACGCTGGCCTGGCGCGACGGCGCCGGCGGGCAGCCGCGCCAGCAGGCGCTGCCCGGCCGCACCTTCGCGGTGGCGGCCGCGCCGGCCGTCGCGCCGCCGTTCTCGCTGACCGACGATCTGGCCCGGCTGCGCCACGGCTTGCGCTGGGTGCTGCCGGCGGCCTGGCTGGCCTGGGCCGCCGGCGGTGCGCTGGCCTTGCTGGCGCTCTGGCTGGGTTGGCCCTGGTGGCGCCAGGGCCTGTGCCGGCTGCGCGCGACGGCGCTACGCCGGCGCGCGCGGCGGCGGGCCGGCGAGCCCTGGCACTGGCGCGCCTGGCGCCGCGAGGCGCGGCGCGACAGCGGCACGCTGAGCGCGTTCTACCGCTGGCTGGCGCTGGCCGCCGGCGCGCCCGATATGCGCGGCGCCACGGCGACGCTGGACGAGGCGGCGCAAGGCGCGGCGGCAGCCGCGCTGCGCGACGCCTATGGCCGCGCCCCGGCCCGGGCCGGCTGGCGGGCCCGCCTGGGCATGGCGTCACGGCAATGGCGCGGCAATTGGCGGGCGCGCCGCGCCGCCGCGCCGGCGCATGGCCTGCCTGAGGTTCTCAACCCCGCGCGCGCCGCGCGTCCAAGGAGCTGACGATGAACAGACATACGACCGAGGGTTGGCGCCGCTGGGCGGCGCGCCTGGGCGCGGCCGCCATGGCCTTGCTGCTGGCCGCCTGCGCGGCGCCGCGCCAGCAGGCCGCGTCCGTCGACGAGCTGCCGTCCTGGAACGACGGACCGTCGCGCACGGCCATCGTCGAGTTCGTGCGCGCGGTCACGCGCTCCGGCGGGCCGGATTTCGTCGCCGCCGACGAACGCATCGCCGTGTTCGACAACGATGGCACGCTGTGGAGCGAGCAGCCCATGTACTTCCAGATGCTGTTCGCGCTGGACCGCGTCAAGAGCATGGCCCCGCGCCATCCCGACTGGGCGCGCCGCCAGCCGTTCAAGGCCGCGCTCCAGGACGACCACGCGGCGCTGGCCAAGGGCGGCGACGCGGCGTTGATGAAAATCGTCGGCGCCACGCACACCGACATGAGCACCGACACTTTTACCCGCAGCGTCAGGTACTGGGCCTCGACCGCCCGCCATCCGCGCTTCGACCGGCTCTATACGGAACTGACTTTCGCGCCCATGCGCGAACTGCTGGACTATCTGCGCGCCCACGGCTTCAAGACCTATATCGTCTCGGGCGGCGAAACCGAGTTCATGCGGCCCTGGACGCAGCAGGCCTATGGCATTCCGCCGGAGCAGGTCATCGGCTCCAGCTTCGTCACGACCTACGGCGTGCGCGATGGCGAGCCCACGCTGTGGCGCCACGGCAAGCTGGAATTCAACGACGACGGACCGGGCAAGCCGGTGGCCATCCAGCGCTACATCGGCCGGCGCCCGATCCTGGCGTTCGGTAATTCGGACGGCGACCTGCAGATGCTGCAATGGACCGCGGCGGGCGATGGCAAGCGTTTCGCCGGCCTGGTGCATCACACCGATGCGCAGCGCGAATGGGCCTATGACCGCGATTCCCGGATCGGCAGGCTCGATCGCGCGCTGGACGAAGCGCGGCGGCAGGACTGGACCGTGGTGGACATGAAGACCGAGTGGAAGCGCGTATACGCATTCGAACAACCCTGAAGTTTGTTGACTTGGCGGCACAAGGCCCTGTCGGGCGAGGAGAGCAGTCATGAATGCAAGACGATGGTTGACGGCGGCGCTGGTGGCCGCCGGGGGGCTGGCGGTGGCGGCCGGCGCGCATGCGCAGGCCCAGGGCGATGCGGCCAAGCCGCAAGCCTCCGGCAAGCCGCCCAATATCCTGGTGATCTTCGGCGACGATATCGGACAGGCCAACATCAGCGCGTATACGCGCGGCGTGGTCGGCTACACCACGCCCAATATCGACCGAATCGCCAAGGAGGGCATCATCTTCACGGACTACTACGCCGAGAACAGTTGCACGGCGGGCCGGTCCTCGTTCATCACCGGCCAGTCGCCGCGGCGCACCGGCCTGTCCAAGGTCGGCGTGCCCGGCGTCGACGTCGGCCTGCAGGACCGCGACGTCACCATCGCGCAGGCGCTCAAGGCGCACGGCTACGTGACCGCGCAATTCGGCAAGAACCACCTGGGCGACCGCGACGAATACCTGCCCACCAAGCACGGCTTCGACGAGTTCTTCGGCAACCTCTATCACCTCAATGCCGAGGAAGAACCCGAGCGGCCATACTGGCCCAAGGATCCCAAGGATCCGGTGGTCAAGGCGTACAAGCCGCGAGGCGTCATCAAGGCCAGCGCCGACGGCAAGATCGAGGACACCGGCGCGCTGACCTCCAAGCGCATGGAGACCATCGACGACGAAACCGTGGGCGCCGCGCTGGACTACATCGACAAGCACGGCAAGGGCGACAAGCCGTTCTTCGTGTGGATGAACACCACGCGCATGCATATCTATACGCATATCCGGCCCGAGCACCAGGGCAAGAGCGGCATGCCCGGCAACGACTACGCCGACGGCATGTGGGAGCACGACCAGGATGTCGGCAAGCTGCTCAAGAAGCTGGACGACCTGGGCATCGCCGACAACACCATCGTGGTCTACACGACAGACAACGGGCCCAACCAGTTCAGCTGGCCGGACGCCGCCACCACGCCGTTTCGCAACGAGAAGGACTCGAACTGGGAAGGCGCGTTCCGGGTGCCTGCCATGGTGCGCTGGCCCGGCCACATCCCGGCGGGCGTGACCAGGAACGGCATGGTGTCCGGGCTGGACTGGTTCCCGACGCTGCTGGCCGCGGCGGGCGAGGGCGACATCAAGGAAAAGCTGCTCAAGGGCTGGGCCGCGGGCAACGGCGGCAAGAACTACAAAGTGCACCTGGACGGCTACAACCAGCTCGAGTACCTGACCGGCAAGAGCGACAAGAGCGCGCGCAACGACTTCTATTACTTCAACGACGACGGCCTGCTGGTCGCCATGCGGATGGAGAACTGGAAAATCGTGTTCTGCGAACAGCGCGCGCCCGGCGGCTTCGACGTGTGGAAGGATCCCTTCGTGTGCCTGCGGGTGCCCAAGGTGTTCAATCTGAGGATGGACCCCTACGAGCGCGCCGATATCGTGTCCGACCAGTACTACGACTGGCTGTCCAAGAACGCCTACCTGGCTTTCATCGGCTCGGCCAAGGCCTCGGAGTTCCTGGAGACCTTCGTCGAGTGGCCGCCCAGCCAGCGTCCTGCCAGCTTCAGCGTGGACCAGGTGCAGGAAGAGGTGGATCGCAAGATCATGCAGTACTTCGAAGAGCAGAAGAAGAAGCAGGGCAAGTAGGCGCGGGCGGGCGCGGGCAGGCCCCGCGCCCGCTTGCGTCGCGCACGCCATGGGCATGTCTTTTACGGATCACTCGACATGAGCAGTACACCCTTGCGGGCCGGGCGCGCGGCGGCGCCGCCGCGCGCCGAAGCGCGGCCGCTGGCCGGACTGTGGGCGCCGGCCCTCTTGCTGGCGCTGTCCGGCACCGCGGCGCTGATATTCCAGATCCTGTGGATCAAGCAGTTGTCGCTGATCGTCGGCGTGGAAGTGCACGCCATCGCGCTGGCGCTCAGCGCCTTCTTCCTGGGCCTGGCGGCCGGCGGCTGGTGGCTGGGGCGCCGGGCCGACCGCAGCCTGCGCCCGCTGCGCCTGTACGCGGCCATCGAGGCCGGCGTGGCGGTCCTGGCGCTGGCGGTCACGCTGGCGCTGGCGCGCGCCGCGCCGCTCTTCGTGCAGGGCGAGCAGTACAGCCCCTGGCTGGCCTGGCTGGCGGTGCTGCTGCTGGTGGGCGCGGCGCCGTTTCTCATGGGCGGCACCTTGCCGGTGCTGCTGCGCGCGGCCGGCGCGGGCCGGGTGGGGCGCGCCGGGGCCACGCTGTACGCGGCCAATACCGGCGGGGCCATCGCCGGCGCGCTCTTGCCGGCCTTCCTGCTGATTCCCGTGCTGGGCGTGCAGGGCAGCGCCTGGGCGGCCGCGGGCCTGAACCTGCTGGCCGCGCTGGGCGCCTGCTGGCTGGACCATCGGCGCGGCGCGGTCGCCGGACTCGCCGAGCAGCCCGTGGCGACGCCCGCGGCTGGCGAATGGTCGCCGGGAGCCCGCCTGGCCATCGGCCTGTACAGCGTGGCCGGCGCCATCGCCATGGGCTACGAAGTGCTGTGGTCGCAGATGATCGTGCCCTTCATGAGCACGCGCGCGTTCGCGTTTTCCATCGTGCTGGCGGTGTACCTGGCGGGGCTGGCCGGCGGCGCGGCCTGGTATGCCCGCTGGGAGAGCCGGCTGGGCGATCCGTGGCGGGTGTTCGGCCTGCTGATCGCCGGCGCCGGGGTGGCCGCGCTGGTCGAGGCGGCCTTGCTGGGCCGCTGGCTGGTGGCCGCGCAAAGCGTGGCCGAGGCCGCCGTGGTGGACTGGACCGCCAGCGGCCTGGCCGGCATGAGCGCGCGCTTCGCCGTGGCCGCGGCGGCGGTGGTGCTGGCGCCGACGCTATTGCTGGGCGCGGCGTTTCCGGCCGTGCTGCGCATTGCCGTGCCGCCCGGGCGGCGCGGCCAGGGCGCCGGCGCGGTGCTGGCCGGCAATACGCTGGGCGGTATCGCCGGCACCGCGCTGACGGCCTTCGTGCTGCTGCCGTACCTGGGCACGGTGCGGGCCCTGGCGCTGCTGGCGCTGGCGGCATGCTGCGTGGGCGCGCTGGCGGCGTGGCGCGCGCCGGCCCCGGCCGCGATGGCGCGGGCGTTGGTGGCGGCGCTGACCGGCGCGGCGCTGATCCTGGCCTGGGCCTTGCCCGCCTCGCACCTGGCGCGGCTGCTGCCCGGCGCCCAGGGCGGCAGGCTGCTGTTCTACGAAGAGAATCATGGCGGCACCGTGGCGGTGGTGGAAAGCGGGCAGGGCGAGCAGCGCTTCCATCGTCTCTACATCCAGGGCGTCTCCAACTCGGGCGACGCCATGCCTTCGCTGCGCTACATGCGGCTGCAGGCCTTGCTGCCGCTCATCGTGCATGCCGGCGAACCGCGCTCGGCGCTGGTGATCGGCTATGGCACCGGCATCACGGCCGGCGCGCTGTCGCGCTATCCGGGGCTGCGCCAGCGCGTGGTGGCCGAACTGCTGCCCGGCGTGCTGCACGCCGCGCCGCTGTTCCAGGGCGCCTACGGCGCGGCCGGCGACCCCGGCCTGCAAGTGCGGCTGCGCGACGGGCGGCGCGAGCTGCTGGCCAGCCCCGAACGCTACGACCTCATCACCCTGGAGCCGCCGCCGCCGTCGGCCGCCGGCGTGGTCAACCTGTATTCGCGCGACTTCTACGCGCTGGCCGCCCGGCGGCTGAACATGTACGGCATCGTCGCGCAATGGCTGCCGCTGCCCACGCAGAACCTGGACGATACGCGCGCGCTGGTGGCCAGCTTCATCGAGGTGTTCCCGCACGCCACGCTGTGGACCACGGAGTTCCACGAAATGCTGCTGGTCGGCTCGCTGGCGCCCCTGCCGCTGGACGCCGCCCGCATCGCCGCGCGCTACGCCCAGCCCGGCGTGCGCGAAGCGCTGTCGGAAGTGGGGGTGGATTCGCCGGCGGCGCTGCTGGCGACCTGGGTCACCGACCGCGCGGGGCTGGCGCGCTTTGCCGGCCAGACGCCCGCGGTGACCGACGACCGGCCCGCCATCGAGTATGCCGGCTGGGTGCGGCCGCGCGAAGTGGCGCGCACGCTGCCGGCGCTGATGGCGCTGCGCGGCGCGCCGCCCCTGCAGGGCGACGGCGTCATCGCCGCCGCCGAGATCGCCCGCGCGCGCGCCGAGCTGGACGTGCTGTACCGCAGCGCCCTGGCCGCCTACCAGGGCGACCGGCAGGCATGGGCCAGCCATGCGCCGGCGCTGGCGCGCGCCAGCCGCGACAATCCGTATCTGCGCTGGTTCGTGGGCGGGGCCGGGGAGCGCTAGGCATGCGGCCGGCGGCCAGGCGGCTGGGCTCGTGGCTGATGGCGCTTGCGGCCTGCGCCGCGGCATCCGCCGCATGGGGCCAGCAAGGCTTGCGGCTGAGCAAGGACGACCTGCAAAAGCGCGCCAATGGCGTGCTGGCGCTGATGTCGTTTTCCATCGTTCCCGACATCACCACCAGCGCCTTGAACATCGCCGGCGGCGGGGGCTCGACCAGCGGGTCGACCGAGTTCTACATGACGCAGCTGGGCGGCGGCGACACTATCTCGAAATCGGTGCCCCTCTACCTGGAAGGCGTGCTGGCGGCCAGCCGCTACGACCCCACCTTCATCGCCACCCAAGGCGTCGAATCGCGCCGCATCCCCGCCAAGTGGAACAGCGTCTCGGCCACCGGCGGCATAGGCTGGGATTTCCCGCTGACCGACGAGCTGAAGCTGCGGCCCATCTTCAACGTGGCGCTGGGCAACGTGACCAGCGACCTGCGCGCGGCCAGCTGGTACGTGGGGCGGCAGACCGGGCAGGACATCGACTTCCTGGACCGCGGCTCGCTCAACGCCTACGGGCTGGGCGGGTCGCTGATGCTGGACTATGAGCATTACCGGCCGGGCTACGAGGTGGACGTGGAATTGCGCTACTCGGATATCCGGCTGCGCAGTTTCGACAGCTCGGCGGCGGTGCGCGGCCAGGCCACGGCGCAATCGGCCAATCTGTGGGCGCGCTATCGGGCGCCCACCGGCGCGACGCTGCTGCAGCGGCCGCTGCGCTACGTGCTGGAGCTGACGCATTCGGAATTCCTGGGCGATCAGCGCGGCATCCTGGGTTTCGATCGCCTGACCTCGGTGGGCGCGGGCCTGGAGCTCGATTCCAGCGCCTACGACGTATTCATCACCCGCACGCGGCTGGTCGGCCGCTATGTGTTCGGCAACAACGTATCGGGGTTTTCGGTCGGCCTGGCGGTCAGCTTCTGAGCGGGGCCGCGCGGCACATGCAGTTCGAAATGGCTGCCGTGCGCCACCTCGCGCCAGAGAAGGCGCGCCTCGATGGCGCGCGCGCGCGCCTGCATGCCGGTCAGGCCGCGCCCGGGCCTGGATGCGGCCGGCGCCTGGCGCGGACCGCAAAACCCCGCGCCGTCGTCGATGATGGCGATGACCGCGTGCGCAGGCTCGAGCCGGGTGCTCACGGTCAGGCGGCGCGCGCGCGCATGCTTGAGGATATTGGTGAACACCTCCTGCAGGATGCGCAGCACGTGCAGGGCGGCCGGCGGCGTCAGCCAGGAGACCGGCGGCAGCGGGCCGACCCGCCAGTCGATCGCCAGCCCGGCGGCCTGCAGGCGCGGTCCGAGCCGAAAGCGCAGCGTGGCCAGCAGCAGGGCCAGGTCGGTCTGGGCGGGTTCGAGCGAATCGATGGTCAGCCTGAGATCATCCAGGCATTCCTGCAACACCTGAGCGACCGCGCCCTCCGAACTGTTGCCGTGCTGGACCATGCGCAGCGCCGACACCAGCGAGGAACCCAGGCCGTCGTGCATGTCCTGCATCAGGCGTTCGCGCTCGCCGGCCAGGATGCGGATGCGCTCGACGTCGCGCAGGCGGCGGTGGCTGTGCTCCAGCTCCCGTTCGCGCTCGGTCAGGCGGCGCTGCAGCGTGGCCTGCGCGCCGGCGGCCTCGGCCAGCGCGTTGAGGTAGCGGCGGTAGGCCACATACAGGAAGATGACGAACATGCCGATGCCGGTATAGGGCAGCAGGTAGACGTGTTCCATGCTGAGCCTGTAGCTCTGCAGGAGCATGTCGTGCACCGCCACCGGGATGGCCGCCAGGTTCCAGCAGGCCAGCGCCAGGCCGTCGCGCGAACCGGCCCGCCACGCGCCCCAGACCGCCAGCAGGCAGGCGAACAGGCTGACCGCCGTAATGCCCAGGTAGGCCAGCGGCGCCAGCAGCACCAGATGCGGATGGATCTGCCACACCGGCAGCATGGCGGCCGTCAGCGCGCCCATGCCGGCCAGCATGGCGCGCTCGCTGCGCGGATAGGCGCGGCCGTGCAGGCGGAACGCGAAGAAATAGGACGCAATCGCCAGCCAGCCGACCGAGGTGATGGTCAGCCAGCTGAACCATTCGTCGTCGAGCAGCAACTGGAACGGCCCGGCGTGGTAATGCAGGCAACGCAGGTAGAACACCACGGAAGCCGCGAAGAACAGGCCGTAGATGGACTCCTTGCGGCGCACCGCCCACACGCCCAGCGCGAACAGCCCGATCGCCAGGAACACCGCGCTGGCCAGGTACGGCAGGTCCTGCTGCAGCCAGCGGCGCAGCTCGTAGCGCCAACGCAGTTCGCCGGCGGCGCCGACCCAGGCGGTCGACAGCCCCGCGCCCGCGCCGTCCAGGCTGCTGATGCGCAGCAGCAGCGTCGCGGGCGGCGGGCCGCCGGCAGCCAGGGGCAGCCACACCGGCCGGTTGAAGCCGCTCCATTGCGCGCTGCCGCCCGAGCGATACAGCAACTTGCCGTCGCCGTAGACGGCCAGGCGGCCGACGGTCTGCCAGCGCGGCAGATACAGCACGGGGTCGTCGACACCGCTGGCGTCGAGGTCCAGCCGGTACCAGGCCAGCGCCGCGTCGCCGGCCTGCGGATCGGGCACCACGCGGCGCTGCAGGCCGGCATGGGGCAGCGCCACGCTTTGCCAGTCGCCGGGCGGGCCCAACGCCGGCACGCGATCCGGCGCAGCGGCCGCTGCCTCGTCCTGCAGCAGGAACTGCGCGGCCGTGAAATGCCGCGGCTCGGCCAGCACGGCCGCGGGCAGCGCCAGGCACAGCCAGGCCAGCAGCGCCCAGGCCCGCCGCGCCAGGCGCCGGCGCTCAGCCATCCGGGCGCAGGCCGCGCGCGGCATTGATGGCGTCGACCTTGGAGTGGACCTGCAGTTTGCGGTAGATGCGCCGCACGAAGGTCTGCACCGTGTGGCGCGAAACCTCGAGGTCGCGGGCGATTTCGTCGTAGGTGTAGCCCAGCGTGATCCGTTCGAGCACCTGATGCTCGCGTGGCGACAGCGCCATCGCGGCGGGCGGCGCGGCGGCAGGCAAGCCCTGGCGCAGCCGGTCGAGCAACTGGCGCGCGATCAGCGGGTTGATCGGGCTGCCGCCGTCGCGCAGGGCGCGGATGTCGCGCACGATGCCGGCCGGTTCGCTGTCCTTGAGCAGGTAGCCGCAGGCGCCGGCCTCGATGGAGCGCATCACGTGCGCCTCGTCGCCGAACATGGTGTTGACCATGATGTCGCAATCGTCCCAGAGCCGCCGCGCCTGCCGGATGACGTCGATGCCCGATCCGTCGGGCAGCCCCAGGTCGACCAGCAGCACGTCGGCCGGCGGGCCTTGCAGCATGGCCCGCGCCTGGGCGCAGGTCTGCGCCTGGGCCAGCACGGACATGCCGGGCTCGTGCGCGATCGCCGCGACCACGGCGTGGCGAAACGCCGGGTCGTCCTCCACGATGGCGATACGCAGCGATCCGGCCGGCCGCGTCGGCGTACAGGTTTGCATGGCGTGCGTCTCCGTGCGGCCCCGGCTGTCCCCCGTTCGGGGGACAGACACAGAGCGAAAGTAATCGTAACTTTTGCTGCACTGTAGCGCGGCCCCAGGGTCGCGACGACCCGGACTCGATGCTCGTTCATGAAACCGATTTTTCGAATCGAACACCCATTTGGATCGTTGCCCGCGCGGGCCGCGCGCGGCGGACTGCTGCTGGCCGGCGCGCTGGCCTGTTGCGCTGCCGCGCATGCCGAGCTGCTGGGCGTGGACGGCGGCGGGCCGTCCGGCGGCGCGGGCGCCAGCGGCCCGGGGCTGGCGGGACAGCCAGGCAACGGACCCGCGCCGGGCCTGGGCGGCGACAGGACGACGCCCGTACCCGGCGGTAACGGCGGCGCCGGCGGCGGTGCCGGCGCCGCGGGCGGCAGCAGCGAATCGACTCACTATGGCGGGGGTGGCGGCGGCAGCGACAGCGGCGGAGGCGGCGGTGCATCGATCATCGACCCGATGGGGGCGGCCGGCGGCAACGGCGGCGGCGTGGCCCAGGCGCTCAGCGTCGGCGCGGATCTGCAGTCTAGTCGCGGCGGCGCGGGCGACGACGGCGGCGCCGGGCGCTACGGCATGGAGCCCGGCGGTGGCGGTGGCGGCGGCGGAAGTGGCGCGGCCGTGCTGGCCGGCGGCGGTTATCGTGCGCTGGGCGCGGCCGTCGTGGGCGGGCGTGGGGGGACGGGCGGCGCGGGGTTCGAGTCGGGCGGCGGCGGGGGCGGCGGGCATGGCATACGCGTCGATGCGGCGGATGTACGGATCGACTTGTTCGCCACGCAGGTCGCGGGCGGGCAGGGCGGAGACGGCGGCGCCGGTTCCGGGGGCAGCGGCGGCGGCGGCGACGGCGGGCACGGCCTGGCGGGCGCGGCGAACGATCTGCGCCTGCGCGTAGGCGCGGACAGCAGCCTGCGCGGCGGCGATGGCGGCGCCACGTGGCCGGTTACCCACAGGGCGGGCGCGGGCGGCGCCGGCGGGGCCGGCCTGTTCGTGTCGGCGTCGCGGTGGCAGGTGGAAACCGCGGGCCTGATCCAGGGCGGCAACGGGGCCCGGGGCGAGGCCAGCCGGGAATTCGACGGCGGCGATGGCGGCGCGGGCGGCGCGGGCATCGCGCTGGCCGGCGATACGGGCCGGCTGGTCAACCGCGGCGAGATCCGGGGTGGCTCGGGCGCGACGGGCGGCACGAGCGACCGGGCCGCGCCCGGCGCGGCGGGCGCGGGCGGCGCCGGCGTGCGGATCGCCGGCAACGGCAATCGCCTGGTCAACGCCGGCCGCATCGCCGGCGGCCTGTCCGCGGACGGCCAGCAGGCCGACGCGGTGCGTATCGATGGCGCGGGCAACACCTTCGAGCTGCGCGCGGGGTCCGTCCTGCAAGGCAATGCCGTCGCCACGGGCGGCGCCAACGTGCTGGCCCTGGGGGGCGCGCAGCCGGGCGTCTTCGACGTGTCGGCGCTGGTGGCCGGCGCGCCGGCCGCGTGGAGCGGCGTGGCCCGGTATGGCGGCTTCACGGCGTACGAGAAGACCGGCACGGGCTCCTGGCGCCTGACCGGCGGCAACGCGGCGGCCCTGTCCTGGACCGTACGCGCCGGACGCCTGGCCGTGGATGCCGAGATGGCGGGCTCGGCCATGACGGTGGCCGCCGGCGGCACGCTGGGCGGCACCGGCACGGTGGGCGACACCACCGTCCGGGCCGGCGGCGCGCTGGCGCCGGGCAATTCCATCGGCACATTGCGCGTGGCGGGCGACCTGGTGTTCGAGCCGGGTTCGCGCTTCGAGGTCGAAGCCGACCCGGCCGGCACGGCCAGCGATCGCGTGACGGTCAGCGGCACGGCCGACATCCGCGGCGGCACGGTCCTGCATGTCGGGCCGGAAGGCGGGTTCGAGGCGCGCCAGCGCTACGTGATCCTCACCGCGGGCCGGCGGCTCGGCCAGTTCGATGCCGTCGGTTCGGGCTACGCCTATCTCGCGCCGGCGCTGTCGTATGACGCGACCAGCGTGGCGCTGACCCTGCAGCGCCGCGGCGCGCCAGGCAGCGGCGAACTGGCTTTCGCCGACCTGGCCGATACGGCCAACCAGCGCGCCACCGCCCGCGCCGCCGAGACGCTGCCGGCTGCCCACCCGGTCTACCGCGCCATAGAGACGCTGCCCGAAGGCGCGCCGCCGGCGGCCTTCGATGCCTTGTCGGGCGAGGTGCACGCCAGCACGCGCAGCGCGCTGCTGACGGGCGCGCGCCAGGCGCAGCAGGTCAACCTGGGGCGTTTGCGCGACCACCTGGGCCTGGCCTGGCAGGCTGGCGCGCCGATGGCGGCCAGCGGCAGCGCGCCCGGCGCGGCGGCGCTGCCGGGCGCGCTGTCGCCGGCCTGGGCCGAGGTGGTCGGCGCCTGGCAACGCCTGGACGGCGACGGCAACGCGGCGCAGGTGCGCCAGCATGTCGGCGGGCTGTTCGTCGGCGCCGACACCGCGCTGGCCAACGGCTGGCGCGTGGGCGGTTCGCTGGGCTTTACCGATGGCCGGATCGAGGTCGACGCACGCGCCTCGCAAACCGACGTCGCCAGCTACACCGCCGCGCTCTATGGCGGCCGCGCCTGGGATACGGGCGCCGGACGCCTGAACCTGCTGGCTGGCGCCGCCTATACCTGGCACGACATCGCCAGCGAGCGCCGCGTCGACGTGGGCGACCTGCGGCAGGAACTGACGGCGGACTACGGCGCCAGCACCACGCAGCTGTTCACCGAACTGAGCTACGCCATGCCGCTGGGCATGACAGCCGAACTGGAGCCATTCGCGGGGCTGGCCTGGAACCAGTTGCGCGTGCGCGGCTTCACCGAGACGGGCGGCAGCGCCGCGTTGAGCGGCGCAAGCAGCCGCGACGACATGGCCACCACGACTCTCGGGGCGCGCGTGGCGGTGCCGCTCGGCGCCGGTGCCACGCTGCGGGCGATGGCCGGCTGGCGGCATGCCTTCGGCGATCGCACGCCGCAAAGCACGCTGGCCTTCGGCCAGGGCAGCGCCTTCGAGGTGGCCGGCGCGCCGATCGCGCGCGATGCGGCCTTGCTGGGCGTGGGCGCCGGGATCGAGGTGGCGCGCAATGCCTTCCTGGACGTGGCGTACGCGGGGGAATTCGGCGGCGGCAACCGCCAGCACACCGCCAACGCGGTGCTGCGCTGGCGGTTCTGAATCGCGGCTTGCCTTACGCGGTCCGCAGCGCTCGCACGGCAATGTCCGGGGCGCTTGCCACGATTTTCAGAAGCGCCACGGCAGGGCCCGTCGGATTGCGGTGACCTTGCTCCCAGTTCTGCAGCGTACGGACACTGACGTGGATGGCTTTGGCGAATTCCGTTTGAGACATGTGCGTTTTTTCGCGCGTTGCCTTCACATCCACAGTCTCAACCTTGAATACACGCGATGGCGGCATCTTGCCTTGGCGAATGGCCACGGCTTGCTTCAGGCTGGCTTGCAGGTCGTTGAACACCGTGTTGTCTTTTTTCATCGTTACAGCTCCTTGACCAGTTCGCGCAGCGCCGCGATTTCGTCCGGGGTCAGGTTGATCTTCTTCGACTTTGCATAAGCCGCAAGCATGTAGATCTGACAATCCTGGCTGATCCAGTAATAAATGACCCGGATGCCACCTCGCTTGCCCGTGCCTTGCCGGCCGTAACGCATCTTTCGTATACCGCCGCCCCCACGCAGCAGATCGCCCCTTTCGGGGTTGTCGATCAGCAGCTGTTGCAGCCTGGAATATTCCTCATCCGACAGCAACGCGGTGATCAATTGCGTGAAAATTGGGGTTTCGATGAACTCCATTCATGGAAGGATATACGTCATTGACGTATATTTCAACCTCCAGCACACCGCCAGCGCGGTGCTGCGCTGGCGGTTCCGAACGGGACCCAGTGCTGCCTGCGGCGACGCGCCGCTCAGCCGTTCATCTCGGCCAGCGCGCGCTGCACGGCCGGCCGCGCGCCGACGCGCGCCAGGTAGTCGGCCAGCTTGGGAAAGCGCGTCATGTCGACGCTGTCGCCTTCCATCCAGCTGCCGACGGTGTACAGATAGCCGTCGACCACGCTGAAGCGCTCGCCCAGTGCCCAGGGACCGACGATCTGCGATTCCAGGTAGCCGGCGATGGCCGTCATGTTCTCGGGGATCTTGGCGCGCATGGCCTCGTGCGCGGCCGGGTCGTCGGCCCAGCGCGCGCCGCGCCGTTTGTGCGCGTGCGCGACGTGCGCGGTGGAGGCCAGGTAGTTGGCCAGTTCCTGCATGCGCGCGAACGCGAACGGATCGCCCAGCGGCGCCAGCTGCGCCTGCGGAAAGCTCTGCGCGATGAAAGCGAGCAGGGCGGGATTCTCGGTCAGCACGCCATGTTCGGTGGCCAGCGCCGGCACGCGGCCCTTGGGGTTGACGCGCAGGTAGTCGGGGCTTTGCTGCTGCGTGGCGCCGAAATCCAGCTTGACCAGATCGAAATCGGCGCCGGCTTCGTGCAGCGCGATGTGCGTCGCCAGCGCACAGGTGCCAGGGGCGGTATAGAAGGTCCAGCGGGACATCGTCATCCTCGTCGTGTGTCGTTTGCCAGCGGTATCGCCGCGTTGCCGCGGCGGACTGCGTACAGAGTAGCCGGCGTGGACCGCCAAGCAAAGCCCCGCCCATGCCCGGCGCCGCCGCTCAGGCGCCGGGAAACCGCATGGGCATGGCCTCGAAGACCGAGCGAAAGCGCACGATCTGCGGATGGGTCTCGGCGCTTTTGCGCAGGATCAGGCAGACCTGCATCGGCGCCACCCCCAGCGCGATGTCCAGTACCTTCACGCGGCCGCTGCGCGCGTGCGCCATGGCGGTGTGGCGGGGCGCCGCGGTCAGCAGGCGGGTGGCGGCGACGATGTCCAGCGCCTGGGTGTAGGTGGGGGTTTCCACCACGGGGTGGGGCAGCAGCAGCCCTTGGCGCAGGAAGGCCTCGGTCAGCGCCTGGCGCACGCTCGAGCTGATCCGCTGCAGCACCCAGTCGCACTGCGCCAGCCGGGCGTAGCCCGGTTTCTTCAGGCGCGCCGCCGGATGGTCGGGCCCGCACACCACGCACACGTCATCCTCGTACAGGTTGACGAAGGTCAGCGAGGCGATGTCGCGGCCCAGCTTGGCCACGTCCGGCGGCAGGCGCCCCAGCACGCAGTCCAGTTCGCCGGCCAGCAGCCGCGCCAGCAAGTCTTGCGCGCTGCCTTCCACCGTATGCAGATGACAGCCGCCGGCCTGGCGAAAGCCCTCGATGGCGCGCGGCAGCAGGACGGTGAACGCCTGCGGCACCACGCCGACCCGCAGCACCTCGTGCTCGCCGGTGTCCAGCCGGTCCAGCATGGCGCCCAGTTCGTCGAAGTCGTTCATGAGGATGCGCAGCCGCGGCGCCAGCGCCAGCGTTTGCGCCGTGGGCGCCACGCCCTGGCGGCTGCGCGTGAACAGCTGCACGCCGAGCAGGTTCTCGATGTCGCTGAGCATGGCGGTGGCGGCCGGCTGGCTGATGCTCAGCCGCCGCGCCGCCTTGCGCAGCGTGCCTTCCTGCAGCAGGTACTGGATGAGGGCGATGTGGCGGAACTTCAGGTGCGAGAGCGCCGCGCGCGAACGTTGGACCATGGCGGAGGGGAGAGTGAAAGGTATTGGTTATCACATAAGAGGATTTTTTGAATATTAACTTTGCAGCCCAATCCCTACACTCAGGTCTTTCGCTATGCAGACGAAAAGGGGAAGCGCATGAAAACAGTCTTACGTATCCTGCTGCTTGGCGCCGGCCTGCTGGGCGCCGCGGCGGCCAGCGCCGAGTGGCCGGCGGACCAGCCCATCAAGATCATCGTGCCGCAGGCGGCCGGCGGCACCAACGATACGGTTGCGCGCCTGATGGGCGTGGAGCTGGGCAAGGCCCTGGGCCAGACCGTGGTAGTGGAGAACCGGCCCGGCGCCTCCGGCGCCATCGGCATGCAGCTGGCGTCGCGCTCGCCCGCCGACGGCTACACCCTGGCCATTGCGTCCGACACGGCTTCCATCCTCAGCGCCACCCGCAAGATGGACTGGCGGCTCGACCATGACATGGCTGGCGTGGCGATGGTGGGCGACCAGCCCATCGGCGTGGCCGTCTCGATGCGCGCGCCGTACGCCAGCCTGGACGAGCTGCTGGCCGCGGCCCGCAAGGAACCGGGAACCATTGCTTTCGGCACCTCCGGCCTGGGCACCTCGCAGCATATCGTCGGCGAGTGGCTGACCCACCTGGCCGGCGTGCAGATGATCCACGTGCCCTACAAGGGCGGCGGCCAGGCGGTCACCGACCTGGTGTCGGGCACCACCCCGGCGGCGGTGCTGGGCTTCGCGCCCCTGCTGGGGCAGGCGCGCAGCGGCGGGATACGCATCGTTGCCGTCACCACTGCCGAACGCAACCCCGCCATGCCGGAGGTGCCGACGCTGACCGAACTGGGCTACCCGCAGATCACGCGCTCGCAATGGGTGGGCGTGGTGGCGCCGCGCGACACGCCGCCGGCGATCGTCAAGCGCCTGTCCGACGCCATGGCCGCCATCGGCGCGCAGCCGGCGATACAGGACAAGCTGCGCGAGATCGGCCTGACGCCCAAGTCGATGGATGCCGCGCAGTTCGACGCCTTCATCCACAAGGACGTGGCCGACTGGGGCCGCCTGGTCACGGAACTGAACATCAAGCTGGACTGATTCGGAGGTATTTCATGTCGCAAGTGACGCAACATCCCAACGTGGTACTGATCCTGGCCGACAACCTTGGCTGGGGCGAGCTGGGGTGCTATGGCGGCGGCGCCATCCGCGGGGCGCCCACGCCGCGTATCGATGCGCTGGCCGCGCAGGGCACGCAGTTTCTCAACTTCAACGTGGAAAGCGATTGCGTGCCCACGCGTTCGGCGCTCATGACCGGGCGCCACCCGGTGCGCACCGGCGCCATGCAGTCGGTGCCGGCCGGCCTGCCGCAGGGCCTTGTTCCCTGGGAGCGCACCTTGGCGCAGGCCTTCTCCGAGCAAGGCTACGCCACCGCCATGTACGGCAAATGGCACCTGGGCGACAAGGAGGGCCGTTACCCCAAGGACCGCGGCTTCGACGAGTGGTACGGGATCCCGCGCACCACCAACGAAAGCATGTTCATGGAGGCGGTGGGCTTCGACCCCGACGTGGTGGAAGTGCCGTACGTCATGGAGGGCCGCAAGGGCAGTCCGGCCGAAAGGCGCGAACGCTACGACCTGGAAATGCGCCGCCGCATCGACGAGGTGCTCACGCAACGCAGCTGCGAGTTCATCGGCCGCCACGCGGGCAAGGCCCCGTTCTTCCTCTACGTGCCGCTGACGCAGCTGCATTTCCCCACCATTCCGCACCGCGAATTCGAAGGCCGCACCGGCAAGGGCGATTTTGCCGACTCCCTGGTGGAGATGGACGCGCGCATCGGGCAGATCCTGGATGCGGTCGACCAGCACGGCATCGCCGACGATACCGTCTTCATCTTCGCCAGCGACAACGGACCGGAGTACCGCCGGCCCTGGCGCGGCAGCGCCGGCATGTGGACCGGCACCTATCACACGGCGATGGAAGGGGCGCTGCGGGTCCCGCTCATCGTGCGCTGGCCTGGCAAGGTGCCGGCCGGCCGGCAGACCAACGAGATCGTGCACGTGGTGGACCTGTTCCCCACGCTGGCCGGCATCGCCGGCCTGCAGGTGCCGCAAGACCGGCCCATCGACGGCGTCGACCAGTCCGCCTTCCTGCTGGGCCGCGAGGAGAAATCGGCGCGCGAGGGCTTTGTCTACTACATCAAGAACGAGCTGCGCGCGGCCAAATGGCGCGACTGGAAAATGCACTTTGTCTGGGAGGTGGAGCCCAATGCCGGGCCCAACCACCTGGAGACGCCTTATGTGTTCAACCTGATGCAGGACCCCAAGGAAGAAACCGACGTCAACACCATGCAAGGCTGGGTGCGCGGACCCATACGCCGCATGGTCAATGCGTTCCAGGCCTCGCTCAAGTCCTATCCGCCGATTCCGCCCGGCGCGCCGGACGATTATGCGCCGTCCTACGACATGACGCCGCCGGCCGCCAAGGACGGCGGCCAGGAGGCGCCGTGAGCGACGCCCAGGCCGAATGGGCCGCGCATATCTGCCCGGACGCCGGCGCTGCATTGGCGGCGCTGCCGCCGGCGTGCCGCATCGTCTACCTGGCCGACGGCCAGGCGCCGGCCCTGGGCCGCGCCGTGCGGGCGCTTGCCGCCGATCTCGTCGTGGGCCTGAGCCTGGACTATCCGCCCGGGCTGGACCCACGCGAGCGCGGCGCGGCGGCGCCGGACACCGAGCTGGAAGACGCCTTGCTGGCGCGGCTGGCCGGCTTCGCGGCCATCGCGCGGCGCTGGGACCGCTCGCTGCGCACGGTAGGCTGCCACGGCGCCCTGGCGCTGGACGTGGCCGACGACGAACGCACCACGCAGGTCGTGGCGCGCATGCTGCAACGCTACGATCCGGCGCTGTCGATGGCGGTGCCGGCCGGGCGGCGCGGCATCGCGGTGGCGCATCATTGCGGCATCGCCGTGGTGCGGGAAGCCTGGGCGCGCGCGCCTTCGTCCGGCGCCGCCGATATGTCCAGTGTGCGTGTCGACCGGTACCGGCTATGCCTGGACGCCGGCGGCGCAGGGCAGGGCGCGGGCACGGCCCCCTAGGGGCCGCGCGCCGGCCTATTGCAATGCCTGCGCCACGTACTCGTGGGACCTGGCCCTTTCGTGCGGATCGTAGATCCTGCTGTCTATCATCAGCTCGTCGGCGCCGGTCCGTTCCACCACGCTGTGTATCCAAGCCCTGACCTTTGCCTTGTCGCCGGCGACGGTCATGGCGAGCACCTCGTCGAGCACCCGGCGCTCGTTGTCAGGCAGGCCTTCGACATAGCCGTGCACGGGACGGGGCAGCAGCCCGAGGCGCCCCATGTGCAGGTCGAGCATCCACTGGCGGTGGGAACTGGCCAGAAATTCCGCCTGCTCGTTCGAGTCCGCCGCGAAGATGTTGGCGCCGACCATCACGTACGGGGATGCGAGCCACCTGGAGGGACGGAAGTTCCTGCGATAGTGGTCGACGGCCTGGTCCAGGAACCGCGGCGCGAAATGCGAGGCGAATGCGTAGGGCAGGCCCAGCGCCGCGGCCAGCTGGGCGCCGTACATGCTCGAACCCAGGATCCACACCGGTACGTCATGCCGTCCGGGCACGCCGCGGGCAGGCTGGCGGCCATTGTTGGCGAGATAGTCCATGACTTCCGTGACATCGGCGGCGAAGTCGCTCTCGGCCGCGCCGCGGCGCAGCGCGCGCACCGCGGCGCCGGCGCTGCCCGGGGCCCGCCCCATGCCCAGGTCGATCCGGCCGGGATAGAGGGCGTTCAGGGTGCCGAACTGTTCGGCTATCGCCAGGGGCGCATGGTTGGGCAACATGATGCCGCCCGCTCCCACCCGTATGCGCGAGGTGGCGGCGGCGATCTGGTCGATGATGAGGGAAGTCGCGGCCGAGCCGATGCCGGGCATGTCATGGTGTTCGGCGATCCAGTAGCGCGTGTAGCCATGCCGGTCTACATGGCGGGCAAGTTGCCGGGATTCTTCGATGGCGGTGGCGAGGTCCTTGTCTTCGCCGATCATTACCAGATCGAGAACGGAAAGCGCGGTCATTGTGGTGTCCTGTTGATGCAAAACGGGTTACGGGAAGGGGGAGGCGCCGCGCTCAGGCTGCCGGCTGGGCGGCGGCGTAGCGGGGATAGTCGGTGTAACCGCGGTCGTCGCCGCCATAGAAGGCATGCTTGCCGGCTTCGGCTAGCGGCCATCCGTGGCGCATGCGCTCGACCAGGTCGGGGTTTGCGATGAACGGGCGGCCGAAGACCACCAGGTCCGCCTCGCCGGCATCGAGCGCGGCCTGAGCCGTCTGGGCGGTAAAGCCGCCGGCCAGCATGAAGGTGCCGCCGAATGCCTTGCGCATATCCCGTTGGAAGCCTGCCTGGCCAAGATGGCTGGCGTGCAGGTAGGCAATCCGCCGCTGGCAAAGCGCCCCGGCCAGGCCCAGCCAGCTTGCCTTTTCAGAGTCGAACTCATGCAGGTCGCCCGCGTGCGCGAACGGTGAGATGCGTACGCCGACGCGTTGCCTGCCGATGGCGGCACTGACGGCATCCACCGTCTCCAGCAGCAGCCGGAGCCGATTGGCGATCGACGGGCCGCCGTACTGGTCCTCGCGCGTATTCAGGCCCGCGTTGATGAACTGCTCGAACAGAAAGCCGTTGCCGGCATGGATTTCCACGCCGTCGAAACCGGCGCGCGCGGCGTTTTCGGCAGCGGCGCGGAAGTCGGCGACGATACGGCGGATGCCGGCGATATCCAGCGCCGCCGGCGGGCTGGCCGGAACCTGCGCGGGCCGGCCGTCGTGGCCGTAAGCCTGCACCAGGGTGTGGGCGGCGGCCACGCTCACGGGCCCGACCGGGCTCCCGCCATCGGGCAGCAGGCTGGTGTGCGACAGCCTGCCGACATGCCACAACTGGATGAAGATCCGCCCGCCGGCCCGGTGCACGGCGTCGGTCACGTTTCGCCATGCCGCGACCTGTTCCGGGGTATGGATGCCGGGGGTGCACAGATAGCCGCGCCCCTGCGCCGAGACCTGGGCGCTTTCGGTGACGATGAGGCCGGCGCTGGCGCGTTGCGCGTAATAGAGCGCCATGCTTTGCGCGGGCACGGTGTCCAGGGTCCGGGCGCGCGTCATCGGCGCCATGACCACCCGGTTGGGCAGTATCAGTTCGCCCAGTTCGTAAGGGGAGAATATCGAAGCCATGGTCATGCCTGCCTCAAGAATGGGAGGGGAATTCGGGCAGCACGTACTGCGCCAGCTCGTCCAGGATTTCCGCATACGGCTGGCGGCTGACCTTGGGGTTGAGCGCGACGTGCGCCACGCCGGCCGCGCGCGCCAGTTCCAGGTAGGCGCGCAATCCGTTGCGTCCGGCGCGAAAACCGCCCGGAATACGCTGGAAGGGTTCATCCGGGTTGGCGCTCAGGTCGAGATAGCCGCCAAGCCCAAGCGGCTTGAAATGCGCCGGGCCGGCCAGCCGCGCGACGTGGTCGCGCCATTCCTGCGCCAGCCGCGAGAGGCGCTGCGGCATGGGCGCGCCGGTGAGCAAGCCATCCATATTCCTTGCCAGCCATGCCAGGGTCTGCTGCGCGGCGCCCACGGCGATGGCGGGAACGCGGCCATGCAGCGGCTTGGGCACGAGGTCCAGCTTTCCATCCGAGCCGCCGAAGCGCGCCGATCGGAAGTTGGGAAAACGCTGTTCGGTAAGCGTGCGCAGGACGCCGTAGGCATCGCGGTAGCGCGCGCCACGGGAGTCGTAATCGATGCCCAGCATGGGGTAGTCGCTCAGGCGGTCGCCCGACGACAGGCCCAGCACGAAACGCCCGCCGCTCAGTTGATCGAGCGAGGCCGCCTGTTTGGCCAGGTACATCGGCTCGTGGGTCGGCAGAACGATTCCGGTCGTGCCCAGCGCGATGCGCCGGGTGGCCGCGGCGAGGTAGCCGATGTAGACCAGCGGTTCGAATATCTGGGCGACGTCGCCATAGGCCGGGTCATGAAAGGGCACGTCGCGCAGCCACAGGGCTCCGAAACCGAGCGCTTCGGCGCGCTGCGCCATCTCGACGTGGCGCGCCATCGTGGGCGCGGGCCTGTCCGGGTGGGTTTCCAGCGGCAGAATCAGGCCGATGCTCAGGGCCGCGGGCCGGAACAGCCGGCCGAACCCCGCGTGGCTTTCCAGGCCTGCGCAAGGCGGTTCGAAGGAGGGGCGGTCGAGGGGGGCGGAATTCGGGGTGTCCATCGGGTGAGGCTCCAATCAGTACATGCCGTGCAGTCTGATTGATTCCTGGCGGCGGATAAACTGCCTGCGATGCCCCTTACTCGGGACTTGAATTCCCGAATGCGTCGCAGTCTTTGTCAGCTGGCGGGCTCCAGGCGCTCCCACGGCACACCATCGCGCCACCGCTCGATCAGCAGATCGATGAAGGCGCGGGTGCGCGGGGAAAGGTGGCGCTTGCTCGGGTAGATGAGCCGTATCGGATCGGCGGGAGGACGGTAGGCTTCCAGGACCTCCACCAGGTCCCCGCGCTGCAGGTCCTTGCCCGTGATGTAGGTGGGCAAATGGATCAGCCCGAAGCCGGAAAGCGCGGCCTCGCGCAGCGCCTCCGAACTGTCTATGTTCATGCGGCCGGGGCCGTCGCACACCTCGATCGCGTCGCCCTGCCCAAGCCGCCACGGCATGGGGCGCTGTCCGCTCAGAAAGAAGATCGTGTCGTGGCCGGCAAGGTCCGCGGGCGTCGACGGCACGCCCTTCTTGGCCAGGTAGTCGGGCGCGGCGCAGGTGACGAACTGTTGTCCGCCGATGGTGCGCGACAGAATGCGGGCGTCGTCCTTGACGCCACCGATTCGAACGGCGACGTCGATGCCTTCCTCGATCAGATCCACGTAATGATCGGTGAACCAGACGTCTGCCTGGATTTCCGGCCAATTCGTCACGTATGCATTGAGGATGGGCAGGATATGGCGCTGGCCGAAGGACAGCGGCGCGGTCAGCCGCAGGATCCCGGCTGGCTTGCCCCGCCGTTGCGCCATGGTCGCATCGACTTCCTCCAGGTCTTCGAGGATCTGGCTCCAGCGCTCGAAGACGACCAGGCCCTCGCCGGTCACGTTCAGCTTGCGCGTGGTGCGATGCAAGAGCCGCACGCCCAGGCGCGCCTCGAGCCGGGCGACGCTCTTGCCGACCGCCGAGCGGGTCACGCCCAGCGTGGCGGCCGCCGACGTGAAGCTGCCGGCTTTCACCGCCGACACGAAAGCCAGGATGTCGCCGAAGCGGTTGGGTTCCATGGAAGCCGTCGATCCAAAGGGCGCGATGGTGCGCGTTGCCTGCCGTGGGAAGCCATTTCCCCGACTGACGAAATGGTATTCCAACTTGCGGCGCGAAGTGCGGGCGCGCGAAGGCGGCCGGTTTTTCCGGGCGGTGTCATGCGCCGCCTGGAAAGACCCGGTCCCTGGCATCGCAGCTAGCGCCAGGCCGGCGCCACGGCCGTTTCGCGCATGATGGCTTCGGGAGTCCGGTACCGCTCGGCCATCTCGCGCTCCGCCTCGTCGCGCAATTGGGCCTGCATGTAGCGGCCCAGGTCGCGGGCGTGGCCGACGATGAACTTGCCGAACGGCAAGCGTTCGTCTTCGTACGCCTGTAGCGCGGCGCCGATATCCGGCGTACCCGCGAGCGCATCGGCCAGCGCGCGCGCGTCGCCGGCGGCCTTGGTCACGCCCATGCCGCAGTGCGGGCGCGCCACGAACGCCGCGTCGCCCAGCAGGGCCACGCGGCCCAGCGCCAGGCGCGGGCTTTCCAGGTCGAAAATCGGCTGGAAGAACAGGTTGGCGGTTTTGGCCACGACCTCGCCGAACTGCGGGGCCAGTACCTGCGCGGCGGCCTGGCGCGCCTGCGCCACGATTTCCGGCCGGATCAGCGGGGGAGGAATGCCGTCCATCCAGGCCTGGCCCTGGGCGTCGGTCACCATGTCCCGGAACGTGGTGTGTTCGTCGGCCGGGCGATACCACACGAAGTTGAAGCGCCGGGCGGCGTCTTGCGCGCCGGAGCCTGTGCCTGCCACGGGATAGGCGATCATCTGCTCGTGCGTCGGCAGGCCGAAGGCAAAGTAGGGGCACAGCTCGCGGCGCGTGCGTGCGCTCAGGCTGGCTTCGTCGACCAGCCCCCGCCAGGCCACGTAGCCCGCATAGGCGGGCCTGGCCTGCGGCAGCAGCGCCTGGCGCAGGGTCGAGCGCAAGCCGTCGGCCGCCACCACCAGGTCCACCTCGGCGCGCGCGCCGTCGGCAAACCGCAGCAAGGCCCTGCGCTCGTCCTGCTCCAGGGATTCGAGCGCCTGGCCGCGATGGTAGCGTTCGGCCGGGAAGCGCGTTCTCAGGATGCTGAACAGCCGTCCCCAGGCGGTCAGCAGTTGTGGCAGCGCACGGCTGGCCAGTACGCTGCCGTCCAGGTCCAGGGTGACGCGGCGCGCCACCTCGATGCCGATCGATTCGGTCGGCGCCACGCCTATCCGGCGCAGCACGTCCAGCAGCTCGGGATGGGTCACGATACCGGCGCCACGGCCGTCGAGCTCGTCGTGCACCCGCTCGTGGACGTGGACGTCCCAGCCCGCGCGCAACAACAGGTTGGCGGCGAACAGGCCGCCCAGGGAGCCTCCGATGACGGCCGCTTTACGCACGGGTTGCATGCTGGTCTCCGTTGTGCGGGGTTGCGGCGTCGGCGCCCATCGCCTGTGCCGCGGGATAGTTCAATTCGATGGTCACGCCGGATGGGTCTTCGACGAACACCTGGTGCAGCCCGAGGTCCGGCACCGTGCGCTCGCGGAAATCGAGGCCGGCGTTCGCCAGGCGCGCGCGCATGTCGGCCAGGTCGGTCGCCAGGAACGCCAGGTGGTCGATCGCCGCGCTGCCATGCAGGCTGGCGGCGTCCTTGTCGCCGAGATAGTCGGCCAGCCCCTGCGGGTCGTCGCGGTCCACGCCGATGAGGTGGACCACGCCGTAGTCGGCCTCGTCGCCGCCCTGGTACAGCCAGACGCCCGGAAACTTGAACGCCGGGCGGTAGCCTTCCTTGAACCCCAGGATTTCGGTATAGAAGCGGCGCGAGGCGTCCAGGGACGCCGTGCGCACGGAGTAGTGGGCGAGTTTGCGGACAGGCATGTGGCGCCTCCTTGATCCAAGTAATCGAGTGATAAATAATAGAGATCGATTTCCCGCTGCGCAAGCGAATGGAAAGAAAACGACGCCAAGGGTTTTCCCCGGCGAAGAAAAAATTGACAAGCCGAATGGCCTGTACGATAGTTATCAAATGATAAACAACGGATCGTGCGGGATCCAATCTGACCAGGAGACATCAATGTCCATGCGAACCCCATGGCGCGCCTCGGGCCTGCTGGCGGCAGCGCTCTGGTGCGCCGCCAGCGCGGCCCAGGCGCAGACCATCAAGATCGGGCTGCCGGTGCCGCTCAGCGGTCCTTACGGCGCGGAAGCGCAAGACCAGGTGCGCAATGCCGAGCTGGCGGTCAAGCAGTTCAACGATGCTGGCGGCCTCGACGGCCGCAAGGCCCAGCTTCTGGTGCGCGACGACCGCCTCAACCCGGCCGAGGCCGCCACCCGCGCGCTGGAGCTGATCGAGAAGGACGGGGTCAACTTCATCGTCGGCGGGCTTTCGGCGGCGACGCAGCTGTCGATCAACAACGTCACCAGGCAGCGCAAGAAGCTGTATATCTCCATCAGCCAGTCCGACGCGATCAACGAGGCCGCCGACGCCAGCCCATACACTTTCCATGAGGCGCTCAATCCGCACATGACCACGCAGGCGGTGGGCAAGTACGTCTTCAAGCCCGGCATGAGGGTGGCCTTTCTCACCGCCGATTATGCGTATGGCCACGAGATGACGCGCGGCTTTACCGAGGTGGCCCGCCAGCAGGGCGCCGAGGTGGTCGGCGAGGTCAAGCATCCGCTGGGCGCCTCCGACTATTCGGCTTTCCTGCCGCGCCTGAAGGCGCTCAATCCGGACGTGCTGGTGTTCAACAACTTCGGCGCCGACAACCGCATTTCGATCAAGCAGGCGGCCGATTTCGGCATGAAGCGCAATATCAGGTTCGTCACCCCGATCCTGACCTACACCGCCCGCGTCTCGGGCGGCGCGGCGACCTACCAGGATGTCGTGGGCGGAACCCAGTACTACTGGGCGATCCAGGACAGCGTGCCGTCGGCCAAGGCGTTCAACGCCGCCTTCCAGGCCGAGAACAATGGCCGCTTTCCGTCCGACTATGGCGCCATGGCATATTCGGCCGTGAAATCGCTTCTGCTGGCGGTCCGGGACGCCGGCAGCACGGATACCGACGAGGTCGCGGCGGCGCTGCGCAAGCTGAAGTACGACACCTACAAGGGAGCCCAGTATTACCGCGGCTGCGACCAGCAATCGGTGCAGTCGGTGCTGGTCATCCAGTCGGTGGGCAAGGACAACGCCCACCCCGACGAGGTATTCAAGCTGCTGCATACCGAAGCGCCCAGCGAGCAGATCCTGCGCAGCTGCCAGGCGCTGGGCTTCAAGTAGGCATTTCGCCCCGCCGCCGTGCTTGGGCCGGCGACGGGGCAGGGGACGAGAATGACTGTTGATCTGGTGTTGCTCCAGCTGTTTACCGGGCTGGCGCTGGGAGCCATCTACGTGCTGCTGGCGGTCGGCCTGTCGCTGATATTCGGCATGCTGACGGTGGTGAATTTCGCGCACGGGGCTTTTTTCATGCTCGGGGCGTACGCGGGCGTCGTGGTGCTGGGCCTGACGCAGAACTTCTGGGCGGCCATGCTGCTGGCGCCGCTGGCCGTGGCGGCCGTGGGCATGGTCTGCGAGCGCTGGCTGATACGCCCGCTCTACGGACGCGGAATCGACTATCCGCTCCTGCTGACCTTCGGGCTGGCCTACATGCTGGTGGAAGCCGTGCGCATGCTGTTCGGCCGCGCGGGGCTGCCCTTCGACACGCCCGAGGCGCTGGCCGGCTTCACCAACCTGGGCTTTGCCGATTTCCCGACCTACCGGCTTTTCATCATCGCCGTGACGATCGTGCTGCTGCTGGCGCTGTGGCTGCTGATCGAAAAGACCGCGTTCGGATTGATCGTGCGCGCCGGCGCGCGCGACCCCGTCATCGTCCGCGTGCTGGGCATCGATGTGTCGCGCGTCTGGCTGCTGGTATTCGGCCTGGGCACCGGCATCGCCGCGCTCGCCGGCGTGCTGGCGGCGCCCTTGCAGGGCGTGTCGCCCGAGATGGGCACCTCGGTGCTGATCGTGGCCTTCGTGGTGACGGTCGTCGGCGGGATGGGATCGCTGATGGGCGCGGTGGTGGCGGGGCTGCTGGTCGGCGTGGCCGAAAGCATGTCGGTGCTGTTTTTCCCGGAGGCGGCCAAGGTGTCCATGTTCGTGATCATGGCCGCGGTGCTGCTGTGGCGGCCGCAAGGGCTGTTCGGTCGATCCGGACTGCTGGCGTAAGGAGAGGATTCATGCGTTCATTGTCATTCGCGGCGGGCGCCAGGCCCTCCGGCGCCACGGTACTGCGCGGGCTGGTCGCGCGCCACCGCGTGCTGGCCGCCATCGCGTTCTTCTGCGTGTTCCCGTGGATCATGCCGTATCAGTCGGTTGCCATCAACGTGCTGATCTTCGGGCTCTACGCCGTCGGCTTCAATCTGCTGTTCGGCTACATGGGCCTGCTGTCCTTCGGCCATGCGGCCTTTCTCGGCACGGGCGCCTACACGGCCGGCATCCTGATCTCGCAGCACGGCGCCGCCTGGTGGTGGGCGGTGCCGGCGGCCATCGCCATGTCGGCCCTGGTCGCGCTGGCCATGGGCCTGCTGGCCATCCGCACGCGCGGCATCTACTTCGCGATGGTCACGCTGGCGCTGTCGCAGTGCGTCTACTTCCTGGTCTACCAGTTGCCGGCCTCGGGCGGCGAGAACGGCCTGCGCGGCGTCAACGTGGCCGAGGTCTCGCTGCTGGGGCTGCGCCTGGACCTGCTCGATCCCATGCAGAAGTACTACTTCATCCTGGGGTTCGTCGCGCTGGCGATGGCCGTGCTCTCGCGCATCCTGTCCTCGCCGTTCGGCGGCGTGGTCGAAGCGATACGCGAGAACGAATCGCGCGCCCGCGCCTGCGGCTTCGACGTGGACCGCAGCAAACTGCTGACCTTCGTGCTGTCGGCCGCGTTCTGCGGCCTGGCCGGCGCGCTCAACGCGATCCACCTGTCCAGCGTGGCGATCGAGACCCTGGCCTATACGACCTCGGGCATGGTCGTCATGCTTTGCCTGCTGGGCGGGATGGGCACCTATTTCGGGCCGTTCGTGGGCGCGGCCCTGTTTCTCTTCATCCAGGACGTCGCATCCGAATACACCGAGAACTGGCAGCTCTACGTCGGAGCGGTGTTCGTGATCTTCGTGCTGTTCTTCCCCAAGGGCGTGTGGGGCACCGTGCTGGAAAGGATCGACCATGAGCGCTGACCCCATCATCGAAACCCGCGCGGTGACCAAGCGCTTCGGCGACTTCGTGGCGCTGAGGAACGTATCGGTGCGCATTCCGCGCGGCCGCCTGACCTCTATCATCGGCCCCAACGGCGCCGGCAAGAGCACCTACTTCAACCTGCTTTCGGGCGCCTTCGCGCCCAGCGAGGGCAGCGTGCTGTTCGAGGGGCGCGACATCACCGGCCTGCCCGAGCATCGCTACGCGCACACCGGCATCGCCAAGTCGTTCCAGATCACCAACCTGTTTCCCAGTTTCAGCGTGCTGGAGAACGTGCGCATCGCCCTGCAGGCGCAGGTGTCGCGCTACAACCTGTGGAGCCGGCGCAGCGACCTGCCCGAGTTGCGCGAGCGGGCGATGGCGCTGCTGCAGACGGTGGGGCTGGCCGACAAGAGCCGGGTCAGGGCGCGCGAGCTGGCGCATGGGCAGCAGCGCGCGCTGGAGATCGCGGTGGCCCTGGCCGCCGATCCCGGCCTGCTGCTGATGGACGAGCCCACCGCGGGCATGAGCCCGGAGGAAACCCGCGCGATGATGGACCTGATACGGCGGCTAGTCGAGGCGCGCAGCGTGGTCCTGGTCGAGCACAAGATGAAGCTGGTCATGGGCATCAGCGACCGGATCGTGGTGCTGCACCACGGCGAGCTGCTGGCCGAGGGTTCGCCGGACGACATCCGCAACAACGACCAGGTCAGGCGCGTCTACCTGGGCCAGGGCAAGCACTGAGGAACATCATGCTGAAAATCCAAGACCTGCACGCCTGGTACGGCAGCAGCCACATCCTGCAGGGCGTCAGCCTCGACGTGGAGCGCGGAGAGCTGGTCTGCCTGGTCGGCCGCAATGGCGCGGGCAAGACCACCACGGTCAAGAGCGTGGCCGGGCTCATCCCCAAGGCGCGCGGAACGATACGGTTCGATGGCCGGGACATTCTCGGCCTGCCGGCGCACGCCCGCTACGCCATGGGCCTGGCCTACGTGCCGGAAGAGCGGCGCATCGTGCCCGGCCTGACGGTGCGCGAGAACATCCAGCTGGGCCTGCTGCGCTCGCCCTTGCACCGCCGCGAAAAGGAGGTCATCGACGAAATCGCCGAGACCTTCCCGCGCCTGAAGGAACGCCTGGACCAGCAGGCCGTGACCATGTCCGGCGGCGAGCAGCAGATGCTGGCCATCGCCCGCGCCGCGGCCTCGAAGCCCAAGTTCATCATGCTGGACGAACCCTCGGAAGGCATCATGCCGGTGCTGGTCGACGAAATGTTCCGCTACTTCGAAACCCTGAAGGCCGCGGGCGTGACGATGCTGCTGATCGAACAGAACGTGGAGCTCGCGCTGGCGATCGCCGACCGGGCCTACATCCTGGACCAGGGCGAGGTCGTCTACAGCGGCGGCGCGCAGGCCATGCTGGCCGACGAAGTCATGCAGGAGCGCTACTGCTCCGTGTGACAGGACCGGCCCGCCGCCCGGAGGGCAGGGCGGGTTGGTAGAATCTTCCGGTATTGCCGGACCGAGGGCGATGCAAGCCCAGACTAGGAGGCGGATCTGAACACCGCAAGCAAGCAAGTGCGACGGCTGCAGCCGCAGGAACGGGAGCAACAGATCGTGGAGAAGGCCATCGAGCACTTCACGAAGAACGGCTTCGAGGGCAGCACCCGTGAGCTGGCCAAGCAGATCGGCGTGACCCAGCCCTTGCTGTACCGGTATTTTTCCAGCAAGGAAGCCCTGATCGAGCGGGTGTACGCCGAGGTGTTCCAGTGGCGGCGCGACTGGGAGGCGCAGATCAAGGACCGCAAGGTGCCGCTGCGCGACAGGCTGCACGCGTTCTACATGGACTATTCGTCGGTCATCCTGCGCGAGGAATGGATACGCATCTTCATCTTCGCCGGCCTGACGCGCGACGGCATCAACAACCGCTACCTCACGCGCCTGCGCACCCACGTCTTCCTGCCGGTGCTGGCCGAGCTGCGCGCGGAGTTCGGCCTGGACGAGCCGCGCGACCGCGCCGAGGTCGAAGCCGAGATCGAGATGATCTGGAGCCTGCACGCGGCCATTTTCTACCTGGGCGTGCGCAAATGGATCTACGGCCTGAAGGTGCCGACCGACCTGGACCGGGTCGTGCGGCAGAAGGTCGACATGTTCCTGCACGGCGCGCCGCCGGCCATGCGCGCCCTGCGGGCCGGGCGGCCGGCCTGAGCCCGCTGCCTGCTCAGGCCCGGCGCGCCGCGGCGGCCGGTTTCCGGGGTTTTGCCTCCGACGGCGCCACGTAGCCCAGGCTGTGGCTCAGCCGCGCCGCATGCTCGATCAGCGCCTGGGTGTATTCGGCTTCCCGCCTGGCGTTGAACCGTCCCTGGGGAATGGTCAGGCACAAAGATCCGAGCACGTTGCCGTCGACGCCGAAAAACGGCGCGCCCAGGCCGATGGAGCCGGCGATGCGTTGCCCCTTGGTCACGGCATAGCCGCGCTTGCGGATCTGGGCCAGGTCCTTGTGCACCGTTTTATCGGCCACGCCGGCTCCGGTGACCGACGGGCCGGCCTCGGCGAGGATGCGGTCGATATCGTCCTGGGGCAGAAAGGCAAGAATGCTGCGCGCCGTGGCGCCCCATGCCATCTGCAGCGGCGTGTTCTCCTTGACGTCGTAGCGCAGGAGTTCCGTTCCGTGGTGGACGCTGACGATGGTGTAGCGGCGCTGCTGGGCCAGGTACAGGCACAGCAGGGTGGTTTCGTTGAACCGTTCCACCAGGGATTGCAGCAGGGGCGCGGCGAGGTCCTTGATCTGCGACGAATCCACCACCAGCGAGGCGATGCGCACGAATTCGACATCGCAGTAATACATCTTCGTGACGGGATCCCTGGCCACCAATCCTTCGTCCTTGAGCAGCGCCAGCAGGCGATGGATGGTGGAAGGCGCCAGCGCCAGTTCCGCCGCCAGGTCGCTCAGGGTGACCCGGTTGCTGCGTTCGGCCAGGATGCGCAGCAATGCGACCACGCGCGCGACGGTGCCCAACGTATTGTCTGTCTTTGCCATAGTTCCCATGTCGGTAGCGACGAGCGCGGCCGCCGGCCTGCCAGGCCGGCCGGCGCGCCGCCGTCCTGGCCGCGCAGGAAAGGCCTGCGCCGGCCCTGATGGCCGACATTGTAGCGGGGCGCCATGGCGCGGACAGCCACGGGATGGCGCCGGCCGGGAACTACATGACGACTTTCCTGGCCTGCATGGCCTGGATCTCCTGTTCGCTCCAGCCGAGCCATTGCGCCAGGATCGCCGGCGCGTCCTCGCCCAGGCGCGGCGGGTAGCGGGCCGGCGGCTCGGCTTCGCCCAGGAACTTGATCGGGTTGCCGACCACTTCGATCTCCGGTCCGCCTGGCCGCCGCAGGGGCATGACCATGCCGCGTCCGCTGGCGCGCGCTTCGCTCAGCGCCTCGGGTACGGTCTTGATCAAGGCCACCGGCACGCCGTTGGCCGCCAGCGGTTCGATCCATTCGGCGGCGGGACGGGCGAGGAAGGCCGCCTCGAGCAAATCCCACAATGGCTCGCGGTTCTGCAGGCGCATCTCCGCGTCGCAGAACCGGGCATCCTGGGCCAGCTCGCGCAACCCCAATGCCTCGCACAGGCCCTTCCACATGCGCTCGGTGTTGGCGGTGACCACCAGTTCGCGGCCGTCGCCGGCGAGGAACGACCGATAGGTGGGGATGGAGTCGTGCCGGGCCGCCTGGCGTTGCGGCGTCACGCCGGCCACCAGCGCGTAGGTGCTTTGGTACGAGAGCATGGCCAGTTGGCAATCGAGCATGGAAATGTCGATGTGGCGTCCCCGTCCGCCGCGCGCGGCGTCGGCCAGCGCGGCATTGACGGCGATGGCGGCGTACATGCCGGCCGCCAGGTCGCCGGCGGGAATGCCCAGGCGCACGGCAGGGCGGCCGGCCTCGCCCGTCAGGCTCATGACGCCCGACATGGCCTGCACGATCATGTCGTAGGCGGGACGGTCGCGCAGCGGGCCGACCTGGCCGAAACCGCTGATCGACGTCCAGACCAGGCTCGGGTGCTGCGCCATCAGGGCGGCAATATCCAGGCCGATCCGCGCCGCCACCCCTGGCCGGTAGTTCTCGACCACCACGTGGCTGCGGGCGATCAGCGACTTGACCAGGGCCAGCCCCTCGGGCTGCTTCATGTCGACGGCCAGGCTCTTCTTGTCCCGGTTGATCCCGAGGTAGTAGGCGCTGTCGCCGTCCACGAAGTACGGCGGAATGTGCCGGCTGGAGTCGCCGTCCGGCGCCTCCACCTTGATGACCTCGGCGCCGAGGTCGGCGAGGATCTGCGTGCAGAAGGGGCCTGACAGAAAGGTCGTCAGGTCCAGCACGCGATAGCCGGCCAAGGGCTTGGCGGCCGGCGCGGGGGACTGCTGTTGAACTTCATGCATGTTGCTGCTGTTCCAGGCTTGTTCTTGTCGCGGCGTCTCAGACGGCTTCGTACAGATGCACGGTGCATGCGCCATGGTCCAGGCCGGCGATGCCGCCGCCGGTCACGTGGCTGAGCGCGCGCCTGGCGCCGGGCACCTGGCGCTCGCCGGCCTGGCCCGTCAGGTGCCAATAGACCTCGACGGCCTGCGCCACGCCGCTGGCGCCCACCGGGTGCCCCTTGGAGAGCAGGCCGCCGCTGGGGTTGACCACGACCTGGCCGCCGTAGGTGGACTGGCCGCAGCGCAGGAACGCGGCGGATTCGCCGCGCGGGCACAGGCCGAGGGCCTCGTAATAGACCAGTTCGGCAATCGAGAATGCGTCGTGCAGTTCGACCACGTCCAGGTCTTGCGGGCCGAAACCGGCCGCTTCATAGGCGTCGCGCGCCGAGTCGGTGCTGATCTCGGGGTTGAGCATGTCGCGATATCCCGCGGTGACCTGGCCGCTATGGACGACCGAGGCGGCCACGCGCACGGCCGGGGCGGCGAGTTTGCGCCGGCCCGCTTCGGAGACCATGATCACCGCCGCGGCGCCGTCGCCGGTCGGGCAGCACTGCAGCAGCGTCAGCGGGTCGCAGATCGGCCGCGAGTCCAGTACTTCGTCGACCGTCACTTCGGAGCGGAACTGCGCATAGGGATTGCGGGCGCCATGCCGGCGGGCCTTGACGCTGACCTGCGCGAGATCCGCCACGGTGGCGTCGCGTTCGTACAGGTAGCGTTGCGCGCGCATGGCGTAGACGGCCGGCATCACGATGCCTAGCCGGACCTCGGGGTCCTCGGCGACCAGCGGCAGCGTCCCGCCGCCGAACTGGGTCAGTTTGTCCACGCCGATGACCAGCACGATGTCGCGTATGCCGGCCTGGATATCCTTGTAGGCGAGGTGCAGCGCCGAGGCGCCGCCGGAACACGCGTTATCGACATTGAAGACGGGGACCGCGCCTATTCCCATTTCCTTGACGATGCGCTGGCCGGTCAGCATGCCGCCGAAGGCATGGCCGCAGACCACGGCTTCGACATCTCGCGGCGCGATGCCGGCCGAGCGCAGCGCGTTGAGCACGGCGGGGACGGCGAGGCCCGAGTAGCTGGACTGACGGTGCCTGCCCATGGGGATCATGGCCGCGCCGGCGATGTAGACTTTGCTCATTGATATCTCCTGGTCCGGGTCAGGCGGGCGTGACGAACCAGCGCTCGCCATCGGCGCGCAGCCGGACGGATTGGCCGCAATGCAGGGGCTGGGCGGGGTCGGCCAGTACGTGCGCGAGCACGCGCACCCCGTTCGGAAAATCCACATAGCCGAGCGTGTAGGGCACGGGCCGCGCGGACGAAACGTGGACGGTGGTGTACGAATACAGCGTTGCGTCGGGGCCGAACAGGAACGGCTCCATGTCGCGCGCGCCGGTCTGCAGGCATACCTCCCGTTCGGGAAACGCCATGCTGCCCGAGGACCGGCTACGGCTGCCGCGCAGGTACACCACGGCGTCCTTGACCTCGAACGGCGGTAGCGGGGCTTCTTTCAAGTCCTCGATGGGGAGGGCGTCGTCGGCATACTGCTGGCCGCCGGTTGCCGGTGATGTTTCCTGCATTTTCCTTGCTCCTGTCGCTGTGTCTGGGGCGGCGGGGCGCTCGCCGTCCGGATGGTGTCGCCGTGCGGGCCGATGGCGCTCAGCTCGGATTGATGCCGGCATCCTTGACCAGCGTGATCCAGCGCGCGGTATCTTCCGCGATGACCTGCTCGAATTCCTTGCCGCCGCGGGTGTCGACCTGCATGCCCATGGACTGGTAGGCGGTGCGCACTTCGTCCGTGCGCGTGGCCTTCTCGATGGCGGCGTGCAGTTTCCGGCGGACGGGCTCGGGTACGCCGGCTGGCGCGGAGATGCCGTACCAGATGGTCATCTCGAACGGCACGCCAAGTTCGCGCAGCGTCGGCACGCCGGGCCAGGCCGGGTCGCGCTCGCGGGACGTCACCGCCACGCCGCGCACGTTGCCGCCGCGGACCTGGGCCGATGCCGAGCCCGACGTATCGATGGCGAACTGCACGTTTCCGGCGATCAGGTCCACCATCATGGGCCCGGTCCCCTTGTAGGGCACATGGATCGCGCTGAGTCCCGCCGCGCTCAGGAACGAGGCCGTCGCCATGTGCAGCGCCGCGCCCACCCCGGAAGAGCCGTAGTACAGCTTGCCGTCGTTGGCGCGCAGATAGTCCAGGAACGCCTTGCCGTCCTTGACGGGCAGGTCCTTGTTGATCTCCAGGACGCAGGGCACCTGGCCGAGCAGGGAGATCGCCGACATGTCCTTGCTGAAGTCGTAGGACATGTTCTTGTACAGGGCCGGGGCCGAGGTCAGGGTGACGTTCGAGAGCAGCAGGGTGTAGCCGTCGGCGGCCGCGCGCGCGACATAGGCCGCGCCTATCGTGCCGCCGGCCCCGCCTTTGTTCTCGACGATGACCGATTGCCCCAGTTCGGCCGCCAGGGCCTTGGCGACGACGCGCGCCAGCATGTCGGTGGATCCGCCCGCGGCGAAGGGAGCGACCAGGGTGATGGGCTTGGCGGGAAAGGCGTCCGCGGCGTGCGCCGGCGATAGCGCGGCCAGCGGGGCCAACGTGAGCGAGCACGCCGCCGCGAGGGTTTTCAGTGCGCGGCGGCGCGGGGCGGCAACATCTTCGGGGTGGTGGTCCGGCATGGAAAGTCTCCTGTCTTTTCTCGGCCCGGGGCCGGGCGCTGGCGCGCGATAGTTGGTGTTAATTCCGTTGAACGGAAATGACTTCCGTTAAACAAAATTCTAAGCGCGCGACAAAAGACAGGGATAGCTAGGGTTTTCCCGTGGCTAGGGCCCGAGGCGCGCCAGGGCTCCGCCGTCCACGGGCAATTGCACGCCGGTAATGAAACCCGCCTGGTCGGACGCCAGGAACACCGCGGCGTGGGCGACGTCCCAGCTCGTGCCCATGCGCCCGCGCAACGGCACCATCGCATTGCGTTCGGCGACGATCTGTTCGCGCGGCTTGCCGGTCAACCTGACGCGAGCCTCGATGGCCATCGGCGTATCGATCAACCCTGGCAGGATGGCGTTGGCGCGCACCCCGTGCTCGGCGTAGGTCATCGCGATGTGCTGCGTCAGGCCGAGCACGCCCATCTTCGTGGCCTTGTAGGCAACGTTGGGATACAGCGCGTAGGCCGCCGTCGATGCGACGTTGAGCACGCAGCCGCTGCGCTGCGCGCGCATGGCTGGCAGCACGTGCTTGCATGTCAGCATCATGCCTTTCAAGTTGAGATTGGCGAGCAAGTCGAACGCTTCGACGGAGATATCCTCGACCGGCGCATCGCCGCCCGCGCCCGCGATGCCGACATTGTTGTGAAGAATGTCGATGCGGCCGTGCGTTTCCATGACTTGCCGCACCATGGCCACGATGGCGGCTTCGCTGGTGATGTCGGCTTGTACCGCCATGGCCTGGCCGCCTTCGGCCAGGATCAGTCCGGCCGTCTCGCCGGCGCTGGCCATATCGCGGTCGACCGCCACGACGCTTGCGCCTGCGCGCGCGAATGCAATCGCGGTGGCGCGGCCGTTGCCCATGGTGCTGCCGGGCGTCTGCCCGGCTCCGACGACGATGGCGATCTTGTTTTCAAGAACATTGGACGGCATGGTTTTCCTTTTTCCGATGGAGCCCGCGGGCCCGCGCTGCAAATACAGGGGTGCCCCATATTTCCGTTTAACAGAAATGAATTCGTTACAGCGGAAATTAGTGTATTCGATCGGACGAGGAAGCACGGCCGCGCACGAGCGCGGCGCGGCGTGCGGCCGTCGACATGTGCGAGTCCGGCGCGCCGCCGGTCGTGCGGGCGCGCGCGTCGCCTGGGCCTAGGGCAGGCTGTCGAAATCGCGTAGCGGCTCCAGGCCGCCGATCAATCGCTCGACCAGCCCGTTCGCGGTGCTCTCGCGCCAGATCAGGCTGAGCTCCAGATAGTGCGGCGTGCCGGTCAGCGGCAGGAAGACCGCGCTGCCCTTGTAGATGCGCTGCAGGGAGCGCGGCACGATGGTGACGCCCAGTCCCATGGCCACCATCTGCAGCATGGTCGACTGGTGGCGGGCGGTATGGTGGATCTTGGGGCTGAAGCCGGCGTTCATGCACAGCGACACCATTTTGTCGAACAGCCCCGAGGCCAGCGTGCGCGGAAAGAACACGAATTCCTCGCTGGCCAGCTCCGCCACCGGCACGGCCTCGCGGCTTGCCAAGGGGTGCTGGCTGGGCACGGCGGCGTAGAACGGTTCGCGCAGGATCTGGCGTGTCCGCAGATCGGCCGTATCGATGGGGGTGTGGACCAGTCCGATGTCCAGTTCATCGCGCAGGACGGCGAGGGTCTGTTCGCGTGAACTCATTTCCGTCAGTTCGACCTTGCTGCCAGGCATGGATCGCTTCACCTGGGTCAGGATGTACGGAACCAGATGCGCCAGCGCCGAGCTGACCGTGCCCATGCGCACGGTGCCCAGCATGCCGGCGGCGATCTGGGTGGTTTCCTGCGCCGCCAGCCGCACATTGGCCAGGATGGCTCTGCTGGACTTGAGCAGGGCGGCGCCGGCGGCCGTGAGCGAGACGCCGCGCGGCAGGCGGTGAAAGAGCGGCGCGTTCAGTTCCTCTTCCAGCGCCTTGATCTGTTGCGACAGCGGCGGCTGCGAAATGTGCAGGCGCTCGGCGGCGCGGCTGAAACTGCGCTCTTCGGCCACCGCCACGAAATACCGCATCTGCTTCAGATCCATGGTCCTGTTCTTCGATTCGATGTTGGTAGTCGATTTTCATATGGGAAGGATATAAATTCAATATTTGTTCATATGGCACTGCGTTGGCTACGCTTCTCCCCGTCACAACAAGAACCCGCAATCGGCGGGACAACGGGAGACAGGAAATGAACCGACGTGATGCGCTGGGCGCGCTCGCCGCGCTGGCAAGCACGACCTGGCTGGGCCGCGCCGCGGCCGCCAAGCCTTACCCGCAGCGTCCCGTGACGCTGATCGTGCCGTATTCGCCGGGCGGAGCCACCGACAACGTAGCCCGGGTCATCGCCGAACACCTGCAGGCCCGGCTGGGCCAGCCGGTGATCATCGACAACCGCGCCGGCGCCAACGGGCGGATCGGCACGCTGGCGGTGGCGCGCGCCGCCCCGGACGGCTATGTCCTGCTGCTGGGCGGTATAGGCCCGATCACGATCGCGCCGCACCTCGAGAAGGTTCCCTACGATCCGTTCAAGGACTTCGCGCCCGTCAGCCTGCTGGTCAAGAACGACGTCGTGCTGCTGGTCAATCCGGCGGTGCCGGCGCGCAAGCCGGAGGAACTGATCGCGCTCCTGAAAGCCGAGCCGGGCAAGTTCAACTATGCGTCCTCGGGCACGGGCGGCCCGTTCCACCTGTCCGGCGAGCTGTTCAAGAGCATGGCCGGCGTGGAAATGACGCACGTGCCGTACAAGGGCGACGGACCCGCCCTGGTGGACCTGATGGCCGGCAATGTGCAGGTCATGTTCACGACGATTTCCGCGTCGGCGGCGCATATCCAGGCGGGCAAGGCCATTGCCCTGGCCAGCGCGGGCGAGGTGCGCTCCAGCCAGATGCCCGACCTGCCCACGCTGGCGGAGTCGGCGCTGCCCGGCTTTGCGTCGGAGACGTGGCAGGCGCTGTTCGCGCCGGGCGGCACGCCCGCGCCGACCATCGACGCCCTGCAGGCCGGACTGGCCGGCGCCATGCGCGATGCGCGCTTGCGCCAGGCTCTGCAGGCGCAGGGCAACAGCGTCGTGGCCAGCGACGTGCCGGCATGCGCGCAGTTCGTGCGCGATGAATACGAGAAATGGGGCAACGTCGTGCGCAAGTCCGGCTTGGCCGCGTGACCCAAGAAGGAGCGAAGATGAGTGGTGGCGGTGCAAGCAAGCCCATGCCGATGGACGGCATCCGGGTGCTGGATTTGTCGCGCGTGCTGGCGGGCCCGTGGTGCACGCAGATGCTGGCCGATTTCGGCGCCGATGTGATCAAGATCGAGCGGCCAGGGCAGGGCGACGACAGCCGGGCCTGGGGGCCGCCGTTCTACGAGTCGGCCGACGGCCATGAACGGGTGTCCGCGTACTTCTGCGCCGCCAACCGGGGCAAGCGCTCCGTGTGCCTGGACCTGGAGTCCGAGGCGGACCGCCAGGCGCTGCGCGAACTGGCGCTGCGCAGCGACGTACTGGTCGAGAATTTCAAGGCCGGCTCGCTGGCGCGGCATGGGCTCGATTACGCCACGCTGTCGGCGCTGAATCCGCGCCTGGTGTACTGCTCGATCACGGGCTATGGGCAGACCGGCCCGTATGCGGCCAGGCCGGGCTACGACTCGATCATCCAGGCCGTGGGCGGAATGATGAGCGTGACAGGCCTGCCCGATGACGCCGCTGGCGGCGGTCCGCAGAAAACCGGGATTCCCATCATCGACCTGATGACCGGGGTCTACGCCTGCTGCGGCGTGCTGATGGCCTTGCGCGAGCGCGAGGCCAGCGGGCAGGGCCAGCACCTGGATCTCTCGCTGATGGACGTGCAGGTATCGGCGCTGTCCACCCTGGCCGCCAACTTCCTGGCGTGCGGCCAGGCGCCGCAACGCAACGGCAACGAACATCCGACCGTCGTGCCGGGCGACGCCGTCCAGTGCCTGGACGGCCCGCTCATGCTGATGGTGGGCAACGACCGGCAGTTCCAGCGCCTTTGCCGCCATCTGGACCGCGAGTCGCTGGCGCGCGATCCTCGCTATGCGACCAACGAGCTGCGCGTCCAGGGCAAGAATGCATTGATGGCGCAACTGCGCGAGGCCTTCCGCGGCCAGACACGCCAGTACTGGCTGGAACGCCTGCTGGCCGAAGGCATTCCCTGCGGGCCGATCCAGACCGTGGCGGAGGTGCTGGCCGATCCGCACGTGCGCCACCGGGCGCTCGTGGCCGCAGCGCCGGACCCGGTGTTCGGCGAAATCCGCGCGATGGGCAGCGCGTTGCGCATGTCGCGCACGCCGGCCCGCCACGGGCGGGCGCCAACCGTGCTGGGCGAGCACACCGAAGCGGTGCTGTCGTCGCTGGCCTCGTCCCGTCTTCAATCCAACCCGCAAGCCAAATGAACACATCCCCGACCGTAAGATTCGAAACGCGCGAACAGATCGCGATCATCACGCTGAACCGGCCCGACAAACGCAACGCCATCAACCTGGAGATGCGGCAGGCGCTGATTGCCGCCTGGGAGCGGTTCGAGAACGATGCGGCGCTGCGGGTCGCGATCCTCACCGGCGCGGGCGAACGCAGCTTCAGCGCCGGACGCGACCTGTCCGAGAACACGGATCTCAGCCAGAAGACGTTCCTGCCCATACTCGGCGACAACGTCCAGGCAAGCAAGCCTGTCATCGCGGCGGTCAATGGCGCCGCACTGGGCGGCGGCTGGTTCTTCACGCAAATGTGCGACCTGGTGGTGGCCGCGGACCATGCCGTGTTCGGCATGCCGGAATCCAAGGTCGGCCGGGCGCCGGCCTGGGCGGTCTGGTTGCAGGGGGTGATCCCGCAGAAGCTGGTGCTGGAGCTGCTGCTGACCGGCAATCCCATCGGCGCGCAGCGGGCCGCCGAGATCGGCTTCGTCAATCATGTGGTGCCCGCCGCGCAGCTGATGGACAAGGCCATGGAGCTGGCGCGCGCCATCGTGGCCACGGCGCCGCTGAGCGCGGCGGCCTGCAAGGAGATGGTCTATGCCGCGGCCGAGATGGGGCGGGGCGCGGCCCTGCGGACGGCTTTCCATATCCTGGAGCCGCTATACCGCTCGGAAGACGCGCGGGAAGGCGCGCTGGCGTTTCGCGAGAAGCGCGCGCCGCGCTGGAGCGGACGATGAAGATTGCTCAACGAGGAGAAAGAACGGAATGACCCGGTTTCTAGAAGTGGAGCGGCGTGGCCGCGTTTGTATCGTCAGGATGAATCGGCCCGAGGCGCGCAATGCGCTGACCGATGCCGAGCAGTTCCAGGAGTTCGAGGACCTGGTGCGCGAGCTCAACGCGGACCTGGATGTGCGGGCGGCCATCCTGACCGGCAACGGCCCGTCGTTTTGCGCGGGCGGCAATGTCAAGAAGATGCTGGCGGACTACGGCCCGGACAGCGGACCGGCGGCGCGCATTCCCGCGAAGTACAGCACGGGCATCCAGCGCATTCCCATGGCCCTGGCGCAGCTTGACGTGCCGCTGATCGCGGCGGTCAACGGCGCGGCCATCGGCGCGGGCTGCGACCTGGCCTGCATGTGCGATATCCGCATCGCCGCCGACGATGCGCGATTCGCCGAGAGTTTCGTCAAGCTGGGCATCATCCCCGGCGATGGCGGGTCGTGGTTCCTGCCGCGCATCATCGGGCTGGCGCGCACCTACGAGATGGCGTTTACCGGCGATACGCTGGACGCGGCCACCGCGTTGCAATGGAACCTGGTGTCCAGCGTCGTGCCGGCGGCGCAGCTCATGGACGCCGCCTGCCAGCTGGCCGAGCGGATCGCCGTCAATCCGCCGCAGCAGGTGCGCTTCGCCAAGCGGCTGATCCGCGAAGGCCTGCACCAGCGGCTGGAGGCCATGCTGGAGTTCTCCAGGCTGTATCAAACCCTGTCGCACCGCACCGCGGACCACCAGGAGGGCATTGCGGCCTTGCTGGAAAAGCGCCCGCCTGTCTTTCACGGACGCTGAAGCCGTCCCGTTCTTGCACGAGAGGAGACCATGAGAAAAAAACACTTTGTTCTGTCGTTCCTGCTGGGCGCGGCGTCGCTGGCCGCGAGCGGCGCGGCCCTGGCGCAACAGGCGTTTCCCACGCACCCGATCCGGCTCATCGTGCCGTTCGCGCCCGGCAGCGGCACGGACAACACGGCACGCCATCTGGCGCGCGAGATGGAAGCCGAGTTCGGTTCGCCGGTGGTGGTCGAGAACCACCCTGGCGCCAACAGTTTCATCGCCGCCAAGATGGTGGCCGCCGCGGCGCCCGACGGCTATACGCTGCTGATCTCTGGATCGTCGGCCATGACGGTCAACGCGGCCATCTTCAAGGCGCTGCCGTATGACCCCCTGAAGGATTTCGCGCCGGTGGCGCGCCTGGCGAAAGGCGCGATGGGCCTGGCCGTGAACGCACAGTCTCCCTATCGTTCGGTGGACGACCTGGTCCAGGCCATGCGGCAACAGCCGGGCACGCTGAACTATGGCTCGGGCAGCGCGGCCTACCAGATCACGACCGAGCTGTTCCTGTCGATGGCCCAGGCCAAGGCCAGCCATATTCCCTACAAGGGCGCGGCCCAGGCATTGACCGACCTGGCCGGCCGGCAGGTCGACTTCGCGTTCGCCGACTATGCGGCGCTGGTGCCGTTCCTGCGCTCGGGCAAGCTGCGCCTGCTGGCCGTCAGCAGCGCCGAGCGGCTGGAAAGCGAGCCCGCGACGCCGACGGTGGCGCAGGCCGGCTATCCGGGGTTCGACATGGTGAACTGGACCTCCGCGTTCGCGCCGGCGGGCACGCCCGCGCCTATCGTCGACACGCTGAGCAAGGCCATCGTCGCCATCTACGAACGCGAGCAGACGCGGGCGTTCCTGGCCGGCACCAACTGGGAGAGTTTCCCGGTAGGGCCCGCCGAGCTGCGGCGCTACCAGGTCGACGAGATCGCCAAATGGAGCCGCGCGGCCGAGATCGCCGGCATCGAGAAACAGTAGGAGCCTGGATATGTCGGTAGCGATCGCGATGCGGGGCGACATAGGAGTCGTGACCCTGGACAGCCCGCCGGTGAATGCATTGGGGCGGACGTTGCGGCACGGCCTGGCGCAATGCCTGGAGCAGGTGTACGCCAGGCCGGACGTGCGGGCGCTGCTGCTGGTCAGCGCCCGTCCGGGCATTTTCTCGGCTGGCGCGGATATCAAGGAGTTCGACCAGGCAGGGTCGGACCAGGATGCCGGGCTGGCCGAACTGATAGACCGCATCGAGAACGCGCCGGTGCCCGTGGTGGCGCTGCTCGATGGCGCGGCGCTGGGCGGCGCGCTGGAGCTTGCGCTGGGGTGCCACTATCGGCTGGCGTCGCCGCGCGCCTCGCTGGGGTTGCCGGAGATCAAGCTGGGGTTGCTGCCTGGCGCCGGCGGCACGCAGCGCTTGCCGCGCCTGGTCGGCGCGCGCCAAGCCGTCGAGATGGTGCTGGGCGGCGAACCCGTGGGCGGCGAAACCGCGCTTCGGTACAAACTGGCCGATGCGCTGTTGTCTGCCGACGATACGCTGGAGCAGGCGCTGGCGTGGATGCGCAACGCGCCGGGCGGGCTGGCGCGGCGCCGCGTTGCCAGTTTGCCTGCGTTGGCGCCGGCATCGATCGCCGAGGCGGCGCGCGCGGCCGCCATCCGGCCGGTGGGCAGCGCGGCGGCGCGCGAGGCGGCGCTGGCATGCCTTGCCGCGGCACAGGGGCCGTTCGACGCCGGGCGGGCGCTGGAGCGCGAGTCGTTCGCGCGCCTGCGCGACGGGGCCGAGGCGCGGGCCTTGCGCTATGCCTTTTTTGCCGAGCGGCCGCGCCCGCCGGCCGGCGATGTGTCGGCCCGGCGCATCGAGCAGGTCGCGGTCGTGGGGGCTGGCACGATGGGCACCGGCATTGTCATCTGCCTGGCCGACGCCGGCCTGCCGGTGATCTGGCACGACGTGGACGCCGACCGGCTGGCGCAGGGGCGCGCGCAGGTATGCCAGCATTTCGAGCGCCTGGCCGCGCGCAAGCGGCTCACGTCCAGGCAGGCCGAGCAGCGTGTCGCCGCCGTCGCGACAACCGGCGAGATGGCCGGCATCGCGCAGGCCGATCTCGCCATCGAGGCGGTGTTCGAGGACATGGCGGTGAAATGCGCGGTTTTCCGCGAGCTGGACCGGGTCCTCAAGCCCGGCGCCATCCTGGGCACCAACACGTCGACGCTGGATGTCGACCGGATCGCGCACAGCACGCGGCGCCCGCAGGACGTGGTGGGGCTGCATTTCTTCAGCCCCGCGCCGGTGATGCCCTTGCTCGAGATCGTGCGCGGCGCGGCCACCCACGCCGATGTGGTGGCCGCCGCGCAAGGGCTGGCGCGGCGCTTGCGCAAGACCGCCGTGGTGGCCGGCGTGTGCGACGGTTTCATCGGCAACCGCATGTGGCATCAGTATCTGCGGCAGGCGGCCTTGATGGTGCACGAGGGCGCCATGCCCATGGAGGTCGACGCGGCGCTGCGCGACTGGGGCTTTGCCATGGGCCCGTTCCAGGTCGCCGACCTGGCGGGCCTGGATGTGGGCGACAGCATCCGCCTGCGGCAGCGCAGCGAGATGCCGCACAGGCCCTGGCCCGACTGGCTGGACCGGGTCAGCGCGGCGGGCCGCCTCGGCCTGAAAGGAGGCAGCGGGATCCATGCCTATCCGGACGGCGGCCGGCAGCCCCGGCGCGATGCCGAGGTGGAGGCCATGATTGCGGCCGCTTCGCGCGAGGCCGGAGTATCCCGCCGGGCCATTGCGGCCGACGAGATCGTCGAGCGTTGCCTGCACGCGCTCGTCGTCGAGGCCGCGCGCCTGCTGGAGGAGGGCATCGCGGCCAGCGCGACGGACGTGGACGCGGTGTTCCTGGCCGGCTATGGCTTTCCGCGCTGGCGCGGCGGCCCTTGCCACAGCGCCGACGCCATGGGCCTGCCGGCGGTGGTGGCCGGCTTGCGGCGGCGCGCCGCCACGGCGGAACCGGAATTCTGGCAACCGCCCGGCCTGCTGGCCCGCCTGGCGGCGCAGGGCGGCCGGCTGCAGGATCACGGCCAGGAGGGCGCATGAGCGACGACATCGTCATCGTATCGACCGCGCGCACGCCCATCGGCAAGGCCTATCGGGGCGCCTTCAACAATACCCATGGCGCCACCCTGGGCGGGCACGCCGTCGAGCACGCGGTGCGGCGCGCCGGGATCGAGCCGGCCGAGGTCGATGACCTCATCATGGGGTGCGGCCGCCCGGAAGGAACGGCGGGCGAGAACATCGCGCGCCAGGCCGCCTTGCGCGCCGGCCTGCCGGTCGAGGTGCCCGGCGTCACGGTGAACCGGCTTTGCTCGTCCGGGCTGCAGGCCATCGCCATGGGCGCCCAGTCCATCCTGTGCGGCAGCGCCGATATCGTGGTGGCGGGCGGGCTGGATTCGATTTCCTGCGTGCAGAACGAACACATGAATCACCACATGGAACAGGACCCCTGGCTGGCGCGGCACCAGCCGGAGATTTTCCTGCCCATGATCGATACCGCCGAAGTGATCGCCCGGCGCTACGGCATTTCGCGCCAGCGCCAGGACGAGTACGCGGCGCGCAGCCAGCAGCGCGCCGCGCAGGCGCGCGCGGCCGGCCGCATGCGCGACGAAATCGCGCCCATGCGTGTGAGCCACCTGGCGGCCGACCCGCACGGCGCGCCGCCCGTTGAAACCGAAATGCTGGTGGCCGAGGACGAAGGCGTGCGCCCCGGGACGACTTCCGAAAAACTGACCGCGCTCAAGAGCGTGCGCGAGGGCGGCTGCATTACGGCGGGCAATGCCAGCCAGCTTTCGGACGGCGCCTCGGCCTGCGTGCTGATGCGCGCGGCTGCCGCGCGGGCGCGTGGCCTGCGGCCCCTGGGCCGCTTCCGCGGCTTTGCGGTGGCGGGCTGCCGTCCCGATGAAATGGGCATCGGCCCGGTGCAGGCCGTGCCCCGCCTGCTGGCGCGCGCCGGCCTGGCGATCGGCGACATCGGCCTGTGGGAGTTGAACGAGGCGTTCGCCGTGCAGGTAATCTATTGCCGTGACCGCCTGGGCCTGCCCGATGAACGCCTGAACGTGAACGGCGGCGCCATCGCGCTGGGCCATCCCTATGGCATGTCCGGCGCGCGGCTGGTGGGGCATGCGCTGCTGGAAGGACGCGCCCGGGGCGTGCGTTATGTGGTGGTGACCATGTGCGTGGGCGGCGGCATGGGCGCCGCGGGACTATTCGAGGTGCTATGAACGGATTCGAGTTTCGGACACATGCCCGCACGCTGGCGGGCGAGGGGGCCTCGCAACGGTTGGGCGAGGCGGTCGCGGCGCAATGGGGGCCGTGCCGCATCCTGGTCGTCACGGACGAGCAGCTGGTGCGGCTGGGCCTGGTCGCGGCCCTGGCGCAAAGCCTGCGCGACGCCGGCCACACGGTCCAGGTCTACGACGGCGTGCTGGCCGATCCGCCCGAAGCGGTGGTGAGCCAGGCGATCGCGCGGGGCCGGGAAACGGACGTGCAATGCGTGATCGGCTTCGGCGGCGGCTCGTCGATGGATATCGCGAAACTGGTGGCGGCGTTCGCCGGCTCCGCGGCCGACTTTCGCGACAGCTACGGCATCGACCGCGTCGCCACGGCGCGCCTGCCGCTGGTGCAGGTGCCGACCACGGCCGGCACCGGCTCGGAAGCCACGCCCATCGCCATCGTAACCCGCGAGGACGCCTCCAAGGCGGGCATTGTCTCCCCCGTCCTGTACTGCGACATCGCCGTACTGGATGCCGCGTTGACCCGGGGCCTGCCGCCGGCCGTGACCGCCGCCACCGGCATCGACGCCATCGTGCACGCCGTCGAGGCCTATACCAGCCGGCTGCGCAAGAACCCGATCTCCGATGGCCTGGCGCGCGAGGCGTTGCGCCTGCTGTGCCGTTCCATCGGCCCCGCATGCCGCGACGGCGCCGACATGGCGGCCCGCCATGACATGTTGCTGGGCGCGATGCTGGCGGGGCAGGCGTTCGCCAATGCGCCGGTGGCGGCCGTGCATGCGCTGGCCTATCCGCTGGGCGGCGTTTTCCACGTGCCGCACGGCCTGTCCAATGCATTGATGTTCGGCGCGGTGCTGCGTTTCAACCTGCCGCAGGCCGGCGCCGCCTATGCCCAGCTTGCGCAGATCGCCTGTCCGCAGGTCGACGGCCCGCAGCAGGCGCGCGCCGAAGGATTCGTGCAGGAAATGGCCGGCCTGGGGCCGCGTCTGGGGCTGCCGCGGCGCCTGGCCGAAGTCGGGGTGGCCGAACGCGATCTGCCCATGCTCGCGCAACAGGCCATGCAGCAACAGCGTTTGCTGGTCAACAACCCCAGGGAGCTCGGCTACGACGACGCCTTGCGCCTTTACCGGGAGGCGCTGTGAACGATAGCGCGGGCCAGGCCCCGCGTCCGCAACGGTGGCAGCGGGCCGGCTTCGGCCATTTCGAGGCCATGCCGGTACGCTGGATGGATTGCGACATGTATGGGCATGTCAACAACGTCGTGTATTACGCCTACTTCGATACGGCGGTGAATCGCTACCTGGCGTCGGCCGGCCAGCTCGACCCGCAGGCGGGCGCCGTGATCGGCCTGGTCGTGGAAACGCACTGCAATTTCCACGCGCCGGCCGAGTTCCCGGAAACATTGCAGATCGGCCTGCGCGTGGCCCACGTGGGGCGCAGCAGCGTGCGCTACGAGCTGGGCGTGTTCCGCGCCGGCGACGAACTGTGCACGGCCCAGGGCCACTTCGTGCATGTCTACGTCGAGCGCGCCAGCCGCCGCCCCGTGGCGCTGCCAGCCGGCCTGCGGGCCTGCCTGGGCCGGCTGGCGGCGGCCGGGCGCGCTTGAGGCGCGCGCCGCTGGCCGCCTGCCTGCCGTCTACGTGCCGGCGCCGGCCGTCACCGCTTCGGCCACCAGCTGGGCGGTCGCGGCCGACAGCGTCCATCCGAGGTGGCCATGGCCGGTGTTGTAGAACACGCCCGGCCGCTTGCCGGGCCCGACGCGCGGCAGCATGCTGGGCAGCATGGGCCGCAGGCCCGCCCAGGGCACGACGCGGCTGGTCGAGACCTGCGGAAAATACCGGCGCACCCATGCGACCAGCGGTTCGACGCGGTCGGCGCGGATATCGCGATTGAAGCCGTTGAATTCGGCGGTGCCGGCCACCCGGAACCGGCCGGCGCCGAGCCGGCTGGTCACGATCTTGGCGCGGTCGTCCAGCAGGCTGGTCCAGGGCGCGCCGGCCTGGCTGGCCTCGTCGTCCAGGCTCACCGTGATCGAATATCCCTTGACCGGATAGATGTTGACGCGGTCGCCCACCATGCTGGCGAAGCGGCGGCTGCCCACGCCCGCGCAGATCACCACCTTGTCGTAGCGTTCGACGTCTTCGGCGGTCGTGATGGCGATGGCGCCGCCGCGATGGTCGATGCCGCTGACTGGCGTTTCGTAGCGGAATAGGGCGCCGTGCCGCGCGGCGGCCCGGGCCAGGCCAGTGGTGAACTTGTGGATGTCGCCGGTGGAGTCCGACTCGGTAAAGAAGCCGCCGTAGAAGTCGCCCTGCAGGGCCGGTTCGATGGCGCGCATTTCCTCGGGCGATACGGGCCGCCGCTCCAGCCCGCCGGCGCGCAGCAGGGCGTTGACCCGCAAGGCGCTGTCGTACTCCCGCCTGCTGGCATAGAAGTGCAGGATGCCGCGCCGCTCATGATCGAAATCGATCCGTTCGCGGGCCGCGATGTCGAACAGATGCTGGCGCGCGGCGATGGCCAGCCGCACGGTTTCTATGGTGTTGGCTTCGTAGCGGGGGATCTGGCGCAGGAACTCTCCCAGCCACGAGTACTTGTGCCAGCTGGGCCGGGGATTGAGCAGCAGCGGAGCGTCGCGCCGCAGCATCCAGCGCAGGCCCTTGAAGAGCGTGGAGCGGCTGTTCCAGACCTCGGCGTTGCTGGCCGAGAGCTGCCCGCCGTTGGCGAACGAGGTTTCCATCGCGCTATAGCGGTGGCGGTCGAACACCGTGACCTGGTGATCGCGCAAGGCGAGCGCATAGGCGGTGGTGACGCCGGTGATGCCGGCGCCGATGACGGCGATTCGAGACATGGTCGTGGTCCCAGAGGAGGTTGGCGTCTGCCGGCCATCGGAATGGCCCGGCCGCAACCCCATCTGTCCATTTACCTGAGAGCTTCACCCGTGCGCCGCTGCAAACGCGCCAGGGATCCCCTTCGGTGGGCGCCGTACCGCGCGCCACTCTCCAGATGTTCCAGCAGGTCGGTCCTTTTGCCTGAGAGTTTCCGGGGTGGTTGCTCCGTCGGCGCCGTCCGCTGGACGGTCTCTCCCGAACTGCACGTTGGTGGAACCGGCACAAGTTACAGCGATTGCGCCGGCAGGACAAGACGCGGGCGCGCATCCAAGGGGAAACCCTGGCCACGCGCGGGCGGCGCCCTCAGACCGGTTCGGCGTCCACGTCGTACGTGAAGAGCCACTCGTATCTTTCGCGTACCCGGGCCTCGCTCCATTGCTGTTCGACATAGGCGGCCGCGCCGGCCGCGTGCGCCAGCTCCGGGTTGTGGAAGCGCCTGGCGTTCTCGGCCGAGCCGCGCACCACGCGCGCCGTGCGCTCGACGCGCAGATCCTGGTAGCGGACCAGCGCCTGCCGCGCATCGGCGCGCATGCCGTCGAGGCAGCGCGCCAGCACGTAGCCGTCCTCGATGGCCATGGCCGCGCCCGAGGCCAGCATCGGCAGGGTCGGGTGGCAGGCGTCGCCCAGCAGGGTGATGCGCCCGCTGGTCCAGCGCGCCAGGGGCTCGCGCAGCATCATCGCCCACTTGAAGGGCGTATCCAGCGCATGGATCAGCGTCTGCACGTCCTCGTGCCAGCCGGCGAAATCCCGCGCGCATTCCGCGATCGTGCCCTGCTGTGTCCAGGACTCGACCTGCCAGTCGTCGCGCTCCAGGATGCCGACGAAGTTCACCAGTTCGCCGCGGCGCAGCGGGTAGTGGATGACATGGGCGCCGGGGCCGACCCAGTTGACGGCATACGGCTCGCGCAAATGCGGCGGCAGCTTGTGCGCCGGGATGACGCCGCGCCAGGCCAGCGCGCCGGAGAAGCGCGCCTGGTCCTGGCCATGCAGGGCGGCGCGCACGCGCGAGTGCACGCCATCGGCGCCCACCAGGATATCGGCCTGGCGCGTGCTGCCGTCGGCCAGCGTGACGCTGGCCGCGGCATCGTCCTGCGCGACGCTCTCGACCCGGGCGCCCAGTTCGATGGCCTGCGGATCGCGCGCCAGCACGGCTTCGGCCAGCACGCGGTGCAGGTCGGCGCGGTAGATGGTCAGGTACGGGTAGCCATAGCGTTCGACGGACTGCGCGCCCAGGTCGAACAGCGGCCAGGTCTGGCCGGTGTTCCACAGGCGGATGCGCTTGCCGGACGCCGGGCTGGCCACCTGTTCCAGGGCCGCGCCCAGGCCCAGCTGGTACAGCACGCGGTTGGCGTTGGCGCTGAGCTGGATGCCCGCGCCCAGTTCGCGCAGCTGCGCGGCTTGTTCCAGCACGCGGACCTGGAAACCGCGCGCCTGCAGGGCCAGCGCGGCGGTCAGGCCGCCCAGGCCGGCGCCGGCGATCAGGATCCGGGGGGAGGAGGTGTCGGGCATCGTGGGTTGTCCTTCTGTGTCGCGTATGCGTAGGCGCGGTTACTGGGGCTTGACGCCCGCGCTGCGGACCACGCCGGTCCATTTGTCGAGGTCGGCGCGGATCGCCTGGGCGAACTCCTGCGGGGTGTCGCCGACCGGCTCCAGGCCCAGCGCGCTGAGCTGCTTGATGACCTCGGGATCCTTGGCGGCGGCGGCCAGCGCGTCGGTCAGGGCCTGCACCGCCGGCGCGGGGGTGCCGGCCGGCGCCAGCAGGCCGAACCAGGAGTAGGCCTCGAAGGGCTTGCCGATCGTCTCCGCGACGGTGGGCACCTCGGGCAGGCCGCTGTAGCGCTGGCTGCCGGTGACGGCGTAGGCGCGCAGCTTGCCGGCGCGGATCTGCGGCGTCAGCAGCGTGACCGTATCGAAGAACAGGTCGACCTGGCCGCCCATGACGTCGGTCAGGGCCGGCGCGCCGCCGCGGTAGGGCACGTGCAGCATGCGGGCGCCGGCCTCGCTCTTGAACATCTCGGCGGTCAGGTGGCCGATGGAGCCGGTGCCGGCCGAGGCCACGCTCAGGTCATGGTTCTTGGCGTAGTCGCGCAGCTGGCCGATGTCCTTGGGGCCCAGGTCGGGGCGGCTGACCAGGATCAGCGGGCCGCGCACGGCCATGCCGATGGGCGTGAAGGACTTGATCGGGTCGTACTGCAGGTTGGTGTAGAGGGCCGGCGCGACCACGATGCTGCTGGTGCCGCCCCACAGCAGGGTGTAGCCGTCGGGCTTGGCGCGGGTGACCACGGTGGTGCCGACGCTGCCGCCGGCGCCGGCGCGGTTCTCGACGATGACGGGCTGGCCCAGCTTGTCGGCCATGACGGCGCCGAACAGGCGCGCGCTGGTGTCGGTCGGGCCGCCGGGCGGGAAGGGCACGACCAGGGTCACGGGCTTGGCGGGGAACGTCTCGGCGGCCGCCGGCGCGGCCGGGCCCAGGGCCAGGCTGGCGGTGGCGGCCAGCGCCAGCACGGCGCGCAGCGTCATGGTCAAAGCGGGCGAACTCGTCATGTCTCGTCTCCTGTGTCTCTAGTGGCAATGAGGCCTCGCATGGGCCGATGGGCTTATTTCACCGCATCGGATTAAATAAGTAAAAGAACAATATTGGATAAATTGACAAGCATTGCTTGTTAATATGAATGCCTGTTTCCCCCCCGGCCGGCCGACCATGAACTTCTCCTTTCGCCAGATGCGCGCCTTTCTCGCGGTGGCGCGCCATGCCAGTTTCACCAAGGCGGCCGAACAGCTGCACATCTCGCAGGCCGGGCTGAGCGCCATGGTGCGCGACCTGGAAACGCAGCTGGGCAGCCGGCTGTTCGAGCGCACCACGCGCGCGGTCCGCCTGACGCCGGCGGGCCAGAGCCTGCTGCCGGTGGCGCAGCGCGCGGTGCAGGACCTGGGCGCGGCGGTGGCGCAACTGGGGGCCCTGGGCGCCGGCGGACGTGACCGCCTGCGCATCGGCGTGACGCCGTTGATCGCCTGCAGCGTGATCCCGGATGTGCTCAAGCGTTTCCAGGCGCTGGCGCCGCAGGTGCGCGTGGAAGTGATGGACCTGGATCGCAGCCTGATCGCCGCCCGGGTGGAAAGCGGCGACCTGGACGCCGGCTTCGGCGCCTTCTTCACGCGCGCGGCCGGCATACGGCGGCAAACCGTTTTCCCGGCCCGGCTGGCGCTGGCCGTGCCGCGCGTGGAGGGCGAGCGGCGCCGGTCGGTGCGCTGGCCCCAGATCGACCGCGACGGGCTGATCGCCTTGCCCGACGAGAATCCGATCCAGCGCCTGGTCAACCGGCACCTGGGCGTGCAGGGCGATGCGCCGGCGCGCGTGGTCACGCACCTGGAAACGGTATTGGCCATGGTCGAGGCGGGGCTGGGCCAGGCTGTGGTGCCGTCGTTCGCCGCGGTGGCGCGCCGGCGCTGGCGCGTCAGCCTGGTGCCGGTGGCGCCGCGCGTGGCGGTCGATTACTACTGCATCATGCGGGCCGGGCAGGGGGATGGCGAGCGCATCGACGCTTTCGCGCAATGCTTCGGCTCGGTGGCGGCCGAACACATGGGCGCCACGGCCGCGCGCTAGATGCGGGCTTGCGCCGTGCGCCGCGACAGCGCCTCGGCGGCTTGCTTGCGCTCGCTGTAGCGATCGACCAGGTACGGCGACGCGTCGCGCGTGAGCAAGGTGAACTTCATCAGCTCCTCGGCCACGTCGACCACCCGGTCATAGTAAGGCGAAGGCTGCATGCGTCCCGCCTCGTCGAACTCCTGGTAGGCCTTGGCCACCGACGATTGGTTCGGGATGGTCAGCATGCGCATCCAGCGGCCCAGCACCCGCATCTGGTTCACGGCGTTGAATGACTGGGATCCCCCCGATACCTGCATGACCGCCAGCGTCTTGCCCTGGGTCGGGCGCACCGCGCCCATCGACAGCGGGATCCAGTCGATCTGCGTCTTCATCAGGCCGCTCATGGCGCCGTGCCGCTCCGGCGAACTCCAGATCATGCCTTCGGCCCACCGGACCAGCTCATGCAGCTCACGGACCTTGGGATGGTCCTCGCTGGCGTCGTCGACCAGCGGCAGCCCGGACGGGTTGAACAGCCGGGTCTCGCCGCCCAGCGCCCGGAGCAGCCGCGCGGCTTCCTCCGCGACCAGGCGGCTGTAGGAGCGCTCGCGCAACGACCCATACAGCAGCAGGAAGCGCGGGGCATGCGTGGCGCGCCCGGGCGGGAACAGCTCGGCCGCGCTCGGCTGCTTGAACCGTGACGGATCGATATTGGGCAGATCGGCGAGAACCTCAGACACGGTTGCCGTCCGCATCGATGACGGGCTGCCCGTCCTCCTTGTCGAAGGCGCCGCGCTGGGGCCGGGACAGGAGATCCAGAACGGTTTCCGACGGCCGGCACAGACGCGTTCCCAGTGGGGTTGTCACGATGGGGCGATTGATCAGGATCGGGTACTGGAGCATGAAATCGATCAGCTGCTCGTCTGTCCATTTCGGATCCGACAAACCGAGCTCGTCGTAAGGCGTGCCCTTTTTCCTGAGCAGGTCGCGCACCGGCATCCCCATGGCGACGATCAACGACCGCAGCGTTGCGGCGTCGGGCGGCGTCTTCAGATATTCGATGATGGCCGGCTCCTCGCCGCTGTTGCGAATCAGCCCGAGCACATTGCGCGATGTCGCGCAGGCCGGGTTGTGATAGATCGTGATGGAAGTCATGACACACCTCTGTTGATGCAAGACTAGGGCTTGATTGGGTCGGGCCGCGCGCGCAGCACGAGCAGCGCGGCGCAGGCCGCCAGGCCTATGCCCCCGGATAGCCACAAAGCGTTGGCGCGCCAGGCGTCCAGCGCCAGGCCGAAGAGAAACGGCGCCAGCGCCTGCGCGACCCGCGCCGGCATCATCAGCCAGCCTTGGCGCGCGCCATAGCCCCGGGGGCCGAACAGCGCCAGCGGCAACGTGCCTTTGGCGATGGTCAGGATGCCGTTGCCCGCCCCATGCAGGATGGCGAACAGCGGGGCCAGCGCCGGGCCGGCGGCCAACAGCACGGCAACGCCGGCCGGATGCGCCAGGGCCGCCAGGCGCGCCGACAGCAAAGGATGAACATGCCGCAGCAAGCCGAACTCGAGCAGGCGGCCGGCCACTTGCGCGGGACCGATGAGCGCGCCCACGGCCACGGCGGCCGCGAGCGTGGCGCCCGTGGCTTGCAGCATGCGCGGCAAGTGGGTGGCCATCGCGGTGCTGATGAACCACGTCGCCGCGAACACGAAGGCGAGCAGGGCGGTGGCCAGCCCCTGCGGTCCCGGCCGCGCAGCAGGGAGGGTCCCCTCCTGCGCGGCCGGGGCATCCGGGCTTGGCGTCTCGGCGGCAACGGCTTTGGGAAGCCAGGCGTTCAACGGCAGGCCGATCATCAAATGCAAGGCCGCCCAGCCCAGGCATGCGCCGCGCCAGCCGAACAGCGTCTCCATCCAGGCGGAAAGCGGCCAGCCAACGGTGCTGGCGAAACCGGCGATCAGCGTGATTCCGGTGATGGCCCCGCGGGCGTGATGGCCATAAAGGCGTACCAGGCTGGAGAAGGCGGCCTCGTAGAGGCCGGCGCCCATCGCCACGCCCATGACGAGCCAGGCGGCAACCATCGTCCACAGGCCCTGGGCGGCGCCGAGCATGCCCAGCCCGAGGGCAAACAACAGACTGGTGCCGGCCAGGACCATACGGCCGCCGTGGCGGTCGATCGCCAGTCCCGTCCATGGCCCGATCAACGCCGATGCGACCAGGGCGGCGGAGAACGCCGCATAGACCGTCGGCGTGGACACGCCCAGGTCGCGAGCCATCGGATCCGCCAGCATCGCCGGCAGATAGTACGAGGAGGCCCAGGCCAGCGTCTGGGCGGTTCCCAGGATCCCGACGACGCGAACCGGTGCGCCTGGCATGGATCAGGCCCGCCTGGCGCCGGCGTCGCAACCGGCTGTGTTCTTTCGGGAATCGGACACCTCGCAGGTCGCGCCCTGGCAGCAGTGTTCGGTGAGATAGCCGAGCAATGCATTCATCCGGAAGAAATCGGCGCGGTAGATCAGATTGCGGCCCTGTTGCTCGACGCTGACCAGGCCGGCGTGCGCCAGCTCCTTCAGGTGAAAGGACAGCGCATTGCGGGCGATGCCGAGCCCGTCGGCCATGACGCTGGGCGTGAGCCCCGCCGGGCCCGCGACGACAAGGGCGCGAAACACGCTCAGGCGTTGCGCATGGGCCAGGGCGCCGAGGGAGGAAACGGCTTGTTCTGCATTCATGCCGAAATAATACAATGATTCTTGAATCATTGAATAGTCATGATGGGCTGCGCCGAATTGCCGGCCCGGGCGGGGCAGGTGGGCGGGCGAACGGCCTGGCGGCCGCGCCGTGGATCGGGAATCCTTGTCGCAGCATAAGAAATCCTTGCTTGTCGCTCGCGGGGTTCGCCGGTGTAATTCGTCGGGGCAGGCATTGCCGAATCCGGCCCCAACGCAGACGCGCACAGGGCAGCTCAATCGAGGAAGAAATGCACGACGAACAGGCACTTGATCTTGTCATCCGCGGCGGATTGCTCATGGACGGGCATGGCGGCGCGCCCCGGGTTGCCGACATCGGGGTGCGCGGCGCCCTGATCGCCGAGATCGGCGACATCGCGCCGGGCGCGGCCGCCGAGATCGACGCGCGCGGCAAGATCGTCACGCCAGGCTTCGTCGACATCCATACGCACTACGACGGGCAGATCATCTGGAATTCCCGCCTGGCTCCATCCAGCTGGCACGGCGTGACCACGGTGGTGATGGGCAACTGCGGGGTCGGGTTCGCGCCGGTGCGCGCGGCCGATCGCGGCAATCTGATCGAGCTGATGGAAGGCGTGGAAGACATCCCCGGCATCGCGCTGCACGAAGGGCTGGACTGGGCCTGGGAGACGTTTCCCGACTTCCTGCGCGCGACCGAACGGATCGAGCACGACATCGATTTCTGCGCGCAACTGCCGCACGCGGCGCTGCGCGTGTACGTCATGGGCGAGCGCGCGCTGCGGCTCGAGATGGCCACGCCCGAGGACATCGCGCGGATGCGCAGCCTGGCGGCCGAGGCCATGCGCCATGGCGCGATCGGCTTCTCGACTTCGCGCTCGATCAATCACCGCTCGGTCACCGGCGACCCGATGCCGTCGCTGCGCGCGGCCGAGGAAGAGCTGACCGGCATCGCCATGGGGCTGGCCGATGCCGGCGGCGGCGTGCTGGAGATCATCATCGACTTCGACGATCCGGACATGCTGGAGGCCGAGTTCGGCATGATGCGCCGCCTGGTGGAGAAATCCGGCCGGCCGCTGTCGTTCTCGCTGATGCAGAAGCACGGCAACAAGGACGGGTGGCGCCGGCTGCTGGCCCTGACGGCGCAGGCGGCGGCCGACGGCCTGCCCATCCGCGCGCAGGTCGCGCCGCGCGGGGTAGGCGTGCTGCTGGGGCTGCAGGGCAGCCGCAATGTCTTCTCGGACTGCGCCAGCTACAAGGCCATCGCCCAGCTTGCGCTGGATGAACGGGTGCGCCGCATGCGGGACCCGGCCTTGCGCGCGCAGCTGCTGCGCGAACTGCGCGAGAGCCAGGATACGCCGCTGGGCAAGCGCCTGAACGAGTTCGACAACATCTTTCCGCTGGGCAACCCGCCGTGCTACGACCCGGGCCCGGAACGCTCGATCGCGGCGCTGGCCCGGCGCGCCGGCGCCGATCCGGCCGAGCTGGCCTACGACTGCCTGCTCGAGGAAGACGGCAAGGCGCTGCTGTTCTCGCCATTCGCGAACTATGCCGACCAGAACCTGGACGCCTGCGCGCAAATGCTTGCCGACCCGAACACGGTCATCGGCCTGGGCGACGGCGGCGCGCACGTGGCGCTGATCTCCGACGCCAGCTTCCCGACCTTCCTGCTCAAGCATTGGGGCGGGGGAGCAGGGCGGCCGGCCTTCGATCTGCCGTGGCTGGTCAAGCGCCAGACGGCGGACACCGCGCGGGCCGTCGGCCTGCATGACCGCGGCGTGCTGGAGGTCGGCAAGAAGGCGGACATCAACGTCATCGACCCCGCGACGATAGATCCCGGCGTGCCCGTCATGAACATGGACCTGCCGGCCGGCAAGGGCCGCTACCTGCAAAAGCCCAGCGGCTACGTGGCGACCATCGTGTCCGGCGTGGTGGTCTACCGCGACGCCGCGGCCACCGGCGCGCTGCCGGGCAGGCTGGTGCGCATGGCGGCCGAGCCCGCGGCCGCCTGATCGCGCCGTCACAGCGCGGCCGGCGACGGCCCACGAACAATAAACAAGGAGGAGAAGACCATGATGAAAGGCATCTGTGCAGCGTTTGCGTTCGCCGCGCTTGCGGCTTCCTGGCAGGGCCCGGCCCAGGCCGCGTTTCCCGACCAGCCCATCAAGCTGGTGGTGCCCTTCGCGCCGGGCGCCACGATCGGCCCGCTCGCGCAGCTGGTGTCCGAGCAACTGTCCAGCGACCTGGGCACGCCGGTGTACACCGAGTTCAAGACCGGCGCCGGCGGCAACATCGGCGCCGATATCGTGGCCAAGTCGCCGGGCGACGGCTATACGCTGCTGCTGGGCACGATCAGCATCCTGACCATCAATCCGTCGCTGTACCCGGACTTGCCGTTCGATCCGGTCAAGGACTTCAAGCCGGTGTCGATGCTGGTCACCACGCAGAACATCCTGGTCGTCAACCCCGAGAGCAAGATCCAATCGGTGGCGGATCTGGCCGACTATGCCAGGCAACATCCTGGCCAGGCCACCTTCGGCTCGTCCGGCACCGGCAGCACCATGCACCTGGCGGGCGAACTGTTCAGCACCACGGCGCAGGTCAAGATGACGCACGTCCCGTACCGCGGCGGCGGACCGGCCAGGTCGGACCTGCTGGGCGGGCGGCTGACGCTGATGTTCAGCGACCTGAGCGCGGTCCCCATGGTGCAGGCCGGCAAGCTGCGCGCGCTGGCCGTGACCGGGTCACAGCGCGACGGCCGCATCCCCGATATCCCGACCATGCAGGAAAGCGGCATGAAAGGCTTCGATGTCGAACCCTGGTATGGCCTGGTGGCGCCCGCGGGCACGCCCGACGCGGTCATCGCCAGGCTCAACGCCAGCGTGCGCAAGGTGTTCGACAAGCAGCAGGTGCGCGACGCGCTGCAGAACATCGGCCTGCGGCCGGCCAGCGACCTGTCGGTGGCGTACATGGCCGGCAAGATCGACAGCGACCTGGGCAAGTGGGCGCCCATCGTCAAATCGGTCGACATGAAAACCAACTGATGAGCGGCCCGGCATGAAGACGCAAGCAACAGCCGGCGATGGCGCGGCGGTGGTGGCCATCGCGGGCGGAATGGGCGCGCTGGGCAGGGCGCTGGCGCAGCGGTTCAAGCAGCGCGGCGACCAGGTCGTCGTGCTGGACCAGGCCACCGACGCCGCCGGCCTGCCGCAGGCGGGCGCCGACCTGGCCTTGCTCGACGTCGATCTCAACGACGTCGCCAGCACGCGCCATGCCTTCGACACGATCGCGCGCCGGTTCGGCCGGCTCGACGCCCTGGTCAGCGTGGCCGGCGGTTTCCATCACGAAACGCTGGCCGAGGGCAAGGTCGAGGCCTGGGACCGCATGTACGCGCTCAATCTGCGCACCGCCGTGGTGGCCTGCCAGGCCGCGCTGCCGCTGATGCTGGCGCGCGGCGCCGGGCATGTCGTGTGCATCGGCTCGGACGCCATCGGGCGCGCGCACGCCGGGCTCGGGGCGTATGCCGCGTCCAAGGCGGGCGTGGCCGAACTGGTCAGGACCCTGGCCGCCGAAACCCGCGACCAGGGCATCGCGGCCAACGCGGTGCTGCCCGGCACCCTGGATACCCCGGGCAATCGGCGCGCCATGCCCGATGCCGATTTTTCCCGCTGGGTGTCGCTCGACGCGGCGGCGGCGCTGATCCTGTTCCTGGCCTCGCCGCTGGCCGCCCAGATCAACGGCGCCTGCATTCCGATCGTGAACCGCTACTAGAGCGCTATGCGGCGGCGCTGCAGTGGGCCGCCAGCAGCCTGGAGAATACGTGGATGGACGAGGAGGCCGGATTGGACGCGTCGCTCGTGCAATAGAAATCGACCGCCGGCGCGCCCTGCGGCAGCGCAATCTGGCCGATCGTGTCGCGATCGTAGAAATCCGCCAGGAAAGTGGGCACGAAACCCATCCCCATGCCGGCGCTGATCAAGGACGCCACCGTGGCCACGTGGCAGACCTCCTGGCGGCGCAGGGCATGCGCGCCGACCTCCAGCAGGTACCGGTCGACGACCTGCTGGACCGCGTTGGAGTCCGGCAGCGCCCACAGCACAATGTCGTGCTGGCGCGCCCAGTCTTCCACCCCCGCGATCTCCAGGCCCGGCGGGATCAGCCTGCCGGGACCGGCCAGCCGCAGCGCCATGCCGAAGATGTACTCGCTCTTGAGCCGCGAGGCGCGGCGCATATAGGTGCCGTAGGTCGCGTCGAGCCTGCCGGTCTCCACCATGTCGTGCAGCACTTCCAGTTCGGCGTCCACGACCTCGCACGAACGGCCCGTGCATTGCTGGAACTCGCGCATCACGGCCGGCAGCACCGTGCTGGCGATCAAGGGCGACACCCCGACGCGGATCCCGCCTTGCTGGCGGCGGTTCAGCGCGGACAGCTCCAGCATGCCCTTGTTGAGGCTTTCGACGGCCTGGCGGGCATAGGGCAGGAACTGCGTGCCGGCCTGGGTGAGGGCGGTCGCGCGGTTCGAACGCTCGAACAGCCGGATTCCGACCTGCGTCTCCAGTTCGTTGATCATGGAGCTCAGGCCCGCCTGGGTGACGTGCAGGGTTTCGGCCGCGCGCGTGAAGCTGCGGACCTCGGCGACCAGCAGGAAGGCTTGGAGCTGGCGGGTGGATACTCTCATGTCGGTTGGGCCCATGCTTGTCGGCCCCGTCTTTTATCATGGCGTCGATGCCGCCGGCCAGCCAAGCCTGGGAAGGACGCGGTGTCGGTCGGATTCAACATTCCAACAGGAGCAGCCCGCCTTGTCTCTCTATTACCGGATCAGTTTCGTCCTGAGCGTGCTGGCGCTCGCGGCCTGGGCGATCGCCGTCACGCTCTACAAGGCCCCGCGTCACGGCGACGGCTACGGGCCGGACCCGCTCGGGGTCTTGCTTTTCCTGGCGCTGTGGCCGGTGGGCCTGCTGCTGGCGCATTCCGGTCTGCTGGCGTGCCTGGTGCGCGGCCAGCGGCCCGCGTCGATCCTGCAAGGCCGGTACGGGGTCGCCATCCATCTCGCGCTGGGCGCGGGTTTCCTGGCTTACGCGCTGTACAGGGTCTAGCCGGGCCTGATGGCTGGCCAGGGCGGGCAGCGAAGCGGCATGCATGCGGGCAACAGTCGATCCGCCGGCGCGCCCATCTCGTACTTTACATAATATACATTATGCGAATTATCGAAAGGCTAGTCCGGGCGCGCAAGCGCCCTGGACCCGGCCTGCGCGCTCAGGTTTCCAGCCGCACATGCTCGATGCGGTGCCGTCCGTTCTTCTTGGCCGCATAGAGCTGCTGATCCACGGCCTTGATGAAGCCGGCCGGCGCCGTCTGCCCGCCGGGCACCACCGTGCCGGCTCCGATGCTGACCGTGACGCGCCGACCGTGCGGCGACAGCGCGTGCACGATGGACTTCTTCTCGATCAATCGCTGGCAGCGCTCGGCGACCTTGCGGGCCACCTCGGCGCCGGCTTCGGGCAGCAGCACGACAAACTCCTCGCCGCCGTAGCGCGCCACGAGATCGCGCGGACCGTCCAGCGCCAGGCTCAGCGTCTGGGCGATCTCCACCAGGCATTCGTCGCCCTGGGTGTGGCCATACAAGTCGTTGTATTGCTTGAAATAATCGACGTCGAACAACAGCATGGACAGCGGCTGGCGTTCGTGGCGCGCCCGCTCCCACTCCAGGTCGAAACTGCTGTCGAAGCGGCGCCGGTTGGCGATGTTCGTCAAGCCATCCTTGAAGGACAGCACTTCCAGCTCCTTTTGCAGCAGCAGCAGCTTTTCTTCCGTCTTCTTGCGTTCGGTGATGTCGAACATGAAGCCGATCAGCGCCTCTGCCTCGCCCTTGTCGTTGCGCACCACGTGCACCACGTCGCGTATCCACACATAGCCGTTGTCCTTGGTCAGCGCCCGGTAGTCCGCTTCATGGTCCTGGCCGGCCTGGGATTGGGATACGCAGTAATTCACCACGTATTCGCGGTCCTCGGGATGCATGCGCATGGCCCAGTCCTCGACGCTTACCCAGCTGTCGGCGCTCCAGCCCAGCAAGGCCTCGATCTGGGGGCCGATATAGGTGAATTTCATCGTGGCCCAGTCGATCTTCCAGGGAATCGCCTTGGTCGACTCGAGCAAGGTTCGGTACACCGCGCTGTCGTTGAACAGCGTGCTTGCGTCAGGCATATCCAGCCCTTTTCGATACATATTGATACGCTACTGTAGCCCGAAGACGGCGGTTGCGAAAGAGAATTGAACGATCGGTTAGCATGCTGACGTTATGGTTGAATTCATGCATAATCGGTGCGCGTTCCCTGCGAGTCTTTCGTGCCGCCATGGATCGGATGGCGCCCTGGAATGCATCAGGCTTGACCGATAACCATAACGCCAGCCAAGGAGACAAACCATGCGGGGTCGATACGAATTCCTGGCCCAGGACCGGGTCATCTATGGCGAGCCGGCCGCCGCCGCCGTGCTCGATATGGCGACGCAGATGGGCGCCAACCGGGTGTTCCTCGTCAGCAGCGCCACCCTCAGCCGCAAGACCGACGAGATCGAGGCCATCAAGGCTGCCCTGGGCGGGCGCTACTGCGGCATTTTCGACGAATGCGTGGCCCATGTGCCGCGCGACAGCGTGCTGGAGGCCGCAGGGCGCGTCCGGCAGGCCCGGCCCGACCTCATCGTCACCATCGGCGGCGGCACGCCGATCGATACGGCCAAGATCCTGCTGATCTGCCTGGCCGAGGACATCCGCACGGCCGACGAACTGGGCGCCTATCGCATCCAGGTGCTCGAGGACGGCAGCAAGCGCATCCCGGCGGTCAAGGAGCCGCCGATCCGCCAGATCGTGGTGCCGACCACGCTGTCGGGCGCGGAATTCAGCAATCTGGGCGGCTGCTCCGACCCGCTGCGCCAGGTAAAGGACCTCTATACCGGCCGGCTGATCGGCGCGCAGGCGGTCATCCTGGACCCGCGCCTGACCGTGCACACGCCCGAGTGGCTGTGGCTGTCGACCGGCATGCGCGCGATCGACCATGCGGTGGAGACGATCTGCTCGCGCAATCCGCAGCCGTTCACCGATGCGACCTGCCTGCATGGGCTGAAAATGCTGTTCGACGGATTGCGCCAGACCCGGCGCGCGCCCGACGACCTGGATGCGCGGCTGCAGAGCCAGCTGGGCGTCTGGCTGGCCTCCACCGGCCTGGGCCGGATCGAATGGGGCGCCAGCCACGGCATCGGCCACCAGCTTGGCGCGGTGGCCGCGGTGCCCCATGGGCATACCTCGTGCGTCATGCTGCACAACGTGATGCGCCATAACCTGTCGCATACCGCCGAGCGGCAGGCGCTGATTTCCGCCACGCTGGGCCAGCCCGGCGTGCCGGCCGCCGACCTGATCGAGGCGCTGGCGCGCGAGCTGGGCATGCCGACGCGGCTGCGCGAAGTGGGGGTCGAGCGGGCGCATTTCGAGGCCATCGCCGCCGGCGGCATGCAGAACATGATGGTCCGCAGCAATCCGCGCCCTATCGCCTCGCCGGCCGATATCGTGGCGATCCTCGAACAGGCGTATTGAGGCGGCGGCGCCGGCTCCCGGCCGGCGCGCGCGGGCACGGGCCTTGCTGACCGGCGGGCGTGAAACGGAACTACGCCCGCAAAAGGAGTACGCTGGACCCAACGAGGCGGGCTCGCCGCCCGCCGTCGTCCGCCCACCGCGATTTGGGGGATACGCGCATGCATGCCCGCGTCCCGAGGCTGGTCGCCGATTTATTGCACCTATTGCGCCTGCTGGGCTGCCTGGCCGCCCTGCTGCTGCCGGCCGCCTGGGACGGCGCGCGCGCGGCCGACAGTGCCGCCCCGGCGCCGCGCACGGCCGTGGTGCTGTCGCTGGACGGGATCGTCGGGCCGGCCAGCGCCGACTACGTGGCGCGCGGCCTGGCCGGCGCCGCCGCGCAGCATGCGCTGGTCGTGCTGCGCATCGACACCCCGGGCGGACTGGATGCGTCGATGCGCGAGATCATCCGCGCCATCCTGGCCTCGCCCGTGCCGGTGCTGGCCTATGTGGCGCCGGGCGGCGCCCGGGCGGCCAGCGCGGGGACCTACATCCTGTACGCAAGCCATGTGGCGGCCATGGCGCCGGCCACCAACCTGGGCGCGGCCACCCCGGTGTCGCTGGGCGGCGGCTTCACGCCGTCGGACGACAAGACAGAGCCCGACAAGACGGACGCCAAGGCGCCGGCCGATGGCGGCAAGCCGGCCACGCCGCGCAATGCCGCCGAATACAAGGCCATCAACGACGCGGTGGCCTATATCCGCGCGCTGGCCGATCTGCGCGGCCGCAACGCCGACTGGGCCGAGCAGGCGGTGCGCGAGGCGGCGTCTCTGTCGGCCAGCCAGGCGCTGGCGCGCAATGTGATCGATATCGTGGCCGAGGACACCCCCGCCCTCCTCGCCCAGGCCGACGGCCGCACGGTGCGCGTGGGCGCGGCCAATGTCGTGCTGCACACCAGCGGCCTGGCGCTGGTCGAGCGCGGGCCCGACTGGCGTACGCGCCTGCTGGGCGTGATCACCAATCCCAATCTGGCGCTGATCCTGCTGATGGTGGGCGTGTACGGGCTGATCTTCGAATTCATGAGCCCCGGCGCGCTGTTTCCGGGCGTGCTCGGCGCCATCTGCCTGTTGCTGGGCCTGTATGCCTTGTCGGTGCTGCCGCTGAGCTACGCCGGCGCGGGCCTGGTCGCGCTGGGCGCGGCGTTGATGGTGGCGGAGATCTTCACACCCTCGCTTGGCGCGCTGGGCGTGGGCGGCGCGCTGTCGTTCGTGCTGGGCGCGACCATGCTGGTCGACGCGGATACGCCCGCCTACGCGGTGTCGCTGCCGCTGGTGGGCGGCGTGGCGGTGGCCAGCCTGGGGCTGACTTTCCTGATCGCGCGGCTGGCGCTGCGCTCGCGCCGCGCGCCACAGGTCAGCGGCGCGCAGGGCCTGGTCGGCCGGCGCGGCCGCGTCCTGAGCTGGGAGCACGATCAGGGTTACGTCGCGGCCGACGGCGAACGCTGGCGCGCGCGCGGCCCGGCCGGCCTGGCCGCCGGCGACGCCGTGACGATCCACGCCGTGCAGGGCGTGACGCTGCATGTGGCGCCGGAGCCGCCGGCGCCGCAAGCGCCCTCCCGCCCGTGACCCGCGGGCGGCCCGACTACCCTTTCCTTCCGGAGTGCGCCATGTTCATGAACCTCGCTTTCTACCTCCCCATCCTCGTGCTGTTGCTGGCCCTGATCGCACTGGCCGTGCGCATCCTGCGCGAGTACGAGCGCGGCGTGATCTTCACGCTGGGGCGCTTCACGGGCGTCAAGGGGCCCGGCCTGATCCTGATCATCCCGGTGGTGCAGCAGATGGTGCGGGTCGACCAGCGCACGTCCGTCTTCGACGTTCCCAGCCAGGACGTGATCTCGCGCGACAACGTGTCGGTCAAGGTCAACGCGGTGATCTATTTCCGGGTGATCGATCCGGAGCGCTCGGTGATCCAGGTGGAGAACTTCCGCCAGGCCACCAGCGAGCTGGCCCAGACCACGCTGCGCTCGGTGCTGGGCAAGCACGACCTGGACGAAATGCTGTCCGAGCGCGACAAGCTGAATATCGACATCCAGGAGATCCTCGACGCGCAGACCGATGCCTGGGGCATCAAGGTCGCCAATGTGGAAATCAAGCATATCGACCTGAACGAAAGCATGGTGCGCGTGATCGCGCGCCAGGCCGAGGCCGAACGCGAGCGGCGCGCCAAGGTCATCAACGCCGAGGGCGAGGAGCAGGCCGCGCAGAAGCTGCTGGATGCCGCGCGCACGCTGGCGCAGCAGCCCGAGGCGATGCAGTTGCGCTATCTGAGCACGCTGGCCGTGATCGGCGCGCAGAACAATTCCACCGTGGTGTTCCCCTTCCCCACCGACCTGGCCGGCGCGCTGGGGCGCTGGGCGCAGAAACAATAAGGCCGCGCTTCAGTTGCGGGGCCGGCGCAGAAACAGATAGCGGTGCCGGAATTCGTCCGGCACCGTATGCGTGCAACCGTGCACGCCGTCGATGGCGGGCACATGCGGTTCGAACAGCGCATGGCCGTCGGTGTCTTCGACACGGAACGGGACGCGTTCCGGGGTGTCGTTGTAGCCCAGCACCAGCAGGCCGCCCGGCGCCAGCACGCCGTGGGCCTGGGCCAGCAGCCGGTCGCAGTCTCCGCGGGTATCGATGCCGAAGCCGAGCAGGCCGTTGGCGATGACGAAATCGAACATGGCGGACCGATAGTGGCGATCCAGCTCCAGCGCCGAGCCCACGACGTGCAGCCCGGGCTGGCCGTAGACCGCATGGGCCGGGTCGCAATCGATGGAATGGAACGCCGGGCTGAGCAGCCTGGGGTAATGCCAGTTGTGCTTGTCCACGCCGATGAACAGGCAAGCGGCCGGATGAGCCAGGCTGGCGGCGCGGGCGTTGATGTACGAGAAGACTTCGGCTTCGAGGAACTGGCGGCTCGGCGCCTGCAGCGTGAACGCCACGCCCCTCCTGGCCGCCCATGCCGGCGAAATGCGAAACAACAAGCGTTTGGCCGCGTAGCGGCCTTTCTTCAACCATCCAAGCATGGCGCCCCCTCGTCGACGGCCAGGACCCCGCGCCCCGGCACGCACGCATTCTGCGTGCCGCAAGCCGGGCAGGAAACCGGAGGCGTCTGAAACGGATGCGGGCGCGGGCCGCGATCAAGCGGCCGGACAAGGCCGCCCGGGCCTACAGCATGTGGGCGAGGAATTCGCGCGTGCGGGGATGCTGCGGCGCGTCGAAGAAGCGGTCGGACGCGGCTTCCTCGAGGATGCGGCCTTCGTCCATGAAGACGACGCGGTGCGCGGCCTCGCGGGCGAAGCCCATCTCGTGGGTGACGACCAGCATGGTCATGTGCTCGTCGGCCAGCTGGCGCATGGTGCGCAGCACTTCGCCCGTGAGCTCGGGGTCGAGCGCCGAGGTGGGCTCGTCGAACAGCATGATGTCCGGCTCCATGGCCAGCGCGCGGGCGATGGCCACGCGCTGCTTCTGGCCGCCCGAGAGCCGGCCGGGGTAGTTGTCGCGCTTGGCCAGCAGGCCGACCTTGCGCAGCAGTTCTTCGGCCTTGGGGATCACGGCGTCGCGGCGCAGGCCCTTGACCGTGACCGGCGCCTCGATCACGTTCTGCAGCACCGTCATGTGCGGAAACAGGTTGAACGACTGGAACACCATGCCCATCTTGCGGCAGAGGCGGCGCACGTCGGCATCGGCGGCGTACTGGCTCTTGCCGCCGGGCACGGCGCGCGCCAGCGCCTCGCCTTCGACCTCGATGCTGCCTTCGTCGATGATTTCGAGGTGATTGAGGCAGCGCAGGAAGGTGCTCTTGCCCGAGCCGGACGGCCCGATCACCGCCACCACCTCGCCCTTGCGCAGCGTCAGCGATACGCCGTCGAGCACGCGCAGGCCATGGAACGCCTTGACGATGCCCCGGGCGTCTATCATGGCCGCGCGCTCGCCGGGCCCCGGCTTACTGGTCGTATTTGGCATAGCGCTTTTCCATGTGTTGAAAGAACCAGGTGAGGATCAGCGTCATGATCAGGTAGAAGGCGGCGGCGACCAGGAACGGCGTGGTGGTGAAGTCGCGCTGCACGATGCCGCGCGCGGTGCGCAGGATGTCGTTGAGCGCCAGTACGTAGATGAGCGAGGTGTCCTTGACCAGGGTGATGGTTTCGTTGCTCATGGGCGGCAGCACGCGCTGCACCATCTGCGGCAGGACGATGCGCCGCATGGTCTGCAGGTAGGTCATGCCCAGCACCTTGCTGCCCTCGTACTGGCCGCGATCCACCGACTGGATGCCGGCGCGGAAGATCTCGGCGAAATACGCCGCGTAGTTGAGCGCGAAGGCGACCACCGCCGCCGGGAAATCCGGCAGGCGGATGCCGACCACCGGCACGAACGGCAGCGCGAAGTAGATGAACAGCAACTGCAGCATCAGCGGCGTGCCGCGCATCAGCCAGATATAGCCGTTGACCAGGCGCGACAGCAGGCGCCAGCGCGAGATGCGCGCCAGCGCCAGCACCAGGCCCAGCGGCACCGCCAGGGCCAGCGTGATGAAGAACAGCGTGAGGGTGACCTGGGCGCCTTGCGCCATCGGCCCCAGGAGGGAAATTACGTAGTCCATGCCAGGGGTTCCCACCGCCTGCGACGACCTGCGGGAAAGAGGATTGGCCGGGCCCTGCCCGTCCGCGCCGGGGCGCGGACAGGGGCGGGGCCGTTTACTTGATGATGTTGGCGCCGAACCACTGGGTGGCGATGCGGCCGGCCGTGCCGTCTTCCTTCATCGACGCCAGGGTCTTGTCCAGCTTGGCGAGCAGCTCGGTATCGTCCTTGCGCACGCCCACGCCGTAGTCCTCGGTGCCGAAGTTCTCTTCCAGGACGCGGTACTGCCCTTCGCGCTTGCTGGCCAGGTAGCGGCCCACCACTTCGTCGACCACGATGGCGTCCAGGCGGCCGGCCGCCAGGTCCATCAGGGCGGTGACGTTGTCGGCGAAGGTCTTGATTTCCTTCAGGCTGGCGGCCACGGGGGCGTCTTTCTTGATGGCGTCGACGGCGCTGCTGCCTTCCTGGGCGCCGACCACCTTGCCGGCCAGGTCGGCCTTGGTCTTGATGGGCGAGGCGCTGCCCACGATGATGATCTGGTGGTTGGCCATGTAGGGCGCGGTGAAGCTGATGTTCTTCTTGCGCTCTTCGGTGATGGTCAGGCCGTTCCACAGCACGTCGACGCGCTTGCCGTTGAGTTCGGCTTCCTTGGCGCTCCAGTCGATCGGCTTGAATTCGACCTGCATGCCCAGGCGGCGGCTGGCTTCCTTGGCCATGTCGATGTCGAAGCCGACCAGTTCGTTCTTCTCGTCGCGAAAGCCCATCGGCGGGAAGTTGTCGTCCAGGCCGACCACGACCTTCCGGGACGCGGCCGGCGCGCTGGCGGTGGACGAGGCGTCGTCGCCCTGGCCGCAGGCGGAGAGCAGCGCGGTGGCCGAGAACAGCAATACAGCGGTGATTTTCTTCATGGATAGTGGCGCGATGGGCGCAAGAATGGACAACGGTGCGGCGCAGCCCCAGGCTGCGGACAGCCATTTTATCCCGCCCCGGGGACGGGGGCGCCGGGCGATCAAGGCCGCAATTGTAGCCATACCGGGGCGCCGCGGCCCGCTATCGGGACCGGCGGGGACATCGAACCGGCCTATTTCCGCCGGCGGCTTGCCGTGCCGCAACATTGATTTATGTCATTGACCCCCATGACCGGCCTTTGATACAACGATGGCATTGGCACGTTGGCGCAATATCAACCAGCAGAAAGGTGACGCGTGGCGAACGATCCAAGCACCTACACCAAGCGCCAGGAGCTCAACAGTTTCCTGCTGCTTGCGGCGGTGATGGCCCCTGTGATCACAGGCATCATCATCGTGACCTACGGCTTCGCCGTATGGTTCTACCAGCTGCTTGCCGGCCCTCCCGGCAGCTGATGGCGCAGCCCCCCATGTCAGCGCTTCCCTCCCGCGCACTCGCCCCGCCGCCGGTGGCCGAGCTGCATATCACCAGCATGGTCGTGCACGCCCTGCCCGGGCGCGCGCAGGCGCTGGGCGCGGCCATCGCCGCCCTGCCCGGCGCGGAAATCCATGCGGTGTCCGATACCGGCAAGCTGGTCGTCACGCTCGAAGCCCACAGCACAGGCGAAATGCTGGAGCGCATCGCCGCCGTGCAGGGCCAGGACGGCGTGCTCGCTTCGGCGATGGTCTATCAACATATCGATACTTTGGACTCGATGAACGAGGAGATTGACGATGTCAATGGCTCGTAGGGATTTCATCAAGCAGACCGCCGCCGCGGCCGCCGCCACCGTGGCCGGGGTGCCGTTGACGGGGTATACCCAGAACATCGTGACCGAGTCCGAGGCCGCCAAGCTCAAGTGGTCCAAGGCGCCCTGTAGATTCTGCGGCACCGGCTGCGGCGTGAACGTGGCCGTCAAGGACAACCAGGTGGTGGCCACGCACGGCGACTTCAACGCCGAGGTCAACAAGGGCCTGAACTGCGTCAAGGGTTATTTCCTGTCCAAGATCATGTACGGCAGCGACCGCCTGACGCAGCCGCTGTTGCGCATGAAGGACGGCAAGTACGCCAAGGACGGCGAGTTCGCGCCCGTGTCCTGGGACCAGGCCTTCGACGTGATGGCCGAGCAGTTCAAGCGGGTGCTCAAGGACAAGGGGCCGGAAGCGGTCGGGATGTTCGGCTCGGGCCAGTGGACCGTGTGGGAAGGCTACGCCGCGCTCAAGCTGATGAAGGCGGGCTTTCGCACCAACAACCTCGACCCCAACGCGCGCCACTGCATGGCCTCGGCCGCGGTGGGTTTCATGCGCACCTTCGGCGCCGACGAGCCGATGGGCTGTTACGACGATATCGAAAACGCCGACGCGTTCGTGCTGTGGGGCTCGAACATGGCGGAGATGCACCCCATCCTGTGGACGCGCGTCACCGACCGGCGCCTGAGCGCGCCGGCCACCAAGGTGGCGGTGCTGTCGACCTTCGAGCACCGCTCGTACGAGCTGGCCGACCTGACGCTGACGTTCGAGCCGCAAAGCGACCTGGCGATCCTCAACTACATCGCCAACCACATCATCCGGACCAAGCGCGTCAACCGCGACTTCGTCGACAAGCACACGGTGTTCCGCGAGGGCAACGCCGATATCGGCTATGGCCTGCGCCCCGAGCACCCGCTGCAGCAGGCGGCCAGGAACGCCGGCGACGCGGGCGGCTCCAAGCCGATCACCTTCGACGACTTCGCGCGCTTCGTCTCCAAGTACGACCTGGAATACACCGCCAAGCTGAGCGGCGTGCCCAAGAACCGCCTGGAGGAGCTGGCCGAGCTGTACGCCGACCCGAAGGTGCGCGTCACCTCGTTCTGGACCATGGGTTTCAACCAGCACACGCGCGGCGTGTGGTGCAACAACATGGTCTACAACATCCATTTGCTGACCGGCAAGATCTCCACCCCGGGCAACAGCCCGTTCTCGCTGACCGGCCAGCCCTCGGCCTGCGGCACCGCGCGCGAGGTGGGCACCTTCTCGCACCGCCTGCCGGCCGACCTGGTGGTCACCAACCCCGAGCACCGCCGCCACGCCGAGGAGATCTGGAAGCTGCCCGACGGCACGATTCCGTCCAAGGTGGGCGCGCACGCCGTGCTGCAGAACCGCATGCTCAAGGACGGCAAGATCAACGCCTACTGGGTGATGGTCAACAACAATATGCAGGCCGCCGCCAACCTGATGAACGAGGGCCTGCCCGGCTACCGCAACCCCGAGAACTTCATCGTGGTGTCCGACGCCTACCCGACGGTCACCACCCTGTCGGCCGACCTGATCCTGCCGGCGGCCATGTGGGTGGAGAAGGAAGGCGCCTACGGCAACGCCGAAAGGCGCACCCAGTTCTGGCACCAGCTGGTCGACGCCCCGGGCCAGGCGCGCTCGGACCTGTGGCAGCTGGTGGAATTCTCCAAGCGCTTCAAGGTCGAGGAAGTCTGGCCGGCCGACCTGCTGGCCAAGAAGCCCGAGTATCGCGGCAAGACGCTCTACGACGTGCTGTTCGCCAACGGCAAGGTCAACCAGTTCCCCAACACCGAGCTGGACCCGGAGTACGCCAACCAGGAGGCGCAGGCCTTCGGCTTCTACCTGCAGAAGGGCCTGTTCGAGGAATACGCCGAGTTCGGCCGCGGCCATGGCCACGACCTGGCGCCGTTCGACGTCTACCACAAGGCGCGCGGCCTGCGCTGGCCGGTGGTCGACGGCAAGGAAACCCTGTGGCGCTACCGCGAAGGGTCCGATCCCTACGTCAAGCCGGGCACGGGTTTCCAGTTCTACGGCAACCCCGACGGCAAGGCGGTGATCTTCGCCCTGCCCTACGAGCCGCCGCCCGAGGCGCCGGACAAGGAGTACCCCTTCTGGCTGTCGACCGGCCGCGTGCTGGAGCACTGGCACTCGGGCTCGATGACGCGGCGCGTGCCCGAGCTGTACAAGGCCTTTCCGGAGGCGGTCTGTTTCATGCACCCCGACGACGCCCAGGCGCTGGGCGTGCGGCGCGGCGTCGAGGTCGAGGTGGTGTCGCGGCGCGGCAAGATGCGCACCCGCGTGGAGACGCGCGGACGCGACAAGCCGCCGCGCGGCCTGGTGTTCGTGCCATGGTTCGACGCCGGCCAGCTGATCAACAAGGTCACGCTGGACGCCACCGACCCGATCTCGTTCCAGACCGACTTCAAGAAATGCGCGGTCAAGATCGTGAAGGTCTGACCAGGACAGGGAGACAGCCATGAGCTTACGCACCGCCGCCATCGTCCTGTCCGTCGCGCTGGGCGCTGCCGCCTGGGCCGCGCCGCCCCTGCCGCTGCAGGACCCCATGCGCGGGCCCACGCCGGTGGCCGACGAGACCAATCCGCCGCTGATGAGTCCGGTCGAGAACAAGGATATCCGCCGCGTGCGGACCTACTCCATGCAGCCGCCGACCATTCCGCACAAGATCGACGGCTACCAGATCGACAAGAATTTCAACCGCTGCCTGGCCTGCCATGCGCGCGTGAACACCGAGGAGACGCAGGCGCCGCCGCTGAGCGTGACCCACTACATGGACCGCGACAGCAACGTGCTGGCCGAGGTGTCGCCGCGCCGCTATTTCTGTGTGCAATGCCACGTGCCGCAGGCCGAAGCGCGCCCGTTGGTGTCCAATACCTTCCAGGATATCGACGTGATCCTCAAGCGCCTGACGGCGCCGAAACCGGACCAGAAATGACGGGCGGGTGCCAGCCATGAGAGAACTCATCAAGCGCTATTGGGACATCATCCGCCGCCCCAGCGTGCATTTCAGCCTGGGCTTTCTGACCGTCGGCGGCTTCGTCGGCGGCATCCTGTTCTGGGGCGCCTTCAACACCGCCATGGAGCTGACCAACACCGAGCAGTTCTGTACCGGCTGCCACGAGATGCGCGACAACGTGTATGCCGAGCTCAAGGGCACCATCCACTACACCAACCGCTCGGGCGTGCGCGCCATCTGCTCGGACTGCCACGTGCCGCACAACTGGACCGACAAGATCGCCCGCAAGATGCAGGCCTCCAAGGAAGTCTGGGGCAAGATCTTCGGCACCATCAATACGCGCGAGAAGTTCGTCGAGAAGCGGCTGGAGCTGGCCCAGCACGAATGGGCGCGCCTGAAGGCCAACGACTCGCTCGAGTGCCGCAACTGCCACAACTACGAATCGATGGACTTCACGCGCCAGAGCGTGCGCGCGCAGAACATGCACTCGACCTATCTGGCGGACAAGAGCAAGACCTGCATCGATTGCCACAAGGGCATCGCCCACACGCTGCCGAGGATGCCGCCGGACCAGACCTCGCTGGCGCCGCCCGCGGCAGGCCCGGCGCGCGAACTGGCGCGCGCGGATACCGGCCATGCAAAACGCTGAGGCCGCGCCCGCCCTGCTGGCCGCGCACGGCCTGGTGGGACGGCGCGGCGGCCGCCGGCCGCTGGACCTGAACCTGCGCCCGGGGCAGCTGGCGCATGTGCGCGGCGCCAACGGCAGCGGCAAGACCAGCCTGCTGCGCACGCTGGCCGGACTGCTGCGGCCGCGGCGCGGCGAGGTGCGCTGGAACGGCGCCGACATCCATGCCGACCTGCCCGGCTACTACCTGCACATGGCGTACCTGGGCCACGACAATGGCTGCAGCGATGCGTTGACCGCGCGCGAGAACCTGCGCTACGCGCTGCACGTGGCCGGCGCCCCGCGCGCCGAGCCGGAACTGGAGCGGGCCTTGCGGGACTGGGGCCTGGCCGCCGGCGCCGACGCGCCGGCCGCGCGCCTGTCGCAGGGCCAGGGCCGCCGGCTGGCGCTGGCGCGCGTGATGCTGTCGCGCAAACGGCTGTGGCTGCTCGACGAGCCCGACGCCGGCCTGGACGCCGCCAGCCTGCAGCGGCTGCACGGCATGCTGGACGCACACCTGGCCGGCGGCGGCGCGGCCGTGCTGGCTTCGCATCGCGGCGGCGGCGCCTGGGCCGGTTGTACGCAAACCCTGGATCTGGACGAATACGCGCATGCTGAAGTCGTTGGCGCAGATTGCCTGGCGTGAGCTCCGGCTGGCCTGGCGCAGGCCGGCCGATACGCTGGGCGCCACGCTGTTTTTCGTGGTGGCGGGCACGCTGTTTCCCTTGGCGCTGGGTCCGGATCCGCAGCTGCTGGCCGCCATCGGCCCGGGCGTGCTGTGGGTGTCGGCCCTGCTGGCGATCCTGCTTTCGCTGCAGCAGCCCTTTGTCCACGACCACGGCAGCGGCGCCCTGGAGCAATTGCTGGTCTCGCCCCACCCCCTGCCGGTGCTGGTCGGCCTGAAGCTGGCGGCGCACTGGCTGGCCACCTGCGCCCCGCTGATCCTGGCCAGCCCTTTCCTGGCGCTGCAGTTCGGGTTGTCGGCCCAGGCGGTCGGCGTGCTGGCGCTGTCGCTGCTGCTGGGTACGCCCACGCTGGCCTTGATAGGCGGGCTGGGCGCGGCCCTGACGCTGGGCCTGCGCGGCGGCGCCCTGCTGCCGCTGGTGGTGCTGCCGCTGTACGTGCCGGTGCTGATCTTCGGCAGCGGCGCCGTGGCCGCCACCGCGTCCGGCCTGGGCGCCTGGCCGCAATTGTCCCTGCTGGGCGCATGCCTGTGCCTGGCGATCCTGTTGTGCCCGTGGAGCGCCTCGGCGGCGCTGCGCGTGGCGTTGGAGTAAGCCCGCCATGTCGAAATCATCGGCCGCCCTGCCCGTGCGCGACCGCCCCGCCGGCGGTCGCGGCTGGCTGCGCTATGCCTCGCCCGCCGTCTTCTACCCCATGGCCGGCCGCTGGGCGCCGCGCCTGGGCGCGCTGGCCGCGCTGCTGGCGGCCGCCGGACTCTACCTGGGGCTGGCGGTGGCGCCGGTCGACAGCCAGCAAGGCGAGGTCTACCGCATCCTGTTCGTGCACGTGGCAGCGGCCTGGATGTCGATGTTCCTGTACCTGGTCATGGCCGGCTATGCCGCGCTGGGGCTGGTCTACAACACGCGGCTGTCGTTCATGATGATGCGGGCGCTGGCGCCCACCGGCGCGCTCTTCACCGCCGCAACCTTGTGGACCGGGGCCTTGTGGGGCAAGCCGACCTGGGGCGCCTGGTGGGTCTGGGACGCGCGCCTGACCTCCGAGCTGATCCTGCTGTTTCTCTACCTGGGCTTCATGGCGCTGCAGGCGGCCGCCGGCGACACGCGGCGCGCCGACCGAGGCGGCGCCATCCTGCTGCTGGTGGGCGTGATCAACATACCCATCATCTATTTCTCGGTGACCTGGTGGAACACCCTGCACCAGGGCGCCTCGATTTCGCTGACCGCCGCGCCCAGCATGGCGCGCATCATGGTGGCGGCCACCCTGTTGATGGTGGCGGCGTTCTGGGCCTACAGCGCCGCCGTGGCGCTGGCGCGCGTGCGCGTCGTCATCGCCGGCCGCGAACCGGCCGCCGCGGCCGGCGGCCCCTTGTCGCGGGAGGGCTCATGAGCTGGGACGCGCTGTTTTCCCTGCAGGGGCACAGCCCCTATATCCTGGCCGCCTATGGCGGCGCCGCGCTGTTGATCGCGGTCGAACTGGCCGTGCTGTGGCGCGCCGCGCGGCGCCCGCCCACCGGAGGCGACGATGGCGACGCGTAGAGGCCGCCGCGCGCTGCTGATCGCCGGCGGCGTGGGCCTGCTGGCGCTGGCCGCCGCGCTGGTGCTCAATGCGCTGCGTTCGAACCTGGTGTTCTTTTTCAGTCCCACGCAGGTGCACGCGCACGAGGCGCCGTCCAGCGGCAGCTTCCGCGTCGGCGGCCTGGTGCGCGCCGGCTCGGTCGAACGCGCCGCCGACGGCCTGACCCTGCGTTTCGTCGTCACCGATACGGTGCGCGAGGTGCCGGTGGCCTATACCGGGCTGCTGCCGGCGCTGTTTCGCGAAGGCAAGGGCGTGGTGGTGGCGGGCAACATGGGCGCCGACGGCGTGTTCCGCGCCACCGAGGTGCTGGCCAAGCACGACGAGAACTACATGCCGCCGCAGGCCGCCGACGCACTCAGGCAGGCGGGCGCCCTGCCCAGCGCCACCTTGCAGACGGAGGCGCGATGATCCCGGAAATCGGCCTGTTCAGCCTCATCCTGGCGTTGCTGGTTGCCATCGTGCAGGGCGTGCTGCCGCTGGTGGGCGCATCGACCGGCTGGCAGGCCGGCCTGCGGGTGGCGCGGCCGGCCGCCGTCACCCAATTCTGCCTGGTCACCGTAGCCATGGGCTGCCTGGCGTGGTCGTTCCTGGACAACGATTTCTCGGTGCTGTACGTGGCGGGCAACTCGCACGCCGACCTGCCCGCCGCCTACCGCTTCGCGGCGCTATGGGGCGGCCACGAGGGATCGCTGCTGCTGTGGCTGTACCTGCTGACCGCCTGGACGCTGGCGGTGGCGCTGCACAGCCGCGCGCTGCCGCCGGCCTTCGCGGCGCGCGTGCTGGCCGTCATGGCCTGGATCAGCATCGGCTTCCTGCTGTTCCTGCTGTTCCTGTCCAATCCGTTCGAGCGCCTGATGCCGCCGGCGCAGGCCGGACGCGACTTGAACCCCTTGCTGCAGGATCCGGGCATGATCGTGCATCCGCCCATGCTGTACATGGGCTATGTGGGCTTTTCGGTGGCGTTCGCCTTCGCCATCGCCGCGCTGCTGTCGGGCGAGCTGGACGCCATCTGGGCGCGCTGGGTGCGGCCCTGGACCTTGCTGGCCTGGATGTTCCTGACCATCGGCATCCTGCTGGGCAGCGCCTGGGCCTACTACGTCCTGGGCTGGGGCGGCTGGTGGTTCTGGGATCCGGTCGAGAACGCCTCGTTCATGCCGTGGCTGGCCGGCACGGCGCTGATCCATTCCCTGATCGTCACGGAGCGGCGCGGCGCCTTCCGCAGCTGGACGGTGCTGCTGGCCATCGCGGCGTTCTCGCTGAGCATACTGGGTACTTTCCTGGTGCGCTCCGGCGTGCTGACCTCGGTGCACGCCTTCGCGGTCGATCCCGGCCGCGGGCTGTACATCCTGGGCTTCATGACGCTGATCGTGGGCGGCTCGCTGGCCCTGTACGCCTGGCGCGCGCCCACCGTGGGCCTGGGCGGGGGCTTCGCCCTGCTGTCGCGCGAATCGCTGCTGCTCAGCAACAACGTGGTGCTGGCCGCGGCCACCGGCGCGGTGCTGCTGGGCACGCTGTACCCGGTGGCGCTGGACGTGCTGGACTGGGGCAAGATCTCGATCGGCCCGCCCTACTTCGAGGCGGTGTTCGTGCCGCTGATGACGCCGGCGATCTTCCTGATGGGCGTGGGACCGATGGCGCGCTGGAAGCACAGCGCCGTGCCGGACCTGGCGCAGCGCCTGCGCATTGCCTTCGGCGTGAGCCTGGCCACCGCGCTGGCGGTGCCGCTGGCCTGGCCCGGCGCGCGCGCCTGGCCAGGCTCGCCGCTGATCGTATTGGGCCTGTGGCTGGCGGCCTGGTCGGTCGCCAGCGCCGCCGCGCATGCCTGGCAGCGCCTGGCCGACGGCGAAGGCTCGTGGGCGCGGCGCCTGCGCCGCCAGCCGCGCGCCTGGTACGGCATGCTGCTGGCGCACGCCGGCGTGGGCGTGTTCATCGCCGGCGTGACGCTGGCCAATGGCTATGAGGACAAGCAGGAATTGCGCATGGACATCGGCGCCACGCAGGCCGCCGGCGGCTACCAGTTCACCTTCGCCGGTATCGCGCCGGCCGCCGGCCCCAACTACCAGGCCGAACGCGCCCGCTTCGTGGTCACGCGCGACGGCCGGCCGGTGGTCACGCTGCATCCCGAGAAACGCCACTACACGGTGCAGGGCATGCCGCTCAGCCATGCCGCCATCGACACCCGCTTTACCCGTGACCTGTTCGTGGCGCTGGGCGAGCCGGTCGGCGAGCGGGCCTGGACGGTGCGGCTGCAGGTCAAGCCCTTCATGGCCTGGATCTGGTCGGGTTGCGTGCTGATCGCGCTGGGCGGCCTGATGGCGGCAACCGACCGGCGCTACCGCCAGTGGCGCGCCGCCGAAGCGCGCCAAGCGGTGGCGGCGGTGGCGCGGGAGGCCGGCTGATGCTGCGCTACCTGTTGCCGCTGGCGGCCTTTCTGGCCATGGCCGCGTTCCTGGCGCTGGGCCTGGGGCGCGACCCGCGCGCCCTGCCCTCGGCCATGCTGGACAAGCCGGCCCCGCCCATCGGCCTGCCGCTGCTGCAAGGCGACGGGCGGCGGCTGGAAGTCGCCCAGCTGCGCGGGCGCGTCTGGGTGCTCAACGTCTGGGCTTCCTGGTGCGCGCCCTGCCGCGAAGAGCTGCCCTTGCTGCAGGAAGTCGGACCGCGCGACGCGGTGCCCATCTACGGGCTCAACTACAAGGACAAGCCCGAGGACGCGCGCGCCTGGCTGGCCCGCCACGGCAATCCGTACGTGGCCTCGGCCAGCGACGTGGACGGCCGCGTCGGCATCGAGTACGGCGTCTATGGCGTGCCGGAAACCTTTGTCATCGACGGGGCCGGCCGCATCCGCTACCGCCAGCTCGGCGTGTTGACGCCGCAGATCTGGCGCGAGCGCCTGCTGCCCGTCATCGAGGGCCTGCGATGAGGCGCGCGGCCGTGCTGCTGGGGTTGTGGCTGCTGCTGGGCGCCCCGGCGGCGGCCGATATCGCGCAGCGCGAGCTGCGCCTGGCGCACTCGCTGCGCTGCCTGGTCTGCCAGAACCAGACCCTGGCCGAATCCAACGCGCCGCTGGCGCACGATATGCGCGCCCTGATCCGCCAGCAGCTGGCCGATGGCCGCAGCGACGAGGAAGTGATGCAGTTCTTCGAGGACCGCTACGGCGATTTCGTGCGCTACGAGCCGCCCTTCAAGCCGGCGACCTGGCTGCTGTGGCTGGGGCCGTTCGCCCTGCTGCTGGCCGGCTTCGTGGTCCTGTGGCGCGCGCTGGCGCGCCGCCCCGGCGCGGCGCCGCTGACCGACGCGCAGCGCGCCCGCGCCGAACGCTTTCTGGACGAGGAATCATGACCGCGCTGTGGCTGATCGTGCTGCTGTTGCTGCTGGCCACGCTGGCGGCGCTGATCCTGCCCATGCTGCGCCGCGAGCGCGCGGCCGGCCCGGCCGACGCGGCGGCCACGGTGCGCGCCTTCTACCAGGCGCAGCGCGCGCAGCTGCAGCGCGAACTGCGCGAGGGCGCCTTGACCGCCCAGGCCCATGCGCGCGCCGAGGAAGAACTGCAGCGCGAATTGCTGCAGGCCCTGGACGCGCGCCGCGACACCGCGCCCGCGCCGGCGCGGCGCGCCAGCCTGGCGGCGGCCTGCGCGCTGAGCGTGGCCGTGCCGGTCGCGGCCATGCTGCTGTACCAGCATCTGGGCGACCCGCGCGCGGCCGCCTCGATGATGCTGGCCGCGCCGCAGGACGCCCACGCCGAGGATGCCGCGCAGGACATGACCCAGGCCATCGGCGCGCTGGCCGAGCGCCTGCGCCGCCAGCCCGACGACGCCGAGGGCTGGTACATGCTGGCGCGCTCGTACGAGACGCTGGGGCGCTATGACGACGCGGTCGCCGCCTATATGGAAACCGTGCGCCTGGTGCCGGACCAGCCGGCGCTGCTGGCCGACCTGGCCGACGCCTTGCTGTCGGCCAATGGCGGCGCGCCCGACGCCAAGTCCGAGCGCGTCATCGCCCAGGCGCTGGCCTTGCAGCCCGACCAGCCCAAGGCGCTGGCGTTGGCAGGCATGGCGGCCTTGCGGCGCGGCGACGCGGCGCAGGCCCTGGCGCACTGGCAGCGCCTCAAGACGCTGCTGCCGCCCGATTCGCCGGCCGCCGCGCAGATCGACAACAACATCGCGCAGGCGCGCGCCATGGCCACGGGCGCGCCGCCCGCGCCCGCGCCGCAGGCGGCGGCGCCGGACAGCCTGGCCGGCCATGCGTCGATCGCCGCGGCGCTGCGCGCGCAGGTGGCCGATACCGATACCGTGTTCATCCTGGCGCGCCCGGCCGGCGGCGGGCGCATGCCGCTGGCCATCCTGCGCAAGCAGGTACGCGAGCTGCCGCTGGACTTCACCCTCGACCGCGCCCAGGCCATGTCGCCGGCGGCCACGCTGGCCCAGGCGAGCACGGTGGACGTGGAAATCCGCGTGAGCCGCGCCGGCGCCGCCGAGGCCCGGCCTGGCGACCTGCTCGGCGTGCTGCGCGGCGTGGCGGTGGGCAGCAGCGGCCTGCGATTGGTGGCCGACACGGTGGTGCGCTGACGCGCGCTTGCGCCATCGCCGCCCAGCCCATACAGTGGCGGGGCCGGCGCCTGCCGCCCTGTCCGAGGAATAGCCGCCATGCCGTCTTGCCGTCCACGCCTTGCCCTGGCCTGCCTGGCCGTCCTGCTGGCCGTTCCTGCCGCGCCTGTGCTGGCCGCGCCATCGGGCGCCGCGCCCTGCCCGCCCGCCGCACAGGCCGTCAGCGCGCCGCTGCCGGGCGGCGGCGCGGTCGTCGTCAGCAACGGCGCCTGCGAGCCGGCTTCGATCGGCTCGTACGTCGTCAACCGCTACGACGACCTGGACGCCGGCGCCTTTCGCGCCGGGCTGGCCATCGCGCGCGACGGCGTGCTGGTGGAATGGGCGCTGGACGAACGCCAGGGCAAGCGCGTGCTGCGGCTGGTCAGCGAAACCGCCGGTTCGGGCGCGTACCGCAACACGCAATACATCGAACTGACCGGCGACGGCGGGCTGCGCCTGCTCGACAGGCCGTAAGGCAAAGCATTGCGCCGCCCGGGCGCTGAACGGCGCGTCGGCTTGCCCTGCCGCGCCATCGCCCCGAGAATGGCTGCTTCGGACTTTTTCATGCTTTGCAGAAGGAAACCCACATGTCTGCCATCACCCGCATTGCCAGCCCCCTGCCCCTGCCCTTTTCGCGCGCGACCATCGCCGGCGGCTTCCTGTTCCTGTCCGGCCAGATCCCGATGGACGCCAACGGCCAGGTGGTGCGCGGCGATATCCGCGCCCAGACCGACGCCGCCATCGCCCGCATACGCGAAACGCTGGCGCTGGCCGGCGCCGGTCTGCAGGACGTGGTGAAGGTGACGGTGTGGCTGTCCGATCTGGCGCTGTTCGCCGATTTCAACGACGCCTACAAACAGCACTTCCAGGACGGCTTCCCGTGCCGCAGCACCGTCGAAGCCAAGCTGGCCATGGAAGTGGACGTGGAGATCGAGGTCCAGGCCTGGATCGGCGACAAGACGCCGCGCGGCGGCGCGAGCTACACGCCGGGGCCCGTGTCGGAAGCCTAAGCCTGCTTCCCGCGTGCCTGTCCCCGCATGGGGACTGGCACGCGCTGATCCGGGGTGCCTGTCCCCGCGGGGACAGGCACACTGCCGTACGCCATGAACGCTAGCCTGCCAAGACGGACGGTATCTGTCCCCGCAGGGACAGCCAGCGCCGGCGACGGGCTACTTCCACGCCTCCTCGCGCTGCTTGACCAGCGCGGTAAGGGTCTGGTTGACCGGGGCCTGGATGCCGGCGCGGGCCGCCTGCCTGGGGATGGCGCCGTTGATGTAGTCGATTTCGCTGACGCGCCGCTGTTCGTGGTCCAGCATGACCGACGGCTTGGCGCCGCGGATGCGTTCGCCGAATGCGCGCACATGCGCAACCGGGTCTTCCACGGCGACCGGCACGCCCAGCGCGCGCGCGACGTTCCAGGCTTCGGTGGCGGCGGCCTGGCTGACCGCGCTGGCATGCGGAGCATCCAGCACTTCGCCGATGGTCAGGCCGGTCAGCGTGCACGGCGCGCTGTAGGCGACGTTGCAGATCAGCTTTTCCCATTGCATGGCCGGCAGGTTGTCGACCGCCTGCGCGTTGAAGCCCGCGCCGCGCCACACTTCGGCGATGCCATCCAGCTTCTCGGCGCCGAGGCCGGCGTAGGCGCCCATGCGCACCGCCGACATGCCGTTGTGGTGGACATGGCCCGGACCGCTCAGCGAGGCGCCGAAGGCCGCCGCGATGCCCACGGCCAGGCGCTCGGCGCCGATGGCCTCGGCCACGCTGTCGGCGCTGCCCAGGCCGTTCTGGATGGTCAGCACCAGGGTGTCGGGACCGAGCATGGCGCGCGCCTGCGCCGCGGCGCTGCCGGCCTGGGCCGCCTTGACCGCGATGATGATCAGGTCCACGGGTTCGGCCGGGGCCTCCCGGTAGGCTCGCAGGCGCGCCACGCGGTCGCCGCTGGCGCCTTCGACGCGCAGGCCCTGTTCGGACATGGCCTGGACGTGTTCGGCCCAGCGGTCGACGGCGATGACCTCATGGCCGTTGGCCGCCAGCAGGCCGGCGTACACCGAGCCCATCGCACCGCATCCCATAATTGCAATCTTCATGATTTCTTCCTTACGCCTTGCCGTGCGCCAGTACGGAGATGTACGGCGCCAATTCTTGTTTCTGTTCCAGCCCGAAGCCCGGCGCGTCGGTCGGCCGCACCTGGCCTGCGCCCAATGCGCACGCCGCGGGGTAGCCGCCGAAGGGCTGGAACACGCCCGGATAGGCCTCGCAGCCGCCCAGCCCCAATCCGGCGGCGATGTGCAGGTTGATCAGGTGGCCGCCATGCGGGTGCAGGCAGGAGCGCCCGAAGCCGGCCGCCTCGACCGCCGCCATCATGCGCAGGTACTCGGTCAAGCCGTACGACAGCCCCGGGTCCATCTGCAGGATATCGCGGCCGGGCCGCACGCCGGCGAAATGCAGCAGGTTCCTGACGTCGGGCAGCGAGAACAGGTTCTCGCCGGTGGCGATGGTGCCCGCGTAGGCCTGCGCCACCAGGCTGTTCAGGTGGTAATCGAGCGGGTCGCCGATTTCCTCGTACCAGCGCAAGCCATAGGGCTCGAGCGCGCGCGCATAGGCCAGCGCGGTATCCAGGTCGAAGCGTCCGTTGGCGTCGACCGCCAGGTTGGCGCCCTCGCCCGCCACGCCGAGCGCGGCCTCGATGCGGGCCAGGTCGTCGGCCAGCGAGGCGCCGCCGATCTTCATCTTGAACTTGACGAAGCCCTGGTCGAGATAGCCGCGGAACTCGTCGCGCAGCCGCTGCAGCGGATCGCCGCTGTCGTAGTAGTAGCCGCCGGCCGCATAGACCTGGGTGGCGCCGGCTTGCGCCGGCCGTCCGACGTGGCGCGCGATGGTGCAATAGGCGGGCTCGTCGCGCAGCTTGGCGTTCAGGTCCCAGAACGCCAGTTCCAGCGCGCCCACGGCCGCCGCCCGGTCGCCGTGCCCGCCCGGTTTCTCGTTGCGCAGCATGATGGCGCTGGCGCGCGCCGGGTCGAACGCCTGCCCGCCGTCATCGAGCAGCTCGTGCGGCGCGGCCTGCAGCAGGCGCGGGATGAAGCGCTCGCGCATCAGCCCGGGCTGGGCGTAGCGGCCGATCGAATCGAAGGCGTAGCCGATGAGCGGCCGGCCGTCGCGCACGACGTCGCTGACCAGGGCGACCAGCGAGACCGTGTGCTCGGCGAAACTGACCAGCGAGTTGGAGATGTTGCCCTGCAGGGGAACGGCGATTTCTCGTATGGCGGTGATGCGCATGGATACTGGATAGGAAGGGTTACTGGACGGTGATGCCGGCGGCCTGGATGATCTGCGACCAGCGCTGCGTATCGGCCTTGATGAGTTCGGCGAACGCCGCCTGGGTATCGACCACGGGCCAGGCGCCCAGCTCCACCATGCGTTTCTTCATGTCTTCGGTCTGCAAGGCGCTGGCCAGGGCGGCGTGGATCTTCTCCAGCACGGGCGCGGGCGTGCCGGCCGGCGCCAGCAGGCCATACCAGCTGGGCGAATCGAAGTCCTTCACGCCGCCTTCGGCGATGGTGGGCACCTTGGGCGCGCCGGGAAAACGCTGTCCCGAGGTCACCGCGATGGCTTTCAGCTTGCCGTCGCGCAGGAACGGCTCGGCCACCGCCAGGCCGGTGATCAGCAGCGGGATCTGGCCGGACACCACATCGGAGATGGCCTGGGCGCCGCTCTTGTAGGGAATGTGCGTCATGCTCATGCCAGTGGCGCGGTTCAGGCGCTCGCCCACCAGGTGGCCCATGCTGCCCGCGCCGGCGCTGCCGAAGTCCAGGCGCGCGTCGGGCTTGCCGCCCAGCTTCACCAGTTCGGGCAGCGTGTCGGCCTTGACCGCGGGGTTGGCGACCAGCACCAGGGGCACGACCGCGATGCGCGAGATGGGCGCGAAGTCGCTTTCGGGCTTGAATGGCAACTGGCTGTACAGCGTGGGGTTGATGACCAGGGTGGCGTCGGCGGCGAACAGCAGCGTATAGCCGTCGGGCGCGGCCTTGGCCACGGCGTCGCTGCCGATGTTGCCGTTGGCGCCGGGGCGGTTCTCCACGATGACGGTCTGCTTGAGGGCCTCGCCCAGTTGCTGGCCCAGCACGCGGCCGAGGATGTCGGTGGTGCCGCCCGCGCCGAACGGCACGATGAGCCGGATCGGGCGCTCGGGATACGGGGTCGCCGCGCCTGCCGCGGGCACGGCCGCGGCCCACAGGCCCAGCGCCGCGAACAAGGCGGCGGTCTTGCCGCGTACTCGCTTGATGCTATTCATGGTTGTCTCCTCGCTGTGTCGGCGCTACGATGTTTTTCTTAGTGCACACGTTTGCACTGATCGAACTATAATTAGCCAGAGTTAGGGCGTCAATACAACAGAACATACTGGTTTACCCGATACATACTGCCACGATGAAAATTTCATACGTGTGCACCAAGGAGGCAGAATGACCCCGTCCACCCCGTCCGGCGCCGCCAGTGCGCCGCCGCGCACCCTGTTCGACCGCCTGTGGGACAGCCACCACGTGGCCGACCTGCCCGACGGCCGCAGCCTGATCCACATCGACCGGCACCTGCTGCACGATCTTTCCAGCCCGCAGGCCTTCTCCGCGCTGCGCGCGCAGGGCCGCACCGTGCACAGTCCGGCGCGCAACGTGGCGATCGCCGACCACATCGTCTCCACCGCGCCCGGGCGGCGCGGCGAACACGTGGACGGCAGCCAGGCGATGATCGATGCGCTGGCCGCCAACGCCGCGCGCACCGGCATCCGCCACTACGGCCCGGACGACCCCGACCAGGGCATCGTGCACGTGATCGCGCCCGAACTGGGCCTGGTGCTGCCGGGCATGACGGTGGCCTGTGGCGACAGCCACACCTCGACGCTGGGGGCGCTGGGCGCCTGGGCCTGGGGCATCGGCACCTCGGAGGCCGAGCATGTGCTGGCGACCCAGACCCTGGCCATGCGCCGCCCGCGCGCGATGCGCCTGACGCTGCAAGGCGCCCTGCCCGCCGGCCTGAGCGCCAAGGACCTGACCCTGCATGTCCTGCGCCAGCTCGGCGTGCGCGGCGCGGCCGTGGGGTTCCTGGAGCTGGCCGGCGAGCCGGTGGCGGCGCTCTCGATGGAAGAACGCCTGACCTTGTGCAACATGGCCATCGAGGCCGGCGCGCGCGCCGCGCTGATCGCGCCCGACGACGTGACCCTGGACTACCTGCGCCGCCATGCCCCCGCGGTGCGCGGCGACGAGGCGGCGCTGGCGGCGTTTCGCGCGCTGCGCAGCGACGCCGGCGCGCGCTACGAGTCCGAGCGCGCGATCACCCTGGGACTGCAGGCGCCGCAGATGACCTGGGGCGTGAACCCGGCCCAGGTCGTGGACGTGCACGAACCGCTGCCTGATCCGGCCGCCGCCGACGCCGGCGAGCGCGCCGCCATGCAGCAGGCCTATGACTACATGGGCCTGCGGGCGGGCCGTCCGCTGGCGGGCGTGCCGGTGCAGTGGGCGTTCATCGGTTCATGCACCAACGGCAGGCTGTCCGACCTGCAAGCCGCCGCGGCGGTGGCGCGCGGCCGGCGCGTGGCCGCCGGCGTGCGCGCGCTGGTGGTGCCGGGCTCGCAGCGGGTCAAGCGCGCCGCCGAAGCGCTGGGGCTGGACCGCGTGTTCCTCGACGCCGGCTTCGAATGGCGCGAACCGGGCTGCTCGATGTGCGTGGGCATGAACGCCGACAAGGTGCCGGCCGGCCAGCGCTGCGTCTCCACCTCCAACCGCAACTTCGAAGGCCGCCAGGGGCCGGGCGCGCGCACTCACCTGGCCAGCCCGGCCAGCGCCGCGGCCGCCGCCATCGCGGGCGCCATCGTCGATCACAGGGATCTGGTCTAATATGCAAGCCTTCATTCGAGCCCACGGCATCATCCTGCCCATGAACCAGGACCACGTCGACACCGACGCGATCATCCCGCAGCGCTGGCTGGTAACCGTCGAACGCGACGGGCTGGCCGACGGCTTCATGGGCGCCTGGCGCTATGACGAACATGGCCAGCCCCGCCCCGAGTGCGTGCTCAACCAGCCCGCCTACCAGGGCGCGGCCATCGTGCTGGCGCGCGAGAACTACGGTTGCGGCTCGTCGCGCGAACACGCGGTCTGGGCGCACCAGGGATACGGCATACGCGCCATCGTCGCGGCCAGCTATGGCCCCATCTTCCACGAGAACTGCCTCAAGAACGGCCTGCTGCCGGTCACCCTGCCCGCGGCCGACGTCGCGACGCTGATGGCCCAGGCGCTGGCCGACCCGGGCTGCGCCTGCGAGGTGGACCTGGTCAGCCAGCGCGTCATCGGCCCGGACGGCCGCGCCTATCCGTTCGAGATCGACGCGGGCCGGCGCCAGTTGCTGCTCGAAGGCGTCGACGACATCGACCTGGCGCTGGCGCGCGCGGCCGACATCGCGCCGTTCCAGCGGCGCCAGCAACAGGATCAGCCATGGCTGGCATAGCGGCGCGCACCAACGTCACCATCAAGGACATCGCGACCCGCCTGAAGCTGTCGCATGCCACGGTGTCGCGCGCGCTGGCCGACCATCCCAAGATCAGCGCCGCCACCAAGGCCAGCGTGCGCGAGGCGGCGCAGGCCATGGGCTACGTGCCCAACGGCACGGCGCAGAACATGCGCACGGCGCACAGCCCGGTGATCGGGCTGATCGTGCCCGACATCCAGAACGATTTCTACGCGGCCGTGGCCAAGATCGTGGCCGACGCGGCGGTGGCGCGCGGCTTCCAGCTGGCGCTGAGCATCACCGAGGACAACCCCGAGCGCGAGTTCAACGACTTGCGCGCGTTCGTGGTGTCGCGCGCGGCCGGCGTGATCATCACGCCCACCATCAAGCCCAAGCCCGAGACCATCGCCCTGCTCAAGGGCGTGCGCGCCATCCAGCTGATCCGCCAGCACGCGGCGGTGGCCGCCGAAGCGGTGGTGATCGACGAACGGGCCGCCACGCGCGCCGCCGCCGAGCACCTGATCCACTACGGCCACCGGCGCATCGCCTATGTCGGCACCACCACGGACCTGAGCCTGGGCGAAGACCGCCTGTCCGGTTTCAGCAGCGCCATGAGCAAGGCCGGGCTGGACGCCAGCCTGACCGCCGTCGGCCCGCCGCGGGTCGAGTTCGCCCATCGCGCCGTGCACGGCCTGATGAGCGGCCCCAAGCCGCCCACCGCGCTGATCATCGGCAGCTCGCGCCTGACCGTCGGCGCGCTCAAGGCGCTGCGCGGCCTGGGCCTGTCTTGCCCGGCCGATGTGTCGGTGGTCGGCTATGGCGACCCCGACTGGTTCGAACTGGTGGGCGATGGCCTGACCACGGTGTCGCCGCCGGTCTATCCCCTGGGCGCCTACGCCATCAATCTGCTGCTGGCGCGCATCCAGGGCGAGGCCGTGCCGGCCGCCGCCGACCCGGCGCACGCGACCGCCTCGCGCTTTCCCGCCACGCTGGCCATCCGCGGCTCGACGCGCCCGCTGGCGCGCTGAGCCGCCCTGCCCCTTCCCTACTGCGCGCGGATGCCCGCCGCGCCTATCATCTCGCGCCATTGCAGCGTGTCGCGCTGCAGGAACTGCTCGAACGCCTTGCGATCCATCACGGTCGGCACATAGCCCAGGTCGCTGAACTGGCGGCGCAGCGCCGCATCGTCCATGACCCGCGCCAGCGCCGCGTTGAGGCGGTCCAGGATGGCTGGCGGCACCCCGGCCGGCGCGATCAGGCCATACCAGATCTGCACGTCATAGCCGGGCGCGGCCTGGGCCACCGGCGGCAGCGTCGGCATGGGCGGAAAGGCCTGCGCGGTGGAGATCGCCAGCGCCCTCACCTTGCCGGCATCGAGCATCGGCCGGCTCGCGCCCAGCCCGGCGAAGGTGAAATCCACCTCGCCCGTGGACAGCGCCACCAGCGCCGGCGCCGCGCCCTTGTAGGCCACCGCGGTGAGGTCGGCGCCCGACAGGTGCTTGAGCCATTCGGTGGACATGGCCTGCAGGCTGTTGGGGCCCAGCGACGCGTAGTTCATGCGTCCTGGCGCTTGCCTGCTGGCGGCCACCAGGCCGGCCATGTCCTGGACCGGCGAGCCGGCCGGCACCAGCGCCAGCATGGGCACGCCGACCAGCGGCGCCACCGCGGCGAACTGCGCCGGTTTGTACGGCAGGCTGGCGTCCAGAACCCAGTTGATCGAATACGTGCTGGTCACCAGGCCTATGGTGTAGCCGTCCGGCGCGGCCCGCGCCACGCTGCCGGTGCCGATGATCTCGCTGGCACCCGGCTTGCTTTCGACCACCACCGGCTGTCCCAGCTCGGCCTGCAGCCGCTGGGCCACCGCGCGCGCCACGACGTCGGTGCCGCCGCCCGGAGGGTACGGCACGATCAGGTGCACCGGCCGCGCCGGGTAGTCCTGCGCCGTCGAGGCAGCGGCCACGCAGGCGAAGGCGGCGCCCAGCGCCCATTGCAGGATGTTCGGTTTCATGCGTGGGCTCCGTGTCCGGTCGCGGCGATGGCGCCGCAGGCGTGCAGGCGTTCGATGTCCTCGGCGCCGAAGCCCGCCTGGACCAGGACTTCCAGTGTGTGCTCGCCGAATGCCGGCGGCGGCGCGAAGGCGCTGTGATTGTCGCCATCGAAACGGATGGCGCGGTTGGCGGCCGTCACCGGCCCATGCCGCGGATGCCGCAGTTGCTGGAACACCTCCAGGTGGCGAACCTGGGCGTCGTCGGCCAGTTCGTCGAGCAGGCGCTCCGGGGCGGCCGGCACGTCGTGCGCTTCGAGCACGCGCATCCAGTCGGCGCGCTCGCGCTGCGCGAACACCGCGGCCAGTTCGCGCGCCAGCGCCTCGTAGCCGTCGACGCGGCTGGCGCGGTCGGGAAAGCGCGCCAGCAGGTCCGGCCGTTCGATCGCCTCGACCAGCGAGCGCCAGAACTTCTCGGGACTGGACAAGTGCAGGCCGATGCGCAGGCCGTCGGCGCAGGTCAGGATGTACGACTGCGACAGCGAGGCGCGGCCGTAGTGCGCCGGCCGCGCGCCCTTGGCCGACAACTGGCCCAGCGGCTCGTTGGAAAAGGCGATCAGCGATTCCAGCATGGAGACTTCCACCTTGCGTCCCTGCCCGCTGCGGGCGCGTTCGAGCAAGGCGGCCAGCACGCCCATGGCGGCGTACAGGCCGGTCAGCGAGTCGGACACCGGCGGGCCGGGCACGCGCGGGTCGCTGCCCTGGTGGAACATCGACAGCCAGCCCGACAAGGCCTGGCCGACGTTGTCGAAGGCCGGCCGGTGCGCATAGGGACCGCTGGCGCCGAAGCCGGTGATCGAGCAGTACACCAGGCCCGGATTGAGCGCGCGCAGGCTTTCGTAGTCCAGGCCCAGCTTGTGCTCGGCGCCCGGGCGCATGTTGAGCAGCACCACGTCGGCCCCGGCGATCAGACGGCGCAGCGCCGCCTGCCCCTCGGGCGTGGCGAACTCCAGCGCCAGGCTGCGCTTGTTGCGGTTGTGCGACTGGAAGTGCGGGCCGTACAGCCCGCCCTCGAAGGCGCGAAACGGATCGATGGCGTCGCGCGACTCCACCTTGACCACGTCGGCGCCCAGCTCGCCCAGCAACTGGCCGGCCAGCGGCGCGGTGATGAAGCGGCCCAGGTCGAGCACGCGGATATGCGACAGCAGCTTCATGGACGCGGCTCCTGCGGGGCTGGCTTCAGGTGCGCCGATACCTCGGCGTCGGTGCGCACCCACAGGCGCTCGGCAATGGGGTTGCGCAGCTCTTCGGCGATATGGCCCACCAGGCCGACCGCGCGGCCGATCACGGCGATGCCGCGGCACAGCTGCCAGGCAATGCCCAGCTCGCTGGCCAGCGCCGCCAGTGCGCCGGTGGCGTTGACCGGCAGCACGCCCGGCTTGCCCAGCGCCTTTTCGGCCTGCGCCGAGAGGGCCTGCATCAGCGCCACATAGCGCCCATGGAAGCCGGTGCGCTCGGCCAGCGCGAACAGCGCCGTGGTGCGCGGATCCACCGGCTTGTGCACCGGGTGGCCGATGCCGGGCAGCATCTGGCGCGCCGCGCGCTGCTCGGCCACGATGCGCTGCGCGGTGGCGTCGATGTCCAGCGCCTGCTCGCTGCCCAGCGGCAGGGCCTCCTGCAGCAGGCGCGCGGCGCCCTCGGCCGTGCCGACGAACTTGGTGCCCATGCCGCACAGCCCGGCAGCGATGGCGGCCTGCATGGATTCGGGCGCGCCCAGGTAGGTCAGGCGCGCCACCATGGCGGTGGGCGTCATGCCGTGCTCGACCAGCACGGCCAGCAAGGCGTTGAACAGCGTGGACTCCTGCGGATCGGGCTTGCGGCCGGTGATCTCGAGGAAGGCGAAGTCGCCCAGGTTGAGGTGGCCGATGATCTCGTGGTTCAGGTCGTGCCCGCGCACGACGATGGTGCGGGCGTCGCTCCAGCCCATGTCTGAAGTCAGTGCATTCATGGTGAGAGTCCTTGTGTGGGGAAAATCAGGGTTGGTCCAGCTTGACGCCGGCCGCCTGCACGCGTTGGGCCGCGACGCCGCGGTCCAGCTCGAGGAAGGCGGCGAACGCCTGCGGGGTTTCGCGCACCGGTTCGAAGCCGATGGCGGTCAGGTTGCGAGCCACGAAGTCGGCGTCGCTGACCACCGCGCCCACGTCGTCGGCCACCTTGCGGCGCACATCCTCGGGAGTGCCGGCCGGCGCCGCCAGCGCGAAGTAGACCGACGCGTCGAATTCGGGATAGCCGGCTTGCGCGAACGTGGGCACATCGGGCGCGATCGCCACGCGGTGCGGCCCGGCCAGCGCGATCGCCTTCAGCTTGCCGGTGGCCACGTGCGGCATGGGGCCGCCGGCAATGGCGAACAGCATGTCCACCCGCCCGGCCATGACGTCCTGCATGGCCAGCGGCAGGCCCTTGTACGGCACCTCGCTGGTCTGCACCCCATAGAGCTGGTTGAACCACGCTCCGGCCAGGTGCAGCACGCCGCCGATGCCGGTGATGCCATAGGTGTACTTGCCCGGGTTGGCCTTCAGGTGCTTGATGAGCCCGGCCACGTCGTCGGCCGGGAAATCAGGGCGCGTCACCAGCATCAACTGCGCCGTGACCAGCCGGCTGACCGGCGCCAGGTCGGCCGGCTTGTACGACAGCTTGGCGTACAGCTGCGGGTTGAGCGAGAACGCGGCCTCGGAGCCCAGCAGCAGCGTGTATCCGTCGGGGGCGGCCTTGATCACGGTATCGGCGCCGATGATCTCGTTGGCGCCCGGGCGGTTCTCCACGATGACGGGCTGGCCCCACTTGTCGCTCAGCTTCTGCCCCACCGCGCGCATCAGCGCGTCGGCCGGGCCGCCTGGCGAATAAGGCACCACCACGCGCACCGGCTTGCTGGGAAAGTCGGCGGCCTGCGCCCACATCGGCGCGATCGCCCCGGCCAACGCCAGCACGCGCAACAGGGTCGTGATTCTTTTCATGGTCATCTCCTCGGTTGATTCGCGCTAAGCGCGCAGGTAGACGGCGGCATCGACCGCCACCGCGCCGTGACGGCCCACCGTCACTGGGTTGAGTTCGATCTGCGCCACTTGCGGGCCGGCCCGCACGGCCGCCTCGGCCAGGGCCGCCAGCAGCCCGACCGCCTCGTCAAAGCCCGCCGCGCCGCGAAAGCGCGCGTGCAGCGCGCGCCCGACCAGCGTGCCGGCCAGGGCGTCGGCCAGTTCGTCGCGGCTGGCCGGCAGCGCGGCGAAGCGCACATCCTTGAGCAGTTCCACCCACTGCCCGCCCGAACCCACCATCAGCACCTGGCCCAATTGCGGATGCGCCAGCACGCCGGCCACCAGCTCCTGCCCGGGCAAATAGCGCATGGCCAGCACGCGCTCGTCCGGCCAGCCGGCCACGCGCTCGAGCGCCTGCGCCAGCTCGCCGTCATTGCGGATATTCAGGATCACGCTGTCCTGGTCGGAAATATGGGTGTCGGCCGAATCGGCCTTGATGACCAGCGGGTAGCCCACCTCGCGCGCCGCCTCGGCCAGGCCGGCGCGGGCACAGGCGCGCAGCGGCGGTACCGCCACGCCATGCCCGGCCAGCCATTGCATGGCCTCGCTCTCGCGCAGGGCGCGCAGCGCGCCGTCGGCCACCGGCGCGGCGGACGCGGCCTGCATAGGCGCGCGCCGGCCGGCGGCGCGGCGCAGCCGCTGCAGGCAGGCTGCCAGCAAGGCGGCCGAATGGAACACCGGTATGGCGGCCTCGCGCAGGATTTCGCGCGAACGAGTCTCGTACGAGCCGCCGTTCCACAAGGCGATCATGGCGCAGCGCGTCCTGGCGCGCACGTCGGCCAGCAGGCGGCAGACTTCCGTGTAATCGTCCACCGTGGTCAGGATGGGCACGACGGTGCGCACCGCCGCGTCGGTCAGCAGCACGTCCAGCACGTCGGCATGCAACGCCGGATTCTCGTAGCCCAGCGCGGTGATGTCGATCGGGTTGTGCACCGAGATATAGTCCGGCAGCACCGCCGCCAGGCGCGCCTCGGTGGCGGCGTCCAGCTCGGCAAAGCCCAGTCCGTGGGCATCGGCCTGGTCGGCGAACAAGGTGATGTTGCCGCCCGATATGCACAGCGAGGCGATACCCTCGGCATGCTCGGCGCCGAAGCCGTGGCGCAACAGCTCGCACAGGCCCAGCGCCTGGTCCACGTCGTCGGCGCAGGCAATGCCGTGCTGCTCGGCCACGTCGCGCACCAGGCGGTAGTCGCCGGCCAGCGAGCCGGTGTGCGACAAGGCCATGCGCGTGCCCGTCTGCCCGCGCCCCAGCTTGAGCAGGACCACCGGTTTGCGCAGGCCCAGCCGGTGCACCGCGTCGATCACCTCGCAGGCGGCGCGCTCGGCTTCGGCCACGGCCAGCACCACGCGCGTGGCCGGATCCTGGAACATGTATTCGATCAGGTCGCTGTACGAGACGCCAGCCGAATTGCCGGTATTGACGATATGGCTGAAGCCCAGCCCGTCGCGCTGGGCGTAGTACGCCATCGTTGCATAGGCCAGCCCGCCGCTTTGCGACACCAGCGCCACGTCGCCCACGCCCTCGGCCCGCTTGAGCACGGCCGAGGGCGCGGCCATGACGCGCGCCGTCAGGTTGGAAAAGCCCATGCAGTTGGGGCCGATGAAGGTCAGCGCGCTGGCCACCTCCTCGAGCGCGCGCTGCGCCTCGCGCCCGTCGCCGCTGGCCTCGGCGTAGCCCGAGGTGTAAATGCTGGCGCCGGGTACCTGCTTGGCGCAGCAATCGCGCAAGACCTGCGGCACCCGCTCCTTGCCGACCACGATCACGCAGTGGTCGACCTCGTCCGGAATATCGCCGACCGAGGCGAAGCAGCGCAGGCCGGCCACTTCCTGGTAGCGCGGGTTGACAGGATAGATGGCGCCTTCGTAGCCGCCTTCGCGCAGCGCCGGGATCAGCTGGCCGGCCAGCTTGTTGGGCGCCGGCGAGGCGCCGACGATTGCGATGCTGCTCGGATTGAGCAGCTTGCCTATGCGCTGGACGGCGTTCATGGACGCGCTCTCCTCAGTGTCTGGAACAGGAATGGCGGCAGCGCGGGATCGCGCGTCGCGCCGGGTACGGCCGGGTTTTGCATGGTTCTCCCCTTCAGGGCGCCGCCATGTCTGGCGGAATATTGATGCACGTTTTTGTAGGACAATAACGTTCGGCAACTTGTCGTACAATCAGGGTTATCGCCTATCCGAATGGACGCCATGACAGGAACCAGCAAGCCCAACGCAACTTCCGGCAGCACGCTCGAGTACGTGGTCGATACGCTGCGCCAGGGCATACTCAGCGGGCGCCTCGTGCCCGGCCAGCGCCTGGTCGAGGCGGACCTGACGCGCCAGCTGGGCGTCAGCCGCGGCCCGGTGCGCGAGTCGTTCCGCCGCCTGTCGGCCGAGGGGCTGGTCGAGAGCATTCCCAACCAGACCACCATGGTGCGCCGCTATTCGAAGGCGGAAATGCTGGAGCTGTTCGAGATCCGCGCCGAGCTTGAGGCGCTGGCGGCCCGCCGCGCCGCCGAGTGCATGGATGATCCCGCCGCCAAGGCGCGTTTCCTGCAGGCCATCGGGCCGATCTGGGACGAGCACTCGCTGGCCGCCGCGCCTTCCTACTTCGACGAGAACCGGCGCTTCCACCAGGCCATTGCCGATCTCAGCGCCAACACCCAGCTGGCCGAGCTGATCCGCAAGCTGCAGCTACCGCTGATCATGTTCCAGCTGGGCGGTGCGATCACGCCGCAGGCCATCCAGGCCTCGATCGACGAGCATCGCCGCATCGCCCAGGCCATCGTCGACGGCAACGGCCGCAAGGCCGCCGCCGAGGTCAAGGCGCACCTGAAGCGCGCCTGCGAAATGGTCGAGCGCATGCCGCCGGATATCTTCCGGCCCTGAACGCGCGAGGGATTCAGTCCGCGGCGATGGCCTGGGCCAGCGCCAGCACGCGCTGCGCGTCCTCGACGTGCAGCGCTTCCACCAGCATGCCGTCGACCACGGTCACGCCCGCGCCGCGCGCCTGCGCGTCCTGCCAGGCCGCCATGATGGCGTGCGCGCGCACGACCTCGGCTTCCGACGGTCCGAAGGCGGCGTTGGCGCTGTCGATCTGGCGCGGATGGATCAGCGTCTTGCCGTCGAAGCCCAGGTCGCGGCCTTGCCGGCAGGCGTGGCGCAGGCCTTCGGCGTCGGCCAGGTCCAGGTGCACGCCGTCGAGCGCCAGCAGTCCATGCGCGCGCGCGGCCAGCACCGTCATCGACAGCGCCGCCTGGACTTCGGCGCGCGCCGGCGTGTGGCGCGCATGCAGCGCCTTGACCAGGTCCGACGTGCCGGCCACCAGGGCCCGCAGCGGCGCGCCCGCGGCGGCGATGGCGCCGATATTGAGGATGGCCAGCGGCGTTTCGATCATGGCCCACCATGCCAGGCCCGGCGCGCCGGCCTCGGCCGCCAGCGCGGCGGCGCGCGCCAGCTGCGCGGGATGTTCGACCTTGGGCAGTAGCATCGCATGCGGACCCAGCGGCGCCAGCGCCCGCACATCGTCCTCGCCCCAGGGCGTGTCCAGGCCATTGACGCGCACGATGACGCTGCGTCGTCCGAAGCCGCCCTCGCGCAAGGCGTGCGTCACCTGCACGCGCGCCTCTTCCTTGGCCGACACCGCGACCGCGTCTTCCAGGTCGAGGATCAGCGCATCGGCGTCGAGTTCGCGGGCGCGCGCCAGCGCGCGCGCGTTGGCGCCGGGGGTATAAAGCACCGAGCGGAAGGGGCGCATGGGGTTCGTGGTTTGCGTAGGGTTCATGGAGGGGGCCGTGGCGGGGTCCGGAATCATGGCGTGGAGGCCGGTTCGCGCAACACCTGCAAGGCGTCGCTGAACCGGCGCAGTTCGGTCAGCAGGCCCTGGGCCATGCTGTCGTGGATGGGTTGAGGCTGGAAGCGGCCGGCCGCGTCCAGGCGCTCGGCCACCATCGGGATGGCCACGTATTCGAAGATGGGCACCATGCGCAAGGTCGTCAGGGTCTGCTTCTCGGCCTGCACGGCGCGCATGCCGCCGGAGACGCCGCCATAGCTGACGAAAGCCGCCGGCTTGTAGTTCCACTCTTTGTAGACATAGTTCAGGGCATTGACCAGCGCCGGTGGTGGCCCGTAGTTGTATTCCGGCGTGACGAACACGAACGCGTCGGCGCTGGCCACGCTGCGGCTCCAGGCGCGCGTGTGCGCATGTTCGTATTGCTGCAGCATGGGGTGGCGCGGCTCGTCGTAGAGCGGCAGCCCGACCTGCGCCAGATCCACCAGCGCCACCTCGAAGCCGCCATGCGCCAGGGCCTGGGCATGGAACCAGTCGGCCACGGCCGGCCCGACCCGCCCGGGCCGCGTGCTGCAGATGATGATGTGGAGTCTGGCCATGTTCGAATCCTCGCGTGTCGCTGCCCCGGTTGGCAGCATAGCAGCAGGCACTCGCCAGCATGCTGCTGAAGCGAAAATGCGGGTAGACTGCGATTCCGGGCCGCGCTGTCCTATTTTCAGAACTATCGAGGGGCGTCCATGCAGGATCTCAACGACCTCTATTATTTCGTACAGACGGTCGATCACCGGGGCTTCGCGCCGGCCGGCCGCGCCCTGGGGATGCCGAAATCCAAGCTGAGCCGGCGCATCGCCGTGCTCGAAGAGCGGCTGGGCGTGCGCCTGATCCAGCGCTCGACGCGCCACTTCTCCGTCACCGACATCGGCCAGACCTATTACGAACACTGCAAGGCCATGCTGGTGGAGGCCGAGGCCGCCCAGGAGGCGATCGACGCGGCCCAGGTCGAGCCGCGCGGCGTGGTGCGGCTGTCCTGTCCCGTGGCCCTGCTGCACACCCATGTCGGCGCCATGCTGGGCGAATTCATGCTGCGCTATCCGCGCGTCACCCTGCACCTGGACGCCAGCAACCGCCGCGTCGACGTGCTGGGCGAAGGCGTGGACGTGGCGATCCGTGTGCGTCCGCCGCCGCTGGAGAACAGCGACCTGGTCATGCGCCCGTTCGCCGACCGCGGCCAATGCCTGGTGGCCAGCCCCGCCCTGCTCGCGCGCCATGGCGCGCCCGCCCTGCCCGCGGACCTGGCCGCCTGGCCCAGCCTGGCGCTGGGCCTGCCGAACCAGCCCCACAGCTGGCTGCTGACCGGCCCGCAAGGCGCGCAGGCCACGGTGCCCCTGGCCCCGCGCATGGTCACCACCGACATGCTGGCGCTGCGCAGCGCGGCGGTGGCCGGCGTGGGCGTGGTGCAGCTGCCCTCGATGATGGTGCGCGGCCAGCTGGCCGACGGCACCCTGGTGCGCCTGTTGCCCGAATGGGCGCCGTGCCGCGAATTGATCCACGCGGTATTTCCGTCGCGGCGCGGCCTGCTGTCGTCGGTGCGCACGCTGGTCGATTTCCTGGCCGAGCGCTTCGCGGCCCTGCAGGAAGACTGAACCCGCCATGCAGCAGCTCGGCGCAACGCGGCGCTACGCCGCCTCGGACCTGGTGGGTTTCCTGGCCTGCGAACACCTCACCCAACTGGACCTGCGCGCGCTCGACGCGGGCCAGGCGCCGGCGGCGGCCGACGACGAACAGATGGCGCTGGTGCAGGCCAAGGGCCAGGCGCACGAGCAGGCCTGGCTGGAGCGCCTGCGCGCCCGCCACCCCGACCTGGCCGACGTCACGCGCGCCGGTCCGGACCTGGCGGCGCGGCTGGCCGCCACGCGCGCGGCGATGGCCGCGGGCGCCCCGGTCATCTACCAGGCCGCGCTCTGTCACGGCCCCTACGTGGGGCATGCCGATTTCCTGTTGCGCACCGAGTGCCCGTCGGCGCTGGGCGACTACGGCTACGAGGCGCTGGACACCAAGCTGGCGCGCAGCCCGCGCGCCAGCTTCGTGCTGCAGCTGTCGTTCTACGCCTGGTTGCTGGAGCACGCACAAGGCGTCGCGCCGCGCAGCATGCATGTGGTGCTGGGCAGCGGCCGCGAGCTGGCGCTGCGCGTGGCCGACTACGCCCATTACCTGCGGCAGGTCCTGAGGCGCTTCGAGGCTGCGATCGCCGCCGAGCCGGCGCCACCGACCTATCCCGAGCCCTGCGAGCATTGCCCGCAGTGCCGCTGGCGCGTGGCCTGCGAAGCGCGCCGCGTCGCCGACGACCATCTTTCGCTGGTGGCCGGCATGTCGCGCCAGCAGGCCCGGCGCCTGAACGCCCAGGGCGTGGCCACGCTGGCGCAGCTCGGCGCCCTGCCCGAGCACGCGCAGGTGGCCGGCATCGAAGCCGGCACGCTGCAGCGGCTGCGCGCGCAGGCCGCCCTGCAATGGCGCGCCCGCGTCGATGGCGCGCGCCACTACGAGCTGCTGGCGGCGCAGGACGAGGGACCGCGAGGCCTGGCGCGCCTGCCCCGCCCGGACCCCGGCGACATGTTCTTCGACATGGAGGGCGATCCGCTCGAGGACGGCGGCCTCGAGTACCTGTTCGGCCTGTATGTCATCGACGACGGTGCCGAACGCTTCGTGCCGTTCTGGGCCCACGACCGGCGCCAGGAGAAGCAGGCGTTCGAAGCCTTCATGGATTTCGTGGCCGAACGGCTGCGGCGCCATCCCGATGCGCACATCTATCACTATGCGCCCTACGAGGCCACGGCCTTGAAGAAGCTGATGTCGCTGCACGGCACCCGGGAAGCGGAGGTCGACCACCTGCTGCGCGTCGGCAAGCTGGTTGACCTGTACCGTGTCGTGCGCGAAGGGCTGCGCATCTCCGAGCCCAGCTATTCCATCAAGTACGTCGAGCGCTTCTACCTGCCGCGGCGCGCGGGCGAGGTCACCAATGCCGGCGCCAGCATCGTGTACTACGAGCGCTGGAAAGCCACCGGCGAGCCGCGCCTGCTGCAGGACATCGCCGAATACAACCGCGACGACGTGATCTCCACCTGGCGCTTGCGCGACTGGCTGTGCGGCATCCGCCCCGCCGCCCTGCCGTGGCACAACGAGGCCGGCCAGCAGGACCTCGACGCCGCGCGGGCTGTCATCGGCGAGATGACCGAGGCCGAGCGCCGCCTGCTGCCCTACCGGGCCGCGCTGGCCGACGATCTGCCGGCCGACGAAGCCGCCTGGTCGCCGCGCGACGCGTTCCGGGCGCTGGCGTGGCACCTGCTGGACTTCCACCGGCGCGAACAGAAGCCCGCCTGGTGGGCCTGGTTCGCGCGCGCCGAAGCCACCGACGGCGAGCTGATCGAGGACGCCGAATGCCTGGGCGGGCTGGCGCGCGACGACGCGGCGCCGCCCGTACGGCAGGCGCAGTCGTTGCGCTATACCTACCGCTATCCCGCGCAGGAAACCAAGCTGCGCACCGGCGCGCGCTGCACCGACGTGCGCACCGGCGCCAGCCTGGCCAATCTGGTGGTCGACCCGCACGCGCGCCTGGCCAGCTTCACCTGCAGCGCGCGCAAACCCGCGCCGCCGCCGCGCATGGCGCTGGGGCCCGCGGCGCCGGTCAACAACAAGGAGCTGGTCAACGCGGTGTTCCGCTACGGCGACGCGGTGTGCCGGGCGCCGGACGGCATGTCCACGCCGATGCGCGCCGTGGACGCGCTGCTGCGCCGCGAGCCCCCGCGCATCCGCGGCCTGGCGCGCGGCGCGCCGCTGGTCGCGCCGCACGCCGAGCTGTTGCCCCAGGTGCTGGATGTCGTGGCGCGCATGGACGAAACCACCTTGTTCCTGCAAGGGCCGCCCGGCGCCGGCAAGACCTACACCGGTTCGCGGGTGCTGCTGCAGCTGCTGCGCGCCGGCCGGCGCGTGGCCGTATCGTCCAACAGCCACCACGCCATCAACAATCTGCTGCGCGGCCTGGAGCGGCTGGCCGAGCGGGAAGGCTTTGCCTTGCGCGGCGCCAAGAAATCCACCAGCGCCGGCGACGACAGCTGCCTGGGCGGCGCGCAGATCGAGGATGTGTTCGACAACAAGGACGTCGATCCGGCGCGCCATCAACTGGTGGCCGGCACCGCGTGGCTGTTCGCCCGCCCCGAGTTCGAGCAGGCGTTCGACTATCTGTTCGTCGACGAGGCGGGCCAGGTCAGCCTGGCCAACCTCGTCGCCATGGGCCAGTGCGCGCGCAACATCGTGCTGCTGGGCGACCAGATGCAGCTCGGCCAGCCCAGCCAGGGCACGCATCCGGGCCGTTCGGGCGAATCAGCGCTGGAGTACCTGCTCGACGGCCAGGCCACCATCGCGGCGTCGCAGGGCGTTTTCCTGGACACCTCGTACCGCATGCATCCGGAGATCTGCGGTTTCATTTCCGAAGCCATCTACGACGGCAGGCTGCGCGCGGCGCCGGCCACCGCGGCCCACCGCCTGCTGCTCGACGAGGCGGCCGGCCGCGAACTGCCCGCGCACGGCATCCGCTACGTGCCCGTGCCGCACGACGGCAATACGCAATCCAGCCGCGAGGAAGCCGCGCGCGTGGCCGAACTGTGCGCGCTCCTGCTGCGCCAGCGCCATGTGGACGAAGCCGGCGCGCCCGCGCCGCTGACGCTGGACGACATCCTGTTCGTCGCGCCGTACAACGTGCAGGTCAATACCCTGCGCGCCGCCCTGCCCGACGGCGCGCGCGTGGGCACGGTCGACAAGTTCCAGGGCCAGGAGGCCCAGGTCGTGATCGTCTCCATGGCGACCTCCAGCGGCGATTACCTGCCGCGCGACCTGGAGTTCCTGTTCAGCCGCAATCGCCTCAATGTGGCGATATCGCGCGCCCGCACGCTGGCCATCCTGGTCGCCAGCCCGGCGCTGACGGCGGTGCGCTGCCGCAGCGCCGAGCAGATGGCCCTGGTCAACACCTTGTGCTGGGTGGCCGAGACGGGCAGCGCGTCGCCTTACCAGGTGTAGCGCATCCCCAGCTGCGCCGAAGCGCCGCGCAGATACTGGCTGTCGATGCTGGTGGCATAGGCCAGCCTGCCGTAGAGGGCCAGGCTGCGGGCCAGCGTCACGCTGGCGCCGGCCGCCAGTTCGAGCGAGGTCGCGCCGCGCCGGGTATCGATGCTGTCTTCGCCCAGCACGACGGTGTTCTCGCCGCTGAAGGTGCGCCAGAAATTCAGCGCCGCGTAGGGGCGCCACACCTGCGCGGCGGCCGCGTACTCGCCCTGCAGCCGGGCGCCCAGGCGGGCGGTCAGCGCGTTGTCGTCGCGGATGCGCACCTCGGACACGGCGTCAGAGAAGTCGTCCACGCGCGTGTGCTGGTAGATGAGCTGCGCCTGCGGCTCCAGCGTCCAGCGCTCGGACAGCGCCAGCGGGTAGCCGCTTTCCAGCGAAGCCGTCAACGCCTGGCCGCGCGTATCGGCGTCGCGCCCGGCCTTGGAGTCGGTGTCGATGTCCATCCAGGTGTTGGCCAGCACGGTATCCACGTACCACCCGCGCGGGCCGACATAGGTCCAGTAGCCGCCGACGCTGTAGCCGTCGATGGTCAGCCGGCCGGTAGCGGCGTCGCGCTCGCCGCCGGCCGAGCCGTGGGTGTCGCCGCGCGCGTGGCCATAGCCGCCGAACAGCCCGAAGCGGTGCTGTCCGCCGTCCGGGCGCACGCTGCTGTAGAGGTCCTGCCCCAGTTGCACACCGGCCAGGCGGGCGTCGATGCCGGGTTGCGCATCGCCGTCGAGCGCCTGCTTGCTGTTGCCGCCATAGGCGCGCGCCCAGGCCGCGACGCGTTCGCCGTCGCGCGCCAGCAGCGCCTGGTTGCCCTGCCGTTCGTGGAAGGTGCCCAGCTGGGCCAGGCCCATGCGCCGCGCCAGCATGGGAATGCTGCTGTACAGCGCCACCTCGGGCCGGTACAGCGGCGTGTCCTCGATGCTCGGCCGCTCGCCGGTGCGCCGGCCGATGTCGTCGGCGATCGCCTCGGCTTCGGCAAGGCTGCCGGCCAGTTGGTCCTCGACCAGATAGGCCCGCGAGCGCAGGTACCAGCTGTCCGGCGCGGCGCCCGTGGCGTCGCCGCGGTACAGCCTGTACTCGTATGCGCCGGCGTTGAGGGGCGCGGCCAGCGAGAAGGCGCCGGCGTCCGAGCTTGCGCCATTGATGGCCTGGACCACCAGGATGCCGTCGGCCGCGGTCAGCGCGCCCTGCCCGCCCCGGTTGACCACCGTGACCGGGGTGCTGCCGCCGGCGTGCCCGCCATCGATGACCAGCCTGTCCGAGGCGGCCCCGTCGCCGGCCAGCACCGTGTTGACGCGCAGCGCGCCGCCCGCGCCGGTGTAATCGCCGCGCACCGTCAGCGCGCCGTAGCCGCTGCCGTCGTTCGGGCCGGGCCGGATTTCGCCGGCGTTGCGCAATGCGCCGGCCAGCGTGCCGGTGCCGGCCAGCACCGCGCCGGCGGCCAGGCGGTTGGCCGGGCTGGCGAGCGTGCCGGCAAGAAAGAATGTGCCGGTGCGCAGGTCCACGCTTTCGGTGAACGCGGCGTCCGAGGTCCAGCGCCAGTCGGCGCCGCGCATGGTCAGGGTGCGGAAGTTGGCGAACCGGTTGTCCACCGTGCCGCTGCCCTCCAGATACGCATGGCTGGCCGCCCCGCCGCCGTCGGCCAGGCCGGCGATGGCCGAGCCGGTGCGCAGGATCAGCGTGCCCGTGCCCTGGGGGCCCATGTAGACGGCCGTGTCGCGGCCGGCCCCGCCGTGCCCTTGCAGGTAGCCGGCGTTGATGAAGGTATCGTTGCCGTTCTGCCCGCGCAGCGCATACGAGTGATCGCTGAGGATGCGCCCGCCGGGCAGGTTCTCGACGCGGGCATGAAAGCCGTTGGCGTTGGTGGTGTTCACATGCACGCCGTCGGGGCCGAATATGCCGTTGCTGCTGGCGCCGCGCGCATGGATGGTGCCGCCGTTGACCAGTACGTTGGCCGCGGGGCTGCCGCCTTGCAGATACACGCCCTTGGCGTCGGTGCCGTTGACGGTGATGGCGCCGCTGTTCTGGACGCGGTTGCCCGGGCCGTTGATGGCGATGCCGTGCGCGCTGGCGCCCTGGGTGCGGATGCTGCCGCTGTTGTCGACCAGCGTCCCGGTACTGCCGACGTTGGGCACCGAGATGCCGCGCACGCCGCTGCCCGATGTCGTGATCGATCCGCGGTTGATCAACTGGTTGTTGTCGCCGAAACCCACCATGGCGCCGCGCGAGGCGCCGGCGCCGCCGGCCATCTGGATCGTGCCCTCGTTGACGATACGGCTGCGGTCATCGACCGACAGCGCCCGCGTCGCGTTGGTCGAGAACAGCGCGCCGGGCGCCACCGTGATGGTTACGTTCTGGCTGCCGGCCGCCGCCTCGACCGACTGGTTGACCACGGCGCCGTCGCATTGCACGCTCTGCCCGCTGGCTGGCGCCAGCGTGGGCGCACAGGCCGCGGCCGCGGGCGTCGCGCCCAAGGATTGCAGCAGGCCGGCGGCGGCCAGCATGGCCGGCAACGGGGCAAGTCGTGCTGGGGTACGGCGGCGGGCGCTACGCATCGGGGCTCCAGTTCGCAACATCTTGCATAGTTTGTGCGAGAGTAGCGGCTGGATACGCGAGAGATGTGTGCAATTTGTAAAAATTACGCCATTTTCTGTCGCTTTTGCAAGGGCGCGCGCCCGGCGCCCCGTTGCGTCGATGTCACAAGGCCGGCGTCGGCTCAATCATGCGTTTCGTGCACGGCCGCCTCGCCGCGCTTCCAGTAGCTGGCGGCGCGGATGCGGCTTTTGTCCAGCCCGTGCGTGTCGACCAGCGCCTGCCGCACCGCGCGCGCAACGGCCGCCTCGGCCGCGGCCCAGGCGTAGCCTTCGCCCGGCGGCAGGCGCAGCGCGCGCACGGCCTCGGGCAGACGGCTGCCGGCCGGCTCGCGCAGCAGCCATTGCACGCTGGCCTGCGCGCGGGTCGACAGCGCCAGCCGGGCCGCGGGGTCGGCGACCTCGATCAGGGCGATGACGGGCTTGCCGGGCGGCAATTCCTCGAGGCGGCGCGCGATCGCCGGCAAGGCGCTTTCGTCGCCCACCAGCAAATGCCAGTCGTATTCGAGCGGCACCACGAACGAGCCGCGCGGCCCGGCCACGCCCAGCTGCTGCCCGGGCTGCGCCCGGGCCGCCCAGCTGGCGGCCGGCCCTTCGCCATGCAGCACGAACTCCAGGTCGAGCTCGCCGGCGCGCGCGTCGTGGCGGCGCGGCGTGTAATCGCGCATGGGCGGGCGGGGTTCGCCCTCGGCGAACACCAGGCCGTCCGGCCCCAGTTCGGGCAGGACCGGCCGCGCCGCGCCAGGCGGCGGGAAGAACACCTTGACGTGGTCGTCGAACGATGCCGAGACGAAGTCGCGCAGAGCGTCGCCGGCCAGGGTGATGCGCGCCAGATGCGGCGTGGGCCGCGTCACGCGCTTGACTTCGAGCAGGCGCATTTTCAGCGGATGGCGTACCCGCTGCACGTTCAGTTCGGTTGGGGGCATTGCAGGTTTTCCAGGGAAATTTGTGTCAGGACGACAGGTCGTCCAGTTCGGCGGCCGCGCGCGCCAGGATGGCGGCCAATTGCCGCTGCCGCGCGGGCGTGGCGTCGGCGTGGCGCGCCAGCGCCTGTTTCAGCGCCATGCGCGCCTGCACGTACTCGGGCAGCCAGCCGGTGGCCAGGTCCTCGCCTTCGGAGCCGGTTTCGATGGGCTGCCCGGCCCAGGCGCGCCGCATCCACTCCATCTTGCGCCCGACATGGGCCAGTTGCGCCATCAGCAGCGTGACGCGCTCGCGGTTGGCCTGCAGATGCGCGCGGCCCGGTTCGGCCAGGTGGTAGTGCTTGCGCGCGCCGTCCTGGCTGACCGTGGCGTGGCCGGCCTCTTCCAGCCAGGTCAGGGTCGGATAGACCATGCCCGGGCTGGGCGTATAGAAGCCGCGGCTGCGCGCGCCCAGCGCCTTGATGAGCTCGTAGCCATGGCTGGGGCCTTCGTCGAGCAGCGCCAGGATCATCAACTGCAGGTCGTCGGCCGAAAACTTGCGGCCGCGCCGCCAGTCGGGGCCGTCGCCGCCGGCGCCGTGGCCGCCGCCGTGCCGTCCCCCGGCATGGCCGCCGCCGCGGCCGCCGTGCGCGGACATGGCAAAGACGTGAAATGGATGCATAGGGTCACCTATATCGTAAGATATATGTCTTACGATATATCGACCGCCGCGGAACTGTCAAGCAGCGTGTAGAAAGCGCCGCCCCGGCAAGCCGCGCGCAGGCGCCGTCAGGAGAGCAGGAAGCGAACCGAGGCCGCCAGGCGCCTGGCGGGATCGCCCGGCGCGTCGGGCGGCGGCAGGTCGATATCGGGATCGTCGGTATCCGGGTCGACCGGCAGGTCCCCGGGCGGCGAATCGGGCGGGATGGGATCGGGTTTGGGGGGTACGTGACAGCGCAGCGTGGCGGACATCGTCGTCTCCTTGGGGCGGGCGCGAACCATCGGGAACCAGCGTAGCGCAAGCGTCGTGCCCGCGCCATCGTGTGGCGGGCACGCGGTTTGCTGGGCTGCGGCATCTCGCCGTCCGGAGCGCCCATGCCGCCAGAACCGATCCGGCTCAGGATCCTGACCGTCAATGCACACAAAGGCTTCACCAGCTTCAACCGCCGTTTCATCCTGCACGAACTGCGCGAGGCCCTGCGCGAGGCACGGCCGGATCTCGTGTTCCTGCAGGAAGTGCTGGGCGAACACCAGCGGCACGCGGCGCGCCACGCGCGCTGGCCGGCGGTCTCGCAATACGAGTTCCTGGCCGACACCCTGTGGAGCGCCTATGCCTATGGCCGCAACGCCGTCTACCCCGATGGCCACCATGGCAACGCCGTATTGTCCAAGTATCCGATCGTCTCGCACCGCAACGAGGACCTGAGCGTGGGCGCGGCGCACGAGCCGCGCGGCATGCTGCACTGCGTGCTGGACGTGCGCGACGCGCCCGCGCCCCTGCATGCGCTGTGCGTGCACCTGGGCCTGCGCGAGGCGCATCGCCAGGAGCAGCTGCGGCGCCTGTGCCAGTACCTGCGCCAGCACGTGCCGGCGCAGGCCGCGGCCCTGCTGGCGGGGGACTTCAACGACTGGCGCCAGCGGGCCGACGCAACGCTGGCGCGCTGCGGGCTGGCCGACGTCCACCGGCTGGCGCTGGGGCACGCGGCGCGTACCTTTCCGGCCGCCTGCCCGCTGCTGCGGCTGGACCGCATCTACGTGCGCAACGTCGCCGGATCCGAGCCGCGCCGCCTGAGCCGGCGTCCATGGTCGCGGCTGTCCGACCATGTGCCGCTGGCCGCCGAGGTGACGTTGTGAGCACGCCCTGGCGCGACGGCAACCGCTTCGCCATTCTCGAGAATGGCGCCAGCTATTTCCCGCGGGTCTACACAGCCATCGGCAAGGCCCGCGAGGAAATCCTCATCGAGACCTTCATCCTGTTCGACGACGCGGTCGGGCGCGAACTGCGCGAGGCGCTGATGGCGGCGGCGCGGCGCGGCGTGCGCATCGACGTCACGGTCGACGGCTATGGCTCGGACAGCCTGCCGCCGGACTTCATCGCCGGCCTGGTCGAACTGGGCGTGGGGTTCCATGTATTCGATCCGCGCCCGCGCCTGCTGGGCATGCGCACCAATCTGTTTCGCCGCCTGCACCGCAAGATCGTCGCCATCGATGGCACGCTGGCCTACGTCGGCGGCCTGAATTTCTCGGCCGATCATCTCGACGACTACGGCCCCCAGTCCAAGCAGGACTACGCCATCGAAATCGCCGGCCCGCTGGCGGCCGACATCCGCGATTTCGCGCGCGCCGCGCTGGCCGCCGTGCCGCGGCGGCGCTGGCGCCGCGCGCGGCCGGCCGCGCCGCCGCAGGCCGCCGGCCCGGCGCGCGCGCGCCTGGTGGTGCGCGACAACGACCAGCACACCAACGATATCGAGCAAAGCTACCGCGTGGCGATCCGGGCCGCGCGCCGCGACATCGTGATCGCCAACGCGTATTTCTTTCCCGGCTACCGCTTGCTGCGCGACCTGCGCGCGGCGGCCGCGCGCGGGGTGCGCGTGCGCCTGATCCTGCAGGGCGAGCCCGACATGCCCATCGCGCAGCTGGGCGCGCGCCTGCTGTACGACGCCCTGGCCGAGGCCGGCGTGGAAATCCTCGAATACTGCGAGCGTCCGTTGCACGGCAAGGTCGCCAGCATCGACGACGAGTGGGCCACGGTCGGGTCGAGCAACCTCGATCCGTTCAGCCTGGCGCTGAACCTGGAGGCCAATGTCGAGGTGCGCGACAGCGCCTTCGCCAGCGGCCTGCGAGAGCGGCTGGAACGGTTGGCGATCGACCATTGCCGCCCGGCGCCGCAAAGCGATGGCGCAGGGCGCCAGCTGCGGCGGCTGTTCGCCGGCGCGCTGGTCTACCACTTCCTGCGGCGCTTTCCCGCCTGGGCCGGCAGCCTGCCCGCCCACAAGCCCCGCATCCAGACCCTGCGGCCCGATGGCCAGGGCCAACCGGACGAGGCGACATGAGGCACGCGCACCATCATGGACACCGCCGGCGCCGCCTGGGCGCCTGGCTGGCCGGCATCGTCGGCCTGGCCGTCGTCGGGGTATTGCTGTACCAGGCGCGCCGCATCGACTGGCACGCGGTGGCGCGCGCCGCCCACGATATCCCCGGCCCGGCCGTGGCGCTGGCCGCCGCGCTGGCGCTGGCCGGCTACCTGGCCTACGCCGGCTTCGACATCCTGGCGCGCCGCTATGCCGGCCACCGCCTGCCCGCCTGGCAGGTGGCGGCCATCGCCATGACCAGCTATGCGCTCAACCTGAACCTGGGCGTCCTGCTGGGCGGGGTCGCCGTGCGCCTGCGGCTGTACGGGCGCCACGGCTTGCGCACCGCCTGCGGACTGCGCGTGGTGGCGTTCGCCACCGCCACCAATTGGGTGGGCTACGCCTGGCTGGCCGGCGCTCTTCTACTGGCCGGCCAGATGCCCACGCCCGCCGGCTGGCACCTGGGCGCCGGCCTGCTGCGCACCGTGGGCGCGGCGCTGCTGGCCGGCGCGCTGGCCTACCTGTACCTGTGCCGGTACGCGCGGCGGCGCGCCTATACCTTGCGCGGCCACCGCTGGGTGCTGCCCGACCTGCCGACCGCGCTGCGGCAGATGGGCCTGGCCGGCGTGTCGTGGGCCATCATGGGCGGCATCATCTACGTCCTGCTGCAGGGCCGCGCGCCGTATCCGGAAGTCCTGGCCATCCTGTTGTTCAGCAGCATCGCCGCGCTGCTGGCCCACATTCCGGGCGGGCTGGGCGTGATCGAGGCCCTGTTCGCCGCCGCGTTGGCCACCCGCATGCCGGCCAGCGAAAGCCTGGGCGCGGTGCTGATGTACCGCTTGCTGTATGCGTGGATACCGCTGTGCGTGGCGCTGCCGGCCTACCTGGGCGCCGAATGGCGCCACCGGCGCGCGGCGGCCGGTTGAGCCCGGGCACGGCGCTTGCTGCTGCGGCGCTGTTCCCGCTTCCGGATCCGCCCATGAACCCTGCCGCCGCCGTACCGCGCCGTCCCGTCGATCTGGTGGTCGCCCATCCCGGCCGGCGCGACGCGCCGCGCCACGAGCGCGCCAGCCTGCGCGCGCTGGGCCGGGACATCGCCGAGCTGCTGGGCTGCGAGTACGCCGACGCGCTGCCTGCGGCGGCGCGCGACCCGCGCCTGCGCGTGTATTACGTACCCGCGCGCACCCTGCTGGACGGCCGCGCGCTGGCCTTGGGCATCCAGGGCCCGGACGACCTGTTCGGCGGCGTCGCGCCGCATGGCTTCGTCGCCACCAAGGCGATCACCCATGCGTTGCCGCATGACGGCTGCGCCGCCCCTGCGGCCTGGTCGCGCGAACTGGGCGCGCGGCTGTCCGACTGCGTGCTGCCCGGCTGCACGGTCTTCGCGCTGGACGAGGCGCGCCAGGCCGGCGCGCGGATGCTGCGCACCGGTGCGCTGCGCGTCAAGCCGGTGCGCGCCACCGCCGGCCGCGGCCAGCGCAAGGTCGCCGACGCGGCGGCGCTGGACCAGGCGCTGGCCGAACAGGATGCCGGCGAGGTGCGCCGCTATGGCCTGGTGCTGGAGGAACACCTGGAAGACATCTCGACCTACAGCGTCGGCGTGGCGCAGGTGGGCGTCCATCTGGCCAGCTATATCGGCACGCAGTCGCTGACGCTGGACCACGCGGGCCTGGAAGTCTACGGCGGCTCGGACCTGTGGTTCGTGCCGGGTCCCCTGCCCGCCCTGCTGCAGCTGGAACTGGACGCGCCGCGGCGCGCCGCGCTGGAGCATGCCATGCGTTACGACGAACAGGCGTTCGCCTGCTATCCGCGCCTGTACGCGTCGCGCCGCAACTATGACGTGGCGCGCGGCCGCGATGCGCAGGGCCGCTGGCGCACCGGCGTGCTGGAACAATCGTGGCGGGCCGGCGGGGCCAGCCTGGCCGAGATCGCCGCGCTGCGCGCGTTCGCGCAGGATGGCGGCCTGCGGCGCGCGCACGCCGCCACCAGCGAACACTACGGTCCGGACCCGGCGCACCCGCCCGGCACGCGCATCGTATTCCACGCCCACGACGCCGAGGTCGGCTTCATTTCCAAGGCCGGCGGCATGACGCAAGACAACGGCACGGACGATGACGACACATAGCGAAACCATCACGATCCCCGTGTTCGACACGCAGGTGGCCGGCACCCTGCTCACGCCGCGCGCCAAGCTGCCCGGCGTGCTGTTCGTCCATGGCTGGGGCGGCAGCCAGCGCTTCGACCTGAGCCGCGCGCGCGACATCGCCGGGCTGGGCTGCATCTGCCTGACCTTCGACCTGCGCGGCCATGCCGCCACCGAGGCGCAGCGGCGCCAGGTCACGCGCGAGGACAGCCTGCGCGACATCATGGCCGCCTATGACGCGCTGATCGCCCACCCAGCCGTCGATACGTCCGCCATCGCGGTGGTGGGCAGCAGCTATGGCGGCTATCTGGCCGCCATCCTGACCACGCTGCGCGCGGTGCGCTGGCTGGCGCTGCACGTGCCGGCGCTGTACCGCGATGACGAATGGGCCCAGCCCAAGCTGCAGCTCGACCGCGCCGCCATCTCCGCCTACCGGCACGCCACCGTGGCGCCGGAGGGCAACCGCGCCTTGAGCGCCTGCTCGTCGTTTCGCGGCGACGTGCTGATCGTGGAGGCCGAGCACGACGACTACATTCCGCACTCGACCATCATGAGCTACCGCGGCGCGTTCCTGCATTCCCACTCGCTGACCCATCGCATCGTCGACGGCGCCGACCACGCGCTGAGCGACAAGCGCTGCCAGCAGGCCTATTCGTCCATCCTGCTGAACTGGGCCACCGAAATGGTGGTGGGCGCGCGGGTGGGCGCGGGCCGGCCCGCCTGAGCGCGCGGGCACGCCGCTTGCCGCCCACTGGCCACGCAGACGCCATGAACCCATTGCAACGCCTGCCGCATTACCACGCCCTGCGGCGCGCGGCGGGCAACCCGGAGCCCTAGACCATGAAACCCACCCCCACGTCCCAGGACCGCAAGCAGGATGACGACACCCAACGCGAAGCGCAGCGCAGCCACGGCAGCCAGCAGGCACGCACCAAGAAGGACGGCCATGTATCGCAGATAGGCAGCAACCAGGATCAGTCCAGCCAACGCAACCGGGGCCAGGGCGCGCGCCGCTCGTGAGCCCCGCGGCGCCCGCCGCGCTGCGCTATGTGGACGACAGCCGTCCCGGCCTGGCGCGCCGCCGGCTACCCGGCGGAAAGTTCGCCTACTACGATGCGAACGGCCGCCGGGTACGCGACCCTGCCACGCTGGCGCGCATCGCGGCGCTGGCCATCCCCCCCGCCTATCGCGAAGTGTGGATCTGCGCGCGCGCGGACGGCCATCTGCAGGCCACCGGGCGCGACGCCCGCGGCCGCAAGCAATACCGCTACCACCCCGACTGGCGGGCCTGGCGCGACGCGGCCAAGTACGGCCAGCTGCGCGAGTTCGGCCGCGCCCTGCCGCGCATCCGGCGCCGCGTGGCGCGCGACCTGTCCAGCCGCGGCCTGGCGCCGGACAAGGTCGCCGCCACGGTGGTGCGCCTGCTCGAAACCACGCTGGCGCGGGTCGGCAGCCGCGCGTACGCGCGCGAGAACGGCTCGTTCGGCCTGACCACCGTCACGCGCCGCCATGCCTGGCTGCAGGGCAGCCGGCTGCGCCTGCGCTTCACCGGCAAGAGCGGCGTGGCGCACGATGTCACCGTACGCGACCGCCGCATCGCGCGCGTGGTCAAGCGCTGCCTGGACCTGCCCGGGCAACAGCTGCTCCATTACCTGGACGAGGACGGCGAGCCGCGCCCGGTGGACTCGGAACTGATCAACGCCTATTTGCGCGAGGCCGGCGGCGGCGATTTCACCGCCAAGCATTACCGGACCTGGGCCGCCTCGGCGCTGGCGCTTGCGCTGCTGGTGCGCTGGCCGGCCACGGACGCCGCGGCGCGCCGCGCGGCCGTGGTCGAGGTCGTCAAGCTGGTGGCCGCCCGCCTGGCCAACACGCCCGCGGTGTGCCGCGCCTGCTACATCCATCCCGGCATCGTCCAGGCCTACCTGGACGGCGCCTTGCCGGCGGGCGGCGCCGCGCCGGCCGGGCCGCGCGGGCTGGCCGCCGACGAACGCCGCCTGCTGGCCTTCGTGGCGGCCTGGCCGCACTCAGAAGATCGATGAGCGCGCGTTCCTGGCGCGTGGCTGCGGCGCCGCACCATCGGCCCAGTTGGACTCGGTCTGGTTGTCCACCGCCGGCCCGTGCTTGTCCGCCTGCGCGCGCGCCGGCGGCTTGGGCGGCAGGTTGGGCACCAGCACCGGGCCGCGCGGCGGCAGCACCTTGGCTTGATCGAGTGACGGATCATCGTGCGCGTCGGCACCGCGCGCGGGTTTGGGCTTGGACATCTTGCACCTCGCGCAAGAGATTGCGTACAGTGCATGGTAGTGGGCGGCGCGGCGCGCCGCCATCACGGCTGGTCTCCATTTGCAAGCAAGTCTGAGCGCGGCGCGCCAGGCTCGCCGCTTGCGGCATGCGTGGTTTGCCCCCAGGAGATGGTCATGCTCAATACTCACGTTGTCGAATGCCTGCAGGCCTGCGGCCGTTGCGCCGCGGCGTGCGATTACTGCGCCAGCAGCTGCCTGCGCGAAGGCCACGGCGCCGATATGGCCCGCTGCATCGCGCTGGACCTGGACTGCGCCGCCGCCTGCCGCCTGTGCGCCGCCATGATGGCGCGCGAAAGCGAATTTTCTACAGACATGTGCACCTTGTGCGCGCGCATCTGCGAAGTGTGCGGCGACGAGTGCGCCCGCCACGAGCCGCGCCACTGCCAGGAATGCGCCACGGCCTGCCATGCCTGCGCCAGCGCCTGCCGCGCCATGGCCCGGCCCTGAGGCCACGCCCCACCGGCTTCGTCCCGCCCCAACCCCTTCCCCCAACCGGAGCAGCCCGCCATGCCTACTTCCAAGCGCCCCGCCAACTTCCCCGCCGACCCGACCGCGCCCATGTCCGCCGGCGCGCGCCAGCGCTGGCTCGATGAAATCCACGCCACGCTGGACGATCCCCAATACGCCGATATCGAAGAACTGAAGGCCCGCCTGCGGCAACAGCTGGACGCGGCGCGCGAAGCCTGGTCCCAGCTTGCCGACACCACCAGCAGCCTGGCCAGCGAAGCGGCCGACTGCGCCGACGAGTTCGTCCATGCGCGGCCCTGGCAGGCGGTTGGCGTCGCGGCTGGCGTGGGCATGCTGGTCGGCGCCCTGCTGTGCCGACGCTGACCTGGCACGGGCACGCCGTTTGCTGAGCCTGCCGTCCCGACAAGGAGGCATGATGGCCAGAATCGTCTGGAAAGGCGCGATCGCGTTCGGGCTGGTGCACGTGCCCATCGTGGTCCATGCGGCAAGCCGCCCCAGCCGGCTCGATTTCGACTGGATCGACCGGCGCGACAATGCGCCGGTGGGCTACCAGCGCATCAACAAGCGCACCGGCCGCGCGATCGATGGCGAACATATCGTCAAGGGCTACGAATACGAGAAAGGCGAATACGTCTACATGAACGACGAGGATTTCGCCCGCGCCAACGTCGCCGCCACGCAGACCGTGGAGATCCTCGACTTCGTCAAGGCCGAGGAAGTACCGCTGTATTACTTCGACACGCCGTACTACCTGGCGCCCGACCGGCGCGGCGGGCCAGGCTACGCGCTGCTGCACCGCGCCCTGCGCGACAGCGGCCGCATCGGCATTGCCCAGGTCGTGCTGCACACGCGCCAGCACCTGGCGGCCGTGATGCCGGTGGGCGAGGTGCTGATGCTGGTCACCATGCGCTACGCCGACGAGATCGTGCCGGCCGAGGAATTCGGCCTGGATGACGCGGCCACGCACGACAGGCCCGGCGCGCGCGAACTGCGCATGGCCATGCGCCTGCTCGACGACATGACGTGCAAGTGGGACCCCGCGCAATACCGCGACGCCTATCGCGACGACCTGCTGGCCGCCATCGACAGGAAAGTGCGCGCCGGCAAGACGCATGAGCTGGCCGAGCCGGGCGAAGCCGCGCCGCGCGCCAGCGCCAAGGTCATCGACCTGGCGGCCATGCTGCAACAGAGCCTGGAGCGCGGCAAGCGGCGCGCCGGCGCGCCCGCGCCCCCGGCGAAAAAGGCCGCGCCGGCCCGCAAAGCCACGGCCAAGGGCGCCGCCGCCAAGCGGGCGCGCAAGACGCCCGCGCGGCGCGCCCCGGCCCGCAAGGCGGCCTGACAGGAGGGCACCGCGCCCATGACACAGCCACTGCGGCAGTACCGCGAGAAGCGCGATTTCCGCGCCACCGCCGAACCGGCCGGCGCCGCCCGGCGCCCGCGCGCGGCCGCCCGCGCAAGCGAAGGCCTGTCCTTCGTCATCCAGCGCCATCAGGCGCGCCGCCTGCATTACGATTTCCGTCTCGAAATCGACGGCGTGCTGGTGAGCTGGGCGGTGCCCAAGGGCCCGTCGCGCGATCCTTCCGTCAAGCGCCTGGCCGTGCATGTGGAAGACCATCCGCTCGAGTATGGCGGATTCTCCGGCGACATTCCCAAGGGCCAGTACGGCGCCGGACATGTCGACATCTGGGACAGCGGCGTCTGGATCCCGCGCGGCGATCCGCGCCAGGGCTTGCGGCGCGGCAAGCTGCATTTCGCGTTGCGCGGCCGGCGTCTTGCCGGCGACTGGGTCCTGGTGCGCATGAGCGGCGAGCAGGACCAATGGCTGCTGCGCAAGGAAGACGACGAGGCGGCGGTGCCGGGCGATGACGCCGAACGCGCGCCGGCCACCCCGCCGCCCGCCCCGGAGCCCGCCCCGGAGCACGCCCCGGCGGCCACGCCGCGCGGGCGCCGCGCCGCGATGCCGCGCACGTTGGCGCCCCAGCTGGCCACGCTGGTGGACAGCCCGCCGCATGGGCCGGGCTGGTCGTACGAGGTCAAGTACGACGGCTACCGCATCCTGGCGGCCTGCTCGGCCGGCGGCGTGCGCCTGGTCAGCCGCGGCAACGAGGATTGGCAGGCTCGCATGGCGCCGCTGGCGCGCGCGCTGGGCGCGCTGAAGCTGGGGCGCGGCTGGCTCGACGGCGAGGTCGTCGTGCTCGACGAACGCGGCGTGGCCGATTTCCAGCTGTTGCAGAATGCGCTGGACGGCCAGGCCGAAGGGCTGGTGTTCGTCGCGTTCGACCTTCCCTTCTGGAATGGCGAGGACCTGCGCGCCCTGCCCCTGCAAGCCAGGCAAGAGCGGCTCGAGGACCTGCTGCGGGAGGTGCCCGAGGACGCGCCGCTGATGCTCACGCAACGCCTGCCGGTGGCCGACGACACCGAAGGCAAGGCGGCCTGGAACGAAGCCTGCCGGCTGAGCCTGGAAGGCCTGATCTGCAAGCGCCTGGACGCGCCTTACCGGTCCGGCCGCTCGCAAGGCTGGCTGAAGCTGAAGTGCCGCCCGCGCCAGGAATTCGTCATCGGCGGCTATACCGAACCGGCCGGCGCGCGCCGCCACCTGGGCGCCTTGCTGGTGGGCCTGCGCCAAGGCCGCCAATTGCGCTATGCGGGCCGCGTGGGGACGGGCTTCGGCGCGGCCACGCTGCGCACGCTGGGCCAGCGGCTGGCGGCGCTGCGCCAGGATGCCAAGCCGTTTTCGGGCGACGTGCCGCGCGGCCGCGGCGACGCCGCCATACATTGGGTCAGCCCCGAGCTGGTGGCCGAAGTGAATTATGCGGGCATCACGCGCGACGGCCTGCTGCGCCAGGCTTCGTTTGCCGGCCTGCGCGCCGACAAGCCCGCCAGCGAAGTGCGCGGCGAGGTGGCCGCGCGGCCGCCGGCGGCCAAGGCCGCCACGCCGTCGCGCCGCGCCGGCGATGGCCGCGCCGAGGTGGCCGGCGTGCGTATCTCGCATCCGGACCGGCTGGCCTATCGCGAGCCCGACTACACCAAGTTGCAGCTGGCCGAGTACTACGCGGCCATCGGCCCGCATATCCTGCCGCACCTGCGCCAGCGCCGCGTGGCCCTGTTGCGCTGTCCCGACGGCGCCGGCACGACCTGCTTCTTTCAGAAGCACCTGAGCCAGTCGCTGCCTGCCGGCGTGCGGCGCGACGGCGGGCACCTGGTGATCGAATCGCTGCCCGGCCTGATCGCGCTGGTGCAGTATGGCGCCATCGAGTTCCATACCTGGGGCGCCGATACCCGCCATCCCGACACGCCCGACCGGATCACCCTGGACCTGGACCCCGGCCCCGGCGTGGCGTGGCCGGCCATTGTCGAAGGCGCGCAGATGGCCCGCCTGCTGATGCAGGAAGTCGGGCTGGAACCGTTTCTCAAGACGACCGGCGGCAAGGGCCTGCACCTGGTGGCGCCGCTGCGGCCCACGCAGCCCTGGGACACGGTCAAGGATTTCGCGCGCGCGCTGGCGCGCCAGCTGGCCGTGGCCCTGCCCGACCGGTTCACCGCCAACATGGCCAAGGCCCGGCGCGAACGGCGCATCTTCGTGGACTACCTGCGCAACGGCAACGGCGCCACCGCGGTGGCCGCGTTCTCGGCGCGGGCGCGCGACGGCGCGCCCGTTTCCATGCCGCTGTCCTGGGACGCGCTGGACGCCGGCGACGATTTGCGCGGCGCGCGCTGGAACATCGCCAACGCGCTGGAGCAGGCCCGGCGCAAGCCCGACCCCTGGGCCGATTATGCCGCCAGCCGGCGCACGCTGGGTTCGCGCATGCAGGCGCGGCTGCCGCGCGATTGACCGCAGGCATGCGCGTTGCTGATCGGCGGCGCCGCGCCTCGCGGCGCAGTCACGCATCAGGAGCCCCGTCATGCCCAAGACCCCATCCGACGCTTCCCCCAAGGCCCGGCAGGCCGCCGACCGGACCGCCGAACGCCAGCGCGCCATCCAGCGCGAGCAAGACCAGCGCGACCAACGCAAGCCCGCGGCAGGCCGGCCAGGCGAGGCGCCGCGCACCGGCGCGCGCGACCATCCCGAACCGCCCATGCCGCGCCAGCATCTGGCCAAACCCGGCAACGAAGCCGACATGGCGCTGCAGCCGCAGTTCCTGGCGCCGGCCTACCGCGGCAGCGGCAAGCTGGAAGGCCTGGCCGCGCTGGTCACCGGCGGCGACTCCGGTATCGGACGCGCGGTCGCGGTGCTGTATGCGCGCGAGGGCGCCGATGTCGCGATCGTGTACCTGCAGGAGCACGACGACGCCCGGGAAACCGCCCGCCACGTCCAGGCCGAAGGCCGGCGCTGCCTGCTGATCGCCGGCGACGTGCGCGACCCGGTCTTCTGCGAGGAGGCCGTCGCGCGCACGCTGCGCGAGTTCGGCAAGCTGGATATCCTGGTCAACAACGCCGCCTACCAGGAGCACGCTTCGTCGTTGCAGGACATCACCGACGAGCGCCTGGACGAAACCTTCCGCACCAATATCTACGGCTACTTCCACATGGCGCGCGCCGCGCTGCCCCACTTGAAGGAAGGCGCCACCATCGTCAACACCGGCTCGGTCACCGGCCTGCGCGGCCATCCCACGCTGCTGGACTACTCCAGCACCAAGGGCGCCATTCATGCCTTCACCTGGTCGCTGGCGGCCAATGTGGCCGAGCGCGGCATCCGCGTCAACGCGGTGGCGCCCGGGCCGGTGTGGACGCCGCTCAACCCCGCCGACCAGGCGCCCGGGCAGATCAAGGACTTCGGCGCCAGGACCGCGCTCAAGCGCGCCGCCCAGCCCGAGGAACTGTCGCCCGCCTATGTGTTCCTGGCCAGCCCGGCCTGCGCCAGCTACATCACGGGCATCGTGCTGCCGGTGACGGGCACCCCGGGCGAGTAAGGCCCTAGCGGCCCGGGCGCGTGGCGTCGATGGACGGCGGCGCGCTCGGCGAGGCCGGCGAAGGCGGCGCGGGCTCGCCCGGGCCGCCCGGCGGCAGCTTGCGCGGTTCGGCCTGCGGCGACGGCCGGGCCAGCCGCCGGGCGTCTTGCAGCAGGTTCTGCAGCATGGGCAGCGTATGCACGGCGAACTCCCGCACCGGCGCCGCTTGCGCCTCGTCGGCCGCCTGCCGGTAGTGCCGCAGCGTTTCCTCGCCCAGGGCCACGCCGGCCCAATGCAGGTACATCCGGTCGAAGGCGGCCTCGCGCTGCTGCGCCAGTTCCTGCAAATGGGTGCGTTGCGTCACGTCGGGGCCGGCCGGCAGCGTCACCGCCTGCGCGTGCGCCACGTCGGCCAGTTCGCGGCCCAGGTCTTGCAGCCGGGCGGCCGCCTGGCGCGCATAGGCCTGGACGTCGCCGCTGGCGCCGTGCTGCCGCGCCAACGCGGCGGCTTGCGCCGAGGTCTGCGCCAGTTGCGCGGCGCGCCGCAGCCATGCTTCGTCGGCCGCCGGGCTGGCCTGCGCCGCCCATATCCCCAGGCACAGCAGGCCGGCCAGCCAACGGGCGGCCAGGGCTAGCCGCCGGCCGCCAGTTGCGGCGGTTGCAAGGGATCGAAGTCTTCCCATTTGCCGTCCACCCAGCGCCCTTGGGCGCGTTCGAGATCCTGGCCGCCGGCATCGCGCAGAAGGGCCAGCGTCCGTTCGGCCTGCACACCGTCCACATGCAAGGCCAGCATCACGCCGGCATGACGCACCGGCGCGTGTTCGTCGGCGCCCGGCGGGCTGGCTGCCGGACTGGCCGTGGCCGGCCGCAACGGCCGGCGGCCGCGCCCGGCCACCCACAGCGCGCCGAACAGCGCGCCCACATAGGCGCCCACGCCCACCGCCGCGACCAGCGCCAGCGAAGTGGCCGCCAGGGCGCTGGCCACCACGCCGGCGATCGCGCCCAGCGCCAGCCCGCCCACCGCGGCGCCCGTGATGGCGCCGTACTGCGCCGGCCCGGCATCGGGGTCGGCGCGCCGGTCCCCGCCCAATGGGTAGCGGTCGTGCGCGCCGGCGCTGTTGACGTAGAACGTATGGATATCTTCCTGCGAAATGCCTGCCGCCTGCAAGCGCCCGGCGGCGGCCGCGGCGGCATCGAAAGTCATGAAACGGGCGGCGACGATCATCGACATGGTCCGTCCTCCTGTATCCGGGGCTGCCAGGCCCGCAAGCGGCATGCCCGCGGTGCTCATCCGGCATCCGGCCGGGGCCAGGTCAGGCGCCAGTAGCGCTCCGGGGCCGCATCGTCGCCATGCCCAGGCACCAGTCCCAAGGGTTCGAGCTGGCTGTGGTAGGCGGCCACCGCCCGCGTCTTGCTGGCGCCGCGGGCATCGCCCGGCAGGGCCACCGGCGTGGCATACACCTTGCGCCCGTGCAACTGGGTCAGCCGTGCCTGCACCGCGCCGCGGCGGCGCCGGTACAGGACCTCCTCGTAGGCCAGCCAGTCGCAGCCATCGAACAACCCGCGCACCGCCAGCGCGGCGTCGGCCACCCGCACATGGTCTTCATCGAACAGACCCAGGGGAATCAGCAAGGCGCCGGGCCTGATCGACTGGACGGCCGCCGCCAGGACTGTGGGCAGCCGCGCCAGCATCGCTTCGCTGCCCGGATACTGGCTGTCGAGCAGGTCCAGGCCCAGGCCTGACGCGCCCAGTTCGGCCAGCGCGTTGCGATCCTCCGCCTGGCGCGCCTGCATGGCCTGGTCGGCGCGTTCGAAACCGCAGCGCCGGTCCCAGTCCGGCAAGGCGGCGGCGACGCTGGGCACGCCGGAAAACACCGTCAGCACCGTGGCGCCGGGCGTGGCCGCCAGCAGGCCGCCGCAACTGAATACGGCATCGTCGAAATGCGGGGACACCACCAGCAGGCGTTGCGCCATGGCCGTGCCCGGGTCAGGGCCGACAAGCCGGCGCCATCCCGCTCCATGGTCCATCGACGGCGCGCACACGGGTCGCGCCGATGGCCCGTGGAACGGGGCGCACTGCCCGTCGGGCGGAGTGAGAGTATTGCTCGAACATGATCGCAGCTCCTGAACGAGTGCGCAGGCCGCAAACGCCGTGCCCGTGGCGCCCGCGCGAGCCGGCGGGCGCCGCCGCGCCGCAGGCACGCCGCTTGCAGGGCATGAGGCATCCCCCACTCCGGAGAGCCATCGTGCCCAAGCGTTCACTCTGGCCCGTTTCCCCTCCCGATGCCGAGCCCCGCCCCGGCCTGGGCCCCAGCGACTCATCGGACTCCGCCAGCGACCTGCCCGACGCGGCGGCCGAGACCGACAGCGATACCGGCGGCACCGGCGAGCGCCCCGGCGTCGAGTATGACCGGCAACCGCCCGACGGCGCCGATATCGCGCCCGACACGCAGACCGACGCCGGACATGCCGGGGTTTCCCGCCATCGCCCCGACTCCGTGCGCAACGGCGGGCCGCCGGACCAGCCTTGACCCGGCGTGTAGAAAATCCACTTCGGCCCCAGGCCTGCACAGGAGCGCATCATGGACGTGGACTGGAACGGCGTGTTCGCGTTGACCGTACCGCCTCTGGAGCTGTTCCTGCGCGGAACGCTGATCTACTGGTTCCTGCTGGCGCTGTTGCGGCTGGCGGGACGGCGCGACATCGGCTCCCTGGGCGTGGCCGACATGCTGGTGCTGGTGCTGATCGCCGACGCGGCGCAAAACGCCATGGCGGGCGAATACAAGTCCGTCACCGACGGCGCCATCCTGCTGCTGACCATCGTGGGCTGGACCGTGGCCATCGACCGCGCCAGTTATTTCCTGCCCGCGGTGGGCCGCGTGCTGGCGCCCTCCACGGTCTGCCTGGTGCGCGACGGCGAGTTGCAGCGGCGCAATATGCGGCGCGAATATATCACCGAAGCCGAACTGATGAGCGAGCTGCGCCTGAAGGGCTACGACAGCCTGGACGACGTACACCGCGCCTATATGGAACCCGACGGCAACATCAGCGCGTTGCGCCGGCACGGTTGAGCAGGCCGGCGCCGGGCGCGGCCGTCCCGGCGTCGGCCGGCAGGACTGGCCTACCAGTACGGCCGCTGGTCGTAATAATCGTAGAGCTCCTCGGCCCAACGCTTGTCCGCCATGCCCGGCCAGTCGTTCTTGTCGAAGCCGCCAGCCTGCCTGAGGTGTTCCTTGGGGATGTCGAGCACGAAGCATTTATGGTCGGTATCCAGCACCAGCGCGCTCCAGGGCAGCGCGAACAGCTTGTCGCCCATGCCCAGCACGCCGCCGAACGACAGCACCGCGTAGGCGACGCGGCCTTGCGGCACGTCGATCATGATGTGCTGCACCGAACCGAGATGCTCGCCCTGGGGGTTCAGCACGCGGTTGCCCTCCAGCGTGTCGGCGGCCATGATCTGCGGGCCGGGGCCGACGGCGCTGAACTTTGCGCGGCCGACGATGCGCGTCGGCCCGCTGGCTGCGGCGGCCGCGGCCAGCGGCGCCTGTCGGGAAGAGATGTCCATGTCCGGCTCCTTGTTCATGGCGCGTTCGTGGGCGCGACGACGCGAATGCGGTTGTCGATGTCGGCCACGCCCAGGCAGTCGTCCGCGCAGTTCTCGATGGCGTACTTGTCGCGCCGGCGGGCTACCGTCCCGCTCAGTTCGACCTGGCCGTCTGTCACCGAGACCGATACATCGCTGACATCCAGGCCGCTGTGCGCCAGGCGTTCGCAGACATCCTCGCGCAAGCGCTCGTCCGAGCGGGTGTAGCCCTTGGGCAGGATGCGGCGGCTGCCTGCGCGGTGCCCGGCGCCGGCCAGGCCGGCCCATTCGCCGCCGTCGCCGTGGTAGCCGCCGTAGTCGCCGGCCAGCGGGCCGTCATGGAATTGCTGCCGCTGCCAGCGCGGGTCCTCGTCGCGGAACCCGCCATAGCTGCTCTGGCCCGGATCGGCGCTGCGGCTGGTGATCGGTTCGTTCCATTGCGCGCGGCGCGTGCCGGGATAAGGTCCGCCCTGCTCGTATTGCGGGCCGCGGCGGTTCGGCTGGCCGCCCGTTGCGCGATTGGGGCGTTCGCCGTAGGGACGGCCGTAGTCCGGTTCTTCGGCCCCCCAGCGGCCGCTGCCGCGACTGTAGTCCTGCGCTTCGGGACGGTCGTTGCCATGCCACGAAGGCCTGCCTTGCCGGACGTCGCGGCCGCCCAGCCGGAAGTCGCGCTCGAATTCGTCATGGGGGCCGAAATCGTCGTCGCCATACGGCGGCTGGCGTCGGTTGTCGTTACGCATCGCCTTCTCCTGCGTTGTGGGTTGCGGATCGGGCCGGCACAGCACTTGCGCGCCGCCGGGCTTCGTATCCGCTGCGGCGCGCAAGTGCTGTGCCGGCCTTGCCCGGCCTGGCGCGAAGGCGGGCAAGGCGTGCGCGAAGCACGCAACGAGAGCCGCGTACGCAATCCGCTGTAGCCGGGCGCTGTCCGGGACGCTAGCGTCTGCGCCCGCGGTCGGACATGGCGCAGGCGCCCAGCAGCGCGCCCAGCACGATGGCCACCCCGATCAGCTTCCAGCTGTTCTCGTGCACGTACCCGTCGGCGACGCGCGAGGCGCGCTGGTAGCGCTCGACGGCGCTGCGTTCCCAGCCGCCGGCCTGGTCGCGCGCCGCTTCCAGTTGGTGCTTGAGCCGGTCGCGCACCGACTCGAGTTCGGAGCCGCCGTACGACGCGGTCGAACGCAGCAGCGCCTCGGCGCCGGCGATCAATTCATGCAGGCCGGATTTGACCTGCTGTTTCGATTCGCGCATGCGGGCGCGGTCTTCGGTATGTGCATGCATGACGTCTCCTTGCAGAAAATGCCGGCGCCGCCGAGGTGGCGAACGCTCGCCGGCCGCAGTGCGCAAGTCGCGTGCCGCCCCGCGGCACGGCCGTTGCGGTCCCTGTCACAGCTCCCGCGTGGCCCGCCGCCAGACCGCCTCGAAATCGTTGTCGGACCAGCGATCCATGCCCGGCGTGTTCTGCGGGCTCAGCCCTGGCATGGGGTTGGCGATGGCGCCGGACTCGCCCGGACTGCCGTCGGCCTGCTCTACGCGCGGCCGCGGCTTTCTGGGCGCGGGCGCCTCGTCGCGGCGTGGCGCGGACGGTTTGGACGATGGAGTATCGTTCGATGCTTTCATGATGCGGCTCCTGCTGATGGCGGAAAGAAAACGGCATGTCGGCCGGCCTCAGCCGGCCCACCATTGCTTGAGGGTGGCGCGCAGCGCCGCGCCACCGGCCGGGTCCGCCCGCAGCGCCTGCACGTAGGCGCGCACCTGGCGCGCCGGGATGTGCGGCGGCAGCGGCGGCATCTCGGGGTCGGTCATGACTTCCAGCACCGCCGGGCGGCCGGCGGTCAGCGCCTCGCCCCAGGCCGCGCCGAGATCCTGCGCGCGCTCCACGCGCAAGCCATGCAGGCCCAGCATGCGGGCGTAATCGGCATAGGCGAACGGCGGCAGGCGTTGCGAATCCTCGAAGCGCGGATCGCCGCCCATCACGCGCTGCTCCCAGGTCACCAGGTTGAGATCGCCATTGTTCAGCACCAGGACCACCAGCGTGGGGTCGGCCCAGGCGCGCCAGCGGTCGGCGATGGTGATCAGCTCGTTGATGCCGTTCATCTGCATCGCGCCGTCGCCCACCAGCGCCACCACCGGCCGCTCGGGATAGGCCAGCTTGGCCGCCAGCGCGTAAGGCACGGCGCAGCCCATCGTGGCCAGCCCGCCCGACAGCGACGCCATCATGCCCTCGCGCAGCTTCACGTCGCGCGCATACCAATTGGCCGCCGAGCCCGAGTCGGCCGTCACGATGCTGCGGTCCGGCAGGCGCTGCGAGAGCTCCCAGAACACGCGTTGCGGGTTGACCGGCGAGGCGTCCACCATGGCGCGCGCCTCGACGGTACGCCACCAGCGCGCCACCGACGCTTCGATGCGTTCGCGCCAGCGCGCCCGCGGCTTGTTCTCGAGCAGCGGCAACAAGGCCTGCAGGGTCTGGCGGCTGTCGCCGGCCAGGCCCACTTCCACCGGATAGCGCAGGTTCAGGTTGCGGCCGTCGCGATCGATCTGCACCGCGCGCGCCTGGCCTTCGCGCGGCAGGAACTCGCTGTACGGAAAGGCCGTGCCGACCATCAGCAAGGTGTCGCATTCGTTCATCATCTCCCAGCTGGGCTGCGTACCCAGCAGGCCGATGGCGCCGGTCACGTAGGGCAAGGCGTCGGGCAAGGCGGCCTTGCCCAGCAAGGCCTTGGCGACCCCGGCGCCCAGCCGCTCGGCGACCGCCCGCAAGGGCTCGGCCGCTTCCAGCGCGCCCGCGCCGGCCAGGATGGCGACCCGCTCGCCGCGATTGAGAATGTCGGCGGCATTGCGCAGCGCCGTATCCGGCGGCACCGCCGCATGCGAGGTGACGCCGATGCCGGTCGGCACGCTGCCATGTTCGCGCGGCAGTTCACGCACCGCCGGCAGATCCTGCACATCATTGGGCAGGATGACGCAGGTCACGCAGCGCCGCTCCAGCGCAATGCGCAGCGCGCGGTCGACCAGGTGCCGCGCCTGCTCGGCGCTGGCGGCCTGCTGCACGAAGTCGTGCGCGACATCCTTGAACAGCGAAACCAGGTCGACTTCCTGCTGGAAGTCGCCGCCCAGCGCGCGGCGCGCCTGCTGGCCCACCAGCGCCAGCACGGGCTGGTGGTCCAGCTTGGCGTCGTACAGGCCGTTGAGCAGATGGATCGCGCCCGGCCCCGAGGTCGCCATGCAGACGCCGACCTGGCCGGTGAACTTCGCATGCGCGCAGGCCATGAAGGCGGCCATCTCCTCGTGGCGGGCCTGCACGAACTCCAGCGGCTGGCGCGTGCGCCCGAATGCGCCCATCAGGCCGTTGATGCCGTCGCCAGGATAGCCAAAGATGCGCCGGATGCCCCATTGCGCGAGACGCTCCAGTACGAAGTCCGATACGGTTTCCATGCCTGCCCCCGAAAAGTGCCGGCGCCCCTGGGGCGCCTGGCTGGCGGGTCAGCATGTGCCATGCCCGTGCGGGTCTCAGTGCTGCGCGCGCGGGGCTGCTCCCTCTTCGTTGGCCGCGGCGTCCGGCGGTCCTGCCTCGCCATACTCTTCCAGCCGGTTGTAGAGCGTCTTGGCGCTGATGCCCAGCATCGCCGCGGTCTGTTTCTTGACGCCGCCGCAACGCTGCAAGGTGGCCAGGATCAGACGCCGGTCCGCCTCGGCCAGCGTCGAGCCCACCGGCACGATCACCTGCCCGCCGCCAGCCGCGTCGCTGGGCGAGATCTGCGGCGTGAGCGCGCTGGCGTCCAGCGTGTCGGATTCGGCCAGGATGAACGCGCGCCGCACGAAGTTCTTCAGTTCCCGCACGTTGCCGGGCCAGGCGTACTCCGCCATGCTCTGCAGCGCCTGCGGCGCGAAGCGCTTGCTCTTGCCGTACTCGCGGTTCAGTCCGTCGAGGAAACGCTCGGCCAGCATGGCGAGGTCGTCGCCGCGCTCGCGCAGCGGCGGCAACTCGATGGGAAACACGCTCAGGCGGTAATAAAGGTCTTCGCGCAGCCTGCCGTCGCGCACCGCCTGCTCGGGGCTGCGGTTGGTGGCGGCCACCACCCGCACGCTGCAGGATATCTCGCGGTTGGTGCCCACCCGCATGAAGGCGCCGGTCTCCAGCACGCGCAGCAGCTTGACCTGCAAGTCCAGCGGCATTTCGGTCACTTCGTCCAGGAACAGCGTGCCGTTGTCGGCGCGTTCGAAATAGCCCTTGTGCTGGCGCTCGGCGCCCGTGAAGCTGCCCCGTTCGTGCCCGAACAGTTCGCTCTCGATCAGGTTGGGCGAGATCGCGCCGCAGTTGACCGCCACGAAGGGGCCGGCGCGCCGCGCGCTGAGCTCGTGCACCGCGTGCGCGGCCAGTTCCTTGCCGGTGCCGCTCTCGCCGATCAGAAGCGTCGTGACCTCGGTGGGCGCCACGCGCGAGATCTGGCGGTACAGCGCCTGCATGGGCGCCGACGCCCCTACCAGGCGTCCGAAGCGGCCGTCCTGCTGGAACGGCTGGGAGGGGTCCCAGTCGCCGTCCTGCCCCGCCGACGCCACGCGCGCAAGAATCTGTTCGAGGCGTTCCATGCAAATGGGTTTGACCAGGTAATCGGTGGCGCCGGCGCGCAGCGCTTCGATGGCGTTTTCCATGCTGCCGTAGCCGGTGATCACCACCACCTCGACCCCGGCATGCGAAATGCGGGAGAACAGGTCCATGCCGGTGGCGCCGGGCAGGCGCACATCGGTCAGCACCAGGTCCGGCAATTGCCGTTCCACCTGGATCAGCGCGTCGCGCACCGTGCCGGCCTGCGCCACGGTATAGCCGTGCTCGCGGCCGATCTCGACCAGGCTTTCGCGTACCGCATCGTCGTCGTCAACGATCAGCAAGTGAGGCATCGTTCCCCCGCAATGCAAGAATTGCGCACGGCGCCGCCAGCCGCCCTGCCGTGCAGTCAGTGTGCATGAGTGAAGTACCCGTGCTGCCTTGATAGCGTAGCGTGGCGGGGTCGATATGGCGGTAACAACACCCTACGGCGCAACATTTTTTTCCAACCTTTGCATCTGGTCTCACCCCTTGCACGGTCGGCGCATGACAATGGACCCGTCGCCTGGTTTCTTGCCGCGAGGCTGCATCGTGCCCAACCAAACCGTAACTCCGGCTGCAACGATTTCCGACGCCCTCGAACGCCTTGCGGCGCTGGGCCCCAGCGCATGCATGCGCAAGCTGGCCGCCAGCATCGAGCGCGCCGCCGACAGCGACGCCACCGTACTGCTGGTGGGTGAAAGCGGCACCGGCAAGGATGTGCTGGCCCGTGCCATCCATGACCTGGGCGCGCGCCGCGACGCGCCCTTCATGGCCATCAACTGCGGCGCGATCAGCCCGACGCTGGCGCATGCGCAGCTGTTCGGCCACGAGAAAGGCAGTTTCACGGGCGCCCTGTCGCACAACGCCGGCTACTTCGAGAACGCCAGCGGCGGCACGCTGTTCCTGGACGAGATCACCGAGATGCCGCCCGACATGCAGGTGCATTTCCTGCGGGTGCTGGAAACCGGCGCGTACCGCCGGGTCGGCGGCGTGGAGCTGCTGCACGCCAACGTGCGCATCATCGGCGCCACCAACCGCGACCCGCACGCCGCGGTGGCCGAGGGCCGGCTGCGCGAGGACTTGCTGCATCGCCTGCTGGTGCTGCCCCTGCGGGTGCCGCCGCTGCGCGAGCGGCCGCAGGACATCCGCTTCCTGGCCCAGCGGTTTCTCGACGAACTCAATGCGCGCCACCGCACCGCCAAGCGCTTTTCCGGCGCCATGCTCGACGCGCTGGCCGCCCACGACTGGCCCGGCAACGCACGCGAGCTGCGCAACGCGGTGCAGCGCGCCTATATCCTGCAAGACGGCCCGATCGGTCCGCAGGCGCTGGCCGATACGGTGTTGCGCCGCCCGGCCCGGCAGGATGCCGATACGTTGGCCTTTCCTGTGGGAACTCCCCTCGAATGCGTCCAGCGCGAGCTCATCCTCGCCACGCTGGCGCGCGCAGGCGGCGACAAGCGGCGCGCCGCCCGCACCCTCGCGATCAGCCTCAAGACGCTCTACAACCGCCTCAACGCCTATGGCGTGGGCGCCGGCGCGGACCCGGAAAAAAATACGGCGACGTTGTAACTCCTGGCTCCGCCGCGCGCCGCCGTAACGCCGCGCCCCGAGAGAAGCGCTGGCTGGCACCGATCTTGCGTACTCCTCTGGTATGTTCCCGCGCCCAGGCGCGTCCCTGTCGGAGGAAAACTTGAGCCACGTCCTGCAGGATCTGCGGCTGCGCCAGCAAACCACGCTGGCGCCACGCCTGCAGCAGTCCATTCATTTGCTGCAAATGTCGGCGCTGGAGTTCACCACGACGGTGCAACAGGCCCTGGCGACCAATCCGTTCCTGGAGGACGCCGACGAGACCGAAGCGCAGGACGACGCGCCGGCGCCGCCCGCAGCGTCCGAGCCGCCCGCGACATCCGAGCCGCCGCCCGAGCCGCCCTCCTATGCCGGCGACTATCCCACGCGCAGCGCCGCCGCCCGGCCTGGCGTGGCCAGCGACGCGGCGGCCTGGGTGCCGGCCACCCTGAGCCTGCACGAACGCCTGTCGCAGGCGCTGGGCGCCTATGTGCTGAGCGAACGCGACCGTGCGCTGGCCGAGTTCATCGTGGATGGACTGGATGACGACGGCTACCTGCGGCAGGAATTGGCCCAATTGGCCGGCGTCGCCGATTTCGACCCGCCGCCCGAGGCCAGCGAATGGCAGGCGGCGCTGCACCTGGTCCAGCAACTCGATGCGCCGGGCCTGGCCGCGCGCGACCTGCCCGAATGCCTGGCCCTGCAGATCCGCGCCTGTAGCCGGCTCGATCCGGCCGTGCGCGACGCCGCCCTGGCCATCGTCGCCGCCCACCTGCCGCGCCTGGCGCGCAGCGATTACCCCGGCATGCGGCGCGCGCTGCGCTGCAGCGAACCGGTGTTGCGCCAGGCGTGCGGGGTGATCCGCGGCCTCGACCCCAAGCCCGGCCGCCGCTATGCGCACGAACCGCCCAGCTACGTCGTGCCGGATGTGGTGGTCAGCAAACAGCGCCAGCAATGGCTGGTGGTGCCGAATCGGGGCGCCATGCCGCATGCCCGGCTGCACCAGGCCTATGCCGACCTGTTCCGGCGCGCCCGCATGGACGAGCGCAGCCCGATGGCGCAGGAGCTGCAGGAAGCCCGTTGGCTGGTGCGCAATGTCGAGCAACGCTACGCCACCATCCGGCGCGTGGCCGAGGCCATCGTGCAGCGCCAGCAGATGTTCTTCGAGTTCGGCCAGATCGCGCTGCGGCCGCTGATGCTGCGCGAGGTGGCCGACGAGCTGGAGATGCACGAGTCCACGGTCTCGCGCGCCACCGCCAACAAGTACATGTCGACGCCGCGCGGGGTGTTCGAGTTCCGCCATTTTTTCTCGCGCGAACTGAGCACCGAATCGGGCGGCACGTGTTCGGCCGCGGCCGTGCGCGCGCTGATCCGCGAATACATCGACGCGGAAGACCCGCGCATGCCCTTGTCGGATGTGACCCTGGCCGAACGGCTGGCCGGCGACGGCATCGTGGTGGCGCGCCGCACGGTGTCCAAGTACCGGCTGCAACTGCGCCTGCCCGCCGCCGACGCGCGCCGCCAGTACTACTGACGCGCGCCGGCGCGGACCGGTCCCGCCGCTACTTCGATCCGCCCGTGTTGGGGTATCCCGGCGGCGGCGAAGCGCCCTGCGCCGGCGTGGCCGGCGGGTTGTCGTTGATGTCGGGCTGGCGCCGCGGCATGTCGCCGCGCGTGTCGTTGCCGCGATGCTCGTTCATGTGCTGCTGCGGCGTCTTGGGCATCCCGTCGTGGGTGGTGGTGCCGGGCGCGGGCGGCACCTGGCCCGGCGGCACCGGCCGGTTCGGCGGCACGGCCGTCGAATCGTTGGGCGTGGTCGAAGGCGTGGTCGGCGCGGTGCCGCTTTGCGCCAGGGCGCCGCCATGCGCCAGCAGCGCGGCCATGGCGCCGGCAACCAGGTAAATCAGGCTTCGTTGCTTCATATCGATGTCCTCCAGGTAAGGCCCCTCCATTTCGCAAGCGGCGTGCCTGTCGGCCACGCGGCCCGTCGCCTGCGTTGCAGCGCATCACTGCTGGCGGCGGCGAACATTGCGCGCCGACCGACGAGGCGGAATTACCGGCGCATGCAACAACGGCGCAGCGCCGGCAGCGCGCGCCCCGCCGATACGCGGGCTCGCAACGGCCGCCGGCGACCGGATACGGCTGGCGAACAACCCGGGCACGGCGCTTGCGGAACCAGCGCATCGGCCCGATCACGTCCCTGTTTGCGGCGCGGGCATCCTCTCAGGGAGCTTGCATGACGACCATACGTACCTTGGTGGTGGCCGCGGAGGCGTTTCCGCTGGCCAAGACGGGCGGCCTGGGCGACGCCGTGGCGGGCATGGTGCAGGCGCTGGGCCACCGGCCGGGCGGTGTGGACGTGCAGTGCGAGTTGCTGATGCCCGCCTATCGCGGCACGCTGGACAGGCTGTACCGGCCGCGCACGGTCGCGCGGCTGGGCGGACTGCCCGGCGGCCCGGCCAGTCTGGTGCGCGGCCATTGCCCGGGCTCGGGATTGTCGGTGCTGCTGCTGCGCAACGACGCGCTGTACGACCGGCCCGGCATTTACGTGGACGACAGCGGCCAGGGCTACCCGGACAATGCCCGCCGCTATGCGGCCCTGGCCCACGCGGCCGCCCGGCTGGCGCAGGGCCTGCCCGGGCTGCGGCCGCCGCACGTGGTGCACGCGCACGACTGGCATGCCGCGCTCGCGCCGCTGCTCATCCACGCGGCCGGACTGCACTACGTCAAGACGCTGCTCACCATTCACAACCTGGCGTTCCAGGGTACGTTTCCGGCCGAGCTGGCCAGCGCGCTGGGCATCCCGCTGGCGTGCCGGCACGACGACGGCGCGCTGTCCGATGACCGCGTGAATTTCCTCAAGGCCGGCATCCGTTATGCGACCCGCGTCACCACCGTCAGCCGCGCCTATGCGCGCGAGATTCTCACGCCGGCGTTCGGTTGCGGATTGCACGGTTTGCTGCGCGTGCGCGGCGCCGACCTGAGCCCGGTGCCCAATGGCATCGACACCGCGCTGTGGAATCCGGCCGCCGACCCGCATCTGGGCGGCCTGCGCTTCGACGCGCTGGATATGCGCAACAAGGCCTGTTGCAAGGCCGCGCTGCAGGCCGAGCTGGGCCTGCAGCTGCGCGCGGACGCGACCGTGCTGGCCATGGGCAGCCGCCTGACCGGCCAGAAGATGGCCGACGTGGCCATCGCCGCCCTGCCCGCCCTGTTGGAGGCGCACGAACACTTGCAGTTCGCGCTGATCGGCCGCGGCGAGCCGGACCTCGAAGCGGCGCTGCGCGCCCTGGCGGCGCGCTACCCGGGCCGCTGCGCGGTCCACATCGGCTACGACGAACCGCTTGCGCACCGGCTGCACGCCGGCGCCGACCTGCTGCTGCACGGCAGCCGCTTCGAGCCTTTCGGCCTGACCCCGCTGTACGCCATGCGCTATGGGACCCTGCCGGTGGCCTCGCGGGTGGGCGGCATGGTCGATACCATCCGCGACCCGGGCCCGGCGATCGAAGAGTCCTGCGCCGGCCAGGGTACGGGCTTCCTGTTCGATGGCAGCGAGCCCGCCGATATGCAGCTGGCCGTGGCGCGCGCGCTGCGCGCGCTGGCCAAGCCGGCGGTGCGCGACGCCATGCGCCGCAACGCCATGCAGGCCGATTTCAGCTGGCGCACCTCGGCGCAGGCTTATGCGGGGCTGTACGCCAATCTGGCCAGCGGGCCGCAGCGCGGCCGGGTGCCCGCGCCCACGCTGCCGCTGCTGGCCAACGCGGCCTGAGGCACGGCGCCATGGTTCGCCGCGCCGCCGCCCGCCTCGATCGCGACGCCGAACTGCTGGCTTTTCACGCCGCCGCGATCGCGCTGGCGCGCGGCGCGCGCGCCAGCCCGTACGCGGCATGGCAGGCGCTGTGCACGCGGCTGCGCCGCTGCGGCTTCAACGCCGTGTGCCTGACGCCGCCGTGGCAATGTCGCGACGACATCCAGGGCGCGCCGGCCGACGTGGACCATGCCGATGCGCGCTGGGGCGGCGGCGCCATGGACGCCACCCTGGCGCGCCTGGCGCGCGAGGCCGCCGCGCAAGGCCTGACACTGCTGCTGGACCTGGAGCCCGACCGGGTGGCGCGCGACGCCGCGCCGCGCACCGCGCAGGCGCAATGGCTGGAGAGCCCGGCCGACGAGCCGGCCGGCGACCCGCGCCAGCCCGCTGCGCGGCACGGCGTGCGCTATGTGCGCACACGCCCGGCTCCGACCGGTTTCCTGCAGGCCTGGCAGTCCCGCCTGGCCGGATGGCTGGACGCCGGCGTGGCCGGCTTTCGCTGCACCGCGCCGCAGCGTCTCGATCCTTCCGATTGGCGCGCCCTGTTCGAACCCTTGCGGGCCAGCCGGCCGGCGCTGCGGCTGCTGGCCTGGACCGCGGGCCTGACGCCGGCGCAATCGGCCGCCCTGGCCGGCGCGGGGTTCGACGGCGTATTCGGCTCGATCCCCTGGTGGTCGCCCGACGCCGCGTGGCTGGACGCCGAATCGCAGCGCCTGCGCGAGATAGCGCCGCTGCTCGCCGCCCCGCTCGCCCCGGCCGGCGGCGCGCCGCTGGCGCCCGCCAGCGCGGCCGCGCACGCCGCGCTGCGCGCCCTCTGGGTGGCCGCGCTGTGGGGCGACGGGCTGCTGGTGGGCAGCGAACTGCAGCGCATGATGCCCGCCGTGGCGCGCGCGCTGCGCTGGCGCCGCCAGGCCGCGCCGCGCGGCCGGCCGGTCTTGCTGTGCGGGCGCGATGGCTGGGCCACGCTGATCATCCGCCCGGGCCCGCCCGGCACGAGCCATGTGCTGGCGCTGGATCCGCAGGCCGCGCATGAGCCGCGGGTCGACTGGAGCGCCGGCGCCGCGTTGCTGCCGGCCGGCGTGCCTAGGCACCTGGCCGACCCGGTCGAACACTGCGCGCTGTACCGCGTTGCCGCCGAGCGTCCGGTACGCGCCACGGCGGGCGCGCTGTTGCCCGGCCCGCCCTCGGCGTGCGACCGCGACGCCCGCGTCGTCTTCGAGCACGTCGCGCCTTCGGTGGCGCACGGCAGCCTGGCCGCCAAGGCCCTGGCCCATGTGCCGGTCGAAGTCGGCGTCGACCTGATCTCGGACGGACACGAACAGCTGGCCGGCGAGCTGCAATGGCGGGCCGTCGACCAGGCCGGCTGGCACGGCGTGCCGCTGGCGCCGGGCGACAACGACCGCTGGCACGCGCGCTTCGCGCCGCGCCGGGTCGGCCTGCATGAGTTCCGCGTGTGCGCCTGGCGCGACACCTGGCTGACTTTCTGCCGCGAGCTGCGCCTCAAGCACGAGGCCGACCAGGACATCGCGCTGGACCTCGCCGAGGGCGCCGCGCACCTGCGGACAGCCCTGGCGCGGCGCCAGGCGCGCGGCGACGCGCGCCGCGCGCCCATCGAAGCGGCCCTGTCCATGCTGAATGGCGGGCCGGCGCCGGCCGACGCCGTGGCCGCCCTGCTGCGCGACGGACTGGCCCAGGCCATGCGCGCGCTGGCCGCGCGGCCCTTCATGCACACCAGCGCAAGCCGGCCGCTCTGGGTCGACCGCGCGGCCGCCGGCCACGGCAGCTGGTACGAACTGTTCCCGCGGTCGCAGGCCGTGCCCGCCGGCGCGCACGGCACCTTCGACGACGTGATCGCGCGCCTGCCCGCGCTGCGCGCCATGGGTTTCGACGTCCTGTACCTGCCACCCATCCACCCCATCGGCCAGTCGCAGCGCAAGGGCCGCAACAACGCGCTGCAGGCCGCCGCCGACGACCCCGGCAGCCCCTACGCGATTGGTTCGCCCGACGGCGGCCACGACGCCATCCACCCGCAGCTGGGCACCCGGGCCGACTTCGCGCGGCTGGTGCAAGCCGCCGCGGCGCATGGCATGGAAGTCGCGCTGGACTTCGCGATCCAGTGTTCGCCGGACCATCCCTGGCTGCAACGCCACCCCGACTGGTTCGAGCACCGCGCCGATGGCTCGATCCGGCACGCCGAGAACCCGCCCAAGCGCTATGAAGACATCGTCAATGTCAGCTTCTACGACCAGGCCAGCGGCCGCCCGCGCCGGGCGCTGTGGCGCGCGCTGCGCGATGTGCTGCTGTACTGGATCGACGCCGGCGTGCGCATTTTCCGCGTCGACAATCCGCATACCAAGCCGCTGCCGTTCTGGCAGTGGCTGATCGCCGACGTCCACGCCCGCCACCCCGACGTGGTGTTTCTTTCCGAAGCCTTCACGCGCCCGCGCATGATGTACCGCCTGGCCAAGCTGGGCTTCACCCAGTCGTATACCTATTTCACCTGGCGCAATACCCGCCATGAGCTGGACAGCTATCTGCGCGAACTGTCGCGCCCGCCGGTCTGCGAGTGGTTCCGGCCCAACTTCTTCGTCAACACGCCCGACATCAATCCGTATTTCCTGCAGGCCTCGGGCCGGGCCGGCTTTCTCATCCGCGCCGCGCTGGCCACCGCCGGCAGCGGACTGTGGGGCATGTACAGCGGCTTCGAACTGTGCGAGGCCCAGCCGGTGCCCGGCAAGGAGGAATACCTGGACTCCGAGAAGTACCAGTTGCGCCAGCGCGACTGGCATGCCCCCGGCAACGTGACCGCCGAGATCGCGGCGCTCAATCGCATCCGCCGCGCCAACCCGGCGCTGCACAGCCACCTGGGCTACGTGCCGCTGCAGTGCGCCAACGAGCAGGTGCTGACGTTCTGCAAGGCCACGCCGAACCGGGCCAGCGTGGTGCTGGTGGCGATCAGCCTGGACCCCTGGGCGCCGCAATCGGTCCGGGTGGCCCTGCCGCGCTGGCTGTTCGGCCTGGACGACAGCGCCGACCTGCACGGCGAGGACCTGCTCGACGGCGCGCGCGCAAGCTGGCGCGAGGCCGCGCTGGACCTGGAATTGACGCCGCAACGTCCATACCGGCTGTGGCGCCTGTGGTCCCGACCCCTGTCATCCTGAGCGTACCGATCATGCCTGCCACCCATCCCGCTCCCGACCCGCTCTGGTACAAGGACGCCGTCATCTACCAGTTGCACGTCAAGTCCTTCTTCGACGCCAACGACGACGGCGTGGGCGACTTCGCCGGCCTGCTGGCCAAGCTGGACTACATCGTCGAGCTGGGCGTCAATACCATCTGGCTGCTGCCGTTCTATCCGTCGCCGCGCCGCGACGACGGCTACGACATCGCCGACTATCGCGGGGTGCACCCCGACTATGGCTCGCTGGCCGACGCCCGGCGGCTGGTGCGGGCGGCCCACGCGCGCGGCCTGCGCGTCATCACCGAGCTGGTCATCAACCACACCTCCGACCAGCACCCTTGGTTCCAGCGCGCCCGCGCCGCGCGGCCGGGTTCGGCGCACCGCGCCTATTACGTCTGGTCGGACGACGACAAGGCCTATGCCGGCACGCGCATCATCTTCTGCGACACGGAAAAGTCCAACTGGACCTGGGACCCGGTGGCCGGCGCCTATTTCTGGCACCGCTTCTATTCGCACCAGCCCGACCTGAACTACGACAATCCGCAGGTGCTGCGCGAAGTGCTGGGCGCGATGCGCTACTGGCTGGACATGGGCGTGGACGGCCTGCGCCTGGACGCGGTGCCCTACCTGGTCGAGCGGGAAGGCACCAACAACGAGAACCTGCCGGAAACCCACGCCATCCTGCGGCGCATCCGCCGCGTCATCGACAGCGAGTATCCCGGCAGGATGCTGCTGGCCGAGGCCAACCAGTGGCCCGAGGACGCGCAAGAGTACTTCGGCGCCGGCGACGAATGCCACATGGCGTTCCACTTTCCCCTGATGCCGCGCATGTACATGGCCATCGCGCAGGAGGACCGCCTGCCCGTCACCGACATCATCCGCCAGACGCCGTCCATCGCGCCGCAATGCCAATGGGCCATTTTCCTGCGCAACCACGACGAGCTGACCCTGGAGATGGTGACCAGCCGCGAACGCGACTACCTGTGGAACGTCTACGCGGCCGAGCCGCGCGCGCGCATCAACCTGGGCATCCGGCGCCGCCTGGCGCCGCTGCTCGAGCGCGACCGGCGCCGCATCGAACTGATGAACAGCCTGCTGCTGTCCATGCCGGGCACGCCGGTGCTGTACTACGGCGACGAGCTGGGCATGGGCGACAACATCCACCTGGGCGACCGCGACGGCGTGCGCACGCCCATGCAATGGTCGCCCGACCGCAACGGCGGCTTCTCGCGCGCCGACCCCGAGCGCCTGCCGCTGCCGCTGCTGATGGGGCCGCTGTACGGCTACGAGGCGGTCAACGTGGAGGCGCAGCAGCGCGACCCGCATTCGCTGCTGAACTGGACCCGCCGCATGCTGGCCAAGCGCCGCCAGAGCCATGTGTTCGGCCGTGGCGAACTGTCGTTCCTGTATCCAGGCAACCGCAAGATCCTGGCCTATCTGCGCACCTGGGAAGACACGGTGGTGCTGTGCGTGGCCAACCTTTCGCAGGCGGCCCAGCCGGTCGAACTGCACCTGTCCGAGTACGCCGGCCGCGTACCGGTGGAAATGCTGGGCGGCACCGCCTTTCCGCAGATCGGCGAGCTGCCCTATCTGCTGACGCTGCCGCCTTTCGGCTTCTACTGGCTGGACCTGAGCGCCGGCGCCGCGCCGCCCGCGTGGCACAGCGAGCTGCCGCCGCAAATGCCGGAATCGATCACCCTGGTGTCGCGCGGCGCGGGCGCGGCGCTGCGCCTGACCGAGGCATCGCGCCGCCAGCTGGAAGCGGACGTGCTGCCGGCCTACCTGCAGCGGCAGCGCTGGTATGCCGCGCGCCGCAAACCCGGCGTCATGCGGCTGGCCTACAGCGTGCCGCTGAACGACGACGTGGAAAGCTATTACGAAGCCGAGATCGAAGTCAGCGACGACGGACCGCCGCGCCGCTTCCATACGCCGGTGGCGCTGGCCTGGCAGGACGATACCGCCGCCCAGTATCCGCTGGCGCGCGTGCGGCGCGGCGCGCAGCTGGGCACGCTCACCGACGCCTCGCTGCAGCCCGGCTATGCGCGCGTGCTGCTGGCGGCCCTGACGGCCGGCCGCGATATCCAGGCCGGCGGCGAGCCCGCCGTGCGGCTGCGCTTCCTGCCCGAGCCGGGCCTGGCCGACCTGGCGCTGCGCGATGACAGCAAGGTGCGCGCGCTCAGCGCCGACCAGTCCAACAGTTCGCTGCTGGTCGGCGAGCGCGTCGTGTTCAAGCTGCTGCGCGAGCTGCATGCCGGCCCGCACCCCGAAGCCGAGATGACGCGCTACCTCACCCAGGCCGGCTACGCGCATACGCCGGCGCTGCTGGGCGAGGTCGTGCGCGTGCAGGGCGACCAGGCGCCCCATACGCTGGCGCTGGCCCACGCCTACGTCGTCAACGAAGGCGATGCGTGGAACTGGACCGTGGCCTACCTGAAGCGCACGGTCGACGCCGCCATGCTGACCGGCGCCAGCGCCGACGACTACCAGCAGGAACTGGCCGGCTACGAAGTGCTGGCCGGCACCATCGGGCAACGCCTGGCTCAGATGCACTCGGTGCTGGCGCGTGCCGGCGAACTGCCGGGCTTCGCGCCGCGGCCGGCCAGCGAGCGCGACGCCGCCCTGGCGGGCGAGCACGCGGTGGCGCAGCTGGACCGCGCGCTGCAGGCCTTGCGGGCGTGCGAGAGCGGGCTCGCCCCTGCATCGCACGCCTGCGCGCAATGGCTGTTCGAGCATCGCGACCGGCTGGCGGCCCACATCATGACACTGGCGCAGGCCGAAACCGGCGCGCTGCGCATCCGCGTGCACGGCGACTTCCATCTCGGCCAGATCCTGGTCGCGCAGACCGACGCCTACCTGATCGATTTCGAGGGCGAGCCGGCCCGGCCCATGGCCGAGCGCCGGCAACTGAGCAGCCCGTTCAAGGACGTTGCCGGCATCCTGCGCTCGTTCGACTATGCGGTGGCCGAACTCAGCCGCGACGATCCGCTGGGCGGCGCGCCGCGCGACTTCAACACCGGCGTGGCCGAGCCGGCCGACCCGGCCAGCGCGCCCCGGGAAACGCGCGAGGCGCTGCTGGCGCGCTTCCGGCAGCGCGCCGGCGCGGCCCTGCTGGCCAGCTATGGCAATGCCATCGACCCCGTGCTGGCCTTGCCGCCCGAGCGTGCCCAGGCGCTTACCTGCCTGTACCTGCTGGAGAAGGCCGCCTACGAAATCTGCTACGAGTCGGCCTACCGGCCCGAGCGACTGCCGGTGCCCATCCATGGCCTGGCCGAAACCGCCCGCGCCGCGCTGCTGGCGGCCGCCGTCGACCACGATGAAGGACCGGCGCCATGATGCGAGATTCGCCTTCCATCCAGGGCACGCTGGACGCGGCCACCCAGCACGCGCTGCTGGCCGGCCGCCATGCCGATCCGTTTTCCGTGCTGGGGCCGCACCAGGCCGGCGCGCATACCGTGGTGCGCGTGCTGGCGCCCGGCGCGCGCACCGTGATGGCCGTGCTGCCCGGCGGCCAGCGCACACCCTTGCTGCCCATGCAGCCCGGCCTGTTCGAAAACACCGTGCCGGGCCTGCAGCCGGGCGCGCCGGCAGCCTACCGACTGTGCATCGAATGGGAGGGAGGCATCCAGCACACCGCCGACCCCTACGCATTCGGGCCGGTGCTCGACGCCGCCCAGCTCGACCATTGCGCGGCCGGCGGCTGGCGCTACCTGGCCGGCCTGCTGGGCGCGCACGCCGCCAGCGTGGACGGCTGCGCGGGCACCCGCTTCGCGCTATGGGCGCCCAATGCCCGGCGCGTGGCGGTGGTGGGCGATTTCAACGGCTGGGATGGCCGGCGCCACGCCATGCGCCTGCGCTATCCGGCGGGCGTCTGGGAGCTGTTCCTGCCCGACGTGGGGCCGGGCGCGCGCTACAAATTCCAGGTGCTGGGCGCCGACGGCCATACCGTGCTCAAGGCCGACCCGCTGGCGCGCCAGGCCGAGGCGCCGCCTGCCACCGCGTCCATCGTCCCCGACGAACGCCCCTTCGCGTGGACCGACGAGGCCTGGATGGAACAACGCGCGGCGCGCCAGCGTTGCGACGCGCCGATCTCCATCTACGAAGTGCATGCCGGCTCCTGGTTCGACGACGCCGGCGCGCCGCGCTGGCAAAGCCTGGCCGCCCGCCTGCCCGAATACGCGCGCTCGCTGGGCTTCACCCATATCGAGCTGCTGCCCGTGATGGCGCATCCCTTCGGCGGTTCGTGGGGCTACCAGCCGCTCGGACTGTTCGCGCCGGCGGCCGCGCACGGCGCGCCGGCCGACTTCGCGCATTTCGTCGACCGTTGCCACGAGGCCGGGCTGGGCGTCATCCTGGACTGGGTTCCGGCCCACTTCCCCGACGACGCGCACGGGCTGGCGCGCCTGGACGGCACGCCGCTCTACGAGCACGCCGACCCGCGCGAAGGCCGCCATCCCGACTGGAACACGCTGATCTACAACTACGGCCGCCGCGAGGTGCGAGCCTTTCTCATCGCCAGCGCCATCCACTGGCTGCGCCATTACCATGTAGACGGGCTGCGCGTGGACGCGGTCGCGTCCATGCTGTATCGCGACTACAGCCGCCCGGCCGGCCAGTGGATCCCCAACCGCCACGGCGGGCGCGAGAATCTCGAAGCCATCGACTTCCTGCGCGAACTCAACGCCGCCGTGGGCGTCCAGTGCCCCGGCGCCATCACCGTGGCCGAGGAGTCCACCGCCTGGCCCGGCGTGACCGCGCCGGTGGCCAACGGCGGTCTGGGCTTCGACTACAAGTGGAACATGGGCTGGATGCACGACACGCTGCGCTACATGCGGCGCGATCCGATCCATCGCCGCCATCACCACCACGATCTCAGCTTCGGCATGGTCTATGCCTATGCCGAACGCTTCGTGCTGCCGCTCTCGCATGACGAAGTGGTGCACGGCAAGGGCTCGCTGCTGGGCAAGATGCCGGGCGAGCGGGCCGCCCAGCTGGCCCAGTTGCGGCTGTACTACGCCTTCATGTGGGCCCATCCCGGCAAGAAGCTGCTGTTCATGGGCGGCGAGTTCGGCCAGCAAGGCGAGTGGAACCACGACGCCATGCTGCAGTGGTCGTTGCTGGACGATCCGGCCCATCGCGGGCTGCAGCGCCTGGTCGCGGATCTCAACCACGTCTACGCCACCCTGCCCGAACTGCATTGCCGCGACGCCGACCCGAGCGGCTTCGCCTGGATCGTCGGCGACGACGCGGACAACAGCGTGCTCGCCTTCGCCCGCGTGGACGCCAGCCATTGCCTGGTGGCCGTGTGCAACTTCACGCCGGTGCCGCGACCGGGCTATCGCTTCGGCGTACCCCACGCGGGCGACTGGCGCGTACGCGTGGACACCGGGGCGACGCGCTACGGCGGCGCCGGCGGCGGTCCGCCCATCTGCCTGCGCAGCGAACCCATCCCGGCCCATGGGCACCCGCAATCGCTGGTCCTGGACCTGCCCGGCTTCACCGCGCTGTACCTGCGCCACTCGGAGTAAAGCCATGTATCCGTCGCTGCCCGACCGACTGCTGCCCGGCCTGCCCGCCCCGCTGGGCGCCACCAGCGACGGCCTGGGCGTGAATTTCGCCGTGTTCTCGGCCAACGCCGCGCGCATCGAGCTTTGCCTGTTCGACGCGCGCGGCCGCAAGGAGCTGGCGCGCCTGCCCATGCCCGAATGCACCGACGAGGTGTGGCACGGCTACCTGCCCGACGCGCAGCCGGGCCTGGTCTACGGCTATCGCGCCCACGGGCCGTACAACCCGCGCGCCGGCCATCGCTTCAATCCGCACAAGCTGCTGCTCGACCCGTACGCCACCGCCCTGACCGGCGCGCTGCGCTGGTCGGACGCGCTGTTCGGCTACCGCATGCAGCACCCGCGCGCCGACCTCAGCATGGACCGGCGCGACAGCGCCGCCGGCGTGCCCAAAGCCGTGGTGACCGAGCCGGCGTTCCACTGGGGCGCAACGCGGCGCCCCGCCGCGGCGTGGGCGCACACGGTCATCTACGAAGCGCACGTGCGCGGCGTGTCCATGCTGCGCAGCGACCTGCGCGAACCCATCCGCGGCACCTGCGCCGCCCTGGCCGACCCCCGCTTCATCGACCATCTCCACCGGCTGGGCGTCACCGCGCTGGAACTGATGCCGGTGCATGCCTTCCTGCAGGACCGCACCCTGGTCGAACGCGGGCTGCGCAACTACTGGGGCTACAACACCCTGGCGTACTTCGCGCCCGAGCCGGCCTATCTGGCCGACGGCCAGCCCCACGACCTGCGGCGCGCCATCCGCCGCCTGCACGCGGCCGGCATCGAAGTCATCCTGGACGTGGTCTACAACCACACCTGCGAAGGCAACGAACTCGGTCCCACGCTATCGTGGCGCGGGCTCGACAACGCCAGCTATTACCGGCTGGTGCCCGGCGACGAGCGCCGCTACATCGACGACACGGGCACCGGCAACACCCTCAACCTGTCGCATCCGCGCGTGCTGCAGATGGTCATGGACTCGCTGCGCCATTGGGCCGTCCACTACCGCGTCGACGGCTTTCGCTTCGACCTGGGCGTGACCCTGGGCCGCGAGGGTACCGGCTTCGATGCCGGCAGCGGCTTTTTCGACGCCTTGCTGCAGGATCCGGTGCTGGCGCGCGTCAAGCTGATTTCCGAACCCTGGGACGTCGGCCCCGACGGCTACCAGCTGGGCCGCCACCCGCCCGGCATGGCCGAGTGGAACGACCAGTTCCGCGACACCGCGCGGCGCTTCTGGCGCGGCGACCCGGGCATGGCCGGCGCGCTGGCGACGCGCCTGACCGCCTCGCGCGACGTGTTCGACCACCGCCACCGGCGGCCCTGGAGCAGCATCAATTTCGCCGCCGCCCATGACGGCTTCACGCTGCAGGACGTGGTCAGCTTCGCCGAGCGCCACAACGAGGCCAACGGCGAGGACGGCGCCGACGGCCACGGCGAGAACTACAGCAGCAACTGGGGCGTCGAGGGAGCCGCCAGCAGCGCGGCCATCCGCGAAACCCGCGCCCGGGTGCAGCGCGCCCTGCTGGCCACCGTCATGCTGGCCGACGGCACGCCCATGCTGCTGGCCGGCGACGAGTTCGGCAACAGCCAGGGCGGCAACAACAACGCCTACTGCCAGGACGGCCCGATGGGCTGGCTGGACTGGGCCGTCGCCCAGAGCACGCCGGGCCGCGCCCTGACCGCCTACGCCGCACGGCTGGCGGGGCTGCGCCGCGCCCACCCGAGCCTGCGCGCGACGCGCTACGGCGACCCCGCGCACCAATGGCAGGAAGGCCTGGGCGCCATCGACTGGTTCAATGGGCGGGGCGCGCCCATGACGTCCGCGGACTGGGACGCGCCCGAAGGCCGTCTGCTGGTCCTGCGCCGCGCCCTGCCGGACCCGGCCCAGCCTGGCCGCGTCGACGTCACCCTGCTGCTGTGCAACGCCGCGGCCGAGCCGCGGCCCTGCGTCCTGCCGGCGCCGACGCTGGCCTGGACCCTGGCGCTCGACAGTGCCTCGCCCGAGGCGCCGGCCGCGCCTTGCGATGGGGGCGAAGCGATCGTGGGCGCGCGCGCCGTGCTGCTGTTGACGGCGTCGGTCGACGGCGCGCACGCGCCATGAACCGGCCGGCCGCCATGGGCGCAACGGTCTGCGCGCCCGGCAAGATCCGCTTCCGGCTCTGGGCCCCCAGCGCGCCGCCCGCGCTCGCCCTGGAGATCGAAGGCCGCGCGCCCATCGCCCTGCGGCCCGGCCCCGACGGCTACGCCCAGGCCATCGTGGACGGCGCGCCCGGCCTGCGCTATCGCTATCGGCTCGCCGCGGATTGCGCCGTACCGGACCCCGCCTCGCGGCTGCAGGACGGCGACGTGCACGGCCACAGCGTGGTAGTCGGACCCGACCGCTATCCGTGGCGCCACACCGGGTGGCGCGGCCGTCCCTGGCAGGACAGCGTCATCTACGAAGCGCATGCCGGCCTGTGCGGCGGCTACGCCGGCCTGCGCCGCCGCCTGCCCGAGGTGGCGCGCCTGGGCGTCACGCTGCTCGAACTCATGCCCATCGCGGATTTTCCCGGCCCGCGCAACTGGGGCTACGACGGCGTGCTGCCGTACGCGCCGGACACCGCCTACGGCACGCCCGATGAACTGAAGGCCCTCATCGACGCGGCGCACGGCCTGCAGATGGGCGTCATGCTGGACGTGGTCTACAACCACTTCGGGCCCGACGGCAATTACCTCCATCGCTACGCCGCCGACTTCTTTGACGCGCGCGCCGACACGCCGTGGGGCGCGGCCATCGACTATCGGCAGCAGGCCGTGCAGCGCTACTTCATCGACAACGCGCTGTACTGGCTGCGGGAATATCGTTTCGACGGCCTGCGGCTCGACGCCGTGCACGCCATGGGCCGCACCGACTGGCTGGCCGGGCTGGCCCGCGAGGCGCGCGCGGCCTGCCCGGACCGCCGCGTCCACCTCGTGGTGGAAAACGACGCCAACCAGGCCAGCCTGCTTGAACAGGGGTTCGATGCCCAATGGAACGACGACGCCCACCATGTCCTGCACCATCTGCTGACCGGTGAGCGGCAGGGCTATTACGCCGACTACGCGCAGGCGCCCGCCGCGCTGCTGGCGCGCGCGCTCGGCGAAGGCTACGTGTACCAGGGCCAGGCCGCGCCCACGCGCGGCGGGCGCGCGCGCGGCGAGCCCAGCGCGCACCTGCCGCCGTGGGCCTTCGTGCTGTTCCTGCACAATCATGACCAGGTCGGCAACCGCGCCGACGGCCTGCGGCTGACCTCGCTGCTCGCTCCCGGCTCGCCGGCCCTGCGCGCGGCCATCGCGTTGCAGTTGCTGGCGCCGCACATTCCCCTGCTCTTCATGGGCGAAGAGTACGGCTCGACCGCGCCCTTCTTCTACTTCACCAGCCACGGTCCCGAGCTGGCCGCCGCGGTGCGCGCGGGCCGGGCGCGCGAGTTCGCGGCGTCGATGCATGATTGCGATCCCCCGCCCGACCCGAACGATCCGGACACTTACCGCCGCTCGTGCCCCTGGCCGCCGCCCGGCGCCGAACGCCAGGCCTGGTTCGAGTACTACCGCGAACTGCTACGCCTGCGCGCGCGCCTGCTGGGCGGGCGCCTGACTGGCGCGCGCGCAGACGGCGCCGCGGCGTTGGGCCCGGCGGCGGTGCGCGCCGCGTGGCGGCTGGGCGATGGCGCCCGGCTCACGCTGTACGCCAACCTGCTGCCCGGCAGCGTCATCGTGCCCGCGCCGCCGGCGGGCCAGCTGGCCTATGCCACACTGGCCGGCGCGGGCCAGGACCTGGCCGCCGGCGTGCTGCGCGGCGGCTGCGCGCTGGCGCTGTGGGAGCCCGCGCCATGAGCGAGAACCAGGCCCTCGCCCGGCTGTGCGCGCTGGCGGGCGTCTCGCCGCGCTGGACCGATGTATGGGGCCGCACGCGTGACGTCGCCCCGCCGGTCTTGCGCGCGGTACTGGCCGCGCTCGACCTGCCCGCGGCCACGCCGGCCCAGGCCGCCGACACCCTGGCGCGCTGGCGCGCCCGGCGTCCGGCCATGCTGACCGCGCGCGCCGGCGGGATGCTGCGCGTGCCCGGCGACGCGGCCGCGCCCTACGCCATCGAACTGGACAACGGCCAGGTGGCGCACGGCCTGGCCGAGCCCGATGGCGCCGGCGGCCTGGCGCTGCGCGCACCCAGGCAACCCGGCTACCACACGTTGCGGCTGGGCAGCGCGTCCATCGCCTTGGCGGTCGCGCCGCCGCGCGCGCCCACGCTGGCGCGCCTGCTCGCCAGTCCACGGCCGCGCCGCTGGGGCGTGGCCGCGCAGATCTACAGCTTGCGCGGCACGGCCGACCCCGATGGCGGCCATGGCGATTTCGGCGCGCTGGCCGAACTGGCGGTCGCCGCGGCGGGCCACGGCGCCGACGCGGTGGCGCTCAGCCCCGCACACGCGCTGTTTGCCGCCGCTCCGCGGCGCTGCAGCCCGTACTCGCCCTCCACGCGGCTGTTCCTCAACATCCTGTACGCGGACCCGCTCGACACCTTCAGCGACGCCGAATGCGCCGCCGCGCGCCGGCCCTCGTCCGGCGCCGACGGCCCCCTGATCGACTGGCCGCAGGCCGCGGGCGCGCGGCTGGCCATGTTGCGGCGCCTGCACCGCGGCCTGGCCGCCGACGACCCGCGCGCCGCCGAACTGGCGCGCTTTCGCGCCGAAGGCGGCCAGGCGCTGCGCGACCACGCCCTGTTCGAGGCCTTGCACGCGGCCAATGGCGCCACCGACTGGCGCGGCTGGCCGGCGGCGTGGCGCCGCCCCGCCGCGGCGCTGGCCGCCGGCTGCGCGCGCGAACATGCGCGCGAGATGGATTTCCACGTCTTTGCCCAGTGGCTGGCGCGGCGCAGCCTGGCGCACGCCCAGGCCGCCGCGCGCGCGGCAGGCATGGGCGTGGGACTGATCGCAGACCTCGCCGTCGGGGTGGACCCGGCCGGCAGCCAGACCTGGGCCCAGCCCGACGCCATGCTCGGCGGGCTGAACGTGGGCGCGGCGCCCGACCTGCGCCACCCCGGCGGGCAGGACTGGCGCCTGACCGCCTGCTCGCCCGCCACGCTCGCCACGCAAGGCTACGCGGCCTACATCGACATGCTGCGCCGCGCGCTGGCCAGCGCCGGCGGCGTGCGCATCGACCACGTACTCGGCCTGGCGCGCCTTTGGGTCATCCCCGAGGGCGCGCCGCCCGACCAGGGCGCGTACCTGGCCTTTCCGGTCGAAGACCTGCTGCGCCTGGCGGCCCTGGAAGCGTGGCGCCACCGCGCCGTGCTCATCGGCGAGAACCTCGGCACGGTGCCGCGGGACTTCAACGCGCGCCTGCGCGCGCACGGCGTGCTCGGGATGGACGTACTGTGGCTGCAGCGCGAGACCGGGCCAGGCGGCGCGGGACGCTTTCGCCCGCCGGGCCGCTGGCCCGCCAGCGCCGTCGCCATGACCAGCACGCACGACTTGCCTACCCTGCGAGGCTGGTGGCAGGCGCGCGATCTGGACTGGTGCGTGCCTGCGCACGAGGCCGACGCGCAGCGCCGGCAGCGCGACCAGGACCGGCGCGCCCTGTGGCGCCAGGCGGCCCCGCCCGGCCTGGCCGCTACGGCGCCGCCCGCCGAGCCGCCCTGCGCCGCCCTGCTGTCCCATGTGGCGCGCAGCCGTGCGCCGCTGATGCTGGTGCCGCTCGAGGATCTGGCGGGGCTGGCCGAACAGCCCAACGTGCCGGGCTGCCCGGACCATCCCAATTGGCGCCGGCGCATGCCCGCAACCGCCGCGGCGATGCTGGTGCAGCCGGCCGCGCGCCTGGCGCTGGCGGCGATCGCCGCGCACCGGGGACGGCCATGATCCGCGCCACCGTCCGCCTGCAGTTGCATGCCGGCTTCACGCTCGACGCCGCCGCCGCCCAGCTGGACTACTACGACGCGCTGGGCATCAGCCATCTGTACCTGTCGCCGGTCGCCCGCGCGCGGCGCGGCTCCACCCATGGCTACGACGTGATCGACCACGCCCAGGTCAACCCCGAACTGGGCGGGCTGGCGGCGCTGCGGCGCCTGGCCGGCGCGGCGCGTGCGCGCGGCATGGGCCTGATCCTCGACATCGTGCCCAACCACATGGCCGCCCATCCGGACAATCGCTGGTGGCGCGAGGTGCTGCGCGACGGTCCGGCCAGCGCCTATGCCGACTGGTTCGACATCGACTGGCGCCCCCCCGGCCGGACCTTGCGCGGCCGGGTGCTGCTGCCCGTGCTCACCTGCGGCGCGCGCGCCGCGCTGGCCAGCGGCGAGATCGGGCTGCGCGCCGGCTCCGACGGCACGCCGGCGCTGCATGCCAACGGGCTGGACCTGCCGTTGGCGCCGGCGAGCCTGCCCATGGCCGCGCTGCTGCTGCACCATGGCGGAACGCCCGCCCAATGGCATGCCTTGCTGCGGGCGCAGGCCTACCGCCTGGCATGGTGGCGCAGCGCGGCGCAGGCCATCAACTGGCGGCGCTTCTTCGAGATCGGCGATCTGGTGGGCGTGCGGGTCGAACGGCCCGAGGTATTCGACGCCGTGCATGCACTGCCCCTGGCGCTGTACCGCGCGGGCCTGATCGATGGGCTGCGCATCGATCATGTCGATGGCCTGGCCGAGCCCGGCGCCTATTGCCGCCGCCTGCGCGCCGAGCTCGCGCAGGCCGGCCAGGCGCGCGCCGCGCGCGGCCTGAGCGCCGAACCCTATGTGGTGGTGGAGAAGATCCTCGGCGACAAGGAGACGCTGCGCGCCGACTGGCCGGTCCAGGGCACCACCGGCTACGACTTCATGAACGAAGCCTCGGCCTGGCTGCACGACGCGCGCGGCGCCGCGCCGCTGGCCGCGTTCTGGCGCGACAATGCCGGCACCTGGCCACACTGGCGCGAACAATTGCGGCGGATACGTCTACGGTTGTTGCGGCGCCACTTCGGCGCCGAGCGGCGCGCGCTGGCGCGCAGCCTGGCCGACTTGCCCGAACTGCGTGCCTCGGCGGCCGCCATCGACCCTGTGCTCACGCAATGGCTGGCCTGCTTTCCCGTCTACCGCACCTATGCCGAAGGCGGCGCCGGCCAGGCCGCCGACCAGGCCTGGCGCCAGACGGCGCAGACCCGCGCCAACGCCCACCTCGACCCTGCCCAGCAGGCGCTGCTGGCCGCGCTCTGCCTGGCTCTCGACGGACGCATGGCGGACGCGCCGCACCGTCTGGCGCTGCGGCGCCTGCAGCAACTCACCCCGCCCCTGGCGGCCAAGGCCCTCGAAGATACCTGGTTCTACCGCGACGGCACCCTGCTCTCACGCAACGAAGTCGGCGCCGCGCCGGCCCAGTTCGCGCTGGGCGGCGGCGCGCTGCGCCGCAGTGTGGCCGCGCGCGCGCGCCGCCATCCGCAAGCCTTGCTGGCCACCGCCAGCCACGACCACAAGCGCGGCGAGGACGTGCGCGCGCGCCTGGCGGTGCTGAGCGAAATGCCGCAACAATGGTGCGACTGGGCCCGGCAATGGCTGGCCGACGCCGGCGGCAGCGCCGCCCCGCCCGCCTGGGCCGACCGCTACATGCTGCTGCAGACCCTGGTGGGCGCCTGGCCCGCCGACCTCGCGCCCGACGACCAGGCCGGCATGGCCGCGCTGTTGCGGCGCGTGGCCGCCTGGCAGGCCAAGGCCCTGCGCGAAGCCAGGCAGCGCAGCAGCTGGACCTGTCCCGACCTGGCCTACGAAACCTTGTGCGCGCGCTATCTGCGCGCCCTGGCCGACGATGGCGCGGCGCTGCCCGCCGTCGCCGCCCTGGCGCGCCGGCTGGCGCCGGCCGGACTGGTCAACAGCCTGGCCCAGACCGCGCTGCGGCTGGGCCTGCCCGGCGTGCCGGATCTATACCAAGGCTGTGAAATGTGGGACCTCAGCCTGGTGGACCCGGACAACCGCCGCGCCGTGGACTACGCCGCGCGGCGCGGCGCGCTGGCCAGTCTCGGCAACGGCGCGCTGGCGCTGCCCGAGCTGTGGCGCGACGGCCGCGCCAAGCAGGCCCTGGTGGCCCGCGCCCTGCAATGGCGCCGCGAGCAACCCGCGCTGTTCGAACACGGCGCTTGCCGCTGGCTGCGCGTCAGCGGCGCGCGCGCCCGGCATGTGCTGGCCTGCCTGCGCACCCGCGGGCCGCAACAGGCCCTGATCGTCGTGCCGCGCGCCAGCGCCCTGGCGCTGGCCGGGCAGACCGGACCGGACCGGGACGCCGCCGCGCATTGGCGCGACACCTGCGTACACCTGCCGGCCGACGCCCCGCCCTGGCGCGACATCCTTACCCACGCCGGCCACCAGGGCCGCGCCCTGGCGCTGAGCGAACTGCTCGCGCGCTGGCCGGTGGCGCTGTGCCGCGTTCAGTCCTGACTGGTCGTCAGCAAGCGGCACACGCGGGCGGTCAGCTCCCCGGGCGAGAACGGCTTGCGTATCAGGCTGACGTCGCGCTCCTGCCGGGCCCAGCCATTCTCGCGTTCATCGGCGTAGCCCGTCATCAGAATGATGCGCAGGGCCGGCCGCAGCGCCCGCGCGGCCTGCGCCAGCGCGTGGCCGTTCATGCCGGGCAGCCCTACATCGCTCAACAACAGGTCTATCCTGGCGTCGCTTTGCAGCAGGCGATGGCCGGCGTCGCCGTCGGCCGCCGTCAGCACGGTCAGGTTCAGCTCCTCCAGCGCCGCGCGCACCATGTCGCGTACATGCTCATCGTCCTCCACCAGCGCCACCACCGCCGCATGCGCGGGCGCGGCGGGCGGCTCGGACGACTCGGGCGCCGGCAGGGCCACGGGCTCGCCCACATGGCGCGGCAGGAACAGCCGCACCGCGGTGCCTTCGGCCTGCACGCTGGCTATCGTCACCATGCCGCCCGCCTGCTGGGCGAAACCATAAATCATCGACAACCCCAGGCCGGTTCCCTGCCCCATCGGCTTGGTGGTGAAGAACGGCTCGAACACGCGCGCCAGCACGTCCGGCGCCATGCCGCATCCCATGTCCGAGACACAGACCTCGACGAACTCGCCCGCCTCGGCGCAGGGATTGGTCTGCACCGCCGCCGCGTCCAGTTCGCGGTGGGCGACCTCGATCTCCAGATCGCCGCCGGCCGGCATGGCGTCGCAGGCGTTGATCACCAGGTTCAGCACCGCGTTCTCGAACTGGTTCATGTCGCAGCGCACCCGCCACGACTGCGCCGGCAGCTTCAGCGTCAGGCGCACCTGCTCGCCCGTATAGCGGCGAAACAGCTCATCCATGGAACGCAGGATATCGCCCGGATCGAACACCTGCGGATCGATGGCCTGCTGGCGCGAGAAAGTCAGCAGCCGTTGGGTCAGCCGCGCGGCGCGGTCGGTCGATTCCTGGGCGGTGCGCACATACTTGCCGACCTCCTCCGGCTTGCCGCGGCGCAGCTTGCGGTCTATCAGGTACAGCGCGCCGGAGATGCCCTGCAGCATATTGTTGAAGTCGTGCGCGATCCCGCCCGTCAGCCGGCCCACCGCCTCCAGCTTCTGCGACTGCCGCAGGGCGTCCTCCGTCTGGCGCAGCACTTCGGCCTGCGCCTTCAGGTCGGTGTCGTCGCGCCCGGCCAGGTACACATTGCCCTCGGCGCGCGACAGGCTCCAGGTAATCCAGTGATAGCTGCCGTCCTTGTGCAGCAGGCGGCTTTCCAGGTGCCGCACCGGCTGCATGCCCTCGGCGGGCTCGGCCTCCAGCGTGGCCTGCATCGACGCCAGGTCCTCGGGATGCACGCCCTCGTCCAGCCCCATCGCCAGGAACTGTTCGGGCGACCAGCCCAATATGGCGCGCACTGCCGGGTTCACCGATACCAGCCGTCCGCCATGGTCGGCCACCGCCAGCAGTTCGGGCGACAGGCGCCAGATGCGGTCGCGCTCGGCGATGGCGTGCTCGACGCGTTGTTCCAGCACGCGCGCGTACTGCGAACGTTCGATCGCTTCGCACATACGCTCGGCCGCTTCTTCGATAAAAGCGATGTCCGTGCCCTTGAGCGGATGGGTCGGATCGGGCCGCACCAGCAAGGTGCCGTCGGCGCGGCCCCAGCGGCGCAGCGGGACCACGATGGCCGAAGGCTGCTGGTTGCCCGCCGGGCCGGCCAGATACGGCGACAGATAGGCCGTGCGCCCCTTGCGCACCGCCTCGTAGTAATCGGGCGTGAGCGGCGCGGACTCCAGCATCGACCGTCCATCGTAGGGCGGCCGCGGCCCCCAGCTTGCGGCGATGCGGTCGCCACGCTGCGGCACGGATTCCATTACCGCCACCGCGCCCAGTTCCAGGTGCCGGCCCAACTCCTCGCACACCATCTGCTCGATCTGGTCCTGCTGGTGGATTTCGCGCATGCGATCGCCCAGGGTCAGCAGGAAATTCTTGCGGTACTGCCGCTCCCACAGCTCGCTCTCGGCCAGCTTGCGCGCCGTCACATTGAGAAACAAGGCCGCCACCCGATCATGCCCTTCCTTGCCGGCGCGGCATTCGTAGCAGGCCTGCGGCGGCCCGGGCGCTTCCACTTCGAACTGCGCCGGCTCGCCGCTCTCGATCACGCCCACGAAGATCCGCATGATGCTGTCGGCCGCGGCCGGACTCATGACGCGCAGCATGGGGCCCAGCGTCTGGCCGACGGCCAGCCCGCTCTGCGTCTCGAATGCCGGGTTGATCTCCAGCAGCGTGAAATCGTCCACGCTGCCCGTGCTGTCGCGCTGCGCCTCGGCCAGGAAGAAACCCTCCTGCATGCGCTCGAACATGCCGCGCCAGCGCACGCTGCTGTTGCGCAGCGCCTGTTCGGTCAGGTGGCGCTCGATGGCCAGCGCCGCGGTGCGCGTCACCAGCGCGATCGCCTCGATGTCCTCGCGCGTGGGCAGGCGCGGCTGGCGATAGTAGTTGGAGAACACGCCCAGGGTGCGCCCGTCGGTCGCCTTGATCGGCGTGGACCAGCAGGCGCGCAAGCCGTGCTGCGTCGCCGCCTCGCGCCAGGGCGGCCAATTGGGATGCACGGTCAGGTCCTCGACATAGACCGGCGTGCCCAGGAACGCCGCCGCGCCCCACGACGCCACGCCCGGGCCGATCGCCGCGCCATCGGTGGCCTGCACATAGGCCGCCGGCAGGCTGGGCGTCGCCACATGGCGCAGGCGCATGCCCGAGTCATCTACGAACGCGATCGAGGTGAGCAGCTCCACGCTGGACTGCGCCTCGACCGCCTGCATCACGTGCAGCAGCACATCGGTCAAGGGCACGCCTGCGGCGATGCGCTGCAGCATCACCCGCTCGTCCTCCAGACGCGCCAGCGTATTCGTCCACGGGCTGGAAACCCGGTCTCCCTTGCGCAGCATCGCGGTCCTCGTGTGGCGGCCATGGCCGGCTGCCGCCGGCCCGATGAACCACTGTATTGCAGGCCGCGCCGGTCATACCACTACGCGAGGTAACACGACGCTACCTGAGCGGCCCCGCCAGCAGCAGCTCCCCGCAGCCCGCCTCGCGCGTGCGTTCCAGCGCCTCGATGACCTGCAGGGCGGCGCGGCGCGCGGCCTCGGCCACCTGCTGGCCGGCCAGCAGGTGGCCGGTAAGCGCAGCACCGAACATATCGCCGGTTCCCTTGGGCGCCGTGTCGACATGGGCATGCTCCAGCACCTGCGCGTCGTCGTGCGTGACCACCGCCACGCGCACCCGGCCCGGCGGCCAGGTGGCCGGCGCCGCGCTGGTCACGATCACCCAGCGGGCGCGCCCGCCCAGCAGGGTGCGGGCTGCGGCGATGGTCTGCTCCATGGTGCCGGTGGGCAGCCCGGTCAGGCATTCCAGTTCGAAGCCGTTGGGCGTCAAGCCCTGCGCCAGCGGCAGCAGATGATCGCGGTACGCCGCGACCATGCCGGGCGCCACGTACACGCCGCTGTCGTGGTCGCCGATCACCGGATCGATGTGCACGCGCAGGTCGGGACGCACCGCCACCAGGCCCGCGATCCAGCGGCCCAGCGCCTCGGCCTGCGCCGGCCCGCCCAGGTAGCCCAGCTGCACCACCCGCACCCCCGCCAGCGCGCCGCGCGCGCCCAGGTCGGCCAGATAACCCTCGAACCAATCCAGCGGCACGGCGCCGCCATGCATGCTCGGATAGTGCGGCGTATTGCTCAGCACCACCGTGGGCACCGCCGCCACCCGCAGGCCGAAGCCATTGAACACCGGCACGGCCACGCTGTTGCCGACCTGGCCGTACACCACTTGCGACTGGATCGACACCACGTCGATGGGCAGCGGCGCAAGCGCCTGCGGATTGGGGGCCGCCAGCTTCATCATTCATCCTCCGCCCGGTCCGCCGCGCCGCTGTCAGGCCAGTAATAATCGTTGGGCAAGGCGCGCGCGCCATAGATCGCCTGGCCGACCCGCACCACGGTGGCGCCTTCCTCGATGGCGATCTCGTAGTCGCCCGACATGCCCATGGACAGCTCGTCCAGGCTCACGCCGGCCGGCGCTTCCTGCCGCAGGCGGTCGCGCAAGGTACGCAGCAGCACGAAGCACTGCCGTACGCGCGCGGCGTCGGCCGACAGCACCGCCAGCGTCATCAGCCCGCGCACACGCAGCGCGCCGTAGCTCGGCAGTTGGCGGATGAAGGCCGCCGCCTCGTCCGGATGCAGGCCGTACTTGCTGGCCTCGCCCGAAGTATTGACCTGCACGTACACATCCAGCGCGCGCCCCTCGGCCTGCAGGCGGCGCTCCAGCGCCTCGGCCAGGCGCACGCTGTCGAGCGCCTGGAACTCGGCCGCGAAGCGCGCCACCAGCTTGGCCTTGTTGGTCTGCAGATGGCCGATCACCGACCAGCGCAAGTCGGCCAGGTCGGCCATGTCCTCCCATTTCCGGTAGGCCTCCTGGACCTTGTTCTCGCCCAGCTCGCGGCAGCCGGCGGCATACGACATGCGGATGCGGGCCTCGTCCACCGTCTTGCTGACCGGCAACAGCCGCACGCCGGCCGGGTCGCGCCCGGCCCGCTGGCAGGCCGCCGCCATGCGGGCCCGCACCGCCGCCAGGTTGTGCTCGAAATCGGCCACGCTGTCGGCGCGGGGGTAACGCGCCGCCGCGTCGGGCGCATCCTGGGCAGTATCGGCGTGCATGGCTGTTTCGAATCCTATAGAATTTGTCCTATGACAAAGTATATAACGACCCAGGCCAGATGAGCATCACCGGCGCCAGCGCGGCCGAGATCTTCGACAGCGTGCGCCAGCTGGCGCAGGCGCGCCGCCTGCTGCCCGGCCAGGCGCTGCCCCCGGTGCGCGAGCTGGCGCAGACGCTGGGGGTCAATCGCAATACCGTGGCCGCCGCCTACAAGCGGCTGGTCGGCGCCGGCCTGGCGCTCAGCCAGGGCCGGCGCGGCACCATCATCCGCGGCCCGTCCGAGCCGGGCGAGCAGGACGGCGCGCATCCCGGTTCGCCCCTGATCGACCTGGCCAGCGGCAACCCCGACCCCGCCCGCCTGCCCGATCCGCTGGCCATCATGGCCGGACGCGCCAGCCCGCCGCGCCTGTACGGCGAAGCCACGGTCGACCCGCGCCTGCAGGCCTATGCAAGCCAGTGGTATGCCGGCGACTGCCCGGCCGCCTTCGAGGTCGATCTCACCCACGGCGCCATCGACGCCATCGAGCGCCTGCTGGGCGCCAACCTCGCCGCGGGCGACACGGTGGCGGTCGAGGCTCCGGGCTTTCTCGGCAGCATCAATGCGCTGCGCGCGCTGGGCCTGCGCGCCGAGGGCGTGGCGCTGGACGCCGCCGGCATGCTGCCCGACGCCCTCGAGCGCGCGCTGGCCGACGGCGCGCAGGCCGTGCTGCTGACACCCCGCGCACAGAACCCGACCGGCGCCAGCCTCACCCGCGCCCGCGCGCGGGCGCTGCGCCAGGTGCTGCAACGCTACCCGCATGTCATGGTCATCGCCGACGACCACTTCGCCCACCTGTCGGCCTCGCCCTATCACAGCCCCATTCCCGCCGCCGCCCTGCGCTGGGCCCTGGTGCGCTCGGTTTCCAAGGCGCTCGGGCCCGACCTGCGGCTGGCCTTCGTCGCCAGCGATCCCGACACCTCGCGGCGCCTGCGCCTGCGGCTGGCCAGCGGCACGACCTGGGTCAGCCACCTGCTACAGGACGTCGTGGCGGGCTGCCTGGCATCCGCGCCGGTGCAAGCGCAGATGGCCCAGGCGCGCAGGGCCTACGCCCAACGGCGCGCCTGGCTGGCCGACGCGCTGCGCGCCGAAGGGATCGCCGCGCAGTGGCCGGCCGACGGCCTGAACCTGTGGGTGCCGCTGGCCCAGGACAGCCCCGCGCTGCTGCTGGAGCTCGCGCATCGCGGCTGGCGCTTGCGCAACGGCAGGTCCTTCGGCGTACGCCAGGACGTCCATGGCCTGCGCATCACCATCGCCACGCTGGAGCACGCCACGGCGCGCCGCCTGGCGCGCGACCTGCGGCTGTGCCTGGACGCGCGGGACGGACTTAAGAAATATCCTACGCTTCTGTAAATAAAGTCCTGACCACATCAACCAGGCGACTTCCCATAATGGGGCGGTTATTTTCCGAACGCCCTCAGATGTCGCGCACCAGCCTCTCTTCTCTCGCCCCCCGCCCGCACCGGCTCCTGTCCCTGGCCTGGGCGGCCACGGTCCTGTCGCTGCGAGTGGGCATGGGCATAAGCGGACTGTTCTGCGCCTGGCGCTACCTGGTCGACTTGCGGCCGGTTCGCCCGCTGTTCGATGGCGTGGCCGCCGGCGCCACGCCGCTGGCGCTCTACGCCGCATTCGAAGCGGGCTGCGCGGTGCTGCTGATGGCCGGCGCCTCCACCCGCATCGCCGCCGCCGGCATGACCGCCGCCCATATCGCCGGCGTCGCACTGGCCTTGCCGGCCCATGGCCTCTGGATACCCCTGCCCTCGGCCCTGTGGCTGGCCTGCCTGGCGCTGCTGTGGTGCCACGGCCCGGGCCCGTGCTCGGTGGATGCCTGCCTGCACCCGGCGGCCATCGCCCCCTTGTCGCCGCCCCCCGATGACCCGGCGCAACGGCCGATTTAGCCTGCTGTTCCAGCGATTCGCGATCGGGCCCTCATATATAGTGCGCGCCATGTCGAAGTTCTCCCGCATCGGCCTGGCCGGCGTGGTGGGCGCCGCGCTCCATGCCATCCTGGCCAACCACCTTGCGCCGGCCGTGCAGCAGCGGCTGCCCATCGGCCGGGTGAGCCTCACATTCTTTCTCGCCCTGCTCAGCGCCCTGGCCGCCGGCGCCGTGCTGGCGCGCCTGGCCCCGCGCGCGCGGGTGGCGGCCCTGGCCGTGGCCGCACTGGCATTCCTGCTGCTGGCCGCCGCCACGACCTGGCTGCAGCAATGCACGCCGGCCCAGCTCGCCGCCATCGATGCCGCCACGCCGCTGGGCTGCAACCTCGGCCTGTACAACCGCGCCCGCGCCCACCTGCCGCCCGATGGCCGGCCGGCCGAGCTCGCGCCGGGAGTCTGGTTCGACCGCCACGGACTGTCCTACGCCTGTCTGCCCCCCGAAGCGCAAGCCACCCACCTGCGCGTCGCGCTGGCCGATTACGCCCTGGCGCTGGTGGGCATGAGCCTGGGCGCCTTGCTGGGCGCCAGGCAACGCAGGCGCCGCGACCAGGATTGATTCCTGTCAATGCGCTGAAAAAGGCGATAACCTATGCTGAACCATGGACAACTCTCAACACAGAGGCTGATATGCTGAAAATCCTGGTTCCCGTGGACGGTTCCGAATGCGCCGTGCGCGCCGTGCGTGAAGCCATCAAGGTCGCCAACGACAGCAAGGGCGCCCAGCTGCATCTGCTCAACGTGCAGCTGCCGCTCATCTCCGGCCACGCCAAGATGTTCCTGCGCCACAACGAGCTGCAAAGCTACTACCAGGCCGAAGGCGAAGCCGCCCTGGCCACCGTCCTGCCCGTCGTCGCCGAGTCCGGCATCCCGTTCGAATCCGAAATGCGCACCGGGCAGTACGGCGAGACCATCGCCAACTACGCCAAGGAGAAACAGTGCGACCGTATCGTCATGGGCACCCGGGGCCTGGGCGCGGTCGGCGGCCTGCTGCTGGGATCGGTGGCGCGCAAGGTGATCCACCTGGCCGACGTGCCGATCACGCTGGTGAAGTAGGTCCCGCGCCCCGCCCGGCCGAGTACCTGCCCATGAGCCGGGCGCGCTTCCTGCGCCTGGCCGGCGCGGCTGCCCTCGGCCTGGCCGCCCCGCGCGTGCCGGCCGCGCCCAGTCTGCTGACGCGGCCGGTCCCGGCCGACGGCTCCCCGCTGCCCGTGATCGGCTGCGGAACCTACATCGGTTTCGACGTCGCCCGGCCCTCGGCCGAGTACGACGCCCTCGGCGAGGTCGTACGGACCTTGTTCGCCGCCGGCGGCACGGTATTGGACAGCTCCCCGATGTACGGACGCGCCGAGGCCGTCACCGGCCGGCTGCTGGCCGAAGCCGGCCTGCGCCAGCGCGCCTTTGTCGCCACCAAGGTGTGGACCAGCGGCCGCGCCGCCGGCCTGGCGCAAATGCAGGCGTCGCTGCGCCAGCTGGGCGGCGAGCGCATCGACCTCATGCAGATCCACAACCTGCTCGACTGGCGCACCCACCTGCCGGTGCTGCGCGAATGGCAGGCCGCCGGCCGCATCCGCTACGTCGGCATCAGCCATTACACGGCGAGCGCGTATGACGAAGTCGAGGCGGTGCTGCGCGCCGAGCGGCTGGACTTCCTGCAGATCAACTATGCGCTGGACGACCGCCAGGCCGCGCAGCGCCTGTTGCCGCTGGCCGCCGACCGTGGCGTGGCGGTGCTGGTCAACCGGCCGTTTGGCGGCGGCGGCCTGCTGCGCCGCCTGGCCGGCCGGCCCCTGCCGTCCTGGGCGGCCGACATCGGCGCAACCAGCTGGGCGCAAGTGTTGCTGAAGTTCGTGCTCAGCCATCCCGCGGTCACCTGCGCGATACCCGGCACCGGCCGGGCCGCCCACATGCGCGACAACCTGGCCGCCGGCATGGCGGCGCCGCCGCCGCTGTCATTCTGGAACGACAAAGCCTAGGCTCAGCGCGCCGGCGCGCTGCGCCACAGCCATACCAGGTCGTGCGGCGCCAGCTCTTCGGGCACGTCGAAACGCAAGGGTTCGGCGCGCGACCCGGCGCCAAAATGCACCTCGACGCGAAAATAGCGCTGGTCTCCTTGCCCGCATGCATCGCGCGCCTGTCCGGCCGCGCTGTGCAGGGCGGCATCGATCTGCGCGCGCAGGGTTGCCGAGCACGCCCCCAGCTCGAAGCGCCGGGTGCGGACCAGGGCCGGCACGAACGCCACGCCGCCTTGGCGCGACACGCGCACTTCCGCGGCCTGCTCCAGCGATGGCAGCGCAATCATGTCAGTACCCCTACATCGGTCCAGGCCTGCCGCACCGCCGCCTGGGCCGCGCCATGGCGGCCGGCCTGTTCCACCGACAGGCGCGCGAACAGGGCGAAATCGGCCTGCGGCGTCAGCGCCGGCAGGCGCAAGGTGTCGTACCAGATCCGGCCGGCCACCTCCCAGGCATGGCCGCCCAGCGCGGTGGCGGCCAGATGGAATGCACGGTTGGGAATGCCGGAATTGATATGCACGCCGCCATTGTCCTCGCCGGTCTGCACGAAGTCCCGCATGTGTCCCGGCTGCGGGTCGCGGCCCAGCAGGGGATCGTCGTAGGCGCTGCCGGGCTGCGCCATCGAGCGCAGCGCGCGCGCCCGCACCTTGGCGGTGAACAGCCCCGCCCCGATCAGCCAGTCCGCCTGGTCGGCGCGCTGGCCCGCCACATGCTGCTTGGCCAGCGAACCGAACACATCGCACAGGGATTCGTTCAACGCGCCCGACTGGCCTTCGTAGCGCAGGCCGCCTTCGTGGTCGATCACCCCGTGCGTCAGTTCGTGGGCGACGATATCGACCGCGATGGTGAAGCGGTTGAACACGTCGCCGTCGCCGTCGCCGAACACCATCTGCGCGCCGTTCCAGAACGCGTTGTCGTATTCCTCGCCATAGTGCACGCTGGCCACCAGCGCCCGCCCCGCGCCATCGAGCGAATGGCGGCCGTAGGCCTGCCAGAACAGCGCATAGGTCGCGCCCAGATGATCGTAGGCCTCGTTGACCGCCACGTCGGCATGCGCGGGCTGCCCTTCGGACCGCACCAGCGCGCCCGGCAATTGCAGGCCGCCGCCGGCATCGTGCACCTGCCTGTCGACCTGCCCGGGCGGGCGCGCGGACGCGGGCGCCGGCGGCGCGGCAAGCCGCACGGCGCGCTGGCTGGTGTCGATGCGCAAGGTGTTGACGGCGCGCGCGCTCAGCCGCGCGTCGGCCGCCTGCGCCAGCCGGTCCAGCAAGTAAGGCGGCACCACGCTCGGGCGCGCGGCTTTCGAGGTAGGTCGCTTCATCGCATTCCTCCTGCCAGGCTGCGGGGCGCCCGATTCTCGCCACGGGCGCGCGTCCCATTCCAGCAACTTTATCCTACCTATTCACTCTTGTATTCTGCGCGGAATTTGCAATAATTAGCGCGCTTGTAAGGAAGTTTTCCTAACTCTTTTTCTTGCCCCTTACGCTCCTGTACGCCGATCAACTTCTGGAACATAGAGATCCCCATGATTAAATCTGACGACGCCGGCAAGCTGATTCTTCGCCTTGCGCTGGGCATTCTGGTCATCATGCACGGTCTGGCCAAACTGAGCAGCGGCGTGGGCGGCATCGCCGGCATGCTGTCTTCGCATGGCTTGCCCGGTTTCCTCGCCTACTTCGCCTACGTCGGCGAAATCGTCGGCCCCCTGCTGATCATCCTGGGCATCTATTGCCGCCTGGGCGCCCTGCTGGTCGTGCTCAACATGGTGGTGGCCATTCTGCTGGCCCACATGGGCCAACTGTTCTCCATCAGCAACACCGGCGGCTGGGCCCTGGAGCTGCAGGGCATGTTCCTGTTCGGCGCGCTCGCCCTGGCCTTCATGGGCGCGGGCCGCTTCAGCCTGGCCGGGTCGGGCGGTCGCTGGAACTAAGCGCCGCGCCGCCGCGCCGCGATCGCAGGGCCGCCTCGGGCGGCCCTGTTTTTTTTGGACGCTTGGTAATCAACTGTCACGCTTGTTGTGTTTCCAACCCGTTACGCTGGCGAACCCCAAGGCCGAAACGACGGCCTAATCCTGACATCGGGATTTATGGACGCCGCTCGCGGCGGATTGCCATGCATACTGCCAAAGCCCCTCTCGCCGCCCTGGCCCTGGCCCTGGGCGTGAGTACGCCACCTGCCCTGGCGCAGGTCGGCTACGACCCTGAACCGGCCTACGACGAGCCCGCCGGCGGCGACCCCGCCGCCGCCAACCTGGCCCCCGTCGAAGTGGCCCGCGAGGCCCCGCCGCCCCTGCCGGTCTACCAGCAACCGCCCGTGCCGGGCGACGGCTACATCTGGGTGCCGGGCTATTGGGCGCTCAACGCCCTGGGGTTCTACTGGGTGCCCGGCGTCTGGATGCTGGCGCCCTACCCGGGCGCGTTGTGGACGCCGGGCTACTGGGCCTACGATGCCGGCTACTACCGGTGGCGGCGCGGCTATTGGGGTCCGCACATCGGCTTTTACGGCGGCATCAACTACGGCTATGGCTACATCGGCTTCGGCTACGTAGGCGGCTACTGGAACCGCGACCGCTTCTATTACAACCGCGCCGTCACCAATGTGAACATCACGCGCGTCACCCACGTCTACGAACGCAGGGTGGTCGTCCAGCACATCGACAGGAGCCGCGTCGGCTACCACGGCGGACCGCGCGGCATCCAGCGGCGCGCCGACCCGCGCGAGATGGCCGCCGCGCGCGAGCGCCACACGCCGCCCACCGACATGCAACGCGACCACGCCCGCCAGGCCGGCCGTGACCGCGCCCAATTCGACGGCGGCGCGCGCCGCGGCCCGGCCCGCACCGCGCTCGAACACCCGCTGTCCGAGCGCGGCCGCGACCAGGCCGCGCCTGCGCCCGGTGCGCGGGGGCCGGCCGGACAAGGCGGCCCGCGCGCCGGCGATGTTTCCGCGCCGCGCCGGGACGCGCGCCCCAGCCCGGACAGCGTCCCGCGCCAGGCCGGCGCGCGCCAGGAAAATACCCGCCAGGAAAACGTCCGCCGCAACCAAAGCACGCCGCGCCAGGAAAGCGCCCCGCGCCAGCACAACGCGCCGCGCCCCGAGCGCGCGCGGCCGGCCGAACCGCGGCGCGACGCCGGCAGCCCTCCCGAGCGGTCATCGCGCCCCGCGCCGGCGCCGCGCGCCGAATCGCGCCCCCAGGCAGAGCGCGCCGCCTCGCAGCCGCGCGCGCCTGGCCGCCAGGACGGCGGGGGCAAGGCCGAACGCGGCCCGGGCGAGCGCGGCAACGGCGGCGGACGCGGGCGCGACGGCTAGGTCCTTCCGTCCTGCTGGACCGATCCGCCGCGAGGCCGCTACAGTAAGGGCATCGGCCCGCCTCGCCGGGCCCTGCCCATCCGGAGTTCATCATGTCACGCCCCGCACTGCTGTTGGCCGCCCTCCTGTCCATCGCGGCGCCCGCCGCGCACGCCGCCCTGCCGGTGGGCGCGCCCGCGCCCGATTTCAGCGCGCAGGCTTCGCAAGGCGGCAACACCTTCACCTTCGAACTGGCGCAGGCGCTGCGCCAGGGGCCGGTGGTGCTGTACTTCTATCCGGCGGCCTTCACCCAGGGCTGCACCATCGAGGCCCGCAATTTCGCCGAGGCCATCGACCAGTATCGGGCGCTGGGCGCCACCGTCATCGGCGTCTCCGGCGACGACATCGAAACCCTGCGCAAATTCTCGGTCAGCGAATGCCGCGGCAAATTTCCGGTGGCCGCCGATGCAGACGGCGCCATCATGAAGGCCTACGATGCCGTGCACGACAGGCGGCCCGAATACGCCCAGCGCATTTCATACGTGATATCGCCGCAGGGCCGCATCGTCTACGAGTTCACGGACATGAGCCCGGACCGCCACGTCGCCAACACCCTGCAGGCCTTGCGCGACTGGCAGGCCAGGAAGAAATAGACGCCCGCGCGCATCCGGCCGTCAACGAAAGCGGCCTGGCGCGTCTTGCCGCGCCAGGCCGCAATCACTCGCCCTCAATCGGGCGCGCAGGTTCTGAAGCCGCCGCCTACGGCAGGATTTCGCGCACGCTCTCGGCCGGGCGGCACAGGCGCGCGCCCCGCTCGGTGACGACGAAAGGCCGGTTGATCAGGATGGGGTTGTCGACCATGGCATCGAGCAGGCCCTCGTCGTCCACGCCGTCCAGGCCCAGTTCCTGGTAGATCGGCTCCTTGGCGCGCACCGCCTCGCGCACGCTCAGCCCGGACTGCTGGATCAGGCCGGCCAGCGTCTGGCGCGACGGCGGCGTCTTCAGGTATTCGATGATGGTGGGCTCGATGCCCGCGTCGCGCAGCATTTGCAGCACGTTGCGCGACGTGCTGCAACGCGGGTTGTGGTAGATGGTGGCAGACATGCAGACTCCTCGGTGGAACATCAGGCCACCCTATAGTCTACCCGCGGCCGCCTGCATTCAGCGAAACGGCCACACGGTCGGGTGCGAACCCGGTGGCATGGCCGGCCGCGTCCAGCGCGCCGGCGTCAACGAGAACTGCGCCGCGTGGCGCACGGCGGTCAGCTCGCCGAACCCCGACTCCTCGGCATACAGCAGCTCCTCGATCGGCGGCATCGGACAGGCGAGCCCGTCGGGCACGCGTCCCAGCTCGCGCAGCCAGCGCGCCGTGCTGGCCAGCGACACGCGCACGTGCCAGCTGCCGCCCTCGATACGCTGGCGCGCCAGCGCGGCCAGCGCGCCGAAGGCCATCAGGTAGCCGCTGGCATGATCGAGGATCTGCACAGGCATGGCCTTGGGGGCTTCCTGCCCGGCCGCCTGGGCCTCGGCATGGTTGAAGCCGGTGGCCGTCTGCACCAGCGAGTCGAAGCCGCGCCGGCCGGCCCACGGACCGCTATCGCCGTAGGCCGACAGCGACACGTACACGATGCCGGGACGGATGCGCGCGGCGTCCTCCGGGCCGAAACCCAGCGCCTGCAGGCCGCCGGGCCGGTAGCCCTGCACGAACACATGCGCGCTGCGCAACAGATTGCCCAGCGCAATGCGGCCGTCGGCGGTCTCGAGGTCGGCGTGCACCGACAGCTTGCCGCGGCTGGTGTCGATGATGTTGTCGATATTGGGCAGATGCGGCGAATTGATCAGCATCACGTCGGCGCCGTAGGCGGCCAGCGCGCGTCCGCATACCGGGCCGGCGATGATGCGCGTGAGATCGAGCACGCGGATGTCCTGCAGCGGCGTGGCCTCGTGCCCGTACTTGGGCAGAGGCCGCGGATCGGCGTTGTCGATGCGTTCGATGCGCACCACCGGCTGCGAAGCGGTCGCCAGGCCTTGCGGATGGCGGTCCCATTGATCGAAGCTGCGCATGGCGGCGACCACCATGCCGGCATCGGCGGCGACTTGCTCGAAATCGCCCGCGCGCCAGCGCGCCAAGGCGCGCTCGACCATTTCGCGGGTCGCGGCCTCGCCGGGCGGACAGCCCAGCAGCGCCAGCGCGCCGTCGCGATGGTGCGGGAAATTGGCATGGATGCGCACCCAGCCGCCGTCGCCGCATGGGTAGACGCCGGTGATCTTGTCCCAGATATTGGGCGTCACGCCGTTGATCTTGAAGTAGCTGCGGCACTCCTGCGCCGCGTGGCGCATGTCCACCGCCACGCGTTGGCGCTGCCCGCCGCGCAGATGCCAGATCTCGGCCGCGGCCAGCGCGGCGGCCGCGATGCTGGCCTGGGCGGCCGTGCCGACGGCGAACGACGAGGGCAGCACCGGCTCGGCGCCATGCAGCTCGACGTGGTCGAGCGCCTCGTCGGGCAGGCCTGCGGCGCCCCACAGGTTCTGCAGGGCTACCCGGGCCCCCTTGGCGGTATGTGCTTGCCCTCGCGCCACGGGCGGGTGGAGATCCTTCAGGTTTCCCATTGCAGTCTTCGGTGCTCACGAGCTGATGAGGCGATTACATGTCCAGCCCTGGGTTGCGTCAAGATGCGGGCGCCGCGACGGTGTTTCACGAATTGACCGCGCCGGCGGGCGCCACTGGCCGCGTCCATGGCGCCGGCGTCACATCTGTTTGTAAATTTTACATAGGGTGTGGCGCGGTCGCCGCGCCCTAGCCGCCGTGCTGCGCGTCTTCGCGCGCCAATCGCCGCAGGAAAACCTGCAATTCCTTGACCACTTGCTGGTCGCCGCGCGACTGCGCGGCCGCCAGTCCGCTTTCCCAGGCCTGGCGCGCGCCGGCGCGGTCGCCCTGTCCCTGCAGCGTCTTGCCCAGCCACTTCCAGGCGACCGAGTACGTGGGATCGAAATCGAGCGCCGCGCGCAGGTGCGGCAAGGCCGCGTCGAATTGTTCGTGTTCGGCGTAGGTCTTGCCCAGCGTGAAACGCAACAACATGTTGTCGGTACCCTGCGCCAGCATGGCTTCCAGGCGCTCGGTCATGGCTTGCATAAGGGCCTCTCCGGCAAAGGCGCCCCAGGGCGCCGCGTTCGTTCATGATAGGCCAGCTCCCGCCGCGACGCCCGCATGTCCGCGTTCCGACAGGGGAAAACCGTCTGTGTCGGTGCGTATCAAATCGATGTGCAGGGCGAATTATTCCGCCATAGTGCGATCCGATACCTGAACAATGCAGGAACCCACTGTGCCATCGATCGTGCTGTTTCCATCGTGGATGAAAGTCTGGCGCCGGCTGGCCTGCGCCGCCCTGCTGGCCGGCGCCGCCGCCAGCGCGCCGGCCGCGCCGGCCGCCGCGCAAGCCGCCCCGGCCGGCCCGCAACGCCTGGCCGCCCAGGTCGACCGCGTCAGCTGGGGCGTCACCCCCGCCGAACTGGCCCGCGCGCAGCGGCTGAGCTGGACCGTCTATCTGCAGGAGCAGTTGCGGCCGCGGCCGGCCGCGCTGCCGCCGGCGGTGCAGGCCCGGATCGACGCGCTGTCGATCACGCGCGTGCCGGCGCGCGACGCGCTGCTGGCGCAACGCGCGCGGACCGCGAAAATCCGCCAGATCGAAGACCCCGCCCGCAAGCTGGCGGCCTCGCGCGAGAACCGCATGGTGTCGCGCCAGCGCGCCAACGAAACCATGCAGCGCGCCGTCTGGCTGGCGCTTTATTCCCCCAACCAGTTGCAGGAGCAGATGACCTGGTTCTGGATGAACCACTTCAGCGTCTACGCCGGCAAGGCCAACGTCGGCACGGTGCTCGACGCCTACGAAGACCAGGCCATACGGCCGCATGCGCTGGGCAAGTTCCGCGACCTGCTGGCCGCCACCGCCCGTTCGCCCGCCATGCTGATCTACCTGGACAACATCCGCAACAGCGCCGGCCACATCAACGAGAACTACGCGCGCGAACTGCTGGAGCTGCACACCCTGGGCGTGCAAGGCGGCTACAGCCAGCGCGACGTGCAGGAACTGGCGCGCGTGCTCACGGGCGTGGGCCTGAACCAGACCGGCGAGGCGCCGCGCGTCAAGCCCGCACAGCGCGAGCAGCTGGTCGAAGACGGCCTGTTCCTGTTCGAACCGGGGCGCCATGACCACGGCGACAAGACCGTGCTGGGCCACACCATACGCGGCGGGCGCGGCCTGGCCGAACTGGACGAGGCGCTCGACCTGCTGGCGCGCCATCCCGCCACGGCCCGCCACGTCAGCCGCAAGCTGGCGCAGTACTTCGTGGCCGACCAGCCGCCCGATGCGCTGGTGCAGCGGATGGCGCGCGCGTTCCAGGGCAGCGACGGCGACATCGCCGCCACGCTGGCCGCCATGTTCGAGTCGCCCGAATTCGAGGCTTCGCTGGCGCGCGGAAAATTCAAGGACCCGGCCCACTACCTGTACTCGGCCCTGCGCCTGGCCTACGACGGCAGGGGACCGCTGCGCAATCCCGACGCCGCGCTGGACTGGCTCAAGCGCATGGGCCAGCCGCTCTACCAGCGGCTGACGCCGGACGGCTATCCCATGAACGAATCCGATTGGGCCGGTTCCGGACAGATGACCACGCGCTTCGAGGCGGCGCGCGCCATTGCCGCCGCGCCCGCGACCTTCTACCGCGCCGACCGCGACGACAGGCCGCGCGTGCCGCCCCTGCCGCCCCTGGTCCAGGCCTATGGCGCCGGCGCGGGGCCGTTCTCGGCGCTGTCGCCGGCCACGCGCCGCGCCATCGAATCGGCCCCCAACGTCCGCGACGCCAATACCTACCTGCTGGCCTCGCCGGAATTCATGCGCCGCTGAACGCCCGCATTCCAGGAATCGCCATGCACCGACGCCAACTGCTCAAACTGGCCGCCGCCGCCCCGCTCACCCTGTACGGCACCCGCCTGCTGGCCGCCGGCCCGCCCGACACCCGCCTGCTGGTGGTGTTCATGCGCGGCGCCTACGACGCCGCCAGCCTGCTCGTGCCCACGACCAGCGAGTTCTATTACGAGTCCCGTCCGCACATCGCCATTGCCCGCGACGCCGCCGCCGCGCTGTCCGACGGCTGGGCCCTGCACCCGGCCGTCAAGGACAGCCTGCTGCCGTTCTACCAACGCGGCGAGCTGGCCTTCGTTCCTTTCGCCGGCACCGACGACGCCAGCCGCAGCCACTTCGAGACCCAGAACCGCATCGAGCTGGGCCGCGCCGGCGGCAGCGGCGCCGCGCCCGCCTCCGGCTTTCTCAACCGGCTGGCCGCCCAGCTCGACGGCAAGGCCGGCAGGCCGGCGGCCTTCACCGAGGACGTGCCGCAGATCTTCCGCGGCCAGGCGCGCGTGCCCAATATCGACCTGGGCGGGGCCAAGCGCAAGTCGCGCCTGACGGCCGACAGCAGCAGCGCCATCGCCCAGATGTACCAGGGCACCGGCCTGGATGCCTCGGTCAACGAAGGCCTGGCCGCCATGGGCCAGGCGCGCGCCGCGCTGGAGGCCGAAATGCGCGAGGCCAACGGCGGTGCCGGCAGCACCGAGAAACTGGAGCAGGAGGCGCGCCGCATCGGCACTTTCATGGCCGAGCGCTACAACCTCGGCTTCGTGGACGTGGGCGGGTGGGATACCCACGTCGGCCAGGGCGCGGCCAACGGCGTGCTGGCCACCAAGCTGGGCCAGCTGGGACGCGCGCTGGCCGCCTACGCGCAGGCGATGGGCCCGGCCTGGCGCCATACCACCGTGGTCGTCATCAGCGAATTCGGCCGCACCCTGCGCGAGAACGGCAACAAGGGCACCGACCACGGCCATGGCAGCGTGTACTGGGTGCTGGGCGGCGGGGTGCGCGGCGGACGCATCGCCGGCGAGCAGGTGGCGGTCAAGCGCGACACCTTGTTCCAGGATCGCGACTACCCCGTGCTGACCGACTACCGCGCGCTGTTCGCGGGCCTGTTCGGCCGCCTGTATGGCCTCGACGCGCAACGCCTGCAGGCCGTGTTTCCGGGCGCGCGTCCGCTCGACCTCAAGCTGGTCTGACGCGCACGCCACGGACGGCGCGCTGGCGCTACACTGGCCACGCAGGCCGCTGCGGCCTGAACCGTCCCCCTGGAGAGCCTGCATGAACACCATGTACGACTTCAGCGCCCCCACCATAACGGGCGCGGAACGCGCGCTGGCCGATTTTCGCGGCCAGGTGGCGCTGGTGGTCAATGTCGCCTCGCGCTGCGGGTTCACGCCCCAGTACTCGGGCCTGGAAGAACTGTACCGCTCGTACCGCAACGAAGGCTTTGTCGTCCTGGGATTTCCGTGCAACCAGTTCGGGCGCCAGGAGCCGGGCGACGAGGCCGCCATCGCGCAGTTCTGCGAAACCCAGTACGCCATCAGCTTCCCGCTGTTCGCCAAGATCGACGTCAACGGCGCCCACGCCCACCCGCTGTACCGCTGGCTGAAGGCACGCAAGCCCGGCCTGCTGGGCACCCGCGCCATCAAATGGAATTTCACCAAATTCCTGGTCGGGCGCGACGGCCTGCCGCTGCGGCGCTACGCGCCCGCCCACACGCCCGAATCGCTGCGCCACGACATCGCGCGCGCCTGCGCCGCGCCCGGCCCGACGCCCTAGCGGCGCCCCTGCCCGACCCGCTGACGTGGACATGGCGCGCCCGCGCGGCGCGACCCGCTATCATGACGGCTGCCCGCCGGCTCCGCCCGGCATTCGCTCAGGACGCGCCATGATCGATCTCTACTACTGGACGACTCCCAACGGCCACAAGATCACGCTCTTTCTCGAAGAGACCGGCCTGCCTTACCGCATACACCCCGTCAACATCAGCAAGGGCGAGCAGTTCCAGCCGGAATTCCTGGCCATCGCGCCCAACAACCGCATCCCGGCCATCGTCGATCAGGCGCCGGCCGATGGCGGCGCGCCGATCCCGCTGTTCGAGTCCGGCGCCATCCTGCTGTACCTGGCCGAGAAGACCGGCCAACTCATCCCCGCCGACCTGCGCGGGCGCGCCGACGTGCTGCAGTGGCTGTTCTGGCAGATGGGCGGACTGGGCCCCATGGCCGGCCAGAACCACCACTTCTCGGCCTATGCGCCCGAGCGCATCCCCTACGCCATCGAGCGCTACGTCAAGGAAACCAACCGCCTGTATGGCGTGCTCGACCGCCAGCTGGCGCAGCGCGAGTTCGTCGCCGGCGACTACTCGATCGCCGACATGGCGGCCTATCCCTGGATCGTGCCGCACGAGCGCCAGGGCCAGGACCTGAACGAGTTTCCGAACCTCAAGCGCTGGTTCGAGGCCATCGGCGCCCGCCCGGCCACGCAGCGCGCCTACGCGCTGGCCGACCGGATCAACACCAAGCCGTCGGTCGACACCGAGGAGTCCCGCCGCGTGCTGTTCGGCCAGACCGCCGCCAACGTGCGCCGCTGAGCGAGGCCGCCATGACCGCCACGCTCAGCTTCCGCCGCGCCGCCGCGACCGACCTGCCGGCCATCATCGCGCTGCTGGCCGACGACGCCTTCGGCCAGCAGCGCGAAGACCCGACCATGCCGCCGCAGCCGGCCTATCTGGCGGCCTTCGGCGCCATCGACCGCGATCCCAACCAGTTCCTGGCGGTGGTCGAGCGCGCCGGCCAGATCATCGGCTGCCTGCAGCTCAGCTTCATTCCCGGGCTGTCGCGCCGCGGCCTGTGGCGCGGGCAGATCGAAAGCGTGCGGGTGGCGGCCAGCGAGCGCGGCGCGGGCACCGGCCGCGCGCTGTTCGAGTGGGCCATCGCCCAGTGCCGCGACAAGGGCTGCGGCCTGGTGCAGCTGACCACCGACAAGCAGCGCGCCGACGCCCGGCGCTTCTATGAATCCCTGGGTTTCAAGGCCACGCACGAGGGCATGAAACTGGACCTGGCATGAAAGGAATCCCGGCCATGCATGGCGAATACAAAGTTCCCGGCGGCAAGCTGGTCGTCATAGACCTGGAGGTCGCGCAGGGCCGCCTGCGCCAGGTGCGCCTGTCGGGCGACTTCTTCCTCGAGCCGCCCGAGGCGCTGGAGGCCATCAACCGCGGCCTGGACGGGCTGCCGGCCGACGCCGGCGCCGAAGGCATCGCGCAGGCCGTGCGCGCTGCATTGCCGGCCGAGGCCGAGCTGTTCGGCTTCAGCCCCGAGGCGGTGGCCGTGGTCGTGCAGAGGGCGCTGTCATGAACCGCACCGCCTGGACCGACTACGACTGGCAACTGATCCACCCGGGCCCGCTGCCGCCGGCGCTGCACATGGCGCTGGACGCCGCCATCACCGACGAGGTCGGCGCGGGCCAGCGTCCGCCCACGCTGCGCATCTGGGAATGGTCGCAGCCGGCCGTCATCATCGGGCGCTTCCAGTCGCTCAGGAACGAGGTGGACCCCGACGGCGCGCGCCGCCACGGCGTGACCGTGGTGCGCCGCGTCAGCGGCGGCGGCGCGATGTTCGTCGAGCCGGGCAACACCATCACCTATTCGCTGAGCGTGCCGCAGGCGCTGGTGGCCGGCATGAGCTTCCAGGAATCGTATGCCTTCCTGGATGCCTGGGTCATCCGCGCCCTCCACGAGCTGGGCATCAAGGCCTGGTACCAGCCGCTCAACGACATCGCCTCGGACGCGGGCAAGATCGGCGGCGCCGCCCAGGCGCGCCGCGCCGGCGCGGTGCTGCATCACGTCACCATGTCGTACGACATCGACGCCGACAAGATGGTCGAGGTGCTGCGCATCGGCCGCGAGAAGCTGTCCGACAAGGGCACGACCAGCGCCAGGAAGCGCGTGGACCCGCTGCGCAGCCAGACCGGCCTGGCTCGCGATACCATTATCGAACGCATGCTGCAGACCTTTGCCGGCATGTGCCGCCTGACGCCCGCCGAGATCGGCGCGGCCACCCTGCAGGCGGCGCAACGCCAGGCCGAGGAAAAATTCTCCAGCCCCGAATGGACTGCCCTCGTTCCCTGATGCCTTCCGCCCTCTTGGAGCAACGCCCATGAAGTACCGCGCGACCGCGCTGCCCCCGCCCCGCCTGAAACTGCTTTGCGCCGCCGGCGCGCTGGCCTTGCTGGCCGCCTGCGGCAGCGCGCCGCCGGCCGACATCACGCTGGCCGGCGCCGCTCCCGCCGCGGCCGGCGCCGAGCCGGCCACCATCGGCGACGTGCGCACCGAGCGCATCCAATGGGCCAGCGCCAAGCCGGGCTGCACCGGCGAATGCCCGCGCGTCGAGATCGACAGCGTGTCCTTCCCCGGCATCCCGGCCCTGAGCGAGCTGGTCGACCGCCAGCTGGCCGCCATGACCGGCGTGGACCAGAACCTGCGCGGCCGCTACCAGACGCTGTCCGAATACACGCAGTACTTCTGGAAAACCGCCCAGGCGCGCGACGCCACCTACTTCAAGGCCAGCGTCAAGGACGTGGTGGGCGACATCGTCGCCGTCGAGCTGGGCACCACCCAGTTCCTGACCGGCGCGGCGCACGGCATCCCCGCCACGCATTACCTGAACTGGCAACGCGGCCAGGGCCGCCCGCTGACGCTGGACGAGGTCCTGATCCCCAGCCGCAAGGCCGAGTATGTCGTCGCCATGCGCGAGGCACACCAGCGATGGCTGGCCGCCAACGAAGACGCGCAGCGCGACCGCGCCGCCTACGACCGCATGTGGCCGTTCCAGGAAACCACCAATTTCGCCCTCACCCGCCAGGGGCTGGTGGTCAAGTACGACGCCTATACCATCGCGCCGTATTCGCACGGACAGCCGGAAATCCTCATTCCCTACGAGCGCCTGCGCGGCGTTCTGCGCCCCGAGTTCATCCCGGCGGGCTGAGCGCCGGCGGCGGGCGCCGCCGAACAACGCGGCGCAAGGCCCGTTGTTCGCGCCTTTGCCGCGCGCCGGCCGCGCCTATCATGCGGCTGCCGCGCAGCGAGCGCCCCTCTACGACCGCACCGCCCATGACCGAATCCGCCCGTCCCACGCCCGCCACCATCCTGCTGTACACCGAGGAGCAGCGCGGCAACCAATGGGTCGAGTCCATCGTCGTGGGCATGCTTTCGGATATCTCGGGCGCCGACAAGCTGGTGGTCATCAAGGATCCGCACAGCGGCATCAAGTTCGTCTATCGCGTCGAACACGATTGCAACAACCTGGACGCGGCCGCCATCACCGAGCTCGACGAGACCCATTTCGACGGCAAGCGCACCACCGCCATCAACGGCATGAACTACCGGATGGGCAACCCCGACAGCGCCATGAAGCTGCTGCGCGCCAAGCCGCGCTGGATCCAGGACAAGGGCGCCGTGCTGTCGGTGCTGTTGCGCAACGCCGCCGCGCGCAGCACCAGCTTCGTCAGCCGCCGCATCGACCGCGAGCGCCTGACGCGCGTGCCGGCCGACGTGCCGGTCGAGCGCCTGCCCCAGCCCTGACCAACGCGGGCGCGCGCCCATTCCACGTTACAATTGCCGCCTGTCGCCACGGACGCCGCGCGCGGCCCGTCTGTATCCGTTCCCACCAGTGCGGCGCCTGCCCGGCGCCGTTCGCCGAACCCATACATGCCTTTCAAAGACCAGCTTTTTCTCGCCAGCCAGTATCTCGCTCCGCATCACCTGGTCTCGCGCCTGATGGGCCGCGTGGCGGATTGCCGCGCCCCCGAAATCAAGAACCGCATGATTGCGCGCTTCGTACGCCGCTACAACGTCGACATGAGCGAAGCCCTGGTCGAGGACCCGCTGGCCTACGCCAGCTTCAACGACTTCTTCACGCGCGCGCTCAAGCCGGACGCCCGCCCGCTGGACGACGAGCCCGGCGCGGCGCTGTGCCCGGCCGACGGCGCCATCAGCCAGATCGGCGCCATCGACAACGGCCGCATCTTCCAGGCCAAGGGCCACAGCTTCGGGCTGACCGACCTGCTGGGCGGCGACGCCGAGCGCGCCGCGCCGTTTGCCGGCGGCCAGTTCGCCACCATCTACCTGTCGCCGCGCGACTACCACCGCGTGCACATGCCCCTGGCCGGCACGCTGCGCGAAATGGTGCACGTGCCCGGCCGCCTGTTTTCCGTGAACCCGCTGACCGCGCGCAGCGTGCCGGAACTGTTCGCGCGCAACGAACGCGTGGCCTGCCTGTTCGACACCGAGCATGGCCCCATGGCGCTGGTGCTGGTCGGCGCCATGATCGTCGCGTCCATCGAAACCGTCTGGGCCGGCCTGGTGACGCCGCACAAGCGCCAGGTGCGCAGCGTCCGCTACGACGCCGCCGCCCGTGCGCCCATCCATCTGGACAAGGGCGCCGAAATGGGCCGCTTCAAGCTGGGCTCCACCGTCATCGTGCTGTTCGGCCCCAAGCGCTTGCGCTGGCTGGACCTGCCCTCGGTACGCGGGCCGGTACGGATGGGCGAAACCCTGGCATTGCCCGCCAGCACCGCCATTTCATTTCCAGAAAGCGAATAAACATCTCATAATAAATTCGCTTTATCGATACATGAGGGCTTGCTAGATTGCGGCCTGGCCATCGCCGCCGTTTCTGGAGCTCTCATGTCGTCTTCCGCACTGCCCCTGTCCGCCGCCTCCGCCGCCCGCGCCGCCGCCGTTCCCGCCTCGCTGCGCAAGCTGCTGTCGCTCAATGACTTCGAAGCGGCGGCGCGGCGCCGCCTGCCGCGGCCGATTTTCGGCTACGTGGCGGGCGCGGCCGAGGACAACCAGGCACACGACGACAACCGGCGCGCCTTCGCCGAATACGGATTCCTGCCGCGCGTGCTGGTGGACGTCTCGGCGCGCCATACGCGCACCGAGCTCTTCGGCCAGGAATGGGCCGCGCCCTTTGGCGTCGCCCCCATGGGCATCAGCGCCCTGTCGGCCTACCGCGGCGACATCGTGCTGGCCCGCGCGGCGCGCGCGGCGGGCATCCCCGCCATCATGAGCGGATCGTCGCTCATCCCGCTCGAGGAAGTGGCGCGCCAGGCGCCGGGCACCTGGTTCCAGGCCTACCTGCCCGGCGACCCCGCGCGCATCGACGCGCTGGTCGAGCGCGTGGCGCGCGCCGGCTACCGGACGCTGGTGCTGACCGTGGATATTCCAGTCTCGGCCAACCGCGAGAACAATGTGCGCACGGGCTTCTCCACCCCGCTCAAGCCTGGCCTGCGGCTGGCTTGGGACGGCCTGAGCCGCCCGCGCTGGCTGGCCGGCACCTTCCTGCGCACCCTGCTGGCGCACGGGATGCCGCATTTCGAGAACTCGTTCGCCACGCGCGGCGCGCCCATCCTGTCGGCCAACGTGCTGCGCGATTTCTCGGCGCGCGACCACCTGGACTGGAGCCATGTGCAGCGCATCCGCCGGTCCTGGCGCGGCGAGCTGGTCATCAAGGGCATCATGCATCCGCGCGACGCCGCCCTGGCGCGCGCCCATGGGGCCGACGGCATCATCGTCTCGAATCACGGCGGGCGCCAGCTCGATGGCGCCTGCGCGCCCCTGCGCGTGCTGCCCGACATCGCCGAGGCGGCCGGCGCCATGGCCGTCATGATGGACAGCGGCATCCGGCGCGGCGGCGACGTGCTCAAGGCGCTGGCGCTGGGGGCGCGCTTCGTGTTCCTGGGCCGGCCCTTCAACTATGCCGCCGCGGTGGGCGGCGAAGCCGGCGTGGCGCACGCCATCGGCCTGCTGCGCGAGGAGATCGACCGCAACATGGCCATGCTGGGCGTGACGCGCTGCACCGCCATGGCGCCCGGGCTGCTGCGCCGTCTGTAAGGCGCGGTCCCCTCACTCCCAGGGGAAGTCGATCAGTTCGCCATACAGGCGGCGCAGGGTCGCCTTGACCTCGGGCGAGGACTGGTAGATGCGGATGAAGGCCAGCAAGCGCGGATCCTGCGCCCGCTCGGGCGTGGCGACCCAGCGGATGGCGTAGCGGCGCACCGTCTCGGGGTCGGTGTTGTCGAATGCCAGCCCGTCCTTTTCGTCGATGCCCGCGTGCTTGGCGAAGGTGGTGTAGGTGACCGAGGCCGTTACGTCGTCGAAGGTGCGCGCCGACTGCGAGCCTTCCAGCTGCACCAGCTTGATGCGCCGCGGATTGTCGGTGACATCCTGCAGCGTGGCCTGGTGCCCGGCGCCGGGCTTGAGCCCGATCAGCCCGATCGAGGCCAGCAGCTGCAGCGCGCGCCCGGTATTGACCGGGTCGTTGGGCACGGCGATGGTCGCGCCCTGCGGGATGGCATCGCCTTTCTTCAGTTTCTTCGAGAACAGGCCGATGGTGGTGGAATAACCGTACGCGATCGGCGTGAGGTGCGTGCCCCGGCTGCGGTTGAACAATTGCAGGAAAGGCTCGTGCTGGAAGAAATTGGCGTCGATCGAGCCTTCGGCCGCGGCGATGTTGGGCATGACCCAGTCGTTGAACTCGATCAGCTTGACCTCCAGCCCCTGCGCCCGCGCCTGCGCGATGGCGATCTCGGTGGCCTCGTTGGCCACGCTGGCGATCACGCCTATGCGCAGCGGCGCCTGCTGGGCCGCGCCCGCGCCGGCCGCCGCGCACCACAGCGCCAGCGCGCCCAACCATTGCATCCAGCCGCTTCGAATCCGCATTGCCGCCTCGCCTTGCGCCAAAAATCCCATTGTGCCGCACGGGCCGCGCGGCCGGGCCGGTAGCCCTGCGCCCGGCAAGGGGATCAGGCTGCCGCGGGACGGGTACAGGACGTGGCGCCGCGGGGCATGGCCCTCACTGGCGCGGCCCGCCGGGCGCCAGGCGCGGATCGTAGATGAACTTCTCGCGCCGCGCCACCCGCACGCTCGCGGCATCGGGATGCTGCGGATTGATCAGCAGATTGCAGTCCGGCACCCCGCGGCACGGCACGATGGCGCTGGGCAGCTGCAGCAGGGCCGAGCCGTTGTCGCGCACCCAGGCGTCGCCGATGCGCTGCGACACTTCGGCAAACGGCACCGCGTCCCAGAAGGGATGGCGCTTGTGCAGCGCGTCGACCTCCAGGACCTGGCGCGCCTCGTACACCGCGCGCGGCACCACGATCTCGATCAGGTAACGGTTGGCCTGCGCGGTGGCCGGCGCGGCGAAATGCACCACGGTCTCCAGCACCGCCAGCGCCACGCAGGACGAGGTGTACACCACGGCGGTGCCCGGACTGTTGTAGCGCCCGCCCACCGCCGCCGCGCCGGCGCCGCTCAGGTCGTCGGCGCGGTACTTGCCCGCCGTGGTGGCGATGCGCCACAGCGATACATGGCTCAAGCGTAGACCCCGGCGGCGGCGCGGGCCAGGGTATCCTCGACGATGCGGCTGCTGGCGTCCGAGGTCAGCAGCGACAGCGGCTTGACGTTGCCCAGGGCGGGCACCGGCGTATTGAGCCATTGCACCGCTTCGGCGTCGCCGCCCAGCACCTGGCGCGCCACCTTGGTCACGCGCGCCACCCGCGCCAGGCGGTCCGACTCGCCCAGGGGCAGCGCCTGCCCGTCGCGCATCCAGCGCGACAGCGAGGCGGCCTTCACCTCGGTGATGGCCATGATCTCGGACTTGGGCACTTGCAGGTAATCGGCCGCGTCGTCGAGCAGGCGCGGCGACAGCCCGCGCTGCACGCCGTGCGCCATGGCGATCAAGGGACTGTCGACCAGGTCGGCGAAGGAATCGACGCGCGCCTCTTCCTCGAGGGCGCGCTTGCGCGCCGCCGGCGCGCGCCGCTTGGGCGCGCCCCGGGCGGGGCTTTTCTCGGCGATGGCAATGCTCATGGCGGCCTCCTGCACAGGACAGTTAATTCCATTTAGAACATATTATATTCCATATGAAACCCCATCGCAAGACCGGGCGCGCCGCGCGCGGGAGCGCCGGCCCCTTATCATAGGCATCTTTCGTATCCCGCAATGCAAGGAAACCTCATGACGGATCGGCAACTCATCGTGCTGGCGGCGCTCAATATCATGGTCGCCGTAGGCGCCGGCGCGTTCGGCGCACACGGCCTCAGGCGCGTGGTCGACCCCACCCTGCTGGCCATCTGGCACACCGGCGTGCTCTATCACCTCATCCACGCGCTCGGCCTGTTCGTCGTCGCCCTGCTGGGCGCGCGCTTCGGCTCGCCGCTGCTGTCGATGGCCGGCCTGGTCATGTTCATCGGCATCCTGCTGTTCTGCGGCAGCCTGTACGTGCTGGTGCTGACCGGCACCCGCTGGCTGGGCGCCGTCACCCCGCTGGGCGGCGTGGCGTTCCTGGCGGCATGGGCGATGGTCGCCTGGGCGGCCTGGCGCGCGCCCGCATGATCGCAACCGCGAACACGCGCGCCGCCTCGCCGCTGGTCGGCATCGCCTGCGTCGCGGTGGGCATCTTCTGTCTTACCCTGAGCGACGCCCAGGCCAAGTGGCTGGGCGAGCGCTACAGCCCGGTGCAGATCCTGTTCCTGCGCGCCCTGATCGCCATGCCCGTCGTGCTGGCGCTGACCGCGTCGCTGGGCGGGCGGCGCGCCCTGCGCACGCAGTATCCGCTGGTGCACCTGGTGCGTGGCGCCATCAACGTCATCTCGGCCACTTTTTTCTACCTGGGCCTGCAGGCGCTGCCGCTGGCCGAGAACGCCGCCATCGCGTTCGCGGCGCCGCTGTTCGTCACCGCGCTGTCGGTGCTGGTCCTGAAGGAGCGCGTGGACGCGGCGCGCTGGCTGGCGGTGGCGGCAGGCTTTGCCGGCGTGCTGGTCATCGTGCGCCCCGGCTCGGCCAGCTTCCAGGCCGCGGCGCTGTGGCCGCTGGCCACGGCGCTGCTGTACGCCGTGATGATGCTGACCGCGCGCGCCATCGGCCGCGGCGAAAGCATGCTGACCACGATGTTCTACATCGTGGCAGGCCAACTGGTGTGCAGCGCCGTGGCCGTGGCCTGGTTCTGGACCACGCCGGTCTGGGCCGACCTGCCCTTTTTCGCCGGCGTGGCGCTGTTCAGCACGCTCGGCCTGACGCTGATCACCCAGGGCTTTCGCATCGGGCCGGCTTCGGTGGTCGCGCCGTTCGACTACACCGGACTGCTGTGGGCCACGCTGCTGGGCTGGCTGTTCTGGCACGAAACGCCGGACCTGCTCGACTGCGTGGGCGCGGCATTCATTGCCGGCAGCGGCCTGTACATCGCCTGGCGCGCCACCAGCCGGCGCCGCAGCTAGGCGCCGGACCGGCTATTCCAGCGGCGGGTCGAAATGGCGCCGCAGCACCTGCGCCACGTTGGGCTCCTCGGCCGCGCGGCGGGCCGCCGCCGCCAGCCTGGGACAGACGCTCTGAAACCATGGCGGCCCCGGCCGCCAGCGCGTCATGACCACGACATACAGGTCCAGCGCGCTGAAACGGCGGCCCAGCACGTGCGGCGCGCCAGCCCCGCGTTCGATCTCCTGCCACAGCTGCGCGCGCCGGTCGTGCACGCGCGTGCGCAGCAGTTCGGCCGCATCGCCCGGCAAGGTCCACTTGGCCGGATCGTCGCCGTAGGTGAAGGTGGCATACACGCCCGCCACCAGGCGCACCAGCGTGTTCCAGAAGCGCGCCCGTTCGGCGCTGCCGGGCGGCGGCGCCAGGCCGGCAGCCGGCGCCACATCGTGCAGGTGCATGACGATGGCCGCGCTTTCGGTCATGACTTCGCCATCGGGCAGCACCAGCGTCGGCACCTGGCCGGTCACGTTCAGGCTCAACAGCCGGTCGCGGCCCGGCCCCGGCTTCAGATAGGGCAAGTCCGTCAGGGTATAGGGCACATTGGCCAGCGCCAGGGCCATCTCGACGATGGCCGACCCGCACCCGCGCGAGCCGATCAGTTCGTACGTGCTCATGATCCGCCTCCTGAAACCGCGGCCGGCGCGACGCGCCATAGCGCGCCCTTGGCCGCATCGGTCAACACATAGATCCCGCCGTCGGGCCCCTGGCGCACATCGCGGATGCGCGCCTTGCGCTCGCCCAGCAGGCGCTCCTCGGCCACGACTCGCTCGCCGTCGAGCTGCAGCCGGATCAGTTCTTCGCTGCCCAATGCGCCGATGAACAGCGAACCGCGCCATTGCGGATACCGGTCCGAGGTGTAGAACGCCATGCCGCTGATGGCCGGCGAGCGCCGCCACCAGTACCGCGGCTCCTGTCCGCCGGGCAGCGTGTCCCCCTTGGCCTCCGGAATCGGCAGGCCCGAGTAATTGATGCCGTGCGTGGCCAGCGGCCAGCCGTAATTGGCGCCGCGCACCACCACGTTGATTTCGTCGCCGCCGCGCGGACCATGCTCGTGCTCCCACAGCTGGCCGTTCCAGGGATTGAGCGCCATGCCCTGCGGATTGCGATGGCCGTACGACCAGATTTCCGGGCGCGCCCCGGCGTGGCCCACGAAGGGATTGTCGGCCGGGACCGATCCGTCGGCATGCAGGCGCACCACCTTGCCCTGCAGCTTGTCCAGGTCCTGCGCCGTGGGCCGGTCATTGTTCTCCCCCAGCGCGACGAACAGGAACCCCTGGCGGTCGAACACCAGGCGCGCGCCGTAGTGCTGGCCGCGCGACAGCTTGGGCTGCTGGCGGAAGATCACGGTGAAGTCGTCCAGCCGCGTCAGGTCGGCCGACAGCCTGCCGCGCCCGACCGCCGTGCCGCTGCGGTCCTCGCCGGCCTCGGCGTACGACAGGTAGACCAGGCGGTCATGCGCGAAATCCGGCGACAGCGCCACATCGAGCAGGCCGCCCTGCCCCTGGGCCGCGACCTTGGGCACGCCCTGCAGCGGCGCCGACAGCGCGCCGCCGGGCGCCAGGTGGCGCAGGCGCCCGGGCCGCTCGGTGATCAGCATGCCGCCATCGGGCAGGAAGGCCAGGGACCAGGGATGCTCGAGCCCGTCGGCCACCTCGGTGACGCGGGCATCGGCCCGCGTCGGCTCGGACGCGACCTGCGCCGCCGTGGCCGGCGCGGCCAGGGCGGCCAGCAGTGCCGGCAGGACGCCATGGCGCATGATCGTGGCAGCAAGTACGCGCAACATCGAAGCCTCCCCGCGACAGGTGGTTGGTGTATGCGACAGGCGGGCCCGCCGGGGGCGCCATCGAACTGGCGTACCATACCCGGGCCGGGGCGCGGCGCGCGCCCCGCTACGGAGACCCTCTACGATGAAACTGTACTACATGGCCGGCGCCTGCTCGCTGGCGGCCCATATCGTGCTGGAATGGATCGGCAAGCCCTACGAGACGCATGCGCTGTCGCGCGAAGCGCTCAAGGAGCCGGCGTTCCTCAAGATCAATCCGCTGGGCGCGGTGCCCGCGCTGACCGAAGGCGATTGGGCCCTGACGCAGAACGCCGCCATCCTCGAATACCTGGCCGAACAGGCGCCCCAGCTGAATCTGCTGGGCGACGGCACGGCGCGCTCGCGCGCCGAGGTGCGCCGCTGGCTGGGTTTCATCAACTCCGACGTGCACAAGACCTTCTCGGCGGTGTTCGGCCCGCAGCGCTTCGTGGCCGACGCCGCGGCGCAGGAGGAAGTGCGCGCCTCGGCCGCCGCCATGCTGCGCGGCCTGTTCGGCCAGCTCGACACCCATCTGCAGGGCCGCTCTTTCCTTGCGGGCGCCCGCCCTTCCATCGCCGACGCCTACCTGTACGTGGTCCTGCGCTGGGCCCACGGCAAGCAGATCGACCTTTCCGGCCAGGACAACCTGGCGGCGTTCTTCGAGCGCATGCAGGCCGACCCGGCGGTGCAAGCCGCGCTGAAGGCCGAAGGGCTTTCGTAATACGCCTGGCGCCCGCAGGGTATGATGCGGGCTCCGATTCACAGATCGACCACCCTGGCGCGCACGGCGCGCGCCGGTGGGCGTCGCCGCGATTGCGGCGCCCTGCGGAAGTACAGATGACAGCCCCCACGCAAAGTTGTTACCTGGGCGTACTCGGCGGCATGGGACCCATGGCCGGCGCGGCATTCGCGCTGCGGCTGGCGGCCCTGACCCCTGCCCAGTCCGACCAGCAGCACATTCCCACGCTGCTGCTCAATGACCCTCGCATTCCCGACCGCAGCAATGCCCGCACGCAGGGCGGCGAAGATCCCCTGCCCGCCATGATCGCGGGCATGCGTTTCCTGCGCGAAGCCGGCGCGCGCCTGATCGCGATCCCGTGCAACACGGCCCATCTCTGGTACGAACCGCTGGCCGCGGTGGCCGGCTGCACCGTGCTGCACATCATCGAAGCCGTGGCGCAGGACCTGCGCCGCCAGGGCCTGCACGGCGGACGCATCGGCCTGATGGGCACCTCGGCCACGCTGGCGCTGGGGCTGTACCAGCAGACGCTGCAGCGCCAGGGCTACAGCTGCATCATTCCCGAGCCCGACGAAGTCGAGCGCTACTGCATGGGTTCGATCCGCGCCGTCAAGGCCAACCGCCTGGACCTCGCCTACGAGCCGGCCGCCGAATGCATCGCCCGCCTGAAAGCGCGCGGCGCCGATGCCGTGGTGCTGGGCTGCACCGAGCTGCCCCTGGCCGTCCCGCACGCCCTGCGGCCGGGCCTGGGAATCAGGCTGACCGACTCCATCGACGCGCTTGCCCTGGCCGCCATCGAACACTACGAGGCCGACCAGCAGGCGCAGAAGCTGGTCGCGTAACGCTGCGCGCGGGTGCCTGTCCCGGCGGGGACAGATACCGTCTTCGATGGCGCACGGCAGTGTGCCTGTCCCAGCGGGGACAGGCACCTCGGCCTACCCGCCCAGATAGGCCTTGCGCACCTGGTCGTTGACCAGCAGGTTGGCGCCCGTGTCGTGCAGCACCACCCGGCCGTTCTCCAGCACGTAGCCGCGGTCGGCCACTTGCAGGGCCTTGTTGGCGTTCTGCTCGACCAGGAACACCGTGACGCCCTGCTCGCGGATGGTGCGGATGATGTCGAAGATCTGCGCGATGATCAACGGCGCCAGGCCCAGCGTGGGTTCGTCCAGCAGCAGCAGCCGAGGCTGCGTCATCAAGGCGCGGCCGATGGCCAGCATCTGCTGCTCGCCGCCCGACATGGTGCCGGCGCGCTGGCCGGCGCGCTCCTTCAGGCGCGGAAACAGCGTGTAGACGTGCTCCAGGCCGGCGTCGACTTCCTCGCGCCTGGAGAAAAAGCCGCCCATCATCAGGTTCTCGGCCACGGTCAGATCCTTGAAGACCCGCCGCCCCTCGGGCGAGATGGCGATGCCGCTGCGCATGATGTGGTGCGTCTCGGCATGCGTGATGTCCTTGCCCTCGAAGGTGATGACGCCTTCGCGCGCGCGCGGGTTGCCGCATACCGTCATGAGCAAGGTGGTCTTGCCCGCGCCGTTGGCGCCGATCAGGGTGACGATCTCGCCCTGCTTGACCTCCACCGATACGCCGTTGAGCGCCTGGATGGCCCCGTAGTAGGTGTGGATGTTTTCCAGCTTCAGCATTTATTCTTCCCCCAGGTACGCCTTGATGACGCGCGGGTCGTTGCGCACCTCATCGGGGATGCCGGTCGTGATGGGCTTGCCGTGTTCCATGACAAGGATGCGGTCGGATATTCCCATGATCAGGCTCATGTCGTGCTCGATCAGCAGCACCGCGACGCCGAACTCGCGCCGCAACTGATCGATCAGCGACTGCAGGTCGCGCTTTTCCTGCGGGTTCAGGCCGGCGGCCGGCTCGTCGAGCATCAGCAGGCGCGGCTTGGTGATCATGCAGCGCGCGATCTCCAGGCGGCGCTGGTGGCCGTACGCCAGGTTGCCCGCCTCGCGGTTGGCGAATTCGCGCAAGCCCATGAAGTCCAGCCATTGGGCCGCTCGCGTCAGCGCCTCGGCTTCGGCCTGCCGGTAGGATTTCAGCTTGAGCAGGCCCGGCAGCAGGCGCGCCTCGACCTGGGTGTGCTGCGCCACCAGCAGGTTCTCCAGCACCGTCAGCTGCTTGAACAGCCGCACGTTCTGGAACGTGCGCACCAGGCCATGGCGCGCCACCTTGTGGCTGGGCATGCCGGTAATCGGCTTGCCGTCCATCACGATCTCGCCGGCGGTCGGCTTGTAGAAGCCACCCACGCAGTTGAACACCGTGGTCTTGCCGGCGCCGTTGGGGCCGATGATGGCGAACACTTCGTCGCGCCTGACCTCGAAGGCCACGCTGTCGACGGCCAGCAGGCCGCCGAAGCGCATGGTCAGTCCGGATACTTTCAACAGGGTTTCGCTCATTTGCGCAGCTCCACATGCGGACGCTTCATGGGCAGCAATCCCTGCGGACGCCACATCATCATCAATACCATCACCAGGCCGAACATCAGCATGCGGTATTCGGCGAACTCGCGCGCCAGCTCCGGCAGCACCGTCAGCAGGATCGCCGCCAGGATCACCCCGATCTGCGAGCCCATCCCGCCCAGCACCACGATGGCCAGGATCAGCGCCGATTCGATGAAGGTGAACGACTCGGGGTTGACCATGCCCTGGCGGGCCGCGAAGAAGGCGCCGCCGAAACCGGCGAACATGGCGCCCAGCGTGAAGGCCGACAGCTTGATGCGCGTGGGGTTCAGGCCCAGCGAGCGGCAGGCGATCTCGTCTTCGCGCAGCGCCTCCCAGGCGCGCCCCACCGGCATGCGGATCAGCCGCGTGGAGACGAACAGCGTCGCCAGCGCCAACGCCAGCGCCATCAGGTACAGGTAGATCACCATGTGCTGGTTCTGGAAGGTCCAGCCCATGATCTCATGGAAGGTCTGGCCGCCTTCCGTGCTGGCGCGGCGCGCCATTTCCATGCCCAGCACGCTGGGCTTGGGCAGGCCGGATATGCCGTCCGGGCCGCCGGTCAGCATGTTCAGGTTGATGAGCAGCAGGCGGATGATTTCGCCAAAGCCCAGCGTGACGATGGCCAGGTAGTCGCCGCGCAGGCGCAGCACCGGAAAGCCCAGCACGAAGCCGAACAGCGCCGCGACCGCGCCCGAGAACGGCAGCGCTTCCCAGAAGCTCCAGCCGCCCCAGTGGTAAAGCAAGGCGTAGGTATAGGCCCCGACCGCGTAAAAGCCCACGAAGCCCAGGTCGAGCAGGCCGGCGAAGCCGACCACGATGTTCAGCCCCAGGCCCAGCATGACGTAGATCAGCACCAGCGTGGCGATGTCCACCGAGCTGCGCCCGCTGAAGAACGGCCAGATCACCGCGACGGCGATCAGCAGCACGACCAGCCATTTGTGGCCGCGCGCCGGCGCCGACGGCAGCGTCGGCAGGCCTGTTTTCAGCGCCTTGAAGGGCTTGGAAATCCATGGGCGCAACAGTTGGAACGCAAAAACCAGCGCGCAGGCCAGCGCGACCAGGTCCCAGCGCGGCTCCATCAGGGTGCGCGCGCCCTGGCGCACCAGCTGCAGGCCGAAGATCGGCGTCACGATGACGGCGGTCATGACCGCGGCGATCGTGGCATTCTTGAGAGGACTTTGTTGGGTCATCAGACTTTTTCCACCTCAGGTTTGCCGAGCAGCCCGGTGGGACGGAACAGCAGGATCAGCACCAGCAGCGCAAAAGCCACGATGTCCTTGTATTGCGATGAGATGTAGGCGGCCGCGAAGGTTTCGGCCAGGCCCAGCAGCACGCCGCCCAGCATCGCGCCGGGAATGCTGCCGATGCCGCCCAGCACCGCGGCGGTGAACGCCTTGATGCCCGCCAGGAAGCCGATGAACGGATTCAGCTTGCCGATGGTGATGGCGATCAGCACGCCTCCCACCGCGGCCAGCATGGCGCCCAGCACGAAGGTGAAGGAAATCACCCGGTTGGTGTCGATGCCCAGCAGGTTGGCCATGTGCATGTCCTGCGAGCAGGCGCGCGAGGCGCGCCCCATGCGCGAATACTTGATGAACAGCGTGAGCGCCACCATCAGCACCACGGTCACCACGATGATCATGATGCGCGAATACGGTACGGTGACGTCGAAGCTGGAACCCATGTGGAACTGCACCGCGCCCGAGACCAGCGCCGGCACGGCCATGTCGCGCGCGCCCTGCCCGAGGGCGACCCAGTTCTGCAGGAAGATCGACATGCCGATGGCCGAGATCAGCGCCACCAGGCGGGGGCTGCCGCGCACGGGCCGGTACGCCACGCGTTCGACGCTATAGCCGTAGACGCCGGTCACGAAGATGGCGACCACCAGCATGGCGGCGATGATGAAAGGCAGCGGCAGGCCGCTGTTGGTGCCGATGGCCGTCAGCGTGACCAGGCCGACGTAGGCGCCGATCATGTAGATCTCGCCGTGGGCGAAGTTGATCATACCGATGATGCCGTAGACCATTGTGTAGCCAATGGCAATCAACGCGTAGATCGCCCCCAGGGACAGTCCGTTGAAGAACTGCTGGGTAAGTTGTGGGATGAGGTCTGACATGTTTACTCGTGCTCCAAATGGCTCCGGCTCCGGTAGTGCGACCCGGAGCCGGAAACCTGGGCGTACGTTGAGGCGCCGGCGGATAGCCGGCCCGTCGCGTGTTTACAGCTGGGTCTTCTTGCCGTTCTTGTCCCACTTGAAGACGGCGAACTCGAAGTCCTTCAGGTCGCCCTTGGCGTCGTACTCGACCTTGCCGATGGCGGTGTTGAAGGTGTTCTTGTGCAGGTGGTCGGCCACCTTGGCGGGGTCTTCGCCCACCGCGTTGATGCTTTCGGCCAGCAGTTGCACCGCGGCATAGGCCGGCATCTGGAACGCGCCGTCGGGGTCGCGCTTGGCGTCCTGGAACGCCTTGACCACCCCTTCATTGCCAGGCAGCTTGGTGAAGTCCGACGGCAGCGTCACCAGCAGCCCGTCGATGGCCGGGCCGGCGATGGCCACCAGGTCCTGGTTGGCGGTGCCTTCCGGTCCCATGAACTGCACGTTCAGGCCTTGTTCGCGCGCCTGGCGCAGCAGCAGGCCCAGCTCGGGGTGGTAGCCGCCGAAGTAGACGAAGTCCACGCCGGCCGACTTCAGCTTGGTGATGATGGCCGAGTAGTCGCTGTCGCCGACGTTGATGCCCTCGAACAGCGCCACGTTGACCTTGTTGCGCTCCAGCGTGTCCTTGACCTGGGTCGCCACGCCCGAGCCGTAGGTCTGCTTGTCGTGCAGCACGGCCACCTTCTTGGGCTTGATCGTGTTGGCGATGTAGCGGGCGGCGAACGGGCCCTGCTGGTCGTCGCGGCCGATGGTGCGGAAGAAGAAATGCGGCTTGATGGTGTCGGTCACCAGCGGCGAGGTGGCGCCCGGGGTGATGGCGACGATGCCTTCCTGTTCGTAGACGTTGACCGCGGCCACCGTCACGCCCGAGCATGCATGCGCCACGGCGAACTTGGCGCCCGAGTTGACCACGCGGTTGGCCGCCGGCACGGCCTGCTTCGGTTCGCAGCCGTCGTCGATCAGGATGGGCTCCAGCTTCTTGCCCTTCACGCCGCCCTTGGCGTTGATGGTTTCGATCGCGGTGAGCGCGCCGGCCTGGATCTGGTCGCCGTATTGGGTATTGGGACCGGTCATGGGCTGGGGAATGCCGATCTTGATCGTGTCGGCGGCATGCACGGCGCCCGCAAAGGCGAGTGCGCCGAGTGCAACGGCAAGCGGGGTAAAGCGTTGCGAAAACTTCATGCGGAATTCTCCCGGCTAGAGGTTTTGAGCGGCTTTGCATCGGACTGCGCAACAGGGTGGGCTGCGCATCGCAACGGGCATTGCCGGCTTCTTGGGCAAAAAAGCAATGTGGCCGGTATTCTGCGAGCTAGGAAGAAGCGTGTCACTGCGTGTAATCCCCAATGTTTGGGACCCCGTCGAAATGCGTGACACATGACGCCGTGAATTGCCGCGCGAGCCTTATACGACGCGGCTTTCACGAAACTTACGCCGCGTCGTCCCAGACCCGGTTCAACGCCCCGTCGAGGCCTGGGCGGGCCGCGCCTCGGCCGGCCGCGCCAGGTTCCACATCAGCGCCCGGAACGGCGCCAGCATGCTGATATTGACGGCCAGCTTGATCGCCAGGTCGCCCAGCATCCAGGTGACCCAGGGCGTATCGGAGCCGGCGAACGCCACGCTGAAGAACACCGCCGTGTCCGCCACCGCCCCGATCACGCCGGAGATCAGCGGAGCGCGCCACCAGCGCTGGTCGCGCAGCCGGTCGAACACCCGGATGTCGATCAACTGCGCGCACAGGTAGGCCAGGCCCGAAGCCAGCGCGATACGCGGCGAGGCCACCCAGACCGACACCGCCAGCGCCGCGGCGAAGCCGAACCAGGCCACCCGGCGCGCCGCGTCCGGCCCGTAGCGCCGGTTCAGCACGTCGGTGACCAGGAATGCCACCGGATAGGACAGGCCGCCCCAGGTCAGCCAGTCGTTCAGGGGCACCTGCACCAGGATATTGGACCCCACCACCACCAGGCCCATGCAAAACACCGCCAGCAGGAACGGGCCGCTGCGCAGCGGCTCGTAGCGGCGCGATGCCGAACTCATCGGCCGAACTCCTCGGCCAGCTCGCGCGACCGGCGCGCGGCGGCCTGCATGGCGCGCTCGACCAGGCCGGCGAAGTCGCCCTGGGCGTACACGTCCAGCGCGGCGGCGGTGGTGCCTCCCTTGGAGGTGACCCGCTCGCGCAGCACGGCCGGCGGTTCATCCGATTGCGCTGCCAGCCGCGTGGCGCCGGCCAGCGTGCCCAGCGCCAGCTGGCGCGCCTGCTCGTCGGTCAGCCCGACGGCGCGGCCGCCGGCGATCAGCGCCTCGATGAACAGGAACACATAGGCCGGGCCGCTGCCCGACAGCGCGGTCACGGCGTCCAGCCCGGCGTCGCCGTCGACCCAGACCACCTCGCCCACCGAAGTGAGCAGCTGGCCGGCCAGTTCGCGGTCCTGCGGGGTCACGCCCGGCAAGGCGGCCAGGCCGGTCATCCCCGCCCCCACCAGCGCCGGCGTATTGGGCATGCAGCGCACCAGGCGCTGCCATGGCTGGCCCGGTTCGCCCAGCCAGCCGGCCAGCGTATCGGCGCGGATGCCCGCCGCCACGCTGACGATCAGCGTGTCCGGGCGCAGCCACGGGCGCGTGCCGGCCACGGCCTCGCGCATATGCTGCGGCTTGACCGCATAGACCCACACCCGGCAGCCTGCCAGGGTGGCGTCCGGCGCCGCCGCGGCGCTCATGCCGCGGGCGCGCCAGCCGGCGTGCGAGTCCGCATTGATGTCGACGACATGGATATTGGCTGCCGGGCAGACCTTGCCGGCCAGGCCGCTGGCCAGGGCGGCGGCCATGTTGCCGCCGCCGATGAACGCGATGGAGAGATCGTTTTTCATAGTGCCGTGATTGTAAACCGCCGCCCCAGGATGCAGAATGGCCTCACCGGGCGATCGGCCCTGGAAGGCAGGCCGGGCGCGGCCCGGCGTTTGACAGCACCGGGCTGTGGTGTAAAAGTCACGCCTTTGTCACAAACAATTCATAAGGTGTCACACTTTCGCATTGCGCGAACCGCCGATGCGATGGTCTACAACCGGAGGAACCCCTTCATGAGATCCCAACGTCTAGCGCTCACTTTCGCCGCCGTCATGGCCGCGTTCGCCGGTGCCTCGGCGCACGCCGCCACTGAAATCCAGTTCTGGCACTCGATGGAAGGCGCGCTCGGCGATCGCGTCAACGGCCTGGTCGAGGAGTTCAACAAGCAGAACGCCGACTACCAGATCAAGGCGGTCTACAAGGGCAACTACGGCGAATCGATGAACGCCGGCATCGCGGCCTTTCGCGCCGGCAACGCGCCGGACATCCTGCAAGTGTTCGAAGTCGGCACCGCCACCATGATGTACGCCAAGGGCGCCATCAAGCCGGTGCAGCAGATGTCCGAGGAAGTGGGCGACCCCATCGATCCCAAGCAATTCATCGGCGCGGTCGCGGGGTACTACTCGTCGCCCGAGGGCAAGCTGGTATCCATGCCCTTCAACAGCTCCACCGTGGTGTTCTACTACAACAAGGACGCCTTCAAGAAGGCCGGCCTGGACGCCGACAAGCCGCCCAAGACCTGGGAAGAGCTGGCCGCCGCCGGCCAGAAGCTGAAGGCAGCCGGCCAGGAATGCGGCTACACCACCTCCTGGCCGTCCTGGGTGCAGCTGGAGACCTTCTCGGCCTGGCACAACGTGCCCTATGCCACCAAGGACAACGGCTTCGCCGGCCTGGACGCCCGCCTGGCGGTCGACACGCCCCTGCACGTGCGCCATCTCGACAACCTCGCCAAGCTGGCCAAGGAAGGCATCTTCATGTACGGCGGGCGCGGCGACGAGCCCAACTCGCTGTTCATCAGCGGCAAGTGCGCCATGATCACCGGCTCGAGCGGCCTGCGCGCCAACATCGCCAAGAACGCCAAGTTCGAGTTCGGCACCTCGACCCTGCCCTACTACAGCGACGTGCAGGGCGCGCCGCAGAACACCATCATCGGCGGCGCCTCGCTGTGGGTCTTCGCCAACAAGAAACCCGAGACCTACAAGGGCGTGACCAAGTTCTTCAAGTTCCTGGCCAGCCCCGAGATCGCCGCCCGCTGGCACCAGCAGACCGGCTACGTGCCGGTGACCAAGGCCGCCTACGAACTGACGCAGAAGCAGGGCTTCTACGACAAGAATCCCGGCACCGACGTCGGCGTCAAGCAGCTGAACGTGGAAACCACCGCGCAGTCGCGCGGCCTGCGCCTGGGCTACCTGCCGCAGATCCGCGAGATCGAGGACGCCGAGATCGAGCGCATCGTCGCGGGCAAGGTGCCGGCCAAGGACGGCCTGCAGAGCATCGTCAAGCGCGGCAACGAGCTGCTGGAGAAGTTCGAGAAAAGTGTAAAGTAGCGGGCTTTTCGCCCGGCGCCAGGCGGCCTGGCGCATGATGCGTCATGCGCCGCCGCAAACGGGCCCTGACTTCGCGGCATGAGCGGGTTCGGAGCCTCGTGCGTTTGGCCTGTGCCTGTAGCGGCCGGCCGGCATTACCGGCCGGCCGCCTGTATTCTCACCTGGACTTCCGCTCCATGGAAAAACGCGTCGTATTCGGCCACAAGACACTGCCCTACCTGCTGCTGGCGCCGCAGATCATCATCACCATCGTCTTCTTCTTCCTGCCGGCGGGCCAGGCCATGTGGCAATCCCTGCGCCTGGAAGATGCCTTCGGACTGTCGTCGGAGTTCGTCGGGCTGGCCAACTTCGCCGACCTGTTCTCGCAGCAAAGCTATCTGGACTCCTTCCGCGTCACCGCCGTGTTCTCGGCGCTGGTGGCCTTCGTCGGGCTGGCGGTCTCGCTGCTGCTGGCCGTGATGGCCGACCGCGTGCTGCGCGGCGCCGGCCTGTACAAGACCCTGCTCATCTGGCCCTACGCCGTGGCGCCGGCGGTAGTGGGCGTGCTGTGGCTGTTCCTGTTCTCGCCTTCGGTCGGCATCCTGGCCGTGGCGCTCAACGGCATGGGCGTGAACTGGAACCCCCGCCTCGATGGCGACCAGGCCCTCATCCTGGTGCTGATCGCCGCGGTGTGGAAGCAGATCTCGTACAACTTCCTGTTCTTCCTGGCCGGGCTGCAATCGATCCCGCGCTCGCTGATCGAGGCGGCCGCCATCGACGGCGCCTCGCCCGCGCGCCGCTTCTGGACCATCGTGTTTCCCCTGCTCTCGCCCACCACCTTCTTCCTGCTGGTGGTCAATATCATCTACGCGTTCTTCGATACGTTCGCGGTCATCGACACGACCACGCAGGGCGGCCCCGGCACGGCCACTTCCATCCTGGTCTACAAGGTCTACAGCGACGGCTTCCGCGGGCTGGACCTGGGCTCCTCGGCGGCGCAGTCCGTCGTGCTGATGGCCATCGTGGTGGCGCTCACCGTGCTGCAGTTCCGCTACATCGACCGCAAGGTCCAGTATTGAAAGCAGAAGGTCAACAACCATGGTAGAACGTCGTCCCTGGCTGGACATCCTGGCCCACTTCATCCTGCTGTGCGGGGTGGCGCTGGTGGCCTTCCCGATATACGTCACCTTCGTGGCTTCCACGCAGACGGCGCAGGAAGTCGCCTCGGCGCCCATGTCGCTGATTCCCGGCAAGCATTTCGTCGACAACTACATGCAGGCGCTGTTCGCCGGTTCGGGCGGCGGCTCGTACGGCGCGCCGGTGGGCCGCATGATGTATGTAAGCCTGATCATGGCGCTGGCGATCTCGCTGGGCAAGATCGCCATCTCGCTGCTGTCGGCGTTCGCGGTGGTGTATTTCCGCTTCCCCGGCCGCATGTTCTTCTTCTGGATGATCTTCGTCACGCTGATGCTGCCCGTGGAGGTGCGCATCGCGCCCACCTACAAGGTGGTGGCCGACCTGGGCCTGCTCAACAGCTACGCCGGCCTGACGCTGCCGCTGATCGCCTCGGCCACGGCCACCTTCCTGTTCCGCCAGTTCTTCCTGACCGTGCCCGACGAACTGGTCGAGGCCGCGCGCATCGACGGCGCCGGCCCGATGCGGTTCTTCCGCGACGTGCTGCTGCCGCTGTCGCGCACCAGCATCGCGGCCCTGTTCGTGATCCAGTTCATCTATGGCTGGAACCAGTACCTGTGGCCGCTGCTGATCACCACCCAGGAAGACATGTATCCCGTGGTCATCGGCATCAAGCGCATGATCAGCGGGGGCGACAGCGTCACCGAATGGAATATCACCATGGCCACCGCGATCCTGGCCATGATCCCGCCCGCGCTGGTGGTCATCCTGATGCAGAAATGGTTCGTCAAGGGTCTGGTCGACACCGAGAAGTAAGCCGCCGCCCGCCCGCCTTCCGCCCCAGAATCACGCAGACGATTACATCCGTATGGCTACTCTCAGCTTTCGCAACGTCAAGAAAACCTATGCCGGCAACGTGCCGGTGATCCACGGCATCGACATGGACGTCGCCGATGGCGAGTTCATCGTCATCGTCGGCCCGTCGGGCTGCGGCAAATCCACCCTGATGCGCATGGTGGCCGGCCTGGAAACCGTCACCGAGGGCGAGATCCTCATCGACGACAAGGTCGTCAACACGCTGGAGCCGGCCGAGCGCGATATCGCCATGGTGTTCCAGAACTATGCGCTCTACCCGCACATGAGCGTGTTCGACAACATGGCCTACGGCCTGAAGATCCGCAGGCTGCCCAAGGACGAGATCCGCAAGCGCGTCGAGGCCGCCGCGCAGATCCTCGAGCTGGGCAAGCTGCTGGACCGGCGCCCGCGCGCCCTGTCCGGCGGCCAGCGCCAGCGCGTGGCCATGGGCCGCGCCATCGTGCGCGAACCCAAGGTATTCCTGTTCGACGAGCCGCTGTCCAACCTGGACGCCAAGCTGCGCGTGGCGATGCGGCTGGAAATCCTCAAGCTGCATCGCCGCCTGAACACCACCAGCCTGTACGTCACGCACGACCAGGTCGAGGCCATGACGCTGGCGCACCGCATGGTGGTGATGTACCAGGGCGTGCCCGAGCAGATCGGCACACCGATGGAGGTGTTCGAGAAGCCGGCCTCGACCTTCGTGGCGGGCTTCATCGGCTCGCCGCCCATGAATCTGCTGGAAGTCGCCGTGGGCGGCGACGGCATCGTGCATACCAGCGATGGCATCGCGCTCGACATTTCGCCGCTGGCCGTGCCGCAACAGGTGCGCGGCCGCAAGGTCGTCATGGGCCTGCGTCCCGAGCACATGCTGCTCAACGCGCAGGGCCTGGCCGCCGAAATCGAAATGATCGAGACACTGGGCTCCGAGCAACTCGTCCATGGCCGCTGCGGCAAGCACATGGTGGTGGTGCGCTGCAGCACCCGCCAGTTTTCCGAGACGCCCGCCCGGGTCGGCGACACGCTGACCATCGGCCCCGACGGCCGCCACCCCCTGCACTGGTTCGAGGCCGATACCGGCCGCCGCGTCGAAGGGCTCTGACGTATTCGGTGCCTGTCCCCGCCGGGCCGAGGTGCCTGCCCCGGCGGGCCAAGGTGCCTGTTCCCGCCGGGCCAAGGTACCTGTCCCCGCGGGGACAGGCACCCTTGCCGCAGCGGGGACAGGCGCCCGTGCGCGGCGAGCCGCGCGCATGCGCCTTACTTGTACGACGTCTTGCTGCCGTCCTTGTGCCAGGTGAACACCTCGAACTCGAACGCGTTCAAGTCGCCCTGCTTGTTCCACGAGGTCTTGCCGATCGGCGTCTGGAAACTGTTGGCGTGCAGGTACTGGGCCACCTTGGTGGGATCCTCGCTGCCGGCGCCCTTGATGCCGTCGGCGATCACCTGCGTGGCCGCGTAGGCGGTCAGCTGGAACGCGCCGCTGGCGTCGCGCTTCTTGTCCTTGAACGCCTTGACGATCTCGGCGTTGGCCGGGTTGAGCGTGAAGTCGGCCGGCAAGGTCAGCAGCATGCCTTCGACGGCGGGACCGGCGATGGCGTTGATGTCCGGGTTGCCCACGCCTTCCGGCCCCATGAACTTGGCATCCAGGCCCTGCTCGGCGCCCTGGCGCAGCAGCAGGCCCATCTCGGGGTGATAGCCGCCGTAGTACACGAAGTCGACCTTGGCGGCCTTCAGCTTGGTGATCACCGCCGAATAATCGCTGTCGCCGGCGTTGATGCCTTCGAAGATGACGACCTTGGTGCCGTTCTTCTCCAGCGTGTCCTTGACGGCGGTGGCGATGCCCTGGCCGTACGACTGCTTGTCGTGGATCACGGCCACCGTCTTGGGCTTGATCTTCTCCAGGATGAACTTGGCCGCCGCCGGGCCCTGCTGGTCGTCGCGGCCGATGGTACGGAAGATGAACTCGTAGTTCTTGCCGTCGGTGACCGCCGGCGAGGTGGCCGAAGGCGTCACCATGACCACGCCTTCATTGTTGTAGATCTCGGTGGCGGCGATGGTCGCGCCCGAGCATACGTGGCCCACCACGAAGCCGATCTTGTCGTTGACCACGCGGTTGGCGGCCACCGGGCCCTGCTTCGGTTCGCAGCCGTCATCGATGACCACGGCCTCCAGCTTCTTGCCGTTGACGCCGCCGGTGGCGTTGATACGCTCGATCGCCGTATCCACGCCCTCGCGCACCATGTCCCCATACTGGGTGACCTGGCCGGTGGTGGGGCCGACCACGGCGATCTTGATCGTCTGCGCGTGGGCGCCGGCCGACATGGCGATACCTGCCGCCATGCCCAGCGCCGCGATCACCGGCGTGAAACGAAATGCCTTGTTCATATGCCTGCTCCTTGGCTTTTAATCATTGATATCGACCGGCCTGGCGCGTGGACCGGCAATGCCCGCCCGCGCCCGGCCTATAGCAGGGCAAGCATACACTGAAAGGCCCTGTTTCCGGGCATGTTGCGGCGCGTCCCGGAAGCCTCGCGCAGCCGTTCGTTATACCCGCGCGCGTATATGCAATGGAGCATTTCTTCGTTTGCGTTCATAAGCGGCGACGGCATCATCAGGCCCATGAGACTCCAACCCATCATCGTCCCCGGATGGCAAGGTTCCGGCCCCGGACACTGGCAGACGCACTGGAGCCGCACGCTGCCGCATGCCGTGCGGCTGCAGCAACGCGACTGGCACCAGCCGCAGCGCGCCGAATGGGTCGCGGCCCTGGCCGCCGCCGTCGACGCCGCGCCTACGCCGGTGCTGCTGGTCGCCCATAGCCTGGGCTGCCTGGTCAGCGCGGCGCTGCCGATCGCGCTGCGCGCCAAGGTGGCGGGCGCCCTGCTGGTGGCGCCGGCCGATGTCGAGCGGCCCGGCGCGCCCGCCGCCATCGCCGCCTTCGGCCCGGTGCCGCGGCAATCGCTGCCGTACCAAAGCGTGGTGATCGCCAGCGACGACGATCCCTACTGCCGGCTGGAGCGCGCGCGCCAGTTCGCCCAGGACTGGGGCAGTCGGCTGGTGGTGCTGCAGGGCGCCGGCCATATCAACGCCGACAGCCAATTGGGCGCATGGCCGCAGGGCTTGAAACAACTGGCCGCGCTGCGCCGGCGCGCCTGCTGGCGCATCAGCCCGCCAGCCGAGAAAATCCCGCCAGTGCCCGCCGGCATCATGGCGCCGCCGCGCTACGGCTAGCGCACGCGCGCGCGGCCTGCCGATATTAACGGACGCCTGGCGTCCGTTAATATTTTTGCGCACGGAAAAAATAGCCTGGCAAGTAGAATCGATAATCCGGGAATTAATAAATCCGGCGATCCGCGACGCGGCGCCGCAAACACGGCCGCGCTACAGCATTATTTCCGCGGCGGGCAACGTGTAAGCGCAAGGATAACCATGTAAGCAGCCGTACCGCACTGCAACCTCATATGCGCCGCGTGACTACGGCACACGCTCCAGGCTAATCAGGCGACGCAACATTGGCATTGAGAATGTCGGGGCTTGAAATATTTGTCGACAGGCCGCCCTCTAGAATCCTCCGCAGCTCTCCGCTTCCGGGCGGGATGGCGCGCCGTTTCAACGGCATCGGCGCCAGGCCCTGCCCGATAACGGCTGCCTGATCGGCCATAACCCGCCGCGCGGCCTGGATTTATCGTTGTGCAGTGCGCAATTCCTACGCTCTGCCGCACCGCGGCGGAGCGCGCCCATTAATGGCCCGCTGTCAGACAGCATGCTAGAAGGATGTTCAATGGCAAAGCGTATTGCCGTCATCGGATTGTCGTTCCGATTCCCCCGCACCAATACCGCCGATTACTGGCGCGACCTGCTCCAGGGCAAGGATCTGGTCTCCCAGGTCGACGAATCGCGCTGGTCCAGCGATGCCTATTTCCACCCGCAGCGCGATCATCCGGGCACCGCATATACCCGCAGCGCGGGCTCGCTCGGCGACATTTCCGGCTTCGATGCGGATTTCTTCGGTATCTCGCCACGCGAAGCAGCCTTGATGGATCCGCAGCAGCGCCTGCTGCTGGAACTGTGCTGGGAAGGCTTCGAAAATGCCGGCCTGCGGCCGTCCCGGGTACGCGGCAGCGATTGCGGCGTATATATCGGCATCGCCAGCGCGGATTATGCCTACCGGCTGGCCGACGATCTGGAGGTGGTCGATGCCTCCATCGCCACCGGCAATACCAGCAGCATCGCCGCCAACCGGCTGTCCTACGTGTTCGACCTGCGCGGCCCCAGCATGGCCGTCGACACCGCGTGCTCGTCGTCGCTGGTGGCCTTTCACCAGGCATGCCGCGCCATCGCCGCCGGCGACGCCACCATGGCTGTGGCCGGCGGCGTCAGCCTGCACCTGCACCCGTACGGGTTCGTGACCTTCTCCAAGGCTTCCATGCTGTCGCCGCGCGGCCGTTGCCGCGTGTTCGACGCCAGCGCCGATGGCTATGTGCGCGCCGAAGGCGGCGGCCTGTTCATCCTCAAAGACTATGACGCCGCCCTGGCCGACGGCGACCCCATCCTGGCCGTGGTGGCGGGCACCGCCGTCAACACCGACGGCAGGAAGTCCGGCCTGACCGTGCCCAGCGCCGACGCGCAGGCCAGGCTGCTGAGCCAGGCCTATGCGCAGGCCGGCATCGACCCGCGCCAGATCGATTACCTGGAAGCGCACGGCACCGGCACGCCGGTGGGCGACCCCATCGAAACCCGCGCCATCGGCATGGCGCTGGGCCGGCAGCGGGCGGCCCACGCGCCTTTGCCCATCGGTTCGGTCAAGAGCAACCAGGGCCACCTGGAAGCGGCCTCCGGGGTCGCCGGCCTGGTCAAGGCGCTGTACTGCCTGCGCCACCGGGAAGTGCCCGCCACCATCGGCGTGGACGAGATCAACCCCAACATCGATTGCGCCGCCTGGAACATCGACATCGTGCGCCAGCGGCGCGCCCTGCCCGAACGCGGCACGCTGACCGTGGGCGTGAACTCGTTCGGCTTCGGCGGCGCCAATGCCCACGTCATCCTGCAGACGCCGCCGGACGAGCCGCATGCGCCGCTTGCCACACTGGCCACCACCTCGGCCATCCCGCTGGTCATCAGCGGCAAGCAGCCCGCCGCGCTCAAGGCGGCCGCGCGCGACATGGCGCGGCACCTGCGCAGCCAGCCGTCGCGCGCCCTCTACGATATCGCCTACCAGGCCGCGCTGCGCCGCGACTGGCACGAAGAGCGGGCCGTCGTGTATGGCGCCACTTCCGAAGCCATCGCCCAGGCCCTGACCGCCTTCGCCGACGAAAGCGGGCCGCGCCGGCTGGTCGCCAGCGGCCGCGCCGTGCCCGCCGCCCAGGGACCGGTGTTCGTCTACTCGGGCAATGGCTCGCAGTGGGCCGGCATGGGCGAGCGCCTGATGCACAACCCGGTGTTCGCCGAAGCGGTGCACGAGATCGACGCCTACTTCCATCCGCTGGCCGGCTACCTGCTGGGCGATGCGCTGCGCGCCGCCCCGGGCGATTGCCGCTACGACAGCACCGAATATGCGCAACCCGCGCTGTTCGCCATGCAGGTGGGCATGACCCGCATGCTGAACCAACGCGGCATCGTCGCGCACGCGGTCGCCGGCCACAGCGTCGGCGAAGTCGCGGCCGCCTGGGCCAGCGGCGCGCTGACGCTGGCCGACGCCGTGCAAGTGATCTTCCATCGCAGCCGCCTGCAAGGGTTGACGCGCGGGCGCGGCGCCATGACCGCGGTGGGCGTGGACGGCGGCGCCGCGTTGGCGCTGATCGCCGAACTGGGCCTGTCGCGCGTGCTGTGCGTGGCCGGCCACAACAGCAGCCGCGGCGCCACCATCGCCGGCAACCCCGATGCGCTGGCGGTGCTGGAAAATGCCCTGCGCGAGCGGCGCGCCTTCCAGCGCCGGCTCGACCTGGACTATGCCTTCCACAGCCCCGCCATGGACGGCATCAGCGGCGCGCTGCACGAAGCGCTGGCCGGCCTGACGCCCGGCGAGGCGGAAATCCCGTTCTATTCCACCGTCGCCGGCGCATGCATGGCCGGCGCCGCGCTGGACGCCAACTACTGGTGGCGCAACGTGCGCCAGCCAGTGCGTTTCGACCAGGCCATGGCCGCGCTCATCGAACAGGGCGAGAACATCTTCGTCGAGATCGGACCGCACCCGGTGGTGCGCGGCTACATCAACGATGCGCTCAAGCAGGCCAACGTCGAAGGCCGCGTCATCGTCACCGCGACGCGCGGCGAGGACGACCCGCAGCGCGTGCACGACGCCGCCGGCCAGGTGGTGGCCAGCGGCGCCGCGCCCCAGTGGCAAACGCTGTTCCCGTGGCCGGGCCGGCATGTCGAGCTGCCAGCCTACGCCTGGCAGCGCGAACGCCATTGGCATCCGCTCACGCCGTCCGGCATCGGACTGCTGGAGCGCCGCCGCGTGCATCCCCTGCTGGGCTACCCGCTGCGCCAGCATGAATCGACCTGGGAAAACCAGCTCGATTGCAGCACCCATCCGGCGCTGGCCGATCACGTCGTGGGCCAGGCCGTGGTGTTCCCGGGCGCCGGATTCGCCGAGATGGCGCTGGCGGCGGCGCAGGCCCGGCACGAGGATGGGGAGTACGTCGAACTCGAAGACCTGGAAATCCACGCGCCGCTGCTGCTGGCCGCAGGCGCTGCCAAGGTGACGCGCTGCGCCGTCGACCCCCAGGACGGCCGCTGGCACGTGCGCGCGCGCGACCAGGGCAGCGACGGCGCCTGGACCACGCATGCCACCGCGCGCATCCTCAGCGAGCCCGGCGCCGCCCTGCTAGGCGAGCGTGCGCCCGCCTTGCCCGAACGCCCCGCCGATTTCGACGCCGCCAGCCATCTGGCGCTGACCGAAAGCGTGGGCCTGAGCTATGGCCCGGCGTTTCGCGCCGTGGAGCGCGGCTGGCTGCAGGACGACGGCGACATCGTCGCGCAGCTGCGCATGCCCGAGCCCATCGCCACGGAACTGGCCGCGCACCATCTGCACCCGGCGGTTTTCGACAGCGTGCTGCAGCTCATCATCCACTGGTTCCGCGACGACGCGCAACGCGACAGCGGGCTGACCTACGTGCCGGCCCGCATCGGCCGCCTGGCCTGGCGGCGCGCCGCCGGCCCGGTGCATTCGGCGCGCGTGCGGTTGCTGCGCCGCAACCCGCATTCCCTGATGGCCGAATTCGCGCTGTTCGACGCCCGCGGCAAGCAGATCGCCCACGCGCGCGAAGCGCGGTTCCGCAGCATCCGCCTGCGCAAGGGCGCCGGCGAGGCGCTCGATTTCCTGCATTACGTCGGCGTGCCGCGGCCGCACCCACACGCCGACGCGCCGCCGCCGCTGCAGGTGGCCGACGGCGAACGCGCGATCCTGCAGGCCATCGATGCCGACTCCCTCAAACGCTATGCGTACGAGGTCGATCCGCTGCTCGACAGCCTGTGCCGGCAGTTCACCTGCGAAGCCCTGCACGCGCTGGCCGACGACGACGGCTTGCTGTCCGCGGCGACCGTGACGCGTTGCCGCGAAGCCGCCGATGGCGGCGCCCCGCTGCTCGAGCAATTGCTGCGCCAGGCCCAGGAGGACGGACAGCTCGACGCCACGCCGTCCGGCTGGCGGCTGCGCGCCGCCGACCCGCAGGAGCCGCGCGCCACCGATATCTGGAACGCGCTGGTGCGCGAGTACCCCGAGCACTTCCGCGTCGCCCAGGCGGTGGGCCGGGTGGGCCTCAGCCTGCCTGCGCTGCTGCGCGGCGAACGCACCCTGGACGAAGTCCATCCGCCTGCGCTTACGCCGGGCTCGCTGACCGCGCAACTGTTGCCTGCGGGACAACAGCGCCGCCTCGGCCAGCACATCGCCGGCTGGCTGGCGACGGCCGTGGCGCAGTTGCGCGGCGACGCGCGCCTGCGGGTGCTCGAATGCGGCGCCGACGGCCCCGCCTTCGGCCTGGACTACTACCAGGCCCTCGACGACGACCGCATCGACTGCGTCTACCGCAGCTCGCGCAGCGCGGCCATCGACGAGGCCGAACGGCTGCGCGAGCGCTGCCCCGATCTGAGCGTGCAGGCCATCGACCATACCGAACCGCCGGCAGGTCGCTTCGACCTGGCCATCCTGCATGCCAACTGGCCGACGCTGGACGAGGCGCGCCAGGCCCTGGGCCACGTACGCCACTGCCTGGCGCCCGGCGGCGTGCTGTTGTTGCTGGCCAACCAGCCCACCGCGTGGCTGGACTTCATCTTCGGCGCGCGTGGCCAGTGGTGGAGCGCCTCGGTCGCGGGCGAGGCCACGCCCGCGCTGCAGCCGGCCGCCTTCTGGCGCCGCGAACTGCAGGCCCTGGGCTGCGCCTGCGAGCCGGCGGCCGACTTCCTGCCGGACACCCGCAGCGGCCCCTACCTGCTGGCGGCCACCGTGGCCACGGTGGCCGACGGCGACAGCGGCGATACGGTAGACGCGCCGCCCGCGCGCCGCTGGCTGCTGCTGGCCGACGCGGCCGACGCCGCCGTGGCCAGGCCGTTGGCGGCCCAACTGCGCGCCGCTGGCCAGCAAGTGACCACGGCCGGCGATGCCCCCGAGGACGACGCCGGTCTGGCCCTCTGGCTGCAGGAGGCCGCCAAGAGCGGTCCGGTCGATGGCGTGATCCACGCCGCGGGACTGGCCGCCACCGCCCACATCGACGCCGCCGCCATGCTGCGCCACCAGGTGCGCCGCTGTGCTCTGGCCGCCGCCACGCTGCAGGCCGGGCCGCCGCTTGCCGACGCGCCGCTGTGGCTGCTGACGCGCGGCGCCGCCCAGCACCTGGCCGGCGACGACGCCGTCGCCCCCGCCGCCGACAGCGCGTTGTGGGGCTACGGCCGCACGCTGATGAACGAGTCGAACGCTGTGCGCATGCTGGATCTGCCGCGCAACATGGCCGACTTGCCCCTGGATGCGCTGACGCGCGAACTGCTGTGGCCCGACACCGAGCAGGAGCTCGTCCTGGCCGCCGGCGGCAGCCGCCACGCGCCGCGCCTGCGCCTGGCGCAGCCGCCCGCGCCGCGCGCCGACTGCCCGGCCGAAGCGCCGCAGGACGCCGCGGCGGTGCAGCTGGGCTTCGAGCTGCCCGGGCAGCTGCGCGCCCTGGCCTGGCGCCACGCGCCGCTGCCGGCGCCGGCCGGGGGCCAGCTGGAAGTGGCCGTGGCCGCCACCGGCCTGAACTTCCGCGACGTGATGTACGCACTGGGCATGCTGTCCGACGAAGCGATCGAAAACGGCTTTGCCGGCCCCACGCTGGGCCTGGAGTTCGCCGGCACGGTCACGCGCGCGGGCGCCCAGGTCCAGGGCTACGCGGCGGGCGACGCGGTGGTCGGGTTCGGACCGGCCAGCTTCGGCGACCGCGTGCTGACCACGCCCGCCGCCGTGGCCCGCGTGCCGGCCGGCATGTCGCTGGAGGCGGCCGCCACGATACCGAGCACCTTCTTCACCGCCTACTACGCGCTGCATCATCTGGCGCAGCTCGAACCCGGCGAGAAAGTGCTGATCCACGGCGCCGCGGGCGGCGTGGGCATCGCGGCGATCCAGTATGCGCAATGGCGCGGCGCCGAAATCCACGCCAGCGCCGGCACGCCCGACAAACGCGACTTCCTGCGCCTGCTCGGCGTGCAGCATGTCTACGATTCGCGCACCCTCTCCTACGCCGACGAGGTGCTGGCCAACACCGGCGGCGCCGGCGTCGACGTGGTGCTCAACTCGCTGGCCGGCGAAGCGATCCATCGCAACCTGGTGGTGCTCAAGCCCTTTGGCCGCTTCCTGGAACTGGGCAAGCGCGACTTCTACGAGAACACGCGCATCGGCCTGCGGCCGTTCCGCAACAACATCAGCTACTTCGGCATAGACGCCGACCAGCTGATGGCGCGCCGTCCCGCCCTGACCCAGCGGCTGTTCGCCGACATGATGGCGCTGTTCGAGGCCGGCGCGCTGCATCCGCTGCCGTACACGGTGTTTCATGCCGACCAGGTGGTCGATGCCTTCCGCCACATGCAGCAGGCCCGCCAGATCGGCAAGATCGTGGTCGCCGGCATGGACGAGGTCCGCCCCGCGCCTGCCACGGCGGCGCGGCCGGACGCCGCGCTCGCCCTCGATCCGCGCGCCAGCTACCTGGTGACCGGCGGGCTGGGCGGGTTCGGCCTGCGCACGGCGCAGTGGCTGGCCGACAAGGGTGCGCGCCATCTGGTGCTGGCAAGCCGGCGTGGCGCCACCGAACCCGATACGCTGGCGGCGCTGGCCGCCCTGCGCCGCCAGGGCGTGGCCGTGCACGCCGTCGCCTGCGACGTCACCGACCGCGCCGCCCTGGCGGCGCTGCTGGCCGGCATTGCGGCCGAGACGCCGCTGCGCGGCATCGTGCACGCAGCCATGGTGATCGACGACGCCCTGGTGCGCAATACCGACGCGGCGCGCATCGAACGCGTGCTGGCGCCGAAACTGCTGGGCGCGCAACACCTGGACGCGCTGACGGCCGGGCTGGCGCTGGACTTCTTCGTCTGCTTCTCCTCGGCCACGACGCTGTTCGGCAATCCCGGCCAGAGCAACTATGTCGCCGCCAACGCCTGGCTCGAAGCATTCTGCCGCGCCCGGCGCGAGCGCGGCCTGCCGGCCACCTGCGTAGCCTGGGGCGCGCTCGACGATGTGGGCTATCTGGCCCGCAACGTCAAGGTCAAGGACGCGCTGGCCGGACGCATGGGCGGCCAGGCCTTGCGTTCGGACGTGGCCCTGCAGGCGCTGGAGGACATCCTGTTGGCCGATCGCAGCGACCTGGGCGTGCTGGAGCTGGACTGGAACGCGCTGGCCCGCTTCCTGCCCAGCGCGGCCAGTCCCAAGTTCGGCGATGTGGCGCGCCGCCGCGCCCAGGCCGGCGGCCCCGACCTGAACGACGAGGACATCCGCCACCTGGCCGCCACGCTGGACGACGCCGCGCTGCAGGCCCGCCTGGTCGAGATCCTGAAAGCGGAAGTGGGCGAAATCCTGCGCGTGCCGATGGACCGCCTCGACGCGAGCCGTTCCGTGTACGACATGGGCCTGGACTCGCTGATGGGGGTCGAACTGATGGTGGCGCTGGAGAACCGTTGCGGGCTGAAATTGCCGGTGATGGCGTTGAGCGAAAGTCCCACCATCGAACAGCTGGCCGAACGCCTGGTCGCGCTGCTGCGCGGCGAATCCGACATGCCGGCCGACGCGACTGCTGCGCAGGTGCGGCAAGTGGCGGCGCAACACGCGGCCGACGTGCCGGCAGACTCCCTGGCGGAGTTCGCCGCCGATCTCGACGCCACGGCGCCTCGCCAGAAAATGATCCATTGAATCCCATGACGCACAGCAAGACCCTGCCCGGCCTGGCGGCCGGCATCAAACAGAAGCTGATCCAGCAAGCGCTGCAGCGCAAGCTGCGCAACGCGGCGCCGGCCACGGCCTCGCCGTTGGCGGCCGGTGCGCGCGTCGCCGTGGGCGACGCCCATTGCCGCTTCGACCAGCATCCGGCCTACCAGCAGTTGCGCATCATCAATGACGGCGCCGCGCGGCTGGGCATCGACAGTCCGTTCTTCAAGCTGCACGAAGGCAGCGCCGGCGCGACCACCCGCATCGACGGCCAGCCCTACCTGAACTTCGCCAGCTACAACTACCTCGGCCTGTCCGGCGACGCGCGCGTCAACGAGGCCGCCAAGCAGGCCATCGACCGCTACGGCACGTCGGTCTCGGCCAGCCGCGTGGTATCGGGCGAGCGGCCCGTGCATCGCGAGCTGGAGCGCGAACTGGCGCGGCTTTACGAAGTCGATGACGCGGTCGTTTTCGTCAGCGGCCACGCCACCAACGTATCGACCATCGGCCATCTGTTCGGCGCCAACGACCTGGTGCTGCACGACGAATACATCCACAACAGCGTGCTGCAAGGCATCCAGCTGGCCGGCGCGCGGCGCCTGTCCTTTCCCCATAACGATTGGGCCGCGCTGGACGCCTTGCTGAACGAACAGCGCGGCCATTTCGAACGGGTGCTCATCGTGCTCGAAGGCATCTACAGCATGGACGGCGACTACCCGGACCTGCCCCGCTTCATCGAGGTCAAGCGCCGCCATCGCGCCTTCCTCATGGTGGACGAGGCGCATTCGCTGGGCGTGATGGGCGCACGCGGACGCGGCATCCGCGAGCACTTCGACCTGGCCGGCAACGACGTGGATATCTGGATGGGCACGCTGAGCAAGACGCTGGCCGGCTGCGGCGGCTACATCGCTGGCGAACACGCCCTGGTCGAGCACCTGAAGTTCCTCGCGCCCGGCTTTCTGTACAGCGTGGGCATGCCGCCGGCGGTCGCCGCGGCGGCCCTGGCGGCCCTGGCGCGCATGCGCGAAATGCCCGAACGGGTCGCCACCCTGCAGGCGCGCGGCCGCGACTTCCTGCGGCAGGCGCGCGCGCGCGGCATCGACACCGGCAGCAGCAGCGGCCTGGCCGTCATACCCGCCATCGTCGGCAACTCCATCAAGGCCGCCCGGCTGTCGGCCGCGCTGTTCGCGCGCGGCATCAACGTGCAGCCCATCCTCTACCCCGCCGTCCCCGAGCAATCGGCGCGCCTGCGCTTCTTCATGTCGGCCCAGCACAGCGAGGCCGACATCCGCCAGGCGGTCGACACCCTGGCCGAGGAAATCGACCGCGCCTAGCCGGGCGGGGCCAACCCCATGTGCCGCAGGAACACCTGCGCCAGCTCGTCGACGCGGCGCAGGCCGGGTGCGGCGCCGCCCTGGCCGCCGGCCTGCCAGATCAGGTAATCGGTACGGCCGTCCGGCTCGCCCAGGCGCCGGTACACCTCGGCCATGATGGGCACATGGTCGCCATACACGCACAGGCCTGCCGGGCGCGACAGGCCGCGCATGGCCGCCGCCAGTCCGGTGAACATGGCGTCGGCATTGCGCAGATGCCGCGCATACGCCACCAGGTCGGCGCAGCCAGACGCAAGCGGCCCGTCCAGCACCGCCGCGGCGTCGGCCGCGTCGACGCTTTCCCAATGCAGCGGACCATGGTTCTCCATGGTGATGACATGCACGTACAACGGCTGGCTGCCCTGCCCGGCCAGCCGCTCGGCCACGTAGCGCGCCAGCGCCGCGTCGGCCACATAGGGCCCGGCGCGCGGCGCGTCGGCGAAGGCGTCCAGGTGCACGAACTCGTCGAAGCCCAGCCAGGGCATGACCCGGTCACGGCCGTAGAAGCTGGCGTGGAAGGGATGCACGCACACCGTGCGGTAGCCGCGCTGGCGCAGATGGCTGGCCAGGCTGGGCTGCGGCTGGCGCAGGCGCCGGTACGGGTTGTAGCGGTGCACGCCCAGCGCCGACGCGGCCAGCCCGGTCAGGAAGGCGAATTCGGTGCGCACCGTATTGGCGCCCCAGGCCGCCACCTCGAGCTGGCCGTGCTCCAGGGCCTCGGCGCGCAGCGCATCCAGGCCGGCCAGCACCTCGGGCTTGAGCGTCCCGAACACGCGCCGCGCGTCGAAGAATGACTCGCTCTGCACGCTGACCAGGTGCGGCAGCGGGCCGGCGCCTGCCGCCGCGGGCGCCGCGCCGAACGGACCGGATCGCATGGCGGGCGTCCAAGGCTGGCGCTCGGCCCTTCCATACAGCCACAGGGTGGCCACCAGACCCAGGCGCCGCAAGTCCTGATCCGCCTCGTAGGTCAGCCCGGCGTCGCGGTGGCCGGCCAGCACAGCCAGCGCCGCGCCGGCAGCCGCCAGCGCCAGCGTGGCGCCCCAGAACGGGGCCGGCGCAGCATGGGCGGCCCAGGCCGCCGTGCGCGCCCCGGTAGCCGAGGGCTCCAGCGCCAGTCCGGCCCACAACGCCAGGCCGTACCCGCACGCCAGCAGCAGCGCCGCCGGCCATCCCAGGAACGGCAGGTACAGGCGCGGATGGCGCAGCGCATCGGTGAAGTATTCGAAATCGCTGTAGACGAACGGCTCGCGCAGCACGCGCGCCTTGGCGGCGCTGACCAGCACCAGCACCGCCTCGATGGCCAATACGTTGATCGCGCCGAAGTACGGCCGGCGAAACAGGGCCAGCTCGAGCGCGAACAGCAGGGTCCAGACGCCGGCATGCAGCAGCAGCGTCCAGGCCGGCCGCCGCCATGGCGGCTGCACCGGCGGACGCAGCAATGCCTCCAGCGCCCACGACAGCACCAGTCCGCCGGCCCAGGCGGGCGCCAATGCCAGCCAGAACGTCTCAGCCACCGTAGCCCAGCCAGCGCAGCAGGCGGCTGGAGACCGCCGGGTGCGCGAGCCCCAGGAACCAGCAGCCCAGGTTGAGCGGAAACGGAAAGCTGATGCGCGCGCGGTTGGCCGCCAGCCCGCGCCGTATCGCGCGGGCCGCTTTCCCGGGCGGCCACAGGAATGGCTTGGGCCCTGGCATGGCCGCGCACATCGGCGAGGCCACGTAGCCCGGCATGATGACATTCACCCGCACGCCCTGCGGCGCCAGCCAGTCGCGCAACGCCTCGCCATACGCCTTGACCGCGGCCTTGCTGGCGCTGTAGCTGGGCGTGTCGGGCAGGCCGCGCCAGGCGGCCAGCGAGCTCATCAGCGCGATCTGCCCCTGGCCGCGCGCGCGCATGGCCGGCAGCAGGCCATGCACCGTTGCCTGGGCCGCGCGCAGGTTGGTGTCCATCACCATGCACACGTCTTCCCAGCGCTCGCCGGCGCGATCGGGCCCGATGTCGATATTGACGCCCGCGTTGATGATGGCCAGGTCGGGCGGGTGCGTAGCGTTCACCTCCTCCAGCCACGCCAGCAGGCGCTCGGTGGCGCGGATGTCGAAAGCCGCCACGCTGAGGGTGGCGCCGCGCTCGCGGCACAGCCCGGCCAGCTCGTCGAGCCGCCCCAGGCGCCGGCCTTGCAGGATCAGCCGCACGCCGGGCGCGGCGTACTCCAGCGCCAGCGCCCGGCCGATCTCGCCGCTGGCGCCGGTCAGCAGCACGCATGCCGGCCAGTTCGATCTCATAGCAATTCCTCCAGGGCCGAGCGCGGCGCCGTCAGGCGTCCCACCGCATTGGCCACCGCCAGGTCGATGCCCGGCGCGCAATAAAAGCCGCCGTTGACCTGGGTGGCATGGATCACCACGGCCTGGAACGCGGCGAACAGGGCCGCCTGTGGCGGCGTGGGGTCGCGCCAGAAATCGTCCAGCGTGTGCTGGCAGGTAAGTCCCGGCATGGCGTAGATGGGCTGGCTCAGCGCCAGCGTGGCGCAGCCGGCCGCCAGCGCCGCGCTGCCCACGGTGCTGTTGACCGTCACCACGCCGGCGGCGTGCGCCAGCAAGCCGGGCAGATGCCCGGTCTCCAGGTAGCGCACGCGCCGCTGCAGGCCGTGGCGCCGGGCGGTTTCCGCGGTAACCCGGCGCTGGTCGACGAAGCCCGGATCGAGCGGGTGGTTCTTGACCACCAGCAGGCAGTCCGGCGGCGCGTGGCGCGCGAACGAGGCCATCACCGCATCCTGGACCTCGCGCATATCGCCGTAGGGAGAGTGGTCGCGGATCTGCGCGTCGCTGTCCAGCTGCAGCGGCAGCAGGAAGAAGCGCGCGCGCCGCGCCGCCAGGTCGGCCATGGCGCGGGCGTCCTCGGCGCGCCGGGCGCGCAAGCGCAGGGCCCGCCGCACATAGGCGGCGTACTCGCGCGCCGCGCCATGCGGCGCGTGCGTGCGATAGCGCGGAAACAGCAGCGGGTTCCAGGCGTTGCATGCGTGGTAGGCCACGTCGTGCCAGGCGCGCAGCCAGAACGGCGACCTGAACGCGCGCGGGCTGGCCTGCGGCACGCGCGCGGCGCTGGCGCGATACCACGCCGGATCGCGCGGCAGCGACGAATGCGCGTTCACGCCGCCGCGCTCCAGCGTCACCCAGTGCGGCCGGAAATAACCCTCTTCGAACACATGCACGCGCACGCCGCTCTCGCGGGCCAGCGCGACCGCCGGCCGATGCACCGGCCGGCGGTCGCCGAACAGCACGATGTCGCTGACGGCGTGGCGCTCCAGCAATTCGGCGTAGAAATCGCCGCAGGCCTGCGCCGCGCCGCGATAAGCGTACGCCTGGCCGCCGCGCCAGTACGCCGCGTCGCCCACCGTGTAGTTGACGCGGCGCACCGCATGGCCGCGTTCGCGCAGCGCCCGCCCCAGGCGATCGAAGAACGGCGAACAGACGCCCTGCAGGAACAGGAACGAGGCGCTCATGCCATGCTCCGGCTCATCGGGCCAGCCACAATGTCTGCAGCTTGCGCACCTGGCGGCGCGCATAGCCGGCGCGCAGCCCTTGCAGGCGGCCTTCGCGCTGCAGGCGTTCGCGCGTCTCGAAAATATGCGTCAGCACCGCCTCGCACGTGGTGTATCCGCGCAGTTCCCAATCCCAGTACAGCGGATAGCGCAGCAGCGTGCCGGCGACCAGCTCGTCCAGGCTCAGCCGGCGGGTGCGCCGGCCGCGCGGCCAATCGGCGGCGCGGTCCTCGGTCAAGCCCCAGCCGGCATAGAACGGCTTGCCGTACGTCACCACGCGCTTGCCGCGCAGCAAGGCGTCGAAGCCCGTCAGCGAGGTCATGGTGTGCACCACGTCGCACGCCTGGATGCAGCTGACCACCGACAGCGCGGACTCGACATGATCGGCATGGCGGCGCGCCTCGCGCAGCGCCACGCGGCCGCGGCGGTTGCGGCTGACCACGTCCGGATGCGGCTTGTAGACGATGTAGGCGTCGGGATGCGCGGCGCGCGCGGCCGCCAGCAGGTCCAGGTTGGTGCGGACTTCGTCGCAGCCCAGCCGCACCGACGCATCGTCCTCGACCTGGCCGGGCACCAGCACGATCTCGCGCCCGCGCGCCGGCCAGTCGGCCGGCTGGGGCTGCGCCACGTTGTACTTGGTGATGCCGTGGGCGACCACCAGCGCGCGGATGCGCGCCGCGCTGGCCAGCTCTCCCGGGCTGAACCCGCCCCGGTTCAATTCATGCTCCAGATCGCTGGGCTGGCGGGGGTCGAAGTAGATGCCCCGCCCGTCCAGCGCCAGGCTCAGCGGCCGGATCAGGTCCGACCCCAGGCCGACCGACCGCAGGAAGCCATCCTCCACGGCCAGCACCGCGCAACCGCTCTGTTCGGCCAGCTCGGCCACGCCGGCGGGCGCCCGGGCGCCCCAATGCACCAGGGCGTCGCCCGCGGCCGGCCGCAGGTCCCGCGCGCGGGCGGCGTCGGCGGCGAACACCGCCTGGCCGGGCTTTAACGCCAGCATGGGCGCCAGCGCGGCCGCCTTCCAGCGGCGCATGCCCACGCCGATCACGCGCGACGGCAGGCGCTGCGCCATGTCGCGCTGGCGCGTCAGCCAGTCGATCACGTCGAAGATCGTGCCGCGGCGATGCAGCACCGGATCCAGGTAGCGGGTGTAGTGGAAATACGCGCCGGCGAACAGCTCCTCGACGCTGCGCGCGCGGCCGCGCCGCTCGCAGCGCTGGCGATCGTCGGTCACGCCCCAGCCGGCATACCAGGGCATGCCGAAGCAGGTCACGGGCTTGTCCAGCATCAGGGCTTCGAACCCCATCTGCGAACTGACCACATAGACCCGGTCCATCTGTTCCAGCAAGGCCAGGGGATTCATGTCGTGGCGCAGCGCCACCGTATCGGCGTCGTCGGTAACCCGCGACAGATAGCCCGACTTGTCGCCGGCCGCCACCTCGGGATGCGTCTTGACGCAGATCAGCGCGCCAGGGTTCTCCGCCCGCGCCGCCGCCAGCATGGCCTCGAAGGTGGCCGCCTCGGCGCAACCCAGGGTCACGCTCATGTCGCCTTCGGTCTGGTCCACCACCAGCACCCGGCGCCGGCCGTCGGCCGGCACGCCGGTGGCCAGGAAGCCGCCCTGGTTGTACTTCGACAGGCGGCGTTCGCGCACCAGCTCCATGGCTTCGGGCACGGCGTCCTCGATGCCGTCGAGCAGCGTGCGCGACGACGCCAGCAGGCACTCCAGCTCGGATTCGCGCGTCGCGTCGTAGTAGATGCCCAGGCGATCGACCACCAGCGACAGAGGCGGAAAATGGCGCCCGGTGCCGAACGAGCGCAGGAAACCGTCTTCCAGCGCAATGTAGGGCACGCCCAGCGAACGGGCGCGGCGCCGCGCCGGCGCGGCGCTGGGGCGCGCGCCCCATCCCGCCACCGCGCGCGGCGCCGCGCCGCCCGGCGGCCAGAAGCGCCGGTAGCGGGTGACCGGCGCGCCCAGCAGCTCCGTCAGGTACGGAATACGCGCGATGCCTGACGAATGAAGCTCGATCATCGCAGGAACTGCTTGTACCAGGGCATGGCGGCTTCCAGCCCGCGCAGGATGTCGTAGGCCGGCTCGTAGCCCAGCAGCTTGCCGGCCTTGCCGATGTCGGCCTGCGAGTGGCGCACGTCGCCGGCGCGGAATTCCGCGTACACCGGCGCCTTCTCGTACGACACGCCCTGCCCGGCCAGCGCGCGCCGCAGGTGCTCGAACAGCTCGGTCAGCGTCGTGCGCGCGTTGTACGCCACGTTGTAGACCTGGTTCGCGCCTTCCGGTGCGGCCATCGCCGCCAGCAGGTTGGCCTGCACCGCGTTCTCCACGAAGCAGAAGTCGCGGCTGGTCTGGCCGTCGCCGTTGATCACGACGTCCTCGCCCTTGATCATCGCCGCCGTCCACTTCGGAATCACCGCCGCGTACGCGCCGTCCGGGTCCTGGCGCTTGCCGAACACGTTGAAGTAGCGCAGCCCCACGCTGGAAAACCCGTACGAGCGCGCGAACACGTCGGCGTACAGCTCGTTGACGTACTTGGTCACCGCGTACGGCGAGAGCGGATTGCCGATGCGGTCCTCGACCTTGGGCAGGTCGGGATGGTCGCCGTAGGTCGAGCTCGAGGCCGCATAGACGAACGCCTGGACCTGCGCGTCGCGCGCGGCCACCAGCATGTTCAGGAAACCGCCGATGTTGACCTCGTTGGTCGTGATCGGGTCTTTCAGCGAACGCGGCACCGAACCCAGCGCGGCCTGGTGCAGCACCCGGTCCACGCCCTGCACGGCGCGCTGGCAGGCCGCCAGGTCGCGGATGTCGCCTTCGATGAAGGTGAAGCGCGCCCATTGCTCGGGCGTCACCGCCGCGCGCACCTCGTCCAGGTTGTGCTGGTGTCCCGTGGCGAAGTTGTCCAGCCCCACCACCGCCTGGTCCAGCCCGAGCAGCGTCTCGAGCAGGTTCGAGCCGATGAAGCCGGCGCAGCCGGTCACCAGCCATTTTTCCGGCGCACGCGGCAGGGTCGCGCGCAAATCCTCGTATCGTGTCGTCATGGCTGTGTTCTCCTTACAGACGCAGGTCGGCCTGCTCGGGAGGCAGCACGTACTTCAGGTCGTACAGGATGTGCTCGGCCTTGCCGAACTTGCGGATCGCCTCGGCGCCCATCTCGACGAACTGATGGTGCGACACCGCCAGGATGACCGCGTCGTACGCCCCGGCGGCCGGCTTGGCCACCGGCGTGATGCCGTACTCGTGCTCGGCCTCGGCCGGGTCCACCCACGGGTCGTACACGTCCACGTCGACGTGGTACTCGCCCAGCTCGCGCACGATGTCCACCACGCGCGTGTTGCGCAGGTCGGGGCAGTTTTCCTTGAACGTCAGGCCCATCAGCAGCACGCGCGCGCCCTCGACGTGGATGCGGCGCTTGGCCATCGCCTTGACCAGCTGCGAGACCACGTAGCCGCCCATCGAGTCGTTCAGGCGGCGGCCCGCCAGGATAATCTCGGGGTGGTAGCCGATGGCCTGCGCCTTGTGCGTCAGGTAGTACGGATCCACGCCGATGCAGTGCCCGCCCACCAGGCCCGGACGGAACGGCAGGAAGTTCCACTTGGTGCCGGCGGCCTGCAGCACGGCCTCGGTGTCGATGCCCATCTTGTTGAAGATCAGCGCCAGCTCGTTGATCAGCGCGATGTTGACGTCGCGCTGCGTGTTCTCGATCACCTTGGCGGCCTCGGCCACGCGGATGCTCGAGGCCTTGTGGGTGCCGGCCGTGATGATCTCGTTGTACAGCTGGTCGACCAGCTCGGCGACTTCCGGCGTCGAGCCCGAGGTCACCTTCTTGATGGTGTTGACGCGGTGCGCCTTGTCGCCCGGGTTGATGCGCTCGGGGCTGTAGCCGGCGTAGAAGTCCTGGTTGAACTTCAGGCCCGACACGCGCTCGAGCACCGGCACGCAGTCTTCCTCGGTGGCGCCCGGGTACACGGTCGATTCGTAGATCACGATGTCGCCGCGCTTGAGCACCGCGCCGATGGTCTCGCTGGCCTTGACCAGCGGCGTGAGGTCGGGCTGCTTGTACTCGTCGATCGGCGTGGGCACGGTGACGATGAACACATTGGCCTTGCCCAGTTCCTCGCGCTCGGCGGTGTAGCTGAGCTGCCCGGCCCGGGCCAGTTCGTCGTCCTCGACTTCCAGGGTGTGATCGTGGCCGGCCTTGAGCGCGGCGATGCGGCGCTCGTTGATATCGAAGCCGATCACCGGGCGTTTCTTGCCGAACTCCACGGCCAGCGGCAGCCCGACATACCCCAGGCCGACGACGGCGAGATGAACATCTGCAGGATTGGAAAACTTCTTCGGCATTGGTGCTACCTTCCAGTGAAAATTAGTAAGTACCCACGCGTTGGCCCACGATCAGGACCTGCACGATAGGCGTAATGATCTTTTCCCATTCGTACATGGGCGCATTACTGACATACACCACGTCCTCCGGCAGCAGCTCGAATTGCTTGGCCAGGAACATGGACTCCGGATTGCGCATGTTCAGCCTGAACACCGTGGGCCGCGGGCGGCCATCGGCGTTGCGGCCGTCCAGGCGAAAAACGAATACCCCGGTGGCGTCGGCCGCGCGGTCGTTCAGGCCTCCGGCCACGCCCAGGGCGTCGAGCAGATTGGTCTGGTTCGACGGCAGTTCGTGCAGGCCCGGCTTGGTGAGGGCCCCCATCGCCACGAAACGCTTCAGGTTCGGTTCGACCACCAGTTCGGAGCGCGGCTCCACCGCCACGTTGCGGCCGTTGAGCAATTGCTGGTAAGGAATGCGCTGCACCTTGCTGCCAGTCCGGATCACTACGTCGGCCTGGTAGGCCGGCAGGGTCGAGCCGCCCGCCTGCGTGATCGCATCCAGCGCCGTCAGCGGGCCCTTGTTGCCGCCGAAGCGTCCCGGGCGCGGCACCGCCCCGGCCACCAGCACCGAATTGGAGCGGTCGTCGGCCAGATCCACCATGACCTGCGGCTGCACCGCCGCGGTATTGCGCAGGCTGCCCTTGACGAGCTGCTCGATCTGCGCCAGCGACTTGCCCTGCACTTTCAGGCGGCCCGCATAGGGCAGCGAGATGCTGCCGTCGGCCGCGACCCGCACGGCTTCGAACACCGTGCCGCCGGCGGCCAGCGGCGCGAACAGTCCGGTCTCCATGCTGTCGGCTACCAGGATGCGCAGCACATCGCCCGGCATCACGCGCATATTGCCCACGTAGCCGTCCGAGGTGGCGCCATCCTTGGACACCGCCTTGACCAGCACATAGGGCGCAATGGTGTCGGCGCGCAGGTCCACCAGGTCGTAGGAGCCGGGCTTGGCGCCGGTCGCGTCGGTCGACCCGCCGTCCATGATGGCCGATCGCGTCGGGCCCGACCCGGAGAGAATGCTGCAGCCCGACAGCAGGGCCAGCAGCGCGATGCTCAGGCAACGTATGAGTCTATGGTTCATGGTCCGTCTTGGTACTCCGGTAGAAACTGGGAAGGCGCCAGCGCGCCGCTCGAAGCGGCCAGCGCGGCCCGGATGCGCGTATGCATGTACCCGGCCAGCACCGGCTCGAACTCCGGCGAATAATGGTTCATGTCGGCGCCGTCGCTGGCCAGCAGGCGCGCCGGGGGCCAATCGGGCGCGGCATCCAGCGGGTCGATCACGTGCACCTGGTGCAGTCCGCGCGCGGCGGCCTTGATGCGCGCCACGTGGCGGACCCGCGCGGCGATGCGGCGCCCGTCGGCGCGCTCGGCGTCGACGTGGGTCACCACCAGCACGGGCTTGCCCAGGCGCAGCGCCAGGTACATCAGGTCGGCGCGCACCACGGCCTCGCTGTCCTCGGCGCAGCGCGCCTCGCGCAGCACGCGCAAGCCGCCCGCCAGCACCGTCTCCTCGGCCTGGTCTCGGTACAGGCCGGCCACGGCCTCGTAGGCTTCGGGCGCCACTTCGCCGGCGCGCACCAGCGAGCGCCACCAGTTGCGGCCTTCGTCGCCCAGCTCGCGCACCAGGTGCTTGACCACCAGGTTCTTCTGCAGGAACACGCCATTGACGCTCACGCTGCGCTCCGAAGCCGCCTCGACCAGCACCGCGTCGGCCTGCGCCAGTTCGTCGGCGCGCGCCGGCGTCACCACGGGCGTGCGGCCGGCCGGAAACATGAACGGCAGCAGCTGGGAGTCGGGACGCGTCCGGTCGGCCAGCCATTGCACGCGCTGCACCGCCTCGCGCGTACTGTGGATGTAGCCGCTTATCCCGGCCGTCAGCGGCTGCACCAGGCCGCCGTCGTGCAGCAGGCGCGCCGGCCGGTGCACACGGCAACTGCCCAGCACGAAGAGTTTGGGCGGCATGGTCATGGCATCTGGTAGCACCGGACCGTCGATGCAATCATCTGGTTGAGCGAAAAACGCGCCGAGGCCCAGTCGGCCGCCTTGCGCGCGATCCCCGGGTCGGCCGCGCACATGTCGTGGATGCGCGCCAGCGCCTCGGCCACGTCCGGCGCGGTCACCGTGTCGGCCGGCAGGGTAAGCCCCGTCACGCCTTCCTGCACCGCCTCGCCGGCGCCGCCGGCCAGCGTCGTCACCACCGGCACGCCCGAGAACTGCGCCTCGATCAGCACATTGGGCAGCCCTTCGAAGCGCGACAGCAGCAGGAACGCGTTGAACTGCGTCAGCCAGTAGCCCACCCGCCTGGACAGGCCGGTAAACAGGATGCGCTCGCCCATGCCCAGCCGCTGCGCGAACTCCCGCACCGACTCCAGCAGCGGCCCGCCGCCCACCATGATGAAGCGGACATGCGGGTGGCTGGCGGCAAAGCGCTGCGCCGCCTCCACCCACAGGAACGGGCGCTTGTTGTCGTCGACCCGCATGACCGTGCCGACGGTAAAGCGCGCGTCCGAAGTGCGGGCGTCGAACTGCGCCATCATGGCGGTGCAGGCGTCGTCCTGCACCGACTTCAGCGGCGCCAGCCCGTTGTAGACCACCGGAATGCGCCGCTCGTCCACGCCCAGCCAGTCGGCATAGCGATGCGCGGCGAATTGCGAATTGGAACTCAGCGCCACGCCGCGCATCTTCAGCAGTTCCGAATAAATGATGTCGTACTCGACGCGATAGCGGTCCGGCCGGTCCACCGGCGGCATGGTGCGCACCGACAGCACGATGCGCGGCACGCCGGCCAGCAGCGCCGCCAGCGCGCAGGCGAAGATCGAACCGTCCTGCCAGATATGCACCACGCTGGGCACCGACGACCGCATCACGTCGGTCAGCTTGGTCGTTCCCTCGATGATCTGCTTGGGCAGGAAGCGCAGGTACTCGCGGTACGGCGCCAGCAGCGACGAGAACTCGCAGCCGCCCCATGCCTGCATGTCCGAATAGACGGAAACCGGGATGCCGGCGTCGCGCAGCGTGGCGGCGAAGAAATCGGCGCCTTCGCGGCTGCGCAGCGAGCGGCACACGACCTGCACCGGACCCAGCACCCCGTAGCCGGCAATCGATTGCCCCTGCTGGATGGCGCTTTGCAGGGCCACGGCGGTGTTGACGAATTGACGCTCGGCGCCGCCGGCGCCCAGCGAGCCATTGATCATCAGCACCGGACCGACGAACGATTCCGGCCCGGCATCGTATTCCGCATTGCGGCGCCGGCCGATCTCCTGCAGCATTTTCTCCAGCACCAGGATGCTGACCGGCACATCGCGCCCATCGCCCTCCACGCCCAGGCGCCGCAACGCGGCCAGGTCGGCATTCAGGTCCACCAGCCGCCGCGTCAGCTTGCGCGCGCCGTCGCCGATGGCGTCCAGCCCCGCCTGCAGCACATCGCGGGCGCGCCACAGCGCGCCGCGGCGCGTCAGCGACTGCGCCCAGCCGACATAGCCGTTCTCGAACTCGGGGTGTTGCCGGGACAGCCGCTCGAAGCAGGCGTCGGCCTGCTCGCTCTGCCCGATCTCGTCCCAGCTCTTGGCTTCCAGCAGGATCTCCCGTGCGCTGCTGCTGCCGCCGGAGAAGTACAGTTCGATCTCGGCGCGCCCGGCTTCGATGCCCTGCTGGCGCTTGACGCCGCGCAGCATGAGGATGAAAGCCTCGGAAGAGTCGGGAAAGCGCTGATGGATGCCGCACCATACCGCCAGGCCTTCATCGCTGCGGTGGGCCGCCTCCAGCGCCCGCGCCACCAGCACCTGGAACAGCTCGGTATGCGGATAACGCCGGACGTAATCCAGCAGTTCGGGCAAGGCGGCCGCCGGCTTGTGGACCGCCGCATGGCGCTCCAGCACCTGGCGCGCCTGCTGCAACAGCTCGCGGCCGGCTTCTTCCGACTCGCCCGGCTCGGCCAGCGCGGCCTCGAGCAGGTCGAGAATCGTCGGCCCGGACGCCGGGCCGCCGGTCGGGCCGGCCGCGGTATCGGCGCGGCGCGGCTTGCGGATGCGGGACAGAAACGAAAACATGGCGTGATCTCGTTGACGGTTGAACGATGGCTCAGGCGTGGTCCTTGACGGCGTAAACCACCAGCACCGCCACGATCCACAGAATGAAAAGACCCAGCAGGCCCAGCGCGGTATCGGTGAAGCGGCGCGGGTACAGCGACTCGTCGGCCAGCTGCGGCTGCGAGGCGATCACCGTGTACAGCACCTGGCGCGCCGCCAGGCCGCGGGCGTCCTCGAGGGTTTTCAGGGCGCCGGTGTAGTACGCCTCGGCGAATTGCCGCTCGGTCTCGGCCGACTCGTACTCGCGCAGCAGCTTGGACAGCGTGTTGCCGTTCTCGCTGCGCCCACCGCTGATCTGATGGTCATTGAGGTCCTTGAGCTGGCGCATCAGCGCTTCGTGGCGCGCCTTGACGCGCTCGTAGGCCGGGCCGCTGCGCAGCCCGCCACGCCCCATCGCGTCCAGTTCCGCGGCCGCGGTGGTCACGTCGCCGCGCACCTTGGCCGCCAGCTGCAGATTGGCCTCCGCCTCCTTGACGGGGTCCAGCACGCCCGTGCGGGCCCGCAGGTCCTGGACCTGCACCCGTGCCTGCGCCAGGCGCTTTTCGGCGATGCCGACCTCGACGCGGGCGAAGTCCACGCTGTCCTCGCGCGACTTGGCCGACATCTGGTTGACCAGCTTCTCGCTGGCCTGCAGGATCGCCTGGGCCAGTTGCAGCGATTCCTCCGGCGAGAAGGCCCGCACCCGCAGGATGATCGCGCCGGTGGACATGTCGAATTCGATGTCCACCATGCGATTCCATTGCCGCCACAGGCCTTCCTCGGTCTCGTCCTGGTTCATGCCGTACCAGAAATCGATCATCGGCTTGGACCACATCTCGCGCAGGTTCAGTTCCTTGTCCAGCTCCTGTACGATCTGGCGCGATTTCACATAATCGACCACGGCGAACGAATCGACGAACAGCTCGGTCGCCATCGCGCCGCTGCCCATCGACGAATGCCCGTCGCGGTTGGCGCTGGCCTGCTGCATCTGCGAGCCCGCGCGCAGCCCGAAGCGCGCCTCCGAGACATACTGGTCGGACGCAATGAAGAACAGGTACAAGGCCAGCAGCACGCCGGGAATGCCGATCAGCGCGATGGCGGACCAGCGCAGGTAATTGGCGGGCTTGCCCGGCGTCATGCCGGGCAGGCGCGGCCCTGTATAGGTTTTCTCCGTACTAGTCATAGTCGCTTCTGGATTCAGGTGAATTGCCGATCGAATCGGGCTCAGGATTGCTCAGCGTCGACCGTGTCGACGGCCGGCTCGGCCTCGGCCGCCGGCGCGGGCGCGCTCTGCGTGTAGCGCGCGATGGTTTCGTCCAAGGGGCCGTAGTGCGCCATGGCGCCGTGCTGCATGATCACGCCGTGGCTGCAGAAGCGCCGCACCGTGGTGGGCGCGTTGGCCGCCATGATGATGGTGGCGCCGCGCGAGCGCTCGGCGAACACCTCGAGACATTTGCGCTTGAAGTTCACGTCGCCGACCGCGGCCATCTCGTCGACCACGTACACATCGCAGCGCAGCGCCATCGATATGCCGTAGGACAGCCGCGCGCGCATGCTGTTGGCGTAGGTGACCACAGGCAGGTCGAACGACCGCCCCAGTTCAGAGAAGTCGTAGACGAAGCGCTCCACGTCCGGGACATCGCAGCCGTAGATGCGCGCGATGAAGCGCACGTTGTCGCGGCCGGTCATGTTCGAACTGATGCCGCCGGCGAACCCCAGCGGATACGAAATGCTGACCGCCCGCTGCACCGTGCCCGAGTCGGGCAGCTCCATGCCGCAGATCATGCGCAGCAGCACCGATTTTCCCGAGCCGTTGCCGCCCAGGATGGCCAGGTTCTCGCCGCCGCGGAAATCGAACGACACGTCATCGAGAATGCGCCTGATGCCTTTCTTGGAGCGATAGCCCTTGCAGACATTGCGCAGCGAAATGATGGTGTCCTGGTCCATGGCCGTCTCCATCAACGGGTGTGCAGCCGGCGGCGCATGGCGCGCTCCAGGCACAGCCCCAGCACGACGCTGCCCACGGCCCACTTGATCAGATAGCCGCGGTCCAGCGTCAGCGAGCTGAAATGGGTGAAATACCCGGCGCGGAACCACTCGATGGCATGCACCAGCGGATTCCAGACCAGCACGCGGCGCGCCTGCTCCGGCAACGCATCCACCAGGTAGAAGACGCCCGACAGCAGGTACAGCGGGCGGGTCAGCGCCGAATAAAGGTGCTCCCACGACTTGAACAGCATGTTCAGCACCGCGTTGATCAGGCCCACGCCGAAGCCCAGCAGGAATGTGAACAGCGCGGCGGCGGCGCACTCTTCCAGGCGCTGCGGCAGGATCAGCTTGCCGCCCAGCATCACCAGGAACAGCAGGATGGCGAACACCGCCACCCAGGTCAGCGCCTGCAGCAAGGCCTTGGCGAACACGATGTCCATGTTGGTGATCGGCGGCAGCCGCAGCAGCGACGCATTCGACGAAATCGACCGTGCCAGCCGCGACGACGTGTGGCTGAACAGGAAGAACGGCATGATGCCGGTGATGAAGAACATCTGCAGGTTGCCGACCGGCGCCTGCCGGCCCCACACCACGTAGATGGTGGACAGCACCGCCACGTGCAGGATCGGCTCGATCAGCGCCCACAGATAACCCAGGCGCGTGCCGCCGAAGCGCACCCGTGTTTCGCGAAATATCAAAGACCCGATCACCCGCGCCTGTACCGTCAGCGCCGAGCTCAAACCTGGGCTCCCGATGCCTGCATCCTTCGCTCCCTTGCGGCGCGCTTAATAACCCGATGGATTATCGGCGCGCCACTTCCATATAAACAAAAACAAAACCGCCCAAAATGTCGGACGGCAGTCGGAACGGGAGAATGATAATTTCGGGGCACCGGCCGTTGATTTCAACATATATCAAATCAACACCATCCATGCGGCGATCAATCGCTTCACAAAAATGGTGTATTGGCGGCCTATAATCCAGGTGCATCACAACCGGGATTTTCCCGGCAAACCAATGCCGCGCATCCGTCGACGGCCGGGCGGCACACTTGCAAGGCCGCCATGCTGCGCACCGCACTGCTTAATATTTATCAGAAAAGAGTACAAGCGCTTACCAGCCGCCTGCCGCTGGCGCAGTTGCTGGCGCGCGCCGCCGATAATCCCGCCCTGCTCAACCGGCTGGGTCTGTTCCAGAGCGCCGCGGCCGTCCCGGCGCGCGACGCCGAACAGGGACTGTGCCGGGCGCGGGCCGCGCTGGAATGCAGCCACGCGGCCCGCCGCCCCGATCCCGCGCGGCTGCGCGCCCGCGTCTCCGACCATGCGCGGCGCCAATACGCCCTGACGCTGGCGCGTCACGACCCCGAAAGCGCGCGCCAATGGCTGGCGCCAACCGACTGGGAACTCGATCTCGCCCTGGACCTGGCTGCCGGCCGCGCTGACCTGGCCTTACACAAGGCAAGGAAATCTGCGAGCAATATTAGTAAATCAAAGAATTTGCATGAAATTCTTGCTGCAGCGCACACTTGCCTGGGGGATTTCTCTGCGGCCAGAAATAATTTATCGCAGCTACTGACAGATTCGCGCATTTCCGTGCCGCCCGGCGACACGCCGCTGCGGCCCGCCGATTTCATTGGCCTGGCGCCGATTTCCCCCCGGCCCGTCGCCGCCGGCGCCCCGCTGATAAGCGTCATAATCTGCGCCCGCGACGCCGCGCCTTATATCAACAATGCGCTGCAATCCATACAGGCGCAAACCTATCCTAATATTGAAATCATTGCGATAGATGACGGCTCGACCGATAACACATTTCAACATCTGAGCGCCGCCGCCGCTCAAAATCCGCGTATAAATATCGCCAGGACGAAAAACCACGGCGTATATGCGGCTCGCAATATGGCCCTGCAGCGGGCAAAAGGCGAATTCATTACCTTTCTCGATGCCGACGACATAATGCTGGCCACCCGCCTGCAGGATCAGGCGGCCCTGCTGCAGGCAAGCGGCGCCTGCGCCGCCGTCAGCCGCCTGCTGCGCCTGACGGCCGACGGACAACTGGCCGCCCCGCGCGTGTTTCCCTTCGTCCGGCACAACCCCTGCTCGCTGATGATCCGGCGCGACGCGCTGGCCGTCATCGGGCAGTTCGAGGAAATGCGCTTCGGCGCCGATGAGGAGTACGAGCATCGCATGCAGGTTCTTTTGGGTTTCCACAGCATCGCCCGCAGCCGCGCGGTCCAGACCGTGGCCTTGCACCGGCCGCAGTCGCTGACCCAGCACGGCGCGACCGGCCTGGGCTCCGACCAGGGCAGACAGCGGCGGATCGCCTACCGCGAGACCTGGATGCGGCGCCACGCCAGCCTGGCGCCGCTACGCACGCCCTGACGCCACGCACCACTTTCTTTGCGCCCATGGAACACGACAACAATACCGTACGCCACATGCCCGCCCCGGCCGCTCGCCGGGCGGCCGCGCCGGACCGCCTGCGCCAGCTGACCCAGGAGAACGAGCTGGCCTACTCCCGCCTGGAACAGGAGCGCGCCGCGCGCGTGCAGGCCGAGAAAGACCTCGCCGGCGTCAAGGCGCTGCTGCGCGAAACCAACCAGCAGCTCGCCAAGCAGCGCCGCACGCTGACCTGGCAGTTCGGCGAGGCGGTCACGCGCGCGCGCACGCTGAAGGATTACGTGCTGCTGCCCTACCGCCTGATCAAGCTGTCCGAAGACCATCGCCGCCAGAGCCGCCACGCGCCCGTGGTGCGCAAGCACGCCTCGGCCGCACTGCCCGCCGAAACCGCCAGCGCCATCAAGGAGGCGCTGGAGTACGTCAAACGGGTGCGCAGCCCCGAGGTCATCCTGTGGATCGGACGCCAGCCGTGGCCGGCCGAAGTACGCGCCAAGGTCTTCTGCGAAGTGGCCAAATGGGCCCGCACCAGCTATCCGCAGATCGCCGAGCAAATCGTCCAGCAACTGCTGGGGCTCGACCCCGCCGCGCCGCACGTGCGCCAGCTCGCATTCAGCCTCTATGACGCCGGCATCGTCGACGCGTCGGCCCAGCTGCTGCGCGCCGCCCGCACCGCCGGGGCCACCTTCAGCACGGCCGAGCGCCTGCGCGCCGAGCGCATCGAACATGCGCAAGGCATCCTGGCCCAATCCATCGAACCCGCCGCGCGCGGCGACTACACCTTCGATTTCGACGCGCAGGGCCCCATCGTCATCCTCTCGCCCGTCTCCATCCTGCAAGGCCGCAACGCCGCCAGCAACGCGCTGCACCGCTTCGCGCTGAGCATGCAGGCCCGCTACGGCGACACCATGGTCATCAGCCTGGCCGCTCAGCACGCCGAATCCGCCGACGCCGCGCCCGGCCAGCAGGCCGACGCCGCGCTGCATGCGCGCACCGGGCTGGTCGTCGATGGCGTCGCGTACCGCCATGCGCCGGCCATATCGCGCCAGACGCCGTCGTTCCAGGACGTGTGCGCGGCCATGGCCGAGACGGTGCTGGCCGCCACGGTGCGCCAGCAGCCGCGCGCGGTGCTGGCCTGGGACGACGCCTATTGCGCGCTGGGGGCCAGCGCGGCGGCCCAGACCCTGCGCGTGCCCTATGGACTGGTGCTGCAAAGCCTGGATTTCTTCCAGAAGACGGCGGCCAACCATCTGCTGTCCGAGCGCGCGCGCGTCGACCTCAATCTGTTGACCCTGGCGGCGCGCCAGGCGGATCTGCTGGCCTTGGGCTCCCCGGCGCTGCAAGGCGCGCTGGAGAACCTGCTGGACGGCTCGCGCCCGGTCGCGCTGGTGCCGCCGCTGCCCCTGCCGCCGATGAATCACCGCAAGGAAGCTCCCCCGGACCTGGCCGCCACGCTGCGCCGCCTGGAGGGCAAGCGGGTGTTCGCCGTGACCGAGGACGAGCCGGCCGTGGCGACGGCGCGCGCGCTGATCGATCTGTATGCGGAAATCTCGTTCGTGCAGCCCGATGCCGTCTTGCTGGTCATGTCCAACGGCAAGGCTGCCGCCGCGATGCGCCACCATGCCGTGGCGATCGGCCTGCAGGAAGGCCAGGTGGTATTCGCTCCGCCGGCCAGCGACGCCATCTCGCGCGAGCAACTGCTGCGGCGCGTCGAGATCGCCCTGTTCCCCTACGTCGACAACCGCGCCGAAGTCAGCCTGGTGCCGTCGGCCGCGGCCCTGCTCGAATGCATGGCGCTGGGCGTGTGCCCCGCCGTCGGCCCGGCGCCCGCCTACGCCGCCCATGTGGAGGCTGGCCGCAACGGCGTGCCGATCGACCTGAACGCGCCCGCCGCCGAAACCGCCGCGCACCTGCAGCAGGTGCTGGGCGAGGCCGGCGAGCTGGGCAAGCGCGCGCGCGAAAGCGTGCAGCGCGATCTGCCCTGGCACGACTACGACGAGGCCATCGGCGCCCTGCTGCTGCAGGCCGCCACGCCGCAGCCGCACATACCCGGCCGGCGCGCCGAACCGCAATTGCTGCACCTGAAGGTGTCGTAAGCCATGCCAGCCCCGAGCCCCGCCATGCGTCGCGCCGGACCGGCCCAAGGCAAAAGCCCGTCCAGCACGACGGCGCCCGCGCGGCGGGCACGGCGCGGGGCCTCTTTTTCCCTGCTGTTAAGAAGGAGTATTGACCCGTGATTATTTCAACAATAGGTTCGTGCCGCGTGGCCGGCCCCGTGACCAAGCTCCAGGCGCAGCGTAGTTTCGTACTGGATAACCGGCTGTTGTACGGATTCACCCACAACACCAAGGAAACCATCCAGGCCATCCGCTTCATGCGCGGCGAGCTGCGCTTGCCCGAAAGCCTGTGGCCCTTCATTTCTGACCAGCCGTTTCGCAACGGCAACAGCACCCCGCCCCCCCAGGGCGCCCATTACGTGGTCGAGATCAGCTCCGTGAAGGTGCTCGAGCTCGACGGCCTGTACCTGCAGCTGGTGCGCTTCAAGGAAGCGCTCAGCGTCTGCCCGGACCTGCGCAAGATCTTCTTCGACCACCCTGGCGCCGATCAGCGCGGCCAGCGCCTGCAGCTGCTGCAGGCCACGCCCTCGTTCGCCCGCCTGGCCACCCACATCCAGCATGCCCTGACGCACACCGTCGTGCGCAGCCAGACCGCCGCCGAGATCGAGGAAGACCTGCACGCCATCGCCCAGCTGCTGGGGCCGAAGCTGGTGCTGGTGACGCATTGCAATGCCAAGAACGCCACCGGCGAACTGATCGCCGAACGCGCCAAGATGGTGGCCCGCGTGGCCCAGGCCGCCGCCCGCCTGGGCCTGGTCTCGGTCGACCCGGGCGCGCTGCTGGCCGGCTTCGGCCAGGAACGCGGCATGCCCGACGAAGGCCTGGACACCGCCCACTACACACCGGCCTTCGCCAAGCTGGTGGGCAAGGAAATCAGCGACAAGCTGCTCGGCCCCGCCATCACCGACGATGCCGCCGACAGCCTGCACAACCTGGACTTCCGCGCGTGCATGGAGCGCTCCAAGCAGTCGGCCCAGGCGCACGAATGGGACCTCGCGCTGCTCTTCGCCAACCGCGCCATCGAGCTCAAGCCCGGCAGCGGCTCGGCCTACGTGCTGCGCGCGCGCGCCGTCACGGCGCTGGACCAGACCGAGGACATGCTCGAAGCCTGGTCGCTGGCCCTGGCCACCGACAGCAACCGCACCCCGTACGTGCTGCGCCAGGCCGCCGAGGCCGCGTTCTACATGCGCGACCATGAGCGCGCCCGCGAATGGGCCGAAGCCTCGCTGCAGAAAGAGGACGACGACAAGACCGCCCTGCTGCTGGGCCGCATCTATACCCGCCTGGGCATGAACACGCAGGCCGAACAGGTGTTCCGCCGCTGCGCCGCCAGCGATCCGGCCCGCAGCCTGCGCTTCGCCGCGCGCGCCCATACCCCGCTGGCCGACGCCGCCAGCATGGTCAATGCCCTGACCACCACGCCGGCGGCCGATCCCGGCAGCGTCGACGGCGTGCGCCAGACGGTGCTCAAGCGCGCCACGCGCGAAGTCCGGCACGCCGGACGCGCCGGCGCCCTGCTGCCCTCGCTGGGCGCCTTCTACGCCGTGCGCACCCTGCCCTCGGAACATGGCGCCGCGCACGACGCCGACCTGATCAACCAGGCCTACCGCCGCCTGCTGCGGGCCTACGAGGACACGCCCGAGTACCAGAACAGCGACGAAGCCATCGCGCTGCTTGCCGACCTGGCGGCGCTGCCGGAGGTCGATCCGCGCTACATCCAGCGCGCCGCCAAGATGCTGCACGCGCACGGCCGCAAGCAGGCCGCCGCCAAGTGCTGGGAGCACCTCGCCGGCGCCGAGCTGCCGGCCGGCCGCGATACCGTGGCCCTGGCCGCCAGCAAGCTGTCGCAACTCGAGGCGCACCGCACCGCCGCCTCCGTGTACCGCCGCCTGGCCAACAGCGGCGCCATGGACACGGCCACGGCCCAGGAGTACATCGACAAATGCCTGCGCGCCCTGGCCCGCAGCGTGCGGGCATGCATCACCGAGGAACGCCTGCGCGACGCCGAGCAGGCCTTGGCGTCGATCCGCGAAATCGACCCCGGCTACGCCGGCCTGACCTCACTGCAACGCTCGCTGTCCGAAGCCCACAAGCGCGAATTCCGTTCGCAGCGGGCGCAGGAGGCCACCCCGGCAGACCTCATGGCCAGCGCCCAGCGCATCATCGAGGCCAGCCCGCTGGACCGCGACGCCAACATCGAGCTTGCAGTGCAGAACCTGCGCACCGGCAATTTGAGCGAAAGCCGCCGCATCCTGGAGCGCTTCCTGCAAAGCGCGCCCGCCTGAGTCCTGGCTCGGCGCGTTCGTCCCCCATGCGGGGGCAGGCGTGAAGTTTGCGGGTGCCAGTCCCCATGCGGGGACAGGCACCCGGCAAGAAAAAAGCCGGCATCTCTCGATGCCGGCTTTTCTTCTGCGCGCCGCGCGTTACTGCAGCAGGCTGCGCAGCATCCAGGCGTTCTTCTCGTGCACGTCCAGCCGCTGCGTGAGCAGGTCGGCAGTGGGCTGATCGTTGGCCGCGTCGGCCTTGTCGAAGGCCGCCCGCGCCGTCTTGGCCACGGCTTCGTTGCCCTTGACCAGCATGCGCACCATCTCCAGCGCGTCGGGCACCGAATCGGGCTCGGCGATCGACGACAGCTTGGCGTACTCCCGGTACGTGCCGGGCGCGTAATGGCCCAGCGCGCGGATACGCTCGGCGATGCTGTCCAGCGCGTTCCATTCTTCGGTGTACTGCGCCATGAACATGTTATGCAGCGTATTGAACAGCGGCCCGGTCACGTTCCAATGGAAGTTGTGCGTCATCAGGTACAGGGTGTACGAGTCGGCCAGCAGCTTGGACAGTTCGCCGGTGATGGCAGCGCGGTCCTTGTCGGAAATGCCGATATTGATACGCGGCGCGGCGCTGCTGTTCTTGGTCGGTTTTGCCATGTAGTGCTCCTTGTCCAGGGGATGGAAACATGTCAAGAATACCACCGAGGAACGCAACAAGGCAGCCCGGCGCGGCGCCCGGCCGCGCCGGCGCGCGCTCAGCCCGAACGGGGCATGGCGAACGACATCCCGGCGGCCTTGGCGGCCCAGCGCTGCATCACGCTCTTCTGGCGCGTGTAGAAGCGCACGCCCTCTTCGCCGTACACGTGCAGATCGCCGAACAGCGACTGCTTCCAGCCGCCGAAGCCCTGCCAGGCCGCCGGCACCGGGATGGGCACGTTCACGCCCACCATGCCCACCTCTATGCCCTGCACGAAGGCGCGCGCGGCCGTGCCGCTATCGGTGTACAGGCTGACGCCGTTGGCGAAATCATGGCCGTTGATCAGGTCGATGGCCTGCTCCAGCGTCTCCACGTGCACGCACGCCAGCACCGGGCCGAAGATTTCCTCGCGATAGATGCGCATCGAGGGCTGGACCCGGTCGAACACCGTGGGACCCAGCCAATAGCCGTTGCCGCAGCCCTCGCCGCAGTCGGCCGCGGCGATCTCGCGGCCGTCGAGCAACAGGCTGGCGCCCTCATCGACACCCGAGGCGATATACGCGGCGATACGGTCGCGCGCCGCCGCGCTCACGATGGCGCCCATCTCGGCGTCTTCCTGCATGCCGCGCCGGACCTTCAGCGCGCGCGCCTTGCGCAGGATATGCGGCATGACCGCCTCGGCCGCGCCGCCCACGAATACCGCGACCGAGATCGCCATGCAGCGCTCGCCCGCGCTGCCGAACGCCGCGCCCACCAGCGCGTCGGCGGCGCCCTCCGGATCGGCGTCCGGCATCACCACCAGATGGTTCTTGGCCCCGCCCAGGGCTTGCACGCGCTTGCCCTCGCGGGCGCTGCGCTCATAGATCTGACGCGCCACCGCGGTCGATCCGACAAACGAGACCGCCTTGACATCGGGGTGGTCGATCAAGGCATTGACCGCCTGCACGCCGCCCTGCACCACGCTCGCCACGCCCGCCGGCAGGCCCGCCTGGCCCAGCATCTCGGCCAGCGCCAGCGACGGCGATGCGTCCAGCGGGCTGGGCTTGAGCACGAACGCGTTGCCGGTGGCCAGCGCCATCGGCATCATCCACAAAGGAACCATCACCGGGAAATTGAACGGCGTGATGCCGGCCACCACGCCGAGCGGTTCGCGCTGCATCCAGTTATCGATCCCCCCGCCCACGTTGATGGACATCGCCCCTTTCATGAGTTCGGGCGCGCCGCAGGCGAATTCGACCACTTCGATCCCGCGCATGACTTCGCCGCGCGCATCCGAGATCACCTTGCCGTGCTCGCGCGAAATCATGCGCGCCAGCGTCTCCTTGTTGTCTTCCAGCAAGGCCAGGAAGCGGTTGAGCACCCGCGCCCGATGCAGCGGGCTCTTGGCCGCCCAGGCCGGCTGCGCGGCACGGGCCGCCGCGACGGCTTGCGCCACCGTGTCGCCGCCGCCCAGCCCCACCTGCGCCGCCACCTCGCCGGTGGCCGGATCATGAATGTCCTGCAGGCCATGTTCGGCGCCATACGCGGCTTGTCCGCCGATCCAATGCGCCACCTGCGCGGTCTGATTCGCCATGCTTCGCTCCCACTGAGAAAGAGGCCTCAGTCTAGGCAAGAAACGCCGCCGCAGTAATCCCTTATAGTTGGAAAGACTGTTTATCTGGTTAAACAATAATGAGCACCCCTGCTTTCGACCGGCTGGCCGACCTGAAAATGCTGGCGGTATTGGCCGACACGCGCAGCTTTACCGCGGCCGCCCAGCGCCTGGGCGTCTCCAAGTCCCTGATCAGCCTGCGCATGAAGGCCCTGGAGCAGGAGCTGGGGGTCAGCCTGCTGCTGCGCACGACCCGCTCGGTGCGTCCGACCGAAGCCGGAGCCCTGCTGGCCGAGCGGGCCCGCCCGGCGCTGGACACGCTGGAGGACAGCCTGGGCGAAGTGCGCAATCTCGCCCGCGCACCGCGCGGCCGCCTGCGCCTGACCGCCCCCGTGGCATTGGGCCGCCAGCACCTGGGCATCTGGCTGGCGCGCCTGGGGCAACAATTCCCGGACATCGCGCTGGAAGTCTATTTATCGGACCGCTTCGTCAACCTGCGCCAGGAAGGGTACGACTTCGCCTTAAGGCACGCCGACCAGGTCTCCGATGCCTACGTGAGCAAGCGCCTGTGCGCCACCCGTGCCCACCTGGTGGCCAGCCCCGCTTATCTGGCCCGCCATGGCCGTCCTGCGCACCCATCGGAACTGGCCCGCCATCGCTGCCTGCTGTACCGCGGCGACGAGCGCAGCCCGCAGTGGTCGTTCGCCCCCAGGCAGGGGCGCGGCGCGGCCGTGCACGTCAAACCGGTGGACTGCCTCAGCGTCAACAACAGCGAGCTGCTGCGCGAGAGCGCGGCCCACGGCCTGGGCATCGCCATGGTGCCGGACTTCAGCCTGGGCGATTGCGCGGACCTGGAGCCGGTCCTGCCGCAGTGGGACTGCTATGCGGGATTCGGGCGCTCGCTTTACCTGCTCAAGCCGTTCTCGGCCACGCCCACCGAGGCGCACCGCGTGGTCGAGCAAGCCCTGGCCGAGCATTTCCGGCCGGGCTTCGCCACGCCGGCCTGACCAGGCCGCTGCCCTCAATCCACCTGCGCGCTGGCGGCCTCTTCGTCGAGCATGCGCACGCCCGGCAGGCCACACGCATACACCGCCTGGGCCAGCGCCTCGATGGCCGCCAGGCGCGGAAAACTGCGCCGCCACGCCAGCACCACGCGGCGCTCGGGCGTCTCGCCATCGAACGGCAGGTAGCGCAACAGGCTCTTGGGCTGCGGCGGATTCGGCACCGCGGTGAACGGCAGCACCGTCACCCCGATCCCGGCCGCCACCATGTGGCGGATGGTCTCCAGCGAGGAGCCTTCGAAGGTGCGCTGGATGCCGTCGCTGGAAGCGGAAAAGCGCGACAGCTCCGGACACACTTCCAGCACCTGGTCGCGGAAACAGTGGCCGCTGCCCAGCAGCAGCATGGTCTGCTGCTTGAGATCCTGCGCGTCGATGGCCTTGCGCTGCGCCCATTCGTGGTCATGCGGCACGGCCACCACGAACGGTTCGTCGTACAGCGGCTGCATGACCAGGCCGGCTTCGGGCAGCGGCAAGGCCATGATGGCGCAATCGATCTCGCCCTGGCGCAGCAGCTCGACCAGCCGCACCGTGAAGTTCTCCTGCAGCAGCAAGGGCATCTGCGGTGTGCGCGCGATCTGCTCGGGCACCAGGCGCGGCAGCAGGTACGGGCCGATGGTGTGGATCACGCCCACCCGCAGCGGCCCGGCCAGCGGATCGTGGCCCTGGCGGGCGATCTCCTTGATGCTGGCGCTTTCCTCCAGCACTTTCTGCGCCTGCGCCACGATGCGCTGGCCGATGGGCGTCACGCCCACCTCGGTGCCGCCGCGCTCGAACAGGGTCACGCCCAGCTCGTCCTCCAGCTTGCGGATCGCCACCGACAGGGTCGGCTGGCTGACGAAACAGGCCTCGGCCGCACGGCCGAAATGCCGTTCGCGCGCCACCGCGACGATGTATTTGAGTTCGGTCAGTGTCATAACGCCACTCGCTCCAGGTATGCCGCGCCGCCCCGTGTCGGCGCCGGCCCTTCAAGTACGTAGAAAATCCTCGCGCCCCCGCATCCAGCGCGCCAGGTGGGCGGCCACCGCCTCGGGATGCTTGGCGCGCAGCCACACCGCCGCCTCGCGCGCCTGCTCGGCGATGGCCACGTCGGCCTCCAGGTCGGCAAAGCGCAGCAAGGCCAACCCGGACTGGCGCGTGCCGAGGAATTCGCCCGGCCCGCGCTGCTCCAGATCGCGCCGCGCGATTTCGAATCCGTCGCTGGTCTCGAACATGGCGCGCAGCCGCTGGCGCGCCACCTGCGACAACGGCGCCTGGTACAGCAGCACGCAGATCGACTCGGCGGTGCCGCGCCCGACCCGGCCGCGCAGCTGGTGCAGCTGCGCCAGCCCGAAGCGCTCGGCATGCTCGATGACCATCAGCGACGCGTTCGGCACGTCGACTCCGACTTCGATGACCGTGGTGGCGACCAGCAGGTCGATCTCGCCCTCGCGAAACGCGCGCATGACCTCGGCCTTCTCGGCCTGCGGCAGGCGTCCGTGGACCAGCCCGATGCGCAGGTCGGGCAAGGCGGCGCGCATCGCCTCGTGGGTATCGACCGCCGTCTGCAGCTCCAGCGCCTCGCTCTCTTCCACCAGGGGACAGACCCAGTACGCCTGCCGTCCCTGGCGCGCCGCATGGGCGATATGGCCGATGACCTCTTCGCGCCGGGCATCGGCCACCAGCTTGGTGACCACCGGCGTGCGGCCGGGCGGCAATTCGTCGATCACCGAGACGTCCAGATCGGCGAAGAAGGTCATCGCCAGCGTGCGCGGGATGGGCGTGGCGCTCATGTTGAGCTGGTGCGGCACGATCACCCCGCGCCCGGTCTCCCCCTTGCGGCTCAGGGCCAGCCGCTGGCCCACGCCGAAGCGGTGCTGTTCGTCGACGATGGACAGGCCCAGCCGCTGGAACATGACGTGATCCTGGATCAGCGCCTGCGTGCCGACCACCAGCTGCACGCTGCCATCGGCCACGGCGGCGGCAGCCTCGCGGCGCGCCTTGGCGCTCAGGCTGCCGCTCAGCCAGGCCACGGCTACGCCCAGCGGCTCCAGCCAGCCCACCAGCTTGCGGAAATGCTGTTCGGCCAGGATTTCGGTGGGCGCCATCAACGCCACCTGGGTCCCGCAGGCAATGGCCTGCGCGGCGGCGATGGCCGCCACCACGGTCTTGCCGCTGCCCACGTCGCCCTGCAGCAGGCGGTGCATCGGATAAGGCTGCGCCAGATCGGCGGCGATCTCGGCCACCACGCGCTGCTGCGCCCCGGTCAGCGCAAACGGCAAGGCCTCGTACAGGCGCGCCACCAGCCCGTCCTCGTCCTGGCTGGCCGGCAAGGGCTCGGCGCGCTTGACCCGGCGCGCCGCGCGCGCGGCCGCCAGCGACAGTTGCTGCGCCAGCAGCTCGTCGAACTTGATGCGGCGCCAGGCGGGATGGATGCGCTCCATCAGCTCGTGCTCGGCCGCATCCGGCGGCGGCGCGTGCAGCAGGCGCACGGCGGGCGCGAATTCGGCCAGGCCATAGCGCCGGCGCGCCTCCTCGGGCAGGGTATCGGAGAGATCGGCCCGCGCCAGCGCCTGGCCGATGGCCTTGCGCAGCGTGGGCTGCGGCAGGCCGTCGGTGCTGGGATAGACCGGCGTCAGCGACGCCGGCAATGGCTGGTCGGCGCTGCTCATGCGCGGGTGCACCATCTCGCGGCCGAACAATCCGCCGCGCACTTCACCGCGCGCCCGCAGGCGCCGCCCCACCGTCAGCTGCTTCTGCTGGCTGGGATAGAAGTTCAGCCAGCGCAACTGCAATTCGCCCGAGTCGTCGGCCAGTACGGCAGTCAGTTGCCGGCGCGGCCGGTACAGCACCTCGGAGCGCAGGATCTCGCCTTCGACCTGCGCGGCGAACCCCGGCCGCAAGGACGATACCGGCGTCACGCGGGTCTCGTCCTCGTAGCGCAACGGCAGATGCAGCACGAAATCCTCGGGCACGACCAAGCCCAGATTATGGAGCTTGCGCTCGGTATCTGTGGGTCGGGCCGCGCCGCTGGCCTTGGCGGCCGGCTTGGGCGCGGCAGGCGCGTCGTTACTGCTGATGGGCGGCTCCCGGCGTTACAGCACCAGCACCGCTTCCACTTCGAACTGGGCGCCCTTGGGCAGGCTGGCCACGCCTACCGTCGAGCGGGCCGGGAACGGCTGCGGGATCAGCTCGGCCATGATGGCGTTGGCGGCGGCGAACTTGTTCAGGTCCGTCAGGAACAGCGTCAGCTTGACGATGTCGTCCAGCGTGCCGCCCGCTTCCTTGATGACCGCCTGCATGTTGGCGAACGCCTGGCGCACCTGGGCGTCGAAATTCTCGGACACCAGGTCGCCGGTGCCCGGCTCCAGGCCGATCTGGCCCGACAGGTAGACCGTCTTGGCGCCGGTGGCGGCGACCGCCTGGGAGTACGGGCCGACCGCGGCGGGCGCGGCGTCGGTATGAATGATCTGCTTGCTCATGGGGACAGTCCTCGTGATAGGGAACATCGACTATCGGAGTTTAATCAGCAATAGGCATTTGCGAAAGTGGCCCGCCCTCAACCATTTGGACGAGCCTCGCGCGCCATTGCGCCATGAGCGGATGGTACAGAGGCCGGGCAGCCGCCGGCAATGCGCGACCGCCATTGCGGACCGGTTTACCAAGCGTAGCGGTAACCCAGCTGCACGGTCCACGGCAGGCTGAGCCTGGGTCCGTGCGCGTACTCGTACGACGCGTACAGATTGTGGCCCTTGCCCAGCGCGGCCGCCACGCCCAGTCCCAGTTCGACGCGGCCCGCGCCCAGGTCGGTACGGTGCGCGATGCCGTTGGTGCGCACCGTGCTCACGCCCTTGAGTTCCTGCACCCAACTCAGCTGCGCGTAGGGCTGCACCACCGCGCCGCCGCGCAAGTCGAAGCGGCGGCCGGCTTGCGCGCCTACCCGCGCCTGCAGCGACGTGCCGCCGTCATCCTCGATACGCAGGCCATTGCTGGCCGTGTACGTACCGCCGCCGGCACGAAACCACGCCAGTTCGGCCTGCGGCTCGACGAACCAGTGCCGGTCCAGCGCCAGACGCCGGCCGGCCTCCAGCGTCACGCCCACGCCATTGGCGCGGTAGCTGCCGGACACGGTGCGCCCCGCCCAGCCAGGTACGTCGAACGAATTCTCGAAGCGGCTGGCGCGCAGCGTGGCATCGGCGTACACGCCATTGGCGCCGATATAGGTGGCATAGCCGCCCACGTGCACGCTGTCGGTGTGCCCCTTTCCCTGGCCGGAAAACCCGCGTGACGCGCGCGTGTAGCCCAGCAACCCGCCCGCATGCCAACGGCCGCCGGCCACGGGCCAGGCCCGGTCGGCGCCCAGCTCGATGCCGCTGACGCCTTGCTGGAAATGCCGGCCCGCGCGCGGACTGATGCGCTGGCGCTGGCTGAACGCCCGGCCCCAGGCGCCGCCGGCGTCCGGGTTCAGGCGCAATTCGCCCATGCGCTTGCCCAACGCGTTGGATTCGGCATACCACAACCCCTGCACCGCGCCCAGTCCGCCGGTATCCAGCGCCGCGGCGGCGGTGGACGAATACCCCGTCCTGACCAGGCCCCAGGCGCCGCCCGGCTGCTGCGCCAGCCCGTAGCGATAGGTGCCGAAGTCGGCCCTGCCGTCGCTGCCGTCGAGTTCGAAACTGGCCTTGCCGTCTGCGGGCGCGCGCACCAGCACGGCCTGTGCCTTCGACGGCTCGGCGCCGGCCGGCGCGCGCAACCACACGCGATGCCGCCCTTCGGCCTGGTCGGTCACCACCAGTTGATCGGCATGCTCCAGCGCGGCGTCCGCACGCATCTCGAACGAACCGGCGCCCGCCAGGGTGCGCACCGTCAGCGTTTGAAAACCCGGTCCGGCCGCATCGCCGAACACGACGGCCGCGCCAGGCTCCATGCTCAGTTCGCCCACGCTGGATGCCGCGCTCATGCGCCATTGGCCGCCCGCGCCCAGGGCCAGCCTGTCAAGCGACTGAGTCGCGCCATGCCACTGCGCGCCGTCGGCCACATCGAGCTCGAGCGGCGCCTGGTCCAGCCCGACGCGCAAGCCCGGCCGCACGGGCGTGCCGAACCCATCCTTCTCCGGCGCCGTCTCGGGCGCGCGCACGACATCGCCCTGCGCGACCGCCGCGCCGCGCAGGACGAGCCGCACCGGCACCGGCGTGGTCTGGCGCAACAGCTGCGCGCCGCCGACCTTGGCCCCCGACAAGGTGACGGTAACCGCAGGCATGCCGTCCTGCGGCGCGGCCTTCGCTGGCCGCAGAAAAACATTCGCCGCCGCCAGCACCGCATCGTAGGCGCCCGTGACGAATACCGGCGCCTGGCCCGCGTTTACCGTTCCACCCGCGACGCCGAGCGCTCCCGCGACCAGCTCGACGGCCGGCGAGCCGGCCGTACGAACATCCACCGTGTCCAGCCTTGCCTGCCCGCCACCGAGTGACAGTGCCGGCGCGTGCGCGCCGGCGACCGAAATCGAACCACCCACCACACGCAGCACAGGATCCCGGCGCGCAGGCGAATCGCCCGCGGAATCGCCGGCCAGGGTCGAAACCAGATCGATGGCGGGCGCCCCTTGCGCGCTCACTTCCACATCACGCAATTGCCCCTCGACGCCACCGTACAGATCAAGGGCGGATCCGTTGCTCGCCGCCAGCGACCCGCCACTCAGGTCGGCCCGCCCACCGCTACTCAGAAGCAGGCCCGAGCGGCCGCTGAACCGGGTGTTGCGCGCCGCCAGCTCGCCATCGCCATCCACCCTGGCCGCCCGCTCGCCCAGCACCTCACTGTCAGCCAGACTGGCCTTGGCGGCGTACTTGATCGACAAGCCCGTGGCATGCAGGCCACGCACGGTACTGCGCACAATATCCGCCCGGGCCCTGCTGACCAGCTGCATGCCCTGCTCCCCTTCGACCGTGCTGTCGGACAGGATCAGCGACGCATCCGGGCCGGCGACACGCAAGGCCAGCGGCCGACGGCTCCAGTCGCCGGCACTCGAACCGTACCGGTTGCGGATGGTCGTGCCGCGCGCGGTCAGCGCGCCGGCCCGCACCATCACCGTGCCGCGCGGCTGATAACTGCTATCCAGGCCGAGGTCGCCGCTGGAAGTGATCGCGGCCTCCTCCAGCGTCAGCGAAACGCCGGTCTTGTCCAGCAATACGCCCACCCCTCGCGCGCCGGTGGTTTCCACCGTCATCTTGCGCGCGACCCAGGGCCCGGTATGCAAGGCCGCGGTCTTGTCCGGAACCTCGATGCCGATCTCGCCCTGGCCGGTCTTCTTGATCGTGGCGCCGGACCAATGCTCCGCACGGGCCAGCGGCGCCCCGATCATCGCGCCGCCCAGCGCCACGGCAAGCACCGGCCGCGCTGCGCTTGCGACCATTCGGACCGGTTGGCGGCGCCCGGAAACAGGCAAGGAAAACAACGGTGAAACAGACCTGAGCATGGCATCCTCTTGCGAACGCTGCATCCCTCATGCAGCAATCCGCGCAGTCTGCCGACCGTCCATATACAGGCCTATCAGCTCTTACCGTGGCATCTGGCGAAAAGCCCCAACGTCTCGCCTGTCTTGCCAGCAACCCTGGAACATTTCCCAGCACTCCGATCGTTCAGTCCCACGCCGGAGCCAGGCCCTCGGGATCGACTTCGCGACCGTTACGCTCCAGCGCGGCAATCCGCGCCATGTCGTCGGCGTCCAACGCCAGGCCGCGGGCCAGCAGATTGCTCGCCAGGTTCTCGCGCTTGGTCGAGGACGGGATCACCGCATAGCCCTGTTGCAGGGCCCAGGCCAGCGCCACCTGCGCCACGGTCGACCGATGCTTGTCCGCGATCCGCGCCAGCACCGGATCCTTCAGTACCTTGCCGTAGGCCAGGGTCATATAGGAAGTCACGGCAATACCCTGCTCCCTGAGGAAAGCCGTCAGCCTGGCGCTCTGCAGATAGGGGCTGAGTTCGATCTGGTTGGTGGCGATCTCGCCCTGTCCCACCGCCGCGATGGCCTGCCTGGTCAGCGCGATGTTGAAATTGGAAATACCGATCCGGCGCGTCAGGCCCAGCGCCTTGGCCTCGGCCAGCGCCTCCATGTATTCGGGCAAGGCCACGCCGTTGCCCGGCGCGGGCCAGTGGATCAGCGTCAGGTCCACGTAGTCGGTGCGCAGTTTTTCCAGGCTGGCGCGCAGGCTGGGCAGCAGCTTGGCCCGGGCGTAGTTGTCGGTCCAGATCTTGGTGGTCACGAACAGTTCGGAACGCGCCACGCCGCTTTCGGCGATAGCCTGGCCGACCTCGGTTTCATTGCCGTAGATCTGCGCCGTGTCGACGGCGCGATAGCCCAGGTCGATGGCGTTGCGGACCGAGTCGATCACGGTCTGGCCGGTCAGGCGGAAGGTACCCACGCCAAAGGAAGGGATGGTCATGCGAAGACTCCTTGAATGCAAGACGGATGAATATGAAGGTTGTCGACGGCCTGCCGGCGGCGCCGGCCCGCTCAGGCGCCCTGCGCCACCCGGCGGCGGCCGGCATTGCCCAGCCAGACCAGGCCCAGGCCGCCGGCGGCCAGCGCCGCGCCGACCAGGGGCACGGATGCATAGCCCAGGCCCTGGCCGATGGCCGCGCCGCCCAGCGCCGCGCCCAGCGCGTTGCCCAGGTTGAACGCGCCGACGTTGACCGACGAGGCCAGGCCCGGCGCCTGGGCCGCCGCCTGCATGACCCGCATCTGCACCGGCGGAACGATGCCGAAGGCCGCGGCCGCCCACACCACCAGCCCGATGGCCGCGCCCGCATGGGTGGTCAGCAGCAGCGGCAGCACGGCCATGATGACCGCGAGCAGCCCCAGGATCAGCTTGGTGGCGCCGTCGAGCGACCAGTCGGCCAGGCGGCCGCCCAGCGTATTGCCCAGCGTGAAGCCGATGCCGATCAACACCAGGGCGAAGGCCACGAAGTTGGGGCTGGCGTGGGTCAGGTCGGCCAGGACCGGCGCCACATAGGTGTAGAGCGCGAACATGGCGCCCGCGCCCAGCACCGTGGTGCCCATGGCCAGCAGGACCTCGGGGCGCGTGAGCACCCCCAGCTCGCGGCGCACGTCCGGACGCTTGCCGGGCTCGCCCTTGGGCAGCGCCAGCCACAGCGCGGCGATGGTAACCAGGCCCAGGGCCGCCGTCCCGCCGAAGGCAAGCCGCCAGCCCACCTGCTGCCCGATCCAGGTCGCCACCGGCACGCCGCCGATATTGGCCAGGGTCAGGCCCATGAACATGGCCGCGATGGCGCTGGCCTGCTTTTCGCGCGGCACCAGGCTGGCCGCCACCACGGCCCCGATGCCGAAGAAGGCGCCATGGTTGAGGCTGGTGATCAGGCGCGACAGCAGCAGGGTCGAGTAGCTCGGCGCGAACGCCGAGAGCAGGTTGCCGACGGTGAAGATCAGCATCAGCGACATCAGGGCCGCGCGCTTGCCGAAACGGGCAAACAGCAGGGTCATGACCGGCGCTCCGAGCATCACGCCCACCGCGTAGGCCGAGATCAGCATGCCCGCGCTGGGAATGCTTACCTGCACACCGTCGGCGATGACGGGCAGCAGCCCCATCGGCGTGAACTCCGTGGTGCCGATGGCGAATGCGCCGGTGGCCAGGGCAAACAATGCGGCCGAGGATTTCATCGCCGCTTCTCCTTGAAAAAGTCCAATGGCGACAGTGTGCCGGGTTTATATTTGCGGATTAAGCTCTGTATGAACCAAATTCTTTTGATTTGAATTCAACAATGAAAACCACCCTGGACGAATTGCAGGCCTTCGTGGCCGTCGTGGACACGGGTTCGATCACCGCGGCCGCGGAACAGCTCGGGCTGACGGTCTCGGCCGCCAGCCGCACGCTGGGCCGGCTGGAGGAAAAGCTGCAGACCACCCTGGTGCGCCGCACGACCCGCCGGCTCGAGCTGACCGAGGAAGGGGCCGCTTTCCTGCAGCATGCGCGCGCCATCCTGGCCTCGGTCGACGAGGCCGAGGAACAGATGGCGGCGCGCCGCATGCGCCCGGCCGGACGGCTGCGGGTCGACGCGGCCACTCCGTTCATGCTGCATGTGCTGGTACCGCTGATAGCAGGCTTTCATGCCCGCTACCCCGAGGTGGAGCTGGAGCTCAATTCCAACGAAGGCATCGTCGATCTGATCGAAAAGCGCACCGACGTGGCGTTTCGCATCGGCGTGCTGAAAGACTCCACCCTGCACGCCCGCGCCGTCGGCACCAGCCGCCTGCGGGTGCTCGCCAGTCCCGCCTACCTCGAGCGTCGCGGCGCGCCCACCCGCACCGCGCAACTCGCGCAACATGCCCTGCTTGGCTTCACCCAGCCCGAGACGCTGAACGACTGGCCCTTGCGCGATGCGGACGGCGCCGTCCTGCGCATCCGGCCGACCATCGCCTCGTCCAGCGGTGAAACGCTGCGCCACATGGCCCTGGCGGGCCTGGGCATCGTCTGCCTGTCGGACTTCATGACCGGCGAGGACCGCCGCGCCGGCGCACTGGTGCAACTGTTCGCCAGGCAGACTCTGGACGTGCGCCAGCCGGTCAACGCGGTCTACTACCGCAACACCGCGCTGGCCGCGCGCATCACCTGCTTCGTGGACCACGTGATCGAGACGCTGGGCGCCCGGCCGTTCGACGCATGAACGGCGCCGGCGCGCGGCCAAAGAAAAACCGCCCGAAGGCGGCTTTTCCTGGCGGCGCACGGCCTTATTTGTCCACGAACGCGCGCTCGAACACGTAGTCGCCCGGCTCGCCCACGCCCGGCGAAACCTCGAACCCGCGCTTGTCCAGCATGGCGCGGATATCGGCCAGCATGTGCGGGCTGCCGCAGATCATGGCGCGGTCGACCGCCGGGTCCAGCTGCGGCAGGCCGATGTCGGCGCACAGCTTGCCCGAGTCGACCAGCTGCGTGATGCGGCCCTGGTTGCGGAACGGTTCGCGCGTCACGGTGGGGTAATAGACCAGCTTGTCGCGCACGATGTCGCCGAAGAACTCGTTGCCGGGCAGTTCCTTCTCGATGAAATCGGCATAGGCCAGCTCGCTGGCCCAGCGCACCCCGTGCACCAGCACCACTTTCTCGAACCGCTCGTAGACCTCGGGATCCTTGATGATGCTCATGAACGGGGCCAGGCCCGTGCCGGTGCCGAACAGATACAGGTGCTTGCCCGGCTTGAGATCGTCGACCACCAGCGTGCCCACCGGCTTGCGGCTGACCAGGATGGTGTCGCCTTCCTTGAGGTGCTGCAGCCGCGAGGTCAGCGGCCCGTTCTGCACCTTGATGCTGAGGAACTCGAGGTTTTCCTCGTAATTGGCGCTGGCGATGCTGTAGGCGCGCATCAACGGCTTGCCTTCGATTTCCAGGCCGATCATGACGAAATGGCCATTGTGAAAGCGCAGCGCCGCATCGCGGGTGGTGGTGAAGGAGAAAAGGGTGTCGTTCCAGTGGCGCACGCTGAGCACGCGCTCGGTATTGAAAGCTGCCATGTCGTTGTAAATTACGGCGCCTTCCAGCGCACAAAGGAAGAAACGGGAAGAGGCCTCGCCGCGCGCAACGCATGGGCGAACCTAGGGTTAATCCTGATTTTAACGCAAGTAGCTGAGAACTGCTCTTATTAATCGTAATACCCATATGCCGTTTGATCGGGGTCAATCCCCACCCCGCCGCGCCCGCAAACTGACCTTTCAAGAAGTTGAACAGCGGTCCGCTTCCTGTTATTGTGCCCGTCTCAGTTGATAATCATTTTCGTTAGCGCACGCAACTGCAATCCGCATCGGCGTGCGTTCCTGTCCTGCCGGAGTCATTCCATGCCGTCGACCAAGCGTTCCTCCCTGATCCCGCTGCTGCGCGCCCTGGCGCTCGCGGGCGTTGCCACGTTCTCCGCCCAGGCGCTGGCCGCCGATGAGGTCAGCCTCTACACCACGCGCGAACCCAAGCTGATCCAGCCTCTGCTCGACGCCTTCGCCAAGGACAGCGGCATCAAGGTCAACACCGTCTTCGTCAAGGACGGCCTGCTCGAACGCGTCAGGGCCGAGGGCGACAAGTCGCCGGCCGACGTGCTGATGACGGTCGACATCGGCAACCTGATCGACCTGGTCAATGGCGGCGTCACCCAGAAAATCCAGTCGCAGACGCTCGACAGCGTGGTGCCCGCCAACCTGCGCGGCGCCGAAGGCAGCTGGTACGCCCTGTCGCTGCGCGACCGGGTTCTCTACGTCGAGAAAGACCTCAAGCTGGACAGCTTCCGCTACGAAGACCTGGCCGACCCCAAATGGAAGGGCAAGGTGTGCATCCGCTCGGGCCAGCACCCCTACAACACCGCGCTGGTGGCGGCCATGATCGCCCATGACGGCGCCGAGGCCACCGAGAAATGGCTGCGCGGCGTGAAGGCCAACCTGGCCCGCAAGGCGGCCGGCGGCGACCGCGACGTGGCGCGCGACATCCTCGGCGGCATCTGCGACATCGGCCTGGCCAACGCCTACTACGTCGGCCACATGAAGAACGCCGAGCCGGGCACCGACGCCCGCAAGTGGGGCGACGCCATCAAGGTAGTGCGCCCGACCTTCGCCACCGCCAAGGATGGCGGCACCCACGTCAACATCAGCGGCGCCGCGGTCGCGGCGCACGCGCCCAACAAGGCCAACGCCGTCAAGCTGCTGGAGTACCTGGTCTCCGAGCCTGCCCAGACGCTGTACGCCCAGGCCAACTACGAGTACCCGGTGCGCGCCGGCGTCAAGCTGGACGCGGTGGTGGCCAGCTTCGGCCCGCTGAAGGTCGATACCCTGCCCGTGGCCGAGATCGCCAAGTACCGCAAGCAGGCCAGCGAACTGGTCGACAAGGTGGGCTTCGACAACTGAGCCGCGCTACACTCACGCCCGCCACGCCATTGCGGCGGCGCGGGCGTTGCCTGGCGCACGGCATGAACTGCCTTGTTTGTCGGCAAAGCGGCCATCCGGCCGCTTTGCATTTTTCCCCGTAGCATGCACACCACTTTCTTGCCGCGCAGCGCGCGGACCCGCTTCAGCGAACGCGGCGCCGGCTGGCTGGCCGGCGCGTCCCTCATCGCGCTGGCGGTGCTGGCGCCGGTGGCGGCGCTGGCATGGTGGGCCCTGCACGCCGACCTGTCGCACTGGACCCACCTGACCCGCTACGTGCTCCCGCAGGCCATGGCCAACACCATGATCCTGCTGGCCGGCGTGGGCGTGCTGGTCACGATGCTGGGCACCGGCGCGGCCTGGCTGGTCACCGCCTACGAGTTCCCGACCCGCCGCACCCTGACCTGGGCCCTGCTGCTGCCGCTGGCCGTGCCCACCTACATCATCGCCTTCGCCTATCTCGACCTGCTGCATCCGATCGGGCCGGTGCAGGGCACCATCCGCGCCGTGCTGGGATACGACAGCCCGCGCCAGTTCCGCCTGCCCGACCTGCGCTCGATCTACGGCGCCATCTTCGTGCTGGGCTTCGTGCTGTACCCCTACGTGTACCTGAGCACGCGCGTGATGTTCATGACCCAGGCCGCCAGCCTGCTGGAAGCCGCCCGCACACTGGGAGCCGGCCGCGTCGGCGTGTTCCTGCGCGTGGCCCTGCCCATGGCGCGGCCGGCCATCGCGGTCGGCGTCAGCCTGGCGTTGCTCGAGACGCTCAACGACATCGGCGCCTCCGAATTCCTGGGCGTGCAGACACTGACCGTATCCGTCTACACCACCTGGATCACCCGCTCCGACCTGGCCAGCGCGGCGCAGATCGCGCTGACCATGCTGGTGTTCGTCATCGCCCTCATCCTGCTCGAACGCCACGGCCGCAAGCGGCAGCGCTACGCCAACACGCAGCGCATGCGCGCCATGCAGCCGCGCCGGCTCCATGGTCCGGCCGCCGCGCTGGCCGCCGTGCTGGGCTGGATTCCCGTGGTGCTGGGCTTCGTGGCGCCTGCCCTGTACCTGATCGTCGAAACCTACAAGCGCCTGCATCTGGTGGGCGGCGTCTCGGACCAGCTCTGGGCCGGGCTGCGCAATACGCTGATGGTGGCCACCCTGGCCACCATCGTCACGCTGCTGTGCGGCCTGGTCGTGGCCTGGGCCGGCCGCAGCCTGCGCGAGAGCGCCTCGTTCAACCCCGGCCGCACCTGCGGGCGCATCGCCAGCCTGGGCTATGCCGTGCCCGGCACGGTGCTGGCCATCGGCCTGCTGGCGCCCTTCGCCTGGCTCGACCACACCATGTCCACGCTGTTCGGCTGGAACGGCCTGCTGCTGATGGGCACCACGGGCGCGCTGGTATGCGCCTACACCATCCGGTTCCTGGCGATCTCTACCGGCGGCATCGAAGCCGGCCTGGCGCGCATTCCCGCCTCGCTGGAACAGGCTTCGCGGCTGCTGGGCGAGACCTCCGCCGGCACGCTGCGCCGCGTCCACCTGCCATTGCTGCGCCCCGCCCTGGCGGCCAGCGCGCTGCTGGTGTTCGTGGACACCATGAAGGAACTGCCCGCCACGCTGCTGCTGCGCCCGCTCAATTTCGAGACGCTGGCCACCTGGCTGTACGCGGAGGCGGCGCGCGGCACCTACGAAGAAGGAGCGGTCGCCGCGCTGGCCATCGTCGCGGCCGGCCTGATCCCGGTCATCCTGCTGGCGCGCACCAATCTGAAGATGGGACACTGATACCTTGGCCGACCTGCTAGAACTCGATCACATCCGGCTGGGCTACGACACGCCCCAGGGCCTGAAGACCATCATCGACGATCTGTCGCTGAGCCTGCCCGCCGGCCACATCGGCTGCCTGCTGGGCGAATCCGGCTGCGGCAAGACCACCGTGCTGCGCGCCATCGCCGGCTTCGAGCCGGTGCTGGCCGGGCACATCGCGCTGGACGGCGCCGTCATTTCGTCGCCCGACGTGCAGGTGGCGCCCGAGCTGCGCCGCGTCGGCATGATGTTCCAGGACTACGCCCTCTTCCCGCACCTGAGCGTCAGCCAGAACGTGGCCTTCGGCCTGCGCCGGCTGTCGCGCCCGGCGCGCGCGCAGCGCGTGGCCGAAATGCTGGAACTGGTCGGCCTGGCGCAATCGGCCGACAGCTATCCGCACGAGATCTCCGGCGGCCAGCAGCAGCGCGTGGCGCTGGCGCGGGCCATGGCGCCCTCGCCCGACCTGCTCCTGCTCGACGAGCCGTTTTCCAATCTCGACGTGGATACGCGCGAACGCCTGGCCTTCGAGGTGCGCGAGATCCTCAAGCGCACCGGCCACACCGCCATCCTGGTCACGCACAACCAGGCCGAGGCCTTCGCCATCGCCGACCGCATCGGCGTCATGGCGCGCGGCCATATCGAGCAGTGGGACACCCCGTACAACCTGCACCAGCACCCGGCCAGTCCGTTCGTGCGCGATTTCATCCGCCGCGAAGCCCTGGTGGAACAGCGCCTGCAGGCGTTCGACCGCGGGCGCTAGCAGGGACGCGGCGGACCGCTCAGGAGCGCGGCGGCGGCAAGGGGATGAACTCGGTTTCGTCGCCCGGCACGACCTGGCCGAAGCGGTTCCTGGTCCAGTCTTCCTTGGCCTGTTCGATGCGGTCCTTGCTGCTGGAGACGAAGTTCCACCAGATGAAGCGCGGGCCGTCCAGGGGCTCGCCGCCCACCAGCGCCATGCGCGCCGCCGTCTGCGCGCGGATCGTCACCGCCACGCCCGGCGCGAACACGATCAGGCGGCCGGGTTCGTACGCCTGCCCCTCGATGTCCACCGTCCCCTCGACCAGGTAGGCGGCGCGCTCTTCGTGCTCGGGCGGCACCACCACCGTGGCCCCGGCCTGCAGCTGCACGTCGCCGTAGAACAGCGGCGACAGCGTGCGCACGCCGGAGGTCTGGCCAAACAGCGAGCCGGCGATCACCTGGGCGCGCACGCCCTCGCCTTCGACCACCGGTTGCGCCTGCGTGCCATAGTGCACGAAACCCGGGTCGGTTTCCTCGTGCTCCTTGGGCAGGCCCACCCACATCTGCAGGCCATACATGCGCAGCGGGGCCAGCCGGCTTTCCGGCGCGGTGCGCTCAGAATGCACGATGCCGCGGCCGGCTGTCATCCAGTTGACCTCGCCGGGCAGGATGGTCTGGACATTGCCGGCCCCGTCCCGGTGCACCAGCGAGCCCTCGTAGAGATAGGTCACCGTGGCCAGCCCGATATGCGGGTGGGGCCGCACGTCCATGCCCACGCCGGCGGGAAACTGCACCGGGCCCATCTCGTCGAGGAACACGAACGGCCCCACCGAGCGCTGCTGCGCCGACGGCAAGGCGCGGCGCACTTCGAATCCGCCCAGGTCGCTGGTGCGCGGCACCACGATGGTCTGTACCGCCGACTGCGGCGCATTGTTCAAAATCGACATGGCTCTCCTCCTGTACCGGCTGGCCGCGCGGCCGCGCCGTGGAAAAATGGGCGCCGGCTGGCGGCGCCCGTCTCACTTTACGGCAAATCGAATACCAGGACTTCGGCGCCTTCGCCGTCGCCCAGCCGCACCGCGGCCTCGTCCTGCAGCGCCAGGCCATCGCCCGCGCCCAGCCTCTGGCCATTGACGACCAGGCTGCCGCGCGCCACGTGCACCCACGAGCGGCGTCCGGCCGCCAACGGCAGCTCGGCGCTTTCCGTGCCGTCGAACAGGCCCGCGTACAGGCGCGCATCCTGGTGGATGCGCAGCGATCCGTCGGCGCCGTCGGGGGAAACCAGCTGGCGCAGCCGGCCGCGCTTGTCAGCCTCGGGAAAACGCTTCTCTTCGTACTCGGGCGCAATGCCCGCCACATCGGGCTCGATCCAGATCTGCAGCATATGGGTCGCGGCATCCGGCTGCGGGTTGAACTCCGAATGCATCACGCCGCGGCCGGCGCTCATGCGCTGCACATCGCCGGGGCGGATGGTCGAGCCGCTGCCCATGCTGTCCTTGTGCGCGATCGCGCCGTCCAGCACATAGGTGATGATTTCCATGTCCCGGTGGCCGTGCGTGCCGAAGCCCCGGCCGGCGGCGATGCGGTCATCGTTGATCACACGCAGCGGCCCGAAGCCCATATGGGCCGGATCATAGTAATTGGCGAAGGAAAACGTATGGTGCGTATCGAGCCAGCCGTGGTTGGCATGGCCGCGTTCGGCGCTGCGACGCAGGGTAAGCATGGCGAACTCCTTATTTCAATAATATGAATGTTCCGTGCATCGGCCGGATGCCGAGTGCAGGCATTCACAACATGGGTCCATTGTGCCCCTCCCCCGGCGCCTTGATGAGGGATGGATTTGATGACATCATTCAATTAATTTGAATTAGTGGAGGCCGCCATGCCCCGTCCACGCGCCGCCCCGCCCCCCGGCCAGCCCATCACGCCCGACCTGCTCGTCATGGTCGACGCCATCGCCCGCCATGGCAGCTTCGCCAAGGCGGCGCGCGAACTGGGCAAGGTGCCTTCGGCCGTCACTTACGCCATCCGCAAGCTGGAAGACGGACTGGACGTGCTGCTGTTCGACCGCAGCGGCCATCGGGCCGCCCTCACGCCCGCCGGCCAGGCCCTGCTGGCCGAAGGCCGCCACGTGCTGCAATCGCTCGACGCGCTGGCCAGCCGCGTCAAGCGCGTCGCTACCGGCTGGGAAGGCGAATTGCGCATCGCCGTCAGCGCCGTGCTGCCCTGGACGCCGCTGTACGATCTGATCGAGGATTTTCGCGCCCTGGCCGGCGCCACCACCTTGCGCTTTTCCGCCGAAGTGCTCAGCGGCAACTGGGATGCGCTGGCCTCCGGCCGCGCCGACCTGCTGATCGGCGCCGACGCGGCGGGCGCGCCGTCGGGCGCCTACCGCACCCAGGCCATGGGGCAGACCCAGTTCGCCTTCTGCGTGGCGCCGCATCATCCGCTGGCCGCGTTGGGGCGCCCCCTGAGCGCGCGCGACATCGCGGCCTATTGCGCCATCGTGGTGGCCGACACGTCGCGCGACCTGCCGCCCCGCACGCGCGGCCTGCTGCGCGAACAGCCCGTGATCGTCATGCCCACCATGCAGGCGAAGATCGACGCCCAGGTGCGCGGCATCGGCGTGGGGCACCTGCCCCTGACCCTGGCCGCGCCCTACCTCGCCCAGGGCCTGCTGGCGACCTGCCCCACCGACGACGTCGTGCCGCTCACCGAGCAGGTGGTCTACGCCTGGCGCGATCCCAACCCCGGGCGGGCCTTGCAGTGGTGGCTGGAGCGGCTGCGCTCGCCCCGGCTGTGCGAAAGCCTGCTGGGCGTGTCGTGAAGGTTGGCGCTATTCGTCGTCGATACCCAGCTCGCGCAGCTTGCGCGTGATGGTATTGCGGCCGATGCCCAGCCGCGATGCAGCCTCCACCCGCCGCCCCCGGCTCGCATCCAGGGCGCTTTGCAGCAGGATCTTCTCGAACTGGCGCGTCAGCGTCGCCATGACCGCCGGCTCGCCGCGCTCGAGGCGGAACTGCGCATCGCGCAGCAAGGCTGCGTGCCAGTTGCGCGGCGCGGCATCCGGCGCCTCGGCCGGGGCCGGCGCCGTCCCGGCCGCGGCCGCCGCGGCAGCCGGTTCGGCCTGCCGGGCCGCCGCCTGCTGGTGTTCGACCGCCCGGATTTCGGGCGGCAGGTCGTTGCGATCGATCGTCTGCCCCGGAGCCATGACCGTCAGCCAATGGCAGAAGTTCTCCAGCTGGCGCACATTGCCGGGAAAATCGAAACGCGCCAGCACGGCCAGCGCGTCGGGCGTCAAGCGCTTGACCGGCACGCCCAGCGCCCGGGCGCTGGTGGCCAGGAAGTGCTGGGCCAGCGCCGGAATATCCTCGACCCGTTCGCGCAGCGGCGGCAGGCGCAGGCGGATCACATTGAGACGATGGAACAGGTCCTCCCGGAACAGGCCCTGCTCGACGCGCTGTTCGAGCGGCTGGTGGGTGGCCGCGACGATGCGCACATCCACGCGCACCGGTTGCGCCCCGCCCACGCGGTAGAAACTGCCCTCGGCCAGCACGCGCAGCAGGCGGGTCTGCAACTCGATCGGCATATCGCCGATCTCGTCGAGGAACAGCGTGCCGCCATGCGCCTCCTCGAAGCGTCCGCGCCGCAGCGTATTGGCTCCGGTGAAGGCGCCACGCTCGTGCCCAAACAACTCGGCCTCCAGCAGGTCGCGCGGAATCGCCGCGGCGTTCAGCGCCACGAACGGCCCGCCGGCGCGCGCGCCGTGCCCATGCAGGGCCCGCGCCACCAGCTCCTTGCCGGTGCCGGACTCGCCGGTGATCAGCACCGTCACCTTGGACTGGGCCAGCCGGCCTATGGCGCGAAACACTTCCTGCATCGCGGTGGACGAGGACTGCGTCATCACCCAGCGCTCGCCGTTCTGCGCCGGCTCGCCCGCCGCGCCCGCGTCGGCCGCCGGCTCGCCCTCCTGCATGGCGCGCTGGATCAGCGCCACCGCCTCGTTGACGTCGAATGGCTTGGCCAGGTAATCGAACGCGCCGCCCTGGAACGCCGACACCGTGCTGTCCAGGTCGGCGAAGGCGGTCATGACGATCACCGGCAGCCCGGGATTGCGCTCCTTGATCTGGCGCAGCAGTTCAAGCCCATCGCCGCCCGGCATGCGGATGTCCGACACCAGCACCGACGGCACGTCGGCCGCCAGCGCCTGCAGGACATCGGCGGCCCGGGAGAAGCTGCGGGTGGCGATGCCGGCCCGCGCCAGGGCCTTCTCGAGCACCCAGCGGATAGCCTGGTCGTCGTCGACAATCCAAACGGGTTTCATCAAAGTGGGGGCTCCATCGGTAATACCAGCCGGAATTCGGTGTGCCGCGCACGGGACTCGAATTCGATGATGCCTCCGTGCTGCTGCACGAAATCCTGGGCCAGGCTCAGGCCCAGCCCGGTGCCGCCGGCGCGCGCGGTCACCAGCGGATGGAAAATGCGCTCGCGGATGTGCTCGGGCACGCCCGGCCCGTTGTCCAGCACCGACACGACCAGCGCCAGCCGGTGCTGCCGGTGCGCCAGCATGACCTGGCGCGCCACCCGCGTGCGCAGCACGACGCGCGGCGCGGGCACGTCGGCGCCCGGCTTCTGCTGCACCAGCTCCTGCGCCGCGTTGCGCGCCACATTCAGCACCGCCTGCATCAGCCTGGCCGCGTCGCCGCGCAGCTCGGGCACCGACGCGTCATAGTCGCGCACCAGTTCGACCGCGTCGCGGAACTCGGCCTGGATCAGCGCGCAGACGCGCTCGCAGATTTCATGGATGTTCACCGGCCGCGCGGCCAGCGGCACGCGCTGCGGACCGCTCAGCCTGTCGACCAGCGCCTGCAGCCGGTCGGCCTCGGTGATGATGACCTGGGTATATTCGGCCAGGGCCGCGCTGGGCAGCTCGGCTTCCAGCAGCTGGGCCGCGCCGCGCAGGCCGCCCAGGGGGTTCTTGACCTCGTGCGCGAGATTGCGCAGCAATTCGCGATGCGATTCGATTTCGTCGACCAGCCGCTGGTTGCGATCGGCCAGCACGCGCTGCTCGATCTCGCGCGTCTCGATCAATACCGGCCAGGCCTGGCCGGACAGCGACACCGTCGTGACGGTGACCTCCACCGACTCGACCACCCGCCGCAGCGAGGCCAGCTGGCGCACGTCGGCAAACTTGCCGGCGGCCGCGCTGTCGATGGCCGATTGCAGGTCTTCGGGATTGTCGAACAGCGTCGCGGCCGACAGGCCTCGCAACTGCTTGCGGGAACGGCCGAACAGGTCCTCGGCGGCGGCATTGGCGTATTCGATATGCCCGCGCTCGTTCAGCAGGAAGACCGATGTGGCCAGCAGATCAAAAGCATCGACATTCGTCATAGGAGGCAACCGGGACGGCGCGGCGGGCGGGCCGCGAGGCCCGCCGCCGCACAGCCTCCCGGATTACAGGCTGTAGTACATGTCGAATTCGACCGGATGCGTGGTCATGCGCAGACGCGTGACTTCGCCCATCTTCAGTTCGATGTAGGCGTCGAGCATGTCGTTGCTGAACACGCCGCCACGGGTCAGGAACTCGCGATCCTTGTCCAGCGCGGCCAGGGCCTCTTCCAGCGACGCGCAGACGGTCGGGATCTTGGCGTCTTCTTCCGGCGGCAGGTCGTACAGGTTCTTGTCGGCCGGGTCGCCCGGGTGGATCTTGTTCTGCACGCCGTCCAGGCCGGCCATCATCAGGGCCGAGAACGCCAGGTACGGGTTGGCCAGCGGATCCGGGAAGCGCGTCTCGATGCGGCGCGCCTTGGGGTTGCCGACGTACGGGATGCGGATCGAGGCCGAGCGGTTGCGGGCCGAATAGGCCAGCTTCACCGGCGCCTCGAAGTGCGGCACCAGGCGCTTGTACGAGTTGGTACCCGGATTGGTGATGGCATTGAGCGCGCGGGCGTGCTTGATGATGCCGCCGATGTAGTACAGCGCGAACTCCGACAGGCCGGCGTAGCCGTTGCCCGCGAACAGGTTCTGGCCGTCCTTCCAGATCGATTGGTGCACGTGCATGCCCGAGCCGTTGTCGCCGACGATGGGCTTGGGCATGAACGTCGCGGTCTTGCCGTATACGTGCGCCACGTTGTGGATCACGTACTTCATGACCTGGTTCCAGTCCGCGCGTTGCACCAGCGTGCTGAACTTGGTGCCGATTTCCAGCTGGCCGGGCGCGGCCACTTCATGGTGGTGCACTTCGACCGGCACGCCCATCTGCTCGAGCAGCAGGCACATTTCGGAACGCATGTCCTGGAACGAATCGACCGGCGGCACGGGGAAGTAGCCGCCCTTGGGGCCCGGACGATGGCCCATGTTGCCGCCTTCGAATTCCAGGCCGCTGGACCACGGCGCCTCTTCCGACTTGATCTTGACGAAGGTGCCCGACATGTCGGTGTTCCAGGTCACGCCGTCGAACACGAAGAACTCGGGTTCCGGACCGAAGTAGGCGGTATCGCCCAGGCCGGAGGACTTCAGGTAGGCTTCGGCGCGCTTGGCCAGCGAACGCGGGTCGCGGTCATAGCCCTTCAGGTCCGACGGCTCGACCACGTCGCAGCTCAGGATCAAGGTCGGCTCTTCGCGGAACGGGTCCAGGTTGGCCGTGTCCAGGTCGGGAATCAACAGCATGTCGGAGGCTTCGATGCCCTTCCAGCCCGGGATCGACGACCCGTCGAACGCCTGCCCGCTCTCCAGCTTGTCCTCGTCGACAGCCGAGGTGGGAACGGAAACGTGGTGCTCGCGCCCGAGCGTATCGGTGAAGCGGAAATCCACGAACTTGACTTCGTTGTCGGCGATCTGCTTGAGAACGTCTTTGGGGCTTGCCATGTCATCTCCATAAGATAAAAGCGTCGAGGGCCTTGGTTGCCCGACTGGCAATAAACAGGCAAGCAAAATGCGTGCCAGGTCCCGCACTCCTGGAAGGAGGCGGCCGCGGAATGCGAAAACAGGAATTCAGCACCATTATGGTGCAAAACACGGGGCGCTGGTTGCCCTATTTTGGTGCGCAGCGATTACAGGAACATTTCCTGCAGATCGTTCAGGAAGCGCCAGCCCAGTGCGGTGGCGCGCAGGCGGGTCGGATCGGCGTCGAGCAGGCCGCGCCGGGTCGCTGCTTCCAATTGGTGCGCGATGGCCGCCAGCGACAGGCCAGTGCGCTCGCCAAACGAGGACGCGGCCACGCCTTCTTTCAGGCGCAGCGCATTGAGCATGAACTCGAACGGCAGTTCGCCCGCCCCGACGACCCGGCTTTCGGCCACATGGCTGCCATCGCGCGCCATGGCGCGCTGCATCCAGGAATCCGGATTGCGCAGGCGCGCCTGGCGTTCGATGCGGTCGTGAAACGACAGCTTGCCATGGGCGCCGGGCCCCAGGCCCAGGTAGTCGCCGAACTCCCAGTAATTGAGATTGTGCCGGCAACGCGCGCCCCGGCGGGCATAGGCCGAGACCTCATAACGCGCCAGCCCGGCCTGGGCCAGGGTCTCCTCGACCATGTCCTGCATGGCGGCGCTGGCATCGTCGTCCGGCAATTCCGGCGGGTATTTGGCGAAAACCGTATTGGGCTCCAGCGTCAGGTGATACAGCGACAGGTGTTCCGTGCCGAAGGCAAGCGCCTGGCGCAAGTCCGCGCGGCACTGCTCGAGCTCCTGGCCCGGCAAGGCGAACATCAGGTCCAGGTTGACGCGCTCGACCGCCTGCTGCGCCATGGCGATGGCCGCGCGCGCCTGGGCCGCGTCATGGATGCGGCCCAGCCTGGACAGCTGGGCATCGTCAAAGCTCTGGATGCCCAGCGACAGCCGCGTCACGCCGCTGGCCGCGTAATCGCGGAAGCGTCCGGCCTCGGCGGTGCCCGGGTTGGCCTCCATGGTGATTTCGGCGTCCGGCAGCAGGTTCAGGCAGGCGCGCAGCATCGCCAGCAGCTCGTCCAGCCCCGCCGCCGACAGCAGGCTGGGCGTGCCGCCGCCGATGAAGACGGAAATGACCTGGCGCCCCCATACCTCGGGCACGGCCTGCTCCAGGTCGGCGCGCAGCGCGTCCAGGTAGGCGCGTTCGGGAATCTCGCCCGGCGCGGCATGCGAATTGAAGTCGCAATAGGGACACTTGCGCACGCACCAGGGCACGTGCACATAGACCGACAGCGGCGGCAGGCTGGTCAGCGTGGCGCCGGCCGGCGCGAGGACGCGCGCGCCGGCGGCCGGCCCGCCCAGGTTGCGGATGGGAATCGTGATGGCCATGCGCGTAGTCGCCTCGACCGGCTAGGGCCGGTCCACCGGCCCGGTTGCGCGCAGCTTGTCCAGCAGCTGCGCCAGGGCCTGCGCCCGGTGGCTGATGCGGTTCTTGTGCTCCGGCGCCAGTTGGGCGGCGGTGCAGCCCTGCTGCGGCAGATAGAAATGCGGGTCGTAGCCGAAGCCATGCTCGCCGGCCGGCGCATCGACGATCTCGCCGTGCCAGAGCCCTTCGCCAATGAGCGGACAGGGATCGTTCTCGGTGCGCACCAGCGCCAGCAGCGCCACATACCAGGCGCGCCGGTCGCCGGCCGCGGCCAGCTCGCGCACCAGCAAGGCGTTGTTGGCCGCGTCGCTGCGGGCGCCGCCGGGCTGCTGGGCGTAGCGGGCCGAATGCACGCCCGGCGCCCCGCCCAGCGCCACCACGCACAGGCCCGAATCGTCGGCCAGGGCCGGCAGGCCGGTATGCCGGCTGGCGTGGCGGGCCTTGGCCAGCGCGTTCTCGACAAAGGTGGCGTGAGGCTCCTCGGCCTCCGAGACGCCCAATTCGCTTTGCGGCACCAGTTCTATCCCCAGCGGGGCGAACAGGGCCGAGAATTCGCGCAATTTGCCGGCATTGTTGGATGCAAGCACCACGCGACGCAAGTTTGGATTGAGTATTTCTGCGGACATGGGCAACATTGTAGAACGGGATGCGGCCGCCTCGGCGCGACTGGCGAACCTACGCAACATCGCGGCAATAATGACTCGTCATGATATTGACCCCGGCCTGCCTGGCCCTTTGCGCATACGCCCAGCATGATCTCGTCTTCCGCAGCAGACCTCCATGCCGACGCCGGCCTGGCCGCCATTCTCCAGGGCGGCCTGCTCAATCCCTGCTACCAGCCGGTGGCCGACCTGGCGCAGGATCGTATTTTCGGCCATGAAAGCCTGATCCGAGGGCCGCACCAAAGCGTGCTGCACATGCCCGACGCCCTGTTCGCCGCGGCGCGCCGCGACGGCCTGCACGCCGAACTCGAACTGGCCAGCCTGCAGGCCGGCGCGCGCCGCTTCATCGAGCTGGATTCGCCCGGCAACCTGTTCCTGAATCTCTCCGGCGCCGTCCTGGTGGCGTGCTGGCGCCACTACGGCAGCGGGCTGCCGGTCATGCTGCTGGCCGACAGCGGCCTGGCGGCCGACCGCGTGGTCATCGAGATCACCGAATACGATCCGGTGGGCGGCGACCTGCCGGCCCTGAACCAGGCCCTGGCCTGCCTGCGCGCCAGCGGCATGCGGGTGGCGCTGGATGACTACGGCGTCGGCAACGCCAGCCTGCAGCTATGGGCCGAACTGGCCCCCGACCTGGTCAAGATCGACCGCTACTTCTTCAATGGCATCAGCCGCGACGAGCGCCGCCTGCAACTGGTGCGCTCCATGGTGTCGACGGCGCGCCAGCTCAACTCCACCCTGGTGGCGGAGGGCATCGAGAATGCCGACGACCTGCGCACGGTCTACGAGCTGGGCATACGCTACGCGCAAGGCTGGTTCCTGGGCCGTCCCGAGAACGAGCCGCGCACCGACCTGCCCACGGCGGCGCGCGCCTCGCTGCAGCCAGCCTGTGCGACGCAACCCACGCGCATCCCGGGCCACACGGCGCTGGCGCTGCGGGTCGAGGCGCCGCCGGTCATGCTGGCGCGCCACACCAACGACGACGTGCAGCGGCTGTTCCAGGAGCATCGCCACCTGCATGCCGTGGCGGTGCTGGACACCGACAGCCGGCCGGTAGGCATCATCAACCGGCGCGACTTCTCCGAGCACTACGCCCAGCGCTATACCCGCGACCTGTTCGGGCGCAATCCATGCTCGACGTTCATGAACCCCGACCCTGTGCTGGTGGACGTGCATACGTCGATCGACCAGCTCAGCCACGTGCTGCTGTCCGACGACCAGCGCTATCTGGCCGATGGCTTCGTCATCACGCGCGGCGGCCGCTACGACAGCCTGGGCACCGGCGAAGCGCTGGTGCGCTCGGTCACCGAAATGCGCCTCGAAGCCGCGCGCTACGCCAACCCGCTGACCTCGCTGCCGGGCAACATCCCCATCAGCCAGCACATCGCCCACCTGCTTGACCATGCGCTCGACTTCGTCGTCTGCTACGCCGACCTGGACAATTTCAAGCCGTTCAACGATGTCTACGGCTACTGGCGCGGCGACGACATGATCCGCCTGTGCGCCGACAGCATCAAGCGCCACTGCGACGCGCGCCGCGACTTCGTCGGCCACGTCGGCGGCGATGACTTCGTCGTCATGCTGCGCAGCACCGACTGGCGCCTGCGGATCGAGCGCATCATCGCCGAGTTCAACCTGCGCGCCCTCGACCTGTACGACGACCAGGGCCGCCACGACGGCGGCATCCGCGCCGAAGACCGCTACGGCGTGCTGCGCTTTTTCCCCTGCGTCACCCTGGGCATCGGCGCGCTGGAGGTCAGCCCGGTCGAACTAGGCAGCCACGTTCGCCCGGAGGACCTCGCCTCGGCCGCCGCCCGCGTCAAGCAGCAGGTCAAGCACGGCAACCTGGCGCTGCTGGTCCAGCGCTACCAACTGCCCGCCCGCGCCGCCTGAACGCGGCGCCGCGCCGGCCAACCGGAACACCGCCACCGCCTGGCGCAAGGCCTGCGCCTGCGCTTCCAGCGAGGCCGCCGCCGCCGCGGTCTGCTCGGCCATGGCGGCATTCTCCTGCGTGGCGCGCTCGGCGTCCGCCACGGCCAGGTTGACCGAGGCAATGCCCGCGGCCTGCGTGGCGCTGGCCTCCGAAATACCGGCCACCAGTTGCGTCACACGGTCGATCGATTGCACGATCTCGCCCATGGTGGCGCCCGCCAGGTTGACCTGCTGCACCCCGCTGGCCACGCGCGCCGACGAATCGTCGATCAAGCCCTTGATCTCGCGCGCCGCCTGGGCGCTGCGCTGGGCCAGCGACCGGACTTCCCCGGCCACGACGGCGAAACCCCTGCCCTGCGGCCCGGCCCGCGCCGCCTCCACCGCCGCGTTCAAGGCCAGCACATTGGTCTGGAACGCCAGGCTGTCGACCAGCCCCACGATCTCGGCGATGCGCTGCGCGCCGCTTGCGATGTCGCGCATGCTGGCGACCACCTGCGCGACCGCCGTTCCGCCCTGGCGCGCCAGCTCGGTGGCGCCGGCCGCCTGCCGGCTGGCCTGGTCGGCGTGCTCGGCGGTGGCGCGTACCGTGCCGGCCAGCTCCGCCATGCTGGCGGCGGCCTCCTGCAGCGCGCCCGCCTGGCGCGCCGTGCGGCCGGACATCTCCACGCCGCCGGCGGCGATCTCGCCCGAACCGGTGTGGATCTCCTCCACGCCATGGCGTACCGATTCGACCGCGCGGGTCAGCCCGCCCTGCATGCGTCGCATCGCCGAATACAGCACGCCGATCTCGTTGTCGCCGCGCGCCGCGATCGCGGCGGTCAGGTCGCCATCGGCGATGCGGTCGAAATGGCGGCCGGCCTCGGTCAAGGGCCGCAGCATCGCGCGGCGAAAGCCCAGCCGGATCACGACGGCCAGGACGGCCACCAGCGCCAGCAAGGCCGCCGCGCCCAGCACCATGCGTTCGAGCACGCGCGCGGCATCGGCCACGGCGGCGCGCCCCTGCTCCCTCGCATAGCCCTGGAAGGCATCGACCGCCTCGATGTAGCGCTCGGCCGCCTGCGGCAGCGCGCGTTCGGCCAGCCGGTTGGCCTCGATGCCGTTCCAGCCCTTGAGCGCGGCATGCAGCGGCGCCAGCGCCTGGACCGCCAGCGCGTCGTAGCCGGCCAGCACCTCGTCATACAAGGACGCGCCCTGCGCGGCCATCTCGGGGTTGGCGCGCAGGCGCTCCTGGCTGGCGCGGGCCTGCTCCAGCAGCGTGGCCGCCTGCGCCAGGGCCGCGTCGCGCTGCTCCTCCAGCCCGCCTTCCATATACGTCTTGGCGTCGGCCAGCACGGCGCGGGCCTGGAACAGCCAGCTGGTCGTATCGCCCAGGTCGCTGGCGCGTTCGATATTGCCGCGGCCCAGGGCTTCGATGGCAGCCTGGTTGTCGCGCAGCACCGCCACGCCCGCGCCGGCCGCCGCGGCGAACAACAGCACGAAAAATGCCAGCGTGGCCGACAGCGCGGCCGCAAGTTTGAGTTTCTTTCGCATCGGGATCCGCAAGTGAGGCTGAGCCGCGCATGGCGGCGTCGCCGCCATTATGGGCAGGCAGTCTTGCAGATTGTTGACACGCTCAGCCGGCCGCGTCCCCGTCGGCCACCAAGGTTTCCACCAGCTCGCGCGCGAAAACCGGCAGGCTGTCCAGGTTCTTCACGCAGATCTGCAGCTCGCGCACGGCCCACTCGTCGGTCAGCCCGACCAGCGCGATATCGAGGTTGCGCGCGTAGCGCAGCGCGGCCGACTCCGGGATCACGCCGATGCCCACGCCGCTTTCGATCATGCGGCAGACCGCTTCGAAATTGCCCACCTCGACGCGGAACTTGAAGGTGCGCCCCAGGCTGGCGGCCGCCTGCACCAGGAACGGATGGATGGCGCTCCACTCGGACAAGCCGACATAATCGTCGGCCAGCGTATCGGCGAACGCCACCGACTCCTCGGCCGCCAGCCGGTGGCCGGCCGGCGTCACGACCACCAGCCTGTCCTTGCGGTACGGGATGAACTGCAGTTTCTGGTCCGGGGCGCAGCCGGCGACCACGCCGATATCGGCCGAGCCATCGGCCACCGCCCGCACCACCAGGTAGCTCAGCCGTTCGCGCAGCTCGACGTTGACGTCCGGGTGCGCCGCCAGGTAGCGCGCCAGCACGGCGGGCATGAACTCGGTCATCGCCGTCGTGTTGGCCAGCACGCGCACATGTCCTTTGACGCCGCGCGCGAACTCCTGCATGTCGCCGCGCATCTGCTCGACCTGCTGCATGACCGTGCGGGCATGGCGCAGCATGGCCTCGCCCGAGGGCGTCAGGGTCACGCCCTGGCTGGTGCGGTACAGCAACTGGGTGCCGAAATGCTCTTCGAGGTTCTTGACCCGCGTGCTGGCCGCCGGCAGCGACAGGTGCGACTTCTCGGCGCCGCGCGTCAGGCTGTGCCAATCGCCGATATGCACCAGCAGCTGCAGGTCGGTCAAATCGAAATGCGCGGCCATGCGCCCCCCCTCCTTCGGTAATCCATAACCCGGTGTTCGGCAATCGTAAATTGGCAGGGCGCCGGGCTTGGGGCACAGTGCTCGATTACGTTTCCGCAAACCCCATCATAAAAGAAGACGCAGCCCCTGGTCCTGCCCTACGTCGCCGGGCACGTGCTGGGCATGCGTCGCTCCTTCCGACCATGACCATGATCCCTTCCCCATCCGATCACCCCAGCGCCCGGCTGGCCGAATTCACCGCTGGCCTGCGCTACGAGGACATCCCGCCTGCCGTGCTCCGGCGCGCCGAAGACCTGTTCCTCGACAGCCTGGCTTCGATCCTGGCCGGCGCCGGCGCGCCACCAGTGCAGGCCATCGCGCGCTATGCCGCCGCCATGGGCCCGGCCGACGGTCCCTCCCAGAACCTGGTCACGCGCACCGGCACCACGCCGCTGTTCGCCGCCATGGTCAACGCCGCCGCCTGCCACGTGGTCGAACAGGACGACGTGCACAACGGCGCGGTGTTCCACCCCGCGGCGGTGGTATTCCCGCCGGCGCTGGCGGTCGCGCAAGCGCTTGGCCGCAGCGGCCGCGACCTGCTGACCGCGGCGGTGGCCGGCTATGAGGCCGGCATCCGCATCGGCGAATTCCTCGGCCGTTCGCACTACAGGATCTTCCATACCACCGCCACGGTCGGCCCCCTGGCCGCCGCCGTCACGGTCGGCCATCTGCTGCGGCTCGACGCCGCGCAGATGCTGCATGCCCTGGGCTCGGCGGGCACGCAATCGGCCGGCCTGTGGGAGTTCCTGCGCGATGCCGCGGACTCCAAGCAACTGCACACCGCGCACGCCGCCGCCGCGGGCATCACGGCGGCCTACCTGGCGCAGGACGGCTTCACCGGCGCGCAGCGCATCCTCGAGGGCGCGCAGGGCCTGGCCGCCGGCATGTCCAGCGACGCCGACCCCAGCCGGCTGCTCGACGGCCTGGGCCAGCGCTGGGCCCTGGCCGAGACCTCGTTCAAATACCACGCCTCGTGCCGCCACACCCACCCGGCGGCCGACGCCTTGCAGCACGTGATGCGCGAACATGGCCTGCGCGCCGCCGACCTGGCGGCGGTCGAAACCCTGGTGCACCAGGGCGCCATCGACGTGCTGGGGCCGGTCACCGCCCCCGCCACCGTCCATCAATCGAAGTTCTCGATGGGCACCGTGCTGGCGCTGATCGCGCTGCGCGGCCACGCCGGCCTCACCGAATTCGACGCCGCCCCGGGCGACGCCGAGGTGGCGGCGCTGCGCGACAAGGTGCGCATGACGCTGGACGACGAGGTGGACCGCGCCTACCCCAGGCGCTGGATCGGCAAGGTCAACGTCACCACCACCGACGGCCGCCGCCTCCACGGCCGCGTCGACGAGCCCAAGGGCGACCCCGGCAACACCCTCTCGCGCCCCGAAATCGAAGACAAGGTCGCGCGGCTGGCGCGCTACGGCGGACACGCCACCGAAAGCGAAGTCCGCGCCCTGATCGACCGGGTATGGCGCATCGCCGAGCAGGAGCGCGTGGGCAAGCTGTTGAGCGAGTAAGGCAGTGGCCAGGACGGACGACGGGGTGCCTGTCCCGGCGGTCGAGTGCGCATGGCACACCAGGTCAGCGGGGAGGACAGGCACCCCGGATTCAGCGCGTGCCAGTCCCCCTGCGGGGACAGGCACGCGGGTTTACTGCAGTGCCTCGCGCTGCGCCCGCACGAGCTGGGCGATGCCGCCTTCGGCCAGCCCCAGCATCGTGTCGAGTTCGCCGCGCGTGAAGGTGGCGCCCTCGCCGGTGCCCTGCACTTCGACGAATGCGCCGCTGCCGGTCATCACCACATTGACGTCGGCCGCGCAGGCCGAATCTTCCTGGTAATCCAGGTCCAGCACCGCGCGTCCATCCACCAGGCCGACCGACACGGCGGCGACCGCGTCGCGGATCGGGTTGTGCGCCAGGTCGCCGCGCTGCATCAGCAGCGCCACGGCGTCGGCGGCGGCCACCCAGGCGCCCGTGATGCTGGCGCAACGCGTACCGCCGTCGGCCTGCAGCACGTCGCAATCCAGGTGCAGGGTGCGTTCGCCCAGCAGGCGCAGGTCGAACACCGCGCGCAGGCTGCGGCCGATCAGGCGCTGGATTTCCTGGGTGCGGCCGCTTTGCTTGCCGCGCGCGGCCTCGCGGTCGCCGCGCGTATGCGTGGCGCGCGGCAGCATGCCGTACTCGGCGGTCACCCAGCCTTCGCCGCGTCCCTTCAGAAACGGCGGCACCTTCTCGAGCACGCTGGCCGTGCACAGCACATGCGTATTGCCCGCGCGCACCAGCACCGAGCCTTCGGCATAACGCGTGAAGCCGCGCTCCAGGCTGAACGGCCGCAAGGCGTCGACGGCGCGGCCGGACGGACGGGAAAGAGTATCGGCGGCGGAAGTGCTCACGGTTATCGGCTCCTGGAAATCTGACAATAGCGGGATTGTACGTGCCGGCGGCGCGCGCGCATCGGTTATCCTGCAAGCATCCTGCCGCCGGCCTGCGCGCGGCGGGCCTTTCATCGAATCACCTGGAATCCTCCCCATGATCCGCAGCATGACTGCCTTCGGCAACGCCCGCGCCGACCTCGAGCAGGGCTCGCTCGCGCTCGAGCTGCGCAGCGTCAACAGCCGTTATCTCGACCTGTATTTCCGCCTGCCCGACGAGCTGCGCCACGTCGAGACGCCGCTGCGCGAATTGCTGACCGCCAAGCTGGCGCGCGGCAAGGTCGAAGTGCGCGTGTCGTATACCCGCGCCGCCTCCACCGAACTCTCCACGCTGGACCCGCAATGGCTGCGCTCGCTGGCCGCGCAACTGGACAACGCGCGCGCCGTCCTGCCCGAAGTCGCCGCGCCGCGCCTGGTCGAACTGTTCAACTGGCCCGGCCAGCGCGGCAACGACGCGCTCGATCCGCAGGCCTGGGGCGCGGCCTGCATGCAGGCCGCCCAGCAAGCGCTGGCGCAGATGCAGGAAGGCCGCGCCCGCGAAGGCGAGCGCCTGGCCGCGATGATGCGCGAATGCGCCGACGGCGTGGGCCGCATTGTCGACGGCGTCGAAACCCACCTGCCCCAGCTGCTGGCCGATCACCGCGAGAAGCTGGCGCTCAAGCTGCGCGAAGCGGTCGAATCGGCCTTCCCCGGCGGCTTCGCCCACATCACCGGACCGGAGCTGTCCGAGCGCCTGACTCAGGAAGCCACCCTTTTCGCGTTGCGCATCGACGTCGCCGAAGAACTCTCGCGCCTGCGCTCGCACCTCGAAGAATTGCGCCACCTGCTGGGCGACGGCCCCGCCAAATCCGACGCCAAGCGCGGCGGTAGCGCCGGCAAGCGCCTGGACTTCCTGTTCCAGGAAATGAACCGCGAGGCCAACACCCTGGGTTCCAAGGCCGGCAGCCTGGAAGTCACGCGCGCGGCGATGGATCTCAAGCTGCTGATCGAGCAGATGCGCGAACAGGCGCAGAACCTGGAGTGAGGCGACGGGAGGGCCCTGGCCTTCCCCCCTGCCGCTGCCGCATCCGCCGCCACAGACTCCGAAGCGCCGCCTGATTGCCGCAAGAGACATTGCCCAATCAACCCAGAAATGGGTGACAAATTCGTCTCGGGCTTCTCAATCAGCCGGGTAGGTCTCAATACAATGCAGCCGACAGCATCGCCCCCGGCATAGACCGGTGCCCCTGAAATCCTTTTCAGTCGTTCTTGTTTCAACTAATCCATTGGATTAGAATGGAACATCTACGAAATCATGCACGGCATTGCCGAACTGCCCACCTACATTCGCTTGGCCGGCAAGCTCTTGGGCCCGCAAGAGCGCCAAGACCTGATCGGCTATCTGGCCGCACATCCTGAAGCCGGAGACATCATGGAAGGCACGGGCGGCGTGCGCGTCATCTACTACTAGCACGATGACCTCATGCCACTGTATCTGCTGGCGCTCTTTGCCAAGGGCGACAAAGCCAATCTGGCCAAAGCCGAGCGTAATGAGCTGGCCGGCCTGGTCGATGTGTTGGTGAACATCTGGAAAGGACGAGCGAAATCTTGAGCACTGCATTCAACAACATTAGGCAGGGCCTGTCGGAAGCGATCGCTCACGCCAAGGGCAATGTTCATGGCATGCGCGTGCATCGCCCCCGCCAGGTCGATGTCAAGGCCGTGCGTGCCAAAGTGGGCATGACCCAGGAACAGTTCGCCGCCCAGTTCGGCTTCTCGCCCGCAACCCTGCGGCACTGGGAACGTGGCGACCGCACTCCCCGGGGGGCCGCGCTGGTTCTGCTCAACGTGATCGACCGGAATCCCCAGGCGGTGATCGAAGCGCTGGCCTGACTGTCACCGTTGGCGTGCGAGGAACCGCCGGCTTTATCGCAGCGCCCGCCGGCCGCGCCTACTGGAACGCCGTTTCCATGAAGGTGCGCAGCTTGCGCGACTGCAGCCGCTCGGGCGGCATTTCGCGCAGGCGCTCCAGCGCCCGGATGCCGATCTCCAGGTGCTGGTTGACCTGGCGCCGGTAGAAGGCGCTGGCCATGCCGGGCAATTTGAGCTCGCCGTGCAACGGCTTGTCGGACACGCACAGCAGCGTGCCGTACGGCACCCGGAAACGGAAGCCGTTGGCCGCGATGGTGGCCGATTCCATGTCCAGCGCGATGGCGCGCGATTGCGCGAACCGCTGCACCAGTTCGCCCTGGTCGCGCAGCTCCCAGTTGCGATTGTCGATGGTGGCCACCGTGCCGGTGCGCATGATGCGCTTGAGCTCCCAGCCGGACAGGCCCGCCACTTCCTCGACTGCCTGCTCCAGCGCCACCTGCACCTCGGCCAGCGGCGGCACCGGCACCCAGGTAGGCAGGTCGGCGTCCAGCACGTGGTCCTCGCGCACGTAGCCGTGCGCCAGCACGTAATCGCCCAGGCGCTGCGAATCGCGCAGGCCGGCGCAATGGCCCAGCATCAGCCAGGCATGCGGGCGCAGCACGGCGATGTGGTCGGTAATGGTCTTGGCGTTGGACGGCCCCACGCCGATATTGACCAGCGTGATGCCCGAATGATTGGGGCGCACCAGGTGGTACGCCGGCATCTGCGGCAGGCGCACCGCCGCCGCCTCCACCGGCGCCTGGTCGCCGCGCCGCGTGATGCGGTTGCCCGGCTCGATCAGCGCGTCGTAGTCGCCGCCGCCGCTGGCCATCAGCCCGCGCGCCCACACGCAGAATTCGTCCACATAGAACTGGTAGTTCGTGAACAGCACGAAATTCTGGAAGTGCGTGGGCGCGGTGGCCGTGTAGTGCTGCAGGCGATGCAGCGAATAATCCACCCGCGTGGCCGTAAACGGCGCCAGCGGCCGGGGCTCGCCGGGCTGGCCGCGCCACGAGCCATTGACGATGGCGTCGTCGGTGACCGCCAGATCGGGCACGTCGAACAGATCGCGCAGCGGCCGCCGCAGGTTCTCGATATGCTCGCCTTCCACGTAGGTGCCGTCCGGAAAGGCGAAATGCAGCGGAATCGGCATATCGGATTCGCCCACCTCCACCGGCACGCGGTGGTTCTGCAGCAGCAGGCCGATCTGCTCGATGAGATAGTCGCGGAACAGATGCGGCTGCGTGATGGTGGTCTGGTACTCGCCCGGCTCGGCCACGTGCCCGTACGACAGGCGCGAATCGATCGGATCGTAGGTCTGCACGCCGATGCGGATGGCCGGGTAGTAGGCGCGCACCCGTCCGGACAACTCACGCCCGCCCACCACCTCGTGGAACAGCTCGCGCACGAACCCGGTATTGCGGCGGTACAGCTCGATCAGGCGGTCGGTGGCGGCGACCGCGCTGTCGAAGGCCTCGAAGGGCACCGGGTCCGGGCAATGCAGTTGAGCGATCGAATAGTCGGAGGGCATGGGCGGGACGGATTCCGTAGTGACACGACAGCTTGTCTGTTGCGTCGATTATGCCCCACCGGCGTGTCGCCGGCCGGACACCGGCGCGGCTACATGCGCTTGCCTCGATGCTGCAAGCCTTTGCAAATGTAATGGAATATTATTCCATTACAATGCAGCGCAGGCGTTCCCTCGCGGACCGTCTTCGCCGCCGGCGCGCGCCTTGTCCAGCCATGCCGTCCACTGTCTTTCCCGAAGTGCCGTAATGACTCCCCCTACGCGAAAAGCCCGACTCCTGTCGCTGTCCCTGCCCGCCTTCCTGACCGCCCCGCTGCTCGCGCTGGGCCTGTCGCTCTCCCCCGATACCGCGCAAGCCGCGCTCTCGCCCAAGGCCCGCCCTTCGCTGCAGGGCCTGCGCCTGGCCGGCGAACCCACCGTTCCCACGCTGCGCGACCGCGTCGTCCAGGCCGGCCTGGACGCCATCGGCACACCCTACAGCTGGGGCGGCGACGACCCCGCCGATGGCTTCGATTGCAGCGGCCTGGTGCTGTTCGTGTACCGCCACACCGCCGGGCTGGAGTTGCCGCGCACCGCGCGCGCGCAGCGCGGCGCCGGGCGCACCGTGGCCCGCAAGAACCTGCGGCCAGGCGACCTGGTGTTCTTTGCCACCCGCGGCCGCGGCGTGACCTCGCATGTAGGCATCTATATCGGCCAGGACCAGTTCGTGCACGCCCCCACGCGCGGCTCCAAGGTCCGCGTCGACAGCATGGACAACCGCTACTGGAACAAGCGCTTCGTCGGCGCGCGCCGCTATCTCGACACGCCCGCCGCCGGCGGCACCCTGCTGGCCGCCAGCGAGAACTGAAACCTCAGCCGCGTCCCACGAACGGCATGTTGGTGGCCATGATGGTCATGAACTGCACGTTCGTGTCCAGCGGCAGGCGGGCCATTTCGGCCACGGCGTGCGCGACATGCGCCACGTCCATGCGCGGCTCCTGGCGGGTGCTGCCATCGGCCTGCAGGATACCGGCGGCCATGCGCTCGGTCATCTCGGTGGCGGCGTTGCCGATATCGATCTGCCCGCAGGCGATGCCGTAGGGCCGGCAATCCAGCGAAATCGACTTGGTCAGGCCCGTGACCGCATGCTTGGTCGCGGTGTAGGCGATCGAGAACGGCCGCGGCGCATGCGCGGAAATCGAACCGTTGTTGATGATGCGCCCGCCCTGCGGCTGCTGCGCCTTCATCAGGCGGATCGCCGCCTGCGCGCACAGGAACATGCCGGTCAGGTTGGTATCCACCACGTCGCGCCAGGTCTCGACCGGCAACTCCTCGATGGGCACGGCCGGCGCGCCGCGCCCGGCATTGTTGAACAGCACATCCAGCCGGCCATAGGCGCGCTGCGTCTCGTCGAACAGCTCGCGCACCGATTCCTCGCGGGCCACGTCGGTCGGCACCACCAGCGCGCGCACGCCATCCTCGCCGGCGGCGATGCGGGTCTGCTCCAGCGGCTCGCGGCGCCGGCCTGCCAGCACCACGCGATACCCCTGCGCCAGGAATTCCAGCGCCACGGCACGGCCGATACCCGTGCCCGCCCCCGTCACCAATGCGACCTTGACGCCCGAATTAGCGTTGGCTTGCATGCCCCTCTCCTCTTTGTGTCACGTGTTCGGCGCATCCTAACCCAATCGTCGGACAGCTGCTGCAAGTGCCCGTGACTTTTTCGGACGAGTCCGTTCGACCAGGATGAACGACATTGCCCCTGTTAGGGACTGGTCAGCCAACGCCTTATATAATTTTTGGGTATTTACTTATTACCCCAAGCGGATTGGCCCCGGATACCGGCAGCGCCAGATGCGCTTACCAAGGAGCAGTCACCCATGCACCCACACCGGCTTGTCCGTTGCCGCTGGCCCGTCCTGTCGGCGCTGGCCGTCGCGGCCCTCTGTAGCCCGGCGGCGCACGCGCAGGCCCCCGCCCCCGCCGACGCCGCCCGCATCGCCAGCCAGGGGGCCGACGGCGTGGCCGCCTGTGTCACCTGTCATGGCGCCAAGGGCGAAGGCAACCCGGCCGCCGGTTTTCCGCATCTGGCGGGCCTGGGTTCGGGCTATCTGTACGAGCAGCTCACCGCCCTGGCCAACGGCTCGCGCGCCAACCCGGTCATGGCGCCCATTGCGAAAGGGCTGAGCGACGCGCAGCGCCAGGCCCTGGCCGAGTACTACGCCGGCCTGCCCGCCCCCTTCGATGCCGACCGACTGGCCGCCACCCACCTGGGCGAGCCCGCCAAGGCCGATACCGGCGCCTGGCTGGCGGTGCGCGGCGCCTGGGACAGGAACGTACCCGCCTGCAACCAGTGCCACGGACCCGGCGGCATCGGGGTAGGCACGGCCTTCCCGGCGCTGGCCGGCCAGCCGGCCGCCTACATCGCCGGCCAGTTGCGCGCATGGCGCCAGGGCCAGCGACCGCCCGGCCCGCTGGCCTTGATGCCCGCCGTCGCCACCCGCCTGAGCGATGCCGAGATCGACGCGGTCTCGGCCTATTACGCCAACCTTCCCAGGCAGGCCGCCGCGCCGCGACCGGAGGCCGCCAAATGAAGCACGCACTGATCCACCGCCTTGCGCTGGCCTCGCTGCTGGCCGCCGCCTTGCCGGCCGCGCCAGCCCTGGCCGCCGACGCCCCGCCCGCGTTCACGCCGCCCGCGGCCGACGCCATTCCCGATAACGAGTTCGGCAAAGTGGTGCGCGAGGGAGAGCAGATCTTCCTGCATACCCCGCAGCGCGCCGCCAAGTTCGTCGGCAACGACCTGACCTGCGCCAGCTGCCACCTGGACGCGGGCCGGCGCGCCGATTCCGCGCCCATGTGGGCGGCCTACGTGCTGTATCCGGCCTACCGGGCCAAGAACGGGCACGTCAACACGCTGGCCGAGCGCCTGCAGGGCTGTTTTCGCTACAGCATGAATGGCGAATCCCCGCCGGCCGACGACCCCACGCTGGTCGCCCTGCAGTCGTACATGTACTGGCTGGCGAGCAAGGCCCCGACCGGCGTCAAGCTGGCGGGCCAGGGCTATCGCAAGCTGCCGGCGCCGCCGCAAAAACCCGACTACCTGCGCGGCAAGACCGCCTACGCGCAATATTGCGCCGTCTGCCACGGCGCCGAAGGCCAGGGGCAGAAAAACGGCCGGCACTGGGTCTTCCCCGCGTTGTGGGGCGAGCACTCGTTCAACTGGGGCGCGGGCATGCACCAGATCGGCAACGCGGCCGGCTTCATCAAGGCCAATATGCCGCTGGGCCAGGCCGGCCTGCTGAGCGACCAGGAAGCCTGGGACGTGGCGTACTTCATGAACGCCCACGAACGCCCGCAGGACCCCCGCTACCAGGGCTCGGTGGCGCAGACGCGCGCCAAGTACCACGATTCGGACGACTCCCTGTACGGGATGGAAGTCAACGGCCATCTGCTGGGCAGCGCAGCGCCGCCGTCCGGCGGCAAGCTGCGGGCGGCCGGCAAGTAGGCGGCGCGAGGGCTTGCTGGCCCCGGGGGCTTTTCCGCCCTCGGGCCGCCCCCAAGGCGAAAAAAAGGCCGGCCGCTCCCGGCGCGCCGGCCGATTTGCTATTCTTCGGTTCTGCCCCTTGTGTCGTTTTTGTCCATGTCCGCACCCTCCGGCAATGTATTCATGGTCGTCGCTCCCAGCGGCGCCGGCAAGTCCAGCCTGGTTCGCGCCCTGCTCGACCGCGATCCCTCTCTCGTGCTGTCCATTTCGTGCACCACGCGCGCGCCGCGCCCCGGCGAGCAAGACGGCCGCGAGTACCGCTTCGTCGACCAGGCCGAATTCGCCCGCCTGCGCGATGCGCAACAGCTGCTCGAATGGGCCGAGGTGCACGGGAATTTCTATGGCACCCCGCGCGACCGCATCGACGAGGCCACCCGCGCCGGCCATGACGTCCTGCTGGAAATCGACTGGCAGGGCGCGCGGCAGGTCAAGCAGCGCTACCCCGAGGCCATCGGCATATTCGTCCTGCCGCCTTCCATCGACGAGCTGGAAAGCCGCCTGAAGGCCCGCGGCCAGGACGCGCCCCAGGTCATCGCGCGCCGCCTGCTGGCTGCCGGCGGCGAGATCGCGCACGCGCCTGAATGCGAATATGTTATTATTAATCAAGAATTTAGCGTAGCCCTGACGGAACTGGTGCAAATCATCAGTGCCGCGCGGCTGCGTTTTTCGTCCCAGGCCGTGCGCAATGCGCAGTTGTTCTCGCAACTGGGCATACCCGCCGCGCACTGAGGCGAACTCCCTTCACTTTCCGTCAGCTCCAGGTATTTTCCATGGCCCGTATCACTGTCGAAGACTGTCTGAACCAGATTCCCAACCGCTTCAAGCTCACGCTGGCGGCGACCTATCGCGCCCGCGAGCTGGCCCAGGGCCACGCGCCGCGCCTGGACAGCAAGGACAAGCCCACGGTCACCGCGCTTCGGGAAATCGCCTCCGGTCTCACCGGCCTGGAAATGCTGCGCAAAGTCCCGACCTGATACCTACCCAGGGAGGCGGTGGCAATGGCTTTTCCCGGGCTGAAGTACGCCTCTTCAGGATTGCTTGCCGCGTTGCGCCTGGGACGGCGCACCGGTAAGAAAGGCCGCACGCCTCCCTCTCCGTCTCCCGGCGCCCAGGAAGCTGTCGACGCGGCCGCCTCGCCGGTCGCCTCGCTGGCGCCGCTGACCGAGATCATCAGCACCTACCTCGACCCCAAAGAGGTCGAACGCGTGCGCGAAGCCTACCGCTTCGCCGACCAGGCCCACCTGGGCCAGTTCCGCGCCAGCGGCGCGCCGTACATTTCCCACCCCATCGCCGTTACCGAGATCTGCGCCGGCTGGAAGCTGGACGCCAATGCGCTGTCGGCCGCCCTGCTGCACGACGTGATGGAAGACCAGGGCGTGGGCAAGCATGAGCTGGCCGAGAAGTTCAGCCCCGAAGTCGCCGAACTGGTCGACGGCCTGTCCAAGCTGGATCGGCTGGACTTCGCGACCAAGGCCGAACAGCAGGCCGAGAGCTTTCGCAAGATGCTGCTGGCCATGGCGCGCGACGTGCGCGTCATCCTGATCAAGCTGGCCGACCGCCTGCACAACATGCGCACGCTGGACGCGGTCAACCCCGAGAAGCGCCGCCGCATCGCCCGCGAAACCCTGGAAATCTACGCGCCGATCGCGCACCGGCTGGGCCTGAACCTGTTGTTTCGCGAACTGCAGGACCTGTGCTTCGCGGCGATGTACCCCAACCGCTACCAGGTACTGTATCGCGCCGTGCTGGCGGCCCGCGGCAACCGGCGCGAAGTCATCAGCAAGATCGAGGACGCCGTGCGCGCGGCGCTGCCGGCAGCCGGCATCGAGGCCGAGGTGACCGGCCGCGAGAAGACGCTGTACGGCGTCTACCGCAAGATGACCGAACAGAAGAAATCGTTTTCCGAAGTCCTGGATATCTACGGTTTCCGCGTCATCGTCCATACCCTGCCCGAGTGCTACCTGGCGCTGGGCACGCTGCACCAGCTGTATCGGCCCGTGCCCGGCAAGTTCAAGGACTACATCGCCATTCCCAAGGTCAACGGCTACCAGTCCTTGCACACCACGCTGGTGGGTCCGTATGGCACGCCGGTGGAGTTCCAGTTCCGCACGCGCGACATGCACCACATCGCCGAGGAAGGCGTGGCCTCGCACTGGCTCTACAAGGATGCCGACCTGACGCTCAACGAGCTGCAGAAGCGCACCCACCAGTGGCTGCAGTCGCTGCTCGACATCCAGAGCCAGACCGGCGATTCGGGCGAGTTCCTCGAACACGTCAAGGTCGACCTGTTCCCCGACGCGGTCTATGTCTTCACCCCTCGCGGCAAGATCATTTCCCTGCCGCGCGGCGCCACGCCGGTCGATTTCGCCTACGCCATCCATACCGACATCGGCAACCAGGCGGTCGCCGCCAAGGTCAATGGCGAATTCGTCCCGCTGCGCACCGAGCTCAGCAGCGGCGACACGGTCGAAATCATCACTTCGCCGGCCTCGCGCCCGAACGCGCAATGGCTCAATTACGTGCGCACCGGCCGCGCCCGTTCCGAAATCCGCCATTACCTTCGGACCGTCAAGTACGAGGAGTCCGTGGCCTTCGGCGAGCGCCTGCTCGAACAGGCGATGATCGAGCTGCACCTGCCCGTGCCCAGCACCGACGATCCGCAATGGGACAAGCTGGCGCGCAGCTCGGGTGCCAGCTCGCGCGATGAAATCCTGGCCGATATCGGCCTGGGCAAGCGCCTGGCCGCAGTGGTGGCGCGGCGCTTCGCGCCCGAACACGATCTCATCGCCACCACTGCCGCCGCCGTGGACCAGATCACCTCGGCGCGCGCCGCGCCCATCCTGATCCAGGGCAGCGAAGGCCAGGCGGTCCAGCTGGCGCCATGCTGCGGCCCGCTGCCCGGCGACCCCATCATCGCCGGCATGCGGCTGGGCCACGGCCTGGTCGTGCATACCTCCGATTGCCCGGTCGCGCTGCGCGCCCGCGCGCGCGAGCCCGAGCGCTGGATCAACGTGGCCTGGGACGCCCAGACCGCCAAGCACCTGCCCACGCGCCTGGACATCGTCACGCGCAACGAGCGCGGCGTGCTGGGCCGGCTGGCGGCCGAAGTCACGGCGGCCGACGCCAATATCGTGCATGTCACGATGCACGACGACGCGGTTTCCACGGTCTCGCTGCACCTGACGGTGCAGGTGGACAGCCGCAAGCACCTGGCGCAGGTCATCCGCGCCATCCGGCACGTGCCGCAAGTCCAGAAGATCGTGCGCGTCAAGGGCTGAGCGGCGCGCCGCTCAGGATACGTGCTGCAGGAAGTCCTTCAGCCGCTGGCTGGGCGGATTGGATAGCAGTTCGGCCGGCGGTCCGTCGTGCGCGATCTTGCCGCAATCGATGAAGATCAGGCGGCTGCCCACCTTGCGCGCGAACTCCATTTCGTGCGTGACCACGATCATGGTCATGCCCTCCTCGGCCAGGTCGCGCATCACCTTCAATACTTCGTGGCGCAACTCCGGATCGAGCGCCGAAGTCGGCTCGTCGAACAGCATCAGCTTGGGCTTGATGGCCAGCGCGCGGGCGATGGCCACGCGCTGTTGCTGGCCCCCCGACAACTCGGACGGATAGTGGTTCATGCGTTCGGCCAGCCCCACCTTGCCCAGCAGCTCCTCGGCCTGCCGGCGCGCCTCGGCGCGCGCGGCGCCGCGCGTATGCACCGGGCCGAACATGACGTTCTCCAGCGCCGTCATCTGCGGAAACAGGTTGAACTGCTGGAACACCATGCCCGCTTCGCGGCGGATCTCGCGCACCTGGGCGGCATCGCCCTTGACGCTTTGCCCGCCGACCAGCAGGTCGCCGTCGTTGATGGTCTCCAGCACGTTGATGCAGCGCAGGAAAGTGGACTTGCCCGATCCGGACGGCCCGACCACCACCACCACTTCGCCCGCGTCGATATCCAGCGTGATGCCGTCGAGCACCGTCGAATCGCCGAATTTCTTGGTGACATTGTGGAATTCGACCATGCTCATAGTATGCGCATCCTTTTTTCCAGCATCCGCAGGCCCAGGGCCATCGTCCCGGTAAGGATCAGGTACACGATGGCCACGGCCGACCAGATCTCGACCGCGCGGAAATTGCTGGCCATGATTTCCTGGCCCTGGCGCGTCAGTTCGGCCACGCCGATCACGATGAACAGGGACGAGTCCTTCAGGCTGATGATGCACTGGTTGCCCAGCGGGGGAATCATGCGTCGGAAAGCGACCGGACCGATGATGTACAGCAGGATCTTGTAGAACGGCAGGCCCATCGCCTGCCCGGCCTCCTTCAGGCCCTTGTGCACCGACAGCAGCGAGCCGCGCACGATCTCGGCGATGTACGCCCCGGAGTTGATGATCAGCGTGGCGATTGCCGCCGCCACGGCGTCGACGCGCATGCCTTCGATCATCAGCGGCAAGGCGAAATAGATGAACATCACCTGCACCACGATGGGGGTGCCGCGGATCACGGCCACGTACACCTGCGCCAGCCCCGCCAGCCACAGCGGCCCGTAGGCCCGGGCCACGCCGATCAGGGCGCCCACCACGAAGCCGCCCACCAGCCCCCAGAAAGTGATCTTGACGGTCATCAACGTGCCGTCAAGCAGATTGGGCAATGCCGTCCCGATTACCGACCAATCGAAATCCACAGTCTTCCCCCTGCCAGCGGATGCGGGTCAGGCCGGCGCCATGCGCCGGCCCGCGGATGCCAGCCGGCTCAGGGCTGCTTGCCGAACCACTTGGTGTAGATGGCGTCGTACTGGCCGTTGGCTTTCAGCGTGGCCAGCGCCTTGTTCACCTGCGGCACCAGTTCGCTGCCCTTGGGGAAGGCGATGCCGTAGAAGTCGCCGCTCTTGACCGTGCCGACCACCTTCACGCGGCCCTTGCCCGCCGTGTTGGCGTAGTACTGCACGTTGGGCGTGTCATGCACCGCCGCGTCGACGCGGCCGGTGGCCAGTTCGAGATAGGCGTTGTCGATATTGGGGAACAGTTTCAGCTTGGCGTCGGGCACCTGCGACTTCATGAAGTCGACCGTGGCGGTGCCGGTCTTGACGGCCACGCTCTTGCCGGAGAGGTCCTTGGCCTCCTTGATGCTGTCGTTCTTCTCGCTGACCAGGATGGCCAGGCCGCTCTCATAGTAGGGATCGGAGAAGTCGATGACCTTCTTGCGGTCGTCCCGGATCGTGATGCCGGCAAGCGCCGCATCGATGTTCTTGGTCTGCAGGCCGGGGATGATGCCGTTGAAATCCATGGGCTGCAGCTTGTACTTCAGGTTCAGCTCCTTGGCGATGGCCGCCCACAGATCAATGTCGAAGCCGGTATAGGTGTTGCCCTGCTTGAACTCGAACGGCACGAACGCGGTGTCGGTGGCGACCACCAGTTCCTTGTCCTGGGCCGACGCCGTGGACACGGCGCCCAGCAGGGCCGCCGACGCGCCGATCAGTACGGCCGCAACTTTCGCTTTGATCATGGAACTCTCCTCTTGGGGTCTGCTCAGGCCCCAGCCATTTGTTGTAAGGGGCTACCATCTCCGAGTCCGTGCCGCATGGGTAATCCGGCGGGGACCTGCGGATCATCTTAACGCATACGTCCCCCGCCGCCATCCCCCCGCGGGTCATTACAATCAAACCAGAAGCGACCCACGACAGGAGCCTGCCATGGCTTTCAAACCCGTCAGCATCACCGGTACGCGGCGCCAGACCGGCCAGGCCCTGGGCAAGCTGGCGCGCCCGCTCATGGCCACCTACCTGGAGCAGAGCACCGTCTGGGCTGCGTTGCGTCCCTGGCGCGGCCACGCCTACCTGGAGGCCCTGGCGCACGAAGCCAGCCAGGCCTTGCCGGAAATCTGGGACGAGCTCGAAGGGCTGGCCGAAGGCCTGCGCATGCCGCTGGTGGACATACTGCTGTGGAACTGCCGCGGCGACCTGCTGCACAAGACCTCGGACGGCTGCACGTCGATCGCATGGCGCGGCGACGAAGACGCGCGCTGGATCGCGCACAACGAAGACGGCGATCCGTTCCTGTACGGCCGCTGCCACATGGTGGACGTGCGGACCGACGACGCCCCCGGCTACATCAGCTTCTACTATCCCGGCTCGCTGCCCGGCCACACCTTTGGCGCCAACCGCGCCGGGCTGGTGCAGACGATCAACAATGTGCGCATCCGCCAGCGGCACGCCGGGGTGCCGCGCATGCTGCTGGCGCGCGCGGTGCTCGACTGCGCCACGCTGGACGACGCGCTGGCGGTGCTGCGCGATCATCCGCGCGCCGGCGGTTTTCACCACACGCTGGGCGCGGCCGGCGAGCCGCGCCTCTACAGCGTCGAGGCCTCCCCGGCGGCCTGCTCGATCGGCGAGGTCGCGCGCGGCAACGGGCACGCCAACCACCTGGTGCATCCTGGCAGCGAGGCCATCGGCCAGATCGTGACCGATTCGTCGCGCAGCCGCCAGCGCCACATCGAGAACCTGATGGACCACTGGCAGCCGCCCGTCGATGGCGCGCGCCTGGTGGCCACGCTGCTGGATCGCGAAGGCGAGCTGCCCATCCTGCGCTGCGGCGCCGACGACCCTGACGAGGAAAACACGCTGGCCACCGCCTTGTTCGAAATGCGCGATGGCGGGCTGACCCTGCAGGTGCATGACCGGCGCGACCAGCCCGCCTTGCGCGTGACGGTGTGCCCGGCCGCGTGAGGCCGGCGCCCGCTCAGGCCGGGCCGTAGCCTCCTCCGCCGGGCGTCTCGACGACGAACACGTCGCCGGCGGCCAGTTCTGCGCTGTCCTGCGGACCCAGGGGCTCGACGCGGCCGTCGGCGCGCTCCACGTAGTTGCGTCCCATCGCCCCTGCCCCGCCGCCCGCCAGGCCGAACGGCGCATGGCGGCGGTTGTTCGACAGGATGGCGGCCGTCATGGGCTCCAGGAAGCGCACTCGGCGCACGCCCCCGTCGCCGCCGCGATAGCGGCCGGCTCCGCCCGACCCATGGCGGATCTCGTACGACTCCAGCCGCACCGGAAAGCGCAGCTCCAGCACTTCGGGATCGGTCAGGCGCGAATTGGTCATGTGCGCCTGCACCACCGACGTGCCGGCAAAACCGGCATCCGCGGGGCCCGCCGCGTCGATGCGTAGCGGCCCGGCGCCCGTGCCGCCCGAGATGGTCTCGTAGTACTGGTAGCGCGCATTGCCGAACGTGAAATTGTTCATGGTGCCCTGGCTGGCCGCCAGCACGCCCAGCGCGCCATACAGCGCATTGACGATGCACATCGAGGTCTCGACGTTGCCCGCCACCACCGACGCGGGCGGGTTCGGGCGCAGCATCGACCCCTCCGGGATGATGATCTCCAGCGGCTTGAGGCAGCCTGCGTTCAGCGGGATCTCGTCATCGACCAGGGTCCGGAACACGTACAGCACCGCCGCCACCGCGATCGCGCCCGGCGCATTGAAGTTGTTCTCCAGCTGGCCCGAGGTGCCGGTGAAATCGACGACCGCGCTGCGCGCCTGGCGGTCGACGCGCACGGCCACCTCGATGACCGCGCCGTTGTCCAGCCGATAGGTATAGCGCCCGTCCTTCAGCACCGAAATCACGCGCCGCACCGCCTCCTCGGCGTTGTCCTGCACGTGCCCCATGTAGGCCCGCACCACGTCCAGGCCGAAGTGGTCGCACATGCGCAGCAGCTCCTGCACGCCCTTCTCGTTGGCGGCGATCTGCGCATGCAGGTCGGCGATGTTCTGGTCCGGATTGCGCGCCGGCCAGCGCCCCGAGGCCAGGATCTCGCGCGCCTCGCGGTCGCGGAACTCGCCGTTGCCCACCAGCTGGAAATTGGTGAACAGCACGCCTTCGTCTTCCACCGTCCGGGAGTCCGGCGGCATCGAGCCCGGCGTCGTTCCGCCTATGTCGGCATGGTGCCCGCGCGAGCCGACAAAGAACAGGATGTCCCGGCCGGCGCGGTCGAACACCGGCGTGATGACGGTCACATCGGGCAGGTGCGTGCCGCCGTGGTACGGATCGTTGACCACATAGGCGTCGCCCGGCCGCATGCGCGACGCATTGGCGCGCATCACCGTCTTGATCGATTCGCCCATCGAGCCCAGGTGCACCGGCATGTGCGGCGCGTTGGCGATCAGGTTGCCCGCGGCGTCGAAGATGGCGCACGAGAAGTCCAGGCGTTCCTTGATGTTGACCGAGTAGGCGGTGTTCTGCAGCCGGTATCCCATCTGCTCGGCGATCGACATGAACAGATTGTTGAAGACCTCGAGCATGACCGGGTCGGCCTGCGTGCCGATGGCGCGGCGCTGCGCGCGCGCCTGCACGCGCCGAAGCACCAGGTGGTCGCGCGGCGTGACCTCGGCCTGCCAGCCCGGCTCGATCACCGTCGTCTGGTTCGGCTCGGAGATGATGGCCGGTCCGGCCATCATGTCGCCGGGCGCCAGATCTTCGCGCACGTACAGGGGCGTCTCGCGCCATTGTCCGGCGCTGAACATGCGTATCGTGCGGCGCGCCGCCAGCGGCGCGGCACGCGTGCGCGTCACCGGTGCCTCGGTGGCGGCCTCGCCGCCGCCCGTGGCCTCGACCGAAATGGTCTCGACCACCAGTTCGCGGCCGGGCATCAGGAACGAGTAGCGCTGGCGGTAGCCCGCCTCGAACGCGGCGCGCACCTGCTCCAGCGGGCCGAACGCGACCTCCAGCGCGGTATCGGTGCCGCGGTACTTCAGGTGCAGGCGCCGCTGCACCGCCACCTTGTCGGCCGGCACGTGCTGGCGCAGCAGCTCCGCGCTGGCCTGTCCGGCGAGCTCGTCCAGGCCGGCCTCCAGTTGCGCCATCAGCGCGGCGTCGAGCACCTGCTCCACCGTCTTCTGGCGCATTTCCGTCTGGTCGGCCAGCCCCATGCCATAGGCTGACAGCACGCCGCCCAGCGGGTGGGCGAACACCGTCGTCATGCCCAGCGCGTCGGCCACCAGGCAGGCATGCTGGCCGCCAGCGCCGCCGAAAGTGGTCAACGCATACTCGGTCACGTCGTGGCCGCGCTGCACCGAGATGCGCTTGATCGCCTCGGCCATGTTGCCCACGGCGATCTCCAGGAAACCTTCGGCCAGCTGCTCGGCGCTCATCTCGCGCCCCGTGGCCGTCCGCACCTCCTCGGCCATGGCCGCGAAGCGCGCGCGCACCGCCGCCACATCCAGCGGCTGGTCGGCATCGGGGCCGAACACGCTGGGGAAGAAGTCGGGCTGGATCTTGCCCAGCAGAACGTTGCAGTCGGTCACCGCCAACGGGCCGCCGCGCCGGTAGCACGCGGGCCCCGGATTGGCGCCGGCCGAATCGGGGCCGACGCGCAGCCGGGCGCCATCGAAATGCAGGATGGATCCCCCGCCGGCCGCCACGGTATGGATGCTCATCATCGGCGCGCGCATGCGCACGCCGGCCACCAGCGTCTCGAACTCGCGCTCGAACTCGCCGGCGTAGTGCGACACGTCGGTGGACGTGCCGCCCATGTCGAAGCCGATCACGCGGTCAAAGCCCGCCAGCTCGCTGGTGCGGACCATGCCGACGATACCGCCGGCCGGACCGGACAGGATGGCGTCCTTGCCGCGGAAACGGTGCGCGTCGGTCAGGCCGCCGCTGGATTGCATGAACATCAGGCGCACGCCAGGCAACTCGCTGCCCACCTGCTCGACATAGCGCATGAGAATGGGCGACAGATAGGCATCGACCACCGTGGTGTCGCCGCGCGAGACAAACTTGATCAGCGGACTGGCCTCGTGCGAGGTCGACACCTGCGTGAAGCCGATCTCGCGCGCGATGGCGGCGGCGCGCCGCTCATGCACGCCCTCCTTCCAGGCGTGCATGAACACGATGGCGACGGCGCGGATGCCATCGTCGAACACGCGCCGCAGGTCGGCGCGCAGGCCGTCCTCCGCCAGCGCGCGCACCACCGTGCCGTCGGCATCGAGCCGTTCGTCGGCCTCGACCACCGCCTCGTACAGCATCTCGGGCAGCTGCACGTTGCGGTCGAACAGGCGCGGCCGGCTCTGGTAGGCAATGCGCAGCGCGTCGCGGAATCCCCGCGTGGTCACCAGCAGGGTGCGCTCGCCCTTGCGTTCGAGCAAGGCATTGGTCGCCACCGTGGTGCCCATCTTGACGCACTCGACCTGGTCGGCCGGCACCGGCTGGCCCGGCGCGATGCCCAGCAGCTTGCGGATGCCGGCCACCGCCGCGTCGCGGTACTGCTCGGGATTCTCCGACAGCATCTTGGCGGTCACGGTGGCGCCGTCTGGCCGGCGCGCCACGATATCGGTGAACGTGCCTCCACGGTCAACCCAGAATTGCCACTTCATAGCGTCCTCGGATTAGCAGGCGTAACAGGGGGAAAGGCCGCGCCCCGCCCGGCGGGCGCGCGCCGATGCATGATGGATTTACAGCGAGGTGGCCGCCCGCGCGGCCTGGTCGTACAGCCCCGACAGCGAGCGCAGGGTATGCGCCAGCTGGCGCGTGAACTCCAGCCCGCCGGCTGCGCCCGCCTCCAGCCCATCGAGCAGGCATTGCTCGCGCACCTCGGCATAGCGCTTGATGATGTCGGCTCCTTTCGGCGTAACGCTGTAGAACACCTCCTTGCCGCTGCGATCGCCGCGCACCACGTCGTGGCGCTCCAGCTTCTTGAGCGAATAGCTGACGATGTGCGTATCCTCGACGTTCAGCGTGAAGCAGATGTCGGCCAGTTTCTTGGGACGCTGGCGGTGGTACACGTGGTGCATCACCATGACGTCGTTGGCGGTCAGGTCCGGCAGGCCGGCCGCCGCCATGCAGCGCACCGTCCAGCGGTTGAAGGCATGGCTGGCGATCATCAGGCCGAACTCGACCTCGGACAGATCGGGCGCGCGGCCGCTGGCCAGATGGGCGGAAGAAGCGATCAGGGGCGTGCTGCTCATGACGGGTGGCCGAAAGTTCTTGTAGACGAAATACTAATAATTTATCTATATTTCATCAACAAAAAACACACAGCAACGCCCGGCCGGCGCACTGGGGATTACCCGCGCAACCCGGCCGCCGCGACTCGCGCACGGGGAACGCCATGAATATCCGCTTTCTCGAAACCTTTATCTGGGTCGCCCAGCTGCGCAGCTTCAAGGCCGCCGCGGGCAAGCTGCACCTGACCCAGGCCGCCATCTCGGGGCGCATTGCCGCGCTCGAGAACGACCTGGGCGAACTGCTGTTCGAGCGGGGCAGCCGCGACACGCGGCTGACGCCGGCCGGGCGCACGCTGCTCGACTACGCCCAGCGCATGCTCGATACCGACCACGCCATGCGCCAGGCCCTGCGCGGCAGCGGAACCTTGCGCGGCCGCGTGCGCCTGGGCGTGGTCGAATCCATCGTCCATACCTGGTTCACGCCATTCATCCGCCGCCTGTCGCAAACGCACCCGGAGCTGGAGATCGAGCTGACCGCCGAATCGACCCGGCGGCTGCAAGACCTGCTCAAGCACGGCAGCATCGACGTCGCCCTGCAGACCGACCCCATCGTGGGCGACGATGTGCGCAACCGCGACATGGGCATGCTGAAAATGGGCTGGATCTGCAGCCCCGCGGCGGGAATTCCCGCGCAGGCCAGCGTCGCCGAACTGGCCACCCATCCCCTGGTCACCTTTCCGCGCCATTCCCAGCCGCACCTGCAGCTGCTCGACGTGCTGGACGCGGCGGGCGTGCAGGCCGGGCGCATCCATTTCGTTTCGTCCATCGCCGCGTGCACGCAATTCATCGAGGCAGGCCTGGGCGCGGCCACGCTGCCGCTGGCGGCGGTGCGTCCCGGCCTGGCGGCCGGACGCTACCGGCAAGTGTGCTGCACGCCCGACCTGCCGCATCTGCGGCTGGTGGCCAGCTGGCGGCCGGACCGCGTGGCCGGCCTGGCCGAGGCGGTGGTACGGCTGGCCCTGGACGAGATGCGCCTGTACGCGCAGCACAACGACGACGCGCTGCCGCCGCTCGACAGCGGCGTGCTGGCGCTGTGACGCCGGAGCGCGCCGCCTTCGGGGTTTTCCCCCAGCGCGCCCAGGCTTGCCGCCACGCCGGCGGCGGCGCCGCGCGGGCCGCGCGCGCGATAACTTTTTCTTAACCCGCCGCACCGGAATAAACCGTTTGCCGCTGCCGGCGCCGGTGCCGAGAATCAGCCTCCATGACGGCCCATCCAGGCCGCGCGATGGAGAAACACGTGGCAGCACCTATCCGGCACGACCGCGACGCCATGGGCGAACTGTTCATCTGGACGGACATCGACCCCGCGCACGAAGAAGACTTCAACCAGTGGTACGACCGCGAACACATGGCCGAGCGCGCCGGCATCGCGGGCTTTCGCTGGGCCCGCCGCTATCGCTCGCAGCACGGCCGGCGGCGCTACCTGGCGTTGTACCGCACCGAGAACCTGCATGTATTCGGCAGCGCCGCGTACCGGCAGGCGTTCGAACGCCAGACGCCGTGGTCGCTGGCCAATTTCGCGCGCATGCGCGACACCAATCGGCGCGTCATGGTGGTTTCGCCGCTGGCAGGCGTCGGCACCGGCGCGGCGCTGGGCCTGCTGCGCCTGGGCAGCGTCGAACTCGCCGCCCGCGCCGCCGCGCTGGCCGCCAGCGCACAGGAGATCGAAGGCGTCCTGGCGCTGCGCGTGCTGACCCCCGATCCGCAGCTGTCCACCCCGCTGCCTTCCGAAGACCCCGCCGCACGCGTGCTCGACCCCGTCCTGATCATCGACGCGACCACCGAGCCGGCCGCCGCCGCCGCCGCCCGCTCGCTGGCCGAACAGCTGGAACTGCCCACCGACGGCATCCAGACCTTCCACTTGCTGTGGGACCTGCGCGCCGACGATCTGCGCGCCGCCCCTTGAACCTGCCCCAGGAGACCGACATGAAAACGACCTTCGCCGTACTTGCCGCCGCCCTCGCCTTCTCGGCCGGCGCGCAGGCCGCCACCAGCTGGACCATGACGGCGGAGCAGCCCGACGCCAACTACCTGACCCAGAACGCACGCCAGTTCGCCGACGAGGTCAAGGCCGCCACCGCCGGCGCGCTGGAGATCAAGGTGCAGTCCAACAGCACCCTGCTCAAGCGTCCCGAAGTCAAGCGCGGCGTGCAGCAGGGCGTGGTGCAGATCGGCGAGGTGCTGGTCTCGGCGCTGGGCAACGAAGACCCCTTGTTCGAAATCGACAGCGTCCCGTTCCTGGCCTCCTCGTTCGACGAGTCGGAAAAACTGTGGAAAGCCACGCGCCCCCTGCTGACCCAGCGCCTGGACAAGCAAGGCATCGTGCTGGTGTACGGGTCGCCCTGGCCCCCGCAGGGCATCTACACCAAGAAGCCGGTCGCCGCGCTGGCCGACCTGAAGGGCACGCGTTTCCGCGCCTACAGCGCATCGACCAGCCACATGGCCGCCCTGATGGGCGCGGTGCCCACCACCGTGCAGACGCCCGAGGTCCCGCAGGCCTTTTCGACCGGCGTGATCGACGCCATGCTCACCTCGCCCGCCACCGGCGTGGACAGCCAGGCCTGGGACTACGTCAAGTACTACTACGATGCCCAGGCGTTCATCCCCCAGAGCTTCGTCATCGCCAACAAACGGGCCTTCCAGCGCCTGCCCGCCGAAGTGCGGCAGGCGGTGCTGGATGCCGGCGCCAAGGCCGAAATCCGGGGCTGGCAGACCGCGCGCGCCAAGACTCGCGAACTCACCGACACCCTGGCGCGCAACGGCATGAGCGTCGAGCCGTTGCCTGCGCAGCTGGCCAAGGAGTTGCAGGCCATCGGCGCCACCATGGTCTCGGACTGGAGCAAGAAAGCCGGCGCCGACGGCCAGCAGCTGCTCGATGCCTACCGCAAGTGAGCCGGACGACGCCATGCCCATACTCGATCGCATCGCCGTCGCCAGCGGCGCCGTGGCCGCGCTGTTCCTGGCGCTGATCGGCGCCATCGTCGCCGCGCAGATCGCCAGCCGCCTGCTCGGCATGCAGATCCCCGCGGCCGACGACTTCGCCGCCTGGTCGATGGCGGCCTCGGTGTTCCTGGCCCTGCCCTACGCCATGCTGCGCGGCGACCATATCCGCGTGACCCTGTTGCTGCAGTTCCTGCCCAAGACCGCTCACCGTCCCTACGAACTGGCGGCCACGGCCCTGGGCCTGGCGCTGTCTGCCTGGGCCGCGTGGCAGGCGGCCGGCTTCGTCCACGAATCGTTCGCCTACGACGAGGTGGCCCAGGGCATGCTGCGCGTGCCGCTGTGGATTCCGCAGATCTGCATGCCCATCGGCCTGGCCCTGCTGACACTGATGCTGGCGCGGCGCCTGGCCATGGTGGCGCGCGGCCGGCAACCCGAGGAGACCGCTCATGGGTGAGCTCGCGCAAAGCCTGGTGCTCATCGCCAGCCTCCTGCTGTTGCTGGCCGCCGGCGTATGGGTATCGCTGGCGCTGGTGGCCAGCGGCCTGGTGGCCTTGCTGCTGTTCACCGACGCGCCGGCCGGCATCATCTTCGCCACCAAGAGCTGGGACGCCTCGGCCAACTGGGCCCTGACCGCGCTGCCGCTGTTCATCTGGATGGGTGAAATCCTCTACCGCACCCGCCTGGCCGAGGACATGTTCAGCGGACTGGGCCCCTGGGTGCGCCGCCTGCCGGGCCGCCTGGTGCATGTCAACGTGCTGGGCTGCGGGATTTTCGCCGCGGTCAGCGGCTCGTCCGCCGCCACCGCCGCGACCATCGGCCGCATCTCGCTGCCGGAGCTCAAGGCTCGCGGCTATGACGACGGCCTGGCCATCGGATCGCTGGCCGGCGCCGGCACGCTGGGCCTGCTGATCCCCCCGTCCATCGTCATGATCGTCTACGGCGTGGCGGCCCAGGTCTCGCTCATCAAGCTGTTCATCGCCGGCATCCTGCCCGGCCTGCTGCTGATGGCGCTGTTCTCCGGCTACATCGGCGTATGGTCGCTGCGCAATCCCGCGCGGGTACCGCCGCGCGAGCCCGCGGTGCCCTGGCTCACCATGCTGGCCCGCCTGCGCCTGCTGCTGCCGGTGGTGGCGTTGATCGCCGGGGTCATCGGTTCGATCTACGCCGGCATCGCGACCGCCACCGAGGCGGCCACGATCGGCGTCATCGGCGCCCTGGCGATCGCCGCCTGGGGCAAGTCGCTCAACCGCAGATCGTTCATCGACAGCCTGATGGGCGCGACCCGCACTTCGTGCATGATCTCGTTCATCCTGCTGGGCGCGGCCTATCTCACCAGCGCGATGAGCTTCACCGGCCTGCCGGCCAACCTGGCCGAGTGGATCTCGTCGCTGGGCCTGAGCCAGTATGGACTGATCGCGGTGCTGACCGTCTTCTTCATCCTGATGGGCGCCTTCCTCGATGGCATATCCATCGTCGTGCTGACCACCGCCGTGCTCATGCCGGCCATCCAGGCGGCGGACATCGACCCGATCTGGTTCGGCATCTACCTGATCCTGGTGGTCGAGATGGCGCAGATCACCCCGCCGGTGGGCTTCAACCTGTTCGTGATCCAGGGCATTACCGGACGCAACCTGTTCGAGCTGGTGCGCATGGCCTTTCCGTTCTTCCTGCTGCTGGTGCTGGCCACGGCGATCATCACGATATTTCCGGCGATCGTGACCGCGCTGCCGCTGGCGATGCGGTAGCCGCGAACGGCGGCGCCTGCCCCAGGGCAAGGCGCCGCCGGGCCGCCACGACGATTCAAGCCTAAAACAATTCGGCCGATGGGCCGACTTACCTAGGAATTACCCCTAAAGCCCGCGCGGGACCGTGTAGCGGCGCGCACGGGGACTTAGAATTGCAGCGTTTCAAGGGCGCGGCTGCCATCGCCCGCCCGTGGTTGCCCATGCCTTGCGGTGTGCTCCGCGGTATGCCGCAATTCGAAAATTCCATTACGAAGGACGTCTCCATGTACAAGAAGCTCTCCTTGCTGGCCGGCACCATTGTTCTCGCCTTCGGCGCGGGCGCGCAAGCCCAGACCAAATGGGATCTGCCGACCGCCTATCCCGCCAGCAACCTGCATGTCGAGAACCTGACCCAGTTCGTCAAGGACGTCGACAGCCTGTCGGGCGGCAAGCTGAAAATCACGCTGCACAACAATGCGTCGCTCTACAAGGCGCCCGAAATCAAGCGCGCGGTCCAGGGCAACCAGGCCCAGATCGGCGAAATCCTTCTCACCAACTTCGCCAACGAAGACCCGGTCTACGAACTGGATGGCCTGCCGTTCCTGGCCACCGGCTACGATGCCTCGTTCAAGCTGTACCAGGCCCAGAAACCCTTCCTCGAGAAGAAACTGGCCTCGCAGGGCATGATGCTGCTCTACTCGGTCGCCTGGCCGCCCCAGGGCATTTTCGCCAACCGCGACATCAAGCAAGTGTCCGACATGAAGGGCCTCAAGTGGCGCGCCTACAGCCCGGTGACGGCCAAGATCGCCGAACTGGTCGGCGCGCAACCGGTAACGGTGCAGCAGGCCGAATTGGCGCAGGCGATGGCCACCGGCGTGATCGACTCGTACATGTCGTCCGGCTCGACCGGTTTCGACACCAAGACCTACGAGTACATCAAGAAGTTCTACGACACCGAGGCCTGGCTGCCCAAGAACGCGGTGCTGGTCAACAAGAAGGCCTTCGACGCGCTCGACCCCGCCACCCAGCAAGCCCTCAAGAAGGCCGGCGCGCAGGCCGAAGAGCGCGGCTGGAAACTGTCGCAGGAGAAGAACAGCTGGTACAAGGAGCAACTGGCCAAGAACGGCATGGCCATCATCGCGCCCACCGCCGAACTCAAGAGCGGCCTGACCGAGGTCGGCAAGCGCATGCTCGACGACTGGCTCAAGAAAGCCGGCGCCGACGGACAGGCCATGATCGACGCCTATCGGAAGCAATAAAGCACGATGCGCCGTTTCCTGGATCGCTTGTACGGCGCGGCCGGCCTGCTGGCCGGCCTGTGCACCATCGGCGTGCTGGTTTCCGTGCTGGCGGCCATCATCGCCCGCCAAGTGGGCCTGAACATACCCGGCACCGACGCTTATGCCGGGTATTTCATGGCAGCCGCCGGCTTCCTGGCCCTGGCCAGCACCTTCAAGCATGGCGAACACATCCGCGTCACCCTGCTGCTCAACGCGCTCTCGGCGCCCGGCCATCGCCGGCTCGACATCTTCGCGCTTTGCGTCGGCGCCATCCTGGCTGCGGCCTTCGCCTGGTTCAGCGTAAAGCTGGCCCACGATTCCTGGCTGTTCAACGACATCTCCACCGCCAACGACGCCACGCCGCTATGGATTCCCCAGCTGACCATGGCCGCCGGCACCATCCTGTTCTTCATCGCCCTGCTCGATGAACTCGTGCGGCGCGTCCGTGGGCAGGGCTTCGCAAAATCGCAGCAAATCCATGAATGAAATCCTGATCGTCACCCTGCTGGTCGTCTCGATCTTCGCGCTGCTGGGTTGCGGAGTCTGGGTTGGCCTCACCCTGGCCGGCACGGCCTGGATCGGCATGGAAGTCCTCTCCAGCCGGCCGGCCGGCGACGCCATGGCCGTCACGATCTGGGGCGCCTCGTCGAGCTGGACGCTGACCGCCCTGCCGCTCTTCCTGTGGATGGGCGAGATCCTGTTCCGCACCCGCCTGTCCGAGGACCTGTTCAAGGGCCTCGCGCCGTGGCTGAACCGGCTGCCCGGCCGGCTGCTGCACACCAACGTCATCGGCTGCGCCATCTTCGCCGCGGTTTCCGGCTCGTCGGCCGCCACCTGCGCCACGGTGGGCAAGATGACCATCCCCGAACTGACGCGGCGCGGCTATCCGGAGGACAAGATCCTCGGCACGCTGTCCGGCGCCGGCACCCTGGGCCTGCTGATTCCACCGTCCATCATCATGATCGTCTACGGCGTGGCGGCCGACGTCTCCATCGCCAAGCTGTTCATCGCCGGCATTTTCCCCGGTCTCCTGCTGGCGCTGCTGTTCATGGGCTATATCGCCTGGTGGGCCATCCGGCACCCCGGCGCCGTGCCTGCCGCCGACCCGGGCATCTCGCTCATGCAGAAGCTGAAGCAGTCCCGCCACCTGATCCCGGTGCTGCTGCTCATCGGCGCGGTGCTCGGCTCCATCTACACCGGCATCGCCACCGCCACCGAGGCGGCGGCCGTGGGCGTGGTCGGCGCGCTGATCCTGTCGGCCCTGCAGGGCTCGCTCACACGCGCCAGCTTCATGACCTCGCTGCTGGGCGCCACGCGCCTGTACTGCATGATCGCCCTCATCCTGGCCGGCGCCCAGTTCCTCACCCTGGCCATGGGCTACATCGGCCTGCCCCGCGCGCTGGCCGAGTGGATCGGCGGGCTGGGCCTGTCCCAGTTCGGCCTGATCATGGCCTTGATGGTGTTCTTCGTCGTGCTGGGCTGCTTCCTGGACGGCATCTCCATCGTCGTCCTGACCATGGGCGTGCTGCTGCCCACCGTGCAGGCCGCCGGCATCGACCTGATCTGGTTCGGCATCTTCATCGTGTTCGTGGTCGAGATGGCGCAGATCACCCCGCCTGTCGGCTTCAACCTGTTCGTGCTCGCCGGCATGAGCGGACGCGAGCTGCCCTACATCGCCCGCGCCTCGCTGCCGATGTTCTTCCTGATGATCGTGGCCGTGCTGCTGCTGTACTACCTGCCCGGCATCGCCACCTGGCTGCCGCAGCACATGACGCTGTAGCGTCGCGGCCGCGTTCTCGCCGGGCTCAGAAACTGAGGCCGGCGTTGATGTACCAGACCGGCGCGCGCGGCGCGCCGCCGGGCTGCGCGCCCACGGGCTTCGAATACGTGAACGACAACCGCGCATACGGCAGGTCGAACCGCACGCCGGCCGCCAGGCCCGCCATGCGTATCGTGCGCGCGTCGGGGTGATTGCTCTTGAGCACCCCCACATCCACGCCCGCGAACGGCGCCATCGACGCCTGCTTGCCGAACAGGCTGAACTGCACCGGCACCGTCAGCGTATTGCTCAGGTACGCGCCGCTGTCACCGCTTTGCGACGTCCTGAGGTTGTAGCCGCGCACCGTGTACTCGTCTCCCACGGTGATCTGGTAGCTGTTGAGCAGCTGCTGGCGCGAGTACTGGAAACCCAGCTGCGACGTCCACTGCAACGGCTGATCGGCCAGCGCCATGTAGCGCGTCCAGGCCAGGCTGCCGTTGAGCCGCGACACATTGCCCTGCGGGCCGCGCTCATCGTAGGCGGCATACTTGCCGTTGTTGATGCCCACCCCGCGCGTGAAAGACAGGTCGCCGAAATAGGCGTTGGCGCCTCGCTGGGTGGAGTATTGCATCCCCACCGTGACGTCGCTGTAGTGCTTGCTGCTGACGTCCAGGCGCGTGCCGGCCAGATAGTTCTTGTTCTGGCGCAGCTTGAGACCGCCATACACGCTGAACTGCGACCGCGTATCGCGGTAAAGCAGGCGGGTGGCCTTCAGTCCGAAACTGCGCGAATTTCCGGCGGACTGGTATTGCCCGTAGCGGGTCTTGAGCAGGTTGCGATAGGTACTGTAGCCGGTCTGAAGATCCAGGCGAGTACGCCCCAGCGGCACGCTGTACATCAAATCGTAATTGCGCTCGGCGTCATGGCCGGCGTCGCGATAGTAGCGGTTGCCGATATACAGGCCCAGCGTGTCGTTGAGGCCCAGCAGGTCGTTGGCCGTCACCGAGGCGTTGTACTTGTAGCGGCCGTTCTCGGGCGTGCCGGGGCCGGAGTTGTCCATGCCCAGCGAGACGCGGGGCAGCGCGCGCCGCTGCAATTGCAGATCGAGATAGGAATAGCCGTATTCGTCCGCGGGAACGATGGTGATGTTGCCGGTCTTGCCGCCATTGTTGATGTTATAGATCGCCTGGTCGATATCGAATACGTTCAGCACCTTGTCCTGCCAGCCTGGCATGGCCGAGAACACCATCATGCGGTCGCGTGTCCTCTCCAGCGGCTTGCCGTCGATCAGCCAGCCCTTGATGCGGCCCCATTCCACCTTCAGCTTGAGCACGCCGTCCACCACGCCCGGCGGCACGAAAGTCACGATGCTGGTCGCGTAGCCGCGGTCGTACAGGGCCGCGCTCAATGCCTTGACCAGCAGGAACAGCTGCTCGTTGTCCAGCGGGCGGTTCAGGTAGTCCTGAACCAACGGCGTGGGGTCGAACAGCCGGCCCTCGACGCCGAAGTCCAGGTCCACGGCATGTACCGTCACGGTGTGGCCGGACGTGGCGTCCGGCTTGCGCGCCGGCGAAGCGGCCTCGGACTGTGGATTCAATTCCACCGGAGGCCGCGTCAAGGCGCGCTCGATATCGCGCTGCAGCTGCTCCTTGCGCTGGCGATCGTCGATACGGTTGAGGTCGCGCGCGCCGGGCAGCAGCTGCGCCTGCGCACAGGCGGCCACGGCGAACAGCAGGCCTGCCCGGACCAGCGCCCGAACAACCAGGCCCGGCCGGAAACGGTTCGTTGCGTCAGTCATAGTTCAAGGTCACGGCGTAGGTGACGGACAGCTTGCCCGCCGAGGTTGAAGTGGAGGTCTGGTAGTACTGCGCCTTCATGGGCAGCGAGAACGTCGCCGACTCAGTCTGCTGCGCCTCGGGCAAGGCGATCTTGCCCTGCAGGCCCAGCTTGACCGGCTGCTGCGTCTTGCCATTGATCAACTGGACGCCTACGCCGCTGGCCATGCCGGCCGCCTGGCCGGTAGCCGGCAACGCCACGCCGTCGACGCCGGTCTGCGTATTCGCCGCGCTCATGTACACCGATACCCTTGGCCGGCCATAGCACCAGAACGGCATCTGGAAATCGGTCGTGCCCAGGGTCGTACCGACGCCGGTCAGCGCGGAACGCTGGATGGTGGGCAGGCTGACCGTCTGCGAGGTATAGCGGCAGGTTTTCAGGTCGATGGTGCTGGTGGCGACGTCGGTGCTTATGGTCCCCGTCGCCAGCACGCGCTCCTGGCTGGTCCCGCGCATGAATACCCACTTGTAGGTGAACAGATTCGGAAACTGCGACAGCACCAGCTTGCGCGGCCGCTTGAGTGGCCCCACCTTGATCGCCTGATAGCGAACCTCCGCGTTGTCGCCGTTGATGGCGAGCGCGTCGAAAAGCACTTCGCCTTTCTGGGGATACAGCCACTGCCGTTCGCCGACCTTCTGCATCGGCGAACTGCCGAAATCGATATAGATGGCGATGCCGGTCTCCTCCGTGGAGCCGGACGGCAAGTCGACCACGATGCCCGGATGGCCATAGGACTGCGGCCGGATCTTGTAGCTACTGCCCAGTTCCAGCACGATGTCGACCGGTTCGCCGTCATGCTTGTCGCTGAGTTCGTCCTTGATGTCGTCAGGCACCTCGCAGCTCTTGGACAGCAGAGACCGCCCGACCACGGGCTTGCCGATCAGCGTCCCATCGGGTGTCTGGTCGGAGATGAGCGAGGTGCTCGACCAGAAATGCAAGCCTAGCGCCCGGCCGCAGTCCACCGGCGGATCGACGGCCATGGCGGGCTGCACGGCCAGGCCTGCCCAGACGGCAAGCGCGGCCCCGCAGAAGGAAATTACGCGCGCGGGCACGGCGGCCCGGCGGTCAGCGAATATCTGGCTCATGATCTTTGCCCGAAATGGAGATAGGTGCCGGCTGCGCCACGGCCTGGACCGCCGCCCGCGCACCACGTTCGCCGCCGCCTTGCGGCGCGCACGCCAGCGCAATGCGCGGCAGGCCGTGCACGGCGTGCCCGGCCGATTTCAAGTCGTACGTGGCGCGACATATCGACCCGTCTGCGCGCGTCACCTCCAGCGTGCCCGATGCCGACACGCCTCTGACCAGCGCGCTTGCGCCCTGGCCGGCCACGCCCACCACCTTGCCGGCGCCGTCGCGCACTTCGGTGCCGAATGCCAGCGCGCCTTCGCTGCCGGGTTCGGCAACCAGCATGGCGGCGACGTCGTGACGCGTCGGAAAGCGCAACGCCACGACGGCGCCCGCCCGCGGGATGACTTGCTCCACCGTGGACTCCAGCTGGACGTCCAGGGGCAGGTCCTGCGGAGACAGTTCGACCTCGTTGAGGGAATACGGCGTCAGCGACACCAGCCCATAGCCGCTGCGGTCCACGGCGGCGTTGCGCGTATTGACGACCTTTGCGCCTGCCGCCGCCTCGGCCTGGATCAGGCCGATGGTGCCCGCCTGGTACTGGCCGAAGGTCACGCCGCCCGCGTGCGCCACCAAGCCGCCGCTGCCATTGATCTGGTACTGGCTGTAGCTGCGCCCATGGGTGAGTTGTCCGCTTACCTCCCCGTACGTGCCTGACCAGGAGCCGTTCAACGCGTACTGCGCGCTCGTGCCGGCGCGCTGCACGCCCAGGCCATAGGTGTACTGGTCGCGCTCGCCCGACATGCCGCTGTAGTTGACGCTTTGCTGTACGGGCGCCGAACCGGTACGCGCCAGCGATCCCGTCACCACGCCGCTGGAGGTCGCGCCATAAAGCGGAATGGAAAGATTCAGCATGACCTGATGCTCGGTGCTGCGACGGTTCTCCGTACGCGAGACATCCAGGTTCACGCCTACGCGGCCGACCTGGGTCGAATAGCCCAGCTGGGTCTGCTGGTCGACCCGCGACGAACCCCAGTAGGTCCGCCGCAGCGCCGACACGTACAGGCTGCCGTATCCACCCAGCGGTTGGCTCAGCGTGACGCTGAAATCGCCGCGCGGCCGCTCGCGGCCCAGCAGCGAATAGAGTCCGAACCGCCCGTTGCGCCCGTTCGTCTCGGCCGGACCGGCATTGACCGCATCGGCGAAATTCCAGAACCCGCTCGACGAGTAGCGCAACGTGGCCAGCCGGATCGCCGTGTTGGTGCCGGACAAGGTCTTGCTGTAGGAGAACCTCAGGCTCGACCCGTTGGCATTGCCCGTGGTGGACAACTGGCTGCGCGACAACGTGGCGTCCGCCGCCATTGCCCCCCAGGGCGTGTTCCAGCTCAGGCCGGCCAGGCCGGCCTGGTACGCCTGGGCGATCAGCAGGCCGCCGTACAGGTTGACGCCGTCGGCCACGCCATGGCGGCCCGTCACCTGGGTCACCCAGGGACGGTCCTGCCCATCGTTGCGATAGTTGCGATAGCGCCCGGCGCTGAACGACCACTGCGTCTGGCCCGGCAGGATCAGGCGCACCGCGCTGGCGTACGGCACGGTGAACGTCTGGACCGCGCCATTCGCCTCGGTCACCACCACCCGCAGGTCGCCGCCATACGAGGCCGGACTGTAATCGTCGATCGCGAACGGCCCGGGAGGCACGGCGTCCTGGAAAACCAGCACGCCGGCCTGATACACCTTGACGTTGGCCCGGGTGCGCGCAACGCCGCGTATGGTGGGCCGGTACAGCCGCTCCGAGTACGGCAGCATGGCGGTATCGCTGCCGACCAGCATGCCGCGCATCGAGTACGGCGCGAAGTACTCGCCGCTGGAGAACACGTCGCCGAACACCAGGCGCGCCCGCCAGGACGGGATATCCGTCTGCAGGCTGGTGCGCTGGCTGCGGCGCGTGAAGCGGCCCTGGCCCCATCCCAGCGTCGAGCTGTTGCGCAGATACCAGCCCTTGAAGTTGAACCCGCTGTAGAGGTTCAGGTCCAGCCGCCGCCCCGCGCGCAAGCCGCCGATGTAATCGGCATAGTTGTACTGGTATCCCAGGCGGAACGCGGTAATGCCGCTATCCCACTCATCGGGCGAGATGTCGCGCCGGAAGCGGTTGATCGTATAGGCCTGCGGAATGCTGACTTCCAGGCGGTTCTCGCCGAAATCGAACGACTCGCGGCTATCCGGAAACAGCTTGCCCAGCACCTCGCAGCGCCCGCTGGATTTGAGGTCGGCGACCAAGGCCGGATCGAGCGCGCGCAGCCGGACCTGCATCGCTTCCAGCTGGCCATAGGTGAAACACGCCACCGCCGGCGCCGTCTTCAAGCCCTGCCCGGACGTCTGCGCCGCGACGAATCGAACCTGCTGCCGGATCAGCGGATAGTTGTTGGCGTAAATGTCGACGATGTAGTTGCCCGGCCGCAGCGCGTTGCTGTAGTTGAATCGGCTCAGATCCGCGCCATTGGCGCCGCCCCACAGCATGGCCGAGTCGAAGTTGACCGCCGCCTGCATATCCGGCGCGGATTCGCCCTTCGCCGCGGCGGCGAAGGCAAGGCTCATCGCGAGAATCAGTGGTATCTGTTTCATGATTCAGCGTCGGTTTCGGCAACGTCCCCAAGACGCGCGCCAGTCCCGATGCCCCCGTCTTGTCAGTCCGCTATGGCCGCCTGATATGGCGTCACGCCGCCGAAGTCGTCGATGGCCCAGTACTGCACCGACTTGGCCCCCGTCCCTTTCAGCCGCAGCTCATCCGAGGAAAGCGGCGCCAGCATCCACGGCGTCTTGCTGCCGTGCGCGCCGTTCTCGCCCACCTCCAGCTTTTGCAGGTTCACGTAGTACGGCGTCGGGTTGTGCACCTCCAGCACGCCGTTGGCCTTGCGCTTGAAGGTCAGGTCGGCGGCGGCCGTCAGCGGGTTGCCGGGCAGGCCCTTGGGCCGATAGAACAGCTTCAGGCGCGAGCGGATGGTCAGCTGCAGGACCCCGTGGCCTTCCTCGGGCGTCGCCTTGGGCGGCACTTCGAGAACGTTCAGCCAGAAGACCGATTCGCGGTCGGACGGCAGCGTCTTGCCATCCGGGTAGCCATTGAAGAAAATGCGCAAGGTCTGCCCCTTGCCAGGGTCCACCCGCGCCAGCGGAGGCGTCAGGAAGAACGGCACCTGGACTTCGTCCGGCTTCGCCTCGGCATTGCCGTCATCGATCCATGCCTGCATCAGCGCGGGGGCCTGCCCCTCGTTGCTCATCTTCACCGTGGTCTCGGGCGAGCCCGCGTTGTAGATCACGCGCGTACCCGTGATGACGAGGCTGGCCCGGGCGGCCGGCGCCAGGCTCGCCAGCATGGCGGCGCCCAGCGCCGCGACGCCCAGCCGCCGGCGCCAGCGCGCCATGCTGCCTTGCCGCTTTACCGTAAATGCAGGCGTAAACCATCCCTGGGGCCGGCTCTGCGCGAGCGCCCCGTCACAAGCGTATGTATTCATGATTCAAGAATCGCGGCCGTTCGTAGCTATCGATGCTTTGCATGCATCAAGCTGGCGCTGCGACCGCGTGAAAAGAAAGAAATGGAAAACAAGAATCTCGTGACAAGCCGACCATCCCGTACCGGGGCCCCCCGCAATGGGTGGCCCCTCTTTCACGGGCTACGGATACATCACGGAGAACCCCACCTGGCTGCGGAGATTCCCCGCAACGATGGAGCCAGCGCCCGAACGGATGTAGCGTGCCAGATAGCGCAGGGTCGTCCCGTACGTCGACGACCCTGCCGTCTGCGATACCAGAAACGTCTGAGCAGCCTGCGCACCCTTGTTGCGACCCAAATGAATGGCGGAACCATCCAGATTGGCAAGCTGGAATTGCACGTTGTCGGCTTTCGTCTGCGGCACCTGTTCTACGCCCTGACTATCGGCCCGGTACGCAAACAGATTTCCCGACGTATAGTCAACCGTGCCACCAGGTTCGAAGAACAATCCCACTTGCTGACCATTCAATGCCTGCGGACACTCGGTCAGTTTCACGTCAAAAACTGTCCCGCCTGCCGTCGACCCTACGTCCTTGAGCGCGGTACGCGAAATGGTCGGCAATTGCACCGCTATGTTGGTGGGAGGCTCCGCGCCATTGATCTTGCACGTCGTATCCGTGATGGCGCCGGTAATCACGAGCGTGCCGTCCGCCGCGAAAACCTGATGCTGGTACGTCAATGCACAGGCGGTCAGGCCCAGTGCGATTCCTGCAAATTTGAGATTCATGATCGACCCCTGTTAATCCGAAAACCAGGCGATCGGCGCTCCGTGAAAAACGAATCCAGGAATGGAGCCCGATGCCTGGGAATATTCATCTAGAGATGAAGGAAACAAATCAACAACGGGAAGAATTCTAAAAATTCTCATCCAACTTTCCTGCAGTCCTACGCGCAATTACGCGTAGTCCAATTCAATTGATCGTGTAGGAAATTTCAACAAAAAGCCCATCCGAAAGGATGGGCTGCAATAGGGTGGAAAGGCGGCGCCGTTGGCCGGCATTGACCGGCGCATGAGAACCCTGCGAATCCCCATGCGCCGGGCCGACGGCGGGCAGCGACTACCTATTTGTTGGTTTCATAGAAAACCCGGTAGTTCTTGCCGCCGATATCCTCGACCCGCAGGCGGAAGGTCTGCTCCAGGCCCAGTGTCGTCTTGGTGGACAGCACCTTGCCGTTGAGCTTCATCAGATCCTCGCGCCGGTTAATCGTGTACGTCTGCGGCTTGCCGTTCTCGTCTGTCAGCTTCACGGTGACCGGCTTGGGCAGCTTCCCGCCAGGCAGGCTCTTGGTGTTGTTGATGTCACTCGCTTGCCGCTGCAAGACCTGCACCTGCTGTTGCACCACGTGGCGCCCGCTCAAGGGCGTCGTCTTGCCCGGCTTCGGACGCTCGGCCTTGGGCTTGGGCTTGGGCTTGGGCTTGGGCTTGGGCTTCGGTGCGGGCGCGGGCGCGGGCGCGGGCGCGGGCGCGGGCGCGGGCTGCGCCTGCTTGACCACCGGGGCCGGCTTGGCCGGCGCGCTCTGCACCTGCACCGTCGTAACCGTAGCCTTGCCAGCCTCCGCCACGGGACCAGGGGTCGCCTGCTGCGCCTTGACAGGCGGCAGCGGCTGGGTGGTCGCCACGACCGGCGGCGGCGCTTCCTGCACCTTCGCCACCGGCAGCGGCTTGGGCAACGGCTTGGCGGTTTCGGGCTTCACCGGCTGCACCGTCTCCACCTTGGCAAGCTGGGGCTGGACCGCCGGCGTCGTCACCTTCTCGGCCACCACCGGCCGGGGCGGAAGCGGCTGAGCCGTTTCGACCTTCGGCCGCGGCACGACCTCCACCTTGGCGACCTCCACCTTGGGAGGCACCACCGGCACCGCCTTGGCCGGCACCGGCCGGGGCGGAAGCGGCTGGGCCGTTTCGACCTTCGGCCGCGGCACAACTTCCACCTTAGCCACGGACGTCGGCGGCGGCGAACTGATCTCGACCGTCGCGCGAATCGGCTGCGGCGACGCCGGCGGCGTAGCGGGGCGGCTGGGCGGTCCATCCACGACATCCGGCGTGGGCGTCGGCGTCTCCACCGGGCGGACCTGGTTCTTCTTCTTCGGTGACTTGCCTGCCACCGAGAATTCCGACCCGCCGCCGGCCCAGTGCTTGTTGCGCTGAACGACCGTGGCCTTCGCAGCATCCTCATTGAGGGCGCCCTTGATGCCGCCGCCGACCTGCAGGCGCGACGGATCCTTGGTTTGACCGACGTCGATCGTGGCGCGTTGCTCGGCCTGGTAATCCTCTCCGGCCACCCTGCCGAACGCAACGCCCACGGTGGGCGCCAGCGTAGTGGACGAAATGCCCACCGTCAGGCCGCCGCTGCCGCCGTCCTTGTCGCGGTAATCTTTCAGATTTTGCGCATTGACCGCGCCGTCGACCTTGAAATTGCCCTCGCCCGACAAATCGGCAATGGTCGCGCCGGTCAGGTTAGCGTCGCCTTTTACATGGCCCGTCAACCCGTCGCTGGCAACGACACCCGCCGCCCCGTCATTGGTCAGGCGCGAATTGTCGTGTTCCGTATTGAAATTGAAGCCGGCAGACCCCACGGGCGCAACCAGCGTACGATTCTGAATCGCCACGCCTGCGGAGCCATCCCAACCGCCACCGCTGGAGTTGTAATTGCGTTCGTCCTGCTTGCTGGTCGCATTGATATCGCCCTCGACACCCAGAACAACGCGCTGGCCCCGCACGCGGGACCCGGAAAGATTCAGATCCTTGCCTGCATCGATCGACACGTTCGCTGCGGCCACCGAGCTCCCGGCATAGGTCTTGCCGGTTTCGCTCGTAATCTGATGCGACGTCCCCATGCCCGCGGTCAACCCCAGGCCAACGGCGCCTTGCACGGCGTTGGCGCCAAGGTTCGCGTCGGCGGAGGCGTGGAAGTTGTGGCTTTCCGAATGCGACTCGTAGGTCGATTCGGCCGCCATGAGGTTCACGCTCTGCGCTGCCTTCAAGCTGACCTGATCACCGCCGCTGAACTTCGCGCCCACCAGCGTCGCATCGCCCTCGGTGGCCTCGATGGACAAGTTCCCACCCAGATATTGGGTATTCTGCGACGTGGAGCGGCTCTGGCTGCTGTCGAAGTCGGCACTGATTCCGAGGCTTACCGCCAGCGCCGCCGTGTCGGCGGTTACCAGTTGCGTGGCCTCCGCGGCGGCTTGCGCAGCCATCAGCTCGCCGCGGATCTCGCGGCCGTCCTCGACATTCTGCGCCACGCTGTCGCCCAGGCGCGTGGCGGCCGTCAGCACGCTGGAACGGGCACTGCCCGTCGCTCCCACCTCCACGCTCCAGCCGGAGCTTTGGCTCGTCTGCTCGCTGACGTACTTGGTGGACTCGACCTTCTTGGCGCGCATGCGCAAGGCCTCCTCGGCCCCTGCTTTCCCCTCCGCGGCGCCGCCGTACCGGTTCCGGTTGATGTCGGCGCCGCCGATATCCAGGACATTGCCAGCCTCGACAGAGCCTCCACCGAAATTGAGGTTCGCGTTGCGATAGGACTTTTCGGTTTCCGAGGATTGCTCGTGCGATGCCTGATAACCCACCCTGACTTCAGCGCCCGCGGTCTTGCCGCGGCCGGCGTGCGCCTCCAGACCTTTTTCGCTGCCCAGGCTGAAACCCGCCTCGTAGCCGCCAGCCCCCGCCTTGGCGCTGACAAACAGTTGGCGCACGTCCTTCTCGTGCTCGGCGTGCGAGAAATCCGCGGCGGCCTTGAACCTCGCGTCGCGCGCCACGGACAGGTCCGTATGCGCGGCCTCGACCGAACCGCCCTCGATCTCCAGGTTCTGCATCTTTCCTTCCAGCGTGCCGGCTGCGATGCGCGTACCGTAATGGTTCGCGCGCGCCGACTGGTTGGTTTCCGTCGTCGACGACAGGATGGCGAACAGGCTGCCCAGCGGCGTCGAGCTCTTGTTCTCGTAGCTGGACCCCGCCTCGTACACGCCGCCCAGCTTGACGTCATCGACATCCAGCTTCACCTTGCTGCCCTTGAGCGTCGCGCCGGCTGTCTCCAGGCGCTTGGCCTCGATATGCAGCTGGCCGCCTTGGGCATCCAGGGCACCGTCGCCGCGCGCCGCCAGCCTGCCCTTGTCGTCGTAACGCATCGAGGTCGCGACCTTGACCGTGTCGGCCTTGAGCTTGACATCCTTGCCGCGCAGCTTGCCGCCCTCGATGTCGATATCCTGGGCTGAGACGTCGACCTCGTCATCGGCCTCGATGCCGCTGCCCATCCCCTTGTTGTCGGCCACCAGGACCTTACCCTTGCCGGCATCCACCTTGACGCGCTTGCCCTGGATCAGCCCGTTGACCGAACTGACGTCATGGCCGTTCGTGTCGACGTTCACGTCGCCGCCGGAGGCAATCAACGCCCCGCCGCCGGCGTACTGATCCGTGATGCCCTGGCGCGTCGCCTCGGTCAGGTACAGCCGGGGAGCGAGGACCTTCTGGCCGTCGATCACGGTATCCACGTACCAGACGAAATCGCGATCCGCCTGCTTGAGCTGCTGCGCGGTCGGCGCGACACCCACCTTCAGGCCCAGCGCCTTGCCGACCGTCCCGGCCGAATCCATCAGCTTGGCCACCAACGCGACACCGCGCACGGGCAAGCGGCTTTCGTAGCCGCCCAGGGCGCGCCGCACCTGCTCGCGCACCAGCGTGGTATCGAAATAGTTGTCGCCCGCCACCCGCGCGGCGCGATCGGGCTGGTAGCCGATCTGCTCGAAGAAATAACGCGAGCCGTAGAATTTGCTCTGGTCGATAAACTTGATGCGGGTTTCGAACAGCGGCCGCGGCAACGCGACGGCTGGCGGCGCGACCCGGACCGCCGCGGCAGGCTGCTCGAGCCCGACCGCCACGACAGGCTGGTCGACCTGGTCCCCCGCGACAGGCTCCACGCCGACATCGGCCGCCCCGACGGCCGGCGCCGCGACGGCGCTCGGCCCGGCAAGCCGGGCGTCGGCCACCTGCGCATTGCGCCTGCCGGATACCTCCAGCCCTTGCGCCGCGTCCAGGCTGGCCAGGGAAGCGAGCGCGTCGGCGCTGCCCAGCCCTCGCGCATCCACCATGCCGTCGGTCCCCGGCGCTTGCCTGGCCTGGCGCGCCAGCGCCGGCCCTGCGGCGGCGTCGGAAAGGGATGCCTGGACCGCCCCGATCCGCGTGAAAATATGCGGATTCACGAGCACGGCAGCCAGCGCATCGTCGATATCCAGCCGCTTTTCCAGCCCCACGTCGCGCAAGGCATCGAACGAGCCGCCCACCGAAGTCGCCGAGTGTGCGCCGATTTTCAGGTTTTCCGGCCGGCCGCGATTCTGCGCGGCGTTCTCGCCGTTGTGGACCGCCCCGTTGGACAGGGTCAGCCCGGCGCCGGCGGCCAGCACGGTCTGCTCCTTGGGATAGAACGCGATGTTCGCGCCGCGCTTGCCCGCCTTGAAATCCTTCCAGCGCTGCATCAATTCGGCGTGGCCCAGCGCGCGCCAATCGGCTCCCAGCGCGGCCGACAGCGCCTTGGCCAGCATGACCCGGCCAGGCTGGATCGCCTCCAGCTGCACCGCGTCGATCTGCGACTTGTAGCGCTGGGCGACCTTGTCCGCCTCCGCGTCGATGGTCGCCTGGTCGGCCTGCTTCGCATAGACCGTTCGCAGATCCGCGGCAAACGCCTGGATGATGCCATCGACCTCCTTGGTCTCGGCGTCCATGCCGCCCAGGGCCTTACCATAACGTTGGCCCAGCTGATCATGGACGCGCCGAGTGGCTTCGCCGTAAGCCTCCACGGCCTGGACGGCCGCCTTCGCCTTCTCGTACTCGCCTTGCTGCTTCTTGTACTCGGCAAAGATCTTCCGGCCTTCGGCCGACTCCTGCGTGTGCCCGCGCAGATCGAGCGTGGGCATCTTGGGCATCGGCGGCGCGGTGGGAGCCGGCTTGGCCTGGTAGCCCAGGTTGAGGTTCTTCAGCGTATTGACCGACCATTCGGTGTAGGTCGGATACACCCCCCAAATGTACTCGTAGCGATTCTGGTCCAGCAGATAATCCAGGAGTTCATACGTGGAGTTGAAGTTCCAGCTCGCCGGAGACAAGCCGGCACGATTGTCCAGGGCTGTCAGGCTCACCGGGAGAGGCGTCTTGAAATACTCCATGGCGGACACGGTGCGCATGACCGACCGATTGTCCACGTCGCCGCCGATGTGGCCATGGCCGACCGCCTGGATCACGCCTTCATTGAGAAGACGGCGATGTTCGTCCTTGCGCGCATCGGCATTCAGATAGAGATCCTTGCCGACCTCGATGAGCGACTGTTCCGCCGTCAGATCACTGCCGTACCACGGCGCCGCGATAGCGCCGGAGCCGGAACTCAAGTGGTAGTTGACATAGCCGATACCGCTCCACCGGCCATACGTGCCTCCCCCGACGTACTGCACGCCTTTGCGTTGCACCTCGCCGCTCAGTTTCGCGGTGTTCTCGATGCGCGGCGCATCCAGATGCATGTCCTCGCCCGCGCGAATGCGGCCCAGCTTGTTGAGCAAGGCAACGGCCGCCGTCAGCCTGGCGTTGCCGCCCGCCTCGATCAGCGCGGCCCGTTCATTGGTGATGTTCTGCGCCTTGACGGTCAGGTCCCCGGCGGCCCACAGCAGCGCGTTCGCTTCGTTGGCCACATTGCCGTGCGCCGAACTCAGCGTCAGGTCCTTGCCGACGACGATGGCCTGCTTGTTGTCGATATTTTCCTGCACCTCGGCGATCAGGCTGCCGGAATTGCCGGTCTCGATTTCGGTGGTCAGCGACTTGGCCTTGACCCGCAAGGTTTCCTGCGCAACCGGCAGAATATGATCCTGGTCCACCACCAGATCGCGCTGCGTGCCTTGCGCAAGCGTCAGCGTCGCGTCATGCTCGGCGTAGAGGGATCCCGTGTTGGTGAAATCCGCCACATCCAGCACGAGATCGTTGCGCGCATCCACGCGCCCGGTGTTCTCCAGCTTGGCGCTGTTGATGATATGGATGTCGTGTCCCGCCACGATCTGCCCCGTATTGCGCAGGTGCGGCGCCTTCAGCGTGGCGTCGTGGCCGGCGGCCATGGTGCCGCTGTTGTCGATACGCTGGGCCTGCACCGTGAAATCGTGGCCGGCCTTCAGGCTGCCCCGGTTGTCCGCCTGCCCGCTCGCCGTGACCGTCAGATCATGCTTGGCATCGAGAATCCCGGCATTGCCGAACTGTTCCGTCTTGATGACGATGTCCTTGTTGGACTCCATCTTGCCGTCGTTGTCGAATCCTCCGCGCGAAGTAACAGTGAGATCCTTGCCGGCCGTGAATGTGCCGGGATTGGAAACACTGGCGGCAACGATCGTGGCGGCCTCCTTGACCTGCATCTTGCCCGCGTTGCGCACGGCCCCGGAAGTCGTTAGCGCGGCGCTCTTGGCCATGACCTCGGCCCCGGCCTCGTTGTCGAACGACGCCGCCGTCACGCGCACGCCCTCGCGCACTTTCAGATTGCCGGTGTTGGACACCGCGCCGCCAGCGCTGACCTGCAACGGCCCCATCAGGCGAATGTTGTTGGAGAAACGGGTATCGTGCCGCGAGGTCAGGTCCGCGGCGCCGCCACGCTGGGTGATCTGCGCCGCCAGCGCGATGGCGTCGGCCGAGACCGTGTAATCGCCCTGTATCGAAACCTTGCCGTGCTCGGCGTAGCGCCCGGTCGCCGTGACCCGCGCGCCGCCCTTCTTGATATCCAGGCTTCCCGCGTTGTCCCAGCTCGCCACGTCGGCGCTCAGCTTGTTCGCGCTGGTCGTCGCCTTTGCGCCGGCGGTGACGGCCGGAGACCTGCCGCCCTTGCCAGCGATCTGCATCTCGCCTTCGGTAGCCATGACACCGTCGTGCACGATGGCCTCGGCAGCCTTGACCACCAGGGCGCCGGCCGTGCCGGCCGGCGCCTGGCTCTGGAAGGTGCCCCTGTTCTCGATGCGCTGCGCCTCGATACGCTGGGTGCCGTCCGAGCTGACCAGGAACTCGTTCGTCAAGGTGCCGCCCACCTCGAGCACGCCCTGCTTGCCGGCCGAGATGTAGCCCTTGTTCATCACGTTGCCCGTCGTGCGCACGGTGACGTCGGCGCCATCCCCCTTGTTGCGGCCGTTGCCGATACCGCCGGCATGGCTGACCAGCTCGCCGGCCTCGACCACGATCGGACCGCCATCGGCCACGAGCGCGGCGTCGGACACAACCGATTCGTCCTTACGCTCTTCGCCCGTGACCGCGTCGGTGATCTGCGGACGTCCGTCCACGACGTCGATCTGGCGCCCGGGCATGGTTTCCTCGTTGTCGTTGACGGCCCGCAACGTACCATTGAGAAACAGCTTCTTCGCGACCTTCACCGACACCGCCGGCTTGCCCTTGTCCCCCTCGGCAGCCAGCGCGCTCTGGCTGATCTTGCTCTCGATGGTGGAATGCTCGAGCACGGCCGAATCGGCCGATATGGTGACCGTCCCGTTCTCGGTCAAGACGTCGTTGCGCAGCAGCAAGGTGCCGCCCTTCGCATCCATGACGATGTCGCCCTGGGCCAGCACGCCCTGATGCGGATCGCCGCGCCCGACCGTGACATTGCCCTGGGCGCGGACCACCACGCTGCCGGGCGTGAAGAAATCCTGCCGCAGCGCGCGGCGCGCCCGCCGTGGCGAAGCGGCCTCGACAGCGCCTGCCTTCAGCGCGCCGATGCCGACCGAACCGGTGCTGTCGATGCGTGCCCGGCCGGCGCTGGCCCGGTCCACGGTGACGCCGTGGCCCGAGAGCTCCAGCGCCCCTGCGACTTCCGCCGCCGCCAGGCTGAGGGCCCCGCCGGCGGCGGCCTGAAGGCCGCCTTCGGTCTTGACCGACCCGAGCTCCAGCGCCTGCTGCGCGCGCGCCTGCAGATCGCCGGTCGTGTCGACGGTACCCAGCGTCATGGAGCGCCCCGCTTGCAGATCGGCGCCTGCATCGCTCACCAGCTTCGCAACGCGCACGTCTCCCGCGCCATTGACGTCCACGGCCCCTACAGCAGCCAACGTGCCCAGATCCAGGTGCTCGCCACCCTGCACATGCAGCGTGCCGCCAGCCTTGGCCGATTGCAGCGCCACGCCGGCGCCGCCGTCCAGGGCCAGCGCGCCGCGCGCCTGCACGGCGCCCAGATCGAGCTGGCGGCCGCTCGACACATGCAGACCGCCCCCGCTGGTGGCGGCCGTTACGCGCACCGCGTCCTTGCCGCTGACCCGAACGTCGCGATTGGCGCGCAGCGAGTTCGCCGCCACCGTGGATCCGCCGCGCACGTCGATCGAACCGGCGGCCTCCACCGCGCCCAACGTGGCGCCGCCTTCCGCCCCCAGCGAAATGTCGGCAAGACTGCGGGCGTGATCGACCCTGACCGCATCGCGCCCGGACACGCTGATCGCGCCGTCGGAACCGAGGGAGTCCGCTGCGACCGCGCCCCAGCCTTCGATCCCGATACCGCTCTTGGCGGAAACCTTGCCTACCTCCAGCGCGCCGTGCGCCGAAATGGCGACCCTGGACGCGCTGTTGACGCTCTGAACCGATACGCGTTCGCCGCCCGTCACGGAGATGCTGTCCAGCGACTTCAACTCGGCCACGGTCGCCGCGCGCGCGGCCGATACCGTCAGCGCGCCCTTGGCCGCGAGGCTGCCCAACGCAGCCTGCCCGTCGCTGGAAACCCGCAGTTGCCCGCCCGCCTGCGCGCCATCCAGTCGCACCGCATCGCGGCCGTTCACGGTCATGGCGCCGGCCGATTTCAGGAATCCGGCCTGCAATGCGCCGCCGGCCTGCAGCGCAAGGTCGGCGGCAGCCGCGGCGTCTCGCACCGTCATGGCGCCCGCGCTGGTGGCGCGGACCTGCCCATCCGACTGGACATCGCCCAGGTTGACGGAGCCGCCGCCGCTGACTGTGACGGCGCCACGGCTGCGCATATCCTTGGCCGACACGCTGTCGCCTGCCTGGACGCCGATCGCACCGAGGGCCGTCATGCTATCGATCGACAAGGCGCCGCGCGCGGCGACATTCACATCGCCATCGCTGTGCGCACGGCCGATGCTGACGCGTTGCTCGCCGGTGATATCCGCGCCGCGCGCTGCGCTCAGATCGCCCAGATCCACCTGGCCGCGCCCGGACACGTGCAGTTCCGCGTCGCTGTTCGCGTTGGCCACGCTGACCGCCTCTCCACCCTGTACGCGGATGGCGCCCTTGGACTGCAGATTGCGCGCCGCCAATGTCCCTGCGGCAGCCACGGTCATGCCGCGCACGCTGGACGCCGCTTCCAGCGAAACCTCCCGCTGGCCGCGCACGTCCAGTCCGGCATTGGAGACCAATTGCTTCGCCTGCAGGTTCCCGCCAGCGCTTACCGACAGCGCACCGTCGCTGGCAACCGAACCCAGCGTGACGGCCTGCTTGCCGTCCACGCCGAGCCGCCGCGTCGCCGACAGCTTGTCGGCCCGGAGCGCGGCGCCCGCGCTCACGGACAACGCGTCGCCGCTGGCGGCCGAACCCAGCGTGACGGCCTGCTTGCCGTCCACGTCGAGCCGCCCCGTCGCCGACAGCTGGTCCGCCCGGAGCGCGGCTCCCGCGCTCACGGACAACGCGTCGCCGCTGGCGGCCGAACCCAGCGTGACGGCCTGCTTGCCGTCCACGTCGAGCCGCCCCGTCGCCGACAGCTTGTCGGCCCGGAGCGCGGCGCCCGCGCTCACGGACAACGCGTCGCCGCTGGCGGCCGAACCCAGCGTAACGGCCTGCTTGCCGTCCACCTCAAGCCGTCCCGTTGCCGACAGCTTGTCCGCCTTGAGGGCGCCGCCGGCACGCACCGACAGCGCGTTGCGGCTGGCGGCCGAACCCAGCGTGACGGCCTGCTTGCCGTCCACCTCGAGCCGTCCCGTCGCCGACAGCTGGTCCGCCTTGAGGGCGCCGCCCGCGTTCACGGACAGCACCTGGCGGCTGCTCGCCGTACCAAGCTGGACGGCCTGGCGGCCCGACACCTGCAACGTCCCCCCGGCATTCAACAGCGTGGCCTGCACCTTGCCGCCGCCTTGCACCGCGAGGTTTCCAACGCTGCTGGCCGACGCGATCTTCACCGCTCCGCCGCCCGCGACGCGCACCGCGCCACCGGAGGCCAGCTTGCCGGCCGACACGGCTCCCGCGCCCTTGAGGCTGAGCGGGCCGCGCTGGACCGTGGCGTCGCCCAGCGCGATTTCGCCCTGCGACGACACGGTGATGGCCGATGGCGAGGACAGGCTGCCGAGCTGGCGCACGCCCAGGCCTGAATCGCTGGACACCAGCGTGATGTGCTTGCCGTACATGGCGCCCGCCGCCGTGCCGTCGATCGCGTAGGCGCCAGCGGCGGCGCCGCGCGCGCCTGCGGCGATCGGCGTGGCGCGGCGGGTTGCGTGGTCGTACCGGTTGGCGCCGGCGACCACCGCGATATCGGCCAGGGGCTTGCCCTGCTCGCTCGACACGGCGCCCTGCAGCTTGACCAGGCGCGCCACCACGTCGAAATAGCCCAGGCCGGTGACATTGACGCCGCCTCGTTCGATCGTGACGGTGCCCTGTTGGACATCAAGGCCGATGCGGCCGCCGTTGACGCTGGGACGACCCGTCGTGAGCGTCAGGTTGCTGGCGTTGAGCGTGCTCAGGCCGTTGACGCTGATGCCGTTGGGGTTGGCGATGATGAGGTCGGCGCCCTTGCCATAGACTTCGAGCGTACCGGCCAGGCGGCTGGGCGAAGTGCCCGTGACTTCGGCAAGAATGGCCGAGGCCTGGCGAGTCAGGTTGGGGTTCTTGGTCAGCGCCCCGCCGATCCTGGATACGCCGTCGGTCAGGCCGTTGTTGAAGACCACGCCAGGGTTGGCGACGTTGAACTGCTGGAACTTGTTGTGCGAGACGCCGCCGGAATTTGGGTTGGCGATATTGACAACGGGAACCTTGTTGCCGCCCTGCAGCACCTGTGTCTGCCCCTGAGGAACCAAGCCCTGGGCGTGCGTTACTAACGGAAGGCCCGCACACGCCAACATCAGGGCCCAGGCCAGCGCGTTGGGCGCTACGGACAGGCTCGTGGCGCGGGCCCCGCTTCGCGCTTGACCACGCGTGCGCCCACAGGAGGTGTTTCCGACGGTGCAATGCTCGCTCACGGGAACAAGCATGCCGCGAACATGGCTGAAGACCAGCCTATACAGGTTCGTGTTCATATTCCGACCAGCGAAGTGAAGTAATCGGCAGAATCCGTTATCGGCCTGCTCGTTTTAGGTTTTGAAATCCAGCGCAGTAGTCTGGATAAACCTCAGCACTTCGTCAGTCAGTAATACGCCCATCCATCAGCGGATATTTCTGCAGGGCTTGTAGGAAAATTCTTATACCAACCATCAAACCTTGTGCGGCACGCATGGGCACGCGCCGACAACCCGCTCCCCTGGCTCGCCGCGGGCGCCCGCACGGGAATTCAGAATTTTCCTATTTGGGTGTAGGATACTGTTTAGCAGTACTCATGCCCGTATCGTCGCTTGCTGACGTATAGGAGAATGTGAAATTTCGCAGCCATTCCTTTGACGCATCAATGCATTATGCGTTGCAGGATTTTTTTCTCGCCACGAAACTTAAAGCATATTCTTCTTATCATGTACAACAAAGTCCTCATCATTGACGATCACCCTGTACTGAGATTCGCCGTCCGGGTCCTGATGGAAAAGGAAGGATTCGAAGTCATCGGCGAAACCGATAACGGTATCGACGGACTCAAGATCGCCCGCGAGAAAATTCCCAACCTCGTCGTACTCGACATCGGCATTCCCAAGCTGGACGGGCTGGAAGTCATCGCCCGGCTGCAATCGCTGGGGTTGCCGCTACGCGTTCTGGTGCTGACCGGCCAGCCGCCTTCGCTGTTCGCCCGCCGCTGCCTGAACTCCGGCGCCGCAGGCTTCGTGTGCAAACACGAGAACCTGCACGAGGTCATCAATGCCGCCAAGGCGGTGATGGCCGGCTACACCTACTTCCCCAGCACCACGCTCAGCGAGATGCGCATGGGCGACAACGCCAAGAGCGACAGTACGCTCATCAGCGTGTTGTCCAACCGCGAACTGACCGTCCTGCAACTGCTGGCGCAAGGCATGTCCAACAAGGACATCGCCGACAGCATGTTCCTCAGCAACAAGACCGTCAGCACCTACAAGACGCGCCTGCTGCAGAAGCTGAACGCCACGTCGCTGGTGGAACTGATAGACCTCGCCAAACGCAACAATCTCGCCTAGCGCCGCGCATGCCCGCCCCGCACCGCCTGTACCCCCGCAGTCTGATCTGCCTGGCTCAGGCGCTATTGGCATGGGCTTTGCTGGCATGGGCGCCCGCGCAGGCAAGCCAGGAGCTGACCCTGGTCGGCAAGGCTGCCGTTCCCGACGTCGAGATCACGCTCGACGGCGACGACTGGCGCTGGCTGGCGCGCAAGCGGGTGCTGACGCTGGGCGTGTACGCGCCGGACATTCCCCCGTTCGACGTCACCTATGACGAGCGCTACGAAGGCCTGACGGCCGACTACATGGCGATCATCGCGCACAACCTGGGCGTCCAGGCAAAAGTGCTGCGCTACCCCACGCGCGAGCAAGCCGTCGGCGCACTGGAAAGCGGACAGATCGACCTCATCGGCACCGTCAATGGCATCGAGGGCCGGCTGCAGAGCCTGCGCCTGAGTGTTCCCTACGCGGCCGACCACCCGGTGCTGGTCATGCCCATCGGCGCGCGCCGCGCTCCGCCCGCGGACCTGGCAGGCCAGCGGTTGGCGGTTGACGCCAACTACTTGCCCAGGGAAACGCTGCAGCAGGCCTATCCCCAGGCAACGCTGCATTACTTCCCATCGTCCGAACAGGCGCTGGCCGCGGTGGCCTATGGACAAGCCGACGTGTTCATCGGCGATGCGCTGACCACCTCGCACCTCGTTTCGCAAAGCTACTTCAACGACGTTCGCGTCGTCGCCCCGGCCCAGATCGTGACGGGCGGGGAATCCTTCGGCGTGCGCGCCGACAATACCCGCCTGCTGCGGGTGGTCAATGCCGTGCTCGAAGCCATTCCGGCCTCCGAGCGCCGCAGCCTGATCTACCGCTGGGGCCTGGGCAGCAGCATTTCGCTCGATTTCGCGCGCCCCGCCTATTCAGCGCGCGAGCAGCAGTGGATGGCAAACCATCCGGTCGTCAAGGTGGCGGTCCTGAACCTGTTCGCGCCCTTCACCCTGTTTCGCACCGATGAACAGTTCGGCGGCATCAGTGCCGCCGTGCTGCAACTGCTGCAGTTGCGCACCGGCCTGGATTTCCAGATCATCGGCGTCGACACGGTCGAGGAGCTGATCGCCAAGCTGCGCTCGGGCGAAGCCGACATGGCCGGCGCCCTGTTCGTCAATGCCGCGCGGGAATCCGTCCTCAGCTTCAGCCGGCCGTATGTGCGCAATGGCATGGTGATCGTCACGCGCCAGGACCCCGCCGCGCCCGCCGACGCCGATCACCTCGACGGCCGCACGATTGCGATGGTGCGCAACAGCGCCGCCATCCCGCTCCTGCAGCAGCGCTATCCCCAGGCGAAGGTCGTGACCGCCGACAACCCGACCGAAGCCATGCTGCTGGTGGCCGATGGCCAGGCCGACGCCGTCGTGCAGACGCAGATCAGCGCCAGCTACTACGTCAACCGCTACTTCGCCGGAAAACTGCGCATTGCCTCGGCGCTGGACCTGCCGCCGGCCGAGATCGCGCTGGCGACGGCGCGCGGCCAGACCGAGCTGATATCCATCCTGAACAAGGCGCTCTACAGCATTTCGAACGACGAACTCGCCTCCATCGTCAGCCGCTGGCGCGGCAGCGACGGCGATCCGCGCACCTGGTACGCCTACCGCAACGAGATCTACCTGCTGATCGGGCTGGGCCTGTTGTCGGCCCTGCTGTTCCTGAGCTGGATCGTCTACCTGCGGCGCCAGATCCGCCAGCGCAAGCGGGCCGAGCGGGCGCTGAACGACCAGCTGGAATTCATGCGCGTGCTCATCGACGGCACGCCCAACCCCATCTATGTGCGCGATAAGGAAGGCCGCATGCTGTTGTGCAATGACGCCTACCTCGACACCTTTGGCGTGACTGCCGATGCGGTACTGGGCAAGACCATCCCGGAGGCCAACGTGGTGGGCGACCCGGCGCTGGCTCGCGAGATGCACGAGTTCCTGCTCACGCGCATGTCCGCCGAGCGCGAGCCGCGCTTCGAGGACCGCGATGTCACGCTGCACGGCCGCACCCGCCATGTCTACCAGTGGACGGTTCCGTACGGCGACTCGCTGGGCGAACTCAAGGGCATCATCGGCGGCTGGATCGACATTACCGAACGCGCCGAGCTGCTGCGCGAGCTGCACGACGCCAAGGAAAGCGCCGACGCCGCCAACCGGGCCAAGACCACGTTCCTGGCAACGATGAGCCACGAGATCCGCACGCCGATGAACGCGATCATCGGCATGCTGGAGCTGGCGCTGCTCCGTCCGGCCGACCAGGAGCCGGACCGCCAGTCCATCCAGGTCGCGTACGACTCGGCCCGCAGCCTGCTGGAGCTGATAGGCGACATCCTGGACATTGCGAAGATCGAGGCGGGAAAATTCGACCTGGCGCCGGTGCGCACGGCGCTGCGCGCCCTACCCGAAGGGGCGATCCGCGTCTTCGACGGGTTGGCGCGCCAGAAAGGCATAGAGCTGGTATTGAAGACCGACATCGTGGGCGTGGACGATGTATTGATAGACCCCTTGCGCATGAAGCAAGTGCTCTCGAACCTGGTGGGCAACGCCATCAAGTTCACCACCGAAGGCCAGGTTGTCCTTACCGTGACCGCGCGCCCCGACGGCGAGGCCGCGCACGTGCAGTTCAGCGTGAGCGACACCGGCTGCGGCATCAGCGAGGCCGACCAACGGCAGCTGTTCAAACCGTTCTCGCAGGTGGGCGGCAGCGCCGAGGCCGGGCCGGCGCCGGGCACTGGCCTGGGCCTGTCCATCAGCCGCCGCCTCGTCGAATTGATGGGGGGAACGCTGGTCATGCGCAGCGCGCCAGGGGTGGGCACAACGGTTTCGGTGGACCTGAGGCTGACCATGGTCGAAAAATCCGCGCAGGCCACGCCGCCCGCTGCGGCCGCTCAGGCCACGCCATCCAAGCCGCAGGTATCGCTGCGCGTGCTGGTCGTCGATGACCACAAGCCCAACCTGATGCTGCTGCGCCAGCAGCTGGACTACCTGGGCCAGCGTGTCGTCGCCGCCGACTCCGGCGAAGCCGCCCTGGCCCTGTGGCACGAGCATGCGTTCGACGTCGTGATCACCGATTGCAACATGCCCGGTATCAACGGCTACGAATTGGCGCGCCGCATACGCGCCGCCGAGGCCGCGCCCGGTTACGGACGTACGCGGTGCATTCTGTTCGGCTTCACGGCTTCGGCGCAGATGGACGAAGCGCAGCGCTGCCGCGCCGCCGGCATGGACGACTGCCTGTTCAAGCCGATCGGCGTGGACGCCTTGCGGCAACGCTTGAACGAAGCCGCGGCACGGGCCGCGCTCCCCACGCCCCCCTCGCCCCAGGCTGCCGCGCCGGCCACGCACGACGCCACCCCGGCGGCGTTCTCGGCCGAGTCGATTCTTGCCCTGACGCAGAACGATGAGGCGCTGATCCGGCAATTGCTCGAAGAAGTGATTCGCACCAACCGGGCGGACGTCGATCAATTGCAGAAGCTGCACCAGCAGGCCGATTGGCCGAAGGTCTCGGACATGGCGCACAGGCTGGCCGGCGGCGCGCGCGTGGTCGATGCCAAGGCCATGATAGACACTGCGCTGGCGCTGGAGAAAAAAGCGCAAGGCCAGGCTGGCCCCTCGCCCGAAATCGACGGCATGGTACGTACGCTTGCGGCGCAGTCCGCCGCGCTGGAGACGCAACTACGCGCCTGGCTGGAGCAACGGCCGCATCAAGGCCAGCCCTGAAGCCACGACGCACCCGCCCGAACAGGCATCCCTGCTTGCGCGGACCTTACGGATAATTGGGCGGCATCTCGCGGCGGTAGTACCAATACAGGAAGCGCTGGCCCGTCATGGGCGGGGCCACATGGTCGCCCAGCAGATACCGGCATGGCAGCAGATCGGCGGCCTGGGCCATGGCCTCGTCGACCACGCCGGTGGCCATGACGGGAATCCGCTGCGCCGAAGCCTGCTGTGCGATGGCACGGCACGCCTCGCCGGCCCTGCCGCCTTGGCGCAGGGCATACATGAGTTCTGGCATCAGGGCGATGCCGCAGATTTCCAGCGCGTCCAGGTGCGGCGGCGACTCGGCATCGAACGTACTGACGGTAAGCACCAGATTGCATCCGGCCCGGTGCAGCCGCCGCAGGCTATGCAGGCTTTGCTGGCCATAGGGCGACTGAAGCAGGCTGGGCGAAACGGCCAGCGTCAGCGCAAACGGGGGCAGGCCGCGGTGGTCCAGATTGCGCAGGACGTCGTCGCTGTAGCTGCGGCTCATGAGGCATATGGGCTCTGGCTGGATGAACAGCCCCACATGGCGGTTGCCGCGGCGCATGGCCGCGGCCAGGTCGAAAACCTGCGCCAGCAGCTGTTGCGCCAGCGCGATATGCAGGTTGTCGCGCACCAAGGCGGCCATGTAGCAGTGCTCGGGCACCAGCCCCCAATGCCGGTGCGCCCACTGTATCGTCGTGGCCACGCCGAACAGGCTGCCCGTGCCGGCATCGACCACGGGCTGGAATGCGGGAATGAATTCATCGCGCTTGAGCGCGGCGCGCAGTTCTGCGACGGTGGGCCCTTCGACGGGCGCCAGCCGGGCGCGCAGGGTGCGCCGGGACGGACTGAGGGAAGCCTCGAAGCTGCTGCGAGCGCTGTTGGTCCAGTGGATCATGGAGCAGTACTGACGTTGGCGAAATGAACAACGTCATATTGGAATGGACCGATGCCATCCAAGCCATAGGACACAACTCACATGTCCGCCGTACTTTTCCCAATCGTACTGCGTGGGCGCGTTCGCCCATCTCTCAGAAGGCGGCCAGCCGGCTGTTGAGCAGATCGGTGACCAGCATGTGGCCGGGCGCATGGGTGATGCAGAATTCCGGACGCACGGCCGCGACAACCGATTGCGGGGTAACGCCGCAGGCCCAGAAAACCGGTATCTCGCCGGCGCGGATTTCGACCGCGTCGCCGTAGTCCGGGCGGCCGAGGTCGGCGATGCCGATCAATGCGGGGTCGCCCAGATGGACGGGCGCGCCATGCACGGACGGAAAGCGCGACGTGACCTGGATGGCGCGGATTGCGTCCGCCGCCTTCAGCGGCCGCATCGAAACCACCAGCGGCCCCGAGAACGGGCCGGCTGGATGCGTGGCGATGTTGGTACGGTACATGGGCACGTTGCAGCCCTGCTCGATGTGGCGGACCGGCAGGCCATTCTCGAGCATGGCCTCCTCGAACGAGAAGGAGCAGCCGATGAGGAAGGCCACCAGATCGTCGCGCCACAGGCCGCGCACGTCGAGCGGCTCGTCCACCAGCTTGCCGTCGCGCCAGACGCGGTAGCGCGGCACATCGGTACGGATGTCGATATCGAGGCCGAGCTCGGGCAAGGACGGGTCGCCGGGTTCGGAGACCGCCAGCAAGGGGCATGGCTTGGGATTGCGCTGGCAGAAGCGCAGGAAGTCGCCCGCCACGGCCTGCGGCAGGATGGCCAGGTTGGCCTGTACATGGCCGGGCGCGAGGTTGGCCGTGGGCCCGGTCAGCATCCCGCCGCGCGCGTCCAGGCGCGCCTGATGGCCCGCGCCGGCCAGGGAAAGAATCGTCATGATGGCAGCAACTCGATGGTAAGGGACGGGCCGGCGCACCGCCGGCCCGCCGGATGGTTACCCGCCCAGCAGGTCTTCGATGGCCATGCCGATGGCGAGCACGCGCCGGTCCGAGCCATTGGCCGCGGCGACCATCAGCCCGACCGGGGCGGTGCCTGCCTCGTGGCAAGGCAGGCTGAGCGCGCTGCCGTCGAGGAAGTTGATCAGCGTGGGATTGCGCAGGATCAGCAGGTTGGTGGAGCCGAACAAGGCATCGGAGGCTTCCAGGTCGGCGATGGCGGGCGCGACGACCGGCACGGTCGGCAGGACCAGGGCATCGTAGCCGGCGATGCGCGCCTCGACCCGGGCCCGCCAGGCTTGCCGGGCCGCCAGCAGATCGATGTAGTCGGCCGCGGACATGTCGGCGCCGCGGCGGATACGCGCCACGACGCGCGGGTCGTAGCGATCGGCGGCGCGTTCGATCAAGTCGCGGTGCCAGGCCCAGGCCTCGGCCGCGGTAAAGCCGCCCTTGCTGTTGATGTCGGCCAGTTGCGCGAACTCGGGCACGGCGATTTCGTCGATACACGCTCCCGCCTCGGCCAGTTTCGCCAGCGTCGCGGCAAAAGTGGCCGACACATGCGCATCCAGGCCGTCGAGCGCGAGCGTAGTCGGTACTGCCAGGCGCAGGCCGAGCAGCGCGGCCGGCACTGGTATGTCCGCGTCGTCGCCGCCGGCCAGGATGGCGTCGAGCGTGGCGCAGCACCGCACCGAGGGCGCCAGCGGGCCAATCGAATCGAGGTTGGCCGACAGCGGCAACACGCCCTGCATGGACACACGCTGCGCGCTGGGCTTGAAACCGGCGAGGCCGCACAGCGCGGCCGGAATGCGCACCGATCCGCCGGTGTCCGAACCGATGGCCCCGCTGGCCATGCCGTCGGTCACCGAGACGGCCGCGCCGGAAGAGGAGCCGCCGGGAATGCGCCCGGTGGCGCGGTCCCAGGGGTTGCGGGGCGTGCCGTAGTGCGGGTTCAGGCCCAGGCCCGAATAGGCGAACTCGGTCATGTTGGTGCGTCCGACGATGACCGCGCCGGCGGCGCGCAGGCGGCGCACCACCACCGCGTCGCGGACCGCGGCGGGCTCGTCCTGGCGCGCGACCGAACCGGCCATGGTGGTTTCGCCCGCGACGTCGAACAGGTCCTTGATCGAGATGGGCAGGCCGTCGATGGCCGAGCGCGTGACGCCGGCGGCGCGCAGCGCATCGGCCGCGCGGGCCTCGGCGCGGGCCTGCTCGGCGTACACGCGCGTAAAGACGCGCGCGCCCTCCCCGGCCGGATCGGCGGCGCGCGCCAGGGCGGCTTGCGTCAGCCCGCTGGAAGTGTCGCGGCCTTCCTGCAAGGCCAGGCTTTGTTGTGTCAACGTCGGTAGCATGGGAACAATCCGTGTGCCGCGCCGCGGCGGTTGGGGGTTGAGGAAAGGCCCGCCGGCCGCTCAGGCGATTTCCGGCAATACTTCCACATCATAGCGGTGCCGCAGGGTGCGCTGGCGGCGCGGGTCGTGCAGCTCCATGATGAACGTGGTCGAGGCGCGGATGCCGCCGATGGCGGCCACCGTGCCGCAGGTCATGCCCGTGCCCTCGGGCAGCGATGCCTGGCCCTGCGTGTAGCCGGCGATCAGGTCCTGCGGCGTACGCAGCGAGGCCAGCGTCCCCTCCTGGTACAGCACCTCGGCGCCGTTCTCGACGATATACGAGCGCAGCACCAGTTCGTCCCAGTACTCGGCCACGTCGGCATGGCGCCATGCGTCGCTGGCCACCGGCTTGACGCAGACCTGCTTGGACAGGGCGACGCTATGGGCCTCCAGCTTGCGGTCCGTATGGTCGGAGGCCAGGCTGACGTACAGTTCGCCGCCGACGCTGAAGACGAAGGTTTCGGCCTCGCCCGACGAATCGGGGCCGACGGCCTGCACGCGGCCGGCCTGGCTCAACTGGTTCTCGGCGATGCGGTAATACAGCGGCACGCTGCTCGGGCGCGGTACGCCCAGTTCCGCGAGTTCCTCGATGTGGTGTTCGATGGCGGCGCGGTCGCGTCCGGCCCACCCGGCCACGACCAGGTTGCGGATTTCGGTCTCGACAGTGCGGGTGGCGCCATCGGCCTGGACTTGGAATGCGATTTTCATTTGATACCTTGCAGTAAAACGCGCGGCCGCCATGGCCGCGCCTGTCCCTGGACGATTACCCGAACACGCGCGGCAGCCACAGCGCCAGGTCGGGGAAGAAGGCCAGCAGCGCCAGCATGACGAACATGGCCAGCACGAATGGCAGCGCGCCGTTGATGACGGCCGTCATCGAACCGCTCTTGCGCAGGCTTTGCACCACGAACAGGTTCAGGCCGACGGGCGGCGTGATGAGGGCGGCCTCGACCAGCACGATGATCAGGATGCCCAGCCAGATCGGGTCATAGCCCAGCGCGATCATGATGGGCGCCACGATCGGGATCGTGGTGATCATCATGGACAGCGTTTCCATGAAGCAGCCCAGCACCAGATAGAAAATCACCACGATCAGCAGCATCCAGCCCGGCGACAGCCCCAGCCCCGTGATGGACTGCACCAGCGCATCGGTCAGGCCGGTGGCCGACATGACGAAGTTCAGGAAGCTGGCCGCCAGCACGATCAGCATGATCATGGCGGTCGAGCGCATGGTGCCTTCGATCGCCTCGCGCAGCATGGTCCAGGTCAGGCGGCGGAACCAGGCTGCCAGGATCAGCGCGCCCAGCACGCCGAGCGCGGCAGCTTCGGTCGGCGTGGCCAGGCCGGCGTAGATCGACCCGACCACCAGGAAGAAGATCGCCATGGGCGGCCCGAGGTGCACCAGGCTGGCGATGCGCTGGGCCCAGGAGGCCTGGATGCGGTGTCCGCCCCATGACGGCTTGGCGACGCAGGCCACCACGACCGTCATCATGAACAAGGCCGCCATGGCGAACCCGGGGATGATGCCGGCCAGGTACAGCTTGGGTACCGACGAGTTGGTCAGCACGCCGTAGATCACCAGGTTGATGGACGGCGGGATGAGGATGCCCAGCGTGCCGCCGGCGGCCAGGCTGCCCAGGAACAGCGGCTCGTTATAGCCGTACTTCTTGATCTGCGGGATCGCTACCGTGCCCACCGTGGCGGCGGTGGCCACGCTGGAGCCGGATGTGGCGGAGAACAGCGTGGAGGCGCCGATGTTGGCGTGCATCAGCCCGCCCGGCAGCCAGGACAGCCACAGGCTCATGGCGGCATACATGCGTTCGGCAAAACCGGCGCGCAGCAGCACCTCGCCCAGCATGATGAACAGCGGGATGGCGACCAGCAGGAATTCGTTGTTGGCGCTCCAGGTCACCTCGCCGATGGCGCGCGTCAGCGGCAGCATCGAGTAAAGCGGATCGAGGATCAGGCCCAGCACGCCTAGCGCGGCGCCCACCGGAATGGAAATGCCGATCAGGACCAGCAGCAGGATCAGGGCGGTGGCGATCATGCGGAGGCTCCCTTGACCATGCGTTCGCCGGCGGCGGCTTCCTCTTCGGCTTCTTCCTGCGCCGAGCGCACGCCGCAGATTTCCTTGACCAGGTCGAGGTCGCCAGTGACCAACGCGGCCGAGGCACGCACCAGCATCAATGCCACTGTCACGCACATCCACGCCAGCCCCAGCGCCCACAGGCCTTGCGGAATCCACAGCGGCGTGGCCAACGGCGTGTTGGCGGCCGATTTCTGCGCCCAGGAGGTCTGCACGACCTCATAGGCGTAATACGTCATGAAAACCATGAAGACGCCCAACGCGACCAGGGCGATCCAGTCGAGCACGGCCGATACGCGTACGGGCAGGTATTGATAGACGACGTCGACGCGCACGTTGGCGCGCTGCAAGGTGGCGAAGGCCAGCGCCCACGAGGTGCTGATCGCGAAGGCGTAGCTCGACAGCTCGTCGGCGCCTCCGGTAGTAAAACCAAAGAATTTGCGCGCCAGCACGTCGAAGGAAATCAGCAGCACGCTGGCGATGGTCAGCGCGCCGCCGACCCATACGGCCAGGCGCGACAGCGACTCGGCGCGCCGCAGCAGCCCACCCAGGGCGCGAAAATGTTCGGATCGGGTCATGAATGAACCTCTGCGGGCATGCCCGCGGTGGCGAAAAACCAGGCGCGCCGCGACCGGGCCGCGGCGCGCGTTGCAGCATTGGGGCGGGCCGGCCGGCCCGCGTCCGGACTTACTTCTTGGCGACCAGACCCAGCGTCTTGCCGATGGTGGCGTTGAAGTCGCTGACGCACTGCGCCGAGCACCGGGCGGCCCACTTGGGCAGCACCGCCTCTTCGGTCACTTTCTTCAGCAACGCCCGGTCGGCGTCGGTAGGCTGCACCAGCACCATCTTGCCCTTGACCGGATACGGGCACGCGGCCGCGCCGGTGTTGCAGTCATAGCCTTCCTGCGTCTGGCGCGCGGCGGCATCCCAGATCTGGTCGACCAGGTTCTTGATGTTGTCCTGCAGGAACGTGCGCACCTTGGGGTCCAGCTTGTCCCACGCCTTCTGGTTGACGGCGTGGATCTGCTGGTTCCAGTTGATCGGCAAGGCATACAGGTGCGTCGACACTTCGTACCACTTGGCCGAGTAGCCGGACAGCGAGCCGGTGATGGCGCAATCGACTACCTTGTTCTGCAGGGCCGGAACGACTTCGCCGAACGCCATGGTGACACTGGAGCCGCCCAGCGCCTCGACAAACTCGGCGGTGGTGCGGCTGCTGGTGCGCACCTTCTTGCCCTTGATGTCGGCCAGGCCCGTGATCTCGGCATTGCAGAACAGCACCTGCGCCGGATAGGTGGAGATGCCCAGCAGCTTGACGTTGGCGCCTTCGCCGTACAGCTTGGCATACACCGGCTCGAACGCGTCGGTCACCTGGCGCGCCGTCTTGACGTCGGGCGCCAGGCCGGCCAGGTCGATCGCTTCGTTGATGGGGTTGTCGGAGGCGAAATAGGCCAGCGTCGCGGTGCCGAACTCGATCACGCCCTGCGACATGAGGCGCAGGATCTCGGGCCCCTTCAGGCCCATCTCGTTGAAACCCTTGATGTCGGCGGTGACCTGCCCCTTGGACAGTTCGGGCACGGTCTTGGTCCAGAACGGCTTTTCGTAATCGTTGTAGGCAGTCAGGTTGCTCAGCCCGCCGACCACCTTGACCTTGGTCTTGGGCAGGTCCTGCGCGTGCACGGCGCCGGTCAACGCGGCCACGGCGAAGGCGGCGGCGAAAACAAAAGGCTTCTTCATGGGCAACTCTCCTTGCAGGCGGGATATCGGATACGCGCCGGGGCCCCGTTACCCTGGCGGCGCGCGTATGCCATCGGCCTTGTCAATCGGCGCCATTGCACTGCACGCCAACGGCAGCGTCCAATCGTTAGTTGGGATGAGGGGGTATAAATTTTTCTTAACCCTCGCGGCGCCGCGCCCGGGCGTGTCGCGCAAAGCCAGTATCCACGTGGCTTGCGGGGTGACGGGCCAGCCGCGCCATGGACGCGCCGACGCCGCGCCCGCAGCCGGGAGCAGGCGTTTCGTCAGGGAAATCCCCTAGGCGCTTGCGGCGCCCGAAGCGGCGAACGCAGGCCCTTGGGGCTAGCCGGCGCCGATGGCGCCGCCGTGCTCGGCCGCGGTGCGCTGCGCCAGCAGCGCGATGGCGCGCGCGGCGTGGCTGTCCGGTCCCTGCACCCAGCTGGCGGTGAAACTCAGGTCGGGCAGCGGGTCGGCCTGCACGTTGAGCAGGCGCAGCTCGCCGCGGGCCAGTTCCTCGTCGAGGAACACCGGCGCGATCACGCTGGTGCCGATGCCATCCTTGGTCATGCGCACCACCATGGCCAGCGATGCGCTGCCGTACATGCGCGGCGCCGCCACGCCGGCGCGCGTGAGCATGTCGCGCACCTGGCGGTACGGCTCGCTGCTGGACGGATAGGTAATGACGGGCAAGGTGCCGATGCGCTCGAGCGTCAGCGGCTCGGGGCCGAGCTCCAGCAAGGGGCTGGCCACCCAGGCCAGCGGATAGGCGCACAAGGGAATGTTTTCCATGCGCGCCTCCAGGATGGGGCCCATCAGGAAGGCGACGTCGATCTGGCGCGCCATCAGTTGCCCGCGCAGCACATGCGTGGTGTCGACCTCGATCTGCAGCACCAGGGCCGGATAGGCGGCGTGCACATGTTCGATCAGCGCCGGCAGCCAGGTCTGGACGATGGTTTCGGCCACGCCGATGCGCACCGTGCCGCTCATGACATTCTGCTCGCGCGCGGCCTGCATCAGGTCGTGGCGCATCTGCAGCATGCGCTCGGCATGCGAAAGCAGCTCCTGACCCTTGCCGGTCAGCGAGACCCCGCGGGCGTCGCGCTCGAACAGGCGCACACCGAGGTCGGCTTCCAGCGAGGCGATGCGCTGCGAAATCGCAGGCTGCGTGGTGTTCAGTTTCTCGGCCGCGGCGCGGAAACTGCCCAGCGTGGACACCCAGAAGAAGGTCTCGATGTGTTTGAGGTCTATCATGTGCCGTTCCTATAGCCGGATGAGCGTATCATGACCGCCGTGCCGGATTGGCCGCCCACCGGCGGCGGCCGCCGCGCAACCGCGATCGAAACAGGAGACCACCATGCACCGGCGCCAGTCCGGCCTGGCCGCGCGCCCGCCGGCCTCGACCACCCCGACGCCCTTCACCGCGCGCCCGCTGATCGGGGTGGCGCTGTTGATCCTGTCCATGTGGACGCTGTCGGGGCTGGACGCGAGCGGCAAGTGGGTCATGGCCGCCGGCGTGCCGCTGCTGGTGCTGTGCTGGGTGCGCTACCTGGTGCACCTGGTGCTGGTGCTGACGCTGGTGCTGCCCGCCCGCGGCCTGCGCATCCTGCGCGCCACCCGTCCGCGCGAACAGATCGTGCGCGGGGCGGCCATGTTCTGCGCCACCCTGCTTTTTTTCACGACCCTGAGCTACCTGCCGCAGGCCGAGGCCACCGCCATCAATTTCCTGGCGCCGCTGATCGTGCTGTCGATCGCGCCCTGGGTGCTCAAAGAGCCGCCGCGCCTGTCGCGCTGGGTGGCGGCCGGCGTGGCGTTCCTGGGCGTACTGATCGTCATCCGGCCCGACGGCGGCCTGCATCCGCTGGGCGTGATGTTCGGCCTGCTGACGGCCTGCTGCTTTGCCGCGCAGTACATCGCCACCCGCAAGGTGGCCGGCGACGATCCCTATACCTCGCTCATCTGGAGCGGCGCGGTCGGCGCGCTGTGCCTGACCGCGGCCCTGCCCTTCATCCTGCCGCCGGCCATGCCGGTGCTGCGCGAACTGAGCCTGGGGAACTGGCTGCTGCTGCTGTCGACCGGCGTGTCCGGGGCGCTGGGCCACCTGCTGCAGATCGGCGCCTACCGCAATGCGGCCGCTTCCACGCTGGCCCCCTTCGTGTACCTGCAGATCGTCAGCGCAACCACCATAGGCTGGCTCTTCTGGGGGCATTTCCCCGACGCGATCACCTGGCTGGGCATCGCCATCATCTGCGCCAGCGGCAGCGTCATCGGCGTGCTGGAATGGCGCCGCGGGCGCCGCCTGGCGCCCGCGGCCACCTGAGGCTCAGTCCTGCAGGCGGCCCGCGGCCAGCACCAGTTGCCGGCCGCAGCGCGCGGCCAGTTCGGGGTCGTGGGTGACCAGCACCAGCGTCGTGCCGTGCTCGCGGTGCAGATCGAACATCAGGTCGATGACGGTTTCGCCGGTGGCCGCATCGAGGCTGCCGGTGGGCTCGTCGGCGAACAGCAGATCGGGCTGGACCACGAAGGCGCGCGCCAGCGACACCCGCTGCTGCTCGCCCCCGGACAACGTACGCGGGTAGTGGTGCAGCCGCTCGCCCAGGCCTACCCGCCGCAGCATCGCCTGCGCCGCCTCGCGCGCCGGCTGGCCGGCCAGCTCCAGCGGCAGCATGACGTTTTCCAGCGCCGTGAGGTTGGGCAGCAGCTGGAAAGACTGGAATACGAAGCCCACATGGCTGGCGCGCAGGCGCGCCCGGCCATCCTCGTCGAGGGCGAAAAGATCCTGGCCGGCCAGGTGCACGCTGCCTGACGAGGGAACGTCCAGGCCCGCCAGCAGTCCGAGCAAGGTGGACTTGCCCGAGCCGGAACTGCCGGTGATGGCCACGGCGCTGCCGGCCCGGACCGTAAAATCGATGCCATCGAGGATCGACAGTTCACCGCCGGCGTCGGCCACACGCTTGCCCAGCCCTTTCACTTCAATCGAGTTGCCGTTATCCATGCGCATTGTTTTCCGTTTGCTCGCACCTTGCCTTGCCGCCATCGCGCTCGCCGCCACCTTGCCGGCCCAGGCTCAGACCGCGGCCGCGCCCACAGGTTCCGCACCGCACGCCGTCCTGGTGGTCGGCGACAGCCTGTCGGCCGAATATGGCCTGCGGCGCGGGTCCGGCTGGGTGCCGATGCTGGCCCAGCGGGTTTCGCAACAATACCCCAACTACCGCGTCGTCAATGCCAGCATCAGCGGCGATACGACCAGCGGCGGGCTGGCGCGCCTGCCGGCGCTGCTGCGCCAGCACGCGCCGGCCGTCGTCGTGCTGGAACTGGGGTCCAACGATGCCCTGCGCGGCCTGGCGCTGGACATGACCGAGCGCAATCTGCGCGCCATGGCGCAGGCGTCGCGCCAGGCCGGCGCATCGGTGCTGGTGGTCGGCATGCAGATCCCGCCGAACTACGGCCGCGACTACACACAGCGCTTCGCGCAGGTCTTTCCAGCCGTGGCCGAACAGGAAAAAGCCCGGCTGGTGCCGTTCCTCATGGAAGGAATCGCCACCAACCGGGCCATGTTCCAGGCCGACGGCATCCATCCCAACGAGGACGCCCAGCCGGCGCTGCTTGACAATGTCTGGCCCGTGCTCGAGCCGATGCTGGCTCAGCCCGCGGCCGACTGAGCGTCGCCCTTGATGGCTTCGGCGGCCTCCGGCAGGATCTGCACCTTGTACTGGTCGCGCAGCTGCCTGAGCACCGCCGCGTCCTCGGCCTGGCCCCAGGCCCCCGAGAGCTGCGTCTTGAGCAGGTCGAGGTCCTGCTCGGTGCTCTGGCCCGCCTCGACCTTCTCGATGCGCGCCACGACGTAGTCGGCGCCCAGTTCCACCCCGGTGTAGGCGGGCAGCGGCGACGGCGCCTGGCGCATGACGGCGTCGAGCACGCGGCGCGGCAGGTTCTGCGCATCCTGGCGCGAGACCACGATGGCCGGCGCGAACCCCTCCGGCGTTGCCGAAGCGTCGGCCTGCACGCTCTTGAGCGCGGCCTCGCCGGCCTGGCGCGCAGCCTGGGCGGCGCGCTCTCCGAGCAGGCGGTCTTCGATGCTGGCGCGGACCTGCTCCAGCGGCGGAATGTGCGAGGGCTCGACCGCCGCCACGCGTACGGCCAGCATGGTATCGGGCGTCAGCTCGATCACGCCGGAATTGAGTTTCTCGCGCAGCACATCGGGCGAGAACAGCACCTGGCGCACGCGCGGGTTGTCCAGCAGTTGCGCATCGTCGCCACCGGCGGCGGAACCGGCGCCGGCCTGCTCGGCCGGCAGCAGGCCGGTGCGGGTGATGCCGCCGGCGGTACGCAGCTTCAGGCCCAGCTTGTCGGCGGTGGGCTGCAGGCTGTCGCGCTGGTCATAGACCAGCCTGGTCATGTCCGTGGCCATGTCGGCGAAGCGGGCCGAGGCCAATTGCTTGCGGATCTCGCTCACGACCTCGTCCTTGACCTCGGCCAGGGGCTTGACCGAGCCCGGCTGGAAGTCGGTGACCTTGAGGATGTGGAAGGCGGTGGGGGTGTCTACCACGCCCGAGACCTGGTCCTTGGCGAGGGCCTGCGCGGCCTGCTGCAGCGGCGCCGGCAGGGGCGCCCAGCCCAGGTCGCCGCCCTGCGCGGCCGAACCCGTGTCCTGCGAGTTCTTGCGCGCCAGCTCGGCGAACCCGGCCGGATCGGCGGCCGCCTGGGCAGCGATTTCCTGCGCCTTGGCCGCGGCGGCCTTGCGCGCCTCCTCCGAGGCGCCGGGCGGGATGGAAATCATGATGTGGCTGACGCGCCGCCGCTCGGGCTGGCCGAAGCGCGACTTGTTCTGCTCGTAATAGCTGGCGATGTCCTCGTCCTTGACCTGCACGCCTTCGGTCGCGGCCGCCTCGTCGAGCACCAGGTACTGGGCCTGGACCTGCTCGGGCACGCGCAACTGCTCCTGGTTGGCGTCGTACCAGGCCTGGATGTCCTGCGGGGACACGGTGACCTTGGCGCGGAAGTCGGAGGCGGCGAACTGGCGCAGCTGCACCGTGCGCCGCTGCGTCAGGGCGGCTTCGACCGACCTGGCCACTTCGGCCGGCACGCTGGCCGACTGGCTGATCGGATCGAGCACGCGCGCCACCGCCAGGTCGCGCCGCAGCCCGGCTTCGAACGAGGTCGGGGACATGCCTTGCGCGGCCAGCACCTGGCGGTAGCGCTCGGGCGAGAAGCGGCCGTTGTCCTGGACCTGCGGGATGGCGGCGATCGTGTTGCGCAGCGTGCCGTCCGACACCGAGAAGCCATTGTCGGCGGCGACCACGGCCAGCAGGCGCTGGTCGATCAGCTGGTTGAGCAACTGCTCGCGCATCGCCGGGGTATCGATCATGGCCGGGTCGAACTGCGAGCCCAGCCGCTGGCGCAGCTGCTCGAGCTGGTTGCGGTGGGCCTGGTCGAACTCGGAGCGGGTGACGGGCTGCCCGGCCACGGTGGCCAGTTCGGGCTCACGATTGATGAAACTGTCGTAACCTTGGACGCCGACCAGCATGAACGACGGCACGATCAATAGCAGCAGGATGAGTTGCATCCAGCGTCGATGGGTGCGAATTATTTCAAACATGGAACCCCTGTTGCCGCGCTTGCGCGAACCTTCGCCGCGCCAAGCCGCAAGAAAACGCATAAAAAAAGGCGAACCCGATTCGCCTTACTCCGTGCCGGAAACTGTACCGGATCAGCCGCCGGAGTTTACCACCAACAGGCCGGCGAACCACCCCCGCCGTGCACGGAAGAAGGCGGCGTTCGGGGTATGCTTGCAGGCTTGAGCGCGGCTGTGCGCAGCCCCATTTCCCGAAACCGAGCATCATGACCGCACCCCTTCCCGCCTGGCCCTATTCTCCCTATATCGCGCACCGCGGCGGCGGCCGCCTGGCGCCCGAAAACACCCTGGCCGCCATGCGCGTCGGCGCGGCCCATGGGTTCACCATGTTCGAATTCGACGTCAAGCTCAGCCGCGACAATGTCGAGGTGTTGCTGCACGATGACGACGTGGACCGCACCAGCAATGGCCACGGCCCGGCGGCGTCCAAGACGTACGCCGAGCTGGCCCAGCTGGACGCCGGCAGCTGGTATGCGCCGCAGTACGCGGGTGAGCCCGTCCCCACTTTTTCGGCGGTGGCGCGCTATGCGCTGGCCAACGGCATCGCCTGCAATGTCGAGATCAAACCCTGCCCGGGCCGCGAGGCCGAGACCGGCGCGGCCGTGGCGCGCGCGGCCGCCGCGCTGTGGCAGGATGCCCAGCCCGCCCCGCTGCTGTCCTCGTTTGCCGAGCCCGCGCTGCACGCGGCCCGCGGCGCCGCCCCGCAGCTGCCCCGCGCGCTGCTGGTGGAACGCGTGCCGGCCGACTGGCTCGAACGGCTGCGCAAATACGATTGCATCGCGCTGAACATCAACCAGCGCGACGCCAGCCGCGAGTTGGTCGACGCCGTGCACCAGGCCGGCTACCGCATCGCCGCCTGGACCGTCAACGACCCGGCCCGCGCCCGGCTGCTGCTGGATTGGGGCATGGACGCCATTTTCACCGACGAGCTGGCCACCATCCGGCCCGCCGTCTGACGCGGAGCCGCCTTGTTCAGTTACCGACACGCCTTTCACGCCGGCAACCACGCCGACGTCCTCAAGCACGCCATTCTGGTCCACGTGCTGGACTACATGAATCGCAAGGAAGCGCCCTATTGGGTGGTGGACACGCACGCCGGCGCCGGCCTGTACGCGCTCGGCAGCGACTGGGCCAGCAAGAACGCCGAGCATGCCGACGGCGTGGCGCGCCTGTGGGAGCTCTCCGGCCTGCCTGCGCTGCTGGCCGACTATGTCGCCCGCATCCGCGACTACAACACGGACGGCGTCCTGCGCCATTACCCGGGCTCGCCCTGGCTGACCCTGGACGTGCTGCGCGAACGCGACCGCCTGCGCCTGTTCGAGATGCACCCGAGCGAGTCGGACGTGCTGGTCAGGAACCTGGAACGGCGCAACGAGCGCACCGCCCTGCGCCAGACCACGGTCTTCGCCGCGGATGGCTTCGAGGGCGTCAAGGCGCTGCTGCCGCCGCCGACGCGCCGCGGCCTGGTGCTCATCGATCCTTCCTACGAGGACAAGCAGGACTACCGGCGCACGCTGACTGCCGTGCGTGAAGGCGTCAAGCGCTTTGCCACCGGCACCTTTGTCGTCTGGTACCCGCTGGTGCAGCGCCGCGAGGCATCGGAGATGGCGCGCCAGCTGGAGCGGCTGCCGGTCAAGAGCTGGCTGCACGCCACGCTGACCGTACGCAAACCCGCCGCCGACGGCTTCGGGCTGCACGGCAGCGGCATGTTCCTGGTCAACCCGCCCTGGACGCTGCACGACGCGCTCAAGCCGGCCATGCCGCTGCTGGCGCGCGAACTGGCCCAGGACGACCGGGCCGGTTTCACGCTGCAGTACCGCGAGAACCCCTGAGGCTCAGGCCGCCAGGCGCTGCGGGCGGGCCTGCGCCAGGCGCGCCGCGGCGTCGCGCAAGGCGGTGCGCAACCCCTCTTCCACCACGGGGTGGTAGAACGGCATTTCCAGCATCTGCGCCACCGTCAGCGACTGTTGCGCCGCCCAGGCCAGCAGGTGGCCGATGTGCTCGGCGCTGGGACCGACCATTTCCGCGCCCACGAAACGCCCCGACTCGATGTCGGCATAGACGCGCAGCATGCCGCGATTGCGCAGCATGACGCGCGAACGGCCCTGGTCGCCGAAATCGACTTCGCCGGCCACGAAGGTGCCGCTTTCCAGCCGCGCGAACGGCGTGCCCACCAGCGCGATCTGCGGATCGGAGAACACCACGCCCAGCGCCGCCCGGCGCAGGCCCGGCGCGACGTCCGGATAGCGCGCGGCGTTCTCGCCGGCGATGCGCCCTTCGTCGGCCGCTTCATGCAGCAGCGGCGCGTCGGCGTTGGCGTCGCCGGCGATGAACACCGGCGCCTGGCCCGCCTGCATGGTATGGCGGTCGAAATGCGGCACGCCGCGCGCATCGAGCGCCAGGCTGGTGTTGTGCAGATCGAGGCCATCGACATTGGGTCGCCGGCCGGTCGCGACCAGGGCGTAGTCGAAGCGCTCGGTGCGCTCGGTATTGTCCAGCGCCACGTAGCGCACTTCGACCTCGTCGCCGACGCGCTTGGTTTCCAGCACGCGCGCGTCCGGATCCAGGTAGAACTCCTGCTGGAAGGCCTTGCGGGCGCTCTGGCGCACGCGCGGGTCGGTGATGCCGCCCAGGCTGCCGCTCACGCCGAAAACGCGCACCTGCACGCCCAGGCGCGCCAGCGCCTGGCCCAGTTCCAGCCCGATCACGCCGGGCCCGAACACCGCGACGCGCGCCGGCAGCGTGTCCCAGGCAAAGACGTCGTCGTTGACCACCAGGCGGTCGCCCAGCGCCAGGAACGGCGGGGGCACCGCGGGCCGCGAGCCGCTGGCGATGACCACGCTGCCGGCGCGCACCTCGGTGTGCCCATCCACGCGCAGCACCGTGTCTTCGACAAAGCGCGCCATGCCGCGCAGCTTGTCCTCGGCCGGGATGTTCTCCACGCCCTCGAGCACGAAGCCGACGAAGCGGTCGCGCTCGCTCTTGACGCGCGCCATGACCTGCGCTCCGTCGATCCGCACCGCGCCATCGATATGCACGCCGAAGGGCCCGCCGTGCGCCGCCGCATGGGCCGCCTCGGCGGCCGCGATCAACAGCTTGGACGGCATGCAACCCACGCGCGCGCAAGTCGTGCCGTACTGGCCGCCTTCGATCAGCAAGGCGCGCTTGCCGGCGGCGCGCGCGGCGCGATAGGCCGCCAGGCCGGCCGTGCCGGCGCCTATGATGGCCACGTCAGTGTGCAAGGTTTTCATCGATTATCCTCATGAGTGCGGGCGCGCCGCCCAGGCGGCGCGCGGACAGGCAGACGCGCTGGCCGCCGCGAAGCGGCCAGCGTCGGCACGAAGGGAGGGAAAAGCCGGCGGCGGCAGCGCCGCCGGCCAGGCATCAGGCCAGGTAGGCCTTGAGGGCGTCGAAACCGCCGATCAGCTTGCCGTTGATGAACACCTGGGGCGCGGTATCGCCACCCGAGACGGCGCCGATCACACGGCCGCGCACCTTGTTGTCGAGCGGGATCTCGATCGGATCGAAGCCCTTGCCCTTGAGCAGGGCCTTGGCGTCGACGCAGAACGGGCAGCCCGGCTTCGAGAACACCACGACCTGGTCGGGCTTCCTGGCCTGGGGCGCGACGTAGGCGAGCATCGTATCGGCATCCGAGACCTCGAACGGATCGCCTTCCTTCTCGGGCTCAATGAACATCTTCTCGACCACGCCATCCTTGACCAGCATGGCATAGCGCCAGCTGCGCTTGCCGAAGCCCAGGTCCTTCTTGTCGACCAGCATGCCCATGCCATCGGTGAACTCGCCGTTGCCGTCGGGCAACAGCGTCACATTGGCGGATTCCTGGTCTTTCGCCCACTCGTTCATGACGAAGGTGTCGTTGACGGAAACGCAGACAATGCTGTCGACGCCGGCGGCGAAGAAGGCGGGAGCCAGCTCGTTGTAGCGCGGCAGGTGCGTGGACGAGCAGGTCGGCGTGAAGGCGCCGGGCAGCGAGAACACCACGACGGTCTTGTTCTTGAAGACGTCGTCGGTCGTCACCTGCTTCCAGGCATTGTTTTCACGGACGGGAAACGTCACGCTCGGTACACGTTGACCTTCGCGATTCTGCAGCATTCATATCTCCTTGGATTAGCTTTGCGACATTCTGTGGAACAACCACCATGAAGAGATGATAACCGTTGACTATCAATTAATCAAATTTAATAAATCTAATTAATTGATAGCCATAAACAATCGACTACTCAATATTGATTAAGCTGCTTGCACGGCATAGCCGGCGGCGCGGATCGCCTGGGCAACCGGCTCGGCCGCTGCCGCGCCTTCCACCGTCACGCGGCGCGCCGCCAGGTCGATCTGGACCAGCGCCTGGGGCACGGCCTGCTGCACCGCCTGCGTGATGCTCTTGACGCAGTGGCCGCAGGTCATGTCGGGAACGTGAAAGGCGATAGTCATGGTTTTCTCCTGGATGAGGGCCGGCCTTGCGCCGGCGGACAGCGTCCGGTTTTCGAACGTTGGAGAGAGCTTAAACCTTCCCATGATGTGAAGGTCAAGCGTAGAATGGAAGCGACGCCTTCCATGCCGGAAGGCGCGCAACCGGCCCGCCGTCGGCGGGCCAGGGACACTGCCCATGAATATCGGAGACGCCGCCCAGGCCTCGGGCATTTCGGCCAAGATGATCCGCTACTACGAAAGCATCGGACTGATCGGCCCTGCCGCGCGCACCGAATCCGGCTATCGCGTCTATGGCGATGCGGAACTGCATACGCTGCGTTTCGTGCGGCGCGCCCGCGATCTCGGTTTCTCGGTCGAACAGATGAACGAACTGCTGGCGCTGTGGCGCGACCGCAGCCGCGCCAGCGCCGACGTCAAGCGCATTGCGCTCGAGCATGTCGCCACACTGGAGCGCAAGGCGGACGAATTGCGCCAGATGGCCGACACGCTGAAGCACCTGGCGCACCATTGCCATGGCGACACCCGGCCCGACTGCCCGATCATCGAAGAACTGAGCAACACCGGGCAGCGCTGAACGCCGCCGCCCGGCCGGCCGCCTCAGGCAGCGGCCGCCTCGGCAAGGCGCTCGGCCTCCTCGCGCGCCTTCTGCCGCGCCTGTGCCTGCGCTTGCAGCACCGTCGCCTCGTCGAGCGACTCGAACACTGCGATCGATTCGACATGGCCGGTATGCGGGAACATGTTGATGACGCCAGCGCTGCGCAGCGCATAGCCGCCTTCGTGCACCATGATGGCGGCGTCGCGCGCCAGGGTGCCCGGATTACAGGAGACGTACACGATGCGGCGCGGCCGCTCGCCGGGGGCCAGCAGCGACAGCGCCTGCGCGACAGCCTGCGCGCCTTCCCGCGGCGGGTCGATCAGCATGCGGTCGAAGTAGCCCAGCCCGCGCAGCCATTGCACATCGACCTCGAACAGGTTGAGCGTGGCGAAACGGGTGCGCTCGCCCAGCCCATGACGCGCCGCCGCCTCGTGCGCGCGGTCGGTCAGCGCCTTGCTGCCCTCCACCCCCACCGCCTCGCGCCCCTGGGTGGCCAGCGGCAACGTGAAATTGCCCAGGCCGCAGAACAGGTCCGCCACGCGGTCCTGCGGCTGCACATCCAGCAGCTTCAGGGCGCGCGACACCATGGCGCGGTTGATGGCGTGGTTGACCTGGGTGAAATCCGTCGGCCGGTAAGGCATGCGCAGCCCGAACTCCGGCAGGGTATAGGCCAGCGCGTCGGCATGCTCGCGCTCCAGCGGATGCACGGTATCCGGGCCCTTGGACTGCAGCCACCACTGCACCCCGTGCTCGGCGGCAAACGCGCGCAGCACGGCGATATCGCCGTCGGTCAGCGGCAACAGGTGGCGCAACACCAGCACGATCGCCTCATCGCCCAGCGCGACCTCGATCTGGGGCATGCGGTCCGGCGCCGACATGGCCGCTATCATGGCGCGCAGGGGCAGCAGCAGGCGGCTGACCGCCGGCGGCAGCACATGGCATTCGCGCATGTCGGCCACGTAGCTGCTCTTGCGTTCATGAAAGCCCACCAGCACCCCGCCCTTCTTGGGCACGACGCGCACCGACAGGCGGGCGCGATAGCGGTAGCCCCAGGTCGGGCCATAGAGCGGCGGCAGGATGCGCGCCGGCTTGAGCTTGCCCACGTGCCAGAAAGTGTCTTCGAGCGCGCGCTGCTTGATGGCGACCTGGGCCGCGGGCGCCAGGTGCTGCATGGCACAGCCGCCGCAAACGCCGAAATGCGGGCAGCGCGGCGCCACGCGCTGCGAGGACGGGCGCAGGATCTCCTCGACCTTGGCAATCTCGTAGGACGGCTTGCGGCGCACCGTCTGCACCGTGACCCGCTCGCCGGGCAAGGCGCCTTCCACGAACAGCACTTTGCCGTCACGGTGGGCTATCCCCCGGGCCTCGAGGTCCAGGGACTCAATATTCAAAACGTCGACCATCTCGCACAGTCCAGATACACAGGCAGGCCGGCATTGTAAAAGAGCTCGGGCCATGCCGGAAACGGCTGTCCGAGCGGACGCCCCGTCCCCCACCGGACGGGACGTCCCCGGCAGCGCCTCAGAAGGTCCGCGCCACCGAAAACACCGCTCCCAGCCTGCCCGAGGGATGCCCGTTCTTGGTAGGCAGCCAATTGTCGCGGGTCGCGCCCACTGCGGCCAGGCCCAGCACCCAGCCGCTCAGGTCCTTGGTCACGCCCAGCTTGTAGTCCACGTAGTGGCCCAGCGCGTCGCCGTCCATGTCCTGCGCCTTTTTCAGCTTCTGGTAGCCCAGGTGGCCGACCAGCCCCCAGCCATCGCCCAGGTCGAACGTCGCCGTGCCGTCCAGGTACCAGGTGCCCTTGGTATCGGGCGTGCTGAAGAAATCGCCGGGCGTGTACGAGTACTTCAGCGAGTAGTTCGCATAGCTCACGCCCAGGTACAGGTCGGTGTTGTTGTAGTTGCCGCCCTTGGGCGAGCTGGAGCCCGGGTAGTAGTAGTGCAGCACGCCCACGTCCAGGCCGACGCCGCCGCCCGCCTCGCCCTTCCAGCCGCCATAGAAGTCCATTTCGAGATTGCCGTCGGTGAAGACGAAGTCGGAGACGTTCGAATTCCAGTTGCCCAGGTAGAGGCCGGAAGTGTGGGTGAGGTCGAACCCCAGCTGGATGGCAGGCCGGAAATCGGTCTGCGAGTAACCCCGGAAACGGTAGTCGCTGACCATGGCGGCGTTGCCGCTCAGCGAAAATCCCGCCCCCAGGTCGGTCGGCTCGGCGCGCGCGCCGGCGGCGCAGACGGCCAGTACCAGGGGCAAGGCGAACAAGGGCTTTTTCATGATGTGCGGTTCCTGATCGATTGGAATAAGGACGCGGCATGCAGCCGTCCTCCCAGCCGCGGGGCAAGTCCCCTCCCCTGACGGCTTACCCCATGAAAAGCACATTCCATGCCAGCCCGCCCGCGCCGGCATGGCGCGCGCGCACGGCGCCGCGGCGCACCGCAGCGGTGCACCCCGGCCCTGCTCCGCCTTGTTTCGGCGCATGGCGCGCCAGGCTGGCTCGCGCGCCAACGCAAACGCCCCGGGGCGTTGCAGCCCCGGGGCGTCATTCCTGCGGATCGGCGTGGATCAGTTCGCCGTGGCGGCGCCGGCCGGCGCGGCGGACTGGCCGCCTTCGGCGTGCCGCTTCTGCATGCGCTCCTGCATGCGGGCGTGGCGTTCGCTCATGCGTGCCTGGTTGGCCTTGGCGATCTCGGTGACCTGGCCGCGCTGGACCTCGTTCAGGCTATCCCAGACCGCCAGCCATTTGTCGCGTACCTGGGTAGCCTGGGCGCGGAACTGCTCGTGCCGCTTGTCCGATTCGGCCAACAGCGCGCGCGGATCCAGCTTGCCGCTGTCGAGTTGCGCTTTCAGCGCGTCGCGGCCCGTGGCGCCCGCGTCGCGGCGGCTCTTGTGCACATCGCGCTGCGCCTGGCGAGCCTGGTCGACCAGCCCCTGCTGCTTGGCGTCCAGCTTGAGCGACTCGATCTGCGCCTTGGACAGCGGGCCGACGCCCGGCAGCCAGACGCCGTCGCGCATCATCTTCTTGTGGTGGTGACGGCCCTGCTCTTTCATATGGCCGGCCGCCGGGCCTTCCTGGGTGGCCGCGAGGGCGGGAGCCGCCACGACGCCCGCCGAAAGCGCCAGGGTCAGGCCTGCCAGAGTGGAACGGATAGCGTGTCGGGACATGGTGATCTCCTGAAAGGTTGAAACGCGCTGCCATTGTGCGGGCGGCGCGGTTTCAGCCGGGTTTCGCACCCGGCCCATCTGTTTCAGTCGATTGCCGACGCGCCTTATGCCGCGTCCCAGGCCGCCAGGTATTCCTGCCAGTGCGGCGCGTCGCTGGCCGCCAGCGTGTCGCGCACCAGGGCGATCTCGGCGTCGTAGGCGACGCGGTCGAGTTCGCCGCGCAGGAAGCGGAAGCGGCAGTACACCAGCCAGGTATTGACCACGTCGGTCTCGCAGTACGCGCGCACCTCGTCGGCCTTGCCCTGGTTCCAGGCTTCCCAGACCTTGCTGCCGTCCATGCCCAGCTTGCCTGGAAAGCCGCACAGCTTGGCCAGTTCGTCCAGCGGCGCATTGGCGCGGCCGTTGTACTTGGCCAGCAAGTCCATCAGGTCGATGTGGCGGTTGTGGTAGCGGCTGATGTAGTTGTTGAACTTGAAATCGCGGTCTTCGTCGCCCGTATCCCAATAGCGCGGCGCCGGCACGCCGTGGATCAGGCTGCGGTAGTGCAGCACCGGCAGGTCGAAACCGGACCCGTTCCAGCTGACCAGCCGCGGCGTGTAGCGCTCGATGGTCTTGAAAAAACCCGACAGCAGCGCCGCCTCGGGATCGTCGGGCTGGCCCAGCGTCTTGACGCGGAAACCCTGGTCGTCGCGAAACACGCATCCGACCACCGCGACCTGGTGCAGGTGCAGGGGCAGGAAGTCGTGCCCCACCGCTTCGCGGCGCGCGGCGAAAGCGCGCTCGACCACTTCCAGGTCGGACACCTCGCCGCCCCAGTCGTTGAGCCGGCGCAGGCCGGCCACGTCGGGGATGGTCTCCAGGTCGAAAACGAGCGTGGGCGTCATCGCGGCGGCAGATACTGCATCGGGTCGACCGGCGTGCCCTGGCGGCGGATCTCGAAATGCAGGCGCGGCGACGTGGTGTCGGTCTCGCCGATCTCGGCGATCTTGGCCCCGCGCTTGACGTTCTGGCCGGTCTTGACCAGCAGCGCGCGGTTGTGCGCATAGGCCGTGATGAAGCCGTTCTGGTGATTGATGATGATCAGGTTGCCCAGGCCGCGCACGCCATTGCCGCTGTACATCACCTTGCCATCGGCCGCCGCGATCACCGGATCGCCCAGCGAGCCGGCCAGGTCGATGCCCTTGGTGTTGCTGTTGAAGGTCTGCAGGATGGCGCCATTGGCCGGCCAGCCCCAGTTGATGACGGCGGCATCGGCCGCGCGCGCGGGCTTGGGATCGGGCACCGTTGCCGCGGGCGGGGTGGTGGCCCCGCCGGTTTCGCCGCCGGCGCCGGCTTCCATGCCGCCGGCCGGCGTTTCGGCGCTTCCCTGGTCCAGCGGCTTGGGTTGCGGCTTGGAGGAGGTCACCGGCGTGGTCTGCGCGCCGCCGGCGCCCGAGCTCGACAGGCGCAGCACCTGGCCGACACTGATCTGGTTGGGATCGGTGAGGTTGTTCCAGCGCTTGAGGTTTTCGATATCGACATTGTTGGCGCGCGCGATCTTGTAGAGCGTATCGCCAGGCTTGACGACATAGCTGCCGTCGGTCGGGCCGGAGGCGCCGGGCTGTCCGGTGAGGTCGACCACGGGCGCGCGCGGGCCCTTCGAGGCGCAGCCGGCCAGCAAGGCGATGGCCAACACGCCCGCCCAGAGAACGGGTCGGGAAGCGGCGGCGGATGCGCCAGCCACGGATTGGGATTCGGTCAGTTGCAACTGCCCGTTGAGCATACGATTCTCCTGTTTGCTCAAGATTGTATTCCGGCCCTGAGGGGCACAAAACGTACAGCTTCGAGTTCTTTTCGGCTCCAGGCGGTGGCCCCGGTGCGTTCGATCAGCACCAGCCGCTGGTGGGTGGACCCTTCGGGCGCGATCAGCCGCCCGCCCGGCGCAAGCTGATCCAGCAAGGCCTGCGGAATGGCCAGGCCCGCCGCAGCCACAACAATAGCATCGAACGGCGCCACGCCGGGCACGCCCAGCATGCCGTCGCCATGGATCAGGCGCACCCGGGTGGCCAGGCGCAGCGCCCGCAGATGGCCGCGCGCCAGCTCGTACAGGCCGCGGATGCGCTCGATGGCATGCACCTCGCGCACGATCTGGGCCAGTACCGCCGCCTGGTAGCCGCAGCCGGCGCCAACCTCGAGCACCCGGGCCGGGGCACGGTCCTCGCAGACGGCGGCGATCATGCGGGCCACCACCCACGGCTGCGAAATGGTCTGCGAGTGCCCGATGGGCAGCGCCGCGTCTTCGTAGGCACGGCTGGCCAGCGCTTCATCGACGAACAGATGGCGCGGCACCGCCGCCATGGCGTTAAGCACCCGTTCGTCGACGATGCCCTGCGTGCGCAGCCGCTGCACCATCGCCTGGCGCAGCCGGTCGGAGTTCAGGCCCAGGTTGCCGCTGGCCAGCGGCGCGGGCTGCGCAGGCGCGCGCGGCAAGGCGCCGGCCGAAATGCGGGTGTTGCTGTTGGCCGGCGTGATGCCGGGCGCGAGGCGGCCGCCGGCCGGCGGGTCTACGCGTTTACGCATAGCGGCTCCGCCCAGTTGCGCACATCGTCAAGCTGGCTGTGCTGGGTCAGGTCCAGGCGCAGCGGCGTCACCGAGACCTGCCCCTGCGCCGTGGCGTGGAAGTCCGTCCCCGGCGTGGCGTCGGCGGCCAGGCCGACCGGGCCGATCCAGTACACCGTGTCGCCATAAGGCGTGGTGGTACGCACCACCGGCTCGGACGGATGGCGCTTGCCCAACCGCGTGACGGCGTAGCCTTTCATGTCTTCGTAGCGGCGATTGGGGATATTGACGTTGAGCAGGACCGGCGCGGCCAGCGGCTGCGCGATCTGGCGCTCGACCACCTGGCGGGCGGCGCGCGCGGCCGATTCGATGTGCTGCCAGCCTTTTTCGATCAGCGAGAAGGCGATCGAGGGAATGCCGAACAGGTAGCCCTCGCTGGCCGCGGCCACCGTGCCGGAATAAAGCGTGTCGTCGCCCATGTTGGCGCCATTGTTGATGCCGGACACCACCAGGTCGGGGCGCGCATCCATCAGGCCGGTCAGGGCGACGTGCACGCAATCGGACGGCGTGCCGTTGACGTAGATGAAGCCGTTGGAAGCGGTGCGCACCGTCAGCGGCCGGTTCAGGGTCAGGGAATTCGAGGCGCCGCTGTGATTCGTCTCCGGCGCGACCACGGTCAGTTCGCCCAGCCCGGACAGCGCCTCGACCAGCGCTTCCAGCCCGGGGGCGTTGTAACCATCGTCGTTTGAAACCAGAATACGCATCAATCTTCCTGAATCGTGGGGATCGCCACAAACCGCGACCGATTGTACCGTCATGAAGCGGCATCATCGCGTCAGAATCGCCGCCCGAGGTAGAATCCGCAGCCAAACGACGCAACCGTAACGGAATGCCTGCCACCATGGTCCTGACCGCCCCTTCGCTCCTGTCCAGTTCGGCACTGATTGTCCTGGCCTATCTGATCGGCTCCATCCCCTTTGCCGTCGTGGTCAGCAAGCTGATGGGGCTGCAGGATCCGCGCAGTTACGGCTCCGGCAATCCGGGCGCCACCAATGTGCTGCGCACCGGCAACAAGACCGCCGCCGCGCTGACCCTGCTGGGCGACGCGGCCAAGGGCTGGTTCGCGCTGTGGCTGGCCCGCGCGCTGGTCCCCGAACTCTCCTGGGGCGCCTACGCGCTGGTGGCGCTGGCGGTGTTCCTCGGCCACCTCTACCCCCTGTTCCTGCGCTTCAAGGGCGGCAAGGGCGTCGCCACGGCGCTGGGCGTACTGATGGCCATCGAGCCATGGCTGGCCGTGGCCACCATCGCAACCTGGCTGATCGTGGCCGTGTTCTCGCGCTATTCGTCCCTGGCGGCCCTGGTCGCCGCATTTTTCGCGCCCGTCTACTACGTATTCGGCTCGGGCGCAGCCTGGCATGCGCGGCTGGAAGTCGGCCTGGCCATCGCCGTCATCAGCGCCCTGCTGTTCTACCGCCACCGCGCCAACATCGCGCGGCTGCTCAAGGGCACCGAAAGCCGCATCGGGAAGAAGAAGTAACCCACTCAGGAGCCTGCCCCCGCGGGGACAGGCCCCCCGTCAGCCTACCCGGCCTGGATATCCGCCAGGTCCCAGCGCGGCCGCACCGTGAAGGCGTGGTCGCCCTCGCGCAGGTCGGCCAGTCCGGCCTTGACCCGCTCGGCCGCCGCGAACGCGATCATGGCGCCATTGTCGGTGCACAGCGACAGCGGCGGAAAATAGGCTTCGGCCCGCAAGGGCTTGAGCGCGCGCGCCAGATGCGCGCGCAGCAGCGCGTTGGCGCCCACCCCGCCGGCCACCACCAGGCGGCGCAGGCCCGTCTGCTTCAAGGCGCGGATCGCCTTGGCCGCCAGCACCTCGACGATGGCGGCCTGCGTTGCCGCCGCCAGGTCGGCGCGGTCCTGTTCGCCCAGTTCGCCGCCATCGCGCGTGGCCGCTTTCACACGGGTCAGGACCGCGGTCTTCAATCCGCTGAAGCTGAAATCCAGGTCGCCGCTGTGCAGCATGGGGCGCGGCAGGTCGTAGCGGCTGGCGTCGCCCTGCTCGGCCAGGCGCGCCAGCGCGGGGCCGCCCGGATAGCCCAGGCCCATCAGTTTGGCCGATTTGTCGAAGGCCTCGCCGGCGGCGTCGTCCAGCGTCTCGCCCAGCAGTTCGTAGCGGCCCACGCCGTCGACCCGCATCAGCTGGGTATGCCCGCCCGAGACCAGCAAGGCCACGAACGGAAACTCGGGACGCGGCTCGGCCAGCAGCGGCGACAGCAGATGTCCTTCCAGGTGATGGATGCCGATGGCCGGCAGCGCGCGCGACCAGGCCAGCGCCTGGGCCACGCTGGCGCCCACCAGCAAGGCGCCGGCCAGGCCCGGCCCGGCGGTGTAGGCCACCGCGCCCACGTCGGCCAGCGTCAGGCCGGCCTCGGCCAGCACCTGGCGGGTCAGGGGCACCACGCGCCGGATATGGTCGCGCGAGGCGAGTTCGGGCACCACGCCACCATATTCCTGGTGCATGGCGATCTGGGTATGCAGGGCGTGCGCAAGCAGGCCGCGCTCGGTGCAGACGGCGGCCACGCCGGTTTCGTCGCACGAGCTTTCAAAGCCGAGAATGATCATGGGCGCAGAGTTTACAACCAGGGTCCGCGGGCCCTGGTGCAAAAATACGGGTTTTGCGCTTACATTATCGCCTGCGCGGCAGGCGGCGCCGGCGCAAGCACACAACAACCGCTCTCAAACCCCCGGGGACTTCCATGCTGGAGAAGCTATTCCAACTGCGTGACCACGCCACGACCGTACGCACGGAGATCGTGGCTGGGCTGACGACATTCCTCACCATGTCGTACATCATCTTCCTGAACCCCGACATCCTGTCGAGCACCGGCATGGATCGCAATGCCGTGTTCGTGGCGACCTGCCTGGCCGCCGCCCTGGGTTCGCTGATCATGGCGCTGGTGGCCAACTGGCCGATCGGCATGGCGCCGGGCATGGGCCTGAACGCGTTCTTCGCGTTCACCGTGGTCAAGACCATGGGCTACACCTGGGAGCAGGCGCTGGGCGCCGTGTTCATCTCGGGCGTCATCTTCCTGTTCCTGACCATCTCGGGCATCCGCGCCTGGCTCATCCGCGGCATCCCGCACTCGCTGCGCAGCGCCATCGCCGCCGGGATCGGGCTGTTCCTGGCCATCATCGCGCTGTCCAACGCCAACATCGTCGTCGCGCACCCCGCCACCAAGGTGACGCTGGGCGACCTGCGCGAGCCCGGCCCGCTGTTCGCCATCCTGGGCTTTTTCATCATCGCGGCGCTGGATGCGCTGCGCGTGCGCGGCGCGATCCTGATCGGCATCCTGTCGGTGACCGTGCTGTCCATGCTGCTGGGCTACAACCAGTTCAACGGCATCTTCTCCTCGCCGCCCAGCCTGGCCCCGACGTTCATGCAACTGGACATCCTGGGCGCCCTGCACACCGGCTTCGTGCACGTGATCCTGGTGTTCGTGCTGGTCGAGGTGTTCGACGCCACCGGCACGCTGATGGGCATCGCCAAGCGCGCCGGCCTGGTGCCGGAAGACCGCCCCAACCGCCTGGGACGCGCGCTGTTTGCCGACAGCACCGCCATCGTGGCCGGCTCGATGCTGGGCACCAGCAGCACCACCGCCTATGTGGAAAGCGCCTCGGGCGTACAGGCGGGCGGACGCACCGGCCTGACGGCGCTGGTCGTGGCGCTGCTGTTCCTGGCCGCGCTGTTCATCGCGCCGCTGGCCGGCTCGGTGCCCGCCTACGCCACCGCGCCCGCGCTGCTGTATGTCGCCGGGCTGATGATGCGCGAGCTGATCGACATCGACTGGAACGACGTGTCCGAGGCCACGCCGGCCGCGCTGACCGCCCTGGTCATGCCGTTCACGTACTCCATCGCCAACGGCCTGGCCTTCGGCTTCATCAGCTACGTGGTGCTCAAGACCTGCACCGGCCGCATCCGCGAGGTGCACCCGGCCACCTGGCTGGTGGCGATCCTGTTCATCGTCCGCTACGCCTTCTTCCCCGAATAAGGCCGGGCCGCGCGCCTCGCCCCGCAAGCAGGCCGCCTCGCGCGGCCTGCCTGCTTTCGAGGCCTTCAATCGCCGCGATACAGCGAGACTATCGACCCGATGGCGCCCAAGGTTGTTCGGGTGCGCGGTTGAAATCGCCGATACACTCTCCATATATTCCTGACCCGTCGGGCGCGCCGCGCCGCGACACAACCGGAGCACCCGCATGAGTGTATTGGCCAGCGTGCCGTTCTCGGTCCTCGACCTTGCCCCCATCGTGCAGGGCGGCACGGCCGCGCAGGCGTTTCGCAACACCGTCGACCTGGCGCGCCACGTCGAAGGCTGGGGCTATCGCCGCTTCTGGCTGGCCGAACACCACAACATCACCGGCGTGGCCAGCAGCGCCACGGCGGTACTGATCGGCCACGTCGCCGCGCATACCAGCACGCTGCGGGTGGGCTCGGGCGGCGTGATGCTGCCCAACCACGCGCCGCTCATCATCGCCGAGCAGTTCGGCACCCTGGAGAGCCTGTTTCCCGGCCGCATCGACCTGGGCCTGGGCCGCGCGCCCGGCAGCGACGGGGCCACCCAGCAGGCGCTGCGGCGCGGGCCGCGCAGCGGCCTGGACTTTCCCGAACTGCTGCACGAGCTGCGCGCGTACCTCGCGCCGGCGCGGCCGGGCCAGCCGGTGCGCGCGATTCCCGGCGCCGGCACCGACGTGCCCATCTGGCTGCTGGGCTCGAGCGATTTCAGCGCGCGGCTGGCCGCCGAGCTGGGCCTGCCCTTCTCGTTCGCGGGCCACTTCTCGCCCGAAGGCATGGCCGCCATGCGCCTGTATCGGCAACTGTTCAAGCCGTCGCAGACGCTGGCGCGCCCCCATGCCATGATAGGCGTGCCGGTGGTGGCGGCCGACACCGACGAGCAGGCGCATTTCCTGTCCACCACCCAGCAACTGAAATTCCTGTCGCTGATCCGCGGCAACCGCCTGCCGCTGCAGCCGCCCGTGGAAAGCATGGACGGCATATGGAACGAGTGGGAGCGCTCCGCGGTCCAACAGAGACTGGGCGCGGCCATCGTTGGCGGCCCCGATACGGTCAAGCGCGAACTGGAGAGCCTGGTCGCGCAGACCCAGGCCGACGAGGTGATGATCGTTTCCGATTTTTACGACTTTTCCGATCGGCTGCGTTCGTACGAGATCGTCGCCTCGCTCAAGCAGGACGCAGGCGTATCGACCCGCACCGCGAACGCCTGACCGGCACGGCGCGCGATCGCGCCACGCGTTTCGCCCACCGACCACGGACGGAACATCCACTGCGCGGCCCCGGCCGCGCCAACCGGGCCCACGGGCCCCAGACGCCACCCTACGCGGGCGGCAAGGACGACACGCATGAGCATCGTTGAACTGACCAAGGACACCTTCCAGGACGCCATCACGCCCGACGGCACCCTGATCATCGACTTCTGGGCCCCCTGGTGTGGCCCGTGCCGCGGCTTCGCCCCCGTGTTCGAGCAGGCGGCCGAGCAACACCCCGACGTGACCTTCGCCAAGGTCAATACCGACGTCGAACAGGAGCTGGCCGGCGCGCTGGGCATCCGCTCGATCCCGACCTTGATGGTGTTTCGCGAGAAGGTCCTGCTGTTCTCGCAACCCGGCGCCCTGTCGGCCGGCCAGCTCGGCGAGCTGCTGACCAAGGTCAAGGAAGTCGACATGGCCGAGGTGCACCGCGATATCGCGCAGGCGCGCGAAAACGGCGCAGGCGAACAGGCCTGAGGCCGCGGCGGGCCTGGCTCAGGCCTGCACGTCCCAGCCGCCGCGCCCGCGGGTGATGTTGGCGAACGTGCGCGCCAGCTCTTCGAGCGCGGCGCACGGCACGTCCAGCTCCAGTTGCGCGCCGTCGGCGTCGAAGGTTTCGCTGCGCACGCTGGCGCCCGCCTGCGCCAGCCGCGCCTGCAGCAGCGGCAGCTCGGCGAAGCCGCAGCGGCAGCGCACCGTCGCCAGCGCGATGACCGGCAAGCGCTCGCCGGCGCGCAGGCAGTTGGCGGCGCAGCCGCCATAGGCGCGCACCAGGCCGCCTGCGCCCAGCTTGATGCCGCCGAACCAGCGCACCACCAGCACCGCCACGCGGTCCAGCCCCTGCCCGTCTATGGCCTGCAGGATGGGCCGCCCGGCCGTGCCGCCCGGCTCGCCATCGTCATTGAAGCGGTATTCGTTGCCGATGCGGTAGGCCCAGCAATTATGCGTGGCCGCCGGGTCGCTGTGCGCAGCGAAATGCGCCATGGCCTCGGCGATCGTGCCCACGGGCGCGGCATAGGCGGCAAAGCGGCTTTTCTTGATTTCTTCCTGGTGGCGGCAGGCGGCGGCAAGCGTGTGCATCATACGGCGCCATTGTACGTGGCGGCGCGCCGGATACCCCCTAGCCGTGGCAGTCGGGCACTTCCTGGTCCAGGTACACGTCGAAGGCCACGTCGCGCGCCCATTTGGCCGTCATGGCCGTCCAGGCGCCCTCGCGGCGCCAGGCCTGCATCTGCGCGGCCAGCCAGGCCGCGTCGGCGGGCGCGGCCACCCATACCAGTTCGGCGCGCGGCCCCTGCGGCGCCAACGTGGCCGAGAATTTCTTCCACTCGGGAAACTTCATCAGCGGCGCCCATACCGCGTCGTCGATCAACGCCAGGTCGCAGGCGCCTTCGCGCACCGCCACCAACGCATCGGACGGCGCGCGATAGGTGCGCACGGTCGCGCCATGGCGTTGCGCCAGCGCCTGCGCGCCCTGCGCGGCATCGGCCATGCATACGCTGTGCCCGGCCACGTCCTGCCAGCGCCGCAATGCGGTATCGCCGCGGATGACCGCCTTGGGCGCGGTCGCATATCCCGTTCCCACCACCGCCATGCCGGGCGCCTGCGCGGCCAGCGGCGCGCCATCGCGCCGATCGGCCAGCACCAGGTCGACCGCGCCCGACGCCAACTGCGCGGCGGCGTCGCCGGCCGCCAGGCGGCGCAACTGCAGCGGCAGGCCCAGTTGCCGGGCCAGCCGTTCGGCCGCTACGCCGTCCAGGCGTTCGGGCGTACGCACCTTCGCGCCGGCCAGCGGCGCATCCGCCAGGAACGGCACGCCGACGACCAGCACCCCGCGCGCGCGTGCCGCCGCCAGCGGGTCGGCCGCGGCGCCGGGCTGCGCGGCCGCGCCGGGCAGCGCGGGCAGCGCCACGGCCAGCAGCGCGGCCAGGCACAGGCGGGAAAGATGGGAGGTAGACGGCGCGGTCATGGCGATCAAGGCGCGGGCGCCAGGCCCGCGCGTGGTTCAGACGTATTGGTAGCGCAACAGGCGGTGCTTGAGGTTTTCCAGCACGAACTGGTCGATCAACGCGGCCAGCACGGCAATGACCAGGATGTTGGTCATCACGCCGGTCATGTCGGCGATCTCGCCCGAGTAGGCCAGCGAACGGCCCAGCCCCTTGCCGAAGCCGATCAGCATCTCGGCCGAGATGAGCGCGCGCCAGGCATTGCCGAAGGCCAGTTGCGCGCCGGTGATCAGCTCGGGCATGACCGCCGGCAGGTAGACGCGCTTGACCAGCCCCCAGCGCGTCGCCCCCATCACGCGGGCGGCCGAGACGTGCACGCGCTGCACGGACTCGGTCGCGTTCATGACGCTGAGCGCGGCCGGAAAGAACGCCGACAGCGCCACCACCACGATGATGGGCGTGTTGCCGAAGCCCATCACGATGAGGAACAGCGGCACCCAGGCGATCGACGGGATCGACTGCAGGATGACGATGGCGCTGCGCAGCACTTCGCGGAAGAAGAACAGCACCGCGGCGACCAGGCCGAAGCCGATACCGGCGGCCAGCGCCAGGCCGTAGCCCGCGCCCAGGCGTCCCAGCGTGCCCAGCAGGCTCTGGTGGAACGAAGCCTGGCCCAGGTCCTCGACCAGGCGCTGCGCCACGGTGGGCACGCCCGGCATCAGGAAATCAGGCAGGACCCAGGCCGCCGCCTGCCACAGCGCCAGGATGAACAGCACGCCCAGCACCCCGGCGAGGTGCTTGCGTGCGCCGGTTACACGGGTGGAGGAGCTCAAAGCTTACGCGCCTCTTGCCAGGACAGGTCGACGATGCTCGAGACGTCGTACGGCTTGCCGTCGCGCGTCTTGAGCGAGCCCTGGGCCTGCAGGATATCGGCGATCTCCTGCATGCGGTTGGTGTCCTTGTCGGTCAGCTTGGGCGTGAACACCTGCGTGCTGATGGCCTCGGAGATCACCGTCTCGCGCGGCAGCTCGCCACGGGTCAGGGTCTTGAGAGTGGGTTCGGCGATGAAATAGGAAGCGATCAGGCGCGACGCGTCGGCCGGCTTGTTCTGCAGCAGGTCGATGGCTTCCTTCTGCGCGTCGAGCGCCTTCCAGACGTCATCCTTGCGCTTGGCCAGCACATCGCCGGAAGTGATCACCACCATGCAGGGGAACGGCCAGGCCTGCCCCACTTCGTAGATCTGCTTGACCGGCGCCACCAGCTGGGCGATGCGGTCGTACGGCTCGAACAGGAACGCGGCGTCCACGCGCTTGCCGACCAGCGACTGCACCGCGACGGCGGGGCTGACCCCCATGACATTGACGTCGTCGGCGCCCAGCTTGCCTTCCTTGAGCACCACGCCCTTGAGCACCACGTCGGCGGTGCTGCCTTCGGCCTGCGAGGCCAGGGTCTTGCCCTTCAGGCCGGCGATATCCTTGATGCCGGAATCGTCGCGCACCAGCAGCGAATGGTAGCCCTGCTGCGCGCCGCCCACCACCTTCAGGTCGGCGCCCTTCGAGGCCCAGGCCACGGCGTTGGTGAAACCCAGCACGCCGATGTCGAGCTGGCCGCCCACGATGGCCTTGATCAGGTCGGTGCCCGACTTGAATTCGATCAGCTCCGAGTCCAGCCCGGCCTTCTTGTAGTAGCCGCCCTCTTGCGCGACGATGGCCTGCGCATCGTCCATCACGCGCAGATAGCCCACGCGGAATTTCTCGGCGGCCATCGCCGGGGCGGCGGCCAGCAGCGCCGCGGCCAGCGGCAGGGACAGCCATTGCTTCAGTTTCATGATGCGAGTCTCCAGGGATCGGCAAATAGGCCGCGGGCCGGCGGGCCCGCGACACGGTATCGGTATGACGGAACGAGGCCTGCCTCAGGCGGCCAGCGCCACCTTGGGGCCATGGCCGTGGCCATGGCTGTCGACTTCGATGCCAAGCAGACGCAGGATTTCCCGCTTCTCGCTGGCCAGGTCGGACAGGTCGTGGCTCCTGGCGCGGTGGGCCAGGTTGAATTCGCGCAGCACGCGGGCCGGGCGCTGGCTGAACACGACGATGCGGTCGGCCAGGAACAGGGCTTCGTCGACGTCGTGGGTGACCAGCACCACCGACGGCTTCTCCTGCTCGATCAGCTGGCGCAGCACGTCCTGCAGGCTCAGCCGGGTCAGGGCATCCAGCGCGCCGAAAGGCTCGTCCATCAGCAGCGTCTGCGGCTGGGCGATGAAGGCGCGCGCCAAGGCGGCGCGCTGGCGCATGCCGCCGGAAACCTGATGGGGATAGTAGGCGTCGAAACCGCCCAGGCCGACGCGCTCGAGCCAGTGCACGGCCTGCTGGCGCGCCTGCGCCTTGGGCGCGTTCTGGAATTCCAGCGCCAGCGCCACGTTGTCGCGCAGCGTCAGCCACGGATAGAGGGCGTGCTCCTGGAACACCAGGGTGCGGCTGGGGTGCGGCCCCTGCACCGGCTTGCCGTCGGCCAGCACACGGCCCTGCGAGGCCTGCTCCAGGCCGGCCGCCAGATGCAGCAGGGTCGATTTGCCGCAGCCCGAGGGACCGACCAGCGCAACCAGCTCGCCGGTCTTGAATTCGCTGGAAAAGCCGTCCACGACGTTGAGCGAGCCGAAGCTCTTGTGGACGTGATCGAAAGTCAGATTCATGGGCTTGCTCGGGCGCCGCGGCGCCAAACGAAAGGACAGGCCCTAATCTAACAATCGGTTATATGAACACAAACTATATTTATAGAATGTTTTAACTACCTGTCGTTATAAGCACGCCGCGGGCGGCCGGCCAGGCCGCGCGCGGGCGCCCCGCTTACGCCTCGATGCCGCGCGAAGCCAGGTAATCCTCGTAGCCGCCGCGGTAGTCGACCAGCTCGCCGTCGGGCAGGATCTCGATGATGCGCGTGGCCAGCCCCGAGACGAACTCGCGGTCGTGCGACACGAAAATCAGCGTGCCTTCGTACTTTTCCAGCGCGAACTGCAGCGATTCGATGGATTCCATGTCCAGGTGGTTGGTGGGCTCGTCGAGCAGCATGACGTTGTGCCGGCCCAACATCAGGCGGCCGAAGGTCATGCGGTTCTTCTCGCCGCCGGACAGCACCTTGGGCGCCTTGGGCAGATCGTCGCCGGAGAACAGCAGCCGGCCCAGCGCGGACCGGATCGACTGGTCGTCGTCGCCCGGCTGGCGATGCTCGGCCATCCAGTCGAACAGGTTGATGTCGCCCTGCTGGAACTGGTCGGACACGTCCTGGGCCATGTAGCCGATGTCGGCGTTCTCGGACCACTTGACGGTGCCCGAATCCGGCGCCAGGTCGGTCGCCAGCATGCGCAGCAGCGTGGTCTTGCCCACCCCGTTGGCGCCGATGATGGCGACTTTCTCGCCGGCGTCGACCATGGCCGAGAAATCGCGGATGACCGGCTGGTCGTACGACTTGGACAGCTTCTCGATCGTGACCGCCAGGCGGTGCATGACCTTGTTCTGCTCGAAGCGGATGTACGGGTTCTGGCGCGACGAGGGCTTGACCTCGACCTGATCGGCCTTGATGCGGTCGATCTGCTTCAGGCGCGACGTGGCCTGGCGCGACTTGGACTTGTTGGCCGCGAACCGGCGCACGAAGTCCTGCAGTTCGACGATGCGCTCCTTGGCCTTGGCGTTGTTGGCCGTCAGGCGCTCGCGGGCCTGGGTGGAGGCCAGCATGTAGTCATCGTAGTTGCCGGGGTAGACGCGGATCTCGCCATAGTCCACGTCGGCCATGTGGGTGCAGACCTGGTTCAGGAAGTGCCGGTCGTGGCTGATGATGATCATCGTGCTCTGGTAGCCGTTGAGCACGTTCTCCAGCCAGCGGATCGTATTGATGTCCAGGTTGTTGGTGGGCTCGTCCAGCAGCAGCACGTCGGGGTTGGAGAACAGCGCCTGCGCCAGCAGCACGCGCAGCTTCCAGCCGGGCGCGATTTCGCGCATGAGCAGGTTGTGCTGGTCCACGGCGATCTCCAGGCCCAGCAGGAGTTCGCCGGCGCGCGCTTCGGCCGTGTAGCCGTCGTATTCGGCGAACTTGGCTTCCAGGTCGGCCGCGCGCATATAGTCGTCTTCGGTGGCCTCGGGGTTGGCGTAGATCGCGTCGCGCTCGGACATGGCCGCCCACATCTCGGTGTGGCCCATCATGACCACGTCCAGCACCCGTACCTCCTCGAAGGCGAACTGGTCCTGGCGCAGCTTGCCCAGCCGCACGCCGGGTTCGAGCGACACGTTGCCCGCCGAGGGCTCGAGGTCGCCGCCGATGATTTTCATGAAGGTCGACTTGCCGGAACCGTTGGCCCCGATCAGACCATACCGGTTGCCTTCCCCGAACTTGACGCTGACGTTTTCGAAAAGCGGCTTGGGGCCGAACTGGATAGTGAGATTGGCAGTGGAAATCACGGTGTATGTGCGAGCCTGACGCGCCGCAAGGGCGCAATGGAGATAAACCCGGTAGTGTACCAAGTTGCGCCGCTCGCCTCGCCAACGCGCCGCCGCTGCCGCCGCGGAGATATCTGTGCAGGTGCTAGGGTTATTCCCGACGTTAGGCTGATTGTCAGGCAGCGCCATGCAAGGTTTAATCCCCCAGGGCCGATTGATAATGAAAGGCTACTGAAAGAAACACGGTTTTGTATGCAAATGTTTGCATACCCCGTCCGGCGCTGCCAGTGCCCTTCAGTATTCAATACCAATCGGCTCGCGCAGCGGCGCGATCCCTCGCGCAGACTTACCGCAGTAACAAAAAGCTGGTCCTTGTAGTCCACTCAGGAGACAACACGCCATGCAACACGTTACGCAGTCCCGTCGCAAATTCATTTCCGGTGCCGGAGCGGTCGCGGGGACCGCCGTGCTGGGATTTCCCGCCGTCACGCGCGCCCAGGGCTCCCCGGTGAGCCTGCGGTTCCAGAGCACCTGGCCCGCCAACGATATTTTCCACGAGTTCGCCCAGGATTACGCCCGCAAGGTCAACGACATGGCCGAAGGCCAGCTCAAGATCGAGGTGCTGCCGGCCGGCGCGGTGGTCAAGGCTTTCGACCTGCTCGACGCGGTATCGGCCGGTACGCTGGACGGCGGCCACGGCGTGGTGGCGTACTGGTATGGCAAGAATACGGCGGTGGCGCTGTGGGGTTCGGGCCCCTCGTTCGGCATGGACGCCAACATGCTGCTGGCCTGGCACGAATATGGCGGCGGCAAGGAACTGCTGACTGAAATCCAGAAGGCCATGGGCGTGAACGTGACCTCGCTGATGTACGGCCCCATGCCGACCCAGCCGTTCGGCTGGTTCAAGAAACCCATCACCAAGGCCGACGACGTCAAGGGCGCGAAATTCCGCACCGTGGGCCTGGCCATCGACATGTACAGCGCCATGGGCGCGGCGGTCAACGCCTTGCCCGGCGGTGAAATCGTGCCCGCCCTGGACCGCGGCCTGCTCGACGGCGCCGAATTCAACAACGCCTCGTCCGACCTGGCGCTGGGTTTCCAGGACGTCTCCAAGATCTGCATGCTGCAGAGCTTCCACCAGAGCGCGGAACAGTTCGAGATCCTGTTCAACAAGAACAAGTACGACGCCCTGCCCAAGCATCTCAAGCACATCCTGGCGTACGCCGCGCAGGCGGCCAGCGCCGACATGTCGTGGAAGGCCGCGGACCGCTACTCCAAGGACTACATCAAGCTGCAGAAGGACCACAACGTCAAGTTCTACAAGACGCCCGACGCGATACTGCAGCAGCAGCTCAAGATCTGGGACGAGATGATCGCCAAGCGCTCGGCCGAGAATCCGTTGTTCAAGAAAGTGCTGGATTCGCAACGCCAGTTCGCCGAACGCGCCGGTCGTTGGAGCAACGATACCAACGTCAATTTCCGCATGGCGTTCAATCACTACTTCGCCCGCAAGCAACCCGCTTGACCGGACCGCCTTGCGCCGGCGCTGCCCGCCGTCCCACGGCGCGCAGCGCCGGCGCAAGCCGTGCCGCGTCGCGACGCGCCCGCGCAGCGCGTTACTCCTCCCATCCCATGAACGGGGCCCGCGCTCATGCTGCGATTGATACGTTTGGTAGACAGGCTGTCCACTTTCGTGGGCCAGGCCTTTGCCTGGCTCATTGTCGTCCTTACCCTGCACATATGCTGGGAAGTCTCGGCGCGCTACATCCTCAACACGCCCAGCGCCTGGGCCTTCGACCTGCAACTGATGTACTACGGCATCCTGTTCATGATGGCGGGCGCCTATACGCTGGCCAAGAACGGCCACGTACGCGGTGACATCCTCTACGGGTTTCTGCCGCCGCGCGTGCAGGCCGGACTGGACCTGCTGCTGTACATCCTGTTTTTCATTCCCGGCGTCGTCGCCATGGTGTGGGCCGGCTGGTACTACGCCGGCGAGTCGATCGCCATCCGCGAACACTCGTCGCTGATGGCCAACGGGCCGCCCATCTATCCGTTCAAGGCCTTCATCCCGATCGCCGGCGCGTTCCTGCTGCTGCAGGGCCTGGCCGAGATCGCGCGCTGCCTGCTGTGCCTGCGCAAGGGCCAGTGGCCGTCGCGCGCCGAGGACGTGGAAGAGGTCGACGTCGACAAGCTCAAGGAAATGGTGCACGTCAAGGACGAAGACATCGCCGAGCTGGACCAATACGTTGAAAAGGGAGAGCAGACCCGATGAAAATCCACAAAGCACTGTGGTTCGGTTTGTCGTGCATCGGGCTGGTGTTGTTGATGATCGCTTTCCTGACCCCGTGGGATCACCTCACCACGGGGCACATCGGGCTGCTGATGCTGGCCCTGATCGTCGTCGCCATCATGCTGGGCTTTCCGACCGCCTTCACGCTCATGGGCATGGGCGTGCTGTTCACCTTCCTGGCCTATTTCATGCAGCACGAGGACGGCGCGCGCGCGGTCCGCCAGACGCTGGACCTGATGGTGCAGCGCACGTACGCCACCATGACCAACGACTCGCTGATCTCGGTGCCGCTGTTCGTGTTCATGGGCTATCTGGTGGAACGGGCCAACCTGATCGAACGGCTGTTCCGCTCCATGCACCTGGCGCTGGCGCGCCTGCCCGGCGCGCTGGGCGTGGCCACCCTGATCACCTGCGCCATCTTCGCCACCGCCACCGGCATCGTCGGCGCGGTGGTCACGCTGATGGGCCTGCTGGCCATGCCGGCCATGCTCAAGGCCGGCTACAGCGTGCGCCTGACCGCGGGCTCGATCACGGCCGGCGGCTGCCTGGGCATTCTGATCCCGCCTTCGGTCATGCTGATCGTCTACGGCGCGACCACCGGCGTGTCGGTGGTGCAGCTGTACGCCGGCGCGTTCTTCCCGGGCATCATGCTGGCGGGCCTGTATGTGCTGTACGTCATGATCGTGGCCAAGCTGCGCCCGGACATGGCGCCGCCGCTGTCCAAGGAGGAACGCCATATCCCCCTGCAGCCGGGCGCCGAGGCGCTGCGGCGCCAAGGCTATCGCCACGCCGTGCCGGGGCTGCTGGCGGGGCTGTTCAAGCGCCGCGACCCGCAAATCACCGGCAGCTTCCTGGCGCGCAACCTGATGCTGGTGGCCGCGCCGCTGGCGGCCTTCGTGCTGATCACCGGCGCCACCTACAGCACGGTGACCGAACCGCCTGTCGTCTACGAGATCCCGGACGAACTGCGGCTGGGCAGCGGCGACAGCTTCGACAGCGGACTGGCCGAGCCGCCCAGCGAGGACGGCGGATTGGCCGAGCCGCCCGGCGCGGCCGCCGCCCCCGAGGCCGCGGCCGCGCAGGCCGAGGCGGCCGAGGCCGCCGAGGACGCCGCCGCCGAACGCTTGCCGGCGCCTTACGGATTCTGGGTCTTCTTCGCGGTCTGCGTGGCGCTGCTGGCGGTTTTCTATGCGCTGCTGAACTGGACCCGCCTGGAAGTGGTCCGGCTGCTGATGAGCTCGTTCTTCCCGCTGGCCCTGATGATCGTGGCGGTGCTGGGCTCGATCGTGTTCGGCCTGGCCACGCCCAGCGAGGCGGCCGCCATGGGCGCGCTGGGCGGCGCCCTGCTCGCGCTGGCCTACCGGCGCCTGACCATGCCGGTGCTCAGGGAGTCGGTATACCTGACGGCCAAGACCAGCGCCATGGTGTGCTGGCTGTTCGTCGGCTCGTCGATTTTCTCGGCGGCCTTCGCGCTGCTGGGCGGCCAGGGTCTCGTGGAGCAATGGGTGCTGTCGCTGGGACTGACGCCGATCCAGTTCATGCTGCTGGCGCAGATCATCATCTTCCTGCTGGGCTGGCCGCTGGAGTGGACGGAGATCATCGTGATCTTCATGCCGATCTTCGTGCCGCTGCTCAAGGCCTTCGGCATCGACCCGCTGTTCTTCGGCCTGCTGGTGGCGCTGAACCTGCAGACGGCGTTCCTGTCGCCGCCGGTGGCCATGTCGGCCTTCTACCTGAAGGGCGTGGCGCCGCCGCACGTGACGCTGAACCAGATTTTCCTGGGTATGATGCCGTTCATGGGCATTCAGTTGCTGGCCATCTTCCTGCTGTACATGTTCCCTGGCATCGGCCTGTGGCTGCCCACGGTCCTGTACCGCTAGAACCCCTGCCCCGCGTGGCCGGTCCCCGTTTCATGGAGTCGTCGTCATATGCTGCAAACGTTGGAAGTTGCCTACGGGCCGCAGACCGCAGTGGTCTGGTTGAACCGGCCCGATGTGCGCAATGCGCTGGACCCTCGGATGATCGCCGAGCTGACCGAGACCTTCATGGCGCTGGGGGCCGACAACGAGGTGCGCGCCATCGTCCTGGCCGGGCGCGGCAAGGCGTTCTGCGCCGGCGCGGACCTCAACTGGATGCGGCGCAGCGCGCAGGCCGGCGACGCCGAGAACCGCGCCGACGCGCAGACGCTGGCGACCATGCTGCACACGATCTACACCTGCCCCAAGCCCACCATCGCGCGCATCCACGGCCCGTGCATGGCGGGCGGCATGGGTCTGGCCGCGGCCTGCGACATTGCCGTGGCCTCGCACGAGGCGCGCTTCGCCCTGACCGAAACGCGCCTGGGGCTGATCGCCTCGGTGATCTCGCCCTACGTGCTGCGCGCCATGGGCGCCCGCACCGCCAGCCGCTGGTTCCTGAGCGCCGAGGCCTTCGAGGCGACCGAGGCCTGGCGCATCGGGCTGGTGCACGAACTGTGCGAGGCGGACCGGCTCGACGGCCAGATCAACGAATTGCTGGGCAGCTTCATGCTGACCTCGCCCCACGCGGTGGCGCAGGCCAAGCGGCTGATCCGCGACGTGGCGGGCGCGCCGATCGACGCCGCCCTGCTGGAAGAAACCGCCGCCCGCATCGCCGAGCAGCGCGCCAGCGCCGACGGCCGCGAGGGCCTGGCCTCTTTCCTGGAAAAACGCCAGCCCGCCTGGGTGCCCCAGCAGGACCAGTAGCGGGGCCTGCGTTCAGTGGGTGTGCTCGTCGATGACGAGGTGGGCCATGCCGCGTTCGGTGGCCAGGCCCACCTTCTTGCCGATGGGCAGCGTGGCCTTGGTATCGGTATGGCCGTACGGCAGGCCCGTCACGACCGGCACCTTCACCGTCTTGCGCAGCCAGCCCACCACCGCGTGCATGTCGTAGCCATTGTCGTGGGCGGCCAGCCGGTAGTCGGAGAAGCTGCCCAGCACGATCGCCTTCTGCCGCTCCAGCACGCCAGCCTGCCATAGCTGGGCCAGCATGCGCTCGACCCGGTACGGATGCTCGGCCACGTCTTCGAGGAACAGGATGCCGCCGCGCACCTTGGGCATGTACGGCGTGCCCAGCAGCGACACCAGCGTGGCCAGGTTGCCGCCCCACAGCACGCCGCGGCCGTCGAAGGCATCGGCGTCGCGCGTCTCGAAGCTGAGGATCTCCAGCTCGCCGCGCATGATCTCGCCAAACAGCGCCACGGTCAGTTCATCGGTTTTCGCCAGCCCGAAGTCGCGCACGGCGGTCGCGCCGCTGTAGCTGACCGCGCCGGTCTGGGCCAGCAAGGCCAGGTTGAAGGCGGTGAAATCGCTCATGCCGACGAAACGCTTGCCGCTGTCGGCCATGGCGCGCCAGTCGATCATGGGCAGCAGGCGGATCAGGCCGTAGCCGCCGCGGGTGGCCATCACGATGGGATGCTTTTGCTTGATCGCCCGCTGCAGGCCGGCCGCGCGCTGCTTGTCGGTGCCGGCGAAGCGCTGGTGCACCGCCAGCGCGGCGCGGTCGACCTTGGCCTGGAACCCCTCGGCGGCCAGCCGCTGGCAGGCCAGTTCCAGCTCGGCCGCGTCGCGCACCGCCGACGACGGCGATACCAGGTAAATGCCGCTGGCCTGCGCCGGCGCGTGGACGCAGCCCGCGTCGCAGACATGGCCAGGTTCGTGGCCGTGATGCTCGTGGTGGTCGTGCCCGTGGGAGGCCGGCGGGTTTTTCTTCTTGGTCATACTGGGGATTCCTTGGCGCGGCGGGCGCGGAAAAAACCACGCAGCAATTCGCCGCAGGGCTCGGCGAGCACGCCGCCGGTAATGGTCGTGTGATGGTTCAGTTGGCCGACGGCCCCCACGTCGAGCACGCTGCCGCAGGCGCCCGTCTTGGGATCGCGGGCGCCGTAGACGACCCGCGCCAGGCGCGCGTGCAGCATGGCGCCGATGCACATCACGCAGGGCTCCAGCGTGACGTACAGCGACACGCCTGGCAACCGGTAATTGTCCAGCCGACGCGCCGCGGCGCGCAGCGCCACGATCTCGGCATGCGCGGTGGGGTCGCGGTCGATGATGGTGCGGTTGTAGCCCGCGCCCAGCACCTCGCCCTGGGCATCGACCACCACGGCGCCGACCGGCACTTCGCCCAGGCGCGCGGCCTCTTGCGCCTGCTCCAGCGCCAGCGCCATCAGGCGCGCGTCGTCGGCGACGCAGGGATCGGTTTCGCTCACGAGCGCATCAGCCACGATAGACCCGCGACTTCAGCGCGATGCGCCCGGCCAGGCTGGTGACGGCCTCTTCCAGCCACTGGTACAGCTCGGCCTGCTCGTCGTAGCGGGCCTGGTTGAGGTTGGACACGCGCCCTTCCTCGATGAAGCCCCAGGCCCGGCTGCGCTTGTCGCGGTGCTTGGGATCCCAGACGCCGAAGGCAAAGCCGCCGGCGCTGCGGATCAGCGAAAAACACGGGATGTCGGTGTAGCCGTCGCCCACGAACACCATCTGGTCGAATGGCACGCGCAGACGGTCTTCGGGCACCTTGCGGTTGACCTCGAACGGCTTGTTGCGGTATTCGCGGCCGATCAGGCCCTTCTGGATATGGAACAGGTAGCGCGTCTTGTCGGTGAAGCTGACGATGCGGCGCGGGAAGCTGATGCCGCCGTCTTCGCCGTAGACGAACTCGGAAGCCCAGATTTCCGTGAATTCGTGGGCGATCGGCGTGGCGCGCACCACGTCGCCGATGCCGCTGGAAATCAGGTAGAACTCCAGCTGGACCTTCGGGTGCTCGGCGCGCACCGCGGCGCGCAGGCGGCCGAACAGCGTCTGCACGCCGTCGTGCAACGCCAGCCGGGCGCCCCATTCGCGCAGGCGCTCGCGGGTGATCAGGCCGTGGCTGCCCTGCCTGGACAGCTGGATCATCTGGTACAGGTAGGCCGGCACCGGATCCCAGTCCTGCTGCGAAAGCAGCGGATCGACCTGGTCTTTCCAGAACGACGCCGTATCGACGCCGATGCTCTCGAGAAAGCCGGTGGTGCTGTCGGAGGCCAGCGTGTCGTCGAAATCGAAAACCAGGGCGATGACGTCGGACATGGATAAAGGACTTAAAGGGTCGGACAGCCGACATTTTGCCTGAATGCGAGCGGGCCCGGCACTGGCCGGGCCCGCTCGCGCATCCGGGCGTGTCCGTTCAGCGCATGACCGGCGGCGGCGCCACCGTACCGGCGGGCGGCGGCTGCAGCCCGCCCGGAGCGGCGCCAGGCATCTGGCCGCTGGGCATCTGGCCACCGGGCATCGGCGTGCCCGGCGTCGAGCCCGGCGTGCCGGCCGGCACCTGAATGACGGTTTCACGCAGCACGCCCCCGCCGCCGACGCTGCCGCGCGTGGTGGTGTTGCCGGAGGTCATCTGCGTGATGCAATCCTGTTGCTGCGAGGCGGGCAGGTTCTTGCAACGCATCATGGCGTTGTCCTGGTAGCGCCCTTCCTGCTTGTCGTCCAGCCGGTTGCGCTGGCTTTCCTGGCGCGCGGCGCCGGCCTCGCGCAGGCAGGTGGCGCGGTCCTGGCTGGTGTCGCCGCTATTGCAGCGCTGCACGTCCATCTGGTACTGGCTCTGGCCGGAACCCGTGCCGGCCGCATGCGCGCCGAAGGCCATCAGACTGCCCGCGCCCAGCGCCAGGGCCCCGCACCATCGTTGGATACGAATCTTCGACATGTTTCGCTCCTTGAAGTAGGCGGCGGCCGTCATGGCCTGCCGCTGACCTTTCTACCATAAGGGATTACCCGGTCGCCTGGGCTACGAAAATGTTACAAGACCCTGGCACACGTAAACCGGCGCCGCCCTGCCCTCAGGCGCTGTCGTCGGCGCGCCGCGCGCGGTACACGGCCGCGCGCATCAGCAGCATGCCGGTGACAGGGGAAGTCAGCACCAGCAGCATGCCGATCACGAATTCGTGCACCACCGGCCGCATGGACAGGCTGGAGAACACCAGGATCGAGGCGGTCAGCACGCTGCACGCCCCCATGGTGTTGCCCAGCGTGGGCGCATGGATGCGGGCGTAGAAATGGCCGAAACGCAGCATGCCCAGCGCGCCGGTCAGGGTCAGCAGCCCGCCCAGCACCAGCAGGATGGCGGCCGGGATGCCGGCCCACAGCGGAATGTCGACGTCGATCATGGCTCGATCACCTCGCCGCGCAGCAGGAACTTCGCCATCGCGGTCGAGCCGACGAAGCCGAACAGCGCGATCAGCAGCGCGATATCGAAATACACCGGCGTGCCGGCGCGGATGCCGAACACCAGCATGGTCAGCATGCCGCTGACGTACAGGGAGTCCAGCGCCAGCACGCGGTCTTGCGCGGTCGGCCCGCGCAGCAGCCGGATCGCCGCGCAGGCCATCGCCAGCGCAAAGCACAGCAAGGCGAACGACGCCGACCAGTACAGGACGATGTTCATCATTCGAATACCTCTATCAGGGTGCGTTCGTAGCGCTGCTTGACCAGCGCGATCCACGCCTCTTCATTCTGCAGGTCCAGCACGTGCAGGACCAGCTTGCCGTCAATGATGTCGACCCACACCGTACCCGGCGTGTAGGTCACGATGCAGGCCAGGATGGCCAGGCCGTGCGGGTCGTGCAGGTCGAGCGGAATGGCGATGAAGCCGGGCGAGAAATCCGGGCGCCGCTGCCACACCAGCCGCGCCACCGCGACGTTGGAGCGGACGATGTCGGCGAACACGCGCGCGGCCAGCCCGGGCAGCAGCCACAGGCGGCGCGGCTTGCCGCGCAGCGGCCGCAACCGGCTGGACGCCCAGCCCAGCCACAGCGCCAGCGCCGCGCCCAGCGCCAGCTGGCCGACCGAGGCGGATTGGTTGAGCATCAGCCACAGCGCCAGCATGGCCAGCGGCAGCAAGGCAAGGTAGTAGCGCCGCATCACAGGCCCTCCGACAGCGCGCGCGCCGGCTGCTTGGCGAGCACCGCGTTCACGTAGGTAGCGGGCCGGTCCAGCGACTGGGCGGCAGCGTCCAGGTAGGCCGATACCGGCCCGGCGCCCGCGGCCAGCACCACGCACAGCAGCAGCAGTACCGCGACCGGCCCGGCCTCCATCAGCCGCAGGCGAGGCGTGACCCGGTCATCGGAGCTCCAGAATATCCGTATGCCGACGCGGCCCAGCGCGATCAGCCCGGCCAGGCCCGACAACAGCACCAGCGCCACCAACACCCAGGCATCGAGCGCCACGGACGGCGTATTGGCCGCCGTCACCGCCGCCGACAGCAGCGAGAACTTGGCCACGAAGCCCGACAGCGGCGGCAGCCCCGTCACCAGCAAGGCGCAGGACACGAAGGCCAGGCCGAGAAAGGCCATTGCGGCCGGAATCGCCACGCCCACGACGTCGTCGGACCGGTTGGGCGTGGACGGATCGTCCAGGTCGAACAGGTCCATGGTGACGGCCAGCACGTTGGCCCCGAAGCTGCGGGTGCGCTCGATCAGTTCGACCAGCATGAACAGCGCCCCGGTGGCCAGTACCGAGCTGATCAGGTAGAACAGCGCCGGCCCGGTCAAGGTCACGCCGGGCATGCCCAAGGCCGTCAGCAGCGTGCCGGCCGAGACGATGACGCAATAGCCGGTCAGCTTTTCGAGCTGCTGGTTGGCCAGCAGGCCCAGTCCCCCGAACACCAGCGTGGCCAGTCCCGCCGCGAACATCCAGTCCAGGCTGAAAGCCGCCGGCGCGCCGGTGGGCAGCAGCAGCGAGCCGATGCGCAGCAAGGCGTAGATGCCGACCTTGGTCATGATGGAAAACAGCGCCGCCACCGGCGCGGCCGCCGAGCCGTACCCCTTGACCAGCCAGAAGTTGAGCGGCCAGGCGCCGGCCTTGACCAGGAAGGCCACCCCCAGGATGGCCGCGCCGGCCTCGAACAGGCTGCGCTCGCCGCCCGTCAGCGTGCCGGCGCGCAAGGCCAGGTCGGCCAGGTTGAGCGTGCCGGTCACGCCGTAGATCAGCGCGATGCTGATCAGCAGCAGGAACGAAGCCACCAGGTTGACCGCGATGTATTGCAGGCCGGCCGTGACGCGCGCGATGCCCGAGCCGTGCAGCATCAACCCATAGGACGCCGCCAGCAGCACCTCGAAGAACACGAACAGGTTGAACAGGTCTCCGGTCAGGAAGGCGCCGTTCAGCCCCATCAGCAGGAACTGGTACAGCGAATGGAAATGCACCCCGGCGCGGTCCCAGCGGGCCAGCGAGTAGATCAGCGCGGCCAGGCCCAGCACGGCGGTCAGCGCCAGCATGACGGCGGCCAGGCGGTCGACCACCAGCACGATGCCGAACGGCGCCGGCCAATCGCCCGGCAGGTACACGCCGATGCCGTCGGGCCAGAGGCCGCCGGCACCGGCGGCCAGGCTCAGCAAGGCGATGGCGCTGACCAGCTGCAGCAGCGAGGACAGCAAACCGATACCCGCGCGGGTCTTGCGCTGCGTATCGGGCAGCAACAGCATGAGCGCGCCCGCGATAAGGGGCACCGTAATGGGGTAGATAGGCAGGTGTTGCAGCCAGTCGATCAAGATTCAGGCTCCCGGCCGTCGACGTGGTCGGTGCCGGTCAGCCCGCGCGAGGCCAACAGCACCACGAGAAAAAGCGCCGTGGTGGCGAAACCGATCACGATCGCGGTCAGCACCAGGGCTTGCGGCAAGGGGTCGGCATAAGCCGCGGCGTCGACCGGCGCCGAGGCGCTGACCACGGGCGGCCTGCCCACCGTCAGGCGCCCCATGCCGAAAATGAACAGGTTCACCGCGTACGACAGCAGCGACAGGCCCATGATGACCTGGAAGGTGCGTGGCCGCAGCAGCAGCCACACTCCCGAACCGGCCAACACCCCTATGGCCAGGGCATAAACGACTTCCATCAGGCAGGACTCCCGGTTTGCGCGACCGCCTGGGCCTCGACGGCCGCCTGGCGTTGCGCGCGCAACGATTGGTGGGCCAGCGCCACCAGCACCAGCACCGTGGCGCCGACCACCAGCATGTAGACGCCGAGGTCGAACAACAGCACGCTGGACAGGTGCACATGGCCGACGACGGGCAGCGCCACGTCCCAGGCCAGCGCCGACAGGAACGGCCGCAGCGCCAGCCAGGCCGAGACCGCGGCGCCGCCGGCGGCCAGCAGGCCCAGGCCGACCCAGTGCTGCGGATTGAGGCGGCTGCGCGACTCGACCCAGTACACGCCGCCGACCATGTACTGCAGGATGATCGCGGTGGCCATGACCAGGCCGCCGACAAAGCCGCCGCCGGGCAGGTTGTGGCCGCGCAGCAGCAGGTAAACCGACACCAGCACCGCCACCGGCAGCAGCAGCCGCACCAGCACGGCCGGAATCATCATCGGCCCGGCCGGCAACGGCGACTTGGTGTCCGGCGCCGGCCGCTCGCCGGTCTCGTCGACCGTCGGCATGCCGTCCTGCTCGCGCTGCTGATGCGGCAGCTCGACGCTTTCGGGCGCCGGACGGAAGCGGCGCAGCAGCGCGTAGACCGTCAATGCCACGATGCCGAGCACGGTGATTTCGCCCAGGGTATCGAAGCCGCGGAAATCGACCAGGATCACGTTGACCACGTTGGTCCCGCCCCCATCGGGCAGCGCGCGCTCGGTAAAGAAGCTGGAGATCGTGTCGCCCACCGGACGCGTCAGCACCGCGTAGGCCAGCGCGGCCATGCAGGCGCCGGCCACGCCCGCCAGCCCCAGGTCGCGCAGGCGGCGCACCCGCGCGCGCAGGTCGGGACGCTCTTCGTCGCCGCCGGTCTGGATGCGCCGCGGCAGCCAGCGCAGGCCCAGCAGCAGCAGCACCACCGTCACCACCTCCACGGCCAGCTGGGTCAGCGCCAGGTCGGGCGCCGAGAACCAGACGAAGGTCAGGCAGGTGATCAGCCCCGCGCCGCCGGACAGCGTCAGCGATGCGAGGCGGTGATACTTGGCCTGGTAGGCCGCGCCCAGCGCGCAGGCCGCCCCGACCACCCACAGGATCGCGAACGCGGGGTCGGCCGGCGTCAGGCGCGCCTGGCCCGACAGCCAGCCGCCCGCGCGCAGCGGCAGCCAGGCCACCCACAGGGTGCCCAGCACGATGACCAGCATCTGCACCTGCATGCGCGAGGACGCCAGGTAGCGCAGCAGCCAGGCGGCCGCCACGCTGGAGGCATCGAGCAGGTACTCGAAGGTGCGCCGGCCGTCGAAGCGATAGATGAACGGCACCAGCCCCGGATGGGCGCGCTGGCGCGCCCGCAGCGCCAGGTACAGCAGCACGCCGGCGGTCAGCGCGACGAAGCTCATGGCCAGCGGCAGGTTGAAGCCATGCCACACCGACAGGCTGTACTGCGGCATGTGCTCGCCCAGGATGCTGCTGGCGGCCAGGTGCAGGATCGGCCCCAGCGTCACGCCGGGCAGCACGCCCACCACCAGGCACACCATGACCAGCAAGGCGCTGGGCAGCAGCATCCAGCGCGGCGGCTCGTGCGGCGCGCGCGGCAGGTCTTCGGCCGGCGGGCCGAAGAACACCTGCAGGATGAAGCGCAGCGAATAGGTCACGCTGAACGCGCCGGCCAGCGTCGCCATCAGCGGCAGGCCCCACCGCACCAGCACGTCGCCGCTGACGAAGGTGGTCTCGGCGAAGAACATTTCCTTGGAGATGAAGCCATTGAGCAGCGGCACCCCGGCCATCGAGGCGGCCGCCACCATGGCCAGCGTGGCCGTGATGGGCATGGCCCCGTACAGGCCGCTCAGGCGCCCGACGTCGCGCGTACCGGTTTCATGGTCGACGATGCCCGCGGCCATGAAGAGCGAGGCCTTGAAGGTGGCGTGGTTGACCATGTGGAAGATCGCCGCCACCAGGCCGAGCGAGCTGTTCAAGCCCAGCATGAGCGTGATCAGCCCCAGGTGGCTGATGGTCGAATAGGCCAGCACCCCTTTCATGTCCTGCTGGAAAATCGCCGCGTAGGCGCCCAGCACCAGCGAGCACAGGCCGGCGCCGCCGATGATCCAGAACCATTCGTCGGTACCCGCCAGCACGGGCCAGAAGCGCGCCAGCAGGAAAACGCCCGCCTTGACCATGGTGGCCGAGTGCAGATAGGCCGACACCGGCGTGGGCGCGGCCATGGCGTTGGGCAGCCAGAACTGGAACGGGAACTGGGCGCTCTTGGTCAGCGCGCCCAGCGCGATCAGGACCAGCACCGCCGGATACCAGGGATCGGCGCGCACGATATCGCCCGCGGCCAGCACCTGGTCCATGTCGTAGCTGCCGACGATGTGGCCGAGCATCAGCACGCCGGCCAGCAGGCTCAGGCCGCCGGCGCCAGTGACCGTCAGGGCCATGCGCGCGCCGCGCCGGGCATCGAGCCGGTGGTGCCAATAGGCGATCAGCATGAACGAGGCCAGGCTGGTCATTTCCCAGAACATGACCAGCTGGATCAGGTTGCCGGACATCACCACGCCCAGCATGGCGGCCATGAACGCCTGGAAGAACGAGAAAAAGCGCGGCACCGGGTCTTCCGGCGACATGTAGTAGCGCGCGTACAGCACGACCAGCGCGCCCATGCCCGAGATGATCAGGGCGAACAGCCAGGCATAGCCGTCCATGCGCAGGGTGAACTGCAGCCCCAGCGCCGGCGCCCACGGCAGGTCGGCCCGGATCACGCCGCCGGCGGCGATCTGGGGATAGAGGCTGGCCACCAGCAAGGTGCAGGCCAGGGCGATCAGGCCGGCCAGCCAGGCTTCCGCATTGCGGGCATTGGCCGGCAGCAAAGCGGCACACAGACTGCCGAGAAACGGCAGGGCGAGTACTAGTAATAGCGACATGGCGCTCCGGGAAGGGTCCGGCCCTCTCTCTCGCGGCGGCGAAAGGCGAGCGTGGCCGGGGGGCTATCGGCGGAACCCTGGCCCAGCACGTCGCAACAACTCACACCCACGCGTCTCGAAGGCAAGATCGCCCGGAGAACAAGCGCTGTCAATCGAAATATCGGGTAGCGTTCTGGCAAGACCGGCCAAGAATCTCACCCGAAAAATATCAGATTCTTGTAAGTTACGCACGGATCTATGCAAAAGCGGGCTGTTTGCGGCAGTTTTCCCGTAGCTGTCTACCAGCTGAAAGCAGGTTATCGCATGTTGGGGTTGATCCGCATTTCCGCCTGTCTGCATTTTCGGTGCAATGGCGCACCCCAGGACGCGGCCGTCACGAACGGCCGCCCATGCAGCCCCTCTGGAACAACCAGGAGACAACCTTGCGCAAACCCGCTTCCATCAAGATCCTGCTCGGCGCGCTGGTGGCCGGCGCCTGTGTCACAGGCGCCGCCGCCCAGGCCCAGCCCTACCCCAACCATGCGGTGCGCCTGATCGTGCCGTTTGCCGCCGGCGGCACCACGGACATCGTGGCCCGCATCGTGGCCGAGGGGCTGGGACGCGAGCTGGGGCAGCCGGTCGTGGTGGAAAACCGCGGCGGCGGCGGCGGCGCGATCGGCGCCGACGCGCTGGCCAAGGCCACCCCGGACGGCTATACGCTGGGCGTGGCCACGGTCAGCACGATGGCGACCAACCCGGCCACCAACCCCCAGACCCCGTACGACCCGCTGAAGGACTTCACGCCCATCACCAACCTGGTCAGCGTGCCCAACGTCATGACCGTCAACCCCAAGATCGCGGCCCAGACGCTCAAGGAATTCATCGCCCTGGTCAAGGCCAACCCGGGCAAGTACAGCTATGCCTCGTCGGGCACCGGCAGCATCTCGCACCTGGACGGCGAGCTGTTCAAATCGCTGACCGCCACCGACATGGTCCACGTGCCCTACCGCGGCTCGGGGCCGGCGCTCAACGACACCATCGCCGGGCAGGTCAACGCGCAGTTCGACAATCTGCCGTCGTCCATCCCGCACATCCAGGCCGGCAAGCTGCGCGCCCTGGCCGTGGCCGCGCCCAAGCGCGTCAGCGCCCTGCCCGACGTGCCGACCTTCGGCGAAGCCGGCTACCCCGCCATGGACAACATGGCCTGGTACGGCCTGGTCGCGCCGGCCGGCGTACCGCCCGAAGTCGTCAAGCGCGTCCACGACGCGGCCGTCAAGGCCCTGCAGGACCCGAAGATCCGCAAGCGCCTGGAAGACGGCGGCTCCATCGTGGAAGGCAGCACCCCCACCGAATACGCCAGCCTCATCAAGCGCGAACTGGAACTGCGCAAACGCATCGCCACCGAACAGAAAATCCAGCTCAACTGACTGGGGTGCCTGTCCCCGCGGGGACAGGCACCCCGTCATACGGGGACAGGCACCTGCTGGATGCTTGCCTCACCCGCCCGACGGCAGTTCCCGCAATGGAACGCCCATGTCGCGCCAGGCTTCGGCGTGGCAGGTAAACAGCAGCACCTGGTGCCGCGAGGCGGCGTCGAACAGGGCGCGCTTGATCAGGTCGCGCCGCGCGTCGTCGGCATGGACCAGCGCATCGTCCAGCACCAGCAGCGCGGGCCGGCCGGCTTGCGCCAGCAGATCCGCGTAGGCCAGGCGCGCCAGCACGCCCAGTTGCTCGCGCGTGCCGAAACTGAGCGCCTCCAGGCCATCTTCCAGGCCGTCGCGCCGCAGCGCCACCGGCATCAGCGTCTCGTCCAGGCGCCATTGCGCGCCCGGGAACAGCAGCGCCAGGTAGTGCTGCAGGCGGCGGGCCAGGGGTTCGAGCAGGCGCTGGGTGGCGGCGGTGCGGTGTTCGTCGAGCAGGCGCCACAGCAAGTCCAGCGCCTCGGCGCGTTCCATGTATTCGGCGCGCCGCCGGGCCAGCCGCTGCAAGTCGGCCTCGGCCAGCAGCAACTGCTCGCCCAGTCCCTGGGCGCCGGCCTGCTCCAGGCGGCCCTGCAATTGCAGCAACTCGCCATGGCGGCGATGCTGGGCCTCGCGCTCCAGCGCGGCCGAACGCTCGTAGCGCTGCAGATCCTGTTCGACCAGTTCGGGCTGGTGCGCCGCCAGCGTCGCGCCGGCCTCCTTGGCGCGGCGGGCCAGGCTGTCGCGCAAGGCGCGCGCCTCGACCAGCCGCAAGCCCCGCTGGGCGCGCTGCGCGCTGCGCTGCTCGCCCGCGTAATCCTGCTGGCGCGCCTGCCATTGGGCCTGCAGCAATTGTGCGCGGGCGGCCTGGGCGTCCAGTTCGGTGCGCGCCGCCACCGTTGCCCGAGCGCCATGCTCGGCAGCCTGTTCGGCCGCCCGCAGCGCCTGCTGGATTTCGGCCAGCGGCGGCATGTCCCCCGCCGCCGGCGGCAAGGCCTGCAGGCGCGCCTGCAGTTGGTCGCGGCGCCGGGCCGTGGCGGCCTGCTCGGCCTGCAGGGCCGGCACACCGTCGGGAGCGTGGATGCGCAAGGCCTTGCGCGCCATGTCCAGGTCGCGCCGGGCCTGCTCGCTGGCCGCCAGGCGCGCCTCGGCGCCGGCCAGGTCGGGCACGCCCAGCTTGCCGAGCAGCGCATCGCGTTCGGCGCCGCGCGCGCGCAGCTCGTCGAGCAGGGCCGGCAGGTCGCGTCCGCCGGGCAGGATTTCCAGTTCGCCGACCCCGTCGATGCGCACGCGCGCCGCGCTGGTGATCAGCACCTGCGCGTCGCCGGCCAGCGCCACGCCGTCGAGTTCGACCTGCTTGCCCGGCAACAACCGGTGGTGCAGGCGCGTGGCCATTGCGCGCTGCTGCGCGCGTAATTCGTTGAGCAGGCGCTCCTGCTCGCGCAGGCGCGCGACGGTATCGGCATCGATGGCCGACTCCGCCAATTGCGCCTGATGCCCGGCGACCGCCGCCGCCAGTTCGGCAGCCTGCTGCAAGGCCTGCTGCTGGCGCTGCGCATCGGCCTGCAGGCGAGCCAGTTGCTCGGCCAGATCGCCGCGTTCGGCGCCGGCCTGCGCGCCGGCCAGGCGTTCGCGCCAGTGCGCCACCTGGGCAGCCAGCTCGCCCTGCCCGGCCTGCACGCGCTCGAGCGCGGCCCGGGCCGGCTCCATGGCCTGCTGCGCGGCCTGCGCGTCGTTGCGCAACTGGGCCAGCGCCTCGGCGTCATGCTGGTCGCGCCCGACCTGCTCGGCAAGCAGCGCCAGGGTCTCGCCGGCCTGCGCCAGTTCGCGCTGCAACTGCTCCAGGGCCTGGCGTTCGCGCGCGATGCCTTCCAGGCGCTGGCGCGCCTGCGCGGCCCGCTCGGCCATTGCCTGCCAGGGCTGTTCGCGCTGGGCCCGCTCATACTCGGCGCGCAGCCGCGCCAGCCGGTCGACGTCGTCGTCGACCTGGCGCTTGGCGGCGGCCAGCGTCTCGCATTGCTCGCGGGCCCGCGCCCAGGCTTCCTCGGCTTCCTTGTAGGCCCCCTTGGGCCTGCCGCCGCGCGCATCCAGCAAGGCGGCGCGCTCGGCCGCCACGCGCTCGAACAGGCGATCGCCGTCGGTGGCGGCCAGCTCGCCCGACACCTCGGTCAGCGCCGCGCGCACGTGCATGCCGGCATGCCCGGCCGGCGCCAGCAGGGTCTGCCCTTCGCCCTGCTGGATCCACAACAGACCCGGCACCCCCGCGTGCTCGGGCCGGCTCAGGCCGCGGCCCGCGAACTCGTAGCCCAGCAGCCGCGCCAGCAGGTTCTCGGCTTCCTCGCCTTCATGGCGTTGCGCGCCGCCGTCGATCAGCAACTCGCAGCGCGCGCGGTGCAGAAACTGCTTGCGCAGCGAATACGCGTGGCCGTCGTGCGTGAAATCCACCGTCACCGAGGGGCGCGCGTCCGGCATGTCCCAGGGCGCCAGGTCGGCCAGCGGCTTGTTGGTGGCGTAGCGCTCCAGGAACGCGGCGCGCAGGGCCGCGACGAAGGTGCTCTTGCCCGCCTCGTTGGGGCCCACGATGATGTTCAGGCCGCCGTCCAGGTCTTCCAGCGCGACAGGCTGGCGGAATTTGCGAAACGCCTCCAGGGCGATGCGGCGCAGCTTCACGAAGCGCCCTCCGCCAGTTCGCGCTGGTATTGCAGCAGCAGCCGCAGCGCGACGCGCGCTGCGGCGGCCTGCGCGCCGTCGCCCTGCATGGCCTGCAGGCGCGCGGCGGCCGCGCCCACGTAGCCATCGACCGAAAGCGCGGCCAGGTCGGCCGCATCCGGCTCCAGCACCAGTCCGGCGCTGTCGGCGACCAGCGCGCGCACGCGCGCCGCGGCGCGCTCGACATCGCGGCGCAATGCGTCCCAGCGCGCCAGCGACAGCGCGCCGTGCAGTTCCAGGCGCAGCACGTCGCCGGCCTGCAGGCCTGCCAACCGGTGGCCCAGATCCTCGGCATCGGAAGCCAGGTCCAGCCGCTCGACCCAGTGCGACCAGCGATATTTGCCGACCTCCAGCTGGCGCACCTGCGGCGGCGCGCCTGGCGAGGCCACCTCCACGAGCAGCGCATATCCCGGGGTATTGCCGCGAAAGCGGTCGGGCTCGGGCGTGCCGGCATACCAGGTGCGTTCGTCGATGCGCAGGCAGCCATGCCAGTCGCCCAGCGCCAGATAGTCCAGCCGGGCGCGCTGCGCGCGGTCCGGCGCGATCGGGTTGGCTGCATCGGCCTGCTCGGGCAGCCGGTCGGCCACGCTGCCGTGCGCCAGCCCCACGCGCACCAGGCCCGCGGCGCTGTCCATGGTGTCGAACGCGGCGGTCACATCGTCATAGGTATGGCGCTGGGTCAGCGGCGCGGCCAGCACGGCCAGCCCCGCCTGCGGCAGCTCGACCGCGGCCGTGCCCTGGGGAACGTGGACGTTGGTGCCGATGCACTCGAGCCGGCGCGCGCGCGACCAGACGCTGTCGGCCAGCGCCGCATCGTGGTTGCCGGCGATCAGCACCCACGGGCCCTCGTAGGCCTGCATGGCGCCGAACAGGCGCCGGATCGTGCGATCGGAAACGCTTTGCGTATCGAAGACGTCGCCGGCCACCAGCACGGCGTCGACGGCCAGTTCGCTGGCCTGGGCGGCAATGCGGGCCACGGCCTCCAGCCGCGCCTCGGCCAGCACGGCCGCGTCATCGCTGTCGAACTGGCCGTATTGGCGGCCGATCTGCCAATCCGCGGTATGAATGAATCGGGTCACGAAGCTCCGGTCGGGCGCGCGCCGCGCCTGTCGTCATGCCCGGATTGTGGCACAGGCGCCGGCGCGCGCCGACGGCTCAGGCCGCGTTGTGCTGCGCGCGCGCCACGCCGCCGCCCGCCTGCCCGCCCGCGCCGTAGCGCGACAGCGCGAGGTCGTCGGCGCGGATGGCCGGCTGGCGCCCGCACACCTGGTCGGCCACCAACTGGCCCGACCCGCAGGCCATGGTCCAGCCCAGGGTGCCGTGGCCGGTGTTCAGGAACAGGTTGCCATACTTGGTAGCGCCGATGATGGGCGTGCTGTCCGGCGTCATCGGCCGCAGGCCGGTCCAGAACTCGGCCTGCTCGACCGCGCCGCTGCCGGGGAACAAATCGTTGACCACCAGCTCCAGGGTCTTGCGGCGCGCCTCCTTCAGGCGCAGGTCGAAGCCCGCCAGCTCGGCCATGCCGCCGACGCGGATGCGCTGGTCGAAGCGCGTGACCGCGACCTTGTAGGTTTCATCCAGGATGGTGGAAACCGGCGCGGCGGACTCGTCGGTCATGGGGATGGTGAGCGAATAGCCCTTGACCGGGTAGACCGGCAGATCCAGGCCCAGCGGACGCAGAAAGCCACGCGTATAGCTGCCGAACGCCGCGACGTAGCGGTCGGCCGCCAGTTGCTCGCCGCCCACGCGCACGCCAGCCACCTGCCCGCCGCGCACGTCCAGCCCCTCGACCTGCTGGTTGAAGCGGAATTGCACGCCCAGCGCCTTGGCCTTGTCGGCCAGCTGCAGGGTGAAGCGCCGGCAATCGCCGGTTTCGTCGTTGGGCAGGCGCAGGCCGCCGGCCAGCTTGTCCAGCGCGCGCGCCAGCGCCGGCTCGGCGGTGGGCAGGCGGTTGCGGTCGAGCAATTCGTACGGCACGCCGCACTCTTCGAGCACGGCAATGTCGCGCCGCGCGGCTTCCATCTGCGCGGCGGTGCGAAACAGCTGCAGCGTGCCCTGGGTGCGCTGCTCGTACTGGATGCCGGTATCGGCGCGCAAGGTGCGCAGGCAGTCGCGGCTGTATTCGGCCAGGCGCAGCATGCGTTCCTTGTTGACGCTGTAGCGGCCGGCCGAGCAATTGGCCAGCATCGCCGCCAGCCACCGCCACTGGTAGAAACTGCCGTCGGCGCGGATGGCCAGCGGCGCATGCTTCTGGAACATCCACTTCAGCGCCTTGAGCGGGATGCCGGGCGCCGCCCACGGCGTGGAGTAGCCCGGCGACACCTGGCCGGCATTGCCGTAGCTGGTTTCGTCGGCCGGCCCGGCGCGGCGCTCCAGCACCGTGACCTGCGCGCCCTGGCGCGCCAGATAATAGGCGGTCGTCGTGCCGATGACGCCGCTGCCCAGGACGATGACGTGCATAGAATCTCCCACACTCTTTTACATACGTGAATTCCTGTAGTCTAGGAGGCCCCAGGCAGTGATAATCACTAAAATCATTCCGAAACGCCGGCCTTTCCACTGGCCGCCGCGGGTTTTCTTACCTTTGGAAGTGAAATGCGCGAACTGGACCGCATCGATCGCAAAATCCTCGATATTCTGCAACGTGAAGGGCGTATATCCATTACCGAACTGGCGGAGAAAATCAGCCTGTCGGCCACGCCCTGTTCCGAGCGCGTCCGGCGCCTGGAACGCGAGGGCGTGATTACCGGCTACCATGCGCGCATCAATCCGGCGGCGCTGGGCAAGACGCTGCTGGTATTCCTGGAAATCCGCCTTTCGGCCAAGTCCGGCGATGTGTTCGACAAGGTCAAGCAGGAACTTCTGTACGTGCCCGAGGTCATGGAATGCCATCTGGTCTCGGGCGATTTCGATTATCTGGTCAAGGCGCGGCTATCGGAAATGAATGAATACCGCCGCTTGCTGGGCGAGATTCTCAAGCGCCTGCCCGCTTCGGCGGAATCGCACAGCTACGTGGTCATGGAAGAAATCAAGGAAACCCTCTACCTGCCGGTGGACCGCTGAATCCCGCCGCCCGCCATGAATCGGGGACGCTTCATCTTTTTTCTGTACCATTCTGAGCCGTATTTCATTTCATGCCCGCCGTCCGCGCCCGCCGGCGCGGCGCAGGAGCCTCATCCATGAGCCGTTTGTACCGATATTTCTTCCGCGGCCTGATCACCGTCCTGCCCATCGCGCTGACGCTGTATCTGCTGTTCATTTTCCTGGCCTGGACCGAAGCGCTGGCGCTCACCCTGCTGCGCCCGTTCATCGGCAGTTTCTATATCCCGGGCATGGGCCTGGCGCTGGGCATCCTCGGCATCCTGGCCATCGGCTACCTGGTGTCGAAACAGCGCGTGCAGCGCTGGCTGCTGCTGCTGGAAATGCCGTTTACCAACCTGCCGGTGGTCAAGAGCATTTATTCGTCGCTCAAGAGCTTCGCCGATTATTTTTCGCCCAGCGCCAAGACCAGCTCGCAGCAGGTCGTGATCCTGCGCATGCCGGGCAATCCGCTGGAACTGGTGGGCCTGGTCACCCGCCGCACGCTGGAGGGCCTGCCGGACGGGTTCACGCAGGGCGACCGCGTGGCCGTCTACCTGCCCATGGGCTACATGATCGGCGGCTACACCGTATTCGTGCCCACCGAGTGGGTGCATCCGATCCAGATGTCGGTGGAGGAAGCCATGCGCTCGTCCCTGATCGCCTGGATGGCGCGCGCCGAGAACGGCGCGGCCAGCGGCACGGTGGCCGCGCCGCCGGCGCCGCCCGCGCCCCCCGCCCCGCCGGCGGCGGGCGGCCCGCAGGCCTGATCCGCCCCAGGCCCGCGCGCCGGCGGGGCGGATCGGCGCGCCGCCTCTTGCGGATTTCGCGCCGATTGGCAATGATTGCCTCCCGCGCCGGGCCCCTCCGGCGCCACGACGGCTCAGGGAGCCTATCCATGTCCACCGCAGCGCCCGTCCCGGGCGGCATTCTGATCGCATGCGCCGCCGCCGCGGCCGACGCCAGCCAGCAAGCACTGTTGCAATATGTCCAGGGCCTGGGCCTGGCCGACGCGGTCACGCTGTCCTGCATCCGGCGCGGCGAGACCGCGGCCCTGTCGATGACCCTGGCGCCCGCGTTCCAGGCGCGCCATGCGCCCGGCCACGACACGACCGGTATCGCCGCCTCGCTGGGCTTGCGTCCCGAGCACGACAGCGGCGACCTCGAGCGCGAGATCCTGCTTGCCATCCTCGCCAGCCCGGTGGCCTTTCCCCTGCCCGACGCTGCCGAGCTGGCCTCGGCGGTGCGCATCCGCCGCCACATCGTGCAGGCGGCGCGACGCACCGCGCTGGCGTTCGACACCGAGCAGGCCGAGCGGCCGCAGGACGACTGGGTCTACGACGAGCAGCGCGGTTTCACCGTGCTGCCGGGCCGCCCGCTGGTCGAGGCGCTGCGCAAGGCCACCCAGCCCGACGAGTCGGGCCGGCTGTATTCGTTCTCCTGTTACCGCGCCACCGAATACGTAACCGTGCTGGGGATCGCCCAGGAGCTGCAGGCCTGCAACCCCGAACTGGCCGCGCGCCTGCAGCGCCAGTGGGAAACCCGCGCGGTGATGTCCGGGCTGTTCCACGACACGTTCCTGCGCGAATACGGCTCGCTGCAGGACCCGCTGCCGCCGCGCTACTACGTGCCGGGCGACCGCCTGTGGTTCCGCAACCCGGACGAGCATTCGTCCAACGTCGAAGGCTACGAAGGGTCGTGGGTGTTCTACCTGGGCTCGGGGCTGTTCAACAATTTCTGGAAGCGCGACCAGCCGTACACGCTGGCCGGCAAATGCGTGGAGATCTACCACTGGCGCCACGGCGCGCGCCGCAACGAGGCCGGCAAGCTGATCATCGACGAGTCCATCGTCGAGGCGCGCGTGCACGCGACCATGGCCGACCCGCAGGCCACCGCGCGCGTGCTCGAACGCATGGTGCGCATCCGCGATCCGCAGGGCATCTACGCCGAGGGCGGCTGCATCGATGCCACGCGCGAATGCGCGCGCTGGGTCGGGCCGGGGCATACCGACATCGTGCTGCCCGACTTCCCCCGGCCCGCCTGACTCAGCGCACCTTGCCCTCCTTCCAGGCCTGCAGCAGCTTTTCATACGCGATGGTCTGGCCCTGGGGCTTTTCGTTGGCCAGCTTCTTCCATGGCGCGTGCTGGTCCGACAGCCACTTGGCCGGATCGCTCTTGGGGTTCAGCTTGGGCGCGCACTGCGCCATGCCGGCGCGCTCCAGCCGCGCCAGCACCTGATCCATTTCGTTGGCCAGCGTATCCATGGCCTGCTGCGGCGTCTTCTCGCCCGTGACCGCGGTGGCCACGTTCTTCCACCACAGCTGCGCCAGCTTGGGATAGTCGGGCACGTTGTTGCCGGTGGGCGTCCACGCCACGCGCGCCGGGCTGCGGTAGAACTCGACCAGGCCGCCGTAGTTGGCCGCGTTCTTGGTGAAGAACTCGCTGTTGATGTCGCTGTCGCGGATGAAGGTCAGGCCGGTGATGGACTTCTTCAGCGACACCGTCTTGGACGTCACGAACTGCGCGTAGAGCCACGCGCCGGCCAGGCGGTTGGCGTCGGTGGACTTGAAGAATGTCCACGAACCGACGTCCTGGTAACCGTTCTGCATGCCATCCTTCCAGTACGGTCCATAGGGCGACGGCGCCATGCGCCACTTCGGCGTACCGTCTTCGTTGACCACCGGCAGCCCCTTCTTGGTCATGTCGGCGGTAAAGGCGGTGTACCAGAAGATCTGCTGGGCAATCTGCCCCTGCGCCGGCACCGGGCCGGATTCGGAGAAGGTCATGCCGGTGGCCTGCTGCGGCGCGTACTTCTTCATCCAGTCCACGTACTTGGTCAGCGCATAGACCGCGGCCGGGCTGTTGGTGGCCCCGCCGCGCGCCACCGAGGCGCCCACCGGCGTGCACTTGTCGTCGGCCACGCGGATGCCCCATTCGTCGACCGGCATGCCGTTGGGCAGGCCCTTGTCGGCCGCGCCGGCCATCGACAGCCAGGCGTCGGTGAAGCGCCACCCCAGCGAGGGATCCTTCTTGCCGTAGTCCATGTGGCCATAGACCCGCTTGCCATCGAGCTCCTTGACGTCGTTGGAGAAGAACTCGGCGATGTCCTCGTAGGCCGACCAGTTGGTCGGCACGCCGAGTTCGTAGCCGTACTTGGCCTTGAACTTGTCCTGCAGGTCCTTGCGCGCGAACCAGTCGGCCCGGAACCAATATACGTTGGCGAACTGCTGGTCGGGCAACTGGTACAGCTTGCCGTCGGGCGCCGTGGTGAACTTGGTGCCGATGAAGTCCTTCAGGTCCAGTCCGGGATTGGTGTACTCCTTGCCCGCGCCCGATATGTAGTCCGACAGCGGCAGGATGGCGCCATACCGGTAGTGCGTGCCGATCAGGTCCGAATCGGAGATCCAGCCGTCGTAGATGGACTTGCCCGACTGCATGGACGTCTGCAGCTTCTCGACCACGTCGCCTTCCTGGATCAGGTCGTGGTTGACCTTGATGCCGGTGATCTCGGTGAAGGCGCGCGCCAGTGTCTTGGCTTCGTACTCGTGCGTCGTGATGGTCTCGGACACCACGTTGATCTCGCTCACTCCCTTGGCCTTCAGCTTCTCGGCCGCGTCGATGAACCACTTCATTTCCGCCATCTGCTGGTCCTTGGACAGCGACGAGGGCTGGAACTCGCTGTCCACCCATTTCCTCGCCTCCGGCTCGCCAGCCCAGGCCGCCTGCGTCCCGATCAGGGCAATGGCGGCCGCCATGGCATGCATGCGCATTTTCATGACTTGTCTCCTCGATGCGCCTCCCCTGTCTTTGCTGCGGGACGCCGGGCCGGGGAAGGCTGGGCCGTTGTCCTGGTAAGACCCCCAACGATTTTCCGGGGCAGCGGATGCGTGCCGCTACCCTTTGCGCATCACCAGCGCCAGCACCACCATCGACAGCACAAAACCGATCCAGACCGTGGGAGGCTGGTCCAGCGCGAACCACTCCATCGCCTTGCTGCCCAGCCCCACGTAGGCGAGATTGATCCAGGCCACGATCATCAGGCCGATGAACAGGCGGTCGCCGCGCGTGGTGGCAATGGGCAGGAACCCCTTGCGCAGGCGCGTGGGCGAGCGCAGCTCCCAGATCGTCATGCCCGCCAGCATCAGCGCGATGCAGGCGAAGAACACCGCCACCGGCGTCGTCCATACCATCCAGCCGAACATGGCGCCCTCCCCTCAGACCCGGCCCATCGCGAAGCCCTTCGCGATGTAGTGCCGCACGAACCAGATCACGATGGCGCCCGGCACGATGGTCAGCACGCCCGCGGCGGCCAGCACGCCCCAGTCCATGCCCGAGGCCGACACGGTGCGCGTCATGGTGGCCACGATGGGCTTGGCGTTGACCGAGGTCAGCGTGCGCGCCAGCAGCAGTTCCACCCAGCTGAACATGAAGCAGAAGAACGCCGCCACCCCCACCCCGGCCTTGATCAGCGGCAGGAAAATGGTGAGGAAAAAACGCGGGAAGCTGTAGCCGTCCACATAGGCCGTCTCGTCGATCTCGCGCGGCACGCCCGACATGAACCCCTCCAGGATCCACACCGCCAGCGGCACGTTGAACACCAGGTGCGCCAGCGCCACCGCCAGGTGGGTATCCATCAGTCCCAGCGAGGTGTACAGCTGGAAGAAAGGCAACAGGAACACCGCCGGCGGCGTCATGCGGTTGGTCAGCAGCCAGAAGAACACGTGCTTGTCGCCGATGAAGCGATACCGCGAGAACGCATAGGCGGCCGGCAGCGCCACCGCCAGCGAGATCACCGTGTTGATCAGCACGTAGATCAGCGAATTGATGTAGCCCGAATACCAGGCCGGATCGGTGAAGATGGTGCGATAGTGCTCGACCGTGAAGTCGCTGGGCCACAGCGTCAGGCTGCCGAGGATCTCGGTATTGGTCTTGAACGACATGTTGACCATCCAGTACAGCGGCAGCACGGCGAACAGCAGGTACAGCGCGAGAAAGATCCCGCGCCAGGACGAACGGCGCTCAGCCATGGCGGCTCTCCTCGTCCAGCCCGCCGGCGGTGCCGGCGCGCTGCATCCAGTTGTAAAGCACGAAGCACAGCAGCAGGATGATCAGGAAGTAGACGATCGAAAACGCCGCCGCCGGGCCCAGGTCGAACTGCCCCACCGCCTTCTGGGTCAGGTACTGCGACAGGAAGGTGGTGGCGTTGCCCGGCCCGCCGCCGGTCAGCACGAAAGGCTCGGTGTAGATCATGAAGCTGTCCATGAAGCGCAGCAGCACGGCGATCATCAGCACGCCGCGCAGCTTGGGCAGCTGGATATAGCGGAACACCGCGAAGGCCGACGCGCCGTCGATGCGCGCGGCCTGGTAATAGGCGTCCGGAATCGCGCGCAGGCCGGCGTAGCACAGCAGCGCCACCAGCGGGGTCCAGTGCCATACGTCCATGACCAGGACGGTCAGCCACGCGTCCAGCGCGTCGCCGGTGTAGTTGTAGTCCAGCCCCAGCGCCGCCAGGGCCGCGCCCAGCAGGCCGATGTCGGTGCGCCCGAACACCTGCCAGATGGTGCCCACCACGTTCCAGGGAATCAGCAGCGACAGCGCGATGACGACCAGCACGGCCGAACCCCGCCAGCCGCTGGCCGGCATGGCCAGCGCCAGCAGGATGCCCAGCGGGATCTCGATCAGCAGCACCGCCAGCGAAAAGCCGATCTGGCGCCACAGCGCGCCATGCAGCTCTTCGTCCTGCAATACCGCGGCGAACCATTCGGTGCCCACGAAGACGCGCCGGTCGGGCGCGATGATGTCCTGCACCGAGTAGTTGACGATGGTCATCAGCGGCAGGATGGCCGAGAACGCCACGCACAGCACCACGGGCAGCACCAGCAGCCAGGCCCGGTGATCGATCGGTTTCATCGGATCAGCTCCTCGTCGCGGTAAAAGCAGGTATGGCGATTGAGCACCGCCAGCCAGACGGTGTCGCCGGCGCCGGGCAGCGCCGCATCCAGCGGCAGGCGCGCCCGCAGCGCGTTGGATTCGAACTCGGCGCCCAGCAAGGCATAGGTACCGACGTCCTGCACCCGCGCCACCCGCACCGGCAGCGCGCCCGGCGTGTGCGGGGCGACCAGGCGCAGGTACTCGGGCCGCACGCCCAGCTTTACCGGCCCGCCCTGGGCCAGCGCTTCTGCCTGGCCGGCCGTCAGCCCCTCCAGGCGTTGCGAACCTATGCGCAGGGCGCCGTCGCGCCACTCGGCCGGCAGGAAATTCATGCCGGGCGAACCGATGAAATGACCCACGAACGTATGCGCGGGCCGCTCGAACAGGTCGTCGGGCGTGCCCACCTGCACCGCGCGTCCGCGCGACATCACCATCACCCGCTCGGCGAACGTCAGGGCCTCGGTCTGGTCGTGCGTGACATAGATCAGGGTCAGCTTGAACTCGTGGTGGATTTCCTTCAGCTTGCGCCGCAACTCCCACTTCAGGTGCGGGTCGATGACCGTCAGCGGCTCGTCGAACAGGATGGCCGACACATCGCTGCGCACCAGGCCGCGCCCCAGCGAGATCTTCTGCTTGGCGTCCGCCGTCAGGCCGCTGGCGCGGCGCTCCAGCACCGCCGACAGCTCCAGCATTTCGGCGATGCGGCCGACCCGCTCGCGGATATGCGCCTGCGGCACGCCGCGGTTGCGCAGCGGAAAGGCCAGGTTGTCGGCCACCGTCATCGTGTCGTAGACCACCGGAAACTGGAAGACCTGGGCGATGTTGCGTTGCTGCGGCGTGCGGCCGGTCACATCCTGGCCGTCGAACAGCACCCGGCCCTGCGAAGGCCGCAGCAGGCCGGACACGCAATTGAGCAAGGTGGTCTTGCCGCAGCCCGACGGCCCCAGCAAGGCGTAGGCCCCGCCGTCCTCGAAGGTGAAGCGCAGCGGCAGCAGCGCGTAGTCGTCCTCGCCGCGCGGATCGGGGCCATAGGCGTGCGCCAGGTCGAGCTCGATGCTGGCCATCAGCGCTCCTCCCCGGCGCGGCGCGGCGCCGCCAGCAGCGCGCCGTCCGGCCCGAAGGCGTAGCTGTCGGCCGGATCGAAATGCAGCGTCAGGCGCGAATCCAGCGGATAGCGGTGCACGCCGGTCAATTGCGCCACGACCGGGCCGGCGGGCGTGCGCACATGCACGAACGAATCCGATCCGGAAATCTCGGCCAGCTCCACCACGCCCGGCAAGGCCACGTCGGCGGCGCGCGCCTCGGTGCGGAACACCCCGGCGCGCAGTCCCGCCGTCAGCGCATCGTCGCCGGTCTCCGGCGGCGGCAGCGCGCACGGCACCATCACGCCCGAGGCCAGCATGAAACCGCCGTTGGCGCGTCGCGCCGGGAACAGGTTCATGGGGGGATCGCTGAAGGCCCGCGCCACCCGGATGGAATTGGGACGATGGAAGACCTCGGCGGTCGGACCGTATTGCAGCAGCCGGCCGGCGTCGAGCACCGCGGTATGGCCGCCCAGCAGCAGGGCCTCGGCGGGCTCGGTGGTGGCATAGACCACGGTCGAGCGCCCCTGGGCGAACAGGCCGGCCAGCTCTTCGCGCAAGGCTTCGCGCAGCTTGTAGTCCAGGTTGACCAGCGGTTCGTCCAGCAGCACCAGCGGCGCATCCTTGACCAGCGCGCGCGCCAGCGCCACGCGCTGCTGCTGGCCGCCGGACAGTTCGGACGGATAGCGCTCCAGCAGGTGCTCGATATGCAGGCGTTCGGCCATGGCCCGCACGCGCGCCGGGATATCGGCGGCGCCGCGCAGGCGCAGCGGCGAGGCGATGTTGTCGGCCACCCGCATCGACGGGTAGTTGATGAACTGCTGGTACACCATGGCGACGTTGCGCTGGCGCACCGGCACGCCGGTGACATCGGCCCCGTCGACCAGCACCTTGCCCTCGGTGGGGCGGTCCAGCCCGGCCATGATGCGCATCACCGAGGTCTTGCCGGCCAGGGTCGCCCCCAGCAGCACGGTCATGGCGCCCGGCGCGGGCTGCAAGCTGAGCGGGTACAGGTGTACCTGTGACCCCGCGCGCAGTTGAATTCCGTCCAGAACCAGCTGCATCTCTCCTCCGGCAAACGCGGTACGATTGCTTTCGTTGCTTTCTTTGCGTTTTAACGAACAAGCGAAAGAAAAACAATCTTGCACCGCGTCATTATTTTTCGGTTTTGTTGTTTTATGATGCGAACATGACCCTCAATCCCAGACAAAGCGCCCTGGTCGAACTGGTTCGCACCCAGGGCTCGGCCACCATCGAAGCGCTGGCGCGCCATTTCGACGTTACCCTGCAGACCGTGCGGCGCGACGTCAACCTGCTTTCCGAAGCAGGCATGCTGTCGCGCTTTCATGGCGGCGTGCGGATCGAGTCGTCGACCATCGAGAACATCGCCTACCGCAAGCGCCAGGGGCTGCACGCCGAGGGCAAGCGCCGCATCGCCGAGGCGGTGGCCCGCGCGGTGCCCGACGGCTGTTCGCTGCTGATCAACATCGGCACGACCACCGAAGCCATCGCGCGCGCCCTGCTGCGCCATCGCGGCCTGCGCGTCATCACCAACAACCTGCACGTGGCCGACATCCTGTCCGACAACCCGGATTGCGAAGTCATCGTGGCCGGGGGCGTGGTGCGTTCGCGCGACCGCGGCATCGTCGGCGAGGCCACGCTGGACTTCATCCGCCAGTTCAAGGTCGACATCGGCCTGATCGGCATATCCGGCATCGAGGCCGACGGCACCTTGCGCGACTACGACTTTCGCGAGGTGCGCGTGGCGCGCGCCATCATCGAACAATCGCGCGAGGTCTGGCTGGCCGCCGATAGCAGCAAGTTCCAGCGCCAGGCCATGGTCGAGCTGGTGCATGTCTCGCGCATCCACCGCTTCTTCACCGACGCCCAGCCGCAAGAGTCGCTGGCCCAGGTGCTGCAGGACGCCGGCGTGCGCTGCGACGTCGCCGCGCAGTCGGCAGGCGCCGCCACGGCCTGAGCGCCTGCCCAGCCCCTTTTCCCGCCCCGAACAGAATCCATGACCGCCCCTACCCTCGCTCCCATCGACCCGCCCGCGCGCGCGCAACTGCTTGCCGACCTGCAAGGCGCCCCCGATTGGGATGTCATCGTCATCGGCGGCGGCGCCACCGGCCTGGGCACCGCCGTCGATGCCGCCGCGCGCGGCTACCGCACCCTGCTGGTCGAGGCCGCCGACTTCGCCAAGGGCACCTCCAGCAAGGCCACCAAGCTGGTGCACGGCGGCGTGCGCTACCTGGCGCAGGGCAATATCAGCCTGGTGCGCGAGGCCCTGCACGAACGCGGCCTGCTCAACCGCAACGCGCCGCACCTGGTGTGGCCGCTGGGCTTCGTCGTGCCGGCCTACAGCCTGCTGGACCAGCCGTTCTACGGCGTCGGCCTGAAGATGTACGACATGCTGGCCGGCAAGCTGAACCTGGCGCCCAGCCGCTGGCTGTCGCGCGGCGAAACGCTGCGCCACGCCGCCACCGTGGCCGAGCGCGTCAATGGACGAGCCTTGCGCGGCGGCATCCTGTACTACGACGGCCAGTTCGACGACGCGCGCCTGGCCATCGCCCTGATGCGCACCCTGTACGACCTGGGCGGCGTGGCGCTGAACTATGCGCGCGCGGTCGGCCTGACGCGCACGGACGGCCGCGTCGACGGCGTGACGGTGGCCGACGCGCTGGGCGAGCTGCGCGTGACGCTGCGCGCCAAATGCGTGGTCAACGCCACCGGCGTGTGGGTCGACGCGGTGCGCCGCATGGACGACCCCGCCGCGCAGACCATGGTGGCGCCCAGCCAGGGCGTGCACCTGACGCTGCCGCGCGACTTCCTGCCCGGCGAAGACGCCATTCTCATACCCAAGACCGACGACGGCCGAGTGCTGTTCGTGGTGCCCTGGAACGGCCACACCATCGTCGGCACCACCGACACGCCACGCACCGACCTGCCGCTCGATCCGCAGGCCGGCCAGAACGAAATCGACTTCATCCTTGCCACCGCGGCGCGCTACCTGAGCCGCAAGCCCACCCGCGCCGACGTGACCAGCGTGTGGGCCGGCCTGCGCCCGCTGGTCAAGGCCACCGGCGAAGCCTCGACCAAGTCGCTGTCGCGCGAACACACCATCGTGGTCTCCAAGGGCGGGCTGGTCACGGTCACCGGCGGCAAATGGACCACCTACCGCAAGATGGCCCAGGATGTGGTCGACACCGCCATCCAGCACAAGCTGCTGGCCGCGGCGCCATGCCGCACGTCCGAGCTGCCGCTGCATGGCGCGCCGACCGACGGGCAGCCCAACGGCGCGCCCCACGGCACGCCCGACAGCTACTACGGCACCGACCTGGCGACGCTGCGCGCGCTGCCTGGCGCCGACCGCATGCTGGTCAAGGCCAGCACCCTGACCGAGGCGCACGTGCGCTATGCCGCCCGCCACGAACTCGCGCGCACCGTGGAGGACGTGCTGGCCCGCCGCAATCGCGCCCTGTTCCTGGACGCCGAGGCCGCCCTGCTGGCCGCGCCCGAAGTGGCCCGCATCCTGGCGCAGGAACTCGGCCACGACGAAGCCTGGAGCCGCGCCACGCTGGCCGAGTTCGAGGCCGTGGCCGCGCACTACCGGCTGGCCTGATATAGTTAGCCCCGACGATTTCGCAGCGCCCTGCAGCGCTGGGGCGCGGGCCCGGTCCCGGTACGAGGTAGGACGCAAGCATGGATACGACAACGCTGAAAGGCCTGACTGTCCTCGAGGCGCTGGTGCGCTCGGGCGAAAGCCGGTCGGCCGGCGAACTCGCCCAGGAGCTGGGCCTGGTGCGCAGCAACGTGCATCGCACCCTGCAGACCCTGGCGCATGCAGGCTACGTGGAGGCCATCGCCGACTCGGCGAAGTACCGCCCCACCTTGCGCCTCTGGGAGCTGGGCAACGTCGTCGTGCAGCGCTTCGACATCCGCAAGCAGGCCTATCCCACCATGCAGGCGCTCGCCGCGCATACCGGCGAAACCATCCTGCTGGCGGTGCGCCAGCGGCTCGAAGTCTGCTTCCTGGACAAGATCCAGACCGAAAAGCCCGTCGGGACGTTCGTGCTGCTGGGCGCGCGGGCGCCGGTGCATTGCACCGCCCCGGGCAAGGCCATCCTGTCGCGTTGCTCGCACAGCGAGCTGCTGGCCCTGCCCGAGAAATTCGAACGCTACACCGCCAAGACCATCACCACGCGCGACGCGCTCATCGCCGAACTGGCCATCGCCCGCGAGCGGGGCTATGCCATCAATACGTCCGAATGGCGCGAGGGCGTGAATTCGCTGGGCGTGCCGATCACCGCACCGGGCGGCGAAGCGCTCGGCGCGATCTCGGTCACCGGCCCCGATACCCGGGTGACGCTGAAAAAGCTGGACGGCTACGCGCCGGTCCTGGTCGAGGCCGCCCGCGAGCTGTCGCGCCGTATTGGCGGCTGACGCGCGCTCAAGCGCGCGAGGCCAAGGCGTCGTAATCCGCCTGGGCCTGCGCCGACAGTGCCGGCAGGCCGGCCCCGACCTGCGCCTCATGGCCGCCGTCGACGAATATCGTCTGCCCCGTGATGAATCCATTGGCCGGACCGGCCAGGAACGCGGCCAGCGCGGCCACGTGCTCCGGCCTGCCCACGCCCAAGGCCTGCGGCGCGCGCGCCAGCGCCATGTCGAGCGCCTGGCGATCCTGCACGATGTGCCGCGTCAGCGGCGTATCGATTATCCCGGGCGCCACGGCATTGAGCAGGACGCCATGCCGGACCCATCTGTCCTGCAGGGCCTGATGCCGTATCCAGGCCGAGACAGCGCGCTTGGTCGTTTCGTACGCCGTGCGCGGGTGCAGGCCGCCGGCCCGGGCCAGATCCAGCGCGTCGGCGCGACGACCATCCAGGCATGCGGCATAAAGGCCGGCGTGGGCCTGGCGCAGCATGGCGATGGACGACAGGGCCACAGCGCGCCCGTGACCAGAACGGCGCAGGAACGGGTGCAATTGTTCGAGCACGCCTGTGGTGCCGAAGTAGTTGACCGCCACGATCGCTTCCGGGCTGCCGGTTTTTCCGCTCACGCCCGCGCACGTGAGCACGCCATCGACCACCGAGACACCCTGCGCGGCCAGGCGCGCCCCGACCAGGCCGACCTGCCCGGCATCGGACAAGTCGATCTCGATTTCCGCATTGCGCAGATCGATCCCGATCACCGTCGCGCCCGCCGCCTCGAGCGCGCGCCGCGTCGCCGCGCCGATGCCCGACGCGCTGCCGCTGACCACGTAGGTGCGGCGCGCGCGCTGCCCAGCCTCATCCTCCGTGCCCGCTGGCGTGGCCATCATTGCAGCGGAATCTCGGCCCGCTTGATCACATCCCGCCACAACAGGCGCTGGCGGCCGTAGTAATCCTCGAACTGCGCAACCGACATGTGCGTGGGCGTACCGCCGACCTGTTCGATCTTCTGGATGACCGCAGGATTCCTGAGAAAACCGTCGACCGCCTGGTTCAGTGCCTGCACGATCTCCGGCGGCGTGCCCGTGCGGGTGAATACACCGAACCACGTCTGCGGCGTGAACTCGGGAACGCCAGCTTCGGCGGTGGTCGGAATCGTGGGATGGTCCTTGACGCGCTTGGCGGAAGTCACGGCCAGCGGACGGAACTGGCCCGAGAGGATATACGGCGTGACCGAGGTCAGGTCGGAAAAATACAGGCCGGTCTCATGCCGCACCAACGACATGGCTGCCGCCGGCCCGCCGTTGTAGGGCACCAGGTACAGCTTGTCCTTCGTGATCAGGCGGTACATTTCCGCGACCAGCCGGGTCGATATCCCCGCCTCGGCGGTCGTCAGGCCATTGGGCATGCCGGCCGCCACCGTCTTGATATCGGCCAGTGTCTTGATTTCGCTTTCCGGATAGGTCGCGACCACGAAGGGCGCGGTCATGATCAGCCCCACGGGTTGCAGGTCCTTCGCGTCGTAGAGCGGCTGCTTGTAGATCTCCGCATTGATGGCGGCCGGCGCCCCCTGGAACATGATGGTGTAGCCGTCGGGTTCGGCGCGCGCCATGGCCGTCTCGCCGACCACGCCGCTGGCGCCGGGGCGGTTGATGACGACCACCTTGTCCTTGAATGGCTCGCCGACGTGCGCGGCAAACAGCCGGGCCAACATGTCCACGGAGCCGCCGGCGGGAAACGGCACGATCAGCGTGACGCTGCGGGTCGGGTACTCCGCCCTGGCGGGCAGCGAAGCGCCAGCCAGGACGACGAGTGCGCAGAGGGCGCCGCACCAGGTACGCACGAAATGCATGGATGTCTTCATTTTTCCTGTCTCCTCGCGGGTTGTCGGCGCGGCGCCGCTCAACCCGATATCGCCGACCATGCCGCCACGCGGCCGAATATCAGGGCCTTGCCCAGCGACGCGCCGGTCATATAGCCACGCCCGTGGGCGCCGCCGATGATCTCGCCGGCGGCGTACAGGCCGTCGATGGGCTTGCCCCATACGTCGACCACCCGCATCCGTCGGTCGACCTTGATGCCGGCATACGTGGTTGCCATATAGGGAACCGTGGCGTAGGCGTAGTAACGGGGATGTTCGAGGGGGAACGCCTCGCCGACCTGGTTGGACAAATGCCTGCGGCCGAACCTGTCGCGCTGCTGGCGTATCCCGTCGTTGTATTCGGACACGGTGCGCGCCAGCGCCTGCGGATCGATGCCGATCCGCTCGGCCAGCTCGACGATGGTGTCCGCCGCCGTCACCCGCCCCAGGTCGAAAGCCCGCTGGAAGTCCAGCGTCTTGGGCGATCGTACGGAAAGGTCCATCACCTTCTGGTCGAAGATCTGGAAGCCGCGCGCGCCGGCCTGGTCCATGCTTGCCTTGCCTATCGCCTTGTACGATTTCGATTCGTCGACGAAGCGCTCGCCCGCGCTGTTGACGACGATTCCGCCGCGATAGTACGCAAGCAGAATCGTGTTGGGCTCGCTCGGCACGGCCTCCTGCAAGGCCCCGAACGTGGGCACCAGCGCGTCGATGTCCGCGATCGCCGCGCCGTGCGCCCAGGCCATTTTCAAGCCGTCGCCCTGGTTGCCCGCCCCGCCTGTCAGCAGCACGTTCTCCAGGTGCGGCGCCAGCATCGACATCAGCTCGGGGCTTTGCGAGAAGCCACCGCTGGCCAGGATGACGCCCTGCCGCGCGCGGTATTCGACGGCGCGGTCCGCATGCCGCGCCGTCACCGCGACGATGCGCCGGCTGGCCGGGTCGCGGTGCAAGGCCGAGACCGGCGCCGAGGTCTGCACGGCGACGCCGTATTGCTGGCGCAAATGCTCGTTCATTAACGCCATGACCCGCGCCGGCGAAGTCGGATGGCTGCGGGGCACCGACTGGTTGGACGAAAACTGGATCGGGTCGAACACCACGCCCAGGTGGCGCAGCAGCCGATAGGCGTCGAGCTGGTGCGCCACGTAAACGTCGATGAGCTCGCGCGCCTGCTCGCGCGCCGCGCAGGCGAGCAGGTCGCGCCGCAGCCGCTCGGGGCTGTCGTCGATGCCCTGCCCGGCCTGCTCCGGCGTCCCGGCAAAGGCGAACGACCCGCCGCTCAGCACGGTGCTTCCGCCGATGTCGGGCATTTTTTCCAGCACCGCCACGCTCTTTCCCGCCTTCGACACCTCGATCGCCGCACTATGCCCGGCCAGCCCGCCTCCGACGACGACGACATCCACTTCCTTCACTTCCTGGGCACTCATTTCCCGCCTCCTTGATCAAGTGGTTCGCGTGCTCATTGGTCTGCCAGCCGGAGCAGGCGCGCGGCATTGCCGCCCAGGATCGCCGCGACGACATCCTGCGGCCACCCCCAGGCGGCATAGGCATCGATCATGGGCTTGAAGGGCTTGGCTGGATAACCCGTGCCGAACAGCGTACGCCGAGGCAGATACGTCGCGGCCGCCTTGGCGTACTCCTGCGCGCCGGGAAACACGTTCGTCAGGTAAAGGTCGGGCGACAGCCAGACATTGGGACAGGTCAGGCAGACGCCGATCATCTCCATCACCCAAGGGTAGGCCGCGTGGGCGATCACGATATCCAGGCTGGGGAAATCGATCGCCACCTGATAGGCCTGCACCGGGTTGCTGTGTTCATAAGGCCGCTTCGTGAATGCCTGCAGCACCGCGGACAGCGTCACGCTGACCGGCACGCCATGCTTTACGCATGCTTCGTAAATGGGATAGAGCCTTTTGTCGTTCATGCCGCAGAAACTGGCATCGGCGGAAATCGTCGGCTCCAGCGCGACGCCGCGAAAACCCGGCGTGCCCACGCGGGCATCGATCTCATCGAGCATGCGCTGCATGGGCCAGCCCAGATCCAGGCCCATGAAGCCGACGAACCGGCCCGGATGATCGGCAAACAGGGTTGCCAGCTCATCGTTGGAGACGATGCCGAAGGGCTCCATCGAATACCGGCCGGGAACCACGCCGACCGCCACGCCGGCCGCGTCCATTTCGGAGATCAGCAGGGGCAGCGAGCACTGCCCGACAGACGGCTCGACCGGAAAGTCGGGATGGCTGGTCTTGGGGCCGGCCTGGTACAGCGTGGAACGCGCAAAGCCCGGTATAGGCGGGCGCAACCGCATATCGACAATCATTGCACGCTCTCCCCGGCCGGATTGCCCGGCCGCACCGCTCGATGACTCGACGCCATGTGCCCCTCCCTGGATGGCGGCCGGCCCTGGCCGGGCTGGTCCGCGCCTTGAATGTCCATTATTTAGACGCTATGTCTATTTATTGGACAAATTATAGGGCGGCAAAAATGACACGTCAACGAATGGCGAGTGAAAAAGAAAGCGCGCGCAGCGCACGCGCCCCTTGCGGGCGCGTGTCGCCACGTCGGGGCGTCAGCCCCCGCGGCCGTTGTCCAGGGCCGTCAGCATGGCGCGGGCGGCGCGCTCGGACGAGGCCGGGTTCTGGCCGGTGATGAGCAGTCCGTCGTTGACCACGTAGGCGTGCCAATCCTCGGCCTTGCTGTAGCGCGCGCCCAGGCCGACCAATTCGTCTTCCACCAGGAACGGCACCACCTCGGTCAATTGCACGGCCGCTTCCTCGGTGTTGCTGAAGCCGGTCACCTGCCGGCCGGCCACCAGCGGCGCGCCGTCGGCGGCGCGGGCGTGCCGCAGCACGCCAGGCGCATGGCACACGGCCGCCACCGGCTTGCCGCCGGCCAGGAAGGTCTCGATCAATGCGGTCGAATGCGCGCTTTCGGCCAGGTCCCACAGCGGGCCATGTCCGCCCGGGTAGAACAGCGCGTCGAAATCGGCCGCGCGCATATCGGCCAGCTTCGCCGTGTGCGCCAGCGCTTGCTGCGCCTGGGGGTCGGCCGCGAAGCGGCGGGTCGCCTCGGTCTGGGCGTCGGGCTCGTCGCTCTTGGGATCCAGCGGCGGCTGGCCGCCGGCCGGCGAGGCCAGCGTGACATGGGCGCCGGTGTCGACGAATACGTAATAAGGCGCGGCGAACTCCTCGAGCCAGAACCCCGTCTTGCGGCCGGTGTCGCCCAGCTGGTCATGCGAAGTCAGCACCATCAGTATTTTCATGCGTCGCTCCTGGGGAAGAGGCGGTCCGCGGCGTGGGCGGCCGGCCATGACCCGTCCATTACACCATCGGCCGGCGACGCCATGGGAAAGACACAAGAATTCTTACGCCTGCGGCGTATCATCGCCCTATCGAGCCTGCTCGCTTCCCGGAAATCCGCCATGTGTCTTGCCGTCCTGGCCCTGCACGCCATTCCCGGCCTGCCGGTACTGATCGCCGCCAACCGCGACGAATTCCATGCCCGCCCCACTGCCGAGGCCACGCGCTGGCCCGGCAGCCCCGCCATATACGCCGGCCGCGACCTGCAGGCCGGCGGCACCTGGATGGGCGTCAGCGACCAGGGCCGCTATGCGGTGGTCACCAATTTCCGCGATCCCCGCAACATCCAGCCCGACGCCCCCTCGCGCGGCGCCCTGGTGGAAGCCTTCCTGCGCGGCGCGGCCAGCGCGCAGGAGTACCTGCGCGACGTACATGCCCGTGGCGCGCGCTACAACGGTTTCAACCTGATCGTCGGCGACGCCGGCGGCGCCTGGTACTGCAGCAACCGCGACGGCGCGCCGCGGCGCCTGGCCGCGGGCGTCTACGCCCTGTCGAACCATTTGCTCGACACGCCCTGGCCCAAGCTGGCGCGCACCAAGGCCGCCTTCGAACGCATCATCGCCGCCACGCCGCAACCCGACCTGGCCGCGCTGTATGCGGCCCTGGCCGACCCCACGCCCGCGGCCGACCACGAATTGCCGGCCACCGGCCTCGCCCTGGAGCGCGAACGGCTGCTCAGCAGCCCCTTCATCGTCAGCCCCGACTATGGCACCCGCAGCGCCTGCATCCTGGCGCTGCATGACGATGGCCGGGGCGAATTGCACGAGCGGCGCTTCCGTCCCGACGGCGCCATCGCCGGACAGGCCGACCTGGACTTCCCGTGGCGCGCCGCGCGCGCCGAACTTCACCGCGCCTCCTGTGTCTAAGCAGTTCCGACTGGCGCGCGCGGCCGGCCCGCGCGCCCGCCTTACAGGAGAACTTTCCATGAACAAACGTCATGAACGCGCATGGATGGCGGCGGCGCTGGCCGCCGGCAGCATTGCGCTGGGCGGCGCCGTGCAGGCGCAGGGCGCGCTGCCCGCGGTGCAACAACAAGGCAGTGTCCAATTCGTTACCGGCGGCGTCGGCCTGGACGAATCCGAGGCCATGAAAGCCGCCAGCAAGGACTATCCGCTGGCCCTGACCTTCGCGGCGCGCGGCGATGGCCGCGCCGGCCTGTACCTGGCCGACGTCGCGGTGCAGATCCTCGACCGGACCGGCAAACCCGTGCTCGATGCGAAGGCCGACGGCCCCTACCTGCTGGCCAAGCTGCCGGCCGGCACCTACCGCGTCAAGGCCACCTCGGGCGGCGTCGAACAGACCCGCCAGGTCAGCGTGCGTCCGGGCAGCACCGCACGCGCGGTGTTCGAATGGAAAGACTGAGGCCGTACCGGCGCTGAAGCGCGGCGGGCCACGGGCGCCAGCCCCCTGGTTGGGACAGGCGCCCACGGCCCCGGCACCAGGCCGCAGCCGTCAATTCGCGCGGATCCCGCGCTCGTCGATCAGCTTTTTCCAGCGTGCGGTTTCGGACCGCACGAACTCACCCAGTTGCTCGGGCGTGCCGCCGGCGCTGTAGGCCCCGATGGCGGCCAGGCGTTCGCGCGACGCATCCGAGCGCAGCACCTCGTTGACGGCCGCATTGATCTGGCCGATGACCGCGTCCGGCGTGCCGGCCGGAGCCATCAGCGAGAACCAGGAACTGACGTCGAACCCCTTGTATCCCAGCTCGTCCAGGGTGGGAACGTCCGGCAGCACATCGGAGCGCTTGATGGTGGTGACGGCCAGCGCCTTGTACTTGCCCGACTTGATCAGCGGCTGGGCGGTGGGCACGACATCGAACATGAAGTCGAGCCGGCCGCCCAGCATGTCCGTAATGGCCGGCGCGCTGCCCTTGTAGGGGATGTGGTTGGCGGCCAGCCCGGCGCTGCTCAGGAAGTACTCGCTGACCAGGTGGGTGATGTTGCCGGTTCCCGCCGAGCCATAGTTCAGGCCGCCCGGCTGCGCCTTGGCCTGCTTCACGAATTGCGCGACATCGTCGACGGGCGCCGAGGGCAGCGTCACCAGGACCGCCGGCGTCTTCGCCAGCAGCACCACCGGCGCCAGCTCCTTGGCCACGTCGTAGCCGACCGGCCCCAGGCTGGGGTTGACCGTGACCGGCCCGACCGAGCCCAGCAGCAGCGTGTACCCGTCGGGCTTGGCGCGGGCCACCGACTGGATGCCGATGGCGCCGCCGGCGCCGGCCTTGTTCTCGACCACGACCGATTGCGACCACTGCTCGGACAAGCCCGCCGCCACCGTGCGGGCAACGATGTCGACGGCGCCGCCCGGCGTGAACGGCACCACGATGGTCACGGGCCGTTGCGGAAACGAATCCGCCGCTGCCGCGCTCGCCAAGGCGCTGCCCAGCAGCAGCGCGGCCATCAGGCCTTTCTGCATCACTCTCACCCTTTTCTCCTTGTATGGTTTCGTGGATCGGCCGTCGCTCAGGCCGGCAGCCTGCCCGCCTGGACCAGCGCGGCCCGCACGCGCGCGCGCTCCGCGTCGCTCAGGTCGACCCACGGCAGGCGTACGCGGCCGCTGGGCAGGCGGCCCAGCATGACCAGGGCCTCTTTCATGCGCGTGTGCATGTCGAGCGTCGGCGCGCTGTAGAAGCAGCTGGCCATGGGATAGATCTGGTCGTTGATGGCGCGCGCGGCCGCCAGGTCGTTGGCCTGCACCGCCTCCCAGAGCGCGACATGCAAGTCCGCGTGCACGCTGCCGGAGCCCGACAGGATGCCGTTGCAGCCCAGCACCAGCGAGGGCATGAGCCATGCGCTGTGCGTCGTCAGCACGTTGACCGGGCGCGCCAGCGATTGCAGCACGCGGATATTGCGTTCGTGCTCGATGGGATTGTTGCTGCGGTCCTTGATGGCCATCACCGAAGGCACTGCCTCGGCCAGCTTGACCAGGGTGTCCAGCGGATGCGCCATGCCGGTCGAGGTCTCGTACTGGAAAACGATCAGCGGCAGATCGGTGGCGTCGGCGATGGCCTTGTAGTGGCCCAGCGTCATCTCGGGCAACATGGCCGCCCCGCGCGCGAACACGGCCGGCGGAAACACCAGCAGGCAGGAAGCGCCGCCGGCCTCGGCTTGCCGCGCGATCCGCGCGGCGTCCAGCGGACCGTGCGCATACACGCCGTGCATCAGCGGGACCTGGTCGCCGACCTCGTCGGCCATCACGTCCAATGCGCGGCGCTGCTCGTCGAGCGTGAGCCCCGGGATCTCCTGCGAGACGCCGTTGACGCACAGCGCGGAAATGCCGCGGACCGACGCCAGGTCGCGGATATGCGCGCGCAGGGACTTCTCGTCGATGGAAAGGTCTTCGTTGAACGGCATCAGCGCCGCGGGGATCACGCCCGCGGGTACGTAACCGGGAAATCTTGCTGCCATGAATGCTCCTGAGTTTCCGAAAACAATACACAAAACGCAGGCGGACTATAGGAAAATCACCAGGCAGCCTCAATTAAATTGTCCACTAAGTAAACATGAAAAACATCCCCGCATCCGCCCCACGCGATACCGCGCAATCCCTGCGCAGATCGATCGAAATCCTGAAGGCCTTGTCCGCACCAATGAAGCGAGGATTTTCACTTAGTGAACTATCCAGAATGACCGGCCTGCCGCACCCTACCGTCTTGCGGCTGCTGCGCCACCTGACCGGCCTGGGCATGGTCGCGTGGGATCCCGCGACCAAGATATACCGGCTGGGCACGCTGACCTTCGAGCTGGGCCTGGCGGCGGCCGAACATTGCGACATCCGGGGCCTGTGCGGCGATTCGCTGGACCGGTTGCAGGCCGAAACGCAGGACACCTGCTACCTGACCATGCGCAGCGGATTCGATGCCGTGTGCATCGACCGGCGCGAGGGCGCGTCGCCCATACGCGTGCTGACGCTGGACATCGGCAGCCGCCGCCCGCTGGGCGTGGGCGCCGCGGGGCTGGCCATACTGGACTGCCTGCCCGAGGAAGAAGCGGAAACCGTCATCCAGGCCAGCGAATCCAAGCTGGACCGGTACAACCGCATGAGCACCGACATCATGCGCATGCTGCTGCAGGAAACGCGCGAGCGCGGCTACGCGGTGTGCGGCAACTGGGTGACGCTGGGCGTGACGGCGGTTGCCGTGCCGATCTGCATCGAGGACGGACGGCCGATCGGATCGCTCAGCGTGTCCGCCGTGAGCCACAGAATGCCCGCCGACAGATGGCCCGGCATCGCGCGTGCGCTGCGCGCGGAAATGCATGAGATACACCGGAAACTGCAGGGCCCGTCGAGCCGGCCCGGCTACGGCGGCTGAGCGGATGCCGCGGCGCCTGCCCGTGCAGTGTGCCTGTCCCGGCGGAGACAGATACCGTCTTGGCAGTCAACCGTTCATGGCGTAGAGCGGTGTGCCTGTCCCGGCGGGGACAGGCACACCATGCCGCAGGCGCCGGTCTCCATGCGGGGACAGGCGCACTGCGCGGGCAGGCGCCGCGCTCAAGACCCGGCCAGCAGTATCGCCACGTTGACCAGCAGCGCGGCCAGCCATATCAGCGAACGCAGATTGCCCCGGCCGCCGATGTACAGCGCCACGTAGACCAGGCGCGCCACCAGCCATGCCCCCATCAGCACATGCAGCGTGGCGGCGGGCGCCTGGCTATGCAGCGCGTAGAGCACCGCCGCAAAGAAAAACGGCAAGGCCTCGAAGGTATTGGCCTGGGCCGAATTGGCGCGCGCCCGCCAGCCTGCCTGGCCGGCCAGCCAGGGGCGCGGATCATTGTTGTCGTAGCGGCGGCCGCCGGCCTTGGCCGCGATCGCGGGAACCAGCGGCAACAAGGCCGCCGCGAGCAGGAATGCTGCGGTTGCGTTCATGGAAGTCCTTTGCGGCGCCATGCGCGCGCCTGGTGGGTCCAGGGCCGAAGCCCAAAGGCTTCGATCTTGCCGCCGCCGGCCATGGCGCGTCAATGGCGGCGTCCCGCTACGTATGCCCCGGCTTCATGCGGTCGACCCAATCGCGCGCCGGATCGCGCCGCGCGCCGCGATTGAACAGCGCCGTCAGGAGCATGGCGATCAGCGCCCCCAGCCCGGCCAGCGCCATGTCCTTCTGCGCGTCCCAGATATCGCCCTGCGTGCCCAGGTATGCCACGCCCAGTTCGCCGCCGAAGAATTCGGCCGCGCCCCATTCGATCAGCTCGTACAGGGCCGAGGTCGACAAGGCCACGTCCAGCGGCAGCAGATAGCCCCAGAAGCCGCGCACCTCCACCACCCGCAGGAAGATCTCCCGGATCGGGTAGGCCAGCAGCAGGCCATACGAAAAGTGCACCAGCCGGTCGAACTGGTTGCGCTCCCAGCCCAGCAGCTGGTCCAGGCTGTGGCCGGTCAGGCGTTGCCACCAGGCATCGTAGGGCACCAGCGAATAGGTGTAGTGCGCGCCCACAGCGTGCAGGCACAGGTACAGGAAGATCAAGGTGTAGGACACGCGCGAGAACACGAACCAGCGCCGCGTCGCATACAGCGCGACGCCGAACCCCAGCACCAGGGCGTTCTCGAGCAGCCAGTCGGAGCGGTCATGGGGCTCGATGGCCAGCGCCAGCCACAGCGCCGCATACAGCACGGCCAGCGCCGGCAGATAGCGCCGGCGGGCAAACAGCCCGGCGCGCGCTTCAGTCATCGCGCACCCTGCCGCGCAGGCGCTTGGTTTCGCCGTGCTGGACCTTGCGCTGCACGCGCCGGCGCTGCGAGCCCAGGGTCGGCCGGGTGGCGCGGCGCGGTCGCACCGGCCGCAGGGCCTCGCGCAGCAGCGCCAGCAGGCGCTCGACGGCATCGGCGCGATTCTTCTCCTGGCTGCGATGCGTCTGCGCCTTGATGACGATGACGCCATCGCTGGAAATGCGCCGGTCCGCCAATGCCAGCACCGTTTCCTTGACGCTGTCGGGCAGCGACGAAGCGCGCACATCGAAGCGCAGATGAATGGCGCTGGACACCTTGTTGACGTTCTGTCCGCCCGCGCCCTGCGCCCGGATCATGTCGAAATCCAGCTCGCGTTCGTCCAGATAGAGGGAACCCAATACATGCAGCATAGGGCGCCAGTCTACGCCTGTTGCCGAAGGCGGCAAACGCCCGGGCCGCCGCCCGGTAAAATAGTGGGTCGATTCACCTCTCCTGGCCCTGGCAACGCCGGACCAGCATCATGGCTTACTCCGTCAAAGAACTCTTCAAGACCCTGCAAGGCGAAGGCGCGCAGGCCGGCCGCGCCGCGGTTTTCTGCCGCTTCGCGGGCTGCAATCTCTGGACCGGACGCGAAAGCGACCGCGCCGGCGCCGCCTGTACCTTCTGCGATACCGATTTCGTCGGCACCGATGGCCAGGGCGGCGGCAAATTCGCCGACGCGGCCGGCCTGGCCGACGCCATCGCGGCATGCTGGGGCAAGCACCCCGCCGACCGCTACGTCGTCTTCACCGGCGGCGAGCCGCTGCTGCAGCTGGACGAAGCCCTGCTGCAGGCCGTGCACGCGCAGGGTTTCACGGTGGCCATCGAAACCAACGGCACCTTGCCGCCGCCGCCTGGCATCGACTGGATCTGCGTCAGCCCCAAGGGCCGGGCGCCGGTGGTCGTCGAGCGCGGCCACGAGCTCAAGCTGGTGTTTCCGCAGGCCGACGCGCGCCCCGAGGCGTTCGCCCACCTGGCGTTCGAGCACTTCTTCCTGCAGCCCATGGACGGCCCCGCGCGCGCGGCCCACACCGCCCAGGCCGTGCAGTACTGCCTCGACCACCCGCAATGGCGCCTGAGCCTGCAAACCCATAAATACATAGGTATTCCATGACTGTCCGTCCCATCGCGGGAGATGCGCGATGATTTCCGTCACCCGCCGACTCGAATTCGACGCAGGCCACCGCATCCCCGACCACAACAGCCAGTGCCGCAACCTGCACGGGCACCGGTACGTGCTGGAGGTCACGCTCAGCGGCGACGTCGTGCAGGCGCCCGGCGCCTCCGACAATGGCATGCTGATGGATTTTTCCGAGATCAAGCGCATCGCCAGGACGCATATCGTCGACGTCTGGGACCACGCCTTCCTGGTCTACGAGGGCGACCATGCCGTGCGCGGCTTTCTCGATACGCTGCCGGACCACAAGACGGTGGTGCTCGACCGCATTCCCACGGCCGAGAACCTGGCCAGCATCATTTTCGCGACGCTGGCGCCCCACTACCACGGGCACTATGGCGCGGACCTGCGCCTGACCCGGGTGCGCCTGTACGAAACGCCGAACTGCTGGGCCGACTGCGGCAGCTGACGGCCCCCGGCGCGCGGCCGCCTACAGGCCGTTCTCGCGCGTGGCCAGCAGGTAGCGCTCGGCGGCGCCATCGTTGACGCTGGCCCACAGCAGCTGGTCGGCGCGGAAGGCGCGCCACGACTCCAGCACCTTGGCAAAGCGCGGATTCTTGCCGGCGTACTCTTCCAGCACCTCGCGCGTGGCCTTCTGCATGGCCGCCATGATCTCGGGCGACCACGATTGCAGCTTGGCGCCCTGCCCCACCAGGCGCTTGAGCGCCGGGATGTTGTGGGCGTCGTACTTGGCCAGCAGCTCTTCGCCGGCCATGGCGCAGGCCGCCCGCAGCGCCACCTGGTAGCGCGGGGGCAAGGACTGCCAGCTCTCGCGGTTGACGTTCAGGCACAGGTTGGCGCCCAGCTCCATGACGCCTGGGCCATAGTAGTACTGCGCCACCTTGGCGAAGCCCAGCTTCTCGTCGTCGTACGGACCGACGAATTCGACGGCGTCCAGCGAACCCTTCTCGAGCGCGGGATAAATGTCGCTGCCGGCGATCTGCTGCGGAATCGCGCCCAGCTTCTGGTACACCATGCTCAGCAGGCCGGGCGTACGGATGCGCAGGCCCTTGAAATCGTCCGGCGTGCGCATCTGCTTGCGGAACCAGCCGCCCATTTGCGCGCCCGTGTTGCCGCAGGGAATCGCGATGGCGTTGAAGCCCGCGTACAGCTCGTCGATCAGCGCCTGGCCGCCGCCTTGCAGCACCCATGCGCTGTGCTGGCGCGGCGTCAGGCCGAAAGGCACGCCGGTATCGAACACCAGCGCGGGCTCCTTGCCCATGTAGTAGAAACCGGCGGTATGGCCGCACTCGGTGGTGCCGTTCTGGACCGCGTCCAGCACCTGCAGGGGCGGCACGATTTCGCCGGCCGGAAAGGCCCGGATGGCGAACTTCCCGTCGGTCAGCTCGCTGACGCGGGCGGTAATGGCCTCGGCCGCGCCCCATACCGTGTCGAGCGAGCGCGGAAAGCTGCTGGGCATGCGCCAGCGTATGGTGGGCGCCTCTTGCGCCACCGCGGGCGCGGCCAGCACTGCGCTACCCGCGCCGGCGGCCGCGGCGGTCAGAAAACGACGTCGCTGCATGATGATGATCCCTCTTTCTTTGGTCTATGGCTGAAAAACTGGCGGCGGCGCGCGTCAATCCAGGCAGTCGGGCGCGGCCCGCAGCACGCGCCGCGCGAAATAGGCAAAGGTCAGCGACTGGATCTTGGGCTTGACCAGGAAGTCGTGCGATTCCTGCGCCAGTTCGCCCGGCACCGCCTTGACCGGCCCGATGGCGCGCGCGCGCAATTGCAGCATCGCCGCCTGCTCCATCCACAGCGCCATGACGGCGGATTCCTCGATCGAACTGCCGGCGGTCAACAGGCCATGGTTGGCCAGCAGGATGGCGCGCTTCTCGCCCAGCGCGGCCGAAATCACCTCGCCCTCGTTGTCGCCGATGGGCAGGCCCGGCCATTGCGGCAGATAGGCGCAATCGTTGTAGAACGGCGTGGCGTCCATATGCGCCACCACCAGCGGCTCGCCCACCATCGACAGCGCCGAGACGGCCGGCGGATGGGTATGGACGATGCACTGCACGTTGGGCCGGTGCCGGTAAATCCAGATGTGGAAGCGATTGGCGGGATTGGGCAGCGATTTGCCGTCCAGCGGATTGAGGTCCTCGTCGATCAGGATCAGTTCGCTGGCGCGCGCCTCGTCGGCGCCCACGCCGAACGGCAGCGTCCAGTACGTGCCCGGCTCGTCGCCGCGCGCCGTGATCTGGCCGGCCAGCCCGCCATGCCAGTGGCCCTGCTCGGCCAGCATGCGGCAGGCCAGCGCCATTTTCTGGGCGCGCGTCCATTGCGGCTCGCTCACGCGCGACTCGATTTCGCGGTCGACGCGCGCGCGCAATACATCCTTGTCCTGCACTGTATAAGAAGACGACATCATGCTTTCCATTCGGTTCCGCCTCGCCAAGCGAGAGCAATTTATTGCCTTGTTATTGCCTTATAGGCAACTTGTTGCCCAACATACAAATAATTGCCCAAACACTCAACGAGGGAAAACCCGCAAGACGGCGGGCCGCGCCCAAAAATGGCATCATGCGTGCTGACGCATTCCCCGCCACCGCCCATGACCGCCAAATCGCCGCCCATTCCCGCGCCCAGCCCCGAACAGATCGGCCTGCGCATCCGGGCCTTGCGCAAGCGGCAGAAACGCACCCTGGCCTGGCTGTCGGCGCAGTGCGGGCTGGACAAGGGTTTTCTGTCGCGCCTGGAGCGCGGCGAGAAGTCAGCCTCGGTCGGCACCCTGCATACCGTGGCCGGCGCGCTGGGCAGCAGCCTGTCGGCCCTGCTGGGCGAAGCCGATCCGCAGACCGAGATCCAGATCGTGCGCGCCGCCGACCGGCACCGCATGACGACCGCCCCCGGGCCGGGCGAACACATCTATGAAGCCATCACCCTGGGCAGCTCGCACAGCGGCCTGTCGGTCATGGTGGTCGAGGTCGGCACGCACGGCGCGCACACCGAGGCCCACCACGGCGGCGACGAACTGATCTTCGTGCTCGACGGGCGCATCCGGGTGCATTTCGGCGGGCACACGGTGCTGCTCGAGCGCGACGACAGCGTGCGCTTTCCCGGCTACCTGCCGCACAGCCTGAGCGCCGAAGGCCGCAAGCTGGCGCGCGCCCTGGTCGTCATCGCCAGCGGCTGATCCCCCTGCCCGGCGTGCATCCGCATGCACGGGCGCCTGTCCCCGCAGCGGCAAGGGTGCCTGTCCCCGTTGGGACAGGCACCCCGTCAAGCGTCGATGGCGTACGGCAGTGTGCCTGTCCCAGCGGGGACAGGCACACCCGCGCCCGTCCCCGCCACGCCCCGGATTGTCCCGCCCGGCACAATGCCCGCCAATTATCCATACAAACTAATTAATAGGATGCTATTAAATAGGATACAATCTAGATCATGAAAACCGCCACCGACAACCGCCTCATGGCCATGACCGCCAACCTGATGGTGCTTTCGCGCGCCTATCGCAGCGCAGCCGACAAGGCCCTGGCCGACTTCGGCCTGTCCCAGGCCACCGCCTGGCCGGTCATCCTGACCGGCCGGCTGGGCGATGGCGTGCGCCAGGGCGCGCTGGCCGAGGCGCTGGGCGTCGAAGGCCCGTCGCTGGTGCGCGTGCTGGATCAGCTGGTCGCCGCCGGCCTGATCGAGCGCCGCGAAGACCCGCAGGACCGCCGCGCCCGCACCCTGCATCTCACCCCCGCCGGGCAGTCCCTGCGCGAACAGGTCGAGAACGTGCTGGTGCAACTGCGCCGCCAGCTTTTCCAGGGCATCGCCGACGCCGACCTGGAGACCTGCCTGCGCGTGTTCGATTCGCTCAAGTCGGCGCTGGGACGGGAGTCGGCCGCCGCGCGGGAGGACTACCGCCCATGAAGCTGCCTACCGCCGATGAGGCGGTGTTCTCGATCAAGTGCTACCTGGGCGCCATGCTGGCGCTCTACCTGGCGTACTCCATCGGGCTGCCGCGTCCGTTCTGGGCCATGACCACGGCCTATGTCGTTGCGCAGCCGTGGTCCGGCGCCGTGCGCTCCAAGGCGGTGTACCGCCTGGGCGGCACTTTCTTCGGCTCGGCCATGACGATCTATACCGTGCCGCGCCTGGCCAACTACCCCGTGCTGATGACGCTGGCCATGGTGCTGTGGGTCGGCCTGTGCCTGTACATCGCCGTGCTCGACCGCACGCCGCGCTCGTATCTCTTCATGCTGGCCGGCTATACCGCCGCCATGATCGGCTTTCCCAGCGTGACCGACCCGGCGCTGGTGTTCGACACCGCGCTGGCGCGCGTCGAGGAAATCAGCCTGGGCATCATCTGCGCCACGCTGGTCCACAGCGTGGTGCTGCCGCGCGGCATCGGCCGCGCCATGATGGGCCGCCTGGACGCCACCGTGCGCGACGCGCGCAGCTGGATCCAGGATGTACTCAACCAGCGCGGCGCCGCGCAGCACGCCAGGGACCGCCGCGCGCTGGCCAACGACATCACCCAGCTGCGCCTGCTGTCGACCCACGTGCCGTTCGACACCGGCAACATCCGCTGGACCGCCAACGCCTTGCGCGCCATGCAGGAGCACATCACCGCGCTGACGCCGGCGGTCTCGGCCGTCGAAGACCGCCTGCAAGCCCTGCAGGCGCAGGGCCGCGCGCTGCCGCCGCCGGCGGCCAGGGTGCTGGCCGACATCTCGGCCTGGATGGACGACAGTGCCCACGCCACGCGCGAGCAAGCGGTGCAGCTGCGCGCCGCGCTGACGCGCCTGGCGCCCGCGATCGACCGGCAGTCCGGCTGGCACGACGCGCTGCTGGCCAGCCTGGTCGCGCGCTTGCGCGAACTGGTCGACAGCTACGACGCCTGCCTGGTGCTGCGCCAGGATATCCACGCCGGCCTGGGCGGCGCGCCGACCGGCCGCACCCGCCGCCTGACGCGCGGCGCGGCCCTGCATCGCGACCACGGCCTGGCCCTGCTGTCGGCGCTGGCCGCCGCGCTGGCCATCTCGGTGTGCTGTCTGTTCTGGATCGGCACCGCATGGACCAACGGCGCCACCGCCGCCATGATGGCCGCCATTTTCAGCTGCTTTTTCGCCGCGCAGGACAACCCCGTCCCCGGCATCATGCAGTTCCTGACCTACACGATTTACTCGATCCCCCTGTCGGCGCTGTATCTGCTGGGCATCATGCCGGCCCTGCATTCGTTCGAGATGCTCGCGCTGGCCATCTTCCCGGTGGCCTTCGTCACCGGCGTCTACATCGCGCGCCCCACCACCACCGGCAAGGCCATGGCCGTGTTCTTCGGCCTGTCGGGCACGCTGGCGCTGCAGGACACGCACGCGGCCGACCTGGTGTCGTTCGTCGATACGATCGTGGCGCAGATCATCGGCGTGGCCGTGGCGGCCATCATCGCGGCGGTGTTCCGCACCGTCAGCGCCGAATGGAGCGCGCGCCGCATCCAGGCCGCCAACTGGAAGGAGCTGGCCGCGCTGGCCGGCGCGGGCCGCGCGCCGGCCCGCCTCGATTTCACCGCCCGCATGCTCGACCGCATCGGCCTGCTGCAGCCGCGGCTGGCGCTGAGCAAGCGGCGCGACGACCAACTGGCCGACGACGCGCTGCAGGACCTGCGAGTCGGCAAGGACATCGCGGAACTGCAGCGCGCCCGCCGCCACCTGCCCATGGCCGATCCGGCCATCCAGCCGGTGCTGCGCACGCTGGCCGGCCTGTTCCGCAAGCGCCCGGGCCGCCTCGGCGGCGAGCGGCCGGCCGAACTGCTGCAAACCATAGACCGGGCCCTGTACAGCGTCAGCAACACGCCGGTCGCGCATGCGGCGCGCGAACGCGCCGTGGTGGCGCTGGTCGGGCTGCGCCGCGCGTTCTTTCCCGAGGCCGCCGCCTACCGTCCGGGCCGCGACGTGGAGTCCCCTGCATCATGATCGGCGAATTCAATCTGTACGGCGTCTATTTCCCCTGGCTGCTGGTGCTGGGCGTGCTGACGCTGGGCGTGGCCTGGATCGCGCGGCGCGCGCTGGCACGCATCGGCTTCTACCGGCTGGTGTGGCATCCGGCCTTGTTCGACCTGGCGCTGTTCATCGTGCTGCTGTATGGCGCCTCGCTGATTTCCCCGCATATTTTCCAGAGATAAGAAGATGAAATTCCCGCAATCGCTGCGTGCCGCCGCGCTCGGCAAATTCGCCGTCACCGCTGTCGTCGTGGCCGCTGCCGTGTATGCCGGCTGGCAGCTATGGGCGCATTACGAACTCGAACCCTGGACGCGCGACGGCCGGGTCAAGGCCTATGTGGTGCAGGTTGCCCCCGACGTCTCGGGGCTGGTGACCGCCGTACCGGTGCGCGACAACCAGGACGTGCAGGCCGGCGACGTCCTGTTCGAGATCGACCGGGCGCGCTTCCAGCTGGCCTGCGACCAGGCGCAGGCGGCGCTGCGCGCGCAGCAGGTGGCGCACGAGCAGGCGCTGCGCGACGTCAAGCGCAATCGCGCCCTGGGCCAGCTGGTGGCCGCCGAAGCGCTCGAACAGAGCCAGGCGCGCCTGCAGCAGATCGAGGCCGCGCGCGCGCAGGCCGAAGTGCAGCTGGACACCGCCCGGCTCAACCTGGCGCGCAGCCGCGTGGTGGCGGGCGTGGCCGGACGGATCACCAACCTGGACCTGCGCGCCGGCTCCTACGCCAGCGCCGGCAAGCCCGTGATGGCGCTGGTCGACGCCGGCTCGTTCTACGTCGAAGGCTATTTCGAGGAAACCAAGCTGGCGCGCATCCATGAAGGCGATGGCGTCACCGTCACGCTGATGGGCGATTCGCGCGCGATCCACGGCCATGTCGAGAGCATCGCGCTGGGCATCGCCGACCGCGACCGCAGCACCGGCGCCAATCTGCTGCCCAACGTCAATCCGACCTTCAACTGGGTGCGGCTGGCCCAGCGCATCCCGGTGCGCGTACGGATCGACCAGGTGCCCGCCGGCGTGCGGCTGGTGGCCGGCCAGACCGCCACCGTCGCCATCGACCAAGCCGGCCCCCGCCCATCCTGATTCCGCTTTTTTCGCATCGTTGCTGTCATGTCCATACGCTCTCTCCTGCCGCTGATCCCGGCCCTGGCGCTGGCCGGCTGCGCCGCCGTCGGTCCCGACTATCGCCTGCCCGAGCAGGCGGCGGCCAAGCGTCCGGCCGCCGCCGCGCCGTTCGTGCAGGCGCGCGAGCAGGCGGTCTACCGCCAGGACGAACTGCCGCCGCACTGGTGGCGCCTGTACCAGGACAGACAGCTCGACAGCCTGGTCGAGCAGGCGCTGGCGGCCAACGCCGACCTGCGCGTCGCCGCCGCCAACCTGGAGCGCGCCCAGGCCGTCACGCGCCAGGCCCAGGCGCGCCAGCAGCCCACGGTGGATGTGAGCGCGGCGCCGGCCTTCGGCCATGCCTCGGGCGTGCAGGAGCTGCAACCCGGCCTGCGCCCGCAGGACAGCTGGTCGTACTCGGGCGGACTGGGCGTGTCGTACCAGCTGGACCTGTTCGGCCAGATCCGCCGGGCCATCGAGGCCGCGCAGGACGACGCCCAGGCCGCCCAGGCGGCCTATGACGCCGCGCGCGTGACGGTGGCCGCCGAAACCGCGCGCGCCTATGCCGACCTGTGCGCCGCCGGCATGCAACTGGACTCGGCGCGCCACTCGGTGCAGGTGCAGCAGCAATCGGTCGATGCCGTGCAGCGCCTGCTGGCCGCCGGCCGCGGCACCACGCTGGACGTCGCGCGCGCGCGCAGCCAGCTCGAACAACTGCAGGCCGAACTGCCGCCCTTCCAGGCAGGCCAGCGCACCGCGCTGTACCGCCTGGCGGCGCTGACCGGCCACGCCCCGGCCGAATTGCCGCAAAGCCTGCTGGCCTGTGTCCGCCCGCCGCGGCTGGCCCAGGCCATTCCGGTGGGCGACGGCGCGGCGCTGCTGCGCCGCCGGCCCGACATCCGCCAGGCCGAACGCAGCCTGGCCGCCGCCACCGCCCGCATCGGCGTGGCCACCGCCGATCTCTATCCGAAGATTTCGCTGGGTCTGTCCGGCGCCTCGGCCGGTCCCGCCGCGCTGTTCGGCGAGCCGGGCACCTTCAGCTGGAGCGTCGGCCCGCTGATCAGCTGGACCCTGCCCGACACCGGCGCCGCCCAGGCGCGCATCGCCCAGGCCGAGGCCTCGACCAAGGGCGCGCTGGCGCGTTTCGACGCCACCGTGCTCAATGCCTTGCGCGAAACGGAAAGCGCGCTGGTCACCTATGCGCGCCAGCTCGACCGCGACGCCGCGCTGCGCGCCGCGCGCGAACAAGGCGCGCAGGCCGCCGCGCAGGCCCGCCAGCTGTTCCGGCTGGGCAAGACCGATTACCTGACCGTGCTCGATGCCGAGCGCACGCTGGCCGGCAACGAAAGCGCGCTGGCGGCCTCGCAGGCGCAACTGGCCGGCGACCAGATCGCCGTGTTCCTGGCGCTGGGCGGCGGCTGGGAATGAACGCGTTCAGTGCAGCGTGGAGCCGTCGGGCGGAGCCTGCTTCAGGCCCAGCGCCTCTTCCCAGCTGCGCAGCGGCACGCAGGTCTGCAGGCGCACGATGGCGCGCTGGATCAGGGCAGGATGCAATTGATGGCCCACCTGCGTGGCCACGTCGATGGTCGAATCGCCATGCAGGGCGTCCAGGCGTTCCTGGGCGGCCTGCGCATGCGCCACGCTCATGACCGCGTCGGCCGCGCCGTGCAGGAGATGAATGGTGGTGTACTGCGGCGCGCTGCGCGGCAGTTGCGCGTAGCGGCCCGAGAACGCCAGCACCCGCCCGGCCAGCCCGTCGTGCGCGATCACGGCCTCCAGCGCCATGATCGCGCCCTGCGAGAAGCCGGCCAGCGCCGTATCGGACTGCAGCAGGCCCAGGCGCTGCTGCGCGGCCCGGACATAATCGAACAGCGCCGGCATGGCCCGCGCCACCCGTTCGGGACGGTTCTCGTCGGTGATCCCTTGCAGCGCGAACCACTGCCGTCCGCGCGGCCCGCCGTCGCAGGGCTCGAAGCCTTCGGGAATCATCACCGCCGAAGCGGGGAAGGCGGCGCGCAGCGCCCGGGCCAGCGCGGCCATGTCATCCGGCGCGCCGCCGGCGCCATGCAGCAGGATGAACAGCTGCCGAACGGGAATATCGGGATTGGGCAGAATTTCGATGGAAGCGCTCGACACCATGCACGACTCCAGGCGGGCCGCCAGGCCCTGGAATTTTCCATTCTATAGCGCGCCGGCTCCTGGCAATCAGGAAAATACTGTATATTTATACAGTGAAATAGAGATTGACCATGCTGGCCCCCGAACGCATCCATCCCGCCCTCTGGCGCGCCACGCAACTGGCGCATGGCCCGACGCGCAAACTGCCCACCGGCTACGCCGACCTGTCGGCACAATTGCCCGGCGGCGGCTGGCCGCTGGGCGCCCTGGTCGAACTGCTGCTGCCCCAGCCGGGCAGCGGCGAGATCCGCCTGCTGCGCCCCGCCCTGGCCCAACTGGAGGCCCGCCGCGCCATCGCGCTGGTGCAGCCGCCGCATGCGCCGCATATCGCCAGCTGGGCAAGCTGGCGGCTGGATCCGCGCCAGCTGCTGTGGGTGGCGCCCGAACGGCCCGCCGACGCCTTGTGGGCGGCCGAGCAGATCCTCAAGGCCGGCAGTTGCGCCGCCCTGCTGTGCTGGCTGCCGCAGGTACGCCCCGAATCGCTGCGCCGCCTGCACCTGGCCGCCCAGGGCGGCGATGCGCTGTTCGTGGCCCTGCGCCCGGCCGCCGCCGAACAGCACGCTTCGCCGGCCGTGCTGCGCCTGGCGCTGGCGCCGGCGCCTGGCGGCCTGTCGATACGCATCGTCAAGCGCCGCGGCCCCGCCTGCGAGCACCCTGTCCATGTCGGCCTCGAAGCCGGCGCCGGCCTGTCCGTTTTTCCCGCTCCCCATGCGCCTCTGGATCGCCGTCTTCCTGCGCAGCCTGTCGCTGGACGCCGTACGCCCGCACTGGTCTCGTGACCAGGACGCGTGCGCCGTGCTCGAGCGCGAATGCGTGGGCGCCTGCTCGCCCGCCGCGCGCCTGGCCGGCATCCGGCCCGGCATGCGGCGCGCCGGCGCGCTGGCCATTGCCCCGCAGGCCGTCCTGCTGGAACGCTCGCCGGCGGCCGAAGCGCAGGCCCGGCAGGATGCCGCGCTGGCGCTGCTGCAATACACCCCGCAGGTGGCCCTGGCCAAAGACGGCGTGCTGCTGGACGTCGGCGCCAGCCTGCAGGTCTTTGGCGGCCCGCGCGCCCTGCACCGGCGTATCGCCGCCACCTTGCGCACGCTCGGCCTGGATGCCAGCCTGGGCATGGCGCCGCATGCGGCCGGCGCCTGGCTGCTGGCGCGCGACCCCGCCCGCGGCGCGCCGCGCCGCGTCCTGCGCGACGCCACGCTGGCGCGCCGCCTCGACCGCCTGCCGCCCGCGCTGCTGCCACAGGCCCAGGCGCGGCTGGACTGGCTGCACGATATCGGCTGCCAGACGCTGGGCCAGTTGCGCGCCCTGCCGCGCGGCGGCCTGCAGCGGCGCGGCGGCGTCGAACTGCTGCGCGCGCTGGACGCCGCCTATGGCCAGGCCGCCCAGGCCCATGCCTGGGTCCAGCCGCCCGCCAGCTTCACGCGCCGCATCGAACTGACGGACTATGTCGAACACGCGCCTGCCCTGCTGCATGTCGCGCAACGCCTGTGCGAACAGCTCGGCGGCTGGCTGGCGGCGCACCAGCGGGCGGTCGAGCGCATCGTGCTGCGCCTGGACCACGAGCGCGGCCGGCACGCCTGCGCGCCCACCGAACTGACGCTGGCACTGGCCCAGCCGGCCTGGCAGGCGCACCATCTGCTCGGCCTGCTGCGCGAGCGGCTGGGGCGCCTGGTCCTGCCCGCGCCGGCCATCGCCGTCGGCCTGCACGCGCCCGACACCGTGCCCCAACCGGCCGCCAGCACCTGCCTGTTTCCCGAGCCCGGCGGCACGCCGGCCGATCATGCCCGCCTGCTCGACCTGCTGGGCGCCCGCCTGGGCCGCGAACGGGTGCGGCGCGCCCGGCCGGCGGCCGATCACCGCCCCGAACAGGCCAATCGCTGGCAGGCCGCGCACGACCCGCCCCCGGCGGACCCCGCCGCGGACCAGCCCGAGCGGCTGGAGCGCCCCTTCTGGCTGCTGTCTCCCGCCCTGCCCCTGAGCATCCAGCAGCACCGCCCCACCTATAACGGCCAGGCGCTGCGCCTGGTGCGCGGCCCCGAACGCATCGAAAGCGGCTGGTGGGACGCCGCCCTGACCGTGCGCGACTACTTCGTGGCCGAGGACGCCGCCGGGGCGCGCTATTGGCTGTACCGGGAACGCGACGCCCGCCAGGCGCGCTGGTTCCTGCACGGCCTGTTTGCCTGAGAAGCGCCATGTCCGCCATCCTGCCCGGCTACGCCGAACTGCATTGCCAATCGAACTTCTCGTTCCTGCAGGGCGCCTCGCATCCCGAGGAACTGGTCACGCGGGCGGGCGAACTCGGCTACGCCGCGCTGGCCCTGACCGACGAATGTTCGCTGGCCGGCGTGGTGCGCGCCCACGTCGAGGCGCGCGAACAGAAACTGCCGCTCATCATCGGCAGCAGCTTCACCCTGCAGGCCGGTGCCGACGCGCCGCCGCTGGACCTGACCCTGCTGGCGCAGAACCGCGAAGGCTACGGCAACCTGGCCGAACTGATCACGCTGGGGCGCGGCCGCGCCGCCAAGGGCCAGTACCTGCTGACGCCGGCCGACATCGAAGCGCCCGCCGGCGACAACGCGCATCTGCGCGGCATGCCCGACTGCCTGGCCATCCTGGCGCCGCTGCCCGGCCTGGCCGCCGAACGCCTGGCCGAACAAGCGCGCTGGCTGGCCGCGCAATGCCCCGGCCGCGCCTGGATCGGCCTGACCCTGCTGCACCATTGCCGCGACGACCTGCACCGCGCCGCCGTCGAGCACGCCGCCCACGCCAGCGGCCTGCCCATCGTCGCACTGGGCCAGGCGCAGATGCACCGCCGTTCGCGCAAGCCCCTGCACGACACGCTGGCGGCCATCCGCACCGGGCGCAGCGTCGGCCAGTGCGGCTATGACCTGGCCGCCAACGCCGAACGCCACCTGCGCTCGCGCCTGCGCCTGGCCAGCCTCTATCCGGCCCAGGCCCTGGCCCAGACGCTGGCCATCGCACGGCGCTGCACCTTCTCGCTGGACGAATTGCAATACGAATACCCCGACGAAATCGTGCCCGCCGGCCATACGCCCGCCTCCTACCTGCGCCAGCAGACTTACCTGGGCGCCCGGCAACGCTTTCCCGAGGGCATGACGCCGGCGGTCGCCGCCCAGGTCGAAAAAGAGCTCGCCCTGATCAACGAACTGCGCTACGAGGCCTATTTCCTCACGGTCTACGACATCGTCGGCTACGCCCGCTCGCAAGGCATCCTGTGCCAGGGCCGCGGCTCGGCGGCCAACTCGGCGGTCTGTTATTGCCTGGGCATCACCGCGGTCGATCCCGCGCGCGGCAACACGCTGTTCGAGCGCTTCATCAGCAAGGAGCGCAACGAACCGCCCGATATCGACGTCGACTTCGAACACCAGCGGCGCGAGGAAGTCATCCAGTACATCTACGAGAAATACGGCCGCCAGCGCGCCGCCCTGACCGCCGTGGTCATCTCGTACCGGCCGCGCAGCGTGCTGCGCGATACCGGGCGCGCGCTCGGCGTGGACAACGGCATCATCGACGCCGTGGCGCGGGCGCACCAATGGTGGGACGGCAAGAAGGAAATGCTGCGCTCGCTCGCCGCCTGCGGCCTGGATCCGGCCTCGCGGGTGGCGCGCCAATGGGCCGAGCTGGCCGAAACGCTGATGGGTTTTCCGCGCCACCTGTCGCAGCATCCCGGCGGCTTCGTGATCTCGCGCGGCAAGCTGTCGCGCCTGGTGCCGATCGAAAACGCCGCCATGCCCGGGCGCAGCGTGGTGCAATGGGACAAGGACGATCTCGACGCGCTGCGGCTGCTGAAGGTGGACGTGCTGGCGCTGGGCATGCTGTCGGTGCTGCGCCGCGCGCTGGCGCTGGCCGGCCAGCGGCGTGGCCGGCCGCTGGCGCTGCACGAGATTCCGCCCGACGACGACGCCACCTACGACATGATCTGCGCGGCCGACACGATAGGCGTGTTCCAGATCGAGTCGCGCGCGCAGATGAGCATGCTGCCGCGCCTGCGGCCGCGCCAATACTACGACCTGGTGGTGCAGGTGGCCATCGTGCGGCCCGGCCCGATCCAGGGCGGCATGGTGCACCCCTACCTGCGGCGGCGCCAGGGGCGCGAAGACATCACCTACCCCGGGCCGGCGGTGCGCAAGGCGCTGGCGCGCACGCTCGGCGTGCCGATCTTCCAGGAGCAGGTCATGCAGATCGCGGTCGACGCCGCCGGTTTTACCCCCGGCGAGGCCGACGCGCTGCGCCGCTCGATGGCGGCCTGGCGGCGCAAGGGCGGCGTCGACAAGTTCCGCGCCCAGCTGGTGGGCGGCCTGCTGGCACGCAACTATACGGCCGACTTCGCGCAGGCCCTGTTTCGCCAGATCGAAGGCTTTGGCGAATACGGTTTTCCCGAAAGCCATGCCGCCAGCTTCGCGCTGCTGGCCTATGCCAGCTCCTGGCTCAAATGCCATGAACCGGAGGCCTTCCTCGCGGCCCTGCTGAATTCTCAGCCCATGGGGTTCTACGCGCCGGCCCAGCTGGTGCAGGACGCCCGCCGCCATGGCGTGCGGGTGCTGCCGGCCGATGTGCTGTACAGCGGCTGGGAGGCCAGCCTGCAGGACGCGCCCGGCGCGGCGCGGCCCGCCGTGCGCTTGGGCCTGAACCTGGTCAAGGGGCTGCGCGAGGACAGCGCGCGCGCCATCGAACAGGCGCGCGTGCGCCGGCCCTTCGCCGATACCGCCGACATGGCGCGCCGCGCCGGGCTGCCGCGCCAGGCGCTCGACGCACTGGCCGCCGCCGATGCCTTGCGCACCCTGGCCGGCCATCGCCGCCTGGCCAGCTGGCAAGCGGCCGCCAGCGCACAAAGCCGCGACCTGCTGCGCGAAGCCGTGATCGTCGAAACCGAAACGCCCGCGCTGCCGGCGCCGTCCGAAGGCCAGACCGTCGCCGCCGACTACCGCAGCGTCGGGCTGACCCTGGGCCGCCATCCGCTTGCGCTGCTGCGGCCGCAACTGGCCGCGCGCAATTTCCAGACCGCCGCGGTCCTCAATACCTACCCCAATCGCCGGCTGGCGCGCGCCTGCGGCATCGTCACGGTGCGCCAGCGGCCGCAGACCGCCAAGGGCACCATCTTTGTCACGCTCGAAGACGAAACCGGCCCCATCAATGCCGTGGTGCGTCCCGAGCTGATCGAACGGCAGCGCCGCGAACTGCTGGACGCCACGCTATTGGGCATCTACGGCACCTGGCAGAGCGTCGATGGCGTGCGCCACCTGGTGGCGCAGCGCCTGGTGGACCTGAGCAGCCTGCTGGGCCAGCTCAGCCAGGACGGCCTGGCCGCCGCCAGCCGCAACTTCCACTGAACGCGGAAAACGCAGCAGGTGCCGGTGGGGTGCCTGTCCCCGTGCAATGCAGGCACGCCCAGATTCAGCGGGTGCCTGTCCCCGTGCGGGGACAGGCACGCCGAAGGTGGGGTTCGAACGGCGTGGCGTCGATGGGCAGTTCCAGGCCCGACATCTGCGCGGTCAGCAGCGCCGCGCTGCCGCAGGCCAGCGTGAAACCCAGCGCGCCCTGGCCGATATTCAGCCACAGGTTGTCGGCCGCGCGGCTGGCGCCGATCAGCGGCTTGCCGGTCGGCGTGGCCGGCCGCAGGCCCGCCCAGGCCACGGCCTGGCTCAGGTCCAGCTGCGGGAACGCCTCGGCCACCTGGCGCTTGAGCAGGTCGATGCGCGCGGGCTCGATGGCGGCGTCGGCGCCGCCGATATCCACCATGGCGGCGATGCGCAGCACGCGGCCGATGCGCGCGTAGACGATGCGCCGTTCGTAATCGGTCACGCTGATGGCGGGCGCCGTCGTATCGCCGACGGGCAGCGGCACGCTCAGGCTGTAGCCCTTGAGCGGATACAGCGGCACGTCCTGGCCCAGCGGCTTGAGCAAGGCGCGCGTGCCCACGCCGGTGGCCAGCACCACCGCGTCCACGCCGATATCGCCCTGCGCGGCCTGCACCGCCACGATGCGCCGCCCTTCGCGCCACAGTCCGCGCACCGGGTTGGACATCAGGCACTGCACGTTGTCCAGCTGCTGCAGGCGTGCGAACAGCGCCTCGGTGAACTGGCGGCAATCGCCGGCCTCTTCGCTCGGGGTGTAGACGGCGCCGGCCAGGCTGGCGCCCAGCCCGGCCAGGGCCGGCTCCAGCGCCAGCGTCTGCGCGGCATCGAGCACCTGCTGCTCGGCGCCCAGCGAAGCCTGGTAGGCCACCAGCCGACGGGCCTTCTCCAGCAAGGCATGGTCCCGATAGGCGATCAGCTTGCCGTTGCGCACATGGCCGAATTCGAGTTCCTCCTGCGCCAGCAGGCCGTCCATGACGTCGCGGCTGAGGTAGGACAGCGTCTGCAGCTGGGCGGTCGAACGCTCGGCCACCGAAGCGCGGCAGGCCAGCGCGAACTGCAGGCACCAGCGCCACTGATGCGGATCGAGCCTGGGCCGCAAGCGCAGCGGCGAATCGCTGCGCAGCAGCCAGCCCGGCACGCTGGGCAGCACGCCGGGGCCGGCCAGCGGCGCCACATAGCTGTAGCTGAGCTGCCCGCCGTTGGCGTAGCTCGACGCCTCGGCCGGCTGCGCATGGCTGTCGACCAGCACCACCTCATGCCCCTGGCGCGCCAGGAAATAGGCCGACGTCACCCCCACCACACCGGCGCCAACGACGCAGACGCGCATGTCATATCCCGCAAGAAATCATCCAGGCGTCATTGTGGGATAGCGGCGCGCGCCGCGCCAAATAGCAATCCGGACAGCGGCCATAACCTAAGGTTGGCCGCCGCCGGCGCGGCCGGACCTACGCGGCCCGGTGCAGGCGCACGATGGCCAGGGCCGTGGGCGCGCGCACCAGGTCGTCCAGCGTATAGCCGTCCAGCGTGCGGTAGAACGCCTGCAGGCTCTCGGCCAGCGCACCGCTGAGGCGGCAGGCGCCATTGAGCACACAGGGAGGCTGGGCGCAATTGACCAGCGCCCCCTGGTCTTCGAGCACGCGCACCAGTTCGCCGATGCGGTACTCGACCGCGTCGCGCGCCAGCCGCAGTCCGCCGCCCTTGCCCCGCGTCGCCACGATCCAGCCCTGCTGCGACAGGAAATGCACGACCTTGACCAGATGGTTGCGCGAAATCTCGAACCGCGCGGCGATTTCGGGAATCGTCACGGGTACGGTGCGGTCGCGGCATTGCGTCAGGTACATCATGACGCGCAGGCCGAAGTCAGTGAAACGGTTCAGTTGCATGGCTGGCGCGGGATGGGCGGCGGAACGCGGCAAGCATACACCGCTATGCCACGCCGCCGGTGCCGAACACTTCGGCATGGATGCGGTGCTCGGCCACGCCCAGGTCGGCCAGGGCGCGCCGTTGCGCCTGCATGAAGGGCAACGGACCGCACAGGTAGTAGTCCGCGTCGGGCAGGATCACCTCGTCGCGGATCGCATGCAGATCGACCCGGCCTTCGTAGTCGTAGTCGACGCCGCGCCGGTCGTCCGCGCCCACGCGCTCGTAGAACACCGCCTTGCGCACATTCGGCCGCTTGGCGGCCAGCGCGTTGATATGTTCCTTCATCGCATGCACGCCGGCCTCGCGGCAGGCATGCACGAAGCGGATCTGCCGGCCGTCGTCGCGCGCCGTCAGGTGGTTGAGCATGGACACCATCGGCGTCAGCCCCACCCCGCCGCTGAGCAGCACCACCGGCCGGCCGTCCTCGGCGTCCAGCGTGAAATCGCCCTGCGGCGGCGACACGTCCAGCACATCGCCCTCGTTGATGCGATTGTGCAGCGTGCCCGACACCATGCCGGCGGGCGAGCCGGCCTCGCGCTTGACCGAAATGCGCAGTTGCCCCGGCATGCCCGGCGCCTCGGACAGGCTGTACTGGCGCGGCTGCATCAGGCCCAGCTCGGGCACGTAGACCCGCACCGATACGTATTGGCCCGGCAGGTAGTCGGGAGTGGCGCCGCCGTCGGCCGGCGCCAGGTAGAACGAGGTGATCTCGGCGCTTTCCGGCGTCTTGCGCACCACCTTGAAGGCGCGCCAGCCGGTCCAGCCGCCGTCGCGGGAAGCAGCGGCGGCGTACAGCGCGCGCTCGCGTCCGATCAGCAGATCGGCCAGCTGGCCATAGGCGGCCGCCCAGGCGTCGATCAGTTCGTCGGTGGCCGCTTCGCCCAGCACCTCGCGGATCGAGGCCAGCAAATGCTTGCCGACGATGGCGTAGTGTTCCGCGCGCACGCCCAGGCTGACGTGCTTGTGGGCGATGCGCTCGACCACCTGCAGCAGGACCGAGGGATCGTCGATATGCTCGGCATAGGCCGCCACCGCGGCGGCCAGCGCCTGCTGCTGCTGGCCGCTTTGCTGGTGGCCTTGGTTGAACAGCTGGCGCAACTCTGGGTTGCCGCCCAGCATGCGCGTATAGAAATGGCGCGTCAGCGCCTCGCCGTGTTCTTTCAGGACGGGCGCGGTGGCCTTGACCAGCGCGCGGACTTCGGGGCTCAACATACTGCGGTTCCTTCGATGTGGCTGCGAAAAATTAAAACATGCATTTATTCTACATCTTTTAAAAGGCCCGTATCGCGCGCCGTTTGCGGCCCCGCCCCCGGGCGGCGAAAATAGCGGTTTGCCGTCACCTATCCAAGGATTCCGTCATGAGCCACGATACGCTCAAAGCCCGCCTGTCCGACTCGGTCAAGGACGCCATGCGCGCCAAGGCCACCGATCGCCTGGCCACGCTGCGCTTTCTGCTGGCCGCCATCAAGCAGCGCGAAGTCGACGAGCGCCGCGAACTGAGCGACGCGGAAATCACCGCCGTCATCGAGAAGCAGGTCAAGCAGCGGCGCGAATCGATCGCCGCGTTCGAGCAGGCCGGACGCACCGAAACCGCCGAACACGAGAAAGCCGAGCTGGCCGTGCTGCAGGAATTCCTGCCCCAGGCGGCCGCGCCCGAGGAAGTGGCCGCCGCCGTCGATGCCGCGCTGGCCGAAGTCAGCGCGCAAGGCGTCACGGGCGCGCCCGCCATGGGCAAGGTCATGGCCATCCTGAAGCAGAAGCTGGCCGGCCGCGCCGACATGGCCGCGCTGTCGCAGCAGGTCAAGGCGCGCCTGCTCCCCTAGGGAGCGCGTCCGGTCTTGGTCGACTAGAAGGCGTCGCCGAACAGCTCCGCCTGGCGCGGCGCCTCGGCCTGCGCGTCGGGGAAATTGCTCATCCCCACCCCGACCAGCCGGTAGCGCGTGTGCGCCGGCAGGTCCACGCGGGTACAAAGCTGGCGCGCGATCGCCGCCAGCTCCGCCGCCGAGCCCGGCGGCTGCATCAGCGTCAGGCTGCGCGTCAGGATGCGGAAGCGGTCGGTCTTCAGCTTCAACACCGTGGTGCGCCCGATGCGCCCTTTCTTCGCGCCCTGCTCCCATACCTTGGCCGCCAGCCGCTCCAGCGCCTCGCCCAGCGCCTCCAGCGCCAGGTCGGTGTCGAACGTCGTCTCGGCCGAAACCTGCTGCGCCGGCTGGTCCGCCTGCACCGCGCGCTCGTCGATGCCGCGCGCCAGCTCGTACAGGCGCACGCCATAGCGCCCGAAACGCTGCTCCAGCTCGGCCACCGAATGGCGGCTCAGGTCGCCCACCGTCTGGATGCCCAGTTGCTCCAGGCGCGCCTGCATGACCTTGCCCACGCCCGGCACCTTGCGCACCGGCAAGGGTTGCAGGAAGTCCAGCACGCGCGAGGGCTTGATCACGAACAGGCCGTCGGGCTTGTTCCAGTCGGAGGCGATCTTGGCCAGGAATTTGTTGGGCGCCACGCCCGCCGAGGCGGTCAGGCCGGTCTCCTCGCGTATCTGGCGCCGGATGATCTGCGCCACCTCGGTGGCCGAGGCCAGGCCCAGCTTGTTGCACGTCACGTCCAGATAGGCCTCGTCCAGCGAGAGCGGCTCGATCAGGTCGGTGTGGCGCGCGAAAATGGCGCGCACCTGGCGCGACACCTCGCGGTAGCGATTGAAATCGGGGGGAACGTAGACCGCGTCCGGACAGAGCCGCTGAGCGCGCGCCGCCGCCATCGCCGAATGCACGCCATAGCGCCGCGCCTCGTACGAGGCCGCGCACACGACCGAGCGCGGCCCGGTCCAGGCCACCACGACCGGAAGGCCGCGCAATGCCGGATTGTCGCGCTGCTCGACCGACGCATAGAACGCATCCATGTCGATGTGCACGATTTTGCGCTGGAGCTGGGACATGACTGAAAAGCGTCGCCGCCTGCCGCGGCCGGAAAAAGCGATATTATGGCCCGCCTCTTACCTTCACCACAGATCTGTCACGCAACAGCTACCCATCATGTCGACACCACACACCGACTTTTTCGGCCTGACCATTCCCTTCATGCAGTTGCTCGGGGTGGTTCCCGAGCACTCGGGCAACGGCACCGCCCGCACCCGGCTGCCGGCGCGCGCCGACCTGGTCAACAGCCGCGGCGACATCCACGGCGGCACGCTGATGAGCGTGCTGGATTTCACCCTGGGCGCCGCCATCCGCGGCGACACCCCCGAAGTCGGCGTGGCCACCATCGACATGAACACCAGCTTCATGTCCCCGGGGCGCGGCGACCTGGTCATCGAAACGCGCTGCCTGCGCCGCGGCGCGTCGATCGCCTTCTGCGAAGGAGAGATCCGCGACAGCGCCGGTGAACTGGTGGCCAAGGCCACCGCCACGTTCAAGATCATCCAGCGCCGCCCCGGCGGCGACTGAGCCTAGCGGTTGGGCAGGCGCCAGACTTCCTCGGTCGGCGCCGGATCGCCCGGCATATAGGCCACGCAGGACGGCACTCCGTACACGACCGCTTCGCGCATGGCGCGCAGCGCGTCGGTATTCCAGATGCTCTTGCCCCACATGCCGATATAGACGTTGGAGCTGTGCGCATCGATGGCGCCGATCTCCACGCGCGCCATCTCGCCGTCGAAGAACGGCGCCACGACCCGCACCAGGCCGGTGCGCGCGTTGTCGTCGAGTTCGCCCACCACCCGGTAGCCGCCCTGGCCCACCAGGCAGCGCTCGGCCTGCACCGTCGCGTAGCGATAGGCGTCCTGATAGTTGGTCTGCAGCTTGTAGTTGCCCGACACGGCGCCGGCCCCTGGCGCGGTGCCCACCGAGCAGCCAGCCAGCCCCACCACCCCCGCAACCGCGGCAATCCGTGCAATGCGCATGATTTCTCCCGATGACATGGGCGCGATTATCCCGCATATCGGGGCCGTTCGACACTGCCGGCGCGCCTGTGGCATGATCGACACGGTCGCCGGCGCCGGCGGCACGCCCAACGCCGTATCGCGCGGCCGCGCCGCGCCCGCATTCTCCGGAGGTTCCCCTTGCTCACCCTCATCAAGCGCACCGTCCTGGCCGCCGGCCTGATCGGCACCACGCTGGGCGCGGCCGCCCAGCCCCCGCGCGCCTATCCGCTCAAGGACTTCTTCCGCAACCCCGAGCGCGGCTACTTCCGCCTGGCCGACGACGGCAAGACGCTGGGCTTCATGCAGCCGGTCAGCATCGACGGCCAGCCGCCGCGCATGAACATCTACGTGCAGGCGCTGGCCGACGGCGTGCCGGCCGGCGAGCCGCGCAAGCTGACCAGCGAAACCGCGCGCGATATCAGCAATTTCTTCTGGAAGGGCGACGACACCGTGCTCTACCAGAAAGACTTCGGCGGCGACGAGAATTTCCACGTCCTGGCCGTCAACGCGCGCACCGGCCAGGTCGCCGACCTCACCCCCTACGAGGGGGTGCGCGCCTCGATCGAGGACGACCTGCCCGACGACCCCGACCACGTGCTGATCAGCCACAACCGGCGCGACCCGCAGGTGTTCGATGTCTACCGCGTCAATGTGCGCACCGGGGCGGCCGAACTGGTCGCGCAGAACCCGGGCAACGTGGTGGGCTGGCAGACCGACCATGCCGGCAAGGTGCGCGCCGCCATCACCAGCGACGGCCTGAACACCACCCTGCTCTACCGCGACGACGAGGCCGCGCCGTTTCGCCCGCTCATCACCACCGACTACCGCGTGAGCGTCAGCCCGGCCTTCTTCACCTTCGACGACAGGAAGCTGTACGCCCTGAGCAACCGCGGCCGCGACAAGCTGGCCCTGGTGGTCATCGACCCGGCCACGCCCGACGTGGAGCAACCCGTATTCGAACCGGACGAGGTGGACCTCGACGCGGCCGGCTATTCGCGCAAGCGCAAGGTGCTGACCGTCGCCTCCTACCAGACCGACAAGCCGCGCCACCGGTTTTTCGACGCCGAGACCGAAGCCCTGTACGCCCGGCTGGCGCGCGCCCTGCCCGGCTACGACTTCGCGCTGCAGGGCTGGAACCGCGACGAGGACACCTTCATCGTGGCCGCCTACAACGACCGCACGCCGGGGTCGCGCTATCTGTACGACGCGCGGCGCGACAGCCTGCACAAGCTGGCCGACATCAATCCCGCCATTCCCGAGGCCGACATGGCGCCGGTGCGGCCCGTCAGCTACCAGAGCCGCGACGGCCTGACCATCCACGGCTATCTCACCCTGCCGGCCGGACGCGCGCCCAGGAACCTGGCCTGCATCGTCAACCCGCACGGCGGGCCCTGGGCGCGCGACGGCTGGGGCTACAACCCGGAAGTGCAGTTCCTGGCCAACCGCGGCTTCTGCGTACTGCAGATGAACTTCCGCGGCTCGACCGGCTACGGCCGCAAGTTCTGGGAAGCCGGCTTCGGCCAATGGGGCCTGAAGATGCAGGACGACATCACCGACGGGGTGCAATGGCTGATCGACCAGGGCATCGCCGACCCGCGGCGCATCGGCATCTACGGCGGCAGCTATGGCGGCTACGCCACGCTGGCCGGCGTCGCCTTCACGCCCGACCTGTACGCGGCCGCGGTCGACTACGTGGGGGTATCCAACCTGTTCACCTTCATGAACACCATACCGCCCTACTGGAAGCCGCTGCTGGCCAAGATGCAGGACATGGTGGGCGACCCGGTGCGCGACAAGGCGCGCCTGGAAGCCACCTCGCCCGCGCTGCACGTCGACCGCATCAAGACGCCGCTGTTCATCGCCCAGGGCGCCAAGGACCCGCGCGTCAACAAGGCCGAGAGCGACCAGGTCGTCCAGGCGCTGCGCCAGCGCGGCGTCGAGGTCGAGTACATGGTCAAGGACAACGAAGGCCATGGCTTCCACAACGACGAGAACAAGTTCGAGTTCTACGCCGCCATGGAAAAATTCTTCACCGAGCACCTCAAGCCCTGAGTCCGGCCCCCGCCCCGGCGGGGGATCGGTCCGATCCGTCCCGCATTACGCCGGCGCGGCGCCGTGCACGTTTGGTTACGGAAACCAATTCCCCCAGATGCCGGTCTATGGTGTTCTGCCCTAGAATCGGCACCGATGAATACGTCTTCGCAATCCACCAAGCCGCCCCCGCCCGGCGGGCCGCGGCTGTTTCGCAAATCCCTGTTGATCAAAGCGGGCGTGGCCGTGGCCGGCCTGGGCGCCGCGGGCGCGCTGGCGCTGGGGCTGGCCCTGGCGCTGGCCTGGCCCAGCCTGCCCGAGCTGCACGCCATGACCGACTACCGGCCGCGCGTGCCCTTGCGCGTCTATACCGCCGATGGCGTGCTGATCGGCGAGTTCGGCGAAGAACACCGCAACGTGTTGCGCGCCGACGAAATCCCGCAGGTCATGAAGCAGGCCGTGCTGGCCGCCGAGGATGACCGCTTCTACCAGCATGGCGGGGTGGACTGGATGGGCGTGGCGCGCGCCGTGCTGACCAACATGGTCAAGCTGTCCAAGAGCCAGGGCGGCAGCACCATCACCATGCAGGTGGCGCGCAACTTCTACCTGTCCTCCGAAAAGACGTACTCGCGCAAGTTCTATGAACTGCTGCTCACCTACAAGATAGAAGCCGAGCTCACCAAGGACCAGATCCTCGAGCTCTACATGAACCAGATCTACCTGGGCCACCGCTCATACGGCTTTGCCGCCGCGTCGCGCACCTATTTCGGCAAGCCGCTGTCGGAGGTCACCCCGGCCGAGGCCGCCATGCTGGCCGGCATTCCCAAGGCGCCCTCGCGCGCCAACCCGCTGGCCAGCCTGCCGCGCGCCACCGCGCGCCAGCAATATGTGCTGGGCCGCATGCAGACGCTGGGCTACCTGACGCCCGAGCAGGTGCAAGAGGCGCGCGCGCAGACCATCGTCCTGCGCGGCAGCGAGGGCGGCCCGGCGCATGGCTTCGCCATCCACGGCGAGTATCCCGCCGAGCTGGTGCGCCAGCTGATGTACAGCATCTACCAGGACGGCGCCTATACGCACGGCATCGACGTCTACACCACTATCGATTCCAAGGCCCAGCAGGCCGCCTATCGCGCGGTGCGCGCGGGCGTGCTCGACTACACCCGGCGCGCGCCCTATCCCGGCCCGCAGGCGCAGATCGACCTGCCCGACGGCATCGAACAAGACGCCCAGGCCTTCGACGAAATCCTCGACAGCGTGCAGGACCAGGCGCCCGACAGCGACGACCTGCTGGCCGGCGTGGTGCTGTCGGCCAGCCCCACCTCGGTGACCGTGGCCCGCACCGCCACCGACATCGTCACCGTCGACGACAAGAAAGCGCTGGCCATCGTGGCCCGCGCGCTGGCCCCCAACGCCAAGGATGCGCTGCGCATCCGGCGCGGCTCGGTGGTGTACCTGCACAAGAACGGCGACACCTGGGAAATCATCAACATGCCCGCGCTGCAGGCGGCCCTGGTATCGATGTCGCCGGCCGACGGCGCGATCAGCGCCATGATAGGCGGCTTCGACTTCCACCGCGGCTCGTTCAACCGCGTCACCCAGGCGTGGCGCCAGCCCGGCTCCACCATCAAGCCGTTCGTCTATGCCGCCGCGCTCGAGCGCGGCATGACCCCGGCCACCCAGGTCAACGACCAGCCCTTCATGCTGACCGCCGAGCAGACCGGCTCGCGCGCCTGGCAGCCCAAGAACGACGGCAACCGCTACGAGCCCATGCTCACCTTGCGCGAAGGGCTGTACCGGTCCAAGAACATGGTGTCGATCCGCATCCTGCAGGCCATCGGCCCCGAGTACGCGCGCGACTACCTCACCCGCTTCGGCTTCGAGCAGGCGCGCTGGCCCGCCGTGCTGCCGCTGGCGCTGGGCGCCGGCGGCGCCACCCCGCTGCAGGTCGCCAACGCCTACAGCGTGTTCGCCAACGGCGGCTATCGCGTCACCCCCTACCTGATCGACCGCGTCACCGACCGTTCCGGCAAGGTCCTGATGCAGACCACGCCGGTCAAGGCCGGCGACGAAACCGCGCGCGCCATCGACCCGCGCACGGCCTGGGTGATCGACGACATCATGCACGACACCACCACCAAGGGCACGGCCGCGCGCGTCTACCGCACGCTCAAGCGCAACGACATCGCGGGCAAGACCGGCACCACCAACGACGCGGTCGATGTCTGGTTCTCCGGCTACACCGCGCAGCAGACCACCACGGTCTGGATGGGGTTCGACCAGCCCCGCTCGCTGGGCACCAACGAATTCGGCAGCGGGCTGGCGCTGTCCACCTGGCTCGACTACGAACAGCCCACGCTCAAGGGCACGCCCCAGGCGCCGCGCGCGCCGCGGCCCCAGGGCCTGATCGTCGACAACGGCGAGTACTACTTCAGCGAATTCCCGCCCGGGCAGGCCGTGGCCGCGCTGGATCTGTCCAGCGGCGACGAGCTGACCGACTTCCTGAACAACATGCGCCCCAGCGACGGCGCGCCCGCGCGCGTGCAGCAGCCCGGGCAGCCGCCCGCCGGCTCCTCGTCGGGCGGGCAACCTCCCATTCCACCGATTCCGGTGCCCCGCGCCGACCTGCCCGACGGGCAGGCCACGCCGGCCAGCCTGCCGCTGGGCGCGCCGCCCGCGGCCGCCTCCGCACCGCCTGCCGCGCCCGCGCACGGCGGCGCCTCGGCCCAGCCCGTCACCCTGCCGGGCAGGGTCGGCGCCACGCCGCTCTAGCTCAGCCGCGCGCGGCCGGCGCGCCGGCCTGCGCCGGGCGCGGCCAGGCGCTCAGCGTAGAGAGGTCGAGCAAGGTGAAATAGCCATGCGGACGCCAGCCCTGGGTGTCGATGTGATAGACATTGCCCAGCACCACGGGCTCGCTGACCGGCGTATGGCCCGCCACCACGGCGCGGATGCCGTCCACGCCGCGCGCGTCGCCGCTGGCCAGCCGCTCGCGCGACCACTGGCAGACCGAGCGCGCCCGCTTGGGCCGCGCCTGCAGGAAATACTCGAGCCGGCTCCAGTCCCGCACCGGGCAATCGGCGTGCAGCAAGCCCACCGGGCCGGCCTGCGTCGCCACCTCGATCACCACCGGCAAGGCCGCGAACGCGCCGGCCCAGGCGCGCTGGCGCTCGGGCGCGGCATCGAGAAACCAGCCGCCGCCATAGCTGCGCCAATTGTCCTGGTCGACCAGGCCGGTGCGCACATGGCGGATGGCATAGTCCTCGTGGTTGCCCTGCACGGCGTAGAACCACGGATGCGCCAGCCATTGCACCGCGGCCTCGCTGTCCGGCCCCCGGTCTATCAGGTCTCCCACCGAGAACAGGCGGTCGCGCCGCGGATCGAAGCCGCATTCGTCCAGCGCCTGCTCGAGGCGGGAGAAATGGCCATGGATATCGCCCACGGCGAAGTCGCGTCCGGCGGGGTTGCGCGGCAGGCGCAGGAAAGCGGGGTACTGCAGGTTCGGGGCCATCGCAAGCCAGGGCCGGATCCCTGGAAAAAAGCGGTACGGTCACTGTAACCCGGATGGCGGCGGGCCGGCCGGCGCGGGCGCGCATGCCCAGCTTACAAAAAACTGATGAGAATAAATATTATTCGTGATACTTTTCCGCTTTTAGACCTACTTCCACTATTCCATGAGTACAGCGTCGACCATCAAGACTTGGTACCTGGTCCATAAATGGACCAGCCTGGTCTGTACGCTTTTCCTGCTGATCATCTGCATCACCGGCCTGCCCCTGGTCTTCCACCACGAGATCGAGCACCTGCTCGACGAGGGCAAGCCCGTGGCGCAGGTGGCCGAGGGCACGCCCGACGCCAGCCTCGACACCATCGTCGCCCGCGCCCATGCGCTCTACCCCGACGAATACATCGACTACGTTTTCCTGGATGACGAGGAACCCCAGGTCTATGTCGGCTTCACGCCCAAGCTGGGCCAGGCGGTCGAGGCCGGCCACGCGGTGCGCGTGGACGCCCGCACCGGCGACATCCTGCACGACGGCCCCAAGTATTCGGCCGACCGCTTCAGCTTCATGGGCATCATGCTGGCGCTGCACGTGGACCTCTACGCCGGGCTGGCCGGCGAGCTGTTTCTCGGCCTGATGGGCCTGCTGTTCGTCATCGCCATCGTCTCGGGCGTGGTGCTGTACGGTCCGTTCATGAAGAAGCTGGATTTCGGCACGGTGCGCGCCTCGCGCTCCAACCGCCTGAAGTGGCTGGACCTGCACAACCTGCTGGGCATCGTCACCCTGGTCTGGGCCTTCGTCGTCGGCCTGACCGGCGTCATCAACGAGTTGTCCACGCCGCTGTTCCGCCTCTGGCAGCAGACCGAACTGCAGGCCATGACGGCTCCTTACCAAGGCAAGCCCGTCCCGCGGCCGGCCGAGCTGTCGGCGCCGCAGCGCGCCGCCGACACGGCCTTGGCGGCCGTGCCCGACCGCGCCCTGACCGGCATCTCGTATCCCGGCAATGCCTTCGGCAGCCCGCAGCACTACATCGTCTGGCTCAAGGGCAATACGCCGCTGACCTCCAAGCTGAACACGCCGGTGCTGGTCGACGGCAAGACCGGCGAGCTGGCCGCCGTCGCCAGAATGCCGTGGTACCTCACCGTCCTGGAACTGTCGCGCCCGCTGCATTTCGGCGATTACGGCGGCATGCCGCTGAAAATCATCTGGGCCCTGCTCGACCTGATCACCATCGTGGTGCTGGGCAGCGGCCTCTACCTGTGGCTGGCGCGCCGCAAGGCCACCGACGCACGCGTGGCCGAGCTGGTGCGCCGCCACCAGCAGGCAGCCGAACCGCAAAGGACGCCCGCATGACGCCGCGCCAGCATTTCTATTTCGTCTGGGGCATGCCCATCGTGCTGGGCGCGCTCAGCGTGTTCGGGCTGCTCGCCGCCCTGCTGGGCACCGGCGTGTGGCACTGGGCCTCGTGGCTGGCGCTGGCCTGGCTGCTGGTGGTGATCGCGCGCTTCTGGATCGTCCCGCGCGAACGCCGTCCCGCGCCCGGCCCGCGCCGCGGCGGCTAGGCGAATCCGGCCACCGGATGCGGCGCATAGGCCGCTTCCAGGCGCGCGGCCTCCTCGTCGGTCAGGCGCAGGGCCAGCGCCGCCACCGCGTCCTCCAGGTGGCGCGGCTTGCTCGCCCCCACGATGGGCGCGGTCACCGCCGGCTGACGCAGCAGCCAGGCCATGGCCACCTGCGCGCGCGAGACGCCGCGCTGCGCCGCCACCTCGCCCACCGCGTCGATGACGCCGCGATCGGCCTGCTCGGTGGCGCTGTACAGCCGCTTGAGCACATCGTCGGTGTCGGCGCGCGCGCTGCCCTCGGCCCAGTCGCGCGTCAGGCGCCCGCGCGCCAGCGGACTCCACGGCAGCACGCCCACGCCCTCGGCGCGGCACAGCTTGAGCATCTCGCGCTCTTCCTCGCGGTACAGCAGGTTGTAGTGGTTCTGCATGGTGGAAAAACGCGTCCAGCCATGCCGGTCGGCCAGGTACAGCGCCTTGGCGAACTGCCAGGCATGCATCGAGGAAGCGCCGATGTAGCGCGCCTTGCCGGCCTTGACCACATCATGCAGCGCCTGCAGCGTCTCCTCGATGGGCGTGTCGTAGTCCCAGCGGTGAATCTGGTACAGGTCCACGTAGTCGGTACCGAGCCGCCGCAGGCTGGCGTCGATCTCGCGCATGATGGCCTTGCGCGACAACCCGCCGCTGTTGGGTTCCTTGCGCAAGGGGAAGAACACCTTGGTCGCCACCACCACCTCGTCGCGCGGCACGTACTCGCGCAAGGCGCGTCCCAGGAATTCCTCGCTGGTGCCGTCCGAGTAGCTGTTGGCGGTATCGAAGAAATTGATGCCGGCATCCAGCGCCTGCCGAAAGAACGGCCGGCTCTGCGTCTCGTCCAGCGTCCAGGCGTGGTTGCCGCGCGCCGGCTCGCCGTAGGTCATGCATCCCAGGCACAGGCGCGACACCTTCAGTCCGGTGCTGCCCAGTCGTACGTATTCCATGGTCTCCAAGCTCCTTGGCCGCCCCCCTGGGGCGGCGCCGCGGGTATCAGCCGGTGAAGGTGGCGGGGTCGGGTCCGAGCCGCGGGCCTTCCGGCAAGGCGTCGATATCGGCCATCTCGTCGGCCGACAATTCGAAGTCGAATACGTCGATGTTGGCCTGGATGCGCGCCGGCGTCACCGACTTGGGAATCACGATCAGGCCATTCTGCAGATGCCAGCGCAGCGTCACCTGCGCCGCCGACTTGCCGTGGCGCGCGGCGATCCCGGCCAGCGTCGCGTCGTGCATGACGGCGCCCTGGCCCAGCGGGCTCCAGGATTCGGTGGCGATGCCCTGTTCGGCATGGAAGGCGCGCAGCTCGCGCTGGGCGAACCCCGGATGCAGTTCGACCTGGTTGACCGCCGGCACCACGCCGGTCTCGTCGACCAGGCGCCGCAGATTGGCGATCGTGAAATTGGACACGCCGATCGAGCGGGCGCGCCCGTCCTCCTTCATCGCCACCATGGCGCGCCAGGCATCGACGAACTTGTCGCTGCCGGCCACCGGCCAGTGGATCAGGAACAGGTCGACATAGGCCAGGCCCAGCTTGCGCAGGCTCTCGTCCATGGCGCGCTGCGCCTCGTCGTAGCCATGCCGGTCGTTCCACAGCTTGGTGGTGACGAACAAATCCTTGCGGGCTACCCCCGCAGCGCGCAGCCCCTCGCCCACGCCGGCCTCGTTGCCATAGATGGCAGCCGTGTCGATCGAGCGGTAGCCGGCCGCCAATGCGGCCTTGACGCTGGCGGCCGCCTGGTCGTTGGGAACCTGCCACACCCCCAGGCCCAGCTGGGGCATTGCATTACCGTCGTTCAGCTTCAGTACCGGTACTTGCGCCATAAAACCCTCCCTGGTGTTGACGAATCTGACGGGATGAAAAATCCGACACTCTTGCAGGACATTCTCGCGGATGATAACCCCGTGGCCCATAATGCCAATGTGAAAGCCTGTTTCCGGCCCGGTTTCCCAGACCGGCGCCCCTGCCCTTGATGCCCTCCCCCTCTCCGACGCCTGCCGGGCGTAACAGCCTGGACACCCTGCGCACGCTGGCGCCCTTTCTCTGGCCCGCCGACCGCCCCGGCCTGAAGGCCCGGGTCGTCATCGCCATTCTGTGCCTGTTGGCGGCCAAGGCGGCCGTCGTCTATGTACCTATTCTTTACAAGTCGGCGGTCGACCAGCTCGGCGGCGGCGCGCCCGGCGCCGTCACGGTGCCGCTGGGGCTGATCCTGGCCTACGGCGCCGCACGGGTGCTGTCGCTGCTGTTTTCCGAGCTGCGCGACGCCGTGTTCGCCCGCGTCGGCCAGCACGCCATCCGCGCGGTGGGCCTGCAGATCTTCCGGCACCTGCACGCGCTGGCGCTGCGCTTTCACCTGGCGCGCCAGACCGGCGGCCTGACGCGCGCCATCGAGCGCGGCACCAAGGGCATCCAGACCCTGCTGACCTTCCTGCTGTTCAACGTGCTGCCCACGCTGTTCGAAATCGGCCTGGTCTGTGCGGTGCTGTGGAAAATGTTCGACGGCTGGCTTGCCCTGGCCACCGGCGCGACGGTCACCCTGTACCTGGCCTACACGCTGGTGGTCACGGAATGGCGCACGCGCTTTCGCCGCCAGATGAACGAGACCGACTCCGAGGCCAATACCAAGGCGGTCGAAAGCCTGCTGAACTACGAGACCGTCAAGTATTTCGGCAACGAAGAGCACGAGGCGCAACGCTACGACGCCTCGCTGCGCCGCTACGAACGCGCCGCGGTACGCAGCCAGGTCAGCCTGTCCATTCTCAACATCGGCCAGGCCGTGATCATCTCGGCCGGCCTGACGCTGGTCATGTGGATGGCCGCCCGCGGCATCGCGCAGGGGCGCTACACCCTGGGCGATTTCGTGCTGGTCAATACCTATCTGCTGCAGCTGTACGATCCGCTCAGCTTCTTCGGCTTCATCTACCGCGAAATCAAGCAGGCCCTCATCGACATGGAGCGCATGTTCGAACTGCTCGGCGAAGGGCGCGAGATCGCCGACCCGCCCGGCGCGCTCGCCCTGCGGCTGGAAGGCGGCGCGGTGGAATTCCGCGACGTGTATTTCGGCTACGACCCGCGCCGCCCCATACTCAAGGGCGTCAGTTTCCGCATCCCGGCCGGCAAGACCGTGGCCGTGGTCGGCACCTCAGGGGCCGGCAAGTCGACGCTGGCGCGCCTGCTGTTTCGCTTCTACGATGCCGACCGCGGCGCCATCCTGGTCGACGGCCAGGACGTGCGCGGCGTGACCCAGGCCAGCCTGCGCGCGGCCATCGGCGTCGTGCCGCAGGACACCGTCCTGTTCAACGACACTATCCACTACAACATCGCCTATGGCCGGCCCGGCGCGAGCGACGGCGAAGTCCAGGCGGCGGCGCGGCTGGCCCACATCCATGACCTGATCATGGCCATGCCCGACGGCTACCGCACCATGGTGGGCGAACGCGGCCTGAAACTGTCGGGCGGCGAAAAGCAGCGCGTGGCCATCGCCCGCACGCTGCTCAAGAACCCATCCATCTTCCTGTTCGACGAAGCGACCAGCGCCCTGGACACGCATACCGAACGCGAAATCCAGGCCAACCTGCGCGAGGTCAGCCAGGGCCGCTCCACCCTGATCATCGCCCATCGCCTCTCCACCATTGCCGACGCCGATGAAATCATCGTGCTGGGCGATGGCCGCGTGGTCGAGCGCGGCCGCCACCAGGCACTGCTGGCCCAGGGCGGCATCTACGCCGGCATGTGGGCGCGCCAGCAGGAAGCCACCCGTCCGGCCGCCGTGGCCCTGGACGATTGACAAGCGCCCCCGCGACGCCCAAGATGCGCGCTTTCGCCGCCCCTTGCCCCCGCCGTGACTGATTCCACGCCCGCCGTACGCGTCTGCGCCGCCGCCGACCTGGTCGACGGCGGCCTGGGCGTGAAAGTCCCGGTCACCGATGGCGCCGGCCAGGCCAGCGCGTTCTTCGTGCGCTACCGCGGCCAGGTCTACGGCTATCTGAACCGCTGCGCGCACGTCGGCGTCGAGCTGGACTGGGAGAACAGTTTTTTCACGCGCGCGGGCGATCTCATCATGTGCGCGCGCCATGGCGCCACCTACGAACCGGACACCGGCCTCTGTATCGGCGGCCCGTGCAGGAACGGCCGCCTGACGGCCTTGCAGGTCGACGAGCGGCCGGATGCCGGTGGCATGGCGGTGTACTGGCTGCCCAGCGGCAAGATCCAGCCGCGCGGCTAGCGCATTGCTTCAGTCCGGCAGCGGCGCCGGTACGCCGTCCTGGTCTACCGATACCACCCGATCCAGCGCGTTGCGCGCCGCCGACATGGCCTCCACCGCGCTGCGAAAGCGCCGCGCCAGGAAAATCTCGAACACCTGCGGCTCGGCCTGCCCGGCCCCGTCCATGGGCGCGGTCTGGATGAACGCGCGCGGCGGCATGCCGTGCTCGGGCTGGGTGGCGAACGCCACGACGGCGAAACCGTTGAGGACCTTCTGAACCATGGCGCCCTGGCCTGATTGGCGGCGCTCGCCGCGGTACCCCCATTACGGCAGGCTACGCCCGGAACTTAAGCCGGCGCGCCAGCAACCGCGCCTCGAACAGCGCCGTCGGCGATCCCGGTGCGCTGGCCGCACGGCACGCGGCGGCCGGGCGAAATGCAAACGGGCAGCCTGCCGGCTGCCCGTCGCGCGCCCCTCAAGGCGCCAGTCTGAATCCGAGGTCCACGCCCCAGCGATCGGTCTCCCTCAACCACTTGGCGCCACACTCGATGCAACGGAAATGGTCTTCGCGGTTGGCCTCGCGCCCCTTCTGGCTGGGATTCGTGAAACCCTGGTGGCCCAACCGCGGATGCGGTTCGACGCCGGACGAGCCTGCATTGATGGCCTGGCATGCCGGGCACATGACGCTCATCGCCCACTCCTACACATTTGGTAGCCAAATTGTAAAGGATTTCGGCGAATCACGTTGCTGGCGTAACTTTATGCGACTGCTGCCGGAGCGGAAGATTCATCCCTGCCCGGCCAGCGCATCCTCCAGCGCGGCGTAACACGTGGCCAGGTGGTAAGGCGTGGTGGACGGCATGTCGGCGCGGCTCACATTGCCCTGGGCGTCCAGGCACTCGTGCCAGCCGTCCTGATGCAGGAAGCGCGCCTGGAACGCGCGTAGTTGCGTGGCCAGCTCGGGCCACTGCCCGCTCAGGGCCAGGTAGCGGGCGTACTCCGTCTGGGCCCAGATGCGCTGGGTGGCGTCGCGCACGGCGCCCGACTCGTCGAGCACCGCCGCCACGCCATGGCTGTGCGCGTCCACGCCATGTTGCCGCACCCAGGCGCAACCCCGCTGCAAGGCGCTGCCCAGTTCGAGGTCGCCGAACAGGTCCGGCGCGCCATGCAGCAGCGAGTACCACTCGAACTGGTGGCCGGGCTCGAACCGCGGCGGCTGGTCCAGCGGCTCTTCGGCGATGCACAGCCGTGGCGCGTACAGAAACGTCGACGCGACGTCCTGCGTCAGGCGTCCCAGCGTCTGCGCAAACCACGCCGGCTCGACCACGCCCGCGGCGGCCAGATAGGCTTCGGTCAGGTGCATGACCGGATTCTGCGCCGGGCCGCGCACGACCTGCGCCCAATCGGCCGACAGGGCCGCCACATAGAGACCCTGGCGGGTACGGAAACGCTGCTCGATGACGTCGACGGTGGCCAGCAGGGTCTTGCGCGCCCGCGCATCGCGCGTGCGGGCGAAATACGCCGCGCAGGCGAACACGACAAAGGCATGCGTGTAGAGGTCCTGCGTGTCGTCAAGCGGCTGCCCCTGCGCATCGACGCTATGGCGCCAGCCGCCGTGCGCGGCGTTCTGGAAATACCGCAACAGCGACGAGAACAGCCGCTCGGCATGCGCCGCGGCGGCCGCGCCGTCGGTACGGGAAAACACATACAGCTGGCGCGCGCACGCCATGGCGCGATAGCGCTGCGCGGGCAGCGGCGCGCCATGGGCGTCGAGCGCCTCGCAAGGCAGGCCCAGGCCGGCGTCGAAGCCGCGCCCGAGCCAGAGCGGCACGATGACGGTATTGAAATGCTGGCGCAACTGCGCCACGAGAGCAGGCAGATCAGTGTGGAAAGAGGCGGCTGACATGGGAGTACGACGCGCATGCAAAAGGCGCTCCAGGTGGCGCAACCGCGACGATAACCCAAATCGCCGCAGCCACCGCCCAAGCGCCTTTTGCCCTGCCATTGCCGGCGCTCCCGCGCCGGTCAGCGGTAGATGTTCTCGCGCAGCCAATCCTGCGCGAACGCCTCCGCCCGATCGCGCGCCTCATCCAGCGAGGCGCAGGTTCCAAGATAAGAAAACGCTGCATCGACTTCGGTGCCGCCTTCGGCAGTCACCGTCAACAGCACGCCGTACCCGCCAGTATCCATGGCGGCCGTCGAAACGTCGATCAGTACTTCCTGGTCACGATGCTGCATGGCGCCCTCCCAGTCCGTTACTTGCAAAACGCGTGCGGCTGCAACGCGCGACGTCGGCGGGTGGTGCTAATCCCGCTTCTGGTAATTGGACTATGCTGCCACGCACAAGTTCCATCTCACTCATGCGTGTCCTGCAACAATTCGCGGGAAAAGAAACTGTTATTGGCGATGCAGGGCCCCAGGCTCCTCCATATGCAAGGCCAGGCGCCCCTTTTCGGTTACAACCAGTTGGCCTTGTGCATTGCGTTCGATGCAGCGCAGCGTGGTCAATGCCGTCACGAACTGCTCCGGCACCGGTATCTGCGGCGCGCCCGGCTCGCCGTTCTCGGCCACGACGTTCAACCAATATGCCAATTCGCCTCGCTGCATCACGTCACCCACTTGCGCCTACGTTACCTTGATGCGCGAACGATATCACGTGGGTAGCCGTTGGCTAGCTGTGATTTTCCCCTGGATGCCACGGAAACAATTTTGCGCTTGCGGCGCCTGCCCGCCGGCACTACATTGAACTTGCCAGGTCTTCTGACACCCATGCGTGCGAAGGCCGGCAAGAACGCCCCAGACTCATCCGCGAGCTGGGGCGTTCTTCCATTTGCGCGGTGCTTGCGCCGCCTGTCCCTGGTGCGGCAAGGGTGCCGGCCCCGCCGGGACAGGCACCCCCGCCATACGATGCGCTACCAGGCGTAGCGATAGCCGATGTGGAAGGTCCACGGCATGGTCTGGCGGCTGCCCTTGGCGTACTCGTACGAGCCGAACAGGCTGCCGTGCTTGCCCAGCTGCGAGGCCACCCCCACGGCCAGTTCGGCGCGCCCGCCATCGAGCCGCACCTTGTGCCGGATGTCGTTGGTGCGCACCGTGCCCTTGCCGTCGAACTCCTGCACCCAGCTCAGCTTCATGTAGGGCTGCACCACGCGGCCATCGCCCAGGTCGAACTGCCGCCCCACGTGCAGGCCCAGGCGGCCCAGCATGGAGTTCGTGCCGTCGTCCTTGATGCGCAGGCCGTTGCTGGCGGTGTAGTCGGCCCCTTGCGCATGGAAGGCGGCCACCTCCAGCTGCGGCTCCACGTACCAGGCGCCGGGCCACGTGAAGCGCTTGCCCAGTTCCAGCGACGCGCCCACGCCATTGCCGCGGTACTGGCCGCGCACGCGCCGGCCCTTGGCGTCGTCCACCTTGAACGCGTGGCGAATGCGGCTGACCCGCACGATGCCATCCATGTAGAAACCGCCGTCCTCGATGTAGGTGGCGTAAGCGCCCACGTGCACGCTGTCGTCATCGCCCGTGCCGCCCCGGTCGAACTTGATGCGGCCGTTGGTGTAGCCAGCCACCGCGCCCACGTGCCAGCGCCCGTCGGCCACCGGCAAGGCGGTATCGGCGCCCAGTTCGAAACCGCTGATGGTCTGGCGGAACTCGCGCGCCACGCGGTTATCGACATCCTGGCGCCGGCCAAAAGCGCGGCCCCATACGCCGCCCGCAACCGGCGTCAGGCGCAACTCGCCCATGCGCTTGCTCAGCGCGTTCATCTCGGCCTGCCAGACGCCATGCGAACTGCTGGCCAGGCTCACCGCCGCAGAGGCCGGCGTGGTCAAGGTATGCGTACCCGGGTCATAGACACCGTTGCCCGCGGGCGGCGCCGGCGGTGCGGGAGGAGCCGGCGGCGCGGGAGGCACTGCCGGCGCGTCGTTCCCGTCGCCGCCCTGCGGCGGTCGCGGGCCCGCGTCGTCGTTGCCTGCGGGCGGCCGAGGGCCATTACCGCCGGCCTCGGGCAGGTTCGGAACCGCGCCGTCGCCGCCGCCCCCCTCGGGGCGATCCGGATCTGCGCCGCTACCGGGCGGCTTCGCCCCTGCATCGCCATCCCGAGGAGGCACGGGATCCATCCCGCCATCGGGCGCTTGTCCATTCGCGTTGCCTTCGCCTTTCTGCGGCGGCTGATCACCGCCACCGGGCTTGCCCCCGGTCGAAGGAGGTTTGGGAGGACTGTCACCGCCGGCCGCTCCCGATGGCACGCTACCGCCGCCGCCACTGCCAGGCACTGGCGACCCACCGGCCCCGCCAGTCCCAGCTCCCGGGCCTTTCCCTTGGCCTCCCTCTGCCGGCACCTTTTTGTCCGGCGGAGAATGCGCTTCACCCGCGCTCCCCGACGCCCCCATCCCGGACGCTACGCCCGCCCCAGGACCCGGCGCAACGCCGGGCGAAACGGGAGCGCCAGCCGACGGGCCGGAATCGGAATGTTTTGCCCCGCCGGGCGCAGTCCCGGCAACGGCGCCGGGACCCGAAGCAGAACCCCCAGCCCCACCCTTCCCATTTCCTACGCCGCCATCGCCATTTTCATGTCGAGAATTGGAGCCCCCCCCCCCCCCCCCAACTGACGCATCGCCGACAGACGGTTCGGAAGACGGCACATTGACCTTGGGGGAATCCGATGAATGACCATGCTCACCACCAACTGCCCCCGCAGCCCCGTTCTTGGGCGCCGAAGGCTGCAACGATGCGACGCTGCCAGGAGCCCAGGCTTCCATACCCCTCTTGAACTCTTCCAAGGTCATGCCGGTCGGCAATACCGCCGCCAACTCTTCGTCCGTCAGCGGAGATTCGTCGACGACCCAGGCAGACGGACTCAGATCAATGCCCTGCGCCAGAGAGGGCGCAGCAACCCATAGGCCCGCACTGGCCAGCGCAAGCTCGAGGGCCGGCAAGGACTTGGCAGCCAAGACGCCACGGACACGCCGCGAAGCAACGGCGCCGCGTTTCATGGTTCGATCGCGTGTAAGAGAAATCATGTTTTTTGATGTCATGGTTGACCTGCAGTTGCGCGAAGGCACAACGCTCAAGCGACAAAATGATGGATTGGACAAGCGCCACGAGACACCGGGAAAATCGAGCCGCTTGCACCATGGGCCAGTGTCTTTTGCTTCTCTTCGACAAACCACCGGCAATGCCTTGAAAGGCTGTTGTGTTTTCTTTCCGAAAATCGGAATAGCCCCAAGCACTTGAGCGAAACCAACCCATCACGCACCGGGCGCGCCAATCGCCGCGCAGAAAACTCCGGCGCCTGTGCCTGTGCCTGCCGGGACAGGCGCCGCATCTCCGCTACCAGGTGTAGCGGTAGCCGATGTGGAAGGTCCACGGCATGGTCTGGCGGCTGCCCTTGGCGTACTCGTACGAGCCGTACAGGCTGCCGTGCTTGCCCAGCTGCGCAGCCACGCCCAGGTCCAGCTCGGCGCGACCGCCGTCCAGACGGCTCTTGTGCCGCACGCCGTTGGTGCGCACCGTGTTCTTGCCGTCGAACTCCTGCAGCCAGCTCAGCTTCGCGTACGGCTGCACCACGCGGCCATCGCCCAGGTCGAACTGCCGCCCCACGTGCAGGCCCACCCGGCCCAGCAACGAGGTCAGGCCGTTGTCCTTGACGCGCAAGTCCTGCCCCGCGCGGTAGCTGCCGCCTTGCGCATGGAACACCGCCATCTCCAGCTGCGGCTCCACGTACCAGGCGCCGGCCCACGTGAAGCGCTTGCCCAGCTCCAGCGACGCGCCCACGCCATTGGCCCGGTACTTGCCCCGCACGCGCCGGCCCTTGGCATCGGGCGCCTTGAACTCGTGCGCATAGCGCGCCACCCGCACGATGCCATCCATATAGAACCCGCCATCCTCGATGTAGGTCGCGTAAGCGCCCACGTGCACGCTGTCGCCCTCGCCCGTGCCGCTGCGGCCGAACTTCAGCTTGCCGTGGCTGTAGCCAGCCACCGCGCCGATGTGCCAGCGCCCGTCGGCCGCCGCCAGCGCCGTGTCCGCGCCCACCTCGAAGCCGCCCACCGTCTGGCGAAACTCCCGCGCCACCCCGTTGTCCAGCTTCTGGCGCTGCGTGAAGGCCCGCCCCCACACCCCGCCCGCCGCGGGCGTCAGGCGCAGCTCGCCCATGCGCTTGCCCAGCGCGTTCATCTCGGCCTGCCACAAACCTTGCGCGGCGCTGGCCGTGCCCACCGCCGCGTTGGCCGGATTGCTCAAGGTATGCGTACCAGGCAGGTACACCGCGTCGCCGGCCGGCCGCGCAGGTGGAACGGCCGGCGGTCGAGCTGCCGGCGGCTCGGCCGGTGGCGGCACGACAGGCGGCGCCTCAGGTTGCGCTTGCGGCGGCGCTTCGGGTTGCGCCTGCGGCGGCGCTTCGGGCAAGGCTTCGGGTCGCGCCTCGGGCTGCTTGGGTCGCGCCTCGGGTGGCGCGGGCGGCGATGCAGGAGGCATGGCATCGCCGCCGGCGTGATCGGGCAGGTGCGGCGACGCGTCTTCAGGCACGTTCGGCGCCATGGGCCCGGGCGACGGCGGCGCTGGCGGCGGCTCGGGCGGCGTGTCGCCCGAACCGAACAAGTCCTCCAGGGCCTCCAGGTCTTCCTTCGGCAAGGGAGGCCGCGGGCCGGGTTCTTCGTCTTCGTCGAAAACGCCGTCGGTCCCCACATTGTGGGGCCCCGCCTGCGCGCCGGGTGACCAGTATTGAGCCTGGGCCGCAGGCAGCCACAGCAATGCGCTCATACTCAACAGCAATACCTGGATGTGCGCGGCGCGGCGGCGCGGCGCATGGTGAAACGGACTCATGAACGATCGACGCCTCAATGAACAAGGCACTCCAGGCCCGCACACTTGCGGGCCGGCACGCCTACGGAAACATGCGCCATCCGTTGATGGCACAGCTTCCGGCGCGCGGCACGAAGCGGGAAGACAAGTCGAGCGATGCGGGGCGATTCATGCGGGATATCGAGGCTGCGTCATCATGCCGGCGCCCCGGCGGCGGCGCAGCACGAAGAAGATGTTGGATTGACGGGCCGCACCAGTCTCGCCTGGCTCGCGGCGACAGGCCAGCAGCTCTCGGCCTGACCGTACGTAGTCGCCTTCCGCGATCAACGCGTCGCGGCAGATATCCTGCAAATGAAAGAGAAATGACACTCGATGATGTTCAAATTCATACAGGAAATTCACAAAAGGACTGATCACGACATCCCTGCCGAACGTCTACACTGCGCTAGTACTCGTCTGGCTGACCTTGCCTCGCCCGTTTGCCAGGCTGGCACATTCCTACAGCGAAGTTGATATCCCGGCCGAGGGGCGCCGGGATTTTTTTTATGCCTGGCCGCAGGCGCGGCATGGACCATTCGGACGATAGGACCGATTTCGGCCATATGGTCGATAGTGCGTGGCGCAACCGCGGTGGGACACTGCCATGGCCTCTCGCCCACCTGGTGATCGCCATGCCTATCCTGCCACGCATCCTGTGCGCTCTCGCCGTGATGGCTTGCACAGCCTGTTCCTCCACCTCGACCAGCCGCGCCGACGGCCACTACTCCAAGGAAGCGGCAGCGCGCGCGCGCTGCGAATACGAAGCCAACATCCGCATCGGCGACTTTCAGTCCACGCCCGCGCACGATGGCGATGCCGCCGCCCGCGACGCCACCCCCGCCGCCATCGCCCGAACCAAGCAGCGCATCATCGGCGAATGCCTGCAAAAGACGTTCCATACCAGTCTATGAACCTGCTGTGCGCCATTCTTCCCGAAGGCAACACCAGCAACCGCGTCGGCCGGCGCCTGGCCGACCTGCTGGTGCAGGACGCCCAAGGCAGGCTGTATCGCGTCGAGCGCCATCGCATCGAAGGCGGCCATCCGGATCTGGTCGGCGGCATCGACTACATCTATTGCCGGCTGGCCGGCGGCGGCGTGGTGCGCTGTATCGACGAGCAGACCTACGAATTGCCGGACGGCACGGTCGCACACGTGGTGCCCGACAGCACGCTGCGGTCCTGATCCGCGCGCGCCTCAGCCCTCGCCGGCGCGGTCCTTGCCCGCCCGGCCAAGCACCCGGACATAGAGCAGCTCGGCGCACAGTTCGACCAGCGTCTGCGCCACGATCAGCGCGGGCAACAGCGGCACACCGCCGGGCACCGCCAGGGCCAGCGGCAGCACCACCAGCGAATTGCGCGTACCGGCGCTGAACGCGACCGCGCGCGCCTGTGGCGCCGCCAGACGGGCGCGGCGCGCGGCCAGCCAGCCCGCGGCCGGCGCAATGACGGCGAACAGCAGATACACCGGGACGACCCGCGATACGGCCTCGCCGGCCAGCGCCATGCGCGGTGCGACAGCGGCCACGATGGTCGCCAGCACCAGCGCGGTCGCTGGCACCGGCAACAGCCCGACCACGCTGGCCGCGCCGCGCCAGGCTGCCGACCGCGCGGCCGCCCACTGCACGCCCGTTGCAGCCGCCAATGGCAAGGCAATCAGCCAGACAAAGGCCTGCACGAACGGACCGGGACGAATCAGCGCGGCCGCATCGCTGCCCAGCATGACGTTCAGGTAGAGCGGCAGCAGCAGCATCTGCCCGCACAGCAGCACCGGAGTGGCCGCCAGCAGGGCCCGGGCGTCGGCACGGCCCAATTGCGCGAACGTCACGACATAATCGATGCAGGGCGCGAGCAGCACCAGCAGGACCGCCAGGCGGATCATGGGGTCGGCCGGCAACAGCGCGGCCAGGCCCCAGACCAGGGCCGGCACGAGCACGAAGTTCACGCTCAGCAGCACCCCCAGGAACCGCATGCCGGGCAGCGTGGCGCGCCAGCCGGCCAGCGGCACCTGCATGAAGGTCGCCAACAGCATGCCGGCCAGCATGAGATTGAGCGTGGCCTCGCCCACCTGCAGGCCGGGCCGGTGCCAGGCCAGCACGGCGCCCAGCGCCATCGCCGCGAAATAGATACCGACCTGCCGTCGTTCGAGCGACGCCTGCAAGCGCTGCATGATGCCTTCCACCGATATGTGCCGTCCTGCCTTATAGCAGACGGCGCCGGCGCGCGCGGCGGGCCGGTCAGCCGAAGTAGACGACGGCGCGGTCGCGGCCGCGCCGCTTGGCCTCGTACAGCGCGGTGTCGGCGCGCCGCATGACGTCGGACACCGCGGTGTCTTCCGGCGTCGCGAACGCAATGCCCACGCTGACCGACAAGGGCGCGGCCTGGCCTTCGGTGGTGAACGGGTCGTTGCGCAGCGCCGCCCGCAACCGGTCGGCCATGGCCAGCGCGGCGTCGCCGTCGCAGCCCGGCAACAGCGCCAGGAACTCTTCCCCGCCGATGCGGCCGACGAAATCCGTGCCGCGCAGGTTCGAGCGCAACTGGTCGCTGAAATAGCGCAACGCCGCGTCGCCGACCAGATGGCCGTGGAGATCGTTGAGCTGCTTGAAGTGATCCAGGTCGAGCATCACCACGGCCAGCGGCTGGTCGGGATGCTGGCGCAGCCGCGTGATTTCCTGGCGCAGGATCTTCAATATCTCGGCGCGGTTCCAGCAATCGGTGAGGCTGTCTATCGTGGCCAGCCGGGTCAGCGCCAGTTCGGCGCGCTTGCGTTCGGTAATGTCCAACCCGATGTTCACGACCGTGCCGGACTCCAGCACGATGTTGGACCACAGCGTGGACAGCACCTTGCCGGCGCGGGTGACCGGATGCCATTCCTCGAAGGCTCGGCCCGGCGCCTGGCTGACCGAGGCCACCACGCGCGCGCGCGTCTGCGGATCAGGGTAGAACAGCGCCAGCGGCTCGGGATGGTTGTTGACTTCCTCCATCGACCAGCCGAACTTGCGCTCGCACTCGAGGTTCCACAGGATGCACTTGCCGCGCGCGTCGAAGGCATTGATCAGCACCGGCGCCTTCTCGAACAAGGCCTGGTAGCGGCTGGCAAGCTGCAGCGCTTCCTGGCGCGCCTTGCGCTCGGCGTCCAGCGCGAGCACGGCCCGCTCGGTGAACGTCGCGCAGGCGCTCAGCGCGCTCACATAGATGGCCGGGTCGGCAAGCGGCTCGCTGAACACGAACGCGACATGCCCACGCTGCAATCCCGACTCGTCGCGCAAGGCATGCGCCACGCAGGCCTGCGCGCCCAGGCGCCGCAGCGCCAGGTCGCCCGGCACGTGCCGCTCCAGGTCCCGCGCGCACACATATTGCGTGGCGTGCGACAGCACGCCGGCCAGCGCGCTCTGGCCCGTGGCAAGGTAGCTCTCCGCCCCGTTCCAGCGCATGCGGCAGTTGGCGCTGAGCACGGTCCTGGCATGCTCGCCCTTGGCGCCATGCAACACCACCCACGCATAGTCCACGCCCAGGCGCTGGACGGCGCGGTTGACCAGCTCGTCCAGGAAGTCCCGCCCCGGAGAAATGGCCATCAATCCGGCGAGTTCATGCAGGATATGAGCCGGGTCGGGACCCGGCGCAGCGCCTGGCGCGCCGCCGCGATTCGCATCGGATATGGCCATATTGCAAGGTGCTCGGAAAGAAGGCCTGACGTTCCCGGTGGCGCAACGTCCCCCGGTCATTGCCGCGGCTCCGGACGGCGGGGTTGATGGCCGGCCCGAAGCTGCAGTAACTAAAGTATACGAGTATGAACAATTTGGTATTGTCAATTTTGGCAAAGCCACGCCAGAGAGCCCCGACCAGACGCCCTCGGAGGCGGAAATTGCCAGCAATTGCCGCGATATATTACGCAAATTGTTACATTCAGGGCGATTTATTCCCCGGCGGGCACGGCAAAACGCGGGCGGGCATGAGTGCCCTGCCCGCGTGTGGAGGCAAGCGCAGATCCGGCGCGCGAGGCGCCGGCAGGCTCAGGGGTGCTCGGCCAGCAACAGGGTGCGCGCAGGCGCGCGCCGTGGCGCCTGCTCCGGCATGCCGATCGCGCGCGCGCCCGCGCCGGGGGTGCGGAATACGCCGATGGCCTCGACCAGCGACCCCGACTCCTGGCCCAGGTGCTCGGCGACGTGGGTCAGTTCGCCCACCATGGAGACGTTCTGCTGCACCACCTCCTCCATGCGGTGCACGGCGGAACTGATCTGCGCCACGCCGGTCGATTGCTCGCCCGAGGCGGTGGAAATCTCGGCCATCAAGGCGGTCACGCGCTCGACCGACTGCACCAGCTCGCGCATCGTCTCGCCCGCCCGGCCCGCCTGGGCCGAGCCGGTGGACATGCGCCCCACCGAATCGTCGATCAGCACTTTGACTTCCTTGGCGGCCTGAGCGGTGCGCTGCGCCAGGCTGCGGACCTCGGCCGCGACGACCGCGAAGCCCTTGCCCTGCTCGCCGGCCCGCGCCGCCTCGACGGCGGCGTTCAGCGCCAGGATATTGGTCTGGAAGGCAATCCCTTCGATCACGGATACGATCTCGGCCATCTTGCGCGAACTCGCGTCCAGCCCCTGCATGGTCGCCACCAGTTCGCCGACCACGGCGCCGCCTTGCGCGGCCACCTCGCTGCTTTCCTGGGTCAGCCGGGCCGCCACCCCGGCGCTTTCGGCGTTGCGGGTGACTGTCTCGGCCAGTTGCTCCACGCTGCTGGCGGTGTCCTGCAGCGCCGCCGACTGCGCCTCGGTGCGCGCGGCCAGGCCCTGGCTGTCCTCGCGCAGGCGCGAGATGGTATGCACATGCTCGGACGTCTTGCCGATGACCTCGGTGGAGATGCCGATCAGGCTCTTGCGCATGATGTCCAGGTAGAAATAGAGATTGCGCATCTCGCCGCCGACGCCCGAGTCCACCTCGTTGACCAGGTTGCCGGCCGCGATCTGGCGCGCCACCTCCTCGGCATTGCGCAGTTGCCTGCCGAACCGGCCGCCCAGCGCCATCGCGGCCAGCACCGCGCCCAGCGCACCCAGCGCATAGGCGCCCCAGCCATACGGCGCGGCCTCCGGCGGCATGGCGCCGATGGCGAAGTAGGTGGGAATGGCCGCCAGGCCGCACATGGCGGCCGCCAGCCGCAGCAAGGCAGGCCGCACGCCCTTGCGCAACGGAAACGCCAGCGCGCGGGCGGCGCGCCGCCAGCCGCGCGGCACGCGTTGACCGTGGCGCAATCCATGGCCGCCCATCCGGCCGCTTTCCACCTGGGCATAGAAGTGCTCGGCGGCCTCGATCTGCGCCTGCGTGGCCTTGACCCGCACCGAGGCATAGCCCGTCACGTTGCCCGCCTCGATCACGGGCATCGCGTTGGCGAGCACCCAGTAGAAGCCGCCGGACTTGTGCCGGTTCTTCACCACCGCCAGCCAGGGCTTGCGCGCCTGCAGCGTGGCCCACATGTCCGCGAACACGTCTTCGGGCATGTCCGGGTGGCGAACGATGTTATGCGGCTGGCCCAGCAGCTCTTCGCGCGAGAATCCGCTGATGGCGATAAAGGCCGGGTTGCAGTAGGTGATGCGCCCCTTCAAGTCCGTCTTGGAAATGAGATACTGGTCATCCTGCAATACGAACTCGTGCCCGGTGACGGGCAAATTCCTGCGCATGGCATCCCCCTCGTGGCGGGTGGTCCGGCACCCGGCTGCTCTTTGTCTGGGCCCAGTGTATCGGCGCCGCCTGGGGCCAATTCGAGGATCAGATGCCACGCATGGCCACTTATCCCGATATCTGCCGCCCGCGCGCGGGAGGATGATGCTTCGTTTTGCCTAGCCGGGCGGCGGCCGGCGCGCCATCGCCAGCAGCTCGTTGAGCGGCATGGGACGCCCGAACAGCCAGCCCTGCGCATAGTCGACCCCATGCTCGCTCAGGAAGCGCTGCTGCCCGGCGGTCTCGACGCCCTCGGCGACCACGCGCAGGCCCAGCGACTTGGCCATTTCGATGATGTGCACCGACACGCTGCTGCTGGGCGCATCGCGCCCGATGGCGTCGACGAAGCGCTTGTCTATCTTCAGGCCATCGACCTCGAACGAGGTGAGATACGCCAGGCTGGAATAGCCGGTGCCGAAGTCGTCGATGGCGACCCGTACCCCCATCTTGCGTATGATCTTGATCGCCGCCACCGCCTCGTCGGAGTGCAGCAGCGCCCGTTCGGTCAGCTCGACCACCACCTGCGACGGCGTCAGCCCCGTGCGCGCGAACATTTCGCTCAGCAGGCGCTCGGCCGCGCCCGAGGCCATGTCGGCCGCCGATACATTGATGCTGATGTAGAGATCGCCCAGGCGGCCGCGCCAGCGCTGCACATCGCTCGACACCAATTCGAATACCCGCTCGGTGATCTTGCCGATCAGCCCCACGCGCTCGGCCTCGTCGATGAACACGTCGGGCGCGATCAGGTCGCCGTTGCGGCGCCTCCAGCGGATCAAGGCTTCCGCCCCCACGCAGCGGCCGGTGCCCACTTCGACCATGGGCTGGTAGACCATGTAGAACTCGTTGCGCCGCAGCCCGGAGCGGATCAGCTGAGGCAGGCTGAACTGCCTGCGCGCCAGGATCACGGCCCCGACCAGCAGGCCCAGCCCGGCCGCCGCGCTCAGCGGCACCAGCAGGATGGCCAGCCGCTGCAAGGCCTCTGCGCCCTGCGAGGAGGCCACCGCGCCCAGCGCCACCAGCCCTTGGGCGGTGGAACGCTGCACCGCAACAACGTATTTGTCGTCGACGAACGCGTTGCTCTCGCGCGCCCGCTTGAACCATGCGCGCGGCAGTTCGCCCCATACGATGGCATCGTCGGGCGTCCCCGAGAACGAGACCGCGGCCATCGCTTGCGGCACCGCGCCACCGAGCTGGTTGGTGCTTTCGCGCTCCATGATGATGGCGTAGCCTTCCTTGGCGAACACCCTGAACGGCGTCTCGGGCGCGGCCGGCAACACGGCCGAGTTCCACACCGAGATACGGTTGCCGGTGGTGAAATCGCTCGGCCCCAGATCGACGCCGGTCACCGTGTCGCCCAGCGAGGAACAGAGCACGCGGCCCTCTTCCACGTAGGCGACGGCGCGCACATCCGGAAAACGCAGCACCTGCTGCTGCATCAGGTAGGTGGAGTAAGGCGCGCAAGGGCTGGAGCCACCGGTGTGCACCAGCTCGCGATGGATGCGCAGCAGGCGGTCGGCGGTCAGGCCGATGCGGCCCAGCAACCGTTGCGCCAGGACCTGGGCCTGCTCGCGCTGTTGCCGCAGCCCGTACTCGCGCACCATGTCCACGGCGAGCAGACTTGGTCCGATCACCGCGCCCAACGCGGCAGCAGTCCATAACCCGGTTAACAAGGCCTTGCGCAAGGGAAAGTACATCGTTTGTCCCAAAGCTGAGTCGCACTGCTGCGCCTGGCATCGCTGACGGCGCCGGTTCGTATTATGCTGATCTTCCCGCCCGCGAACGCGACTGCGCACCGAGGGTATCGCCGTTCCTCGCACGCGTTGCGGCACTGGTGAAGATGCGCTTCGTTTCAAGCGCCCATAACCGTCGTTGATTTGCCAAGAATAGTCAAGATCGATCGGATATCCGGCCTGCCGCCGCGGCGGCCGCGGCCCGGCCATCGATGCGCGCGATCCCGTGGATACGGGGCCTCGCGTCCTGCCCGGGCCATGTCAAGGATGGTGAAGCAATATAGCGCGCGCCGGCGCGGCAGCGCGCGTTAAGATCAGCGCCCGCCTACTAGCAACGGATCGAACCAACAATGCAACTCATAGACTGGACGGATTTCGCCAAGGTCGAACTGCGGGTCGGCCGCATCGTGCAGGCCTTGCCGTTTCCCGAGGCCCGCAAGCCGGCCTATATCCTGCACGTGGACTTCGGCGCCGAGATCGGCGTGAAGAAGTCCAGCGCGCAGGTCACGCACCTCTATCAGCCCGAGACGCTGCTGGGCAGACTGGTGGTCGCCGTGGTCAATTTTCCGAAGAAGCAGATCGGCCCGCTGCAGTCGGAATGCCTGGTCACCGGCTTCCATAACGCGCAGGGCGAAGTCGCGCTGTGCGTGCCCGACCGCGACGTCCCGCTGGGCACCAAGCTGCTCTAGGCCGCCGCGCGCGACGGTTCCGGCTGCCGCGCCATCGTCCATAAGCACGCCCCCCTCGTCCATCGGAATGACGACCAGCCCGCCAGCGCGCGCCCGCGCGCGTGAGCGGCCGGCGCATACCGCCGCCGTGTCCGCGCGCCCTGTCGTGCCTGCGCAACTACGCCTGCGCCCTATCCCCGTGCGGCCGCGATGAGAATATAAGTGTGCTGCGCGGCGCGCTCGACCAGCAAGGCGGTGGCACACATGGAAAGAATCATCGGCAGCATCGAACAGGCCTGCGCCATCGCACGGCGGTGGGCAATCCGTACCGGCAACAAGGAAGCCACGTGCGCGGCCCTCGCGGCCGCCTGGTACGAGGCCCAGGCCGCCAGGCCGCCTACGTCCGCCGCCCTGCTGGCGCATCTGGCCGCGCGCATCCAGGAAAGCCGGCAACGCGTGGCCGTGCCACGGCCCGCGCCCATCCCGCCCGCCGAGGACTGATCCGGCGCCGGCGCGGCCGGACAGGCCCCCGGGGCATGCGCCTGCGCCGCCACGTTGCGCCCCCTCGCCCATGCCGTCGCCATGAGGAACCCACGAGTCAGGCGGCGCTTTGGTTACGAAGGTTCTTTCCGATACCCCGGCAAGCCCGTATACACCCGCCGCGCGATGCCGATAATGGCGCCTCCTGAAAACCATACGCGGCCGGATGGCGTTCCGGCCCGGGAGGAGCACCTGATGCCGGCCAGAGAAATTCAGCTCACACTGATACGTGTCTATATCGGACTGGACTTCACCCATCACTTCGCCGAGAAGTTCGGCTTGCTTGGCGCGCAGGCATACGCCGACGTCCTGCACTATTTCTCTACCGTCACCGCCAACCCGCAGTCCATGCTGCTGCTTGCCGGCCTGTGCGAGTTCGCCGCCTTCATCGGTTTCACATTCGGCCTGTTCACCCGGGTCGCGGCGGCCGGCACGGCGGCGTACCTGGTGATCGCGCTGTTCATCGGCAACCACCAGCACCTCGGCTTCACCTGGGCCAACCCCGGCGGCGGCTGGGAGTTCCCCGCCATGTGGACCTTCATCTGCCTGTCCTTCGTGCTGTCGGGAGGCGGCCGCTGGTCGCTCGACCGCCTGCTGCTGCCGCGCCTGCCTGCCGCCTTGCGCTGGCTGTCGCGCTGACACGGCGCGACGCGCCCGGGCCACGCGCCCTCATCTGGCCCCTTTTCGGTTCGCGGAGAGGGGCCGCTTTGCGTTATGCTCGCCGGCTGCCTGGAATTCTCGAAGGGCGCCCGGGCCACAAGCCAGGCGCGCGCCCATGACGCAAAGGAAACACAATGGCTCCACCGGACCACGTCGTCCCCAGCCCGGCGAACGGCCACCGCCATGACGCCCGGCCCGCCACGCGCCTGCCCGAACCGACGAGCCTGCGCCGCACCCTGTCGGCGCGCCACCTGACCATGATCGCGGTCGGCGGCTCGATCGGCACCGGCCTGTTCGTCGCCTCGGGCGCCACCATCGCCCAGGCCGGCCCGGGCGGCGCCCTGCTGGCCTACTTGCTGGTCGGCATCATGGTGTACTTCCTGATGACCAGCCTGGGCGAACTGGCGGCCAGCATGCCGGTGGCGGGCTCGTTCTCCACCTACGGCGCCAAGTATGTCGACGAAGGCTTCGGCTTCGCGCTGGGCTGGAACTATTGGTACAACTGGGCCGTGACCGTCGCGGTGGACCTGGTTGCCGCGCAGCTGGTCATGGCCTATTGGTTTCCCGAAATGCCCGGCGTGCTCTGGAGCGCCGCCTTCCTGGCGCTGATCGTCGGGCTGAACGCCCTGTCGGCGCGCGGCTTCGGCGAGGCCGAGTTCTGGTTCGCGCTGATCAAGGTGATCGCGGTGCTGGCGTTCATTGCCATGGGCGTGCTGATGCTGCTGGGCATCATCCGCGGCGGCGAGCACGGCGGCCTGGCCTACTGGACCCTGGACGACGCGCCATTCGCCGGCGGATTCGCCGCGCTGATCGGCGTGGCCATGGTAGTGGGCTTTTCGTTCCAGGGCACCGAGCTGATCGGCATCGCCGCCGGCGAATCCAAGGACCCGGCCCGCAACCTGCCGCGCGCCGTGCGCCAGGTGTTCTGGCGCATCCTGCTCTTCTACGTGCTGGCCATCGCCGTCATCGGCCTGCTGATTCCCTATACCGATCCGCAATTGCTGCGCAACGAGGTGTCCGACGTCAGCGTCAGCCCGTTTGCGCTGATCTTCGAGCGCGCCGGCCTGCTGGCGGCCGCCTCCATCATGAATGCGGTGGTGCTGACGTCGGTGCTGTCGGCAGGCAATTCCGGCATGTACGCCGCCACCCGCATGCTGTACAGCCTGGCCCGCGACGGCAAGGCGCCGGCGCGCTTCGGCCGCCTGTCGCGCAGCGGCGTGCCCCTGTGGGCGCTGCTGGCCACCACCGCGGTCGCCGCGCTGTGTTTTCTGTCGTTCCTGTTCAGCCCCAAGGCGGTGTACATCTGGCTGCTGAACACCTCGGGCATGACCGGATTCATCGCCTGGCTGGGCATCGCCATCAGCCACTACCGGTTTCGCCGCGGCTATGTCGCCCAGGGCAACAACCTGGCTGACCTGCCGTATGTCTCGCCCTTCTTCCCGTTCGGCCCGCTGTTCGCGTTCGTCCTGTGCCTGGTCATCACGCTGGGCCAGAACTACCACGCCTTCCTGCAGGACCGCATCGACTGGACCGGCGCGGCCGCCACCTATGTCGGCATTCCGCTGTTCCTGGCGATCTGGGCGGGCTATCGCCTGGTGCGCGGCTCGCGCTTCGTGCGCTACCGCGACATGCAGTTCCCCGACCTGCGCATGCGCAACCGCGAGTTGAACGCCATGCTCAGCGGCGACTGCGCCGAGCCCCGCCGCTAGGCCGCGCGGGCCGCCCGGCGGGCCCGCGCCGGCCTGGCGCTAGCGCTTGCCGCCAGGCGCCATCTCCTGCTCGACCACCATGTCCAGCACATACACCGTGGACGGCGCGTCGGCGGGCGGGTTCTTCCATTCGTAGCGCTTGGTGCGCAGCACCGTGCGCACCCCGTCGCGGTGCTCGTAGCCCTGCACCGACTGGTACAGCGGATGCCAGTCGTCCTGCGCGGGCAGTTGCAGGCCCGCCGCATCGTAGCGGCGCTCGCGCACCTGCAGGCAGCGATGCTGGGGGATCATGGGATGGCTGCACTGCACGCGCTGCGCGGCCACCTCCAGGAACACGGTCTCGCCCTTGCTGCCGTACAGGGTCTCGGGCGTGGGCTCGCCGTCGAAGCTGAGCGTATCGCCGTTGTCCGCCACCAGCACCAGCCGGGGCTGCCCGGCCTGCTCGCCCAGGGTCGCGCGCAGGCTGCCCTTCAGGCGTTCGCCAACCGCGGCATCGAGCGCCATCAAGCCGGCCTCGCATGCCTTCATCGTGGCGGCCAGGTTGGCGATCTCGAGCCGGCCCTTGCCGTACGTGTAGCCGCCGAACTGCGCGTTGCAGCCACCGCTGATGTTGATGGCGCGCTCGGAGAAGGCCAGGCGCAGCGGCCGCTCCAGGCCGATCTGCAGCGGCGCGATGGGCTGGCCCTGCCGGTCGACCGCCGCGGCCAGCCGCCAGGTGTGCGTGGTCAGCGTGGCCGGCTGGGCGGCCGCCGTGGATGAGCGGGCAGGCATCGTGGCTGGATCTCCGGATGCGGTTGGGGACGACGAGCAGGCTTGCAGCAGCACTGCCAACGCGGATAGGGCAAGAATACGCTTCATGGCTTCCGGATCGTGAACATGGGGACAGCCCGTGGCACACGGGCTGTGGACGCGACTGATTCTACCCGGGGGCCTGACCCGCACTTGTCACACGATCTTTCATTGCGTGTCGCGGTGAGCAGGCGGCCCGCCGTCGCGGGCCCCGTTTGCGGCTATGCTAGGCGCATGAGCCGGTTCCGATCGACATTCTGGCGTTGCGCCTTCGTCCTTGCCTTCCTCGCCTCCGCGCTGGTGGCGGGCTGGCTGCGCCAGGCGGCCCCGTCCTGGGGCCACGCCCTGCTCTACGGCGCGATGGTGGGCGGCATCGTCCTGTGCCTGGCGCTACTGTTCGACGACCTGGCGTGGTGGGGCACGCGCCTGGTCCAGGCCCTCAAGCGCATGCGCCCCTAGACGCTGCGCCCGCCCCATTGGCTAGTCCACCCGTATCTGCGCCGCCCGCACGATCTCGCCATAGCGTTGCAGATCGGCCTGGATTTCCTGCCCGAACTCGGCCGGCGTGTTGCCCGAGGCGGAAATGCCCAGCGCGGCGAGGCGCTCGCGCGTCTGCGGCTCGCTGACCACCGCGTGCAGTTCGCGCTGCAGCTTGTCGACGATGGGCTGCGGCGTACCCTTGGGCGCCAGGATGCCGATCCAGGAACTGGACTCGAACCCCGGCGCGCCGGACTCGGCCACGGTCGGCACGTCGGGCAGCGAGGCCAGGCGCTGCCGGCTCGATACCGCGATGGCCTGGACCTGGCCTTTCTGGATGAACGGGTACGCCCCGGCCACGGCCGTGTACAGCATGGGCAGCGTGCCGCCGACCAGGTCGGCCATGGCCTGCCCGCCGCCCTTGTAGGGCACGTGGACGAAATTGGCGCCGGTGCGCATCTTCAGCAGCTCGCCGGCCAGGTGCGGCGTGCTGCCGATGCCGGCGCTGCCGTACGACACGCCGGCCGGCAGCGACTTGGAATAGGCCAGCAGGTCCTGCAGGTTCTTCGCCGGCACCTTGGGGTTGGTGACGATGATGAGCACGGCGTCGCCGATCTTGCTGACCGGCGCGAAGTCCTGCACCGGGTCGAACGGCAGGTCGCGGTAGATGTGCGGATTGATGACCAGCGTGCCGTCGAACCCGACCACCAGCGTATAGCCGTCGGGCGCGGCGCGCGCCGCCATCTGCGTGCCGATGTTGCCCGATGCGCCCGGCCGGTTGTCCACCACCACCTGTTGTCCCAGGCGCTGGCCCAGCTTGTCGGCCACCACGCGCGCGCCGGTGTCCGTGACCCCGCCGGGCGCGAACGGCACGATGAGCCTGATCGGCTTGTCCGGATAGGCTTCGGCGCCGGCCGCGGCGCTCCAGCCCCATGCCGCGCACAGCATTGCCGCGCCGGCTACGCGCCCCAAGCTCCACCTGCCTGCAGATTTCCCTAGCATCGATGTCTCCCTTTATGGTTGTTGGACTCGAACCGCACTGCCTGCCTGGCGCCGCAGCCACGCCATCGAGCGCCCGCCCAGCGGACGCTGCAATTGCGCCTGTGCGGCATCGACCGCGCGCAGCAGGCCGTCGAGCGAAATCCCCGACGCAAAGCCGCTGCGCTCGGCCATCAGCACCAGATCCTCGGTGGCCAGGTTGCCCGCCGCGCCCGGCGCGAACGGGCAGCCGCCGATACCGCCCACGCTGGCGTCGAAACGGCGTACGCCCGCCTCCAGGGCCGCCCACGCATTGGCCACGCCCATGCCGCGGGTGTCGTGAAAATGCACCGCCAGCCGCTCCAGCGGCGCCACGTCGCGCAGGGCGCGCAGGCGCGTCTTGACCTCGCCCGGCGCAGCCGACCCGATGGTGTCGGCGATCACGATCTCGTCGGCGCCGGCCGCGTACATGGCGGCGGCCAGGCGCAGCACATCGGCCAGCGGCGTCGCGCCCTCGAACGGGCAGTCGAACGCCACCGCCACATAGGCGCGCGTGCGCAAGCCGGCGCCGCGCGCCGCGGCCAGCGTCTGCTCGCTCACGCTGACTGCCTGCGCCAGGCCCATGTTGATGTTCTTGCGATTCATGGTTTCGGTGGCCGACAGCACCACGGCGATCTCGCGCGCCCCGGCGGCCAGCGCACGCTCCAGGCCCTTGAGATTGGGCACCAGCACCGAGGTGCGCAGGTCCGGCAGCGCCGCGTGGACCTGTGCCACCAGTTCGGCCGCATCGGCCATTTGCGGCACGGCGCGCGGCGACACGAAACTGGTTGCCTCGACGCTGCGCACGCCCGCCTCGGCCAGCAGACGGATCAGGCGCAGTTTCTCCTGCGTGGGCACCTGTGCCGGTTGATTCTGCAGCCCGTCGCGAGGCGAGACGTCGGTGATGTGGATGCGCTCCTGCATGGCCTCACCCGATCGCGCCGGCGGCACGCAGGCGCTCCAGTTGCGCGGGACCATAGCCGGCCAGCTCGGCCAGCACGGCTTCGGTATGCTCGCCCAGCGCGGGCGGGCAGGTAAAGGCGCGCGGCGCGGCCGCCGACAGCTTGACCGGGTTGCCCGGCATGCCGAGCCGCTCGCCGCTCTTGAGCGGCACCTCGACCACCATGTCGCGCGCGCGCACCTGCGCGTCGTTGAGCGCCTGCGCAAAATCGTTGACCGGGCCGCACGGAATGCGCGCCGCGCCCAGCCGCTCCAGCCAGTACGCCGTCGGCCTGGCCTGCAGCGCCGCGCCGACGATGGCGTCGATCCGCGCCTTGGCCGCGAAGCGCGCCGGCTGCTGGCGGTAGGCGGGATCGCGCAGTTCGGGCAGGTCGATGCACTCGACGAAGCGCTCGAAGAAGGCGTCGCCGATGCAGGCGATGATGATGTGCCCATCGGAGGTGGGATAGGTGTTGTACGGCACGTGCACGAAGTGGCCGTTGCCGATGCCCGCCGGCACCTGTCCCGACATGAGGTACATGGTCGCCATGTAGTTGAGCATCGAGATCTGCGCGTCCAGCATCGAGACATCCACATGCTGTCCGCGCCCGGTGCGCTCGCGCTCGGCCAGCGCCGCCAGCACGCCCATGGCGCCGAACAGGCCGCCGCCCAGGTCGCCGATGGGGATGCCGCTGCGCATCGGTCCCGTCTCGGGCGTTCCGGTGATGGACATGCCGCCGCCCATGCCCTGGACCACCTGGTCGAACGCGGGACGCTGCGTCTGCGGTCCGGTCTGCCCGAAGCCGGTCACCGAACAGGTGATGATGCGCGGGTTGACCCGCGCCAGCGACGCATGATCGATGCCCAGGCGCTGCGTCACGCCCACGCCGAAGTTGTCGAACACCACGTCGGCCTGGCGCACCAGGTCCAGGAAGACCGCCTTGCCGGCCTCGCTCTTGAGGTCCACGCAGACGCTTTGCTTGTTGCGGTTCAGCGTCAGGTAGTAGGCGCCCATGCCGTCGCGCGAATAATCGGGATCGTGCTCGAGCAGGCGGCGGGTGCCCTCGCCGGCGCCGGGCGGCTCCACCTTGATGGTGCGCGCGCCCAGGTCGGCAAGCAGCATCGTGCCGTAGGGGCCGGAAAGCATGTGGGTCAGGTCCAGCACGGTAATGTGTTGCAGCGCCAAGGTTTCAGTCTCCATCATGTGCAATGCGATACCTACCCATACGCAAATGCCGTGCCAGCTTGCGCCACGACGGCAAGTCATTGATTCCTATGCGCTTACTGCCATGCCGCACGCATCGAGACGTTTCATGCAACACTCGTGAAACCTTTATCTGTTCCAGTGAAACACGCCATGCCCGCGCTTTCCGCCGCGCAGCCCCTGCCGCGCCTGTGCTTCGTCAGCTACCGCCAGATCCGCGAATTCGCCGCCCCGGTGATCGCCGAATACCGCAACCGGGCCGCCATCGACGTAGTGGACGGCACCTTCGCCGATGCCCTGGCGGTCGCGCGCGACCGCATCGAGCGCAATGCGGTCGACGCCTTCATCAGCGCGGGCGCCAACGCCAGCATCCTGCGCGCCAACCTGCAGGCCCCGGTGGCCACCATCCAGCTGGGCGGCTTCGATCTGCTGCAGGCCCTCATCCGGGCGCGGCGCATCGCCAGCCGGGTCGGGGTGGTCATGTACGGCCAGACGCTGCCCGAGCTCGATGCCGTCAAGGAGCTGCTCAATATCGAGATCACCCAGTACGCCTACCAGACGCCATATCACGCCCGCCAGGGCTTCGAACAGCTGCGGCGCGACGGCTTCCAGGTGATCGTGGGCTCCAGCCTGGTGGTCGAGCTGGCCGAGGAAGCGGGCCTGCGCGGCATCCTCGCCTATTCGCTGGCGAGCATACGCCAGGGGTTCGAGGACGCCATCGAGCTGGCGCGCGTGGCGCGCCTGGAGGCCGGCCGCTACGAGCAGCTCAATGGCGTGCTGCACAACCTGCAGGAGGCGGTGCTGGCGGTCGACCGCGACCACCGCATCATCGCCGTCAATCCGCCCATGCGCGAGCTGCTGGGCATGCCCAACCGCACGCTGCTGGGGCAGCGCCTGGATGCCGTCGAACCCGAGCTGTCGCTGCAGCCCACGCTGGACTCGGGCCGGGCCGAGCGCGCCGCCGTGCAGCGCTACGCCAGGCGCGACTGGATCGCCAATCGCACGCCCATTCTCGAGTACGGCAAGCTGGTCGGCGCCGCCCTGACCCTGTATGACGCGCACCGCATCCAGGAGGCCGACAGCAGCTTGCGCATGCAGCAACGCCGTCGCCAGAGCGCGGCCCGCCACCGCTTCGACACCCTGCTCGGGCAAAGCCCCGCGTTCATGCGCGCCGTCGACACCGCGCGCCGCTACGCCGGCACCGACCTGCGCGTGCTGATCCAGGGCGAAAGCGGCGTCGGCAAGGAGCTGTTCGCCCAGTCGATCCACAACGCCAGCGCGCGCGCCCACCGCCCCTTCGTCGCCATCAATTGCGCGTCGCTGCCCGAAACCCTGCTCGAGAGCGAACTGTTCGGCTACGAGGACGGCGCCTTCACCGGGTCGCGCCGCGACGGCAAGCGCGGCCTGATCGAGGCCGCGCATACGGGCACGCTGTTTCTCGATGAGATCGGCGACATGCCGCTGTCGCTGCAGACGCGCCTGCTGCGCGTGCTGCAGGAAGGCGAAATCACGCGCCTGGGCGCCACCACGCCGGTGCCGGTGGACGTGCGCGTGCTGGCCGCCACCCATCAGCCGCTGCAGGAGCTGGTGGCCCAGCGACGCTTCCGCCAGGATCTGTACTACCGCATCAACGCCCTGCGGCTGCCGCTGCCGCCCTTGCGCGAGCGCGGCGCCGACATCGCCTTGCTGGCGACCCGCCTGGTTGCGCGCTGCCTGGACCGGCTGGGCTCGCCCCTGGACGCCGAGGCCGCGCTCGCCGCCCTGCTGCCGCGGCTGGCCGCCTATCCCTGGCCGGGCAACGTGCGCGAGCTGGAGAACCTGTGCGAGCGGATCGCGGTGTTCCTGCTGCAGTTCGACGACGCCGAGGCGATCCGCCATGACGCCTTGCGCCACGAATGCCCCGAGCTGTTCGAGCACCCCGCCGCCATGGACGCGCCGCGTCCGGAGCGCATCGCACAGGCCCTGCGCCAGGCCGATGGCAATCGCGCACAGGCCGCCGCGCAGCTGGGCGTGAGCCGCTCGACGCTGTGGCGCTGGCTCAGGCAGATCGACGCCGCCGACGATGGCGCGCGCGCGACTTGAGCCGCCCCCCTGCCTGTACACTGCCAGGGTCGGACCCGGGCCGGTACGGCGCATCGCCGCCGGCCGGCCTTCCAACCCGGCGCGCCATGGCGGCGCGCCACCGCATCGGCAGGAGACACGCGCGTGATCATCGAATACCTGCAACTGGTCGGCCTCGGCCTGGTCACCATGCTGCCCGTGGCCAACCCGCTGACCAGCACCACGCTGCTGCTGGCGCTGGGCAGCGGCTTCACGCGCGACGAGCGCAACCGCCAGATCGGCCGCGCCACCGTATATGTGGCCGCCATCATCCTGGCCTCGTTCTATGCCGGCAACGCCATCATCAGCAGCTTCGGCATTTCCATTCCCGGCCTGCGCATCGCCGGCGGACTGATCGTCGCCTACATCGGCTTCACCATGCTGTTCCCGGCCACCTCGCAGAACGAGGCGCAGGCGCAAGTCGAGATGGCGCCGGACGACCCGCACATCCAGGTCCCGGGCGCCGCGCACACCGGCCCGCGCCCGCGCGACATCTCGTTCGTGCCGCTGGCGCTGCCGGGCACCGCCGGCCCCGGCACGATCGCCCTGATCATCAGCTCCGCCTCGACCCTGCACAGCCATGGCGGCATCACCCTCATCCACCATTTCGCCGTCATCACCGTCACGCTCCTGCTGGCGCTGCTGTTCTGGGCCTGCCTGCGCAGCGCCGAGCGGGTCATGCGCATGCTGGGCCAGTCCGGCATCGACGCCATCTCGCGCGTCATGGGCTTTCTGCTCATCTGCATGGGCGTGCAATTCATCATCGACGGCGTGTTCGAGCTGATCCGCCATCCGCCCGGCGCCTGAGCCGGCGCCCGCCTGGCCCGCCGTGCTATCGTGGCCCGATGAACTCGGGCGCATGGCTGGCAATCGGCGTGGCGATCGGTGTGGCCATCGGCGTGGCGATGGACAACATTGCCGCCGGCATAGGCATCGGCATCGCGATCGGCATTGCCCTCAAACTGGCGAGCCGGTGACGCGGCGCAGGCCCGCCCTCAGGCCGCCGGCAGCGCGCAGGCCGGCCCGGGGCGTCCGAACAGCCAGCCCTGGCCGACGGCGTGCGGCGCCCGCTTGAAGATGTAGTCGGCCTGGCTGCGCACTTCTATCCCTTCGATGACCAGGTGCAGGTCGAGCTGGCGGGCCATTTCTATGACCTGGTCCAGCACCGGCGCCGCGCTGTCGAAATCGCCGAGGGATTGCATGAAGATCCGGTCCAGCTTGATGCCATCGACCTCCCAGCGGATGATGTTCCCCAGGTTCGAATAGCCCACGCCGAAATCGTCCAGGAAGATCCGAAAGCCCGCGGCCCGGAAACGGCGAAACAGCACCGACGGCGAGGCGGTCGAAAACACCGCGGATTCGGTGACCTCCAGCACGACACTGCCCGGGCTCAGCCCGCGCTCGCGCACGCTTTGCGTAAGGAAATCCAGGAACGACTCGTCCTCGAGATCTTCCGGAAAGACGTTGATGCTCAGGTAGAACGGCGCATCGCCCGCCATCCGCGTCTTCATGCCGTCCAGCGCGGCCTGGACGATGTAGCGCGTGAAAGGCTGGCGCAGGCCCATCGCCTCCACCCACCCGAGGAACGTGACCGGGGAGATCGGCCCGACCTCGTCATGCGTCCAGCGCGCCAGCGCCTCCACGCCCGCCATGCGCCCCGAATCCAGCACGCGCAGCGGTTGATAAGCCACCTGTATCTTGCCCTTGCGCAGCGCGTCGACCAGGCTGGCGCGCAGCCCGAACGACCTGCGCCACCAGAGGAATACGATAAGCCCGACCCCGGCGCCCAGCGCCATGCCGCCCAGACCGGCTACGGCCACCGCGCCGCGCGCGTCCACGCGCGCCGTGGTTTCGACACAGATATCCGGCCCCCCCACTGGCGCGCAGGCCGCGGCCGTGCGCACGAGCTGAAACCCAGCGCCCCATCCCTGCCAGTCCTCGGCCGCGGACGCGTCGAACACCTTGTACACATGGCCTTGCTTGCGCGAATACAGCGTGGTCTTCTGCCCGCCCGCGCGGCGCACGATGTCGTCGAAGATGCCCGGAATCGTGAAAACCGCCAGCCGCTCGCTGGCCAGCACGTCGCCCGACAGCTCCGGCTGGATGGGGTTCTCCATGTTCTGCCACAGGAAGACCCCGTCACGCACCGTCCTGCCCCCGCGCGGCAGCACGTGCGGATGGCGCCATACGCCCCATACGGCGGAGCAGCGCAAGGCGCCATTGTCAATGCGCGCGATGTCGGCGACGTACTTCGAACGAAAGACCCGTTGCCGCAAGGCGGCGAGATCCCCCTCCGAACAGGCCGCGGGGGCCACGCGCGCCTCGAGCACGATATCGAGCTGCTCGCGCGCGATATCCAGCGAGCGCGCCAGGAAATGGGCGTTGTCGTGCTCGACCATGCTGGTCGCGTGCATGCCTTTCCAGGCATAGCCGATCGCTGCCGCCACCAGCCCGCAGGCCAGGACAGGCACAACGAAGAAAAGCAGTCTGTGCCGGACCGGAAGATATCTGATCGTCATGTTGTTGGCTTCCCGCCCGGACATGACGTGGCCCTGCGTCATGCCCATTTCGCCTGCCGGCGGGGCGTCAGACAACCGGCCGGGATCGCCGGCCACTCACTACCAGGCCCATCCTGCGCGCAATGCGGATCTGGCAACATCGCACTCGAATCAACGGCGTCCTACGCCGCTGGATCGGATGCTAGCAGTTTGTTTGACAAAACGCATCCAAGAATTGCGCCAAATGTCAAAATTTTGCAGCATTCGACCTTTTGCCGATATTCGCCAGCCCGGCGGCGCGACGGCGGTTTTCCGGCTCATGGCAGGCGCGCCAGCCTCCCTGCTTCGACCAAACGCATGACACACCCGTTCGCGCGAAAGGCCTACTGACACCGGCCGATACAACCGCGCCCGCGCTTTCTCTATGGTTGCCTTGGAACCGTACGCACCTGGAGAGAATCGTGAAAAGAAGAAGAAAGGAGGACGCCGACGAACGCGTCAGCTGGAGCTCTTACCTGCATGTCGCCGGCATCGCGCTGGTGATCATGGTCTGCACCGTCGAGCTGGTGGAGTGGCTGCTTGCCCGCGGCTCGTGACGCCGCGGGCAAGCCCCGCGGGCCCATTTCCCGGCGCTGAAGGGCCACGCCACTTGGAACGCCCCTGCGGGCTTGTTATAAACGGGGCTGTGTTGTCTTTGCCGGGCTGGAAGAGATGTACGTTCAAATATGGAGTCGCTGGGCCGCTTCGCTGTCCCTCGTGGCGCTGGTTTCCGGGTGTTCCTGGGTCGGGCTGGGGGATTCGGATCGCAAATCCACAGCCAGCCGTGTCAGCGACGAGTGCAGGTGGAACCGCAGCGGCTGTATCTACGAGGGCTCGTACGAGGCGGACGAACGCGACTATGCCGAGGCCGAGGCCAGGCGCCTGAACCAGGCCGAAATGGCGCGGCTGCGGCGCAGCGCCGGCAACTGAACCGCCGCGAACGTACAGGCGTACGGGCTGGCGCCCGCGCCGGGCCTCAATAGGACTTGGGCAGCCCGAGCACCTTCTCGGCGATGAAGCTGAGGATCATCTGCGGACTCACGGGCGCCAGGCGCGGTATCCACGCCTCGCGCAGATAGCGCTCCACGTGGTACTCCTTCGCGTACCCCATCCCGCCGTGGGTGAAGATGGCGTTCTCGCACGCCGCATAGCAGGCTTCGGCCCCCAGGAACTTGGCGCTGTTGGCTTCCGCGCCGCACGGCTGCTGCTGGTCGTAGAGCCAGGCCGCCTTCTGCACCATCAGGTGCGCGGCCTCCAGTTCCATCCAGGAACGCGCCAGCGGATGCTGGACGCCCTGGTTCTTGCCGATAGGCCGATCAAAGACCTCGCGCTCCCTGGCGTAGCCGGCGGCCTTGCGCAGCGCGGCCCGCCCCAGGCCGACAGCCTCCGCGGCGATCAGGATCCGCTCCGGATTGAGGCCATGCAGGATATAGCTGAACCCCTTGCCCTCCTCCCCGATCCGGTCTTCGACCGGGATGCGCAGGTTATCGATGAACAGCTGGTTCGAGTCCACGCACTTGCGGCCCATCTTCTCGATTTCGTGCACTTCGATGGCGGCGCGCTCCAGGTCCGTATAGAACAGGCTGAGGCCTTCGCTGCCCGTGCACGCTTCGATCGGGGTGGTGCGCGCCAGCAGCAGGATCTTGTTGGCCACCTGCGCGGTGGAAATCCACACTTTCTGGCCGGTCACCACGTAGTGGTCGCCCTGGCGCACGGCGCGGGTTTTCAGTTTCAGCGTATTCAGCCCGGTGTTGGGCTCGGTCACGCCGAAGCAGGCCTTGTCCTGCCCGGCGATCAGCGGCGGCAGCCAGCGCTGCTTCTGCTGCGCCGTGCCGAACACGACGACCGGATGCAGGCCGAAGATGTTCATGTGCACGGCCGAGGCGCCCGACAGTCCCGCGCCGGTCGCCGCGATCGTGTGCATCATCAGCGCCGCGTCGCTGATTCCCAGCCCCGCGCCGCCGTAGGCTTGCGGCATGGCGATGCCCAGCCAGCCGGCCTGCGCCAGCGCCTGGTGGAATTCGTGCGGGAAGCCCCCTTCCCGGTCCCGGTTGAACCAGTACTCGTCGTCGAACGGCTCGCACAAGCGTTCGATCGCCGATTTGATTTGCTCTTGTTCGTCGCTCAGACGGAAGTCCATGTCTTGTCCTGCCAGGTTGAAGGTCGAAAACGCGGTTCAGCGGCCCGAGGCGGCGGGGAAGTCGAGCTCGAGCTGGTGCTGGCCGAAGCGCGGCGGCGGCATGCGGTAGCGCGCCGGCGTGCGGCCCAGCTTGACGGGCGAAGCCACGCCGGCATAGCCGTCGCGTTGCACGACCATTTCCCGATGCACGGCCTGCGGATGCCGCAACGCCTGGGGAATGTCCAGGACGCTGGAGCAAGGCACGCCTGCGCGGATGAGGCGCTCGGCCAGTCCCTGCGCCGCGTGCCGGCTCAGCAGCGCGGCCAATGACCGGGTCAGCGCCTGCCGGTTGGCGCAACGCTGGCCGTTGGAGGCGTAGCGCGGATCGTCGGCCAGCGCCGCCGCGCCCAGCGCCTCGCACAGGATCCGGAATTGCCGGTCATTGCCGACCGCCAGGAACAGCGGATCGGTCGCCGTGGGGAAAATGTCGTAAGGGGTGATGTTGGGATGGGCATTGCCGGTGCGGCCGGGCGTGACGCCGGCGGCAAAATGGCTGGCCGTATGCGGATGCAGGATGGATAGCGCGCAATCGAACAGCGCGATATCGACGAACTGCCCGCGGCCGCTGCGCTGGCGCTCCTGCAACGCCAGCAGCACCCCGATGGCCGCGTTCATGCCGGTCACCATGTCCACGATGGGCACCCCCACGCGGGTAGGCTCGCCGCCGGGATCGCCGTTGACGCTCATGATGCCGGACATGGCCTGGATCGCTGCGTCGTAGCCGGGCATGCCCCCCATGGGGCCGTCGGCGCCGAAGCCCGATACCCGGCAATGGATCAGGCGCGGAAACCGCCCGCTCAACACCTCGAAGCCCAACCCCCAGCGCTCCATGGTGCCGCACTTGAAGTTCTCCACCAGCACATCGGCGCCGTCGAGCTGCGCCAGCAGCGCGGCGCGCCCGGCCTCGGACGACAGATCCAGCCAGGCGCCGCGCTTGTTGCGATTGATGCCCTGGTAATAGGCGGCAACCTCGCCGGCGAACGGCGGCCCCCAGGCGCGCGTCTCGTCGCCGCCCGGCGGTTCGATCTTGACCACGTCCGCGCCGTGGTCGGCCAGTATCTGGGTGCAATAAGGCCCGCTCAGCACCCGCGACAGGTCCACGACGCGTATGCCGTCCAATGCGCTGCCCGCCGCCATGGCCGCGGGCGTGTCTGCGGCGTTTCTCATGGGCGGATGTACGAGGTCTTGAGGCTGGTGAAGAACTCGCGCGCATAATGGCCCTGCTCGCTGCTGCCGTAGCTGGACGCCCCGCGCCCGCCGAACGGAACGTGGAAATCGACGCCCGAGGTCGGCATGTTCACCATGGCCAGGCCGCTTTGGACGTGGCGCCGGAAATGCGTGGCATGCTTGAGCGACTGCGTGCAGATGCCGGCCGACAAGCCGTACTCCGTGTCGTTGGCGATGGCCAGCGCGTGCTCGTAGTCCTGCGCGCGCAGCACGCAGGCCAGCGGGCCGAAAACCTCCTCGCGGGCGATCCGCGCGTCCAGGCTCACATCCAGGGCCAGGCAGGGCTGCAGGTAATAGCCGCGCTGCGCCCGCTGCAAGGCTGCGCCGCCGACAACGCGCTGCGCCTCGTCGCGCGCCAGCGCGATGTACGACAGATCCTTGTCGAACTGGGCGCCGTTGGACACCGGACCGATCTGGCTCCGCTCGTCCAGCGCATGGCCCACGTTCAGGGCCATGACCCGTTGCGCCAGCTCCTGCACGAAACGGTTGTAGATGCCCGGCGTGACGATGAGCCGGCTGGAGGCGGTGCAGCGCTGGCCCGTGGCATGAAAGGCGCCGTCGAGCGCGCAGGCCAGCGCGATCTCGAGGTCCGCATCGTCCAACACCACCAGCGGGTTCTTCCCGCCCATTTCCATCTGCAGTTTCTTGTGCCCGGCAACCGCCGATGCGGCGATCTTGCGCCCGGTGGCGCTCGACCCGGTGAAACTGACGCCCGCGACCGCCGGATGGCCGGTCAATACCTGCCCGACGTCCGCCCCCGTACCCAGGACCAGGTTGAACACGCCGTCCGGCACGCCGGCGGCCCGGATGATCTCGGCCAGCATGACCGCCGTGGCGGGCGTGAACTCCGACGGCTTGAGCACGACCGCATTGCCGCAGGCCAAGGCCGGCGCCGTCTTCCAGGCGGGAATGGCGATGGGGAAGTTCCACGGCGTGATCAGGGCCACGACGCCCAGCGGCTCACGCGAGATCTCCACCTCGACGCCGGCGCGTATCGACGGGAACATCTCGCCGCCCAGCCGGAACACCTCGCCGGCGTAGTAGTCGAAGATGTCCGCGGCGCGCTGCACCTCGCCGCGCGCCTCGGGCAGGGTCTTGCCCTGCTCGCTGGCCAGGGTATGCGCAAGCTGCTGGCTGTTGGCCACGATGCCGCGGCCGATGTCCTTGAGGATCTGCGCCCGCGCCGCCAGGCCCGTGGCGGCCCAGCCCGGCTGGGCCCGCCGCGCCGCCTCGACGGCCTGCGCCGCCTGCTGCGCGCTGGCCTGGGCCACCAGGCATACCGGCGCCGACAGGTCGGACGGATTGATGTTCTCGCTGTCGCCGGCGCCGCCCGCCCATTGGCCGTCGATCAGGCTGGTGATGGTTCGCATCTCGTCTCCTTCAACGCGCGCCGGCCTGCTCGCGCGCGGCGCTGATCATGGCCGAATAGGGGTAGTACGGCGGGAACGGCCCGATGGCGTTCATGTCCACCTCGACCAGCGTCGGGCCCCGCGTGGCCAGGGCCTGGGCCACCGTCGCGCCGAAATCGGCGGCGCGCTCGACCCGCCATGCAGGAATGCCCGCCAGCTCGGCCAGCTTCAGCAAGTCCGGCGCCAGCAGGCTGCTGTGCGCATAGCGTCCTTCGCACATCGCGTCCTGCATGTGCTTGATGACGCCATAGCCGCCGTCGTTCATGACGATCATCACGATATCCGCGGCTTCCTGCACGGCCGTCCACATCTCGGTCATGTTGAAGAAGAAGCCACCGTCGCCCGTCAGCAGCACCACCTTGCGGTCCTTGCTGCCTATCGCCGCGCCGATCCCCAGTTGCAGCCCCTGCCCTATCCCCGCGCCCACCGGATAGATGTTCTGGCTTTGCGCGTGCAGCGGGAACAGGCGATGGCCCCAGGTGCTGTTGCTCAGGGTGATGTCGCGCGCGAACACGGCGCTGGCGGGCATCACCGCGCGCAGCTGCGACGCGAAATCCTTGTAGGGGCCCAGCGTTTGCCGGAAGTGCTCGGCGGCCTTGGGCTTGGCCTCGCGCACCGCCTGCGTGAAGGCCGCGTCGATGTCCGGCCCCTGCTCGCGCAAGCGCTCCAGCAGCCCTTGCAACGTGACGGCCGCGTCGCCGCAGACCAGCAGCGTGCTGGCATAGCCGCGCGCCTGCGCGGCGGGATCGACATCGATCCTCACCAGGTTCTGCGGCAACGCCAGCTTGTGCTCCAGCGTCTCGTGTCCGCGCAGGCGCGAACCGACCACCAGCAACAGATCCGCCTGTTCGTACAGGGCCTGGACCGCCGGACTGCCCGGCCCATTGAGCGCCCCCAGATTGGCAGGATGATCGTCGCTGACCACCCCGTGCCCGTTCCAGCTGGTCACCATGCCGAAGCCCAGCTCCACCAGGGCGGCAAGTTCCTTGCCGGCGGCCCGCGCGCCGCCGCCCGCCCAGACGAGCGGCCGCCTGGCGGCCCGCACCTTTTGCGCCAGCTGGTCCAGCGCCGCCGGCGACGGCGCCAGCGCCCGCGGCGCGGCCACCCGGTACGCCTGGCTGTCGGCCGGCCGGGCCACCGGCGTGCGTTGGATGTCGATGGGGATCTCGACGCTGACCGGGCCGGCCGGCGCGCTCATGGCCTGCGTCCAGGCCTGCTTCAGGACATCCAGCGTCTCCTCGGCCGACCGCACCCGGTACGCCTGCTTGCTGACGGCGCTGAGCATGCCGAGCTGGTCCGGCACGTCATGCACCGCCCCGGTATCGCGGCCGAGATGGGCCGTGGCGCTCTGTCCGGTGATGTGCAGCAAGGGCGTGCCGGCAAAGCGCGCCTCGACCAGGCCCGGCACGGTATTGGAGGCGCCCGGCCCGGTGCTGCTGATCACCACGCCCATCGCGCCGGTGGCGCGCGCCAGCCCGTCGGCCATGTGCGCGGCCCCGGTCTCGCCACGCGTCATCACCATGCGGATACGCTTGTTCAGCGTGATGCCGTCCATCATGGGGATGTTGTGGACGGAAATAATGCCGAAAACGGTCTCCACCCCGTTATGGGCAAGAAAGTCCGCGACCAGATGCCCTGCCAGGTATTTCGACATCAAACTGCTCCCTCAGAATTGGCGAAGATTGGCGCGCTCGGCCAGGTCCTGGAACTGCTTGCCCTCGCGCGCCACGATTGCGCCCAGTTCCTGCGGTGAGCTGGCCGTGATCGTGTAGCCCGACGCCTGCATCCGCTCGCTGAACGCCTTGTCGGCCAGTATCTTCCGGGTCGCGTCGGCCAGCGTCTTGACGACGGCCTCGGGCGTACCCGCCGGCGCCAGGATGCCCAGCCATCCGTCGAAAATGAAGTTCGGATAGCCGGCCTCGGCCATCGTCGGCACGTCCTTGAACATCGGGTTGCGCTGGCCGGAGGTCACCGCCAGCGCCTTGACCCGCCCGCTTTCGACCAGCGACTTGGCCGTGGTGTTCAGGTCGAACAGCATGGTGATCCGGTCGGCGATCAGGTCGCTCTGGGCCGGCGCATTGCCCTTGTACGGAACATGGCTGAGCTTGATGTCCGCGTTGTCCTCGAACAGCTTGCCGGACAGGTGGTTCGACGCGCCCACGCCCGCCGATCCGTAGGTCAGCTTGCCGGGGTCGGCCTTGGCCGCCGCCACCAGGGCCTGGATGTCCTGATACGGCGCCTGCGCGTTGACCAGCAGCACATTGGTGTAGCTCACCACGGAGGCCACCGGCTGGAAGTCCTTCACCGGGTCGAACGGCGTCTTCTGCAGGGCCGGGGTAATGGTGACGGTCGGGCTGGCCGTGAAGAACAGCGTGTACCCATCGGCCGGCGCCCTGGCCACGGCCTGCGCCGCGATCGTGCCGCTGGCGCCCCCGCGGTTTTCCACCACCACGGACTGGTCGAGCAGGCGTCCCAGGTGCTGCGCGTACTCGCGCGCCACGATATCCACCGAACCGCCGGGCGAATAACCCACCATCAACCGTATCGGCTGGTTGGGATAGCCGCCCTGCGCCACCGCCGTGCCGAACGCGAGCGCGCCCAGCCAACCTGCCGCCACCAGCGTCTTGAACCGGATCTTCATGTTGTCTCCTGAATGTGTCGTGCGCCGTACCGCCGCCCGCGCGGCCGCTCTATGGCGCCTGGGCGCGGGGTCGAAAAACTATACCATGAATAATTCCTGCCATTGAATATTTATTCCTTCACAAGAATTTTTAGGAAGGCAGACGCACGACAATCCCGGCGCATCGGTGCTTGCCGGAACGTATCGAAAAGGTGGATGGGGCCGCGCGGGATGGGATGCCGGGGCGGCAAGGCGCCGCAATAGGCGCGCCCGGCTCTCGGCCGGGCGTCGGGATGCGCGTGCGAAGCGGTATCGCCCTGCTACGCCTGCTCGGGCGGACGGATCAGCCGCCCGGCGGGAAAGGAAAGCCGCGCCGGGCGGCTAGTCGACCTTGGCTTTCGCCTGCCTGACGATGGGCACCCATTTGTCGATATCCGCGTTGACCCGCTTTGCCATATCGCCGGGCGTGCCCTGTTCGAAGACCTCGAATCCATAGTTCTTCAGGGTCTCTTGCAGCTTCGGCTGCGCCATGGCGGCGTTGGCGGCCCGGTTCAGCTTGAGAACGACGTCATCCGGCGTGCCCGCTGGCGCCAGCAGGCCGAAATCCACCGACATCACATAGCCGGCCACCCCCGCCTCCATCATGGTCGGGACCTCCGGCAGCATCGGCGTGCGTATCGTTCCGGTCGCCGCCAGCGCGCGCAGCTTGCGCTCCTTGACCAGGCTGGACACGCTGGGCGTGTTGTAGAACCCGAAGTCGGTTTCGCCCGCCATGACCGCGCTGACCCCCTGGGGCGCGCCGCCATACGGGATGTGCATGGCCTGCGTATCCGTCAGGGACTTCAGCAATTCCGAGGACAGGTGATGGGTGGTGCCGTTGCCGCCCGAGGAATACGTCAGTTTCCCGGGCGCCGCCTTCATCGCGGCAATCAGCGCGGCGACCGAGGTGTACGGGCTGCTCGGCTTGACGATCAGGATGTTCGAGCCGCCCGCCAGATACGCGACCGGGGCGAAATCCTCGACCGGCCGATAAGGCAGCTTCTCGTACAGGCCCAGGTTGATCGCCCATGTGCCATTGGACCCCATGACGATGGTATAGCCATCGGCGGCCTGCTTGGCGACATAGCTCATGGCGAGCTGGCCGCCCGCGCCCGGACGGTTTTCCACCACCACGGTCTGGCCCAGCGCCTTGCTCAGGCCCGGCTGTATGGCCCGCGCCAGGATATCGGCCGTACTGCCCGCCGCCAGCGGCACGACCAGCGTCACCGGGTGGGTGGGAAACTCCGCGGCCAGCGCGCCTTCAGACAGGACGCTGGCCAGCAGCGCCATCCATAACACGTTCTTCATGCACTTCCCCTTGTTTGTCGTCGGGCGCCATCGCCGTGTCGGGTGGCACGCCTGCAAGGCAGGTTATCCGAAGGTCTGTGCGTGAAATAGGCGTGAAGCGCTATAGCGTCATGTCGTCATGTAATGGCCCGGCTGCGTCAAAACCGGCGCAGCACGTCACGCGCGATCGCGGCAAAGGCCTGCGCCGCCGGGGAAAGCGGATGGTTCGACAGCCGCACCAGCGAAATCGGCCAACTCAGGAACGGATTGCGGATCGGCACCGCCCGCACGCCGCGCGGCGCCTGCGCCGCCGCCGCATGCGGCAACATGGCCACGCCCATGCCCGCCTGGATCATGCCCACCGCGGTCGACACCAGCACGACGCGCTGGTCCACGCGCGGGTGGATGCCGTTGGCCACCAGCAGGCGGCTGATCACCAGCCAGGGCGGCGCGTTGGGGTTGAGCTGGATGCAGGGCAGCTCGGCCAGTATCGCCGCGTCGATCGCTTCGCGGTCAGCCAGATAATGGTCGTCGCGCATGAACAGCGACACCCCGCCGTCCCACAGCAGCTCGGTCGACAGGCGCGAATCGTCGCTGCCGACCACGGCGCCCAGGCCGACGTCGGCCTCGTGGGACAGCAGCTTGTTGCGGATCTGTTCGACCACGCAATCGACCACGATCAATTCGATATTGGGGTGCCGCTGATTGAAGGCCACCAGGATGCGCGGCAGCAGGGTGGCGGCGCTGACGTGGCCGACGGCGACGCTGACCGAGCCGGACTTGAGCGCCGACTGGTCGCGCGATTCGCGCACCGCGCCGTCGATGGAGAGGATCGCCCGGCGCGCGATGTCGGCCAATGCCTGGCCCTGGCGCGTCAGCGTCACCTCGCGGCCGCGCACCACCAGCGTTTGCCCCACCTCGGCCTCGAGGCGCCGGATGAGATGGCTGACGGACGGCTGCGACATGCCGAGCTGCTCGGCCGCGCCGGTGAAGCTGGCCGTATCCCCGATGGAGACCAGGGCGCGCAACTGACGCAGGGAAACCGATTCGATAGCATCCATCATAACGTCGCATCATGCAGGAATAGCTCGAATACTATAGCAATATGGGCGTGGCCTCCATAGCATGGCAAAAACCCCTCCTGTACACCGAGACCGCCATGCCGCACTCCGACTACGCCCGCCACCTCATGGGCTCCGCCACCATAGATCCCACCGGCGCCTTCGAGGCGGGCAGCTTCGCCAGCTTCACCCTCACCTACACCGCCGGCTACTTCGGCATCGACGACACCGGCTCGATCAAGATCGTGCACCGCTTCGCCAGCGACATGGGCAAGCCGCAGTTCACCGATCCGCAGGGCTGGAACTACACCACCGTCGAAGCCGGCAATGGCGCGGTGCTGCACGTCGAGTACGACGGCAAGCGCAATATCCGCCCGTGGGACAAGACCCTGTTCATCCGCGTCGTGCGCGGCTATCTCGAGGAAGGCGAACAGATCATCGTGCGCTTCGGCGACACCCGCCAAGGCTCGCCCGGCATGCGCGTGCAGACCTTCCACGAGCCGACCTTCGAATTCAAGGTGCTGGTGGACGCGTTCGCCACGTACAACTATGTCGAGATCGAGGCCTCGCCGACGATCTCCGTGGTGGCCGGCCCCCCTGTCCGGTACAAGGCCGTGCTGCCCAGCCTGTCGCTGGCCGGCCAGCCGCTGCGCCTGGGCTTCAAGGGCGAGGACAAATGGGGCAACCCTTCCGACCAGGCGCAGGGCCGCTACACCCTGCGCAGCAACCTGCGCATGGCGCGGATGCCCGAGTCCTTCGAGATGGCAGCCGGCGCCTATGCCCACGCGATCGAAGGCATCGTCGCCGCCGAGACCGGCGACCTGCGCCTGGAAGTCCTGCACGGCGACCGGGTCGTGGCGCGCAGCAACCCGTGCCGCGTCGCCGCGCAGGCGGCGCGCAACCACTACTGGGCCGACCTGCACGGCCAGTCGGAAGAGACCATCGGCACCAACTCCGCCGAGGAGCTCATCCTGTTCGCGCGCGACCGCGCCTTCCTGGACGCGATGAGCCACCAGGGCAACGATTTCCAGATCACCCAGGAATTCTGGGAGCACCTGAACACCCTGACCGCCCGCTACGACGAGCCCGGCCGCTTCGTGATCTTCCCCGGCTACGAATGGTCGGGCAATACCGGCCTGGGCGGCGACCGCAACGTGCTGTACCTGCACGAAGGCCGTCCGCTGCACCGTTCGTCCCACGCCCTGGTGGACGACCTGTCCGACCTGGACTCCGACGCCAACAGCGCCGATGCGCTGTTCCAGGCCATCAAGGACGAGGACGCCGTCGTCTTCGCGCACATCGGCGGCCGCTACGCCGACATCACGCTGTCGCACGACCCGCGCATCGAACGTTCCATCGAAATCCACTCCGACTGGGGCACGTTCGAATGGCTGCTCGAGGACGCCTTCAAGCAGGGCTACCGTGTCGGCATCCTCGCCAACAGCGACGGCCACAAGGGACGCCACGGCGCCAGCCATCCCGGCGCCTCGCTGTTCGGCGCCTACGGCGGACTGAGCTGCCTGATCGCCGACACGCTGAGCCGCCAATCGCTGGCCGAGTGCCTGCGCCAGCGCCGCCACTACGCCACCACCGGCTGCCGCGCCTACCTGGACGTGGCGGCGCACTTCGATGCGCCGGCGCGCCGCTACGCCGAAGATCCCAGGCTCGCCCCCGATGCCGCGAGCACGCAGGTGCGCAGCGCGGACATGGGCGCCATCCTGGCCTGCGACACCGACATGGTCGAGTTCGAATTCGACCTCGCCACCGAGGCGCCGATCGAATCGGTGGAAGTGCGCAACCGCATGGACGTGGTCCAGACCCTGCGTCCCTTCAAGCCAGCCGACCTGGGCCGCCGCATCCGCATCGTCTGGGAAGGCTCGGAGTACCGCGGCCGCGGCCGGCAGACCGTATGGGACGGCAGCGCCACGCTGCAAGACAACGCCTTTGTCGACCCCAAGCCCATCAATTTCTGGAACCTCGACAAGACGCTGCAACAGCCGCAGCCCAACCACCTGTGCTGGCAGTCGCTGACCACGGGCGGCTTCAGCGGCGTGGACGTGATGCTCGAAGACGCCGGGCGCGGCACGCTGTGCATCGACACCGACCTGATCCAGGCGCGCATCCCGGTGGCCGACATCGGCCTGGAGCCGCTGGTCTTCGAGAACGGCGGCATACGCCGGCGCCTGCAAGTGTTCCGCCTGCCGGACGAGAACCCCGCCTGCCACCTGAAGGCGCGCGTGCAGGTCCCCTTGCATACGGAACAGGACAACGCCCTGTACCTGCGCGCCACGACGGAAGACGGGTTCTTCATCTACTCCAGCCCGATCTATATAGAACGAAAGGCGTAACGCCGCCCCGCCCGGCCGCCGCCCCGGCGGCCGCGGCATTGCCGCGCATCCGCGCCGACCGGCGCGGCGCCACGGCATCGTTTCCGCGCCTGGCCGGCACGGGATTTCCAGGCGGCCATCGGCGCGCCCGCCGGCCGCCGCACGCGCCGGATCCGGGCCCGACACCCCTCATTCAAATTTCTTTCTTCCCGATTCCGTTTCCTGTATTATTAATTGACCGGTCATTCTGACTATTATTTAAATAGATGTGCTGCCAGGCCGCCCTCGCGCCCGGCTGCGCCGACGCAGGAGACAATCGCGTGTCCAACATTCTGGCTATCGGGGTCCATCTCCCGCGGCTGCGCCTGTCCCGCAGGGCCATGGCAAACGCGCTGGGCTGGCTGAGCGGCGGCGCCGGCGCCGGCAAGGGCAGCCGCACCCTGGCCTACTGGGACGAAGACAGCGTCACCATGGCCGTGGCCGCGGCGCGCCATGCCCTGGCCCGCCAGGCCGCCCCCGCCATCGACGCCTTGCAGTTCGCCAGCACCACGCCGCCGTTCGCCGAACCGCAGAACGCGGCCTTCGTGCGCGCCGCCTTGCGCCTGCCGGCGACCACCCTGACCCAGGATGTCCACGGCACGCCGCGCGCCGGCCTGCTTGCCTTGCACATGGCCCTGGAGAGCGGCACGCGGACCCTGGTCGCGGCGGCGGACCTGCCCACGGCGCTGCCGGGCAGCACGGCCGAGGCGCGCGCCGGCGATGGCGGCGCCGCGGTGCTGACCGGCGACGAACCGGGGCTGTTGCGCTACCTGGGCGGCGCCAGCCTGAGCGCGCCGTTCACCGACCGCTACCGCGCCGCCGGCCACGACTACCCGCAGGAATGGGAGGAGCGCTGGCTGCGCGAAGCCGGCTACCTGGAGCTGGTCCATGACGCCATCGGCCGTGCGCTGCAGGCGGCGTCGCTGCGGCCCGAACAGGTCGACCATTTCGTACTGCCGTGCCCGGTGCCCGGCGTGGCGGCGGCCGTCGCCGCCAAGGCCGGCCTGGGCCAGGCGCGCCTGGCCAGCACCCTGGCCGAGAACTGCGGCGACACCGGCGCGGCGCATGCCTTCGTCATGCTGGGCCGCGCGCTCGAAGATGCCGCCCCCGGCCAGAAGGTGCTGGTCGCCCAGTTCGGCCAGGGCGCGACCGCGCTGCTGTTCGAGGCCGACGAGGCCGTGGCCGGCCTGGCCGCGCCGGTCTCGCCCGCCCTGCAGGGCGGGCTGGCCGAGGACAACTACATGAAGCTGCTGGCCTTTCGCGGCCGCATCGCCTGGGACCGCGGCCTGCGCGGCCGTTTCCTGGTCAACGAAGCCTTGAGCACGGCCTGGCGCAACGCCGATGCCTTGCTCGGCTTCGTGGCGGGACGCTGCCGCGAAACGGGCCAGGTCCAGTTCCCGCCCACGCGCCTGGCCGCCACGGGCGGCTTCCATCTCGATACCCAGGAACCCTGGCCGCTGGCGGACCGGGGCGGACGCATCGCCACCTTCACCGCCGACCTGCTGGCATTTTCGCCATGCCCGCCGAATTGCTACGGGCTGGTCGACATCGATGGCGGCGGGCGGGTGCTGATGGAGTTCACCGACCCGCAGGCCAGCCAGCTCGAGGCCGGCGCGGCCGTGGCGTTCGCCTTGCGCATCAAGGATCTCGACCCGCAAACCGGCTACCGCCGCTATTTCTGGAAAGCGCTGGCCGCGCCGACGGCCGATTGAGGACAGACTGATGGCTACAGGAATCAAGGATCGCGTCGCCATTCTGGCGATGGGCTGTTCCCGTTTCGGCGAACGCTGGGACGTGGGCCAGGAAGAATTGATGGTCGAGGCCTACGCCGAGGCGCTCGCCAGCGCCGGCATCGAGCCGCGCGCCATCGAGGCGGCCTGGTACTCGTCGCATTATGACGACATCGGCGCGGGCAAGGCCGGCACGCCCATGGCCATGGCCCTGCGCCTGCCCGACATCGGCGTGACGCGCGTGGAGAACTTCTGCGCCGGCGGCACCGAGGCATTTCGCGGCGCCGTCTACGCGGTCGCCTCCGGCGCCGCGGACATCGCGCTGGCGCTCGGGGTGGAAAAGCTGAAAGACACCGGCTTCGCCGGCCTGCCGCTGGCCTCGCGCGGCACGCTGGCGCCCATGTACCTGCCCACGCACAGCAACCCGGGCAACTTCGCGCAGCTGGCGCGCGCCTACCAGGCCCGCCACGGCGTCTCCCGCGAAGACCTCAAGGCGGCCATGGCCCATACCTCGGTGAAAAGCCATGCCAACGCCTTGCACAATCCCAAGGCGCACCTGCGCAAGGCCATCAGCCGCGAACAGGCCGCCGGCGCGCCGCTGGTGGCCGACCCCATCGGACTGTTCGATTGCTGTCCGGTGTCGGACGGCGCCGCCTGCGCCATCGTCACCACCCCCGAGATCGCCCGCAGCCTGAACCGCGGCCCGCTGGTCCTGGTCAAGGCCATCCAGCTGGCCACGTCCAACGGCTGGGAGCTGCAGCAATCGGACTGGGACGGCTCGTACGTGCACACCACCCGCGTGGCGGCGCGCAAGGCGTACGCCGAAGCGGGCATCGACGATCCGCGCGCGCAGCTCAGCCTGACCGAATTGCACGACTGCTTCTCGATCACCGAACTGGTGACGCTGGAGGACATTGGCCTGGCCGAGCCCGGCACGGCCTGGCGCGGCATGCTCGACGGCCGCTTCGACGCCGACGGGGCGCTGCCCTGCCAGATAGACGGCGGCCTGAAATGCTTCGGCCATCCCGTGGGGGCCTCGGGGCTGCGCATGCTCTACGAGGCCTGGCTGCAACTGAGCGGCCGCGCCGGCGCGCGCCAGCTGCCCGCGCCCTCGCTGGCCCTGACCCACAATCTGGGCGGCGCGCCCGCGCAGAACGTGTGTTCGATCACAATACTCGGCGCGGCCTGACACCGGGCCGCGCCGGCCCGCGGGGGCCGCGCACAATTATCAACACCATCCTGCCCACAGGAGGAGACTGACATGCTTCACCCTGAGATAGAACTGCTGGACCGAGACGGCATCCTCAAGATCCAGCGCGAGCGGCTGGCGCGATTGGGCCAGCGCCTGCAGCACAGCCCGCAATGGCGCGAGCATTTCGCCAGCGTCGGCATGACGCCCGGCGACCTTGCCTCGCCGGACGCCTTCGAACACCTGCCCTTCCTGCAGAAGGCCGACCTGCGCCAGCAGTATCCCTACCCGTTCCTGACCGTTCCCCTCGAAGACGTGGAGCGGTTCGTCGCCACCTCGGGCACCACCGGCCTGCCGGTGATGTTCGGCCTGACGCGGCGCGACCTGCACGAGCTGCTGCCCAGCCAGACCGCGCGCCTGCTGGCCGCGGCGGGCGTGCGCCGCGGCGCGCGCGCCTACCAGGGCTACGGCTACGGCCTGTGGATCGGCGGCCTGGCGCTGGACCAGGGCTTCAAGGAAATGGACTGCGTCAACTTCCCGCTGGGCCCGGGCCGCGGCGACCTGGCGGCGCGCTGGATGCGCGACCATGCCTACGAAGTGGCCTCGATGTCGCCGCTGTGGCTGATGAGCCTGGCGCAGGCCGCGCGCGCCCAGGGCATCAACCCCAAGACCGACTGGGCGCTGCGCACAGCCATCCTGGGCGGCCAGTCGGTCTCGGCCGAATTCCGCGCCCAGCTGGAAGCGGAAATGCCCGAAGGATTCGTGTCGCACAACATCTACGGCACCACCGAGGCGGGCGGCCCGATCCTGGCCATCTCGACGCCGTACACGCACGCCGACGACGAACTGCATCTCATCAATGAAGACACGGTGCTGACCGAGATCCTGGATCCGGTCACGCTCAAGCCGGTCTCAGAAGGGGAAGTGGGCGAGATCGTCATCACCACCCTGACCAAGGAAGCCTCGCCCGTGATCCGCTGGCGCACGCATGACCTGGTCAGGCTGTCGTCGCACCCCTACGACTGCCCGTCGGGACGGCGCGGCATGCGCAAGATCGGACGCATCATCGGGCGCTCCGACGACATGATCAAGTTCAAGGGCGTGATCGTTTTCCCGTCGCAGATCGAGGACGTCATCACCGGCGTCGCCGGCGTGGTCAAGGAAGCCTGGCAGATCTATATCGACAAGGAATGCATGACCATCGGCACCATGACCGTGGCGATCGAGGCGTCCGCCCAGGCCGGCCGTCCGGCCGAACAGCTCAGCCATGAAGTGGGCCGGGAAATCCACGCGCGCCTGGGCATGAAGGTCTGCGTCGAATGCCATCCCGAAGGCACGCTGCCGCGCTACGAAGCCAAGGCCGTGCGCGTACTGCATCGTCCCGAAGCATGACCGCGCGCGATCCGCTGGCCGCCATCCGCGCCCGCCTGGCCGAGGTCACGGCCTCCTGGCAGGCGGCCGAGTCGCTGGCGCAGATCCGCGCCAGCTTCGCCGACTACCTGGCCGAGGTGGGGCCGCGCGGCGCGGCGATGGCCCGCCCCCGGCCCCAACCCCTGGCGCCGGCGCTGGCCGGCGCCTGGATCGGCCAGGGTGCGCGGCGCGCGCTGTACTGCCATGGCGGCGGTTTCCAGATTGGCGGCATCGCCTCGCACGCCAGCCTGATCGCCCGGCTGGCCGAGGCCGGCCAGGCCCGCATCCTGGCCGTCGAGTACCGGCTCGCGCCCGAACATCGCTATCCGGCGGCGATCGACGACGCCTTCGCGGCCTACCAGTGGCTGCTGGCCAACGGCGGCGCGCCAGCGGCCATCATCGGCGACTCCGCGGGCGGCGCCCTGGCGTTGCAGACCGCGCAGCGCGCGCGCGATGCCGGCCTGCCGCTGCCGCGCTCCCTCGTGCTGCTCTCCCCCTGGCTCGATCTGTCCATGCAAGGCCGCAGCTACGTGGAGCTGGCCGAACAGGACATTTTCTCCAAGCCGGCACAGCTGCGCGCGATGGCGCGCAGCTATCTGGGACGCCTCGGCCCGCCGCCGGATGCGCCGCCGGCCTCGCCGCTCTGGGACGATCTGTCAGGCTTGCCGCCCATCGTCGTGCACGCCGGCGCGCACGACATCACGCTGGACGACTCGCATACGCTGGCCGCACGCGTGCGCGCCGCCGGCGGGCAGGTGCAACTGCAGGTCTTTCCCGGCATGTGCCATCACTTCCAGATCTACGAAGCGCTGGCCGAAGCGCGGGAGTCGATCGACGCGCTGGGCCGCCATCTGCGGCAAGACTAGCGCCAGGCGGCGCGCAAGGCGCGCCGCCCCTCATGCCTGGACGATCAGCCCGCTGTCCAGCGCGCTGGCCACGCGCTCGGGCGCCAGGCCCCATTCGTGCAGCACCTCGACCGAATGCGCGCCCACTGCGGGCGCGGCGGCGGGCTGGCGCGCCGGCGTGGCGCTCAGGCGCGGCGCCGGCGCCGGCTGCGTCACCCCCTCGACGTCGATATAGCCCGCGCGGGCCGCCGCATGCGGATGATGGGCGGCTTCGCGCCAATCCAGGACAGGCGTCACGCAGGCGTCGCTGTCCTCGAACAGCGCCGCCCAATGGTCGCGCGGCCGGGTGGCGAACAGCGCCGCCAGCCGCGCGCGCAAGGCCGGCCATTGGGCAGGGTCGCGATCGTGGGTATACACGGCCGGGTCCAGGCCCAGCCGTTCGACCAGCAGATCATGAAAGCGCCGTTCGACGCAGGCCACGGCCAGAAAGCGCCCGTCGGCGCAGGCATAGGTGGCGTAGAAATAGGCGCCGCCGTCCAGCAGGTTGCCCTCGCGCCGGTCGGACCAGCCGCCACCGGCGCGAAAGCCCCAGAACATCGAAGCCAGCAGGCCCGCCCCATCCACCATGGCGGCGTCGACGACCTGGCCCGGCGCCCCGCCACGCACCGCCAGCAAGGCGGCCAGCATGCCGAACGCCAGCAGCATGCCGCCGCCGCCGAAATCCGCCACGTAGTTCAGCGGCACCGGCGGCGGACGGTCGGCCGGCCCGATGGCGTGCAGCGCCCCGGTCAGGCCCAGGTAGTTCAGATCATGTCCGGCCTGGCGGGCCAGCGGTCCCTGCTGGCCCCAGCCCGTCATGCGCCCGTACACCAGCCGCGGCTGGCGCCGCAGGCATGCCTCGGGCGCCAGGCCCATGCGCTCCATCACGCCGGGCCGGAAACCTTCGATCAGCCCATCGGCGGCGCCGACCAGTTCCAGCAGCAGATCGCTGGCGCCGGACGCGCGCAGATCCAGCGCCAGCGAGCGGCGGCCGCGCGCCAGCACGTCGAAGCGGCTGTCCAGCAAGGGGAAGTCCCCCTTCCTGTGCGCCGCATGGACGCGCACCACGTCGGCCCCGTGATCGGCCAGCATCATGGCCGCGAACGGCGCCGGCCCCAGTCCCACCATTTCGATGATGCGCAAACCCTGCAAGGCAGGCGCCATGCCCTCTCCTTGCGCCATCACTGCGGCGCGACCCTGACGGTCAGCCCTTCCAGCGCCGGCGCGACCGTAATCTGGCAGGAAAGACGCGACTCGGCGCGGACATCGTTGGCGAAGTCCAGCATGTCGCGCTCCATGTCGCCGGGTTCGCCCACGGCCTGCATCCACTCCTGTCCCACATGCACATGGCAGGTGGCGCAGGTGCACGCGCCGCCGCACTCGGCCGCGATGCCCGGCACATTGGCGCGCCGGGCGCACTCCATCAGGCTCAATCCGTCGTCCGCCTGGACGACGTGGCGAGCCTCATTGGAGGCGATGAAAATAATCGTTGTCATACGAGGCGTTCCCGTCGTGTATCAAGCGCCGCAGCCCATCCCGCCGGAGACGCCCAGCGCCTCGCCGGTGATGAAGCCGGCGGCTTCGGAGCATAAAAACGCAATCGCCGCGGCGACTTCCTCGGGCCGGCCCAGGCGGCGCAGCAGCGTCAACGCCTCCAGGTCGGCGCGCATCTGCGCGCCCGCGACGTCGACGGCGCGCGCCAGCATCGGCGTGTCGACCGGCCCGGGCAGCACGGCATTGGCGGTTACGCCGTAGCGCGCGTTCTCGCGCGCAATCGAGCGGGTGAATCCGAGCAGGCCCGCCTTGGCGGCGGCGTAGACCGCCCCGCCGCGCGAACCCAGGCGGCCCGCCTCGGACGACACATTGACGATGCGGCCGAAGCGCGCCGCCTGCATGCCGGGCAACACGCCCAGCGTGAAGGCGAACGCGCTCTCCAGGTTGACGGCCAGCAGCGCGCGCCAGTCCTGCGGGGTCGTCCGGGAAAAGAACGCGTGCTGGTCGGCGCCGACGTTGTTGACCAGGATGTCGAACGGCGCGGCGCCGGCGCAGAATCCGGCCACCGCCTCGGCGTCCGTGGCGTCGAGCGCGACAAAGCGGGCGCCGGTGGCCTGGGCCACGCTGGCGCCCGCCTGCGCGTCGCGGTCGCAGAACGTGACGCGCAGGCCGTCGCGGCATAGCTGCGCGACGGTGGCCGCGCCGATGCCGTTGGCGCCGCCGGTAACGAGCGCGTGCCGCGGCATCAGTGCCTCCGGAAAACCGGCTGGCGCTTCCCGATCACCGCCGCCAGCCCTTCCCGGCTGTCGGCCGTGGCCGACAGGGTCGATACGGTACGGGCCTCCTCGGGCAGCGCCCGTTCGACCTGCAGCGTGTTCCACAACAGGCGCTTGGTCGCCGCCTGCGCCAGCGGCGCTCCGGCGGCGTAGGTCGCGGCCAGGCGGGCCGCGCTCTCGTCCAGCTCGGCGTCGGCGACCACCTGGTTGACCAGGCCCATCTCGAGCGCCTCGTCGGCGCCCACCGTGCGGTTCGACAGCATCATTTCCATGGCGCGGCGAAAACCGATCAGATGCGGCAGGATGACCGAGCTGCCCGCGTCCGGCGCCATGCCCACGCGCGTGGCGCCGGCCAGGAACCTGGCGCCCTGCGCGGCGACGACGATGTCGGCCGCGCATACCAGGCCCAGGCCGCCGCCGCCGGCCGCGTAGCCCTGCACCTGCGCCACCACGACGGCGTCCAGCCTGATCAGCGCGCCGATGGCCATTTGCAGCCAGGCGGTCACTTCGCGCAGGAAGTCGCCCAGGCCCTCGCCCTTGCTGGCGAACTCGCGCACATCGCCGCCGGCGCAGAAATGCTTGCCCGCGCCGCGCAACAGCACCACGCGCACATCGGGCTCGCGGTGGCAGCGCATCACCGCTTCGTGCAACGCCTTCATGAATTCGATATTCATGCCGTTGGCCGCATCGGGCCGGTTCAACGTGATGCGGGCCACATGGTCCGCATAGTCCAGCAGCACAGGACCCTCGCCAATCCAGGTCTCGGGGTTTGCAGTCGTCATCGTCATCTCCTCATACCAGGAAGGACAGGGTGAAAATCGGTTTGGCGCCATTGACCAGGGCAATCTTCTTGCGCACCAGGCGGAAGGCGCCATCGACCAGCCGGAGCCGGTACTCGTTGCGGGCGGCCCAATGCGTTTCGCCGCGCAGGTTGTCCTCGTAGATCAGCACATTGGCCAGCGCCGTCACTTCCTGCCCCGCGACATCGACGATCTCGATGTTGGAAATCAGGCGCGCCAGCGCCGAGCGCGGCGTCTGCGTATGGCGGCGGCCGGTCAGCAACTGTTCGATGCGGACACGGATGCGCGACCGGTTGTCGTAGATCACCGACATCTTCTGCTCGGGATCGATATCGTCGCCATTGGCCGGAATCCAGTAGATGGCGTCATCCTCCCAGAGCGACTCCCAGCCCTGGTAGTCGTGCGTGTCCTGCAGCCGGGCCTCGTGATAGAGAAACTGCGACACCCGATGGTGCAGCGTCAGTTCGTCCAGCGCCTGCAGATCGTCAGCGGCCGGACGGGTTTCGGGGCGTGCGGTCATCCGGATTACTCCTGCATCAGCTTGAAATAGTGGCGCCAGATCCCGCGCTGCGGGACCTCGTCGGTCGAATGCCCGACGGTGTAGCCGTTCTCGTCCTTGCGCTCGCGATGCAGGCCGCGGGTCAGCATCAGCCATTCGGGGTCGCGGATCTTCGCGCCGCGGTGGTTGCGCTCGTACATCTCCGTATCGTCGGCCAGCAGCAGGCCGGCCGGCCCGACCGAACCCATGGTCTGCTGGCGCAGCCGGCGGTTGATGTCGGGCGCGTCCTTGAACTGCACCGCCGTCACGTGCTGGATGGTTTCCTCCACCGATACCGGCTGCAGCACGAAGATCTGGATCTCCGCGATGAACAGATTGGGGAAGATCATCGTGTGCGGCGAGCCGTCGATCATGATCTGGCGCGCCCGCTCGGCGCCGTAGGCCTGGTCCATCGCGACGGCGTAGTCCGCCATCCGCTCGACCGACGAGCCGAACCAGTACAGCGGCTTGTCGATGCGCCGCCACTCCGGCCGCAGATCGAACTCGGTATGGCCGTTGCCGTAGTCGCGCGTCAGCGCGGTCGAATCCTTGCCGTAGAGATTGGCGATCGGACTGTTGGTGACCTGGAAGATGGAACCATGCACGAAGCCGGGGTGGTAGCCGTCGGTCTCGTTCTCCAGCATGAACTTCCAGTTGGCCTTGGCCCGGTGCTGCAGGAACCCGGCGCGCAGGTCCAGCTCGCCGTTGGGCGAGTTGTCGCACAACTGGTCGATGGCGGCCTTGGCCCCGCCCAGGTGCTCGTCCAGGCTCGGGCCGGTTTCGGCGAACGATCCGAACACGAAGCCGCGATAGATGCCGATCCTCGCCACCTTGCCGAGCCCGACGCCAGCCTTGGAGGCGCCCTCGTAGCCGTCGGCCAGCGCGTACCCCATCAGGTCGCCGGTGTTCGAGAAGGTCCACGAGTGGTACGGGCACGTGAAGGTGCTGCGGTTGCCTTCCTTGTAGGCGCACAGCTGGTTGCCCCGGTGCGGACACTTGTTCAGCAACAGGCGGATCTCGCCGTCGCGGTCCCGCAGCAACAGCACCGGCGTCGTGCCGATGCTCTTGGTCACGTAGTCGTTCTTGTTGGGCACTTCGCTGACGTGACCCACGTATACCCAGGTCCTGTGCCAGATCTTGTCCAGCTCCTCCTGGAAGATCTCCGGATCGACGTACAGGCGGCTATTGATCCGCGTGGGCTCGATCAGCGCCCGGTAGTCGATCTCGTTCCTGATGGAAGACATCGCCCTCACCTCCGATGGTTTGTGAATTATTTAATAATCCGAATGGTCGTTCGATTTATAAATGAGGAGGCGATGGCATGTCAAGTACAGATTTTTATAACCAACCGACCATTCGGTTTTTACAACAACTTCCGGGAATCGAATCAGGGGAAACCATTAGGGAGATTTCTTAAAAACACCTTAAAAGAAAACATATCTATTTGATTTATAAGCGTTTTTACAAAACACCAGGCTACCCGCAGCGTGTCGGAAAAGCGCGGAACCGACTATAGCCAAGCCTCTCAAGCCCTGATAAATTACACGAACGGTTGTTCAATAATAGGCTCACACCACATATCGAGCCGCCATACAGGAGGAGTCATGAACACAAGCAAGGCAATCGTCGCGGGCTTGCTCGCACTGGGCTGCGCCCTGCCCGCCGCGGCCGAGATCCGGCTCGGCGCCTCGGTCTCGGCCACCGGCCCGGCCGGCATCCTGGGCGACCCCGAAGCCCGCACCCTGGAACTGCTCGTGCAGGAACTGAACGCGCGCGGCGGCATCAAGGGCGAGCAGATCAAGCTGGTGCTGTACGACGACGGCGGCGACGCCAACAAGGCGCGCACCTTCGCCACCCGGCTGGTCGAGGACGACGAAGTGCAGGCCATCATCGGCGGCACCACCACCGGCACCTCGATGTCCATCCTGTCGGTCGCCGAAGACGCCAAGGTGCCGTTCATCTCGCTGGCCGGCGCCATCGACATCATCGACCCGGTCAAGCCCTATACCTTCAAGACGCCGCATACCGACCGCATGGCATGCCAGAAGGTGTTTGCCGACATGCGCAAGAACGGCTGGACCAAGGTGGCGCTGATCGGCTCCACGGACGGCTTCGGCGCTTCCATGCAGGCGCAGTGCAAGGCCGTGGCCGGCCAGTACGGCATCGAACTGGTGGGCAGCGAAACCTACGAGCCCAAGGACGCCGACATGACGGCGCAGCTGACCAAGATCCGGAGCATCCCCGGCGTGCAGGCAGTCCTGAACCCGGGGTTCGGCCAAAGCGCGGCGGTGCTGGCGCGCAACTACCGCCAGCTCGGCATGAGCCTGCCGTTCTACGCCTCGCACGGCGTCGCATCGCAGGGCTATATCGACCTGGCCGGCGCCGACGTCGTCGAAGGCTTCCGCCTGCCGGGAACCGCGCTGCTGGTGGCGGACCTGCTGCCCGCCAGCGATCCCCAGGCCGCGCCGTCCATCGCCTACAAGAAGGCCTTCGAAGCCAAGACCGGCGCCCCCGTGGGCACGTTCGGCGGCTATGCGCACGACGCCTTCCTGATCCTGGTCGATGCGCTGAACCGCGCCGACTCGACCAAGCCCACCGCGATCCGCGACGCGATCGAGAAAACCAGCAAGCTGGCCGGCACCACCGGCGTCTACACCTTCTCGCCGACCGATCACCTGGGCCTGGACCTCTCGGCCTTCCGCGTGCTCGAGATCCGCGGCGGCAAGTGGAAAGTCGTCGACTGAGCGCCTGAACGGCGGCCCGTCGCCGGCGCACCGAGCACGGGCCCGCCATCCCAGTCCAGACAAACGCCGGAGTGCCCATGTCGGAATTCATGCAGTTCATTTTCTCGGGAGTGACAGTGGGCGCGGTCTACGCGCTCGTCGCCCTCGGGTTCGCGATCATCTTCAACGCGACCGGCGTGGTGAACTTTGCCCAGGGCGAGTTCGTCATGCTGGGCGGCATGATCACTGTCTTCGCGCACGGCGCGGGCCTGGCGCTGCCGCTGGCCGCGCTGCTCGCCATCGCCGTGACCGCCGCGACAGGCGTGGCGTTGAACCGCCTGGCGATCGAGCCGGCGCGCGGCGCCCCCGTCGTCTCGCTCATCATCATCACCATCGGCGCCTCGATCTTCATCCGGGGCGCGGTGCAAAGCCTGTTCGGCAAGCAGATCCACAGCCTGCCCGCGTTCTCGGGCGACGACCCGATACACGTGCTGGGCGCCACCATCCTGTCGCAAAGCCTGTGGATGATCGGCGGCGCGGTGGCGGTATTCATCGTCCTGTGGCTGTTCTTCACCAGGACACTGATAGGCCGCGCGGTGCTGGCCACCTCGAACAACCGCCTGGCGGCCCGCCTGGTCGGGATCAACACCCGATTCATCATGACCCTGTCGTTCGCGCTGTCGGCGGCCATCGGCGCCCTGGCCGGCGTGCTGATCACGCCGATCACGCTGACTTCGTACGACGTGGGCCTGACCCTGGCGCTCAAGGGCTTTGCCGCCGCCATGCTGGGCGGCATGGGCAGCCCCAAGGGCGCGCTGGCCGGCGGCATTCTGCTCGGCCTGCTGGAATCCCTGACCGCCGGCTACCTGTCGTCGCAGTACAAGGACGCGGCGGCCTTCCTCACCATTCTCGCGGTGCTGTTCTTCATGCCGCAGGGACTGTTCGGACACAAGTCCACGGATCGCGTATAAGCCATGCGGATATCATCGAAACACTGGACGCTGATCGTCCTGGCCGCGCTGATCGCCATCGCCCCGCTGTTCTTCCCCTCCGGCTATTACTTCCGCGTGGGCTCGACAATTTTCGTCAACGCGCTGGCGGTCACCGGCATCGTCATCCTGACCGGCTACGCCGGCCAGATCAGCCTGGGACACGCGGGATTCGCCGGCATCGGCGGCTATGCCTGCGCGCTGGCGCCCGTGCACCTCGGGCTGCCCTCGGCGCTGTCGGTCGTGCTGGGCGCGGCCGTCTCGGGCGCGCTGGCGTGGCTGGTCGGCCGCCCCATCCTGCGCCTGAAGGGCTACTACCTGGGCGTGGCCTCGCTGGGCTTCGGCATCCTGGTGGCCATGGTGCTGAACAATGAACGCCAGCTCACCAAAGGGCCGGACGGCATCGCCGTGCCCGACCCCGGTCTGCGCAGCCTGTTGAAGGGCTGGGGCCTGGACCTGTCCAATGGCCAGTTCTGGTACGCCATGACGGGCATCGCGCTGGTGATCGGCGCCTGGCTCGCGCTCAACCTCTACCACAGCCCGACAGGGCGGGCGCTGCGCGCGCTGCACGGTTCGGAGATCGCCGCCGGCACCGTCGGCATCGACGTGGCGGGCGCCAAGCTCAAGGCGTTTGTCGTCTCGGCCGTGTACGCCTCGGTCTCGGGCTCGCTGCTGGCGCTGCAGAACCGCTTCATCACGCCGGACATCGCGGGCTTCATGCACTCGATCGAAATGGTGACCATGGCGGTGCTGGGCGGCGTCGGCTCGGTCGCCGGCGCAATCTTCGGCGCGAGCCTGCTGACCCTGCTTCCGCAGGTGCTGACGGTGTTCGCCGACTACGAACCCCTCATCCTGGGCCTGACCATGATGCTGGTCATGATCTTCCTGCCCGAAGGCCTGGTTCCGTCCATCATGCGCACGATACGAGGAAGGAAAAAATGAGCCTGCTGGAAATCCACGGCCTGGGCATTACCTTTGGCGGCCTGCGCGCCGTGCACGACGTCGCGTTCAGCGTCGAGCCGGGCGAGATCGTGTCCGTCATCGGGCCCAACGGCGCGGGCAAGACCACCCTGTTCAACATGATCTCGGGCATCTACCGGCCCGGCGCCGGCCGCGTCGTGCTGGACCGCGACGACGTCACCGGCATGGCGCCGTTCCGCCTGGCGCGGCGCGGCATGTCGCGCACCTTCCAGAACCTGCAGATCTTCCAGAACATGACCGTGCTGGAGAACGCCATCGCGGGCTTTCACCTGCAGGAGCAAGGCGCGCTGCTGTCCGACCTCTTCAACCTGCGCGCCTCGCAGGCCCGCGCCCGGCGCGCCGAAGAAGGCGCCCGCGCGCTCCTGCAGCGCGTGGGCCTGGAACGCGCGGCCGAACGCGAGGCCGCCAGCCTCTCCTACGGCTCGCTCAAGCGGCTGGAGATCGCCCGCGCGCTGGCCCTGCAGCCCAAGGTGCTGCTGCTGGACGAACCGGCCGCCGGCTGCAATGCGGTCGAAACCGAGGAAATCGACCACCTGATCGCCGAGGTCGCCGCCACGGGCGTCGCCATCCTGCTGGTCGAACACGATATGAAAATGGTCATGCGCATTTCCAGCCACATCGTCGTGCTCGATCACGGCGAGAAAATCGCCGAAGGCCCGCCGGACGCCATCAGCCGCGACCCGGCGGTCATCGCCGCCTACCTGGGCACCGACAGCCAGCCGGGAGACCGCCCATGCTGACCGTGCAAGGACTACGCTCGTGCTACGGGCGCATCGAAGTGCTGCACGGCATCGACCTGCAGGTCGACAGCGGCGAGATCGTCACCGTCGTCGGCGCCAATGGCGCGGGCAAGACCACCTTGCTGCGCTGCCTGTCCGGCGTGCAGCCCGTCTCGGCCGGCGCCATTACCTTTCGCGGCGAGGCCCTGGCCGCCGTGCCCGCCCATCGCCGCCTGGCGCGCGGGCTGGCGCACTCGCCCGAAGGCCGGCAGATCTTCACCAACCTCAGCGTCGAGGAAAACCTGCGGCTGGGCGCCTACCTGTACGCCGACGACCGGGTCGAACGCGACATGGACGACGCCTTCCAGATGTTCCCCATCCTGCGCGAAAAACGCCATCTGGCCGCAGGCGGCCTGTCGGGCGGGCAGCAGCAGATGCTGGCGATGGCGCGCGCCCTGATGGGCAGGCCGTCCTGCCTGCTGCTGGACGAACCCTCGATGGGCCTGGCGCCGATCATCGTGCAGCAGATCTTCGACGTCATCCGCGGACTGAAGGCGCTCGGCGTCACCGTGCTGCTGATCGAACAGAATGCCTACGGCGCGCTGCAGATCGCCGACCGGGGCTACGTCATGGAAACCGGCAACATCACCATGCAAGGCGCGGCCAGCGCCTTGATCGCCGACCCGCGCATACGCGCCGCCTACCTGGGGATATGAACCATGCGGTGAACCCTGCGGCGCGGGCCGGCCCGCGCATTGCCCCCGGGGCCATGTGGCCCTACAATTAGAGGTTGCCTCAGTCATGAGTTCACGCGCTGTCGTTGCTTGGCATCGGGCAGCGTCTTAAGCGGGCGCGTCCTGCCTATGCCAGGCACCGCCCACTGCAGGCGGCGAGTGTACGACGAACAGCGGCACGACGAACAGCCATCGCGGCACTCGCGTCATCGGAGGTGTTTTGGCCCGTACGAGATCTGCGGATTACGAGAATATCCGCGACACCATCATCGAGCGCGCGGCGGCAATGTTTGCGCGCCAAGGCTACTCGGAAACATCCATTGGCGATATCGCCCGGGCCTGCGAGTGCTCGAAATCGCGCCTGTACCATTACTTCGACAGCAAGGAAGCGGTATTGCGCGACATGCTCACCACGCACGTCGACTCCCTGCTGGAACGCTGCCGCCAGGTCCTGTACGGCTCGAACGAACCGAAGACGCGCTTTCTCCAGATCGTAAAGCTGTTTCTCGAGATCTACGCCACCTCGCGCGACCGGCACGTCGTGATGCTGACCTGCCTGGACGCCCTGCCCGAAGACCAGCGCAAGGCGCTGATCGCCAAGCAGCGCGAACTGATCGCCTATGTGCGCGACGCGCTTCTGCAACTGCGCCCCGACATGGCCGCCAACCGCACCCTGGCCCACGTCGACACCATGCTGTTCTTCGGCATGATCAACTGGACCTACACCTGGTACAAGGCCGATGGCAGCGTCTCGCCCGATGCGCTCGCCGAGCGCACCGTGCAACTGTTCCTGGACGGCTACCTCAACCTGCCCTCGGCCTGATCGCGCAGCAACTGCATCGGCTCGAAGCCGGGCCGCTCGACCTCGCCACGGCCGACCGCGCGCCCGGCTTCCAGCAGCTTCTTGCCGACCATATACGCCCGCCCGTCATTGAGCGCATCGACCGAAATCAAGCGGTCGGCGCGGAAGTACCAATGCGACTCGCCCTTGGCCGACGCATGGCTGACCACCGCGTCGTAGCCGCGGTTCAGCCCGACGATCTGCAGCTTCATGTCGTATTGATCCGACCAGAACCACGGGACGGGCTGATACGGCCGCCCCTGCCCCAGCATATCGTCGGCCACCGCCTCGGCCTGGTCGATGGCGTTCTGCACGCTCTCGAGCCGCGCCGGCTCGCCGCCCAGCACGAACCGCGCGCAATCCCCCGCCGCCCAGACATCCGGCGCCGAGGTACGTCCGTACGCATCGACCAGGATCCCGTCGTCGCAATCGATCCCGGCCGCCTCGGCCAGCGCCGTTTGCGGCGCCACCCCCACCCCGGCCACCACCAGGTCGCAGGCAATACGCAGCCCATTGTCCAGCTCCACGCCGGTTAGAGCCTCGTCGCCTTCGGTACCCACCACCGTGCGCCCCTCATGGATGAGCACCCCGTGGCGCTGGTGCAGGGCGCGGATGGCCGCGGCCGTGGCCGGGCACGCCACCCGCTCCAGGACCCGGGACGCGCGCTCCACCACCTGCACCGACAACCCCGCCTGCGCGGCGACCGCGGCCGTTTCCAGCCCGATATAGCCGCCCCCCAGCACCAGCAACCTGCGCCCGGCCAGGAACGCCGGCTGCAAGCGCTGCACGTCGGCCAGATTGCGCAGCTCGAACACATTGCTGCGGCCCGCGAACGCCGCCGGCAAAGGGCGCGGCGCGGCGCCCGTGGTCAACGCCAGCTTGCGCCAGCCATGGCGCCGGCCGCCGCAGCGCAGCGTGCGCGAGGCCAGGTCCAGCGCCTCGACCGTGCCGCCCAGGTGCAGCGCAATGCCCTGCTCGCGCCAGAACTGCGCCGGACGCAGCCACAAACGCTCCTGCTCCCAGTCGCCCGCCAGGTATTTCTTGGACAGGGGCGGCCGCTGGTAAGGCGGCGCGCTCTCGGCGCCAAAAACGTCGATTCCGCCCTGGAAACCGGCCTGGCGCAGGCGGGCCGCCAACGCCGCGCCCGCCTGTCCGGCGCCAATGATTGCGATACTGTCCATGGCCATAGCGTTTCCCGTAATTAATTAATCGACCGATCTGATTATTATAAGAACGCCATGCCGGATTGCAATATCCGCGTTGCGTCGCCCGCCCGGCCGCTACGCCGGGACGCCGGGACGCCGGGACGCAATAGAATGCCCTCACATCCCTAGGCACAGACAGGAGCCGGCATGCCCAGAACCGCCCTCAACCCCGACACCGTCTTCGACTCCCTGCAATACGGCTTCAGCCAGGGGCTGATCGTCACAGGGCAGCGCCGCATCATGCTGTCCGGCCAGGTCGGCGTCGACGCCCAGGAACGCACCGTGGGCCCCGGCCTGAACGAGCAGACCGACGCCGCGCTGGACAACATCGAACGCGTGCTGGCGGCCGCCGGCGCCGCGATGCGGCACATCATCATGCTGCGCATCTACATCTGCGAAGACGCGCGCGGCGATCAGGAAGTCGTCGCCGACGCGCTGCGCCGCCGCTTTCCGGACAACCCGCCGCCCTCCTCCTGGATCATCGTCAGCGGCCTGTCGCTACCCGAATGGCTGATCGAGATCGAGGCCGAAGCCATGCTGGACTGAGCTACTTCTTTGCATTCAACCTGTCCTGCTCGGCCTTGCGCTCGGCGCGCATCGCTTCGCAATCGAGCAGCTTCACTTCCTTGCCCGTGGCGGTTTCCACGATCCTGGTCGCGCTGTTATCGCCCCCCGACCTGCCAGGCAGCACGCACTCGCGAAACGCATTGATTTCGGCTTGAGACAGGACGAGCGAAGTAAAGCCCGTCCGCGGTGCCACCCATGATCCGTTGGCGCTTTTCTTCGTCCAGACGCCATACTGAGCCATCGCGTGGCTGGCGACCAGCAGGCCCGCCAGGCCGACTGCATACCGGAATGTTTTCATTGCCACCCTCCTTGGTCGTGCGAAGGAGCAGACTAGCAAGAACGGCACAAACGGTAACTCCGCCGAAAGCAGTATCCAGACCGACCCGCTACAAGAGTCCTTGCAAATCCGCCGCCACATGGCGGCTACCCCGATACCTCGGACGGAACAAATGGCAATTGACCGGGCACGGTCCCGGCCGCGGCGTGCGCCAGCGCCGATCAGATACGGCGCGACCAACCTGAACAACGCGCTCACGCTTTCCCGCGCCAACCGCGCGGCAGCTGGAAATGCGGCCCATCCTTGAGCGTCGTCCAGTCGCCGCCCCATTCCAGCGGTATCTCCAGCCTGGCCGCGCTCTCCTTCATCACCTCCGCCAACCGCTTGAACGACGCCCAGTCCTCCCAGGGAATCGTTCCCTCCACCAGCGGCGCCAGATCCACGGCATGGGCCCAACCGTCCGGCTGGGGTATGTGCAGACTGCGCAGCGTCTGGCTGACGCCTTGAGCGAGCAGCCTGGACTGGCGCTGCGCCGAGCGCGCGCCCTCCAGGACGGTGAACCGCCCGTTGTATGCACCGGCCGCCGCCTCCACCACGGCCGCCAGGTCCGGGTACACCCCGGCCAGGCGCTGGCGATCGCGCGCGGAAAGCTGAAACCCCATGGTCAACGCCCTCCTTGCGGCACGCCTGGGCCATGCCGTAGGACACAGCCACGCAAAAACATCAACGCTGGCATCGATATGCCCTCGAACCGTTCTGGATACCGGCGGGATGCCGGGCTACCCGGACGGCGGCGCGTGCCCGATGGCCCGTGCCGTCATCCGCGCCCGATTAGTGGAACAGGCAACGCTCGCGTTCCATGTATCAGAACCGCGGGCGGCAATCAGCAAGGATCAAGACTCTCGGGCCGCGCAGGCGCCGGAAGAGAAAACAGCCGCCATTGCTGGCGGCTGCGGAAGGACTTGCACCTGCGGCAGAATCCAGGGCACCACGCGAGCCTGACTAGGCGTGCGCCGGCGGCCGGATCAAACTTTCAGCCGGGATGCCCAGTTCGGTATGCAAGCGCCAGATCATGGGCAGGGTAAGACCGCGCTTGCGGTTCAAGACCTCGTAGACCCGGTTGCGCTTCCCGATCATGGGCTCCAGGTCCTTGGGAGTCAGGCCACCTTGCTCCATGCGGAACTTGATCGCCTCGACCGGATCCGGCAGGTCGATCGGGTAATGCCGCGCCTCATAGGCCTGCACCAGCGTGGCCAGCACGTCCAGCCGATCGCCATCGGGCGTACCCAGCTCAGGGTCCGACTCCATGAGCCGAGAAATTTCCTTCAGAGCCGACTTGTAATCGGCCTCGGTGCGTACGGGGCGGATTTCCATGTTCACTCCATTTCGACTGTCTCGGCATCGACCCTGTCGTACTCCACATGGGTGCCGACGAATTTCACGTAGACGATGCCTAGCTTGAAGGCGACAGCGACAATCAGACGGTAGTCATTGCCCTTGATGTTGAATACCACGCGCCGGTTCTTGAGAACGCTGGCGCTCCGGTATTGGGCCTTGATGTCCGCGGGCGGGGCCCATCGGGCCTTGCTCGCCTCGTCCACCCAAGCCTTGAGGGGCTGCTCAGCCGCTGGGTGCTTTTCCCAGAACTGGCGGAGGGTGCTGAGGGCTATGACTCGCATGAATTGAATTCATAGTCCCAATTTGGGACTATCGCAAGCCACTTCCGGTTTCCGGCGTCCAGGGACCGAGCCGGACGGACGCGAAAAAGAAAACAGCCGCCATTGCTGGCGGCTGTAAATGCCTGAATACTCAGGCCTTTTTGGTAGGCCCCCCGAGAGTCGAACTCGGCACCAACGGATTATGAGTCCGCTGCTCTAACCAGGCATGAGCTAGAGGCCCAGGAAATGTTTACTGCCCTTCGAGGAAGCTCTTCAGCTTGTCGGCGCGGCTGGGGTGGCGCAGCTTGCGCAGCGCTTTGGCCTCTATTTGACGGATGCGCTCGCGCGTGACGTCAAACTGCTTGCCCACCTCTTCCAGCGTCTGGTCGGTGCTCATTTCGATGCCGAAACGCATGCGCAGCACCTTGGCCTCGCGCGGGGTGAGCGAGTCTAACACTTCTTTGACCACATCGCGCATCGAGCCGTGCAGCGCCGCGTCGGAAGGCGCCAGGGTAGCGGTGTCCTCGATGAAATCGCCCAGGTGCGAGTCGTCGTCGTCACCGATGGGCGTTTCCATGGAGATCGGCTCCTTGGCGATCTTCAGGATCTTGCGGATCTTGTCCTCGGGCATGTCCATCTTCTGCGCCAGGGTCGCGGGATCCGGCTCGGCGCCGGTTTCCTGCAGGATCTGACGGCTGATCCGGTTCATCTTGTTGATCGTTTCGATCATGTGGACCGGAATCCGGATGGTGCGCGCCTGGTCGGCGATGGAGCGCGTAATGGCCTGGCGAATCCACCACGTGGCGTAGGTCGAGAACTTGTAGCCGCGCCGGTATTCGAACTTGTCCACCGCCTTCATCAGGCCGATGTTGCCTTCCTGGATCAGGTCCAGGAACTGCAGGCCACGGTTGGTGTACTTCTTGGCGATGGAGATCACCAGGCGCAGGTTGGCCTCGGTCATTTCGCGCTTGGCCTTGCGGGCCTTGGCTTCGCCGGTGGCCATGCGCTTGTTGACGTCCTTGAGGTCCTTCAGCGGCAGCACGACGCGCGTCTGCAGGTCGATCAGCTTCTGCTGCAGTTCCTGTACGGCCGGGATCTGGCGTTCGAGGGTTTCGCTGTAGGCATGGGCGGCGGCGACTTCGTCCAGCACCCACTGCAAGTTGGTCTCGTTGCCGGGAAAGGCCTTGAGGAAGTGCGAGCGGGGCATGCCGGCGCGGTCGACGCAGGTATGCAGCACCGCGCGTTCGAGCTGGCGTACTTCCTCGACCTGGGCGCGCAGGGTATCGGCCAGCTTCTCGACCATCTTGGCCGTGAAGCGGATGCCCATGAGTTCGGTCTGGATGATGTCCTGGGCCTTGAGATAGGCGTCCGACTTATAGCCTTCCTTCTCATAGGACTGGCGCATCTTCTCGAACTGCTTGCTCACCTCGTCGAACTTGGCCAGGGCCTTGACGCGCAGGTCTTCCAGCTGCTTGCTGGACATGCCGCCGGCCGGGCCGTCATCGGCTTCGTCCTCGTCGGCGGTCACGCCGGCGCCGGCGTATTCCTCGCCGTCTTCGGGGTCGACCAGGCCATCGACCACTTCGTCGATCTGGGCCTGGCCTTCACGCACGCGCGTGATGTGGGCGAGGATTTCGTTGATGGTGGTGGGACAAGCCGAGATGGCCATCACCATGTGCTTGAGGCCGTCCTCGATCCGCTTGGCGATTTCGATTTCGCCTTCGCGCGTGAGCAGCTCGACCGAGCCCATTTCGCGCATGTACATGCGCACGGGGTCGGTGGTCCGGCCGAAGTCGGAGTCCACGGTGGTGAGGGCGGCCTCGGCCTCGTCCTCGACATCGTCGTCGTTGGAGGCAACCGGCGCGTTCTCGCTCATCAGCAGGGTTTCGGCGTCGGGGGCCTGGTCATAGACCGCGATCCCCATGTCGCTGAAGGTGCTGATGATGCCGTCGATCGCTTCGGCGTCGACCAGGTCGTCGGGCAGGTGGTCGTTGATTTCGCCGTAGGTCAGGTAGCCGCGGTCCTTGCCCAGCTTGATCAGCTGCTTGAGGCGATTGCGGCGCGCTTCGTATTCTTCGGGCGAGACGGGGCCACGGGCGATCAGATCCTTGGGATCGGCCTTGCCGCGCTTGCCGCCGCGCTTGGGCGGCTTCAGGTCGGGCAGCACTTCGCCTTCGCCGTCCATGGAGTCGTCGAAAGCATCGCTATCGTTGTTGGCGTTCTTCGCGGGGCGGCCGGGACGGCGGCCGCTGGGCGCCGGACGCGCGGCGCCGACCAGGTCGGCCAGCTTGTCTTCGGCCTTCTTGGCGCGCGCCTTGGTGGTCTTGGCCGGCTTGTCGGCGGCAGCCGTCTTGGCCGCGACCGTCTTGGTGGCCGTCTTCTTGGCGGCCGTCTTGGCAGCGGGCTTGGCGACCTTCACCGCAGTCTTGGCAGGGGCCTTTTCCGCCGCCATGCTTGCAGCACGCTTGGCCGTCGTGGATTGGGCAGTTGCCGCATCGATTGCAGAGGGGGATTTGCCTGTGGATTTGGTCATAGTCGCTTCCGTGGTCGTCGCAACCCATTGGGGTCATTGCACCGCATGAACGCGTTTTCGAGCATCGCACGAAACACGTTGACATCGGGTAAAACAAGGCCGGTTCGCCGGCACGACGCGCTGCGCTGGTGTCGCAGCCCGGCCCGCCTGCGGGCCGTGGCGCGTCCTTTCTGGCCCTTGGGCCCAAAGACGCGCCGGTACGCCATGCCACCTGGCGGGCATGCCGGGCAACGCGCGGGGTTGTCTCGCCTGTTACAGGCCTGGTCAGCTCAATGGGCACTGCCCTTCGCTGCTCTCCAAACACAACACCCGACTGCAATGCCGCGGGACAATGTCCACGCCAGACTGCTGAACCTGCCTCCTGCTAATACGTTTGTAACATATCAGGGACGGACCTCAGGGCTGCCGCGCCGCAAACCGCAAAAGGCCATGCGCCGGCCCGGCACATGAATGCCGCCACCCGCCATGACCCTGCGCACCGCGCGTCAGCCGGTACTCGTCCATCCCTGCACACCCGCGGCAAACGCCAAGCGCCCGCTCGCCAGTGCCATATTCAATTCGATGCCGCCACTTCCGTCCGCATTCCGCGGGTCAGAAAAACACCCGGCGCGGCACCCGAAGGGCAACACTCAAAACCGCAATTTCGCCTTTAAGCGAAAACCCTCGATCTTACCGCAATTAATGTGCCCCGGCATTCTTTAAGACCATGATTCTGCTCGACAGTTCCAGGTAGCGCCGGCGCGCCTCGTCGGTCGCCAGGCCGCTTTCGGCCAGTTTCGCCATTTCGGCGCGAGCCGCGTCGAACTCCATGCGCCGCAGCGCGTCGTCCCATTCGGTCTGCGGGTGCGGCAGGTCTTCCTGGGCCAGGACATCGGCGCGCAGGCCCTTGAGCACCACGTAGAGATCGGAATCCGGGTCGGCAGCCTCCATCAGCGCGCCCACATGGCGCGCGCCACTGGTCTGCGCCAGCAGGATCAGGTCCCTTACCAGTCCTAAATGGGGGCCATGGTCGATAACTTCAAGCTGCTGGTCACCCATGGTATCGACCAGCTCGGGGTGGGCCAGCAGCAGGCACAGCAGCCGCCTGGCCAGCGACGGCATGGTACGGCGGCCTTCGTAACCACCCGTATCATTGTCGCGGCGCCCCTTCCAGTCGCCCTTCTTGCCTTTCCAGTCGCCCTTCTTGCCCTTCCAGTCGCCGCCCTGCCTGCCCTTGCGCTCCTGCCAGCCGCCCGCGGCCGGCATGCCCGGCTCCCCGTCGACGGCGCCAACGGAATAGGCATCGGGTTCGAAGTCGTGCACCGGCTCGAACGCCCAGTCCGGCGGCGCCTCGTCGGCATGCCCCGGCCCGCCCTCGCGGCCAGCAGCCGGCGCGGACGCCTGGGCCGGCGCGGCGGCCGAAACGAGCGGCCGGGCGGGTTGCTGGGCCAGCACCTGGGCCATTTCCTCGGGCGTGAGCTGCACCAGGCGCGCCAGCTCGCGTTCGATCTGCACGCGCAGCGCGCACTCGGGGATGGCGGCCAGCAGCGGCTTGGCCTCGTGCAGGCAACTGGCCCGCCCCTCGGCCTCGCCCATGGTATGGCGCGAGGCCAGCTCGTCGAGCAGAAAGCGCGACAGCGCCACGGCTTCGCCCAGGCGGGTACGAAACGCTTCGGCGCCCAGCTCTCGCACATACGAGTCCGGATCGTGCTCGGCAGGCAGGAACAGGAAGCGGATGGCGATATCGTCGCGCAGCACCGGCAGGCAGGCCTGCAGGGCCCGCCAGGCGGCACGCCGGCCGGCGGCGTCGCCGTCGAAGCTGAAAATCACCTTGTCGCTGGCGCGCAGCAGCTTCTTCACATGGTCGGGCGTGGTCGACGTGCCCAGCGTGGCCACCGCGTTGGCGATGCCCTGCTGCGCCAGCCCCACGACGTCCATGTAGCCCTCGACCACCACGACCTGGCCCTCCTGGCGTATGGCCAGGCGAGCCTCCCACAGGCCATAGAGTTCATGGCCCTTGGAAAACAGCGGGGTCTCGGGCGAGTTGAGGTATTTGGGCTCGCCCTTGCCGATGATGCGCCCGCCAAAGCCGATCAGGCTGCCGCGCGCATTGCGGATGGGAAACATCACGCGTTCGCGGAAGCGGTCGTAGCGTCGCCCGTCCTCCGACTCGATCACCAGGCCGGCTTCCACCAGCACGGGATCCTCGTAGTTGTCGAACACATGGGACAGGCCATGGCGGTCGGTGCCCGACCAGCCCAGCCCGAAATGGGCGGCGATCTCGCCGGTCAGCCCGCGCTGCTTGAGGTAGGCAATGGCTTGCGGCGAGCCGCGCAACTGGCGCAGGTAGTGCGCCTGCGCGGCGTCGAGCACCTGCGTATGGCGCGACACCTCGGCCTTGCGGCGGGCCGATTCGGCCTGCTGGCGAGGACTGCGGTTTTCTTCGGGAACCGTGAGCCCCACGGCGGCCGCCAACGTGCGTACGGCCTCGGGGAAACTCGCGCCCGTATGCTCCATCAGGAAGGTGATGGCACTGCCGTGGGCGCCGCAACCGAAACAGTGATAGAACTGCTTGGTCGGACTGACAGTGAACGACGGGCTTTTTTCGTTGTGAAACGGGCAAAGGCCAAGCAGGTTGGCCCCACCCTTGCGCAGCTGCACATATCGCCCGACGACGTCAACGACGTCGACCCGGGCGAGCAAATCCTGGATGAATGATTCTGGAATCAATAGATTCGGGAATCAGGCATCAATACAGGCGCGGGGGCAGTTGCTGGCTACGAATCCGCTTGTAGTGGCGCTTCACCGCGGCGGCGTGCTTGCGCTTGCGCTCGGCCGTGGGCTTCTCGTAGAACTCGCGCGAACGCAGTTCGGTGAGCAAGCCGGTTTTCTCGATGGTGCGCTTGAAGCGACGCAGCGCGGCTTCAAACGGTTCGTTTTCCTTCAGTCGAACGATAGGCATAAAGTGGTTGGCCTTTATGGATAGCAATAAGTGGGTAACGGGTTGACCACTAACCTGGCTTGGCTGCCGCGGCTATGCGCCCATGGCGACAAGCTAAGACAACTTGCCGCATCAGTAGCACAGCCCAACCAGCGTTTCCCGCCACCCCTGGTATTACCAGGAAACAAGACGCCAGGTTCGGTTTAGCGATAACCAGCGATTCTAGCACGATTGACGCCATTCTGCCCAGGGGCAGCCCCTGAGGGGCCCTGGCTGGGCGCCCCGGCCGGGCCGCCTTCTATTTGTAGCCTTTCCGGATCCAGGCTTCAAGCTGGTGCGGACGCAGGCTGTCGTAGTCCTCGAATGGCTGGTGGATCCACGGGTTGGTGGGCAATTTGTCGACAAAGTAGTCGGGCGTGGCCTGCGAATGCCCCTTCCACCACAGCACGGCGCTGCGCAACTCGGAAATGGCGGGGAACTGCTCGCTCAGATGGGTATGCACTTTGTTGAAGGTATGGCCGGTATCGACCATGTCGTCCACCAGCAACACCCGCCCGGACAAGGTGCCGCGCGTGATGGTGATGAACTGGGCGATATCCAGGTCGCCCTGCTTGGTGCCGGCCGCCTCGCGATAGCTGCTGGTGGCCAGAATGCCCAGCGGCACGTCGAAAATCCGGGACATCACATCGCCGACCCGCACGCCGCCGCGCGCCAGGCACAGGATCTGGTCGAATTGCCAGCCGGACTGGTACACCTGCAGCGCCAGACGCTCGATCAGGCGGTGGTAATCATCCCAGGTCACCCACAAATGGCTATCGTCACTGCTCGGCGAGCTCATAGGCGGATATCTCCCTGCAAAAGAAAATGACAAGGCCGCCTGCGGAACGACCCGCGGCGGCCTGGCGAATAATAACCGAGGCCGCGCCACAACGGGGCGCGGCCCGCGGCGCCCTACCCCTTGAAGGGGTGGCGCAGCACGATGGTTTCGTTGCGGTCGGGCCCGGTCGACACCAGGTCGATCGGCACGCCACACACTTCGGCCACGCGCTCGAGATAGCGGCGCGCGTTGACCGGCAGCTTGCTGTACTCGGTGATGCCGACGGTGGACTCGGTCCAGCCCGGCAGTTCTTCGAGCACCGCCTGCGCCTGCGCCACGGCGTGCGCGCCGTACGGCAGCACGTCGCGGAATTCGCCGTTGACGCGATAACCCACGCCCAGCTGGATGGTTTCCAGGCCGTCGAGCACGTCCAGCTTGGTGATGCACAGGCCGGAAATGCCGTTCAGGCGCACCGAGCGCTTCAGCGCGGCGCCGTCGAACCAGCCGCAACGGCGCGGACGGCCGGTGACCGAACCGAACTCCTTGCCGATGGTGGCCAGGCGCGTGCCGATCTCGTCGACCAGCTCCGTGGGGAACGGCCCCGATCCGACGCGGGTCGTGTAGGCCTTGGTGATGCCCAGCACGTACTGCAACGCTTGCGGACCGACGCCGGCGCCGGCCGACGCCGCGCCCGCCACACAGTTGCTGCTGGTGACGAACGGGTAGGTGCCGTGGTCGACGTCGAGCAGCGCGCCCTGCGCGCCTTCGAACAGCAGGTTCTTGCCTTCCTGCTGGAGCGCGAACAGGTTGCTCGAGACATCGCGCACCATGGGCGCGAGGGCCGGCGCCAGGGCCATGGCCTGATCGCGCACTTCGTTGGCCGACACGGGCTCGGCGCCCAGGTACTGGGTCAGCACGAAGTTGTGGTAATCGAGCACCTCGGCCAGCTTCTCGTCGAACAGCGCCGGGTTGAAGAGGTCCTGCACCCGCAGGGCGCGGCGCGCGACCTTGTCTTCGTAGGCCGGGCCGATGCCGCGGCCGGTGGTGCCGATCTTGCCCTCGCCCTTGCGCGCCTCGCGCGCCTTGTCGACGGCCACGTGGTACGGCAGGATCAGCGTGCAGATCTCGGAGACCTGCAGGCGCGAACGGACGTCCAGGCCGGCCGCCTCGAGCTCTTCGATTTCCCTGAGCAGCGCTTCGGGCGACAGCACCACGCCATTGCCGATGAAGCACGTGACGCCGTCATGCATGATGCCCGACGGGATCAGGCGCAGAATGGTCTTCTTGCCGTTGATCCACAGCGTGTGGCCGGCATTGTGGCCGCCCTGGAAGCGCACCACGCCCTGCACGGACTCGGCCAGCCAGTCGACGATCTTGCCTTTGCCCTCGTCACCCCACTGGGTGCCGATCACAACTACGTTCTTGCTCATTTTACGAATCAATATCGAGTTTCTCGGGAAATCCGGAAATCTCCCCGCGGCCCTCCCGTTGCCGGGAGGGAGTTAGTCACAGCGTTCTGACCGTCCAGGCGCCATCCTGCAGCGCCAGCTCGCGATCGCAAACGAATTCGTCCAGGCCCTGCTCGTGACCGGGCAGTACCTGAACGACGATTTCGCCCGACCGGCGCAAACGACGCACCGCGTCGGTCAGGGCGGGGTCTTGTCCCCAAGGGGCGCGCACGGCGCGCGCCGGCTCGGCAGGCGTCAGGCCCGCCGCCAGCTTGCGCAGGTCGAGACTGAAACCGGTGGCCGGACGGGCCCGGCCGAAAGCGCGGCTGACATCGTCGTAGCGGCCGCCGCGCACCAGCGCGTCGTGCCAGTCTTCGCCGTACACCGCGAAGGTCACGCCGGAGTGATAGCCATATCCGCCGACGTCGGCCAGGTCCACGCTGAGCGTGACGCCAGGCATGGCATCGACCAGGGCCTGCAGGGCGTCCAGCGCCTGCGCCATGCCGGGCACCGCCGGCAGCTCGCGCCGCGCCCGGGCGATGATCTCGGGCCCGCCATACAGCGTGGCCAGCGCCTGCAGCGCGCGCACGGTATCCTCGCCCAGCCCGTCGACACGGCTCGCCAGTTCGGCCAGCCCCGGCACGTCCTTCTCGCGCAGCAGCGTGCACAGGTCGCCGGCATGGCGCGAGGCCTGCGGGTCGGCGTCGAAAATGGCGCGCATCACGCCCGAATGGCACAGGTCCAGGCGGGCATTGCGCACGCCGGCGGTGGCCAGCGTGTCCATGACCAGCTGGATGATTTCCAGGTCGGCCTCGAAGCCGGCATGGCCGTAGATTTCGGCGCCGATCTGCAGCAATTCGCGGCTCGACAGCAGGTCGGCCGGACGCGCGTGCAGGACGCTGCCGCAGTAGCACAGGCGCGTCACGCCGGCACGGTTGAGCAGATGGGCGTCGATGCGCGTGACCTGCGAGGTCATATCCGCGCGTACGCCCAGGGTGCGACCGGACAGCTGGTCGACCAGCTTGCAGGTGCGCAGATTCAGATCGCTGCCGGTACTCGACAGCAGCGAATCGATGTATTCGACCAGCGGCGGCGCGACCAGCTCGAAACCGTAGGTACGGTAGAGATCGAGCAATTCGCGACGCAGTTCCTCGATGCGCCGGGCCTCGGCCGGTAGAACGTCGGCAAGGCCTTCGGGCAGCAACCAGTTACCCATGGATTTCTATACCTGAATCACGCCCGGAACATGCGCGGGCGTTGCCCAAACGAAAAACGGCTGAGAGGGCGTAAGCCCGCTCAGCCGTATGCGGAATGTTTTCTAGCTTACGCGGTATTGTACATGGATCGGCACCCTGTTCCTAGGGGTTGTCCCGAACCGCCCTACTTTACCGCGCCGGCGTCAATTCGCCGGTGCCGGGGCGCCCGCCGCGCCCTTGCCGGGGTTCTTGAAGAACTGGAAGAACTCCGACGTCGGATCGACCACCAATACGTCACCGGTTTTGCCGAACGCGGCGCGATAGGCTTCCAGGCTCTTGTAATAGGTGTAGAACTCGGTATTGCGGCCGAAGGCCTGGGCGTAGATGCTGCCGGCCTGGGCGTCGCCCTCGCCCATGATGCCCTGGGCGCGCGCATAGGCCTGGGCCACGATGACCTCGCGCTGGCGGTCGGCCTCGGCGCGGATCTTCTCGCTTTCGGCCGCGCCGATCGAACGCAGCTCGTTGGCCACGCGGGTGCGCTCGGCTTCCATGCGGCGATAGACCGACTCGGAAATCTCGGGCGCGAACTCGATGCGGCGCAGGCGCACGTCGACCACCTGCACGCCCAGCGGCTCGGCGCGCTTGGCGACGTTGGTGAGGATTTCGGCCATGACCTTGTCACGCTCGGCCGACACCACGTCCTTGACCGTGCGCACGTTGACCGCCGCGTTCAGCGCGTCGCGGATCTGCGCCTGCAGGCGCTCCTGGGCGGCGCGCTCGTTGCCGCCGAAGGTCACGTAGTACAGGCGCGGATCGGCGATGCGCCACTTGACGTACGAGTCGATCAGCAGGTTCTTCTTCTCGGAGGTCTGGATGCGCTCGGCATCGCTGGACTCGATGGTGAGGATGCGCTTGTCCAGCGTGACGACGTTCTGGAACGGCGGCGGCGCCTTGAAATACAGGCCCGGCTCGCTGATGACCTGGCGCACCTCGCCCAGCGAGAACACCAGGGCGTAGTCGCGCTCGCGGACCACGAAGACGCATGAAGACAGGACGGCCAGGACGACGAGCAGTCCGACCAGGATGGGCATGAGACGTTGCATGTTGGGGACTCCTCCGGGTTAGCGCGACATGCGGTCGCGAGGCAGCGTGTTGCTGGTGCTGCTGCCGGATGAAGACTGGCCGCTGGCCGAACCGCGCGCCGGCGCCTGCGGAATCGCCGGCTGGTTCGCGCCGGGCAGGCCCAGGCTGGAGGAGGTCGGCTTGCCGGCGTCTTGCGCGGCCTGCTGCATGATCTTGTCCAGCGGCAGGTACAACATGTTGTTGCCGCCCTTGGTATCGACCATGACCTTGCTGGCGCGCGTGAAGACTTCCTGCATGGTTTCCAGGTACAGGCGTTCACGCATGACCTGGGGCGCCTTCTCGTACTCGTTGAGGATGGACGAGAAGCGCGAGGCATTACCCTGCGCATCGCCGATCACCTTGGCCTTGTAGCCCTCGGCCTGCTCGATCATGCGCGAGGCCTGGCCGCTGGCCAGCGGCACGACCTGGTTGGCGTACGCCTGGCCTTCGTTGATCTGGCGCTCGCGGTCCTGGCCCGCCTTGACGGCGTCGTCGAACGCGGCCTGCACCTGTTCGGGCGGCTGGACGTTCTGGATGGCGACCGTGCTGATCTGGATGCCGGCGCTGTAGCGGTCCAGGATCTGCTGCATGAGATTCTGCACTTCGGCGGCGACTTCGGTACGGCCTTCATAGAGCACGAAGTCCATCGGCTTCTTGCCGACGATTTCGCGCATGGCGGTCTCCGCCGCCTGGCGCACGGATTCGTCCGGGTCGCGCATCTTGAACAGGTAGTCGGGCGCGCCGTCGGCGCGCAGGCGGTACTGCACCACGAATTGCATGTCGACGATGTTCTCGTCGGTGGTCAGCATCAAGGCCTCGGGCAGCACCTTGTTGCGCGAACCGCCGCGAAAGCCCACCTCGAACGTGCGCAGCTGCGACACGTTGACCATTTCGTGGTTCTGGATCGGGTAAGGCATGCGCCACTGGAAGCCCGCCGGCGCGGTGCTCTTGTACTTGCCGAACTGGGTGACGACCGCGACCTGGCCTTCCTGGACGATGAAGAATCCGCTGGCCAGCCACAGCAGCACCAGCACCAGGGCGATGATGCCCAGGCCGATGCGGGCGCCGCGCGGCGAAGGCGGCGTCATGCCGCCGCGGTTGTTGGGGCGATTGTTGCCCCCTCCGCCCTTGCGGCCGAACAATGCGCCTATGCGATTGTTGAAGTCGCGCCAGACCTCGTCGAGATCGGGTGGACCGTCGCCGCCGCCCTGTGGACGTCGCGGCGGCTCGGAGCCGTTGCCGTTATTGTTGCCACGGCCCCAGCCGGGGTCATTCAGATTGAAGAGTTTGGTGATTCGAGACATTGTTTCCCACAATCTGGCCGATCTCTGCAATTGCCCCGCGCAACGCATCCAGACCGGCGCGCTCGGTAGCGCTTACGAATACTCGCGCAATCGTACCATGGGCGTCGCGGTCGACCCGTGGCTCCAGGCCCGCGCGGTCGATCTTGTTGTATACCAGAATGGTCGGAATCTGCGCCGCGCCGATCTCGGCCAGCACTTTGTCGACCTCGGCGATCTGCTCGTCGCGCTGCGCGCTGGCCGCGTCGACCACGTGCAGCAACAGGTCGGCATGCACGGTTTCCTCGAGCGTGGCACGGAATGCCGCGATCAGGTTGTGAGGCAGGTCGCGGATGAACCCGACCGTGTCCGACAGCACCACCGACCCGGCGCCGTCGATCCAGATGCGCCGCGTGGTGGTATCGAGGGTGGCGAACAGCTGGTCTGCGGCATAGGCGCCGGCGCGCGTCATGGCGTTGAACAGCGTGGACTTGCCGGCGTTGGTATAGCCCACCAGCGAGACCGACAGCGCGCCGCCGCGCGCCCGCGCCCGGCGCTGCGTGACCCGCTGGCGCTCGACCCGATCCAGGCGCTCGCGCAGCACCTTGACCTTGGCGCCGATCATGCGGCGGTCCATTTCGAGCTGCGCCTCGCCCGGGCCGCGCATGCCGATACCGCCGCGCTGCCGCTCCAGGTGGCTCCACATGCGCGTCAGGCGCGTGGCCAGGTGCTGCAGCTGGGCCAGCTCGACCTGCAGCTTGCCTTCGTGGCTCTTGGCGCGCAGCGCGAAGATATCCAGGATCAATGCCACGCGATCGACCACGCGCAGGTTGAATTCGCGCTCGAGGTTGCGCTGCTGCGCCGGCGACAGCGGCTGGTCGAACAGGATGATGTCGGCCAGCAGCGCGCCGGCCATCGCCACGCCCTCCTCGACCTTGCCTGAACCGATGAAGAACTTGGCGTCGGGCCGGTCGCGCCGCGCCGTCAGCGTGCCGACGATCTCGGCGCCGGCGCCCTTGGCCAGCATGGCGAACTCCTCGGCGTGGGCCGGGTAGTCAGGATTGCCGAGATCGACGCTGATGATCAGTGCGCGCATACATGCACCATTTTGGAGCCAAAGCGAAAATGCCCGCCGGCGCTGGCCGCGCGGCGGGCAATCAAGGGTAATGCTGGAGCGAGGCGATTATTCAGCGGGAACTTCCACCTGGAAATTGACGGCGCGCGCCGGCACCACGGTGGAGATGGCATGCTTGTACACCATCTGGGTCACGGTATTGCGCAGCAGCACGACATACTGGTCGAACGATTCGATCTGCCCCTGAAGCTTGATGCCGTTTACCAGGTAGATGGACACGGGCACGTGTTCCTTGCGCAGCGTGTTCAGAAACGGATCTTGCAAAGTTTGCCCTTTATTGCTCATTGGCCAGGCTCCATTTGTTTGTTTTAAGTGACGGCACAGTGCGCCGAAATCAGTACTCTACAGGGTTTTCCCGGGCGGTGCCACTTGCGATATACGCAAATATGACACCAGAGTTTTCAGGAAATTCCCCAGTGCGCGTCACGACGAAAAAATTTTCTTCAGCGCGCCGATCAATGCCTCGCATTGGGCGTCCGTACCCACCGTGATACGCAGGAATTGATCGATACGGGCCTGCCGGAAGTGGCGCACCAGGATGCTGCGCTCGCGCAGCCGGGCGGCCAGCTGCGCCGCATCATGCTCCGGGTGCCGCGCGAACACGAAATTGGCCGCCGAAGGCAGCACGTCGAAACCCAGCGCCCGCAGATCGGCGCTCATGCGCTCGCGCGTGGCCATCACGGCCTGGCGCGTCCGGTCGAAATACGCCTGGTCCTGCATGGCGGCCTGCGCGCCCGCCGACGCCAGCCGGTCTATGGGGTAGGAATTGAAGCTGTTCTTGACCCGCTCCAGGCCGTCGATAAGCGCCCGGCTGCCCAGCGCGAAACCGACTCGCAGGCCGGCAAGCGAGCGCGACTTGGACAAGGTCTGGACCACCAGCAGGTTGTCGTGGCGATCGACCAGCGGCGCGACCGACTCGGCGCCGAAGTCGACATAGGCCTCGTCCACCACCACGACGGTATCGGGGTTGGCGGTCACGATGCGCTCGACCTCGTCGCGCGCCAGGGCGCGGCCGGTCGGGGCATTGGGATTGGGAAAGATGATCCCGCCCGCGGCCTGGCCACCGGGCTGGTAGTCGGCCGGATCGATGCGGAAGTCATCGGTCAGCGGCACGACCTGATAGGGAATCTCGTACAGGCCGCAGTAGACGGGATAAAAGCTGTAGCTGATATCCGGGAAACGCACCGGCCGGCCGTGCCTGAACAGCGCCATGAAGACGTGCGCCAGCACCTCGTCCGAACCATTGCCCACGAATACCTGGTCGGCCTGCACCCCGACGGCCGCGGCAATCGCGCCGCGCAGGTCGTCCGAGGCCGGATCCGGATACAGCCTGAGCGTGTCGCCGGCCGCCGCGGCAATGGCCTGCAGCGCCTTGGGCGACGGCCCGTACGGGTTCTCGTTGGTATTCAGCTTGATCAGGTCCGGCAGCTTGGGCTGCTCGCCTGGAACATAGGGACTGAGCGTCCCGACCACGGGACTCCAGTAGCGGCTCATGGATCAGTTTTCCTGGACGTAGGGGTTGCGCGACGACTTGAACTCGATGCGCAGCGGCGTACCGGCCAGGTCGAAGGCATTGCGAAAGCGCGTCTCCAGATAGCGGCGGTACGAATCGGGCACCGCGTCCAGCGCGTTGCCATGGATCACGATCAGGGGCGGGTTCTGTCCGCCCTGGTGCGCGTAGCGCATCTTGGGCCGGAAAATACCCTTGCGCGGCGGCGGCTGCTGCTCGACGGCGGCCTGCAATTCGCGCGTCAGCCGCGGCGTGGACAGTTTGGCGAAAGCCGCCGCGTGCGCGGCGTTGACGGACTTCAGCAAGGGCTTGACGCCCTGCCCCTTGAGCGCCGAAATGGTGTGCATGCGCGCAAAGCCGAGGAAGCGCAGCTTGCGCTGGAACTCCCGCTCGATGCGCTCGCGCTGGTCACTGTCCAGGCCGTCCCATTTGTTGATGGCCACCACCACGGCGCGGCCGGTCTCCAGCACGAAGCCGGCGATGTGGGCGTCCTGCTCGGACACTTCGGCCTGCGCGTCGATCATCAGCAGCACCACGTTGCTGGCCTCGATGGCCTGCAGCGTCTTGATGACCGAGAACTTCTCGATCGCCTCGAACACCTTGCCGCGCTTGCGCAGGCCGGCGGTGTCGATCAGGGTGTACTTCCTGCCGTCGCGCTCGAAGTCGATCTCGATCGCGTCGCGCGTGGTGCCGGGCATGTCGAAGGCGATCACGCGCTCTTCGCCCAGCAGCGTATTGATCAGGGTGGACTTGCCCACGTTGGGCCGGCCGACGATGGCCAGCTTGATGCGGTGGTCGACGACATCCTGCTCGAGCTGCTCGCCGGTGTCGGCCGGCGGCGCGACCAGGCCGCTCAAGGCGATCTCGATCAGGTCGACGATGCCGTCGCCGTGCGCGGCCGAAATCGGATGCGGCTCGCCCAGGCCCAGCTCGTGGAAATCGCCGGTGGCATTGCCCACGCCCATGCCTTCGGCCTTGTTGACCGCCAGCAGCACGCGCTGCTGGCCGGATTTGCGCAGCAGGCGCGCGATCTCGTGGTCGTGCGCATTGACGCCCGCCCGCGCATCGACCAGGAACACCACCACATCGGCTTCGGCGATGGCCTGGCGCGTCTGGCGCGCCATCTCGGCCAGGATGCCGTCCTTGGCGACCGGTTCGAAGCCGCCCGTGTCGATCACCAGGAAGGGCGTGTCGCCCACCCTGCCCTCGCCGTAGTGGCGGTCGCGGGTCAGGCCGGAGAAATCGGCCACCAGCGCCGCGCGAGAGCGCGTCAGGCGGTTGAAGAGGGTCGACTTGCCCACATTGGGACGGCCGACCAGGGCAACGACAGGCTTGAAAGACACGGTATGAGGCTTGCTATAGGAAAAGTTCAGTTGGCGCGAACCATCACCAGGCTGCCATTGCCGGTTTGCACCAGCACGCCCTGGGAGGTGGTCTGCGGCGGCGAGACGATGGCGCCCCCACCCACCGACAGCCGCGCCAGCAGGCGGCCGTCGCTACGCGACAGGAAATGGACATAGCCTTCGAAATCGCCCACCGCCACGGCCTCGCCGAGCAAGGCCGGCGCGGTCAGCAGGCGATTCTTCAACTCGGCCTGTTTCCAGACATTGTTGCCGCTGTCCAGCGCGAAGGCGCTGACCACGCTGCCCTGGTCGGGCGCGTAGGCGAAGCGGTCGTCGATGACCATGCCGCTGGCGCTGGAGAAATCCTTGGCCCAGATGGGGCGTCCGCCCGCCGATACGTCGAAGCACACGATACGGCCCTGGTAGGCGACCGCGCACATCAGGCGGCCGGCGATGCGCGGCGCGCCCACCACGTCGGTCAGGCGCTCCAGGTCGCTGGCGCCGCGCGGCGTGGCCACCGTGCCTTCCCATTGGACGTTGCCGGTGGCGCTGTTGATGGCCAGCAGCTTGCCGCCCGGCAGGCCGCTGATGACCAGGCCTTCGGCCAGCACCATCTGCGCGGCGCTGCGCAGCGCCAGCGCCGGACCCGGCCGCTGCATGCTCCACATGCGCTCGCCGTTCTCGGCGTTGAAGGCCTGGATGCGGTAATCGCCGCTGCGCACCACGACCACTCCATAGCCGACCACCGGCGGGATGGCGACGTCGCTGGTGGCGCGGGCGCGCCATTTGATCTTGCCCGTATCGTCGAAGGCAATGACCTCGCCGTCGGGCGTGGCCACCGCGGTGGTCTGGCCGTCGCTGCCGGCGCCCGCCGACAGCTTGGCGTCGGCCGAGGACTTCCAGATGGCCCGGCCGCTGAGCAGGTCGAACTTGCCGACCGACCCGTCGGGCGTGGCGGCGTAGATCGACTCGCCCAGCACCGTGGGCGCGAAGCCCAGGCCCGAGCCGCTGCCGACCGAGGCGGTCCAGGCGGTGCGCACCGACATGCCGGGCGCATATTGCGTGAGCTCGGCCGGTTTGTAGCGATCGTCGTCGCTGGAGAACATCGAGCAGCCGCTCAGGGCCAGCAGGCCCGTCAGCACGACGGCGCCGCGCCATGCGCGGCCGGGGCGGGAATTACGCATCAAGATCAGGCTCCGCTCAAGGCATCGAGTTTCAGTTGCACGACCTGCGTCAACGGGTTGCTGGTTCCCAGCCCGTCGATCGCGCTCTGCCACGCCGCGCGCGCTTCATCGCGCTTGCCTTGCGCGGCCAGCACGTCGCCGCGCCGGTCGGCGAACAAGGCCGCGAAGGAAGCCGGCGGGTTGTTCAGCTGCGCAAGCGCAGCGTCGTATTGCTTCTGGTCCAGCAGGATGCCGGCCAGGCGCAAGCGGGCCACCGGCTGCAGGGCCGGCTGCTTGGCCTGCGCGGCCAGCCATTCGAGCTGCTCGCGCGCGCCGTCGACGTCCTGCTGGCTCTGCAGCGCCTGGGCCGCGATCAACGCGCCGCGGCCGGCGTAGCCGGTGGCCGGATAGTCGGTGCGCAGCGTGGCGGCCGCGGCCTTGATGCGCGTGGCGGCATCGGCGCCGCCCAGGCGGGCGGCGTCCTCGAGCGCCTCGAAATAGCCCATGGCCTGGTTGGCGCGGTAGTTCTGGTAGGCCTTCCAGCCCGACCAGCCGCCCCATGCCAGCACCACCAGCGTGGCCAGCGTCAGGATCAGCGTGCCGTAACGCGCCCACCAGGCCCGGATTGCGTCGAGTTTTTCCTGTTCTTCGAGATCGTATGCCATGCTAACCCTTGGATTTCAAAACATCGGCCAACTGCGCCAGCGGCACCTGCTGCTGCGCCGCGTCGGCGCCGACCTGCCCGCGCAAGTGCTTGATGCTGGCGGTGCGGCTGGCCACTTCGTCGCCGCCAAGAATAACCGCAATACGCGCGCCGCTGGCGTCGGCGCGCTTGAATTGCGCCTTGAAGCCGGCCGCGCCCGCGTGCACGATGACATCCAGGCCGGCGTCGCGCAGCTGTTCGCCCACCCGGGCCGCCAGCCGCTGGCCTTCCTCGCCCTGGTGCACGATGTAGACCTCGCACTCGGCCGGCTGTTCGATCTCGACGCTTTGCTCCCAGAGGTCGAGCAGGCGCTCCATGCCGATGGCGAAGCCCACCGCCGGCGCCGGCTTGCCGCCCAGCAGCTCGACCAGGCCGTCATAGCGCCCGCCCCCGCAGACCGTGCCTTGCGCGCCCAGGCGATCGGTCACCCACTCGAACACGGTCAGGTTGTAGTAATCCAGCCCGCGCACCAGGCGCGGATTGAGGCGGTATTCGATACCCGCGTCGGCCAGGCGCTGGCACAGGCCGTCGAAATGGCTGCGCGATTCCTCTCCGAGGAAATCGAACAGGCGCGGGGCGCTATCAGCCATTTCCTGCATGGCAGGGTTCTTGGTGTCCAGCACCCGCAAGGGGTTGCTGTACATGCGGCGCCGGCCGTCCTCGTCGAGGATGTCCTGGTGGCGCTCCAGATGCTCGATCAGTGCGGCGCGGTGGGCGGCGCGCTCGGCCGGCTGGCCCAGCGAGTTCAGCTCCAGGCGCACGTCCTGCAGGCCCAGCAGCTTCCAGAGCCGGGCCAGCATGACGATCATTTCGGCATCGACATCGGGGCCGGCAAAGCCCAGCGCCTCGACGTCGATCTGGTGGAACTGGCGGTAGCGCCCCCGCTGCGGACGCTCGTGGCGGAACACGGGGCCGATCGCGTAGACCCGGTGCGGCCGGTCGTACAGCATGTTGTGTTCGATGCTGGCGCGCACGATGCCGGCGGTCATCTCGGGACGCATCGTCAGCGAGTCGCCGTTGAGCGCGTCCGTGAAGGTGTACATCTCTTTTTCGACGATGTCCGTAACTTCGCCAATGCCCCGGGCAAACAGCCTGGTGTGCTCGAGCACCGGCGTGCGCACATTGCGATAACCGTAGCTGCGCAGCCAGCCACGCACGATTTCTTCGAATTTTTCCCAGCGGGCGCTGGGCCCGGGCAGCACGTCGTTCATGCCCCGGATGGCGGAGACTTTCTGGAAAACTTGCGTCATCTTCGTCATGCCCACCACACCCGCATCGAAGAGGGCCTGGCGGCTTGGTCCCTTATTCCTGATGAGTGATGCCGGCGCCGTAGCGGCGCGCGACGTAGTCTTCGACGATGGCCTGGAATTCTTCGGCGATATGGTCGCCCTTGAGCGTGACCGTGCGCTCGCCGTCGATGAAAACCGGCGCGGCGGGCACCTCGCCCGTGCCGGGCAGGCTGATGCCGATGTCGGCGTGCCGGCTTTCGCCCGGCCCGTTGACCACACAGCCCATCACCGCGACATTCATGCTCTCGACGCCGGGGTAGCGCGTGCGCCACAAGGGCATCTGCCGGCGCAGGAACGACTGGATGCTGTCGGCCAGTTCCTGGAAGAAGGTGCTGCTGGTGCGCCCGCAGCCCGGACACGCCACCACCATGGGCGTGAACGCGCGCAAGCCCATGGTCTGCAGGATTTCCTGCGCCACGATGACTTCGCGGGTCCGGTCTCCGCCCGGTTCGGGCGTGAGCGAGATGCGGATGGTATCGCCGATGCCCTCTTGCAGCAGCACCGCCAGCGCCGCTGTGGAAGCGACGATGCCCTTGCTGCCCATGCCGGCTTCGGTCAGGCCCAGGTGCAGCGGATAGTCGCAGCGCGCGGACAGGTCGCGGTAGACGGCGATCAGGTCCTGCACATGGCTGACCTTGCACGACAGCACGATGGCGTCGGAGCGCAGGCCGAGCTCCTCGGCGCGGCGCGCATTGCTGATGGCCGACACCACCAGGGCGTCGCGCATGACGGCCTGGGCTTCCCAGGGCTGCGCGCGCCGGCTGTTCTCGTCCATCTTGCGCGCCATCAGCTCGTGATCGAGGCTGCCCCAGTTCACGCCGATGCGCACGGGCTTGTCGTGGCGGCACGCCACTTCGATCATCTGGGCGAAATTGTCGTCGCGCCGCTTGCCGCCGCCCATGTTGCCCGGGTTGATGCGGTACTTGGACAGCGCCTGCGCGCACTCGGGAAACTGCGTCAGCAGCTTGTGGCCGTTGTAGTGGAAATCGCCCACCAGCGGCACCTCGACGCCCATGCGATCGAGCTGTTCGCGGATGGCGGCGACTTCGCGCGCGGCCTCGGGGGTGTTGACGGTAATGCGCACGATCTCGGAGCCGGCCTGGGCCAGTTCCTTGACCTGGATGGCGGTGGCCACCGCATCGGCGGTGTCGGTATTGGTCATGGACTGCACGACCACGCTGGCATTGCCGCCCACGGTGACCGTGCGCCCGCCCCACTGCACCCGCACGGCGCGCGTGGCGCGGCGCGGCGCCGCGCCGACGTCCGGCGGCGACGCGTCCTGGCAGGGCATAGAGCTATCTTGCATGTATCGCACCCGTTGTTACTGGGTCACCGGAGAAAACCATTGCGCCGGCAGCCACTCCTGCGGCAGCCAGCCTTGCCAAAAAGCATAGGCCACTGCGGCGGCGACCACCACGAGGATGGCGAGCAGCCATCCCCAGGAGCCGGAGGAGCGCTCGTCATCGACGGAGATATTGACGCCAGCCGGACGCAGGCCCTGTCCGCCGCGCGGCGCCGGCCGGGCCGGCGCGGGCGTGCGTGCCGCCTCGAGATCGAGCGAATCGACCACGGCCTGGGCGTCGGCGCCCAGCATGCGGGCGTAGTTGCGCACCAGGCCGCGCAGCGACACGCCCTTGGGCAGGGATTCCCAGCGCTCTTCTTCGAGCGCCTGGATCATGCGCGTCGAGAACTTGATGCGGCTTGAGACCTCTTCGAGCGACCACCCCTTGGCCTGGCGCAGCGCCCGCAGCGCCGAACCCACCGTAGGCGCCGCAGCACCGGGAGCGATTGCGGCGGGCGAAGCGGCCGAAGCGGGATCCTGCGTCATGCGTGCACCTGTTGAATGGGAATGGTTCGGGTGGCGTTGCGTTCAGTGATGCGCGTGCGATCGCGCACTTCGCCGGCCAGCTGGCCACAGGCCGCGTCGATATCGTCGCCGCGCGTCTTGCGCACCGTGGTGACGATGCCGGCATCCATGAGGCGCTGGGCGAATACCCTGACGCGCGCCGACGGCGAGCGCTTCAGGCCGGAGGCCGGGAAAGGATTGAAGGGAATCAGGTTCAGCTTGCAGCGCACCTGGCGCGCCAGCTGGATCAGTTCCCGGGCGTGCTGGTCGGTATCGTTGATGCCGTCCAGCATGCAGTATTCGAAGGTGATGAAGTCGCGCGGCGCATGGGCGAGATAGCGCTCGCAAGCAGCCAGCAGCGCGTTCAAGGGGTATTTCCTGTTGAGCGGGACCAGCTCGTCGCGCAGCGCATCGTTGGGCGCGTGCAGGGACACGGCCAGCGCCACCGGACAATCCTGGGACAGGCGGTCCATCATGGGCACCACGCCCGAGGTCGAGACAGTGACGCGCCGCCGCGACAGGCCATAGGCGTTGTCGTCGAGCATCAGGCGCAACGCGGGCAGGACCTGGTCGTAGTTGAGCAGGGGTTCGCCCATGCCCATCATGACCACGTTGCTGATGACGCGCGTGTCCTCGCCGGCCTTGCCGCCGGGCAGCCGGGCGGTATCGGCCGCCGCCTCGAGCACGCGCTTGGCCCACCACAGCTGGCCGATGATCTCGCTGGCGCGCAGGTTGCGGTTGAAGCCCTGGTGGCCCGTGGAGCAAAAGCGGCAGTTCACCACACAGCCGGCCTGGCTGGAAATGCACAGGGTGCCGCGGTCGTCTTCGGGGATGAAAACGGTTTCGATGGCATTGCCCTGGCCGACATCGAACAGCCACTTGCGCGTGCCGTCGGACGAACGCTGCTCGGTATTGACCGGCAGCGCCTCGATCACGCAGTCCCGCGCCAGTTGCGCGCGGAAATCGCGCGCCAGGTCGGTCATGGCGTCGAACGAATCGGCGCCGCACTGGTGCACCCAGCGCTGCAATTGCCGGGCGCGAAACGGCTTGCCGCCCCACTGCCCCACCAGCTCGGACAATGCGGCGCCATCCAGGCCCAGCAAATTGACGCGTTCGACGGATTCCATGATCGGTTCAGGCGTTATATCCGGGAATCAACGGCTGTGGATGTTGATTTCGGGAAAGAAGAAAGCCACTTCGACGGCGGCCGTCTCGGGCGCGTCCGAGCCGTGCACGGCATTGGCATCGATGCTGTCGGCGAAGTCGGCGCGGATGGTGCCCGGCGCGGCCTTCTTGGGATCGGTGGCGCCCATCAGGTCGCGGTTCTTCTGGATGGCGCTTTCGCCTTCGAGCACTTGCACGAAGACCGGGCCCGAGACCATGAAGTCGACCAGGTCCTTGAAGAAGGGGCGCTCTTTGTGCACGGCGTAGAAACGCTCGGCGTCGGTGCGCGACAGTTGCTGCATGCGGGCGGCAATCACTTTCAGGCCGGCCTGCTCGAAGCGGGCGACGATCTGGCCGACGACGTTCTTGGCGACGGCATCGGGCTTGATGATCGAAAGGGTGCGTTCGATGGACATGAAAACTCCAGGATCTGACTAAAGAATATATTTCCGAGGGGCTATGACGCTCAAATCCGCGCAGCCTGCTGCCCGGGCACCCGGGGGCGCCGCCGCGGGCGGCCTGCGCCATGGGCGCGCGAAACGCCCGAAAGGCTCGGGCCGAACGTCAAAGCAAGGATTCGCGACTGCATACCGATCAGATTTTCCCAATAAAAACAGGCACTTCTAAAAGGTTTACAGTAACCGGGTATTCTAACACGCCGGCAAGAACGTATTACATCTTAAAATCGATCGTTTGCTTGCCCCCTATTCTTCCCAGGCTGACCGCCGGAACCCGCAATGACTGACGCCGCACCCAATCAACCCGTGAACGAATCCCAGGAACTGTCCAAGAGCTTTGAACCCGCCGAAATCGAAACCCGCTGGTACGACGAGTGGACCAAGCGCGGCTACTTCGACGCCGGCCGGCACGTAGAAACGGGGACCGACCCCCAGCCCTACGTCATCCAGTTCCCGCCCCCCAACGTCACGGGCACCCTGCACATGGGCCATGCCTTCAACCAGACCATCATGGATGGCCTGGTGCGCTACCACCGCATGCTGGGCGACGACACCGTATTCGTGCCCGGCACCGACCACGCCGGCATCGCCACCCAGATCGTGGTCGAGCGCCAGCTCGATGCCCAGAAGGTTTCGCGCCATGACCTCGGCCGCGAGAAGTTCGTGGAAAAGGTCTGGGAGTGGAAAGAACAGTCCGGCAGCACGATTACCGGCCAGGTGCGCCGCCTCGGCGCGTCGGCCGACTGGCCGCGTGAGTACTTCACGATGGACGCGCGCATGTCGCGCGGCGTGGCCGAGACGTTCGTGCGCCTGTATCAGCAAGGGCTGATCTACCGCGGCAAGCGCCTGGTCAACTGGGATCCCAAGCTGCTGACGGCCGTGTCGGACCTTGAAGTACAGTCCGAGGAGGTGGATGGCCACATGTGGCACATCCTCTACCCCTTCGTCGACGGCCCGCAGACCATCACCGACCAGGACGGCAACACCGTCACGCTGCGCGGCATGACCATCGCCACCACGCGCCCGGAAACCATGCTGGCCGACGGCGCGCTGTGCGTGCACCCCGACGATCCGCGCTACAAGCACCTGCTCGGCAAGCTGGTCGAGCTGCCCCTGTGCGACCGCAACATTCCCATCATCGCGGACGATTTCGTCGACCCCGATTTCGGAACCGGCTGTGTCAAGATCACCGGCGCGCACGACTTCAACGACTACGCCTGCGCGCTGCGCCACGACATTCCGCTGATCGTCATCTTCACGCTCGACGCCCACATCAACGAGAACGGCCCCAAGCAGTTCCAGGGACTGGAGCGCTACGAAGCGCGCCAGGCCGTGGTGGCCGAGCTGCAGGCGCAGCAGTACCTGGTGAAGGTCGAGCCGCACAAGATGATGCAGCCCAAGGGCGATCGCACGGGCGTCGTGCTCGAACCCATGCTGACCGACCAGTGGTTCGTCGCCATGAGCAAGCCCGCCCCGGCCGGCACGCTCAACCCCGGCAAGAGCATCACCGAAGTGGCGCTGGAGGCGGTGGCCGACGGCCGCATCGCCTTCTACCCCGAGAACTGGACCACGATCTACAACCAGTGGCTCAACAACATCCAGGACTGGTGCATCTCGCGCCAGCTGTGGTGGGGCCACCAGATCCCGGCCTGGTACAGCGAGGACGGCCAGGTGTTCGTGGCTCGCTCCGAGCAGGAGGCGCAGGAGCAGGCGCGCGCCGCCGGCGTGGCCGGCCCGCTGACGCGCGACCCGGACGTCCTCGATACGTGGTTCTCGTCGGCCCTGGTGCCCTTCACCACCTTCGGCTGGCCCGAGGACACGCCCGACCTGCGCCGCTACCTGCCCTCCAGCGTGCTGGTCACCGGCTTCGACATCATCTTCTTCTGGGTCGCGCGCATGGTCATGCTGACCATGCACATGACCGGCAGCGTGCCGTTCAAGCATGTGTACGTGCACGGGCTGATCCGCGACGCCGACGGCCAGAAGATGAGCAAGTCCAAGGGCAATACGCTCGACCCGGTCGATCTCATCGACGGCATCGACCTGGAAGGCCTGGTGCGCAAGCGCACCTTCGGCCTCATGAACCCCAAGCAGGCCGGCGCCATCGAGAAGGCCACGCGCCGCCAGTACCCGGACGGCATTCCCGCGTTCGGCACCGACGCGCTGCGCTTCACCATGGCGGCCTATGCCACCCTGGGACGCAACATCAACTTCGACCTGAAGCGCTGTGAAGGCTACCGCAACTTCTGCAACAAGCTGTGGAACGCCACCCGCTTCGTGCTGATGAACACCGAAGGACACGCGCTGGACGGCGACGGCGGCGAACTCTCGTTTGCCGACCGCTGGATCGTCAGCCAGCTGCAGGCGCTGGAAGCCGAGGTCGAGCGCGGCTTCGCCGACTACCGGTTCGACAACGTGGCCAACGCGCTGTACCGCTACGTGTGGGACGAATACTGCGACTGGTACCTGGAGCTGGCCAAGGTGCAGATCCAGCAGGGCACACCGGCCCAGCAGCTGGGCACCCGCCGTACGCTGATCCGCGTACTGGAGGCGGTGCTGCGCCTGGCCCATCCGGTCATCCCGTTCATCACGGAAGAACTGTGGCAGAAGGTCGCGCTGGTCGCCGGCAAGCGGACCGCCGGCGCCGTGGCCAGCGTCAGCGTGCAGCCCTACCCGCGCGCCAATCCGCAGGCCGTCGACGCCGAGGCGGAAGCCGCGGTGGCCGAACTGAAATCCCAGGTCGAGGCCGTGCGCGCGCTGCGCGGCGAAATGAACCTGTCGCCGGCCCAGCGTGTCCCGCTGGTCGCCGAAGGCCCCACCGACGTCCTGTCGCGCAATGCCCCTTACCTGGCGGCGCTGGCCAAGCTGAGCGAGGTCGAGGTGGTGGCCGCCCTGCCCGACGCCGGCGCGCCGGTGCAGGTGGTGGGCGACGCGCGCCTGATGCTGCATGTCGAAATCGACGTGGCGGCCGAATGCGCGCGCCTGGACAAGGAGATCGCGCGCCTGGAGGGCGAAATCGCCAAGGCGAACGGCAAGCTGGGCAACGCCAGCTTCGTCGAGCGCGCGCCGGCGGCCGTGGTCGAACAGGAGAAGGCGCGCCTGGCGCAGTTCAGCGAAACGTTGGAGAAAGTACGCGGCCAGCGCGTCAAGCTGGGCGCCTGAACGCAAGGAACCCCCGGCGCGGCCGGGGGTTCCTGCCCATGGCAAGCGCAATGGACACAGCGGCGCGAGCGCACAGGCGGCGCCGGCACGGTTCAGAACGCGTAGGTCAGGCCCACGCCGCCGAAGTAGTTGGTCGAGCGCTCGCTCACGGGGCTGTCGCGCGCATCGCCGAACAGGGTATTGACCCCCGCCGTGGCGTTGACGGCCCAGCGCTGGTCCAGGCGGTGCGTCCAGGACGCGAAGATCCCGCCGGACTTGAATCCCGACGAGGCCGAGTAGCGGCGCAACCCGGCCTCGCTGCGGGCGGCCTGGGAGGCGCTGATGCCGTACCAGGTGCGCATGTAGTCGTCGCTGGCCCACTCGGTGCGCGCGCCCACCGAGACGCTGTCGCGCCCGGTCTGCCAGACGCGGTAGGTGGCGCGCAGCTCCCCCACTCCGCCGTAGCCGCTGCGCGCGGCCTGGCGGTATGCGGCGCCCAGGCCCAGCGCGCCATACTGCCATTCGATGTAGGCGCCGTAGGTCGCGTGCATATCGATGTCGTCCAGGCCATGGAGAATGTCCGAATCGTCGGCGTCACGCCCCAGGTGCGCGCCGACGAACACGCCGGCATGCACATGCTCGCCGAGCTGCCACTTCAGGCCGGCGCTGGGCAGCCCGGCGCGCGGCGAAATGAAGAAAGGCCCGTTCTCGTAATGGATGAGCGGCACCGGCAGGAAGCGGTAGTCCTTGGCGCCCTCGTAGCGCGGCGCCACCGCCGCCGATATGCCGATGTAGTTCTGGGCCTGCGCCGCCGTGCCCAGCGTGCCGGCCAGGCACACGACGGTCGCGCGCCACCATGCGTGCTTCATTGTCATTCCTTGGGAAACCGGGGCGCCGCGCAGGCGGCCTGCCCCAACGGCGCGATTGTGCGCGCCGCGTTTTAAATTCTTTTTAATCGGCGGCTGCGACACTGGACGCGGATAGCCCGGCGACACGACATGACTCATTTGCTATTGGTGGAAGACGACCCGATGCTGGGCGACGCGCTGCAGACCGCGCTGCAGCGCGAACTCGGCGCCCGGGTCGATTGGGTGCGCGACGGCGCGCAGGCGCAGCTTGCGCTGGTCGACCACGCCTACCAGCTGATCCTGCTGGACATAGGCCTGCCCGGCCAGTCCGGCTTGGCGCTGCTGCGCGCGCTGCGCGAGGGCTACGACACCACCCCGGTGCTGCTGGTGACCGCGCGCGACCAGCTCAGCGACCGCATCCGCGGCCTGGACGGCGGCGCCGACGACTACATCGTCAAGCCGTTCGAACTGGACGAACTGCTGGCGCGCCTGCGCGCCGTGCTGCGCCGCAGCCACAACCAGGTGGCGCCGCTCATGCGGCATGGCGAGCTGCTGGTGGACCCGGCGGCGCGCCAGGTGTCGCGCGCGGGCCGGCCCGTCGCGCTCAGCCAGAGCGAATACCGCACGCTGCTGGCGCTGATGCAGCGGCGCGGCCGCACGGTCTCGCGCGAGCAGCTGGAGCACGATGTCTACGGCGCCAGCGTGGCGCTGGAAAGCAACACGGTCGCCGTGTACGTGCACCAGTTGCGGCGCAAGCTGGGCGACGACCTGATCGAGACGGTGCACGGCTACGGCTATCGCATCGGCCAGGAAGGCGCATGAAATCGCTCAAGCGACGCATCCTGACCGCGGTACTGGCCGCGCTGCTGCTGAACTGGGGAGTCTGGCTGGGCTGGCAGACCTTCGAAATGGGCCGGCGCGAAACCGGCACCTGGGACGCCCGGCTGCGCGATGTCGCCAGCCAGGCCGTGCTGTCCATGCCGCTGGACATCATGGAGCGTTCGGAGCCGACCGGCTTTCGCCTGCCCGAGCCGGTGCAGACCAGCGAGCTGCGCATGAGCTTCCAGATCTGGAGCATGGCGTCGCGCCGCCAGATCGTGCACAGCGTCAACGCGCCGCCCGGCCCGCTCAACCCGGCCTTCGCCGACGGCTATGCCGACGTCGAGCTGGATGGAGAGCCGTGGCGCGTCTACAGCGTGACCGACGCCGAGGGCCGGATACAGGCGCAGGCCGGCCATTCGCTGGCCGCGCGCCGCGGCGACATCCTGCAATGGCTGGGTGCCAGCCTGAAGGCCTCGGCCCTGCTGTTCCTGTTCCTGGCCCTGAGCATCCTGCTGGCGATCGACCGCGCCATGCGGCGCCTGGACCGTGTCGGCCGCGCCGTCCAGCAACGCGATCCGCTGGATCTCGCCCCCCTGCCCGACGGCGACGTGCCGGCGGAACTGCGGCCGCTGATCACGGCGATCAACCGGCAGTTTGGGCGTGTGCACACGGCGCTGGCGCGCGAACGGCGCCTGATCGCCGACGCGGCCCACGAACTGCGCACGCCCCTGGCCGCGCTGAAGATGCAGGCGGAAGTCGCGCTTGGCGCGCGCCACGCCGACGAACGGCACAGCGCGCTGTGCAAACTGCTGGACGCGGCGCGGCGCGCCGCCCGCCTGTCCGAGCAGTTGCTCGACCAGGCGCGCCTGGACGCCATGGAAGCCACCGTGCCTGGCGGCGAAGTGGATCTGGCCACGCTGACCGCCATGATCATCGCCGACCACCAGGCGCGCGCGCAGGCGCGCCATCAACGCATCCAGCTCGACGTCCGGCCCGCCTTCGTGAGCGGCGACCTGGATTCGCTCGGCATCCTGGTGAGCAACCTGGTCGACAATGCCCTGCGCTATACGCCCGAGGGCGGCCGGGTCGTCGTGTACTGCGGCCCGCTGGAGAACGGCGCGGTCGGCCTGCGCGTGCTGGACAACGGGCCGGGCGTGCCCGCCGACCGGCACGAGCGCATCTTCGAGCGTTTCTATCGCCAGCCGGGCCAGGCGCAGCGCGGCGGCGGCATCGGCCTGTCGCTGGTGGCCCAGATCGCCCGCCTGCATCGTGCCCGGATCGACTGCGGCGCCGGCCTGGACGGCCGCGGCTTCGGCATCGCCGTGGGCTTCGCGCCGCGCAGCTAGCGCATGAGGAATTGGCCAGCATGCGCCGCAACCGCTAGGATGTGGGGCTCACTCTCTGAACAGGTGTACGACAATGACTGCTTCGATCTCCGCCCGCGTCGCCGAACTCGGCCTGACTCTCGAGCCGGCCAACGCCCCGGCGGCCAATTACGTGCCGTTCGTGCGCGACGGCAACCTCCTGTACATCTCGGGGCAGGTGCCGCGCGTGGACGGCAAGCCCGTCCACCTGGGCCGCCTTGGCGACAGCGTGAGCGACGAAGAAGGCGTGCAGGCCGCGCGCCAGGCCGCGCTGGGCGTGCTGGCGCAACTGGCCGCCGCCACCGGCGACCGCCTGCAGGGCGTGGCGCGCGTCGTGCGCCTGGGCGTATTCGTGGCCGCTGCGCCGGACTTCAATCGCCACAGCGCCATCGCGAACGGCGCATCGGACCTGATGGTCAATGTGTTCGGCGAAGCGGGCCGCCATGCGCGCAGCGCGGTGGGCGTGGCCTCGCTGCCCAACGGCGTCGCCGTCGAAGTCGAGGCCGTGGTCGCGCTGGCGCAGGCCTGAGCCGCCCCGACGCCAGGATCGCACCATGCCCGCCACGCTGACCGATGAGCTCGTCGCCGTCCTGCGTGCCCGCACACCGGGCGCGCAAGGCGCATTCATCCACTTCAACCACGCGGGCGCTTCGCTGCCCTCGGCCGGCACCTTGCAGGCCATCGAGGCGCATCTGCGCCTCGAGGCCACGCAGGGGCCCATGGAGGCCGGCGTACGGGCGCGCGAACAGGCCGAGCGCGCACGCCTGCTGGCCGCGCGCCTGCTCAACGCCCAGCCAGCCGAGGTTGCGCTGACCACGGGCAATTCGGCGGGCTGGGGCGCGGCCTTCGCCGCGCTCGGACCCTGGCGGGCCGGCGACCGCATCCTGGTCGCCCGCCACGAATGGGGCGGCAACCTGGCGGCCATGCGCCTGGCCGCGCAGCGCGCCGGCGCGACGATAGAAACCATTGCCTCGGACGAGAGCGGCGCGGTGGACCCCGGCGCCTTGCAGGCCATGCTGGACGAGCGGGTGCGCCTGATCGCGCTGACATGGCTGCCGGCCAATGGCGGATTGGTCAATCCGGCTGCCGCCGTCGGGCGCATTGCGCGGCGCCACGGTATCGCCTATTTCGTCGATGCCGCGCAGGCCGTCGGGCAATTGCCCATCGATGTCGCCGAGGTAGGATGCGACGTCCTGAGCGGCGCGGGCCGCAAGGCCTTGCGCGGGCCGCGCGGCACCGGGCTGCTGTATGTGCGCCAGGCCTTCCTGGAGCGGCTGGCGCCGGCCTGGGTCGATACCTGGTCGGCGCCGCTGGGCGAGGATGGCTGCCCCATCGTGCGCGGCGACGCCGCCCGTTTCGAGTCGGCCGAAAACAGCGTGGCGCTGCGCTGCGGGCTGGCCCACGCGCTGCACGAAGCGCTGGAGCTGGACATCGCGTCGATCCGCGCGCGCATCGACGCCGTGGCCACGCGTCTGCGCACGCGCCTGGCCGCGCTCGACGGCATCACGCTGCTGGACCAGGGACGGGTGCGATCCGGGCTGATTGCCTTCGATGTGGCAGGCTGGCAGGCCGACGCGGTGCAACGCGAGCTGGCGCGCCAGGGAATCGCGCTGGGCTGCAACGGGGTGGCCTATACGCCCCTGGACATGCAGGCGCGCGGGCTGCGGCAGATCGCCCGCGCTTCGGTCAGCTACCTGACCACCGAGGCCGAGATCGATGCGCTGCTCGGCGCGCTGGCCGCGCTGGCGCGCCGCGCGCCCTAGCTTTCGCGCTCGCCCGCCAGGCCGGCCAGGAAGCGCTCGTCGGCCTTGCTGAGCCGGCCCTCGCCGCGCGCGCGTTCGATCAGCTCAGGGCGGCGGCTGGCGGTCAGCCGCAGGGACTGCTCGCGGCGCCAGCGCGCGATGTTGGCATGATGGCCGCTGAGCAACGGCTGCGGCACCGGCACGCCTTCGTAGACTTCCGGACGGGTGTAATGCGGGCTGTCGAGCAGGCCGTCGAGCGCCGCGTTGAAGGAGTCCTGCAGCGCGGAGTCGCCATCGTTGAGCACGCCGGGCAGCAAGCGCACCGCGGCGTCCATCATGGCCAGGGCGGCCAGTTCGCCGCCCGACAGCACGAAATCGCCCAATGACAGCTCATGCGTGACACAGCGCTCGATGAAACGCTGGTCCACGCCTTCGTAGCGTCCGCAGATGAAAATCGCGCCCGAGCCCGCCGCCAGCGTGGTGGCTTCGGCCTGGTCGTAGCGCCGGCCCGCCGGAGACAGCAGGATCACCGGCGCGGCCTGCAGGCCCTGCGCGGCGCGGGCGGCCTGCGCGGCCGCCACCGCGGCTTCCAGCGGCGCGGCCATCATCACCATGCCTGGGCCGCCGCCGTAGGGGCGGTCGTCAACCGTGCGATGCACGTCCTGGGTGAAATCGCGCGGGTTCCAGGCGTGCAGCGCCCACAGGCCCTGCGCATGGGCGCGCCCCGTCACGCCCTGGTCGCGCACCAGGCCGAACATGTCGGGAAACAGCGTGACGACGTCGAAGCGCATCAGTAGTCCAGAGGCCAGTCGCTGTCGATGCGGCGCGCGGCCAGGTCGACATGCCGGATATGGGCGCGCACGAACGGCACCAGCTCTTCGAGCGGCCGGCCCTTGGGGTCGACCAGCGGCACCGGCCCGGGCTGGCCGGGCTGGAGCTGCTGGCGCAAGACCTTGAGGACCGCGTGCGCGCCGTTGTCGAACACCTCGTCGACCACGCCCAGCAAGCGGGACTCGCCGTCCGCATCGCTGTAGAGCGCGCAGCCGATCAGGTCGACCCAATAGTATTCGTCGTCGGCGGGCGCCGGAAAGGCGCTGCGCGCCGCCTGGACGAGGCAACCGCGCAAGGCCTCGGCTTGATCGCGGTCGTCGATGCCTGCCAGCTGGGCCACCACCGCGCCGCCATGGACGCGCGCCTGCAGCACCTGATAGGCGCGCGGCACGGACGCGACAACGCCCCGGGCCGCTTGCGGCGCGGGGCGAGTCAGCCACCAGTGAGAGACGGTGCGCAACACTTCGGCCTGCGCCGAGTGGGGCTGCACCTTTACCCAGCCTTTGACACCGTAGGCCGATGCAATGCGGCCCAGCTCGACCAGATCCGCGGGCGCCGCGCCGGAATGTGCGGCTTCAGACATGTGTCGTGTGTAGCAAAGTTGCGGACAAAGAAAGCGCTGGCATAGGCAGCGCTTTCAAGAAATGCAGGCGCTGGCGGGCATGGCAAAGCCCCGGCCAGACGCGCACGGGGGCACGGCCGGGGGTACGCTTACGCGCGCCCGCACCCGCCGCACCCGGCAGCGGGCTCAGGCAGCAGCCGAAACCTTGGCCGAGTATTCCTTGACCAGGCGCTCGACGGCGGGCGACAGCAGCGCGCCGTTGCCGGTCCAGTATTGCACGCGGTCCAGGGCGATGCGCAGATTCTCGGTGCCTTCAGCGGCAACCGGGTTGTAAAAGCCAACGCGCTCGACGAAACGGCCATCGCGACGATTGCGCGAATCGGTAGCTACCAGGTTGTAAAACGGACGCTTCTTCGAGCCACCGCGGGCCAGACGAATCACCAGCATAGGTAATCCCTTGAATTGGTTGTGAAAAACGGGAAATTCTAGCACTTAAAGTTGCCTGGTGGCAACTGAAGTTGCGTTTTTCCCCTATGGACAGACAAAAAAATGGGACGAATGCCCAACTGCGCTGAACGCCGCCCGCGCCACAGGCGTATGCTTGCGTGACGCAACCGGGGGGCGGCCACGCGGGCGGCCCGAAGGCCCCTCGCAAGCGGCGCGCCGGCCTGCCTGCAAAGGCAGCCGGCCCGGCAGGTATGCAAGCATACACCGCCCGCTGTTTCATCGCATCGACAGGAGCTTTCCATCATGAAGCATTGTTCGATTCTTGCCCCGCTTACCCGCCTGGCCGCCTGCGGCGCCCTGGCCGCCGTCCTGGCGGCGCCCCTGCCGGCGGCCGCCCGGGTCGGCGACGCCGCCCTGGTTTCGGTCACAGGCCAGATCACCGCGGTGGACCCCGCCACGCGCACGGTGACGGTGCGCGGCCCGCAAGGCAACGAAGTTCCCCTGCAGGCCGGCCCCGACGTGCGCAATTTCGACCGCATCAAGGTGGGCGACACCATGCGTGTGGACTACTACGAGTCCGTGTCGATCGCCACGCGCGCCAAGGGCAGCGGTGTACCGGAAGTCCGCAGCGAGACCGTCGCCACCCGCGCCAAGGAAGGCGCCCTGCCGCAAGGCGCGGTGGGCCGCAGCACGACCATCACGGCCGAAATCTGGCACATCGCCAAGGACGGCCGCACGGTCATCCTGCAAGGCCCGCAAGGCGGCCGCGAGACCTTCCATTTGCGCAGCGCCGCGGCGCAGGAAAAACTGCGCACTCTCAAGGAAGGCGACCTGGTCGACTTCACGGTGACGCGCGCGCTGGCCGCCGCCGTGCGCAGCCGCTAGCCCCACGCACGGTCGCGCGCCAAGGCAAACGGCCCGCTTGCGCGGGCCGTTTGCTTGCCGGCAGGCGCTCAGCGCCGCTGCAGGAAGTGCTCGCCGCGGCCCTCGGCCTCGCGCTGCGCCAGCAAGGTGTTGCCGGTCTGGCGCGCGAAGGCCTGGAAATCGCGGATGGCGTTGGGATCGGTGGTGACCACCCGCAGCACCTGGCCGCTTTCCATTTGCGCCAGCGCCTTCTTGGCGCGCAGGATGGGCAGCGGACAGGTCAGCCCGCTGGCATCGACTTCGTGCTGGTAGGGCGGCAGGCCGCCGGTATCAGAGGCGCTCATCGACCCACTTCTGTACGCTGGCCACGGCAGCCGGCAGCGCCGCCAGATCGGTGCCGCCGCCCATCGCCATGTCGGGACGGCCCCCGCCCTTGCCGCCCACCTGGCCAGCCACGAAGCCGACCAGATCGCCGGCCTTGATGCGGCCGGTGAGATCGGCCGTCACGCCACCCACCAGGCTGATCTTGCCATCGGCCGAGCCGGCGGCCAGCAGGACCACGGCGGGCTTGAGGCGGTCTTTCAGGTTGTCGACCATGCCGCGCAAGGCCTTGGGATCCACATCGCCGATGCTGGCGGCCAGCACCTTGATGCCCTTGACCTCGACCGTGGCCGTGGCGGCCAGGTCGTTGCCGGCGCTGGCGGCCAGCTTGGTGCGCGCCTGCTCGAGCTCTTTCTCGAGCGCCTTGAGCTGTTCCTGCACCTGGACGATGCGCTCGGGAAGCTCGTGCGCCGGGGCGCGCAGCACGCCGGCGGCGCGCTGCAGCAGCGCGTTCTGGTCCTGCACCCAGGCCAGCGCGTTGTCGCCGGTAATCGCTTCGATGCGACGCACGCCCGCCGCCACGCCGCCTTCGGACACCACCTTGAACAGGCCGATGTCGCCGGTGCGCCGCACGTGCGTGCCGCCGCACAATTCGCGCGAAAAACCGATGTCGAGCACGCGCACGGTATCGCCGTACTTCTCGCCGAACAGCGCCATCGCGCCGCCCTTGACGGCGTCGTCGTAGGCCATGACCTTGGCCTCTGTGGCCTGGTTGGCCAGTACCTCGGCATTGACGATGGCTTCCACGCGGGCGATCTGCTCGGCCGTCATGGGCGCGTCGTGCGCGAAGTCGAAGCGGGTCTTGTCGGGATCGACCAGCGAGCCGCGCTGCTGCACGTGGGCGCCCAGCACTTCGCGCAAGGCCTTGTGCATCAGGTGCGTGGCCGAGTGGTTGCGCACCGTGCGGGCGCGACGCACCGCATCCACGCGCGCCAGCAAGGTATCGCCGACCTTCAGCGCGCCGGCCTCGAGCGTGCCGTGATGGCCGAACACGCCGGGCTGGATCTTGAGGGTGTCGGCCACCGCGAACCGCACGCCGCCAGCCTCCAGCAGGCCGGTGTCGCCCACCTGGCCGCCGGACTCGGCATAGAACGGGGTGGCATCGAGCACCACGACCGCGTCCTGGCCCGCCGACACCTGCTCGACCTGGGTACCCTCGACATACAGCGCCGTCACCTTGACGCCGCTCAATTCGAGGCTCTCGTAGCCTTCGAAGCGCGTCTCGGCGCCTTCGTAGCTCAGGCCCTCGGCCATCTTGAACTTGCCCGCGGCGCGCGCCTGCTCGCGCTGGCGCTGCATCGCCGCCTCGAAGCCGGCCATGTCCACCTCGACCCCGCGCTCGCGACAGATGTCGGCGGTGAGATCGACCGGAAAGCCGTAGGTGTCGTACAGCGTGAACAACGTGGTGCCGTCGAGCGGGTCGCCCTTGGCGACCTTGGCCAGCGCGCCGTCCAAGATCTTCATGCCGTGTTCGAGCGTTTCGCCGAAGCGTTCTTCTTCCTGGCGCAGCACCTGCGCCACGCGCTCGGCCACCTGGGCCAGCTCGGGATAGGCTTCGCCCATCTCGGCCACCAGGTCCGGCACCAGGCGATGGAAGAACGGCTTGGTCTGGCCCAGCTTGTAGCCATGGCGCAGGGCGCGGCGCACAATGCGGCGCAGCACGTAGCCGCGGCCTTCGTTGCTGGGAATGATGCCGTCGACGATGAGAAAGGCGCAGGCGCGGATGTGATCGGCGATGACCTTCAGGGAGTTATCGGCCAGATCCTTCACGCCGGTCTCGCGCGCGGCGGCGGCGATCAGCTTCTGGAACAGGTCGATCTCGTAGTTGGAATGCACGTGCTGCAGCACCGCCGCGATGCGCTCCAGGCCCATGCCGGTGTCCACGCAGGGCTTGGGCAGGCGTTCCATGTTGCCGGCGGCGTCGCGCTCGAACTGCATGAACACCAGGTTCCAGATCTCGATGTAGCGATCGCCGTCTTCCTCGGGCGAGCCCGGAGGGCCGCCCCAGATTTCCGGGCCATGGTCGTAGAAGATTTCCGAACACGGGCCGCAGGGGCCGGTGTCCGCCATTTGCCAGAAGTTGTCGGACGCATAGCGGGCGCCCTTGTTGTCGCCGATCCGGATGATGCGCTCGGCGGGCACGCCGACTTCCTTGGCCCAGATGTCGTAGGCCTCGTCGTCTTCCTGGTAGACCGTGACCCACAGCTTCTCGGCCGGCAGCCTGTAGACCTGGGTCAGCAGCTCCCAGGCGTACTGGATGGCCTCGCGCTTGAAGTAGTCGCCGAAGCTGAAGTTGCCCAGCATCTCGAAGAACGTATGGTGGCGGGCGGTGTAGCCCACGTTCTCGAGGTCGTTGTGCTTGCCGCCGGCGCGCACGCTGCGCTGCGACGACGTGGCGCGCTTGTAGGCGCGCGCTTCCTTGCCGGTGAATACGTCCTTGAACTGCACCATACCCGAGTTGGTAAAGAGCAGCGTGGGGTCGTTGGCCGGCACCAGGGACGACGACGGAACGATCGTGTGGCCCTTGGACTGGAAGAATTGCAGGAACTTCTGGCGAATCTCAGAGGATTTCATCGTGGATGAATCGGGATTTTGGCGAATTTTTGATTATAGAGGGTCGGCAGGCCGATGCCAGCGCCGCCGCCCTACTCCTTGCCCGGACGCACGCAGACGAAGCTGGTGAACCCCGGCGCGCCGTCCACGCGGTCGATGGCCTGCGCCATGATAACCGACGCGTAACCCGGTGGGCACGAACACTGTCCGGTAAGCGGGTTGCGGCTGGTATGGCCGCTGTACGAGCGGCAGCCCACGTGGGAATTCACCGAATAGGCGCCGCCGAACGCCGGCGATGCCTTGCCCGCCGCCAGGCCGGCCCAGGCCAGCGGCGTGCCGGCTGGCAGCCGCGCCACGTCCGGCCAGGGCGGATTGGCGAAGCGAAACGCCGCGCCGCGCACCCCGCCGGCCACGGCGAAGCCGCCACGGCCGGCGGTGGCGGCCACCAGGGGCGCCATGCGCATCAGGTCGACCTGGCCGTGGCCATCCAGCAAGGGGCGGTCCAGCCAGGCCAGCGCGTCCAGCCGGCAGCCCGCCCGCGGGCAATGCGGATCGCGCCGGACCAGCATGATCACCCCCGTGCCCAGGGGCGAGCGCCTCGGCAGGGAACGCGCCAGCAGGCCGGCGGCCTGCAGCTCGGGCAGCGTCGGACGCCAGGCATCGCGAAACAGCGCGCGCCCGCGCTCATCGCGCGGCGCCAGCCCATCGGCCAGCGTGTCGAAATGCCGCTGCAGCAGTTGGTCGAGGCCGCGCTGGATTTCGCCCAGCCAGACGCCGGCACCGCGTGCGGCCGCGTCCTGAGCATCCTGCACCAGCCGGTTGGCGGCCCACACCGCCGCCATGGCCGCGAGCGCGGCGGCCACAGCCAGTTCCAGCAAGGCCAGGCCGCCCTGGGTGCGCGCGGATCTCATCGCGCCGTGAACACGAAGGTGTTGCGATCGCCCGCCACGCACTGCGCCTGGGCGGCCTGCGCGCGGTACGGCAACGCCGGGACGGCCAGCGCATTCTTGACCACCACCGGCCCCGCCTTGCCCTGCACGGCGATGATGTCGGATACGCGCTGCATGACCGAGGCCAGCGCCGGGCAGGCCGCGCCGTTGACATTGGTCAGCGTCAGCGTGAACGCCGAACCGGGCGGCGCGCCGCCCGGCGCGGCCGGCGCCACGCTGATGACGCCATGGGCGCCAGCCCCCTGCCCGCCCAGGCCGTGCGCGACCGTCGCCGACGCGCCCTCGCCGCGCACCGACACCACGCTGGAATCGCGCAGCGCATGCGCCAGCGACGCCGTGCCGATGCCCGTGTAGGGCGCCGCGCCATCGCCTTGCGCATTGGCCTTGGTCCGCGCCACGAAACGCTGCAGTTCCTCTCCGACCCGGGGCACTTTGCTTTCGATGACATACGAGCCGATGGCGGGAATGCCGATGATGGCCACCAGCAAGACGATGGCCGTGACGATGGACACCTCGACCAGGGAGAAGCCGGCTTGGCGGCCGGACAGAATCGTGTGTGACATGAAGAATCCTCCTGCGTGAAGAAACGCCTGCCGAGGCTTATTGGCTGGCGTAGAAACTGACCAATGCGCGCCGTAGATCGTCGATGGCGGCGTAATGCCAAAACGCCAGGGCCAGCACCGCCCCGACCGCGCCCAGCAGCAGTACCCAGCGCAGGCCCTGCGCCTGGCGCCGCAGGCGCGGCAGCATGTGCGCCTCGACCCGCGTGCGCGCCCGCGCCAAGCCGTCGGCCAGGCCATGCGCGGCGACCATGTCGGCCATGAACCAGGCGTGCGCGGGTTCGAACAGCCCGGTATCGAACACGCTGGCATCGACCACCCCGGCGTCGACCCGCAGCAGCATGCGCTCGAGGTGCCAGGCCAGCCACGGCGGCGCGTCGGCCCCCTGGACGAGCAGCGCGGTGCGCAGGCGCGTGTCGATGTTGCCCCGCTGGCGCAACAGCACGGTGGCCAGCGCCAGGAAGCGGATCGCCTGCATATCGCGGTACAGGCGCCATGGCTGCCAGCGGTCCAGGAACACGCGCGCGCGCCCGGCGTAGCGGGGCAGCGACCAGCACACTAGCGCCACCGCCGCCGTCAATGCCGCCACCGCCGCGGGCCAGGCCGCTTCGACGTACCTGGCCAGCGCGAACAGGCCGGCCGACCAGGCGCCGTGGTAATCCGGCGGCACGGCCTGGAATACCAGGCGCAGGCGCGGCGCGCTGAAGGCCGGCACGGCCGCCAGCAAGGCGCAGGCCACCGTCATGGCGACCAAGCCGGCGGCGATCGTCACGCAGAACTCGCGCCGCATTCCCTGCGTCAGGCGGGTCAGGTGCGCCAGGTCGCGCAACACGATGCCCAGCGCGCCGCCGCCCGCCGACTGCGCCAGCGCCAGCAGCGTGCAATCGCCTTCGGGCAGGCAACGGGTCCAGGTGGCGCGCAGGTCGCCGCCGCAATCCTGGTAGCGGTGCAGCCAACGGCGCGCCAGGCGGCCGCGCACGCTCGCCTCGCCATGGCGCGCCGCGTCGGTCTCGAAGATGTCGCGCAGGGTCTGACGCCCCTGCAGGCCTTCCAGCATGTCGGCCAGGTATTCGTAGTAGTCGCCCCGCTCGGCGCCGAAGCGCCATGCGTCGAGCCGCTGGCCCAGCGCGCCGGCCGCGCGCCACGCCAACGCCAGCGCCGCGTGCTCAGCCATGGCCGTCCTCGGCGCCCATCGGCGTACGCAAGGCGGGTGGCAGCGCGAAACAGCGTTCGACCAGGCGCGGATCCACCACGCCTGCTTCGACCTTGCGCCAGGCGCAATCGACTGCCCGCAGCGGCGCGTCGGGCGGCTGCCGGCGTGCGCGCCGCCCCAGCAAGCGGCGCAGCGCCGGATTGTCGCGCCGGCGGATGAGATCGAGCAGGACGGCGTCGGTTTCCGGCTCGAGCAGTTCGGCGACCACGGTGCGCCCCGCGTAGCCGCGCAGGGCCGGCAGACCGGCGCCTGCGCAGGCCGCGCAACCGGCGGGATTGCGCACGCGCGCCTGCGCCAGCGCCACGCCGGCGCGGCGCAGGCGCGCGGCCCAGCAACGCCACGCCAGGCGCTGCGCGTGGGACCGGCCGGCGCCGCGGTGCCACAGCATGGCCAGGGGCAAGGCGCATGCCGGACACAGGCGTGGCAGCAAGGTCTGGTAGACCAGCAGCTTGAGCACGCCGGGCGTGGCCAGGAAGTCGCGCGACACACCGATGAAGTCGGATGCCAGGCGTTCCGGAATCAGCAAGGCGGAGCCGGCGTGCGTCGTGGTGTAGAGGCTGACCCCGGAGCCGGCCAGGTCGGTGAAGACGCGCCCGGTCTGGCGATCCCGGACCTCGCCCAGGTACAGGTCGTGCATGGCCGAGCGCTTGATGGTCAGCAGCTTGGCATCGAACGGCGCGCCGGCCTCTCCTTCCAGCGAGCGGCTCACGCTGTTCTGCAGGGCGTTGGCGATGGCGTACTCGGCCGGGTCTTCCAGGGTGACCAGCTTGCGCTCGGCCGGCAGGCCGCGCAGCATGGTGGCGAGGGTGGTGGACTTGCCGGCCCCCACCGTGCCCGCCAGCACCACCGCCCCGCCAGCGCGCTGGCAGGCGCGCTCGAGCGTGGCGGCCTGCGCCGGCAGATAGCCCAGTTCCGCCAGGCTGGCCCCGCCTTGCGGCGGGTCCTGGCGCAGGATGCGCAGGCATACGGACGGACCGTGATCCGTGGCCAGGGAGGCCCAGCGCAGCACGACCGGCACCTCGTCGACCTGCAGCGCGATGCGTCCCTGCTGTTCGGCACGCGGATCGAACACCGCGCCGTTGCCCGCGCGCACGTCCATCCAGGCCACCGCGAGGATTTCGAGCAGGCAGGCATGCGACAGGCCATTGAAGCATGGCGCGGCCACGTAGGCGCCGCCCACGGTATAGCGAACCTGCGCGGTGGCGGCGCGTCGGTCGGCGTGCAGGTGCAGATCGCTGGCGCCGTGGCGCACGCCCCAGCGCACCATGTCGAAGAACAGCGCCTGCAGCGCCGTGCGCCGTTGCGCGGGATGGTCGGCCGCATGCAGGCCCGGGGCGCCAGCCGCCTCGCGCGCCACGGCCAGCAGCAAGGGCGAAGGCAACACATAGCGCGCCGGCGCCGCCAGCCGGTAGCCGCGCTTGCGCATGAGGCGCTCGAGTTCGTCGGCCTGGTCGCCATGTACGTAGTCGGCCAGCGCGAACAAGGCGGCGTAGCTGCCTTCGAGCAGCACCGGGCACAGGCGTCCCGCCAGGGCGCCGAGGTCGAACTCCCGCGCCAGCGCACGCACGAACGCGGGACGCAGGCGGCCCAGCGCCTCGTGGTCGGCCACGAAGGGAGCAAGCGTGGTGCACGGGCTGTGCAAGACCGGCCTGTGGGATCGGATTCTCATGGCGCGGCCCCTGCGGCAGACGCCGCGCCGTTGTCCAGGCTCGCGGCCGCAGCCAGGCAGGCGGTGCGGCGGACCGCGCCGCTGCGCAAGTGCACGCATGGCACGGCTATGGCTTCGAGCTGGTAGCGGGCCTCGGGCGCCTGGCCGGACGGCCTGCGCTGGCCCGCCAGGTAGCGCCAATGGCGCCGGTTGATGGAGACCTCCGCGCGCAGCGCAGCGCCGACGCCGTAGATGGCCAGCAATACGATGCGGTCGGCGCGCGGGCCCGGCGCCGCCGGCGCTGCCTTGCGCGCGGCTGGCGCGTCGCTCCACGGCGCCGGGGCTGCCGGTCGCGGCGGCTGTGCGATCGCCAGGGTTTCGCGCCGCAGCAGCTCGCGCACGGTATCGGCGTGCGGCCAGGGTGCGGGCGGCGCGGCCGGCTGGGCCTGCGCGGCATGAACCGTCAGGGCCGATACCAGCGCCGCCAGGAAGGCCCCGCTAGGAACGTGAAGTCGTCTGCTCATAGAGGGATCCTTGAAGATGCAGCGACAGCACGCTGGCGCGCAGCGTCGCGATCGCGTCCGGGACCACGCGCAGGGACACCGTGGCCCATCCGATGGGCGCCGGCAGCGGCCACACCAGCGCCAGCGAACGCAGAGGCCCGTCGAGCACGAGCTCGCGCCGGCGGAGCTCGGGCGCGGCAGGCGGCGCGAGCTCGGGCGGGCCATCCCAGGCCGGGCCGGCCAGCGCCTGCGCGGCGCCCACCGAGACATGCGTGAAGGCGGCGCTGGCACGCTGCAGCGTGGCGGCCAGCGCCAGCGTGTCGGCCGGCGAGGCCGGCGCGGTGCGATCCAGCCCGTGCTGGTCGCCGGCCAGCGTCCAGGCCACGCGCGTATGCTCCAGCGTATGCAGCCGCATCTGCCAGCCGGGCGGAACCGCGGCGGCAAACGCCAGGCTGGTGGCCGCCGCATCGACGCGGTGGTAGTCGGCGTCGCAGTGCCACGCCGGGCCCGGCACGCATTGCGCCTGCCGCAGCGCCCAGCCGGCGACCCGCAGCGGCAAGGCCTGCAAGGTATCGAGCACCCGCGCCAGCTCGCTGCTGGTATGCACCGGCCAGCCGCGCAGGAACTCCGCTTGGGCGGCGCGCCAGACGGCCCGCGGATCGGGCGCGGCGGGCGGCGGCGCCTGGCGCAGGCCGCGCCACAACGAGGCGCCGCCGGCCACGGCCAGCGCCAGCACGACCGCTCGCGCCGCTACCGGCGCACGCGACCAGCGCGAGGCCAGCGGCGCCAGGCGCGCGGAGGGATCCGGCCTGGCCAGCAAGGTATCCAGCGCGGCCTGCGCCGGCACCTCGCGCAGGTCGGGACGCTGCGCCAACAGCGTGCGCAGGCAGGCCTGCGCCTGCGCGACATCCGCAAAGAGCCGGTCGGCGCTGGCAAGCACGGCGCCGTCCTGCACGGCGATCAGCCAGCCCTGCCCGTCCGGCAGGCTGGCCACGCCGGCCTGCGCGCCATCCGGGTGCAGACTGGCGTACGCCTGCGCCGCGCTGTGGAGCGCCAGCGCGCCATAGCGGCGAGGCAGGCGCGCGCAACCCGCGGCGACCGCGTGCCGGCCGCCCACCAGGTAATGTGTGGCGCGCAAGGCGCGGGCGCGGGCCCGCCCCTGCAGCGCGGCGTGACTGCCCAGCACGGCGAACCATGTCAGCCCGAAGGCCAGCATGGGCCCGCCCTGCGTCTGCTGCAGCACCAGCGGCGGATGCGTGGCGGCGCGCATGGCTCAACCCTCGTCGATCTGCGCGGTGACCATGACCACGGTCGTGACCCGCTCGCGCGCCGTGCGGTCGTGCCCGCCGGCCGCGAGCGGCGCATCGGGAAACAGGCGGTGGCGTTCGTATTGGTCTTCGCTGTGGTCGAAGCCCGACAGGATGACGGGCTGGCCGGGCAGCAGCTCGACCTGCTGCACGATGCCGCTGCCGTCGATGGCGATCTGCTGCAGCGACACTTGCTGGCCGCCCTCGCCGAAGGTCAGGGTGCGCAACGGCTGGGCGATGGTGTTGTCATAGGAAATGGAGAGCAGGATGCGGCCGTCATCGCGCGCCTCGGGCAACAGCGTGAGGAACGTGCCCACCGTCTCGCGCTTCTGCTGCACCGCCAGGCCGGGCACGGCATCGCGCCCACCGGGCGCCGCCGCGGTCGGGCTCAGGCGCTGCACCTGGTCCACGTAGGAAAACGTGGTGCGCACGGCGTGGGTGACGGCGCGCCGGTTCAGCGTCAGCATGGGTATGCTGCGATGGCGCAGTACCGCTCCCATGGTGCTCAACGCGGCGATCAGGGCGCGCGCGTCGCGCCAGGGCCCGGCCAGCACGCGGGCCCCGAGCGCGCCTGCCGCGCCGGCCCCGCCGGGCATGGCGTACGACGCCGCGGCGCGCGCGCTGGCGTAGACCGCCTGCCAATCGATGCCGCCTTCGGCGGCGGCCATGGTGCGCACCGTGAGTTCTTCGAACACCAGGCGTACCCGGCGCGTCAGGGCGCGGTTCTCGCCTTGCAGGTATTTCTCGATGCGCGCGAGCGCCTCCGGCGTATCCGTGACCGCGAGCGTGCTTCCGCCCGCCTCGATCTCGGCGATGACGCCGGCGCGCGTCAGGAAAGCGGCGACGCGGTCTCGCACGGCCTGCAGCGCCTTGCCGGCGTCGGCGCTGAGCACCGTGCTCGAGGCATGGTCGAAACTGCCCGTCTCGCCGCTGCCGGCGCGGCCCAGCCGAGCCTGCGCGCTGGCTGCCAGCGCCAGCGTGCGCACATCGAAGACCCGCGTTTCGGTGCGGTAGAACTCGATGGCGCCGCGATGGTAGCGCCAGTGCACGTACAGCTGCGCGGCCAGCGCGTCGAGCGTGTCGGCCAGCGGACGCGGCCCGGCGCGCAGTTCGGCCTGGGCGGGAGGCTCGGCCGCCAGCTCGGCCGGCCCCGCCAGGCGCGGCAGGAAGGCGGCGCGCGGCAGCAGCGCGTCGGGATGCACGCGCACGGCGATGCCGGTGGCGCGATGCAGGCGCTCGGCCAGCACGGGCAGCGTGGCCTTGCCCGCGAACAGCAGGGTCGTATCGACATCGGCGCGCAGCGCCGGCGGCAGCAGCACCTCGCGTGCCAGCGGCTGGGCGCGACCGGCCAGCCAGGGCCGCGCGACGTCCTGGGCGGCTTCGCGCGCCGGCCGCTCGCCGGCCCGGCCCACGGCCTGCTGCCCTTCGAGCAGGCGTGCGCGCAGGGACGTCGCGGCGTCGCGCATGGCCTGCATCTGCTGCGACAGCGAGCATCCGCCGAGCGCCAGCGACAGGCCCGCCATGGCCAGGCGCCGCGCCTTCATGTCAGCCCCGGCGCGGCGGCGCGCGTGCGGTCGCAGGCTTGCGCCAGCGGCACGACGCGCAGTACGCGATTGGCGTAGAAGCACGGCTGCGCCGGCCGCTCGGACAATTCGGTGGCCGCCAGCAGCGCGCGCACGGCGGTCTTGAAATCACCCGGAAGTTCGGCCTTGCCCGCCAGCGGAATATCGACGTCGAGGGCCCAGTGTTCGGCCTCGAACGTCCAGCCCGCGGCGCGCGCCCAGCGCGCCAGCACGGCCCGCAAGGTCAGGTCGGGCGGCGCGGCCCGAAAGCGCGGCGCCGGCGGCGCGGCCTCGGCGGCCTCGGCGGGCGCGACGGCGGATGGCGTGGCCGGGACCGGGGCCGGCCCCTCGGCGCGGACAACCGGCGCGCCCGCCGGAATCGGCGCGCCGCTGCGCTGTATGCGCGCGACATAGCGGCCGCCGCGCAGGCTGAGCGCGGGCCAGGCGCCGTCCACGACGATGTAGGGGTCGCGGCGCAGGTACGGCACCGGACGTTCGCCGCCGGCGCCGTGCGCGAAGATGGCCGGTATCGGCTGGCCCGGCGCGAACTGCAGCCAGATGCGCCGCGCATCGTCGAACACCTGCAGCGGCGCCACCGCCGGGTCGCCCGACAGTTGCCAGTCGAAGCGGTACTGGCCGGCCGGCGCCTCGTCCCAGGCGGCCGCGACGGCGGCCGGGCGCGGGCCCGCGCAGGCCTGCAAGACGGCCAGCAGGCACACTATGGACAGCGATCGAACCATGCGACTTTCCTGGCAAGGCGGCGCGACGGCCGCGGGATGCCAGGCATGGTGACGCAGCCGGCGGGGCGCGCCTAGACCGACATGTACGCATGGATCAATCGGGCACCATGCCTTGCCAGGCGATCTGCATGGCCATAAAAAAGGCCGGCCAGCGGCCGGCCCGCAGCGCGTCGCGCCCTACGCATATTCCTGGTAGGCGCGCCCCAGCGACATCACCAGCCGGTCCGATTCGGGCAGGCCGACGATCTGCAGGGAGGTCGGCAAGCCGTGCGCCCCCGAGCCGTTGGGCACCGCCAGCGCGCAGCAGCCGAGCCACGCCGGCATGCGCGTGTACACCGCCGGGTTGTACGGCGACTGCTCCAGCCCCGCAAGCGGCTGCGCCACGCACGGCGTCGTAGGCATCAGCAAGGCCTTGACGCCGGCCATCGCCTGCGTGAACGTATCGATCATCGCGCTGCGGCGCCCCAGCAATTCGGCATAGGCGGCGGCATCGTACCGGTCGCCCACCAGGAAGCGCGCGCGCACGTCCTCGTCCATGCCGGACAGTGGGTCGTGGACGTACTTCCCGGCGAATTGCAGGCCTTCGCAGGCGATCAGCGTGGAGGTCAACTGGGCGAACGCTTCCCGGTCGAACGGCAGCGCCAGCTCGACCAGCGTCGCGCCCATCGCCTCGAAGGCCCGCAGGCTTTGCGCATAGGCGTGCGCCACCTCGGGCTCGATGGCGCCCAGCCATTGCGCGCCGAGCACGCCGATACGCGCGTCGCGCACGCGCGCCACGGCCTGCGAACCCGGCTGCGCGGTGTCCGTGGCGGTCTTGCCGGTCAACAGGTCGTCGAGCATCTGCACGTCTTCGACGGTGCGCGCCAACGGTCCGATGGTGTCCAGGGTGTGGCTGAGCGACATGACGCCCGCGCCGCTGTGGCGCCCCATGCTGGGCCGCATGCCGGTCAGCCCGCAGAACGCCGAAGGAATGCGGATCGAGCCGCCGGTGTCCGTGCCTACCGCGAAGGGCACCATCTGCGCGCCGACGGCGGCCCCCGATCCGCTGCTCGATCCGCCCGTCGCGCAGGGCACGTCCGCGCGCAGCGGATTGCGCGGCGTTCCCATGCGCTGGTTGGTGCCCCAGCCGCCGAACGCGAATTCCACGGTGTGCGTCTTGCCCAGCAGGATCATCCCGGCATCGAGCAGCGCACGCACGTACTCGGCGGTGGCGCCGGCCTGCCGCCCCGCGCCGGTGCGCGAGCCATAGGTCGTGAATCTGCCGGCCACGTCGACGATATCCTTCACGGCGAACGGAATGCCATGCAAGGGGCTCAGGCGCTGCCCTTGCGCCAGCGCCTGCGTGGCCTGGCGGGCCGCGTGCCGGGCCTCGTCCTCGTAGACGGCCACGAACGCCCCGATCGCGGGATTCAGGTCCTGGATGCGGCGCAGGAAGACGTCGGTCACCTCGGCGGGCGTGAACGCGCCCCGGGCGATCCCCCTGGCGAGCTCGGCGACGCCGGCCCGGGCAATATGCTGGTCAGTACTGGTCATGCCTGTAGCTCCATGGCGGGTTCCGCCGCCTGGCCCACGCGGCCGGGCAGCGAATCGAACAAGTGGCGGGTATAGGGGTGCTGGGGCGCATGGATGACTTGCCGCACCGGGCCCAGCTCGAGCAGGCGCCCTTTCTGCATCACGCCGATGCGGTCGCAGACCTGCGCGGCCACGCGCAAGTCGTGGGTAATGAAGATCATGGCGAATCCCAGCCGCTTCTGGAGATCTTCGAACAGCTCCAGCACCTGCGCCTGCACCGACACGTCCAGCGCCGACACGGCCTCGTCCGCGACGATCAGGTCGGGCTCCATCGCCAGGGCGCGCGCAATGCAGATGCGTTGCCGCTGCCCGCCCGAGAACTGGTGCGGATAACGCTGCAGGCCGTCGGCCGGCAAGCCCACCAGGGCCATCAATTCGGCCGCGCGCGCGCAGGCCGCCTTGCGGTCCACCCCGCTTTCGATCGGGCCTTCGATCAAGGCATGCAGAATCCTGCGGCGCGGGTTCAGCGACCGGTAGGGATCCTGGAACACCATCTGCACGCGGCGGCGCACCGCCCGCAGCGCCTTGCCCGACAGCCCCGCGATGTCCACGCCGTCGAAGACGATCCGGCCCGACGTGGGGGCGTGCGCCCGCGTGATGCAGCGCCCCAGGGTCGACTTGCCCGAGCCCGACTCGCCGACAACGCCCAGGGTCTCGCCCTTTTTCAGCGTGAAGCCGACATCGGCGACGGCATGCGTGCGCCGCGCCGGGCCCAGCAGGCCGCGCGACTCATAAACCAGGTTCAGGCCGCTAACCGACAGAAGTTCATCGGACGACGCGTTCTGCTGCGTCTTGGGCACGCCGCTCGGCACCGCGGCCAGCAGCTTGCGGGTGTAGTCGTGGCGAGGCGCGTCCAGCACCTGCCCGGCCGGCCCCTGTTCGACGATGCGGCCCAGCTGCATCACGGCCACGTGGTCGGCGATATCGCGCACCACATCGAAGTCATGCGTGATGAACAGCACCGCGCTCGAATGCTTGGCCAGCAACTGGCGAAACAGCTTGAGCACCTGCGCCTGGGTCGTGACGTCGAGCGCCGTGGTGGGTTCGTCGGCGATGATCAGCGCGGGCTCCAGCGCCAGCGCCATCGCGATCATGATGCGCTGGCGCTGCCCGCCCGACAATTGATGCGGGAAGGCGTCCATGAGCGCCTCGGGGGTGGGCAGGTGCACATCGCCCATCAGCTCCAGCACCCGCGCCCGCACTTGCCCGGCGCCCAGGTCCGGCCGGTGCACCTGCAACACCTCCGCGATCTGGCGTCCCACGCGCATCAGCGGATTGAGCGAGGTCATGGGTTCCTGGAACACCATGGCCATGCGGTCGCCGCGCAGCGCCTGCATGCGCGCCGGCGACGCCGCGGTCAGGTCTTCGCCATCGAGCCGGATGCTGCCGGCGCTCACGCCCAGGTTGCCCGGCAGCAGCCCCATGACGGCCGACGCCGTCAGCGACTTGCCCGACCCCGATTCGCCCACCAGGCACAGGATTTCTCCCTGGGCCAGGCTCAGCGTGACGTCCTGCACCAGTGTCCGCGCGCCGGCGCGGATGGCCAGGCCGGACACCTCCAGCACCCGTTGCTTCGGTGTGTTCTCAATCATTTGCGCGCCTCGCGAGTTTCGGGTCCAGGCTGTCGCGCAGTCCATCGCCCAGCAGGTTCACCGCCAGCACGGTGACGGCCAGCAGCAGGCCGGGCGCCACGGTGGCCCACGGCGCGCGCTGGAAGACCGGCCGCGCCTCGGCCAGGATGTTGCCGAAGGTGGGGATCTCGGGCGGGAACCCCACGCCCAGAAAGCCCAGCACGGCCTCGAGCAGGATCGCCGCGGCGAACACGTAGCTGGCCTGCACGATCAGCGGCGCGAAGCAATTGGGCAGGATGTGCCGCCAGACGACCTTGGGATACGGCACCCCGAGCCCGACCGCGGCCTCGACGTAGGGCTCTTCGCGCACCGAGAGCACCACGCTGCGCACCAGGCGCACCACGCGCGGAATCTCGGGCACGGCGATCGCGATCACGACCGAGGCCAGGCTGGCGCCGAACAGCGATACCAGGGCCACCGCCAGCAGGATGCCGGGAATGGCCATGACGCCGTCCATGATCCGCATGAGGACGCGGTCCATGATGCGCGAGGCCCCGGCCACCAGGCCGATGAGGGTGCCGATCGCAATCGTGATGACGACCACCAGCGCGCCGATGGCCAGGGACATGCGGCTGCCATGCACGACGCGGGAGTACACGTCGCGCCCGAGCGCATCGGTGCCCAGCAGGAAGGCCTCTCCCGGCGGCGTCAGGCGCATGCGCGGCTGCATCATCGCGGGGTCCATGCTGGCGATCCAGGAAGCCGCGACGCTGATGGCGACCATCAGCAGCAGCACGCCGCCTCCCAGCAGCGCCAGTCTGTTGTGGCGAAGAATGGATGTCATGTCTCGTCTCCGGATCGTCAGTAGCGGATCCGTGGATCGATGACCACGTACAGCATGTCGATCAACAGGTTCACCAGGATGTAGACGCAGGCGAAAAAGAGGATGACGCCCTGGACCACGGGGTAGTCCCGCGACAGCACGGCGTCGATGGTCAGGCGGCCCAGGCCGGGCAGGTTGAACACGCTCTCGGTGATCACCACCCCGCTGATCAGGAAGGCCAGCCCGATGCCGATGACGGTGACGATGGGAATCGCGGCGTTGCGCAGCACGTGCTGCGACAGGATGCGCAGCGGCGGCACCCCCTTGGCCTTGGCGGTGCGCACGAAATCCTCGTTCAGGACTTCCAGCACGCTGGCGCGCGTCACCCGCGAAATCAGCGACATGTAGAAGATCGCCAGCGCCAGGGTGGGCAATACCAGGTGTTGCGCGGCCAGCCAGATATCGTCGGTGATGCTGACGTATCCCTGCACCGGCAGCCAGCCCAGCCAGACCGAGAACATGAGTATCAACAGGTACCCCACCACGAAGCTGGGCAGCGAGAAGCCGATGACCGCGTAGATCATCACGACCCGGTCGACCAGCGTGTTGTGGCGCCAGGCCGCCAGCACGCCCAGCGGCACCGCCAGCAGCACCGTGACCACCAGCGCGCTGAGCGACAGCACCAGGGTCGATTCGAGGCGCTCGCCGATCAGCGTCGCCACGGGCTGCTTGGTGACGATGGATGTGCCGAGGTTGCCCTGCAACAGATCCCACAGCCATTGGGCATACTGGCCCAGCAAGGGGCGGTCCAGCCCCAGGTCGGCGCGCACGCTGGCGACCACCTCGGGGCTGGCCATGTCGCCGGCGAGAATCGTGGCGGGATCGCCGGTCAGCCTGACCAGCAGGAAAACCACCGTCACCACCACGAGCACCACGGGAATGGCGCTGGCCAGGCGCAGGAACAGCAACCTCAGAATTTGCACGAAAACGATCTCCTACGTGCTGCGCGGCGCCATGGCGGCGCCGCGCGGCGACTCAGTTCTTGGATATTCCCCAGAATACCGTCACGGGCGCGTCCAGCAGCGGCGTCACGTTGCTGCGGCGGGCGGCGTAATTGCTGTAGGTACCCAGCGGAATATAGAAGACCTGGTCATAGGCCAGCTGCTGTATCTTCGCGGCGATCTGCTGCCGGCTGGCGGGCTCGGTGGCCTGCGCGTACTGCGTGCGCAGCGACTCCATCTCGGCGCTCTCGGTCCAGCCCGCGTATCCCTCCTTGCCGCGGCCATCGAGGTTGAGGTTGGCGATGGGCGACATCAGGTCCAGGGTGTTCCAGCTGCCGTAGGCCACGCTCCAGCCGCCCTTCTCCACCGGGTCCTGCTTGCCGCGCCGGGTAAGGAAGGTCGCCCAATCCATGGACTGGACTTCCGCCTTCATGCCGATGGAGCGCAGGATCTGCGCCGTGAAAGGCGCGATGGCCGAGGTGGGCGGATAGTCGGTGGCGTGCAGCACGACCGCCTTCTCGTTCTTGTAGCCGCTTTCCTTGAGCAAGGCCTTGGCGGCGTTGAGATCGGCCTCGTCGTCCTGGGACACCACGCCCGCCGTGCTGGCCAGCGGCGAGTCGCAGCCGAACATGGCCCAGCACACGCGATAGGCCTTGGGGTCGCCGACCTGCGCATCCATGTAGTCGCGCTGGCTCACCGCATGCAGCAGCGCCTGCCTCACCTTCTGGTTGTTGAACGGCGGCTGCAGCCAGTTCAGGCGCAGGGTCGGCGTGGTCGTGCTGGCCAGTTTCTGGATGACGACGTCCTTGCTGGCCTGAAGCGTCTGCACCACGTCGGGATACACGGTCTGCACATAGTCCACCTCGCCCTTGGCCAGCGCATTGGCCTCGGTCTGGATGTCGGGCAGCGACAGCCAGACGACGCGGTCCACGTTCACGACCTTGCCGCCGGCCAGGCCGCTGGGGGGCTCGCTGCGCGGAACATAGTCGGTGTTGCGCTCATAGACGACCTGCAGGCCGGGGCGGTACTCCGACGCCACGAAGCGAAACGGCCCGGACCCGATCACCTCGGTGATCGCCTGGCTGGCCGGCGCATCGGCGATGCGCTTGGGCATGATGAAGGCCGGCAGCGAACTGGCCTTGCTCAGGCCTTCGATGACGGCGCCGAAGGGTTGCTCCAGCACGATCTCGAACGTCTTGTCGTCCTTGGCGGTGATTTCCTTGGCGGCGGCCATCATGCGCAAGCCGGTCAGGTCGCGTTGCGCCCAGCGCTTGATCGACGCGACGCAGTCGGCCGCGGTAACCGGGCTGCCGTCATGGAACTTCAGCCCGTCGCGCAAGGTGAAGCGGTAGACCAGCTTGTCGGGGCTCACGCTCCAGGTGCTTACCATCTGTGGCTGCGGCTTGAGCTGCGCATCCAGCGCAAACAGCGTGTCATAGACCATGTAGGCGTGGTTGCGCGTGATATACGCAGTCGTGCCCACCGGGTCCAGCAGCCTCAATGGCGCCTCGGCCGCAACCTTGACTTCCTGCGCCAGGGTGGTCGCGTGCGGCACGGCCGTGCCGATAGCCAGCAGGACGGCTGCATAGGTACTTTTCAGGTATCGCATCAGGGGGCCCCTTATCAGTTGAGTTGTTATAAGCGGACTGACCGCCCTCAGCCGGGCGAACCGGCCAGGCGGCAGACCAGGTCGGACGGAACGGCGATTTCCGTCTTCAGGATCAAATAGGACAGCGCCTTGCCATGCGCGTCGAGGTTAAGCGCGCCATTGACGCCGCCGTCGAGCACGGCGTCCAGCACGAAGTTCATGGCGCCCAGCTTGGGCAGCAGGTAGCGCTGCGCCCCGGCCGGCCGTCGATGCGCGAATTGCGCCAGCACCACCTCGGGCGTCAGCTGTTCGACCAGCAAGGGATACAAGGCGCGATCCCAGGCGATCACGCTGATGTTCGAGCGGTCGCCTTTGTCGCCGGTGCGCGCGTGCGCGACGCGAAACAGGGGAACAAGCACATCAGACATCGGCATCCACCATTTCGAATCCGGCGCGCACCAGGTCGCGCGGCAGCAGGCATGAAACCATGTCCAGCCGCGGCGTCAGCGTGGTGCGCACACCGCCGCCGCCGGCCGGGCCGCAACAGTAAAGCGCGGTCACTTCGCGCGTCAGGCGCATGGCGTCCTGGCGCGTGACGGCGTGCGCCGCCAGGCGCAAGCGCACGTCCTCGCCATCGCCCGCCGGCGCGCCGGCCAGCAGGCGTCCGGCGTCGTCGCCGAAAATGCTCACGCGGCCGATCAGGTCGGTGCGGATGCGCAGGTCGGCCAGCCGCTTGCACACGACCTCGGCGGCCAGGCGCGCGCGCGCCTCGGCGCGCGGGCCCGCGTATGAAATCTCGCCCTCGGCCAGCCAGCCGCCTTCCAGGCACACGTTGACCTTGTACGCCGCCGGCCGGGGGTGGCCGCGCACGCCGGTGAGCCGGACCTGGTTGTCCGCCACGCGCCGGACCTCGGCCTGCGAAATGTCGGCAACCACGTCGGGCGTCAGATAGCCGGCAGGATCATGGACCTCGTAGAGCAACTGCTCGATGACGGTGGCCTCGTCGACCAGGCCGCCCGTGCCATCGGATTTGCCGATGATGCAATGGCCGTCCTCGTCGATCTCGGCGACCGGAAAGCCGACCTGCTCCAGCCCGGGCACGTCCTTGTAGCCGGGGTCGGCGTAATAGCCGCCGCAAACCTGCGCGCCGCATTCGAGCAGATGCCCGGCCATGGTGGCGCGTCCGATGCGGTCCCAGTCGTCGGCTTGCCAGCCGAAATAGGACATCGCGGGGCCCACCGTCAGCGACGGGTCCGCCACGCGGCCGCACACCACGATTTCCGCGCCATGGTCCAGCGCGTCGCGAATCTGTTCGCTTCCCAGATAGGCATTGGCGCTGACGATGCTGGAGGGATCGTATTGCTCGCCCAGGTACTCGGCCAGCATGCCGGCATGCTGCGCGCCGGAAACATCGTCGCCCTTGACCACCGCGATGCGCGGCTTGCGCAAGCCCAGCCGCGCGGCCATGCGCAGGATATGGCGCGCCGCGCCTTCCGGATTGGCGGCCCCGAAGTTGCTGACGATGCGTATGCCGTGCGCCAGGCAGCGCGCCAGCACCGGTCCGAGCATGTCCTCGAGCAGCGGCTCGTACCCGGCCTGGGCATCGGCGCGCTTGCGCAGCTGCGCAAGCGCCAGGGTGCGTTCGGCCAGGGTCTCGAAAATCAGGAAGGCTCGGCCGTTGGCGGGAACGCCGCCCAGGCGGGCGATCAGCGTATCCACCACCGGGCCGGCGGCGTCGACACGGTCGCCCGAGAAGCCTGCGGCGCAGCCGATCAACAGGGAAGGGAGTGAACGCATTGCGGAATCACGAAGTGACGATGGCAGCCAGTTTAGAATCGGCGGTACGATAAGAAAAATCGATTTTTTGGATTGATTAATAGATACATCAAATCAATGAGACCACAGGCCGATCTGTCCACCCGCCAATTGCGCGCCTTCGTCATGCTTGCCGACCTGCGCCACTTCACCAAGGCCGCGCAGGCATGCCATTTGTCCCAGCCCGCATTCAGCGCACTGATCCAGTCGCTGGAGGCGACGCTGGCCATGCAGCTGTTCGATCGCAGTACGCGGCGGGTGGTGCTGACGCAGGAAGGCGAGCTGTTCGAGCCCCTGGCGCGCCGGCTGCTGGCCGACCTTGGCCACGCCATGACGCACATCGCCAGCTTCGTCGAGTTGCGGCGCGGGCGCGTCCATGTCGCCGCCCTTCCCTCCCTGGCGGCGGGATGGCTGCCGAAAGTCCTGCATGAGTTCCACGCCGAGCACCCCGACATCGAACTCATGCTCTCGGATGTCCTGTCCGACGAGTGCATCGAACTGGTGCGCAGCGGCCAGGCCGATTTCGCGCTTGCCTCGCGCGGCATCCGCGCCTCGGACCCCGCGGTCCTGCATGCGCGTGAGCTGTGCAGCGACACGTTCCACCTGATCTGCCGCAAGGACCATCCGCTGGCGCGCGAGCCGCGCCTTACCCTCAAGCACCTGGCGCCGTGGCCTTTCATCCATCTCACGCGCAACAGCAGCGTGCGCCAGACGGTGGAAGCGGCGCTGCGCCCGCAGGTCGCGAAAACGATACTGGAAGTCGCGCAGCTCGCGACCGTGGCGGGCATGATCGAAGCCGGGCTGGGCATCAGCGTCGTGCCGACCTTCACGCTGTACCAGTTCGAACGACCCGGCCTGCTCATCCGCCCCATCTCGCTGCCGGGCCTGACGCGCCAGATCTACATCGTCCGCCGGCAGGAGGAAAGGCTGTCGATCGCCGCGCAGGCGCTGTACGACCTGGTGGTCGCGAAACTGGGCACGCCTGCGGCCGCCAAGCCGCGGCGACGCCGGACGGAAAAAGGCCGCTGATCGCCGCGCGCCGGTCCGCGTAGGGGCAGATGCCGCCCCCCCGGCAGGCGGGCGTCGATGGCATACGGCAAGTGTGCCTGTCCCGGCGGGGACAGGCACCCAGCCGCAGATGTCAGTCCCCATGCCGCTGGCGCATGACGGCGTGCCTGTCCCCGGCGGGGACAGGCACCCTGGCCGCAGGTGTCGCTCCCCCTGCGGGCACAGGCATCGCGTCGCACGCCCAAAAAAAACCCGGGCCAGCGGCCCGGGTCTGTAGCGTCGCCTGAACGCTCAGCGTTGCGCGGCGAGCGAGCGCGCCTGCGAAGCGGCATTGTTCAGCGCCGCGACCGGCGGGGTCTTGCCGTCGAAGGCCGCGGTCAGCTGGGTGTTGAGCACCGGTTCGATGCGCTCGTAGTTGGCGATGCGAAAGCCCCGGCTGGTGGCGGCCGGCGGGTTGCGCATGAGCTCGACCAGTTGCTGGGCGCCGGGCACCTTGTTGTAGAACGACACGTCCGAAGCGCGGAAGGCCGCCTCGGTCAGCGGCAGGTAGCCGGTGCGCTGGTGCCATTCGGCGGCGATCACGGGCTTGGAGAGCCAGGCCAGGAATTTGGCGGTGGCCTTTTCCTCGGCCTGCGGATGGCCTTCCATGGCCCACAGCGCCGAGCCGCTGACGAACGGCCGGCCGCCGGTCTTGGTGACCTGGTCGTAGTACGGCAGCGGCGCCACGCCGAACGACAGCGAACGGGTGTTGAGGAACTGGCCGAGCGCGCTCGAGCTGGTGGTAAGCACGGCGCACTCGCCCTTGGCGAACAGCTGGTCGCTCTTGTTGTCGTCCGAATACGCGGTCAACAGCAGCGAACGCTTCCAGCTCACCATCAGCGAGACGTGGCGCATGTACAGCGTGTCGAACTGCATGGACGGCGAGCCCTTCTTGGCGACGTCCAGGCCGTTGTTCAGGGTGGCGTACAACTGGTTGTTGACCGGCGCCAGGTTCTCCAGGTGCACCGTGACCTGGTCGCTGGTGGCATACGGGCAATCGATGTTGGCCACGTCGCGCAGCTTGAGCAGCTCGGCCTGCAGATCGGCCCAGGTACGCGCCGGCTTGTTGGGGTCGAGGCCCGCCTTCTTGTAGTACGCGGTGTTGTAGAACATCACCGGCACTTCGGCCATCCACGGGAAGGCCAGCAGGCGGCCCTTGCCGTCGCGCGTGAAGCTGGTGGTGGACGGCAGGAACCAGTTCAGGTCCTTGACCGGGTACTTGGCCAGCAGTTGATGCAGCGGCAGGATGGACTTGTGCTCGGCGACCACTTCCGGCGAGTGGTTGTCCGCCAGTTGCACCAGGTTCGGCCCCTTCTTGGACTTGACGGCCGAAACGGCCTCCTTCTTCAGGTCGTCCTGGTTGCCGAAATCGCGCAGCTTGACGACGACGTCGCCCTGCTCCTTGTTGAATTGCTTGGCCAGTTTCTCGAATTCGGCCTTGTTGGGACCCGACAGCGTATGCCAGACCTGGATTTCGACCGAGTCGGCGGCCTGCGCCACGCCCATCGCGGCCATCGCCAAGCCCAGCACACAAGCGCGCCGGCTGGCGCGCATCGCGCGGGCAAAGCCCGTCATTTGCAGTTTCTTCATAGGTTCACAGACCAAGAAAGGGAAATTCCGGTTCCGGCCGCCGCCCGCTGAGCAGGTCGGCCAGGGCCCGGCCAGAGCCCACCCCCATCGTCCAGCCCAGCGTACCATGTCCGGTATTGAGGTACAGGTTGGATACGCTGGTGCGGCCGATCAGGGGCACGTTGGAGGGTGTGGACGGGCGCAGGCCCGACCAGTAGCTGACGCGCTCGAAATCGAGCGCATCGGGAAACAGTTCGCGCGCCAGGCGCGTCATGGCTTCGCAGCGGCCGGTATTCAAGCCGCGCGAATAACCCGACAGTTCGGCCGTGCCGGCCATGCGCAGGCGCTCGCCCAGGCGCGAGAACACCACCTTGTGGCTGCTGTCGGTCAGGCTGACCACCGGCGCCAGCGCGCCCGGGCGCACCGGGAAGGTCGCCGAATAGCCCTTGGCCGGATACACCATGCATGGCACGCCCAGCGGACGCACCAGTTGCGCGCTGAAGCTGCCCATGGCCACCACGAAGGCGTCGGCATCGAGCCGGCCGTAGCGGCCGTCGGGTTCGATCAGCTCCACGCCCTGCACGCGCCCGCCTTCGCCCAGCAGGCGCGTCACCCGGGTCGAGAAACGGAACTCGACGCCGGCGGCCTCGCAGCGCCGGGCCAGCGCGGCGGCAAACAGATGCACGTCGCCGCTTTCGTCCTCGGGCGTATAGTCGCCGCCGACGATGGTCTGGCGATGCGGGGCCAGGGCCGGCTCGATGGCCACCACCTCGTCGGCGTTGATCACCCGCCGCTCGACGCCGAAGTCGCGCATCAGGCCGGCGGCGCGCTGCGAGGTCTCGAACTCGCGCTGGTCGCGGTAGAAATTGAGAATGCCGCGCTCGAGATGGTCGTACTGGATGCCCAGCTCGGCCCGCATGCCCTGCAGCGTGGCGCGGCTGTATTCGGCCATGCGCACCATGGCGCGGATATTGGGCGCCAGCCGCGACGGCAGGCATTCGCGCAGGAAAGCCAGGCCCCATTGCCATTGGCGCCAATCGAGCTGCGGCCGGAACAGCAGCGGCGCGTCGTCCTGGAACATCCACTTCAGCAGCTTGAACGGCGCCTGCGGATTGGCCCAGGGCTCGGCGTACGACACGGATATCTGCGCGCCGTTGGCCAGGCTGGTTTCCTGCGCCGCGCCGGTGCATCGATCGACGACCACGACATCGTGGCCTGCCTGGCTCAGCCACCAGGCGCTCGAAACTCCTATGATGCCACTGCCCAATACCGCTACTTTCATTCCTGAATCGCTCCCTGGGTGCGGGTCGGATCGGCGGGCCCGACCTGCGCACCGCGGCCGCATGACCGGTCAATATGCTGGCCGGCAGTTTACTCCGGCGCGCCAGGCGCGCCTATGACATTAAAAAAAGGGCGGTATCCATTTGCACGCGCCGCGTGTGAGGATGCCGCCCCGGGTTCCCGCGCTGGCCCGCCCTCAGGGCGTGGCCTTGGCCAGATCGGCTTCCGAGGTGAAGGCGTCGGCATAGAACGCCTCGGCGGGCAGGCCGCACTGCGCGCTGAATTCGCGCCGCGCCGCGTCGACCATCAGCGGCGTGCCGCATGCATACACTTCGTAACCAGAGAGGTCGGACAGGTCCTGCATGACCGCTTCGTGCACGTAGCCGGTGCGGCCGCTCCAGCCGTCCTCGTCCAGCGCGTCGGACACCACCGGCACATAGCGAAAGCCCGGCAGGCTCCCGGCCCACGATTGCGCCAAGGCGTCGTGGTAGAGGTCGCGCGGGCGCCGTCCGCCCCAGTACAGCACGGCAGGCCGCTGGATCTGGTTGTGGATCATGTGCTCGACGATGGCCTTGACCGGCGCGAACCCGGTGCCGCTGGCCAGCAGCACGATGGGCTTGTCGCTGTCCTCGCGCAGGAAGAACGAGCCGAACGGCCCCTCCAGGCGCAGGATCTCGCGCTCTTTCATCTGGGTATCGCCCGCGCCGAATACGTGGTCGGTGAACAGCCCGCCCGGCATGTGGCGGATATGCAGTTCGAGCGGGCTGCCGGTATGCGGCGCGCCGGCCATCGAGTAGCTGCGGCGCTTGCCGTCCTTGAGAATGACTTCGATGTACTGGCCGGCGTAGTAGCGGAACTGCTCGGAAGCCGGCAATTGCAGCTTCAGCACCGCGACGTCGGGCGCGACGCGCTCTATCGTCTGCACCCGCGAAGGCAGCTTGCGGATCTGGATGTCGCTGGCCAGCCGCACTTCGGTGGACTCGACCACCAGGTCGCTTTGCGGCTTGGCCTGACAGAACAGCGTGTAGCCCTGCGCGAGGTCCTCGGGCGACAGGATCTGGGCCGGATAGGGCCCCGCATCCACCTCGCCGGCGACGACCTTGCCCTTGCAGGTCGAACACGCGCCGGTACGGCAGCTATAGGGCAGCACGATGCCGGCCGCCAGGGCCGCATCCAGGACCGTCTGGCCGGCCTCGGCCTGGAACTGGTGCTTGCTGGGTTCGATAGTGACCTGGAAACTCATAGCGATACGAATCGGAAGTGACCGCGGCGCCCTTGCCGGGCGCGCGCGCAACGGCCGTCAGGCCGGGAATTTACGGATTTCCTTGACGCGGTTGGCGTCGTCGACCAGCACGACCTGCGGTTTGTGCGTGGCCGACTGCTCTTCCGACATCGGCCCGTAGGTGCAGATGATCAGCAGGTCGCCGACCTGCGCGCGCCGCGCCGCGGCGCCGTTGAGCGAGATCGCGCCGCTGCCGCGGGCCGCCTTGATGATGTAGGTGTCGAAGCGTTCGCCGTTGGTGACGTTGTACAGCTCGATCCGTTCGAACTCGCGCATACCGGCGGCGTCCAGCAGGTCTTCGTCGATGCCGCACGATCCCTCGTAGTGCAGATCGGCCTCGGTGACCGTAACGCGGTGCAGCTTCGCCCGCAGCATGATGCGTTGCATAGCAAATTTCCTGGCGCGCGGGCCGGACCGCGCAAGCGTGCTCGAATACGCCCGGCATCCGGCTGTGCCCGCGCAAACCCACATTCTATATTTTTTGCCGCCGCCGACGCGCGCGCAGCGGCGCGCGGGGCTAGAAATCCAGTTCGATCTCGACCGCGTCGCCCACGCGCAAGGGCGCCGGGGCGGTACGGTCGACGATGGCGTTCTGGCCGAACACCACGCCGATTTCCAGCGAGCGGAAGGTCGTCAGCGTCAGGCCGGGCTCGTCGTATACCTCGGCGGTGACCTGGTCCACATTGGGCATCGGACAGCGCGTGCACGGCTTGACGAACGCCATGCGCACGCCGCCGGCCACGATGCAGGCGGTCTGGTCCTCCTCGAAGGCCGGCCAGTCGCCCTCGACCACGATATTGGCGCGAAAGCGGTTCATCGGCACCGGCGCCTGGCCGCGCGCCGCCAGGCGTTCGTTCAACTCGTCCAGCGACGACTGGTTGGCCACCAGCAGCGGAAATCCGTCGGCAAAGCCGAAGAAATGGTCGCCCGCGAAATCCTCGGCCCACTCGGGGTGGCGCTCCAGCCAGGTATCGACCCATTCGGGATTGGCCGAGCGGTCCGCCCGCAGGTCGATCTTGAGCAGGCGGCACGGCAGCCCCAGGAAGCGGCTCAGCCACTCGGCGCTGCGCGGATGTTCGGCGCGGGCGATCACCGTATCGCGCCACACGCCCACGGGCTGGGTGCGCTCGGCCAGCTCCGAACCATCCGCCGGTATGCGCAAGTCTTCCATGCCCGGGGCGCGCAGCACCAGCATGCCGTCCTCGAGCGCGGTGCGGATGCGCGCCATCTGCGGATACTGGCGCTGGGTCATGAACTGGCCGGCGGCCGTCGTCACCATCCAGCGGCGATCGTGCGCCAGGCCGGCGCGATCGACGATCGATTCGGCCAGGTCGATGCCGGCGCAGGACTTGACGGGATAGATATGCAGACTGCGGATGCGGGTGGACATGGCGACGCGACCTGACAGGAGAAGGCGTCAAGAATAGCAGCTGACGCAGGCCGGCACGAAATGGCGCGCGCCTGCCCTACTCCTGCTGGTCCCCGCGGGCCCGCCGCACGGCCTGCAGCGCCTGCAGCAGCGACTGTTCGACGGCGTCCAGCGCGCCGGACGGCGGCGCGGCCACGGCCGGCGGCGCCACGGCGGCCGTCCCGCAGGTGAGCGCGGGCTGCACGCTTTCCCGCTCCTGCCCCACGTCCACGTCGAACACCAGGTTTTCGGGGCGATGCCAGGTGGTGAACCACTCCAGCGGATGGCCGTCCTGGTCCAGCCCCTGCCCTTCCAGCATCAGCAGCGGGCTGCCTGGCGCCACGTCCAGCGCCTGCGCCAGCGCCGCTTCGGCGGCCACGGCCCGGATGCGGTTGCGGCCGCGCCCCGGGCGCAGGCCGAAGCGCTGCGCCAGCACGCGGTGCAGCGAGGCGTCCTGCAGGTGGTCGGCCGCCAACCCGGCGATGGCCGCGCGCGGCAGCCAGGTGCGCACGTAGGCCAGCGGCTGGGCGTCGACGCTGCGCAAACGCTCCAGCAGCAGCGTCTCGGTCGTGCCGAAGAAGGCCGCCACCTCGGGCGGCGGCTCGGCGGGCCGGCAGGCCAGCACGCGCGTGCGCAGCGCCACGCCCAGGCCGGCGAACTGCTCGTACAGGCCGGCCGAGCGCTGCACCATGCGCCGGTGTTCGCGCGGCGGCGCCACCACCGGCGCGCGGCCCGGGTCGCGGCGGATCAGCCCTTCGGCCACCAGGGCGCCCAGGGCCTGCCGCACCACGCTGCGCGCCACGCCGAAGCTGTGGCACAGCGCCGCCTCGCTGGGCAGCACGGTGCCGGCGGTCAGCCGGTGATCGCGGATATGGTTGCGGATTGCGTCCGCCACCTGCGCATGCAGGGGCGTTGCGCCGGAACGGTCCAGCGCAAAGGGTTCAATGGCGGACAACGCCATGCGGTCAGCCTCCGGTCGTGGAGCGCGCAGTTTCCCATACTTGATGCCAACCCGGCGCCAGCTGCGCCGCGCGCTCGGCGGCCAGCACCAGGCTGTCCTCGCGCGCGATGCCCTTGCCGGCGATGTCGAACGCGGTGCCGTGGTCGACCGACACGCGCACCACCGGCAGGCCTACCGTGATGTTGACGCCGTCGTCGCCATAGACCGACTTGAACGGCGCATGGCCCTGGTCGTGGTAGCAGGCGATGACGAATTTCCACTTGCCGCGCACGGCCTGCGGAAACAGCGCGTCGGCCGGAATCGGGCCGGCCGCCAGGATGCCCTCGGCATTGGCCTGCGCCACCGCCGGCGCCAGGATCTCGGCGTCCTCGGTGCCGAAGATGCCGTTCTCGCCGGCATGCGGGTTCAGGCCCGCGACCGCCACCGGATGGTCGGCGCGGCCCAGCGCGCGCGCGAACGAACCGGCCAGGCGCAGCACCGCGCGCATGCGCTGCGGATTCACATCCTCGATGGCCTGGCGCAGCGACACATGGGTGGTGGCGTGGAAGATATACAGGTCGCCGGCCGACAGCACCAGCGAGAAGGTCTTGACGCCGAACTCGTGCGCCAGCAGCTCGGTATGGCCCGGCCATTTGTGGCCGGCCATGTGCATGGCGGCCTTGTTCAGCGGCGCGGTGACGATACCGTCGATCAGTCCGTCGCGCGCCAGCGCGCAGGCCGTGGTGACGTAGCGCACCGAGCCGTCGCCCGCCTCGGCGCTCAGCTGGCCCGGCGGCACGTGCGCCAGCGACGGGCCGGCCTGGATCACTTCGATGCTGCCGGGCTGGTTGGTGGCCTCGGCCGGCGTCGCGATGACGCGTACCCGCGCCGGATCGCCCCCCACGGCCTGCACGGCCTGGGCCAGCACGGCGGCGTCGCCGACCACCAGCAGCCGGGCGCGCTGGCGCAGCTCGTCGTGGCCGAGCAGCATCTTGGCGGTGATTTCCGGGCCTATGCCCGCCACGTCGCCCAGCGTCACCGCCAGGGTGGGAATGCGGGAGGGGGTAGCGTCTTGCGTCATTTCGTGAATCTCCGTTCCCGGATCGCCTGCGCGGCCCGGATCAATACATCCTGCTCGCCAAAGCCGCCGGCCTTGGTAACGACCGGCAGCCCTGCCGCCTGGCCACCGGTCAGGGTGCCCAGCGGTACGCCGCCGGTGACTTCGTCGACCAGCGCGATACCGCTGGCCTGCAATGCCGCCAGCACGGCGCTGGCGCCGTCGCCGCCGGTGGCCACCACGCCGGCCGCGCCGTGCGCCAGCACCAGGCGCGCGGCCAGCTCGCCCAGCCTGCGCGCGACGCTGTCCGCGTCCAGCCCGGCCAGGCGCCCTTCGGGCGCCAGCAGCATCAGGGCGTCGACCGCCGGCATGCCGTGCTCGGCCGCCTCGACCTCGGCGGTCCAGGCAGCCCAGTTGCGGTCATCGGCCAGTTGCGCCAGCGTCGGCGCCCAGGTGCGCGCGCCGGCGTGCTGCAGCGCGGCGGCCTGCTGGCGCGCCGCGCTGTGCTGCGAAGTCACGACCACCAGCACCGGGCCGGCCGCCTGCCCGCCGGCCCATACCCGCGCCAGCGGCGCGGCCAGCCCGCCCGAGCCGACGGGCACGGCGCGCTGGCCCAGCACGCCGATGGCGCGCGCCAGCCGCTGCACATCGGCGTCGTCCAGGGCATCGACCACGACCACCGGCGCGGCGGCGGCGATGCGCCGCGCCAGTTCGGCCGGGGTTTCCCCCGCCTGCGCCGCCAGCTGGGCACAGCCCAAGAGGGTGGGAATGTGCGACTCGGTCACCGGCGTCACCGGGTCGGTGGCGGCCGAGGTCTCGGTTACCGGCCGATCGCCCACGTACAGCACGCCCTGGCGCACCGTGCGGCCGGTGACGGGAAACGCCGGGCAGACCACCGCGATGGCATCCTCGCCCCAGGCCAGCCGCGCGGCGTCGATCTCGGCCTTGAAGGCGCCGCGCAGGGTCGAATCGACCTTCTTGTACAGGCGCTGCACGCCGGCGGCGCGCAGCCTCTCGACCTCGCCGCGCACCACGGCGGCGGCATCCGCCGCCGCCAAGGGGCGGCTGTGCGTCGTGACCGCCAGCACCTCGGCCTGGCGCACGGCCGGATCGGCCAGCGCCTGCTCGGCGCCGCCCACCGACAGCTGGGTCGCCCAGCCGGCCCGCACGAACTGCACCGCGGTGTCGCCCGACCCGGTCAGGTCGTCGGCCACGATGCCTATGTACGGCCCGCCCATTCAGAGGCTCACTTCGGCGGGCTGGCCGGCGCGCTCGTCCTGCGGCTCCTGCTCCACCGGCTTGAGTTCGCCGGCGCGCTTGAGGAAGTAGGACGCCAGCACCGGCGCAAGAATGGAGCTGATCAGCACGCACGCGGCCACCTGGGCGGTCGCGGTCGCGACATAGGGCTGGAACGACGGATCGGCGGCGGCCACCACGGCCGGCGTGGCGATGGCGTTGCCGGCGGTGGTCCCGGCGGCAAAGCCCAGGCCGCTCTTGCCGCCGCGGCGCAGGATGTAGCGGTAGCCGAAATACACCAGCGCGCCGGTGATCGGGCTGATCAGCAGGCCCAGGACCAGGCCGCTCATGCCGCCCGAGATCACCGCGCCCAGGTTGATGCCGGTGCCCAGCGCAAAGGCGAAGAACGGGATCACGATGTTGGGCACCGGCTTGAGCACGTTGCGCCATTCGATGTCCAGGTTGCCCACCACCACGCCCAGCAGGAACGGCACCAGCGCCGCCACCAGTGCGATGGTCGGGATATCCGCCAGGCCCGAGGCGCCCAGGAACAGCAGGCTGAAGAACGGGCCGTCGTTGACCGCGCTGGCGACGTAGGCGCCGCGATCGCGGCTGTCGCCGTATTGCCCGGTGTAGGCGAGCCACAGGCCGCCGTTGCTGTTGTCGAAGGCGGCCAGCATGGCCAGGATGGAAATGCCCATCACGCCGTCCAGGCCGACGAAATGGCCCAGCAGGATGATCAGCGTGGCCGGCACCAGCGTCTTCATCAGCAAGATGGTGCCTGCCGTGGCCAGGATCGGACCGCCGGTGCGCATGTTGACCTGCGTGCCGGTGGCGAAGATCAGCAGCGCGATCAGCGGCAGCGCGCTGTTCTTGAACAGTGCGGTGGTAAAGCCGCCGATGGCCAGCGCGTCCGGCGCGAACGTACCCAGCAGCGATCCGAGGATCAGCGGCAGCAGCATGAGGCCGCCCGGCACTTTCATCATGGTTGTGTAGAACGGTACGCGGGAAACTTCGGTAGTCATGACAGGTTGTCTCCGTAGGATTTGCTTTGCTTATGCATCAGAGGGAACACAGCTGCTGGGAAAAGCGCCATTCTAATCCTATACGTACAACCTGTACGTACAAATCTGCAACACACTGATTCGTCACCGTTTTTTCTCGATGCCGGGCCACGGCGCGCACGGGCGCGGCCTGAGCGGGCCATAAAAAAACCCCGCGGGGGTTCGCGGGGCTCAAGCCAAACGCAGGCCGGCCCGAAGGCCGCGCCGCGCCTAGCGCTCGACCAGTTTCAGGCTATCGAGCGGACGCACCGCCTTGAACGCCTGACGGGTGGCAATGTGCTCGGGCCGCGGATTGAGCCCGTACTTGGGCGGGTTCAGCGTGTTCTCCATGCTGTTGTAGACCATGAACACGTTGGCGCGCGGCCACGGCGAGATGTTGCTGTTGGAGCCGTGCATGGTGTTGCAGTCGAAGAACACCACCGAGCCGGCCTTGCCGGTCATGGTGCTGATGCCGCCCTGCTCGGCCAGCAATTGCAGGCTGACCGGATCGGGCACGCCATACTCCTGCTTCTTGAGCGACTGCTTGTAATGGTCGCGCGGCGTCTCGCCCACGCACGAGATGAACTGGCGGTGCGAGCCCGGCACCAGCATCAGCGGGCCGTTGGTCTCGTTGTTGTCCGTAAGCAGCACCGAGCAGCTGAGCGCACGCATCGACGGCATGCCGTCCTCGACGTGCCAGGTCTCGAAGTCGGAGTGCCAATAGAACTCCTTGCCCTTGAAGCCCGGCTTCATGTTGGCGCGCGACTGGTGGATGTACACCTCCGACCCCAGGATCTGCCGCGCGGCATTGGCCAGGCGCGGATCGCGCACCAGGCGGCCCAGGATCGGACTGAGCACATGCACCATGAAGATAGAACGCACCGCGTTGCTGCCCGGTTCGGTAATCGCTTCTTCGCGGCGCACGATGGCGGGATCGCGCGTCATGCGCTCGACCTCGGCCAGCAATGCGGCAACCTCTTCATCGGAGAACAGGTTCTCCAGCAGCAGGAAGCCGTCGCGCTCGTAGGACTGGACCTGGTCGGCCGACAGTGCGTCGGCAAACTTGCCCTCGCCATAGACCACGGGATCCTGGCGGGCAATGATGGCGGAACTGCGATCCGTACGCGAGGCGTACGGATCCTGAGCAGGTGAAATCATAATGAGCCTCCTTGGTTCTCAGGCCGCTTCCTCGACCAGCGCATAAACGCCTTCGGCGTCATGCACTTCCTGGCCGGTCAGCGGCGGGTTGAACACGCAGATAACGCGCAGCGGCTGCTTGCCGCCGCACAGCCAGTGCTCGTCGTTCTCGTTCAGGGCATAGACCACGCCCGGACCCAATTCATACGTCTTGCCATCGGCGATCGTTTCGATCGAGCCGTCGCCCTCGATGCACCACACGGCTTCGAGGTGGTTCTTGTAATGGATATGGGTACGGGTGCCCGGAAAAATGGTGGTTTCGTGAAACGAGAACCCCATGCCGTCCTTCTTGAGCAGCACGCGGCGGCTGACCCAGGTATCGGTGCGGACTTCGTCCTCGGTTCCCATCACATCTTTCACGTTGCGTACGATCATCGACGTTTTCCTCCAAATTTCAGTACCTGGGCGGCAGGCTGCTCTTCCGACAGCGCATCGGCAACGCTGGCCTCGATCAGGTCCAGGCCGCGCGTCAGCAGCTCGTCCTCGATGGTCAGCGCCGGCAGCAGCTTGAGCACTTCGTCCTGCGCGCCCGACGTTTCGATCACCACGCCGCGCTCGAAAGCCTTGCGGGCGATGCGATTGGCCAGTTCCGGCTCGGCGGTCGCCACCAGGCCCTGGATCAGGCCGCGGCCGCGCACGGCCAGGCCGGCGTTGGGATAGCTGTGGGCCAGGTTCTCCAGCCAGTCGCGCACCAGGCGCTCCTTGCGCTGCACCTCGTTGGAGAACGCATCACTGGACCAGTAGGTCTCCAGCGCCTGCGTGGCGGTGACGAAGGCCAGGTTGTTGCCGCGGAACGTGCCGCTGTGGGCGCCCGGCTTCCAGACGTCCAGTTCGGGCTTCATCAGCACCAGCGACATGGGCAGTCCGAAACCGGACAGCGACTTCGACAGCGTGATGATGTCGGGCTGGATCCCGGCCGCCTCGAAACTGAAGAAGCTGCCGGTACGGCCGCAGCCGACCTGGATATCGTCGACGATCATCAGCATGTCGTGGCGACGGCACAGCTTCTGCAGGTCCTTCAGCCAGCGCAGCGTCGCGACGTTGACCCCGCCCTCGCCCTGCACGGTCTCGACGATCACCGCGGCCGGCTTGTCCAGCCCGCTGCTGGGATCGTCCAGCATGCGCTCGATGTAGGCGATGGTGTCGACGTCCGGGCCGAAGTAGCCGTCATACGGCATGAACGTGGTATTTCCCAGCGATACGCCCGCCGCGTCGCGGAACTTGGCATTGGCCGTCGCCGCCAGCGAGCCGCCGCTGACGCCGTGGAACCCGTGGGTGAACGAGATGATGTTCGAACGTCCCTTGACCTGCCGGGCCAGCTTCAGCGCCGCCTCGACCGCGTTGGTGCCCGTCGGGCCGGTGAACTGCAGGGTGTACTGCCAGTTGCGCGGCTTGAGCAGCACGCGGTCCACCGTTTCGAGAAAGCGCTTCTTGGCGCTGGTGGCCATGTCCAGGCCGTGTACCACGCCGTCGGAGTGCAGATACTCCAGCAGGCGTTCCTTGAAGACCGGATTGTTATGGCCGTAGTTCAGCGTGCCGGCGCCGCTGAAGAAATCGATGTACTCGTTGCCTTCCTCATCGATCAGCAGCGAACCGCGTGCCTGGCTGAATATCACTGGAAAAGACCGAATGTAGCCCCGCACTTCCGACTCCATTCGGTCAAAGATTTTCAAGTCCATAAATCCTCCCTTCATATAAGTTGACAGACGGCCAGCGCCGGCCTGCTGCCGCTATGGCGGCCAGGCTTTACGCTGCGTCCCGGTACCGATAGGCCGTACGGCCCGCCCTGCTAGTGCGGCGGATGCGTGAACGGACCTATCCTCAACAGCATCTCGTCGTCATGGTCTGCGCCGCCGAAAGCCTGCCGGTCGAAGAACGGCTGCTCGGAGACATGCGCGCCCCGCTCGCCGGCCAGGCCGGCGAAGGTACGGCGCGAAGCCTGGTTGTCAGGCCCCACCGTGGTTTCAAGATGTCGAACATGCCTGCACTCCTGGCGTTCCAGGATGTGGCCAAGCATGGCGCGGCCCAACCGATGGCCGCGTGCGCGGGAATGCACCGCGACCTGCCAGACGAACAACACGTCGGGCCGGGTCGGGAGCAAATAAGCGGAAACGAACCCGTCGATACGTCCGCCCGGGCTTTCGGCGACCACGCAGGTATGGGCGTGGTGCTCGCACAGCAGCAGGTAGGCGTAGAGGGAATTGAGGTCCAGTGGCGGACACTCGGACACCAACTGGTGTATGGCCGCGCCGTCGTTGCGGCGGGGTGGGCGCAGCTGGTAGCGCAAGGCGCTGGCCGGCTGCGCGGCGGAGATATCTGGCGAGGTGTTCGATGTTTCGTCTTTTCTCATACTACCAGTCCCGATTCCGGGGGCGCGCCGCCAGTAGGCATTTCGAGTATGGGCGGCGATCCTTCGCCGGCCGCCTCGACGGCATGCCCCTCCTGTTCCATCAACGCCACGATGCGCTCCAGCGCCAGCGTGATCGTTGCCTGCTCCAGTTCGGGCAGGGCATTCAGGCCGTCGGCCAGATGCTTCTGCAACGGCGACGGCGCCTCGGCGGCCAGCGTGCGGCCGCCCTCGGTGGCTGTGACGAACACGATACGGCGGTCTTCCCGGCCGCGTTCGCGGCGGATCAGGCCCTTGTCTTCGAGACGATCCAGGATGCCGACCACCGTGCTCGGGCTGACGTGGATTTCGCGGCTGATGGCCGTGGCCGTCATGGGGCCGCCGGCGATCACGGCGCGCAGGCACATCAGCTGCGGAGCGGTGATGTGGCTGACGGCCGCCAATTGCCGGGAATGCAGCGCGATGGAACGCGTAATGCGGCGCAGGGCGCGCAGGATGCGTAGATCGTATTGCTGCGGCGTATCAGTCTGAGCGACGTTGTTCATAGCCAGGAAAAAGAGGTTCGGACAAAATTGATTTCTACTCAAATGATATGCCTGCCATTCATTCAAGTCAAACCAGAATTGCCGGCAAGATGTAATTCAATGCGAGCGTTTTTCCGGCAATTGCCGTCATGATCGCTTCGACCGGCGAATCTTCCCAGGGGGCTTAGTGGATTACCCGTAGGTCCCATAAAACACATGTTTTTTATTTTTAGCGAGATATATCATGTGTTTTTTATCCTGTTTCGCACCATGCCCGCCACCCCTGCCCCGTCCATGCTGGAAACCCTCCAGTCATTGCTCGACGACCTGCCCGCCGAACTGCAGCGCGCCGCTCGCTGGGTGGCCGCGCACCCGGCCGAAGTCGGCCTGTGGTCGATGCGCCGGCAGGCCCAGGCCGTGGGCGTGGCGCCAGCCACCATGCTGCGCCTGGCGCGGGCGGCAGGCTGCGGCAGCTACGAAGACTTCCGCGCCCCCTTCCAGCAGGCGCTGACCGCCGCCGGCGGGTCGGGATGGCGCGACCGCGCCGCGGAACTGCAAGCGGCGCAGGACGCCGGCGCCGCGCCCGGCCATGACGTACTGACGGGATTGCAGACCCAGGCCATCGGCTCGATCCGGGCGCTCAACCCGCCGGCCGCCTTCGATGCCGCGGCCAGGACCCTGCTGGCCGCCGGCCAGGTCGGCTTCCTGGGCACCCGCTCGGCGTTCGGCATCGCGCACCAGATGCGCTACGCCTACCAACTGGTACGCCGCAATGGCCTGCTGATCGACGGGCTGGGCGGCGCGCCGGCCGAACAGATCGACAACCTGCAGGCCGGCGACGCGCTGGTGGCGATTTCGCAGGCTCCCTACCCGGCAGCCACGGTGCACCTGGCGCGCCAGGCCAGCCAGCGCGGCGTGACCGTCGTGGCGCTCACCGACGACCCGCTCTCGCCCCTGGCGCTGGAGGCCGGCCATGTGCTGCTGTTCGCGCGGCCGGAACGCGAACGGGTCTATGCCGAGCCGGCCCAGCGCGGTCCCGGCTCGTTCTTTCACACCACCGCCGGACTGCTGGGCCTGGCCGAGCACCTGATCGCCCGCCTGGCCGCGTGCGGCGGCGAGACCGCCCTGGCGCGCCTGGCCGAAATCGAGGCGCGCCTGCAGGCCGAACAGGTGTACTGGTCGCCGGCGCACGCGCGCCGCGACAAGGCGCGGCCTGGCCGCGGCATGCCGCGGGAAACGGCATGACCGCCCTACTCCTCTTGCCTCTCCTACCAGGAATACCGGAATGAGCACTACCCACGTCCTTCATCGCTCCTTGCGCCATACTCCGCCGGTCGCCGTGCGCGGCGAAGGCGTCTGGCTGTACGACCAGGCCGGCCGCGCCTACCTCGACGGTTCGGGCGGCGCGGCCGTCTCGTGCCTGGGCCACAACCACCCCGACGTGCGGGCCGCGATGCACGCGCAGATCGATGCGCTGGCCTATGCGCACACGGGCTTTTTCTCCACCGAGATCGCCGAGCGCCTGGCCGACCGCCTGGTAGCCGACGCGCCGGCCGGCACCAGCCATGCCTATTTCGTCTCGGGCGGCTCCGAGGCGATCGAGGCGGCCCTGAAAATGGCGCGCCAGTACTTCGTGGAGATCGGGCAGCCGCAGCGCCGCCACCTGGTGGCGCGCCGCCAGAGCTATCACGGCAATACGCTGGGCGCCCTGGCGGTGGGCGGCAACGAATGGCGGCGCGCCCAGTTCGCGCCGCTGCTGATCGACGTGGCGCACGTTGCGCCGTGCTATGCCTACCGCGACCAGCGCGAGGACGAAAGCGCCGAGCAGTACGGCGAACGGCTGGCGCGCGAACTGGAGGACACTTTCCAGCGGCTGGGCCCGGACACCGTCATCGCCTTCGTGGCCGAGCCCGTGGTGGGCGCCACCGCCGGCGCGCTGACCGCCGTGCCCGGATACTTCCGCCGCATCCGCGAGATCTGCGACCGCTACGGCATCCTGATGATCGCCGACGAAGTGATGTGCGGCATGGGCCGCACGGGCACGCTGTACGCCGTCGAGCAAGAGGAGATCGTGCCCGACCTGATCACCATCGCCAAGGGCCTGGGCGGCGGCTACCAGCCGATCGGCGCCGTCATGGCGCAAGGCCGCATCGTCGACGCCATGGGCAAGGGCAGCGGCTTCTTCCAGCACGGCCATACCTACCTGGGCCACGCGACCGCCTGCGCGGCGTCGCTGGCGGTGCAGGAAGTGATCCGCCGCGACGGCTTGCTGGCGCGCGTGCGCCAGCAGGGCGACGGGCTGCGCCGGCGCCTGATGCAGGCGCTGGGCGCACATCCGCACGTGGGAGATATCCGCGGACGCGGCCTGTTCCTGGGCGTGGAGCTGGTGCGCGACCGCGCCACCAAGGCGACCTTCGATCCCGAACTGGCCCTGCACGCACGCGTCAAGCGCGAGGCCATGGCGCGCGGCCTGATGGTCTATCCGATGGGCGGGACCATCGACGGCCGCCATGGCGACCATGTGCTCGTGGCGCCGCCGTTCATCATCGCCGACGACGAACTGGACCAGCTCGTCGAGCGGCTGGCCGGCGCCATCGACGCGGCCATCGCGCAGACGCGCGCCTGACGGCCGCGCGCGGCGCGCAACTCAGTAGCGGCTGGCGTCACGGGCGCCAGCGCAGACCGCCGGCACAGACCGGCAACACCACGGGGAAAAACCCCAAAAGGAGTTTGTATGGGCAAGTCAGTCAAACACACCTTGGGCCACCGCAAAGCCTTCAGCCTGGCCGCCGCCTGCGCCGCCGTGGCGCTGGCGTGGGCCGCGCCCACGCCAGCGGCGGCCCAGCAGAAGTTCGTCAGCATCGGCACCGGCGGGGTGACCGGCGTGTACTACGCCGCCGGCGGCGCGATCTGCCGCCTGGTCAACAAGGACCGCGCCAGCCATGGCGTGCGCTGCTCGGTCGAATCGACCGGCGGCTCGGTGTTCAACGTCAACACCATCAAGGCCGGCGAACTGGACCTGGGCGTGGTGCAATCGGACGTCGGCTTCAATGCCTACAACGGCGAAGGCCAGTTCAAGCAAGGCGGCGCGTACAAGAAGCTGCGCTCGGTGTTCTCCATCCACCCCGAGCCCTTTACCGTGCTGGCCCGCAAGGAAGCCGGCGTCAAGTCGTTCGAGGACTTCAAGGGCAAGCGCTTCAACGTCGGCAACCCGGGCTCGGGCACGCGCGCCTCGATGGAAGAGCTGCTGGCCAGCATGGGCTGGACGCTGAAGGACTTCTCGCTGGCCTCCGAACTGCGCCCCGACGAGCACGGGCCGGCGCTGTGCGACGGCAAGATCGACGGTTTCTTCTACGGCGTGGGCCACCCCTCGGCCAACATCCAGGACCCCACCACGACCTGCGGCGCGCAACTCGTGTCGCTGACCGGCCCGGCGGTCGACAAGCTGGTCGACAAGTATCCGTATTACGCGCTCGCCACCATCCCCGGCGGCCTGTATCCCAATAATCCGCAAGACACCAAGACCTACGGCGTGACGGCCACCTTCGTCACCTCCGAGGATGTGCCGGAGCAGACGGTGTACCTGGTGGTCAAGGCCGTCTTCGACAACTTCGAGGACTTCAAGAAGCTGCATCCGGCCTTCGCCAACCTGAAGGCCGCCGACATGGTCAAGAATGGCCTGTCCGCGCCGCTGCACCCCGGCGCCCAGAAGTACTTCAAGGAAAAGGGCCTGCTGTAGACGCAAGCCGCGGCGCGCGCCACCCTGCCGGGGCGCGCGCCTTCGCAACACCGCGCGGGCGGCCGCCAGGCCGCGCGCGCGTCATGACAAGCAGGGGAATCCACGCATGAAAAACGAGTCGTCCACTACGACCGCAGACCTCGAGCAATTGGTCGCCGAAGCCGACCGCGGCGGCCGCCATGCCGGCGGCGTGGCCGGCGCCACGCTGGCCGCCGGCGCCCTGGTCTGGTCGCTGTTCCAGCTCTGGTATGCCTCGCCGCTGCCTTTCTCGCTGCACTGGGGCATCTTCAACGATACCGAGGCGCGCGCGCTGCACCTGGGCATCGCCATGTTCCTGGGCTATCTCGCCTACCCCGCCACCAAGCGCTCGGCGCGCGACCGCATGCCCTGGTACGACTGGGTGCTGGCCCTGGCCGCCGGGTTCTGCGGCGCCTACCTGTACCTGTTCTACAACGAGCTGGCCACCCGGCCGGGCCAGCCCACCTCCATGGACGTGGCCACCGCCGTGGCCGGCCTGCTGTTGCTGCTGGAAGTCACCCGCCGCGCGCTGGGCCTGCCCATGACCGTGCTGGGCGCCGTGTTCGTCCTGTACGCCCTGGCCGGCCCGTGGCTGCCCGATGTGCTCGCGCACCGCGGCGCCTCCATCGAACGGCTGATGTCGCACATGTGGCTGACCACCGAAGGGGTTTACGGCGTGGCGCTCGGCGTGTCGGTGTCGTACATCTTCATCTTCGTGCTGCTGGGCTCGCTGCTGGACAAATGCGGCGCGGGCAACTACATGATGCAGGTCTCGTTCGCCCTGCTGGGCCACCTGCGCGGCGGCCCGGCCAAGGTCGCCGTGGTGTCCTCGGCGGTCAACGGCCTGGTATCGGCCTCGTCGGTCGCCAACGTGGTGACCGGCGGCATCTTCACCATCCCGCTGATGAAAAAGGCCGGCTACGGCGGCGTGCGGGCCGGCGCCATCGAAACGGCCTCGTCGGTCAACGGCCAGATCATGCCGCCGGTCATGGGCGCGGCCGCCTTCCTGATGATCGAGTACGTGGGCATTCCCTACACCGACATCATCCGCCACGCGATCCTGCCGGCCTCGATCTCGTACATCGCGCTGTTCTACATCGTGCACCTGGAAGCGCTCAAGCTGGGCATCGAGCCCATGATGGCCGCCGGCAAGCCGCGCACGCCGCTGCAGAAGCTGGCCGGCTGGGGCATGGGCATCAGCGGCACGCTGATCGCGATGGGCCTGGTCTACTGGATCGGCGTGGGCGTGCAGGCGGTGGCCGGCGCGGCCGCGATCTGGATCCTGCTGGCCATGCTGGTGGCGCTGAACATATGGCTGCTGCGCGTCGCCGCGCGCCACCCCGACCTGCCCACCGAGATCGACGTCAACCATCCGGTGCGCCCCGAGCCATGGCCTACGGTGCGCGCCGGCCTGCACTTTCTCATCCCCATCGGCATCCTGGTGTGGTGCCTGAGCGTCGAGGAGCTGTCGGCGGGCCTGTCGGCGTTCTGGGCGGCCGCGGCGATGCTGCTGCAAATGGTGACCCAGCGCCCCCTGACCGCCTGGTTCCGCGGCCAGGCGATCGCGCCCGCCGCCCTGCTGGGATGGCAGGACGCCATCGGCGGCCTGCAGGACGGCGCGCGCAACATGATAGGCATCGCCATTGCATGCGGCACCGCCGGCCTGATCGTCGGCGCCATCACGCTGACCGGCCTGGGCCTGCGCATGACGGCCTTCGTCGAGCTGGTGTCGATGGGCAACGTGCTGCTGATGCTGATCTTCACGGCCATCGTCTGCCTGATCCTCGGCCTGGGCATGCCCACCACGGCGAACTACATCCTGATGGCCACCCTGATGGCGCCGGTGGTGGTCGAGCTGGGCGCGCAGAACGGGCTCATCATCCCGCTGATCGCCGTGCACATGTTCGTGTTCTATTACGGCATCATGGCCGACATCACGCCGCCGGTGGGCCTGGCCACCTTCGCCGCCGCGGCGATCTCGGGCGCAGACCCGATCAAGACGGGCGTCCAGGGCGTGACCTACGCGCTGCGCACGGCCGTGCTGCCGTTCATGTTCGTGTTCAACCCGCTGCTGCTGCTGATCGACGTCAACTCGTGGACCGAGCTGATACTGGTGGCGGGCAGCGCCACGCTGGCTTCGCTGACCTTCGCCGCGGCAACGCTGGGCTGGTTCCGCGTGCGCTGCACGGTGCTGGAGATCGTCGTGCTGCTGGCCGTCACGTTCATGCTGTTCCGGCCCGACTGGCTGCTGGACCAGGTGTCCGAGCGCTACCAGGCGCGGCCGGCCGCCGAGGTGGTGCAGACCGCCGCGGCGCTGCCCCACAACGGACGCCTGGTCGCCGTGCTGCGCGGCATCAACCTGGAAGGCGACGAACTGACCAAGACCGTGGCGGTGGCGCTGCCGGCCCTGGACGAAGGCGAAACCCTGCAAGGCGAGGCCGCCGGCCGCAAGCGGCTGACCGACGCCGGCCTGACCATCGTCGCGCTGGGCGACCAGGTGCAGATCGGCGGCGTGCGCTTCGGCAGCAGCGCGCGCCGCGCCGGCTGGGAACAAGGCTGGGACGTCCTCGAACTGCGCGTGCCCAATCCCGCGCGTCCGGCGGAATTCTGGGCCTATCTGCCCGGGCTCGTACTGCTGGCCCTGGTGTGGTTCGCCCAGGGGCGCCGCCAGCGCGCGGCGGCGCGCTAGCGGCGTGCGGCCGGCGGCGGCTCGATCCGCCATGCCGGCCGGCGCGCCAGCGTCAGCGCGCGCAGCAGCCACTCCACCGGCCCGTACGCATGGCGGCGCAGCCACCATGCCGACCACGGCAGCTGCAGCGCGAACACCAGCACGGCCAGTCCCAGCACGGAAAGCGGCGCCAGGGTGCCGACCCAGCGCAACCCCCAGGCCGTGAACAGCACCGCACAGACCAGCGATTGCAGCAGATAATTGGTGAGCGCCATGCGCCCGGCCGGCGCCAGCCAGCGCGCCAGCCGCGCCCCCGCCGGGCGGCGCATCGCCAGCAACAGCGCGGCCGCGTACGAAGCGCTCAACAACGGCGCGGTCAGCATGCCCGCGCCCAGGCCAATGAGATCGATGCCCAGCGGCTGGCCGGGCAAGCCGCTCCAGGCATAGACGGCGGCGCCCGCCGCGCCCAGCGGCAGGCCCACGGCCAGCACGGCGCGCAGCAGGCGCGGATGCGCCTGCGGGTCGGCCAACGCATGGCGCCGGCCCAGCGCCAGGCCGGCCAGGAACATCGCCAGCACGAACGGCCCCTGCACCAACAGCACCACCATCCAGACGCCATGGGTCAAATCATGGATGTGCCGCGCGATCGTGGTGCCTACGGTGCCGCGGTAGGCCTGCAGCGCCGCCAGCGCGTCCTCCTGCGTCAGCGCCAGCGTGGCGGGATCCTGCGGCGTCATGAGGCTGAGCACGCCCAGCGCCAGCCAGCCCAGTCCGGCCAGCAGCGCCAGCCAGCAGGCCCAGCGCAGCGCCCGTTCGGGCGCCGTGCGGCGCAAGGCCAGCAATAGCGCGCCCAGCACGGCGTACGTCAACAGGATGTCGCCGTGATACAGCAGCACCGCATGCGCCAGCCCCAGGACCGCCAGGCCGGCCAGCCGGCGCAGGAAGCGCGGCGCGAAGGCCGCGCCGGCCCGCTGCGCCGCGTCGATCTGCAAGGTGAAGCTGTAGCCGAACAGGAACGAAAACAGCAGGTAGAACTTGGATTCGAACAGCACGGCCACCAGCACGTTGACCCACTGGTCCAGCGGCCGCGAGAACGCCGGATCGGGCAGCCCGGTACCGTAGTAGACCGAGGCGAACACACCGATGTTGACGACCAGGATGCCGAACAGCGCGAAGCCGCGCAGCGCGTCCAGATGGACCAGGCGCTGCGCGGCGGTGCCGTCGTTCACGCTCAGAACACCGGCGACAGCACCGGCTGCCTGGGACGCACGTCCAGTTGCCGGCCCTTGCGGGCGCGCTTGCCGACGTACGGCGCGAGCGCGGCGCCGGCCAGGATGTCCTCGGTCTGCTTGTTGCGGTAGATGCCGGCGGCGCGCAGGCCGGCCGCGCCGATCGGCACGGTCTGGTCCAGCTTGTCGGCGGTGTCCAGCCCCATCAGGATGGTGCCGCGCCCGCCGCCCGACAGGCTCTTGACCTCGTCCAGGCCGAACACCAGGAACTTGCCCTTGGCCGACAGCAGCGCCAGCTGGGTCGCCCCCTCGAACAGCGGAACCGGCCGCAACAGCTCGTCGCCCTGCTCCAGCGTGATGAACTGCTTGCCAGCGCGCTGGCGGCTGCTCATGTCGCTGAGCCGGGCGGCAAAGCCGAAGCCGCGCCGCGTGGCCAGCAGCCAGCGGCTGCCGGGCGCCGCCGCGATGGTGTGCACGATGCGCGTGCCGGCCTCGAGATCGATCATGGTGGTGACCGGCTGGCCATCGCCACGCGCCGACGGCAGGCCGGACACGGCCACCGAATAGACGCGGCCGTTGTCGCCCACCGCGATCAGGGTATCGGTGGTGCGGCACTCGAAGGCGCCGTACAGGTCGTCGCCCTGCTTGAAGCTGAATTGCCCGGCATCATGGCCGTGGCCCTGGCGGGCGCGCAGCCAGCCTTTCTGCGACACGATCACCGTGACGGGCTCGTCGACCACCTTGGTCTCGAGCACCGCGCGCTCGGCGGTTTCGATCAGGGTGCGGCGATCGTCGCCGTACTGCTTGGCGTCGCCCTCGATTTCCTTGATGAGCAGGCGCTTGAGCGAACCCGGGTTGTCCAGCAGGTCCTGCAGGCGCAGCTGTTCTTCGCGCTTGCCGGCCAGTTCCTGTTCGATCTTGATGCCTTCCAGGCGCGCCAGCTGGCGCAGGCGCATTTCCAGGATGTCCTCGGCCTGGCGCTCGGTCAGCCCGAAACGCGCCATCAGCGCGGCGCGCGGCTCCTCGGCCTCGCGGATGGTCTGGATGACCTCGTCGACATTGAGGTAGACCACCATGCGCCCTTCCAGCACATGGATGCGGTCGAGCACCTTGTCCAGGCGATGGCGCGTGCGGCGCACCACCGTATCGGTGCGAAACGCCACCCACTCTTCCAGCACGTCGCGCAGGCTCTTCTGGCGCGGCCGGCCGTCGGTGCCGATGCACACCACGTTGACCGGCACGTTGCTTTCCATGCTGGTCTGCGCCAGCAAGGTGTTGACGAATTCGTCGCGATCGACGCGCGAGGTCTTGGGCTCGAACACCAGCCGCACCGCCGCGTCCTTGCCGGACTCGTCGCGCACCGCGTCGAGCAGGCTGAGCATGACCGCCTTGGCCTGCTGCTGCTCGGCCGAAAGGCTCTTCTTGCCCGCGCGCACCTTCGGATTGGTGATTTCCTCGATCTCTTCCAGCACCTTCTGGCCCGAGGTGCCTGGCGGCAGCTCGGTCACCACCAGCTGCCACTGCCCGCGCGCCATTTCCTCGAACTGCCAGCGCGCGCGCGCCTTCAGCGAGCCGCGCCCGGTGGCGTAGATCTGCGCGATATCGGCCGCCGGGGTGATGATCTGGCCGCCCCCGGCGAAATCCGGGCCCGGCACCAGCGCCAGCAGTTCCTCCTGCGGCAGCTTGGGATTGCGGATCAGCGCCACGCAGGCCTGCGCCACCTCGCGCAGGTTGTGCGAGGGAATCTCGGTGGCCATGCCCACGGCGATGCCCGAAGCGCCGTTGAGCAGCATCACGGGCAGGCGCGCCGGCAGCATGGCCGGCTCCTGCTGGCTGCCGTCGTAGTTCGGCACGAAATCGACCGTGCCCTCCTCCAGTTCGTCGAGCAGCAGCTTGGAGAACGGCGTCAGGCGCGCTTCGGTATAGCGCATGGCCGCCGCGTTGTCGCCGTCGCGCGAGCCGAAGTTGCCATGGCCGTCGATCAGGGGATAGCGCAGCGAGAAGTCCTGCGCCATCCGGACCATGGCGTCATAGGCGGCCTGGTCGCCGTGCGGGTGGTACTTGCCCAGCACGTCGCCGACCACGCGCGCCGACTTCACCGGCTTGGCGCCTGCCGCCAGCCCCATGGCCTGCATCGCGTACAGGATGCGGCGCTGCACCGGTTTCTGGCCGTCGCCCACATCGGGCAGGGCGCGGCCGCGCACCACGGATACGGCGTAGTCCAGGTAGGCCTGCTCGGCATAGCGGCCCAGGGTGATGGCTTCGTGGGGATCGGTGGCGCCACCGTCGAACAGGCCCGGTTGATTGCTGTCGCTCATGATGTACTCGGATTTGACTATTGCTTGTCCGCCGCATCGGCCAGCACCGCGCCGGGCACGTGCGCGCGCAGCTGCGCGCGCACCGCCTGCAGGACATCGGCGGACTGGCCGCGCTTGGGAATGATCACGCCTTGCAGCGGACTGATGAACAGATACAGATGGCTGGCGGTTTCCTCGACCTGGCCCACCGCCTCCCATGGCATGGTACCGCTGGCGCCGGCGGCGGCGTCATCGACGCCGCGCGGCCCGAAGTCCAGCGTGTGCCGGCCCAGGAAGGGATTGTCGGGCTGGCGGCCCAGCGCGCGGCGCACGTTGCCGCGCGCCAGCCGCGGCAGCGCGTACTCGTAGCCGGCGGCCAGCAGCGCGAACACCGCCAGGCCGACGGCCAGCGCCTGCGCGTACGCCGGCAGCGCCGCGCCCCAATCCAGCTGCCGGCCATCCCATACGCGCAGCAGGATCACCGCCAGCAGGCCCGCGGCCAGCAGGACGGCAAAACGCAGGTGCGACACATGGCGGCGGCGGCGCAGCGCCGGACGCTGGTACGCATAGGCGGTGAATGCCGCATAGTCGTCGACCGTCAGGTCGACCACCATGCGCACCGGCGCGCTGCTGTCGGGCGCCTGCGCCATCAGATATCCAGCTCCGCCAGGTTGCCCTTCTCCTCGATCCAGGCACGCCGCTGCGACGACTCGCCCTTGCCCATCAGCATGTCGAACATGCGGGTGGTGTCGCCGGGGGTCAGGTCGCCGTAGCCGACCGGCAGCAGCCGGCGGGTGTCCGGGTTCATGGTGGTCTCCCACAGCTGTTCGGGGTTCATTTCGCCCAGGCCCTTGAAGCGGCTCACGCTCCAGGCCGACTCGCGCACGCCTTCCTTGCGCAGCTTGTCCTGCGCGGCCTCCAGTTCGCCGGCGTCCAGGCAGTAGATCTTGCGCGCCGGCCGCTTGCCCTGCGCCGGCACGTCCACCCGGAACAGCGGCGGCCGGGCCACGAACACGTTGCCGGCCTCGATCAGCTTGGGGAAATGCCGGTAGAACAGCGTCAGCAGCAACACCTGGATGTGCGAGCCGTCCACGTCCGCGTCCGAGAGGATGCAGATGCGGCCATAGCGCAGGCCCGACAGGTCGGGCTCATCGCCCGGGCCGTGCGGGTCCACCCCGATCGCCACCGAAATATCGTGGATCTCGTTGTTGGCGAACAGCCGGTCGCGGTCGACCTCCCAGGAATTGAGCACCTTGCCGCGCAGCGGCAGGATGGCCTGGAACTCCTTGTCGCGCCCCATCTTGGCCGAGCCGCCGGCCGAGTCGCCCTCGACCAGGAACACTTCGGTGCGGCTGGCGTCGCTGGACTCGCAATCGGTCAGCTTGCCGGGCAGCACGGCCACGCCCGAGCTCTTGCGCTTTTCGACCTTCTGCGCCGAACGCTGGCGCGCCTGCGCCTGGCGGATGGCCAATTCGGCCAGCTTCTTGCCATATTCGACATTGCTGTGCAGCCACAGGTCCAGGGCGCTCTTGGCAAAGCCGCCCACCAGGCGCACGGCGTCGCGGCTGTTCAGGCGCTCCTTGATCTGGCCCTGGAACTGCGGGTCCAGCACCTTGGCCGACAGCACGAAGCTGGCGCGCGCGAACACGTCCTCGGGCAGCAGCTTGACGCCCTTGGGCAGCAGGCTGTGCAGCTCGGCAAATCCCTTGACCGCGCCGAACAGGCCTTCGCGCAAACCCGATTCGTGGGTGCCGCCGGCCGGGGTCGGGATCAGGTTGACATACGACTCGCGCACCACGTTGCCGTCCTCGGCCCAGGCCACCACCCATTGGGCGCCCTCGCCCTCGGCGAAACTGTCGTGGTCGGCCCCGGCGTACTGCTGGCCCTCGAAGAACGGGATCATCAGCTCGGCGCCGGCCAGCGCCTCGGCCAGGTAGCCGCGCAGGCCCTCCTGGTACTGCCAGGTGCGCGTGTCGCCGGTTTTCTCGTTGACCAGCGACACCTTGACGCCCGGCAGCAGCACGGCCTTGCTGCGCAGCAGGTGGGTCAGCTCGGCCATCGGGATGGCCGGGCTGTCGAAATACTTGGCGTCGGGCCATACCCGCACGCGGGTGCCCGACTTCTTGCGCCCGCCCTCGGGGTACGGCGCCAGCGCTTCGATCACGTCGCCGCCGGCGAACACCAGCCGGTGCACCGCGCCGTCGCGCCACACCACCACCTCCAGGCGGGTGGCCAGCGCGTTGGTGACGGACACCCCCACGCCATGCAGGCCGCCGGAGAACGCATACGCGCCGCCGCCCTGCTTGTCGAATTTGCCGCCTGCGTGCAGGCGCGTGAAAACCAGCTCGACGACCGGCGCGTTCTCTTCCGGGTGCAGGCCGACCGGAATACCGCGTCCGTCGTCCTCGACCGAAATGCTGCCGTCGCCGTGCAGCGTGACTTGAATCTGCTTGCCGTAACCGGCCAGCGCTTCGTCGGCCGCGTTGTCGATGACCTCCTGCACGATGTGCAAGGGGTTCTCGGTGCGGGTATACATACCCGGGCGCTGGCGCACAGGCTCCAGCCCCTTCAGAACGCGGATCGACGCTTCGGTGTAACGTGGTGTGGCCAAGTTATCCCCAACATCTGTGGAAAAAAACCGACATTTTACGGACAAGTCCATATTCGGCGCGGCTCCAGGTGGGATGCGCACGCGCTGACCAGCCGCGAATTCGGTACGATGGACATTGTGACAGCCGCCGAACCCTTTTGTAGGCCCGGTGACGCCGCAACATCCTACACAAAACCGGCAAACCCTGTTGTTAATGACAGTGGTATGCTTTAATCCTTCCTACACGTCGAACAAGAACAGCGGCCGCATGCTCCATGCACGGGTCGCGCAGCGGAATCCGAGAATCACCATCATGAGCGAGCAAATCAAGAACGTCAGCGACGCCAGCTTCGAGGCAGATGTGCTGAAATCCGGCCAGCCGGTGCTGGTGGACTACTGGGCCGCCTGGTGTGGCCCCTGCAAGATGATCGCCCCCATCCTCGAAGAGGTGGCTTCCGAATACGCCGGCCGCCTGACCGTGGCCAAGCTGAACGTGGACGAAAACCAGGACACGGCGGCCAAGTACGGCGTGCGCGGCATTCCGACCCTGATGCTGTTCAAGGACGGCCAGGCCGCCGCCACCAAGGTCGGCGCCCTGTCCAAATCGCAACTGACCGCATTCCTGGACGGCGCGTTGTAAAATCCGGGAATGCGCCGCCAATCGGCCGCGCATTCCCCCTGATTCCCGCGCGGGCCCGTCCGTGGCCCGCCGCCCGAACCCTTCTTCTTATCTCCCCCTACATTCACCGCGATGCACCTCAATGAACTGAAGGCGCTGCACGTGTCGCAGTTGCTGGAAATGGCCGCCGGCCTGGAAATCGAGAACGCCAACCGCCTGCGCAAGCAGGAGTTGATGTTCGCCATCATGAAGCGGCGCGCCAAGCAAGGCGAACAGATCTTCGGCGACGGCGTGCTGGAAGTCCTGCCCGACGGCTTCGGATTCCTGCGCTCGCCGGACACTTCGTACCTGGCCAGCACCGACGACATCTACATCTCGCCGTCGCAGATCCGCCGCTTCAACCTGCACACCGGCGACTCCATCGAGGGCGAAGTACGCACCCCGAAGGATGGCGAGCGCTATTTCGCGCTGGTCAAGGTGGACAAGGTCAACGGCTCGCCCCCTGAAGCGATCAAGCATCGCATCATGTTCGAGAACCTGACGCCGCTGCACCCCAACCAGGTGATGCGTCTGGAACGCGACATCAAGAGCGAGGAAAACCTCACCGGCCGCATCCTCGACATCTTCGCCCCCATCGGCAAGGGCCAGCGCGGCCTGATCGTGGCGCCGCCCAAGTCCGGCAAGACGGTGATGATGCAGCACGTGGCCCACGCCATCACCACCAATTATCCGGATGCGGTGCTCATCGTCCTGCTGGTCGACGAACGCCCCGAGGAAGTGACCGAAATGCAGCGCACCGTGCGCGGCGAAGTGGTGGCCTCGACCTTCGACGAACCGGCCACCCGTCACGTGCAGGTCGCCGAAATGGTCATCGAGAAGGCCAAGCGCCTGGTCGAGATGAAAAAGGACGTGGTCATCCTGCTGGACTCGATCACCCGCCTGGCCCGCGCCTACAACACCGTGGTGCCGGCCTCCGGCAAGGTGCTGACCGGCGGCGTGGACGCCAACGCCCTGCAGCGCCCCAAGCGCTTCTTCGGCGCGGCGCGCAACCTCGAGGAAGGCGGCTCGCTGACCATCCTGGGTACCGCCCTGATCGAAACGGGCAGCCGGATGGACGAAGTCATCTACGAAGAATTCAAGGGCACCGGCAACTCCGAAGTGCACCTGGAGCGCCGCCTGGCCGAAAAGCGCGTCTACCCGTCCATCAACCTGAACAAGTCGGGCACCCGCCGCGAAGAGCTGCTGATCAAGCCCGAACTGCTGCAGAAGGTATGGGTGCTGCGCAAGTTCATCCACGACATGGACGAAATCCAGTCGATGGAATTCATCCTCGACAAGATGCGCGCCACCAAGACCAACGCCGAATTCTTCGACATGATGAAGAAATAAGCCTGGCTTGCGCCACGCCCGTCCCGACCCCCGGCCCGCGCCGGGGGTTTTGCTTTGCGGGCGCGCTTCAGTGCTCGGGCTGCGGCTCCTGCTGGCGCGTCGGCGCGCGCGACTCCACCGGCGTCACCTTGGGATCGTCCCAGGTGCCGGTGACGGCATACTCGGAAGACATGGCGCGCGCCAGCGGCTGCTTGAGCAGCCACTGCGTCACGAAAGCGCCCAGGCCGATCAGCGGATTGACCAGCGCGGCCGTGACCGCCGCCGCGCCGCTGGCGTCCAGGTTGGGCACCACCACCGCCCGCATGTCCCAGCGCTCGTCCACGATATTGGTGTTGCCGGCCAGGACGATCCCGGCCACGGGACCGCTCAGCTTGTAGCCCTCGGTCGTCAGCACGCCCTGGCTGAGCGACATGTCGCCGCGGATCGTGTCGAACGGAAACCCTTCGCGCAGCAACCCGCCCGGGTTGGCGTCCAGGCGCGCCAGCCGCTGCAGCGACTGCAGCGACAGCAGTTCCAGCAGGCGCGCGGCGCGCGAATTCACATGCAGGAAACGGCCATTGTCCAGGCTGACGCGCGCATTGCCTTCCAGCTCGGCCAGGTTGTGCGACCAGGGCAGATTGCGCCAGGTGACGGTGCCCTCCAGGCTGCCCTTGCCCCCGCCCACGGTCTGAGGCAGGCCGACCCGGTCCAGGAACTTGCCCAGGTCGCTGAACTCGGCATTGGCCTGCACGGTCAGGCCGCGCTGCGTGCCGCCCAGGCGCCAATTGCCCGTGGCGTCGAGCCGGGCGGCATCGTTGGCGATCTGCAGCTTGTCCAGCCGCCACAGGCGGCCGCGCTCCATGTTGGTGCCGATCAGCTGCAGGCTGCCCAGCTGCTTGCCGTACAGGCTGAACTCCTCGGCCTGCAGATCGATGGCGGGAATATCCTCCAGATCGTTGCCAGCCGACAGCGCGTCCTCTTCCTGGCGCGTGTCTTCCTCGCCCGCCAGCGCCAGCCGCTTGAAACGGCCGGTCACGCGGCCGGCGATGGCGCCCGAGGCCTCCGTCCACTCCAGCGTGCCCAGCGCCTGGCGCGAGTCCACCGTCACGCGCCACTGCGAGGCGGTCGGCCGCTGGGCCGCCAGTTTCAGGTCATCGAGGGTATAGCCGGCCACGCGCAAGCGGTCGGTGGCCAGGTTGATCTGGTCGGGCTGCGGCAGCAGCGGCACGCGCGACGGCTGCCGCCGGCCGCTGGAAGGCTCGTCGAAATCGGCCTTCATGGCGTCCCAGGCGTCGAGGTCCAGTTCGGGCAGGGTCGCGGCCACGGTCAGGCCGCGCTGCGGCAGGCTGGCGGCCCGGTTCACGCCCAGCGCGCCGCGCGCGAAGTAGGTCCGCGAGGCATCGGCCGGATCGTACTCCAGCAGCACATTGATGTTCTCGGCCAGGCTGCCCGACAGCCAGCGCCGGCCGCGCGGCCCGCGGTCGTTGGCCGGCCCCCATTGCAGCTTGAACGGCATGGCGCCGCGCGCAGGCTTGCCCACCGGCGCCGGCATGTCGATCGCCAGGCCGTCCAGGTTCGATTCCATCGAAATATCGACCGCCCCGCCCTTCAGGTAGTTGAGCTGCCCGCGGTAGGCGCTCTGGCCCGACAGGCGCTTGAGCGCCGGCGCCTTGCTCACTTCGCCCAGGCCCGCCGCCGTCAGCGTGCCTTCGAAGCGCAGCGGAGCGCTGTCCTGCTCCAGCACGCCCCAGATACGTGCCGGCCCGCCCAGGAAGCGGGCATGGATTTCCTTGGCGCTCATGCCCAGTTCGGAGAACGCCAGCTCGCCGCGCAATTGCGTCAGCATGGGCATCTCGGGCATGAAGCGAAACGCGTTGCCGGCGAATACGATGCGCCCCTCGACCTTGGTGTCTTCGGCATTGAGCAGCGGCACATCCAGCGCCAGCGGCACCTCCCACTGGCCGGTGCCCTCGGCCTCGGCCAGCGCGCCGTCGAGCAGTTCGCCCAGCGGCGAATTGGCGGCCAGCGCCAGATACGCCGGCACCGTGCCGGAACTCTGGCCTTCCACGTGCAATTGCGCGTGGTCCTCCATGTCGGGAATCGCGGCTTTCACCGCCCCCAGGCTCACCACCTGGTCTGCGGCGGTGCGCACCAGGCCGCCGCCGGCGCTGTCCAGGCTCAGGCTCACCTTGTCCACGGCGAAGTTGCCCGACAATTGCTCCAGCCTGGGCCAGGCCTTGCGCTTGCCCTCGGCCGGCGCGTAATCGACCACGGCATCCTGGTACCGTCCCGCGATACGGAACTGCCCCTGCGCGCCCGGCTCCGAGAACGGAAAATCATCCAGGTCGCCCGCCAGGGTGATGGCGGCGTCATGAACCGTCCCTGCGGGCAGGCCCGTCGCCAGCCACAGGCGGGCATCCTCGTTCACCTCCAGGGGCAGGTAGCGGTGGATGGCCGGCATCGACGCGCGCGCCAGGCTGCCGCGCAGGTCGGCCGTGCCGGCCGCCGACTTGCCTTGCTGGCGCCAGGCGCCGTGCAGGGTCGCATCCAGGTCGGGATTGGCCAGCTGCAGGCGGCGCAGGTTCAGGGTCAGCGGCTGCCCCGCCGGCTCGGTCAGGCTGGCGTCGAGTTGCGCCCGGTCCAGCGCCAGCGGGTGTTCGAATATTTCGGGCAGGTTCAGCCACAGGCCGTCCGCCTGCCCCGTGACCGACACGCCGGCGCCGTCGGCGCTGCGCGCCAGCGGCAGGTCCGAAAACTGCAGCAGGTCGCCCGGGGCGCCCTGCAGGCGCCACTGGGCGCTGTCCACGCTGACCGACGCACTCTGGCCGGCGCGCCAGTTCAGCCCGCGCAGCGCCGCATCCATCGTCAGGTCGGTGAACTTGCCGTGATCCAGTTGCAGCCAGGCGCGCGCCGCATAGCGGCCCTGGGCCGCCGGCATCGCGACCCAGGGCACCCAGGCCGCCGGTTCGGCGTCCTGCACCTCGGCATACAGCTGGCCGCTCCAGCTGGCCGGATTGCTGCCGTCGCGCGCGAACAGGCTGCGGTTGAGCTCGCCGCGCAGCGATACCTTGGCCGCCAGCTGCGCGGGCGGGCGCACGCGCAGGGAAAAGCGATGCGACAACACCCCATTGCGCACCAGCAGGTCCAGGCCATCGAGCCGCAGCTCGGGCGCCTGGCGCGCTTCGTCCTGCCAGCGCAGCGTCACACCGCGCAGGGCCAGCTCGCGCTGGCGCGCCAGCCAGCGCAGCGCCGGCGATTCGGTGAACCCGTGATCGGACGGCGCGGCCAGGTCGATCGATTGCCCGGCGACCCACAGGCGATCGGCGGAATCGCGCCGCACCAGCAGATCGGCGCCGTCGATGCGCAGGCTCTGCAACGTGGGCGACAGCTTGAGCACGCTGCGCCAGCCCAGCACCGCCGCCACCGAGGGCAGGCTGAGCACCGGATCGGCCTGGTGATCGTAGATGCGCACGCCGGACAGGTTCAGGCGCGGATTCAGGCCGCTCCAGTCGGCGCTCAGGCTGTCGATCGCCACCCGCGAACCCAACGCCTGGCTGGCGTACTGCTCGATCTGCGGCCGCCATTGATCGGCCCGGGGCAACACCCAGTAACGCAAACCCAGGAAAGCGACCGCCAGCACGCCATAAATGGCGAACACGCTCCAGAACAGCAAGCGAAGAATTTTCGTCGATACGGACACGGGCGGCGGGCAGGAAGAGGCGTCTTGCAGTATCGTCCCCTTATACATGAATCCCGCCTTTCCGTCTGCCTGAGTCCCGCCATGTCTTCCGCCCCTCCCTTCGCCGCCGCCCTGGCCTGGTCCGGCCACCTGCGCCGCCGTCTCGACGCCCATCCCGACCTGGCGGCCTGGCTGGCCAATGCCTGCGCCCACCCCGTCAGCGCCAACGTGCTGGCGGCCTGGCAGGCCGAACTGAGCGGCCCGGACGCGCCGGAAGTGCTGCCGGTCGAGCAATGCCGCGGCATGCTGCGCAAGCTGCGCGAGCGTGTTTTCCTGACCCTGATCGTGCGCGATCTCGGCGGGCAGGCTGACCTGGAGGAAGTGGTCGGGGCGATGACGGTGCTGGCCGACATCGCCGTGGGCACCGCCTACCGCAGCGTGGCCGCCGAACTTGCCGCCGTCCACGGCCTGCCGCGCGAACAGAGCACGGGCGATCCGCAGGAAATGCTGATCGTCGGCATGGGCAAGCTGGGCGGCCGCGAGCTGAACGTTTCCTCCGATATCGACCTGGTCATGCTGTACGGTGACGAAGGCGAGACCGACGGCCCGCGGCGCATCAGCAACCACGAGTTCTACGGCCGCCTGACCCGCCGCATGATGCCGGTGCTGTCGGAAGTCGATGCCGATGGCCAGGTCTTTCGCACCGACCTGCGGCTGCGCCCCGATGGCGACGCCGGACCGCTGGCCTGGAGCCTGGACGCGCTGGAGCACTATCTCATCGGCCAGGGGCGCGAGTGGGAACGCTACGCCTGGCTCAAGGCCAGGCTGATGCCGGCGCAAGCGTTTGCCGACAGCAACCCGGACGCCCAGGCGCGCCAGCTCGAAAGCCTGCGCGTGCCGTTCGTCTACCGCAAGTATTTCGACTTCGACGCCCTGGCGGCGCTGCGCGCCCTGCGCGAGCGCATACGCCAGGACTGGCAGCGCCGCGCCCTGGCGCGCAACGGCGTGGACAGCGCCAACAACATCAAGCTGGGCGATGGCGGCATCCGCGAGATCGAGTTCATCGTGCAGTTGTCGCAGCTCATCCGCGGCGGCCGCATGCCGGCGCTGCAACGCCGCGGCCTGCTCGAAGCGCTGCACGCCGAGCGCGCCGCCGGGCTGGTGCCCGAGGGCGACGCGCAAAAGCTGGAAGCCGCCTATCGCTTCCTGCGCCGCACCGAGCATGCCCTGCAATACCGCGAGGACGAGCAGACCCATCTGCTGCCGGCAGACCCGGCCCAGCGCGCAGCGCTGGCGGCGGCCCTGGGCTACGAACCGGCCGCCTTCGAGCGCACGCTGGCCGAGCATCGCGCCTTCGTGTCGCAAACCTTCCGCAACGCCTTCCGCCTGGCAGGCATGGGCGAGGAGGACGACAGCCCCGCCCCCGCGCGCACGCCCGCCAACGGACACGGCATGCGCCCGCATGCCGGCGCCCTGCACGATATCGAGGAGCGCCTGGCCGGACAGATCCAGCGCGACTTTCCCGAGCACGCCGAGGACCTGCTGCGCCGCACCGAGACGCTGCTGGGCAGCCATCGGGTACGCAGCCTGCCCGACAGCAGCCGGCACCGGCTCGAAGCGCTGCTGCCGGCGGCGCTGACGGCGGCGGCGCAGACCAGCGCGCCCATGGATGCCGCGCTGCGCCTGTTCGACCTCATCGAAACCATCGCGCAGCGCAGCGCCTACCTGGCGCTGCTGGCCGAGTACCCCGATACCCTGGCCCGCGTGGCGCGCATGGTGGCGGCCAGCCCCTGGGCGGCCCAGTACCTGACCCAGCACCCCCTGTTGCTGGACAGCCTGATCGATTGGCGCACGCTGTTCGAACCCCTGGATTTCGCCCAGGTCGCGCGCCAGCTGGCCGCCGACCTCGACGCCTGCCGGCTGCCCGACGGCGAGCCCGACATCGAACGGCAGATGAATCTGATGCGCGACGTCCAGCGCCAGGCCAGCTTCCAGCTGCTGGCGCAGGACCTCGAAGGCGAATTGACGGTGGAGAAACTGGCCGACCAGCTCTCGGCGCTGGCCGACCTGCTGCTGGCCGAGACCATCCGCCGCGTCTGGCCGCTGGTCAACCGGCGGCCCGGCGCCGAGCCGCACCTGGCCGTCATCGCCTACGGCAAGCTGGGCGGCAAGGAGCTGGGCTACGCCTCCGACCTGGACCTGGTGTTCCTGTTCGACGACGACCGCGAGGACGCCGCCGAACTCTACGCCAAGCTGGGCCGGCGCATGACCTCGTGGCTATCGACCATGACGTCGTCGGGCCGCCTGTACGAAGTCGACCTGCGGCTGCGCCCCGACGGCGACGCCGGGCTGCTGGCCGTCTCGCTGGAGGCCTTCGAGCAATACCAGCGCTCGCACGCCTGGCCCTGGGAGCACCAGGCGCTCACGCGCGCGCGCTACGCCGCCGGCGACACCGAGGCCGGCGCGCGCTTCGAGCGCATCCGCGCCGACATCCTGGTCATGCCGCGCGACGTGCAGGCGCTGCGCGGCGAGGTGCTCGGCATGCGCGACAAGATCAGCGCCGGGCACCCTAACCGCTCCGAGCTGTTCGACGTCAAGCATGACCGCGGCGGCATGGTGGACGTGGAATTCGTCACCCAATACCTGGTGCTGTGCCATGCGGCCACGCATCGGGTGCTGGTAAACAACCTGGGCAATATCGCGCTGCTGCGCCTGGCCGGCGAAGCGGGCCTGATCCCGGCGCCGCTGGCGCTGGCCGCCGGCGACGCCTACCGCACGCTGCGGCGGGCGCAGCACCAGCTGCGCCTGAAGGGTGTGGACAAGGCGCGCGTGCCGCCCGGGCAACTGGCCGCCGAGCGCGCCACGGTGTGCGAATTGTGGCAAACCGTGCTGCAGGACGGCACGATCGCGCAAGCCGAAGTAAAATAACGGTTTTTCCCCGCTGCAAAGCCGCTTTTCACGCCATGTCCCAACTCGTGCGCCCCACACTCGAACTGCCCGCCGGCCGCCGCAAGGTGCTGCTGCACTCGTGCTGCGCGCCCTGTTCCGGCGAAGTCATGGAAGCCATGACGGCCTCCGGCATCGACTACGCGATCTACTTCTACAACCCGAATATCCATCCGGTCAAAGAGTACGAGATCCGCAAGAACGAGAACATCCGCTTCGCCGAAGAGCACGGCATCGAATTCATCGACGCCGACTACGACATGGACAACTGGTTCGAGCGCGTCAAGGGCATGGAAAACGAGCCCGAACGCGGCATCCGCTGTACCGCCTGCTTCGACATGCGCTTCGAGCGCACCGCCCTGTATGCGCACGAGCACGGCTTCGACACCATCACCAGCTCGCTGGGCATCTCGCGCTGGAAAGACATGAACCAGATCAACGGCTGCGGCGAACGCGCCGCCGCCCGCTACGACGACCTGGTGTACTGGACCTACAACTGGCGCAAGGGCGGCGGCTCGCAGCGCATGATCGAAATCAGCAAGCGCGAAAACTTCTACCAGCAGGAATACTGCGGCTGCGTCTACTCGCTGCGCGACACCAACCGCCACCGCCGCGCCCAGGGCCGCGAACGCATCCACCTCGGCGTGAAGTTCTACGGGGTAGAGGAAAAACTCTAACCCCGGGTGCCTGTCCCCGCAGGGGACTGGCACCCGCAAACTCCAACCCCGGGTGCCTGTCCCCGCAGGGGGACTGGCACCCGCAAACTCCACCCCCGGCGTGCCTGTCCCCCCCCACAGGGAGGGGTGCCTGTCCCGGCGGGGACAGGCACCTGCAGGCGGTGTCCCTCCCCGCAAGGGGGCTGGCACACGATGCCGTCAGCACTCCACGATATTCACCGCCAACCCGCCGCGCGCGGTTTCCTTGTATTTGGTCTTCATGTCGGCGCCGGTTTCGCGCATGGTCTTGATGACGGAATCCAGCGAGACGTAGTGATGTCCGTCGCCGCGCAACGCCATGCGCGCCGCGTTGACGGCCTTGACCGAGGCCATGGCGTTGCGTTCGATGCACGGAATCTGCACCAGCCCGCCCACCGGGTCGCAGGTCAGGCCCAGGTTGTGCTCCATGCCGATCTCGGCGGCGTTCTCGACTTGTTCGACGCTGCCGCCCTGCACGGCGGCCAGCGCGCCGGCCGCCATCGAACAGGCCACGCCCACCTCGCCCTGGCAGCCCACCTCGGCGCCCGACAGCGAGGCGTTGTACTTGTACAGCAGGCCGATGGCCGCCGCCGTCAGCAGGAAATCGTGCACGCCCGCCCGGTTGGCGGCCGGGACAAAACGGTCGTAATAATGCAGCACCGCCGGAATGATGCCGGCCGCGCCATTGGTCGGCGCCGTCACCACCCTGCCGCCCGCGGCGTTTTCCTCGTTGACGGCCATGGCGTACAGGTTCACCCAGTCCATCACCGACAAGGGGTCGGACAGCGTGCGCTCGGCGCGCTGCGTCAGCGCGCGATACAGCTCCGGCGCGCGCCGGCGCACCTTGAGCGGGCCCGGCAGGTCGCCGTCGGCCTCCGGATGGCCGATGCCGCAGCCGCGGGCCACGCACTCCTGCATGACCTCCCAGATACGGTCCAGCCCCTGCTCGATCTCGGCGGCGCCGCGCCAGGTCAGCTCGTTGCGCATCATCAGGCCCGCCACCGAGTGGCCGCTGGCGCGGCACATGTCCAGCAGCTCGCGTCCGGTGCGAAACGGGTACGGCAGCTGGTCGTGCGCGCCGATGACCTGGGCATTGGCCGCGCCGGCCGTGACCACGAAGCCGCCGCCCACCGACAGATAGCGCGATTCGCGCAACAGTTGGCCATCGGCGTCAAAAGCGTGAAACTTCATCCCGTTAGGATGTTCGGCCAACGCCTCGCGGCGATAGAACAACATATGCTCTTTTTCGACGAACGGCACGTCATGCCGCCCCAGCAACGACACGCGCCGATTGGCGCGCACGGCCTGCAGCATGCCGGCGATGGCCGCGGGGTCGACCGTATCGGGCGCCTGGCCCATGAACCCCAGCAGCACGCCCTTGTCGGTGCCGTGCCCCTTGCCGGTCGCGCCCAGCGACCCATAGAGCTCGGCGCGCACGCTGGCCACGCGCGCCAGCAGGCCATCGCGCTCCAGCCCCTGCGCGAACAGGAGCGCCGCCCGCATCGGGCCCACCGTATGCGAACTGGACGGCCCTATGCCTATCTTGAAAAGGTCGAAAACGGAAACTGCCACGCGCACACTCCGTATCTGGGTCCACCGCCCGCCATGGCGGTCGATAGCATCATACGCGCCGGCCCGGATTTCCGCTGCGAGGCGCGGCGTGCGATGATTACAGAATTATTTCATGTCATATATTGGCGCCGCGCCCTGCGCACGGCGCCCCTGTCCCTGGGAGAGCCATGTCCGGACTGCTGCCGCTGCTCGATTTCGCGGGCTACGTAGCCCTGCTGCTGTGGGGCGTGCACATGGTGCAGACCGGCGTGCAGCGCGCCTTCGGCGCCGCGCTGAGCATCGCGCTGGGACGCGCGCTCGGGACGCGGTTGCGCGCCTTCGCCTCCGGCCTGGGCATTACCGCCGCGCTGCAAAGCAGCACCGCCACCGGACTGATGATCACCGGCTTCGCCGCCGGCGGGGTGGTGGCGCTGGTGCCGGCGCTGGCCGCCATGCTGGGCGCCAACGTCGGCACCACCCTCATCGTGCAGCTGCTGTCGTTCGACCTGACCTCGCTGGCGCCCATCCTCATCCTGGCCGGCGTGTGGATGTTCCGCCGCGCCGCGCCCGGCCGCACCCGCGACCTGGGACGGGTATTCATCGGCCTGGGGCTGCTGCTGCTGTCGCTGCACCAGTTGGTGCAGCTGTTCCAGCCCTTCGAGACCGCGCCCTTGCTGGGCGTCTTGCTCGACGCGCTGGCCAGCCAGCCGGTCGCCGCGGTGCTGCTGGCGGCGGCCCTGACCTGGGCCGCGCACTCCAGCGTGGCCGTCGTGGTGCTGGTCATGTCGCTGGCCAGCCACGACATGGTCAATCCTGCGCTGGCCTTCGCGCTGGTGCTGGGCGCCAACCTGGGCACCGCCATCAATCCGATGATCGAAGGCGTTACCGGCGACGACCCGGCCGCTCGCCGCCTGCCGCTGGGCAACCTGCTCACGCGCGTGGCCGGCGTACTGGCCGGCATCATCCTGCTGCCCTGGCTGCAACCCTGGCTCAGCGGACTGGCCGGCGACCCCGCGCACGCGGTGGCCAACTTCCACACCTTGTTCAACGTCGTGATCGCGCTGGTTTTCCTGCCCATTCTCACGCCGTACGCCGCGCTGTTGACGCGCTGGCTGCCCAAGCGCGCCGATCCCAACGACCCGGCGCGGCCGCAATACCTGGACGAATGGGCCCATGACGTGCCGGCCGTCGCGCTGGGCAACGCCGCGCGCGAGGCATTGCGCATGGCCGACATGCTGCAGACCCTGCTGCTGTATGCCCGCGCCGGTTTCAAGCGCGACAACCGGCACCGCATGGTGCAGGCACGCCAGCTCGACAGCGCGCTGGACAAGCTGGAGACCGCCATCACCACCTACCTGGCCACGCTCGACCAGGAAAACATGACGCGCGAGGATCACCAGCGGCTCGACGCCATCCTGGCGTTCTGCAGCAACATCGGCCACGCCGGCGATATTGCGTACCACGGCCTGCTCAACCATATCGGCCGCCTGCGCAAGCAAGGCCTGCTGCTGTCGGCCGAGCAGCGCGCCAGCCTGGACGCCACGCTGGGCGAGCTGATCGCCAACCAGCGCCAGGCCGCCGCGCTGTTCGTCACCGACGACCTGCGCCAGGCGCGCGCGCTGGCGGGCGAAAAGGCGCGTTTTCGCGCCCTCGAGGCGGAAGCCGCCGAAACGCAGCTGCAGCAGATCAAGTCCGGCAAGGTCGATGCCGCCGAGGTCGGCGCGCTCTACCTGGACATCCTGCGCGATCTCAAGGGCATCAACTCGCACGTGGTGGGCGCATCGGCGTATCCGCTGCTGGCGCGCCATGGCGAACTCCTGCCCAGCCGCCTGCGCGACGCGGGCAACTGAGGGCCTGCCCGAGCACGGGCAGGCCCCGGCCCGCTACAGGTACAGCGCGAACCAATCCAGCATGCGCCGCCAGCCGTCCTGCGCATCGGCGGCGCGGTAACTGGGGCGGTAATCGGCCAGGAAGGCATGCCCGGCCTGCGGATACACCACGATGCGCGATGCCTGGGCGGGCGCGCCGCCCTGCTGCAGGCGTGCTTCCATGGCCCGCACATCGTCCAGCGGAATGCTTTCGTCCTTGCCGCCATACAGCCCCAGCACCGGCGCATGCAGGCTCCCGGCCACGTCCAGCGGCACTTGCTTGATCAAGGGGCCATGGCCTGAGGACAGGCGGCCGTACCAGGCCACGCCCGCCTTCACGGCGGGATTGCGGGCCGCATACATCCAGGTGGTGCGTCCGCCCCAGCAAAAGCCCGTCACCCCCACCCGCGCGGCATCGCCGCCATGGGCGGCAGCCCAGGCCAGGCTGGCGTCCAGGTCGGCATGGACCTGCTCGTCCGGCACCTTGCTCACCAGTTCGGCGACCAGCCTGGGAATGTTGTCGTAGCGCGAGGCGTCGCCCTGGCGCTGGTACAGGTTGACCGAGACCGCCAGATAGCCATCGTGCGCCAGGCGGCGGCAGACATCCTTGATGTGCTCGTGCAGGCCGAAAATCTCCTGCACCACCAGCACGATGGGCAATTGCTCGCGCCCGGCCGGCGCGGCGTAATAGGCGGCCACCGGACCGCCCGGCACCGCCAGTTCGAAATCGCCGTGCGACAGGCCCTGGGTGTCGGTATGGATCGTGGTGGGTGCGGTACTACCCGCGGCGGCGGCGAAACTCATGGCAACTCCTGGGCATGGACAGGGAATGGCCGCCCTCCTGCCGCCGCGCCGCGGTCAATGCCGGTGGTCTGCCGCCTCGATGGCATGTTGCCCGTGCTCGTGGGCCGGGTCATGCTCATGATGCATGAACGAGGTGACGCCATAGATGAGCAGCACGCCGGCGCCCACCAGCAACAACTGCGGCACCGCATCGGCCAGCGAAACGCGTTCGTGCATTTGCGGCATCAGGTCGGCAACCGAGATGTACAGGAAGCTGCTGGCGGCCACGACCAGGACATAGGGCACTGCCGCCTGCGCCTCCTGCAATACGAAGTATCCTACAACGCCGCCTGCCGCCGTGCACAGGCTGGTGAACAGGATCAGCGAAAATGCCCTGCCCCGCGCCAGGCCTGCGTTGAGCAGCACCACGAAATCGCCCAGCTTGTGCGGCACCTCGTGCACGATGATCGACGCCGCGGTCAGCACGCCCAGCATGGGGTCGGTGAGGAAGGCGGCCGCCACCAGCACGCCGTCGGCCAAGTTGTGCAGCGAACTGCCCACCAGGATGAGCACGCCGCCTCGGCCGGCCTCGTGCCGGTCGTGGCCCTTGTGATGATGGTGCCCGTCGCCCTCGTGGTGGTGGCTGTGGCGCAGCAGCGCGATCTTCTCCAGCACGAAGAAGCCGATCAGGCCGGCCAGCATCAGCGCGAACAGGGCCCGCGCGTCGGCGTGCGCCGTTTCGAACGCCTCGGGCAGCAGGTGCAGCAGCGCCACCGACAACAGTACGCCCACCGACAGGCTGACCATGTGGTGCAGGTACTTCGCGAACACGCGATAGGCCAGCCAGCTGGCGATCGAGACGGCGATCAGGCCGCCAGCAATCGTGGCAAGCAGTATCCAGAGCAGCAGCATGGCGAGGGGCGATTCAGGCGGGAAAGCGCAACATTATATCGTTGCAAGCGCCAAATCAAAAATGACTGTCAGACAGTATCCGGCCGGCGCGGACGCCGGCCGGGGCCGCATCAGTGCGCCTGTTCCCAGTTCGTGCCCATGCCCACCTCGGCCACCAGCGGCACGCGCAGCGTGGCCACGTCGCACATCAGCCGCGGCAGCGCTTCGGCGACCGCCGCCAGTTCCTCGTCGGGCACCTCCAGCACCAGTTCGTCGTGCACCTGCATGATCATGCGGGTGCGCAGGCGCTCGGCGTCCAGCCAGTCCTGCACCGCCACCATGGCCATCTTGATCAGGTCGGCGGCGGTACCCTGCATCGGCGCATTGATGGCGGCCCGCTCGGCGCCCTGGCGGCGCGGCCCGGAGGCGGCGCGGATGTCCGGCAGCTGCAGCCTGCGGCCGAATACCGTCTCGACGTAGCCCTGGTCGCGCGCCAGCCGGCGCGTGTCGTCCATGTAGCGCGCCACGCCGGGATAGCGGGTGAAATAGCGGTCGATGTAGGCTTGCGCGGCATCGCGCGTAATGCCCAGGTTGGAAGCCAGCCCGAACACGCCCATGCCGTAGATCAGTCCGAAATTGATCGCCTTCGCGGCGCGGCGCTGCTCGGCGCCGACCTCGGCCAGCGGCACGCCGAACACCTCGGAGGCGGTCGCGCGGTGGATATCCTCGCCCGCCGCGAAGGCACGCTGCAGGTTGGCGTCATCCGAAACGTGCGCCATGATGCGCAGTTCGATCTGCGAGTAGTCGGCCGACAGCAGCTTGCCCTGCTCGGCGATGAAGGCCTCGCGCACGCGCCGGCCGGCCTCGGTGCGCACCGGGATGTTCTGCAGGTTGGGATCCGACGACGCCAGCCGGCCGGTGATCACCGCCGCCTGCGAATAGTGCGTATGCACGCGGCCGGTGGCCGGGTTGATCATGCGCGGCAGCTTGTCGGTGTAGGTGGACTTCAGCTTGGACAGGCCCCGGTATTCCAGCAGCACCTGCGGCAGCGGGTAGTCCTGCGCCAGCTTGGACAGCACTTCCTCGTCGGTCGAGGGGGCGCCGCCCGCGGTCTTGCGCACGACCGGCAGCCCCATGCGGCCGAACAGGATCTCGCCCAATTGCTTGGGAGAGTTCAGGTTGAACGGCTGGCCGGCCAGCTCGTAGGCGCGCTGCTCCAGCGCCAGCATTTCCTGGCCCAGCTTGTGGCTCTGGCGCCCCAGCTCCTGGGCATCGACCTTCACGCCGTTGCGCTCGACCACGGTCAGCACGCGCGAGACCTGCAGCTCCAGCAGGTAGGTGCGCTCCAGCCCTTCGTCCTCGGCCACGCGCGGGCGCAGCACCTCGTGCAACTGCAGCGTGAAATCGGAATCCTCGCAGGAATAATGCCCCGCCAGGGCGACCGCCACCTCGTCGAAACCGATCTGCTTGGCGCCCTTGCCGCACAGGTCTTCGTAGTTCACGCCGCTGCGCCCGAGAAACCGCTGGGCCAGGTCGTTCAGGCCCACGCCGCGATGCGACTCCAGCACATAGGCCTGCAGCATCGTGTCCTCGGCCACGCCCGCCAGGCTCACTCCTTCGTTGGCGAAGACATGGGTATCGTATTTGGCATGGTGCAGCAGCTTGGCGCGCCCGGCGTCCTCCAGCCAGCCGCGCAGGCGCGCGATGACCTCGTCCCTGGGCAATTGATCGCCCGCCTCGGGGCCACGGTGCGCCACCGGGATGTAGCAGGCCACGCCCGGCTTGACCGCCATCGACAGGCCCACCAGCCGCGCCTGCATCTCGTCGAGCGACGTGGTTTCCGTATCCAGCGCCACCAGCGGCGCGTCCTCCACCAGCGCCATCCAGGCATCGAAGGCGGCCCAGTCGGTGATGATGCGGTAGTCCAGCTCGGCCGGCGCGACGGCCTGCGGCACGGCGCGTGCGTCCCCCGTGGGCAGGCGCTCCTGGTCGCCCGTCAGTTCGCGCAGCCAGGTGCGAAAACCGTAGCGGTCGAACAGCGCGGTCAATGTGGCCGCGTCGCGCTCGCGCCATGCCAGGTCTTCCCAATCCGACACATGGCCGGTCAGGTCGCAGTCGCACTTGACCGTCAGCAGCGTGCGCGTGAGCGGAAAGTTCGGAATGGCTTCGCGCAGATTGTTGCCGGCCACGCCCTTGACGCTGTCGGCGGCGGCCACCAGCGCGTCGATGGAGCCATGTTCGGCCAGCCACTTGACGGCCGTCTTGGGTCCGACCTTGTTCACGCCGGGCACATTGTCGACCGTGTCGCCGACCAGCATCAGGTAATCGACGATGCGCTCCGGCGGCACGCCGAACTTGTCGTTCACCCCGGCAACGTCGAGCACCTCGCCGCTCATGGTGTTGACCAGCGTGACGTGCGGGTCGACCAGTTGCGCCAGGTCCTTGTCGCCCGTGGAGACGATGGTGTCGATGCCTTGCGCGCTGGCCTGCCGCGCCAGCGTGCCGATGATGTCGTCCGCCTCCACCCCTTCGATGGCCAGCAGCGGCCAGCCCAGGGCGCGTACGGCCTCGTGGATCGGCTCGATCTGCGCCGCCAGGTCTTCGGGCATGGGCGGGCGGTGCGACTTGTAGTCAGGGAACAAATCGTCCCGGAATGTTTTTCCGCGTGCATCGAAAACGCATACGGCATACTCTGCCTTATGATCCTGAACGAGCTTGCGCAACATATTGACCACGCCATAAAGCGCACCCGTGGGTTCGCCCTGCGCATTGCGCAGGTCGGGCATGGCGTGGAAAGCACGGTACAAGTAGCTCGAACCGTCTACCAGCAATAAGGTTTTTTTCATGGTTACAAAGGCAGAGCTTGAGACACCCGCCGGCAAACAAATTCCGGTGATTATGTCAGAGATAAAGACCGCGGCCGAGAAATTGGCCGACATCGGTCCCGCGGTCAGCATGTTCGGCAGCGCCCGCATCAGCCGCGAATCGCCCTATTATGAAACCTGTGCGGCGATCTCGGCAGCCCTGGCCGGCGCCGGTTTCGCGATCATCGCCGGGGGCGGCCCCGGCATCATGGAAGCGGCCAACAAAGGCGCCTTCGAGGCCGGCGGCACCAGCGTCGGCCTGAACATCAGCCTGCCCCACGAAGCGCACAACAACGAATACCAGACCATCAGCCTGTCGTTCGAGTACTTCTACTCCCGCAAGGCCACCTTCTTCATGCACAGCATGGCCTATGTCGCCATGCCCGGCGGGTTCGGCACCCTGGACGAGCTGTTCGAGGCGCTGACCCTGATCCAGACCGGCAAGGTCCCGCCCGCCCCCATCGTGCTGGTGGGCAGCGAATTCTGGCACGGCCTGGTCGACTGGCTGGGCGAGCAATTGCTGGCCAACGGCATGATCGCGGCCCACGACCTGAATCTCTTCATCATCGAGGACGACCCCGCCAAAGTCGTGCGCAAGGTGGTCGAATTCCACGACAAGCAAGGCAGGACGGACAGTCAGTACGCGCCTTCCCTCCCGGCATAACCAGGAATAACGCCTGGTTGTTACCCAGAAAGAATAACCAGACGCAAAGGAAGCATCTACTTTGGCATAACACACGACGCGCGAGCGCCCACGGCGCCGGCCAGGCCCTAGACTGCCACGCAATTCGCAGTCCGACGCTTCGCTCGTTATGCCCCCATTTAAATTCACCGTACCCGCGCTGGCCGCGCTGCTGGCCGCCTGGCCGCTGGCGCACGCCGGCGCGGTGCACGACTACCCTTCCGCCGTCATCGAGGCCTACCACATCGGCCAGCTGCACACCGGCTCCACGCCCTTCGTGTGCGCGCGCTTCCATCCCGAAGGACAGGCCTCGCCGCAAGCGCTGCGCATTGCCTGCGCCGTGCAACGCTACGGCAAGGCGCGCCGCCACTTCGACGAACACGTCGCGCGCATCATCACCTGCCATGCGGCAAACAGGCCTACATCGCTGCGGGTCGAATCCGACGTTTGGACCGATCCGCAGATCTACCGCCTGTTCTCGCGCGCAGAAATCCTCTCCATTGCGCCTTGCGGCGTGGGAGGGCTGCTCCCATGAGGCGGATCTCCCCGCGTGCCGGCTGGCTGGCCGCGTCGCTGCTGTGCCTGCTGTTGCCGGGCGCGCGCGCCTGGGCCGCTTCCGAACTGATCCTGGTGCGCGGCTATGGCAATTGCCCTTCCGGCTACGCCCCGCTGACGTACGACCAAGCGCATCGCCCCTCGTTGCGGGCGCGCATGCGCGAACTCTCGGGCAACGAGCCCTGGCCAATCCACGGCCTGGCCGACGGCCAATACCTGGGCGGCAAGTATGGCGGCGAGCTCAAGCGCGCCAGGCTCGCGGACATCCGCGGCCTGCGCGACCACTTCTGCCTCGCATCGGGCTCGGACGGCGCGATCGGCTGGGGCGTTCCCGCCTGGGGGCACATACCCGGGTGGGGCGCCTGGCAGTGGCGCCGCACCCTTCCTCCCGCCACGGGCTTGGGCCACTACTCCAATGTGCTCGTGGCCCGGCTCGACGACCTGCCCTTCGGCGACCTGTGCGCGGTATTCACGCGTGACGGCAATCCCGTCGTGCAAGCCTGCATCAGCCCGCAGGCCGGCCGCTTGCACCGCGAATCCTACCCCACGTTGCGGCGCGCCCTGGAAACGCTGAGGCGGCAGGGCCTGCCGCTGCGCGTCTATGTCGACCACGACCGGCGCCCCGACTTTGCCGCCGTGCCGGACATGCCGGCCTACTCGATCACCGGGCTGGCCACCTGCAATCGCGGCGGCTGCATGTGAAAAGGGTTGTGGCCGCCACGGCCACAACCCTTGCGCTGGCACCGCCGCCTGAAGGCGGCCGGCACGTTTGTTACGCGTTTTCGCGCGAAGCGCGGCGGCGCTCGTGCTCTTGCAGGTAGCGCTTGCGCAGGCGGATCGACTTGGGCGTGATCTCGACCAGTTCATCGTCGTCGATGAACTCGACCGCATACTCGAGCGACATCTGGATCGGCGGCACCAGGCGCACGGCCTCGTCGGTGCCCGACGCGCGAACGTTGGTCAGCTGCTTGCCCTTGATGGGGTTGACCACCAGGTCGTTGTCGCGGCTGTGGATGCCAATGATCATGCCTTCGTACAGCGGCTCGCCGGGGCTGACGAACATGCGGCCGCGATCCTGCAGCTTCCACAGGGCGTAGGCCACCGCGTCGCCGTTATCCTGGCTGATCAGCACGCCGTTGCGGCGCTCGCCGATCGAACCTTCGCGCAGCGGCGCGTACTCGTGGAAAATATGGCTCATCAGGCCGGTGCCGCGCGTCAGCGTCAGGAACTCGTTCTGAAAGCCGATCAAGCCGCGCGCCGGAATGACGTATTCCAGGCGGGTACGGCCACGGCCATCGGGCTGCATGTCCTGCAGGTCGCCCTTGCGGCGGCCCAGCTCTTCCATCACGCCGCCCTGGTGGGCGTCCTCGACGTCGACCGTCAGCGCCTCGAACGGCTCGCATTTCACGCCGTCGATTTCCTTGAAGACCACGCGCGGGCGCGACACGGCCAGCTCGTAGCCCTCGCGACGCATGTTCTCCAGCAGGATGGTCAGGTGCAGTTCGCCACGGCCCGAGACTTCGAACACCGTATCGTCGCCGGTGTCGCGTACGCGCAGCGCCACGTTGGACTTCAGCTCGCGCTCCAGGCGGTCGCGGATCTGGCGGCTGGTCACGAACTTGCCTTCGCGGCCGGCCAGCGGCGAGGTGTTGACCATGAAGTTCATGGTCAGCGTGGGTTCGTCGATGCGCAGTACCGGCAAGCCCTCGGGCGTGGACGGGTCGGTGATGGTCGAACCGATGTGCAGGTCTTCGATGCCGTTGACCAGCACGATGTCGCCGGCTTCGGCCTCGTCCACCACGACGCGCTCCAGGCCGCTGAATTTCATCACCTGGTTGATGCGGCCGCGCTGGACCTCGCCATCGGGCCCGAAGCGGAACGCGACGTCCATGTTGCCGCGCATGCGGCCGCGGTTGATGCGGCCCACGCCGATCTTGCCGACGTAGCTGTTGTAGTCCAGCGAGATGATCTGCATCTGCAGCGGCCCGTTGGCATCGTCATCGCGCTGCGGCACGTACTTCATGATGGCCTCGAACAGCGGCCGCATGTCGCCCGAACGCACGTCGTCGGTCAGGCCGGCGTAGCCCGACAGGCCCGAGGCGTACACCACCGGGAAGTCCAGCTGCTCTTCCGTGGCGCCCAGCTTGTCGAAAAGCTCGAAGGTGGCATTGATCACGAAATCCGGACGCGCGCCCGGACGGTCGATCTTGTTGACCACCACGATGGGCTTGAGGCCCAGGGCCAGCGCCTTGCGCGTGACGAAGATGGTCTGCGGCATGGGGCCTTCGACGGCATCGACCAGCAGCAGGACGCCATCGACCATCGACAGCACCCGCTCGACTTCGCCGCCGAAGTCGGCGTGTCCCGGGGTGTCGACGATGTTGATGTGCGTGCCTTCGTATTCGACGGCGCAGTTCTTGGCCAGAATGGTGATGCCGCGTTCTTTCTCGATGTCGTTCGAATCCATGACCCGTTCGGCCACCGATTGGTTCTCGCGGAAAGTGCCGGATTGGCGTAGCAATTGGTCGACCAGGGTCGTTTTGCCGTGGTCCACGTGGGCAATGATGGCGACGTTGCGCAGGGCGCGGGTCATAGCAGGTCCTTTAAGTTCAGGTGGCGGGCAGCAGGCCCGCCGGCAATTCATTCATGGCAAGCAAGGCCTGCTTGGCGTCGGGCATCGCCTGCAGGGCTTCCAGGGTTACGGCGCGGTCCAGCGAAAACGGCCCGACGTGCGTGCGCCGCAGCGCCGCCAGGTGGGCATGGCAGCCCAGCGCGCGGCCGATGTCCTGGGCCAGCGTGCGTATATAGGTGCCCTTGCTGCAGGCCACATCGATCTGCGCCTGCATCCCGGAGAACGACAGCAGCTCGATGTGGCGGATGGTCACCTGCCTGGGCGGACGGTCCAGCTCGATGCCCGCCCGGGCGTACTCGTAAAGCGGCTTGCCGTCGCGCTTGAGCGCCGAATACATGGGCGGGATCTGCTCGATCGTGCCCACGAAACGTGACAGCACATCGCGCAGCGCCGCCTCTTCGACACCGGCAAATCCGTCCGGGGCCCGGGCCACGATGTGGCCGGTCAGGTCGCCCGAGTCGGTCTCCTCGCCAAACTGCAGCGTGGCCTGGTAGGTCTTGTCGGCCTCGAGCATGCGGCCCGAGATCTTGGTAGCCCGGCCCATGCAGCAAACCAGCAGGCCGGTGGCGAAAGGGTCCAGCGTTCCCGTATGACCGGCCTTGGCCGCGTCCACGGTGCGCTTGGCTCGCTGCAAGGCGTGGTTGCTGGACAAACCCACGGGTTTGTCCAGCAACAGCACACCGTCGAGCGCGAGCCCGCGTCGTTTAGCCATCGTCGAATCCGGAAAAAGGAGAAAAAGCAGCGACGACAGCCCGGTCAGGACTGGTCTTCGGGCTCGTCGGGAACACCCGAGTGCGGACCGGGCCGGTTGGCACGATCGATCAGCATCGACATCTCGATGCCGCGGGTGATTTGCGGATCATGCACGAACCGCAGGGTGGGAACAGTATGGATGTGCAGCAGCTTGTACAGCTGCGAATGCAGCCAGCCGGCCTTCTCGTTCAGCAAGGCGGCAGCGGTGTCGGGCTCGGCGCCCAACACCGTGAAATACACCTTGGCATGCGCGTAGTCGGCCGACAGCTCCACACCCGAAAGCGTGATCAGTCCGGCGCGGGTCATATCGATCTCGCGCTGGATGATCCCGGCCAGATCCTTCTGGATCTGGTCGGCCAGCCGCAGATTGCGGCCGGGGATGGATTTGGACTTGTGACGGCTCATGTAAAGATTGCTGTATCGCCTCGCACCTTACAGCGTGCGCGCGATCTCCTTGATTTCAAAGACTTCCAGCTGGTCGCCCAGCTGCAGGTCGTTGTTGCCGCGCAGGGTCAGGCCGCAATCGAAGCCGGATTTGACTTCCTTGACGTCGTCCTTGAAACGGCGCAGCGAATCGAGATGGCCCGTCCATTGAACCACGTTGTTGCGCAGCAGTCGAACCTGCGAATCGCGGCGCACCACGCCGTCGAGCACCATGCAGCCCGCCACCGTGCCGATACGGGAGATCGTGTAGACCTCGCGCACTTCGACCAGGCCGATGACCTCTTCGCGCTTCTCGGGAGCCAGCATCCCCGACATGGCGGCCTTCACTTCGTCGACCGCGTCGTAGATGATGTTGTAGTAGCGCAGGTCGATACCGTTGGTCTCGGCCAGCTTCTTGGCGCTTTGCTCGGCGCGCACGTTGAACCCGATCACCACCGCATTGGAGGCGATGGCCAGGTTGACGTCGCTTTCCGAGATGCCGCCCACGGCGGCATGCACCACCTGCACGCGCACTTCGTCGGTCGACAGCTTGGTCAGCGAAGACACCAGCGCCTCCTGCGAACCCTGCACGTCGGTCTTGACGATCAGCGCCAGGGTCTGCGTACCCTCGCCCAGGTTGTCGAACATGGACTCCAGCTTGGCGGCCTGCTGGCGCGCCAGCTTGACGTCGCGGAACTTGCCCTGGCGGAACAGCGCGATCTCGCGCGCCTTGCGCTCGTCGGACAGCACCATCAGCTCGTCGCCGGCGGCCGGCACTTCGGTCAGGCCCTGGATCTCGACCGGGATCGACGGACCGGCGGTCTGGATCTGCTTGCCGTTCTCGTCCAGCATGGCGCGCACGCGGCCGAAGCTGGCGCCGGCCAGCACGACATCGCCGCGCTTGAGCGTGCCGCTTTGCACCAGGATGGTGGCAACCGGGCCGCGACCCTTGTCCAGGCGCGCCTCGATGACCAGGCCCTTGGCCGGCGCTTCGATCGGCGCCTTCAGTTCCAGGATCTCGGCCTGCAACAGCACGTTCTCGAGCAAATCGTCGATGCCCGCGCCCGTCTTGGCCGACACCGGCACGAACGGCACGTCGCCGCCGTATTCTTCCGGCACGACTTCCTCGGCCACCAGTTCCTGCTTGACGCGCTCGGGGTTGGCCTCGGGCTTGTCGATCTTGTTGACGGCCACCACCAGCGGCACGCCGCCGGCCTTGGCATGGTGGATGGCTTCGCGCGTCTGCGGCATCACGCCGTCATCGGCCGCCACCACCAGGATGACGATGTCGGTGGCCTTGGCGCCGCGCGCACGCATCGCCGTGAAGGCCTCGTGGCCCGGGGTGTCCAGGAAGGTCACCACGCCACGGCCGGTCTCGACGTGATACGCGCCGATGTGCTGGGTAATGCCCCCGGCTTCGCCCGAGGCGACCTTGGCGCGGCGGATGTAATCCAGCAGCGAGGTCTTGCCGTGGTCGACGTGGCCCATGACGGTCACGACCGGCGCGCGCGGCTCGGCCTCGGCCTCGGTGACCGCTGCGGTTTCGTCCAGGAAGGCCTCGGGATCGTCCAGCTTGGCGGCGATCGCCATGTGGCCGAACTCCTGCACCACGATCATCGCGGTTTCCTGGTCCAGCACCTGGTTGATCGTGACCATCTGGCCCAGCTTCATCAATTGCTTGATGACCTCGGCCGCCTTCACCGACATCTTGTGGGCCAGGTCGGCCACGCTGATGGTTTCGGGAACGTGGATCTCGCGCGCGATGAATTCCTGCTGCACCTGCTCGTGACGACGGTCCTGGTGCTGGTTGCGGCTGTTGCGTCCGCCCCTGCCGCCCTTGCCGCCGGCGCGCCAGCCGTCACGCGTGGTGACCGCGGGCTTGTTGTCGGCCGGCTTCTTGCGGGCGCTGTCGTCGCTCCAGGTGGAGGACACCTCGGCGGTCTTGATGGTCTTCTTGGCACCCGGCGCGCCCGGCTTGGCGTCCTTCTTGGGCGCGGCCGTGGTGGCCGGCTTGCCGGCCGGCTTGTGCAGCGTGCCCGACAGGGCGCCTGCCTGCGGCTCGGGCTCGGGCGCGCGCAGCACCTTGCGCGGACGGCTGAGCATCTCGCGCAGCGCGGCGGCCTCGGCCTCGGCGGCGCGGCGCGCCTCTTCGCGGGCGCGGTCGGGCGCCGCCGGCGCGGCGGCGCGGCGGATCTCACCCGGCTTGGCCGTGGTCTTGGGCGCGGCAGCCGGTTCGGCCTTGGCGCTCTTGGGAGATTCAGCGGGTGCGGACGGCTGGGCGACCGGAGCCGGGGTTTTGGAGGTCAGTTCAGTTTGGGCGTGCACAACGGGTTCCGGACGGGCCTGTTCAGCCTCGGTCTCGGTGACAGATACATTCTTTGCAGGTTCGACCGGCTCGGCGACTGCCTGGGCAGGAGCGGCTTCCGGTTGAGGCTCGGGTTGCGGCTCAGGCTCGGCCTGGGCAGCGGGAGTCGGCTCGGGCTGGGCTTCGGCCTGAGCGGGCTGTTCGGATTGCGGTTCGGCCGCCGGCGCCGCGACGGGCTCGGCGGGCGCCTCGGCGACGGGCGGCTCGACCGGCTTGGCAGCCGTCTCGACCGCCGGCTCGGCGCGCACCGGTTCGGCCGGCGCGGGCGCCGCCTCGGCCGGCACGGCCTCGGCCGCGGCTTCTTCCGCACGCGCGGCGGCCTGCTCGGCGGCCAGCTCGGCCGGATCGCGCTTGACGAAAACGCGCTTCTTGCGCACCTCGACCTGGATCGTGCGCGAGCGGCCGGTGGCGTCGGCCTGCCGGATCTCGGAGGTCTGGCGACGCGTCAGGGTGATTTTCTTGCCCTCGGTCGCACCATGCGCGCGACGCAGCGATTCGAGCAACTTCGCCTTGTCGCTATCGGTGACGGCGTCGTCCACCGATTTGAGGTCAACACCGGCCGCACGCAACTGCTCGAGCAGCACGTTGGCAGGCATTTTCAGCTCGGTAGCGAACTGGGCGACAGTATTACTCGACATTAGGCTCTCTTCCCTATATGCAGCTAATTACAAACATGAACTCTCGGCATTACGCCGTACAACCGTGCGCCGTGTTTCATTCCTCGTCGAACCAGTGGGCGCGGGCACGCATGATCAGATCGCTGGCTTCCTCTTCCTGCAGGCCGGCGATCTCGGCCAGCTCGTCGGTCGACAGCTCGGCCAGATCGTCACGCGTATGCACCTGCCGTTCGGCCAGCTTGGCGGCCAGCTCCGGCGTGATGCCCTCGAGTTCGAGCAGGTCCTGGGCCGTTTCAAGGCGCTCTTCCTGGGCGATCGCCTCGGTCAGCAGCGCATTGCGGGCACGGGCACGCAGCTCATTGATGGTGTCCTCGTCGAATGCCTCGATCTCCAGCAGTTCCTGCATGGGCACGTAGGCAATCTCTTCGATACCGGTGAAGCCTTCATCGATCAGGATGTCGGCCACCTCTTCGTCGACGTCCAGCTTGCTCATGAACGTCGCGCGCAACGCGGCACGCTCGGTTTCCTGGCGATTGAGGCTTTCCTCCGGCGTCATGATGTTGATCTGCCAGCCGGTCAGCTCGGACGCCAGGCGCACGTTCTGCCCCTTGGCGCCGATGGCCTTGGGCAGGTTTTCCTCGTCGACCACCACGTCCATCGCGTGCTTGTCTTCGTCCACCACGATGGACTCGACGTTGGCCGGCGCCAGCGCGCCGATCACGAATTGCGCCGGGTCTTCCGACCACAGCACGATATCGACCTGCTCGCCGCCCAGCTCGTTGCGCACGGCGGTCACGCGCGAACCGCGCATGCCCACGCAGGTGCCGATCGGGTCGATACGCTTGTCGTAGGCCACCACGGCGATCTTGGCGCGCACGCCCGGGTCGCGTGCCGCGGCCTTGATCTCCAGCAGGCCCTGTTCGATCTCGGGCACTTCGTTTTCGAACAATTGGCGGATGAACTCGGGCGAAGTGCGCGACAGGATGACCTGCTGGCCGCGCGCGGCGTGGTCGACCCGCAGCACGAAGGCGCGCACGCGGTCGCCGACCCGCAGGTTTTCCTTCGGGATCATCTCGGAGCGCGGCAGGCGCGCTTCGATCTTGCCGGTTTCGATGATCACGTCGCCCTTGTCCATCCGCTTGATGGACCCGGAAATAATCGTCTCGCCGCGGTCGAGGAAGTCGTTCAGGACCTGCTCGCGCTCGGCATCGCGGATCTTCTGCAGGATCGCCTGCTTGGCGGCCTGCGCGCCGATACGGCCGAACTCGACCGGCTCGAGCGCTTCCTCGATGTACTCGCCCACTTCGATGTCGGGCGCCATTTCGCGCGCCTCGGACAGCAGCTCCTGCTTGTCGGGCTCTTGCAGGCCAGCCTCGTCGGGCACGACCAGCCACCGGCGAAAGCCTTCGTGGCCGCCGGTTTCACGATCGATGGAGACGCGGATGTCCGCATCGTCCTTGAAGCGCTTTTTCATTGCCGAAGCCAGCGCGCTTTCGAGCGCCCCGAACACCACTTCGCGGGTGACGTTCTTTTCGCGCGCCAAAGCATCGACCAACAGAAGAATTTCGCGACTCATCGCTTTTTGCCCTTGAAATCCAGAACGGGATCCAGCTTTGCGCGCTCGATGTCATCGAGCGTGAAGCTCAGCACCTGGATATCGTTCTTCTTTGCCTCAAATTCGAGACCGAACACGGCCTTGCCCGCACCGGCGGTGTCATCCTGGCCGGACGCGCCATCCGCCTCGGGCGCGCGCAGCGTGCCGGAGAACACTTTGCGCCCGTCGAGCGCCTCTCGCAGCTTGATCTCGATACGTTCGCCCGCGAAACGGCGGAACTCCGCCTCGTTGCGCAACGGACGATCGACGCCCGGCGACCCGACTTCGAGGCGCTTGTAGTCGATGTTCTCGACTTCATACACGCGCGACAACTGGCGGGACACCTGCTCGCAATCTTCAATACGCACGCCATCGACCCGGTCGATGGTGACGCGCAACAGCCCCATGGCGGCACGTTCGACATCGACCAGTTCGATGTCCATGCCCGCCAGCGCTTCTTCGGTCAGTGCGAATAAATCAGCCATACACTCAAAAAAAATGGGCTGCACGCCCAGCCCACCGTATTGCCTGGCCCCCGGCCGGGCGCTGCTGACAGCGCCGCTTGCCGAACCCAAGCCCAAAATTGCGACCCAAAATATATTGCAAAAATCGGCCGCGCTTGCCCGCGGCCCGCTGGTGGCCGCGTGCTCATTCCAGGTTCCCCTGGCGCGCCGCCCACCCGGCTGGCCTGCCCTGCAAAAAGGCAAACCCGGCGCATTTGCGACTCACGCGCCAAATGGCGTCAATCACAGCAATCACGCGCCAAAGCGTGCACAACGTGCATTCAAAAGCCGCTGCGCGCAACGCCGTGCTGCACGCGCACTGCCCTGCAAATGCACTGCGCGCCATGAAAACCGTTGATTTTACCAGATAAACCGGAAATTTGCCTGATACGTCGGGAGCTTACGGATAAGCGGGACACATCCGATCTTCGTGGCGCCGCACATCAACGTCCGCGCCCGCCCCGCCCGCCCATGAACCCGAGACGGGACTCGTGGGCGCCGGCGCCCTTGGGCTGCCAGTCGTCGCCCCGGCCACCGCCACCACCGCCGGCACCACCGCCGCCGCGACGCGCGCGTTGCGGCTTGGGCGCGGCCGGACCGCGATTGCCCGTGGGCGAGGCCGGCTTGGCCACGCCGGCCGCCTTGCCGCCCGCGCTGGCTGCCTTGTTGCCGCCGGCGCGGCCACCCGCGCCCTTGGCGCCAGGCGCCGCCGCGCGGCCGCCCGCCTTCTTGCCGCCACGCGCGCCCGCCGGCTTGGCAGCCGCGCCCTGGCCGCTGCCCTGGCCGCCAGCCTGCGCGCCCGCCGCCTTGCGGCCCTGGCCGCGCTGCGGCTTGTCGCCGCCCGCCTTGCCCTTGGCAGGCTTGCCCTTGCCGCCCCGCCCAGCCGCGCTGTCGTTGCCCAGCGGGTGGCCGTTGGCATAACCGCCGGTGATCATCAAGCCCGTTCCGAACGGGTCGGACGGACACGCGGCCGCGCTGCCGGGACGGCCGCCCTGCAGCTTGCCGCGACGGCCGATACGGGCGCCGTTCATGCCATTGCGCTCCAGCGTGCCGAAGCCCGGCGGCAGCGCGCTGTCATGCGACTGGGGCTGGCGCGATTTGCGCCGCCCTTCGGACTCGTCCCCGTCGCGCAGCAGGCCCAGCTGAACCATCAGGGCCGTCACCAGCGAACCGTCGAGCTCTTCCCAGCGGCCGCGGCGCAGGTTGCGCGGCAACACGATATCGCCGAAACGCGTACGGATCAGGCGGCTGACGGTCACACCCACCGCCTCGAACATGCGGCGCACCTCGCGGTTGCGCCCCTCCTGCAAGGTGACGCGATACCAGCGATTGCTGCCGTCGCCCCCCAGGTATTCGAAAGAACCGAAAGCCGCCTTGCCGTCCTCCAGCTCGATACCCTCGGTGAGCGACTTGCGCTGCGCGTCGTCCATCTCGCCCAGGACGCGCACCGCGTATTCGCGCTCGGTACCGTAGCGCGGATGCATGATGCGGTTGGCCATGTCGCCGGAGGTCGTGAAGATCAGCAGCCCCTCGGTATTGAGGTCCAGCCGCCCCACGGACAGCCACTTGCCGGTGCGCAGCTTGGGCAGCCTGGCGAACACGCTGGCGCGTCCGCCCGGGTCGTCATGGCTGACGATCTCGCCGGCCGGCTTGTGATAGAGGATGACGCGCGGCGGCTTCTTGGCGTTGGGACGCGCAATCGGCTTGCCGTTGACGCGCACCTGGTCGTTGGGAGCGACGCGCTGGCCGATGTGGGCCGGCTCGCCGTTGACCGACACTCGGCCGGCCACGATCAGCTCTTCCATTTCGCGGCGCGAACCGATTCCGGCATCGGCCAGCACCTTGTGCAGCTTGGGCATCACTGCCTCGCTGTTCAGGTACTTGCCCAGGCGCTGCTCGATGCGCGCCGCGTTGTCCAGGTAGGCCAGCGCCTGGTCGGCATCGCGCTCGCTGGCGCGGGCATCGCCCTCGGACTGGGCGGCGGGCTGGCTGCCCGCCTCGTCGGCGCCGGCTTCGCCGGCGGCGGCCGCGTCGCCGCGGCGGCGGCGAAACGGCGTGCGCAGCTTGCGGCCACGCGCCCGGGCTGCGCCCTCGCCGTCGCCGGCCTCGCCGGATGCGGCGGGCTCGCCAACGGGCGGCTGCGCCACCGGGGATTCATTGTCGGGAAAGGAATTGTCGTCTTGCATCGTTGTATTCGTTGTCACTGGGACAGCTCCGAATTTCAAACTTTGGGGAGCCGGCCGGATGCGGCAGGCTCGTCATCTTCAGGGTTGGACACCACGCCATCGGCCTCGTCGCGCCCCGGTGCCGGCGGCGTGACGGGCTCGGGCGCGGCGGGCACGATTTCGGGCTGCGGCTCGCCAGGACCGACCTCGGGCGCCGGCACGTGCGGTCGCGCCTCGGCGGGCTCGTCAGGTAGGGATATCTGGTCTGGCTGGAGCGGGGGGACCTCGACAGGTCCGTTCCCATCATCCGGCGCTGCACCGGCGGACTCGTGCGCCGGTTCGGCAACACCTGCCCCGGGCAGGCTGGCGGCCGCGGTTTCGGCCGGCTCGTTCGTATCATCGTCGGCGGACACGGGCAGGACCGGTTCCGGCGACACGGCGGATTCTACGCCATCCACGCCCGCCTGCGCCACCTCCGGCTGCGCATCGCCCAGCGAGGCAGCCACCTGGCCCGCCGCTTCGTCGCCGTCCGCCTCGTCCCGGGCCGCGCCGCCCTCGACCGCATCGACCGCCTCGACCAGCACCTCGGCGCCGCCCAGGTCCAGCCCTGCCAGCGCGGCGGCGGCCTGCGCCGACTCCAGCGGAGGCAGCTCATCCAGCGCGCGCAGGCCCAGGTCATCGAGGAACTGGCGGGTGGTGGCGAACAGCGCCGGCCGGCCGGGCGCATCGCGATGGCCGATGACCTCGATCCAGCCGCGGTCTTCCAGCACCTTGACGATCTGCGACGACACCGTCACGCCGCGGATATCCTCGATGTCGCCGCGCGTCACGGGCTGCCGCCAGGCAACGATGGCCAGCGTCTCGAGCACCGCGCGCGAATACTTGGGCGGCTTCTCGGGATTGAGCCGCTCGAGATAGCGCTGCATCTGCGGCCGGCTCTGGAAACGCCAGCCCGAAGCCAGCTGCACCAGCTCCAGGCCGCGCTCGTTCCATTGCGCCTGCAGCGCTTCCAGCCAGGCGCGCAACGCGGTGTTGTCGATATCCTGGTCATCACCGAACAGCTTGCGCATTTCGGCGAACTGCATCGGCTGGGACGCGCACAGCAGCGCGGTTTCCAGCACGAGTATTGCCTCGCTATCGTTCATCGGCACTCACAAAAGAAGGGAGCAAACTTGCGCTAAATCGGGATTGAGATTAATATTCTTCTTCTCAGACGCGGGGTGGAGCAGTCTGGCAGCTCGTCGGGCTCATAACCCGAAGGTCGTAGGTTCAAATCCTGCCCCCGCAACCAAATCGTTGATCAAGGCCTGGCACATCGTTGCCGGGCCTTTTTCATTGGCGCGGCGCTTGCTGCGGGCTGAAATGACGACAAGAGCGGCGACAACAGCTGCAACAACAGCGGCGGCGGCGGCAGTGGCGACAACGATGCCGCGCGCGCCCCGGCGCTGGCCTGGCCACGGGCCGACGGGCGCGCGGCGAGCACGCACGGCCGCCCCGGCAACCTGGGCATGGGCCCTGGCATGAAAAAACGCATGACCGGAAATACGGATACTGGCGCTCACGAATATCTTGTTCAATCAAACTGGATCATGGCGGGACTACCGCATGCCGGCCCGCCAGCTATGCCGCGGCCCGGCATGCCGCGACATGGCGCGCCAGCCGCCGTGCCGACATGGCGGCGCGACACCGGCAAACCGCATCGCGGGCATGGCCCACAGACCGAGGCTTTCTTGACCGTAGCCGGCGGCCGCTGCAAGCGCCTGTATCCAGGCGCCAGGACAGGCGCGCCACGGCAATCGCAAACAATGAATCCGCCAGGGCGGGCCCGCCTGCGCGGCCCGTTCCGGACCAGGGCGCGGCCCCGACCGCACAACGACAACCGTGCCGGCTTGTGACCGGGCGCCCGCGCCGCAAGGGCCGGGTTACGCGCAATCGTTGATCGGGGATTCTTAGACGTATTGGAACGACATCGTGCCCGGCGGCATATCGCGCAATCAGCGCAGGCCTGCCCGGACAAACCGGTTTGGCGTCGCGCGCCAGGCCGGCTGTAATGTCTTGATTATACCCGTAACCGCCCTCCCGACAAAGCCCCGGCCGCGCCCGCGCCACACTCAGCGCCCCTCGAGCGCCGCGTCCCAGGGAGCGGGATTGAAGCGCTCGGCCAGGAAATCGAGCATGGTTCGCAGTATCAGCGGCATCTGCTTGCGCGACACGTAGACCCCATGTATTCCCAGCACCGGCGGCGCGCAATCAGGCAACAAGGGACGCAGGGTTCCTGCGGCGATCTGCCCGGCCGCCAGGTAGGTGGGCAGCATGACAATGCCCGCCCCGGCCAGCGCCGCCCGCATCAGCACGTCGGTTTCGTTGGCCGTGATATTGCCGCCGACCGGCACTTCGACGGGCTCTCCGGCGCGCTCGAAACGCCACAGGCTGCGGCCGAAATAAGAATGCGTCAGGCAATTGTGCAGCGAGAGATCCTCGGCTCTGGCCGGCGCGCCGTGCTGCTGCAGGTACTGCGGCGCGGCGCAGACGACCGACCGGCAGTCGGCCAGCCTGCGCCCGATCAGGTTGGGATCGAGGTCATTGGTGATCCGCACCGCCAGGTCGACGCGCTCCTCGACCAGGTTGACCGCGCGATCGACCAGCAACAGATCGATGCTGGCCGCCGGATGGCGGCGCACGAACTCCGCCACCGCTTCGGCCAGCTGCGCGCCGCCGAACGACATGGCGGCCGTGACGCGCAGCAGCCCGCGCGGCTCGGCGTCGGGTGCGGCCACGGCCTCGCGCATGTCGCCCACCATTTCCAGCATGCGGCGGCAGCGCGGCAGGGTCTCCGAGCCGGCCGGCGTCAGGCTCAGGCGGCGGGTGGTCCGATGCAGCAGCCGCACGCCCACCCAGGCCTCGAGCTCGGCCAGGTAGCGCGACACCATGGCGCGCGACATGCCCAGGTGCATCGCCGCCGCCGACAGGCTGCCGCGATCGGCAACTTCCACGAAGACCTGCATGGCTTTCAGACGATCCACGATTGTCTCGCTTTATGCATCAGACTGTTCTGTTTATACCGTATTTTGATGCGTTTCAAGCACTTAAAATTGGCCAGTCTCAATCATCCACGCCCGCACGCCCCATGAATGCCCCGTTGAGCCTTGCCGCCCAGGAACAGATCTTCCAGGCCGCCCGCACCTTCAATCGCTATACCGAACAATCGATCAGCGACGCGACCCTGCACGAGTTGTACGAGCTGATGAAATGGGGGCCGACCGCCATGAATTCGCAGCCCGGCCGGTTCATCTTCCTGCGCAGCGCCGCGGCCAGGCAGCGCCTGGCGCCCGCCCTGTCTCCCGGCAACCTGGAAAAGACACTGGCCGCGCCCGTGACCGTGATCGTCGCCCAGGACACCCAGTTCTATGAGCACCTGCCGACGCAGTTCAGCGCCTACGACGCCCGTCCGGCCTTCGAGAACAACGCCGACGCCGCGCGCGCGACCGCCATGCGCAACAGCTCCCTGCAAGGCGCCTACCTGATCGTGGCGGCCCGCATGCTGGGGCTGGACGCCGGCCCGATGAGCGGCTTCGACGCGGCCAAGGTGGACGCCGAATTCTTCCCGGACGGCCGCTGCAAGGCCAACTTCCTCGTCAATCTGGGCTACGGCGACCCGGCCGGCAACTACCCGCGCGGCCCCCGCCTGGCGTTCGACACCGCGGCGCAAATCCTCTGATCGCGCCCGGCCGTAGCGCCGCGGTCCCGCCCCCGACCAGGGGCCGTCGCCCTCACCCCTGCTGCAGCCGCCTGGCGACATCGGCCCGGACCGCGTCCCGGTCCAGGCCGCGCAGGATGAACACCAGGCGCGACTGGCGGTCGTCGCCCGGCCATTGCGGCAACGCCTCCAGCGGATACAGCTGCCGATGCACCCCGTGCACCGCACAGGGCAAGGCTTCGGCCTCGAAACATACCAACCCCTTGATGCGCAGGATGCCGCGGTCATAGGCCGCCTGGATCTCCGACATCCGGGCCAGGAACATGCCGCGCGTCAGCGGCACCGACAGGTTCAGGGAAAAATGCGCCACATTGGGGTGCGGGCCGCCCGGCGGCGCGGCAAAGGCGCCCAGCCAGCGCCCCAGGGGCGCCGCCTGCCGGCGCTCGCGCACCAGGAAGTCGCCGCGCAGCCGCTCATCCAGCGGCTCGCCGCGGCGCACCACGCACATGGGCACGCCCGGATTGGCGCGCGCCACATCGCGCATGGCGCTGGCCAGTTGCGCCTGGCCGGCCAGGTCCGCCTTGCTGAATACGACCAGGTCCGCCAGCGCGATCTGCTGGGCCGCCTCGGGCTGCACCATCAGCTGTTCGCGCACGTGCTGCGCATCGACCATGGCGATCGCGCCATGATACGCGTAGCGCTCGGCCAGGAACGGATCGTGGCGCAGCGAGAACATGACCGAGGCGGGCCCGGCCAGGCCGGTCGTCTCCAGCAGCACCCGCTTGAACGGCTTGATGCGGCGGCGCACCGCCAGCATGAACAGGTCGCGCAGCGTATCGACCAGGCCGCCGCTGGCGGTGCAGCATATGCATCCGCCCTCCAGCAGCACGATACGGTCATCGACATTGCGTACCAGATGGTGGTCCACGCCTATGTCGCCGAACTCGTTGACGATGACCACCGCCTCGGCGTACTCGGGCTCCTGCACCAGGCGATTGAGCAGCGTCGTCTTGCCGCTGCCCAGGAATCCGGTCAACACCGTCACGCCGATGCGGCTGTCTTGCTTGAACGCATCCATCGCTTTCCCATGCGCGGGCCCGCCCGCGCCATTGCCGCCCCGAAACGGCCGCGCCGCCCACTCCACGGGCGGCGGCCGCACACGGCGCAACACCTATTGATCATTCCGCGGGCCGCCCGCGGGCTTGCACATGCGCCTGCGGCGTTTGCACACCCGGGGACGTGCAGTAAGCTGAGGTTTTGCCCCCTTTGCACAGGGAGGTTCTTGTTATGGCCATGCATCACGCCCGCTCGGGCGAACTGATCGACTTGCGCCCGCTGGGCGAATCGCTGCGCGAGACCGTCTCGCAGGCACTGGTGCGCGCCGACCACCTGGAAGTGATGCGCCTGGTGCTGCCGCGCGATCAGCAACTGCCCAGCCACGCCATCGACGCCAGCGCGATCACCATCCAGTGCCTGGAAGGCGCCGTCATGCTGACCGCGCAGGACACGACGCAACGCATGCCCGCCGGCACGCTGGTCTACCTGGCGCCGGGCGTCGCGCATGCCGTAAAGGCCCTGGAAGACAGCACCCTGCTGGTCACGCTGATGCTCGCGCGCCCCTGATCCCTGATGACAACTGCCCCGCCCCGGCCACCCAGCCAAGCGCAATACAAAAAGCCGCTCACTTGCGTGAACGGCCCTTTTGTGTCGACGGTGTCGATATCGCCGACGATACGGCAAAAATTCTGTTGGCTCCCCGAGCTGGGCTCGAACCAGCGACCTGCGGATTAACAGTCCGTCGCTCTACCGACTGAGCTATCGGGGAACTGCCAAGAAACGAGATTATGACGGCTTTTTTTTAAGTGTGCAAGTTGCCTGCCCCGACGCGGGTTTGCACGTCCCCCATTTCTCATCGCGATTTTTTTCTGATATCATTTCGGTCTTTCCTCGATACGCCCACCCGCACGGGAGCGCGGCATCCGAGAAACAGGTTTTGGCCGGCATAGCTCAGTTGGTAGAGCAGCGCATTCGTAATGCGAAGGTCGGGGGTTCGACTCCTCTTGCCGGCACCAGAAAAAAAGGGCAGCCCATCCGGGCTGCCCTTTTTGCTTGGGCGCGCGACTACTCGGCGTCGGGCTGCGCGGCAGGCGCTGCCTGCTGAAAGGCGGGCAATTCGGCACATGCCGCTTCGATGCGGGCCAGCGTCGGCATGGCCGACAGATCGCAGCCGAAACGGCGCGCATTGGCCAGTTGCGGCACCAGGCACAGATCGGCCAGGGTCGGCGCGTCGCCATGGCAGAAGCGCCCGGTCTGCGGCGCGCCGGCCAGCATGGCCTCGACCCCCGCGAGGCCCAGTTCCACCCAGTGCTTGTACCAGGCATTCTTGGCCTCTTCGCTGACCTTGAGCTCGTGCTTGAGATACTTCAGCACGCGCAGGTTGTTCAGCGGATGGATGTCGCAGGCGATGGTCTGCGCGATCGCGCGCACGCGGGCGCGCCCGAGCGCATCGGACGGCAGCAGCGGCGGCTGCGGATGGGTTTCCTCGAGATATTCGACAATGGCCAGCGACTGGGTCAGGACCGCGTCGCCGTCGACCAGCGCCGGCACCAGGGCATTCGGATTGAGCGCGCGGTACTGCGGCGCCAATTGCTGGCCGCCATCCTTGAGCAAGTGCACGGCGCGATAGTCGTACGGCAGGCCCTTCAGGTTGAGAGCGATGCGTACCCGATAGGCGGCCGAACTGCGGAAATAGCTGTACAACTCCATTTTGCCTCCAGCTGCGCGGGCTGCGCCGCGCGTCGTTGTCATTCGAGGGATTCGGTCTGGGCGATCTTGCGCGACAGCCCCTTGGGCAGGGGGAAAGCCACGCTCTCCTCCAGGCCGGGCATGGTGCGCACCGACACCGCGCCGAGCTCGCGTACGCGCTCGACCACCTGCTGCACCAGCACCTCGGGCGCCGACGCGCCGGCCGTGATGCCGATGCTGCGCCTGCCCTGCAGCCATGCCGGGTCGATGGCGTGCGCGCCGTCGATCAGGTAGGCCGCCACGCCCTTGCGCTCGGCCACTTCGCGCAGCCGGTTGGAATTGGAGCTGTTGGTGCTGCCCACGACCAGCACCAGGTCGCACTCCGGCGCCAGCAGCTTGACGGCGTCCTGGCGGTTCTGGGTGGCGTAGCAGATGTCGCTTTTCTTGGGCTCGACGATGCCCGGAAAGCGCGCCTTGAGCGCGCCCGCGACCGCCGCGGCGTCGTCCACCGACAGCGTGGTTTGCGTGACGTAGGCCAGGTTGCCCGGATCGCTGACCCGCAGCGCAGCGACATCCTCGACCGTTTCGACCAGGTACATGCCGCCCTGCGCCTGCCCGAGCGTGCCCTCCACCTCGGGATGGCCCTTGTGCCCGATCATGACGATCTCGCGCCCGGCCGCGCGCATGCGCGCCACTTCGATGTGCACCTTGGTCACCAGCGGGCAGGTCGCATCGAACACCCGCAGGCCGCGCGCCTCGGCTTCGCCGCGCACCGCCTGCGACACGCCGTGCGCCGAGAACACCACGATGGCGCCCGCGGGCGCCTGGTCCAGCTCGTCGATGAACACGGCGCCCTTGCCGCGCAAGTCCTCGACCACGTAGCGGTTGTGGACGATCTCGTGGCGCACGTAGATCGGCGCGCCATGCAGCTCGAGCGCGCGCTCGACGATGTCGATGGCGCGATCCACGCCGGCACAGAAGCCACGCGGCTGCGCCAGCAGGACCTCGGCATCGGCGGCGGTCACTTCAGCGGTCATCACAGCACTCCCAGGATGGCGACATCCACGCGCAAGGCGGTGCCGGCCAGCGGATGGTTGAAGTCGAACATCGCCCAATCGGCGTTGATTTCCTTCAGCACGCCCGAGTAGCGCCCGCCATTGGGCGCGGCGAACTCGACCAGGTCGCCGGGCTCGAAGGCGGCATCGGCGCCCGCATGCTCGGCCAGCATGGCGCGCGTCACTTTCTGGATCAGGTCCGGATTGCGCTCGCCATAGGCCTGAGCCGGCGCCAGCGCCACGCTGAAGCGCTCGCCCTCCGCATGGTCGAGCAAGGCGGCTTCGAGGCCGGGGGCCCACTGGCCGCTGCCCATCTGCAGCGTCGCCGGGCGACCATCGAAGGTATCCGTGAACACCGAGCCCTCGGCAGGCCCCGAGGCCAGCACGATGCGGTAATGCAGGGTGAGGTAGGAGTCCGGACGGACCAAAACATTCACATTCTCAGAGGCGGCGCTCAAGGTCTGTCACCGTATGGCAATCCAATAAAGATTTGATTTTAGAGCTTATGCCATGAGTCTGCCCGAACCCCTGCTCCGCGCCGACTGGCCGCGCGAACGCCTGCTGCGCCACGGCGCCGCGACGCTGAGCGATCCCGAGCTGCTGGCGCTGGCGCTGCGCACCGGCGTGGCGGGCTGCAACGCGGTCCAGCTGGGGCACGACCTGCTGCGCCGGTTCGGCGGCCTGCGCGGCCTGCTCGGCACCTCGCCGGCGGAGCTGCAGGTGGTGCCCGGCCTGGGAACCGCCAAGGCCTGCGTACTGGCCGCGGTGCTGGAACTGGCCCGCCGCACGCTCGAAGAAGACCTGGTGCGCCAGGACGCCCTGGCCAACCCCGACCTGGTGCGCCGCTATTGCCAGGCGGCCCTGGGCCACCGCAAGGTCGAGCACTGCATCGCCCTGTACCTGGACGCGCGGCTCAAGCTGATCATCTGCGCCGAAGTCGCCCGCGGCACCCTGACCCAGGCGCAGATCTACCCGCGCGAAATCGTCCGCGAGGCATTGCGCCACCACGCGGCCGCGCTGATCCTGGCCCACAACCATCCGGGCGGCACCGCCGCCGCCAGCGCCGCGGACATCGCCATGACGCGCCAGATCAGGCAGGCGCTGGCCCTGATCGACGTGCGGCTGATCGACCACGTCATCGTCGCCGGCGCCGCCACGGTATCGATGGCCGCGCAAGGACACCTCTGACGGGACCCGACATCCCGGCATCGCCAAACTCCGGGCAGTTCGTTAGACTAGGAGTCAGTCATTTCAACCCTAAACCGTTTTTTCTCATGAAGCGCCTGTGGGACATTTCACCGCCGGTTTCTGCCGACTCGCCGGTTTTCCCGGGCGACACGCCATATCGCCAGCAATGGAAATGGTCGCTGACGCCGGATTGCCCGGTCAATGTCAGCGAGATCACCCTGTCGCCCCACATTGGCGCCCACGCCGACGCGCCGCTGCACTATGAGAATGGCGCGGCCGCCATAGGCGCCGTCGCGCTCGAACCCTTCCTGGGCCCCTGTCGCGTCATCCACGCCATCGGCTGCGGCCCGCTCATCCTGCCCGAGCACCTGGCGCATGCCCAGGCCGGCCTGCCGCCGCGGGTACTGGTGCGCACGGCGCGCCACGCGGCGCTGCAATGGTGGGTGGACGATTTCTCCGCCTATGCGCCCCAGACCATCGAATGGCTGGCCGGACGCGGCGTCACGCTGATCGGCATCGATACGCCCAGCATAGATCCCGCGTCCAGCAAGACCCTGGACAGCCATCACGCCATCCGGCGGCGCGACATGCGCGTACTCGAGAACCTCCGCCTGGACGACGTGGACGAGGGCGATTACGAACTGATCGCGCTTCCGCTGGCGCTGGTCCAGGCCGACGCCAGTCCGGTGCGCGCCGTGTTGCGCGAACTGGCCTGACCCGCCATTCACGCAGCAGGACCCACCATGCAGCCCACCCCTACGCAACGCCCCGAAGCCATCGTGCACGACGAAAAAGCCCAGCTCGATTTCGCGCGCGACATGAGTTATGGCGACTACCTGCACCTGGACGAACTTCTGGGCGCCCAGCACCCGCTCTCGCCCGAGCACAACGAAATGCTGTTCATCGTGCAGCACCAGACCAGCGAGCTGTGGATGAAGCTGATGCTGCACGAACTGCGCGCGGCCATCGCCGCGATCCAGCAGGACCGCCTGCAGCCGGCGTTCAAGATGCTGGCGCGTGTCAGCAAGATCCTGGAGCAACTGGTGTCGGCCTGGGATGTGCTGGCCACCATGACACCGCCCGAATACTCGGCCCTGCGCCCCTACCTCGCGCACTCCAGCGGCTTCCAGAGCTATCAGTACCGCCAGATCGAATACCTGCTGGGCAACAAGAACGCCGCGATGCTGCAGCCCCACGCCCACCGCGCCGACCTGCTGGCGCAGGTACGCGCCGCCTTCGAGGCGCCCTCGCTGTACGACGAGGCGCTGCGGTTCCTGGCCCGCAGCGGCCTGGCCGTGCCGGCCGGCGCGCTGCAGCGCGACTGGACCCAGCCCTACCGGGCCGACGACCAGGTCGAACAGGCCTGGCTGACCGTCTACCGGCAATCCGAGCGCTACTGGAACCAATACCAGCTGGGCGAAAAGCTGACCGACCTGGAAGACGCCTTTCGCCTGTGGCGTTTTCGCCACGTGACCACGGTGGAGCGCATCATCGGCTTCAAGCGCGGCACCGGCGGCACCTCCGGCGTCACCTACCTGCGCAAGATGCTGGAGGTGGTGCTGTTTCCGGAAATCTGGAAATTGAGGACGGATCTCTGACGCCACACGGGCCTTGTATCGGGGCCAGGTATGCGTGCTAGAATGCGGGGTTGTTTTTTGGATACGTTGCCAGACGGCGCATCCTGGTTGCCGCCACGCAAGACGCGTGGCCGTGCGCCGGGCGGCTTGCACGGCCTGGCTGGCGACCCGCTAACCTGGGAAATTATCATGAAAGAAGGCATTCACCCCGAATACCGCGAAGTGGTGTTCATGGACGTTCAGACGGGCAACAAGTTCATCACCCGCTCGACCATCCACACCCGCGAAACCGTCGAAATGGACGGCAAGACGTACCCGCTCTTCAAGTGCGACGTGACGTCCGAATCGCACCCGTTCTACACCGGCGCGCAGACGCGTATCGTCGAGACCGGCCGCGTGGAAAAATTCCGCGCCCGCTTCGCCCGCACCGCCGGGACGGTCAAGTCGGCGTCCTGATCGGCAAGCTCCTTCGGGAGGCGCACCAGAAAGCAGCCTGCGGGCTGCTTTTTTTTCCTCGCGGCATGCCGCGCCAACCCTCATCGGTTCCACGCTCGTCGGTTACATTACGTCCGTGTCTCCCATTTCGCGCTCTACTCCGGCCCGGCTGACGGTACAAGCTACCGCCAAGCTGCCCCGGCTCGTCCTGCTTGGCCTGTCGCTGATCTATATCGTGGCGGGCCTGTTCATGCGCGACCCGTGGAAGACCGACGACGTGGTCGGGCTGGCCACCATGGTCACCGCGCTGCGCGAAGGCGGCATGACCTGGCTGCTGCCGCAGGTGGGGCACCTGGCGCACGCCGAGGAAGGCCCGATGATCACCTGGGTCGGCGGCGCCTCGATGTGGCTGTTCGGCCCATGGCTGGGCGATATCACGGCCGGCCGCCTGCCCAACCTGCTGTGGTTCGGCATCGCCACGGTCAGCGTCTGGTACGGCACCTATCTGCTGGGCCGGCGCGCCGAGGCCCAGCCGCTCAAACTGCCTTTCGGCGGCGAGCCGGCGGCGCGCGACTACGGCCGCATGCTGGCCGACGCGGCCCTGCTGCTGCTGCTGGCCACGGTGGGCATCCTGCAACGCCTGCACGAAACCTCGGTGGTGCCGGCCATCATGGCCTGGCAGGCGCTCGCGTTCTACGCCATGGCCCGCACGCTGGATCGCCCTTTCCTTGGCGCCACCACCCTGGGGGTGGCGGTGGCCGGCGCCTTCCTGACGCGCGGCTGGATCGGCGCCGCGCCGGTGATGGTGGCCGCGGTGCTGGCGTTCTACCCGCGCAGCCTGCTGTGGCAGCGGGTACGCTGGCTGCCCTGGGCGGCCTTGATCGCCGCCGCGCTGATGCTGGCCTGGTGGCTGCCCGCCACCCTGGCCGAGGGCAGCGACTACTGGATACGCAACTGGAAAACCTGGACCCTGGCCTCGTACGACTGGCCGGACCTGCGCATCACCGGCCGCACGCTGCGCGACCTGCCCTGGTACCTGTGGCCGACCTGGCCGCTGGCCCTGCTGGCGATCTGGCGCTGGCGCGCCTGGCTGTATGCGCCCCATATCTGGGTGCCGCTGGTGCTGGCCGCCACCGCGGCGCTGATGCTGCTGTTCCTGGACGGACCCAATGACGCCGAGTACGCCATGCTGGCGGTGCCTTGCGCCATCCTGGGCGCCTTCTCGCTGCCCACGCTGCGGCGCGGCGTGGTCAACACGCTGGACTGGTTCGCGGTGATGTGCTTTTCGCTTACCGCGGCCACCGCCTGGCTGGGCTGGGTGGCGCTGCATTTCGGCTGGCCGGCGCAGATTTCGCGCAATATCGCCCGCCAGACCACCGGCTACGAAGCCTCCATTTCCTGGCTGGCCAGCGCGCTGGCGCTGGTCATCTCGGCCGCCTGGGTCGTGCTGGTCGTCTGGCGCCTGCGCAGCCGTCCGCTGGCGCTGTGGCGCGGCACGGTGCTGTCGGCCGGCGGCCTGACCGCCACCTGGATCCTGCTGGTGCTGCTGTGGCAGCCCGCGGTGGACTATGCGCGCAGCTACCGCACCGTATCGGGCCAGCTGGCCGAAGCGCTGCAGGCCAACCTCCAGCCGGGCGAGTGCGTGCGCGGCCTGAGCCTGGGCAGCGGGCAGCGCGCCTCGTTCCTGGTGTTCGACAACATGTCGTTCACCTACGATTCCAAATGCACGCTGGTGCTGCAGCAGACTACCCACAGCAGCCTGCGCGACGGCACCGCCGCCTACAGCGACGGCGCCACCGAATTGTGGCGCGGCGGCCGCCGCGCCGACCGGCACGAAGTCTTCCGCCTGCTGCGCGTCACGCCCACCCGATGACCCCTGCCGCCGCCCCCTCGCCCGGGTTCGGCGCGACCATGCGCGACATCGCGCGCCAGGCATGGCCGGTGCTGATCAGCCAATGGGCCGGCATCTCCTTCGGCGTGCTCGACACCGCCATGACCGGCCACGCCAGCCCGCAGGACCTGGCAGCGATGTCGCTGTCGGTGTCGGTGTACATCACGGTTTTCGTCGGCCTGATGGGCGTGGTGCACGCCCTCATTCCCATCCTGGCGCAACACTTCGGCGCCGGCCAGCAGCGCGAAGTCGGCAGTACCTGGGGCCAGGGCGTATGGCTGGCGCTGGGCCTGTCGGTGGTGGGCGCGATCCTGATGCTGTTTCCCGACGCCTGGCTCTCGCTATCCGGCGACGTGGACCCGGCCGTGCGCGACCGGGTGGCGGCCTACCTGCGCGCCCTCGTGCTGGCCTTGCCCGCCACGCTGGTGTTTCGCACCATCTACGCCCTGGGCACGGCGGTATCGCGTCCCAAGGTGGTGATGAGCATCAACCTGGCGGCGGTGTTCGTCAAGGCGTTCTGCAACTGGGTGCTGATCTACGGCAAATTCGGCCTGCCGGCGCTGGGCGCCGTGGGCGCCGGCCTGGCCACCGCCATCTCGGGCTGGCTGAGCCTGGCTGCCGGCCTGTGGATCATCACGCACGACCGCTATTACCGCCGCTTCCGCCTGCGCGTGGGGCGGCCCGACTGGCGCGCGCTGAAAGAGCTGCTGCGCCTGGGCCTGCCGATGGGCGGGTCGTACCTGGTCGAGGTGTCGGCGTTCACGTTCATGGCCCTGCTGGTGGCGCGCGAAGGCACGTACGTGTCCGGCGGACACCAGATCATGTCCAATCTGGCCGCGCTGTGCTACATGATGCCGATGGCGCTGGGGGTGGCGACCGCCGCGTTGACCGCGCAAGCGATCGGCGCGGGCCGCCCCGACCTGGCGCACCGCACCGGCATGGCCGGCCTGGCGCTGGGCCTGCTGGGCGCGGCGCTTACCGCCGCGGTGCTGCTGGTCGGCCGCCCGCTCATCATCGCCGCCTATACCGACGATCTCGAAGTCGCCGCGGTGGCGGCGTCGCTGCTGGCCATCATCCCGCTGTTCCACTTGTGCGACTCGATGCAATGCATCAACTCGTACCTGCTGCGCGCCCACAAGGTCGCTGTCATGCCGCTGGTGCTGCAAACCGTGGCGCTGGGCGGCGTCGGCCTGCTGGGAGGATGGTGGCTGGGATTCGGCCCGGGACGCGGCGGCCTGGATCCGGTGCGCGCGGCGCTGATGCCGGGCTCGCCGGCTGGCGCCGGCACGATGTGGCTGATGGCGATGGCCGGACTGGGCTTGTCGGCCGTGCTGCTGCACTACTGGTACCGCCGGATCGCGCGGCTGGCGCTCGCCCGCGGCTGAATGCGGCGCCGGTGCGCGGCGCGGCGCCCCCGCGGCGCCCCGTGCCATGGACCGGCGTCCCTGAGAATTATTTGGTGGATGTACTGCCCGTCTTGGCGTGGTGGGCACCGTGATGCGCGCCGTTCTTGGCGTGTTTCTCGCCCTTGGCGTGCTTGCCGCCGGACGGCGCCTTGACGCTGCTCTTGGCGCCGGACTGGGTGTCGCCCTGCGCGGCATACGCCGATGGCGCGGCCGCCAGCCCGAGGCACAGGGCCGAGGTGGACAAGAAAGCGGCGATACGGGACTGAGTCGTCATGTTGTGTACTCCTATCTTGCGGGCGCGGGAGCCCGTCCATACAAGGCCCGGCAAAATGCCATGGGACCTGTAATTCGTTGGAGCAGGCGTCCAACGAAAGGTTCGGAGCACGGAAGAAATTTTTCCGTCGCTAACCGCTCGTCATGATCCCGCGCCGATCAGGCCTCGAAGATCAACAAGGCGACGGTCGCAAACAGCATGGCGGCAAAGCAGGCTCTCAGCTTGCGTTCAGGCAGCCGATAGGCCAGCCGTACCCCCACCGGCACGAACACCAGGCTGCCCGCCGCCAATGGCACGCCTATCCACCAATCGGCCTGGCCGGCCCAGGTGTAGGTGACGAGGGCGATCATCGAACCGGGAATGACCATCGTCAATGCCAGCGCCTGGGCCATCGTCTGCGGCAAGCGGAACACCGAGGTAATGATGGGCACGGCCAGCACCGCGCCGCCCACGCCGAAGAACCCGCCCAGCGTGCCGCACAGCACGCCCAGCACGCTGGCGCGCGGCGGGCTCAGGACAGGCGCGGGCCGCGCCGGCGCCGCCGGCGCGGCAGCGGCGCGCTTGCGCACGGTCTGGTAGACATAGAACAGCGCGATGAAGAACAGGAACACCGCGAAGCTCAGGCGCAGCGTGCGCGAGGCGATGCCCAGCGCCAATTGCGCGCCGACCCACGTGAACACCACGGCGCCCGCCGCGCCGGCGCCCGCCACGCGCATATCGATGCGCGCATGCTGGTGGTACTTGCGCACCGCCATCATGATGGTCGGCAGCACCATGATGAGCGCCGTGCCCTGGGCCAGTTGCTGGGGCATGCCCAGCAGCAGCCCCAGCGCGGGAATGGCGATCAGCCCGCCGCCGATGCCCAGCGCGCCGCCCATGAAACCGATCAGCGCGCCACTGGCCAGGCAGGCCGCGATTACCAGCAGACTCAAGACAGGCTCCCCGGACGTGCCATCAACGCAATTTGTCCAGGGCGGCGTCCAGCCGATCCACGGCCCATATCTCCAGCCCTTCGATAGGCTGGCGCGGCGCATTGGCCTTGGGAATCAGCGCAACGCTGAACCCCAGCTTGGCCGCTTCGCGCAGGCGCTCCTGGCCGCGCGGCGCGGGCCGGATCTCGCCGGCCAGGCCGATCTCGCCGAACGCCACCAGGCCGGCGGGCAGCGGCTTGTCGCGCAGCGATGACATGATGGCCAGCAGTACCGGCAGGTCGGCCGCCGGCTCGGTGATGCGCACCCCGCCCACGGCATTGACGAACACGTCCTGGTCGTAGGTCGAGACGCCCGCATGGCGGTGCATGACGGCCAGCAGCATGGCCAGGCGGTTGCCCTCCAGCCCGACCGTCAGGCGCCGCGGATTGGGCGCATGCGAGGTATCGACGAGCGCCTGCACTTCCACCAGCAGCGGGCGCGTGCCCTCCTGGGTCGCCAGCACGCAGGAACCGGCCACCTGCTGCTGGTGCTGCGAGAGAAACAGCGCGGACGGATTGGCCACGCCGCGCAGGCCGCGGTCGGTCATGGCGAACACGCCCAGTTCGTTGACGGCGCCAAAGCGGTTCTTGAACGCGCGCACCAGGCGAAACGACGAATGCGTGTCGCCCTCGAAGTACAGCACCGTGTCGACGATGTGTTCGAGCACGCGCGGTCCGGCCAGCGCGCCGTCCTTGGTGACGTGGCCGATCATCACGATGGCGATGCCGGTCTGCTTGGCCAGGCGCGTCAGCTGCGCCGCGCATTCGCGCACCTGGGACACCGAGCCCGGCGCGGCGGTCAGCTCGCCGCTGTAGAGCGTCTGGATCGAATCGATCACCGCCACGGTCGGCTTCTGTTCCGACACGGCCGCCTGGATCGCCTCGAGCCGGATCTCGGCCAGCAAGTCGACATTGCCGGTCTGCAGGCCCAGCCGGCGCGCCCGCAGCGCGACCTGTTCGGCCGACTCCTCACCGGTGACGTACAACACCTTGGTCGTGGCCGACAGCGAGGCCAGCGCCTGCAGCAGCAGCGTGGACTTGCCGATGCCGGGGTCGCCGCCGATCAGCACCACCGCGCCGGCGACCAGCCCGCCGCCCAGCACGCGGTCGAACTCGTCCAGCCCGGTGGGCTGGCGCGGCGTCTCGCGCGCTTCGATTTCGGACAGGCTGCGCACCGGGCTGGCCGCCGCCAGGGGCGCGTAGCGATGCCCGCCGGCCGAGGACGCGGCGGACTCCACGGTTTCTTCCAGGGTATTCCAGGCCGAGCAGTGCGGGCACTTGCCCTGCCACTTGAGGCTGGTGCCGCCGCATTCGGCGCAGACATAGATGGTTCGGGATTTCGCCATGCCGGCAGTTTACCGGCAAGCGAGGCGCGATACGTTTGTTTGCAATTCTGTCCTCGCCCATCAACCCCTTCCGGCCCCCTCGTGCGTTTAACCAAGTACCGATCCACCACCACGAGACCCGACGCCATGACGCCGATCCTACGCCCCTCCCCCCTGCTGTGCACGGTGCTCAGCCTGGCCATGCTGAGCGCCTGCAGCCCGACCGAACCGCCTTCGGCCGGCGTGGCCGGCCAGCCCGCCGCCGTACCGGGCCAGCCGGCGCCCCAGGCCGTGCCGGCGGCGCCGCGCGGCGAACCGGCCGGCGCGCCGCAGCGCGAACTGGCGGCGCAAACCTATATGCCCCCGGCGCCGCACGCGGCGGCCCGGGCGCATGCCGACCAGGCGCGCATGCGGATCATGCCGGCGCCCATGCCCGTCATCCAGGAAGATCGCGAAAACTATGCCGGCTACCAGGACAATCCTGTCCAGCTGGCACAGGAGCAGCCGGTCTCCACCTTCGGGCTGGACGTGGATACCGGCTCGTACAGCAATGTGCGCCGCCTGCTCAACGATGGCCGCCTGCCGCCGGCCGACGCCGTGCGCGCCGAAGCATTCATCAATTACTTCGACTACGGCTACCCGGCCCCCGCCACGCCGGCCGTCCCCTTTTCCCTCACGACCGAGATCGCGCCGGCGCCCTGGAATCCGCAGCGCCAGCTGCTGCTGGTCGGCATCCAGGGATACCGGGTGGCGCCGCAGGATATTCCCGCGGTCAACCTGGTGCTGCTGATCGACACCTCCGGCTCGATGGCCGAGCGGGCCAAGCTGCCGCTGCTCAAATCGGCCCTGCGCCAGCTGGTGACGCAGATGCGCGCGCAGGACCGCGTCGCCATCGTCGCCTACGCCGGCAGCGCCGGCCTGGTGCTGCCCTCCACGCCCGGCGATCGCCATGCGCAGATCCTGGCGGCCATCGACGGCCTGCAGGCCAGCGGCTCGACCAATGGCGGCGCCGGCCTGGAGCTGGCCTACGCCGAGGCCGCCAAGGGCCTGGTCAAGGATGGCGTCAACCGCATCGTGCTGGCCAGCGACGGCGACTTCAACGTCGGCCGCACCGATCTTGCGCAGCTCAAGGACTATGTCGGCAGCCAGCGCAAGCGCGGCATCGCGCTGACCACCCTGGGGCTGGGCAGCGGCAACTACAACGATGCCATGGCCATGCAGCTGGCCAACGCCGGCGACGGCAGCTATCACTACATCGACAGCCTGCTGCAGGCGCGCAAGGTCTTTGCCAGCGAGCTGTCGGCGACCCTGCTGACCATCGCCAAGGACGTCAAGGTGCAGGTCGAATTCAACCCGGCGCGGGTGGCCGAGTACCGCCTGATCGGCTACGAGAAGCGCGCCCTGGCGCGGGAGGACTTCAACAATGACGCGGTCGACGCGGGCGAACTGGGCGCCGGCGCCAACGTAACGGCGCTGTACGAGATCACGCCGGCGGGCGCAGCGCAGCGCATCGATGCGCTGCGTTACGGACAGCCGGCCCGCGCCGCGGACAGCCCGCGCGACGAGCTGGCCTATGTGCGCATCCGCTACCAGTCGCCCGAAGGCGGCGCCAGCCGCCTGATCGAACAACCGGTGGCCGCCGACGCGGCGGCGCCGGCCGCCAGCGCGCGACTGAATCGCGCGGCGGCCGCGGCGGCCTTCGCGCAATGGCTGCGCGGCGGCAAATACCTGGACGGCTACGCGCCGCAGGCCATCGCGGCGCTGGCGCGGCAATCGCGCGGCGCCGACCCGCTGGGCCTGCAGGCCGAGTTCGCCAACCTGGTCGAGCTGGCCGCCAGCCTGGGCACGCCGGCGGCGCGCTGATTACGGTGACGGCCCTGGCAGTCGCGCCGGCCTCGGCGGCGTGCGCAATCGCCGCCGAGGCGATACACTGCGCCGCCATGGACACCGCGAGCGCCGCCGACGAAGCCTTGATGCTGGCCTACGGGGCCGAAGGCGACATGGACGCCTTCGACGCCCTGTACGCCCGCCACCGCGCCGGCCTGTATCGCTACATCCTGCGCAGTGCGCGCAACGCCGCCCAGGCCGACGACATCTTCCAGGAAACCTGGAGCCGCGTCATCGACGCCCGGGCCCGCTACCGCCCCCAGGCGCGCTTTACCACCTGGCTGCTGCAGATCGCGCACAATCTGCTGGTCGATGCCCATCGCCGCCAGCCCGCCCCGGTCGCCCCGGAACAGGCCGAGGCCGCGCTGGCCAGCGTGCCCGCCGCCGAACACGAGCAGCCCGAGGCGCGGCTATCCGAGTTCCAGCAGCGCCGCCGGCTGCAACTGGCCATCGAGCGCCTGCCGGATGAACAAAGACTGGCAATGCTGCTGCGACTGGAGCACGATCTGGATGTGGAAGAAATTGCGCAAGTCACCGGTGTCTCTCGCGAAACCGTCAAATCGCGCCTGCGCTACGCCACCCGGCGCATCCGCGAGGAGCTGAGCTCCGAGAGCGCCCCCAGGAGCCCCTAGGCCATGAACCCGCACCTGCCGCCCGACGACGACGATCGCGACCTGCGCGCGCTGTATCGCGAGCTGCCGCGCCACGAGCCCGACATCATGCTCGACGCCTCGATCCGCGAGCAGGCCCAGCGCGCCGCCGAAGCCGACCGGCGCGCCCGCCGGCCACGCGCGACCTGGCACCCGGCCTGGGCGGTGGCGGCCTGCGTGGTCGCGGTGAGCGCCCTGTTCGTGTTCACCGACCTGGAGCAGTACGCGCTGCAGCCCGCCGCCGAGGTCGAGCTGCAGGCCGAGCAGGAGGCCGCCCAGGCCACCCGCGACGCCATGCCCGAGCCGCCCGCCCCCGATCCCGCCCTGGCCGCGCCGCCGCCGCTGGGTGCGCCGGCGCCCGCGCCCGCCCTGCCGCCTGCGCTGGCGCCCGAGGCGGCACGCGGGGCCGCGGCCGAATCATCGGCCCAGGACGCCGCGCCGGCACGGCGCGGCTATATGCCGCAGCGCGCCGCGCCCGCGGTGCGGGCCGAAAAACAGCAACAGGAAAATCTGGCGGCGTCAGCGCGCCAGCGTGACGATCCGGCCTATGCGCAACGCGTCGAGCGCATCCGCGCGCTGGTGCGCGAGGGCAAGCCGCAGGAGGCGGCCGCGCAGGTCCTGGCCTGGCGCCGTGCCGCCCCGGGGCTGGCCCTGCCGCCCGATCTCGAGCAGCTGGCGCCAGCCGACGGCGGTACGCCCGGCCAATAGGGGGCGGAACCGGTCAGTGGCCGCCCAGGCTGCCGCCGCCGTCCACGCCCAGGACCTGCCCGGTAATGAAGCCGGCGTCGTCCGACAACAAAAACGCCACCGCGGCGGCGACCTCGGCCGGCGTACCGAACCGCTTCATGGGAATCGAAGCCTGGGCGCGCTTTTCGGCGTCGCTGCCGGCCGGATGGCCGCGCCGGAACAGCTCGGTCTCGACCGGGCCGGGCGCCACCGCGTTGACGGTGACGCCATACTCGGCCAGTTCCAGCGCCCAGGTGCGGGTGCACCCGACCAGGGCGCTCTTGGCGGCCGAATAACTGGTGCGGTCGTAGGCTCCCAGGATGGCGCGGCTACAGATATTGACGATCCGTCCGCTACGCCGCACCTTCATCGATTCGACGAAGGTCTGGGTGACCTGCACCGCCACGCGCACGTTCAGGTCGAGCACGCTGTAGAGCGTGGCCAGGTCGATCTCGCCGAGCGCCTGCGGCGCCACGATGCCGACATTGTTGACCACCGCATCGACCGGGAATTTATCGCGGATCTCGCGCAGCACCTCTTCGGTGCGGCCGGCGTCGGCCAGGTCGCAGGCGTAGAGATAGCCAGGGAAGTCCACATCGGCGGTATTGCGCGCGATACCCACTACGTGGCAACCCAGATCGGTCAACCGCTGCGTCAGTGCCCAGCCGATGCCTTTGGTGGCACCTGTCACCAGCACGCATTTGTCCTTCATGGATTGAAACCTCGTCATGTTTGCCCCGCCAGCGCGACCGGCGGCCGCGCGACGACAGGGTATAGAGTAGACACCATCCGGCCGGCGGCGTCATGTAACTTGCGTAGCAATTCATGCCAGCAGGCCGGCCCGCCGGCGATCCGCACAATGCTCAGCCTTCGTGGCGCACGGGTACGCGCGGGGCCAGCGCGCACAGCAATTCGTAGCCGATGGTGCCGGCGGCCTCGGCCACTTCGTCGACCGACGGGCCGTCCTCGCCCCACAGCACCACGGGCGTGCCGATGCCGGCGGCCGGCACCGGATCCAGGTCGACCATGAGCATGTCCATCGACACGCGGCCGACCAGCCGCGTGCGCACGCCGCCCACGGTCAGGGGCGTACCGGTGCCGGCATGGCGCGGATAGCCGTCGGCATAGCCGCACGCCACCACGCCGATGCGCATCGGCCGGTCGGCGCGGAAAATGGCGCCATAACCCACCGCCGCGCCGGCCGGGATATCCTGGATGGCAATCAGCTCGGAGCGCAGCGTCATGGCCGGAATCAATCCGAACGCCCCGGCCTGCGCATCGGCGAACGGCGAGGCGCCGTACAGGCAGATGCCCGGCCGCACCCAGTGGGTCTGGCCGTCGTGGCCGACCGCCAGGTCGGCATAGCGCAGGGTGGCGGCCGAATTGCAGACGCTGGTCGCCCCGGCCAGGTGCGCGGTGGCGCCGTTGAAGACGTTCATCTGCTGGGTCACGCCCTGCGGCCCGTCGGCACAGGCGAAATGGGTCATCTTGCCGATGCCGCCCACCACGCCGTACTCATGCAGCTGCTGCGCGCGCGCGTAGGCGGACCCGTAGGCGTCCGGCGCGAAACCCAGCCGGTTCATGCCGCTGTTGAGCTTGACCATGATGTCGACGCGGCGCGACAGCCGCGCATGCGCCAGCATGTCGAACTGCTCGCGCGTATGCACGGTGGTGGCGAGATGATAGCGGTCGACGATTTCCAGGTCGGACGGCTGGAAGAAGCCTTCGAGCAGCAGGATGGGGCCGCCCCAGCCCGCTTCGCGGCAGCGCACGGCCTCCTGCAGGTCCAGCATGGCCAGGCCCTGGGCCGCCGAGAAACCGGCCACCGCCTGTTCGATGCCATGGCCGTAGGCATTGGCCTTGATGACCGCCCAGATGGAGGGCGGCGTGCCGTCCGCCTTGGCCGCCACGTCATCGAGATGACGACGCACGGTGGCAAGGTTGTGCCGCAGCGCGGACTGGGAGATCGAAGCAAATATGGGACGCGGCATGATGAGATTTCCGAGGCACCCGGGCCTGTTGCCGCCAAGTCTAACTGATCCGCCCGCGGCGCCATACGCCGCCCTCCCCTAAAATGCCTCATTCCGGTGGCTGATGCCGCCCTGACCTCGCTATCCGTATGGCCATCGATCACTACGAGAATTTCCCCGTTGCTTCGCTGCTGCTGCCGCGGCGGTTGCGCGGCGCCGTGACCGATATCTATCGATTCGCCCGCGCCGCCGACGATATCGCCGATGAAGGCGCCGCCGAGGACGCCGAGCGCCTGCGCCAGCTGGCCGCCTTCCGCGCCGAGCTGCATCGCATCGGCGCCGAACCCGGCACGCTGGCCGTGCCGGCCAGCGCCGACCTGGCGCCCATCTTCACCCCGCTGGCGGCCACCATCGCGCGCCACCAGTTGCCCATCACGCCGTTCTTCGACCTGTTGTCGGCGTTCGAGCAGGACATCTCGGTCAAGCGCTACGAGTCCCATGACGATCTGCTGGACTACTGCCGGCGCTCGGCCAACCCGGTGGGCCGGCTGATGCTGCACCTTTACGGCGCCGTCGACGAAGCCAACCTGCGCGATGCCGATGCGATCTGCACCGGCCTGCAGCTGGTGAATTTCTGGCAGGACGTGCGCATCGACTGGCGCAAGCAGCGCGTCTACCTGCCCGAGGAGGACCTGCGCCGCCATGGCGTCAGCCGCGACGACCTGGCAGCCTGCCGGCTGACCCCGCAATGGCGCGAGCTGATGGCCTTCGAAGTGCAGCGCACGCGCGCGCTGCTACACTCTGGCGCTGCGCTGCCGCGCCGCCTGCCGGGCAGGATCGGGTTGGAATTGCGCCTGGTCGTCCAGGGCGGCCTGCGCATCCTGCAACGCATCGAGGACGCCGGATACGACGTCTTCATGAATCGCCCCGAGTTGGGCGCCAAAGATTGGGCCGTCATGCTGTGGCGCGCCTTCACCTGATATGACCCCTGACGAATACTGCCAGGAAAAGGCCGCCAGAAGCGGCTCCAGCTTCTATTACTCGTTCCTGTTCCTGCCGCCGGCGCGGCGGCGGGCCATTACTGCGCTGTACGCGTTCTGTCGCGAGGTCGACGACGTGGTCGACGAATGCAGCGACCCGTCCCTGGCGCGCGTCAAGCTGGCCTGGTGGCGCACGCAGGTCGACCAGATGGTCGATGGCAAGCCGGACCACCCCGTCACGCGCGCGCTGCAGCCGCACCTGGCCGATTGCAACATCACGCGCGAGCGTCTGCTGGCCGTCATCGACGGCATGGAGATGGACCTGGACCAGACCCGCTACCTGGACTGGCCCGGCCTGCGCAAGTACTGTTGGCACGTGGCCGGCGTGGTCGGCGAATTGTCGGCCGGCGTGTTCGGCTACCAGGATGCGCGCACGCTGGACTATGCCGGCAAGCTGGGACTGGCGTTCCAGCTCACCAACATCATCCGCGATGTCGGCGACGACGCGCGGCGCGGCCGCATCTACCTGCCGGTCAATGAACTGCAGCAATTCGAGGTCAAGGCCGCCGATATCCTCAACGGCGTCCATTCCGAACGCTTCAGCGCGCTGATGCGCTTTCAGGCCGAGCGCGCCCGCGGGCTGTACCGCGAGGCGATGCAGGCCCTGCCCGAGACGGACCGGCGCGCCCAGCGGCCCGGGCTGATGATGGCGGCCATCTACCATGCGCTGCTCGACGAAATCGAGCGCGACGACTGGCAGGTGCTGCACCAGCGCATTTCGCTGACGCCCGTGCGCAAGCTGTGGCTGGCCTGGAAGACCTGGGTAAGCGGCGGCGCCCCCCTGGTGCGCCGGCTGGCGCGATGAAGGTCGCCGTCATCGGAGCGGGCTGGGCCGGCCTGGCAGCCAGCGTGGCGCTGCGCGAGGCCGACGCCAAGGTCACGGTGTTCGAAGCCGGGCGCACGCCCGGCGGGCGCGCCCGCCGCGTGGTCCACCCGGAGTTCGGCGACGACCTGGACAACGGCCAGCACATCCTGCTGGGCGCCTATGGCGAAACCCTGGCGCTGATGCGCCGCCTGGGACGCAACCCGGATGCGCTGCTGATGCGCCGGCCGTTGCGGCTGGCCAGCCTGGACGGCGGCTTTCGCCTGTCGGCGCCGCCCCTGCCCGCCCCCCTGCACGCCGCCGCCGCGCTGCTGCTGGCGCGCGGCCTGCCCTGGCGCTCGCGCGTGGCTGCCGTGCGGCTCATGCACTACCTGCGCCAGATGCAGTGGCAGGCGCCGCGCGACTGGACCGTCACGCAGCTGCTGGACCATACCCGCCAGCCCGCCGGCATCCGCCAATCCGTCTGGGTGCCCCTGTGCCTGGCTGCCCTGAACACTCCCCCGGCGCAGGCCAGCGCCCTGCTGTACGCGCACATCCTGCGCGACAGCCTGACCGGCCACCGGCGCAACAGCGATCTGCTGCTGCCCTGCGCCGACCTGTCGGCGCTGTGGCCCGACGTGGCGGCCCGCCAGGCCACCATGCGCTACGGCAACACGGTGCGGCGTCTGACGCCGCAGGCCCATAGCGTCGAGGTCAACGGCGAACGGTTCGACGCGGCCGTACTGGCCGTATCGCCCCAGGTGGCGGCGCGCCTGCTTGAGAATGCGCTGGCCGAGCGAGGCTCCAGCGGGCTGCTGCGCGCCCTGCAGGCGTTCGATTACGAACCCATCGCCACGTTGAATTTGCGCCTGGCCGGCCCCTGGCCCCTGCCCGAGCCCATGATGATGCTGCGCGAGGAACCGGCGCGCGGCTTTCACGGCCAGTGGCTGTTCGACCGCTCGCGCCTGACCGGCCGTGGCGAGCGCGGCGAACTGGCGGTGGTGGTCAGCGCGGCGCGCGCCGTGGCGGCTGCCGACCGCGAACAGGCCATCGCCGCCCTGACGCGCCAGGTGGCCGAACAGGCCCGCCGCCACCCGGCGCGCCTGGCCCCGATGCCCGCTGTCGAGATAGCCGAACTGTTCGTGGAAAAGCGCGCCACCTTCGCCGCCGTGCCGGGCCTGGCGCGGCCGCTGAACAGCACCCCATGGCGCTCGCTGGCGCTGGCCGGCGACTGGACCGACACCGGCTACCCCGGCGTGCTCGAAGGCGCGGTGCGCAGCGGCCTGCAAGCCGCCCGCGTCGTGCTCGGCGGCGCGGCCACGCAGGACTGAAACCTGGCGCCCGGCGCCGGCCTCAGCGCAACAGCAGGCGCACGGTCGCCAGCCCCAGCCCGGTCATGGCCAGCGAACCGGCCAGGCTCGCGCCGGCGTAGGCCGCCGCGGTCGCGTAGACGCCGCGCTCCAGCATGTCGACGGTCTCGGCCGAGAAGGTCGAGAACGTGGTCAGCCCGCCCAGGAAGCCGGTTACCGCGGCCAGCCGTATCCAGGCGGGCCATTCCGGATGGCTGGCGATGAGCGCGACCATCACGCCGATAAGGTAGCCGCCGACCAGATTGGCCGTCAGCGTGCCCCACGGCCAGCCCGCGCCATTCAGGCGCAGGCCCAGCACCCAGCGCAGCCAGGCGCCCAGGGTCGCGCCCACCCCGATGGCGAGGAAATTGAGCGGAGCGAAAGTCAGCACGGCAACTCCTCAGGCCGGCGTCGCGGCGTGGTTCTTGAGCCGCAATGCCAGGGCCAGCAGCAGCACGCCGAACAGCACCGCGTACACGCCGATCACCCACACCAGCGCCAGCGCGCCGGCACCCGGCTGGAACAGCAGCAGCGCGCCGAATACGATGGACAGCGCGCCCGACAGGCCGTGCAGCCACTCGTTCTCGATATCCTTGCGAAAGCGGATCGCCGCGGCAATCTGGAACACCCCGCCGATCACGGCCCAGAACGCGATGATGTACAGCAGCACCAGCGCGGTCAGCCCGGGCCAGGCAAAGGTCGCGATGCCGGCCGCGATACCCGTCAGGCCCACCAGGATCAGCGGCCACAACGGCTTGTCCTGGTCGCGGATGCGCCAGCCCGCGATCAGCGCGAAGATCCCGTCGGCCAGCGCGAAAGCGCCCCATACCAGCACCAGCGCCGACAACGTGATGCCGGGCATCAGCACTGCCATCAGGCCGAACAGCACCGCCACCACGCCGCGCAACGCCACCCAGCCCCACTCGCGTCCTGCATGATTCAACACCGCATCCGTGACCATGACGTTCTCCTTTGAGTACCGAGACAAACCACCCAGGCGGGCCCTGGAAACATGTTAGACGCCCGCGCCGCCCCTGTCATGGGGCGCGGTTCAACGCTGTTCAACGCAGCAGCCGGCGCCGCATCAGCACCGCCACCAGCCAGATGCCCAGCGCCGCCGTCGCGGCCAGTTGCGCCACATCGGCCCACCAGGCGTGCGGCACCTGTCCCAGCGTGAGCGGCCGGATCAGATTGACCGCCGGAGCCACGGGCAGCCACTGCAGCGGGCCGGCCAGCGCGGCCGGCAGTTGCGAGGCGGGAAAGAACACCCCCGACAGGAACACCATGGGCGTGACGCCCAGCGTGAAGTAATACATGAAGAACTCGTAGCCGCGCGCCAGCGCGCTGACCACCAGCGCCATCGAGGCGAAAGCCAGCCCGGCCAGGGCCAGCACCGGCGGCACCCACAGCAGGGTCGGCGCGCGCGCGATGTCCAGCGCCACCACCACCAGCAGGATGGCAATCCCGCTCTTGAGCGCCTTGGCGGCCGCCCACAGGATTTCCGCCCAGACCACGTCGTCCAGGTCCAGCGGCGTGCTCAGCATGGCGTCCCAGGTGCGCTGCACGTGCAGGCGCGAGAAAGCGTTGTAGGTGGCCTCGAAGGTGGCGCCGTACAGCGCCCCCACGCACATCGAGCCGGCCGACAGGAAGGTCACGTAGGGCACGCCCTCGATGCCCGGCAGCAGCGCGCCCAGGCCGAACCCCAGCGCCAGCAGCGCGACGACGGGGTCGAGAACATCGCCCAGCACCGTGGTCAGGGCCGTCTTGCGCCACACCAGGAAATTGCGCCGCAGCACCGCCACGCAGCGGCGCGTCAGCGGCGGCCAGCCCCAGGCGCCCGCACTCATGCGTCCTCCCGCATGCCGCGCCCCGTCAGGCGCAGGAACAGGTCTTCGAGGTTGGCGGGCCGGTGCAGGTAGCGCAGGTCCGGCCAGCCCTGCAGCGCCTGCACGACGGGCGTGGCGTCGTCCGTATGGCAGAACGCCGTTTCGCCGCTCACCTCGACCCGCGCCGGCAAGGCCGCGCGGTGCGCATCCAGCCAGGCGTGCAGGTCATCGCCATAGACCTCGACCACCTGCGGCTCCAGGCAGCGCTCGATCAGGGCCCGGGGCGCGCCTTCGGTAATCAGCCGGCCGTGGTCGATCACGCCGAGCCGGTGGCACAGGCGTTCGGCCTCGTCCATGAAGTGCGTGGTCAGCAGGATGGTCTTGCCGCGCGCCAGCAGCGCCTTCAGGCGCTCCCAGATCAGGTGGCGCGCCTGCGGGTCCAGCCCGGTGGTCGGCTCGTCCATGATGATGAGGTCGGGATCGTTGATGAGCGCGCGCGCCAGCGTCAGGCGCCGCTTCATGCCGCCGGAGAGCTCACCGATGCGCGCATCGGCCTTGGCCGCCAGCGCCGCGAAGGCCAGCAATTGCGGCAGCCTGGCCCGTACCTGCGCGTCGCTCAGGCCGAAGTAGCGGCCGAACACCAGCAGGTTCTCGGCCACGGTGAAATCGGGGTCCAGGTTGTCGATCTGCGGCACCACGCCCAGGCGCGCCCGCGCCTGCCTGGCCTGCGCCGGCACGGCGTGGCCCAGCACCTCGACGGCTCCGCCGTCAAACGGCGTCAGGCCCAGCAAGGCGCGCAAGGTCGTGGTCTTGCCGGCGCCGTTGGGGCCCAGCAGGCCGTAGCATTCGCCGCGCCGCAGCGCGAAGGACAGGCCGTCGACGATCACGCGCTCGCCGTAGCGCTTGGTCAGGCCGTGCACCTGCAAGACAGGCGCGCATGAGGCGGAAACCGGGTTGGAGGACATGGCGACGATTCTATATCCGCGTCGCGCCTCGCCCGTGTGACGCGCGCGAAACCGATTGAAATACGGCAAGCCAGGATGAAAACGAGGCTTTTATAAGATTCATTCTCATTAAGTGTTAGAATCCGCGACCTTGACAAACGAAATCCCATGGACGGCAAAACCTCCTCCAAACGGCGCGCCTACTGGCTGAAGACGCTGCATCAATGGCACTGGATCAGTTCGGCGCTCTGCCTGCTGGGCATGCTGCTGTTTGCCGTGACCGGCCTGACGCTGAACAACGCCTCGCACATCGAGTCGCGCGCGCGCGTCGATACCCGCCATCTGGAATTGCCGGCGCCGCTGCGCGCCGAACTGGCCGCCGCCGCCCCCGCCAGGCCGGCCCTGCCGCCGGCGCTGCTCGAATGGCTGGACCGCGAGCTCGATGTCGATGCGCGCGGCGCCGCCGCCAAGCCCGAATGGTCGCCCGACGAACTGTACGTGTCGCTGCCGCGGCCGGGCGGCGACGCCTGGCTGTCGATCGACCTGCAAAGCGGCGAACTGGAATACGAGCGCACCGACCGCGGCTGGATCGCCTACCTGAACGACCTGCACAAAGGACGCCACACCGGCCTGGCCTGGAGCTGGTTCCTGGACATCTTCGCAGTGGCCTGTCTGGTGTTTTCGCTCACCGGACTGGTGCTGCTGAAAATGCACGCCGGCAATCGCGCCGCCACCTGGCCCATGGTCGGGCTGGGCGTGGTCATCCCGGTCGTGCTGGCACTGCTATTCATTCATTGACCGTCTTACTGGATATCGGACTATGCGCAAACTGTTGTTGTCTGCCCTGCTGGCCGGCCTGGTGGCCCGCACCGCCTACGCGGCCGACCTGGGCCTGAGCGTCGAAATTCCCCGCCTGGACGTGGCCGAGTACCACCGCCCGTACGTGGCCATCTGGATCGAGCAGGCCGACCAGAGCGTGGCGGGCGACCTGGCGGTCTGGTACGACGTGGCCAAGAAGAACAACGAAGGCGCCGAATGGCTCAAGGACATGCGCCAATGGTGGCGCCGCAGCGGCCGCAACCAGCAGTTCCCGGTCGACGGCGTCAGCGGCGCCACGCGTCCGGCGGGCAAGCACGCCCTGTCGTTCGCCGGCACCGCCAAGCCGCTGGCCGATCTCAAGCCCGGCAAATACGCCGTGGTGGTCGAGGCCGCCCGCGAGGTCGGCGGCCGCGAACTGGTACGCGTGCCCTTTGACTGGCCGCCGCAACAGGCGCAGCAGCTCACCGCCCGCGGCGAGCACGAGCTGGGCGCCATCGCCGTCGACCTCAAGCCCTGACATCCCTTTCCCCCACTAGGAGCGCCCTCATGAAAGCCGTAGCCAAACTGGCCGCCGCCCTGACCCTGGCCCTGCCGCTCGCCGCGCAGGCGCACGACGTCTGGGTCCTGCCCTCTTCCACGGTGCTGTCCGGCGTGGATAGCTGGATCACCGTGGACGCCGCGGTCGGCAACGACAAGTTCTACTTCAACCACGCGCCGCTGCGCCTGGATGGCCTGGACATCATCGCCCCCGACGGCAGCGCCGCGCAGGCCGAGAACGTCAGCCGCGGCAAGATCCGCAGCACCTTCGACCTGCAGCTCAAGCAGAACGGCACGTATCGCGTGGCGGTGGTCAACGACGGCGTGTTCGCGCGCTGGAAGGAAGACGGCAAGCCCAAGCGCTACTTCGGCAAGCCCGAAGGCATGGCCGCGGCGGTACCCGCCAACGCGCAGGAACTGGAAGTCTCGCAGAGCCTGGGCCGCGTCGAAACCTTCGTGACCGCCGGCAAACCCGGCGCGATCAAGCCGGTCGGCAAGGGCCTGGAGCTGGTGGCGGTATCGCACCCGAACGATCTGTATTCCGACGAGCCGGCCACCTTCCAGATGCTGCTCGACGGCAAGCCCGCCGCCGGCCTGGAAATGGAAATCGTGCCCAACGGCAGCCGCTACCGCGACAAGATCGAGGAGATCGAGCTCAAGACCGACGCCGACGGCAAGTTCCAGGTCAAGTGGCCGCAGCCCGGCATGTACTGGGTGCACACCGAGGCCGAAGACGACAAGGTCAGCGTGCCCAAGGCCACCAAGCGCCGCATGTCGTACGCGCTGACCCTGGAAGTGCTGCGCCCCTGAGCGCATGAGCATGGCCCGTCCACCGTCCTACGCGCCGCCGCTGGCGGCGCGCATGCCCTCGGCCCCGCCGCGCCTGTCTGGCGAGCCGGTGGCGCTGGCCGGCTCCACCATGGGCACGACCTGGTCCGCACGCCTGGCCCTGCCGCCCGGCGTGACGCGCCAGCAGGCCCAGGCGGCCATCGCGGCGGCGCTGGACGAGGTCGTGGCCCAGATGAGCACCTGGGAGGCCGGCTCGGACATCTCGCGCTTCAATCGCGCCGCGACGGGCTGGCAGGCGCTGCCCGAAGCGCTGTTCCATGTGCTGTCGCACGCGCTGGACCTGGCCGACGCAAGCGGCGGCGCCTACGACCCGACCATCGGCGCGCTGGTCGACGCCTGGGGCTTTGGCGCCGGACCGCGCGTGCATGAGCCGCCGGCCGCCGCGGCGATCGCCGCGGCCCTGGCCGATTGCGGCCACGCACGGGTACGGCTGGACGCCCAGGCCCGGCGCGCCTGGCAACCCGGCGGCGTACGCCTGGACCTGTCATCCATCGCCAAGGGCTATGGCGTGGACCGCGCCGCGCTGGCCCTGCGCGCGCTGGGCGTGACTGCCTGCCTGGTGGAAGTGGGCGGCGAGCTGCGCGCCCATGGCGCGCGGCCCGATGGCCTGCCCTGGCGTGTCGCGGTCGAAGTGCCCGACGCCAGCGGCGCGCATGCGCTGGCGGTGCCGCTGCGCGACCAGTCGATCGCCACCTCGGGCGATTACCGCCGCTACATCGAACAGGCCGGCCGGCGCTACGCGCACACGCTGGACCCCCGCACCGGCAAGCCGCTCGACAACGACCTGGCCTCGGTCACGGTGATCCATCCCGAATGCATGCTGGCCGATGGCCTGGCCACCGCACTGGGCGTACTGGGCGCGGCCGCCGGCGCCGACTACGCCGCGCGCCACGACCTGGCCGCCCTGTTCATCCTGCGCGGCGCGGCGGGCCACGAGGTACGCGCCACGCCGGCCTTCGCCGCGCTGCTGGACCGCCCTTGATGCCGCTGCCGCCCCATCCGCGCCTGGTCGCCGCGGCCGGCCTCGTGCTCGCCTGGCTGTTGCTGTGCCTGTGGGCGTGGCGCCAGGCGCGCATGCGCGCCGCCAGCCAGGCTCGCGCGCTGCGCGCGCTCGAGGCCCGGCCCGGCCCGCAGACCGTCCTGGTGGCCTACGCCAGCCAGACCGGCTTCGCCGCCGAACTGGCCGAACATACCGCGGCGGCACTGGCCAGCGGCGGCCTGCAAGCGCGCGTGGCCGAGCTCGGACAGATCGACGCCGCCACGCTCGGCCACTATGCGCGTGCGCTGTTCATCGTCAGCACCTACGGCGAAGGCGATCCGCCCGACGCGGCCGCCCCGTTCGCCGACACCGCCATGCAATCCGGCGCCGGGCTGGGCGCCTTGCGCTACGCCGTGCTCGCGCTGGGCGACAGCAGCTACGCGCACTTCTGCGGCTTCGGCCATCGCCTGGACGACTGGCTGCGCGCCAACGGCGCCGCGCCGCTGTTCGACCTGGTCGAAGTCGACGCCGGCGACGCGGCGGCGCTGCGCCACTGGCAGCACCACCTGGGCGTGGTAACCGGCTGCACCGACCTGCCGGATTGGCAGGCCCCCGCCTACCAGGCCTGGCGGCTGGCGCGGCGCACCCTGCTCAACCCCGGCAGCCAGGGCGCGCCTTGCTACTTCATCGAACTGACGCCGCCGCACGGCACGGCGCCGCAATGGCAGGCCGGCGACATTGCCGAGATCGGCCCGCGCGATGCGCCCGACAGCCCGCTGCATGCCCATCGCGAATATTCGATTGCCTCGCTGCCGGCCGACGGCGCGGTGCACTTGCTGGTGCGCCAGATGCGCTCCGCCGACGGCGCGCTGGGCCTGGGCAGCGGCTGGCTGACGCACACCGCGCAAACCGGCCAGGCCATCGACCTGCGAGTGCGCGCCAATCGCAACTTCCATCCGCCGGCCGACGCCCGCCCGTTGATCCTGGTCCGCAACGGCACCGGGCTGGCCGGCCTGCGCGCCCTCCTCAAGGCGCGCCGCAGCGCCGGCCACGGGCGCAACTGGCTGGTATTCGGCGAGCGCAGCGCGGCCCACGACTGGTTCTGCCGCGACGAGCTGGAGCAATGGCGCGGCGAAGGCTGGCTTGAATACGTGGACGCGGTGTTTTCGCGCGACGCGCCGCAGCGCCGCTACGTGCAGGACCTGCTGCGCGAACGCGCCGAACGCGTGCGCGACTGGATACGCGAGGGCGCCGCGGTATATGTGTGCGGCAGCCTGCACGGCATGGCCGAAGGCGTGCACCAGGCGCTGGCCGACATCCTGGGCCCGGCGCAGCTGCAGGCGCTGCAGCACGCCGGGCGCTATCGCCGCGACGTGTACTGAGCGCCGCGCGCGCCGTCACTGCAGCTTGATGTCGGCCTTCTCGATCACGGTCTTCCAGCGCGCCTGCTCGGCCTGGATCTGCGCGGCGAACTCGGCCGGCGTGTTGCCCAGCGGGAACGCACCGGTCTCCTCCATCTTCGCGGCCGTGGCCGGATCGCGCACGGCCTGGGCGAACGCCTGGGCCAGCTTGTCGCGCACCGCGTCCGGCAGGCCGGCCGGCGCGACCACGCCATACCAGGCCGTGACGTCGTAATCGCGGTAACCCTGTTCGGCGAAGGTGGGCACCTCGGGCAGGCGCGGATTGCGCGCCGCGCCGGTGATGGCCAGCGGACGCAGGTGGCCGCTCTTGATGTACGGCAACGACGAGGGGAAGTTGTCGAAGATCACCGGCACCACGCCCGAGACGGCGTCGGTCAGGGCGGGCGCCGAGCCGCGGTAGGCAATGCTGGTCATCTTGCCGCCGATCAGCTGCAGGAACCAGATCATGCCCAGGTCGTTCACGCCCCCCGCGCCCGCGTTGGCGTAGCCGTCGCGGCCCGGATTGGCGCGCACGTGGGCCACGAACGCGCCCAGGTCGGCCGCCGGGTACGAAGGATTGACGCTCAGGATGTTGGGGCTGGTCACCAGGTTGCTGACCGGGGTGAAGTCCTTGACGGGATCGTAGGCCAGGTTGGGAAACAGGTGCGGCGCCGTGCCGTGCGTGCTGACCGTGGCCAGGCCCAGCGTATAGCCGTCGGGCTTGGCCCGCGCGGTGGCGGTGATGCCGATGGTGCCCGCCGCGCCGGTCCGGTTCTCGACCACGATCTGCTGACCGAGGATTTCACCTGCCTTGGCCGCGGCCACGCGGCCGACGATATCGGTCGGGCCGCCGGCCGGGAACGGCACGATCAGCGTGATCGGACGCTCGGGAAAATCGGCGTGCGCCGCGGGCAACGCGGCCATCAGGGCCAGAACGGCCAGGGTCTTGCGCATGGGATGTCTCCGTTTCAATATCGATGCGTAGGGGAAAAAACAGGCTCTCAGGCGCCGGCGCGCAGTACCTGGCCGGGGCGGCCATCGGCGGGCGGCTGCGGGAACACTTCGGCGCCATTGACCAGCACGCCGGCGATGCCGACCGACGCCAGCGTCGGCTCGTCCCAGGTGGCGCGGTCGGCCACCGTGTCGGGGTCGAACACCACCACGTCCGCCCAGGCGCCCGGCTGCAGCACGCCGCGCTCGGCAAACCCGAACACGCGCGCCGGCAGCGCGGTCATCCTGGCCACCGCCTGCTCCAGCGTCATCAACCGGGCTTCCCGCACATAGCGGCCCAGCACGCGGGTGAAGCTGCCCCACAGGCGCGGGTGCGGGCGCGCATCGTTGGGCAGGCCGTCCGAGCCCACCATGCAGCAGGGATGCTGGAAGATGCGCTTGACCTCGTCCTCGTCCATGGCGAAGTAGATCGCGCCCGCAGGCGCCAGGCGCCGCGCCGCGGTGGTCTTGTCGCAGCCCCAGCGCGCGGCGATATCGGCCAGGTACTCGCCGCTGCACTCCGGGTGCGGCGTGGACCAGGTGATGCGGATATCGTCGATGGTCTCGGCGCGCTCGGGAATCAGGATGGTGGAGCTGCCCGGGTAGGGATAGATATCCAGCGCCACCTCCACGCCCTGCTCGCGCGCGCGGTCGATATTGGCTAGGGTGGCGCGGCTGCGCCCCCAGTTCTGCGGCATCATGCATTTGTGGTGGGACACCACCGTGGCGCAACCGGTGCCGCGCCCTATCGCCAGCACCTCCTCGACGGCCGCCTCCACGCCGTCGGCCTCGTTGCGGATGTGGCTGGTATGCAGGCGCCGGCGCTCGGCCGCCACCCGCGCCAGCCCTTCGAGCTCGGCCGCCTGCGCCAAGGCGCCGGGCTGGTAGGCCAGCCCGGTGCTGAAACCCACCGCGCCGGCCTCGAGCGCCGCCTGCAGCATGTCCTGCATGGCCTGCTGCTCGGCCGCCGTGGGCGCGGCCTGCGGATCGCGCATCGCCGCCAGCCGCAGGTTGGCATGCCCGACCAGCGCGGCCACGTTGATCATGGGCCGCTGCGCGTCGAGCGCGGCGAAATAGGCCGGCACATCGGCAAACAACGGCGTCTCGCCCAGCAGCGCCAGCGCCGCCGCGGTGTTGCCCGGCAGCGGCGCGGGCGCGGCGCTCACGCCGCAATTGCCCACCACGACCGTGGTGATGCCCTGGCTGGTCTTCCAGCGCAAGTCCGGCTTCTCGACGAACATCAGGTCGTCGTGGCCGTGCACATCGATGAAACCCGGCGCCACGATCTTGCCGCTGGCGTCCCAGGCGTGGCGCGCCGGATGCGCGCCCAGCTCGCCGATCGCCGCGATGCGTCCGTCGCGCACCCCCAGATCGGCGCGGCGGCGCGGCGCGCCCGTGCCGTCGATGATCCAGCCGCCGGTAATCTTGAAATCCAGCTTTTCCGCGTTCTGCATGTCTACCCCTTGCGGGCCTGTCTCAAACCTGGGAAGGGTCCAGTATCATCGCAAACATCGATCATGAAAAATTGTTTTACTTTATCCATCTATCGTAATTTGCAATGAATCGCCTGCCCAAGCACGTCACGCTCAAGCACCTGACCGCCTTCGTGGCCGTGGCCCAGGAAAGCAGTTTCACGCATGCGGCGCGCCGCCTGTTCCAGACGCAATCCTCGGTCACCACGCTGGTGCGGCAACTGGAGACCGCGCTGGGCACCCAGTTGTTCGCGCGCACCAGCCGCAAGGTCCTGCTGAGCGCGGCCGGCCAGGATTTCCTGCCGCGCGTGATGCGCCTGCTGGCCGATTTCGACGGCGTGATCGAGGATGTGGTGCGCTACGGCGCGCTGGAACGCGGCCGCGTGAGCGTGGCGGCCGCGCCATCGGCCATTACCCAGCTGATCGCGCCGGCGGCGGCCGACTTCGCGCGGCGCCACCCCGCCATCCGCCTGTACCTGCGCGACGACAACTCCGGACGCATCCAGCGGCAGGTGGCCGCGCAGGAGGTCGACTTCGGCCTGACCAGCCGCTGGGCCGACGCGCCGGGGCTGGCGTTCGACCCCTTGCTGGAAGACCGCTTCGGCGTGCTCTACCGGGCCGACGACACAAGCATCCAGCCGGGCCGCGACGGCCACGTGCGCTGGGAGCGCCTGAGCCATCGCAAACTGGTGGGGGTCGTGGACGAGACCGGCATCATGGCGCTGCTGCGCGCGCGCGCCGACCTGCCGATCGAAGCGGCGGCGCCGTTCTACGAAGCCTCCAGCACCACCTCGCAGGCGGCGCTGGTCAAGGCAGGCCTGGGCGTGGCCCTGCTGCCGGCGCTGGCGGCCGAACGGGTGCGCGAGCCGGGCCTGGCCTTCGCGCTGCTGGCGCGCCCCACCGTGATGCGCACGCTCTGCATCATCGGCCACCAGGAGCGGGCGCTCAGCCCGGCCGCCGCGGCGCTCATCGACACGCTGCGCGCCTATGTGCGGCAGGCCACCCTGCCGGCGGGCTGCCGCCCCGCCGGCCGCAACAGCCGCGCCTGACCCGCCCTTATGCCTGCCGGCCGCGCAGGTACTGGTCCAGGGCCTGCAGGCCGGCGGCAAACACGCCCTCGCCCACCAGGCGAGCCACCTCGTCCCGGTTGGCGCCAGCCACCACGTCGAAATCGGCCCACCATTGCGCGAACGTGCCACCGCCCTCGGTAACCGGACACAGATCCACGCCGGCGACATAATCGCGCATGGGCAGGTCGGTTTCGATGATGGCGTAGCGCAGCGACCGCCCCGCATCGTCGAGCATCAGCAAACGCTCGCGCACGTAGCCCGATGGATTGAGCGACAGGAAGCGCACCGTGCCCGGCGCATCGTCGCGCCCGCCCTCCTCCAGGCGGCTGTCGGCCACGCCCGGATGCCACGCCGACAGGCCGTTGAAGTCGCGCAGATGCGGCCACACCCGCTCGATGGGCGCGGCGACGACACGGCTGACATATACCAGATGACTCATGGACAATCTCCCCGGCCGCAGCCGCCTGCTTGCACATCCCGGCGCGGGCCGGCGGCCCCGCCGGCCCTCAGAAACTCAGCTGCTTGAACGCGCGCGTGGTCGCCGTCAGCGCCTGTTCGGCAGGCAGGCGCTCCATGGAGCTCGCGCCGTAGAAACCGTGGCAATGCCTGCAGCGCTGCAGCACATGGGCGGCGTCCTGCGGCGTGGCGATCGGTCCGCCGTGGCACAGCACGATCACGTCGCCGCGCTCGGCCAGCGCCGCGGCGGCGATCGCGTCGATGCGCGCCACGCAGTCATCCAGCGACAGCGCGGTCTCCGCGCCGATGTTGCCGCCCGTGGTCAGCCCCATGTGCGCCACCACGATGTCGGCGCCGGCCGCGGTCATCGCGCGCGCCTGGTCCGGATCGAAGACGTAGGGCGTGGTCAGCAGGCCCTTGGCGTGCGCCAGGCGGATCATCTCGACCTCCAGGCCATAGCCCATGCCGGTTTCTTCCAGATTGGCGCGGAACGTGCCGTCGATCAGGCCTACCGTGGGGAAATTCTGCACGCCGGAGAAACCGACCCGGGCGAGCTCGTCGAGAAAGGCGTCGAAATTGCAGAACGGATCGGTGCCATTGACCCCGGCCAGCACCGGCGTGTGCCGCACGACCGGCAACACCTCGCGCGCCATGTCCAGCACGATGTCATTGGCGTTGCCATAGGCCAGCAGCCCGGCCAGCGAGCCGCGCCCGGCCATGCGGTAGCGGCCCGAGTTGTAGATGACGATCAGGTCGATGCCGCCAGCCTCTTCGCACTTGGCCGACAGGCCCGTGCCCGCGCCGCCGCCCACGATGGGCTGGCGCCGGCGCACCATGTCCTGGAACTTGTCGAGCAGGGCCGAGCGTTCAAAACGCGGCATGGCGATACCTCATTGGCTGATTTCGTGAAACTGCTCGACCGCGGCGCGGGCGAACAGCGGATCATTGATATGGCAAGGCACGCGCACCAGGCGGCGCCTGTCGGTCTGCCGCACATGGTCGTACAGCGCCTGGAACAGCGCCGCGTCGGCGGCCTCGTCGTAAAACGCCTGCCCCGGCGCGTCCAGCGCCGACACCCCGCCCTCCGGAATCAGGAAACGCACCTGGCCTTCGCAGCGGTTCAGCCGCTCGGCGATCCACGCGCCTTGCCGGGCGTTTTCCTGCGCCGTGGTGCGCATCAGCGTCACCTGCGGATTGTGCGGGTAGAGCAGGCGCTCGCGGCAGGCCGCCGGCACCGTGTCCAGCGCGCCGAAATTGACCATATCCAGCGCGCCGCACGATCCCACGTAAGGCACGCCGCTGCGCGCAATGGCGCCGAAGCGGTCGTCGGTGCAGGCCAGCACGCCGCCGAACAGAAAGTCGCAGACTTCGGTCGTGGTGAGATCCAGCACGCCGGCCAGCAGCCCGCTGTCGGCCAGCTTTTCCATCGATTGGCCGCCCGTGCCGGTAGCGTGGAACACCAGGCAATCGTAGCGGTCGTGCAGCGCCGCCGTCACATGCTGCACGCAGGGCGTGGTCACCCCGAACATGGTGATGCCCACGGCCGGCCGGCCATCGTCGGCGATCGGCTGGCGCGCCTGGCGGAATGCGCCGGCGATCGCTCCCGCGGCATTGGCCAGCACGCGCCGCGAAATGCGGTTCAGGCCCGCCACGTCGGTCACCGAATACATCATGGCGATGTCGGACGGCCCGACATAAGGCGCCACGTTGCCCGAGGCCATGGTCGAGACCATCAGCTTGGGCACGCCGACCGGCAATGCGCGCATCGCCGGCGTAACCAGCGCCGTACCGCCCGAGCCGCCGATGCCCAGCACCGCGCCGACATCGCGCTGGCCCGCCAGATAGCGTTCGAAAGCCAGCGCCATCGCGACGATGGCGCTGCCCCGCTCGCCCGTGAAAACGGCCTGCGCGCCCTGCGGGTGGCAGGCCGCCACCTCCTGGGCCGACACCATGGCCGGCGATCCCTGGCCGCTGGTCGCCACGTCGACCGTCACCACCATGACGCCGTCGCGGCGCAGCAGCTGCCGCAGATACTCCGCCTCCTCGCCCTTGGTGTCGTAGGTGGCGGCGAGGTAAATCCGCTGTTCGATCTCTTGCATGGCTCCTCCGCTGGGCGAGCTACACTGATGGATCCCGGTGTCTCCGGCAGACAGTACGCCAGGAAAAATGAGACGAAAGAATCATATTGAGACCAGTGTCTCACGTCAATCCGCTGGGGCGGCCGACACGGCCGCAACGCAGACGTTACCCGAATCAGCGCCGTTGATCGCGCCGGCCAGTCCACAGGCCGCGCTCAGCGGCGAACCGCCGCACGGTCCGCGGGCCCGCATGCGCAGGACCTTGCTCGATACCGCCCAGCGCTTGATGGCCCAGGGCATCACCCCCTCGGTGGCCGAACTGGCGGAAGCCGCGGCGGTCTCGCGCGCCACCGCCTACCGTTATTTTCCCAGCCAGAGCGCGCTGATTGCCGCAGTGGTGGACCAGAGCCTGGGCCCCATCCTGCAATGGCGGGCGCAATCGGACGATACGGCCGAACGCATCGACGAACTGCTGCGCTTTGCCTACCCGCGCCTGCAACAGCATGAAGCCTCGCTGCGCGCGGCCATCATGGTGTCCTTGCAGCAGTACGCCGAAGCCAGCGCCGGACAGAACCCCGATACGCCGCGCCTGGTGCGCGGGCATCGCGTCGACACCCTCAAGCATGTCACGGCCCCGCTGGCCAGCCAGCTCGAGCCTGCCGCGCATCAGCGCGTCATGCGCGCCTTGTCCTTGCTGTATGGCACGGAAGTCTTCCTGATCCTCAAGGATATCTGGCACCTGGAGCTGGACGACATCGTGGACGTCGTGACATGGGCCGCACAGGCCATCGTCCGCCAGGCGCAGCAGGAAGCGGGCCTGACGCCGGACCCCGGCAAGCCGCGCGGCAAGCGCAAGCAAATGCCGTAGGTCTGTCCCTGGTGCGGCAAGGGTGCCGGCCCCGCCGGGACAGGCACCCCCGCCATACGATGCGCTACCAGGCGTAGCGATAGCCGATGTGGAAGGTCCACGGCATGGTCTGGCGGCTGCCCTTGGCGTACTCGTACGAGCCGAACAGGCTGCCGTGCTTGCCCAGCTGCGAGGCCACCCCCACGGCCAGTTCGGCGCGCCCGCCATCGAGCCGCACCTTGTGCCGGATGTCGTTGGTGCGCACCGTGCCCTTGCCGTCGAACTCCTGCACCCAGCTCAGCTTCATGTAGGGCTGCACCACGCGGCCATCGCCCAGGTCGAACTGCCGCCCCACGTGCAGGCCCAGGCGGCCCAGCATGGAGTTCGTGCCGTCGTCCTTGATGCGCAGGCCGTTGCTGGCGGTGTAGTCGGCCCCTTGCGCATGGAAGGCGGCCACCTCCAGCTGCGGCTCCACGTACCAGGCGCCGGGCCACGTGAAGCGCTTGCCCAGTTCCAGCGACGCGCCCACGCCATTGCCGCGGTACTGGCCGCGCACGCGCCGGCCCTTGGCGTCGTCCACCTTGAACGCGTGGCGAATGCGGCTGACCCGCACGATGCCATCCATGTAGAAACCGCCGTCCTCGATGTAGGTGGCGTAAGCGCCCACGTGCACGCTGTCGTCATCGCCCGTGCCGCCCCGGTCGAACTTGATGCGGCCGTTGGTGTAGCCAGCCACCGCGCCCACGTGCCAGCGCCCGTCGGCCACCGGCAAGGCGGTATCGGCGCCCAGTTCGAAACCGCTGATGGTCTGGCGGAACTCGCGCGCCACGCGGTTATCGACATCCTGGCGCCGGCCAAAAGCGCGGCCCCATACGCCGCCCGCAACCGGCGTCAGGCGCAACTCGCCCATGCGCTTGCTCAGCGCGTTCATCTCGGCCTGCCAGACGCCATGCGAACTGCTGGCCAGGCTCACCGCCGCAGAGGCCGGCGTGGTCAAGGTATGCGTACCCGGCTCATAGACGCCGTTGTCCGCTGGCGGCGCCGGCGCGACGGGAGGAACCTCCGGCGCGTCCTGCTCGCCGCCACCTTGCTCGCCACCGCCCTGCGGCCGTTGCGGACCTTCATCGCCGCCATCTCCCTCGGGAGGCTTCGGGCCCGCGTCGCCGCCCGCCGCTGCGGGTGGCTTGGGATCAGCCCCGCCGGGCGGCAGCCCATTGGCGCCGCCTGCGCCTGCCTGCGGTGGTTGGCCGCCGCCTGCCCCATTACCCTGGCCCTTCCCTTGATCCGCAACTGCCGGCGGTTTTTCACCCGGCGACGATGACGCGCCGCCGGGCACATCACTGCCACCAGGCGGTGAAGAGCCCGCCCCAGGCGAGGCACCGGGAGCGGGACCCGGCACCGGGACTTTGGGAAGCGGCGGTGCTGGCGTCGCGACGGAACCGGGCGCGGCCTGTTCGAGACCGCGCTTGAAGTCATCCAGCGACATGCCAGTCGGCAGAACCAGCCTGAGTTCCTCGTCCGTCAGCGGCGGCGGGAGCTCCAGCGCCCATGTCGAAGCAGGAGAAAGTGTCCACATACCCGCGCCCAGCAGGGCAAGCGCAAGGGCACGCACCGCACCGCGACACGGTGTTGCCCGATTCATATTTCCGTAAATGTGCATAGGTTTTGGTCTCAAGGAGAGTGGCGCTCCCGCTGACGGAAAACACGACGCATAAGAAGCGACCTGAATCAATATGGAGAACCGCCGTACGTCGCGGATGACGCATCCGTCCTCCCATTGCCCGTCAGTGTCTACACATCGCCACCTCCCAACCATCAGACAAATCCTTTTTGTCCTGTTGTATTTTCTTCATTGCCAACCAAGCAGCTGACCAATCAATCGGAAATAAGCACTCTCCACGCACGGAGCACACGCACCTGCGCGGAGAGGATCAGTGAGCCTGTCCGCCTCGGGACAGATACCGTCTTGGCCGACTAGCGTTCATGGCGTAGAGCGGTGTGCCTGTCCCGGCGGGGACAGGCACACCCTGCCGCAGATGCCGGGGACAAGGCTCTCGGCGCAGGCGCCCGCTACCAGGTGTAGCGGTAGCCGATGTGGAAGGTCCACGGCATGGTCTGGCGGCTGCCCTTGGCGTACTCGTACGAGCCGTACAGGCTGCCGTGCTTGCCCAGTTGCGCAGCCACGCCCAGGTCCAGCTCGGCGCGACCGCCGTCCAGACGGCTCTTGTGCCGCACGCCGTTGGTGCGCACCGTGTTCTTGCCGTCGAACTCCTGCAGCCAGCTCAGCTTCGCGTACGGCTGCACCACGCGGCCGTCGCCCAGATCGAACTGCCGCCCCACGTGCAGGCCCACCCGGCCCAGCAACGAGGTCAGGCCGTTGTCCTTGACGCGCAAGTCCTGCCCCGCGCGGTAGCTGCCGCCTTGCGCATGGAACACCGCCATCTCCAGCTGCGGCTCCACGTACCAGGCGCCGGCCCACGTGAAGCGCTTGCCCAGCTCCAGCGACGCGCCCACGCCATTGGCCCGGTACTTGCCCCGCACGCGCCGGCCCTTGGCATCGGGCGCCTTGAACTCGTGCGCATAGCGCGCCACCCGCACGATGCCATCCATATAGAACCCGCCATCCTCGATGTAGGTCGCGTAAGCGCCCACGTGCACGCTGTCGCCCTCGCCCGTGCCGCTGCGGCCGAACTTCAGCTTGCCGTGGCTGTAGCCAGCCACCGCGCCGATGTGCCAGCGCCCGTCGGCCGCCGCCAGCGCCGTGTCCGCGCCCACCTCGAAGCCGCCCACCGTCTGGCGAAACTCCCGCGCCACCCCGTTGTCCAGCTTCTGGCGCTGCGTGAAGGCCCGCCCCCACACCCCGCCCGCCGCGGGCGTCAGGCGCAGCTCGCCCATGCGCTTGCCCAGCGCGTTCATCTCGGCCTGCCACAAACCTTGCGCGGCGCTGGCCGTGCCCACCGCCGCGTTGGCCGGATTGCTCAAGGTATGCGTACCAGGCAGATAGACGCCGGAATCGGCGCCTGCTGGCCGCCGCGGACCCGCGTCGCCGCGCTCGGGAAGCTGCGGATTCCCGTTGCCACCGTTTCCGGCGGCAGGCGGCGGGCGCTGCCCCTCATTGCCGTCGCCCTTGGGCGGCGGCTGTTCCCCATCGCCATCGTTGCGCGGAGGTTGCGGATCCGCAGCGCCACCGTCCCGGGGCGGCGGTGGCACGTCCTGACCACCGTCCGCGGGAGACTTGGAGCCCGGCGCGCCATCCTCCCGCGGAGGCTGGCCAGCGCCGCCCGGATTCAAGCCTCCGGCCGGCGATTCGCCACCACGCCCCGAATCGGACACACCGGAGTCCGACATCTCGCCTGTCGAGGGCGACATCGCATCATTGCCCGCCCCATCCGATCCGCCGGGCGATGCCGATCCCGCTCCGGACGCCATACCGGCGTCGGGACCTGAGCCCGTACTGGCATCCGGGCCGGGCGAAGATCCGTGAGCTCCCGGATTCGGCGGACTTTCGGGGCTATCGTCACTGCGGCCCAGGCCACCCGGCCCAGGCGCAGGTCCATCCACTTTTCCTACGTCATGCGATCCATTTTCATGCCCGGAATTGCCCCCCCCCCCCGCGCGCCAGGGTTATGTCCGGCAGCCGAATCCGCCAAGCCTGGACCGACGCCGACGGCGGGAGGGGATGGGCTGTCGTTGCGGCCTGGCCCCGACGGAGCCTCGGCAACGAGGCCCGGGCCCGGCTTCGCAACCGGAGGGGAAGACGGCAGCGGCGTTGCCACCGCGCCCGGCGCGGACTCCTGAAGGCTGCGCTTGAAGTCATCCAGCGACATGCCAGTCGGCAGAACCAGCTTCAGCTCGTCGTCCGTCAGCGGCGGCGGGAGCTCCAGCGCCCATGTCGAAGCAGGAGAAAGTGTCCACATACCCGCTCCCAGCAGGGCAAGCGCAAGGGCACGCACCGCACCGCGGCACGGTGTTGCTCGATTCATATTTCCGTAAATGTGCATAGGTTCTGGTCTCAAGGGGATTGACGCTCCCGCTGCCGGAAGACACGACGCGCAAGAAGCGGCCTGAATCAATGTGGAGAACCGCCGCACGTCGCGGATGACGCACCCGCCCTCCCATTGCTGCCCGTGAGTGTCTACACACCACCACCGCCCAACCATCAGACGCACCCTTTATTTCCCGCTGCACTCGCCATGCCTACAAAACGAAGCTGCGAACCAATACAAAGGAAATAAGCGCTATCCACGCACGAAACACACGCGCAATGTGCCTGTCCCAGCGGGGACAGGCACACGCACGGGCAGACACCATGCAATCGTGCAGGCGCCCGTCCCCATGCGGGACTGGCTCACAGCGCAAGCGCCCGCTACCAGGCGTAGCGATAGCCGATGTGGAAGGTCCACGGCATGGTCTGGCGGCTGCCCTTGGCGTACTCGTACGAGCCGTACAGGCTGCCGTGCTTGCCCAGTTGCGCAGCCACGCCCAGGTCCAGCTCGGCGCGACCGCCGTCCAGACGGCTCTTGTGCCGCACGCCGTTGGTGCGCACCGTATTCTTGCCGTCGAACTCCTGCAGCCAGCTCAGCTTCGCGTACGGCTGCACCACGCGGCCATCGCCCAGGTCGAACTGCCGCCCCACATGCAGGCCCACCCGGCCCAGCATGGAGTTCGTGCCGTCGTCCTTGATGCGCAGGCCGTTGCTGGCGGTGTAGTCGGCCCCTTGGGCGTGGAAGGCGGCCATCTCCAGCTGCGGCTCCACGTACCAGGCGCCGGGCCACGTGAAGCGCTTGCCCAGCTCCAACGACGCGCCCACGCCATTGCCGCGGTACTGGCCGCGCACGCGCCGGCCTTGCGTGTCGTGCACCTTGAACTCGTGCGAGAACCGACTCACCCGCACGATGCCGTCCAGATAGAAACCGCTGTTTCCGATATAGGTCGCGTAGGCGCCTACGTGCACGCTGTCGTCATCACCCGTGCCGCCGTGCCGGAACTTCAGACTGCCCTGGCTGTAGCCAGCCACCGCGCCGATGTGCCAGCGCCCGTCGGGCGCCGCCAGCGCCGTGTCCGCGCCCACCTCGAAGCCGCCCACCGTCTGGCGAAACTCCCGCGCCACCCCGTTGTCCAGCTTCTGCCGCTGCGTGAAGACCCGGCCCCACACCCCGCCCGCCGCGGGCGTCAGGCGCAGCTCGCCCATGCGCTTGCCCAGCGCGTTCATCTCGGCCTGCCACAAACCTTGCGCGGCGCTGGCCGTGCCCAGCGCCGCGTTGGCCGTCGGCGTCAGCGTGCGCGTGCCCGGCAGGTACACCGCGTCGCCGGCCGGCCGCGCAGGTGGAACGGCCGGCGGTCGAGCTGCCGGCGGCTCGGCCGGCGGCGGCACGACAGGCGGCGCCTCAGGTTGCGCTTGCGGCGGCGCTTCGGGCGGGGCTTCGGGCGGCGCTTCGGGCGGGGCTGAAGGCGGGCCGGACTTGGCCGGAGGCGCCAGCCATTTATCGAGGTCTTTGCGATACTCCTGCGTCGCCTTGTCCGGATCCGGTTCGACGGGCGGCTTGGACCCGGGCGCCACCCATTTTTCGAGACCCGCACGGATTTCGTCCAGCGTCTTGCGAGGCTCGGGCGGATTGTTCTTTTGCGCCCCCGGAACCAGCCACTTGCCGAGGTCCTCGTTCGGCATTACCCCGATTTTTTCGGGCGCCTTGCCAGGCTCGGAGGGGCTGCGCTTTGCGGCATCCGGCGCCAGCCAACTGCCGAGGTCCTGCTGCAGGATCCCGCTGATCACGCGATCGCCGCCTGAAGCAGGCGGCGTGTGCGGCAAGGCATCGGGTGACGGCATGGCAGGCGCGCCGGGCGATGCGCCGCTCACGGGCGCCGCTGGCGAGCCGGAAGGGCTGCCGGGCCGGACCGGGGCAGGCCTGCTCGACGGCGCCAACCATTGGTTCAGGCCGCCGGCGCTCAGCGAGCCGAAGCCTGCCATGCCCGCGGCCGCTGCCTGCTTCCCCGGCGGCGAGACCTCGGGCGTCTTTCGGCTGGGCGGGGCCAACCATTGGCGCAGGTCGTCCAGGCCCGCGCCAGTGGCCCAGGCGGGCGCCGCGCATATCGCGCCCGAGCCCGCCAGCGCGGCGAGCCGCCAACGCCAGCAATGGCGCCAGGAAGCCGGAGCGCGATGCACGCGCCGGCCGACGCGCACGCGATGCGATTTTCGATGGATGAACATAGGCTAAGACTTGTCTTACGCACACCCACATGAATGAGCATGCCGTTTATCAAGAATGATCCGCACACTTGCGAAAATGGAAGCACTCGACTAAGCATTTCCATACACAAGCGCACAACCAAGTCTCCTATCGGCATTGCCCATCCGGCCATAGGCAAGTTGTTCGCGAATGGTGTCGCATCGGCCTTTCTTCGCACTGAAGCCACCACAAGGCCACCCTGAAATCGCGATGCGAGCGAACAGAAAAAACCCCTGGTCCATTGGATCCAGGGGTTGAGAGGCAGGGCGCCGCGCGTGGCGGCGCCTGTCGGCGGCGTTATTGCAAAGTGCGCGTGAAGACGAACTTGCCGTCCTGCCAGTCGACCGGCACCACATCGCGCGGTCCGAACACGCCTTCGAGAATCAGCTTGGCGACCGGGTTCTCGATCTGCTGCTGGATGGCCCGCTTGAGCGGCCGGGCGCCGAACACCGGGTCGAAGCCCGAGCGTGCGATTTCCGCCAGCGCCGCATCGGACACGTCCAGGCGCATCTCCTGCTTCTCGAGACGCTCGCCCAGCCGCTTGAGCTGGATCCGGGCGATGGACTCGATGTGCTGGGCTTCCAGGCCATGGAAGACCACGACTTCATCGATACGGTTCAGGAACTCGGGGCGGAACGTATGCTTGAGCTCGTCCCACACGACTTCCTTGATGACCTCGTACGGCTTGCCCGCCATGCTTTGTATATGCTGCGACCCAAGGTTGGACGTCATGACGATGACCGTATTGCGGAAGTCCACCGTGCGCCCCTGGCCGTCGGTCAGGCGGCCGTCGTCGAGCACCTGCAGCAGCACGTTGAACACGTCGGGATGCGCCTTTTCGACCTCGTCGAGCAGGATCACGCTGTACGGCTTGCGGCGCACCGCCTCGGTCAGGTAGCCCCCTTCTTCGTAGCCCACGTATCCCGGCGGCGCGCCGATCAGGCGCGCCACGGAATGCTTCTCCATGAACTCGCTCATGTCGATGCGGATCATGTGCTCTTCGGAGTCGAACAGGAAATCCGCCAGGGCACGGGTCAGCTCCGTCTTGCCCACGCCGGTGGGCCCGAGGAACAGGAACGAACCATACGGACGCGACGGATCCGCCAGGCCCGCGCGCGAACGCCGGATGGCATCGGAAACCAGCCGCACGGCTTCGTCCTGGCCCACGACGCGCTTGTGCAGGAAATCTTCCATGCGCAGCAGCTTGTCGCGTTCGCCCTGCATCATCTTGGCCACCGGGATGCCGGTGGCGCGCGAGACGACCTCGGCGATTTCCTCGGCGCCCACCTGGGTGCGCAACAGGCGCGGCTTGCCGCTGTCGGATTCGCCGGCCTCGCGCTCGGCGCTGTCGGCGGCCTTCAGGCGCGCCTCGAGCTCGGGCAGCTTGCCGTATTGCAGCTCGGCCAGCTTGTCGAACTGGCCCTTGCGCTGCAGTTCGGCCATCTCGGCGCGCACGCGGTCGATCTCTTCCTTGATGGCCTGCGTGCCCTGCACGGCGGCCTTCTCGGCTTTCCAGATTTCCTCGTAGTCGTTGTATTCGCGCTGCAGCTTCTCCAGCTCTTCCTCGATCACGGCCAGGCGGCGCATGGAGGCGTCGTCGGTTTCCTTCTTGACGGCTTCGCGTTCGATCTTGAGCTGGATGATGCGCCGGTCCAGGCGGTCCATCACTTCGGGCTTGGAGTCGATTTCCATGCGGATGCGCGCGCCGGCCTCGTCGATCAGGTCGATTGCCTTGTCGGGCAGGAACCGGTCGGTAATGTAGCGGTGCGACAGCTCGGCCGCCGCCACGATGGCCGGATCGGTGATCTCGACGCCGTGGTGCAGCTCGTAGCGCTCCTGCAGCCCGCGCAGGATGGCGATGGTGGATTCCACGTCGGGCTCGCCGACCAGCACCTTCTGGAAGCGGCGCTCGAGCGCGGCATCCTTTTCGATGTACTTGCGGTATTCGTCCAGCGTGGTGGCGCCGATGCAATGCAGCTCGCCGCGCGCCAGCGCCGGCTTGAGCATGTTGCCGGCGTCCATGGCCCCTTCGGCCTTGCCCGCCCCGACCATGGTGTGCAGTTCGTCGATGAAGACGATGTTCTGGCCGTCGTCCTGGGCCAGCTCCTTGAGCACGGCCTTCAGGCGTTCCTCGAACTCGCCACGGAACTTGGCGCCGGCAAGCAGCGCCGCCAGGTCCAGCGAGAGCACGCGCTTGCCGCGCAGCGTCTCGGGCACCTCGTCGTTGACGATGCGTTGCGCCAGCCCTTCGACGATGGCGGTCTTGCCGACGCCGGGTTCGCCGATCAGCACGGGGTTGTTCTTGGTGCGGCGCTGCAGGATCTGTATGGTGCGGCGGATTTCGTCGTCGCGGCCGATGACCGGATCCAGCTTGCCCTGGCGGGCGCGCTCGGTGAGGTCCAGCGTGTACTTGGACAGCGCCTCGCGGTTGGACTCGCCTTCCGCGCCCGAGACGTTCTCGCCGCCGCGCACGGCGTCGATGGCCGCTTCCAGGGCCTTCTTCTGCAGGCCCGCCTCGCGCAGGATGCGGCCGGCGTCGCCCTTGTCGTCGGCCAGCGCCAGCAGGAACAGCTCGCTGGCGATGTAGGTGTCGCCGCGCCGCGCGGCCTCCTTGTCGGTGCGCACGAGCACGCTTTGCAGCTCGCGCCCGACCTGGACGTTGTCCTCGCCCTGCACCTGCGGCAGGCCCTTCAGGGCGCTGTCGATGGCCGGCTGCACGCGGTTGACGGCGACGCCGGCGCGCGCCAGCAGGCTGGCCGCGCCGCTGTCGGGGTCGCCCAACAGGGCCGCCAGCACATGGACGGGCTCGATATAGGGATGATCGTTACGGGCGGCCAGGCTTTGCGCGTCCGCCAGGGCCTGCTGGAACTTGGTGGTAAGTTTGTCGAATCGCATAATGTACGGTTAGCAGATGAGAGAGCCCGACCGGGGTCGCGGTCAGCCCGATGATCTGAAAATGCGGGCAATGCAGGCCATTTCAAGACCTTGCGCCCGCTCCTGTTGCCGTTATGACGACTTGCTCGTTACAACACCTTGTCCCGCCAGCATATACGCATTCGTCCAAGCCGCGCCATGCGGCCGGGCGGGCCGGCCGCGGCGCGCCATGTTGTAACCACTCCGTCAAGCTGCCGCGCGCGGTCCGGTCTACAATGTAACGATTCCTAGCGTGCCGGGCGCTCGCGGCGCACCGGCTCTTACGCATTGCCAGAGGTATCACATGCAAAGACGGGTTCCCCTTTCACCAGATGCGGCACACTGTTCCAGCTGCATGCTGGGGCACGTCTGCGTCCCCGTGGGCATGCCTGCCAACGAAGTCGAGAAACTGGACGAACTCGTCAAGGAGCGCGTGCGCGTGGAGCGCGGCAAATCGCTCTACGAACTCGACGATCCCCTGGACGCCGTCTACGGCGTGCGTTTCGGCTCGCTCAAGACGCAGCTCGAGGATTCCAGCGGGCAGCTGCAGATCACCGGTTTTCATCTGCCCGGCGAAATCGTCGGCCTGGACGGCATGATCGAGAGCAAGCACGTCTCGAGCGCCGTCGCCCTTGAAGACTCCGAGGTCTGCGTCATACGCCTGCCGGAAATCGACCGCGTCTCGACCCAGCTGCCATCGCTGCAGCAGCAATTCCGCCGCCTGATGAGCCGCGAGATCACCCGCTCGCACCAGATGCTGGCGACGGTGGGCGCGATGCGCTCGGAACAGCGGCTGGCCGCCTTCCTGCTGAATCTGTCGCAGCGCTACGCGGCGCTCGGCTATTCCTCGACCGAATTCGTGCTGCGCATGAGCCGCGAGGAGATCGGCAACTACCTCGGCCTGACGCTGGAGACCGTAAGCCGATTATTCTCGCGCTTCGGCCGCGAGGGCTTGATCCGCATCAATCAACGCGAAGTCCGCCTGATCGACCTGCCCGGCCTGAAGCAGTTGATCGGCCAAGAAAGCTGTTGACCGGCACGCCGCGGGCGCCCATGGTATCCGGCCTTTTCCGCATAGGCGCGCTGCTGGCCGCCGGACTGCTGTGCGGGGGCGCATGGGCGCAGGACGCCGAGGCCGACCCCTACGGTGATCCCATCGTGGCGCCGCGCGCCGCGCCGCCGCAGTGGAAGCCGCTGAAGATCGGCCCGCCCGGACACCGCTATGCCTTCCCCCTCTACAGCAGCAAGAACCTGGAGCGCGACGACCTGCGCGGCATCCGGCGCCTGGTGATCGTCCTGCACGGGGTCAAGCGCAACGCGGCTTCCATCCACGGCACGGTGACGGCGCTGTTCGCGGCCAATCCCGAGCGCGCCGAAGACACCCTGGTCATCGCGCCCAAGTTCGCCAGCGCCATCGACGCGGGCTTTGCCGCCATGCCGGCCTGGCGCCGCGCCTCCTGGGAGGACGGCGAGCTCAGCATGCAGGCCAGGGGGCGTCCGGCGCCGGTCAGCTCGCTGCAGGTGCTCGACGACCTGTTGCGCGAGCTGAGCGATTCGTCCCGCCTGCCGGCCCTGCGCACCATCGTGCTGGCCGGCCATTCGGGCGGGGCCCAGCTGGTGCAGCGCTACGCGGTGCTCAACAGCCTGGACGAGACCCTGCGCCGCGAAGGCCTGACGCTGCAATACGTGGTCGCCAATCCGTCCTCGTACCTGTACCTGTCGCCCGAGCGCCCACGCGCCGACGGCAAGGGGCATGCCCCCTACGAGCGCGGCATCTGCCCCACCTACAACCAATACAAGTACGGACTGGATCACCTGCCCGCCTATGCGCGCGGCCTGGACCCGGCCAGCCTGCCGGCGCGCTATGCCCAGCGGCACGTCACCTATCTGCTGGGATCGGCCGACAACAACCCCGAGCATCAGCTGCTGGACAAGAGCTGCGGCGCCGAGGCGCAAGGCGCCACGCGGCTGGCGCGGGGGCTGGGGTATTGGCGCTACGAAGCCGGCGTGCTGGCGCCGCGCCTGCCCAGGTCGGTGGCGTGGCACCACGACGCCCAGGAAGTGGTGGATGCCGGCCATGACGCCGCGCAGATGTTCAGCTCCAGCTGCGGTGCGCGCGCGCTGCTGGGCGATCGCACCGCGCCGCTGCCCGACGGCCCGGCCTGCCTGCCCGCCCGGCGCTGAAGCGCGGCCCCGGGGCGGCCCGGGCTGTCCGCCCCTTCAGGCCCGCCGGGCGCCTGTCAACAGCGTAGAGGGCGGCGGCTTGGGCGGCAAGGGCGTTGCCTGCGGCGCCTCGATGGCCACCGGCCCAAGCGCCTGCGCCACGCAAGGCAGGATCCAGCCCTGCGCCTTCTCGTCGGCGCTGACGCCCGGCCATTCGACCAGATAGGCGACTTCGCCCGCGACCAGGCGGCAAAGACAGGTGCGACAGGTTCCGTTGCGACAGGAACTGGGCAACCGGATGCCGGCGCGCGCGGCAGCCCGCAGCAAGGACTCGCCGGGACGCGCGTCGAACCGCCAGCCCTGCGGGCGGACCTCCACCTCGTGGCCCGCCGGATTCATGCGGGCTGCCAGTCCAGCGGCCAGTCGCCAGCCAGCACATTCTGCAGCCACAGCACGCAGGTCAGCGTCTTGGCATCGGTAACGCGCCCTTCGCGGCAGGCTTGCAGCAGCTCGGGCACGGTCGCGCTGTGCACATCGAGGAATTCGTCTTCGTCCAGCTGGCGCGTGCCGGCCCGCAGCTGGCGCGCGAAGAAAATGTGGATGATTTCGGTGGAGTACGCGATGGCCAGGTGCAGCGCGCCGGCGCTGGCCCACTGCCCGGCCGTATAGCCGGTTTCCTCGAGCAGTTCGCGCCTGGCGCAAGCCAGCGGGTCTTCGCCCGGATCCAGCTTGCCGGCCGGGAACTCGGTCATGACCTGGCCGATGGGGTAGCGGAACTGCCGCTCGAGCAGCACCCGTCCGTCATCGAGCAGCGGCACCACCACCACGGCGCCGGGATGCACGATGTATTCGCGCGTGGCGGTGCGGCCGCTGGGCAGGCGCACGGTGTCGCGGCGCGCCTTGAGGAACCCGCCATCGCACAGCGTTTCGCTGCTGACCAGGGTTTCGACGAGATGGGAGGAATCGGACGGATCGGCGCTCATGGCATTCGCGGGCATGCGGGCGGCCGACACGGCCGCGCGGAAAAGAGCCAGCTTACCATCGCCGGCGCGGCGCAGAAGGTCAGGCGCGCCCGCCGCGCAAGGGCTTGAGCAGGTCGCGCAGGCCGTTGTGATCCAGCTCGTGCATCAGCGCCAGCAGGCGGCCGATCTCGCCGGCCGGAAAACCGTTGCGCGCGAACCAGGCCAGGTAATGGCCCGGCAGGTCGGCCATCAGGCGGCCCTTGTACTTGCCGTAGGGCATTTCGCGCTCGACCAGCAGCGCCAGCAATTGTGGATTCATGGACGCCGCCTGATGTACCCGGTCTCAGCCCGCCTGGCGGCGCGCCTCCAGCTCTTTCAGGCATTGCGCCACGCCGGCGCGCATCTGCTCGTTGGACACGGCGGCGCGGTCCGAGACTTCGCGGCAACGCTGGTACTCGCGCACGCTCTCGGGGGTGTCGCGAATGGGAACGGCCGCGGCGCCCGGCGTCTCGGTGATGCGCAACGTCGAGGGCGGGGACTGGCTGCCATCCTTGGACGGCGCGCTGGGATACTGGTATTGCTGCTGCACGGCCTGCGCCTGGGCCGCCGAGGCGGCGGCGCACAAGGCCGCCAGCAGGCCGGCGGCAAGAATGCGGTGGGTGGTCTTCATGGTTACCTCGTGACGATACGGTGCGCCGGGCGGCCGATGGCGGCCGCCGGATGGCTGCGCCTATGGTAGCCCGGCGCGGCCGCGCCCGTGCGTGCCAATCGGCAACAAGGGCAACAAGAGCGCACGCCTGCCCGCCCCGGCGGATCAGCCGGTGAATCGGGCCAGGTGCGCCAGCTTGTCGGGGTTGCGCATGATGTAGACACGGACGATGCGCCCGCCGCACACGCCCAGCGAAATCGTGCGCGGCAGCCCGTCGCGCTCGATGCCGTAGATGGCCGGCATGCCGTTGAGCTGCACGATGCGCACCGACGACAGGTCGCTCTGGCCCTTGCGCGCCAGGCCGGCGAAGGCGCGCACGATATTGGCGCGGCCCAGGATGGGGCGCATGAACGCCAGTTTCTTGCCGCCGCCGTCGCTGTGCAGCACCGCGTCATCGGCCAGCAATTGGCGCAGGACATCCACGTCGCCATGCTGCGCGGCGTCGATGAAGGCGCGCGCCAGCCGGATACCCTCGCTTTCTTCCACGGCAAAGCGCGGCCGCGACTCGCGCACGCGGTTGCGGGCGCGCGCGGCCAACTGGCGGCAGCCTGCCTCGGTGCGGCCCAGCGTGCCGGCGATCTCGGCGAACGGCACATCGAACACATCGTGCAGCAGGAAGGCGGCGCGCTCGGATGCGGACAGCCGTTCCAGCGCCAGCATCAGCGCCACCGACACGTCATGCGCGATCTCGCCCGGGGCCGCGCCGGCATAGGCCTGCGCGTCCGGCAGGGGCTCGGGCAGCCAGGGGCCGACATAGACCTGGCGGCGCACGCGCGCCGATTTGAGCACATCCAGGCACAGGCGGGTCGCGATGCGCGAGAGAAACGCGCGCGCATTGTCCAGCGTGGCCGGATCGATCTCGCGCCAGCGCAGCCAGGTTTCCTGCACGATGTCCTCGGCCTCGGACCAGGAGCCCAGCATCCGGTACGCCAGCCCGTACAGGTGGCGCCGGTGCGGCTCGAAATCGTCCGCGCCCGGCGTATCGATCGTAATGGCGGCGGTTTTACTCATTGACGGGATGCAGGCTGCGGAACCCCACTGCAATCCGGTTCCACGCGTTGATGGTATTGATGGCCATCGTCAGGTTAACCCGTTCCAGTTCGTCGAAGTGGGTCGCCAGCTCGGCATAGTCCGCGTCGGGCGCCCGGGTCTGCGCCAGCAGCGTGAGCGCTTCGGTCCAGGCCAGCGCGGCGCGCTCGCGCGCCGTATACAGCGGCGATTCGCGCCAGGCACTGAGCAATTGCAGGCGCAGCTCGCTCTCGCCCTGCCTGCGCGCCTCGGTATAGTGCAGGTTCAGGCAGAACGCGCAGCCATTGATCTGCGAGGCGCGCATCTTCACCAGTTCGAGCAGGCTGTGCTCCAGGCCGCAATCGTTGACGTACGACTGCAGGGCCATCAGCGCCTGCATGGTCCGAGGGGCGACGGTGTAGGGATTCATGCGGGGCTTCATGCGGTTTCTCCGAGGCGGCCCCCCACCATGGCGGACCATGCAGACAAGACGAGGCGGCCCCGGCCCGCGTGACAGGCGGCGCCATCAAAGATGAAACAAAAAATTTCAACCTGCCGCGTGGATGCCCGCTGATTGCGCCGGCGAGGCATGGGCAGTCAATATCCGGTTACCCTGCCAACCGCAACGCCAGCTATGGTTGGCGTTGATCAGCAAAAAGGAGCGCATCTTGAAAACCCTGCTACCCGTATTGGCGCTTGCCGCCCTGCTGTCGGCCTGCAACGCGAACGCCCCCTCGGATATGCCCGAGGGCGCGCCGCCGCCCGATACGCATACCTCGCGCAATTCGCTGGACTGGCAAGGCACGTACCAGGGCGTGCTGCCATGCGCCGACTGCCCCGGCATCCGCACGGTGCTGACCCTGCGCGCCGACAACACCTACCAGTTGCAGACCCAGTACCTGGAGCGCCAGCCCCGCCCGGACACGGTGCAAGGCAGATTCGGCTGGCTGACGGGCGACAACGCCATCGAGCTCGACAGCGCCGGCGATCACTACCGTTACCAGGTCGGCGAAAACCGGCTGACCATGATGTCGCAAGACGGCACCCTGCCCAGCGGCCCGTTGGCCGAGCACTACGTGCTCAAGCGCAGCCAGTGACGGCTGGTCAGGCGTCGCCGCCGCCGGCCGCCTCGGGATGGCGTGCGCGCCAGGCGCGCAGCGCTTCCTGGTAGCGCTCGCGCGCCTCGTCGTAGAGATCGTAGACGCACGGAATGCAGCCGCTCTGGCAGCAATCGGAGGGCTCGGGCGGCTCGGGCGGCTGCGGCCTGGGGTCGCCGGCCACGGCCTGGTCGGGAAGTCTTTGCATAGTCCTAGGATACGCCATGCGCCGCGGCGCTATGCCTGCGCATCCAGGGCGGCCGCGCCGATCCAGTGGCCGCTGAGCAGCGGCCCGAGGCAACGCGCGGCGGCGACCCGCGCCGAATCGGGCCAGGCATCGACGCGCACCCGCAGCCCGGCGTACACGCCGTGCCCCTCGCCGGCCTCGATGCGCCCGCCCGCCTCCAGGCCTTCGCCCGAGCGGATCGCACCGTCGGCCACGATATCGTGGCCGGCAATCATGCCCCAGCCCGTTTCCACGTGGCCGCCGGCCAGGATGGAGCCGCCGGCCTGGATGCCGCTGACCACGTTGATATCGTATTCGGCCTGTACGTCCTGCCCCGCGCGGATGCCTTGCTCGCATTTCAGAATGCCGCCGCTGACCACCGCGTCGCCCGCCCGGATGGGCCCGGCCACGCTCAGGTCGCCGCCGGTGCGGATGTCCCAGCCGGCGCGCAACTGTCCGCCCACCGTCAGGCGCTTGCCCACCTGGACGCCCCATGTGGTCTGGATATCGCCGCCGGCCTGGACGTCGCCGTCGCAGACGATGCTGCCGCGCGCGTCGATGCCTTCGCCGGCCTGCACCAGCGTGCCGGCGCGAATGCCGGCGCCACAGACGATATTGCGTCCCGCGCGCAGCACCCCGTCGACGGTGATCCCGCGCCGTACCGTCACGGTGCCGGCGAACACCAGGGCCGGCGCGTCCAGCGTATCCAGGTTCAGCACCTGATCGGTGGGGCCGAACTGGTCGATCAGCCACATGGCGTCGTCGATGCGGCCGGCCTCCACCAGCGCGTCGAGCACGGGCTGGTACTCGCCATGGCCGTTGTGGTCGCGCAGGAACCACCGGTATCCGGCCGTGCAGGGGTTCTTGGCTTTGACGAAATTCTTGGTAAGTTGCATAACGCTATCGGACAGGACGAGACATGGCGCGCCACGCAGGCTCGAGGCCGGTCCGGCCCGCGCATCCGCCAGGGGTGCGCGCGAGCGGGCCGGGCCGCCGCGTGGCGCAATGCGCCACCGCGGGCGGTGTGGCGGGGAAATGGCGTGCTTGTCTGCTCAGCCGGGTTTGGCGCGCGCATAAGCCGAACGCGCGGCCACCTCGTACGAGGCCAGCAGCATGGCCCGGCGTGCGAGATCGAGCGCGTCGATGGCGCCCAGGCCATGCGCCGCCCGCGGCGCGCAACGCTGCGCCCACCGGCGGGCGGTCCCGGCGGAAAGCGTGGTGCGGCTGGCAGGAGCTGTGGCGTTCATGACCGTCGATAGCAAGCGGCGCGCCTGCTCCAGCCCTTTCGGGAACAGTACGCGCCGACCAAAAGAAGACCGCCTCGACAGGCGGTCGCGCCCATACTACCAGCCCGGGCGGCGGCGTCAAGCCAGGCGGCGGGCCCGGCGCGGCGGCACGAATAAGGGTTTACCCTTACAATAACCATTCACGAATTAATTTCGTACAGGGCGTGGAATTTATATCGTTTTGAGGAATGCACACCGACGTCTTGTAATGCAAGCCTGTTCCGTGACGTATCTGGTTCCATTCCCATGAGTTCTATCGGTTTCCGTATCCTTCCCCTGCCCGAGCCGCCCGCGGCCGATGAGGTGCTGGCTGGCTTCGCCCAGATCGGCACGGCCCAGATCAGCGATTGCATGGGCCGCCTGTACGGCGTGCAGGGCCTGCGCCCGCTGCATGCCGGCGCTGCCCGCATCGTCGGCCGCGCCATCACGGTCAAGACGCGCCCGGGCGACAACCTGATGATCCACAAGGCCATTTCGCTGGCCGGCCCGGGCGACGTGATCGTCGTCGATGGCGCCGGCGAGACGGCCAACGCCCTGGTCGGCGAACTGATGATGATGGACGCGCAGTCGCGCGGCGTGGCCGCCTTCGTCATCGACGGGGCGGTGCGCGACCTGGATGTGTTCCAGCAAGGCGCGTTCGGCTGCTTTGCGCGCGCCGTGTCGCACAAGGGGCCCTACAAGGACGGCCCCGGCGAGATCAACGTGCCGGTGAGCATCGGCGGCCAGGTCGTGGCCGCCGGCGACGTCATCGTGGGCGACGCCGACGGCGTGGTTGCCGTACCGCTGGCCCAGGCCGGGGCAGTCCTGGCGGCGGCCCGCAGGAAAGAGGATGCCGAACTGGCAGCCAAGGAGAAGCTGCGCGCCGGCACCTATGCCAAGCCCTGGGTGGACCGCATCATCGCCGAGAAGACCGGGGACGCGCAATGAGCATCGTCGCCGACAAGATCAAGCGCATCAAACTGTCGCCCAGCGTCGCCACGCGCGCCATCGTGGCCCAGCTGCGCGAGGAAGGCCGCCGCGTCATCGACCTGACGGTGGGCGAGCCGGATTTCTCGACCCCCGCGCATATCTGCGAGGCCGCCATCGCGGCCATGCAGCGCGGCGAAACCAAGTATCCGCCGGCCCAGGGGACGATGGCGCTGCGCAAGGCGGTACGCGCCCGGCTGCGGGAAGAAACCGGCGTCGACTACCCCGAAGGCCACATCATCGTTGGCACCGGCGCCAAGCAGGTGCTCTACAACGGCCTGGCGGCCACGCTGAACGAGGGCGACGAGGTCATCATTCCGGCCCCCTACTGGGTGTCGTACCCCGACATGGTGCTGGTCAACGGCGGCGTGCCCGTGGCGGTGACCGCGACGCCGGCCACCCAGTACAAGCTGACGCCGCAGGCGCTGGAGGCGGCCATCACGCCACGCACCAAGTGGCTGATGATGAACGCGCCCAGCAACCCCACCGGCGCCATCTACACCGCCGACGAATGGCGCGGCCTGGCCGAGGTGCTGCGCCGCCACCCGCACGTCTGGCTCATGACCGACGACATCTACGCACGGCTGAACTTCACCGCGACGCCGACGGTGCATCCGCTGCAGGTGGCGCCCGAACTGGCCGAGCGCACGCTGGTGGTCAACGGCGTGTCCAAGGCCTATGCGATGACGGGCTGGCGCATCGGTTATGGTGCGGGTCCGGAGGCCTTGATCAAGGCCATGGCCATCCTGCAATCGCAGAGCACTTCCGGCGCCTGCTCGATCAGCCAGGCGGCGGCGCGCGAGGCGTTGGCCGGCCCGCAGGATTGCGTGGCCGAATTCGCCCGCACCTTCAAGGCCCGGCGCGACGCCGCGGTGGCGGCCCTGCAGGGCGCGCCCGGCCTGTCCGTGGTGATGCCCGAGGGGGCCTTCTACGTGTTCCCGGACTGCGCCGGCGTGCTGGGCAAGACCACGCCCGACGGCCGCGTCCTGGAGACGGATACCGACTTCGTGCACTACCTGCTGCGCGAAGCCGGCGTGGCGGTGATCGACGGCACGCCGTATGGCGTGCCCGGCACCTTCCGGCTTTCTTTCGCAGCGGCGCTGGAGGATATCCAGCAAGGCTGCGCGGCCATCCGCGCGGCGTGCGAACGCCTGGCCTGAGCGCAACCCGATCGGCGGCGGGCTCGCGCCCGCCGCGGCTTTTTCGACAACCAACAAGGGGATCGATGATGAAACGCAATGTTCTTGCCGTGCTGACGATAAGCCTGCTCGGCCTGGCCGGCCCGGCCCACGCCGACCAGCTCGACGATATCAAGGCGCGCGGCGAATTGCTGTGCGGCACGCTGGGCACCTCCCAGCCGTTCAGCTACCAGGACGCCGCCACCCGCACCGTGGTGGGCTACGACGTGGATATGTGCAAGCTGGTGGCCGACAAGCTGGGCGTGAAGGTCAACTACAAGCTGCTGTCGGTGGCCGCGCGCGTGCCCGAACTCAACGAAAGCCGCGTGGACATCCTGGCCGCCAACCTGGGCTACTCGCCCGAGCGGGCCGAGCAGATCGCCTTCAGCCACACCTATTACGTCAGCCCGCAGAAGCTGCTGGTGCGCAAGGACTCGAACCTGCAGACCATCGAGTCGGTCAACGGCCGCCGCGTGGCCGCCACCAAGGGTTCCAGCTCGGAGCGCGAGATCAAGCGCATCCTGGACAAGTCGCAGGTGCTCGGTTTCACCGACAGCTCGGCCTCATACCTGGCCCTGCAGCAGAAAAAGGTCGACGCGCAATTCGCCTCCGAACTGGTGCTGGTGCGCCTGATGCTGCAAAGCCCGCCCACCGCGCCCGTCTCGATCATCGACAAGGCGGTGTTCGACGAGCCGTGGGGCCTGGGCATGCGCAAGTCCGAAACCCGCTTCATCGCCAAGGTGAACGAGATCCTGGACCAGGCCGAAGCCTCCGGCGAGGCGCAGCGCCTGTTCGAGAAGTGGTTCGGCGCGCAGACCCCGTACAAGCTGCAGCGCTCGTTCAAGATCGGGCCCATCGCGGGATGACGCCCCGGCGCGCCGGCCTGCGCCCGGACCTTGGCGCGCCATCCTGCCGCGGCGTGCGCCCCCACCAAGGCGCCGCCGCGCAGTCGTTTCCGGAGTTCTACGCGTGTTTTTTCTAGACGCCCATTATCTGTCCCAGCTCGCCGATGGCATGATGACCACGGTGCAGCTGTTCCTGGTGGCCTGGGTGCTGGCCTTCACACTGGCCGTGCTGCTGGTCGTGATACGCACCACCAACCTGGCGCCGTGCCGCTGGTTCGTGGACGCCTACGTCGAATACCACCGCAACGTGCCGCTGCTGGTGCAGGTGCTGTTCTGGTACTTCGGCATGCCCGAACTGCTGCCCGAAGGCGTGCGCGGCTGGCTCTACCAGCACAACGCGGAGCTCTCGCTGGCCGCCATCGCGCTGGGCCTGGGCTCTGCCGCCTACATCGCCGAGGACATACGCAGCGGCCTGCGCGCGATCCCCGGCACCCAGTTCGAGGCGGCCCGCGCGCTGGGCTCGTCGTACCTGCAATGCATGCGCCACGTCATCGTGCCGCAGGCGCTGCGCATTTCGATCCCGCCGCTGGTCGGCCGGGCCCTGCTGCTGTTCAAGAACACCAGCGTGGCCATGGCGATCGGCGTGGTCGAGCTGACTTACCAGGCGCGCGAGATCGAGAACGAGACCTACCGCACCTTCGCCACCTTCGGCGCCGCCACCCTCATGTACCTGCTCGGATCCTTCCTGCTGATGTTCATCGGCTCGCGCGTGTACGCCCGCTACAACATCGGAAGCGGAGGCCGCCGTGCTTGATATCCTGCATGACTACTGGCCCATGCTGCTGGTGGGCCAATATCCCAACGGCCCGCTGGGCGGCCTGGCGCTCACCCTGATACTGGCGCTGCTGGGCCTGCTGCTGTCCATGCCGCTGGCCCTGCTGATCGCCATCGCCCGGGTCAGCCCGTTTCGCGGCCTGCGGGTGGCCAGCCGCCTGCTGGTCAACACCGTGCGCGGCATGCCGCTGCTGATGCTGATCTTCTGGGCCTACTTCGCCGTGCCCAAGCTGACGGGCGGAAGCATCAGCGGCTTCTGGACCCTGGTCACCGCGCTGGTGATCTACGAAAGCGCCTATCTGTCCGAGGTCATCCGCTCCGGCATCGAGGCCATTCCCAAGGGGCAGATCGAAGCGTCGCGCTCGCTGGGCGTGGGCTACTGGACGACCATGCGCAAAGTGGTGCTGCCGCAGGCGCTGTTCAACGTGCTGCCCAGCATGACCAGCCAGTTCGTCTCCACCATCAAGGAGACCTCGCTGGGCTATGTGATCAGCGTCAATGAGCTGACCTTCGCGGCCAACCAGGTCAACAACCTGGTGCTGACCCAGCCGCTGCAGGTGTTCGGCATCCTGGCCATTATTTACTTCCTGGTGTGTTTCAGCCTGAGCCGCAGCGTGGCCTGGCTGGACCGCTGGGTACGCCGCAGCCGCAGCATGGCGTGACGGCGGGAGGAATCACAACATGATCAAGCTAGAAGGCGTCAACAAGTGGTACGGCGAGCACCATGTGCTCAAGGATGTGAGCCTGGAGGTCGGGCGCGGCGAAGTGCTGGTCGTGTGCGGCCCGTCGGGCTCGGGCAAGTCCACGCTCATCCGCACCATCAACCGGCTCGAGCCCATCGGCAAGGGCGTCATCCGCATCGACGGCCAGGACATCCATGCCAAGGGCGTGAACATCAATACGCTGCGCCGCGGCATCGGCTTCGTGTTCCAGCAGTTCAACCTGTTTCCGCACATGAGCGTGCTGGACAACGTGACGTACGCGCCGCTGCACATCCTGAAGACGCCGCGCCGCGAGGCAGAGGCGCTGGCGCACCAGCTGCTGGAGCGCGTGGGCATGGCGCACAAGGCGCAGGCCTACCCCGGCGCGCTGTCCGGCGGCCAGCAGCAGCGCGTGGCCATCGCCCGGGCGCTGGCGCTCAAGCCGCCCATCATGCTGTTCGACGAACCGACCAGCGCGCTGGACCCGGAGATGGTCGGCGAAGTGCTGCAGGTGATGAAATCGCTGGCGCGCGACGGCATGACCATGGTCTGCGTGACGCACGAAATGGGCTTCGCGCGCGAGGTCAGCGACCGGGTGATCTTCATGGACGCCGGCGAAATCCTCGAGATCGCCACGCCGCAGCGCTTTTTCAGCGCGCCCGAGCATCCGCGGGCGCAGCGCTTCCTGGCCGACATCATCGGGCACCACCCGGCCTGATGCGCAGCGACACCTTGCATGGCGCCGCGGCGCCATGAACCGGCGCATGGCGGCGGCGCCGCGGGGCGATGGTATGGTTGGGCTTTCCGATCGACAGCCCGCCTACTCTGCCATGTACACCCTGAAGCAACTCGAGGCGTTCTACTGGAGCGCCGTGCTGGGCAGCTTCAGTGCGTCCTCGCGCAAACTGCACACCACCCAGTCGGCCGTGGCCAAGCGGGTCGGAGAGCTGGAAGGGTTCGCGGGCACGCCGCTGTTCGAGCGGCGCGCCAAATCGCTGGTCCTGACACAGCCAGGCCGCAAGCTGTTCGAGGGCGCGCGCGAGATGCTCGAGCTCAACAGCCGCATGGTGCTGGACATGGCCGACCCGTCGCGCTTCGAAGGCAGCGTGCGCCTGGGCGTGACCGAGCTGGTGGCGCTCACTTCGCTGGCCGGGGTCATAGAACGGCTCAACCAGCGCTATCCGAAGATCCAGCTGGTACCCGAGATCGAGGCCGGCATCACGATGTACCAGCAGCTCGAGCGCGACGAACTGGACCTGGCCATCATGCCCGGCCCCTTCTGGAGCTACGAGTACGACTGCGTACAGCTCGGCTCGGTGACCAACGTCTGGATGGCCAGCCCTGCGCTGGCGCTCGATGCGGCGCGCGCACTGACGCCGCACGACCTGGCGCCCTTCCCCGTCATCAGCCAGCCGCAGAACTCGGCGCTGTCGCACCTGTACGATGCATGGTTCGCGCAGCAAGGCCTGTCGGTCAAGCGCGTGCTGACCTGCAACAGCCTGGCCATGATGGCGCAGCTGACCATGCTGGGGCTGGGCATCAGCCACCTGCCTTCGGCCTATTTCGACCCGCTGGTGGCGCGCGGCGCGCTGTGCCGGCTGCGCGTCCAGCCCGACCTGCCCACCATCCACTATTACGCCGTCTACAAGAAGAGCCTGATCAATCCGGTCGTCAGCACGGTCATCGACATCGCGCGCGAGACCTGCAACTTCGAGGTCGAGGGCGCGTTCCTGCCGCTGCCTCCCGGCGGCCTGCGGTCCGGTTGACGCCGCCGGCGTCCCTGTGTAGCGTATAGGGCTCCTGCGTCCCGCCACCTGGGTGCCTCCATGATCCGCTTCGGTCTGCCTTGCCCGCCCGCCGCCGCCTTTGCCGGCGGCCTGCCGCGCGCGCGCACGACCCTGGCGGGCCTGCAGGCCCCGCCGCCTGTCGTCTCACCGCCAGCCGGCCAGCTGTGCGGCGCCCCGCCGCCGCCCCGGCACGTCCGGGGCTGATCCGCAGCCCTCCCGGCCCCATACCGTCGCCGCTGCACCGCGGCCGCCTTGCGCGGCCATGGCGTGCGCGCCCGCGCGTGCGCCGGCGGCCCGTGCGTTATTCGACACAGGTGATTCGACATGCCATTCAAGCAAACCGTCTGGGCCGCACGCGGCTCGACGGCGCTTTTCGTGCTGCTGTGGAGCAGCGGCGCGATCTTCGCCAAATGGGGGCTGGACTATGCCTCGCCCTTTGCCTTCCTGGTGCTGCGCTTCGCCCTGGCGCTGGCCGTCCTGACAGCCCTGGGCCTGCGCACGGGGCGCTGCCTGCCCGCGCCTGGCACGCGCCTGCGCACCGCCGCCACCGGCGCGCTGCTGCTGGGCGGCTATTCGATCTGCTATCTGCTGGCGCTGCAACACGGCGTGACGCCGGGCGTGCTGGCCACGGTGCTGGGCGTGCAGCCGCTGCTGACGCTGCTATGGCTGGAGCGCGACCTGCCGGCGCGCCGGCTGGCCGGGCTGACGCTGGCCCTGGCGGGCCTGGTGCTGGTGGTGTGGCGCAACATCGATGTGGCGCGCCTGGAGCACGCCGGCATGGCCTACGCCCTGGCCGCGCTGGCCTGCATGACGGCGGGCGCCCTGCTGCAGAAAGGGTCGCGCCAGGCGCCCGGCGCGGTCTTGCCGCTGCAGTACGCGACAAGCCTGGCGCTGTGCCTGGCGCTCGCGCCCGGACAGCCCTGGCAGGTGCAGTGGAGCCCCGGTTTCGTGGCGACCTGGCTGTGGCTCGCGCTGGTGATATCGGTCGCGGCCACGCTGCTGCTGTACCGCCTGATCCAGGGCGGCAACCTGGTCAACGTGACCAGCCTGTTCTACCTGGTGCCCCCCGGCACGGCGCTGCTGGATTACCTGCTGCTGGGCAACCGGCCCGCGCCGGCCAGCCTGGCCGGCATGGCGGCCATCGTTGCCGGGCTGGGGCTGGTGTTCGGGCGCCGGCGCGCGCATTGAGCATGCCGGACAGGATGCCTTGGCAACGAGCCGGCGCGGCGCTATGGTATGCGGATAGCGCCGCGCTAGCCGCGGCAGGAGACGCGCCATGAAGCGCTTGCTCATACTCGCCATGCTGGCGATCGCCGCCCTGACCGGCGGCTGCGCCGGCGAACCCGGAGCCGGCCGCCCCGCCTCTTCCATGCCGGACGATACCGGCGCTGGTGGCGGAGGCGGCGGCGGTGGCGGCGGCTACTAGCGCCGCTGGCTCATGCAGCCGTTGGCGGCCCCTTCAATTCGACGGTGTTGCCTTCGGGATCGCTCAGATACACCGACGGCCCTTCGCCGCCGGCGCCATAACGCATGCCTGTTTCGCCCACATCCACGCCATGCCCACGCAGATAGGCGACGATCGCGTCGGTATCGAACGGCTCGACCGCCAGGCAGAAATGATCGACGTTGCGGCCCTGCGCGCCCGGCCCCGCGCCGCCGGCGCGCCCCAGCTTGCCATCGAGCGCCACCAGGTCGATCAGGGCGCTGCCGGCGCGCAGCTGGGTCAGGCCCAGTTCGGCCTGCTCGCGCTCGCCGGTACAGCCCAGTACGTCGACATAGAACGCGCGCATGCGCGCCACGTCGCGCACGCGCAGCACGATGTGGTCCAACCCCTTGATCCTGAACATAGCGCCTCCACAGGTCGACGGCGCGATGCGCGCCCGTTACGCCATGATAGGCAATCGGCGCGGCGCATGGAGCGCGCGGCAATCGCTATACTGGGTTCATATCAGGAACCCGGCAATCTTGAACCGCCGCACCGTCCCCCTGGCGGGCGCGGTATTTTCATCAAGGAGGTCCCCATGTTCCCTGAGTATCGCGACTTGATATCCCGACTCAAGAACGACGATCCGCATTTCTCCAGGTTGTACGACAAGCACAACAACCTCGACCAGCATATCCAGGATATCGAGGCCGGCCGCGCCACCGGCACATCGCTGGATATCGAGAAGCTGAAGAAGGAAAAGCTGCATCTCAAGGATCAGATCTACGCGATCCTGAAAAACGGCGCCTAGCGCCCAGCCCCCCCGCCGCAAGTCCGGCGCGCCGCCCCGGCAGCGTGCGCGCACGGGTCCGCGCGCGCCGTGCGGCGGCCGCGATGCGCGGCCCGGGCTCAGGCGGCGGGCGGGCGGACCGCGGCCGCCGCGCCGCGGGCCGGATTGCCCCGGTACAGCCACGCGCTCAGCCCCACCGCCCCGGCCAGCAGCGCGCCGGCCAGGGCCACCACGCCGGCCCAGCCGCCATGCGACCAGCTGCCGCCGCCCACCGAACCCAGCACGCTGGCGCTCAAGTAATAGGCCAGCAGGTAGAGCGAGGCCGCCTGCGCCTTGTAGCCGCGCGCCATCTGCCCCACCCAGCCGCTGGCCACGGCATGGGCGGCAAAGAAGCCAAAGGTGAACACGACGATGCCGGCCACCAGCACCGAGAGCGCATCGGACAGCGTCAGCAGCAGTCCCGCCATCGCGATGCTGGTGGCCGTGCACAGCATGGCGCCCCGGCCATGCCGGTCGGCCAGCCTGCCGAACAGCGTCGAAGCCACGATGCCGACCAGATAGACCACGAAAATGGCGCCGATGAAAGTCTGGCTGAGCGAGAACGGCGGCAGCAGCAGGCGGTAGCCCACGTAGTTGTAGACCGTCACGAACGCGCCGGCCTGCAGGCCGGCCAGCGCGAACAGCGCCACCAGGCGGCCGTGGCGCAGATGCGCGGCCAGGCCCGCCCGCGCGTCGCGCCAGCCATTGCCGCGGCGCGGCACGAAGCGGCGCGAGGCTGGCAACAGCCAGACGAACAGGACGGCCGCCAGCAGGCCCAGGGCGCCCAGCGCACCCAGCGCCGCGCGCCAGCCCAGGTAGTCCGACACGAAGCCGGTGATGACGCGCCCGGTCAGTCCGCCGAACGCGCTGCCGCTGATGTACAGCCCCATCACGAAACCCAGGGTGTCCGGCTCGACCTCTTCGGCCAGGTAGGCCATGGCCACCGCCGGCACCCCGCCCATGGCGGCGCCCTGCAGCGCGCGCAGCACCAGCAGCGTGTGCCAGTCGGGCGCGAAGGCCGCCACCGTGCCCAGCGTGGCGGCGGCGAACAGCGAGACCGCCATGACGGCCTTGCGCGGCAGCGCCTGCGCCCACAGCCCGACCAGGAAAATGGCCAGCGCCAGGAAGACCGTGGACAGCGACAGCGACAGGCTGCTCTGGACCGGCGAGACGGCAAACGCCTGGGAGAACAGCGGCATCAGCGGCTGCACGCAGTACAGCAGGGAGAAAGTGGCGAAACCGGCGGCGAACAGCGCCCATTGGGCGCGATGCAGCTCGGCCGTGCCGCGCCGCAGGTAAGGCTGCCCCGGATCCGCCCCGGCATGCGTGGTGGGCGGGGTAGCGGCGACGGCGGACGGGGGCGGCATGGGGTTCTCGACAAAACGGCAAGCGGAGCACATGCCCGCCTGGCCACAGTAGACTTCCGGCCGCCATTTGTCCAATATATGAAACCTGCACCAATGATATTTTAAAAAAATGGAACTGCGTCACCTGCGCTACTTCGTCGCCGTGGCCGAAGACCTGCATTTCACCCGTGCGGCCGCCCGGCTGGGCATCGGCCAGCCGCCGCTGAGCCTGCAGATCCAGCAGCTGGAAAGGGAGATCGGCACGCCGCTGCTGCTGCGGCAGCCGCGCGGCGTGGCCCTGACCGAGGCCGGCGCCCGGTTCCTGCAGGATGCGCGCGCGGTGCTCCACGCCGCCGAGCTGGCCGTCGAGACCGCGCGCCGGCTGGGCCACGGCGAACAGGGCGACATCGCGGTGGGCTTCACGGCCTCGGCGGTCTTTCACCCGTACCTGCCCAGCGCCATCCGCGCCTACCGCGACCGCTACCCCGGCGTACGCATTGCGTTGAGCGAAAGCAATACGCGGGCGCTGCTGGCGGGCCTGCGCAGCGGCGAGGTGGACGTGGCGTTCGTGCGGCCTCCCTATGCCCTGGACGATGAGTTCGCCAGCGAACGGGTGCTGGACGAGCCGATGCTGGTGGCGCTGCCGCCGGACCACCCGCTGTGCCGCAAGCGCACCGTGCCCGTTGCCGCGCTGGCCGAACAGGACTTCGTGCTGTACCCGCGCCCCATCGGCGCCGGCCTGTACGACGCCATCATGCAGGCATGCCAGCGCGCCGGATTCACGCCGCGCGTCATCCAGGAGGCCCCGCAGATGGCGTCGATCATCAGCCTGGTGGCCGCCGGCGTGGGGATTGCCGTGGTGCCCGCGGCCATGCGCCACATGGGCGCCGCGGGCATCGTCTACCGCCCTATCCGCGGCGACGCCCCGCGCGCGCTGCTGGACATGGCGTACCGGCGCCAGCCCCGCAGCGCAGCAGTGCGCCATGCGGTCGAACTGCTGCGCGGCCGCGCCCACCCCTAGACCTGGACCCGCCCACAAGCGCCCGCCCGCTGGTATATTGGCGCACCTCGACGCGCCCGGCGTCGGCAAGCACCCTTTCTCCCCGCGCTCGCGGCCATGCGCCGTACTCCTGGAGGCTCCTGATGCTAGTCGGCAATTACGATGCAACCCTGGTGTTGACTTCGCTGTTTGTTGCCATCCTGGCGTCGTACACCGCCCTGGGCATGGCCGGCCGGGTAGCGGCCAGCCGCGGCGTGGCCGCGCGGGTCTGGCTGGGCGGGGGCGCGTTCGCCATGGGCCTGGGGATCTGGTCCATGCACTTCATCGGCATGCTGGCGTTCAGCCTGCCCATCCCGCTGGGCTACGACGTCGCGCTGACCGTGGCGTCGATGGCGCTCGCGGTGGCCTGCTCGGCGTTCGCGCTGTGGGTGGTGACGCGCGCCACGCTGCCGTGGCGCCGCCTGGCCGGCGCCGCGGCGCTGATGGGCACGGGCATCGCGGCGATGCACTACACCGGCATGGCGGCCATGCGCATGCACCCCGCCATCGAGTACTCGCCGGCCCTGTTCATGCTGTCGGTGGCCGTGGCCATCGTGGCCTCGGGCGCGGCCCTGTGGATCACCCACGCGCTGCGCCACAACCGTCCCGGCGCGCCGGCCTATCGGATCTGCGCCGCCATCGTCATGGGCCTGGCCATCGTCGGCATGCACTACACCGGCATGGCCGCCGCCAATTTCCCGCAAGGCAGCGTCTGCATGGCCGCCAACAGCGGCATCTCGGCCGGCTGGCTGGCGGTCTCCACCGCCGCCGTCACGCTGGCCGTGCTGGCCGTGGCCCTGGTGGTGGCGGTGCTCGACACCCGGCTGGAGACGCGCACCTCGGCGCTGAATGCCTCGCTGGCGCAGGCCAATGAAGAACTGGTGCAGATGGCGCTGCACGACACCCTGACCAAGCTGCCCAACCGCGCCCTGCTCGACGAGCGCCTGAAGCAGGCCATCATCCGCGCCACCGCCGCCGGGCGCGGCTTCTCGCTGCTGTTCATCGACCTGGATGGCTTCAAGGCCATCAACGACGCCTACGGGCATGGCGCGGGCGACCTGCTGCTGGTCGAAATGGCGCAGCGCATCAAGCGCGCCATGCGGCCGCAGGACTGCGTGGCGCGGCTGGGCGGCGACGAGTTCGTGGTGCTGGCCGACCTGCCCGACCCGAACGACGCGGCCGGCCTGGCCGAACGCCTGATCGACACGCTGACCGTCCCGGCCGAGGTGCAGGGCCACGAGGTGTCGGTGGCCGCCAGCATCGGCATCGCCCTGTTCCCCGGCGACGGCGCCGACGCCAGCACGCTGCTGGCCCATGCCGACGCCGCCATGTACCACGCCAAGCGCCTGAGCCAGACGCATCGCGTCAGCTTCTTCGAGCCGTCGATGAACGAGGACGCGCTCGAACAGCTGCAGTTGCTGCAGGACCTGCGCCTGGCGCTGCCGCGCAATCAGCTGGAGCTGCATTACCAGCCTAAGTTCGTCGCCCCCGCCGGCCCGGTGGTCGGCGCCGAGGCGCTGCTGCGCTGGAACCACCCCACCCGCGGCGTCATCGGCCCGACCGTATTCATCCCCATCGCCGAGCGTACCGGCCTGATCTTCTCCATCGGCGCGTGGGTGCTGGACGAAGCATGCCGGCAGATGCGGCAATGGCGCGACATGGGCCATGCCGACTGGACCGTGGCGGTGAACCTGTCGTCGCTGCAGTTCTCGCAACCCGACCTGATCGACTCGATCCGCGCCACGCTGGCGCGCCACGGCCTGCCCCCGCGCTGCCTGGCCATCGAAATCACCGAGTCGACCGCGATGCGCGACGCCGAGGCCAGCCTGACCGTGCTGCGCGAACTGGCCGAACTGGGCGTGTCGATCTCGATCGACGACTTCGGCACCGGCTATTCGAGCCTGCTGTACCTCAAGCGCCTGCCGGCCACCGAGCTGAAGATCGACCGCGGCTTCGTCAACCAGCTGGAGCACGACAACGAGGATGCTGCCATCGTGTCGGCCATCATCGCGCTGGGCCAGAAGCTGAACCTGAAAATCGTCGCCGAGGGCGTGGAAACCCTGGCGCAGCAGTCTTTCCTGACCGAAATGGGCTGCGATTCGCTGCAAGGGTTCCTGCTGGGCCGGCCGCTGCCGGCCGCCGAGTTCCTGGCCCACACGCTGCAGCCCCAGCCCGCCTAGCGGCGGGCCGACAGTAGAATAGCCTCGCGCGCCCGCTTGCCGTTGCCCGCTTTCCTGACGCCGCGCGCCGGAAGTCCGTCTTCAATCCGCGAGGCTCATGATGCAGACAGAATCCAATCCCCTGGCCGAACGCTTCATTGCGCGCAACCTGCTCGACCTGGCCATCCGCATTACCCTGATCGGCGGGCTGACCGTCTGGTGCTACCGGGTCGCCGAACCCTTCATCGGCATGCTGCTGTGGTCCATCATCCTGGCGGTCACCCTGGCGCCGCTGCACATGCGGCTGACCCGCTTGCTGGGCGCGCGCCCGCGGCTGGCCGCCGTCGTGCTGACGCTGGCCACCATGCTGGTGCTGCTGGTGCCCGGCGCCATGCTGACCGCGTCGCTGGGCGACTCGCTGGTGAACATCTTCCATCACTCCACCGGCCGGATCGTGCGCATCCCGGCGCCGCCGGACTTCGTGATCGAACTGCCGCTGATCGGCGTACGCCTGCACGAAATCTGGCTGCAGGCGATGACCAACCTGCAGGACGTGCTCAAGCCCTTGCAACCCCACCTGGCCACCGCCGGCCGCTGGCTGCTGGCGGGCATGGCCAGCGCCGGCCTGGGCATCGCCGTCTTCCTGGTCTCGATCGCCATCGCGGGCGTCATCCTGGTCTATGCCGACCCGGCCAAGCGCGCCGCGCACGCGATCGGCGTGCGCATCGCCGGGCCCGAACAGGGCGTCGCGCTGGCGCAGCTGACGGCCGCCACCATCCGGGCCGTGGCCCAGGGCGTGATCGGCGTGGCCCTGATCCAGGCCGTGCTGGCCGGCCTGGGTTTCCTGCTGGCCGGCGTGCCGGCCGCCGGGCTGTGGGCCATCGTGGCGCTGCTGATCTGCATCGTGCAGTTGCCCCTGTTCCTGCTGATGGTGCCCATGGTGGTGTACGTATTCCTGAACAACACCCCCACGGTCGCCGCCGTGTTCGCCGTATGGTGCCTGCTGGTGTCGCTGTGCGACAACGTGCTCAAGCCGCTGATGCTGGCGCGCGGGGTCGACATCCCCATCCCGGTCATCCTGATCGGGGCCCTGGGCGGCGTGCTGGCCGCCGGCATCGTCGGCCTGTTCCTGGGATCGGTGGGGTTCGGGCTGGGCTACGTCCTGTTCATGCAGTGGGTGCGCCAGCAGTCGCCGGCCGGCTGAGCCGGCGCGCGCCGTTCAGGTCTTGAGACGGTAGCCGGTGCGGAAGATCCAGCGCACGGTCAGCAGGCACACGAGCAGGAAGGCCAGCGTCATGCCCAGGCTCACGCCCAGGCTGACGTCAGCCGACCCATAGAACGCCCAGCGAAAGCCGCTGACCAGGTACACCACCGGGTTGAACAGCGTGACCGTCTGCCAGAACGGCGGCAGCATCTTGATCGAATAGAAGGTGCCGCCCAGGAAGGTCAGCGGCGTGATGATCATCAGCGGGATGATCTGCAGTTTCTCGAAGCCATCGGCCCAGATGCCGATGATGAAGCCGAACAGGCTGAAGGTCACCGCCGTCAGCACCAGGAAGGCCAGCATCCAGACCGGATGGTCGATATGGAACGGCACGAACAGGCGCGCCGTCGCCAGCATGATCAGCCCCAGCAGGATGGACTTGCTGGCCGCCGCGCCGACGTAGCCCAGCACGATCTCGACATACGAGATCGGCGCAGAATGGATCTCGTAGATCGTGCCGGAAAATCGCGGCATGTAGATGCCGAACGAGGCATTGGCGACGCTTTGGGTCAGCAGCGACAGCATGATCATGCCCGGCACGATGAACGCCCCGTAGCTCACGCCGTCGATTTCGACCATGTGCGAGCCGATGGCCGCGCCGAACACCACGAAGTACAGCGAGGTCGAGATGACCGGCGAGGCCACGCTCTGCATCAGCGTGCGCCAGGCGCGCGCCATTTCGAATTTGTAGATGGCCTTGATGGCATACCAGTTCATGTTTGCGCACTCACCAGGCTGACGAAGATATCCTCGAGGGAGCTCTCGGACGATTGCAGGTCGTGAAAGCCTATGCCGCGCGCGTCCAGCTCGCGCAGCAGCGCGGCGATCCCGCCGCTGACCTGGTTGTCGTAGGTATAGACCAGCTGCGTGCCCTCGGCGGCCAGTTCGAGCTGGTAGTCGCCGGCCAGCGCCGGCAGCGCGGCCAGCGGCGCATCCAGCATGATGACGAGCTGCTTCTTGCCCAGCTTGCTCATCAGCGCGTGCTTGTCCTCGACCAGGATGATCTCGCCCTTGCGGATGACGCCGATGCGATCGGCCATCTCCTGCGCTTCCTCGATGTAGTGCGTGGTCAGGATGATGGTGACGCCGTTTTCGCGCAGCCGCCGCACCATCTGCCACATGCCGTGGCGCAGTTCGACGTCCACGCCGGCGGTGGGCTCGTCCAGGAACAGGATGCGCGGCTCGTGCGACAGCGCCTTGGCGATCATGACGCGCCGCTTCATGCCGCCGGACAGCGCCATGATGCGGCTGTCCTTCTTGTCCCACAGCGAGAGGTCGCGCAGGATGCGTTCGATGAGCGCCGGGTCGGCCGGCTTGCCGAACAGGCCGCGGCTGAAGCTGACCGTGTTCCAGACCGTCTCGAACGCGTCGGTGGTGAGTTCCTGCGGCACCAGGCCGATGGCGTCGCGCGCGGCGCGGAACTCGCGCACGATATCGTGGCCGTCGGCCAGCACGCGCCCGCTGCCCGGATTGACGATGCCGCAGATGATGCTGATCAGCGTGGTCTTGCCGGCGCCGTTGGGGCCGAGCAGCGCGAATATTTCGCCGCGGTGGATATCCAGGTTGATGTTCTTCAGCGCGGGATGTCCTGACGCATAAGTCTTGGACAGGCCTTGCACGGAGATGACTGCTTGCACTGCGTCTCCCTGGAGGAAAAGTACGGGATGGCCGATTCTACCGGCTGGCCGCGCGCCACTGCACGCCAGCGCCGACTACAGTTGTCGGCCCCGGCGGATTATGCGTCGCGCGCCGCGAATCCCGGATGGTAGGTGACGGTGCCGCGCGCGGGCGCGCCGAAGGTCAGCGCCAGGAAATGCGTCGGCGGCATGTCCGGCAGCACCAGCCCGGGTTCGGGCCGAAAGCCGAAACGTCCATAGTAAGCCGGCTCGCCCACCAGAACGCAACCGGCCGCGCCGCGCGCCTGCAGCCGCGCCAGCCCATGCTCGATCAGGGCGGTGCCGATGCCGCGGCCCTGGTGGGCCGGATCGACCGACACCGGCCCCAGGCCGAACCACGACGGGCTGCCGTCGGAAATCTGCACCGGCGAGAACGCGGCATGGCCCACCACCCGGGCGTCGAGTTCGGCCACCAGCGACAGCGTCAGCGCGCCGGCGGCGCGCAGCGCCTGGACGATGTACGCCTCGGTCTGCTCGCTGTGCGGATGGCCGCGAAACGCCGCCTGCGTCACGTCGAAGATGGCGCGCTGGTCGGCGGGGGTTTCGGAACGGATCAGCATGGGGCCTCCCGCGGCGCCCGCCACGCGGGCGCCTATAGCAATCGGGGCAGCGACGAGGCCAGCATGGCCACGCCGGACAAGGTCAGCAGGCCCAGCACGATGCGGCGAAACGCCTGATCCGATATGCCCAGGTACAGGCGCGTGCCCAGCACGGTGGGAATCAGCATCGCCAGCGCCACCAGGCCGAACAGCGGCAGCATGTCGGCGGTGACGATGCCGGTGCCGACGTATGTCGCCATGGTAACCAAGAGCGTGCCCAGATTGAAGTTCTGGATGATGGAGCGCTGCTCGTCGCGCGCAAAGCCGCGCAATGTGCACCACAATGTGGGCAAGGTGCCGGTGAACCCGCCGATCCCGCCCATCACGCCGCCCAGCCCGCCCACGACGGCGTCGGCCAGCCGGCCGCCCGCCGTGATGCGGGGCAGGTACTTCACCGCCAGCATGAGCGGGCACCACAGCACCAGGAAGCCGCCCAGCAGCGCCTTGAACATATGGACGTCCAGCATGGGCAGGATGCGCACGCCGATCGGAATGCCCACCAGGCCGCCCAGCAGGAACGGCAGCAGCCGCCGCCAGTCGAAGCCGCGCCGCACCGAGAAGGCGGCGATCAGTTGCCCGGTCAGCGATCCGAACACCACCAGGGCGGCCGCCAGGCGCGGATCGATGCTCCACGCCCAGACAGACATGGCGGTCAGCCCGTAGCCGAAACCCGACAGGCCCTGCACGAAGCCGGCCAGCACCGCGCCGGCCACTACCACGACATGCAATGCATCCACGATACGCCCGTCGCCCCCTGTTCAACGTGATGGCAGGCGGCGATCTTACCGGCTTGCGCGCGCCGTGTTTGCTGCGTCGCAGCAAACACGGCGCTTCAGAACGGCGCCTCGTCCTGGTCGCCGGGAGGCATCAGGTAGGCGGTAACGGTGCTGGAGAGCGCCGTCACCAGCCACAGCACGAAGAAGGACACGGTATAGAACCCGGTCCGGCTGGTCGGCACCTGGCCGAAGATGGCCACGTCCAGCGGGTCGATCAGCGCGAAGATCAGCGCGCTGCCCACGCCGGCGGCCAGGAAGGACGGCCAGAGTATCCACATCAGCGAACGCCAGCGCATGGTCGGCTCCGCTTCAGCGACGCGCGTCGGCGGCCGGCGCGGCGACGCGCTCGACCACCAGCCCGCGCTTGACCGCGCCCTCGGCGATGGGCTGGTCGCCGTAGCGCGTCATCGCCAGGTAGATGGTGATGACGCAGCCGATGATGGCGACCAGCGGCCCGGCCATCAGGATCCAGGGCCACGGTTCGCGATACCAGGGGCGGGCAGCGGGCGTATCGGTCATGAAAGCGTCTCCTTGCCGGGGCTCCGGCCTATTCGGGTAGGTAGAAACTTGCGGGTTCGCGCACTTCCAGCACACGCCCGGTGTCCTGCGAACGGGCCTGCACGACGATGGCATGGGCGCCGGGCGCGGTATCGCCGCGCGGCGCGCGCAGCACCACCGGCACCAGCTTGTTGGCGGCGGCCTCCACCTCCACCACGTCCGAGCCGTCGCGGCCGGCCAGCACGGCCAGGCCGTCGATGCCCTCGGCCGTCAGCTGCAGGCGCAGGGGCTGGTCGGACGTATTGATGATCTGCAGGCGGTATACGTTCTCGACCAATCCGCCGGCCACCTCGCGGCCCAGCGTGCCACGGTCGCGGATCACGTCCACGCGCAAGGGGTTGCGCATGCCCAGCGACACCACGAAGGCGATCGCCAGCGCCAGGATCAACCCGCCATAGATCAGCACGCGCGGGCGCAGCAGATGCGAGCGAGCGCGCCGGCCGTCCAGGCCCTCGTCCACGGCCCGCTCGGACGTATAGCGGATCAGGCCCGGCGCGTAGCGCATCTTGTCCATGACCTGGCCGCACACGTCGATACAGGCGCCGCAACCGATGCACATGTACTGCAGGCCGTCGCGGATGTCGATGCCGGTCGGACAGACCTGCACGCACAGGCTGCAATCGACGCAGTCGCCCAGGCCCGCCGCCTTGTGGTCGATCTTGCGCGAGCGGCCGCCGCGCGGCTCGCCGCGCCGCTTGTCGTAGGTCACCACGAACGTGTCGTGATCGACCATCACGCTCTGGAAGCGCGCGTACGGGCACATGTACTTGCAGACCGATTCGCGCATGAAGCCGGCGTTGCCCCAGGTGGCGAAACCGTAGAACAGCATCCAGAACCATTGCCAGGCGCCCAGTTGCAGCGCGAACAGCTGATGGCCCAGCTCGCGGATGGGCGCGAAGTAGCCGATGAACGTCGAGCCGGTCCACCATGCCACCGCCAGCCACAGCGCGTGCTTGGTGGCCTTGATGCGCAGCTTGCGCGCGCTCCACGGCGCTTCGTCCAGGCGGATGCGCGCAATGCGGTCGCCTTCGACGCGGCGCTCGATCCACATGAAGATTTCGGTATAGACCGTCTGCGGGCAGGCATAGCCGCAGAACAGCCGACCGGCGACGGCCGTGAACAGGAACAGCGCCAGCGCGCTGATCACCAGCAGCACGGCCAGGTACACCACGTCCTGCGGCCACAGCACCAGCCCGAACAGGTAGAACTTGCGCGCGCCCAGGTCGAACAGCACGGCCTGCCGGCCGTTCCACTGCAGCCACGGCAGGCCGTAGAAGATCAACTGGGTCAGGACCACGAACACGACGCGCCAGCGCGCGAATATGCCGCTGACCGAGCGCGGGTAGATCTTGCTGCGCACATCGGCGAGCGTCTGCTCCAGCGTTTCTCCGTCGGCGCGCCGCGGGCCGGGAGCGGGCCGCCAGGCCGGCGGCTGCGGATCGGACGGGCCGCCAGGCGCGGCCGGTGTCCCTTGGGTCATTGCGATACTCCGTACTGCGGTTGACGCAGACGCGCGTACGCGCCGCCGGCGCGGCCGCCGGCCGACGGCCAGCCGGCGCACCGGCGCGCGCTCATCGCGCCGCCTCGGCCGCCTTGGCCGGCGCCTGGTTCGACAGGCCCCACACCCAGGCCGACAGCAGTTTGATCTGCTCGGGCGTCAGCACTTCCTCGTGCGCCGGCATGCGGTTGTCGCGGCCGTCCAGGATGGTGCGCACGATGGACGCCTCGGAACTGCCGTACAGCCACACATCGTCGGTCAGGTTGGGCGCGCCCAGCGCCTGGTTGCCCTTGGCGTCCACCCCGTGGCAGGCCACGCAGTAGTTGGCGAACTCGCGCTTGCCGCGAAACACCCGCACCGGATCGACCGCCAGGCCGGACAGCGAGCGCACGTAGTGGGCGATATCGCCAGCCATCCTGGGATCGATCACGCCTTTCCAGGGCGGCATCACCCCATGGCGCCCCTTGGCAATGGTTTCGGCGATGATCTCCGGCGTACCGCCGTACAGCCAGTCGCCGTCGGTCAGGTTGGGGAAGCTGGTGCTGCCCTTGGCGTCCGAACCGTGGCATTGCGCACAGGTGTTGAGAAACAGCCGCTGGCCGATCTCGCGCGCCGGCGCGTCGGCGACCAGCTGCTCCGGCGTCATGCCACCGAAGCGTTCGTACACCGGCTTGACGCGCTCGGCCAGCTCGGCCTGCTTCTGCTTGACCTCGCCGACCGAGGTGTAGCCCAGGGTGCCCTGGTACGAGCCCACGCCCGGAAACAGCACCAGGTAGCCCAGCGCGAACACGCAGGTCAGCAGGTACATCCAGGTCCACCAGCGCGGCACCGGATTGTTCAGCTCGGTCAGGTCGCCGTCCCAGACGTGGCCGGTGTCCTCGACCACCCCGCCGGCCGGCCTGGTGCTCAGCCAGCGCCGCTGCGAATACAGCAGCCAGACGCACCAGACAATGCCGCCGATGGCAATGATGCCTATGAAATAGCTCCAGAAGCCGTTGACGAAATCGCTCATGGCTGCATTGCTCCATCCTGTTGTGCGTGCCCGTCCTCGTCGGGCAAGGCGAACGGCAGCAAGGCCGATTCGCGATTGGCGCTCTGGCGGTGGCTCGACCAGGCCCACCATACGATGCCAAGAAACGTTCCCATCGAAAGAACCGTTATCAGCGCGCTCAGATAACCCATCATGATCAGCCTCCCGCCGCGCGCTGCGGCTCGCTGGCGGCGCCGCGCCGCGCGCCCACGCCCAGCGCCTGCAGATAGGCCACCAGGGCGTCCTCTTCGGTCTTGCCGGCGATGGCCGCCGGCGCCGCCGCGATGGCCTCGTCGGTGTACGGCACGCCCAGCCTGCGCAGCGCCTGCATGCGCTGGGCCACGTTCTGGCCGGTCAGGTCGGCATGCTGCAGCCACGGATAGGCGGGCATGTTGGACTCGGGCACCACGGCGCGCGGATCGCGCAGGTGGATGCGGTGCCATTCGTCGGAATAGCGCTCGCCCACGCGCGCCAGGTCGGGTCCGGTGCGCTTGGAGCCCCACAGGAAGGGATGGTCGAACACCGACTCCCCCGCCACCGAGTACGGGCCGTAGCGCTGCACCTCAGCCTGCAGGGTGCGCACCTGCTGGGAGTGGCAGCCCACGCAGCCTTCGCGGATGTACACGTCGCGCCCCATCAGTTGCAGCGGTTCGTAGGGCTCCACCCCGGGCATGGCCTGGGTGGTCGAGTGCTGGAAGAACAGCGGGATGATCTGCACCAGCCCGGCGACGGACACCACCAGGATGCTGGCGATGATCATCAGGCCGATGTTCTTCTCCAGCGTCTGGTGGGAGAAAAAGCCATGTTGTTTCTGTGCCACGAGATGCTCCTCAGACTGCCGGGACGGCCGCCGGCACGCCCGCGGGCGCCGTCGCGCGGTTATCGTTTTCCAGCGGAATCGCCGGGTTGACGGCGCGCGCGCCGCGCACGGTCATCCAGACGTTCCAGGCCATGACGAACACGCCGCTCAGGTACAGGATGCCGCCGGCCAGGCGAATCACGTAGTACGGCACGCGCGTCTTGAGTTCCTCGACGAAGCTGTAGACCAGCGTGCCGTCGGCGGCGGTGTCGCGCCACATCAGGCCTTGCTGCACGCCGGCGATCCACATGGCGGCGATGTACAGCACCACGCCGATGGTGGCGACCCAGAAATGCAGCTCCATGGCGCGCACGCTGTGCATCTGCTGGCGGCCGTACAGACGCGGGATCAGGTAGTACAGCGAACCGAAGGTGATCATCGCCACCCAGCCCAGCGCGCCGGAGTGCACGTGGCCGATGGTCCAGTCGGTGTAGTGCGACAGCGAGTTGACCGTGCGGATCGACATCATCGATCCCTCGAAGGTGGACATGCCGTAGAACGACAGCGCGGTCACCAGGAACTTCAGGATCGGATCGGTGCGCAGCTTGTGCCAGGCGCCCTGCAGCGTCATGATGCCGTTGATCATGCCGCCCCACGACGGCGCCAGCAGGATCAGCGAGAACGTCATGCCCAGCGACTGGGTCCAGTCGGGCAGCGAGGTATACAGCAGGTGGTGGGGGCCGGCCCACATGTAGGTGAACGCCAGCGCCCAGAAGTGCACGATGGACAGGCGGTACGAATAGATCGGACGGCCGGCCTGCTTGGGCACGAAGTAATACATCATGCCGAGGAAGCTGGTGGTCAGGAAGAAGCCCACGGCATTGTGGCCGTACCACCACTGCACCATGGCGTCCTGCACGCCGGCATAGGCGGAGTACGACTTCCACAGCGTCACCGGCATCTCGATGTTGTTGAAGATGTGCAGGATGGCGATGGTCAGGATGTACGAGCCGAAGAACCAGTTGGCCACGTAGATGTGCCTGGAGCGGCGCTTGACGATGGTGCCGAAGAACACCACCGCGTAGGCCACCCACACCAGCGTGATCAGGATGTCGATGGGCCACTCCAGCTCGGCGTATTCCTTGCTGCTGGTAAAGCCCATGGGCAGGGTGATGGCGGCCGCCACGATCACCGCCTGCCAGCCCCAGAACGTGAAGGCGGCCAGCTTGTCGCAGAACAGCCGCGCCTGACAGGTGCGCTGCACCACGTAATACGAGGTGGCGAACAGGGCGCTGCCGCCGAAGGCGAAGATCACTGCGTTGGTGTGCAGCGGCCGCAGGCGCCCGTAGCTCAGCCAGGCGGTGTCGAAATTCAGTTGCGGCCATATCAACTGGGCGGCAATCAATACGCCCACGGCCATGCCGACGATGCCCCACACCACAGTCATGATGGCGAATTGCCGCACGACCTTGTAGTTGAACGTCTCGGCCTTGCTTGCGATTGCGCTGCAATCGTTCATCAGCCATCCCCCAAAAGAAAAGACAGTGTTTCTCCAGGATGGATGATGCGGCCCCGTGCGCCGGGACGCCTTGATTTGCGTCAAGCGGCCTTCGTTCCGCCTGTTTCCGGGACCCGCGCGGCGCTCAGTTGTCGTTATCGCGCAATATCGCGGCGCCCTGGTCCTCGGTGTCGTCGTACTGGCCGCTGAACACGGCCCACCACAACGCCACGCCGATCGCCAGCACGAAAGCCAGCGACAGCGGCAACAGCAGATAGAGAATGCTCATGGCGCGGGTTGCGCCACGGCGGCGGCGGGCGCGGCGTCCCATCGATGGCGCCGCAGGCGCCATGCATTGCCGGCCACCGCCAGCGAAGACAGCAGCATGGTGATGGCCGCCAGCCAGGGCGCCACCCAGCCGGCCAGCGCCAGCGGGGTCATGAGCAGGTGCCAGGCCAGCGACCCGTACAGGTTCTGGCGCGCCACCCGCGCGGCCGCGGCCAGCAGGGCGTCGCCTTGCGCCGCGGTGGCCTCGGGCCGCGCCAGCAGCGCCGAATGCGCGCACGCCATGGCCGAAGGCACGGCCATCGACATGGCGCACGGACAGCTCATGACCAGCAGCGCCACCATGACCGGCACCGCGTGCGCGGCGTCGATCTGCGTCCAGGCCGCCCCGGCGGCCAGCGCCAGCGCCACCTGGACGAACACGAAGCGCGTGGCCAGGCGGTCGGCCGCCGCGCCCAGTTCGCCGCCGGCTTGGTGCAGGCGCCGCACCAGCGGCGTGGCCAGCGCGGAAGCGCCGCAGGCCTGGCGGGCGCACAGCTCCAGGTAGCGCGCGGTCAGCAGGAAGGCCACGAACATGGTGACCGAATCGAAATACACCTCGCCACGGCCCGTCCAGGTGGCATGCACGCTGGGCACGAAGGCCGCCACGATGCCCAGCGCCACCGGCGCGTCCATGCCGGCGCGGCCGCGCCGCAGCCCGCTGGCGGCGCCGCGCCAGATCGGCCAGGCGCAATACAGCACCACCGGCACCGTCATCAGCAAGGCGGCCCAGTTCATCAGCACGATGGCCCAGTCCAGCGTGGCCAGCGCGTCGGCGGGGATGCCGTCGTTGCGCACATAGCCCGGCCAGGCGAACATCATGACCTGCATCATCGCCAGCCACGCCACGCCCAGGCGCACCAGCGCATGGCGGCGCGCCTGCCGGTCGGCGCCCGGCAGGTCCGCGGGCACGGCGAGAATAGAGGTTGGTCGCATGGGAGGGATGGTAGCCCGCCCTGCTCCTGCCCGCCCTTGATGCAGATCAAGCCGGCGCGCCTGGCTAGGGGCGGCGTTCGGCCACGACCTGCCGCACCGCCGCCAGCAGCGCCTGCAATTCGTCCTCGGCAATGGTGAAGGCCGGCGTCAGGTACACGATGTTGCCAAAAGGCCGCACCCACACCCCGGCGTCGACCAGGCGGCGCCTGAGGTCGTCGCGCGCGCCGATGCCGTCGAGTTCGATCACGCCGATGGCGCCCAGCACCCGCACATCGCGCACCCAGGGCAGGTCGCGGCAGGGCTCCAGCCCGGCGCGCAGCGCCTGCTCCAGCGCCGCCACCTGGCGCAGCCGCGGCTCGCGCTCGAACAGGTCGAGCGAGGCGTTGGCCGCCGCGCAGGCCAGCGCGCAGCCCATGAAGGTCGGGCCGTGCATCAGCGCATGGCCGGGGTCGTCGGACCAGAACCCCTCGAAGACGCGCGCGCTGGCCACCGTGGCCGCCAGCGGCAGCGTCCCGCCGGTCAGCGCCTTGGACAGGGTGACGATGTCGGGCCGCACCCCGGCCTGCTCGAAGGCGAACATCGTGCCCGTGCGTCCGAAGCCGGTGAAGATCTCGTCGAAAATCAACAGGATGCCGTATCGGTCGGCCAGTTCGCGCAACCGCGCGAGCACCTGCGGATCGTGCAGCAGCATGCCGCCGGCGCCCTGCACCAGGGGTTCGACCAGCATGCCGGCGATCCGCCCGGCATGGCGCTCCAGGTGCGCCTGCAGGGCCGCCAGCGCCGCCTCGTCGCGCGGCAGCGCCAGCACGTCGTGCTCGGGCAACAGGCCGCGGAACATGGCGTGCATCCCCTCGTCCGGGTCGCACACCGCCATGGTGCCGAAGGTATCGCCATGGTAGCCGCCGCGAAACGCCACGAAGCGCGTGCGGCCGCGCTCGCCCTGGTTGAGCCAGAACTGCACGGCCATTTTCATGGCCACCTCCACCGCCACCGAACCCGAATCGGTGTAGAAGACGCGTTCCAGCCCCGGTCCCAGCAGCGCGCTCAGGCGGCTGGCCAGGTTCAGCGCCGGCTCGTGCGCCAGGCCGCCGAACATCACATGCGGCATGCGGTCCAGCTGCTCGCGCACCGCCTGGGCGATATGAGGGTGGTTGTAGCCATGGCAGGCCGTCCACCACGAGGCCACGCCGTCGATCAGCGTGCGTCCGTCGGCCAGCTCCAGCAGGCTGCCGTGGCTGCGCACCACCGGCAGTGGCGGCGCGGCGGTCTTCATCTGCGCATAGGGCAGCCAGATATGGGGATAGCCCTGGGCCATCCAGGCAGGCGTGGTGTCAGACATGCTCGTTTCCGGAAACCGGGAGCGGCGCCGGCCGCTCCACTACAATGCTCGGCATTCTACGGCCAGGCGCGCCTGGCCCTGTCCGACAAGCCGGGTCGTGTCTATGTCCAAGCTGGATTCCCTGTTCACCGCCGCCCTGGAGCAGGCCGCGCAGCGCCAGGTGCGGCGCCGCCTGCGCCGCGCCACCGCCGCGCCGCCGGGCCGGCTGGCCCTCGATGGCCGCACCCTGGTCAACTTCTCCAGCAACGACTACCTGGGGCTGGCGCGCCACCCGCTGCTGGCCGAGCGCGCCAGCCTGTGGGCCACCCGGCACGGCGCCGGCGCGCAGGCCTCGCGGCTGGTATGCGGCAACCTGGACCTGCACGAACAGGTCGAAGCCAAGCTGGCGCGCCTGAAAGGCACCGAGGCCGCCTTGCTGCTGGCCAGCGGCTGGCAGGCCAACGCCGCGGTGCTGCCGGCCCTGTTCAAGGCCGCGGCCGCGCAGGGCGAGCCGCAGGTCTACACCGACCGGCTCAACCACGCCAGCCTGCACCATGGCTGCCAGGCCGCCGGCGTGCGCCAGATCCGCTTCCGCCATAACGACCTGGCGCACCTGGAACACCTGCTGGCCGAACGGGCCGGCGCCCCGGGCGCGCGCTTCATCGTGACCGAGAGCGTCTTCAGCATGGATGGCGACCGCGCCGACGTGCCGGCGCTGGCCGCGCTGGCGGCACGCCACCATGCCTTCCTGTACCTGGACGAGGCGCACGCGACCGGCGTGCTGGGGCCGCGCGGCATGGGACTGGCGGGCCTGGCGCCTGGCGGCGTCGACCTGGCCATGGGCACCTTCAGCAAGGGCCTGGGCAGCTTCGGCGCCTACGTGGCCGGCTCGCGGGCGCTGTGCGACTACCTGGTCAATGCCTGCTCCGGCTTCATCTACACCACCGCGCTGCCGCCGGCCGTGCTGGGCGCCATCGACGCGGCGCTGGACCTGGTGCCCCGGCTGGACCAGGCGCGCGCCGCCCTGCTGGGCCACGGCGAACGCCTGCGCGCCAGCCTGGCCGCGCAGGGCATCGATTGCGGCGCATCCTCGACCCAGATCGTGCCGGCCATCGTCGGCGACGCCGGCCATGCGCTGGCCCTGGCCGCCGAGCTGGAGCGGCGCGGCCTGCTGGCGGTGGCGATCCGCCCGCCCACGGTGCCGGCCGGCACCAGCCGCTTGCGCATCGCCCTGAGCGCCGCGCACGGCGAGGCCGAGCTGGACCAGTTGATCGAGGCCCTGGCCGCCGGCTGGCGCGCCGTGCGGCAGGCGGCATGAGCGCGCCCCGCCCGCTGCTGCGCTTCGAACATGGCTGGGCCCACGACGCCGGCGTCTGGGCGCCGTTGCGCGCCGCGCTGGCCGACTGGCCCCAGCAGGCCGCCGACGCCGGCTATTTCGGCCCTGCCGTCGAACCGCCCCCGGACGGCGCGCCCGTGGTGGCGATCGGCCATTCGCTCGGCTTTCTGAAAATCCTGCAGTCTCCTGCGCCGGGCTGCATCGCCTACATCGCCATCAACGGCTTCGCGCGCTTTGCCGGCGGCGCCGATTACCCGCCCGGGGTGGCGCCCCGGCTGCTCGAGCGCATGCTGGCGCGCCTGGAGCTCGACCCCGCCGCCGTGGTGGATGACTTCCGGCGCCGCGCCGGCAGCGCGCCGCACCCGGGCACGCCCCGGCCCGAACCCTTGCGGCACGACCTGCGCCGCCTGCGCGAGGCCGACGAGCGCCAGGCGCTGGCCGCCAGCCGGCTGCCGCTGCTGGCCCTGGCCGGCACCGCCGACCCCATCGTTGCGCCCGCCCTGACCCGGGCGCAGTTCGGCGCATGCGCCGGACTGCGCTGGCGCGACGGCGGCGGCCACCTGCTGCCCACCTCGGACCCCGACTGGTGCGCCGGCCGGATACGCGCCTTTCTCGCCGGACTGCCCGCATGAGCACGCGTTCCACACCCACGATAGGCCAGCGCTTCGACCGCGCCGCGGCCCGCTACGAAACCCATGCCGAGGTACAGCGCCACGCCGCCGAGCAACTGGCCGAGCGTATCGCCGCCCTGCCCCTGCCCGCCGAACCCCGCATCCTGGAAATCGGCTGCGGCACCGGGCTGCTGACGCGCGCGCTGGCGCGCCGGCTGGGGCGTGCCGACTGGACCATCACCGATATCGCGCCGGCCATGCTGGCCGCGCAGCAGGCGGGGCCGCCGCCGGCCGGGCGGGTGCGCCACCAGCTGGTCGACGGCGAGCACCCCGCCGGCCTGCCCGGCGGCTACGACCTGATCTGCTCCAGCCTGGCCGTCCAATGGTTCGGCGACCTGGACGCGGGCCTGGCGCGGCTGGCCGGGCTGCTGGCGCCCGGCGGCCTGCTCGCCATCGCGACGCTGGCCGAACACACTTTCAGCGAATGGCGCGCCGCCCACCAGGCCCACGGCCTGCATGCGGCCACCCCCGCCTATCCGCCGGCCGAGCGCATCGGCCGCACCCTGGCCGGCCTGCGCGGCGGGATAACGCGGGAGGCTTACCGCCAGCGCCACCCCGATGCGCTGCACTTCGTGCGCAGCCTCAAGGCGATCGGCGCGAGCGCGCCGGCCGCCGGCCACGCGCCGCTGTCGCCCGCCGCCTTCCGGCGCGTGCTGGCCCAATTCGATCGACAAGGAAACCACGTGACCTACGACCTGGCCTACGGCCTGTGGCGCAAGCAGGCCCCGGGCGTGTTCGTCACCGGCACCGATACCGGCGTCGGCAAGACCCTGGCCTCGGCCATCCTCGCGCGCGCCTGGCGAGCCCACTACTGGAAGCCGCTGCAAACGGGCGTGGCCGAAGAACCGGGCGATACCGAAACCGTGGCCGCGCTGGCCGGGCTGGAGCCGGCCCGCCTGCACCCGCCGGCCCATGTCCTGCAGGCGCCGCTGTCGCCCTGGGCGGCCGCGCCGCTCGAGGGCGTCACGCTCGATGCGGCAGCCATCGCGCCGCCGCAGGTCGACGGCCCCTTGGTGGTCGAAGGCGCCGGCGGCCTGTACGTGCCCATCGACGAGCGCCACATGATGATCGACCTCATTGCCCGCCTGGGCATGCCCGTGGTGCTGGCCGCGCGCAGCGGGCTGGGCACCATCAACCACACCCTGCTCAGCCTGCATGCCCTGCGCGAGCGCAGGCTGCCCGTGCTGGGCGTGATCATGCTGGGCGAACCCTCCGCAGGCAACCGCCATGCCATCGAGCATTTCGGCGGCGTGCCGGTGCTGGCGCAGATCCCTCGCCTGGCGCGCGTCGACGCCGAGGCGGTCGAGGCCTGGGCGGCGCGCATCCCGCCGCTGGCCGACTGCCTGGCGCGCCGCTGGCCCGATACCCAGGAGACACCGGCATGCAGGCCCTGACCGGATTCACCTGGCTGCTGGCCCTGCAGGCGCTGGGCGAAGCCTGCTCGCGCCTGCTGCACTTTCCCATTCCCGGCCCGGTGACCGGCATGTTGCTGCTGCTGGTGGCGCTGCGCTGGCCGCTGGTGCGCGAGCCGGTGGCGCTGGCGGCGCAGTTCCTGCTGTCGCACCTGTCGCTGCTGTTCGTGCCGGTCGGCGTGGGCGTCATGACCCATATCGCGCTGCTCGCCGAGTACGGCCTGCGCATGGCGGCCGTGATCGCGCTGTCGACGCTGGCCGGCATGGCGGCCACATACTGGGCGCTGCGCGTGGGCAGGAGCGCAGCGCCGGAGACCGACGATGCCTGATTTCGTCAACCTCTGGATCTACCTCTCGTCCACCCCGCTGTTCGGCCTGACCGCCACCCTCACGGTCTATCTTTCGGCGCACGCGATGTACCTGCGCCTGGGCCAGGTGCCGCTGGCCAATCCGGTGCTATGGAGCATGGTGGTGCTGGCCGCCGGCCTGCTGGCCTTCGGCGTACCCTACCCCACCTATTTCGCCGGCGCCCAGTTCATCCACTTCCTGCTCGGCCCGGCGGTGGTGGCGCTGGCCTGGCCCTTGTGGATGCGGCGCGCCGAGCTGCGCCGCCGCTGGGCCCGGCTGCTGTGGGCCGCCCTGTTCGGCGGCGCGGTGGCCTGCGCCAGCGCGGTGCTGCTGGGCTGGGCCGTCGGCCTGCCGCGCGACATCATCCTGTCGCTGGCTCCCAAGTCGGTCACCGCGCCCGTGGCCATGGGCCTGTCCGAAACCCTGGGCGGCATCCCCGCGCTGTCGGCCGTGTTCGCCGCGCTGACCGGGCTGGTGGGCGCGCTGACCGGCAAATACCTGTTCGATCTTCTTGGCCCGGTGCGCGGCCGGCAGGATTGGGCCGACCGGGGGTTCGCGCTGGGCACGGTGTCGCACGGCATCGGCGCGGCGCGCGCCATCCAGGTCAACGCCGACGCCGGCGCCTACGCCGGCCTGGCGCTGGGGCTGCAAGTCATCCTGGCCTCGCTGCTGATCCCGGTCGCGTTCCGGCTGGCCGCCGGGCTGGGCGGCTCGTAGCGCCGCGCCCTCAATCGCCTGGCGGACGCCGCCGGCTCAGCCAGGCCAGCAGGAAGAACGCCCCGCCGCCCAGCAGGGTCAGGCCGGCCAGGTATACCGGCCGGGCCCGCGTGGCATGTTCCAGCCGCAGCCCGCTGGCGCCGGCTTCGATGGGCGCGACGATATAGGCGAACGCCAGCACGGCCGCGCCGATGAACAACAGGAAGAAAGCCGTCCAGCCCAGCCAGGGAATGCGCTGGCCGCGCGGGGCGATCTGCGTCTTGCCAGCGGCCTTGGCGGCGCGGGCGGCCGGCTTCGCCCCCTTGGGCGGCGCCGCCTTGCGGGGCGCCGGCTGCTCGGCCGCGGCGGCGCGCCGGGCGCGCAGCCAGCGCCAGAAAGCCGGGCCGCCGGCCAGCATGGCCGCCGCCGTGGTGGCGCCCATCAAGGCCGCGGCCGACACGTGGCTGTTGCCCGCCAGCCAATGGGGCGCGCCGCCCACCAGGGCCGTGGCGCCGATGGCGCCATACAGGACCTCGCCCACCGCATGGCAGCCCCACAGGGCCAGCGCCACGAGGATGAAGATCGCCACGCCGCTGGCCAGCGCCTGCGAACGCTCCAGCGCGAAAGCGCGCACGGCCCACCCTACCAGCCGGGTAGCCAGCAGCGTCGCCGCCGCCAGCAGCACCAGCGCCGCCAGCAGCATGCAGAAACCAAACCCGAAACGGGCCAGAACCAGGGCCATGAAGCACGCCATGCAGGAAAAGAGGCGTCAGACATTAGCATAAAGTGCGCACGGCCCGCCCCGGAGCCATCCGCGCGCCCGGTCCTGTCCCGATGCGCGCGGTGCTGTCCCCGCAGGGGGACTGGCACCCGCTGACGGCACGCGCAGATTCCAGGCGCCTGTCCCGGCGGGGACAGATACCGTCTTGGCAGGCCAGCGGGACGGGGTGCCTGTCCCGGCGGGGACAGGCACCCCGTCGCTTTGCCCCCCGAGGGGGCTTTTTTGCCTTGGGGCGGCCCGGCGGCAAAGGTCGCGCCCCCACGCTGCGCCCGCTGTGCGGGCTTGCTGCCCCCCGAGGGGGCTTTTTTGCCTTGGGGCGGCCCGGCGGCAAAAAAAGGCCCCCACGCTGCGCCCGCTATGCGGGCTTGCTGCCCCCCGAGGGGGCTTTTTTGCCTTGGGGCGGCCCGGCGGCAAAAAAAGGGGGCGTCCGAGGACGCCCCAAATCCACCCTGCAACTACACTTGCTGGCGCCCGTCCCCATGCCGGGGACGGGCGCCGGAAAATCACGCCGCCTTGACGGCCTGCCCGCCGTGCTCGAACTGCGCTTCCTCGGTCGAGCCGGTCAGGGCCGTGGTCGAGGACTGGCCGCCTTCGATCGTCTGGGTCACGGCGTCGAAGTAGCCGGTGCCGACTTCGCGCTGGTGCTTGACCGCGGTAAAGCCCAGCTCGGCGGCGGCGAATTCCTTCTGCTGCAGCTCCACGAAAGCGCTCATCTGGCGGCGCGCGTAACCGTGAGCCAGTTCGAACATGCCGTAGTTCAGCGCGTGGAAACCGGCCAGCGTGATGAACTGGAACTTGTAGCCCATCGCACCGAGTTCGCGCTGGAACTTGGCGATCGTGCCGTCGTCCAGGTTCTTCTTCCAGTTGAACGAGGGCGAGCAGTTGTACGCCAGCAGCTTGCCCGGGAACTGGCGATGGACGGCCTCGGCGAACTTGCGCGCATACTCCAGGTTGGGCGTGGAGGTTTCGCACCAGATCAGGTCGGCATACGGCGCGTAGGCCAGGCCGCGCGAAATCGCCTGGTCCAGGCCGGCGCGGGTGCGGAAGAAGCCTTCCACCGTGCGCTCGCCGGTGATGAACGGGCGATCGTTCTCATCCACGTCGCTGGTCACCAGGTCGGCCGCGTCGGCGTCGGTGCGGGCCAGCAGGATAGTGGGCGTGCCCATCACGTCGGCGGCCAGGCGGGCCGAGACCAGCTTGGACACGGCCTCGCGGGTCGGCACCAGCACCTTGCCGCCCATGTGGCCGCACTTCTTCACCGAAGCCAGCTGGTCTTCGAAGTGCACGCCGGCCGCGCCCGCCTCGATCATGGCCTTCATCAGTTCGAAGGCATTGAGCACGCCGCCGAAACCGGCCTCGGCATCGGCCACGATGGGCGCGTAGTAATCGATGTAATCCTGGTCGCCCGGGTTCTTGCCTTCCATCCACTGGATCTGGTCGCAACGCGCCAGGGCGTTGTTGATCCGGCGCACCACCTGCGGCACCGAGTTGGCGGGGTACAGCGACTGGTCCGGGTACATCTCGCCGGCCAGGTTGGCGTCGCCGGCCACCTGCCAGCCGGACAGGTAGATGGCCTTCAGGCCGGCCTTGACCTGCTGCATGGCCTGGTTGCCGGTCAACGCGCCCAGCGAATTGACGAAGGGCTCGCTATGCAACGAATCCCACAAGCGGGTCGCGCCGCGGCGCGCCAGCGAATGCTCGACGGCCACCGAGCCGCGCAGGCGGATCACATCCTCGGCGCTGTAGGCGCGCTTGATGCCCTGCCAGCGGGTGTTCTCGGCCCAGTCTTTCTGCAAGTTGCGGATTTCGGTTTCGCGATTGCTCATGGTGTGCTCCTGCTCAGGTTTGGAAAGGCGTTGATCCGGCGGTTTTCAAAGCGCGAATCGTTGGAGAGAGTCTATGCCTTTGCTGCAGGGCAATGCGGGCTTATATCTTATATAAGACAAAAATTTTATATCTTGAAAATCAAGTGGTTATATTTTCAATTTCGGATTGCGAAACGCAATTGTTGCCTGTGAAATGCCATCGCATTGCCGCGCAACACGCACTTTCATATGACGGAGTCGGCTTTTCACATTGCAAAAAAAGCGGGCCGTGGAAGCGCCTACAATGCGGGCATCATTGCTTACGCGGATCCGGTTTCCATGTCGCTGTCCAACACCCCGCTGGGCCAACACGTCGCCTACCCCTCGCAGTACGACCCCGGCCTGCTGTTTCCCATCCCGCGCGCGACCAACCGCGCGAGCCTGCAGCTGGGCGCCACCCTGCCCTTTACCGGCGTCGACCTCTGGAATGCCTACGAGCTCTCGTGGCTGGACGCGCGGGGCAAGCCGCGCGTGGCCATGGCCACCTTCAGCTTTCCCGCCGACAGTCCCAACATCGTCGAATCCAAGTCGTTCAAGCTGTACCTGAATTCGTTCAACCAGACGCGGCTGCCGAATGCGCAGGCGCTGCGCGACCGCCTGGAACGCGACCTGGCCGCCGCCGCCGGCGCGCCCGTGGGGCTGGAGTTCATCAGCCCGCAGCGCTTTGGCGAATTGAACATGGCCGAACTGGACGGCATCTATATAGACAAGCTGGACATCGAGATCGACACCTACGAGCCGGCGCCGCAATTGCTGCAATGCGCGCCCGGCGACGAGGTGGAGGAAACGCTGGCCACGCGCCTGCTGAAGTCGAACTGCCCGGTCACCGGCCAGCCCGACTGGGCCAGCCTGCAGGTGCGCTACCGCGGCCGGCCGATCGACCGCGCGGCGCTGCTGAAGTATGTGGTGTCGTTTCGCCAGCATGCGGAATTCCACGAGCATTGCGTGGAACGCATCTTCGGCGACATCATGCGCGCCTGCCAGCCGCGCCAGCTCACCGTCTACGCGCGCTACACGCGACGCGGCGGGCTGGACATCAATCCGTGGCGCAGCAACTTCGAAAGCGCGCCGCCGGCCGACGTCCGCACGGCGCGCCAGTAGCCGCGTTCAGGCGGTGCGGCGCGCCTGCATCGCGATCCATTGCGCCAGCAGGGCGGCGGCGGCGAACGCCACGCCGGCGCCGACCCACGGGCCATGCGCCATGCCGGCATCGAGCAGCAGGCCGAAACCCAGCGGCCCCAGGGCCGACCCGACGTCCATGCCGGAATACACCAGCCCGTACACCGAGCCGGTCGCGCCCTTGGGCGTGACCCGGCGGATCAGCATGTCGCGCGACGGCGCCGCCACGCCCGAACAGAACCCGGCCAGTCCGACCACCAGCGCCGCCCACCCGGCCGGCACCCAGCCCATGGCCAGCACGACCAGCGTCAGCCCCGCCATGATCAGCGCGGCGGTCACCGTCAGCTCGGTGCGGGGGTTGGCCGACACCAGGAAGCCGCCGGCGGCCATGCCCAGCGCGGACGCCACCATATAGCCCGACAGCGCCGAGCTGGCCGCCACCTTGGACAGATCGTAGAGCTGGCCCAGCAGCGGGATGGTGTAGTTCTGCACCGACGACAGCGCGATCGAGGTGCAGGCGAAGAACAGGAAGGCGCCCCACAGCGCCGGCCGGGCCAGCAGGGCCGCCAGCGTCTGCCAGACGCTTTCCTGCGCGGCCGGCCGCGCGGCGCTCTTGCCGCCCGCCTCGGCCGGCGCGGCGCCGCCCAGCAGGTCGCGGCCGATCACCGTCATCAGCAGTACCACGGCCACCAGCGCGGCGGCCGAAAACGCCGCCACGCGCCAACTGGCCAGCAGCGTGATGGTGGTGATGAAAACCGGCGTCAAGGCCCAGCCCAGATTGCCGGTCAGGCCGTGCAGGCTGAACGCATGGCCCAGCCGCGGCGGGCTGACGCGATGGTTGATGATGGAATAGTCGGCCGGATGGAACACCGAATTGCCGATACCGCCGATGGCCGCCGCCAGCATCAGCATGGCATAGCCGCTGGCCGCGCCGATCAGCACCGCCGACAGGACGAAGCAGGCCAGTCCGAACCACAGCACGGGCCGCGCGCCGATGCGGTCGACGACAAAGCCCGAGGATGCCTGCCCGAGGCCGGAGACCACGTAGAACACCGACACCAGCAGGCCCAGCCGGGCAAAATCCAGTCCGAACTCCGTGCCCAGCGACACATACAGCGAGGGCAGGACCAGCTGGAAGAAATGGGAAGACGAGTGCGCCACGCCTATCAGCAGGATGATTTGCCAATCGCGCCGGCGCAGGGCGGGGCTATCCAGTACAGCGGTTTCCGAATTCATAGCCATCACGGCCCCACGGCGGGGGCAGGAGCGAAGTGCGCCGATGGCGGCGGCGCTTCGCGGTCTCCAGAAAGCGGCGGCCGCGAACCAGCCCGCCACACCATGGACGAATGGCGCGCAGCGCGCTTCGCCTCTTGTATTGCCCGGGCCTGCGCCCGGCCGCGTACGCTCACTGCGACTTTTCGCGGATGGCGGGCCAGGCCCGCTGCAGGTAATACAGCATCGACCAGACGGTCAGCACCGCCGCCACCACGATCAGCACGTCGCCGATCAGGCGGCTGCTCAGGCCGAACAGCGGCTGGTCGTACAGCAGGCACGGTATCGCCACCATCTGCGCCGCCGTCTTGAACTTGCCCAGCCGGTGCACCGCCACGCTCGCGCTGGCGCCGATCTTGGCCATCCATTCGCGCAACGCCGAAATGGTGATTTCCCGGCCGATGATGATCAGCGAAATGAAGGCATCGACGCGGCTCAGGTCCAGCAGCACGATCAGCGCCGCGCAGACCATCAGCTTGTCGGCCACCGGGTCCAGGAACGCGCCGAAGGCCGAGGTCTGGTTCCAGCGCCGCGCCAGCCATCCGTCGAACCAGTCGGTCAAGGCCGCGATAATGAACGCCCAGGCCGCGAAGGTGTCGCGCATGGGCACGGACATCCAGCTCTCGGGCAGGTAGAACAGGCCGACCACCAGCGGAATCATGGCGATCCGCAGCCAGGTCAGGAAAATGGGTACGTTTATCGGCATAGTGACCGTATGCTACCTCACCGGCGCGGCGGGCGGATGTCAGCCATGCAGCGCATCATAGATGCGCACGGCCAATTCCTGCGAAATACCCTCGACCGAAGCCAGGTCTTCGATGCTGGCCGAACTGACGCCCGACAGGCCGCCAAAGCGCGCCAGCAGCCGCTGGCGCCGGCGCGCCCCGATCCCTTCGATTTCTTCCAGGCGCGAGACATTGCGCGTCTTGGCGCGGCGCGCGCGCATGCCGGTGATGGCAAAGCGGTGCGCCTCGTCGCGCACCTGCGCAATCAGCATCAGGGCCGCCGATTCCTTGCCCAGCGCGACGGGCGGCCGCCCGTCGGCGAACACCAGGGTCTCCAGCCCCACCTTGCGGCCCTCCCCCTTGGCCACCCCCACCAGGGACTGGATGTCCAGCCCGAGTTCGACGAACACCTGGCGGGCCACCTCGACCTGGCCCTTGCCGCCGTCGATCAGTACCAGCCCCGGCATAGGCGCCTCGCCGTCGGCCACCTTGCCGAAGCGGCGCGTCAGCACCTGCCGCATCGCCGCATAATCGTCGCCCGGGGTAATGCCCACGATGTTGTAACGGCGATACAGCGACGGCTGCATGTCGTGATGCAGGAACACCACGCACGAGGCCTGCGTCGCTTCGCCGGCGGTGTGGCTGATATCGAAGCATTCGATGCGCAAGGCATCGAGCGACTCCTCGTCGGTATCGAGATCCAGCGCCTCGGCCAGCGCCAGGGTGCGCCCGGCGCGCGCGCCCGATTCGGTCAGTGCCCGCGCCAGCGCCATCTCGGCGTTTTTCTGCGCCTGCTCCAGCCATGAGCGGCGCACGCCCTGCGGACGGGTCAGCACCCGGGCCGCGCGGGTGCCGCCCTGCTCGGCCAGCAGGCCGACCAGGCCGCTGTCGGGCAGCGCATGCGAACAGACCAGCACGGGCGGCATGGCGCCGTCGGCGTAATGCTGCGCCACGAAGGCCTCCAGCACCTGGGCCGGCTGCTCGCCCTCGGCATGCGTGGGAAAGAACGGCTTGTCGCCCAGGTGGCGCCCGCCGCGCACCATGGCCAGGTTGACACAGATCTTGCCGCCGGCCGACGCCACGGCGATCACATCGGTATCGTCGCCGCCGACGTTCTCCATGGTCTGCTGGTGCAGCACCTTGGACAGCGAGCCCATCTGGTCGCGCAGCACCGCCGCTTCCTCGAAGCGCAGCTCGGTCGAGGCCTGCAGCATGCGGGCTTCGATCTCGTCCATGACTTCGCGCGCCTCGCCGTTGAGAAAGCGCACGGCGCGCTGCACGTCGTGGGCGTAGTCCCCGGCCTCGATCACGCCCACGCACGGCGCCGAACAGCGGCCGATCTGGTGCAGCAGACAGGGACGCGAGCGATTGGCGAAGACCGTGTCCTCGCAGGTGCGCAGGCGAAACACTTTCTGCAGGATCTGGATGGTCTCGCGCACGGCCCACGAATTGGGGTACGGGCCGAAGTACTGCCCCCGCTTGCTGGTGGCGCCGCGGTAATACGCGATGCGCGGCCACGCGTGGCCGGTGATCAGCAGATAGGGATACGACTTGTCGTCGCGGAACAGGATGTTGTAGCGCGGCCGCAGGCTCTTGATGAGGTTGTTCTCGAGCAGCAGCGCCTCGGCCTCCGAACGCGTGACGGTGACGTCCACGCTGGCCACCTTGGCCACCATCTGCGCAATGCGCGGGCTGGCCAGGTTCTTCTGGAAATACGACGATACGCGTTTCTTGAGATCGCGCGCCTTGCCGACATACATCACCTCCCCGGCGGCATCGAGATGCCGGTACACGCCGGGCAGGTGCGGCAGGTCAGCCAGAAACGATTTGAGATTGAAGTCGTCGGGCATGCTGATAGCGGCTGTCATTCTGCAAAGTGTCCCAGTCCGGCGCGGCGAACCGCGGCATCAGCCGGCGGATGCGCTCGACCGAGGCGGCCGGATGCTGGACCTGCAGGCGGTCCAGCAGCTCGTCGGCCAGGTCCGGGCGGTTGCATACCAGCACCATGTCGCAGCCGGCGCCCAGGGCCGCCTCGGCGCGGGCCAGGATGTCGCCCGCCACCGACGCGCCCTCCATGGTCAGATCGTCGGAGAACACCACGCCATCGTAGCCCAGCCGTTCGCGCAGGATCTCGCTGACCCAGCGGCGCGAAAAACCCGCGGGCTGGGCATCGACCTTCGGATAGATCACATGCGCCGGCATGACAGCCGGCATGACCAGGTCGCCCAGCCAGGCGTAAGGCGCCGCGTCATCCTTCAGGATGCGCGCGAGCGGCCGCGGATCGACCGGGATCTCGTGGTGCGAATCGGCGCCCACGAAACCATGGCCGGGGAAATGCTTGCCGCAGGCCGCCATGCCCGCCAGCGCCAGGCCCTGCGCCAGCGCGCGCGACAGCATGGTGACCACGCGCGCGTCATGGTGGAAGGCGCGATTGCCGATCACCTTGCTCACGCCGTAGTCGAGGTCCAATACCGGCGTGAAGCTGAGATCGACGCCGCAGGCGCGCAGCTCGGCGGCCAGCACGTAGCCGGCCTCGGTCGCCAGCCGCATCGCCGCCAGCGGATCGCGGTCCCACAGCTTGCCCAGCTCCTGCATGGGCGGCAACGCGGTAAAGCCGTCGTCGCGAAAGCGCTGCACGCGGCCGCCTTCGTGGTCCACCGCGATCAGCAGCGGCTCCTTGCGCGCCTTGTGGATGGCCCGCGTCAGCGCGCACAATTGCCGGCGATCGGTGAAATTGCGCGCGAACAGGATCACCCCGCCCACCAGGGGGTTGCGCAGGCGGCGCTTCTCGTCCTTGGTCAGCGTCGTGCCGGCCACATCCACCATGACGGGGCCGGGAGGCAGGACGGGCTTGGTTTTCTTCTTGCTGGACATGGGCTCTAGCCTCGGTTTGGATGGCGGCCGCGCCGGCCTCACGGCCGGCCGTCGGGCGCCGGTTTGCGTTCGACGATGACATAGGCCGCGGCCATATCGGACTCGTCGGTAATGGACACATGCGCCGCGCCGAAGCGCGCATCGAACCAATCGGCCAGCTCGGCGCCGATCACCAGCACCGGCCGCCCGCCCGGCGCATTCAGGGTCTGCACCCGTCGCCAGCTCATGGGCATGCGCATGCCCAGCCCGATGGCCTTGGAAAAGGCTTCCTTGGCGGCAAAGCGGGTGGCCAGGAAACGCACGCCGCGCGCCGGGTCGCGCCGGCGGCGCGCATGGAACTTGGCCAGCTCCTCCGGCCCCAGGATCTTCTGCGCGAAACGGTCGCCATGGCGCGCCAGCGCGCGCTCGATGCGTTCGATGCGCAACAGGTCCATGCCGATGCCGGCGATGCAGCCGGGCGACGCGGGCGGCGTCGCGCCGGCCGCGGAAACGGAGCTCATGTGGTTCGGATTCCTGCAGTGGAGCGCGCGGCGCGGCCGCGACGCGATATCGTGATGATAATACGCCGGGCGCCCCGCCCTGCTTCAGGCGTGGCCGCGCACGGCCGCCAGGCGCGCCTGCACCATCAGCGCCTTCATGTCGCGCACCGCCTTGTCCCAGCCGTCGAAGATGGACTGGGCCACGATGGCATGGCCGATGTTCAGTTCGGCGATGCCGTCGAGCGCCGCCACCGCCTGCACGTTGCCGTAGTGCAGCCCATGGCCGGCGTTGACCCGCAAGCCATGGCGCAGCCCCTCGGCCACGGCGGCGCGCACGCGCGCCAGCTCGGCCTGCACCGCGGCATCGTCGCGCGCCTCGGCGTAGGCGCCCGTGTGCAGCTCGATGACCGGCGCGCCGGCGCGCGCCGCCGCTTCGATCTGGCGCGCGTCCGGATCGATGAACAGCGACACCCGGATGCCGGCCTCGGCCAGCAATTGCACCGCGTCGGTGACGGCCGCCTGCGCGCCGGCCACATCCAGACCGCCTTCGGTCGTCAACTCGGTACGCTTTTCCGGCACCAGGCACACGTCGCTGGGCTTGACCGCGCAGGCGATCTCCAGCATCTCCGGCGTGACCGCGCACTCGAGGTTCATGCGGGTGCGCAGCAAGGGGCGGATGGCGTAGACATCGGCGTCCTGGATGTGGCGGCGGTCTTCGCGCAGATGCAGCGTGATCAGGTCGGCGCCGGCGTCCTCGGCGCGCAGCGCCGCCTGCACGGGGTCGGGATAAGCCGTATGGCGCTGCTGCCGCAGCGTGGCCACATGGTCGATGTTGACACCTAGTTCAATCATGGTTGCTTCGTGGTTGATTCCTGCCAGCCGCCGCCGAGCGCCTTGTAGAGTTCGACGCGGTTGATCAATGCCGCCAGCCCGGTCTGTACCAGCCCAAGCTGCGCGTTGAAGAAGTCGACCTGGGCCGTCTGCACCTGCAGATAGCTGTCGATGCCATTGTTGTAGCGCAGGTTGGACAGCTCCAGCGTGCGCCCGGCCGCCACCTGCAGCGCGCGCTGCGCGTCGAGCTGCGCGCTGTAGGTCGCCTCGCCGGCCAGCGCATCCGAGACTTCGCGAAACGCTTGCTGGATGCTCTGCTCGTACTGGGCCACCGCGATGTTGTCGCGCGCCTTGGCCAGGTTCAGGCCTTCGCGGATACTGCCGCCGGCGAACAACGGCGTGGTGATCGACGGCGAGAAGCTCCAGTAGCCCTGCCCGCCCTTGAACAGATTGTCCAGCGACGGGCTGGCCACACCCAGCAGGCCGGTCAGCGAAATGGTCGGGAAGAACGCCGCGCGCGCCGCGCCGATGTTCGCATTGGCCGCCTTGAGCTGGTTCTCCGCCGCCAGGATGTCGGGCCGGCGCGTCAGCAGGTCGGACGGCAGCCCGGCCGGCACGCTGGCCAGCAACTGGTCGCGGCCGAATACGGCCGGCGCCGGCAGGTCCTCGGGCAGGCCCGGCAGCCCGACCAGCACCACCAGGGCATTGGCGGCCTGCGCGCGCGCCCGCGCCAGCGCCGCCAGGTCCGCGGAGGCGCTGTCGAGCAGCGACTTGGATTGGTTCAGGTCGAGTTCGGAAGCCACCCCGCCGTCAAAGCGCGTCTTGACCAGGTTGTACGACTCCTGGCGCGAGGCCAGCGTCTTCTGGGTCAACTCCAGCTGCACCTCGGCGGCGCGCAGGTTGAAGTACGACTGCGCCACCGCGCCGACCAGCGTGATGTGCACGCTGCGCTGCGCCTGCTCGGTCGACAGGTACTGCTGGTAGGCCGCCTCGGACAGATTGCGCAGGCGGCCGAACAGATCGATCTCGAACGTGGTCAGCCCCAGGCCCGCCTGGTACTGGCTGGAGATGGAGGTCGAATCCGGGCCGAGCGGACGCATGTCGGGCGGCAGATGCTGGCGCTGTCCCTGGATGCCCGCGCCGATGCTGGGCCATTGCGCGCCGCGCTGCACGCCGTACTGCGCGCGCGCCTCTTCGACGCGCTGCACCGCCACGCGCAGATCGCGGTTGTTGACCAGGGCCAGTTCGATCAGCTTCTGCAGGCGCGCGTCGCGGAAGAACTCGCGCCAGCCGATCTCGTCGGCCGGCGTGGCGCCCTGCGGCGCCACCGCCGCGGCCGGCTGCTCGCCCAGCGAGGTCGGGCTGGCGTAGGCGCCGTACTGCACCTTGGGCTGGTCCGGCCAGTTCGCCTGCACCGGTGCCTCCGGTCGCTTGTAGTCGGGCGCCAGCGAGCAGCCCGCGAGCGCGGCCGCCACCAGCACCGAGAGCGCACTGCGCTTGTACATCACGGCCATCATTCCTTGTTCTCCTGACCGCCGGTCTGCGGCGCCGGCGTCGCGGCGCCGTCCTGCGGCTGCTGTTGCTCGGCGGCGCGCTTGGCCGCCTGCTCTTCCTCGAAGGCGCGCAGTTCGGCGCCCAGCAGGCGCGGCCGGGTCTTGAACAGGCCCAGCACCACCACGAAGAAGGTCGGCACGAAAATCACCGCGAACGGGGTGGCCGCCAGCATCCCGCCCAGCACGCCGATACCGACGGCGCGCTGGCTGGCGGCGCCGGCGCCGGTGGCGATGGCCAGCGGCACCACGCCCAGGATGAACGCCAGCGACGTCATCAGGATGGGACGGAAACGCAGGCGCGCCGCCTCCACCGCCGACTCGTACAGGCCCTGCCCGCGCGCGTACTGGTCCTTGGCGAACTCCACGATCAGGATGGCGTTCTTGGCCGCCAGCCCGATCACCGTCACCATGCCCACCTGGAAGTACACGTCGTTGGACATGCCCAGCACCGTCACCAGCGCGACGGCGCCCAGCATGCCCAGCGGCACGACCAGCATCACCGACAGCGGGATGGCCCAGCTCTCATACAGGGCGGCCAGCACCAGGAACACGACCAGCAGCGCCAGCCCCATCAGGATGGGCGCCTGGTTGCCGGCCAGCCGCTCCTGGTAGGACAGGCCGTTCCATTCGTAGCCGAAGCCCTGCGGCAAGCGGGCCACCAGGTCCTGCATTTCCTGCATGGCTTCGCCGGTGGTGTAGCCCGCCGCCGCGTCGCCGCCGATACGCACCGACTCGTAGCTGTTGTAGCGCACCACCTGGACCGGCCCTTGCACCCACTTGGCCGACACGAAGGTCGACAGCGGCACCATGCCACCCTGGTTGTTGCGGGCGTTCAGCTTGAGCAGGTCTTCGACCTGCATGCGGTACTGCTGGTCGGCCTGCACCCAGATGTTCTGCATCCGGCCCATGTTGGGGAACTTGTTCAGGAAGGCCGAACCCACCGCGGTGGAGATCAGGGTGGCCGCCTCGTCGAAGTTGACCCCCAGCGCCGCCGCCTTGTCGCGGTCGATCGTCAGGCTCAGCTGCGAACCCGGTCCCAGGCCGGTGATGCGCACCTGCGACAGCACCGGGCTCTTGGCCGCCATGCCCATCAGCTCGGCGGTGGCCGCGCCCAGCGCCTCGGTGCCGGCGCCGCCGCGGTCCTGCAGGCGGAAGTCGAAGCCCGAAGCGTTGCCCAGCGACGAAATCGCCGGTGGCACCAGGGTGAACACCTGCGCGTCGTGAATGCCCATCAGCTGCTTGGAAAAAGCCGTGAAGGCAATCGCGCCGGCCGAGTCGGCGCGGCTCTTGCGCTCGGAGAAATCCTTGAGCGTGGTGAACGCGATGGCCGCGTTCAGGCCGTTGCCGTTGAAGCTGTAGCCCTGCACCGTGATGACGTTCTCCACCGCGGGGATGTTGCGGAAGTAATTCTCGACTTCCTCGATCACCTCGATGGTGCGGTTGGCGCTGGCGCCGGTGGGCAGTTCGATGTTGCTGACCACGTAGCCCTGGTCTTCCTCGGGCAGGAACGACGACGGCAGGCGCATGTACAGCCAGCCCAGCAGCACCACCAGCAGCGCGAACGCCAGCATCATGCGCCCGCCCTTGTGCAGGATGCGCGAGACCCAGTTCTGGTAGTTGTGCGTGGTGGCGTCGAACTTGCGGTTGAACCAGCCGAAGAAGCCTTTCTTTTCCTGGTGATGGCCCTTGGGGATGGGCTTGAGGATCGTCGCGCACAGCGCCGGCGTGAAGCTGAGCGCGAGGAATGCCGAGAAGAAGATCGACACCGCCATCGCGACCGAGAACTGGCGATAGATCACGCCGACCGAGCCGGTCATGAAGGCCAGCGGCAGGAACACCGTGACCAGCACCAGCGTGATGCCGACGATGGCGCCGCTGATCTGCGGCATGGCCTTCTTGGTGGCCTCCTTGGGCGACAGGCCCTCGCTGGCCATGATCCGCTCCACGTTCTCGACCACCACGATGGCGTCGTCGACCAGGATCCCGATGGCAAGCACCATGGCGAACATGGTCAGCACGTTGATCGAGAAGCCCAGCGCCAGCATCACCGCGAACGCGCCCAGCATGGCCACCGGCACCACCAGGGCCGGGATCAGGGTATAGCGCACGTTCTGCAGGAACAGGAACATCACCAGGAACACCAGCACCATGGCTTCGACCAGGGTGTGGATCACCTGCTCGATCGACACCTTCACGTAGGGCGCGGTGTCGTACGGGATGTCGTAGCGGATGTTGGACGGGAAGTACTGCGACAGCGAGGCCATCTGCTGGCGCACGCCCTCGGCGGTGGCCAGCGCGTTGGCGTCGGGCGAGAGCACGATGGCGAACGCCGCCGTGGGCTTGCCGTTCAGGCGCGCGCCGAACTGGTAGTTGTCCGCGCCCACCTCGATGCGGGCCACGTCGCGCAGCAACACCTTCGAGCCATCGGTGTTGGCGCGCAGCACGATCTGGCCGAAGCCCTCGATCGTGCTCAACTGGCCATTGACGATCACGGTGGCCGTGGCGCGCTGGCTGTCCGGATTGGGCGGCGCGCCGATGCTGCCGGCCGAAATCAGCACGTTCTGCTGGCTGATGGCCTGGTTGACCTCGGCCATGCTGAGGTTGAAGCCCACCAGCTTGTCCGGGTCGACCCAGATGCGCATGGCGCGCGGCGCGGCGAACAGCTGGAACTGGCCCACGCCGGGCACGCGCGACACCGGGTTCTTGACGTTGCGGGTGATGTAGTCGGCCAGCGCCGTCTGGTCGAGCGTGCCGTCGGTGGACGACAGCGTCACGATCATCAGGAAGCCGGCGCTGGTCTGCTCGTACTGCAGGCCCTGCTGCATCACCGCCACGGGCAGCTGCGCCGTCACGTTGGACACGCGGTTCTGCACGTCCACCTGGGCCAGGTCGGGATCGGTGCCCGGAGCGAACGTCGCGGTGATCTGCGACTGGCCGTACGAGTCGCTGACCGATTCGTAGTACAGCAGGCCCTTGGCGCCGTTGAGCTGGTCCTCGATGATACTGGTGACCGACTCGGCCACTTCCTTGGCGGAAGCGCCCGGGTAGGTCGCGGTGATCGTGATGGCAGGCGGGGCCACGTCCGGATACTGCGACACGGGCATATTGGGAATGGCCAATATCCCTGTCAGCAGGATGAACAGTGCGACTACCCAGGCAAAAATCGGTCTATCAATAAAAAATTGCGGCATGTGGGCTGACTCTGAAAGCGATGCTCACGAAAAGGGAACGCGGCGCCGTCGGGCGCCGCGCGCCGCTTAGGACTGCTGGCCTGCGGCCGGCGCCTGCTTGGCGGGTTCCTGCTTGGCGGGCTGCTGGGCCGGCGCCTGCTGGCCAGGAGCGGGCTGCTGGCCGGCAGGCGCCGCGCCCCCCTTGTTCCAGGGCGAAGCCTGCACCGGCGCCCCCGGACGGATCTTCTGGAAGCCTTCGACCACCACCACGTCTCCCGCCGCCAGGCCGCTGTTGATGACCCACTGGTTGTGGATCACGCTGCCCGTGGTCACCGGCACCTGCTCGACCTTGTTGTCCTTGACCAGCATCAGGCTCTGCATGCCGTCGGCGGTGCGCTGCAGGGCCTGCTGCGGCACCAGCAGCGCCTTGTCGTCGACGCCCTGGTCCACCCGCACGCGCACGTACATGCCGGGCAGCAGGATGTTGTCGGGATTGGGCACCTCGGCCCGCAGGTTCACCTGCCCGGTGGTCGGATCCACCGTCACGCCGGTAAACAGCAGCTTGCCCGCTTCGGGGTAGATCGAGCCGTCTTCCAGCACCACCTGGACCTTGACCGCGTCCTTGCCCACCTGCTGCAGCTTGCCGGCGGCGAACGCGCGGCGCAGCGCCGCCAGGTCGGCGGTGGATTGCGTGAAGTCGACATAGATCGGGTCGAGCTGCTGCACCGTCGCCATCTGGGTGGCCGAGGTCGCCTCGACCAGCGCGCCCTCGGTCACCAGCGGCTTGCCGATGCGCCCCTTGATGGGCGAGGTCACGTCGGTATAGCCCAGGTTGATCTTGGCATTGGTCAGGTTGGCCTTGGCCGCCGCCACGCTGGCGTCGGCCTGCCGGTAGCGGGCCACGGCGTTGTCGTATTCCTGCTTGCTGACGGCATTGGCCTTGACCAGCGGCGCGTAGCGCTCGGCCAGCAGCTTGGCGCTGAACAGGTCGGCCTGCGCCTGCTTGAGCTGCGCGGCGGCCTGGTCGTAGGCGGCCTGGTAGGGCGCCGGGTCGATCTTGAACAGCAGCTGGTCGGCCTGGACGTCGCCGCCCTGCTCGAAGGCGATCTTCTGGACGATGCCGGTTACCCGCGCCCTGATCTGCGCATCGCGCACTGCATCCACGCGGCCGGGCAGCTCGGACACCACCGCGGCGCGCTGCGGCTGCACCGTGATCACGCTGACCTGAGGCATGCCAGGATTGAACTGGGGCTTTTCGCCGCATGCTGCCAACAACACTGAAAGCGTCGCAACAAGACCGAAAGCCGAGACACGCTGAGGCGAAAAACGCATGGATTCCTCACGGAGGTAAAAGCGCGCTGCTCCCAACCGCCATTGCGACGGCCGCACGCGAGCATGAGGCACGCAGAGAACGCATTAATGTAGCCGATTTTCGTTTAAAACGTCGGGGTTTCCCCCCTTTGGCCGATGGACATGCCGGCGTCAAAGGCGCATGGGGCGGTCGTTTGCGGACAGCGGCGGCATCTGCGCCGGGCCGATGTCCATGCACCCGCCTGGCGGGGCGGACACGACGCCGGACGGATTCAACCCGCGGCGGGCGTCGCCTGCGGCGGCGCGGTGTCGCTGCGCAACCCGGCCAGGAACACATAGCCCATGCCGTGCACGGTGCGCAGCGGCAAGACCTCGCCGGTCTCGCCCACCTTGCGGCGCAGACGGCTGATGACCACGTTGATGGCGCCCGCGCCCAGCCCGGGCAGGCTGTGGACCAGCGCCGCGCGGGTGAGCTCGCGCCGGGGATGCGCAAGCAGGCCCAGCATACAGATGCGTTCGGCGGCCGACAGATGCACGATGGCGCCGGCCGGCGTGACGAGCACCCAGGCCTGGTAACGCAACTCCCAGGGCTGCGCCCCGGCGGACGACTTGGCGGCGGGGAAGGAAGCGGAACGACGGCGGGACATCGGAGAGGGAGGTGCGGAAGCGGCAGGCGCAAGAGGCTACGCCATCCCACCCGATTGCAATCGCCCCCGCCAAAAAAAGCGGACTCATCCTAGGTGCAAGGTTCAAGCGTCCGCGCGGTGGATGTCGTGCGTCACGAAACTCTCGTCGGGCGACGGCTTGTCCAGCACGCCGGGCTGCGCCAGCGTGCGTTCGATGTCGGCCAGGCCGAAGCGCCAGTGCTCCCGCATCGACTCGGTATTGAACTCGTAGTCCTTGGAATGGCGTTCGAACTGGTTGGCCTCGTAGATGAGGTTGACCACGTTGACCAGTGGCGTACACGCCTCGCGCCGGATCTGCGCCAGTTCGCGGCTGCTGCGCACCTGCGGCGGCAGGCGGTCGAGCACGCGCTGCAGGCTGCGGCGCAGCTTGAGCTGGCGGCGGAACGTATCGGTGACGATGCGCGTGCGACTGGAGTACTGGATGTCCTTCTGGCGCTCCGCCACCTCTTCCAGGCTGGTGGGCAAGGGGCCGCGCGCCGGCCACAGGTCGACCTGGAAAGCCAGCGTGTCGCGCATCGGGTGGACCGCCAGCACCTTGGTCAGCGGGGTGTTGGACACCAGACCGCCGTCCCAGTAGAACTCGCCATCGATCTCGATGGCGGGAAAGCCCGGCGGCAGCGCGCCGGAAGCCATGACGTGCTCGGGCCTGATGACGGTCTCGCGGCTGTCGAAGTAGGCGAAATTGCCGGTGCGTACGTTGACCGCCCCCAGGCTGACCCGCACATCGCCGCGGTTGAGCAAGTCGAAATCGACATAGTCGCGCAGCGTCTGCAGCAGCGGCGTCGTGTCGTAGAAGCTGGTCGCGGCCGCCCCGCCCCCCTGCACCAGGTACGGCGGCGGAAAGCGCGGCTCGAAAAACCCCGGCTGGCCGCGCGTGAGCGCGTTGAAGGCAGCCAGCTGGCCGTTGCTCTGGTTGGAGCCGAAGCCGAACGGCGCGTTGGCGAACAGCGCCGCCCAGGCATCGCCCCAGGGCAGCCCGGCGAATCCGGTGGGCCGGCAGATGGCTTCCCAGAAGCCGCGCAGGCGCCCGACCCGTTCGTCCACGGGGGCGCCGGCGATGATGGCCGCATTGATGCCGCCGATGGAAATGCCGGCCAGCCAGTTCGGCCGTATGCCCGCGGCATGCAGACCCTCGTAGACGCCGGCCTGGTACGCGCCCAGGGCGCCGCCGCCCTGCAGCACCAGCGCCACCGTCTCGTAGTCGGGCATGCCGGCGCCGCGGCGCGCCTTGCGCTTGCTCATCGGCGCCCCGCTACGGCTTGGGAGGCGTCTGCGGCTGGCCGTTGCCGGCGCGGAACGGATACTTGGAGAAGATCTGCGCCACGCCCTGCTCGACGCTGGCGGCGGATTGCGCCTTGTCGAGATCGTTGACCTCGCCCGTGGCCACGCCCTCCCAGACCAGTTGCCGGCGGCGCGCGTCGATCAGGTCGATGTTCAGCGTGCCTTCGGTGTACTGGTAGACGTCGTCGCCCCAGCCGTAGCCGGGCCAGCCGCCGTAGAAGCCGGCCCGGTAGCCGTAGTACGGGCCCATGGGCGGCGGCGCCGGCGTCACCTGGGTTTTTTCCTGCAGCTTGCCGTTGAAGTTGACCAGCAGGTCGGGCTTGCTCTCGTCATAGGTGTAGCCGCGCATCTCGAGCTGGCCGCGAGTGGCCTGCTTGAGGCGCTCGGTCAGCAGGCTGCTGTAGCCGGCCCGGTCGGTGCCCAGCGGCGACATGAACGCGAAAGTGCGGTACTGCGCGAAGTTGGCGCTGTGGTCATAATCGCTGCGTAGCGTGGGGCCCGACGCGCAGCCGGCCAGCAAGCCGGCGGCCACCGAGACGGTAAGCAACTTGACGATCTGCATGTCTCACCTGTGTAGCGACGTGTGAGCGCCCATCATGCCGCGATCGGAGGCAACTTGCAATAAACTCTCATTTGCATCCGCCATCCGCCGGCCGCGCCGGCCAGACCGCCATGTCCGCACCTTCCCTGCAACTCGACGGCACGCTTTGGCTGCGCTCGGGCGACCAGCCCTGGGGCGGCCAGCATCGCATCGACCTGCTGGCCCAGATCGAGGCCACCGGCTCGATCAGCGCCGCCGCGCGCGCCGCCGGGATGAGCTACAAGGGCGCCTGGGACGCCATCGACGCCATGAACAACCTGGCCGGCGAACCCCTGGTGCTGCGCTCGGCCGGCGGGCGCGGCGGCGGCGGCACGCGCCTGACCGACCGCGCCCGCCGCCTGATCGCCACGTTCCGGGCGCTGCAGGCCGAACACCAGCGTTTCGTCCAGCACCTGGCCGCCAGCGGGCTGGACGCCGCCGGCGACATCGACATCATGAGGCGATTCATGCTCAAGACCAGCGCCCGCAACCGCCTGCTGGGCACCGTGGAGGCGGTCCATGCCGGCGCCGTCAATGACGAAATCGTGTTGCGTATCGCCGGCGGCCAGCGCATCGCGGCCGTCATTACCCGCGCCAGCACCGAAGAACTGGGCCTGGCGCCCGGCACCCAGGCCATCGCCTTGATCAAGGCGCAGGCGGTGCTGCTGGGCCTGCCCGGCCCCGGCCTGCGCCTGTCCGCGCGCAACCAGCTGCCCGGCAAGGTGGCCGAGGTGCGGCCGGGCGCCGTCAACAGCGAGATCATCGTCGACCTCGACGGCGGCGGCACGCTGGCGGCCATCATCACCGAGGAAAGCGCGCGCGACCTGGCGCTGGCCGCCGGCACGCCGGTCTGCGCCCTGTTCGACGCCGCCAGCGTGATGCTGGGCGTGCTGGACTGACGCGCCCGGGGCAGCCCCGGCGGACTCAGCCCAGCAGCAGCGCGTCGTCGGACAGCTTCTCGCCGCGCACCCGCTCGAACATGGCCAGCAGGTCGGGCACGTCCATGCCCTTGCGCTCGTCGCCGGACACGTCCAGCACCACCTGGCCCTGGTGCAGCATGACGGTGCGCTCGCCCACGTCGAGCGCCTGGCGCATGCTGTGCGTGACCATCATGGTGGTGAGCTGGCTCTCGGCCACGATGCGGGCGGTCAGCTGCAGCACGAAATCGGCGGTGCGCGGGTCCAGCGCGGCCGTATGCTCGTCCAGCAGCAGGATGCGCGAAGGCTGCAGCGCGGCCATCAGCAGGCTGACCGCCTGGCGCTGCCCGCCCGACAGCAGGCCGATGCGGTCGGCCAGGCGGTTCTCCAGCCCCAGGCCCAGGGTCGCCAGCCGCTCGCGGAAACCCTCGCGCATCGACGCCTTGACGGCCCGGCTGAAGCCGCGCCTGGCGCCGCGCATCTGGGCCAGCGCCATGTTCTCTTCGATGGTCAGGTCTTCGCAGGTGCCCGCCATGGGGTCCTGGAAAACCCGCGCCACGCGTCCGGCGCGCTCCCAGACCGGCTGGCGGGTCACGTCGGCATCGTTGATGCGTATGGTGCCGGTGTCGACCGGCAGGTCGCCGGAGATGGCATTGAGAAACGTCGACTTGCCGGCCCCGTTGGAGCCGATGACGGTCACGAACTGGCCGTTCGGAATGTCCAGCGACAGCCCGCGCAGCGCGCGCGTCTCGATCGGCGTGCCGGCATTGAAGGTAATGTGCAGATCCTTGGCGCTCAGCATGTCAGGCCCCCTTCCTGCCGACCAGGCGGCGCTTGAGCATCGGGATCACCAGGGCGATCGTGACCAGCACGGCCGTCACCAGGTTCAGGTCCTGTGCCTTGAGTCCGATGAAATCGCTGTTCAGGGCCAGCGCGATGAAGAAGCGGTACACGATGGCGCCGAGGATGACCGCCAGGGTGGCCATCACCAGGCGGCGCGACGGCAGGATGCTCTCGCCCACGATGACCGCGGCCAGCCCGATGACGATGGTGCCGATGCCCATCGAGATGTCGGCGCCGCCCTGGGTCTGCGCGAACAGCGCGCCCGCCAGCGCCACCAGGGCGTTCGACAGCGCCATGCCCGCCAGGATCATGGCGCCGGTATTGACGCCCTGGGCGCGCGCCATGCGGCCGTTGGAGCCGGTCGAGCGCATGGCCAGGCCGGCCTGGGTGGCGAGAAACCAGTCCAGCGCCAGCTTGACGATGATGACCACCACCAGCAGGATCAGCGGCCGCGCCACGTAATCGCTCAGCCACTGCGGCTGCAGCAGGGTGAAGACGGTGGGTTCGGTGATCAGGGGCACGTTGGGCTTGCCCATGATGCGCAGGTTGACCGAGTACAGCGCGATCATCATCAGGATGCTGGCCAGCAGGTCCATGATGCGCAGCCGCACGTTGAGCCAGCCGGTGACCAGCCCGGCGGCGGCGCCGGCGAGGGTGGCGACGATGGTGGAGGTGAAGGGATCGTAGCCCGCGGCGATCAGGGTCGCGGCCACCGCGCCGCCCAGCGGGAAGCTGCCGTCGACGGTGAGGTCGGGAAAGCGCAACAGGCGGAAGGAAATCAGCACCCCCAGCGCGACCAGGCTGAAGATCAGGCCGATTTCCAACGCCCCGAGCAAAGAGAACAATGACATGTAGGAGAACCTGGCCAGCCCTGTCTTGTGGATGAGGCCGGCGCTGCCTTGAATTGTGTTCGGTGGAAATGCCGGCCGGGCGCCGCGCGGCGCCCGGCCGAATACGCGATTACTTGATGACTTGCGCCGCGGACTTGACCAGCGCGTCGGACAGCGTCACGCCCTGCTTGGCGGCTGCGCCCGGATTCACGTAGAGCTCCAGCTTGGAGCTGGTCTCGGAGGGCATGGCGCCGGGCTTTTCGCCCTTGAGGATGCGCACCACCATCTTGCCCGTCTGCACGCCCAGGTCGCGGTAGTTGATGCCCAGCGCGGCGATCGCGCCGCGCTTGACGCTGTCGGTGTCCGAAGCCACCAGCGGGATCTTGGCGTCGTTGCCCACCTTGACCAGCGATTCGTACGCCGATACGACGTTGTTGTCGGTGTTGGTATAGATGACGTCGACCTTGCCGATCAGGCTGCGCGCGGCCGAGGCCACGTCCACCGTGCGCGGCGCGGCCGCCTCGACCAGCGTCATGCCGGCCTTGGGCAGCAGGTCCTGCATCTGCTTGACGACCACGACCGAGTTGGCTTCGCCCGGGTTGTAGACCATGCCCACGCGCTTGGCATTGGGCACCACCTTCTTGATCAGCTCGATCTGCTTGTCCAGCGCCAACAGGTCGGACACGCCCGTGACGTTGGTGTTGGAGGCCTCCATCGAGGGCACCAGCTGCGCGGCCACCGGGTCGGTCACGGCCGAGTACACCACCGGCACGTCCTTGGTGGCCGCCACCACGGCCTGGGCCGACGGCGTGGCGATCGCCACGATCACGTCAGGCCGGTCGCCGACGAACTTGCGCGCAATCTGCGCAGCCGTGCCGGTGTTGCCCTGGGCGCTCTGGTATTGCCACTTCAGATTCTTGCCCGATTCGTAACCCGCCTGCTTCAGGGCGTCCTGTACGCCGTCGCGCACGGAATCGAGCGCGGGGTGTTCGACGATGGCCGTGATCGCCACCGATTTCTGCTGCGCCATGACCGGTGCGGCGTGGATAGCCATCGCCAGCGCCAGCGCGCCTACCGTCAGAAAATGTTTTTTTCCGATCAGCATGTTGTCTGCTCCTTAGACCCTCGGGTAGTTATCGTCCATGGCGCCCCCGCGGCCTCCCGCAGGTCGTGCGGCCATGAAACCGTGTAGTCTAACGTGAGCCGGCCGGCCCCAAGGCGCGGGATATCCCTAGAACGGCCGGCCGCGGGACGGCGCAACCCTTACTTCACGACGCCGCAGGCCATCCGGCCGCCCCCGCCGCCCAGCGCGGCCGGGTGATCGCTGTAATTGTCGCCGCCGACATGGATCATCAGGGCATGGCCGGCCAGGTCGGCCACCTTCAGGCGCGGGGCCAGCACCGGATAGGTCGCCTTGCCGTCGGCGGTCACGTACACGGCCGGCAGGTCGCCCTTGTGGCCGGTCTTGTCATAAGGCCCCTTGTGGGCCCCGGTGTTGTCCGGATCCCAGTGTCCGCCCGCCCCGCCGCCAACCATGTCCTTGCCGTCGACCTTGGTCATCGCGCAGGAGGGTTTGGCATGCAGGTGAAAGCCGTGCACGCCGGGCGCCAGGCCGTGCAGGTCGGGCGTGAACAGCACGCCATAGTCGGTTTGCTCGTACTTGATCTGGCCGATCTTCTGGTCGTCGCCCTTGGGACTCAGGAGGGACATTTCGACGGACTGGGCGGCGGCCACGCCGGACATGGCCGCCAAAGCCAAGGCTATCAGGGACTTCATCACACGCTCCTTGAAAAGGGCCCGCCGGGGCTCGCGCACGGGCAAGCCCGCGCCATGCGATCCCGCGGCCAGGCCGCCTGCGATACGGAACCAGCGATGAAAGAAGAGCCGCGCCGGCCGGCGCCGCTCCCCTTTCGTCCCTCACTGTACACCCGCTCAGTCCAGCGTGACGCCGGAATCCTTGACGACCTTGGCCCAGCGCGTCACTTCGCTGTCGACGAAAGCGCCGAACTGCGGGCCGGTCAGGTTGGGGATGGCCGAGCCGTTGCCCGCCCAGGTTTCCCTGATCTTGGGATCGTTCAGGGCCTTGGTCACGGCAGCGGTCATCTTGTCGACCGCCTCCTGCGGGGTGCCGGCCGGCGCCCACAGGGCGTACCAGGTCGATACCTCGTAGTTGGGCACGCCCGCCTGCGCGGCGGTGGGCACGTCGGGGAAGGATGGCGAGCGCTGCGATGCCGCCACCGCCAGCGGCTTGATGGTGCCGGCCCGGATATGCCCCGCCGACGACCCCAGCCCGTCGAAGGCCAGGTCGACCTGGCCGCCGATCAAGGCCGAGAGCATCGGCCCTGCGCCCTGGTACGGCACGTCGACCAGCTTGATGCCGGTCTGCATGGCGAACAGTTCGCCGGCCAGGTGGTGGGTGCTGCCCTTGCCGGCGGTGCCGAAGTTGATGTCGCCCGGCCGCTTGCGCGCGTATTCGATGAACTCCTGCAGCGACTTGACCGGCAGCTTGGCGGTGTTGATGACCACGACCTGGGGCGGCTGCGCCAGCAGGGCCACCGGCACGAAATCCTTCTGGATGTCGTAGCTCAGGTTCTTGTACAGCGATGGCGCCAGGGCATGGTGGGCGCCCCCCATGAAGAAGGTGTAGCCGTCGGGCTTGGCCTTGGACGCCACGGCGGCGCCCACGGTGCCGCCGGCGCCTCCCTTGTTGTCGATGACCACGCTCTGGCCCAGCTGCATGCCCAGTTGCTGGGCCAGCGGGCGCGCGAAGGTGTCGGTGCCGCCTCCGGCCGGAAACGGCACGATGATGGTGACGGGGCGCTCCGGCCAGGCGGCCTGAGCCGGCGCCGCGGCGCCCAGCGCCGTCGCGGCGATGAGCGCGGCGCCCAGGATGGGGTATTTCATGGTGTCTCCTCGTTGGTACAGCGTAGCGGGGCCTGCCGGCCCGGTCTGTTATGCGCCGTGCTCGCCACGCTGGCGGCCGGCTTGTATGTACATCTGACGCGTCCAAATCCTGCGGTTGTCTGTCTGGTGGTCTGCACTCCTCTGGTCTGCTGCATGGGGACGCGCGCCCTGGCAGCGCGCGCCGTCGATATCGCGTCAGGACGCGGCGTAGGTATCGCGCAGGACGTTCTTCTGCACCTTGCCCATGGTGTTGCGCGGCAACTGGTCCACGACGTGGATCCGCTTGGGCACCTTGAAATTGGCGATGCGCGACTTCAGGTCGGCCTGCATGGCGGCGACATCGATCGCCGCGCCGGCGCGCGGCACCACCACCGCCACCACGGCCTCGCCGAAATCGGGGTGCGGCACGCCGATGACGGCTGACTCCAGCACGCCCTGCATCTCGTCGATGACCGTCTCGATCTCCTTGGGGTAGACGTTGTAGCCGCCCGAGATGATCAGGTCCTTGCTGCGCCCGACGATCGACAGGTAATCGGCCGGCACCGCGCGCCCGCCCGACTCGCCGCCCCAGCGGCCCACGTCGCCGGTCTTGAACCAGCCATCGGCGGTGAACTCCTCGCGCGTCTTCTCGGGCATGCGCCAGTAGCCGGAGAAGACGTTCGGCCCGCGCACCTGCACGTTGCCGATCTCGCCGGCCGCCAGGGCCTGGCCCGCGTCGTCCACCACCCGCACCTGCACGCCCGGCAGCGCCTTGCCGACCGTGCCGCCCAGGCGTTCGCCGTCCGCGGGCCGGCAGGGATTGGAGGTCAGCATGACGGTTTCGCTCATGCCGTAGCGCTCCAGGATGGTCTGGCCGGTGCGGGCCTGGAAATCGGCGAACGTCTCGGTCAGCAGCGGCGCCGAGCCGGAAATGAACAGCCGCATGTTGGCGCAGGCCGCGCGGTCGAAGCGCGCGTCGGCCAGCAGCCGCACGTAATAGGTGGGCACGCCCATCATGACGGTGCTTTGCGGCAGGTAGCGCAGCGCCTGGTCCACGTCCAGCCTGGGCAGCCAGATCATGCGCGCGCCGGCCAGCAGCGCCCCGTGCGAAGCGACGAACAGGCCATGCACGTGGAAAATGGGCAGCATGTGCAACAGCACGTCGTCCTCGCGCCAGCCCCAGTATTGGTGCAACACGCGGGCATTGGAGGCCAGGTTGCCGTGCGACAGCATGGCGCCCTTGCTGCGGCCGGTGGTGCCGGACGTGTACAGGATGGCGGCCAGGTCGTCGGCCTTGCGCGCCACCGTCCTGAAGCGCTGCGGCATCGCCGCGGCGGCCTGCAGCAGCGTGCCGGTGCGGTCTTCGTCCAGGGTGTAGACGTGCGCGCTGCCCGCCTTGGCGGCGGCGCGGCGCACCCAGCCGGCATTGGCGCTGGTGCACACGACCACGGCCGGCTCGGCGTTGCCCAGGAAGTATTCGATCTCGGCTTCGCGGTAGGCCGTGTTCAGCGGCAGGTAGACCAGCCCCGCGCGCAGCGTGGCCAGGTACAGCAGCAGCGCCTCGGGCGACTTCTCGACCTGCACCGCCACCCGCGCGCCGGCCGGCAGCTTCAGCGAGGCCAGCAGATTGGCCAGGCAGGCGCTGGCGCGGTCGATGTCGTTCCAGGTATAGCGCAGCGTCGGGGTCTCCAGCGCCACGCGGTCGCGATCGGCGGGGAAGCCCCCCTCCAGCACAGCATATAGGTTGGCGTTGCTCACCTTGTCTAGTCTCCGGTAAATGTGGGGGCCGTGCCGGCCAGGAAGGCGCGCACGCCCTCCCGGTGGTCGCGGCTTTCGGCATAGGAAAAGAAATCCAGGTATTCGTCTTCGCCCAGCGGCGCGCCGGCGCACAGGCGGCGCGCCTGGCGCTTGTTGATGCGCGCGGCCAGCGGGGCGCCGCCCAGGATGGCGGCCACGCTGCGCTGCACCGCCTGGTCCAGTTCGGCCACGGGCACCGTGCGCGTGACCAGCCCCAGACGCAGCGCTTCGGCGGCGTCGAAGACGCGCCCTTCGAGCAGGATGGCCAGCGTCGCCGCGCGGCCGACCAGGTCGAGCAGGCCGCGCATTTCGTCCGGCGCCATCGGAAAGCCCAGCTTGCCGATCGGCACGCCGAAGCGGGCCGACTCGGCGGCGATGCGCAGATCGCACTGCGCGGCGATCTCCAGGCCGCCGCCCACGCACACGCCCTCGATACGGGCCAGCACGGGATGCGGGCAGGCGGCCACCGCGGCCAGCGCCGGCGCCAGGATCTCGCGGTGATAGCGCTGCACCCCGGCCAGGTCGGCGCGTTCGGCCGGAAACTCGCGGATGTCGGCGCCGGCGGCGAAATGCCCTTCGGCGCCGGCGACGACCACGCAGCGCAGCGCAGCGTCCGCCCCGAGGGCCTCGAAGACCTCGCGCAGCTGCCGCCACATCGCGACCGTCATGGCATTCATGCGGCCCGGATGGCTCAGCGTGACATGGGCCACGCCGGCGTCGATGCGGCACAGGATCTGCCCGGGCTGGGAATTCGGCTTCATGGCGCGGCTCATCCCAGGCGCGCGATGCCGCGGCTGACTTGCGGCTTGCCTTCGTTCAGGCGGGCCAGGTTGCCATCCAGGTCGCCCAGCTCGTAGAGGTAGTTCACCATCATGCCGCAGGACTGCGCCAGGCCCTTGGCCGAGGTATCGGCAGCCCAGTTCAGGCGCTCGATGCGCGCGCCGTTGCCCAGGTGGAAACGGGCCACCGGGTCGAGCGGCTGGCCGGCCCGCATCGCCTGCAGGTAGCGCGCGGCCAGGCGCAGGCCGGCTCGCTGCACCACTTCCGACGGCTTGCCCGTGGCCGCGCGCGCCAGCCGCGCCACCCAGCGCGCGCCATCCGGAGCGCCGCTGCGCGTGCGCGCCTTGTCGCGCACCGCCTGCTCGACCTCCTGCGCGTCCAGCCGCGACAGCCAGTCGGCGAAGCCGGGAATGGGCGACAGCGTGGCGAAGAATTTCAGCTTGGGCAGCTCCTGCAGCAGGCGGTCGATCACGCGCTTGAGCAGGAAGTTGCCGAAGCTGATCCCGCGCAGGCCGGGCTGCGTATTCGAGATGGAATAGAAGATCGCCCAGCGCGCCTTGTCCAGGTCCTGCGGCGGCGCGCTGGTGTCGAGCAGCGCCTGGACGTTGTCGGCCATCTGGGCCGAAAACGCCACCTCCACGAAGATCAGCGGCACGTCCGGCATCTGCGGATGGAAATACGCGTAGCAGCGGCGGTCGCCCGCCACCCGGTGGCGCAGATCGTCCCACGAGCGGATTTCGTGCACGGCCTCGTAGAGGATCAGCTTCTCGAGCAGCGAGGCGGGCGAGTCCCAGGTCAGCGGGCGCAGCTCCAGCAGGCCCACGTCGAACCAGGCCGACAGCAGCGCCTCCAGCTCCTTGTCCAGGGCCTGCAGTCCGGCGACCTGCTTGCGCCAGCGCAGCATGTCGGCGCGCAGCGCCACCAGGAAACGCAGTCCGTCGGGCAAGGCATTGAACCGTTTGAACAGGCGCGTGCCCTGCGCGCCGTCGCCCTGCATGCCGGCGCCGACCTGCGCCAGCCCGCCCAGCATGGCGCGGCGCCGCTTGCCGTCGGCCTGCTCATAGGCCAGGCGCCAGGCCTGCGCCAGTTTGTTGGCGCGCACATCGGTCAGGCGCGCCTCGAACAATTGCGCCAGGTCGGCCGGCGGCGGCAGCCTGTCTCGCTCGAACAGACGGCCCAGCCGGGCGATCAGGCCGGCGCTTTCGCCGGCGGCCGATGCGTCGACCGCCTCCGGTTCGGCGTCAGGCGTGCGTGCGACGCGTGCGGATGCCTGGGGATCGAGTGCGGACATGGTTGAGCTCCTGTACGGCTTGAACGGCGGGTGAATCGATGGCGGCGGCCCCGCCGGCCGGCTCCTGCCCGGCCAGCGCCTGCAGGGCGGCCAACTGGCGCAGCAGGTGCTTGCGGGTCAGGGCCTCGGCGCCTTCCGGGTCGCGCGCCTTGAGCGCGGCGAAGATGGCCATGTGCTCGGCGCAGGATTCGCGGATGCGCCCCGGCAGCGCCAGGCTCTTGTGGCGAAACAGGCTGAGCACCTTGCGCAGGTTGTCGACCATGTCGGACAGCCAGCGGTTGTCGGCCAGGGTCTGCACCGCGACGTGGATGCGGTAGTTGGTCTCGTAATAGGCGTCGATGCGGCCGGCCTGCGCATGCGCCTGCAAGGCGCGGTGCAAGGGTTCGAGCGCGCGCAGGTCGTCATCGCCGGCGCGCTGCGCCGCCTCGAAGGCGCAGCGTCCCTCCAGCATGGCCATGAGCGGAAAGATCTGCTCCAGGTCGCGCACCGTCAGCTCGTTGACGAAACAGCCCCGGCCAGGCTCCAGGCGTACCAGGCCCTCGGTAGCCAGCACCTTGAGGGCCTCGCGCAGCGGCGTGCGGGAAATGCCCAGCTGCTCGGTCAGCCCCGCCTCGTCCACCCAGGCGCCGGCGCCCAGCGCATGGGTGCGGATCATGGTGCGCAAGCGATCCGCCACTTCCAGGTACAACGCCTGCCGGACGATGGGTGTAGTCATCGGTTGCCCCTAGGCCGTAATTCATAATTATGAATAAGGCGATGGTAGCCTGCTTTGCGGCGGCCGTTAAGGACCGCGCGCCTAGGGTATTCCCAGGGGAGGAAGCCGCCCGCTCAGAAGTGCAGCACGCCGTCGACCGCGTGGCGGGTCAATGCCCGCGCCCAGCGGCGCGCCGGCAACCCGTACTGCGCCTCGACGGTTTCGGCGCGCGCCAGCAGTTCGGCCGGGGTGATGGCCAGTGGCGGGCCGGAAAACGCCAGCACGATCTGGTTGCCCGCGTCGATCTCGGGCAGCAGCACCAGGCGGTCGTCGAAAGCCTTGCTCAGGTTGTCGATGTTGCGCCCGTAGCTCTCGTGGCGGCCGAACAGGTTGACCGACAGCACGCCCACCTCGCCCAGCACACGGCGGCAATCGCGGTAGAACTTGACCGAATCGCGCACCGGGCCGCGCGCCTGCGCGTCATAGAGATCGACCATGAGCACCGGGCAATCGCCGGCGCGCGCAGGGTCGGCCACCCAGGCGCCGGCATCGTCATGATGCACGTCCAGGCGCTGCGGCGTGGGCAGGCGGAAAAACATCTGGCAGACCGCGGTGACCTGAGGATTCCATTCGACCACCGTCACCGGGCTGCGCGTGTGCTTGAGGCAGAACCGCGCCAGCGACCCCGCGCCCAGGCCGAGCAGGCCGATGGATTGTTCGCGCGGCGGCTCGAGAAACAGCAGCCAGGCCATCATCTGGGCGGTGTACTCGAGCACCAGCCGGGCCGGGTCGCGGATCAGCATCGCGCCCTGCACCCACTCGGTGCCGAAATGCAGATAACGGATGCCGTCGGCTTCGGACAGCGAAGGTTGGTCGAGTTCTGAGGGGGTGTAGCGAATAGGCATCGCGGCATTGTAGCCACTGCGCCCCCCCTCGCCGCATGCCGAAGGCGGGCTCGCGGCGCCAGCGGCGCCACGAGCGCCGGGCCTCAGACGCGCTCGAAAATGGCGGCGATGCCCTGCCCGCCGCCGATGCACATCGTCACCAGCGCGTAGCGGCCGCCCACGCGCTGCAGCTCGTACAAGGCCTTGACCGTGATGATGGCCCCGGTCGCGCCGATGGGATGGCCCAGGCTGATGCCGCTGCCGTTCGGATTGACCTTGGCGGGATCCAGCTCCAGCTGGCGCGTCACCGCGCAGGCCTGCGCGGCGAACGCCTCGTTGGCCTCGATCACGTCGAGCTGGTCGACGGTCAGGCCGGCGCGCTTGAGCGCGGCCTGCGTGGCCGGCACCGGGCCGATGCCCATGATCTCGGGGTCCACGCCGGCATGCGCATAGGCCACCAGGCGCGCCATCGGCGCGATGCCGCGCTGCGCCGCCGCGGCCGCGCTCATCAGCACCACCGCCCCCGCGCCGTCGTTCAGGCCCGACGCGTTGCCCGCCGTGACCGTGCCGTTTTCCTTCTGGAACACCGGCCGCAGGGCCGCCATGCCTTCGATGGTGATGTCGCGGCGCACGTGCTCATCGGTGTCGAACACAGTCTCGCCCTTGCGCGTCTTCAACGTCACCGGGACGATCTGGTCGCGAAAGCGGCCCGCGTCGATGGCGGCCGCGGCGCGGCGATGCGACTCGACCGCCAGCGCGTCCTGGTCGGCGCGGCTGATGGAATAGCGCGCCGCCACGTTCTCGGCCGTCACGCCCATGTGCATGCGGCCAAACGGATCGGACAGCGCGCCGGTCATCATGTCGACCATGGCGCTGTCGCCCATGCGCGCGCCCCAGCGCTGCGCCGGGGCGATATACGGCGCGCGGCTCATGCTTTCGGCGCCCGCGCCCACGGCGATCTCGGTATCGCCCAGCATGATGGTCTGGGCGGCCGACACGATCGCCTGCAGCCCCGACCCGCACAGGCGGTTGACGTTGAACGCCGGGGTTTCCTTGCCGATGCCGGCATTGATCGCGGCCACGCGGGACAGGTACATGTCGCGCGGCTCGGTGTTGATGACATGGCCGACGGCGACGTGGCCTACCTCGGGGCCGGCCACGCCGGCGCGCGCCAGCGCTTCCCGGATGACCGTGGCGCCCAGGTCGCAGGGCGCCACATCTTTCAGGCCGCCGCCGAAATCGCCAATGGCGGTACGGGCAGCGGCTACGACTACGACTTCGTTCATGATGTCAATTCCTCCTGTTTTCATGCGGTATGGCCATGCAATCGATCATACCGCCGCTCGCCGCGGCATGCCTCAGCGGCCCGCCGCCCGGGCGCTGATGCCATTGGCCACGCCCATGTTGGCCTTGGAAACGTCGTGGATCATCACGCGCACATCCGCGCCGTCGATGCCTATGCTGTCGCACACGGCGCGGTTCAGCGCTCCGATCAGCGCCTCTTTCTGCTCGTCGGTGCGGCCGGCGATCATGTCCACCGTCACCAGCGCCATTTGCCGGCCCAGCTCGCCCGCCACGATGACATGGGCGGCAGGGACTTCCTCCAGCACGACGCGCACGCTGGCCAGCGGCGCGCCGATACTGTCGACCACAGCCTGGCAGGCGGCCGCGAGCAGCGCCGACTTCTGCGCCGGCTGGTGGCCTTGCATGATCTGTACATTCAAGAGAGGCATGACAGGGTTCCGATAGCGATTGGGAAAACGGCCACCCACTGGTGACCGTCTTCCATCATATCGCCGTCGGGGCGTGCGGCGAAACCTGCGGGCGGCCGGCTCAGGCCGCGTCGCGCTCGTGCGCCTGCCCCGCGCCGTCCGAGGCCGCGTCCGCGGCATCGCCCTGCCCGTCGGCCGAGTCGGACTCGGCCAGCACCGGCGTGACCAGCTCGACCACCTTCTTGCGCGACAGCATGCCGATGAACTCGTCGCCCTCGCCCGTCACCGCCACCGGCTGGTCGCTGTGCACCAGCTGCGCCAGCACCTGGTCCAGGCCGGCGGTGGCCGGCACCGAGGCCAGGTCCTCGACGAAGCGCGACACATCGCGCGCGCCCTCGTCCACCGCCTGCTGCGCGGCGGCGGCCATCAGCACGCCCGCCAGGCGCTTGCCATCGAGCACCGGCGCGTACTCGTAGCTCAGCGCCTGCATGCGGTCCAGCGCATGCGCCGGCCGCGAGCGCATCGTCAAGGTCAGGCGCGGCGGGTTGACCGCGTGCGCCGCGTTGAGCACCTTGGTGCGATTGACGTCCTGCAGGAACGACTGCACGTATTCGGTGGCGGGATTGAGCAGGATGTCTTCCGGCGTGCCTTCCTGCACCAGCTCGCCGTCCTTCAGGATCGCAATGCGGTTGCCCAGGCGCAGCGCCTCGTCCAGGTCGTGCGTGATGAACACGATGGTCTTGTTCAGCTTGGCCTGCAGCTGCAGCAGGTGGTCCTGCATCTCGCGGCGGATCAGCGGGTCCAGGGCCGAGAAGGCTTCGTCCATCAACAGGATCTCGGCGTCGGTGGCCAGCGCCCGCGCCAACCCCACGCGCTGCTGCATCCCGCCCGACAACTGGTGGGGATACTGGTTCTCGAAGCCGGACAGGCCTACCTGGTCGAGCCAATGGCGGGCCCGCTGCTCGCGCTCGGCGCGCGCCACGCCCTGCACCGCCAGCCCGTAGCCGGCGTTGTCCAGCACCGTGCGGTGGGGGAACAGGCCAAAGCGCTGGAAGACCATGCTCATCTTCTTCTGGCGGAACGTCTCCAGGTCGCGCTTGTTCAGGCTGACCACATCCACGCCATCGACCAGGATATGGCCGGCGCTGGGCTCGATCAGGCGGTTGAAGTGGCGGATGAGCGTCGACTTGCCCGACCCCGACAGCCCCATGATCACGTAGATGCTGCCTTCCTCGATGGACAGGCTGATGTCGCGCAGGCCCAGCGTGTGGCCGCTTTTGGCCAGCAGGTCTTCCTTGCTGATGCCGTCGCGGGCGGCCTGCAGCCACTTGCCGGGATGCGGGCCGAAGATCTTGTAGATATTCTTGACTTCGATTTTGCTCATCGCTGGCCTCCCGTGCGTACGCGTTGCCCGTACGATTGCGTGATGCGGTCGAACAGCACCGCCAGCACGACGATGCCCAGCCCGGCCAGCAGTCCGCGGCCGACCTCCAGGCGGTTGATGCCCAGCAGCACTTCATAGCCCAGGCCGCGCGCACCGATCATCGAAGCGATGACCACCATCGACAGCGCCATCATGGTGGTCTGGTTGATCCCGGCCATGATGTTGGGCAGGGCCAGCGGCAACTGCACGCCGAACAGCTGCTGGCGCGGATTGGCGCCGAAGGCGCGCGCCGCCTCCAGGACTTCGCGGTCGACCAGGCGGATACCCAGGTCGGTCAGGCGGATCAGCGGCGGCACGGCGTAGATCACGGTCGCGATGATGGCCGGGATCTTGCCCAGCCCGAACAGCATCACGACCGGGATCAGGTACACGAAGCTGGGCATGGTCTGCATCACGTCCAGCACCGGCAGCATGCCGGCGCGCAGCCAGTCCACCCGCGCCATCAGCACGCCCAGCGGGATGCCGATCACCACCGAAAGGCCGGCGGCCATGATCATGAGCGCCAGCGTCTGCATGCCGGCGTCCCACAGGCCCAGCACGCCGATGACGCACAGCAGCGCGCCCATGGCCAGGCTCAGGCCGATGCGGCGGCTGACCAGCCACGCGATGGCGATGGTGACCGCCACCACCGCCCACCACGGCGACTGGCGCAGCACCTGCTCCAGCCAGACCAGCACGCTCAGGAAAGGTTGCGACATCGCTTCCAGCGTGTCGGCGTAGTTGGTAACGAGATGATCGACGAATCCGTCGATGGCCCCGCGCACTGCGCGCGCGGGAATGACTTCAGGGAACATCAGGCGACTCCATTCTGGCGTGTCGCGCGGCCCGGGAAAGGGCCGCTCCGGCGTACGGGGCCGGCGACACGGGATGCCCGGGGCCTATGGCCGCGCCGGGCGCGATCGGCGCCCCCGTCGGGCGCCATCGCGGGCCACGGCGGCGCAATGGCGCCATCGTGGCCCTGGACCGCTACAGGGCGGTCTGGACGCGCTCGGCCACGTCGGCCGGCACCCACTTCTTCCAGACGTCGGCCTGGTTCTTCAGGAACCACTGCGCCACGGCGCCGGACTCGTCGCCGGACTCTTCCATGTGGGCCAGGGTCTGGTCCATGACCGGCAGCGGCACCGCCACCTTGGACAGGAACTCGGTCAGCTTGGGCGCCTCTTCCGAGAACCGAGTATTCACAGCGGTGAACACCGGGTTCTCGGGATAGGCGCTAGGCTGCGGATCGCTGCATTTGGGCGCCGTCAGGCACTTGTGCTTTTCCGCATCGTACGGCGGCAGTTCCAGCTTGACCAGATCCATCGAGCCGACCAGCGGCGTGGGATACCAGTAGTAGAACACCACGTCCTGCTTGCGCTTGTAGGCGGACATCAGGGCCGCCTTCTGCGCCGCGCCGGTGCCGGGCGAATACAGCGTGTAGCTGTCATCCAGCTTGAGCGCATGGAACAGGTTGGTGCTGGTCACTTCGCAGCCCCAGCCCGCCGGACAACCATAGAAGCGCCCCTTGCCGGGCTCCTCGGGGTCCTTGAAACGGTCCTTGAACTTGGGCAGGTCGGCCGCCGACTTCAGCTCGGGCAGGCGCTCGGCGGTGTAGCGCGGAACGAACCAGGCTTCGCCGCCCATGTAGAGCTCGCCCACCCGCTTGACCTTGCCGGTCTTCTGGGCGCGGTCCCAAGGGTCGGCAACGCTGTTGAGCCAGATTTCGGTATTGATGTCGAGGTCGCCGCGCTCCAGGGCGGCCAGCGCCGGCAGGGTCTCGGTGGGCAAGACCTCGGTCTTGCAGCCATAGCCCTTTTCCATGATGAAGCGCTCGATGTCGACGAGGACGAGGTTGGATTCCCAATTCATGCCGCCGAAATTGACGGGCCGCGAGACTTCGCACTGGGGCTGGTCGGCTGCCTGGGCCGCACCGCTGAACGCGCAGAGTGCGGCCAGGGCGGCCAGGGTCTTTACTGGGGTGAAACGCATTGGCTTTTGCCTCCATAGGTCAGGGACACGGGACCGGGCAGACGCCGGACCATGCCGTGGAGCTAAGGGGGTTGTGCGGAAGACGGGCAGAACCGCCAATACAAACCGACACTAGCAGCAGGAGGCCGCGCCGCGGGCTGGGGCCATCCTGTAAGACAGCGGCCTGGTCACCGGCGAAGTTGCCGGTACAAGGCTCGCAGAAAATTGAAAGAAACTAAACGAAGAAGGCCGCATCTTAGACGATTTTGAATCCTCGACCAACCCCAGGACCGAAGCAAACAGATACATTCACCCTGTTCGGGCGTCGGGGAAAGCCCCTAGGCGTGAGGCGCAAAACCAGCGTACGCGCCGTGTTGCGGCGCAGCACGGCGTCGAATTATTTGGTTTCAATTGGAGATGAAATGATTTGCGACGGCCGGCCCCGGCGCATGGCGCCGGGGCCGGCCGCATCCTAGCGGGCGTTGCCGGCGTAGATGTAATCGCGCCGCCACGGATAGGCCAGGTCCCGGGCCATGTCGAGCTCGTCGGTGCGGCCCGTGGCCGGGGTCGTGACCAGCACCTGGTGCAGGGAAATCCAGCCGTGCTCGAACCCCATCGCGCAGCCGGCCAGGTACAGCCGGTAGGCGCGCAGCGAACGCTCGCCCTGCTCTCCCTGCAGGATGCGCGCGGCCTCGGGCAGGCATGCTTCCAGCGCGTCGCTCCAGGCCCACAGCGTACGCGCGTAGTGCGGGCGCAGGTTCTCGTCGTCGACGGCTTCCAGGCCGCCCGCCGTCACCGCCTCCAGCACGCTGCTGATATGCGTGAGCTCGCCGCCCGGGAAGATGTACTTCTCGATGAATTCGCCCATGCCGTTGCCGAGCTCGGCGTTGTAGACGCCGCCCGCGGTAATGCCATGGTTCATGACCAGTCCGCCCGGCTTGACCAGCCGGCGCAGCTTGGCGAAATAGCCCGGCAGCTGGGCGCGCCCGACGTGCTCGAACATGCCCACCGAGGCGATCTTGTCGTACGGCGCGCCTTCGTCCAGCTTGCGGTAGTCGAGCAGCTCCATGCGCACCCGCCCCGACAGGCCTTTTTCCTCGATCAGGCGGTTGACATAGGCATGCTGGTTGCGCGATAGCGTGATGCCGGTGGCATCGACGTCGTAGTTCTCGGCCGCCCACAGCAGCAACCCGCCCCAGCCCGCGCCGACGTCCAGGAAACGCTCGCCCGGCTGCAACCGCAGCTTGCGGCAGATATGGTCCAGCTTGGCTTCCTGGGCCTGCGCCAGCGTCATGTCGGGCGTGCGGTAATAGGCGCAGGAATAGACCCGGCGCGGATCCAGCCACAGGGCATAGAAATCGTCCGAAAGGTCGTAGTGGAACTCGATCTGGCGCGCATCGCGCTCGATCGAGTGGCGCCACACCGAGGTGACCTTGCGCACCAGCTCGGTCAGCCAGCCGCCGCGCGCCGCGTCGACCGGCGAACTGGGCAGCAGCGCCGCGGCGGCCGCCATCACATCACGCATGCTGCCCTGGATATCGATGCGGCCCTCGACGTAGTCCTGGCCCAGCACGCCGACGGCGCCCTCGGCCAGGTGGGCCAGCGCGGTCTTGTCCCGCGCCACGAAGCGCACGCGCGCCTCGGGACTGCCCAAGACCGTGCCATCGGGCAGGGTCAATTGCACCGGTACCGGCAATTCCTGGAGCTTGCGTTCCACCACAGACAGCAAAGGATTCACGACTTCCTCTCCCCTGAATATGAACGGACACGCAGACTTTATCGGAAAACAGTTGCAATTCAAACGCAAGCCTGGCCGTGATACAGTGGCCGGCTTGCCTCAGACCATGCAATAACGCTCGCACGGCCCTGTACGCCGTCGCCGCGCACCGCCCCTCCCATGCCCCCGCAAACCATTTCCCGCAGCATGCCGGGCTGGCTCATCCTCATGGGTGCGCTGACCGCCATCGGCCCCTTCTCCATCGACATGTACCTGCCGGCGTTTCCGTCGATCGCCGCCGGCCTGGGCGTCGAACGCGGCGAAGTCGAGCGGACCCTGGCGGCATACCTGATCGGCATGGCCGGGGCGCAGATCATCTATGGCCCGCTGGCCGACCGCTACGGCCGCAAGCTGCCCATGATGGGCGGGCTCATCCTGTACGTGCTGGCCTCGCTGGGCTGTGCGCTGGCCGGCGACATCCAGACCCTGACGGCGTGGCGGGTGGCCCAGGCCCTGGGCGGCGCGGCCGGCGTCGTCATCCCGCGCGCGGTGATCCGCGACCACTACGAGACCCAGGAAGCCGCGCGCGCCATGTCGCTGCTGATGCTGATCATGGGCCTGGCGCCGATCCTGGCGCCGCTGGCCGGCGCGCAATTGCTCGCTTTCGTCGGCTGGCGCAGCCTTTTCTGGCTGATGGCCGCCGGCGGCCTGGCGCTGCTGCTGGCCGTGGCGCTGACGATGAAGGAGACGCTGGCTCCCGAGCGCGTGTTGCCGCTGCGGGCAGGCACCATCCTGAGCAATTACCGCGCGCTGCTGGCGCACCGCGGCTTCATGGGCCATAGCCTGGCGGGCGGCATGGGCCAGGCGGGCATGTTCGCTTACATCGTCGGCTCGCCGCGCATTTTCATCGAGCTGTACGGCATAGCGCCCCAGTATTACGGCCTGCTGTTCGGCGCCAACGCGGCCGCGCTGATCGTCGGCTCGCAGATCAGCGCCCGGCTGTTGCGCAAGTCCGCGCCGGCCACCCTGCAGCGGCGCGCCCAGGTCGCGCTGGCGGTGGCCAGCCTGAGCGCCCTGGCCCTGGCCCTGCTCGGGCTGATGAGCCTGCCGCTGCTGATGGCCTGCCTGATGGGCTATATGTTCAGCCAGGGCTTCGTCAACCCCAACTCGGCCGCCCTGGCGCTGGCGGAACAGGGCCGGCGCCTGGGCGCGGCATCGGCCCTGCTGGGTACGCTGCAGCTGTCCTGTGGCGCGCTGGCCGGGCTGATCATCAGCATCTGGCCGGCCGAAAGCGTGCTGCCGCTGGCCGCGGTGCTGGCCGGCTCGGCCTGCCTGTCGTGGCAGTTCGGCCGCATGGCGCGCAGACCTGCTTGATTTTCCTTGGGTTTTCGTAGTAGACTTGCCGTCTTGACTTGAAGTTTCCCGTGCACGGTTACTATGCTTTGTGGCCGTGTGCATAATTTGCGTCTCGCAGTGAACACACGCGGGATAGGCAACGGGGTATAAGCACAGGTCCTGAGGTGGCTTACGGCTTGCCGCACGCGTTTCGGTGGTTCAACCCCGCGACGCGGCAGGCGCCGGATCGGCCATCTCGCGGACCCCATCCAGATACTGGGTGGCAAGGCCGGGGTCCTGCCCCGGGCGTCTAGTCGGCCGCAGGCCACGGCGCAGCACCTTGCGGCAAATACCCGGTCACCGATTCCCGACGCGCCGCGGACTAGAACAACCCTGAGAGGTGCATCCATGGCACGCGTATGCCAAGTGACCGGTAAAGGCCCGATGGTGGGCAACAATGTTTCGCACGCGAACAACAAAACCAAGCGCCGCTTCCTGCCCAACCTGCAATCGCGCCGGTTCTGGGTCGAAAGCGAAAACCGCTGGGTGCGCCTGCGCGTGACGGCAAAAGCCATCCGCACGATCGACAAGAACGGCATCGACGCCGTCCTGGCCGACCTGCGTGCCCGCGGCGAAGCGGTCTGAGCAGGGCTACCGCCCCCAGTCCCCTAGACATTAGCCGCCAACACTACACCCCAGGAGCACGACATGGCCAAAGGTATCCGCGAAAAGATCAAGCTCGAGTCGACTGCCGGCACGGGCCACTTCTACACGACCACCAAGAACAAGCGCAACATGCCCGAAAAGATGCTGATCAAGAAATTTGATCCCGTCGCTCGCAAGCATGTCGACTACAAAGAGACCAAGCTGAAGTAATTCGGCTTGCGTTGGCATGGCGCGTGCGCGCGCCATGGTGAACGGCCCCGCCCTGGCGGGGCCGTTTTATTTGGCAAGGCCCGCCGTGGCAGGCCCCGGCCCGGCGGGCCGGCTCATTCGTCGCGCTCGGCGCCGGGCTGGTGCGCCGTGCCCGGCGGGCCGCACTCCGTAAAGATGCGCGCCGTACAGCCGCGGCAGATCTCCGGATCCAGCCGCTCGTAAATGGTATGTATGGCGGTCGCCTTGTCGGGGAAGATGTGGTCGGCGCCGAGGCGGTCGATGAAGCCCGAGCGGCGCCAGTCGCGCAGCACCTCGGGGCGCGGCCGGTGGAAATACAGATCGCCGCCGCCCGCCCGCCGCCTGCGCAATTCTTCCTCCCAGACCTGCGCGCCGGCATGGTCGATGAAGTTCATGCTCTTGCTCATCACCAGCAGGTGGCGCTGTCCGGCGCTCGCCCCGGCGCGCAGCGCCTGCAGGCGGTCGGTGACATGCGTGGCCGCGCCGAAATACACCGACCCCTCCATGCGCAACAGTTTCAGCTGGGGGCATTCCGGCAATTCGCCGGGCTGCCCTTCCAGCACCGCGAAATGGCGCTGCGGATCGGCGGCATCGAAGCCCATCGGGCGCATGGCGGGCCGCGCCGTGCGGTACAGGTAGGCAGTCAGCGACAGCAGCGTGCCCAGCAGGATGGCGATCTCCATGCGGATCGTCACGGTGGCCGCCAGCGTCGCCGCGGCGATCAGCGCCTCGCGCGGCGCGATGCGCACCAGCACGCGCCAGCGCGGCAGGTCCAGCAGCGACCAGGCCACCACGATCAGCAGGCCGGCGATGGCCGCGTGCGGAATCAGCGCCAGCACCGGGCTGCTGACCAGCACCAGCAAGACCAGCAGCAAGGCCGCGAACACCGCCGCCATCGGCGTGCGCGCGCCCGCCTCGTAGTTCGGCACCGAACGGTTCAGCGAACCACATGACAGGTACGACGAGAACAGTCCGCCCACGACATTGGACAAGCCCTGGCCGATGAACTCGCGGTTGGCGTCTATCAACTGGCCGGAGCGCATCGCGACCGCCTTGGCGATCGAGATGGATTGCGCCAGCGCGACAATGGTCAGCGGCACCGCCACGCCCACCAGATCAGGCAGCACGCTCCATTGCACGGCCGGCACATGAAACGGCGGCCACGGCTGCGCCAGGGCGCCAAGCACCGAAATCGGCTGGCCCGCCGCGGCGAACACGCCGGCGTTGAGCGCGGCCGCCAGCAGCGTGCCGGCCGCCAGGCCGGCCAGCATGTGCGGCTTGCGGCGATCCCAATGCCGCACCAGCAGCGTCACGATGATGGTCGTCAGCGCGACCGCGCTGGCGCCCCAGTGCGCCTCGCCCAGCCGGCTGCCCACTGCCGCCAGGACCGCGCCGGCGGAGTGCGCCTGCACGCCTTCCAGCCCGAGCGCATCCTTGAGCGCGTGCACGGCGATCAGCAGCGCCGCCCCGCTGGTGAAGCCGAACAGCGCCGAGGGTGAAATGAAATTGGCCAGCGAGCCCAGCCGCAGCAGCCCGACCGCCAGCTGCATCACCCCGACCAGGATGGTGACCGCCAGCGCCATCTGGATATAACCGGGGCTGCCCGGCAGCGCCAAGGGCGCCAGCACGGCGAACAGCGCCAGCGAGTTGGCGTTGGTCGGGCCGGACAGCACATGCCGGCTGGAGCCGAACAGCGCCGCGACGATACAGGGCACGATGGCCGAATAAAGCCCGTATTCGGGCGGCAGGCCGGCCAGCATGGCGAAGGCCACCCCTTGCGGCAGCACCAGCAGCGCCCCCAGCAAACCGGCCTGCGCATCCGCGCGCAGCGTGCCGGGCGTGATGTCGTTGACCCAGCCGCCCAGGATTGCGGCCGCGCCGCCGCGTACTGTCTTCCCCATCTTGTTGACCTTGTATCCCGCGCCACGGCCGCTTGCGCCCGCTGTCGCGTCAAAAGGCGCTAGCGTAAACCCATGGCCGCGCACGCGCAACGCGCGGGCGACTCCTGTGTTTGCCACGGCGCTTTCCGATCCTGGCGCCAGAACATCCGGGATTGGGCGCGCCATCGCCACGCGCCCTGCCCGGCTGCCCGCGCGCATCGTCCACGAAGGGTTCGGAGGTGCGCGCGCGCATCGCCGCGCATCCGCCGCGCGGCTAGGGAAAACCAGCGTCGGCACGCATTCGTTGCGCTGAAAACAACAACCTGTACCTCTGCGCGGCGCTGAACGCATGCAGCGGCGCGAGTTTCCGCTATCATCGGGCGCGAGGTGTTGTTCATCGAATATCCGGCGAACACGCTGCCTCCATATCCTCACTACTACGGATTTTGACCATGGCTACCAAAGCAAAAGCGCCTGCCAAGAAAGTCACGAAGACCGCCGCCAAGGCTCCTGCCAAGACTCCTGCCAAGGCTCCCGCCAAGAAGGCTCCCGCCAAACCCGCCGTGAAGAAAACGGCCGCCGCAGTGCGCCCCATCAAGGAAGCGCTGAACAAGTCGCAACTGATCGCCTACCTGGTCGAGAACACCGGCGTGGAAGCCAAGTCGGTCAAGGCCGTGCTGGCTGGCCTGGAAAGCTCGGTGCTCGCCTCGGTCGACAAGAAGGGCGCTGGCGAATTCACCCTGCCCGGCCTGTTCAAGGTCGCCGTGCAGAAGGTTCCCGCCAAGGCCAAGCGCTTCGGCAAGGACCCGTTCACCGGCGAAGAGCGCTGGTTCCCGGCCAAGCCCGCCTCGGTGAAGGTCAAGGTTCGTCCCCTGAAGAAGCTGAAGGACGCCGCGCAATAAGCGCCTGACGTCTCAGGTCAAACCGCAGAGCCCGCCGCACCGGCGGGCTCTTCGTTTATGCAGTCGCGATTTGACCGGGCCGTATTTATCTTGATATAAAGATACTTTATATCGAGACAACAATGAAAGACCACGTCGACCTGGTGCTGTCCCAATGGGCGCACGAACGCCCCGACCTGGACGTCTCGTCCATGGCCGTGCTGGCGCGTATTTTCCGGTTCAATACCGCCGCGCTGCGGCGCATCGAGCCGCTGTTTCGCGCCGCCGGCCTGCACCAGGGACAGTTCGACCTGCTGGCCACGCTGTATCGCGCAGGCGCCCCGCATGCGTTGTCGCCGCAGCAACTGACCGCTGCCCTGCTGCTTTCCTCCGGCGCCATGACGCACCGGCTCGATCAACTCGAACAGGGCGGCCTGATCGCGCGCAGCCCCAACCCGGACGACCGGCGCGGCGTCATCGTCTCGCTCACGCCCGCGGGCCTGCGCACCATCCGGCAGATCCTGGCCGACTACCTGGAGGCAATCGACGCCCTGTTGACGCCCCTGTCGGCCACCGAGCGCCGCCAGCTGGCGGGCCTGCTCAAGCGCCTGCTGGCCGAACACGACCGCACGACGCCGGGAGGCATCCCGCAATGAGCTCCGCGCGCGCGCGCCTGACCGCGCCCATCGTCCTGCTGATGTCCGTGGCCACCGGCCTGGCCGTGGCCAGCAACTATTACGCCCAGCCGCTGCTGCATACCATCGGCGCCGAATTCGCCCTCACCACCGCCACCGCCGGCGCCATCGTCACGGTGGCCCAGCTCAGCTATGCCGTGGGCCTGATCCTGCTGGTGCCGCTGGGCGACCTCTACGAGCGGCGCACCCTGATCGCGCTGATGACCGCCCTGTCGGCCGTGGGCCTGCTGCTGTCGGCCTTCTCGCCCGGCATCGGCTGGCTCATGCTGGGCACCGCCGTGACCGGCCTGCTGTCCGTCGTGGCGCAGGTCCTGGTGCCGTTTGCCGCCACCCTGGCCGAACCGCACGAACGCGGCAAAGTGGTCGGGGCGGTCATGAGCGGCCTGCTGCTGGGCATTCTGCTGGCGCGCACCATCGCCGGCGCGCTGGCCGATCTCGGCAGCTGGCGCACCGTCTACTGGGTGGCCGCCATCCTGATGCTGCTGATGTCGATGGCGCTGTGGCGCGTGCTGCCGCGCTCGGTCAACCCGACGAGGCTGAGCTATCCGCGCCTGCTGGCCTCGATCGTCCAGCTTTACGCGCAAGAGCCCTTGCTGCGCGCCCGCTCGGTGCTCGGCGCGCTGCTGTTCGCCGCGTTCAGCATGCTGTGGACGCCGCTGACCTTCCTGCTGTCCGGCCCGAACTACGGCTATTCCAATACCACCATCGGGCTGTTCGGTCTGGCCGGCGCCATCGGCGCCTATGGCGCCAACCGGTTCGGCCGCCTGAACGACCGTGGCCAGGGCAACCGCTCGACGCGCCAGGGCCTGCTGCTGCTGCTGGCCTCGTGGCCGCTGCTGGCCTGGGGCGCCCACCACGTCGCGCCCCTGCTGGCCGGCGTACTGGCCCTGGACCTGGCGATCCAGGCGGTCCATGTCACCAACCAGAGCGCCATCTATCGCCTGCGGCCCGAGGCGCGCAGCCGCCTGACCGCCGGCTACATGACCTCGTATTTCCTGGGCGGCGCGGCGGGATCGCTGCTGTCGGCCTGGATCTACGCCCACGCCGGCTGGCTGGGCGTCACGGCGGCCGGCGCGCTGACCTCGCTGGCAGCCCTGCTGTACGGGTGCCTGGCGCGGTCGGCGCGCATCCCGGAAACCACGCCGGCCCCTGCGATCGCCTAGCACCTCCTATAATCGATGGTTTTGACCGCCCGCGCCCTGCCGGGCGCGGTCCGTTACCTATTTTTTCGCACGAGTCCATGCAGGAACGCTACCAACCCAACTCCGTCGAAGCAGCCGCCCAGCAAACCTGGCAGGCCCGCGATGCCTATCTGGTGCACGAGCACGCCAAGAACCCCGACGGGTCGGAAAAACCCAAGTTCTACGCCTGCTCCATGCTGCCCTACCCCAGCGGCAAGCTGCACATGGGACACGTGCGCAACTACACCATCAACGACATGATGGCGCGCCAGCTGCGCATGCGCGGCTACAACGTGCTGATGCCGATGGGCTGGGACGCCTTCGGCATGCCCGCCGAGAACGCCGCCATCAAGTCCAAGGTACCGCCGGCCAAGTGGACCTACGACAACATCGCCTACATGAAGAAGCAGATGAAGGCGATGGGCTTGGCCATCGACTGGTCGCGCGAAATGTGCGCCTGCGACCCGAAGTATTACAAGTGGAACCAGTGGCTGTTCCTGAAGATGCTGGAAAAAGGCATCGCCTACCGCAAGACCCAGGTCGTCAACTGGGATCCGGTCGACCAGACGGTGCTGGCCAACGAACAGGTCATCGACGGGCGCGGCTGGCGCTCGGGCGCCCCGGTCGAAAAGCGCGAGATCCCCGGCTACTACCTGCGCATCACCGATTACGCCGAAGAACTGCTGGACCAGGTGAGCACCAACCTGCCGGGCTGGCCCGAGCGCGTGCGCCTGATGCAGGAGAACTGGATCGGCAAGTCCGAGGGCCTGCGCTTCGCCTTCCCGCACCGCATCGCCGGCGCCGACGGCAAGCTGATCCAGGACGGCAAGCTGTATGTGTTCACCACCCGCGCCGACACCATCATGGGCGTGACGTTCTGCGCGGTGGCGCCCGAGCACCCGCTGGCCACCCATGCCGCGCAGTCCAATCCGGCGCTGGCCGCCTTCGTCGAGCAATGCAAGCTGGGCGGCACCACCGAGGCCGAGATGGCCACGCGCGAAAAGGAAGGCATGCCCACGGGCCTGACCGTCACCCACCCGCTGACCGGCGCGGAAATCGACGTCTGGGTCGGCAACTACGTGCTGATGACCTACGGCGACGGCGCCGTGATGGGCGTGCCGGCGCACGACGAGCGCGATTTCGCCTTCGCGCGCAAGTACGGCCTGCCGATCCGCCAGGTCGTCGCGCTGGAAGGCAAGACCTACTCCACCGACGCCTGGCAGGAATGGTACGGCGACAAGCAGGCCGGCCACACCGTCAACTCCGGAAAATATGACGGCCTGGCCTACCAGGCCGCGGTGGACGCCATCGCCGCCGACCTGGCGGCCCAGGGCGTGGGCGAGAAACAGACCACCTGGCGCCTGCGCGACTGGGGCATTTCGCGCCAGCGCTACTGGGGCACGCCCATCCCCATCATCCACTGCGCCGATTGCGGCCCGGTGCCCGTGCCCGAGCAGGACCTGCCCGTGGTGCTGCCCGACGACCTCATCCCGGACGGCTCGGGCAACCCGCTGGCCAAGAACGAAGCCTTCCTGTCGTGCTCGTGCCCGCGCTGCGGCAAGCCCGCGCGCCGCGAAACCGACACCATGGACACCTTCGTGGACTCGTCCTGGTACTTCATGCGCTACACGTCGCCGGACAACGACCAGGCCATGGTCGACGCCCGCAACGATTACTGGATGCCGATGGACCAGTACATCGGCGGCATCGAGCACGCGGTGCTGCACCTGCTGTACGCGCGCTTCTGGACAAAGGTCATGCGCGACCTGGGCCTGCTCAACTTCGACGAGCCCTTCACCAAGCTGCTGTGCCAGGGCATGGTGCTGAACCACATTTACTCGCGCAAGACGCCGCAGGGCGGCATCGAATACTTCTGGCCCGAGGAAGTCGACAACGTCTACGACGCCAAGGGCGCCATCGTCGGCGCCAAGCTCCAGCGCGACGGCTCCGAAGTGAATTACGGCGGCGTGGGCACGATGTCCAAGTCCAAGAACAACGGCGTCGACCCGCAGTCGCTGATCGACACCCTGGGCGCCGACACGGCGCGGCTGTTCGTCATGTTCGCCAGCCCGCCCGAGCAGACGCTCGAATGGTCCGACTCCGGGGTAGAGGGCGCCAACCGCTTCCTGCGCCGCCTGTGGGCGCTGGGCTACGCGCAGCGCGAGGCGGTCGGCCGCGGCCTGGCCACCGGCGCCGACTGGGCGCAGGCCCCGGCCCCCGTCAAGGAATTGCGCCGCGAGGTCTACGGGCTGCTCAAGCAGGCCGACTACGACTACCAGCGCATCCAGTACAACACGGTCGTGTCGGCCTGCATGAAAATGCTCAATGCCATCGACGACGCGCCCCTGCCCGAAGGCCCCGCCGCCGATGCCGCGCGCGCCGAGACCCTCGGCCTGCTGCTGCGCGTGCTGTACCCCGTGGTGCCGCACATCACCTGGCACCTGTGGCAGGATCTCGGCTACGCCGAGCACCTGGGCGACCTGCTGGACGCGCCCTGGCCGCACGTCGACGAGGCCGCCCTGGTGGCCGACGAGATCGAGCTGATGCTGCAGGTCAACGGCAAGCTGCGCGGCTCGATCCGGGTTGCCGCCAAGGCGCCCAAGGAAGACATCGAGCGCATCGCCGCCGCCCAGGAAGAAGTGGCGCGCTTTCTCGAAGGCCGTCCGCCCAAGCGCGTCATCGTCGTGCCGGGCAAGCTGGTCAACGTCGTAGGCTGACAGAGGTCCACAAGCATGAACTTCGCCGGGCACTTCCTGCATTTTCCCCGCCTGACCTGGCCGCGCGGCATCGCGCTGGCGATGCTCATGCTGCTGGCCGGCTGCGGCTTCACCATGCGCGGCGTCACGCCCCTGCCGTTCGATACGCTGTATGTCGGCATTCCCGACAACACGCGCTTCGGCGCGGACGTGCGGCGCGCGCTGCGCGCCGCCTCGCCGAATACCCGCCAGGTGCCGACCAGCAAGGACGCGCAGGCCATCCTGCAGCAGGTCAACACCGACCGTACGCTGCGCGAGGTTTCGCTCAATGCGCAGGGCCGGGTCGAGGAATACGAACTGGGCATCGACTACACGTTCCGCCTGATCGACGCCAAGGGCAATGCCCTGGTGCCCGACACCACGATGTCGATCTATCGCGAAATGCCGTATGACGACCAGGTCGTGCAGGCCAAGCAGGGCCAGATCGACGCGCTGTACCAGTCGATGGAAAAAGAGCTGGTCAACCGCCTGCTGCGTCGCCTGACGGCCCCCGACGTGCACGAAGCCGCCGCCAGGGCCGCGGCCGGCACGCTGGATCCCGACGCGCCGGTCTACGACCCCAACCAGGCCACGCCCGCCAGCCAGCCGTCGCCCTGGAACACCCCCAACGCCTACCCCGGCATGGACACGCCCTGACGATGGCCGCGCCCCTGGACAGCGACGCCCTGGCCAGCCACCTCGCACGCGCGGGGGGCCGGCTGGCGCCGCTGTACACGGTATCGGGCGACGAGCCGCTGCTGGTCACCGAGGCCGCCGACGCCATCCGCGCGGCGGCGCGCGCGGCCGGCTACACCGAGCGCACCTCCATGGTCATGGACGCGCGCAGCGACTGGAGCGCGGTGGCGGCCGCCACGCAAAGCGTCTCGCTGTTCGGCGACCGGCGCCTGCTGGAACTGAAAATCCCGACCGGCAAGCCCGGCAAGAGCGGCGGCGAGATGCTGGCCCGGCTGGCCGACCAGGCGCGCGACCAGGCCGACGCCGACACGCTCGTGGTCGTGGCCCTGCCCCGCCTGGACAAGGCCACGCGCGAAAGCAAATGGGCCCAGGCGCTGGCGCGCGGCGGCGTCATGGCCGACATCGCCAACGTCGAGCGCGGCCGCCTGCCGGCCTGGATCGGCATGCGCCTGGGGCGCCAGAACCAGCGCGCCGACACCGCCACGCTGCAATGGATGGCCGACAAGGTCGAGGGCAACCTGCTGGCGGCCCACCAGGAAATCCAGAAACTGGGGCTGCTTTACCCGGAAGGCCAGCTGGCCGCCGAGGACGTCGAACGCGCCGTGCTCAACGTGGCGCGCTACGACGTCTTCGGGCTGCGCGACGCCATGCTGGCCGGCGACACGGCGCGCACGGTGCGCATGCTCGACGGCCTGCGCGCCGAGGGCGAAGCCCTGCCGCTGGTGCTGTGGGCGGTCGGCGAGGAAATCCGCCTGCTGGCGCGCGTGGCGCAGGCGCGCCAGCAAGGCCAGGACGCCGGCGCACTGATGCGCCGTCTGCGCATTTTCGGCGCCCACGAACGGCTTGCGCTGCAAGCGCTGGGCCGGGTCGCGCCCGGCGCATGGCCGGCGGCCGTGCAGCACGCCCATGAAGTCGATCGCCTGATCAAGGGCCTGAGCGTACCGGGCCGGCTGGCCGATCCCTGGGAAGAAATGACCCGGCTCGCGCTGCGCGTGGCCGCGGCCGGCGCCCGACCGTGAAGGCGGCCTGGCCGCCACCTCCGTCCCGCCGACCGGCCCGCCCCGCGCATCGGTCGGGCTAAACTTCAGCCATGCATGCCGGCCAGCCGCCGGCCAGACATTACAAGACCAGAACGCAGCCATGTCCTCTATCGAAACCTATATGCAGTCCGTGGGCGAACAGGCCCGCACCGCCTCGCGCGCCATGATGCGCGCCACCGGCGCCGCCAAGAACCAGGCCTTGCTGGCCATGGCCGAGGCCATCCTGGCCCAGCGCGCCGAACTGCAGGCCGCCAACGCCAAGGACGTGGCCGCCGCGCGCGCCAACGGACTCGAAGCCGCCCTGCTCGACCGCCTGACCCTCTCGGACCGCTCGATCGCGCTGATGGCCGAGGGCCTGCGCCAGATCGCCGCCCTGCCCGACCCGGTCGGCAGCATTACCGCCACCAGCGTGCGGCCCAACGGCATGCGCGTGGCGCAGATGCGCGTGCCCCTGGGCGTGATCGGCATCATCTACGAATCGCGCCCCAACGTCACCATCGACGCCGCCGCGCTGTGCCTCAAATCCGGCAACGCCACCATCCTGCGCGGCGGCAGCGAAGCGCTGCACTCCAACGTGGCGCTGGGGCGCATCGTGCAGGCGGGCCTGCAGGCCGCCGGCCTGCCCACGGCCGCCGTGCAAGTGATCGACACCACCGACCGCGCCGCCGTCGGCAAGCTGGTCACCATGACCGAACACGTCGATGTGATCGTGCCGCGCGGCGGCAAGGGCCTGATCAGCCGGCTGGCGCAGGAGGCGCGCGTGCCGCTGATCAAGCACCTGGACGGCAATTGCCACGTGTACGTGGACGCGGCCGCAGATCTCGCCAAGGCGCACGACATCGCCTTCAACGCCAAGACCTATCGCTACGGCGTGTGCGGCGCCATGGAAACCCTGCTGGTGCACGCCGACGTGGCGCAGCGCCTGCTGCCCGTGCTGGGCCAGGCGCTGCACGAGCACGGCGTCGAATTGCGCGGCTGCGCCCGCGCGCTCCAATGGCTGCCCGAGGGCAAGCCGGCCGACGACGCCGACTGGGCCACCGAGTACCTCGGCCCCATCCTGGCGGTGCGCGTGGTCGACACGATCGACGAAGCCATGGACCACATCGCACGCTGGGGTTCCGGCCATACCGACGCCATCGTCACCGAAAACCTGTCGGCGGCGCAGCGCTTCCAGCGCGAAGTGGACTCCAGCTCGGTGTACGTCAACCTGCCCACCTGCTTTGCCGACGGCTTCGAATACGGCCTGGGCGCGGAAATCGGCATCTCGACCAACCGCCTGCATGCGCGCGGCCCGGTCGGCCTGGAAGGCCTGACCACCCTCAAATGGGTGCTCAACGGCGAAGGCCAGGTGCGCGGATGATGCAGGCCGGCATGTATTCTCAAACCGTCACCTTCCTGTTCAGCCTGTTCGTCCTGTGCTTCATCACCTGCACGATCAGCGGCCTGGTGCTGTTCCTGTTCAAGGCGCGCCGCGCCAACGAGGAACTGCGCCACCCGCTGCTGCAGCATCGGCCGTTCAAGCAGTATCCGTTCGCGATCCAGGCTTCGATCATGCTGGACTACTTCCTGCGCCTGGCCTTTCCGCGCACCAAGTGGTGGCTGATCGGCCATGCCAACAAGCAGCTGGCGCATGTCGATCCGAAGCGTGTGCCGCTGGACGTCAAATGGCCCATCATCGGCTTCTGGGGTGCCTGCTGGCTCGGCCTGCTGGCCATGATCTCCCTGTGGGCCATGCTGCTGCTGGGCATGTAGGCCACGACGCCGGGCCGCGGCCTCAAGGCCCGGCCAGCGTCACCGGCGCGCCGCGCGCCTCGATATCGGCGCCCGCCGCCAGGCACAGGTCTTCCCGGAAACGCGCCGCCACCACCTGCACGCCCAGCGGCGCCGCGCCCACGCCCGGCATCGCCAGGGCCAGCCCCGGCAATCCCATGAACGGCAGGCCGACCTGGGTCAGCTGGGCGCGCCAGACGCGCCGGTATGCATCGGCGCCCTGCAAATCCAGGTCGTCGGCAAACGGCGGCTCGGCCGACACCGGCAGCAACAGCACGGGATAGTCTTCGAAGAACAGCTGCCAAAGGCGCGTCAGCGTCGCCCGACGCGTCAGGGTCGCCGTGTACCCGGGCAGATCGAGCGCCCGCGCCGCCTCCTGCTGGCCGCGCAGCGCCACCAGCGCGCCGGGGTCGCCCTCCTGCTGCGCGGCGCGCAGCAGCGCCTCGTAGCCGTCGGCCAGCCACATGCGGATCTGCAGATCGGCCGCCTCCTGCAGCGGCGGAATGGCGCAGGTCTCCTCGACCTGCCAGCCCGCGTCGCGCAGGCGCGCCGCCGCCTCGTAGAGCGCCGCGCACACCGCCGGCTGGGTCTCCAGCCCGTCCGGCGATACGCACAGCGCGGCCCGGCGCGGCGCCGGCGGCCCCTCCAGGGGTACCGGCATCCACCACGGGTCGCGCGCGTCCCTGGCCGCCATCGCGGCCAGCCCCAGGCGTAGATCGGCCACCGTGCGCGCCAGCGGCCCGGACACCGCGGTAATCTGCCCGCCCAGCGAGCGCTCCGGCAAAGCCGCGTTGTACGCCGCCACGCGCCCCAGCGAAGGCCGCAGCCCGTGGACCCCGCAGGCATAGGCGGGATAGCGGATCGAGCCGGCGATATCCGTACCGTGCGCCAACTGGCCTATGCCCGCGGCCACCGCGCTGGCCGCGCCGCCCGAAGAGCCGCCCGGCGTCAGGGCCGCATTGCGCGGATTGAGCGTGCGGCCATGCAGCAGATTGGACGTGAACCAGCGCAGCGAGAACGCTGGCGCATTGGTGCGCCCCAGGATGACCGCGCCGGCGCGCCGCAGGTTGTCCACCACCGGACTGTTGGCCTGGGCAATCACGTCTTTCTGCAACGCGACGCCGTTGCTGGTCGCAAAGCCCGCTTGGTCGATATTGATCTTGACCGTCACCGGCACTCCCGCCAGGGGTCCGGGATCATCGCCGCGCGCAAGCGCCGCATCGATCTCATCGGCTTGGGCCAGCACCTCGTCGGGACGCCAGTCCACCACGGCATTCAGGCGCGGATTGACCTCATCCAGCCGCCGCAAGGCCGCCTCGGCCGCGGCGCGCGCCGACACCTCGCGCGCGCGGATCGCCTGCGCCAAATCGCTTGCCGACATGCGCCAGAGCTGACTCACAGGGATTCCTCCTCGATGCGTGCATGACGCGCCCCGACCGCGGCGAGCGCTGCGGGCGCAGCGCTCCACCATAGCGCCGTCGTGCCGCCGCCGTCCAGCGCCCGCTTGCGCCGCGTCGCCGACGCGCCCAAGATAGGCGCGTGCGCCCGTGCGCGACGCACGCCTATGCCCGGAGCCCGACATGAACCCACCCGAACACGTCGTTTCCCCGCCCATTGCCCGCGTCGCCGTCGTCGGCGCCGGCACCATCGGCGCAAGCTGGGCCGCCCTGTTCGCCGCCCGCGGCCTGCGGGTCACCGTCACCGACCCCGCGCCCGGCGCGGCCGAATCGCTGCGCGGGCGCATCGCCGACATCTGGCCGGCCCTGGCCGCCGCCGGCGCCATCCAGGACGGCGCCGATCCCGGCGCCGTGCGGTTCGACGCCGATCTGCAGGAGGCCTTGCAGGAGGCCGACTTCGTGCAGGAGAGTGCGCCGGAGCGCCCGGACTTCAAGGCCGACCTGTTCACCCGCATGGACGCCGCGCTGCCGCCGCACGCCATCATCGCCTCCAGCAGCTCCGGGCTGCCCATGAGCGCCCTGCAGGCCGGCTGCCGGCACCCCGAGCGCTGCGTCATCGGCCATCCCTTCAATCCGCCGCACCTGATCCCGCTGGTCGAAGTCGTCGCCGGCAGGCAGACCGCCCCGGCCGCGATCGAACGCGCCATGGCCTTCTACCGCAGCCTGGGCAAATACCCCATCCGCATCGACAAGGAAATCCCCGGACACGTCGCCAACCGCCTGCAGGCGGCCCTGTGGCGCGAAGCCATCCACCTCGTCGCCGAAGGCGTTGCCAGCGTCGCCGACATCGACGCCGCCGTCACCCAGGGCCCCGGCCTGCGCTGGGCCCTGTACGGCCCGCACATGACATTCCACCTGGGCGGCGGCGAAGGCGGGCTCGCCCACTTCCTCGACCACCTGCGGGGTCCCGTCCAGACCTGGTGGGACGACCTGGGCAAGCCGGAACTCACGCCCGCATTGCAGCGTAAACTGATCCAGGGCGTCGCCGCGGAAGCAGGCCAGCGCTCCATTGCCGAGCTGAGCGCCACGCGCGACGCACAACTGACAGCCATCCTGGCCATTCTTCGCCAACAAGGAAGCCCCCATCCATGAGCGACATCGCGCATCGCGAAACCCAGTCCCGCTTTGAAACCACCGTCGACGGCCAGCGCTGCGAGCTGGACTACGTCCTGCGCGACCACATCATGACCATCGTGCACACCGGCGTTCCCGCCCCGGTCGGCGGCCGCGGCATCGCCGCCGAGCTGACGCGCGCCGCCCTGGACACCGCCCGCCAACGCGGCTGGAAAGTCGTCCCGCAGTGCTCCTACGCGGCGGTCTACCTGAAACGCCACCCCGAATACCAGGACCTGCAGGCCTGACCGCGGCGGACCCGCATGCGCGTGGCCAGGCAGAAAAGCCCCGCCGGGCGCGCCTGCGCCACGCATCACGCCCCGAACCGCGCCCGGCGCCTGCCGCCTGCCACAATGACGCCGTGAAAAAGCACCCTTCATCCCCGGCCGCTTGCCCCTGCGGCAAACCGCGCGCCTACCCCGACTGCTGCGGCCGCTGGCACGCCGGCGCCCTGTTCCTGCAAGCTCCCGATGCCGAATCGCTGATGCGCTCGCGCTACAGCGCCTTCGTGCTCGATCAGTTGGACTATCTACTGCAGACCTGGCATCCGGACACCCGCCCGTCCGAACTCGAACCCAACGCCGCCGACATCAAATGGCTGGGCCTGCAAATCAAGGCCAGTCAGCAACAGGACGACACCCACGCCACCGTCGAATTCGTCGCCCGCCTGCGCCAGGCCGGCCGCGCCACGCGCCTGCATGAGCTGAGCCGCTTCGTCAAAGAAGAGCAACGCTGGTACTACGTGGACGGCGACATCCGCTGACGGCGCCATGGGCAAGCAGGTGCCCGTCCCCCTGCGGGGACAGGCACCCGGCGAGGTGCGGCGGATGCGGGCGCCTGGGCACCTGCCCGCGGTCACGGTTGGCGGGTGCGATGCCGAGGCAGGACTCCACGGCGGGTGTCTGTCCCCGCACGGGGACTGACACACGCTGCAGGCAGCACGGTCAGAAGCTGGGGATGTCTGCAGGTGCCCGTCCCCCTGCGGGGACAGGCACCCGGCGGCGTGCGGCGGATGCGGGCGCATGGGCGCCTGCCCGCGGTCACGGTTGGCGGGTGCGATGCCGAGGCTTGATTCCACGGCGAGTGTCTGTCCCCGCACGGGGACTGACACACGCTGCAGGCAGCACGGTCAGAAGCAGGGATGTCTGCAGGTGCCAGTCCCCCTTCGGGGACAGGCACCCGGCGACGTGCGGCGGATGCGCGCGCATGGGCGCCTGCCGTCACGGTTGGCGGGTGCGATGCCGAGGCAGGATTCCACAGCGGGTGTCTGTCCCCGCACGGGGACTGACACACGCTGCAGGCAGCACGGTCAGAAGCAGGGGATGTCTGCAGGTGCCCGTCCCCCTGCGGGGACAGGCACCCGGCGAGGTGCGGGCGCCTGGACGTCCCCCCAAAAACAAAACCCCGCGAGCCGTGAGGCTGCGGGGTTTTGAGCAATAAAAGCCTGACGATGACCTACTTTCACAGATGTACATCCACTATCATCGGCGCGAAGGCGTTTCACTGTCCTGTTCGGGATGGGAAGGAGTGGGACCACCTTGCTATGGTCGTCAGGCGTAACCGGCTAAGCGGTTGACGCATGGTCAACGGCTTGAATCTGGAAGAAGCACAGCGTGCGCCTGGCAGTCGGTTGGGACTGGCAGCGACGCGGGTTGCGTGTGTATGTTGTGTTGGTATGAACGGCGCTGGCGCTTACTGTCCAGCGGTAATAATTAAGACTTGAGAGTTATAGGATCAAGCCTCACGGGCAATTAGTATCGGTTAGCTTAACGCATTACTGCGCTTCCACACCCGACCTATCAACGTCCTGGTCTCGAACGACCCTTCAGGGGGATCTAGTCCCCGGGATACCTAATCTTCAGACGAGTTTCCCGCTTAGATGCCTTCAGCGGTTATCTCTTCCGTACTTAGCTACCCGGCAATGCCATTGGCATGACAACCGGTACACCAGAGGTACGTCCACTCCGGTCCTCTCGTACTAGGAGCAGGCTCCGTCAAGTATCCAACGCCCACGGCAGATAGGGACCAAACTGTCTCACGACGTTTTAAACCCAGCTCACGTACCTCTTTAAATGGCGAACAGCCATACCCTTGGGACCGGCTACAGCCCCAGGATGAGATGAGCCGACATCGAGGTGCCAAACACCGCCGTCGATATGAACTCTTGGGCGGTATCAGCCTGTTATCCCCAGAGTACCTTTTATCCGTTGAGCGATGGCCCTTCCATTCAGAACCACCGGATCACTATGTCCTGCTTTCGCACCTGTTCGACTTGTCAGTCTCACAGTCAAGCACGCTTATGCCATTGCACTATCAGCACGATTTCCGACCGTACCTAGCGTACCTTCGAACTCCTCCGTTACGCTTTGGGAGGAGACCGCCCCAGTCAAACTGCCTACCATGCACTGTCCCCGATCCGGATAACGGACCAAGGTTAGAACCGCAAACAAACCAGGGTGGTATTTCAAGGATGGCTCCCTCGAATCTGGCGACTCGAGTTCTGCGCCTCCCACCTATCCTACACAGGCCGGTTCACAGTCCAATGCAAAGCTACAGTAAAGGTTCATGGGGTCTTTCCGTCTAGCCGCGGGTAGATTGCATCATCACAAACACTTCAACTTCGCTGAGTCTCAGGAGGAGACAGTGTGGCCATCGTTACGCCATTCGTGCAGGTCGGAACTTACCCGACAAGGAATTTCGCTACCTTAGGACCGTTATAGTTACGGCCGCCGTTTACCGGGGCTTCGATCAAGAGCTTGCACCCCATCACTTAACCTTCCGGCACCGGGCAGGCGTCACACCCTATACGTCGACTTTCGTCTTTGCAGAGTGCTGTGTTTTTAATAAACAGTCGCAGCCACCGATTCTCTGCGACCCCTTCATGCTCAGCGCGCAGGCGCTTCACACTACCAGGGTATACCTTCTCCCGAAGTTACGGTATCAATTTGCCGAGTTCCTTCTCCTGAGTTCTCTCAAGCGCCTTGGAATATTCATCCCGTCCACCTGTGTCGGTTTGCGGTACGGTCTCGTACAGCTGAAGCTTAGAGGCTTTTCTTGGAACCACTTCCAATCACTTCGCGAGACTTGCTCGCTCGTGCCACACCCTTGATTCTCGCGCCCGGATTTGCCTAAGCGCCATCTTCAATGCAGCAACAGGGACATCCAACACCCTGATGACCTTCCGCGATCCGTCCCCCCATCGCACTGTACGACGGTGCTGGAATATTAACCAGCTTCCCATCAGCTACGCATCTCTGCCTCGCCTTAGGGGCCGACTCACCCTGCGCCGATGAACGTTGCGCAGGAAACCTTGGACTTACGGCGAGGGGGCTTTTCACCCCCTTTATCGCTACTCATGTCAGCATTCGCACTTCTGATACCTCCAGCAGCCTTTACAAGCCACCTTCGCAGGCTTACAGAACGCTCTCCTACCGCGTGCACTAAAAGTGCACACCCGCAGCTTCGGTTTATCGCTTAGCCCCGTTACATCTTCCGCGCAGGACGACTCGATCAGTGAGCTATTACGCTTTCTTTAAAGGGTGGCTGCTTCTAAGCCAACCTCCTGACTGTCTATGCCTTCCCACTTCGTTTCCCACTTAGCGATAATTCGGGACCTTAGCTGGCGGTCTGGGTTGTTTCCCTCTTGAGTCCGGACGTTAGCACCCGGTGCTCTGTCTCCCAAGCTGTACTTGCAGGTATTCGGAGTTTGCCATGGTTTGGTAAGTCGCCATGACCCCCTAGCCATAACAGTGCTCTACCCCCTGCAGTAATACTTGAGGCACTACCTAAATAGTTTTCGGAGAGAACCAGCTATTTCCAGATTTGTTTAGCCTTTCACCCCTATCCACAGCTCATCCCCTAGTTTTTCAACACTAGTGGGTTCGGTCCTCCAGCACGTGTTACCGTGCCTTCAACCTGGCCATGGGTAGATCATCTGGTTTCGGGTCTACACCCAGCGACTGGACGCCCTATTCGGACTCGCTTTCGCTACGCCTTCCCTATTCGGTTAAGCTCGCCACTGAATGTAAGTCGCTGACCCATTATACAAAAGGTACGCCGTCACCCCATAAAGAGGCTCCGACTGTTTGTATGCATACGGTTTCAGGATCTATTTCACTCCCCTTCCGGGGTTCTTTTCGCCTTTCCCTCACGGTACTGGTTCACTATCGGTCGATCACGAGTATTTAGCCTTGGAGGATGGTCCCCCCATCTTCAGACAGGATTTCACGTGTCCCGCCCTACTTCTCTTACGCCTAGTTCCACACTCTGCATTTCGTCTACAGGGCTATCACCTGCTACGGCCGGACTTTCCATTCCGTTCGACTATGCAAAATGCTAAATCGTAAAGGCTCTTCCGATTTCGCTCGCCACTACTTTCGGAATCTCGGTTGATTTCTTTTCCTCGAGCTACTGAGATGTTTCAGTTCACCCGGTTCGCCTCCACTGGCCTATGTATTCAGCCAGGGATACCGCTTGCGCGGTGGGTTTCCCCATTCGGATATCTGCGGATCAATGCTTGTTTGCCAGCTCCCCGCAGCTTTTCGCAGGCTACTACGTCCTTCATCGCCTGTGATCGCCAAGGCATCCACCATATGCACTTAGTCGCTTGATCCTATAACACTAAAGTCTTATAGGTGCTGTTCATTCGCGCTTGTGCCGTTCATAAGTTCAAAGCACCTGACCAAACGCTTGCGCGCCCAGCCAGTTCTTGAGACTTGGAACAAAATCATGCAATCACAACCCGTATCCGTCTTCATCGACTCGCGTCGACTACTAAACGAACACTTTACGTTGTGCTTCTTCCAAATTGTTAAAGAACATATATAGCTGTCGGGCCAAAACCCAACGCTTAACACTGACTCGCAGCACTAAGCGTTGCTCTCTCGCCTTCCTGGTCTCGCCTGCCAACCCGCTCCCATCTTCAAGACGGGCTCTGGTGGAGGTGAACGGGATCGAACCGATGACATCCTGCTTGCAAAGCAGGCGCTCTCCCAGCTGAGCTACACCCCCATTTCCCTCTCAGGAAACCTTGGTGGGTCTGGTTGGATTCGAACCAACGACCCCCGCCTTATCAAGACGGTGCTCTAACCGACTGAGCTACAGACCCGCGAAACCTTTCTCTCTCGGATCAGCAGCCACCGATCCAGCAGCTATATAACAACAACCGATAAGCGTGGACACTTGACACGAGCACTCAAGCTCTTAAAGGAGGTGATCCAGCCGCACCTTCCGATACGGCTACCTTGTTACGACTTCACCCCAGTCATGAATCCTACCGTGGTAATCGCCCCCCTTGCGGTTAGGCTAACTACTTCTGGTAAAACCCACTCCCATGGTGTGACGGGCGGTGTGTACAAGACCCGGGAACGTATTCACCGCGACATGCTGATCCGCGATTACTAGCGATTCCGACTTCACGCAGTCGAGTTGCAGACTGCGATCCGGACTACGATCGGGTTTCTGGGATTGGCTCCCCCTCGCGGGTTGGCGACCCTCTGTCCCGACCATTGTATGACGTGTGAAGCCCTACCCATAAGGGCCATGAGGACTTGACGTCATCCCCACCTTCCTCCGGTTTGTCACCGGCAGTCTCATTAGAGTGCCCTTTCGTAGCAACTAATGACAAGGGTTGCGCTCGTTGCGGGACTTAACCCAACATCTCACGACACGAGCTGACGACAGCCATGCAGCACCTGTGTTCCGGTTCTCTTGCGAGCACTCCCAAATCTCTTCGGGATTCCAGACATGTCAAGGGTAGGTAAGGTTTTTCGCGTTGCATCGAATTAATCCACATCATCCACCGCTTGTGCGGGTCCCCGTCAATTCCTTTGAGTTTTAATCTTGCGACCGTACTCCCCAGGCGGTCAACTTCACGCGTTAGCTGCGCTACCAAGGCCCGAAGGCCCCAACAGCTAGTTGACATCGTTTAGGGCGTGGACTACCAGGGTATCTAATCCTGTTTGCTCCCCACGCTTTCGTGCATGAGCGTCAGTGTTATCCCAGGAGGCTGCCTTCGCCATCGGTGTTCCTCCGCATATCTACGCATTTCACTGCTACACGCGGAATTCCACCTCCCTCTGACACACTCTAGCCCGGTAGTTAAAAATGCAGTTCCAAGGTTAAGCCCTGGGATTTCACATCTTTCTTTCCGAACCGCCTGCGCACGCTTTACGCCCAGTAATTCCGATTAACGCTTGCACCCTACGTATTACCGCGGCTGCTGGCACGTAGTTAGCCGGTGCTTATTCTGCAGGTACCGTCAGTTGCACAGGATATTAGCCCGTGCCGTTTCTTTCCTGCCAAAAGTGCTTTACAACCCGAAGGCCTTCATCGCACACGCGGGATGGCTGGATCAGGGTTGCCCCCATTGTCCAAAATTCCCCACTGCTGCCTCCCGTAGGAGTCTGGGCCGTGTCTCAGTCCCAGTGTGGCTGGTCGTCCTCTCAAACCAGCTACGGATCGTCGCCTTGGTAGGCCGTTACCCCACCAACTAGCTAATCCGATATCGGCCGCTCCAATAGTGCGAGGCCCGAAGGTCCCCCGCTTTCCCCCGTAGGGCGTATGCGGTATTAGCCACGCTTTCGCGTAGTTATCCCCCGCTACTGGGCACGTTCCGATACATTACTCACCCGTTCGCCACTCGCCACCAGGCCGAAGCCCGTGCTGCCGTCCGACTTGCATGTGTAAAGCATCCCGCCAGCGTTCAATCTGAGCCAGGATCAAACTCTTCAGTTCAATCTCTGTGTGTGGACCCTGATCGAAACCAGGATCCGTATCGCTTGCTCAAAGGAAGTGAGGTTTAAAAAACCTTACTTCATTCAGTGAGCACTTGATAATGCTTTGCTTTCGATGACGACCGTAGCCGCCATCGTGCGCTCGCACCAAGTGCCCACACTTATCGGTTGTTAAATTGTTAAAGAGCGGTCCTGCCAACCGGCCTTCCGACCGGCGCTGCGTTTTCAGCAGCAGAGAAACGAGATTATGAAGAAGTTTTTTCAGCTTGTCAAGTCGGCCTCGCCTGCTCCGTACCTGACTCACCCCCTTCCTCAAGGCCTGCGCCTCTCACCTGGCACTTCTCGAAACCCCCAGCACCCGCGCCTATCGGCATCAGGGTTAACCCTTGGGTTTCGGCAACTGCCAAGCCCGAAACTATAACACGACTTTTGCAGAATTTGCAACCCGAAGGCAGCGATTCGTTAACCGTCATGTAACAACACCTGCCAGAACCCCGGGAACCGCCACATCGGCATAATCCCGCTCGCCCCGCCCGGTGCTGCCCGCGCCTCCTGCCCTGGCTTGCCGGCTCCCGCACCTGGGCGGAGAACCTGCAAACCGCATGATTCGCGGTTCCGGCTTCGCATCCGGGACAACCCGAACTGCGAAGGGGGCGAACTATAGCACGTTTGCACGGGCTGTCAAAACGCCGCAACAAAACCCTGGTTGGCGGCGGCTGCCCCGCCTTGCGCGGGGGGCCGCCGCGGCCGCGCGCGCCTTGCGCACGGCCCCGGAGGACGCCCTTCTTTCTTATATATAGGCATGCGAACCACGGCTTGCATGGAGCCGGCCCGGCCCATGGCGGCGGGCTTGCGTCCCGGCGGCGGCCGGACCGTGGCCGCCATGTCCGCGCCTTACCAGGAACGCGACGGGCCGCATCGTTGGCGCGCCTGCCGCGCGGCGGCCTCGACCTTGACCCATGGCGGCGCGCCGATATCGCTGAGCATGTGTTCGTCCATTTCCATGACCTCGGCCAGAATGCGCGCCTGGCGGCGGCGTGCGATCCAGGCCCGCAGGCGAGCGCGCCACCCGGACGCGGGCTCGGCGCCGGCGCACAGCGTGCAGGGTGACAGGATGACGGGGGAGCAGGTGGTCTCAGCCATGGGAATCTCCGTGTACAGGTCTAGATGTTCAGGATATGCGTCCAAAGACCCATTGAAAATCGAATTGTTCCGCCCATGATGGTCAGTTATGCTTACCAGCATGAGCCGCCTGCCCCTGAATGTCCTGCCCGTGTTCCGCGTCGTCGCCGACCTGCAGAACCTGCGCGCGGCGGCGCTGCAGCTGCATTTGACGCACAGCGCCGTCAGCCAGCAGATCCGCACGCTGGAAACCCAGCTGGGCTTCGCCCTGTTCGATCGCCGTGCGCGCCGCCTGGTGCTCAATCCCGCCGGGCAGGCGCTGCTGCGCGCCACCGAGCCCGCCCTGGCGCTGCTGGACGAAGGCGTCCAGGCCGCCGCCGCAGCAGCGGCCGGCTCCGGACTGCGCCTGCGCATTTCGGTCCTGCCTTCGCTGGCACAGCTGTGGCTGCTGCCGCGCATGGCGCGCTGGCATGCGCACCACCCGGACATCGCCCTGGAGATCGAAACCTCGCAGCAGGTCGTGGACCTGCACCGCGAGGGCTTTCACGCCGCCCTGCGCTTCGGGCGCGGGCCCTGGGCCGGCCAGCAGTCCGAGCCGCTGTTCGATACGCCCACGCGCATGATCCTGGTGGCGGCTCCGGCCACAGCGCGGCGCCTGGCGGGCGCGGACCCGCAGCGGCTGGCCCACGAGCCGCTGCTGGGAGAACAGGGGTTGTGGCAGGCGTGGTTCCAGGCGGCCGGCGTGCGCGCCACGATCAAGCCGGTCGCGCTGTTCAACGACGCCGGCATGCTGGCCCAGGCGGCCGAACAGAACCTGGGGCTGGCGCTGGTGCGCGAACTGCTGGCCGCCGATGCGCTGGCCGCGGGCCGCCTGGTGCGCCTGTCGCCGCTGGCCATCGCCGCCGAGCAGCGGCAAACCTTCCACCTGGTCTACCGGCCCGAACTGAGCGACTGGCCGCCGCTGCAGGCCTTGCGCCAATGGCTGCACGACGAGCTGGCGCTGGCGCGCGCCACGCTGGCGCACGAGGCCGGCACGCCGCCACGGCGCCGGCGCGCCAGGCCAGCGGCGTAGAATCCTGCCCCTGACGGCCAGGCTGCCCGCGTACACGGCGGGCAGCCGCGCATGCGCCCACCCTCGCGCACGCGTACGCCCCCGGCCACCCGCCGACGCGCGTACGCCCGCCGCATTCGCCATGTTTTTCACCGGCCCGCCGCCCGCGCGGCAATGCCGCCGCGCACCCGCGCCGGCGGGCCATGCTTCAAGGAATCACCACGCCATGCAGGCCATCGCCCGCCTGAGCCGCTTCGTCGGCAATACCTTCGCCATCTGGGTGCTGCTGTTCGCAGCGCTTGCCTATTACTCGCCCGAGCACTTCAAGTGGCTGGGGCAATACATCGTTCCCCTGCTGGGCCTGATCATGTTCGGCATGGGCCTGACCCTGTCGAAAGACGACTTCCGCGAGGTGCTGCATCGCCCGCGCGACGTGCTGATCGGCGTGCTCGGCCAGTTCATCATCATGCCCTCGCTGGCCTGGCTGCTGACCGCCGTGCTGGATCTCCCGCCCGAAGTGGCGGTCGGCGTCATCCTGGTGGGCTGCTGCCCGGGCGGCACGGCTTCCAATGTCATGACGTTCCTGGCCCGCGGCGACGTCGCGTTGTCGGTGGCCATCACTTCGGTGACGACGCTGCTCGCGCCCATCGTCACGCCGGCCCTGATCTACCTGCTGGCCAGCCAATGGATCGAGGTCAGCGCCGCGGCCATGTTCTGGTCCATCGTGCAGGTGGTCATCCTGCCCATCGTGCTGGGAGTGCTGGCGCAGTACCTGCTGCGCGAGAAGGTCAAGGTGTGCGTGGACGCGCTGCCGCTGGTGTCGGTGGCCGCCATCGTGGCCATCGTGGCGGCGGTCGTGGCCGGCAACCAGGCCCGTATCGCCACCAGCGGATTGATGATTTTCGCCGTGGTCGTGCTGCACAACGGCCTGGGCCTGCTGATCGGCTATCTGCTGGGCAGGGCCTGCGGGCTGGGCGTGGCCAAGCGCAAGACGCTTTCGATCGAGGTGGGCATGCAGAACTCGGGACTGGGGGTGGCGCTGGCCACCGCGCACTTCTCGCCGCTGGCCGCCGTGCCCAGCGCGATCTTCAGCGTCTGGCACAACATTTCCGGCCCGCTGGCCGCGACGCTGCTGCGCCGCTTCAAGGACGACGAGGCGGACGCGCCGGCGCCGGCCACGTCGGCCGCGGCCGCGCGCTGACCCAGCCGGCTTGCCTGCGCGGGCCCCCTCATGGGGGCCCGCCGCACATTCAGGCCACGCGCCGGGCCGCCGGCGCCGCCAGCCGCATCGTGTCGGTTTCGTTGTAGCGCTGGTGCCAGGAGAAGGCCTCCTCCAGCAGATGGGGCGTTTGCCCGCCGCGCCTGCAGGCGCGCTCGAAGTAATCGCGCAGCGCATCGCGGTACGAGGGATGCACGCAATGGGCGATGATGGCGCGAGCGCGCTCGCGCGGCGCCAGGCCGCGCAGGTCCGCCAGCCCGCACTCGGTCACCAGGATATCGACGTCGTGCTCGTTGTGGTCCACATGCGAGACCATGGGCACCACGCTGGAAATATCGCCGTTCCTGGCCATGGACTTGGTCACGAAGATGGACAGGTGCGCGTTGCGCGCAAAGTCCCCCGAACCGCCGATGCCGTTCATCATATGGGTGCCGCCCACATGGGTGGAGTTGACGTTGCCGTAGATGTCGAACTCCAGCGCCGTGTTGATGGCGATCACGCCCAGGCGGCGCACCAGCTCGGGCGCGTTGCTGATTTCCTGCGGGCGCAGCACGATGCGCTGGCGGTAGTGCTCGAGGTTGCCCAGGATGCGTTCGTACACCGGCAGCGAGACCGTGATGGACGAGGCCGAGGCGAAACTCAGCTTGCCCTGGTCCAGGAGTTCGATCGCGCTGTCCTGCAGCACTTCCGAGTACATGGTGAGCCCCTCGAATTCCGACTCGCCGAACCCGTGCAGCACGGCATTGGCGATCGTGCCGATGCCGGCCTGCAGGGGCAGCAGCGAGCGGCTCAGGCGCCCCTGGTTCACTTCCTGGCGCAGGAAGCCGACGATGTGGCCGGCGATGGCGCCGGTCTCCTCGTCGGGCGGCAAGGCGTTTGAGGGACTGTCCGGTTCGTTGGTGACGACGATGGCGGCGATCTTGTCGGGGTCCACCGCGATGCAGGGCGCGCCGATGCGCTGGTCGACCGACACCAGCGGCAGGGGCTGGCGGCCGGGCCGCGCGCCCGGGATCACGATGTCGTGCAGGCCTTCGATGGCCGCGGGCACGCCGAGATTGAGCTCGACGATGACCAGGCGGGCCTGCTCGACGAACGAGGCCGAGTTGCCGACCGACATGGTCGGCACGATGCCGCCGTCTTCGGTGATGGCAGCCGCCTCGACGATGGCGATGTCGATGGGGCCGATATGGCCGGCGCGCAACTGCTCGACGGTTTCGGACAAGTGCTGGTCGACAAAGGCGATCTCGCCCTGGTTGATCTTGCGCCGCAGCGTGGTGTCGACCTGGAACGGCATGCGGCGCGCCAGCACGCCGGCCTGCGCCAGCAGCTTGTCGGTGTCATGCCCCAGCGAGGCGCCGGTCAGCAGCGTGATGCGCAGCGGCTCGGCGGCGGCTCTTTCGGCCAGCGCCGCCGGCACCGATTTGCAGTCGCCCGCGCGCGTGAACCCGCTCATGCCGACGGTCATGCCGTCGTGGACCAGCCGGGCCGCTTCCTGGGGGGAAGCCAACCGGGCGCGCAGGCCGGGATGGCGAATACGTTCGAGATGCATGCTGTCTCCAGACATCAATGGTGGCCACGGCGCGCAGTCCGGGTGGGATTGCGTCGCGCCTCCTGTGCCCGGGCGCCGTCTGCCGCGGCGTTTTCCGTCAAAACGTCCACCGGATGGCCGGTGCGACCAAATTTTTCCGCAGTATAGGCAGCCCGCGGCAAATCTCGTAATGACTTAAAATCATCCAATCGATTCGTTTTTTTCATCGTTTGCGAGTTTCCGCCCATGGACGTGCGCGCCTTGCGCTACTTCGTCGAGACGGTGCGCACGGCCAGCTTCACGCAGGCGGCGCGCGCGCTGTTCGTGACCCAGTCGACAGTCAGCAAGATGATCCGCCAGCTGGAGGATGAGGTCGGCACGCCGCTGCTGATCCGCGACGGGCACACGGCCCGCCCCACCGATACCGGCCGCATCGTCTACGAACGCGGCCTGCACATCCTGGGCGCCATGCGCCAGCTGGACGCGGAGGTGCGCGAAGCGGTCGACCTGCAGCGCGGCGAGCTGGAGGTCGGCATCCCGCCGATGATCAACCTGCTGTTCACGCCGGTCGTCAAGCGCTTTCGCGAACGCCATCCGCATATTCGCCTGAGCCTGCGCGAGGACACCGGCCAGGCGGTCGAGCGGCTGGTGGCCGCCGGCGAACTGGAGGTAGGCGCCACCGTCCTGCCGATACAGGACCCCGGCCCGCTGCAGGCCACCCGGTTCGGCAGCTATGCGCTATGGGTGATCGGCCCGCCGGCGGCCGCCTGGGCAGGCAAGACCGCCCTGCCGCTGACGGCGCTGCGCGACCTGCCGCTGCTGCTGCCCACCGACGATTTCGCGCTGACCCGCCGCCTGCGCCAGGCCTGCGCACAGGCCGGCTTTGCGCCGCGCATCGCGGCGCAGAGCGCGCACTGGGACTTCCTGGCCGCGATGGCCTCGGCCGACCTGGGCGTGGCGCTGCTGCCCGAACCGCTGGTACAGCGCCTGAAGACGCGCGGGCTGAGCACGGCTCGCCTGGCCAAGGCCGGCCTGCAATGGGAAATCGGCCATATTCGCGTGCGCGACCGCTATCTGTCCCACGCAGCGCGCGCCTGGCTGGAAGTGGCCACCGAGGTACTGGGAAACGGCCAGCCCGCCCGCAAGCCGTCCCGCTGATACGCCGCGCAACCAGCGCTTGCGAGCGGTCGCAGCCGCCGGCCGCCAAGCGCGTAAACTGCCCTTCTCCGGTGATCCTGGAAAACCCTCGTTTCACCTGCCGCCGGCGGGGACGATGCGTCCCCAACGACGGCAGTAACGGCCATGACCATGAATCCGTCATTTCCCTCGCGCCGCCTGGCGCCGCGCACCTTGCTGGCCATGCTGCTGCTGGCCCTGGCGACGCTGTTTGCCGCGATGCCGGCCGGCGCCCAACCCCCTAGCCCGGCCGACGCCGACGCCATCCTCACCCAGGCGCGCAAGCAGGTCGATGACATCCGCAAGCAGCTCGACGACAAGGCCGACGATCCCCAACTGGTCAAGAACCGCTCGGACGTGCTGGACATCCAGGCCAAGGCGGACGCGCTGGCCGAAACGCTGAGCCCGCAACTGGCCAGCGTTTCGGCCCGGCTGAGCGAGCTGGGGGCCGTGGCCGAAGGCGCCAAGGAAGCCCCCGACGTGGCCCAGCAACGGGCCCAATTGGAAAAGTCGCACCGCAACCTGGACGCGCAGATCAAGCTGGCGCGCCTGCTGTCGGTCGAAGCCGGCCAGACGGCCGAGCAGATTTCGGCGCTGCGGCGCAATCAATTCCAGGTGCGGCTGGGCGAACGGCGCGACTCGGTCGTCTCGAGCGATTTCTGGACCGAATGGCGCGCCGAGATCCCGCGCGACCTGACGCGCCTGGCGGCGCTGCGCGACGAACTGGCCGAAGCGGCCGTGCAGACGCCGGCCTGGATCTGGGGCGTACTGCTGGTCGGCATGGCCGCGGTGGTGGCGCTGCGCGCCTGGATCGGCCGGGTCATCCTGCAGCTGACCGCCACCAAGTTGCCGCCGGGCCGTCTGCGCCGCTCTTTCCTGGCCCTGACCATCGTCCTGATGTGGGTGGCCACGCCCGGGCTCATCGCGCAATTGCTGCGCATGGGCGTTTCCTGGAGCGCCAGCCTGTCGGACAGTACCGAGACCTTGCTGTCCAACCTGGTCGCCACCGTATGCTTCGGCGGCTACGTCGGCGGGCTGGGCCAGGCGCTGCTGTCGACGGTGCGCCCGACCTGGCGGCTGCCGCCGATTCCCGACCAGGTTGCGCGCGCCCTGGGCTGGGTGCCGCCGACGCTGGGCCTGCTGGTGGTGGCGATCTGGCTGGCCGAGCGCCTGCCGGTGCTGCTGAACTCCAGCCTGACCAGCACGATCACGCTGGGCGTGGTGATGGCCGCCGTGCTGGGACTGGTGCTGCTGGCGGCGCTGGCCCGCGCCGAGCGCGTGCGCCGCCAGCTTGCGCTGGAGAGCGAGGACAATCGCGCCCCGCCGCGGCCATTCTGGCTGGCGGTGCTCAACACCACGCTGTGGTCGGTGCTCTGTACCGGCCTGCTCACGCTGGTCATCGGCTATGCCGCATTCGGCACATTCCTCATCAAGCAGGCCATGTGGACGCTGGTCGTGCTGTGCTCGACCTATCTGCTGGTCGTGCTGATCGACGACGGTTTCAGCACCCTGCTGGGCTCGAACCGCGACAGCGATGCCGGCGCCCAGTTGCGCCTGCGCACGCAGGCGGCGGTGCTGCTGTCGGGGGCTTGCCGCGTGGCGGTCATGCTGGCCGCGGTGGTGCTGCTGCTGTCGCCCTTCGGCGAGGGCCCGATGGACCTGGTGCACCGTCTGGACCAGGTGCACAAGGGGCTGCAGATCGGCGAGGTGCAGATCCGGCCCGCCGCGCTGCTGCAGGCCCTGCTGGTCCTGGCGCTCAGCCTGCTGATCGTGCGGCTGCTCAAGCGCTGGCTGACCACCCGCTACCTGCCGACCACCGAACTCGATCCGGGCATGCAGATTTCCGCGGCCACGCTGTTCGGCTATGCCGGCGTGGTGACCGCCGCCGCGCTGGGCCTGTCCGCGCTCGGCCTGGGGCTGGAACGCGTGGCGTGGATCGCCAGCGCGCTGTCGGTGGGCATCGGTTTCGGCCTGCAGGCGGTGGTGCAGAATTTCGTTTCGGGCCTGATCCTGCTGGCGGAGCGGCCGGTGAAAGTGGGCGACTGGGTCTCGCTGGGCGGCGTCGAGGGCGACATCCTGCGCATCAACGTACGCGCCACCGAAATCCAGATGGGAGACCGCTCCACGGTCATCGTGCCCAATTCGGAGTTCATCACCAAGACGGTGCGCAACGTCACGCATGCCAATCCGCTGGGACTGGTTCAGATCAGGCTGCCGATGCCGCTGTCGGTCGACGCCGAACAGGTGCGCACCCTGATGCTGGAGATTTTCGAGGCGCACGGCGATATCCTCGACAATCCCGCCGCCGCGGTCTACCTGGACGGCATCGAGGCCGGCCACCTGATCTTCAACGCCAAGGGCTATGTGAGCTCGCCGCGCTCGGCCTATACCGTGCGCAGCGATCTGTGGTTCCGCGTCCTGAAGCAACTGGCCGAGGCCGGCCTGGACATGGCGCCGCCCAGCACGATGCTGTTGCGCGAGCCCCAGGCGCCGCTGGCGCCGGACGCGCCGGCCGCCATGGCCAGCGCGCCGCCGCAGCCGCGCTGAAACGGGCGGGCGATCAGCCCGGCGTATACAGATCGTCGATGCGGGCGCGCGCCGCGGCCGCGTTGACCGGCACCTGGCGGCGCACCGACGGCACGACGGCCACCGGCGTGAGATCCGAACACAGCCCCTGCGCCGACAGCGCGGCGCGGGTGGCATCGTCGGTCTGGCACAGCATGTCTATCGCGGCGGTCTCCAGCTTGCGCGCCTTCGAGTCATCCTTGGTCGAGGCGGCCGCTTGCATGGTGCGTTCGAAGTTGCGCCGCAGACTGCAATTCTGGTCTTCCACCGGCACCGCGAAATTCATGCCGAACCCCAGCACCGCGCCTCCGGCCCCGCCCGACACCATGCAACTGTCGGTCGAGAACGAACCGTAGAAGGCTGCCGCACCCACCGCGGGCACCGTCTTCAGGGAACTGGAGCCGCTGTTGTCCGAGTTGAATGTCACACCCTGGCTATTGCCCGCGGCGTTCACGCCCGCCGAAGCGCTGGTCGACGACGTGGCGTTGCTGGTGCTGGTCTGCGCGGCGGCGCCGAACGAGGCCAGCGACAGCGAAAGTACGACTAGCATGGTCTTCATGATGCCCCCTTGTACCGGACGGCCGGAACCGTCCGGCGTTCTGGGTTGACGTGTTTCAGCGATGCCCGTAGCCGCCGATCCGGCCGATCTGGAACATCTGGAACTTGCCCTTGGCGATCGCTTCGGTATTGCTCTCGGCGAAGGCGCCGGCGCCGTTGACGATGACGTCGCCGATCTGCGCGGGCGCATTGCCGCCGGTCATGCCAAAACCGTTGGTCTTCGAGTATTGCGACGTATCGGTCCATACCTCGACCCCGTCGCGATGAATGGCGCCGCCCATGCTGGCGTAGCCGCTGGTTTCGCCGCTGGCGAATTGCTTGGAAAAGCCGGTGCCCATGACCTGGCTGGCGGCCGCCGCGCTGCCGTTGGAGATCGATTCCACCGATCCCTTGACCGAGCCGCCATAGGCGCCGACGCCGCTGCTGCTGTGACTGCCGCCGGCCAGGGCCGGACCAACCAGCGCGGCGGATGCCGCCAACGCCGCCAAAGTTGCGATCTTCTTCATTTCAGGGTTCCTCCGATTCCGTAAAGCGACGGAACACGCTCGCCGATTTCCGACCGGCAGGCGGACCGCCGCCTGGCTCCCCTTTGTTTTGTGCAACAGAACTCAAGCGCCGGTGAGGCAATGATTGCCGCGCGCCCAGCCTGCCGGAATCCGGCAAAAGGCCGATCGGGGCGTTTGCATGAGTTTTGGCGGAGCGGCCCTGCCCCGTGCGAACTAAGCCGCAAGCGGACGCGACGGTGCCCCCGCGCCGTTTGCACGATCGCAGGCGCATGAGCACCGCCGTGCGGCTTCATGCTTATGGCGTGGAACGCTGCGCGGCTCCAGCCGTTTTGCGCTCATGCCTAAGCGCGATCATCCCAACGGCCCGACTTTCGCAGTGCTGCGATCAATGCCACATGGTCCACAGCGCGCCGCTGGCCGGCACCAGCAGGCCCAGCCCGGCGGCCACCAGCAACACGAAGACCAGGCGCTTGACCGTGTGGATGGAGCGCGCCGATGCGTAGCGGCGCACCAGCCAGGTGAGCGCGACCACGACCGGGAATGCCTCCAGGCTGAGCCAGAAGGTGATGGTGTGCAGACTGCCCTGCGCGCCGACCAGGGCCAGCCGCGTCATGGCATTGCACGAGAACAGGATCAGCAGGCTGTTGCGTATGGTGGCCAGCGGCAGCGGCTGGCGGTACAGGTGATACACCATCGGAGGGCCGGCGCTGGAGAACAGCCCGCCCAGCACGCCCGACACCACGCCGAAGCCCACGAAGCTGCGCCGCGACGAGACGCGCGCCAGCGGCCGCGCGCGCGCCACCAGCTGGATCGCGCACGCCAGGATGGTCAGCCCCAGCAGCCACTGCAGCAGCACGGCGGCGCTGCCGGAGATCCAGTCGAGCATGAAGACGCCCAGCGCGACGCCGGCCAGGCTGCTGACCAGGGCCGGCCGCACCAGCGTCCAGTCGACCTGCGGCCGCGCGCGGCCGATGACCACCAGCGCGTTGACCAGGGTAAGAATGCTCACCGTATTGGCCATGTCCGGCAAGGGCGCGACGGCCAGCAGGCCGGTCAGCCCCAGCAGCACCAGCCCGAAGGCAAAGCCCGTCATGGTTTGCGCGTAAGTGGCCAGCGCGACGCAGGCCAGGAACAACACGTGCTGCAGGATGCTCATGATTCAGCGGCCGGCCCGCGCCATGCGCGCGGCGGCGTCCAGCCGCCCCGCATAAAGGTTGAGGGCCAGCCCGCCCAGCACCAGCGCGGCCGCGGACAGCTTCCAGCCGGGCAGGCTTTCATCCAGCAGCAGCGTCGAGGCCAGCATGCCGAACACCGGCACCAGCAGCGCCATGGGCGCGACGGTCGTGGCGGGATGGCGGGCAAGCAGCCAGTTCCAGGCGCCGAAGCCGAATACGGTATTGCCCACGGCCTGCCACAGCACCGCCGTCCAGGCCGCCGGCGAGGCATGGATCACGGCCTGGGCGATGGCAGCAGGCCCCTCGGCCAAAAGGCTGATGAGCAGGATGGGGGGCACGGCGAACAGGCTGCTCCAGGCGATGAACCCCACCATGTTGACCCGCCCCGCCGTGCGCGCCACCATGTTGGCGCAGGCCCAGCTCAATCCGGCGAGCAGCACCAGGCCCACGCCCAGCAAGGTGATGGCCGCGCCGGGATCGGCAACGCTGTACCAGGCCACCACCGCATAGCCGGCCACCGCCAGCGCCAGGGCCAGCGCCTGCCACAGGCGCATGCGCTCGCCCGTGAATGCCATGGACATCAGGATGGTGAAGAAGACCTGGGACTGGACCAGCAGGGAGGCCATCCCCGGCGTGATGTCGCGCTGCATCGCCCAGTACAGGACGCCGAACTGCCCCACGCCCAGCAGGACGCCGAAGGCAGCCAGCCGGCTCCAGGGCACCGCGGGGCGGCGAAACAGCAGGACCCAGGGCAGCACCGACAGCAGAAAGCGCAGGGCCGCGAACAGGAACGGCGGAAAATCCGCCAGCGCCCACTTGATGACGACGAAGTTCGTGCCCCAGATGAAAACCACCGATAACGCCAACAACAAATGGGACAGAGGCATGATGCGCGGTCAGGGGCGCGGCGCGCCCGCACTGGACTGGATGCAGGGAATAGGGAGGATGGGAAGAATCAGTCGGGCACCGGCTGGCTGGCCTGTTCGCCCACCACCGTGGTCCATGGACGCACGCGCCAATGGGTTACCAGTCCTTCGCGCACGTACGGGTCGGCGGCCGCGAACGCTTCGGCGGCGGCCGGCGTATCGCCGGTGAACAACAGCACGGCGCCGTCGATGGGGTCGGCCAGCGCGCCGGCCAGCACCAGTTCGCCACGTTGCGCCGCGGCGCGGGCCAGCGCCAGGTGCTCGGCCCGGTACTGCGCGCGGCGCGCCGGGTAGTCCGGGATCACATCGTAGAAAAGCAGGTAATGCATGACGCGCCTCCTTGGGCTCGCGGTCGAACCTGCATCATACGCCCAGCCTCCCGCGCGGGCGCCGGCGCAGGCACTTTTGCGTCATACTGCCGCGATGCCGCCAGGCCGGCGGCCCAACCAAGGGGAGACGCTTCAATGATTCAGGAAATTGCCAGCATCCTGGTGCAACCCGGCCGCGAGGCCGATTTCGAAGCAGGCGTGGCGCAGGCCAGGCCGCTGTTCATGCGCGCGCGTGGCTGCCACGGCGTGGCGCTGCACCGCTCGATCGAGGCGCCGCAGCGCTACACCCTGGTGGTGGACTGGGAGACGGTGGACAACCATATGGTGGATTTCCGCCAATCGGCCGATTTCCAGGAATGGCGCAAGCTGGTGGGCGAGTGCTTTGCCGAGCCGCCCCAGGTCCACCACGAGCAGAAGGTGCTGTAGGCCCGCTCAGCGCCCGCTTTCGTCGTTGTACTTGCGGGCGCTGCCGCGAAAGCGCTCGGCCGGATACTTGAGCGCGTTCTTGCGCATCTTGGCGGCCACGGCGGCGGGGATGTCCAGCCCAAGCTGATCGGCCAGCGCAACCAGGTACAGCTGCACGTCGGCGATTTCGTCGGCGGCCGCCTGGCGCTGCGACGGCGTCAGCTCGCGCGAGCCGGCCTCGGTCAGCCACTGGAAGACGGCGACCAGCTCGCCGGCCTCGCCGGCCAGCGCCATGGCCAGGTTCTTGGGCGAATGGAACGGCTCCCACTGGCGCTCGGCGGCAAAGCCGCGCACGGCGTCGCGAATGGCGTCGAACTCGCCCGCCGAAGCGCCCGGGGTATCGCTTGCCGCCATGGCGCCCGCCCCTCAGCCCTGCGCCGCCAGCCGCGCACGCGCAGCCAACGCCACGGCCACGGTGGTGCGCACGTCGGCCAGGGCCCGGTGGGTCGGCTCGGACGCGCCGAGATGGCGGGCCAGCACGTTCAGCTTGTGCGACGGCAGCTCGGGCCAGGCCTGGCGCGCCAGCATCAGCGTGCAATGGGTCTGCGCCTCGAACGGCAGGCCGGTGCGATCGGCCGCGGCCTGCAGGAAGCGGCGATCGAACGAAGCGTTATGGAAAAACAGCGGCCCGCCCTCGATGAAGTCGAGGAAGTCGCCGAACGCCTGCCGCACCGGCACGCCATCGCGCTCGACTTCGGCCTGGGTGATGCCGGTCAGGCGCGAAATGAACGGCGGCACCCTGCCGTCGGTGCGCACCACCTGGGTGAACTCGCGCTCGATCTGCCCGCATGCGCTGACGCGCACGGCGGCGAATTCGAGGATTTCGCACGTGGCAACGGACAGCCCGGTGGTTTCCAGGTCGGCCACCACGAACGGCCCATCCAGCGCCCGCAAGCCGTCGCGCGCGGCGCTGGCGCGGCCGGCCGCGGCGCCAGCGCGCAGGGTCTGCCCATAGGGATGGGGCGTGGTGTAGCGACGGAAATAGGCCATATTGATACCGAAACAACAATAAAAACAACGCCCTGCGGGTCCAACGGGCATTCTACGCCGGGATAGGCCCCGATGTGCTGCCAGGCAAGTCTTATATAAGATATAAGACATTTGCGGCATTGCCCCTATCCCTCTACAATCCCGGCTACAACCCTTGTTCCAACCCGACTATTACGCAGGCCATCCATGCTGGAAACGTACCGTCAACACGTCGCCGACCGCGCAGCCCTGGGCATTCCGCCGCTGCCGCTGTCCGCGCAACAAACCGCTGACCTGATCGAGCTGCTGAAAAACCCGCCGGATGGCGAGGCGCAGAATCTGCTGGAGCTGCTGACCTACCGCGTGCCCGCCGGCGTGGACGACGCCGCCAAGGTCAAGGCCTCGTACCTGGCCGCCGTGGCCTTCGGCACCGAATCGTGTGCCCTGATCGACCGCGCCAAGGCGACCGAACTGCTGGGCACGATGCTCGGCGGCTACAACATCGGCCCGCTGGTGCAACTGCTGGACGACGCCGAGGTCGGCACCATCGCCGCAGACGCGCTGAAGAAGACCCTGCTGATGTTCGACGCCTTCCACGACGTCAAGGAGAAGGCGGACAAGGGCAACGCCAACGCCAAGTCGGTGCTGCAGAGCTGGGCCGATGCCGAATGGTTCACCAGCCGTCCGGAAGTGCCGCAAAGCCTGACCGTCACGGTCTTCAAGGTACCCGGCGAAACCAACACGGACGACCTGTCGCCCGCCCCCGACGCCACCACGCGCCCCGATATCCCGATGCACGCCCTGGCGATGCTGAAGAACAAGCGCGACGGCGCGGCGTTCGAGCCCGAGGAAGACGGCAAGCGCGGTCCCGTGCAGTTCATCGAATCGCTGAAGGAAAAAGGCCACCTGGTCGCCTACGTCGGCGACGTGGTCGGCACCGGCTCATCGCGCAAATCGGCCACCAACTCGGTGCTCTGGTTCACCGGCGAAGATATCCCGTTCGTGCCCAACAAGCGCTTCGGCGGCGTCTGCCTGGGTAGCAAGATCGCGCCCATCTTCTACAACACGATGGAAGACGCCGGCGCCCTGCCGATCGAGCTGGACGTCTCGAAAATGGAAATGGGCGACGTGGTGGAACTGCGCCCGTACGACGGCAAGGCCATCAAGAATGGCGAGACCATCGCCGAGTTCACGGTCAAGTCGGACGTGCTGTTCGACGAAGTGCGCGCCGGCGGCCGCATTCCGCTGATCATCGGCCGCGGCCTGACCGCCAAGGCGCGCGAGGCCCTGGGCCTGCCGCCCTCCACCCTGTTCCGCCTGCCCAATAACCCGGCCGACACCGGCAAGGGCTACACGCTGGCCCAGAAGATGGTCGGCCGCGCCTGCGGCCTGCCGGAAGGCCAGGGCATCCGCCCGGGCACCTATTGCGAGCCGAAGATGACCTCGGTGGGCAGCCAGGACACCACCGGCCCGATGACCCGCGACGAGCTGAAGGACCTGGCCTGCCTGGGCTTCTCGGCCGACCTGGTGATGCAGTCGTTCTGCCATACCGCCGCCTATCCCAAGCCGGTGGACGTCAAGACGCACCACACCCTGCCGCAGTTCATCAGCACGCGCGGCGGCATTTCGCTGCGCCCCGGCGACGGCGTCATCCACTCGTGGCTGAACCGCATGCTGCTGCCCGACACGGTCGGCACCGGCGGCGACTCGCACACGCGCTTCCCGATCGGCATTTCGTTCCCCGCCGGCTCGGGCCTGGTGGCCTTCGCCGCGGCGACCGGCGTGATGCCGCTGGACATGCCGGAATCGGTGCTGGTGCGCTTCAAGGGCAAGATGCAACCCGGCGTCACGCTGCGCGACCTGGTCAATGCGATCCCGCTGTATGCCATCAAGCAAGGCCTGCTGACCGTGGCCAAGCAAGGCAAGAAGAACATCTTCTCGGGCCGCATCCTGGAAATCGAAGGTCTGCCCGACCTGAAGGTCGAGCAAGCCTTCGAGCTGTCCGACGCCTCGGCCGAACGCTCGGCCGCCGGCTGCTCGGTGCGCCTGCACAAAGAGCCGATCATCGAGTACATCAACAGCAACATCGTGATGCTGAAGTGGATGATCGCCAACGGCTATGAAGACGAACGCTCGCTGGGCCGCCGCATCAAGGCCATGGAAGCCTGGCTGGCCGATCCCAAGCTGCTGGAGCCGGACGCCGACGCCGACTACGCCGCCGTGATCGAGATCGACCTGGCCGACATCCACGAGCCCATCGTGGCCTGCCCGAACGACCCCGACGACGTCAAGACGCTGTCGGATGTCGCCGGCGCCAAGATCGACGAAGTGTTCATCGGCAGCTGCATGACCAACATCGGCCATTTCCGCGCGGCGTCCAAGCTGCTGGAAGGCAAGCGCGACATTCCGGTCAAGCTGTGGGTGGCGCCGCCGACCAAGATGGACGCGCAGCAGCTCACCGAGGAAGGCCACTACGGCGTCTTCGGCACGGCCGGCGCGCGCACCGAAATGCCGGGCTGCTCGCTGTGCATGGGCAACCAGGCGCAAGTGCGCGAGGGCGCGACGGTCATGTCCACCAGCACGCGCAACTTCCCCAACCGCCTGGGCAAGAACACCAACGTGTACCTGGGCTCGGCGGAACTGGCGGCGATCTGCTCGCGCCTGGGCCGCATCCCGACCCGCGAGGAGTACATGGCCGATATGGGCGTCATCAACAAGAGCGGCGACCAGATCTACCAGTACCTGAACTTCGACCGCATCCCCGACTACAAGGATGTGGCCGACGTGATCGAGGTCTGAGCCGGTCTTCGGCCATGACAAAGGGCCCGCCGCAAGGCGGGCCTTTCTTTTTGCTGTACGCGCTTGCAGCCCTGAAGACCCAGGCCCCCTTGGGGGCGGCATGCCCGCGTTTTCGTGCAGACCGCGCATGAAACATTTCAAAAAGATTGCAACCGACGCCCAATAAACAGAATCATATTCTTGCAGGCAAGACGGGTTTGGAGGGTTACACCATTGCCTTGGCAAATCCTCTTCCAGTTTCTCGACAGCAAAGGAATCTATTGTGGCTTCGACCAGCAAGACCACCATGGCCTGCGTTCTTGGATTCTGCATGGCATTGGCGAGCGCCGCTCAAGCCGAGCCCTCCACCCCTCTGGCCACTGGCCTGACCAACTCCGGCAGCGCCGAAGGACAAGTGATCGACGCCGTGCGCAGTGGCGAGATCCTGTCCATCAAGATCCGGTTCAAGCCCGTTGTCATGGGCAAGACGGAGACGATCTACTCGCAGATCAGCAAAAGCGACTACGAGAACAGCTTTTACGTGATCGCAGGCAATAAGAAACACCTGCTATTGAAAGATAGCAACGATGTACCGCTGACGAATCCCAAGGTACTGATACGGACGTCAAGCGATGCGCCCATCGCGGGCAGCTGGCAGGGCAAGTTTCCCGCCCCGCCCAAGGAAATCAAAGAGGTTTCGCTGACGATCCCGGGTGTCGAGACTTTCGACGCCATCCAGATCACCGACCGCTGAGATGGCGACCCATCCTGCCGGGCCAACGTTGCTGGCGGCGCTGGCGCTGCTTGCCGTCTCCAGCGGTTCCATGGCGCAAGAGCCGCCCTATAAGAGCACGATACTGGGCTTGCAGGCGACCATCCTGGACCTGAAGGGCTTGCCGTCCGACACCGACGGCGGCATATCGGACCTGAGCGCCCAAGTGGGTGCGCTGGCCGCGCGCCATGAAGGCGTGTCGGTACGGCAGGGCAAGGATGCCGTCACCATCGCCATGATGGGCGACGTACTCTTCGATTTCGACAAGGCCGACATACTCGCCGCGGCCGAACCCACTCTGCAGGACATCGCGAAGCTGATCAAATCCCCCGCCACCGGCATCGTCGCCATTGAAGGTCACACGGACTCCAAGGGCTCGGACTCCTATAACAAGGGCCTGTCATTGCGACGGGCCCAGGCCGTTGCGCAGTGGCTGGGCGCTCACGGGGTAGACGCGGCGAAACTGTCGGTCAGGGGCCTGGGGGCTGCCAGGCCCGTACAGCCAAACCAGCTCGCCAACGGGGCGGACAATCCGCAAGGACGCGCCCAGAACCGCCGGGTGGAGTTTGTGCTGCCCAACCGCTGACACGATCAGGCGGCCTTGGCCAGCAACTGCGCCAACTCGGTCAGGCTGCCAGCCTGGTAGTCCCAATTTTCAGGCGCCCCCCGATAACCTGCCTTCGACGGATCCGCTGCGCGCTGGCGCTGGACATAGGCTGTTTTCAGCCCGCATGAGCGAGCCGCATCCAGATCGTAGCCATGCGCGGCGACCAGCATGGCGCGTTGCGGGGGCACGTCCAACAATGCACAGGCATGCAGATAGGCTTGGGGTGCAGGCTTATAGGATCGGGAAGCGTCCGCACCAAAAACCATGTCCCACGGCAGGCCAGCGTGCCTGGCCATGTCGACCAGCAACCTGGTATGCCCATCGGACAAAGGCGCAACGATAAAGCGCTGCTTCAGCTGAGCGATACCTGCTACCGAATCGGGCCAAGGCCGCAGCTTGTGCCATGCATGGTTCAGGGTTTCCAGTTCGCTGCGAGCGAACCGCGATGGCGTCAGATCGAACTGCGCCAGGCAAGCCTGCAGATTCTCCATGTTGATGATATCGAGAGGGGCAAAGGCTCGCTGTCCGGCGCGGATCGGCTCGATGGCGGCATCATATTGCCCGACCCAGGCATCCGCGAATTGATGGGCATCGACATGAGGCAGCGCATGGCGCTTGAGGAATGCGGCGACCTCGTCCGCGATGCTGCCGCGCCAATCGACGACGGTTCCCAGCACGTCAAAGAACAAGACCTCGATATCCGTCGCACGAGCGGGTTCCATCGCATCCCTCCGCATTGAGTTTCAACCTATGCAGGACGTCAGCCTCGGTCCTGCGGCCAGGCAGGCAGCCGCATCGATGCTCCTGCCGGGTTCTCTGCGGAGGCTCCTGCATGGCGCCTAGCTTACGCCAGGCGTCATTCCGTTGCACGCCGCCCGCGGCGTCAGAACTCCATCGAAGCCGACAGCGTGAAGGTGCGCGGACCGCCCAGCACCAGGTAGCCATTGCCGGGGTAGCCGCCCACGGAGGACCAGTAGTCGCGGTTGGCGATGTTCTCGACGCGGGCGCGCCAGGTCACCAGATGGCCGCCGATATCGGTCATGTAGCGCAGGCCGGCGTCCAGGCGCGTCCAGCCCGGCACCTCCAGGGTGTTGGCCGCATCCGCATAGGACGAGCCCGTATAGACCACGCGTCCGTCCACGGTCAGGCCCTGCACGCCGGGGATGTCCCACTCCACGCCGAGGTTGGCCTGGAAGCGCGGCACGCCGATGACGCGCTTGCCGTCGGTGGCGGCGTTGCCGGTGCTGAGCTGCTTGGCGTCCAGCCAGGTCAGCCCGCCCAGCACGCGCACGCTGCGCGTGAGCTCGCCGTAAGTCGTCAGTTCGACCCCGCGGTGGCGGTCCTTGCCCGAAGCGCGGAAGACCTGGTCATCGCCCACGAACCCGCGCGGCTTGTCGGTGGAAAAGAGCGCCAGGCCGCCGCCCAGGCCGTCGTGCTCGAACTTGACGCCCACTTCCTTCTGCTTGGACACATAGGGCGCCAGCGATTCGCCGTGGTTGACCACCGGCAGGCCGTTGGCGGTCTGCGGCGCGGTGTCGCCCGCCGACAGGGCCTCGATGTAGTTGGCGTACAGCGACACCTGGGGAGTCACGCGCACCACCAGGCCGGCGGCGGGCGAGTTGTGGCTTTGCTCGTAGGGCGTGCCGCCGATGCCCGTGTCGTAGCTGTAGTCGCGCTGGTAGAGGCGCTGGTGGCGGATGCCGGCGGTCAGCAACACCTTGTCGTCGAAGAACGACATGGTGTCGCCCAGCGCATAGCTGGCCAGCCGGATGACGCCCTGCTTGGCGGGATCGTCCATGTCGTTGCCGCGAAACGCGGTGCTGCTGATGGCCGGCTTGGCGTAGCTGACGGGGTCGTAGATGCTGGTGTCGAACTGGTTGAAGAAGTCCATGACATAGGCGTTCTTCTTCTCGAGGTCGAAATAGGACGCCGAGGCGACCAGTTCGTGTCCCACCGGGCCGGTGCGCGCCTTGGCGCGCAGGCCGATCTCGCCCGTGTTGACGGTATCCTCGCGGGCGTTGTCGAAGCGGTAGAACTTGCCCTGCCCCGCGCCGTTGACGCCATTCAGGTTGGCCAGCGAGTTCTCCTCCTTGCTCTGGCGCATGCCATAGGCGGCCCAGCCCGTTATGCGGTCGTTGAAGTCATATTCGCCGCGCAACGTGCCGAACACGTCGCGCTCGTTGGAGTACGACCAGGGCTGGGCATAGTTGGAGCCGGCGTCGGGCGCGCCCGGCACCTTGGCGGCATCGCCGGCCAGCGTGACATTGGGGCGCGCCCGCTTCAGGCGGTTGTCCTGGTAGCCGATATCGGCCGACAGGCGCGCGCGCTCGCCGCGCCAGTCCAAGCCCAGCGCGAACACCGTGGTGCGGGTGCGCTCGCCGTCGATGGCGGTCTCGCCGCCGCGCTGGGCGGCGTTGATGCGGATCCCGACGCTGTCGTCCGGGCCGAAGCGCCGGCCGATGTCGGCCGAGGCCTCGAGCATGCTGTCGCTGCCGTAGCCGGCCGAAAAGCGCGTCAGCGGCTCGTTGGGCGCGCGCTTGGGAACCAGGTTGATCACCCCGCCGATCCCGCCGCCGGACGGCGGCGCGCCGGTAAGAAACGCCGAGGCGCCGCGCAGCACCTCGACGCGCTCGAACAGCTGGGTCGAGATGTACTGGCGCGGCAACAGGCCGTAGAGGCCGTTGTACGCGATGTCGTCCGAGCTGAGGATGAAGCCGCGGATGAAATACGACTCCTGGAAGTTGCCGAACCCGCGCGCCACCCGCACGCCGGGGTCGTTCTGCAGGACGTCGCCCACCCCCTTGGCCTGGCGGTCCTGGATCAGTTCGTTGGTGTAGGCGGTGATGGAGAACGGGGTTTCCAGGTTGTCGCGCGTGCCGAGGATGCCGACCTTCGCGCCCGTGGCGACCTGGCCTCCCGCGAACGCCGGCGCCAGGCCGCCGGCGGAGGCGTCGGCGCTGGCCTCGACCCTGACGGCGTCCAGGGTGATCGAGGCATCGCCGCCGGCGGCGGGCGCGGCTTGCGCCTGGATGACGCCTGCGTACCAGGGCAGCAGCACGGCGAGATAAGCGAGCGGTAATGGCTTCATGGTGGTTGTCCGTAGGGGGATGTGCGGCCACGCAAGCGGCCTGCCGTGCGCGGGCCGGCCATGGCCACCGCCCACCGGCTTGCGTGCATGAGAGCCTGCCATCTTAACTAATAAATCAAATCGTTCTCATTCAAAATAAAAAATCCGTCGCGCGGCGGCAACGCCGGGACATGCAAAGACCTTTCGCACAAAAGACGGGAAATCGGCCCTGTTCTTGGACGGGACATGGCCCGGAGAACACTTAGAATGCCGCAGTGACTGGAGAGACGAGACGCAATGTTCGAACGCTGGATCCTGCTGCCCACCCTTCTTGCCCTGGCGGGCTGCGCCAGCACGCGCCCTCCGGCCGACCCCGAGAACATCTGCGCCATCTTCCGCGAGAAGCCCTCCTGGCACGATGCCGCCCTCGATGTGCAGAAGAAATGGGGCGCGCCGGTCAATGTGCCGATCGCGATGATGTACCAGGAATCCAGCTTTCGGCACGACGCCCTGCCGCCGCGCTACTACTTCCTCGGGTTCATTCCCTGGGGCCGGGTCAGCTCGGCCTATGGCTATGCGCAGGCCAAGGACGAAACCTGGGCCGACTACAAGCGCGAGGCCGGCGGCTGGCTGGCCAGCCGCGACAACTTTTCCGACGCGCTGGACTTCATGGGCTGGTACATGAGCAAGACCCAGCGCATCAACGGCGTCTCGAAATGGGACGCCTACGGCCAATACCTGAACTACCATGAGGGCTGGACCGGCTATCGCAACCGCAGCTACGACCGCAAGGCCTGGCTCAAGCGGGTGGCGCAGCAGGTGCAGGCGCGCGCCGAACGCTTCGGCGCCCAGTACAAGGGCTGCGAGCGCGAGCTGAACCGCGGCGGCTGGCTGTTCTGAGTCGGCGACCGGCCCGCTGCTTGCGCGCTGTCATGCCGCCGATAGCCGGATCTTGGTAAAACCATGGGAGCACGTCGGCCCGGCTCCCGCCTCGCGCGGGAACTTTTGACGCATCGATCAAGTCTTATATAAGACACAAGACATCAACCCAACCCCCGCTTTGTCCCGCATTGCATGACAAGCGCGTCAAAACGCCTGAAAATGGCGGCTTTACGCGGTCACATCACGGAGTCCATCATGCCGCACAATACGTTCGACACTCTCAAGACTTTCAAGATCGGCAAGAAAACCTGTCAGCTCTATTCGCTGCCGGCCCTGGGCAAGGCCCTGGGCGTGGATGTACAGCGCTTGCCGGTGTCCATCCGCATCGTGCTCGAATCGGTGCTGCGCAACTGTGACGGCGCCAAGGTCACGCAAGAGCACGTGCGCCAATTGGCCAACTGGCAGGCCAACGCCAAGCGCGAGGACGAGATCCCCTTCGTGGTGGCGCGGGTGGTGCTGCAGGACTTCACCGGCGTGCCGCTGCTGGCCGATATCGCCGCCATGCGTTCGGTGGCTGCCAAGATGGGCAAGGACCCCAAGCGCATCGAGCCGCTGGTGCCGGTGGACCTGGTGGTGGACCACTCGGTCATGATCGATTACTTCGGCACCAAGAACGCGCTCGACCTGAACATGAAGCTGGAGTTCCAGCGCAACCGCGAGCGCTACCAGTTCATGAAGTGGGGCATGCAGGCCTTCGACACCTTCGGCGTGGTGCCTCCGGGCTTCGGCATCGTGCACCAGGTCAACCTCGAGTACCTGGCGCGCGGCGTGCACCGTGACAAGAACAACGGCGTCTACTACCCCGACTCGCTGGTGGGCACCGACAGCCACACCACCATGATCAACGGCATCGGCGTGGTCGGCTGGGGCGTGGGCGGCATCGAGGCCGAGGCCGGCATGCTGGGCCAGCCGGTCTATTTCCTGACGCCGGACGTGGTCGGCGTGGAGCTCAAGGGCAAGCTGCGCGGCGGCGTGACCGCCACCGACCTGGTGCTGACCATCACCGAGATGCTGCGCCGCGAGAAGGTGGTGGGCAAGTTCGTCGAATTCTGCGGCGAAGGCACCGCCAGCCTGTCGGTCACCGACCGGGCCACCATCGGCAACATGGCGCCCGAGTACGGCGCGACCATGGGCTTTTTCCCGGTCGACGAACGCACCATCGACTACTTTGAAGGCACCGGCCGCACTGCCGAGGAAATCGCCGCCCTCGAGGCCTATTTCAAGGCGCAGAAGATGTTCGGCGTGCCCAAGGCCAAGGACATCAACTACACCAAGCTGCTGACGCTGGACCTGGGCACCGTGGCGCCGTCGCTGGCCGGCCCCAAGCGCCCGCAGGACCGCATCGAGATCGGCAACGTCAAGAACACCTTCACCGAGCTGTTCTCCAAGCCCATCGCCGAAAACGGCTTCAACCAGCCGGCCGACAAGCTGCACCAGGCCTACACGACCAGCGCCGGCACCAAGGTCAAGAACGGCGACATCCTGATCGCCGCCATCACGTCGTGCACCAACACGTCGAACCCCAGCGTGCTGCTGGCCGCCGGCCTGCTGGCCAAGAAGGCGGTCGAGGCCGGCCTGAAGGTGCCCAAGCACATCAAGACCTCGCTGGCGCCCGGATCGCGCGTGGTCACGGAATACCTGACCAAGACCGGCCTGCTGCCCTATCTCGAAAAGCTGGGCTTCGACGTGGCGGCCTACGGCTGCACCACCTGCATCGGCAACGCGGGCGACCTGACCGCCGACCTGAACGAAGCCATCCTGGGCAACGACCTGGTGTGCTCGGCCGTGCTGTCGGGCAACCGCAACTTCGAGGCCCGCATCCACCCGAACATCAAGGCCAACTTCCTGGCCTCGCCGCCGCTGGTGGTGGCGTACGCGCTGGCCGGCACGGTCACGCGCGACCTGATGACCGAACCGGTGGGCCGCGGCAAGAACGGCGACGTGTGGCTGGGCGACATCTGGCCGAGCAGCGAGGAGATCCAGGCGCTGCTCAAGTTCGCCATGAATCCGACCGCCTTCAAGGAAAACTACAGCCAGGTCAAGAGCAACCCCGGCAAGCTGTGGGAGAACATCAAGGGCGTGACGGGCGAGACCTACAACTGGCCCGAATCGACCTACATCGCCGAACCGCCGTTCTTCGAAGGCTTTGGAATGACGCCCGCCGCAATGCCGGCGGTCAAGGGCGCGCGCGCGCTGGGCATCTTCGGCGACTCGGTGACCACCGACCACATCTCGCCGGCCGGCTCCATCAAGGAGACCTCGCCGGCCGGCAAGTGGCTCAAGGAGAACGGCGTGATGAAGGCCGACTTCAACAGCTACGGTTCGCGGCGCGGCAACCACGAGATCATGATGCGCGGCACGTTCGCCAACGTGCGCATCAAGAACCTCATGATCCCGGCCCGTCCGGACGGCAGCCGCTTCGAAGGCGGCGAGACGCTGTTCCAGCCCACCGGCGAGCAGATGTCGATCTACGACGCCGCCATGAAGTACGTGGCGCAAGGCACGTCCTCGGTGGTGTTCGGCGGCGAGGAGTACGGTACCGGGTCGTCGCGCGACTGGGCCGCCAAGGGAACGCAGCTGCTGGGCGTGAAGGCCGTGATCGCGCGCAGCTTCGAGCGCATCCACCGCAGCAACCTGGTGGGCATGGGCGTGCTGCCGCTGCAGTTCAAGGGCGGCGACAGCGCGCAGTCGCTGGGCATCGTGGGCAACGAGACGTTCGACGTCACGGGCCTGGAGGGCGGCATCAAGCCGATGCAGGACGTCACCCTGACGATCCACCGCGCCGATGGCTCGCGCCAGGACGTGACGGTGCTGCTGCGCATCGACACGCCCATCGAGGTCGATTACTACCAGCACGGCGGCATCCTGCCGTTCGTACTGCGTCAGTTGCTGGCCGCCTGACGGCGTCCCGCCTCAAGACCTGCGCGACCCGAACCCTCCGGCCTGCTGGCCGGAGGGTTTTTTCGTTGGACGGGATCACACGGCGCGGATCATGCGGCCGGTCGCGGCTCAGGCGCCGAACTGGTAGGCGTCCATGGCCAGCGCGCCGTACGCGACCTCGTCGTTGAGGCGGCGCGCAGGCATGCCGCCCGCCCCCAGCGCCACGTACAGCGGCATCAGGTGGTCGTCGTGCGGATGGGCGCGGGCAGCGCCCGGCGCGCGCGCCTGCCAGTCCAGCAGCGCCTCGACGTCGCCCGCGGCCAGATGCTCGGCATACCATTGCTGAAACGGCGCCACGTAATCCGCGGGCGGCGCTCCGTGCGGCATGCGCACGTCGCGCAGATTGTGCGTCAGCGAACCCGATCCGATCACCAGCACGCCGTCATCGCGCAGCGGCGCCAGCGCCTGGCCCAGCGCATACTGGCCGCGCGCGTCGCGCTCCATGTCCAGCGACAGCTGCACGACCGGCAGGTCGGCGTGCGGATACAGGTAGCGCAACGGCACCCAGGCGCCATGGTCGAGCGGACGCCGCGCATCGTTGCCGGCCTGGATGCCGGCGTGCGCGAGCACGTCCACCACCTGTTGCGCCAACCGGGGCGAGCCCTCGGCCGGGTACTGCAGCTGGTACAGGTCGGCGGGAAAGCCGCCGAAATCGTGCCAGGCGACCTGGCGGTCGCGGGTCGAGACCGCCAGGCCCTGCCCCATCCAGTGCGGCGAAACCACCAGCACCGCGCGCGGGCGCTCGGGCAGCCCGTCGCTCCAGGCAGCCAGCGCGGGGCCGGTGCGGCCTGGCTCGACCGCGAGCATGGGGGAACCATGGGAAACGAACAAGGTGGGCAGGCGCATGGCGACCTCCGGCAAATAGGGATGGCTTATTGTCGGAATTTTCAGCCCAGCAATAAATCCCATGACTATCCATAGACTATTGCCAATATAGCAACAACACAGCACGGCCCCGGCGGCCCGGACAGGTACACTATGAGGTTCGCCACTTTATTTCGTCTGATCTCACCTCATGGCCCGTACCCGCAGTCAATCCTCTCCCCGGCTGAACCGCGACGCTTCGCGCCTGGTGGCGCTGGCCCACGCGCTCGACCGCTCAGGCAGCAAGGTCGAAGACCTGTACTGGGAGGCACAGTTGGCGGAGGCCATCACCAAGCTGCTGCGCAGCGGCCATGACGCGCCGCTGGAAAGCGCGCTGGACAATCTCGCGCAAACCGATCCCGGCGCCTACGAAGTGCTGATCGAGCAGTCCGAGACGCTGTCCGAATCGATGCAGATCGAAAAGAACGGCACCCGCCATGACGTAGTGCTGCTGGTGGCGCCCGTCGTGGCGTGGACGCGCTACACGATTCCCACCGGGCCGATTCCGGCGCCGGCCCAGCAGGCGCTGCTGGCGCAGCTGCATGGCCACATCCTGGCCGACGGCGTGCGCGTGGCCCTGATGCCGCACCTGGTCAGCATCGACCAGATGCCGCGCACCTTCGCCGAGACCTGGCAATGGCTGCACCGCCTGGGCACGCAGGCGCTGGGCGCGGAAACCGCCAAGCCCGCCTTGAACGACGACGTGGAAACCGCCAACATGCTGGCCGACACGCGCTACGTGGTGGCGGCCGTGGCCGTGCCCGAGCGCGCGCCGGTGTTCCGCTGGCAGGAGCGCTGGGACGACCCGCAGGCCAGCCGCGACGCCTGCCTGGCGCAATGGGTGGAACAGGCCCAGCCCACGCTGGCCGCGCTGCTGCCGGGCTGCGGCATCGAATGCCTGCTGCCCGACGCCTATTACGTGAGCAACCGCGAAGCCGACCGCCGGGTGCGGCCGCTGTCCCTGCGCGCCGCCATCGCCTGGCTGGAAAGCGCGGTCAGCCTCGAGCCCTCGCAGATGCGCGCGGTGGTGGCGGGCTGCGGCGAAGCCCGCATCGACGAATACCGTATCGGCTTTACCGCGCGCAACAGCAACGACGTCTATTACGGCTGTGTGTGGCCGCTGTACGGGCGCGAGGACGACATCCCGGCCGACGAGGGCCAGCCCGACGCGGTCGACGAGATCGCGGCCCTGCTCAAGGAATACGGCGTGAGCGACGTGCGCCGCATCCCGGGCGTACTGCCGCCCGAGTATTGCGAGGACTGCGGCGCGCCGCACTTTCCCAATCCGCTGGGCGAACTGGTGCACGCGGAACTGCCGGAAGACGCCGAAGCGGTGCCGGCCAAGTTCCACTGACCGGATCGCGCCGCCATGCGCGCCGATATTTTCTGCCGCGTCATCGACAACCTGGGCGATATCGGCGTGTGCTGGCGCCTGGCGCGCCGCCTGGCGCACGGGCGACGCTGGCAGGTGCGCCTGTGGGTGGATGACCTGGCGGCGTTCGCGCGCATCCAGCCCGGCATCGTGCCGGACCGCGACCAGCAGGTATGCGACACGATAGAAATCCTGCGCTGGGACGACCGTGCCGAATGGCCGCAAACGCCCGGCGACGTGGTGATCGAGGCCTTCGCCTGCGATCCGCCGCCCGCGTACGTCGCGGCCATGCGGCGGGTCCAGCCGGTGTGGATCAACCTGGAATATCTCAGCGCCGAAGCCTGGGTGGAAACCTGCCACGGCCTGCCCTCGCAGCGCGCCGACGGCCTGGTCAAGCATTTCTTCTTTCCCGGCTTCAGCGCCGCCACCGGCGGCCTGATCCGCGAGCCGGGGCTGAGCCGCGACCGCGACGCCCTGCAGACCTCGCGCGCGCAACAACGGACGCTGCTGCGCGCGCTGGGCCTGGACGAGGCGGCCCTGGCCCGCCGGGACGACGGCGCGCGGCTGGTGAACCTGTTCTGCTACCCGGACGCTCCCTACCAGGCGCTGGCGCACGCGCTGATGCAGGACGCGCGCCCCACGCTGCTGTTGGTGCCGCAAGGCGTGGCGCCCGGACTGCCCGAACCCGGGCAGCACGGCCAGCTGACGCTCGCGCGGGTGCCCTATGTCAGCCAGCCGGACTTCGACCGCCTGCTGTGGTGCGCCGACCTGAATTGCGTGCGCGGCGAGGACTCGTTCGTGCGCGCCGCCTGGGCCGCCCGCCCGCTGCTGTGGCAGATCTACGCGCAAGCCGAGAACGCCCACCTCGAGAAGCTGCAGGCGTGGCTGGCGCGCTACCCGGCGCCGGCGGCCGCCCATGCGCTGATGCGCGCCTGGAACCAGGCGCCCGGCGCGCCGGCGCCGCAACAGGCCCTGGCCGGCGCGCTGGCCGAACCCGCCTGGGGAGAGTGGAACCAGGCGGCGCGCGCCTGGGACGCCGCCCAGGCGGCGCGCCCCGATTTGGGGGACGCTCTCGCGGATTTCTGCGCGGAACTGGCCAAGACAAGCTAGAATAGAGAGTTATCTGAGTTGCTTTGCCCGGATCGGCCGGTGCTCAAGGCCTCACTTTGACAGCCTCCCGGGGCGCAGCGGTTGCCTGAAAGCACAGCGCGCAAGCACGGCGAGTGCGCAAATCACCCCGGAGTTTTAATCGATGAAAACCGCTCAGGAATTGCGAGTCGGCAACGTGATCATGGTCGGCAAGGACCCGCTCGTCGTCCAGAAGACCGAATACAACAAGTCCGGCCGCAACGCCGCCGTCGTCAAGCTGAAGTTCAAGAACCTGCTGACCGGCTCGGGCAGCGAGTCGGTCTACAAGGCCGACGAGAAGTTCGACGTCGTAGTGCTGGAACGCAAGGAATGCACGTACTCGTACTTCGGCGATCCGATGTACGTCTTCATGGACGAAGAGTACAACCAGTACGAAATCGAAGCCGACAGCATGGGCGACGCGCTGAACTACCTGGAAGAAGCCATGCCCGTCGAGGTGGTCTTCTACGACGGCCGCGCCATCTCGGTCGAGCTGCCCACCATCCTGGTGCGCGAGATCACCTACACCGAACCCGCCGTGCGCGGCGACACCTCGGGCAAGGTGCTCAAGCCCGCCAAGATCAACACCGGCTTCGAACTGAGCGTGCCGCTGTTCTGCGCGATCGGCGACAAGATCGAAATCGATACCCGCACCAACGAGTACCGCAGCCGCGTCAACTGATGCGCGCGCCGCTCGCAGGCGCAACCGAAACGGGCCGCATGCGCGGCCCGTTTTTTTTGCGCCGGGCGGGGTACCTGTCCCGCATGGGGATTGGCGCCTGCCCGTGCAGTGTGCCTGTCCCCGCCGGGACAGGCACACCACGCTCCCGGCGGGACAGGCACCGAATCTAATGCGGCGTGGCCACGCCCGCGCACGCCGGCGAGGCGGCGGCCGCGCGCAAGTAGGCGATGAGGTCGGCGCGCTCGCCCGCATCCGGCACGCCCGCGTAAGTCATGGCGGTGCCTGGCACCGTCTTCAAGGGATCGGCCAGGAAGCGGTCGAGCGTGGCGGCGTCCCAGGTCAGGCCGGAGTCTTCCATGGCTTGCGTATAGGCGAAGCCGGGCACGCTGCCGGCCTTGCGCCCGAGCAGGCCGCAGTGGCGCGGCCCCACCCGGTCGTAGGCCAGCGCGTGGCAGGCCAGGCAGCGCGCGTAGACCTGCTCGCCGCGCACCGGGTCGGGCGCTGCGGCCCGCGCGGCCGCCGGCGCGGCCAGGGCCAGGCACAGCGCGCCGGCCCGCCAGGCCAGGCCCGCGTTCATGATACGAAGGCCGAAGGGACCGGGGGCTCGCCCAGCGCCTGGCGCAGCACGGCCCAGTGCATCGCTTCGTCGCCCAGTATGCTGGCCGCGGCCTTGGACAGGTCGCGATTGGCGAACAGCGGCACGGCGCCCAGGTAGGCGCTGACGGCGCCCTGCTCCAGCTTCGCGGCGAAACGCAATACGTCGGCCTGCGACTTCAACTGGCTGGTCGGGAACGCATAGTTGCGCTTGGCCGCCACCGGCTGGCCGCCCAGTTTTTCCACGGTCTTGCCCAGCACGTCGGCATGCTCCTTGTGATGGCCCTGGAAGGTCAGCGCCAGCGCGAGCACGGGCTTGTCCAGCAGCTTGCTCTCGGCGCCCAGCTGGTAGGCGGCGATGGCCTCGAGCTCGGCCGCCAGCGCGGTATTGAGGATCTGTACATCCTGGCTGGAGCCCGACCCGGCTTGCGCGGCCAGCGCATCCTTGCCGGCCAGCAGCGCGACCGCGGCGGCCGAAAGAACCAGGCCACCATGGCCGAGGAAGCGGCGGCGCGCCGCACAGGGGCTGGATATCTGCAGGAACGACATGGCTGTCTCCGTGGCGATGGACGGCCGGGCTGGACGGAAATGCCGGCCCGCGGCCGCGGCGCCGGCGAACCGGCGCCGGACCATCCGCTTTGGCGAACAGTCCTGCCTGTTGGATGAGGCGGCCGCCCCTGCCGTTCCTGCGCCGGTCAGGCGCCGGCGCGCTCGCCCCGCCGCGCCAGCACGGCGGCCACGATACGGTCGCAGCGCTGCCCGTCGAACGAGAACGCGTCGCCGATCGCCATGTCGACGTCGCGCGACAGGCCTTCGCGCAGCAGGCCGCGGGCGCGGAAAAAGCGTGTGCGCACGGTCGCCTCGGGAATATCGAGCGCCTGCGCGACCTCTTCCACGCTCAGCTCCTCGACGGCGCGCAGCACGAACACGCTGCGGAACGCGTCGGGCAGGAGATCGATGCGCGCTTCCATCAGGCGGCGGATCTCGGCGCGCATGGCCTGGCGATCCGGCTGCTGATCGATGGCGTCGTGCAGCCACTCCTGGTTCTGCAGTTCGGTCGATTCCATGGCGGCATCCAGGGGAATGACCTGCGCCTGCCCGCGCCGCAGCCGGCCCAGCGATTCGTTGATGACGATGCGCACCAGCCAGGTGGACAGCCGGGCGTCGGCGCGAAAGCTGCCCAGCGCGCGCCAGGCGCGCAGATAGGCCTCCTGCAGCGCGTCCTCGGCTTCGGCGTCGCTGTGCAGGATGCTGCGGGCGGTGCGAAACAGCAGGCGGTTGTGGCGCCGCATGATGGTTTCGAACGCGCTGTCCTCGCCAGCGGCCGCGCGCGCGGCCAGTTGGGCGTCGGCGGCCAGCTCGGGAGCCGGCGCCTGGGATTGCAGTGGTGACGGGTGCATGGTGGTGGCCTCCACGCATTGGATGGCGCGGGCCGCGCCCGCGTTCCCGGCCGGCGCTTATTGCATGCGCTCGTCGTCGAGAAAAGCCGGCAGGCTGACGACGTCGATGCCGTCGTCGGCCAGCTCGGCGCGCTCCTGGGGCGTGGCGGTGCCGCGGATCGGCCGCTCGTCGGCCTCGCCTTCGTGAATGCGGCGCGCCTCTTGGGCAAAGCGCGCGCCGACGTTCTCGGTGTTGCGCACCAGCTCGCGCACCTGGCGCAGCACCGCCGCCTGCAGGCGCGCCATGCGCGCGGCCTCGGACTGCGGGGCAGGCGCCGGCGCCGCAGCGGGCTGATGCAGGTGCGCCACGTTCAGGCGCGGCGCGGACAGGCGCTTGGTAATGCGGGACGACTCGCAGACCGGGCACGCGATCTGGCCGCGCGCCTGCTGGGCGTCGTAGTCTTCGTGCGAGCCGAACCAGCCTTCGAACACGTGGCCTTGCTCACACTGCAGATCGAATACTTTGAGTGCCATGGCGTCTATATGAGGGCGAACCGGCAATAATACAAGCGTAGCCGCCTATGCCCCGCCCCGCCATACGGCGCGGCGGGCTGCCGCGCCGTCCGGCCTGTCTTACTTGCCGCGCCTGGCCGGCGCCGCGACGCGCGCCTGCTCGGCCTGCAAGGCGTCGATCTGGCGCTGCATGGCGCGCAGCTGGCTGCGCACTTCCTGGCGCTGTTCGGACAGCGAATCCGCTTCCTGGCGCGACTGGGCCTGCCGCACCGCGACCTGCTGCTCCTGCTGCTGGCGCAGCGCCTGGTCGGCCTGCAGCGCCGTCAGTTCGGCGTTGCGCGCGCCGAGCTGCTTCTCCGCATGCGCGTACTCGGCCTGCAGGCGGATACGCTGGATATCGACCTCGGCCAGTTCCGCCGTCTTGCTGGCGAACGCGCGGTAGGTGGACTCGGCCTGGTTCACCGACTTGGTCTTGAGTACGCGCCAGAAATCCTTTTGTTGGAAAAGCGCGACATAATAGGTGAGCTCGTCCGGCTTGTAGAGCAGGCTGGCGCCATAACTGCCGTTGTAGGTCGTACGCAATTCCGACACCTGGCGCGCCTGGATCAGGCCTTGCAGCTCGCTGACCGTGGAGGCGGGACGCGCGGCGGGCGCGGGGGCCGGCGGCTCGACCGGCGCGGCGGCAGCCTGTTTTTCCTCGACCTGCTGCACCACCGGCCGGCTTTCCGATTGCGCGCTGGCGCAGGCGGCCAGGCTGGACAGGGCCAGGCCGGCGACGGTCAGTCGCGCGCCGGCGCCCAGATAGCGGATTTTCATTCCTTCCCCTCAGCAATAATCTTTCAACTATAGCAACTTATCGTGCGGTTTCGTAAGACCCGTGGCCCAACCCGGTCGGTTACGGATCGGCCACGCCATCGGCCGTTTCGGCCTGCGCTTCGCCCAGCCGCAGCTTGCGCATTTTCTCCCACAGCACTTTGCGGCTGATCCCCAGGTGGTGCGCGGTGTCCTGGCGGCGCCAGCCATTGGCCTCCAGGGCGGCCAGCACGCGCTCGCGCTCGGCGCGCTCGGCCGCGTTGAAGGCCGGCGCGTCGGCATCGCCGGGGGTGGCGGGCGCCAGCGGGGTGGCCTGGGCGTGGCGCTCGAACACCTGCTCGATGCGCGGCTGGTCCCAGGCGCGCAATTGGCGCCGCAGTATGGCGACGCGTTCGGCCAGGTTCGACAGCTCGCGCACGTTGCCCGGATAGCGCGCGGCGGCCACGCGCTGCAACAGCCAGGCCGGCGGCTCGTCCTCGATGCCCTGCTGCCTGAGCAAGGCGGCGAAGATCGCCGTTTTTTCGGCGCCGCCGCGCGCTTCGAGATTGGGAATGTGCAGCTCGATGACGGCCAGGCGATAGTACAGGTCGGCGCGGAACTCGCCCTGCGCCACCAGGGCGCGCAAGTCCTTGTTGGTCGCCGCGACCAGCCGGAACTCGACCGGGATCGCCACGGTGGAGCCGAGCCGCGTCACCGAGCTTTGCTCGAGCACGCGCAGCAGCTTGACCTGCTGGTACGAAGGCAGGTCGCCGATTTCGTCCAGGAACAGCGTGCCGCCGCTGGCCTGCTCGAAGTAGCCTTTGTGCGCGCCGACGGCGCCGGTGAACGCGCCCTTGGCGTGGCCGAAGAAATGGGCCTCGAACAGGCCTTCCGGAATGGCGCCGCAGTTCACCGCCACGAACGGTCCGCCGGCCCAGGACGACTGGTCGTGCAGCAGGCGCGCGATGCGCTCCTTGCCGACGCCGGTCTCGCCGTGGACCAGCACGTTGGCGCGCGCGTCGGCGAACATCTCGGCCTCGGCCAGCAGGCCGCGCATGGCGGGCGAAACCGCGATCATCGCAGGCGCCGGGCGCGGTTCGTCGACGGCCGCCGCGCGCGCCACGCCGGCCAGCCGGAACAGCAGGCGGCGCAGCTCGGCGCCGGTGAAGGCCAAGGGCAAGGTGTACGAGTACGCCGGCGCGTAGTAGCGCGGATCGTGGTTGCGTTCCTCGCCGGCCACCCAGATCACCGGGATGCCCTGGGTGGCCAGCCAGTCGAATCCGGCAAAGCGCGCATCGCCCATGACGCTGACCGACACCAGCCCCACGGCCGGACGCGCCGCGTCGCGCGACGGCGGCAGGGCGACCGAATTGTCGACGTGGATGACCGTCGCCTCATAACCGGCCAGGGCGCGCTCGGCGCGAAAGGCGATGTCCGAAGTGCCTTCCCAGACATACACATCGACAGCGTCGCAAGCCGGTGCCTGGTCGCTCATGTGTGCCTCCGGAAAGTCGAATCAATAAACAAGCTGTACTCCTTTGCCATCGCAATCGATCGACATCATGTGCACATCGGTCACGCCCAGGCGCAGGCCCAGCACGTTTTCGATGAGGGGCCGCAGCAGGTCGGCGCCGATCATGTTGAGGATGTCGGCCAGCGGCTTGAGCAGATAGCCCAGCAGCACGACGATCGCGTTGGGGGGATTGCCGCCGGAAGGCGGCGTGCTGTTGGCCAGGGCCTTGCCCAACTCGTTGACGCAGCCCGCCTCGCTGCCCTGGTAGCCGCCCAGCAGCGACCAGGTCGCGCACTGGTTGGTGGGAAACAGCACGCCCAGGATGCCGCCCAGGATGTCGCCCAGCAGATCGACCAGGTTGCCGACCAGGCCGACCACGTTGCCCAGCAATCCCACCACGTCCAGCGTCACCAGGTTGCCCAGCAGGCCCAGCGTGTTGGCGCTCAGCCCGCCCAGAAAACCGGTCAGGCCGTTGGAATAATTCTCGATGTTCTCGATGCCGCGCGACCAGCGGGCGCGCCGGCAGTCGTAGCCGGCCTTGCCGGACGCCCCGGGCGCACAGGCGGCCACCTCGGCGGCGGTGTCGGCCCAGATCTTGCCGGCCAGGTCCTTGCGCAATTCGCCCTGGTCGCCGCCGCCCAGGCCCGCGCCGCCCTGCAGGGAGTTGCCGATCAGCGCGGCCAGCAAGGCATCGACCAGGTCCTTCACCGTATCGCCCAGCGCCAGTTCGTTGCCCAGCGAACGGCGCTGGCCCGCGTAGTAGTCGTCTTCGCTGGTGGTCTGCAGCGCCGGGACGACCAGCGGCGGGTCGGGGTTGAGCGAGGCGAGGTTGACGCGCTTGCCCAGCAGGTTCAGCTCCAGCCCCAGCAGGCGCTTGCGCGTCAGGTTCTCGTCGCAGCTGGCCGTGGTGGAGAATGGCCAGTCGGCCAGTTCAGGGCCCGTCAGCCCGGCCGGCGGGCCGCCCAGGCAGATCTTGAGCAGCGACGAGCGGGTGCTGACGACGGCCAGGTCGCGGCCGGCGGCGTCGCGCGCGTGGCACAGCGCCTCGATGGTGCCATGGCCATTGACCACGTCGACGGTAAGCGGAATGTCGAGGTCCAGCCGCACCAGCCCGCCCAGCAGCGAGCCGGTGTCCAGCCTGAGCGGCGCATGCACGCGGATCTGCGAGGTATAGGCGGTGGCGCCCACGCCGCCGATGGCGATGGACGGCGGCTCGACCACGCTGCAGCGCGCCGGCCCGCTCATCAGCAGGGGCACGGCCACGCCGCAGGCGATGGCATGGCCCGAGGTGCCCACGCCGATGGCGGTGGCCAGCACCTCCAGCGCGTCGAGTTCGACATTGAGCGCCGAGGCGGCGTCGGGCGCCTGGATGTTGGCGAACAGGCCGCTGGCGCGCTCGGCCGTCTCCGAGCCCAGCCGTACCGCCAGGTCCTTGACGCCCACCGCCGTCTCGATGGCCTGCACCAGACCTACGTTGGCGTCGAGCAGGCTGTCGCGGCTGGCGGCGCGCACCACGGCGTCGAGCACGCCGTCGAGCGCGCTGACATTGGCCGAGAGCAGTTGATTGAAGTCGGCCACCGAAATGTCGGCCGGCACCGTGATGCCCAATTCCTTGAGCAGGCCGGCCGGGGTGATCTTCACGCCCGCCAGGCCGCTGTCATAGCCCAGCACGGCGGTGCCGCCGATGTCCAGCCCGACCTGCTTGAGCAGCCGGGTCAGTTCGCCCGACCCCGTGGCCAGCAGGCCCGTGCCGACCGAGAAGGCCGCGATGGGATCGGCCGGGCGCGCGGCGATGGCCTCGACTTCCAGGGTGCGGCCGCCCAGGAACGGAAACAATGCCCGCACCGGCATGCCGAGCACCACCGCCACGGCGTTGTAGCGTTCGCTGGCGTCGGCCGGTTCGCGCACATAGCGCGGCGCCAGTTCGGCTTCGTCGCGGGCCCAGCGCCAGCAGGTGGGCTCGATGCTGAGCCCCTCGTCGGCGCGGCTGCCCAGATTGGCGCGCACGCTGGCCCGCACGGCCTGGCCGGCGGCGGCGCAGGCGGCCTCGTCGCCGGGGCTGAGCACCTGCACCCCGGTCAGCGCGGCCAGATCGGCGGTCTTCTGCAGCTCGCGCTTCATATAGAAGAAGTAGCCCAGCTGCGCCGCGCCCAGCAGCGCCACGCCGATCAGGATGGCCAGCGCCGCCGGGATCAGGATGGAGCCGCGCTGGCGGCGCCGCGCGCGCAGCGGGCGGGGGACGTTCATGGACACAGGCGCCTCAGCCCCCGCCGCCGCCCGAGCCACCGACGTTGTCCTCGATGCGCTCGCCGAACCACTGGGGAATGGGCTGGCTGAAACTCTCCAGGTAGCGCTGCCACGCGGCGCTGGCCACCGGCCCCTGCAGGGGCAGGCCCGGCCCGGCGCGCCGGCCGTCGGCCTGCGCGGCCAGCAGGCCGCGCGTGACCGCGCCGACCGCGCCGTCATCGGGCGCCGGGGCCGCGGCGGCGGGCGCGGCGGCGGGCGCGGCCGGCGCGGCGACCTGCCGCACCACCGGCCGCTCGGCGGCCGGCGCCGGGCTGGCCGGAGCCGGCGCCGGGGCCGCGGGCGCCGCGGTCAAGGGAGGATGGGTCTGCGCCGCGGCGCCGGCGGCCAGGCCGGCCAGCGCCGCGCACAGCAGGAAACGGGGAAGGTCATGGGTGGTCATGCGAATCTCCTGTCGGGGTCATTGCAGCAGCGGCGGATTGCCGAAGCGGTCCATGACCGGGCGCTGCAGCACCGGCATCACCATGGCCTCGCGGCCGGCGGCCTGCGCCACCGGCACCGCGGCGGCCGCGGACACGCCGGCGTGGCGCGCCTGGCTGGCCAGTTCCTGCACGCGCTGGCGCGCCTGTGGACTCAACGCCGCGCGGTCCATGACCTGGCGCGCGCCGGCATAGTCGCCCTCGACCAGCAGCAGCAAGGCCAGGTTGCCCAGCACCTTGGCGTTGGCGGGCGCCAGCTCGGCCGCCTGCCCCAGCGGCAGGCGCGCGCCGCGCGGATCGCCGGCCCGCAGCAGCGCATAGCCCAGATCGTTGAGCATGTTGGCGTCGGTGGGCCGCAGCCGCGTCGCGCGTGCCAGGTAGTCGGCCGCCTGGTCGAAGTCGCCGCGACCGCCGGCCAGCAGGCCCAGGCCATGCCAGGCGGCGGCTGCCTGGTCGGTGCCGGTCAGTGCGCGGTAGGCGCTTTCGCTTTGCGCGATCTGGCCCGTCATGCGCAAGGCGTCGGCGCGCATGACCGCCACCTGGGGCGAGTCGCCGAAATTCTGGCGGTAGGCATCGAGGTAGGCCAGCGAGGCGAAGTAGCGCCCTTCCCGCTGCGCCTCGCGGATCAGCGACAGCGCCAGCTCCGGTTTGGCGGCCAGGCGCTTGCGCTCGTCGGCGTCCTCGCGCTGCTGCGCCAGCGCCTGTTCCTGCTGCTGTTGCTGCATCAGCTGCATGGCCGTATCGACGTTGCTGGTCTGGCAGCCGCCCAGCAGCAGCAGCAGCGGCGCGGCCGCCGCCAGCGCGAGGCCGAGACGGTGTGATCGTTTCATTACCCTTCCCCCATGACTTGCGACATGCCGCGCAGCAAGGCGACAAAGCCCGAGCCGCCGGTGATGATCAGCAGCGCGGGCAGCAGCGTCACGACCATGACGCCGGTCATCTTGACCGTCAGCCGCGCCACCCGCGCCTTCAATTCGAGCCGGCGCCGCTCGCGCACGCGCTCGGCGAAGCGCGCCAGCGGATCCTGCACGGCGCCGCCGTGGCGATCCACCTGCACGATGAGCCGGCAGATGGCGCTCAGGTCGTCGTTGTCGAACCCCTGCGCCAGGCGGCTGAGCGACTGTTCGCGCGTACGCCCGCGGGCATACTGTTCTGCGGCGATCTTCAACTCGCCGCCGAGCACCGGCATGACGGAGCGGAAATCCTGGATCAGCACATGCATGCTCTGGTCCACCGACAGGCCCACGCCCTGCAGCAGGCGCAGCAGGTCGATGAACAGCGGCAGCTCCGCCTCGGCGCATTCGCGGCGCCTGGCGATGCGCCGCAGCAGCATCCATTTGGGCACCATCCAGCCCAGCCCGAAGCCCAGGAAGACGGCGCACGCGACATAGGCCAGCGGCATCTCGGCATGGCGCGCGCGCAAGACCAGCCACGCCGCCAGGGGCGCCAGGCCGGCCAGCAGCAGGCGCGCCAGCATGAACCAGGCGCGGGCGCGCGCCGGATTGCGGAACCCGCAGGCGTCGATCAGCTTGCGGTCGTCGATGGCCAGCAGCGAGTCGCCCAGCTTGCCGTGCTCCAGTTTCGCGCCGGCGTGCTCGGCCGCGCTGGCCACCGCGGCCATGCGGCCGGCCGGCGGCGGCTCGGCGACGTGGCCGTCGCGCGCAGCCAGGGCGCGATCGACGACCGCGCGGCTGCGTTGCTGGCGGCCGGCGCGCGCCACCAGGGCCACGCCCACCACCGCGCAGGCCACCATCAGCACCAGCAGCGCGGCCACCAGCAGCATGCGGGTCTGGGAATCGGCGAGCAGTCTGTCCATGGCGGGTCCTACACCGAGCGGGCCATGCGATACAGCCAGTACGAACCCCCGGCCTGCAGCAGCATGGCGAACACCAGCAGTCGAAAGCCCATGGGGTCGTGCCACATGCCCATGAACAGCTGGTTGTTGAAGATGATGATGAACAGCGCCAGCCCGATGGGCAGCAAGGCCAGGATCCAGGCCGACAGGCGCACCTCGGCCGACAGGGCGGTCAATTCGTCGCGCGCTTGCTCCAGGTCGCGCATGAACGCGGCCATGCGCTCGAGCACCTGGTCGCTGCGGCCGCCGAAGCGCAAGGCCAGCGCGATGACGGCCGACACCAGGAACAACTCGCGCAGCTGGTACTGGCGCGACACCTGGTGCAAGGCGGCGTCCAGGTCCTTGCCCGAGCGCACCTGGCTGTCGGCGCGCTGCAGGACCTCCAGCAGCGGCTGCTCGACGCTGCCCAGCGCATTCTGGAACGCCGCATTGACGCTGTTGCCGATGGTGATCAGGCGCACCAGCGCGTCCAGGAATGTCGGCAACTGATGCACCATGCGCCGGCGCCGGCGGTCGGCCTTGAGCCAGAGGTGGAAGTACCACAGCAGCGCGACCAGCAACAAGGCGGCCGCCGCCGATATCCAGCCGCCGAACAGCCAGGCCAGCGCGGGCACGCCCACGTGCGCGCCGACCGAGGCGGCGAGAAAGCGCGGCGTGGGTTCGACGCCGGCGCGCAGCAGCAGCTGCCGCCAGGCCCCGTTCGAGATCGGCAGGCGGCGCCGCGCGGCGGGCGCCTGCGAGGCCTCGGGCTGGCCCGGCCGCAGTTCGAGCTGGCGCTCCAGGAAGGCCTCGCTGGCCTGGCGGCGCGCGCCGTCGCGCGCCTGCCGCAGCAGCAATGCCGCCGCCGCCAGCAGCGCCAGCGCCAGCGCGCCCAGGAGCCAGGCCATGAGGCTCATCGCCTGCGCCCCCAGAATCCGCCGCCGCCCTCGGGCTCGCTGTCGGGCGCCGCGCCGCGCAATTCGTTGCGCATGCGCGCCAGCTTGGGCGTGTGGGGCAGGATGCCCAGGCTCACCCAGTTGTCCTTCTCCTCGCCGTCGGGCGTCGCATAGGCTTCGTAGCGGTACAGCTCCTGCGTGGCGATCACCGCGTCGCCCATGCCGGTCACTTCGGTAATGGAAATGACGCGCCGCTTGCCGTTGGGCAGGCGCCCGATCTGCACGATGAAGTCCAGCGCGCTGGCGATCTGCCGGCGCAGGCTGTCCTCGCTGCCCTGGAAGCCGGCGAATCCCGCCAGCATTTCGATCCGGTACAGGCATTCGCGCGGCGAGTTGGCGTGGATCGTGGCCATGGACCCTTCGTGCCCGGTGTTCATGGCCTGCAGCATGTCCATCACTTCGGCGCCACGCACCTCGCCCACCACCACGCGGTCGGGCCGCATGCGCAGGCTGTTGCGGATCAGGTCGCGGATGCTGACCGCGCCGGCGCCGTCGAAGCCGCCCTGGCGCGCCTCCAGGCGCACCACATGCGGGTGGTTCAACGACAGCTCGGCCGTGTCCTCCACCGTGACGACGCGTTCGGTTTCGGGAATGAAGAATGCCAGCGCGTTCAGCAGCGAGGTCTTGCCCGAGCTGGTGCCGCCCGACACCAGGATGTTGCAGCGGCCTTTCACCGCCGCATTGAGCAGGCGGAAGATGTCCTCGTTGAACGAGCCCAGGGTAAGCAGGTCATTGGGCTTGAGCGGGTCCTGGCGGAACTTGCGGATCGACACCATGGGCCCGTCGACGGACAGCGGCTCGATCACCACGTTCAGGCGTCCGCCGTCGGGCAGGCGCGCGTCGACCATGGGGCTGGACTCGTCCAGCCGGCGACCCAGCGGGGCCAGGATGCGGCGCACGATGCGCAACACATGCTGGTTGTCGGAGAAGCGCACGGTCTCGCGGGCCAGCACGCCGCGGCGCGACACGAACACGTTGTCGCTGCCGTTGATGAGGATGTCCTCGACGTCGTGGTCGCTCAGCAGGTCCTCCAGCGGCCCCAGGCCGGCCAGCTCCTTGGTCAGCGCCGCGGCCACCTGGCCCAGCTCGCCCTCATTGATGGCCACCCGGCGCAGGCGCACGAAGCTGGCCACCTCGATATCCACGAATTCCTGGATGGCGGCGCGGGTCCAGCGGCCGAACTCGGCGCCGAGTTCCTCGATGCGCGACAGCAGGTGTTCGTAGGCCTGGTTCTTGACGTCCTGGAAGCGTTCGGACGCGATGAATTCGCCGCCGCCCGCGGCGCCGAATTCCATGGATGGCGGCATGATCATGATGTGTGTCAGCTCTCAACGACATTGGTTAAGCGATGCACGCCGGGCAGCCAGTTGGCCAGCCAGCTGTTGTGCCGCGCGCGCGGCGCCTCGCTGCCGGCCAGCAGCCGGTCGACCAGCGTCTGCACGGCCCGCACGTAGATATCCCGTTCGGCCTGCTCGTGCAGCAAGCGCCCCTGGTTGGTGCAGACCATCAGCGGCAGCGTGCGGTCGGGCAGCGTGCCGGCCAGTTCCAGCCCGAAGCGTTCGGCGATCTGCGCCGCGCTCATGCCATAGCGTTCGTCGTAGCGGTTGACCACCAGCCGCAGGGCCGACTTCTCGACGTGGAACTGCTCGAGCTCCTGCACGGCGCCGGCCAGCGAGACCAGGGCGCTGACGCTCTGGTCGGTGACCAGCCAGGTTTCGTGCGAGGCGCGCGCCAGCTTGGCGACGAACTCGGGATTGGCCAGGCCGCCGGCGTCGGTGACCAGCGTGCCGTAGTGCTGGCGCAGGCGTTCGAACAACAGCAGCGAGTCGTTGGGCGACAGCGCGCGCACCTGCTCGACCTCGCGCGGCAGCGCCAGCGCGCTGACGCCCGACGCGGTGTGCGCCATGGCCGAATTGAGCAGGGTGCCGTCCAGACGGCTCAGGTTGCGGGCGGCTTCGGCGAAATCGAAGTCGCTGCTGATGTTCAGGTAAAGCAGGCAATCGCCGATCGGCCAGCCCAGGTCCAGCACGCCGACGCGGTCGGACAGCGGCAACTGCGCGGCCATGACCTCGGCCGAGCGGGCCGGCTTGCCAGCCACCGCGCCCTGGCGCGCCAGGGCCGCCTGCGCCATGCGCTCCTGCGTCAGGCCCGCCATGTGCACGGCCAGCGTGCTGGCGCCCACGCCTGGGCGCGCGCCCAGGATCAGCACGCTGCGGTGCTCGCCGCCCGAGCCGCCGCCGATGCGGCGGTTGGAGACCAGCCGCTGCACCACGCCGTGCACCTCGTCGGGCGAGACCGACGGATCGACGAAGTCGCTCACCCCGGCGCGCAAGGCGGCAATGGCGCCGTCCGGCTGGGCCAGATAGCCGACCGCCACGCGCGGCACGGCCGGCGCCACCCGCGCCAGCACGCGCGCCAGGTCGGCGGCCAGCAGCAACTTGCCCGGATCGGCCTGTCCGCCGGTGAAGTCGAGGAACACCACCTGCGGGTCGATGTCCGCGAGACGGCGCGCCAGCTGTTCGGGCTCGGGCAGTTCCTGCGTCAGCAGGCCCAGGTCGCCGATGGCATGGCCCAGCTGCTGCGCCACGTCGTTATCGCCGGAACAGAAGAGAAAGCAGGCGCTCTTGTCCAGAGCCGCCCATTCGCGAGCGTGTGTCTTCATGTTCGTCACTGTGAAAAGCCCGGCATCTGCTGGCCGCTCATCGGACCCAGCAGGTAATAGCCCCAGGCGTTGAAGCCAGCGTCGCTGACCTCCTGGCGCGCGCCCGGCAAGGGCAGCGTGACACCGCGCGCGATGGGGCGAACCAGGCGCGGCGTGACCACGATCACCAATTCGCGATCCTCCTGGGAATACTGCACGTTGCGGAAGAACGCCCCGATGATGGGCAGGTCGCCCAACAGCGGCACCTTGTTGACGCTGGCCTTGGTCTGGCGCGAAACCAGGCCGCTGATGACGAATGTCTCGCCATCGCCCAGCTCCACCATGGTGTCGGCCTTGCGGGTTCGCAACGCCGGGATCACCGTGATGCGATTGTTGCTGTCGATGCTGGAAATGCCGTTGGCGTAGTCCAGCTCGCTGGCTTCGGGCGCCACCTTCAGCGCGATGCGCTCGCGCGAGATGACCGTGGGCGTGACCGTCAGGCCGATGCCGAAGGGCTTGAACTGCACCGAGGTCGTGCCCAGGCCGGCCGATACCGGAATCGGAATCTCGCCGCCGGCCAGGAAGCTGGCGCTCTGGCCCGACATGGCCAGCAGCGTCGGCTCGGCCAGGACGCGCGCCATGCCGTTGTTTTGCAGCAGCGCCAGCGACGCGCTGAAATCGCGGCTGGTATAGGACAGCATGCCGAACATGCCGCCGCTGGCCAGGTCCGGCAGCAGCGACACGCCGCCCGACCACGGGCCGCTGTCGGCCCTGAAATTGATCCCGACATCCTTCATGACCGAGCGCGCCAGCTCGACCACTTTCACTTCCACCTGCACCACGCCGCTGGTGTTGATCTGCGACATGTCGACCACCTTGTCGTTGCCGCCCGCGGCGGCCGCGGCAGCCTCGGCCGCGCCGCGATGCGCCTCGGCCGAGGGCGCCATGCCGGTGACCACGCCGCTGTCGCCAGCCATGTCGACCTGCGCGCCGCCGCCGACGCCGCGCCGCGCCAGCGCGGCCTGCACTTGCGGCAGCACGCGCACGGTCCAGACCTGCGGGTCGCGCGAGCCGCGGCTCCAGACCCGCAGCTCGGTGGTGCCGGCCTGCCGGCCGATCAGCAGCACCTCGCCCGGGCGGCCCACGCCGGGCGCCAGCACCTTGACGTCGGCGACCTGCGGATCGGCGATCGCCACGCGCGACGGCGCGGCGTCCAGGCGCAACGGCTGCTGGCCCTTGACCTCCAGCAGCAGTTCGCGCGCCTGCGCGGCCCCAGCCGCCGCCGGCTGCGCCGCCAGCGGCGCGGCCGCGCCCAGGCACGCCAGCGCCATCGCCCATCCTGCCCAGTGCCTGCCGACCTTATGCTGTTTCATTCGCCCTGCTTCCTGTCTGCGTCATGCCGCGCCGGCCGGCGCGGCAAGCTGTTCGTCAATAGCGCACTGCCTGCACGTCGCCGCCGCGCACCACCTCGATACTGCGTCCGCCCCCGCCGCCCGCCGCGCGCGGCTTGGGCACGGGCGCGGCGGTAGGCCCGGCCAGTTGCGGCAGTATTTCTCCCGCATAGGCCTGGTTCACGCCATCCTTGCCATCGCGCTGCTGCTCCGCCGTCAGGCCCGCGCGCAGCGCCAGTACCGGCGCGCGCTCGGGAAACAGCGCCAGGTCCGGCACGTCGACATCCTCGGGCGAGCGCAGCACCAGCTGCAGGCGCCCCGCCTTGGCCGCCAGCAGCAATTCGTTCACGCGTTCGACCGGCACCGCCAGCATGGCGTTGCGCGGCGCCGCGGGCGGCTGGCCGCGTTGCGCGACAGACGGCTTTTCCTCGCCCTGCGGCGGCCCGTCGACCGAACGCTGGCCATAGGCCAGCACCTTGATGCGCGATTGCAGCAGGCGGGTCTGCGTGCCAGGCACCTCGATGCCGCGGTCCATGACCACGAACACATCGACCAGGTCGCCGGGCAGGATGCGGTTCTGGGCGCCGCTCAGTTCGTCCACCGCGATGGTGACGGCGCGCTCGCCGGGCGCGAGGTGGCGGGCCAGGCCGCGCGCCAGCATCGGCGCGGTCACGGGCTCGCCCGCGGGGATGTCCTGGCGCACCATTTGCCCCAGCAACGCCTCGGATTCGGCGTATCCATTGGCCGGCTGCACCGGCCAGCGCTCGATCTTCAACAGGTCGGCGGCCAGGCGGTCGCCCGCGGCGATGGGCTTGCCGGCCACCACCACCGGGTAGGTCGGCAGCGCCGCGCTGGCGCGCTGCACCACCGGCTTGGGCGGCGGCGGCGCCGGACGGGTAGCCAGCATGAAGGCGGCATAACCCAGCCCCAGCGCCACCAGCGCCAGGACGGCGGCGGCAATTTTCGCGACGGTACTCATGTCGTAGGCTCCTGCGCGATCTGCACGATGGCTTGCGCACTCAATACATCGGGAAACCAGGCGCGCGCGCCGGGGACGGCGCCGGCCGCGCCCCGCAGCGTGGCCAGCAGCGGCCAGCCTGCCAGTTCATAGCGGACCCGCACCTGCGCGCACGCCGCCGGCCCGCCGTCGCTGGCCGTCCAGGCGCAGTCCAGCGTCTCGCTGACGCACTCGATGGCCAGCCAGCCCGCCTCCTGGCGCGCCGCCTCGCAGCCGGCCACGCCGCTGGCGGCCGCGCCGCGCAGGTTGGCCTGCAGCAGCGCCTGCGCGCCCTCGCCGGCCGCCTTGCTCAGTTTCTGCTGGGCCCAGAACAGGGCGCCATAGCCCAGCACTCCCAGCATCAGCGCCAGCATCAGCAGGATCACCAGCGCAAACTCCACGGCTGCCGCGCCGCGCTGGGCGCGCCGCCGGGGCGGAAAGGAAATGGCGCGCATCTCAGGCCCCCTCGCCCGCCGCGGCCACCGGCCCGCCCACGCGCACCGACGCGCGCGCGCTGAGCGTGCCGGGCACCGCCACGCCCATGCCGGGCAACAGCGGCACCAGCGGCGCCTGCGCGTAGGGATAGCGCACCAGCACTTCGATCTGGTCGGCCGCCAACGCAATGCCGCTGCACGGGCCGGCCGCCAGGCCGCCGATCGGTCCGCCGCTGCCGCACACCGTGACGGTGGCCGGCGCGCCGCCCATGCGGCGCACCCAGTCGGCGTACTGTCCGGCCAATTGGCCTGCGCGCGCCGCGCGCGGCTCGAGCGCGGTGCTGCCGGGCCACTGCAGCGCGGCGCGCGCGCCTTCCTCGGCCGCGTGGTTGAGCGACTGTTGCGCCGCGAAAATGAAGGCCCAGGTCAAACCGCCGTAAAGAACCACGAAGAACACCACGAACACCAGGGCGAACTCGACGGCATAAGCCCCAGACTGATGGCGGCCAGGGCCAGATAGGCGGCGTACGGGATGCCGCGCCGCGGCCGCCGCGGGTCGCGCACCACCTGAAAGCCCTGCGCCAGCGCATGCGCAAGACTGGGCAGCCCGGCCAGGACCAGCACCAGCAGCCAGGGCCATGCGCCGATCGCCAGCCCCAGCACCGCCAGGTACTTGACGTCGCCCGCGCCCATCAGGCGCATGCGCCATAGCATTACGAAGGCCATGCCCAGCACGAAACCCAGCCCGGCATCGGACCAGCCGCGCGCGCCGGCCGCCGGCGTGGCCTGCACGCCCCATGCGTGCCAGGCCAGCCAGGCGCACTGCGCCAGCGCCGCCGCGATCAGCAGCCGATTCGGCACGCGGCGCACGCGCAGATCGTAAAAGACGACCAGCAAGTTGAAGGCGACATAAACAGCCCACCACACGTGCTCCCTCAACAAATTTTCCACTCCTGCTTCCGTGCCGACGCCGTCGGCGCCCTCGGGCGGGCGCCCGACCAGCGTCTGCCAGGCCCCCTACTACGGCGCTTCCGCGCTCAGTTCCGTCTGAATGGTGTCGAAGAAGCCCTTGAGCGTCTCGCCCAGCAGCGACACCGAGCCAATGATGACAACCGCGATCAGGCCCACGATGAGGCCATATTCGATGGCGGTGGCGCCTTCCTCGTCGTGCCAGAAGTTCTTCAATTGGGTAAGCATGCTGTGCCTCCAGATAAGGTTGTTACGACTTCACTCATCAACGGCGTCCAACCGCGACGCCACGCTTGCGTCCCGCCGCCGCGGCGGCGGGATTCCTTCATCTGCCCGGATGGCCGCGCACGGGCCGTCCGGTTGTCGTCTCGCGCAGCAGGGCATCGATGCGGCGGGCCGTGCGGTCCTGGTGGCCGCGGTAGCTGCGATGCAGTTGCCAGCGCATGGCCAGCAAGACCGCCAGCGCGCCGGCGAACGCCACATAGGGCAAGGCCACGCCGCCCACCTGCACGTCGGCGAATGTCTGCGCCGTCGTACAGACCACCACGCCGGCCGCGGCCCCCGTGTAATGCATGCCGCACACCGCCAGCCCCATCACCGCCGCGGCGGCCACGCGCTGCCATTCGCGCTGGACGTTGAACGCCAGCCACAGCGCCGCGATCGCGCTGGCCATCGCCACCGCCACGGACAGCGCCACCAGCTCCACGTTCCACAGGAACATCGCCGGCATGCGCATGGCGCCAATGCCGATGTAGTGCATCGCCGCCACGCCCAGTCCGGCCAGCACGCCGGCCACCACGCAACGCCCCAGGCTGAACGCCTGGCGCCCCACATACCAGAAGGCCATGCCGGAGAACGCCACCGCCACCGCCGCGCTCAGCAAGGTGAGCCACAGGGCATAACCGACCTCGAACGGCATCCGCTGCGCCTGCATGCCGATGAAGTGCATGCCCCATATGCCGATACCGCCCATGGACACGGCGGCGATCAGCACGAAGCCGCGCACGTTCACCCCATCCTGGGCGCTGGCGCGGATCCGCGCCGCGGCCACCAATGCGACATACGAACCGAAAAACGCAATCAGGAACGACAACGCAACCACGCCGGGCTGCAGCGCAAGCGGCACGATGTCGCCCGGATTCACGACCGCCCCCTTGCCCGATGCACCGCTCGCGTCTCGCCAGTCGATTTCATGTGCCGCCTCGAATACCCGCGCTGTTTTATGGATAACAACTTCAAAATCCGCAATCTTTTGTTTTGAAATGTTTATCTAGTCTTATCTATTAACTTTTCATTGCCATCAGGGTTTACCCCGGTATTCGTATTATTGAGACATATTTTGTGCAACGGATATTCTTCGAATTGGTAGCAACTCGCTTTTTTAGGCACTTAGATGGCAGAATTTCTCGTTAATGGATCAAAAACAGGAAAAATTTGATTTGCCATGAAATGATTGTCATGAGTTTTGCAGCATTCATGGCGATTCCCCTGGTATCACGAATAGAAAACAACGCAAATAATTGCAATATTCGGAGACGATATACATTGCTCCGCGTACTGACAGATTTCCGATTAATTCCAAGCTGCAGACACAAAATCAATGAAACGCACAATCGCCACGGATCTGTTTTGCTGTTCCCTTGTCGCCGGCCTGGCGGCGCTGCCGGCCGCCAGCCGCGCCGACGGCCCCTTGCGCGGCAATCCGGTCGACGCGCTGCCGCAGCTCGAACGACCGACCGCGCCCGCCGCGCCGGCGCCTGCCCTGCAGGCGCCCACGCCTGAACAGCGCGCCGTGCAGGCGCGCCTGGCGCAGCGCATCGTGCCGCGCAATTTCGACGTGGCCGGCGTGCATGCCTTGCCATTCGACCAGGTGGCGGCGTTCCTGACGCCGCTGGCCGGCAAGGAAATCACCGTGGCGCAACTGGTGCAGCAGGTGGACAGGATCACCGAGCTGTACCGTTCGAGCGGCTATCCGCTGTCGTTCGCGCTGGTGCAGAACCAGGACTTCGCCAACGGCCTGGTGGTGGTCACCGTGGTGGAAGGCCATATCGGCAATGTGCGCATCGATGGGGACATCGGCAACGCCAAGGGCAGGCTGGAAACCCTGGCCGGCCCGCTGCTGGCGGAAAAGCCGCTGACCCAGGCCACGCTGGAGCGCCAGCTCAACCTGATGCGCATCGTGCCGGGCGTGAAAATCACGCCGTCGCTGGATCTGCCGCGCCGGGCCGACGGCGCCACCGAACTGGTGATCGCGGCCACCCACGACAAGTTCACCGCCAATGGCGGCGTGGCCGACCTGGGCACCGGCATGCAGCCGCTGGTCGACCTGGGCGCGCACAGCCTCACGCCGCTGGGCGAACAGCTCAAGCTGACCACCAGCATCCCGCTCAACAGCGACGACGTGAAATATGTTGCCGGCGAAGCGCGCCTGCCCATCGGCGCCGACGGCTTCTCGATCAAGGTCGACGGCTACCACTACCAGGCCAAACCGCAGGACGACGCCATCGAATACCTGGGCTTCGACCGCAAGGTCACCAATGACCGCATCGGCGTGGGCGTGAGCTATCCGTTCCTCTTGAACAATCAGCGCTCGCTGACCGGTACGCTGGGCATGTATGCCGTCAACGCCAAGGACCGCTACACCCACCGCGACAGCGACCGGTGGCTGCAACAGGACACCCGCGTGCGCGCGGCCACGGCCGAATTGCGCTACATCGACATCCTGCCGCAACGCTCCACCGACCTGACCGTGTCGGTGTCCAAGGGCTTCGACGCCATGGGCGCGAAAAAGTCGATCGATACCAACTACGGCTATTCGGCGATTCCCGACGTCGACCTGGACTTCACCCGCTTCAACCTGAACGTGCGCCAGGCCTTTACCCTGCCGGCGCAATTCGGCCTGGTCCTGTCCGGGGCCGGCCAATACAGCAGCGACATCCTGCCCAGTTCGGAACAGGTGTCGTTCGGCAGCTGGCGCTTCGCCATGGGCTACCCGCAGGGCGAGCAAAGCGGCGACAAGGGCGTGGGCGTGTCGGCCGAAATCAACCGCCGCTTCGGGCTGGGCTGGCGCTACCTGAGCGCGGTGCAGCCCTACGCCATGGCCGACTATGCGCGCACCTGGTACAACAACAAGGGCCTGCAGGAACTCAACGAGCGGCACCTTTCGTCGCTGTCGCTGGGCGTGCGCTTTACCGACGACAAGTTCTACCTGTTCGACTTCAACGTCGCCAAGCCGGTCGGGTCCAGCACGGTCAACGGCGATCGCGACGTGCGCTTCAACGCCAACTACTCGCTGTTCTACGACGCGCTCTGAAACACGGGCAACACGGCGGAACGTTACGTAACGTCGCCGTAACGCCAGCCGTAACATCGGGCCGATATTCGCGAAAAAACAACATTCGCAGACGGCCTGATGTCCTGAGCATGCGGTTTCCAAGCGCTTGCGAATATGCAAGAAACGCTCGCAACTCGATGAAAACAATGAAATTATTTTTTATCGCCGAAGGGCTGCGGAGGGATTTCGCGACGTCTTGAAAAAAGCTGGCACGGTTTGTGCTTGGTATGGGGCATCGGGCCAATGAGGGGGCCTGAACTTCCAACCCTGAGGAGCACGGATCATGTACGCCAAGACCAAGACCCACCACCGCCCGACCCGTTTCGCGGTTCCCCTGTTGACGGCCATCATGGTGGCCGCGCTGGCCGGTTGCGGCGGCGGCGGCAACAGCAGCAGCAAGCGCGCGTCCGCCCCCGTCATTCCCACCAACCCGGGCGGCCCGGGCAACCCCGGCGGCCCTGGCGGCCCCGGCACCCCCGGCAATCCGGATCCGACCACGCCGGTGGACCCGGTACGCGCGGGCCTGCTGGAAACCACACTGGGCAACACCGGCGGCGCGACCGACAGCCTGCTGCCGCTGGGCGCCGACAACGCGCTGGGCGCGGTGGGCAAGGCCCTGGATCCGACGCTCAAGCCGGTGGTCGACACGACCGTCGGCCTGACGCAGCAGATCGGCGCCACCACCGGACTGGGCGCGCCGGTCGACGGCGTGCTGACGCAAGTCGGCGGGACGGTCAGCGGCCTGGGCGACACGGTAGCCGGCACGGGCCTGCCCGGCGGGCTGAGCACCGGCCTGGGCGGCCTGGTCGATGGCCTGGGCAAGACCGTGGCCAGCACCGGCGGCCTGCTCCATGCCGACGCCAACAATCCCGAGCCGCTGACCGCCGTGCTGGGCAACGCCACCGGCGCCGTGGGCGCGCTGACCGGCGCGCTGGGCGGCCAGGGCGGCCTGCTCAATCCCGTCAACCAACTGGTGGGCGGCATCGCCGGCGGCGTCCTCGACGGCCCGACCCAACCCATTCTGCAGCCCGCGCTGACCAACACCGGCACCGCCGCGGACAACGTTGCGTCGCTGGGCCTGGGCGAGGCGCTGGGCGGCATCGGCGCCGGCCTCGATCCGGCCATCAGCCCGGTCGCGGGCGCCGTCACCAATCTCACGCAAACGGTGGGCGCCACCACCAACCTGGGCGCGCCGGTGGCCGGCCTGCTGACCAGCGTGGGCGGCACGCTCGCCGGCGCGGGCGGCCAGCTGCCCGGCGGCCTGCCGGTGGGTGGCCTGGACGGCGTGCTCGGCGGCCTGGGCGGCGCGGTAGCCAGCGCCGGCGGCCTGCTGCACGCCACGCCGGGCAACACCAACCCCCTGGGCAACACCCTGGCCCATGCCACCAGCGCGGTCTCCTCGCTGACCGGCGGCCTGGGACTGGGCGGCCAGGGCGGCCTGCTCAGCCCGATCACCGGCAGCCTGGGCGGCATCACCGGCGGCGGCGCCAACGGTGGCCTGCTGGCTCCCGTCACCGGCCTGCTGGCCGGCGTGACCGGTAACCTGGGCGGCGGCGCCGCCCCCAACGGCGGTCTGCTGGGTGGTCTGCTGGGTGGCGTTACCGGCGGCGGCTCGGGCGGCACGGGCGGCGCACCGGGCGCGGCCAACGGTGGCCTGCTGGGCGGCCTGCTGGGCGGCGTCACCGGCGCGGTCGGTAGCGGCGCGGCGGGCGGCGGCCTGCTGGGCGGCGTGACCGGCGCGGTCGGCGGCGGCTCGGCCGCTGGCGGCAATACCGGCGGCGCGGCCAATGGCGGCTTGCTGGGCGGCATCCTGAGCGGCGTGACCGGCACCGTGGCTGGCGTGACGGGCGGTGTGACCGGTGGCGCCACGGGTGGCGCCGGCGGCGCCGGCGGCGGCCTGCTGGGCGGCATCCTCGGCGGCGTGACCAGCGCCCTGAAGTAACCGACCTTGAGCCCGAAAAAGCGGAGCGCCGCCATGCTGGATATAGACCGTATCTCACAGCAAGACCAACGAGTCTCCTCGGGCGACCCCCTAGGCCATGACCGCCGGCCGGACAGCGTGGAGGAAATCGCGCAAGTCCTGGCCCGGCAACTGACGGTCTACATGGCGGCCAGCCAGGCCGCCATGGCCGAAAGGCTGGGGTTGTCGTTGACCGAACTGAAGGCCCTGGACCTGGTGCTGGAGTTCGATGCCCTGCCGACCGGACAACTGGGCCAGTTGCTCGGCATCAGTTGGGGGGGCGCCACCGCGCTGATCAACCGCCTGGAAGCCGCAGGCTATGTTCAGCGCGGCCGGCACCCGCTGGACCGGCGGGTCATCGTGATCCGGCCCGTCGCCGAGCGCTGCCGGGCGCTGGCCGAGGAGCGCCGCGCCGCGGCCGAGGAAGTCACTTTCCTCAGCCGCCAGTACGATGCCCACCAGCTGGCCACCGTGCATGCCTTCCTGACGCAGTACGCCCGCTCGCTGCGCCACGAAACGCTCATGTGGCTGCAGTCGCGCCACGGCCGGGACTTCGTCAACGATTGACGGTTGGCACGGTGCCTGTCCCCACGGGGACAGGCACCGCATCCCTCTCTACGCGTTCTCCGCCCCGAACCGCAGGCGCGGCACGGCGGCCAGCAGGCGCTGCGTCATCTCGTGGCGCGGCGCGTGCAGCACGGTGTCGGCGGGCCCCATCTCGACGACGCGTCCGCCGTGCATGACCGCGATGCGGTCGGCCAGGTATTCGACCACGCCGAAGTTGTGCGTGATGAACAGGTAGGCGATGCCCAGCTCGGCCTGGAGGTCGCGCAGCAGATCGAGGATCTGCGCCTGCACCGACACGTCCAGCGCCGAAGTGGGTTCGTCGCAGATCAGCACCTTCGGTTCGACCGCCAGCGCCCGCGCGATGGCGATGCGCTGGCGCTGGCCGCCCGAGAATTCGTGCGGATAGCGCGTGGGCGTGTCGGCCGGCAGCCCCACCCGCTCCAGCAGGCCCACGGCCCGCGCCCTGCGCGCCGAAGCGGCCAGTTCGGGGCGCAGCGAGGCAATGCCCTCTTCGAGGATATCGCCGACCCGCATGCGCGGGTCGAGCGACGCGAAGGGATCCTGGAACACGATCTGGATGTCCTGCCGCAGCCGCCGCAGCTCGCGCCGCGACGCGCCCAGCAGATCGTGCCCATCGAGCATGGCGCGCCCCTGCACGCGCGCGCCTTCGACCAGGCGCAGCAAGGCCTTGCCGGTGGTGGTCTTGCCGCAACCCGATTCGCCCAGCAGCGCCAGGGTCTCGCCGGCGCGCAGGGTGAAGGTGACGCCGTTGACGGCCTCGACCCACGAGGCCACGCGGCGCAGCACGCCCTTGCGCACCGGATAGTGCACCAGCAGGTCCTGCACATCCAGGACCACCGCGCCGGCCTCGGGCGCGGCCTTGCCCTGCCCCGCCGCGCGGCCCTGGGCCGAGAGCGGCCGGCCGCGCTTGGCGAAGGTGGGAATGGCCTCGAACAGTTCGCGCGCATAGGGATGGCGCGGCCGCTCGAAGAACGTGCGCGCGTCGGCGCTTTCGACGATCTCGCCGCCGCGCATCAGGGCCACGTGATGCGCCACGTTGCGCACCACCGCCAGGTCGTGCGTGATCAGCAGCACCGCCATGCCCATCTCGCGCTGGATGCCGGCCAGCAGCTCCAGCACCTGGGCCTGCACGGTGACGTCGAGCGCCGTGGTGGGCTCGTCGGCGATCAGCAGCTTGGGCTCGGCCGCCAGCGCGATGGCGATCATCAGGCGCTGCTTCTGGCCGCCCGAGAACTGGAACGGATAGTCATCGATGCGCCGCTCGGGCTCGGGGATGCCGACGCGCCGCAGCCAGTCGATGGCCCGCTCGCGCGCCGCCGCGCCGCGCAAGGGCGTATGGGCGGCCAGGGTCTCTACGATCTGGTCGCCCACCCGCATCACGGGATTCAGGCTGGTGGCGGGCTCCTGGAAGATGATGCCGATGCGTCCGCCGCGCACGCCGCGCATGGCGCGCTCGGACAGGTCGTTGAGGTCGGTGCCGCCCAGTTCGATCTGGCCGCCGACGATGCGCCCGGCATCGGGCAGCAGCCGCAGCAGGGCCAGCGCGGTCATGCTCTTGCCGCTGCCCGACTCGCCGACCAGGGCGAAGGTCTCGCCCTGCGCCACGGCCAGCTGCAGCCGCTTGACGGCATGCGTGACGCCGGACTCGCCGGCCACGTCGACATCCAGCCCTTCGATGCGCAGCAAAGGCGCGGACGCGGTCATGGCAGGGCTCCCGCCGCGGCCGCGCGCGCCGGCCTGAACCGCCGCGTGCGCGGATCGAAGGCGTCGCGCACGGCGTCGGCAAACAGGTTGGCAGCCAGCACCAGCGCCAGCATGAAGCCGAACGCGGCCAGCAGGTTCCACCAGATCATGGGGTCGCGCGACATTTCCAGGCGCGCGCTGTCGATCATCGAGCCGAAGGAGTTCATGCTGGGATCCACGCCTATGCCCAGGTACGACAGCACCGCCTCGTAGAGCACCAGCCCGGAGAACTCCAGCACCACGGTGATCAGCACGATGTGCATGACGTTGGGCAGCAGGTGGCGCGTCATGATGCGCCAGTGCGACACGCCGAAGGCGCGCGCCGCCTGCACGTACTCGAGCTCGCGCAGCTTGAGGGTCTCGGCGCGCAGCAGCCGGCACAGGCCGGCCCAGCCCGTCAGGCCGAGAATCATGCACAGCAGGAACAGCCGCAGGTCGGCGCGCGCCGCCGAGGTGTCGAACAGCTCGGCATGGTTGTCGATGTAGACCTGCATCATCAGCGCGCAGGCGGCCACCAGCAGCACGCTGGGAATGGAGGTGAGCGTGGTGTACAGGTACTGGATGGCGTCGTCGGCCTTGCCCTTGAAATAGCCCGCCGCGATGCCGAACGCCAGCGCCGGCGGCAGCATGGCCAGCGTGGTCAGGCTGCCGATGATGAGCGCGGTGCGCACGCTCTTGAGCGCCTGCCACAGCACGTCGTTGCCGGTGCGGTCGGTGCCCAGCACGTGGTAGCCGCCGGCCAGCATCGAGACGGTGAGCGCCAGCAGGCAGATGATGGCGTAGGTGATCCACATGGCGCGCCACGGCAGCTCGGTGCGGTTGGCCGCCAGGTCGGCCAGGGCCGCGCGCAGCGACGCCCGGCGCCGCGCCAGCGCCAGCGCCAGCAGCAGGCCGCCGGCCAGCGCGGCGGCCGCCCCCAGCCCCAGGCCGGTCCAGAAGCGTTGCCGCAGGTCGGGCCAGCGCTGGGCGTCGGGGTCCTGCAGGTGCGCCCCGCCGCTGCGCAGCAGCGGGAAGTCGCGTTGCGGCTTGCCGTCGATCAGCAGGGTTTCCTTGGTGAACTGGCGCACCGCCAGCGGCTCGGAATAGGTCTTCTCGGGGCGGGCCAGCACCGTGGCGGCGAGCAGGCCGTCGAGCGCCGAGCGCACCACCGGGGCATAGGCCGGCGGCGCATCGGCCGCCACGCCGGGCGCGGGCGCCAGCCGCGCGCGGTAGTGGACGGAGTCGAGCAGGCCGACCACCACGAAGCACATCAGCACCACCGCCGAGCACATGGCCGGGGCGTCGCGCGCCACCCTGCCCCAGGTGGCCCGCAGCGTCGGGGAACGCCTCACGCGCCACGCGTACGCCAGCACGGCGGCCACCAGCAGGTAGAGGGCGATGTCGGTCCAGAGAAAGACGAAGAGCGGCATGGCGATTACTCGAAACGCACGCGGGGGTCGGCCAGCGTGTACGAAATATCGGCGAGGATCAGGCCCACGATATAGAGCGCGGATCCCAGGAACACCATGGCGCGGACGATGGAGAAGTCCTGCGCGTTGATGGCGTCGATGGTGTAGCTGCCCAGGCCGGGAATGCCGAAGAAGGACTCGGCGATCAGGCTGCCCATGAACAGCAGCGGAATGGCCGATACCGTGCCCGTGAGGATGGGCAGCATGGCGTTGCGCAGCACATGGCGAAACAGCACGACCGACTCGCTCAGGCCCTTGGCGCGGGCGGTGCGTACATAGTCCTTGCCGATTTCCTCGAGAAACAGCGTGCGGTAGAAGCGCGCCTCGGGCCCCAGCCGGGCGATGATCGCCACCACCACGGGCACCGCCAGGAACTTGACCATGTCCAGCCCGTCGGCGAAGCCGGAATACGGCGCCAGGCGCAGCAGCTTGGAGAACAGCCACTGGCCGGCGATGATGTAGAACAGGCTGGATATGGACAGCAGCACCACGCACAGCACCACGCCCCAGAAGTCCAGCCGCGTGGCGCGGAAATACACCAGGGTCAGCGAGAACACCACGCTGGCGAACAGGCCCAGCACGAAGGTGGGCAGGGCCAGCGCCAGGCTGGGGCCCATGCGCGTGCGGATTTCGCGGCCGATGTCGCGCCCGCCGTCCGAAGCGCCGAAGTCCATCGCCAGCAAGGGCACCGAGCGCTGGTAGAACACCGTGTCGGTATAGCGCGCCGCGCCCTCGGCCCGGGTGTTGAGAAACAGCGGCTTGTCGTAGCCGCGTTCGGTCTTCCATTTCTCGATGGCGTCCTGGCTGACCCGCTGCCCGCCGATGGCCAGGCGCGCCATGTCGTCGGGCGTGTTGACCGCGAAGAACAGCACGAAGGTGAACAGGTTGACGCCGATCAGGATCAGCACGCCGTACAGCAGGCGGCGAATGACATAGCCGGTCATGGTCGTTGCTCCGGGGTGGGGGCGGCTGCGCGCGCGCCGTAGACGGTCTGGCGCTCGCGGCGCTTGAGCGCCCGGTAGGACGGCCAGATCACCAGCGCCAGCAGCAGCACCAGCACTCCCAATGGCCACCACAGCGGCCGGTTCCATTCGTCGATGCGCGCCACCCGGGTGGCCGGGTCTATCTTCATGAATTGCAGCGTATTGCGCACCATCTGGGTGGGCTTGGCGTTGCCCACCCATTGCTGGTAGGCGCCGCCCGACATGGGGAAATAGCCGAACATCCAGGGCGCGTCGCGCTGCACGATGGCCGTCATGCGGGCGATCAAGGCCTCTTTCTCGGGGCCGTCGTCAAGCAGCTTCATCTGCTCGAACAGGTGGTCGAACTCGGCGTTCGCGTAATTGGCCGCGTTCTCGCCGCCCGAGGAGGCCTTGGCGTTGGGCCCGTAGAGCAGGAACAGGAAGTTCTCGGCGTCGGGATAGTCGGCGTTCCAGCCCCACAGGAACAGCTGCGCCGTGCCGCGCCGCATCTTGTCCTGGAAGCGGTTGTAGTCGGTGGAGCGCACGTCCATCTGGATGCCCAGCTTGGCCAGCTGGCGGCGCATCCAGTCGAACATGGGACTGGCGCCCGCGCCCGTCATGGCGTCGTAATACAGCACCAGCGGCGCGCCGGTCTGCGCGTTGCGCCCGTCGGGGTAGCCGGCCTCGGCCAGCAGGCGGCGCGCGGTATCGAGCGGCTTGCGCACCGGCTTGCCGTCGGCCAGGTCGTAGACGACGGGGTTGTAGCCCTCGGGCGGGGGCTTGTAGCCCAGCACGCCCGGCGGCACCGGTCCGTAGGCGACCTGGGCCTGGCTGTTCTCGAACACCGCCACGTATTCTTCCCAGTCGAAGGCGATGCTGATGGCCTGGCGCAGCTTGCGGTTGCGCTCCTGCTGCGCCGGCGTGTCGCCCTGTCCGACCACCGGGTCGAGCCAGTTGAAACCCATGTACCAGTTGGAGGTTTCCACCGTGGTGGGCAGGCGTATGCCATGGTCGCGGTACAGGGCCGCCTTGTCGGGCGAGTCGCCGGCGGCCACCAGCATGGACACGCCGTACTCGCCGCGCTCGACCTGCGGCACGTCGTAGTAGCCCTGCATGAACTTGCCGGTCAGCGGCACCGCCTCTTTCTCGACGCTGAATACCACCCGGTCGATGAACGGCGTGGGCTTGCCGCAATCGGCCAGCAGGCCGTCGGCGCGGTCCTGCGGCTCGCCTTCGCACGGATAGGGTTCGCCGCGGAAGTTGGGGTTGCGCGCCAGCACATGGCGCCAGTTCTGGCGCGACTCGACCAGCATGTAGGGGCCGGTGCCCACCGGCCAGGTATTGAGCGACAGGTCGTGCTCGGCCATGCCGGGCTGGCTGTAGAAGCGGTCGGCCTCCCAGGGCACGGGCGCGGTGAAGGTCATGGCCAGCCAGTACTTGAACTGCGGGTACTTGCCGATCACGCGGATGCGCAGGGTATGGGCGTCGAGCGCCTGCACGCCGGCAAAGCCGTCGGCCTCGCGCAGGTCCAGCCAGGGCAGCGTGCGCGCGCCGCCGGGCAGGTCGCGGCGCAGCGCCTGGTCGCGCGCCCGCAGGCGGTCGCCGTAGTCCTTCATGCCGACGATATGGTCGGCCATCAGGGAGTAGATGGGCGACACCACGCGCGGGCTGGCCAGCCGGCGCAGCGCGTAGACGTAGTCGTCGGCGACCAGCTCGCGGCTGCCGGTGGCGGGAAAGTCGGGAATGTAGAACTTGTCGGCCAGCTCGCCCTCGGCCAGCGGGAAATACTGGTAGCCGCCATCGGCGCGACGGGCAAAGGCCGGATGGGGCTGGAACCGGATGCCGGGCCGCAGCCGGATGTCGTAGACGCTTTCGGCGATTTGCGCGCCCGGCGCGTCGGCCGGCAGCTCGCGGCCCTGCGCATCGAGGTAGCGCGGCGCATCGATGGCGGCCGCGGCGCGCGGCACCAGCTCGTACGGGCGCTTCAGGTAATGGTAGCCGTACAGCGGTTCGTAGATGTTGTAGGTGTACGGCGTCTCGTCGGTCGAGTAGGAGCTGGCCGGATCCAGGTATTTGGGCGAACGCTTGACGAACGCGGTGTAGAGCGCATTGTCGGCCATCGCGCCGGCGGGGTACGGGCTGTTGATGGGGCTTTCGCGGGAGCAGCCCGCCATCGCGCCCAGCAACAGGAGCGCCGCGATACGCAGCAGCCTGGACATGCCTGTCATGTAACCATCCTATCTCGAATGCTCGCGCAAGGATAGCAAAGGCCGGCGAGCCGCCATACCCCGGGATGCCCGTATCGGAAGACGGATCGCGCCGGCTCAGCAGCGCCGCTGGCGCCAGCAGTCATAGCGCCACTTCCAGGGCTCGATCGCGCCGGACTGCGCCCACAGGCCGCGGCCGGCCTCGCGGGCCTGGCGCTGCAGGCCGGGCATGGCCGGATCGCGCAGGTAGTCGCCGCGCCGCGCCGTATAGGCCCAGGCGTAGCCGGCCTCGACCTGGGCCCGGTTGGCCGACCGGCCGTCGGGCAGGATCAGGGCGCACACGTCGCGGTCGAACTGGTCGCGCTCGTAGCATTGCGCGGTCAGGGTCTTGCCGGCGACCAGGCCGGCCAGGTGCTGGCGCGAGGCCTGCGCGAACGGCTGGCCCGGCTGCTCGTTGCCGTGCCCTTCCTCGGGCGCGTCGATGCTGTCCATGCGGATGCGGCGCTGGCCGCCCGGCGCGCGCAGGGTCACGGTATCGCCATCGGCCACGTTGACGATGGGACCGGTCAGGGTATAGCTGCCGGCGGGCACGCCGCCCGCGCTGGCCGCGGGCGCCTGGCGTGCCGGCGGCGCCTGGGGATGATCCTGCGGCCAGAGCCAGTTGATCAGCGCGGCCAGGGCCGCCAGCAGCAGGGCCGAAAGCAGTCCGGCCAGGCCGCGGCGCCCGCCTCGCGGTTGGAGTTTGTTGCGCAGCATCGGTTCGTCGTCGTCGGAAGGTGGCCGCAGTGTGCCACAGCGCGCGCGCGTGCGGGCCGGCGCTACAGCCAGCCCGACTTGCGAAAGCGCCAGTAGAGAATGGAACACACGGTGCCGATGGCCAGCAGCGTGACCGGGTAGCCCCAGGGCGCCTTCAGTTCGGGCATGTATTCGAAGTTCATGCCGTAAATGCCGGCCACGGCGGTGGGCACGGCCAGGATGGCGGCCCAGGACGCCAGCCGGCGCGTGGTGTCGTTCTGCTGGGCCTGCGCGATCATCTGGCTGGCCTCGAAGGCGAACGCCAGGGCCTCGCGCAGCGCATTGAGCAGCTCGTCGACCCGCAGCACGCGGTCGGCCACCTCGCCGAAATACGGCCGCGCATGCTCATCGATCTGCGACATCTCCACGCGCGCCAGGCGGCGGCAGATCTCGGCCAGGGGAGCGATGGCGGTATGGATGCGCAGCAGGTCGCGGCGCTGGCGGTACAGCTTGCGGATGTCGGCGTCCTTGGCGCCGCGGATCAGCAGCTTCTGCTCGGCGCTCTCGACCACGCTTTCGAGACGCGCCGCCGCCGCCACGTAGCGGTCGACCAGCAGGTCCAGCAATTCCGAGGTCACGTAGTCGCTGCCGCGCTTGAGCAGGTCGGGCGTGGCCTCCAGCCGTTCGCGCAGGGTGCTGTGGGTGGCCGTGGCGCCGCGCCGCACCGTCACCAGCACGCCGTCGCCGACCAGGAACTGGGTTTCGCCGAACACCGGCCGGTCGCCCTCGATCTCGACGGTGATGGCGACGATGAGCACCATATTGCCGTAGTCGATGATCTTGGCGCGCCGGTGCGGCTCGACCATTTCCTCCTGGTTCTTGTCGCAGGCGCCCAGGTCCTCGGTCACGCGCCGCAGCAGGCCGGGGTCGGGGTCGTGCAGGCCGATCCACAGCAGGCCGTGTTCGGGACGCTCGTAGCCGGCGATATCGTCGATGGGCACGTCGCGCGCGCGGCGGCCATTCAGGTAGGCGACCGAAGCCACCACGCCGCCATGCGGCGCGCCCGCGGCCTGAACGTTCTGGGTCATTGCACTGTCTCCCTGTGCGCATCCCGGGCCGGGATGCGCCTGGGCACCTATGATACCGTCGCGCGCCCGGCGCGGCCGCTACGAGAACAGCCCGCGCACCCGGCTGGCCACGTCGATGCGCGGCGCGGCCGGCTCGATGGCGCGGGCGCGGTCGAACGGCAGCTCGGGCGGCTTGGGCAGGTGCTCGAACAGCGGCAGCATGGCCTCGGAAATGAAGCGGGTGCGCGAGCCGTAGACGTGGCGGTCGCCCAGCCCGGTCTGCTGGTGCACATAGAAGCGCTGCGGCACCACCACCTGCAGCCGCTCGCGCGCGCGCGTCATCGCCACGTACAGCAGGCGCCGCTCTTCCTCGATCTCCTCGGCCGTGCCGGTGGCCATGTCCGAGGGCATGCAGCCGTCGACCGCGTTCAGGATGTAGACCGACTTCCACTCCTGGCCCTTGGCCGAGTGAATGGTGGACAGGATCATATAGTCTTCGTCGCGCAGCGGCGGACCGGACTCGTCGCAGGTCGCGTCGGGCGGGTCCAGCGTCAGCTCGGTGAGGAAGCGTTCGCGCGTCGGATAGCCGCCGGCCAGCCGGGCCAGCTGCTCCAGGTCGGCGCGGCGCACGCGCGCGTCGTCGAAGATGCGCTCCAGTTGCGGCCCGTACCATTGCAGCGCGGCATCCACGTCGGCGGGCCAGGGCCGGCGCGCCTCGCGCAGCGTCGCGTAGGTGGCGACGAATTCGCTCCACTGCTGGCGCGCCGCCGCGCCCGGCTGGAACTCGCGCATGGCCGCCAGCGGATCGGCCGCCTGCGCCATGGCGTCCATCAGCTTGCCGGCGGTGGCCGGGCCGATGCCGGGCACCAGCTGCGCCACCCGGAAACCGGCCAGCCGCGAGCGCGGGTTCTCGGCCCAGCGCAGCACGGACAGCATGTCCTTGACATGGGCGGCCTCGAGAAAGCGCAGGCCGCCGAATTTCACGAACGGGATGTTGCGCCGGGTCAGTTCGAGCTCCAGCGCGGCGCTGTGGCTGGAGGCGCGAAACAGCGCCGCCTGCGACTTGAGCGTGGCCCCGCCCTCGCGCTGCGCCAGCACCTGGTCGGCCACCCAGCGCGCCTGGCCGGCTTCGTCGCTGACGCTCACCAGCTCGGGGCGCTGCGACGAGGCGCGATCGGTCCACAGCGCTTTGGCGTAGCGTTCGGCGGCCAGCCCGATGACCGCGTTGGACGCATCCAGGATGGGCTGGGTGGAGCGGTAATTGCGCTCCAGCGTGACCACCTTGGCGCCGCCGGGAAACTGCTGCGGGAAATCGAGGATGTTGCGCACGCTCGCGGCGCGGAACGAATAGATCGACTGCGCGTCGTCGCCCACCACGGTCAGGCCGCCGCCGTCGGGCTTCATGGCCAGCAGGATGGCGGCCTGCAGGCGGTTGGTGTCCTGGTACTCGTCGACCAGGATATGGTCGAAGCGCGCGCCGACATCGGCGGCCAGCCCCGCGTCGCGCATCATCTCGGCCCAGTACAGCAGCAGGTCGTCGTAATCGAGCACGTTCTGCTCCTGCTTGGCCAGCACATAGGCCTGGAACAGGCGCTTGAGCTCGGCCTCCCAGGCTTCGCACCACGGGAACGCCTGGCGCAGCACCTCGGCCAGCGGCGCCTGGCTGTTGACCACGCGCGAATAAATGGCCAGGCAGGTGCCCTTGAGCGGGAAGCGGTTGTGGGTGGCCGACAGCCCCAGCTCGTGGCGCACGATGCCCATCAAGTCCTCGGCGTCGCCGCGATCGTGCACGGTAAAGGCCTCCGACAGGCCGATGCGCGGCGCGCAATCGCGCAGCAGCCGCGCGCCCACGCTGTGGAACGTGCCGGCCCACGGCAACGCAGGCGCCGCGTGCCCGGCGCGCAGGCCCATCACGCGCTGCAGCACGCCGCCCACGCGCCGTTCCATTTCCTGCGCGGCGCGGCGCGAGAACGTCAACAGCAGCATGCGCTGCGGATCGGCGCCATGCAGGATCAGGTGCGCCACGCGGTGCGCCAGCGTATTGGTCTTGCCCGACCCGGCCCCGGCGATCACCAGCAGCGCCTGGCTGGCCGGCGCATCGACCCCGTACGCGGCGGCCTCGCGCTGCGCGGGGTTCAGTTCGGCCAGGGGATCATCGGCGGGCGCCGGGGCGCGGGAAACAGGTTCAGACATGGAAACGGGCGAATTGGACGATACTGTATATTTATACAGAATTTCCAGCATTTCGTCCGAACGGCCGCTGCGCCCAGGCATGAACATCCTCATCGGCACCGCCTCCTGGACCGACCCCACCCTGCTGGCGTGCGGCCGGTTCTACCCCGCGGCCGCGCGCACGCCGCAAGCGCGCCTGCAGTACTACGCCACCCGATTCGGCATGGCCGAGATCGACGCCAGCTTCTACGCCCTGCCCGACCCGCACACGGCTTACCTGTGGGCGCAGCGCACGCCGCCGGGCTTTGTCTTCAATATCAAGGCGTTTCGCCTCTTCACGGGCCACCAGACGCCGCGCGCGGCGCTGCCGGCCGACCTGCGGCGCGAAGTGCCCGGCGCGGGCGATGCGGTGTTCGACGACCAGGTGCCGGGCGCGGTGCGCGACGAACTGTGGCGCCGCTACGTGCTGGCGCTGGAGCCGCTGCGCCAGGCCGGCAAGCTGGGCGCGGTGCATTGCCAGTTTGCGCCCTGGGTGCGGCGCGAGGCGCGCGGCGTGGCCCGCGTGCGCGACTGCGCGGCCCGCCTGCGCGATGCCGGCGGGCTCGTCATGGCCGCGGAAATGCGCCACGCCAGCTGGTTCGACAGCGCGGCCGCCAGCAACTGGACCCTGGCGCTGGAACGCGAGCTGGAGCTGGTGCACACGGTGGTCGACAGCCCGCAAGGCTTTGCCAACAGCGTGCCGCCGGTCTGGGCGCGCACCCACCCCGAGCTGGCGCTGGTGCGCCTGCACGGCCGCAACGCCGGCGCCTGGAACAGCCGCGCGGCGGCCTCGTCGAGCCGCTTCCAGTATGAATACTCGCCGCAGGAGCTCGCCGAGCTGGCCGAGCGCGTCAGGCGCCTGGCCGAGCGCGCGCGGCAGACGCACGCGGTGTTCAACACCAACTACGAGGACCAGGGCATGCGCAACGCGGCCGGGCTGGCGGCGGCGCTGGCACCTGGCTAGGCGCGGCTGCGCTGCGCCACTTCGGCCAGGCTGTCGAGCACCAGCTCGAACTTGCGCGCGATGTCGTTCTCCGGCACGCAGGCGTAGCCCAGCAGCAGGCCCTGGCGCGGCGTGGTGCCTTCGGCGTAGTAGCGCGACAGCGCGCGCGTGAGCACGCCGCGCGCATGGGCGGCCTGCATCACCTGTTTGTCGTCCAGCCCCGACGGGAAGTCCAGCACCAGGTGCAGGCCCGCGTCGCTCGAATCCGGATGCAGCCACTGGGCGCCCAGGCGCCGCTCGATCAGGTTGACCAGGATGGCGCGGCGCCGGCCGTACAGCATGCGCATGCGGCGGATATGAGCGGCGTAATGGCCCTCGGCGATGAAGCTGGCCAGCACCGCGTGCGTGACCAGGTGGCCTTCGCGGTACAGCTCGGCGTGCGCGGCCTGGAATGCGCCGGCCAGCGCCTTGGGCAGCACCAGGTAGCCCACCCGCAGGCCCGGGTACAGCGTCTTGCTGAACGTACCCAGGTAGATCACCGGCGCGTCCGGCTCCAGTCCTTGCAGCGAGGAAATCGGCCGGCCCGAGAAGCGGAACTCGCTGTCGTAGTCGTCCTCGATGATCCAGCTGCCCCAGCTGCGCGCCAGCGCCAGCAGTTGCCGGCGCCGCGCCAGCGACATCACCGAGCCCAGCGGGTACTGGTGCGACGGCGTCACGAAAATGAAACGCGGCGGCTGCGCCACCGGCTCGGCCGGCAGTTGCATGCCCTCTTCGTCGACCGGCAGCGGCTCGATGCGGATGCCATTGGCGATCAGCACGCTGCGCGCGCCCCAGTAGCCCGGGTTCTCGATCCAGGCCAGGTCGCCATGGCCGCCCAGGATGCGGGTGGCCAGGTCGATGGCCTGGTGCGAGCCCTCGGTGATGATGATCTGCTCGGGATCGCAGTCGATCGAGCGGGTCAGGGCCAGGTGCTGGGCCAGCGCCTCGCGCAGCGCCGGCAGGCCGCCGCCGTAGGCATAGGTCAGCATCTCCGGGTGGGGATTGCGCCACAGCGTGCTGAACAGGCGGCCGAACTTCTGGTGCGGGAACTCGGTAAGATCGGGCACGCCCGGCATGAAGGCGCCCCACTGGTACGGCGAGGCCGACACCTGGTCGACGATGCGCGCGCCGCGCTCGGACAGCGTGGGGCGAACCGCCGCGATGGCCGGGCGGCGCGCGTGGCGGCCGCTGGCCAGGTAGGCGTCAGGCAGCGATGCGGTGACGAAAGTGCCGTTGCCCTGGCGGCTGTGCGTGTAGCCCTCGGCCTGCAGCTGGCTGTAGACGTGCACCACGGTGTTGCGCGCGATGCCCAGCTCGGCCGCCAGGTCGCGCGTGGCGGGCAGGCGCGTGTCGGCCGCGATGGCGCCATCGAGGATGGCCTCGCGGATGGCGCGGTAGAGACGCTGGTTCATCGGGCCCTCGGCCACGTCCCCCAGGCGCAGGAGCAACAAATCGCCGACAATGGACCTCAATTGGTTCTACCTGTTTTGTAAAAGTGGTTCCCCTGAATGGGGCCATCTTAGCATTAAATAGAAGCTGGACGGCGTCCCATGGCGGCCGCCACATTGCGCCGTGCATACGGCATTCCATTTGCCTAACGAGCCTGAGATGAAAAACCGAGATCTGAATACGCGTCGTACGCTGGCCACCCCGCGCGGCGTCGGCGTGATGTGTGACTTTTACGCCGTGCGGGCGGAAAACTCGACCCTGTGGGATGCCGAGGGCAAGGAGTACATCGACTTCGCCGGCGGCATCGCGGTGCTGAACACCGGCCATCGCCATCCCAAGGTCAAGGCCGCCATCGCCGCCCAGCTGGACAACTTCACCCACACCGCCTACCAGATCGTGCCGTACGAAGGCTACGTATCGCTGGCCGAGCGCATCAACGCCGTGGCCCCGATCGAAGGCCTGAAGAAGACCGCCTTCTTCACCACCGGCGTCGAGGCGGTGGAAAACGCCGTCAAGATCGCCCGCGCCTACACCGGCCGCTCGGGCGTGGTGGCGTTCTCGGGCGCGTTCCATGGCCGCACCATGATGGGCATGGCCCTGACCGGCAAGGTCGCGCCCTACAAGCTGGCGTTCGGCCCGATGCCGGGCGACGTGTTCCACGTACCGTTCCCCAACGCCACGCAGGCCATCAGCGTGGCCGACTCGCTCAAGGCCCTGGACCTGCTGTTCAAGGTCGACATCGATCCCAAGCGCGTGGCCGCCATCATCATCGAGCCGGTGCAAGGCGAAGGCGGCTTCAACGTCACGCCGCCCGAACTGATGCAGGCGCTGCGCAAGGTGTGCGACGAGCACGGCATCCTGCTGATCGCCGACGAAGTGCAGACCGGCTTCGCGCGCACCGGCAAGCTGTTCGCCATGCAGCACCATTCGGTACAGGCCGACCTGATCACCATGGCCAAGAGCCTGGGCGGCGGCATGCCGATCTCGGGCGTGGTGGGCCGCGCCGAAGTCATGGACGGCCCGGCCGCCGGCGGCCTGGGCGGCACCTACGCCGGCAACCCGCTGGCCGTGGCCGCCGCGCACGCGGTGCTGGACGTGATCGCCGAGGAAAAACTGTGCGAGCGCGCCGCCGAACTGGGCAAGCGCCTGATGGACCGCCTGGAAGGCCTGCGCGCCAAGTGCCCGGCCATCGCCGACGTGCGCGGCCTGGGTTCGATGGTCGCGCTGGAGCTGAACGACCCGGCCACCGGCAAGCCCGACGCCGAGGCGGTCAAGCGCATCCAGCAGCAAGCCATCGAGCGCGGCCTGATTTTGCTAAGCTGCGGTGTGTACGGAAACGTTCTGCGTTTCCTGTATCCCCTGACCATCCCCGATGACCAGTTCGCTCGCGCGCTGGACATCCTGGCCGAAACCATCGCCGCCTGATTGTTTGGATCGTTCGACGCGGGATGGGGGCGCCCCCATGGGCGCCACCATCCCGCGTCTGTATTGAGGAGGATTTTTCATGACGCAGTTGACCCAACCCCTGAGCCGCGCCGAACTGCTGCGCGACGCCTGCTACATCGACGGCAAGTGGGTAGGCGCCGGCAACGGCCCGTCCATCCCGGTCGATAACCCGTCCACCGGCAAGACCATCATCTCGGTGCCCAAGCTGGGCCGCAAGGAAGCCGAGCAGGCCATCGACGCCGCCGAGGCCGCCCTGCCCGCCTGGAGCGCCAGGACCGGCAAGGAGCGCGCCGCGATCCTGCTGAAGTGGGCCCAGCTGATGATGGAAAACCAGCAGGACCTGGCCGTCATCATGACGTCCGAGCAAGGCAAGCCCGTAGCCGAGGCCGCCGGCGAGATCGCCTACGCCGCGTCCTTCCTGGAGTGGTTCGCCGAAGAAGCCAAGCGCATCGACGGCGACATCCTGCAAAGCCCCAAGGGCGGCCAGCGCCTGATGGTGCTCAAGCAGCCCATCGGCGTGACCGCCGCCATCACGCCGTGGAACTTCCCGGCCGCCATGATCACCCGCAAGGTCGGCCCGGCCCTGGCCGCCGGCTGCACCATGGTGGTCAAGCCGGCCCAGCAGACGCCGCTGACCGCGCTGGCGCTGGCCGTGCTGGCCGAGCAGGCCGGCGTGCCGGCCGGCGTGTTCCAGGTCGTGACCGGCAGCTCGCGTGAAATCGGCGCGGCCCTGTGCGAAAGCGAAGTGGTACGCAAGCTGAGCTTCACCGGCTCGACCGAAGTCGGCCGCACGCTCATGGAGCAATGCGCGCCCACCATCAAGAAACTGTCGCTGGAACTGGGCGGCAACGCGCCGTTCATCGTGTTCGACGACGCCGACCTGGATCGCGCCATCGACGGCATCCTGGCCTCCAAGTACCGCAACGCCGGCCAGACCTGCGTATGCGCCAACCGCATCTACGTGCAGGCTGGCGTCTACGAGGAAGTGGCCAAGCGCCTGGTCGAGAAGGTCAACGCCATGAAGGTGGGCGACGGCTTCGAACAGGGCGTCACCCAGGGCCCGCTGATCGACACCGCCGCCGTGGCCAAGGTGCAGGAACACATCGCCGACGCCACCGCGCACGGCGCCAAGGTCATCGCCGGCGGCCAGCCGCATGCGCTGGGCGGCAGCTTCTTCCAGCCCACGGTGGTGCGCGACGTCACGCAGTCGATGCGCTTTGCCGTCGAGGAAACCTTCGGCCCGGTCGCCCCGCTGTTCAAGTTCGAAAGCGAAGACGAAGTCATCGGCATGGCCAACAACACCATCTTCGGCCTGGCCGCCTACTTCTACACGCGCGACTACGCCCGGATCTGGCGCGTCTCCGAAGCGCTGGAATACGGCATCGTCGGCATCAACACCGGCATCATCTCCAATGAAGTCGGCCCGTTCGGCGGCGTCAAGCAATCCGGCCTGGGCCGCGAAGGCTCGAAGTACGGGATCGAGGACTACCTCGAGCTGAAATACCTCTGCGTGGACCTGGGCGCCTGAGTCCAGCCCGCGGGCAAGCAAGGCCGGCGCCTTCGGGCGCCGGCCTTTTTTCGCCTTGCCGCGCCCGCCCTCATCCAAACGCCGCACACCCAGGCGCCAAGCCCCGGCCATTTTTGTCATAGGCCGGCGCGCCGGCCCATGCTAGATTTGCGGGTCGTACATTGTTCCCCCATTCCATGAACCGGACATTCTCGCGCGACGAAACGCGCCGCATCGCCGCCCTGCTTGCCGAAGCCGCCCGTTCCGAGGTCCTGCCGCGCTTTCGCCACCTGACCGAGGACGCGGTGCGCGGCAAGAGTTCGCCGCGCGATCTGGTCACCATCGCCGACGAAGAGGCCGAGCGCCACATCGCCGCGCGCCTGGGCAAGCTGTATCCGGGCGCGGTGCTGATCGGCGAGGAAGCCTCGGCGCGCAACCCGGCGCTGCTCAACATGCTGGTCGATGCCGACCTGGCCTTTCTCATCGACCCCATCGACGGCACCCGCAACTACGTGGCCGGCCTGCCCTTGTTCGGCATGATGGTCGCCGTGTGCCATCGCGGCGACGTGCTGGCCGGCGTGATCTACGACCCCATCGGCCACGACGCGGCGCTGGCCGTGCGCGGCGAAGGCGCCTGGATCGACTACGAGGACGGCACGCAGCAGGCGCTGCACGTGGCCGGCGCGGCCCCGGCCAATGAGATGGACGGCATGATCTCCACCTCCAACCTGCCCGACGGCCTGCGCGAGCAGGTCACCGCCAACCAGGCGCGCCTGGGCTCGACCGCGTCGCTGCGCTGCGCCGCGCACGAGTACCGCCTGGCCGCCTCGGGCCATTGCCATGTGCTGCTCTACAACAAGCTGACGCCCTGGGACCACGCCGCGGGCTGGCTGCTGCACCGCGAAGCCGGCGGCTACAGCGCGCACTTCGACGGCTCGCCGTACAAGCCCACCCACCGCTCCGGCGGCCTGCTGTACGCGCCCGACGGCGGCACCTGGCACGCCGCCCACCAGGCGCTGCTGGGCGACGCGGTGCCGCTGGCGGTGTAACCCGCCGCCAAGGCGCCGGGGGGGGGGAGCGACACCTGTGGCAAGGGTGCCTGTCCCCCTGCGGGGACAGGCACCCGCTGACGGTGCACGCAGACTCCAGGTGCCTGTCCCCGCAGGGACAGGCACCCTAGGACACGACCTCGGCCAGCACCTCGTCGCAGGGCCGGCTGACTTTCAGGGCGAGCATGTCATCGGCGCGGGTGCGGCCCAGGTTGATCGCGGCAATGGGCAGGCCGGCGCGGGCGGCGGCCTGCACGAAGCGATAGCCGGAATACAGCATCAGGGACGAGCCGACCACCAGCACGGCGTCGGCATGCTCCAGCGCGGCGTAGGCGCGCTGCACCCGCTCGCGCGGCACGGTCTCGCCGAAGAACACCACATCGGGCTTGACGATGCCGCCGCACCGCGGACAGGACGGCACGACGAACCGGGAAAAGTCCTGCCCCTCCAGGTCGGCGTCGCCATCGGGCGCCGCGCCGGCCTGCAGCGCCGCCCATTGCGGGTTGGCCAGTTCCAGCGTGTGCTGCCATGGCCCGCGCGGCCCGCGCCAGTCGCACTGCATGCAACGCACTTCGTCCAGCCTGCCATGCAGGTCCAGCACTTCGCGGCCGCCGGCGGCCTGGTGCAGCCGGTCCACGTTCTGCGTGACCAGCAGGTCGACCTGGCCGCGCTGCGCCAGGCGCGCCAGCGCATGGTGCGCGGCATTGGGGCGGGCCTGGCCGAAATGGCGCCAGCCCACCATGCTGCGCGCCCAATAGCGCGCCCGCGCGGGCTGCCCGCCCATGAACGCCTGGAAGTCGATCGGCGGTTTGCGCTTCCACTGCCCCTGCCCGTCGCGGTAGTCGGGAATGCCGGAGGCAGTGCTGCAGCCGGCGCCGGTCAGGACGAACAGGCGTTCGCTGCCGCCCAGGAACCCCCGCAGCGCCTGCAGGTCGGACATGCGGCTATCCACGCGCGCGCCCCGTCACGGCGCCGCGGCCGCGAGCCGGCGCGCCGGCTCGCGCACCGGCAGGTGCATGGCGGCCGAGAACAGGCCGATGGCGATGGACAGCAGCCACACCGCATCGTACGAGCCCGACAGGTCGAAGATCACGCCGCCCAGCCACACGCCCAGGAAACTGCCGACCTGGTGCCCGAGGAACACCACGCCGAACAGCGTGGAAAGCGCGCCCAGGCCGAACAGCTGCGCCACCAGGCCGGTCGTCACCGGCGCGGTGCCCAGCCACAGGAAACCCATCGCGCTGGCGAACAGCAAGGTGGAGAACTGGCTGACCGGCGCCAGGAAATACACCGTGATCACCGCGGTGCGCACCAGGTAGAGAAACGCCAGCACGTATTTCTTGGGATAGCGCTCGCCCATCAGGCCGAAGAAGAACGTACCGGCGATATTGAACAGGCCGACCAGCCCCAGCGCCAGCGCCGCCGTGCCGCCGCCTATGCCCTTGTCGGCCAGATAGGCGGGCAGATGGGTAGCGATGAATGCCAGGTGGAACCCGCAGGCCATGAAACCCAGCCACAGCAGCCAGAGGTCGCGGTTGCCCAGGGCGGCGCGCACGCCGCCGCCGGACTGGGTGGCCGGCGCGGCCGGCGCGGCCGAGGGCTGGCGCGGCGCCTCGCGCAACAGCCAGGCCAGCGGCGCCATGCAGGCCAGCACCGCCGCGCACAGCCCCAGCGCCCCTTGCCAGCCGAAGGCACCGATCAGGTACATGCCCAGGGGCAGCATCACGAACTGCCCCAGCGCGCCCATGGCCGAGACCGCGCCCAGCGCCGCCGAGCGGCGCGCGGCCGGCGCCCTGCGGCCCACCACGCCGTTGACCGTCCAGGCCGTGCCCGCCAGCCCCAGCCCGACCAGCACGCCGGCCGACAGGGTCAGGCTGAGCCGTCCGTCCGACACCGTGGTCAGCAGCAAGCCCGCCACGTACAGCAAGGCGCCGCCGGCCACCACGCGGGCCGTGCCGTAGCGGTCGGCCAGGTAGCCGGAGAACGGCTGCGCCAGGCCCCAGACGATGTTCTGGATGGCGATGGCGAACGAGAAGGTTTCGCGCGTCAGCCCGAACGACTGCACCAGCGGCAGCTGGTACAGGCCGACACTGTGCCGCTGGCCCAGCGACAGCCCGAGCACGATGCCGGCGGCCAGGATGATGGGCCACAGCGGCGGCGCCGGATTGACGGCGGGAGAATCCGATTTCATTGCGCCTGCTCCGGAAAGCGCGCCCGGCCGCCGGGGCCGGGCAAGCGGGATGGTTGCGTCCTCAGCCGCCCAGGCCGCAATCGGGCATGTCGTTGATCGCGCCGGCCTGCGTCACGGTGCTGTTCGGCGGCACGCTGTGCGTGAGCCAGACATTGCCGCCGATGGTCGAACCCTGGCCGATGGTGATGCGGCCCAGGATGGTCGCGCCGGCGTAGATGACCACGTCGTCCTCGATGATGGGATGGCGCGGCAGGCCTTTCTTGAGTTCGCCGTTCTCGCCCGGCGGAAAGCGCTTGGCGCCCAGCGTGACCATCTGGTAGAGCCGCACGCGCTCGCCGATGATGGCCGTTTCGCCGATCACCACGCCCGTGCCGTGGTCGATGAAGAAGCTGCGCCCGATGGTCGCGCCCGGATGAATGTCGATGCCGGTGTCGGAATGGGCGATCTCGGCGACGATGCGCGCCAGCATGGGCGCGCCCAGCCGATACAGCACATTGGCCAGGCGGTGGTGGATCATGGCGGTCACGCCCGGATAGCACAGCAGCACCTCGTCGACGCTGCGCGCGGCCGGGTCGCCCTGGTAGGCGGCCGTGACGTCCAGGTCCAGCGCCTTGCGCACCGCCGGCAACTCGGCGCCGAAGCGGCGCACGATGTCGACCGCGCGCTCGAGCACCTGTCCGTAGGGTTGCGGATCGTCGCGTCCGAGGTGCTGCAGCTCCAGGCAGACCTGGTGCAGCAGCGCGTCCAGCGCGGCGCCGATGGTGTGGCCGACGTAGAAATCCTCGACCTCTTCGCGCAGGTCGATGGGGCCCAGGCGCATGGGAAACAGCGCGCCGAACAGTTGCCGCATGATGTCGCGCAGGCTTTCCTGGGAAGGAAACTCGCGCACGCCCGACTCGGACTCCTCGCGCAGGCGGCCGCGCGGGCCGCGCCACTCCTGGCGCGCGCCGCGCAGGCCGGAGACGATGCCGTCGAGGTTCCAGTTGGCGACGGGATAATGGGAAGAACCGCTCATGCGCGCGACTCCGGCGTGGCGGTGAGGACGGCCGCCGGGGCCGTCACACAGAACAGATGAAACATGGCGTAGCCTCGTTGATGATGCCGCGCGGCGCCGCCCGGCGCCGCCGTTGCATCAACTGTAACCGCTCGCCGTCGTTTGCGCGCGGCGGCCGATACGCCAACAGGGTTTAGGGCCGGCTATGCCGTGCGGCCGGCCGCCGCGCCCGCGCCGCCCTGCTCGCGATAGCGGTCGATCCAGAACGCCGTGGACGAATCATGGCCCCAGTCGACCGGCCCGGCCGCCGGCGGCACCGCCAATTGGCGCGCGATGTCCTGCGCCAGCCGCTGACAGGCCTGGGCCTGGTCGGCGCCGCCCAGGGCGGCGCCCCACAGCGCCGCCTGCACGAACGCCTTGTGCTCGTACAGCGCCAGCAAGGCCCCGACGGCGCGCGGGTCGACCTGCCTGAGCACGACCAGCGTCGAAGGCCGGCCGCCGCCGGCAGCCGGCTGGCCCGGCCCGGCGGGCAGGCCGCGCAGCAGCGCCTCGCGCTGCGCCAGGCAATTGGCCAGCAGGGCGCGGTGGGCCGGCGGGCTGGCCGGGTATTCGTCCAGGCCGGCGATGAAATCCACCGGAGCGCCGGCCGGCGCCCGATGCAGCCACTCGAAGAACGCGCCCGGTCCGGGCGCGCCGGCCGGGCTCCAGACCACGGGATAGGCGGGCAGGCTGGCCGGCGCGCGGCCCGCCAAGGTCATTTCCAGCTGCTGCACGCAAGCCGGCAGCGCCGCCAGGCGGGCGCTGTACACCGCCAGCGCGTGGGTCGGCCAGTGCATGGCGCTGGTGTTGGCCACCGCGGCCAGCGCCATCTGCATCGGCGCGTTGACCGCCGGCGCGGCCTGCAGGAAATGCTGGTCCATGGCGGCGGCGCCGCTGCGCAGCGCCTTGAGCATGTCGACGCCGAGCGCCAGCGCCACCGGCAGCGCGCCCACCGACCAGAGCTCGTGGCGCGGCTGCAGCCAGGACGGCAGGCGGAAGACCCGCGCGGCCGCCACGCCCAGCGCGCGCGCCGCCGACTCGTTGCCGGTGACGGCCACCAGGTGCGCCGAGACATCGTCGATACCGGCGCGGCGCAGCCAGTCTATGGCGGCGCGCGCGTTGTCCAGCGTCTCGGACGGTTCGAAACCGCGGCTGGCCGCCACCACCAGGGTACGGCGCGGGTCCAGCCCCGCCAGCGCCTCGTGCAGCGCCGCTGCGTCGCCGCCGCTCACAAAGCGCAGCTGGCGGCGCTGCGCCGGCCCGCCGAAGGCCTGCAGCGCCAGCCGCAAGGCCCATTGCCCCGCCCCCCCGCCGAGATACAGCACCGCTGGGCAGGCGCCGCCGCGATCGAGTTCGCGCACGAACTCCAGCATGCGCGCGTATTCGATCTCGACCTCGATGTCGCACTGCTCTTCCGGATGGGCGCCGTAGCCCGCGCGCAGCACCGGATAGCGGCCATGCGCGGCATCCGGCGCGCCCGGCGCGAACAACGCGGCGCGCGCGCCCAGCACGTCGCGCGCCTGCAGCAGCGCCAGGCCGGCCTGGGCCAGCGCGCTGCTGTGGCGTTGCATGCTCAGGTCCACATAAATGCCCGCCGCCTCGATGACGCGCAGCGGGCGCGCCACCAGCGACGCGCCGGGCGCCGCCGCGGCGAACACGCGCCACTGCGGGCTTTGCGCCGAAAGCTGGAGGTCCGCGGCGGGGATGACCGCATGGGGCTGGGCGTTTTCCGGCATGCGAGCCTCTCAGAAGGTAATGGACAGATGCGGCGCGATGCGCGCCAGTTCGCGCCGGAACTCGGCCTGGATGCGCGCCAGCGCGGCGGCCGTGTCGCCTTCGAAGCGCAGCGCCAGGACCGCGGCGCCGCATGCCTGGCGGACCAGGCCGAAGCCGTCGTCGTAGTCCACGCGCACGCCGTCCAGGTACGTGATGCGCCGCGCGCCAGGGAAGCCGCCGCGCACCTGCATGGCCGCCAGGATGGCCTGCAGGTCCGCCTCGGGCAGCGCCACCCGCGTCTCGGGCGCCGTGAACGACGCCGGCGCCTGCGTCAGCAACGCCGTCGCATCGGCCACGCCCGAGAGCAGCTCCAGCACGCGCGCGGCCGCATAGATCGCATCGTCGAAACCGTACCAGCGGTCCTTGAAATACAGGCGCCCGCTCATTTCGCCGGCCAGCAGCGCGCCGGTCTCCTGCATGCGCGCCTTGATCTGCCCCGGCCCGGATTTCCAGATCAGCGGCTCGCCGCCCGCCTGCTCGATGCCACGCGGGGCCAGGCGGCCGCACTTGACGTCGTAGATCACCGATGCGCCCGGGCGCCGCGCCAGCACGTCGCGCGCCAGCAGCACCAGCAGCCGATCGGCCCAGATGATTTCGCCGCTCTTGGACACCACCGCCAGGCGGTCGCCGTCGCCGTCGAACGCCAGCCCCACTTCGCAGTCCGAATAGCGCAGGCAATAGATCAGGTCCTGCAGGTTGCGCGGGTCGCCCGGGTTGGCGGGATGGTCGGCCGGCCCCGGGTCGCCGTCGGCGAACAGCGCCGTCACCTCGCAGCCCAGCTCGCGCAGCAGGTCCGGCGCATACAGGCTGGTGACGCCGTGGCCGCAGTCCAGCGCCACCTTGAGCGGGCGGCGCAGCCGGATGTCGGACAACAACCGCGCCTGATAGCAGGGCAGCACGGCCAGCTGCCGGCGCGCGCCCGGCGACTCGGCCGCGTCGGCGGCGCCGTCGGCCTCGATCATGGCCTCGCGCAACTCGCCCAGCCCGGCGCCGTACAGCGCGGCGCCATGCATCATGATCTTGAAACTGCTGTGGGCCTGCCCGTCGCGCCGGCCTGTCACGGCCACGCCCGCGCCGGTCTCGGTCAGGCGGGTGGCGTAGTACATCATGGGCGTGGTGACCCGCCCGATGTCGATGACGTGCGTGCCGGCGGCGCGTATGCCCGCCTGCAGCGCCGCCGCCAGCGCGACGCTGCTCAAGGTGGCGTCGCGCCCGACCACCACCGCGCCCGCATGCGTGGCCACGGCGCGCCGTCCGAGCGTCAGGCCGAGCGCGTGGGCGAATCCGGCATCGATCTCCTCGCCTGTGCGGCCGCGGATATCGTAGGGCCCGAAGACCCCGGCGCCGGTTCGCGAGCCGTCCCAGTCGAAAGATCCGTGCATGGTGGGCGTATCCATAAAGATTTCGCGCGAATAATGGCCGTCGCCGGTTCAGGCACGCCAGCGGCGGTAGCCGCATTGCACCGTGTTTTGCCGTCCTCGCCTCTCCGGCAGACGGACTACGCCGGCGGGTCCGCCGGGCCGGTATCCTTGTCCTCGCGCAGGCCTGGCACCAGCCCCAGGCTGACGGCGGCATAGGCGGCCGCGGCCTGGTTGCGCGCGTTCAGCTTCCAGTACAGCGTGCGCGCATGGCTCTTGACGGTGGCCACGGACGTGCCGACCTCGCGGCTGATCTCGCGCATGGTCTTGCCTTGCACCATCAGGCGCAGTATCTGTTCCTGCCGCTGGGTCAGCTGCATGGCGCCGCGCACCGGCGTCGCGCTGGCCTGCACCGGCAGCGGGTAGCATTGGCCGCCGGCCATCACCAGGCTGATCGCCGCGCCCAGCGCGTCGGGGCTGAGCGACTTGGCCACATAGCCCGCCACGCCGGCGCGCGCGGCCGCCGTGAGCACCGCCAGATCGAGCTCGGGATACAGCAGCAGCATGTTGCGCGGCGCCAGCGTCGCGATAACGCGCGTGAGCATCAGCTGGTCGTGCTCGCTCACGCCCGAACAGCCCAGGATCGCCAGTTCCGGCGGCCGGTCCACGCTGCTCGCCACGGCCTCCAGTTCGGCGGAAGCGAGCGCCCGTACCTGTCCGGCGCCGCGCCCATGCTCCAGCACGTGCTGGATGGCGATTCGCAACAACGCATAGTCTTCGATGAGAACGGTCGTCATGCGCACGGGCCTTTAGCGGCGAGTCCGGGTCGGACCCGCGCATGCCCATGCGCACCTGCGATACGACGTATGCATGGTCGAGGCCGACGGCCTGCGGGCGCTTGCGCGGGAATCTCCATCTGTCACCCGCGCCACGCGTGGCGCCCCGCTGCCGGGGCCACGCAGGCGTGTGTATGCAGATGAGATTCATGCTATCAGCGGCAACCATGCATGCCTCTCCTTCAGGAGAATGAATGAGCCCTATCTTTTGGCCGGGAGGATGGCTACCGGTCGACAGCCACTCGCGTGACGGCGGCCGGCAAGCCTGCCCTAGCGGCAGACATAGGTCGGTCGCTCGGCTTCGCGCGCGCCGGCCTCGGCCCACTCCAGCGTCGCCCCGCGCTGCAACGCCGTATAGACCGCCTCGCCCTTGTTCTTCACATGCAGGCGCTGATACAGCGTGCATGCATGGGTCTTGGCGGTCGCCACGGAAATATTGAGCATGCGGCTGACTGTCTTGATCGGGTAGCCTCGCGCCAGCAGCACCAGCACCTCGTACTGGCGCGGCGTGATCTGCAGCAACTGGGCGCCGGTCGAGATCGGCATGGTGGGTTTGACGCCGTCATTGGTGACGCGCATGGCCGAGGGATAGCCCGCCGCGATGGCAGGCTGCAGGGCCTGCTCGCCGGGGAAGCACTGGCCGCCCGCCATCACCAGGCGGATGGCCGCTTCAAGCACCTCCACCGGCGCGGTCTTGGGCAGGCAGCCGCAGACCGCATTGACCGGCAGCGCCTGCATTGGAATCGGCAAAGGCATGATGTCGCTCAGCAACAGGATCCGCTTGGGCGACAACACACTCTGGATTTCACTCAGCGCACCCACTGCCAGGTCCGGGTCGGTTGGCAGGCCGTATATCAGCAAGTCGGCCTCCGACTGCGTGGCGTCCGCCTTGGACAGATCCGCCACCCCCATTCCCTGTATTTCCCAAATGTCGTCGAGCTCGCTCAGGATTTGCCAGAGACCGAGTCGCAACAGTGGGTGCGCTTCAATGAGTACCATTTTGGCCATGGTTTCCTCACTCTTGTTCTTCCACATGAACGGAACCTTCGCTGCACTGAAGGCTGCCCTGCCATCTGCCGCCGACCCCGAATATTGCATCGCACCAATGATGCACACTCTCTACTTCAACCGGCTTACTTCCGCCAGCCATTCGGCAAATGGCATGAAATCATAATATTTGTCGGATTTGGTAAAAGCAAGCAGGCTTACGCCGAATTAATCCCAGAAAAACCATGTCGTCCGGAAGAACTAAACACTAGGGTCGACCCTGATCGCAGCCCTCATCCCACCTTTTCCACATCTCGAAGAAACCCTCCACACCGCCTGGAAAGCCGCATGGAGCAACGATTCTATTCTCTTTATGGGTCATGGACCCGCGCACGGCCCGTCTTGGCGGGAGAGAAACAGCGCAATCCGCAGAAATAATAAGAAATATATTTCCGTACTCGCCAAAAGATATCATGCGCTTATTCAAGCCAGATCAGGCAAATAACTTTGTTATAAAAAAACCGTAGCCCTCCAGGCAGTATTCCAGGCATTACGCCGGCCGGCCGGCACGGCCCGCCCCGCCCCCTGCTGGCGAGGGAATCCCCTTGGTGAACTCGGCGCCCGCGGCCGCCGGCCGGCGTGGTCCGGACACACCTCGTGTGCCGAATTTACCGGCCGTTTCTCCTGTCGCCACGGCCTTCCGATTTACCGGAAATGCGCGCCATGATTATTGCTTCGGATATAAAAATGACTTCCCGGTTGCAGAAAATAAATCCGTTCTTTTTCGTCGCGCGGAGTACCGCCTTGGTACACAACCGGTGTCCTTCCTGGCCAGGCCGGCGCATCTGTCCCAGGCGCAGCCTGGCTTTCCGGGGTGGCGCGGCGCGCTGGACGAGATAATAAAAGGGTGTACGCCGGCCAGGTCGACGATATGGGTTTCCGATCTTTGTATACAAAATAATTACAAAACAATTCCGCGCCACGAGAGACAGAGGTCTCATAAATAGAGGGTTGAAACAGTATTTGCCTCATACCGATGCTGCGTTGCAAAAATATTATTCCCGGCTACTGCCGCCGGCATCAGCCGCGCCCGCCCCTTCCCTCATCCATGGCCATTCCTAGGGTCTACCCTATCCGGGATAGCCTCTAGGCCTTTTGCCGCGTTCCGCTCCCTATAATTAATTCAAACGAACGTATGAATCAGGGCGCCATGAACGAACTGAAATCCACTTCGACGCGCGAGATCATTCTCGAAACCGCCGAGCAGCTGTTCGCGCAACAAGGCCACGACGGCACCTCGATGCGGCAGATCACCAGCGCGGCGGGCGTCAACCTGGCGGCGGTCAATTACCACTTCGGCTCCAAGGAGGCGCTGGTCCAGGCCGTGCTCAAGCGCAGGCTGGAGGAGGTCAACCGCGAGCGCCTGCGCCTGCTCGATGAACTCGAGGCCGCCGCCGGCGGCACCCCGCTCAAGCCGTCGCAGATCGTCGATGCCTTCTTCGGCACCCTGCTGCGCCTGGCCGCCAGCCCCAACCACGCGGGCAAGTCCTTCCTGCCCCTGCTCGAACGCACCATGACCGACCCCAGCGGCTTCATCCGGACGCTGTTCGCCGAGGAGTACGCCGACGTCATGGAGCGCTACAAGAACGCGCTGTTCGCGGCGCTGCCGGGCGTGCCGCGCGCCGAAATCATGTGGCGCTTCCAGTTCATGCTGGGCGCCACGTCGTACGCCATCATGGGCACCGACACCCTGCGTTTCGTGACCGGCTGGACATTCGACCAGGCCGAACCGCCCGACAACCCGCATTGGCTGCTGCCCCGCCTGCTCAGCTTCCTGCTGGGCGGGCTGCGGGCGCCCCTGCCCGAACTGCCTTAGGCCCATTTCTTGCGGAGGCTGGAGCATGAACGCTGTACTGGTCGTGTTGTCGGGCGCGGCGCTGCTGGCCGCGGCGCTGCTGGGCATCGGGCCGCTGCGGCGCGCCCTGCTGAGCCGCCCCATCCTGGCGGCCTACCGCAAGGTGCTGCCTGCCATGTCCGACACGGAACGCGAGGCCCTGGAGGCTGGCACCGTGTGGTGGGAAGGCGAGTTGTTCGGCGGCCGCCCGGATTGGCGCAAGCTGCTGGACTATCCGCGTCCGGTCCTGAGCGCGGCCGAACAGCGCTTTCTCGACCACGAGACCGAACAGGCGTGCCGCCTGGTCGATGACTGGCACATTACCCACGAGCGTTTCGATCTGCCGCCGCAGGTATGGGCCTACATCAGGGAACAGGGTTTCCTGGGCATGATCATTCCGAAGGAATACGGCGGCCTGGGCTTCTGCGCCCATGCGCATTCGGCGATCGTCACCAAGCTGTCGACGCGCTCGTCGGCGCTGGCGGTGTCGGTCATGGTGCCCAACTCGCTGGGGCCGGCCGAACTGTTGCTGCACTACGGCACCGAGGCGCAGAAGCGCCACTACCTGCCGCGCCTGGCCCGCGGCGAGGAAATACCGGCCTTCGCGCTCACCAGCCCGTGGGCCGGCTCGGACGCGGCCGCCATTCCCGACCACGGCACGGTCTGCAAGGGCCAGTGGCAAGGCCAGGAAGTCCTGGGCATGCGCGTCACCTGGGACAAGCGCTACATCACGCTGGCGCCCGTCTGCACGCTGCTGGGGCTGGCGTTTCGCCTGTACGACCCGGACGGCCTGCTGGGCGGACGCAAGGATCTCGGCATCACCTGCGCACTGGTGCCGCACGATCATCCCGGCGTCGACACCGGCCGGCGCCATTTTCCGCTCAACGCGATGTTCATGAACGGCCCCACCCGCGGCACGGACGTATTCATGCCGCTGGAGTTCATCATCGGCGGGCCCGCCATGGCCGGCCAGGGCTGGCGCATGCTGATGGAATGCCTGGCGGCGGGCCGCTCGATCTCGCTGCCGTCGTCCAACGCAGGCATGGCCCAGCTGACCGCGCGCGCCGTGGGCGCCTATGCGCGGGTGCGCAGCCAGTTCCGCATGCCGGTGGGCAAATTCGAAGGCGTGGAGGAGGCGCTGGCGCGCATCGGCGGCCACACCTACCTGATGGACGCGGCGCGCGTCATGACGGCCGGCGCCGTGGACCTGGGCGAAAAGCCCGCCGTGGCATCGGCCATCGTCAAATACCACGTCACCGAACGCGCCCGCCAGGTGGTCAACGACGGCATGGACATCAGCGGCGGCAAGGGCATCTGCCTGGGTCCGTCGAACTTCCTGGGCCGCGCCTACCAGCAACTGCCGATCGGCATCACGGTGGAAGGCGCCAACATTCTCACGCGCAGCCTGATCATCTTCGGCCAGGGCGCGATCCGCTGCCATCCCTACGTGCTGGCCGAAATGCGCGCGGCGCAGGACCCCGACGCCGCGCGCGGCCTGCGCGAGTTCGACCGCGCGCTGTGGGGCCATGCCCGCCACGTGGCCGGCAACGCGCTGCGGGCGCTGGGCGGCGCGCTGAGCGGCGCGCGGCTGAGCCGCGCCCCGCGCGCGGCGGCGCCTTCGATGCACGCCTACTATCGCGCGCTGTCGCGCTACAGCAGCGCCTTCGCGCTGCTGGCCGACGCCTGCATGCTGGCGCTGGGCGGCAGCCTGAAGCGGCGCGAGCGGCTGTCGGCGCGGCTGGGCGACATCCTGGCGCAGATGTACCTGGCCAGCGCGGTGCTCAAGCGTTTCGAGGACGACGGCCGCCAGGCCGAGGACGAGCCCCTGGCGCATTGGGCCGTGCGCGACGCGCTGTACCGGCTGCAGCAGGCCTTCGAAGGCGTGCTGGACAATCTGCCCAACCGGTTGGTGGCCTGGACGATGCGACGTATCATCTTCCCATGGGGACATCCCCAGGCCGAGCCGGACGACAGGCTGGGCCAGGCGGTGGCGCAGTTGCTGATCGCCCCCGGCGCGGCGCGCGACCGCCTGACCGCCAGCTGCTTCATCCCCGCCAATGAGGACGAGCCGGTGGGCGCGCTGGAACAGGCCCTGGCGGCGGCGATCGCGGCCGAACCCCTCGAGGCGCGCATCCGCGCCGCCGAGAAATCCGGCGACCTCGAAGGCGATCCGCGCGCCAATGTGCGCGACATCGCCCAGGCCGCCCACGCCGCCGGCGTGCTCGACGAGGACGATTACCGCCTCGTCGAACGACGCAACCGCTTGCGCGACCGCGTCATCGGCGTGGACGATTTTCCCTTCGATTACGGCATTACCGGCGCACTCAGGCCGGCGGCGCGACGCCAGGCGGCATAAGGAGCGACAGGCATGCGTTTTCAACCGGTATACATCGTCGACGGCACGCGCAGCCCCTTCCTGAAGGCGCGCAACGGCCCCGGACCGTTCTCGGCCGCCGACCTGGCCGTGCAGGCCGGCCGCGCGCTGCTGCTGCGCCAGCCTTTCGCCCCCACCGACCTGGACGAAGTCATCGTCGGCTGCGCGGCGCCCTCGCCCGACGAAGTCAATATCGGCCGCGTCATCGCCCTGCGGCTGGGCTGCGGCAACCGCGTGCCCGGGTGGACGGTGATGCGCAATTGCGCCTCCGGCATGCAGGCCCTCGATTCGGCCATCGCCAATCTGCAGCTGGGCCGCAGCAGCCTGGTGCTGGCCGGCGGCACCGACGCGCTGTCGCGCGCGCCGCTGCTGTTCTCCGACGACATGGTCAAGTGGCTGGCGCGCTGGTATGGCACGCGCGGCCTGGGCGCCCGGCTGCGCGCGCTGGGCGCGCTGCGCCTGCGCTACCTGGCGCCGGTCATCGGCCTGCTCAAGGGCCTGACCGATCCGGTGGTGGGCCTGTCGATGGGACAGACGGCCGAGAACCTGGCCACCCGCTTCGGCATCGACCGCGCCGCCATGGACGCCTACGCGGCGCGCAGCCACCTGCGCGTGCTGGCCGCGCGCGAAGCCGGCCGGCTGGGCGAGATCGTGCCGCTGGCCGATACGCGCGGCGCCGTCTACCCCGACGACGATGGCGTGCGCGACGACTCCACCCCGCAACGCCTGGCGCGCCTGCGCCCGGCGTTCGACAAGCCGTGGGGCAACATCACGGCCGGCAACAGCTCGCAGGTCACCGACGGCGCGGCCATGCTGCTGCTGGCTTCGGAGGCCGCGGTCCGCAAATGGGGGCTGCGCCCGCTGGGGCGCATCCTCGACAGCCAGTGGGCCGGCCTGGATCCGGCCCAGATGGGCCTGGGGCCGGTGCACGCGGCCACGCCCATCATGCAGCGGCATGGACTGGGCCTGCACGACCTGGACCTGTGGGAAATCAACGAAGCCTTCGCCGCGCAGGTGCTGGCCTGCCTGGCGGCCTGGGACGACGAGGCCTATTGCCGCGAACACTTCGGCACCGGGGCCTGGGGCCGCCTGGACCAGGACCGCCTGAACGTGGACGGCGGCGCCATCGCGCTGGGCCATCCGGTGGGCGCCTCGGGCGCGCGCATCGTGCTGCACCTGCTGCAGGCCCTGAAGGCGCGCGGCATGCGCCACGGCATGGCCGCCATCTGCATCGGCGGCGGCCAGGGCGGGGCCATGCTGGTCGAAAACCTCGAGGAGCGCGCATGAACACGCCCGACCTGGCCTACACCCACTGGCGCCTGCACCGTGAAGCCGACGGCCTGGCATGGCTGGCGCTGGCGCGCGCCGACGCCGCCGCGAACTCGCTGTCGGCCGAAGTCATGGCCGAACTCGCCGCGGTGCTCGACGCCCTGCAGGCCCAGCCGCCCAAGGGACTGGTCATTCTGTCGGGCAAGGAGAACGGCTTCATCGTCGGCGCCGACATCAACGAATTCGGCGCGCTGCAGACGCCGCAGCAGGCGCGCGAACTGGTCGCGCGCGGCTGGCAGCTGTTCAACCGGCTGGCGGCGACGCCGTACCCCACGCTGGCGCTGATACGCGGCCACTGCCTGGGCGGCGGCCTGGAACTGGCGCTGGCCTGCCGCTACCGCATCGCCGCCGACGACGCCGACACCGCGCTGGGGCTGCCGGAAGCCATGCTGGGCATTTTCCCCGGCTGGGGCGGCATGCGGCGCCTGCCGGCGCTGATCGGCGCGCCGGCCGCGCTGGACATGATGCTGACCGGACGCCGGGTCGACGCGCGCCGCGCCGCGGCGCTGGGCCTGGTCGACGCGCGCGTGCCGCCGCGGCTGCTGCAGGCCGCCGCCCGCGCCACCGTGCTGTCGGGCCGAGCGCCGCGCCGCGCGCGCGGCCTGCCGGCCTGGCTGAACCGCTGGCCGCTCAAGGCGCTGGCGGCGCGCCGCGCGCGCCAGGGCGTGGCCGCCAAGGATCCGCAGGGCCACTACCCCGCCCCGCGCGCCATCATCGACATCTGGGCGCGCCACGGCGGCAACGCCCTGCATGCGCCCGACCTGATAGACGGCATCCTGGCTTCGGACACGGCGCGCCAGCTGCTACGCGTGTTCCGCCTGCAGGAACGGCTCAAGGGCTACGGCAAGGCCGCCGTCGACGCGCCCGTGCGGCGCGTGCACGTGGTGGGCGCCGGCGTCATGGGCGGCGATATCGCCGCCTGGTGCGCCTACCGCGGGTTGACCGTCACGCTGCAAGACCAGGACATGGCGCGCATCGCGCCGGCGCTGGCGCGCGCCGGCGCCTTCTTCGCCCGCAAGCTGAAGGACCGGCGCGCCGCGCGCGCCGCCTTCGACCGCCTGGTTCCCGACCCCCAGGGCGATGGCGTGGCGCAAGCCGACCTGGTCATCGAGGCCATCAGCGAGAACGCCCAGGCCAAGCAGGCCCTCTACCGCCAGCTCGAACCGCGCCTGAAACCGGGCGCCCTGCTGGCCACCAATACCTCCAGCCTGTCGCTGGCCGGGCTGGCCCAGGTCCTCGACCAGCCGCAGCGGCTGGTCGGCATCCATTTCTTCAACCCGGTGGCGCGCATGCCGCTGGTCGAAGTCGTGCTCGCCGCCGACGGCGATCCGCGCGCGCTGGCGCGGGCCTGCGCCTTCATCGGCCGCATCGGCAAGCTGCCGCTGCCCGTGCGCGACGCGCCGGGTTTCCTGGTCAATGCGGTGCTGGCGCCCTACATGCTGGAAGCGATGCGCTGCGTCGACGAGGGCATGGCGCCGGCGGCCATCGACGCCGCCATGGCCGCCTTCGGCATGCCGATGGGGCCGCTCGAGCTGGCCGACACCGTCGGGCTGGACATCGCGGCGGCCGCCGGCGCCCAGCTCACCGGCGAGCAAGCGCCGCCGCGCTGCCTGGCCGAACGCCTGGCGCGCAAGGAACTGGGCCGCAAGAGCGGCCGCGGCTTTTATGCCTGGCGCGACGGCAAGGCGGTCAAGCCGGCCGCGCGCGGCGTGCCGCCAGGGCTGGTCGACCGCCTGCTCCAGCCCCTGATCGACAGCGCCCGCGAGCGCGTGGCCGCCGGCGTGGTGGCCGATGCGGACCTGGCCGACGCGGGCGCGATTTTCGGCACGGGCTTTGCCCCCTACACGGGCGGCCCGCTGCAATACGCAAGTCAACGAGAAGCCGTCCAGCGGCCTTAGCACGGCGAACCAAGAGCGGAAAGCCGTCCCCAAGCAAGGCAGTCACGTCACAACGCGAGGAGACAGAACCCATGAATGGACGATCGGTGACCTTGAAAACACTGGTTGCGGCGCTGGCCGGCCTGGCGGCCGGCGCCGCGCACTCGGCCGGTTTCCAGTTGCTCGAACAGAACGCCAGCGGGCTGGGCAACGCCTACGCCGGCTCGGCGGCAAACCCGGAAAACGCCAGCATCATGTACTTCAATCCAGCCGGCATGACCTATCTGCCCGGCGTGAACGTGTCGGGCGGTGTCAACGCCATCTGGCCTTCGTTCAAATTCTCGGACAACGGCGACAGCCGCGACCCCACGCTGCTGGGCGGCGGCAGGCCCGCCGGCGGCAACGGCGGCGATGCCGGCAGCCTGGGCGTCGTGCCCAACGCCTACGTCTCATGGCAGGTGGCCGACCAGTGGTGGCTGGGCCTGGGCATGGGCGCGCCGTTCGGCCTGATGACCAAGTACGACAGCGGCTGGGCGGGCCAGTACCACTCCAACAAGTTCGACATCAAGACCATCAACATCAACCCGTCGATCGCGTACAAGGTCAACGACCGCTTCTCGATGGGCTTTGGCATCAACTGGCAGCGCATCGACGCCACCTACAAGAAGAAGACCGTGGTGCAGCCCGTGCCCGGGCTGCCCATGTTCACCAACGGCGACGCCACGCTGGACATGGACGGCGACGCCTGGGGCTGGAACGTGGGTTTCATGCTGCAGCCCACCGACGCCACCCGCGTCGGCCTGTCCTACCGTTCGCGCATCAAGCACACCGCCAGCGGCAACACGGACGTGGACAACATCGCCCTGCCGGGCGGGCGCAGCGCCTCGGCCTCGTACGACGCCAAGGCGTCGGTGGACCTGCCGGACTCGCTCATCCTGAGCGTGTCGCACCAGCTCAACGACCGCTGGGAGCTGCTGGGCGACATCTCCTGGACCGGCTGGAGCAGCATCCCCGAGCTGAAGATCAAGAACAAGAACGGCCCGACCGACGAGCTGCCGCTCAAGTTCCGCGACAGCTGGCGCGTGGCGCTGGGCGCCAACTACCAGTTCGCGGCACAATGGAAGTGGAAGTTCGGCGTCGCCTTCGACCAGTCGCCGGTGCACGACGAGGCCGACCGACCGACCTCGCTGCCCGACACCGACCGCTGGTGGTTCTCGACCGGCGTGCAGTACGCGCCGACCGACAACGTGACGGTCGATCTGGGCTATACCTATCTGTACCTGCGCGACACCGACATCGACACGACCTCGGGCAACCCGCTGACCAAGGGCCGTGTCGCCGGCACGTACAACAGCAAGGGCAATATCGTGGGCATGCAGGTTTCGGCCCGCTTCTAGCAAGGGCCCGGCCCGCAAGACCACACCCCGGGGGCTCGGGCGCCCGGGGCCGCAACGACTGGAGGTTTCCTTGAGCAAGTTCGTCGTCAAACAAGCCGCCGTCCTGGGCGCCGGCGTCATGGGCGCGCAGATCGCGGCCCATCTTGCCAATGCCGGCGTGCCGGTCATGCTGTACGACCTGACCGCGCCGCAGGGCGAGCGCAACGCCGTGGTCCACAAGGCGCTGGCCGGCCTGCGCAAACTCGAGCCGGCCCCGCTGGCGCGCCCGGACCGCCTGGCGCTGATCACGCCCGCCAACTACGACGATGACCTGGAGCGGCTGGGCGGCTGCGACCTGGTCATCGAGGCCATCGCCGAGCGGCTGGACTGGAAGACCGATCTCTACCACCGCATCGCCGCGCACGTGGCGCCGCACGCCATCGTCGCCTCCAATACCTCGGGCCTGTCGATCGAAACCCTGGCCGGCGCCCTGCCCGAGGCGCTGCGGCCGCGCTTTTGCGGCATCCACTTCTTCAACCCGCCGCGCTACATGCGGCTGGTGGAAATCATCGCCACCCGCCATACGCGGCCCGAGGTCGTCGACCAGCTGGAGGGCTGGCTGACCTCGCGCCTGGGCAAGGGCGTCATCCGCGCCCTGGATACGCCCAACTTCGTGGCCAACCGCATCGGCGTGTTCTCCATCCTCGCGGCCATGCACCACACCCAGCGCCTGGGCCTGGGGTTCGACGAGGTCGACGCGCTGACCGGACCGAAGATCGGCCGTCCCAAGAGCGCCACCTACCGCACCGCAGACGTGGTGGGCCTCGACACGCTGGCGCACGTGGTCGCCACCATGCGCGACAACCTGCCCGACGATCCGTGGCATGCGTACTTCGAACTGCCCGCCTGGCTGCAGGCCCTGATCGACCAGGGCGCGCTGGGCCAGAAAAGCGGCGCGGGCGTCTACCGCAAGGCCGGCAAGGAGATCCAGGTGCTGGACCCGGCCAGCGGCCAGTACCGGCCCTCGGCCGGCGCGCTGGCCGACGAGACCGCCGCCATCCTCAAGGAGCGCGATCCGGCCAGGCGCCTGGCGCAACTGCGCGCCAGCACGCACCCGCAGGCGCAGTTCGTGTGGAGCCTGTTGCGCGACATTTTCCATTACAGCGCCTGCCAGCTCGCCGGCGTGGCCGACAACGCGCGCGACCTGGACCTGGCGATGCGCTGGGGGTTCGGCTGGGCCCAGGGCCCCTTCGAGACCTGGCAGGCGGCCGGCTGGCAGGACACCGCGCGCGCCATTGCCGAGGACATCGCCGCGGGCCGCGCCATGAGCGCCGCGCCCCTGCCGGACTGGGCCCTGGACAGCGGCCGCACCGGCGTGCACACGCCGCAGGGTTCGTACTCGGCGCGCGACGGCCAGCTGCGCCCGCGCTCGGCGCTGCCGGTGTACCGACGCCAGCTGTTTCCCGAGAAGCTGGTCGGCGAGTCGCCCGCGCCGCGCGGCGAAACCGTCTGGGAAGCGCCCGGCGTGCGCCTGTGGCGCCTGCCCGAGCAGGACGGCGGCATCGCCATCCTGTCGGTCACCTCGAAGATGCACACGATCGGCGAGGAAGTGCTCGACGGCATCCAGCAGGCCATCGCCCGCGCGGAGCGCGAATTCGACGCCCTGGTGATGTGGCACGACGCGCCGTTCGCCGTGGGCGCCAACCTGGAACAGGTCTACCAGGCCTGCGCGGCGGGCGAGTTCGAGCGCCTGGAAGCCACGGTCGAACAGTTCCAGCGCACCTCGCTGGCGCTGGCCCGCGCGCAGATCCCCACGGTGGTCGCGGTACAGGGCATGGCGCTGGGCGGCGGCTGCGAGTTCATCATGCATGCCAGCCACCGCGTGCTCGCGCTGGAAAGCTACATCGGCCTGGTCGAGGCCGGCGTGGGCCTGATCCCCGCCGGCGGCGGCAGCAAGGCCCTGGCGGTGCGCGCCGCGCGCCTGGCCGCGGCCACCGCCACGCCGGCCGAGGTGTTTCCCTATCTGCAGCCCGTGTTCCAGAACATCGCCACTGCCCAGGTCGCCAAGAGCGCCCTGCAGGCCATGGACATGGGCTACGCGCACGACGGCGACACGGTGGTGTTCCATCCGGACGAGCTGCTGTGGGTGGCGCTGCGCCAGGCGCGCGCCGCGGCCGACAGCGGCCACGCGCCGGCGCCCGCGCCGCGCGACATCCCGGTGGCCGGCCGCACCGGCATCGCCAACTTCGAGATGGTGCTGGTCAACATGCGCGAAGGCGGCATGATCAGCGCCCATGATTACCGCGTGGCACGCAGCGCCGCCGTGGCCCTGTGCGGCGGCGAGGTCGAGGCCGGCACCCGCGTCGACGAGCAGTGGCTGCTGGCCGTGGAACGGCGCGAATTCATGGCGCTGCTGCGCACGCCCGAAACGCAGGCGCGCATCCGCCACACCCTGGACACCGGCAAACCGCTGCGCAACTGAGGATTCATCATGAGCAAACAGATTCAGGACGCCTACATCGTCGCCGCGACCCGCCTGCCGGTGGGCAAGCGCAATGGCGCCTACGCCACCACGCGCCCCGACGACATGCTGGCCGCGGTGCTGCGGGCCGTGCTGGCGCAGGTGCCCGCGCTGCTGCCCGAGCGCATCGACGACGTGATCACCGGCTGCGCCATGCCGGAGGCCGAACAGGGCATGAACGTCTCGCGCATCGGCCTGCTGCTTGCCGGCCTGCCGCAAAGCGTGGCCGGCGTCACCGTCAACCGCTTCTGCGCCTCGGGCCTGCAGGCGGTGGCCGATGCCGCCAACCGCATCCGGCTGGGCATGGCCGACGTGATGATAGGCGCCGGCACCGAATCGATGAGCGCCATGCCGCAGATCATGGGCAACAAGGTGGCGATGAACCCCGCCGTCTTCGCGCACGAGGAAAACCTCGGCATGGCGTTCGGCATGGGGCTGACCGGCGAAAAAGTCGCCGAGCAATGGAAAGTCTCGCGCGAGGACCAGGATGCCTTTTCGCTGTCCTCGCACCAGAAGGCCTGCGCCGCCATCGCCGCCGGCCACTTCAAGGCCGAGATCACGCCCTACCAGGTGCGCACGCACCTGGCCGGCGGACGCGACGGCGCCGTGCGCGTGGCCGAACGCTGGATCGAACAGGACGAAGGCCCGCGCCCCGACAGCACCGCCGAGGCGCTGGCCAGGCTGCGGCCGGTATTCGCCGCGCGCGGCAGCGTCACCGCCGGCAACAGCTCGCAGATGTCCGATGGCGCGGCCGCCGTCGTGCTGGTCTCCGAGCGCGTCCTGCGCGAGTACGGCCTGCAGCCGCTGGCGCGCTTCGTCGATTTCGCGGTGGCCGGCGTGCCGCCGGAGATCATGGGCATCGGCCCCAGGATGGCCATTCCCAAGGTGCTGGCGCGCAGCGGCATCGCCCAGCAGGACCTGGACTGGATCGAACTGAACGAAGCCTTCGCCGCGCAGTCGCTGGCGGTCATGCGCGACCTCGAACTCGATCCGGCCAAGGTCAACCCGCTGGGCGGGGCGATCGCGCTGGGCCACCCGCTGGGCGCGACCGGCGCCATCCGCACCGCCACCATCGTGCACGGCCTGCGCCGCACCGGCGGCAAGTACGGCATGGTCACCATGTGCATCGGCACCGGCATGGGCGCGGCCGGCATCTTCGAGGCGCTGTGAAGCTGCAGTGGATCGAACGCGTGCCGCCGCGCTGGCGGGCGCGCCTGTTGCGCGTGGGGTTCAACCTGCACCCCGCCTTCCGCGCCACCGGCGGGCGGGTGGTGGAGATCGCGGCCGACTTCCTGCACATCCGCATCAGGCTGCCGCTGGGCCGGCGCACCCGCAACATCGTCGGCTCGATGTATGGCGGATCGCTGTTCTCGGTGACCGACGGCGCGCACCCCACCATGCTGATGATGGCGCTGGGGCCCGGCGTCATCGTCTGGGACAAGGCCGCCACCATCCGCTACCGCAAGCCGGCCTACGCCACGCTGTATGCGGATTTCCGCATCGGCCGCGATGAAATCGCCGCGATTCGCGCCGAGCTGGCGCGCGATCACGAAACCACGCGCACCTACAGCGTGGCGCTGAGCGACCGCCATGGCGAGGTCTACGCGGTGGTGGAGCGCACGGTCTATATCGCCGACAAGACCTTCTACAAGCGCAAGACGCAGGCCGGCGCGCCGGCGCGCACGCCGCTCGAGCCGGCCCCGCCCGGCAACTAGGACCGCCCATGGAAAAAATCTGGCTGGCCAGCTATCCGGCGGGCGTGGCGCCCGAGATCGACAGCGGCGCGCATGCCTCGCTGGCCGAGGTGATCGAAGACAGCTGCCGGACCTTTGCCGGCAAGACCGCCTATATCAGCCTGGGCCGCACGCTGAGCTACGCCGGACTGGACCGCCGCTCGCGCGCCTTCGCCGCCTGGCTGCAGGCGCGCGGCCTGGGCAGGGGCGAGCGGGTCGCGCTGATGATGCCCAACCTGCTGCAATACCCCATCTGCCTGTTCGGCGCCTGGCGCGCCGGCTGCACGGTGGTCAGCTGCAATCCGCTCTACACGCCGCGCGAACTGGCGCACCAGCTGGCCGACTCCGGCGCGCGCGCCATCGTGGTGGCCGACAACTTCGCCGCCACGCTGCAACAGGCGCTGCCGCAGACCGCCCTCGAACACGTGGTCGTGACCTCCATCGGCGAACAGCTGGGCTGGCCGCGCGGCCCTGTGGTCGACTTCGTGGTGCGCCGGGTCAAGCGCATGGTGCCGGCCTGGTCGCTGCCGGGCGCGCGGCGCCTGCGCGACGTGCTGGCCGAAGGCGAGCGCCTGCCCCACGCGGCGCCGGCGCTGGGCCACGCCGACCTCGCCTGCCTGCAATACACCGGCGGCACCACCGGCGTGGCCAAGGGCGCCATGCTCACCCACGGCAACCTGATCGCCAATCTGTGCCAGGCGCACGCCTGGGTCAGGCCGCTGGTCAAGGAAGGCCGGGAATGCGTGGTGACGGCCCTGCCGCTCTACCATATCTTCGCCCTGACGGCGAACTGCCTGACCTTCCTGAAGATCGGCGCGAGCAACCTGCTGATCGTCAATCCGCGCGATATCCCGGCCTTCGTGCGCGAGCTGCGCAAGACGCCATTTAGCTGCATCACCGGCGTCAACACCCTGTTCAACGCCCTGCTCGACCACCCCGGTTTCGCCCGGCTCGACTTCTCGCGCCTGCGGCTGACCCTGGGCGGCGGCATGGCGGTGCAGCGCTCGGTCGCCGAACGCTGGCGCGCCGTCACCGGCAAGCCGCTGGCGCAGGCCTATGGCCTGACCGAGACCTCGCCGGCGGTCACCATCAATCCGCTCGACGCCCCGGATTTCACCGGCTCCATCGGGCTGCCTGTGCCCTCGACCGAGCTGTCGATCCGCGACGAACACGGCGAGGAGCTGCCCCTGGGCGCGACGGGCGAAATCTGCGTGCGCGGTCCGCAGGTCACGCCGGGCTATTGGCGGCGGCCCGACGAAACCGCGCTCAGCTTCCATGCCGACGGTTTCCTGCGCACCGGCGACATGGGCTACGTCGACCCGCGGGGTTATGTCTTCCTGGTCGACCGCAAGAAGGACATGATCCTGGTCTCGGGGTTCAACGTCTATCCGAACGAAATCGAGGACGTGGTGGCGCTGCACCCCGGGGTGCGCGAGGTGGCCGCCGTGGGCGTGCCCGACGCGCGCTCGGGCGAGGCGGTCAAGCTGTTCGTGATCCGCAAGGACCCGGACCTGGACGCCGCGGCGCTGATCGCCTACTGCCGCGCCAACCTGACCGGCTACAAGGTGCCGCGTTCGGTGGAATTCCGCACCGAGCTGCCGCGCACCAACGTGGGCAAGATCCTGCGCCGCCAGTTGCGCGACGAGGCCGGACGGCCCGCCTAGCGGCGCCGTCCGGCGCCGGCCCTACCACTGGCCGAAGTGGATGCCCGCGCGCTTGTGCGCGTTGGTGCTGCGCTCGACGGCGGAATCGGCGATCGTGACGCGGGTCTTGCGCCCCAGCGACCATTCCAGCAGGCGCGCGCGCATCTCGGCGCGCACCGCCTCGTGAGCCGGGCAGCGGCCCAGGTCCTGCAGCTCGCCCGGATCGTTGGCCAGGTCGTACAGCTGCTCGGGCTCGTCCTGCCAGTACACATAGCGCCAGCGGTCGGTGCGCGCCGACCAGGCGCGCGCCTGCTGCGGCGTCTTGCCGCGCAGCAGGCGCGCCTGGCGAAAGCTGTAGTCCAGCTCGGAGAACACGCAATCGCGCCATGGCGCCTGCGTCTCGCCGTGCAGCAGCGGCTGCAGCGCCCGCCCTTCGATGCGATGCGTGGGCAACGGCACCTCCAGCGCCTGCAGGATGGTCGGGACGATGTCCACCCCCTCGACCAGCTTTGCGCTGACCGTGCCGCGCACGGCGTCGCCGGCCGGGCTCGGGTCCATGACGATGAGCGGCACGCGCTGCACCGTGTCGTAGAACAGCTCTTTCTCGCCCAGCCAGTGATCGCCCAGGAAGTCGCCGTGGTCGGAGGTGAAAATGACCAGCGTGTTGCGCATCAGCCCCGCGCCTTCCATGTAGTCGAACAGCCGGCCGAGATGGTCGTCGAGCTGCTGGATCAGCCCCTGGTAGGCGGGCCGGACGATGCGCACGCAATCCTCGCGCGCGAAGCTGAGGCTTTCCTCGTGCTGGCGATAGGCCTGCACCACCGGATGGGCGTCCTCGCGCTCGGCCGCCGTGCGCAGCACCGGCAGGCATTGTTCGGGCCGGTACATGCTGTGGTAGGGCGCCGGCGCCATGTAGGGCCAGTGCGGCTTGACGTAGCTCAGGTGCAGCACCCAGGGCTGGCCGCCGCGCTGCCGCATGAAATCCAGCGCCTGGCCGGTCATGTAGGCCGTCTCGGAATGCGCCTCGCGCACCCGCGACGGCAGATAGGTATTGCGCATGTGCCAGCCGCTGACCACCTGCCCGCCGGCGTCGATGGCCGAGATGACGTAGTCGCTCCAGGGGTCGGGCGAGTCATAGCCGTGGCGGCGCAGGAAAGCGGGATAGCCGCTTTCGGCGCCGGGCTCGTGGTGGCCATCGTAGCGGTCCAGCTCGCGAAAGCCGCCCCGGCTCAGCAGCAGGCCCAGCTCCGAACCGCCATCCAGGGCCAGCCGCTGCATGCCCGCCGCGTCGGGCAGCACATGGGTCTTGCCGGCCAGCGCCAGGTCCAGGCCATGGCCGGCCAGGTATTCGCCCAGCGTCACCTCCCCCACCGACAAGGGCACGCGGTTCCAGGTGGCGCCGTGGCTGGAGGGATAGCGGCCGGTGTAGTAGCTCATGCGCGACGGTCCGCACACGCCCGAGTTGACGAAGGCCCGCTCGAACCGCACCCCGCGGCGCGCCAGCGCGTCCAGGCTGGCGGTGCGCAGGTAGGGGTGGCCGTAGCAGCCCAGGTGGTCGGCCCGCAGCTGGTCGGCCATGATGAACAGCACGTTCTGCACTTGTGTCATGACGGATTCCGGCCGCTTACTGGGTGGCGGTGAAGCCGGACTGGCGCACCACCGGCTCCCATTGGTCGCGATAGGCCCGCAAGGAGGCGGCGGTCTGCGCCGCGTCCTGCGCGACCGGCTCCAGGTTGACCGCGCGCACGGCCTGCTGCATGGCGGGCTCGCTCATGACGGCGGCGATATCGCGGCCCAGCCGCTCGACCTTGTCCGCCGGCATGGCCGCCGGGGCGAAGAAGGCGTTCCAGCCGTCGGCGGCCAGGTCCACGCCCGCTTCGCGAAAGGTCGGCACGTCGGGCAGTTGCGCGTCGCGCGTCTGGCCCGAGGTGGCCAGGATGCGCAGCTTGCCCGCCTGGTGCTGCGGCAGCAGCGTATCGAGCGTGTCGATCCCCTGGCCGAGGATGCCGCCGATCAGCTCGGTGATCAGCGGGCCCGATCCGCGGTACCCCACCACCTCGACGTCTTCGCCCACTTCGCGGCCCAGCATGAGGGCAAAGAAGTGCGGCAGGCTGCCGGTGGCCGGCACCCCCACCGTCAATTGCTTCGGATGCGCGGCGATCCATTGGCGCAGGTCGGCCAGCGTGCGCAGCGGCGAACCGGCCGGCACCGCCAGCGCGAACTTGTAGCGGCTGGCCAGCGACAGCGGCTGGAAATCGCGCTGCGCGTCGTAGCCGGGCTGGGCGTAGACCAGCGGCGCCACCACCATGACCGCCGGGTTGGCCAGCATCAGCACATTCTGCTGCGCCGAGGCCTGCCGCAAGGCCTGCGCCGCGATGCGCCCGCCCGCGCCGGTCTTGTTCTCGACGATGACCGGCACGCCTACCCGGTCTTTCAGGCGCTCGGCCACCAGCCGGGCGATACGGTCGGAACTGCCGCCGGGCGCATAGCCCACCACAATGGTCAGCGGGCCGTCCAGCGGCGCGGCCGCCTGCGCCGCCGGCCCCGACATTCCCAGCGCCAGGACGGCCGCCAGCATCGACTTGAACATCGCTTGTCTCCTTTCATTGTTGTGCCGACAATCTAACAAGCCGATACTCGATGGATCTAATCCAATAAGCCCCGCAAGGTCTCCAACGCCGCCATGTCCCGCCCTGCCGCCTGTCTCCAGGATATGCTGATGTACCGGCTGTACCAGGCCTGGTCGCAGTCCAACCCGGTGTTCGTCCGCCTGTGCGAAGGCCGCTACGGCATCACCCGGCGCGAATGGCGCATCCTGGCCGCGGCGGTCGAGCACGGCCGCATGACGTCGGCGGCGCTGGCCGCCGCGGCCAGCCTGGACCTGGTGCGCACGTCGCGCACCGTCGGGGCGCTGTGCCGCAAGGGCTGGCTGCAGCGCGAACACGGCCTGTCGGACCGCCGCGTGGTGCACATCGAGGCCACCGAGGCCGGCCTGGCGCACTACCAGGCGGTGCTGCCCGCGGTGGCCCAGCTCAACGACCTGCTGGCCGAATCGCTGGATCCGGCCGAAATCGACCAGTTGCGCGACCTCCTGGCGCGCATCGAGGCGCGCGGCCGCGCCATGGCCGCCGGCAACCTGATCGCCGAGAAGGCCGACCGCCGCGCCGGCGGAACCCGGCGCCCGCGCGAGACCGGCCCCCACCCCCGCTGACGCGCCGCGCTGCAAGGCCGGCTGTGTTTCATCGCCGAAACAGTTTGCGCAAAATACTTAATGTGAATCATTCTGATTGACGATAGAATTTGCAGTCTTAGACATACAAAGGAAAGAGGACTCCCCTTGGACAACCGCACGCCACAGCGGCGCCGCCCGGCCGCGCCGCGCCTGCTGCATCTGTCGCTGGCCGCCTCGCTGGCGGCCGGCGCCGCCCAGGCGCAGACCGCCACCGAAGCCACCACCCTGCCCGCCGTGCAGGTCACCGGCAGGGGCGAGACCGCCACCGGCCCGGTCGACGGCTATGCCGCCACGCGCAGCGCCACCGCCACCAAGACCGATACCCCGCTGTCGGAAACCCCGCAGGCCGTCACGGTGATCCCGCGCGAGCAGATCATCGACCAGGGCGCGCAGAACGTGCAGGACACCATGAACTACGCCGCGGGGGTGCGCCCCAACGCCTATGGCGTGGACAACCGCGGCGACTACGTGCGGGTGCGCGGGGTGGAACCGGTCCAGTATCTCGACGGCCTGAAGCAGTTCTTCAACTACAACAATCCGCGCACCGAGGTCTACGGGCTCGAGCGCGTCGAAGTCCTGCGCGGCCCGGCCTCGATGCTGTACGGCCAGGGCAGCACCGGCGGCGTGGTCAACCTCGTCAGCAAGCGGCCGCAGCCCGAGGCCATGCGCGAGATCGGCGTGACCGTGGGCAACCACAACCGCAAGGAGATCCAGGCCGATCTCACCGGCCCGCTGACCGAGGACGGCACCTGGCTGTACCGGGTGGTGGCCCTCGGACGCGACAGCGACACGCAGGTCCAGTACACCAAGGACGACCGCATGATGGTCGCGCCGTCGCTGACCTGGCAGCCCAGCGCCGCCACCTCGCTGACGCTGCAGGCCTATTGGCAGAAGGACAAGTCGGGCACGACCCAGGCCTTCCTGCCCTGGAGCGGCACGGTCAGCGGCAACCCCAACGGCCGCATCCCCACCCGCCGCTTCACCAGCGAACCCGGCTTCGACCGCTACGACACCGAGCAATTCAGCGTGGGCTGGCAGTTCGAGCACAAGTTCAACGACAACTGGAAAGTGCGCCAGAACCTGCGCCACACTTCCAGCAAGGTCGACTACAGCACGCTGTATCCGGCGGTCTACGGCAACCCCGACAATCCCTTCATCGACGCCGACCAGCGCGTGGTCAATCGCTACCTGTACATCAAGAACCCGCGCATGCGTTCCTTGCTGGCCGACCAGAACCTCGAAGGCAAGGTGAACTGGGGCCGCGCCGAACATACCCTGCTGATGGGCGTGGACTACAGCCGCTATCGCGAGACCGGCGAGACCGGCAGCGGGTTCGGCGCGCCGCTGGACCTGTACCAGCCGGTCTACGGCACCCTGCCCGACTATGCCATGTCGGACGTGCCCAAGAACAAGCAGCAGCAGATCGGCGTCTACCTGCAGGACCAGATCAAGTTCGACCGCAACTGGATCGTGGTGGCGGGCCTGCGCCACGACCGCGTCGCCAACAGCGTCGAGGGCGCCGACAAGGAAACCGACAACGCCACCACCAAGCGGCTGGGCCTGATGTACGCCGCCGACAACGGCTGGTCGCCCTACCTCAGCTACAGCGAGTCGTTCACCCCCATCGCCGGCACCGACAACAGCGGCAACCGCTGGGTACCGATGCGCGGCAAGCAATGGGAAGCAGGCCTGAAGTACATGCCGCAGGACACCGGCTATGAAGCCACCCTGGCGGCCTACGACCTGCGCGAGCGCAACCGCCAGACCAACGACCCGTCCGATCCCACCAACCAGGTGCAGACCGGCAAGACCAGGACGCGCGGCATCGAACTGGAATTCCGCGGCCGCGTCACGCCGCAGATGGATGTGATCGCCAACTACAACTACACCGACATCGACCCGCAGCTCGAAGGCCTGCCCAAGCACACGTTCTCGCTGTGGAGCAAATACCGGTTCAGCGTGGGCGATGTGCATGGCTTTGCCGCCGGCGCCGGCGTGCGCTACCTGAACGCGTTTCGCGACGGGTCCGCGCCCGAGACCGGCTCGGTGGCCCTGTTCGACGCCATGCTCAGCTACGACACCGGTTCGTGGCGCTATGCGCTGAACGTCGCCAACATCGCCGACAAGACCTACGAGGTGGTGTGCCTGCGGCGCGGCGATTGCTTCTACGGCCAGCGCCGCACGGTCACCCTGAGCGCCATGTACCGCTTCTAGCGGTACGCCGTCAGCGCATCTCGAACAGCTCCTGGTGAAAGCATGCCGGCGGCATGCCGCGGGCAGCCAGGCCTTCGCGCAGGGCCTGGCCGAACCCGGCCGGCCCGCAGAACCACACTTCCGATTGCACGGCCCGCGGCAGCATGTCGACCAGGCGCTCGGCGCTCAGCTTGCCGTCGCGCTGCGTCACCAGCACGTGCAGGCCGACCCGGGCGCGCTCGGCCAGGGCGCGCAGCTCGCCGATGAAATCCGGGTCCGGCGCGTTGGTGGAATACACCAGGTCCACCTCGTGCGCCGGCGCGCCATCGGAGCGCGCCGCGGCCATGTCCTGGAGCCGCGCCAGGAACGGCGTGATACCGATGCCGCCCGCCACCAGGATCTGCGGCCTGCCGTTCGCGCGGAAATCGAAGCGCCCATAGGGCCCCTCCACCGTCACGCCGTCGCCCACCCGCAAGCGCGCCGGCAGGCTGCGGGTGTAGTCGCCCAGACCCTTGATGCTGAAGCGCAGCAAGCCGTCGTCGCGCCAGGCCGACGAAATGGTGAACGGGTGCGCGCCCTCGGCGCGGTCGAAGGTCACGAACGCGAACTGGCCCGCCCTGTGCCCGGGCCAGCGCGTTTCCAGCTGCACGTCGACCTGCATCACCGCGTTGTCGGCGAATCGCTCCAGCCGCGCAATGCGGCCGGCGGCCTGGCGCGGACGGCCGATCAGGCCCAGCAGCGACAACAGCGCGCCCGCGCCGCCGGCGGCCATGACCACGGCCATCACCGGCCCGATGGGCCCGCGCCAGTAGGCCGGCGCCATCAGCACCACGGCATGGAACACGAACACCAGGTACAGCGCGGGCATCAGCCGGTGCGTGCGGAAGAAGTGCCGGTACGGAAAGCGCTTGTACAGGGCCAGCGCGGCCAGCAGCAGCAAGGCGTACAGCCCCCACTCGCCCAGGCTCTTGGCCACCCCGTGCCAGGCCTGGAACGGGTCGTACAGGGCCGCCTGCCCGGCCGGCGCGGGCACGCGCGGCGGCCGCACGGTCCAGCCCTGCGCGGCCATCCAGGGCGGCACGATCTTCAGCAGCCAGTGCGTCAGCGCCAGCGCCACGCCGCCCAGGCCCAGCCACTTGTGCAGCCGGTAGAACTTGTCCAGCCCTCCCAGGGCGCCTTCGAAGCGGGCCGGCCGCGCCGCCAGGATCACGCCCAGCGACATCATGCCCAGGGCCAGGATGCCGGTGTAGTAGATCAGGGGCTTGCGCATGGCCCAGAAGCCCTCGCCCCATGCGCCGGGTGGGTTCTGGCTCAGCCACAGGACGGACAGGGCCGCAACCAGCAGAATGAATATTGTTCTCAGGCGTCGCATCGCATCTCCGGAACGAGCGCGATGGCGTTTGCGGAAAATCCCAGTCGCGCCAGGCCCATTATGCATCGGGCGCTCGCCGCCGGCCTTGATCTGGCGCAACGCGGCCGCGCGCGCGGTCAGCCCGCCAGCGCCGCGCGCACCCGCTCGGGCGTAAACGGCGGCTCGCGAAAGCGCCGGCCGGTGGCGTCGAACAGGGCGTTGGCCAGCGCGGCGGCGCCCGGCACCGAGGCCGATTCTCCCGCGCCCATGGGCGGCTGGTCCTGGCGCGGCATCAGCACGACCTCGATCGGCGGCACCTCGGTGAAACCGAGGATGGGATAGGCGCCCCACTCCATGCTGCTGACGCCGGCCTGGTTGAACGACACCTGCTCCTTCAAGGCGCGGCTGAGCGACTGGATCACATTGCCGTGCAACTGGTGGCGCACGCCATCGGGGTTGACGGTCATGCCGGTATCCTGGCCCACCACCACCCGTTCGACCGTGATGGCGCCGCTGCGCGCATCGACGGCCAGGTCCACCACCCAGGCCGCCCAGGCCGCGCCGAAACCCGGAAACTTGCTGTGCACGTAGCGCGCGTAGGCCAGGCCCCGGCCGCGCAGCCGATGCCGTGCGTCCGCCTGGCCGCGGCTGCCGCGCCGCCCTTCCCGCCAGCCGGCGCGGCTTGCCACTTCGCGCAGCAGGTCGATGGCGCGCGGATCGTCCAGGTGGCGCAGGCGAAACGCCAGCGGATCGGCCTGGGCGCGTTCGGCCAGTTCGTCGATGAAGCAGTCGTGCGCGAACGAATTGGGCAGGGCCGACACGCCGCGCAGCCAGGCCGCGCGCATGATGGCGGCGGTATCGTGGCACACCACGCGCAGCCTGTCGTAGCGATACGGCGGCACGGCCGTACGGTCGCCCATCTGCAGCGTACGCGGCCCGGCGGCGAGCGTCCCGGTCAGCAGCAGGGCCAGCAAGGGCGCGTCATTGGACGGATAGCGGGTGGCGAAGTCGTAGGCGGCCAGGCCGCCTTGCGCGTCGACCGCGCCACGGACTTCCATCAGCTGCGCCGCGCCCTTGGGCTCCCAGGCGTGCTCCTGCTCACGGCTGAGCTGCACCCGCACCGGCCGTCCCACCGCGCGCGACAGCAGCGCGGCGTCGGCGCAGACATCGTCGGCGCAATTGCGGCCATAGCAGCCGGCCGCCTCCATGCGGACGATCTCGATGCGCGACTCGCCCAGGCCGAGCAGGCGGTCCAGGTCGATGCGCAGCATATGGGGATTCTGCGTGCCCGACCAGACCGTCAGGCCATCGGGGCGGTAGTCGGCCAGCCCGCAGGACGGGCCGATCGATCCGTGCATCTGGTACGGCCATACGTAGGTGCGGCGCAGCGCGTCCGGGTGCGCCAGCGCCGCGTCCACATCGCCTTGCGCCACCAGTTCGCGCGGCGTGGCCGGCTGGTCGCGCAGCGCGCGCGCCAGGTCGCTCAGGTCGGGCGCGGGCGGCGGCGCGGCCCAATGCACTTTCAACTGGCGCGCCGCCTTGATGGCCTGCTCCTCGCGCTCGGCCACCACGCCGACGAAATCGCCCAGCACCACCACATCGACGATGCCGGGCAGGTGCGCGATCGAGGCGCGGTCCACGTCGCGCAGGCTGTGGCCCACAAAGCCGCCGACATCCCGTCCCGGATAGGGCGGACGCACGACCCGGCCGTGCAGCATGCCCGGCAGCCGCATATCGTGCACATAGGTGAGCTGGCCGGTGGCCTTGGCCGGAATGTCCACGCGCGGCACCGCCCGGCCCACGACGCGATATTGCGCGCTGGGCTTGAGCGCCACCGCGTCGGCCAAGGCCAGCGTGGCGCCGCCGCCGGCCAGCAATGTCCAGTAATCGGTGGCGCGGCCGTTCCCGGCGCGCACGACGCCATCGTCCACGCGCAACATGTCGGCGGGCATCCCCAAGGCGTCGGCGGCGCGCGCCAGCAGCCAGGCGCGCGCCTGCGCGGCCGCCTTGCGCAGCGGCACGGCGGTGATCTGGATCGTGGCGCTGGCGATCGTCGGCCCCTGGTTCGGCGCGGCCTCGGTATGCCCCAGCACCATCTCCACCCGCTCGAACGCCACGTCGAGCTCCTCGGCCACGATCTGCGCCAGCGCCGTGCGCACGCCCGTGCCCAGGTCCACGTGCCCGTTGAACGCCTGCACCCGGCCGTCGGCGCGCACCGCGATGAACACGTCCGGCGTGGCCGGCACATAATCGGACGCCGCGCCCGGCTGCCCCGGCGCGGGCCGCGCCCCCGCCGTCGGCGCGCGCGTGACCAGCAAGGCGTCCGCGGCGCGCAGCAAGGCCTCTCGTTGCGATCTGGGTGTTTGCATGACCGTCCTCATACTCGGCGCGTCTGTGCCCGCAGGGAGCAAGATTCGGCAGGAGCCTGTCCCCACGGGAAGGGCAGGCACCCAGGATTCGGCAGGTGCCTGTCCCCACGGGAAGGGCAGGCACCCAGGATTCGGCAGGTGCCTGTCCCCCGTGCGGGGACAGGCACCTGGGTGTGTGTGTGTCACTTTGTCTTTGCCAGCGCCTCGTCATGCGTCATCACGGCGGCGTATTTCTGGCGCATGTCGAACAGGTTGGCCTCGTGCGGGCCCAGCGCGCGATCGCCCACGCAATCGGACAGCACCAGCGGCCGAAAACCCGCCGACATCGCGTCGACCACGCTGGCGCGCACGCACCCGCTGGTGGTCGCCCCGGCCACCAGCAGCGTCTGCACCCCGCGCTGCGCCAGCCACGCCGCCAGCATCGTCCCGTAGAACGCCGACGGCGTGCTCTTGCGCACCACGTACTCGCCGGCCTGCGGCGCGAGCTGCGGCACGATCGCGCTGGCCGGCGCGTGCTCCTTGAGCGTGAGCATCCCCGGCACCTTGATGCTGAAAATGTTGCCGTCGGCATCGTCATCGGCATACACGATGCGGCTGTGCGCCACCGCCCAGCCCCGCTCGCGCGCGGCCGCCAGCACCGTGCGCGTGGTCTCGATCGCCGCCGCGATGTTGCCCCCGCCAAACTGCGCCGGGTCCGCGAACCCGTTGACGAAGTCCACGATCAGCAGCCCGTACGGCGCCTTCAACGGCAGCGCCGCCCCGAACCCCTGGCGCTCGTAGCTGCCCAGATCATTGCCCATGTCCCTGCCCCTTCCTCAGTCCAGTACCTTGCCCTCGCGCACCACTTCGCGCCCGTCCAGGCGCACCGTGCAGCGGCGCAGCGGAATGTCGATATGGCAGGCCGTCGTGCGGCTGCCCCCCGCCTCGTTGTTCGGCCCCAGCGAGAACAGGAAATTGCCCTCGTAGGCCCGCGCATCCATGCCGATGGTCGCCTCCCGGTCGTACAACCCCAGCGTGGTCCAGCTCGCCCGCGGCTGCAGGCCCCAGCCGATGTGCGAGATCGCGTACGCCTGCGGGTCCTTGAACGTGGCCACGTACTCGCGCAGCATCTCCGCATCCAGCCCCCCTTCGATGCGCGTCGCGTAGCCGTTTTCCACCGTCAGCACGATCGGCTCGCTCACGTACGACTTCTGCGGCAGCAAAATGTCGCCCCGGTCGATCACGATCGTGCCGTTGGCCGAGCCCTCGTCGGGCCAGGTCAGCGCAAACCCGCTGGGCCAGTGGTCCCACCGCCCCGGCTCGTCCACGTAGCCGTACTCGCTGATCGCCGGAAACTCCCCCAGCCCGCAGCGCAGCCGCGTGCCCGCCTCCGACTCCACCGTCATCTCGCGCGCCCCCGCGATCCGCGCCGCCGCCGCCTTGACCCGCTGCCGGTCCCCCTCGGTGGGCACCAGCCGCGCCAGCACCTCCGGCGGCTCGACCGCCAGCAAAATCTTCGTGCCCCCCTGCAGGATCTCGTGCTGCTCGGGCGAGAACAGCAGCGTCATCAGGTCCAGCACCAGGTCGCTGGCCTTGAGCATCGCGATCGCCGCCTTGTTGCCCGTCAGCGGCGTGGTCCCCAGGTACGCCAGCGCGTCGCGGCTGAGCGCCTTCTCCCCATTGACCGGCGGCAGGTCCAGCCGATTGACCACCGCCCCCAGCGACTGCGCCGCCACCAGCGCCGTGCCCAGCGTCTGCGGGTGCGTGGCCGCGCTGGTCAGCACCGTCACCGTCTGCCCCGCCTGCAGCCTGGACAGGCTCAGCACCTGCGTCCAGGCCCGGATCATCTCGTAATCGCTCACCGGCATCGCCACTCTCCTTGTGTCATCGCGGCCTCAGCCCGCCCGCAGGCGCGCGCCCAGAAAATCCCCGAACGCCGCGTAAAAACCTTCCTCGTTGTCCCACGGAATCATGTGCCCCGCGCCCGCCACCCGCACGTGCGCCGTGCCCGGCGCCAGCGCCTCGATCTCGGCCACGTCCGCATCGAGCACCACCTCGCCGCGCTCGGCCGTCATCAGCAGCCGCGCCGCCCGCACCCGCGGCAGGTCCGCGTGCACGTCGTCCTCGTGAAACCCCTCGAAGCTGGCGATCACCGCCCGCTCCTCGCACGTGTGCAGCCACTCGGCGCGCAGCTGCAGCTGCTCGGCCGTCCAGCTCGGGCAGTACGCCTTCATCTGCTCGCCCGTCATCCCCTGGCGCGCCTGCGCCATCGAGTCCACGTACCACGGCAGCTTCGACGGGTACGCCCGCCGGCCCGGCCCCGACACCGGCGGATCCACCATCGCCAGCCGCGCCAGCCCCGCCTCGCCCGTGCGCGCCGCACGGATCCCGATGCGCGCGCCCATCGAATGGCCCACCACGCTGTAGCGCGACAGCCCCAGCGCGCGCGCAAACGCCAGCAGGTCCTCGGCCTGCGCATCCAGGCCATAGTCCAGCTGCGGCCCCGACTGCGACAGCCCCCGCCCGCGCACATCCAGGATGTAGGTGTCGAACTGCTCGCCAAAACGCTCGCCCACGAACCCCCAGGTCACCGCCGGGCTGGTGATCCCCGGCACGATGATCACCGGATCGCGACCGGCCCGCTCGCCCCCATAGCGCAGGTAGTGCTGCCGGATCCCGTTGGCCTGCACGTTGCCGCCATACCGAAAATTGCTCATCGCTCGCTCCTCCCCCGGCTCAGTACGCGCCCGACAGCAGCGCGCCCGCACCGGGCACCACCGCCTCCAGACCCAGCGCCTTGAGCATCGCGTACGTCGTGGCCACCGCCGCCGTCACCACCGGCTTGCCCGTCTGCGCCTCCACCTTCGCAATCGCCCCCAGCGACGGCATCTGCACGCACGCCGACAGCACGATCACATCCGCCTCGCGATAGTCCAGCCCCGCCACGATCTCCGGCAGCCGCCCCGCATCATGGCGCCCCACCTCCAGGTTGTCCGCAATCTCCAGCGCCCGGTAATCCACCACCTCGTAGCCCTCGTTCCCGATGTAGTCCACCACCAGCTCGGTCAGCGGCTTCATGTACGGCGCCACCACCGCGATCTTCTTCGCCCCCATCACCTTCAACCCATCGACCAGCGCCCCCGCGCTGGTGATCACCGGCGCCTCGCCCCCATTGGCCGCCGTGTGCGCCGTCAGCCGCGCCTGCGACTGGCGGTGATACCCCCGGCCCATCGCCATGATCGCCACCAGGCACGCATAGCCCAGCACGTCCACCCGCGCATCGCTCAGCTCCACCGCGCACCGATCCGACTCCGCGTCCATCGCCGCCAGCTCCTCCTTGACCACCTTCTTCATCCGCATCCGGCTCGAATGAAAGGTGAAACGCTCACCACGAATCTGCTGGCGCGCCAGCAGCATCGCCGGAATCTCCGTCTCCATCGTCGTATTCGAACTCGGCACGATCTGGCCAATGCGGTAGGTCTTCTGCACGCCCTGCTCCCGGTAACCGGACGCCGAAAGACGCCCTTAATAAGATGTGTACGCTTTATTTTCACAGCTATGCCACGGCATGGCAATAGATCGGATCACGCCTTTCCGGATCATCCATCTAAGGGAAAACCCGCACAAAAGTTCCACATAGACAACAGCTTGCTGCAAACCATCGCCATACCGGACAGCCTCGAACGAACCGCCTGGCGATTCCCTGTTTACTTGCCATTTTTGAGTGTGTACACTTTATTTTCATGAGCACCGCAGGTCCGCTCCACGCCTCACTCCAGGAGAAACACCGTGCAAGGCAAACCCAGAATCGCTGTCATCGGCGCCGGTCTCGGCGGTACCGCGGGCGCGGCGCTCATGGCGCGCGCCGGCTTCAATGTACGCCTGTACGAGCAGGCGCCGGCCTTCTCCCGCCTGGGGGCAGGCATCCATCTCGGCCCCAACGTGATGAAGATCATGCGGCGCATCGGCATCGAGGACGAGCTCAACCGCCAGGGCTCGCATCCGGACTACTGGTACAGCCGCGACTGGCAGAGCGGCGCGGAGCTGGCCCGCATTCCGCTGGGCGACTACGCGGTCTCGCATTACGGCGCCACGTACCTGACGGTGCACCGCGGCGACTTCCATGCCCTGATGACCGCCGCCCTGCCGGCGGGCCTGCTGCAGTTCAACAAGCGCCTGACGCGCGTGGACGAGGACGACGACGTGGTGCGCCTGCATTTCGCCGACGGCTCGGTCGAGGAAGCCGAGATCGTGATCGGCGCCGACGGCGTCAACTCCCGGCTGCGCGAACACCTGCTGGGCGCCGAGCTGCCCAAGTACACCGGCTACGTGGCGCACCGCGCGGTATTCCCCACGCCGCTGGACAGCGGCTCGCTGCCCTTCGACATGTGCGTCAAGTGGTGGTCGGACGATCGCCATATGATGGTTTACTTCGTCACCGGCAAGCGCGATGAGATCTATTACGTGACCGGCGTGCCCGAGCAGCAATGGGACATGGGCAAGAGCTGGGTGCCCAGCAGCAAGGCGGAAATGCGCGCAGCCTTCGCCGGCTGGCATCCGACCGTGCAGGCGCTCATCGAGGCCACGCCCGAGGTTTCCAAATGGCCCCTGCTCGAACGCGATCCGCTGCCGCTGTGGAGCCGCGGCCGCATCGTGCTGCTGGGCGACGCCTGCCACCCGATGAAGCCGCACATGGCGCAAGGCGCGGCCATGGCGATCGAGGACGCCGCCATGCTGACGCGCATCTTCGAGCAGACCGGGCTGCAGGACCATGCCGCCGCCTTCCGCCTGTACGAGGACAACCGCGCCGAACGCGCCAGCCGCGTGCAGCGGGTATCGCACGACAATACATGGCTGCGCACCAACGAAAACCCGGACTGGTGCTTCGGCTACGACGTGTACGCCGAGCCGCTGGTCGAGGGCCGGCGCGCGGCGGCCTGAGGCCGCCGGCCGCCGGCGCGCCACCAGGGGTTATCCCCCTGGCCGCGCGGCGCCCAGTCCGGATAACCTGCGCAGCTTGCCGCGCCGCATCGAGGTTTGCCGTATCGCCATGCTTGCAGCCACTCGCGACTTCACGCTCGAGGTCAACGCCAGCCGCCACACGGTGACGGCGGACCCCGACACCCCGCTGCTTTACATCCTGCGCAACGACCTGTGCCTGAACGGGCCCAAGTTCGGCTGCGGACTGGGCGAATGCGGCGCGTGCGCCGTCCTGATCGACGGCGTGGCCGCGCGCGCCTGCACGATACCCGTGCGCGGCGCGGCCGGGCACGCCATCACCACCCTCGAAGGGCTGGGCACGCCGCAGGCGCCCGGCCCGGTGCAGCAGGCCTTCATCGACGAGCAGGCCGCGCAATGCGGGTACTGCCTCAACGGCATGATCATCGCCACCCAGGCGCTGCTGCTGCGCAATGCCGCGCCGACCGACGAGGACATCCGCCGCGAGCTGCAGTACCACCTGTGCCGCTGCGGCACCCATATCGAAATCATGGCGGCGGTGCGCCGCGCGGCGCGCCTGTGGGCCGCGCGGCAGGCATGAGCCGCGCCGGCCCGCCGGACGCCGGCCCCATGGCCGCCATGCCGGCCGGCAGTGCCGACCTGGCGCCGCCGGCCGCCGGCGTGCTGGCCGGCCTGGTGCTGCGCCCCCCGCGCGCCAGCTGGAATGGCGAACGCTATACCGGCCCGCGCGCCGCCCACGTCGACGACAACGCCCTGCAAGGCTTGCCCGGCATCGTGCGCGTGCTCGTGGCGCGCGACTTCGTCGGCATCGTCGCCACCCGGCCGGAGCTGGCGCAGCAGGCCGCCGCGCGGCTGCCGGTACAGTGGCGCGCCGCCCCGCCGGGCGCCGACGCCCACCCGCTATGGCAACACGGCCCCGCCGACGCCGACGCGCCGATGGCGCTCGAACAGCGCTACCGCTGGCCGGCGGCGGACAGCCACGGCATGTCGACCTGGGCGCTGGCCTGGTGGCGCGAGGGCGCGCTGACCGTGTGGACGGCGGCCGCCGCGCCGGCGCTGCGGCGCGAACTGGCCGCCTTGCTGGACCTGCCGCCGGATGCGGTGCGCGTGCTGGCCTATGGCGTCCCGCCCGGGCAGGCCGCCGACCTCGCGGCCCTCGACACGGCCGCCGACGCGGCGCTGCTGTCGCGCGCGGTGGGCCAGCCGGTGCGCGTGGCCGGCAGTCCGATAGCATGGCCCGCGCCGGCCAGCGGCGCGATCCGGCTGGGTGCGGACTTCGACGCGCAAGGCGGCGTTGCCGCGCTGCGCATCCGCCACGACGGCGCCGGCCTGGCCCGCCCCAGCCTGGCCCGCCTGCTGGCCGGCGGCGCGGGCGCCGCGCCCGCCGATGCCCCGCCCTACCGCTTTGGCGCCGTCCGGCTGGCCGCCGACAGCCAGGGCACCTTGCCGCCCGGCGCGGCCCGCCTGCCCGGGCAGCGCGCGGCCCAGGTGTTCGCGCTGGAGTCGTTTCTCGACGAGGCCGCGATCCGCGCCGGCGTCGATCCGGTCGAGTACCGGCTGCGCCACCTGGACGATGCGCGCGGCGCGGCGCTGATCCGGCAAGTCGCGCAGCAGGCCGGCTGGCAGGCATCCGGGCGCGGCGGACGCGGCTTCGCCTATGCCAGCGTCATCGACGACAGCGTCGACCCGCCGCTGCGCAGCTGGTCGGCCTGGGTGGCCGACGTATCGGTCGACCCCGACAGCGGCAGCGTCGCGCTGACCCGCGTGGTGGTCGGCCACGACCTCGAAGCGGCGGCCGCGCCCGGCCAGGACGCGCCGCGCATCGAACAGCATCTGCGCGATACCGCGGGCCGCCTGCTCGGCCCGCCGGCCGCCTACGACGACTGGAGCATCCCCGCCGCGCCGATCGCCGGCCAGCTGCCGACACCGGAAGTCGTGCGTCCGGCCCGCGCGCTGGCCACGCCGGCCGCGCTGGCCTGGTCCGACACCGCATCGCTGCCTGCCGCGGCCGCGGTGGCCAATGCGATTTTCGACGCCACCGGCATCCGCCTGCGCGAGCCGCCCTTCAACGGCGCGCAGGCGCGCCGCGCCCTGTCCGCCGCCGCGCCGGCGCGCCGCGGCAATCGTGGCGCCTACGCCTGGCTGGGCGGCATTGCCGCCGCGGCGGCCGGGCTGGTGGTCGCCGCCTGGCCGTGGCGTCCGGCCATCGCGCCCATCGCCGGGCCCGAACCCGGCCTGTATTCGGCCGCGGCGATCGAACGCGGCCGGCTGGTGGCCGCCGCCGGCGACTGCGTGGTGTGCCACACCGCGCCGGGCGGCGCGCCCAATGCCGGCGGGCTGGCGCTGGACACCCCGTTCGGCGCCATCTACACCACCAACATCACGCCCGACGTCGCGACCGGCATCGGGCAATGGTCGTATGCGGCGTTCGAGCGCGCCATGCGCCAAGGCATCCACCGCGATGGCCGCCAGCTGTACCCCGCCTTCCCCTACACCTCGTTCGCCAAGCTGAGCGAGGCCGACATGCAGGCGCTGTACGCCTATCTGATGGCGCAGCCGCCGGTGGCGGCCACGCCGCCGCCGACGCGCCTGCCCTTCCCCTACAACCTGCGCCCGCTGATGGCCGGCTGGAATGCGCTGTTCCACGATGCGCGCCCCTACCAGCCCGACCCCGAACGCTCGACGCTGTGGAACCGCGGCGCCTATCTGGTGCAGGGCGCCGGGCACTGCGGCGCCTGCCACACCCCGCGCAACAGCCTGGGCGCCGAACGCGGCGGCGAACGGCACTTCCTGGGCGGCGGCGTGGCCGAAGGCTGGGACGCTCCCGCCCTGAACGCCTTGTCGCGCGCGCCGGTGCCGTGGACCGAACAAGATCTCTACGCCTATCTGCGCACCGGCTTCTCGGCGCGCCACGGCGTGGCCGCCGGCCCGATGGCGCCGGTCGTGCAAAGCATGGCCCAGCTGCCCGATGCGGACGTGCGCGCCATGGCGCACTACCTGTCGTCGCTGGGCCCGGCCGCCGACAGCGCCGGCGTCGAAGCCACGGTGCAGGCGCTGGAGCGCGCCAGCGAACCCGGCGCGCGCCTGCTGCCGCCAAACGGCGAGCGCCTGTTCCAGGGCGCGTGCGCCGTCTGCCACGAAACGCGCCATACCGCGCCGCAATTCGGCGTGCGGCCGTCGCTGGCGCTCAACACCAATCTGCACAGCGCGCGCCCCGACAACCTGATCCAGGTCATCCTGCACGGCATCGTCGAGCCCGCCAACGGCCAGCTGGGCTACATGCCCGCCTTCGGCGACAGCCTGGACGCCGGACAGATCGCCGAACTGGTGCAATACATGCGCGCCCGCTTCGCGCCGGGCGAGCCGGCCTGGCAGGACGTCGCGCAACGGGTGCGGAAGCTGTCGCGGCAGCAATGAACAGAGCCGCCCGCAACAGGTGCCTGTCCCAACCGGGACAGACACCGTCTTGGCGGTCAAGCGTCGATGGTGTACGGCAGTGTGCCTGTCCCGGCGGGGACAGGCACACCCTGTATGTCGGGACAGGCACCTGTTGCCGGCGCCAGGCAGCGCTCACACCGTCAGGTAGGCGCGGCGCACTTCCTCGTTGTCGGCCAGTTCGGCCATCGACCCGCTGTAGCGGATCTGGCCCTTCTCCAGCACATAGACGCGATCGGAAACCAGTTCGGCGAAATGCACGTTCTGCTCCGACAGCAGGATGCTGGCGCCCTGCGCCTTCAGCGCCAGGATCATGCCGGCCATCTGCTCGACGATGACGGGCGCCACCCCCTCGGAGGGCTCGTCCAGCAACACCAGGAAAGGGTTGCCCATCAGCGTGCGGGCCACCGTCAGCATCTGCTGCTCGCCGCCGCTCATCTGCCCGCCCGGACGGTCCTGCATGGCGCCCAGGTTGGGAAACAGCTCATACAGCGCGCCCGGCTGCCAGTTCGGCGCGGCGCTGCCGTCCGGCCAGCGCCGCGCCGGCTGGCGGCCCACCTCCAGGTTCTCGGTGACCGTGAGGTCGGTGAACACGCGCCGGTCCTCGGGCACGAAACCCAGGCCCAGCCGCGCGATCTCGAACGGCTGCAGGCCGGCGATATCGCGGCCCATGAACTCCACCGCGCCGCGCCGCTTGGCCAGCAGGCCCATGACGGCCTTGAACGTGGTGGACTTGCCCGCGCCGTTGCGCCCCATCAGCGCCACCACTTCGCCGCGCCGCACCTCCAGGTCCACGTCGAACAGGATATGGGCGGCGCCATACCAGGCATTCAGCCCCGCCACGCGCAGCAGCGCGGGCGCCTGCGTGGCGGCGGCGGCGCGGGTAGGCTCGGCGACTGTGCTCATGCTGCGGCTCCGGCGGAATGTTTCTCGAAGGTCTTGCCGGTGCCGAAATACACTTCCTGCACCTTGGGATGGTTGCGGATCTCCTGCGCGCGCCCCTCGGCGATGAGGCGGCCGCGCGCCAGCACGATCATGCGGTCCGCGTACGCGAACACCACGTCCATGCTGTGCTCGGTGAACAGCACCGCCATGCCCCGATCGACCACCAGCCGCTTGGTCAGGGCCATCAGCGCATTGCGCTCCTGCGGCGCCATGCCGGCGGTGGGCTCGTCCATCAGCAGCAGCTTGGGATCATTGGCCAGCCCCATGGCCAGCTCGACCCGCTTGACGTCGCCATAGGCCAGCTCGCTGCAGGGCCGCTCGGCCTGGTCGCGCATGCCCACCTGTTCGAGCAGCGCCAGCGCCGGCTCGCGGTACTGGCGCGCCGCCAGCGAGCCGAACGAAAAGATGCGCCGATGGTGCGACAGCAGCGCCATCTGCACGTTCTCGACCACCGTCAGCGACGCGAAGGTCGCCGCGATCTGGAAGGTGCGGCCCACGCCCAGTCGCCAGATGTCGCGCGGCCGCATGCCCACCAGTTCGTGGCCGTCCAGCCTGACCGAGCCCGTGGTGGCCGGCAGCTGCCCGCCCACCATGTTGAAGGTGGTGGACTTGCCCGCGCCGTTGGGGCCGATCAATGCCAGCAGTTCGCCGGCCGCCAGATCGAAGCTGATGTCATCGACGGCCCGCACGCCGCCGAACGCCTTGCTGAGATTCCTGACCTGCAACAGACTCATGCCTGCTTCTCCCGCGGTCCGCCGATGAAGGCGCCGCCCTTGCGCGGCGGCCGGTCCTTGCCGGCGCGCGCGCTCCACCATTGCCCCGCCTGCCGGCAGAATCCCGCGATCCCTTGCGGGAACACCAGCACCAGCAGGAGGATGACGCCGCCGAACAGCGCGCGCCAGTACTCGGTGGCGCGCATGATGTAATCCTGCAGCACGTTGAACGCCGTCGCGCCCACCACCGGGCCGATCAGGGTCTGGATGCCGCCCAGCAGCACCATCACCAGGCCGTCGACCGACTTGCTCACCGCCATGGTGTCGGGCGAAATGCTGCCCTTGGAAAACGCATACAGCGCTCCGGCCAGCCCGCCGAACGCGCCGGCCACCACGAAAGCCGCCCACTGCACCCGCTTGACGTCGATGCCGATGGCGTCGGCGCGCAGGCTGGAATCGCGCCCGGCGCGCATTGCGTAGCCGAATGGCGAGAACAGCACGCGCCGCAGGCCCAGCACGGCGGCCGCGACCACCGCCAGCGCCAGATAGTAGTAGGCGGTGCCGGACAGCCACTCGGCCGGCCAGACGCCGATCATGCCGTTGGAGCCGCCGGTGAAGTCGTCCCACTGGAACACCACCGACCAGACGATCTGCGAGAACGCCAGGGTCAGCATGGCCAGATAGACGCCCGACAGGCGCACGCAGAACCAGCCGAAGATCAGCGCGCCCAGGGCGGCCACCAGCGGCGCGAAGGCCAGCGCGGCCTCCATGGGCAGCGAGGCGGCCTTCAGCAGCAAGGCCGCGCCGTACGCGCCCAGCCCGAAGTACGCCGCGTGGCCGAACGAATGCATGCCGCCCGGCCCCATCATGAAATGCAGGCTGACGGCGAACAGCGCGGCGATCAGGATGTCCTGCGTCAGCACCACCGCGTACGGCAGCCACTGCGCCAGCAGCGGCAGCGTCGCCAGGGCGGCCAGCAGGACGCCCCACAGGATGCGCAGGCGCGGCGCGGCCGGCCGCAGCGGCGCCTCGATGGGCGCCGAGTTGCGGCTGGCGCCCTGCGGGCGTCCGAACAGGCCCCAGGGGCGGAACACCAGCACCAGCGCCATGAAGGCGAACTCCACCACCAGCGTCAGCTTGGAGAACGACACGCTGAAGCCCAGCAGGGTCACGGTGCCCAGGCCGATGCACAGCGCCTTGATTTCGGCGATGATGAGCGCGGCCACATAGGCGCCCGGGATCGACCCCATGCCGCCCACCACCACGATGACGAACGCGTCGCCGATGGTGCGCAGGTCCAGGCTCAGGCTGGCTGGCTCGCGCGGCAATTGCAGCGCGCCGCCCAGCCCGGCCAGCATGGCGCCCAGCGCGAACACGCCGGTGAACAGCCAGGCCTGGTTCACGCCCAGCGCGCCGAGCATCTCGCGGTCCTGCGTGGCCGCGCGCACCAGGGTGCCCCAGCGCGTGCGCGTCAGCAGCAGCCAGAGCAGCCCCAGCACCACCGGCCCGATCACGATCAGCACCAGGTTGTAGACCGGGTACTGGCGGCCCAGCAGGTCGACCGCGCCGGTCAGCCCCGGCGCGCGCCGCCCCAGCAGGTCTTCGGCGCCCCAGATCCACAGCGCGGCATCGTTGATGACCAGCACCAGGGCGAAGGTCGCCAGCAGCTGGAACAGCTCCGGCGCGCGATAGATGCGGCGCAACAGCACGACCTCGATAGCCGCGCCCACCACGCCGACGGCCAGCGACGCGGCCACCAGGCCGAACCAGAAGCCCAGCGCGGTGCCGCCCACGCGCTCGACGATCGAATACGCCACGTACACGCCCAGCATGTAGAGCGAGCCGTGCGCGAAATTGACGATGCGCGTCACGCCGAAAATCAGCGAAAGCCCCGCCGCCACCAGGAACAGCGACGATGCCTCGGCCAGCCCGTTGAGCAGCTGGGCCAGAAAACCTGTCAGATCCATAACCGCGATACCTCTAGGAAATCACGCATCGCCGCGGCGATGCATCCCGCCCGCGACGGCGCGCCCGCGACACGGACGCGCCGCGCGTGGATCAATCGGCCTTGCGCAGCTTGCGCACTTCCTCGTCCGAAGGCTGGGCGGCGGCGCCGTCGACATAACGGAAATCGACCATCACGCCCTTGCCGTCCCTGGACGCCAGCTTGCCCACGTAGGCCCCCATGGTGGACTGGTTGTCCAGCGTGCGGTATTCGATCGGACCGAACGGGATGGTCAGCTTCAGGCCCGCGAACGCCTTGATCATGGACTCGGTGTCGGTCTTGCCGCCGGCGCGCTTGATGCCCTCGGCCAGCGATTTGATGGCGCTGTAGCCCACCACCGAACCCAGGCGCGGATAGTCCTTGAACTTGGCCTGGTAGGCCTTCAGGAAGGCCTGGTGCTCGGGGGTTTCGATGAACTGCCACGGATAGCCGGTGACGATCCAGCCGGCCGGCGTCTCGTCGCGGAAGGTATCGAGATACTCCGGCTCGCCGGTCAGCACGCTGACCACCGGCCGCTCCTTGAACAGGCCGCGCGTGGTGCCCTCGCGCACGAACTTGGTCACGTCGGCGGCGAACAGCACGTTGAAGATCGCGTCGGGCTTGGAGTCGGCCAGCGCCTGCACCACGCTGCCGGCATCGACCTTGCCCAGCGGCGCGGCCTGTTCCGAGACGAATTCGATGTCGGGCTGGCCGGCCTTCATCAGGGTCTTGAAGGTCGCCACGGCCGATTGGCCGTATTCGTAGTTCGGATAGACGATAGCCCAGCGCTTTTTCTTCAGCTTCAGCGCCTCGGGCACCAGCATGGCCACCTGCATGTAGGTCGAGGTGCGCAGGCGGTAGGTATAGCGGTTGCCGTCCTGCCAGACGATCTTGTCGGTCAGCGGCTCGCTGGCCAGGAAGAACACCTTCTTCTGCTTGGCGAAGTCGGTCAGCGCCAGGCCGATGTGCGACAGGAACGAGCCGGTCAGCATGTCCACGCGCTCGCGCGAGATCAGCTCCTCGGCGGCGCGCACCGCCTCGCCCGGGTTGGCGTTGTCATCGCGGATGACCAGCTCCAGCTTCTTGCCCGCGATGCCGCCCGCGTCGTTGACCTCGTCCAGCGCCAGTTGCATGCCCTTCTTGTAGGGTTCGAGAAACGCGGGCTGCGACTTGTAGCTGTTGATCTCGCCGATCTTGATGGTGTCCTGTGCCCAGGCCGATGCGCCCAGCAGCGTCAGGCAGGTTGCGCCCAGCAATCGGGCGTAGCGGTTGCGACCGTTCATGATTTTCCCCTTGAGTTGACGACGGTATCACTGCGTGTGGACGCGGCTAGCCTGCAAGCCTGGACGCGCGGGATATGATAAAGCGTACACACTTGAATTCTGCATGTAAACACCGGACCGGCACCCTATAACCACATCACGATAAAGGCTATTCGGATTTCTACGGGAATACCCGAATATTCACACAAAATCATTGAATTACAAATCAATAAAATCCAGGGACAACGCCTTTTCCTGCTTGTGGCGACGCCTCGACAGATTGACGGCCAAGCCGAAAATTAGAGCGTTGACACTTTAATTTGCCTAGTATTTTCCCTAGGAATCGGACTGCCGTCCGACAAGATCGTCGGCGTCGCTCATCTTGCGCAACAGGTAGACGATGGCCACCCGCTCGGCGGGATTGAGCCCGCCGAAGGTGCTTTGCGTGATCTGCTCGGCAAACGGCACCATTTCCTCGACCAGCGCACGCCCGTCGGGCGTGAGCGTCACCAGCACCTTGCGGCGGTCGGCCGGGTCGTGCGAGACGGCCAGCAGCTTGCGCGCCTTCAGGCGCTCGATGACCCCGCGCACGGTGGCCTGGTCGATGGCCGTCGCCTTGACCACGTCGACCAGCGAGCACGCGCCCTGGTCGCGCAACGCGCACAGCACCACGAACTGCGCCGCGGTCAGCTTGGAATCGGGAATGGTCTGCTGGAAGATCGCCACGTGGCGCTGGTAGGCGCGCCGCAACAAATGGCCGACCTGTTCGGAAAAATGATAAGGACCGGGCGGCACATCGAGTTTGTCCTGGGATGCGGGCATAGGCTCCTGCGGCGCGCCGCCGCCCCGCGCCCCACTCGCCGGCAAGGCACGCCACGGCAGTCCGCCTTCACCTCGAAAAGTCAAAGTGGCTGCGAAAAGTACGGCAAGTGTAAGGGCATACGGCCGGCCCTCAAACCCGTGGCAGGGCAAGCGCCGCAAGCGCGCGCGCCGCCCAAAGCAAAAAGCCGCCATGCACAAGGCATGGCGGCTTTTCATATTGGCGCGCCCGGCAGGATTCGAACCCACGACCCCTTGGTTCGTAGCCAAGTACTCTATCCAACTGAGCTACGGGCGCTGTAAAGAGGCGAAATTATACCGCGTTTTTTCAAACTGTCCAGCCGGCTTTTCAAACCGCCCGGCGGCGGGTGCGGCGATACAGGACCAGGCTGTCGCCCCAGCCGATCAGGGCCATCAACCCGGCGGCCCAGTTCAGCAGGTAGGCATGCCCGGCCATGGCATGCAGCAACGGCGCGTCGGAGACCCGCGCCGCTTCCGGCACCACGCCGTGGCCCACCAGCAACACCAGCAGGGCCGCCAGCGTCCAGGTGGCCGCAGGGCCCCACCATTTGGCCGCGCTTCTCATAGATTTGCTCATTACACAATACGTCAGTGGATTTTTTTACAGCATACAAAAGATTGCCCTCATCCAAAAGTGCCATCTGAAGGATGGTGCAGGGGCGGTACGCCAAATGGCGCCCTATTCAAACCGTGGCGTCATTTCTAAGATGGCCTCCACCCCATCAATCGGCCACGTCCCGCGCGGATCTGGCGTTTTCGTAGAACGCTGTCCTATGAACAACGATCAAACCAGGCGTACCCGGCCCGCATCCGTGCGTGGCCTGCGGCGGACTCGGCTGCTGGTGGCGGGGCTGGCGTTCGTGGGCGCGGCAGCGGCCGCCGCCCCGTCGGTGCGGGACCAGGTGCAGGAGGCCAGCCGCAGCGGCGCGGCCAATCTGGCGCTGGACCTGGCCACCGAACACCGGGCGCTGTTCACGCCGCTGGAATATGCGCAGTTGCAGCATGCCGCGATCGCCCAGCGCCTGCGCTGGTCGCGCGCCGAAACCTGGAACCTGACCGGACCCGAGCGTTTCGCGACGCTGGACGCGGCGCTGGCCGATGGCTGGCAACTGCTCGACAGCCTGCCGCTGGCGCCCGAGTATGGGTCGCTGCGCACGGCGGTGATCAGCGACATGATCTACGGCCTGGGCCTGCGCGGCCGCTACGCGGACGCCATCAAGCTGTACGAGGGGCTGCGCGCCACCAACACGCCGGTGCATCCCTACGTGCTGGTTTCGGCCGGCAACGCCTACGCATACGAGGAACGCTACGACGAGGCGATCGCCTGCTACGAAGAGGCGCTGGCCAAGGCCGGCCCGGGCGACATCGACCGCGTCCCGACCCAGGAGTCGCTGTTCTTCGCCTACATGGACCGCGGCCGCTACGAGGATGCCGAGCAGCTCTTGCAGCGCATCGAGAAAACCTCGCCGCAATACGTGGAGAACGCGCCGGTCGCCGAACGGCCCAATGAAGACTACGCCACGGCGCAGCGCCTGCGCGCGCAGTACCTGATGTATTCCGGCGAGACCGAGGCCGGCACGCTGGCCATCGACGCCCTGCAGCACGATGCGCCGTTCAGCTCGGGCCTGCGCAACGCGGCGGCCAGCGCCCGGCTGGGCGACGCCCGCCCGCGCGAGGCCAAGGCGGCGTTCACCACCGCGCTGGCCGAGCGGCCGGATGATATCCAGGCCATGACCGGCCTGGCGCGCGCCTCGATGGCGCTGCGCGAATATCCCGAAGCCGAGGCCATCGTCACCACGCTGTCCGAGCGCTTTCCCGAAAGCAGCAGCGTGCGCAATCTCCAGCGCGACTACGAGGTGTACCAGTCGCCGCTGCTGACCATGGATTTCGGCGGAGACATCGGCCACGGCGGCGACAACAGCAGCAACGACAACTCCACCATCGCCAACCGCGAGTGGTCGCTCAACACCATGCTGTACACCAGCCCGATCTCGCACAACTACCGCCTGTTCTTCCACCAGTTCACCGGCTATGCGGACCTGGGCGACGGCCACAAGTCGCGGGTGCGCAACGGCGCCGGCCTGGAGTACCGCCGCGGCAGCATCGAGGCCTCGACCGAGCTGCACCAGTCCACCGGCCCGTCGGGCCGGTTCGGCGCCTCGGCCAATGTGGCCTGGCTGCCGTCGGACGGCTGGCGCCTGGCCGCCAACTTCGACAGCGACAGCAACGACCTGCCCTGGAAAGCGTACCGCGCCGGCATCCATGGCTGGAGCAGCGGCGTATCGGCGCGCTACCAGCCGACCGAGCGCACCTATTACGACGTGGCCTACCAGCTGCAGCGCTACAGCGACTCGAACACCCGCCAGACCATCGGCGCCACCTGGTTCCAGAACCTGTGGACCGTGCCGCGCCACAGCGTCAGCACCTGGACCAGCGTGGCGTACTCGAACAACAGCAAGACCGACACCGAATACTTCAGCCCCGACCACGACCTGACCGCGCAGGTCACCGCCATGTACGAATGGCGCCCGTGGCGCGACGGCCAGTACGCGTTCCGCCAGCGCGTCTACGCCACCGGCGGGGTCTACAACCAGGCCGAACATGGCAACAGCGCCCTGTGGCAGCTGCGCCTGGAACAGGTCTGGGACCTGCCGCGCCAGACCAGCATCACCTATGGCGTGGGCTACGGCCGCCACAGCTATGACGGCGACCCGGAGAACCGCACCTTGTTCTATCTGACCCTGAACATTCCCTTCTGAGCACCATGACCGCCATGCATCGGACCCTGCTGAAATGGTTTGCCTGCTGCGCGCTGGGCCTGCTGATGCTGCCCGCGCGCGCTTACAAGGTGGACATGCTCCCGCCCCCCGATCCCGACGACGGCCTGACATTCCGGGTGCTGTGCATGCACGACGTGCGCGACAACCTGCGCGCCTCGTTTGCCGACATGCCCGATCAGTTCGCCATCGAGACGCGCACGCTGACCGATCTGTTCGAGTGGATACGCGTGAAGGGATTCAACCCCATCAGCATGCAACAGATCATCGATTCGCGCGCCGGCGTGCGCCCGCTGCCGCCGCGCCCCATCCTGCTGACCTTCGACGACGGCTACGCCAGCACCTACACCAAGGTGTTTCCCTTGCTGAAGAAATTCAACTATCCCGCGGTGGTCGCCGTCGTCACCAGCTGGACCGACGCGCCGGCCGGCACCAAGATCCGCCTCAGCCCCAAGATCGAAGTGCCGCACGACTTCTTCATGACCTGGGCGCAGTTGCGCGAAATGGCGCAGTCCGGCCTGGTCGAGCTGGCCTCCCACTCGCACAACCTGCACCGCGGCGTGCTGGCCAACCCGCAGGGCAACGAACAGCCCGCGGCGTCCTCGCGCCAGTACCTGCCGGCCAGCGGGCGCTACGAGAACGACGCCGAATACCGCGCCCGCGTGCGCCAGGACCTCAAGACCAGCGCCGACCTGATCCGCGAACACACCGGCGTGACCATCCGCTCCATCGTCTGGCCCTACGGCGCGCACAATCGCGACACCGACCAGGTGGCCGCCGAGGTGGGCCTGAACATCGGCCTGACGCTGCAGCCCGGCCCCAACACCCCCGACGTCGCGCTGACGCAGATCCGCCGCAGCCTGGTGGACTACGAGGTCAACGTCGCCACGGTCGCCCGCGCCATGCGCGAGCCGGTCAGCTACCACGGCCAGGTCCGCCCGATCGAGCGCATCGTGCAGGTCGACCTGGACTACATCTACGACCCCGACCCCGAACAGCAGAACCGCAACCTCGGCCAGCTGATCGACCGCATGAAGGACCTGGCGCCCAGCGCCGTCTACCTGCAGGCCTTCGCCGATCCCAAGGGCGACGGCGACATTACCGAGGTGTACTTCCCCAACCGCCACCTGCCGATGCGCGCCGATCTGTTCAACCGCGTGGCCTGGCAGCTGAAGACCCGCGCCGGCGTGATGGTGTACGCCTGGCTGCCCGTGCTGACCTTCTCGGTGCCGCCCGGCAACCCGGCCTATGGCAAGGTGGTGCAGTCGACGACCCGCAAGCCCGGCGAGCGCGGCCTGGGCAGTCCGACCCGGCTCAGCCCTTTCCATCCCGACGCCCACCGCGTCATCAGCGAGATCTACGAAGACCTGGCCAAGGCGGCCCACTTCGACGGCCTGCTGTTCCACGACGACGCCGTGCTCGACGACACCGAGGACAGCAGCCCCGAGGCGCTGGCCACCTACCAGGGCTGGGGCCTGCCGCCCGATATCGCGGCGATACGCGCCGACCCCAAGCTGGCCCAGCAATGGTCCAAGGGCAAGATCCGCTACCTGATCGACTTCACGATGCACCTACGCCATATCGTGTCCGGCTACCAGAACGACCGCGACATGGTAGTGGCGCGCAATCTCTACGCCCAGCCGGTGCTCGATCCCGTGTCGGAGGCCTGGTACGGCCAGAGCCTGCCTGAATTCCTCAAGAGCTACGATTTCGTGGCGCTGATGGCCATGCCCAACATGGAGGGCGCCGCGCGGCCCGAGCAATGGATGCGCCAGCTGGTGGCCGCCGTGGCGCGCCAGAAGGGCCTGGACCGCACCATCTTCGAGCTGCAGGCGCGCGACTGGCGCGTGGGCAAGCCGATCGACACCGAGATACTGCGCAGGCAGATGGTGCAATTGCGCAGCCTGGGCGCCATCAACTATGGCTACTACCCGGACGATTTCATCGCCAACCACCCTGACGCCGAAGCGCTGCGCGACGTGATGTCGCTGAAGTCGACGCTGGAAAAGCGCCGCCTGACCAAGGCCCAGGAACTATCGCGCCAGACCACGCTGTACGGCAGTGCGTCGCAGGCCGAGCCGACGCAGAGGTAGCCCATGAACGACTCCGTCAAGAGCGTGCTGTCCAGTTTCGTTTTCTATTACCCGTTCTTCATGTCGTATTTCTGGATCGTGGGCGGGCTGCTGCATTTCTTCCTGTTCGAGCAGGGACGCAAGCACCGCGCCACGCTGCTGCCGCGGGTGCCGCGCGTGGCCATCGTGGTGCCCTGCTACAACGAGGGCGAGAACGTGGCCGAGGTGATCGCGCACCTGGACCGCATGCACTATCCGAACTATCGCATCATCGCCGTCAACGACGGCAGCCGCGACAATACCGGCGCGCTGCTCAACGAGCTGGCCGAGCAGTATCCGCGCCTGCTGGTGGTGCACCAGAGCCGCAACGAGGGCAAGGCCATCGGCCTGAACACGGCCGCGCAGCTCAGCGACGCCGAGTTCCTGCTGTGCATCGACGGGGACTCGCTGCCCCACCCCGACTCGATCACCTACATGCTGACGCATTTCCTGCACGCCGGGCACGTCGGCGCGGTCACCGGCAACCCGCGCATCCGCAACCGCTCGACGGTGCTGGGCCGCATGCAGGTGGGCGAATTCTCGTCCATCGTGGGGCTGATCAAGCGCACCCAGCAGCTCTACGGCAAGCTGATGACCGTCTCCGGCGTCATGACCATGTTCCGCAAGCAGGCGCTGCACCAGGTCGGCTACTGGAGCCCCGACATGCAGACCGAGGACATCGATATCAGCTGGAAGCTGCAGCTGGCCGGCTGGACCCTGCGCTACGAACCGCGCGCGCTGACCTGGATCCTGATGCCCGAGACGTTCCGCGGGCTGTTCAAGCAGCGCTACCGCTGGGCGCGCGGCGGCATCGAGACCGCGCTGAAGTACGCCCCGCGCATGCTCAACCCGCGCCAGATCCTGATGTGGCCGATCTTCCTGGAGTTCAGCCTGAGCGTGCTATGGGCCTACGCCATGCTGTTCCTGATCTGCATGGCCGTGCTGGGCCAGTTCGTGGCGCTGCCGCCCGCCTGGCAGTTCGAGATATTCCCGCGCTGGCACGGCACGCTGCTGTTCCTGACCTGCCTGGCGCAGCTGTTCGCCGGCTGCATCGTCGACCGCGCCTACGATTACCGCATCTTCCGCTACTTCGCCGATGCCGTCTGGTATCCGATCGCGTTCTGGATCATCGGCATGATCACCACCGTCTTCGCGCTGCCGCGCGTCCTGTTTCGCCGAGCCCAAAGCCGGGCGCGGTGGGTAAGCCCCGACCGAGGAATCAAACATGAAAGCGTTGATCATTGATATAAGCGCGTCGCCGCTGCGCGAGTATGTGCACCAGCACGGGGTGGCCGATGGCTTGCTGTACGGCTGCTGGTACCGCATCGTGCGACCCTTGCTGGTCATCCTGACCTGGGTCGCGTTCAGCCTGTACATCCATCACTCGCTGGTCACGGTGGGCGGCACCGCCGCGCAGATCGCCGAGCTGCTGGTCTATATCACGGTGGTCGCGACCATGGCGGCGGCGCTCACGGCCTGGATGATCGTCTGCCGCTTCCATGGCTGGATCCGCGCGCGCGACAACGAAGAGGTCGGCGTGGGGCTGGACCCGGAATACGCGCTGCCGCCGCGCTGGCCGCTGCCGGAAGGCGCCAACCGGCTGCTGGTCGACCATGACGAAGCCGGCGCCATCGTGCAGGTCAGCGCCTGGTACGTGCCGGCGGCGATCGAGCCGGTCGTGGCCGCCGCCATGGCGCCCGTGGTGGCGCCCGCGGTCATGCCGGATGCGGCGCCGCTATCGGAGCCGGCGCCGCTCGCCGTCGCGCTGCCCGACGAAGCGGACGAACCGGCCGCCTGGAGCGGGCCGCCCATGCAGCGGCAACCCGACGGACGCATCGAGCCCTCGCTGCACGACGGCCGCGCCTTGACCCTGTGAGCGCTCAGGCGAGCGCGGGGTAGTCCGTATAGCCGCGCTCGCCGCCGCCATAGAACGTATCGCGGTCGCCCTCGTTCAGCGCAGCGCCCTGGCGCAAGCGCGCCACCAGGTCGGGGTTGGCGATGAACGGCTTGCCGAACGCCACCAGGTCGGCCTGCCCGCTGGACAGTTTCTGTTCGGCCAGGCTGGCGTCGTAGCCGTTGTTCACCATCCAGGCGCCGGCGCCGCCGGCGGCGCGGTAGGCCGCCTTGAGCGCCGCGTAGTCGAACGGGGCCGGCCCCTGCTGGTAGGCGCGGTCGCCGCCGGTCGCCCCCTCGATCACGTGCACGTACGCCAGGCCGCGCCGCGCCAGCTCGCGCAGCACGTATTCGAACAAGGGCTGCGGCTGGTCGTCGTGCGCATCGTTGGCCGGCGTGACCGGCGAGAGCCGGATGCCGACGCGATCGGCGCCGACCTCGGCGCAGACCGCATCGAGCGCCTGCAGCAGCAGCCGCGCCCGGTTCTCGATCGAGCCGCCGTACGCGTCGTCGCGATGGTTGCTGCCCGAGCGCAGGAACTGGTCCAGCAGGTAGCCATTGGCGGCATGCAGCTCGACCCCGTCGAAACCATGGTCGATCGCGGCCCGCGCGGCGCGCCGGTAATCCTCCACGATGCCCGGCAGCTCGTCCAGCGCCAGCGCGCGGGGCTCCGAGGTATCGGCGAACTGCCCCTTGCCCTGCGCATCGACCAGGTACGTGCGGGCCTGGGCGCGGATCGCCGAGGGCGCGACCGGCGCGCCCTGTCCCGGCTGCAGGGTGGTGTGCGAAATGCGCCCCACATGCCACAGCTGCACCACGATCGTGCCGCCGGCCGCGTGCACCGCGTCCGTCACGCGCCGCCAGCCGGCCAGCTGTTCGGGCGCGTACAGCCCCGGCACGTCCGCGTAGCCCTGGCCCTGGTGGGAAATGGCGGTGGCTTCGGTGATGATCAGGCCGGCGCTGGCGCGCTGCGCGTAGTAGGTGGCCGTCAGGGGCGGCGGCACGGCATTGGGCGAACGGTTGCGCGTCAACGGCGCCATCACGATGCGGTTGGCGAGCCGCAATTTGCCGGCGTTCAGCGGTTGGAACAACGTGGACATGGATTACCTCTCGGATAAGCGGACGAATGGAGCGGACGGCTTTACAGCTCGGCCTGCATGGTCTGGAGGAACTCGGCGATGCAGGCCTCATTGCGCTGGTAGAACACCCATTGGCCGACCCGGCGGCTCTGGATGAGACCGGCGCGCTGCAGGATGGCCAGATGCGTGGACACGGTGGATTGCGACAGGCCGCAGCGCTCGAACTGGCCGGCGCACACGCCCAGCTCCAGCGGGTGCTCCTGCTGCGGAAAATGCCGCTGCGGCTCCTTGAGCCAGGCCAGGATATTGCGCCGCGCCGGATGCGCCAGCGCCTTGAGAATGTCTTCGGTATTGATGGCCATGCGAGTGCCTCTTCATGAACCCGCATCATATATCGAAAAATCTAGATATACAGATATATCGATATAACAGCAGGGTTTTACGCCGGCGCGACGCAGCCGGGGCGGCCCGCGCCGCCCGCGTGCGCTTAGCGCACAGATTGCCGATGTACGGGCAGGATCGGCGCACCGCTCCTACGATGGCCACTCCCGCAACCGAACGAGACTGCCATGACCCGACCCAGCGACATCAAGCCCCGCGAAGGGGACACGCCAGGCACCCCCTATGCCGCCTTCGTCGAAGGCGCCGCGCTGGGCCCCGTGTCCTTCGACATCACCCCGGCCATCGTCCAGGAGTATTTCGAGGCGTCCCAGGCCGACCCCGCCCTGTACCGGGTGGACGGCCGCCAGGCCGCCGCGCCCAACGTCATCCTGCCTTACATGACCGTGCCGGTGTACCAGACCTACCCGCCGATCCAGGGCATCGTGATGGCCGAACTGGAAATGTCCTGGCACCGCCCGATCTGGGCCGACGAAACCACGCGCGTGACCGCCACCGGCACGATCCTGCGCAAGTTCGAGAAGCGCGGCCGCCGCTATGTGCAATGGGAAGGCCGTTTCCGCGGCGCGGACGGCCAGCCCATCGCCACCTTGCTCAACACCTTCCACGTCCCGGAGTAAGCCCGCATGCAACGCACACTCGACATCACCCAGGCCATGATCGACGGCTACGGCCGCATCAACGGCGACAACGACATCATCCACTACGACCACGACTACGCGGTGCAGCGCGGCTTTCGCGGCACCCTGCTGCACGGCCCGCACATGACCGCGCTGGCCGCCGACCTGGGCGCGCGCCGCTATGCGAGCGACTGGCTGTACCGCGGCAAGCTGCACACGAAATGGATCGGCCCGGTCTGCCCCGGCGACACTTTCGTCGCCACGCTGAACGAACAGGGCGAGATCGAGGCCGTGTCCGGCGGCAAGACCGTGATGGTCGGCAGCGCCTCGCTGGCCGACTGAAGGAGAGGCGCCCGTGCAACCGCCCTCTCATGCGCCCCGGCAGCTCGCGGCCGCCGACCTCGCCGTCGGCCAGGTCGTCGCGCAACGGGAAATCCGCCTGGACGCCCAGGCCTTTGCGCAATTCGCCGCGCTCACGGGCGACGCCCATCCGATTCACTACGATGCCGGCTACGCGCAACGCCAGGGGCTGCGCGCGCCGATCGCGCACGGCCTGCTGCTGGTGGCCATCAGCGCGCTCGGCGCCACGCCGCTGTCGGCGCAGTTGCACGACGCCATGGTCGCGATGGTGGGCGTCGAGGCCGTGTTCATGCGTCCGGTGTACGTGGACGAAACGGTGCAGTGCGTCTACCGGGTCGCGCAGATCGAGCACGTCGCCAAGGGCCGCTCGAAGACCACGATAGCAGTCTCCATCCACACGACGGACGCCCCTCCCGACGCGGCGCGCCAGGCGCACTGCGTGGTCCACCTGACGTTCCTGTTGAAAACCCACCTCCAGGGGTAACCCATGCATTCCAGTCTGCAGGCCGTGCTGCCGCCCGGCGCCAATCCGAACTCGACCTTCTCGCCCGCGGTCCGGGCGGGCGGATTCCTCTATATCTCGGGCATGACGGCGCTCAACGAACAGCGCGAGATCGTCGGCGTGGGCGATATCGCCGCGCAGGCACGCTACATCTACCAGAAGATCGCCGCCGTCCTCGCCCAGGCCGGCGGGAACCTGAGCCAGGTCGTCGAAACCGTCGACTACGTCACGACCTTCGACGGCTACGGCCAGACCGCCGACGTGCGCCGCGAAGTCTTCGGCGCGGGTCCGTTTCCGGCCGCCACCGGCGTGCTGGTCAGCGGCCTGGTGCGTCCGGCGGCGCTGATCGAGATCCGCGCCGTCGCCTATCTGGGCTGATGTCGCGCCGCAGGTCCCGCGGCATGTCCGCCTGTCATACCGAAGCAGTTCAACAAAGGAGAAACACCATGAAGTGGATAGCCTCCATGGCGCTGGCGTTGTGCGCCGGCGGCGCGTTTGCCGCCGATTACCCGACTCGCCCCATCACGCTGATCGTTCCGTATGGCCCGGGCGGCACCAACGATATCCTGGCGCGCGCCATCGCCAACAAGATATCGCCCACGCTGGGCCAGACGGTCGTGGTCAACAACCGTCCGGGCGCCGGCGGCAACATCGGCGCCCAGCAGGTCGCCACCGCCGAACCCGACGGCTATACCCTGCTGCTGGCCTCCTCCGGGGTCTTCGCGGTCAACAAGTGGCTCTACCGCAGCCTGCGCTACGACCCCGCCCAGGCCTTCGCGCCGGTCATCCTGGCCGGCAGCGTGCCCAATGTGCTGATCGTCGACACGGAAGTCCCCGCCAAGACCCTGCCGGAACTGGTCAAGTACGCCAAGTCCGCGCAGCCCAGCCTGAACTACGCGTCGATGGGCACGGGCACCAGCGGACACCTGTGCGCCGAGCTGTTCAAGGCGCAAGCCGGCATCGAGGCCGAACATATCGCCTATCCGGGCAGCGCCGCCGCGCTGACCGCCCTGCTGGGGCACCAGGTGCAGCTGATGTGCGACAACCTGCCCACGGCCTTGCCGCAGATCAAGGCCGGCCGGGCCCGCGCCCTGGCCGTCAGCAGCGCCGAGCGGGCGCCCCTGCTGCCCGATACGCCGACCGTGGCCGAATCCGGCTTCCCCGGCTTCGACGCCACCGCCTGGTTCGGCATCGCCGCGCCGGCCGGCACGCCCGCGCCCATCGTCGAACGCCTGAACAAGGAAATCAACGCCGCCCTGCAGGCGCCGGATGTCGCGCGCATTCTCGGCGAGCAGGGCGTCAGCTTCCGCCCGAACACGCCGGCGCAGTTCAGCCAGTTCATCAGCGCCGAGTCCGCCAAATGGCGCGACGTGATCGAGCGCACGGGTTCGAGGGCCGACTGAATGAGCACACTCGCGGACAATGCCCCCCGCATGGCCGGCGCCGGCGACTGGATCGACGCCGCGCTGGCGCCGCGCTCGGTCGCCATCGTGGGCGCCTCCGACAACCCCGAGAAAATCGGCGGCCGGCCGATCAAGTACATGCTGCAGCACGGCTACCAGGGCCGCATCCTGCCGATCAACCCCGGCCGCGACCGGGTCCAGGGCATCGCCGCCTGGCACAGCCTGGACGCGGTGGACGTCCCGATCGACATGCTGCTCGTCTGCGTGGCCGGCGAGGCCGCGGTGCAGGCCGTGCGGGACGGCGCGCGGCTGGGCGTGCGCGTATGCGTCGTCATCTCGTCCGGGTTCGCGGAAACCGGCGAACCCGGACGGCAGGCGCAGGAGCACATGAAGGCGGCCGCCGCGGCGGCCGGCATGCGCCTGCTGGGGCCGAACACCCAGGGCCTGGCCAATTTCAGCAACGGCGCCCTGGCGACCTTCGCCACCCTGCTGGGCGAGGTTGCGCCCGCCGACGGGCCGGTGGCCGTCATCAGCCAGAGCGGCGCGATGAGCATGGTCCCGTACGCGCACCTGCGCGCCGAAGGCATCGGCGTGCGCTACTCGGTCGCCACCGGCAACGAATGCGACCTCAACGTCGCGGACTTCACCGAGGCGGTGCTGCGCGACCCCGAAGTCAAGCTGATCCTGCTCTACATGGAAAGCCTGCCCGCGCCCGCCACCCTGGCGCGCGCGGCCGCGCTGGCGCGTTCGCGCCAGGTGCCCGTGCTGGCCCTGAAGGCCGGCGTTTCGCCGCAAGGCCTGCAGGCCGCGCAATCGCACACCGGTGCCATCGCCACCGAGGACAAGGCGCTGGACGCGTGGTTCGGCCAGCACGGCATCCTGCGCGTGGCCGACGCGCGCAGCCTGGTCATGGGCGCGCAATTGCTGCTGCGCTGCGGCCATCTGCCCGGCAACCGCCTGGCCATCCTCAGCAACTCGGGCGCGGCCTGCGTCACCGGCGCCGATGCCGCCGAGCGGCATGGACTGCAGGTCCCGCCCCTGCCGGCCGAGACGCGCGCCCGGATCGACGCCGTGCTGCCCGGCTTCGCCAGCAGCCTGAACCCCATCGACCTCACGGCGGCCCTGCTGAGCAACAACCACCTGTTCGGCCAGGTGCTGCCCATCCTGGCCTCGGCGCGCGCCTGCGACGCGCTGTTCATCACCCTGCCCATGTCCGGCAAGGGATACGACACGGATCAATTCGCCCGCGACGCGGCCGCCTTCACCGCCGAGACGGGCCTGCCGGTGGTGGTCAGCTGCCCGCTGGCCGCCAGCCGCCGGATTTTCGCGCAGGCCGGCCTGGCCACCTTCGAGCACGACGAAGACGCGCTGGCCGCCCTGGGCCAGCTGGCGCGCCTGTCCGGCCTGCGCGAAACCGCGCTGCGGCTGGCGCGGCCAGCGCCGCACGCGCCCGCCGCGCCGGTGCCGCGCACGGCGGGCCTGCTGTCCGAGGCCGACAGCCTGGAACAGATCGAAGCCATCGGCATCCGTACCGCGCCGTGGCGCCTGTGCCTGGACGCCGACAGCATGGGCTCGGCGCTCGGCAGCCTGCCCGGCCCCTGGGCGGTCAAGGCCTGCTCGGCGCAGATTCCGCACAAATCGGAATACGGGCTGGTACACCTGGGCATCGCCGACGAACAGCGCGCGCGGGCGCTGTTTCCCGTGTTGCGGCAGGAAGTGCTGGGCATGGGCAAATCGTTCGACGGCGTGATCGTCGCGTCCATGGTCAAGCCCCGGCGCGAATTCATGATCGGGGCGCGCTGGGACAGCCAGTTTGGCTGTATCGTCATCGTTGGCGACGGCGGCAAGTATGTCGAGGCCATGCCCGATGTCGCCACGCTGGTGTATCCGTTCGACCAGGCCCATGCCGAGCAATGCCTGCGCAAGCTGCGCGTGGCCGCGCTCTTTGACGGCGTGCGCGGCGAGAATCCGCTGCCCGTGCAGGAGCTCGCCCATGCCGCCACCCGCCTGGGAGCCTGGCTGCATGCGCAACAGGGCGCCGTGGCCTCGGTAGACATCAACCCACTCATCGCCGGCCCGGATGGCAGGCTGTATGCCGCCGACGCGCTGGTCGAGATCTAGGCGACGCCATGGCTGAATCCAGGCAGGAAGACTATTTCATCAATGGCCTGGCCAAGGGGCTGGCCATTATCCAGGCGTTCAACAACGAGGCGCGCGCCCTGACCCTGGCCGAGGCGGCCTATCGCACCGGGCTGAGCCGGGCCGCCGCCCGGCGCGTGCTGCTGACCCTGGTCGAGCTGGGCTTCGCGGCGCGCTGCGGCGATCGCCACTTCGCGCTCACGCCGCGCGTACTGTCGCTGGGCTATGCCTACCTGTCGTCCATGCCACTGTGGCGCTTCGCCGAACCCGTGCTGGAAGCGCTGGTGGAAGAACTGCGCCAGACCTGCAGCATCGCCGCGCTGGACGGCACCGAGCTGGTCTACGTCGCCCGCATCCCGCTGCACCGCACCCTCAACCAGGGCCTGTCGATCGGCTCGCGCATTCCCCTGTATTGCCATTCGGCCGGGCGGGTCCTGCTGTCCGGCTTCACCCCGGAACAATTGGAGAGCTATCTGCAGACCGCCGAACTGCGGCCGCTGACCGCCCGCACGGTGACCGAGCGCACCGCCCTGCGCGACATCATCCAGGAGGTCCGGCGGCGCGGCTATGCATGGAGCTGCGGCGAGGTCGAGGACCATACCACCGGACTGTCCGTGCCGATCTTCCAGCACGGCCGCCTGATCGCCGCGCTGAACGTCAGCCGCATGCACTCGGCCGACGACGAAAGCCTGTGGTGCGGCAGCTACCTGCAATCGCTGCGCCGCGCCGCGGGCCGCCTGACCGCGGCGCTGTCGGTGGACCACAACCCGCGCATCGTCCGCATGGAGCGCAGCCCGGACTGCCCCGCCACCCTTCCCGCCACCGGCGGGGAACCCTGTCTGCCCGCCAAGCCATGAACCTGCTCTCGCCCATCGACATCGCCGGCATCGCGCTGCGCAACCGCATCGCCGTCGCCCCCATGTCGCGCACGCAAGCCGACGCGCATGGCCATCCCGCCGCCGAAACGGCCGCCTACTATGCCCGTTACGCGCGCCATGGCGCCGGACTGGTCATCACCGAAGCGCTGTACACCGCCGGCCCCGCCGCGCGTGCCTACTTCAACCAGCCCGGGCTGGCCAGCGAGGCGCAGGCCGAGCATTGGCGCGCCACGGTGCGCGCCGTCCACCAGGAAGGCGGCCGCGTCATCGCCCAGTTGCAGCATGCCGGCAAGCTGGCCGAGCCGGGCCTGCACGCCCGCCCGCTGGGCCCGGTCGACGGCGCGGCGCAGGGCCTGTCGTGGCAGACCCAACAGCCCAATGCGCCCGCCCACGCCGCCACCGCCGAAGAGATCGAGCGCATCATCGAGGGCTTCGCGCTGTCGGCGCGCCTGGCGCACTACGCCGGATTCGACGGCGTGGAAATCCACGGCGCCCGCGGCTACCTGGTCAACGATTTCCTCAGCGCCTACAACGTGCGCGACGACGAATGGGGCGCCGACCGCGCCCGCATCGCCGAGGCCGTGCTGCGCGCGGTGCGGCAATCCTGCCCGCTGCCCATCGGATTCAATTACTCCATCTACAAGATGGACGAATACCGCTACCAGCCGCCCGGCGGCGGCGCCGAGATCGCGGCGCTGCTGGCCCGCCTGTGCCAGGCTGGCGCCGACATCCTGCACATCAGCAGCCGCCGCGTCCTCAAGCCCGAACCGTGGGGCGGACTGCTGGCGCAGCTGGCGCGCGCGGCCGCTCCGAAAGCGCTGATGGTCAACGGCGGCCTGGCCACGCTGCAGGATTGCGAAACCGCGCTCGCGGCCACCCAGGCGGACCTGGTCTCGCTGGCCCGCCCGTTCCTGGCCAACCCCGACTGGCTGGCGCGCAGCCTGGCGGGCGAACCCCTGCGCGCCTACGAACCCGGCATGGAACAGCGCCCCTTGCTCGATTGAAGCGGGCGGCTGGCCCACCGCCAGGCGCGAGGTGCCTGTCCCCACACGGAAAGCGACACCTGCGGCAGGGGTGCCTGTCCCCGCCGGGACAGGCACCCGCCGCCAAAGCGGCCTCTGCCCCGCACGGGACAGGCGCAAAAAAGCGGCTTGAGAATGTCTTCTCAAGCCGCTTCGGTACTGCTTGCCGGCTGCAGGAGCGCAAAAAGCGCAAACGGCAACCGTAAATGTGGCGCGCCCGGCAGGATTCGAACCCACGACCCCTTGGTTCGTAGCCAAGTACTCTATCCAACTGAGCTACGGGCGCTGTAAAGAGAAAAGATTATAGCAGGCTTTCTGCAAGGTTGTAAAACAGGCGCTGCCCGCCTGCAAGGGACGGATCAGTCGGCGGCCTCCAGCAGGCTGACCGCCGCCGCGTCCAGGCCCACCGATACGAGGTCGTCCTGCCGCAGGGCCGCGCCGGCGCCGGCCACGGCCTCGGCGAACAGCGCCGTGCCGCGCGGCGTGCGCAGCAGATAGTTCATCAGGTTGCCCGCATAGCTGATGGCTTCCACCTTGGCGGCCAGCCCCTGGCGCCCGGCGGCGTCCAGGCGCATCTGGTGCGGCCGCACCACCAGGCTGACGGCCTCGCCCGGCGCATACTGGCGCCGCGGCTTAGGCACCTCCAGCACGCCGCCCTCGTACTCGACCGCCACGCCGTCGGCGCCGGCCTGGCGCACCTTGCCGGCCAGCACATTGCTGCGTCCCAGGAAGCCGGCGACGAACAGATTGGCCGGCCGCTCGTAGAGCTCGGTGGGCGAGCCGATCTGGGCAATGCCGCCTTCGTTGAAGATGGCGATGCGGTCGGACATGGACAGCGCCTCTTCCTGGTCGTGCGTCACGTACAGGAACGAGGCGCCGGACTCCTTGTTCAGCTTGCGCAGTTCCCATTGCAGATCGGCGCGCAGCTTCTTGTCCAGCGCCGACAGCGGCTCGTCCAGCAACAGGATGCGCGGGTCGTAGACCAGCGCGCGGGCCAGCGCCACGCGCTGCTGCTGGCCGCCCGACAACTGGCGCGGATAGCGCGCGCCGTAGCTGCCCAGCTGCACCTGCTCGAGCGCCTGCTGGGCGCGCCGGCGCGCCTGCTCGCGGCCGACGCCGCGTATCGCCAGCGGAAAGCGCACGTTCTGCTCCACCGTCATGTGGGGAAACAGCGCATAGCCCTGGAACACCATGCCAAAGCCGCGCGCCTCGGGCGCCTGTCCGGTGATCGAGGCGCCCTGGTAGAGAATGTCGCCCGAGGTCGGCGCGACGAACCCGGCGATCGACATCAGGGTGGTCGTCTTGCCCGACCCGGACGGACCGAGCAGGGTCAGGAACTCGCCCGCGCCCAGCTCGAAATCGACGCCGCGCAGCGCCTGGAATGCGCCAAAGCGCTTGTTCAGCGCGCGCACGCGCAGCAAAGGCGTCGGCGTAGTGGCCGCAGCGTTCATGACAGCTCCTGTTTTTGTCGATGGTGGGCCAGCAGCCGTTCGGCGCACAGGCAGATGAAGGTAATGACGATCATCAGCGTCGCCACCGCCGCGATCGTGGGGTCGACGTTCTCGTTGATGCCGTCCCACATGGCGCGCGGCAGCAGATAGACGTTGCGGGTCGTCACGAACAGCAGCACCACCAGCTCGTCCCACGACACGATGAAGGCGAAGATGGCGCCGGAGACAAGTCCGCTGCGCACGCCCGGCAGGGTGATGCGCCACAGCACCTGCCAGGGCCGCGCGCCCATCGAGCGCGCGGCCTGCTCCAGGCGCGGATCGAAGTTGGCCAGCGCCGAACCGACCGAGACGAATACGAAAGGCATGGCGGCCACGACGTGGGCGATGACCACTCCGGTGAAGGTGTCGAGCAGGCCCAGGTCGATGTACAGGCGGTAATACGCCAACGCGCCCACGATGGTCGGCACGATCAGCGGCAGCAGCGCCAGCAGGCGCACCAGCGCCCCCAGGCGCGCGCCCAGCCGCCATGCGCCGATGGCCGCGGCCGCGCCCAGCAGGGTGGCCGCCAGCGTGGACACCGCCGACACCGCCACGCTTTGCAGCAGGCTGCCGCGCCACACCGGACTGTCCACCAGTTGGCGGTAGTGCTGCCACGACCATGACTCGGCCGGGAACGACAGATAGGAGCGGTCGGTGAACGACACCGGGATCACCACCAGCGCCGGCAGGAACAGAAAGGCCAGCACCAGCGCCGCCACCACCGCCGCCGCGGCGAACCACCAAGAGGGGCGCACGCTCATGGCGCACCGAACAGCGACGGCACGCGCACCACGCGCGACACCAGCACCAGGCTCATGATCACCGCCACCAGCAGCGTGGCCGCGAAGGCGGTCGAGATGCCCCAGTTCATGGTCTCGCTGATACCGAATTCTATGTATTGCGCCACCATCACGGTCTTGCCTCCTCCAAGCAGCGCGGGCGTAATGAAGAACCCGAGCGAAAAGATGAACACCAGCACGCCGGCGGCCAGCACGCCCGGCAGCGACAGCGGCAGGTAGACGCGCAGGAAGGTCGCGACCGGCCCCGCGCCCAGCGCCCGCGCAGCCGCCATCAGCGAGCGGTCGATACCCAGCATGTTGGTCAGCATCGGCAGCACGGCATAGGGAATCATGTAATGGACCATGCCGATCAGCACGCCGGTTTCGTTGCGCAGCAGCGCCAGCGGACTGTCGATCACGCCCAGCGCCATCAGCGTGGCGTTGACCGGTCCTTCCCTGGCCAGCAGCAGCACCCAGGCGAAGGCGCGCACCAGCACCGACAGCCAGAACGGCACCAGCAGGCCGATGATCATCCAGCTGCGCATGCGCGGCGACGAATTGGCCATCACATAGGCCAGCACATAGCCCAGGCCCAGGGCGATCAGCGTGGTCCAGGCGCAGATGCGCGCCGTGGTCGCCATGATCTTCAGGTACAGCGGCTCGGTGAACAGCGCCGCGTAATTGCCCAGGCCGGCATGCGGCTCGGTGAAGCTGATGGCCAGGATGCGCAGCACCGGCAGCAGGAACATCCCGCCTATCAGTACCGCGGCCGGCAACACCAGCAAGGCTGGCAGCGATCGTCGCATGGTTACTCCCGCATGGGCAGCTCGTCCGCCCAGGATGGCGCGCCCGCGGCGCGATAAGTGGCCTGGCCGCCCACCAGGGTGGCCAGCACCTGCGTGTGGCGGATCTCGTCCGGGTCGACGGCGCACGGATCGCGGTCCAGCACGATCAGGTCGGCCAGCTTGCCGGGACTGAGCGTGCCCTTGCGCGCAGCCTGCCCCTCGGCGCGCGCCGGATTGGCGGTATAGCAGCGCATCGCCTCCAGCGGCGTAATGGCCTGCCCGGCGCCCAGGCTGGCGCCCGACGCGGTCTTGCGCGTCACCATGGACCACATGCCCAGGAACGGATTGCGCTCGCACACCGGCGCGTCGGAGTGCGCGCAGACCAGCACCCCGCGGTCCAGCATGTCGCGGTGCGGCCACATCCAGGCCATTTCCGCGCTCGGGCGATTGCGCAGATAGGCATCGCCCAGGTTGTAGGCAAAGCCCGCCGCCGACGAGTCGATCACGCCCAGCGCCGCCATGCGCTGCTGGATGGCCGGCGGCGCGCAGCAGCAATGCTCGATGCGTGGCGGCACTGCGCCGGGGTGGGCGCGCAGGCCCTGCTCGAAGGCATCCAGCGCGAAGTCGATGCCGCGGTCGCCGTTGCCGGTGGCGGCCGCCTGCAGGCCCGCCGCCATCACGCGCCCGACCTTGGCGGCCAGGTCCTCGGCGGAGAAATTCACGTCGCCACGGTTGGCGGGCCGGCCATCGCCCCCCTCCTCGCCCACGTAAGGCTGGTAATAGGCCGCCGTGCGGCCGCTGGTGCTGCCGTCCGAGCCATACTCCACGCCCAGCAGGTACAGCCGGTCATCGCCCGCGCCAAAGCGCAGCCCGGCCGCCAGCGTCTCGTCCACCAGCCGCTGGTCGCGGCCGTTGAGCATCATGCCCACGCGCACCGGCAGGCGGCCCGCGCCGTGCAGCGCGCGGTAGGCCTGCACCGCCAGCGCGCTGGTCAGGGCGTTGTGGACGCTGGTGATGCCCATGCGCCCCATTTCCGCGAACAGCGTCGGGAAGCCCTCCAGGTAATCGTCCAGGCTGTCGGCGGCGGCGATATGGGTCGTGAAGGCGAACACGCCGCGCCCGCGCGCCAGGCCGGTGGCGGCGTCCAGGCAATGCGGCGGCACCTGCGTCGCCAGGCCGCTGGCCAGCAACGCGGCCAGGGCCGGCGCGCTGGCCAGTCCGACCTGCGCATCGCGGCGCAACAGGAACACCGGCCGGCCGGGCGCCGCCTGTTCGAGCGCCTGGCGCGCGGGATAGCCGCCGCTGTGCGTATCGTCGAAGCGAAACCCCAGGTACCAGGCGCCGGCCGGCATGCGCCGGTGAAAATCGGCGATGCGCGCCAAGAGCGCCTGCTGCGTCGCCACCTGCGAGACGTCGTCCCAGCGCCCGGCCTTGACCGCCTGCCCGTCGGGGTGGCAATGGCTGTCGTTGATGCCCGGCATCACGCACGCGCCGCCCAGCCCGATGCGGCGCGTGCCCGGCCCGGCCAGCGCCAGGCAATGCGCATCCGAGCCCACCGCGATGATGCGGCCGGCGGCGATCGCCACCGCCTGGGCCTGCTCCAGCTTGTCGTCCAGCGTGGCGATGCTGCCGCCATGCAATACCAAATCCGCGTACATCGTCATGGTGCGTTGCTCAGCCCGTGATCACCTTGACGTACTCGTTGTAGATGCGGTCCTGGTTATCGCCATGCCAGGTGTAGTTGGCCACCACCTGCTGGCGGAAGTTCTCTTCGTCGGTCGGGTTGTCCTGGCGCAGCTCGGGCGGCACCAGGGCGTTGGCCGCCGGGTTGGCCGGGCCGTTGCCCATCAGGCGCAGCAGTTCGATCTGGCTTTCAGGCGATTGCGTCGACGCGATGAAATCGAACACCTTGCGGCCGGCCGGGTTGCCCTTGGGCACCAGCCACCCCGCCGGGATCAGGATGCCCTGGTTCCAGGTGAAATCGATGGTCGACCCCGGTTCGCGGCGCATCACGGTGGCGCGCGTATGCCAGACCAGGCCCATGGTGGCCTCGCCCTGGCGCAGCAGCTGCTGGCTCTCGGCGCCGGTCTTCCAGAAAATGGTCTTGTCCTTGATGGCGGCGATCTTGTCCAGCGCGCGCCGCTCGTCGATGGGGTACAGCTGGGACGCATCGGCCGGCACGCCGTCGGCCATCAGGGCCGCCTCCAGCGTGGCCAGCACCCGGTCGGGCAGGATGCGCGTGCCGGGGAAGTCCTTGGTGTTCCAGAAGTCGGCCCAGGTGCGCGGCGGCCGGTCGCCAAAGGCCTTCTTGTCGTAGGTCAGCACGAAGCTGTAGATGAAATGCGAGACGCCGAATTCGCTGCTGAAGCCCGGGCGCACCTTGTTGCGATCGACCACGCCGTAGTCGATGGGCTCCAGGTAGCCGCGCTTGCCCAGCGAGTGGCCCGCGGCCAGGTTGGCGTCGCACACGTCCCACGCCACGTTCCTGGACTCGACCATGGTGCGGATCTTGCCGAACGACGGCCCCGTGCCGTCGAATTCGACCTTGGTGCCGGTGGCCTTCTCGTATGGCTTGCCCCACACCAGCGGCTGGTTCTTGATGGCGTCGCCGCCCCAGTTGCACACGACGATGCGGTCGGCGGCGGCCGCGGCGGGCCGCATGGGCGCCAGCGACGCCAGGCCTGCCGCGCCCAGCATGCCCAGCAGCTGGCGTCGGCGCGCCGACGTCAGTCCAGGGGATTGCAGCGCCAGTTCGGCGGCGTCGGCCAGCCAGCCATCCTGCGGTACAGACATCTTCATGGTATGCGTCCTCGCATGGGAACTTGGGGAAAAACCATAGTGATCACCGGGCCGGGTTCATGCAATATATGAGTTTTGCACCTGTCCGTACTATCCCTAGGTCTTCCCCTGATGCCACCCTTACCCGTCGGCCTGGCCAAGCCCAAGGCGCTGCACGAGCCCAGCTTTGCGCAACTGGGCGTATTCCATGCGATCATGATCACCGGCTCGGTGTCGCGCGCGGCCCGGCTGATGGGCATGACGCAATCGGCCGCCAGCAAGATGCTGCGCCAGCTCGAGGACGACACCGGGCTGCGCCTGTTCGAGCGCCAGCACCAGCGGCTGGTGCCCACGCCGCACGCGCAAGGCCTGCAGGACAGCGTCGAGCAGCTCTACGGCGCCTACGGGGTGGTGCAGCGCCAGATCGACAGCCTGGCCGACCCGGACACGGGCCATGTCAACGTGGCCGCCATCCCGACGCAGGCCACGACCTTCCTGCCGCAGGCCATCAAGCGGCTGCGCGAGCGCTACCAGGGCATCACGGTCACGGTCGAGATCCTGGCCAACCAGCCCATCGTCGACCGCGTGCAGAGCGGCCAGGCCGATTTCGGCCTGGTGCACGACATCACCCCGTCGGTGTCCACGCTCAATGAAGACCTGGGCCTGCAGCATGTGGTGTGCGTGGCGCCGGCCGGCCACCGCTATGCCGGCCTGCCACACGTCGCCGCGCACGACCTGAGGAACGAGACCTTTCTTTCGTACGGGCCGCAGACCAACTTCGGCGCCATGCTGGAGACGGCCTTCGCCTCGGCCGGCGTGCGCATGCCGGTGGCGGTGGAAGTCACCTCGTCGGCGGCCCTGCTGGCCCTGATCCGCGCCGGCGTGGGCGTGGGGCTGGTAGAGCCGGCCGCCATCGCGCCCTTTGGCGCCACCGGCCTCGTCATCAAGCCCTTCCTGCCGGCGCTGCCGGTGCGCTCGCGCATCGTGCGCTCGCGCCTGCGCCCGCTCACGCGCCATGCCGAACTGCTGCTCGAAGCCTACCGCGCGGTCGTGCTGCAGGCGCGGCCCGACAGCTTCCAGGCCTAGGCGCTCAAGGCGCCGGCTTGTGCCCCGCCATCCCGTAGGCGTCGTGGATCAGCCGGTCGACGGCCTGGTACATCTGGCGCAGACGGTCGAAACGGCCCGCGTCGCGGGTGATCGGATCGGCGCTGTTGGCCATCTCGATGATGGGCAGGGCCACCATTTCCACCGGGGTATCGGGCCGCAACTCGCCCTTTTCGACCGCGCGGCGCACCCCCGCCACCACGCTGCGCTGCAGCTCGTGCGAATAGCGCGCCAGCGCCTCGCGCGCCGCCGGCGTGATCAGCGCGCTCTCCAGGCGCATGCGGGCGATCAGGCTCCAGGGATGGCTGGTGTCGCCCTGCGGGTTGCGCTTGAGATAGCGCATCTCGTTGAACTGCATGCTGAGCTGGATCTTCTGCGATAGCGTGGAGTCCGACAGCCAGATCTGGTCGAAATGGCCGATCGTACGCTGGCAATACTCGATCGTGACGTCTTCCACCAACTCGTGCTTGTGCCGGTAGTGATAGTGGATATTGCCGCGCGTGCAGTCGAGCGCCTGGGCGATCTGCTGAAACCGAAAGCCCGAGCTGCCGTGCGCGATCAGCATATCGGTGGCGACTTCCTTGATGCGCTCTTTCATGGGAACCTGAGCCGGGGTTTCCTTCACCGTGTCCTTGCCTCCTTCGATGTCATGCCGGGCGGCCCGCCGCGCCACGGCAAACAGTGCATTCTAGGGCCAGTTGCGCGCCCTCGGCTACGCCGCCGTCAGGCCGCCGTCGAGCACCAGCGTGCTGCCGGTGGCGAACGAGGCGTCGTCGCTGGCCAGGAAAACGATGGCGCGCGCCACTTCCTCGGGCTGGCCGAGGCGGTTCATGGGCTGGCGCGCCGCCAGGCTGGCGCGCAAGGCTTCGGGATCGTCGCTGCGCGCGTAGATCTCGCGGAAGTACGGCGACTCGATCGTGCCCGGCGCCACGCAGTTGATGCGGATCCCCTCGGTGGCGTGGTCCAGCGCCATGGCGCGCGTCAGCGCCGCCACCGCGCCCTTGGAGGCGCAATACGCGGCGCGCTGGCGCAAGCCCACCAGCGCGCCCGCCGACGCCGTATTGACGATCACGCCGGCCCCCTGGCGCTGCATGATCGGGATGACGTACTTGCAGCCCAGGAACACGCCGTCGACGTTGACGCGCATCAGCGCCGACCAGTCGGCCTCGTCGGTATCGACCACGGTGGCGGCGATACCGTAGCCGGCATTGTTGACCAGCACGTCGATGCGCTCCCAGCGCGCCGCCACGGCGTCGACCAGGGCGCGCACCGATTGCGCCTCGCCCACGTCGGCCTGGCGCGCCTGGGCGCGTCCGCCCTCGGCCACGATGGCCTGCGCGACGCGCTCGGCCGCCTCGATGGCCTTGTCGGCCACCACCACGACCGCGCCCTCGCGCGCCATCAGGCGGGCCGTGGCCTCGCCGATTCCCGAGCCCGCGCCGGTCACGATGGCGATCCTGCCGGATAAGCGTTGCGTCATGTCCTGCTCCCGGCTCAGCCGATGGTAAAGCGCGCCAGATGGCGGCGGATCGTGGCCAGCACGCTTTGCGCCACCAGCCATGAAGTCTTGGGATTGGCCGGCGACGGCGCGTTGACCAGCTCGATCTGCATCTCGCCCAACGGGCTGCGCACCTGGATGCGGTGCTGGTTGCCGCGCGCCCGCGGATCGACCACCACCTCCACGCGCGTGCGCGTCATGCCGATGCCGGCCAGCGCCAGCGTGGCCGCCACGTTCAGATTCTTGGGAAAGCGCAGCGCCGCCTCGCGCGCCGGTCCGCTGAACAGCGTGCGGCTTTCGGCCAGCGTATCCGGGTCTATCCCCATGCCGGGCAGTTCGGCGCGCCAGGCCGCCACGGGTTTGCGCGATTCGTACACCACTTCGGCGTCGTCGCGGCCCGCCACGGCCTGCAGGTAGTCCAGACCGGCGATCGCCCCGGCCGGCACGCGGATCCGGGCGCCGCCGGCCTCGGCCGCGGCGATGAGGCGTGCGCGCAAGGCGTCATCGGCCAGCGCGCCGGCCGAGCAGATGATCATGTCCAGGCCGGCCTTCAGGCAGCCCTCGGCGTGCTCGGCAATCGCCTGCTGGCCGGCCGCCTCGACCACCAGGTCGGGACGCCAGGCCAGCAGGCCGGGCAACCCGTCGAGCAAGGCGACGCGCCCGGCCAGCGCGGGCGGCAGGTCCGCGGCGTTGCGCGTCAGCGCGGCCAGCTGGCACGGCTGCGCGGCGTCGGCCAGCAGGCCGGCGGCCACGTCCGAGGCGATGGCGCCCAGACCGATGAATGCAATGCGATGCGTCATAGGGAATGATGTCCAAGCCAATCGAGCAGCGCGGCGACGTAATCGGCGCCGCGCACAATGGGAAAGAAATGGCCGCCATGCTCCAGCGGGCGCAATTGCGCCCCCGGCAGCACGCGCGCCAGCTGCTGCTGCAGCGCGAACGGCACGATCTGGTCGTCGCGCGCGCCCAGCACCAGCGCGGGCGCGTCCAGCCCCGGCAGATCGTCCAGGCGATCGTACGCCAGCAAGGCGGCGATGCGCTCGCGCACCACGGCGACCCGCTGCGCCGGCCACGGCGCTGCCGCCGCCGGCACGGCTTCGGGATGCGCCAGCAACCAGGCGGCCGGATACGACAGATAGGCGCCCGCCTGCTCGTACAGCGCCGGCGACGCCTCCAGCAGCGCGGCCCGCATGGCGAACAGCGACTGCATATAGGCGTTGCGCCCGCCCCAGGTGCCGCCCAGCACCAGGCTGGCCGCCCGCGCGGGCGCCGACAGGGCCATCTGCTGCACGATGCAGCCGCCGGTCGAATGCCCCACCAGGTGGGCGCGTTCGATGCCGCGCGCATCCAGCACGGCCCAGGCGTCGGCGGCCAGCCGGGCGATGTCCACCGCGGCATCGCCGCGCGTGGAGCCGGCCACGCCGCGCTGGTCGAACATCACGCAGCGCCGCCCTTGCAGGCCGGCCGCCACGGGCGTCCAGAAGGCGCCCGTGCCGCCCAGCCCGCTGACCAGCAGCACGGCCTCGCCCGCGCCCGTCTCGCGCGCCGCCAGGCGCGCGCCGTCGGGCAGGATCACGGTGAAATCCGTCATGCGCTGCCGGATCACTTGGCCGCGCGGGCCGCTTCGATCTCTACCAGGAACTGCTCGCCGCCCGGCGCCGCCTTGGCGATCTGATCCCACGCGCCACGGGCCGCCTCGCGCAGCGGCGCCTGGTCGGGGTACTGCACCTGCACGCCGCGCTGCTTGAGCACGTCGAACGCCTCGGCCAGCTTCCGGTCCTGGAACTTCACCGCCACCTGCATGGATTCGCGGCCCGCTTCCTCGACAGCCTTGCGCACGTCCTCGGGCAGGCGGTCGAACTTGGCCTTGGAGATGATGAACAGGCTGGGCAGCTGGTGGGCGGCGGTCACCGAGTAATACTTGATCACGTCGGCAAAGCCATCGGCCACGGTCTGGTCGGGGCTCAGTTCGGCGGCGTCGACCACGCCGTTCTGCAGGCTGAGGAACAGTTCGGCGTAGGCGGTCGGCGTGGGCTGCGAACCGAGCGCGCGATAGGCTTCGACGAAGCCCGGCGACTGGATGACCCGCACCTTCAGGCCCTTCATCGCCGCCAGGTCGGGAACCGGCTTCATCGACGCCAGGCTGCGCGCATACACCGCGCCCCAGCCCAGCCCGACCATGTTGTACTTGGGCAGCACGTCCAGCAGGCGATCGCCAACCGGGCCCTGCATGATGCGGTTGGCCTCTTCGTAGTCGGTGAACAGGTACGGCAGCGACAGGACACGGTACTCGCGCACTGTGTTCTCCAGCGAGGCCTGGGCGATGATCATCGCATCGACCACGCCGGTGCGCGCGCCCTGCACCAGCTTGAGCTCGCCGCCCAGTCCGCCGGACGGATACAGGGTGACCTTGACCTTGTCGCCCACCTTCTGCTTCATCAGCTCGGCGAAATGCAGGCCGGCCACCTGGTACGAGCTGGTGTCGCCCAGCGCGTGGCCGATATTGATCTGGATGGGCTCGGCGCTGGCGCCGAACGATGCGCCGGCCAGTGCGAGCGCGGCAAACAGGGATTTCACGACGTTCATGTTGCGCTTCCTTGGGAAGTGACAGGGTTCAGAAAAAGCGGGCGTACAGCACCGGCCCGTAGGTAATGATCATCAGGTCCAGCAGCAGCACGCCCAGGAATACCGACAGCGGGCGCATCAGGCGCTCCATCGACACGCGGGCGATGCCGCATACCAGGAACAGGTTCACCCCGACCGGCGGCGTGACCATGCCCACCGCCAGGTTGACGATCACGATCAGCCCGAAATGCACCGGGTCGATGCCCAGGCTGACGGCCACCGGCGCCAGTACCGGGGCCAGGATCAGGATCGCCGCGAAGGTCTCCATGAACAGGCCCACCACCAGCAGGGCGATATTGACCAGCAGCAGGAATACCAGCGGGTTGTCGGACACGCCCAGCAACAGCGCGGCCACCTGCTGCGGCGCCTGGTAGAGCGACAGCACATAGGCGAACACCGACGCGAAGCCCACGATCAACAGGACGATGCCGGAGGTCACCGCCGACGACCAGAAGATCTCGGGCAGGTCCTTCCACTTGATTTCGCGGTAAATGAACACGCTGACCACGAAGGTATAGGCCACCGCCACGACCGCGGCCTCGGTGGCGGTGAACAGCCCGCCGTAGATGCCGCCCAGGATGATCACCGGCATCAGCAGCGACAGGCTGGCCCGGCGCAGCGCGCGCCAGACGTTGAGCGCCCATTCGCCCACGCTCACGCGCTGCGAACCGCCGTAATCGCCCAGGCGCGACATGATGAGGATGGTGATGATCAGCGACAGGCCGATCAGCAGGCCGGGCAGGATGCCGGCCACGAACATCTGCGCCACCGACGTGCCGGTCAGCATGGCGTAGATGATCATCGGCACCGACGGCGGCAGGATCACCCCCAGCTCGCCGCTGGAGGCCACCACCGACGCGGCGAACGGACGCGGATAGCCGCGCCGCTCCATCTCGGGAATCATCACCGAGCCGATGGCCGCGGTGGTGGCCGAGGACGAGCCGCAGATGGTCGAGAAGAACATGGTGGTCAGCACCGCGGCGCCGCCCAGGCCGCCCTTGACCCAGCCGATCAGCGCCAGGCCCAGGTCCATCAGCCGCCCGGCGATGCCGCCGGTCTGCATCAGGCGCCCGGCCAGCACGAAGAACGGCACGGCCATCAGCGCGAACGAGTCCATCGACTCGAACATGGTCTGGGGCACGGCCAGCAACGGCACGTCCCGCGCCAGCAGCGCCGGCAGCGGCGCGATGCCCAGGCTCAGGGCCACGGGGATGCTGGCGGCGAACAGCAGCAACAGCAGAACAACGGCTGAAAGCATGATTACTCCTGGGCTTCTTGCTGGCTGGCGTGGCGGATGTCGATGCCTTGCAGCAGGCATTCGGCGATCAGCGTCGCGGTGTTGAGGAACATCAGTCCGAAACCCACCGGCATGGCCAGGTAGATCCAGGTCTTGGGCATGGACAGCACCGGACTGGTCTCGATCGCGCCGAACTCCATGAACTCCAGGCCCAGGTAGATCATCAGCGTGAAGAACACCAGGCAGCCCAGCAGCGCGGCAAAGCGCAGCGCGCGCCCCAGCGGCGCGGGCAGCAGCGTCACCACCAGCTCCAGCGCGATCAGCTGCGCCTTGCGGCAGGCCACGCCGGCGCCGAGAAAGATGATCCAGATCATCAGGTAGCGCGATACCTCTTCGCTCCACGGCGCGGCCACGTTCCAGCCCAGCCCGGTAAGCAGGAAGCGCACCGACACCTGCCACAGCGTGCACAATGTCATGCCCAGCATCAGTCCGGCCATCAGCCAGCACGCCAGGCGATTCAGGCCATCGACGGCCCTGATCAATTTCATGGTTTTTCCCCTGTGTAATCGTGTAGCGCCACCCGTACGCCGGCGATGGCGCGATCGCGCCAGCCGCGCTTGGCCTCCAGGCGCTCCAGCGGCAGCGCGGCGCGCATCGCGCCATCCAGCGCGCTGATCAGCTCGGCATCGACCGGCGCGGGCAAGCCCTGGCCGGCCGCCATGTCATTGAAGATGTGGCCGTAGCGCTGCAGATAGTCGGCAATCCCGCCCGGCGCATTCAGGTCCACACCCTCCAGCGGCCCCAGCGTGGCCCAGCGCAGGCCCAGCCCCTGGCTGATCAGGGCATCGGCGTCCGCCGGCGAAATCACGTCGTCGGCGATCACGCGGAACATTTCCATCAGCAAGGCGCCTTGCAGCCGGTTGAGCACGAAGCCCGGAATCTCCTTCCTGATGCGCACTGGATGCTGCCCCAGCGAGCGCATGAACGCCTCGGCGCCGGCCAGGACCTGCGGGTCGGTCCAGGCCGACGCCGCCATCTCCACCACCGGCGACAGATGCGGCGGCGTCATGGGATGCGCGACCAGGCAGCGCGCGCGCCCGGCCAGCGCCTCGGTGAACTGGCTGGCGCCATAGGTCGAGGTGGAGCTGGCCAGCAGCGCATGGGCCGGCGCCAGCGCGTCCAGTTCGGCGAACAGCGTACGCTTGAGCGCCAGGTTCTCCGAAACCGCTTCCTGCACATAATCCGCGCGGCCCACCGCGGCCGCCAGCGCGTCGGTCGCGCCGATGCGCGCCGCCACGTCGCCGGGCTGCTCGCCCGCCCGCAGCAGGGACGCGCTGCGCTCGATCATGCCGGCCAGCCGCGCGGGCAGCTCGGCCAGGCACGCCGCGTCGCGCTCGACGATGGTCACTTCCAACCCGCGGCGCGCGAACACAACGGCCCAGGAGGCGCCGATGATGCCGCCCCCGATTACTGCTACGTGATTCATGATGGCTTGCTACTGGATGGGCGAGAACGAAACCGGCTTGAGAATGCGGGTCTGCTGCAGGTCGATCAGGTCGGTCACCCGCTCCAGGTACGCCTGCCACTGGGGATCGGCCAGCATGCGCGAGCGGGCCGCGTCGCGTTCATCCAGGCTGTCGTAGGCCCACCAGGCCACCACGTGGTTGAGTTCGCCGATCTCGGACATGAAATAGCCCAGGAAGCGGCCCAGGTACTTCTTCTGCAGCGCCAGGCCGTGCGCTTCGTAGGTGGCCACGAAAAGGCCGGCCTTGCCCGGCTTGATGCGGTAATCGCGTTCTTCGATAAACACTGGAACTTCCGTACGGGTAGAGGTGAAACGGGGCGAGCGGCTCAGGACTTGGCGGTCCAGCCGAATACCGTGTTGGCTTCGATGCGGTCGATGTCGGCCGGGCGCGCGAACGGCTGCGGCGCCGGCTCGCCCGGCTGGCGCGCGCGGCCGATCTGGCGAAAGAAATCGTCCAGCCCGCCCGGCATGAGGATCCAGAAGAACGACAGGGGCTCGGGCCCGGCATTGAGAAAGCTGTGCTTGCGCGACTTGCCCAGGAACAGACAGGCGCCCGGGGCCAGCGGATGCTCGACGCCGTCGATGAGCGCCGTGCCGGTCCCTTCGGTGATGAAGATCACTTCCTCGCGGTCGTCATGGAAGTGCTCGCGCACGTGGCAGCCCGGCGCGACCGTCTGGGTGCCGGCGCTGAAATCGACCGAGGCGCCGGTGTTCGCGCGGTTGAGCAAGGTGCGCACGAAGCCGTTGGCCGGCACCGGCTGCCAGAAGCTGTCGCCCTCGTCCGGCCCGACCACCACGGCGATGCCGGGCTCATGCTGCTGTTTCATATTGCGCTCATTTTTACTGACATGACAGTCAGTATATGGACGAGAAAACGCGGACAGTACTAGGGAATTCCCGGAAAACTGACAATTATGTCAGGACAGGCCTGTTATTCGTAGCGTGCGCGCAACTCGAACTCCATGCGTCCGATGTGGCTCGGTTGCAGGTGCCTGTCCCCGCGGGGACAGGCACCGGGAACGGTGTGGCTCGATCGGGGGTGCCTGTCCCCGCAGGGGCGGGCACCGGGCGTGGCCGGCCGATGGAAGGCCGGGTGACGTGGCTCGGTTGCAGGCGCCTGTCCCCGCGGGGACAGGCGCCGCCGCGCCGCAAAAGAAAAAGGCCCTTGATTGCTCAAGGGCCTTTTTGATCTTTGGCGGAGATGGTGGGATTCGAACCCACGATGCAGTTTTTAGCCACATACTCCCTTAGCAGGGGAGCCCCTTCAGCCTCTCGGGCACATCTCCAAAAGAGTCGAGGATTCTAGCACGATTTCCACTGCGTCTGCAGGCGCCCTGCCCCGAACAGCGAAAAATCGTGCCGATCTTTTCCTAGACCTGATCGCCCGGGACCTGGTCCAGGCCGAATGCCTTGTGCAGCGAACGCACGGCCAGTTCCATGTACTTGTCGTCGATGATCACCGAGGTCTTGATCTCGCTGGTGCTGATCATCTGGATGTTGATGCCTTCCTGCGACAGCGTCTGGAACATCAGGCTGGCCACGCCCACGTGCGAACGCATGCCGATGCCGACGATCGACACCTTGGCGACCTTCTCGTCGGTGACCAGTTCGCGCGCGCTCACCGCGGGGATGACCTCGCGCTTGAGCAGGTCCAGGGTGCGCTGGTATTCGTTGCGATTGACGGTGAACGAGAAGTCGGTCGTACCGGCCACCGACTGGTTCTGCACGATCATGTCGACATCGATATTGGCCGCAGCCACCGGGCCCAGGATCGAATAGGCGATGCCCGGCTTGTCCGGCACGGCCAGCAGGGTGATTTTGGCTTCGTCGCGGCTGAAGGCGATGCCGGAGACAACGGCGGCTTCCATTTTTTCGTCTTCCTCAAAAGTAATCAGCGTGCCCGAACGCATTTCTTCTTCGAGCGGGATAAGCGGGTCGGTCAGCGAGGACAGCACGCGGGTCGGAACATGGTACTTGCCGGCGAACTCGACCGAGCGGATCTGCAGCACCTTGGAGCCGAGCGAGGCCATTTCGAGCATTTCCTCGAACGACACCACCGCCATGCGGCGCGCTTCCGGCACCACGCGCGGATCGGTGGTGTACACGCCGTCGACGTCGGTGAAGATCAGGCATTCGTCGGCCTTGATGGCGGCCGCCACGGCCACCGCCGAGGTATCCGAACCGCCGCGGCCCAGCGTGGTGATGTGCCCGTCGTCGTCCACGCCCTGGAACCCCGTCACGATGACCACGCGGCCGGCGTCCAGATCGGCCAGCACGCGCTTGTCGTCGATCGACTTGATGCGGGCCTTGGTATAGGACGAGTCGGTGCGCACCGGCACCTGCCAGCCCGCGTAGCTGCGTGCGGGCACGCCCTCGGCCTGCAGGGCGATGGCGAGCATGCCGCTGCTGGCCTGCTCGCCGGTGGCGGCGATCATGTCGAGCTCGCGGCCGTCGGGCTGCGGGCTGATTTCGCGCGCCAGGCTCAGCAGGCGATTGGTCTCGCCCGCCATGGCCGACGGCACCACCACGACCTTGTGGCCGGCAGCATGCCACTTCGCGACGCGGCGCGCCACGTTCTTGATGCGCTCGACCGAGCCCATCGAAGTACCGCCATACTTTTGAACGATCAGGGACATCTCGTACTCTGGCTGACAAGCCCGCATAGAGTCTGGGCGGGCAAAGCTGAGTATTTTAACGCGACGGTAAAAATTTGCGCAGCGCCGGCGCGCCAGGCCCTAATCGTCGATCCAGACGCGGCCGCGCTCGCAGCGCACGACGCGCCCGGCGTGTTGCCAGCGCAAGTGGCGGTCGTGGCCCAGCGCGTGCAATTGGCGCAACTGGCGCTGCAGTTCCGCCAGCCGCGCCTCGGTCGGCATCGGCGCGTCCTGGCTGGCCAGCCAGTGCCGCAACGCCTGCGCCTGGCGCGCCGCCGACAGGCCGCGCCAGGCCGCCAGCGAAAAACTGCGGCCGGCATCGGCCGGCTCCAGCGTATCGAAATCGGCCCGCGCCACCTCGGCCACGATCTCGGCCGCCTCGGCCATTTGGCGCGCATGGCGCGCCACGATGGCCTGCCAGCCGGGCCAGCGCGCGTCCAGCGCCGGGGCGAGCTGCGTGCGCACGGCGGCGCGCGCATAGCGCGGGTCGGTATTGGTGGGATCCTGCACCGCCTGCCAGCCGCACTGCGCGCGCACCGCGCCGGCCAGCGCCAGGATGGCTGCGCGGTCGACGTCCAGCCAGGGCCGCAGGTAGGCCACGCCGTCGCGCTCGCTGAGCGGCGCCATGGCCGCCATGCCCTGCAGGCCGGTGCCGCGCAGCAGGCGCAGCAGGACGGTCTCCGCCTGGTCGTTGCGGTGATGCGCCAGCAGGATATGCCGCACGCCATGCTGGCGGGCCAGCCCGGCCAGGGCCTGGTAGCGCGCCAGGCGGGCGGCGGCCTCCATGCCCAGCCCCTGGCCCGGCGGCACGGTGACGCGCGCCTCGTCCACCGGCACGCCCAGCAGCGCGCCCAGGCCGCGCACCTGCGCAGCCCATTGGTCGGCCGCCGCCTGCAGCCCATGGTGGACATGGAACAGGCGCAGCGTGCAGCCGGGCGGCAAGGCCGCGGCCGCCGCCACGGCCAGCATGGCCGAATCGGCGCCGCCGCTGACGGCCACCGCCAGCCGCGCCGGCGCGGGATCCAGGGCGCGCAGGGCGGCCGCCACCGGCCGGCGCAAGGCCGCGGGGCATAGATCGGAAAGAGAGGGAGCCGGCGCTGCGGTGGAGGTGGACATGGTGGCTGTCGGCGCCGGCGTGACGCGCTGGCGGGCTGGCGTGGCCAGCCCGCGCGGCCGCTAGGCGCGGACTTCCTGGAAGCGCCCGTACGACATCAGGCGCTGCAGGCGCTGGTCGACCAATTGCTCGGGCCCCAGGCCCTGCAGCTGGCGCAGGGCGTCGCCCAGGGCCCGGCGCAGCAGGCGCGCCATCACGCGCGGGTCGCGGTGGGCGCCGCCGACCGGCTCGTTGACCACGCGGTCGACCAGGCCCAGGTCCTTCAGGCGCGGCGCGGTGATGGCCAGCGCCTCGGCCGCCTCGGGCGCCTTGTCGGCGCTGCGCCACAGGATGGACGCGCAGCCTTCGGGCGAAATCACCGAATAGGTTGCGTACTGCAGCATCAGCACGGCGTTGCCGACCGCGATGGCCAGCGCGCCGCCCGAACCGCCCTCGCCGATCACGGTGCAGATGACCGGCACCTTCAGCTCGGCCATGGCGTACAGGTTGCGGCCAATCGCCTCGGACTGGCCGCGCTCTTCGGCGCCGATGCCGGGATAGGCGCCCGGCGTGTCGATGAAGGTGAAGATGGGCAGGCGGAACTTCTCGGCCAGGCGCATCAGGCGCAGCGCCTTGCGGTAGCCCTCGGGGCGCGGCATGCCGAAGTTGCGCGCGGCGCGCTCCTTGGTGTCGCGGCCCTTCTGGTGGCCGATGACCATGCAGGCCGAGCCGTTGAAGCGGGCCAGCCCGCCGACGATGGACTGGTCGTCGGCGTACATGCGGTCGCCGTGCAGCTCATGGAAGTCGGTGAAGATTTCGCGCACGTAGTCCAGCGTGTACGGGCGCTGCGGATGGCGCGCCACCAGCGCGGTCTGCCATGGCGTCAGCTTGCCGTAGATTTCCTTGGCCAGGTTCTGGCTCTTTTGCTGCAGGCGGCCGATTTCGTCGGAGATGTCCACCGCGGAGTCGGCCTGCACGTAGCGCAGCTGCTCGATCTTGTTCTCAAGCTCGGCGAGCGGTTGTTCGAATTCCAGGAAAGTATTGCGCATGTATGTGAGGTTCCGTTGATGGGCGGCCTGGCCGGTTCAGTACTGGACCGCTGCCGGTTCCAGACTGCGCCACAAATACCAGGTCGCCACGGTACGCCAGGGCTGCCATGCCAGCGAGACCTCACGGGCCTCGAAGCGCGAAACGGGCTCGCCGCTGAAATAGTGTAACGAGATTGCCTTCAGCAGCCCAAGATCATCCAGCGGCAGGACGTCGGGGCGCTGCAGATTGAAAATCAAAAACATCTCCGCCGTCCAGCGGCCGATGCCGCGGATCGCGACCAGCTCGGCGATGACGGCCTCGTCGTCCATGGCGGCCCATTTCTCCGGATGCACCAGGCGTTGCCCGAAATGGGTGGCCAGGTCCACCAGGTACTCGGCCTTGCGCTGCGACAGGCCGGCCGCGCGCAGCGCCGGCAGCCCGGCGCGCAGCACGGTGGCCGGCGTGGGGCGCTTGCCCACGGTCTCCAGGAAGCGCTGCCACAGCGCGTCGGCGGCCTTGACCGAGATCTGCTGGCCGATGATGGCGCGCGCCAGCGTCACGAACGGCGAGCCGCGCGAGGTCAGCCAGGTTTCACCGTGCTGGGGGATGATGCGTTTGAGAATGCGGTCGCGGCGCATCAGGTGCGCAACCGCGTCGTCCCAGTAATCGGGCTTGACGATGACGATATCGGCGCTGGACATGGAGCTGCGTTTCCCGGGGCTCAAGCGCGACGCCATTGCGTCAGGCCGCCGGGCTTGTCGTCGAGCTCGACGCCGGCCGCGCGCAGCTCGGCGCGGATCGCGTCGGCGCGGGCGAAGTCGCGCGCCGCCTTGGCGGCCGCGCGCTCGGCGATGCGCGCCTCGATGGCGGCGGCGTCCAGCGCCGCGGCGGGCGCGCCCTGCTCGCGGGCGGCGGCCGAATAGCGCGTGGGCGACTGGAAATAGGCCGGCGGGTCCTGCTGCAGCAGGCCCAGCACCGCCCCCAGCGCCTTGAGCTGGCCGGCGGCGCGCGCGCTGCCGGTGCGGTTGGCCTCGGAGGCCAGCTCGAACAGGGCGGCGACCGCCCCGGAGCTGTTGAAATCGTCGTCCATGGCGGCCTTGAAGGCCTGCGCCTGCGGCTCGCTCCAGTCCACGCCCTGGCCGTCGGCCGCGGTGTTCTGCAGCGCCTGATACAGCCGGTCGAGCGCGTTCTGCGCGTCGACCAGGTTGTCCGGCGCATAGTTCTGCGGGCTGCGATAGTGGTTGCGCACGATGAAAAAGCGCAGCATTTCGGCCTCGCGCGGATTGACCGCGTATTCGGCCTGCGTGTCCGACAGCGCGCCCTGCGCGATGGTCTGGCGGATGGTGCGGAAGTTGCCCAGCGACTTCGACATCTTGTCGGCGTCGACCATCAGCGGACCGCAATGCATCCAGACATTGGCCAGCGCGCCGCCGAACGCCCCCTCGGTCTGGGCGATCTCGTTCTCGTGGTGGGGAAACTTCAGGTCCGGACCGCCGCCGTGGATATCCAGCGGCAGGCCGAGCAGGGTCTTGCTCATGGCCGAGCATTCGATATGCCAGCCCGGGCGGCCCAGCCCATAGGGCGACTCCCATTTGGTGTCGTCCGGCTCCTGCGGCTTGGCCGACTTCCACAGCACGAAATCCAGCGGATCCCGCTTGGCCGAGCCCACCGCGACGCGCTCGCCGGCGCGCAGGTCGTCGAGCGACTTGCCCGACAGCTTGCCGTAGTCGGCGAACCCGCGCACCGCGTAATTGACATCGCCGTCCTCGGCCCGGTAGGCCAGGCCCTTGCTCTCCAGGCGGCCGATGATGTCCAGCATCTCGCCCACGTACTGCGTGGCGCGCGGCTCGCGGTCGGGCGGCTGCACGCCCAGGGCGCGTTCGTCCGCGTGCATGGCGGCGATGTAGTATTCGGTGACCTCGCCGATGCGCCGGCCGGTCTCGACCGCGCGGCGGATGATCTTGTCGTCGATGTCGGTGATGTTGCGCACGTAGTCGACCGCCAGCCCGCTGGCGCGCAGCCAGCGCTGCACCACGTCGAAGGCCACCAGCATGCGGGCGTGCCCGAGGTGGCAATAGTCGTAGACGGTCATGCCACACACGTACATGCGCACCTGGCCGGCATGGGCCGGCTTGAACGGTTCTTTGGTACGCGACAACGTGTTGTAGATGTGCAGCATGGCGCTCTGGAATTGTTGGAAAGGTTGCGCGGGCAAGGCAGCACCGCCGCCGCACCCAGGCTGCCCCGGGGCGCCGCGGCGGGCCCGCCGGCAGGCACATGGCGCCGGCCCGGACAGCCTGCACGGCCGCGCTCGAGCCTGAAACGCAACCAGGGCTAAAATGGCGATCGTCAAGTATAGCAAGCGGCCTGACTGCACGCGCAGCGCGCGGTTCCCCGGGCCTTACTACGGATGCCATCGTGACCACCAAGCCGCGCCTTTGCACTGCCCTCCTGACCCTGGCCATCGCCATATCGGCCAGCGCCCCCGTGCTGGCGCAGTCGATGGCCGGCGGCTCGGCCAAGAACCGCTACGCCAACCAGACCAAGCTGGACCCCTACCCGCCCGAAGGCGGCTGGCAGGGGCTGGCCAACCTGCTGGAGGCCGCCAAGCCCGGCGTGGACACGCGCCTGGACCCCACGCCCTCGCAGATCACCGACCGCATCGAGGAGCTGCTCAACCGCGGCGCCAACGAAGAGGCCCTCAGCCTGATCGAGCGGCGCGAGGCCGCCATCAAGGGCCAGCGCGGCGCCGACGTGCAGCTGATGTTCCAGCACGCCCGCGCGCTGGCCGCGCTGGGTCGCGCCGACGAGGCCATTGCGGTATACAGTGACATGACGAACCAATTCCCGGAGCTGCCCGAACCCTGGAACAACCTGGCCGCCATCTATGCGTCGCGCGGTGAACTCGAACGCGCCCAGGACAGTCTACAGATGGCCCTGCGCGCGAATCCCGACTACGCCGCCGCGCGCGCCAACCTCGGCGACATCCAGCTGATGATGGCCCTGCGCACCTACCGCCAGGAGGCGGCTCGCGGCGTGCCGGGCATGAAGGCCCGCGTCGAGGAAATCGAATCCCTGTTGAAGGATAAACAGCCCAAATGATGTTCCGCCATTTTCCGCTTAAGATGCTGCGCCTGACGGCGTGCACGATCGCGCTGGCAGCCCTGCTGCCCGCAGGCGCGGGCGCCCAGCCCGCCAACTCCACCCCTACTTCAAAAGGCACCTCATCCATGAGCACGAATCCCCGCGTCAAGCTGCACACCAACCAGGGCGACATCATCATCACCCTGAATGCCGAAAAGGCGCCCAAGAGCGTGGAAAACTTCGTCGCCTATACCAAGGACGGCTTCTATGACGGCACGGTGTTCCACCGCGTCATCGACGGCTTCATGATCCAGGGCGGCGGCTTCGAGCCCGGCATGAAGCAAAAGCCCACCAAGGCGCCCATCGAGAACGAGGCCAACAACGGCCTGAAGAACGACAAATACACGCTCGCCATGGCCCGCACCAGCGATCCGCACTCGGCCACCGCGCAGTTCTTCATCAACGTGTCCGACAACGACTTCCTCAACTTCACCGCGCCCACGCCCAACGGCTGGGGCTACGCCGTGTTCGGCGTGGTCACCGAGGGCACCGAGGTGGTCGACAAGATCAAGAACGTCAAGACCGGCAACCGTGGCTTCCACCAGAACGTGCCGGCCGAGGACGTGATCATCGAAAAGGCCGAAGTCCTTGAATAAGCTGGCGCTGCAGGGGCCGTTGTGGCTGGCTTCCGACCTGCACCTGGGGCCGGCCACGCCGGCTACCGCCGAAGCATTCCTGGGACTGCTGCAGGCCGCCGCCGACGAAGCGTCGGCCCTGCTTCTTCCGGGCGACATCTTTGACGCCTGGATCGGGGACGACGTCATCCGGGCCGCGCCGCCCTGGCTGGCGGCGGTGCTGCAAGGCATCCGCGCGGCCGCCGGGCGCATTCCGGTCTACCTGGGCCGCGGCAACCGCGACTTCCTGATCGGCCAGGAGCTGGCCGACGCGCTCGGCGCGCATCTGCTGCCCGAGCCGGTGCTGCTCGAAACCGACTACGGCCGCATCCTGCTCACGCACGGCGACGAGTACTGTACCGACGACAGCGCCTACCAGCAGTTCCGCGCCATGGTGCGCAACCCGCAATGGCAGGCGCAGTTCCTGGCCATGAGCATCCCCGAACGGCTGGCCATGGCCGAGCAGGCCCGCGGCGAAAGCCAGGCGGCCAACCAGGCCAAGTCGATGGAAATCATGGACGTCAATCCCGCGGCCGTCGAGGCCGCCCTGCGCGAGGCCGACGTCGATGTGCTGGTGCATGGCCACACCCACCGGCCGGCGCGCCATGTGCTGTCGGTCGACGGCCGCAAGCGCGAACGCTGGGTGCTGCCGGACTGGGACTGCGACCACGCCGATCCGCCGCGCGGCGGCTGGCTGGTCATCGACCGCGATGGCCTGCAGTGCTTCGACCTGGTCGAAGACGAAGATTGAAGGCCCCGCCATGAGGCCCCTGTCCTCGCAGGAATCCTGGTGCCTGTCCCCGCGGGGACAGGCACCCCGTCATGCGCCATGAACGCTTGACGGCCGGGACGGTATCTATCCGCGCCGGGAAAAAGAGCCTGTCCCCGTCGGGACAGGCTCTTTTTCATTTGGCGTAGATCCAGGCGGCCACCACCAGGCCCAGGGCGATGCGGTACCACGCGAACACGCGGTAGGTATGGTTGGCCACGAAGCGCAGCACCGCGCGCACTACCACCAGCGCACTGAGAAAGGCCGCCACGAAACCCACGGCGATGGCCGACATGTCGTGCTGGCTGAGCAGGCCGATATTGCGGTACAGGTCGTAGACCGCCGCGCCCAGCATGGTCGGCATGGCCAGGAAGAACGAGAACTCGGTGGCGGTCTTGCGCTGGATGCCGGCGATCATGCCGCCGATGATGGTGGCGCCCGAGCGCGAAACACCCGGGATCATGGCCACGCACTGCGCCACGCCCACGCCCAGCGCCTGCTTGGCGCTGATCTGCTCCAGCGTATGGGCGGTGGCGCGCTCGTCCGAGGCGGTATCGTCGGCCGCGCCGGGCGCATCGCCCGGCGTGTGCGGCGCGCGCCGCTCGACCCACAGCATGATGAACCCGCCCACCACCAGCGTCACCGCCACCACCCCGGGGTGGTAGAAGACCTGCTTGATGGACTTGATGAAGATGGCGCCGATGACCGCCGCCGGCAGGAACGCCAGCAGCAGGTTGCGCGTGAAATTGACCTCCTGGCGCACCCCGGTCAGGGTGCCGCGGATCAATTGCCACAGGCGGGCCCGGAATATCCACATCACGGCCAGGATGGAGCCGAACTGGATGACCACCTCGAACACCTTGCCCGAACTGGACGCGAAGTTGATCCAGTCGCCGATGACGATCAGGTGCCCGGTGCTGGACACCGGGATGAACTCGGTCAGGCCTTCGACGATGCCGAGAAAGAATGCCTTGAGCAGGTGGAGCGTGCTATCAGTCACTAATCAGTATCCGGGTAAGAACGGTTAATCGGCGTCGGCCGCCTCGCTTTCGTCGACGGTGTCGTAGGGCAGGCGCTCGACCCGCACCAGCGCCACGCGCCGCCCATCCATCTGCAGCACTTCGAAGCGCACGCGCCGATGATGGGATCCTTCGAATTCGCAGGTATCGCCGGGCTTGGGCAGATGGCCGAAACGGGCCAGCAGATAGCCTGCCAGGGTGGAGTAGTCCTCGGACTCGTCGATCAGCCCCTCGATCTCCAGCACCTGCTCCAGGTGGTGCAGGTCGGCGGCGCCGTCTACCTTCCAGACATTTTCGCTTTCGGCGACGATGTCGGGCAGTTCATCCTCGTCGGGGAACTCGCCGGCGATGGCCTCGAATACGTCGATGGGCGTCACCAGCCCTTCGATGGCGCCGAACTCGTCGGCCACCAGCACCAGCTGGCCGCGCGAACGCTTGAGGGTGTCCATCAGGCGCAGGATGCCGATCGACTCGTGCACGATGATGGGGTCGCGCAGGCGATTGCGGCGCACCCGCCCTTCCGTGATCAGGTCGGCCACCAGGTCCTTGGCGCGGCCGATGCCCACCACTTCGTCCAGCGAGCCCCGGCACACCGGGAAGAAACTGTGCGGCGCGGCGGTCAGCTGCTGGCGGATGGTGGCAGCGTCATCATCGATATTGACCCACGACACATCGGTGCGCGGCGTCATGATGGAGCGGATGGAACGTTCGGCCAGCGTCAGCACGCCGCTGACCATGTTGCGCTCTTCCACGCCGAACGCCGGCACGGCGGGCATGGCGCTGGGCAGGTCGGACTCGTCGCTGGCGGGCGGGCGCTTGCCCAGCATGCGCAGCACCGCCGTGGCGGTGCGCTCGCGCATCGGACGGCGCGCGTCCAGCTTGAGCAGGTTGCGGCGCGCCACCTGGTTGAGCGCCTCGATGGCCACGGAAAAGCCGATGGCGGCATACAGGTAGCCCTTGGGCACCTTGAAGCCGAAGCTCTCGGCCAGCAGCGAAAAGCCGATCATCAGCAGAAAGCCCAGGCACAGCACCACCACCGTGGGGTGCGCGTTGACGAAGCGCGTCAACGGCTTGGACGCCAGCAGCATGATGCCGATGGCGATGATGACGGCGATCATCATGATGGCCAGGTGGTCCACCATGCCCACCGCGGTGATGACCGAATCCAGCGAGAACACCGCGTCCAGCACCACGATCTGGGTCACGATGACCCAGAAGCTGGCATAGACGCGCGGACCGCCCGTGTCCAGGCTCTGGCCGCCTTCGATGCGTTCGTGCAGCTCCATGGTGCCCTTGAAGAGCAGGAACAGGCCGCCCAGCATGAGAATCAGGTCCCGGCCGGAAAACGACATCGGTCCCACGGAGAACCACGGCGTGGTCAGCGTGACCAGCCAGGACATCACTGACAGCAGGCCCAGGCGCATGAGCAGCGCCAGGCTCAGCCCGACGATGCGCGCGCGGTCGCGCTGCGCGGGGGGCAGCTTGTCCGCCAGGATGGCTATGAAGATAAGGTTGTCGATCCCCAGTACGATTTCGAGGACGACCAAGGTAAGCAGGCCGACCCACGCGGCGGGGTCCTGCAGCCACTCCATCAGGAGCTCCGGAAGTTTTGGAACCGGTAATCGTACATGGAAATGCCATGACACGCCGGTGACGGCGCTCGGCCGCGCCTGCGCCGGCGCGGCCCGGCGACCGCGCATCCAGCGTGGGCGCGGCCTGCCGGCCGATCAGCCGGCGTATGGCGCATCAAGCCGTACGGGGCTGCAGCGCAGTGAGCATGTGGGTGAAGACCTTGGGCGTGCCCGCCAGCACGTTGCCGGTGTCCAGCCAGCCCTGCTCGCCGTCGAAGTCGGCAAGCAGGCCGCCGGCTTCCAGCACCAGCAGGCTGCCGGCGGCCACGTCCCAGGGCTTGAGGCCCACGCCGCAAAAGCCGTCGAGGCGGCCGCAGGCCACGTAGGCCAGGTCCAGCACGGTCGATCCCAGCCGGCGCACGCCGGCGCTGCCCTCGGCCATGGCGCGGAAACGGCCCGAGCCCTGGTCGGGGTCGGTCGAGTGCGGCCAGTGCGCGCCCAGCAGCGCGTCGTGGTAGCGGATGCGGCCCGACACGCGCACCCGGCGATCGTTCAGGAACGTGCCGCTGCCGCGGCTGGCGGTGAACAGCTCGTTGCGCGACGGATCGTAGACCACCGCCTGCGTCACCTGGCGGCGATGCAGCAAGGCGATCGAGACCGCGTAATTGGGCAGGCCATGGATATAGTTGGTGGTGCCGTCCAGCGGATCGATGATCCACTGGAACTCGGCCTGCTCGGGCCCCTGCAGGCCGAACTCCTCGCCCAGCACCGCATGGTCGGGATAGGCCGTGCGCAGGACTTCGACGATCGCCTCCTCGGAGGCGCGGTCGACTTCCGTGACATAATCGCGCGGCCCCTTGCGGGCCACGGTAAGGCGCTCCAGGTCGAGACTGGCGCGGTTGATGATGGTGCCGGCACGCCGGGCCGCCTTGATGGCGGTATTGAGCATCGGATGCATAGAATTCCGTACAAACGCAGTGAGGGCGGCCGCCTTGCAAGCCGGAAAAACACGCGGCCAATACAATCGGAAACCAGGAAGGCGCTAAGCCAAACATGGCATTTTAAATGACTCAAGCATTTTCACGCGTTCGGTTCATCATGACCCAGCCCAGCCACCCTGGCAACGTGGGTTCGGCGGCCCGCGCGATCAAGACCATGGGCTTTGGCGAATTGGTCCTGGTCGCCCCCCGTTTTCCCGACATGACCGCCCAGCCGGAGGCCGTGGCGCTGGCCAGCGGGGCGCTCGACGTGCTGGAGCGCGCCGCCGTCCACGACACGCTGGAAGAAGCGCTGGCCCCGGTCACCCTGGCCTTCGCCCTGACCGCGCGGGTGCGCGACCTGGGCCCGCCCCCCTGCGACATCCGCGAAGCGGCCGGCCTGGCCCGGCGCCACCTGGACGACACCGAGGCGGGCGTGGTGGCGATCGTTCTGGGCACCGAGCGCGCCGGGCTGACCAATGCCCAGATCGAGCTCTGTCACCGTATTTGCCATATCCCGGCCAACCCGCAATACAGCTCGCTGAACGTCGCCCAGGCCCTGCAACTGGCCGCCTGGGAGCTGCGCTATGCCCTGCTGGCCGGCACCGGCCAGTCGCTGCTGCCGGCCTCGTCGGCCCAGCAGGCCAACCCGGGCGCCGCCCCGGCCGACGGCGCGGCCGTCCAGGCCCTGCTGGCGCACTGGGAGCAGGCGCTGGTCGCCGTGGGCTTTCTCGACCCCGCGCATCCCAAGAAACTAATGCCGCGCATGAAGCACCTGCTCACGCGCAGCGCGCTCAGCCGCGACGAAGTGGACATGCTGCGCGGCGTGTGCACTGCCATGATCGCCCCGAACCGCCCGAAATAACCCCCTTCCCGGCGCGCCGGTGGGGTGCCTGTCCCCACACGGAGAGCGACTCCAGCGGCAAGGGTGCCTGTCCCCGCCGGGACAGGCATCCGCACGGCTCCAAAAGCAAAGACGCCCTCGCGGGCGTCTTCTTCACGCTCGAGACGGACCGGCCGTCAGTCCACCGTGGCGCCCGAGGCCTTGACCACCGGGGCCCAGCCTTCCACTTCGGACTTGATGAAGGCGCCGAACTCGGCCGGCGTGGTCTTCTGCGCCACCGCGCCCAGCTTCTCGTACGACTGCAGGACCTCCGGCTTGTCCAGCGCCTTGACCATGGCCGCGTTCAGCGTGTTCACGACTTCGGGCGGGGTGCCGGCCGGGGCGATCAGGCCGAACCACGACGACACGTCGAAGTTCTCGAAACCCGATTCCTTCATGGTCGGCAGGTCGGGCGCGCTGGCCGAGCGCTCGGTGGTGGTCACCGCCAGCGCGCGCAGCTTGCCGGCCTGCACATGCGGCCACGACGACGGCATGTTGTCGAACATGAACTGCACCTGGCCGCCGATCAGATCGGTGACCGCCGGTGCGCTGCCCTTGTACGGCACGTGCAGCACGTCGATGCCGGCGCGCTGCTTGAACAGCTCGCCGGCCATGTGGATCGAGGTGCCGCTGCCCGACGAGGCGAAAGCCAGCTTGCCCGGGTTGGCCTTGGCATAGGCCACCAGCTCCTGCACCGACTTGACCGGCACCGAGGGGTTGAGCACCAGGATGTTGGGCACCTTGGCGCCCAGCGCGACCGGCGCGAAATCCTTGGTCAGGTCGAAGTTGACGTTCTTGTAGAGCGTCTGGTTGATGGCGCTGGTCACCGCCACGAACAGCAAGGTGTAGCCATCCGGCGTGGCGCGCGCCACATAGTCGGTGGCGATGTTGCTGCCGCCGCCCGGCTTGTTCTCCACCACGAACGACTGGCCCAGCGCCTCGGTCAGTTCCTTGGCCATGATGCGTGCGATCACGTCGGTGGTGCCGCCGGCGGAAAAGCCGACCACGATGCGCACCGGCTTGTCGGGATAGGCGGCATGGGCCGTCGCGCTGATGGCGGCGGCGCCCAGGATGCCGGCAAACAGGCGCACGGCAAAACGCCCGAGACGAGGCAGCTGACTTTTGGTCATCGGAAGGTCTCCTGAAAAATGTCCATGTAATGGACGTATAAGAATTGTTTAGCCGGTGATTTTGCGCTATACACAGGCGCCAGGGCAAGGTAGAGTCCACTGTGCGGACGATGGTTTTCCCTGGTTCCGCCCCTGCATACCCGATCCGATATCCAAGCACCATGCAAGAGACTGATTCCGGTGCCGGCCCGCGCACCCTGCGGCGCGGCCTGATGGTACTGGCCGCCCTGCGCGACCAGGGCCCGCGCGGCCTGAGCGTCACCGACATCGCGCGCCAGACCGGCATCCAGCGCCCCACCATCTACCGCCTGCTGGCCGCCTTGCTGGACGCCGGGCTGGTGGTCCCGCTGCGGGGCACCAAGAAATACCGCACCCAGCTGGCGGCCGACGCCGACCTGGCGGCGCCCGACCCGCGCGTGCGCCAGATGCTGCCGGTGCTGCGCCGGCTGGCCGACCGCACCGGCGACGCGGTGTTCCTGGTCGTACGGGACGGCGACGACTCGGTCAGCCTGCACCGGGAAATCGGCAGCTACCCCGTGCAGATCCTGGCCACTTACGCCGGCAAGCGCCAGCCGCTGGGCGTGGGCTCGGGCGGCATGGCGCTGCTGGCCGCCCTGCCCGACGAGATAGCGCACGCCATCGTCCAGCGCAACTCGGGCCGGCTGGACGAATATGGCGGCATGACGCCGCAAGAGATGCACCGCCTGATCGAAAACACGCGCGCGCGCGGCTACTCGGTGGTGGGCAACCACGCGGTGCGCGGCGCGCTGGGCGTGGGGTGCGCGCTGCTCGACGCGCAGGGCGCGCCCGTGCTGGCCGTCAGCGTCACCGCCATCATCGACCGCATGCCGGCGCAACGCCAGCGCGAGATCGCCGGCTGGATCGGCGCCGAACTGGCGCGCCTGGCGCCCAAGGCGTAGCGGGCCTCAGGCGGCCGCGTCCTTGCCGCCGCCCTGGATCTCGCGCACCGGGATGGGCGCGCGGAACCCCGCCTCGCCCAGGGCGCGCCGGATCTGGTGGAACAGGTCCCAGCGCAGGTCCCAGTATTGCGCGGCCTGGGTCCAGACGCGCACATTGACCACCGTGCCGTTGTCGCGGTATTCGCTGGCCTTGACGATGGGCGCGGGATCCTGCAGCACCATCTCGTGGCCGCGCACCAGCGCCTCCAGCCTGGCGATGGCCTCGCCCAGGTCGTCGCCATAATGCACCGTCACCGGGATATCCAGGCGCCGGTTGGCGTTGCGGCTGTAATTGATGATGGTGGCGTTCCAGACCGTGCTGTTGGGCAGGGTGATGTGGATGCCATCGACCTGGACCAGGCGCGTCAGGAACAGCCCCACCTCCTCCACGGTGCCGTCCGAGCCCGAACTCAGGGCCACGTACTCGCCGGCGCGGATCGGGCGCAGGATCAGCAGCATGATGCCCGCCGCGATGTTCTGCAGCGTGCCCTGCAGGGCCAGGCCCACGGCCAGGCCGGCGGCGCCCAGCACCGCGATCAGGCTGGCGGTCTGCACGCCGAAACGGGCCAGCACCGCGATCAGCGTGAAAATGCGCACCGTCCAGATCACCGTGCTCTGGAACATCGGCACGATGGTGGGATCGATGCGCGGCGAGCGCTGCGCGGCGCGCCGCACCCAGCCGCCCAAGAGCGACGAGGCCCACCAGCCCAGGATGAGGATCAGCAATGCCACGCCCAGGTTGATTCCCAGGTCGACGAGCTGCGGCATCAGGGTGGAGATTTCGTTCAGGGTTTCTTTCATGCGGGCTCCTGTCAAGATTCGCGCGCGCGGCGGCGCGGCGCCAATAGCGCAGACTCTATCAGACGCGGCCCGGCGCGCCCATGACGCACGCGCCGGGCCGCAGGACTAGGCCGCGTAGCGGCGCAGATGATTGTCCCAGGAAACCTGGCCGCCGGCCTCCAGCATGGCCTGCGCGCCGCCATCCGGCCCGCCGTGCACCATTGCGCCCAGCCCGCTGGAAATCAGGAAGCCGCCCGTCTCCAGCGGCGCCACCCCGCAGCCGTCGGCCAGCGCCGTCACGCCCAGGCAGCGCCCCGTGGCGCTGTCCCAGTACGCCACCTGCCCGCCCACCGGGCTGGAAGTCGCGATGACCCGGCCGCCATCGCCCGCCGCCACCGAGCCGATGTAATTGCGAAAGCCGCGCAGCGTCTCGGCCGGTCCGGCGTACAGCTCGATGGCGCGGCCGCGCCGGTGGCGCCCCACCAGGGCCGGCCGCTCCGACTGCGGCCCCATGTGCTGGCAGCCGAACCAGACCGCGCCATCGGCGGCCACCGCCAGATGGCGGATCGACAGCCGATGCAGCGCCGGATCGAGTTCCACTTTCTCGAGCAATCGGCCGTCGCTCGCGTCCAGGTAGGCCAGCGACGCGCGCATGCTGTCCAGGTTCAGTTCCAGCTTGCCGTAGTCGGGGTGCGTCAGGATCCCCCCGTTGGCCACGCACACGGTCTTGCCGTCGGGCAGCAACAGCGCCTCGTGCGGGCCGATGCCGGCGGTGTCGAACTCGCCCAGGCGCCGGTAGCCTCCGCCCGCCGAGGCGTCGTAGACGCCCAGCACGCCGCGGCCGGCCTCGTAGTCGTTCTCGGTCGCCAGCATGCGCTGCCCATCGGGCAGGAACAGCCCATGGCCGAAGAAGTGGCGTTGCGGCGCGGCGGCCAGGGCCAGCGGCGGTCGGGCGCCATCCACGCTGAACGCCACCGCGAAGAACCCCGGCTGGCGGCCGAACACCACGGCGCGGCGGCGCGGCGCGTCCAGCGCGAAGCTGTGCCCGCGCGCCGGCATCGGTACGGCGAGGCGGTCGCGGCCATCGGGGCCGAGCACGACCGCCTCGTACCGTTCGCCGCGCCGGCGCGCGGCAAGGTACAGCGGATCGGCCTGGGTGGTTGCCCACAGGGCGCGCGGTGCGGCGCCGCCGGCCAGCGCCAGCGCCAGGAAGGCGCGACGGTCAATCTCCATCGAGGGCATTGAATCCTATGGTCACGCCGACGGCGGGCGCCAGGTTCTGGTCCACCACGTCCTTGGCGTTCTTGATCACCAGGGCGGCCAGCGCCAGCGCATCGCGCGGCTCGCCGTCCTCGGCCAGCGCCTCGGCCGGCCCTTGGGCCCGCTCGGCGGCGCCGGCCGCCTGGTCCAGCTCGCTCTTCACCGTGGCGTCGATCCAGCCAGCGTCGCCCAGCGGATACCCGCCGGCCTCGTAGAACGCGCGCATGCCGCGCAATCCGGCCGCCAGCGTGGCGGCCGTCTGGCCGCTGCGCCAGAACGCCGCGCGCTTGGGCCGCGCCGCCGCCGCGCTCTCGCCCAGCACCGGCAGCAACTTGACGTCGCGCGCGAACTGCAGGCCGGTCGACAAGGCCTTGACGGCCTCGGCCGCCACTTCCTGCGGGCTGCGATACAGATCATTGGCCGGCGCCGGATGGGTGAACTGGCGGCCGAACTCGCCCTGCGCGCTCCACACCTGCGCCAGCTCGCCGGCCAGCCCGGCCGCGTTGCGCGCCATCGCATGCGCCAATTGGCAGCCATAGGCAAAGCCGGGCGCATCGGGCTGCTGCAGCAGGCCGGCTTCGCCATACAGCACGAACTCCAACGCCGGCAGGCCCTGCAAGGCCACGCTGCGGCCGGCCAGCGCGCCGGGCGCCAGCAGCGCCGGATCCGCTGCGGCCAGCGCGGCCTGCACCTGGCGCGCCATCACGTTGCGGGTATCGGGCCAGAACGCCAGCCGCTCGTAGCGATTGCCCTGCACCAGCGGTCCGAAACGCAGGAATTCCACGCCGGCCCAGGCGCGCGCCACCTGCGCGAAACCCGTGCGGACCTGCGCGGCCCCGGCCGCGTCGGGCCGCGCGCACCATTTGCCCAGGTCCTCGTTCAGGGACTGCGTAGCCTGGGCGAACCGGCCGAAAGCCGGCCGCGCATAGCCATCGGCCAGGCGCGTGCCCAGGTCGGCCGGCAAGCCGGCCTGCGCGCCGCCTGCGGCAGCGGCCAGCGCCAGCGCGGCGCCCGCTCGGCGCCAGCGATGCGGTATCAATCCATGCAGCATGGCCAAACACTCCAAACGTTGCGCCGCGCTCACAGCGACTCCAGAAAGCGGATCAGGTCGGCGCGCTCGCCGGGCGACATCGCCACCACGCGATCGCGCGCCGCCTGCGCCTCGCCGCCGTGCCACAGCACGGCCTCCAGCAGCGTGCGGGCGCGGCCATCGTGCAGCCAGGTCGCCGACGGGTTGACCAGCCGGGTCAGGCCGATCCCCCACAGCGGCGGCGTGCGCCATTCGCGCCCGTTGGCCTGCTCCTCGGACACGCCGTCGGCCAGCCCGTCGCCCATGTCGTGCAGCAGCATGTCGGTGTACGGCCAGATCAGCTGGAAGCGGTGCTCGGGCTGCGCCGCGTCGCGCCGCGTCACGTACTTGGGCACGTGGCAGGCCACGCAGTTGGCCTGGTAGAACAGCTTCTTGCCCGCCAGCACGCGCTCGTCGTCGGCGTCGCGCCGCTGCGGCACGGCAAGGTTGGTCGAATAGGTGGTCACGAAATCCATCAAATGCCCCGGCACCTCGTGCTCGCCCAGATGGGGCTGCGCGCCATGCGGCATCTTGAAGCACTCGGCCTGCGCCGGCGTGCAATCGCCGAAATGACTGGGAAACAGCGGCGTGGACAGGCCCATGTCATTCGAGAACGCGGCCGCGCTCTGCTGCTCGACGGTAGGCTGGCCGGCCTTCCAGTTGAAACGGCCCAGCACCTTCTGGCCGGTGCGCACGTCGCGCACCCAGTTCGGCTTGCCGCTGACGCCATCGCCATGATCGGCAGCCGCGTTGGCCAGGATATCGGCTTCGTGGATGGCCTCCAGCAGGCCCAGCCCTATCATGGGCGGCGCCAGGCGCGGCGACAAGTGCAGATCCGGGCGCAGCGGCCCGTAACCCGGATCCTCGATCCGGTAGGCGGGTTTCATCAGGGTGGCGGTCTCGCCGCCATTGAGCGCCACGCTCACCGGCTCGTATTCGATCTCCAGGCGGCCTTCGGCCGGCAGGCCCGCCACCGCGAAGTTCTGCAACTGCGACCCGTAGGTCGGATCGGGCAGGAACGGCACCTTGCCCTCGGCCAGCAGGCGCCGCTCGGCCTCGCTGGATGGCTCCACCGCAAGCCGCAGCAACAGCGCCACGGCGTCGCTGCGCTCGAGCGGATCGGGGTCGAAGCCCGGCACCGTGCCGCGCCCATCCTTCACATGGCAAGCCTGACAGGAGCGCGCGTTGAACAGCGGCCCCAGGCCGTCCGAGGCCTGCGTGGACGCCGGCGCCGACACCCACAGCTTGCGGAACAGCCCGTTACCGACCTGAAAGCGCTGGCGGCCCTCGAACGTCATGTTGGCCGAGGGGTGCGAAAAGATATCGGCGTTGAGCAGCTTCTTGACCGTCGCGGCGCCGGCCTGCATGGTCTCGAACGACTCCGCCGCCGAAAAATCGGCGGTGGGCGCCGTGATGGCCTGCACTCGCGCCAGGTCCTCGGCCGACAGATCGGTGCGGCCCGGCGCAGCGACGCCGGCGCCATGCGCCAGCGCCGCCAGTACAACGACTAGCGCGGATTTCACTTGAATACGGCGTCCGGTTTGTCCAGGCTGTCCGAGCCCTCGAGCTCGATGTCGCCCAGCTCCAGCGCCGCGATCACCCGCTCCAGGCTGCGGGTCTGGTCGACCAGGCGGTCGATGGCGGCCTGCACCACCGCGTTGCCCTCCTTATTGCCCTGGGCGATCATCTGGTCGTAGGTTTCCACCGTCTCGGCGCGCTGCTTCATCGCTTCCATGGCCTGGACCGTGGCATCCAGCTTGGCCCTTACCTCGGCATCCAGCTTGGCATCCTTGGCCTTGACCAGATCCGACAGGCTTGCCCCCGACACCGTCTTGCCATCGATGCGGGCATAGTTGCCCAGGTATACGTTGCGGATGCCGATCTGGTTGTAGTAGTGCGAATTGTGCGTGTTGTCGGAGAAGCAATCGTGCTCTTCCTCGGGATCGTGCAGCATCAGCCCCAGCTTCATGCGCTCGCCCGCCAGTTCGCCATACGACAGGCTGCCCAGCCCCGTCATCATGGCGATCAGGCCCGCCTTGGGATCCTCCTCGACCACCTTGCGCGCGGCGCCGCCGGCCTTCCAGTTATCGACCATTTCCTGCAGATCGTCGACCAGCAGATCGGTCACGGCCTTCAGGTATTGCACCCGGCGCTCGCAATTGCCGCCGGTGCACTGCCGGGGATCGAAATCGGTATGGGGCCGATCGCCGGCGTGGCGTTCCTGCGGCGTGCCGGTGCGGTCCTTGGGCGCCGGGCCCGTGCCGTTGAGGTCCTGGCCCCACAGCAGGAACTCGATGGCGTGATAGCCAGTGGCCACGTTGGCCTCGTTGCCGTCGGCCTCGTGCAGCACCTCGGACAGCAGCTGCGGCGTGATCTTGCTGGCGTCGATGGTCTTGCCGCCCACCGAGATCCTGGCGTTGGCGATCACGTTGACCGTATAGAACGCATTGGCGTCGCTCTCGGTGCCGTAGGCGGCATCGACATAGTCGATCAGGCCCTCGTCCAGCGGCCAGGCGTTGACGCGCCCTTCCCAGTCGTCGACCACCGGGTTGCCGAAGCGGAACGCTTCGGTCTGCTGGTACGGCACGCGGGCGGCCAGCCACGCCTGGCGCGCCGCCTGCAGCGTCTGGGCGCTGGGCGCGGCGATCAGCGCGTCGATGGCGGTGCGCAATGCCTGCGCCGAGGCCAGCGCATCCTGGTAGCCCGCCAGCGCGATATCCGAATAGGTCTGCACGACCGCCTTGGGCTGGGCGGCCGCCACGGCCAAGGGCGTCGCCATGCCAAGCGCCAACGCCAGCACGGTCTTCCGCAACAATTTACGCATCCACACTCTCCCTTATCAGCCGGCCGCCCCGCTGGCCGGCCGCACGGTTCCATTTGCGGATGCAAGTGTAAACAATTTTCGTTTGGGATTCAGAAAAACGTCAGTTTGCGCTCAATCGGCCGCGCCGACGGCGCGCGGATGCAGCCAGCCGCGCAGCACGCGGGTGACCAGCGGAATACAAAGGAACGACAGCACCGGCGTCATGCACAGGGTCGTGGCCAGCACGCGCCAGAACAGCGGCAGCGCGCTCAGTTGCGCGTCGAGCGCCGTACTGAACAGCAGCAGCATGGGGAAATACACCAGCCAGATGCTGACCGCCTGCTTCCAGCGCGGCGGCGCGCCGGCTGGCGCGCCGAACCAGCTGTCCATGCCGGTGACGCGGCGCGCATGGCTGGCGCGCACCAGCGCCGCGCCGCGCTCCAGCCACATGCGACGCGGCAGCGATTGCTCCCAGCGGGCCAGGCTGGCCTCGCTGTCAAAGCGCAGCACGATCTGGTATTGGTCGCCGCCTTCGGGCGGCTGCAGCACGCCCGAGCCCAGGAATCCCGGAAACCCGGCCGCCAGGATTTCTCCCTGGCGCATCCACGCCAGGAAATCCCCGTAGCGGTCAGGCGAGATATGGCGGGTCACCAGCATCGTGACGGGAAGGGAAACGGGCACGGCGGACATCATGGCACTCCTGGCTGCGGCGGCCCGGCCCAACGCCTCGGCCGCCCTCCTCCCCCTCCTTGCAAACGGCGTGCCAGCTCTTCCTCCCACGGAGCGCGCCAACATCCCGGCAGGCGCCGGCCCCCATGCACCGCCTGGCCCCCCATCCTGGTGAAAACCCTCGCCCCGGCCCCATCGTGGTGCAGCGCGCGAGCCCGCCCGGCCTGCCGTTGAGCGGTCACATCGACAGGTCTACACTGGCGATTCCCCACCCCTGGAGTCCGTGTGCCATGAGTACCTACAAAATTGCTGTCTTCGTCGGCAGCCTGCGTGCCGCATCGTTCAACCTGCGCCTGGCGCGCGCGCTGGAGAAACTGGCCCCCGCCAACTTCGAGTTCGAGCATGTCAGCCTGGGCGACGTCCCGCTCTACAACCAGGACCATGAAAACGACATGGCGGCCCCGGCGGCCAAGCTGAAGCAGCAGATCGCCGATGCCCACGGCATCCTGTTCGTCACGCCCGAGCACAACCGCTCCATTCCCGCCGCCCTCAAGAACGCCATCGACTGGGGCTCGCGCCCGTGGGGCCACAACAGCTGGATCGGCAAGACGGCCGGCATCGTCGGCACCTCGCCCAGCGCCGCCGGCACCGCCATGGCGCAGCAGCACCTGCGCAATATCCTGGCGGCCGAAGGCGTGAACGTGCTCACCACTCCGGAAGTGTTCCTGCAATTCAAGGAAGGGCTGATCGACGAGCAGTTCAACATCACCAACGAGGACACGCGCAAGTTCCTGCAGGGATGGCTCGATCGCTATGTGGCCTGGGTCACCCGGCTGGCGGGCTGAGGCCCCCGCGCGCGGCGAGTTACCCACACACCCGCCGCTTATCCCCGTCCAATGTGGAAAACACTGAGGACAGCCTTGGGGCAGCCTGGAAATCACCAATCGAATCATCGACATGCAAACGGTGATCAAAAATGGCCCAGCCTGCCCCGCGCCGCATCATAGTTGTCCCCGCCAACTGTGGATAAGCGTGAGGACAGCTTGCGGGCAGATCCGAAAACGCCTTGCCGATCAAGGCCTTGCCCATGCAGGGCAAGAATCGCGCAGGCATGCTGCGCCGCGCGGCCATCCGGCGGGGCTGCAAGGCGCCGCCGGGCACCGCCCGATGTTATCCCCGGCAAATGTGGACAAACCTCTTGACAGTGTTCTGACAAGAAGAAAAAAGCCTTACCCGCCATAGGGTTAGGCTGCGTGTGCAACAACTGCGCAACGCGCGCCGCGCGCCGCGCAGGCCGGCATCAGTCGTCGGCCTCGAGCCGCATGCCGATCTTCAGGCTCACCTGCCAGTGCGCGACCTTGCCGTCCTTGATGTGGCCGCGCGTCTCGGTCACCTCGAACCAATCCAGGTGCCGCAGCGTATCGGAAGCACGCGCGATGGCCTGGGCGATCGCATCATCGGACGACACGGTGGACGACCCCACCAACTCAATCTGCTTGTAGACGTGGCTCGACATGGCGTTGCTCCTTGTACGGTTGCTGGCCGCCGACCGGACGCGCCTCGTGCGCGCACTGCGCCGCCGGCTGATTCATTTGAGCACAGGGAAGAAACGGCGCACAGCACCGGATGTTGCGCAATGCGTCATCGCGCGACACCATGGCGGCCCGGCGCCTGCCGCATGGCGGACAGCGCGGGCGGCCCGATACAATCCTGCCTATGTCTTCCACACCAAAGCAAACGACCGGCGACGCCCTGGCCGGCCATACTCCCATGATGCAGCAATACCTGCGCCTCAAAGCCGAGGCCGGACCGCTGCTGTTGTTCTACCGCATGGGCGACTTCTACGAGATGTTCTATGAAGACGCCGAACGCGCCGCGCGCCTGCTCAACCTCACACTGACCAAGCGCGGCAACTCGAACGGCACGCCGATCCCGATGGCGGGCATTCCCGTGCACGCCATGGAGCAATACCTGGCGCGCCTGGTCGCGCTGGGCGAATCGGTCGCCATCTGCGAGCAGATCGGCGATCCCGCCGCCGCCAAGGGGCCGGTCGAGCGCCGCATCGTGCGCATCGTCACGCCCGGCACCCTGACCGACGAAGCCTTGCTGCCGGCCAAGGCCGACCGCGCGCTGGCGGCGGTCTGCGTCACGGGCAAGCGCGAACCGCGCGCCGGCCTGGCCTGGCTCAACCTGGCCAGCGGCGCCTTCCATGTCACCGAGTGCGCGCCCGGCCAGCTCGAGTCCGAACTGCATCGCATCGCGCCGGCCGAACTGATCCAGGCCGAAAGCGCCGAGCTGCACATGGCCTTCGAAGGCGCGCGCACGCGCGTGCCCGATTGGCATTTCGAAGCCGACGGCGCGCGCGCCCAGTTGCTGGCGCACTTCAAGACCGACAGCCTGGGCGGCTTCGACGTCGAGGACATGCCGGCCGCCGTGTGCGCGGCAGGCGCCCTGCTGCGCTACGCCGCGCGCACCCAGTCGCAGGCGCTGGCGCACGTGCAGACCATCGCGGCCGAACGCCCGGGACAATATGTGCTGCTCGATCCGGTCACGCGCCGCAACCTCGAACTGACCCAGACCCTGAGCGGCGAGGAATCGCCCACGCTGTTCTCCCTGCTCGATGGCTGCCGCACGCCCATGGGCAGCCGGCTGCTGCGCCGCTGGCTGCACCACCCCCTGCGCGAGAACGAACCGGTGCTGGCCCGCCAACACGCCATCGCCACCATGCTGACCGCGCGCCAGGAAGGCGAACAGGCCTTTGCCGCGGCGGGCTTGCTCGAGACGCTGCGCGATGCGCTCAACGCCTTTCCCGACATCGAGCGCATCGCCGCCCGCGTGGCGCTGCGCTCGGTGCGCCCGCGCGAGCTGGCCAGCCTGCGCGACGCCCTGGTCGCCCTGCCTGCCCTGCACGCCAGCCTGGCGCCCCTGTCCGGCTCGCCGCGCGCCCGCGAGCTGGCCGCGCAGCTGGCCATGCCGCCGGACATCGGCGAGCTGCTGGCACGCGCGGTCGCCAGCGAGCCGGCGGTGGCCATCCGTGACGGCGGCGTCATCGCCGCCGGCTTCGACAGCGAACTGGACGAACTGCGCGCGCTGGCCACCGACGGCGGCGATTTCCTCGTGCAACTGGAAGCGCGGGAACGCGAACGCACCGGCATCGGCAACCTGCGCGTCGAATTCAACCGCGTGCACGGCTTCTACATCGAAGTCTCCAAGGGCCAGACCGACAAGGTGCCCGAGGACTACCGGCGCCGCCAGACCCTCAAGAACGCCGAGCGCTACATCACGCCTGAACTCAAGACCTGGGAAGACCGCGTCCTGTCGGCACAGGACCGTTCGCTGGCCCGCGAAAAATGGCTGTACGAGCAATTGCTCGACGCGCTGGCGCAGTATGTGCGCCCCCTGTCCCAGTGCGCGAGCGCCCTGGCCGAACTGGACACGCTGGCCGCGCTGGCCGAACATGCCCGGCGTCACGACTGGGTCGCCCCCGAGCTGATCGACGGCGCCGAGATCGACATCGAGGCAGGCCGCCATCCCGTGGTCGAGCGCGCCATCGAACGCTTCACGCCCAACGGCTGTCGCCTGGACCAGACCCGCCGCATGCTGTTGATCACCGGCCCCAACATGGGCGGTAAATCGACCTATATGCGCCAGGTGGCCCTGATCGCCCTGCTGGCGCGCACCGGCAGCTTCGTGCCGGCCACCCGCGCGCGCGTCGGCCGGCTCGACCGCATCTTCACCCGCATCGGCGCGGCCGACGACCTGGCCGGCGGGCGCTCCACCTTCATGATGGAGATGACCGAGGCGGCCGCCATCCTGGCGGCCAGCACGCCGGCCAGCCTGGTGCTGATGGACGAAATCGGCCGCGGCACGTCCACCTACGACGGCCTGGCGCTGGCCTGGGCCATCGCGTACCGCCTCCTGACGCACAACCGCGCGCTCACGCTGTTCGCCACCCACTACTTCGAGTTGACCCGCCTGCCCGCCGAACAGCCCACCGCGGCCAACGTGCACCTGGCCGCGGCCGAGTCGGCCGGCGGCATCGTGTTCCTGCACGAAGTGCGCGAAGGCCCGGCCAGCCGCAGCTACGGGATCCAGGTCGCCCAGCGCGCCGGCGTACCCGCCGCGGTCATCCGCCAGGCCTCGCGCGAACTCGAACGCCTCGAAGCCCAGGGCGCGCCCACCCCGCAGCTGGGCTTGTTCGCCGCGGCGCTCGACGCGGACGTGCAAAGCCAGGCCATGACCGAGCAGGCCGAGGATGCCGCCGCGCTGGCGCAACTGCGCGACCAGCTTGCGGCCATCGACCCCGACAGCCTGACCCCGCGCGAAGCCCTCGACGCGCTATACCGCCTCAAACAGCATCTGACATGAACCCTGCCACCGCGCTCGCCCTGCTGGGCGGGCTTGCCCCCGCCGACTTCATGCGCCGCTACTGGCAGCGCAAGCCCTTGCTGATCCGCCAGGCCATCCCCGGCTTCAAGCCGCCGGTCAGCATCGCCGCCCTGCGCCAGATGGCGCGCCGCGACGACGTCGAAGCGCGACTGATCTGGCGCGAACAAGGCCAATGGAACATGGAGAACGGCCCGTTCGCCCGCCTGCCCAAGGCGGGCGAACCGGACTGGACCTTGCTGGTGCAGAGCGTGGACCTGCATCACGACGCCGTCAGCGCCCTGCTGCAGCAGTTCCGCTTCATTCCGGACGCGCGCCTGGACGACATCATGATCAGCGTGGCCGGCGATGGCGGCGGCGTGGGGCCGCACTTCGACAGCTATGACGTCTTCCTGCTGCAGGCCAGCGGGCGCCGCCGCTGGCGCTACGGCCGGCAGAAAGACCTGTCGCTGCAGCCGGACCTGCCGCTGAAGATCCTCAGCCGGTTCGAGCCCGAGGAAGAACATGTGCTCGAACCGGGCGACATGCTTTACCTGCCGCCACAGGCCGCGCACGACGGCGTGGCCGAAGGCGGCGACTGCATGACGATCTCGATCGGGTTTCGCGCACCGTCGCAGGCCATGCTGGCACGCGGCCTGCTCGAAGCGGCGGCCGACCAGGTCATGGCGCGCGTCGGCCTGCTGGGCGGCCCGTATGGCGAGCCGCCCCTGCCGGGCGCGCGCCTGGACGGGCTGTACCGCGACCCGGGCCAGCCCGCCGTCGCGCATCCCGCGGCCGTACCGGACGGTCTGGTCGAGGCCACGCTGGCGACGCTGGACCGCCTGCGCTTCGACGAGGCGCTGGCGGCGCGCTTCCTGGGCTGCTGGCTGACCGAGCCCAGCCAGCTCAGTGTGTTCGACACAGGCGGCGATCAAGTCGACCTGGAAGACAGTTGGCCCGCGAGCGGCGCGCTCGTGCTGGATAGGCGCAGCCGCATGCTTTACCGCGGCCGCCAGTTGTTCATCAATGGCGAGGCCGCCAGCGTCGCGGCCGAACCCGCGCTGCGCCACCTGGCGGATGCCCGCGCGCTGGCCTGCGACGACCCGCGTTGCGCCAGGCTGAGCGACGAAGCGCGCAGCTGCCTGGCCGACTGGCTGGACGCCGGCTGGCTGCGCTATCAGCCCTGAACGCGGGCGCGAGTGTTGCGCAGGCGCGCCAGTCAGGGCGCCAGTCAGGGCGCCTCTCGGTACGATCCGGACACCTAAATGCGTCTATTCGATACATAACGCTCCCAACCCTGTAGCCGCGGAAACAACTTGATAGATCACACACACGCTCGCAAGGGTTGTTTCATTTGGGATGCGACCGCTTTAATTTCCAAACGCCAGCCGTTGAATGATTCCTGTAGCCTGACTACTGGTTTCCCCTAATGGGGCCACGAAATCGTCATCAACAGGAGTGTCGACCATGATGAGCAAAACCTTGATTCTGGCTTCGGTGATGGCAGTCGCCCTCACGGCCTGCAACAAGAACGAAGACGCGGCCGCCCCCGCTGGCGACGGCGCCCCGGCCACGACGGCCCCGGCTCCTTCGGCCCCCGCGCCCGCGCCTGCGCCGGCTCCCTCGCCCGCCGAACCGGCGCCGGGCAGCTCCGGCGGCGCCACGACGCCGTCGTCCTGATTCGCGGCCCCGCCGGCCAGCCCCCGTGCCGGCCGGCACGCCGTCGGGATGCTCGCCCGCGGGCAGGCATGCTCATGGCCTCCGGTAACGGAGGCCATTTTCATTGCGCGAAGCCGCCCGCCGATCTGGCGCGATTACCGGCAAATTCCCACACAACCATCAGCCCCCCCCCCCCCCCCCCCGGACCTAATATTCTGATGCCGACGCCAAGCACATGACGGCACCCCTCAGTCTCAGAATCACCATGTCCAAGTTTTCATACCCCGCCTTGCGCACCGCGCTTATCCTTGCCGCCTCGCCCGTGCTGCCGGCGCTGGCCAACGACGGCACCATCGTCATCACCGGCAGCATCTCCGACCAGACCTGCGTCATCGAAGAGCCCAGCGCCCCCAACCATATCAAGGTCGTGCAACTGCCCAAGATTTCCAAGAACGCGCTCAGGAACGACGGCGACACCGCCGGCGCCACGCCCTTCGACATCAGGCTGAAGGAATGCCCCCAGGCGCTGGGCGCGCTCAAGCTGTATTTCGAGCCCGGCATCACCACCAACTACGACACCGGCGATCTGATCGCCTACAAGCAGGCCTACAACGCATCCGGCAACGGCAACCTGAGCACCGTGTCGTCCGCCACCAAGGCCAAGGGCGTGGAATTCCGCCTGGCCAACCTCAACGGCCAGCACATCCGCATGGGCACCGACGAAACCACGCAAGCCGCGCAAACCTTCACGGGCACTGATGTCACCAACGGCGGCAACACCACCAAAAGCTATACCCTGCGCTATCTCGCCTCGTACGTGAAGAAACCCAACGAAGATGTCGACGCGGCGCAGATCACCAGCTACGTCGGCTTTTCCGTCGTCTATCCCTGAGTTCTCGCGCCAGCCAAAAAAAACCGGCAAGCCTTGCGGCTTGCCGGTTTTTTTGTGCCGCTACGCGGCGTCAGGAGACGAAGGGACTCAGACCATCTTGTCCTTCAGCACGCTCAGCATGCGCTGGGCGGTTGCGCTGCTGTCGCGCTGCCCGTTGGCGTCGAGCACCGTGACCTGCGTCTGCGTGCCGGAGCCCGTCAGGCGGATGCGGTACTGCGGCGCCTGGGCCTTCTTGTCGCTGGAGAACAGGCGGCTGAAGAAGCCCGGCTGCTCGTTCTGCGCGCCCGTGTCGGTATCCACGTAGCGCACGAAGTACTCGCCGGCGCTGCGGTCGCGATCGTCGACCGCGAAGCCGCCCGAATCCAGGGCCACGCCCACGCGCCGCCAGGCGCGATCGAACGACTCGTCGACCACCAGCATCGCGCCTTCGGCGCGCACGCTCTGCACCTTGGGCGCCTGCGGGGCCGCTTCGGCCTGCGCCACCAGCTTGCGCGCCGCATCCACGTCGGTGCCCAGGTACACCATCAGGCGCGCCAGCATGGCCGCGTTCAGGCCCGGGTCTTCCTTGCCGTGGGTCCATTGCACCTGGCCGCCATCCGAGCCGACACGCTTTTCCAGCATCTGGTTGTGCGTGATGTAGATCTCGGTGTGCCCATTGACGCGCTCGACCCGCGTGCGGAACTTCTCGCGCTCGCCGCTATCCCACGCGGTCTCCAGCACCGACCCCAGCACCTGGCGCAGCCAGCTTTCCGGAATCTTGGCGCGGTTCTCGGCCCAGTCGGTCTCGATGATGCCAGCCTGCGGATTGTTGACCGAGACCGTGAAGCCCGTGTCGGTCCAGAAATCGACCACCTTGGGAAACAGCTGCTCGGGCGGCCGCTCGATCACCAGCCAGCGCAGGTCGCCGTCGCGCTCGACACGCATGTCCGCGCGCTCCGGCAGCACGTTGGTATTCTGGCCGGCGCTGGCCTGCTGCTGCAGGCCCTGCTGCTGGAATTGCGAGTAGGTCGCGGTTCCGGAGGCAGGCGCCTTGTAGCGCGGATCGTTGTTGGCCTGGGTCAGGTCGGGTGGAATGCTGAGCGGGTCGCCGCGCCGCGTGCTTTTGTAATCCACCGACTCTTCATTGCCCAGCAACTGGTTGACATCGCTGCAGCCCGCCAGCAATGCCAGGGCCATCAATGCCGACGCTCCGGCATGACGTTTGTTCATACGCATCCTCACGATATTTAGAGCAGACCCACTTCCTGCAGGGCGGTACGTACCAGCGAGTGGTACTGCTCGCTCAGCTCGACCATCGGCAGACGATAACCAAGCGCTGTGTGGCCCATCTGGGCCAGCGCCCATTTGACAGGGATAGGGTTGGCCTCGATGAACAAGGCCTTGTTGAGACGGGCTAACCGTGCATTGAGTTCACGCGTGCGCGGCACGTCACCGCCGCGCGCCGCCGTACAGAGTTCATGCATCAGGCGCGGCGCCACGTTGGCCGTCACCGAAATATTACCGCGCGCGCCCAGCAGGATCAGGGCCGCGGCGGTCGGATCGTCGCCGCTGAACACCTGGAAGCCGGCGGGCGCCTCGCGCAGCAGCAAGGCGCCCCGGGCGATGTCGCCAGTGGCTTCCTTGATGCCGATGATGCCCGGCACTTCGGCCAGGCGCAGCACCGTGTCGTTGGACATGTCGGCCACCGTGCGGCCCGGCACGTTGTACAGCACCGTCGGCAGATCGACCGCCTCGGCCACCGCGCGGAAATGGCGGTAGATGCCTTCCTGGTTGGGTTTGTTGTAGTACGGCACGACCGACAGGCCGGCCTGCGCGCCGACCGCCTTGGCGTGGCGGGCCAGATGGATGGCTTCGTCGGTGGAGTTGGCGCCCACGCCGGCGATGACCGGAATGCGGCCGGCGGCGTGCTCGACCGCCACGCGGATGAGCTCGGCGTGCTCTTCCATCGAAACGGAAGGAGATTCTCCGGTGGTGCCGACCACCACCAGGCCATCGGTGCCTTCGGCCACGTGCCAGTCGATCAAGGACCGGTATGCGTCGTAGTCGAGGCTGCCATCGGGCTGCATCGGGGTGACCAGGGCCACCAAACTGCCTTGGAACTGCACGGTTGCGGCAGGTGCTGAGGATGCCATGTTTATCGGGCTCCGCGGCCCGGCGCCTGTCTGGCCGGACCTCAATCAATCAAACTAACGAGTTTACCGGATATTGGCCGGAATCTTATAAAAACCAGCTGACGATTTCGGCCCCCAGACCTAATACGGGACGCATCAGCACCCATAGCGCATCCGTCACCAGCAACAGCAGCACGATCACCAGCCCGTAAGGCTCGATCCGTGCGTACTGGAACGCCAGGCGCTGCGGCAGCAGGCTGAACACCACCCGTCCGCCGTCCAGCGGCAAAATGGGCAGCAGGTTCAGCGCCATCAGCACCAGATTGACGTTGACGCCCGCGCGGGCCATCTCGAACCAATAGCCCTCCTGGACGCCCGCCTCGAAATACAGGCGGATCGCCAGCGCCCACAGGATGGCCATCAGCAGGTTGGCCGCGGGGCCCGCCAGCGCCACCCACAGCATGTCCTTCTTGGGACGGCGCAGGCGCCCGAAATCCACCGGCACCGGCTTGGCCCAGCCGAACAGCAGGCCGGCGCCGCCCATCAGCTTGGAGGCAAGCAGGATGGCGGCGGGAACCAGCAGCGTGCCGACCGGATCGATGTGGCGCATGGGATTGAGGCTGATGCGGCCGGCCTGGTAGGCCGTCGGGTCGCCGAACATGCGCGCCACGTAGCCGTGCGCGGCCTCGTGCAGCGTGATCGCGAAGATCACGGGAATCGCGTAGATCGCGATGAGCTGGATGATTTCATTCATAGCGACGCATTGTAGTGCGCGCAACGCCAGGCCGGACGGCGGCCTGCCGTCCCGGGCTAGTCCAGCCCGAGCTCCGCCGGATCGCCGCCGCCGCGCCGCAGCACCGCCGGCTCGGCGCCGGTCAGGTCGACCACCGTGGTGGGCGTCTGCGGGCAGGCCCCGGCATCGATCACCGCCGCCAGTTCGTGCTGGTAGCGCTCCTGGATGGCCTCGGGGTCATTGAGCGCGTCTTCCTCGTCCCTGGGAATCAGGGTGGTCGACAGCAGCGGCGCGCCCACCTGCTCCAGCAGCGCCAGCGCCACCGCGTGCGCCGGCACCCGGATGCCGATGGTCTTGCGCGACGGATGCGAGACGCGGCGCGGCACTTCGCGGGTGGCTTCCAGGATGAACGTCCACGGCCCCGGCGTGGCGGCCTTGAGCAGGCGGTACTGCTTGTTGTCGACCCGCGCGAACTGGCCGATCTCGGCCAGGTCGCGGCACAGCAGGGTCAGATGGTGGCGCTCGTCCAGGCCGCGCAGGCGCCGCAGCGCATCGGCGGCCGCCTTGTCGTCCAGCGGCGCCACCACGGCGTAGCTGGAGTCGGTCGGCACGGCCACCAGCCCGCCGTCGGACAGCCATTGCGCAGCCTGTTTGATCAAGCGTGGCTGCGGATTCGCGGGATGTAGTGTCAGAAGCAGGGCCATGGGTTTATCCTAACACTCTTGATCGAGTATGCGCGCACGTGCGCGCGGCAGGAGACACCCCATGCGCATGGACGACTCGCGCGAAAGCCAGAACATCGAAGATCGGCGCGCCGCGGGGCCCCGGCTGGGCGGCAAGGGCCGCATCGGCATCGGCACCATCGTGCTTGCGCTGGTGGCCATGTATTTCGGCATCGACCCTTCCGTGGTGCTGCAGATGGCCGAAGGCCCCGCCACCTACGAGCAGGCGCCCGCCGGCGCGCCGCCGGCCAACGACCCGCAGGCGCGCTTCGTGGCCAAGGTCCTGGGCGAAACGGAAGACACCTGGGGCGCCATCTTCACGCAAAGCCTCAACCGCAATTACGTGCCGCCCAAGCTGGTGCTGTTTCGCGGCGCCACGCCCACGGCCTGCGGCACCGGCCAGGCCGCCATGGGCCCGTTCTACTGTCCCGGCGACAGCAAGGTGTACATCGACCTCGGCTTCTTCGACGAAATGGAGCGCCGCCTGAACGCCCCGGGCGACTTCGCCCAGGCCTATGTCATCGCCCATGAGGTGGGGCACCACGTGCAGCACCTGTTGGGCGTGTCCGAACAGGTCGACCGCCTGCGCCAGCGCAATCCGGCCCAGGCCAACGCCCTGTCGGTGCGCATGGAACTGCAGGCCGACTGCTTCGCCGGCCTGTGGGCGCGACGCGCCGACCAGGCGCGCAACATCCTCGAATCGGGCGACATCGAGGAAGGCCTGAATGCCGCCAGCGCCATCGGCGACGACACCCTGCAAAAGAAGAGCCAGGGCTATGTCGTGCCCGACGCCTTCACGCACGGCTCGTCGGCCCAGCGCGTGCGCTGGTTCAAGCGCGGCCTGGAAAGCGGCGACCTGCGCCAGTGCGACACCTTCGGCGCGGCGCAACTCTAGCGCGCACGGCTTCGCCCCCGGGCGCGCGAATGGCTGTATGCCCATACAGCCATTCGATCTTACCCGCCTCTGTCTTGTAAGATTACGCCCCCTCGCAACCGCATATGCCGTTGCTTGCGCGCGCCATACATGGGCGCCGCCGCATTTTCGAATTCAATAGAGTGCCCATGGCCAACAACGTCGAACCCTTGATCACGCCGGACGAGGTGCAGGAAATCCTCGCGGAACCCAAGGAGACCACCAAGCCCATCAGCTGGGCCCACAAGCCGGCCGCCAGCAACTCGCAATGGCAGGAATTCAGCTGCGCGTGCCGGCTCAAGGGCGATGTGCGCGAAGACATCCTCTTTCGCATCACCTACCGCGGCGCGCGTACCGCCGTGTTCGGCCAGGCCACCATCTTCCTGCCCGAAGCCTTCGGGGCCAGCCTGTTCGTCGGCCCGCACCGCGTGTTCGGCGTCGATACCGATGACTCGTTCCACACCAGCATGGTGGGCGAGAACCTGCCGCAGTTCCGCAAGGCGCTGGCCGATCGCAGCCACCAGCACATCTGGGTCGAGGCCGGCGAAGGCTACGCGGAACCGGTCGTGCCCGCGCTGGAGAGCATCGGCGTGCTGGTCGACTATTTCCTGCCGCGCGCAAACCTGACGCTGACCGGCGGCTTCGCCCATCCGCTGAAGGGCCGCCAAATCGAACTGATCCTATGAGCAACTTCCTGCAAGCGTCGGGCTGGAGCGTCCAGCCCGCGGGCGAACACGCGATTCGCGCCATCTCTCCCATGACGCTGGGCCTGGATGGCCAGCATGCCGCATTTTTCATCGTCCATCCCGACGCCCACACGTTCTATCTCACCGATGCCTGTGAAACCGCCTTGCACGCGGCCACCTTCGGCATCGAACTGGTGGCCAAGCGGCTGGAAGTCCTGAACCAGACTCCCGGCGTCAGCCTGGCCCGCTTCGACAAGGCCGGCGCCATCGTGGCGCAAGGCCCCAACGAGCAGCTGCAGGACGCCTTGTGGGACGCCGTCAAGCTGGCCATGGCGCTGTCGTTCCAGTGCGCGAAATGGATGCCCAAATTCAGCCGGCTGCGCTTTCGCGCCCAGGTCGGACGCACCCTGGCCGAAGCCGTCGGCGCGAACCGCATGGTCAAGGGCGCCAAGGCGCAGGGAAGCAGCGGGCACACCGCCGACTTCGCCTTCGCGGTGCGCTCGGCAACCTCGACTTCCATGACCTACATCGAACCCATCGCGCTGAAGGCCGGCCGCAAAGTCGACTGGACGCAGGTCTACCAGACCCACGGCAAGATGTCGGATGTGAAGATGGCCGATGCGCGCAACGCCCGCCTGGTCATACTGGAGGACGGCGCCACGGCCGAGGAATTCAAGAAAGCGGTCGCCATCCTGGAGCAATCGGCGGCCGTGCGCACGCTGGCCAAGACCCGCGATTGGCAGGAAGTCTTCGCGACCTGAACGGCCGGCCGACGCGCGGACCGCACGGATGCGGCCTTGACGACGCGGCAGGGATGGCCTCGGGGAGCGCTAGGCTGGCAGCCCGATCAGCGCGTCGACGATTTCGCGGCCATGGCTGATTGCCTGGTGCACCGCTTCGCGCGGGCTGTATACGAAACCGCCGTCGGCAAAATACGGTACGGGGTACTCGTCACCCGTATCCTGGATGGAATCGGCCTGAACCACCGAAACGGTTGCCTGGAATAAGGGGCCGCTCGGCGCGGCTTCGTTAACCTCGACAGTGTGTCTGGCTACTTTGGCGGTCAAGCGGTATCCCTTGTAGATCAAATTGTTCTGATACACGCGGATGCCCTCTCTTCATTGAGCATACCCCGCATCCGGGCGCAGTGGTCTTTATATTTTGTAACTATGGCAGAGAAAAGATACACATCTCCGCCGAACCCCCCGTAATTTCCCTGACGGCGGACAGCCTTCGCCCCAAGCGTGCCGGCTTGCGCCCGCATACCGGTCCCGGGCCAAAGCGCGCAGATCCCGGCAGTTACCCGGCAAAAGCATGCGCGCAGGCCGCGCGCGCCCCCATACCGGCGCAAGCGGCTTGCCGAATCTAGAACATCATCCTGAACCCCGCGGTCGCGGTGACGATGTAGCTGCCGGCGAAATCTGCATCGGCGTCCACCTCGCCGTAAATGGCGTAGCGTTCTCCCCAACCGTAATCGGCCCCCACTCCCACGCTGCCCCAGGTGCGCGCCATGCGGCTGCTTACCGGCACCCCGGCAACGCGCACGCGCATGCCATCCAGGAACTCATGCTTCACATTGACGATGCCGAAGACGCTCGACTCCCGGTTCGCGCCGCCCGCTTGCCAGCTGCTCTTGTAGTCCAGCGCGATGCCGAGACGGCCCTGCAGGCTGTCGCCCTTATCGTCTTCAACGCGGGCGCCGAATCTGTCATTGAAGCTGTCGAAGCGGGTCGATGCGTACGACAATTGCGCCTGCGGGATCAGGGCCAGCCCCTCCCGCAATCCGAAGGCCTTGCCCGCTTCGATACCCAGCCCATAGCCATGCGCTTTCCGGCCATCCTTGAGCTTGCCGGCCAGCCGTGAACTCAGGTCGCTGTCGAACCAGATCGCCTGGGCCTGGGCATCGACATAGGCGCCGTCCCTGCCGTACCAGGTCAGCGTCGGAGTCAGGCCATAGGCCGTGGTGTCGACGGTGCCATTGCCGTATATCGACGACACGCGCGTGTCGGCCTTGCCGTACTGCAGCGCCAATCCGCCCACCAGGCGGGAGCCCTCTTGCCCGCCGGCCAGGATACGGTCGACACCGAACTGCACTTTCCAGCTATCGACGTCCTGGCGTTCGCCAGTCGTGGACGCGGAAGGATCGAGCCGGCTCGCGGAGCCCTCGACGCGGCTCCATACGCCGTTGCGGCCGACATCTGCCGGGTCATAAAGGCGATTGCCGACCCGTTGGCGCAAGGTGGAAAGCCGGCTCAGATGCAGCAGCGTGTTGGCATAGGCTTCATAGACCGGCACGCCGGGCTGATAAAGCACGGGCTCCCCGGCGCCCGGCAGACCGTCCCCGCCTTGGGGAGCCCCAGGGTCGAGCAGAGACGATCTCAGATACCAATCGCCGTCGGCGGCGTCCTGCTGCAGCACATAGCCATAGGCGCCGGCCACCAGCGCCGGACGCCCCTCGATGACGTAATCGCCGTTGGCGAGGTTGAACCGGCCTGCCGAAGCGCCATTGACCTGCACGACCTGTATGCCCCGCTGGGTCGAGGCGCCCGTGCCGCCGATATTCTCGACCGTGACCGGTGTCACGCCAGCGCTGGCGCCCGTGATCACCAGCCTGTCGGTCGGCGAGTCGTCGGCGCCAAGCTGCGTGCGGATTTCCAGGTTGCCGCCCTGGGCCGCGTAATCCCCGGCGATCGTCAGGGTGCCAAAGCTGCTGCGCGGGCCCGGCGCGATGGTGCCCTTGTTGGCCGTCGCACCGACGCGCCCGGTACCGGTCAACCGTGCCCCCGCAAGCACATCCACCGGCCCGCCAAGAATGCCGTCCACCTGCAGCGTTCCGGCCTGGATATCGGTGTTCCCCGTGAACGCGGCGCTGTTGCCTGACAGCGTCAGCGTGCCGGCTCCCAGCTTGTTGAAGCTGGACGTACCCGAGAAGGCGGTGACAACGCCCACGTCATGGGCATTCGTATCGAACCAGGCGCCGCCGCTTCCCACCGCCTGCGTGGAGAAACCATTGAGGAAATTGGCCTCGTCACGATTGGCGCGCAGGACCCCGCCATCCAGGTTGAAGGTCGCGTTGCCGGCGCCCTTGATGACCGAGCCCGTTTCCAGCACGCCTCGGCCGCTGGCATCGCCGGTCAGGTTCAGCGTTCCGGAGGATGTGCCCGTGATGGCTATCCAGGCGTCGCTGGCGACGCCCACCATCCCGCCTTTGGCGACAGTCAGCACCCCGGCGCCGCCCGAGCCGATTTCGATACGGTCGGTCGACGTGAGCGTCGAGGTGTCGGCCGTCGCGCTCGACACCGTTACCGTGCCGGCGCTCCCTGCGCTCGTCCCGATGTAGATCGATGCCGCGGCGCCCGGCGAGCTCGACCCTGCCGTCGCAACGGCCGCGCCGTCCCGGATAGCCAGTTCGCCAGTCCCGCCGAGACCGACATAGATATTGTTCAGCGGGTTCCATACCGTTGCCGGGCCCAATACCGTGACGTGCCCGTCGCTGCCGGGGTTCCAACCGATGACGCCCTGCCCGCTATGCACTGCGCCACCCTGGTCGATCCACAGCGTCCCGCTGCCGCTCGAGCCGATCTGGAACGAATTGACCGTGGCGATATTCCACACCGACCCGGTCCCGGACACGGTCACGCTTCCGACGCTGCCTGCAGTGACGCCGATGGTGCCCCATCCGCTTTGCGCCATGGCCCCGCCGAGCACCTCGAGCGTGCCCCTGCTGCCCGACGCAACGCCGATCGACACAGCGTCGACAGTCGTCCAGGTCGACGCGGCCCCGGCGCCGTCGCGGCCCGACACCGTCAGGGTGCCCACAGCGCCATTGTCACTGCCGATATAGGCCCAGTCGTTGAGCACGGTACCGCCGGCCTCGATGAGCAAGGTCCCGGCGCCCGTATCCCCGACGATCAGTGCCCCGCCCACCACCCAGTGCGGTGACTGGATCGGCCCGTTCGACACCTGGCCGGAACCAGAAACCGACTGGGCGTTCGCGGGATAAGCACAGTTTGCGGCGTATAAGAGGAAGGTCGCCCGGTATAACCACCCTGCACGATGACAACTCCTGCCGACCATGACCAGCCCCCCCAAGTAGACGCGAAATATATACACTCAATACGGCATCGTGCACGAATTCTTAACAGGCATCACGCGCAGGAGGTGGACGCGGGCTGCCCCGCGCCGGCGTCGCCCGGCGTAGCCGACGTCCAACCGATATATCATGCCAGGATGACCAGCATCAGAGCTTCCCGCCCCGCAGACGGCGCGCGCACCGTTGAAATCTGGCGAGCCGCGGTGGACGCCAGCCATGATTTCCTGACGCCGCAAGACCGCCTGGCGATCGACGAGATGGTATGTGGCTTCCTGCCCCAGGCTCCGCTTTGGCTTGCCGTCGATGACAACGACTATCCGATGGCCTTCATGCTCATCGAAGACGGCCACATGCAGGCGCTGTTCGTCGACCCTGCCGCCCGTGGCAGGGGAATCGGCACCGCCCTGGTGCGCCACGGCGCCATGCTGTATCCCAGGATGACGACCGACGTCAACGAGCAAAATGCCCAGGCAATCGGTTTCTATGAAAAGCTGGGCTTCCAACGCACAGGACGCTCACCGCTCGACGATCAGGGCAAGCCCTATCCGCTGATCCACCTCGAACTCTCGCAGGCCAGGCCACCTTTGCCGGGATCGTTCATCTAGGTCCCGCCTCTGCGAGGGCCGGGCAGTTTTGCGCAACCCAATCAGGATCAGGGCGGCAGCCGGCGTTCTGCGCGAACGCCTTGCCGCCAAATCGGGATCCTGCCACCGTTCGCCCAAGAAAAAAAGCACCTCGGCTTGCGCCTAAGTGCCTGTTTTCCAACGAATTCGGGTGGGGTGGCTGATGGGACTCGAACCCACGACAACCGGAATCACAATCCGGGACTCTACCAACTGAGCTACAGCCACCGCAGCAAAGAAACGAGATTCTAGCACAAAATAAATGACGCATCAGCCCCGGCGCTTCCGGCGGGCAAATCTTGTTGCTATCCTTGCGCATCCGTACCCACATACCGGACCCGCCGCTGGCGGCCCCGGCTGCCACGCAAGCCTTTCTCCCGGACGCCATGGACCCATTGGAACAATTGCTGCGCGACTATTGGCCGCATATCGTCTTTGCGATCAGCGTGGTCGCCGGCACCGGCGCCGCCGTGCATGCCGCCATGACCAAACAGGATGTGCGCGCCGCCATCGCCTGGGTCGGGGTCGCCCTGTTCTCGCCGCTCTTTGGCGCCCTGCTCTATTTCGTCGCCGGCATCAACCGCATCCGCCGCTCGCTGGTGTCGCAGCAGCACGACGACGCCATGCTGGCCTACACGGGCCATCCCGACGCCCAGGTCGAGGACGTGGTCCCCTGCAGCGGTCCGCAATTCGCCTCGCTGCGCGTGCTGGGCGACCAGGTCAGCCGCTTCCGCCTGCTGGGCGGCAACCAGGTGCGGCCGCTGGCCGGCGGCGACGAGGCCTATCCCGCCATGATGCAGGCGATACGCGAGGCGCGCGTCTCGATCGCCATGCAAAGCTATATCTTCGACTGCGATCCGATCGGCCGCGAAATGGCGCAGGCCCTGGTCGAGGCGCAGCAGCGCGGCGTGCAGGTGCGCGTGCTCATCGATGCCATCGGCAGCAAGTACTCCCGTCCGCCGATCATTCGTACGCTGGTGCGCGGCGGCGTGCGCACCGCGCGCTTCATGACCAACCCGCTGGGCGTCATGCGCATGCCCTACGCGAACCTGCGCAGCCACCGCAAGATCCTGGTGGTCGACGGACATGTCGGCTTCACCGGGGGCATGAACATCCGCGCCGCCTTCGTGACGGCCCTGGCCGGCAAGGCCGCCAACGGAGATACCCACTTCCGCCTGGAAGGTCCGGTGGTGGCGCAACTGATGGCGGTTTTCGCGCACGACTGGAATTTCACGACCCGCGAATCCCTGGAAGGCCCGACCTGGTTCCCGCCGGCTCCCGAACGCGCGCCGGGCTCGGTGCCGATGCGCTGCGTGGCCTCGGGGCCGGACAGCGCCCTGGGCAGCACGCACAAGATGCTGCTGGGCGCGCTGGCGGTGGCGCAGCGCCATGTGCGGATCCAATCCCCCTATTTCCTGCCTGACCAGACGCTGATCGGCGCACTGGGGACCGCCGCACGCCGCGGCATCAGGGTCGATATCGTGATTCCGGGCTCGAACAACCTGCGCCTGGTCAACTACGCCATGAGCGCACAACTGGACCAGGTCATCCGCACGGGGTGCCGCGTATGGCGCTCGGCCGGCGCCTTCGACCACTCGAAGCTGCTGACGGTGGACGATGCCTGGTCCTATGTGGGCTCGTCCAACATGGACCCGCGCAGCCTGCGCCTGAACTTCGAGCTGGACACCGAAATCTACGATCGTGAACTGGCCGGCTGGATCGGGCAGCGCATCGACGCGCAGATCCGCCACGCACGGCAGGAAACACTGCAGGCCCTGAACGCGCAGCCGTTCATCAAGCGCCTGCGCAACAAGGTGATCTGGCTGGCCACGCCATATCTCTAGCGGGGCAAGGCCGTCTTGAAGGCGGCGGCAGCGGCCTCTCGCGAATTCGCCACCGGGAATATGCTAAGAAAACCGCTGATCTCGAATACTTCTCGCACGTGCGGCTTCAGTTCGCACAGCACCAGTTCGCCCTGGACCTGCCGCAGTTGCTTGGCCACCAGCAACACCACGCGCAGCCCTGCGCTGGAAATGTAGTCAAGCCGCCCCAGATCCAGCACGACACGGCGCTCGCCCTTGTCGACCTGCGCCGCCAGCTCGGCTTCGAGCTGTTCCGCGTTCGCGCTGTTCACCACGCCTTGCAGGCACGCAATCAACATGCCGTCTATCTTGTCCATCGTCAACTTCATGCGCTGACCTCGCTCGCTAACGCACCTTCGTCTGCGCGAATAATACGGGACAGCGTTAGTGCGCGAAATATCCGACGCTGTACGAATCCTCTGCGTTCTCATGACTCGGGCATACTTGCCGGCATTGCGTTGCGCGATACGTCATGTCAAGCAAAACCGATACGCTGGAGCTGTCCGTCACCGCCACTACGGCAACCGACGCGCTGTACTGGCTGGAACACATCGCCCTGCGCGACCGCTGGTCCGCCCGCCTGCGCTTCACACTGACGCTGTGCGCCGACGAGGCGCTGAACAACATCGTGTCCCATGCGTTCACGCCCGGCCACCCGGCCGCGATACACCTGACGCTACGTCAGACACGACGGGAAGTCAGCCTGCACATTGCCGACAACGGCGCCGCCTACGACCCCACTCAGGCCCTTTCCCCCCCTCTGGCCCGCAGCCTGGACGACGCGCAGCCGGGCGGGCACGGCCTGCGGCTGATGCGCCACTTCATGCACGCGCTCAGCTACCAGCGCCGCGACGGATGGAACCATCTCACCCTGACATCACACTCAGCGCCTGAATCCTGATCGCCGCGCCATGCGCCGCCCGCTGCGCATGCCATGCCCGGCGTGACAGTCCTGCACCCATCGACATCGACGAGGCCACAGCCATGCCCCTCGCGTCCGATCCCTTCGACGCTCCGATTCCCGGCCTCCATGCCTGCATCGACCCGATTGCGGTGGCCCACAACCTGGAAGTCCTGCGCCAACGGCTGGGCGTGGGCGTCGATGGTCCGCGCATATGGGCCACCGTCAAGGCCGATGCCTATGGGCACGGACTGCACAATGTTCTGCCGGGCCTGCGCGCCGCCGACGGCATCGCCGTCCGGCATCTGCACGAAGCCCACCAGTGCCGCCGTGTCGGCTGGCGCGGTCCCATCATGGTCTATGCCGGGCTGACCCACGAACGCGAGGCCGCGCTCCTGACGCTGCAACAGCTGCACCTGGTCATCACCGACATGACGCAACTCGAATGGCTGCCAGGCAAGCCCTTGTATGCGTGCGCGCCCTGGGTATGGCTGCGCTACATCGGCGCCACGCGGCTGGGCGGGCTGGACGCCGGCGAGTATCGGCGCGCCTATGCGCGCTGCCGTGAGCTGCAGCAGCATGGCGCGCTGCGTGGCGTGGGCCATCTGAACCACTACGCGAACGCCGCCAGCGTCGGCGATCTCGAACGCGAGCACGCCGATTTCGAGGCCTGCATCCGGGGCCTGCCGGGGCCGGTTTCCACCTGCAATTCGGCGGCCTCCTGTGTCATGCCGACGATGGCGGCGCGAACCGACTGGGTCCGTCCCGGTCTGGCACTGTATGGCGTAAGCCCCATTCCGGACCGCGTCGGGCGCGATCTGGGCCTGCGCCCCGCCATGACCTTGCGCAGCACATTGTGCGCGACGCAGAAACTGCCTGCCGGCGCCTCGGTCGGCTACGGTTGCGCGTTCGTGGCCGACCAGCCGATGGCGCTGGGGTTGGTGCGTTGCGGGTACGGCGACGGCTACCCGCACAATCCACGAGCCAGCTTCCCTGTCCAGGTAGACGGCGTGCTGACACGGACGGTGGGCAGGATTTCGATGGACCTGATGGCTGTCGATCTGCGGCCGATCCCCGCCGCGGCCCGGGGCGCGCCCGTCGTACTGTGGGGCTCGCCGCAGCTGCCGGTCGAACACATCGCGCACGCGGCGGACACCATCGCCGCCGAGTTGCTCACCGGGCTGACGGCGCGCGTACCCCTGATGCGAGCCGACCACGCGGCGCTGCTGCGCGGCCCCCTTGCCTAGCCGCCGCCCTGCCGCCAAGGGCACGCCAGCACGAACCACAGCGTGGCGCCCAGGTACATCATCCCCAGCGCCGCCATGGCGGCGCCCATTCCGAGCGGACCCGACAGCGCCCCGATCAGCAAGGGCCCCAGCATCTGCCCCAGCTTGTCGGCCGCGCGCATCACGCTGGCCGCGCCCGCGGCGCCATGCTCGCGAACAGCGCGCAACTCCAGCATATAGGGCATTTGCGAGGCGCCCGCGAAACAGCCGGCCAAGGCAAGCAGCGAGAGCGCCACGCCAGCGGCGAGCAATCCGTCAGGCAGCAGCCGGAACACCAGCAAGCCGGCGGTCCCGAGCGCTCCCGCCAACACGATCCACGGCCAGCGCACGCCGGACCAGTCGACCCACCTGGCCACAAGCGGCCCCAGGTAGACCACGCAAACCCCATAGATCATGAATATGCGCCCGATGCTCGCCGGCGCCGCCCCTTCGGCTTCCAGGTACAGGGGCAAGGCGAACGACATCACGCCCACCTGGGCTATCGAAAATGGAATCACGCTCGTCAGCAGCAACATGCCGAAGCCGCGCCCGCGCAGCAGGGGCCCCAAGGGCGCGCGCCTGCCCTGCGGGGCGGAGGTCGAGGCGGCCATTGCGGGAGGGAGCGCGCAGGCCCGCAACAGCGAGGCAACGCCGGCCAAGGGCAGCAAGAGCAAGACCGCCCCGATCGCGAAGACGGCGCGGAAACCGAGCTGCTCCATCAGCATTGCGCCCACGGCGACGCCCGAGAGCTGCCCGGCGAACAGGCCCGCGACCACACCGGCCATGCTGCGGCCGCGATGCGTCGGCGGACTGCGGCTGACAACCAATGCCTGCAGGCCCATCCACGTCAAGCCGTATCCCAGGCCGACGACGCCACGCGCCGACACGAACCATGCCAGATTGGGCGCCAACGCACTGGCCACGAATCCGATACATGAAAGCAGCAAGCCCTGCAGCACGGCATGGCGCCAACCCTTGCGCTCGCTCAATCTGCCCGCCATCAAGGCCGCGAGCAACCCGCACCCCATCTCCAGGGAGATCGGCAAGGCTATCAGAAGGCCAGGCGGCAAGGGGAGGTTCGCGGCGGGCAGGCTGCGGGCGAACAGCGGCAAGAAACTGGCCGGCATGGCGCAGGCGAACAGATAGCCGAACATCACGGGGCGCGTCAATCCGCCCACGTCCGTACCGTCAGCAGACGGTTGCCGGCCTTGTCCGTTCGGCAACGCCCGGTTCATGACCACCGCCAACAGCAGCAACAACTCGACCGCCACCACCAGCGCCACGACCGCCACCGTCGCCGCGTCCAGGGCGCGATCACGCAAGGCCGCCGCGACCGCGCCGCCGTCCAGCCGCAGGGCCAGCGCGCCACGGCTGGCGTCGGGGCCGCCCAGCGGCAGCGACACCGTGTAGCCCGGGTCGTCCGCAAATCGCCGCTGCGCGTCGCCGGTGACGCTACCGCGCGCGTCCACTTCCTGCAGCACCCTGCCATCGCTTGCCACCAGCGCGATCGAGCCGATCAATGGATAGGCATGTATGGTGCGGGAAAACAGCCGGTCCACGCCGCGCAACTGGTGCAGTTCCAGGCCGTAGCCCAATACGCGATCCAGGCCGCGCTGCAAACCCGTGGCCAGCACGACGGCATTGTGGCGGACAACATCCAGCCACACGTCCCGGAACATGTCTATCGTGTAGCCCGCGTACACGCCTTGCGCCAGCAACAGCGCGACCAGGGGCAGCACGAAACGGGCCCGGGCGCCGCCGCGCTCCCGCCTGCGCCGTTCGCCGCGGCGCAGGACCAACGCCAGCGCCAGCGCCAGGGCCAGCGCAACGGCCGCCGTGACCAAGGCCAGGGCCTGCAGGTTGCGCCACATCAGCGCATGCATGAAGGCGGGATCGCGCGGCCAGCCCAGCACCAGCGCGGCTCGCACGATGCCGTCGCTTCCGGCCAACGGAATACCCAGCGAAACCGCTTCGTCGCCGACCAGGCGTACGCTGCCCGACGGCTGGCGCTGCACGTCCGGCTCATCATCGGGAAAGGCCAAAGCGCGCGCCAGCCGCGCCGCATGCGGAACCAACACTCCGGCCGACGCCACTAATCGGCCGTCTTTCAGCACAACCGCTACTCCGGTGACACCATGGGACTCCTCCAGCAACCCGTCCAGCAGGTCGCGCAGGCCGAAGTACTGCTCCAGCGGCTTGCCCAGGCGCACGCCGTTCTCGATGACTATCGCCGATTGCCGCGCGCTCGCCTCGACCCGCGCGGCGGTCGCGTCGACGATCTGCCGCTGCAGGGCGCTCAGCGTCAACAATCCGGTCAGGCCCTGCGCCAGCCACAGCAACGCCACGCATGCCAGCGTCACGCCCAGCAATGGGCGCGAGTTCAGCTTGCGCAACGCCCCTTTTCCGCGATCGAACCACGTACTCATGGCTGAATCCAACCATGCGGCAGCCCGTGACGGCATGTCACGCAATCCAACGCGCGCTGCCCGCACGTAGTACGAAACCCTTTCATGTTCATGCGCCGTACTCCCCGGCTAGAGCTGCCGCTTTCATTGCGTGGGAAGTTCCTCCTGCTCATTGCATCCACGCTGCTACTCGTAGGCATCGTCGTGATGCTCGTGACCCAGCGCGATGTCACGAACAACATCATCAAGAACGAACTGCATGCCGTCAGTAACATCATGGACTTGGTAGTTCGTGACACCGACACGCGCTGGTCCACGCTGCTCGACGACAAGATCCGCACCATCCGGGAAAGCCGCAGGCAACTGATCCAGCTCAGCGCGGTCGTGATATCGGTGCTGAACGCCTATGCCGCGCAGGCCGAGCGCGGACACGTCACTACCGGCGCCGCCAAGGGCATGGCGCGTGTCTGGCTGAACCATCTCGACCTGGGGCCACGCCGCGTCGCCTTCGCCTATGACGCGGAAGGCACCGTGCTGGCCAGCACCAACCCCCGGATGATCGACCGGGACCTCTCCGGGATCCGCGATTTCAAGGGCCGGCCGCTCGCCGCCGCCATGTACGAGGAAAGCCGCAACGGCGGTCGCGGCTTCGCCATCTATCCGTCTCCCCTGGACGAGTCCGCCCAGATGCGGCACGCCTATTTCGTGTACTTCCCCGCGTGGAAGTGGGTTCTCGCCATCTCCGATAGCTCACAAGCCATCATCGACAAGGTTGCCGCCCAGAAAGCCAGCATGATTGCCGCGATAGACCGGAACCTGTCGGAGCTGCGGCTCAGCCGCCATGGTTTCGTGTTCGTGGTTGCGGACGATGGCACGGTGATCGTGCCGCCGCCCCCGTCGGCCGCCCGGCTGCTGGACTCGACAGACGTCGAATCAGGACGGGTATTGCATACGATGCTTGCCGAAATCTCGTCTACCCGCGGCCTGACGTTGCGCTTTACCAACGGCGAAAGCGCCTGGCAGATCGACGCCCTGCGATACAAGCCGCTGCATTGGACCATCATCGGTGTCGTTCCCGAGCCGGACCTGACCGACCCGGCACAGAACCTGGTGCGCCGGCAGGCACTGATCTTCGCCGCCACCTTGCTGGCCGGGCTGATGCTGGCATGGGTGGTGGCGGTGCGCATCGCCCGGCCGTTGGCGCAACTGAGCAACTACGCTCGCCAGCTTCCCAACCAGGACCTCACCGAGCCGATCCGGGTTCCGCCGTCGGTGGCATGCCTGCCGCGCCGGCGGCGCGACGAAGTCGGACAACTCGCCGAATCGTTCCTGTTCATGAACGAACAGCTGCACCACAATGTGCGGGCCCTGATGGCGCAGATATCGAACCGCGAACGCCTCGAAAGCGAATTGAGCATTGCCCGCTCCATCCAGCTTGGCCTGCTTCCCCAGCCGTTGTCCGATGCGGCCACGCGCGGCAGCCAGTTGCGTGCCGTCATGTACCCGGCCCGGGAGGTCGGTGGGGATTTCTACGACTACTTCGTGCTGGCAGACGGGCGTCTGTGCTTTGCCATCGGCGACGTATCCGGAAAAGGCGTGCCCGCGGCCCTGTTCATGGCCATCGTCAGGACCTTGATACGCAGCGTGGCGGAAGAAGAGCACGACCCGGGCGCCATCGCCACCAAGGTGAACCACCGTCTGGCCGAGAACAACCCCAAGCTGATGTTCGTCACCTTGCTGATAGGCGTCTTCACCCCGGAAACAGGCGCCCTGGCCTGGGTCAACGCCGGCCACCCGCCGCCGTTGCTCATCGACGAACGAGGCGAGGTTCGCCTGCTTCAAGGAAGCAGCGGCGCGGCCTGCGGCGTGCTGGACAACGAAGCGTATTCCACCCTGAGCACCACCTTGCCGAACGGCACCTCGCTGGTCGCGTTTACCGACGGCGTCACCGAAGCCATCCACGGCGGCTGCGCCCAGTATGGGCTGCCGCGGCTGGTCGCCCTGATGCAGGGCGCGCCGCGCGCAGCGGCCGAACTCATCGAGCACATTCTGCACGACCTACGCGAATTCGCCGCCGATTCCGAACAATCCGACGATCTCACTATCATCGCCATTCATCGCCCATGACCCTTCGCCCCGGAATACTCGCCCCGCTCGCCCTGCTTCTTGGCCTCGCGTGGCCCATCGCGGCGGCATCCAGCCCTCCCCCTGTCGCGGCCCTGAGCTCCGACGTCGCCCTTACCTCGCCCCGCCTTCCGCCTCCCTCCCATACCTCCGGCCGGAAATGGCGCATCGGTTATGTGGGTAGCGGCGAGTACGAAGAGTATCCGCGCACGCTCTACGCGATCGCGCGCGCATTGCAACAGCTCGGATGGCTGCATATCGACGACATGCCTGAGATAACCGATATGCGAAAGGCCTGGCTTTACCTGGCCACGCATGCCCGCAGCAACTACATCGAGTTCGTGCCCGATGCGTGGTGGCAGCCCGGCAACTTCGACACCGCCTTGCGGCCCGCCGTGCGCGAAGCCGTTGCGGCACGCCTGCGTGGCGCCAAGGACATCGACCTGATCATCGCCATGGGCACCTGGGCCGGACAGGACATGGTCGAACTGGGCACGCCGGTACCTACCGTGGTCGTCTCGTCGACCGACCCGATAAGCGCCCGGATCATACCCAGTGCAGCCGACAGCGGCCAGGACAACCTGCATGCCCGGGTACAGCCCGACCACTACCAGCGGCAGATCCAGCTGCTCCATGACATCGTGCCGTTCAAGACGCTTGGACTGGTCTACGAAGACACCGAAGCAGGCCGCACTTACGCAGCCATCGATAAGGTCGCTGCACTAATGCCGACATTGGATTTCTCCGTCAAGCGTTGCGACGCACGCGCGACCGGCATCCCCATCGCCACAGCAACCCAGAACGTTCTGAATTGCTACCAGAAGCTGTCGAGCGAAGTCGACGCCTTTTACGTCACCGAGCACCGGGGCATCACCTCGAAGTCCGTCAAGCAGCTCGCCGCGCTGCTGCGCGCCGCCCGCGTACCCAGTTTCTCGATGCAAGGCTCCGACGAGGTCAAGGCCGGCCTGTTGATGAGCCTGGCCAAGGCGGACTACTCCAGCGTAGGCATGTTCCACGCCCAGACCATTGCCCGCATTTTCAATGGGGAAAAGCCGCGCAGCATCAGCCAGGTCTGGAATGCCCCCGCCAAGATAGCCATCAATCTGGAAACGGCGCGGCGCATCGGCTTCGACCCACCGGTGGATATTCTGCTGGCGGCCGACGAGGTGTACGAAGCGGAGCACTGACGGGCCTGGCCAACGAGACCTGGAAAAGAATGTGCCGGATCCTAGGACAGCACCGCGCGCTGCCGGCATACCTGTGCGCGGCGCATCTCAGGCGTGCCGCGCGCCTGGCGCCACAAGCGCAGCATGCGGTCCGCGGCGGTCTCGCCGGTTTCCACCACGTAGCGCACATAATCGAGCCATTGCTGTTCGTCGCCGGCCAGTCCGCCTTCGGCTACCGCCACGACCTGTTGGCAAAGGCAGCGCACCTGCGCATCGTCCAACGCCAAAGCGATGGCCCGATCGCGCAACGCGCGCAAGCGCAGCCAGCCCCATCGCCTCACGAGGGCCTCGGCGTCGTGCAGATTGCGCAACAGCCCCAATTGCAGCGCCGACGCCGCCATCGGCGCGCTGGCCGCGACGGCATCGCCGGCTGAGCGCAGCAAGTCGGCATCGGCAAATACCGCGCCCGGCGCGCGCCCCTCGATGTAACCTTGCGCGCCGGCCTGCTCGAACAGCGCTTCCAGGCCGCCCTGCCTGTCCCAGGCTCGCAACAGCGCCGGCAAGGCGGGGACGATCGGCATCCTGTAGCGCCAACGCGCGTCCAGGAACTGCGCGAACTGCGAATAGACGAAATGTTCGCTGCGCGCGGCCAGACGCACGGAACCGCCATCATTCAGGTTTCGCGCCGGCCACGCGCCTGCATACAGGAACTCTGCCAGCGAAGGAGCTCCCACCAGGCAGGCCACATCGGCGTTCTTGTAGTCGCAAGCATCGCCCGGCGGTAGCGCCCGGCTGGAGGTCAATCCGCCGAACATCCAGCGGAAATAATCGCCGAGATCGCGAAACGGCCTTGCAGGCAGGCGATGCAGCAGGTCGTCGCCCAGGTAGCGCGCGCCTCGGAACATGCGCGGCCACAGGGTCAGGCGGTTTTCCTTGAGACCGGTCACCCGCCCTGCCTCCAGCGGGCTGTTGGCGAACATGGCGATCTGCGCGGGAGCCAGCGCCAGCACGACGTTCAGGCAGCGCGCGGCAATGGCCACGGGAACCGACGTGCAGGGGCTGTTCTGTGCCTTGGCGTCTATCCCGATCCGGTGCAGCCAGCCTCGCTGGCCGACGAGCTCCTCGTAGATGGGCCGCGGCACCCGCACTCGCCGGTACCAGTCGGCATCCAGGCTGGCGGCGGGATGCTCGGCCGCGTTGATCAGCATCGCCCCCTCCGCGGCCAAGGCGAGCTGCGTGTCGCGCAGCTCGCGGCGCACCGCTTCGGCCAATCGGCGCAGCCCTCCCGCGCCGCCGTTCACAGGCGCGAATGCGGTTTCGAGCAGGTTATAGCCGTTATCAAGCCCGCTCAGGCCATGGGGACCGCCCACCCCGCACAGGCGCGCGCCCAGCCGGCACTCCTGCACGGACTCTCCGCGTTGACGGCGCAAGTTGCGCAGCGATTCGAAATGACGCGCCACCGGATGGCTGGCCCCGGTCGCACGACAGGCCACCACCATTTCCAGCTCGAGGCCCAGCGTATGGCCGACACTTTGCGCAGCGTTCAAGGCGAGCCTCGATGGCCGGACGGGAGCGAGGCATGCATGCCGTCGGGTTTGTCATGCCGGCATGGAACCGAAGAGCCGAAAGCGTCACACAGTGCATATTCCATGTTCCCGCTCCGTAGAACGCGATACACCCAAGGATTCGAGACAACGGCCCACCGCATGAACTTCCAGATCCCACCCGCTTTACCTGCTTTGGAGCTTGATGTCTTTGCGCGCGCCGCCAGCCAAGGAGAGACCCTTTATGTCACCAAAGCAGGCGAGCAGTTCCAGGTCATCGCATCCGGCACGACGCCATCAGGGCGCAACGTATCCTGGGTCGCCACCGACGAGGACACGCTTGTCATGTTTTCCAGCGCGCTGGCGCTGGCCTACGGCACGGGAATCGCCCGCGCCGTCGCCAAGGAGCTCGATCTGCACGCGGCCCCGACGACATCGCTGTCGGCGCGTGTCGTCACGCGAGCCGTCGACATGGCGGAAACCTCACGCCACGCCCTGCAGGGCGTGGATTTCCTTACCTTCCTGTCCTGGTCGGCGCGCGCCGACACCGCCGGCTTCCGACAAGTCTGTCACGACACCGGTGTCTCTCCCGATCAGATATCCGGAACGTTGCGTGCCACGATCGACGAAAGCATGCAGCAGCGCTTCGCATCCGCCGCACAATCAGGTAAGGCGCCGGTATCCGCCCATACGGCGCAAGAATGGTTGCGCGAGGTCCTTGCGCACCACCTGATGTAGTCCTCATACGTCGCATCGTAAGTTTTACGGAAGGCATTCAGCGCGTTGTATCTGAATGCTCCGGTAGCGACCGCGATCCGACATTAGTTTCGGAAGTTAACAACTGCCGGATAAAACCGGCAGTCAGTATCTTGGTGACGTGAATTATCACCCTTTCACTTGGTATCGCTTTGCATGGTTTCTCCCCCGTCATCCGGTCTTCCCGCTTCTCTCGAAAAACCGGACAACGCATATCCCGATATCGCCACCGAGCGATCGGACCAGCAGTTGCTGAGCAGCCTGGTAGCCGAACATGCCGGCCGATTGCAGAGATTCATCGCCAAGCACATCGGCCACAGCAGCGACGTCGAGGACCTTGCGCAACAGGCTTTCGCCGAAGCGGCCCGCGCGTATCAATCGTTTCGTGGCGACTCCCAGCTTTCCACCTGGCTGTACGGCATCGCGCTCAATCTGGTCCGCAATCACTTGTCGCGTGCGCCAGAGCGCCGTTATGAATTCACCTCCGACGCCAGCCTGGGTGTCATGCCATGCAGTGCGCCCAACCCCGAAGCCGTGACCGAGCAGCGTCAACGCATGCGCTTGCTACGCGAAGCGCTGGAGCAGCTCCCCGAAAGCATGCGCGACGTGATCCTCATGGTCGGCGTGGAAGAACTCTCCTATGAAGAGGCTGCCGCACTGCTTTCGGTTCCTGTAGGAACCATTCGCAGCCGACTTTCCCGCGCCCGCTGTGCCTTGCGCGAAGCACTGCGCGAACGAGGCTACGACAGCGTGCCGTAGCCCCCTGCCCGGGCCACGCTCAGGGCGACGCCTCCCCCGCCTCGCCATACTCCACATGCAATGCATCCGGCACCAGCCGGACCCGCCTGCCCGCCCGGGCATCATGACGCACTTGTGTATGCCCGCTCTCGCCGGGTGCAATGCTCAGGCTGCTGCCATGCCCGCCCCAGCCCGTGCTCATGAACACCTGCGACGTGCCCGCAACGGGGCTGAAGACCGGCTTGCCCTCGATGGCCACGACACGCGGCCGGATCAGGAACAGCCGCTCGCGGCGCTGTACCGCCCGGGACTTGCTCGAGAACAAGAACCCCAGGCCGGGGATATCTCCCAGCAGCGGCACTTTCTCGACCTGCTCTTCGTCACGGCGATTGTTGTAGCCGCCGATCAGCAGCGTCTGCTCGTCCCCCACCACCGCCAGCGTGCTGATGCTGCTTTTCCGGACCCGGGGCAGACCATCGATGGGATACTCCTGCAAGACCCGTCCGTCCTCGATATCGATCGCCAATTCCACCTGGCGTCCTCCCTTGGCGGCGATATAGCGCGGCGTCACACGCAACGACGTACCCACCGTGACAGGCGTGACCGTCGCTACGCGCTCGCCCAGGGTGCGAATGTAGAAGGTATCCGACAGGTCTATCATGGCGCCAAGGTTGTCGGCGGTCAGGATGGACGGCTGAGACAGGATATTGGCCTGCCCGTCCGACTCCAACGCACGCAAGCGCGCCGCCAGCCGGGTACTGACACTGATCCCCAAGGTGCCGGGCGCCAGCTCGGCCGCCGCGCCGTCCACGGGCAGACCGTTGCCGGGACGCAGCCCCAGATCGCCATACCCCAGGCTGGTGGTTCCGATCTGCGCCCCCCAGGTGACACCCAGCTCGTTGACCAGATCGGTATTGACGTCCACGATCATGGCCTCTATTTCGATCAGGGTGCTGGGCACATCCAACTGCTCGATCAGGGCACGGTAGATCGGCATCCGTTCGGGAATATCCTGCACGATCAAGGCATTGAGGCGCGTGTCGGCCTGCACGCTGGGCTCGCTCAGGCGCCGGCCAGCTGCCTGGGCCGCGCCAGCGAGCGGCGCTTTCCCGTCAGCGGCCGCATCGCCGAACACCGGCGGATTTTCCCGCAGCGGCGCCGCCACCGCGGCCAGCGCCGCGTCGTTGCCCGGCCCCGCCCCCAGGATCAATTGGCGCAGCATGGTGGCCATCCCCGGCGTAACGACCTGCTGGTCTCGATAACGGATCACCCGGTCGCTCACGGAAGCATGCTTGAGGCGAAACACCGCCACCTGCTGATTGCCGGCCCCCTTGGGCAACGCCGCTACCGCCTGTTCGACCAGCGCGACATAGGCCGGCGGCCCTGACACCATGGCCACGCCTTGCGCCGGCAGCTCTCCCCACCCGAAACGTTCGTCCAGGATGCCCAGTTGCAGCAAGGCCTGGCGCAACGCCGACGGCGAAGCTCCGGCTGCATCCACCGCGCGGGTAACCACGTCGCTGGTGCGGCTGACATACAGCGTGCCGGCATGCACGAACCAGTTGAACCCATAGATGCCGCTGAGACGCTCGATGAACTCCGTGGGTGTGCGCGCATTGAAACGCCCATTGACCACGCCTTGCACCCCTTTGCCCTGTTGCAACGCCAGGCTGAAGCCTGCGGCGAACTCGCGCAGCACATCGGACAGGCTCTGCTGCTGCGCGTAGTAGCTATACGGCGCCAAAGGCCAGTTCGGCGCCGCCCACGCGCTACCGGCCGCCAACAGCATGACACCCCCGGCCCATGCGCCGCGGACAAGATACCCAAGCCGACCTATTGCCATTGCGCCATCGCCCTTTTCCAAGTGGCCAAGGCATTGACGAACTCGCCCACCGCCTCGTCCACCGCCAGCGCACTGCCGGCCGGTGCGACGCGCTGGTGCAGGTACAACGCGGTTTCGCCCTGGTCTATGCCGCAGTACGCATCCGTCGCAGGGGCCATGGCGCTGGCCAGCAGGCCCGCCTGGCGCAACTGCGCCGCGCGCGCCTGCCACCCATCGGGCAGCTCGGCCAGCCGCGCCCGCAACATCAGCATGCCGTCCTCGGCGGGGATCAACCTGACGCGATGCCGTCCGTCAATCCGGACGGCAAGCCCGCCATCGGCGTCGACCGACGGATCGAGGCCATGGCGTCGCGCATAATCGGCAATATCGGGATGAATGGTTGCTGTCATGTCTGCTCCTTGAGTGCCTGGCGCACCGCCCGCAACACCGCGGCCACCGGCTCCACCAACTCGCCGGGAATGTATTGGTCCACCTCCGCCTGGTCGTGCAAGGCGCGGGCCAGCGCGACGTTCTGCATGACCGGCACGCCGGCATCGCGCGCGGCCTCGACCATGAGAGCGGCCACGGCTCCCTGCCCCATGGCCAGCACGCGCGGCAGGGGCGTCTCGCCCGCCGCGTAGTACAGGGCCACGGCCAGGTGCGTCGGATTGGTCACCAGCACCGTCGCCCGGCGAACCTGGGCCGCCGCGCCATGCATGATCAGCTCCTGGTGCAGGTGCTTGCGTTGCTGCTTGATATGGGGATCGCCTTCCATCTCCTTGTACTCCTGCTTCACTTCGTCCTTGCTCATCCGCAAGCCTTTGCGATACTGGTAACGCTGCCAAGCCAGGTCCGCCAGCGAAATCGCCCCGTACGCCAGTCCGATGTTCCAGACCATGACCTGCAGAATGCGGCCTACGCCCGTTCGCAACCCGTCCAGCCCGCTATGGGGAACGGCCATCAGCGGCTGCAAGGAATCCCGTATCACCAACGTGACCAGCACCGCCAGAAACAGGATCTTGCATACCGACTTGATGAACTCCATCAGGTTGCGCGCCGAGAAGATATTCTTCAGATTGCCGGCGGGATTCAGTTTCTCCGCCGAAGGCTTGAGCTTTCGAAACGCCAGCACGACGCCTACCTGCAGGAATTCGGCGAACATCCCCACCCCAAGCACGATGAGAATCAGCGGAGCGAGCACGCGGACGGCCTGATCGAGGATTTCCGTCAGCACGGGCCCCAATGCGACGGCGAACGCCTGGTCGGCAAAGGCCGCCGGCGCCAGTATCAGCGCTCGCAGCGATGCGAGAATGGACGGGGCATTGATCAGAAAGTGCCCGAACAAGGCGCATATCAGCGCCGTCTGGGTAAAGTCCCGGCTGTGTGCGACCTCGCCTTTCTCGCGGGAATCGCGCAGGCGCTTCGGGGTGGGTTGCTCGGTTTTCTCGCCGCTCATGAGCCGGGCCACGCTGAATGCAGGAACGGCACGATCCGGCCCACAGAACCCAGGATTTCGCCTGCATACTGGAACAACGTTGCCATGTACAGCACCAGCACGAGCAGCACCAGCGCGCTCTTTACCGGCAGAGCCAGGAAGAACACCTGCAGTTGAGGCGCGAAGCGGCTGATCAGGGCCAGGCCCAGCTCGGCCAGGAACATGGCCACGATGGCCGGCGAGGCCAGCAGCAGGACACGCGCGGCAAAGCCACTGAACTGGTCCAGCATCCGCACGGCGCCTTGCGCGGGCATGGATGGCCACCACGCCCAGATGTTCCACAACCCGAAACTGTCATACAGCATCGTGGCGAACAACCCGAATCCGCCCGCCGTCAGGAAGAACACCATGAATCCCAGATTGAAGAGAATGCCCAGGGGCGACGAATCGTTGCCCGTGGCGGGGTTGAGGATAGCGCCCAGGCTGGCGCCCCGTTGGTTGTCTATGACGAAGCCGATGGCCTCGAAGATCCAGAATGGCAAGGCAGCCAGCCAACCCAGGAACATGCCCACCATCGCCTCCTTGGCCAGCAGCGCCAGCAGCCGGGGCCAGCCGATATCCAGCGCGGCATACTGCGGCGCCAGCTGGGGAACCACGATCAGCCCGAGACAGGCGCCGACGGCGTAACGCAGCGGACCAGGCAGAAACTGACGGTTGAACATCGGCAGAAAGAGCATGGCCGCGAGTATCCGCGGTTGCGTCATGGCCAGCGTTCCCAGGAAAACCTTCGCCTCGACGAAATTGAACTCCGTGTGCATCGACTGGCCGCTCAGTGGATCCGATGAAAGGCATCGAACACCGCAATCGTGAAGTTATAGATTTCCGCGCTTATCCACCGGGCCGCCAGCATCAGCGTGGCGAACACGGCTATCAGCTTCACGGCGAAGGACAGGGTCTGCTCCTGCACCTGCGTCAAGGCCTGCAACAGGGAAAACAGCGTTCCCACGATCGCCGCCACGGCGATGGGCGGCAACGACAGCCAGAGCACCAGGTACAACGCCTGTGTCATGAACGAAACCAGGTCTTGGGTTTGCATGCTGGTCACCGATAGGAAAGCACCAGGCCCTGGATCAGGCGCGTCCAGCCGTCCACCATGACGAACAGGAACAGCTTCAACGGCATGGAGATCGTCACGGGAGAAACCATCATCATTCCCATGGCAAGAAGAATGTTCGATACGATGAGGTCGATGATGATGAACGGCAGGTACAGCAGAAAGCCAAGCTGGAATGCGGCGGTCAGCTCCGAAACCAGAAATGCGGGCGTCAGTACCAGCAAGTTGTCTTCCGACAGGTCCCGCGATGCCTCCTCGCCCCACAGATGACGCGCTGTGCGCAGGAAGAAATCACGCTGGGCCGGCTGGCTGTTGCGCAACATGAAGGCCCGCAGCGGCGCCACTCCTCGCTCGACCACGCCAAGCACGGCGTCCAGCGCCATCGGCGCGGCGGTGCCGGACTCCCCGGCTTGCGCGGTCAAGGCCTGGACCTCGGTGCCTATCCTGTGAACGACCGGCGCCATCACATACGCGGAAAGAATAAGCGCCAGGCCGTACAGGGCCATGTTGGGCGGTACCTGTTGCACTCCCAGGGCGTTGCGCACCAAGGCAAGCACGACGGCGATCTTCAGGAACGACGTGGTCATGACGACGATGAGCGGTACCAGCGCCAGCAGCGCCAGAAAAAGGGCCAGGCTGAAGGGGTCGGTATCGCTCATGCGAGTCCAGGCCTGACCGACTGCAATACCACGCCGATGCGGCCGTCGATGTCGACCAGCCGGCCACTGCCCAGCAACAGGCCATTGGCCCGCACCATGACCGGCCCGTCGGCGATGGGCCGCTCGAGGTCGAACGTGCAGCCCGGATGCAGGCTGCGCAGTTGCGCAAGCGTGAACTCGCGCTCGCCCAGGTCGAACGTCAGGCGCACGGGTATCTGATCGGTGTCGAGCGTCGCCTCGGCCTGTGCCGGGGTTTCGCCAGGGTCAGGTGTCGCGGGTTCCGTCATGATGGGAGTCCAACCTTGAGTTACACGAAAAGACGCGTGCTCGGCCCGTACCCGGATCGCGCTGGGTCCGGCCGACAACCATAGTTCTCCGGCATCGTTCACCCGGTACTGCGCGAGCAGCACGACGTCGCCCGCTCGCAGCGTCCGCAGCTGGCCTGCGGCCACGGACGCCGCGCCGACATCGGCACGCAACCTGACCGGCACGCGCTCCGGATTGACCGGACCATCGGCAAGCGCAACGGAATCCAACGCCGCCGCGACCGCTTGCAAGGCCCATGCGTCGCATGCCAGTACCGCGCGCCAGACGCTACCGTCAGGCGCCCGTACCGTCAGGGTCCAGCGATGCGGCTGAACCGGTGGCTTCCCGCCTTGCCGCGCCACGCGGACCGGGCCTTGCTGGTCGAGTCCGGCCATGCCTCGACAGACCTCCTCCAGCATTGCCTCCAGGGCCGCCGCCGCAATGGGTTCCGGCAACTCCACGCCGGAAAACCGGGGCAGGCGCGCCGCCAGCCATCCCGCCGCGGCCGCGCGCGGAACCGTCAGGCCGATGTACGTCCCGGCCCATTGCAGTTGCAGGCTTTCCATCTCGCCATCGGCAAGGTCGCCATGCACGCAAGGCGTCAGGGCGCAGTGCCAGCACACGGCCGGCTCGCCAAGCCGAACGTCGAATCGCGCGCCATGGCATGCAATCCTCGACAGGGCATGGGCCTCGCCGGCGCTCAACCGCGGAACCGCGAGATCCACCATGCCAGCGGCCTGCGCCGCCGCCCCGCCGGCCACTCGATTCATCGCCACGGCCGCTGCGCGCGCGCCACCCGCTCGTGCGGCTCGCCGTCGCATGCCACCGTAACCTCGACATCGCGCGCCAGCTCCAGCGCGAGCTCCATGGCCAACCGGTCGGCGCACGCGTGCAGGCGCTCGCAAGCGTCCCGCTGCCGGCACGCGAAAGCGACCACGATCCAGCCGCCGTCCTCCCGTACCGACAAGGTGGTGTCGGGTAGCAGCGTATCGTCCACAACGATACGGGCTTCGCGATGCCCCTCCAGCACGTCGCCTACCGCCAGCCCCGCAGCCACGCTTGCCAGCGCTTGGGCCAGACTGGCCGGCGGACGGCCGGCCGCAGGTTCCACCGACGCCAGCCAGCCGACGCAGGCCGGCCCCGGCGCCAGGCGTTGCGACCCGGACAGTTCTTCCTTCGCTTTCTCCTGTTCCATTTCCCGCTCGAAGGCACGCTGCGCATCCCGATCCGGCTGACGCGCATACGGCGTGCGCGCCACGCCCATGCGCTGCCCGCCGCCGGCCATGGGCGAACCCAGCCCGTCTGGCTGGTTCATAGCCGCGCCAGGCCGTCACCGGCTCGCGATGCATCGTCGCGCCCACGCGCCGACAATTCGATGGCTTCCTGAATTTCGCGATCCTCCAGGCTCTCGCGCAAGGCCGCCGCCTCGACCTGCTGCAGGCGCACCAACTCGGCGATCCGTTGCTGCGCCTGGAAGCACTCCCGGTGCTGCTCGCGCTGCTGCGCGAGCAGCTGGATTTCATGCTCGTGGCGGCGCACGGCGTCGTCGAGCTGCAGCGCCAGGCTGGCCTGGCGGTCGCGGGCGTGGCCCACTCGTTGCAGCACCTCGTCGATGTCGCGTGTCTTGACGATGCGCCGGCACAGCTCGGCATAAAGACGGTTTTCGAGCTGCCCGGCCCACAGGCGACAATCGTCGAGGCGGCCTTGCGCCTGGCGCTGCGCCGCGGCAGCAACCGCGCAGGCCTGCTGTTGGCGTTTCAGCGCAAGCTGGGCTTGGTCGGCGCGAAAATGCTTGATGGCAAGCAGGCTTTCCAGGTCCATTAGGATTCGGGTCCGATGATTTCAGCCATGCGCAGTACGGTATCCTCGAATGCTTCGCGTTCGTCGGTTAGTTGTCTGAGAAACGCATTGATCTGTCCGATCTTCTGTATCGCCTCATCGGTCGACGCATCGGCGCCCTGCTTGTACTCGCCGATTTTCACCAACAGCTCGACGTCCTGGTACTTGGCCATCAGTTCGCGCATACGTCCGGCCAGGTACTTGTGACGTGGCGACACCACGGCATTCATGACCCGGCTGGCTGAGGCCAGCACGTCGACGGCAGGATAGTGATTCGCCGCTCCCAGCTTGCGCGAGAGCACGATGTGGCCGTCCAGTATCGAACGCGTCTCGTCGGCCACCGGTTCGTTCATGTCGTCCCCCTCGACCAGCACCGTATACAGCGCCGTGATCGAACCCGTCTGGTTCATGCCGGCGCGCTCCATCAGTTTGGGCAGGGTGGCAAACACCGACGGCGGATAGCCGCGCCGCGTCGGCGGCTCGCCTGCCGCCAAGCCGATTTCACGCTGGGCTCGCGCAAAGCGGGTGACCGAGTCCATCAGAAAAAGTACACGCTGCCCTTGATCGCGGAAGTATTCGGCGATGGCGGTTGCGACGTATGCCGCCTTGGCACGCTCCATCGAGGACTTGTCGCTGGTCGCGCAGACGATCACGCTCTTGCGTCTGCCCTCCGGACCGAGTTCGTGCTCAAGGAACTCGCGAACTTCCCGCCCACGCTCGCCGATCAGCGCCACCACCGTCACGTCGACCGCGGCGCCCTTGACCAGCATGCCCAGCAAGGTCGACTTGCCGCCGCCGGCTGCTGCGAAAATTCCCAGACGCTGGCCTTCCCCGCATGTAAGCAAACCGTCCAGTACGCGCACCCCCAGCTCCAGCGGAGCATGGATGATGCGACGCGTCAGCGGATCCGGCGCATCGGCGAAGACCGGATAGAACTTGTGGGCATGCAGCGGCCCTGACTCGGCGACGTCCAGCGGACGTCCCAGCCCGTCCAGCACGCGTCCCAGCAAGCCCGGACCGACGGGCACCATATGCGTGCGTCCGGTCGGTATCACCTCGGTCGCCGAGGAAATCCCGTACATGTCGCCGATGGGCGTGAGCAAGGCGGCGTCGCGAACAAAGCCCACCACTTCGCCGTGCATCTCGAAGTCCTCGCCAGGATTGCGCAGCAGGCACACTTCGCCGATCTTGACCATCGGAACGACGGCCTTGATGATCGTTCCCACCACTTGCACCACTCGGCCCTTTATCCGCAACGTGGACAGATCCTGCAGGGCCACCCGCATCATCTCCGTGATGTAGTGGTACTGACGCATGCCCCTATCCGCGCCGGCCGAATGTACGTTCGAAGGCCGCCCGCAAGGCGCACAGCTGGTCCTCGAGGCTGGCCTCGACCATGCCTATCTCGCTCTCCAGTATGCAGGCTCCCGGCGTCAGCCTGGCGTCGGGCAGCAGGTCCAGGTAGCCCACGCCCGGATAGGCCGCCAGCAGCTGGTTCATGCCTTCCCGGAGCACATCCACCTCGTCGGGGTGCAGGCGCAAGGTCATCTGGCGCTGATTGCGCACGACCGCCAATGCGTTGCGCACGGCGATCACGGTGCGCTCGCGGTCGTCGTAACCGTCGACGATCTTGCGGACCGCGCTCATGACCAGTTCGATCATCTCGTTCTCGATACCCGCGAAGTAGTCGATCGTGCGGCTTACCGTTTCTATCATCTTCTCCGCCTGATCCGTAAGCGCTTCGCGGCGCCCCTCCTCATAGCCTCGCCTGCGCTCGCGCTCGAACTCCTCTCGCGCCTCGGCCACGATTTCGTCGGCCCGCCGATGTGCCTGGGCAACGATCTGCGCGGCGCTGAGCAGCTCGGCGTAGTCTTCGGCGCGCAAGACGTCGGTCGCGGGATCCGCACGGCCGGGCCGTACCGCCTGGATCAGGCTTGGGCGGGGAACGAGGAAAGCCATTCGGCATCCAGGATTTCGAGCATGGACAGCACCAGCGCAAGCGCCGCCTCGGGCGGCAGGACGGGCGCGGGATCAAGGTCGCGCGGCAACTTCAACGCGCAACGCAGCGCTATCTCGTCGGCGGCGCCCTGCACGGCGTCGCGCAGCAGGGCCCAGCCCAGTTTCTGCGCCGCCTGGACCGTGGCGGCCAGGGTCCAGTCCGAACTGGCGGCGATCCCGTCATGCAGGGCCCGCGCCGCGGAAGACACGGCGAAATTCATCACATCGCGCCCGAGCGCGGCATGCAAGGTACGGACCTCGGCGCCGTCTATCGCGCGTCGCAGGCGCGGCGCGCACAGCAGCGCTCCCGCATGGGCGGCGCAGGTGCGCAAGGCGTCCGTGGACAATAGCGCGACCTTCAACTGCGGCGGATCGAGGCTCAGGACCGGCTGGTCCAGCAGGCCCAGCTCGCACAAGATCCAGCGCGACCAATGGCGATGCCATGCGTTGGCCAACGCCGCGTCGGCATTGCACAACGCGCGCACCCAATCGGCTGGAAACGTCTCGTCGTGGCGACTGGCATGCAGGGTCAGGCTGGGCAGGAGATTGAATATCATGAGCCGCTCGGAAAGCAGCACGCTCTTCTCAGTCATGCCCGGCTCCTTCCGTGGCGCCGGCGCCAGCGCCGCCGCGCCCTTCGCCGCGGGACCAGCGCGTGCGCCAGGCGTAGAGCGCGGCCCCCGCCACTATCAGGCACAGCACCGGCAACAACAGCAGCAACAGCGAAAATCTCAGGACCGATCCGTCCGCGACTTGTACGCCAAGCACGCGGCGCCACGCGACCGGCACGGGTGCGGCCTGAACGGGCTGGGCCACCACCAGGGCAACCGATACACGGTCCTCGGCCAGGCCCGGGATGGCATGCGTGACCAGCTTGCGGATCTCGGGCACGAGCGCGTCGAGGCTCTGTCCGTCGCGGTACTTGAGAAACACCCCTGCCGTCGAAGGGGTGGCCGGCTCGCCGACCGCGCCGCGCTCGGGAAGCACCACGTGCACGCGGGCGCTGAGCACGCCGTCGATCTGCGACAGGGTGTCGGCCAATTCCTGAGATAGCGCATAAATGTAGCGGGCGCGCTCTTCGAGCGGCGATGAAACCAGGCCTTCCTTGCGGAATATGCGCCCCATTCCGTCGAACTGCTCGCGGGGCAGGCCGCTTGCGCGCAGGATCTCCAGCGACCGGGCCACCGCCTCGGCCGGCACCGAAACCGCGTAGCCGGCCTTGCCGGACTGCTTCTGCGCAGCGATGCCTGCCTCGAGCAGCGCCGCCAATACTTCGTTGGCTTCGTTCTCGGGCGCCGCGCCCAACAGCTCGACGCGGGCGCCGCAGCCGGCCAGCAGCGCCAGGGCGAGCGCCAGGGCCGCCCATCCCGCGCCGCGCCGATACCGTTGGATCGCCCCGATGGCGTTCATGACATTCTCGCCAGCGTGTCGACGTTCTGGGTGGCGCGCCCTATTGCCTTGCCCACCAACTCGTACTCCACGGATGCCTGTAGCAACCTGGCCTGCAGATCGAGCATACCCACCACGGTAGGCGCCTGGCTTACCTCGGCCAAGCCCGTCTGCACCGCCCGCCATTTTCCTGCCACATCGGCCAGGCCGCCGCGCAACTGTCCAAGAATGCGGCGGCCCAGCGGCTCGCCGAGCGCGACCGGCGCCGCCGGGCCTTCGGCCGGTGCCGGGGCGATCGCCCCGTTCGGGGCCGATGCGCCGGGCATCTCGCCCAGCGCCAACTCAAAGCGCGCCTGATCCGCCATCGCGGGAGACCGCGGCATGTCGAACGATCGAGCGAGCAGCCGTTCCTGCACGGCGTTGATCGCCGTCAGATCCAAATTCATCCAGGAGCTCCAGGTAATGGCTCGGACTGCAACGGCGCGGGCCGCATCATGGCGGGTCCGCTGTCCAACACGACCTGCGCCAGCCTTGCCGCCTCGCCACCCGCATCGATGGCTCGCTGCAGCATGCGGCGCGCCTCGTCCGAGCGGCCGGCCAGCAACAGGGCGAACCCGCACCAGGCGTCCAGTTCCGAGCGGTCCTCCGCCTGTGCCGGCTGGAAATTCGCCAGGATCTCGGCGGCTTCGTCGGGCAGCCCGGCGTTCATGCGGGCGACCGCCAGGCCGATGCAGGGATACGTCCGGCCCGGCCGTACACGTTGCAATGCATTGAAAATGGCGTCCGCGCGCGTCAGATCGCTGACGGCCGCCGCCAGAAAGCCCACTTCGGTAAGCAGGCGGGCGTCGGCCTCCTCGAGCACATGCTCCATCGGCTGTATCGGTTCCGATGGATGTATCGACGAGGCCATGGGTGAGCCTGAGCCTGAGCCTGAGTCTGAGCCTGAATCTGAACCTGAGTCTGAATGCATGGAGTTACTCCGGATGTGAAACTGAAATAAGATCGAGCAAAGCGCGCGCACGGTGCGAGACCGGACCTGGCTGCCCACTTTCTGCATCGATGGCAATTGCGCCGAACAGGGCCGCCTGTGCCCGTTCGTTCTCACCCAACGCCAGCTCGCATTCGGCCGTGCGCAACACGGCGTCCGCGGAATCGGGATAGAGCGTGAGGATCAACGCATAGATATTGCGCGCCTCGTCGGGACGGTCGGTCTTCTGCAGGCATAGCGCCAGCCCGGCCCAGTAATGCTTGCGCGTGGGACCATACTGCGCGAGGAAGGCGAAGATGGGCAGCGCCTTGCCGTACTCGCACCTGGCGACGTGCGCATACGCCATCGCGTAAATCACTTCCAATTGCTCGGCCGTCAGGCGCCGGCTGCCCGGCAGCGCATCCAGCCGGGCGCGCAGCGCCGCGGCCGCGTCGTCGTGAACAGTCATGAAAATTCCTTGAGCGCCCGGCGCTACACCGCCTGGCGCCGCCCGAGGTTGGCGCTGACCTGGCTGTGCGTACTCGCCATATCGCTGATCATCTTCGCGATCATGTGATAGGCCTCGTCGAATTGAGCCAGGATCTTCTTGATATCGTCCGCCTCACGCTCCATGGCCGCCCGCAGTTTTGTCAGGCTCGCCGCCAGATCCGCCTTGTCGGCGACCAGGAGATCGGCCTGTTTGCGATCGACTGCCATCGACACGCCGACGCCGCCTTGCGCCACTGCCGTACCCCCTTGAAGGACCTGGGTGGCTACCGCGGCGGCCCGATCCCAGGCCCCCTTGATCGCCGAAGCGCTACCCGCGCCGGCTGTACCGGCGGCATTGATCGCGGCGACCGCGATCGCCGCCACGATGGACATCGCCATGGCTATGTACCCCGCGGTGGCATCGCTGGCGCCAGCCAGCCTGGCCACGCCTTGCGCCATTTCGCCCAGCATCTGGGGTTCGATCAGCAAGACGACGGGCACGGCCAGGCCGGCGACGATCTTGGCAATTTGGTCGGCCTGCGACTGATCCACCCCCAACGCTGTCAGCAGACGTCCGGCCAGCCCGGAGAGAAACCCGCCCAGGCTGATAGGCGGGCCTCCCGCCTCTTGCGATATCTGGTCGGCCAGCGACGTCACGGCGCTGACCAGTGCCATGCCGCTGAGCAGCAGCATGGGTGTGGCCGCCGCGCCGGTGGCCACGCTGGCGACGGCGGCAAAGCCCACCGCCAGGGCCGATGCCACGACCGCCAGCACCTTGCCGATCCAGCCGAACACCTTGCTCAGCCATCCCTTGCTCTCGGCCTCTTCGGCCTTCCGAAACCATGCGTCCAGCTTGTCGAGCTGGGCCTGGGTGTTCTGCTTCGCCTTGACTTGCGCGTCCTGCAGGTTCTCGCGCGCCGTGGCCAACTGCCCGTCCACCGCCCTGGATCGCAAGACGCGCAGCAGGTCGGCCAAGTCGGCGGGGCTGAGATCGCGCACTGGCGGATCCAGGACGGGCGCGGTGCGCAGCGACGGTGACGCTGGAAAAGCCGGCCGGCCCGCCGCCAGAGCCAGCGTCGTCACCGGCGCCAGGATGCCGGCGCCTTCGCCGGCACTCCCGGGCTCCGGTGCCCGCATATCTATGCGAGACGGCGCAAGCGCGGCGCCGCTCGGGGCTGTGGATATGGTCGTACTCATGACGGTCATCCTCAAGATTGAAGGTTGGAGCCGGACACTCAGATATTGCGGGCCACGCTACGGGCGGTCTCGCTGCGGGACTGCTCCATTCCGGCCAGCTTTTCCCTGATGCCGCGGATGATGTCGAGCATCTGCTGCATGGCTTCGTCGGCCCGCCGCGAGGCCGTTTCATGCACCTTCGCTTCGACGTCCAGCTCCGCGCGCCTGGCCTCGTGCTCGGCGGCGCGGCGTTCCTGGGCGGCGCTGGTCAGGCCGCCGATACCGCCGGCCGTCGCGGCGCCGGCCTGGGCAACGCTCGATACGCGCTGCGACTTTGCCGACGAACGAGCCGCGTCAGCACCAAACGAGGCCGCTTGCGCTTCGAGCTGGGTTGCGCGGGCCTGCACCGTTGCCTGCAGCTCGGGGGCATCGTGCAAGCCGGCCGCCACCTTGCGGCTTGTCGAGGCCTGCTCGGAAAATGCGGCGCCCTTGGCTTGCGCAGCTGCGCCACCCATGGCCTGCAAACCCGCTGCCAGGCCCGCCCCCAGCTGCACGAAACCACCCGCTATCTGCATGGCGCCCGCCACGATCGCTCCGGCCATGCGCTCGTTGGCCGCCTGGCGCATCTGGCTGGCCGCATCGCCGAGAGCCTGCGTTTGCCGCGTGGCCTCGGCATCACGAGCGATACGGGCGGCCTCCCGCATCTGTTGACTGGCCTGTTGCAACACCGCCATCAAGGTGTAGATGTCTTCACCGAGCCGTGCTGCGTCCAGATCGTCGAGCGCCGCGCGGGTGCGGCTGACGGCGCCCCCCGCGAGCAAATCGGGCGCGGGCAGCATGCCCAGCGTGGGATCTCCCGGCTCGACGCCGCGCCGATCGACGGGCGGCGGCACAGGCGCCGCACCGCCGCGACGCTGCGCCGACGGGGCCGGGGCCTGCAATTCGGAGTCAAAGACAGGGCCGGCCCCGAAAGAGCCGGGCGAAGTCGGAGAAACAGACATATCTAACCTCCTCGAATTGAAATCTTGACGGCGGACATGGCGCCGTTTCAGTCGGCACGTGCATAGCTCCTGCGCAGCGACTCGGCCCGTTCGCGCAGGGCCGCATGCTCCGGCGACCCGCACAACTCAAGCACCATGTCGAGCGTATCCAGGGCGTCGCGGCGACGACCCAACGCATACAGGCACTCGGCGCCATGCAACAGGGGCCTGGGGGAGTCCAACTGCAAAGCCGCCGCGGCCGCGTATTGCTGCAAGGCATGCTCGTACAGCCCCAGCTCCTGGGCCGCGGCGCCCAGGGCCAGCAGATAACGGGCTTCCAGCGGATCGCACGCGACCAGCAGGCAGAACATTTTCAACGCGTCGGCATAGCGGCCCTGTTCGTAGGCGCCATGAGCGATCGCGTACAACGCCTGCTGTTGCGCCTCGTCCAACCCATGCAAGCTGCCCATCGAAGCGCCTGCGTCGAGAATATGGCGCAACGCCTCATGCGAAGCTGACGCCGGGGAGCCGCCCTGCTCGACTGACTTTGGCATGGAAGGCCTCCGCGCTCAGACGTGGTTGTGAAGCACCCTGCGGGCCTGCGGCGCATCGGTGCTGGCCGCCTTGACGCGCGCCGCCTCGCGCTCGATGTCCGCGAGGTCATCACGGAACGCCGCCTGGGCCTCGGCCTCTATCCTTGCCTGCTCGACCGCCAGGTTGCGCAGGCGGGCGGGGTCGACGCCAACGTGGGCGTAGATCTCGTCGACGCTGCACAACGCCTTGCGGGTCTGCTCGACCAGCTCTTCCGCGGCACGCATGATGGATTGGATGTCTTGCTCCTGCATGGAATACCCCTTTGTGCAGCGCTTAGCGCATGTTGTTGGTGATGGAACTGTTCAGGTCGCTGCGCCGCTTCTCGGTGTTGGTCATGACCTCGAAAGCCTCGTTGCGCTTGTTGCTGGCGGCCTGCAGCCTGATCATGTCCATCTGTTGCGTATTGGACGCCGTATCCAGCATCCCCTTTACGGTGGTGTAGGCACTTTCGAGTTCCTTATAGGTCGTGGAACCGGCCATGACGCCCGTGCCGTTCACGACCTGCGTACCCCGGCCGCCGGGGGCGGTCACTTGGCCATCGCGCGCTTCGAACATGCCCGTCAGGCCGGCAGCGCGCAGCGCATCATTGAGGGGAACCTCGATCCGGCTGACCTTCTGGTTGTCCCAGCCCGGGATGGTGTCGCCCGGCTTCGGATTGGGCGGAAACTCGGCCTTGGCCCGGGACAGCGCGGACAGGACCTCGTTGAGCTGCGCCATGCGTTCATTGGCCTTCTGCACCACTTCGGCCTGGGTCTGCATTTGAGCCGTGAGGAGTTCGGCGCGACGACCCTGCACATACACCATGAGAGTCTGGATATCCATGCTCTTGAGGTCGATGCCTTGCAGGCCGCCGGCCTGCGACGTGAGTGAAACTCCGAGATCAATGGTCATGAGGGCTCCTTCGAGTTGAAAGACGCATGCTGAGTAACCCTGCGCCCGCGGCAAGTTCCAGGCTGCGAATTGCCCAATATCGCGCCCGTTTCCGGGAACCATGGCCGCGCGCGCGACACTCACTGCACCAGTAGGCAAATGGTTCCTTCTCCGAGGACTCCCCATGACTCGTATCGATGCCGCCCCCAATCCCTTCCACGCCGCCATGCAGGGGCGCCACGACGCCTCGGCCAACACCTCCTCCGGCTGGCTGCAAGGCCAGCGCATCGCACCGGCGCCCACCGGCATATCGCTGGCGGACGCGGCCGAGGAGCTCAGCCTGCACATGGCGCAGGCTGCCGAGGAAAAGCATCACTCCGAACGCAAGGTCACGGCCGAACGTCCGATGCTCTGGCTGGACGCGGCGCAGCTTGCGGAACTGTTTTCCCACACCCACGACCCCGACGCGCAGGCAAAACTGGAAGCCCTGACCGCCGAGCTGCTGCGCGGCCGGGGCGCCCCCATGCAACTGGCCGCGCAAGCGTTTACCGGTGTCACGCAGCAATACCTCGCGCTGCAGCACGCGCTGCAGCGCGGCGAGCACGAGGACGCCGCGCCGCACGCGCTCGAAGCCCTGCGCGATGCATTGGCCGACCTGGAGCTCGCCCATGGCCCCGAAATCCGCGCCGGCATCAACACCCTGCCCACGGCCAGCGCGTTCGCGCGTTCCGCTGACGAGCTGGCCGGCTTCCAGCACGCGTACCGCGACATCGCCCTGGGCCAGCTGTCGTTGGCGCGCACGCTGGACCTGGTGCTGGAACGCTATGGGAACGACGACATCCACGGCGCGCTGGGCGCGCTGATTCAGGCGCTGGGACACGACCTGGCCGCGGCGACACCGTCGACGGACGGCGTCAGGCTGCAAGTGTTGGCGAGCGATCTCTATCAAGTCGAGGTGGCCGCCACGGTACTGGAGGAATGCAATGCCCTGAAACAACGGCTGGGCAACGCAGGCTCGCAGGAGTGTGCGGACGCCCAGGGCCTGATGCGCGATCTTGTGGGAATCAGCGAGGACAAATGGATTGCGCCCGCGCGCTTCGAGAAGCTGGCAGAGCGCCACGGCGCGAATGCCCTCTCCGAGCGCATCGCATTCCTCGGCGGCGTACGCCAGATTCTCAAAGACCTGCCCACGCAGATCTACGCCGACATGGACGTGCGCGCCACCGTCCTGGCGGCTGCGCAGGATGCGCTGGACAACGCGATAGCAATGGAGAACGCATGAATACTGCCGATAAGGCGCTGCATCAGTTCGGCCAGGATATCGGCATCGAGGGCCTGGCATTCGGGCCGTCCCGATCGGCGTCGCTGGCGCTGTCCAACGGGCGCCGCCTGGGCGTCGAATGCGTCGCCGGCGCGGCCCTGGTCCACCTGGCCCAGCGGGCGGAGCGCGACGCCGCCTCCGTGTTGCTGGCGGCATGGAAACGGGCCCATGGACAGCGCGGCGGCGCCGCATCCATCCAGACGTCACTCTGGTCGGAGGACAGCGAGGACTGGATCGTCGCGCAGACACGACTGCCCGAACGCTCGCTCGACGCAGCGGCGTTGCGCCTGGCGGTGCTGGGCCTGACGAACTGGCTCGACCGCCTGGAGGCGTGACGCCATGTCCAGCGCCGTACCCGGCATGCATGCCATGCACCTTGGCCTGGAGCGCGGCGTCGACCACATCGTTCCCGGCCCCCGCTGCGAGCCCGCCCCCACCCTGCCACCCGAGCGCTGGCTCGAGCCGCCCGCCACCGGCGCGGTCGATCATCTGAAAGCCCTGCTCGTACGCCCTGACCTGAGCGCGATGCTCGACGAGTCGGCGCGGCCTCGCCTGACGGATGGCGCATTGCTCCAGCCCGCGCAGTTCGAGCGCGCCCTGGCGCAGGCGCGCGACGAACTGTCCCGGGCCATGGAACTGCACGCCGGCAACACCGCGCCGGCCTTGAGCCGCGCCTTGCACGTCCTCAACGAGGCCGGAAAGCTGCGTGACCTGGCTGCCATGTATCGCAGCGCGCTCTACCAGGGATGATGCCGCATACCCTACCCTACCCCAGCCTTCAGGTACGCGAACTTCTGCAATTGCTTGCGCACCACTACCAGTTGCAGCGCCAATGGAGCAAGACGGTTGCCCTGCTGGCGGCCCTGGATGCCCTGGACGCGATCGACAGCCAGTCCCTGCTGTCCCTGGCGCTGGGCTATCTGCACCAGGACGAACCGCGCATGGCCTTGGTCACGCTGGACAAGCGCGCGCTGCGCGCCACACCCGATGCCGCCGGCCATCTGGTCCGGGCGCAGGCCATGCAGGCGCTGAACCGACCCGACGACGCCCGCCAGGCCATGCGTGACTATATGGCGCTACGGGCGGCGTCTTGCGCGAGCGCGCCCCCGCCATGACGAGCAAGAAATCCATTCTCCGCCTGCAACGCGCGGTGGCGCTGGCCACCAGCCGCAACGACATCGTACTGGCCGTGCTCATCGTGGCGATCGTCTTCATGATGATCCTGCCGTTGCCCACGACGCTGGTCGACGTGCTGATCGGTGCGAACATGACGCTGTCCGCGGTCCTGCTGATGGTCGCGATGTACCTGCCTTCGCCCCTGGCGTTTTCCTCGTTCCCTTCGGTCCTGCTGGTCACCACGCTGTTCCGGCTGGGCATCTCCATCGCGACCACGCGGCTGATCCTGCTGCAAGGCGATGCCGGCCACATCATCGAGACCTTCGGCAACTTCGTGGTGGGCGGCAACCTGATCGTCGGCCTGGTGGTTTTCCTCATCCTCACGATCGTGCAGTTCGTGGTCATCACCAAAGGCGCGGAGCGGGTGGCCGAAGTCGCCGCGCGCTTCTCGCTGGACGCCATGCCCGGCAAGCAGATGTCCATCGACGCGGACTTGCGCGCGGGCACCATAGACATGGACGAAGCCCGCCGCCGACGCCGTACGGTCGAGAAGGAAAGCCAACTGTATGGCGCCATGGACGGCGCGATGAAGTTCGTCAAGGGCGATGCCATCGCCGGCCTGATCATCGTTGCCGTCAACCTGCTTGGCGGCATGCTGGTCGGCGTGCTGCAGCGCGGCCTGAGCGCCGGCGAGGCCGTGCAGACATATGCCATCCTGACCATAGGCGACGGGCTCATCGCGCAGATCCCGGCGCTGTTCATCGCCATCTGCGCGGGAATCATCGTGACGCGGGTGCAGACCGGGGATGGCCCCTCCAACGTAGGCACCGACATCGGCGCACAAGTGCTGGCGCAGCCTCGCGCCCTGGTCATTGCCGGCGCGATCTCGGCAGGCCTGGGCCTCATTCCCGGCATGCCCACGCTGGTCTTCTTCGCCCTGGCCGCCGTGGTGGGCACCATCGGTTTCGTACTGCTGCGCGCATCCCAGCGTCCGCCCGAAGGCGCCGGGCCCGCGCTCGCCGGCATGGCTGCCGACGGCCTGCCCCGCACCCGCGCGCCGGCGGATGGACAGGCGGAATTCGCTCCCACCGTCCCGCTGATCATCGACGTGGCCGCGCGGCTGCAGCCCCGGTTCGAGCCGGCCACCCTCACCGACGATCTGCTGCAGATCCGGCGGGCGCTCTATTTCGACTTGGGCGTGCCATTTCCCGGCATCCAGTTGCGCTTCACCGAAGCGCTGGCCGCCAATACCTACACCATCGTGCTGTCGGAGATCCCGGTGGCGCAGGGGATGTTGCGCGACGATGCCGTGCTGGTGCGGGACACCGAGCAGAACCTGCAGGCCCTGCGGATCGCATACGAAACGGGCGCGGCCTTTCTGCCCGATACGCCCACGATCTGGGTTGCAGCCAGTCTGACCGGCGCCTTGCGCGATGCAGGTATTCCTTACCTGGGTATCAGCCAGATCCTGACTTGGCACTTGGCATATGTACTGAAAAAATATTCAGCCGATTTCATCGGCATCCAGGAAACCCGGTTTCTGCTTTCGGCCATGGAAGAACGATTTCCCGATCTGGTCAAGGAGTGCCTGCGCGTCATGCCGGTGCAGAAGATTGCCGAAATCCTGCAGCGCCTTGTTTCCGAGGAAGTGTCGATACGCAACCTGCGCGCCGTCCTGGAAGCGCTGGTCGAATGGGGCCAGAAGGAAAAGGATACCGTCCTGCTTACGGAGTATGTCCGAATCGCACTCAAGCGCTATATCAGCTACAAGTACACCAGCGGCCACAATATCCTGCCCGCCTACCTGCTGGCCCCCAAGGTCGAGGAAACCGTGCGCGCCGCCATCCGGCAGACCGCCGCCGGCAGTTATCTCGCCCTCGATCCGGACACGACACGCCGGCTGGTCGAGCACATACGCCAATGTGTCGGCGATCTGGCCGCCGGCGCGAGCCGTCCCGTCTTGCTGACGTCGATGGACATCCGGCGCTACACGCGCAAGATGATCGAAGCCGATCTCTACGCCCTGCCGGTGCTGTCCTACCAGGAACTGACGCCGGAGATCAATGTACAGCCCCTGGGCAGGGTGGATCTATGACGGCGGCGCTGGAATTCCGCGTGCTTTCAGGCGCACAGTGCAGGGCGCGCTGCCCGGCCGTGCATGGCGCGCGCGTGGGCGCCAATCCGCATTGCGATATCGTCCTGACCGGCGAGGACATGCCCGAAGTGGCGGGATGGCTGGAGATCGACCAGTCCGGCTGGCGGTTGGCCGGCGCCATGACGCCCGGCCTGGACGCCCAGGCGCCGTGCCCGCCCGCGGCCTTCAACGAACCCGTACAGCTGGGAGCGACCTGGATCACCGTGGCCGCCCCTTCCGCGCCGTGGCCCGCGCCGCCAGAGCCGCGCGGCCCCGACGGCAGCGCCACAGCCTTGCACGACGCCCCTGGCTCGACAAGCCCGCCGTCCGTCGACGCCCTCATGCCGCGCCGACGTGCAGGACGGCCCTGGCTGGCGCTGGGCGCGGCCGCGGCCGTCCTGCTGGTCGGCCTGGCCACGGCGCTGGTTTCCGTGACCACACCCGCCGCGCCGCCGGCCGCGCCGCCCCCAACGTCCGCCGCGCCGCTGATCCGCGCCGCGGCGCTCATCGACAGCCTGGGCCTTGCTGAGCAATTACAAGCGGCCTACGGCCGTGGCGGCGTGCTCACCGTGACCGGATGGGTGCACGACGAGACGGAATTCGCTCGGGTCGCCCGGGCCTTGGCGCAACTTGCGCCACGGCCTGCCATGCAGGTAAGCAGGCAGGACGAGGCCAGGACCCTGGCCTGCGATGTCCTGGCGACATTCGGAGTGCGCTACATGGCGCGCCCGTACGGCAATGGCCGCCTGGCGATCTCGGGCATCGCCAGCGATGCGCACGAACGCGCCGCGGCGCTGCACGCGGTGCGCATGCGCCTGCCGGGCATGACGATCCTCGGTCGCGATGTGCGCCTGGCCGACGAGGTCTCGGCCCAGTTCGCGGCCCAGCTGGCCGACGAACGCCTCGACGGCGTCAAGCTCAGCTGGCACGCCGACCGCCTCGACGCAGATCCCGGCGGATTGGCGGCAGGCCGCATGGCGCGCCTGCGCGAGCTGGTGGCCGCGTTCAACCAGCGCAACTACGACGTCGTCCGGCTGCCGGCCACCGCCGCGCGCGCGACGCGGGATCACGTGCCGTTCGAGATACGCAGTGTCGTGAGCGGCCCGCAACCGTACCTGATGCTGGCCGATGGCAGCCGCCTCCTGGTGGGCGGACTGCGGGACCAGTATCGCCTTACCGCCATCGAATCCGGCCGCCTGGTCTTCGATGGTCCCGAACCGGTCATCGTGACGCGATGAAATCGCCTCGGTAGCCGTCAACCCTCGCCTGCAACATCATATGAATACATCTGTTCTAGCCCTGACCGAACTGGAAGTGCGCCTGGCATCGCCGGGCGGTTCCGCCTTGCGCGACACCTTGCTGTCGCAGCTCGGCGAACTGGAGACACGTTTGCGCGTCCGCCTGCACGATGGCGTGGGGCGCGACACCTATCCCGTATGGCGCGACGCGCTGGCGGCCGCCACCGCGGCCCGGCAGGTATTGCTGCAGCGCCCGACCGGGCCGGACAACCCTCCGGCGTCAGTCTTGACGCGCCTGAGCAATGAACAATGCGCCGAAGGAGACAAGCATGGCCATTAACCTGGGCGGCGATGCAGGCCGAGTGACCATGCAGAGCGTCAACCAGGCGGTCAATACGCGGCTGAACGCTCACGAACGCGACCTGCGCAGTCGCCTGGAGGCGCTCAGCGCGCGCGGAGACGGCGCGGTAAGCACGTCGGACCTGCTGATCGTGCAACAGGAAATGCAATCGTGGGTCGTCATGATCGATCTACAGAGCACGGTGGTCAAGCAGGTCGCGGATTCGCTCAAGGGCGTCATACAGAAGGCGAGTTGAGCCTGCCGCAGCGGCGCCCGGCAAGTCGCCGCCGACCTAGACGCCGCGCGTCAGCGCGGCGATATTCGGGGCCGAGCTGGCGCAGCCGTCGTGGTCGCCGACGCGCCAGCGCGAGGCTTCCTGCAGCAGACGCTCACAGTGATCGAGCAGGATTGCGGGCGTGGCGCGCGACAGGGGTATGGCCTGCTGCAGATAGGACAACCCATCGCCGCCGATGCAGGCCACGACGCCGCTGCCGGCCTGCATGAAGTTGGCTCGGGCCATGCTTGCCGGGTTGACCGTGTCCGCCGTGCCCAGCACGCAGGAAATCATGATTTCCGCCCGGGCGTGCACCGGTGCGATGAAGACCGGTGCGCACGGTTCGAAAATCAACTGACACAGGCCGCCGGCACCGGGGTCGAGCGAGTCGATGCCGATGAGGCGGCCGAAATCGGCGATGAGTTGGTGGTATGCCGTGTCGGTCATGGCGAGGCGAGCCTGCGTCGGGCGCAAGGGAATCCATACGCTCGAAATGCGTGGCAAAAGAGGGCAATGGTATGCGCACAGTCTGGAAGGCGCCAGCCGATTGCTTCTCGGAATATCCCGGTTTTCGGACGTCCGGCCGCAGGACCCCGCCAAGGGCATGCGGATCCGGCGCGCGCCACGGCGAATATCCGGACGCCACGCATTACCTGTTATTCGACAACAGGGAACCGGTGACGGCCGACCTGCTGGTCTTTCCGCGCCACGCGCGCTAGGCTGCGGCCCTGCCGGTCAGGGTGCGCGCGGGGAACGCCGCGCAGAGGTATTCCACGAATGCCGCCACCTTGGTGCTGACCAGGCGGCGCGAGTTGTGCAGGACCCACAGTTCGACGGGCCGGTCGGGGATGCGCCCCCACACCGCCAGGCTGGCGTGCGCCCCGCCCTGCGCCAGCAGCGAACGCGGGATAAGCGCCGCGCCGGCGCCGGCCTGCACGGCATCGCGGATCATGAGGAGCGAAGACAGGCGCAGGCGCACATCGGGCATGACGGTGTTCAACGTATCGCCGTCCTGGTAGTGCCAGGCGCCGCTGTCGAACACATTGGCCAGGGCGACCGCGGGCACCGTGGGCGCCTGCCCATCGGCGGCGGCCGCCGGCCGCGCCAGCGCAGGCGGCGCCACCAGCAGCATGTCGTCGCGGGCGAAGCAGCGCCCCACCAGCGCGGCGTCCGGACGGGGATTGACGCGAATGGCCACGTCGTAGCCGTCGTCGACCAGATCGATGTTGCGGTCTTCGGCCACGACGTCCAGGCGCACCTCGGGGTAGGCCTGCGCGAAACCGGCCGCGATCCGGCCCAGCAAGGTGCTGGAGAACAGCACCGGCGCGCTGACGCGCAGCCGCCCTCGCGGGGCGGACAGGCCGGCCGCCACCGACTCGCCGGCTTCGATGATTTCACCCAGCGGGCCGCAGGTGCGCTCGTGCAGCGCCTGGCCCTCTTCGGTCAGCCGCAGCGAACGGGCGCCGCGCTCGAGCAGGCGCACCCCCAGGCTTTGCTCCAAGTCCATGACCCGCCGCGACAGCGTGGCCTTGGGCCTGCCGCTGCTGCGGCTGGCCTTGCCGAAGCCGCCATGGGCGGCAACCAGGTTGAAGTCGGCAAGCGCGGACAAATCCATGTTTGATCCATTTTTGAGACAAACCATACAAATAATACAGTCTTCCGACAATTATTGGAACGAACTACCTTACCGATCACGCACTCGACGTGCAGCCCCTTCACCTCAAATCGGTAGGAATACGCCATGACCTCTCTCTGGGATCCGATCCAGATCGGCCGCATGAATCTCGCCCATCGCCTGGCGATGTCTCCCCTGACCCGCAGCCGCGCGCAAGACGACGGCACGCCCGGCGAGCTGGCGGCCGAGTACTACGCGCAGCGCGCATCGCTGGGCTTGCTGATCTCGGAGGGCACCCAGCCTTCGGCCGACGGCCAGGGCTTTCTCAATTCGCCGGGCATCTACAGCGAGGCCCACGTCGCCGGCTGGCGCAAAGTGGCCGATGCGGTGCACGCCGCAGGCGGCCACCTGTATATCCAGGTCATGCACGCCGGCCGCATGTCCCACCCGGCCAATACGCCGCATGGACGGCAGGCCGTCGCCCCCTCGGCCATCGCGCCCGAGGCCCAGATCCACACGCCCACGGGCATGCAGCAGGTGCCCGCGCCGCGCGCGCTGTCGCCGGACGAGATCCAGGCCACGGTGCGCGACTACCGGCATGCCGCCGCGCGCGCCATCGAGGCCGGCGCCGACGGCGTGGAGATACACGGCGCCAACGGCTACCTGATCCAGCAGTTCCTCTCTCCCAACGCCAACCATCGCGACGATGCCTATGGCGGGCCCGTCGCGCACCGCACGCGCTTCGCGCTGGAGGTCGCGGCCGCCGTAGCCGAGGAAATCGGCGCCGACCGCACCGGCATCCGGCTTTCGCCCGGCTCGCGCCTGGGGGGCATCGACGAGGGCCCGCACTACGGCGACATGTATCGCCACCTGGTGGCGGGCCTGGCGCAGCTGAAGCTGTCGTACCTGCACATCGCGCACAACGGCGACGAGGCTTTGCTCAAGGATCTCCGGCAGCTGTGGCGCGGCCCCCTGCTGGTCAACCGCGTCAACCGGCCGATCGAGCTGATCGGCCAGGACGTCGAGACGGGCCTGGCCGACATCGCGCCGGTCGGCCGCTGGGCGCTGGCCAACCCGGATTTCGTGGCGCGCCTGCGCGCCGGCCAGCCGCTGAACCCGCCCGACCACGCCACGTTCTACGGCGGCGGCGCGCGCGGCTACACCGACTACCCGCGCCTGGCGATGCGGTGATGCCGCGCCGGCCCCTGCCGCCACGCGCTGACTACCCGCTTGCCCAAAACTGGATTTTCAAGGAACCGTTATGACCACCATGATGAATCGCCGCCGCTTTATCCAGGGCGCCGCCGCCGCCGGCATGACGCTGGCCGCGCCGCTCGGCCTGGCCGCGCAGGCCGCCGGCCAGGCCGCCGCGCGCGGCACGCTGGCGCCCCAGGGCTTCTGGCCCGGCGGCGTGGAAAAGCCGCTGATGCCGTATACGCCCGCGATCAAGGCGGCGGGCTGGCTGTTCATCGCCGGCCAGCTGGCCAGCGACTTCGAGACTGGCGTGGCGCCGCAAGTCCGCAGCGACGGCACGTTCGCCGAGCAGTTGACGCTGCAGTCGCGCTTCGTGATGTCCAACGTGGCCCGCACCGTGGCGGCCGCCGGCCTGGACCTGGGCCGCGATACCGCCCGCCTGTGGCAGTGGCTGACCTCGCCGCACCCGACCATGGACGAGTTCGCGCGCGGCAACAACTGGCCGCGCATTCCCGTCCAGGCCCATTTCGCCGAGCGCGACGCCTTCCTGGCGGCGCCCGGCCCGGCCTCGACCGCCATGGGCGTGAAGGCGTTGATGGTCAAGGACACGCTGCTTGAAATCGACCTGCTGTGCGTGGACGATGGCGGGCGCAATGTCGGCGTCGAGCAGCCCGCGCGCCAGCCCGGCCAGGCTGGCGCGGTGCGGCGCGGCGATTGGGTCTTCCTGTCGAGCGAATCCTGGCAACGCATGCCGGCCGGCGCCGGCACGCAACAGCAGACCGACCAGGTCCTGCGCCATCTGGCCAGGCTGGCGCAGGCCGCCGGCTCGTCGCTGCGGCGCGCCGTCAAGGCCGAGGTGTACATCGGCCATCCGTCCGAGTACGCGGCCATGGAGGCCGCCTGGAAGCGCTGGTTCCCCGACAATCCGCCGGCGCGCGTGGTCATGCCTTACATGGGCCTGGCCGGCGGCCAGGGACGCCGCGTCGAAATCGCGCTGACGCTGCTGGCCGAGGACAGTCGCAAGACGATCGAGACCGTCTACACCAGCAAGGCGCCCAAGCCATTCAGCCACGAGCCTCAGGCCGTCAAGGCCGGCAACCTGCTGTTCTTCAGCCAGCAGATGCCCGCCGATGCCAGCGGCGCCCTGGCCGAAGGCATGGCCCGCCATCCCAATTTCCCGTACTACGGCCTGCCCGCGCGCCAGCAAATGGCGTACATGCTCAAGAACGTGGCGGCCATCTGCGAGGAAGCGGGCACGACGCTGGACAATGTGGTGCGGCGCGTGTGCTTCCATGACCAGGGCGAGCACTTCGCCGAGGCGATGGATGAATGGGCCGCGCACTTTCCCGGCCTGAAACCGGTGTCGACCACGCTGGTACTGGGCGGACCGCTGGCGGTGCGCGGCGCGCATACGCTGTTGGATATCACGGCCTACGCGCCGTGATGCGCCAAGCGCCTGCCGGGCGGCAGGCGCCCAGTTTGTTTCAAGATTTGGCCCAGCGGTCCGCCACGCCTGCCTCCGACACGCTTGGACACATCCCGCCGGCGCCGCGCGCGGGCGCGCCGCCTACCATGTGGGGCTTGAAGCGCGCCGCCGCGGCGCGCCAGGAGGCCGGATGCGCGTTCTGCACTCGCTCAAAGCCCGTGTCGTGACCGGCGTGGCCGGCATCGGCTCGCTGGCTGCCGCCGCCAGCGTCGCCCTGTATGGCGCGTACGACGGCACCCGGGCGGCGGCCGAACCCGTGTTCGGCGCCGGTTCGACGGTGCAGACCGGCCAGTGGCGCCTGGTGCCGCACGCCGCCTGGCTGGCATCGGGCAAGGTGTACGAGGTGTGGGTCAAGCCCGGGCACTCGGCCCTGGTGGTCGAGGCGGAACTGACCAACCGCACCGCCGAATCCTCCCACGACTACCTGGACCTGCTGCAATGGCGGGCGCCGCCGGGCGTCACGCCCGCCCAGCCCGCCGTGGTGTCGGTGCGCGACCCGCAGCAGGGCCCCGCCCTGCACCCCGGACTGCCCGAACGCGTGGCCTTCGTCTGGCCCCTGCCGGCCGGCGTGGCGCCGCCGCCGCAAGCCGCCTTCGCGGTGGAAAGCAAGACCTACAAGCCGGTGGACAATCTGTACGGCACGCCCGGCTGGTACAACCCGGTGCTGATCGGCCGCGTCGAGCTGCCGGTGCGCGCGCACGCGCCGCAGGATCCGCGATGAGCGCGCGCCTGGGCACGCTGGCCCTGCTGCTGCTGGCCGCGCTGGCGCTGTACGGCATGCAGCGCAGCACGCCGCGCTACCTGGACCTGACCGGCCCCATCGTCGAACGCGGCGCCATGGGCGAGGCGGTGCGCACGCGCCAGTTCGACGCGACGGTGCAGCGCGTGCAGTTCGCGCGCCAGCTGCGCTATCGCAGCCTGGGGCGCGAGCGCGTGCGCGAGACCGCCGGCGTGTGGGCCGTCGTGTGGGTGCGGCTGGCCGCGCTGGACGCCTCCACCCAGGTGGGCGAGGCGGCCTGGCTGGGCCCGGACGCGCTGACCTATCGGCACACCGACCGCCTCGGCCTGGCGCCCGGCGTGCCGCCCTACATGCTGGACCCCGGCCTGCCGCGCACGGTGCGGCTGGTGTTCGAAATCCGCCCCGACCAGGCGCGCGGCGCCACGCTGCTGCTGTCGGAGCGCTACTCGCCCCGGCTCGATTCGCAGGCGCGCATCGCGCTGGACGACGTGCCGGTAGCGGCCGACGGGCGGCCCGAAACCGTAGCCAGCCACGACCTGGACCAGGACGCCATCCCATGAACGCTCCCGGCACGGCCGAACGCACGTGGCGCCGCCGCAGCCTGTGGCTGCTGCCGGCGGTGCTGGCGCTGTCGCTGGCCTGGCGCAACGACGACAACGTGCCCCAATGGCTGGTCAACCGCGAGTTGCGGCCGCGCGATGTGCCCGCGCAGGCGCAGGGCGCGCTGGGCGGGGCGCAGTGGAAGCTGCTCGAATTCGGCATCATCGACGCGCCGGCCCGGCGCGGCTGGCTGCCGGGGTCGCGCGCATCCTATGCGGCCTTCGAAGTGCAGGTCCAGGCCGACGACTTGCCCAGGCGCTGGCAGGCCTGCCGCATCGCGCTGCACGACGCGCGCGGCCGCGTGTGGCGGCCCGCCACCGAACCGGTCTTGCGCATGGCGCCCCACATGGCGCGCGGCTGCCTGGCAGCGGCCCATCGCGGCGTGCCGCCTGGCTCGAAGCTGACCATCATGGAAGTGTTCATGCTGCCGCCGGACGTGGCCAGGCCGCTGACGCTGTCGGTCTCGGTCGGCAGCGAACGGCCCGCCTACCTGCGCTTCGCGGTTCCCGCGGCCGATTGACTCAGGCCGCCAGCGCGGGGCTGGCGGCGCGGCGCGCCTGCCAGGGCGAGAAAGCGCACTCCAGCACGGCCGCCAGGAAGCAGATGCGCAAGGGCTCGATCAACAGGCCGGTGGACGAGTCCCGGAACGGGCTGCCGAACAGGACCGACAGCGCGTCGCCCAGGATCTGCCAGGAGTCGAGCGGGTGCGGCCCGATCAGGCGCGCGGCGCCGTACCATAGCCACGCCGCGCCCCAGTCGATGAGCCGGTAGCCGACGATCAGCGTGACCAGCAACACGGCGCCGCTGTGAAAAGCCAGGCGCACGCCATTGGCCAGCGGCAGATAGCGCTTGCGGTAGCCGCCGATGAAATGCTCGACGAAATCGCGCAGGAAACGCGGCACGGACTGGTAGCGCTGGCCCAGCCGCTCGAGCCGGCGCACGCGCCGCAACTCGGCATCCTCGCGCACGTCGTAGCCGTAGATCAGCGCCACCATGACCAGCCAGACGACGGGCAGCAAGGCGTAGAAGAACAGGTTGACCAGCGTGGCGCCCCAACCGACGGCCTCGGCCTCGGCCGGCACCATGCCCGCCGACCAGGCATTGGCCAGCGGCGTGAGCAGGCGCTGCCAGAAATCCAGCACCGCGCTCCAGTCGCGCTGCGCCAGCAGCCATTGCCAGGCCTGGTCCTTCCAGCGGCTGATCACGTACAGGCCGACCAGGATCCAATTGGTCTCGCACAGCACGACCAGCAGTTGCCAGCCGGGCTGCCGGGTGCGGTCGCGGGCGCGCAGGGCGATCCTGCGCACCAGCCAGGACACGGCCACCGAGACCAGCAGCCAGCGCGAGTCCAGCGCGTCCAGCACGTTGCCATGCGTGCCCAGCGGATCCAGGTGGATGGCCAGGCGGGAGTACTGTCGCACGGTGTTGCCCAGGAACCCCCAGGCCGCGTAATAGGCGAAGAACGGCAGCAGCGCCACCGTGATGATGCGGGCCAGGCGGGCCATGCCCGGACGCGCGCTGTCCTCGCCGGCGCGGGCGGCCTGCTGCGCGGCCCGCAGCGCCGGCAGGCCGGGCAGGACCACCAGGAACATGGCCACGGTGACCACCAGCTGGCTCAGCGCCACCAGCGTCAGCACGGCCAGGCCGGCCAGATGGTTGGCGAAGCCCGTGTGCACGGCCAGCCACATCAGCAGGCCGTGCGCCAGCACGCCGGCCGCCACCAGCGCCATCAATTGCGGCCAGAACCTCAGCCACAAGCGGCCGGTCAATGCCCACGGCGCGAGGACGGAATCGAGCATGCTTGCCTCCGGCGTTGCGCAACGCAAGCGCCCGATCTTAGCGCCGGCGCGCGCGCCAGACTGTTACCGCTGGGGACAACCCGGCACAGGGTGTCAGCGCGATCCGCGCATGCAGTCAGCCCGCCTGGGCGAGGAAATCCTGCAGCACCGGCACGGTATTGAGCACGTGCTGGCGCGCGGCGGCTTCGGCGCGGGCCGCGTCGCGGGTCTTGAGCGCGTCGATCAGTTCCTGGTGGGATTCGCGCGCGCGCAGGCTGCGGCCGGGCTGCGCGGCCCACAGCCGCATGTAGGGTTCGACGACCGAGTGCAGCTCGGAGATCTGGCGCAGCAGGCGCGGCTGGCGGCAGAAGCTGCACAGGTATTCGTGGAATTCGCGGTGGGCAGTGGTCCAGTCCAGGTAGTCGCCCGAGCCGGCCTCCATCTGGTCCAGCATGCTGGAGAGCCGCCGGATGTGCTCGTCGCCCAGGTTGGCCAGGGCGTTGCGCACGGCCAGGCCTTCAAGGACCGAGCGCATCTCGAAGACTTCCAGCATTTCCTGGCGATTCAGGCCGCGCACCACGGCGCCGCGGTTGGCGCGGATTTCGACCAGGCCTTCGGAGGCCAGGCGGCGCAGCGCGCCGCGCACCGGCATGCGGCTGGTGCCGATCTCGCCGGCGATGGCTTCGGGCACCAGGCGTTGGCCGGGCGCGTAGCGGCCCAGGCGGATTTCCTGCTGCAGGTACTGGTAGGCCTCTTCCTCGGCGCTGACTGCTGTCTTCTGGAATTGCAGCATCGGGATCTCGGACGGTTAAACCGCAATGATAGTTAGCGGCGACCATAACATGAATTGGATCCAATGATCCATTGATACAATACCTAATGTCGTGCCAGGTCCGCGTCCCGTCTAATCCGGGCAGCACTTGCCACGCGGGCGGCCCGGCCGCCCGCGCGACACGCCGCATCCACTTCCAGGGGAAACCATGAAATTCCGTCTTTTGCAGGCGCTGGCCGCCGTTTCGATCGCATTTGCCGGCCAGGCCGGCGCCAGCGGCACCGACTGGCCGCAGCACCCGGTCAAGATCGTCGTACCGTTCCAGGCCGGCTCGGCCACCGACCTCATCTCGCGCCAGCTGGGCGCGGCGCTGGCCAAGGAGCTGGGCCAGCCCTTCGTCATCGAGGCCCGCCCGGGCGCGGCGGCGGCCATCGGCAGCGCCGCGGTGGCGCGCGCCGAGCCCGACGGCTACACCCTGCTGATGGGCGGCCCCGCGGCCATCGTGACCAACCGCTATCTGCAAAAGCGCCTGTCCTATGACCCGGACAGCTTCGAACTGGTGTCGATGGTGGCCTATACGCCCAATATCCTGCTGGCCAACCCGTCGCAGCCGTTCAAGACCCTGCCGGAGATGGTGGCTTACGCCAAGGCCAACCCGGGCAAGCTGACCTATGCCTCGTTCGGCACCGGCACCACCTCGCACATGGCCGGCGAGATGCTCAAGTCGGTGGCCGGCATCGACATCCTGCACGTGCCCTACAAGGGCGCCGGCGAAGCCATTCCGGCGCTGCTCAGCGGCCAGGTCTCGATGTACTTCGACACCATCATGACCGGCCTGCCCCAGGTCAACAGCGGCGCGCTGGTGGCGCTGGGCATGTCCAACGCCCAGCGTTCGGCCATGGCGCCGCAGATCCCGACCATCGCCGAGCAAGGCTACAGCGGCTACGATATCGCGCCGTGGTACGGTCTGGTCGCCCCCCACGGCACGCCCGCGCCGGTCCTCGACAAGCTGAACCAGGCGGTCAACAAGGTGCTGGCCGACCCGGCCTTGCGCAACAAGCTGGCCGAAACCGGCGCCGAGCCGCAAGGCGGCAGCCGCGAGCAGTTCGCCGCGTTCATCAAGGCCGAACTGCCGCGCACCCGCAAGCTGGTCGAGCAGGCCGGCATCACGCCCCAGTAATCTCCAACCTACGGCAGCAGCCATGTCACTTCCTTTCGATTGGTCCTTCCCCTACGCCAGCCGCAAAATGCCCGTGCTGGCATCCAATGCGGTAGCCACCAGCCAGCCTCTGGCGGCGCAGGCCGGCCTGCGCATGCTGCTGGCCGGCGGCAACGCGGTGGACAGCGCCATCGCCACGGCCATTGCGCTGACCGTGGTCGAGCCGGTCATGAACGGCATCGGCGGCGATCTGTTCGCGCTGGTCTGGCATGGCGGCCGCCTGCACGGCCTGAACTCCAGCGGCTGCGCGCCGGCCGCCTGGACGCCGGAGTATTTCGCCGGCCGCGAGACCATGCCGCCCACCGGCTGGGGCGCGGTCACCGTGCCGGGCCAGGTGGCGGGCTGGAAGGCCCTGTCGGAGCGCTTCGGCAAGCTGCCGTTCGCCGCCTTGTTCGAGCCGGCCATCGCCTATGCCGAGCAGGGTTTCCCGGTCTCGCCCACCATCGCGCGCCAGTGGGCCACGCAGGCCCCCAAGCTGGCCGGCGAACCGGGCTTCGCCGACGCCTTCCTGCCGCAAGGGCAGGCGCCGCAGGCCGGCCAGTGGTGGCGCTTCCCGGCCCAGGCGCGCACCTTGCGCGAGATCGCCGAGACGGGCGGCGCCAGCTTCTACCAGGGCGAACTGGCCCGCCGCATCGCCGACTTCGCGCGCCAGACCGGCGGCGCGCTGCGCGAGCAGGACCTGGCCGAGCACCGCCCGGAATGGGTCGAGCCGATTTCGCAGTCGTTCCGCGACTACGAACTGCACGAGATCCCGCCCAACGGCCAGGGCATCGCGGCCCTGATGGCGCTGGGCATGCTGGAGCAGTTCGACCTGGAAGCCATGGGCCGCGACAGCGCGGACTATTACCACGTCAGCATCGAGGCCATGAAGCTGGCCTTCGCCGACCTGCACCAGCATGTGACCGACCCGCGCCATATGCGCGTGAACGCCGCCGCCCTGCTCGACCCCGCCTACCTGGCCGAGCGCGCGCGCCTGATCTCGATGGACCGCAGCAGCGTCCCGGCCGCCGGGGCGCCGGCCACGGGCGGCACGGTCTACCTGACCGCGGCCGACGCCGACGGCACCATGGTGTCGTTCATCCAGTCCAACTACCACGGCTTCGGCTCCGGCGTGGTGGTGCCCGACACCGGCATCAGCCTGCACAACCGCGGCATGAACTTCGTGCTCACGCCGGGCCACGTCAACCAGGTGGCGCCGCGCAAGAAGCCCATGCACACCATCATTCCCGCCTTCATGACGCGCAAGGGCCAGCCGGCCATGTCGTTCGGCGTGATGGGCGGATCGATGCAGGCGCAGGGCCACCTGCAGATGGCGACCCGCCTGGCCGCCTTCGGCCAGAACCCGCAGGCCATGAGCGACGCGCCGCGCTTCCGGGTCGAGAACGGGCCGGTGGTCAACGTCGAGGCGCACCTGCCCGCCGACGTGGTGCAGACGCTGCGCGACCGCGGCCACAATGTGGCGGTGGCGCCGGCCGACAGCCTGGAGTTCGGTTCGGCCCAGCTGATCTGCCGCCTGCCCGAAGGCGGCTACCTGGCCGCCTCCGACTCGCGCCGCGACGGCCAGGCGGTCGGCTTCTAAGGCCGTGCCGCACGGGGCGGCGCCACGCGCCGCCCCTAGAAGCCGCCGCGCGCGTCCAGCAGACAGCCGGTAACGTACGAGGCCTGCTCGCCGGCCAGCCAGACGACGGCCTGGGCGATTTCCCCGGCCGTGCCCATGCGGCCCAATGGAATGGCGCCGACCATGCGCCGCAATTGTTCGGGCGTGCGCTGGGCATGCACCTCGGTATCGATGACGCCGGGCCGCACCGCGTTGACGCGTATGCCCTCGCCGGCCACCTCGCGCGCCAGGCCCACAGTCATCGTATCCAGCGCGCCCTTGGTGGCCGCGTAGTGCACCCAGCTGCCGGCCGAACCCAATTGCGCGGCGCCGGAAGACACGTTGACGATGGCGCCGCCCGCCCCGCCACGGCGCCTCGACATGCGGCGCACCGCCTCGCGCGCGGCCAGGAAGGCGCCCAGCACATTGACCCGCCACACTTCTTCCAGGGTGCCGCGCGCCACGTCCTCGACCCGCGCCACGCCACCGGTGACGCCGGCGTTGTTGACCAGCACCGCGATGCGGCCCAGCCGGTCCAGCCGCGCGAACGCGTCCATCAGCGAGGCTTCGTCGCCGACGTCGGCCTGCAGCGCCACGGCGCGGCCACCCTGCGCGGCGATATCGCCGGCGACCGCTTCGGCCGCGGCCGCGTCGGCGCGATACAGGATGGCGACCGGATAGTCGCGCGCGGCCAGCCTGGCGATGGCCGCGCCGATGCCGCGGCTGCCGCCGGTGACCACGAACAGCCCGCGCTGGTCCATGGCGCCCCCTAGACGCTGAGGTGGGTGCTGAGCACCGACTCGTTGCCGCGCAACGCGGCGCTGTCGCCCGTGAAGCACACCTCCCCCTTGGACAGCACGTAATGCGTGTCGCCCAGGTCCAGCGCGACGCTCAGGTTCTGTTCGATCAGCAGGACCGCCATGCCTTCGGATTTCAGCTTGCGCAGGATCTCGACGATCTCGTCGACAATCAGGGGCGCCAGGCCTTCGGAAGGTTCGTCGAGCAGGATGACGGACGGATTGAGCATCAGGGCGCGCGCGATGGACACCATTTGCTGCTCGCCGCCCGAGAGCTGGAAGCCGCGGTTGGCGCGACGCTCCTTCAGGCGCGGAAACAGCGCGTAGATGCGCTCCAGGGTCCAGCGTCCGTCGCGCCCGGGCCGCGCCGCCACGGTCAGGTTTTCCTCGACGGTGAGACTGTCGAAGATGCCGCGTTCCTGCGGCACGAAGCCCAGGCCCAGGCGCGAGATGCGGTGCGAGGGCGCGCCGCCTATATCGCGGCCGCGATAGGCGATGCGGCCGCTGCGCGGCTTCAGGTAGCCCATGATGGACAGCACGGTGGTGGTCTTGCCGGCGCCGTTGCGTCCCAGGATGGAGGTGACCTCGCCGTCGCGCACCTGCAGCGACACGTCGCGCAGCACGTGGCTGGCGCCGTAGTAGGTGTTGATACCGCTGACTTCCAGCATCAGTGCTTCCCTCCCAGGTAGACGTCCCGCACCCGCTGGTTGCCCTGGATGTCGCAGGGCGCGCCGCTTGCCAGGACTTCGCCGTAATACAGCACGGTGATGGTGTCGGCCAGCGAGAACACCACTTTCATGTCGTGCTCGATCATCAGCACCGCCAGCGACGGCGGCAGGCTGCGCACCAGGTCTATCATGCGGTCGGTCTCGGCCGGCGACATGCCCGAGGTGGGCTCGTCGAGCAGCAGCAGTTCGGGCTCGGCCGCCATGGCGATGGCCACTTCCAGCTGACGCTGCTCGCCGTACGACAGCTCCCCGACGCGCTGGCGGGCGCCGCTGGCCAGCCGCACCTGTTCGAGCAGCTGGTCGGCGCGCTCCCATTGCGCATGGCGGGTCTCGATGCCGCGCAGCGCCTCGTACCAGCCGCCCTGCTTGGCCTGCACGGCCAGGCGCACGTTCTCGCGCACGCTCAGGTTCATGAACAGGTTGTTCTTCTGGAAGGTGCGGCCCACCCCCATCTGGCAGATGGCGTCCGGCGCCGCGCCGGTGATGTCGCGCCCCTTGAACAGGATGCGCCCCGACGAGGGCTTCAACTGGCCGGTCAGCTGGTGCACGAGGCTGGTCTTGCCGGCGCCGTTGGGGCCGATGATGATATGGCGCTCGCCGGCCCGCACGCTGAGGCTGACGTTGCGGGTCACCACGACGCTGCCGAAGGCCTTGCACAGGTTCTCGGTCTGGAGCATGGTCATTTGGCCTCCCGCAGCACGGCCTTGGCCACCGGCGGTTCGGGCGGCGCCTGCGGCGGCGCGCTGCGGTGCGCCGCGCGCCAGCGCGCGACCGCGTAGCCCCATACGCCCTCGCGCATGAACATGACGCAGAAGATGAACACCGCGCCGACCCAGAACGACCAGTAGTCGTTGTACGAGCCGATGAAGTTCTTCAGCAGCAGGAACAGCGCCGCGCCGATCGCCGGTCCCAGCACCGTGCCGCTGCCGCCCAGGATCATCATGATCATGACGTCGCCCGAGAGGTGCCAATGCAGGATGTCGGTGGAGACATAGGCGTTGAACAGCGCGTACAGCGCCCCGGCCACGCCGGCCAGGAAGCCGGCGATGATGAACGACAGCAGCTTGAAGCGCTGCACCGGATAGCCGATGGCCCGCATCCGCTGTTCGTTGTCGCGGATGCCGATGAAGATGCTGCCCAGCGGCGAGCGCACCAGGCACCACAGGAACACCAGCACCAGCGCGAAACCGACCGCGACCACGGCGTAGCGCGCCACCGCGCTCTCGGACAGGCTGACGCCGAACAGCGCCGGCCGCACGAAGCCGACCAGGCCGTCGGAGCCGCCGCTGAGCGAACGCCATTTCAGCGAAGCGGCGTACAGCAGCTGCGAGAACGCCATGGTGAGCATGAGAAAGGGGATGCCGCTGACGCGGATGCAGAACACCCCGATCACCGCCGCCAGCGCGGTGGCCATGGCCACGCCGGCCAGGATGCCCCACCAGCCCGATATGCCCAGGTGCACGCCCAGGGCGATCACGGTATAGGTGGACATGCCGAAGAACGCGGCATGTCCGAGCGACATCAGGCCGGTGTATCCCACCAGCAGGTTCAGGCTCATCGCGAAGATGGCGAAAATCAGGATCTCCGAGATCAGCCCGAGCGTATAGTCACTGGCCAGCGGCGCGGCCGCCAGCGCGGCGCACAGCAGGGCGAACAGCATAGGTCTGGATGCGGTCTTCATGGTCAGGCTCTCGCAATGCCGAACAAACCCTGCGGTCGGGTGAGCAGCACCACCACCATGAGCAGGTAAACGAGGAACAGCGCGTAGTCGGGGAAATACGCCTTGCCGAAGGTGTCGATGGCGCCGACCAGCATGGCGGCCACCAGCGCGCCGCGCAGGCTGCCCATGCCGCCGACCACCGTCACGATGAAGGCGGGGATGAGGATCTCCACATCCATGCCCAGGTATACCCCCAGGATGGGGCTGGCGACGATGCCGCCGATGGCCGCCAGCGCCGCGCCCAGCGCGAAGATGCAACCGAACAGCAGGGGCACGTTGATGCCGATGCCCGCCGCCGTCGCGGCGTCGTCGACGCCGGCCCGCACCATGGCGCCGATGCGGCTGCGCTCCAGGAACCACCACAGGGCGGCGGCCACCACGCCGCCGAAGCACACCAGGAACAGGCGGTACTTGGGAACGATGGCGCCGGCCAGCTCCAGGCTGCCCTCCAGCATTTCCGGAGGCGCGACGTTGCGGATATCGGCGCCCCACAGGTATTTGCAGATATCGCCGAAGACGAAAATGAACCCGAAGGTCAGCAGTACCTGGTCGAGGTGGCCGCGCTTGTACAGCGGACGGATGAACACCCGTTCCATCAGCACCGCCGCCGCCACCGCCGGGATCCAGCCCACGCCCAGCGCGAACCAGAAGTTGCCCGAGAACTGCGCCAGCGTGTAGGCCGTGAACGCGCCGATCATGAAGAACGAGCCGTGCGCGATGTTGACGACGTTCATCAGGCCGAAGATCAGCGACAGGCCGGCGGACATCATGAACAGCAACACGCCCAGGACCAGGCTGTTGAGCAATTGTGTAATGACGAAATCCATAGCGCCTTCGTAGTCGATGCAAGCACGCCGGCGCCCCGCCCGCAGCGGGCCGCCGGCACGGATCCGCTCAGCCGGCGCGGCGCGGCGGCTCGATCGCGTCGGGGATGGTGTGGATCACCTTGTTGGTGAGCCGCCCGTCGACCTCGGCCACCTCGCGGATGTACACGTTATGGATCGGGCTTTGCGTTTCCTCGTTGAAGCGGAAGGGCCCGCGCGGCGCGTCCAGCTTGATGGCGCGCATGGCCGCGCGCAGCTTGTCCTTGTCCTCGCTGTTGCCGTCGACGGCCTCCAGCGCCAGATGGATGATGCGTGCGGCCACGTAGCCGTACTCGCTGTAGACGCTGGGATAATCCTTGAAGCGCGCCCGGTAATCGGCCACGAACTTCAGGTTGGCCGGGTTGTCCAGCGTATCGGCGTAATGCAGCGAATTGAGCGCGCCCAGGGCGGCGCGTCCCTGCGCCGGAATGGTGTCGCTGTCGAGCATGAAGCCCGACCCGGTCAGCCGCGACTTGGCCTTCAGGCCGTACTCGTCGTACTGCTTGACGAAGCGCACCGCGTCGGTGCCGGCGTAGAAGCTGAACGTGGCCTGCGGGCTCATGCTGCGGATGTCGGCCAGGTAGGGGCTGAAATCGTTGTTGCCCAGCGGCGGATAGATCTCCTTGATGATCCGGCCGCCCTTGCGGGAGAAGCCGGCCTTGAACTCTTCCAGGGTGTTGCGCCCGCCGGCGAAATCCGAGGCCGTGAGCAAGGCTTCCTTGGCCACGTTGTCATAGAACCATTCGCCCATGGTGGCATGGATGGGCACCGTCGAAATCGAGCAGCGGAAGAAGTACGGCATGCCGGTATACGACAGCTGCGCCACGCCGGCGCCCGAGCACAGCATGAAGGCCTTGCTCTGGCGCAGGTACTCGACCGCCGCCATGGCCACGTTGCTGGCCTGGATGCCGGTGACGATGTCGCAGCGGTCGCTCTCGACCAGCTTCTTCAGCTTCTGCAGCCCGACCTGGGGGTTGATCTCGTCGTCTTCGCGGATCACTTCGACCTTGCGTCCGGCAATGGTGTTGCCGATCTGGTCGAAGTACATGTTCATGCCATTCAGGTTGGCATTGCCCAGCGCGGCGAACACCTTCGAGTACGAATTGAGCGCGCCGATGCGCAGCGGCTGGCGCGATTGCGCCAGCACGGCCGGGGCGGCGCCGCCGAACAGCGCGGCCGCCCCAAACGCCCCGGCCCCCTTGATGAAGCGCCGGCGCGACGGCGCGGCGTTTTGCCCTTGGATCTTGTTCATGTCTCCTCCTGTCCTTGTCGTGCCGGCGTATCCTCGCCGGGAACCTTGCTGCCGGTTTGAAAACCAGGCCCCGCCTACAGGCCCATGACCTCGCGATAGTGCTTGTAGAAGGCGCGGATCAATACCTCGGTCACCATGTGATCCTGCCGCTCCACGTCCCGTCCGCCCATTTCCACCACGGCGCTGCGATGGCCGTAGTGGTGCGCGCCCAGCTGCGATTCGCTGAGGACCTCGCCATCCTCCATGGCGACGAAGCCCGCCGGGCCGTACAGGTTGGCGTGGCGCACGCGCAGGCGCTGCATCTCGTCGTCGTCATCGGCATAGCCGAAGAACGTCCACGCCAGCTCGAACGAATCCACGCCCTTGGGAATGACGTGGCGCACGCCGAAGGTGTTGGCCTGCTGATGGATGATCACGCTGGGGAACAGGCAGATGGCGACCACCTTGCCGTCCTCGAACTCGGTGCGCGGCGTGACCGTGTCCAGGTCGTTGAGCTCCAGCGCGTCCTTGAACCGCGTGATCTCGGCGGTCGCGTCCGACTTTTTCTTGCCGACGTTGCGCGACACCATCATGCTGTGCCCGTCGTCGAGCGGGATGCTCTCCGATTGGGTATCGGCGCGCCACAGCCCGAAGGTGATGAGAAAGGAATGCAGCAGCGTGGCGTGGTAGGGATCCTTCAGGTTCTCGAAGTACAGCTTCCAGTTGCCGGGAATGAGCTGGCGGCTGTAGCCCAGCAGCCGCAGCGGCCTGCCGTCGAACTGGCGGTGCAGGCCGGCCATCACCTCCGCGCCGCAGTACTGCTCGAACGGCGGCGCCTCGTCGCTGAAGCTGGCCCATATCGAACCGCGCTCGACATGCACGCGCAAGGATTTGAGCGCGTGCGCGGAGGTATCGAAATCGGCCGGCATGCCGCCTTTCTTCAGCACGCCGCGCTTGAGCGGCACGCCCTGCAGCTGGCCGGCCAGGTTGAAGTTCCACTGATGGTAAGGGCAGGTGAACGAGGTCTCCTGGCCCTTGTTCTTCCAGCACAGCCTCGCGCCCCGGTGCGCGCAGCGGTTCTCCCAGACGTGGACCTGCCCGCCCTCGCCGCGCACCACCACGACCTGGCGTTCGCCGATCCAGGCGCGCTTGTACGAGCCCTGCTCGGGAATCTCGCACTCCAGAGCCACGAAGTTCCAGGTCGGGCCGTAGTAGAAGGCTTCCAGCTCGCGCTCGTAGACCTGCGCGTCGGTATAGACCCAGAACGGCACGCGGGTCCACCCCTCGGCCGGCCATTGCCGGCCGGCCTCGGCCGCCGGATTGACTCGTTGATCCATCGGATGCTCCTTCCCTCAGACCGGCACGATCAGGGAGCGCCTGACGTGGTGATTGTCGAAAACGGCCAGGTGCTGCCGGAACTTCAGCTCGTCGCCGTCGCGCACCAGCACGTCCAGGTACTGGCCGACCAGGAAAATGGTCGGATCGGCATCCGACATCGCCTCGGTGATCAGGAAATTGGCGCGTGCGTGGATATCCTCGCCATCGATGGCGGTGATGCGCACGCCGCTGATGAAGTGACGCCAGATGCGCGGCACGTAGACCTGCGTCTCGCGCAAGGCGGTGACGCGGTCGCGCACCATGCCCAGCCCGTCGCAATAGATGTTGGCCTGGGGCAGGCCCTCGGCGTAGTTCTCGCGCGAGACGACCTGGTACAGGCAGTCCTCGACGAAATAATCGGGGAAGCGCTCGACCAGGTCCTGGTCGAGCATGTCGGCGATCTCGTCGTATAGCCGGCGTACCGATGCCTCGAGCGCAAAGAACGCCGGGTCGCGCGGCACGGGCGCCACCATGGGAACGATTCGGTCTCTCATGGCGGGCCTACGCGGCGACGCGCGAGAGGTTGGTCTGGATCCCCTGCTCCGAGCCCAGCTTCAGGATCGGCGACTTCAGGGTTTCCTGCCACAGCAGCGACTCCATGGCGATATGCAGCGGATGATCCTGGATGGTGAGCGCCACGAAGCCCTGGTCGCGCGAGGCGTGGTTGTGCACCGACCAGCCCGGCGCCGAGAAATGCAGGTCGCCCTCCTGCCACTGGATTTTCTCGCCGTTGACCACGCTCTTGCCGTTGCCCCACATGATGTAGTTGATGGCGGCCGAGGTGTGGCGGTGCGGCTGGTCGACCTTGCCGGGCGGCAGCTTGGCGATGGTGGCGAAGAAACTGTGCGAGGTGCCGATGCGCCGCTCGGTGGCCGGGTTGTACAGCACGTACAGATGGCGTCCCGTGTACGCGAGGTCCATGCCGTAGACCGTTTCCAGATGCGGCGAAACATCCTTCCAGGGCCAGTGCAGCATGCGCGAATCGACGGTATCGATGTCCACCAGCCACTCGTAGCCCAGCATCTGGGCGCCGTCCTCGCCGATCGGTATCGGGGTGGCGGCGTCGCGCGCGCGCCGCTGGCTGGCCGCCAGCGCGGCATCCTGGGAGCCCGGGCGCGTGGCGTTGGCCACCTGGCCCACATAGTGCACGTCCAGGCGCTCGAGCAGCGGCGCGTTGCTGTAGCACAGCCGCACGAACAGGTCGGAACCGTCGTTGCGGTAGACCACCGGCGTCATCGACGGCGTGTTCCACACATCGAACCGTTCGGCCTGGAAGGTTTTCGCGCCTGTCGTGACCTGGCCCTTGCCGCGGATGCACATATCGACACAGCTCGAATTGCGCAGCATCGGCTCGGTCTGCTCGCCCGGCTTGAGCACGACGATCTGCACGTCGATGCCGGGCGCGTAGGCCGGGATGGGGCCGGTATTGGACGGATGATCCACCGAGGCGGCGCGCAGGCCGTCGGCCGGCGCGGGGATGGACGCCAGGCGTTCGATCTCCGATTCGATGGCTGCCCTGGGCAGCACCACGGTGGGCCAGAACGTCTGTTCGCGGGCCGGCCGGCCGCTGACGTCCACCAGTTTGATCTTGTTGTCCAATGTTGTCTCCTTGTGTTCCATACCGGTCCGCCCCCCGATCCGACCCCGTCAGACGGGCAGCCGGATCGGAGCGTTGGCCATCAGTGAAATGGATTGCCCGATCTGCGCATCTTTTGCGCGCTGATACGCTAGCACGGCGACCGACAGATCAGATATGCCCATGCCCATGGCCTTGAACAGGCTGATGTCGCAATCGGGCGCCGGCGTCTCGCCGCCGGCGATGACTTCGCCCAGCGGGCGCACCCTGCTCCAGTCGCCCTTGCCGGGGCCCTTCTCGAAATAGTCGATGAACTCGCGCGAGGCCTTCTGGGCCCCGGCCACATCGTCGACCGCGATGAAGCCCACGCGCGCGAACACGTCCTGGCTGAACTCCGCGCTGTGCGGCAGGATGGCGCCCACCGCGTTCAGGTGCACGCCGCGCCCCAGCACGCCGGCATCGAGGAACGGCTCGCGGGCGCGCGTGACGGTGGTGACGATGGTGGCCCCATCGCAGGCCTGCGCCAGCGAATCGGCGACCACCACCTCGGTATCGAATTGCGCGCGCAAGGTCTCGAAGAACGCCTGGCGGTTCTCGGCCGTGGGGCTCCAGACGCGGATGCGCGCCAGCGGCCGCACCGCATGCACGGCCGCCACCTGCGCCAGGGCCTGGCGCCCCGTGCCGATGATGGCCATGTCGTCGGCGCCGGGACGCGCCACCCACTTGGTGCCCAGCCCGGTCATGGCCGAGGTGCGCATCTGCCCCAGGGCGTTGGCCTCCATGATGGCCAGCAGGCGGCCTTCGTGCGCATCGAACAGGACATAGACCGCCTTGGCGCCGCGCGGCGTATTGATCCAGTTCTTGTAGCCGCAGAAGCCCGCTTCGGGCAGCGCCGACCCCAGCGAGTGCATCGAGGATGCGTCGCCATAGGCGCCCAGCGCCTTGGGAATGTTGAAACCCTCGCCGGTGCCCAGGGCGCGCACCCCGGTCTCCAGCACGCCTATCGCCTCCTTGAGGGAAACCAGTGCCGTAATGTTCTCTTCGCTGAGCCAGATTGCCGATGACAGCATGGGTGGTCCCTTTATCTAGAATCGTCGTCGACCGGGTTGCGCAATACGCCCACCCCGGAAATGTCCACCTCGAACACATCGCCCGGCCGCAGGTAGCGCGGCGGTTTGCGCGACATGCCCACGCCGGCCGGCGTGCCGGTGGCAATGACATCGCCGGGCAGCAGCTCGGCGAATGTCGAGAGATAGCTGACCAGCTGCGCCACCGTGAAGATCATGTTGGCGACGCTGTCGTGTTGTACGGTTTCGCCATTGAGCCTGCCGATCACCGTCATGGCCTCGGGCGCGCCGGCCTCGTCGGCCGTCACCAGCCACGGTCCGAAGGCGCCGGAGCGCACGAAGTTCTTGCCCGGCGTGGCCTGGGTGGAGTGGCGCTGCCAGTCGCGCACCGAGTTCTCGGCCAGGCAGGCGTAGCCGGCCACGTGCTCCATGGCCCGCGCCTGGCTGACGCGGCGGGCCGGCTTGCCGATGATGACCGCCAGCTCGGCCTCGTAGTCGAACTGGTCCGACTCCGCCGGGCGCAGCACCGGCTGCCCCTGCGCGGCCAGCGAACCGGCAAAGCGCACGAAGGTCGACGGCCTGGCCGGAATGGCCATGCCGGCCTCCTCGGCGTGCAGGCGGTAGTTCAGGCCGATGCACAGGATCTTGTCGGGGTCGGTAATGGGCGCCAGCAGGGTCGCGTCGGCCAGCGCCAGGCCGGCGGCACCGTCCGCCTGGCGCAGCCGCGCCGCCAGGCCGTCGACGCCGTCGCGGGCCAGCGCGGCGCGCAGCGTCGGCGCCTGCGGCGTGGCCAGGTCGATGATGCGTTCGCCCACCACCGCCCCATACGAGGGCTGGGGGTCGCGCTGCGTGCGATCGAGGTAACTGACTAGTTTCATCCGGATCTCCGTGCCCGGGCGCGGCCGCCCAGGACATACATGTGTGCGATGCGGGAAAGTGTGCGATGCGGCGTCCGGCGGGACAATGGCACGCCCGGAACAGCAGCTATTCCCGCCAAGATCAATCCGCGCCCGCCACCCGTACCAGCACCCGGCCGCCTTCGACGCGGCTAGGGTAAGTCCGGATGTCGCGGGTCAGCGGCGCGCACAGCGCGCGACCGTCCCGGATGTCGAAGCGCCCCTGGTGCAGCGGGCACTCGATCTCGTGCCCTTCCTGGAAGCCGTCGCACAGCCGGGCGTTGCCATGGGTGCACAGGTTGTCGGTCGCATAGACCTCGCCGTGCGCCAGATACAGCGCGATCTCCCGGTCGGCCACCCTGACCGCCACCGGCTCCTCTTCGGTGAGCATGTCTTCCCCGCCGACATCGGTCCACTGTTCGCTCATTGCCTGCATGCCTCCTTGCCTGGTTGTTCGCGGGCGGCAGCGCCGTCCGGCCGCCCATCGTGCACCGGGGCGGGCCCGGCCAACAAGGCGCGCGCCGGAACAACTGCTGTTCCCGGCGCGACAGCCGGGCCCGGCCACGCGATGCCATAATCCATCACGCCATGCGGGCGCCCGGAGACAGAAAATGGGGATATCGAACTGGCAGCCGACCACGCGCGCGGCATGCTGGATGAGCGGAGCGCTGGTTTCCTTGCTGGCCATGGCGGTCGCCACGCGCGAGCTGTCGGCCCACGTCTCGGTATTCCAGATCCTGTTCTTCCGCAGCGCCTGCGGGCTGCTGATCATCGTGCCGCTGGTCTGGCGCGCGGGCTGGCGGCAGGTCGCCACGGCGCGCCCCGGCCTGCACGTCCTGCGCAACGCCACCCATTTCCTGGCCCAGTACGGCTGGGTCTACGGCATCGCCTTCATCCCGATGGCGGAGGTGTTCGCGATCGAATTCACCGTGCCGGTCTGGACCGCCCTGCTGGCCGCCGTGCTGCTGGGCGAGCGCCTGACGGCGGCGCGCCTGCTGGCGGTGGCGCTGGGGCTGGCGGGCGTGTTCGTCATCGTGCGGCCGGGCAGCGGCATGATCCACCCCGCGGCGCTGGCGGTCCTGCTGGGCGCGGTCGCCTTCGCGCTGGCCTACATCATGACCAAGATGCTGGCGCGCACCGAGACGCCGCTGTGCATCCTGTTCTACATGACGCTGGTGCAATTGCCGCTGGGCCTGGCGCCGGCGCTGGCCAACTGGAGTTCACCGCCGCCGCACGTGTGGCCGTGGATACTGGTGGTGGGCACCATGGGGCTGGCCACGCACTACTGCCTGGCGCGGGCCATGGCGCTGGCCGACGCCACCGTCGTGGTGCCGCTGGATTTCCTGCGCCTGCCGCTCATCGCCGTGGTGGGCGCCGTGTTCTACGGCGAGGCCATCGAGCCGCTGCTGTTCCTGGGCGCCGGCATGATACTGGCCGGCAATCTGTACAGCATCCTGGCCGAGCGGCGGCGCCCGGCCATGCCGCGCGCCGCGCGCGACGGCTCGCATTAGTTCATCGAGGCAAAGCAGCGCTTGAGGAAATCGATCGCGATCTGCAGCTTGGCCGAAAAGCCGGTGCGCTGCAGCAGCAAAGCATAGACCGAGCGGTTGTCCGGCACGTAGTCCGCCAGCACCTCCACCAGGCGCCCGGCGCGGATGTCCTCGTCGAGCAGCCAGCGCGGCGCCATCATCACGCCCAGGCCGGCCAGGCAGGCGAGCCGCGCGGCATGGCCGTTGTCGGTCACCAGGTTGCCCTTGACCGGCACGTTGCCGATCTCCCCATCCAGGCGCACCGGCCAGCGGGTGTTGAGCACCGAGCCGCGCGTGATCAAACAATTGTGGTCCATGAGATCGGCCGGCAGCTCGGGCGTGCCCTTGGCCTCGATGTATTGCGGCGCAACGCAGAAGACCCGCCGGTAAGGCGCCAGCTTGATGGCCACCAGGCCGGGATCGACCGAATCGGCGATCCGCACCGCCACGTCGATGCGGGCCTTGAACAGGTCGACCTTCTCGAGCGAGAAATTGATGTCCAGCGACAGCAGCGGGTTCTGCTGCAGGAACTGCGGCAGCTGCGGCGCGATCACCGCCTCGCCGAGCATGGCCGGTGCCGTCATGCGCAAGAGCCCGCTGGCCTTGTCCTGCATGTTCGACATTTCCTCGGCGGCCTGGTCCAGCTCGATCAGCGCGCGCATGCAATGGTCGTAGAGACGCTGCCCGGCCTCGGTCACCATGAGCCGGCGCGTATTGCGGTTGAGCAGGCGCTGCCCGATCTTGTGCTCCAGGTTGGCGATGCGCTTGCTGACCATCGCCGGGTTGGCGCCGATGCGGCGCGCCACCTCGGAGAAATTGCCGATCTCCACCGTGCGCACGAAGATGCGCAGCGTGGTCAAGTCTTCGAATGCCAATGCCGACGGCTGCCGCAGCCCGATGAACTCCGTCGAGGCGCCTCCCATGCCTGTCTCCTGTACGTGTCCCGGCCGCCCACGCGCCGGGTGCGCGCCAGCGGCGCGCGCCTGCATCTCAAGCGCGATGGGGTCGGCTGCGATGGAATGCGCCGCGCCGGTCTGGGCACAGTCTAGCCCAAGCGCGCAACGCTCGGCCGCGCCTCATGGTTTCCCCTGATCGGCGCTTGCCGTCAGGCGAAATGGCAGCTGACCGTGCCCAGCGGCCCGTAATCGGCCGACAGGGTATCGCCGCTGGCCGCGTGCACCGGCCGGGTGAACGAGCCGGCCATGATGACCTGGTCCTTTTCCAGCGCGATGCCATGCGCCGACAGTTTCCTGGCCAGCCACGCCACGCCGTTGGCGGGATGGTTGAGCACGCCGGCGGCCAGCCCGGTTTCCTCGACCACGGCGTTGCGCATGAGGATCGCGCCGACGCGGCGCAGGTCGACCTCGTCCACGCGCACCGGACGCCCGCCCAGGACCACGCCGGCATTGGCCGCGTTGTCGGAGATGGTGTCGGTCACCTTGCGGGTGGCGCGCGTCTGCGGGTCCACCATCTGCACGCGCGCGTCGAGGATTTCCAGGGCCGGCGTGACATAGCGCGCTGCCTCCAGCACGTCGAACAGCGTGACGTCGGGCCCCTCCAGCCGCCTGCCCATGATGAAGGCCAGCTCCACCTCGACCCGCGGCGCAATGAAACGGCCGGCCGGGATGGTCGTCCCGTCGGCGAAGAACATGTCGTCCAGCAAGGCGCCGTAGTCCGGCTCGTCGATGCCGATCGCCGCCTGCATGGCACGCGAGGTCAGGCCGATCTTGTGGCCCTTGAGCGGGTTGCCCGCGGCGATCTTCAGCGCCACCCACTTGCGCTGGATCGCGTAGGCATCCTCGATCGTCAGCGCCGGGTGGCGCAGCGACAGCTGGCGGATCGGGGTGCGCGTCTGCTCGGCTTCGTACAGTTCGCGCGCAAGCGTGTCCAGCAGGGCGTCGTCAAGCACGGCCATGTCTCCGGTGCGGGGTTGTTCGGGATTCATTCCGCCGGCAGCAGGCGGCGGCTCTGCTTGCGCGCGATGCGCCAGGCGCCGCCGACGCGCGCCAGCTCGTCGACGCAGTCGCGCACGCCCAGCATGCGCGGCTCGCCGACCACCCCGTCGGGCGAGGTGAGGGTTTCGTAGGCCGTCATGTAGAAGCGCACGCGCGCGCTGTCCGGCGTGGCCTGCTCGATCCACAGGTTCGAGACGATATGGGCGGTCTGGCGGCGCGGGTCGCGCTGCGCCAGGGCCGCGCGCACCGCGTCGGGGCCGACCAGTTCCGTCCCCTGGCGGTTCCACACGCCGTCATCGGCCATCAGGCCGGCCACCGCCTCGTTGTCGCGCCGGTCCAGGCCGCTGAAAAATCGGTAGACCACGGCAACCAGCGCTTGGGTCTCGTCCATGTTCATTGCGCGTCTCCCCAGGGATGTCTGGCAAGGGATGTTGGGGCAGCGGCCGCCCGGCGGCAAGCATCGCCATGGAACAGGTGTTATTCCCGCCGGCGGTGCTATGCGGCAGCCTCGCCCAGCACGGCGCCGGCCAGCGGCGAGCGCGGGTCGGCCAGACGCCGCGCATCCAGGCGCGCGCCTTCGGCGATGTATTTGCGCAGCTGGCGGAACTCGCGCGCCGCATTGACGCCCAGCACGGCCGCCGCCCTGCCATCGGCGCGCATCTCCACGCAGAGCAGCTGCGCCGGCCCGCCCTGGCGCAGCACCAGCGCGGCGCCCGGTTCGCTGGCGCCGGCCATCTGCACCAAGGTGTCGTACTGCTGCGACCAGAAAAACGGCAGCGGCGCGTAGCGCACCGCCTGGCCCAGCGCGGCGCGGGCCGCCGCGATGCCCTGGTCCTGCGCGTTCTGCCAGGATTCCAGGCCCGCCAGCTTCCCATCCGGCCGCGCCATCACCGCGACGTCGCCCGCGGCGTAGATATCCGGGTCCGACGTGCGGCAGGCGCCGTCGACGATCACCCCGTGATCGCAGGCCAGCCCGGCCTGTCTTGCCAGCTCGTCGTTGCGCACCAACCCCACGCCCGCGACCACGATGTCGGCTTCGATCCCCTGGCCATCGGCCAGCGCCAGCCGGCAGCCGCGCCCATGCGCGTCGATGCGCTGGACCCGGGCGTTCAGGCGCAGGTCCACCCCCTGGCCGGCATGCAGCCGCGCCAGCGTCTCGGACAGCAGCCCCGGGCCGCTGCGGGCGCACAGGCGGTCGGCGGCTTCGAGCAGCACCACCGCACACCCCCGCTGGCGCGCCGCGGCCGCCACTTCCAGCCCTATCCACCCTCCGCCCAGCACCGCGACGCGCGGCGCGCCGTCGAAGGCCGCGCGCAGACGGGCGGCATCGTCGATGGTGCGCAAGGTATGGACGCAGGGCAGGTCCGCGCCGGGCAGCGGCGGCAGCCTGGGCCGCCCGCCCGTGCACAGGATCAGCGCGTCGTAGCGCAACGCCTGCCCGTCGCCCAGCAGCACCCGGCGGCCGGCGCGGTCGATCCGCGTGGCGGCCGCGCCGCCGAGCCAGTCGATATGCAGCTCGGCCAGCTGCGCCGCGTCCATCAGGCTGGGCAAGGCCGGCGCCTGCGCCGCCAGTTGCTCCTTGGACAAGGGCGGCCGCTCGTAGGGCGGCGCGGTTTCGTCGCCGCACAGCAGCACGCGGCCGGCATAGCCCTCGGCGCGCAGCGTCCGCGCGGCCCAGCCGCCGGCCTGCCCGGCGCCGATGATGACGATGGTGTGCTGCTGCTCCATGGCTGGCCTCCCGTGCCTGTCGTGCGACGTGGAAGCGATCGTGCCGCGCGCGCCGCCTGCGGCGCAAGCCCGCCGCGGGAACAGCTGTTGTTCCCGCGGCCTAGCGTTGCGCGGGCAGCGCCAGCCGCTTCGCGCCGCCGTGCCCGGCAATGCGTGACTTGCACGCCAGCACGATGCCCAGCGCCAGCATGCTCAGCAGCAAGGCGGCAAAGAAAGCCAGGTCGAAACGGCCGCCGCGCAGATCGAACAGCGTGCCCACCAGCCAGGTCCCGAAGCCGGCCGCGATGAAGCTGGCCAGATACAGCTCGGTCAGGCGCCGGCCGACCTGCTCCTTGGGATAATGGCCCTGCACCAGCGCGCCGTAGGCCGGGTAGTAGCCGCCGAAGCCGATGCCGATGGCGGCCGCGCCGGTCACCACCATGGCGATGGAGTCGGTGAACTGCAGCAGCAGCGCGCCCACGATCTGGATGGCGGTGGTCGCCAGCAGCACGGCGTACTTGTCCAGGCGGTCGAGCGAATAGCCGATCGCCAGCCGGGCGACCAGCACGAGCCCGTAGTGCGCCGACATCAGGGCGCCCGCGCGCACCGGCGACAGGCCGGCCTGCGCGCCGTACGAAACCAGGTGCGAGGCCACGCCCGCCGCGGCCGAATTGGCCAGGAGCAGCGCCAGCGCCAGCCACACGATCAGCCGGCCGCCATCCGGCGCGGCCGCGCCGGCAGGCGGGCCGGCCAGGGACCGGGGCCTGCCCAGGCCGACCGGCGGGCGCGGCATGTACAGCGCCATGGCGGCCAGCATCGCGACCACCGCGACGGCCGCGTAGGCCAGCAGCGCGTCGCGCCAGCCGTGCCCGCCGCTGACGGCGCGCAGCAGCGGCGGCACCAGCAGGCCGCCCACGCCCTGTCCGCACAGGGCAATGGCCACCGCCAGCGACCGGCTGCGCAGGAACCATTGCGACACCGCCGCGGCGACGGTGCTGAGAAACGCCCCCTGGCCCAGGCCGCCTATCAGCACCGCGTAGATCAGGTAGAACTGCCAGCGCGCCGTCGCCACGCTGGCCAGCGCCATCCCGCCGCACATCGCCAGCGTCGCCACCACGCCGATCGGAAAGAAACCGATGCGATCGAGCAGCCGCCCCATCAGCAGGGACGACACCGCCGCGCCGGCCATGGTGGCGCCATACAGCGAGGCCACGCTGCCGCCGTCCCAGCCGAACTCGGCCGAGAGCTCGGGAAACAGCATGGGCAGCGAGTTGGCGGCGCCGAAGCTGAGCGAGGCCAGCACCAGCGTGGCCGCCGCCACCGCCCAGCTGTACGGGCTGTCCGGATCAGCCGCGCGCATGGCCGCGGCGCCCTACCACGGAATGCCCATGGCGCGCGGCAGGCCGATCGAGATGACCGGAAAGGCCATGATCACCGCCAGGCCGGCCAGAAGCAGCAGCAGGAAGGGAATCAGCGGCCGGATGATGGCCTGCATGCTGACCCGCCCCACGCTGCATGCCACCAGCACCGCCAGCCCGGTGGGCGGCACGAACAGCCCGATGCCCGAGGCCAGCACCACGACGGTCAGCCAATGCACCACGTCGATGCCCAGCTCGCGCACCACGGGCAGCAGGATGGGCACGAAGATCAGCACGGCGGGCGCGCCCTCGAGCACCGCGCCGATGAACACGAAGATCAGCGCCGTGATCAGCATGACGCCCCAGGGGCTGATGTGGTTGTCGCGTATCCATTGCGCCACCGCGCCCGGCACCCCTTCGGTCGCCAGCAGGTAGCCGAAGATCATGGCGAACCCCATCAGCAGGCAGATCACGCCGGTCGCCACGCAGGTGTCGACCAGCGCCTGGTAGATGCCGCGCCAGCTCAGCCGGCGGTAGACCAGCCCGCCCACCAGCAGCGAGTACACCACGGCGAAGGCCGCCATCTCGGTGACGGTGGCCACGCCCATGCGTATGCCGCCGAAGATGAGGATGGGCACGCCCAGCGCGAACAGCGCGTCCTTCAGGCCCTTGAGGATGGCCACGAACGAGTAGGCTTCGCCGCGCGGCATGTTCTGCAGGCGTGCCTGGATGTGGATGAAGGCGAAGAACATCAGGCCGATGACGACGGCCGGCACCACGCCCGCGGCGAACACGGCGACCACCGAGGTATTGGCCACGGCCGCCACGACCACCATCAGGATGCAGGGCGGGATGAGGATGGAGAACGCGCACGATGCGCCGATCACCGACAGGCTGTACGGGCGTGGATAGCCTTCGTTCTCCAGCGGCTTGAGGGTCATCGCCGACATCGCGGAAACGTCCGCGACGGTCGAGCCCGAAATGCCGGACTGCAGCATGGTGGACCCCACCACCACCATGGGCAGGCCGCCGCGAAAGCGGCCGAGCAAGGTATAGGCGAAACGGACCAGCCGCTCGGAGATGCCGCCCTGCTCCATGATGGAGCCGGCGAAGATGAACAGCGGAATGGCCAGCAGGACGAACGAATCGATACCCATCACGGTGCGGTGCACCAGCAGGTTGATGGGCAGGTCGCTCTGGTAGAGCATCGCCAGCAGCGACGAAATGCCCATGGCGAAACTGATCGGCATGCCGACCAGTACCAGCAGTACGAAGGAGAACGAGAGAATGGCGATAGTCATAGGATGTCCTCCGGGGATCAGAGATCTCCGCCGGCCTCGTAATGGGGCGGCTGGCGCTGGCCCCGCAGCGTCTGGATGAGCATCAGGGTGGCGTAGACCACCATCAGCACCCCGGCGGCCACGCAGCTGCTGTACAGCCAGCCTATCGTGATGCCCAGGCCGGGCAGCGTCTGGATGCTTGCGAATTGCACGGTCTGGTAGGCGGCGTAGGTGAACACCACCGAAAACACCAGGATCAGTGCGTCCTGCAGGATGTAGAGGGCGCGTTTCATGCGCGGCCCGGCCTGTTCGACCAGGATGTCGACGGCCACGTTGGCGCGCTGCTGCACGGCGACGGCAAAGCCCACCATCACGATCCAGGCAAACAGGATGCGGGCGAACTCATCGGACCAGGGCGTGCCCAGTTGCATGAAATAGCGGCTGATGACGGACATCACCAGGAAAATGATCAGCAGTGCCAGCAGGCCCGCCAGCACCATCCTGGGAAATCCGACCAGCACCCTGGTGGTCAGCGCGGCGGCGCCCTGTTTGCGGTTCATGGTTTGGTACTCCCGTCGTTCGGACAGTTCAGCCATGGTTTTGTCTCCTCGTCAGCGGTCTGGGCCGGCCGCGGCATGCCGGATCGCATGCCACGGCGCCCTGGCGGGATGCCTGTGCAAGGCCTGGCGGGCCAGGCGCTACTTCTGCGCATCCAGGACTTGCTGGAACAGCGTCTTGTCCAGCTGGCCCTCGAACTGCTTCCAGATCTGCTGGCCGGTCGTGCGCCACTGCGTCATTTCCTCGGCGCTCGGATGGTAGACCTTCACCCCCTGGCTTTCCGCATAGGCCAGGGCCTTGGCCGCCATGTCATGGTCGATCCGGTTGCCGTATGCCTCGGCCTCGCGGGACGCCTCCAGGATGGCCTTCTGGCTTTCGGCCGGCAGCTTGGCGAACCTGTCCTTGCGCATCACCAGGGTCTGTACGCCGATCACCGCGTCGTTGGCGGTGGCGTACTTGAGCACTTCGTAGTGCTTGGCCGTCGCCAGCCAGGTCGGCATCACGAACTCGCCGTCCACCACCCCGGAGCTCAGGGCGTTGTAGACCTCGGCCCAGTCCACCGATGTGGGAATGGCGCCCCAGTTCTTGAACATGGCGATTTCGACCGGGGACGCCGTGGTGCGGATCTTCAGGCCCGCCAGGTCGCCCGGCACCTTGAGCTGCTTCTTGGTATTGACGACATGGCGAAAGCCGCCGTTGTTCAGCAGCATCAGCAGCTTGAAGCCGTCGCGCTCGAAGCGCTGGCGGATTTCCTCGCCGACCTGGCCCGCCATGGCCTTCTCGAACGCCGCCTCGTCCTTGAACACGTACGGCAGGTCCATGAAGATCAGCGTGCGGGTAAACGCCCCCCAGTTGGCGTTCGAGCCGCCGCCCAGGTCCACCGCGCCATTGAGCACCGCCTCGATGGAGGTGCGCTCGTTGTACAGCGAGCCGGCCAGGTGGGTCTCGATGGCCAGCGTGCCGCCGGACTTCTCCTTGACCAGCTCGGCGAACTTGAGGAAGGCCATGCCCACCGCCTGGTTCTCCGTGGCGCCGTGTGCCAGCTTGAGCACCTTGGCGGGCTTGCCCTGGGCATGGACGGCCGAGGCCGGCGTAAGCAACGACACCGCCGCCGCGGCGCAGGCCGCGGCCAACATCTTGAGCTTCATGTTTGTCTCCTAGGTTTTTATGTATTGGGTCCGTTTGGTCAGGACGCCTGACTGGCAGACTCCGGCGCGGACCGCGACCGTCCATCCACGGGGATCGACGGTTGCGCACGCCGGCAACGCACGGCCTCGATGACGCGCAGGCAGGCCAGGGCCTTGGCTGCCTCGGCAATCTCGTTGAACACGGGAATGCCCGCCTGCACGGAATCGCGCCGGTAACCGCGTTTTCTTTCCTCGATCTCCGCGTCGCCGTCCGAGCGCAGCACCAGGATGAGGTGCGCCACGCCGCGGCCGTGCTGCCTGGCCTGCGTCACGGCGGCGATGATGTTCTTCAGCATGTCCACGTGCTGGAAGTCGGTGATCACCGTCATGTTGGCGTGGATGATGACGGCGTCGATGCTGTCGTCCTGCGCGAGGATGCGCACGATATCCGTCGCCGCCCTGCCCTCGTTCTGCTGCAGGGCGCCGGCCGGCACGTCCACCGGATTGAGCACCGACGAGCCTGCCGGCAGCTTGAGCGCCTCCAATGCCGCCAGCGTGTCCGCCGCGAACGGCGGCACCGCGAAGCCGGCGCGGCCGCAGGCGTCGGTGCCCAGCACGCTGGTGCCGCCGCCGTTGCCGAACAAGGCGACGGTGCGCGTCGGCTGGGAGCGGGGCAGCAGGCACTGGCACAGCAGCAGCACGTCGAGGAACTCGTCCAGCGTGTCGACGATGGGCATGCCGGTCTGCTTGCCCAGCGCGGCCCACGCCTGTTCGCTGCCGGCCAGCGCGCCGGTGTGCGAAGACGCGGCGCGCCGTCCCTGCGCGGTGCCGCCGCCCTTGAGCAGGACCACCGGCTTGCGGCATCCCGCCTGGCGCAGCACCTCGAACAGGCGGCGTCCATCGCGGGCGCTTTCGAGATACATGCCTATGACGCGCGTCTGCTCGTCCGCCAGGAAATACTCCAGCAGTTCCGAGGCGCTGACATCGACGGCGTTGCCGATGGTGACCAGGCCGCTGAAACGCAGGCCGCGCTGCTGGCCGCGCCGGATGATGTCGGTGCCCAGCCCGCCGCTCTGGCAGACCACGCCGACATGGCCCGCCTCGTCGGTGACGCGGCGGGTGAAGCTGACGCGCGCGCGCGGCGAATACACCCCCAGGCAGTTCGGGCCCACCACGCGCACGTTGGCGTCGCGCGCCGCGGCCAGCAGATCCCGCTGCAGCGCGTCGCCTTCCTGGGTCTCGCCGAACCCGCTGGACATGACCTGGGCCACGCGCACTTTGCCGCGCCCGCTGCGTATCACCCCGGGCACCCGCTCGGCGGCCGTCGCCACGTAGGCGTAATCGACCGTCTCCGGCAAGGCCTCCAGCGACGCGAAGACCGGCAGGCCCTCGATCTCGCCGGCGCTGGGGTGCACCGGATAGATCGGCCCGGCATAGCCGAAAGCGCGCAGGTTGCGGATGAAGCGGTTGCCGCCGGACACCGTCGAGGCCGACGCGCCGACAACGGCGATGCTTTTCGGCTGGAAAAGCGAATCGAGAATCTTGGGTTCAGTCATGCTGCTCTCACTGCGTCAGGATGAATCGGGCGTCGACCGCGACGGCGCCGCGCGGCGATACGATGAGCGGATTGATGTCCAGCTCGGCCACCTCGGGCTGGCCGGCCAGCAGCACGCCGCCTTCGCCGCCCACGCGCAGGATGGTCTCGACCAGCGCGTCGATGCTGACCGCCTGCTTGCCGCGCGCGCCCGCGAGCAAGGGGCTGCTTCGCAACTCCCCTATCATGTCGAGCGCGTCCTCGCGCGTGACCGGGCAGATGCGAAACGCCACGTCCTTGAAGATCTCGACGAAAATGCCGCCCAGGCCGATCATCACCATCGGACCGAACTCGGGATCGCGCAGTCCGCCCACCACCACTTCCACGCCGGGCTCGGCCATTTCCTCGACCAGCCAGCCCTCGACCCGCGCGCCGGCCTGCTCGACGCGCTGACGCATCTCGTCGGCCGCCTGCCGCAGCGCCGCCGGGCTGGCCAGGTTGAGCCGCACCCCGCCCATCTCGGTCTTGTGGATCACGTCGGGCGAGACCAGCTTCAGGACATAGGGTTGGGCCAACTGGCCCTCGACCTGCGCGAACGACGCGTCGGCGGGCAGCACCACGGACTTGGGCACGGCGATGCCGTGGCCGGCGAGGATGCGCTTGCCGGTCGGTTCGTCGAGCGCGCCGCGCCCCGCCTCCAGGGCCTGGCGCAGGATGGACGAGAGCTCGCGCTGGTCCATGGGCGCGGGGCTCATTCGCTGATCACCGCGATCACGTCGCCTTCGCCCACCGGCGCGCCCACCTCCATGCGCAGGTCGCCGATGGTGCCGCCGCACGGCGCCAGCACCGGGATCTCCATCTTCATGGATTCCAGGATGGCGATCTCCTGGTCTTCGGCGACCGTGTCGCCCGCCGCCACCAGCACTTTCCACACGGAACCGCTGACTTCCGAAATCACTTCTACATTGGCCATGATGTGCTCGACTCTCGATAAGGTTTGGACCGGCGCGCCGGTCGCTCAATAGGTAGTGGGCCAGTTCGACAGCAGGTGCTGTCCGATGCGGCGGCCCTGCGCGCCGCGATGGATGTCCAGCAGGCGGATGAGATGCGCGCGCGTCTCGCGCGGATCGATCACCGCATGCGTTTCGTACAGGGCGGCCAGCCCCCAGGCCGAGGTGTCCTTGGACAGTTGCGCCACCAGTTCGCGATAGCGCTCGGGGTCGTCCTGCTCGTTGACGCCGAACAGCACGTTGGCGCCGACGCCGGGCGCCATGAAGCCCAGGTCCGCGCTGGGCCAGGCCAGCACTTCGTCGGAGTTCCTGCCGCCGCCCATGTTCAGGTAGGCCTGGCCATAGCTCTTGCGCATGATCACCGAGATCTTGGGCACGGTGACCAGCGAGATCGCGTTCATCCAGTTCATGATCCGGCCCGGCGCGGCGCGCCGCTCGCCCTCGATGCCGATCAGGAAGCCCGGCTGGTCGACCAGGAACACCAGCGGGATGTTGAACGAGTCGCACAGCACCAGGAACGAGATGGCCTTGTTGCAGGCGTCCACGTCGATCGCCCCGCCCTTGAACATCGGGTTGCTCGCCAGGATGCCGACCGGATGGCCGTCCAGGCGCGCGACCATGGTGCAGATGGAACGGCCGAACCTGGCCTTGAGCTCCATCACGCTGTCGCGGTCGACGATGCAGTCGATCGCCTTGCGCACGTCATAGACCTTGTTGCTGTCGGTCGGCACGTGCTGCAGGATCGCCCCGGTGTCGGGAACGCTTTCCGGCGTGACGGCCTGGCGCGGCGGCGGCTCGTTCTGGTTGCTGGGAAAATAGGCCAGCCACTTCTTGACGATCTCCAGCGCTTCCTCGTCGGTTTCCGCCAGCGCGTCGACCAGGCCGGTGGACTGCGTGTGCATGCGCCAGCCGCCGAGCTCCTCCGAGTCGATCTCCTGGCGGATGGCCTTGGACGTGACCCGCCCGCTCGCCACCGCCATGGTGGCGCCGCGGCGCATGACGACGAAATCCGAGAGGCAGGCGTACCACGTGGAGGACCCGTAGCACGGCCCGAGCAGCGCGCTCACCCAGGGGGTTTCGCGCAGGCGGCGGTACTCGTAGGGATCCTGCCCCAGGATCGCGCGGCCCTCGGCGCCCATGCGGTCGGGCATGCGCGCGCCGGTGGATTCGCCCAGGAAGATCAGCGGCAGGCCGTTTTTGGTGGCGACTTCGCGCATATGGCGGATCTTCTTGCCGTTGACCACCGAGCTGGATGCGCCCATCACGGTGAAGTCGTTGGCCACCACCGCCACCTTGCGCGCCTGGACCTTGCCGTAGCCGGCGATCTTGCCGTCGGCCGGGGTGCGCTCGGCCACTTCCTTGCGGTGCGACACCGCGAACAGGCCGCTTTCCTCGAAGGTGCCCGGATCGAGCAGGAGCTCGAGCCGTTCACGCGCGTTCAGCACGCCTTCGGCGCGGCGCTTCTCCAGCTTGGCCGGGCCGCCCATGCCCAGCGCATGGTCCTTGCGGGCGGCATAATCGACAAGCAGTTCTTCGTGTGACATGTGAGGCTTACCTTCTCAGAGCAAATGGCGCATGGGGTGGTCGGCGTACAGCTTTTCCTTGACGAACTGGGTGCTGACATTGGCGGCGATGAAATCCTCGTCTCGCATGAGCCGTTCGTGGAATTCCTTGGTCGTCTTCACGCCGACGATCTCCAGCTCGCCCAGCGCGCGCAGCATGCGGGCGATGGCTTTCTCGCGCGACTCGTCCCAGACGATCAGCTTGCCCAGCAGCGAGTCGTAGTACGGCGGCAGCTTGTAGCCGCGGTACACGTGCGAATCCATGCGCACGCCCGGCCCCGAAGGCAGCCGGATATCGTTGACCGTGCCCGGGCTGGGCATGAACGCCTTCTGCGGATCCTCCGCGTTGATGCGGCATTCGATCGCGTGCCCCTTCATGACGATGTCCTGCTGGCGCAGGCCCAGCCTGCCGCCAGCGGCCACCGCCAGCTGGAGCCTGACCAGGTCCACGCCGGTGACGGCTTCCGTGACCGGATGCTCGACCTGGATGCGCGTATTCATTTCGATGAAGAAGAATTCGCCGCTCTTGCCGTCCATGACGAATTCCAGCGTGCCCGCGCCGCGATACTTGACCGCGCGCGCCAGCGCGCAGGCCGCCTCGCCCATGCGCTGCCGCGTTTCTTCGGACAGCACCGGCGACGGGCTTTCCTCCAGCAGCTTCTGGTGGCGGCGCTGGATCGAGCATTCCCGCTCGCCCAGGTGGATGACGTCCTCGCCATCGCCGAACACCTGGATCTCGACGTGACGCACGGGCGAGATATAGCGTTCGATATAGACGGAGCCGTCGCCGAAGGCCGACTTGGCCTCCATCGACGCGCGCTCCAGCCCCTCGCGCAGCTGCGCCTCGCCCTGGATCACGCGCATGCCGCGCCCGCCGCCGCCCGCCGCCGCCTTGACCAGCAACGGATAGCCGACCTCGCGGGCCACCTTGATGGCCTCCTCGACGTCGCTGACCGGCTCGGGCGAGCCCGGCACAATGGGCACGCCCGCCTCCTTGGCGATCTTGCGGGCCTGCGCCTTGTCGCCCATCATGCGGATCGCGCCGGGGTCCGGGCCGATGAAGACGATGCCGGCGTCGATGCAGGCCTGGGCAAAGTCTTCGTTCTCGGACAGGAAGCCGTAGCCGGGATGGATGGCGTCGCAGCCATGCTCGCGCGCGGCGGCGATCAGCGCCGCGATGTTCAGGTAGCTTGCCGACGGCTCGGGGCCGCCGATGGGGACCGCTTCATCGGCCAACCTGACAGGCAATGAATCCTCATCCGCGCTGGAGTAGACCTGGACTGTCCGTATGTCCATCTCCCGGCACGCGCGGACGATACGCAGGGCGATCTCTCCCCTGTTCGCAATCAATACCTTTTTCAGTCTCATGGATTAGCCTCTTGAATGAAGGGTTCCCGATGTCAACCGTAGCGGCTGGTGTCTCCGCCGGTGACATCGACGTATTCGTGATTCTCCGAATCGAGCAGGCTGCAGCGATACTCGATCGGCGTATCTCCAAAGCTGTACGCCACGCGCAGGATGCGCAGCATGGGCGCGCCCAGCTTGCAACCCAGGCGCTTGGCCGTGTCCTTGTCGGCAACGGTCGCGCTGACGCGGTCTATCGTCTTGACGATATTGATGCCGTACTGTTCGCGGTAGAAGTCATAGATGGTGGCGTCGCGCGCGCTCAGCTTCTCGCGGGTCAGGCCCTCGAACGTGCGCACCGGAACATAAATCGTGTCGAGCAGCACCGGCGTGCCCTGCATCGTCATCGAGTTCTTGATGACGAAGACCGGGTCGCCAGGCTGCAGCGCCAGTTTCTGCGCCACCTCCTCGGTGGCCGACGCCTGGGAAAAGCCGTGCGTCGACACCAGCGGCACGTCTACCACGCCATCGCGCCGCTCGATGTGCCAGAACGAATTGAGCATGCGGCTGGTGTCGTAGGGAGCCAGGAAGGTGCCGCGCCCTTGCTGCCGGATGACGATGCGCTCCGAGACCAGCTCGGCAATGGCCCGGCGCACGGTGCCCACGCTGACGCCGAACTGGCTGGCCAGCTCGTTGTCGCCGGGCAGCGCCATGCCGGACTTGATGCCCTTCTTCTGCACGAACCGGATCAGCTCCTCCTTGATCATCCGATAGAGCGGGATGGAGCGGTTCTCATACAGGACGAGGGTCGCGCGATTCGAGACGTTGTTATCTTTCATTTGAGCCATGGTGGGTCCTGGTTATGCTGGAAGCAGCTTCCGTTGCCGTAAATCCGAAAGCATAGACTTGAGCATATCGTCAAATAAAAGAATTTCCGTCCATCCCGCGCGGCGGAGCTTGTACAGGCTGCAGACCTGGTCGAAGCCGTTGGAATAGACCCAATCGGCAAACGACCAGTTGACATAGGCCTCCAGGGGAAAATGGCGCAGCCCCTGCCGCTGGCAGATCGCCTGCCAGGCGGCTTCGTTGGCCGGCATCATGGCGGCCAGGCGTATCTGCTGCACGCCCCCCGCCTGCATGCCGAACGCCTCGGCGACCGCCGGCCAGAGATTGGCCCAGCGCTCGGGCTCGCCGTTGTGGAAATTGAAGGCCTCGTTCTCGCAGGCCGCGACATCCACCGACCAGGCCATGGCGCGCGCCAGCAGCCGGGCGTCGGTGCACTGGTTGAGCGCCGCGAAGGCCGCCGGCGTGCCGGGGAACTTCAAGGGCGTCGCCGCGGCCTTCATGACCGAGGCATACAGGGACAGGGCCATGAGGTGGTTCATGGGGCTGCCCAGGGCGTAGCCGAAGATGCCGTGCGGCCGGAACGCGGTCCAGCTCCAGCGTCCGGACTCGCGCTGGCGCGCGGCGATCCAGTCCTGCTGGTCGTAATAGAAATTGGGCGGGCAGTGGCGCGCATCGTCCTCGCGCGCCGGGGTGCGGAAGGGCCCCAGGTGATTGCCGTACCATTTCGTTCCGTGCACCAGCACGACGCGCGCCAACCCGCGCGCGTGCCTGTCCACCGCCGACACCAGGTTGGCCAGCATGGCCAGGTTGGGCGCGGCCTCCTCGCCCAGGGTGGGGCGCGGCGCGTAGGCGCAATAGAAGACGTGCGTGATGCCGGGGAAGGCGGCCAGCGCGGCCTCGGCCTGGGCCGCGTCCAGCAGGTCGGCCGCGATATGCCGCACGCCGGGCAGCGTCGCTTCCTGGCGTCGGGAGATCGTCACGACATCCCAGGCCGCGTCGCGCGCCAGATGCTGCACGAGCGCGTTGCCCACGATGCCGTACGGTCCGGCGATCAGCGCTGTCCTCTTCACGTCGTCCTCCGTCCTGGCCGCCGCGTTACTTGTCCACGCCCAGCAGGCGGGCGGCGTTGGTCCACAGCACCTTGTGGATGATGTCCTCGCGCCAGCCCAGCTGCAGGAAGTCGCGCAGGGAATCCTGGATGTCCTTGACCGGATACGCGGTGCCGAACAGGGTGCGGTCCTCCAGGAACATGTTCGCGCCCTTGACGTAGCTGTCGGCGCAGATCATGCCGCGCGTCGACGCATACAGGTCCGGCGATACATAGATGTTGGGACAGGCCAGCGCCACCACGACCATCTCGTCGGCATAGGGCCAGGCGGCGTGCGACACCACGATCTTCAGGTCGGGGTAGCGCTGGGCCACCCGCTGGATCGACACCGGGCTGGACCAGGTGATATCGTGGCCGGCCAGCGCCGACAGCAGGCCGGAGAGCGAGATCGACACCGGCAGCTTGAGCTCCAGCGCCAGTTCGTAGACCGGATCCAGGGTCTTGTCGTCCGACCAGCGCGGAACCCGGGCCGAGCCGGGCTCGATGGAAATCCCCTTGACGCCGGGAGCGCCGGCCAGCTCGCGGATCTCCGCCAGGCTGCCTGCGATGTTGTCCAGATCCACGCCCAGGAAACCGAGAAAGCGGTCGGGATAGGTGGCCAGCAGGTCGACGATGTCCTGGTTGGCCACGCCGCCCAGATTGCCGGCCCCGCTGGAAGCCCGGCCCATGGCCACGCCGTAGCGGATGCCGGCCGAGTCCATTTCCTCGAACAGCAGCCCGACGTCCTCGAGCCAGGCCGAGCGCGCGCCCTTGAACGTCAGGTTATGGCGCGGATAGTGCATGGCCGTGCGGAACACCGAACCCTTGGTCCAGGCCGGAACGGGCGGCCGCAGCCGCATGTCGAGGATGGGAGGCATGATCATTCTTGTGGTCCTTGGGTCAGGTGGGTTGGGCGCGTCGCGGGCATCTCAATAGATGCGCCGGCAGGTCAGGCCGAGGCGGTTGGCGACGCCGCGCTGGTTGGCGTCCTGCTGCGAGCGCGCGCCGGCTTCGCTGTCGCGCCACGCCAGCGTGGCGTCCAGGTCGTCGGTCTCGATCACGGCGAGGTACTTGCGGCAGGCTTGCGGCCCGTCCAGCACCTCGTAGCGGCGCACGCCCGTCACGCCCGGGGTGGCCAGCACCTCGCGGTAGTGGTCGCCGTGCATCCAGGCGTCCAGTTCGGCGGGCGCGTCGTACATCACGATGACGGCGTGGGAGGAAGCGGCGGGCTGTGTCATGCGGATTCTCCGTGGCAACGAAACCGGGACCGGCTCAGGGTCGCGTGAACGAAATGTGTTCGGACTGGCTGCGCAATTCGAAATGGCGTATGCCGGCGCGCGGCAGGATTTCCTCGATCAGCCTGACGATCGGCCCGCCGGCGGGAACGGTCAGCTTCAGCGGCTTGCAGCCCAGCGTCGCCTCGACGTCGTCGGCCGGGAACATGTAGCGCAGCAGCAGTTCTTCGTCGGTCATGCCGGGATTGGCCTTGCGCAGCCCCGGCAAGGCGGGGTCCTTCGGTTGCGGCGTCAGGCCGACATCGGGCGAGCCGTTGGCGACGATGCGGTCCAGGGCGTTGGGTTCGACCGGCCCCAGCAGCCTGCCGAAGTGGCCCAGCGCGTACATCTTCACTTCGTCGGGCACGGCGCGGTAGCGCTCGCCGTTGACCACGTTGAGCATGGCCTGCACGCCGATGATCTGCGAGAACGGCGTCACCATGATCGGCCAGGCCAGGTCCTCGCGCACGCGGCCGATCTCTTCGAGGATTTCCTCGAAGCGGTTCTCCAGCCCCGCCTGGCGCAACTGGAAGCGCCAGTTCTCCGTCATGCCGCCCGGCATCTGGTGCCGATAATGGAATTCGTCGTATTCCATCGGCTTGCCCAGCGGGAAGTCGTAGCGGGCCGCCAGCCGGTGCAGATAGGCGCTGATCTCCTCGACGCGCGCCATGTCCACGTCGGTGCGGTAGCCGCGCTGCGCGAGATTGCGCGTCATGTTCTGGATGGAGGGCTGCGCCACCCCGCCGGCCAGCGGCGCGATCGAGGTATGCAGCTGGTCGATGCCCAGGTCGGCCGCGTCCAGGTAGACGCGCTGGACCAGGCCGGTATTGCTGTGGCTGTGCACCTCGATCGGGATGTCGCCGACGGCGGCGCGCAGCGCCGGGATGAGCGTGCGGATGCGCTCGATCGTCAGCAGGGCGCCGGAGTCCTTGAGCATGATGCCGTCCACCCCGCAGCGCACCAGCTCGGCGGCCGTGCCGGCATACAGCGCGTCGGTATGCAGGGGGCTTTCGCAGAACACCAGCGCGCCGATCGACTTGATGCCGATCTTCTTGGCGCGCCGGACGCTGACTTTCATGTTGTCGACGTCCAGCAGCGAATCGAGCGTACCGACCGCGCTGAAGCCGTTGGCCGCCAGGCAATCGATCCACAGCTCGACCATGTCGTCGGGCACCATGCTGAACCCGACCAGGCTCTTGCTGCGGCAATAGCTGCGCATGGGCGTGTTGCGAAAGCGCTTGCGGAAGTGGCGCGCCTTCTCGAACGGGTCTTCGCGCAGGTAGCGCACGCACACATCGAACTGCACCGGGGCCATGAAATCGATCATGTCGAACCCCGCCTCGTCCAGCGCCTGGGCGATCGGGTCCATCATGCCGGCCGTCATCCGCGTCGCCCACAGGCATTGCTGGGCGTCGCGCAGCGTCGTGTCGATGATTCCTATGCGGCGGCTCATTGCGGCTTCACCCGGAACAGCACATCGCCCTCTTCGACCATGTCGCCCTCCTGCACCAGGATCTCGACGATTTCGCCCGCCACGCCGGCCTTGACCGTGTTGAACAGCTTCATCACCTCGAGAATGCAGACGCTGTCGTCCGGCCCGACCTGGCTGCCCAGCGCCACGAACGCGGGATCGTTGGGCGATGGCTTGGCATAGAAGCGGCCTATCATGGGCGCCGTGATGCTGAGCAGGTCCTGCCGCGCCGCGGCGGGCGCGGCCGCCGCGGCGACCGCGGGCTGCGCCGCCGGCGCGGGGGATGGCGCGGGAGCCGGCGCCTCGGCGGCGGCCGGCGCGGACACGGCCGGCAGAGCGACCGGCGCGCCGACATTGCCCTTGCGTACGCGCAGGCCCAGGCCGTCGACCTGGATCTGCAGGTCGATGTCGTCGACCCGGTTCACGATTTCGAGAATCCGATCAATGTCTTCGTGCGTCAAATCGGAGAATTTTGTTTTCACCACAAGCATCCTTGCTCTTTGATTGGAAGACGGCGGATCAGGCGGGCGTAGCCAGGCACCGCATGAGCTCGGCGACGCTGTCCAGCCCGGCCAGCCCGCGCAGCAGCGCGATCGAGCGCTCGACCTGTTGTTCGGGATAGATGCCCTGCACGCAGCCCAGGTACTTGGGCACGCACTGGTCGAACGTCAGCAGCGCCGGCGGCTGCCCGCGCGCCTGCTCGGGCTCGCGCACGATCACCCGGCCGTCGGCCAGGCGGTAGGTGATGCGCGGCGTCCAGCCCGTGGGGGTCCAGCCCCAGTCTTCCCGCACCACCTGCTTGACCTTGCGCCGGAATGCCTGGAACGCCGCGTCGTCGATGCGCGCCTGGGAGAATCCGGCCGGCACCACCTGGTCCTCCAGCATGGCGATGGCCAGCACGTGCGGCAGGCTGAACTGCGCCTCGATCTCGTCGTGCGGTTCCATGTGCTGGACAACGGTGGGGAAGAACGCGTTGACCTCCACCGAAATCTCCTCGATGTCGGCGGCGGCCAGGCCTTCGGCGTGGCGCAGGTCCACGGTGGTCTCGATGATGCGCTGCAGGTGATAGCAGCAGGGATAGGACTTGATGCCGATTTCCATCAGGCGGTACGGCCTGCCCCAGTGCTCGATGATGGCGGCCGGCGCTTCGACCTGGTCGCCGGTGATCATGTTCATGAGCCCGCGCGGCGCTTCCAGCACGTCCGGCTGCCCGGTCATGCCCTGGGCCGCCATCAGGGCGGCGGCGATGCCGTTGCGGGCCGCGAACCCCATTTCCACGATGTGCGCCATCGAGCCGGTCTGGTAGCCGATGCCCGCCCCTTGCGAGGCCGCAAGGCTGAGCGCCATGGTGGTCTGGCGCTCGTCCAGGCCCAGCAGCTTGGCGGCCGACGCTGCGCAGCCGATCGACCCGGCCAGGCTCAGCACCATGAAGCCGTTGCGGCGCGCCTGGCGGCACGCCAGGCCGATGCGCGCCTGCGCTTCGTAGCCGGCGGCGAAGGCCTCCACCACGCGGGCGCCGCTTGCCTGGGCGTGCTCGGCCACGGCGAAGATGGCCGGGAACAGGGTGTAGCTGGACACTGCCTCGGGGAAGCTGTCGTCCTCGTATTCGGTCGCGTGGGCGAAGGTGCCGTTGGCCAGCCCGGCCATTTCCATGCTGGTCTTCAGGCCGTGGCCGAGCACGGTGGCCTGGGCGGCGCCGCCGGCGCTTTTGACGTAATCGACGATTTCCCGGCCGCCCGCGCTGCGGTGGCCGGCGGCCATCGCGCCCAGCGCGCTCATGGCCAAGGTTTCGGAGTAACCCACTGCATCGGCCGGCAGGTCCCGGATCGAAGTCTGCACGACCCGCTTGGCGATTTCTTGCGTGATGTTCACGACGTCTCCGTTGTTGGTGTGTTTCGATGAATTCTAAACTTCTATATATAAGTTGTACAAGATAGATATCTAACTAAGATGACTAGGTGTTTTCCCGCATCGCCGGCGGCGCGAGACTGGCACAGGGGGAGGAGAACGGAATGGGCGCGGCCATCCGGCCGCCCGCGGCTTGCGCCGCGGCGGCCGGATGGCCGGCTTCAGGACAGGGGATGAAAGAGGCGGGTCAGCCCTGGGCGATGCGCGCCAGCGCTTCGATGTCCACGTCGTCGATCTGCGACGGGTTCATGTGCTGCTGCGCGTAAGCCAGCCAGATGCGGTGGCGCAGGAAATACAGATAGAGCTCGGTGTCGAGATGCCGCTCCTTGCACATGACCGCCATGATGCGCAGGGATTCGGACAGCGTTTTGGGCAGCTTGTAGGGACGGTCCGCGGCCGTCAACGCCTCGAACACGTCGGCCACCGCCATCACCCGCTCGGTCAGGTGCAGCGCCTCGCCCGGCAGGCGGCGCGGATAGCCCGTGCCGTCCATTTTCTCGTGATGGTTCGCGGCGATGTCCGGCACCCGCTCCAGGTGGCGCGGCCACGGCAGCTGCTTGAGCATGATCAGGGTCTGCACGATGTGGTCGTTGATCGCGAAGCGATCCTCGTCGGTCAGGGTGCCGCGCCGGATGCTCAGGTTGTGCAGTTCGCCCATGTCCTGCCGGTACGCCGGCAGCTTCATGTCGAAGCCCAGCGCGTTGCGCGGATCGTCGCGCTCGACGGCGGGCTTGTTGTCGCCCCACTCCACCCGGTGCTGCGGCTTGTCGGCCAGCAGCGGTTCGATGGCCGGCAGCGCCGGCGCGCCGGCGCGGCTGCCCTCGAGGCGGCGCCGCTCGGCCGCGGCCAGGCCCAGGCCATCGTCGAAATGGCGCAGCCAGGTTGCCTGCCCCAGCCGGCGCAGGCGCTCGATTGCCTCGTCGGCGAGAAACTCGCCGCCCAGGTTGCATTCGGCGACGAACCGGAAGTCGTCCTGCAGTTGCGCCTGCCGTTCGTCGCGCGCCTGGGCGCTGGCCGCGGCCGGCTGCCCGTCCAGGCACGCGCGCAGGTGCGCGATCTCCGCGTCGCGCCACAGCACCTCGAAACGCATGCGGATTTCATGGATGCGGTTGTAGATGACCTCCAGCTTGGTGGCCTTGTCCACGATGTGCTCGGCGCTGGTGATCTTGCCGCAATCGTGCAGCCAGGCGGCCAGGTAGAACGCGTAGCGCTCGTCCTCGGTGAACGTGAAGTCGGCGTAGGGGCCGCTGGTATCGGCGCACATGCGGTCGGTCATCATGATCGCCAGCGCGGGCACCCGCTCGCAGTGGCCGCCGGTATAGGGGCTCTTGGCGTCGATCGCATCGGCGAGCACCCGGATCACCGCGTCGAACAACTGCTTCTGCGACTCGATCAACTGCCGCGTCTCGATCGCCGCGCTCAACATGCCGGTCAGGCGAAACGCAAAGGCCTGGAACCCCGGCGCGGCATGGTCCTGGTCCTGGGCGTGGCGCAGCACCAGCAGGCCCTCCACCCGGCCGGCGCGGCTGCGCAGCTCGAACTGGACGCGCTGCAGGCCGTCCGCGGCGCCTGCCGCGGGCGCCGCATCGCCGCCGCCAGCGCACGGCAGCGATTCCTCCAGGCCGTGCGCATCGCCGGCAACGGCCGCCCGGGCCATGGTTCGCGAGTCCTTCTGCAGCAGGTAGATGGCGCCACTGCGGCAACGCGTGGCATGGACGAACTTCTCCAGCACCTGGGCCAGCATGGTTTCGATGCGGGGCTCGGCGCCGAGCACGTCGCTGATCGCCAGGAAGGCCTCGACCGTGTTGCTGACGTTGTCCATGACGCCATTGAGCTCCCTGGTCTCGCGCAGCCATGCCGGCGCATCCGGCGGCCGGCTGAAATCGAAGGCGGACATGCGCTTGGCCTGCGCGGTGGTGCGCTCCAGCGCCCGCCCGATGCGGCTGCCGCCCCACCACCCCAGGCCCAGGAACAGCAGGATCAGGCCCCCGGTGATCAGGACCATGCGCTGACGGTCGTGCTGCAGGTCGCCCAGCAGTTCGTCGGCCGGCGCCGTCAACAGCAGGCGGAGGTCCACATTGTCGAAGCCGTCGAAAGGCAGCATGACCCCCAGCCACTCATGTCCTGCGACGTCATACGAGACGGGTCGGCCGTCGCGGGCGATCCGGCGCAGATCCGACAAGGGCTCGACCCCCAGGTCGTCCAGCGGCCGCAGGTGCGTATCTCCCGCGGCCTGGGCCCTGGCCGTGAGGACCTGCGGGTCGCGGTAGGCGACCACCGCGCCGCTGCCGTCGACCAGCGCAAGCTCGGCGCTCGGCGTGATGCGCAGTTCGTCCAGCATCCTGCCCAGGTCGTCCAGCACGATGTCCAGGCCCACGATGGCCTTGCCGCCCTCGGCCCGCCGCGACAGGCTGACGCCCACCTGGCGGGTCGAGAAAAACACATAGGGCGCGGAGATGGTCAAGGCCGCGCCCTCGCCGGCGTTCGCATACCAGGGCCGCTCGCGCGGGTCGTACCGGTAATCGGCCTCGCTGCGGCGCGTAATCGGGCTCAGCCCGCCGTCGTAGAACAGGAAATCTCCCTTGGCCGTGCCGTCGGCCGCGCGGGTGACCGTCTGCACCAGGAAGCGGGCCTGCCCGGGCGCGCCGAAATGCTGGCGGATGCCCGGGTCGTCGAGCATGCGGGCCAGCAGGAAATCCCCGTTGTCATAGCCGACGTACAGCGCGGAAATCAAGGGATTGGCAGCCAGCTCTTCGGCCAGCAGCCGCATGCGCTCCAGGCGGTCCTGCAGGCGCGGCGCGCTCACGATGGGATCGAACGACAGGGTGCGCAAGGTGGCCGAGGCCGGCTCGATCATCCGGCGCGTGCGCTCGAAGGTGATCTGCGCCGCATCGTTGGCGGTGCGCGCGGCCGCGTCGAGCAGCAGGTTGCGCGAGTTCATCCAGCTCAGCGCGATCAGGACGGCCGCGACCAGGAAAATCGCGGCGACGGCCAGGCCCGCGATGAGCAGGCGCACCGGCCAGCCCCGCAAGCGTCGAGCACCATTTCCCATCTTGCACACCCTCGCTGGAGCCATGCGGCAGGACTGCGCGCCGCCGCACGGCGATTGGATCGGGGAAGCGGACCGCCGCGGGCAGCCCCGGCGAAGCCCTCCGGCCCCTCCGGCAAGCCTGAAGGACTGGCGTCAATATGCCATTAAATAAAACTCGAAGTAACCATTATTATCTTCAGGGTGGGCAACCCAGGGCGGCCACGGCGCCGAAGCGCAAAAAAATCCCATGCAAATCAGTGATCTGCATGGGATTTCCGGTCTGGCCGCAATGCGCGGGAAAGCTGTGGCCCGCCCTACAAGATTCGAACTTGTGACCCCAGGTTTAGAAGACCTGTGCTCTATCCAACTGAGCTAAGGGCGGTACGGAATGCGCGCGGCGCGGCGATGCCGGCGGGCGCATGGCCGGGCGCGCATTTTACCCCGGAAGGCGCAGGCCGGCCCAATCGCCCCCGCCGATCGATGCCCACGGCATGCCGGCGACGTAGTACGGTGTCTGTTTTTCCGGCTTCAATGCCGCCGTTGCCACGCTTACAGGAGCAATCATGGATACGCCTTCCGATCTCTTGCGCAAGCTGGGGCTGGACCCCGCCGCCCTGGCCCAGGGCAGCCTGCGGGCCCGCAGCCCCATCGACGGCGCGCTGCTGGCCCGCGTTCCCGAGCACAGCGTGGCGCAGGCGCATGCCGCGATCACCCGCGCGCGCCAGGCCAGCCAGCAATGGCGCGACGTGCCCGCGCCGCGGCGCGGCGAGCTGGTGCGCCGGTTCGGAGACGTGCTGCGCGAGCACAAGGAGGCGCTGGGCCGGCTGGTCTCGCTGGAGGCCGGCAAGATCCTCGCCGAAGGCGCCGGCGAAGTGCAGGAGATGATCGATATCTGCGATTTCGCCGTCGGCCTGTCGCGCCAGTTGTACGGGCTGACCATCGCGTCCGAGCGCCCCGGCCACCGCATGATGGAAACCTGGCATCCGCTGGGCGTGGTCGGCGTGATCAGCGCGTTCAACTTCCCGGTCGCGGTCTGGTCCTGGAACGCCGCGCTGGCGCTGGTGTGCGGCAATGCCGTGGTCTGGAAGCCTTCCGAAAAAACGCCGCTGACCGCGCTGGCCTGCCAGGCGCTGCTGGCGCGCGCCCTGCAGGATTACGGCGAAGCGCCGGCCGGGCTGGCCGAAGTACTGATAGGCGGGCGCCAGCTTGGCGAGGCGCTGGTCGATTCGCATGACGTGGCGCTGGTATCGGCCACCGGCTCGACCCGCATGGGCCGGCAGGTGGGCCCGCGCGTGGCGCAGCGCTTCGGCCGCGTCCTGCTGGAGCTGGGCGGCAACAACGCCATCATCGTCGCGCCCAGCGCCGACCTGGAGATGGCCACGCGCGGCATCGTGTTCGGCGCCATCGGCACGGCCGGCCAGCGCTGCACCACCACGCGCCGCCTGATCGCGCACACCGATATCGCCGATACCCTGGTCGCGCGCCTGAAGCAGGCCTACGCCAGCGCGACGGTGGGCGACCCGCTGCAGCCCGGCACCCTGGTCGGGCCGCTGATCGACCGCGCTGCGTACGACGCCATGCAGGCCGCGCTGACGGCCGCGCGCGAACAGGGCGGCCAGGTCAGCGGCGGCGAGCGCCTGCTGGCCGAGCGATATCCCGACGCCTGGTACGTGCGCCCGGCCATCGTCGAAATGCCGGGCCAGACCGACGTGGTCTGCCACGAGACCTTCGCCCCCATCCTGTATGTCATGCGCTACGGCGACTTCCCGGCGGCGCTGGCCATGCACAACGGCGTGCCGCAAGGCCTGTCGTCCGCCATCTTCACCAACGACCTGCGCGAAGCCGAGGCGTTCCTGTCGTCCGCCGGGTCGGACTGCGGCATCGCCAACGTGAACATCGGCACCTCGGGCGCGGAGATCGGTGGCGCCTTCGGCGGCGAGAAGGAAACCGGCGGCGGCCGCGAATCCGGCTCGGACGCCTGGAAGCACTATATGCGGCGCGCCACCAACACCGTCAATTACTCGCGCGCGCTGCCCCTGGCGCAAGGCATCCGGTTCGGCGAGTAACCGCTTGTAGCCCGCCGCCTGCCCGCGGCGGCTCGGCCTTTTCACCAGCGGCATGCAAGCCTGCCTTACATGGCGTTTCAACGGCTACAGCGTCGAATGCTACAGTTCGCCGTCACCATAGCTGGTCGTTTCCTATGCAAGTGCCGGACCCCCGATCCCCGTTCATTCGCCCCGCCCTGGCTGGCGCGCTCGCGCTGGCGCTGGCGGGAATGTCGCTTCCCGCTCTCGCCGGCATTTCCTACCGGCTCGACCGCCCCGCGGCGGCGCCGGGCGAGACGGTGCGCCTGGAGGCCGTGTTCTTCAACGATGGTTCGGCCAGCGCGGCGTGGAACGCGCCGCAGCAGCTGGTATTGCAGTGGCGCGGCGCCGACGGCCAGACCATACGCAGCCTGGCGCAGCGCCCCGCGGGCGAGGCGGCGCTGAACATCCCCGTCAACAATTTCGCCCGCATGAGCTGGGACGCCGTGGTGCCGGTGCACGCGCGCGGCCTGCAGGCGGTGTCGATCGAGGGCGAGTCCACCATGCTGGCGCTGGACGCCACCGGCCGCGAGCAGGATACGCTGGCCAGCACGCCGGCCGATATGCCGGTGACCGATGCGCGCACCGGGCAGCCCCTGCCGCCGGCGGCCGTGACGGCGGCCGGCGTCTCGCCCGACTCCGGCCCGGCGCCGGCGCAGGTGGCCGTCAGCCAGACCTTCCAGCCGGCCAGCGCGTTCGATGTGTTCCGCAGCGCCATCAGCGAGTACCAGCCGATGTACTTCGACATCGGCACGCGCGAGCAGACCACCGCGCGCTTCCAGATCAGCGCCAAATACCGGCTGTTCTCGCCCAAGGGCGACCGTCCGGCCACCTTCGGCGAGAACTTCTACCTGGGCTACACCCAGACTTCGCTGTGGGACCTGGAAGGCGACTCCAAGCCTTTCATCGACACCACCTTCAACCCCAGCGCATTCTGGCTATCGGACAATATCTGGTCGTCGGCCAGCCAGAACTGGCGCGTCGGCCTGAACACCGGCGTCGAACACCAGTCCAACGGCAAGAGCGGCAACGACTCGCGCTCGCTCAACGACGCCTACGTGCAGCCGGCGCTGAACTACCGCTTCGACAGCGGCAGCACGCTGACCTTCGCGCCCAAGGTCAAGACCTACTTCGGCGTGGCGCGCGAAAACCGCGACTACGCCGACTATGCCGGCTATGTGGACTGGAACCTGCGCTGGGCGCAGGACGGCGGCGCGGTGGTGTCGGCCATGTACCGCCAGGGCGCCAGCAGCCGGCGCACCACCCAGCTGGACTTCGCCTGGCCGCTGAAGCGGACCTGGCTGGACATGAACGGCTACCTGCACCTGCAGTACTTCAACGGCTACGGCGAGACGCTGCTGGGCTACGACCAGCGCCACGACTCGCAGTTCCGCATCGGCCTGTCGCTGGTGCCCTGAGCGGGCGCGGCGGGCCTACAGGCCGCGCTGGCGCGCGATCTGGTCGCGCTGCAAGGCGTTGACATAGGCCTGGATGCGGATGCCCGTGCCCTTGTCGAGCTCGACGAACGCGCAGCCGATGCGCCGGCTGGTCTTGCCCTTGGCCAGGACCTCGTCCAGGTGATGGACCACGCGGATCGCCGCGGCGAACGCGCCCAGCTCCGGCAAGGCCAGCACGCCGCGGTAGATCTTGCCCGGCGCCGGGTCCAGCGTCTGCTGGGGGTCGGCCAGCGCCAGGCCGCCCGGGCTGATGTCGCACAGCGCCAGCGGCTCGGCCCCGCCCGCCTCGCGCACCCAGGTCGCGGGCTGCGCCACCGGCACGGCGATGCGGAACGTATCGCGCCGCTGCACCCTGGTCAGGGTTTCGGGCAGATCGACCAGCAGGGCCGGCCGCGCCTCGAACTCGCAGCGCGTCACGCGCGCGGCGGCAAACGAAATGCTGATGTTATCCAGCGAGGTGTCGAAAGCCACATCGCCGGCATCGGCCAGGCGCTGATTGAGGGTGTCGTCCTGGGCCGCGTCCAGCACGACCTGGCCTGCCTGCGCATCCACGTGCAGCACGGAGGTCACGCTGTTGAAGGGGCGGCCCGGGATGCGCATGAGCAGCAGGCACTGGCGGGCCTGGAGCGTCTGCAGCAGGTTGGCGATTTCGAACCTGCCGCTTACCAGGTACGGGTCGTGAGCATCGGGCATAGGGAATGTCGGGGCAAGGCAGGACTGCCGGCACGCAGCCGGGAAGCTGGCGGGGCGCCGGGCAGCGCCGAAAATTGCCGATTTGTTACGAAATCTTTATTATTTTACCAGACCATGCCGCGGATCCCGGCGCCGGGCCTGGCCGGGCTCGGCCATCGGCAGCCGTCCCGACGGATGAGCGGCGCCGTTGCGTGCGTGCCCGCGTTGCAGGGGGGTGCCGCGCCGCGTATGCTGGGCCACCCGTCTCCTAGGCCAACGTCTCTTTTGTAGGGAAACCCGCTATGAAGTCGTCCCTGTATCGAATCGCAGCGCTCAGCGCCGCTGCCCTGTTGCTGGCCGGCTGCGCCAGCCAGCGCGCCCCGAAGGAGTCGGGCTTTCTCGGCGATTACTCGCAGTTGCGCGAGGAGCAAGTGCCCGGCGGCGCGCGGCTGATCTACCGCGACGCCGCGCTCAAGCCGCGCCAGTACACCGCCATGTGGCTGTCGCCGGTCGAGTACTATCCCAGCCCGCAACCGTCGGCGCAGGTGTCGATGGAAACGCTGACCGAACTGCAGAACTACCTGGACCAGTCGCTGCGCCGCAAGATCGGCCGCGAGATCCGCCTGGTCAACGGCCCCGGCCCGGGCGTGGCCAAGGCGCGCATCGCAATCACGGCGGTCGGCAGCGAAAGCGAGGCGCTGGCGGCCTACCAGTACATCCCCGTGGCGCTGGCCATCACCGGCGCCAGGGCCGTGCTGGAAGGCGGCCGGCCGCAGCAGGCCACCATCGCGATCGAAAGCAAGGTCACCGACAGCCAGACAGGCCAGTTGCTGTGGGCGTCGGTGCGCGGGGGCACTGGCGAGCGCGTGCGCGCCATCGCCCAGGGCCAGGCCTCGGTGCCGGCCTCGGCGCTCAAGCCGCTGATCGACGAATGGACCGATAACGTCGCGCGTGAAATACGCAACTACGTGCGCAGCAAATAAGGCCGCGCGGTTCAACGGCCGGTATCGGGGTAGTCCGGGCCGGCGTCGTGGAAACCGCCGCTGCTGTAGGGGTTGACTGCGCCGGGATGCGGCGGGCCCGGCTGCGAACCCTGCCCGCCCGCGCAGCCGGCCAGCGCCAGGCTGGCCGCCAGCATCAATGTCGCCATGCAGAATTTCATGATCGCCTCCTTGGGCGCGGCGCGGCCGATGCGCCGACGCGCGCCCGTACGTCCAGTGTAGCGATTTCGGCGCCGCGCATGCGGCGCGCCGCGCTCAGCCGTGCGCAGTCAGCAGTTGCCCTTCTTGGCCTGGCCGGGCGGACAGAAGCCGCCGCCGCGGTCGGGCGGATCCACCACGACCGCGCCGTGCGGGGTATAGACGGCACAGCCGCCCAGCAGCGCCGCGGCAAGCAACAGCCCGAGTATCGATTTCATGCCCATATTCCTGTTGTGGGAGACGGCGCAAGTGTAGGCCCGCCCATCGCAACCAGGCATGGATGTCGGTAACAAGGCGCAGCATCGCCGCGCTCAGCCCAGGCGTTCGAGCCGGTATACCAGCGTGTCCAGCCGCGCCACGCCGCGCTGGTTGAACTTGGGCTCCTTGTCGAGAATGTCGCGCCGGTCGATCAGGCGGGCCTCGGTATGGCCGGCATACAGCGCCTGCACTTCGGCGTCGTCCACGGAAAAGGGCGGACCTTCCATCTGGTCCTGCGGATAGTCCAGCGTGATGAGAATGCCCCGGCAGCCCCGGCCCAGGCGGCCATAGACCTCGCGCGCATAGCGCTTGCGCATGGGCTCGGGCAGCGCCACCAGCGCGGCGCGGTCGTACACGCCGGCGCAGGCGGCCAGCGTGGCGTCTTCCAGCGCGAACACGTCGCCGCAGATCAGTTCGAGGTTGCCCGCCACATAGTGGCGGCCCTGCGCCGATTGGTGGATCTCTGGGCGCAGGCCGTTCTCGTCGAAGAACTGCTCGACCGCCAGTTGCGACAGCTCCACGCCCAGCACGCGCAGCCCCTGCCCGGCCAGCCACACCATGTCGAGCGACTTGCCCGCCAGCGGAACCAGCACCTGGCCGCCGGCCGGCACGTCCAGCGCCGGCCAGTATTTTTGCAGCAGCGGCGTCACCCGCGTCTGGTGAAAATGCGTGCGCCCTTCGCGCCAACGATCCAGCCAGAAATCCGCGTCCATGCCTCATCCTCCATCGATCATGTCGGGACATATTGTAGAGACCCGGCGCGCCCGGCCCGGCACGCGCCTTCCGTGTCGATTACGCAACGCCGGCGGCGGCGAATCTTGCGCGCGCTCCGGGCTCGCTGCTAGGATCGCACTTCGGGCCCTGCTCACGGGCCCTCGTTCCCATCCACGATCACTCACCCGGAGGCGCCCCATGCTCGTACCGCACATCGCCACTCCGCGCGTGACCCCGCCGCGCCATTAGGTCGCAGCCCGCGCCGGGCCGCATCGCGGCCCACGCGCCCTCCCCTACGCAATCCGTAGCCTGCCGGCCCCCCATGGGCGGCCCGCGCTGGCTGGCATTCACTTTCTACTGACGTCCTGGCGCGCGCCGCGTGGCCGGACCCTGGCAAATGGCTCGCAATAAACTCGACTTGCGCGGATCCGCGTTCAAGGCCGTTCTCGGCTTTACTTTCAGGCACTGGGCCAGGCAACCCTGGCGCATCGGCCTCATCGCCATGCTGGCGCTGCTCTCGGCGCTGGCCGACATCCTCACGCCCCTGTATGTCGGCCGGCTGATCGACGCCGTGGCCGGCGGCGCGCCCGCCGACACGGTGGCGCGCAACGCCGCGCTCGGCGCCTTCTGGCTGCTGATCGCGCTGGGCGTGGGCGCCACCTTGCTACGCCAGGCCATCTTCATGAACATCATCGCGCTGACGCTGAAGATGATGCACGACATCGCCGGCCTGGCCTTCCACCAGGTGCAGCGGCTGTCGTCCGACTGGCACGCCAACACCTTCGCCGGCTCGACCGTGCGCAAGATCACGCGCGGCATGTGGGCGCTGGACCTGCTCAACGACACGCTGCTGATCGCCCTGCTGCCCTCGCTGGCCATGCTGGCCGGCGCCACCGCTCTGCTGGGCTGGCACTGGCCCCTCATGGGGCTGGTGGTCGGACTGGGCTCGCTGCTGTACGTGGCGGTGACGATGGCGCTGTCGCTGGGCTACGTGGCGCCCGCGGCGCGCCTGGGCAACGCGTGGGATACCCGCATGGGCGGCGCGCTGGCCGACGCGGTGAGCTGCAACGCCGTGGTCAAGGCCTTCGGCGCCGAATGGCGCGAGGAAGCCCGGCTGGCCCGCGTCACCGGCAAATGGCGCCACCGCACCCGGCGCGGGTGGGTGCGCGGAACCATCAACGGCGGCGTGCAGGGCGCGATGCTGGTGGCCATGCAGGCGGCCATCCTCGGCGTGGCGCTGCTGCTGTGGCAGCGCGGCCAGGCCAGCGTGGGCGACGTGACCTTCGCCTTCACGACCTTCTTCATGCTGCAGGGCTACCTGCGCGACGTGGGCATGAACATCCGCAACCTGCAGCGCTCGATCAACGACATGGAGGAGCTGGTCTCGCTGCAGCGCCAGCCGCTGGATGTCGAGGACCTGCCCGGCGCCGGGCCGATCGACATCGGCGCGGGCGAGATCCGCTTCGAGAACGTCACGTTCCGCTATGGCCCGCACGAGCAGCCGCTGTACCGCGACTTCTCGGTGCGCATCGCGCCGGGCGAACGGGTCGGCCTGGTCGGCCACTCCGGCTCGGGCAAGACCACGTTCATCAAGCTGATCCAGCGCCTGTACGACGTGGACGGCGGGCGCATCACCATCGACGGGCAGGATATCGCCGCGGTGCGGCAGGCGTCGCTGCGCAGCCAGATCGCCATCGTGCAGCAGGACCCGGTGCTGTTCCACCGCTCGCTGGCCGAGAACATCGCCTACGGGCGGCCCGGGGCCACGCAGGCCGAGATCGAGCGCGCCGCCCGGCTGGCCAGCGCGCACGACTTCATCATGGCGCTGCCCAAGGGCTACGACACGCTGGTGGGCGAGCGCGGCGTCAAGCTGTCGGGCGGGGAACGCCAGCGCGTGGCGATCGCGCGCGCCTTCCTGGCCGATGCGCCCATCCTCATCCTGGACGAAGCCACCTCCAGCCTGGACAGCGAAAGCGAGGTGCTCATCCAGCGGGCCATGGAGCGCCTGATGGAGGGCCGCACCACGCTGGTGGTGGCGCACCGCCTGTCCACCGTCCGCGCGCTGGATCGCCTGCTGGTCATGGACCGGGGCCGCGTCATCGAGGAAGGCAGCCACGAAGCGCTGATCCGCCTGCACGGCGGCGTGTACCGGCGCCTGTTCGAACGCCAGGCGCTGGAGCTGACGCGCGGCCTGTCGCAATGGGAGCTGGGCGGCGCGGCGGCCAGTTAGCGCCGCGCCGCTACAATGGCGCGCATCGTTGTTTCCTGGTATCGATGCGCGCCATGTCCCTGTCCGACCACGCCGAGAAGTTCAGCTTCGACATCATCGCCGCCGAGCAGCGCGCCGCGCGCCTGCCGGCCTGCGTGGCCGCGGGGCTGCCCGACGGCCTGCTGGTGTTCGCGGTGGACGACGCGCACTCCGACACCGCGCAGTTCAGCGAACGCTACGGCTTCGGCCTGCAGGACTGCGCCAACACCCTGGTGCTGCGCTACAGGAAGGACGGGGGCGAACACTACGCGGCCGTGGTCGCGCTGGGCGACCGGCGGCTGGATGTCAACGGCGCGGTCAAGGCCCGGCTGGGCGCGCAGCGCCTGTCGTTCGCCGGGCGCGAAGACGCGACCGCCCTGACCGGGATGGAATTCGGCGGCATCACCGCCTTCGGCCTGCCGGCCGGCTGGCCGATCCTGGTCGACGTGGCCGTCATGCGGCGTCCCCACGTCGTCATGGGCGCGGGCGTGCGCACCGCCAAGCTGCTGCTCGCCCCCGCGCAACTGCGCGCGCTGCCGGGCGTGGATGTGGCGGCGCTGAGCGTCTGACGCGGGTGCCTGTCCGCGCGGGGACAGGCACCCGTGGGTTCGGCTGGTGCCTGTCCGCGTGGGGACAGGCACCTGTGGATTCGGCTGGTGCCTGTCCGCGTGGGGACAGGCACCCGTGGATTCGGCTGGTGCCTGTCCGCGTGGGGACAGGCACCAGAGAGGATTACTCTTCGCTCTCCCACTCCACTTCCACGCCCAGGCTGCGCAGGTTTTCGACGAAGCGCGGGTGGGCGCGGCGGATGGGCGTGGCGTTGCGGATTTCCGAGCGGCCTTCGATGCTGGCCGCCACCATGAACAGCGCGATCGCCACGCGGATGATGTACGGGCTTTCGACGCTGGCCGGCGTCAGCGGGCTGCCGCCGAAGGTGATGAGGCGGTGCGGGTCGGACAGGAACACGTGCGCGCCGAACTTGGACAGTTCGCCCGTCCAGCCCATGGCCCCGTCGTATACCTTGTTCCAGAACATGGCGTTGCCGCGCGCCCGCACGCCCAGCGCGATGAAAATCGGCAGCAGGTCCACCGGAAAATACGGCCACGGTGCCGCTTCGACCTTGGTCAGCACATTGCTGGTGAACGGCGTCTGCACCTGCAGGCTGCCCGGCGTGCTGGCGCGCGACCAGCCGTCCTCGTGCGTGATGCGCACGCCGAACTTGGCGAAGGTGCGGTCGATCAGGGGGAAGTTGCCCGGCGCGCTGTTGCGCACCGCCACGTCGCCGCCGGTGATGGCGCCCAGCGCCAGGAAGGTCGTGATTTCGTGGAAGTCTTCGTCGAAGGTGAACTCGCCGCCGCCCAGGGCGCCGCCGCCGTGCACGGTCAGGCGCGACGTGCCGATGCCCTCGATGCGCACGCCCATCAGCGTCATGAAGCGGCAGAACTCCTGCACGTGCGGCTCCGAGGCCGCGTTGGTCAGCGTCGAAACGCCCGGCGCCGCCGCCGCGCACAGCACGAAATTCTCCGTGGTGGTGACCGACGCATAATCGAGCCAGTGGTCGTTGGGAACCAGGTCGCCGGCGCTGCGCACCAGCAGCGAGCCTTCGGCGCGCGTCACCGCGCCGCCGAAACGGCAGAACACGTCCACGTGCGGGTCGATCTCGCGCACGCCCAGCGTGCAGCCCTTGACGTTGTCCTCCAGCCGCGCCACGCCGAAACGCGCCAGCAGCGGCGGCACCAGCATGATGGACGAGCGCATTTCCTCCGGCAGCCGGTGGGTGGCGGCGTCAAAGCGCGTGGCGCGGTGATGCAGCTCCAGCGTGTCGGTGGCATGGTCCATGCGCACTTCGCTGCCCAGCATGCGGAAGATATCCAGGATCTTGCGCACATCGGTGATGTCGGGCACCCGATGCAGGCGCAGCGGTTCGCTGGTCAGCAGCGTGGCGCACAGCACGGGCAGGACGGCGTTCTTGTTGGCGGAAGGCGTGATACGGCCACGCAGCGGCTTGCCGCCGTGCACGATGAGATTGGACATGGCTGAAGGCGAAGAAATTCGATCGCCAGCAGTGTACCCGGCGGCCACTTTCCACTCGTAACGCCGTGAATACAAAACTATCGTCGCGTTACATACCGCGCGCAGCCTGTATCGCGCGCCCTAACGGTTGGCCGGCCTGGCGTAGCGTTGGTTCAGGTACGCGACCAGCTCGGCCTCGGTCGATACCGGGTCGGCCGCGGGCGGGGTCGCGCCGCTCTCGGCCATCAGCTGGCGCGCTGTCTCGAGGGTGCGCAGGGCGCGCCGTTGCGCTTCGGTGGGTTGGCTGGTTTGCCTCAGGGTGTAGTTCAATACGGATGCTGTCATGACTGCTCTCTTGGACCGGCCGCGGACGCGCCGATCGGCGGACGCGCGCGACGGCCCGCATCCGGCGAGCGCAAGACTACCGCAGCGCGCCGCGCCGTACCGTCAAACATTGTCAAGACACGCCCTGCGCCGCGTCGCTCAGCCCCCGGCCAGGCGCCGGTAGATGGCCGCGTCGGCGGCGCAATCGCCCGCCGCGGGCGGCTCGGGCAAAATGCGGCATCCATTTGGCCGAGTTCGCCGCGGCCGCGAAACTGCTAGCCTGCTCGGCACGAGCAGACAGGGAGACTCGCATGAAGACGATGCAGGCCGCGCTCGCCGCGGCATTGATGGCGGCCACGGCCAGCGCCGGCGCCCAGTACGTCATCGACGTCCAGGACATGAACGGCGCCTGGAAAAAGGCCGATCCCAACGCCGTGGGATTGACCAACCTGCAGATCGCCACCGGCGCCGCGCAGCAGCAATGCGTGGACCGCGGCATCCCCGGAGAGCAAAAGCGCGCCGCCAATGTGATCGACAAGACCACCGGCGTGGTGATCGAGGAAATCGATTGCGCCGCCTGGCGCAAGCAGGCCGAGATCCTCGCGCGCAAGGCGGCCGCCTCGCGCCACTAGCCCACGGCCGGCCCGCCCGGCCCTCCCCTGTCCCCAGCCAATAGATTAGCGAAACTAATCACTTTCATTGACGCTTCGCCTTGTTGCCACCCGTCGGGTTTCCTAGACTGATTCGCGGCAGTTTCCGACACTCTCACAACAAGGGGAAGACATATGAATGCAAGCAAACGGCTGGCCCTGGCCGCCACGCTGGCGGCCACGCTGGCCGCAACCGGCGCCATCGCCCAACCCATCGTCGTCGGCGTTTCCACGCCGCTGTCCGGCAGCGCGGCCTTCCAGGGCCAGCATGACCGCTGGGGCGCCGAACTGGCGGTCGAGCAGATCAACGCCGCCGGCGGGGTGCTGGGGCGCCCCTTGCAACTGAATGTCCAGGACAATGCCTGCAACCCGGCCGAAGGCGTCAACAGCGTCGGGCGGATGCTGGAAAACCGCGACCTGGTCGCCGTGAGCGGCGCGATGTGCAGCTCGGTCACCCTGGCCCTGATGCCCATCGTCGAACGCGCCAGCGTGCCCATGCTGGTCAGCTCGTCGTCGGCCGCCAGCATTACCGAGAAGGCCGGCGCGGGCGGCAATATCTGGACGTTCCGGGCCGGCCCCAGCGACGACAGCATGGCGGTGGCGCTGGCCACCTACCTCAAGGACGAGGCGCGCTTCAAGAAGATCGCCGTGCTGGGCGAGAACACCGACTACGGCCGGGGCGGCGCCGCCGCCATCGCCAAGGCGCTCAAGCCGCTGGGCGTGACCATCACGTCCTCGGAGTACTACGACAAGGGCACGCAGGACTTCACCACCGTGCTCACGCGCCTGAAGCTGGCCGCTCCGGACGCGATCGCGCTGTATACGGTGGGCGCCGACCAGATCAACTTCATCCGCCAGTACCGCGGCTTCGGCATGCGGGTGCCGCTGACCGGCCGCATCGAACTGGGCGGCCTGCAGGCCGAGGGCATCAAGAGCGGCGCGATCAACGGCGCGACCAGCGTGTTCCAGTACGCGGCCGAGCTCGACACGCCCGCCAACCAGGCGTTCGTCAAGGCGTACAAGGAAAAGTACAAGGAAGACCCGCTGCTGCAAAGCGCCATCTCGTACGAGAACATCCAGCTGCTGGCCGACGCCATCAAGCGCGCCGGGTCGGTCGACCGCAAGGCGGTGCGCGACGCCATCCAGGCCAGCGACTACGCCTCGATGATGGGCGGGCGCGTCGCCTTCGACAAGAACAACCAGGCGCACAACAACGCGGTCATCCTCAAGGTGGAGGACGGCAAGGTCAAGGTTGTCGCCACGCCGGGCACCTGATCCCCGCTGCGGCCGCCGCCGGGCGCGGCGGCCCCGACAGGCATCGACTTCTTCGGATGACTCCATGACCGACTTCATTCTTCAACTGATCATCAACGGCCTGGCCATCGGCGCCATCTATGCGCTGGTGGCCGTCGGCCTTTCCCTGATCTATGGCGTGCTGGAAATCGTCAACTTCGCGCATGGCGAACTCGTCATGCTGGGCGGTTTCGCGGCCTTTTTCGCCGTCTCCACGCTGGGCTTGGGCTACTGGCCCAGCATCCTGGTGGCCACGCTGCTGGTCGCCGCGGCGGGGCTGCTGCTGTTCGACAGCGTGCTGTTCACGCTCAAGTCGGACGACTTCCAGAAAGGCATCCTGCTGACGCTGGGCCTGGCCATGATCATCCAGAACGGCGCGCTCTACCTGCTGCGCGCCACGCCCCGCACCATCACCACGGAATACGGCTTCGACGCCTTTCAGGTGGGCAACCTCAGCATCGGCGTGCTGCGGCTGATCGCCTTCTGCCTGGCCATCGCCGCCATCGTGCTGCTGCACGCCTTCCTGAAATGGACCCGCAGCGGCAAGTCCATGCGCGCCCTGGCGCAGAACCGCGAGGCCGCGCTGATGGTCGGCATGCGGCCGCGCACCATCGCGCGCACGGTGTTCGTGCTGGGCGCGGCCCTGTGCGGGCTGGCCGGCGGCGTACTGGCGCCGCTGTACACCGTGCATCCGCTGATGGGCATGCCGTTCGTGTTCAAGGCGTTCGCCATCATCATCATCGGCGGCCTGGGCAACATCTGGGGCGCCATCATCGCCGCGCTGATCGTCGGCATGACCGAAAGCCTGGCCGGCGGCTTCGGCTCGGTCGTGCTGCAGGACGCGCTGGCTTTCATCATCATGATTCTTATCCTGCTGGTGCGCCCGCTGGGCCTGTTCGGCAAGGGGATGCGAGTATGAAAGAACAAACCCTCGACTTGCCGCTGGGCGTTGCGTCGCGGCGGCGCGCGGCGCCCTGGCTGCTGGCCGGCGCGCTGGTGCTGCTGGCACTGCCGTTCGCGGGCCTGGGCGGCTACGCCCTGAAAGTGGCGATCATGGCCATCGTGTTCGCGGTGCTGGCCACCAGCCTGAACCTCATCTACGGTTTCACGGGCCTGCTGTCGTTCGCGCAGATCGCGTTCTGGGGCATCGGCGGCTATACGGCCGCGCTGCTGGCCGTCGACGCCCACTGGTCGCCCTGGCTGGGCGTGCTGGCCGGCGGCGCGGTGGCGGTGGCCGCCTCGCTGGTGATCGGCTACGCGTCGCTGCGCCTGTCGCGGCATTCGTTCGCCATCGTCACCTTGAGCCTGGTGCTGCTGATGCAGCTGGTGGCCAAGGACTGGGTGGATCTCACGCGCGGGCCGCTGGGCATTCCCAACCTGCCCACGCTGGAGCTGGCCCTGCCCGGCCTGGGCCAGCTCAGCTCGGCCAACCCGGTGGTGTTCTATTTCATCATGCTGGCCTTTGCCGTGCTGGCCCTGGCCGGCGTGCACCGGCTGGTCGGATCGCGCATCGGGCGCACGCTGCTGGCCATCAAGCAGAACGAGCCGCTGACCCAGTCGCAGGGCGTCGCGACGCTGCGCTACAAGCTGCTGGCCTTCGCCGTCTCGGCGCTGGTCGCCGGCATGACGGGCGGGCTGTTCGTGTTCTACCTGAGCGTGGTCGACCCGTCGATCTTCGACTTCTATTACACGCAGATGATCCTCATCATGGTGATCATCGGCGGCACCGGCAGCTTCTGGGGCGTGATCGCCGCCAGCGCGGTCTTCACCATCATCCCGGAACTGCTGCGCGTCAGCCCGGACCTGCGGCTGGTGCTGCTGGGCTGCGTGCTGGTGGCCGCAATCCTGGCCCTGCCCCAGGGCATCGCGGGCTATTTCCGCGAACGCCGGCTCGAACGCATCAGGAGGACCCTGCGATGAAGGCCCCAACCCCCAACACCCCCGCCCTGTCGGTGCGCGGGCTGGCCAAGGCCTTTGCCGGCGTGCGCGCGGTCGACGGCCTGGACTTCGACGTGCCGGCCGGCTCGGTGACCGGACTGATCGGCCCCAACGGCTGCGGCAAGAGCACCTCGATCGATTGCATCAGCGGCTTCCAGCCGCCGGACGCCGGCCGGGTTCAGCTGGCCGGCGCGGATATCGGCGGCCTGCCCCCGCACGCCATCGCGCGGCGCGGCCTGACCCGCACCTTCCAGAACATCCGGCTGTACGACGAGCTGACGGTGCGCGAAAACCTGCTCATCGCCGCGCAGGAGTACGACGGCCACGGCTGGCTGGACGCGTTCCTGAACCGCCGCGCGCTGCGCGACAGCGAGGCGGCGGCCGGCGAGCGCGCCCGCGAACTGATCGCCGAGGTAGGCCTGAGCCGCTACGACAGCCTGCCGGCCGGCATCCTGTCGTATGGCCAGAAGAAACTGGTGGCCCTGGCCGCCTGCCTGATGTCGCGCCCCAGCGTGGCCATCCTGGACGAGCCGCTGGCCGGCGTGAACCCGACCATGATCGCCAACATCGAGCGCATCATCGACGACCTGAACCGCGCCGGCCAGACCTTTCTCATCGTCGAGCACAACATGAATTTCGTGATGCGCCGCTGCCACCAGGTCGTGGTGATGGAATCCGGCCGCAAACTGGTCGAAGGCGCGCCTTCGATCATCCGCAGCGACGAACGCGTCGTCAACGCCTATCTCGGCAGCGCGCCGCAGGAGGAAAGCCATCATGCCTGATACCGCCCCGTGCCTGGAGCTTGCCGGCTTTTCGGCCGGCTACACCGACACGCCCATCGTCCGCGACATCTCGCTGACCATTCCCGCCGGCACGGTCACGACCCTGCTGGGCGGCAATGGCGCGGGCAAGTCCACGCTGCTGAAGGCCATTTTCGGCATGGTGCGCCAGTTCGGCGGCGCGATCCGCTTCGAGGGCCGGCCGATCGACCGGCTGGCCTGCGATGCCCGCCTGCGCGCCGGCATCGGCATCGTGCCGCAGGGACGCTGCAACTTCCCGCGCATGAGCGTGGGCGAGAACCTGGAAATGGGCGCCTACCTGCTGGGCCGCGCCGACAAGCAGCGCGCCATGGAGGAAGTCCTGGCGCTGTTTCCCATGCTCAAGCGCAAGTACCACAGCCTGGCGGGCAATCTCAGCGGCGGCGAGCAGCAGATCCTCGAAACCGCCATGGTGCTGGAAATGCATCCGCGCCTGCTCCTGCTGGACGAACCCTCGCTGGGGCTGTCGCCCAAGATGCAGCAGGAGGTGTTCGATTCGGTGCAGGAGATCCGCGGCGCCGGCCTGACCGTCATGATGGTCGAGCAGAACCTGCACGGCGCGCTGCTGATCTCGGACACTGCCGTGGTGCTGGAGACCGGCCGCAAGTTCAAGGAAGGACCGGCGCGCCAGATCATGAACGACCCCGATATCAAGCGGGCCTACCTGGGCGCCACCGAAGACGAGACGGCGCCCGCGACCGTGCATTGAGGACTGCAAACCCATGACCCCGACCGGAAAGATCGCCGCCATCCAATTCGATGTGCGGCAGGGAGAAAACGACGCCAACCGCGCCAGGAGCTGCGAGCTGGCGCGCCAGGCCGCGGCCGCCGGCGCCAATCTGATCGTGCTGCCGGAATGCTGCGTCGGCGGCCTGGTCTTCGACAGCCGCGACGAAATCCGCGCCGTCAGCGAAACGGTGCCGGGCCCGTCCACCCGGGCCTGGAGCCAGGTCAGCCGCGAAACCGGCGCCTGGATCGTGGCCGGCCTGTCCGAGACCGACGGCGCGAAAATCTACAACACCGCCGTGCTGGTGGGGCCGAACGGCGAGCTGCACCGGCATCGCAAGCTGCATGTGCGCGGCATCGAGCAGCGGCTGTTCGACGTCGGCGACGCGCTGACCTGCGTCGATACGCCGCTGGGCCGCATCGGCCTGGCCATCTGCTATGACATGTGGTTTCCCGAGGTGTGCCGCAACTACGCCCTGGACGGCGTCGATGTGGTGGCGGCGCCGGCCAACTGGAGCAAGAGCGTGCGCACGGCCGACGCGTTCGACGCCTACGGCCTGCCGCAGGGGTACCACCTGATGGCGGCCACGGCGGTAAGCAACGAGCTGGTCGTGGTGGCGGCCGACCGCGTCGGCACCGAGCGCGGCGTCGCCTTCCTGGGCACGAGCTGCATCTTCGGCCCCAGCGGCGAGGCACTCTGCCCCGCCGCCAGCCGCGGCGAGGAGCAGATCCTGCTGGCCGACTGGCCCGACATCGCCGCCGTCCGCGCCCAGGGCGGCCCGCACCTGGGCCAGCGCCAGCCGGCCGTCTATCCGGTGACGCGCTAGGCGCCGCGCCCGCTACCCGCGGGCCGCCGGCACCGGCGGCTCGTAGGCGCGCACCGGCGGCAAGGGGCCGTCGTAGCGCTCCATCTGCACGGCGGTCAGCTGGCCCGTGCACCCTTGGGCCAGCGACGAGGTGCCGACATCGCGCGTGAGCACATTGGGGTTGCCATGCATGCACATGGGCCGCTCGGCGTGCACGTCCTGCGGGTCGTACCAGGCGCCCGTGGGCAGCTGCACCACGCCCCGCATGATGGCATCGGTGACGCGCGCCGCCGCCAGGCAGGCGCCGCGCGCGTTGAACAGGCGCACCACGTCGCCGTCGGCGATCCCGCGCGCGGCGGCATCGGCCGGGTGCACCTGGCATACCTCGCGGCCATGGCGCTTGGCGGCGGCGCTGTGCGCGCCGAAATCCAGCTGGCTGTGCAGCCGGGTGGCCGGCTGGTTGGCCACCAGGTACAGCGGCCACTGCGCATCGGGCGCGTCGGCCGGCGCGAGCCAGGCCGGGTGCCCCGGGCAATCGGCATAGCCGAACGACGCCACCATGGGCGAACTGACCTGTATCCGGCCGCTGGGGGTGGGCAGCGGCCGGCCCTGGGGATCCTGGCGGAACGCCCGCAACAGCCCGCCGTCGTCGTCCGCCTGCGGCAGGCGCAATTCGCCGCGCGCCCAGAACGTGTCGAAGTCCGGCGCCTCGTCGCCGCGCGCGGCCAGGGCCGCGCGGGTGGTTTCGTAGATGTGCCGCAGCCATCCGCGGCTGTCGCGCCCCTCGGTAAAGGCGGCGCGCCGCTGCAGCCGCCCGGCCAGGTCGGCGAAGATATCGTAGTCGTCGCGCGCCAGCCCCACCGGCGGCGCGACGCGGTGCATCGCCACCAGCAGCGGATCGGTCGGCGTGCCGCCGATATCCTCGCGCTCCAGCGTCATGGTGCACGGCAGGACGATGTCGGCGTGGCGCGCCGTGGCGGTCCAGACCGTCTCGTGCACGATGAGGGTATCGAGGCGCCGGAACGCCGCGCGCAGCCGCGCCAGGTCCTGGTGGTGATGGAAGGGATTGCCGCCGGCCCAATACGCCAGGCGCACATGCGGATAGCGCAGGCGCTGGCCGTTGTAGTCGAACGGCTCGCCCGGCTTGAGCAGCATGTCGGCGATGCGCGCCACCGGAATGTAGGCGTCCACGCCATTCCTGCCCTGCGGCAGCGCCGCGATGGGCACGGCGTTGTTGCGCTTGCCGTAATGCGCCAGGGTGCCCAGCGCGTAGTTGTAGCCCCCGCCGGGCAGCCCCACCTGCCCCAGCGCCGCCGCCAGCACCGCGCCCAGCCAGACCGGCTGCTCGCCATGCTCGGCGCGCTGCAGCGAATGCGACACCACCACCAGCACCCGCCGCGACGGCAGCATGCGCGCCAGCGCGGCGATGTCGGCCTCGGCCAGGCCGGTCAGCGCGGCGGCCCAGGCCGGGTTCTTGGGCTGGCCGTCGGCGCGGCCCATCAGGTAATCCTCGAAGGTCTCCCAGCCCGCGCAATAGCGCGCCACGAACGCGCGGTCGTGCAGGCCTTCGTCGACCAGCACGTGCAGCAGCGCCAGCATGAGCGCCGCGTCGGTGCCCGGGCGCGCCGGCAGCCAGCTCGCCGCGGCCTCCTCGGGCAAATCGTCGCGCAAGGGGCTGATGCACACGAAGCGGCAGCCGCGCCGGGCGGCCGCGCGCATGGCGCCGCGCTCGGTGTGGCGGCTGACGCCGCCGCTGGCCACCTGGGTATTGCGCAGCGCCATGCCGCCGAAGGCCAGCACCACGTCGGTATGCTCGACGATCTGCTGCCAGGTGACATTGCGCCGCGCCACGTCGTCGAGCGGACCCAGCACGTGCGGCAGGATGACCGCCGAGGCGCCGGCGCTGTAGTTGTTGACCGAGCGCACGTAGCCGCCCAGCGCCGTATTGAGGAAACGGTGCACCTGGCTCTGGGCATGATGGAAGCGCCCGGCGCTGGACCAGCCGTACGAGCCCCCGAACACGGCCTGCGGGCCATGCGCGTCGCGCACGCGCGCCAGTTCGCGCGCCACCAGATCCAGCGCCTCGTCCCACGATACCGCCACGAATTCGTCGGCGCCGCGCGCCTGGTCCGCGCCCGGCCCGCGCTCGAGCCAGCCGCGCCGCACCATGGGCGCGGTCACGCGCACCGGGTGCCGCAGCGCATTGGTGAAATTGTCGATGAGCGGGCTGGGGTCCGGGTCGTCCGGATGCGGGCGCACCCGCACGGCCTGGCCATCGAAGGCGGCGTAGAACGCGCCCCAGTGCGCGCTGTGGGGATGTTCGGGGTCGCCGGGCCGGCTGGCCGAAGGCGCGGAATCGGAAGCAGAGCTCATCGCGTATCCACGAAAAGAGAAAACAGCGGCGGCGCGGCCAGGGCCGCGCCGCCTGGCGCCTTATTCCGCGCGCATGCTGGCCTGCTCGACCAGCTTGCCCCACTTGGCGCGTTCGGTGGCCATCAGGCGGCCGAAGCCGTCCGGCGCGCTCGAGGTCGCTTCCATGCCCGCGGCCGCCAGGCGCTGGACCACCTCGGGCTGGGCCATCACCTCGACCAGCGCGTCGTTCAGGCGCTGGACCACCTCGGCCGGCGTGCCGGCCGGCGCCACGATGCCGTACCAGTTCATCAGATCGTAGCCGGGAACGCCGGCCTCATCCATGGTGGGCGTATCGGGAAACAGCGGCGAACGCTTCGAGGTGGTGACCGCCAGCAGGCGCAGCTTGCCCGAATCGATCATGCCCTTGGCCGACGGATCGCAGAACGTCAGCGGCACCAGCCCGCCCATCACGTCGGTCAGCGCCGGCGTGGTGCCCTTGTAGGGCACGTGCGTCATCTTCAGGCCCGCCATCAGCTTGAACTGTTCGCCGGCGATCTGCCCGATGGTCGCCACCCCGCCCGAGGCGTAGTCGATCTGCCCGCCGGGCGCCTTGGCCGCCGCGATCACGTCCTTGACGGACCGATACGGCGTGGAAGGCGAGACCACCAGCAGATTGGGCATGGTCACCAGCGTGCTGATGGGCGCGAAGTCCTTGCTGGGGTCGTAGTTCAGCTTGCGCAGGTTGGGCCAGATGGTGAACGAGCCCGGCGTGGCGATATACAGCGTGTACCCGTCGGGGGCCGACTTGGCGACGTATTCGGTGGCGGTCAGGCCGCCGGCGCCCGGACGGTTCTCGACGATGACATTGCCCGACAGCTTGCCGGCCAGGCCGGGAGCGATGGCGCGCGCCAGTACGTCCGCCCCGCCGCCGGGCGGGAATCCCACCACGATGCGCACGGGCCGCCCCTCGGCCGGAAAGCCGGCCGCCTGCGCGGCGGGCCCGAAGGCCGCCAGCGCCGTGGCCAGGGTGGCGGCCAGCGTCAGGCGGCGAGTGAAATTCGCCAAAATGGTCATGATGCAGTTCCCTTGTCTAGGTATCGGAGTCGGAAGAAGCGGCGACGGCGCGGCTCAGCGCCACGACGGCGCCGGGGTCGGCGCGTCGCGCCACTCCCAGGCCACGAAGGCGAGGCGCTCGCCGGTGTGCACCACCGGATCCGAACGCAGCCCGATCAGGATGCCTTCGCGCGGCATCGGCGCGACCGGCGTGACCGTGCCGTCCAGGGCGATCACCTCGCCCAGCGAAGCGCCTTCGGGCACGCGGTCGCCGGCGCAGTAGCTCGGCACGAACAGGCCGCCTTCGTCGGCCGTGATCCAGCCGCGCCGCGACACCTGGCGCAGCGCCGGCGCGTGGTCCTCGGCCGCCGGCGCGCCGGGCAGGATGCCCATGCTGCGCGCCAGCGTGCGAAAGCCCATCTCGGCGCGCTCGATATGCTCGGGCTGGTAGCGGTTGCCCGCGCCCAGCTCCAGCATGAAGGCGCATACGCCGGCAGCCAGGCATTGGTAGTCCAGCGCGCCGGCGATGTTGCCGGGCAGCTCGCCCTTGCCGCCCACGTCCTGGCGGCAGGCCAGCACCGGGAAGAACGGCGCCATCGCGGCCAGCAGATCATCCTCGCGCACGCGGTCGTTGGGCGGGGTCTTGTACACGCAGTACGGACGCGAATCGAACAGCGGATTCATGGTGTGCAGATTGATCAGCACATCGGCCACGCCGCGCACCTGCTCGATGAGCGCGTGCGCCACCCGCTCGGTGATCATGCCGTCGGCCTTGCCCGGATAGCTCTGGTCCAGGTCCAGTTCGTCGTAGGGATTGCGCTTGCGGCGCGCGTCGAGCGCCTGCGGGTTGCCGGTGGGCGTGACCACCAGGTTGCCGCTCATGGCCGCCGGATCCAGGCTGTTGGCAAAGCGCAGCGCCGCCACCATGCCGTTGATCTCGTCGCCGTGGACCTGTCCGTGCAGCCACAGCGTGCGCCCGGGGCGCGCGCCGCGCAAGGCGATATAGGGCAGGAATACCTCGACGCCCGAGGCCATCGACCCGACCCGCAGCCGGCCGCTGCGGCGCGCCGCGCCGCCGTCCTCTCTCAGCCATTGACCAATGTTCACGCTTCGCTCCTCGATACAGTGTTGTGCCTGCCGGCCGGACCGATGGCGGCGAACGCCTGGTCCAGGTCGGCGATCAGGTCTTGCGGGTCTTCCAGGCCGATGTGCAGCCGCACCACGACGCCGCGTCCGGACCAGTCGGCCACGCTGCGCGCGGCGCCCAGGTCGGCCAGCGTCACCAGGCTTTCGTAGCCGCCCCATGAGGCGCCCAGGCCGAACAGCGCCAGGCTGTCGATCCATTGCTCGGCGGCGGCGCGGTCGAATCCGGCTTGCAGTTCGAACGACAGCAGGCCGTTGGTGCCGGTGCAGTCGCGGCGCCAGATGTCGTGTCCGGGATGGCCGGGCAGCGCCGGGCAGAACACGGTGCGCACCTCGGGGCGCTCCTGCAGGTAGCCGGCGATGCGCAGCGCGTGGCGCTCGTGCATGGCCAGGCGCGCCGCCAGGCTGCGTATGCCGCGCAGCACCAGGTATGCGTCGTCCGGGCTGACCGTCATGCCGAACGCGTCGCTGCGCTCGGACAGCGCCGGCCAGGCCGCCTCGGTGGTGGCCACCGTGCCCATCATGACGTCCGAGTGGCCGCTGAGGTATTTGGTGGCCGCCATGATGGACACGTCCGCGCCCAGCGCCAGCGGCCGGTACTGGCAGCCCGAGCCCCAGGTGTTGTCGCAGGCCAGCAGCGCGCCGTGGCGGTGCGCGATCTCGGCCAGCCGGGGCAGGTCGCACATCTCGTACACCAGCGAGCCGGGACACTCGGCGTAGATCATGCGCGTGGCGGGCTCCAGCTTGTCCTGCACGTCCGAGCCGTCCGCGGCGAAGAAAGTGCAACGGATCTGGTACGGCGCCAGGAACGAATGCACCAGCTTGCGCGCCGGCTCGTAGACCGCGTCGGACATCAACAGATGGTCGCCCGGCTTGAGGTACGACAGCAGCGCCATGGCGATGGCGGCCAGGCCGGTGGGAAACAGCTTGGTGCGGTACGCGCCTTCCAGCTCGCTGACCGCGTCCTCCAGCGCGAAGTTGGTGGGGTTGCCGCGCGCGCCGTAGGTGAACAGGCGTTCGCCCGAGCGCCGCGCGCGCAGGTCGCGCTGCTGCGCGACGTTGTCGAATATCACCGTGCTGGCCCGCACGACCGGCGGGTTGACCGGGGCGCCGCCGTCGTAGGCGGGCTTCTTGCCTGCATGCAGCAAACGGGTCTGCAAGCGGCGGGGGGAAGTGGTGTCTGTCATGGTCCTGGCCAAGGTGGAGAACGCCGCGGCTCAGCGCCGCGGCAGGCGGAATTCGCCCAGCTCGCGTTCGTCCAGTTGCGAGATGAGGTTGACTTCCCATTCCAGGTACTGGCGCGCCGCGGCCTTGTTGCCGCTGTGGCGATCATGCACGAAGAACAGATAGTCGACGCAGGCTTCGTCCGGCGGGATATCGGGGCTGGACTGCACCGGCAACCCCGCGTCGATCCACGCCTGCAGCCCGCCGGCCAGCACCCGCGCCGGCACGCCCAGCCCGGCCAGTTCCGCCGCGGCGCAGGCGGCCACGCCGGGTTCGTCGGCCACCAGCACCACGGGCTCGGCGCAGCCGGCCAGCGCGGCGGCCAGCAGCGGCCGGATCGACCAGCGCGATTGCGCGATATGCGCCTGGCGGTAGCGCATGCTGGCGCCCACGTCGACGAGGGCGAGCGGCCGGCCCTCGTCCAGCCAGGCGGCCAGCGTGGCGGCGTCGATCTCGTCGGGCCGCGGCAGGGCCGGCGCCGGCGCCGGCAGGGCCAGCCCGCTGGCCAGCCCGCCTTCGAGCACATAGGCCTCGTGCCCCATCTGGCACAGCCAGCTGGCCACCACCCGGGCCCGCACACCGTCGGCGTCGAACAGCACCAGCCGCGCGCGGCGCACGCCCACGTACTGGTCGGTGGCCTGGATCAACTGGCCGCCGGGCGTGTGCTGCGCGCCGGCCAGCGTGCCCGCCGCGTATTCCTCCGGCGTGCGCACATCGCACAGAAAGACCGTGCGCTGTCCGTCCCGCGCCCAGCCCCGCACCGTCTCGGCGTCGACCATCGGCACCTCGTAGCGCCGCGCCAGCGCCTCGGCCGCGCCGCGCGCGGCCTCGATGTCATCGGACGGCCCGCCATAGCGGCGGCTCGCGCCGTGTTCCAGTTCGAGATCGGCCAGCATCCAGCCCTGCGTGCCGCTTTGCAGCGCCGCCACCGGATTGGGCAGGCCCAGGTTGATCAGCGTCTGCGCGCCGATGATGCTGCGCGTGCGGCCGGCGCAATTGATCACGATGCGCGTCTTGTCGCTGGGAACCAGCTTGCCGACGCGATAGGCCAGCTCGCCGTTGGGGCAGTTCGTCGCGCCGGGAATCGCCATCTTGCGGTATTCCGCATAGGGGCGTCCGTCCAGCACGACGACGTCCTCGCCGGCGCCGAGCATGGCGTCCAGTTCGGCGGCGGTGACGTGCGGCGTGTCATAGACCTGCTCGACCAGTTCGCCGAACGTCTTGGACGGCACGTTCACGCCGGCAAACAGCGCATAGCCCGCGGCCTGCCAGGCCGGCGTGCCGCCCTCGAGCACGTGCACGTCGCCGTAGCCCAGCGCCGCCAGCCGGCGCGCGGCGGCCTGCGCGATGCCCTGGCCGTCGTCGTAGACGACCAGGCGCACCTGCCGGCGCGGCGCCAGGCGCTGCACGTCGGCCTCCAGCCGGCTGTAGGGCAGCGTGATGCCGTGGAACAAATGGGACTCGCCGTACTGCCCGTGCTCGCGCACGTCGAACAGCGCGATCTCGGCGCCGTCGTGCAGCCAGGACTTCAGGGTCTGCGCGTTGATGAAATGCATGTCCGCCACGGTAGGAGGGATAGGATGGATACTGGGCACGTCAGTGGCGGCGCGTCTGGACGCCGATCGACATGATTTCGCAGGTGCCTTTCTCCAGGTCGTAGCCGATGCGCGCGGTCAGCGTCTCGAGCGCGCGTCCGTACAGGTGCAGGTGGCGGATCACCTGCCCGGGCAGGATTTCCACCGAATGGATGTCGTCGGGCATCAGGGCGATGCCGGTGCCCGGCTCGACCGTGACCTGGTCGATCTCGCGCAGCTGGGCCTTGCCCGGCACGCTGCCGTCGTCCAGGCGTTCATAGACGCGGTTGAGCTCGACGCCGTCGACGGCGCTGATACACGCCCAGGTCGTGTGGTTGTGCGGAACGATGCGCTTGCCCGGACGCATGACGTTGAGATAGAGCGCATAGCTCTGGTCGGGGTCTTCCGAGATCAGGTAACGGGCCTGCAGCTCGCCGTCCTGCGGCGCCGCGAAATCCGCTTCGCTCCACAGCGAGGCGCGCGCCGCCAGTTGATTCAGCTCCGCCAGGATGCCGTCGAGCGCCGCGCGATCGAACTCGCCCGCCTCGGCGATCCGCTTGATGCGCTGGATCGCGCCCTGCACAACCTGCTCGCGTTCTGCCGCTGCTGTCATGATTCACTCCCTATGGTTTCGCCAAACTGTCAGAGCCCAAAATATAGGCACCCGGACAGGGGGAAACAATCTAGAATCGAGCCAAAATCAATTAGCGAAACTGATAAATGGACACACTGGATCTGGATGCGCTCAGGACGCTGGTCGTCATACAGGAGAAGGACGGCTTTGCCGCGGCCGCAGTCCATATCGGCAAGACCCAGTCCGCCGTCACGCAGCAGATGCAGCGGCTGGAGAGCCAGCTGGGACGGGCGATCTTCGAGCGCCGCGGGCGGCAGAAGCGCCTGACGCCGCTCGGCCTGCGCCTGCTGGACTATGCGCGGCACCTGCTGGCGGTCAACGACGAAGCCCTGCGCAGCCTGCAGCAAGGCAGCCTGGAGGGAGTGCTGCGCATCGGCGCGCCGCACGACGTCGCCGACAACATGCTGCCGCCGCTGCTGGCGCAGGTGGCGCGCGTCTCGCCGCTGCTGCAGATCGACATCCATGTCGGGCGCAGTCCCTTCCTGATGGAATCGCTGCATCGCGGCGAGATCGACATGACGATCTCCAACCGCCACGATCCCACGCTCGAAGGCGTGGTGCTGCGCAGCTCGCCCACCGTGTGGCTCTGTTCGGCCAGTTATGTGCTCGACAGCGCCAAGCCCATTCCGCTGGTGCTGGCCGACGGGCCCAGCCTGTTTCGCCGCCTGGCGCAGGAGGCCCTGGACGACGCGGGCATCCGCTGGTCGCCCAGCTACACATCATCGAGCCTGATAGGAATCAAGGCGGCGCTGCGCGCCGGGCTGGGGGTGACCGCGCGCGGCGTGGAACTGCTCGACGCCGAATTCCGCGTGCTGGGCGAGACCGACGGCCTGCCCCGCCTGCCCGACGTGGCCTATTACCTGTTCGTGCGCAAGAACGTCGTGCGCCCGCTGACCCGCCGCGTGTTCGACATGCTCAAGAGCAACATGCGCCTGCTGCGCAGCAGCGAGCGCAGCTTCCGCGCCGACCTGGGCTAGCGCGACAACGCCACCGCGCACGCCACGATGACCGGTCCCCACAGCGTGATCAGCACGTTGCTGACGGCAAACGGCACGGTGAAACCGATGGCGTAGACGTCGCTGCCGCCGCGCTCCTTGAGCGCGTTGAGCGTGGCCACGGTGGTCTGCGCGCCGGCGATGCCGGGCAACAGCGCGATGGGCGGCAGCTTGAGCACGTAATGGCCCAGCAGCAGGCCCGCGATGGGACCCGCCAGCGTCACCACCACGCCGGCGCCGACCAGCTTGGCGAACAGCGCGATGCCGCCCTCGTGGATGGCCTGCACCGCGTGCGGGCCGGCCGCCAGCCCGATGGCGGCGATGAACACGATCAGGCCCACGTCCGAGAGCAGGCGCAGCGCGGGCTCGGGGATATGGCCGACCACCGGATAGCGGCTGTACAGCCAGCCCGCGACCAGACCGACCACCAGCACCCCGCCGCTGGTCCCCAGCCCCAGCGGCACGCCCGTCAGGCGCACTTGCAGCAAGCCGAACAGAATGCCGACCACCACCCCGCCGGCCAGGTAGACCAGGTCGGTGCGGCCCTGGTCGTGCTCGATGAAGCCGAGGTTCCTGGCCGCCGTCGCGATGGCGGCGCGGCTGCCGGTCAGCTTGAACACGTCGCCGCGCTGCACCCGCGTGCCCATCGCGCGCGGCAGCGTGCTCTCGCCGCGATGCAGCGAATCGAGGAACAGGCCGCGCGCGGCCCCGCGCGCCAGCTCGCCCAGCGTCTTGCCGGCCATTTCACGCCGCGTCAACACGATCGAGGCGCGCACCATGGGTTCGCTGAGCAACTCCTGGTCGTCGACCTCGGTGCCCACTTCGAGCGCCGCGCCCACCACGCCGGCGCGCCGCGACGCCACCAGCACGATATCTCCCAGCGCCAGCCGCGCATCGGCGCCCACGTCGCGCAGCAGCTGGTCGCCGCGCCGTATCCCCGTCACCGTCAGGCGGCCGGCCGCGTAGCGGCGCTCGAACTCGTGCACGGTGCGCTGGTCCAGCTCGGCGTTTTCCAGCCGGTAGGTCCGCAGCGACAGCGGCGCCTGGTCCCACAGCGCGGCGTCGTCCTCGTCGGTGCGCGCCTGCAGCTCGGCCTCGGCCTCGCGCGCCACCTGCCGCAGGTCTACCTTCAGCAGGCGCGGCGCGACCACCGTCACGAACAGGATCAGGCCGACTTCGCCGAATATGTAGGTCGTGGCGTCGGCCAGCGGGGCGTGCGCGGTCAGCAGCGCGCGGGTCGCTTCGTCCACGTCCATGGCGGCGATGGCGCTGAGCGCGCTGCCCAGCGCCGCCGACTGGGTCATGGACCCCGACACCAGCCCGGCCGACAGCCCGGGATCGAAGCGGAACAGCGCCACCATGGCGATGGCCGCCGCCAGGCCGGTGCACGACACCACCACCGCCAGCGCCATCTGGGGCAGGGCTTCGCGCTTGAGGCTGGCGAAGAACTGCGGGCCGGCCGAGTAGCCGACGGCAAACAGGAACAGGTCGAAGAAGGCCCACTTCAGCAGGTCCGGGATCTCGGGCTCGAACAGCAGGCCGAGGATCATGCCCGCGATCAGGGTGCCCACCACCGTGCCCAGGCTTACCTTGCGGATCTCGATCTTGCCGATGAAGTGCCCGAATACGATGGCGGCGAACAGCGCAAGTTCGGGGTGCAGCCGAACGACATCCGCGAGAGCCTCTATAGTCATGGTGCCCCACTCACTCTGTCAGAAGACGCATGGGCCGGACTGGGCCGGCATCGGTCAGGCAGGAGAAATCCGTGTCACCGCAGGCCGGGGCGGGCAGCCATGGCCTGGCTGCCCGACCGGCACGAAATGCCGTATCGCGCAGAGCATATTCCCACAGAGTCCGCGCCGCGCCAATAGGGGGGCTTGGATGAGGCGTCGGCCAGGCCGCCGGCCGCGCAGTGTCAGGGCTTGGCAGGCGCCACGGCCTGTTGCAGCGTCCGGGCCATCTCCAGGTGGGCCTTGAGGCTTTCCAGCGTGGCGGTGGCGAACTGCTTGACGTCGGGGTCCTTGGCCTCGCCGGCGGCCTTGGTGAACAGTTCGACCGCGTCCTCGTGCGCCGCCACCCCGATCTCATCGGCGTAGGCCTTGTCGAAGCCCTCGTCGCGCAGGCTGAGCGCCTGCAGCTTGGCCTTCTGCACCAGCGACGGCTCGGCCGGCGCCTGGTAACCCTTGCTGCGCGCCAGGGTATCGAGCTGCACGCCGACCTTGGTATGGTCATCGATCATCTTCTGGGCGAAATCCTTGACCTGCGTGGCGCGGGCCTTTTCCAGGGCCAGCTTGCTGCCCTCGACTTCGAGGTGGCCGGCCTGGGCGGCGTCCTCCAGGAAGTCGCGGTCGGCGCTGTCCAGCTTGTCGACGCCGGCTGCCGGCGAAACCGGCGGCGGCTGTGTCTGGGTCTGCGTCTGTGCCTGCACCGCGCCGGCGGCGGCCAGTCCCACCGCCATGCAGGCGGCGCCAGTGATGAAGAGGGATTTCATGCGAGGCTCCTTGTGTCGCGCGGCGCGGCCCGGATGGCGCGCCGAGGGTGGTAAACCCCGCGTACCCCCGCAATCCTCGTGCCTGTAGCGCTCACTCCACCGCAAGCAAGGGATGCGCGAACGGCGCGCCGCGCAGCTGCGCCTGCGTGACGCGCACCAGTTCCATCGCCAGCCCGCCCTGGCGCGGATGGACCGGATGCACCATGCCCACTTCGCGATAGAAACAATGCTCGCCCAGGTCGAGGGCGCGTATCCGGCCCTGGTGGCGCGCCCCGTCGGTGATGGGAACCAGCGCCGCGCCCAGGCCGCAGGCCACCATTTCCAGGATGGCGTCCACATCCTGCGACTGGATCTGGCAGCGGGGCACCAGCCGGTGCGCCTGCAGGAAGCGATCGACCACCCGGCCGCCGAACGAGGCGCTGTCATAGCGGATGAAGGGCAGCGTCTTCAGGATCTGCCGCCAGTCGCCGCCGGCCTCGCCCGCCGGGCATACGACCTTGAACGGCTCCTGCAGCAACGGCACCCACTTCAGTTCGGGCGGCAGGGCGAAGAAGGGCTTGACCACCAGCGCCGCATCCAGCTTGCCGTGGTCCACCAGCGTCAGCAGCGGCAGCGAGCCGCCCAGCTCCAGGTGGGTGCTGACTTCGGGGTGCTCGCCGATCAGCGCTTCGATGATGCGCGGCAGGTATTGCCGCTGCATGCTCTGGATGGCGCCCAGCCGCAGGTGGCCGCGCAGGCTGCCGCGTTGCGGTGCGTCGCGCAGCTCGTCGCAAAGATGCAGGATGTGCTCGGCGCGCGCCACCGCATCCACCCCGGCCGCGTTGAGCCGCACCTGCCGGCCCACCCGGTCGAACAGCTGCGCCTGCAGGCTTTCCTCCAGGCGCTGGATCTGCGCGCTGGCCGCCGCCTGCGTCAGGCCGATGTGCTGCGCCGCCGCGGTGATGCTGCCGTGCTCGGCCACGGCGACCAGGGTGCGAAGTTCCTTGATCATGATCAACAAATAATATTTATAAAAGACACAAAAAAATAGAGTTATTCATATATCAAATCTATGTATAGCATGACCCCGGAGTTGAACGAAAGTGTTGTTTGCAGTGGGCGTCGCCACGCCTGGCCGGCCATGCAGGCCAGCCGCGGCGACAGGCTTTTGCCGGACGCATCAGACGGACGGACCGAACAATGCAAGGGGTATGAACCATGCTGCTCCCGTTTCGCGCCCTGCCGGGCCTGCTTGCCGCGCTGGCCATCGCCGCGTCGGCTTCGGCCCAGTCCTATCCCGACAAGCCGATCACGCTGGTGGTGCCGTTTCCCGCCGCCGGCGGCACCGACCTGACGGCGCGCCTGTTCGCCCGGGCCCTGGAGCGCCAGGCCGGCCAGCCGGTGACGGTGATCAACAAGCCTGGCGCGGGCGGCGAGATCGGCATGGCCCATGTGGCGCGCGCGGCGCCCGACGGCTACACGCTGGGCATCATCAACACGCCCAACGTGCTCAGCATCCCGATAGAGCGGCGCGCCCAGTTCGGCCTGGATTCGTTCGTCCTGGTCGCCAACCTGGTCGATGACCCGGCCACGCTCAGCGTCCATGCCGACCAATCGATCCACACGATCGCCGACCTGGTCGAGACCGCCCGCCGGCAGCCCGGCGGACTGACCTATGGCAGCGCCGGCATCGGCTCGGCCGGCCATCTGTCGATGCTCATGTTCGAGAAGGCGGCGGGCGTGCGGCTGCAACACATTCCGTTCAAGGGCACGGCCGACGTGCGCACGGCGCTGATGGGCCGCCAGATCGACGTGGCGACGGCCAACCTGGGCGAGGCGCTGACCTATGCCAAGGGCGCGCCGTGGCGCACGCTGGGCGTGATGAGCGCGGCGCGCTCGCGCATGGCGCCGGACCTGCCGACCTTCGGCGAAGCCGGCTATCCGCTGCAAAGCAGCTCCCTGCGCGGCATCGGCGCTCCCGCCGGCATGGATGCGCAACGGCGCGGGCAGGTGGCCACGCTGGTCGCGCGGGCCGCCGCCGACCCGCAATTCCTCGACGATGCGCGCAAGGCCGAGCAGGAAATCAGGGTGGTGGCCGGCGACGACTACGCAAAGGTATTGACGGACCAGCTCGCGCAGTTGCAAAACCTGTGGCAGACCTCCGCATGGAACCGTTGAACCCTCCAGGAATCCTCACCATGAAAAAAGCCCTGCTCTGCTCGCTGCTTGCCTTGCCCGCGCTCTGTTTCGGCGCGTATCCCGAGCGCCCCATCAACCTGATCGTGCCCTTCCCGGCCGGCGCCGGTTCGGACCTGACCGCGCGCACCATCGCCGCCTGCATGGAAAGCAAGATCCCCGCCGCGCGCTTCGTGGTGCTCAACAAGCCCGGCGCCTCGGGCGACATCGGGCTGACCGCGCTGGCCCAGGCCGCGCCGGACGGCTACACCATCGGGCTGGTCAACACCCCGGGCGTGATCAGCCTGCCGATCGAACGCAAGACCGCCTACACGCTCGACAGCTTCGACTTCATCGCCAACCTGGTGGAAGACCCGGGCACCATCAGCGTGCACGCCGACAGTCCGATCCGCACCGTCGCCGACCTGGTGGCGGCGGCGCGCGCCAAGCCGGGCGCCATTACGGTCGGCACGCAGGGCATCGGCTCGGCCGGCCACATCTCCGCGCTGTCGCTAGAGCAGGCCGCCGGCATCAAGCTGACCGCCGTCCCGTTCCAGGGCGCCTCGCCGGCCAGCGTCGCGCTGCTGGGCAAGGTCATCGACGGCGCCATGACCAATCTGGGCGAAGCCATCACGTTCGCCAACGGCAAACCCTGGCGCATCCTCGGCATCATGAGCCCGGCCCGCTCCAGCCAGGCGCCCGACATCCCGACCTTCCAGGAGGCCGGCTATACCGTCCTGGGCGGCTCGATGCGGGGCCTGGCCGCGCCGCGCGGCATCCCCGCCGCCGCCATGGCGCAGCTCACGCGCGCCGTGGACGAGTGCAACCGCGACGACACCTACCTGACGCGCGCCCGCAACACCTACCAGCCGCTGCGCTACCTCAAGCGCGACGAATACATCAAGAACCTGCAAGCCGTGGACCGCGAACTGCGCAAGCTGTGGTCCGTCAATCCGTGGCAGCAATAGCGCCGCCCATTCCCCTTTCCACCCGGACCCTCTACGCCATGCGAATAGACCAACACCCCTACGACGATATCCGCGCCTATCTGGGCAAGCACGACACCATCCTGATTCCGGTCGGCGCCGTCGAGCAGTACGGCGCCCACCTGGCCACCGGCACCGAGCTGCGCATCTGCGAAGGCATCGCCACCGAAATCGGCGCGCGTACCGGGCTGGCGGTCGCGCCCATCGTGCCGGTCAACTACTCGGCGATGTTCCTGGACTATCCCGGCACGCTGTCGGTGGAGATGCGCACCATCGAGGACTATCTCAAGGAGATCGGCGACAGCCTGGCGGGCCAGGGCTTCCGGCATTTCTTCTTCATCAATATCCACGCCGGCTCGCTGGGGCCGATAGAAAGCGTATGCCGCCACCTGCGCCGCCGCTACGACGCGGTGGGCGGCCTGATCGACGTCTTCTCCATCATGCGCGACATGGCGGCGGGCCGGCTCAAGACCCGTCAATCGCCCAGCGGCCATGCGTCCGAAATGGTCACTTCGGTGGCGCTGGCAAAGTTTCCCGAACTGGTCTTCATGGAACGGGCGCGCGCCGCGCAATCGCTGCGTTCGTTCACCGAAGGCGTCAATACGGTGTCCAGCGGCAAGGTGACGCTGGGCGGCTCCAGCTTCGCGGTGTTCAGCGACATCAGCGACTACTCGCCGATCGGCACGCAGGGCGACCCCACCCAGGCCAGCGCCGAGCAGGGCCAGGCCATCTGGGACGCCACCGTGGACTACATGAGCGAAGCCGCGCGCAAGTTCAGCGCCATGTCGTTCCAAACCGAAGGAGCCAAGGCGTGAAGCACAATCCCCTCAAGCAGATCTGGCGGCAGGGCAAGCCGGTGTTCGGCACCTGGGCCACGATGGTCCGCCATCCCCGTTTCATGAAGCTGCTGTCGGTCACCGGGCTGGACTTCGTGCTGATCGAAATGGAGCACAGCGACTTCTCCATCTCGGAGGTCGCCAACCTGTGCCTGATGGCCCGCGAAGCCGGCATCGTGCCCATCGTGCGTCCGGCCGGCTCGGATTCGCACGACTACACCCGGCCGCTGGACGCCGGCGCCATGGGCCTGCTGCTGCCCAACGTCGAGACGCCCGAGCAACTGAGCCGGATCCTGCACCAGACCAAGTACTACCCCGACGGCCAGCGCATCCTCAACATGCGCGGCCCGCACACCGACTACGTCAGGCTGTCCGCGCCGCTGGCGCAGACCGCCGAACTCAACGCCCACACCCTGACCATCGCGATGGCCGAGACCCGCCTCGGCCTGGACAACCTCGACCGCATCTGCGCCGTGCCCGGCCTGGACGCCATCATGATCGGCCCGGACGACCTCACCCAGGACCTGGGCGTACCCGGCGACATGCAGCACCCGCTCTACCAGGAAGCGGTCGAGCACGTGATCGCCACCTGCGACCGGCACGGCGTGCCCTGGGGCTTCAGCTGCCAGGACCTGGCCGCCGCCGAGCGCTGGATCGCGCGCGGCATACGCTGGATGCCGTTCAGCAATGACGTCAACGCCCTGTTCAATACTTTCAGCCAGGCCGCAGCGGGGCTGCACCGCCTGGCCCCGCGCGAGGAGACCGCCTGATGCCCGCCCCTACCCAGATGAAAACCACCGCGCGCTACCGTCCGTATGCGTGGCGCGCCAAGGTCGGCCTGATCGTGCCCTCGACCAACACCATCAACGAGCCCGAGTTCTACCGCCTCGCCCCCGACGGCGTGACGATCCATACCGGCCGCGCCATCAATGCCGGCCCGGCCACGCAGGAGAACTACGACCGCATGGCGCGCGGCGTGCTGGAAGCGGCCGACCTGATCAAGACGGCCGAGGTCGACGTGGTGGCCTACGGCTGCACCTCGGGCTCCATCGTGTGCTCGCTCGACGAGCTGTGCGACGGCATGAGCGAGCGGGTCGGAGTGCCGGCCATCGCCACCGCCGGCGCCGTGGTGGCGGCGCTGCGCGCCCTGGGCGTCAGGCGCGTCGCGGTGGGCACGCCCTACATCGACTTCGTCAACCAGCGCGAACGCGAGTTCCTGGAGCAATACGGCTTCGAGGTCGTGTCCATCGAAGGGATGGACCTCGGCCACACCCAGGAAGAGCGCCGCGACATCGGCCGGGTGCCGCCGCAATCCACGTTCCAGCTGGCGCGCGACATCGACCGCCCGCAGGCCGAGGCCATCTTCCTGTCGTGCACCAACCTCGCCACCCTGGACATGATCGAGCGCATCGAGAACGAGCTGGGCAAGCCGGTGGTCACCAGCAACCAGGCCACCTTCTGGGCCTGCCTGCGCCTGCTCGGGCTGTCGTGCGCCATTCCCGGCTACGGCCGGCTGCTGACCGACTGCCTGGCGCCCATCACGCGCGCCAGCTATGCGCTGGCCTGAGCCCATGCACTCTGCTCCCGACCCCGACCTGGACCTGGCGGCGCGGCTGTTCGACAGCCTGCGGGCCCAGTCGTTCGACGGCGTGGGCGTCACGCGCGACGCCTACGGCGCGGGCGAGCAGCGCGCCCACGACCTGGTGCGCGCCTGCGCGCGGGACCTGGACCTGCCCGTCCGCGTCGACGCCAGCGGCAATCTCTATGTCACCCTGCCGGGGCGCGATCCGGCACGGCCGGCGCGCATGACCGGTTCGCACCTGGATTCGGTGCCGGCGGGCGGCAATTTCGACGGCGCGGCCGGCGTGGTCGCCGGCCTGGCCGTGCTGGCTGGCTGGCGCGCGGCTGGCTGGCGCCCTGCTGCGGACGTCACGGTCATGGCGATCCGCGCCGAGGAAAGCACCTGGTTCCCCTACTCCTACCTGGGCAGCAAGGCGGCCTTCGGCCTGGCCGCCCCGGACGTGCTCGACCTGCGGCGCGCCGACACCGGCCGCAGCCTGCGCGACCACCTGGCCGACCTGTCGATCGATCCGCAACGCTATGGGCAGCCGGCCTTGCGCGCCGCCGGCATCGACCGTTATGTCGAGCTGCATATCGAACAAGGCCCCACCCTGGTCGAGGCCGGCCTGCCGGCGGGCATCGTCACCGGCATCCGCGGCAGCTTCCGCTATCGGGACATGGCCTGGCATGGCGAATACGCCCACTCCGGCGCCGTCGGCCGCGCCCACCGGCGCGACGCCGTGCGCGCCGCCGCCCTGTGGATGGCCAGCCTGGACCGCGACTGGGAAACCCTGGAAGACTTCGGCGAAGACCTGGTCGTCACCGTGGGCAAGGTGGCGACCGACCCGCAGCAGCACGCCTTCAGCAAGGTGGCCGGCGAACTGCAATGCTGCGTGGACGTGCGCAGCATCAGCGCCACGCTGCTGGAGCGCTTCGACCGCCTGTTGCGCCAACGCGGCGTAGCGGCGGCGCGCGCAACAGGCACCCGGGTCGATTTCGGGCCGCGCACCGGATCGGCCCCGGCCGCCATGGACCCCGGCCTGATCGCCCGGCTCACGGCGCAGGCGCGGCAGCGCGGCATCGCCGCGCTGTCCATGCCCAGCGGCGCCGGCCACGATGCGGCCATCTTCGCCCAGCAAGGCATCCCGACCGCCATGATCTTCGTGCGCAACGAACATGGTTCGCACAATCCCCATGAAGCCATGGACATGGCGGACTTCGCCTGCGCCACCCAATTGTTGTCGGACATCCTGGCCGACGACCAGCCCGTTACGCCGCACCCGTGAGAACCTCGACCATGAAATGCCTGATCGTCCAACCCATTCATGAAGAAGGCCTGGCGCTGCTGCGCGAGGCCGGCGTCGAATGCATCGCGCCGGCCAGCGCCGCCATGGCCGACGTCGCTGCGGCCATCGCCGACTGCGACGCGGCCATCACCCGCAACGCCGGCCTGGATACGCGGGCCATCGAGGTCGGCCGGCGCCTGCGCGTCATCGGCAACCATGGCACCGGCACCAACATGATCGACCTGGCCGCGGCCGAGCGGCTCGGCATTCCGGTGGTCAACACGCCCGGCGCCAACGCGCGCTCGGTGGCCGAACTGGCGCTGGCCATGGCGATGGCGCTGCTCAAGCGCACCGTACCGCTGGACCAGGCGGTGCGCCAGGGCAACTGGAACATCCGCTACGAAGCCGGGCTGCGCGAGCTGTCCGGCATGTCGCTGGGCATCGTCGGCTTTGGCCAGATCGGCCGCGCCCTGGCGGCCATGGCAATCGGCGGCTTCGGCATGCGGGTGCACGTCTACTCGCCCTCGGTGGCGCCGCAGGACATCGCCGCGGCCGGCTGCCAGCGGGCCGACAGCCTGCCCGCGCTGGCGCGCGAGGCCGACATCGTCTCGCTGCACCGGCCCGCGCGCCCCGGCGCCGGCCCCCTGGTCGATGACGCGTTGCTGCAGGCCATGAAGCCGGGCGCGCTGCTCATCAACACCGCGCGCGCCGACCTGGTCGACGAAGCGGCGCTGGCGCGCCACCTCGAGGCGGGCCGGCTCGGCGGCGCCGGGCTGGACGTCTTCTCCAGCGAACCGCCGCCGGCCGACCATCCGCTGCTGCGCCTGCCCCAGGTGGTGCTGGCCCCGCATGCCGGCGGCAGCACCGACCAGGCGCTGGCCCGTACTGCGCGCGCGGTCGCCGAGCAGGTGATCGAAGTGCTGCGCGATGCGCGCCCGGCCCATCTGATCGCCCCGCACGCCTGGCCGCGCCGGCGTGGCGCGCGATAACCCGCTGCAAGGAGAACCCGCATGACCCCGATCGAAGCCAAGTTCGCGCGCCTGTCCACCGATCACGCGCCCGGCCAGGAAGTGCGCCAGGGCAACTCCGGCCTCGATGGCCTGCTGCGCGGCGACACCCTGCCCGGCACCCCGGTCGACTTCTCCCACGGCGACGTCAACACCAGCGCCTTCGCCCCCACCCCCGGATCGCTGCAGGAATTCGTCCAGGGCGTGGAGCGCGGCGGCGAACAGGCCTACACCGAATACCGCGGCGCGGCCGACCTGCGCCTGCGCGTGGCCGCCCACTTGGCCGAGTTCACCGGCGCCCCCGTCGACGGCGCCAACGAACTCATCATCACCCCGGGCACCCAGGGCGCCCTGTTCCTGGCCATCGCCTCCTCGGTCACCGCCGGCGACAAGGTCGCCATCGTGCGCCCGGACTACTTCGCCAACCGCAAACTGGTCGAATTCCTCGGCGGCGAAATCGTCCCCGTCGACATGCGCCACCTCGAACGCGACAGCGGCGCCGGACTGGACCTCGACCAGCTCGAAGCCGCCTTCAAGGCCGGCGTGCGCACCTTCCTGTTCTCCAACCCCAACAACCCCGCCGGCGTGGTCTACTCGCCCGAGGAAATCGCCCAGATCGCCGACCTCGCCCGCCACTACGACGCCACCGTCATCGTCGACCAGCTCTACTCGCGCCTGCTCTACGCCGGCACCCGCTACACCCACCTGCGCGCCCTGCCCCAGGCCCCGGCCAACGTCATCACCATCATGGGCCCGTCCAAGACCGAATCGCTCAGCGGCTACCGCCTGGGCGTGGCCTTCGGCGCCGCCCACCTGATCGACCGCATGGAAAAACTGCAGGCCATCGTCTCGCTGCGCGCCCCGGGCTACTGCCAGGCGGTGCTGCGCACCTGGTTCCAGGAACCCGCCGGCTGGATGAACGAACGCATCGCCCAGCACCAGGCCATCCGCGACGACCTCATCCGCGTCCTGCGCGCCGTGCCCGGCCTGGCCGTGCGCGCCCCCGAGGCCGGCAGCTACCTGTTCCCGCGCCTGCCCAGGCTGGCCGTCGGACTGCACGACTTCGTGCGCATCCTGCGCACCCAGGCCGGCGTCACCGTCACCCCGGGCACCGAATTCAGCCCCCACGCCGATGACAGCATCCGCCTGAACTTCTCGCAGAACCACGCCGCCGCCGTCCAGGCCATCGAACGCACCGCGCAACTCATCGAGCGCTACCGCGCCTGAAGGCCGCCGCGCCGGCGTCTCAGTCGTCGTCGTCCAGGTGGAACTTGTGGATGACGCGATGGGCCACCGGCGCCAGGATCAGGCCCAGGGTGGCCACGAACAGCAGCCCGATCAGCATGCCGTAGAGTGCGAAGAAGATCTTGCCGGCCACGGTGGCCGGCATGATGAACGGCCCGATCCCGCCGATGATCAGCGCGGTGTTGAGCATGGCATCGTGCCAGCTTATGTCCTCGAGCCAGAGGTGCGCGACGACGCCGACGAATACCACCAGCGCGATGACCAGGACGGCCCACAGCAGATGGACCAGCAAGCGCAACATGAAATGCCGCGTGGGCAGCAGCGGTTCGCCCTTGGACTCGTACATATCCCCCTCCCTAGGACCGGATTGAGGCGGATTATGCCAACACCCCCGGGTTCCGTCACCTCGCGGGCCCGCGCCAGGACGCGCTCAATGCACGATCTGCCGCAGGAAGGCGACCGAGCGCTCATGCTGCGGACGGGTGAAGAACGCGTCCGGCGTGTTGACCTCGACGATCTGGCCCGCGTCCATGAACACGACGCGGTCGGCGACTTTGCGCGCGAATCCCATTTCGTGGGTCACGCACAGCATGGTCATGCCGTCCTGGGCCAGCGTGGTCATGGTATCGAGCACTTCCTTGACCATCTCCGGGTCGAGCGCCGAGGTAGGCTCGTCGAACAGCATGATCTTGGGCGCCATGCACAGCGAGCGGGCGATCGCCACGCGCTGCTGCTGCCCGCCCGACAACTGGCCCGGGAATTTCCCGGCCTGGTCGGGGATGCGCACGCGCGACAGGTAATGCATGGCGATATCGCGCGCCTCGGCCTCGGACTTGCGCTTCACCCAGACCGGCGCCAGCATGCAGTTCTGCAATACCGTCAGGTGCGGGAACAGGTTGAAGTGCTGGAACACCATTCCGACCTCCATGCGCACCGCGTTCAGCCGCTCCAGATTGTCGTCGACCTCGGCGCCCCCGATGCGGATCTCGCCTTCCTGGTGGCGCTCGAGCTGGTTGATGCAGCGGATCATGGTCGACTTGCCCGAGCCCGACGGCCCGCAGACCACGATCCGCTCGCCCTTGCCCACGGTGAGGTCGACCTCGCGCAGGACATGGAAGTTGCCATACCATTTTGACACCTTGCGCATTTCCACCGCTGGATGGCGATCGAGATCGATGGCCGAGACCGGGTCCTTGGAGAACAGCTTGCGAAGGTTCATGATTTCTACCTTTTTTCCGAGCGGGCCAGGGTCCGCTCGACCGAACGTGAATAGCGCGACATCGCGTAGCAGCATGCGCAATAGAAGAAAGCCAGGAACGCATAGCCGGTGTAGCGCGTGACCGGCGTGGCCCATGCCGGGTCGTTGATGGCCACCTCGACGACCTTGAGCAGGTCCAGGATCCCGACCATGGCCACCAGGGTGGTGTCCTTGAACAGGCCGATGAACGTATTGACGATGCCCGGCACGACGATGCGCAGGGCCTGCGGCAGCACGATGAGGAAGGTGGTCTGCCAGTAGCCCAGGCCGAGCGACTGGGCCCCCTCGTACTGCCCCTTGGGCAGGGCCTGCAGGCCGCCGCGGACCACCTCCGCCATGTAGGCCGAGGCGAACAGCGTGACGCCGACCAGGGGCCGCAGCAGGCGGTCGGGCCGCAGGCCTTCGGGCAGGAACAGCGGCAGCATCGTGTTGAACATGAACAGCACCGTGATCAACGGCACGCCGCGGCCCAGCTCGATGGCGACGGTGGACGCCAGCCTGACGAACGGCAGTTCCGAGCGCCGCCCCAGCGCCAGGACGATACCGATAGGCAGCGAGAACACGATACCGACCAGCGAGACCACCAGGGTGACGAGAATGCCGCCCCACAGGTCGGTCGAGACGTGCGGCAGGCCCAGCGCGTCGGCGCCGACCAGCAAGGCGTACGAGAGCGGCGGCAGCACCACGAAGAAGTAGGCCGCGCCCACGCGTTTGGCGCGGATGCGCCTGGCCAGCAGCCAGACGATCCCGGCCGCGGCGAGCACGAAGAACAGCACGACCCGCCAGCGCTGCGGCGGCGGATAGCCGCCAAAGACGAAATAGCCCAGCTTGGCGTCGATGAAGGGCCAGCAGGCGCCGTAGCGCCCTTGCGCGATGGACGCCTGGCAGGCCTGCACGGCGCCGCCGGACCAGGTGGCATCCAGCACCAGGAAATCGAGCAACCCGCGCAAGACCCAATAGAGGATGGCCGCGCAGGCCAGGGTCAGCGCAAACGTCCTGGGCGACTCGAAGACATACTGCCGCACCCAGGCCCATGCCGTGCCCGCCTGGTGCGGCGGGGGACGCTCCTGCACCGCCTGTGCCTGCACGAAGGCAGGCTGCTTCGTCGTCGAATGATTCATCGCCAGCCCCTTTTATCGTTCGACCAGGCGCACGCGCCGGTTGTAGACGCCCATCAGGGCCGAAGTGACCAGGCTGATCGCGAGATAGACCGCCATCGTGATACTGACGATCTCGACCGCGCGGCCGGTCTGGTTCAGCACCGTGCCCATGAATACCTGCACCAGGTCCGGGTACGCGATGGCGACCGCCAGCGAGGAGTTCTTGGTCAGGTTGAGGAACTGGCTCGTCAGCGGCGGAATGATGACCCGCAACGCCTGCGGGGTGATCACCAGCGATTGCGTGTGCCGTGGCGACAGGCCCAATGCGACCGCCGCCTCGCGCTGCCCCTGGCCCACCGCGCCGATGCCCGCGCGCACGATCTCCGCGATGAAGGCCGCGGTGTACGTGGACAGGGCCACCACCAGGGCGACCATCTCCGGATAAATCCTGAGGCCGCCCGCAAAGCCGAAACCGCGGAACCGGGGCAGGTCGAGCGAGGCCGCCGGGTCGACAGCCAGCAGCCCGCCCCCCAGCACCACGACGAACAGCCCCAGCGCCATGGTCCGCGCCGGATAGGAGCGGCCGCCGCGCAGGCGGGCGCGCAAGGCCAGGCGGCGCGCCAGCGCATACCCCAGCACGGCCAGCGCCAGCACCAGCCAGAGCGGCCAGGCCGGCCCATCGATATTGACGAACGGCAGGTACAGCCCGCGGTTGTTCAGGAAGACCCAATCCGCCAGATGCAGGGACTCGCGCGCCGCGGGCAGCGCCACCAGCACGGCCGAGTACCAGAAGAATATCTGCAGCAGCAGCGGCAGGTTGCGCAGCGTCTCGACATACAGCGTCGCCACCGCGGCGACCACCACATTGGACGACAGCCTGGCGATACCGACCAGAAAGCCGATGAGCGTGGCCAGCACGATGCCGATGGCCGCCACCAGCAGAGTATTGAGCAGCCCGACCACAAAGGCGTCGCCGTAGGTCGAGGTCGCGCCGCTATAGGGGATCAGCGACTGGTTGATATCGAACCCGGCGGTACTGGCCAGGAAGCCGAACCCGGACGCGATGTTGGCCGCCTTGAGATTGGCGACGGCATTCGAAACGCCCACGTATCCTAGCCAGAGCAGCAGCGCCGCCAGCAGCAGCTGCAGCAGCACGCCCCTGACCTTGCGGTCGTGGAGCCTGGAAAGCAGCGGCCGGGCGGCGCGCTTGTCCGGCCGCTTGAGCGCAATGGTGGAATCTTGCATAAATCACGAATCCGTTTTCCCTAGCCGGGAATGCTGGAGGTCGCCGGCCCGCGAGCGCGGCCGGGCGATTCGGCGCATGCCTCGATATGGCGGGGGGACGGCGCCGCCCTCCCCCTGCGCCACGGTACGGTTCAACGGAACGGCGGGGTATAGAACAGGCCGCCGTTCTTCCACGAGGCGTTGATGCCGCGCTCGAGGTTGAGCGGGCTGGCCGCGCCAATGTTGCGGTCGAAGATTTCCGCGTACGAACCCACCTGCGCAACGATCTGGTATGCCCAGTCGCCGTTCAGCCCCAGCACCTTGCCCAGGCTGCCTTCCTTGCCCACGAAACGCAGGACTTCCGGGTTGGTCGTGCTCTTGGCCTGCTCGGCGATGTTCTTCGACGTCAACCCGAGCTCCTCGGCCGCCTGCAGCGCGAAGATGGACCAGCGCACCACGCTGAACCAGGCATCGTCGCCCTTGCGCACCGCCGCGCCCAGGGGCTCCTTCGACAGCCGGTCGGCCAGGATCACATGGTCGTCGGGCGCCTTCATCTTGCTGCGCAGCGCCGCCAGGATGCCGGCATCGGCGCTCCAGGCGTCGCAACGGCCGGACTCATAGGCGTTGGCCGCCTCCTGCACCGTCGCGAAGGTGATCACCTCGTTGCTCACCTTGTTGGCGCGGAAGAAATCGACCAGATTGAGCTCGGTCGTCGAGCCCTGGTTGGTGCAGATGGCGCCGCCATCGAGTTCCTTGGCGCTCGCGATGGTTCCCTTCCTGACCAGCACGCCCTGGCCGTCGTAATAGGTCACGCCGGCGTACAGCGCGCCGGCGCCTTCGCGCGACAACGTCCAGGTCGTGGTGTTGAACAGGATGTCGACCTCGCCGGACTGCAGCGCGGTGAAGCGCTGGGTCGGATTGAGGACGACAATCTTGTGCCGCTCGGGATCGCCGAACACGGCGGTCGCGATGGCGCGGCAGACATCGACTTCCAGTCCGTGCCGCTTGCCCGCGTCGTCGGGCATCGAGAAGCCCGGCGACCCGGTGGTCGAACTGCACAGCAGATTCCCCCTGGCTTTCACATCCTCCAGGGTTCCCGCGTGGACCGGCGCAGCCGTATGGGCGATGGCGGCGACAAGCAGGGAGGTAAGGGTTTTCTTCACGTTTCGCTCCTGAATTGGGCTTGGGGAAGGCGCGCAAGCGCGATGGCAACAAAGAATCCGACGCCGTAGGGAATGGCCTCGTCGTTGAAGTCGTAGGCGGGGTTGTGCAAGGCCGCGCTCGGGCCGTTGCCAAGATTGACGTAGCAGCCCGGGATGCGCCTGAGCAATTGCGCGAAGTCTTCCGAGCCGTTGCTGGGCGCGGCGGCCGCATCGATGGCGTCGCCGCCGAAGCGGTCCTTGACGATGCCCTCGACCGCGGCGGTGATGCGCGCGTCGTTGACCGTGGGCACGAAGACCCGGCTGTAGTCCACCGACGCGGCGCAGCCATAGCCTGCCGCCACGTGATCGGCGACCCGGCGCATTTCCGCCTCGATCAGGGCGCTGGTTTCCGGCTTGAACGAGCGGCAATCGCCGCTGATCACGACCTCGCCGCTGCTGACGTTGCGCGTCCCGGAGGTCGTCATGTCGGTGCACGACACGATGGCGAACTCGCCTGGCGCGACAACGCGCGACACAATGGTCTGCAGCGCGACGATGACGCCGGCGGCGGCCACCAGCGCATCGCGTCCCAGGTGCGGACGCGCCGAGTGCACGCCCTTGCCGGCGATCCGGATCTCGAAGTTGTCCTCGGCCGACTTGAACACGCCGGCGCGCGTTTCGAATTTGCCCACGGGCAGGCCGGGCGCATTGTGCAGCGCATACGCTTCGCTGGCCGGAAACCGCTCGAGCAGGCCGTCGTCCAGCATGGCCAGCATGCCCTTGCCCCACTCCTCGGCCGGCTGGAACACGAAGTGGATCGTGCCGTCGAAGTCCGGGTTTTGCGCCAGCAGCTGCGCCGCCCCCAGCAGCATGGTGGTATGTCCGTCATGGCCGCAGGCATGCATGTAGCCGTCGTTCCTGGACGCATGCGGACGGTCTTCGGCGGGCGCCTCGGCGATGTGCAGCGCATCCATGTCGGCCCGCAGGATGATGGCCTTGCCGCTGGCGCCGCGCTTGAGCGTGCCGACCACGCCCGTTCCGCCCACGCCTTCGGTCACCGCGATACCGCAGGCCCGCAGCATGGCGGCCACGCGCCCGCTGGTGCGGCGCTCCTGGAAGCCGAACTCAGGGTTCGCGTGGATGTCCTGCCGGATCGCCCGCAGTTCCTTGAATAGCGCGTCATGGCTGAATGGGGTTCCCACACCTGTCTCCGTCGAATCTGCGAATCTCGTCGCGGCGCGTGCGCCGCGGCCTGCGCCGTGCAGCCACCGGCCCGATGGCGGGCGGAGCATGACGGCGGGACAGGCAAAATTCTAGTGAGGGGCATGCGCGCGATTGATGCGTTGTTGCGAGGCTGGGCGCAATATCTGCCCGTTTTGCCGCAACGGCGGGTAAACGTTGCGGGTTTACCCGCGACATCGGCCGCGCGCACGGCGCGCCGCGCGAACGCAAAGCGGTACAAACTTGCGTCCAGGCGCGCGAACTAGCGCGATTGTCGCGGGCGGGCCAGCCTAGAATTTCCAGCGTGCCGATGCACGGCACCCAGGAATTCGCAACATTCATTCGAGGAACCGATGCTCCTTATCAACGCCCACCCCGACCGCAACAAACCGCTGGACGAACCTGACCGGAAGGTCTTCGACGCACCGGCGGCGCAGCAGGCCGAGCGGTTCGCCAGGGCGCGGCCCGGCTACGCGCCGACGCGCCTGGTGGCGCTGCCCGGGCTTGCCCGGGCGCAACGCGTCGCCTCGATCCAGGTCAAGGACGAGAGCACCCGTTTCGGCCTGGGCAGCTTCAAGGCGCTGGGCGGCGCCTATGCCGTGATCCGGCTGGCCTTGCAGCAGGCCTCGCAGGCGCTGGGGCGCGCGGCGGGCATCGACGAGCTCGACTCGCAGGCCGTGCGCGCCGCCGCGGCGGATATCGTCGTGGCCTGCGCCACGGACGGCAACCATGGCAAGTCGGTGGCGCAGGGCGCGGCGCTGGTGGGCGCGCGCGCCGTCATCTTCGTGCATGCCGGCGTGAGCCAGGCCAGGGTCGACGCCATCGCGCAGTTCGGCGCGCAGATCGTCCGGGTCGAGGGCAACTACGACGACTCCGTGGCCGAGGCCACCGCGGTCGCGCAGAAGAACGGCTGGACCATCGTCTCGGACACCTCCTGGCCCGGCTATGAACACATTCCGTCGCTGGTGATGCAGGGGTACACCACCCTGCTGCGCGAAGCGATGCAGGCCATGCCGCAGCCGCCGACCCACGTCTTCATCCAGGCCGGCGTGGGCGGCATCGCCGCGGCCACCGCCGCCTGCATGAGCCTGGCCTATGAAGCGGCGGGCGCCGCGGCGCCGAAGTTCATCGTGGTCGATCCGCAACGCGCGGCCTGCCTGTTCGAAAGCGCGCGCCTGGGCAAACGGGTGCGCGTCGACGAACAGGAGCCGACCATCATGGCGATGCTCGAATGCTACGAACCGTCCATGGTCGCGTGGCGCATCCTGGCGCGAACGGCCCACGCCTTCATGACCGTCGATGAGCAGGATGCCGTGCAAGCCATGCGGACCCTGGCCGCCCCGGCGGCCGGCGACGCCCCCATCGTGGCCGGCGAAAGCGGCGGCGTCGGCCTGGCCGCCTTCCTGGCCGCCGCGCGCGACGACGGCATGCGCCGCGACCTGGGCATCGACGCCGAGGCGCGCATCTTCGTCATCAACACCGAAGGCGCCACCGACCCCGCCCGGTACCAGGACATCGTGGGCCGCACGCCCGAAGCCGTCCTGGCCGGGACCTGAAGGCAGGCCGGCCGCCGTGCAACACCGGCCCGAATAAAGCCGGGTATTCGGGCCAAAAACGCGCCGCCTACGCAATAAACTACCGCCAGGGGCCGCGCCGGCCGCTGGCGCTCGCCATCGCGCCGGCGCCGCGCGGTCCGCACCGGATGCCGGCCGGCGCGTCGCCGCGCCGCCCATCCGCCACCTGACTCGCGCCGCCCGGCATGCCGGGGCGGCCATCCGGCGTTGACGACCATGGCCATCACCCTCGATGCGTACGATAGAAAAATCCTGGAACTGCTCCAGGAGAACAACCGGCTCTCGCAGCGCGAACTCGCCGACTCCGTGAATCTGTCCGCATCGGCCATCAACCGCCGCATCGCCGCGCTGGAGGCCAACAAGGTCATCCGCGCCAACGTCGCGCTGGTCGACCCCGAACTGGTCGGCCGGCCCATCACCCTGATGGTCGAGGTCAAGATCGAGAACGAGCGCCTGGATCTGCTCGACGAAGTCACCAACCGGTTCGTCCGCTGTCCGCAGATCCAGCAGGTCTATTACGTCACGGGCGACTTCGACTTCCTGCTGGTGCTCAACTGCAAGGACATGACCGAGTACGAGCGCCTGACCCGGGAACTGTTCTTCACCGCCGGCAACGTGAAGAAATTCAGGACCGTCGTCGCCATGAACGTCGCCAAGTCGACGCTCCAGGTGCCGCTGGGCGATGTCCCCGCCCCGCCCGGCGACTAGGCATCCGGCCAGGCCGCACGCGGCCGCGCATGACCCATCGATCTGGCTCGGCCGGCGCGCCCCGCACCGGCGGCCGGCCCGCGCCCGGCCGCCGGTGCGGGGCGCGCTTGCGCTAGCGTAAACCCCTATGGCTACCCCGTGCACAGCATCGTTATATTGCGTACGTAAATTAATCCTGTATACAAAACGATGACTGGCATACAAAAGAAAGCGGGTGCGCAGTCCGTGTTCGAGGACGTCAGCGCCCTCTTGCGGGACATGATGAAAGACATCACCGAGCCGGTGCGGGTGCGCGAGGAGGATCTCGCCAACCAGCTCGGGGTCAGCCGCACGCCGGTGCGCGAGGCCTTGATCCGCCTGGAAAGCACGGGCATGGTCCACTTGCGGCCGGGCCGCGGGGCCTTGCTGACGCCGGTGACGGACGAGGAATACATCGAGTGGCTCCAGCTGCGCGAACAGCTGGAAGGCTTCGCCACGCGCGAGGCGGCGCTCAATGCCTCGCAGCGCGACGTCGAGCGGCTGCGCGCCCTGTTCGCCCCCTTCATCGGGCTGGACGAGGATGCTTTCGCGCCGGTGCCCTACGGGCAGGCCAATGTCGCCTTCCACAAGGAAATCATCGCGCTGGCCAACAACCGCCTGCTCGAACGCGTCTGGGCGGCGTTCGGCCATCGCCAGACCACCTATCGGCGCCAGACCATCAAGCGCCTGCACCGCTTCGGCACCTCGCTGCGCGAGCACCTGGCCATCATCGACGCGATCGAACGCCGCGACGCCGACCTGGCCGAAAAGCTGGCCAGGCAGCATGTGCGCACGCTTTACGACGCCTTCGTCAAGGCCCTTCAGTCGGGCGGCGGCGCGTGAATCCGCCGCCACCCGACCTAGCCTTCAACCCTGATTCGAGCCTGAAATGAAGTTTCTGACCTTCTCCGTACAGGAGCAATCGCGTCTCGGCATGTTGCTGGACGAAAACCGCGTGCTGGACCTGACCGCCCTGCTGGCCGCGCGCCCCGACCTGGGGTTGCCCGGCGCGCTGCGCAACGTCGGCGAGCTCATCGCCCTGGGCGAGGAGGCGCTGGCCCGCCTGCGCGAACCCGGCCTGCTCGACGGCGTGGACGTCGGCGCCTTGCCGACGCTGCAGGCCGTGCGCGTATTGCCCCCCCTGCCCATGGCGCGCAATGTGTTCTGCGTGGGGCGCAATTACCGCGAACACATCATCGAAGGAAACCTGGCGCGCGGCCGGCCCGCCAACAGTTTTCCCGAGGCCATCGAATTCTTCACCAAGGCGCCCACCGCCGTCATCGGCCATGGCGGCCACGTCAAGCGCCATGCCGGCCTGACCGACAGCCTCGACTACGAAGTGGAGCTGGCCATCGTGATCGGCCGCGCCGGCGCCGACATCCCGCGCGAGAAGGCGCTGGACCATGTGTTCGGCTACACCATCGTCAACGACATCACCGCGCGCGACCTGCAGGCGCGCCACGGCCAGTGGTTCAAGGGCAAGAGCCTGGACACGAGCTGTCCCATGGGCCCGGTGGTGGTGCATCGCTCGGCGATTCCCGACGCCAACAATCTGGCGGTGTCGCTGTCGGTCAATGGCGAACTGCGTCAGCAAGACAACACCTCGGACATGATTTTCGACGTGGCCACCGTGGTCGCGCAGCTTTCGGCCGGCATGACGCTGCTGCCGGGCGACGTGATCGCCACCGGAACGCCCAAGGGCGTGGGATTCGCCCTGACTCCGCCCCGCTGCCTGCAAGTGGGCGATGTGGTGTCCGCCAGCGTGGAGCACATCGGCACCTTGACCAACGAAATCGTCGCTTGATTCCGGACGCGCCTGGCGCGTCCTCCCGGAGGAGAACCCCATGAACATCCCTGACGCACTGAAACCCTATGCCACCGGCGAGCTGGCCTCGCGCTACGTCAACGTCGACGAGCTGGACTGGAAGCCCACGCCCACCCCGGGCATCGACATGAAAATCCTGCTCGACGTGCCCGAGACCGGCTTGCTGACCGCCCTGTTCCGCTGGGCGCCGGGCACCGCGCTGCCCTTGCACGAACACGTCGAGATCGAGCAGACCTATGTCCTCAGCGGCAGCATCGTCGACGACGAAGGCGTAGTCCGGGAAGGCAACTACGTATGGCGCCCGAAGGGCAATCGCCACATCGCACGCTCGCCCGACGGCGCGCTGGTGCTGTCGTTCTTCCTGAAGCCGAACAAGTTTCTGGAAGGCGAGCTGGCGGGCAAAGAGCTCAAGTGAGCAGGCAAGACACCATTCCCAGAACCAGACAGGAGAGACAGATGAAGTTCCACTACAAGCGTGTTGCGGCAGGACTGGCGATTGCCCTCGGGGCCGGCATGGCGATGCAGGCCGCCGCCGCCGATATCCAGGAGCGTCGCGTCAAGTTCAGCTACCCGGTCAGCAAGACCAATCCGGTCGGCCTGGCGACAGACAAGTTCATCGAACTGGTCGGCCAGAAAACCGGCGGCAAGATCAAGGTCACCGGCTATGCCGACGCACAGCTGGGCAACGAGATCCAGGCCATGTCGTCGGCCCAGGGCGGCATCATCGAACTGACCGTGGTCTCGACCGCGGGCGCGGCCAACAACGTGAAGGAACTGGGGATTTTCGATCTGCCGTTCCTGTTCCACTCGGTCGAAGAGGCCGATGCCGTGATCGACGGCCCGGTCGGCAAGGAATTGCTGGGCAAGTTCGCCGCGAAGAACCTGGTGGGCCTGTGCTACTGGGACTATGGCTTTCGCCAGGTCTCCAACAGCAAGCACCCCATCAACAAGGTCGAGGACTTCGACGGCCTGAAACTGCGCGTGCTGCAGAACCGCATCTACATCGACACCTTCAAGGCCCTGGGCGCCAACCCCCTGCCGCTGCCCTATCCCGAAACCTATACCGCCCTGGAAACCAAGGCGATCGACGGACAGGAAAGCGCATACCTGGTGACCAAGAGCAGCGGCTACCAGGAAATCCAGAAGTACATGACGGAAACCAATCATGTGTTCCTGCCGGCGGTCGTCATGGCCAGCAAGCGCTTCTGGGATCGCCTGAGCAAGGACGAGCAGGCCATCATCCAGCAATCGTGCGATGAGTCGGTCGCGTACTTCCGCACGACCAGCCGCGACCTGGAACGGAAAGTCGTCGGCGAGCTGACCGCCGCGGGCATGACCATGAACCAGATCGCGCCCGCGGAGAAGGCGCGCATGGCCCAGGCCACCGCCGCCGTGACCGACAAGTACAAGGCCGAGCTGGGCGCGGATCTGGTCGACCGCACCCTGGCGACGATCAACCAGGCCCGCAAATAACAACAAGCCGGCGCAAGTCGCCGGGTCATGTAAGGAGGCGGTCGCCACGACCGCCCGCTCTCTTCAAGGACGTCGACGATGACAAGAATCGTGCACGCCTATTTCACCCTGCTCAAAGCCGTCATCGTCATTTGCCTGGCAGCCATGGTGGTAATGGTGTTCAGCAATGTGGTGCTGCGTTTCATCTTCAATTCAGGCATTCCCGTTTCCGAGGAACTGTCGCGCTGGAGCTTTGTCTGGCTGACTTTCCTGGGCGCCATCCTGGTGCTGCATGAGCGCTCGCACCTGGGCGTGGACGTGGTGCTGCAGGTGCTCGGACCGCTTGCGCGCAGGGTGTGCCTGATCGTGGCCAACCTGCTGATGATCTACGCGACCTGGCTGATCCTGCTGGGCAGCATCGAGCAGACGACCCTGAACATGGGCGCCAGCGCGCCGGCCAGCGGCCTGTCCCAGGCCTGGTTCTTCGGCGTGGGCGTGGTGTTCGCGGCCTCGACGGGATTGATCCTGCTGTACCAGCTCTACCAGCTCTTCACCGTTCCCGCAGCCGATCTGCACAAACTCATTTCCCCCCACGAGTCGGGAGCCGAATAATGACGCTGGCAATCTTTGTCTTCGTGCTGCTGGCGGGCCTGGCCATCGGCTTGCCGGTCGCGTACGCGCTGATCCTCACGGGCGTGGCGCTGATGTACCAGCTGGACTTCTACGACGCCCAGATCGTGGCCCAGAACCTGCTCAACGGCGCCGACAGCTTTCCCCTGATGGCGGTGCCGTTCTTCATGCTCGCCGGCGCGGTCATGAACGCCGGCGGCCTGTCGGCGCGCATCGTCGACCTGGCCCTCAAACTGGTGGGCCACATCAAGGGCGGGCTGGGATACGTCACCATCCTGGCCGCCTGCATTCTGGCCAGCCTGTCGGGCTCGGCGGCCGCCGATGCGGCGGCCCTGTCGGCCCTGCTGGTGCCCATGATGATGAAAGCCGGGCACAGCCGCGCGCGCTCCAGCGGGCTGGTGGCCTCGTCCGGCATCATCGCGCTGGTCATCCCCCCTTCCATCGGCCTGGTGCTGATCGGCGTCACCGGCAACATCAGCATCACCGGCCTGTTCATGGCCGGCATCGTGCCCGGGATACTGATGGGCATGTCGCTGTGCGTGGCCTGGTGGCTGCTGTCGCGCAAGGAACGGATCCAGCCCCTGCCGCGGGTGGATCGTGCCGAGGTCCGGCAGTCGCTGGTAAGAAGTTTCTGGGCCCTGATGCTGCCGGTCATCATCATCGTCGGCCTGCGCTTCGGCATCTTCACGCCCACCGAAGCGGGCGTGGTGGCCGCGGTGTACGCCATCTTCGTGGCCACCTGCATTTACCGCGAACTGCCCATGCGCCGGCTCTACGAGGTCTTCCTGACCTCCGCCAAGATGACCGCGATGGTGATGTTCCTGGTGGCCGGCGCGCTCGTCTCGGGATGGATGATCACCGTTGCCGGGCTGCCGGCGCAGGTCTCCGACATCATCAGCCCCTTCAGCGACACGCCGACCTTGCTGATGCTGGTCATCATCGGCCTGGTGATCGTGATCGGCATGGCCATGGACATGATTCCCATCGTCCTGATCCTGATCCCCGTGCTGCTGCCTTCGGTGACGGCCGCCGGCATCGACCCGGTCTACTTCGGCGTCGTCTTCATGCTGGCCTGCGCCATCGGACTCATCACGCCGCCGGTGGGCGCCGTTCTCAACGTGGTGGCCGGCGTGACGGGCACCCGCATGGTCGAACTCGTCAAGGGCGTCTGGCCGTTCCTGCTGGCGCAATGCGCGACCCTGCTGCTGCTGATCCTGTTTCCGCAGCTGGTGCTGGCCCCGTATCGCTGGATCATGCATTGAGGCGCCGCCCTCGCCATAGAAGAGAGACATCAGGATGGACCATCAAGACGATTTCACCGGTTGCCGCGTCATGATTTCGGCCGGCGCGGCCGGCATCGGCCTGGCCATCGCCCGCGCCTTCCATGAACGGGGCGCGCGCGTGCAGGTGTGCGACGTCTCGGACGAGGCGCTGGCGGCGGCCGGCGCCGCGCTGCCCGGCCTGGGCGCGTACCGTGCCGACGTGGCCTCGGAAGCCGGGGTCGACGCCTGGTTCGCGCATGCCCTGGCCGAGCTGGGCGGACTGGACGTGCTGGTCAACAACGCCGGGATCGCCGGGCCGACCTCGGCCATCGGCGATCTCAGCGTCGAGGACTGGGACCGCACCATGGCCGTCAACGTACGGGGACAGTTCCTGTGCGTACGGCGCGCCCTCGAACCGCTGCGGCAATCGTCCAGGGCGGCCATCATCAACCTCAGTTCCGTGGCGGGACGGCTGGGCTATCCCATGCGCACGCCCTATGCCGCGTCCAAGTGGGCCGTGGTCGGCCTGACGCAAAGCCTGGCCATCGAGCTGGGCGAGGACGACATCACCGTCAACGCCATCCTGCCCGGCATCGTGGAAAGCGAACGCGTCGACCAGGTGGTGGCGGCCAAGGCCCGGCTGCGCGGCATCCCGGAACCCGCCATGCGCGCCGAAGTGCTGCAGCATGTGTCGCTGCACCGCACCGTGCCCATGGCCGACATCGCCCGCACGGCGCTGTTCCTGGCCTCCCGAACGGGCCGCAGCATCACCGGGCAGTGCATGAATATTTGCGCGGGCGTCCAGACGCTGCGCTGAACCGGCCCAGGAGAATCGTGTGGCTCATCAATTTCTGACATCGACTTTCGGCCTGCAGGGCCGCACCGTACTGGTCACCGGCGGCGCCTCGGGCCTGGGCCTGTGCATGGCCGCCACCGCGGGCCAGGCGGGCGCGCGCGTCATCGTCAACGATGTCCGCGACGCCGCCTGCAATGAAGCGGTGGAAGGTTTGCGCGCCCAGGGTATCGACGCGCGCGGCGCGGTGTTCGACGTGTCCAGCGCCGCGGCCGTGTCCGATGCCGTGGCCGCGCTGGCGGCCGCGCGCTGGTCGCCCGATGTACTGGTCAGCAATGCCGGCAACCAGAACCGCGCCCCCGTCGTCGAACAGGATCCGGCGGTCTGGCAATCGATCTTCGACGTGCACGTCAACGGCGCCTTCCATTGCGCGCGCGCGGTGCTGCCCGGCATGATCAGCCAGGGCGGCGGACGCATCATCATCACTTCGTCGGTGGCGGCCCTGGCGTGCATGCCCGGCATTGCCGCCTATTCCGCCGCCAAGGGCGCCCTGGCGGCATTCACCCGGGCATTGGCGGTGGAATACGGCGGCCAGGGCGTCACCTGCAATGCCCTGGCGCCAGGCTTCGTGCGCACCGGTTTCACCACTGCGCTGCAGGAACGCGAACAGTTCAACGACTTCCTGAAAAGCCAGGTCCCGCTGGGCCGCTGGGCCGACCCCGACGACATCGCCCCGGCGGTCGTGTACCTGGCGTCGCAGGCCGGCCGCTTCGTCAATGGCCATGTCCTGGCCATCGACGGCGGACTGCTGGCGCACATGTGATTCACGCTGACGACAAGGAGTGACGATGTTCCTGCATGTGGTGATGATGGAATTCGACGATGGCATCGACGCCGGATTCTTCCGGACCGTGGACGAATACGTGGCCCGCATGAAGCGGGAATGCGACGGCCTGCTGCTCTATCACTTCGGCGAGAACGTGGCGGCGCGCTCGCAGGGGTACACGCACGCGACCAGCTCGGCCTTCGTCGATGCGGCCGCCCACGATGCCTACCAGGTATGCCCCGCGCACGTGGCCATGAAGGCGTTCATGGGCCCCCGCATCAAGCGGGTGGTGGTGTACGACGGGGAAGTGCCGGCCATCGGCTGAAGCGCGGCCGGCGCGCCATCGCGGCGCGCCGGCCGGTCGCGGGCTAGACGACGTAGCGCTCGTATTTCTGGATCGCCGCGCGGTTGTTGCGGTTCAGAATGCCCATGAGCTGTTCGGCCTCTTCGGCGTCCGAGCGCGCCAGCGCCGCCAGCACCGCCCGGTAGTCGGCCACCATGGTTTCGGCGCGCCCGGGCAGCAGCGCGACCCGCTGCCGCACCACGCGGATGCGCTCGTGGATGCGTTCCGCCAGATCGGACAGGACCGGGTTGTTGGCCGCCGTCTGCAGGCGATTACGGAACGTCTCGATCAAGGAAATGAGCCGATCCACGTCCCCCGTTTCCAGCGCCTTCTGGAAAGGCTCGCCGAACTGCTCGACCAGGTCCGCCCAGTCTTCGGGGCGGGTCTGGCGCGCGGCCAGCCGCACCATCATGCCGTCGAGCGCCTCGCGCGCATCGTAATAGTGATACACCCACTGCATGTCCACATGCGCGACCACGGCCCCCTTGTTCGGGATGCGCCGGACGATGCCGCGATCTTCCAGGACCGCCAGCACCTCGCGCGCCATTGCCCGCGGAATGCTGTAGTTGTCGACCAGTTCCTCTTCCGTGAGACGGGCGCCGGGAAGAATGGACTGCAGGGAAATTTTCTCTCGCAGGTTGGTAAGTACGGCCTGGATCGTGCTGGCCGGGCGTCTGGCTTGGGTCATAAATTCCGGGGATAGAGGACGGCTGTGTATTGTTGCCTGAAAATTCGCCATAGATTATAGCCAATAATTTATGCAATCTTGTATGTCAAAAAAAACACAATCCAGCCGGACGCCGCTATGCTTTCTCCTTCCTGGCCACCGGCACCAGCCCGCCAGGCGCCAGCCCGGCCAGCATGGTATCGAGGCGCGCCGGCGCCTGGCCCTGGTCTTCGGCCGCCTCCTTGCGCACCAGCGCCGCCTTCACCACGCGCGAACCCACATAGCGGAACGGCTCCGGCGGGAAGCGCCCGCGCAGCCCGCGCGCCAGCGCCGAGTGTCGCCAGGCGTCATCGTTTTCCAGCACCATCGACGCCAGGAATTTGCCGCCCAGATAGGTCGGGCCCACGCCGTTGCCCGAATAGCCGTATCCGTAGACGATATCCGGATGTCCGCCCAGATGGCCGAAGCACGGCAGCCCGTCCATGCTGCGATCGATGGGCCCGGACCAGCTGCGCACGATGCCCAGCGGGGCCAGGGCCGGATAGAACCGGTGCAGGATCGCCGCCACCTCGCGGGCGAACCTGGACGGGCCCTCGTACAGCCGCCCCACCGCGCCGTTGAAGGCGAAGTCCCCGCCGCCTCGGCCAAACACCATCTCGCCGGCGCAGGTGTTCCGATAGTAATTGGTGAACAGGCGCGAATCGGAAATCGCCACGCCGCTGGTCAGGCCGATTTTTTCAAGCGCCTCGGGATGCGGCGCCGTGGCCACCAGATCGCTGCCCACCACCACGACCCCCTTGTTCAGCTCGCGAAAGCGGGTGCTCCAGGCATTCATCGCCAGCACGACCTTGGCCGCGCGCACCTCGCCCCGCGCCGTGGCCACCGTGGGCTGCGGACGCGCGCGCAGCGACCGCATGGGCGTATGCTCGTATATGCGGATACCCTTGGCCAGCGCGATCCTGCGCAGGCCGCGCACGTACATACCGGGATGCACCGTCGCCGAAGACCTGGAAAGCACGCCGGCCAGGTGCGCGGCGCTGCCCGACAGCCGCCGCACCTCGTCGGCCGGCAACGCGACAAAGGCCTGCTGCCCATGGCGAGCCAGCAGTTCGATGCACGGCATCCACGAATCCACCTGCGCGGCATTGCTGGCCGTCCACAGCCAGCCGTCCTGGCGCAGCTGGGCATCGACGCCATGGCGCTTCAGGTACCCGGCCACGTCGGCGGCGATGCGTTCGGACTCGCCCAGCAGGCGCAAGGCCTCGTCCGTGCCGCAGACCTTGAGCAAGGTCTCGAATTTCGCCGCCCAGCTGAGCATGAAGCCGCCGTTGCGTCCGCTGGCGCCGGCGCCGCACTCCTGCGCCTCCAGCAACACGATGTCCAGGCCGGGCGATTGCTCGCGCAGTTGCAGGGCCGTCCACAGGCCGGTGTATCCGCCGCCCACGATACAGACGTCGGCCCGCGTCGCCCCCTGCAAGGCGGGGCAGGCAGGCTCGCTGCCTCTTGCCTGGTCTAGCCAGAGACTACTCATAGGGAAATCCAACTGGAGAAGGGAGCGGCAACCCGCCGCATCGGCGGCGGGTTGCCGGGCGCGTCATGCAACAGGCCGGTCAGACGTCGTGCACCCGCGTTCCCAGGATGCTCTCGACGCAGCGGGCCCAGTACAGGAAGCGCGCGTCCTCTTTCTGAAACCCCACCAGCTGCAGGCCGACCGGCAGGCCGCGCGGACCGCGCGCGATGGGCAGCGTCAGCGACGGGTTGTGCAGCAGCGTCCAGATGCGGATGAAGATGTTGCTGCCGGTATCGCTGACATCCGGCGCCTCGCCCAGGGTCGCAGGGGTGGCCAGCACGTCGACATCGCGGGCGACGTCCAGGAAGGCGCGCCGGCAGGCGTCGGCCAGGTCCAGCGTGCGGGCGTAGTCCTGCGCGGTGTCGCGGTCGCCCTTGTCCAGGTACTCGAGCAGCGCCGGGTCGCACTTGTCGTGGTGGTCGCGCCGGATCTCCTTGAACGAGCGGGCCAGGTCGTAGGCCATGATGATGTCATGGTCGTCGGCGATCTGCGTGAAGATCTTCGGCATGTCCAGCACCTTGACCCGCACGCCGGCCTGCTGCAGGCGCGCAACGGCGTCGTCGAACGCCTCGCGCACGCAAGGTTCCGCATCGTCCCAGCCCAGCGGACGCCACACGCCCACGGTGAAGTCCCGCCTGACCGCCAGCTCGCTGTCGAAGCGGGGGTCGCCCAGCGCCTCGCCGAACAGGATCGACAGGTCGGCCACCGAACGCGCGATCGCGCCCAGCGTATCGAGCGGACGGGAGTAGCGCCGCAACCCGGCATAGGGCAGCGTATCGATGGTCGGCTTGAAGCCGACGGCCCCGCAGAACGTCGACGGCCGCACGATCGAGCCCCCGGTCTGGGTGCCCAGCGAAATGGGCGTCTGGAAGTCCGCCACCGCCGCCGCGGAGCCGGCCGAGGAGGCGCCCGGCGTGCGCGACGGGTCGTGCGGATTGCGGGCCGGGCCAGGCAGCATGATGGAGTGCCGCGACACCGTGTTCTTGCCCAGCAGCACCACGCCCAGCTCGCGCATCAGGCGCGTGACCGCCGCGTCTTCGGCAGGACGGCGGCCGGGGAAGATCTCCGGATCGCCCAGCTCGGTCGGCATGTCGGCGGTATCGATGATGTCCTTCAGCCCCAGCGGCACGCCGTCCAGGCGCTGGCGCCGCCCTTCGCGGTCCACCAGGCGGGCACGCTCGAGCGCCTTGTCCGCGTTGACATAAACCCAGGCCTTGACGACGGGATTGCGCGACGCGATGCGCTCCAGGCACGCCTGGGTCCATTGCTCGCTGCTCAGTTTGCCCGCCTCCATTTCACGCAGCCCCTGCTCGACCGTCAGCGCGGCGATGCGGGAGGGGGCAGGCCGGCGCTCGGCCGGTTGGGACACAGTACGTTCTTCAGACATCGAAACCACTCCTTGGGTAGAAAAAGCCTCGTTCACGAGTCTTGGTTGGAAGCGGCGGACCGGCCTATGTACAGGTCCGCCATTTCTTGGTTCTGCAAAAGGGCCTGGGCCGTATCGGCAAGCACGATGCGGCCGGAATCGAGGATGTAGCCCCGGTCGCTGAATTCCAGGGCCTGTCGGGCCCGCTGCTCGACCATCAGCACGGCGACGCCCAGTTCGGGCAGGCGCTTGACCTCCCTGAAGACCTGCTCGGTCAGCGCTGGGGACAGGGCCGCCGACGGCTCGTCCAGCAGCACCAGGCTGGGCTTGGACATCAGGGCCCGGGCGAAGGCCAGCTGCTGGCGCTCGCCGCCCGACAGGTTCTCGGCCTGGGTGCGGCGCCGCTCGGCCAGCACGGGAAAGAGCGTCAGCATCCGGTCGATCATGGCCTTGCGGTCGTCGACGGCCTCGACCACCTGCAGGTTCTCCATGACGGTCAGGGTGCCGAAGACGTTGCTGACTTGCGGCACGTAGCCGATGCCCTGGAAGATCCGCCGCTCGACCGGCAGCTCCTTCAGGCTCTTGCCGTTGAGCACGATGCTGCCGGTCACCCTGGGCAGCAGGCCCATGACCGCCTTGATCAGCGTGGACTTGCCCGCTCCGTTGGTGCCGGCGATGGTGACGATCTCCTTTTCCGACACGGACATGTCGATGCCCTGGACGATCGGCGTCTCGCCGTAGCCGGCCGACACATTCTCCAATTCAAGTATCGTCTTCATACGGTCCCGCCCATATAGGCTTCGCGGACGCGCTCGTCCGCCAGGACATGTTCCGGCGTGCCTTCGCACAGGACCTTGCCCCGGTCCATGATGTACATGCGCGGCACCAGCTCCGACAGCGCCTGCAGGTTGTGTTCGATGATCAGCACGGTAATGCCCTGCTCGTTGAGCTCGACGATGCGCCGCGAAAGCTCATCGACCAGCACGGGGTTGACGCCGGCGAAGGGCTCGTCGAGCATGATGAAGCCCGGCTTCATCATGAGCAGCCGCCCCAGCTCCAGCAGTTTCTTCTGCCCGCCGGACAACTTGCCGGCGAGCACATTGGCCACCTTGGCAAGATTGAGGAATTCCAGCAGGTCCTGCGCCCGCTCGCGGATCTCGGCCTCCTGCCGCCGCACGCGCCCCGGCGACAGGAACAGCGTCCCGAGATGTTCGCCACGTTGGTCCGGCGCAGCGGCCATCATGTTTTCCAGCACGCTGAGCTGGCCGAATTCGCGCGGCACCTGGAAGGTGCGCGCCAGGCCGAGATTGACCCGGCGCTGGACGCCGAACTGCGAAATGTCCTGGCCGTCGAAATGCACCCTGCCGCCTTGCGCGGGCACATAGCCGCCGATGACGGAGAACAGGGTGCTCTTGCCCGCGCCGTTGGTGCCGATCAACCCCACCCGCTCGCCTTTCTCCACGGCGATCGAGACGTCGTCGAGCGCGAGCAGGCCGGCAAACCCCGCGCGGATGTTCTGGACGGAAAGCTGTGCCATGTTTATTTCCCCTCCGCCGACGCGCTGCCGAATATGCCGTTGGGCCGGTACAGGATGCAAAGGATCAAACCCACGCCGATGATGAAGAAACGCAGGCTGGCCATCTGGACTTCGGAGATGTCGAAGAACAGGAACTCGCGGACGAATCGCGAACCTTCCAGGAACACCATCAGGATGACGGTTCCCGCCACCACGCCCTTGAGGCTGCCGACCCCGCCGACGATGATCGCGATCCAGACGTAGAACGTGATCAAAGGCACGAACTGCTCGGGCGCGATGAAGGTCAGGTAGTGCGCCGTGAAGGCGCCTGCCAGGCCGGCGAGCGCCGCGCCGATCATCAGGGAGCGCGTCTTGAACCAGGCCGGGTTCTTGCCCAGGGCCATGACGGCCACTTCGTTGTCGCGAATGGCCTTGATGGTGCGGCCGAACGGACTGCCGATGATCTTGCGTATGCCCAAAAACACCAGGATGTTGGTCAGCAGCAAAGTGGCCAGGATCAGCACGTCCACCATCGCGCCGGACGCATACTGGCCGAACAGGCGCGGGATGCCCGGTATGCCATGCACGCCGCGCGTCAGCCACTCTTCCTTTTGCAGGATCATGCGCACCGACTCGGAAAATCCCAGCGTGACAATGGCCAGGTAGTCGCCGCGCAACCTCAGCGCGATCACGCCCAGCGGATAGGCGCTCAGCCCGCTTACCAGCGTCGCCGCCAGGATGCAGGCCACCAGCGGCACCCCCTGCAGCGACAGCAAGGCCGAGGTGTAGGCGCCGATGGCGTAGAAGCCGACGTGGCCGAAGTTGATCAGGCCGGTGAAGCCGTACTGCAAGGCGAGCCCGCCCGCCAGCAGCATGTAGATCAGCACCGTGATGAAAATAGCGATCAGATAGGCTTCCATCATTTACCTCACTGCCTGGACGCGGCCCATGATGCCCTGGGGCCTGAACAGCAGGACAACCAGCAACACCAGGAAAGCGATCACAATCTTGTAGGCGGACCCGATATAGAGCGTCGCGACCTCCTGGGCGATGCCGAACACGATCATCCCCAGCACGGCGCCGACCGGACTGCCGACCCCGCCCAGGATCACCGCGGCGAACATGGGCAGCAGCAGTTCCCAGCCCAGTTCCGGCAGCACCGTCGCCTTGATGCCCAGCAATACGCCGCCCAGCCCCGAGAACACCCCGACGATCCCCCAGAGGATCACCATTACCTTGCGCACGCCGATGCCGCCGACGGCCGCCAGTTGCGGGTTGTCCGATACGGCCCGCATGCGCCGGCCCGTCGGCGACAGGTAAAGCAGGCCGAACATGAAGGCCAGGGCAAGCAGCGCGGCCAGGAGGATGTACACATCCAGCGGCAGGATGCGTATCCCGCCGAAGTTCCAGGCCCGCTGCAGCGGCGCCTGGATGGTGTATTGCCCGTGCCCGGCGAAGAAGGTAATGGCGGCCCTGACGGCGAAGGCGATGCCGATCGAGGCGATCAGGCGCGCCACCAGCGAACGCTGCGCCAGTTTCCTGAAGACCCAGAAATAGAAGAACAGGGAAAGCAGCCCGGTGGCCAGCGTCGCCACGATCGCGCTGCCGACCAGCGACGCGCCCATGAACGCCTGCGCGGCCACGGTCGCGTAGGCGCCGAAGGTCATGTAGTCGCCGGCGGCGGCGTTGGGAAACCGGGCTATGCCGAATACCAACGTAATGGCCAAGGCCGGTAACGCCAGCAGCAACCCGACAATGACGCCATTGATGATGGCATTGGCGAACAGCACTGTATCCATACAGTATTCATCCTTGAAGAAAAGCGTCGCCGTGCGACTACATCAGCGTTGCGCCGGGTACGACGTCCTTCAGGGCGAATGCCTTGCCATCGAATTCATAGATACCGAAGTCCGGAACGGTGTCGCCGTTGGCGTCGAAATCGAGCGAGGACGACGCGCCGTCGAAGTCGATCTTCGCCTTCTGCCGCAGCAGGTCGCGGCCCTGGACGAACGAGCTGACCTTCTGTCCCGGCGGATTGGAGACCTGGCGGACCAGCGCGGACAGGTCGGCGGGCTTGGCATCCGGCCCGGCCGCCTCGATCGCGAGCGCCAGCGTGATGACCATGTCGTAGGCGGCGGCCGCGAACATTTCGGGCGGGCTCTTGGTCACGGCCTGGAATTTCTCGACGAAGGCCTTGTACGCCTGGTTGTCGCTGGCCGGCACGTTCGCGGTCGACACGATGTTGCGCATCACGTCCGGCCCCAGGGCCTTGATCAGCGCCGGCGTGGCCGAATAGCCGGGCATGATGAACTTGCATTCGTAGCCGGTCTGGTACCACTCCTTGAGCAGGATGGTCGCGTCCGGCGTGTACGAGCTGAGGACGATGACGTCGGGCTTGGCCGCGACGGCCTTCTCGACCTCGGTGCGGTAAGTGGCCTGGTTGGGCTCGTAGATCGCCGAGCTGACGATCTGGTTGCCCTTTTTCTCCCAGGCTGCCTTGAAGTGGTTGGCCTGCGCCGACATGGTGGCGTTGTTGTAGCCCAGCACCGCGGCCCGCTTGTACCCCAGGCGCTGGCCGATGGCGGCGAACGCGGCGCCGATGATGGCGTTCGATGCATAGAACTGGAACACCAGGTCGCGCTTGTCTTCCGTGCGGATCTCCGGCGCGCCGCAGGTATTGAACGACAGGATGCCGGCGGCGTTGGTGATCGGCAGCGTGGCCAGCTGCACCGCCGAGGACCATATGCCGATCATGGCGTCGACGTGCTGGATATCCACCAGTTTCCGGGCGGCCAGCACGGCGGCGTCGGGACGCGTCTGGTCGTCTTCGGCGTACAGCTTGAGCTCGCGCCCGGCGGCGCCGCCGGCGGCGTTCACTTCGGCAATGCCGATCTTGATCGCTTCCAGCATGCCCGGCCCGTAGGTGCCGCCAGCGCCCGTGATCGAGTTCAGGGCCCCCACCTTGAACGGCGCGGGACGGCCCTGGGAGAACACCGGCCCTGCCGCGCCCATGGCGGCCAGGGCCATCATGGCCTGCGAGAAATGCCGGCGCGAAGCATTGATTGATGTAGTCATGTCTCTTCCTGTCAGGTTTGTTTTAAGAATGTCCAAGTCCCTTTACGGGCTGGCGTGGCCAACAGAGTCATGCGGAAAACAGGGGATCAGGCTGCGGCTCCCCGGGCCTTGAGTTGCTCGATCGTTTCATCGGACAGGCCGATGCCCCGCAGCACCTCGTCCGTATCCTGGCCGAACAGCGGCGCGGCCTTGCGCAGGCTGCCGGGCGTGCGCGAGAACTTCGTCGGTATCCCGATGACATTCATCTGGCCGATCACAGGATGGTCGAGGCTGGCGACCATCTCGCGCGCGCGGTAGTGCGGGTCTTCCACCGCCTGCTTGAAGTTGTTGATGGGCCCGCACGGCACGCCGGCCTCGTTGCAGCGCCGGATCCATTCCTGCGTTCCCGCCGAGGCAAAGGACGCTTCCAGCAGCGGCTCGAGCATGTCGATGTTCGCCAGCCGGTCCATATTGGTCAGGAAACGCGCATCCTCGGTCAGCTCCGGGCGAAACAGCACCTCCTTGCACAGCTTCTCCCACGTGCGCTGGTTGGCGCAGCCCAGCACCATATACCCGTCGCCGGTCTTGATGGCCTGGTACGGGGCATCGACGCGATGGCGGCTGCCGGTCGCCTGCGGGACCGTGCCTTCGGCGAAGTACGCGGCCGCCTCCCAGACGAACCAGGGCAGGCCGCACTCGGCCAGGCCGATGTCGATATGCTGCCCCTTGCCGGTCTTGAGCTGGTTCACATAGGCGGCCAGGATGGCGTAGGCCGCCGTGATGCCCGCGCCCACGTCGTAGACCGCGATCCCCGACTTCAAGGGACGCCCGTTGGGTTCGCCGGTCATGCTCATGATGCCGCTCAGCCCCTGGGCCACCAGGTCGAAACCGCCGTGGCGCGCGTAGGGACCGGTCTGGCCGAACCCGGAGATCGAGCAATAGACCAGGCGGGGGTTGATCTTGCTGAGCGTGTCGTAGTCGACGCCCAGCCGGGCGGTCACCCCCACCCGGTAGTTCTCGACCACCACGTCGGCCCATTTGGCCAGCTCGTAGACCGCGTCCCGGGCCTGCGGGTCCTTCAAGTCCAGGACAACGCCGCGCTTGTTGCGGTTTATCTGCGCGAAGCAGGTGGATTCGCCCTTGACGTAGGGTCCCATCTGGCGCGAATCGTCGCCGCCCGCAGGCTTCTCGATCTTGATCACGTCCGCGCCAAGGTCGGCCAGCACCATGGTGCAATAGGGGCCGGCCATGATCTGGGAAAGATCGAGCACTTTCAAACCGGCCAGGGGAGTTGCAGCGTCACTCGTCATTGCATGCTTCCAACAAAAGAGTCGTCGTGGCGATCGTTCAGCGACCGATGAACTGCGGGCGTTGTTTTTCCAGGAACGCCCTGGAACCTATCTGGTAGTCCTGCGTGTCGAAGCACGCGTAGGCCTCGTCGCGCTGGGCCTGCGTCAGGGGCTGGCCCGACTGCAATTGGCGGATGAATTGCTTGTGCCACCGGTTCGACAGCGGGGCCAGCCGCGCGATGCGCCGCGCGGTCTCGTCGGCATCGCTCCAGGCATCGTCGACCACCCGGGACAGCAGGCCTTTGGCCAGCGCTTCCTGGGCGCCGAACACGCGCCCCTCGAGCAGGATCTCGAGCGCGACCCCATGCCCGACGACCGCCACCAGGTCCGCCAGCTCCTGGTGGTCCAGCGTCAAACCGATCCGGTTGACGGGGATGCCGAAACGCGCATCGGCCTGGGCGATCCGGATGTCGCACAGCGCGGCGATTTCCAGCCCGCCCCCGACGCAAACGCCCTCGATGCAGGCGATGGTCGGGTGGCGCAGGTGCTTGAACTTGTCGAACATGGCCAGGGTGAATGCCGCGTAGGCCCTGGCCTGCTCGACCCCGCTGCGGTTCTCGTCGAACCCGCCGATATCGCTGCCCGCGCAGAACGCCCCGCCCGCCCCGCGCACGATCACGCAACGCACCGAATCGTCGGCCTGCAAGGCATCGCAGGCCGCCCCGAATGCTTCGTACATCTCCCAGGTAAAGGCGTTATGCTTGGCCGGACGGTCCATCAGCAGGGTGACGACCCCGTTGTCCGGCTGGCTGACTTTGATAGCCATTTCTGCTCCCCCTTCTTCGCGACCTTGCCCGTGGTTGGCATCAGTCTTTGTAGATTGAATGATATTTCATATGCACGATTGAATGCAATCATACATGCAAGATCATTTGCAACTCAATCCATATGATTATTTATCGAAGCGGGAATGGGTATTAGGGTATGTCAGGAGGGTCGGTCGGCCGGGCGCCCGTCACGGGGTGCCTGTCCCGGCGGGGACAGGCCCCCCCTGAACGTCGCGCGGATTGCCGCGCCCAGACGGACCGGGGCCGGATGGCGACGTCGCCATCCGGCCCCGGAAACCATCGCATCGTCGACGCGCGCCACGGCGCCGCCTCAAACGCGACGGAAGGCCTCGCACGCAGGCTTATTGCAATTCCACTCCTGCATCCTTGGCCGCTGCGGCCCACTTCCGGCCTTCTTCCGCGATGAAGCGGGTCGCCTCCTGAGCGGAGGTACCACGCGGCTGCATGGCGTAGCTTTCGAGCATCGGTTTGATGTCAGTCTGCATGACGGCATGCTGCGCGGCTTGGCTGAGCTTCTCCACCACGGCGTCGGGCGTGGAGGAAGGCACGCCAAGGCCGTACCAGAGACTGACATCGAAATCCTTGTAGCCCAACTCCTGCATGGTCTGCGTGCCAGGCAGCAAGCCCACATGCTGCGCGCCCGTCAATGCCAGAGGACGCAACTTGCCGGTCTTGAAATTGTCGCCGGCCGACAGGAACCCGACGAAGATGGCGTCCACTCGCCCGGCCACGACGTCCACCAACGCGGGGCTTACGCCCTTGTAGGGGATATGATTCAGCTTGATCCCGGCTTGTTTGGCGAAACGCGCAAAACCCAGGTGGGCCACGCTGCCGGTGCCCCAGGTTCCATAGCTCAGTTGGCCAGGTTTCGTCTTCGCCGATTCGACGAACTCCTGTACCGTTCGCGCGGGCACCGACGCATTGACGGCGAACACCAGCGGTTGCGAGGCCAGGATGGAGATCTGCTTGAAATCCTTGACCGGGTCGTATTCGAGGTTCTGGTAGATGGCCGGATTGATCGCGTGCGTATCGGCGGTTTCCATGATGATGGTGTAGCCGTCGCCGGGCGAACGCGCGACGAACCCCGTGCCGATTCCGCCGTTGGCGCCGGCCTTGTTCTCCACGACCACCGGCTGACCTAGCTGCTGGGCCATGCGTTCGGCCACCTTGCGGGCGAAGACGTCCGTGAAGCCCCCCGGCACCCACGGCACGATCATGCGTATCGGTTTGCTCGGATAGTTGCTCTCGGCACGGGCCGCGCCCGCCAATACGAGCGGACATGCCAGGATGGACACTGCCTTCAGGAAAGTCCTGCATTTCATTGTATTTCCCCTGTTTCTATGGATGTTCCCATCCGGACGTCGGCGTGCCGCCGGATCAACCGACACGACGCGCTTGAAAAGCGAAAGGTTCGACGGCGACGCCGTACTGGTCGCGCGCCGATTCGACCGATACCAGCCCGGCGCGCACGTCGGCGGCCACCGCCGCCACTTCGCGCCGGCGCGGATCGCCGTATCCGCCCCCGCCGGGCGTGCAGTGAGTGACGATGTCGCCGGTCTGTATCGCCTCGATATCCCCGATGGCGTAGTCCAATCGCCGCTCTTGCGGCAACCCCCGGTTGATGACCCAGTTTCCGCCGTCGCCCGGACGGCCGCCCGCCACGCCTTGCGGCAAGGAGACCGATTTCTGCGAGGTATGCGCAAGCACGGGATTGGCCCCCAGCACTTGGTACTCCAGAATCTGGCCCACCCCGCCGCGATACTGGCCCGCACCGCCGGTGTCCTGCCGGAATTCGCGGCGCAGATAGCGCACCGGGGCCTCGATCTCCAGCGACTCCATGGGAGGAATATGGCAATTGGTCACGTGGCACGCCATGACGTTGATGCCGTCGGCGCCGGCGGTCGCGCCGAGCCCGCCCGGCACGACTTCGCCGAACAGCTTGCGCGCGCCGGTGTCGGCGTCCGTCACGTACGTGAAGTTGTACAGGCAGCCGCAGGAATCGCCCATGACGCGTTCGGGAACGGCTTGCGCGAGCGCTCCCATCACCAGGTCGACCACGCTGTGGCATACCACCATGCGCTGGTAGACGGCGGCGGGCGAGGCGGCGTTGACCAAGGTGCCGGCCGGCGCGATGACCTTGATGGGCCGCTTGCAGCCTTCATTGCTGGGAATACCCGACCCGGTCACGCAACGCATGACGTAATAGATCGCCGAAAGCGTGGTGGCCAGCGGGCTGTTGATCGGGCCGGCGATCTGCGCATCGGTGCCGCTGAAGTCGAAGCACAGATCCGAGCCTTGCTTGGTCAGCGACAGACGCAGGTAGTACGGCCCGCCCTGGGCGCCGTCGTCCAGGACCGGCTCCACGTGTTCATAGACACCGTCCGGGATCGTGGCGATCTCCTGCCGGGTCCGCCGCTCCGAGAAGTCCAGCAAGGCGTCGAAGCAGTCCAGCATCTCGCGCTTTCCGTACTTGCGAAACAGCGCGTCGATATCCTGTTCGGCGATGCGCACGCTGGCGATCTGCGACAGGACATCGTTTTCCAGGATGTCGCGGGTACGCGTGTTGTTCAGCACGATATCCATGACCACTTGCTGGAACTCGCCTTCCTTGACCACCTTGACCGCGGGAAGCCGCAGCCCCTCCTGATAGATTTCCGTGCCCCAGCCGCGCGTCGCCATGTTCATGCCGCCGATATCGAGGTGATGCACCATGAGCCCGGAGAAACCGACCAGCGCACCGTCGAAGAACAGCGGGTAGAAGGCGATGTAGTCGTTGGTGTGCGTGGCGGCCAGCGATTCGCCCGCGACGTACGGGTCATTGATCAGCACCACATCGCCCGGTCGCCACGACTGCGGCGGCATGGCGTGGCGCAGAATCGTCTGCAGGCAGATTCCCACCGTATTGAGCTGGATGGGCGGGCCGGCCTCCTCGGCCAGCAGTTGGCCGCGGGCGTCCAGGATCGACGCCGAGCAATCTTCCATCTCCTTGACGATGAACGAGTTTGCCGAGCGGATCATCCGCCGCGTAATGCGTTGCGCAATCGCCACCAGGGCGTTGCGTACGATTTCCAGCGTCACGGGATCCACCCGGCGCGCAGTCGAAACAGGCATGTTCATATCTCGTTCTCTTCAATTGGCGGCGTGCGTCAGGTGCGCGTTCTTGTACTGATCGAGCCTTGCCCGCCATTGCGGCGCCACGAACAGGGTCGATCCCGGATACTCGACGATGGCGGGCCCGTCGATTTCCTGCTCCGGGAAAACGTCTTCGAATCGATAGACCGCCACCTCGCTCCAACCCATGCCTTCCAGATAGACTGGGCGATGCGCGCAGGGCGCGGCCTGGCCTCTGGCCTCGACGGCCGGCCAGCCCGCTTTCTCGATATGGCCGGTGGCCGTGACACGCACGTTGACCAACTGAATGACGCGCCCCGCCAGGCGGTAACCGTAGACGCGCTCATGCAGCTCGCCGAAGCGCTCGGCCAAGGCGCCGAAATCGCCCTGCAGATCACGATCCACCAGCGGCAGGTTCAGTTCGTAGTTCTGCCCCTGGTAACGCAGGTCTGCCGTGGTCGCGAATTGCGAGTTCCCTGGCGAGACGCCCTCCTTGTCGAGCGCCTCGCGCGCCTGCGCGAGCAGCTCCTCCACCGTGCGCCGCAGCGCCGGCGTGGCGTCTGCGACCAGGTCGGACACCAGGGTGCGCGCCAGGTCATGACGCACGTCGGCGCACAACAAGCCCATCGCCGACAGGTTGCCGGGCGCCGGGGGAATCAGCACCTTGCGGATGCTGAGCGCCTCGGCCAGGCGCACGGCATGCAGCGCTCCCGCGCCGCCGAACGCCACCAAGGTGAAGTCGCGGGGGTCCAGGCCGCGCTCGACCGACACCAGCCGGATCGCGTTCGTCATGTGCGCTTCCGCGATGGACAGGATGCCCACGGCAGCCTCGGCCACTTCCAGCCCCAGCGGCCCGGCGACCCGTTCCTGGATGGCCTTGTTCGATTGTTCCGGATACAGTTTTCGAGCCCCGGCCAGGAAGAACTCGGGGTTGAGCCGGCCGGCATACAGATTGGCGTCCGTAACGGTGGGCTGCAAGCCGCCTTGCCCATAGCAGGCCGGGCCTGGCACCGAACCGGCGCTGCGCGGCCCCACGCGCAGCGCCGAACCGCCGTCCACGAACGCCATCGACCCTCCGCCCGCGCCTATCGTCACCATGTCCAGCGTCGGAATCAACAGGGGATGAGGGCCGACCTTGCTGCGATGGGTCATGTGCGGCGTGCCATTGGTGATGAGCGCCACGTCGGTGCTCGTGCCCCCCATGTCCAACGTGATGATGTCCCGGATGCCGCACTGCGCGGCCAGGGCCGTGGCGCCCACGATTCCGCCCATCACGCCGGAGTGCGTGATGGCGGCGGCCAGGCCGGTGGCGCGGCCGAACGTCGACAAGCCGCCATTGCCCCGCATGATGTAGCAGTTCGCCGTCATGCCGCGTTCGGCCGCGATACGCTCGAGCGCATCCAGATGTTCGATGATGGCCTTCTTGATAAAGGCGTTCACGCATGTCGTGCTGGTGCGCTCGAACTCGCGGAACTCCCGCACCACATCGCTGGAGAGGGAAACATCGATATCGGGACAGATTTCCGCCGCCAGCTCGGCGATACGGGCTTCATGGACCGGGTTCGCGTAGGCGTGCAGGAAGCACACCGCCAGGCTGCGCACGCCGGCCGCCTTCAGCTCGCGCAGCACCTCGCGCGCCTGCTGCTCGTCCAACGCCGTAATCGGACGCCCCTCGTGGTCCATCCGTTCGCGTACGGTAAAGCGCAGATGGCGAGGCACCAGCGGGCTGGCGGGGCGCCAATGTATGTCGTAGACGTCCGGCTTGCGCGATGCGCGGCCGATCTCCAGCACATCGCGAAATCCCTCTGTCGTCAGCAAGGCGACGCTCGCCTCTTTCTCCTCGACAATCAGGTTGGTCACGTAGGTCGTGGCGTACACGAACCGGGAGACCACGTTCAGGTCCAGCCCGGCGGCGGCGCATATATTGCCGATGCCATCCAGGATGCCGATATTCAGATCCTCCGGCGTGGTGGGCACTTTGAGCGTGCGCACCTGATCGCCGTGGACCAGCACCACGTCGGTGTGGGTGCCGCCGGTGTCGACGCCGACGCGGACCGGCGTGGCCGCCGGCGCTGATTGCTGCAACATGATGGAATTCCTGTCAATGACGGATGAAGATGGAAATCAATGGAACCGCGCGACGCGATAGGGGTTGGGATCGATCGGCGGCCGCTGCTGCGCAAGCAGGGCGGCGGCCATGCGCGCGGTCATGGGCGCGCCCGTCAGTCCCGAATGACCATGCCCGAAGGCGTAAATCACATTGCGCGCGGCGCGGGCCCGGTCGATGACCGGCAAGGAGTCGGGCGTGGAAGGCCGCGATCCCATCCAGAAACGGGCGCCCTCGCCGTTCAAGCCGGGATACATCTGCCGGGCGCGCGTCAGCAGCGCCTGCGCGCGCCGGTAGTCCGCGGGCGCGTCGGCCGATGCGATCTCGACGGTCCCGGAAATGCGCACGCCCTGCGCCATGGGAGTCAGGCCAAACATATGGTCCCGGTTGCTGATCTTGATGGCCGGCCGCACGCCCGGGTCAGGCAACATGACGTGATAGCCGCGTTCGGCCTGCATGCTGACGCGGTCGCCCAGGCCACGGGCCATGCGCGCGCCATCCACGCCTGTCGCGATCACGAAAGCGTCGGCCTCATGACGGCCTTGCGCACATTGCGCCGCCACCGCCCGGCTTTCGCGCAGCTCGAAACGGCGGAACTCGTCGCGCACGACCTGGCCCCCTTCGGCGGCGTACCTGGCCGCCAGGGCCCGCACGAGTCCCAACGGATCGATCGTGTGGCCGTTTTCAGGAAAGAACAGCCCCTTGTCATAGCGAACGTCCAGGTGCGGGTCTAGCGAGCGGATCTCCGAGCCCGTCAGGAAGCGCGCCTCGACACCCTGTTCGAGACGCAATTGGCGGGCGAGCGACTCGACCGGGCCCGAGCGGTCATGCTGCCAGACATATATCTGGCCCGTCGTCTCGATGAGTTGACCGTACTCGCCGGCCAGCAGCGTGCGATAGTCCGCAAGGGCGTCGCGGTGCAGGCTGCGCATGGCCGCCGAGTTGGCGCGCACCTTGGCGATGTCGCGCCCCTGCAGCACCCAGCGCACCAGCCAGGGCATGGCCGCCGGCAAATGACGCCAACGCACGACCAGCGGACCCAGCGGATCCGAAAACCATCGGGGCACCCGTTTGAGCATGCCCGGCATCGCGAGGGGCACGCAGAAATCGGGGCTGATGGCGCCGCCGTTTCCGTATGAGCACCCCATGCCGAGGTCGCCGCGCTCGATCAACACGACGTCATGGCCGGCCCTGCGCAGCGTGAGCGCCGTGCTCACGCCCACGATTCCCCCGCCGATTACCACGGTACGCATGTCTTTTCCTTGTTCATATGAAGTTTGTCGCCTTCCTCAGTCGGGCAAGGATCGGCCTATCTCGTTGCAGACCTGAGGCAGCAGCGCATGCACCAGCTCCGCCTGCTGTTTGAAACGCTCGGTCGGCGCGATGATGCACAGCGCCGCCACCACCACGCCTTGACGATCCCGGATGCCGAACGCGCTGCCCGACGCGCCCACGACATGGCTGTCGGTCAGCGATGCGTAGCCCTGACGCCGCACGCGCTCCAGTTCCTGGCGCAGCACGGCTTCATCCGTGATCGTGACGGGAGTGAGCCGCTCGAACTTGCGTCCGTCGAAATAGCGGGCGAGCTCCTCTTCGTCCAAGGCAGCCAGCAGCACCAGACCGTTGGTGGTTGCATAGGCGGCGCGCTTGCCCAGTTCGGCGTCGTAGCGCAGCGGGTTCTGGCTTACGGACTTCTCGACGTACTGCATATCGCCGGCCGGCGTCAGGATGCCGAGAAAAGCCGACTCGCCCGTCTGTTCGGTCAGCGCCTGCATATGCGGCCGGGCCGCGCGCAACAGCACGCCCAGCTTGCCGGCCACCCAACCGCCCTCGGAGAACCGCCTGGCGATGCGGTAGCCGTCGGCCTCGCGCTCGATGTAGCCGCGCGCCTCGACGGTGGCCAGCAGCATGGAGGCGCTGCTTTGCGGAATATCCATTTCCTCGGCGATCTCCATGACGCGCAGGGCCGAAGGCGAGGTAGACAGCAACTCCAGCAGATCGAGCACCCGGGTTGCAGATTTGACTAGCTTAGATCGCATATGTGATGTACATTCATGGTTGTGATTATGCGTATGCTAGCGCCGGGAACGGCGGCTGGGCAAGCGTTTTCATTGGTCGCGCGCCTAGGGGTTATCGCCAGGTTCCGCACGCGCCATAGATCGCGCAGGTTTTCTGGCGACTCGCTCCATCACAGGGGTGATACGGGGGAGGCGGGCGCACGCAGCCGGTATCCATGGAGTGTTCGACATCAAGCGCGAGTTCCTGGACGGCACACGGATTCAGGCCGCTGACGTGACGATCGACAGCCGCATGGGGCGCACCTGGGGCGGCCTGGGGATGGGCGGGAATGACAACCGGGCTGACCGCTGCGGCGAAGCGGCCGCGGACAGCGCTTTCTCCGGCCGCTACGGCATCAACGCCATGGCCAGGTTGTAGAGCAGGCAATTGCGCAGCGCCTGCCGGACGCCGCGTGGCGCGTCGGCCGGGGAGTCCAACGATCGCGTTCGGGCCGCGCGCGTGTCAACCGGCGCGTGGCGCCATGTTCACAATGTGCACGCGCGGCGCCGAGCCCAACAACCCCTTTGCCATGTTCAGATTCAGGTTAACGTAAACATGCGGGTCAGAGAATGGACCGCATAAAGTCGAAAGGAGACATCATCATGTCTCGAAAACTAATGCGGGCCTTACCCGCTTTGGCGTTTGTCATGTGCACAGGCGCCTCGGCAGCCGCCCCGGCGCCGACCGTCCTCCTGGGGGCCTCCATCCAGCTGACCGGCCCCGTCGCCAACACCGGACGCTACTACCGCGACGCCTACCAGATCGCGGTCGACCAGATCAACGCCGCCGGCGGCGTGAAGATCGGCGGCGTGCCCCACAAGCTGGCGCTCAAGATCTACGACAACCAGTCCGACGTGAACCTGAGCGTGCGCCAGTACACGCAGCTCGTCACCCAGGACAAGGTCAACCTGCTGCTGGGCCCCTTCGCCAGCAACTTCGCCCTGGCCGACTCGGCGGTCTCGGAAAAATACAAGGTGCCCATGGTCCAGGGCGGCGGCGCATCGGACCAGATCTTCGCGCGCAAATTCAAGTACATCTTCGGCACCCTGGCGCCCGCCAGCAATTACTTCGGCAGCACGGTCGACATGCTCAAGGCGCTCAAGCCCGCGCCGGCCAGCGTGGCGCTGCTGTACGCGGACGATGCGTTCGACGTGTCGGTTGCCCAGGGTACCCGTCCGCTGCTGAAATCGGCCGGCTTGAACGTGGCGATGGACGAGCGCTACAGCACCAACGCCACGGACTTCAACTCGCTGCTGTCGCAGATCAAGAGCAGGAAGGTGGACGCGGTGCTGGTGGCCGGGCACGAAACCGAGATCCTGAATTTCGTGCGCCAGGCCAAGAGCCTGGCCGTCGCCCCCAAGATGTATTCGTTCACGGTCGGCGTGCCGTCGGAGGACTTCCGCAAGGCGCTCGGCGCCGACGCGGACTATGCCTTCGGCATGACCGCATGGCTGCCCTCGGCGGCCTTGAAGGACCGCTGGTTCGGCGACGCCGAGCAGTTCGCGCGCGCCTACAAGGCCAAGTATGGCTATGACCCGGATTACCACGCGGCCTCGGGCGTGGCCGATGTCGAAGCCCTGGCGCACGCCATGGAAAGCGCCGGCAGCCTGGATCCGCAGAAAGTACGCGACGCGCTGGCCAGGAGCCGGTTCGACAGCCTGTACGGCCCCATCTCCTTCAACGCGCAGGGGCAGATCGACCTGCCCCAGGTGGTGATCCAGGTGCAGGGCGACAAACTGGCCGAAGTCTACGGCGCCAAGGGTTTCATCACGCCGCCCAAGTACCCGATGCCGGCCTGGGACGCGCGCTAGGCGCGCGGGCGCCGCGGGAGAGCAACGATGGATCTGCTCGCGCAAATCCTCGTCAACGGCATCCTGCTGGGCGGGCTGTATGCCGTGATGGCGCAGGGCCTGGCGCTGGTGTGGGGCGTGCTGAATATCGTCAACCTGGCGCACGGCGCGTTCATCATGCTGGGCGCCTACGTATCCTGGTACCTGTACACCGACCTCGGCGTCGATCCCTTCCTGGGCCTGCCGGTCACGGCCGCCGTGCTGTTCGTGCTGGGCTATGTCCTGCAGCGCGGGCTGCTGAACCTGGTGGTGCGCGCGCCCATGTTCAATACGCTGCTCATCACCTTCGGCCTGGAGGTCGTGCTGACCTACCTGGCGCAGCTGGCGTTCTCGGCCGATTTCCGCACCATCAACCCGCCCTACGCGGGCGACAGCTACGTCCTCGGCCCGGTGACGCTGCCCGTGGCGCGGCTGGCCGCCTTCGGCGTGGCGCTGGCGCTCACGCTGGGGATGTGGCTGTTCCTGCTGCACAGCCGCCTGGGCCGCGCCATCCGCGCCACCGCGCAGAACCTGATCGCGGCGCGGCTCTACGGCGTGGAGCCGCGCCACCTCTATGCGGTCACGTTCGGACTGGGCCTGGCGCTGGCCGGCGCGGCCGGCGGGCTGTACGGGACCGTCTCGCAGATCAACCCCTACATCGGCGCGACGCTGACCGCGAAGTGCTTCGCCATTTCCATCATCGGCGGCCTGGACAATCCATTGGGCGTCATGGTGGGAGGATTGTTCCTGGGCATCGTCGAATCGCTCACCACGCTGTACGTGGGGCCGACCTTCGCCGACGTGGCCAGCTTCGGCATCCTGGTGCTGGTGCTGTTCCTGCGGCCCAGCGGGCTGCTCGGCAGAGCGGCATGAAGGCCTGGCGCGCGATACTGGCGCTGGCGGCGGTGGCGGCGCTGGCCGGCCTGCCCTGGTACGGCTCGGACGTCATGGTGCAATTCGGCATCAACACCCTGCTGCTGGCCGTGCTGGCCCAGGGCTGGAACATCATCGGCGGGTACACCGGCTACGCATCCTTCGGCAATTCGGTCTTCTATGGGCTGGGCAGCTATGGCGTAGCCATCGCCATGGTGCAATGGGAGCTGCCCTTCGCGGCGGGCCTGGTGTTCGGCGTGGCGCTGGCGCTGGCCTTCGCCTTGCTGCTGGGCATGCCGGTGCTGCGGCTGCGCGGTCACTACTTCGCCATCGCCACCCTGGCGCTGGCGCAGGTCATGACGGCCATCGTGTCCAACATCGAGCTGGCCGGCCAGAATATCGGCCTGGTGCTGCCGCCGCTCAACAACGACCCGCTGTTCTACGAACTGTCGCTGGCCCTGCTGGCGCTGGCGACCCTGGCCGTGGCGTGGCTGACGCGCAGCAGGTTCGGCTTCGGCCTGATCGCGATCCGCGAGAACGAAGAAGGCGCGGCGGTCATGGGCGTGAACACCACGCTCTACAAGGTCGCCGCGTTCGCGCTGTCCGGCGTGTTCAGCGCGCTGGCCGGCGGCATCCATGCCTACTGGATCACCTTCCTGGATCCGGAGAGCGCCTTCGACATCGGCCTGAACGTCAAGATGATCATCATGGCCGTGTTCGGCGGCGCGGGCACCGTGCTCGGCCCGGTCGTGGGCGCGTTCTCGCTGTCGGCCATATCCGAGCTGCTGTCCAGCGAGATCACCAGCGCCGCGGGCCTGTTCTTCGGCGTGGTCATCGTCGCGGCGGTGGTGCTCATGCCGCGCGGGCTGAGCGACCTGCTGCGCCGCTACCGGAAATCCGGCTGGCGCTACTTCATCGAAAATGTCCGGGCGCACAAGCTATGACGGCCATCCTGGAAATCCGCAACGTCACGCGGCGCTTCGCCGGGCTGGTCGCCGTGAACCAGGTCAGCTTCACGCTGGCCGAGGGCGAGATCCTGGGCCTGATCGGCCCCAACGGCGCCGGCAAGACCACGCTGGTCAGCCTGATCAGCGGCACCCTGGCGCCCACCCACGGCGAGATCCTCTACCAGGGCAAGCCCATCGGCGCGCTGCCGGCCTATCGGCGGGCCCGGCTGGGCATTGGCCGCACCTTCCAGATCATGCGGCCCTTCCCCGGCCTGTCCGTGCTCGACAACGTCGCGGTCGGCGCATTGTTCGGCCGCGGCGGCGGCCAGCCCGATCTCGCCAAGGCGCGCGAACAGGCGCGCGCCTGCCTGGATTTCGTCGGCCTGGGCCGCGCGGCCGGGCAGCGCGCCGAGGAACTGGGCGGACCCGGCCGCAAGCGGCTGGAACTGGCCAAGGCGCTGGCCATGCAGCCGCGGGTGCTGCTGTGCGACGAAGTCATGGCGGGACTGAACCTGGTCGAGATCGACGAGGTCATCGACGTGATCCGCAAAGTGCGCGCCACCGGCATCAGCGTGCTGGTCATCGAACACGTCATCAAGGCCATCAAGAGCCTGTCGGACCGGCTGCTGGTCCTGCACCATGGCGAGAAGATCGCCGACGGCGACCCGGGCGAGGTGCTGGCCGATGCGGAAGTGGTGCAGGCCTACCTGGGCAGGCGGCGCACATGAACGACACCGCCGCGCCGCTGCTGACCGTGGAAGGCCTGAGCGCCGGCTACGGCGAGCTGCCCGTGCTGCACGACGTATCGCTCGAAGTCCGGCGCACCGAGATCGTCGCGCTGGTGGGCAGCAACGGCGCGGGCAAGACCACGCTGCTGCGCGCCCTGTCGCGCGTGCTGCCCTGCACCGGCAGCATCGTCATGAACGGCCGGCAGCTGTCCCGCGCCAGCCCCGACCAGGCCTTCGCCGGCGGCATGGTGCAGGTGCCGGAAGGCCGCCAGCTGTTCGACCGCATGACGGTGCAGGACAATCTGCTGATGGGCGCCTACCGGCGCACCGCCCGCGCCGACATCGCGCGCGACCTGGACAAGGTCTACGGCCTGTTTCCGCGCCTGGCGCAGCGGCGCGGCCAGCTCGCCGGCAGCATGTCCGGCGGCGAACAGCAGATGTGCGCCATGGCGCGCGCCCTGATGGCCGCCCCCGTGCTCATGATGATCGACGAAATGAGCCTGGGCCTGGCGCCGGTGGTCGTCGACCAGCTGATGGCGGTGCTGGCCGATATCCGGCGCGAAGGCGTGACGACCCTGCTGGTCGAACAGGACATCCACCTCGCCCTGTCGAGCGCCGACCGCGGCTACGTCATGGAGACGGGCCGCATCGTGCATAGCGGCCCGGCCAGCGCGCTGCTGACCGATCCCAAGGTACGGCAGGCGTACCTGGGAATCTGAGCGCGCGATCGGCCGGTCGGCGCATCACTGCTTGCCGACCAGCGGGCAGGCGCTGTCGGCCAGCGCCTGGAACGCCTGGTCGGCGGGCACCGTCGTCAGCACCTTGTAGTAGTCCCATGCGCGCCGGGATTCGTCGGGCTTCTTGACCTCGACCAGATACATGTCGTGCATGACCTGTCCATCCTCGCGGACGCGCCCGTTCTCGATATTCATGTCGCGCACCGGAAGTTCGCGCATCTTGGCGGCCACCGCGACCGCGTCGTCCGTCTGGGCTGCCTCCACCGCCTTCAGGTAGTGGCGCACCGCGGAATACACGCCGGCCTGCGTCATGGACGGCATGGCCTTCTGGCGCGCGAAGAACTTCTCGGCCCAGGCCCGCGAGTCCGGCGTGCGGTCCCAATAGAATGCCGTCACGAATTGAAGGCCTTGCGCGGCCTGCAGGCCCATGCTGTTCACATCGGTGATGAACACCGCCGGGGCAGCCAGCGCCTGGCCGGGCGTGATGCCGAACTCGTTGGCCTGCTTCACCGTGGAGGTCATGTCGCTGCCGGCGGCCGCCGTCACGATCAGCTTGGCTTTCGACGCCTGCGCCTGCAGCAGATAGGAGCTGAGGTCGAACGAGTTCAACGGGAAGCGCACCTCGCCCAGCACCTTGCCGCCATTCTCGGTGACCGCCTTGCGCACGTCATTGGCGAAGGCATGGCCGAAGGTATAGTCCACCGTCAGCAGGAATACCGAATCCATGCCGCGGCTGGCCAGCAGGCGCGCCAGGCCGTAGCCGTTGCTGTAGCTGTTGTAGACCCACTGCGTCGAGAAGGGGCTGCAGGCCTTGCCGGTGAAATCGGACGACCCCGCCGCCACCAGCGTGATCTTCTTGCGCTCGTTGGCCAGGCCCTGCACCGCGAACCCGACGCTCGAGTTGGAGAAATCCGCGATCGCGTCGACGCCTTCCCGGTCGAACCAGGCGCGCGCGATGCCGGCGCCGATATCGGCCTTGTTCTGGTGGTCGGCCCAGACCAGCTCGATCTTCTTGCCCAGCACCTGGCCGCCGAACTCCTCGATCGCCATGCGCGCCGCCTGTACCGAGCCCGCGCCGGCCAGGTCGGCGTACAGGCCCGACTGGTCGTTGAGAATGCCGATCTTGACGACATCGCCGGACACCTGCGCCCCGGCGGGGGCTGTACAAAGCGCACCGGCGAGCAAAGCGAGCGCGGCGGCGGATTTCATGGGTGGGTTCTTTTTCGCAGACATGTGGAATCCTCGATGGGGATGGAGTGAAACAGCAGGCAAGCCGCGGCGCAGCCGTGTGCTTGGCGATGAAGGGAAAAAGGCGGTCATTTGCCGGACCACGCATCCGAATGCACGACAAAGCTGCCGGGCGCATGGCGCGGCGGCAAGGCCGGCTTGCCGGGCATAGAGGCCATGCGAACGCGCCATGCCTCGAACTCGCCGACCAGCCCGCGCCGGAAGATCATCACGACCGTGACCAGGACCGCCCCCTGGATCACCATGACCCACTCTCCGAGCGGCGCCAGGTAATACTGCATGGCAAGAATCAGCACCGCCCCGACCAGCGGTCCGATGATCGTCCCCATGCCGCCCACCAGCACCATCAGGACCACTTCGGTGCTGATGTGCCAGCCCACGTCGGTCAGCGAAGCCAGCTGGAACACCAGCGCCTTCGTGCCGCCGGCCAACCCGGTGAGCGCCGCCGAAATGACGAACGCCAGCAACTTGTAGCGGTTGACCTTGTAGCCCAGGGATATGGCGCGCGGCTCGTTGTCGCGGATGGCCTTGGCCACCTCGCCGAACGGCGAATGGATCGCCCGGTGATAGACCGCGACCGCCGCCAGGAAGATGGCGAGCACCACGACATAGAGCGTCCAGTCGTCGGCGGTATCGAACAGACCGAGGACGACGGGCCGCGGCACGTTCTGCAGGCCGTCCTCGCCGCCGGTGAACGGCGCCTGCAGGCAGAAGAAATAAACCATCTGCGCCAGGGCCAGCGTGATCATCGCGAAATAGATGCCTTGCCTGCGGATCGCGATCGCTCCCGCGATCAGGCCCAGCGCCGAGCAGGCAAGGACCGCGGCGGGCAGCGCGGCCTCGAACGGCCAGCCCCACACCTTGAGCGTATGGGCCGTGATGTAGGCGGACATGCCGAAGAACATGGAATGGCCCAGCGACAGCAAGCCGGCGTAGCCGACCAGCAGATTGACGGCGCAGGCGAAGATCGCGAAGCACATGACCTTCATGAGAAAGATCGGGTAGACGATGGCCGGTGCCACCATGGCGCACGCCAGCAGGACCAGCATGGGGCGCAGCATCGAGGAGGTATGGTTTTTCATGGTGGAGTCACTTCGCCTTGCCGAACAGGCCCGTCGGCTTGATGAGCAGCACGATGATCATCACGAGGAAGATCACGGTCGCCGAGGCCTGCGGGTAGAAGAGTTTGGTCAGGCCTTCGATGGCGCCCAGCGAGAAGCCGGTCAGGATCGAGCCCAGGATCGAGCCCATGCCGCCGATCACCACCACGGCGAAGACCAGGATGACCAGGTTGGAGCCCATCAGCGGACTGACCTGGTAGATCGGCGCCGCCATGACGCCCGCCAGGCCGGCCAGCCCCGCGCCGAACGCGTAGGTCAGCGTCAGCAGCACGGGAACCTTGATGCCGAAGGCGCGCACCATGTCCGGGTTCTCGGTCGCCGCGCGCAGATAGCTGCCCAGCCGCGTCTTCTCGATCAGCAGCCAGATGGCCAGGCAGACGAGCAGCGAGGCCGCCACGACCCAGGCCCGGTAATACGGCAGGAACATGAAACCCAGGTTCATGCCGCCGGGGATGACATTGGGATAGGGAAGCCCGGACGAGCCGAAGCTCTTGCGAAACAGCCCCTCGACCATCAGCATCAGGCCGAAGGTCAGCAGCATGCCGTAGAGATGGTCGAGACGGTAGAGATGCCGCAGGAACAGGCGCTCGACGAACACGGCGCCGATCGCGACGACCAGCGGCGCCACCAGCAGGGCGACCCAGTAGCTCAGGCCCGCCCACGCCAGCAGCATCCAGGCGATGAACGCCCCCACCATGAACTGGGCGCCGTGCAGGAAATTGATCACGTTGAGCAGCCCGAAAATGATCGCCAGGCCCAGGCTCAGCATGGCGTAGAAGGCGCCGTTCATCAGCCCCATCAGCAACTGGCCCATGAACGCGTTGATCGGAATGCCGAGAATGGATTCGATGTTCATGGTTCAAACACTCAGGTAGGCGCTCAGCCGAGCGCTCTGGCTTGCGATTTCCGCATTGGAAAAGGCATCGATCACCTCTCCATGCTCCACGACGTAATGCCGGTCCGCGACGCGGGTGGCGAAATTGACGTTCTGCTCCACCAGCAGGATGGAGATGCCACGGTCCTTCAGCTTGCGGATGGTCAGGCCGATCTGTTCGATGATCACCGGGGCCAGCCCCTCGCTCGGCTCGTCGAGCAACAGCAGGGTCGCCCCCGTGCGCAGGATGCGGCCGATCGCCAGCATCTGCTGCTCGCCGCCGGACAGCTTCGTTCCCGGGCTTTTCAGCCGTTCGGCAAGGTTCGGAAACAGCGCCAGGATCTCCGGCACCGTCATCCCGCCCGCGCGCACGACCGGCGGCAGCATCAGGTTCTCCTGGACGCTCAGGCCCGAGAAGATCGCCCGTTCCTCCGGGCACAAGGCGATGCCCGCTCGGGCGATCGCCTCCGGCGCCAGCCCCATCAGCTCGCGCGCCTCGAACCGCACCGAGCCGCTGCGCCTGGCGAGCAGGCCCATGATGGCGCGCAGCGTCGTGGTCTTGCCGGCGCCGTTGCGGCCCAGCAGCGTCACGACTTCGCCGCGGCCCACCGTGAGGGCCATGCCGTGCAGCACCTGGCTTTCGCCGTACTGGGCATGCAGATCGCCGATCTGCAGATGCGTCTCAGGCATGGGCGCCTCCCATGTAGGCGGCAACGACCTCGGGATTGCTCGACACCGTTTCATAGGCGCCTTCCGCGAGCACTTCGCCGCGGCACAGCACCGTGATGGTGTCGGCCAGCCGCGCGACCACGCCCAGGTTGTGCTCCACCATCAGCACGGTCCGGCCCTTGGCGACTTTCTGGATCAGCGCGGCGACGGTCTCGATATCCTCCCGGCCCATGCCCGCCATCGGCTCATCGAGCAGCAGCACCTCCGGCTCCAGCGCCAACGTCGTTGCAAGCTCCAGCGCGCGCTTGCGTCCGTACGACAGCAGGCCCGCCGGCTCGTCGCGCCGCTCGGCCAGTCCCACCGACTCCAGCAGGCGGTCCACGTGCTCGTCGAGGACGCGCAGGCTGGCAAGCGGCTTCCAGAAATGCCAGGACGTTCCCAGCTTGCGCTGCAAGGCGACCCGCACGTTTTCGCCCAGCGTCAGCTTGGGAAAAATCGCGGAAATCTGGAACGAGCGCACCAGCCCGCGGCCGGCGATGTCCTCCGGCGCCGCGCGCGTGATGTCGCTGCCTTGGTAGTAGATGCGCCCCGCGCTGGGCTGCAGGAACTTGCTGAGCAGGTTGAAACAGGTCGTCTTGCCCGCGCCGTTCGGACCGATCAGCGCATGGATGGTCTGCGCGCGCACGCGCAGGTCGACGTTGTTGACGGCGGTGAATCCACCGAATGTCTTCGTCAGCCCCTGGGCAACGAGCACATGGCCGTGCGTGCCGGCAGGCGCCGCTTGCGCGGCAGGCGTTGCGTGAGCTTTGCCGTCCCGGGCATTCGCCGGGGAAGCGGTCTCATCCAGTTTGGCGATGTGTTCCACAAACTCTGTCTCCGTCTTGTCATCGTGTTTTCAGGCGGCCAGGCCAGGCGCCCGGAGGGCAGCATCCAGCGCCGCTTGAATTGAATAAAAGTTATATTCAAGGCGGCACTGAGGCCCGCAGCGCCCGGCCGATGGCCGGGGCTGCTTTTGAATTTGCGTTGATTCTAGGCCGCTCTCATCGAGCTGAATATTGAAAGCTGCTCATACAGATATAACTCGCAGCTAATCCAGCGCATTGCGACCGCCAGGCCGCCGCCGGGCCTGGGCCCGCGCGTCAATCCACGCGACGGGCGCCGAGGTCGGGCGCGACATACTGGTCGTAGATCGCCTGCGCGTAGGCGTAGCGCATCTCCGCGCCCCATCGCACGAACTGCAGGCAGCGTTGCTGCAGCGCAGGCGTCGTCGCCCCGTCGAGCACGATCCGGTAGCCCCGCTCGGCGTGCGCGCCATCCGACGTGATCCTCAAGGCGAAAAAGGCGACCTCATGCTCGCTGAACCCGTAGACGCGCGGATCGCGCAGCGGAACGATCTGCCTGGCGTAGATCTGCGGAATCTGCGACGCCAGGCCGACCAGCAAGGCGGCGGTCGCCACCACGGGAGACTCGCGGATCGCGGTGGCGTAGCACCATGCCTGCATGCCGCGGGTAATCGGGTTGCAGGCCTGCGGGGACTCGACCCGCTCGCGCGTGGTGCCGCACGCCTGCGCGAAACGGATCAGCAGGTCCGTGTGGGAGACCATGGCCTCGCCTTCCTGCAGGTGCCGGAACTCGTACATGCTCTGCAGCAGGAGGTCCTTGACCCCGTCCTGCTCGTCGCGGGCATTGTTGTAGATGTACCCGAGGTAATCCGCGAAGGGGCCGACGTAGTGGTAGTGGTTTTCGGCCCAGCGGGCGAAATGATGGCGTTGCAGCGTCCCGTCCATCCAGGCCTGGCTGAAGGCCGCCTTCGCCGAGGCCTTGCCCGCGATGGCCTCCTGCAGCGCAACGCGGAAATCATGCTTCGAGAGTAGACCGGTCATTGCTTGCTCCTGCCCTCGTTGTTTTCCAGGAGGAAGCGGGCGGCGCCCACGGGGCCGCCCGCCCTTGCGAAAGCTAGAGATCGATACGTTCGGCCTCGACCGCCGCGCGCTTGTCCATATTGAAGCGCTTGTCGTAAATCACCCGCCCGCCGGTGGTGGGGCCGGGGTACTGCACGATGAACATCACGCCGCCGGATTCGGTGTGCAGCTCGGGCTCGCAATGCGGGTCGCCATGCTGCAGCACGGTGCCGGGCCCGCACTTGACGCCGCCGATGGTGAACTCGCCTTCCAGGATGTACCAGACCTGGGCGAAATCGTGCCGGTGCCACGGGTGGTAGGCGCCGGGCTCCAGGCGCAGCAGCCCCGCATTGGGCAGCGTCGGGTCTTCCGGTGTCGGGTGGCTGAGCATCTTGCCCGTTTCGCCCGGCCAGCGAATGGTTTCCCATTCCATGTCATCGACGTGCATGATCCGCGGCGGCGGATCGTCGGTGGTGGCCGTGCCTTGCTTGTCGTTCTGCTTGCTTGCCGTCATGTCATCCTCCATACCAGTCAAAAATGCAGCGCTCAGGCTGCGTTCAATCGGCGCAGGGTCTTGTCCGCGGCGCGGCCAGGGATCGGCCGCGCCATCGCTCAGCCCTGCTGCATGCGCCCATCGCGCAAGCGCCACAATGCAAGCGGATTGCCGTCCTGCAATGCCGCCGGCACCAGCTCGCTCGGGAAATCCTGATAGCAGACCGGACGCAGGAACCGGTCGATGGCGCTGGCGCCCACCGACGTCGCCCGGGCATTCGAGGTCGAGGGGAATGGCCCGCCATGCACCATCGCATGCGAGACTTCGACGCCCGTAGGATACCCGTTGGCGATCAGGCGCCCGGCCTTTTTCTCCAGGATGGGAAGCAGGCGCCCGACCTCGTCCCTGTCGGCATCCTCGAAATGCAGGGTCGACGTCAGCTGGCCTTCCAGCGACTCGGCCAGGCGATGCAATTGCGGCCGGTCCCGGCAATAGACGACCACGGATGCCGGCCCGAAGATCTCCTCGTGATGCAAGGCGGCCGCCATGAAATCGCCGGCATCGATCGCAAAAAGGGCCGGCCTCGCGCTGCACGGCGAGGGGCCGCGCGCCGGCGGCAGGACCTGCTCCACCCCCGGCTCGCCCAGGCGGCGCTCGAGCGCCGCGCCGTATGCCCTGGCAATGCCCGCGGTCAGCATGGTTTGCGGCGCCTTGCCGCCCAGCGCCTGCGCCAGCTCGCCCACGAAGCGCCTGGCCGCCTCGCTATCGAGCAGCACGATCAGGCCGGGGTTGGTACAGAACTGCCCGGCCCCCAGGGCGATCGAATCGGCCAGCCCCGCCGCCAGCGCCGGGGCGCGCCGGGCGAGCGCGCCCGGCAGCACGAAAAAGGGATTGACGCTGCTCATTTCCGCGTACACCGGAATGGGCTCCTTGCGCCGGGCCGCCACGTCGACCAGCGCCAGGCCACCCTGCCGCGAGCCGGTGAACCCCACCGCCTTGATGGCGGGATGGGCAACCAGGCTGGCGCCCACCTCGGCGCCCGGCCCGACTACCAGCGAAAACACCCCATCCGGCATATCGCACTCGATGCCTGCCTGCTGCACGGCCCGCGCAACCAGTTCGGACGTTCCCAGATGCGCGCTGTGGGCCTTGACGACCACCGGACAGCCGGCGGCAAGCGCCGAGGCGGTATCGCCTCCCGCCACGGAAAACGCCAGGGGAAAGTTGCTGGCCCCGAACACCGCGACCGGCCCCACGGGCATCCTGGCCATGCGCAGGTCCGGCCGGGGCGCCGGCTGGCGGTCCGGCTGCGGGCTGTCCAGCGTGGCGTTCAACCAATGCCCGCTTCCGACCACCTCCGCGAACAGCCTGAGCTGGCCGACCGTCCTGGCCCGCTCGCTCTCCAGGCGCGCGCGCGGCAGACCCGTCTCGCTATGCGCGCGCTGGATCAGCTCATCGCCGATGCGTTCGATGTTGGCCGCGATGCGCTCCAGGAAGCCCGCCCTGGCCTGCAGCGGCAGCCCCCGGTAGCGATCGAACGCCCGCGCCGCGAGATCGCAGGCGGCATCGACCAGCCCCCGGGTGGCCGACGAGAACGCCGGCTCGATCTCGCGATTCTCATTGGGATCGAAAGCGTAGAGCCGCGGCCCGTCGCCGGTCACCGTACTGCGCCCTATCATCATTGCGCCGCTGATTGTCATGTCTGCTCCCCGTCCATCCTGCGAGTCATGGCTGCCTGGCGCTCAAAACGCGGCATCGAGCATCCGGGCATAGTCTTCGGCCGAAGCGTCCCGGGGATTGGTCTTGTGGCTGTGGTCCTTGAGCGCGCCGTCCACGATCCGGGCAAACAGCTCGCGGGCGACCCCCACTTGCCCCAGGGACGTGGGCAGGCCCAGCCTGGCGGTCAGGCCCTGCACCGCGCCGGCCACCGACTCGCCGTTCGCCAACCCTATCGCCGCGGCGATCCGGTTCAGTTTGTTTTCCCGCGCCATCGTGGGCGCCGGCGCGTTGAACTCGATGACCGCCGGCAGCAGGATCGCATTCAGCGTGCCATGGTGCAGGCGCGGATCGATCCCCCCGAGCGCGTGGCTCAGGCTGTGCACGCAGCCCAGGCCCTTCTGGAACGCCAGCGCGCCCTGCATGCTGGCGCTCATCATGTTCATGCGCGCGTCGAGGTCGCCGGGCTCGCGGGTCGCGCGCTCGATGTGGCGCCAGGCCCGCGCCAGGCCATCGAGCGCGATGCCGTCGGCCGGCGGATTGAACAGCGGCGACATGAACGTCTCCAGGCAATGCGCGATGGCATCCATGCCCGTCGCCGCGGTCAACGCCGGCGGCAGCTTCAGCGTCAGCTCCGGGTCGCAGATCGCCGTGCGCGGCACCACGAAGGGCGAAATCACCCCGACCTTGCGGCCATCGTCGAGAATCAGGATCGCGCCGCGCCCGACCTCGCTGCCCGTGCCGGCCGTCGTGGGGACGGCAATCACCGGCGCGGTGGCCGCCGTGATATGGCCCAGCCCGCCTTCGATCACCGCGAAGCGCTTCAACGCCCCCTCGTGCGTGGCGCACACGGCCACGCCCTTGGCAAGGTCGATGGACGAGCCGCCGCCAAGGGCGATGATGCCGTCGCAGTCGTTGGCGGCGTACACCGCCACCGCCTGGCGCACGGCCTCCTCGTTCGGGTTCGGCGGCGTCGCGTCGAAGACCGGCACCGCATCCGGCCGGTCCAGGTGCGACAAGGCCGCATCCAGTATGCCGGCGGCCTGGATGCCCTGGTCCGTTACCACCATGGGGCGTTTGATCCCGATGCGGTCGCACTCGGCCTGCAGCAGGCGCACCGCGCCGAAGTCGAACTGAATGTGCGTGAGATATTGGATGAGCGCCATCTGAATTGAGAGAAAGTTATAATCGGAGCGACACCGGAACAGGCCGCCATGCCCCGGCGACTGCCGCCGGCCAGGGCTTTTCCCGCGCCATGTCGGCATTCTAGGGTGGCCCGCGGGGAATGAATATTGAAAGCTGCTCATACAGCTATAACCAGAAGGCAACCCATGACACCGCCGCTGACGTCCATCGTTTCCCGCCTGCACATCAAGCACCTGCGCCTGTTGCTGGCGATCTACGAGCACGGCTCGCTGCTGGGCGCGGCCAAGGAAGTGGCCATCAGCCAGCCCGGGGCCAGCAAGGCGCTGCAGGAGATCGAAACCACCTTCGGCGCGGCGCTCTTCGTGCGCACCAACCGAGGCCTGGAAGCCAACGACCTGGGGCTGTGCGTCGTGCGCTACGCGCGCATGATCTACACCGACCTGGGCCATCTGCGCAATGAACTGGATGCGATCCAGAAAGGCGACGGCGGCCGGGTGGCGGTCGGCTCCATCATGGGAGCCATACCGCTGCTGACGGACGCCGTTTCGGATTTGATGCAAACCCACCCCGGCATGTCGGTGGAGATCGTCGAAGACACCAGCGCCGAGCTGCTGGGCCTGCTCGACAGCGGCCGGCTGGACCTGGCGATATGCCGCACGGTGGTCACCAAATCGCCCGAGCTGTACGAAAGCGAACTGCTGCAGCCCGAGGAATTGCGGGTGATCGCCAGCATCGGCAGCCCGCTGGCGCTCGCCGACGAACTGACCCTCCAGGACCTTGCCCACTGCAAATGGATCGTCTACCGCGCCAACATGCCGATGCGCATCCTGCTTGAGCGAGAGTTCTACGATGCGGGCATCCGGTTTCCGACCAACCTGCTGGAAACCACGTCACCGTTCGCCACGCTGGCCCTGCTGCGCAGGAATTCCTCCTTCGTCGCGCTGGCTTCGACCGACGTCGCGTCGTTTTTCGCCCGCAACGGCCTGGTCAGCATTCTTCCTTTCCAGTTCACCTTGCGCAGCGAACCGTACGAATTGGTGCGCCGCCGTGGCTCACTGATGTCGATCGGCGCCCGCCTGCTGAAAGAGCGCCTGCTGGAGCGGCAGGACCACCACGTAGACCATGTGGATTGACTCCGGCGCGCCCTGTCCAAACAAGGCGCAACCGGCGCTATCATTCGGCTTGCCATTCCTGCCATGAATTGGCGCCATCCCCCGAACGAGGTGTGCCATGTCCAAGAAAACGACGCCGACGTGCAACTGCCTGCAGCATCTGTTGCCGCTCGATAGCCAGGAAAAACCCGTGCGCCTTTCCCGCAGGAAGCTGTTGAGCGCCGGCCTGATGGCCGGCATGGCGGGCGGCCTGGGCATCGTTTCGCCAAGCCCGGCGCACGCGCAGACCACGCTCACACCCGAGCAGGCCCTGGAAAAACTCCGTCAGGGCAATGAGCGCTTCGCACGCCGCGCCATCACCTCGTTCCAGGAAGACCTGGACATTCTTCAGCGCCGCACCGCCGGCAAACAGGAGCCGTTCGCCGCCGTCCTGGCCTGTGCCGATTCCAGGATGCCGGTCGAACTCGTCTTCGACCAATCGATCGGCAAGCTGTTTGTCGCCCGCGTGGCGGGGAACATTGCCACGCCCGCCATCATCGCCAGCCTGGAATACGGCGCCGCGATACTGGGCATCAAGGCACTGGTCGTCCTGGGCCACGTCGACTGCGGCGCGATCAAGGCCGCGGCCGCGAACGCAGGCGCGCCAGGGCAGATCAGCGCGCTGTATCCCTATATCCGTCCGGCGATCAACGCCAGCTCGTCCACCGATATCACCGAAATGGCGCGGCAGAACGCCATCAACCAGGCGCGGCTGCTGCGCTCGGCCTCGCCCGTCCTGGCAAAACTGTCAGACGACGGCGCGTTGCGGATTCTGCCGGCGCTCTACGACGTCGCCGATGGACGGGTCAGCTGGCTCTGAGCGCCGCCAGCTCAATGCTTGCCGGCCGAACGGGCGGCGGCCACCTCCTCTTGCGTAACCGCGCTGGCCTGGTTTCCCCAGCCTGAACGCACGAAGCTGGCCAGCACGGCCACTTCCTCGTCGCTCAGGCGATCGGCATAGCCTTGCATGGCCAACCTCATGGGACGCCGGCCTGTCGATGGCACGGCGGTGCCGTTCAGTATGATCGACAGCAGCGGGCCGGCATCCTTGCCCAGCACCACGGCACTGCCCTGCAGCTGCGGGAAGATCTCGGCCGCGCCCTTGCCCGTGACGAAATGGCAGCCGGCGCAGTTATCCAGGTACAGGCGCGCGCCCAGGGGCATGTCGGGCGAGGCGGCAGTCAGCAGCCTGGCTGTGGCCTGCCCCGCTTCGTCGGCCTGGGCCGCCGGGACGGCGTGGGGGCCGGGCATGGCGACCTGCGCGGGGATGTCCTGCACGGGCTTGCCATCCATGCCTTTCAGGAAAGCGGCCATCGCGTTCAGGTCGTCGTCGCTCAGGTACTGCAAGGAATGCTCGATGGCCAACGCCATTTCGCCGCTGGCGGTGGCATGCGTGTTGCGCCCCGTGGCAAGGTAGTCGGCCACCTGGGCGGTGGACCACGTCGCGATCGCCGAGTCGGCGCCACGCAGCGCGGGCGCGGTCCAGCCATCCAGCACGCCGCCGCTCAGGAACGCCGCGTCGCGCGCGACGGTGCCGTCCTGCGCCATGAAGGCAGTGCGCGGACTGTGACAGGCGGCGCAATGGCCGGCGCCTTCCACCAGATACTGGCCGCGGGTCTGCAGCTTGTCGTCGCTGGCCGGCTTGAACGCGGACTCGCCCCTCAGGGCAAGCCAGTTCCACGCGCGCAAGCCAAAACGCAGGTTGAACGGGAAACTGAGCTGCGTGGCCTGGACTTCGTTCCTGACCGGCGGCACCTCCTTCATGAGGTAGTCGTACAAGGCGCGAATATCGCTCTCGCTCATGAAACGGTAGTTTTCATACGGCATGGCCGGGTACAGGTGGCCCTCCTTGACGCCGATGCCATCGACCAGGGCGGCGCGGAACTGATCCAAGGTCCAATCGCCGATGCCCGTTTCCTTGTCCGGGGTGATATTGGATGACCAGATCGTGCCCATCGGCGTGGGGATGCCGCGGCCGCCGGCCAGGGGCGAGCCGCCGTTCGCGGTATGACAGGCCATGCAGTCGCCGGCGCGCATGACATACTTGCCTCGGCCGGGCTCCGCTTTCCAGTCGGCCGCCAGCGCTTCATTGGGCGGCGTCACCTTGACGGGCACATAGATCAGGGCAAGCGTCGCGAGAACGGCCAGCGCCACCAGGGCGCCCAGGATGGCAAGGGCTTTTTTCATGGCGCGCTCCTCAAACCAGTGGGCGCGGATCGCGCAGGTATTGCGTGCGGATCGCGTGGATCGTCCAGTAGGCCAGCGCCCCCACCATTCCGGTGGGGTTGTACTGGGTGTTCTGCACGAAATTACCCGCCCCCATGACGAATACGTTGTGCTTGTCCCAAGCCTGGCAGTAGCGATTCACCACGCCCTCGCGCGGGTCTCGGGACATGATGTGGCCGCCGGTATTGTGGGTGGTCTGGTAGGGCCTGACGTCGTACATGGCTCCCGGGCCCTTGAAACCCAGCTGCATCAAATCGGGTTTCATGGCCTTGCCCACTTCCCCCGCCTTGAGCTTCATGTACTGATTCATCCTGAGGTCGTTGTCCTGCCAGTTGAACGTCATGCGCATCAAGGGGCGGCCATGCGGATCCTTGTAGGTGGGGTCCAGGTCCAGGTGGTTGGCCCGGTATGCCATGTGCGAGCCATGGGTGCCGATGGACATGGAATGGCCATACCACTGGCCAATGGCCTTCTTCCAGCCCGCGCCCCAGCCGGGGGTTCCGGCCGGCAGGATCATGGAACGGATCGGCTGGCCGTTGAACGTGCCGGAGCGCCAGTAGGCGCCGCCGATGAAGCCCAGCGCGCCGAAGTCGTTCTGGTTGACGCTGAAGTCATCGATACAGAAACCGTTGGACCCATGGCCGATGAACGGGTTGAAATTGGCGTCCTTGAAGAACATGGTGACGCCGCCATTCATCTGGTAGGCGTAGTTCTTGCCCGTCACGCCGGTGTTGGTGGCCGGGTCATAGGGTTCGCCTATGCCCGACAGCAGCAGCAAGTGGACATTGTTCAGCTGGTAGGCGGCAAGAATCACCAGGTCCGCTGGCTGGAATACCTCCTCCTGCGCGGCGGCATCGAAATAGGTGACGCCCGTGGCGGTCTTGCCATCGGCCGAGCTTTCGATCCTCAGCACCTCCGCGTGCGTGCGATAGCTGAAGTTGGGCTTGCGCTTGAGCGCGTCGAGGATGGCCGTCTGCGGCGACGACTTGGAGTATTGATAACAGCCGAAGCGCTCGCAGAAGCCGCAGAAATTACAGGGCGCCATCTGCATGCCATAAGGATTCACATAGGCCGTGGATGCGACGCCTGCCGGCGCGGGGAAGGGATGGTAGCCCATGGCCTGGGCGGCATCGCGAAACTTGGTGGCATCGTAGGTGGGCGGCATCGGGGGCATGGGATACTCGCTGGAGCGCCAGCCCTCGAACGGATTGCCGCCGGGCTGGATCTTGCCCTTGAGATTGCCCGCCTTGCCTGAAATGCCCGCGACCTCGTCGAACCGCGTGAAAAACGGCTCCAGTTCGTCATAGGTGACGGGATAGTCCATCAGGTTCATTCCTTCGGGAATGATGGACTCGCCCCACCTCTCCTTCACATAGCTGCGCAGCTGGATCTCCTGGGGCTGGGGCCGCCACAGCAGGCCGTTCCAGTGCGTGCCGGCGCCGCCCACCCCATTGGCGGGCAGGAACGAACCCATGGAGCGGTATGGCAGCGCCGTCTCGGCGTCGTTGCGCCGGACCGTCACCGTCTGCTGGCTGGGGTGCTGCATGTTCACCAGCCGCACGCCATAGGTCAGCTCATCGATCTGGTTGGGGTACTTGAATTCCGGTACGGTGTTCTGATCGCGGCCGCGCTCCAACGCCACGATTTCCAGCCCCTCGGCAGCCAGTTCCATGCCTGCGATCGCGCCTGTCCAGCCCAGGCCCACGATGACCACGTCCTTCTTTTTTTCGGTACGCGCCATGGTTCACGCCCTCTCGCCTTTGATGGAAACAGGCCCCAGCGGGTACTTCACGTTGTGCTGGTCCACCCACTCGGCATAGCTGGCGCGCGCGCCCGGAAAGCCGATATAGACCCACGATTGCATGCCGAAATTGCCGCCATGCATCGGGTCGGCGAAGTAGCCTTCCTTGGTGTTGGCCAGCAAGGTCGTGAAGAAAATGCTCAGTTCGGGCGCCAGCGCAGCCTCCCCCTTTTGCAGGGCGGTCAAGGTCTCATCCTGCTGTTCGGGCGCCAGATCCTTGAAGTCCTTGCTCCACCGCAACTGGCACAAGGCATTGACCGCGGGAATCGCCTTGCGGTAGAGCTGCGCGGGATTGAGCGGGGTTTGCCAGCCACGGTCAGGCGATGCCGCGGGATCGTGCGGACCCTGCATGTACCAGTTGCTGGCGCTTCCATACTCGCCCTTCAACTGGCGATCCAGGAAGATCGGCACATGGGCTTCCAGCGCGCCCGGGCCCTCGCCTTCCGATGGAATCAGGCGTGCGGTGGCCGCGAGCACGAACGCCCATTCCTCGGGCGTGAAGTATTCGGGCTTGTAATCCGCCAGCTGGACGGGCGCAGCCTTGGCGTGTGCATGGAAGGTGAGCGCGATGCCGGTGAGTGCGGCGCTGGCTCCTGACGCGAGCAAAAACTCTCTGCGGCTTGAATGCGGCGAGTCAGACATATTGCGGCTCCTGTCTGGCGACATGGGATATCGACCCTGCGCGCGGATCGATGGCTTGCCTGCCTTTCCAGTATAAGAACGCTCTTTCGGAACTCAACCAAATCGCCCGGGGAAACGCTGCTTTGACGCAACAATGGGCTAGGTACAGGATATAGGAATACGCGCCGTGGTACCTGACATGGCGCTGAAGTCCATGCAGGCCCGTCTGGCCGAGCCAGCGTGCCTGCACAGGCGCGCGCTGGGCTGCATGCGGAGTGCAGCAATGGCGCGCCCGGCAAGCATTCGACCTGCGCGCCATGTGCGCAGCGCCGGCTTGCCTGCGCCGTCATGCAGCGGCGCAGCTGGCGGCGACGGTAGCCGGCCATATCGAGAGGCGCGGCCTCAGAACGAAGGCGGCGAAGCGGCATTGATGATTTCGCCCTCTTCTTCGCCGATGTTGCGGATCCGGTGCGGCGTCGTGCTATCGAAGTAGTAGCTGTCGCCAGGCTTCAGGATATGGCGCTCGTCGCCCAGCTGCAGCTCGAACGTCCCGCGGATGACAATACCGCCTTCCTGGCCCTCGTGGCGCAACGGCTTCTGGCCCGTGTCGGCGCCCACGTCGTAGAGCTCCTGGGTAAGCTGCAGCAGCTTGCCGGGCTGGGCCGGAGCCACGTAGCGCATGTGCACCCCGCCGGTCGACACGGTGCTGATCTTGTGCTTTTCCGTAACCGCGGATTCCACGCGATCGCTGCGAAAGAAATCGCCCATCGACACGCCGCACGCTGCCAGCAGGCTTTTCAGCGTTCCGAGCGAAGGATCAATCCGTCCTTTTTCGATTGCGGCGACGGTCGTGTGGGTGACCCCGGCGCGCCGGGCCAATTCGCGCTGGGAGAATGACAACGATACGCGCAGGGCCTGCAATCGTTGGCCAATGTCACTCGATTCCGAAACAGGACCGGAAGGCTGGATTGCGTCTGGAGATGGCGTCACTAGGGTTTACCTGCATTTGGAAGTTATAAATTCCACGTAGAATCCGATTGGAATTTATAACTTCCATACTGGAAAGTATGATAGCCATAGTAGCGGGAAACTCTGCAGGTGTCAGCCGGGTGGCGAACCAGCCCCTGGAGCACGAGCCGTCATATTGGGCTGCCACCGCCGAGATCGAACAGCCCTCGCCGGCCCTGGAACATGACCTGGACGTGGACGTCGCGATCATCGGTGCCGGATACACAGGCCTGTCCACCGCCTATCACCTGAAGAAAGACCACGGGATAACTGCGACGGTAGTCGAAGCGAACCGGATCGGTTGGGGCTGCAGCGGGCGAAATGGCGGTTTTGCCATGATTGGCGTCGGCAAGGACAGCTACAACGCCTGGATCAGCAAGGTGGGCCTGGAGCAGGCTCGAAAAACCTTTGAGTTCGGCCGCGATGCCGTGCGCACTCTGCGCACCGTGCTACAGGAAAACAACATCAACGCGGCGTCAGGCAATGAAGGTTTCCTGTTGACCGCTCACCGGCGCGCCCGCATAAGCGAGTTGATCGAGACGCAACGCCAGCTAAAGCATTACTTCGGCTTCGATACCGAATACCTCGATGCACACGACGTGCGCACGCACTACTTGAGCGGTACGCAGATATTTGGCGCCCTGCATTATCCGGAGCACTTCCCGATACACCCCATGCGCTATGCGCAGGGGCTGGGCCGCAGGGTCAGGCAGTTGGGTGTGCCGATTTATGAGAATTCGCCGGTAAATACCTGGCGTCGTGCCGGTCGACTTCATGAGCTGCTTACGCCGCGGGGAGTCGTGCGCGCGAAGAAGGTCGTCATCGCGACGAACGGATATACACCGGATGGCTTGCATCCCATAGTCCGGGGCAGGTTGATGAATGTGCTGTCCAACATCGTTGTGACGGCGCCGCTGAGTGAGGGGCAGCTGGCCGCCACGCGCTGGCAAACCCACAAAATGGTGGTTGATACCAGAAACCTGCGCTCCTATTTCCGCTTGCTGGAAGACAACCGGATCATGTTCGGCGCGCGCGGCGGAATATCGGATACGGCGGCAAGCCGGGCAACGATGAAGGCCTGGCTGCTGACCCAGCTCGCGAAGCAGTTTCCCGGTCTTGGCGCCATCGGCGCCGATTATTTCTGGCAAGGCTGGGTGGCCATCCCGCGAGACAAGGGGCCGCATATCCATGTGGCCGACAACGGCAGCGTGGCCTATTGGCTGGGCTGTACGGGAACGGGGGTCGCCATGTCGACGCACGCGGGCAAATTGCTGGCCGACAGCCTCGCGACCGAACGCCGGCCGGACGTGCCCGCCCTCGTGGGCGCTCCATTGCCGCGTTATGAAATCCCCGCACTGCGCAAGCTGTACCAGCGCGCGGCCTATTCCTACTTTTATTTAAAAGACGAATTTCTATAAATGTGGAGGACAACGGCATGGCCATTCAAGTCGTCAGGCAAGACGAAATCCCGCAGGTACTGAAGCATGCCGGACCGGTCGGCATCCCGCTCAGCCAGCCACCGTGCCTGCTCAGGACGGCGCCGCGGACGATCAATGAAAAGGAGCATGTCGAAACGGGCTTCTGGGAGTGCTCGCCCGGCAAGTTTCGCAGGGAAATCGTTCAGGGCGAGATCATGCACATTCTCTCCGGAGCGTGCAGCTTCGCACCGGACGATGGCGCCCCGATTGAATTGAAGGCGGGAGACACCGCTTTTTTTCCGCCGCAGACAACCGGAACCTGGGAGATCAGGAAGACGGTGAGAAAAGTCTACGTGCTGGTTTGAATGCAACCGGCTTGAGCAAGACAGATAAAAGGAGTGCAGGATGACTAAGCTGGTCAAGCGCGCGCTTATCGCGCTGATGTTCCTCGGTGGCCCGGCGATGGCGCAGCCGGCCTATCCGACAAAGCCCGTGCGGCTTATCGTGCCATTCACGGCAGGTGGATCGACGGACATTCTGGCCCGTCTGCTGGCCAAAGGCCTGGAAGAAAAATGGGGCAAGCCGGTGGTCGTGGAGAACCGCCCCGGCGGCTCGACGGTCATCGGGGGGGCGGCCGTGGCCAATGCGCCGGCGGATGGGTACATGCTGATGCTGGGCAGCGATACGACCTACGCGATCAACCCGCATACGATGGCAAAAATGCCCTTCGACCCGCTCAAGGATCTGAGCCCTGTAACCCGCATCGCATCGGCCCCGAACTGGATAGTCGTGGCGGAAAACTCGCCGTTCAAGACATTCTATGATTTGGTGGCGAAAGCCAAGGCCCCTGGCAACGGCGTCAACGTCAGCGTCAATTCGCCCAATGGCTATGCTCACCTGGCGCTCAACGCCTGGATCAGGAAAAACGGCCTCAACGTCTCGATCATCCCGTATGCCGGCGCGTCGCGCGCCGTGCCGGACTTGATGGGAGGCAACCTCGATGGCGTGGTCGACGTCGTGGGAGGCACCATCGGCTTTACCAAGGACGGCAAGCTGCGCCCCTTGACCATCCTGCAGAGCCAGCCGAGCCCGGTGCTCGGCGGCACCCTGCCCTTTGCTGGCGATGCGGTCCGCGACCTGAATGTGACGACCTCGTTCGTCCTGTTCACAACCGGTGGCACCCCGCCCGCCACACTCGAGCGGATCCATGAAGGCGTCACGCAAGTCATGAACCAGCCCGCCATGAAATCGCGGATGGACGAACTGGCGCTGGAACTGGTGCTATCCACGCCGGCCGAGACGGCGGAGTTCACGAAGGCGGAGAACGCTCGATTCAAGGAAATCGTCGCGAACGCCAATCTTGCCAAACAATGACGGAGACTATGATGAGCGACAGTATTTCCTCCGCACGCGTCGAGGTTTCACCTACCGAGCCCCTGGTGCTTTCCAACGGCATTCGCGGCATTCCCAGGGCCATCCAGAGCTATACGCCTGAACACTATGCCGATATCGTCGCGGACCGGCGGACCGGCAGCATTGCCTTGAATGCCCAGGCATTTTTTCCGGAGGGGAACCCGGGGCCTGTCCCCATGGTCATTCTTGCTCCTGGAAGCACCGGCATCAACACGGCGCACCTGAAGCACGCCGCGACGCTCACCTCGATCGGCATCGGCGCATGCGTGCTGGATAGTTTCGGTCCGCGCGGGGTTTCGCACACCTATCATGACCAACGCTTGCTGACGTACTCCGCCGGCACCTACGACGTACTCGCAGCGGCTGCCCACCTGATGGAATGGGATCGGATCGATCCCCGGCGTATCGGCGCGACCGGCCCGAGCCGCGGCGGCACCGCGGTGCTCCAAGCCGCGATGCGGCCGCTGGCGGATGCCGTATTGGGACCGGACAGGACCCTGCGCGCCGTCTTGCCAATGTATCCAAGCGGTGTGTTCCAGTTCTATGCGCCGGACACCGGCAACACCCGCATCGGCATCGCGATGGGCGACCGGGACCGCTGGACCCTGCTGTCGACGGTGCAGGGATATGCGCGCGCGATCCGGCTCTGCGGCGGCGACGTCCGCGTGACTGTCTGGCCCGATGCGGAGCACAGCTTCGATCGCGAAGACGTACCTCTGATGTACGTGGAAGCGGGGGTGGAAGCCACGATGGCGCCAATTTACTACCTGACCGAGCGCGGCTACTTCTGCGATTCGAATGGCGAGAACGAGGACCTGGCGCTGACGGAGAAGACGCTGCGCGAGCGGATCCACGAACGGTATGGCCGCCAAGGCAGTTGGCTTGGCAGCCAGCCGGGACAGCCCGAGTCCTTTACGGCCTTCCTGAAGACCTTCTTCGCCGAATCCTTCGGCATGTCGGACCGGCGCTGAGTCCTGGCTGGCATAGAGGCGGATACCCTGCTCGCCACAGGCATGGCCGCCCGCCACGCCGCCCTCGCCGAAAGCAAAAGGGTTAGCTCGGCGCTGAGCTAACCCTTTGATTTTATTGGTCGGGGCGGCGGGATTCGAACTCGCGACCCTCTGCTCCCAAAGCAGATGCGCTACCAGGCTGCGCTACGCCCCGAAGGACCGCAACTATACCAGAATCGGCCCGCCGGCCGGCCTCAGCCGAAGCGGCCGGTGATGTAGTCTTCCGTCTCTTTGCGCGCCGGCTTGACGAAGATCTGGTCGGTGGCGCCATACTCCATCAGCTCGCCCAGGTACATGTAGGCGGTGTAGTCGGAGCAGCGCGCCGCCTGCTGCATGTTGTGCGTGACGATCACCACCGTGTACTCGTGCTTGAGTTCGGCGATCAGTTCCTCGATCTTGGCGGTGGAGATCGGGTCCAGCGCCGAGCAGGGCTCGTCGAGCAGCAGCACTTCGGGCTTGATGGCCACGCCGCGCGCGATGCACAGGCGCTGTTGCTGGCCGCCCGACAGGCTGTTGCCGCTCTGGTGCAGCTTGTCCTTCACCTCGTTCCACAGCGCCGCCTTGCTCAGCGCCCACTCGACCCGCTCGTCCATCTCGCCCTTGCTGAGCCGCTCGAACAGGCGCACGCCGAAGGCGATGTTGTCGTAGATGCTCATGGGAAACGGCGTGGGCTTCTGGAACACCATGCCGACCTTGGCGCGAATCAGCGAAATATCGGTCTTGGACGTCAACAGGTTTTCGCCGTCGAGCAGGATCTCGCCTTCGGCGCGCTGGCCGGGGTACAGCTCGAACATGCGGTTGAAGGTGCGCAGCAGCGTCGACTTGCCGCAGCCCGACGGGCCGATGAAGGCGGTGACCTTGTTCTCGCGGATCGACATGTTCACATTGCGGATCGCGTGGAACTTGCCGTAGTAGAAATTCAGGTTCTTGACTTCCAGCTTGGCGTTGGGAGCGGTTGCGGTGTTTTCCATTTTGCTTCCTATGGCCGGCGCCCCGCGGGCGCCGGCGGCGGCGATCACGATTTGCGGAACAGGTTGCGGGCCAGGATGTTGATGCCCAGCACCAGCAGCGTGATGAGCGTGGCGCCGGCCCAGGCCAGGTTGTTCCAGTCTTTGAAGGGGCTGGCGGCGTACTGGTAGATGACGACCGGCAGGTTGGCCATGGGCGCGTTCATGTTCAGCGACATGAACTGGTTGGACAGCGCCGTGAACAGCAGCGGCGCGGTCTCGCCCGAGATGCGGGCAATCGCCAGCAGCACGCCGGTGATGATGCCGGTCTTGGCGGCGCGATAGCACACCAGGGTGATCATGCGCCACTTGGGGCAGCCCAGCGCGGCGGTGGCCTCGCGCAGGCTGTTGGGCACCAGCAGCAGCATGTTGTCGGTAGTGCGCACCACCACCGGAATCACCAGGATGGACAGCGCCAGCGCGCCGGCCCAGCCCGAGTAGTGGCCGACCTGGGCCACGTACACGGCGTAGATGAACAGGCCGATGATGATGGACGGCGCCGACAGCAGCACGTCGTTGAGAAAGCGCGTGGCCGGCGCCAGCCAGCCGCGCTGGCCGTACTCGGCCAGGTAGGTGCCGGCCAGGATGCCCACCGGCGTGCCGATCAGGGTGCCCACGCCGGCCATCAGCACGCTGCCCACCACGGCGTTGAGCAGGCCGCCGGCCTGCCCGGGCGGGGGCGTGATTTCCGTGAACAGCGTGAACGACAGCGCGGGCGCGCCCTTGACCAGCAGGGTCGCGATGATCCAGAACAGCCAGAACAGGCCGAACAGCAGCGCGCCCAGCGAGATGGTCAACATGACCTTGTTGACCAGGTGGCGGCGCCGGTAGACGCCGTTGTTCATGGAGATTGCCGATTGAGCCATGTAGTTATCCTTGCTCGTGCATCAGGCCTGGCGGCCCTCGGCCCTGGACAGGCGCACCAGCAGCATTTTCGAGAAAGCCAGCACGACGGTGGTGATCAGGAACAGGATCAGGCCCAGTTCGAGCAGCGCCGATTTCTGGATGCCGCCTGCCTCGTTGAATTCGTTGGCCAGCGCCGAGGCGATCGAGTTGCCCGGCGAGAACAGCGAGCCCGACCAGCGGAAGGCGTTGCCGATCACGAAGGTCACCGCCATGGTCTCGCCCAGCGCACGGCCCAGCCCCAGCATGATGCCGCCGATGACGCCCGACTTGGTGAAGGGCAGCACGACGCGCCACATGACTTCCCAGGTGGTGCTGCCCAGGCCGTAGGCCGACTCCTTGAGCATGGGGGGCACCAGCTCGAACACGTCGCGCATGACGGCGGCGATGAACGGAATGATCATGATCGACAGGATCAGGCCGGCGGTGAAGATGCCGATGCCGAACGGCGGGCCGGCGAACAGGCCGCCGATGATGGGCACGCTGCCCAGCGTGGCGATCAGCGCGGGCTGCACGTATTGCTGGAACACCGGCACGAAGACGAACAGGCCCCACATGCCGTAGATGATGGACGGGATGGCCGCCAGCATCTCGACGGCGGTGCCCAGCGGGCGGCGCAGCCAGGTGGGCGCCAGCTCGGTCAGGAAGATGGCGATGCCGAACGACACCGGCACGGCGATCAGCAAGGCGATGAACGAGGTCAGCAGCGTGCCGATGATGGGCACGACCGCGCCGTAGTTCTGCTGGACCGGATCCCAGTCGTTCAGCCACAGGAACGACAGGCCATACTTGGCCAGCGATTCGCGGCTGCCATAGATCAGCGAGATCATGATGGCGGCCAGCAGGATGAACACCAGGAAGGCGAAGGTCCGGGTGAGGTTCTTGAACAGCGCATCCATCAGCGCGTTATTGTTTTGCTTCATAGGCGAAGGCGTGCCGGTAGTGGTCGAATCGGCCGTGGAGGACGGCAGCGGCACACTATTATCCATTACCGCGCTCATGGACAGGCTTTCCTTGAGATAGGGCCAGGGGTCGGCGCAATGGCGGGGCGCCCGGCGCCCCGCGAAGTCAGGACGGCGATCGCTCGCCGTTCACTGGTCCGGCCAGGGCGGACAGCGCCCTGGCCGATACGGGCTTACTGCCACACGGCCTTGCCGTCGGCGCCCTTGACTTCACCCCAGGCGGCGCGGATTTCCGTGGTCACGGCCTCGGGCAGCGGCACGTAGTCCAGCGCTTCGGCCGACTTGGCGCCGTTCTTGAACGCCCAGTCGAAGAACTCCAGCACCGCGCGGCCCTGGACCGGCTTGTCCTGGCTCTTGTGCACCAGGATGAAGGTGGCGGCGGTCACGGGCCACGAATCGGCGCCCGGCTCGTTGGTCAGCACCACGCCCATGCCGGGCGCGCTCTTCCAGTCGGCATTGGCGGCAGCGGCGGCGAACGCCTTCTGCTCGGGCTGGACGAACTTGCCGTCCTTGTTCTGCAGCTGCGTCCAGGCCAGCTTGTTCTGCTTGGCGTAGGCGTACTCGACATAACCGATCGAGTTCTTCAGCTGGCCCACGTAGGCGGCCACGCCTTCGTTGCCCTTGCCGCCCTGGCCGGTGGGCCACTTGACGGCCTTGCCCTCGCCCACTTGCTCTTTCCAGGCGGGCGACACTTTCGACAGGTAGTTGGTCCAGCCGAAGGTCGTGCCCGAACCGTCCGAACGGTGCACCACCACGATGTCGGCCGAGGGCAGCTTCAGGTCGGGGTTGAGCGCCTTGATGGCGGCGTCGTCCCACTTCTTGACCTTGCCCAGGAAGATGTCGGCCAGCACGGCGCCCGACAGCTTCAGCTGGCCCGGCGCGATGCCGTCGACGTTGATCACCGGCACGGTGCCGCCGATCACGGCCGGGAACTGCAACAGGCCGTTCTTTTCCAGGTCTTCGGCCTTGAGCGGGTCATCCGAGGCGCCGAAGTCGACCGTCTTGGCCTTGATCTGCTGCTGGCCGCCGCCCGAACCGATGGACTGGTAGTTGACGGCGTTGTTGGTGGCAGCCTTGTAGTCGGAGGCCCACTTGGCGTAGATGGGGTACGGGAACGACGCGCCCGCGCCGGTCACATCGGCGGCCTGGGCGGCGAAAACGGCTGCGCTCAGCGCGGCGCCGATCGAAATCTGTTTGAAGACACGTTTGAACATCTGGGTTCCTTCTGTGCTCGTTGAGGAAATCCGGCAGGCTTTCAAGGCGCCTGTCTCGGCCAACGTATGCATCTTAGAAGCCCAAAATGACAGGATAGTGACAGTCACATACCCAACTTAAATTTATCCATAAGAAACTTAATATTTCAAAATAAAATGGCCGCCCGCAGGCGGCCAGGCGGCGGCGGGCCGGCTCAGCCGTCCTGCCCCAGGCGCTGGATCAGCGCTTCCTGCACGTCGTAGGCCTCGCGCCGGTTGCGCACCCGCGCATAGGTGCCATCGGCCTGCTGCTGCCAGGCCAGCTGGTTGTCGCGCAGCGCGTAGGTGAAGGCCTCGTCGATGACGCGCTTCCTGAGCGTCTTGTCGTAGACGGGAAAGGCGATTTCCACGCGCCGGAAGAAATTGCGGTCCATCCAGTCGGCCGACGACAGGTAAACGGTTTCGGCGCCATCGGCATAGAAATAGAACACGCGCGAGTGCTCCAGAAAGCGCCCCACGATGGAACGCACCCGGATATTCTCCGACAGCCCGGGCACGCCGGCGCGCAGCGCGCATACCCCGCGCACGATCAGGTCGATCTTGACCCCGGCCTGGCTGGCCTTGTAGAGCTCTTCGATGACCTGCACTTCCAGTAGCGAGTTCATCTTCGCCATGATGCGCGCCCGCTTGCCGGCGCGCGCGGCGCGCGTCTCGGCGCGGATCAGGCTGACCATGCCGTCGTGCAGCGAGAACGGCGACTGCAGCAGCGCCTTGAGCGAGCGCCGCGCCCCCAGGCCGGTCAGCTGGGTAAAGACCTTGTCCATGTCCTCGCACAGGCGCGGATCGGCGGTCAGCAGGCCGAAATCGGTGTACAGGCGGGCCGTGCGCGGATGGTAGTTGCCGGTGCCCAGGTGGGCATAGCGGCGCAGCCGCCCTTTCTCGCGGCGCAGCACCAGCGCCATCTTGGCGTGCGTCTTGTGCGCGACCACGCCATAGACCACGTGCGCGCCCACTTCCTCCAGGCGCGCGGCCCAGTTGATGTTGGTCTGCTCGTCAAAGCGCGCCATCAGCTCCACCACCACGGTGACTTCCTTGCCGGCGCGCGCCGCCGCCAGCAGGATCTGCATGAGCTCGGAGTCCTCGCCGGTGCGGTAGATGGTCTGCTTGATCGCCATCACGTCCGGATCCAGCGCCGCGGCGGTCAGGAAGTCGATGACCGGCTGGAACGACTGGTAGGGATGGTGCAGCAGGCGATCCTGCTCGGCCACGGCGGCGAACAGCTCGGCCGGCTTCTCGCCCACGCGGTCGAACGGCGCCGGCACGGGCGCCAGGTAGGCGGGAAACAGCAGGTCCGGCCGGGTGTTGGAATTGCACAACTGCATCAGGCGCGACAGGTTCACCGGGCCGCTGACCCGGTAGGTGTCCTCGGGCGCCAGCGAGAATTCGCGCTGCAGGTAGGCCTCCAGGTCGGGCGGGGTCAGCTTGTCGATCTCCAGCCGCACGGCCGCGCCGAAATTGCGCTGCGACAGCTCGCCCTGCAGGGCATGGCGCAGGTTGGTGACTTCCTCTTCGTCGACGAACAGATCGCTGTTGCGCGTCACGCGCCATTGGTAACAGCCCAGCATTTCCAGGCCGGGGAACAGTTCGCCCACGAAGGCCCGCAGCAGCGAGGTCAGCAGGATGTAGCCGTCGGGATGGCCGGAGATCTCGGGCGGCATCTTGATCAGGCGCGGCAGCGCGCGCGGCGCCTGCACCACGGCAATGGACGCCTGGCGGCCGAAGGCATCGGCGCCCGACAGGGCCACGATGAAATTCAGGCTCTTGTTGTAGACGCGCGGAAACGGATGCGCCGGATCCAGCCCGATCGGCGTCAGCAGCGGCATGACATCGCGATTGAAGACCTCGCGCGCCCACTCCTGCTGCTGCGCGTTCCATTCGGAGGCGTGATGCAGCACGATGCCCTCGGCCTGCAGGCGCGGCAGGATATCGTCGTTGAGCAAGGCGTATTGGCTCGCCACCAGCGCGTGCACCTTGACCTGGACCCGCTCGAAGGCCTCATCGGCCGTCATGCCGTCGGGCCCGACCAGCGTCGGGGTCTGGCGCTGCTGCTCCTTCAGCGTCGAAATGCGGATCTCGAAGAACTCGTCCAGGTTGGAGCTGACGATGCACACGTAGCGCAACCGCTCAAGCAAGGGAACACGCGGGTTCTCGGCCATCGCCAGCACGCGTTCATTGAATTTCAGCAGCGACAGTTCACGATTCAGGAGCAGCGGCTCGGACGGCGGTCGAGAGGTCATACAGGGCCCAGGCAAAGGAGACAGCTTTTGTTTTTACTGCAATATCGTGACGGTTCTATGACGCCCGGCCGCGCGCATGCCGGCATGCCGCATAGCGTACGCCAAAGCGGGGACGCATGGAAGGGCCGCGCCAGCCCCCAATGCCTTGTTCTGCAAGGGAAAAACGCCGCATCGGCATGACTGTCACATGGCATCTCTATAATCCAGCAAACTGACTGCCCAATACAACTGCCGCATGGACCATCTTCTGGCCGCCGTCGACCTCGGCTCCAACAGCTTTCGACTTTCTATCGGCCGCGTCGTCCAGCAGGATGGCACCGCCCAGATCTACCAGATCGACCGCCTCAAGGAGACCGTGCGCCTGGCCGCCGGCCTGGACCAGGACAAGAACCTGGGCGAGGACGCGCTGGCGCGCGCCCTGGCGGTGCTCGAGCGCTTCGGCGAGCGGCTGCGCAGTTTCCATCCCAGCCGGGTGCGCGCGGTCGCCACCAACACGTTCCGGGTCGCCCGCAACACGCGCGATTTCCTGCCCCGCGCCGAACGGGCGCTGGGCTTTCCCATCGAAGTCATCGCCGGGCGCGAAGAAGCGCGGCTGATTTTCTCCGGCGTGGCGCACAGCCTGCCGCCCTCGCTGAACCGCCGCCTGGTGATCGACATCGGCGGCGGCTCCACCGAAGTCATCATCGGCAAGGGCGTCGAGCCCAACCTGATGTCCTCGCTGTACATGGGCTGCGTCAGCTTCAGCCGCCAGTTCTTCGGCGACGGCGTGGTCGACAGCCACCAGATGAAGCAGGCCGAGCTGGCGGCGCGGCGCGAAATCGAAGTGATCGCCAAGCAATACCGCAAGACCGGCTGGAAGGAAGCCTATGGCTCGTCGGGCACCGCCAAGGCGCTGTACGCCATCCTGACCGAATGCGGCTTCTCCACCCGCGGCATCACGCGCGCCGGGCTGGCCAAGCTGAAAGACCGCATCATCCGTTCGGGCCGCGTCATCCCGGCCGAACTGCCCGGCATCAAGCTGGAGCGCGCCGACGTGCTGCCCGGCGGCCTGGCCATCATGAGCGCCCTGTTCGACGAGCTGAACATCGATGTCATGCATACCGGCGACGGCGCGTTGCGGCTGGGCGTGCTGTACGACCTGCTGGGCCGCGACGACGAGCACGACAAGCGGCACGAATCCGTGCAGCAATTCATGAAGCGCTACCACGTCGACGCCAACCAGGCGCGGCGCGTGCGCCAGGCGGCGCTGGCGCTGTTCGACGTCCTGCTGCCCGACGGCGACGGCCACGAGCGCGCCGAGCTGCGGCTGGCGCTGGGCTGGGCGGCCGACCTGCACGAGGTCGGCCTGTCCATCGCCCACAACGCCTATCACAAGCACACGGCCTACGTGCTCGAGCACGCCGACATGCCGGGCTTCTCCAACGACGAACAGGAATTGCTGGCGCTGCTGGCCCTGGGCCATCACGGCAAGCTGAGCAAGCTGGAATCCCTGGTGGCCAACCGCAGCCAGTGGATCGCCATCCTGTGCCTGCGCCTGGCCGCGCTGCTGTTCCGCCGCCGCGAGGACATAACCCCGCTGCCGCTGGCCGTCTCCATCAAGGGCACATCCATCGTGGTGCGCGCCCAGCAGGCCTGGCTCAACCGCCACCCCCTGAGCGACTTCACCCTGCGCGCCGAAGACGGCGAATGGAGCAAGGTCGGTTTCTCGTTCGAATTGCTGGAAACCTGAAACCCGATCCTCGGGAGCCTGTCCCCGAAGGGGGACTGGCTCCCGCTGACTTCTGAGCCTGTCCCGAAGGGGGACTGGCCCGTGCGTGTGCCTGTCCCCGCTGGGACAGGCACACCGCCGTACGCCATCGACGCTTGACGGCCACCGCGGGGACAGGCACCCCGCCATACGCCAGAGGACAGGCACCCGTCAGCTCAGTCCAAGGTCAGGTCGGTCTGCCGTTCCAGCTGCTTCAGTTCCAGGCGGATCTGGCGGGTCACCCGCCGCACCAGCCTGATGCGCAGACGACGCAGCGTGCGACGCATGTCAGCGCCTGGCTTCCCGGTCCAGGCCGAAGTGGCGGCGATAGCGCTCGTCCATGCCGGCCATGCTCAGCAGCACCGGGAAGTCCGCCGCGTTGAAGTCCGGATCCCAGGCCGGCTCGCCGCATACCTTGGCGCCCAGCTTGAGATAGCCCTTGATCAGCGGCGGCACGCGCGCCGGCAGGGTGCTGTTCAGGCGCTCGATCGGATAGCGGTGCAGGGGCCGCACGCGCGGCAGCGCCGGATCATCGAGGTGGCGGGCGACATTGCGCCAGACTTCGGCGGCGGTCACGCCGTCGTCGCGCAGGCTGACGCTGGCGCAACCCAGCACATACTCGTAGCCGCCGCGGCGCAGGTATTCGGCCAGGCCGGACCACAGCAGCATGATGACCGCGCCGTTGCGGTAATCGGCGTGCGTACACGAGCGGCCCACTTCCACCAGCTGCTCGCGCAGGGCGCCCAGCCCGGACAGGTCGAACTCGGATTCCGAGTAGTAGCCGCCCGCCTCGCGCGCCTTTTCCGGCGTCAGGATGCGGTAGGTACCCACCACCCGCCCGGTGTCCAGTTCGCGCACCATCAGGTGTTCGCACCACTGGTCGAAGCGGTCCTGCTCCACGCCGTCCTGTGCCTGGGGAAACACGGCGCCCATATCCTCGGTGAAGACGTCGTAGCGCAGACGCTGGATCTGCTCGACCTCCTCCGCGGTGCGCGCCAGGCCGACCGCGAGGGTGCGCGGCGCGGCGCCAGGCCAAGCAGTGGCGGCAGTGGAACCCGTATCGATGCGTACTAGTTCGAGCATTGCGCGAAACTCCTAAATGTCCTGCCAGTGTGGCCGCGCGTCATGTCAGTAATCTGACCGATATGTTACGTGACTATGAAGTTTACGCCGCCCCACCGAGGGCGATACGACCCCGCTTGACCATTTGATACAAACAGAGTCATGGCCTTGCATGCCTGCGTCGCCCGCGCAACAAAAAGGCCCGCCATCAGGCGGGCCTTCGGGCAGGTCCGGGCCTTGCTCAGGCGCCCAGGCTGTCGGCCAGCTTCTGGGCGCTGGCCTGCGCCAGCGCTTCGTCCTCGGCCTCGACCATCAGGCGCAGCTTGGGCTCGGTGCCCGAGGCGCGGATCAGCACCCGGCCCCGGCCGGCCAGCTCGGCCTCGACGGCGCCGCGCGCGCGCGCCAGGCCGTCGTGGGTTTTCCAGTCCAGGCCGGGGGCCAGCGGCACGTTGATCATCTTCTGCGGATACATGCGCAGGTCAGCCACCCATTCAGCCAGTGTGGCGTCGGCGCGACGCAGCGCCGTCAGCACCTGCAGCGCGGCGATCGTGCCGTCGCCCGTGGTATGGCAATCCAGGCACAGCAGGTGGCCCGAGCTTTCGCCGCCGTACAGCCAGCCGCGCGCCTGCATCTGCTCCAGCACGTAGCGGTCGCCGACGTTGGCCCGCTCGAAGCCCACGCCGATCTGCTGCAACTGGCGCTCCAGGCCGTAGTTGGTCATCAGGGTGCCGACCACCCCGGCCACCGGACCGCGCTGCATGCGCTCGCGCACGATGGCGTAGAGCAGTTCGTCGCCGTTGTAGATGCGGCCGGTGCCGTCGACCATCTGCAGGCGGTCGGCGTCGCCGTCCAGCGCGATGCCCAGGTCGGCGCCGCGCGCGCGCACTTCCTCGGCCAGCGATTCCGGATGCAGCGCGCCCACGCCCTTGTTGATGTTGAAGCCGTCGGGCGAGACGCCGATGGCATGCACCTCGGCGCCCAGTTCGCGGAACACATGCGGAGCGACGTTGTAGGCGGCGCCGTGGGCGGCGTCGACCACCAGCTTCAGCCCGTTGAGATCCAGGTCGTGCGGGAAGGTGCTCTTGCAGAATTCGATGTAGCGGCCCTGGGCGTCGGCCATGCGGCGCGCGCGGCCCAGTTCTTCCGAGCCGACGCAGCCCAGCGGCTCGTCCAGCGCCTGCTCGATGGCGGCCTCGATGTCGTCGGGCAGCTTCATGCCATGAGCGGAGAAGAACTTGATGCCGTTGTCCTGGTACGGATTGTGCGAGGCGCTGATCACGATACCGGCGGCCAGGCGCAGCGTGCGCGTCAGGTAGGCCACGGCCGGCGTCGGGACGGGCCCGGCCAGCAGCACGTCGATGCCGGCGGCCGACAGGCCGGCTTCCAGGGCGGATTCCAGCATGTAGCCGGAAATGCGGGTGTCCTTGCCGATCACGACCTGGGGCCGGTTGCGGCCGCGGCCGCTGGCGTGCTCGCGATGCTCGCGCGCCAGCACCCGGCCGGCGGCATAGCCCAGGCGCAGCGCGAAGGCGGCGTTGATCACCGGGCCGCCGACTTCGCCGCGCACGCCGTCGGTACCAAAATATTTGCGTTGACTCATGTAGGGACTGCTCCTTGTTCGGCCGCCTGCCACACTTTTAGCGCATCCACGGTCGCGGCGACATCGTGCACACGCACGATGGCGGCGCCGCGCGCCACGCATGCCAGCGCGGCGGCAACGCTGCCGGCCAGGCGGTCGCCCACCGGCTTGCCGGTGGCCGCGCCTATCATGGATTTGCGCGAGACGCCCACCAGCAGGGGGTAGCTGGAGACGCGCAAGCTGGCCAGGCGGCGCAGCAACTGATAATTCTGATCCATGGTCTTGCCGAACCCGAAGCCCGGGTCCAGCACGATGCGCCGGGGGTCGACCCACGCGGCGCGCAGCCGCTGGGCGCGCGCGCCCAGGAAGACCCCGATTTCGCCCATCAGGTCGGCGTACTCGGGCGCCTCCTGCATGGTGCGCGGCTCGCCCTTCATGTGCATGACGCACAGGCCGCAGCGCGAGCGCGCCACCGCGTCGATGGCGCCGGGCTGCCGGAAACCGTAGATGTCGTTGATCATGTCGGCGCCGGCGTCGAGCACGGCGCGCATGACCTCGGGCTTGAAGGTGTCGATCGACAACGGCACGCCGCAGTCGCGCAGCCCTTCGATCAGCGGCAGGATGCGCGCCAGCTCTTCGGCCGCGCTGACCGGCTGCGCGCCCGGCCGCGTCGATTCGCCGCCCAGGTCCAGGATATGGGCCCCTTCGTCGATCAATTGGCGCGCATGGGCGATCGCGCTGTCGGTATCGGCGTGCTCGCCGCCATCGGAAAACGAGTCGGGCGTGACGTTGACGATGCCCATGACAAGCGGGCGCTCGAGATCGAACTCAAAGCGCCCGCACTGGAAGTTATTTGCCATGAAACCTTAGCAGCAGGCTCAGACCGCGGCCGCCGTATTGCCGCCGGCAGCCAGCCCGGTGGGCGGGGTGTCGGACGTATCGGACGGACCTTGCGGCGTCTTGGGCGGACGCGGCGGACGGTCGTTGACGATGTCGTCGATCTGGTCGGCGTCGATGGTTTCCCATTCGAGCAGCGCCGAGGTCATCACTTCGACCCGGGCACGGTTGTCTTCCAGGATCTTGCGCGCCACGCCGTACTGCTCGTCGATGATGCGGCGGATCTCGCTGTCGACCTTCTGCATGGTCGCTTCCGAGACATGCGTGGTCTTGGTGACGCTGCGGCCCAGGAAGACCTCGCCTTCGTTCTCGGCATACACCATGGGGCCCAGCTCGTCGGTCATGCCGTAGCGGGTGACGATGTCGCGGGCGATGGCCGTGGCGCGCTCGAAGTCGTTCGAAGCGCCGGTGGTCATCTGGTTCATGAAGATTTCTTCGGCGATGCGCCCGCCGAACAGCACCGCGATGGTGTTGAGCAGGCGCTCCTTGTCCATGCTGTAGCGGTCGGTTTCGGGCAACTGCATCGTCACGCCCAGCGCACGGCCGCGCGGGATGATGGTGACCTTGTGGACCGGGTCGGTCTTGGGCAGCATGCGCGCCACGATGGCGTGGCCGGACTCGTGGTAGGCCGTATTCTTGCGCTCTTCCTCGGGCATGACGATGGAGCGGCGCTCGGCGCCCATGATGATCTTGTCCTTGGCCTTCTCGAAGTCGGACATGTCCACCGTGCGGCCGTTGCGGCGCGCGGCGAACAGGGCCGCCTCGTTGACCAGGTTGGCCAGGTCGGCGCCCGAAAAGCCCGGCGTGCCGCGCGCCAGGATGGTGGCGTCGACGTTGGGCGACAGCGGCACCTTGCGCATGTGCACCTTGAGGATCTGCTCGCGGCCGCGGATGTCGGGCAGCGGCACCACCACCTGGCGGTCGAAGCGGCCCGGACGCAGCAGCGCCGGATCGAGCACGTCGGGACGGTTGGTCGCGGCGATGACGATCACGCCCTGGCCCGACTCGAAGCCGTCCATCTCGACCAGCATCTGGTTCAGGGTCTGTTCGCGCTCGTCGTTGCCGCCGCCCAGGCCGGCGCCACGCTGGCGGCCGACCGCGTCGATTTCATCGATGAAGATGATGCACGGGGCGTGCTTCTTGGCGTTCTCGAACATGTCGCGCACGCGGGCCGCGCCCACGCCGACGAACATTTCCACGAAATCGGAGCCCGAGATGCTGAAGAACGGCACCTTGGCCTCGCCGGCGATGGCCTTGGCCAGCAGCGTCTTGCCGGTGCCGGGCGAGCCGACCATCAGCACGCCGCGCGGGATGCGGCCGCCCAGCTTCTGGAACTTGCTGGGGTCGCGCAGGAAATCGACCAGCTCCTGGACGTCTTCCTTGGCTTCGTCGCAGCCGGCGACGTCGGCGAAGGTCACCTGATTGGTGTTCTCGTCGAGCATGCGCGCGCGCGACTTGCCGAAGCTGAACGCGCCGCCGCGCCCGCCGCCCTGCATCTGGCGCATGAAGAAGATCCATACGCCGATCAGCAGCAGCATCGGGAACCACGACACGAAGATGCTCATCAGCAGCGACGGCTCTTCGCGGGCCTTGCCCGAAACCTGCACGCCGTACTTGAGCAGGTCCGACACCATCCACAGGTCGCCCGGCGACGTCAGCGAATAGGGACGGCCGGCGTCCGGCGTGACATACAGCACGTCGCCCTGCACGTCGACCTTGCGGATGCGGCCCGCCTTGGCGTCGTCCATGAATTGGGTGTAGCTGACGCCGTCCTGGGTTTGTGCACGTCCGTCGAACTGCTTAAACACCGTGAACAGCACCAGCGCGATCACCATCCAGACCGCGACTTTAGAAAACGAATTGTTCAAGGTCGATCTCCTGCTCTCGATTCCGACCGGTGGCTGCGTCCCCGCGCTCAAGGCGCAGCCAACAAATTTGTCAATGAGTCATTCTACCCTGTCGGGGCAGATCGCGTTTGCGGCCCCGCAAGGAGGCCTCGTTTCGTTTGGTTTGGGAATTTTCCCGATTCTGTCTGATGGCAAGGGCTGCGCCGTGGGATGAAGGGTGGATGGCCAGCCAACCGTTACAAGTTGGCCGTGGATGGGTTACTTCAGATCGCGGGCGACCAGAAAGGTTTCGGAGGATTTGTCCCGGGACGCCTTGGGCTTGCGTTCGACCACGCGCTTGAAGCGCTGCTTGTACGACTGCACGATCTGGGAAAACCCGCTGCCGTGGAAAGCCTTGACGATCAACGCCCCGTTGGGCTTGAGGTGGGCGCAGGCGAATTCGAGCGCAAGCTCGCAGACATGCTGGATGCGGGCCGAGTCCGCCACGCCTACCCCCGACAAGTTGGGGGCCATGTCGGAAATCACAAGGTCCACCGGCTGCCCCTCCACCATCCGGGCGAGCTGCTCCAGGACCGCCTCTTCGCGGAAATCGCCCTGGATGAACTCCACCCCGGCCACCGGCTCCATGGGCAGCAGGTCCAGCGCGATGATGCGCCCGTCGACCGCCCCGCCCGGCCCGGCCAGGCGCTCGCGCGCCACCTGCGACCAGCTGCCCGGCGCCGAGCCCAGGTCGACCACGATGTCGCCGCGGCGCATCAGCTTTTCGGCGTCCAGGATCTCGAGCAGCTTGAAGGCGGCGCGGGCCCGGTAGCCCTTCTGTTGCGCCAGTTTCACATAGGGGTCGTTGATGTGCTGGTGAATCCAGTCTTTGGAGAATTTATTCTTGGCCATTACCGTACAATTCCAAGCATGCCTATATTAGAACTTACCTCTCGCGAACGCAGCGACTTGCGCTCCGCCGCCCACCCATTGCGCCCTGTCGTCCTGATCGGCGACAACGGCCTGACCGACGCCGTCCTGAAGGAAATCGACCTGGCCCTGACCGCCCACGAGCTGATCAAGGTGCGGGCCGGCGGCGACGATCGCGAGGCGCGCGAAGCCATGCTGGCCACGATCTGCGACACGCTGTCGTGCGCCGCGGTGCATCACCTGGGCAAGACGTTGATCCTGTTCCGGCCCGACCTGCGCGCGGCCGCGGCCAAGGCCGCCGCCGACACGCCCGCCAAGCGCCGCCCTTCCGAGCCTCATACGCCCAAGAAGATGGCCGCCGAAGGCAAGCGCCTGACCAAGACGCGCCCGGCGCGCAAGGCCGCCGAAGCGGCTGCGCCCGCCGCTGGCGCACGCCCCGGCCGCGACGACCTGAACCAGGCCGGCCGTCCGGCGCGTCCGTCCACGCGCAAGGCATCGCCGGGCCACGCCATTCCGCGCCGCAGCGGCAGCGCGCTGAGCCTGCGCGCCGGAGCGCGTGGCGGCCTGGCCGGCCGCAAGCCCGCACGGGCAAACAAGCGATAGTACTTGATCTGGCCGGCCCGGACGGGCCCGCCGGTTTCAGGCTGGCCGCCTAGGCGGCGCGGCCCGGCGTTGCGGCGCCCGACGGCACGTTCCGTGCGTCGCGGCGCGACAACGATGCAGACGCCCGGCGCACGGCCCGGCGTTCAGGAATTCGGATGAATACCGCGCCCCCCAAGCCGTTGACGGCCGAGAAGGGGAATACGCTGGCCACGACCGGAGCCCGGGATATCGCATCCGGGACGCCTGCAGCGCGACGGCTGCGGCTGTGCCACCCCGCCTGGCCGCAAGCGGCTGGCTGATGGTGGAAACGGCGTCGGTCATTGGCCATGAGTATGCAGGGGGGCGGAATCGGCGTCAGAGATAACGCACACCGATGACTTCGTACTCGCGCACGCCAGCCGGCACCTTCACTTCGACCACATCGCCCTCGGATTTGCCGATCAGGGCGCGGGCCACCGGGCTGGAGACCGAAATCAGGTTGGACTTGATGTCGGCTTCGACGTCGCCCACGATCTGGTAGGTCAGGCGGTCGCCCGAGTCGAGGTCTTCGATTTCCACGGTCGCGCCGAACACGGCACGGCCTTCGGCGTCGAGCGCCGTCGGATCGATGAGGTGCGCGTTCGAAAGCGTACCCTCGAGTTCGGAGATCCGGCCTTCGATGAAGCCCTGGCGTTCGCGGGCGGCGTCGTACTCGGCATTTTCCGACAAATCACCCTGCGCACGCGCCTCCGCAATGGCGCTGATCACCGCAGGACGCTCAACGGTCTTAAGCCGATGCAGTTCTTGCTGCAAGCGCTCGGCCCCGCGCACGGTCAAAGGAATGGCAGACATGTCGTTTCCCAAACAAAAGTAGAAAACGCCCCCGACGGAGCGTTTCGGTGAAGGTCTCGGCTTGGTGTATGGCCTCGCCATGAAGCAGGCGGGCCGCTGCGGAAGACAGGCGAACAAAAGACGAGACAAGGTCGAACCCGACCGAGGCTCCCCTTTGCTGTCTCCTCTTTGATCGGCCTGCCGCATCCGGCGGCCAAGCGTCGACCAAAACAAAACCCCGGCTCGGGTCGGAACCGGGGCAATCAGGTGACATTGTCGGCAAAGTCCACCGGAATTGCAAGCCTGTAAGCCAGGCGTAGGTTTCGGCGCATGTTGGCGGCGGAAAAGCCACAAAACCTGCGTGTTGGCCGCCGATCGCAGCGCGGGCCCGGCGTTGCCGCGCATTCCTTCATGTGCCGGAGGCCCCGGGCAATCGAAAGCACCCGTCGAAAACGCACCAACTTAGGGCAAATCCGGGTATGAATATTCGTATATATAACTACAAATAACAAATTAATACCGAATACCGATCATTTAAGTCGAATTCCACATCAACAACGGATTCCACGTCACGGCCTGACACTTCCCGCGCGGGTACGCCGCGCACGTCGTCGACGCTTATTGCGCAAGACCCTACCCAGGAGATGCCCATGCTTGAAAGGATCAAGGTCCGCACCGCGATGGTGGCGGTATTCGCCTGCTTCCTGGCGGTGCTGATGCTGTCGGGCGCCCTGACGTGGCGCAACGCGGGCAGGAGCGCCGCCGAGATCGAGGGGCTGAACCAGGTCGCCGTCAACCAGGTCGACCCGCTGTTCGAGGCCAGCGGCGCGGCGCTGCGCGCCCGCGTCGCCCTGCTGGAGGCCCTGGCCAACCTGCAGGCCAATCACCTGGACCCGGTGGCGACCCTGCACCAGCAGGCCGGCGCGGCGCAGCGCCAGGCGGCCACGCAATTCCAGCGCTACGTGGACGTGCCCAAGGAGCCGGCCGCGGCCGAGCTGGCCGCGACCCTGCAGACGCGCTGGCGCGCCTACCAGTCGGTGCTGGACGAGCTGGCCGCCGCCGTCGACGCCGGCCAGGCCGAGCCCGCCCTGGCCGCCATGAATCGCGCGCAGCAGGCCGAACATGCATTCCAGCGCGACATGGAAGCCTTTCTGGCCAGGGTACAGGCGCACAGCGACGAAGTGCGCAGCGGCGCCGAAGACACCCATGTCGTGGCCCGCTGGAGCGCCATCGCGCTGGCCGCGCTGGGCGTGCTGCTGACCCTGGCCGGCTGGCTGTTCGTGCGCCGCGCGGTGCTGCGCCCCTTGCTGGAGGCCGGCCATCACTTCGACCGCATCGCCGACGGCGACCTCACCGCGCGCATCGAGGTGCGCTCGGCCAATGAAATCGGCGCGCTGTTCGCGGCGCTCAAGCGCATGCAGGAAGGCCTGACGCGCACCATCGCCGTCATGCGGCGCGGCGTCGACGAAATCAACGTCGGCGCGGCCGAGATCTCGGCCGGCAACGCCAACCTGTCCAGCCGCACGGAGGAACAGGCCGCCGCCCTGGAAGAGACCGCGGCCACCATGGAGGAACTGGCCACCACGGTCAAGCAGAACGCCGACAATGCCGCGCAGGCCAATCAGCTGGCCGCCGTCAGCATGCAGGTGGCGCAGCGCGGCGGCGAGTCGGTCGCGCAGGTGGTGCAGACCATGCACGGCATCTCCGCGAGCTCGCGCCAGATCGCCGACATCGTCACCGTGATCGACGGCATCGCCTTCCAGACCAATATCCTGGCGCTGAATGCCGCGGTCGAGGCGGCGCGCGCCGGCGAACAGGGCAAGGGCTTCGCGGTGGTGGCGGGCGAGGTGCGCAGCCTGGCCCAGCGCGCCGCGCAGGCGGCCAAGGAGATCAAGGCCCTGATCGAGAGTTCGGTGGCGACGGTGCGCGCCGGCTCGCAACAGGTCGCCAGCGCCGGCGGCACCATGGACGAGGTGGTGGCCTCGGTACAGCGCGTGGCCGACATCATGGGGGAAATCTCGGCCGCCTCGGCCCAGCAGGCCAGCGGCATCGACCAGGTCAGCCTGGCGATTTCGCAAATGGACGAAACCACCCAGCAGAATGCCGCGCTGGTCGAACAGGCCGCGGCGGCGGCCACGGCCATGGAAGAACAGGCCCGCCACCTGGCGGCCGCGGCGGCGGTCTTCAGGACGCAGGGCGGCGCCATCATCGACGTCGCCGCCGCGCCGCTGGCCGGGCCGGCGGGCGACCATGCCGCCCTGCCGCCGGCCGCGGCCCGCTGAGCGCGGCCCCGGTGCCGGGTTGGCGCGCCGTCAGCGGCGGCGCGCCAGGCCCAGCAGGGCGTACAGGATGATGGCGCCGAACGTGGCGGTGCCGATGCCGTTCATCGAGAAATCGCCCAGCTTGACGCTGAAGTCGCCCGCCCCCAGCACCAGGGTCACGGCGGCCACGATCAGATTGCGGTTGTCGCTGAAATCGACCTGGTTGACCACCCAGATGCGCGCGCCGGCGATGGCGATCAGGCCGAACACCACGACCGACATGCCCCCCAGCACGGGGCCGGGGATGGTCTGGATCAGCGCGCCGAACTTGGGCGAGAACCCCAGCACCAGCGCGATCACGGCCGCCACCACGAACACCAGCGTGGAATAGATGCGCGTCACGGCCATCACGCCGATATTCTCGGCGTAGGTGGTCACCCCGGTGCCGCCGACGGCGCCGGAAACCATGGTCGCCACGCCGTCGCCCACGAAGGCGCGGCCCACGTAGCGGTCCAGGTCCTGTCCGGTCATGGCGGCGACCGCCTTCACGTGGCCCAGGTTCTCGGCCACCAGGATGATGGCCACCGGCACGATCAGGCCCATGGCCTGCGGCTCGAACACCGGCGCGGCGAAGCTGGGCAGGCCGAACCACGGCGCGGCGGCCACCTTGGCGAAGTCCATGGGCGCGCCCAGCCCCAGGCCGTTGGCGCAGACCGCGTAGATGACGCAGGCCAGCACCAGGCCGACCAGGATCAGCAGCCGCTGCACCATGCCGCGCGTGTAGACGGCGATGCCGCCCACGCACAGGATGGTCATCAACGCCATGCTGGCCTCGAAGCCAGACGAACCCATGGCGCCCTTGGCGGCGATCGGGGCCAGGTTCAGGCCGATCACCGCCACCACCGCGCCCGTGACGACCGGCGGCATCATGGCCTCGATCCAGCGCGCCCCGTTGCCGCGCGCGCTGGCCGCCCATACGACCAGGCCGATCAGCGCGTACACCAGGCCGCAGGCGATGATCGCGCCGAGCGCCACGCCGATATTGGCGTTGGCGCCGGGCGCCACATAGCCGGTGACCGCCACCACCCCGCCGATGAAGGCGAAGCTGGAGCCCAGGTAGCTGGGCACCCGGCCGCCGACGAACAGGAAGAAGATCAGCGTGCCGATGCCGGACATGAGGATCGCCACATTGGGGTCGAAACCCATCAGCAGCGGCGCCAGCACGGTGGAACCGAACATGGCGACCACGTGCTGGGCCCCCATGGCGATGTTCTTGGGCCAGGACAGGCGTTCGTCGGGCGCGATGACCGCGCCCGGCACGGTGTCGTCGGCCAGCCGCCAGCGCGGGAAATAGGTATTGGACATAGGTATGCGTGGAAGTTGAAGGGATGGGCGGCGCAAGTGTAAGGGGGGTCGGAAGCGCGCAGCAATATGTTTAAGTTCGTCCGCGCGCCTGCCGTATTAAGGACTAACCCTAATCCACGCGGGCGCCGCCACCATGACCGTCAGTTCCGTTTCATCGCGCATCTCCGCCGGCGCGTTCGACCAGTACGCCAGGCAGTTGCGCGACCGGGCCGCCGCCAGCGGCGCGAAGGACGAGGCCGGCAGCCCCGCGGCCGAGGCCTTGCAGGCTCTGCAGCGCCAGCTGGCGGCCATCATGCGCCAGATGCGCCAGGTGCGCGAAAGCAACGCCACCGCCGAGCAGCAGGCCCGGCAGCTGCAGGACCTGAACCGCCAGGCCTTCGCCATCCAGGGGCAGATCCAGAAGCTGCTGGAAGAGCAATTGCGCCTGGCGCAGCGGCTGGCGGCGCGCTGAAGCCGGCCGCGCCGTTGATGGCGCGCATCAAAATTTCTGATTGGACTCGGGGGAACACGGGCATTAAGGTCTTGCCACAACTCAAAAAAGGAGGAGACCCATGCAAGCGTTGCGCCCAGTCCTCGCAGCGGCCATCATGGCTGCCTGCGCGCCGGCCCTGGCCGGCACGGTAACGGTCATCACGTCTTTCCCCAAGGACCTGACCCAGGCCTACAAGGCGGCCTTCGAGAAGGCCCATCCGGACATCAAGCTGGAGATCCTCAACAAGAACACCGTGTCGGGCATCGCCTTCGTGCGCGAAACCCCGGCCGGCCAGCGTCCGGAAGTCTTCTGGGCCAGCGCCCCCGACGCCTTCGAGGTGCTGGGCCGCGACAAGCTGCTGGCCAAGGCGCCGGACGTGGCCAACCCGGCCGTGCCCGACAAGATCGGCAGCTACCCGATCAACGACCCCTCGGGCATGTATATGGGCCAGGCGCTGGCCGGCTACGGCATCATCTACAACACGCGCTACATCAAGGCCAACAAGCTGCCCGCGCCGGTCGAATGGAAGGACCTGCTGGCGCCGCACTGGTTCGGCCACGTCGGCATCACCGCGCCGTCGCGCTCGGGCACCATGCACCTGACGGTGGAAACGATCCTGCAAGGCGAAGGCTGGAATGACGGCTGGGGCACCCTGCTGCGCATGTCGGGCAACGCCAGCGCGGTCACCGAGCGTTCCTTCGGCGTGCCCGACGGCGTGAACAACGGCCAGTTCGGCGCCGGTCCGGTGATCGATTTCTTCGGCCTGTCGAGCAAGTACTCCAAGTTCCCGGTCGATTTCGTCTATCCGTCCGAGACCGCCATCGTGCCGGCCAACATCGCGCTCATCGAAGGCGCGAAGAACACCGAGGAAGGCAAGAAGTTCATCGCCTTCACGCTCAGCCAGGCCGGCCAGGAACTGCTGCTCGAACCGAAGATCTCGCGCCTGCCGGTGCTGCCGTACGCGGCGCTGGCCGGCAAGATCCCGCCGGGCTATCCCGACCCGGCCGAGATCGCCAAGCGCAGCAAGGTGCACTTCGACGCCGACCTGTCGCAGGCGCGCTACTACGTGGTCCAGAGCCTGTTCGACCAGACCATCACCTTCCGGCTCAAGGAGCTGCAGGCCGCCACCAAGGCCATCTACGACGCCGAAGCCAAGCTGGGCGAACGCGCCGGGCAAGGCAAGGCGGCCGAGCTGCTGGCGCAGGCGCGCCAGCTGGCCTGGACGCCGCTGGTCGACGCCCAGCGCGCCGCCGACCCGGCGTTCCTCAAGCTGTTCGCCGGCAACAAGAAGGACGCCGCGGTCAACCAGCAGATCACGCAGCTCGAAGGCGAGTGGAACGGCAAGGCCCGCGCCAACTACGAGCAAGCGCAAAAGCTGGCGCGCGAGGCGGCCGCGCTCTAGGCGCCGCCGCCACCCCGCGGGGCGCGCCGCGCGCGCCCCGCATCCTGGCCCTCGTCCGTTCACATCCGGGATCTTCATGACCTCTACGGGTACTTTCCGCCTGCCCGCGGGGCCGGCGCTGGCCGCCTTGCTGGTGCTCGCCTTCCTGGCGCTGTTCCTGGTGTTTCCGGTGGGCACGGTGTTCTACACCGCCTTCGTCAACGCCGACGGCAGTTTCACGCTGGGCCACTTCGGCGCCTTCTTCAACCAGCCGCTGATGAAGGAAGCCTTCTTCAACAGCCTGTACGTGGCCGGCTGGTCGTCGCTGCTGGCCTCGCTGATCGCGGTGCCGCTGGCCTACTTCACGGTGCGCTTCGAGTTCCGCGGCGCGCTGCTGATCCAGACCCTGGGCGTGCTGCCGCTGATCATGCCGCCGTTCGTGGGCGCGGTGGCCATGCAGCTGATCTTCGGCCGCTCGGGCAGCGTCAACCTGCTGCTGGACGACTGGCTCGGCATCACCCTGCCCTTCATGGACGGATTGAACGGCGTCATCTTCGTCGAATCGCTGCATTACTTCCCGTTCATCCTGATGAACCTGGTGGTCGCGCTGCGCAACATCGACGGATCGATGGAGGAAGCCGCCTTCAATCTGGGGTCGCGCGGGTTCCGGCTGTTCTGCCGCATCATCTTTCCGCTGGCGCTGCCCGGCTACCTGGCCGGCACCTCGCTGGTGTTCGTCAAGGTGTTCGACGACCTGGGCACGCCGCTGGTGCTGGGCACCACCAACATGCTGGCGCCGCAGGCCTATCTGCGCATCACCCAGGTCGGGCTGGAAGATCCCCTGGGCTACGTGATCAGCGTGATCATGATCGGCTTTTCCATCCTGGCGCTGTGGCTGTCGGCCCGCGTGCTCAAGGGCAAGGACTACTCGACCCTGCAAAAGGGCGGCAACGCCATCCACAAGCGCCGCCTGCGCCCGGTCGAGTCGGTGCTGGCCTATGCCTGGATCGGCGCGGTGCTGCTGCTGGTGCTCTCGCCCCACCTGGGCGTGCTGCTGCTGTCGCTGGCCAGTGTCTGGAGCTATGCGCCGCTGCCCGACGGCTACACGCTCGCCCACTACACCGCGGTCTTCACCGAGTCGCAGGGCATGATCGCCAATACGCTGCTGTACTGCGGCCTGGCCGCCGGCGTCGACGTCGTGCTGGGCACCGCCATCGCCTACCTGATGCTGCGCACCCGCCTGCCGGCGCGCCAGTGGCTCGACTTCATCGCCTCGGCGGCGCTGGCGATTCCGGGCATCGTGCTGGCCATCGGCTACCTGCGCACTTTCCGGGGGGTGGAAATCCCCGGCACCGGCGTGCTGCTCACCTCGTCCTGGGTGCTGATCATGATCGCCTATTCGGTGCGGCGCCTGCCCTATGCGCTGCGCTCGTGCGTGGCGGCCCTGCAGCAGATCAACGTGTCGCTCGAAGAGGCGGCCGAGTCGCTGGGCGCCAGCCGGCTGCGCACCATCCGCCGCATCGTCGTGCCGTTGATGGCCGGCGGCATGCTGGCCGGCTTCGTCACCAGCTTCATCACCGCCGCGGTCGAGCTGTCGGCCACCATCATGCTGGTCACGCGCGACAGCCAGGCGCCCATGAGCTACGGCATCTACCTGTACATGCAAAGCGCGGCCGGGCGCGGCCCGGGCGCGGCGCTGGGCGTGCTGGCCGTGGTCGCGGTCGGCATCGGCACCTATGTATCTCACTTGCTGGTCGAGCGCGCCTCGGCGCGCCAGCGGCCGGCGCGCAGCGGGGAATCCTCATGAAGAAAGTCAGCGTCGAATGCCGCAACATCCGGCTTTCCTATGGCAGGAACGAAGTCCTCAAGGACATCAGCATCCATATCGAGCCCGGCGAATTCTTCGCCCTGCTCGGCCCGTCGGGATCGGGCAAATCCACCCTGCTGCGCCTGATCGCCGGCTTCAACCGGCAAAGCCATGGGCAGCTGCTGGTCGACGGCCGCGACATCGGCGCCACGCCGCCCTGGGACCGCAATATCGGCATGGTGTTCCAGAACTATGCGCTGTGGCCGCACATGACGGTGTGGGACAACGTTGCCTTCGGCCTGGTCGAGCGGCGCCTGCCGCGCGCCGAGATCCGCGACAAGGTCGCCGCCGCGCTCGAACTCGTGGGCCTGGCCGACTTCGGGCGGCGCCGTCCCAACCAACTGTCCGGCGGCCAGCAGCAGCGCGTGGCGCTGGCGCGCACCATTGTCATCGAGCCGCAGGTGCTGCTGCTGGACGAACCCCTGTCCAACCTGGACAAGAAGCTGCGGGTGCAGATGCGCCAGGACCTGCTGTCGCTGCAGCGGCGGCTGGGCATCACCACCATCTTCGTCACCCACGACCAGGAAGAGGCCATGACCACGGCCGACCGCATGGCGGTGCTGGACCATGGCGTGGTGCAGCAGATCGGCGCGCCCAGCACGCTGTTCGACTATCCGGTCAACCGCTTCGTGGCCAACTTCGTCGGCACCATGAACGTGCTGGAAGGCGAGGTGCGCGAGCGCTCGCGCGGCGGCGTGGTGCTGGCCGTCGACGGCGTGGGCGAGCTGCACCTGCCGGTCAATGGCGACGCGCCGCAGGCCGGGCGCCTCGCGGCCAGTTTCCGGCCCCACACTGTGCTGATCGAAATGGCCGACGGCACGGGCGACGCGCGCTATGTGTGGCTGCCCGGCGTGGTCGAAAGCAGCGAGTTCCTGGGCGAGTTCACCCGCTACCAGGTGCAGGTCGGCGAACAGCGGCTGACGGCGGACCAGCACCATCTGGCCGGCCTGTCGCCGTTTCCCGTCGGCGCGCCCGTGGCCGTGGGCCTGGAGCCCACCCAGATCAGGCTGCTGGCGGCATGAACGCCCCCTGCTCGCGCCGGGGCCCCGGCTCGCCGTAGACTGCGGCCATGGAGATCTACCAGATCCGCGCCTTCGTCACCGTCGCCCGCCTGGGCAACCTGACCAAGGCCGCCGAAGCGCTGTCGCTGACCCAGCCCGCCGTCACCGCCCAATTGAAGGCGCTGGAGCAGAGCCTGGGCGTGGCGCTGTTCGACCGGGCCGCGGGCCGGCTTAGCCTGGCCAAGGCCGGCGAAGCGCTGCTGCCCACCGCCGAGGCGCTGCTGGTGCTGGGCGCCCAGCTCAAGTCCGAGGCCCGCCAGCTGCAAGGCCAGCTGCAAGGCGTGATCGACCTGGGCGTGCCGAGCGAGCAGCCCGACTTCCTGCGCCTGGGCGAGCTGGCCGCCGCGCTGCGGCAGCGCCTGCCGCTGGTGGAGCTGAAAACCCACGTGCTGCCGTCCACCGCCCTGCTCGAACAAGTCGGCACGGCGCGGCTGGCCGGCGCGCTAACCATCGTCGCGCACCCGCCGCGCGGCGTGACCTGGCATGCCCTGCGCAGCGTGCGCTACCGCATCGCCCTGCCCGCCTCGCTGGCCGATACCCTGAAGCGCGCCGGCTGGCGCGACATCGCCCAGCTGCCCTGGCTGGACGGCCCGTCCGGCAGCCACCTGCACCTGCTGTTGCGCGATATGTTCGAGCGGCACGGCCTGGCGCCGCGAGTGGTGATGCAGAACGACGACCAGTCCAACCTGGACGCGCTGGTGCGCGCCGGCGCCGGCTGCGCCCTGCTGCGCGAGGAAACCGCCCTGGCCGGCGCGGCCGCCGGCGACTTCATCGTATGGGGCCAGGCGCGCGCCGACGCCACGCTGGGTTTCATCGCCCCGCCCGAGCAGGCTGGCGAACCCATGCTGGTCGCGTTAATCTCCATGATTCAAAAAATCTGGAAGCCCGGCGCCGCCGTGGCCACATGAATACAAGCGCATGACTGAAATCTGGTTCATCCGACACGGCGAAACCGACTGGAACCGCCAACGCCGCCTGCAAGGCTGGCAGGACATCCCGCTGAACGAATCCGGCCGCGAGCAGGCCCGCCTGCTGGCCGAGCGGCTGCGCGATACGGCCAGCGAACACCCCTTCGCCGCGCTCTACAGCAGCGATCTCAAGCGCGCGCACGACACGGCGGCCTCGCTGTCGGCCGCGCTGCAGCTGCGGGTACGCACCGAGCCCGGCATCCGCGAACGCGGTTTCGGCGTGCTGGAAGGACTGGAAATGGAGAACCTGGAACAGCAGGCGCCGCAGGCCGCGCAGGCCTGGCGCAGCCGCGATCCGCTGCGTGCGCTGGAAGGCGGCGAGACGCTGGGGCAGTTCCAGGCGCGCATCATCGCCACCGTCGACGACCTGGCGGCCCGCCACGCCGGCGAGCGCATCCTGGCCGTCACGCACGGCGGCGCGCTCGACATCATCTGGCGCCATGCCAGCGGCGTGCCCCTGGATGCCCCGCGCTACGCCGCGCTGCTCAACGTCAGCATCAACCGCGTCGCGATCGCGCAGCGCAAATGGGAAGTCCTGGGCTGGGGCGATGTCGAGCACATCGGCGCCGAAACCGGCAATGACGTAACCCCCTGACGCCACGACAGGCGCCTGCCCGTGCGTGTGCCTGTCCCCGCGGGGACAGGCACACTGCCGTACGCCATCGACGCTAGCCCGCCAAGACGGTATCTGTCCCTGCGGGGACAGGCACACTTGCCGCGGGTGTCGCTCCCCCATGCGGGGGCAGGCGCCCCGGATACCGCCGCCGCTCGCCCCCTACTGCCCTCGCCTCGGCTTGCGCGGCGCGTCGCGCGCCAGGCGGTCATAGACGGCGTCGGGCAACAGGCGCATCAGCTTGGCCACCACGCCCATCTGCCAGGGAATCACCCGATACGACACGCCGCGCGCGATCGCCGCATGGGCGCGCCCGGCGAAAGCGTCGGCTTCCATCAGGAACGGCATGGCATAAGGGTTGTGAGCCGTCATGGCGGTTTTCACATAGCCCGGCGCGATGGTCACCACCCGCACGCCGGCCTGCGCCAACTCCAGCCGCAGGCTTTCGCAATACGTCGCGACCGCCGCCTTGGACGCGCTGTAGGCGCCGGCGCCGGGCAGCCCGCGCACGCCCGCGACGCTGGCGATGCCCACCAGCCGCCCGGCGCGCGCGGCGCGCATGCCGGCGATGAAGGGCTCGAAGGTGGCGACGGTGGCCAGCAGGTTGGTGTCGACGATTTCCTTGAACACCGCGTAGTCCTCGCCCGCTTCGGTCAGCGTGCCGGCGCTGACCCCGGCGCTGGCGATCACGACATCGACCCGCCCGCCGCAATGGGCGATGAAATCCTGCGCGGCCGCGTGCAGCGCCGCGCGGTCGCGCACGTCCACGGCATAGCAGCGGTGCTGCCCGGGCAGGCTGGACGCCAGCGCCTCGAGCGCCTGCGCGCGCCGGCCCAGCAGCCCCAGCCGCGCGCCATCGGCGGCGTAGCGCCGCGCCAGTGCCTGCCCCAGCCCGCTGCTGGCGCCCGTGATGAATACATGCTGCATGCCTGTCGTCCTGGAATCGGGAAACGGATGTCCGCGCCAGGATACCGGACTTGGCTGTGCGGCGGTGCCTGTCCCCGCGGGGACAGGCACCAAAAAAAAACCCCATCCCGGCATGGCGCCGTGGATGGGGCGGACGTTCGAGGCGCCGCCTTACTGCGCGGTCAGCCCGGCGTGCAGCTCCTGCAAGGGGTAGACCTGCAGGCCCAGCCCCTGGCGCATGAATTGCATGCCTTCCACCGCGGCGCGCGCGCCGGCGATGGTGGTGAAGAACGTGATGCGGTTGGCCAGCGCCTGGGTGCGGATGGTGCGCGAGTCGGCGATGGCGTTGCGGCGCTCTTCGACGGTGTTGATCACCAGCGAGACTTCGCCGTTCTTGACCATGTCGACGATGTGCGGACGGCCCTCGGTGACCTTGTTGACCACCTGCACCGGAATGCCGGCGGCCTCGATCTCGGCTGCGGTGCCGCGCGTGGCCACCAGCTTGAAGCCCAGGTTGTGCAGGCCGCGGGCGACCTCGACGGCGCGCGGCTTGTCCTGGTTCCGCACGCTGATGAAGACCGTGCCCGAGTCGGGCAGGCGCACGCCGGCGGCCAGCTGCGACTTGACGAAGGCCTCGCCGAAGCTGTTGCCCACGCCCATGACTTCGCCGGTCGACTTCATTTCCGGGCCGAGGATGGTGTCCACGCCCGGGAACTTGACGAACGGGAAGACGGCTTCCTTGACGCTGAAGTACGGCGGCACGACTTCGCGCGTGATGCCCTGGTCGGCCAGCGTGCGGCCGGCCATGGCGCGCGCGGCGATCTTGGCCAGCTGCAGGCCGGTGGCCTTGGACACGTACGGCACGGTGCGCGAGGCGCGCGGATTCACTTCCAGCACGTAGACGTCGCCGCCCTGGATGGCGAATTGCACGTTCATCAGGCCCGAGACGTTGAGCGCCTTGGCCATCATGGTGGTCTGGCGCTTGATCTCGGCGATCACCTCGGCCGACAGCGAGTACGGCGGCAGGCTGCACGCCGAGTCGCCCGAGTGCACGCCGGCCTGCTCGATGTGCTCCATGACGCCGCCGATGAACACGGTCTGGCCGTCGGCCAGGCAGTCCACGTCGACTTCGGTGGCGTCGTTCAGGAAGCGGTCCAGCAGCACCGGCGAGTCATTGCTGACCTTGACGGCCTCGCGCATGTAGCGCTCGAGGTCCTGCTGCTCGTGCACGATTTCCATCGCGCGCCCGCCCAGCACGTAGCTGGGGCGCACCACCAGCGGGTAGCCGATCTCGCTGGCGTGCGCCAGGGCCTCGGCCTCGGTGCGCGCGGTGCGGTTGGGCGGCTGGCGCAGGCCCAGCTTGTTCAGCAGCTTCTGGAAGCGCTCGCGATCCTCGGCCACGTCGATCGACTCGGGGCTGGTGCCGATGATGGGCACGCCGTTGGCCTCGAGCGCGCGCGCCAGTTTCAGCGGGGTCTGGCCGCCGTACTGGACGATCATGCCAACCGGATTTTCCTTGTGGACGATTTCCAGCACGTCTTCCAGCGTCAGCGGCTCGAAGTACAGGCGATCGGAGGTGTCGTAGTCGGTCGAGACGGTTTCCGGGTTGCAGTTGACCATGATGGTCTCGTAGCCGTCTTCGCGCAGCGCCAGCGCGGCGTGCACGCAGCAATAGTCGAACTCGATGCCCTGGCCGATGCGGTTCGGACCGCCGCCGAGCACGATGATCTTCTTGCGGTCGGTCGGCTGGGACTCGCACTCTTCCTCGTACGTGGAATACATGTACGCGGTGTTGGTGGCGAATTCGGCGGCGCAGGTGTCCACGCGCTTGTAGACCGGACGCACGTTGAGCTGGTGGCGCAGCTTGCGCACTTCGGACTCGGACGAATCCAGCAGGAACGCCAGGCGGCGGTCGGAAAAACCGCGCCGCTTCAGCTCCCACAGGGTGGCGTAGTCGAGATCGGCCAGCGTCTTCTGCTCGAGCGCGAGCTCGATGTCGACGATTTCCTTGATCTGCGCCAGGAACCACGGATCGATGCGCGTCAGGCCGTGCACCTCGTCCAGCGTGAAGCCCTGGGCGAAGGCATCGCCCACGTACCAGATGCGCTCGGGGCCGGGCTCGCCCAGCTCGATCTGCAGCTTCTCGCGGTCGGTGGTCTTCTGGTTCAGGCCGTCCACGCCGACTTCCAGGCCGCGCAGGGCTTTCTGGAACGACTCCTGGAAAGTACGGCCCATGGCCATGACTTCGCCCACCGACTTCATCTGGGTGGTCAGGCGCGCATCGGCCTGCGGGAATTTCTCGAACGCGAAGCGCGGCACCTTGGTGACCACGTAGTCGATGGTCGGCTCGAACGAGGCCGGGGTGGCGCCGCCGGTGATCTCGTTGCGCAGCTCGTCCAGCGTGTAGCCCACGGCCAGGCGCGCGGCGACCTTGGCGATGGGAAAGCCGGTGGCCTTGGAGGCCAGCGCCGACGAACGCGACACGCGCGGGTTCATCTCGATGACGATCATGCGGCCGTTCTGCGGATTGACCGCGAACTGCACGTTCGAACCGCCGGTGTCCACGCCGATCTCGCGCAATACCGCGATCGACGCGTTGCGCATGATCTGGTATTCCTTGTCGGTCAGCGTCTGGGCCGGCGCCACGGTGATCGAATCGCCGGTGTGCACGCCCATCGGGTCCAGGTTCTCGATCGAGCAGACGATGATGCAGTTGTCCGCCTTGTCGCGCACCACTTCCATCTCGAACTCTTTCCAGCCGAGCAGCGACTCCTCGATCAGCAGCTCCTTGGTCGGCGAGGCTTCCAGCCCGCGGCGGCAGATGACCTCGAATTCCTCGGCGTTATAGGCGATGCCGCCGCCCGAGCCGCCCAGCGTGAAGCTGGGGCGGATGACGACGGGAAAGCCCGCCGTGCCGATGTCGGCCGCGATGCGGCGCTGCACTTCCCAGGCCTCGTCCATCGAGTGGGCCACGCCCGACTTGGCCGATTCCAGGCCGATGTCGGTCATGGCCTGCTTGAACTTCTGGCGGTCTTCGGCCTTCTCGATGGCGTGCTCGTTGGCGCCGATCAGCTCGACGTTGTGCTTTTTCAGCACGCCGTGGTGGGCCAGGTCGAGCGCGCAGTTCAGCGCGGTCTGGCCGCCCATGGTGGGCAGCAGCGCATCGGGCTTCTCGCGCTCGATGATCTTCTCGACCGCTTGCCACGTGATGGGCTCGATATAGGTGACGTCCGCCGTTTCGGGGTCGGTCATGATGGTGGCGGGGTTGCTGTTGACCAGGATGGTCCGGTAACCCTCGGCCTTGAGCGCCTTGCACGCCTGGGCGCCCGAATAGTCGAACTCGCAGGCCTGGCCGATGATGATCGGGCCGGCGCCGATGATGAGGATGCTTTTTAGATCTGTACGCTTGGGCATGGTGGAATCTTTATTTCTGGCCGGCCATCAGGCTGATGAACTTGTCGAACAGCACGATGATGTCGTGCGGCCCGGGGCTGGCTTCGGGGTGGCCCTGGAAGCAGAACGCCGGCCGGTCGGTCAGTTCGAAACCCTGCAGCGTGCCGTCGAACAGCGAAATGTGCGTGACGCGCGTATTGGCCGGCAGGGTCGCGGCGTCGACCGCGAAACCGTGGTTCTGGCTGGTGATGAAGACGCGCCCGGATTGCACGTCCTGCACCGGGTGGTTGGCCCCGTGGTGGCCGGTCTTCATCTTGACGGTCTTGCCGCCCAGCGCCAGGCCCATCAGCTGGTGGCCCAGGCAGATGCCGAACACCGGCAGCTTGCGCTCCAGGAAGGCGCGCGTGGCGTCCACCGCGTAGTCGCACGGCTCGGGATCGCCCGGGCCGTTGGACAGGAACACGCCGTCGGGTTGCAGCTTGAACGCTTCCTCGGCGGTAGTCTGCGCCGGCACCAGCGTGACACGGCAGCCGCGATCGGCCAGCAGGCGCAGGATGTTGCTCTTGACGCCATAGTCATAGGCCACGACGTGGAAGCGGTCCTGGGCCGGCTGCGTGTAGCCCGAGCCCAGTTCCCAGGTGCCCTGGGTCCAGTCGGCGCGCTCCTTGATGGAGACGACCTTGGCCAGGTCCTGGCCGCTCATGCCCGGAAAGCCGCGGGCCAGCTCGACCGCGCGCTCGGCGTCCTCGCCGACCAGGATGCACGAGCCCTGGGCGCCGGACTCGCGCAGGATGCGGGTCAGCTTGCGCGTGTCGATGCCCGCAATGGCGACGATGCCTTGCGCGTTCAGGTACTCGGGCAGCGATTGCGTGGCGCGGAAATTGGACACGCGCGCCGGGCAGTCGCGCACCACCAGACCGGCGGCGTACACACGATTGGCCTCGACGTCTTCAGGATTGACGCCGGTATTGCCAATGTGGGGATAGGTCAGCATGACGGTCTGCCCGGCGTAGCTCGGGTCTGTCAGGATTTCCTGGTATCCGGTCATCGAAGTGTTGAACACCACTTCGGCCACGGTATGCCCAGGCGCGCCTATCGATACGCCCCGAAAAATGGTACCGTCCGCCAAAGCCAGAATTGCAGGAGGGAAGCGGTTGATCCCCTCGGGAAAAAGTTGCGGCAGCACAGTAAACCCCGGTTTCAGAATCGATAATCAAACTTTCAGATTATACCCTGGACGGCCAATTTTCCCCGCATGGCGCGCCGGATAAGGCTGCGCGGGCAGATCATCCGGGCCGACGGCCATGCCGGCATCGCTACGTCCCCAAAATTTTCCAGCCGTTGCCCGGCCCATGCGCGACGGGGTGCTACCCTAGGGATTCCGCCACTCATTGTCCGCTCAGATTCGCCTTATGCCCAGCCAACTCGAAGCGTTGCGCCGCCATACCGTTGTCGTTGCCGATACCGGCGATTTCGAAGCGATGCGTGCGCTGCGCCCCACCGACGCCACCACCAACCCCTCGCTGATCCTCAAGGCCGTGCAGCAGGAGGCGTACCGGCCGCTGCTGGTCCAGACGGCGCGCGCGCACCAGGGCGCCTCGCCGGCCGAGATCACCGACCGCCTGCTGGTCGCGTTCGGCCGCCAGATCCTCGATATCGTGCCGGGCCGGGTCTCCACCGAGGTGGATGCGCGCCTGTCCTTCGACACGCGCGCCACGGTCGAGCGCGCCCGCGGCCTGATCGCCCTGTACCAGGCGGCCGGCGTGCCGCGCGAGCGGGTGCTGATCAAGATCGCCTCCACCTGGGAGGGCATCCAGGCCGCGCGCGTGCTGCAGGCCGAGGGCATCCGCTGCAACCTGACGCTGCTGTTCTGCCTGCCGCAGGCGGCGGCCTGCGCCGACGCCGGCGTGCAGCTGATCTCGCCGTTCGTCGGCCGCATCTACGACTGGCACAAGAAGAACGCCGGCGCCGAGTGGGTCGAGGATGCGCGCCGCGGCGCCAACGATCCGGGCGTGCAATCGGTCAGCCGCATCTATCGCTATTACAAGCGCTTCGGCATCGAGACCGAGATCATGGGCGCCAGCTTCCGCAACGTGGACCAGATCCTGGCGCTGGCCGGCTGCGACCTGCTGACGATCAGCCCGGAACTGCTGACCCGGCTGTCGCAGACCGAGGGCGAGGTGCCCGCCGCGCTGTCGCCACAGGCCGGCCATGACGACGCCGACGCGGTCCGCCTGGATGGCGGCGAGGTGGCGTTCCGTACGCAGCTCAACGAAGACGCGATGGCCAGCGAGAAACTGTCCGAGGGCATCCGCCTGTTCGTGGCCGATGCGCGCAAGCTGGACGCGCTGGTCGAATCGCACGGCGCGGCCTAGCCCGATGCGGCGCGCGGGCATGGGCATGCCCGCGCCGCCGGCTAGAGTTTTTCGGTTTCGCCCGACTTGGGCTGCCACTTCATGAGGCGTTTCTCGCCCATCCCCACCACGTAGTCGAGCAGCAGCGCGAAGGCGGTCAGCACCACGATGCCGGCGAAAACCGTGTTCACATCGAAAGTGCCCTCTGCCTGCAGGATCAGGTACCCCACCCCGCTGGCCGAGCCCAGGTATTCGCCCACCACGGCGCCCACGAAGGCCAGGCCCACCGAGGTGTGCAGGCTGGAAAACACCCAGCTGGTGGCCGACGGCAGGTAGACGTGGCGCAGCAGCTGGCGCCGGCGCGCGCCCAGCATGCGGGCGTTGTCCAGCAGCGTCGGGCTGACTTCGCGCACGCCCTGGTAGACGTTGAAGAAGACGATGAAGAACACCAGCGTCACCGCCAGCGCCACCTTGGACCAGATGCCCAGCCCGAACCACATGCCGAAGATGGGCGCGAGGATGACGCGCGGCATCGAGTTGGCCGCCTTGATGTAGGGATCGAGAATGGCGCTGGCGCCGGGCGACAGGCCCAGCCACAGGCCGAAGCCCAGTCCGCTCACGGTGCCGATGAAAAACGCCAGCACGGTCTCGGACAGCGTCACCCACAGATGGCCATAGATATCGCCGTTGGAGACGAACCAGGCCCATATGCGCCCCCATACCTTCAGCGGCTCGCCGAAGAAGAACGCCACCTTGGGATCGCGCGAGGCCGCGTGCCAGACCAGCAGGATGACGACGAACAGCAGCAGTTGCCAGAAACGTAGGCTCAGCGAGCCCGGCTTGATCAGCTTGGACATGGTTCAGGCTCGCTTCTGCTGGGCATAACCCTTGAGCACTTCCTCGCGCAGCACGCCCCAGATGGCGGCATGCAGTTCGACGAAGCGCGGATGGGTGCGGACCTCGGCCACGTCGCGCGGCCGCGGCAGGTCGATGGCGAACTCGCCGATGGGATGCGTGCCCGGGCCGGCCGACAGCACGATCACCCGGTCGCTCATGGCGATGGCCTCGTCCAGGTCGTGCGTGATGAACAGCACGGCCTTGCGCTTGGCCATCCAGAGGTCCAGCACTTCGTTCTCCATCAGCTGGCGGGTCTGGATGTCCAGGGCCGAGAACGGCTCGTCCATGAGAATGATGTCGGGATCGCGGATCAGCGTCTGGGCCAGCATGACGCGCTTGCGCATCCCGCCCGACATCTGGTGCGGGTAGCGCGTCTCGAAGCCGCCCAGCCCTACCCTGCGCATCCACTCGCGGCCGCGCTCGTCGGCCTCGGCGCGCGGCACGCCGGCGAAATCCAGGCCGGCCACCACGTTCTCCAGCGCGCTGCGCCACGGCAGCAGCGCCTCGCCCTGGAACATGTAGCCGGCCCGCTCGTTGATGCCGGCCAGCGCCTGGCCGAACACGCGCACCGTGCCCGAGGACGGCGCCAGCAGGCCGGCGCCCACGTTGAGCAGCGTGGACTTGCCGCAGCCGGTGGGCCCCACCACGGACACGAATTCGCCCGGCGCGACCGCCAGGCTGGTGTCCTGCACCGCGGTGTAACGCCGGCTGCGGTCCTCGCGCGCGATGAACGTGCAGGTAATGCCTTCCAGCGACAGCGCGGCTTCAGCCATTGGGGTACTTCTCGTTGGCGCGGCGGGTGTACTCGTTGGTCCAGGCCTTGGCGGGATCGACCTTGGCGGCATCGAAATCGGGCACGAAGGCGGCCAGCGCCTTGAGCGCGGTGGCCGCGCCGTCCTCGGGAATCACGCCGTCGGGCGACAGGCCTTCCATGCTCTTGCCGATGGCGGCCTTGTAGACGGCCGGGTCGCCCAGCAGATAGCCTTCGGGCACGGCCTTGGCGATCTCGTCGGCGCCGGCCTTCTGGATCCACTTGTCGGCGCGCACGATGGCGTTGGTCAGCGCCTGGGCGGTGTTCGGGTTGGCGTCGACGAAGGCCTGCGGCGCGTACAGGCAGCCGGCCGGCATGTTGCCGCCGAAAATCTCCTTGGTGTCCTTGAGCGTGCGGGTGTCGACGATGATCTGGATGTCGCCGCTGGTCTCCAGCATGGACACCACCGGGTCGGTGTTGGAGATCGCGTCGATCTGGCCGCTGCGCAGCGCGGTGACCGCGCCGGCGCCGGCGCCCACGCCGATGAACGAGACGTCCGAAGCCTTCAGGCCATGCTTGGCCAGGAAGAAGTTGACCACCATGTTGGTCGAGGATCCGGGCGCGGTCACGCCGATCTTCCTGCCCTTGAGGTCGGCCGGGCCCTTGTAGCCGGGCAGGTTCTTCTTGGACACGCCCACGCCTATCATGGGCGCGCGGCCCTGCAGCGCGAAAGCGCGGTAGAACTGGCCCTTGGCCTGCAGGCTCAGCGTATGCTCGAAGGCGCCCGAAACCACGTCGGCGCTGCCGCCGACCACGGCCTGCAAGGCCTTGGAGCCGCCGGCGAAGTCGGCGATGCTGACGTCCAGGCCCTCGTCCTTGAAGAAGCCCTTGACCTCGGCGATGGTAAGCGGCAGGTAGTAGATCAGCGGCTTGCCGCCCACGGCGATCTGGACCTTGGCCTTTTCCAGCTTCTGGGCGCGCACGATCGCGGGCGCCAGGCTCATCGCGCCGGCGGCGCCGGCCAGCTTGAGCAGTTCACGACGGGTGACTGACATGCTTTCGTCTCCTATGGGGCCGCCCGCGGGCGGTGTGCCCCAGGCGCGGCCGATCTCCTGGTTGCTGCGGTTTCGGGCAGCCGCCCGCGCGGCCGCGACGGGCGCTCAGCGCCCGATTGCCCCGGTCTGCGCCAGCTCGGCAATCGCCGCTGCATCATACCCCAGCGACCTCAGGACTTCCTCGGTATGTTCCCCTAAGCGCGGCCCCAGCCAGCGCGTGCCGCCGGGGGTTTCCGACAGCTTGGGCACCACCGCCGGCAGCTTGACCGGCGAGCCATCGGGGAAGTGATGCTGCTCGATCATGCCGCGTGCGAGGAACTGCGGATCGGTGAACATATCGGCCACGCTGTAGATCTTGCCCACCGGCACATCGGCGGCGCGCAGCGTGGCCAGCGCCTGCTCGATGGTGTGGGTGTCGCACCAGCGCTGGATGGCGCTGTCGATCTCGGTGGCGCGCCGCGCCCGCCCGTCGTTGCGCTCGAGCTGCGGGTCGTGCGCCAGGTCGCTGCGTCCGATCGCCAGCATGAGGCGATGGAAGATGGCGTCGCCATTGCCGGCGATGACGATGTTCTGCCCATCGCGCGTGGTGTAGGTGTTCGACGGCACGATGCCCGGCAGCGCGCCGCCGGTGCGCTCGCGCACCACGCCGGCCACGTCGTATTCGGGCACCAGGCTTTCCATCATGTTGAAGACCGACTCGTACAGCGCCACGTCGACCATCTGGCCCTGGCCGGCCTGGCATTGCTCGCCGGTGGCGCCGTTCCAGCGCCCGCCGGTAGCGTCGCGATGGCGCAGCGCCATCAGCGCGCCGATCACGCCGTGCAGCGCGGCCAGCGAATCGCCGATCGAGATGCCCACCCGCACCGGCGGACGGTCGGGATGGCCCGAGACATAGCGCAGCCCGCCCATGGACTCGCCGATCGCGCCGAAGCCCGGCAGGTCGCGCAGCGGCCCGGTCTGGCCATAGCCCGACAGGCGCACCATGATGGTGGCCGGGTTGATGGCGCGCAGCTGCTCGTAGCCCAACCCCCATTTCTCCAGCACGCCGGGCCGGTAGTTCTCGACCACGACGTCGGCCTCCAGGGCCAGCCTGCGCGCGATCTCCTGCGCGCGCGGCTTCTTCAGGTTGAGGGCGATGGACTGCTTGTTGCGCGCCTGCACGGTCCACCACAGCGAATCGCCCCGGTGCAGGTGGCGCCAGCTGCGGATCGGATCGCCGCCGCCCGTGCCATCGGGGCCGTGCGGGGTCTCCACCTTGATGACCTCGGCGCCGAACTCGCCGAACATGCGGGCCGCGAACGGCCCGGCGATCAGCGTGCCCAGCTCCAGCACCTTGAGTCCTTTCAGCGCGGACATGAGACTGTCTTCCTCGTAGGGGGCGGTCTTGCGCCGCCTCGGTTGCGCGCCCGGCGGCGCGGGTCAGGCGGCGGCTAGGTCGAACGGCGCTCCATCAAGGCCCAGGCAATGGTGCCGGCATCGACATACTCGAGCTCGCTGCCGGCCGGCACGCCGCGCGCCAGCCGGGTGACTTTCAGGCCGCGCTCGCTCAGGGCATCGCCCAGGAAGTGGGCCGTCGTCTCGCCCTCGGCGGTGAAATTGGTGGCCAGGATGACTTCCTGGACCACGCCGTCGCAGGCGCGCTCGATGACGCGCTGGAAGTCGAGCTCGCGCGGTCCCACCCCTTCCAGCGGCGCGATGCGTCCCATCAGCACGTAGTACAGCCCGCGGTAGCCGTGGCTGGACTCGATCATGTTCTGGTCCGCCGGCGTCTCGACGATGCACAGCAGGCCGGGATCGCGCTTGGGATTGGCACAGGTCGCGCAGACCTCGTCTTCGGTAAAGCTGTTGCAGCGCGCGCAATGGCGCAGGTGCTGCACGGCGCCGGAAAGCGCGCGGCCCAGCATGTCGGCCCCCTGCAGGTCGTGCTGCAGCAGGTGATAGGCCATGCGGCGGGCCGAGCGCACGCCCACGCCAGGCAGGCGGCGCAACGCCTCGATCAGGGCGATCAGCGGTTCGGGTTCGGGGAGTTGGGGATCCATCGCGCAGACAGCAGCGCGCCCGGCGGCCCGGCGGACCGCCAAGGCGCTATCAGAACGGCAGCTTCATGCCCGGGGGCAGCGGCATGCCGGCGGTCACCGACGCCATTTTTTCCTGCGAAGTGGCCTCGGCCTTGCGCAGCGCGTCGTTGAACGCCGCGGCCACCAGGTCTTCGAGCATGTCCTTGTCCTCGCCCAGCAGGCTGGGGTCGATGGCCACCCGCTTGACGTCATGGCGGCAGGTCATGGTGACCTTGACCAGGCCGCCGCCCGCGGCGCCCTCGACCTGGATCTCGGCCAGCGCGTCCTGCGCCTTCTTCATGTTTTCCTGCATTTGCTGCGCCTGGCGCATCAGGCCGGCGAGTTGTCCTTTCATCATGATCGATGCTTCCTCGGATTAGGGGATTGAGTCTGGCCGGCGCCGCTCAGGCGGCCGGCGGATTGTCTACATGGCGGATCGAGCCGGGCACGACGCGGCCGCCGAAATCGGCGACCAGCGCCTGCACGAAGGGATCGACCGCCACCGCGTCTTCGGCGGCCTGCTGGCGCGCCGCGCGTTCGATCTGGGCCACCGCATGCGCGGTGCCGTCTCCGGTGACGCCAACTTCGATCTCCAGCCGCAGGCCCTGGCCGAAATGTTCGCACAGCACAGTCTGCAGGCGCACGCGGCTTTCGCTTTCGGCCAGCGTGCGCACGGCCACGCGCAACAACACCGCGTCGCCCTGCACGCCGGCCCACTCGCTCTGGCGCGCCAGTTCGGCGGCAAGGCCGGTGACCGGCAAGCGCGCAGCCAGCTCGGGCCAGCCGGCCGGCGACATGTCCGCAAGGCGCGACCGCGCCGCGCGGCCACGGCCGCCGGATTCGCGGCGTGGCGTCGGCGCCCGTGGCGCCGGCATGGCCGCGGGCGCGGGCGCCAGCGTTTCGAATTCGTCGTCCGGATCGGCGGTGAAGCTGTGCTCGGGCGCGAAGCCGCCGCCAGCCTCGTCGGGAATGGCCTCGTCGACCCAGGCCGGCGGACCGTCGTCGTCCGCCACGACCGGCGCCGGCGCGGCCGCGGGCTGGGCCGGCGCGGGGGCGGCCACGGCCTCGGGCAGGTCCTCCCAGGGCGGCACTGGCGCGGGCTCGGCGGCGCGGGCCTGGACCGTCGGCGCCGCCACGGGTTCGGGTTCGGCGACAGCCGGCGGCGTCGCCGCAACCGGCGTGGCCGCGGGCCGGGACGCTGGCTCAGGCTCGGGTTCAGGCTCGGGTTCAGGCTCGGACGCGGGCTGCGGCTTTGATTCGGATCGGGCTACGGCGCGCGGGGCCGCGGCGGCCTGCGGCGCAAGCGCAGGCGTTGGTTCGGGCCGGGTTTCGGCCGGCGCCGCCGCGGCGGGCGCCGCGGCCCGCGGCGTCGTGTCGGCGCGCGGCGCCTGCACGGCCGTTGCCGGGCCGGCCTCGCCATTGAGCGCCAGCATGCGCAGGCAGGCCATCACGAAACCGGCGTACTCGTCGGGCGACAGCGTCAGCTCGCCACGGCTGTGCACGGCCACCGAATAGAACAGCTGCACCGCATCGGGATGCAGGGCGGCGGCCAGGCGCGTAATGTCCTCGGTCAGCGGATCGTCCTGCGGCAAGGCGCCGCGCACGCGCTGCTCGATGGCCACCCGCGACAACAGCACCGCCAGGTCGGCCAGCGCGCCGGCATACGACAGGCCGCGCACCGCCAGCTCATCGGCCACCGCCAGCACCCCGGCGGCGTCGCCCGAGGCCAGCGCATCCAGCAGGCGTACCAGATGGCGCTGGTCGATCGTGCCCAGCATGCCGCGCACCGCTTCTTCGCTGAGGTTGCCGGCGCTATAGGCAATGGCCTGGTCGGTCAGCGACAGCGCGTCGCGCATGGAACCGCCGGCCGCCTGGCCGATCAGGCGCAGCGCCGGCACTTCGAAGCCGATCTGCTCTTCGCCCAGCACCGCCTGCAGATGCCCCACGATCGCATCGGGCGGCATCTGCTTGAGATTGAACTGCAGGCAGCGCGACAACACCGTGACCGGGATTTTCTGCGGGTCGGTGGTCGCCAGGATGAACTTGACGTGCGGCGGCGGCTCTTCCAGCGTCTTGAGCATGGCGTTGAAGGCATGCCCGGTCAGCATGTGCACTTCGTCGATCATGTAGACCTTGAAGCGGCCAGCCCCCGGCGCGTAGACCGCCTGCTCGAGCAGCTGGGTCATTTCCTCGACGCCGCGGTTGGAGGCGGCATCGAGCTCGAGGTAGTCGACGAAGCGGCCCGCATCGATTTCGGTGCAGGCGCGGCATTGGCCGCAAGGCTTGGACGTGATGCCGTTCTCGCAATTGAGCGACTTGGCCAGGATGCGCGACAGGGTGGTCTTGCCGACCCCGCGCGTACCGGTGAACAGCCAGGCATGATGCAGGCGCTGCGTGTCCAGCGCGTGCGTGAGGGCGCGCACCACGTGATCCTGCCCGATCAGGGTATCGAAGGATCGCGGGCGCCACTTGCGGGCCAGTACCAGATAAGTCATGGGCGGATTGTAGAGCCAGTTGCGCGCGCCCGGCACGGCGCGCTGGTTCACTGACCGGCGCGCGAACGCGCCCGCCGGAATGCAAAAGGGGCGCCGCAACCAGGAATGATGCGATCCGCCTGGATCGCGATACATTCCGGTCACGGCGCCCCTTTCAGGGATACCGGTAGGCGAGCCTTACTCCGGCACTGGTTCTGAACGACTATGGCTGCTTCGTTCCCGACCTGACCAGATTCACCGCCGAACCATGCGAAGGGGCCCGCCAGCTACGCATTCTAACAGAATGCGTAGCTGGCGGGCCCCGGCCCGACCGGACCCATCAGGGTCCGGTCGGGCCGTCGGGGCAAGGGGGTGGGCCCCCTCCCCAGCCCTCCCCCCGAGGGGGAGGGGGTGGTGGGAGGGTAGTGTGGAGCGACGGTTTGTGCGTCTGGCTACGGTGGGGTGCTGCTTGGGGCGGCCTGCGCCTATCCCCTGGCGGGGATGGCGCGGCCTTGCGCCGTGATCCACTCCGGCGCCTGTCACCGTGCGGGGAGCGGCACCTCCGGCAAAGGGCGCCTGTCCCGCATGAGGACTGGCGCCCGCCCGTGCGGGTGCCGCCTGCCCGTGCGCGTGCCTGTCCCCACGGGGACAGGCACACCGCCATACGCCACGAACGCTAGCCTGCCAGGACGGTATCTGCCGCCGCAAGGACTGGCTCCCGACTCTACAGGTCGATCCAGGCGCGTGCGCGGGGGAAGTAGAGGGCGGCGCGGGCGGGGCGGCCGTCCAGGGCGGTGACCTGGGCGCAGTAGCGCATCAGTTGCTCGCCATGGCGCTGGCGCATGCGGATCGCGAATTGTTCGGGCGTCTCGTACTCGTGCGGACGGCCGGTTTTGTAGTCGACGATGAGCCAGCCATCTTCGGTGCTCAGCGCCAGGTCGATGACCGATACGCGGCCGGCGGCGTCGATGAGGGGCCATTCGCGGCGCGCGCGGGCCTGGCCGAGCAGCCAGCGGCCGCGCTCGTCGTCCAGCGTGGACTGCAGCGTATCCAGCACGGCCTGCGCGGCGGCGTCGGCCTGGCCGGCCGGGATGCCGGCGCGGGTCAGCTGGCGCCGCATGGCCGGCAGGCGTACGGCCAGCGCATCGGCCGACCAGTGCTGCGGGCCGTCGCCGCCGATGCGCGCCAGCCAGGCATGCGCCAGCGTGCCGACCGCCGCGTCATAGCCCGCTTCCAGTTGCCAGGACGGATGCTCGGCGCCTTGCCCGCCGCCGTACGCGCCCGCCGCGGCCTCGCGCGGCAAGGTCCGGGCCGCCAGGCTCGCCAGCCCGGCGCCGGCCAGGCGGCGCAGCGGCTCGCCCACGAGCGCCGGCTGCTCGCCCGTGGCCGCCGCCTGGTCTTGCGCCACGTCGGGCGGCTGCGGCACCGGCAGGTGCGGCCACAGCCGGCCCAGCAGGCTGGCCGACGCGGGCGTGCGGGCCTGGCCGCTGGCCGCGTCGACCGCCACGTGCGCCACCAGATGCAGGCGCTGGCGCGCGCGCGTGGCCGCCACGTAAAGCAGGCGGTCGGTTTCGTAGGCGGCGCGGCGCGCCTCGCGCGCGCCCAGGTAGCGCGACACCGGGTCGGCCTCGGTTTCGGCGCGCGGCTTGATCGGACCGAGCAGCACCCTGCCCCCGCTTTGCTCGAAACGCACCAGCGGCGCCTGGTCGCCGCGCGGCGCCCGATGCAGGCCGTACAGGATGACGGTATCGAACTGCAGCCCCTTGGATTTGTGCATGGTCATGATCTCGACCGTGCCCTGCTCGCCGGTGGCCTGCGGCGCGGCGAACAGGCGCGCCACCGCGGTGTCCAGCAAGCCGGCGTCCAGTCCGCCGTGCGGCGCCAGCCGCTCGATCAGCTGGAACAGGCTTTCGGCATCGCTGGCCGCGCTGGATCCCGGATACAGGCCAGGCCCGCCCAGGCGCCGCCACAATTGCTCCAGCCAGGCGGCCAGCGGCAGCAGGCCGGCGTCATTGGCGCGATCCAGCAGGATCGCCGCCACGGCGCGCAGGCGCCGGTACTCGTCGGGCGCCAGCGCCTGCTCGGCCAGGCAGCCCGGCGCCGGCGCATCGAACAGGCTGCCCTGCCCGCCCTCGGAGCGCGCCGCGCCGCGCAGCGCGCGTTCGAGCAGCGTGGGCACCGGCGTCTGTTGATCGGCGCCGAACAGGCGTTGCAGTGAAGTCAGGGTCAGGCCGCACCATGGCGCGCGCAGCACCGACAGCCAGGCCAGCCGGTCGGCCGGATGCGCCAGCGCGCGCGCCAGCTGCACCAGGTCGGCCACCACGGGCCGCAGCCCCAGCGGCACCAGCTCGACGGCGCGGCAGGGAATTCCTTCCTGCGCCAGGCGGCGCGTCAGGCTGCCCAGGTGGCTGCGGGCGCGCACCAGGATCGCGACGGGATGGCGGCTGCCTTCGTGCTCGGCCAACGCCGCGCGCACCAGGCCGACCGCGATGTCCTCGGCCTGCCTCTCGGCGCTGGCGGCGTCGCCGCATTCCCAGGCGGGGTGGAACCGCACCGCCTCGCCCGGCGCCGTCTCGTGGAACGCGGTCGAGGGGCTGTAGGCAATGGCGCCGGAATCCGCGTCATTGGCGCGCGGCAGCAATTGCGCGAACACGCGGTTGACCCAATCCACCACGCCGCCCTGCGAACGGAAGTTGTCGGTCAGCTGCAGAAAGCCCGGCCGGATCTGGCCCACGCCCTGCTCGGCCACCTGCAGGAACAGGCCGACCTCGGCCTTGCGGAAACGGTAGATGGACTGCATCGGGTCGCCCACCAGGAACAGCGTGCGGCCATCGCCGTCCTGCCAGCCGGCGGTCAGCGTGGCCAACAGGTCGATCTGGCCCTGGCTGGTGTCCTGGAATTCGTCGATCAGCAGATGGCGGATCGACGCGTCCAGCTTGAGCAGCAATTCGCCGGGATCGTCGCCGCTGCCCAGCGCGTAGGCCGCGCGCTGGGCGATCTCGATGAAGTCGACTTCGCCGGCCCGCGCGAACTGCACGCGCAGCTGCGCCACCGACAGCGCCAGCGTGGTCAGCTGCGCGCTCAGCACATCCCATTGCGCGTCCGAGAAATGCGCATCGGGCATGTCGCGCACCGCCGCCAGCGCGCGCACCCAGGGCGCGCCGCCATCGCAGGCGGCCAGCCAGGCAGTGAACGGCTCCTTGTGGTCGCAACCGGCCGGAAACCCCAGGTTCTTGTTCACACCCTTGGGGCTGCGCAAGGCGCCCGTGCCGGTCAGCAGCAGATGCGCCAGCGCGCGCCATTGGTCCAGCGCCTCGGCCATGGGCGGCAAGGGAGCGTCCCAATCCTGCAAGGCCGCCAGCCGCGCATCGCCGCTGCCCGCCAGCGCCGCCGCGGCCAGGCGCGCCGGCCCGCACAAGGCCTGGCTCCAGCCGCGCGGCAATTGCCCGCACAGGCTGTCCAGCTCGTGTTCGAGCGCCTCGGCCAGCGACGCTTCCAGGCCATCGCGGTCCAGCCCGAACTGCAGCAACGGCATCCATTGGTCGCGCTGGCCCAGCATCGCGGCGATGGCTTCCTTGGCGGCCTGCACGTCGACGTCCAGGTGCGCCAGCAAGGCGCGCACCGCGTCGTGCTCGTCGGCCAGTTCCAGCGTGGCGCGCGCCGCCGCCTCGTAGTGCGCGCGCGCATCGTCGGCGATATCGGGCATGCCGCCCAGTTCCGACAGCCAGGGCATGCCGCGCACCAGGCCGGCGCAGAACGAGTCGATGGTGCGGATGGCCAGCCGCGCCGGGTGATCGAGCAGGTGCCAGCCCTGCTCCTGGTCGCGCGCCAGGGCGGCGCGCGCCAGTTCCCAGCTGCGCCGCTCGTGCGCCGAGCGCGGCGGCTCGCCGGCGCCCAGGCTCAGCTTGTGCAGCACGCGCGCGTGCATCTCGGAGGCAGCCTTGCGCGTGAAAGTGATGGCGACGATTTCCTCGGGCCGCGTCACGGTGGCCAGCAAGGCGAGAATGCGGTCGGTCAGCAGTTCGGTCTTGCCCGAACCCGCCGGCGCCTGCACCAGGAACGAGCGCGATGGGTCCAGCGCCTGGCGGCGCGCGGCGTGGTCATGCGGCAAGCGTTCGGGTTCGGTCATGGCTGGCGGCCCTCAGGCATCCTCGTCGTCCAGGTGCAGGCGCAGGAACGGCATCGCGTCGCAGAACTTCAGGTCGTCCTGGCGCAGCGCCACGTTGGCCGCGTATCCATTGGCGTATTCGTCGGCCAGCATCTCGACCGCCGCGCGCCAGCGCTGCAGGATGCGCGGCCATGGCTGCCCCTCGAACGCCTTGCTCTGCTCGACCGGCGTGACGCCTTCGATGCCCAGGTCGTCGGCCGCCAGGCCTTGCGCGCTGACCTGGCGCGCATGGATCTGCGCCAGCATCAGTCCGGCCACCTCGGTGTCCGCGCCATCGGCCAGTACCGAGGCGTAGAACGGCAACTGCAGGTTGACCGGGCGCGCCCGCGCCCAATCGGATTCGGGCCGGCCCGGCGCCGCGCCGGTCTTGTAGTCGACGATGAGCGCGCGGCCGTCGGCCAGGCGATCCATGCGGTCCAGCCGCACCTTGAGCGCCAGCGCGCCGCGCTGCCAGCTGTGCTCCTGTTCGATCTGCGCCACCTCGAACGGCTGGCGCTGCGCCTCGCTGTCGAACCAGTTGGCCAGCACCGCGGCCGCGCGCGCGCACTCGAGTTCGCGCAGCGCCGCCGGATAGCCGGCCAGTTCGGTACGCGCCGCCTCGCCGATGGCCTGCTCGACCAGCGCCGCCAGACGGCCTTCGGCCATCGCGGCGTGCAAGGCCTCCTGGTCGGGCAGCATGCGCCACACCAGTTCGAGCGCGCGGTGCAGGAACTGGCCGCGCACGCTGACCGTGGCCGCGTCGGCATAGGGCGCCATGGCGCGTCCGCCCAGGCGATGGCGCACGAAGGCCCACAAGGGATTGCGCGCCTGGGTATCCAGCACGTCCAGGCCGCCGCGGCTTTGCCGCTCGGCCTGCAGCGGCGGCCCCTGGCTGTCGTCCAGGATCTCCTGCTCCAGCACGGCGGCTTGCGCGTCGGCGCCGGGCTGCCAATCGGCCGGCGCCGCGCGCGCGATCAGCGGCGAGGGCCGCAGCTCGCGCTCGCCGTCCATGGCGGCGTGGCTGGCGATCATCTCCGGCGCGCAGCGGCGCAAGGCCATGAACATGCCTTCGGCCCACTCGCGCTCGCGCTCGGGCGTGGCGCGCGGCGCGCCGACCTGGCGCAGCACGGCCAGCGGCAGCAGGGGATTGGGCTTGGGCGAGGCCGGCAGGACGTCGTCGGTCAGGCCCAGCACCCAGATGCCATCCCAGGCGCCGCCCTCGGCCTCGAGCAGGCCCAGCACGTCCAGCCGCGCCGACGGATCGCGCTGCGGCTGGAAAGAGCCGGCGCGCGCCGCACTGGCCAGCAGGCGCACCGCGGCGCGCCCATCCAGGCGGCCGGCGGCCGGCGCCAGCGCCGTGAATTCGGCCAGCAGGTCGCCCAGCGCCCCCATGACCTGATAGGCCACGCTGTCGAGCGCGCGTTCGCCCGGAAAGCCCAGCGCGGTCAGGGCGGCCTTCAAGCGCGGCGCCCAGGCGTCGCAGGTATCGCTGCGCTGGCCGGCTTGCCAGATTGCCATGGCCTGCGACCACCCCTCGGCCAGGCGCGGACACTCCTCCAGGCCGCGCTGCCAGTCGGCCGGCCCCACATGGGCCAGCGCCTGGCGGCGCCAGCGCGCATCGAGCGCCGCATGGCGCGGCCCTTCCTGCAGGTCGCCGGCGCAATGGCCGGCCAGCAGGGCCGCGCCGAACAGCGCGGGCTCAGCCGCGCCGCGCGCGGCCACCTCGGCCAGCAGCGCCAGCCAGGCCAGGGCCGCGCGCACCGCCGGCCACTCGTCCAGCGCCCGGCCCACCGCCACGTTGAAGGGCAAGGGCGCGTCCTGGCCGGCCAGCGCCTGGCCCAGCACGCGGCGCGCGAACGGCGCCTCGGCCTCCAGCTGCGGCGACACGATGGCGTAGCGGCCGCGCGGATCGGCGCGCAGGCGGTCGGCCGCCCAGCGCGCCGCCGCGCGCCATTCGGCGCCGCGATCGGCGGCCTCGAAGCGTTGCGGCCAAGCCGGCTCGCGCACGGCGTCGCGCCACGCCACCACGTCGGCGCCGCCATCGGCCAGCGCGCGCAGCAGGCGCGCGAAGCGCGGCGAGATATCGACGAAGCCCGCCAGCGCCACATGGCGCGGCGCGCGCAAGGCGCCCTGCCGCAGCGCTTCGAGCACGCGCTCGTAGCCCTGGTTGGCATCCTCGGCGTCCAGCTCGCCGAGCATGGCGCGATAGCGCGCGCGCCAGCGCGAGAACCCGCGGTACTCGTCGGTCTCGGCGCCGGCCGGCACATGCGCCTGCCACTCGTCGACCAGCAGGTCCGCGTCCAGCGCCAGCCGCGCGGCCTGGTCGGCGTCCAGCAGCGCGCGATCGGCCTCTTCCAGGCGGATCGCTTCGCGCCACACCAATTGGGTCGCGAAGCTGGACAGACGGTAGGCCGGCACTTCGTAGCGCTCGTCGAACGCGAGCTCGGCGGCGCAATCGGCCAGCCAGGCCGACAGCGGCATGATGCGCGGCAGCTCGCTGACCTGGCGTTCGCTGCGCAGCTGCGCGGCCAGGTCCAGCGTGAGCCGGCGCGAGAGCCTGTTGTTGACGGTCAGCACCAGCGTGTCGATCGCGGGCAGTTCGCCGAGATCGCGCAACGTGCAGGATGGAAAATCAGTGCGGAAGTCGTCCGACATGGGCCCAGGGCGGCGCGCGGCCTAGAAGCCGCACAGCGCGGCGATGTTTTCCCAGTTGATGGCCATGTCGGGGCTCAGGTAGCTCCAGAATCCCAGGGCCAGCACGGCCGACAGGACCAGCCAGCCGGCAATGCGCCAGCGGCGCGAAACGGAAACGGACGTAGGCATGGCGGCAAGCAGTACGGTTGCGGAAACTCCGTGGCTCAGGCGCGCGCCGCGGCGGGCTGCGCCAGCGGCTGCTCGCGCACCGGCAGGCACAGCAGCGCCGCGACGACCGCCAGGGCCACGCCCGTCCACCATACCAGATCGTAGTTGCCCGTGCGCGCATACACGGCCCCGCCCATCCACACGCCGATGAAGCTGCCGACCTGGTGACCCAGGAAGGCGATGCCCGACAGCGTCGCCGCATAGCGCAGCCCGTAGATCTGCCCGATCAGGCCTTGCGTGAGCGGCACCGTGCCCAGCCAGAACAGCCCCATCCAGCCGGCGAATATATACAGCACCAGCGGCGTCAGCGGCACGGCCAGCAGCAACAGCATGCCGAAGGCGCGCAAACCGTAGATCGCGGCCAGCAGCAGACGCTTGCTGTAGACCCCGCCCAGCTTGCCGGCATAGAACGAGCCGATCACGTTGCACAGGCCGATCAGCGCGATGGCGGTGGCGCCATGGCTGGCCTTCATGCCGGCGTCGACCACGTAGGCCGGCAGGTGCAGCGTGATGAACGCGGTGTGAAAGCCGCAGACGAAATAGCTCCACGACAGGAAGTGGAACGACGGATGCGCCATCGCCTGGCGCACCGCCGCGCCCAGCGATTGCTGCACGCCGCCGTGCACGCCGGGCTTGCCGCGCAGGAAATACGCCAGGGGCGCGCCCACGGCCACCAGCAGCGACAGCACCCACAACGCGCCGGGCCAGTCCAGCCCGGTAATCAGCTGCTGCCCGGCCGGCACCACCAGGAACTGGCCCAGCGAACCGCCTGCGCTGGCGATGCCCATGGCCGTGCTGCGATAGGCCGCCGGCACCGAGCGCGCCACCACCGGCAGGATCACGGGGAAGGTGGTCCCCGCCTGGCCCAGCCCCACCAGCACCCCGGCCGTCAGGTACAGGGTGGCCTCGTCGGTGGCGAAACGCGTGCCTATCATGCCCAGCGCATACAGCACGGCGCCCAGCACGATGGTGCGGCCCGATCCGTAGCGGTCGGCCAGGATGCCCATGCCGATACAGGCGGCGCCCCAGACCAGGTTCTGCAAGGCGAACGCCATCGAGAACACTTCGCGCCCCCAGCCGTGCGCCAGGCCCATGGGCTGCATGAACAACCCGAACGTGGCGCGCACCCCCATGGCCAGCAGCACCACGCCGGTGCCGATGAACAGGATGCGCAGGGAGGGTTTCTCGGATGTCGACATGGAACGTCGTCTGCCTTCGGAGGTAGTAATCGGTCGCCCCGCGGCGGGGGCGGATCCGCGATCATATACAAATCCTCGCGATGCCATCGAGGAATACCCCGATACCGTCCGCCATCCGCACTGCTCGCCAGCCGTTTCGCCAGGCGCCGTGCAAGCGCCGGCCACGTCCGCCAAGGTGCTAGAATCCTGCTCGGCCAGCGCACCGATGCGCGCACGCGCATCCGCGGCCTCGCGCTGCCCGCCTGTCTCGCCGTAGTTAAATGGATATAACCGGCCCCTCCTAAGGGTCAATTGGTGGTTCGATTCCACCCGGCGAGGCCAGCCCCTTTTCCCGGCGTGCCTGTCCCGCATGAGGACTGGCGCCTGCCCGTGCGTGTGCCTGTTTCCGCGGGGACAGGCACACTGCCGCACGCCGTACTCCTGGTGCCTGTCCCCGCGGGGACAGGCATCCCGTCGTATCCATCCCCGCCGCGACCGGCACCTCCCGCGCCGCGCCGTTCAGCCAATTGCAGGGAAAACCGGTATACGCTGCGACGTCGGCGCGCGGCGATACTCCGCGGCCAGGATGGCCGACAATACGTCCCTAAATTTAATTCACGCAAACTCTTGCGCACCAGTTCAAATTGCTGTTTAAATTTGGCGCGTAACTCCCTAATTCGCCTGGATTTTTTCCGTCCCGACCAAATCCGGCGATTGCAACAATCCCATACAGCCAGACAAGGTTTGCTTACATCATGGCATTTCACTGGACGCGCGCGGTAGCGAGAGCATTGGCGCCCCTGGCGCTGGCGATAGGCGCGCTGCTTCCCTACGCCGCGCACGCCGCCAAAGCCGACCCGTGCAGGACCAACGCCAAGTCGGCCGCCTGCAAGTCCCAGCAGGCCAAGAAGGCCTCGGCCAAGAAGGCCTCGGCCAAGAAAGCCCCCGCCAAGACCGCCTCCAGCAAGAAATCCGCCAGCACCGCCAAGAAGAAATCCGCCAGCAGCAAGAAAACCGCCAGCGCCAAGAAGGGCAACACGCGCAAATCGACCATCCGCGCCCGCACGCGCACCGCGCGCGCCAGCGCCGCGGCCACGGCCGCCATGCCGCCGGCGGCGGCCTCCCCGGCCGCCGAAGCGGCCGCGCTGCGTTCCAGCACCGCCTACGTACAGGACCTGGAAACCTCCACGGTGCTGTTCGCCAAGAACGAAAACGTGGTGCGCCCGATCGCCTCGATCTCCAAGCTGATGACAGCCCTGGTGGTGGTGGACGCCAACCTGCCGATGGACGAGATGATCGAGATCACCGACGATGATGTCGATACGCTCAAGCACACCACTTCGCGCCTGCGCGTGGGCACGGTGCTCAGCCGCGGCGACATGCTGCACCTGGCGCTGATGTCCTCGGAAAACCGCGCCGCCCACGCGCTGGGCCGCAACTATCCGGGCGGCATGCCGGCCTTCGTCGCCGCCATGAACGCCAAGGCGCGTTCGCTGGGCATGCTGAACACGCGCTTCGTCGAGCCCACCGGCCTGTCCAGCGAGAACGTGTCCTCGCCGCGCGACCTGGCCCGCATGCTGCGCGCCGCCTCGCAGCGCCCGCTGATCCACCGCTATTCGACCGACACCGAGTACGAGGTCGAGATCAACAACCGCACCCAGACGTTCCGCAACACCAACCTGCTGGTGCGCAAGCCCGACTGGGACATCAAGGTCTCGAAGACCGGCTTCATCAACGAGGCCGGCGAATGCCTGGTCATGCTGGCGCGCATCAATGGCCGCGACATGGCCATCGTGCTGCTGGATTCGCAAGGCAAGCTGTCGCGCATCGGCGATGCCGTGCGCATACGCCGCATCGTGCAAAACGATGTGGCGATGCTCTGAATACCGCTAGCCCAGCGGCCGGCTGTCGTAGAGGTTGGCGGGCAGGCCGCGCAATACGGCCTGCGCATCCAGCGACCGGATCGGCACCGTGGCATCGGCCGGAATGCGGCCCTCGGCCTGCAGCACCTGGTAGCGCAGGCAGCACACGCGCAGGAACGACGTGAAGTTGGCGGCCTCGCCGCGATACTGCACCAGTTCGTCGTACAGCCGCTCGATCAGCTGCGTGACGCGCATGCCGTCGCGCGCGGCGATTTCCTCCAGCACGTCCCAGAACAATTGCTCCAGCCGCACGCTGGTGGCCACCCCGTGCAGGCGCAGCGAACGGGCCTGCACGGAATACGAGCGCTGGTTGGCGCGGATGAAGATTTCGCACATGAGGATCCCCGGCACGCGGTTGGTGCATGACACCCCCCACTGTACGGCCAGCGGCCGGCAGGCGACAAGCGCGCGCCGGCCGCCCGTATTGGGGTCAGTGCGAAATGCGGGTGCCCAGCACCGCCAGGAACTGCGCCAGCCATGCCGGATGCGCGGGCCATGCCGGGGCGGTGACCAGGTTGCCGTCGGTATGGGCCTGGTCGATGCCGATCTCGGCGTAGGTCCCGCCGGCCAGCCGCACCTCGGGCGCGCAGGCCGGATAGGCCGAGCAGGTGCGCCCCTGCAGGATGCCCGCGGCGGCCAGCAATTGCGCGCCATGGCAGACGGCGGCGATGGGCTTGCCGGCCTGGTCGAAGTGGCGCACGATGTCCAGCACCCGCTCGTCCAGGCGCAGGTACTCGGGCGCCCTGCCCCCGGGAATCACCAACCCGTCGTAGTGCTGCGGCTCGACCTTGGCGAAGTCATGGTTGAGGGTGAAATTGTGGCCGCGCTTTTCGCTGTAGGTCTGCGCGCCCTCGAAGTCGTGGATGGCCGTGGCGACCGTGTCGCCCGCCTTCTTGTCGGGGCAGACGGCATGCACCGTGTGCCCGACCGCCAGCAGCGTCTGGAACGGCACCATGGTTTCATAGTCCTCGGCGTAATCGCCCACCAGCATCAGCAGCTTCTTGCTCATCGTCGTCTCCATGGAAAGGAGCCGGCCGCCGTAACGCGCCGGCCTGGTCATGCGACGATTGTGGACGCGCGCGCGCCGGCGCGGGTGGTAAGGGGATACCGCGCCCGGATGCGGCGCCGTTACGGCAAGGCCACCTGCACGGCGCGCGCGCCCAGCAGGTCGACCAGCGCCTGCGGCGCGATGCCGACCAGGTAGCCGCGGCGCCCGCCATTGACGTAGATCTGCGGAAAATCCAGCACGCTGGCCTCGACCCACACCGGCATGCGCTTGCGCGTGCCGAAGGGCGAGGTGCCGCCGACCTGGTAGCCGGAGTGGCGCTGCGCCACCTCGGGCTGGCATGGCGCGACCTTTTTCAGGCCGGCCTGGCGCGCCAGGTTCTTGGTGGACACCTCGCGATCGCCGTGCATCAGCACCACCAGCGGATGGCCGCCCTCGTCTTCCATGATGAGCGTCTTGACCACGGCGTGCGGATCCAGGCCCAGCTGGCGCGCCGCCTCGCCGGCGCCGCCATGGTCGACGTAATCGTAGGTATGTTCGGTGAACGCCACCTTGCGCTGGCGCAGCAGCTGGGTGGCGGGCGTTTCGGAAACGTGGCGGTTCTTGCTCATGGCGGATGGACGCTCAGGCGCGCGGATGATGGGCGGCATGCAGCGCCTTCAGGCGTTCGCGCGCCACATGCGTGTAGATCTGGGTGGTGGAAATGTCGGCATGGCCCAGCAGCATCTGCACCACGCGCAGGTCGGCGCCGTGATTGAGCAGATGCGTGGCGAACGCATGGCGCAGCACGTGCGGCGACAGCGGCGCGCGGATATCGGCCGCCAGCGCGTATTTCTTGACGAGCTGCCAGAAGGCCTGGCGCGACATCGGCTCGGCGCGCGCCGTCACGAACAGCGCATCGGCCACGCGCGCGCCCAGCAGCTCCGGGCGGGCGCTGCCGGCATAGCGCTCGATCCAGTGCGCGGCTTCGGCGCCCAGCGGCACCAGGCGGTCCTTGCCCCCCTTGCCCATGACGACCCGCACCACGCCTTCGTTGAGGCTGACGTCCAGCGCCTTGACCGAGACCAGCTCGGACACCCGCAATCCGGTGGCGTACAGGGTTTCGAGCATGGCGCGATCGCGCAGGCCGCGCGCGGTGTCCAGGTCCGGCGCCTGCAGCAGCGCGTCGACCTGCGCCTCGGACAGGGTCTTGGGCAGGCGCGGCGGCTGCTTGGCGGTGACCAGCGTCAGGCAGGGATCGCTCGGGGTCAGACGCTCGCGCAATGCCCAGGCGTAGAAGCGCCGCAGCGCCGCCAGCCGCCGGTTGGCCGTGGTGGCGCGGCTTTCCGCGTGGCGCGCGGCGAACCAGGCCTCGATGTCGCCCTTGCCCGCCTCGCGCAGGCTGGCGCCGGTGGCCAGGCCCGGATGGCAGGCGGGGTTCTCCAGCCATTGCGCGAACGCGCTCAGGTCGCGCCGGTAGGCCGCCAGCGTGTTGGCGGCCAGGCCGTCCTCCAGCCAGACGGCATCGATGAAAGCGTCGAGGTCAGCCTGCGAGGCCAGCGGGGCGGAGGAACTCATGGCGGCATTGTACGCAGGGGCATCCTGGCCGGCGGCGTCATACCGCGCTCTTGAGCCACACCTCGAAGGCCTTGAGCGCGCCGGAGCGCTCGCTGCGCTGCGGATAGCCGAAGTAGTAGCCCTGGCTGACCGACAGCGCCTGCGGCACGGGCATCACCAGCGTGCCGGCGTCCAGCGCGTCCTGCACCAGGAAGCGCGGCATCAGCCCCACGCCCAGTCCGGCCTGCACCGCGGCCAGCATCATGGTGAACAAGTCGTAGCGCGGGCCGCCGGCGGCCTGCGGCCCGTAGGCGTACTGGTTGGCGGCGTACCACTGGCGCCAGGCGTCCGGACGCGAATACAGATGCAGGTGCATCATGCCGCCCAGCGCGCCGTCGTCGCGCCCGGGCGCGCGCTCGGCCAGCTCCGGCGCGCACACCGGCACCAGTTCGCGCTCGGGAAACAGCAGTACCCCCTGCGTGCCCGGCCAGATGCCGTCGCCATGGTAGAGCGCGCCGTCGAAGGGCTGGTCCTTGAACTGGAACGGCAGCGTGCGCACCGACAGGCTGACGGTGATGTCGGGCTGGACGCGCTGGAAATCGGCCAGGCGTGGGATCAGCCAGGTGGTGGCCAGCGTGGGCACCACCGCGATGTGGATGCTGCGGCCCATGCCCGTGCGGCTGACCAGCCCGAACGTGTCCTTCTCGATCTGGTCCAGGTGGTGGCGGATGCGTCCGGCATACTCGGCGCCGTGGTCGGTCAGCACGATGCGGCGGCGCACGCGCGTGAACAGCTGCACGCCCAGGCGGTCCTCCAGGCTGGCCACCTGGCGATAGACCGCGCTGTGCGTCAGCGACAGCTCTTCGGCGGCGCGCGAGAAGCTGCCCAGCCGCGCCGTGGCCTCGAAGGCCTGCAAGGCGCTCAAATTAGGGATACCGTTACGCATTGGGCTCTGTCCTGGAAGCCGGTCGCCGAAAAAGGCCGGCGCTTGGTGCAATGCAACACGCAACAACTTTCCGGCACGTCAATAGATTGTGCAATTTTATCAATTGCTTTGTGCAAGTGAGGAACATTATGCTCAGCGATCACACCCCCGGCGAATCATGACTACTGCTAATCACTCCACCCCCGCATCCCGCCTCGGCGGCCATATCCTGGTCGACCAGCTGGCCGCCCATGGCGTCAAGCATGTGTTCTGCGTGCCGGGCGAAAGCTACCTGGCCGTGCTCGACGGCCTGCACGACGCCAGCATCGAGGTCACCGTGTGCCGCCAGGAAGGCGGCGCGGCCATGATGGCCGACGCCCACGGCAAGCTGACCGGCGAGCCGGGCATCTGTATGGTCACGCGCGGCCCCGGCGCCTCCAACGCGCTGGCCGGCGTGCACATCGCCAAGCAGGACTCCACGCCCATGATCCTGTTCGTGGGCCAGATCGAGCGCGGCATGCGCGAGCGCGAAGCCTTCCAGGAGATGGACTATCGCGCCGTGTTCGGCACCCAGGCCAAGTGGGTGACCGAAATCGACCAGGTCGAGCGCATTCCCGAACTGATTTCGCGCGCCTTCCACGTGGCGACCTCCGGACGTCCGGGGCCGGTGGTCATCGCGCTGCCCGAGGACGTCCTGGTCGAAACCGCCAGCGTGCCCGATGCGCCGCGCTATGAGGTGATCGACGCCGCGCCGGCCGCCGGCCAGATGGACCAGCTGGCGCAAATGCTGGCGCAGGCCAAGGCGCCGGTGGCGATCCTGGGCGGCTCGCGCTGGAATGCCCAGGCGGTGCAGCAGTTCGCCGATTTCGCGCAGCGCCACGCCTTGCCGACCGCGGTGTCGTTCCGCCGCCAGATGCTGTTCCCGGCCGACCACCCCTGCTTCATCGGCGACGTCGGGCTGGGCATCAACCCGGCGCTGCTCAAGCGCATCGGGGAGGCCGACCTGGTGCTGATGGTGGGCGGCCGCATGTCGGAAAACCCCAGCCAGGCCTACACCCTGCTGGATATCCCGGTGCCGCGCCAGAAGCTGGTGCACGTGCATCCGGACAGCGCCGAGCTGGGCCGCGTCTACCGCGCCAACCTGGCGATCAACACCTCGCCGGCGGCGTTCTGCGCCGCGCTGGCGCAAGCGAACGGACCGTCCCAGCCGGCCTGGGCCGACGATACGCAGGCCATGCGCGCGAGCTATCTGCAATGGAGCGACCCCGCCGCCATCCGCACGCCCGGCGCGCTGCAACTGGGCGAAGTGATGGCGTTCCTGGAAAAGACCTTGCCGGCCGACGCCATCATGGCCAACGGCGCGGGCAACTACGCCACCTGGCTGCACCGTTTCCACCGTTACACGCGCTACGGCACGCAATTGGCCCCGACCTCCGGCTCGATGGGCTATGGCCTGCCCGCCGCGGTGGGCGCCAAGCGCATCTGGCCGCAGAAGACTGTGGTCTGCTTCGCCGGCGACGGCTGCTTCCTGATGCATGGCCAGGAATTCGCCACGGCGGTGCAGTACGACCTGCCCATCGTGGTCGTGCTGATCGACAACGGTATGTACGGCACGATCCGCATGCACCAGGAGAAGCACTACCCCGGCCGCATTTCGGCCACGAGCCTGAAGAACCCCGACTTCGCCGAGTACGCGCGCGCCTTCGGCGGCCACGGCGAACGCGTCGAGACCACCGAGCAGTTCGCGCCGGCCTTCGAGCGCGCGCTGGCCAGCGGCAAGCCCGCCATCCTGCACTGCCTGATCGACCCGGAAACCATCACGCCGTCGACCACGCTGGAGAAAATCCGCGCCGCGGCCCTCAAGGCACAGTAAGCGTGCGGACGCGGCGATGCCGCGCCCGCATATCCACGATCCGGATTTGAGTTTTTCGTATCTACACTGGAGTACCCGCATGTCCTCGACGCCCTCGTTCCACTGGCAAGATCCCCTGTTGCTCGACCAGCAACTGACCGAAGAAGAGCGCATGGTGCGCGACGCCGCCGTGGCCTACTCGCAAGACAAGCTGGCGCCGCGCGTGCTGGAAGCCTTCCGCCACGAAAAGACCGACCCCGCCATCTTCGCCGAAATGGGCGAACTGGGCCTGCTGGGCGCCACCATCCCCACCGAATACGGCGGCGCCGGCCTGAACTACGTCTGCTACGGCCTGATCGCGCGCGAAGTCGAACGCGTCGATTCCGGCTACCGTTCGATGATGAGCGTGCAGTCGTCGCTGGTGATGGTGCCCATCAATGAATTCGGCAGCGAAGCGCAGAAGCGCAAGTACCTGCCCAAGCTGGCCGCCGGCGAGTGGATCGGCTGCTTCGGCCTGACCGAGCCCAACCATGGCTCGGACCCCGGCGGCATGGAAACCCGCGCCACCAAGACCCCCGACGGCTACAAGCTGACCGGCAACAAGATGTGGATCACCAACTCGCCCATCGCCGACGTGTTCGTGGTGTGGGCCAAGTGCGTGGGCGGCGACTTCGACGGCAAGATCCGCGGCTTCATCCTGGAAAAGGGCATGAAGGGCCTGTCGGCGCCGGCCATCCATGGCAAGGTCGGCCTGCGCGCCTCCATCACCGGCGAAATCGTGATGGACGAAGTGGAAGTGTCCGAAGAGCAGATGATGCCCGGCGTGTCCGGCCTGAAAGGCCCGTTCACCTGCCTGAATTCGGCGCGCTACGGCATTGCCTGGGGCGCGCTGGGCGCGGCCGAGGCCTGCTGGCACACCGCCCGCCAGTACACCATGGACCGCAAGCAGTTCGGCCGCCCGCTGGCCGCCAACCAGCTGATCCAGAAGAAGCTGGCCGACATGCAGACCGAGATCACGCTGGGCCTGCAAGGCTGCCTGCGCCTGGGCCGCATGAAGGACGAAGGCACCGCCGCGGTCGAGATCACCTCGATCATGAAGCGCAACTCGTGCGGCAAGGCGCTGGACATCGCCCGCCTGGCGCGCGACATGCTCGGCGGCAACGGCATCTCCGACGAATTCGGCGTCGCCCGCCACCTGGTCAACCTCGAAGTCGTCAACACCTACGAAGGCACGCACGACGTGCACGCCCTCATCCTCGGTCGCGCCCAGACCGGACTGCAAGCCTTCTACTAAACCCCGCGTGCCTGTCCCCGCAGGGGGACTGGCACCGGCAAACTTCCACCCCGCGTGCCTGTCCCCACACGGGGACTGGCACCGGCCGAGCCGCGGCCCTTGCGCGAAGGCCGCCCCCCTACGAATCCCCGCTCAGGTCGAACAGGCTGGTAGCGTCGAGTTCGAGCACGGTTTCGCCGTGCTGGTTGTCCACCACCCAGGCCCAGTTGACGATGCCCAGGTCGTTGCGCGAAGCGGAAACGCGCGCGCCCTGCACGCGCGCGTGCAGGGTCAGGGTGTCGCCGGGGCGCACCGGCACGCGCCAGCTGACCTCGCCCAGGCCGGGCGAGCCGAACGATTCGGAGTCGTGCAGGATGGCGTCGACCGCCATGCGCATGGCCAGCGCGCAGGTGTGCCAGCCGCTGGCGATCAGGCCGCCCCAACGGCCTTCGGCGGCGCGCTGGACGTCGGTGTGGAACCATTGGGGATCGAACTTGCGCGCGAACTCCAGGATCTCTGCCTCGGTCACCTGGAGCGGGCCGCCGGTGATCACCATACCGGCACGCAGATCTGCGAATTTCATGGAACGTCCTTGCTGAAAGGCAGCGGGCAGCCCGTGGCTGCCGAGCCGCGCCAATGCAGCAGGATAGACCAAACGCGCCGCCCGCGTGTTGCGCGGCGGCATCGCGCCCGGCGTGCCGGGCGCGATGCGTGGATCAGATCACGGCTTCGATCAGGAAGGGCCCCTTGCGGGCCAGCGCCGCGCGCATGGCCTGGGTGAAGCCTTCGACCGTATCGACCCGCACGGCTTCCACGCCCAGGCCCTGCGAGACCTGCACCCAGTCGATGTGGGGATCGACCAGGTCCAGCATGCGCTTGGCGTTCTCGCCCGGCTGGATCACGCCGACGTTCTTCATTTCGCCATGCAGCGTGGCGTAGGTGCGGTTGGCGTAGATGATGGTCAGGCAGTCCAGCCGTTCGCGCGCCTGCGTCCACAGCGCCTGCACCGTGTACATGCCGCTGCCGTCGGCCTGCAGCAGCACGACCTTGCGGTCCGGGCAGGCCACGGCCGCGCCGGTGGCCAGCGGCAGGCCGATGCCGATGGCGCCGCCGGTCAGCTGCAGCCAGTCGTGCGGCGCGGAATGCACGCTGTAGATGCCGAACTCGCGCCCCTGGGTGATCGATTCGTCGCAGACAATGGCGTTGTCCGGCAGCAGCGCGGCCGCCACGCGGTTGACGGCGGCGCTGGTCAGGCGGCCCTCGGCGGGCACGGCCTCGGTCAGCGCGGCCGGCCGGGTCTGCGGCGCATCGGCGGGAATGCCCAGCTCGTCGGCCAGCCATTCCAGTGCGTGGTGCAGGTCCTGCTCCGGTTCGGCCAGCACGATCTGGTCGCACTCCTGCGGCGCCAGCAGGCTGGGCTTGCCCGGGTAGGCGAAAAAGGCCACCGGCGAGCGCGAGCCGACCAGGACCAGGTGGCGCACGTCCTTGAGAAAGGCCACGGCCAGGTCGACCGGGTACGGCAGGCGAACCACGGGCGGACGATTGGCGCCGCGCTCGGTGCGGCGGCTGGAGGTTTCGGCGGCCAGCCGCACGCCGGTGGCGTGCGCGATGCGGCCGGCTGCGGCCAGCGCGCGGCCGCGCAGCGCGGCCCCGCCCAGCAGCAAGGTGGTGGCCTGGCCGCTGCGGATGGCCTGGGCGGCGGCGCGGATGGCCTGGGCGTCGGCCTGCGCCTGCGGCGCCTGGCGCACCGGCTGCGGCGCGGGCGTATCGTCGGGCAGGTCGGTCCAGGCGGCGTCGGCCGGCAGGATCAGGGTCGACACATTGCCCGGCTCCTGGCGCGCCACCTGAATGGCCTCGCTGGTCTGCGCGGCCACCGAGGCGGCATCGCGGATGCGTCCCACCCAGTGCGACATGGGCTGCGCCACGGCTTCGACGTCGCTGGTCAGCGGCGCGTCGTACTGCACGTGGTAGGTGGCATGGTCGCCGACCACGTTGACCATGGGCGTACGGGCGCGCTTGGCGTTGTGCAGGTTGGCCAGCCCGTTGCCCAGGCCCGGCCCCAGGTGCAGCAGCGTCGCCGCCGGCTTGTCGGCCATGCGCGCGTAGCCGTCGGCGGCGCCGGTCACGACCCCTTCGAACAGCCCGAGCACGCAGCGCATGCGCGGCTTGCGGTCCAGCGCGGCCACGAAGTGCATTTCGGACGTGCCGGGATTGGCAAAACAGACATCGATGTCATTGGCAAGCAGTGTGTCGCAAAGGCTGTCGGCGCCGTTCATAGTCTACGCAGAGGAAAAGGGTCAATGGGAAGAGGGACATCATAGGCATAGAGCGCGCCAGGGGCTAGAACCATTTGCCGCCCCAGCCATGGAACCACTGCCGCGCGGGCGCGCGCGGCAGGCCGGGCTCAACCCAGGATCTGTCCCAGGAATGCCTGCGCCCGGCCGCTGCGCGGTGCGCTGAAGAAACGCTCGGGCGTATCGGACTCGACGATGCTGCCGCCATCCATGAACACGACCCGGTCGCCGACTTCGCGGGCGAAACCCATTTCATGCGTGACGCAGATCATGGTCATGCCGTCGCGCGCCAGCTCGACCATGGTGTCGAGCACTTCCTTGACCATCTCGGGATCCAGCGCCGACGTGGGCTCGTCGAACAGCATGATGCGCGGCTGCATGCACAGCGCGCGCGCGATGGCCACGCGCTGCTTCTGCCCGCCCGACAGCTGCCCCGGATACTTGTCGGCCAACTGCGCGATGCGCACCCGTTCGAGGAACTGCATGGCGCGCCGCGCCGCTTCGCCTTCGTCCAGCCCCTTGACGCGCATCGGCGCCAGGGTGCAGTTCTCCAGCACGGTCAGGTGCGGGAACAGGTTGAAGTGCTGGAACACCATGCCGACGTCGGCGCGGATGCGCTCGATATTGCGCAGTTCGCCGTCGAGCGTGATGCCGTTGACGACGATCTCGCCCTTCTCGTGCTCTTCCAGGCGGTTGAGCAGCCGGATGGTGGTGGACTTGCCCGATCCCGACGGGCCGCACAGGATGACCCGTTCGCCCTGGTAGACATCGAGATCCAGGTCCCGCAGCACCTGGAAGTCGCCATACCACTTCGAAACGCCGCGCAGCGTGATGACCGGCGCCGGCTGGTTGCATGCATCCATCGTTCTGATCCTGTTAATGCGCTATGCCTTGGAGATGTCGTGGTTCTCGCCCGCCCCGCTCCAGTAGCCCGGCACCGTCAGGCGCTTCTCCGAGCGGCGGAACAGGTGCGCCAGCACGCTGCACATGGCGAAGTAGATGGCGCCGACCATCGTGTAGACCGTCAGGGCCTGGAAGGTGGCGCCCGCCAGCATTTCGCCGGCGCGCATCAGCTCGTACACGCTGATCACGGCCACCAGCGAGGTTTCCTTGATCAGCACCAGCGCGTAGTTGCCCAGCGCCGGAAACACCGTGCGCACGGCCTGCGGCAGCACCACGCGGCGCAGGCGGTCGACCTTGTTCAGGCCCAGCGCGCGCGCCGCCTCGTACTGGCCGGAATCGACCGACTGGATGCCGCTGCGAAACAGCTCGGCCAGGTAGGCGCCGAAGTTCAGCGTCAGGCCCAGCACGCCGGCCACGAACGCATTGATCACCACCCCCAGCTCCGGCATGCCGTAGTAGATGTAGAACAGCTGCAGCAGCAGCGGGGTGCCCCGGATGATGTCGATGTACAGGCGCGCGCCGCGGCTGAGCACGCGCGACTTGGACAGGCGGCACAGGCAGACCAGCAGGCCCAGGGCGACGGCCAGCACCGCCGAACAGAAGAACAGCGCCAGCGTCCACATCGTGCCTTCGGCCAGCGGCGTCAGGTACATGCGCAAGGTTTCGAGATTCATCGTCGCCTCCTGCCGCGCGCGCTTATTTGCTGATGAGGTCGGCCACACCCCACTTGCGCCCGATCTCGGCCAGTTCGCCATTGCGCTTCATCTCGGCCAGCGCGGCATTGACCGCGTCCAGCAGCGCCTTGTTGTCCTTCTGCACCGCCAGGCCCACGTGCCACTTTTTCTGCGGCTGGTACTGCGTGGCCAGCTTCACGCCGGGAATCTTCTTGGTGCGGATCTGGTAGATGATGCTGGGCGGGTCGATGATGCCCAGCTCGATGCGGCCGGCGCGCACATCGGCCAGCAGGGTCGAGTAGTCCTGGTAGGTGGAGACCTTGGTGTCCGGCATGTCCTTGATCATGTTGAACTGCACCGAATCCACCAGCACGCCGATGCGCCGGCCCTGCAGGTCCTCGAAGCGCTTGATGTCGTCGGGGTTCTGCTCGCGCAGCACCAGGCCCTCGCCCCATTCGTACACGGGCGCCGAGAAGTCGATCACCTTGGCGCGCTCGGGCGTGACGAACAACGGCGCCGACATCACGTCCGCGCGGCCGGACGTCAGCGTGGGGATCAGGCCCGAGAACGGCACGTCCTTCAGGTTCATGGCCACGCCCAGGTGCTTGGCGACGGCGGCGCCCACGTCGACCATGATGCCTTCGAGCTGGTTGCTGGCCGGGTTCTTGAAGCCGTGCGGCGGCGCCGACGCGGTGGTCACGACATTGGCGGACTTGGCGGCGCGCACTTCGTCCAGCGTGCGGGCCGCGGCGCTGCCCGCGTGCGCCAGCATGCCCACGGTCGCCAGGATGCCCAGAGCGGCTTTGATCTTCATGTGTATTCCCCTTGTAGCGTGGCGGCTCAGTCCGGCCGCCCTTGCGGATAGGCCTGTACCGCCGCGGCGGCCAGGGCGCAGAATTCTTGCATCACGGAGGCCGCCAGGAACGCCGTCGCGCCGCCCACGTCCTGCGGCGGCGATACGGTATTGACGTCGAAGGCGACGAAGTTCAGGCCGCTCAGGGCCCGCAGCAGGTTCAGGCCCTCCTTGGGCGAGAGGCCGCCCCACTCCGGCGTGCACACGCCCGGCGCGCAGGAGGGATCGAAGATATCCATGTCGAAGCACAGGTAGACCGGCCGGTCGCCCAATTGGCCGCGCAGGCGCGCCAGCGTGCCAGCCTGGTCGCGGTCGAAGTCGTCGTACGGGATCACCGTGTAGCCGACTTCGCGGCCGTACTCGATGACGCCGCCCATGAACGAATTGCCGCGCGTGCCCACGTGGAAACTGTGCGAGAGATCGATCAGCCCTTCCTCGGCGGCGCGCGTGAAGGTGGTGGCGGTGTTGTAGCCGGCGATGGGATAGGTGTCGGTGTGCGAATCGAAATGCAGCACGGCCACGCCCGGCCAGCGGCGCGCCACCGCGCGCAGCTGCGGCAGCGTGACCGCGCCGTCGCCGCCCATGGTGATGGGAATGGCGCCGGCTTGCAGCACCTGCGCGACGGCCTGCTCGATGGCCGGATAGGAAGCCTGCGGATCGCCCGGCACGCAGGCCACGTTGCCCAGGTCCAGCAGGCGCAGGAACTCCACCGGGTTGTCCACCCCGGCGCGGCGCGCCAGGTCGTACGGACGCAGCAGGCGCGATTGCTCGCGTATCGCGTCCGGCCCCTGCCGCGCGCCCACCCGGAACGGATGCGTGCCGCAGTCGAACGGAATGCCCAGCACACAGGCCAACGCGGCCTCTCCGGCGGGGCGCCGCGCCGGCACACCCATGAATCCCCCACCTGCCTGGACCACTGCTTCTGTACCCTGCTGCACGACGAGCTCCCGGCTTGCGCCATCAGATAATTTCACACCAGTCGTATCGACTGTCGATACGATCATGTCGTAAATAGATTATCAATGCGCGAAAGATCCGGAAAGCTAGGGTATTCCCCTTGCTCCCTCGTCAAATACCCGAGTGATTTAGTCTGAATTCAGCGCGGATGGCGGGGCCATCAGATAGAACGGCGGCATCACGCCCAGCGTGCGCGAGGCGCTGATCGCATGCGCGGTCTCCAGCACTTGCGGACCGAAAACCGCCTGCGCTTCCTCGAAGCTCCAGCGGCTCGACGGCACCGAGATATTGACCGAGCCGGCCGGGGTGCCGGCGTTGTCCAGGACGGCGGCGCTGATGGTGATGTCGCCGGGATAGTACTCGCCGTTGGAGCGGGCATAGCCATGTTCGCGCGTGAACGCCAGCTCGGCCATCAGGGCGTCCAGGTCGGTCAGCGTCGTGGCGGTGCGCGCCGCGCGCGGGCTTTGCTGCAGCAGGCGGCGCGCGCGGTCGGGCTCGAGCCGGGCCAGCACGGCGCGGCCGGCGGCGGCGCAATACATCGGGATGCGCATGCCCACCGGCATGTGCACGAACATCTGCTTGTGGGTGGCGAAACGTGCCACGTACACCATGTCCAGGCCGTCCGGCTCGGCTAGGCTGCAGGTTTCCTGGCTGGTGCGGTTCAGCGAGTGCAGGAACGGGTTGCCGCCCAGCACCAGCGGGCTGGTCTGGGCATATTGCATGCCCAGTTGCAGCGACTGCGGCGACAGCGAGAATTTCTTGCTGTCCGGATTCTTGCGCAGGTAGCCCAGCGTCCACAACGTGTGCGCAAAGCGCTGCGCCGCGCTCTTGGTCAGGCCCGTCGCCTCGGCCAGCTCGGGCAGCGTCATGGCCGGCCGGCCTTCGCTGAACGCCGCGAGCAGCGTCAGGCCGCGCGCCAGCGCGGCCACGAACAGGGGCGAGTCTTCGGGTGCAACGGTGGTCATGGCGGCGGGCAGGAGGCGGAAAGCGCATAGCGTACCGCAATACGGGACGGGCGTATCGCTTGGCGATCTTTCCCGCCCCGCCGCCCTCGCCCTAGCGTATCGGCCAGGGATACATGGCGCCGCCCTGGCTCCAGAGCGCGTTGACGCCACGCTGCAGGCCCAGCCGGCTGTCCTTGCCGACGTTGCGCTCGAAGATCTGGCTGTAGTTGCCCACCGCCTTGATGGCGTTATAGGCCCACTTCTCGTCCAGCCCCATGTTCTTGCCGGCGCCGGGCGTCACGCCCAGGATGCGCAGCACGTTGGGGTTCTTGCTCTTGAGCATCTCGTCGACGTTCTGCTGGGTGATGCCGTATTCCTCGGCCTCCATCAGCGCGAACAGGGTCCAGCGCACGATGCCCAGCCAGTTCTCGTCGCCCTGGCGCACCATGGGGCCGAGCGGCTCTTTCGAGAAGCGCTCGGGCAGGATCTCGAAATCGTCGGGCTTGGCCACTTGCGTGGCGCGCACGGCCGCCAGCTGGGAAGCGTCGTCGGTGAACGCGTCGCAGCGGCCCGACTCGAACGCCCGCACCACCTCCGTGACCTTGTCGATCACGACCGGCGTGAACTTGATGCCATTGGCGCGGAACCAATCGGCCAGGTTGAGCTCGGTAGTGGTGCCCGGCTGCACGCAAATGGTGGCCTCATCGAGCTCCTTGGCGGATTTCACGCCCAGCGCCTTGCGCACCAGCACGCCCTGGCCATCGTAGAAACTGGCCGCCACGGCCGCCAGGCCAAGCGAGGTGTCGCGCGTCTGCGTCAGCGTCACGGTGCGCAGCAGCACGTCGACCTCGCCCGATTGCAGCGCGGTGAAGCGTTGCTGGGTGGACAGCGCCGTGCCCTTGAATTTGCCGGCGTCGCCGAACACCGCGGCGGCGACGGCGCGGCAGATGTCGACATCCATGCCTTCCCATTCGCCCTTGCTGTTGGTGGCGCTGAATCCGGCCACGCCATCGGTCAGCCCGCATTGGACGAACCCTTTCTTCTTGACCGCGTCCAGCGTGGGGCCGGCGTGCGCCGCCTGCGCGCCCAGGGCCAGGGCCAACGCCCCCGCCGCCATTGCAATATGCCGCTTCATAGCCGCTTCTCCTGGTGAGTGCCGTGGCCGACCTCGTGCGTGGCCATCCGGCGATGGGTGCCCGCGTGTGGCAGGTCCGCGTGAGATTACGCCCGGCCGGCAGGCGCGGCAATCAGGAGTTACGCCCCTGGCCCGCTCAGGTGCCGGGCAGGTCGGTGGTATCGAGAGAGAAGGCGGCCGCGGCGCGGCCGATGCGGTCGTTGACCGCGTCCCAGTCGCCGGATCGCGGCGGCTGCTCGACCAGGATGCGCGCATAGGCTTGCCGGTCGAGTTCGCGCAGCAGCGCGTACAGCGCCTGCGCGTAGCGCGCCGGGTCGGCCGGGGCCATGCGCCAGTGCACCTCGGCGGGCAATCCGGCTGGCGCCGGCGCCAGGGCCACGACCGCCTGGCGTACGCCGGCGGGCGCGGCCGCCAGCGCGCGCGGCAACTGCGCGGCGTCGAGCAGCTCCAGCGGCGTGCGCGGCGCGTAATGCGCCTTGAGCGTGCCCGAGGCGCGCGGCGCCGCGGCGTCCGGGCGCGCGACCGGCATGCCCAGCACGGCGGCCACCTGCGCCGCGCTGATATGGCCAGGCCGCAACAGCACCGGGCCCACGCCCTGGTCCAGGCGCGACAGGTCGATGATGGTGGATTCGATGCCGACCTCGGCATCGCCGCCATCGAGCACCGGCATGCCGGCGGCGACTTCGCGCGGGAATTCGGCGCGCACGTGCTCGGCCCGGGTGGGCGACACGTGGCCGAACGTATTGGCCGACGGCGCCGCCACCCCGCCCTGCCCGTTGGGCTTGCCGGCCGCGAAGGCGCGCAGCAGCGCCTGCGCCACCGGGTGCGAAGGGCAACGGATGCCGATGCTGTCCTGGCCGCCGCTGACCGCCGCCCCGATGTGGGGCGCGCGCTTGAGGATGAGCGTCAGCGGCCCGGGCCAGAACGCCTGGATCAACTGGCGCGCCGCCGCGGGCACGTCGCTGGCCCAGTAATCGACATCGCCTTCGGGAGCGATGTGGACGATGACCGGATGATTCGACGGCCGGCCCTTGGCGGCGTAGATGCGCGCCACCGCCTGCGGATTCTCGGCGTCGGCGCCCAGGCCATACACGGTTTCGGTGGGAAAGGCCGCCAGTTCGCCGGCCAGCAGGCAGGCGGCGGCGTGGGCGACGGCGGGATCGGCGGCGTTCATGGGGGCGGGAATCAATGCGTCAGAACGGCGCGGCCATGCCCAGCGCGCGCGCCACGCGCGCCGCGTCGTCGCGCGCCTGCTCGGGCGTGGCGGCCACGATGGTCACGTGCCCCATCTTGCGGCCGCGGCGCGCCTCGCGCTTGCCGTACAGGTGCAGCTTGGCGCTGGGCACCGCCAGCGCGGCGGACCAGTCGGGTTCGCGCGGCGCATGCGCGCCCGGCTCGAACCACGCGTCGCCCAGGATATTGAGCATCACGGCCGGCGCCAGCAGATCGGCGCTGCCCAACGGCAGCCCGGCCATGACGCGGGCCTGCTGCTCGAACTGGCTGGTGACGCAGGCGTCGATGGTGTAGTGGCCGCTGTTGTGCGGCCGCGGCGCGATTTCGTTGACCACCAGCCGGCCGTCGCCCAGCACGAAGAACTCCACGCACAGCACGCCGTGGTAGCCCAGGCCCTGCGCGATGGCCTGCGCCGCCTGCGTGGCCTGGACCTGGCGCGCCGCGTGGCTGGCGTCGGCCGAGCCCGGCGTCACGGACGACACCGCCAGGATGCCGTCGCGATGCACGTTGCGGGCGATCGGGAAGACCATGCTGGCGCCGTCGAAGCCGCGCGCGATCACCACCGAGATTTCGTACTCCAGCGGCAGCAGCGCTTCCAGCACACAGGGGACGCCGCCGAACTCGTCGAACGCGGCCAGCGCCTCTTCGCGGCTGGCGATGCGCGCCTGGCCCTTGCCGTCGTAGCCCAGGCGCGCCACCTTGAGGATGCCCGGAAACAGCGCCTGGGGCGCGGCCAGCAGATCGTCGCGGGCGCGGATCGCTGCGTGCGGGGCGACCTCGATGCCCTGGCCGGCGATGAAGGTTTTCTCGGCGATGCGGTCCTGCACCACGGCCACCGCGTCGGCCGCAGGGCTGACACGGCAGCGCGCCGCCAGCGCGCGCAGGCTGTCGGCCGGCACGTTCTCGAATTCGGTGGTCACCGCGCGGCAGCGGCCGGCCAGGCGCGCCAGGCCGTCGGCGTCGTCGTAGGCGGCCTGGATATGCAGATCGGCCACCATGCCGGCCGGGCACTCGTCGGCCGGGTCGAGCACGGCGACCTTGTAGCCCAGGCTCTGGGCGGCATGACAGAACATGCGGCCCAGCTGGCCGCCGCCCAACAGGCCCAGCCAGTCGCCGGGAGCAATGGGATCGAACGTGGAGGATTGCGTCATGGTCAGGCTTCGGGAGGCACTTTCATGGCGCGCGCCGCATCGGTCTGCCGCGCGCGGAACGCGACCAGCCGGGCGTGCAGGGCGTCGTCGGTGGTGGCCAGCGTGGCGATGGCATGCAGCGCCGCGTTGGCCGCGCCGGACTCGCCGATGGCAAAGGTGGCCACCGGCACGCCCTTGGGCATCTGCACGATGGAAAGCAGCGAGTCCTCGCCGCGCAGATACCTGGACGGAACCGGCACGCCGAATACCGGCACCTCGGTCAGCGCGGCCATCATGCCAGGCAGGTGGGCCGCGCCGCCGGCGCCGGCAATGATGGCGCGCAAGCCGCGCGCGCGCGCCGCCGCGCCATACTCGGCCATGTCCTGCGGCATGCGGTGCGCCGAAATCACGCGCGCCTCGTGCGCCACGCCGAAGTCCTGCAGCATGGCCACGGCGTGTTTCATGACCTCCCAGTCGCTGGAAGATCCCATGATCACGCCCACCAGGGGCGCGCCCGATGCGCTAGAGTTGCTCGTCATAACCGGTATGTAGATAGGGATGGAAAGACGGCCCGCCAGGCGGCCGCGAATCGGCTATTTTACCGTGCCGCGGCAGGCGCCTGCCGGCATGGCCATCCCCGCGCCCACGGGCGGCCGCACGCAGCCGCGCGGGACCGTGATCGCGCGCTACAGGACGGTGCCGGCGGCGTTGGCCAGCACCGCCACCAGGAACAGGCCCATCACCAGCGCGCCGGGCAGCGCCACCGGCTTTTTCAGGGCGTTGTCGCCCCACTTGCGGTCGGCCGCCAGCATCAGGGTGCAGTACACCAGCATGGCGCCGAACAGCAGGAAGGCCCAGCCCTGCCAGGGCGGCGCCGCCGCGCCGGCCTCCGGCGACAGCAATTGCCAGCCCGCCGCCGCCAGCCCGCCCAGCGCGGGCGCCAGCACCATGGCGTAATGCAGCGGCGACGGCCCCATGCGCACGTTCAGCAGCAGGCCGACGCCGATCAGCACCAGCGCCGCGCGCTGCAGCAGGCACAGCGGACAAGGCGCCTGCCCGTCGAGCCACTGCCAGGCCAGCGCCGACAGCAGCAGCAGGCTGACCGCCAGCAGGACCAGGGTATTGACGATGCGGGAACCGCGGCCGGGATTGCGCAGGAAGATCATGGCGGACTCAGAGCGCCAGCGGCAAGGGCACGGGGCCGGTCATGTAGCGATGCGCGCCCACGGCGAACACCGCCAGCGTCACCAGCCAAAGTGCGAAACAGGGCCGCCGCTTGCCCAGGATGCCGAACCAGACGGCCAGTGCTCCGCTCAGAAATGGCAACATCATGAGCATTTCATCGCTCCCCTCGCGTTTGCCTTTATGGGATGAAGGGCGAGTATAACGTAACAATACGAAATAATTCACGATAAATCCGTAGCAAGGCTCAATCCGCACGGACTTCCTCCAGCAGCTCCGGATGGCGATCCAGCAGCCTGAGCAGCTTCACCAGCGCCAGGGGCGGGCGCGTCTTGCCGTTCTCGTAACGCGAGAACGCATTGGTGCCGCCGCCGAACAGCGCCGCGGCTTCGCGCTGGTCCAACCCCAGCTTCCTGCGCACCCGCACGATGAACCCGGGGTCGACGCGGCGGGCGTTGACCAGGCGGTTGAAAGCCAGCATGGCCTCGCTCACCCGCGCCGATTCGGCGCCATCGAGCACGTTCTCGCCGCATGCCGGACACCAGTCGCCCGTCACCGCCGCAATGGTGATGGTCTCGCCCTTGTAGCTATAGGGCACATCGCGAGTATCACGCGCCAGCGCGGCCGCTCCGCATACGGGACACTTCATGGTCACAACTCCTTGAACGACACGATCAGCACGCCGTCGAGGACCGTCAGCTTCAGGTAGACGGCACCCATCGCTGTCACTGGGCAATAGACGTCCTGCCAAATGCGATGGTCGGCATGGGTAGTCATGCTTTTGTGGAAATCCCGCGGTGTCAGTGCAAGCACGATTTCGACCATGGCGCTGAAATCCAGCCCCAGCGCCGCCGCGCCGGACAAGGCGGAATACGTGGCTCGGACCTGGCCTGCATGGACCAGCGCCTTGAGCGCCGGCAGCTTGCAGTGCGGTGTTCCCTTTTCCATTCGAGGCTAAACAAGAAAGAAAATTTTGGCAAGTAGGTTAATAAATCACGCCGGCGCGGATAAATCCATTGTGCGGGCGTAATGGTTGCGCCGCCGCCCCGGCGCGACGCTTTTATCCCGGCTTTTTTGCCGCCGGGCCGCCCCAAGGCAAAAAAGCCCCCTTGGGGGGCAGCAAGCCCGCACAGCGGGCGCAGCGTGGGGGCCTTTTTTTGTCGCCGCGCCTCCAATGAAAAAAGCCCGCGCGCCCCGAAGGGCGGCGGGCCTGGACGGCGCCGGCAGGGCTCAGGCGAGCAGGCGGTCGAGCGCTTCGCGGTACTTGGCGGCGGTCTTTTCCAGCACGTCGCGCGGCAGGCGCGGCGCGGGCGGGGTCTTGTCCCAGGGCTGGGTTTCCAGCCAGTCGCGCACGAACTGCTTGTCGAACGAAGGCGGGCTGATGCCCACCCGGTAGCCGTCGGCCGGCCAGAAGCGCGACGAGTCGGGCGTGAGCACTTCGTCCATCAGGTGCAGCGTACCGTTGTCGTCCAGCCCGAATTCGAACTTGGTGTCGGCAATGATGATGCCCTTGGTGGCGGCAAAGCGCGCCGCCTCGCCGTACAGGCGCAGCGTCACGTCGCGGATGCGCTCGGCCATTTCCTGGCCGACTTCCTTGACCACATGGGCGAAGTCGACGTTCTCGTCGTGCATCCCGAACTCGGCCTTGGCCGCCGGCGTGAAAATCGGCTCGGGCAATTGGCTGGCCTGCTGCAGGCCGGCGGGCAGCGCGATGCCGCACACCGAGCCGCTGGCCTGGTAGTCCTTCCAGCCCGAGCCGATCAGGTAGCCGCGCGCCACCGCCTCGACCAGGATGGGCTTGAGGCGCTTGACCACCACGGCGCGGCCGCGCACCTGGTCGACCTCGTCAGGCGCCACCACGTCCTCGGGCTGGATGCCGGTGGAGTGGTTGGGCAGGATATGGGCCAGCTTGCGCAGCCAGAAGTCGGTCAGCTCGGTGAGCACCTGGCCCTTGCCGGGGATGGGATCATCGAGGATGACGTCGAACGCCGAAATGCGGTCGGACGCCACGATCAGCAGCTTGTCGTCGCCCACGGCGTACATATCGCGCACCTTGCCGCGCCCCAGGAGCGGCAGGGACTTGATGCTGGATTCATGCAAAGCGGAAGTCACGGGATGGCCTATGGCAAAAATAAAACTTCCCGCCCGCGCGAGGCTGGGCAGGAAGCGTCGATGACGGGCGTGCCGCGGCGGCTCGCGAGGCAGCCAGGGCCGCGGGCGCGGCACGCGCAGGCGTTAGGTTACTGCAAATGGCCCCGCCCTGTCCGGCCGCCCTCGACGCAAACGGCCGGGACAGGTAGCCTCGGGGCATCCCTGCCAAACGGAGAGTCCGATCCCATGAGCCCTGCCCCCGCCGCCGGCACGCCGGCCGACATCCATACCTATACCGGCGGCTGCCTGTGCCAGGCAGTGCGTTTCCGCGCCACCGGCCCGCTGCTGGCCGCCGCCACCTGTCATTGCCGCGAATGCCAGTACCTGAGCGGCGGCGCGCCGGCGCATGCCCTGCTGCTGCCGGCCGGCGCGCTGCGCCTCGAACGGGGCGCCCCGCGCGAGTACCATTACCGCAGCGCGGCGGGACGCCGGGTCATGCGCAGCTTCTGCGCCGACTGCGGCACGCCGCTGTTCGGCCATACCGAAGACGCCGGCTACACCGTGGTGCGGGCCGGCGCGCTGGACGAACCGGCGCGCTTTGCCAACCAGCTCACGGTCTGGACCGCCTCGGCGCCGCCCTGGCACGCCATCGACACCGCCCACCCGCACTTCGCGGGCAATGCGCCGTCATAGCGCGAGGCCATGAAAAAACCGGACGCGCGAGCGTCCGGTTTTTTCATGCGGGCGGGCGGCGCCGGGCGCCGCGCCGGTCGCCGCCTTACTGCACAACCTGGGCCAGCTTGCCGGCGGCGTATTGCTGCGCCATGTCGGCCAGCGGCAGCGGCTTGATCTTGCTGGCGTTGCCGGCGGTGCCGAACTGCGTGTAGCGCTGCACGCAGATCGCCTTGGCGGCGGCACGGGCCGGCTTGAGGTATTCGCGCGGATCGAACTTGCTCGGGTTCTCGGCGAAGAAGCGGCGGATCGCGCCGGTCATGGCCAGGCGGATGTCGGTATCGATGTTGATCTTGCGCACGCCGAACTTGATGGCTTCCTGGATTTCCTCGACCGGCACGCCGTAGGTTTCCTTCATGTCGCCGCCGAATTCGCGGATCTCGGCCAGCAGGTCCTGCGGCACGCTGGAGCTGCCGTGCATCACCAGGTGGGTGTTGGGCAGGCGGGCGTGGATTTCCTTGATGCGCGCGATCGACAGGATGTCGCCGGTGGGCTTGCGGGTGAACTTGTAGGCGCCGTGGCTGGTGCCGATGGCGATGGCCAGCGCGTCGAGCTGGGTGCGGCGCACGAAATCGGCGGCCTGCTCGGGGTCGGTCAGCAGCTGTTCCATGGTCAGCTTGCCGTCGGCGCCGTGGCCGTCTTCCTTGTCGCCCTGCATGGTTTCCAGCGAGCCCAGGCAGCCCAGTTCGCCTTCGACCGTCACGCCCAGCTTGTGGGCCATGTCCACCACTTTCTTGGTGACGTCGACGTTGTAGTCGTAGTCGGCAATGGTCTTGCCGTCTTCTTTCAGCGAGCCGTCCATCATCACGCTGGAAAAGCCCAGGTCGATGGCGCCCTGGCACACCGCGGGCGACTGGCCGTGGTCCTGGTGCATGACGACCGGAATGTGGGGGTACGACTCGACGGCGGCCTGGATGAGGTATTTCAGGAAGCCTTCGCCGGCGTATTTGCGGGCGCCGGCCGAGGCCTGCATGATCACCGGGCTGTCGGTCTCGGCGGCGGCTTCCATGATGGCCTGGACCTGCTCCAGGTTGTTGACGTTGAAAGCGGGAATGCCGTAGCCGTGCTCGGCGGCGTGGTCGAGCAATTGGCGCATGGAAACTAGGGCCATGGGGAGACCTCCTGAGGTACTTTATTGATGGATTGGTTAAAGCCTGCTGAACCACATGATTTTACGGGGGATTGAAAGAAAGGTCTTGCAACGCCTGCGCCGGCTTCCCCCGGAAGACCGTTACATCCCTTCGCAATCAGCGCGCAACGCGGCGCCGGTCCCGTTCCCGCGGGCCCTAGACGCAGCCGAGCCGATAATGCGGCGGCGGCGGCAGGACGATTTCGATCGGGTCGCCGGCGCGCACGTCGCCGCCGGCCTCCACCACCGCCATGATGCCGGCCTTGCGCACCAGCCCGCCGGCGGCGTCGCGCTCCAGCACGGCGGCCATCAGGCCGCGCTGGTAGCGGTCCAATTGGGCGCACGGATTGCGCAGGCCGGTGATGCGCACGATGGCCTGGCCGCCCAGGTACAACAGGCTGTCGCGCGGCAGGTCCAGCAGGTCGATGCCGCGCGTGGTGATGTTCTCGCCCAGGGTGCCCTCGGCGACGTTGAAACCGGCCTGCTGCAGCGCGTCGTGCAGCTCGCCATGGATCAGGTGCACCTGCCGCAGATTGGGCTGGCCGGGATCGGCGCGCACGCGGGAACGGTGCCGCACCGTCACGCCCTGGTGCGCGTCGCCCGCCACGCCCAGGCCGGCCACCAGGGTGATGGCCTCGCGCACGGGCTTGCTGAACGTATGGCCGGGGCTGCTGCACACGGCGGTCACGATGGCTGTCATGGGGCCCCCTCGTACGGATGAACGCAACGGCCGGTGCGCCGCCCCCACATGGTAGCCGCTTGCGCGGCCGACCGGGCCGGATACCATCCCCCCGCTGTGCGGCGCCGCATAGAGAAAATGAATGGGACAGCGGAATCGCCCACGCTCACAATATTGCGACTATTTCGCGTCGCGCCCGCCGCCCGGCGAGGCGCCCAGGCAACCATGCCCCCGACCTTGCCGCCGAGGACAGCGATGGACGCCAAACCAGCCGCCGCGGCCGCCGCGCAAACCGAAGACCGGCTGCTGCACGTGCTCTACGGCACCTTGAACGATGACACGCAATGGCAGCAAGTGCTGGCGGCGCTGTGCCGCCGCTTCGCCACGCGCGCCGCCGCCCTGGCCCACTACGATTTCGATGCCGGCGCCGGCCGCATTCTCTACCAGGCGCCGGCCGATGGCCCGCTGCAGGCCATCTACGACCAGGGCCGCCCGCTCAACCCCTGGTTCCTGTCCAAGGCGCCCTACCTGCCCGGGCGCATCCTGGACAGCCCGGAACTGATCGCGCCCGAGGACTTCCTGCAGACGGATTTCTACCGCGAGATCCTGCGGCCGCACGGCCTGTTCCATCGCCTGTGCGGGGTGCTGGCGCGCCAGCGCAACCATGTCTGGTATCTGGTCCTGCATCGCCGCAAGGAGCAGATGCCGTTCGACAGCGCCGACCGCGCGCGCCTGCGCACGCTGATGCCGCACCTGATGACGGTATTCGAGGTGCGCACGCGCTGCGCCGCGCAGGTCCGGCTGGCCGGCCTGCTCGCGCGCATCGTCCAGGCCTACCTGCCGCCGGTGCTGGTGCTGGATCGCGATGGCGCCGTGCTGCACGGCGAAATCGCGGCGGACGCCCTGCCGGCGCAACTGCGGCTGGTCGATGGCCGGCTGGCCACCCGCGATGCCGCGCTGCAAAAGGCGCTACGCGACCGCATCCGCCGTATGGCCGAGGCCGCGCAGGCCGGCAAGCCTGGCCGCGCCAGCCTGGCGCTGGACGAGGCCGATGGCGCCGCCCCCATCCAGCTGACCTTGTGCGCACTCGGCCAGGACACCAATGCCCAGGGCGGCCAGGCCGGCGCCCTGGTCGGCCTGCTGATCAGCGATCCAGGCCAGGACGCCCGCCAGGCCATGCGCCGGTTCGCCGATCATTTCGCGCTCAGTCCGGCCGAGGAAAAGGTCAGCGCCCTGATCCTGCAAGGCATGACCCCGGCGCGGGTGGCGCGCTCGCTGCACATCTCCGAGCACACCGTGCGCAGCCATCTCAAGCAGATCTTCCGCAAGACCAACACCCACCGCCAGGCCGAGCTGATGAGCCTGCGCGAGCGCGCCGACTACTGAAACCGGGGACGCGCGCCTCACCCAGGCAGGGGAGCGCCGCTGCCTCGCTCAGGCGATCTGTAATTCCCTCGCGCAAAGGCTGTGCCCTGCCCGGCGTGTCCCTAACATGGCAGGAAACCGGCCACGATGCACGCGCCGGCCGCGCCCGTCCGCGGGCGACCACCAGGAGACAAGGCCATGGCACAAACCGCATTTCATGTCGAATTCAACAAGGCGCCGGAAGACCAGGCGACCAAGACCCACAACCGCTGGCACCCGGATATTCCCATGGTCGAATGGTTCAATCCGGGCGACGAGTTCCGCGTCGAATGCTACGACTGGACCGGCGGGCAGATCAGCAACGACGACAGCGCCAACGACGTGCGCGACGTCGACCTCACGCGCGTGCACTACCTGAGCGGGCCGTTCGGGGTCAAGGGCGCCGAGCCGGGCGACCTGCTGGTGGTCGACCTGCTGGATGTCGGCGCGCTGCCGGAGTCGGCCTGGGGCTTTACCGGCATTTTCGCGCGCGAGAACGGCGGCGGCTTCCTGTGCGAGCACTTCCCCGACGCGCGCAAGGCGTGCTGGGACTTCCATGGCATCTACACCACCTCGCGCCACGTGCCCAACGTGCGCTGGCCGGGCATCATCCATCCGGGGCTGATCGGCTGCCTGCCCGACCGGGCGTTGCTGGAGCGCGCCAACAAGCGCGAGGCGGCGCTGCTGGCGACCGACCCGAACCGCGTGCCGCCGCTGCTGGCGCCGCCCTATGCCGACACCGCGCTGATGGGCCAGATGAACGGCGAGGCCGCCCGCAAGGCCGGCGCCGAGGCGTGGCGCACGGTGCCGCCGCGCGAACACGGCGGCAACTGCGACATCAAGAACCTGTCGCGCGGCTCGCGCGTGTACTTCCCGGTGTACGTCAAGGGCGGCGGCCTGTCGATGGGCGACATCCACTGGTCGCAAGGCGACGGCGAGATCACGTTCTGCGGCGCCATCGAAATGGCGGGCTTTCTCGATATACGGGTCGACCTGATCAAGGACGGCATCAACAAGTACGGCATCGTCAACCCGATATTCAAGCCCAGCCCGATCGAGCCGCACTTCGCCGAATACCTCGTGTTCGAGGGCATCTCGGTCGACGAGCATACCGGCGAGCAGTACTACCTGGACGCCCACGTGGCGTACCGGCGCGCCTGCCTGAACGCCATCGAATACCTGAAGAAGTTCGGCTACACCGGCGAGCAGGCCTACATCATCCTGGGCACGGCCCCGGTCGAAGGCCGCATCAGCGGCATCGTCGACATCCCCAACGCATGCTGCACGCTGGCCATTCCGACCGAGATCTTCGATTTCGACATCCGGCCCAACGCGGCAGGCCCGTCGGCCAAGGTGGGCAAGGCCAAGGTCGCCGTCACCAGCTGAGGCGCATGACGCACGGCGCGCGCGCGGCCCTGCCGCGGCGCGCGCGAAGGAGCCCTTCATGTTGCTCGGATTGACACTACTGTATGTCGGCGCGGTGCTGTTCCTCAACGGCCTGTGGCTGCTCGAGAAGATCGGCGACAAGGAGATCTGGATCATCAATATTTTCTCGGGCGCCCTGACCTTGCTGGTGTCGCTGCGCCTGGCCTTCGGCGAGGACGCCACGCCGCTGTCGGTACGCGCCGCCGCGCTGACGCTGCTGTTCACCTTCACGTATATCTGGGTGGCGCTGAACCGCTACAACGGCGCGGACGGCCGCGGACTGGGCTGGTACAGCCTGTTCGTGGCGCTCACCGCCGTACCGGTGGCGCTGCAGACGCTGGCCGGCGCCACCACGCTGTGGGGATACTGGCTGGGCCTGAACTGGGTGGCCTGGGCGGTGCTGTGGTTCATGTTCTTCCTGCTGCTGGTCAAGAAGCGGCCCATTGCCCGCGCCACCGGCATCCTGACCGTGCTCGAGGGCATCGTGACCGGATGGATTCCCGGCTTCCTGCTGCTCAACGGCATGCTGGCCTGACACCCTATCGAGGAGATCCGCCATGCCCCTGTACGACTACGCATGCCCGCAATGCGGCCCGTTTCGCGCCTGGCGCGCCCTGCGCGAGGCCGGCGGGCCGCTGGCCTGCCCGCAATGCGGCGAGCACGCGCCCAAGGCGGTCACCGCGCCGTTCCTGGCCGACATGAATCCGGCCGTGCGCCAGGCGCATGCGCGCAACGAGAAAAGCGCGCACGAGCCGACGGTGGCCAGCCGCCCGGCGCCAGGGCACGACCACGGACACGGGCATGGCCACGCGCCGGTGCCGGCCGGGCTGGGCCCGGGTCCGTGGGTGGTCTCGCCGCACCGGTCCATGGTCGGCCATCACTGAACGCCGCCCGCGCCGCGGCCTGGAGCAGCAAACATGGCCAAGATACTTTGCGTCCTGTACGACGACCCGGTCGGCGGCATGCCGGCCACCTATGCGCGCGACAGCCTGCCGGCAATCGCGCGCTACCCCGGCGGCGCCACGCTGCCCACGCCGTTGGCGCTCGACTTCACGCCGGGCCATCTGCTGGGCTGCGTGTCGGGCGAACTGGGCCTGCGCCCTTTCCTGCAGGCGCGCGGCCACACCCTGGTGGTGACTGCGGACAAGGACGGCCCGGGCAGCGTGTTCGAGCGCGAACTGCCCGACGCCGACGTGGTGATCTCGCAGCCGTTCTGGCCAGCCTACCTGACCGCGGCGCGCATCGCCAAGGCCCCGCGCCTGAAGCTGGCCATCACGGCCGGCATAGGCTCGGACCACGTCGACCTGCAGGCCGCCGCGCAACATGGCCTGACCGTCGCCGAGGTGACCTACAGCAACAGCATCAGCGTCTCCGAGCATGTGGTGATGATGGTCCTGGCGCTGGTGCGCAATTACCTGCCCTCGTACCAATGCGTGCTCGACGGCGGCTGGAACATCGCCGATTGCGTGGCGCGCTCGTATGACCTGGAAGGCATGCAGGTGGGCGTGGTGGGCGCGGGCCGCATCGGCAGCGCGGTGCTGCGGCGGCTCAAGCCATTCGACGTGGGGCTGCACTACACCGACCAGCACCGGTTGCCGGCCGCCACCGAACAGGAACTGGGCGCCCGGTACCATCCCGACGCGGCCGCGCTGGCCGGCGCGTGCGACGTGATCTCCCTGCATTGCCCGCTGCACCCGGGCACCGAGCACCTGTTCGACGCCGCCATGCTGGCGCGCATGAAGCGCGGCGCCTATCTCATCAACACCGCGCGCGGCAAGATCTGCGATCGCGACGCGGTGGTCCAGGCCCTGGCCAGCGGCCAGTTGGCCGGCTACGCGGGCGACGTGTGGTTCCCGCAACCGGCCCCTCGTGACCATCCCTGGCGCAGCATGCCGCACCATGGCATGACCCCACATATCTCGGGCAGCTCGCTGCCGGCGCAGGCCCGCTACGCCGCCGGCACCCGCGAAATTCTCGAATGCTGGCTGGACGGCCGGGCGATCCGCACCGAATACCTGATCGTCGACCAGGGCCGGCTGGCCGGCGCGGGCGCGCATGCCTACACGCCGGGCGACACCACCGCCGGCTCCGAGGACGCCGCCCGGTTCCATCCATAACCCCATCGGACGCCGCGCCGGACCGCCGGGCAACGGGTATATTGGGAATATCCGTCTTTCCGAGACTGCGATCATGCTCAACGGTTCCTGCCTGTGCGGCCGGGTGGCCTACACCGTCGACGGCCCGCTGGCCGATGTGGTCAATTGCCATTGCGCCATGTGCCGCAAGGCCCATGGCGCCGCGTTCCGCACGCGTGCCACGGTGCGGGCCGAGCATTTCGCCTTTGTCCGTGGCGAAGGCGACATCACCTGGTACAGTTCCTCGCCGGGCAGCTACCGCGGTTTCTGCAGCGCCTGCGGCACCCCGCTGCTCAGCCGCTTCGACCAGACGCCCGATGTCTACGCGCTGCCCCTGGGCGCGCTGGACGACGACCCCGGCGTCAAGGCGGCCTGCCACGTCTACGTCGCCCACAAGGCGCCGTGGCACGACATCACCGATGACCTCCCGCGGCATCCCGAGGGCCGCCCCGGGCACTGAATAACGCTGCGCGGGGGCTGGTCATTATTTGACAACCGCGCTACAATAAGTGATTGATTTTTCCGCAAAAGCCGTCGGATTTGCCTTGGCGCAGATCGTTTTCGCCGGCTTTCCTGGGTGCCCAGCCTGTCCTCCCGACAGGGGCGTCGCCCGTCCGCTTCTTCCGGCGACACCCGTATCGCTGCGACCAAGCCGCGCCCCCGAGCGCACACAGCCCTAGCGGCGTGAGTACCTGCCTATCGTGCCCCTGCCGGGGCTTCTCGTGGCCCGTACCCGTGCCAGTCGGACCGGCCTGCGCCGCCCGCGCGGGGGCCTTACGCATATGGCGCCCCCCGGCGCCCGCCTTTGACGAGGAGTACCTGATGGCGAAAGAAGAACTGATCGAACTGAATGGCATCGTGGACGAAGTGCTGCCCGACAGCCGCTATCGCGTCAAGCTGGACAACGGCATCGAAGTCGGCGCCTACGCGTCGGGCCGCATGCGCAAGCACCGCATCCGCATCCTGGCCGGCGACCGCGTGACGCTGGAAATGTCCCCCTACGACCTGACCAAGGGCCGTATCAACTTCCGCCACAAGGACGAGCGCTCGGGCCCGCCCAGCCGTCCGCCGCAGCACCGCCGCTGATTTCCCGCGGGCCGTTGCATACCGGCCCGCCTGCCGTCGTGCAGCGAAGCGCCAGACATGAAAAAATGGCGCCATGACGGACAAGCATGAAACCCTGCGAGAAGCCGCCGACCGGCTGAACAGCGCCCGGCGCGCGTTCGGCCTCGGCGAGGACGGCCTGCGCCTGCTGCGCCGCTCGCGCGAGGCGTTCATCAACAGCCTGCGCAACACCGGCCTCACCTACGCCCAGGCCCAGGTCAAGTACGACAACTGCCTGGACGAGCAGCAGCAATTGCACCAGCAGGCCATCCACGAACTGCAATACGCCGAACGCCTGCACCGCCAGTTGCTGGCCGAGCTGGAGCAGACCGCCTGAGCGGCCCTGCCCGCGCCTAGGGCTTGAACGCCCCGATGAAGATGGCCGGATCGACGCGCGCGTCGTTCAGGCTGATGTTCCAGTGCAGATGCGGCCCCGTGGCGCGCCCGGTGGCGCCCACCTTGCCCACCACCCCGCCGCGCGGCACCTCGTCGCCCACCTTCACGTCGATCTCCGACATGTGGCAGAACATGCTGATGAAGCCCTGCCCGTGGTCGACGAACACCGTCTTGCCGTTGAAGAAGTAATCGCCCACCAGCACGACGCGCCCGGCCGCCGGCGCCTTGATCGGCGTGCCCGCGGCGGCGGCGAAATCCAGCCCGGAATGCGGGTTGCGCTCCTGGCCGTTGAAAAAGCGCCGCAGGCCGAACGGGCTGGACAGCCGGCCCGGCACCGGCCGGTCCAGCAGCACGTTGCTGGGCGTGACGCCGGCCCGGAAGATGCGATAGGCCTGCGTCTGCTCGGCCAGCTCGCGCTCGATGCGCTTGAGGTCGTCCGGATTGGGCGTGACCTGGCGCTGGTTCTTCAGCTTGATGTGCTGGGCCGTGTACGTCTTGGCGCCGATGTCGAACGCGATGCTGCGGGCCGCGCCGCCGGGGCTGCGCACCGAGATCGCCTCGCTGCCGGGCCTGGCCGCCAGCGGAATGCCGACCACGGCGATCCACGGGCCGTCGGCTTCGCGCAGCACCATGACGGGACGGCCGCGGTACGTGACCTCCGGCGCCTGGGCGGCCTGCCCCAGGTCCACCACGGCCACCCCGCCGGGCACCGGCGCGCTCAGCTTGCGGCTGATGTAGCCCTGTGCCTGCGCGCCCTGGGCGGCCAGCAGGGCCAGCGCCAGCCAGGCGCCGCGCCACAGGCGGGCGGCCGCGCTCACAGGCACAGGTTGGCGGCGTCGACCAGCTGCTGGCCGCTTTGCGGCAGGCGGGTCGACAGGCTTGCGTCGGTCTTGCCCTGCCAGGTGGTGGTGGTCAGCACCGCATCCACGCCCAGGCTGCCGCGCGACACCAGCTCATAGCCGTTGCGGATCTCGCGCTGCTCGACCGGCACGCCCAGCCCCTTCCAGGCCGCGCTGACGCAGGCCGCGTACTCCTGGGCGGAACGCTGGGGCGAGCCGTAGAAGGCCGGCTCGCGGTCACGGATATCCTTCACATTGGCGCAACCGGCCAGCGCCAGGCCCAGGGCCAGCAGTGCAAAACGGGCTTTCATCGAGGCTTCTTCCTGAAAATCTGAAAAACGGCGCGCCCACTATAGCGCACGCCTCATTGCCGGGCGGCGGGCTGGCGCAGCGCCGACTTGGGCCGGAACGCCTTGATCACGGCCGGATCGGTTTCGGCGTACGGCCCGCCGATCAGGTCGATGCAATAGGGCACGGCGGCGAACACGCCCGCCGCCAGCACGGCGCCGTCGGCGTCCTTCAAGCCTTCCAGCGTTTCGCGGATCGCCTTGGGCTGGCCGGGCAGATTGATGATCAGCGCGGCATGACCGGCCGTCTCGCGGATCACCGCCACCTGGCGCGACAGGATGGCGGTGGGCACGAAGCGCAGGCTGATCTGGCGCATCTGCTCGCCGAACCCGGGCATCTCCTTGGTGGCCACGGCCAGGGTCGCTTCCGGCGTGCAGTCGCGCCGCGCCGGGCCGGTGCCGCCGGTGGTCAGCACCAGGTCGCAGCCGCAGCCGTCCACCAGGTCGACCAGCGCGGCCGAAATGGCGGCGGGTTCGTCGGGGATCAGGCGCTCGACGGCCTGCCAGGGCGAAGTCAGGGCCGTGCCCAGCCAGTCGCGCAGCGACGGCAGGCCCTGGTCCTGGTAGACACCGGTGGAAGCGCGATCGGAAATCGACACCAGGCCGATGAGCAGTTCGTCGGGATGGCGGCGGACAAGCGGGGCCGAAGGGGAGGTAGGCGTGGACATGGCGGGCATCGCGGGCGGCGGCGGGGGAACGGAACGGGCCGCGCGGGCCGGGCCGCCGCAGGCCGGCCCCGGGACGGCCGCGCCGGAGGATCTCTCGCGGCATTCTAACGCGCCGCGCGGCGCGCCCGGGGCGGGTCACAAATCTGCAATAATTCCGCCACACGACACCCCTCTCCTGGCTCCCATGCTCCACCTTTTCTCCGGCCTAGACCTCTGGGTAGGTCTCAGCCTCGTCCTGGCGTTGACATTCGTTCTCGCCTTCGAATTCATCAATGGCTTTCACGACACCGCCAACGCGGTGGCCACGGTCATCTACACCAAGGCCATGCCGCCGCACCTGGCCGTCATTCTCTCCGGCATCTTCAACTTCCTCGGCGTGCTGCTGGGCGGGGTGGGCGTGGCCTACGCCATCGTGCACCTGCTGCCGGTCGAACTGCTGATCAACGTCGATACCGGGCGCGGCCTGGCCATGGTCTTCGCCATGCTGTCGGCGGCCATCGCCTGGAACCTGGGCACCTGGTATTTCGGCATCCCGGCCTCCAGCTCGCACACCCTGATCGGCTCCATCCTGGGCGTGGGCATGGCCAATGCCCTGCTGACCGACATCTCGCTGGCCGAAGGCGTGAACTGGGGCAAGGCGATCGATATCGGCCTGTCGCTGGTGGTCTCGCCGGTGGCCGGCTTCATGGTGGCCGGCGGCATCCTGCTGCTGCTCAAGCGCTGGCTGCCGCTGTCGAAAATGCACAAGACGCCCGAGCAGCGCCGCGCCATCGACGCCAAGAAGCACCCGCCCTTCTGGAACCGCCTGGTGCTGGTCCTGTCGGCCATGGGCGTCAGCTTCGTGCACGGCTCCAACGACGGCCAGAAAGGCATCGGGCTGATCATGCTGGTGTTGATCGGCATCGTGCCCGCCAAGTTCGTGCTCGACGTCAACAGCACCACCTACCAGATCGACCGCACCCGCGATGCCGCCAGCCACCTGAGCGCGTTCTACCACCGCAACGAAGCCACGCTGGGCGAGTTCCTGGCCCTGTCGCGCGGCGGCAACGGCGCCGACCTGCCCAAGACGTTCCGCTGCGATCCCAAGCTGACCATGCCCACCATCGCCGCCCTGCAGGACGACCTGCGCGGCGTGACCAACTACGCCGACCTCTCGGCCGACAAGCGCATCGATGTGCGGCGCTACCTGCTGTGCCTGGACGACACGGCCAAGAAGGTCGCGCGGCTGGAAGGCCTGCCGGCGCGCGAGCGCGCCGACCTGCAGCGATTGCGCGGCGATCTCACCGCCACCACCGAATACGCGCCGCTGTGGGTCATCGTGGCGGTGGCGCTGGCGCTGGGCATCGGCACCATGGTGGGCTGGCGCCGCGTGGTGCTGACCGTGGGCGAGAAAATCGGCAAGCAGGGCATGACCTACGCCCAGGGCATGGCGGCCCAGGTCACCGCGGTCGGCGCCATCGGCCTGGCCAATGTGTTCAGCCTGCCGGTCTCGACCACCCACGTGCTGTCGTCCGGCGTGGCCGGCACCATGGTCGCCAACAACAGCGGCCTGCAGGGCGGCACCGTGCGCACCATCCTGATGGCCTGGGTGCTGACGCTGCCGGCCTCGATGCTGCTGTCGGCCGGCCTGTTCTGGGTGGGCACGCTGCTCGCCGCGTAGGCGGCGCGCGCCCGGGCCGCCTACAGGCCCAGCGCCAGCAGCAGGCCGTAACCGGCCAGTCCCAGGATCACCGCCGCGCCGCTGTTGCCCACCAGCCGGGCGGCCACGGCGGTGACCACCAGGCCGCCTATGTAGGCGCCGCGCCCGTCCACGGCCTGCGCGCCGACCAGGTCGGGCACGATCACCGCCGCGGCGATGCCGGCCAGCAGCGACGGCCCCAGCGCCGCGAGCGCCGAACCCTCTTCCGACAGGCGCCGCAACAGGCGGCTGCGCGTCGACAGCATGAACGGCAGCGCGCGCGTGAGATAAGTGATCACCGCCATGGCGGCCACCGCCGCCCAGAAACCGATGCTCTCGCCTGTCATGCGCGCCGCTCCGGACGATGGCACAGGCAGCCCGCGGCGGCCCCGGCCAGGATGGCCAGCGTGGTCTGGCCGGCCGCCGCCAGCGCGCCGCCCACCGCCAGCGCGGCCAGCACCGGCCGCCGCATGCCGGGCTGCATGCTCTGGCACACCAGCGCCAGGAACAGCGCCGGCAGCGCAAAACGCATGACCTGCGACAGCACCGGGTAATGGCGCTCCAGCCCTTCGCCCGCATAGACGCCGACCGCGGTGCCGGCGATCCAGGTCGCCCAGGCGCCCAGGCCCAGCGCGGTGATCCAGCGCCCGCGGCTGGCCGGTTCGACCGCGCCGATGCGGTTGAAGGCCGTGGCGAACACCTCGTCGGTCAGCAGGAAGGCGATCCTCAGCCGCTCGCGCAGGGACTCGGGCAGGAAACGCGCCAGCAAGGGGCCGTACAGCAGGTGGCGCGCATTGAGCAGCGAGCACAGCGCCACGACCCACAGCCAGGGCGTGCCGGCCTTGATCGAGGCCAGCAGCAGGAACTGGCTGGCGCCCGCGTAGACGAACACCGAAATCAGGATGACCTGCAAGGGCTGCAGGCCGGCGGCCAGCCCCGCAATGCCGAAGGCCACGGCCACCGGGAAGTAGCCGATCATGACGGGGACGCAGGCCTTCAGGCCGGCGGAAACGGGCGCGCCCGGCGGGCCGGGCGCGTCAATGGGCTTGCTGCGCATGGCATGGGTAGCAAGAGAGTGACGGATTGACGATTGTACGCAGGCCTATGCCGGCGGCTCGCCCAGCGCGCGCAGCCGCGCCTTCAACTGGCGCACTTCCTGGCACAGGTCGAGGATCAGCGCGGCGGCATCCAGCCCGGCGCCCATGTCGCGCTCCAGGCGGCGCGCCTCGCGGGCGCGCCGCAGGTCCAGACTGTAGAAGCGCCATTCGGCAGGCTGGCGGCCACGCGCCGGCACGATGCCGACCTCGACCAGGCGCGCCACCCACTCGACTTCCGCGTCGCAGGCATGGGCCAGTTCCTCGGCGCTCAATGCGCGCGTCTTGCCGATCACGGTCGCCTGGGTCACCACGATTTTGCTCATCTTCAGACTCCCAAATTGCGGCGCGGATCGAACGCCAGGTCTTGCGCCATCTTGCGGTACGCCTCGCGCGCGGCCTCGGAATCGGCCGGCGGCAGCACCAGGTCCAGCACCAGGTACAGATCGCCGGGCGGGTCGCCCGGAATGCCGCGGCCGCGCAGCCGCAGCTTGCGGCCATTGCGCGAGCCGGGCGGCACCGCGACCTCGACCGCGCCGCCCGGCGTGGGGGCCTCGACCTGCGCGCCCAGCGCCGCCTCCCAGGGCGCCACCGGCAGGTTCATGTAGAGATCGCGGCCCTCGGCGCGGTAGCGCGGATGCGGCTTGAAGCGCACCTCCAGGTACAGGTCGCCGTTCTCGGCGCCGCCGTAGCCGGGCATGCCCTGCCCGGCCAGGCGGATGTACTGGCCCTCGCGCACGCCGGCCGGGATGCGCACGCTCAGCGTGCGCGTGCGCACCTGCGGCTGGCCGTGCTCGTCGGGCTGCATGGAACGCAGGCTGATGTCGCGCGTGGCGCCGCGCAGCGCGTCTTCGAGATCGACCTCGATGGCGGCGTGGTGGTCTTCGCCGCGCGCGCGGAAATCCTGCTGCGCGGCGCGGCGGCGCGCCTGGCCGCCGAACAGCGACGAGAAGAAATCGCTGAACTGCTGGTCGCCCTCGCCATCGCGCGCGTAGTGGAACTCGAAGCCCTGGTCCCAGCCTGGCGGCGGCTGGAATCCGCCGTCGGGCGCCACGCCGGCGGCCAGGTTGTCGTAGGCCTGCCGCTTTTCCTGGTTGCCCAGCACGTCGTAGGCTTCGTTGACGTCGCGCATGCGCGTTTCCGCGTCGCTTTCCTTGCTGACGTCAGGATGGTATTTGCGCGCCAGCTTGCGATAGGCGCGCCGGATCTCGTCTTCGGGGGCGTCGCTCTGTACGCCGAGAATCTTGTAGTAGTCCTTGAACTCCATATTCCGGCCTCGTAGGGGATGGGGCGGCCGGGTACGCGTCGCGGCCGGTCGAATAGGTTAAAGATAGGCGCTGGCACCCGTTTTTTCAATGCGCCGGCGCAAAGGCCCCGGATGGGCGCGGCATAATGATCGTTTGCGCGCTGCGCGCCGCGTTCACGCATCCCTACAGGACACACCTTGCTGGAAATCATCGAAGCCGATTTCAACGACGCCGCCCATGCCCGGGCCATCATCGCCCTGCTCGACGAGTACGCCCGCGGCCCCATGGGCGGCGGCGAACCGCTGTCGGCCCATGCGCGCGCCAACCTGGTGGCCGAGCTGGCGCGCCGGCCCCATGCCCGCGCGCTGCTGGCCTGGCAGGACGGCGAGCCGGCCGGGCTGGCCATCTGCATCGAAGGCTTTTCCACCTTTGCCTGCCGCCCCCTGCTCAACCTGCACGACCTGGCGGTGGCCGAACGCTTCCGCGGCCAGGGCGTGGGCACGCGCCTGCTGGAGGCGCTCGAAGCCCTGGCGGCGCGGCTGGGCTGCTGCAAGGTGACACTGGAGGTACTGGAAGGCAACACGCGCGCCCAGGCGCTGTACCGCCGCCTCGGCTACGCCGGCTACGAACTGGCGGCCGACACCGGCCGCGCCATGTTCTGGCAGAAGAAGCTGAGCGCCTGAACACCCTCCGGAGCCCGCATGCCCACCCCCGCCGACCTGCAGTTGCTCGCCGACTACAACCAGTGGATGAACCAGCGCCTGTATGCCTGTGCCGCGCAATTGCCGCCGGACGAGCTGGCCCGCGAGCGCGGCGCCTACTTCGGCTCGCTACTGGGCACGCTCAACCACGTGGCGGTGGGCGACCGCGTCTGGCTGCAACGCTTCGCCGCGCACCCCGCGCGCCCGGCCGCCCTGCAGCCCGTGCTGGCGCTGCCCACCCCGGCGCGGCTGGACGAGGTCCTCTACCCGGCGCTGGGGCCGCTGGCCGCGCACCGCGCCTGGCTGGACCGGTGCATCGTCGACTGGGCCGCGCAATTGCGCCCGGACGACCTGGCCTGCGAACTGGCGTACACCAGCCTGGCCGGCGAAGCCGCGCGGCGCCCGTTCGGCGGCCTGGTCCTGCATTTCTTCAACCACCAGACCCACCACCGCGGCCAGGCCACCACCCTGCTGTCGCAAGCCGGCATCGACATGGGCGCCACCGACCTCGTGTTGCGCGTACCCGCGTCCGGCGATGCCCCGGCCTGAATCCCCTCTCATCGCAAAGGACTTACCGCCCATGAAAATGCACGACATCCCCTTCGGCACCACCGACTGGTCGACCGTGCCCGAGACCGAACATCCGGGCGAATCCGGCAAGGCGCTGTGGCGCACCCGCCAGTTCGGCGATATCCGGGTGCGCGTGGTCGAATACACGCCCGGCTACCTGGCCGACCACTGGTGCAGCAAGGGCCATATCCTGTTCTGCCTGGAAGGCGAATTGCACACCGAACTGGAAGACGGCCGCACCTTCGTGCTGACCCCGGGCATGAGCTACCAGGTCGCCGACCAGGCCGAGGCGCACCGCTCCTCGACCCGCGGCGGCGCGCGGCTGTTCATCGTCGACTGACTCCCGCGCGCCACGCCGGCGGGCAGGACGGCCCGGTTTGCGCTACGCTGTACCGATCGGCCGCCGCGGCACGCGCGGGGCCTGCCGTCCCAGGAGCCCGCCGTTGCCCGCCCCCCTGACCCTGTACGTCGACGCCCGTTTTCGCAGCCCCTACGCCATGTCGGCCCATGTCGCCCTGGCCGAAAAACAGCTGGAGTTCGAAGTCCGCCTGGTGGACCTGGCTGCCGGCGAGCAGCGCATGCAGCCCTACCAGAGCCGCGCCCTGACCGCCCGGGTGCCGGCCCTGGCGCATGCCGGCTTCCATCTCACCGAGTCCAGCGCCATCCAGGAATACCTGGAAGACGCCTTCGCGCCGCCGGCGCATCCCGCGCTGTATCCGGCCGGCGCCCAGGCGCGCGCCCGCGCCCGCCAGGTGCAGGCCTGGCTGCGCACCGACCTGGCGGCGCTGCGGCGGGCGCGCCCGATCGACTCCGTCTTCGATGCCCCGGCCACCACGCCGCTGGACGACGCCGCGCACTGCGACGCCGCCAAGCTGATCCGCGTGGCCGAGGCGCTGCTGCCGCCCGGCCAGGCGCACCTGTTCGGGGCCTGGAGCATCGTCGACACCGAACTGGCGCTGGCGCTCAACCGCCTGGCCCATAGCGGCGACGACCTGCCCGCGCCGCTGCGCGACTACGCGGCGGCCCAATGGCAGCGCGCCTCGGTGCAGGCATGGCTGCGCCATTACGAAGCGGCGCGCGGCTGAAGGGGGCGGCGCGCCGGCCACACGAATGTTGCACCGCAACATCGTTTGCGGTGTAATAGGGTAAACCCACAAGGGTCCCCGAATCCGCTCCCCACACGGGAGCCGGCCGCCACGGCCCGACCAGGCCGGCCGCCGCATCGCAATGGAGATCGCCATGGCCGCACCCGCCGCCGATCGCACCGCCCCCGACCGCTCCCCCGCCCCGGCCGCGCATCCCGCCGCCAATCTCTGGACCAGCGCGTACCAATACACGCTCGACGCCTGGCAGCGCGGCATCCTGTACACCGACGTGATGCGCCAGCGCGGCAACCAGTACCTGACGCACATGGCCAAGCGCGCCCCCAATGTGCTGAGCATGAAGTCCGAGCTGGTGCTCGACGGGCGCAAGTTCGAACGCCCCGTCAACTACGCGCTGCTGCGCATCGTCCCGCCCGCGGACGCGCCGGTCGACCCGCAGAAGCGCCCCTTCCTGGTGGTCGACCCGCGCGCCGGGCACGGCCCCGGCATCGGCGGCTTCAAGCCCGAAAGCGAAATCGGCGTGGCGGTGCGCGCCGGCCATCCCTGCTACTTCGCCACCTTCCTGCCGCACCCGACCGACACCCAGACGGTCGAGGACGTGATGCGCGCCGAGGCGCGCTTCCTGGAGGAAATCATCGCCCTGCATCCGCAGGCCGAAGGCCGCCCGGTGGTGGTCGGCAACTGCCAGGCCGGCTGGCAGATCATGATGACGGCCGCGATGCGGCCCGAGCTGTTCGGCCCCATCATCGTGGCCGGCGCGCCGCTGTCGTACTGGGCCGGCTGGCGCGACATGAACCCCATGCGCTACTCGGGCGGGCTGCTGGGCGGCAGCTGGCTGACCCAGATGACCAGCGACCTGGGCAACGGCAAGTTCGACGGCGCCTGGCTGGTGCAGAATTTCGAGAACCTCAACCCCGCCAACACGCTGTGGAGCAAGCAGTACAACCTCTACGCCAAGGTCGATACCGAAGCGCCGCGCTACCTGGAGTTCGAGAAATGGTGGGGCGGGCACGTGTTCCTCAACGGCCCCGAGATCCAGTACATCGTCGACAACCTGTTCGTCGGCAACCGCCTGGCCACCGCCGGGCTGGTCACCTCCGACGGCATCCGCATCGACCTGCGCAACATCCGCTCGCCCATCATCGTGTTCTGCTCCAAGGGCGACAACATCACGCCGCCGCCGCAGGCGCTGGGCTGGATCACCGACCTGTACCAGGACGACCGCGAAGTGGTGGCGCACAACCAGACCATCGTCTACGCGGTGCATGAGAGCATCGGCCACCTGGGCATCTTCGTCTCCGGCGCGGTGGCGCGCAAGGAGCACCAGGAGTTCACCGCCAACATCGACGTCATCGACGTGCTGCCGCCCGGCATTTACCAGGCCGAGATCGCCGACAAGACGCCCGACACGCCCAATGCCGACCTGGCCTACGGCGACTACGTGCTGTCGTTCGAGCGCCGCCGCCTGGACGACGTGCGCGCGATCGTCGAGCGCAACGAGGAGGACGACCAGCGCTTCGCGGCGGTGGCCCGCATTTCCGACATCAATCTCGGCCTGTACCGCAGCTTCGTGCAACCGTGGGTGCGGGCCGCCGTCACGCCGCAATCGGCCGAGTGGATGCAGCGCATGCACCCGCTGCGCCTGCCCTACGAGCTGATTTCCGACCGCAACCCCTGGGTGGCGCCCGTCGCGCAACTGGCCGAGCAGGTCCGCGAACAGCGCCAGCCGGCCGCGCCGGACAACCCGTTCTGGGCGTTGCAGAAGATGGCGTCCGACGCCATCGTGGCGGGCCTGGACATCTGGCGCGACCTGCGCGACTCGGCCTGCGAGCGGATCTTCATGGCCACCTATGGTTCGCCGCTGGTGCAGGACTGGGCCGGCCTGGGCGCCAAGGACGGGCCGCCGCGCAGGCATCCGGGCGTTTCGCCCGAGCACCGCGACTTCATGGCCGCGCGCGCGGCCGAGCTGCGCGCGCAGATCGACCAGGGCGGACTGCGCGAAGCCGGCCTGCGCATGCTGCTGTATGTCAGCGGCGCCGAGGGCGGCGTCGACGAGCGCAGCTTCGCCATGATCCGCAAGATGCGCGCCGACACCGACGCCAAGCTGTCGCTGCAGGCCTTCAAGGACGCCACGCGCGACCAGGCGCTGATGATGCAGCTGGACGGGCCGGCGGCCATCCGCGCCATCCCCAAGCTGCTGGAGAACGCCAGCGCCGCCGACATCCGCGCCACCCTGCACGGGATCACCCACGTGCTGGAGGCCGCCGGCCCGCTGAGCGACCGGGCGCGCGCGAGCCTGGACGAAATGAAGCGCCTGTTCCAGGGCGCCGAGCGGCGCGCCGTCAAGCGCGCCGACGCGCCCGCGCCCGCGCGCAAGGCCGCCGCGCGCAAGACGGCGGCAGGCAAGACGGCCGCCAGGCCGGCCGGCCGCAAGGCCGCCGCCGCCCCGCGCAAGGGGCGCACGGCATGAGCGCGACGCGCCACAACCACTACGAGCGCCTGATCGCGCACGCGCGCACCCTGCCCGCGCTGCCTTGCGCGGTGGCCCATCCCTGCGACGAAACCTCGCTGGGCGCCGCGCTGCAGGCCATGCAACTGGGCCTGCTCACGCCCATCCTGGTGGGGCCGCAGCAGAAGATCCGCGACGTGGCCGAGCGCTGCGGCCTGGACCTGGGCGGGGCCGCCATCGTCGATGCGCCGCACAGCCACGCCGCGGCCGCCGCCGCGGTCCAGCTGGTGCGCGGCGGGCAGGCCAGCCTGCTGATGAAGGGCAGCCTGCATACCGACGAGCTGATGCACGAGGTCGTGGCGCGCGACACCGGGCTGCGCACCGAGCGCCGCATCAGCCATGTGTTCATCATGGACGTGCCCACCTATCCCGAGCCGCTGTTCATCACCGATGCGGCCATCAACATCTTCCCCGACCTGGAAACCAAGGCCGACATCGTGCGCAACGCGATCGCGCTGCATCTCGGCCTGGGGCTGGGCGAGCCGCGCGTGGCCATCCTGTCGGCGGTCGAACAGGTCATGCCCAGCATTCCCAGCACGCTGGAGGCGGCCGCGCTGTGCAAGATGGCCGACCGCGGCCAGATCCAGGGCGGCATACTGGACGGCCCGCTGGCGCTGGACAACGCCATCAGCCCCGAGGCCGCGCAGGTCAAGGGCATCGTCTCGCCGGTGGCCGGCCGCGCGCAGGTCCTGGTGGTGCCCGACCTGGAAGCCGGCAACATGCTGGCCAAGAACCTCAGCTTCCTGGCCAACGCCCAGGCCGCCGGCATCGTGCTCGGCGCGCGCGTGCCCATCGTCCTGACCAGCCGCGCCGACAGCGCCCAGACCCGCCTGGCCTCGTGCGCGGTGGCCACCCTCTACGCCCACCACCTGGCGCGCGCCACCCCCTTGGCCTGACGCGACGCCGACGGAGTACGCGACCATGAGCGACAACCTTCTCGTCATCAACGCCGGCAGCTCCAGCCTCAAGTTCTACCTGTACGAGATCGCCGAGGGCGACGAGCTGCGGCCCACCCTGGGCGGCCAGCTCGACGGCATCGGCGGGTCGCGCCCGCACCTGCGCATCCGCGCCCAGGACGGCCACACCCTGCTCGAGCGCGACGTGGCGCCCACGCACGCGGCCGACGTGCCGGGCGCCCAGGAAGTGCTGGGCACCTGGCTCAGCGGCCACCTGGGCGGCGCGCCCTGCGCCATCGGCCACCGCGTGGTGCATGGCGGCACCCAGTACGATGCGCCGGTGCTGGTCGACGACGACGTGCTGGCGCAGCTGGACGATCTCACCCCGCTGGCGCCGCTGCACCAGCCCAACAACCTTGCGCCCATCCGCGTGATCCGCGAGCGCCGGCCGAACATCCCGCAAGTGGCCTGCTTCGACACGGCCTTCCACCGCACCCACTCGCCGCTGGCCGACCGCTACGCGCTGCCCGAGCACCTGTACCAGGAAGGCGTGCGGCGCTACGGTTTCCACGGCCTGTCGTACGAGTACATCGCGCAGCGCCTGCGGCGCGCGCTGCCCGAGATCGCCGGCGGCAAGATCGTGGCCGCCCACCTGGGCAACGGCGTTTCGGCCTGCGCCATGGTCGATGGCCGCAGCGTCGACAGCACCATGGGCTTTACCGCGCTCGAGGGCCTGCCGATGGGCACCCGGCCCGGCCGCCTCGACCCGGGCGTGGTGCTGTGGATGATGGAGCGCGGCATGAGCCACGACGACATCGAGCATCTGCTCTATCACGACTGCGGGCTGAAGGGGCTGTCGGGCATCGGCAACGACGTGCGCGAGCTGCTGGCCAGCGACGCGCCGGCGGCCCGGCTGGCGCTGGACTACTTCGCCTGGCGCGTGGCCGAGGGCATCGCCGGCCTGGGCTGCGCCATGAACGGCATCGACGCCATCGTGTTCACCGCCGGCATCGGCGAAAACGCCGCGCCGGTGCGCGCGGCGATCGCCCGCCACTGGGAATGGCTGGGCGTGCGGCTGGACCAGGCGCGCAATGCCCGCCACGGCCCGCGCATTTCCAGCGACGACAGCGCCATCGGCGTCTACGTGGTGCGCACCAACGAAGAACTGATCATCGCCCAGCACACGCTGGCGCTGGTGCGGCAGGGGCAGGCATGAACGCCGCCGCCCCCCTGCAGGGCCGGCGCGGGCTGGTCACCGGCATCGCCAACCAGGACTCGATAGCCTGGGGTTGCGCGCGCGCCTTCCGCGCGCTGGGCGCCGAACTGGCCGTGACCTACCTGAACGACAAGGCGCGCGTCCACGTCGAGCCGCTTGCGCGCAGCATCGACGCCGCCCTGCTGCTGCCGCTGGACCTGCGCGTCGACGGCCAGCTTGAATCCGTGTTCGAGCAAATCGGCGCGCGCTGGGGCAGCCTGGATTTCGTCATGCATTCGATCGCCTACGCGCCGCGCGACGACCTGCAGGGACGCGTGGTCGACTGCTCGCGCGCAGGCTTCCTGCAGGCCATGGACATCTCGTGCTGGTCGTTCATCCGCATGGCGCACCTGGCCGAGCCGCTGATGCCCAAAGGCGGCACCCTGTTCTGCATGACCTACTACGGCTCGCAGATGGTGGTGGAGCACTACAACATGATGGGGCCGGTGAAGGCGGCGCTGGAATCGGCCACCCGCTACCTGGCGGCCGAACTGGGTCCGCAGGGCATACGCGTGCACGCCATCTCGCCCGGGCCGCTCAAGACCCGCGCCGCCTCGGGCATCACCGGCTTCGACGCCTTGCTGGACCGCGCCCAGGCCAAGGCGCCGGCGCGCAGCCTGGTCGGCATCGACGACGTGGGCGAGGCCACCGCCTGGCTGGCCACCGACGCGGCGCGCCGCATCACCGGCCAGACCCTCTACATCGACGGCGGCTACCACATCATCGATTGAGGCCCGGCCGTGGCCGGGCCCGGCGCGCCTTACGCGGCGCGCGCCTGCAGCACGGCCACGGCCGGCAGCGCCTTGCCTTCCAGGAACTCCAGGAAAGCGCCGCCGCCGGTCGAGATATAGCCGGTCTGGTCGGCGATGCCGTACTTGGCGATGGCAGCCAGCGTATCGCCGCCGCCGGCAATCGAAAAGCCCGCCGAGTCGGCGATGGCGCGCGCCACCACCTCGGTGCCGTGGGCGAACTGGTCGAACTCGAACACGCCGACCGGACCGTTCCAGACGATGGTGCCGGCCGCCTTGAGGATGTCGGCCAGGCGCTGCGCGGTCTGCGGTCCGATGTCGAGGATCATGTCGTCCTCGGCCACGTCGGCGGCCGCCTTGACGGTGGCCGCGGCGTCCGCGCCGAACGACTTGGCGCAAACCACGTCGGTGGGAATCGGCACCTCGGCGCCGCGGCGCTTCATGATTTCGATCACGGCGCGCGCCTGCTCGACCTGCTCGGGCTCGGCCAGCGACTTGCCGATGGGCAGGCCGGCGGCCAGCATGAAGGTGTTGGCGATGCCGCCGCCGACCACCAGCTGGTCGACCTTGTCGGCCAGCGATTGCAGGATGGACAGCTTGGTCGACACCTTGGAGCCGCCCACGATCGCCACCAGCGGCCGCTTGGGATCATGCAGCGCGCGCCCCAGCGCCTCGAGCTCGGCCTCCAGCAGCGGGCCGGCGCAGGCCACCGGCGCGAAGCGCGCGATGCCGTGCGTGGTGGCCTCGGCGCGGTGCGCGGTGCCGAAGGCGTCGTTGACGTACACATCGCACAGCGCCGCCATCTTGCGCGACAAGCCTTCGTCGTCCTTTTTCTCGCCCACGTTGCCGCGGCAGTTCTCCAGCAGCACGACTTCGCCCGGCTCGACGGAAACGCCGTCGACCCAGTCGGGCACCAGGCGCACCTGCATGCCCAGCAGTTCGGACAGGCGCTGCGCGACCGGGGCCAGCGAGTCCGCCTCGGTCAGCGCGCCCTCCTTGGGGCGGCCCAGGTGCGAAGTGACCATGACCGCCGCGCCGGCGTCCAGCGCCAGGCGGATGCCGGGCACCGAGGCGCGGATGCGGGTGTCTTCGCTGATGCGGCCGGCGTCGTCGAACGGCACGTTGAGGTCGGCGCGGATGAAAACGCGCTTGCCGGACAGAGCGCCGCTCTTGGCCAGCGCGGAAAGCGTATTGACGTTGGACATACTGTATTCGGTTCCTGTGTGGATGGCGTCCGGGGCCTGCCTGCGAAAAGGGCCAGATCCGTTTCCCCGTGACGGGAAAACCAACCTGGCCCTTGCGCCCTGTTCAGGCCGTGCGGCTTACTTGGCCGACATCAGCGCGACGGTGGTGTCGAGCATGCGGTTCGAGAAGCCCCACTCGTTGTCGTACCACGACGAGACCTTGACCAGCTTGCCGGACACCTTGGTCAGGGTCGCGTCGAAGTTGCTGGAGGCCGGGTTGTGGTTGAAGTCGACCGACACCAGCGGCTCGGTGTTGTAGGTCAGGATGTCCTTGAGCTCGCCTTCGGCGGCGGCCTGCAGGATGCTGTTGACTTCCTCGACGGTGGTGTCGCGCTTGGCCACGAAGGACAGGTCGACCAGCGAGACGTTGATGGTCGGCACGCGGATCGCGAAACCGTCCAGCTTGCCGTTGAGCTCGGGCAGCACCAGGCCGACCGCGGCGGCCGCGCCGGTCTTGGTCGGGATCATGCTCATGGTGGCCGAGCGGGCGCGGCGCAGGTCTTCGTGGTAGACGTCGGTCAGCACCTGGTCGTTGGTGTAGGCGTGCACGGTCGTCATCAGGCCGGTTTCCACGCCCAGCTTGTCGTGCAGCGGCTTGACCAGCGGGGCCAGGCAGTTGGTGGTGCACGAGGCGTTGGAAATCACGGTGTGCTCGGCCTTGAGCACGTTCTGGTTCACGCCGAACACGATGGTGGCGTCGACGTCCTTGCCGCCGGGCGCCGAGATGATGACCTTCTTGGCGCCGCCCTTCAGGTGCGCGCCGGCCTTTTCCTTGGAGGTGAAAAAGCCCGTGCACTCCAGCACCACGTCCACGCCCAGCTCGCCCCACGGCAGTTCGGCCGGGTTGCGGTTGGCCAGCACGCGGATCTTGTCGCCGTTGACGACCATGTAGTCGCCGTCGACCGTCACGGTGCCGGGGAACTTGCCGTGCGCCGTGTCGAAACGCGTCAGGTGCGCGTTGGTCTTGGGATCGCCCAGGTCGTTGATGGCGACGATCTCGATATCGTGCTTCTTGCCGTTTTCGTAGTGGGCGCGCAGGATGTTGCGGCCGATGCGGCCGTAGCCGTTGATGGCGACGCGAATGGTCATGACTTGATCTCCCTTTTTTACAAAACCTGCTTGACGGCCTCGGCCACCTTTTCAGCGGTCAGTCCGAAGAATTTGAACAAAGCCCCGGCGGGCGCCGACTCGCCATAGCGGTCGATACCCACCACGGCGCCTTCCAGGCCCACGTATTTGTGCCAGAACGCGGTCACGCCCGCCTCGACGGCCACGCGCGGCATGCCGGCCGGCAGCACTTCGCGCTTCCATTCGGCGTCCTGGCGGTCGAACACGTCGGTGCTGGGCATGGAAACCACCCGCACGGCGATGCCGTCGGCGGCCAGCAATTCCTGCGCGGCCAGCGCGATGGCGACTTCCGAGCCCGTGGCGATGATAGCCGCACGCGCGTCGTGTGCGTCGCGCAAGACGTAACCACCGCGAACAATCGCTTTCTGCGTGGCCTCGTCGCGCGCCACGAACGGCAGGTTCTGGCGCGACAGCAGCAGCGCGGTCGGGCCGCCGTCGTGCACGTCCATGCCGATGCTGGCCGGCCGCGTCACGGCAGCGCCCCAGGCGGCGGCCGTCTCGACGGTGTCGCAGGGCCGCCACACCGACAGGTTGGGAATCAGGCGCAGGCTGGCGGCGTGTTCGATCGACTGGTGGGTCGGACCGTCCTCGCCCAGGCCGATGGAATCGTGCGTGAACACGTGCACCACGCGCTGCTTCATCAGCGCCGCCATGCGGATGGCGTTGCGCGAGTAGTCCGAGAACGTCAGGAAGGTGCCGCCGAACGGCAGGTAGCCGCCATGCAGCGCGATGCCGTTCATGATGGCGGCCATGCCGAACTCGCGCACGCCGTAGTTGATATGGCGGCCGAAATGCACGCCGTGATGGCCGGCGCGCAGCGGCGCCACGCCCTTCCAGTCGGTGAAGTTCGAGCCGGTCAGGTCGGCCGAGCCGCCCAGCATCTCCGGCAGCAGGCCGGCCAGCTCGGCGATGGCGAACTGCGACGCCTTGCGGGTGGCGACCGTCTCGCCCTTGGCCACGGTGGCCTGCAGGAAGGCCTCGAACCGGGCGGCGAAGCCTTCGGGCAGCTCGCCCTTCATGCGGCGCGTGAATTCGGCGGCCTCGGCCGGATACTGGGCCGCATAGGCCTGGAACTTGTCTTCCCAGGCGGCCTGCGCCAGCGCGCCGGCGGGACGGCTGTCCCACGCGGCGTAGATATCCTGCGGCACCTCGAAGGGGCCGGCCGACCAGCCCAGCGCCGCGCGGGTGGCGGCGATCTCGTCGTTGCCCAGCGGCGCGCCGTGCACATTGTGCGTGCCGGCCATGTTGGGCGAACCCTTGCCGATCACGGTGCGGCAGACGATCAGGGTGGGTTTCTCGGATTGCGCGCGCGCCTGCTTGATGGCCGCGTCCACCGCCGCCACGTCGTGGCCGTCCACGCCGCGGATCACGTTCCAGCCGTAGCCCTCGAAGCGGGTCGCCGTGTCGTCGGCGAACCAGTGCTCGACATGGCCGTCGATGGAAATGCCGTTGTCGTCGTACAGCGCCACCAGCTTGGACAGCTTGAGCGTGCCGGCCAGCGAGCAGGCCTCGTGCGAGATGCCTTCCATCAGGCAGCCGTCGCCCAGAAAGACATAGGTGTGGTGGTCCACCACCGTGTGGCCGGCGCGGTTGAATTCGGCCGCCAGCAGGGCCTCGGCCAGCGCCATGCCGACCGCGTTGGCCAGGCCCTGGCCCAGCGGGCCGGTGGTGGTTTCCACGCCCGGGGTGATGCCCACTTCGGGGTGCCCCGGCGTGCGCGAATGCAGCTGGCGGAAGTTCTTCAGCTCTTCCAGGGGCAGATCGTAGCCCGTCAGGTGCAGCAGGGCGTATATCAGCATCGAGCCGTGGCCATTGGACAGCACGAAGCGGTCGCGGTTGGCCCAGGCCGGATCGGCCGGGTTGTGGCGCAGGTTGCCCAGCCACAGCGCTTGCGCGATTTCGGCCATTCCCATGGGCGCGCCGGGGTGTCCGGAATTCGCTTTCTGCACGGCGTCCATCGCAAGTACGCGGATGGCATCCGCCAAGGCAAGTTTAGGGGCGGTCGGGTTGCTCATTCGGGAGGCTCTGTGACCCTGGCGGCCGGTCAATCCGACGTCAGGTGTAAGGATTGAAAAGCTCCAGATTTTAGCACCGGGAGAATATCCGTCCCCGATAGTGCGCGCCGCGGCGGCCGGCCCGCCCGGATCGCGGCGCCCAAGCGCCGAAATGATAGGCTTACGGCCTTGTCCCAGCCGTACGCGAACCTGCCATGTCCCTGCCCCGTTTCTACTGCGACGCCCGCCTGGCGCCCGGCGAGCGCGTGGCGCTGCCCGAAGCGCTCGCCCACCACGCGGTGCGCGTGCTGCGGCTGCGCGCCGGCGCGGCGCTGGTGCTGTTCGACGGCGCCGGCGGCGAATATCCCGCCACGCTGGAAATCGAAGGCAAGACGGCCTGGGCGCAACTGGGCGCGCATGTGCCGCGCGAAGCCGAATTGCCGGGCCGCATCACGCTGGTCCAGGGCCTGCCGGCCGGCGACAAGATGGATTGGGTGGTCGAGAAGGCGGTCGAACTGGGCGCCTGGCGGGTCAGCCCCATCGCGGCGCAGCGCAGCGTGCTCCAGTTGAATGGGGCGCGCGCCGAAAAGCGCCTGGCGCACTGGCAGCGGATCGCCCAGGCGGCCGCCGAACAATGCGGCCGCAACCGCCTGATGGCCGTGGACGCGCCGCAGGCCCTGGCGGCCTGGCTGGCACAGGCGCCCGGCGCGGCGCTGCGCCTGCTGTGCCACCCGCAGGCCGAGCTCGACCTGGCCGGCGCGCTGGCGCGGCACGCCGCGCACGACGACATCTGCCTGCTGGTGGGACCGGAAGGCGGCTGGTCGGATGAGGAGCTGGAGCAGGCGCGCGCGGCCGGCGTGCAGGCGGTGCGCTTCGGCCCCCGGGTGCTGCGCACCGAAACCGCGGGCATCGCCCTGATCGCCGCGGTCAGCGCCATCAGGGGCTGGAACGGCTAGCCGGGGCGCCCTGGCGCCCGCCGGCCTCAGGCCTCGCCGTAGGGGGCCGCGGCCACGCCCGGTTCGGGGTCGGGGTGCCGCCCGGCGTGCTCGATGACATAGGCGAACACCCGGCCGTTCTCGCGTGCGAACTCGGCCGTATCGGCGCATACGCCATCGATGAGATTGCTGTCTTCGTGCAATGCCGGATCGCCCGAATGCAGGCGGTACAGCCACAGGACGATGCCGGTCTTGTGGTCCAGCACGGTGTCGCACAGACAGTCGTACAGGGCGTCGAGATTGCCGCCGAAATACTCGGGGAAATCCACCGCCTTGGCGATCGCGCGCAATACCGCCGAACGGCTGCGCGCGCGGTCGCAATCGGCAACCAGCAACGACATGCCCAGTTCGCGCGTGGCGTCGACCACGGCCTGCTTGTCCAGCCCGTCGTGATCCAAAGCGCCGCCGCGGCGCAGTTGGCGCTGCAAAGTCGTCTGACCGTTACGCGTCATGCCCCGGCCTCCCCGAAAAACTTCACCACGTCGTCAATACGCCGCATCGTATCGGCATAACCCAGTTCGATCAATCGTTGCGTGTACGTATGCTCGAACAGGAGATATGACATCAGCGCGCCACCGTTTGACCGGCTCGGGTCGGACGATACACCGAGAACGCGGAAAAGGGTACGGGCTTCCGACGGCATGTCGTCCAGGTGCTCCAGCGCCAGCTGGTCGAGCGACTGGCTGGGCGTCAAGGCCAGCACGTCCACCCGCCGCAGGGCGAACTCCGGCTCGGCCTCCTGGCCGCCGCGGCTGAGCAGGAAATTGGTGCGCTCCAGGCGCTCGACGTCCATCGACAGGCCGTCGAGGAAGATGCTCGACAGCGCGTGGCCGCCGACCTGGGCCAGCGACGGGTACGGCGGGTCCTCCTCGCGCTTTTCCGGGTGGGTGTCGTCATGGAAGCCCGTGCCGATCACCAGCACCCGGGTGGCCCCCAGGTGGATGGCCGGGCTGATGGGCGCCAGCTGCCGCATCGACCCGTCGCCGCACCATTCGACCTGCCCGTGCACGCGCACCGGCCGCGCCGGAAACACGAACGGGATGGCCGACGAGGCCATGATGTGATCGATCCCGATGGCCGACGGCACGGCGCGGCGCAGGAACCGGTGCCAGGGGTCGATCGGCCGGTCCGACTGGTAGAAGGTCAGGTGCTCGCCGCTGGTATACCCGGAGGCGGTGATGGCCAGCGCCGACAGCTTCCCGCGCGCCAGGTTGTGCCGCATGCGGTCGAAATCCATCACGCGGCCCAGCAGGTCGGCCAGCGGGCTGCTGTCGAGCAGCGACTGGGGCCGCTTGCGCGTCAGGCCGGCGTACATCCATCCCAGCGACAGCAGGCCCAGCCAGCGCACGCCGGTGCGGATCAGCCCGGGCGCGTCGGCCCGGTACACCATGCCGGTCTCCAGCGAGGCCCACAGCCGCCGCATGCGGCGCACCGCCAGGTGGGGCCGGTCGGCGCGGCAGGCCAGCGCCGCCGCATTGACCGCCCCGGCCGAGGTGCCGCAAATGATGGGGAACGGGTTGGGATAGCCCGGCCGCGCCTTCGGGTCGAGGATCGCCATGATGGCGCTGAGCGCGCCCACCTGGTAGGCGGCGCGCGCGCCGCCGCCCGTCATGACCAGGCCGGTCAGCGGGCGGGCGCCCCCCGCCCTGCCCGCGCCGCGCTCAGCGGACCGCGTCGGCATTGACCACGGCCATGGCGGCCATGTTGACGATGCGGCGCACCGTCGAGCTCGACGTCAGGATATGCACCGCCGCGTTGGCGCCCAGCAGGAACGGCCCCACCGCGACGTTGCCGCCGGCGGTCGTCTTGAGCAGGTTGTAGGCGATGTTGCCGGAGTCCACGTTGGGGCACACCAGCAGGTTGGCCTCCCCCTTGAGCGTGGACGACGGCAGGATGCGCAGGCGCAGCGCCTCGTCCAGCGCGCAGTCGCCGTGCATCTCGCCGTCGATCTCCAGCTCGGGCGCGCGCTCGCGCACCAGTTCCAGCGCGCGGCGCATCTTGGCGCCAGAGGCCGAGCTGCCGGTGCCGAAATTCGAGCGCGACAGCAGCGCCACCTTGGGCGCCAGGTTCAGGCGCCGCATTTCCTCGGCGGCCGCCACGGTGTACTCGGCGATCTGCTCGGCGCTGGGGTCGTCGTTGACATGCGTGTCCACCAGGGCCACGGTGCGCTCGTTGAGCAGCAGGATGTTCATCGCCGCGTAGGTCTGCGCGCCGGGCTTCCTGCCGATGACCTCGTCGATGAAGCGCAAGTGGTCGGCGTAGGCGCCCACCGTCCCGCAGATCAGCCCGTCGGCATCGCCCAGGCGCACCATCATGGCGCCGATCAGGGTCAGGCGGCGGCGCATTTCCACGCGCGCCATCTCCTTGGTGATGCCGCGGCGGCACATCAGCTCCCAATACGTCGTCCAGTACTGGTGGAAGCGCTCGTCGTAGTCCGGGTTACAGACCTCGACATCCTGGCCCAGCCGCAGGCGCAGGCCGAATTTCTCGATGCGCGCCGACAGCACCGCCGGGCGGCCCACCAGGATGGGACGCGCCAGGCCTTCGTCGACGATGACCTGGATGGCGCGCAGCACGCGCTCGTCCTCGCCCTCGGTGAACACGATGCGCGCCCGTCCGCCGTCGCGCACGATCTGCTTGGCCTGCGAGAACAGCGGCTTCATGAAGGCGCCGGAGTGGTAGACGAACTGCTGCAGCTGCTCGGCGTAGGCGTCCAGGTCGGCCAGCGGACGCGTGGCCACGCCGCTTTCCATGGCCGCCTTGGCCACCGCCGGCGCGATGCGCACGATCAGGCGCGGATCGAACGGCTTGGGAATCAGGTAGTCGCGGCCAAACGAAATGTCATAGGTGCCGTAGGCCGCGGCCACGACCTCGTTCTGTTCTTCGCGCGCCAGGTTGGCGATGGCCAGGACCGCCGCCTTTTCCATCTCGCGCGTGATCGTGGTCGCGCCCACGTCCAGCGCGCCGCGGAAGATGTACGGAAAGCACAGCACGTTGTTGACCTGGTTCGGGTAGTCCGAACGGCCGGTGGCCATGACGATGTCGTCGCGCACCGCGTGCGCGGCCTCGGGCAGGATCTCGGGGTTGGGGTTGGCCAGCGCCAGGATCAGCGGGTTGGCCGCCATGGTGGCCACCATCTCGGGCTTGAGCACGTTGCCGGCCGACAGGCCCAGGAACACGTCCGCGCCCTCGATCACCTCGGCCAGGGTGCGGGCCTCGGTCGGCTGCGCATAGCGCGCCTTGTCCGGGTCCATCAGGGCGGTGCGGCCCTGGTAGACGGCGCCTTCGATGTCGGTGACCCAGATATGCTCCAGCGGCAGGCCCAGGTCCACCATCAGGTCCAGACAGGCCAGGGCGGCGGCGCCGGCGCCCGAGGTCACCACCTTGACCTGCGCAATATCCTTGCCCACCACTTCCAGGCCGTTGATGAAGGCCGCGCACACCGTGATGGCGGTGCCGTGCTGGTCGTCGTGGAACACCGGGATCTTCATGCGCTCGCGCAGCTTGCGCTCGACCGTGAAGCACTCCGGCGCCTTGATGTCTTCCAGGTTGATGCCGCCGAAGGTGGCTTCCAGCCCGGCGATGATCTCCACCAGCTTGTCCGGGTCGGTCTCGTTGATCTCGATGTCGAACACGTCCAGCCCGGCGAACTTCTTGAACAGCACCGCCTTGCCTTCCATCACCGGCTTGGAGGCCAGCGCGCCGATGTTGCCCAGCCCCAGCACCGCCGTGCCGTTGGTGATCACGCCCACCAGGTTGCCCCGCCCGGTGTAGCGGAACACGTTCACCGGATCGTCGACGATCTCCTCGCAGGCGGCGGCCACGCCCGGCGAATACGCCAGGGCCAGGTCGCGCTGGTTGCTCAGCTGCTTGGTGGGGGTGACCGAAATCTTGCCGGGGCGGCCATGCTCGTGATATTCCAGCGCGGCCTTGCGAAAGTTGGCGTCCATGATGGCGATGACGTAGGTTGGAGCTGCGAAAGTGAACGATGCGGCAGCGCACGCCGGAAAGATGCTGCCCGCGCCTGCACGGGCTGGCCGGCTGCGCAAGGCGCAGTGGCGCTATCTTACTCCCGCCCCTTTGCGCCGACCGCGCCGGACCCGGCGCGCGCCGCCAGCACGCCATCCGGATCGAACAGCGCGCGCACGCGCGCATCCAGGCGCGCGGCCTCGGCCGGCGCGCTGCCGGACGCGGCCGGCGGCGGCGCCGCCGCCGGCGCCAGCAGCACGCTTTCCACCCAGGCCAGCGCGCCGTCATGCCCAAGCAACAGATGCGCCAGATTGACGCCTGCCGGTTCGCGCGGCTGCAGCGCGTCGAGGCGATAGCGCGCCGGCCAGGCAGGCTGGGCCAGGCAGGCCGCGGCATCCTGCCCGCCGGCCAGCTGGAACAGGGCCGGCACCAGGCGCTGCACCGTGGCCGAGCGCAGCGGCCGCACATCGGCCGCGCCAAAGGGGCCCAGCGCTTCGGCGGTGCCGTCGGCCAGCAGCACGCTGGCCTCCAGCACGCCGCTGGCGCCGGTCTCGCCGGTGGGCCAGCCGCGCGAATCGGCCAGCCAGTCGGCCAGCGTGCACGTCGGCGCGACCTCGGCGAACTGGTCCAGGCCGGCGGCGGCCAGCTCTCCCGCCAGGCAGCCGGGGCCGGCACGCCAGGCCCCGCCTTCGGGGGCCAGCGCGCGCAGGCCGCGCGGATCGATCTGCAACACCGGCCGTCCGGCTGGCCGGGCGCCGGGCAGGCCGAGGCTCACCCCATACTCCTGGCACAGCGCGCGCGCGCGGCGCACCTCGGCATCCGAGCGCGCCCGCAACAATGCCGCGCCCCCGGCCGGGTCCAGGTCGCGCAGCGGCGCCGCTACCGCCAGCGAGAGCCGCTCGCAGAACGCCGCCCAGGACGACTGCCGCGGGCGGCGTCCGAGCAGGAAAGCGCGTCGCGATGGCTGCATGACTACAATCCCCCTTTCGCTACATAACCCATTCGATTCACCATGCCGCGCTTAGCCACTCGTACCAACGATTTTCTGACATTCCAGGTTGTGGAGCTTTTCAAGGAAGCGCAGGCCCTGCAAGCGGCCGGGCGCGACATCATCAGCCTGGGAATCGGAGAACCGGACTTTACCGCGCCGCCCCAGGTGGTGGAAGCGCTGGAGCGCGCCGCGCGCGCCGGCCTGAGCGGCTACAGCGCGCCAGCCGGCCTGTCCGCGCTGCGCGAAGCCATTGCCGCATTCTACGAAAGCGAGTTCGGCGCGCGCGTGGACCCGGCCCGCATCATCGTCACCGCCGGCGCCTCGGGCGCGCTGGCGCTGGCCTGCGCCGCGCTGGTCAATCCGGGCGCGCAGGTCCTGATGCCCGACCCCTCGTACCCGGCCAACAGCAATTTCGTGCTGGCCGCCGGCGGGCAGCCGCGCCTGATTCCCAGCACCGCCGCCAAGCGCTTCCAGCTCTCGGCGCAGGACGTGCGCGACCACTGGAACGACGCCACCCAGGGCGTGCTGATCGCCTCGCCCAGCAATCCCACCGGCACCTCGATCGCCCACGACGAACTGGCCGAGCTGCTGGCCGCCGTGCGCGAACGCCAGGGCTTCAGCATCGTGGACGAAATCTACCTGGGGCTGTCGTACGAATCGCAACCGCGTTCGGCGCTGCTGCTGGACGACGACATCATCGTCATCAACAGCTTCTCGAAGTACTTCCACATGACCGGCTGGCGCCTGGGCTGGATGATCGTGCCCGAAAGCATGGTGGCCAAGGTCGAGAAAATGGCCGCCAGCCTGGCGATCTGCGCGCCCACGCTGGCCCAGCATGCCGCGCTGGCCTGCTTCACGCCCGACGCGCTGAAGATATTCGAGCACCGCCGCGAGGCCTTCAAGCAGCGGCGCGACTACCTGCTGCCGGAGTTCGAGCGCCTGGGCATCCCGGTGCCGGTGCGCCCGGACGGCGCGTTCTACATCTATGCGGACATCGCGGCGCTGGGCACGACCAGCATGGCGTTCTCGCATCGCCTGCTGCACGAGGGCGGCGTGGCCGCGGTGCCGGGGCTGGATTTCGGCCCCGCCCACGGCGAACGCACCATGCGCTTCTCGTACGCCACCGGGCTGGACCGCCTGCAGGAAGCCGTGGCCCGCATCGAGAAGCTGCTGTAGGCGGCAGCGCGGGCCGGCTGGCGCCGGCCCGGCGTCAATCGCGCGCCAGCGCGATGCCCGAAGCCAGCGCCAGGCGGCGCCGCTCCGCCAGCACCTTGGCGCCATAGCCGCCATCGTCGGGGCCGGTGGCCCCCACATAGCAGGCCAGGCCGCCATTGAGCGACCCGCGGCGGTTGATGCAATCCTTCAGGATCGTGGAGCCGACATGGATGTTGGCCACCGGATCGAGCGGGTTGCCCTTGCCCACGTGGGCAATGGCGTCGAACTTGTCCTGGTGCACCCGGGTCATCACCTGCATCAGCCCCTGCGCGCCCACCGGGCTTTCGGCAAACGGGTTGTAGCGCGACTCGATGGCGATCACGGCCAGCAACAGCAGCGGATCGAGCTGTTTCTCGCGGCCGACCTTGTAGACGGTATTGACCAGCACCGCGGTCGCGTCATAGGCCACCTTGTACTTGCGCGAGATATAGTTGCGCAATGCCTCCACCTGCGCGCTCGAGGCGGCGGACGGACGGTTCGGCGGCGCCGGCGGCGTATCGCTGCGCAGCGGGCCGAGGAATCCGGTCGCATTGCTGGCGGGCGCGCTCGGTATCGCCATGACCACGGCCGAGGACGCATCGGCGCCGGCTTCGGCTCCGGGTTCCAGTTCGGCGGATGGCATGGACGTAGGTGCCAGGGCGGTCAACAAGGCTTTGTGCACCTGCAGCGCCTGGTCGCGCAGACCGGGCAAGGCAAACCCCATGCTCACTGTCACGATGACCGCAATGCCCAGATAGACGGAGCTGATGCGCAGCCATTCGGCGAGATGGTGGTGCACTCCTTGGGCCAGCTGTCGGAACAGGCCGGCCACTGACGCATCGGGCATGGGACCTCCTGCGTGGAATGAGAGGAGGCAGATGTTAACCTCTGTTTTGCCTCAAGAATGTAACTATTTTGCCGGGATCTGCCTTGAAGTATCGCGACCTCCGAGATTTTCTTGCCCAGCTTGAACGCCAGGGCGAACTCAAACGCATCACCGCGCCGGTCTCGACGCGGCTGGAAATGACCGAGATTGCCGACCGGGTGCTGCGCGCCGGCGGCCCGGCCCTGCTGTTCGAGAACGCCCGCCACAACGACGCGCCGGCCGACATGCCGGTGCTGGCCAACCTGTTCGGTACGCCGCGGCGGGTCGCCTGGGGCATGGGGGCCGACGACGTCGGCGCCCTGCGCGAAACCGGCGAACTGCTGGCCTCCCTGCGCGAGCCCGAAGCGCCCAAGGGCCTGCGCGACGCGCTGGCCAAGGTGTCCATGCTGAAAGCCGCCCTGTGGGACATGAGCCCCAAGACCGTGCGCAGCGCCGCCTGCCAGGAAATCGTCTGGGAAGGCGCCGACGTCGACCTGGGCCGCCTGCCCATCCAGACCTGCTGGCCGGGCGATGTGGCGCCCCTGCTCGCCTGGGGCCTGGTGATCACGCGCGGGCCGAACGCCCGGCGGCAGAACCTGGGTATCTACCGCCAGCAGCCGCTGGGGCCGAACAAGCTGATCATGCGCTGGCTGTCGCACCGCGGCGGCGCGCTGGACTTCCGCGACCACGCCCAGGCCCACCCGGGCAAGCCGTTTCCCATCGCCGTGGCGCTGGGTGCCGACCCGGCCACCATCCTGGGCGCGGTCACGCCGGTGCCGGACACGCTGTCCGAATACCAGTTCGCCGGGCTGCTGCGCGGCTCGCGCACCGAGGTCGTCAAGGCGCTGGGCAGCGACCTGTCGGTGCCGGCCTCGGCCGAGATCGTGCTCGAGGGCCACCTGCTGCCGGCCGACGATCCGCGCGCCGTCGCTGCCGCGGTGCCCGAGGGCGCCAACCCGCCCCCGGCCACCGGCTACGAAATGGCCCTCGAAGGCCCCTATGGCGACCATACCGGCTACTACAACGAGCAGGACTGGTTCCCGGTGTTCACGGTGGACCGCATCACCATGCGGCGCAACCCCATCTACCACTCCACCTATACCGGCAAGCCGCCCGACGAGCCGGCCGTGCTGGGCGTGGCGCTGAACGAGGTATTCGTGCCGCTGCTGCGCCGCCAGCTGCCCGAAATCGTCGATTTCTACCTGCCCCCGGAAGGCTGCAGCTACCGCCTGGCGGTGGTGTCGATCCGCAAGCAGTACGCCGGCCACGCCAAGCGCGTGATGTTCGGCCTGTGGAGCGTGCTGCGGCAGTTCATGTACACCAAGTTCATCGTGGTGGTCGACGAAGACATCGACCCGCGCGACTGGACCGAAGTGGTCTGGGCCATGACCACGCGCATGGACCCCGTGCGCGACACGGTGCTGGTCGAGAACACGCCGATCGATTACCTCGATTTCGCCTCGCCGGTGTCCGGCCTGGGCGGCAAGATGGGGCTGGACGCCACCAACAAGTGGCCGGGCGAAACCAGCCGCGAATGGGGCACGCCCATACACATGGACGAGGCGGTCAAGCGCCGGGTGGATGCCATGTGGGACACGCTGGGACTGTAGCAATGCCGCGGGCGGCGCCGGCCGCCCGCCTGCCGGCCTGGCTCAATCGGCCTGGCGCTCCTCGCGCGCGGACTGCCAGATCCGGTATGCCTGCCAGCCCACCAGCGCCACGCCGGCCAGCTTGAGCAGGCCCGAGCGCCGGGCGCCGCGCCCCATCACCATGGCCGACAGCGTCGAGCTGACGAAGGGATAGCGCCGTACCAGCGCGAACGCCTGCCAGAACAGCCGCGAGGTATTGGCCTTGCCCAGGCTGGGCCAGATGGACTTGACCATGTTGCCCGGCGTCAGCGTGCGCCCCGCCTCGACGATGCCCTGCGCCAGCGCCTCGCGCTCGAGCGCGGCGCGCGCGCGCAGCAATTCAAGCCGCACCATGCGGTCTACCGAAGCCGAGTGGCGGGCCATGTCAGTCGTCCTCCGCGTTGCGCTGCCCGTCGCTGGCGCGTTGCGCATCGCGCACCCGTTCCAGCATGTCCGTATCGCGGCCGAGCTCCTCGAGCGTGGCGGCGAACGGCACGGGACCGTCGACCAGGTCGCGCCGGACCAGGAAGAACAGCACCAGCCCGATCACGCCATAGCCGCCCGCCAGCCAGCCCAGCGCGGCGTAGCGCGACTCGGTAGGCCAGAAGGCCACCGCGATCGTGATGGTGAATACCAGGACCGCCAGCGTCAGGAACAGCAGCGCGCCGAAGGCCATGCCCAGCAGTTTGATCAGGCGGATCTTTTCGCCGGCGGCTTCCAGCGCCAGTAGTTCGAGGCGTGTACGCGTCAGTCCGACCAGACTGGCGGCCACGCCGAATACCGATCTACGCAAACCCATTGTGCATGCCGGGGCGGACGCGCGGCCCGCCCCGCCGTGATCAGCGGCGGCTGATCAGCAGGCCGAGCAGCAGGCCGGTCACGCCTGCGATGCTGATGGCCTGCCAGGGATTGTCGTGCACGTAATCGTCGGTGGCGCGGGCCGCGCGGCGGCCGCGTTCGAGCACCGCGTCCTGCGCGTCGTACAGCGCCTCGCGGGTGCGGCGCACCGATGCCAGCGCGCGCTCGCGCAATTCGGTCGCCTTGTCGCCCGTGGTGCTGGCGGCTTCGCGCAGCAAGGTCTCGGCATCATTGAGGCTGGTCTTGACGCTGTCGATGAGTTTCTCTTTCGTTGCTTCGTCGGATCTTCTCGCGGCCATTATCAGCTCCTTGTCGATGTGTCGATGACGCGTTCATCATACCAGCCGCGCACCGCGCCACGTACCCCCGCGTGCTACGGGGTGCTACTTCAATTGCGTAATCTCAACGGATGACTTGATTCCGGCCTGGTCGATGTCCTGGCGCATCACCAGGTTGACGCTGGGGCAGTACCAATCGGTCACCGTGGTGTCCATGCCGGGAATCGGCAAGGTCAGGCCCTTGAAGGTGGCCATGGTGGGCTCGCTGCTGCGCGGATAGGTGATCGGCCAGCAGGCATGGCGGCCCAGCGCCGTGCTCAGGTCCTGGCGGGCGCCGACCGTCTTTTCGCCGATGCGCACCACGGTGGTCGGCTGGCCGCCCACCGGCGCCTCCTTGCCGATCCTGAGCCGGTAGCTGGCCCCGGGCAGGCGCTGCCCTTCGCCGCTGATCTTGTCGTAGGCGAACAGGCCCAGCATGCGCAGGTCGAACTGCCCCTCGGAGCGGGGCTGCTCGCCCGCCTCGGCGTACTTCACGAACGTGGCCTGGCCGTTCTTGACGGTCATCAGGTAATCCAGCCGCGACTTGCCCGGCGGCAGGCCGGCATAGCTGAAGGTGGCCATGCCCTGCACGCGCGCGCGGCAGTTGTCGCCGTTGGTCTTGGAAACCTCGGTGAAGCCCAGGTCGGCGCCCAGGCCGATGTTGCCGCTGCCGGTCAACTGCACCTGGCCGCCGTCATGCATGAACTTGGCGTCGCACACGCCCGCCTGCGCCGCGCCGGCCCACGCCAGCACACCAATTGAAACAAAAAATCGCACCATCATGGGCCGCTCCTGAAACGCTCGGTTCGGCGGCCCGGGACGCGGGCCGCGCTGGCTGATACTACACCGGTTGCGCCGGCCGGCGCCGCCCGGCAGACAGTTCTGACCCGCCCGTCCGCCCAGGGTTCCGGGCCGGCCGCGCCAGGGGCGGCCGGCGTCCAAATGATTAATGGCTATATGGATTCAAGAAATCGAAAGTTGTAGGGATGAACCCCGGTCCCTATGATCGGCTGACATTCTGCGGGCCTTCCCGCGTGGCTGATTTCCATGACGCTGTTCCCGATTTTCGCCGACCTGACGGGGCGGCGCGTACTGGTGGTAGGCGGCGGCGCCGTCGCCGTCCGCAAGACACAGGCCCTGCTGCAGGCCGGCGCCGAGGTCGTCGTGGGCGCGCCGCGCCTGGATCCGGCGCTCGCCGCCCTGGCCGAGCAGGGCGGCATCGCCCGCCTGGACGGCGGCTTCGAACCCGCCTGGCTGGCCGGCGCCTGGCTGGTGGTGGCCGCCACCGACGACCGCGCCGTCAACGCGGCGGTCAGCGAGGCCGCGCGGGCGCGCCGGGTATTCTGCAACGTGGTCGACGATGCCGAACTGTCGTCCTTCCAGGTGCCGTCCGTCGTCGACCGGTCGCCGCTGATCGTGGCCATCTCCTCCTCGGGCGTGGCGCCGGTGCTGGCGCGGCGCCTGCGCGAGCGCATCGAGTCGCTGTTCGACCATTCGCTCGGCCAGCTGGCGGCCCTGGCGGCGCGCTATCGGCCGCGCATCCGCGCCGCCCGCCCCGACCTCGGCCAGCGACGGCGTTTCTACGACTGGCTGCTCGACGGCCCGGTCGCGGCGCGCCTGCGCCAGCAACAGCCCGGGCTGGCCGAGCAGGAACTGGAACAGGCGCTGCGCGCGCCGCAGGCCGCCCCCCGGGGCAGCGTCGTGCTGGTGGGCGCGGGCCCGGGCGACCCCGGCCTGCTGACGCTCAAGGCGCTGCGCGCGCTCAATGAAGCCGACATCATCCTGTACGACCGCCTGGTCAGCGAGGGCGTGCTGGCGCTGGCGCGCCGCGACGCTGAACGCGTGCCCGTGGGCAAGCTGCCCGGCGAAGACCACGACGCCACCCAGGCGCGCATCCACGCCCTCATGCTGGCCCAGGCGCGCGCCGGCCGGTGCGTGGTGCGCCTGAAAGGCGGCGACGCCTTCATCTTCGGACGCGGCGGCGAAGAGCTGGAATACCTGCGCGCGCACGACGTGCCGTACGAGGTCGTGCCCGGCATCACCGCGGCGCTGGCCTGCGCCGCCTATGCCGGCATCCCCCTGACGCATCGCGACCATGCGCAGTCGGTGCGTATGGTCACCGCCCACTGCCGCGCCGACCAGGACACCCTGGACTGGGCCGGCCTGGCCCGCGACCAGCAGACCCTGGCGTTCTACATGGGCGTGGGCCAGCTCGATTACGTCACCGCGCGCCTGCTCGAACACGGCCGCGCGCCGGCCACCCCGTTCGCCCTGATCGAAAACGGCAGCCGGCCCGAACAGCGCGTCGTCACCGGAACGCTGGCCGAGCTGCCCGAGATCGCGCGCCGGCGCAGCGTGCGCCCCCCGGCGTTGCTGGTCATCGGCGAAGTCGCCGCCCTGGCCGACACCCTGCAATGGTTCGGCCAGCACCAGCACGGCCTGCCCGGCCCGCACGCCCTGGCCGCCTGAGCCTGGAGACTGGCACCGGCCAACCTCCAGGAAAATCTCCCCCGCGGGGGGATGGACCCTTCTCGCTTTACCAGCTGTACCGGTAGCCCGCGTGGAAGGTCCACGGCATGGCCAGCTTCGGGCCCTTGGAGTACTCGTACGAGGCATACAGGCTGTGGCCGCGGCCCAGCGCGGCGGCCATGCCCAGGCCCAGTTCGGCGCGCGTGCCGCGCAGTTCGGTGCGGTGCGCGATGCCGTTGGTGCGTACCGTACCCGCGCCGTCGAACTCCTGCAGCACGCTGGCCTTGATGTATGGCTGCACCTGCCTGCCGCCTGCCAGTTCGATGCGCTTGCCGACCTCCAGGCCCAGGCGACCCAGCACCGAGCTGCCGCCTTCGTCGCGCACCCGCAGGCCATTGGCCGCGCGGTACGCACCGCCGCCGACCCGGAACACCGCCAGCTCGGCCTGCGGCTCGAGGAACCAGCCGTCGGCATGGGCGAAGCGCCGGCCCGCCTCGAGCGAGGCGCCTACCCCATGGGTGCGGTACTTGCCCTTGACCGCGTACCCATCGCTGCCCGCCACCTTGAAGTCATTTTCGAGGCGGCTGGCGCGCAGCGTCGCGTCCAGGTAGAAACCGCTGTTGGCGATATAGGTGGCATAGCCCCCGACATGCACGCTGTCGGTGTGGCCGCCGCCGTCGCCGGTAAAGCCGCGGTCGCCGCGCGTATAGCCGGCCAGCCCGCCCAGGTGCCAGCGCCCGCCGGCCACCGCCACCGCGTGGTCGGCGCCCAGCTCGAAGCCGGCCACCTTCTGGTCGAAGCGCCGCCCGGCGCGGTTGTCCAGTTGCTGGCGTTGCGCGAAGCCGCGGCCCCAAGCGCCGCCGGCGTCCGGATTCAGGCGCAACTCGCCCAGGCGCTTGGACAACGCATTGCTTTCGGCGTACCAGAGCGTGCTGGCCAGGCCCACCCCACCCGTGTTGACCGCCGCGTTGGCGGCGGCGGACAACTCCCTGCCCGCCGGCGGTTGCGGCGCCGGCGCTTCCGGCTGCCTCTGTGGCGGCTGCGGCGGCTGCGGCGGCTGCGGCGGCTGGGGACCGGGCTGGGGACCGGGCTGCGGCGCGGGCTTGGGCGCCGGCGGCGCCTTCGCGCCCACCAGGCTCCACTGCCCATTGCCGTTGGCGGCCAATCGATAGCGGTAGGTACCGATATCGACCTTGCCGTCCTTGTTGGCAAGGGTAAAGGTCGCCGCGCTGCCTCGTGGCGTCTGCACCAGCAGCATGGTGTTGGCGCTGGCCGGCTCGCTGCCGCTGTTGCGGACCCACAGCCTGTGCTGGCCGCTGGCGTCCCGCATGACGACCAGCTTGTCGCTCAGCCCCAGGTCCGCGAAGACATTCATGCGGAACAGCCCCGAACCCGCCAGCGTATCGACCATCAGGACCTTGAACCGCCCAGCTTCGGCCGGCTGCTGGAAATCGACGCTGCCGTCGCTGGCCAGCCGCAGCGCGCCGACGTTCGAGTTGTCCGTCATGACCCAGGTGGCGTTGTCGATGGACAGCGAGTCGACCGCGCGGGTAGCGCCCGTCCATCGGGCCTGGCTGGCCAGCGCCACGTCGAGCGGCCCGCTCGACGCGCCTGGAATGGGAGGCAGCTCCGTCGCGACGATGTCGCCCTGCCCCTGGGCGCCGCCCGCCAGCGTCAGCTTCACGGGCTCCGGCAGGACCCGGTACAGCAGCGCCCTCCCCTGCGCCCGTGCGCCCGCCTGCAAGGTGATCGACAGGGGCGAGGCCGGAGGCGGGAAGCGACGCGCGCCGCCGCCGGTCTCGATGACATTGCCGTGCGGTGCGGACAAGCTGCCGCCCGACACCGTCACCCTGGCGCCGCGGCCCGCCCGGATCGCGGCGCCCAGCTGCGGCGCCTCGACGATCGACTGAGCGAGGTCCACGGTGGAGTCCGATACATCCACGCCATACCAGCCGTCAAGGAGGGGGCCGAAGCCGCCGGGAACGGCACCGCCGGGAACCGCACCGCCTGGAACCGCACCGCCGGCAGGCGCGTCCCCCCGCCGTATCGTCGCGCGCTGCAGATGCACGATCGCCCCGTCCATGGCCGCCACCCCCGCTGCCCGCCCCCCGGTGATGTGCCCGCCATCAACCGTAAGCTCATTGGCCCCGAATACAGACACCGCCGCGGGCGCGCCGCTGGCGGGCACGGCGGTCACGCTGGTGTCGCCCAGCACCACCCGGCTGGGCGGAAGGTCTTCCGGCTGCAGCGGCTGCAGGGTGCCGATATGCAAGCCCCCGTCAACGATGGTGCTGCGTTGGACCGTGACATTGGCGCCGCGCTCGACCCGCACGCCGCCCGCGCCCTGCAGGGTGCTGTCGGCGATGCTGGCCTGGGCCTGCTCGCCGGCCACATAGAGCGCGATGCCGTCGTCGTCCCGGGTGTCGCTGACGTTGGCCAGCGTGGCGTGATCGGCGACCAGCTTGCCGGCCTTGACGGTGACGGTGCCCAGAAAGCGCCGGACGCCTTCGTCGAACAGCTGTCCCGAAGACGTGACGCTGCCGTTCTGGAACCGCAGCTCGGCCGCGGGATTTTCCAGCAGGACGCCCTGGGCCTGACGACCGCTTACCTTGATGGTCGTTCCGGTGGCGGTCCGTACGCCGGCGCCATCGCTTTGCTTGATGTGGATGCCGTGCTGGCGCTCGCCGGCCTTGATGATGGACTGGTTGTTCCAGTCGGCGTACGCGGCGGGCGCGGCGCCCAGCGCGCCCAGCGCCATGGCCAGTGTGGTGCGGCGCAGGGGCGCCGCCTTGACAATGCGTGACAGAGACATGTTCATTGGATGCCGGGTGAAGAGCAGACGCCCGCCATGCCCGCACCGCGATGGAACAGGGAAGAATGGGCGCAGCAAACGTACGAAGAACGCCATCCAGAACCGCTGCAATGCACGGTATTTGCCGTGTTACAGCGACGCATCATCGATGGCAGGAGGAAAATTCTGCCGTCCGAGATACGTGCCGTAAGCAATCAAACGCGCACAAAATAAAGTAAGAATTCCGATATAGATGTAGGTTTTTAGAGTCGCGCACGGAACACGCAACGGCCCTGTGCCCGGTCCCGCCCCGCCCCGCCGGCCAGGGTGCCTGTCCCCGCGGATGCCCGGTCCCGCCCCGCCGGCCAGGGTGCCTGTCCCCGCGGGGACAGGCACCCGCTTGGAGCGGCCCGGCGGCAAAGGTCGCGCCCCCACGCTGCGCCCGCTGTGCGGGCTTGCTGCCCCCCGAGGGGGCTTTTTTGCCTTGGAGCGGCCCGGCGGCAAAAAAAGGCCCCCACGCTGCGCCCGCTGTGCGGGCTTGCTGCCCCCCGAGGGGGCTTTTTTGCCTTGGAGCGGCCCGGCGGCAAAAAAAGGCCCCCACGCTGCGCCCGCTGTGCGGGCTTGCTGCCCCCCGAGGGGGCTTTTTTGCCTTGGGGCGGCCCGGCGGCAAAAAAAAACCGCCTGCAAGGCGGTTTTCCTGTGGGCGGGCGGATCCGCGCGGCGCGCTACTCGGCGTGCTTTTGCGTGGTGCCGAAGATGCGGTCGCCGGCATCGCCCAGGCCGGGCATGATGTAGCCGTTTTCGTTCAGGCCCTGGTCGATCGAGGCCGTGTAGATCTGCACGTCCGGATGCGCCGTGAGCACGGCGTCGATGCCTTCGGGCGCCGAGACCAGGGTCAGCGCCCGGATTTCGCGACAGCCGGCCCGCTTGAGCATGTCGATGGCGGCGACCATGGAACCGCCGGTGGCCAGCATCGGGTCGACGATCAGGGCCAGGCGCTGGTCCAGCTCGCCCACCAGGCGTTCCAGGTAGGTATGCGCCTGCAGGGTTTCTTCGTTGCGGGCCACGCCGACCACGCTGACCTTGGCGCCCGGGATCAGGCTCAGCACGCCGTCGAGCATGCCGATGCCCGCGCGCAGGATGGGCACCACGGTCACTTTCTTGCCGGCGATCTTGTCGACCTCGACGGTGCCGCACCAGCCTTCGACGCTGGCGGGCGCCAGCGGCATGTCCTTGGTCGCCTCGTAGGTCAGCAGGGCCGCGACTTCCTGCGACAGCTCGCGAAAGCTCTTGGTGCTGAGGTCGGCGCGGCGCATGATGCCCAGCTTGTGGCGAATCAGCGGATGGCGGATTTCATGCACAGGCATGTGCGGAATCTCCAGTAAATGGCTCTCGAATGGCCGGCGGCACGGGCCGCCGGCGGGAACAGAAGGATTTTAAGCCGGTTGGCGGGCAATCACTGTTCGGCCAGCCAGGCGACCAGCGCGTCGTCGAACGACCGCACGGCGGCCGCGTTCTCGTGGTTGACCATGCTGACCACCACGTAACGCTTGCCGCTGGCCCCCAGTACATAGCCGGCCACCGCCCGCACATCGCGCAGCGAGCCGGTCTTCAGGTGGGCCATGCCCTGCGCGCCGTTGCCCTTGAGGCGCCGCCGCACCGTCCCGTCCACGCCGGCGATGGCCAGCGACGAGATGAATTCCGGCATCAGGGGCGAATTCCAGGCCACCGTGAGCATGGACGCCAGGCTGTCGGCCGACACCCTGCCCTCGCGCGACAGCCCGGAGCCGTTGTCGATCACCAGTTCGGGCATTTCCAGCCCCTGCGCGCCCAGCACGGTGCGGGCGACCACGCCGCTGCTCTCGACGGTGGCGGGCCGGCGGCCGCGCTCGGCGCCCAGGGTCAGCAGCAGGGTGCGCGCCATCACATTGTTGCTGCGCTTGTTGATGGTGCGGATCGCCTCGCCCAGGGTGGGCGAGTCGTGGCTGGCCAGCACCACGGCGTCCGGCGGCACGACGCCGCTGCGGATCTGGCCCTTGAGGGTGCCGCCCAGTTCGCGCCAGAGCAGGCGGAACACCGCGCTGGCGTACTCGGGCTGCGACAGCGCCAGCCGGTACAGGCTGAACTCGCCGCACGAGCCGGCCACCTTGCCGCTCAGGCGGATGGACACGCCCTGCTGGGTCACCACCGGCTCGGTGCCGACCACCGGCGGCCCCGGACAACGCACGTCGCTCCACTCGACCGCGCCTTCCAGGCGCAGGCCCGGCAGCGGCGGATCGATCATCGGCACCCATTTGCGCGCCGCGGCGTCGGGCGTGAACAGCAGGCGTTGCGCGCCGAAGCCCACCATCAGAGCGTCCGGGCTGGCGTTGTAGGCCCGGTCGGAGGCGCCGTCGAAGGCGCCGGGATCGATGGCCACCTGCCCGAAAATGCTGCGGTCCACCACCAGGTCGCCGATCTGCTTGACGCCGCGCAGCCGCAGCTCGCGCAACAGGGCCCACAGATCCTGCAGCAGCAGTTGCGGGTCGCCGCCGGCGCGCAGGTACAGCGGCCCGCGCAGCACGCCGTGGGCATCGGGCCGGTTGCCGGGCTCGGTCAGGAATTCGGTGCGCCACGCGTAGCTGGGCCCCAGCTCGGACAGCGCGGCCCAGGTCGTCACCAGCTTCATGACGGAAGCCGGATTGCGCGGCTCCTTGGCGTTGAGCGTCGCCAGCCGCGGGCCGTTGATCTCCTGCACCACCAGCGAAAGGGACTGGTCGGGCAGCTTGGTCGCCTTCCAGGCCGCCACCAGACTGGACGGCAGGCCCTGCGCCGCCGCGCCGGCGGCGCCCAGCGCCAGCATGACGCCGGCCAGCCATTGTTGCCACTTGCCTTGTTTGCCTGCCCGCCGCATCGCTCCCTGCCTGTTACATGTTCTTTCGCTCAAGAATGCAAGCATACCTAAGCTGGCGCGCCGCGGCGCACGCGGACACATTTTCGGCGCCGCTGCCTGGCCGGCGGGCCGCGCGGGCCCCTCGCATACAATAGCGGGCTGTCCAACGCGGCCGCCATTGGCCGCGGCTTTCCATAGAACGTATCGCGTGCCCACCCCTCTTACGCTTGCCGATTTCGACTATCACCTGCCGCCCGAGCTGATCGCCCAGAGCCCGGCCGCCGAGCGCGGCGGCAGCCGCCTGCTGCACCTGGACGCGGCCAGCCGGCTGCACGATCGCCGCTTTCCCGACCTGGCCGGGCTACTGCGCCCGCACGACCTTCTGGTGTTCAACGACACGCGCGTGATCAAGGCGCGCCTGACGGGCCAGAAGGCCACCGGCGGCAAGGTCGAGGTGCTGGTCGAACGCATCACGGCGCCGGACCGCGCGCTGGCGCACGTGCGTGCCAGCAAGTCGCCGGGGCCGGGCATGCGCCTGCGCCTGGCCGAGGCCTTCGAGGCCGAAGTGCTGGGCCGCGAGGGGGAGCTGTTCGACCTGCGCTTTCCCGCGCCGGTGCTGGACCTGCTCGACGCCCACGGCGCCACGCCGCTGCCCCCCTACATCACGCATGCGGCCGACGCGACCGACGAACGGCGCTACCAGACGGTCTATGCGCGCGAGCCGGGCGCGGTCGCCGCGCCCACCGCGGGCCTGCACTTCGACCAGCCCATGCTGGAACAATTGACCGCCCAGGGCGTGCAACGGGCCTTCGTGACGCTGCACGTGGGCGCCGGCACCTTCCAGCCGGTGCGGGTGCAGAACCTCGCCGAGCACATCATGCACGCCGAGTGGTACACGGTGCCCGAAGCCACGGTGGCCGCCATCGCCCGGGCGCGGGCGCACGGCGGGCGCATCGTGGCGGTGGGCACCACCAGCGTGCGCGCGCTGGAATCGGCCGCCGCCCAGGCGCAGGACGGGCCGCTGGCCGCCGCGCAGGGCGATACGCGGCTGTTCATCACGCCCGGCTACCGCTACCGGATCGTCGACGCCCTGCTGACCAATTTCCACCTGCCGCAATCCACGCTGCTGATGCTGGTGTCGGCGCTGGCCGGCGTGGCGCCGATCCGCCGCGCCTACGCCCACGCGGTCGCCGAACGCTACCGCTTCTTCAGCTACGGCGACGCCATGTTCATCGAGACCCCCGCCCCATGACCGGACTGCAATTCGAACTGCTGGCCACCGACGGCGGCGCCCGCCGCGGCCGCCTGACGCTCAACCACGGCGTGGTCGAGACCCCCATCTTCATGCCGGTCGGCACCTACGGCAGCGTCAAGGCCATGCTGCCGCACGAGCTCAAGGAGATCGGCGCGCAGATCGTGCTGGGCAACACCTTCCACCTGTGGCTGCGTCCCGGCACCGCCATCATGGAAAAGCACGGCGGCCTGCACGGCTTCATGCAATGGGACAAGCCCATCCTGACCGACTCCGGCGGCTTCCAGGTGTTCAGCCTGCAGGGCATGCGCAAGATCACCGAGGAAGGCGTGAAATTCGCCTCGCCCATCGACGGCGCGCGCCTGTTCCTGACGCCCGAGGAGTCGATGCGCATCCAGCGCTCGCTGAATTCCGATATTGTCATGGTTTTCGACGAGTGCACGCCGTACGAAATCGATGGCCGGCCCGCCAGCGTCGACGAAGCGGCCCGCTCGATGCGCATGTCGCTGCGCTGGGCGCGCCGCTCGCGCGACGAATTCGACCGGCTGGGCAACCCCAACGCGCTGTTCGGCATCGTGCAGGGCGGCATGTACGAGGCGCTGCGCGACGAGTCGCTGGCCGGGCTGGCCGAAATCGGCTTTCACGGCTACGCCATCGGCGGACTGTCGGTGGGCGAGCCCAAGGAAGACATGATGCGCATCCTGGCGCATGTCACGCCGCGCCTGCCGGCGCAGGCGCCGCGCTACCTGATGGGCGTGGGCACCCCCGAGGACCTGGTCGAGGGGGTGGCGCGCGGCGTGGACATGTTCGACTGCGTCATGCCGACCCGCAACGCGCGCAACGGCTGGCTGTTCACCCGCTACGGCGACGTCAAGATCCGCAACGCCAGGTACCGCGACGACACGCGCCCGCTCGACCCCAGCTGCGCCTGCCACACCTGCGGCCACTTCTCGCGCGCCTACCTGCACCACCTGCAGCGCGCCAACGAAATCACCGGCGCGCGCCTGAACACCTTGCACAACCTGCACTTCTACCTGGCCATCATGGAAGAAATGCGCGAGGCGATCGCCGCCGGCCGCTTCGAGGCCTGGCGCGCCCAGTTCGCCGCCGATCGCGCGCGCGGGGTCGACTAGGGCCGGCCGCCCCCCCCGGCGGCGCGGCCCTCGTTGCGCTGCGCCAACATCGCTACAATAGTCGGCTTGCCCTGTCCAAGGCTCGCGCGGGGGACAGGCATACAGACAACCTATATAGACTCGAACAACCAACCAGGAGTACACACCAATGTCTGCTATCGATACCGCTGGCCTCGTGCTGGCCCAGGCCGCGCCGGCCGAAGGCAACGCGCTGATGGGCATGCTGCCCATCGTTCTGATGTTCGTGATCCTCTATTTCCTGATGATCCGCCCGCAGATGAAGCGCCAGAAAGAACATCGCAACATGGTCGCCGCCCTGTCCAAGGGCGACGAGGTCGTCACCTCGGGCGGCATGCTGGGCAGGGTTTCCAAGGTTACCGACAGCTATATCACCGTGGAAGTCTCCGAACTGGCCGACAAGCCGGTCGAAGTGGTGATGCAGAAGACCGCCGTGTCCGCGGTCCTGCCCAAGGGAACCATCAAGGCCCTGTAAGGTCACACAAGGCCCCGCGTGGCGGGGCCTTGTTCCGCTCACCCCCACCGCACGAAGTAGCCGGCAATGAACCGCTATCCCCTCTGGAAATACATCACGGTCCTGGTTGCGGTCGTCATCGGCCTGCTCTATACCCTGCCCAACTTCTACGGCGAGTCCCCCGCCGTCCAGGTCTCGTCCGCCAAGGCGACGATCAAGGTCGACCAGGCCACGCTGGAACAGGTCCAGCAGATCATCGAAAACGCCCAGTTGCCGGCCGACAGCGTCTACTACGAGCAGAACGGCACGCTGGGCACGGTGCGCGCGCGCTTTCCGTCCACCGACGTGCAGCTGCAGGCGCGCGACCTGATCGACCGCACGCTCAACACCGTGGCCGGCGACCCCCACTACACCGTGGCGCTGAACCTGCTGCCCGCCTCGCCGCCCTGGATGCGGTCGCTGGGCTGGTTCGAGCCCAAGCCCATGTACCTGGGCCTGGACCTGCGCGGCGGCGTGCACTTCCTGCTGCAGGTCGACATGCAGGGCGCCCTGACGGCGCGCTATGACTCGCTGGTGGCCGACGTGCGCAGCGCGCTGCGCGACCAGAAGGCCGAAGTCGGCGCCATCGAGCGCTCGGGCCAGTCGGTCGTGGCCACTTTCGCCACCGCCGAACAACGCGACCGCGCCCGCGACGTGCTGCGCTCGCGCCTGCCCGACCTGCAGTTCACCGAAACCAGCGACGGCGGCAAGCTGCAACTGACGGGCATGCTCAACCCGGCCGCGGTCACCCGCGTGCAGGACACCGCCCTCAAGCAGAACATCAACACCCTGCACAACCGCATCAACGAGCTGGGCGTGGCCGAGCCGGTCATCCAGCAGCAAGGCGCCGACCGCATCATCGTGCAGCTGCCCGGCGTACAGGACGTGGCCAAGGCCAAGGAGCTGCTGGGCCGCACCGCCACGCTCGAGATCCGCATGGTCGACGACAGCCCGGCGGCGCAATCGGCCCTGGCCGCCGGCAGCGTGCCGTTCGGCCTGGAGCGCTACACCGACCGCGACGGCCGCCCCCTGCTGGTGCGCCGCCAGGTGGTGCTGACCGGCGAAAACCTGCAGGACGCCCAGCCCGGCCGCGATGGCCAGACCCAGCAGCCGGCCGTGCACCTGACGCTGGACTCCAAGGGCGCGCGCATCTTCCGCGACGTCACGCGCGACAACATCGGCAAGCGCATGGCCATCCTGCTGTTCGAGAACGGCAAGGGCGAAGTCGTCACCGCGCCGGTCATCCGCAGCGAAATCGGCGGCGGCCAGGTGCAGATCTCGGGCAGCATGACCGCCGAGGAAGCTGCCGACACCGCGCTGCTACTGCGCGCCGGCGCGCTGGCCGCGCCCATGTCCATCATCGAGGAGCGCACCATCGGCCCCAGCCTGGGCGCGGACAACATCGCCAAGGGTTTCTACTCGACGCTGTATGGCTTCATCGCGATCGCCATCTTCATCATCGTGTACTACCACCTGTTCGGCATCTTCTCGACCATCGGCCTGACGGTCAACGTGCTGCTGCTGCTGGCGCTGCTGTCGATGCTGCAGGCAACCCTGACCCTGCCCGGCATCGCGGCCATCGCCCTGACCCTGGGCATGGCCATCGACGCCAACGTGCTCATCAACGAGCGCATCCGCGAAGAGCTGCGCAACGGCGCCACGCCGCAACAGGCCATCCACCATGGCTTCGAGCGCGCGTGGGGCACCATCCTGGACTCCAACCTCACCACGCTGATCGTCGGCCTGGCGCTGCTGGCGTTCGGCTCCGGCCCGATCCGCGGCTTTGCCGTGGTGCACTGCCTGGGCATCGTCACCTCGATGTTCTCGTCGGTGGTGGGCGTGCGCGCGCTGGCCAACCTCTGGTACGGCCGCAAGAAGAAGCTGTCGAGCATTTCCATCGGCACCGTCTGGAAACCCAAGGCAAACTGATCGATGCGGGCGGCCCGGCCGCCTGCCATCCTGATACGCAAGGCGAAACATGGAATTTTTCCGGATTCATCGCACCATCCCGTTCATGCGCCATGCCCTGGTGCTGAACATCATCAGCCTGGTCACGTTCCTGGCGGCCGTGTTCTTCATCATCACGCGCGGCTTTCACCTGTCGATCGAGTTCACCGGCGGCACGGTCATGGAGGTCAGCTATGCCCAGACCGCCCAGCTCGACCAGGTGCGCACGGCCATCGGCACGCTGGGCTACACCGACTTCCAGGTGCAGAACTTCGGCACCTCGCGCGATGTCATGATCCGCCTGCCGATCGCCGAAGGCCAGACCTCGGCCACCCAGAGCGAAACCGTGATGAGCGCGCTGAAGGCGGCCGATCCGGCGGTGGAGCTGCGCCGGGTCGAGTTCGTCGGCCCGCAGATCGGCCAGGAGCTGCTGCACAACGGCCTGATGGCGCTGCTGGTCGTGGTGATCGGCATCATGGTCTACCTGGGCCTGCGCTTCGAATGGAAGTTCGCCGTGGCGGGCGTGATCGCCAACCTGCACGACGTGGTCATCATCCTGGGCTTTTTCGCGTTCTTCCAGTGGGAGTTCTCGCTGGCGGTGCTGGCCGGGGTACTGGCGGTGCTGGGCTACTCGGTCAACGAATCGGTCGTCATCATGGACCGGATCCGCGAGAACTTCCGCAAGTACCGCAAGGCCTCGGTACAGGAAGTCATCAACAGCGCGATCACCCAGACGATCTCGCGCACCATCATCACCCACGGCTCGACGCAGATGATGGTGCTGGCCATGCTGTTCTTCGGCGGCCCCACCCTGCACTACTTCTCGCTGGCGCTGACCATCGGCATCTGGTTCGGCATCTACTCGTCGGTGTTCGTCGCCGCCGCGCTGGCCATGTGGATGGGCGTCAAGCGCGAGGACCTGGTCAAGCCGGTCAAGAAGGACGGCGACGAAGTCGAAATCGCCTGAGACCGTTCCCGGTCGTAAAAAAACCCTGCCCGGCCAAATACGGCCGGGCAGGGTTTTTTACATGCAGCCCGATACGCGAGGCGCCTGTCCCCGCATGGGCAGCGACACCTGCGGCCAGGGTGCCTGTCCCCACGGGGACAGGCACCCGAAAGGCGCTTCCCTTCAGCCGCGCTTGCGCCAGCGCCAGGGCGCGCGCAGCGGCCAGGTGCAGCTTGGCGACAGCACGTACGGCTTGATGGCGTAGGCCGCCACCACGGCGATCAGGGCCGCGGCGCAGACGTCCGACAGGTAGTGGTCGCGGTTGATGACCCGGCTGATCGCCACCAGCGCGGCCAGCGCCAGCGCCGGCCAGCGCCAGCGCGGCGCCAGGATGCCCAGCACGGCCGCGACGGCGAACGCCGTCTGGGTATGGCTGGACGGAAACGAATTGAAGGGGTTGCCGGCAAACATGCGGCCCATGCCGTAGATGCCGTCGTCAAGCAGCACTTCGGGGCGCGCGCGCGCCACGACGTTCTTGAGCACCCAGGTCACCAGCCCGCCGGCGGTAAGCGTGGCCAGCAGCAGCATGCCGGCGCGCGCGATTTTCTCGCAGGTCCAGCCCCACGGCACGGCCCAGCCGCGCAGCATGCCTTGCAGGCCGAGAATATAGGCGGCCAGCCCCAGCGCCACGTAAGTGCCGCTGTCGCCCAGGTTGCCGATGTAGTCGAATACCGTATTGACCTGCGGCGACACGCTGCGGTTGATCCATAGCGTCAGCGGCCGGTCGAGCCAGGCGGCGCACCCCAGCAGCAGCAGCACGGGAACCAGGCAACGGCGCAGCAGGCCGGCCAGCCCCTGGCCGGGCAGCCCGGACTTGGGCGGGGGGAAAGCGGTGATCGGTTCTGCGGTCATGGGGGAATGGGATGAGGGCCGGATAGCCGCAACCCGGCGGCCAGCAATAGTACTTGCCAAATACGACACCGCCAAGACCGTCCGCGGGCGACAGGCTAAAATGGGCGGTTTCGTCCACTTACGCCCCCGGGATCTACACCCGTCACGGCGACCGCCATGCAAGAAACCACTGTCAAACGCGACGGCGCCAGCCCGTCCGATGCCGGCACGCCGGCCACCACCGCCCAGGGCCTGGGCAAATTGTATATCCGCACCTTCGGCTGCCAGATGAACGAGTACGACTCGGACAAGATGGCCGACGTGCTGCGCGCCGACCAGGGCCTGGAGCTGACCGACAACCCCGAGGATGCCGATGTCATCCTGTTCAACACCTGTTCCGTGCGCGAGAAGGCGCAGGAGAAGGTGTTCTCCGACCTGGGCCGGGTACAGCACCTCAAGAAGCAGAACCCCAACCTGGTGATCGGCGTGGGCGGCTGCGTGGCCAGCCAGGAGGGCGAGGCCATCGTCAAGCGCGCGCCCTATGTCGACGTGGTGTTCGGCCCGCAGACCCTGCACCGGCTGCCCGACCTGATCAAGCGCCGCCGCGCCCAGGGCGTGTCGCAGGTCGACATCAGCTTTCCCGAGATCGAGAAGTTCGACGCCCTGCCCCCGCCGCGCGTCGACGGCGCCACCGCGTTCGTGTCCATCATGGAAGGCTGCAGCAAGTATTGCAGCTTCTGCGTGGTGCCCTACACGCGCGGCGAAGAAGTGTCGCGGCCCTTCGACGACGTCCTGCTCGAGGTCGCCGACCTGGCCGACCAGGGCGTCAAGGAAGTCACGCTGCTGGGCCAGAACGTCAACGCCTACCGCGGCGCCATGGGCGACAGCGGCGAAATCGCCGATTTCGCCATGCTGCTGGAATACGTGCACGAGATTCCCGGTATCGAACGGATCCGCTACACGACCTCGCATCCGAAGGAAATGACCCAGCGCATGGTCGACGCCTACGCACGGCTGCCCAAGCTGGTGTCGTTCCTGCACCTGCCGGTGCAGGCCGGCAGCGACCGGGTGCTGGCGGCCATGAAGCGCGGCTACACCGCGCTGGAGTTCAAGTCCGTGGTGCGCCGCCTGCGCGCTGCGCGCCCCAGCCTGACGCTGTCCTCGGACTTCATCGTCGGTTTCCCGGGCGAGACCGAGGAGGACTTCCAGAAGACCATGAAGCTGATCGAGGACGTCGGCTTCGACACCTCGTTCTCGTTCGTGTATTCGCGCCGGCCCGGCACGCCGGCCGCCGACCTGCACGATGACACGCCGCAGGACGTCAAGCTGCGCCGCCTGCAGCAGTTGCAGGCGCTCATCAACCAGCAGGCCGCGGCCATCGCCCAGGGCATGATCGGCACCCGCCAGCGCGTGCTGGTCGAAGGCCCTTCGCGGCGCGACCCCAACGAGCTGATGGGCCGTACCGAGAACAACCGTATCGTCAACTTTCCCGGCGTGCCGCGCCTGATCGGCCACATGGTCGACGTCGTCGTCACCCACGCCCACACCAACTCGCTGCGCGGCCGTGTCGCCGGCATCGAACGCGACACATCCGGAGCCGAATGAGCACTTCCCGCAGCCGCGCCCGCCGCACCATGCCCGCCATCGTCAATCTCGATGGCGACAACATCCACCTCGCCAACCTGTGCGGCCCGCTGGACGAGAACCTGCGCCAGCTCGCCGACGGCATGGGCGTGAAACTGGCGCGCCGCGGCAGCCGGGTCACGATAGAGGGCGAACAGGCCGAACTGGCCGGACGGGCCCTGCGGCGCTTTCACGAGCAGGCCACCCACCGCGCGCTGTCGGTCGACGACATCCAGCTCGGCCTGGTCGAGATCGGCGTGGGCCGCCCGGTGGAGGTCCAGGCGGACCCGCGCGAACTGGACCAGACGCTGCCGCCGGTCGACGACGAGAGCGGCGGCGTGGTGCTGCGCACGCGCCGCACCGACCTGCGCCCGCGCACGCCGCGCCAGCGCGACTACATGAACAACATCCTCAAGCACGACATCACGTTCGGCGTGGGGCCGGCCGGCACCGGCAAGACCTGGCTGGCGGTGGCCTGCGCCATCGACGCCATGGAACGCGACACGGTGCAGCGCCTGGTGCTGACCCGGCCGGCCGTCGAGGCCGGCGAGCGGCTGGGGTTCCTGCCGGGCGACCTGGCGCAGAAGGTCGACCCCTATCTGCGGCCGCTGTACGACGCGCTGTACGACCTGATGGGCTTCGAGCGCGTGCAGCGCCTGTTCGAGAAGCAGACCATCGAGATTGCCCCGCTGGCCTACATGCGCGGGCGCACCCTCAACCACGCCTTCGTGATCCTGGACGAGGCCCAGAACACCACGCCGGAGCAGATGAAGATGTTCCTGACCCGGATCGGTTTCGGCAGCAAGGCCGTCATTACCGGCGACCCCTCGCAGGTCGACCTGCCGCGCGGCCAGCAAAGCGGGCTGGCGCATGCCGTGCAGGTGCTCGAGGAAGTCCAGGGCATCGCCACGACCCGCTTCACCAGCCGCGACGTGGTGCGCCATCCGCTGGTGGCGCGCATTGTCGACGCCTACGACCAGGCGGCCGCCAATGGCGACTGAGCTGTCGCTGTCGGTGCAGTACGGCGTGGCCGACGCGCGGCTGCCGCGTTGGCGGCTGCGCCGCTGGGTCCAGTATGCGCTGGCCGGCGCCGCCGGCGACGGGCATGCCGGGCTGGCCGGCGCCGAACTCGGCCTGCGCCTGGTGGGACTGGCCGAGGGCCGGCGCCTGAACCGCGAGTTCCGTGGCCGCGACTACGCCACCAACGTGCTCACATTCGAATACGGCACCGGCCCCGACGGGGTGGCGCGCGGCGACATCGTCGTGTGCGTGCCGGTGCTGGCGCGCGAGGCGCGCGAACAGCGCAAGACGCTGCTCGACCATGCCGCCCACCTGACGGTGCACGGCACCCTGCATGCGCTGGGCTACGACCACATCAAGGCCGGCGAAGCGCGGCGCATGGAGGCCCTGGAGACCGCCGTGCTGGCGCGCATGGGAATCGCCGACCCCTATCTGGCCGCCTGACGGCGCCGCGCAGATTGGCGCCAATGCGCCCCAAATCGGGGAACAATGGCCGCTGTTGTATGCAAAATCGGAGCGCGGCGTAACAACTTGCGCCAAATATTCGGTTATGCTGAATCTTTACCAACTTGTCCGCCTGGACGATGTCCGACCCTTACCCTGCTACCGAGGCGCACGCTCAGCGCGCCGCCAAATCCTCTCCCAAATCCCTGCTGGACCGTCTGCTTTCCCTGGTGCGGCGCGAGCCTGAAGACCGCGAAGGCATCAAGGCCATCCTCGAAGCCGCGCACGAGCGCGAGCTGCTCGACGCAGAGTCCTACGCCATGATCAAGGGCGCGCTGGCCGTGTCCGAGCGCACCGTCGCCGACATCATGGTGCCGCGCTCGCGCATGGATCTGCTCGATATCTCCCAGCCGCTGCCGCAGTTGCTCGCCACCATCATCGAGACCGCGCACTCGCGCTTTCCGGTCTACGAAGACGACCGCGACAACATCATCGGCATCCTGCTCGCCAAGGACCTGCTGCGCTACATGCTCGAGCCGGCGCTGGATATCCGCTCGCTGGTCCGGCCGGCCGTGTTCATCCCCGAGGTCAAGCGCCTGAACGTGCTGCTGCGCGAGTTCCGCGCCAGCCGCAACCACCTGGCGATCGTCATCGACGAGCATGGCGGCATTTCCGGCCTGGTCACCATGGAAGACGTGCTGGAACAGATCGTCGGCGACATCGAGGACGAATTCGACGAGGACGAGGAAGAATCGATCTTCCCCGAAGGCGAGAACCAATGGCGCCTGACTGCCTCGACGGATATCAGCCATTTCAACGCCACCTTTGCCACCGACCTGCCCGACGACGAGTACGACAGCGTGGGCGGCTGGCTGGGCGGCCAGCTGGGGCGCATTCCGCGCCGCGGCGACAGCGCCGACCACGACGGCCTGCATATCGAAGTGGTGCGCGCCGACGCGCGGCGCGCCCTGTGGCTGCGCGTGCGCCGCAACGCGGGCGCACAGCCTCCGGCGAGCGCCGCTGAATGAGCCCGGCCGGCAAGGGGCCAGCCTGGCGCCAACCCGCCATCCTGGCCGCCGCGGGCGCCGCGCACGCACTGAGCTTCGCCCCCGATCCCCTGCCCGCCTGGTCGCTGGCGCCGGTGCAGGTCATCGCGCTGGCGGTGGCCGCGCATGCCAGCTTGCAGGCGCCTTCGGCGCGGCGGGCGCTGGCGCGCGGCTGGCTGTTCGCCATGTTCAGCTTCAGCCTGGGCCTGTACTGGCTGTACGTCAGCATGCACGACTACGGCGGACTGGCCGCGCCGCTGGCGGCCGCGGGCGTGCTGGCGCTGTCGGCGTTCCTGGCGCTGTTTCCGGGCCTGGCCTGCGCCGCCGCGCGCTGGCTGTGCCCGCCCCATTGGGACGCCAGCCCGCCGGCGCGCGCGCGCCGCACGCTCTACACGGCCGCCACCTGGGCCGCCTGCTGGGCCGCGCTCGAATGGCTGCGCGCCGTGGTGCTGACCGGCTTCCCGTGGCTGAACATCGGCTACGCGCACGTCGACAGCCCGCTGGCCGGCTGGGCGCCGCTGCTGGGCGTGCACGGCATGGCGCTGCTGGCCGCCTTCGCGGCCGCCGCGCTGGCCGGCCTGTGGCAATCGGCCTCGGGACGCATCGACAGCCGCCAGGCGCTGGCCGCCGGGGTGGCGCTGCTGCTGGCGGGCGCCGGCTGGCTGCTCGGCCAGTTCAGCTGGTCGCGGCCCGAAGGCAAGCCGCTGCACCTGCGCCTGGTGCAGGGCAACGTCGAGCAGTCGCAGAAATTCGATCCGGCGCTGCTGGAAACCGGGCTGCGGCGGCACCTCGAACTGGCCTCGCTGCCGCCTCGCCCCGGCGAACCCAAGCCCGATCTCATCATCCTGCCCGAAACCGTCCTGCCCGTTTTCCAGGACCAGTTGCCCGCCAGCGTCTGGGACGCCTGGATCGAGGTGGCGCGGCGCGCCGACACCCGCATCGCCATGGGCGTGCCGCTGCACACGCAGCCCGACGGCGCCACGGGGCACCGCTACACCAACAGCGTGATCGGTTTCGACGCCAGCACGCCCGTCGAACAATTGCGCACCGGCACCACCGCCATGCGCTACGACAAGCAGCACCTGGTGCCCTGGGGCGAATACGTACCGCCGGGATTCCGCTGGTTCGTCGACATGCTGGACATCCCGCTGGGCGACTTCGACCGCGGCGCCGCGCGCCAGCCCAGTTTCGGCATCGCGGGCCAGCGCATCGCCTTCAACATCTGCTACGAAGACCTGTTCGGCCCCGAGCTGCTGCCGGCGCTGCAGGATGGCCCCGACGGCCGCCCTGGCGCCACCATCATGGCCAATGTCAGCAACCTCGGCTGGTTCGGCAACACCTGGGCGCTGCGCCAGCACCTGCAGATCGGCCGGCTGCGCACCATGGAAACGGCGCGCCCCATGGTGGCCGCCACCAACACCGGCATCACCGCCGCCATCGATGCGCGCGGACGCGTTGCCGCCGCCTTGCCGGCCGGCCGCGCCGGCGTGCTGCCGGTCGCCGTACAGGGCATGACCGGCCTGACGCCGTACGCCCGCTTCGGCGACAAGCCCGCGCTGGCGCTGATCGGCCTGCTGCTGATTGCCGCGGCGGCGCGCGGCCGCCGGCCGCGCCAGCCCTAGGGCCGGGCCGTCAGCGCAAGCGCCGCCTCGTCGGGCGGCGGCAGCAAGGGCCCGCCGCCCACGCCGGTGCGCGCCAGCGCATCGGCAATCTGGCGCATGTCATCGGAATCCAGCTCCAGCGTCGCCGCGCCCAGCCAGCCATCGACCTGCTCGGCGCTGCGCGCGCCCGCAATGGCGCCGGTGACGCCGGGCCAGGCCAGCGCCCAGACGACGGCAATCGCCCCCACGCTGGCGCCGTGGCGCTGCGCGATCGGCTTGAGCGCATCGGCAAACTCGAGGTTGGCCGCCAGCCGCGGCGCCATGAACTCGGCATTGCGGGCGCGCCAGTCGCCTTGCGGCAAGGCCGCGGCGCGCTCGGCGCTGAAGGCGCCCGACAGCAGGCCCGACTGCATGGGGCTGTAGACGATGACGCCGGTGTCGTGGCTTGCGCACCAGGGCAGCAGGTCCGCGGCGCTTTCGCGGCGAATGGCCGAGAACGGCGGTTGCAGCGTTTCGACGTGGCCCAGCTGCTCGGCCGCCTGCACCTGCGCCAGATTGTGGTTGGACAAGCCGACGTGGCGCACCTTGCCGGCCTGGCGCAGGTCGAGCAGCGCTTGCCAATACACCTCGAGGGGCGTGCCGTCGCCGGCCGGCCAGTGCATCTGGTACAGATCGATGGCTTCGACGCCGAGCCTGCGCAACGATGCCTCGACCTCGCGCCGCAGGCTGTCCGGGGCGCCGATGCGGCGCGGCTTGGCCATGGGGTCGGCGGGCGAGCCCACCAGGCCGCCCTTGGTGAAGACATAGGGCCGCTCCGAAGGCGGCATGCCGGCCAGCGCGCGGCCCACCAGGCTTTCGGAATGGCCCAGGCCGTAGACGGCCGCGGTGTCGATCCAGTTGATGCCGCGGTTCACCGCGTGGCGGATGGCGCGGATGGACTCGCCGTCGTCCTGCGCTCCCCAGCCCACGGACCAGCCCGGCCCGCCTATCGCCCAGGCGCCGAAACCCACGCGCGTGATCCGCATATCGGTGGCGCCCAGCCTCTGGGTGGGAAACGAAGTGCTCATGATGGCGTGCTCCTGCGTGATAGGCATGCGCCCGCGGCCGGGCTGCGCAAAGATTAGGACAGGTCGGCGCCGTACTCAAACCGACGGGCCAGGCGCAAGGCTGGTCCACATCGATTTATTTCCCCCTGACTTGCACGTCACAAAAAACTCGTGCATAATCTCGTTTCTTCGCCAACGGCACTAAACAAACCGGCAACGAAAACCGAAATTTCAGCAGAAATGCGGTTGAGTTACCAGCTTGATTAGGATGTTTTACACCGGGGGTATAGCTCAGCTGGGAGAGCGCTTGCATGGCATGCAAGAGGTCAGCGGTTCGATCCCGCTTACCTCCACCAGTCCAAGGCGAAGTAAAGTAGTACCAGTCCTGTCCCCTTCGTCTAGAGGCCTAGGACATCACCCTTTCACGGTGAGTACAGGGGTTCGAATCCCCTAGGGGACGCCAGTTCGTCTGGCATGGTGTAGAAGCTACGCCGCTGCGGAGCGGTAGTTCAGTTGGTTAGAATACCGGCCTGTCACGCCGGGGGTCGCGGGTTCGAGCCCCGTCCGCTCCGCCAAAAGATTCCGAAAAGCCAGTTGCTCACGCAACTGGCTTTTTTCTTTCCGGGTGCCTGTCCCCGCAGGGGGACTGGCACCCGCAAACTCTCGGGGTGCCCGTCCCCGCAGGGACAGGCACCGATCCGCCTCCGCGCCTGCCACTTCCCGCAGGGACAGGCGCGAACCGCCCCCCCCTGCTGTCGCCCCCGCTTTCCGCAAAAGAGTTGACACTTTTACCGGCTCCTTCTACCTTTACGCCATGAAGGAAAAGCCTATTACCGCCATCGACAAGAATGGCATCGACGCACCGCTGACCGACGTGGTGTACCAACGCATGCTCGACGGCATCTATGCCGGCGGACTGCCCCCCGGCGGCGTGATCAACGAGGTGGAACTGGCGCGCGAATTCGGCGTGAGCCGCGGCCCGGTACGCGAGGCGGTACGCCGCCTGCAGGGCATCCAGATCGTCACCCGCGAACCCTACATGAAGGCGCGCGTGGTCGCGATGTCGGCCGAATCGGCGCTCGAGCTGTTCCAGATGCGCATGGGCCTGGAAGGCGTGGCCTGCTTCCTGGCCACGCAACGCATGAGCGACGCCGACATCGCGCAATTGCAGCGCGACATGGACGCGCACTACCAGAGCTGGGCGGCGCGGCGAGAAGGCGCCCCGAACGGCGAGGAACGCCATTTCGACCTGCACGAGCGCATCGTCCGGGCCAGCGGCAACAAGCGCATCATCGCCGCCCTGTGCGAAGACCTCTATCACCTGCTGCGCATCTATCGCCGGCACTCGGGCTCGGCGCTCGAGCGCAAGGACGACGCCTACGACGAGCATTGGCAGATCGTGCGCGCCATCGCCAGCCGCGATGCGCGCCTGGCCGAATCGCTCATGCGCTCGCACATCGAGCGCGCCGCCAACCACGTCGCCAGCCAATTGTGCGAACCCGCCATCCAATGAACCCTGCCCTGCCTGCCACGCCCTCGGACCGTTTCGCCGCCGGGCTGGCCGAAGTCTGCCAGTTCGTCTCCACGCTGAGCTGGGACGCCATTCCCGACGCCGTGCGCCAGCGCGCGGTGGACGTGCTGTGCGACGATCTGGCGGCCATGGCCGCCGCCGCCCCGGAACCCGAATTGCGCCGCTACGCCGCATTGCTGACGGCGCGCGCCGGCACGGCCGAGTCGCCCCTGCTCAGCCCGGCGCTGCCGCGCGTGGGCCGCATGGAAGCCGCCTCCTGGAATGCCCTGGCCGGCAATTGGTGCGAACTGGACGAAGGATTCCGGCTGGCCATCTGCCATGCCGGCATCTATACCCTGCCCGCGCTGCTGGCCGAGGCCACGGCCACGCGCGCGCGCCTGCGCGACGTGCTCACGGCCCTGACCGGCGCCTACGAGCTGGTCACGCGCTGCGCCATGAGTTTCCATGTCATGCCGCCGCCCGTGCATGGCCACGCGCTGTGGAGCGCGGTCGGCGCGGCGGCCGCGGTATCGCTGCTGCGCGGCCATGACGCGCAGACCTTGCTGCGCGCCGTCTCCGGCGCCATCACCACCGCCAGCATGGGACCGCGTTCGCACCTGATGGCCGGCGTCCTGATCCGCAACGGCTGGGCCGCCGCCGGCGCGGTCAACGGCATGCAGTGCGCCGACTGGGCCGAATGCGGCTTCGGCGGCGCCCCGGCCAGCATGGAGGAAGTCTGCGCGGGCATCGTCAAGGCGAGCCTGCGCGAAGGCGAAATCACGCGCGAGCTGGGCACCCGCTGGTCGCTCTCGCACGGCTACCAGAAACTGTATTCGTGCTGCCAGCACGGGCACTCCGCCGTGCAGGCCTGCCTGGCGCTGCGCGCCGACCCCGGATTCGAGCCGCAGCGCATCCGCGCCATCCGCCTGGACACCCACGCGCTGGCGCTGACCCTGGACACGGTCCACCCCACGACCACCCTGGGCGCGCGCTTTTCCATGCCGCACATGGTGGCGGCCGCGTTGGCGCTGGGCACCGGCAGCGCCGCGGCCTTCAGCCAGTCCACGCTGTCCGACCCGGCCGTGGCCGCGCTGCGCGAGAAGGTGCGCATGCGCCTGGCCGACGCGCCCATGCCGGCGCCGCACGACCGGCCGGCCTGGCTCGAGGTGGAACTGGACGATGGCCAAGTGCTGCGCGCCAGTTGCCTGAGCGCGACCGGCAGCCCCGACAACCCGGTCACGCCGGCGCAGTTCGAGGACAAGCTGGCCCGGCTCGGCGCCGACGTGCTGCCGCGCCTGCCGCAGGCCATCGCGCCCGCGGCCTGGCAGGCGGCGCTCGACGAGGAAACCGGCGCCTGGCTCGCCGCGTTGGCGCGCCAGGCCTGAGAAGGGCGCGCCGCGCGGCGCGCCCTTCCCTTAGTTCAGCTTGATTCCCGCCGCCTTGATGACGCGGGCCCACTTGGCCGTGTCGTCGTGGATGAGCGTCTGGAATTGCGCCCGGGTGGTGGGCTGGAAATAGGCCGCCATGGACTGCAGCTTCTGCTCGACCGGCGCGCTTTGCATCACCTGGTTGACGGCGCCGTTGAGCCGTTCGAGCACGGCCTGCGGCGTGCCCGCGGGCGCGAACACGCCGAACCAGGTCGTCGCCTCGAAGCCGGCCAGTCCGGTTTCGGCGATGGTGGGCACGTCGGGCAATTGCGGACTGCGCATGGCGCCGGTCACGCCCAGCGCCTTGAGGTCGCCGCGCTGGATATGCGGCATGGCCGACGGCAGGTTGTCGAACATCAATTGCACCCGCCCGGCCAGCAGGTCGATCATGGCCGGGCCGCTGCCCTGGTAGGGCACGTGCGTGATGCGCGTGCCCGCCATCGCGTTGAACAGTTCGCCGGCCAGGTGCGTCGTGCCGCCGTTGCCCGATGAACCGTAGTTGAGTTTGTCCGGATGCTTGCGGGCGTAGTCGATGAGCTCGGCGACCGAATCGACCGGCAGCGCGGCCGGCACCACCAGCACGTTCATCGATTGGCCGGCCAGCGCGGCGGGCGCCAGGTCCTTCTCGACGTCGTACGGCATATTGTCGAACAGCGACGGATTGATGGTGATGTTGCCGGCCGCGCCGAACAGCAGCGTATAGCCGTCCGGGGCGGCCTTGGCCACGATGTTCGAGCCGATGTTGCCGCCCGCGCCCGGCTTGTTCTCGACCACGACGGTCTGCCCCAGGACATCGGTGAGCTGTTTGGCCACCAGCCGGCCCAGCGTATCGACCGCGCCGCCGGGCGCGAACGGCACGACCATGCGGATCGGCTGGCCGGGCCAGGCGTCGGCCGCCGCCGCGGGCGCGGCCGACAGGCCGCCCAGCATCATGGCACCGCACATGCCCGCGTTGCGCAGGGCGCTCAGGAATTTTCTGCTCATGGGACTTCCGACAGTTGCGTTGAGAAACCGGTACACGCCGTCCGCGTGAGGCCACGCGGGCGGCGTGCTCAATTCAGCTCGGCCAGCGGCCAGGACTCCAGGCGGCGCAGCTGGCCGATCAGGGCTCGCACCCTCGCGGCCGGGAACGCCAGGCCGAACGCCTCTGCGGCCTTGCGGTCCAGCGCCTCGTCGGCCAGCGGCCGGTCGGCCGAACCCAGCGGGTCGGCCACCCACTCCGACAGGCGCTCGCCCGAGCGCAGGCGCAGCGTGACCCGCGCCGGGCCGCTGGCCGGGTACAGGCTGTCGCATTCCTGCGTCTGCGCCACGCTGACGCGCGCCGCCAGCGCATTGATGTCGGGCCGCGTCCGCGCCGCTTCCGAGAAGCCGGCCAGGGTCACCTCGCCGTCCACGCAGGCCAGCGCCATGACCCAGGGAAACGACAGCTGGGCGACTTCGAGGGTGTCCCACGGCAGGCGGGCGTGCGGCATGGCCGCGCCATAGGTTTCGACCTCGATGGCGGCCACGTCCGCCGCCTGCCAGGCGGCGCGCGCCTTCAGCGCCATGACGGCGTCGATGGCCGGATGGATGTGGCGGCAGCAGGGATAGGGCTTCAGGTACGAGCGCGCGATGGCCGGCGCGGCGCGTTCGCGCGCGCGGCTGCCATCCCACTGCGTGATGCCGCCGAACGCCTGCAGCAGGCCCGCACGGCCCTCGATGACGCCGCGCGGCCCCTGTGCCACGCCCTGCCGAGCCATGAGCGCGGCGCGCAGCCCTTCGCGCGCGGCATGGCCCGGGTGGAATTTCTTGACGTTGCCGCCGCCGGCCAGATAGGCGAACAGGCCGCCGGAGGCGCTGGCGGCCAGGCCCATGGCGCTTTCGATGCCCGCGCCGTCCAGGCCCAGCAGGGTCGCGCACGCGGCCGCCGCGCCCACCACCCCGGCGACCGGCGTGGTCTGGAAGCCGCGCTGGCTGGCATGCGGATGCAGGGTTTCGGCGATGCTGACCGCCACTTCGAAGCCCGCCACGACCGCGCACAGGAACGCGAGATAGTCGGCCTCCTGCTGCCAGCCCAGCGCCAGCACGGCGGGCACGACGGTGGTGGCCGGATGGATGGAGCCCTCGCGGTTGCCATCGTCCATTTCCAGGGCATGGCAGGCCACCGCCATCAGGCCGGCGGACTCCAGCACGGTCCAGCGCTCGGGGCCGCCGAACAGGGCCACCGGTCCGGGCTGCGCATTGATGCCGCGTTCGAGCTCGATGGCGGCGCGCACCAGGGGCTGGCGCATGCCCGCCGCGCATGCGGCCAGGGTATCGAGCACATGCCGGGCGCTTTCGCGCAGGACCGCCTCGGACGGGCGGCTGTCGCGCAGCGCGGCGCACCAGTCGGCCAGGGCCCGGGTGGGCGTGGCGCCGGCCATCAGGGAACCTTTGAAATCGTGTGTCATGCCTGCTCCTCGCCCAGCCGGGACGCGATCGCCTGGCCGATGCGCAATCCCAATCCCAGCGCGGACAACAGGCCGTTGCCCGACATGTAGCCCAGGCTGCCCCGGTTGCCGCTGATGCCGCACGCCGCGCCGCCGCCGGCCCACAGGCCGTCGATGACGCCAGCCTGGTCCGTCAGCACGCGGCCGTCGATATCGACCCGCAGGCCGCCCTGGGTATGGAAGATCGCCGGGCCGATGCGCGTGGCGGTCAGCCGCTCGCCCAGCGGGCCCAGGCCCCATTGCGCGCGCCCGTGGGCATCGGCGCCGCCGTCCGCGGCGCACTGGCGCGCCGCCTGCAGCGTGGCCGCCAGCCCGGCGGCATCGATGCCCGTGCGGGCGCACAGTTCCTCCAGGCAGCCCTCGAGCACGCCGCCGTGCGCGACGAGTTCGGCATATTCTTCCTGCCCGGCCGCCGTGACGTCGCGCACCTGGGTATCGGCGATCACCCAGAACGGCCCCGTGCGCGCCAGCTCCAGCGCGGCAAAGGCCGAGTAGCCGATGCTCTCGTCGCCGAAGCGCTGGCCCGAGCGGTCGACGATGATGCCGCCCTTCTCGATCACGGTCCAGGTGACCAGCGAGCCGTGCGGATCGGCCAGGCTGGCATGGCCCTGGTAGGCCTTCATGTTGGCCAGCCCCGCGCCCAGCGATTCGCCCCACAGGATGGCCTCGCCTTCGCTGCCGGTGCCGCCGCCGTACGGCGCGGCGGCCACTTCGGGCACGAAGCGCGCCAGCAGGCTTTTGTTGGCGGCATAGCCATTGCTGGCCAACACCACATGGCGCGCGCCCACGCGCGTGACCGCCCCGTCCGGGGTGGCGCACTCGACGCCGCGCGGCCGCCCCTCGCTGGCGATCAGGCCGGTCACGGCGTTGCTCCATGCCACCGGAATGTCGCGGCGCTCGCACTCGCGCAGCAGGTCGTCCACCAGGTCGGCGCCACGGCGCGACGGCGGCGAATGCAGGCGGTGCACGCGGTGGCCGATGTGCTTGTAGGTCTCGACCAGGGTCAGCCGCACATGGGCGCTGTCGACCAGCCACTCGACCAGCCGGGCCGAGGTCTCGGTCAGGGCCCGCGTCAGGTCCATGGCCTCATGCTCGCCGGCGATCGTCAGCAGGTCCTCCTGAAACATGCGCGGCGTATCGTGCACGCCGGCCGCCTCCTGGAACCGGGTGCCGGCCGCCGGAATCGAGCCGCTGGACAGCACCGTGTTGCCGCAGGCCCGCTCGGCCTTGTCCAGCACCGCGATGCTGGCCTGCGGATACGCATCGTGGATGGCGACCGCGGCCGTCAGGCCGCAACCGCCCGCCCCCACGATGACGACATCGAACTCCATATCGAATTCCATCGCCGTCGCGTCCCGCGCTTACTGTACTTTCGCGCCGGAGATCTTGACGGCCGTGGCCCACGAAGCGCGCTCGCGATCGAGCTCGGCCTCGAAATCGGCAAGCGTCACCGCGCTGGGCGTCAGGCCCAGCTTCTGCATTTTCTCGACCACGGCGGGCGACGCCATGACGGTCTTGATGTCGGCGGCGATCTTCTGCACGACCGGCGCCGGCGTGCCCTTGGGCGCGAAGATGCCCGACCACGGCGCGGCCGCGAAGCCCGGGAAGCCCTGGCCGGCGATGGTGGGATAGCCGTTGCCGCTGTAGTCCTTGTCGGTGGTCAGCGCGATCAGTTTGAGCTTGCCGGCCTTGACTTGCGGCTCGGCCGAAGGAAAGCCGGTAATGCCGACCGGCACGAAGCCGGCGACGATATCGTTGATCAGCGGGCTGGCGCCCTTGTATTGCACGGCCTGCATCGGGAACCCGCCGCGCTCGCGCAGCAGCTCCATGGTCAGGTGCGAGGCGGTGCCGTTGCCGTCGGTGCCGTACACCTGGTATTTGGGGTCCTTCTTGGCCAGGGCGATCAGCTCCTGCAGGTTGTTGGCCGGCACATCGGGGTTGGCGATGATGGCGTTCGGATAGAACACCACCTTGGAGATGGCCTCGAAATCGCCCTTGGGATCATAGGTCAGGCTCGGATAGAGCGACCCGGCGATGCCATGCGAGCCGGTGACGCCCAGCAGCAGCGTGTAGCCATCGGGCGCGGCCTTGGCCGCGAAACCCGCCCCCACGGTGCCGCCCGCGCCGGCGCGGTTCTCGATCACCACGGTCTGCTTCCACTCCTTGCCCAGCGCCTCGCCCAGCACGCGCGCCGTGATGTCGGTGGGGCCGCCAGGCGCGAACGGCACGATCAGCGTCACGGGACGCTGCGGCCACTGCGGCTGCGCCGCGGCCTGCTGCGCGGGCAGCGCCGCCCAGGCGGCCAGCGCCAGGACCGTCGCCGTGACCCGGCGGCGCGTGTGCGCGGCGCCCGGCTGGAATCCAAAGTTGAAGAAGTTCATGGCTGGTCCTTTAATGTTGACAGATTAAGCAAATAGTTACTTGAATGACACTGAAATCGCAGAAAATCCAGCGCTCAAGGCAGAAATCTACCCTAAAACCATAAAAGTGTTAACAGATTGTGGGCTGGTGTTAACACCTACGCAGCATCGGCGGGCGGCGCGCCGCTCAGGTGCCGCACGGCGTGCAGGACCTCCTCGCGTTCCATGTCGCGCACGATGAAAACCAGTTTTCCGACCAGGGCGGGCGGTACGGCCCCGGCCGGCTCGGGCGCGGAAAACACGTGATGCACCGCGTGCACCGCCATCCGCCCCTGGCCCTCGAAGGCCAGCACGCCCTTGAGCCGCAGCAGGCGGTCGGCGAATGTGCGCTGCACCTCGTGCACGAAAGCGGCCCAGGCCGGCCAGCCGATGGCATCGGGGACATCGACCGTCACGCTGTGGATGCCGTAGGCCAGCAAGTGGCGCAGCGCGCTGGCCTGCGGCGCGCCGGCCGAGGGATGGCCCTGCGCCGCCGGCGCCGGCCGGTCCGCCGCCGGGTCCAGCAGCAGGCGCGCCAGCGTGTCGTCGGGCAGGCTGTTTTCGTAGACCCGGGCAGTCGGGTTCAGCTCGCCCAGCCATGCGGCCAGGTGCCGCGCCTCGGGATGCAGGTCCAGCTTGGTCAGCACCACGGTGTCGGCCATCAGCAGTTGCGTCTTCGCTTCGGCATACGCCTGGACATCGACCTGGCCGAAGCCGGCGTCGAAGGTGGTGACGATGCCGGCGAAGCGGAACTGGCGCGCCAGCGCCCCGTCGCCATAGACGGCGTTGATGATGGGGCCGGGCTCGGCCAGCCCCGAGGTCTCGATCAGCACGCGATCGAACCAGGGAATTTCCCCGCGCAGGCGCCGGTAGTACAGCGAGGCCAGCGTATCCTGGATCGCGCTGCTGGCCAGGCAGCACAGGCAGCCGGAATCGAGCAGCTGGATATCGCGGTCGTCGGACTGGTCGGCCACCAGGGCCTGGTCCAGCCCGACCTCGCCGAACTCATTGATGATCACCGCGCAGCGCGCGAATCCCGGCTGGTGGATCAAGCGCCGCAACAGGCTGGTCTTGCCACTGCCCAGGAAACCCGTCAGCAGGGTGATGGGGATGGTGCTCATTGCCCCGCGCTCAACCCGCTTCGCGCGCCGGCAGCGCCTTCAGGTAGTCGGCGACCTCGGCGGTCGGGATGACGTCGGCGTACTTGCAGTTCAGGTCGAACAGGCTCATGGCGTGGCTGGACTGGAAGCGGTCGAACGAGGCCTCCTCGGGAATGATGACCTTGAAGTTGTACGAATAGGCGTCGACGGTGGTCGCGCGCAGGCAGCCGGACGTGGTGCAGCCGACCAGGATCAGCGTATCGACGTCGAAGAAATTGAGGTGGCTCATGAAGATCGTGCCGAAGAAGCACGACGGCTTCTGCTTGACGATGCGGATGTCCTGCGGCAGCGGCGCCAGCTCCTCGACGGTGCGGGTGGCGTGAGTGTTGGCGAGCACGGTCTTCTCGCCGCCGCGATGGTTCTTGCCCACCTGCACGCCGCTGTCGAGCAGGTCGTTGCGGCGGCCGCTTTCGGTGTAGAACACCGGCAGGTTCTTCTCGCGCGCCAGCTCCAGCAGCGGCACGATGTGCTTGACCGCGTCCCATGCCTCGGCGCCGCAGTGCGTGCGGTACTGCTTCAGGCCTTCGAGGATGTCCTCGGGCTTGTCGCCGCAGAAGTTGTATTGCACGTCGATGATGAACAGCGCCGGCCGCTTGCCGAAGCCGCCCCGCTTGCCGTAGCCGGCCGCCTTGTATACCTCTTTGTCCCGCTCGGTGAGGAAAGCGTCCCAGATGCGCTTGGTTTCCGACATATTGATGCTCCAGTGAATAGGTATGGGTATCGATCAAAGGCGGCGCAGATAGCGCCCGCCCGGCGTCTGGCGGGCCTCGTCGGCGATGCGGCCATCGCGCGCCACGGTGCGGCCGCGCACCAGCGTGCGCACCGGCCAGCCTTTCAGGCGCATGCCTTCGTACGGCGAGTAATCGGCGTGCGATTCGAGCTCGCCCGGGTCGACGGTCTTCTCCAGGTCGGGATCGACGATGACCAGGTCGGCGTCGTTGCCGACCGCGATGCGGCCCTTGGCCGGCATGCCGTAGATGCGCGCCGAGGCGCCGCTGGCCACCCGCATCAGCGTCTCGAGCGGCACCTGGCGCCGGTGGTAGCCCTCGTGCAGCAGGATGGGCAGGATCATGCCGGTGCCGGGAAAGCCGTTGCTGGCGGCCCAGATATCCTTGTCCTTGGTGGCGCGCTTGCGCGGCACGTGGTCCGAGCCGATGGTGGTGATCGCGCCGTCGCACACGCCTTCCCACATCGCGTCGATGTCGGCGGCCGAGCGCACCGGCGGATTCACCTTGGCATAGGTGCCGGCCGGACTGCGGTCGTCCAGGAACAGGTAGTGCGGGCAGGTTTCCACGTAGATGGGCGCTGCGCGCCCTTCGTGGCGATGGCGGCGCACTTCGCGCAGCGCCTCGCGGCTGCTCAGGTGCACGATATTGACCGGCGTGCCGGTCTTGCCCGCGAAGTAGCAGACGCGATGCACGTTCTCGGCCTCGAGAAAATCCGGGCTCTGCTCGTTCCAGGCGGCCAGGTCGTCGCGGCCGGCGGCGCGCAGCGGGTCGCGCAGCCACGGGATCACCTCGACGTTTTCGCAATGCACGCCCAGCACCGCGCCCGGGATGGCGCGCGTGGCGTTCAGCGCGCCCCACAGCAGGCCGTCGTCGATATCGGTAAAGCCCTTGGACAGCCCCGCCGCTCCCTTGTACATCATGTACAGCTTGTACGAGCTGACGCCGAAGCGGCGCGAGATCTCGTCGAGCGTGTCCACATGCAGGCGGCTGGTGATGCCGAAGTGAAAGCCGAAATCGATGCAGCTCTGGCTTTCGGCGCGCGCGCGCACCGCGTCGAAACTCTCGCGGATATCGGCCGAGCGATGGAACGAAATGACGCTGGTCGTGCCGCCCAGGGCCGCGTTGCGCGACTCGGTTTCGAAATCGGTTTCGGGCGAGCCGAAGCCGAAGTGCACGTGCGGGTCGATGACGCCCGGCAAGGTCCACAGGCCCTGGCAATCGATGGTCTCGCGCGCGGCGGGCATGTCCTGCCCGTGGCTGCCGATCACCGCGATCCGGCCGTCGGCGATGCCGATGCTCCCCGGCACCAGGCCCTGCCCTTCCAGGAACACGAGAGTGTTGGCCAGTAGCGTATCCAGAGGTCGTGCCATGTCGGTTTTCCTTGATTCGTGGGATTACTGCAGATAATCGGCCAGCACGCTGGCCGGGATGCCGCCCTGGAGCAACAGTTCGCGCTCGGACTCGGTCAGCGCCTGCGGCATGACGCTGAATTCGACCCGCATGCCGTCGTCGCGGCTGGCGGCCACCCGCACCGGCCGGCCCTGGCGTATGCCATCGAGCACATCGAAGAACTCGAACGTCTCGCTGCCGTCCAGGCCCAGCTCGCGCCAGCCCTGGCCGCGCTCGAACTGGAACGGGATCACCCCCATGCCCACCAGGTTGGCCCGATGGATGCGTTCGTATGATTTGGCCAGCACCGCGCGCACGCCCAGCAGCGCCGTGCCCTTGGCGGCCCAGTCGCGGCTGCTGCCGGTGCCGTACTCCTCGCCGGCCAGCACGATGGTGGGCGTGCCGGCGGCCATGTAGCGGCGGCTGGCGTCGTAGATGCTCAACTGCTCGCCGGACGGGAAATGGCGCGTATAGCCGCCTTCGGTGCCCGGCACCAGCAGGTTGCGGATCCGGATGTTGCCGAAGGTCGCGCGCGTCATGACCTCGAAGTTGGAACGGCGCGCCACATAGGTGTTGAAATCCCGCTGCGCCACGCCCAGGCCCAGCAGGTACCGGCCCGCGGGCGCCTCGGCGGGAATCTCGCCGCTGGGCGAGATGTGGTCGGTGGTCAGCGAATCGCCATACAGGCCGAGCACGCGCGCCCCGGCCAGGCGCTGGCCGAACTGCTGGGCCGGCGCCTTGAAGAACGGCGGCTCGACCAGGTAGTTGGAATCGTCCCATTGCCAATGCTGCCCGGACACCTCGGCCAGCGCGCGCCATTGCGACGCGCCTTCGGGCTCCAGGCCCCAGACCCTGCGAAAGCCTTGCGGCGACAAGGCGCGCGCCATGATCTCGTCCAGCTGCGCCTCGCCGGGCCACAGCTCGTGCAGCCACACGGGCTGGCCGTCGGCATCGGTGGCGATCGGCTCGCGCGAGAAATCGATGTCGATGCGCCCGGCCAGGGCATAGGCCACCACCAGCGGCGGCGAGCCGATGTAGTTGGCGCGCGCCAGCTTGTGGATGCGCCCTTCGAAATTGCGGTTGCCCGACAACACGGTGCACACCACCCACTGGTTGTCGGCGATGTCCTGCGCGACCTCGGGCGCCAGCGGGCCGGATTTGCCGCCGCAGGTGGTACAGCCGTAGCCGATGACGCCGAAGCCCAGCGCCTCGAGGTCCTGCAGCAGGCCGGTGGCGGCCAGGTAGTCGGTGACCGTGCGCGAGCCCGGCGCGAGCGAACGCTTGACCCAGGCGGGCGGGGCGATGCCGCGCTGGCGCGCGGCGCGCGCCACCAGCGCGGCGGTCAGCATGACCGACGGATTGGAGGTATTGGTGCACGAGGTCAGGGCCGCCACCACGATGCTGCCGTGGCGCAACCCGGCGCTGCCGGGCGCGCGAGCCAGCGCGGCGGCATCCAGGCCGAAACCGCCCTCGGCCGCCGGGCGCGGCAGGCGCTGCCGGAAGTCTTCGGCCAGCTGGCCGATCGGCAGGCGGTCCTGCGGGCGGCGCGGGCCGCTCATGCAGGGTTCGGCCTGCGCCAGGTCGATGCGCACGACTCGCGCGTAGCGCACCGCGGACGCGGCCGGGTCGGCGCGCCACAGGCCGTTGGCCTGGCAATAGGCCCGCACCAGTTCGATGTGCTCGGCGGTCCGTCCGGTCAGGCGCAGGTAATCCAGCGTCTGCGCATCGACCGGGAAGAAGCCGCAGGTGGCGCCGTACTCGGGCGCCATGTTGGCGATGGTGGCGCGATCGGCCACCGACAGGCCCGGCAAGGCCTCGCCGAAGAATTCCACCATGCAGCCGGTCACGCCCTCGGCGCGCAGGCGCTGCGTCACCAGCAGCGCGGCGTCGGTGGTGGTGACCGGGCTGCGGAACGCGCCCTTGAGCTCGACGCCGACCACCTCGGGAATCGGAAACGTATAGGCCCGGCCCAGCAGGGCCGACTCGGCGTCGATGCCGCCCACGCCCCAGCCCAGCACGCCCAGCCCGTTGACCATGGGGGTATGCGAGTCGCCCCCGATCACGAAATCCGGACAGGCCCACTGCTGCCCGCCGTGTTCGCTGGTGCTGACCACCGTTGCCAGCTTCTCGAGATTGACCTGGTGGATGATGCCGGTGCCCGGCGCGAACACGCGCAACCCGTCGAAGGCCTGCTGCGCCCACTTGAGGAAACGGTAGCGCTGCTCGTTGCGCGCGAATTCGGCGTCCAGGTTGCGGCGCACGGCGTCTGCCGTGCTCCAGGCATCGACCTGCAGCGAATGATCGACGATCAGGTCGACCGGCACGCGGGTATCGACCCGCGCCGGATCGCCGCCGCCGGCCTGCACCGCGTCGCGCAGCGCGGCCAGGTCCTGCAGCACCGGCAATCCGCTCGAGTCGGGCAGGATCACGCGCTCGACGTGCAGCGAGATCTGCTCGGAGATATGGGCCTGCCAATGGGCGACAGCCTCGATCTCGGCTTCCTGCACCGGACGGCCGCGCCCGCGATGGCGCAGCAGGTTCTCCAGCAGGATGCGGATCACGTACGGCAGCGAGGCCAGCTCGACCCCGCTGCGGGCGGCCGCGGCCGCCACATCGGCGTAATGGATCGGCGTGCCCAGATGGAGAAACGACGCGTTCATGTAACCCCTGTTTGTCATCCTCGAAAGCATAGGCGCGGAGCCCCTAAACTGTCAACAGTAAATTCCGCAATCACCAAAACAAGCCCGTATTGATATCAATCAACCCGGATTTTCGCCGCTAAATACCAAGTTTGGACAAAAGAGTTGACACTTTATCGGGCCGAACCGGATAATGCAGCAACTCTGCGCCCGTGCGCCGCCATTCGCCGTTCAAAGGAACCAGTCACTCATGTCCTCCGCCGCCAAGAAATTTCGGGATCTGCTCAATTCGGCCGAATTCATCGTCTCGCCGGGCGTCTACGACGGCTACAGCCTGCGCCTGGTACAGGCCGCCGGCTTCAAGACCGCCTGCACCAGCGGCGCGGCGCTGTCCAACGCCCTGCTCGGCATTGCCGACATCGGGGTGATGGGGTTGATGGAAAACGTCAACCACTGTCGCATGCTTGCGCGCTCGGTCGACATCCCGCTGACGGCCGATGCCGATACCGGCTATGGCAACCCCGTGAACGTTTTCCACACGGTGCAGATGTTTGAGGAAGCCGGCGTGGCCGGCGTCAACCTGGAAGACCAGGTCAGCCCCAAGCGCTGCGGGCACATGCCCGGCAAGGACGTGATCCCGCTCGAGGAAATGGTGAAGAAGATCGAGGCGGCCTGCCTGGCGCGGCGCGACGACAACTTCGTCATCATCGCCCGCACCGACGCGCTGGCCGTCGAAGGCATCGAGGGCGCCGCGCGCCGCGCCCAGGCCTATGCCGCCGCGGGCGCCGACGTCATCTTTCCCGACGCGGTGCGCACCGCCGAGGACATCGGCCGCATCGTCGAGGCGGCAGGCGTGCCGGTCAGCGTGAACATGGGCTTCGGCGTGCGCCAGCGCCCCACCACGCCGCTCATTCCCCTGCCCGAGCTCAAGCGGCTCGGCGTCAAGCGCATCAGCCTGCCGCGCATGCTGCCGGCCGCCGCCATCCACGGCATGCGCAGCGCGCTGGAAGAAATGAAGCAGGTCATCGCCACCGGCACGCCGGCCCACCGCCCCGACCTGCTGGTCGGCATCGAGGACATCATGGAACTGATGGGCTACGAAGCGATGCGGGCGCTGGAAAAGAAGCTGACCACGCTCGATTGACGGCCCCGGCCAGGCGTGCGCGCGGCGCGCGAAACCGCGCGATCGCAGCGCCGTGCAGGCCTGCCAAAAATAGTGCATAATTGCGGCCCTGTCGCTTACGACACTATGTTTGACACATAGGGGGTATAGCTCAGCTGGGAGAGCGCTTGCATGGCATGCAAGAGGTCAGCGGTTCGATCCCGCTTACCTCCACCAGTAACGCGACGGTATGTGCAAGTCCTGTCCCCTTCGTCTAGAGGCCTAGGACATCACCCTTTCACGGTGAGTACAGGGGTTCGAATCCCCTAGGGGACGCCAGTTCGTCTGGCATGGTGTAGAAGTTACGCCGCTGCGGAGCGGTAGTTCAGTTGGTTAGAATACCGGCCTGTCACGCCGGGGGTCGCGGGTTCGAGCCCCGTCCGCTCCGCCAAAAGATTCCGAAAAGCCAGTTGCTCACGCAACTGGCTTTTTTCTTTCCGGGTGCCTGTCCCCGCAGGGGGACTGGCACCCGCAAACTCTCGGGGTGCCTGTCCCCGCAGGGACAGGCACCAATCCACCTCCACGCCTGCCACTTCCCCGGCGTGCCTGTCCCCGCAGGGACAGGCGCCGATCCGCCGCCAGACAAGCAAACGGCCGCTCGCGGCGGCCGTTCGTCATGGGCACACGCGGGCGCTCAGTGCGCCGGGCTTGCGCCGCACTGGACGTACAGCGCGCCCAGGGCTTCGCGCAGATCGGGCGGGCGCTGGAACAGGCGCGCGCCCAGCAGACAGCCCTGCACCGTGGCGAACAGCGCGCGCGCGGCCTTCTCCGGCGTGCTGGCGTAGCGCAGCGTGCCTTCGCGCGCACCGTCGGCCAGCACCTTGGCCAGCCAGTTTTCCTCGACCGTGAAAAAAGCCTGCAGCGCGGCGCGCACGCGTTCCGGCAAGGTGTTGAGTTCGGCAGCCAGCATCCCGCCCAGGCAAAGCTGGTCGGCCTGGCAACTGTGCGACTCGACCATGGCGATATAGGCGTCCAGCCGCTCCTTGGCGGGCAGCGTGGGCGAAATGCCGCGCAGGGTTTCCAGCGCGGAGCCGGTGTAGTTCTCGACGGCTTCGTACAGCAGGTCGTCCTTGCACGGGAAGTAGTAATGCACGCTGGACGTCTTGACGCCCACGTGATCGGCCAGGTCGCGATAGCTGAAGCCATTGCAGCCGCGCGTGCGGATCAACTTCTGCGCGTAGTCGAGCAACTGGTCGCGGGTGGTGTTTGTGCTTGGCGTGTCCATGATCGAATTTTACCTATACGTAGGTTGGGGCGATAGCGGGTTAACCCAGAACGGGTTCACGCGGCAAGCGGCGCAGCGAACCCGCCGCCCAGGGGGGGGCGCGGGCTCGCGCGGGCCGGCACGGCTCAACCCGCGACGGGCGGATAGGCCAGTTCGCCGGACTCGGTCAGGCCCTGGGCGCGCGCGGCGGCCAATTCGTCGCGCACCTGCTCGCGCGACACCGTGCTGGCGGCGGCGTAGGCGGTGATCGGATAGTCCTGCTCGCCGGCGGCCATCAGCCCCTGGGTGCGGGCGGCCTGCAACTCGGCCTGCACTTGGGCGTGGCTGAGGGTATTGGCGCTTTCGATGGCGGGCGGGTAATCCAGCTCGCCGGCCTGGGCGACGCCGAACACGGAAGCGGACAGGATCAGGGCGGTAGCGATGCGGTTCATGGTGAGACTCCTGGATGTGTGATGAAAAATGATCTATGCGTAGATAGGTGTCAGGGCGAAATATCAGCCGGCGACGGGCGGGTAGTCGAGCTCGCCGGAGGCGTCCAGGCCCCGGGCCTTGGCGGCGCTCAGTTCCTGGCGGATCTGGCTGCGCGACACTTGGGTGGCGGCCTGCTCGACGACGGGCGGATAAGCCAGTTCGGCGCTGTTCATCTGGCCAGCGGCGCGGGCGGCCAGCAATTCGTCCTGCACTTGGGCGTGGCTGAGGGCGCTGGCGCTTTCGATGGCGGGCGGATAGTCCAGCTCGCCGGCCTGGGCGACGCCGAATACGGAAGCGGAAAGAATCAGGGCGGTAGCGATGCGGTTCATGGTCAATCTCCGATAGAGGATGCTGCGTTGAGCTATCTATGTGTAGATAGATAAGCCGATAAATAAAAAAGGCCGGTAAGCCTTGCTGCATCGATGCCGCATGAAACGGGATTGCTGCGTCGATGGATGAATATTACCTACTAGTAGATAGATTGCGCAAGCCTTGTTTCGGGGTTTTTTTGTAACTTGCTAAGACAGCACTTGGCGGCAACACCGCCCGCATCGGCCTCAGGCCGGCAATTATTTACACATGGAAACAATAATTCGGCGCCTCCGCCTGCGGGAAGATCGCATCGCGTTAACGTCGCTCGCGCCGCAAAATCTCCTTATTCCCGCTAATTTCAATCAATACGCTTTCATTTTCGTTTAAATACGGGATATTGCCCAAATCGCCGATTCGTTCCTACGATCGGCCGCATTGCCCTGGCGTCCAGCCGCCCGTCCACCGCCCCTATGGAGCCCCGCCCCATGCATACGGCCTACATTCCCGTCCCCACTCCCGTCCGTCCGCCCAGCGCCGAGCGCTGGCCCCTGGCGGCGGTCGCCGAATTGTTCGAGCTGCCGTTCCTGGACCTGCTGCATCGTGCCCAGCAGGTGCACCGCCAGCACTTCGACGCCAACACGGTGCAGTTGTCCAGCCTGCTGTCGATCAAGACCGGCGGCTGCCCGGAGGATTGCGCGTACTGTCCGCAATCGGCCCACTACGATACCGGCGTGGACGCCGACAAGCTGATGCCGCTGGACGAGGTGGTGCGCGCGGCGCGCGCGGCGCAGGCCAACGGCGCGCAACGCTTCTGCATGGGCGCGGCCTGGCGCAGCCCCAAACCGCATCACCTGGAAGCGGTGGCCGAAATGATCGGCGCGGTCAAGGCGCTGGGTATGGAAACCTGCGTCACGCTGGGCATGCTGCGCGACGGCCAGGCCGAACAGTTGAAGGCCGCCGGGCTGGATTACTACAACCACAACCTGGATACCGCGCCCGAGTTCTACGGCAAGATCATTTCGACGCGCACCTACCAGGACCGCCTGGATACGCTGCAACAGGTGCGCGAGGCCGGCATCAACGTGTGCTGCGGCGGCATCGTCGGCATGGGCGAATCGCGCCGCGACCGCGCCGGCCTGGTCGCCCAGCTGGCGAACATGGAGCCCTATCCGGAGTCGGTGCCCATCAACAACCTGGTGCAAGTCGAAGGCACGCCGCTGGCGGGCGCCGAGACGCTGGATCCGTTCGAGTTCATCCGCACCATCGCCGTGGCGCGCATCACCATGCCGCTGGCCAAGGTGCGCCTGTCGGCGGGCCGCGAGACCATGAGCGACAGCGAGCAGGCGCTGTGCTTCATGGCCGGCGCCAACTCGATCTTCTATGGCGATGTGCTGCTGACCACCGGCAACCCGCAGGTCGAGGCCGACCGGCGGCTGCTGCAACGCCTGGGCATGCGCGCCGAGGGCCTGCCCTGCGCGGCGAGCCAGGCGTGAACCAGGGTCTGCTGTACCTGGCGGCCAGCGTCGCCTGCAGCGTCACCGTGGCGGTGCTCCTGAAACTGGCGCGCCGCCACGCCATCGACGTGCGCCAGGCCATCGCGGTGAACTACGCCGTGGCGGCGGCCCTGTGCTGGCTGCTGCTGCGTCCCGATGCGCAGGCGCTGCGCCAGGCCATGCAGGGCGCGCCGGTGCTGGCGGCGCTGGCCGTGCTGCTGCCCACGGTGTTCGTCGCCATGGCGCGCTCGGTGCGCCACGCGGGCATCGTCAAGAGCGACGCGGCGCAGCGCCTGTCGCTGTTCATCCCGCTGCTGGCCGCCTTCGCGCTGTTCGGCGAAAGCCTGACGGCGCGCAAGCTGGCCGCGATCGCGCTGGCGTTCGCGGCGCTGGCCTGCCTGCTGCGCCGCCGCGCGCCCGCCGGCGCGGCGGCGGACGACGCGCCGGACGATCGCCGCGCGGCATGGATGTGGCCGCTGGCGGTATGGGCCGGCTACGGCGTGATCGATATCCTGTTCAAGCAGCTCGCGCGCAGCGGCACGGCGTTTTCGGCCGGCCTGCTGGCGACGTTCGTGGCCGCGGGCCTGCTGACGCTGGCCTACCTGTGCATCCGGCGCACCCGCTGGCAAGCCCGCCACGCGCTGGCCGGCGTGGCGCTGGGCCTGGCCAACTTCGGCAATATCCTCACCTACGTGCGCGCCCATCAGAGCCTGCCGGACCACCCTGCCCTGGTGTTCGGCGCGATGAACATGGGGGTCATCACGGCGGGCACCCTGGTGGGCGCGCTGGCGTTTCGCGAACGCCTGAGCGCGCTCAACCTGGCCGGCCTGGCATTGGCGCTGGCGGCCATCGCCGCCATGCTGCCGTGGTAACTCCAATACTCGGGAGCCTGTCCCAACGGGGACAGGCTCCCGCTATCTTTTGTGCCTGTCCCGGCGGGGACAGGCACCCTTTACCGCGGCTGTCGCTCCCCAGGCCGCGCGCCTCAGGTTCCGGTGCGCCGGGCTGCCGTGTCGTCTGGCGCGGCCTGCTCGCCGGCCTGCGGCGCGCTCGTGCTTTCGCTGTCGGCGCCTGGCGCGGGCGGACCGGCCGGCGCCGGCGGCTCGACCACGTCGGGGCCGGGGTCGGCCATTTCCATCGTGATGTCCACGTCGGGGTCGACGCGCGGATCGAGCGCGACGGCCGCCGGCGAGCTTTGCAGGGTGTCGGGCATGGGCACGAAGTGCACCGGCGCCTCGTCCACCTGGTGGGCGCCGGTAACGCGCGCCGGCCGCACCTGCCAGACCAGGATCACGGCGCAGGCGGAAATGAACACGTAGTACATGCCGGGACCTCCCAGCGACATCATGACGCCGGCGATCAGCGGCCCCAGGCAGGCGCCCACGCCGTAGGTCATGAGCAGGATGGCGCTCAGGCCGACACGGCGTTCGGGTTCGACGTGGTCGTTGGCGAAGGCGGCGCCCAGCGGGTAGAGGGTGAACTGCAGCACGCCGAACACGCACGACAGCGCCACCATCGCCCAGTACGGCAGCACGATCCAGCCCCACATCAGCACCGGCAGCAGCACCAGCACCGCCGCGTTGAAGCGGATCAGGCCGGCACGGTTGATGCGGTCGGACAGCCAGCCCATCGGCCACTGCGACAGCAGCCCGGCCGTTACCGCGGCGGCCACGAAAATGGCCGACTGCGACGTGGACAGGCCGTGCTTGGCGGCGTAGACGGCCGCCAGCCCGTAGAACGCGCCGGACAGGTTGCCCGCCACGAACAGCACGGTCAGGGACAGCGGCACACGGCTGGCGAAAAAGCGCAGGTCCAGCGGCGCGGGCAGCGGCGTGGGCGGGTGCGAGCGCGCGGTCACGGCGATCGGCACCAGGCACAGCACCAGGCACATGGCCACCAGGGTAAGCGGGCCGTCGTCGAGCGTGGCGTAGGCCGTCAGGGCCAGTTGTCCCAGGACCGTGCCCAGGCCGGACACCACCATGTACACCGAGAAGACACGGCCGCGCTGGTGGTTTTCGGTCTGTTCGTTGAGCCAGCTTTCGATCACCATGAACTCGGTGACCATCACGATGCCCGATATCAGGCGCAGCAGCAGCCACAGCGGCAGGTGGTCGACCAGCGCCTGCGCCAGGATCATGCTGGTGGCCACGGCGGCGCAGGCCACGAAGGCCCGGATATGGCCGACCCGGATGATCAGCCTGTGCCCCAGCCGCGCGCCGCACACCAGCCCCAGGTAGTAGCCTGCGATCAGCGCGCCGATCCAGATCTCGTTGACGGACTGCGCGGTCAGCCGCAGCCCCATGTAGGTATTGAACAGGCCCGTGCCGATCAGCATCAGCAGGGTGGCAAAATAAAGCGACGAGAATGAGGAAATCGTGGTTAGCATGGGAACACGGATGTCCGCTTGCGGCAAAACGGGCCGCGGGCCTCGATGGCCCGCGGCATACAGCAACTACGTAAGGCTCAGGCCTGGGCCAGCATGGTGGCGGCGTCGCTGACTTCGAACTTGCCAGGCGCCTCGATGTTGAGCTGCTTGACCACGCCGTCGTCGATCAGCGCCGAATAGCGCTGCGAACGCACGCCCATGCCACGCTGCACCAGGTCCAGCTCCAGGCCCAGCGCGGTGGTCCACAGGGCCGAGCCGTCGGCCAGCATGCGCACCTTGCCGCCGGCCTGCTGCTCGCGGCCCCACGCGCCCATCACGAACGCGTCGTTGACCGCCACGCACCAGATTTCGTCGATCCCCTTGGCGCGCAGCGCCGCGGCCTGCTCGACATAGCCGGGCAGGTGCTTGGCCGAGCAGGTCGGCGTGAACGCGCCCGGCACGGCGAACAGGGCGATCTTCTTGCCCTTGACGAGATCGGCAACCTGGAAGGCATTGGGCCCCAGCGTGCAGCCGGCGGTTTCGGTTTCGATGAATTCGGTCAACGTGCCGTCGGGCACGCGATCGCCGACTTTGATGGTCATGAGGCTCTCCGGTTTCTCGGGTGAGGTGCGCCCGAACGGGCGCGGCAAGGCTCAATCATAGTTCCTGCGCGGTTTTCGCGCCGCGCGCCGTGGCGCGGAAAAAACCCCGCACAGTCTGAAACGACTCAAAACCGCCAGCGGCCCGGCCACGGCGCGGCTTTGGCCATAATGCAGGATTGCGCGGCACACGCGTGCCACGCCCACGCCGCCCGGCGCGGCGCCATGTGGAGGCCTCTTCATGACCAGACATTTCCTGGCCGCCCTGCTGCTGGCGGCCGCAAGCGGCGCGGCCTGCGCCCAGGCCGGCGCCGACCCGGCCGGCCAGGCCATCTTCGACCAGATCGTGCTCACCTCGGGCGCGGCCAACGGCGCGGCGCGGACCTGCGGCGCCTCGGCCCCGGACCTGGCCCAGCATGCCGAAACCTGGCGGCTGAACCTGCGGCGCTACGCCGATGAGTACCACTACGCCTTCGACAGTTTCGACGAGCGCTATGCGCGCGGCCAGCAGGAAGGCGCCGAAATGATGGCGGACATGCGCGCCTCGGGGGTGGACGGCTGCACGGGCGCGCTGGCCAGTTTCCAGCGCGAGCGCACCATGACCTACGACGAAATGAAACAGGCGATCGCCGAGGCGACCGACGGGCTGCCCGAAGACCAGCCCGCCGACTGAACGCCGGCGCTACGCCGCCAGGCCGTGCTGGCCGAACCAGTCCAGCATGCGCTGCCAGGCCTGTTCGGCCTCGGCCTTGCGGTAGCTGGGCCGGTAGTCGGCGTGAAACGCATGCGGCGCCTCCGGGTAGACGTCGATGCGCGAGTCGCGCGCGGCCCGCGGCCCCTTGGCCAGCGCCAATCGCATCCGGTCCACGTCCGACAGCGGGATGCCGGCGTCCTTGCCGCCGTAGGCGCCCAGCACGGGCGCCTTGAGATCGCCGATCGACTCCAGCACCGAGCGCGGCTTGAGCTCGCTGGCCTGCCCGCCCAGCTGACCGTACCAGGCGGCGCCGGCCTTCAGTCCGGGATTGTGCGCCGCGTACAGCCACACGATGCGGCCGCCCCAGCAAAAACCCAGTATGCCCAGGCGGGACGAATTGCCGCCATTGGCGGCCGCCCAGGCCGCCGCCGCGTCCAGGTCGGCCAGCACCTGGCGATCGCCGGCCTTGTCCACCACCTCGGCGCGCAGGCGACCGATGTCGGTATAGCCGGTCGGGTCGCCGTAGCGGGCGAACAGCTCGGGCGCGACCGCCTGGTAGCCCAGCCGGGCCAGGCGGCGGCATACGTCCTGGATGTACTCGTGCACCCCGAATATCTCGGACACCACCAGCAGGGTCGGCAGGTCCTTCTTGCCGGCCGGCGCGGCGCGATAGGCCGGCATCTTGCCGTCGGGGGTGGGAATGTCGACCTTGCCGGCGGTCAGCCCGGCCGCGTCGGTATGGATGGCGCTCTGCGCGGCGGCCGCGCCGGCCGCCAGCGAAAAGCCGGCCGCCAGGCTGGTGACGACGAAGCCGCGCCGCGTCAGCGTCAAGGGCGGCAACAGGCTGTCGAAATGCGGATCTGCATCGGTCATGGGGAACCTCCGGTGCGTCACTTCAGGGAAAAGTCCACGCGCGTCGGCTTGCCGTCATCCTTGATGCCGTCGGCGTCGAGCTGGGGCGCTACGACGAAAATACGGTCGGCCGGCCCTTCGGCCTGCAGCTTTTCATAGACGGCCTGCGCGCGCGCGTCGGCCAGCTTGCGCAGGTCGTCGGCGCCCAGGGGCGCGGCGCCGCGCAGCAGCGCCTCCATCTGCTCGGCCGGGATCGACTTGGCCATGCCGATGAAATTGCGCGGCTTGCCTTCGATCTTAGTATCGTCGTAGACCTCTTCCAAGTATTTGGCCCGTTCGGCCGGCGCGACCTCGACGCCGTCGGGCGCCGGCTTCTTGCCGCGGCCGGCGGTATCGCGGGCCTTGGCCAGGCGGATCTGGCGCTCGACCCAGGCCTGGCGCAGGCCTTCCTCGTCGCTGGCGGGATCGGCGCGGCCAGCCACGTCCAGCTTCAGCCCCGGGCGGTCGTTCAGCGCCTTGGCCAGCGTCTCGATGCGGCTTTCGGCCTCGGGCGTGAGCGCCGCGCTGCCCGGATCGAACTCGATGTACGAGAGCTCCTCGCCGCCGCCGAAGGCCGAGGCAAGCAGCGTGAAGGGCGAGGTCACGGCCTTGACCACCAGGTTGACCAGCACGCGCACGATGATGCCGCCCACCGAGAACTGCGGATCGTCCAGCGAGCCGGAGATCGGCAGGTTGATGTCGATGTTGCCGCGGCTGTCCTTGAGCAGCGCCACCGCCAGCAGCACCGGCAGCTTGACCGCGTCCGGGCTGTCGGTCTTGTCGCCGAAGGTCAGCTGGTTGAGCACGACGCGGTTGCTCGCCTGCAGCGCGCGGTCCTTGATCTGGTACTGCACGTCCAGCGACAGCTTGCCGCGCTTGATCGGATAGCCCACGTACTTGGCCGAATACGTGGTGAAGCGCGGCAGGTCCACCCCCTTGGCCGATGCCTTGAGGTCCAGCGACAGGAACTGCGCGAAGGGCTGCACCGTGCCGCTGATGGAGAACGGCGCGGAGGTATAGACGCGGCCCGCCACGTTGACCTTGGCCGGCTTGGGCTGGCGCGAGGACACCGCCGAGACCGAGCCCTCGATGCGCGACAGCTCGGCCGTGTAGTTGGGCTTGACGAAGCGGTCGGTGAACGTCATCTTGCCGCCCTTGAGCGTCACGCTGCCGATCGCGATGTCGGGCATCGGGCCCGGCTTGGCGGGCGCCGCGGCGCGGGCGCGGGTCTGGGTGTCCTGGGTGATGGAGCCGCCGGCCTGGCCGGGCTCGGCCACCAGGTCCATGACGTTGAGCCGGCCCTCGGCGTTGAGCAGCACGCGCCCGTAGAAATCGTCCAGCGTGATGTCGCCCAGGTTGGCGGCAAAGGCGTCGCCATTGACCGACACCTGCATGCCGGCCAGGCCCAGCCGCTTCCATTGCATGAAGTCGTCGCGATTGACGCGGTCGGCGAGGTCCAGGTCGTTGACGTCGAGCGCGCCGCGCCAGGCCGCCTTCATGGGCGTGGCGCCGGCGGCCGCGGCGAATTCGGCGTCGCCGCGCGCGCTGAGGTTGATGGCCCGCACCGTGGCGTTCAGGCTGGAGGCGATATACGGCGCGAACGGCGCCAGGTCCAGGCGCGCGAGGTCCACGCTGGACTTGAGCGCCAGCGGCTGCGCGGTCAGGCTGCCCTGCATGGCAAGCGCGCCCTCGCCCTGCACGCCGTCGGCCTTCAGGGTGAAGGGCGACGGCTGGGCGTCGGGCGCCAGCCGGTCGAAACGGGCCTCGAACTGTTTCACGCTGACCGGCACCGCGGGCTTGACCGACTCGTCGCGCAGGCTCAGGTCCGACAGCCGCAGCGCCGCGTCTTCGGCGACGACCTGCGTGGCGCCGTCGCGCTGCGCCACCCGCACGCGCGCCTGCGCCCCCAGGCGGCCGTCCTCGACCAGGATGGGCGCGCTGGCCCGCACCGCCGGCGCCAGGCGCGCCAGGGCCAGCCTGTCGAGCTCCACCTTGACGTCGAGGTTCAGCGGCTCCAGCGTCAAGGGCCCCTTGGCGCGCAGCCAGCTGCCGTCGATGGTGCTGTCCATGGTCAGCCACAGGCCGATCGGCCGGTCCGGCGGCTGCGGCAGCTCCAGCCCCTCGACCGTGGCGCCCACGCCGTTCATCACGTAGTCCAGCTTGGTGACCGCATCGCGCAAGTGCAGCTCGGCATCCCTGACATTGATCGCATCCACGACCACGTGCCACGCGTCGGGCGCAGCCGCCGCGGCGCTGGCCTGCGGCGCGGCGGCCGCCTGGGCGGCGGCCGGCGTTGCCGACGCGGACGCCTGCGCGGGTGCGGGTGCGGGTGCGGGTGCGGGTGCGGGCGTCGGTGCGGGAGCAGCCGCCGGCTTGGCCGGCGCATCGCCGGCGCCCAGTTTCTGCAGCTTCTGCGCGATGTCCAGCCAGTTCAGGCGCTGGTCGGCGTAGCGCCGCGTCTGGATCTGGGGCGACCACAGTTCGACCTCGCCGACGTACAGGCTGCGCTGCATGGGCTCGAAGGCGATACGGCGCACGGCCAGCGCGCTCCATTGCGCCAGCACATCGCCGGACGACTCGCGCACATCCAGCTGGCGCAGGCCCAGTTCGCCCACCACCTTGATGCGCGGCGCCGCGTCCTTGGGCTGCTCGAACAGGACCTGCAGGTCGGAGTCCAGCAGCGCGCGCTCCAGCTTGACCGGCAACGGCAGGGGCCAGGCGTCGGCCCATTTCTCGAGCTCCAGCCCGGCGAACGACACGTCCAGCGTCGAGCTGGGCACTGTATCGAACGGCCGCGCCACGCCGGTCAGGTCGAACGGACTGCCATTGATGCGCATGTGCACGCGCGGCTGCACGTCGATGTCGGTGGCATAGCCGAAGGTCGAGATGAACGGCACGCCCAGGGCGATCTCGTCGATGCGCTGCTGGCGCCCGGACACTTTGTCGTCCAGCGTGATCTCGCCGCCTTCGAGCACCATGTTGTTCAGCGAGAAGCGCGGCGGGCCCGCTTCGGGCTCGGGCTCGGGCGGCGACTGCGCCGTCATGTCGGCGACTTTTTGCTGGATGTCGGAGAAATTGAAGCGGGTGACGTCTTCGCGCACCAGCGCGATCCTGGGCTGGCGCACCACCAGCGAGTCGACCACCGGCGCGAACCAGAACAGCGACATCCAGGACGCGCTGACGTCCAGTTCGGCCACCTGCAGCAGCGGCGCGGCGCCCTCGGGCTGCGCCAGCGCCAGGTCGTGGGCGCGCAGGGTGAGCGTGAATGGATTGAAGCGGATCTTGCCCACGCTGACGTCGCGGCCCAGCATGGCGGAGACGTCCTGCGTCAGCGCGCCGCGCACGATGCGCGGCACCTGCCACGCCGCCAGGCCGGCCAGCAGCAGCACGACCAGCACGGTCGCCAGGAGGACTTTCACGGTACGGCGGGTGAGTCTCACTCCGGGCATTCGCACAGGCATTGGGCAACTCCCGACACGGATTGGGGGGATTATCGCGCCGCTATCGCGGCTCGTCTATGATAGGCATGCTTGGCCCCGAGGCATACCCCAAGGGCCGGGTACTTTCAATATTTGACGATCCACAGCGGCCGCGCCATGTCTACTACCCCCACCCTGAGCCACCTGGACGAATCGGGCCAGATCCGTATGGTCGATGTCGGCCACAAGACCGACACCGACCGGGTCGCCATCGCGCGCGGCAGCGTGCGCATGAACGCGACCGCCTACGGGCTGCTGACCCAGCCCGGCCAGGGCAAGGGCGAGGTGCTCAACACCGCGCGCGTGGCGGCCGTGCTGGCGGCCAAGCGCTGCGCCGAACTGATCCCGCTGTGCCACAGCCTGCCGCTGGCCTTCGTGGGCATCGACTTCGAGCTCGACGAGGCCGCGTACAGCGTGCATATCCGCGCCACCTGCCGCACCCAGTACAAGACCGGCGTGGAAATGGAGGCCATGACGGCCTGCAGCGTCGCGGCGCTGACCATCTACGACATGTGCAAGGCCGCCGACAAGGGCATCGTCATCGAACAGATACGCCTGCAATACAAGGCTGGAGGAAAAAGCGGTGAGTGGCGCAACGATTAAGGTTCTGTATTTCGCGCGCGTGGCCGAACTCGTCGGCAAGCGCACCGAAGACTGGCCGCTGGCCGAAACCGTGACCGGCGCGCAGCTGCTGGCCGCGCTGGCGGCACGCTATCCGCAGCTGGAGCCGGCCGAGCGCCTGAAGCTGGCCGTCAACCAGACGCATGTCAAGGTGGGCGCGGCGGTGCGCCCGGGCGACGAGGTCGCGGTCTTCGAACCGGTGACCGGGGGTTGAACATCATGGTTATCGTCCAGGAAGCCGATTTCGACGGCGCCGCCCTGCTGGCGGCGCTGCGCGAACGCGTCGGCGGACAGGCCGGCGCAATCGTCACGTTCGTGGGCTACGTGCGCGACTTCGCGCCCGAGCAGGCCACCGAGACGCTGTATCTCGACCACTATCCCGGCATGTGCGAACGCGAGCTGGAAACCATCGCGGCCACCGCGCGCGAGCGCTGGGATCTGGCCGGCACGGTCATCGCCCACCGGGTGGGCGCCCTGCCGCGCGGCGCGCAGATCGTGTTCGTGGCGGCCGCCAGCGCGCATCGCGGCGACGCCTTTCGCGGCTGCGAGTACATCATCGACGCCTTGAAGACGCGGGCGCCCTTCTGGAAACGCGAAACCCTGGCTGCCGGCGACAGCTTCTGGGTGGAGCAGCGCCAATCCGACGCCGACCGCACCCAGTCCTGGGACGACCCGGACACGCCCACCAAGGAGCATCCATGAACGACGCCAAGCAGGTTTCGCTGGCCTGCGCCATCCTCACCGTCAGCGACTCGCGCAGCGCCGGCGACGACACCTCGGGCAACATGCTGGCCGAGAGCCTGGCGCACGCCGGGCACATGTGCGTGCGGCGCGACCTGGTCAAGAAGGATCTCTACCAGATCCGCCGCGTCATCAGCGAATGGATCGCCGACCCCGCGGTCCAGGTCATCCTGGTGTCCGGCGGCACCGGCTTCACGCCGCGCGACTGCACCGCCCAGGCCATCGAACCCTTGTTCGACAAGACCATCGAGGGTTTCGGCGAGCTGTTCCGCCAGCTCTCGTACGAGGAGATCGGCAGTTCGGCCGTGCAGTCCAGCGCGCTGGCCGGCACCGCCAACGATACCGTCATCTTCTGCATGCCGGGCTCCAACCACGCCTGCAAGCTGGGCTGGAACCGCATCATCCGCGAACAGCTCGACGACGCCCACAAACCCTGCAATTTCGCCATGCACTACCGCGCCAAGCCGGACGCGGACTGACCCATCATGCTTGAATTCGACCAAGCCCAGCAATTGCTGGCGCAGGCCGGCGCACCCGTGGCCGGCACCGAACACGTGGCGCTCGAACAGGCCGACGGCCGCGTGCTGGCGACCGACCTGGCCGCCACCGTGGACCTGCCCCCGGCCGACAACAGCGCCATGGACGGCTACGCCATACGCCTGGCCGATTACCAGGCCGGCGCGCGCATGCCGGTCCAGCAGCGCGCCTACGCGGGCGACATGCCGCAAGCGCTGATCCCCGGCCAGGCCACGCGCCTGTTCACCGGCAGCCTCATCCCCGCCGGCGCGGACACCGTCGTCATGCAGGAAGACGCGCGCGAAGCCGACGGCCAGGTGGAAATCACCCAGGCGCCCACGCTCGGCCAATGGATACGCAAGCGCGGCGACGGCACCACCGCCGGACGGCCGCTGCTGGACGCCGGCACCCTGCTGCATGCCGGCCACGTCGGCCTGCTGGGAACCCAGGGCCTGGCCAGCGTACCGGTGCGCGCCAGGCTGCGCATCGGCGTGCTGACCACGGGCGACGAACTGGTCGCGCCCGGACAGCCGCGCGCCGCGCAGCAGATCTACAACTCCAACGGCCCGATGCTGGCGGCGCTGGTGCGCGGCATGGGCGCGCAGGTTTCGCACGTGCTGCATGCGCGCGACGACGAAGACGCGCTGCGCGCGGCGCTGCGCACGCTGCTGGCCGACAGCGACCTGGTGCTCAGTTCGGGCGGGGTCTCGGTCGGCGAGCGCGACCTGGTCAAGCCGGTGCTGGAAGCGCTGGGCGGCGAACTGGGGCTGTGGAAAGTGCGCATGAAACCGGGCAAGCCGGTCGCGCTGGCGCACATCGACGGCAAGCCGGTCGTGTGCCTGCCGGGCAACCCGGTCTCCAGCTATGCGGTGTTCGCGCTACTGGTATCGCCGCTGGTGCGGCGCATGCAAGGCCGCGCCGAACTCTATCCGGCCGTCAGCCGCCTGCCGCTGCGCACCGAACGGCCGCGCCAGGACAGCCGCGAGGAATTCCTGCGCGTGCAATGGCGCGCCACCGAAGACGGCGCCGGCGAACTGCAGCCCTTCGGCAACCAGGACTCGGCCATCATCACCTCCGTGCCCTGGTCCACCGGCCTGGCCCGCCTGCCCGCCGGCGTCCCCGTCAACGACGGCGAACGCGTCGGATACTACGACCTGAGACACTGGCTCGCCTGACCCCCGGGTGCCTGTCCCCGCATGGGGACTGGCACCCGCAAACCTACCCCCGAGTGCCTGTCCCCGCATGGGGACTGGCACCTGCAAACCTGATGCCTGTCCCGCAAGCCCCTCGGAGCCAGTCCCCGCAGGGACAGGCTCCGAGGCACGCCGCAGGTGCCTGTCCCCACGGGGACAGGCACCGCGCTCACCCTCCGATGTAGCTCATCTCGATGCGGTCGGCCGCGCCGCCGCCCTGGCCGCGCCGTTCGGAGTAGTTGTCGTCGCGCTGGCCCCAGATGCCGGTCAGGATGCGCGCCAGGCTGTCGTCGTCGGCGCCTTCGCGCAGCGGCGCGCGCAGGTCGTGGCCGTGCGAGGCGAACAGGCACAGGAACAGCCGGCCCTCGGGCGACAGGCGCGCCCGCGTACAGCCCGAACAGAAGGCGTGCGTGACGCTGGAGATGACGCCGATTTCGCCGCCGCCATCGTCGTAGCGCCAGCGTTCGGCCACCCGGCCCATGACCGGCGTGTCCAGCGGCGCCAGCGGATGGTGCTCGGCGATGCGCGCCAGGACCTCGTCGCTGGGCACCACTTCGGACAGGTTCCACCCGTTGGTGCTGCCCACGTCCATGTACTCGATGAAGCGCAGGATATGCCCGCTGCCGCGAAAGCGCCGCGCCATGGGCAGGATCTCGCCGTCGTTCAGGCCACGCCGCACCACCATGTTGACCTTGACCGGCGCCAGCCCCGCCTCGGCGGCGGCGTCGATGCCGCGCAGCACGTCGTCGGGGCTGAAGTTGCTGTCGCTCATGCGCGCGAACAGCGCCGCATCCAGCGCGTCCAGGCTGACGGTGACGCGCGACAGGCCGGCCTGCTTCAGCGCCGCCGCCTTGCGCGCCAGCAGGCTGCCGTTGGTGGTCAGCGTGAGGTCCAGCGGGCGGCCAGCGGGCGTGCGCAGTTCGGCGAGCATGCCGACCAGGGTTTCGATGTTCTTGCGCAGCAGCGGCTCGCCGCCGGTCAGGCGGATCTTCTCGACGCCCAGGCGGGCAAACTGCGCGGCCAGCCGGGCGATTTCCTCGAACGACAGCAGCGCCGAGTGCGGCATGAACGCATAGCTGCTGTCGAACACTTCGCGCGGCATGCAGTACGTGCAGCGGAAGTTGCAGCGGTCGGTGACGGAAATGCGCAGGTCGCGCAGCGGCCGGGCGCGCACGTCCCGCGCGGGCTCGCCGGCCGGCGGCAGATCCGCGCTCGGCGCCGCCAGGTCGGCCTGGCGGCGATCGGTCAGGAAAATGACTTTGCTCATAGATAGTCGATCATAGCGCGGCGCGCGGCCGGAAATCGCGGGCGAATGCCTGCTCCAGGGTCTGGATGGCGCCGGTATCGCTGGCATCGTAGCCGGGCAGCTGGCCGACGAACCCGCGGTATTCGGGGCTGCGCATGCCTTCGAGCAGCGCGCGCATGGCCGCGCTCTCCAGCGCCGTCTTGCGGATGGCGAAGAAATAGCGTTCGCGCACCAGCGGGATGAAGTCCAGTCCGAAGCGCCGCGCCGCGGTTTCGACCCCGATGCCGGTGTCGGCCATGCCGCTGGCGATATGGGCGGCGACCGCCATGTGCGTGAATTCATTGTTCTGGTAACCCTGCACCGCCGCCGGCGCGACCCCGGCGCGCTGCAGCATGAGGTTGACCAGGTAGTACGTGCTGGAGCCGGCCTGGCGGTTGACGAAGCGCACGTCCGCGCGCGCCAGGTCCGCCACCCCGCCTATGCCCTTGGGATTGCCCGCCACCACGAACAGCCCGGTATTGCGCACGGCCAGGTGGATCAGCAGGTGTTCGTCGGGGTCCAGCCACTGGGCATACAGGCGCAGGATGGGCGCCTCGAATTCGCCCTGGGGCACCTGGAAGCCGGCCAGGTCGCAATCGTTGCCGCGCAGCGAGGCCAGCGCCTCGGCGGCCGTGCGGTAGCGCAGCTCCACGCCAGGCAGGCGCGTGTCCAGGTGCTGCATCAGCGCCTCGACCGCGAAGCCGTGGCTGGCGTGCAGGCGCAGGTGCGGCCCGCTTTCGGGCAGCAGGCGCTCCAGTTCTTCCTGCAGCTCGGAGGCCAGGCTCTCCAGCGTGGGCATCAGCCGCGCATCGATGCGCCGGTTGGCCCACAGCAGGCGCTGGGCGAACGGCGACAGCGCCGTGCCCAGGCGCCGGCGCGTGACCAGCAGCGGCGTGCCGAACAGCGCCTCGAAACGGCGCAGCACGCCCCAGGCGTGGCGGTATGACAACCCGCAGGTCTTGCAGGCGCCGGCGATGTTGCCGCTGTCGTCGATGGCGGCCAGCAGCGCCAGCATGTCCTGCAGGGGCTGGCCGGCGGCGCCCTCGCCCCCCTCCAGCACCCATTGCGGCCGCAGGCCGATGCGGAATTTATATGTCATTTATTTCTTATTGAACCCAACAAGATAGGCGACTAGAGTAGCGGAAAAGGCCTTTGTGCGCGAATTTAATATGTACTGAATAACATATATTCGCCCAGTGAACGACCCGGGCGCGCGCCTGCCGCCGCCCCGCATCCGGAGACAATGCCATGCCTGCCCATCCGGCGAAGACCGACCTCGCCTCCAGCGCCGGCGCCCGCGGCGGCGCCCTGGCGATGGAGAGCGCCGAACATTCGGCCAGCCCCGCCATCGCCACGACCGCGCGCCTGCTGGCCGCCATGAAGGACCAGCCCGGCGCCTTGCTGCCCGTGCTGCACGCGGTGCAGGACGAGCTGGGTTTCATTCCGCCCGAAGCGGTCCAGACCATCGCCGAGACGCTCAGCCTGTCGCGCGCCGAAGTACACGGCGTCATCACCTTCTATCCGCATTTCCGCAGCGAGCCGGCGGGCCGCCATGTGCTGGAAATCTGCCGGGCCGAGTCCTGTCAGGCCATGGGCGGCGACGCGCTGGCCGCGCATGCGCGCCAGCGGCTGGGCTGCGAGTTCCACGCCACCGCCGCCGACGGCAGCTGTACGCTGGAGCCGGTGTACTGCCTGGGCCTGTGCGCCCAGTCGCCGGCCGTGATGATCGACGGCCAGCCCCACGCCCGCGTCACCCCCGCCAAGCTGGACCGCCTGCTGGCCCGCGCCATCGAGGCCACGCCATGAACGCGCCGCTGACCACCCCCATCACCGTCTACGTGCCGCGCGATGCCGCGGCGCTGGCCATGGACGCCGACGCCGTGGCGCAGGCCATCGCGCAACAGGCCGCGGCCCTGGACCTGCCGGTGCGCATCGTGCGCAACGGCTCGCGCGGCATGCTGTGGCTGGAGCCGCTGGTCGAAGTGGCCACGCCGGCCGGCCGCATCGCCTACGGCCCGGTGCAGCCCGAAGACGTGGCCGCGCTGTTCGAGGCCGGCTGGCTGGACGGCGGCGCGCATCCGCTGCGGCTGGGCCTGACCGACGAGATCCCGTACCTCAAGCACCAGGAACGCCTGACGTTCGCCCGCGTCGGCGTGATCGACCCGCTGTCGCTGCAGGACTATGCCGCGCACGGCGGACTGGCCGGGCTGAACCGGGCGCTGGCCATGAGCGCCGAGCAGATCGTCGACGAAGTCAGCGCCTCGGGCCTGCGCGGGCGCGGCGGCGCGGCGTTTCCGACCGGCATCAAGTGGAAGACCGTGCTGACCACGCCGGCGCCGCGCAAGTACATCGTCTGCAACGCCGACGAGGGCGACTCGGGCACCTTCGCCGACCGCCTGCTGATGGAAGGCGATCCCTACTCGCTGATCGAAGGCATGACCATCGCCGGCCTGGCGGTGGGCGCCACGTACGGCTATATCTACGTGCGCTCGGAGTATCCGCACGCCATCGCCACGCTGCGGCAGGCCATCGCGCGCGCCCGCGAGGTCGGCTGGCTGGGCGACGATATCCACGGCAGCGGGCAGCGCTTCGACCTGGAAGTCCGCGAGGGCGCCGGCGCCTATATCTGCGGCGAGGAGACCTCGCTGCTGGAAAGCCTGGAAGGCAAGCGCGGCGTGGTGCGCGCCAAGCCGCCTCTGCCGGCCATCGCCGGCCTGTTCGGCCTGCCCACGGTCATCAACAACGTGATTTCGCTGGCCACGGTGCCCACCATCATGGCGCGCGGCGCGGCCCATTACCGCGACTTCGGCGTGGGCCGCTCGCACGGCACGCTGCCGTTCCAGCTGGCCGGCAATCTCAGGCACGGCGGCCTGGTCGAGAAGGCCTTCGGCCTGACGCTGCGCGACCTGCTCTATGGCTTCGGCGGCGGCAGCGCCAGCGGCCGGCCGCTGCGCGCGGTGCAGGTGGGCGGCCCGCTGGGCGCCTACCTGCCCGAATCGCAATGGGATGTGCCGCTGGACTACGAGGCCTATGTGCAGATCTCGGCCATGGTCGGCCATGGCGGCCTGGTGGCCTTCGACGACACGGTCGACATGGCGCGCATGGCCCGCTACGCGATGGAGTTCTGCGCCATCGAATCGTGCGGCAAATGCACGCCCTGCCGCATCGGCTCGACCCGCGGCGTGGAAACCATCGACAAGATCGTCGCCGGCGGGCCGCAACGCGAACAGCGCGTGCATCTGCTGCGCGACCTGTGCGACACCATGCTGGCCGGCTCGCTGTGCGCGCTGGGCGGCATGGCCCCCTATCCGGTGCTGTCGGCCCTGAACCACTTCCCCGAAGACTTCGGGCTCGCCCCGCAACCCGCCGCGCAGCCGGCCTGAACGCCTACGAGACCGCCATGCTCGAAACCGTCATCAAGCGCGACCGCGACCTGGGCACGCCCGCGCGCGAATCCGCCCAACTCGTCACCCTGACCATCGATGGCCAGCCGGTCAGCGTGCCGGCCGGCACCTCGGTGATGCGCGCGGCCGCCGAGGCCGGCATCAACATTCCGAAGCTGTGCGCCACCGACAGCCTGGAGCCGTTCGGCTCGTGCCGCCTGTGCCTGGTGCAGATCGAAGGCCGGCGCGGCTATCCCGCGTCGTGCACCACGCCGGTCGAGGCCGGCATGGTGGTGCAGACCGAGAACGCCAGGCTGCGCGACCTGCGCCGCGGCGTCATGGAGCTGTACATCTCCGACCACCCGCTCGACTGCCTGACCTGCCCGGCCAATGGCGATTGCGAGCTGCAGGACATGGCCGGCGTGGTGGGCCTGCGCGAAGTGCGCTACGGCTACGACGGCGAGAACCACCTGGCCGAGGCCAAGGACGAATCCAACCCGTACTTCACGTACGACCCGTCCAAGTGCATCGTCTGCAACCGCTGCGTGCGCGCCTGCGAGGAAACCCAGGGCACGTTCGCGCTGACCATCTCCGGCAAGGGCTTCGCCTCGCGCGTGTCGCCCGGCCAGGACCAGCCGTTCATGGACAGCGAATGCGTATCGTGCGGCGCCTGCGTACAGGCCTGTCCGACCTCGACGCTGCAGGAGAAGTCCATCATCATGCTCGGCCAGGCCGAGCACTCGGTCATCACCACCTGCGCCTACTGCGGCGTGGGTTGCGGCTTCAAGGCCGAGATGAAAGGCGAGGAAGTGGTCCGCATGGTGCCGTGGAAGGACGGCCAGGCCAACCGCGGACACTCGTGCGTCAAGGGCCGCTTCGCGTGGGGCTACACCACCCACAAGGAGCGCGTGCTCAAGCCCATGATCCGCCAGCGCATCACCGACCCGTGGCGCGAAGTCTCCTGGGAGGAGGCGATCGGCCACGCCGCTTCCGAGTTCCGCCGCATCCAGGCCGCCCACGGCCGCGACGCCATCGGCGGCATTACCTCGTCGCGCTGCACCAACGAGGAGACCTGGCTGGTGCAGAAGCTGGTGCGCGCCGCATTCGGCACCAACAACGTCGACACCTGCGCGCGCGTGTGCCATTCGCCCACCGGCTACGGGCTGAAGCAGACGCTGGGCGAATCCGCCGGCACGCAGACCTTCGATTCGGTCATGCATACCGACGTGGTCATCGTGATGGGCGCCAACCCCAGCAGCGCCCACCCGGTGTTCGCCTCGCGGCTCAAGCGCCGCCTGCGCGAAGGCGCCCGCCTGATCGTGATCGACCCGCGCCGCATCGAGCTGGTCAGCGCGCCGCACGTGAAGGCCGACTTCCACCTGCAGGTGCGCCCCGGCACCAACGTGGCGCTGCTGACCGCGATGGCGCACGTCATCGTGACCGAGGGCCTGGTCGCCGAATCCTTCGTGGCCGAACGGTGCGAGGCGCCCTCGTTCGACATGTGGCGCGAATTCGTGGCGCGCGCCGAGAACTCGCCCGAGGCCATGCAGGAAGTCACCGGCGTGCCCGCCCAGCTGGTGCGCGGCGCCGCGCGCCTGTATGCCACCGGCGGCAACGGCTCGATCTACTACGGCCTGGGCGTGACCGAACACAGCCAGGGCTCGACCACCGTGATGGCGATCGCCAACCTGGCCATGGCCACCGGCAACATCGGCCGCGAAGGCGTGGGGGTCAACCCGCTGCGCGGCCAGAACAACGTGCAGGGATCGTGCGACATGGGCTCGTTCCCGCACGAGCTGCCCGGCTATCGCCACATCTCCGACGACGCCGTGCGCGGCGAGTTCGAACGCGACTGGGGCGTGACGCTGCAGCCCGAACCGGGCCTGCGCATCCCCAACATGTTCGAGGCGGCGCTGGGCGGCAGCTTCCTGGGCCTGTACTGCCAGGGCGAGGACATCGTGCAGTCCGACCCCAACACGCAGCACGTGGCGGCGGCGCTGTCGGCGATGGAATGCATCGTGGTGCAGGACCTGTTCCTGAACGAAACCGCCAAGTACGCGCACGTCTTCCTGCCGGGCTCGTCGTTCCTGGAGAAGGACGGCACGTTCACCAACGCCGAACGGCGCATCTCGCGCGTGCGCAAGGTCATGCGGCCGCGCAACGGCATGGCCGACTGGGAAATCACCATGGCGCTGTCCAACGCCCTGGACTACCCCATGCACTACGCGCATCCGAGCGAGATCATGGACGAGATCGCGCGCCTGACGCCCACCTTCGCCGGCGTGACCTACGAGAAACTGGACCGCCTGGGCAGCATCCAGTGGCCCTGCAACGAGGACGCGCCCGAGGGCACGCCCACCATGCACATCGACGAATTCGTGCGCGGCCGCGGGCGCTTCATGCTGACCAAGTACGTCGCCACCGACGAACGCAGCACGCGCCGCTATCCGCTGCTGCTGACCACCGGGCGCATCCTGTCGCAGTACAACGTGGGCGCCCAGACCCGCCGCACGCCCAACGTCATGTGGCACGGCGAGGACGTGCTGGAGATCCATCCGCACGACGCCCAGGAGCGCGGCGTGGCCGACGGCGACTGGGTCGGCATCCAGAGCCGCGCCGGCGAAACCGTGCTGCGGGCCACCCTGACCGACCGGGTACAGCCGGGCGTGGTATATACGACGTTCCACTTCCCCGAATCGGGCGCCAACGTCGTCACCACCGACAACTCCGACTGGGCCACCAACTGCCCCGAATACAAGGTCACCGCCGTGCAGGTGACCCGCGTGTCGCAACCGTCGGAATGGCAACGGCAATGGTCGCGCTTTGCGGACGTCCAGCAGAAACTGCTGCACGAACGCGCCCGCGAGACCGAACCGGCGCTCGCCAACAAGTAGCCCCGGAGCACCGCCATGGACCGTCTGCACACTTCTTCGGCCGATTGGCCCGACCACCTCGCCACGCAGGTGGTGCGGGTGCGCGGCGGCGTGCTGCAGGCGGCCGGGCAAAGCGACCACGTGGCCGAGGAAACGCCGGTGGCGCTGGAATTCAACGGCATCAGCCACGCCACCATGCTGGTGACGCCGACCCACCTGGACGATTTCGCCCTGGGGTTCGCCTTGACCGAGGGCATCGTCGGCGGCATGGCCGATGTGCGCGGGGTCGAGCTGGAAACCCGCTGCGACGGCATCGTGGTGCAGGTGGAAATCGCCACCTCGTGCGAGGTGCGGCTGAAGGAGCGCCGCCGCGCCATGGCCGGCCGCACCGGCTGCGGCCTGTGCGGCGTGGAAACCCTGCCCGAAGTCGTGCGCGACGTGGCGCCGGTCGCCGACAGCGACGCCCTGCCGGTGCACAACGTGCTGCGGGCCATGCAGTCGCTGCGCTCGCGCCAGACGCTGCACGACGCCACCGGCGCCACCCATGCCGCCGGCTGGGCCGACGCCAGCGGCGAAGTCGTGCTGGCGCGCGAGGACGTGGGCCGCCACAACGCGCTGGACAAGCTGATCGGCGCGCTGGCGCGCCAGGGCATCGCCCCCCTGCCCGGCATGGCGGTCGTCTCCAGCCGGGCCAGCTTCGAAATGGTGCAGAAGACCGCCTCGGCCGGCATTCCCATCCTGGCGGCCGTCTCGGCGCCCACCGCGCTGGCCATCCGGCTGGCCCGCCAGACCAACGTCACCCTGCTGGGCTTCGTGCGCAACACGGACGCCACCATCTATTCCCATCCGCAGCGCATCGCTGCCTGAACGCATACGCTATGGAAATCGGCAACCTGATCCGCATGGCCAATCGCATTGGCGATTTCTTCGACGCCTACCCCGACCGCGCCGAAGCGCAGGCCAATATCGCGACCCACATCCAGAAATTCTGGGAACCGCGCATGCGCACCCAGCTGCTGGCCTTCGTGGCCCAGCACCCCGACGGCGACGACGGCCAGGCGCGCCTGAACGGCATCGTGCTGCACGCCGTGCGCGACGCCCGGGCCCGGCTGACGCCCAAGGCGTGAGATCCCGCGGTGCCTGTCCCCATGGGGACAGGCGCCTGCCACGATCCCGCGGTGCCTGTCCCCACGGGGACAGGCACCGCCTTGAAGCTGCTACAGTGCCGGTTTCCGCCACTGGCCGCCTGCCGCCGTTTCACCCATGAATGACCTCCCCACCGTGCAATGGGCCGAGAACGGCGCTACCCGTCACGCCCTGTGGCGCTCGGAAAGCGGCGCGCCGGCGCCGCGCCGCATCGTGGCGGCCGACGACACGCTGAAGGCCGACGCCGCCTGGCGCCTGGCCTGCGAAGGAACGGCCATCCTGTGGCGCGGCGACTTCCACAATGCGCGCCAGCTACTGCAGGCCATGGGCCGGCGCTTCGACAAGCGGCCCGCCAAGCCCGCCGCCAGCGCCCTGGAGGCGTTCAACCAGCATCGCATGCGGCAGGGCCAGCGCGCCCGCACGCTGGGGATGCTGCTGCTGCCGGTCGAGCCCGGCCACCACGTGGCCCTGCGGCGCGCGCCCGACGTCGGGCAGGCCTGCCTGGAGGCCTACGGCCCGGCCGCCGAACCCTATCTGGTGTCGCTGCGCGAGCTGCTGGGCCTGATCGGCGCGGCGCAATGGCAGCAGAAAGGCGTGCCCATCGCGGCGCTGGGTGCGCGCATCCACCCCCGCTACGGCGTGTTTTCCCCCGTGCGCGGCGAATATGTCGACCTGGTGGCGAACACGCCGCTGCCCGACGGCGCCACGGCGTTCGATATCGGCACCGGCACGGGCGTGCTGGCCGCCGTGCTGGCGCGGCGCGGCCTGGACGTGACGGCCACCGACCTGGATCCGCGCGCCCTGGCCTGCGCCGCCGACAACCTGCAGCGGCTGGGCCTGGGCGGACGTGTGCGGCTGCTCCAGGCGGATCTGTTTCCGCCCGGACGCGCCGACCTGGTGGTGTGCAATCCGCCCTGGCTGCCCGCGCGGCCGTCGGCGCCGGTGGAATATGCCATCTACGACCCGGACAGCCGCATGCTGACGGGCTTTCTGGCCGGGCTGGCGGCCCATCTGAACCCGGGCGGCGAGGGCTGGCTGATCCTGTCCGACCTGGCCGAGCACCTGGGCCTGCGCAGCCGGGACTGGTTGCTGGCGCAGGTCGAACAGGCGGGATTGCGGGTCGCGGGACGCGTCGATACCCGTCCGGTCCATCCGCGCGCCAGCGACCCCGCCGACCCGCTGCACGCGGCGCGCGCGGCCGAAGTCACCTCGCTGTGGCGCCTGGCGGCCCGTTAGGCCGCCTGCCCCGGCGCCGCTCAGAGCGCCACGAACCCGACCAGCGCCCCCGCGGCCAGCAGCCACAGCGGATGCACGCGCGTCAGCGTGGCCACGGCCGCCACCCCGGCCACGATGGCGGCAGTCAGCCAGCCATGCACCGAGGCGTGCGAAATGAGCGCGGCGCTGGCGGCCATCAGGCCCACGGTCATGGGAAAAATGCCGGCCTGGACCACGCCGCGCCAGGGCTGGTCCTTGAAGCGCTCCCAAAGCCCCAGCGCCACCACGGTGACCACCGACGACGGGCCGAACTTGGCCAGCGTGGTCACCAGCACTCCTTGCCAGCCCGCCACGTGCCAGCCCACCAGCGTCACCACCATCAGGTTGGGGCCGGGCGCGGCCTGGCCCAGGGCGAACAGCGCGCTGAAGTCGGCCGCCGTCATCCAGTGATGCACGTCGACCACCTGGCGCTGCATTTCCGGCAGGATGGTATTGCCGCCGCCGAACGCCAGCAGCGACAGCTGCGCAAAGATCCCCGCCAGGGAAAGCAGGATGTCGGTCATCGACGCAGCCTCCAGGTCAGCGCGATGCTCAGCGGCGTAAGCACCAGCATGGTGGGCAACAGCGGCAGGCGCAACAGGGCGATCGCCACGAAACAGGCCGCGGCGACGGCGATGCCGGCCCACTTGCCGCGCAGCGGCCGGGCGATCTTGAGCGCCATCGACACCAGCAGGCCGGCGGCGGCCGCCGCCAGGCCCGTGAACAGGTGCTCGACGCGCGGGTCCTGCTCGTAGCGCTGGTACACCATGCCCAGCAGTATCACGATGATGGACGGCGCCAGGATCAGGCCCAGCAGGGCGGCGATGGCGCCGCGCGGGCCGCGGAATTTCATGCCCACCGCCACCGACATATTGATGATGTTGCCGCCCGGCAGGAACTGGCACAGGCCCAGCAGATCGGTGAACTCGTCGGGCGAGAGCCAGCGGCGGCGCTCGACCATCATGCTGCGCGCCAGCGGCAGCGCGCCGCCGAAGGCGGTCACCCCGAGCCAGAAGAAGCCGTTGAACAAGGCGCCGCACGAAGGCGGCGTAGCGAGGAAGGATGCGTCGGAGTCGGTCGGCACGGCAGTCATGGATGAAGCGTCCGGCGCCGCGGCGCCGGACCGGGAGCGAAGATGGCCAGCGGCCCGAAAGCCTACTCCCGGCCGACGCGATACGCAAATCGTTTGATCCCGCGCAGACGCCTGCCGCGCCGGGTGGGCTACAGTATCCATGGCAGTACCGGACAACCCGCACATTCAGGAGGCACGCATGAAGCAAGTCCTGGTTCCCGTCGATGGCTCGGAACACGCCCTGGCGGCGGTACGCGCCGTGTTGAACGCACAGCTGTATCCGTCGCTTGAGCGCGTGCACCTGGCCACGGCGCAGGTGCCGCTGTATCCGCAAGGCGTGCACATGGGTCTGTCGCAGACCGAGATCGACGCCTATTACCGCGAGGAAAGCGAGTTCGCCCTGGCCGGCGCGCAGAAGCTGCTGGAGGCGGCCGGCGTTCCCTACGAAACGCACAGCGAACTGGGGCAGGTGGCCGAAACCCTGGTCGACCTGGCCAAGCGCCTGGATGTGGACGAAATCGTCATGGGCTCGCGCGGGCTGGGCTCGATCTCGTCGGTCATGCTGGGGTCGGTCGCGACCAAGGTGCTGCACCTGGCCGAGACGCCGGTCACGCTGGTCAAGTAGCCGCCGCGCTTGCCGTAGAATGGCGCGGCCTTTTTCACCGCCGCAGCCATGAATCGCCCCACCCCGCGCGCCGGGTCCGCCCTGCTTCCCATTGTTCTGCTCCTGGTCGCCATGGCGTCGCTGCAAGGCGGCGCCTCGCTGGCCAAGACGCTGTTTCCGGCGGTGGGGGCCCAGGGCACGGCCGCCCTGCGCCTGGGTTTTTCCGCGCTGATCCTGCTGCCGCTGCTGCGGCCCTGGCGGCTGCGCCTGGACGCGGCCGGCTGGCGCGTGGTGGTCCTGTACGGCCTGGCGCTGGGCGGCATGAACCTGCTGTTCTACCTGTCGCTGCGCACCATTCCGCTGGGCATCGCCGTGGCGCTGGAGTTCACCGGACCGCTGGCGGTGGCCGTGCTGGCCTCGCGGCGCTGGCACGACTTTGCCTGGATCGGCCTGGCCGCCGGCGGCCTGTTGCTGCTGATCCCCCATGGCGCGGCCGCCGGGCCGCTGGACCCGACCGGCGTGGCCTGCGCGCTGGCGGCCGGCGCCTGCTGGGCGCTGTACATCGTGTTCGGCCAGCGCGCCGGCCTGCGCCACGGCACCCGCACGGTGGCGCTGGCGGCCACCGTCGCCGCGGCCGCGGTGCTGCCTTTCGGACTGGCGCACGCCGGCGCGGCGCTGTTCTCGCCGGCCATCATTCCGCTGGGCCTGGCCGTGGCCATTCTTTCCAGCGCACTGCCCTATGCGCTGGAAATGCAGGTGCTCACGCGCCTGCCGGCGCGCACGTTCGGCACCCTGCTCAGCCTGGAGCCGGTATTCGGCGCCCTGTCCGGCCTGCTCTTCCTCGGCGAGACGCTCAACGCCACCCAATGGCTGGCGGTGGCCGCCATCGTCGCGGCCTCGGCCGGCATCACCGTCACCGGCCGGCGGCGCGGCTGAGGCGGCGCGGGTTCCGCTCCCCGCCCCTGCGTGGCCGGCATGCCGCCGGCGCGCATCGCGGTTACCATGTTCGGTGGCGCCACACCATTGCCCCTCGCCTGGCTGCCCCGCGCCAGCGGCGGCCGCAAGGATGCTCGACGTGACCTCCGACACCTCCGCCGTACCCGACAGTTCCGCCATCGCCTACCTGCACGCCCAGCTGCAGCGCTGGGTGCGCGCCACGCCGATCCTGGAGAAAACCGATTTCGAGCCGGTGGCCGGCATCGCGGTGTGCTTCAAGTTCGAACTGCTGCAGGCCAGCGGCACCTTCAAGGCGCGCGGCGCCTTCTCCCACCTGCTGGCGCTGGACGACGCGCAACGCCAGGCCGGCGCGACCTGCGTCTCGGCCGGCAACCATGCCGTGGCCGTCGCCTACGCGGCCATGCGGCTGGGCCTGTCGGCCAAGGTAGTCATGATCAAGACCGCCAGCCCGGCGCGCGTGGCGCTGTGCCGCCAGTACGGCGCCGAGGTCGTCCTGGCCGACGACGGCCCGCAGGCCTTCGAGACGGTGCGCCGCATCGAGAACGAGGAAGGCCGCTACTTCGTGCATCCGTTCAATGGCTACCGCACGGTGCTGGGCACCGCCACGCTGGGCCACGAATGGCTGCAGCAGGCCGGCGAGCTCGATGCGGTCATCGTGCCCGTCGGCGGCGGCGGGCTGATCTCGGGCGTGGCCACCGCGATCAAGCTGGCCGCACCGCAATGCCAGGTCATCGGCGTCGAACCCGAAGGCGCCGACGCCATGCACCGCAGCTTCGCGGCCGGCGGCCCGATCAGGATGGGCCCGATGCACAGCATCGCCGACAGCCTGATGGCGCCGCACACCGAGCAGTACACCTACGACCTGTGCCGGCGCCACGTCGACCGGCTGGTCAAGGTGGACGACCACGCGCTGCGCGCCGCCATGCGGCTGCTGTTCGACCAGCTCAAGCTGGCCACCGAGCCGGCCTGCGCGGCCGCCACCGCCGCGCTGGCCGGGCCCTTGCGCAACGACCTGGCCGGCCGGCGCGTGGGCGTGCTGCTGTGCGGCACCAACACCGATCCGGCCACCTTCGCGCGCCACCTGGGCGCGGACTGAGCCGGCAAGGCCTCAGGCGCCCGAGAGCAGGTCGCGCTCGTTGAGCAGGGCGTAGACGATTTCGGGATTGCGCTCGAAGCCGCGCCGGATGGCCGCCGGAATGGCCGCGCGGGTCTTGCGGCACAGGCCCGGCTGGGCGTCCAGCTCGATGGCGATGCCGCGCACGGTGCGCACGCCGCGCGCGCTGGGCACGATGCGCACCACCAGCCCCAGCAGGGCATACATGCGCCCTTGCATGGCGCGCAGATCGTCCAGGCTGGCGAGGTTCTCGAGCCGGGACGTCAGCCGCTTTTCCTCCTCGCGGGTCAGCTTGAGGATGCGCAGGTCGCCCTGCGGATCGGCCTGCAGGCGTTCGCGTTCGCACACGCAGGCGCCTGGCGGACAGGGTTGGCGGAGGATGGGCGGGGCATTCATAGGAGCGCGTCGGAACCGGGGCGCAAACCGCCCCATGCGCAGGATTCTACCGGCGATCGCGCCGGCGGCCCCGGCGTGCTGGTTTACCCTGAGGCCCGGGCCCGCCGCTAGTCGCGCGTTTCCAGCAGGCGGTTGACGCGCAGCGCCAGCAGCGTGCAGGCCACGCCCGACAGCAGGTAGACGCTGACGGCCACCAGGCCGAAGCGCGCCGACAGCCCCAGCGCCACCAGCGGCGCGAACGCCGCGCCCAGCAGCCAGGCCATGTCGGCCGTGAGCGCGGCGCCGGTATAGCGGAAACGGCGGATGAAGTTGGCCGTCACCGTGCCCGAGGCCTGCCCGTACGACAACCCGAGCAGCGCGAAGCCGATCAGGATGAAGGCATCCTGCGCCAGCGGCCCGCCGCCCAGCAGCCAGGGCGTGAACAGCGCGAACACGCCGATCAGCAGCGCCATCAGGCCCAGCGTGGTGCGCCGGCCGATGCGGTCGGCCAGCCAGCCCGAGGCCAGGGTGCACACGATGGCCAGCGCCGCGCCGGCGATCTGCACCACCAGCACGTCGCCGCTCATCTGGCTGGCGCCGGCCGCGATCCACGACAGCGGGAACACCGTCACCAGGTGGAACAGCGCATAGCTGGCCAGCGCCGCGAACGCGCCAATCAGCATGTTGTAGCCTTGCTCGCGCAACATCTCCGTGGTGCGGATCGGCTCGAGTTCGCCCTCTTCCATCAACTGGGTGTATTCCTCGGTCACGACCAGCCGCAGGCGCGCGAACAGCGCGACCACGTTGATGGCGAAGGCGACGAAGAAGGGATAGCGCCATCCCCAGTCGAGGAAGTCGTCGCGGGCCAGCGTCGAGATGAGGAACAGGAACAGGGCGCTGGCGATCATGAAGCCGATGGGCGCGCCCAGCTGGCCCAGCATGGCGTACCAGCCGCGCCGCCCCGCCGGCGCGTTCAACGCCAGCAGCGAAGGCAGGCCATCCCACGAACCGCCCAGCGCCAGGCCCTGCAGGCAGCGGAACAGGCTGAGCAGCAGGATCGCGTACATGCCGATGGCGTCGTAGCCGGGCAGGAACGCCATGCCGCAGGTCGCCGTGCCCAGCAGGAACAGGGCCGCGGTCAGCTTGGCGCCGCGCCCCCAGCGCCGCTGCACCGCCATCGACAGCGCGGTGCCGAACGGGCGCGCGATGAAGGCGAACGAGAAAATCACGAACGCCCACAGCATGCCGTCGAGTTCGCTCTCGAACGGAAAGAACACGCTGGGAAACACCAGCACGCAGGCGATGCCGAAGACGAAGAAATCGAAGTATTCGGAGGCCCGGCCGATGACGACGCCGACCGCGATCTCGCCAGGCGCCACGTGCGAGTGGCTGGCGCCGCCCGAGGAGCCCGGATGGGGCGTTGCAGGGGCATAGCCGGGATGCTGCGTGGTGGTCGACATGTGATTGCTCGCTGGTCCGGAGGTTGAATTCGAAGGTCTGAATTCGCCTTTCTGCGTTCGTGCAATTCACTGCATGCGAAGCCGGGCAACGCCGCGTCGGGCCGCGCCATGGATCGCGCCGCCTGGGCGAAAAAACACCGCCACCGCACACTTTTACTCTTTTTACCCTAGATTTTTCGCGTCTTCCAGCGTAGCGTTCAGATTCATTTCCCACGGTTACGTTTCGGGGTAGGGCTATGCCGTTATTCCAAAGACTCCGCGGATTGACCATGCTGGGCGTGCTGCCCCTGCTTGCAGGGTGCAATGCGGTGCTGCTTTCGCCGTCGGGCGACATAGCGCTGCAACAACGCAATCTCATCATCATCTCGACCGGCCTGATGCTGCTGATCATCGTGCCGGTGATCGCCCTGACCCTGCTGTTCGCCTGGCGCTACCGGGCCGGCAACACCGAGGCGCGCTACGAGCCGGACTGGAACCACTCGACCGTGCTGGAGCTGCTGATCTGGTCGGCGCCGCTGCTGATCATCATCGCCCTGGGCGCGCTGACCTGGGTCAGCACCCACCAGCTCGACCCGTACCGCCCGCTGGCACGCATCGCCGACGGCCGCGACGTGCCGCCGGGCACCAAGCCGCTGGTGGTGCAGGTGGCGGCGCTGGACTGGAAATGGCTGTTCGTCTATCCCGAGCAGGGCATCGCCACCGTCAATGAAATGGCGGCCCCGGTGGACCGCCCCATCCAGTTCCAGATCACCTCCTCGTCGGTGATGAACTCGTTCTTCGTGCCGGCGCTGGCCGGCCAGATCTACGCCATGCCGGGCATGCAGACCACGCTGCACGCGGTCATCAACCACCCCGGCGAATACGAGGGCCTGTCCGCCAACTACAGCGGCGGCGGCTTCTCCGGCATGCGCTTTCGTTTCCATGGCCTGGACCAGGCCGGCTTCGACCAGTGGATCGCGCGGGTCAGGCAGGCCGGCGGCGCGCTCGATGCCAGCGCCTACCAGGCGCTGGCGCAGCCCAGCGAGCGCGAGCCGGTGCGCCATTACGCCAGCGTGGCGCCCGACCTGTTCCAGCGCATCGTCGGGCGCTGCGTCGAGCCGGGCCGCGCCTGCATGGACCACGGCAAGCCGTCTCCCGCCAAGGCGCTGGCGACGCAACTGGCCGGGCAGATCTGCCGCGGCGAGCAGGACCTGGTGCTGTAGCGCGCACGCCGCCGGCGTGCGCGCGGGCTTTCATTCATGGCTCACGCGGAAATCGACATGACTGATCAACCGGACCAAACGCTGCTCCTCGGCCGCCTGAGCTGGGAAGCCATTCCGTATCACGAGCCCATCCTGCTGGTGACGTTCATCGTCGTGGCCCTCGGTGGCATCGCGCTGCTGGGCGCCATCACCTACATGCGCGCCTGGGGCTACCTGTGGCGCGAATGGTTCACCAGCATCGACCACAAGAAGATCGGCATCATGTACGTGGTGCTGGGCATCGTGATGCTGCTGCGCGGCTTCGCCGACGCCATCATGATGCGGCTGCAGCAGGCCATCGCCTTCGGCGACAACCTGGGCTACCTGCCGCCGCACCACTACGACCAGATCTTCACCGCGCACGGCGTGATCATGATCTTCTTCGTCGCCATGCCGCTGGTGACCGGCCTGATGAACTACATCGTGCCGCTGCAGATCGGCGCGCGCGACGTGGCCTTTCCGTTTCTCAACAATTTCAGTTTCTGGATGACCGCCACCGGCGCGGTGCTGGTGATGATGTCGCTGTTCGTGGGCGAATTCGCCCGCACCGGCTGGCTGGCCTATCCCCCGCTATCGGGCATCCTGCACAGTCCGGACGTGGGGGTCGACTACTACATCTGGGCCTTGCAGATCGCCGGGGTGGGCACCTTGCTTTCAGGCGTCAACCTGCTGGTGACCATCGTCAAGATGCGCGCGCCGGGCATGACGCTGATGCGCATGCCGGTGTTCACCTGGACGGCGCTGTGCACCAACATCCTGATCGTGGCGGCGTTCCCGGTGCTGACGGCGGTGCTGGCGCTGTTGTCGATGGACCGCTACGTCGGCACCAACTTCTTCACCGCGGACGGCGGCGGCAACGCCATGATGTACGTGAACCTGGTGTGGATCTGGGGCCACCCCGAGGTGTACATCCTGATCCTGCCGGCATTCGGCATCTTCTCCGAGGTGGTGGCCACGTACTGCCGCAAGCGCCTGTTCGGCTACGCCTCGATGGTGTACGCCACGGTGGTCATCACCGTGCTGTCCTACCTGGTCTGGCTGCACCATTTCTTCACCATGGGCTCGGGCGCGAGCGTCAACTCGTTCTTCGGGATCACCACGATGATCATTTCGATCCCGACCGGCGCCAAGATCTTCAACTGGCTGTTCACCATGTACCGCGGCCGCATCCACTTCGAAGTGCCCATGCTGTGGACCCTGGGCTTCATGGTGACCTTCGTCATCGGCGGCATGACCGGCGTGCTGCTGGCGGTGCCGCCGGCCGACTTCGCGCTGCACAACAGCCTGTTCCTGATCGCGCACTTTCACAACGTCATCATCGGCGGCGTGCTGTTCGGCCTGATGGCCGGCATCACCTACTGGTTTCCCAAGGCGTTCGGCTACCGGCTCGACCCGTTCTGGGGCAAGTGCTCGTTCTGGTTCTGGCTGGTGGGCTTCTACCTGGCCTTCATGCCGCTGTACGTGCTGGGGCTGATGGGCGTGACGCGCCGGGTCAACCATTTCGAGGACGCCTCGCTGCAGATCTGGTTCCAGGCCGCGGCGCTGGGCGCGCTGCTGATCGCCCTGGGCATCGCCAGCTTCCTGATCCAGCTGGTGGTCAGCTATCGCCGCCGCGAGGCGCTGCGCGACGACACCGGCGACCCATGGGACGGCCGCACGCTGGAGTGGTCCACCTCGTCGCCGCCGCCGGCCTACAACTTCGCGTTCACGCCGCGCGTGCACGACCTGGACGCCTGGTGGCAGATGAAGCAATGCGGCTACGCCCGCCCGCAGCAGGGCTTCGTGCCCATCCACATGCCCAGCAACACCTGGGCCGGCATCGTGCTGGCCGGGCTCAGCGGCGTGCTGGGCTTCGCCCTGATCTGGCACATGTGGCCGCTGGTCGTGCTGGCGTTCGCCGCGCTGATCGGCGTGACCATCGCCCATACCTTCAACTACCAGCGGGACCACTACGTACCGGCCGAGGAAGTCGTCCGCTGCGAAGCCGCCCGCACCGCGCTCCTGTCCCGACATGTCTGAGCCCACCGCCACCACCCTGCCCCCGTCCGCCCCGGATCCGGAACGCCTGTTCTACGTCCCCGGCGAGCATCACCCGAAGAACGGCACCCTGCTGGGCTTCTGGGTCTACCTGATGAGCGACTGCCTGGTGTTCGCGTGCCTGTTCGCCACCTATGGCGTGGTGGGCCGCAACTACGACGGCGGACCCACCGGCGCGGAACTGTTCGACCTGCCGCTGGTGGCGGTCAATACCTCGCTGCTGCTGCTGTCGTCCATCACCTACGGCTTCGCCATGCTGGAGATGCGCCGCCAGCGCATCGGCGCCACGCAGGCCTGGCTGGCGGTCACCGGGCTGCTGGGCGCCGGCTTCCTGGGCCTGGAGCTGTACGAGTTCGCCCACCTGATCCACCAGGGCGCCGGCCCGCAGCGCAGCGCCTTCCTGTCGGCCTTCTTCACCCTGGTCGGCACGCACGGCCTGCACGTCACCTTCGGCATCGTCTGGCTGGTGACGCTGATGGTGCAGGTCTCCCGCCACGGCCTGATCCCCGAGAACCGGCGCCGCCTGATGTGCCTGTCGATGTTCTGGCACTTCCTGGACCTCATCTGGGTCGGCGTGTTCACCTTCGTCTACCTGATGGGAGTCCTGCCATGAGCGAGCGCACCGAGCACGCGGCCGATCTGCCGCCCCCGCATGGCGCCGGCCATCACCACGAGGACGACGACGGCCCGCACGGCACGCTGGCGAGCTACCTGACCGGTTTCGTGCTGGCCGCGATCCTCACGGCGATCCCGTTCTGGCTGGTCATGGACGGCGTATTCGCCAGCTCGCGCACCACCGCACTGGTTATACTGGCGTTCGCAGTGGTGCAGATCGTCGTGCACCTGGTTTATTTCTTGCACATGGACGCCAAGTCGGAAAGCGGCTGGAACATGCTGGCGCTGATCTTCACGCTGGTGCTGGTCGTGATTACGCTCAGTGGCTCGATCTGGATCATGTATCACCTCAATAGCAACATGATGCCCATGTCCGTGCATGACGTACGGAACATGCCTTGACACATCCCGCGCAGCAAAACGCGGCCGGCGGCCGCGAACCCGCCCCGACGCGCCGACCGCGCGGCGCAGCGACCCTGATCATCCTGGCCGCGCTGGCGGCCGCGCTGTTCGCCGGCGCCTGCGCGCTGGGCGTCTGGCAAATACACCGCCTGGCCTGGAAGCGCAACCTCATCGCGCAGGTCGAGACGCGCGCGCACGCGCCGGCCACGCCCGCCCCGGCGCCGGCCGACTGGCCCGGCCTGAGCAACGCCAATGCCGAATACCGGCGCGTCGCCGCCAGCGGCACCTGGCATTACGCCGGCCAGACCCTGGTGCAGGCGGCCACCGAACTGGGCAGCGGCTATTGGGTCATGACGCCGCTGCGCCTGGACGGCGGCGGCACGGTGCTGGTCAACCGCGGCTTCGTGCTGCCCGAATGGCGCCGCCAGCAGTCGGCCGGCGACGCCGCGCGGCCGGACGCGCCGGCGCGGGTCGAAGGCTTGCTGCGCATGGGCGAGCCGGCCGGCGGATTCCTGCGCGAGAACAAGCCCGCCGCGGAGCTCTGGTACTCGCGCGACCTGCCCGCCATCGCCGCGCGGCGCGGCCTGGGCGAAGTGGCGCCCTACTTCATCGACGCCGATGCCGCCGCCGGCGCGCCGCGCAACCCCGCGCAGGCGCCGGTGGGAGGGCTGACGGTGCTCAGCTTCCCCAACAACCACCTGGGCTATGCCATCACCTGGTTCGGCCTGGCCGCCATGGTGCTCGCGGGCGCGGCCATCGTCGCGCGCCACGAGCTGCGCGCGCGCCGGCGCGGCTGAACGCGCCGCCCGCGTTTGCGCCCGGGCGCCGCGCCTGCTCAAATAGCCTGCTCGGACACCTCCAGGAGACGCCCATGAGTACGGAAAAAACAGCCATCGTCACGGCCGGCGGCAGCGGCATGGGCGCCGCGGCCGCGCGCCGGCTTGCCGCCGACGGCTTTCGTGTCGCCATTCTTTCAGCGTCGGGCAAGGGCGAGGCGCTGGCCGCCGAGCTGGGCGGACTGGGCATGACCGGCTCCAACCTCGAGCCGGCCGACCTGCAGGCGCTGGTAGACGCCACCCTGCAGCGCTGGGGCCGCATCGACGCGGTCGTCAACAGCGCCGGGCACGGGCCCAAGGGCGCGCTGCTGGAGATCGACGACGCCGGCTGGCACGCGGGCATGGACTACTACCTGCTGAACGTGGTGCGCATCGCCCGGCTGGTCACGCCCGTCATGCGCGAGCAGGGCGGCGGCAGCATCGTCAATATTTCCACCTACGCCACCTTCGAACCCGAAGCGGCGTTCCCGACCTCGGGCGTGCTGCGCGCCGGACTGGCCGCCTTCACCAAGCTGTACGCCGACCAGTACGCCGCCGACAACGTGCGCATGAACAACGTGCTGCCCGGCTTCATCGACAGCCTGCCCGAGAAGGAAGACCGCCGCGCGCGCATTCCCATGGGCCGCTACGGCCGCGCCGAAGAGGTGGCCGACCTGATCGCCTTCCTGGCCTCGTCGCAATCCAGCTACATCACCGGCCAGAACATCCGCATCGACGGCGGCATCACGCGCTCGGTCTGAGCGCAGCCGCCCTTTTCAATCCGATCCGGCCATGAGCACGCTCTACACCCTGACCCGCGGCGACGCGCCGCTGGTCGTCAACATCCCCCACGTCGGCACCTGGGTGCCGGCCGAACTGCGCCCGCTGATGCAGGCCGAGGCGCTGGGCGTGCCCGACACCGACTGGCACGTCGACCGCCTGTACGATTTCGTGCGCGCACGCGGCGTCACGCTGATGGCGGCCACCCACTCGCGCTACGTCATCGACCTGAACCGCGACCCCGACGGCGGCGTGCTGTATCCGGGCGCCTCCAACACCGAGCTGTGTCCCACCACGCGCTTTGACGGCGGCCCGGTCTGGCGGGACGAGGCCGCCGGCCATCCGCTGCTCGACGTGGCGGCGCGCCGTCGCCAGTACTTCGACCCCTACCACGCCCAGCTGGCCGCCGAACTGGCGCGCGTGCAGGCGCGCCATGGCTATGCCGTGCTGCTGGACGGACACTCCATCATTTCGCACTGCGCGCGTTTTTTCGACGGCAAGCTGCCCGACCTCAACCTGGGCACCGCCGACGGCGCCAGCTGCCCGCCCGGCCTGCAGCAGGCGGCCGCCCAGGCCTTGCAGGCGGACGGCTTCACCACGGCGGTCAACGGACGCTTCAAGGGCGGCTGGATCACCCGCCACTACGGGCGGCCGGCCGAGGGCTATCACGCCCTGCAGCTGGAAATGTCCCTGTCGGCCTACATGACCGAGCAAGCGCCCTTCCATTGGCAACCGGAACGCGCCGAGCCGCTGCGCCAGGTGCTGGAAACGCTGGTCGCGGCGCTGCTGGCCTGGCGCGCCTGAGGGCGGCGGCGCGCGCCGCCTCTAGCCCAGCTCGCGATAGACCTCCTGCGCCACCTTCAGCAGCGCGTCGCGCTCCAGCTCGCCCGACAGGGCATAGCCGAACTTGCCCTCGACCCAGTAGAACACCCGCACCGGGCCGTCCTGCGTAAAGCGGAAAGCGGTCTGGTCGCCCTGCGCTTCGCGGGTCACGTACAGGGTCAGGCGCTGGCCGCCGGGCCCGCCGTACATGAATTGCGCCACCGGCCCCTGCCCGCCCGGCAGCAGGCGCCCGCCCATCAGGTGGTAGCCGGCCGCCGCCAGGTTGGGCGCGTGCACAGCCGCGCCCAGGCGGCGCGTCAGCCAGGTGACCAGGGCCTGCTCCTGCTCGGCGCCCATCTCGACCGGCCGGCGCACGTCGGCGGCATAGACCGCGTGCGCGACCGCGGCGCGGCGCGCGAACACCATGCCTTCGGCCGCCGCCTGGCGTTGCGCCACGGCCTGGCGCGCATCGAGTTCGCCGCGCACCAGCCAGGCGGCGCTGGCGCTGGTCACGGCGATCGCCAGCCCGGCCGCCAGCATCCCCCAGCGATAGCGCGCCGGCGGCGGCGCCAGCGGCAGGCGCAAGGGCAAGGGCTCTTCCAGCACCGGGTCCAGCAAGGCGCGCAGGCCGGCATTCTGGCGCCGCCAGCCCTCGACCCGCGCATGCGCCTCGGGGTGGGCCGCCAGGAAAGCCGCGACCTCCGCCCGGCGCGCATCGCCCAGCTGGCCATCCGCATACGCATGCAGGTCGGCCTCGCCGATCGGCGCGCCGGGAACATCGAGAACGTGGAACGGGTGCTCGCTCATGTGGCTCTGATCCGCTGGACGGTGCTGGCGGCCGGCGCCTCGGCCTGGGCCTGCAGCAGCGCGGCCAGGCGCTCGCGCGCGCGCGACAGGCGGGACATGACGGTGCCTATCGGCACCTCCAGCACCTGCGCGGCTTCGCGGTAGGTGAACTCCTCGACGGCGACCAGCAGCAGCACCGCGCGCAGGTCCGCCGGCAGCCGTTGCAGGTGCCGGTCCAGGTCGCGCACTTCGAGCCGGTCGGCCTGGGTCGCGCGCACGGGCAGCTCCGGGATCTCGGTCTCGGCCCCGTAATCGGCCTGGCGCTTTTGCGCCCGCAAGCCGTCGATGAATTGATTGTGCATGATGCCGAACATCCAGGCGCGCAACTCCCCGCGCCGCTGCCAGCGCGAAAACCGGCTCCAGGCACGCTCCAGCGTGTCCTGGACCAGGTCATCGGCCCGGTCGCGCTCGCCCGTCAGCCCGCGCGCGTAGCGGCGCAGGCTGGGGATGCAGGCCACGATCAGGGCCTCGTCTTCGGGGCGCATGCGCCGTCAGCCGCGCCGCGGCCCGGCTGCCGCGCCCGGTGCGCGCAGTCTCACGGCTTGATCACGTGCCAGACGTTGTTCTTGTTGTCGCCCGTCTTGTCGCCCGGCTTGGCGTCGGCGGCGAACAGATACACCGGCTTGCCCTTGTGCGCCCACTGGCTGGACCCATCGTCGCGCTTGACGATGCTCCAGTCGCCCTGGGCCTTGGCATCGCCGGCGGCCATCAGGGGCGGCCAGTTCTTGGCGCATTGGTCATTGCAGACGCTCTTGCCGCCGGCGTCCTTGTCGAACGTATACAGCGTCATGCCCTTGGCGTCGACCAGCATCCCGCCCTTTTCCATGGCGGGCGCCTGGGCCAGGGCGGCTCCGGCGTAGAGGGAGGAAACCAGCAACAGTGCTGCGGTATGGCGGATGCTCATGGCGAATCTCCTGGTGAGGTGGGTACATCACCACTACAGACGATAACGCATGGCTGATTATTCCCGCCGGCCGGCGGGTGCTTGTCACTGCGGGGGGAGCGAGGGTGCCTGTCCCCGCCGGGACAGGCACCCCGGGGGCTCAGTCGCGGAAATTCTCGAATTGCAGCGGCAGGTCGACATCGGTCTTGCGCAGCAGCGCGATGACAGCCTGCAGGTCGTCGCGCTTCTTGCCGGTGATGCGCAGCTTCTCGCCGTTGATCTGGCTCTCGACCTTGACCTTGCTGGCCTTGATGGCCGCGATCAGCTTCTTGGCGATGGCCTGCTCGATGCCCTGCTTGATGGTGACCTTCTGCCGGGCGCCGCCCAGGTTCTCGAGCGGATCGGCCACGTCCATGCAACGCACGTCTATACTGCGTGCAGACAAACGGCCGCGCAGGATATCCAGCATCTGCTTGAGCTGGAACGCACTGGGCGCGACCTGGGTAACCACGTAGCCCTCCAGTTCGAAGCTGGCATTGGTGCCCTTGAAATCGAAACGGGTGGACAGTTCGCGGTTGGCCTGGTCGACGGCGTTGGTCAATTCGTGTTTGTCGACCTCGGAAACAACATCGAAGCTGGGCATGGCGCGGGTCCTGTAAAAAAGACGGATACATGATCGGCGGCACGGCCACGGGCGGCCGGCGCCAATGCCCGGCATTGTGGCATGAAACCCTCGCAGCCCGCTTCCCCCGCCTCACGACAAGGAACCCGTAATGCTCTATGCCAGCCTGAAATTCCTGCACCTGCTGTCCATCATCCTCTGGGTGGGCGGCATGGCGTTCGCGCACTGTTTTCTGCGGCCCGCCGTGGCGGCGCTGGAGCCGCCGGCGCGCCTGCGGCTGATGCACGACGTGCTGGGCCGGTTCCTGCGCGCCACCCAGTATGCGGTGCTGATCGTCCTGGCCACCGGCGCCTACATGATGGCCCAGGCGATGGGCGCCGGCCTGGCGCGTCCGCCCGTCGGCTGGCACGTCATGGCCGGCCTGGGCCTGCTCATGGCGCTGGTCTTCGTCCACGTGCGCTACGTGCTGTTTCGCCGGCTGGCCCGCGCCGTGGCGGCGCAGGACTGGCCGGCCGGCGGCGCCGCCATGGCGCCGATACGGGGCTGGGTGGCCGTCAACCTGGCGCTGGCCGTGGTGATCCTGGCCGCGCTGATGCTGGCCTGAGGCCGCCTCAATCGCCCGGCGGCGGCGCGGCGGTCGGGTCCATGTAGACCAGTTCCCAGATATGGCCGTCGAGGTCCTGGAAACCGTGCTGGTACATGAACCCGTGGTCCTTGGCCTCGTTGTAGGTCTTGCCGCCGGCCGCCACGGCGCGCCGCACCATGCGGTCGACCTCGGCCCGGCTGTCCATCGACAGGCACAGCAGCACTTCCGTCTGCGTGTGCGCGTCGCACACGGCCTTGGGCGTGAAGGTCTGGAAAAACGACTCGACCAGCAACATCACGTAGATGTTGTCGTCCACGATCATGCAGGTGGCGTTCTCGTCGGTGAACTGCGGATTGAACGCATAGCCCAGTTGCTTGAAGAACGCGACCGAGCGCGGCAGATCCGCGACCGGCAGATTGACATAGATTTCGGTCGCCATGGTTTTCCTTGGTCGGACATGAAGGCATGCGCCGCGCGGGCTGCATGGCGGCACCCGGTACAGCTTACGACGACAAGGCGCGCCCGGCACCCCCGGGATTGCACCCAGATGACGGTTTATGTCAGCGGCGGGGCAAGGCGCCGGCGGGGTTGACGGCCTTGCCGTCGCGGCGCAATTCGAAATACAGGTTGACCTGGCTGCTGTCGGTGTCGCCCATCTCGGCGATCCGCTGGCCTTGCGACACGCGCTGGCCCTGCTTGACCAGCAGTTTGCGGTTGTGCGCGTAGATGGTCAGGAAGCTGCCGTCGTGGCGCACGATGACCAGGTTGCCGTAGCCGCGCAAGCCATTGCTGGCGTAGGCGACCGTGCCGCCCGCGGCCGCCACCACCGACGTGCCGGCGCTGTTGGCGATGGTGATGCCCAGGACGCTGGAGCCGTTGAATTGGCGCGTGACCTTGCCGTCGGCCGGCCATATCAGCGTAATGCCGCGTATCGGCGCGGCCGGCTTGGCGGGCGCCTGGCCGTCGCTCTTGCCGCTGGCCGCGCGCGGCGGCGGGCTGGCGCTGCCGCCCGTGCCCGGCGGCTTGACGCGCAGCAACTGCCCCTTCTCGATGCGGTTGGCGTTGGCCAGCTTGTTCCAGCGCACCAGGTCGCCGACGCTCTGGCCATGCTTGCGCGCGATGCTGTGCAGCGTGTCGCCGCTTTGCACGCGGTAGAAGGCGCCGCCGCTGCCGCCCGAGGTCGATCCGCACGCGGCCAGCAGCGCCAGGGCCAGCGCCGCCAGCAGCGCGCGCAACGGGCGCCACGGCCGCCCCCAGGCCGCTAAGGGCTCGGATGGCTGGCGGGAACACGCGATTCGGGGCACTGAAAATGGCAGCAAAACAGGGTCGGCGATGGGCGGCGCGCAGGACGCGATGCCCAAGGGTACCAAGAAATTGCCCGATGCTGCGCTGCGCAAGCCGCGCGGCTTGCGTATCCTACCGGTTTCACGCCGCCCGACAACTGCGCCCATGCCCGCCTCCCCACCTCCGCCCGCCCCTGGCACGCCGCCCTCGCAAGCCGAGGCCGGCGGCGTGGGCGAGGTCTTCGGCGCCTTCCTGCGCCTGGGCCTGACCTCGTTCGGCGGCCCGGTCGCCCATCTGGGCTACTTCCGCCACGAGTTCGTGCAGCGACGCCGCTGGCTCGACGACGCCGCCTACGCCGAGCTGGTGGCGCTGTGCCAGTTCCTGCCCGGTCCGGCCAGCAGCCAGACCGGCATGGCGCTGGGGCTGGCGCGCGCCGGCTGGGCCGGCATGGCGGCCGCCTGGATCGCCTTCACCCTGCCGTCGGCGCTGTTCATGCTGGCGTTCGCGCTGGGCCTGGGGCAGCTCGACGGCCTGGCCGCCTCGGGCGCGCTGCATGGGCTGAAACTGGCCGCCGTCGCCGTGGTGGCGCAGGCTGTCTGGAGCATGGGACGCAGCCTGTGCCCCGACCGCGCGCGCCAGGCGCTGGCCCTGGGCGCGGCGATCGCGGCGCTGCTGCTGCCCGCGGCCTGGATGCAGGTCGGCATCATGCTGGCCTGCGGGCTGGCCGGCTGGCGCCTGCTGCCCGCCCTGGCCGCGCCGGCCGGGACGGCGCTGGCCGTCGGCGTGGGCCGGCGCACCGGCCTGTGCGCCCTGCTGCTGTTTGCCGTACTGCTGGCGGGCCTGCCCTTGTGGGCCGCGGCCAGCGGCTCGCCCGCCTGGCAGCTGGCCGATGGCTTCTACCGCGCCGGCGCGCTGGTGTTCGGCGGCGGACACGTCGTGCTGCCCCTGCTGCAGGCCGCCGTGGTGCCCGGCGGCGAGGTGTCGCAGGCCGCCTTCCTGGCCGGCTATGGCGCCGCCCAGGCCGTGCCCGGTCCGCTGTTCAGCTTTGCCGCCTTCCTGGGCGCGCTGCTGCCCGCTCCGCTGGGCGGCTGGCCTGGCGCACTGGCCTGCACGGCACTGATCTTCCTGCCCGGCGCGCTCTTGCTCGTGGGCGCGCTGCCGTTCTGGAACGTCCTGCGCGGCCGGCCGGCGGTGCGCGCCGCGCTGGCCGGCGTCAACGCCGGCGTGGTCGGCATCCTGCTGGCGGCCCTCTACGATCCGGTCTGGACCGGCGCGGTGGCTAGCCGGCCCGATTTCGCCATCGCCGCCGGCGCCTTCGGCCTGCTGGCCTGGGGCCGGCTACCGCCGCTGGCCATCGTCGCGCTGTGCGCCGCCGCCAGCGCGCTGGCCGGCTGAAGTCAGCGCAGCTTGCGGCCCACGCGCCGCCAGCCGATCACCACGCCCGCGCCGCTCAGCAACAGCCCGCCCAGGCTCAGGACGATCAGCACCGCGTCCCAGGCGGGGCGGCGCTGCAGCAGCGGCGGCCAATCCCAGCTGTGCAGGAAGGCGAACAGCCAGCGGCTGACGCGGCGCGGCCGGTCCAGGCTGCCCAGGATCTCGCCGTTGCGCGGATCGACGTGCAGCCAGGTGCCGCGCGGATCGTCGTAGACGACGCGCCATACCGGCAGCGGCTTTTCCACGTGGCCCAGCATCGTGTGCGGCGCGCGCGCGTAGTAGTAACTGTCGTAGCCGTCGAGCACCTCGATGCGCGGCGGCGCGGCGCCCGGCAGCAGCCGCCCGAGCGCCGCGCCCAGGGTGGCCGGCGCCAGCGTGCGCGGCGCCGCGCCGTCGGCCGTGCGCAGCGCCGCCGCGCCCGCCGCGCCATATACCTGCAGCAGCGTCTGGCCGGCCACGCGGGTCCACACCAGTTCGCGCGCCGGCATGGCCACGGCTGGCCCCGCCGGCAGGTTGCCGGCCTGCAGCGGTCCGCCGCGATACGCCGCGCGGTCCAGCTGCGTGGCGCGCGTGCCGAAGACCTGCCACGGATTCATCGACATCAGGCCGCTGAATATCCAGGTCAGCGTGGTCGCGGCGAACAGCAGCCCGGCGATGTGATGCCAGCGCATGAAGCGCTCGCGGTACGGCGAACGGCTGCCGCTGGCATAGGGCCGCGCGAAACGCCAGCGCCACAGGCCCACCACCGTGCCGCTGACGGTCAGCGCCACGCCCAGCACCGACAGCCAGACCACGATGTCGTGCCAATACGCGCCGCGCAGCGGATACAGCCAGTGCAGCCAGGCGCCCACGTAGTTCCAGCCGCGCTCCAGGCGCGGCGCATCGCGCACCACCTCGCCGGTCGATGAGGACACGTACAGGCGGGTACGGGCGGGATCGTCCATCTCGAATACATAGAGCGGGCGATGCGCGTCCAGCGTGCGCGTGTGGGTGTGGGCGTCCTCGTCCACCAGGCCGTCCTCGCGGGCCGCATGGCGAGCGCCGAAGTAGGCCAGCGCGCTGGCGCGCGCCTGCGCCGGCGTGGCGCGTCCCGCCAGTTGCCCGCTGGCCGCGTCCACCCGCAGCGTCCGGCCGCCCGCCAGCGGCACGACCGCGTAGAACGGCTGTCCGGCCCGGCTGGCGGCCAGGCGGATCTCGGCGGCCTGCTCCAGGCCCGCGGCGCGCAAGGCCTGCGCCGGGCCCAGCCGCACCTGCGCGGCATCGAGCCAGGGCAGGTGCGCCAGGCGCTCGGCCGGCGTCAGCTTGGGATAGCCGACATACATCATCACCACGCCGGAGGCGAACCAGAGCACGAACAGCAGGCACAGGCCCACGCCCATCCAGCGATGCAGCAAATACAGCCAGCGCTTGGCGCGCAAGACCAGGGTCGTCATCGCCTGCTCCCTCAGAAGCGCGCCTGCAGCGCGAGTTCGACGCTGCGCGGCGCGCCCAGGTAATACATGGGCGCGCCGGTCACGCTGGCGGCATAGACCTTGTCGGTCAGGTTGCGCACCCGCGCCGTCACGCTGAAATGGCGGTCGATGCGATGCGACAGCGCCGCGTCGAACACGGTATAGGCCGGCGCCCACACCGTATTGGCCGCGTCGGCATAGGTCTTGCCCACGTGGCGCGCCGCCAGGCTGGCGCGCCAGTCGGGCGCGAAGGCGTAGTCCAGCCACACATTGGCCAGCCGGCGCGGCGTGTTGACCGGCACCTTGCCGTTGCGCGAGACCGCCACCCCGCCGACGTTCTGCGAGAAATCGTCATAGCGGGGGTCGACCAGCGCCAGATTGGCCTGCAGCGACAAGGCGCGCGTCAACTGCAATCCGCCGGCCAGCTCCAGCCCGCGGGCAGACTGGCTGCCCACCGGCAGGCTGCTGCCGGGGTTGAGGGGATCGGGCGTGGCGAGGTTCTTGCGCTTGATCTCGTAGACCGCCACGGTCGCCGTGCCGCGGCCGTCCCAGAACGCGAACTTGCCGCCGGCCTCGACCTGGGTGCCGGTGGTCAGCTTGTCGTTGTTCAGCACATCGGCGAAGGTCGCGGTCGACAGCACGCCGGACGGCGGATCGGCGGCGGTAGCGTATTGCGCGTACAAGGTCGCGCCTGGACTGACCTCCCAGTTGACGGCGACGCGCCCCGTGGTCGGGTTGTAGCGGCGCGAGGCATGCCCGGGCGAAGCCGCGCTGGCCGCGCGCCGGTTGGTCAGGTCCAGGTCGATGATGTCGTGCCGCAGGGCCGTCACCAGCGCGACCCCGCCGCCCACTTCGGTGCGGTTTTCCAGCATGAAGGCCAGCGTGCGCACCTTGTTGTCGCGGTCCGGCACGTGGCCGCGCCGCATGCCCGGAATGTCGTAGAACTCGCCCGGGTCGAACTCGTACGGGTCCACGCTGTCGACTTGCCCGGCCACGCTGGTGGGGTAGCGCGTCTGGCGGTTGACGCTGTAGTCGGCGCCGAACGACCAGTCGCTGCGCAGGCCGCCCAGGCTGCTGTGGTACAGGGCTTCGATGCGGTTGCCCAGCAGGCGCTGCTCGTGGCGCTGCAGCAGCGCACCGGAGCGCAGCACCTGGCTGTTGCCCAGGTTGTAGCGATAGGTCTCGAGGTTCTGGAAATCGCGGTCGGCGCGGTAGTAGTACAGCGTATTGCGGAAACTCAGGCGGTCGCTGGCCTGCCACTCGGTCAGCGAACGCAGCCACCACACCGATTGCTCGTACTGGCCATCGTCGACGTTGTAGTTCTTGAAGCGCGTCCCGCCACGGATGTGCCCTTCGCCGCGCACCACGCCATCGCCGTCGGTGGTCAGCGGCGTGCCCCAATACGGCCGGTGCACCGTCTCGTGCTGGTACTCCAGCGCCAGCGTATGGGTCACGCGTTCGCCCAGGTCCGACAGCAGCGAGGCCGCCACCTGCTCGGCGTGCGAGCGGTTGCCGTCGACCCAGCCGTCGCTCGCGTTGGCGTTGGCGTCGATGCGCAGGTACTGGCCGCGCCCGCCCGGCTCGCCGGCCAATTGCCGGTTCAGGCCCACCGATGCCTGGCGCGCGCCGTACGAACCCAGGCGCAGCTGGCCATCGTAGAACGTGTCGCGCTGCGCCACCTTGGTCACGTAGTTGATGGCGCCGCCCACCGCGCCCGCGCCGAACAGGAAGCTGGACGGCCCGCCGATGGCTTCGACGCGGTCGTAGATCCAGCTGTCGATCGGACGCGCGGCGATCACGTCGTACTGCACCGAAATGCCGTTGAACAACTGGCTGACCTGCGAGCCCGAGAAACCGCGGTAGCTCACCGAGCCGGCCGAGCCGGGCGGCGAGGCATTGTCCACGCCGACGATGCCGCGGGCGATTTCCTGCGTGTCGAGCGCGCCGCGCGCCTCGATCTGCTCGCGGTTGATGACGGTCACCGAGGCGGGCGTCTCGCGCAGGGTCAGGCCCAGGCGGCTGCCGGTGCTGTCGACCGCGTCGAGATCCAGCGGACCGTTGGCCTCGGGCGCGCCATGCACGACCACCGTCTCGAGTTGGGCGGGAACCTGTTGTTCCTGCGCGCGCGCGGGCGCGGCAAGCGCCAGCCCGGCCAGGCCCAGGGCGGCGTAGTAAAGGGAAGTCTGTTTCATGATCACACGTTGTGGCGCCGCGCCGGCAGCCGGCGGGCATGTCGATGACGGGCAGCGCGCGGCGCGCCGCCGGCCCGGCCGCAAGGCGGACGGGCACGGCTGGCCGTGGGCGCTGGTCTCGGAGCGTGTGAGCGCGGCGCAAGCCGCGAAAAGGCTGCCGCGCTCAGGCGGCGGCGGGCGGGGCGCGCGGCTGCGCGCCGGTCCAGGCGTGCTGCGACGCCCGGGCAACGTAATAGAGGGGAGGATAGGAAATCGCGCGCGCCGGCAAGGGCTGCACGCGCGGCATCACCGGCAGCAGGGCCAGGTCGCCCTGCGCATGGCGGCAGAACGGGCAATGTTCCAGGTGGCCCAGGCCATCGTGATGCGCGCCATGGCCATCGTGCTCATCGGCCTGGCCCGCGTCGGCCAGCAGCAGCGGCAGCTGCACGGTCGCCGTCCCCTGCTCGGTGCAATAGTCGACCGACAGCGCCAGCGGCGCATGCCGTTGCGGCGCCATCTGCATCAGCAGCGGCGCGCAGGCGGCCCACAGGATCGCCAGCAAGGCGATCCATGCGAGCGGCCTGGCGAGCAGGCGACGAGAGCGCGAGCCGGTCTGAATCATGGTCCGAGATTATAAACAGCGGTTTCCCACGCTCGCGCACAATCTTCTGACAATCTCGTCATGTTGCCCGCCGCGCCTTCCGCCGCCAGTTGGCGGCATTGCGCGGCATTGCGCCGCATGGCGCAGCGATACCCCGGGGACGACGAGGCCGGCGATCCGCCGGCTTGCCCGTGACTGACGCGCCCGGCAGCAGGCTGTAAGAAAAACACCGGCTCGCGCGACGAGCCGATGCGCTCCGCGCACACTGCGCGTGCGCGCCGTCCCGGCGCGCCACCATGCTTGCTGTGTTCTTCACTTTACGGAGCTCATTCATGAAGACATCCACCACCGCCATGCTCACGCTGGCCCTGAGCAGCGCCGCCGTCCTGGCGGCCGCCCCGGCCGCCCACGCCACCGACATGGAGAAATGCTACGGCGTGGCGCTCAAGGGCAAGAACGATTGCAAGGCCGGCGCCGGCACCACTTGCGCGGGCACCTCGAAGGTCGACTACCAAGGCAATGCCTGGAAGCAGGTTCCGAAAGGCACGTGCGAACAAACCAAGTCACCCACCTCCCCCACCGGCTTCGGCCAGCTGGAGGCGTTCAAGGAAGTCAAGACCGGGTCTTGAACATCCCGGCCATGCCCGCGCGCGCGTCCCGTCCGGCGCCAGGCCTGCCCGCCCGGGCAGGCCTGGGCTTCAAGCCCGAGCACTATGCCACGCTGGTCGAACAGCCGCCCGACCTCGGGTTCTTCGAGATCCACGCCGAAAACTACATGGTGCCCGGCGGGCCCGCGCACGCGCAGCTGGCGTGGCTGCGCGAGCGCTACGCCATCTCGGTGCACGGGGTCGGGCTGTCGCTGGGCGGCCACGATCCGCTCGATGCGCGCCTGCTGGCGGGACACCGCCAGCTGCAGCGCCGCTATGCGCCCGACAGCATCTCCGAACACCTGGCTTGGTCGCGCCACGATGGCCGCTATTTCAACGACCTGCTGCCCATCGTGTACGACGATGCGGCGTTGCGGCGCGTCTGCGCCCACATCGACCAATTCCAGCAATGCCTGGGCCAGCCCATCCTGCTCGAGAACCCCGCCACCTACGTGCGCTTCGAGGCCTCGCACATCGACGAGGCGCAGTTCCTGTGCGAACTGGTCGCGCGCACCGGCTGCGGACTGCTGCTGGACGTCAACAACGTGTACGTCAGCGCGGTCAACCACGGCTTCGACGCGCGCGCCTACCTGGCGCGCCTGCCGCTGGCGGCGGTGGGCGAGATCCATCTCGCCGGCCACGCCCGGCAGCGCGACGCCCATGGCCGCGCCGTGCTGATAGACAGCCATGACGCCCCCGTGGACGAAGCGGTCTGGGATCTGTACGAATACACCCTGGCCCTGACCGGACCGGTGGCCACGCTGCTCGAGCGCGACGGCAACATTCCGCCGCTGGCCGCACTGCTGGCCGAAACCGGCCGCGTCGCCGCCTGCCTGGCGCGCGGCCTGGCCCTGGCGGCCTGATCCCGGCGGCGCGCATGCATCCCCAGGCCGCCTTCGCCCGTGCCCTGCTGGACCCGCTGGCGCCCTGCCCGCCCGGGCTGCGCCGCGCCGGCGACGCCGACCCGGCGCAACGCTACGCCATCTACCGCAACAATGTCGTGGCCTCGCTGATCCAGGCGCTGGCCGACACCTTCCCGGTTTGCCGGGAACTGGTCGGACCGGACTTCTTCCACGCCATGGCGCACGCCTATGTGGCGCGGCGGCTGCCGCGCAGCCCCGTGCTGGCCCGCTACGGCGGCGCGTTCGCCGCCTTCGTGGCCGCCCATGCGCCGGCCGCCGGCGTGCCCTACCTGGCCGACATGGCGCGGCTGGAATACCTGCGGGTGCGGGCCTATTGCGCCGCGGACGCCGTCGCGCTGGACGCGGCGGCGGCCGGCGCGCGCATCGCCGCCCTGAGCAAGCCCGCCAGCGCGCGGCTGCGGCTGCATCCGGCGGCGCGCGCGCTGGTCTCGCCCTACGCCATCCATGCGCTATGGGCGGCCCACCAGGGCGCGCTCGACATCGCCGAGGTCGACCCGTATGCCGCGCAGGGCGCGCTGGTGCTGCGCGACCCCGCCGAAGCGGTGCTCGCGATCCCGCTGGCGGCCAGCGCCGCCGCCTTCGTGCGCGCCCTGCGCGCCGGCCTGCCGCTGAGCGCCGCGCACAGCCAGGCCGCCGATCCCGGCCTGGCGCTGGACCATCTCCTGGCGCTGCTGATCCGTCACGGCGCCGTCATCTCCATCGAGGAATAAGCCATGTCCCGTTTCGCCTGCCGCCTGCACGCCCATGCCATCCGCTGCTTCGAGCGGATCCCGCACTGCCTGATCGCCCTGCTGGGACGCTGCTCGATCGCCGCCACCTTCTGGCTGTCGGGCCAGACCAAGGTCGAAGGATTCGCCGTCAACGCACTGGCCGGCGAATTCGACCTGGGCTGGCCCATGCTGAGCGAATCGGCCATCAGCCTGTTTCGCGACGAATACCAGGTGCCGCTGCTGCCTCCCGAACTGGCCGCGTTGCTGGCGGCCAGCGTCGAGCACATCCTGCCCGTCCTGCTGATCCTGGGGCTGGCCACGCGCTGGTCGGCGCTTGGGCTGTTGCTGATGACCCTGGTCATCCAGGTATTCGTGTATCCGGACGCCTACGCCACGCATGGCGTATGGGCCACGGTGCTGTTGTACCTGGTCGCGCGCGGCCCCGGCTGCGTCTCGCTGGACGCCTGGCTGGCGCGCCGGCGCGCGCGGCGCCAAGGCTGAGGCCGCCGGGGCCCGCGGCGGCCGGGCCTGCTCAGGCCGCGCCGACCCGCGCGCCGGCGCCTGCCCTGGGCGAGAACGCCAGCGACACCAGCAGGCCCAGCACCAGCCCGGCCGCCGCCAGGTAGAAGGCATGCTGCGCGCCCGCGGCCAGGCCTGCGCGCAGCGCATCGCCGTGCAGCCCGCCGATGCCGCGGTTGGCGTAGGCCACCAGCACGGCAATACCGATGGCGTTGCCGACGTTCAGCGTCGTCGACGCCATGCCCGAGGCTATGCCTTGCTCGTGGTGCGCCACGCCGGAAGCCGCGACGATCCACATCGTGGTCCAGACAATGCCCTGCCCGATGCCAGAGACGACCAGGCCGGGCAGGATGAGCGCATAGGGTGCGCCGACGAAAGCGGCGCTCGCCAGCGCCAGCGTGCCGGCGATGCCGGTCACGAAGCCCGCGACCAGCGTACTGCGCGCGGACAGCCGGTTGGCCAGACGCGCCCCGAGCTGCGTGCCGAAGAAGATCGCCAGCGACGGCACGATGAAGGCCAGCCCGGTCTGCAAGGCGCTGTAGCCCTGCACGTTCTGGAACAGCAGCGTCAGGAAGTACGGCAACGCGCCAAAGGTGCCCATGAATATGAACGTGAGGATCATGCCCACCACCAGGCTGCCGTTGCCGAACAGCCGCATCGGCATCAAGGGGTCGCGGCTGCGCGACTCGATCACCGCGAAGGCCAGCAGGAACACGGCGGCCAGCGCGAGCGACGCGAAGATGGGCGTGGCCAGCCAGCCGTCCTCCGGCCCCTGCACCAGGGCATAGACCAGCAGCGTGGCCCCCGCCGTCGCCGTCAGCGCGCCCGGCATGTCGAAGCTGCGGCGCGCGGCGCGCGGGGCGTCCTTGGGAATCACCAGGAACCCCGCCACGATGGCGATGCCGGCCAGCAGGACGTTGACGAAGAACACCGACGGCCAGCCATAGGCGCTGGTCAGCACGCCGCCGGCCAGCGAACCCAGCGTCAGGCCGCTGGCGCCGGCGCCGCCCCAGATCGCCAGCGCGCGGTTGCGCGGCGGGCCTTCCTCGAACAGGCGGTTGATCAACGACAGCGTGGACGGAAACAGCAGCGCGGCGCCGATGCCTTGCACCGCGCGCGCGATCACGATGACCGCCGGGTTCCAGGCCAGCCCGCCGACCAGCGACGACAACGCGTACAGCCACAGCGCGCCGATGAACATGCGCCGCTGGCCCAGCAGGTCGACGGCGCGCCCGCCCAGCAGCAGGAAGCCGCCGCAGAACACCGTATAGGCGCTGACCACCCATTGCAGGGTCTGTTCGGAAAAGCCCAGGCCCGCGCCGATCTCCGGCAGGGCCACGAACACGATGTTGATATCCAGGGAGTAGATGAGCTGCGCGAAGGCGAGCAGCGCCAGGCTCCAGCCCAGCGAACGGTGGGCGCGCGCGGCGGAAAGGGAAGGCATGCGATTCTCCAGGTAGAGTTCGATAGTACGAAAACATACGTACTATAATAGTACGAGGACAATCGAACAATTAAAATCTGCGCAACCCCCTGGACCGTGTTGGTTTGTAGATACGCGTACTATGGAATAGACTGCCAGGATGCTTCCCAACCACCCTGAACGCGGGCAAATCCGCCTGGAAAACGTGCTGAACGCGCTCGGCAACCCGCTGCGCCTGACCGTGGTGCGCGCGCTGGCGGCCGGCGGGGAATGCTCATGCAGCGCCGTGCTGCAAGGCATCCCCAAATCGACGCTGACCCATCACTGGCGCGTGCTGCGCGACAGCGGAGTCATCTGGCAGCGGCCCAATGGACGGGAGAACCTGTTGTCGCTGCGCCGCGACGATCTGGACGCGCGCTTTCCCGGGCTGCTCGACACGCTGCTGGGCGCCGTGCACCACGATGCGCTGACCGAGGAAACCACGGCCAGGAACCTGGCGCCACGCTGAGCCGGCAACCCGGCCGCCCGGGCCACCCCACAAACGACAACCCCCCGGGCAAGCCCGGGGGGTTGTCGGCGAACCAAGGCCGGCGCCATGGCGCCGGCCTGCGCATCGATGCCCGGATCAGCCCGGCATGGGATGCATCATGTTGGCGTTCATGTTGTGCAGCACCCACACCGACCCGCCGACGATGATGGCGATGATCAGGATGGTGAACACGAAGGTGGTCACGTTGTCGCGCTGCTTCTTCGAGCCGCCCATGTGCAGGAAGAACACCAGCTGCACCAGCAGCTGGGCCACGCACAGGACGACCACGCCGGCCAGCGCGATGCCGCGCGGCACGGTGCCGGCCATCACCAGGCCGAACGAACCGAAGGTCAGGACCAGCGAGATCGCGAAGCCGATCAGGTAGGACTTCAGGCTGCCGTGATCGGCGTGGCCGTGGTCCTCGGAGGTAACCGCGTGCGACATCAGAGGGCTCCCAGCAGGTAGACAAAGGTGAAAACGCAGATCCAGACGATGTCCAGGAAGTGCCAGAACAGGCTCAGGCAGGACAGGCGACGCGTGGTGATCGGGTCGATGCCATAGCGGCTGAGCATGTGGATCATCACCAGGATCCAGATCAGGCCGAACGTGACGTGCAGGCCGTGCGTGCCGATCAGCGTGAAGAACGCCGACAGGTAGGCGCTGGTCTGCGGACCGGCGCCGATGCTCAGCAGGTGATGGAACTCGTACACCTCCATGACGATGAACCCCGCCCCGAACAGGAACGTGACCCACAGCCAGGCGATGACCTTGCCCTTGCTGCCTGCGTGCAGGTTGAGCATGGCCATGCCGAAGGTGAAGCTGCTGACCAGCAGCAGCATGGTCTCGCCCAGCACGAACGAGAGATCGAACAGGTCCTTGCCGGTGGGCCCGCCAGCGGTGGCGCTGGAGAGCACGGCGAACGTCGCGAACAGTACCGAAAAGATCAGCAAGTCGCTCATCAGGTAGATCCAGAAACCGAGGACGGTCTTGGATCCATCGTCGTGGTGACCGTGATGGTCACCGGCGTGAGGATGGGTAGCTACGGCGTTGGTCATGGTTCAGGCAGCCTTCTGCTGCAACTTTCCGAAGTAAGCGTTTTCGATCTCTTCAACTTCCTTGGCGGGCACGTAGTAATCGACGTCGCGATCATACGAACGCACCACGAAGGACACGATCATGCCCAGGAAGCCGACGATGGCCAGCCACCACATGTGCCAGATCAGGCCGAAGGACATCGCCAGGCCGAAGGCGCCGATGTAGATGCCCGCGGCGGTGTTGCGCGGCATGTGCACGTCTTCGTACTTGGCCGGACGCTGGTAGGCGCGGCCGTTTTCCTTGTCTTCCCAGAACTGGTCGAGCGAGTCGATGTGCGGCACGTGGGCGAAGTTGTAGAACGGCGGCGGCGAGGAAGTGGACCACTCCAGCGTGCGGCCGCCCCACGGGTCGCCCGTGACGTCCATGTTTTCCTTGCGGTCGCGGATGCTGACGAACACCTGCTGCAGCAGGAAGAAGATGCCCAGCATGATCAGGGTCGCGCCCACCAGCGCCACCAGCAGGTAGGGCTGCCACTCGGGGTTGTCGTAGGTGTTCAGGCGACGGGTCATGCCCTTGAAGCCCAGCAGGTACATCGGCGTGAAGGTCAGGAAGAAGCCGACGAACCAGCACCAGAACGAGTACTTGCCCAGGCGTTCGTTCAGCTTGAAGCCGAAGGCCTTGGGGAACCAGTACACCATGCCGGCGATGCACCCGAACACCACGCCACCGATGATGGTGTTGTGGAAGTGCGCAACCAGGAACAGGCTGTTGTGCAGCACGAACGACACGGCGGGGATGGCCATCAGCACGCCGGTCATGCCGCCGATGACGAAGATGATCATGAAACCGATGGTCCACAGCATGGGCAGCGAGAACTCCACCCGGCCGCGGTACATGGTGAACAGCCAGTTGAACACCTTCGCACCCGTCGGGATGGAGATGATCATGGTCATGATGCCGAAGAACGCGTTGACGTTGGCGCCCGCGCCCATGGTGAAGAAGTGGTGCAGCCAGACCAGGAACGAGAGCACGCCGATCGAGGCGGTCGCGTAGACCATGGACTTGTAGCCGAACAGGGTCTTCTTCGAATAGGTGGCGACGATTTCCGAGAACACGCCGAAACACGGCAGGACCAGGATGTACACCTCGGGGTGGCCCCAGATCCAGATCAGGTTGACATACATCATCACGTTGCCGCCGAGGTCATTCGTGAAGAAGTGCATGTCCAGGTAGCGGTCCAGCGTCAGCAGGGCCAGCGTGGCGGCCAGCACCGGGAAGGCGGCCACGATCAGGATGTTGGTGACCAGCGCCGTCCAGGTGAACACCGGCATCTTCATCAGCGCCATGCCGGGCGCGCGCATCTTCATGATGGTGACGATGAAGTTGATGCCGCTCAGCGTGGTGCCCAGACCTGATAGCTGCAAGGCCCAGAGATAGTAGTCGACCCCTACCCCCGGACTGTAGTCCAGCCCCGAAAGCGGCGGGTACGCCAGCCAGCCGGTCGCGGCGAACTCGCCCACGAACAGCGACAGCATCAGCAGCACCACGCCGACCATGAACAGCCAGAAGCTGAGCGAGTTCAGGAACGGGTAGGCCACGTCGCGCGCGCCGATCTGCAGCGGCACGACGATGTTCATCAGGCCCGTGATGAAAGGCATCGCCATGAAGAAGATCATGATGACGCCGTGGGCGGTGAAGATCTGGTCGTAGTGATGCGGCGGCAGGAAGCCGGCCGAGTCGGCCGAGGCGACGGCCTGCTGCGTGCGCATCATGATGGCGTCGGCGAAGCCGCGCAGCAGCATCACCAGGGCCACGATGATGTACATGATGCCGATCTTCTTGTGATCGACCGAGGTAAACCATTCGGTCCACAGGTATTTCCACTTACCGAAGTAAGTGACCGCCCCCAGCAGGGTGGCGCCCCCCAGGATGACGACGACCATCGTGCCCATGATGATGGGATCATGGAACGGAATGGCCTCTAGTGAGAGTTTCCCGAACATCAATTACTCCGCGGTAGCGATCAGATTCTTGGTCGCGGGCGTGCAGTTGAACGGGTCAACGCCGGCCAGCTTACTCATCTGGTTATGCATAATGAAATCGAACATGCCCGTGGGCGCGGTCGAGTACAGGGTCACCGGCGTGCGCTCGCTCGGCCTGGCCAGATCGGCGTAGGCCTGGGGCGTCAGCGGGTTGTTGGTGGCGCGGATCCTGGCGATCCAGTCCTCGAAGCCCTGGTCCGTCGTGGCGATGGCCTTGAAGCGCATGCCCGAGAAGCCGGCGCCGCTGTAGTTGGCCGACAGGCCGTCGTAGCTGCCGGCTTCGCGCGCGATCAGGTGCAGCTTGGTCTCCATGCCGGCCATCGAGTAGATCTGGCTGCCCAGCTGGGGGATGAAGAACGAGTTCATCACCGAGGCGGAGGTGATGCGGAACTGCACCGGCGCGTCGACCGGGAAGACGATCTCGTTGACCGTGGCGATGTCGTAGTCGGGGTAGATGAACAGCCACTTCCAGTCCAGCGACACCACGTCGATGTTGACCGGCTTGACGTCCGACTCGATCGGGCGGTAGGGGTCGAGCGCGTGCGAGGACTTCCAGGTCAGCACGGCCAGGATGGCCACGATGATGCACGGCACCGTCCAGACCACCGCCTCGATGGCGTTGGAGTGCGACCACTTGGGCGCGTATTCCCGCTGCGCGTGCACGCTGCCCTCGCGATATTTCCAGACGAAGTACAGCGTCATCAGGATGACCGGCACCACGACGATCAGCATCAGCCCGAGGGCGGTGAGAATGAGCGTCTTTTCCTGGGCGCCGATGTCTCCCTTGGGAGACAGGACTTCCAGGGTGCAGCCGCCAAGCAGGAGGACCGCGCCGACGCCGAGCGTGCGCGCGATGGTCGCAAGGTGGGGGTGTTTCACGTACAGCCTTCTACGATGTGGGAAAGAGGTGCTGCGCAGCAGCAAACCTTCCTATGTTAGGCAGTACGTGGAGCGATGGGATGCGACAGAAAGTCGCACAGCCGGGGGCTGGATGCACCATTGCAGTGCACAAACAGTACAGCTGGCCCTGCCGGGACGGGGAGCAGCCGGCCCCGCCAAGTGCGACAAAATGTCGCACCACTTGATTTCAATCAAGCTGCGCTTCGCGCTCCGGGCCGGGCTTCTTGGCCAGCTTGCGTTGCAGCGAGCGGCGATGCATGCCCAGCAGGCGCGCGGCGGCCGATACATTGCCGCCGGTTTCGGACAGCGCCTGCTGGATGTGTTCCCATTCTAGGCGGTGCAACGGCGTCATGGTGGACTCAATCGTAACGCTTTCTGCCTTCAGCAGGCCCAGCGTGCGCAGGATCATGGGCGCGGTGGCGGGCTTGGGCAGGTAATCGTCGGCGCCGCGCTTGATGGCCTCGACCGCCGTGGCCACGCTGGCGTAGCCGGTGACCAGCAGGATCCGCATGTCGGCCCGCAGCGCGCGCAGCGGGCGGATCAGCGTCAGGCCGGAGTCTTCCTCGCCCAGCCGCAGGTCCACCAGCGCGAAGGAAGGCCGGATGTCCTCGGCCACGCGCAGCGCCTCGGCGATGCTGGCCGCGGTGCGGGTTTCGAGGCCCTGGCGCGCCAGGCTGCGCTGCAAGGTACGCAGGTACAGCTCGTCGTCGTCGATCAGCAGTCCCGGTTCGGATAGATTCATGGCTTCGCGGATGCCCGGCCCAGGCCGAGCGGTAAAGTAAAACGGATGCGCGCCCCGCCGCCTTCGGCCGCGGTCATGGTCATGGCGCCGCCCAGCTGCTCGACGGTGGCGTGCGACAGCGCCAGCCCCACGCCCAGCCCGCCGGGCTTGCCGCTGTTGAACAGGCTGGTGGCCGGCAGCAGCGTATGGCTGGGGTCGAAACCCGCGCCGTGGTCGCTGACCTCGCCGGTCAGCACGCCGTCGCGGTAGTCCAGCCGCAGGTCCACGCGCGGCTCGCCGGCCGCCTCGCCCGCATCGGCGGCGTTGTTCAACAACGCCTGCAGCAGATGCGCGATGGCGGGATCGACCCGCAGGCTGGCGGGCAGCGAACCGGTGCGATGCAGGTCCACCGTGGGCCGCACCAGCCGCCACTGCCCCACCACGCGCACCAGATCGACCTCGGTTGGGACCGCCAGATTGCGGATACGTTCCCGGCACAGGGTCAATAATTGCTGCAGCGTGTCGACATCGTTGCGCAGGTCCACCGTGCTGGCCTGGGCGGCGATCTCGTCGGCCAGCAGCGTCATGGTCGCCAGCGGCGTATTCAGTTCGTGCGCCATGGCCGCGGCGTGGGTGGCCAGCGCCACGATCCCTTCGTTGCGGGTGAAGCGTTCGCGCAGCGCGGCCAGTTCGCGCTCGCGCGCGCGCATGTCGGCGGCCAGGCGGGTCGAGAAATACAGCACCACGCCGATCGAGATCACGAAGTTGAACGCTAGCCCGCCCAGCAGCAGCGTGTAGGTATCCTCGTGGCGCAGCGGCTGGCCGAAAATCGCCGCCAGCGTGTAGCCCGCCAGGCTGGCCAGGCCGGTGGCCAGGGCCCAGTTGCTGGGCAGGGCCAGCGCCGCCAGCGCGGTCAGGATCAGGAACATCAGGCCGAACGGGTTGGTGATCCCGCCGCTCCAGCCCACCATCCAGGCCAGCACGCCGATGTCCACCAGCAGATGCGCAAAGGCCGTGACATAGGACACGTCCGAGAGGCGCCGCAGCCGCCAGCTGGCATAGAGGTTGAACACCACCAGGACCAGCACGCCCAGCCACAGCGGCCGCAGCGGCAGGTCCAGCTCGAGCACGCTGCTGACCGCCACGATGGTGACCGCCTGGCCAGCAATGGCCAGCCAGCGCAGACTGCACAGCGTGCGCAGGAAGGAAAGGGCGGAACTACCGGACATATCAAGACGACGGAGGGAGCGCGGATCGCAGCGATCCGCGGCAGCGGTTTCCCGGGCGGCGGCAGCCGTGGCCCGGGATGGGCGCGCAGGCCTGCAAGGCGGCGCGTCGAGGGCGTCCCGGCGAGGACGGCGCCTATTGTAGTGTGATCCGCGCGGCCTCGCCGGCGGCCATGCGTCCCTGTTACCGGCGAGCGTCAGGCCGGCTTGCGGGCGATCACGGTGGGAAACAGCCGCGCCCGGTCGTCCTCGAAGCGCAGGTCGGTGAAGCCCGCCTCCTCGAGCTGGGCGCGCGTCTGGGCGTGGGTGCGCAGGGCGTTCCAGCGCGGCTGGATCAGGCGCGTGAACACCAGCTGCTGCAGTTGCAGATCGTGCGGGTCGATGGCCTGCATGTCCCACGGAGAGTCGGGCGACAGCGCCGGCGGCGGGGTCAGGAAGCTGGTGACCAGCGCCCCGCCCGGCTTGAGGGCCTGCCAGAAACGGCGGTAGAGCTCGGTGACGCGCGCGTCGTCGGGCTCGTAGATGTTCAGGCCGTTGCTGGTCAGCAGGTCGTAGCCCTCGCGCGTATCCAGCTTCCAGGCATCCTGGCGATGCAGGGTGATCTGCCCGGCCAGCGCATGCCCGGCCGCCAGGCGCGTTGCGCCGTCCAGGGCCTCGGGATCGTAGTCGATGCCGACCAGTTGCACGCCGGGGCAGGCGCTGTAGTCCAGCGCCAGCAATTCGCTCATCCAGCCGCACGGCACCGACGCCACCACGCAACCCGGGCGGAGATGGCGCTGCAGCGCCCGCCGGAAATGGCCATGGCGCTCGCGCGTGGCCAGCACCGCCGGCAGGCGCTCGTAGAACACGCGCTCGAGCGGGGCGAGCGCGCCGCTGCCGGGCTGGTGGGTGACCAGGCGATGGGTCCATTCGGCGTTCAGGCCGCGGTACAGCAACAGGAAGCGGCCCAGCTCGGACTCGGCCAGCCCATGCAGCAGTTCGATCTGGCGCGCCACATCGAAACCGGGCACGTTGCCTTGCAGGAGGATGCGCTGGCGGGCCTGGCGCACCATGCCGGCCAGATCGGCCGACGCCGCGCGATGGGAAATGAGAGGGGATGGGGACATGGCTGGCCGGATAAAAAAAACCGGCGGATGAACGCCGGCAGAGGTTGCTACGAAGGCAAGCCAGAGTAACTCGCAGATGTCCGCGCCAGCGTCAGGTATTTGCTCCACGTAAAGCAGGAAATGTCGGAGAGAGGGGGCCTGTCCCCGTGGGGACAGGCCCCCCTCGTGGGGATGGCCGCTCAGCCCATGCGGCCGAACGCGCCGCGGTTGAAGTCGTCGATGGCCTGCACGATCTCGGCCTGGGTGTTCATGACGAACGGCCCATGGCCCACCACCGGCTCGTCGATGGGCTCGCCGCTCAACACCAGCAGCACCGCATCGTTGTTGGCCTCGACCTGCACGCCCGCGCCGCCGCGCTCGAGCACGGCCATCTGGGCGTCGCGCAGCACTTGCGCGCCGTTGACCAGCACCGTGCCGCGCAGCACCACCAGCGCCGCGTTGTGGCCGTCCGGCACCGGCAGCACGGCCTGCTTGCCCGCCGCCAGCCGCACATCCCACACGTTGACCGGCGTGAAGGTGCGCGCCGGCCCCGCGCCGGCTTCGCCGAACGCCCCGGCGATGACGCGTACCGTGCCGGCCTCGCCGTCGAGCGCCAGGCGCGGGATGTCGCTGTCCACGATGCTCTGGTAGGTCGGCGCGGCCATCTTGTCGCGAGCCGGCAGGTTGACCCACAGCTGCACCATTTCGAGCGGACCGCCGCGGCGCGCGAAGGCCTCGGAGTGGAACTCCTCGTGCAGGATGCCGGCGCCGGCCGTCATCCATTGCACGTCGCCGGGACCGATCACCCCGCCCTGCCCGGTCGAGTCGCGGTGCGCGACTTCGCCCTCGTACACGATGGTGACGGTCTCGAAGCCGCGGTGCGGATGCTCGCCCACGCCGCGCTGGCGGGCGGTGGCGTCGAACTGCGCCGGACCGGCATAGTCCAGCAACAGGAACGGGCTGAGCTCACGGCCCAGGCTGTGGTACGAAAACAGCGAGCGGACAGGGAAGCCGTCACCCACCCAGTGGGGACGGGGAGCGCTGTGCGTGCCGATGACTTGCTTCATGGTTTCCTCCTTGCGGGCGCCTCGCGGCGCGAGGGGTGCATGTAAGCAAGATAGGGCCGGCGGCCCGGTTCCGGTAGAGGGGGAATCACGCCCTCAGCGTCCCACCCATGGAACGGTCACGCATCCGGCGCAACCGCCGTCGCGCCCGCCTCCAGCAGGCGCACCGCGATCAGTCCGCCCTCGCCGCCCAGCGGCGTGGCGTGGATGGCGCCGGCCGCGGCGCGCCACACCACGCCGGCCCCGGCGCGCAGCAGCGCCTGGCCAGCGTCGCATTGCACGCGCCAATCGCCGCCGGCGGCAAACAGCACGCCGGCTGGCGCCGGCGCCAGCACGGCCTGGCCGTGCAGCACGCGCGCCTCGGCGCGCCAGCGGCCGCGCCGCGTCATGACATTGAAGTCGCGCGATGGTCCGCCCAGCAAGGTCGCGTCGATGGCATGTTCGCCGGCGAAGGCGAACGGGCGCAGCGCCACGTCGAGCAAGTGGTCGAGCGTGCCGTCGGCCGAGCGCATGCGCACGCCAGCGCCCTCGAGCAGGGTGATGCTGCGATCGATGCCCGGATAGGCCGAGAACGGCCCGTCCGCGCCGATATCGGCGACGCTGACGCGCCATTCGAAGCCGTCCGCGGCGGCGCCCTGGGGATGGCGCGCCACTTCGCGCGTGGCGCCGCCGCCGTTGCGCCATGGGCTGACGGGCAACTGCGCCAATTCGAAACGCTGGAACATGATGCGGTACTCGCGGGCCGCGCGGCCCGCCCTGTGCGGGAAGTCGGATTACGGCCGGCATCATACCGGCGTCGCCATGCGATATATATACACCGGCCGGCGCGGCCGCTGCGGCGTCAGCCGCGCAGCGCCGCCGCGCCTTCGCGCAGGCGGTCGCACAGGCTGCGCGCCGCCGGCCCCAGCGGCTCGTCGGCGCGGTGGCTGAGGTAGGCGCGCATCTGCACCGCGCCGTCCGGGCCGAGCTCGGCCAGCGGCAGGCGCACCAGGGTGCCTGCCCGCAGGTCGGCCTGCACCAGCCAGGCGGGCAGGCTGCCCCAGCCCACGCCGGCGCGCAGCAGCGCCAGCTTGGTGACCATGTCGCCCACCCGCCACGTGCGCGGCGACAGCACGCCGTAATCGCGGCCGCGCGTGGCGGCGGACAGATCCTCGACCACCACCTGCAGATGATCGGCCAGCTCCGTGCCGGCCTCGCCGCGCGCCAGCGGATGGCCCGGCGCGGCCACCGCCCAGGTGGTGACCGGCGCCAGGAAGCGACGCCGGATCTGGTCGTCGGGCCGCTCCAGCACGGCGACCGCCAGCGTGCAGCGGCGCGCCTTGAGCGCCTGCGCCGGCCCGCCCAGCGAGGCATATTCGACCCGCACTCCCACGCTGGGATAGCGCGCGTGCATGGCCTTGAGCGCATGCGCCACCGCGTCGGGCGGAAACAGCGTATCGACCGCCAGCGACAGGCCCAGTTCGACCCCTTCGCCCAGTTCGTGCGCATGGGCGCGCAGGGCGTCGACCTTGGCCAGGATGATGCGCACGTCGGCCAGCAGCGCCTGGCCCGCGGGCGTCAGGACCGGCTTGTAGACCGAGCGGTCGAACAAGGTGACGCGCAGCTGCGCCTCCAGGTTGGCGATGGCGTGGCTGACGGCCGATTGCACCCGATGCAGCCGCGCCGCCCCGGCGCGAAAGCTGCCGGCCTGCGCCACGGCGGCGAAGGTGCGCATCTGGTCGAGCGTGAGGTTGTCCAACATGATCTAAATATTAGATCAGCTTGGACGAAAATATCTAATTTCATGGAACATGAAAGACTGGCACAGTAGCGCCATGCCCGCCCACCGGAACCCCCCCATGTCCCGCTCGCTCGCTTCCGCCCTGCCCGCCGCGCCCGGCGCCGCCCCCGCCCGCCACGGGCGCGTGGTCGCGCTGGTGGTCGGGGCGGGCATCGTCTCGGCCATGCAGGTCGGCAAGGTGCCCGCCGCCCTGCCCGAGCTGCGCGCCGCGCTGGACGCCAGCCTGGCCCAGGCATCCTGGCTGCTGTCCGCGTTCGCCGCCATCGGCGCGGCGCTGGGCGCGGGCGTCGGCATGGCGGTCGATGCCTGGGGCGCGCGGCGCATGGCGGTGGCCGGCATGCTGGCGCAGGGCGTCGCGTCGCTGCTGGGCGCGATGGCCGGCGCGATCGGCTGGCTGCTGGCGCTGCGCGTGGCCGAAGGCATAGGTTTTCTGGCCGTGGTCGTATCGGCGCCGTCGCTCATCGTGGCCGCGACCGGCACGGCGCCGGCGCGCGCGCGGGCGCTGGCGGCCTGGAGCACCTTCATGCCGCTGGGCGTGGCCGCCGCCATGCTGAGCGCCCCCGCGCTGGAATACCTGGGCTGGTCCGGCATGTGGCGCCTCTACGGCCTGGCGCTGCTTGCCTACGCCTGCTGGCTGGCATGGGGCACGCGCGGCCTGCCGGGCAGGGCCGCGGCGCGCCGCACCACCCTGGCCGGACTGCGCGCCACCCTGGCCGCGCCCGGGCCGCGGCTGTACGCGATGCTGTTCGGCCTGTATACGGCGGCCTATTTTTCCATCTTCGGCTTCCTGCCCTCCATCCTGGCCGAACGCCTGCATGTCGCGCCCTGGGCCGCCGGGCCGCTGGCCGCGCTGGTGGTCGCCGCCTGCGTGGCCGGCAACCTGGGCGGCGGCGCGCTGCTGGCGCGCGGCGTGCCCCGCACCCGCCTGATGGCGGCCGGCTTCGTCCTGCTGGCCCTGGGCACGGCCGTGACCATGGCGCCCGGGGTGCCCGGCGCGGCCGCCTACCTGGCCTGCCTGGCCGCCTCGGCGCTGTGCGGGCTGGTGCCCACCGCCCTGCTGGCCGGCGCGCCGCAGCACGCCCCCCGGCCGGAACTCGCCGGCGCCACCATGGGCATCATCATGCAGGGCAACAACACCGGCCTGCTCGTCGGTCCGGCGGTGGCCGGCGCCATTGCCGGCGCATGGGGCTGGACCTGGGTGGCCGCCTGGGTCGGCCTGCTGGCGCTGGCCGCGCTGGGCCTGATCGCGCGGCTTGCCCGCACGCCGCGCGAGCGGGCGCCCTAACCGCGCCGCGCTTCGTCTTCGGCGGCCCAGCGGGCCAGCACCGCCGCAAGCGTGCTGTCCGGCGACTCGGACGGCGGCCGGGGCGTGGCCGGCGGCGTGCGGCCAAAGCGCGGGGCGGGCGCCGGCTGCACCACGCCATCGACCTCGACGAACGTGCCGCGCGCCTTCAGGTGCGCATGCGCCGGCGCCTCTGCGAACGACAGGACCGGCGCGAAGCAGACATCCGAACCCTCGAGCAAGGCGCACCATGCATCGCGGGTGCGGGTACGGAAGCGGCTGGCGATGGCCATCCTGGCGCGCGGCCAGGCGGCGCGGTCGTCGCGCGCGCCGACATCCTGGGCGCGCAGTTCCAGCTTCTCCAGCAATTGCGCGTAGAAGCGCGCCTCGATGGGGCCGACCGAAATCCAGGCGCCATCGGCGCACTCGTAGACATCGTAGAAAGGCGCGCCGCCATCCAGGATGTTGGTGCCGCGCGCGTCCTGCCACAGCCCCGCCGCGCACAGGCCGTAGAAGACCGTCGCCAGCGACGCCGCGCCGTCGACGATGGCGGCGTCGATGACCTGGCCCAGGCCCGAGCGGCCGCGCTCCAGCAAGGCGGCCAGCACGCCCAGCGCCAGGTACAGCGCGCCGCCTGCCATGTCGCCGGTCAAGGCCAGCGGAATCGACGGCGGCTGGCCGGCGCGCCCGATGGCGTGGATGATGCCGGTCAGCGCGACGTAATTCAGGTCGTGCCCGGCCGCCTGCGCCAGCGGCCCGGACTGCCCCCAGCCGGTCATGCGGCCGTACACCAGGCGCGGGTTGCGCGCCTGGCATGCCTGCGGCCCCAGGCCCAGCCGCTCGGCCACGCCCGGCCGGAACCCTTCGACCAGCACATCGGCGCGCGCGACCAGGTCCAGCGCCTGCTCGACCATGGCGGGCTGCTTCAAGTCGGCGGCGACCAGGCAGCGGTTGCGCATCAGGAGGTTGTAGCGCGCGGGCCGCGCCACGCCCAGTTCGACCGGCTCGGCGCGTTCGATGCGCACGACCTCGGCGCCCAGATCGGCCAGCAACATGCAGGCCATGGGCGCCGGCCCGATACCGGCCAGCTCCACGACGCGCGTTCCCTGCAATGGTCCCATGTCCCGCTCCCAAGAAAAGTGCCGCAATCGGCCGCGCCCCGCCGGCCGCCCCGCCCAACCCTGCGCATGCCCGGGTTGGCCTATATTCGTGCCATTCCTTCCGCTTCCCCGCCAGGCCCGTACCCATGGATCTTCGTCAGTTGCAGCAATTCGTCGTGCTTTCGGAAACCCTCAACTTCCATCGAGCCGCCGAGCGCCTGCACATGGCCCAGCCGCCCCTGTCGACCGCCATCCGCAAGCTGGAGGACGAACTGGGCATCGTGCTGTTCGACCGCAAGCCGCGCAGCCTGTCCCTGACGGTGGCGGGCGCGGCCATGCTCAAGCACGCCCGGCGCACCTTGAGCAACGTCGACGAACTGCAGCGCTGCGCCAGGGAATACGTCAGCGGCGACCAGGGGCGCATCGTCGTGGGCTTCTCCAACACGGCCAGCAATGCGGTGCTGCCACGCATCCTGCACAGCTTCCAGGCGCGCTACCCCCGCGTCGAGCTGGTGCTGCACGAATCGACCACCCACGAGCTGGTGAGCGAACTGGCGGCCCACACCGTGGACGTGGCGCTGCTGCGCACGCCGCTGTTCGACGCCTGCGATGCCGAGCTGATCGACCTGGAGCAGGACCATTTCATCCTCGCGGTGCCGGCCGACCATCCGCTGGCGCAGCAAAGCTGCGCGCGGCTGGCCGACCTGGATGGCCAGCGCTTCATCGCGTTCTCGCGCGAGAAGGTGCCGGCCATGCACGCCATCATCAGCCTGGCCTTCGGCGAGGCCGGCGTCACGCCCAAGGTGGTGCAGCAGATCGTCCAGGTGCCGACCGCGATCGCGCTGGCCGAAAGCGGCATCGGCATGGCCCTGGTGCCGTCGGCGGCAGCCCGCTATCTGCGCACCGGCGCCCGGCTGCTGCCGGTGGTGGACCTGCCCGCGTCGCTGCGCATCGGCATTGCGCTGGGCTACGACGCGCTGACGGCCTCGGCGGCGACGCTGCGCTTCGTGGAAAACACCCGCGCCGTCCACGCCGCCGCGCCGCCGCCCGCCGCCTGAGCGCCCGCCGCCTCAGGCCGGCGTCACGCCGGCCTCGCGCGCGGCCGTGCCCCAGCGCGCGATCTCCTCGCCCAGGAAGGCCGCGAACGCCGCCGGGGTCGAGGCATGCAGCTCCACCGCCTGCTCGGCGAACTGGCGCGCCAGTTCGGGTTCCTGCGCCACCAGGTTGATCTGCGCGTTCAGGCGCGCCACCACGGCGGCCGGGGTCGACGCCGGCACGAACACGCCGTGCCAGGTGGTCGCCGCGAATTTCGGAATCACGGTTTCGGCCAGGGTCGGCACGTCGGGCAGCACCGCGGCGCGTTGCTGACTGGTGACGGCGATCGCACGCGCCCGCCCTTCCCGGATAGCGGGCAGCGCCGTGCTCAGGGCGTCGAGCATGAAGTGCACCCGCCCGCCGATCAGGTCCACCATGGCCGGCGCCGTGCCCTTGTACGGGACATGCGTGGCCTGCGTACCGGTTTCCTGCAGCATCAGCTCCACCGCAAGGTGGGTGATGTTGCCCACGCCGCCCGAGCCATAGCTCAGCTTGCCCGGATTGTCCCTGAGGTACTGCACGAATTGCGCGGGCGTGGCGACGCTGCCGGGCAAGGCGGGGCCCGCGATGATGATGGCGGGAATCGAGGCCGGCATCGCCACGGCGGCCAGGTCGCGCGCGGGGTCGTAGCCCATCTTGCTGTACAGCGCCGGCGCGATCGCGATGCCCGACGAATGGTAGAGCGCGGTATAGCCATCGGCCGCGGACTTGGCGACGAACTCGCTGGCGATGTTGCCGCCGGCGCCGGGCTTGTTCTCGACGATGAACTGCTGGCCCAGCCGCTCGGCCAGGCGGGCGGCGATCCGGCGCGCCACCACGTCGGTCGGCCCGCTCGCGGCGTAGGGCAGGATCAGCCGGATGGGCCGCTCGGGCCAGGCGCCGGCGCTTCCGTGCGCGAACGGAAAGGCGGTCATGCCGGCCATTCCCGCCATCGCGGTGAGCATGCGGCGACGATTGCTGTTCATGCGTGTCTCCCTGGTCTGTTGTCGTTATGGAATCTGACGTGTGCGCATCATGCGCAAAGGCGTATAGACGAGGACCGGCTCCCCGTGCTGGTTCACCACGGTATTGCGGGTGCGCACCAGGCCGCGGCCGGGCCTGGAGGTCATGCGCCGCTGCACGACCTCGCACTCCACATGCAGGGTATCGCCGACGAACGTCGGCCCCTTGATGTCCAGCTCGGCGTTCAGGAAGGCGATCCCCGCGGCCTGGAAAGAAGGCGCGACCAGCCCTTCGGCGAATACGTAGACCAGCCCGCCGGGCACCACGCGTCCGGTTATCCCCATGTGCGCGCGGTCGGCGGGCTCGCCGTTGCTGAACAGTTCCTCGGTCAGCCAGGTCAGGTTGACGAAGTTGACCAGGTCGGTTTCGGTGACGGTGCGCTTGCGCGTGCCGAAGCGCGTGCCCGGCTCCAGGTCTTCCCAGTAGATGCGCACTTCGGTATCGAGCAGGGTCATGGCGGCGGGCTCCTCAATAGGATTTGGGCAGTCCGAGCACTTTCTCGGCGACGAAATTCAGGATCATCTGCGGACTGATGGGCGCGATGCGCGGAATCAGCGCCTCGCGCAGGTAGCGCTCGACGTGGTATTCCTTCGCGTAGCCGTAGCCGCCATGCGTCATCACCGCGGCCGTGCACGCCTTGAAGCCCGCTTCGGCCGCCAGGTACTTGGCGGCGCTGGCTTCGGTGCCGCAGGACTCGCCGCGGTCGAACCTGGCCGCCGCGTGGAAGGTCATCAGGCTGGCCGCTTCCAGTTCCATCCAGCTTTCGGCCAGGGGATGCTGCACGCCCTGGTTCTGGCCGATGGGGCGGTCGAACACGACCCGCTCCCTGGCGTACCGGGCCGCCCGGGCCAGGGCGCAGCGCCCCAGGCCCACCGCCTCGGCCGCGACCAGGACGCGCTCGGCGTTCATCCCATGCAGGATGTAATGAAAACCCTTGCCCTCGTCGCCGACCAGGTCGTCGGCCGGGATTTCCAGGCCATCGATGAACAGCTGATTGCAGTCGACCGCCTTGCGGCCCATCTTGGGGATCTCGCGCACCTCGATGCGGGCGCGGTCGAAGTCCGTATAGAACAGGCTGAGCCCGTCGGTCTTCCTGCCGACCTGCTCCAGCGGCGTGGTGCGCGCCAGCAGCAGGACCTTCTCGGCGATGCTGGCCGTGGAGATGAAGGTCTTGGCGCCATGCACGACATAACGGTCGCCCTTGCGCACCGCCATGGTCTTGAGCTGCGTGGTGTTCAGGCCGGTATTGGGCTCGGTCACCGCGAAACAGGTACGCTCCTCGCCGCGGATCAGGGGCGGCAGCACACGCTGCTTCTGCGCCTCGGTGCCGAACTTCACCACCGGGTTGAGCCCGAAGATATTCATGTGCAGGGCCGACGCGCCGCTCATGCCGGCGCCCGATTCGGCCACGGCCTGCATCATCACCGCGGCCTCGGTTATGCCCAGCCCCGCCCCCCCATAGGCCTGGGGAATGCAGATTCCCAGCCAGCCGGCCTCGGCGATGGCGCGATGGAAGTCGTCCGGGAAGCCGCCGTCCTGGTCCTTGCGATACCAGTAGTCGGCGTCGAAGGGACGGCACGCCTGCAGGATGGCGTCGCGGATTTCGTGATGTTCGGGCGACAGCGTGGAGTCCATGAACGGACAGTCTCCTGATGGGTTCGGATGGCGGCATCACCGCGGTGAACCTATGCTAGGGAGTCCGTGCGCAAAGCGGAAATACCGATTGCGTCTCGTGCAATACACGCCATCTATCGCGGCGCGCGGGCGCGGGGTTGTGCCGCCGCGCGGGACGGCGCTAAGCTGCGGACTTGCAATCACATTTCGGAGATTGGCGAACCATGGACGCAGACCACGCCGACACCCGCCTGGCCGCCGTCGCCGCGGCGATTGCGGATCCCGCACGCGCGCGCATGCTGTGCAGCCTGCTCGACGGCTGCGCGCGGACCGCGACCGAACTGGCCGCGCTGGCCGACATCGGCGCCTCCAGCGCGAGCGCGCACTTCGCCCGCCTGCGCGCGCAGGGCCTGGTCGAGCTGGCCGTGCAGGGCAAGCACCGCTACTACCAGCTGGCCGACGCCGACGTGGCGCAGGCGCTGGAGGCGCTGCTGGTGGTGGCCGGCGTGCCGCGCGCGCCGTTCAAGCCCGCCACGCCCGGGCCGCTGTGCCACGCCCGCACCTGCTACGACCACATGGCCGGCACGGTGGCGGTGCGCCTGCACGACGCCATGCTGGCGCAGCGCTGGCTGCAGCCCGATGGACGCGATTACCGGGTCACCCCGGCCGGCGCGGCGGCGCTGACCAGCCTGGGGCTGGACCTGGGCGCCATCGGCCGCCAGCGGCGCCGCCACGCCTATGCCTGCCTGGACTGGAGCGCGCGCCGCCCGCACCTGGGCGGCGCGCTGGGCGCGGCGCTGCTGCAGTGTTGCCTGCAGCATGGTTGGGTAGAGCAGCAGCTGGATTCGCGCGCCTTGCGCGTCACCGCGCAAGGCGCGCGCCGCTTCGACGCCTGGTGCCGGCCGCGCGGCCGGCTGGCCGACGCGGCGTAAAGGGCGCGCGCGCCCCGCTGGATCAGGCGGCCGAACCCTTGTTGGCGAACAGGTTGCGGATGATGCCGACGATCAGCGTCAGCACCGCGCCGCCTATGCCCCCGCCCACTACGTCGCCGACGATGGCGCCGACGTTCATGCCGCTGGCCGCGCCGCCGGTCATGGCCGCGATCGCCGGCCCCAGCCAGGTGCCGCCGGCCAGGCCGCCTATGGCCCCCGCAATGGTGTTGCCCGTCGTGCCGAGATTGAGCGAGTGCGCCGCCTTGGCCAGGCCATTGCCGCCGGCCGCTCCGGCCACGAGCTGGATGACGAGATTGATGATGGTGGCTGAATCCATGATGCCCTCCGCAAGGATAGATACATCGGTTGAACTCACGCTGCGTGACGCCGGCCATGTCCCCGGCCGGCACTGCCGCCACGGGGACATGATGTGCCCAAAACCCGCGCCCGTCCTGGTTTTGCCGGCAAAAACCGCCGAAAGGTGGTGAAAAGGAGACAAACCCCCTTCCCGGCGTGCCCATCCCCGAAGGGGGAAATCCTGACCCCTCCGGTGCCTGTCCCCCCTGCGGGGACAGGCACCCGCAGACTCCCGGCATCCCGGTGCCTGTCCCCGCAGGGGGGCTGGCACCTCGCCTCCCTCACCGGATGAACAGGCGATACGAGGGATTGGCCGTCTCGTCCCGGAACGGATAGCCGATGCGCGTCAATGCCTGCGGCACCAGGTGGCGCTCGTCGGCCGGCACCTGCAGGCCGGCCACCACGCGGCCGTCGGCCGAGCCGTGGTTGCGGTAGTGGAACATGGTGATGTTCCAGCGGCCGCCCAGTTTGCTCAGGAAGTCGAACAGCGCGCCGGGACGCTCGGGGAACTCGAAGCGGAACACCTGCTCGTCGTCGATCTGGTTGGCGCGCCCGCCCACCATGTGGCGCACGTGCAGCTTGGCCAGTTCGTCGTCGCTGAGGTCCTGCACCGCGAAGCCCTGGCCGCGCAGCCCGGCCAGCAGCGCATCGCGCCGGTCGTGCTCGGGATGGGTCCGCACCCCGACGAAGATCTGCGCCTCGTCGCCGGGATGGTAGCGATAGTTGAATTCGGTGATCTGGCGCGGCCCCAATGCCGCGCAGAAGGCCTTGAAGCTGCCCGGCCGCTCGGGGATGGTGACCGCGATCAAGGCTTCGCGCTGCTCGCCCAGCGCGGCGCGCTCGGCCACGTGCCGCAGGCGGTCGAAGTTGATGTTGGCGCCCGAGTCGATCGCCACCAGGGTGCGCCCGGCCGCCTCGCCGCGCTCGGCGTACTTGCGCAGGCCCGCCACCGCCAGCGCGCCGGCCGGCTCGGTGATGGAGCGGGTATCGTCGTAGATGTCCTTGATGGCGGCGCAGATTTCATCGTTGGTGACGCAGATCACCTCGTCGACATGGTCGCGGCAGATCTCGAAATTGTGATGGCCGATCTGCGCCACCGCCACGCCGTCGGCGAAGGTGCCCACGCGGTCGAGCACCACGCGCCGGCCCGCCGCCAGCGCGGCCTGCAGGCAGTTCGAATCCACCGGCTCGACGCCGATGATGCGGATCTCCGGACGCACATGCTTGACGTAGGCGGCCACGCCCGCGATCAGGCTGCCGCCGCCGACCGGCACGAAAATGGCGTCCAGGCGGCCCGGATGCTGGCGCAGGATCTCCATGCCCACCGTGCCCTGGCCGGCGATCACGTCGGGATCGTCGTACGGCGGGATGAACACCCTGCCCTCGCGTTCAGCCAGCGCCTGCGCGTGCGTCAGCGCCGCCGGAAAGGCGTCGCCATGCAGCGCCACCTGCGCGCCGTGCGCCAGCACGCCGTCGATCTTCAGCTCGGGCGCGGTGCGCGGCATGACGATGAGCGCCGGAATGCCCAGGCGCGCGGCGGCCAGCGCCAGCCCTTGCGCATGGTTGCCGGCCGAGGCGGCGATGACGCCGCGGCGGCGCTCCTCGGCGCTCAACTGCGCGACGCGGTTGTAGGCGCCGCGGATCTTGAACGAGAACACCGGCTGCAGGTCTTCGCGCTTGAGCAGCACGCGGCAATCCAGCTGGCGCGACAGGCGCGGCGCCGCTTGCAGCGGCGTCTCCAGCGCGACGTCGTAGACCGGCGCGGAAAGCGTCTTGCGGGCGTAGTGGGCAAGCAGATCGGCGCGCGCCGGCGGCGCGGTGCGCGGCTCGGCGGTCGTCGGGGCGGTGGCGGTATCGGACATGAAGGCTCCTGGTTTCGGATACGCCCAGGAGACAGAAAAGGAAAACCCGCCTCGAGGGCGGGTTTTCTGGGAATTCGTAGGCTAACCCGCCACTGCTGGAATGGCGGTAATAATGCTCTGGCCGGGGGAAGTCGCACGCGGATCCATAAGCAACAACGTTATTCCCTTTTGCCGGCGCCGTCAAACGGCGCCCGGCTTGCCGCCCGCGCCGCGCGTGCGCGCCCGGCGCTGCATGGCCGCGTCCAGCGCATTGGCGAAGGCGCGCCGGTCGGCCTGCCCGAACGCGGCCGGCCCGCCGATATCGACGCCGCCGGCGCGCAGTTCTTCCATCATGTCGCGCATGGTCAGGCGCTCGCCGATGCTGCCGGCGTCGAACACCTCGCCGCGCCAGCTCATGGCCGCCACGCCCTTGCCCACCACCTCGGCCGCCAGCGGAATGTCGGCGGTGATCACCAGGTCGCCGGGCACGGCGCTGGCCACGATGTGCGCATCGGCCACGTCGAAGCCGCGCGGCACCTGCACCGCGCGCATCCACGGCGAGGCCGGCACGCGCAGCAGCTGGTTGGCCACCAGCGTCACCGGCACCTGCCAGCGTTGCGCCGCGCGCCACAGGATGTCTTTCACTTCTGCCGGACAGGCGTCGGCATCGACCCAGATGTTCATGCGGGCATTATGGGCCATGGCGCGGCGATTGGGGCGGCCCGTTTCGGCCCGGCGCGCCGATGCGCTTTAATACGCCCATGGAACACACCCACGACCCCGCGCAGCGCCTGACCGAGCTGGAGATCAAGGCCGGCTTCGCGGAAGACCTGCTCGAACAACTCAACCAGATCGTGGTGCGCCAGCAGCGCCAGATCGATGCGCTGGCGCGCGAAGTGGCCGAGCTGCGCCAGCAGGTGCCGGCCGGCGGCGCCGGCGCGCCGCGCAGCCTGCGCGACGACCTGCCGCCGCACTACTAGCCGGCCCGCGCCGCTAGATCGCCCGGCCCACCAGCAGCGCGTCGACCGGGCCGATGCTTTCGAAGTCGCGGTTGGCGTACGACATCTTGTGCAGCACGTAGCGCATGGCGTTCAGGCGCGCGCGCTTCTTGCAATCCGAACGCACCACGATCCACGGCGAATCGGCCGTGTCGGTATGGGCGAACATGTCCTCCTTGGCCTGCGTGTAGGCGTCCCACTTGTCCAGCGAGGCCATGTCCACCGGGCTCAGCTTCCACTGCTTGAGCGGATGCACCTGGCGCTCCTTGAAGCGGCGATGCTGCTCCTGCTGGCTGACCGAGAACCAGAACTTGATCAGGTGCGTGCCGCTGCGGATCAGGTGGCGCTCGAACTCGGGCACCTGGTGCATGAAGGCCTCGTACTCGTCCTGCGAGCAAAAGCCCATGACGCGCTCGACGCCGGCGCGGTTGTACCAGGAACGGTCGAACAGCACGATCTCGCCGGCCGTCGGCAGGTGCTGCACGTAGCGCTGGAAGTACCACTGGCCACGCTCGGAGTCGGACGGCTTTTCCAGCGCCACCACGCGCGCGCCGCGCGGATTGAGGTGTTCCATGAAGCGCTTGATGGTGCCGCCCTTGCCGGCCGCGTCGCGCCCTTCGAACAGGATCACCACGCGCTGGCGCGTTTCGCGCACCCAGGCCTGCAGCTTCAGCAGCTCGACCTGCAGGCGGTACTTCTGTTTTTCGTAGGCGCGGCGCGACATGCGGTTGCGGTACGGATAGCCGCCCTCGCGCCAGTCGGTGGCCAGTTCGTCGTCGGGGTGGTTCGGATCGCGCGCGCGCCACGGCGCCTGCCCGCCGGTCAGCAGCAGTTCGCGCAGCTGGGCGGTTTCGTCGGGCGACAGGCCATCGAGCAGGGTCTTGACCGTGTCGCGCACGCGCGCCGGTTCGACCTTGGAGGTATTGCGCAGCACTTCCAGCAGGCTGGCGGCCTGGTCGACGGCGGCGGCCTCGATGGCGGCCTGCACGGTCTGGCGCTCGGCCTGCCTGGCCGTCTGGACGGGCATTTCGCCGCGCTGCCGCGAGCGGGCGGGCGGTCCGGTGCGCGGCGAGACCACGCGTTGGGATTTGCTGGGGGTGGACTTTTTCATTGCAGGAACAGTATCAGACAACGCGGACTTCGGCATGACGCCTATGAACTGTCGCGGTCGGCGGCGCGCAGGATGTCGTACAGTTTGTCCTTCAGGCGCAGCTTTTCCTTCTTCAGGTTCTCGATGTTGCCGCTGGAGGCGGGAACGATCCCGGCCTCCATGTTCTGGATTTCCTGATCGAGCTCGTTGTGGCGCTGGAACAGCGCCGTGAAATGCGGGTCCTCCGCTTTGAGTCGGGTAATGACATGGCGATACTCTGGAAACATGGCGTCCTCCTGGCAAGGCCGGAAAAAATCGCGCGGCGGGCCGGCGGCCGGCCGCGCCCGCCGCATTGCCGATCACATCGCAAGCCCATGGCCTTGTCAACCGGCCGCCTGGCGGGCCCGGCGCCGGCCTTGCCCGGCCCGCCCGCCGCGCCGCCGGCGCTTTCGGCGGCGCGCCGCGGCGCCGCCCGGCTGCGCCCTTGCGGCCCCGGCGCTACGCTGGCGAATCCGCCTGTCCGCAAGGAGTCGCCATGATCCGTTCCCGCCTGCTACCGGCCGCCGCGCTGGCGCTGCTGACCGGCTGCGCCAGCCAGTTGCCGCCCGCCGACAGCACCGCCATGGCCGACGCCATCTGGTTCGGCGGCCCCATCGTCACCATCGATGCGCACACGCCCTCGGCGCGCGCCGTCGCGGTCAGGGACGGCCGCATCATGGCGGTGGGCCGCGAGCACGCCGTCCTGCGCTATCGCGGCCCGGACACCCGCATGCACGACCTGCGCGGCGCCACGCTGCTGCCCGGCTTCGTCGACGCCCACAGCCATGTCAGCACCGTCGGCATGCAGGCCCTGAGCGCCAACCTGCTGCCGCCGCCGGACGGGCCCAACGCCAGCATCGCTGACCTGCAGAACACCTTGCGCCAATTCCGCCGCAACTCCGACCTGCCGCGCCAGTTCGGCATGCTGCTGGGCTTCGGCTACGACGACTCGCAACTGCAGGAACGCCGCCACCCCAACCGCGATGACCTGGACGCGGTGGCGCGCGACCTGCCGGTGGTGGCCATCCACCAGTCGGGCCACGTGGGCGTGCTCAACAGCGCCGCGCTGGCCGCCGCCGGCATCGGCGCGGCCAGCCGCGCGCCCGATGGCGGGGTCATCGGCCGGCGCAAGGGCAGCCGCGAACCCGACGGCGTGCTCGAGGAAAACGCCTTCTTCGCCGCGCTCGCGCGCCTGTTCCCGCGCCTGACGCCCGAGCAGGCGGTGGCCATGCTCGATGCCGGCCAGCAGCTGTACATCCGCAACGGCTACACCACCATCCAGGATGGCCGCGCCGCGCCCGACCAGGTGCGCATCGCCGAGCTGGCCGCGCGCCAGGGCAAGCTGGTGGCCGACGTGGTGGCCTATCCCGATATTCTCGCCCCCGGCACGCCCGCCCTGATGCAGGCGCCCTGGTTCCGCCCGGCCGGCGAACCGGTGCGCTACCAGCGGCGCTTTCGCATCGGCGGCGTGAAGCTGACGCTGGACGGCTCGCCGCAGGCCAAGACCGCCTGGCTGAGCGAGCCGTATTTCGTGCCTCCGCCCGGCCAGAACCGCAAATACGCCGGCTACGGCGTGGTCAGCGACGCGCGCGCGGCGCAGCTGTACGGGCTGGCGCTGGCCAACCGCTGGCAGATCCTCACCCATGCCAACGGCGACCGCGCCATCGACCAGATGATCGCCGCCCTGCGCCAGGCCGAGCAGGCCCATCCCGGCGTGGACGTGCGCCCGGTGCTCATCCACGGCCAGACGCTGCGCCAGGACCAGATTCCGGCGCTGAAGTCGCTGGGCGTGCTGGCCTCGCTGTTTCCCATGCACACCTATTACTGGGGCGACTGGCATCGCGACTCGGTGCTGGGCCCGCGGCGCGCCGAGAACATCTCGCCGATGCGCTGGGTGACCGACGCCGGCATGCCGGTCACCTCGCACCACGACGCGCCGGTGGCCTTCCCGGATTCGATGCGGGTGCTGTCGGCAACGGTCAACCGCATCACGCGCAGCGGCCACGTGCTCGGGCCGCACCAGCGGCTGGATCCGCTCACCGCCCTCAAGAGCATGACGCTGTGGGCCGCCTACCAGCACTTCGAGGAAGACGACAAGGGCTCCATCACGCGCGGCAAGCTGGCCGATTTCGTCGTGCTGTCGGGCAATCCGCTGGAAGTCCCGCCCGCCACGCTGGCCGGCCTGAAGGTGCTGCAGACCGTCAAGGAAGGCCGGGTGATCTTCGACCGCGCCAGCGCGGTCGGCACGCCGGCGCCCTCGCCGCTGGGACGGCGCAGCGCGCCGCGCCCGCCCGCCTGAGGCCGCCGCGTTATGCTGGCCGAACCCGCCACGCCCTCCGGAGGCCCCATGCCGCAAGGCCGCTTCATCGCGTTGCGCAGCGCCGAGCCCGGCGTCAGCGCGGTCGCCGCGCAATCGCGCCACGCCTTCGCCCGCCACACGCACGACCAGTACGGCGTGGGCCTGATGACGCGCGGCGCGCAGCGCTCGGCCAGCGGACGCGGCCCCGTGCAGGCGCGCGCCGGCGAGCTCATCACCGTCAATCCGGGCGAGGTGCATGACGGCGCCCCGCTGGGCGAGGGCGAGCGCGCCTGGTGCATGCTGTATTTCGAGCCCGCCCTGATCGCCCAGGCGGCCGCCGGGCTGGACGGCGACGCGGGCAGCTACGAATTCCACCTGCCGGTGCTCGGGCACGCGGCGCTGGCCGCCGCGTTCGCGCGCCTGTATGCCTGCGTCACCACGCCCGGCGCCGCGCCGCTGGCGCGCGACGCCGCCCTGCTGCAGTTGCTGGCGGGGCTGCGCCGCCCCGACCCGGGCCGCGCGCCGGCACGCCTGCCCCACCCCGGCATCGCCCGCGCGCGCCAGCGGATCGACGACGACCCGGCCGCCGCGCTCACGCTGGCCGACCTGGCGCAGGCCTGCGGCCTGAGCCGCTACCAGGTGCTGCGCGGGTTCGCCCACGCCACCGGCCTGCCGCCGCACGCCTACCAGACGCAGCGACGCCTGCAGCTGGCGCGCCGCCTCATCCTGCAAGGCGTGCCGCTGGCCGAGACGGCGGCGGCCTGCGGCTTTGCCGACCAGAGCCACCTGAGCCGGCTGTTCGCGCGCAGCTACGGCATGACGCCCGGCCGCTACGCGCGCGCCGCGCGCTAGACCCGCCGCGCCGCAATTTCGTTCAAGACCGCCGGCCTGGCATGCGCCTATGCTGCCGGCCATGTCCCGTTCTTCCTCACCGCCCCTGGCCCCCGCCCGCCGCACGCGCGGCGGCCATGCCTGCCTGGCCCTGGCCATGGTGCTGGCCGGCAGCACCGTGCCGGCCAGCAAGCTGATCGCCGCCGAGGTGGCGCCCTTTACCGCCACCGCCATCCGGCTGGGCCTGGCCCTGCCGGTTTTCCTGCTGCTGATGCGCGCGACCGGCGCGCGCTGGCCGCGGCCCGGCCGGCGCGATGCCTGCCTGCTGGCGCTGCAGGCCGCCGCCGGCAGCGTCGGCTACACCGCGCTGCTGATCGCCGGGCTGCGCCTGACCTCGGCCGCCGACGCGGCCGTCGTCATCGGCACGCTGCCCGCCGTGACCGCGCTGCTGGCCATGGCGGTGCTGCGCGAGCGGCCGCCGCCGCGCACGCTGGCGGCCATCGCGCTGGCCGCCGCGGGCGTGCTGGTGCTGGTCGGCGGCCGCACGGACGGCGCGCCCGGCTCGCTGGCCGGCAACCTGCTGGTGCTGGGCGCGGTGGTCTGCGAGGGGCTGTTCATCCTGCTCAGCAAGCGCCTGCGCGCGCCCATTGCGCCGCTGCCGCTGTCGGCCGCGCTGACGGCCATCGGCGCGGTCCTGGCCGGCGCCGCCGCGCTTGCCGAGGCGCCCTGGCACGCCGCCTTCGGCGGCCCCGCCCTGGCCGTGCTGGCTTACTACGCGTGGCTGCCCACCGTGGCCGGCTTCGTGCTCTGGTACGCCGGGCTGGCGCGCGCCAGCGCCAGCGAAGCGGCGCTGTTCACGGCCCTGGCGCCGGTGGCCGCCGTACTGCTGGCCGCGCTGGCGCTGGGCGAAACCGTCGGGCCGCGCCAGGCCGCCGGCATCGGCTGCGTGCTGGCCGCCGTACTGGCGCTGCGGCCGGGCGGCGACAAGCAATCCCAAAAAGAGAACATTAAATAGCAAGTTGTTCTTTTTTTCGGATAGAAGCGCTATGCTGGCGGCTCTGCTACCCGAGCCCCGCCGATGGAACTGGCCGAACTGGAAATCTTCCGCGCCGTCGCGCGCACCGAGAGCGTGACCCGCGCCGCGCACGCGCTGGCGCGCGTGCAATCCAACGTGACCACGCGGCTGCGCCAGCTGGAAGACAGCCTGGGCGTGACGCTGTTCCTGCGCGAGAACAAGCGCATGACGCTGACCCCGGATGGCCGCCGCCTGCTCGCCTACGCCGAGCGCCTGCTGGCCCTGGCCGAGGAAACGCGTCAGGCCATGCGCGCCGACACGCCGGCCGGGCGGCTGCGCCTGGGCGCGATGGAAAGCGCCGCCGCCAGCCGCCTGCCGCAGCCGCTGGCCAGCCTGCACGCGCAATGGCCGGACCTGGCCATCGACCTGCACACCGGCACCACGCAATGGCTGGCCGGCCAGGTCGCCGCGTGCCGGCTCGATTGCGCCGTCATCGCGCATCCCGCCGCCAGCCCGGCCGACACCGCCATGGCGCCGCTGCACCCCAGCCTGCGCGGCGCCTACCTGTATTCCGAAGAACTGCTGCTGGCGCTGCCGCCCGGCCATCCGCCGGTGCGCACGCCGCAGGACATACAGGTGCGCACGCTGGCCGCGTTCGCGCAGGGCTGCACCTACCGGCTGTGCGCCGAGCAATGGCTGGACATGGCCGGCGTGCGTGTCATCGAAATGGCGTCTTACCACGCCATGATGGCCGGTGTGCTGGCGGGTTCGGCCATGGCCATCCTGCCGCGCTCGGTGCTGGCCCTGCACCCGGGCGCGGCGCTGGCGCGCACCGTGCCCGTGCGCACCGTGCCCTGCTTTCTGATCCACCGCGACGGCTACGACAGCGCCGCCCGACTCGCCCTGCTGCGCGCGCTGCAAGCGCCGCCAGCCCCATGATCCACGCCGACCCGGAGTCCGCCATGCCCGCCGCCTACGCCGCCACCCCGTTCGCCCAGCGCCTGGGCCTGACCCTGCCGGTGGTCCAGGCGCCCATGGCCGGCGTCAGCACGCCGGCGCTGGCTGCCGCCGTCAGCAATGCCGGCGGGCTGGGCTCGCTGGGCCTGGGCGCCATGAACGCCGACGCCGCCCGCCAGGCCATCGCCCTGACCCGCGAGCAGACCACGCGGCCCTTCAACGTCAACCTGTTCTGCCACGCGCCGGCCACCGCCGACGCCGCGCGCGAAGCGCGCTGGCTGCAATACCTGGCGCCGCGCTTCGCCGAATTCGACGCGCAGCCGCCGGCCACGCTGCGCGAGGTCTACACCAGCTTCCTGGCCGACGACGACATGTTCGACATGCTGCTGGCCGAGCGGCCCGAAGTGGTCAGCCTGCACTTCGGCCTGCCGCCGGCTTCGCGCATCGCGGCGCTGCGCCAGGCCGGCATCTACCTGATGGCCACCGCCACCGATATGCGGGAAGCGGCGCGCATCGCCGCGGCCGGCGTCGACGCCATCGTGGCGCAGGGCATCGAGGCCGGCGGCCATCGCGGCATGTTCGACCCCGCCGCGCGCGACGAACAACTGGGCACCCTGGCGCTGACGCGCTTGCTGGCGCGCCGCTTCGATGCGCCGGTGATCGCCGCCGGCGGCATCATGGACGGCGCCGGCGTGGCCGCGGTGCTGGCGCTGGGCGCGCAGGCCGCCCAGTTGGGCACCGCCTTCATCAGCTGCCCCGAATCGTCGGCCGACATGCCGCACCGCCACGCCCTGCTGGACCAGGCCGAAGTCGCCACCACGCTGACGCGTGCCATCTCGGGCCGGCCGGCGCGCAGCATCGCCAACCGCTACACCGAACTGGGCGCGGCGGCCGACTGCCCGCCCACGCCCGACTATCCCATCGCCTACGATGCCGGCAAGGCCCTGCACGCTGCGGCCAGGGCGCGCGGCGACGCCAGCTACGCCGCGCAATGGGCCGGCCAGGCCGCCGCCCTGTCGCGCGGCGTGCCCGCGGCCACGCTGATGCGCCAGCTGCAGGCCGAACTGAACGATTGCATCGGCCGGCTGGCGCGCTGAGCGCGGGCGCGCCTCAATCGCCGTAGAGCGCGGCGCGGATCGTGGCGCTGGCGCCCAGGCGGCGCGCCAGGTCGTCGGCGTGCTCGAGCACCAGCCGTTCGAAGCGCGGCACGTCCACCGTGCGCAGGCGCTCGGACGGCCCGGCCACGGTCAGCGCGCCGACGAAACGGTCGTCGTCGCCCACCACCGGCACCGACCACGACGAGGTATAGGGGTCGCGCGCGCCGCACGAGAAAAACGGCAGGCGCTCGTCGCCGCCGGGCTGTCCTTGCGCCCAGACCGCGAACACGCGGCCGGTGGACGAGCGGTCCGGCGGCATGACGCTGCCGGCCAGCACCTGGCTGTGCAGGCCCACATAGGGCTGGTGGCGAAACAGGCACAGGCGCTGGCCCGGCTGGTCGCCCTCGACGTAGTAGGCGGCGCTCTCGCCCGTCTGCCCCGACAGGCTTTCGAGCACCGGCATCACCACCCCCGACAGATTGAAGCCGCGCTCGTAGACGCGCGCCAGATAGAGCACGCGCGGGCCCAGCGAGTAGCGGCCGTCCGGCTCGCGCAGCACATAACCGCAGCGCGCCAGCGAATTCAGCAGGCGGAAGATGGTGGTCTTGTGCAGCGGCAGGCGGGCCGCGAACTCGGCCAGGCCCAGGCGCTCGTCACCCGGCTTGAAACAGTCCAGCACCGCCAGGGCGCGCTCCACCGCCACCACGCCGTCATTACTCATGTTCTCTCCAAAACCGCATGAATGCTTGCTTGTTGTACATAATACAACGACGTTTCATAAAAATATAATGGAGCCTTGCACAATTCGAGGAGCAAGGCAGTGGCAAGCGCGATCCTGGTGGTGACCGCCCATGTGGGCGATTTCGTATGGCGTTGCGGCGGCGCGATGGCCCTGCATGCCCAGCGCGGCGTGGACGTGCGCCTGGTGTGCCTGAGCTACGGCGAGAACGGCGAATCGAACGCCGCCTGGCAGGCCAATCCCGATGGCGCGCGCGACGAGGTCAAGCAGGTGCGCCGCGCCGAGGCCGAGGCGGCCGCCGCCATCCTGGGCGCAGCCGGCGTGGATTTCTACGATCTGGGCGACTACCCCATGCCCGAGTCGCCGGACGCGGTGCGGCGCCTGTCGCAGACGCTGCGCGCGGTGCGCCCGGCGGCGGTGATCACCCACCCCGAGCACGACCCCTCCAACCTGGATCACTGCCGCGCCTACGACATGGTGCTGCGCGCGCGCATGCAGGCCATGGCGCCCGGGCACGGCGCGGACTACATCGTGCCGCCGCAAGTGCTGTGCTTCGAGCCGCACCAGTCCGAGCTGTGCGGCTTCAAGCCCAACCTGCTGCTGGACATCAGCGCGGTGTGGGAACAGAAGCAGCGCGCCATGCAGGCGATGGCCACGCAGCGCAACCTGTGGGCCTATTACGAACGCGTCGCGCTGCAGCGCGGCGCGCAGGCCGGCCGCCGCGCCAAGACCACCGCCACGGCCTACGCCGAGGCCTACCAGAGCATCTTCCCCGCCGTCGTGCCGGCCTTCGTGGAGTAAGCGCCATGTCCGTCTCCCCTGCCCGGGACCTGAGCACCACCCTGCTGGCCGACGCCGGCGCCCGCGTCATGAGCGCCGGCATCAAGCCCCTGCGCGCCGGCTGGCATGTCCACGGCCGCGCGCTGACGGTGTCGGTCGATGCCGGCGACAACCTGGCCATCCACGCCGCGCTGGCGCAGGCGCGCCCCGGCGAAGTGCTGGTGATCGACGCCCAGGGCTACCTGGACCGCGCCGTCATGGGCGGCATCATGTGCGCCCAGGCCGCCGCCGTCGGCCTGGCCGGCGTCATCATCGACGGCGCCATGCGCGACCTGGCCGAACTGCGCGCCGGCACGCTGCCGGCGTACGCGCTGGGCGGCTCGCCGGCCGGCCCGACCAAGCGCGGCGGCGGCACGGTGCGCCGCGCCATCCGTTGCGGCGGCGTCGACGTGCGCCCGGGCGACTGGATCATGGCCGATGACGACGGCGTCGTGGTGTACCGCGACGACGAAGCCGAAGCGGTGCTGGCCGCCGCGCTGGCCAAGCAGCAAGCCGAAGCCGCCCGCATGGCCGCGATTGCCCGCGGCGAACTGCGGCCGGCCTGGCTGGACGACGCGCTGGCGCGCGCGCCCATCGACACGGGCGAATCCGCCTGACCCATACCCACACACACACTGGAGAAGACAATGTCCTTGAAGCACACGCTCGGCGCCCTGGCGCTGGCACTCGGCCTGCTGCCGGCCGGCCCGGCCGCCGCCGACTATCCCGAACGCCCGGTCCGCATGGTCATCCCGTTCGCCGCCGGCGGGCCGGCCGACATCGTGGGCCGCGAATTCGCGCAACTGTTCGGCCAGGCGCTGGGCCAGCCGGTGGTGGTGGTCAATGCCGGCGGCGGGCACGGCGTGCCGGCGCTCAACCAGGTGCTGGGCGCGCCCGCCGACGGCTATACGCTGCTGATGCCCGCCTCGGGCAACATGACCATCCCGTCCAAGGCCATGCAGGGCAAGGACGTGCTCGCGCTGCTGGCGCCGATCAGCCAACTGACCCAGAGCCCGCACGTGCTGGTGGTCACCGCCGGCCTGCCGGTGGACTCGGTGCAGGGCTTGATCGACTACGCCAAGGCGCATCCGGGCAAGGTCAACTTCGGCTCGGCCGGCGTGGGCGGCGTCGCGCACCTGGGCATGGAGCTGTTCAAGAGCCAGGCCAAGGTCGACGTGGTGCACGTGCCCTACCGCGGCACCTCGCAGGTCATCACCGACCTGGCCTCCGGCCAGGTGCAGGCGCTGTTCAGCAGCATGCCGTCGCTCAAGCCCATGATCGACAAGGGCGCGGTCAAGGCGCTGGCCATGAGCGCGCCCAGCAGCGGCGCCGATACCAGCAAGCTGCCGGTGGTATCCGCGACCCTGCCCGGCATGGCGTACACCACCTGGTATGGCCTGTTCGCCAAGGCCGGCACGCCGCCCGAGGTGCTGGAAAAACTGAACCAGGCCGTGGTCGAGACGCTGAAGGACCCCGAGCTGAACCGCAAGTTCGAGTCCGAGGGCGTGGAATTCGTCGCCAGCACGCCGCAGCAGCTCGAGGCGCTGGTGCGCCAGGACACGAAGAAGTGGACGGCGCTGATCGAGCAGGCCGGCATCCAGGTCGAGTAAGGCCTGCGGCGGGCAGCTAACCGCCCGCCAGGCGCGCGTCCATGCTGTTGGCCGCCAGCCGGCGCGCCTGGTCCTGCGTCATGCCCAGGTGTTCATGCAGGGCATGGAAGTTCTCGGTGATGTAGCCGCCGAAATACGCCGGGTCGTCCGAGTTCACCGTGACTTTGACGCCGCGCTCGAGCAGTTCGAGGATGTTGTGCTCGGCCATGCTGTCGAACACGCGCAGCCGCGTGTTCGACAGCGGACACACCGTCAGCGGTATCTGGGTATCGATCAGCCGTTCGATCAGCCGCTCGTCCTCGGCCGCGCGCACGCCATGATCGATGCGCCGCACTTGCAGCAGGTCGAGCGCTTCCCAGATGTATTCGGGCGGCCCTTCCTCGCCGGCATGCGCCACCGCGGGCAGCCCTGCGGCGCGCGCGCGCTCGAACACCCGCTGGAACAGCCGCGGCGGAAAGCCGCGCTCGCTGCTGTCCAGCCCCACCGCGATGAAGGCGTCGCGATACGGCAGCGCCTGCTCCAGCGTGCGCATGGCCGCCTCTTCGGGCAGGTGGCGCAGGAAGCTGAGGATCAGGCCGCCCTGGATGCCCAGCTGCGTACGGCCGTCTTCCAGCGCCTGGGTAATGCCGGCCAGGACCGTCTCGAACGCGATGCCGCGATCGGTGTGCGTCTGCGGGTCGAAGAACGGCTCGGTGTGCACCACGTTCTGCTCGCGGCACTTGAGCAGGTAGGCCCAGGTCAGGTCGTAGAAATCCTGTTCGGTGCGCAACACCTCGGCGCCGCGGTAGTACAGGTCGAGGAATTCCTGCAGGTTGTCGTAGTCGTACGCCCGCCGCAGCGATTCGACGTCCGGCCACGGCAGCGCCACGCCATTGCGCCGGGCCAGTTCGAACATCAGTCCGGGTTCCAGCGTGCCTTCCAGGTGCAGGTGCAGTTCGGCTTTGGGCAGGGCATTGAGCCAGTCGTACATGATGGGTCTTCCGCAGTCGCTCACAGCCGTGATGTTAGCCGGCCGGACGGCGCCATTGGGTTTAGACTGGCGCCACCGACGTCCGCGAGCAGCCCGCCATGACCGACCCCGCCGCCACCCTGATCCGCCGCCTGGGCCTGCTGCCGCACCCCGAGGGCGGCCACTACCGCGAAACCTACCGCGCCGACGATGCCGTGACGCGCGCCGACGGCGCGCGCCGCGCGGCCAGCACCGCCATTCTGTACCTGCTGTGCGACGGCGCCTGGTCCACCTGGCATCGCATCCGCGCCGACGAGCTGTGGCATTTCCATGCCGGCGCGCCGCTGCACATCCACGTGCTGGCGTCCGACGGCGGCTACCGGCGCCTGCGGCTGGGCAACACGCTGGAAGATGCCGGCGCCGAGTTCCAGGCGGTGGTGCCGGCCGGCAGCTGGTTCGCCGCCGAGCTGGCCCGGCCGGGCGGCTACGCCTTGGCCGGCTGCACGGTGGCACCGGGCTTCGAATTCAGCGAGTTCGAACTGGCCGACGCCGCCGTGCTGCGGCGCCTGTACCCCGCGCAGGCCGACCTGATCGCGCGGCTGGCCCGCTAGGGGGCTTCAGCCAGGGCGTGCGCCACGAACTGGCGCGCATAGGACGGCAAGGCGTCGGGATCGCGCACGCACAGCATCAGGTCGCGCTCGGCCCAGTCGTCGGACAGGCGCAGGCGCCGGATGCGGCCCGCGCGCGCCGCGCGCAGGGCCGCGGTGCGCGGCACGATGGCCACGCCGATGCCATGCCCGACCATGTCGCAAATGGCGTCGAAGCTGCGCAGGCGCACGCGGTAATTGAGCACCTGCCCGGCGCGGCGCGCATGCTGGCCGATATGCGCCTGCAAGGCGCTGCCCTCGACCAGGCCGACGAAATCCAGCGCCGCCACGTCGGCCAGGCTGACCGCGGCGCGGCCCGCCAGCGCGTGCCCGCGCGGCACCGCCACCACCAGCGGATCATGGCGGAACGTGCGCGCCTGCAGGCCGTGCAGGTCGGCCGAATCGGCCAGCACGCCGATGTCGCACGTCCCGGCGCGCAGCGCATCGGCGATCTCGCGGCTCAGGCGCTCCTCCAGGTCGACCGACACTTGCGGGTGGGCGGCCAGGAAACCCGCCAGCACGGCCGGCAGGTGCTCGCTGAGCGCGGCCGTATTGCACAACAGGCGCACATGGCCCTTGAGCCCCTGGCCGTACTGGCCCAGTTCGCCGCGCAACCGGTCCATCTGCAGCAGCACGGCGCGCGCATGATGCAGCAGCGTGCGGCCGGCCGCGGTGGGCTGCACGCCATAGCGCTCGCGCAGCAGCAGCGCCACGCCCAGCGCGCCTTCCATGCCGCGCACCCGTTCGCTGGCCGAGGCCAGCGTCATGTGCGAGCGCCGCGCGCCGGCGGTGATGGTGCCGGCCTCGCATACGTTGAGGAACAGGCGCAGGTCGGTGAGGTCGAAACGCATGGCCCAGCGTAGCACGGCCAGCCTCTGGCCCGCCCTGATCCTGGATACGAGACATCCCGATAGGCCGGGGCGCGCCGGCGCCGCACAATGAACGCTCCCGCCGCGCTCGCGGCGCCTTCGGAGCCCCGCCATGCATCCTCTTTCCCGCATCGCCGCCGCCCTGCTCGCCACGCTGCCGGTGTTCGCCGCGCAGGCCGACAGCCCCGCGCAGCAATACGGCCTGGCGCTGGAAGCCCAGACCGCCGGCGACTATCCGCGCATGCTGTCCCTGCTGCAAAGCGCCGCCGGCGCCGGCCACGCGCCGGCGCAACAGACGCTGGGCCTGGCGCTGCTGGGCGGCCCGGCACTCTATGGCCAGGCCATAGCCTCGGACCCTTGCGCGGCGCGCCATTGGCTGGCGCGCGCCGCGCGCGCGCAGGGCGATGCGCCGCCCGCGGTGTTCGCCCGCCCGCGCGCCCAGTTGCCGGCCTGCCAGCCATGAGCGGCATCGACGCCGCGGGCCTGGGCGCCCCCGCCGCGCTGGCGCTGGCCGGCGCGGTCTTCCTGCTGGCCGGCGCGGTCAAGGGCGTGGTGGGTTTGGGCCTGCCCACGATTTCCATGGCCTTGCTGGCGCTGCTCATGCCGCCGGCGCAGGCGGCGGCGCTGCTGATCGTGCCCTCGCTGGTCACCAACCTGTGGCAGGCCGGCCCGCTGGCCAGCCTGCGGCGCGTCTGGCGCCGCATCGCCGGCATGCAGGCCGGCGTATGCGTGGGCACGCTGGGCGGGGCCTGGTGGTTCGGCGCGCCGGCAGGCGCCTGGGCCGCCGGCGCGCTGGGCGCCGCGCTGCTGGCCTACGCCGGCTGGGGCCTGCTGGGGCGCCCGCCGCGCGTGCCGGCGCGCGCCCAGCCCTGGCTGGGCCCGCTGGTCGGCGCGCTGACCGGCCTGGTCACGGCGGCCACCGGCGTCTTCGTGGTGCCCGCCGTCCCCTATCTGCAGGCGCTGGGCCTGGACAAGGACGAACTGGTGCAGGCCATGGGCATCTCCTTCTCGGTGTCCACGCTGGCGCTGGCCGCGGGCCTGGGCTTGACCGGCCATTACGGCGGCGGCGCGGCCGCCGTCTCGCTGGCCATGCTGGCCCCGGCGCTGGCGGGCATGGTGTGCGGCCAGCGGCTGCGCCACGCGCTCTCGCCGCAACGCTTCCGACTCTGCCTGTACGCCAGCCTGGCGCTGCTGGGCGCCTACCAGATCGTGCAGGCACGCTGGTGAGCCGGCGCCTGTCCCGGTTGAGGCTGACACCTGCGGCAGGGCGTGGCGCCTGTCCCCGGACGGGCGCTGACATCCGCGGCGCGGTGTGCCTGTCCCCACTGGGACAGGCACACCGCTCTACGCCATGAACGGGACGGCCAAGACGGTATCTGTCCCCGCTGGGACAGGCACCCCGTGCGCTTGAGCGCGAAGCGCAACGGCGCGCAAGGGTCTACACTGGATTGGACCTGCGAGCGCCGCCGCGCTCGGCTTGCCAGCTTGAAAAGCCAGCGTGGCGTCGCCACTTACCCTGTATGGAACAGAGGGCGAGTACATGAGATCGCGCGACTTTTCATCCTGGATCTGGGGCGATGCCCTGTCCCTGCTGCAGCAGGCCGATCGCCTGCACCGGCAACTGCTGCGCACCGGCCCGGCGCAGGCGCCCTGCTGGGAGCCCCCGGTGGACATGATCGAAACCGAGAGCGCCGTCCTGATCTACGTGGCGCTGCCCGGCGTGGCCGCCGGCGACGTGGCGGTGCGCTTCGATCCCGATGGCATCAGCATTTCCGGCGTGCGCCCCTTGCCGGCGCTGCGCAACGCCCGCATCCACGGGCTGGAAATCCCCTATGGCCGCTTCCAGCGGCGCATCCGCCTGCCCCTGCATGCCCTGGAGCCCGAGGCCCCGACGCTGGCCGACGGCTGCCTGACCCTGACCCTGAAAAAACTGAGGGAGGCCCCATGACGGACCCGCGCACCCTGCCCGAAGACGCACGCATCATCATCCCGTTGCGCGACGCCGTGCTGTTTCCCGGCGTGCTCTCGCCCGTTACCGTACACCGCCAGAGCTCGGTGGCCGCCGCCCAGGAGGCCGTCAAGAACGAACGCCCGCTGGGCTTCCTGCTGCAGCGCGATCCGCAGAAGAACGACGTCGGCCCGGACGATCTGTACTGGGTCGGCACCGAAGGGCCGGTGGCGCGCTACATCACCGGCCAGGAAGGCGCGCACCACCTGCTGGTGCAGGGCCAGGCGCGCTTTCGCGTGCTCGAATTCCTGGAAGGCTGGCCGTTCCTGGTGGCGCGGGTGGCCCTGGTCGACACGCCCGCGGCCAGCGACAGCCAGACCGAGGCGCGCTTCCTGCAGCTCAAGCAGCAGACCATCGACGCCATCGCGCTGCTGCCCAACGTGCCCGACGAGCTGGCCGACGTGGTGCGCGGCATCGAATCGCCCGCGCTGCTGGCCGACATGGTCACCAACCTGATCGACATCAAGGCCGGGCAGAAGCAGGACATCCTCGAGACCTTCGACCTGGCGCGCCGCCTGGACAAGGTCATCGAACTGCTGGCCGCGCGCCTGGAAGTGCTGCGCCTGTCCAAGGAAATCGGCGAGCGCACGCGCGCGCAGTTCGACGAACGCCAGCGCGAGACCGTGCTGCGCGAACAGCTGCGCCAGATCCAGAAGGAGCTGGGCGAGACCGACGACGGCGCGGCCGAGGCCGCGCAGCTGAAAGAGACCATCGAACAGGCCGGCATGCCCGAGGAAGTGCTCAACCACGCCCGCAAGGAACTGAGCCGCCTGCAGCGCATGGGCGACGGCAGCGGCGAATACGCCATGCTGCGCACCTACCTGGAGTGGCTGACCGAACTGCCCTGGAAGCACGAGCCGCAGCAGGCCATCGACCTGGCCGAGGCGCGCCGCGTCCTGGACGAAGACCACTTCGGGCTGGACAAGATCAAGCGCCGCATCCTCGAATACCTGGCGGTGCGCAAGCTGAATCCGGAAGGCCGCAGCCCCATCCTGTGCTTCGTCGGCCCGCCGGGCGTGGGCAAGACCTCGCTGGGCCAGTCGATCGCGCGCGCCACCGGCCGCGCCTTCCAGCGCGTGGCGCTGGGCGGCGTGCATGACGAAGCCGAAATCCGCGGCCACCGCCGCACCTACCTGGGCGCGCTGCCGGGCAACATCATCCAGGCCGTGCGCCGCGCCGGCACCGGCAACCTGGTGCTGATGCTCGACGAAATCGACAAGCTGGGCGCCGGCGGCTTTCATGGCGACCCGGGCAGCGCGCTGCTGGAAGTGCTCGACCCCGAGCAGAACCACAAGTTTCGCGACAACTACCTCGCGGTGGACTACGACCTGTCGCACGTGATGTTCATCTGCACGGCCAACGTGCTGGACACCGTCCCCGGCCCCTTGCGCGACCGCATGGAGATCATCGACCTGCCCGGCTACACCGAGGAAGAGAAGATCCAGATCGCGCGCCGCTACCTGATCAAGCGCCAGCTGGAGGCCAACGGGCTGCGGCCCGAACAGGCCGACATCACCGACGCGGCGCTGGCGGCCATCGTGGGCGACTACACGCGCGAGGCCGGCGTGCGCAATCTCGAGCGCGAGATCGGCTCGGTGCTGCGCCACGCCGCCATGCAGGTGGCCGAAGGCAAGGCCGGGCACGTCTCCATCGACGCCGCCGACCTGGGCGCCACCCTGGGCCCGCGCCGCTTCGAGAACGAGGTCGCGCTGCGCACCAGCCTGCCGGGCGTGGCCACCGGCCTGGCGTGGACGCCGGTCGGCGGCGACATCCTCTTCATCGAGGCCAGCAAGGTGCCCGGCAGCGGCCGCCTGATCCTGACCGGGCAGCTGGGCGACGTCATGAAGGAGTCGGCCCAGGCCGCGCTGACGCTGGCCAAGACCTGGAGCGGCGACGCGCTGGAGAAGGTCGATATCCACATCCACGTGCCGGCCGGCGCCACGCCCAAGGACGGGCCCAGCGCCGGCGTGGCGATGTTCGTGGCGCTGGCCTCGCTGCTGTCGGGCCGGCCGGTGGACGCCAACGTGGCCATGACCGGCGAGGTCAGCCTGCGCGGGCTGGTGCTGCCCATCGGCGGCATCAAGGAGAAGACCCTGGCGGCGCTGCGCGCCGGCATCACCACCGTGATGCTGCCGCGCCGCAACGAGAAAGACCTCGACGACGTGCCGGCCGAAGCGCGCCGCAAGCTGCGCTTCGTGCTGCTGGACCGCGTCGAGGACGCGCTGCGCTGCGCGCTGGGCGACGAACCCCAGGCCGAGGACGAGCCGGCGGCGCGGGCGACGGGCTAGCGCGGCCTCCAGGTGCCTGTCCCGGCGGGGACAGGCACCCTCGCGCCCTCCGCGGGGAACAGATACCGTCTTGGCAGTCAACCGTTCATGGCGTAGAGCGGTGTGCCTGTCCCAGTGGGGACAGGCACACGCTGCCGCAAACGGCGGTATCGAAAGGTGTCGGCCCTGGTCGCGACGCCCCGGGCGGGCATACGACTGTACGCATCTGGACGAGTCCTGTGACGCTTGTTACGGGCTGGATTTCTATCATAGGCAGGCAAGCCCGGGCGCGCCGACCGGCGCGCGTGTCCACCATGCCGCGGCACGCCGCGGTGGGAGTTTGCCGATGACCCAATCCAGCCAGACCACCTCCCCGAGCGCGGACGCCCGTGTCAAGCATCGCTACCTGGACCTCGACGAGCTGCGCATTTTCTATCGCGAAGCCGGCCCCGCGGACGCGCCGGTCGTGCTGCTGCCGCATGGCTATCCCTGTTCGTCGTTCCAGTACCGCGATTTCATGCCCGCGCTGGCCGACCAATGGCGGCTGCTGGCGCCGGACTTTCCCGGCTTCGGCTACAGCGACACGCCGGACACGGCGCGCTTTGCGTGCGACTTCGAGCACTACACCGACTTCCTGCAGCAGTTCGCCCATGCGCTGGGGCTGCCCAGCTATGCCCTCTACCTGCACGACTACGGTTCGCAGATCGGCCTGCGCCTGGCCATGCGCGAGCCGGACAAGGTCAGCGGCCTGATCATCCAGAACGGCGACATCTACGAAGACGAGCTGGGCCCGCGCTACGCCCCGCTGCAGGCGTATTGGGCCGACCCCACGCTGGAGGGCCGCTACAAGCTGAGCCTGGCGGTCAGCGAGGAAGGATTGCGCGACGAATTTCTCAACGACCTGCCCGACGAGCAGGCCGACTGCATCACCCCGGACATGTGGAAGCTGGCCTGGGCGCTGCTGCGCGAACCGCGCCGCCGCGAGATCATGGTGGGGCTGATGGAGGGGCTGGAAGACAACCTGGCCTGGTTTCCGCGCTACCAGGCCTACCTGCGCGAGCGCCAGCCGCCCACGCTGATCGTCTGGGGCGTGCACGACGGCTACATGCCCGAAGCCGCGGCGCGCGCCTATCTGCGCGACCTGCCCGACGCCGAACTGCATCTGCTGCCGGCCGGCCACTGGGCGCTGGAAACCCATCTCGCGCCCATCGTGGCGCTGACGCGCGCGTTCCTGCAGCGGGTGCACGCCACGCCGAACTTCCCGCCGCCCTGAGCGGCGGCGGGCGCGGGCCGCGCTACTTCAGTTCGCCGCCGCGGCTGGCGGTGGCGAAGTCGCGCATCACCTGGCCCAGGAACTCCTGGCGGCTGACGCGCCCGTCCTTGTTGGCGTCCATGGCGGTGAACTGCGCGTCGGAGACTTCCTGGGGCAGTTCCTGGCGGGTGAGGCTGCCGTCGCCGTTGGCGTCCAGCTTGGCGAACGACGCTTCCATGAAGGCCTGGTACTCCTTCTGGCTGACGCCGCCGCTCTTGTCGGTGTCCAGGTGCTGCAGCTGGTCCGGTGTCAGGCTCGCGCCCGATTGGGCCAGGACCGCGCCCGAGGTGGCCAGCAGCGCCGCGCACGCCGCGCTCGCGATGATCGTTTTCTTCATGCTTGCCTCGCTATGGGTTGATGACCGACCGGCCGCAGGCAGGCGCCGCAACGCCTCGCCCACGCGCCAGGGTGGCAGACACCTTAGCATCTCGCCCCGAAAAAAGTGACGGCCTCGCGCCGCGCTGACATGAAGCGGCACGTTTTTTACATCGCCTCATAAATACCGCGCCGCTTTACTACGGTCTTGACCCATATCAAGGCTTTATATAACTACGAGTGATAAGTTTATGGCTCGAATCACCGGGAACGGGACAGGCGGCGCACCCAGGCCCGGGCGGCAGCGGCTACCGGCCCAAAGACAAGCTGCAGGACTATGCACAACGCGCCCTCCTCCGACCGGCCTCCCGCGCCCGGCAAACGCGGTTTTCTCAAGGAATTGCTGGGGCTGGCCGCCACGGCCACCGTCATCCCCATCGCCCCCGAAGCGCGCGCCGGCATGAACGCCCAGCCGCCGCGCCGGCCCGGCGCCGCGGGCAAGCGCTACGGCATGGTGGTCGACCTGCGCAAATGCATCGGCTGCCAGGCCTGCACGGTCAGCTGTTCGATGGAAAACCTGCCGCCCATCGGGCAATTCCGCACCACCGTGCTGCAGTACGAGGTGCTGCCCGACGATGGCGGCCCCTGTTCGATGGTGATGCTGCCGCGCCTGTGCAACCACTGCGACAACCCGCCGTGCGTGCCGGTGTGCCCGGTGCAGGCCACCTTCCAGCGCGAGGACGGCATCGTGCTGGTGGACAACGAACGCTGCGTGGGCTGCGGCTATTGCGTGCAGGCCTGCCCCTACGACGCCCGCTTCATCAACCACGAGACCCAGACCGCCGACAAGTGCACGTTCTGCGAGCACCGCCTGGAGGCGGGCCTGCTGCCGGCCTGCGTGGAGAGCTGCGTGGGCGGGGCGCGCGTCATCGGCGACCTGAACGACCCCGCCAGCGCCGTCTCGCGCCTGCTGGCCGAGCACCGCGACGAGGTCAAGGTGCTCAAGCCCGACATGCGCACCGATCCGCATGTGTATTACATCGGCCTGCCCGACGCGTTCGTCAACCAGATCGATGGCCAGGCCGGCGTGCGCCTGGCCGGCCGGCACTGAAGGCGAGGCATCCATGCGCATCTCGGAACTCATCACTCCCGTCTACGACGCGGCCTGGCTGCCCTGGGCCGTGCAGTACTTCTTCCTGATCGGCATCAGCGCGGCCACCGCGCTGACCGCGTCGGCCTGCGCCTTCGGCCGGCCCGGCTCGGCGCGCGCGCGCCTGCTGCCGGCCGCCATCGCGGTGCTGGCCGTCAGCGCCGTGGCCGCGCCGGTGTCCCTGCTGGCCGACCTGCACCAGCCCGGCCGCTTCTGGCATTTCTACACGCAGGCCACGCCCTGGTCGTGGATGTGGCTGGGCGCGCTGCTGCTGCCGCTGTACGCGGCGCTGGCGCTGGGCCTGTGCGCGGCGTGGTGGCTGGGCTGGCGGCGCGCCATGCGGGCGCTGGCCGTGCCCCTGGCGCTGTCGGCGCTGTCCATCCTGGTCTATACCGGCTCGGAGGTCATGGTGCTGCGCTCGCGCCCGCTGTGGCACACGGTATTCCTGCCCATCAATTTCGCGCTGACCGGCTGGCTGGGCGCGCTGGGCGCCATGCTGCTGCTGGGCCGCTGGCTGCCGGGCGGCCTGGCCGCCGTGCCGATGGCGCTGCTGCGCCGCCTGGCCATGGCCGCGCTGGCGGCGCTGGCCGCGAGCGCGGGCGCCTGGGCCGTGCTCGGCCTGCTGGGCCACGAGCCCTCGTTCGACGCCGCGCTGCGCCTGTTCGCGCAGTTCCCGGCCTGGCGCGCCAGCCTGGCCGGCGCGATCGCCACCGGCCTGTGCATGGCGGCGCTGCTGCAGATGCGCCCCGCCCGGCTGGCCGGCCCGGCCGCCTCGCTGGCCCTGGCGCTGACCCTGCTGGCGGCGGCCTGGACCTTCCGCTGGGTCGTCTTCATGAATGTGCAGGGCGTGCCCAAGTACGGCGCCGGCCTCTACCTGTACGACATGCCCTGGGGCAGCGACGGATTGCTGGGCATGGCGGGCGTGCTCGGCCTGTGCGTGGCGCTGGTCGCCGCCCTGGCCTGGGCGCTGGAACGCTTTCCCGCGCGCACCGCCGCCCCGGCCCGCTGAACCCGAATACCTCATACGGACATTCCATGCCCAAGCAGCACCCCACCCCCGACCCCAACGCGCCGGCCGACGCGCGCCGCCGCAAGCTGATCGCCCGCGGCGGCGCCGTGGCCGGCGGCATGGCCGCCTTCGCCACCGGCTACGGCGAAACCGTGGCCCGCGCCGTCAAGGGCCTGGCCCAGGGCAGCGCCGGCGCGCCCACCGCCGACGCCTTGCGCGGCAATTCGCTCACCCCGGAATTCCGCATCGATCCGGTCACCGGCGCGCTGTCGGCCCAGCCGGGCCAGACCGTCAGCCCCTCCAGCTGCCTGGGCTGCTGGACCCAGTGCGGCGTGCGCCTGCGCGTGGACACGGAAACCAACCGCATCCTGCGCGTGGCGGGCAACCCCTACCACCCGCTGGCCACCACGCAGCCGGCGCCCATGCACGCGCCGGTGCGCGAGGTCTACGCCCGGCTCGGCGGCGACAACGGCCTGGAAGGCCGCGCCACCTCGTGCGCGCGCGGCTCGGCCATGCTGGAGCAGCTGACCAGCCCCTACCGCGTGCTGCAGCCGCTCAAGCGGGTCGGCCCGCGCGGCGCGGGCCAGTGGCGCACCATTTCGTTCGAGCAGCTGGTGGAAGAAGTGTGCGAAGGCGGCGACCTGTTCGGCGAAGGCCATGTGGACGGCCTGCGCGCCATCTACGACCCGGTCACGCCGCTGGATCCCGACAACCCCGAATACGGACCGCGCTCGAACCAGCTGCTGTTCACCGACTCGGCCAACGAAGGCCGCACGCCGCTGATCCAGCGCTTCGCCGCGCAGTCGTTCGGCACCGTCAACGTATCCAACCACGGCTCGTACTGCGGCCAGAGCTTCCGTGTCGGCACCGGCGCCGCGTTCGGCGACCTCAAGGGCATGCCGCACGGCAAGCCGGACTGGACGCGCGCGCGCTTCGGCCTGTTCATCGGCACGGCGCCGGCGCAGTCGGGCAACCCGTTCCAGCGCCAGGGCCGCCAGCTGGCCGAGGCGCGCGTGCGCGACGACGGCGCGGGCTTTCATTACGTGGTGGTCTCGCCGGTGCTGCCCGCCAGCGCCAGCCTGGCGGCCGGCAGCGGCAACGAATGGCTGGCGGTCGACCCGGCCGGCGACCTGGCGCTGGTCATGGGCATGATCCGCTGGATACTCGAGCACGACCGCTACGACGCCGCCATGCTGTCGCAGCCCGGTCCGGCCGCCATGGACGCGGCCGGCGAAGCGGCCTGGACCAACGCCACCCACCTGGTCATCGACGCCCCCGGACACGCCCGCCACGGCAGCTGCCTGCGCGGCGCCGACCTGGGCTGGCCGCGCGCCGGCGCCGACCCGCAGGCCGAGGACGTCTACGTGGTGCAACGGCCCGACGGCACGCTGGCCCCGCATACCCATGCCGGCCCCGCCGCGCTGTTCGTCGAGCGCGACCTGCCCGCCGAAGGCGTGGCGCCCGGCCTGGGCGGCGTGCGCGCCAGCTCGGCGCTGGCGCTACTGCGCCGCGAGGCGCGCCGCATGACGCTGGACGAATACGCCCGGCACAGCGGCGTGCCCGCCGCGCGGATCGCCGGGCTGGCCGAACGCTTCACCAGCCACGGCAAGCAGGCGGTGGCCGACGCGCATGGCGGCACCATGAGCGGCGCCGGGTTCTACACGGCCTACGCCATCGCCATGCTCAACACCCTGGTGGGCAACCTCAACGTGGCCGGCGGGCTGGTGCTCGACGGCGGCCCGTTCGCGCCCTACGGCAAGGGCCCGCGCTACGACATCGCCGGCTTTGCCGGCCGCGTCGCGCCGCGCGGCGTCTCGCTGTCGCGCAACCGCTTCCCCTACGAGAAAAGCAGCGAGTACCGCCGCAAGGCCGAAGCGGGCCAATCGCCCTACCCGGCGCGCTCGCCCTGGTATCCGGCGACCGGCGCGCTGAGCTCGGAAATGCTCGCCTCGGCGCTGGCCGGCTACCCCTATCGCGCCAAGGTGTGGCTCAACCACATGAGCAACCCCGTCTACGCCATCGCGGGGCTGAAGAACGTGATCGCCGACAAGCTGCGCGACCCCGGCCTGCTGCCGCTGTCCGTGTCGATCAATGCCTTCATCAACGAAACCAACGCGCTGGCCGACTACATCGTGCCCGACACCATCACCTACGAAAGCTGGGGCGTGTCGGCGCCCTGGGCAGACGTGCAGGCCAAGGCCTCGACCGTGCGCTGGCCGGCCGTGGCGCCGCGCGTGGCGCGCACCGCGGACGGCGAGCCGGTGTGCCTGGAGTCGTTCCTGATCGCGTGCGCCAAGCGGCTGGGCATGCCCGGCTTCGGCGCAGATGCGATCGCCGGCCGCGACGGCCGGCGCCATGCGCTGGATACGGCCAGCGACTTCTTCCTGCGCGGCATGGCCAACATGGCCTATGCCGGCGGCGCGCCGGTGGCCGAGGCCAGCGAGGACGACCTGGCCCTGACCGGCGTGGACCGCCACGCCGACCTGCTGCGGCGCACGCTGCACGAAGACGAATGGCGCCGCGTGGCACTGCTGATGAGCCGCGGCGGCCGCTTCGACGCGGCCGAGGACGTCTGGCGCGACGGCCGCGTCCACCCGCCCTACCGCAAGCCGCTGCACGTCTGGAGCGAAGACCTGGCGCGCATGCGCCATGCGATGACCGGCGAGCCCTACAGCGGCTGCCCCACCTGGTACCCGACCCGGCTGGCCGACGGCCGCGCCATGCGCGAGCAATATCCGCAGGCCGACTGGCCGTTCCTGCTGAGCTCGTTCAAATCCAACCTGATGAGCTCGATGTCGATCGGCGTGAGCCGGCTGCGCCAGGTGCACCCGCACAACCCGGTCTCGATCAGCCGCGCCGACGCCTCGCGCCTGGGCATCGGCAATGGCGACGCGGTGCGCATCGTCACGCCGGGCGGCGCGGTCACCGGGCTTGCGCTGGTGCGCGACGGCGTGCAGGCCGGCGCCATCGCCATCGAGCACGGCTACGGCCACACCGAACTGGGCGCGCGCGCCCATGTGGTCGACGGCCAGCCCATGCCGCACGACCCGGCGCTGGCCGCCGGCGTCAATCTCAATGACCTGGGCTTTGGCGACGCCACCCGCGCGCTGCGCGACAACGTGTGGATCGACTGGGTATCCGGCGCCGCCGTGCGTCAGGGCCTGCCCGCGCGGCTAGAGAAGGCCTAGGCGGCGGGCCTCAGGCCAGCGGCTTGAGGCCCACGCTGTAGGCCGCCGCGTTGCCGCGCGCAGCGGCCTTGATCTTCAGCATCGAGGCGCCGGGCGCGTACTCGAAATCCTGGTAGGCCACCTCGAACCACTGGTGGAAACTGGTGCGGGCGAACTCGGGCACCCACACCTTGGCGCGCGCGTCGTCGCAATGGAACTCGACCCGCGTGCGGTCGATATTGAGCGGCCGCCCGCTGCCGATGCGGTAGCTGGCGCGCAGCTCGGCGCTTTCGGCCTGGCCCGGCGTCCAGGGCAGGCCGATGGCCTGCATGAATTGCTTGATCGCTTCGTGGCCGCGATACATGTCATGACACTCCGTCGAAACAGGCTTGCATGATACCTGCTGGCGTCACGTTCATGCGTATGCGGTGCCTGTCCCCGCGGGGACAGGCACCAAGGTCTGGCGCGGGCCTTCAGCACTGCCGCGCGATCAGCTTGCCCAGCGTGGCCAGGCCGTCCTGCGCGCGCGCGTCGAAGGGGTGGCCGTAGTTCAGCCGCAGGCAATGGCGAAAGCGGTCCTGCACCGAGAAGATCGGCCCGGGCGCGGTGCTCACGCCCAGCGACAGCGCGGCGCGGTGCACCGCCAGCGCATCGACCTGCGGCGGCAGCGCCACCCACAGGAAGTACCCGCCGTCGGGGTGGGTGGTGCGCGTGCCCGGCGGGAAATGCCGGGCGATCGCCTCCATGACCTGGTTGCGCTGCTGCTCCAGCGTCTGGCGCAGTTGCCGCAGGTGGCGGTCGTAGCCGCCATGCTCCAGGTAGGTGGCCAGCGCCGCCTGCGACGGCGCCGACGTCGACAGCGACAGCGCCAGCTTGCCGCGCAGGATCCGGTCGGCATAACGCCCGCCCAGCACCCAGCCGATGCGCCAGCCCGGCGCCAGGCTCTTGGAGAACGACGAACAGCTCATCACGATGCCGCTCTCGTCATAGGCCTTGGCCGGCAGCGGCCGCTGCGCGCCGAAGTACAGCTCGCTGTAGACGTCGTCCTCGATCAGCGGCACGTCGCGCGCGGCCAGCAGTTCGACCAGGGCGCGCTTCTTGCCCTCGGGCATCAGGCTGCCCAGCGGATTCTGGAAATTGGTCATCAGCCAGCAGGCGGCCGGCCGGTGCGTGTCGATGGCGCGCGCCAGCGCATCGAGCTCGATGCCCTCGCGCGGATGGGCCGGCACCTCGATGGCGCGCAAGCCCAGCCGCTCCAGCGATTGCAGGGCCGAGTAGAACGTGGGCGATTCGATGAGCACCGAATCGCCCGGCCGCGTCACCGCGCCCAGGCACAGGTTCAGGGCCTCCAGCGCGCCGTTGGTGATCACGATGTCCTCGGTGCGCACCTGCACGCCGTCGGCCAGGTAGCGCAGCGCGATGGCGCGGCGCAGCCGCGTGTTGCCCGCGCTCAGGTCGTCGACCGAGCTCCAGGGGTCCAGCGCCGCGACGCTGGAAGCCATGGCGCGCGCCAGCCGCGCGTGCGGAAACAGCGAGGGATGCGGAAACGCCGAGCCGAACGGCACCACGTCGCGCCGCATGGTCAGCTGCAGCACGTGCAGCACCCGGTCGCTGACATCCACGTCCACGCGCCGCGACTCGGCCGGCGCGCCGGCCTCCAGTTCGGGCGGCAACGCCTTGGGCTTGCCCACCACGTAGTAGCCCGAACGGTCGCGCGCGCGGATCAGGCCGCGCGCCTCCAGCAGGTAATAGGCCTTGAAGACCGTGGTGGCGCTCAGGCCGCGGCTGGCGCTGGTCTGGCGCACCGACGGCAGGCGGTCGCCGGCGCGGCGCGTGCCGGCCTGGATCGATGCGGTGATTTCGTCGGCAAGCACTTCATAGCGCTTCAGCTTCAATTCGCGGCCCCGGTCGTCACGGCGTCAAGCCGGCCAGTTTCATGATCAGTTTCAGTCCGCCGGCCGCCAGCCCCAGGCCGGCCACGCCGCCGGCCCACAACAGCGCCAGCCAGCCCAGGCGGCGCAGCGTCGACGCGGGTCTGTCCAGGGCATCTTCCATCATGGCGGCCTCCTCAGTGATAGCCGTCGCCGGCGCGTACCTTGCCGCGGAACACGTAGTACGACCAGGCAGTGTAAGTCAGGATGATGGGCACGATGAACAGCGCCCCCACCAGCGCGAAGCCCTGGCTCTGCGGCGGCGCGGCCGCCTCCCACAGGGTGACGCCGGGCGGAATCGCGTGCGGCCACAGGCTGATGCACAGGCCGCTGTAGCCCAGGAACACCAGCGCCAGCGTCAGCAGGAACGGCGCCATGTCCGGCTGCCCGCGCAAGGCGCGCAACAGCCCCCAGGCCGCCGCCAGCACCAGCACGGGCACCGGCGCGAACGCGTAGAAATTGGGCAGGCTGAACCAGCGCCGGGCAATGGCCGGCTCGATCAGCGGCGTCCAGACGCTGATGACCGCGATCACCGCCAGCAGCGCGCCGGTCAGCGGGCGCGCCGCCACGATCATGCGCTGCTGCAGCGCGCCCTCGGTCTTCATGATGAGCCAGGTGCAGCCCAGCAAGGCGTACGCCACCACCAGGCCCGCGCCGCAAAAGAGCGAGAACGGCGTGACCCAGCCCCACGGGCCGCCCTGGTACGCGCCGTCGACCAGCTCGATACCCTGCAGGTACGCGCCGAGCGTGGCGCCCTGGAAGAAGGCCGCGGCCACCGAGCCGCCGATGAAGGCGCGGTCCCAGAACGGACGATGATGTTCGTCGGCCTTGAAGCGGAACTCGAACGCCACGCCGCGAAACACCAGGCCCAGCAGCATGAACACCAGCGGCAGGTACAGGGCGCCGAGCACCACGGCATACGCGCGCGGAAAGGCCGCCAGCAGGCCCGCGCCGCCCAGCACCAGCCAGGTCTCGTTGCCGTCCCAGACCGGCGCCACCGTGTTCATCATGACGTCGCGGTCCGACTTGCCGGGCAGCAGGGGAAACAGCACGCCGATGCCCAGGTCGAAGCCGTCCATCACCACATACATCATCACGCCGAACAGAATGATGATGGCCCAGATCAGCGAAAGATCGACACCCATTTCACAGCCCTCCCTGCTGCGCCGCGGCCAGCGGACGCTGGACCAGCCCCGGCTCGCCGCCGGCCGGCGCGCTGCCCGACGGGCCGCGCGCGATCAGGCGCAGCACGTAGGCGATGCCGGCGCCGAACACGATCAGATAGACGAACACGAACAGCAGCAGGGTCAGCGTCAGCGCCGGCACGCCGTGCGGGGTCGCCGCGTCGGCCGTGCGCATCAGCCCCTGCACGATCCATGGCTGGCGGCCGATCTCGGTCGTGTACCAGCCCGCCAGGATCGCGACCAGCCCCGACGGCCCCATCGCCAGCGCGAAGCGCTGCAGCGCGCGCGAGTCGTACAGCCGGCCGCGCAGCCGCGCCCAGCCGGCCCACGCGGCCAGCGCGATCGCCAGCATGCCCAGCCCCACCATCACGCGGAAACTCCAGAACACCACGGTCGCGTTGGGACGGTCGGCCGGCGGATACGACTTCAGGCCGGGAAACTGGCCGTCCAGGCTGTGGGTCAGGATCAGGCTGCCCAGGCGCGGCACGCTCAGCGCGTAGCGCGTGGTCTCGGCCTGCATGTCCGGCACGCCGAACAGGTGCAGCGGCACGCCCTCGCCCGGCACGTTTTCCCAATGCCCCTCGATGGCGGCGATCTTGGCCGGCTGGTGCTTGAGCGTATTGATGCCGTGCATGTCGCCCACCACGGCCTGCAGCGGCGCGGCGATGGCCAGCATGCCCAGCGCCATGGCGAACATCCTGCGCACCGCCGGCGTGCGGTGGCCGCGCAGCAGGTGCCAGGCGCCCGAAGCGGCCACCAGCAGCGCGGTGGCCAGGAAGGCGGCGATGCCCATGTGCGCCAGGCGATACGGAAAGGACGGATTGAAGATCACCGCCAGCCAGTCCACCGGCACCACCCGCCCATCGACGATCTCGTAGCCGGCCGGCGTCTGCATCCAGCTGTTGGAAGCCAGGATCCAGGTGGCCGAGACCAGCGTGCCCAGCGCCACCATGATGGTCGAGAAGAAATGCAGGCGCGGCCCCACGCGCGACCAGCCGAACAGCATCACGCCAAGAAAGCCCGCCTCCAGGAAGAACGCGGTCAGCACCTCGTAGGCCAGCAGGGGCCCCGTGATGCTGCCGGCAAACTCGGAGAAGGCGCTCCAGTTGGTACCGAACTGGTAGGCCATCACCAGGCCCGACACCACGCCCATGCCGAAGTTGACGGCGAACACCTTGCTCCAGAAATGGTACAGATCGCGATACACCGTATCGCGGGTGCGCAGCCAGCATCCTTCGAGCACGGCGAGATAGCTCGCCAGGCCGATAGTGATGGCCGGGAAGATGATGTGAAAGGAAATCGTGAATCCGAACTGAATCCGGGCCAGGAGTAGGGCTTCGCTACTCATCATGTGTGGCTCCCGCGGGCATCGTGCCTGTCAAAAACGGTCTCCGGGAAGGTCCCGGAGCACGGCTTTGATGCTACGCAGCATGCCGAAATCAGTACAGATTCAATTGATGGTAAAAAAAGCATATCAGTTGTTGGCGTTTCCGGGCGGTGGCACGGTGGCATGGTGCCTGTCCCCACGGGGACAGGCACCCGGAAGGCGCGCCGCGCTGCACGGTGCCTGTCCCACCGGGGACAGGCACCCCAGCGGCCGCACGCTAAGATGCAAGGCATTGCCGCCCTCCCTGCCCGCCATGTCGCTGCGCCGCTCCGCCTTTTTCATCCGCTTCCTGACGCTGGGCGCCCTGGCGCACGTGTACGTGGGCGCGCGCCTGATTCCCGACGCCGGCCTGCCGGCCGCCGGCGTCGCCGCCGCCATCCTGGCCCTGTGCGCCAGCTGCGTGCTGATCCCGCTGGGCATGGCCAGCCACGCTTCGGGGCGCCAGCCCTGGGGCGACCGGCTGGCCGCCGTGGGCCTGGTGGCGATGGGGTATTTCTCGTCGCTGTTCGTGCTGACCGTGCTGCGCGACGCGGCGCTGCTGCTGGCCTGGCTGGCCGCGCTGGCCGCGCTGCCCGTGCCCATGGATGCGCTGCGCGCCGCCTCGGCGCCGGCCGTGCCGCTGCTGGCGCTGGCCGCCACGCTGCTCGGTCTGGCCAATGCGCGGCGGCGCGCCCGCGTGGTGACGGTGGACGTGCCCATCGACGCGCTGCCCGCCGCGCTGCAGGGCTACACCATCGTGCAGATCAGCGACCTGCACGTCGGCCCCACCATCAAGCGGCGCTACCTGCAGGCCGTCGTCGACGCCGTCAACGCGGCCGGACCGGACCTCGTCGCCGTCACCGGCGACGTGGTCGACGGCCCGGTGGCGCACCTGGCGCCGCACACCCAGCCGCTGGCCGCGCTGCGCGCGCCCGACGGCGTCTACCTGGTGACCGGCAACCACGAATACTATTCGGGCGCGGCGGCCTGGGTGCAGGAATTCCGCCGCCTGGGCCTGTGCGTGCTGCAGAACGAACACCGCGTCGTGCGGCGCGGCGACGCCGCGCTGGTGGTGGCCGGCGTCACCGACTACGGCGCCGCGGCGTTCGACGCCAGCCAGCGCAGCAACCCCGCGCAGGCCCTGGCCGGCGCGCCGGCCAGGGCCGCCGTGCGCCTGCTGCTGGCCCACCAGCCGCGCAGCGCCGCCGCGGCCGCGCCGCTGGGCTACACGCTGCAGTTGTCCGGCCATACCCACGGCGGCCAGTTCCTGCCCTGGAACTGGTTCGTGCGCCTGCAGCAGCCCTTCACCGCCGGCCTGCACCGCTACGGCCCGATGTGGGTCTATACCAGCCGCGGCACCGGCTACTGGGGCCCGCCCAAGCGCCTGGGCGCCCCCTCCGAGATCACCCGGGTGCGCCTGGTCCGCGCCTGATCCGGCCCCGGCCGCGCCTGTCGCAAACACCCCGGCACATTGTCGCGATTGCCCGTCGCGGGCGCGCGTTTTTTGCGGCACAGTGAGTGCTGCACCCACTGCCCGCGCCGCCGCGCCTGCTCCAGGCCGGCGCCGCCGGCGCCTCCCCTTCCTGCCGGAGACACCCCATGGCCACCGCCGTCAAACCCATCCCCGAGGGCATGCACACCCTCACGCCGCACATCATCTGCGCCGGCGCCGCGCGCGCCATCGATTTCTACATCAAGGCATTCGGCGCGGTCGAAATGGCGCGCCTGGCCGGCCCCGACGGCCGGCTGATGCATGGCGCCGTACGCATCGGCGATTCGACCCTGATGCTGATGGACGCCTTCCCCGAGTGGGACACCCCCGACCCCAAGGCGCTCAACGGCACGCCGGTCGTGCTGCACCTGTACGTCGAAGACGTGGACGCCGCCCACGCGCAGGCGGTGGCGGCCGGCGCCACCTCCGTGATGCCGGTCACCGACATGTTCTGGGGCGACCGCTATGGCCAGGTGCGCGACCCGTTCGGCCACCTGTGGTCCATCGCCACGCACAAGCAGGACCTCACGCCCGAGCAGATCGCCGAGGCCGCCCGGAACGCGCCGCCCTGCCCGGACGTCGCCGAGCAGGCCGGCAAGGCGCGCGAGTAGCGCGCCGGCCGGGGACCGGCGCAAGCCCGGGCAAGAAACCGGGTGCGCGCCGGCGCGCGCTATCCTAGTGTCATGGCCCCACTGCCGCGCCCACGCCGACCATGACCGCCGCCACCCTCAGCCCTGCCGCCTACGCCCACGCCGAGCGCTTTCTCGCCGGCCTGGACGCCGACTGGCGCAGGCACGTCGCCGCCACCGGCGCCTGCCTGCACCGCCCCTTGCCGGCGCGCGAACCCTATGAAGCGCTGGTGCGCGCCATCGCCTACCAGCAGTTGCACGCGCGCGCCGGCGACGCCATCGTTGGACGCCTGCTGGCGCTGTTTCCCGGCGGCGCCTTTCCCGCTCCCGGCCAATTGCTGGCCGCCGACCCGGCCGCCTTGCGCGCCTGCGGCTTTTCGGCGGCCAAGACCCAGACCATCCTGGGCATCGCCCAGGCCGCGCGCGACGGCGTGGTGCCGGACCGGCGCGCCGCGCGGCGCATGAGCGACCAGGCGCTGGTCGAGCGCCTGACCACGCTGCGCGGCGTGGGCCGCTGGACCGTGGAAATGCTGCTGATCTACACGTTGGCGCGCGCCGACATCCTGCCGGCCGACGACTTCGGCGTGCGCGACGGCTACCGGCGCCTCAAGGGCGGCGCCGCCACGCCCACCGCGCGCCAGATGCGCGACATCGGCCAGGCCTGGGGGCCGTACCGCACGCTGGCGGCCTGGTATCTGTGGCGCGTGCCGCCCGAGGCGCGGATTCGCGCGCAAGAAACGTAGTGCTTGCGGCGCAATCGCGCCCTACATTGCAGCCATACGCCACTGCCCGAACCCCGCCATGAACCTCCCCGTCCGCCCCGCTCCAGCCTACGCCACGCCCGAAGCGCGCTGGGCCGCCGTCCAGGCGCGCGACCCGGCGGCCGACAGCCACTTCGTCTATGCCGTGCGCACCACCGGCGTGTACGGCCGGCCCAGCAGCGCGGCGCGCCTGCCGCGCCGCGAGAACGTGGAGTTCTTCGACAACGCCGAGGCGGCGCGCGCCGCCGGCTACCGGCCCAGCCGCCACAACGCGGCCGACCGCACCGTCACCGCGCGCCAGCACAGCGCGCTGGTGGCCGCCGCCTGCCGCCATATCGAGCAAGCCGACACCCCGCCCACGCTCGAGGCACTGGCCGCCCACGTGGGCCTGAGCCCGTTCCACCTGCACCGCCTGTTCAAGGCCGAAACCGGCCTCACGCCCAAGGCCTATGCCAGCGCCCAGCGCGCGCGCCGCCTGCGCGCCGAGCTGGGCGAATCGGCCAGCGTCACGGCGGCCATCTACGACGCCGGCTTCAATTCCAACAGCCGCTTCTACGAGGCCTCGCAGCAACTGCTGGGCATGGCGCCGCGCGCCTACCGCGCCGGCGGCGCCAACGCCCGCATCCGCTTCGCCGTCGCCCAGTGCGCGCTGGGCGCCATCCTGGTGGCGCAAAGCCAGCTCGGCATCTGCGCCATCCTGCTCGACGACGACCCCGACTACCTGGTGCGCCAGTTGCAGGACTTGTTCCCGCGCGCCACGCTGATCGGCGGCGACGCCGGCTTCGAGCGCCTGGTGGCCGAGGTGGTGGGCTTTGTCGAAGCGCCCGCCCTGGGCCTGAACCTGCCGCTGGACGTGCGCGGCACCGCCTTCCAGGAGCGCGTCTGGCAGGCGTTGCGCGAAGTGCCGCCGGGCGCCACCGTCAGCTACACCGACATCGCCGAGCGCATCGGCGCGCCCAAGGCCGTGCGCGCCGTGGCGCAGGCCTGCGCAGCCAACCGGATCGCGGTGGCCATCCCGTGCCACCGCGTAGTGCGGCGCGACGGCGACCTGTCCGGCTACCGCTGGGGCGTGGACCGCAAGCGCGAACTGCTGCGCCGCGAAGCGGCCACCCCATGACGCCCGCCCTGACGCCCGGTATCCTGCAAGCCGGCGCCGCGGCCATCGCCGCCCTGGACCGCGCCGCCCTGCACGCGCGGCTGGACCGCGACGGCTGGGCCCTGCTGCCCGCGCTGTTCGACGCGCCGGCCATCGCCGCGCTGCTTGCCTGCCTGCCGCCGCAAGGCCCGGGCGTCGCGGCCGGCGCGTTCGCGCCGCTGCATGCCGCGCTTTACGCGCAGCTCGCGCCGCTGGCCAACGCCTGGGCGCAAACCCTGCAGACCGGCTGGCGCTATCCGGCCTCGGCGCCGGCCGGCGCGCAGCCCGATATCCGCCTGGACATCGTCGAGACCGGCCACGCGCGGCCGCTGACGCAGCACGAACCCGCGCCCGACGTCTTCCCGCTGCAGCTCGTCGCCCTGCTGTCGGACCCGAAGCGCGACTTCGCAGGCGGCGAACTCGTGCTCACCGAGCAGCGCCCGCGCATGCAATCGCGCCCCATCGTCATCCCCCTGCGACAGGGCGACGCCGCGCTCATTCCCACCGCCCACCGGCCCTGCCGCGGCGCGCACGGTTTCTACCGCGCCAGCCTGCGGCAGGCCATCAGTCCGGTGCGCGCCGGCCGGCGCGTCGGCCTGGCGCTGCTGCCATGAACACGCCCGCGCGCCGCTGGCGCCTGATCGGCGCCGATGGACAGCCCTTGCTCAGCGCCGAGCCCGGCACGTTGGGCGGCCACCGCCGCGGCCGCCTCTACGGCCGCCTGGATTGCCGCGCCGCCGCGCGCGCGCTGGCGCAAGGCGGCTATGCCGCGCAGCGCGTCTTCTTCCTGGACGAGGCCAGCGCCGTCGCCGCCGGCTACCGTCCCTGCGCGGTCTGCATGCCGCAGGCCTACGCCGCCTGGAAAACCGCCCGCGCCCACAAGCGCGCCGCCATGGAGTAAAACAGGCAGGACGCTCCTGCCATCCGGAACCGCCGCCATGTCCTCCGCCTTTCCCGCGCCCGCCCCCGATTTCGACCAGCCCCTGCAATTGCTGGCCGCCTGTCACGGCCGCATCGAACGGCAGTGCGCCACGCTCGAACGCCTGGCCGCCCACCTGCGCGCGCAGGGCAGCGACGACGCGGCGCGCACCGCCGCCGCCAGCGTCATGCGCTACTTCGACAGCGCCGCCGTCAAGCACCACGAGGACGAGGAACAGGATCTGTTTCCCGCCCTCATCGAATCCATGGCCGGCTCCGACGCCGTCTGCCTGCGCCAGCTGGTCGGCTCGCTGACCGACGAGCACCGCGCCCTGGGCAGCGCCTGGCGCCGCGTGCGCGAGGTGCTGCAGCAAGTCGCCGACGGCCAGGGCGCCGCCTTCGCGCCCGGCCAGGCCGAAGACTTCATCGCCGCCTATCGCGCCCACCTGCGCCGCGAAGACGAAGAACTGCTGCCGCTGGCCGAGCGCCTGCTCGACGACGGCGCGCTGGCCGACATGGCGCAGGCCATGCGCGACCGGCGCAGCTAGGCCGCCGCCGCCTCCCTCCCCCGCACCGACCGCGCGTCGCCGCGCGCGGCGCCCTGCTTGCGCCCGAATTCATTCGGCGCACGCCGTTGACAAACACGCGCCGTCCAAATAGGATCCCGATCTAGAAATTTTGGGATCCCGTTTTTGCGCGCGGCGCCGCCGGCCGGGCTGTCCTGTTTCATCTACCCAAGGAGACTTCGATGACGTGGAGAGTGGATTTGATTGCGCAGCACATCGAGGTGGAGAACCGCCACCTCATGGACGAGATGCTGGCCACGCTGGCCGACGAGAACCCGGTGCGCGACGAAGTGGCCGGCCGCGTCTATCGCGGCAAGGACCAGGTCGCCGCGCGCTACGCCGAACTGTGGCAGGCCTTCCCGGATTTCAACGTGCGCCCGGTGCGCTACACCGAACAGGAAGGCATCGTCGTCATGGAAGCCATCTACACCGGCACCCACCGCGGCGCCTACCTCGGCCTGCCCGGCTCGGGCAAGTCGTTCAACGTGCGCCTGGTCAACGTGTTCGGCTTCGACGACGAGCGCATCGAAAGCGAAACCATCTACATCGACCTGGCCGGCCAGCTGCGCCAGCTCGGCATCACCGCGATCCCGCGCAACTGAGGCAAGGCGCGGCGGCCCGCCGCGCCCGCCACGGCAACCAGGAAGCAAGCATGCACATCGATTACTACTTTTCCGTCGTGTCCGACTGGGCCTACTTCGGCGGCGAACGCCTCGAACGACTGGCCCGCCGCCATGGCGCCACGATCCGCCACAAGCCCATGCAGCTGTCCGCCGTCTACGCGCAGACCGGCGGCATCCTGCTGCAGCAGCGTTCGACGCAGCGCCAGGCCTACCGCGTGACCGAGCTGGAGCGCTGGCGCGACCACCTGGGCATTCCCATCACCCTGCATCCGCGCCACTACCCGGTCGACGACATCCCGGCCTCGTGCGCCATCCTGGCGGCGCAGGAACTGGGCATGGCCACCGGCGACTACGCCAACGCCGTGCTGCGCGCCATCTGGACGCAGGAGCGCGACATCTCCGAGCCGCGCACGCTGGACGAGATCGCGCGCGGCCTGGGCCTGGACGCCGACGCGATCCTGCAACGGGCGCAGGCGCCGCACATCCGCCAGCGCCTGGCCGACAACACCCGCGAGGCCATCGGCCACGGCGTGTTCGGCTCGCCCTTCTACCTGTGCAACGGCCATCTGTTCTGGGGCCAGGACCGGCTGCCGTTCCTGGAAGACGTGCTGGCCGGCCGCGTCGGCGCCTACGCCGGCGCCCCTGCCTAGCACGCACACCTATTCATAAAACGAGGAGACAACCATGTTGCGTACCGCAAGAACCACGCTCGCCATCATCGCAGCCGCCACGCTGCTTGCCGCCTGCGACAAGGGCGGCGCCGAGCGTCCGCAGGCCGCCAGCGGGGCGCAGCCGCGCACGCTGCAGCTGGCGCACGTTTCGGTGGAGAACGAAGACGACATGTACCACCACCTGGCCGCCGGCTTCGCCGAGCGCGTGGCCCGGCACACCAACGGCGCGGTCAAGGTGCAGGTGCTGGGCGGCGCCCAGCTGGGCGGCGAACGCGACGTCGCCGAAGGCATGCAGCTGGGCAGCATAGACATGAGCGTCATCGCCAGCTTCGCGCTGGGCGCCTTCGAGAAGAAGGCCATGGTCTTCGACCTGCCCTACCTGTTCAAGGACTACCCCACCGCCTTCCAGGCGCTGGACTCGTCCTTCACCGACGGCATCGAGGCCGATCTCGAGAAAACCGGCCTCAAGGTGCTGGGCTGGGGCCACGGCGGGTTTCGCAACCTGTACAACTCGAAGCAGCCCATCAGGACGCTGGCCGATCTCAAGGACATGAAAGTGCGTATGCCCGAGAACCCCATCTACGTGGACACCTGGCGGGCGCTGGGCGTGAACGTCACGTCCATGGCCTACCCCGAACTGTTCACCGGCCTGCAGCAGCGCACCATCGACGGCGCCGAGAACCCCACCGCGCTCTACTACACCAGCCGCTTCTACGAGGCGGCCAAGTACCTGTCCAAGACCGAGCATGTCTACGTGGCCATCCCCATCGTCGTGTCCGCGCGCATCTGGACCAGCCTCGCGCCCGAGCAGCAGGCCGCCTTCCAGCAGGCCGCCGACGAAGCCATCGCCGCGCAGCGCCAGTTCCTGCTGGCCACCGAGGCGGCCACCGAGAAGAAGCTGGCCGAGGCCGGCGTGGCCATCAACACCGACGTCGACAAGGCCGCGTTCCGCCAGGCCGCCGCCCCCGTCTACGAACGCTACAGGAACACCATCGACCCCGAACTGGTGACCCGCGCCCAGGCGCTGGCGCAATAGGCCGGCCACCGCCACCGAGAGATTCCCCGACATGAAACGCGCACTACTCGCCGGGCTCGCCAGAACGAGCCGGGGCTGCGACGTCCTGTGCAAGGCGCTGGCCGCCGCCTTCCTGGCCATCATCGCCCTCGCGGCGACGGCCCAGGTCGCCGGCCGCTACCTGCTGGGCTATTCGCCCCCCTGGATCGAAGAGCTGACCCGCTACAGCTTCATCTGGATGACCATGCTCGGCGCCGCCGTGCTGGTCAGGGCCAACGGCCACGCCGTCATCGACATCCTGGTCGCCCGCTTCGAAGGCCGCACGCGCCGCGCGCACGCCGTCTTCGTCAACGGCGCCATCCTGGCGGCCGCGGCCATCCTGGTCGTCCAGGGCATCGAGATCATCGCCATCGTCCACAACCAGCTCAGTCCCGCCATGCGCGTCTCGATGGGCTACGTCTACGCGGCGCTGCCGGCGGGCGGCCTGTTCATCGCCGTGCAAAGCCTCGCCGCCCTGGCGCGGGACCGCAGCGCCGCCCCCGACGCGGAGATATGAATGCAAGACGCCCTGTTGCTGTTCTCGCTGATGTTCGCGCTGTTCCTGGCCGGCATCCCCATCGCCTTCTCGCTGCTGCTGTGCGGCGCGATCTTCCTCATGGCCACCGGCCTGCGCCCGCTCATCGTGGTGCCGCAGCGGGTCATGGCCGGCCTGGACTCGTTTCCGCTGCTGGCCATCCCGCTGTTCATCCTGATGGGCAACCTCATGGAGAAAGCCGGACTGTCGCGGCGCCTGATCGACCTCATCGACATGCTGGTGGGCCGGGTGCATGGCGCGCTGGGCTACGTCACCATCCTCGCCTGCGCCATGTTCGGCGCGCTGACCGGCTCGGCCCCGGCCACCGTGGCGGCCATCGGCGCCATCATGATGCCGGCCATGATCGCGCAGAAATATCCGCCGCAGCTGGCCACCGGCGTCACCGCCTCGGCCGGCGCGCTGGGCAACATCATTCCGCCGAGCATCGCGCTCATCCTCTACGGCGCCACCGTCAACGTTTCCATCCCCAAGCTGTTCGTGGCCAACATCATTCCGGGCCTGTTGATGGCGCTGGCCTTCATGGTCACCAACTTCCTGCTGGCGCGCCGGCTGCGCGTGCCGCGCCAGCCGGCGCGCGCCTGCACGGCCGGACAGGCCGCCCGGGTCGTGTGGCGCGCCGTGCCGCCGCTGCTCATGCCCGTGGTCATCCTGGGCGGCATCTACGGCGGCGTCTTCACGCCGACCGAAGCCGCCGCCGTCGGCGTGGCGCTCAGCCTCGCGCTCGGCCTGTGCTACCGGCAGTTCACGGCGCGCAACCTGTGGCGCGTCATGGTGGGGTCGGTCGAGACTTCGTCCATGGTCGGTTTCATCCTGGGCGGCGCCGGCATCTTCGGCTGGATCCTCGCCTCGGCGCGCATCCCCACCCTGCTGGCCACCGAGCTGGCGCCCATCCTCGACAGCCAGTTCCTCTACCTGGCGCTGCTCACCGTGTTCCTGCTGCTGGTCGGCTGCATCATGGACGCGGGCGCGAGCATCATCATCCTCGCCCCCATTCTCGTTCCCATCGGCCTCATGCTGGGCGTGGACCCCATCCACCTCGGCGTGGTGTTCTGCGTCAACCTGGTGGTGGGCTTCTTCACGCCGCCCTTCGGCCTGAACCTCTTCACCACCGTATCCGTATCGCGGCAGCCCTACGAAGTGGTCGTGCGCGGCGTGCTGCCCTTCGTGCTGGCCGCCATCGTCGTGCTTTTCATCCTGGCCTACGTGCCCGGCCTGTCGCTCGCGCTGGTCAGGCTGATGGAGAACTGAACCCCATGGACCTCGCCTGCCCCGCCCCGCACGACCTCGCCTACGCCAGCGCCGCCGAGCTGGCGCGGCTCTACCGCGCCCGCACCGTCTCGCCGCTGGACCACGCGCGCGCCGTGCTGGCCATGGTCGACCGCTGGAACCCCGTCGTCAACGCCTATTGCCACCTCGACCGCACGCTCACCCTACGGGAGGCCACCGCCTCCGAAGCGCGCTGGATGAACAACGCCCCGCTCAGCCCGGCCGACGGCGTCACCTACGGCATCAAGGACATCCTGCTGGCGCGCGGCGCGCCCACCGGCTACGGCTCGCGCGCAGCCTGCGTCGCCCAGCCCGCCACCGAGGACGCCCCCGCCGCCGCGCGCCTGCGCGAAGCCGGCGGCGTGTTCGTCGGCAAGACCACGACGTCCGAGTTCGGCTGGAAGGGCACGGCCGACAACCTGCTCACCGGCGCCACCCGCAACGTCTGGGACACCCGCCTGACCAGCGGCGGCAGCAGCGGCGGCGCCGCCTGCGCCGCGGCCGCCGGCATGGGCACGCTGCAGGTCGGCACCGACGGCGGCGGCTCCACCCGCATCCCCGCCAGCTTCTGCGGCATCGCCGGCATGAAAGCCACCTTCGGCCGCGTTCCCGCCTGGCCCGCCGGCCCCATGCTGACCCTGTCCAACGTCGGCCCCATGGCCCGCAACGTCGCCGACCTGGCCTGCCTGCAGCGCATCATCGGCCAGCCCGACCCGCGCGACTGGCACGCCGTGCCCGCCCCGCGCCACGAACGCGCGCCGCCCGCCAGCCTGCAAGGCCTGCGCATCGGCCTGCACCTGGACCGCGACGCCTGCGACCCCGAAGTCGCCGCGGTCATCGGCCAGGCCGCCGAGCGCCTGGCCGCGCACGGCGCCCGGCTCATCGACACCCGCCTGCCGCTGGACGGCTGCGACAGCCTCATCCGCACCCATTGGCAGGCCGGCGCGGCGTGGCTGGTCGCGCAGATACCGCCGCAGCGCCAGGCCCTGCTCGACCCCGGCCTGCAGGCCGCCGCCGCGCGCGGCCACGCGCTGCCGCTGCCCGACTACTACCGGGCGATGATCGGCCGCCAGAAACTGGGCGAGACCATGGCCGCCCACCTCGCGCAATTCGACCTCGTGCTCACCCCCACCGTCCCCATCCTGCCCTTTGCCGCCGGCCGCGAAGCCCCCGAGGGCGCCGCCTCGCAGGACTGGCTGGACTGGAACCCCTACACCTACCCCTTCAACCTCACCCGCCACCCGGCCATTTCGCTGCCGGCCGGATTCAGCACCGGCGGCCTGCCCGTCGGCCTGCAACTGGCGGCCGGGCTGTACCAGGACGAATGGCTGCTGGGCGTGGCGGCGCTGGTGGAGGCCTGCCTGGGCGTGGCGGGCGGCGTGCCGGCGGGGGTGCGGGAAGGATCGCGCGAGGCTGCGCGGACGCGGGCCTGAACGGCTCAGGCCGCGCAGATCCGTTCGATCTCGCCGCGGGCGCAGGCGACGAAACCCGCCACCGCGTCCGGGCAGCGGTCCAGCCCGTCGACCGCCTGCCCCAGGTAGCCCGCGCGCGCCATGCGCAGCACCGGCCGATGCTCGGGCGCGATCCGCTCCAGCAGCCAGGCCGCCGCCGCGTCCTTGGACGCGATGCCGCCCGTCGCGGCGGTGTACCAGCCACGGGCCAGCGCGAGCACGATGTTGCGTTCGTCGCCGGCCCAGTCCTGCGGCGTATTCCATTGCGCCACCGTATCGCGCAGCGCGCGCGCCAGGTCGGCCCCGGGCACCGGCGCAAACAGCGCCTGCGCGGCCGGGCCGCGCAGCGCGACGCTGTGGGCGCGCGCCTTGGTCAGCAGGATGGCCAGGTCGTGGTCGAACACAGGCGCTTCGAACACGCCGGCGCGGATATCGTCGCGCAGCCACTCGCCAAACTGCATCAGCCGCCGCGCCGGGTAGCGCCACGGCACGACATCGGCCAGCGCCAGCACCGTGACTTCCAGCGCGCGCAGCGACGCCGAGGCGCCGGGGAACGCCGACACGTCCAGCAGCTCGCGCATCAGCGCCTGCAGCGTTGACGCATCCGGCGGCGCGTCCACCGTCACCAGCAGGTCGATGTCGCTATGGGGCCGCAGCCCGCCATCCACCGCCGAGCCGAACAAATGGATCGCCACGATATGCGGCGCCAGGCGCCGCTCGAGCACGGCGCAGGCGCGCGACAGTTGCGGTTCGATGGAGAGCGCGGGGTCTTGGTCCATGGAGCAGATGCTAACAAACGGAGCGACATGGCGCCGCGCGCAGGTCGCAGGGACCGGGGCCAGGCTCAGTGGCTGTTGACCCAGTCCTGCGTATCCTGGATGAACCAGGGCAGGTTCAGTTTCTCGCCCTCGCCGGACTGTATGGTCAGGCGCTGGCCCGAGGAGCCAGGGGCGCGGCTGGCGCCCTGGGTCGCGGCCGCCGGCGGGCTGCGGTAGTCCATCCCGGTTTGCCGGGGCGGATGGTCCGCGCAGGCGGCCATCGACGCGCACGCGGCCACGACCAGCAATGGCCGCACTGCCAAACAAAGGGTGTTCATGATGTTCAGGTTCCCGCTGGCGGCACAGGCCGACGTGCCGGGCAATCAAGGCCTTCAACTCCGTACCTTACTCGCAATGCCGGGCCCGCGTCAGCGATGCGTCGCGCAGCGCTACACTGCATCATCCAGGGCCCCTGAACATCGATGGAGTTTTTCATGAAAAAGTCCATATTCCCCTGTGCGGCTTCCCTGCTCTGCCTGTTCGGCCTGGGCGCCGCCGCCCAGACCGTGACACCGCTGCAAGGGCAGTCTCCCGAAACCACCCAGCAGGACATGGCCGCCTGCCAGGCCCAGGCGGGCAGCACCAGCACCAGCAGCGCCGGCACCGACGGTTCGCGCTCCGGCGGCCGCGTGCGGGGCGCCGCCGCCGGGGCGGCCGCGGGCGCGGCGGTGGCGGGCGTGCGCGGCCGCCAGCACGAAGAGATCTACGACCGGGTGGACGACGACGTCAAGCAGGAGTACCGGCAGAACAAGGCCAAGGATGGCGCGGCGGCGGGGATGGTCGTGGGCGGCTCGCGGCAGCGCCAGGACCGCCGCCAGGACCGCAGGAATGACGCCCAGCAAGGCACGGCCGCGTCCTCCGCCTACAGCACTTGCATGCAGCAGCGCGGCTACCAGGTAACGCCGTGAACGCCGCAGGCCGCTGCCAAACCGCCCCGGCCGGCAGGCGGGCGGCGGCCCCTCAGGCGGGCAGCGCCCCTTCGCCGTCCATCACGCCAGCCGCCCGCCTTGCCTGCTTGTCCGCATACATCAAGCGATCGGCGTCCTTCAACACGGCTTGCACGGAGCTCGCGGCCGGGTCGACGCTGACCACGCCCAGGCTCGCGCCGGGATAATCGAAGCTGCAATCGGCGAAGCGGTAGGCGCCCACCAGCAGCGGCGCCAGGCGCTCGCGCATGGCCGCGGCGGCCGCGTCCGGGTCGGTCGACGCGGACGGCGCCACCAGCCCGACCACCACGAACTCATCGCCGCCCCACCGGCCCAGCGTGTCGCTGGCCCGCAGGCCGGCCGACATGCGCCGGCCGGCCTCGACCAGGAACTTGTCGCCGATCTCGTGCCCGTAGGTGTCGTTGATCGACTTGAATCCATCCAGGTCGATGAACGCCACCAGCACGCGCTGCTGCAAGCGGTTTGCCAGCGCGAACAGCCGGCCCAGCTCGGCCAGCACGGCGCGCCGGTTCGGCAGGCCGGTCAGGGCGTCGTAGTTGGCCGCATACCGTTCGTCCTGGCGGCGCATCACCATCTGCCGGGCCGCCTGGCCCGACAGCAGGATCACCACCAGGCCGACCGCCGCGACCAGCGTGGTCATCCAGACGTGCTGCGTGCGCAGGGGCGCCAGGTGTTCCAGCGAAGCCAGCGTCAGCAGGCGGTAATGCGTGCCCGACAGCGGCTGGCGCCGCACCAGGTAGGGCTTGCCGTCGATCAGCCATTGCTCGGCGCGGCCGGCGCCGCCCGCCGCGCGCACGTCCATGGGCTCGCCCGGCGCCTCTTCGCCGTCCGGCGGCAGTACCGAGCCCGGGGGCAGCAGCGCGGCCACGTTGCGCAGCATGAAGGGCCCGGCGGACGCGGTGATCACGCGCCCCTGCGGGTTGACGATCAGCGCGGTATGGCGCCCCGTCAGGTACAGCGCCACCTCGGGCGCGTCGAACTTGACCGTGACCGAGCCCAGCGGCGTGTCGTTGGCGTCCTCGATGCGGCTGGCCACGAAATACGAAGGGCTTTTGTTCAGGCGGGCGATGCCGAACGAATAGCCGTTGCCGGTGCGCAGGGCGTCGATCAGATAGGGCCGGCCCGCGTAGACCATGCCGACGATGCTGTCGGGTTCGGCCCAATTGCTGGCCGTCACCGTGTCGTCCGACATGTTGTTCATGTAGATGCGGGCGTAGCGCAGGTCGCTGGCCAGCGCGTTCATGAAATCGCCCACCTTGCGCACCAGGGGGTCGCGCGTGAAGAGCGCGGCGCGCTGCTGGCGGGTGAGCGCGGCGGCGCCGGGCGGATCGGTGCGGTAGCGGGCGGCGAGCTCGGTGACCTGGCCCTGGCGCGCCACCATATTGGCCACGCTGACCATTTCGGTGAACAGCCGGTCCATCACCCGCGCGGTGGTCCTGGCCTCGTACTCGGCGCTGGCCGCCAGCCGGTCGAGCTGCGCCGTCACGATCCGCTGCGAGATCCACCAGCCCAGGCCCGCCACCAGCGCCAGCCAGGCCAGGGCCAGGCCCAGCGTCACGTGGCGCACGATCCGCTGCATGGGCTGTGCGCGCCTGCCTTGGTTGTGCAACACGTTTTTCGCTCCCCTTTGCGGCCGGCCGCCAAACCGGCTTGTCGTGGCGTTCGTGGTGTTTCCGGGCGTGGTCTGGAGTATAGGAGGGTTCCATGGCGCGTGCATGCCCGAAGCGCCCTCGTATCCATATGTTCAAATACCCCTTCCCCACGCCCGCCCCCTTGCGCCCGATGCGATACGAACTTACCGATATGCGTCTATTCGTCGCGATTGCCGATGCGCGCAGTCTGTCCGGCGGCGCGAACGCGGTGCACCTGACGACCTCGGCCGCCAGCTACCGCCTGAAGAACCTGGAGCAGGCGCTGGGCGTGCCGCTGTTCAAGCGCGAGGCGCGCGGCATGGAACTGACCGCCGAGGGGGAGTTCGTGCTCAAGCACGTGCGCGCGATCCTGGCCGGCGTCGAGACCATGCAGGGCGAGGTCAGCAGTTTCGCGCGCGGCATCCGCGGCAGCGTGAAGCTGTTCGCCAACAGCAGCTCGCTCAACGGTTTCATCGTGCCCAGCCTGGGGCGCTTCCTGGCCGCCAATCCGCAGGTCAACATCCTGCTCGAAGAGCGCCCCAGCAATACCATCGAGGCGGCCATTGCCGGGCACGAGGCGGACATCGGCATTTTTGCCGGGCAGTCGCAGTCGGTGGGCGTGCTGCCGACCCGCTATGCGCTGGACGAGCTGGTCATCGCCGCGCCGCGCGCGCATCCCGTGGCGGCCGGCGGGCCGGTGAAGTTCGCCGAGGTGCTGGATATCGAGTTCGTCTGCATGAGCCGGGCCAGCAGCAATTTCGTGTTCCTGCGCGACATGGCCAAGCTGACCGGCAAGTCGCCGCGGGTGCGCATCCACGCGCACACGTTCGAGGCCCTGCTGACGATGGTGCAAGCCGGCGTGGGCGTGGCGCTGGTGCCGCGCAGCGTGGCGGCCGAGGCGCTGGACAAGCAGCGCATCGCGGTGGCGCCGCTGGACGAACCCTGGGCGCGCCGCGAGCTGACGCTGGTGACGGCCTCGGAGGGCCCGCTGTCGCCCATTGTGAAGCAGGTGACCGCGCACCTGCTGGGCGACCCGGCGGTGTCCGCGACCCGGCCCGCCCCCGGCTGAGCGGCCGCTCAGCGGCTGCGGTTCTTCTTGCTTTCCAGGAATTCGTTCATGAACTTCTGCGGTTCGCCGGTGTTGAAGGCGGCCCCGAATTCGGCCACGCTGTCGTCGATGGCCTGATCCACCGACATGTTCTCCCAGCGGCGCAGCAGCCGCTTCTGCTGGCGCAGCACGGCCGGGCCCAGTTGCGCCAGGCCCAGGGCCATTTGCCGCACCGCGCTGTCGAGCTCCTCGGCCGGCACGCTGCGCGTGACCAGCCCCCAGGCCAGCGCCTGGCGGGCGTCGATGAGTTCGCCGGCCAGCAGCATCCAGGCGCTGTTGGCCGCGCCGATCAGGCGCGGCATCAGCGCCGCGTGGATCACCGAGGGAATGCCGACCTTGACTTCCGGCATGCCGAACTGGGCGGTGTCGGCGCATACGCGCAGGTCGCACGCCAGCGCGAACTCCAGGCCGCCGCCCAGGCACCATGCGGGGATGCGCGCGATGACCGGCACCGGCAGATGCCGCACATCGTCGCACAAGGCCTTGAGCCCGGAGATGAACCGGCGCGCCCTGGCCTCGTCGAGCTGCGCCATCTCGGCGATGTCGGCGCCGGCGATGAAGGCGCGGTCGCTGGCGCCGCGCAGGATCACCACGCGGGCGCCCGGCTGTTCCTTCAGCCAGGCCAGCGCTTCGCGCAGGCTCTCGATGACGGGCGTGCCCAGGATATTGAGCACCCCGGCGTCGCGGATGATGAGCGTGGCGATGCCGTTGTCTTCGATGACGGCCTGCGCATGGGCCCCTGAATACACTGCGTTGGTCATTCCTGTACTCCTGAAATCAAGGTTCGGTGGCGCGGGCCGCGGCGGCGTCGTGTCCAAGCACGGCCGCGCTGTGCTCGCCCAGCAGCGGCGGACAAGCCTGCAGCGCGTGGGCCGGCGCGCCGGCCAATAACGGGTTGCGCACCAGGCGCATTTCGCCCAGCACGGGATGCCGGACGGTCTGCAGCAATTCGCGGTGCCGCACCTGCGGATGGGCGAACACTTCGTCCAGCGTGTGGATGGGCCCCCACGGCACGCCCGCGGCGTCGAAGGCATCGGTCCAGGCCTGGCGCGGCGCGCCGGCCAGCGCGGCGGCCAGCATGGGGCGCAGCGTGGGCATGTGCTCGAGCCGGGCGCTGTTGGTGGCGTAGCGCGCGTCGCCGGCCCACTCCGGATGGCCGACGACCTTGCAGAAGCGCGCGAACTGGCCGTCGTTGCCGATCGCCAGGATCAGGTGGCCGTCGGCGCACGCGAACACTTCGTACGGCGCGCAGTTGGGATGGGCGTTGCCGGTGCGCTGCGGCGCCTTGCCCGACACCAGGTAGTTGGCGCCCTGGTTGGCGTTCAGCGCCACGGCGACATCCAGCAGGCAGATGTCCAGCGGCAGCCCCTGGCCGGTCTGGTCGCGCTGGCGCAGCGCGGCCAGCACCGCCGAGGTGGCGTACATGCCGGTCATCAGGTCCACCACCGCCACGCCGGTGCGCAAGGGGCCCGCGCCCGGCATGCCGTCGGGCTGGCCGGTATAGCTCATCAGGCCGCCCATGCCCTGGAAGACGTAGTCGTAGCCCGGCTTGCCGGCCATGGGGCCGCTCTGGCCGTAGCCCGTGATGGAAAGATAGATCAGGCGCGGGTTCACGCGCGCCAGCGAGGCATAGTCCAGGCCGTACTTGGCCAGGCCGCCGGCCTTGAAGTTCTCGACCAGGATGTCGGCCTCGGCCGCCAGCCGGCGCACCGTCTGCGCGCCGTCCGGCCGGGAGAAGTCCAGCTCGATCGACTGCTTGCCGCGGTTGCAGGCCATGAAATAAGCCGACATCGAGGCCTGGCCGTCGGGCGACGTCTGGTCGGGCGGCCCCCAGCCGCGCGTATCGTCGCCGCTGCCGGGCTGTTCCACCTTGATGACCTCGGCGCCCATGTCGGCGAGGTTCTGCGTGCACCAGGGGCCGGCGAGAATGCGCGAAAGGTCCAGCACTTTGACGCCGCGCAGCGCGTTGTGAAGCATGACTACTCCAGACTTGTTTGATCCGAAAGCCGGTGCGGCGCTCAGTCGCCGATGTACACCGTTCTCAGCGTGGTGAAGAACTCGATGGCGAACTCGCCCTGTTCGCGCGGACCGTAGCTCGATGCCCCGTTGCCGCCGAACGGCACGTGGAAATCCACCCCCGAGGTCGAGGTGTTGATCGAGGCCAGGCCGCTCTTGGTGTGCGCCTTGAAGTGCTGGGCGTGCTTCATGCTGGTGGTGCACAGGCCGCTGGACAGGCCGAACGGCGTATCGTTGGCGATGGCCAGGGCGTGCTCGTAGTCGCGCGCCGTCAGCACGCAGGCAAACGGTCCGAACACTTCCTCGCGGCACACGGTGGCGCTGTTGTCCAGGCCGGTGACCAGGCACGGCTCGAAGTAATGGCCCCGGGTCGGACGCGACAGGGCCCGGCCGCCGGCCACCGTGCCGCCCTCCTGGCGCGCCAGGTCGGCATAGCGGCGGTTTTTCTCGAACTGCTCGGCGTTGACCACCGGACCGATGACGGTGGCCTCGTCCAGCGCGTGGCCCACGGCCAGGCTGGCGGTCTGCGCCAGCAGCCGCTTAACGAAGGCGGCATGGATGCCCTCGGTGACGATGATGCGGCTCGACGCGGTGCAGCGCTGCCCCGCGTACAGGAAGGCCCCGTCGATGGCGCAGGCCACGGCGGTATCGAGGTCGGCGTCATCGAGCACGATGAGCGGATTCTTGCCGCCCATCTCGAGCTGGATGCGCTTGCCCGCGGCGGCGGCGGCGATGCGCTTGCCCGTGGCCACCGAGCCGGTGAAGCTGACGGCCGCGACCGCCTCGTGCGCCACCAGCGCGGCGCCCGCCTGGCCCGCGCCCAGCACCAGGTTGAACACGCCCGCGGGCAGGCCGGCCTCGCGCATCACGTCGGCCAGGATCCAGGCGCCGCACGGCGCGATCTCCGACGGCTTCATCACCACGGTATTGCCGTAGGCCAGCGCCGCGGCCGCCTTCCAGGCCGGTATCACCACCGGGAAATTCCACGGCGTGACCAGGGCCACCACGCCCACGGGATTGCGCTGCACCTCGACCCGCACGCCGGGGCGGATCGACGCATAGGTGTAGCCCTTCTGCCGGATCGTCTCGCTGGCGAAATAGCGAAAGATATCGGCGGCGCGCGTGGCCTCGGCCAGCGCGTCGCGCAGGGGCTTGCCCTGTTCGCGCGCGATCGCCATGGCCAGCTCGTCGCGCCGCCGCACCAGCCCGTCGGCGATGCCGTCGAGCAGGCGGCTGCGCGCCATCGCGTGCAGGCCGCGCCAGGCATCCAGCGCCTCCTCGGCCGCGCGCACGGCCTGGTTGACCATCTCCACCGGGGCATGCATGTAGACCCCGGCCTCCTCCTGGAGGTCGGACGGGTTGTACAGCGCGACGGGCTCGCCGCCGTCCTGCCATTGGCCCGCCACGAAGCTGCGGTATTGCGTCGACATCTCGATTGCTTCCTACTAGTCCTGCCGCGGCGTGCCGGCCTTGATATACGGGTAATACATGGGCAAGGCGCCGATGGCGACCATGTCGACCTCGACCACGCACAGGCCGGGGCTTGCATAGGCCTCGGCGGCGATGCGTTCGAAGTCCCGCGCCGCCTCGACCTTCCAGAACTTCGCGCCGGCCAGCTGCGCGATGTCGGCGAAGGCCGGTCCGCCCAGCGCGTCGTAGCGGTGCCGGCCGTCGCAGACCACGTCCTGGATGCCGCGGATGGCGCCGTAGCCCTGGTCGTTCATGACGATGACGAGCATGTCGAGCCGCTCCTGCGCGGCGGTCCACAGCTCGGTCATGTTGAAATAGAAGCCACCGTCGCCGGTCAGCACCGCCGTCTTGCGCCCCGGGCTGGCCAGCGCCGCGCCGATGCCCAGCTGCAGGCCCTGGCCGATGCCGGCGCTGACCGGATAGATGTTCTGGTGCGCCTTGCGCAAGGGAAACAGGCGATGGCCCCAGGTGCTGTTGCTCTTGGTGATGTCGCGCACCCACAGCGCGTCATCGGGCAGCACCCGGCGCAGCATCGCGGGAAAATCCCGGTACGGACCCAGGCGGCCGAGGTAATCGTCGATGGCCGCCTGCCTGGCGGCGCGCACGTCGGCGTCGAACGCCGGATCGATGTCCAGCCCATCGGCCAGGCCGGCCAGCAGCCGGTCCAGCACCTCGGCGCAATCGCCCTGCACGAACAGTTCGTTGGCGTAGCCCAGGTTGTCGCGCGCCGCGTCGATATCGACGCGCAGCAGCGGCGTGGGCAGCGGCACCGCCTGGTTATCGGTTTCCTGGCCGCGCAGCCGGGAGCCCACCACCAGCATGAGGTCGGCCGACCGGTACAGATCCAGCACGGCGGGCGAGCCGGCGCCATTCAAGGCGCCCAGGTTGCGCGGATGATGGTCGTCCACGACGCCGCGCCCCGACCAGCTCGACACCACCCCGAAACCCAGGTCCACCAGGGCGGCCAGCTGGCTGGCCGCGCCCTTGGCGCCCGCGCCCACCCACAGCATGGGCCGGCGCGCCGCCTTGATGCGGCGCACCAGCTCGGCGATGGCGGTCGGCTCGGGCGGCGGCGCGGCGGCGGGCGAGACCTTCAGGGACGCGGGGTCCGGCATGGCGACCTCGCGCCCTTGCAGGTCGACCGGGATCTCCAGGCTGACCGGTCCGGCGGGCGCCTGCAGGCATACGCGGATCGCCTCCTGGATGACGGCCAGCGCGCTGTCGGCGTCGGTCACCCGCAGCACCGCCTTGCCGACCGAGCGCAGCATGTCGTGCTGGCTCGGCATGTCGTGCACCGTGCCGCGCCGGCTGCCCAGGTAGGGCGTGGCCGTCTGGCCGGTGATGTGCAGCACGGGCGAGCCGGCGAACTGCGCCTCGGCCAGCCCCGGCACGGCATTGGTCGCGCCCGGGCCGGTGCTGGTGATGACCACGCCCAGGCCTTGCCGCGCCCGCGCATGGCCATCGGCCATGTGCGCCGCGCCGGTCTCGCCGCGCGTCATCACCATGCGCAGCGCCGGGCGCGCGGCGATCGCGTCCATGATGGCCATGTTGTGCACCGACACGATGCCGAAGACCGTATCCACGCCGTTGGCGGCCAGGCAATCGGCCAGCAAGGCTCCCACTGTGTATTTCATGTCAGTCGTTCGCCTTGATGTCCGCGTTCTTCACCAGGGCGGTCACGCTGTCCAGGTCGGCCTTGACGCGCTCGCGCATCACCTGCGGGTCGGTCGACGGCACGCTGTAGCCCCAGTCCTTGAGTTTCTGGCCGAAGGCGGCGCCGGCCACGATCTTCTGGTTGGCGCCCACCAGCTTGCGCGCCACGTCCTGCGGCAGGCCGGCCGGCGCCATCAGGCCGAACCAGCCCTCGAACTCCACGCCGGCCACGCCCGCCTCGGCGGTGGTGGGCACGCTGGGGAAGGCCGGATTGCGCTGCGCCGAGGTAATGGCCAGCGGCCGCACCTTGCCGCCTTCGATATGGCCCTTGGCCGTGGTGGTGATGTCGAACATGAAATCGATGCGGCCGCCCTGCAGGTCGGTCATCGCGGGCGCATTGCCCTTGTACGGCACGTGCAGCATCTTCACTTTGGCCTGGTAGGCCAGCAGCTCGCCGCCCAGATGGTTCGAGCCGCCGGCGCCGGAAGAACCGAAGGTCACCGCCCCGGGCTGGCTGCGCGCCTGCGCGATCAGGTCGCCCAGGCTCTGGTACCTGGACTCGGTGTTCACCAGCAGCACGTTCGCATAATTGACCACCAGCCCGAGGTAATCGAAGCTGTTGAACGGATCGAAAGGCACCTTCTGCAGCGCCGGCGAAATCGTGAACGTGCCGCTCGATGCCAGCAGCAGCGTATAGCCGTCGGGCTTGGCGTTGGCCACCGCGTTGGCGCCGATGATGCCGTTGGCCCCGGCGCGGTTTTCCACCACCACCGTCTGGCCCAGGATGCCCTGCAGCTCCTGCGCGTAGGTGCGGGCCACGATGTCCACCGAACCGCCGGGCGGAAACGGCACGATCAGCCGCACCGACTGCGACGGAAAATCGCCGGCGGCGTGCGCCGACATCGAAAACACCATACCCAAACCGCACAGCGCGCGCGTCCACCGCTTGATACCCAGCATGTCTTTCCTCCGAAGATGGATTGGTCGAACCAATTCTGTTGTTTTCCGCCGCGCCGAACCGCTTGCAAAAGGCCTCAGAATCCCGGAAGAAAGTGTAGGTCAGCCCCCGCCGGCGAGCGTTGGTATTATTGAAAAGCTGAGTTGAAGCGGCACGAACGTAGCGTCCGGCACGGCCTAGCCCTGGCTTGCGGCCCGCCGCGCCCGGCGCGCCGCGACATGGCTGCGGTAGCGCGCAAAATCCTTGCCGGCCAGCGCCAGGTACAGGCCCGTCGCCACCATGAAGGCGCTGAACACATAAATGTGTAGCCAGTTCTGCACGCCATAGCGCAGCATGCCCGTGCCCAGGTACATATTGAGCACCCCGAAGCCCAGCAGCATCACCATCAGGATCCAGCGCGCCCAATCGCTGCCGCGATACAGCCACAGCAGCAGCAGCACGGGCACCACCAGCCGTTGCGCCGCCGCTGCGCTGCCCTGCAACGCCTGCAGGATGTCGTAGCCGCTGGCCAGCACGATGCCCGCCAGCGAAACAAACCAGAAGCGGCGTGCGCCGAGGGCGTTGCGGCCCGCGGCGCGCGGGTTGGTTCGGGATTCTCGCGCCATGCTCTCTCCTTGTGGGGTCGCGCCAGTGTAAGGCGTGCCGCGCCGAAGCCGGCGCCCGGACAGGGTAAAGTCATGCACTCAGCCCCTACGCCTTCTTGCCCATGCCCCGCAGCAGAACCGTCGTCCGCCTCGCCGCCGCCGTCCTTGTCATCGCCCTGGCGGGCTACGCCGGCGCCATACTGTGGGCCGAACAGGCCTGGACCTACTCCACGCCCCCGTCCAGGACCATCGGCCAGGCCCCCGACGGCACCGCCGCCGCCGTCACGCCGTACTGCACCGGCATCACGCGCGCCGGCGCGCACACCTGGATGCTGGGACGCGACGCGCCCGGCTTCATCACCAGGCAGAACGCCGGCCCCCAGGCCAACTGGCTGAGCGCCCAGGGCGTGTCCGGCCAGCCGCCCGAGCGCGACATCCGCGCCCGCGACTACAGCGCCCTGTGGCGCCTGGACGCCGACGGCAGCTTCCGCATCGCCGCCGCCGTCACCGACTCCGCCTGCCTGGCCGCCACGCCGGACGGCGCCAGCGTGTTCCTGCTCAGCACCCTCAACAGCGCCGCGCTGCGCGCGCAGCGCGGCACGCAGCCTGGCGTGCAGCAGACCCTGGTGTTTCGCTCCGACGACGGCGGAGCCAGCTGGCAATGGCAGGAACAAGGCCTGTTCGCCCAGGCCGCCCTGGTCGCCCCGCACCAGGACATCCATTGGATCGACGCCCGGCGCGCCTGGAGCGTGCGCGACATCCAGGACATGCGCGCAGACGACCGTCGCAAGACCCCGGCGGGTTTTCCCACCGGCTGGTACTACTCCGAAGACCAGGGCCGCACCGCCACCCAGGTCTACAGCGAAACCTCGCTGTTTCCCGCGCCCGCCGACTTCGGGCCCGCGCTGCACAACGCACGCCTGTTCGACCCCGGCTACGACAGCGACCAAAGCCACCTCGCCGTGCTGGACGCCGACCGCGCGCTGGGCTGGTACACCCACTGGATCGGCTATCAATCGGCGCAGGGCCGCGCCATCGCCTACCTCACCACCCAGGTGCTGCTGCAGCGCCAGGGCCAGGACTGGCGCATCGCCGGCATCACCCGCCAGCGCGGCGTGCGCATCGCCCAGCTCGCCCAGGCCCCCAACGGCGCCATCCATGCCGTGCTGACCCGCGCCGGCGGCAACGCCACCCTGGCCCGGCTCGACCCCGCCACCCTGGAATGGACCGACGAACGCCCCCTGCCGCGCGTCTTCCCCCTGGGCCTGCCCGCCTACCAGACCGCCACCGCCCTGCGCGTGTCCAACCAGGCCCAGGTCGTCTCCCTGTGGGCCGACCACACCGTGCCGCGCCTGCTCTACCCCTGGGGCGACGCGCCGGCCAGCATATCGGCCACCGGCGAATTCTGGACCGCCGACGGCGGCCAATCGTGGCGGCGGCTGCCGCAGCGCTCGCCCGACGACCTGCTGGGCATGGACGGCGCCCGGAACGTCCTGTTCTGGCCCGAGGACGACGGCAAGGCCATCTCGGGCTACGAACTGGCAAAATGAGCTACACGGCCGCCTTCGGCGTATTCCGAAAACCGATCGCCATCCGGTTGTAGGCGTTCATCAAACCGATCGCCACCGTCAGATCCACCAGCTCCTTCTCGCCGAACACCGCGCGCGCATCCTGGTAATCCTGGTCCGGCACGCCGGTCTGCGCCACCTGCGTCACCGATTCGGCCCACGCCAGCGCCGCCCGCTCGCGCGCATCGAACAGCCCGCCCGCCTCGCGCCACGCCTGCAGCAGGGCCAGCTTCTCGACCGCCACGCCCTGCTTCAGCAGATCGCGCGTGTGCATATCCAGGCAGTACGCGCAATTATTGATCTGCGACACCCTCAGATAGACCAGCTCCACCAGCGCGGGCGCCAGCCCGCTCTTCATCACATAGCCATACACCCCGGCCAGCGCCGCCGCGGCCCCGGGAGCCACCTGGTTGTAATCGATACGCATCGTCATGGCTTCACTCCTTGATCGGCGACAGGAACGGTCAGCGCCTTGTCGCCGCTGTCCACCACGAACACCGCCAGCAGCCTGGCCGGCTCCGTCCTGCTCGCATTGCGGCTGATCGAATGCGACGCGCCGGGCGGCTCGGACCAGCTCTGGCCGGCGCGATAGACCCGCGCCGGCCCATCGTTGACCTTGGACTCGATCGCCCCCGACACCACATACGCATAGATGAACGCCGACTTCGCATGCAGGTGCGGCGCCGACGCCGCCCCCGGCGCATACGCCACCTCGACGGCAACCAGCGACTTGCCGGGGATATTCGGAATCGCCTCCTCGAAATTCACCGCCACGCGCTCGCCGCCGCCATGGGCCCAGGCGGCCGGGGCCGCCAGCGACAGCGCCGCGGCGCACAGCGCGGCAATCACGCCGCGATTGATCGGAATACCCATCGCTTGCTCCTTACCCTCCGAAAGAGAGGGCATGGCGACCACTTTATTTGATTATTTTCCCCGGATAAACGCCCTATACTCGGTTTGTTTAAACGAGTATTCGCATAAATGGCCCTGGATCGCATCGAGGCAATGCGCGCCTTCTGCCGCATCGTCGAACTCGGCAGCTTCACCCGCGCGGCCGACTCCCTCGGCGTAGCAAGCACCACCCTGTCCGGACAGATCCAGGCGCTGGAACGGCTGCTCGACATCCGGCTGCTTCACCGCAGCACGCGCAAAGTCCACCCCACCAACGAAGGCCTGGCCTACTACCAGCGCGCCCGCAAAGTCATCGAAGACATCGACGACCTGGAAGCCTCGGTCTCGCTGAGCCGCGCCGTCGTCAAGGGCCGCGTCGCCGTGGAAATGCCCACCCCCGTCGGCATCCACCTCGTCATCCCCGCCCTGCACGGCTTCACGGAACGATACCCGCACATCCATCTGGACATCGGCTGCAGCGAACGCGTCGTCGGCCTGATGCAGGAAGGCATCGACTGCGCCATCCGCGGCGGCGACATCGCCGACCAGGACCTCATCGCGCGCCGCGTCGGCCAGATGCGCTTCTGCCTGTGCGCCGCCCCCGCCTACCTGGACGCGCATCCCGCCATCACCCACCCCGCCCAGCTCGCCCGGCACCGGCACCTGGGCTTTCGCTTTCCCGGCACCGGCAAACGATTCGTCGCCACCCTGCACAAACAGCGCGACAGCCACCCGCTAGACCACCCGCCGCACGTCTACTTCAACAACGGCACCGCCGTCACCGCCGGCGCCGCCGCCGGCCTGGGCATCGCCGCCCTGCCGCGCGCCGAAGTGCGCCACCTGCTCGAAGCCGGCGCGCTGCGCGAGATCCTGCCCGACTGGACCCTGACCAGCATGCCCATGTCCGTCGTCTACCCCCAGACCCACCAGCTGTCCGCGCGCGTGCAGGTTTTTGTCCAGTGGGTGGCGGAGTTGTTCGAGGGGGAGGAGTTGTGGGGGATGGGGGGGTAGGTTAGCGGACGGGTGGGTTAATGGCTTGGCAGGGGTGCGAGTTGCGGACTGCCTGGTCTGCGGGCCGAAACGCTCTCACCCCCCTGACATGTTCCGTCTCACGAGCCAAGGCTTCCTACACAACGCTACGTAGCGTACGCCGAAACCATTCATACATTACCGTCATCGCCAACTTCGCGTCCGCCTCGAGAATTGAGGCAGGATGTGCTTTTGTCGCCAAAAACCTTGTGCCAAGCGCATGAGGATGATCGTCAGCCTTGCGGTGACTAAAAGGATTCCGCAGTTCTCGGAGACGATCAGTTCTATCAAGCAGGTCGTCAGCCATCGATAGATATCGTCGCCCCGCCTTGATCATCGTCGCTAGCGTCTTTCGTTCTTTCTCAGACGCAACACCTGCAAGCTCTTCGCTGAGGGTTTGCTCGATAAAAGATGTAGCGAGCAATATTGTCCCGATAAAATACCCGGAAATAAAACAGTGTCTCGCTTCTTCCATCATATGAAGGGCCGCCATATCTCCCATCACCCCGCCAGGGCGAGAACTATGCTGAGCCAACCACTCAATTCGATCCGCCCGTATATCGCGCGAAAACTCATCCGCTCGCGACAACGCATCGATTAGATTTGCACGAGTAGCTGGTTTTGCCATTGGCTTTGCTAATGATTAAATTAAGTCGGCCATGAAATGTCGTAGAGGCCTCTGCCGCTGACATATTGGACAGAGATTATTACCTGTCACCGGCGCCGGATACCAATACGCTATCGCTATTACCATCGAACGCTTACGCGCCTGTTCAGATAGTCACCAGACATTCCGGCATCCGGCTCACATCCTCGGACGACGGCTCGTCCTCCCGCAAGTCGACGTAAAGCACTATCGCAACAAATAGCGCCCCGCTCACCGAGGCGATCCGGGCATCAGGCATTACCTAGTCGCAGCCGTAAGGTCCGTAGTCATTTGGCCATTTCTCTCTATGGCGAACCCGCTGAACACCCACTACAGCATGGATGACGTCGCAAATTACCGAGCGATGTGAGCCGACGAGATGTCGTTCGAGACCAATTGGATAGCTGTACCCAATTCCAACGAATTGAGGAACTGATCCGCATAGGGGGCATGCCGTCTTACCCATTCCGTCGGGCACGGTCATTTCAATTACTCGTTGCGCTGCTATCTCGCGCCACCGCTTGGATTCGTCACGCGAAAGATCATGAGGCGGATCGACAATCTCGCGGTATGTTTCAGGGAGGAGGGAAATGATTGTGCTGCGAAGGCGCCACATTTCCTCGCGCATCCGATCCATGCGCGCCTCAGGCAAGAGTGCAGGATCCAAATTTCTAGTGAGTCTGCGTGTCATCGATAGTGTCCTAATGCCCAACGCAATGTAGACCGCACCATACCGCAAGTTATATCTGGAGCTTGCAGTCCAAATTGGTTCACAAAAATATAGCAAAGCACTTGCAGCCTAGCTTTACGGAACATGATCCGTATAAAAATTTAGCCATGAAACTCGCTGCCTCTCATGTGTTGCGCACCACATGGTTGCTGGATCAGCGTCGCGAGCAAATTCGCTACAAACACTATAGCCTGCGCACCAAGTAGACCTAGCTGCAATGGATGCCTGTGTTTGTGAAATGGCGCAGATCATCGCATTCGCAAGGCACGTGATAACAGAAAATTGAGAGATTCTTGCCCATAGAGTGACTGGTTCATGGCATTGATCCATCGGCCGCTCAGCCCCGCGAACGAGCGCCCAGGAACGCCCCGCAGCCAGCCATCAGCGACAACTTGGCCGGTGGCCAAGGACCTCTATCGAGACGCGCCGCTCATAAACCGGCCAACGCCGGCGCGGCCGGCCGAAACGACTCAGCCCCTGTCGACGCCACGGGCTCATCGGACCGCCGGCCGTCTTGCAAGCGGAACACGCCAACCGCCTGCAGCAATTGGGCCGCCTGGCCTTGCAAGGCCGTCGAGGCGCTGGCGGCCTGCGCGACCAGGTCGGCGGTTTGCCGGGTGAGTTCGTCCATTTTGGCCACGACCCGGTTCACCTCCTCGATATCCGTGCCTTGGACACGGCCCGCGTCGCCGATCTGGCCGACCACGCCGGCGACCTCGTCAATGCTGGCAACGACTTCACGGATCATGCCCGCGGCGTTATCCGCCTGCCGAAAACCCTTGCCGGTCTTCTCCAGCGAGCCCTCGATAAGGCCGCGGATCTCGCGCGCCGCGCCGGCGCTGCGTTCGGCCAGCGCGCGGACCTCGAAGGCCACCACCGCAAAGCCCTTGCCGCTTTCGCCCGCGCGGGCCGCTTCCACCGCCGCGTTCAGGGCCAGGATGTTGGTCTGAAACGCGATGCTGTCGATCACGCCGATGATTTCCGAGATTTTCTGCGCCTCCTGCTGGATCTCTCCCATCACGGTCGCGACGCCAGCGACGGCCGTGCTTCCGGTGCCGACGCTCTGGCGGGCCTGGTCGGTCAGTTGCCCGGCCTGCAGGGCATGCGCCGCATTGGCATGGACATTGGCGGCCAGGTCGCGCATCGACGCCACGGTCTGCGCCAGCGACTCGGCCTGCGTGCGCGAGCGCTCCTCCAGCGCCAGGTTGCCCTGCATCATGTCGCGCGAGGCCGCCGACAGCGCCGTCGCCGTCTCCCGCACTTCGCTCATGGTCCGATGCACCGCGTCCATGGTGGTCTTGAACGCGCGGCCGAGCCCGCTTTCCATCTCCGAGCCGCCGAATCGCAGGTCGAAGACCCCAGGCTCGCGGCCGATCCGTGCGCTGAGCCGGGCCAGCTCTTCGGCGGCCACGGCGGCGCGCTCCATCCGCCAGGCCAGCCATCCCAGCGCCGCGGCCTGCACCACGACATAGGCCGCATGCAAGAACACCATCCCCAGGCTGGGCTCGGTGAAGCAGATCGCGCCATATCCCCATTGCTGGAGAAAATTGAACGACAGGTGATGCACCGCGATCACCACGGCCGCGCACAGAATGGTCCGCCAGTCCCGATATGCCAGAAGCAGCGAGAGCAGCACGAAGATGCCGAAGTGGATTTCGGTCATGCCCGACATGAGGTGGATGTGCAGCCCCGCCAACGCCATCAGCCCACAGGCGACGGCCAGGCGCGTCGACAACTTGCCGGGCCGCCAGAGGATCAACAGCGTGGGCAGGCCGGCCGCCAACACGCCTACCGTGACAGCGGCCGTCCATCGGCCGTACTGCGGCGCCATGCAAAGACCGACGATGACCAGCACCCAGAGCAGCGGCAACATCGCCCGGTCGGCCCGGCGATACGAGTCTTCCAGCAAACGGCTTGCGGTGCGCATTGACAGGTCCTTCGGCAGAGGAGGCGGGCGGGTCCGCGCAAACCCGATTCTGCAACATAAATAACTAATTGTGAATATTTATTCCAAATTTGCTGCCTTTCCGCCCTACGTGCCTTCCTACGATTGCAAGACTGTTACGGTCCTGGCAAGTCCCTATCAATCGCCGACCAGGGCCTCATCGCGCCGCGTCGGCCAGATGTGCTTCCGCATGTGCGCCGCCCCCGCCCAGCACCGACACCAGGACTTGCGGTTTCCCGGCACCGACAAACGAGTCGCCGCTACCCTGCGCAACAGCACGACAGCCACCCGCTGGACCTCTACTTCAACAACGGCAACGCCGCCCTGCCGCCCGCCGACGCCCGTCCCTGCTAGAAACCGGCGCCGTGCGTGGAATCCTGCCCGACTGGGCCCTGACCAGCATGCCCATGGCCGCCTTCTACCCCCAGACCCACCAGCTCTCGGCACGCGTGCAGGTTTTCGTCCAGTGGGTGGCAGGGTTGTTCGAGGGGGATGGGTTGTGGAGGAATCGGAGGACTACGGAGTGACCGGATTGCGCCACGGAAGGGGGCTGATGAGTGACCTGACTGGGCGGATTTCAACCAGAAGTGGACATTTCCTCACACAGCCTAATCCAGAAAACTTTCAAAGTTCCATGAGACTCCTGGTGCACCGACGCCTCGTTGCTCCTGCACCTTCTCCACCATGGCTTTCCTGTGTCCCGCTCCAAGGAGAAGCACTCCATGAGAGAGTCCGCCGCGGATGCAATAGCCATTGATGTTCTCTAGCATTCCCGTCTCGCGACGGTCATTTGTCTCGCTCCATAGAGCGTAGATCTGTCGCAAACTGGCGTCGCCAATCCATTCGACGGTTGCGCGCACCTCGTCGTAGATGGCTGCCCATGCTTGGGCGCAACGATCGCTGTTGAGGTATGGAAAACCGTGATCTCGCGTGTCGAGGCTGTTTTGGTCCATCAGACGGCGATATTCAGAGCTCGTCCTTTCGACCTTTTTAAACATCTCCTCGGATTTTCTGAAGAACTCGTCGCTCGGTTTGTTCAAGTCCACAGGTACAACGTAAACTGGACGGCGCTTGCGATAGAGGGCAACGGCAGCAGACTCGAGATTGCCGTGAGAGCCGTCGAGATAGTCAGCAAGATTGGCAGTGGGAATTTCAGCAAAGATAACGCCCGGCTGAAGGCGTTCAAGGATCGTCCGCAATTCCGCCAAGTTGGCGCGTCCACTTTCGGCGTGGACAGTTCCGATCAGCGATATACGCATCAGATTTAGGCTCCAGAGGCAGACTCAGTAGCGCTTGGAAGCGTTATAGCCGGAACGGTGCGCTTTGGGTCGTAGTCAGACATCGACCTCAATCTGAGTGGGCGTAGACCGTCTAGCACCGTTTACTACCCTAGAAACTCCATTCTCACTAGACGCCAACGTGCCTGCCCACATAGTCATATAGCGCTTCCGGCATCCGGCTCACCGCTTCAGACGGCGGCTCGTCCGTCCGCAATTCGACATAGAGCGCGATGGCGGCCAACAACGCGGCGCGCACCGAATCCTTGTCAGGCCCGGGCACCGCAGCCGCCAGTTGCGCGCCGGCCTCCCCCGCCACCGCCTCGATCCGCCTGACCCCGCGCTGCGGGCGCCCCGCCCGGCGATGCAGCATGGGCCCCAGCACCTGCTCGCGAAAGAAGCCCAGAATCCCGATGGCCTCGTACAACTCGCCGCGCGCCAGCTTGCTCGCGCCGTAATGCAGCCAGATCCAGGCCCTGCGCTCGAACCAATCGGGCGTGGCCTCGGGCCAGGCAATCGCCGCCGCGTCCAGCCGGGCTTCGACCGCCTGGGCGTCGCGCGCGAACAGCACGGCCGGGCGCTCCACCAGCCGGTCCAGGTCGCCCAGGGTCACGAACTTGAAATCGACATGCAGCAACTGCGGCCCGTACAGGCAGATCAGCAGCCTGGGCTCGCCCACATGCTCGCCGGTAAAGGCAGACAGCAGCCCGCCCATCCGCTGCGCGAACTCGAGCCGTGCAGCCATGACCTCGCCGTAGCTACGATCGTCGCAGACGATGACGAAATCCAGGTCCGAATACTCGTCGAAGCCGCCGTGGATATATGAGCCGGCGGCCAGCAGCGCGGTCAGCCGTGGGTCGGCGGCGACTGCGGCGTGGATTTTTTCCAGGAATTGGCCGTGTAGAGGTGGCAGCTCAGGAAGCATGGCGTTGTCCGAAGGGGGGGCTTCCAGAATAGCGGTTGCGGCCGGGTTTGGGGCTTTGGATTGGTAAGGAACCAGTATCTCGCTCAGAGAGCGTGTTATGCGTGCCGTTTGGTAGCGGAAAGGCTGACACCTTTAGGGTTGGTGGCTGCTCTCGGCCACAATGTGTCGTTCGCTATTATCAGCAACCGCGCGTTCGGACGGCGGCTTCACACCTGCAAGCCGTCAGTAGGTTCCTGCTAGCTCGGCGGTGTCCATGGAGGATCCAGAAGGATTGTCGAATGATCATCGAGCAGTTCAGCATCCCACCTCAATACACCAGAACGTGTGATACCCGAGACATGGCGCCGATCCGAGAATCGATAGTAGCCGCATGCAAGGTGCGTCGCCAATCCACACTGGATTGAGACGATACCCCAGTTATCCCAAAAGCTGTCTGTACGTACGGCTAAGTTAATGGCGCCATGTTGCCGGCGACTCGGGTACGCTATGCTCGTTACGGCCGGAATCTTTTCAAAAACACACGTTGCGACCGTCGATGAAATGTCGTAATCGTCCTCAGGGTTGGTAAGACAATCAAAAAGAAAAGCGTCGGTGACGAGGAGTGACTTCGCCTCGTCTAGGACGCATGCATTCAACATCTGCGAAATTTCGAACGATGCATTACCCGACAACCATCCTCTACCAGATCGTTGAATTAGGCTCATCTCACCAATTGGAGCTATGTGAATAGCGTGATGTTCCAGAATTGCGAACTCTGCAATCACCGTACGGTCGACTTCAGCGTGTACTTCGCGAAAGGCCGTTTCCATCCTGTCGGCTAGATAGATGACAGAGAAACCAGAAGGATTTGCTCTTCCTTGTCTGGCCGGCACCTCGCCTCGCCAAGCGACGCCGTTGACGTGGTCAGGCGGCACTTCATTGCCAGACAATCGCCTTGCGCGACGAAAGCGACGCCCCGGCCCCCACTGTAGATTAAGTATCGGATGTGCTTCGACCAGTCGCTGAATGAATATACGCTTTTCAACCAGCGATTTATTCTTAAAATCCCTGACACCAAAAACCAGCTCGTCAAGTGGAACAGGAGTAAATTGTTGCGTTACGGTCTTACCCATTTCAACCTCAACTCGTAATTCTCGCAGCCGCTTCTGATGACGCAGGATCGAGGTCAAAGTAGATGTAGCTCGGCTCCCGTCTCAGCCCTTCGGCAGGAGAGGTGCGGACCAACCGAAGGTTCTCCGCATCGTAGGTCATGCCGTCCACCAAGCACGCCTCGGCAACGCGCGGGTTGTACTCATGCAGCCAAGTGAAGTTCTTCTTCGTCCAAGCCAACAAGGCCTTTTGAAGCGCCCGGCTGTCCCTGTCGTAATCGCCCTCGCTGACAGTAAGTCCCATTACGTTCAGACAGAAGCCGAGAATCTTTGCTCCTTTGAAGTTCGGGAAGCGCTGCATGTCAGCGATTTCCTCGTAGAGTAGCCGGCGCACCTTGAACTTCACCACTTTTCCCGCGGGACCATCGAGGTGATTGAAGTTGAACAGCTTACCCCACACCGAGTTGTGCTGAATCGTCCAGCATCCCCACTGTGGCGATTTGACTGCCGAAGCGTGAAAGATCACCTCGAAGATCAAGCTGGCTATGTGATCGTAAAAGGTCTCGCTCGGATGGCCGTACTTCTCTCTCACACGAATTCGGACATAGTCGGGAACCCCCTTCTCGTCGAGAATCTTGACTGCGTCCTTGACGAACTCAATGACTACACGAAGACGGCGGGATGAATCGGTATCCCAAGCGCTGGTGAGCTCGTTCAAAGTGTAGAGATCGGAAGCAGCATTTTCTATGTAGCCCTTGGCGCGGTACAACACGCTCGAATGGCCTCCGTACCCTTCGTTGACGTAGCTGCGGAACGTCATCAAAACAACCCTACAGTATGCCTCCCACTGCGCGGCGTCCCATTCCCCCTTACCATATATGTCGGAATCAAGAAGACTTCCGATCGTCTCGACCATCTCATAGTTGGCGAACATCGCCTGACTGAGTGGCTTGTGGTAGCCAATCAAACCCGATTCGTAGCCCTCAGCCTCGTGATAGAGGCAGGAATCTTTGTTTGCCAGCGCTTCATTGACGATATTTTTGGCGAAGGTCTCAACCTGGATGCCATACTTCTTCGTCTCTGCCATTGCTTGGAACACGGCCAGTGCGGTGCCGGGCGATGACCCGACGATTGCGCGACACAGTCTCTTGTCAGCGATGAGCAGAAGCAGGTCGTTGGCATATCCCTCCACCTTCGGTGGGTTCTTCTTCTTTTCATCTTTGCCCTCAAGCCGATAGTTCTTCAATTTGCCCCTGTCCGTGGCGTGGCGGACAAGCGCCCCGGCCGAGTAGGCGAGTTCGTCTGCGATGACTGCGAGCTCTGCCGGCGAACCCTTGAGGATGAAGCGATACAGGGTTTGCGCATAGCGCTCGGCGTTGTATGTACCATAAATGGGTGGTCGGATGAACGCGAACCAAGTCCAGGTGAGGAACGTCAGCAGAAACAACCCGCCCAAGAGTGCCTGCCATGACGCCGGAGTCAGTAGGTTGCCCTTGGGTACGAGCCACTGCTCAGCACGCCAAAGGTCCGTCAGTAGCGCCAGCACGCCGATGGCAGCAACCACCGAGAATGTGACGCCCAGCAGAGGTATGGGAGCCGTCCGGACCCGAAAACGGTAGCGGACGTCAGCGATCGTCCAGGCCAACACCATGAGCGCAAGGCCAGCGAGGAACTCCGAGAATCCGAAGAACTTCTGTCCGCGACCATCGAGCGGGATGAAGCAAACGCCAACGAAGCATTGCTCAACTGTCACCGACACCTCCTCCTTGCATTAACGGTCCCCCTGTTCGCTCGAAAGTGGCAGGTTGGAAGCAAAAAGGCAGCCCTTCGGGCTGTTGTTATAACCATTCTTTTGGTACCGATCGCCACTTTAAACCAGCGACCAGGCGTTTTTTCCTGCGAGCAGGCCAATACGGAAACCTTTGATTCTTTTATGTTGGGGGACGGTGAGAAATAATCGGGGATATTAACTGCTTTACCGTTCGATGAGCGCATCTGGCTGAATGGGCCATTGAGCGCCATGAGAGAGAATGAAATTGCGCCGGCAGTCTACAGACGACATAGCACTACCAGAAGTAGCCATGGCAGCCGTTCGACCGCTTCCCGCCCTTGAGCCGTCATAGCAGACAAACCTTCCCATGGACCGCGATGGGTCGAGAGCAGACATCCACAATCGCTAGCAACCAGCCCCCTCTTGCCCTCATACCATCTAACGAAGGCCACCCAAACCAACAACAAGCTCGTCCGAACCCCAGAAACAACGCTCCCAACCGCCAATCCATTCAGCCCACCCGCCCGGGTCCAATCAACTCCGACTATCGGCCCCGCTCGTTTCAAATCCACCGACCATCCCCTCCCCCCGCTCCACCTGACCGCAAAACTCCCTCCCCTCCCCCCCCCTCCAACCTCCCCCCCGCCACCAAACAATTCACAAACGCCCGCACCTTGGCAGGCATCAGCCTGTTCTCCTGCCAGAGCACGTGGATGGGCACCGGCCTGGGTTCGAAATCTTCGAGCACGGTTTCGACTTGCCCCGCTTCCAGCAGGCGCTGGATCTGCCATAGCGGCGAGTAGCCGATGCCGAGGCCGGCGCTGACGGCGCTGTAGATGGCCGCCATGGTGTTGGCGCGGAAGGCGCCGCGCACGCCGACCGTGCGGCGCTTGCCGGCGATCTGGAAGGCCCAGCGTCCGGGGTGCGGGTCGACGGTCCGGACGATGCAGGCGTGCTGGCGCAGTTCCTCGGGATGCGTGGGGCGGCCGTGCTGCGCGAAGTAGGCGGGCGCGCCGAAGACGACGCGCCGCAGGGTGCCGAGCCGCCGTCCCTGCAGGCCGGAGTCGGGCAGGTCGCCGATGCGCACGACGAGGTCTAGGCCTTCGTCGGCCAGGTCGGCGAAGGCGTCGGTGAGTTGCAGGTCGACGTGGACCTGCGGGTAGGCGCGCATGTAGTCGGCGATGACGGGAACGAGGAAGTCGGGGCCGAAGAGGACCGGGGCGCCGACGCGCAGGGTGCCGGAGGGCGCCGCGCGGCGCTCGGCAATGTCCAGGCGGGCTTGGGCGATGGCGGCGATGGCGGGTTTGATGCGGTGGTAGTAGGCCTGGCCGGCTTCGCTGAGCGCGAGGCGCCGCGTGCTGCGGTGGACGAGCTGGACGCCGAGGTCTTGTTCGAGCGCCGCCAGGGTTCGGCTGACGGCTTGCAGCGAGCGGTCGAGGCGGCGCGCGGCCTGGGTGAGGCTGCCCGCTTCGGCGATGTGGATGAAGGTTTCGAGGTCTTCGAGGCGGCTCATGGTTATCTCGATTTTGGTGATTCAGCTTCCATGTCGGCGCGTATTGTTTGACCCATGGCGAGTATCTAGACTGGCTGCATCGATTCACCGTTACCAGGGAGAAGCCAGTGGGCAGCGCTCGATCCGTTGTGTTGGTTGTAGGGGCGGCCGGCAAGTTTGCCGGCCTGGTGGTGCCGGCGTTGCGGCGGCGCGATGTGGCGGTGCGCGCGCTGGTGCGCGACGAGGCGCGCGCGGCGGCCGCGCGTGCGCTGGGCGCGACCGAGATCGCCATCGGCGATTTGCGCGATGCGGCCAGCCTGGCCGAGGCGACGCGCGGCGTGGACGGGGTGTTTCATATCGGGCCGGCGTTCGCGGCCGACGAGGCGGCGATGGGGGTGGCGCTGGTCGAGGCGGCGCAGCGCAGCGGGGTGCGCAAGTTCGTGTTTTCTTCGGTGATCCAGCCGACCAATATCCGGCTGGCAAACCACGCCAGCAAGGTTGCGGTGGAGGATGCGCTTTATTCTTCCCGGCTGGAATACACGATTCTGCACCCGGCTAATTTCATGCAGAACATAGGCCTGGCGTGGGCGTCGATCCGCGATGACGGCTGCTTTGGCGAGCCTTTTCCCAAGGAGGCGCGGATCGCGCGCGTGGACTACCGCGACGTTGCGGAAACGGCCGCGATTGCGTTGACGCAGGACCGGCTGGCTTTCGCGACGCTGGAGCTGTGCGCGGGCATGTACAGCCGCATGGATATCGTGGCGGCCCTGTCGGAGGCGCTGGGGTCGCCGGTCGCGGCGCTGCAGCCGGGTTTCGACGAATGGGCGGCGCATGCGCGCCTGCCTTACGGCGAGGCGCAGTTGCAGCTGCTGGCCAGGGTGATGGAGCACTATCAAGCCTATGGGCTGGGCGGCAACAGTCTGGCGCTGCGCGCGGCGCTGGGCCGCGAGCCGCGCTCGCTGCGCGCGTATGTCCAGGACCTGGTGGCCGGGCAAAATGGCGCGCGGTCGTAGCGGGTATCGACTCGCCTGCCCCCCGCCCGGCCCGAGTCTGCCAGCCGGCCGGCGCGGTTCTCAGGCCGGCCAGGCGAGCATGGCGGCATCGATGATCGTGTTGAGTTTGTCCGCGCCGGCGCCGTCGCGGGCCTGGATGGAGAGGCCTTCGAGCACGGTGGTGTAGAAGGCGGCCAGCTGGCCGATGTCCGCGGTGGGCGCCAGGTCGCCTTGCGCGATGCCTTGCGCGAGGCGGTCTTTCAGCAGGGTTTCTCCGGCCAGGCGGTTGTCGGCCAGGTACGCGCGCACGCGCGCGTTCTCGGGCGCGCCCAGCAGGGATGACAGCACGATCATGCAGCCGCGCGGGCCTTCGGCCACGACATAGGCGCGCGCGTTGGCGCGCAGCATGGTTTCGACGGCCTCGCGGGCGGTGCGGGCCTGGGCGAGGCTTTGCGAGGTGGCGCGCCCCTCGACGCGGTCGTAGAGTTCGATCGCCTCGCGAAAGATTTCTTCCTTGCAGCCGAAGGTGGCATACAGGCTGGGCTTGTTCACGCCCATGGCCTGCACCAGGTCCTGGATCGAGGTGCCTTCGTAGCCTTGGGTCCAGAAGGTGCGCATGGCCGCGAGCAGGGCCGCGTCCCGGTCGAAGGCGCGCGGGCGGCCGATTTTCCGGGTGGGCGCGGCTCGGGGTTTGGCGCTCATGGTTCGATCATCCGCAGGCCCGCCACGCCGATGCCGATCAGCGCCAGGAACAGCAGCTTGGCCCATGACATGGGCTCGCCCAGCACCAGGGTTCCAAACACCGCCACGCCGAAGGCGCCGATGCCCACCCAGATGGCGTAGGCGGTGCCCACCGGCAGGTGCCTGAGCGCCAGCGCGAGCAGGACGAGGCTGAGCATGGCCACGCTTATGCCGATCAGGCTGGGCCACAGCCGGGTGAGTCCGTCCGCCTGCTTGAGCGCCAGGGCCCAGACGATTTCCAGCGCGCCGGCCAGCGCCAGGAGCATCCAGGCTGTGTGGGGAGGCATGGGCATCGCTATGCGGTGAAGCCGCCGTCGATGGCGAGCGAGGCGCCGGTGATGAACTGGCTCTCGGCCCCCGCCAGGTAGCCGACCGCGGCGGCGATCTCGTCGGGCTGGGCGTAGCGCTTGACCGCCATGAGTTCCAGCTCGGCGCTGACCGTCGGGCCGTCGGCGGGGTTCATGTCGGTGTCGGTCGAGCCCGGGTCGACGATGTTGACCGTGATGCCGCGCGGGCCGACCTCGCGCGCCAGGCCCTTGGTGAAGCCGATCAGCGCGGATTTGCTCATCGCATAAAGCGTCACGCCGCCATAGGGCACCCGCTGCGCGAAGCACGAGCCGATGGAGATGATGCGCCCGCCTTCGCCCATATGGGCAAGCGCGGCCTGCGAGGCCACGAAGACCGCCGCCGCGTGGATGGCCAGCGTGTCGTTGACCTGCTCGAGCGTGGCGTCCTCGATGGGCCCGGCGGGGAACACCCCGGCGCTGTTGACCAGTATGTCCAGGCCGCCCAGTTCCCTGGCCGTCTGCGCCACCGCCGCGCGGACGGCGAGCGGGTCGCGGCTGTCGGCCTTGATGGCCAGGATCCTGGCCCCGCTGGCGCCGAGTTCGCGTGCGAGTTCGGCGGCGGCCCGATCCGAGCTGGCGTAGGTGAAGGCAACGGCGGCCCCCTTCTGCGCGAGCCGGCGGACGATGGCGGCGCCGATGCCGCGCGTGCCCCCTGTGACGAGGGCGGCCTTGCCTTGGAATTCCATGTCTGCGGTTCCTTTTATACCGATCGGTATAAAAGACTACGCGAAGCGGCATGGCGCGTCAACAAAGATTGGCGCAGCGCCCGGGGCAGTGGCTGGTGCGGCACGGCGGGCCGTATGATGCGGGTTTTCCCCAATCCCGTTATCAAATACCGAGTAGTATCTTTCTCTCCAGCAAATTAAATACTGAGTAGTATGTATCACGGAGACGAACCTATGCATGGGATCTGGCAACCGGCGCTGACACAGGAAGCGGCGGCCTGGCGGGACAAGGCCGCGGTGTTGACGCGCGAGCGCTTCGCGCCGCTGGCGGCGGAGATCGACCGGGATCAGCGCTATCCGGAGGAGCATCTGGCGCCGCTGCGCGAGAGCGGGATTTCCGGGATGTTCGTGCCCAAGGAGTATGGCGGCGGCGGCGCGTCGCTGACCTCGGTGATCGCGGTGGTCGAGACGGTGGCCCAGGGCTGCGCGTCGAGCGCGGCGATCCTGGCGGCCTTGTCGCTGGGCGCGTTTCCGGTGCTGCTGGGCGGCACGGCGGCGCAGAAGTCGGCGCTGCTGGGCGGGCTGGCGCGCGAGGGCCGCGCGGTGAATTTCGCGCTGAGCGAGCGCGGCGCGGGCTCGGACGCGGGCGCGGTGCAGGCCACCGCCGAGCGCGAGGGCGCGGGCTGGCGCATCCGCGGCGAGAAGTGCTGGCTGGGCAATGGCGGGCACTCGCACCATTTCATCGTGTTCGCGCGCACCGGGCCCGAGGGGCAGCGCAACAACATCAGCGCGTTCGTGGTGGCGCGCGAGGCCGAGGGCGTGGCGGTCGATTTCTACGAAGACAAGATGGGCATCCGCGGCACGACGACCACCAACCTGAAGCTGGATACCTGGGTGGCCGAGGACGCGCTGGTGGGCGAGCCGGGCCATGGCCTGAAGCTGGCCCTGGCGACGCTGACGATCGGGCGCGTGGTGGTGGCGGCGCAGGCCAACGGGATCGCGCTGTGCGCGTATGCCGAGGCGTGCGATTTCGCGGTGTCGCGCGAGACTTTCGGGCGCAGCATCATCGATCACCAGGGCATCGGTTTCAAGCTGGCCGATGCAATGGCGGGCCTGTCGTCGTCGCGGATGATGGTGTACGAAGCGGCGCGCGCGTACGACGCGGGCGAAGATATCAGCACGCTGGGCGCGATGGCCAAGCTGCTGGCCAGCGAGGTCTCGCACACCGTGGTCGACGACGCCATGCAGGTGCTGGGCGGGCGCGGCTACGTGAAGCCGAGCGCGGCCGAGCGCTGCTACCGCGACCAGCGCATCACCGAGATCTACGAAGGGACCTCGGAGATCCAGCGCGTGGTACTGGCGCGCGCGATCAAGAAAAGCGTGCTGGCGGCGCGGGGCTGACGATGAAGGCCCGGGCCGCGGTCGCGTACGAGGAGATGCCGCTGCGCCAGGTGGAGCTGCTGGACGCGGCCGCCCGGGCGTTCACCGAGATGGGGTTCAGCGCCGCGACGATCGATTCGGTGGCGGACCTGATCGGGGTGACCAAGGGCAGCGTGTATTACTACTACCGCAGCAAGACGGACCTGTTCTTCGCGGTGCACCGGCGCGCCATGCAGCTGAACCTGGACGCGGTCGAGCCCCTGGCGGCGGACCTGTCGGTGACGCCGGCGCGGCGCTTGTGGAACATGGCGCACGCGCATACGCACCTGATGATGGCGTACCTGCCCTACCAGCGCGTGACGGTGCAGGGCATCGAGCTGCGGCTGGCCGGACGCACCACGGCGGGCCAGCGCGCCGAGCTGGAAGAGCTGGTGCAATTGCGCGACCGCTATGAATCGCTGTTTCGCGCGGTGGTGGAAGCGGGCGTGGCGGCCGGGCAGTTTCGCGCGGCGCCGCCGGCGCTGGCGGTCAAGCCGCTGCTGGGCGCGCTGAACTGGACGACATTGTGGTACCGCCCGCGCGAGGGCGAGACCGAGGCCGAGCGCGAATCGATCGCGCACGGGATTGCCGACGCGATCGTGGGCAGCGTGATGCCGCTGCCGGCGATCTGAACATTTTCTGGAAATTGATGATGCAGAACCCGCAACAGGATGAGCGCGCGTGGCGCGCGGTGGCCGAGTGGTATCACGCCTATTTCACGGGCATCGTGCTGTCGACGGTGACGCGGCGCGGCACGCCGCGCGCGGCCGAGCTGGTCTACGAGATCTTCTGCCGGCAGCGCAACCAGCGCTTCCTGGCCGGGCTGGAGAAGCTGGGCATCGCGCACCTGCCGCCGGCAGTGGCCGCGGCGCAGTACCACTATCTGTCCAACCATATCGGCGGCGTGGCGGTGCAATACATGTACGAGTCGGACCGCAAGGCGTGGATCCGCTACTCGGCGCCGCGCTGGATCTGGTCGGGCACGGCCCTGTGCGGGATTCCGTCGGAGGTGTCGCGCGCGATGCTGGCGGGCTGGCATGCGCAGAACGGCGTGACGCTGAACAACCCGCGCCTGGGTTTCGTGTGCACCAAGCAGGCGGCCGACGGGCAGTCGGGCCTGGAGGGCTATTACTACGAGTACGACCGCGACCTGCTGCCGCACGAGCGGCTGCGCTTCGCGCGCAACGAGGACGCGCCGGATTTCGACCCGGCTGCCGCGCCGGTGCTGCCCACCGCCACGTGGCCGGCCACGCGCCTGGCCAAGGCCAGCCGCAACTACGCCATGGAATACGTGCGCACGGCGCTGCCGACGGCGGTGACGCTGTGGGGGCCGGACGAGGCCACGCATCTGCTGCGCGTGACGGCGCACATGATAGGCATGCAGTTCTACCACGAGACGGCGCGCGCGCTGGGGTTCGAGCCCGACGGCACGGCGGCGCAGTTCGCGCGCTTCATGCAGGCGCTGGGCCAGGCGCAGGGCGACGCCTGCGAGGTGGTCGAGGCCGATGGCGAGGCGCGCGTGCGGCAGGCCGGCTGGACGCTGATGGACGAGGTGGAGGACGCGTACCCCTGCGTGGCGCAGGCCTGGCAAGGCCTGCTGACCGGCGCGCTGGACGCGCACAACCACCGGCTGGCGCTGCAGGGCACGGTGCGCCGCGGCGCGGCCGGCCATGAATTCGAGTGGCGCATCGCGCGCGCCTGAGCGTCGCGCCGCGCAAAGGAGATCACGATATGCAAAGCAGCGATAGCGGCGGCGCGCTGGCCGGCCTGCGCGTCATCGACGCCTCGCGCGTCCTGGCCGGGCCGTTCTGCGGCCAGATGCTGGGCGACCACGGCGCCGAGGTCATCAAGATCGAGTCGCCCGAGGGCGACGAGTGCCGCGGTTTCGGGCCGCCCTTCGTCGACGGCGCGTCGGCGTACTTCCGGGCGGTCAACCGCAACAAGCGCAGCATGGTGCTGGACCTGAACAGCGAGGCCGGGCGCGAGACGCTGTGGCAGCTGCTGGAGACGGCCGATGTGCTGATCGAGAATTTCAAGGCCAGCACGCTGCGCGCCTGGGGAATTGCCGACCCGGCCGAGATCACCGCGCGCTTTCCCCGGCTGGTGCATTGCCGCATCACGGGCTTCGGCGACGACGGGCCGCTGGGCCAGCTGCCGGGCTACGACGCGGCGGTGCAGGCCATCGCGGGCCTGCTCAGCATCAACGGCGAGGCCGGCGGCCCGCCGGTGCGCCTGGGCGTGCCGGTGGTGGACCTGACCACCGGCATGAACGCGGCCATCGCGGTGCTGCTGGCGCTGCAGGCGCGCCACCGCACCGGCCGCGGCCAGATGGCCGACGTGGCGCTGTACGACTCGGCGGTCTCGGTGGCGCATCCGTTCCTGACCAACTACCTGGCCTCGGGCAAGACGCCCGGCCCCAGCGGCAACGGCCACCCCAACATCGTGCCGTACAACGTGTACCGCACGCGCACCTGCCCGCTGTTCATCGCGGTGGCCAACGACCGGCTGTTCGCCAAGCTGTGCGCGCAACTGGGCGTGGCCGAGCTGGCCGCCGACGCGCGCTTTGCCACCAACGGCCAGCGCGTGGTCAACCGCGAGGCGCTGGACGCCGCGCTGTCGCAGGCTTTCGCGCAGGTCGACGGCGAGCCGTTCGGCCAGCAGCTGCTGGCGCAGAATGTGCCGGCCGCGCCCATCCTGGACATTGCCGCCGTGGCGGCCGCGCCGCACACGGCGCACCGCCGCATGGTGGTGCAACAGCCCGACTACACCGGCCCGGGCATTCCGATCAAGCTGTCGCACACCCCGGCGGCGATCCGGCGCGGTCCGCCCGCGCTGGGCGAAATGGCGGCCCCGCCGCCCAAGCGCTGAGCGCTTGCCCATTCCTATTCCTATAAAGCACAGGAGACCACTCATGCATAGCTTCAAATCCGCGCTGCTGGCCAGCGCCGTCCTGGCCCTGGCCGCCGGCACGGCGGGCGCGGCCGACACCTATCCGGGCGACAAGCCGATCAAGATCGTGGCCGCCTTCTCGCCCGGCAGCGCCACCGACACCAGCGCGCGCATCATCGCCGAGGAACTGCGCAAGGACCTGGGCGCCAACGTCATCGTCGAGAACAAGCCCGGCGCGCAAGGCCTGATCGGCACCGAATACGCCGTGCGCCAGCCCGGCGACGGCTACACGCTGACGATCGCCAGCAGCTCGCTGAACTCGATCAACCCGGGCCTGTTCAAGAAGCTGCCGTACGACGCGCAGAAGGACTTCACGCACATCTCGCGCCTGACCACCATGCCCATGCTGGTGCTGGTGCGCGGCGACGGCGACATCAAGACGCTGGACCAGCTGGTGCAGAAGGCCAAGGCGGGCTCGCTGAACTACGGCTACGGCTCGCCCGGCGGCCAGGTGGGCGCGGTGGCCTTCAACAATATCGCCGGCATACGCGCCGAAGGCGTGCCGTACAAAAGCCAGCCGCCGGCGCTGACCGACCTGGCCGGCGGCCAGGTGGACTACGTGCTGGGCGACCTGTCGGTGGCCACGCCGCTGCTGCGCGCCGGCAAGATCCGCGCGCTGGCGGTCAGCACCGAGCAGCGCCTGCCCGACCTGCCCGAGGTGCCGACCTTCGCCGAGACCGACTACAAGGCCTTCGACCTGGTGGTATGGGTGGGCCTGTCCGGCCCGGCCGGCATTCCGCCGGAAGTCGCCCAGCGCCTGAACGACTCGGTCAACAAGGCGCTGGCGCGCCCCGAGATCCAGGAGAAGTTCAAGGGCCTGGGCATGACCACGGCGCCCAACACGCTGGCGCAGCAGCAGCAGTTCGTGCAGTCGCAGCTCGACACCTGGGGCCGCCGCATGCGCGAGGCGAACATCCAGCCCGAGTGATGGATGGCGGGGCGGCGGGGCTGCCTGCCCCGCCCTGCCCTTACGACAGCCGCAGCGCCAGCGCGCCCAGCGTGAGCAGCAGCACCGGCAGGGTCAGCACGATGCCGACCTTGAAGTAATAGCCCCACGAGATGCGCACGCCCTTGCGCGCCAGCACGTGCAGCCACAGCAAGGTTGCCAGGCTGCCGATGGGCGTGATCTTGGGGCCGAGGTCGCTGCCGATGACGTTGGCGTACACCATGGCCTCGCGCGCCGCGCCGCTGGCGCTGCTGGCGTCGATCGACAGGGCGCCCACCAGCACGGTGGGCAGGTTGTTCATCACCGAAGACAGCAAGGCGGTAACCAGGCCCACGCCGTAGGTGGCGGCCCACAGGCCGTGCGAGGCGAACCAGCCGAACAGGTCGGCCAGCGACTGGGTAAGGCCGGCATTGCGCAGGCCGAACACCACCAGGTACATGCCGAGCGAGAACACCACGATGTGCCAGGGCGCTTCGCGCATGACCTTGCGCGTGCTGATGAAATGGCCGCGCCCGGCCACGGCCAGCAGCACGGCGGCGGCCGCCGCCGCGGTGGCGCTGACCGGCACGCCCAGCGGCTCCAGGCCGAAGAACCCCACCAGCAGCAGGGCCAGCACCATCCAGCCGGCGCGGAAGGTGCGCGGGTCGCGGATGGCCGCGCGCGGCGCTTTCAGCTGCGAGGCGTCGTAGCGCGCCGGCACGCTGGCGCCAAAGCGCAGCAGCAGCACGGCCAGCGTGGCGGCCACCGACACCAGCGTCACGGGAATCATCACCGCGGCATAGCGGTTGAAACCGATGCCGAAGTAGTCGGCCGATACGATGTTGACCAGGTTGGAGACGATCAGCGGCAGGCTGGCGGTGTCGGCGACGAAGCCGGCGGCCATGACGAAGGCCAGCGTGGCGCCGGCGCCAAAGCCCAGCGCGGCCAGCATGGCCATGACGATGGGCGTGAGGATGAGCGCGGCGCCGTCGTTGGCGAACAGCGCCGAGACGGCCGCGCCCAGCAGCACGATCCAGGCGAACAGCATGCGGCCGCGCCCGCGGCCCCAGCGCGCCACGTGCAGCGCGGCCCATTCGAAAAAGCCCGCTTCGTCCAGCAGCAGGCTGACGATGATGATGGCGATGAAGGCGGCGGTGGCATTCCAGACGATGCCCCACACAACGGGGATGTCGCTCCAGTGCACCACGCCGGTGGCCAGCGAAATGGCCGCGCCCAGGCAGGCGCTCCAGCCTATGCCCAGCCCGCGCGGCTGCCAGATCACCAGCGTCAGGGTGAACAGGAAAATGACGGCGGCGGTGATCATGCTCGGGGTTCGCGGGTGCAAGGCGCTGCGTCGCAGGGCGCGCCCTGGCAGCAATTGTCGGTGAGATAGGCGATCAGCCCGGCCATGGTGTCGTAGCGCGCGGCGTAGATGACGAAGCGGCCATCCTGGCGCGCCTCCAGCAGGCCGGCCTGGACCAGTTCCTTGAGATGGAAGGACAGCGACGAGGGCGCGATGCCCATGGCCTGCGCCAGCTGCCCGGCGGCCACGCCTTCGGCGCCGGCCTGCACCAGCAGGCGGAACGCGGTCAGGCGCGACGCGTGGCCCAGGGCGACCAGGGCTTTGATGGCGGCGTTGGTTTCCATGCTTCAAGTATAGTCGAAATATTATTCCGCACTCGTCCGCCAAGACGGCGGGGCGGTGCGCGACGCGCAGGGCCGCCGGATGCGCCGAGCCGGGCGCGCGGCGTGCGAAAATCCGCCATCGCGGCATCCGGCCGCGCCCTCCCCGCCCCTGCATGTCCCCTGATTCCCTGTCCGCCGTAGCGGCGCCGCAAGCCGGCGCGCCCTCCCCGCGCGCCGCGCGCGTGGCCATCATCGGCGCCGGCCCGGCCGGCCTGATGGCCGCCGAGACGCTGGCCGGCCATGGCCTGCGCATCGATGTCTACGACGCCATGCCCTCGGTCGGCCGCAAGTTCCTGCTGGCCGGGCGCGGCGGCCTGAACCTGACGCACAGCGAGGCGCCGCAGGCGTTCGGAGCGCGCTACGGCGCGCGCGCCGATTGGGTGGCGCAGTGGCTGGCGCAGTGGGATGCGCAGGCGCTGCGCGCCTGGGCGCACGGATTGGGCGTGGAGACTTTCGTGGGCACCTCGGGGCGCGTGTTCCCGCGCGAGATGAAGGCCGCGCCGCTGCTGCGCGCCTGGCTGGCGCGGCTGCGCGGCGCCGGCGTGGGTTTTCATATGCGGCATCGCTGGCTGGGCTGGCCGGCCGGCGAACCTGCCAGCCCGCAGGCGCTGCGCTTCGGCACGCCGGACGGCGCGCTGGCGGTCCGGGCCGATGCGGTGGTGCTGGCGCTGGGCGGGGCGAGCTGGGCGCGCCTGGGCTCGGACGGCGCCTGGACCGCCACGCTGCGCGAGCACGGCGTGGCGGTGGCGCCGCTGCGCCCGGCCAATTGCGGCTTCGAGGCCGACTGGAGCGAGCCTATGCGGCAGCGCGCGGCCGGCCAGCCGGCCAAGGCAGTGGCGATGGCGCTGGCGCCGGACGGGCCATGGCGGCGCGGCGAATTCGTGGTCACCGACAGCGGCATCGAGGGCAGCCTGGTCTACGCTTGCAGCGCGGGCCTGCGCGATGCCATCGACGTCCGCGGCGCGGCGACCGCCTGGCTGGACCTGTTGCCCGATTGGCCGGCCGAGCGAGTAGCGGCGGCGGTGATGCATCCGCGCGGCGCGCGCTCGATGTCCAGCCATCTGCAAAGCCGCCTGGGCATCAAGGGCGTGAAGGCCGCCCTGCTGCGCGAATGCGCGGGCGCCGAGGCCTATGCCGATGCCGGCCTGCTGGCGCGCCGCATCAAGGCGCTGCCGCTGCGGCTGCTGCGCACGCGCCCCATCGACGAAGCGATCAGCAGCGCGGGCGGGGTCGAGCGCGCGGCGCTGGACGCCCGCTTGATGCTGGCCGAGGCGCCGGATGTGTTCTGCGCCGGCGAAATGCTGGACTGGGAAGCGCCCACCGGCGGCTATCTGCTGACCGCGGTCATGGCCAGCGGCGTGGTGGCGGGCCGCGGCGTGCTGGCCTGGCTGCGCGACGGTTTATAAATGGTTACTTGAATCGACCCACCAACGCGAAATGTCAGTGGAAACATGAAGTTGCACACGCCGTTGAAAACGTTACTTGTAACTAAATCAATCAGCCGGAACGCATTGAAATTGCCGATTATTAGCATTAATCCGGCCTGGGACGCGCTTTGAAATAAAAAGATTTTCTGCGAAAAAAACGGATATGCTATTGATTTATAATGGTTTTTTAAGCACCACCCGGTATGTTTGCAGGTATGATGACGCAAAGATTGTGTTTACGCAAAGAATTAACAAATTTTTAGTCGATTAAAAAAACATTCTCGTACAAACTGTCGGCCGTTTGTTCCAAACTATAACTAGAGACCGACTATGCCTACGTTTTCGTTCAAACGCACGACCGCCATCGTCGCCGTCCTGTTTGCGCCTGCCGCGTACGCACAGCAACAGGCCGGTACCACCCTGAACCAGGTTGTGGAGCAGACGCTGCTCAGCAACCCGGAGATCCAGGCCAAGTATCACGACTTCCGTGCCTCCATGGAAGGCCAGAATGTTGCACGCGGTGGTTTGCGCCCGCAGGTCAACGCCCAGGGCTTCGTAGGCAAGGAATGGCGCAGCAACGTGCCGGACCGCGGCTCGTACAACTGGAGCCGCCCCGGCTACAGCGTGGAATTGCGCCAGCTGATTTTCGATGGTTTCCGCACCAGCAATGACGTCAAGCAGGCCGGCTACGACAAGCTGGGCCGCTTCTACGAGCTGCTGGCCACCAGCGACAGCACCGCTTACTCGGCGGTACAGGCCTATGTGGACCTGCAGCGCTACCGCGAAATGGAACTGCTGGCGCGCCAGAACTATTCGCTGCACGAGGACACGCTCAAGCAGATCCGCGAACGCGCCGAATCGGGCGTGGGCCGCCGCGTGGACCTGGAACAGGCCGGCGGCCGCCTGGCGCTGGCGCAGACCAACCTGATGACCGAAAGCGCCAACCTGATCGACGTGCAGCAGCGCTTCCAGCGCATCACGGGCATGACGCCCGCGGTCGATCTGCAGCCCGTTCCCGACGTGGCGGGCAAGCTGCCGCAGCAGCCGGCCAACTTCGACGACTCGCTGCGCATGAACCCCAGCTTCCTGGCCAAGCAGGCCTACCTGCAGGCGGCCAACGCCGGCGTGGCCTCGGCCAAGGGCGCCTTCTCGCCCAAGTTCGAGTTCGTGGCCGCCACCGGCCGCGACCGCGAACAGCCCGAGCCGCAGTACCGCGACGTGCAAAGCTCGAGCGTGCAGCTGGTGATGAGCTACAACCTGTACCGCGGCGGCGCCGATTCGGCCCGCGTGCGCCAGACCGCCGAGCAGTCGTACGCGGCGCGCGACGTGCGCGACTACACCTGCCGCAACGTGCAGCAGGACCTGGCCGTGGCCTGGAACAACATCGTGCGCCTGCGCGAGCAGATCCCCTTCCTGCGCGACCACGAGATCGCCACCGCCAAGGTGCGCAACGCCTACCGCGAGCAGTTCCAGATCGGCCAGCGTTCGCTGCTGGACCTGCTGGATACGGAAAACGAACTGTTCGAATCGCGCCGCGCCCTGGCCAACGGCATGGCCGACCTGCAGCTGGCGCAGTACCGTTGGCTGGCGCTGTCGCACAAGATCCTGCCGGCGCTGTCCGTGCAGCCGGCGCGCGACGAAATGCCGGAAGAGAACGCCGTGCTGGAGACGACCGACGAAGTGCTCAAGCTGTGCAACTCGCCCGTGCCCGATGTATCGCGCCTGGCGCCTGTGCAGGTGATCTACAACAGCGGCGCCAAGCCGCCGACGTTCGTGCCGGCCGACAAGGCCCGGCCCTGACGCCCCGTCCATGTCCGCCAGCAACGACAACGGCTTTTCCAAGCTGGACGCGGACTTTGTCCGCGTCCTCGAAGACTTGATCGACGCCCTCATCAAGAACGGAACCCTGCGCCTGACCGACCTGCCCCCGCAGGCGCAACGCAAACTCACCGAGCGCAAGCGGCATCGGGCCCGTCTTGCCGAGGATCTCGATCTGCTGGACGATGACGACGGACAAGTTCTCTGATCCCGCCACCCGCAGCTGGCGCGCGGATCCCCACGCATCCCACGAAGACCCGCTGCTCGACTGCCTGGTCGAGCTGACGCGCATCCACGGGGTGCCCGCCACCGCGCAGGCGCTGTCGTCCGGCCTGCCGCTGGTCGAGCACCGCCTGACGCCGGCGCTGCTGCCGCGCGCCGCCGCGCGCGCGCAGATGTCGGCGCGCACCGTCAAGCGCACGCTCGATGAAATCTCGCCCGAACTGCTGCCGGCCATCCTGCTGCTGCGCGGCGAACGCGCCTGCCTGCTGCTGGGCACGGCGCCGGGCGGCAAATACCTGATCAGCCATCCCGAGCTGGGCGCCAGCGCCGTGGAGATGGACGCCGACCTGCTGCAGGAGGATTACACCGGCCTGGCCTGTTTCGTACGGCCGCAGTTCCGCTTCGACGCGCGCGCGCCGGAAGTCGTCAAGGTGCGCAGCCGCCACTGGTTCTGGGCCGCCATCGCGGAGAACCGCCGGCTGTACCGCGACGCGCTGATCGCCGCGCTGCTGATCAACGTCTTCGCCATGGCGATGCCGCTGTTCACCATGAACGTGTACGACCGCGTGGTGCCCAACAACGCCATCGAAACCCTGTGGGTGCTGGCGCTGGGCATCGGCCTGGTAGTGCTGTTCAACCTCGTGCTGACCACCGCCCGCGCGCATGTCGTCGACAGCGCCAGCAAGCGCGTGGACATCCGCCTGTCGGCCCAGATCATGGAGCGCGTGCTGGACCTGCGGATGGAGGGCCGGCCGGTGTCGGTGGGCTCGTTCGCGGCCAACCTGCGCTCGTTCGAATCGATCCGCGACTTCATCGCCTCGGCCAGCATCACCACCCTGGTGGACCTGCCGTTCACCTTGCTGTTCCTGGCCGCGCTGGCGTGGATCTCGCCCTGGCTGATCGCCCCGCCGCTGGTGGCCATCGCGCTGATCCTGCTGGTGTCGCTGGCGGCGCAGGCGCGCATGGAAACGCTGACCATGGCCTCGTACCAGGCCTCGGCGCAGCGCAACGCCACCCTGGTCGAGGCGCTGGCCGGCTTCGAGGCCGTCAAGACCCTCAACGGCCAGGGCGCGATCCAGCGCAACTGGGAGCGTTCGACCGAGTTCATCGCCCAGAACGGCGGCAAGCTGAAGCTGATCTCGGCCTCGACGGTCGGTTTCGTGCAGGCCATGCAGCAGCTGGTTTCGGTGGCGGTGGTCATCATCGGCGTATTCCAGGCCCAGGAGTCGGCCATGTCCATGGGCGGCATCATCGCCGCCTCGATGATCGCCGGCCGCTGCCTGACGCCGTTCGGCCAGGTCGCCGCCCTGCTGATGCAATACCAGAACGCGCGCACCTCGCTGGGATCGATCGACAACTACATGAACCTGCCGGTGGAGCGCCCCGCCGGCACCGAATTCCTGCACCGCCCGGTGTTCCAGGGCGGCATCGAGTTCCGCGACGTGACGTTCGCCTACCCGGGCGCCAGCCAGCCGGCCCTGAAGAAGGTGTCGTTCAAGCTGGCTCCGGGCGAGAAAGTGGGCGTCATCGGCCGCATCGGCTCGGGCAAGACCACGCTGGAGAAGCTGGCGCTGGCCCTGTACCAGCCGACCGAGGGCGCGGTGCTGGTCGACGGCGTGGACGTGCGCCAGATCGACCCGGCCGACCTGCGCCGCGCCATCGGCCATGTGCCGCAGGATCCGGTGCTGTTCTACGGCAGCCTCAGGCACAACCTGGCCATGGGCGCGCCGCACGCCGACGATGCCAGCATCCTGGCCGCCGCCAACGCGGCCGGCGTGACCGAGTTCGCCAACGTGCACCCCAACGGCTTCGACATGATGATCGGCGAGCGCGGCGAGTCCCTGTCGGGCGGCCAGCGCCAGTCGGTGGCGATCGCGCGCGCGTTGATCAACGACCCGCCCATCCTGCTGCTGGATGAGCCCAGCAGCAACATGGACCACCAGAGCGAATCGCAGCTGCGCAAGCGCCTGAAGGCCGCCAGCGCCGACAAGACCATCCTGCTGGTGACGCACCGCACCGCCCTGCTCGACCTGGTCGAGCGCCTGATCGTCATCGACAACGGCCATATCGTGGCCGACGGCCCGAAGGAGCAGGTGGTGGAAGCGCTGCGCCAGGGCCGCGTGGGCCGCGGGAGCTGAGCATGCAGAACACGCAGAACGCCACGCTTGCCGCGCCGCCGGCGCGCCAGGGCTCGCTGCTGGGCGCGCTGTGGCGCGTGCCGCGCGGCTGGATCATGGGCCTGTTCGACCGCCTGCTCGACGGCGCCGAACGCAAGGACGGGCCCAGCCCGGCCAACTACGTGGGCAACGCCGAATGGGCCATCCGCCAGGCCGACGCGCGCGGCTCGCGCGTGCTGCTGTGGGCCTCGCTGCTGGCCACGCTGGCGCTGCTGCTGTGGGCCGGCTTCGGCTACATCGACGAAGTGGTGCGCGGCGAGGGCAAGGTGGTGCCGTCGCGCCAGGTGCAGATCGTGCAAAGCCTGGACGGCGGCATCGTCGAGGAAATCCTGGTGCGTCCCGGCGAGGCCGTCGAGACCGGCCAGGTGCTGCTGAAGATCGACCCGACGCGCTTTGCCTCGTCGCTGGGCGAGAACAACGCCGAGTACCTGTCGCTGCTGGCCAAGGCGGCCCGCCTGAAGGCGCTGGCCACCGGTGAGCCGTTCGTGGCGCCCGAGAAAGTGCTGCAGGAAGCCCCCGCCATCGTCGAGATGGAGCGCAATACCTGGCAGGCGCGCACCAGCGAATTGAACGCCACCGTCAACGTGGCCAGGGAACAGCTCAAGCAGCGCGAGGAAGAGCTGCGCGAAACCATCGCCAAGCGCGACCAGGCCTCGGCCAGCTGCGGGCTGACCTCGCGCGAGCTGCAGGTTACCCGCCCGCTGCTCAAGAGCGGCGCTGTCTCGGAAGTGGACCTGTTGCGCCTGCAGCGCGACGTGGCGCGCTACTGCGGCGAGCAGAAAGGCGCCGAGGCGCAGATCGACCGCATCGGCGCCTCGATCAAGGAAGCGCAGAGCAAGCTGCAGGAAGCGGAACTGAACATCCGCAACCAGGCGCGCAGCGAACTGTCCGAAACCAACACCAAGCTGGCCACCCTGCGCGAGGGCCAGGCCGCCCTGGCCGACCGCGTCAAGCTGGCCGACATCCGCTCCCCGGTGCGCGGCACCGTCAAATCGCTGTTCTCCAATACGGTGGGCGGCGTGGTGCAGCCGGGCAAGGACATCATCGAAATCGTCCCGACCGACGACACCCTGCTGCTGGAAGTGCGGGTGCTGCCGCGCGACATCGGCTTCCTGCATCCCGACCAGAAGGCGGAGGTGAAATTCACCGCCTACGACTTCGCCATCTACGGCGGGCTGGAAGGACATGTGGAGCAGATCGGCGCCGACACGGTCACCGACGAGAAAGGCAATTCGTTCTACATCGTGCGTGTGCGCACCAACAGCGCCACGCTGGGCGACAGGAAACTGCCCATCATCCCTGGCATGGTGGCCGAAGTCCACATCCTGACGGGCAAGCGCACGGTGCTGCAATACCTGCTCAAGCCCATCCTGCGCGCCAAGGAAAACGCGTTTACCGAACGTTGAGGGAGATCTGCGAGGTTGAGTATGCACGCCACTCCGGTTCTGTTGGTTACCGATGACGATTTGCTCTGGCAACACTGGCGCGGCCTGGACGCGGCGCGCTGGCTGCCGGCGCGCGGGCGCGGCCTGGCCTCGCTGCAGCAATGGCAGGGCCAGGGCCGCCAGCTGGTGGTCCTGGACGCCAGCGTGGCGCGCCTGCCGGCTTGGGACGCCCCGCAATGGCAGGAACTTACCGCCGGCCTGCGCCTGGTGGTCGCCAGCTCGCGGCCCAGCGACGCCCAGGGCACCCAGGTCTTTGCCGCGGGCGCCTACGGCTACTGCCACAGCCACGCCCCGCTGGCCTCGCTGATGCAGGTGCTCGAGGTCGTATCCGGCGGCGGCATCTGGATGGGCCGCTCGCTGGTCACCCGCCTGCTCAAGCTGGTGGACGAACGCGTGCCCAGCGCGCCGGCCCCCTGGCAGCACGACCGCCTGACCGAGCGCGAGAACGCGGTGGCGCTGCGCGCGGCCCACGGCGATTCCAACGCCGACATCGCCGGCGAACTGGGCATCACCGAACGCACGGTCAAGGCGCACCTGTCGGCCGCCTTCGAAAAACTGGGCGTGTCCGACCGCCTGCAACTGGCGCTGTGCGTGCACGGCATTTCCACCCGTACGCCTGCCCCCCGGACGGGGACTGACGGCCGTTAAGGCGCCTGTCCCCGCTGCGGCCTGGGTGCCTGTCCCCGCACGGGGAGCGACACCTGCGGCCTGGGTGCCTGTCCCCGCGGGGACAGGCACCACGTCCCCCCCCCCGCACCACCCTCCCCGCCCCTGAAATTCTCCCCGCGAACCTGTCCTCGCGGACAATACCCGGGACGGCGGCGCGTCCGTACCATCATGGTCATCTCAGTCAATCCCGGAGTGGATCGCCATGGCCAATTCTTCCCCCGCTGTCGTCACCGCCGTCACCGGCCGTGCCTGGATACGCAACAGCGATGGTTCGCTGACCGAATTGCATGAAGGCAGCAAGGTGCCGCAGGGCAGCGACATCGTCACGGCCTCGGGCTCCACGGTGGCCCTGCAGGTCGATGGCGGCATGCCCCTGGTGATCGGCGAAGGGCGCGAAGTGGCCGTCACGCCGGACCTGAACGGCGGCGGCGGCGACGCTTCCGAGGCCGCGGTGGCCCTGCCGACCACGACCGACTCCGAACGCCTGCTGGCCGCCCTGCAGGATGGCCGCGATCCGTTCGACGAGCTGGATCCCACCGCCGCGGTCATCGGCGGCAGCGGCGACAGCGCCGGCAGCAGCTTCGTGCGCCTGGCCAAGATTCTCGAAAGCACCACCCCGATGGACCTGGCGTACCCGAATCCGGGCCGCGGCGAAGACGGTGTGCGCACCTTCCTGGGCGGCGCCACCGCCGGCGCCGATGACGAAGCCGCGCCCGCGCCCGCCAACCAGGCGCCCAACGCGCTGGACGACCTGGGCCAGACCCGCCAGGGCCAGGCGCTGCGCGGCAACCTGATGCTGAACGACTCGGATCCGGACGGCGATCCGCTGACCGTGGTGTCCGTCAATGGCCGGCCGATGACTTCCGGCGGCCTGACGCTGCCCGGCAGCGGCGGCGGCACGTTCACCGTGCAGCCCGACGGCTCGTACACCTTCGTGCCGGGCAATGAGCACCAGTCGTTGGGCGAAGGCCAGACGACCACCACCACCATCACCTATACGATTACCGACCCGTCCGGCGCGACCTCCACGGCCACGCTGACGGTCACCGTCACCGGCACCAACGACGCGCCCACGCTCACCCCGGGCGTGACCCTGGGCGACCAGGCCAACGACGACGGCGAGGCCATCGCCCCGGTCGACATCTCCGGCCAGTTCCAGGATATCGACAAGGGCGATACGCTGACCTTCACGGCCAATGGCCTGCCGCCGGGCCTGACCCTGGATCCGGCCACCGGCATCATCTCGGGCACGCTGGATAACTCCGCCTCGCAAGGCGGCAACAACGGCGTCTATACCGTCACCATCACGGCCACCGACTCGGGCGGCAAGAGCGTCAGCCAGACCTTCGAGTGGGACGTGACCAACCCCGCCCCGACCGCCGTGGCCGACACCGGCGCGACCGACGAGGACACCACCCTGACGGTCACCGACCCGGCCCAGGGCGTGCTCAGGAACGACACCGACCCGGACAACGACGACCTGCACGTCTCCGCGGTCAACGGCCAGCCCGCCAACGTCGGCGCGGCCATCGCCGGCGACAACGGCGGCACCTTCACGCTCAACGCCGACGGCACCTACACCTTCAACCCGGGTCCTGACTTCCAGAACCTGGCCAAGGACGCCACCGCCGAGACCTCCATCACCTACACCGTCTCCGACGGCGAAGGCGGCACCTCCTCGGCCACGCTGACGGTCACCGTCACCGGCACCAACGACGCGCCCACGCTCACCCCGAACGTCACCCTGGACGACCAGGCCAACAACGACGGCGAAGCCATCACCCCGGTCGACATCTCCGGCCAGTTCGAAGACGTCGACAACGGCGACACGCTGACCTTCACCGCCGACGGCCTGCCCCCGGGCCTGACCCTGGATCCGGCCACCGGCATCATCTCCGGCACGCTGGACAACTCGGCTTCGCAAGGCGGCGCGAACAATGACGGCGTCTACACCGTCGAGATCACCGCCACCGACGCCAACGGCGCCTCGGTCAGCCAGACCTTCGAGTGGGATGTGACCAACCCCGGCCCGACCGCCGTGGCCGACACCGGCGCGACCGACGAGGACACCACCTTGACGGTCACCGACCCGGCCCAGGGCGTGCTCAGGAACGACACCGACCCGGACAACGACGACCTGCACGTCTCCGCGGTCAACGGCCAGCCCGGCAACGTGGGCGCGGCCATCGCCGGCGACAACGGCGGCACCTTCACGCTCAACGCCGACGGCACCTATACCTTCAACCCGGGCCCTGACTTCCAGAACCTGGCCAAGGACGCCACCGCCGAGACCTCCATCACCTACACCGTCTCCGACGGCGAAGGCGGCACCTCCTCGGCCACGCTGACGATCACCGTCACCGGCACCAACGACGCGCCCACGCTCACCCCGAACGTCACCCTGGACGACCAGGCCAACAACGACGGCGAAGCCATCACCCCGGTCGACATCTCCGGCCAGTTCGAAGACGTCGACAACGGCGATACGCTGACCTTCACCGCCGACGGCCTGCCCCCCGGCCTGACCCTGGATCCGGCCACCGGCATCATCTCGGGCACGCTGGACAACTCGGCCTCGCAAGGCGGCGCGAACAATGACGGCGTCTACACCGTCGAGATCACCGCCACCGACGCCAACGGCGCCTCGGTCAGCCAGACCTTCGAGTGGGACGTGAACAACCCCGCCCCGACCGCCGTGGCCGACACCGGCACGACCGACGAGGACACCACCCTGACGGTCACCGACCCGGCCCAGGGCGTGCTCAGGAACGACACCGATCCGGACAACGACGACCTGCACGTCTCCGCGGTCAACGGCCAGCCCGGCAACGTCGGCGTGGCCATCGCCGGCGACAACGGCGGCACCTTCACGCTCAACGCCGACGGCACCTATACCTTCAACCCGGGCCCTGACTTCCAGAACCTGGCCAAGGACGCCACCGCCGAGACCTCCATCACCTACACCGTCTCCGACGGCGAAGGCGGCACCTCCTCGGCCACGCTGACGATCACCGTCACCGGCACCAACGACGCGCCCACGCTCACCCCGAACGTCACCCTGGACGACCAGGCCAACAACGACGGCGAGGCCATCACCCCGGTCGACATCTCCGGCCAGTTCGAGGACGTCGACAACGGCGATACGCTGACCTTCACCGCCGACGGCCTGCCCCCCGGCCTGACCCTGGATCCGGCCACCGGCATCATCTCGGGCACGCTGGACAACTCGGCCTCGCAAGGCGGCGCGAACAATGACGGCGTCTACACCGTCGAGATCACCGCCACCGACGCCAACGGCGCCTCGGTCAGCCAGACCTTCGAGTGGGACGTGACCAACCCCGGCCCGACCGCCGTGGCCGACACCGGCACGACCGACGAGGACACCACCCTGACGGTCACCGACCCGGCCCAGGGCGTGCTCAGGAACGACACCGATCCGGACAACGACGACCTGCACGTCTCCGCGGTCAACGGCCAGCCCGGCAACGTCGGCGTGGCCATCGCCGGCGACAACGGCGGCACCTTCACGCTCAACGCCGACGGCACCTACTCCTTCAACCCGGGCAATGCCTTCCAGCACCTGGCCCAGGGCGACAGTGTCGAGACGTCCATCAGCTACACGGTTTCCGACGGCGAAGGCGGCACCTCCACGACGACCCTCACGGTCACCGTAACGGGCGTCAACGACACCGGCGCGATCTCCGTGAACCTGGGCGCCGACGATGGCAAGGTGTACGAAGCCGGGCTGGACAATCCGGCCGACGACAGCGAAACCACCGGCGGCACGATCACCGTGTCGGCCAGCGACGGCATCAGCAGCGTCACCATCGGCGGCCAGACCTTCACGGTCGCGCAGCTGAGCGGCGACCTGAGCAGCCTGCCGGCCATCAATACGACCGAGGGCACGCTGACGATCACGGGCTATACGCCTTCGGCCGACGGCAAGAGCGCCGACATCACGTTCAGCTACACGCTGAACGAGGCGCAGACGCACAGCCAGCCGGGCAATGACACCATCACCGACAACATCGGCGTCACGGTCACCGGCAACGGCGACAGCGAAACGAGCAGCTCGTTCAATATCACCATCGTCGATGACGTGCCGACGTTCCAGACGGTGACCGATACCGTGCTGGCCAACGAGGCGGGCCAGACGCAGACCGGCACGCTGGAGTTCGAAAGCGGCGCCGACGGCGTGGGTTCGCTGAACATCACCGGCATCACCGGCCTGCCGAACGACTGGACGACGAGCGCGATGAACAACGCGTCCGTCAACATCTTCTCGCCGGACGGCACGCACGTGTTCACGGTCACGCTGAACACCGACGGCACCTATACGGTCGATCAGCTGGCGACCCGGCCCGGAACGACCGAGTCCGTGAACATGGGTTCGCAGATCACCAACTCGCCGCAGGCCAGCTACGACTTCGGCATTGCATCGGTAACGGTGCTGCACAGCAACCAGCAGGCACAGTTCAACGGCAAGGGATCGAACGTTCCGAACGTCAGCCATGAGTTCGGCATCGGCAATACCTGGTTCGAAGGCGGCGAAAGTTTCCAGATGACCTTTGAGTCCCCCATGCTGAACTTCAACTTCGGCATCGCCACGGTGAACAACCCGGGGTCGGTGAAGGTCACGCTGTTCGACGGCGTCAATACGCTGACTCTCACGGTTCCGGTCAATGCGGGCGATACGTCGCTGAGCATCACGCAGGACCAGATCCAGGCAGCCGCGGCCGCCGCGGTCCCGCCGATCTCGTTCGGCGAGTTCAGCACCGCGACCCTGGAAGGCGTCGGCGGCCTCAAGGTCTCGCTGACGACGCTGTCGTACACCAACAGCGTGCCGGCCGATGACATGGACTTCACGGTACACGTCACCGGCACCGACGGCGACGGCGACCCCGCGCAGACTGAATTCGACGTCACCTCCGGCGCCGAGGCGGCCGTCGTGGACGCGTTCAACCGGGTCATGGAAGACTCGGGCGATACCGTCGGCGGCTCGGTCATGCTCTCCACGGCGCTCGCCGTCGTGAGCGTGTCCGTCAACGGCACGGACGTCACGAACGCCACGGCGGGCAACCCGGTCACCTTCCACACCGGCAAGGGCACGCTGGTCGTGACCGGCTACGACCCGCAGACCGGCGCGCTGAGCTACACCTACACCGAGAAGGGCCAGGCCCATAACCACGGCAACGGCAAGAACAGCGTGCACGACGACTTCACGGTCACGGTCACGGACAGCGACGGCCAGGAGCGCAGCGGCGACCTGGTCATCCAGATCCTGGACTCGGTGCCGACGGCGCACGCCGACCTGGACAACGTCACCGAAGGCGTGACCCAGAACGTGTCCGCCGCCGACGGCGTGCTGGCCAACGACACCAGCGCCGACGGCTGGCACCATGCCGGCGCCATCGTGGGCGTGGCGGCCGGCGATACCGGCGCCATCTCGCACGGCAAGGTGGGCCAGGCCATCGACGGCCTGTACGGCAAGCTGACGCTCAATGCCGATGGCAGCTACAGCTACAAGGCCAACGCCAGCGGCCAGGGCGCCTTGCCGGGCGACGGCCAGGACGTGTTCACCTACACGGTGCGCGACGCCGACGGCGACCTGACCTCCACCACGCTGACGATCAACATCGACCAGTTCGTGGCCGGATCCAACGACAACAACACCATCACCGGCGGCGCCGGCAACGATGTGATGCTGGGCGACCAGGGCGGCATCAAGCAGAACGTGACCGCGGGCACCAGCTACAACATCGCGCTGGTGCTGGACCTGTCCGACTCGATGAACGACAAGTGGGGTTCGGGCTCGAACAAGCCGACCCGCCTGCAAACCGCCAAGGACGCGCTCAAGGCCCTGCTGGAGAACCAGCTGGCCGTCCATGACGGCGAAATCAACGTGTCGCTGATCACCTTCAACGGCTCCAGCAGCGCGCTGAAGAAGTCGATCACGGGCCTGACGCCGGAAAACGTCGATGAGATGGTCGACATCCTGATGGGCCTGAAGGCCAGCAGCACCACGCCGTACGGCGCGGCGTTCGACCGGACAACGCAGTGGTTCGAAGGCCAGCCCACGGTGGACAGCGAGGGCAAGCCCTACAAGAACCTGACGTTCTTCCTGACCGACGGCGAACCCAGCACCGAGTGGAGCTACAACCGCGACAACGAATTCGCCGAGCTGGCCGCGATCAGCGATGTGCATGGCATCGGGATCGGCTCGGGCGTTTCCACGTCCACGCTGAACAAGTACGACAACACCGGCGGCTACTACACGGGCGGCCAGGAAACCCACGTCAACTTCTCCGGCAACTCGAACGCCAACAACGTCAACACCTGGGACAAGGACGGCACCGGCACGGTGACCAAGAACGACAACGCGATGCGTATCACGGATACGACCGCGGATGGCCAGGCGTTCAAGGTAACCATGAACCCCGACCACAGGATGAACGTCACCAGCGCCGGCGGCGCCTCGTTCAGCTTCGCGCTCAGCATGGGCAACAAGAACCCGGCCGACAAGTTCGAATGGGTCCTGATGAAGTGGGACGGCACGCAGTGGAACGAGGTCGAGCGCGGCACCGACGCCAGCACTCGCACGGGTATCCACGGCCCCGGCCAGTACGGATTCCAGTTCATCGTCAACGACAACAGCGGCGGCGGCCAGTTCTATGCCACCGTGGACACCATCCGCAGCTACACGTCGGGCCGCACCGGCAACTCGCAGACCGTGCTCGATCCGTCGGACCTCGAGTCGGCCCTGATCGGCGGCAGCCAGAGCACCGAGCTGGCGCCGGTCGGCAACGACAAGCTGTATGGCGGCGACGGCAACGACATCCTGTTCGGCGACGCGATCAACACCGACAACCTGCCGTGGGGCGTGGCGGGCAATCCGGCCAAGCCGGCCGACCTGCCCAACGGTTCGGGCCTGGAGGCGCTCAAGGACTTCCTGTTCCTCAAGAACGGCGTGCAGCCCACCGATGCCGACTTGCACAAGTACATCTCGGAGAACCACGCGCTGTTTGACGTGGATGGCGATACGCGCGGCGGCAACGACGAGCTGCATGGCGGCGCCGGCAACGACATCCTGTACGGCCAGGGCGGCAACGACAAGCTGTACGGCGGCGACGGCGACGACATCCTGTATGGCGGCGCGGGCACCGACGAACTGCGCGGCGGCGCCGGCAGCGACGAGCTGCATGGCGGCGAAGGCAAGGATCTGCTGATCGGCGGCCAGGGCGATGACATCCTGTACGGCGGTGACGGCAGCGACACCTTCAAGTGGGAGCTCAACGACCAGGGCGTGGTGGGCGCGCCGGCGCGCGACACGATCAAGGACTTCTCCAACGCCGACATTGCCGACGGCGGCGACGTGCTGGACCTGGGCGAGCTGCTGCAGGGCGAGAACAGCGGCAACCTGACGCAGTTCCTGAAGTTCTCCAGCGATGGGCAGGACACGGTGATCCAGGTCAACACCCAGGGGCATGTCAACACCCAGGGCGCGGACCAGACCATCGTGCTGGAGAACATCGACCTGACCGCTGGCGGCACCAAGGACGACGCCGCCATCATCCAGGACCTGCTCAGCCGCCACAAGCTGCAAGTTGACCAGTAAGCCCGGTGCGCGGGCGGCTCGCCGCAAGGCGTGCCGCCCGCCGGCGGCGCGGGAACGCGGAAAATGTCAAAATATGTTTCATGCCATTGTCCACCCGTCCCCGTAAAGCGCCGCGCCTGGCGCTGGCAACCCTGCTGAGCCTGGCTTGCGGGTGGGGTGGCGTCCACGCGCTCGATGTCGATACCGGCAAGTTGCAAAGCCTGGCGGCCAGCCGCTACGGCGCGCGCGGCGCGCGCGCCGTGGACGACTGGCTGCAATTGCTGCGCAACGACACCTCCGCCAGCGAAGCCAACCAGCTGGCGCGCGTCAACGCGTTCTGGAACCAGCGCGTGCTGTCCGGCGAGGACACGCACATCTGGGGCCGCGCCGATTACTGGGCCACGCCGCTGGAAACCCTGGGCAAGGGGGCCGGCGACTGCGAGGACTATGTCATCGGCAAGTATTTCTCGCTGATCTCGCTGGGCGTGCCCACCGAGAAGCTGCGTTTCATCTATGTGCGGGCCCGCATCGGCGGACCGTACAGCAATCAACAGATCGCGCACATGGTGCTGGGCTACTATCCCACGCCCAACGCCGTGCCGCTGGTGCTCGACAGCCTGATCTCGACCATCATGCCGGCCAACGAGCGGCGCGACCTGACGCCCGTTTTCAGTTTCAATGCCGACGGCGTCTACGTCGACGGCAAGCAGGCCAGCCCGGTGGACCGGCTCAGCCGGTGGCGCGACCTGCTCCTGCGCATGGAGCGCGAGGGCCTGCGGCCCTGAGATCCAGGAAATCCTATGTCCATACTTCGTCGACTGCTGCTCAGCCTTACCCTCGCCATCGGGATCATCCTGCTGGGCACGCTCGTGCTGAGCATCAACGCGGCGCGCGGCTATCTGTCCGACCAGTTGCAGGTACAAAGCACCGACGCCGCCGTATCGCTGGCGCTGTCGCTGTCACAGCCGGCCAACAACGACCCGGTGACGCAGGAGCTGCTGGTGTCCGCGCTGTTCGACGGCGGGCATTTCTCGCTGGTGCGGCTGGCCGACCCGCAGGGCGCGGTCATGGTCGAGCGCGGCGCCCAGCCGGCGGCCAGCGTGCCGGCCTGGTTCCAGGCGCTGGCCCCGCTGGCCAACCGCGCGGCCAGCCACGCGGTCAGCGATGGCTGGCGCCAGATCGGCGAGGTCACCCTGGTCGCCAACGACGCCTACGCCTGGGAAACCCTGTGGGCCAGCAGCCTGCGCATGGCGGCGCTGATCATGGGCGCGGGGGTGCTGTGGGCCTTGTTCGCCTTCGCGCTGGTGCGCTGGATCGAGAAGCGCCTGCTGTTCCAGGTGAGCGAACAGGTGCGCGCCATCGACAGCCGAGCCAGCGGCGAACAGGCGTTCGCGCGCGTGGCGGAGTTCTCCGGCATCGTCGACGCCCTGGCGCAGACGCGCGAACGCGTGCGCGCCACGGCCGAGGAACAGAGCAGCCGCATCGAATCGCTGGAAGTGGAGCTGAACCAGGACCCGGTCACCGGCCTGGCCAACCGCAAGTACTTCATCAATGAATTCCGCCGCGCCCTGGACGAAAAGCCGGCCGACTCGCCGGCGTTGCCGGCGCGCCTGTCGAGCGCCGGCGGCCATGTGCTGGTGTTCCGCCAGCGCGACCTGACGGCCCTGAACCGGCACATGCCGCGCCAGTTCATCGACCAGTGGCTGCAATCGGTGTGCCAGCGCATCAGCGCCCTGGTCACCGCCCAGGGCCTGGCGCAGTCGCTGGTGGCCCGCCTGAACGGCTCGGACTTCGCCGTGCTGCTGCCGCATTGCGCCGCGCCGCAGGCCCAGGTCATCGCCGACCTGGTGCGCGCCGAGCTGCGCACGCTGCGCATTCCGGTGGGCGAAGGCGGCCTGTGCCGCTGGGCCATGGCGCTGGCCGATTATGCGCCGGGCACGCAGTTCAACGGCGTGCTGGCGCGGCTGGATTTCGGCCTGACCCGCGCCGAAAGCGCCGGCGACGACCATGCCGTGCTGGTCGGCCCCGACAATGCCGACCCGTTTTCCGCCGCCGGCCAGTCGGCCTGGATGGATGCCCTGGTCACCGCGCTCGACCAGCAACGCTTCAGCCTGGCATTCGAGCCGCTGCACGCCGTGGACGGGCGGCTGGTGCGCATGGAAGCCATGCTGATGCTGCACAACGACGATGCGCGCGAACCGATACCGGCGATGCTGTTCATCCCGGCCGCGGTGCGGCTGAACCTGTCGGCCGAGTGCGACCTGCAGGCCGTGCGCCTGGCGCTGGACTGGCTGGCCGCCCAGCCGGGCGAGCTGGCGGTGCGGCTGTCGCTGCCCTCGCTGGGCAAGCGCAGCTTCCTGCGCCAGCTGGAGCTGATGCTGGCCGACCGGCGCGCCCAGGTGGGCCGCCTCTACCTGGAGGTGGACGCGCACGGGCTGGTCGACCGCGAGGGCGACGTGATCGCGCTGGAGCGCATCGCCGCGCATTTCGGCGCGCACGTCGGCCTGCGCCGCCTGGCCCAGCAATTCGGCGCCATGTCGCGCCTGCATTCGCTGCCGCTGGCCTATGTGAAACTGGGCGGCGGCTTCGTGGGCGGCATGTCGCAAAGCCCGGGCAGCCGCCAGCTGGCCGGCTCGGTCATCGATACCGCGCGGGCGCTGAATATCGACGTATACGCCGAAGACGTGCCGGATGCGGCCACGCGCGACATCCTGGCGAGCATGGGCGTGGAAGTGATGCGCGGCCCGGGCGTGACGCCGCCGCCGGCGCAGGAGTGAAACCGCGCCCCGGGCCGGCGCGCACGCCGGGCCGGGACGCGGCGCCGCTTACTTGCCGCCCTTGACGGTGGTGTAGGCGGCGATGAGGTTGCGATAGTCGGGAATGTGGCTGGAGAACAGCGCGCCCAGGCCCTCGATGTCGTTGCGCCAGTCGCGATGCAGTTCGCAGGCCACGCCGAACCAGGTCATGAGCTGGGCGCCGGCCTGCTCCATGCGGCTCCAGGCCGAATGGCGCGTGACTTCGTTGAAGGTGCCCGAGGCATCGGTCACCACGAACACCTCATAGCCTTCCTCGATGGCCGAGAGGGCCGGAAAAGCCACGCACACCTCGGTCACCACCCCGGCGATCAGCAGCTGCTTCTTGCCGGTGGCCTTGACCGCCTTGACGAAGTCCTCGTTGTCCCAGGCGTTGATCTGGCCGGGGCGGGCGATATACGGCGCCTCGGGGAACTGGTCCTTCAGTTCCTGCACCAGCGGACCGTTGGGGCCGTCCTCGAAACTGGTGGTGAGGATGGTCGGCAGCTTGAAATACGTGGCCAGGTCGGCCACGGCCAGCACGTTGTTCTTGAACTTGTCGGGGTCGATGTCGCGCACCAGCGACAGCAGGCCGACCTGATGGTCGACCATCAGCACGGCGACGTTGTTCTTGTCCAGCTTGGCATAGCGCTTGCCCATGATGTGCTCCTTCGTGGGTACACAGGATTCGCGCGCCGCGGCAGGGTGGGCCCGGCGCGCGCGTTGAACAGGAGTACAAGATAAGGCCGGCGCCCGGCTTCCGCCTAGATGCGGGATCGGCCCCTCAGCGTCCCAAATACAGAACGCTGGGAGACCGTCCGCCGTTTCGGAGATTGCCCGTGAACTAGCCGCGCGCCAGCACGCTGGCGATGGCGTCGGCGGCCACCGCCACGTTGTCGCGGTTCAGGCCCGCCACGCACATGCGGCCCGAGCGCAGCAGATACACGCCCTGGTCGCGCCGCAAGGTCTCGACCTGCTCGGCGCCCAGGCCGGTGTAGGTGAACATGCCGCGCTGCGACAGGTAGCGCTGCAGCATGCGCGGCTCGACGCGGCCGGCCAGGCCGTCATGGATGGCGCGCCGCATCGCCTGGATACGCTCGCGCATGGCGCCCAGCTCGGCCTCCCACGATTGCCGCAGCGCCGGCGTGCCCAGCACCTGGGCGACGATGCGCGCGCCATGGGTAGGCGGGTTGCTGTAGATGGCGCGGATGGTGCTGGTCAGCTGGCCCAGCACGCAGCCAGCCTGCTCGGCGGTTTCGCACACCACGCTCAGCCCGCCGCAGCGCTCGCCGTACAGCGAGAAATTCTTCGAGAACGAGTTGGCCACCACACAGGTCACGCCCGCCTCGGCGATGGCCCGCACGGCATAGGCGTCGTCGTCCAGGCCATCGCCGAAGCCCTGGTAGGCCATGTCGACGAAGGCGATCAGGCCGCGCTCGCGCAGCACCGGAATCAGCGCGTCCCACTGGGCGCGATCGAGGTCCACGCCGGTCGGGTTGTGGCAGCAGGCGTGCAGCAGCACGACGCTGCCGGCCGGCAGGCCGCCCACCGTGGCCAGCATTTCGTCAAAGCGCAGGCCGCCGCTGGCGTCGTCGTAATAGGGATAGGTGTGCACCGCGAAGCCGGCGCCCTCGAAAATGGTGCGATGGTTTTCCCAGCTCGGGTCGCTGACCCAGACTTCCGACTTGGGAAAATAGCGCTTGAGGAAGTCGGCGCCCACTTTCAGCGCGCCCGACCCGCCCAGCGTCTGCACCGTGGCGATACGGCCGGCGCGGCGCGCGGCGCTGCCGGCGCCGAACACCAGCTCCTGCACCAGGTCGCGATAGGCCGGCAGGCCGGCCATCGGCAGGTAGGGGCGCGGCCCGATATCGGCCAGCAGCGCGGCCTCGGCCTCGCGGGCGGCGGCCATGACGGGGATGCGGCCGGCTTCGTCGAAATAGATGCCGATGGTCAGGTTGACCTTGCCGGCCCGGGGATCTTTCTGGAAATCCTCGTTCAGGCTGAGGATGGGGTCGCCCGGATAGGCTTGAACGTGCTCGAACATGGAACGGCTTCCTGCAATGAATAACGGCGCGGGCACGCCCGCGCCCGCGGATACCGATACGGTAACAGGATTTTATCGAAGCTGGCCGCCGCCCCACTGCGCCGCGAAGGCGGCGCGGAAGTCGCGCAGCCACGCCAGGCGCTGCTCGCCCAGGCGGCGGCCGGCCTCGGTCTGCATGCCGTGCGGCAGGCGGGCCAGCTTGGCCTCGATGTGGTCCAGGGTATAGCGGCTGTCGTCGAGCGCGCGCTGCGCGGCCAGCGGATCGGACGGATGGGCCAGCGCGCGGCCCAGGCTGCCGCCCACATGGAACATGCGCGCCAGTCCCACCGGGCCGAGCGCGTCCAGGCGGTCGGCGTCCTGCACGATGCGCGCCTCGATGGTGCGCGGCGCGATGCCGGCCGAGAAACTGTGCGCTTCGATGGCGTGCGCCACCGCGTCCAGCCGCGCGGCCGGAAAGCCCGCCCGCGCCAGGCGCTCGCGCGCCGCCGCGGCGGCCTGGCGCGACGCCAGGTGGCGCTCGGGATGGTTCTTGGGCAGGTTGACCAGATCGTGCAGGTAGCTGGCGGCCAGCACGACCAGCGCGTCGGCCTCGGGATGCGCCTGCAGCATGGCGCGCGCCGCGTCCCACACCCGCCGCAGGTGGCCCAGGTCATGCGCGGCGTCGTCCTGGCCGGCGGCCGCGGCAATCGCGGCCAGGCGCGGCCGCCAGTGGTCGAGGGTGGCGCAATCCACCGCGCCTGCCGCGCCATCGCCAGGGTTTGTCATCGTCCGGACCTCCGTGCGGGGCCGCCGCGACGGCCCGAAACGGGGATCTTAACGCGCCGCGAACGGCGCGGCGAAGCGGCGCAGCCGCAGCGCGTTGCTCAGCACGAACACGCTGGACAGCGCCATCGCGCCAGCCGCGAACACCGGCGACAGCAGGCTGCCGTTGACCGGATACAGCACGCCGGCGGCCACCGGGATCAGCGCCACGTTGTAGGCGAAGGCCCAGAACAGGTTCTGCCGGATGTTGGCCATGGTGGCCTGCGACAGCGCGATGGCGTTGGGCACGCCGCCCAGGTCGCCCGACATCAGCACCACGTCGGCCGCCTCGATGGCGATGTCGGTGCCGGTGCCGATGGCGATGCCCACGTCGGCCTCGGCCAGCGCCGGCGCATCGTTGATGCCGTCGCCCACATAGGCCAGCGCGCCGTGCTCGGCCTTCAGGCGCTTGACCGCGTCGACCTTGCCGTCCGGCAGCACTTCGGCGATGACCTCGTCGATGCCCAGCTGGCGCGCGATCGCCTCGCCGGTGCGGCGGTTGTCGCCCGTGATCATGGCCACTTTCAAGCCCAGGCCATGCAGGGCGCGGATGGCCGCGGCGGTGGTGTTCTTGATGGGATCGGCCACCGCGATCATGGCCGCCAGGCGGCCGTCGATGGCGGCGTACAGCGGCGTCTTGCCCTCGTCGCCCAGGCGCGCCGCCTCGGCGGCGAACACGGCCACGTCCAGCCCCAGCCGCGCCATGTAGCGGTCGGCGCCGATCTCGACCCGCGCGCCGTCGACCCGCGCCGCCACGCCGTAGCCGGTGATCGACTCGAACGCCTCGATCGCGCCCGGCCGGGCGCCCTCGACCTGCGCGGCATCGACGATGGCGCGCGCGATGGGGTGCTCGGACTTGGCCTCGACCGCGGCCACCTTGCCCAGCACCGCCGCGCGCTCGAAGCCTTCGGCCAGCACCAGGTCGGTCAGCTCGGGGCGGCCCTTGGTGAGGGTGCCGGTCTTGTCCACCGCCACCACGCGGGCGTCCTTGAGCGCCTGCAGCGCCTCGCCCTTGCGAAACAGCACGCCCAGCTGCGCGGCGCGCCCGGTGCCCACCATGATGGAGGTGGGCGTGGCCAGCCCCATGGCGCACGGGCAGGCGATGATGAGCACCGCGACCGCGTTGACCAGCGCGAAGGTCAGCGCCGGATCGGGGCCGAACACGAACCAGATGGCGAAGGTCGCCAGGGCCACGGCCATGACCGCCGGCACGAACCACATGGTGATGCGGTCCACCAGCGCCTGGATGGGCAGCTTGGAGCCCTGGGCCTGCTCGACCATGCGGATGATCTGCGCCAGCACGGTATCGCCGCCCACCTTGGTGGCGCGCAGCGCCAGCGCGCCGTTCTGGTTGACCGTGCCGCCCACGATCTCGGCGCCCGGCTGCTTCTCGACCGGCACGGGCTCGCCGCTGATCATGGACTCGTCCACGAAGCTGGTGCCCTCGATCACCTGGCCGTCCACCGGCACGCGCTCGCCCGGCCGCACTTCGACCACGTCGCCCGCCGCCACCTGCGCGATCGGCACTTCCACGGTGGCGCCGTCGCGCCGCACGCGCGCCGTCTTGGCCTGCAGGCCCATCAGGCGCTTGATCGCCTCGGAGGTGTTGCCCTTGGCGCGCGCCTCCAGATAGCGGCCCAGCAGGATCAGCGCCACGATGACCGCGGCGGCCTCGTAATAGACGTTGACCGTGCCCGGCGGCAATACGCCGGCGGCGAACGTGGCGATGACCGAATACGCATAGGCGGCCGCCGTGCCCACGGCCACCAGCGAGTTCATGTCGGGCGCGCCGCGCAGCAGCGCCGGCACCCCCTTGCGGAAAAAGCGCAGCCCCGGGCCGAACAGCACGATGGAGGCCAGCACGAACTGGATGTACCAGCTGTTCTGCACGCCGATGCTGCCGGCCACGGCATGGTGGAAGGCCGGGATCATGTGCGAGCCCATTTCCAGCACGAACACGGGCAGCGCGAACACCGCGGCCACGATCAGCGCGCGGCGCAGGCCCTGCAGTTCGGCCGCCTGGCGCCGGGCCGCGGCATCGGCGGCGGCGCCGCCCGGATCCAGCGGGCGGGCCTCGTAGCCGGCGGCGGCCACCGCCTGGACCAGCGCCTGCGGCGCCACCGCGCCCGCGATTTCGACATGGGCGCGTTCGGTCGCCAGGTTGACGCTGGCCGCGCGCACGCCCGGCACCGCCTTCAGCGCGCGCTCGACCCGCCCCACGCACGAAGCGCAGGTCATGCCGGAGACGGCCAATTCCATGGTGCTGGCGGCCACGGCGTAGCCGGCCTGCTCGACCGCCTGCACCGCCGCGCCGACATCCGGCGCGCCGGCAAAGCGCACGTCGGCGCGCTCGGTGGCCAGGTTGACCACCGCGTCGCTGACGCCCGGCACCGCCTTCAGCGCGCGCTCGACACGCCCCACGCACGAGGCGCAAGTCATGCCCTCGATAGGCAGGCTGATGGCGCCCGTCGAGGGCGCGCCGGCTAGGGAACTGGCATTCATCATGGCTCCTTCAAACAATGGGATTCGACAACATGACCCCACTGTAGACCTTGCCATGATTGGAAGGTCAAGCGTCCGCGGCGCGCGGCGCCGTGCGCCTTACGCCAGATGCGTGACGAAATAGATCTTCTTGACGTGGCGGTCCACTTCCCAGTGGCCGGTATAGCCTTCGGGCATGATGAAGGCGTCGCCCGCCTTGACCGCGTGGACCGTGCCGTCCGGGTCCACCAGGCGCGCCTCGCCCTCGATGATGTGGCAGTACTCGATGTAGCCGGTGGTGTTGGACTGGAAGCTGCCGCTGGTGCTCTCCCACACGCCGGACTCGACCTTGCCCTGCCCGCCCTCGAAGGCGGTCACCGTGCGAAACGACGCGTCGCCGGCAATGGGCCGGCTGGGCTTGCCCGCCACCGGGTTGATCATGGGGCCCGTATCGATGCGGACCAGGCGCGATTTGTCGTGTTGCGGCATGGGTTCCCTTTGCAAGTTCACTGGAAGGCCAGCACCGCCACTGCGGCGGCCCGGAACCGGACTATAGCCAATCACGGCTCTGGCAGGCGCGGCGCGCCCGCCGCGGGCCTCTATATGCCTAAAGCGTATAAACACCAGCCTAAAATTTCATGGAAAACCCTAGTTTTAGTATGCGAAACTCAGGTCAAACTCCGTTCTGGAAAAAAAAACTACTTTTCCGGGATTTCGCAGTTTTCATGAGCACGTTATTTCGCCGCGCGCCGCGTACCATCATTGCTGCCCGCGATTGACCTCGCACTCTACCGACCACGACACCATCGGCATGCCCAACCTGAACCTCAGCCTCGACCATACCGGATTGATCGTCTTCAAGCTGGAAGACGCGCGCCAGGCCTTCGAACGCCTGGGCTTCACCCTCACGCCGCGCAGCATGCACGCCGGCGCGCTGACCCCGGGCGGCCCGGTGGTGCCCTGGGGATCGGGCAACCATTGCGCCATGTTCCGCAACGGCTACTTCGAACTGCTGGGACTGGTGGAGCCGGACAAGCCCAGCACCGCGCGCCGCATGCTGGACCGCTACGAAGGCCTGCACATCGTGGCCATGGACTGCGAGTCGGCCGACGCCATGCACCCGCAGCTGACGGCGGCGGGCGTGCCGGCGCCGGCGCCGGCCACGCTGGAGCGCGACGCGGCCTTCGGGCCGGCCAACGACCAGACCCGGCGCGCGCGCTTTCGCAACATCAACCTGGATGGCGAGGCCTATCCCGAGGCGCGCTTCATCGTCATCGAGCACGGCACGCGCGACGTGCTGTGGCAGCCCCACCTGCTCGACCACCCGAACGGCGCCACCGGCCTGGCGGCCATGTATTTCGCCGCCGCCGACCTGTCGGCCACGCTGGAGCGCTTCCAGCGCCTGCTGGGCACGCCCAGCGCGCACGGCGACGCCTATTGCTTCGAGCTGCGGCGCGGCCGCTTCTGGGTCATGTCCGAGGCGGCCATGCGCGAGCACTGTCCGGTGCTGGCCGACGGCCCCGTGCACCGGGTCGCCGCCGCCTGCATCGAGGTCCGGTCGCTGCCGGCGCTGCAGGAATACCTGCAAGCCCGCCAGATCGATTACGTCGCCGCCCCGTACCTGGACGGGGCCGCGCCGTCCATCTGGGTGGCGCCCGCGCAGGCCAGCTGCGCGGCGCTGCAATTCATCCAGGCCCGATAACCTTCCAATAACACCCAATAACCCCTTCCTGACAGGAAAAGCAATGAGAGCAGCAGTCATTTACGAACACGGTGGTCCCGGCAGCATCAAGTACGAGACCGCCTTCCCCGACCCGGTCGCCAAGCCCGACGAGGTCATCCTCAAGGTCGGCGCGGCCACGCTGAACTACCACGACGTGTTCACCCGCAACGGCATGCCCGGCATCACGGTGCCCATGCCCATCATCATGGGCCTGGACTTCGCCGGCGAAGTCGTCGAGGTCGGCGCGGACGTCAAGGACTGGAAGGTCGGCGACCGCGTGCTGGTCGACCCGTCGGACCGCAAGACCTTCGGCGGCGTCATCGGCGAAGCGCGCCACGGCGGGCTGGCCGAGTACTGCGCGGTGCCCGACCACCACCTGGTGCGCCTGCCCGACGACGTCAGCTTCGAGACCGCCGCCTGCCTGCCGGTGGCCTACGGCACCGCCTGGCGCATGATGCAGACCATCGGCAAGATCCAGTCCGGCGAACGCGTGCTCATCCTGGGCGCCTCCGGCGGGGTCGGCACCTGCTGCGTGCAGCTGGCCAAGATGGCCGGCGCCGAGGTCGTCGCGGCGGCCTCCAGCCCCGAGAAGCTGGCGCGCCTGACCGAGCTGGGAGCCGATCACGTGATCGACTACAAGCAGGAAGACTTCATGAAGGCGATCTTCGCCAAGTTCGGCAAGCCGCACCGCCGCCTCTACGAGAACGGCGTGGACGTGGTGGTCAACTTCACCGGCGGCGACACCTGGGTCAAGTCGCTGCGCACGCTGCACCGCAACGGCCGCGTGCTGACCTGCGGCGCCACCGCCGGCTACGACCCCAAGGAAGACCTGCGCTTCATCTGGAGCTACGAGCTGCAGATCCTGGGCTCGAACGGCTGGACCCGCGACGAACTGATCGCCCTGCTCGAGCAGGTGCGCGCCGGCAAGCTGCAACCCATCATCGACCGCACCTACGGGCTGGCCGATATCAACGACGCGTTCCGTCAACTCGAAGACCGCCAGGTCTTCGGCAAAATCCTGGTGAAACCATGAGTCAGCAAGCCGCACGCAAACTGGAGAAGGCCGACATCGAGGCCATCTTCGCCCGTTCCCGGTTCATCAGCGCGATGAACCTGGAGATCCTCGACATCGACCATGCCGGCTCGCGCTTCTCGGTGCGCATGCCGCTGCAGGACACCTACGAGCGCGGCGCTCCCGGCACCAAGCAGTTCCACGGCGGCGCGCTGGCGGCGCTGATCGACGTGGTCGGCGACTTCGCCATCGGCATGCTGGTGGGCGGCGGCGTGCCGACCATGAACCTGCGCATCGACTACCTGCGTCCCGCCGTGGGCGACTACGTGGACGGCGTGGCCGTGGTCCGCAAGGCCGGCAAGTCGGCCGCGGTGGTCGATATCGACATCCTGTGCCCGGCCGGCAAGCTGGTGGCCATCGGGCGCGGCACCTATGTGCCGATCACGGGCTGAATTTCCGCAAACCGACCGAACCTGAAGGAGCCGAACATGCTGCTTGTACCGAGTAACCTTGCGCGGGCCGCCTGCGCCATTGTGATGTCCACGGTGTTGTACTCCCCGGCGCATGCCGAACTGACCAAGCTGAGATACGGCAACGTCACCGACATGACGCTGTCGCAGGCGCCCATGGTCGCCGCCAAGCAGCTCGGCTACTTCAAGGAAGAGGGCCTGGATGTGGAGCTGATGGGCTTCAAGGGCACGGGCACCCTGATCCCGCAGATGCTCGCCAAGCGGGTGGACATCGGCTATCCCAACCCGGACACGCTGATCATTTCGCGCGCGCCGGGCAAGGACAAGCTGCCGCTGAAGTTCTTCTACAACGCCACCCGCGCCTCGGGGTGGGAGTTCGCCGTGCTGGCGGACTCGCCCCTGAAGTCGCTCAAGGACCTCGACGGCCGCAAGGTCGGCGTGGGCGCGATGACCTTCGGCAACGTGCCCATCACCAAGGCCGAGTTCAAGGAACTGGGCATCGACGCGAGCATGGTGCCGGTGGGCATCGGCAGCGCCGCCTTCCTGGCGCTGCAGAACAAGCAGATCGACGCGCTCAACCTGTTCGATTCGCAGCACGCCACGCTGGAGACGCAGGGCACCGCCATCCGGCGCCTGCCGCAGTTGCCGCGCTACGAGGCGCTGTTCAGCAATGGCATGGTGGCGCACGAGGACATGATCCGCGACAAGCCCGAGGTGCTGGCCGGATTCGGCCGGGCCATGGCCAAGGCCACCGTGTTCTGCGAGACCAACCGCGAGGCCTGCGTGCGGCTGTTCTGGAAGGAATACCCCAACACCAAGCCGGCCGGCGACGACGCCAAGGTGCTGGCCGACAGCGTCAAGGTGTTCTCGGCGCGCTTCAACAAGATGCTGGTGTTCCCGGAAGGCAAGCCGCGCCAGTGGGGTCAGTACAATCCGGATACCTGGCGCGACTTCGCCGCCGCCCTGCACGAAGGCGGGCAGCTCGAAACGCTCGACGTGGACCTGGACAGCGTCTATACGAATGCGTTCGTGGACAAGTTCTCCGACTTCGACACGGCTGCCGTGCAGGCGCAGGCCAAGGCGTTCAAGGACTAGGAGCCGGCAGCGTGAATCAGGCACAACACAATGGCAGCGCACCGGTCTTCCGCGTCCAGGGCCTGGAGGTGACCTACCGGTCCTCGCGCGGCCCGACCACGGCGCTCGAGGGATTCAGCACCACGGTCGCCGAAGGCGAATTCCTGTCCATACTGGGCCCCTCGGGCTGCGGCAAGTCCACCTTGCTCAAGGTGGCCGCCGGCCTGCTCAAGCCATCGGCCGGCGTGGCCGAGCTGCGCGGACAGGCCATCGACGGCCCGCGGCGCGACGTCGGCATCGTGTTCCAGCACGCCACCCTGCTGCCCTGGCAGAACGTGCTGGACAATGTGCTGCTGCCGATCCGCACCATGGGCATGGACATCGCGGCGGGCACCGCGCGCGCGCATGCCCTGCTCAAGACCATGGGGCTGGAGAAGTTCGAGCAGCATTATCCGCACGAACTCTCCGGCGGCATGCAGCAGCGGGTGGGCATCGCCCGCGGCCTGATCCACGACCCCAGCCTGCTGCTGATGGACGAGCCGTTCGCCGCGCTCGACGCGATGACGCGCGAGACCATGATGGTGGAGCTGCAGCGCATCTGGAGCGAGACCCGCAAGTCGGTCATGTTCATCACCCACTCCATTCCCGAGGCGGTGTTCCTGTCGAGCAAGGTGGTGGTGCTGGGGCCCAGGCCGGCCAGGGTGCTGCGCGAGATCGACATCGACCTGCCTTTCCCGCGGACCGAGGAAACGCTTGCCAGCCCGAAGTTCGCCCAGCTGTGCGCCGAGCTGCGCTCGCTGTTCTCCAACGTGGCGCACTAGGGGGCCGACATGAAAGAGCGCACCAAATCCATCGTCTACCCCCTGCTGCTGCTGGCCGCGCTGCTGGTGCTGTGGTTCATCGCCAACCGCTACCTCGGCGTGCCGTACTACGTGCTGCCGCCGGTCGAAGGCGTGCTGGCGGCGCTGTACCGCGGCTATGTGCAGGGCGATTTCTGGGGAGATTTCGGCTTCACGCTGGCGTCCATGGCGATCGGCTACGTGGGCGGCTGCACGGCGGCCTTCATCATCGGCGTGCTGTTCGCCGAATACCGCTGGCTGGAACGCCTGCTGTATCCCTTCGTGCTGGCCCTGCAGTCCATGCCCAAGGTGGCCCTGGCCCCGCTGATCCTGGTGTGGTTCGGCTTCGGGCTGGAGTCCAAGGCCATCATGGTGGCCCTGGTCTGTTTCTTCCCCATGTTCATCAACACGGCGGTGGGCCTGAAGGCCACCGATCCGGCCCTGCTGGACCTGATGCGGGCGTTCTCCGCCAGCCGCTGGCACATCCTGACGCGCATCAAGATCCCGTCGGCGGCCAGCCACATCTTCGCCGCGCTGCAGATCTCGGTGGTACTGGGGCTGATCGGCGCGGTGGTGGCCGAGTTCGTCTCGTCATCGAAGGGGCTGGGCTACCTGATCAACGCGGCGACGACCACGCTGGACACCAGCACCATGTTCGCCGCGCTGATCAGCCTGGCGGTGCTCGGCATCGCCGGCAGCCAGCTGATCAGGGCCCTGCATCGCAAGCTGGTGTTCTGGGACCGCGGCGAAGCCGGACGGACCCTCACCGAGTAGGCGCTAATCTTGCCCCAGTCCCGCCAAGGCGCGGTCGAAGATCTCGCGCGATTGCACCAGCACCCCGGCGCGCCAGTCCGGCGCGCTGGGGTAGAACGCCTCGCGGATGTCGCGCATCAGCGTGGCGCGCAGCGCGCCGTCGGCGTCCTGGTGCTCCCACAGCCAGCGCGCCGCCATCGAGGCGCGCTGCATGCGCGGACGCGGCAGCGTGCCGAACTCCACCACCACCGCCGTGGTCTCGGCCTCGGGCAGCATGGCCACGAAGGCATCGACCAGCAGGCCCTGGTAACGCGCCACGGCCTTGTGCGTCACGCCGTCGCGGTTGACCGCGCGCTCGCCCCACCAGCGCCGCGCCCGTTCGTAGGCCGGGCTGCCGGCCTCGTGGAAACACAGGAACACGTGGCCGCGCTCGGGACCGATGCCGGTGTGCAGGTCGATGAAGGCGGCCTGGCGCACGCCGGCCAGATGGGTGGCGATGGCCTCGCGCAAGGCGCGGTTGGACCATTGCTGGCGCGTGCCGCCATAGAAGATGCCGGTCGGGTGGCTGTACTGCCCGCCGTTGAAGGCATCCGAGTAGACCTGCTCGCCCACCGATTCGCGGAAATCCGACAGCTTGCGGAATATCGCCTCGACGTCCTGCTCGTCCCAGTGGTCGCGCGCGATCAGCGCATGCACCTCGGCGTAGCGCGGATTCTGCGGCAGGGGCTGGCTGAAGTCGACGAAGTTGCGGTTCAGGTCGACGTTTTCCTCGGTGAACCGCAAGGCATGCGCGAACCCCCACGGGTTGTGCGCGTGCAGCAGCAGCACGCCGGTATCGCGCGGCAGGCGCGACGGATCGAGACGGCGCAGCCAGTCGGTCTGCGCCGCCGAGCCGCTGTAGCCTTCGATGCCATGCGTGCCGCAGCCCACCACCAGCATCCGGCTGGCCTGCGCGCCGCCCAGGCGCGCCACGTCGAGATACAGCGCTTCACCGTCGGGGCCGCGCTGTGTATCGTGGCAGTAGGAATGGATATCGGCCCCGGCGGCGCGCGCCGCCTCCAGGAATTTGGCGCGGGCCTGCGCATAGGTTTCGGAGAAAGGATCGGACGCGTGCACATTGGCTCCTAGATAGGGGTTGGCAAATTCAATCCCATTCTACGGAATGGTTCTGGAATTTTTTTTCGTTTTCCCGCTCGAGATATACCGTTTACAGGTGAAATCATGTCGTTGAATCTGGGCCAGCTCACTGACCCGAACAAGAACCCCGCCGCCATTGCGCTGATCGACTGCCTCGACCACGAGGCGCCGCGGATCTACACCCACGGGGACCTGGACCGGCTGGCCAACGCCTGCGCGCGCGGCCTGTTGCGCAAGGGCCTGAAAACGGGCGACGCCGTCGCCCTGATGGGCATCAACCGCGCCGAGTTCCTGATCGCCTACCTGGGCATCATGCGCGCGGGCATGGTGGCCGTGCCGGTCAACTACAAGCTGGCGCCCGACACGCTGTCGTTCCTGCTGCAGGACTGCCAGGCGCGTCTGGCCTTCGTCGACGAGCCGCGCGCGGCGCTGGCGCCGGCCGGGCTGGACACGGTGCGCTTGGACACCGCGCAATGGGACGAATTCCTCGACCCGGGTCCGTTCGAGACGTACGCGCCGCCGCCGCGCACCACGGCCATGATCCTCTACACCTCGGGCTCGACCGGCCGCCCCAAGGGCGTGCAGCTGTCGCACGACGGCCAGCTCTGGACCATCCGCTCGCGCTTCCTGAACCGCAAGGACTTCGACAACGAGCGCTTCATCGTGGCCGCGCCGATGTTCCACATGAACGCGCTGGCCAACTGCAAGTTCGCGCTGGCCGCCCACGCCAGCATCGTGCTGCTGCCGCAGTTCGACACGCATCGCTTCATCGAGGCGCTGGGACGGCACGAAGTGACGTGGATCACCTCGGTGCCCACCATGATGGCGCTGGTGGTCAAGGAAAAACAGGCGCTGGCGCAGATCGACACCGCCCGCGTGCGCTATATCCGCATGGGCTCGGCGCCGGCCACCGACCAGCTCTACGAGGCCGTGCGGCGCGCCTTCCCCAATGCCGCGATCGCCGGCGGCTACGGCACGACCGAGGCCGGCCCCATCGTCTTCGGCCCCACCCAGGGCCGCGCGCTGCCGGGCGGCGGCGGGCTGGGCTGGGTGCTGCCCGACGTGGAAGTGCGCCTGGTGGACGCGCAAGGCCGCGACGCCGACGAAGGCGAACTGTGGATGCGCACGCCCGCCAACATGCTGGGCTACCTGAACCTGCCCGACAAGACCCGCCAGGTCCTGACCGAGGACGGCTGGTATATCTCGGGCGACGTGTTCCGGCGCGACAGCGACGGCTGCTACTACTTCATCGGCCGCGCCGACGACATGTTCAACTGCGGCGGCGAGAACATCTACCCGGGCGAGATCGAGCAGGTCATCGAGCGCCTGCCCGCCGTCATGCAGGCCTGCGTGGTGCCGGTGGCCGACGAGATCAAGGGCCACAAGCCGGTGGCGTTCGTGGTGCTGCAGCGGGGCATGAGCCTGTCGGAACAGGACGTCAAGTCGTACGTCCTGGCCAATGCGCCGGCCTACCAGCATCCGCGCCGCGTGTTCTTCGTCGAGTCGCTGCCGCTGGCGGCCACCAGCAAGGTGGACCGGCGCGCCCTGGCGCTGCGCGCCCAGGCCGAGGCGTAGCGCCAGAAGGCCGTGCCGATCGGCAATGGGCTGCTCCATGAGCAGCCCATTCCAATTCCGGGCTCGGACACGCCCGAGAAGGCACTTATTTTCCACGCGCCGGCGCGTAGCATGGATCCATCGGATCAATAAGGTGGAGACATGCGCTTCAATGCCACATCGGTTGCCGGCGCCGCGCAGCCGCAACGCCTGCACGGCCTGGCGGCCGACATCGACCGCGCCGTCGCCTCGGCCAGCGCGGCCCAGACCCCGGCCGCGGTGGCCGGCGTGCTGGCCGCCTACCGCGAACCCGACGAACTGCTGACGCCGGCCCAGCAGGCCGGCAACGCCGAGCACTACGCCCGCCACCTGCTCTACGCCCATCCGCTGGGGCGCTTCAGCATCGTGGCGCTGGCCTGGCAGCCGGGGCAGTGCACGCCGGTGCACGGCCATTTCACCTGGTGCGCCTACGCCGTGCTGCGCGGCGCCATGCAGGAGGAACAATACGATTGGGACGCGGCCGCCCAGTGCGCGCTGGCCACGCGCGTGGTCGCGCGCGCGCCGGGCGATTGCGTGGCCAGCCTGGCGGGGCTCGACGCCATCCACCGGCTGCGCAATGTCGGCGCCGGCACGGCGATCTCGCTGCACGTCTACGGCGTCGAGGGCGACCGGGTCGCCACCCACGTCAACCGCATCGCCCGCGCCGCCTGAGGGCGGCCGCCGGCGCTACGACGCGTAGTCGACGGGCAGCGCGGTGGTGTACTTGAGCTGCTCCATGGCGAACGACGAGCTGACGTCGTGCAGGTCGGCGATGCGGATCAGCTTCTTGTAGACCGTGTCGTAGGTGGAGATATCGGGCACCACCACGCGGATCAGGTAGTCGATGTCGCCGCTCATGCGGTAGAACTCGACCACCTCGGGGATGTCGGTCACGTGGTCGGCGAAGCGGTCCAGCCAGGCCTGCGAGTGCTGGTTGGTCTTGACCGAAATGAAGACCGTCACGCCCACGTTGAGCGCGACCGGATCGCACAGCGCAACCTGGCGCCGGATCACCCCGCTTTCCTTCAGCTTCTGCACCCGCCGCCAGCATGGCGTGGTCGATAGGCTGACCTGGTCCGCAATGGACTGGATCGGCGTCTCCGCGTTCTCCTGGAGAATCGCAATGATCTTCCTGTCTGTGGCATCCATGTTCGCACCGCCATGAAAAGGCGCGGCGGCCTCCCGTGAAGGAAGCCGTCCGCGCCGGGATGAGCGGCGGGCGCGGCTGCGCCCGCCGCGGCCGTACCGCTCAATCGATGGTGACCTTGGCGTCCTTGATGACCTTGCCCCAGCGCGCGGTCTCCTGCTCCACCAGCCGGGCCAGTTCCTCGGGCGTGGACGGCGCCGGCTCGGCGCCCTGCTTGGCGATGCTCTGCTTGACGTCGGGCAGGGCCAGCAAGGCGTTCACGTCCTTGTTGATCTTGGCGATGATGGGCTGCGGCGTGCCGGCCGGCGCGAACAGCGCCCACCAGGTCGTCACGTCGTAGCCCTTGACCCCGGCCTCGTCCATCGTGGGCACGTCGGGCAGGTCGGGCGAGCGCTTGGGCGAGGTCACCGCCAGCGCGCGCAGCTTGCCCGCCTTGATATGCGCCAGGGCGGCGGGAAGATTGTCGATCGCCATCGGCACCATGCCCGCCATCACATCGGTGAGCGCCGCGTTGCTGCCCTTGTAGGGCACGTGCGTGATGGGCGTATCCGTCATGCGCTTGAACAGTTCGGACGACAGGTGCGGCGAGGTGCCGGCGCCCGGACTGGCGTAGAACGCCTTGGACGGGTCGGCCTTGAAATAGGCCAGCAGTTCGCTGACGCTTTTGGCCGGCACCGACGGATTGACCACCAGCACGTTCATCACGGTGGCGATCTCGGAGATCGGCGCGAAGTCCTTGATGTGGTCGTAGCCCGGGTTCTGGTACAGGCCCGGATTGATGGCGTGCGTGTTGATCGAGCTCATGTAGAGCGTGTAGCCGTCGGCCGGCGCGTGGGCGCCCGCCTGGGCGCCGATATTGCCGCCGGCGCCGGGCCGGTTCTCGACCACCACGGGCTGGCCCCACATCTTGCTGAGATTGTTGGCGACCAGGCGCGTGAAGAAATCCGAGCTGCCGCCCGGCGGGAACGACACGATCATCGTCACGGGCTTGGTGGGATACGCGGCCCCGCTCGCCACGGCCGGGCCGGCCAGCATGCCCGCGGCGGCGCACACGGCCCAGGTCGCCAGCAGGCGGGATTGAATGGACTTCATTGGAAATTCCCTTATTAGAGGTGTTGTATGGCTGCGCCTTGCCAGCATCAGCCCCCGTTCCCGGCATTATGGAAGTCGCGCAGGAAAATATATTTGCGACTTCTGGCTCGAAAACGGCCAAACCGGGAATTAATTTCTAATATATCCCGGGTTGCAGGGTAATCCCTTACAATTATTCGTTATATCGTGCGGCTATTTTTCTCTATAGGCGGACTGGACGCGTCCGGCGCCGGCCGCCCGGCCGCCGGCGGCGAAGTCGGTTACTCTCGTCGTTTGTCCAGGCGCCCCGCCGCCTCGCCCGCATCAGGAGCTGTATGTTTACTGGCATCGTCCAAGGCACCGCCACCATCGCCGGCATCGCCGACCGGCAAGGCCTGCGCACCTTCACCATCGATTTCCCGGCCGGTTTCTGCGTCGACCTGGCCATCGGGGCCAGCGTATCGGTCGACGGCGTCTGCCTGACCGTCACGCACATCGTATCGGCCGACACCGCCACCTTCGACGTCATGCTGCAAAGCCTGGACGTCACCACGCTGGGCGGGTATGCGGTCGGCGCGCGCGTCAACGTCGAGCGCGCCGCCAGGGACGGCGCCGAGATCGGCGGCCACCCGCTGTCGGGCCATATCGATTTCGCCGCCGCCGTCGAACGCGTCCGGAACCTGGACAACAACCGCGTGCTGCGCATCGGCATCCCGCCGGCGTTTCGCAAGTATGTGTTCGCCAAGGGCTATATCGCCGTCAACGGCGCCAGCCTGACCGTCTCGGAAGTCGACCGCGAAGAAGGCTGGTTCGAGGTGTGGCTGATTCCCGAAACGCGCCGCATGACGGTGTTCGAGGAAAAGCAGGCCGGCGATGCGCTGAACATCGAGATCGAGCGCAGCACCCAGGTGGTGGTCGACACGGTGCGCGAAGCCGTGCAGGAAAGCCTGGGCAAGCTGCAGCCGGTGCTCGAGGCCATCCTCAAGGAGAAGGGCCTGAGCCTGGAAGACTTCGTGCGCCCGCCGGCGCTGAAGTAAAGCAAGCCGCCCGGCCGGACCGTGGACCAGGGCGACTGCGGCGCTTTCAGGCGCTGGATACGCGACGTGTCGCTGCCGCGCCAGGCTCCGCCTCCATGACCTGGGCATAGCTGGCGGGATCGAGCCGCTGGATCAGCAGGCACGCGATCGCCACGCACGCCAGGTGCATCGTCCAGCCGGCCGCGAAGCCGCCGGTGGCCGCGCGCAGCGCCGCGACCGCGAACGGCGCCAGCCCGGCGATGAGAAAGCCCCCGCCCTGCATCAGGGCGGCCAGCACGCCGGCCGGCTCGGCCTGCGAAAAGTGATCGAGCGCGGCGATGAAGGTCAGGGCGAAGCAGCCGCCCAGGCCGGCGCCGCCGATCACCGCCCAGGCCAGCGGCGCCGCCGCCGGCCAGAACGCCATGCCGGCAAAGCCCGCCGCCTGCATCGCCAGCGTGGCGTACAGCCACGGCCGGCGGTCGGCGCGGCGCGCGGCCAGGGCCGGCAGCGTGAGCGCCGCCGCGGCCTGCGCGATGGTCATGGCCACCATCAGGTCGCCGCTTTGCGCGATGCTCCAGCCCTGCGCCTGCACGGCCGGGGCCAGCCACGCCACCATCGACGAATAGCCGCCGTTGACCAGTCCGAACGCCGCGATCAGCAGCCAGGTGCGGGGCCGGCGCATCAGCGTGCCGGCCAGCGCGCCATCGCGCCCCGCCGCCGGCGTCTCGGCCAGGTAACGCCAGGCCGCGGCGAAGGCGATCAGCGCCGGCACGGCCAGCCAGGCCAGGGCGGCGCGCCACGAGTCGCCGGCGCCGCCGGCCAGCCGCGAGGTCAGCCGCGCGCCGAGCGCGCCGCCGCCCATCATCATGGCGGAATACACGCCCATGACGGCGGCCATGCGGCCGGGAAAGCGGTCCTTGATCACGCCGGGAAACACCGCCTGGATGTAGGCCACCCCCAGGCCGCACAGCGCGGCGGTGGCGACCAGCAGCACGCCGTCCCAGGCCGCCAGCCGCAGCGCCGACCCCAGGGCCAGCGCCAGCAGCGCGGCCAGCACGCCGCGCCGCGTGCCCACGCGCGCCTGGAGCGCGGGCGCGAGGAAGGCGCCCACGCCCATCAGCAGCATGGGCAGCACGGTCAGCATGGACGCGCCCAGGTGGCCCAGCCCGGTGTCGGCTTCGATGCCGGCCAGCACCGTGCCGGGGCCGGTCAGGAAGGGACGCAGGTTCAGGCCGATCAGCGCCACCAGCGCCAGCATGGCCCAGGCGCGCGGCGCGGCGCCCAAGCGCGGGGCCGTCATGGCGCTTGCGGCCCGTCCTGCCACTCGCGGTACAAGTCGGCATCCGGCGCGACGGCGCCGGGCCGGTGCTCGAAGGCGAAGCCGGGCTGGCGCTGCGGCGGCAACGCCAGCTCGGCGGCCAGCGCCGCGGTGGACAGGCCATAGGGCTCGGCCTGCTCGTTGGAATAGGCGTAGACCGCGCGCGCCACGCCGCTCATGCGCATGGCCGCCAGGCACATCGGGCAAGGCTGGCCGCTGGCGTAGACCACGCAGCCGTCCAGCCGCGCCGAGCGCAGCGCCCTGCCCGCCTCGCGCAGCGCCAGCAACTCGGCATGCGCGGTCGGATCGTGGTCGGCCAGCATGCGATTGACGCCGCGCGCCAGCACCACGCCGTCCCTGGCCACCAGCGCGCCGAACGGCCGGCCGCCGGCGCGCGCGTTGGCGCGCGCCAGCGCGATCGCTTCGCGCAACAGGGTGTCGTCGTCCGGCGCGGCGACGCCCGGGTTCGAATCAGCGCGCATGGGCGGCCTCCAGCAGTTGGACGATGGCGGCCTGGCCGCGCTGGCGGGCGTGGCGCAGGGGCGAGACGCCATCGCCGTCGGCCAGGTTCACGTCGGCGCCGCCTTCGATCAGGCGCGCCACGATGGCCTGGTGGCGCGTGCCGCCGTCGCCCAGGATGATGGCTTCGAGCAGGCCGGTCCAGCCCAGCCGGTTGACGTGGTCGGGGTCGACCCCGGCGCGCAGCAGCATGTCGACCACTTCGACATGGCCGCGCTCGCAGGCCGGAATGAGCGCCGTGCCGCCGTAGCGGTTGGTGCTTTTCAGGTCGGCGCCGTGCGCCAGGGTCAGGGCCAGGATTGCGCGGTAGCCGCGCGCGCCGGCCAGCAGGTAGGCGCTGTCCTGGATGCCGTTCTGCGCGTTGACGTCGGCGCCGGCCTCGATCAGCGCGCCGGCCGCCTCGGCATGGTTGCCCTGCGTGGCGCGCAGCAGCGGCGTATTGCCTTGCGCGTCGCGCGCCTCCAGCGGCGCGCCCCCGGCCAGCAATGTCTTCACGCGCGCCGCGTCGCCGTCGGCGGCCGCCTGCAGCAGCGCCTGGCCGGCATCGCCGGCCGCCACGGACGCGCCGCCCAGCGACACCAGACACGCGGCCAGCCAGCATCGATAAAACCGGATGATGGGCATACCCAATCCTCCTTGCTTGAACATGCTGCCAGTATCGGGGTTTGTTCAAGTATTATGAAATTAATTGGTTTAATGAATATCAGTGGGAAACGCGATGCTCGATCCCGTACTGCTGCGCAGCTTCGTCACGGTGGTGGATACCGGCAACTTCACGCGCGCCAGCGAACACCTGCACCTGACCCAGTCCACGGTCAGCCAGCACGTGATCCGCCTGGAGGAAAACCTGGGCTGCCGGCTGCTGGACCGCGGCCAGCGCCACGTGCTGCCCACCGAGGAAGGCGAGCGCCTGCTGGGCTATGCGCGCAGCATCCTGCGGCTGGCCGACGAGGCGCGCGAAAGCGTGGCCGCGGCCCAGGGCAACGCCGTGCTGCGGCTGGGCGCGCCGGAGGACTTCATGGGCGCGGCGCTGATGCCCGTGCTCGCGCCGCTGCTGGCGCGCTATCCGCTGCTGCGGCTGGAATTCGACAGCGGACTGAGCCACCAGCTGCTGCGGCGCTACCGCGATGGCGAGCTCGACCTGCTGCTGGTCAAGCAATGGGAGGTGGACGCGGACTGCCAGGCGCACTGGCCGGAACCGCTGTGCTGGGTGGCCGCGCGCGACGGCCCCACCCTGCCCGCTGGCGAGGCGGTGCCGCTGGCGGTGTTCCCGGCCGGCGCGCTGTACCGCCAGGAGATGACGCGCACGCTGGAAGCCAGCGGCCGGCCCTGGCATATCCGCTACGCCAGCACCAGCCTGGCCGGCCTGGTGGCGGCGGTCGGCGCCGGACTGGGCGTAAGCCTGCTGCCGGCGGCCAGCGCCGGCGGCGAGCTGCGGGTGCTGCGCAAGCGCGACGGTTTCCCGGCGGTCGACGGCCTGCAGCTGGGGCTGTACGCACGCGCGCGGCTGGGCGCGGCCGGACGCGACCTGCGCGACGCCCTGGCCGCCCATTGCGGGCGGCGCGCCGCGGCCATGGCGGGTGCCTGACACCTCGGGCGGGTGCCTGACGCCTCGGGCGGGTGTCTGACGCCTCGGGCGGGTGTCTGGCTCCCGCTACGCGGGCCACGGCAAGCAGCAGGCTGCATGCGGCGGGTGCCTGACACCTTGGGGCCGTGCCCGAGGCGACGGCACTTCGGTGCCAGGCACCCGCTGCGCAGGCCTGCTTGCACGGGACGAGCCGCGCGGCGGGAGCCAGGCACCCTCTCCAGGCACCCGCCACGCAGGCCTGCCTGCACGGGACGAGCCGCGCGGCGGGAGCCAGGCAACTTCTCCAGACGCCTTCTCCAGGCGCCCTCCCTCTCCTAGGCCACCCAGCAGTCGTCCGGGTACGCATCCGCCTGCGTGCCGCCATGGACGATGGCGTGGCGCAGCGCCGCGGCCTGCGGCAGGACGTGGCGGGCATAGAAGGCGGCGCTGGCCAGCACGGCCTGGCGCCGCGCCTGGGGCAAGTGCGCGGCGGCGCGCGCGCGCAGGGCGTGCATCCAGCCGCCGGCCACCACGCCCCACAGCTCCAGGTACGGCACGCCGCCCGCGTAGGCCGCGCGCGGGGTCGAGGCAGCCTGTTCGAGGATGGCGTCGATGGCGGCGCGCAGGTCCGCGCAGGCCGCGCGCAGCGCCTCGCCCAGGCCCTCGGCGTCGTGCCCGGGCGGCGCGGCGGCGGCGATTTCGTCCAGCAGCCGCCGCGCTTCGGCGCCCTGGTCGCGCGCCGTCTTGCGGCCCACCAGGTCGTTGGCCTGGATCGCGGTGGTGCCCTCGTAGATCGTGAGGATGCGCGCATCGCGGTAGTACTGCGCGGCGCCGGTCTCCTCGATGTATCCCATGCCGCCGAACACTTGCATGGCGTCGCAGGTGGCGCGCTGGGCGGTCTCGGTGAACCAGCCCTTCATCACCGGGACCAGCAGGTCCAGCCGCGCCTGGGCCGCCGCGCCCGCCTGGGGCTGCGCGCCGCCGTGCGCCTGGTCGCGCTGCAAGGCCAGGTAGATCGCCAGCGCGCGCATGGCGTCGATGCGGCACTTGATGCCCAGCAGCAGGCGCCGCACGTCGGGGTGGCGCAGGATGGTATCGCCGCGCGAGCCGTCCTCGCCGACGATACGGCCCTGGCGGCGCTCGCCGGCGTACCAGACGGCGTGCTGATAGGCGCGCTCGGACAGCGCCAACCCCTGGATGCCGACCGCCTGGCGGGCTTCGTTCATCATGACGAACATGGTCTTCAGGCCGTCGTTCAGCGCGCCCACCAGGTAGCCGGTCGCGCCCTCGTCGTCGCCGAACTGCATCACGGCGGTGGGGCTGCCGTGGATGCCCAGCTTGTGCTCCAGCGCCACGCAGGCCACGCGGTTCGCTTCGCCTGGCGAGCCGTCGTCGCGCAACAGCTGCCTGGGCACCGCGAACAGCGACAGGCCTTGCACGCCGGCCGGCGCGTCGGGCGTGCGGGCCAGCACCAGGTGGATGATGTTGGCGGCCATGTCGTGGTCGCCATAGGTGATGAAGATCTTCTGCCCGGTGATGGCGTAGCTGCCGTCGCCGCGCGCCACCGCGCGCGTCTTGACCGCGCCCAGGTCCGAGCCCGCGCCGGGCTCGGTCAGATTCATGGTGCCGGTCCACTCGCCGCTCACCAGGCGCGGCAGCAGGCGCGCCTGCAACGCGGGATCGGCCGCCGCCAGCAAGGCTTCGATGGCGCCGCCGGTCAGCATCGGGCACAGCGCGAAACTGGCATTGCAGGCATGCCAGATTTCCTCGGTCAGGGTCGACAGCACGGCCGACAGGCCCTGGCCGCCGAAGCGCTCGGGATGGCGCAGGCTGTTCCAGCCGGCCTCGCGGAACGCCGCGTAGGCCCGGGCGAAGCCGGGCGGCGTGACGACCGCGCCCTGCTCCAGACGCGCGCCGGCCTGGTCGCCAGCGCGGTTGGCCGGTTCGAGAAAGGCCCGCGCGAACTTGGCGGCCTCGTGTGCGACCGAGCGCGCCAGGTCGAGATCGAGGGCGGCCCGGCCGTCGCGCGCATCGGGCGCAAATACATGTTCAAGCAGGAATTCGATATCGTCCCAAGGGGCTCGGTACTGGCTCATGGAGAATGCCGCAATCAGGTTGAAGAAGTGGATGGATCCGGCGCGGCCAGGCGCTCGCCCAGCACGCCATACCAGGGGCCGCCCAGGCGGCATACCGGGTCCAGGCGCTTGCCGTCGAGACGGCCGTCGCGCATGTATTCGCTGGCGATGCTGAAGTGCAGCACTTCGCCCACCACCAGGCGCGCCGCGTGCACGCCGAATTCCAGCACCTGCGACAGCCGGCACTCCAGCCGCACGGGGCTGCGCGCCACGCCGGACGGACGCACGCGCTGGCTGGGCCGCATCTGCACGCCCAGCAGTTGCGCTTCGTCGACCTCGGGCGCATGGCGCTCGCCGCAGGCGTGCATGGGCGCCAGCAGTTCGCGCGTCACGACATTGACGACGAACTCGCCGGTCTGGCGGATGTTGGCCAGCGTGTCCTTTTCCTGGCCCTGGTGCAGGCTGATGCTCAGCGCGATGAGCGGCGGCACGGTGGACACCATGGTGTAGAAGCTGAACGGCGCGAGATTGCCCGTGCCCTGCGCGTCGCAGGTGGACACCCAGGCAATCGGCCGGGGCACGAGGCACGAGGTCAGCAGCCGATAGGTATCACGGGCCGACAGCCCGGCCGCGTCCAGGCCGGTGCGCGAGGCATCCATTCACCCCGCCCCCATGTGGTCCAGCCGTACCGGATAGCGCACGTAGCCATCGCCGCCGTCGAACAGGCCGCGCTGGCGCGCCAGCGCCGATTGCGCCAGTTCGCCGGGCGTCTCGAGGCGCGACACCGGCACGTCGGCCGCCGTCAGGCGATCGATCAGCGCCTGGCACGCATGGCCGCGCACGGCGCGCGCCAGCGCGTCGTTGATCGGGCCGGCCTGGGCCTCGCGCTCGCGGTAGGTCGCCAGCGGGCCGGCCAGGCCCGCCAGCGGCAAGGCGCCCCGCAGCGCCTGCCAGAAATGGTCCTCCAGCGCGGCGATGGCCACATGGGCATCGTCGGCGGTGCGGAATACGCCGTAGGCCGGCTTGCACAGCACGTCGTGGCGCTGCCGCTCCAGCGTGGCCAGGCCGGCCGAGGCGAACTGGCCCAGGCGCGGGTTCATCCAATGCATGACGCAATCGGCCAGCGCAATGTCCAGCCACTGGCCGCGGCCGGTGTGCTGGCGCTGCAGCAGCGCCGCCAGCGTGCTCGACAGCGCATACATCGCGCCGCACAGGTCGGCCACGGGCAGCCCCGCGCCGGGCGCCGGCTCGGCCGGATCGTTGCCGGCCAGCGCCAGGGCGCCGGCGGCCGCCAGATAGTTGATATCGTGCCCCGGCTGGCGCGCCTGCGGGCCGTCCTGCCCGTAGCCGCTGAGCGATACATACACCAGTTGCCCGTTGAGCGCACGCGCCTGCTCGTAGTCCAGCCCCAGCCGCGCCATGACCCCTGGCCGGAACCCCTCGACCAGCACATCGGCCTGCGCCACCAGCTCGCGCGCCCGGGCGCGCCCATCGGCCTGTTTCAGGTCCAGCATCACGCTGCGCTTGCCGCGGTTGACCGAGGCGAACACCCCCGGGTAGAGGCGGCGCGCGTTGTCGCCGTGCGGCGGGCGCTCGACCTTGACAACCGTGGCGCCCAGCTCCAGCAGGTTCTGGGTCAGGAACGGCCCGGGCAGCAGCTCGGAGAAGTCGACGACGGTGATGCCGGCAAGCGGGGCGGCGTGGGTCATGGCGTCCGGCCTCAATCCAGCTTGACGCCGGCGGCCTTGACCACCTTGCCCCATTTCACCGCCTCGTCCTGCACGAAAGCGGTGAAGTCGGCGCCCGATTTCTGCAGCGGCACGCCGCCGAACTCGACCAGCTTGGCGGCGATCTGCGGCTCGGCGATGGCGGCGGCGAAGGCCTGGCGCAGCCTGGCCGTCACGGCGTCCGGCGTGCCGGCGGGCACGAACACGCCCATCCACGACACCGAAGTGGCCTGCGGGTAGCCCAGCTCGGCCAGGGTCGGCACGTCGGGCAGCGCCCCCAGGCGGGTTTCGCCGGTCACCGCCACCGCGCGGATCTTGCCGGCCTTGACGTACGCTTCGGTGGACACCGGGTAGTCGAACGACAGATCGACCTGTCCGCCGATCAGGGCGGTGATCGACGGCGCGCTGCCCTTGAACGGAATGTGGCTGAACTTCACGTCGACCACCGATTGGAACAGCTCGGCGGCCAGGTGCGTGCCGGTGCCCGCGCCGGCGCTGGAATTGTTCAGCTTGCCCGGGTTGGCGCGCGCGTAGTCGACCAGCTTGGCCAGCGTGTCGTAGGGGCGCTCGGCGTTGACGACCACGATGTTGGGAATGGCGGTCAGGCCCTGCACGGCCTGCAGCCTGTCGGCCGAACTGGGCGCCGAGGTATAGAGCAGCGGATTGGTCACCTGCGTGCCCTGCGTGCCCAGGAAGATGACGTAGCCGTCCGGCTTGCTGTTGGCCGCGTACTCGGTACCGATGTTGCCGCCGGCGCCGGCGCGGTTTTCCACGATGATGGGCTGGCCCAGCAGCTCCGCGGCGCGCGCGCCCACGGTGCGCGCGACATTGTCGGTGATGCCGCCCGCCGTGAACGGCACCACGAAGCGGATCGGCCGTTCCGGATAGGCCTGCGCGAGCGCGGGCGCGGCCACGCAGGCGGCCAGCGCCGCCAGCGCCGCGATGAGGGCGTGCTTGTTGAACATATAGAGTCTCCTAGAGTTGAAGTCGCCGTCTTGCGCGGCGGATTGCCTGGGCTGTCAGCGCGGCGCGCCGATCAGCACCGCGTCGAGCGCCGTCGCGCCGGCCGGACCGGCCAGCACCGGATTGAGGTCAAGCTCCTTGATGTGCCACGGGCCGTCGACGACGAAATCGGACACCGCCAGCAGCAGGCGCTCCAGCGCCTCGATGTCGGCCGCGGCCTGGCCACGGCATCCCTGCAGCAATCGATGGCAGCGCGTCTCGCGGATCATGTCGCGCGCGTCCTGGGGCGTCAGCGGCAACAGGCGCCGGCTGACATCCTTGAACACTTCGACGTAAACGCCGCCCAGGCCGAAGGTCATGACATGGCCGAACAAGGGGTCTTCGTGCACGCCGACCAGGGTCTCGACGCCCGGCCCGCCGATCATCTGCTCGACCAGGATGCCGTCGATGCGCGCGTCGGGGCAGGCGGCGCGCGCGTTGGCGCTGATGGTCTCCCAGGCCTCGCGCACCTGCTGCGGTGTCTGCAGACCGACGGCCACGCCGCCGATATCCGATTTGTGCAGGATCTGCGCGCTGACGATCTTGGCCACCACCGGCCCCTGGCATTGCGCGGCGGCCTGCACCGCTTCGTCGGCGCTGCGGCACACCTGCCCGAAAGGCACGGCCACGCCGGCGGCGGCCAGCATCTGCTTGGCTTCGAGTTCGGCGTAGGTGCGCGGCTCGGAGCGCGCCGGGGCGCCGGCGGACCGCACCACGGCAGGCTCCCAGTCGCGCTCGAAGCGGCGCACCCACTGGCCATGGCGGTTCCAGTGCGCCAGGGCCTTGACCGATTTGCCCAGCGTGCGCACCGGCGTGAGCCCGGCGTCGACCAGGCACTGGAAGCCCGCGCCCAGCTTGTCGCTCATCCAGACCGGCACGATGGGCACGTCGACCTCGGCCTGCGCCCTGACCATGTTGCGGCAGGCCGCCAGCGTGGTGTCGCCGTACTCCATGGGAATCGGGTAGAGCACCACGTCGACGTTGGGGTCGCGCGCCACGCACAGCAGCGAGCCGTAGCTGATGTCGCTTTGCACCAGGATCTCGGCCGTGGTGTCCACCGGATTGTCGATGGCGGCATACGAAGGCAGCATGTCGGCCAGCGCCTGGCGCGTGGCCGGCTCGAAGCGGGACAGCTCCAGCCCGGCCGAGCCCAGCATGTCGGCCGCCAGCGCGACGGTGCCGCCGGAGAACGAATACACCGCGGCGCGAATGGGACGCGTGGGCGCGCCGCGCGCCAGCAGGGCCGCGGTATCGATCAGCTCGTCGATATCGTCGACCTCGACGATGCCCAGCTGGCGAAACGCCGCGCTGTTGACGTCGGCGCTGCCCGACAGCGCGGCGGTATGCGATTGCGTGGCCTGCACGCCGTAGGCCGACTTGCCGACCTTCAGCGCCACGATGGGCTTGCCCTGGCGCGCCGCGTTCAGCGCCGCCTGCGCGAAGCGCGGGGGATCGTTGATGCCTTCGAGCAGCGCCACGATGACCTTGATCTCCGGCATCGCCACCATGTGGTTGATGTAGTCGCTGGCGGTCAGGTCGGCCTCGTTGCCGCTGGAGCACCACAGGCCGATGCCCACGCCGCGCCCGCAGGCCTGCAGGAAGGTGCGGCCCAGGCCGCCGCCCTGCGTCACCAGCCCGATGGGGCCGGCCATGCGGTCGTACTGGTACGCCGGCGAGAACGTGAAGCCCAGCCCGCGATTGTTGTTGGTCATGCCCGGGCAGTTGGGCCCGTAGATGCGCAGTCCGGTCTCGCGCACGATGGCGCGCATCCGTTCCTCGAGCTGGCGCCCCGCCTCGCCGGTTTCGCCAAAGCCCGAACTGAGCACGATGGCAAAGCGCACGCCCTTGCGCCCGCACTCGGCCAGCACCTCCACCGCCGCCTTGGCCGGCACGACCACGATGGCGGTCTGCGGCGCATACGGCAGGTCCAGCACCGAGCGATAGGCGCGCCGCCCCATGACCTCGTCCTTGGTGGCGTTGACCAGGAACAGTTCGCCGTCGAAGCGGGAGTGCTCGACGATATTGACCAGCGTGCGCTGGCCAATGCTGGCGGGACGATCCGAGGCGCCTATCAATACCAGCGATTCGGGCGCGAACAGGGGCGCGAGGTTCTGGAACATGCGATTCCTTGGCTGAAAATCCGGGCCCCCTTGGGCGGAAACCCGTCGCTTTTATACGAGAAACCGAATTTTAATTCGATATATCGTACTCGTCAACGAACAATTAATTCGACATATCGTTGTTTAATACGATATTATGAATTTAAGCGCGGCATTGCCGGCGCCCGGATATGGGCCCGGCGGCGCCTGGCGCCCCCCCTTTTTCTGAATCGCAAGCGGACCGCCCGGCTGGCGCGGCCCGCGCAGGAGCAGCAACCCCATGGATCTGAAAATTGCAGGAAAAGTCGCGGTGGTCACCGGATCCGGGCGCGGCATCGGCGCCCAGACCGTACGCACCCTGGCCGAAGAAGGCGCGCGCGTCGTCGTGACCGACATCAACGAGGAAACGGCGCGCGAGACCGCGGCGCGGCTGAGCGCCGACGGCCACGAGGCGATCGGCGTCAAGTGCGACGTATGCCGGCGCGAGGACGTCGACGCCCTGGTCGCCGCCGCCGCCAAGGCCTACGGCGGCATCGACATCCTGGTCAACAACGCCGGGTTCACGCGCGACCAGTACCTGGGCAAGATGGCCGAGGACGACTGGGACGCCGTGGTCGACACCATCATCAAGGGCGCGTTCCACTGCAGCCGGGCCGTCTTGCCCGGCATGATGCGGAAGCGCTGGGGCCGTATCGTCAACATCGCCTCGCGCTCGGTGTTCGGCAACCCCGGCCAGACCAACTACACCACGGCCAAGCTGGGCCTGGTGGGCTTCACCCGCGCGCTATCGCTGGAACAGGCCAAGTTCGGCATTACCGTCAACGCCATCGCGCCGGGCTTCGTCGAAACCGAGCTGATCCAGTCGCTGCCCACCTACGAGCGGCTGCGCGAAGGCGCGCTGGCCCGCAACCCGGTAGGCTTCCTGGGCCAGCCCGGCGATATCGCCGACGCCGTGGCCTTCATGGCATCGGAGCGGGCCCGCTACATCACCGGCGTGACGCTGTATGTCACCGGCGGACGCTTTTCTTCCTGACCGGCGCCGCGCCAACATCGAGGACGACATGGATTTCGATTTCGACTCCAACCAGCAGGCGCTGCGCGACAGCATCCGCCGCTATCTCAAGGCCGAAGTGGCCCCGCGCATCGACGCCTGCGAGGCCGAGCGGCGCATTCCGCAGGACGTGCTGCAAGGCCTGGCCCAGTTCGGCTACATCGGCGGCCTGCTGCCCGAGGAGGCCGGCGGTTTCGACCTGGACTTCGTCACCTGGGCCATGATGGTCGAGGAAGCGGGCTACTGCTGGGGCTCGCTGCGCACCATCGTCAACATCACCAACATCTTCCTGCGCATCGTCCAGGGCCACGGCACGGCGCAGCAGCGCGAGCGCTTCCTCGCGCCGGTGCTGGCCTCGGAAAAAGGCGTGTGCGTGGCGATCAGCGAACCCAACCACGGCTCCAACGTGGCCGGCATCGAGTGCCGCGCCGACGACCGCGGCGACCACTACCTGCTCAATGGCAGCAAGCTGTGGATCACCAACGGCGTGAACGCCGACTACGCGATCGTGCTGGCGCGCACGTACAGCGACGCCTGCGCGGGCAAGCCCTCGCTGTTCCTGGTCGAGCGCGCGGCCTCGCCCTACGCGGCGCGGCTGGTGGACAAGATGGTGCTCAAGGCCTCGGGCACCGCCGAACTCAGCTTCGACGACGTGCGCGTGCCGAAGGAAAACCTGCTGGGCGCCGAAGGCGTGGCGCTCAAGACCATGCTGACCGGCCTGAACTACGGCCGGCTCAACATCGCCATGGGCGCGGTGGGCGCCGCGCAGGCGGCGCTGGACCTGTCGGTCGAGTACGCCCGCACGCGCCGCCAGTTCGGCCGGCCGATCGGCGAGTTCCAGCTGATACAGAAGCACATCGTCGACATGATGGTGCGCACGGAAGCGGCACGCGCGCTGGGCTACAAGGCCGCGGCCGCGATGCAGAAAGGCCAGCCGGCGCGCATCGAGTGCTCGATCGCCAAGCTGTACGCGGCCGAGGCCGCCCATGAGGTCGCCAGGATCGCGCTCAGCGTGCACGGCGGCCTGGGCTATTCGACCGAATACCCGCTGGAACGCATTTTCCGCGACACCAGCGGCGGCGTCATTCCCGAAGGCACCGCCGAAGTGCAGACCCTGATCGTCGGGCGCGAAGTGCTGGGCATGTCCGCCATCAACGCCGCGGAGCACAAGGCATGACGTCCATCGACACCCTGGCGCCGGCCGCGCTGGAAACCCTGCGCTACGACTGGGACGATCTTGAACCCGGCCTGGTGGTCGAGTCGGCCGCGCGCACCATCACCGAATCCGACGTGGTGGGCTTCGCCGCGCTCAGCGGCGACTACAACCGGCTTCACACCGACGCCGTGTACGCCGGCGCCAGCAAGTTCGGCCAGCGCATCGCGCACGGCATGCTGGTGGCGTCCATCATGTCGGGCCTGAACACGCGCACGGTGCTCAACCAGTGCCTGGAGCCGTCCATCCTGGGCCTGCTGGAAATGACATACCGCTTCACCCGGCCCACCTTCGTGGGCGACACCATCAAGGTGCGCATCACGGTGACGGCGCGCCGCCCGTCCAGCGACCCGCGCCGCGGCGTCGTCGAATTCGAGCGCCTGGGCATCAACCAGCACGGCGATACCGTCTGCGCCTGCGTCGCCAAGCTGCTGGTGGCGCGCCGCGCCCCCTCCCCCCACCTCCAACCGAACGAGGCCTGAATTGGTCAAGACAGAAATCGGCTACACCACCCCCGAGCGCATTACCGTCCGCGGCAAGGACCTGGCCAACGAATTGCTGGGCCAGGTCGACTTCGTCGACATGATGCTCATGACCATCTTCGGCCACCTGCCCAGCCCGGCCGAGAAAACCATGGTCAACCACATCCTGGTCACCGCCTGCGACCACGGCCTGACGCCCAGCGCCATGAGCGCGCGCCTGACCTACCTGGGCGCGCCCGAGGCCATGCAGGCGGCGGTGGCCGCCGGCCTGCTGGGCGCGGGCAGCGTGTTCCTGGGCACGACGCAGAACTGCGCCGAGATCCTGGCCGCCGGCGGCGCCGGCCTGGCGCCCGATGCGCCGGACGCCGAGGTCGACGCGGCCGCGCGCGCGCTGATGGCGGCCAGCCGCGAGAAGAAGCAGCCCATCTACGGCATCGGCCACCCCATCCACGTCGACGGCGATCCGCGCGTGCCGACCCTGCGCCGCCTGGCGCAGGAACTGGGCTACTACGGCAAGCACTGGCGCCTGATGGAAGCGGTGCAACGGGTGTTCCTGCAGGACAAGGGCAAGAACCTGCCGATGAACGCGGTGGGCGCGGTCGGCGCCATCATCTGCGACATGGGCCTGGATCCGATGATCGCGCGCGGCCTGATGCTGGTGGGGCGCGCCGGCGGCCTGGTGGCCCACCTGTACGAGGAACGCCAGGATCCGATCGGCCAGCAACTGTGGGATCTCGTGCTGGCGCAGGACCCGCGCAATGTTGCTCCTGCTCGCTGACATGGGATACACTTCCGACGCCAAATAAAGGGGCGCGGCACGGCGGCCTGCCGTCGCGCCCGGCCCTCGCGCTTTGCCCCACGGCCGCTTGGCGGCCACGCGGCAATCCCCTGCCAATAGAGCGCCATATGCCCACTTTCGTCAGTGCCGCCGCCAGGGCCATGGCGGTGTTTGAAGTGTTTGCCCGGGAAAAGCGCGAGCTGTCCAACTCGGACCTCGCCCGCCTGCTGGAACTGCCGGACAGCAGCTGCCTGGACCTGCTGCACACCCTGCACCAACTGGGCTACCTGCTGCGCACCCAGTCGCGCCGCTACTACCCCACCGGCAAGCTGCTGCAGGCGGCGCAACAGATCAGCACCTTCGACCTCGTCGTGCATGCCACCCGCGACGCGCTGGAACAGCTGTCGCAGCAGACCGGCGAAACGGCTTATGTCGGACGCATCGAGGGCGCCGCGGTCAAGATCGTGGCAGTGCGCGAAGGCCGGTATCCGCTGCGCTACATCCTCAACCTGGGCGACCGCATCGCCCTGCACGCCTCGGCCATGGGCAAGGCGCTGCTGGGCCGGCTGCCCCCCGACGAGGCCCGCAAGCTGCTCAAGACCAAGCAGCTGCGCAAGCTGACGGCGACGACCGTCACCGAACCCGAAGCGCTGGTCGAGGAAGTCGTCGCCAGCCGCGAGCGCGGCTGGTACCACACGCGCGGCGAAGGCAGCGACGGCGCCGATGCGCTGGCGGTGTCCGGCCTGCTGAGCGACGAACCCATCGCGATCGCGATCTCGGGCCCGACGGACCGCTTCAGCGCCAACCGCGACGAATACATCGCCGCATTGCGCGCCGAAGCCGCGCGCCTGTTCCCCAACGACGCCTGATGCCGGCGCGCTAGGCCCGCAACCCGGCGCCCAGCCGGTACTGCGGCGCATAATAGGCCGGCGCGCCCAAGGTCTCGGCGGCCCGCCACACCCAGCGCGGATCGGCCAGGAACGCGCGCGCCAGCGCCACCTGGTCGGCCTGCCCCGTCTCGATGATGGCCTGCGCCTGGCGCGGATCGGCGATGCCGCCGACCGCGCGCACCGGCATGCCGGTGCGGCGGCGCACTTGCGCGGCCAGCCCGGCCTGGTAGCCGGGGCCGAACGGAATGCGCGCCCCGCGCACCACGAAACCGCTGGTCACGCACACATAGTCCACGCCGGCCTGGCGCAGCTGGCCGGCCAGCGACACCGCATCCTCGACGTCCAGGCCACCGGGCAGCCAGTCGGTGCCGGTGATGCGCGCGCCCAGCACGCAGCCGGCCGGCAGGGCCTCGCGCATGCGTCGCGCCACCGCCAGCGCCAGGCGCTGGCGCCCGGCCGCCGTCCCGCCCCAGGCGTCGGTGCGCGCATTGGCCAGCGGCGACTGGAACTGGTGCAGCAGGTAGCCGTGCCCGGCGTGCAGCTCGACCACGTCGAACCCCAGCCGGGCCGCGCGCCGCGCCGCCGCGCCGAAGGCCTCGATCACGCCGGCGATGCCCTCCTCGTCCAGCGCCTGCGGCGTCGGCCAGCCCTCGGCGAACGGCGTGGCCGACGGCGCCACGCAGCGCCAGGCGCCGGCTTGCGGCGCCAGGGGCCGGCCGCCCAGCCAGGGCGCATCGGCCGCCCCCTTGCGCCCGGCATGGGCCAGCTGGATGCCCAGGCGCGCATGCGGCGCGGCCACGGCGCGCGCGGCGGCCAGCACCCGCGCCAGCGCCGCCTCGGTCGCGTCGGAATACAGGCCCAGGCAGCCTTGGCTGATGCGCCCGCGCGGCTCGACCGCGGTGGCCTCGACCATCACCAGGCCGGCGCCAGACAGGGCCAGTTGCATCAGATGCTGCATATGCCACTCGTTGGCCTGGCCCTCGCACGCCGAGTATTGGCACATGGGCGACACCACGATACGGTTGGGCAGCTCCAGGGCGCCGATCTGCAAGGCAGAGAACAATGCCGACATGCTTTCCTCCGGGCGAAATCAGAGATAGGAGGCGCGTATGGCCTCGGAATGCGCCAGCTCGGCGGCCGGCCCCGCCAGCGTGATCGCGCCGGTCTCCATGACGTACCCGTACGATGCCGCGTCCAGCGCCAGCGCCACGTTCTGCTCCACCAGCAGGATGGTGGTGCCGTTGGCGTTGATCTGGCGGATGATGCGGAACATGTCGTCCACCAATTGCGGCGCCAGGCCCAGCGAAGGCTCGTCGAGCAGCAGCAGCCTGGGCCGCGCCATCAGCGCGCGGGCGATCGCCAGCATCTGCTGCTCGCCGCCGGACAGCGTGCGGGCCGGCTGCGCCGCGCGTTCGCGCAGGCGCGGAAACTGGTCCAGCAACGACTCGTAGTCGCGCCGCGCCTGCGCCCGGTCGCGCTGCAGGTAGCCGCCCAGCAGCAGGTTGTCGGCCACGCTCATGCTGGGGAACAGCTCGCGCTGCTCGGCCACCAGCGCCACGCCGGCGGCCAGCGCCTGGTCGGCGCGCCGGTTGGGCATGGGCGCGCCATCGAGCTCGATCCTGCCGGCCGTGGGCTGCACCAGGCCCACGATGGCCTTGAGCGTGGTGCTCTTGCCCGCGCCGTTGGCCCCCAGCAGGGTCACGATGGCGCCCTGCGGCACCGTCAGGCTGACCGACTTCAGGACAGTCTTGCCGCCGTATCCGGCGTCTACGTTATGCAAGGACAGCATCGCGCCCCCTTTCCCCAAGATAAGCCTTGATGACCGCCGGCGACTGGCGCACTTCCTCGGGCCGGCCCTCGGCGATCTTCTGGCCGAAGTTCAGCACCGTGATGCGGTCGGAGATCTTCATCACCAGCGCCATGACGTGGTCGATCACCAGGATGGACAGGCCGCGCTCGCGGCGCACGCGCAGCAGGATGTCGTTGAGCCCTTCGATCTCGGCGGCGCGCAGGCCCGCCGCCGGTTCGTCCAGCAGCAGCAGGCTGGGCCCGGTGGCCAGCGCGCGCGCCACCTCCAGCCGGCGCTGCTTGCCGAACGGCAGCGCGGCGGCCGGCGTGTCGCCGTCCTGCGCCAGCCCGACCAGCTCCAGCAGCTCCATGGCCTGCGCGCGCAGGGCGCGCTCGCCGCGCGCGTAGCGCGGGCCGTGCAGCAGCGCGCCGGCCATGCCGTAAGGCGGCGCCAGGTGGAAACCCACCTGCACGTTCTCCAGCGCCGACATCTCGCCGAACAGCTCGGTGTTCTGGAAGGTGCGGCACACGCCCAGGCGGCAGATGCGATGCGGCGGCAGGCGATCGAGCTGCCCGCCCTGCAGGCGCACCGCGCCCGAGGTCGGACGGTAGATGCCGGTGATGACGTTGAGCAGCGTGCTCTTGCCCGCGCCGTTGGGGCCGATGACCGCGTGGATGTCGCCCTGGCGCACCTGCAGGCTGACGTCGTTGAGGGCCACGATGCCGCCAAAGCGCATGGTGACGCGCGCCACTTCGAGAATGGGATGGGTCATTTGCTCGCCTCCCCGGGCGCGGTGGAAAGCGCGGCCGGCGCGGGGCGCGGGCGCACGATGAAACTGGCCAGCCCGGCCGGGCGCAGCATGATGAAGGCCAGCAGCAGGAGCGCGAACACCAGGCCCAGGTACGATTGCAGGCCCTGCAGCACTTCGGGGATGAACACGAAGATGGCGCTGCCGATCAGCGCGCCCAGCGGGCTGGCCATGCCGCCCACCACCGCGATGGCCAGGTAATACACCGTCTGCGTGATGCCGTACTGCGACGGATCGAGATAGGACGACAGCGCGCCCAGCAGCCCGCCGCCCAGCGCGCCGAGGAACCCGCTGGCGGCAAACGCGCTGGCCTTGTAGTGCAGCACGTTCACGCCCATCGCGGCCGCCGCGATCTCGCCCTGACGCACCGCGCCGAAGGCGCGCCCGATGCGCGAGCGCATGAGGTTGCGCACCAGCGCATACGACAGCGCGAACACCGGCACGATCACCAGGTACAGCGAGGCGCCGTTGTCCAGCACGTGGCCGGCGATCTCCAGCGGCGGCATGGGCATGCCCGCCGCGCCGCCGGTCAGATCGTCGAGGTTGATGACGGCCAGCTGCACGATGGCCGTCACCGCCATGGTGGCCAGCGCCAGGTAGTGGCCCGACACGCGCAGCGTGGCCAGGCCCAGCAGGTAGCCCAGCAGCGCGCATGCCGCGGCCGCCAGCGGTATGCCGGCGTAGAGCGGCACGCCCAGGCGCGTGGCCAGGATGGCGGCGCCATAGCCGCCCAGCGCCACGAAGGCGGCCTGGCCCAGCGAGATCTGGCCCGCGATGCCGCACACCACGACCAGGCCCAGCACGATGATGGCCGTGGCGGCGATCAGGCTGACCTGGTAGAGCTGGTACTCGGGCAGGTATCGATAGGCCAGGCCGAACAGCAACGCGGCCGCGGCGTACGCCAGCAGTTTTTTCGCAAGCATGTTCTACACCTTCTTGACGATGAGTTTTCCAAACAGCCCGTGCGGCATCAGCAGCATCACCAGGATGAGCACGGCGTAGCTGATGACGTCCTTCATGGCGCTGGACACGTACGCGCCGGCCAGGCCTTCGAGCACGCCCAGCAGCAGCCCGCCCAGCACCGCGCCGGGCAGGCTGGCAAAGCCGCCGATGACCGCCGCCGTGAAGCCCTTGATGGCGATGACGCCCATGTCGGGCGAGAGCGTGAGCTGCGGCGCGATCAGAATGCCGGCCACCGCCGCCAGCAGCGAGGCCAGGATCCAGATGGTCAGGTACACGCGCGAGACGCGGATGCCGACCAGGCTGGCGCCGGTGCGGTTCTCGCACGCCGACAGGATCGCCTTGCCGCGCAGGGTGCGCTCCAGGAACAGGAACAGGGCCGCCAGGATGAGCACTGCGATGCCGGCGATCGCGAGGTTGGCGGGCACCAGGTAAATGCCGCCCACCTCGAAGGCCTGCTGCGACAGCAGGAACGGGAACGGCCAGGCCGTCGGCCCCATGTAGGCCCGCAGCCCCTCGCGCAGCGCGATGCCGATGGCCAGGGTGGCGATGATGCGGGTCCACAGCGTGGCGTGGCGCAGCGGCCCGGCGAACAGGCCGAAGATCAGCCAGCCCAGCAGCGCCGAGGCCGCCAGCGCGAACAGCAGCGCCAGGCCGAACGGCAGCCCCAGCAGCGACTGGCCGATCAGCGCCATGTAGGCGCCGAAGGTCAGCTGCTCGCCGTAGCCGAAGTGCACCACGCCGGTGCCCTTGTAGATCAGCACGAACCCGAGCGCGACCAGCGCGTAGACCGCGCCGGCCGTGAGCGAGCCGATCAGGATTTGCATCAACATGATGGCAGCACTCCGATGGCCTTGATCTCGATCAGCGCGTCGGGGCGGATGAGGCCGGCCACCACGACGCCGGTGGCCGCCGGCCAGGGATCGCCGAACACTTCGCGGCGCACGCGCGCGGTCTTGCGGTACTCGTCCAGCGACAGCACGTAGTCGGTGGTCTCGACGATGTCGCGCAGCGACCCGCCCACGCTGCGCATGATGAGGTCGAACTTGCGGTAGATCTGCCGGGTCTGGGCTTCGATATCGCCCGGGCCGACCAGGTTGCCCTGCTCGTCGGTCGCGGTGGTGCCCGACAGGTAGACGGTATTGCCGATGCGCACCGCCGGCGAGTACGTGTAGCCGGGATGCCAGGGATAGGGAACGATGGCTTCGATTCTGGACATGCTGGATTTCCTCGTAGTGGTTGCAAGGCCCTAGGCGCGCTGGCGCAACGCGAAGCGCTGGATCTTGCCGGTGTCGGTCTTGGGCAGGTCGGGCACGAACTCGACGATGCGCGGGTACAGGTGCGCGCCGCAGTGGGTCTTGACGAACAGCTGGATCTCCTCGGCCAGCCGCGGGCTGGCCGCATGGCCGGGCAGCAGCACGATGTAGGCCTTGACCAGTTCGCCGCGCAGGGCGTCGGGCACGCCGACCACGGCCGCCTCGGCCACCGCCCCGTGGGCCAGCAGGGCGCTCTCGACTTCGAACGGGCCGATGCGATAGCCCGCGCTCTTGATCATGTCGCCGGCGCGGCCGTCGAACCAGTAGTAGCCCTCGGCGTCGCGGTGCGCCAGGTCGCCGGTGACGATCCACTCGCCGCGCTCCAGTTCGGCGGTGGCGCCGGCGTCGTCCCAGTAATGGCTCCAATACAGCCGATCGGCGCTGCGGCGCTTGGCCAGCCAGCCGCTGGCGTGCGCGCCGGCCAGCGGCTGGCCGGCGTCGTCAAGCACGGCGATCTCGTAGCCGGGAAACGGCAGGCCCATGGAGCCGGCCTTGGCCGGCACCGCGACCGCATTGAAGTTGCCTACCGGCAGGCCGTATTCGGTGGCGCCGAAATGGTCCATCGGCGTGCGGCCCCAGGCCTGCTGGAAGAATTCCACCACCTCGCCGTTGAGCGGCTCGCCGCAGCTGGATATGGCGCGCACCGCGTTGGGCCGCGCGCGCACGGCGTCCATGCCCAGCGCCATCACGCCGCGCAACAGGGTAGGCGTGGTCGCGAAGTTGCTGACCTGCTGGCGCGCCAGCACATCCAGGCACACCTCGGGCGTCGGATTGGCCGCCAGCGACACAATGGTCGCCCCCATGGCCAGCGCGCCCAGGTAGCACACGAAGCCGTAGCCCCAGCCCGGATCGCCGGTGGGCCAGACCACGTCGTCGGCGCGCATGTCCGCGCCGTAGGTCAGGTAGGGCCAGACCGCGGCCAGGAAGTTGACCGCGATGGCGCCGCCCTTGGGCCGGCCGGTCGAGCCCGAGGTATAGATCAGCGCGGCGATGTCCTCGCGCTCGCGCGGCGGCGCCGCGAAGCGCGGCTCGGCCTCGCGCAGCGCCGCGGCGAAATCGATATCGCCTGCGGCCGTGTCGGCGGCGCCTGCCGCCACGGTCACGCAGCGCGCCTGGCCCGGCAGCACGGCCGGCAACTGGCCGCGCAGCGCCGCGTGGGTGAAGACCACGCGCGCGCCGCTGTGGCCCAGGCGGTATTCGATGGCGTCGCGCTTGAAACCGGTGAAGATGGGTACGTAGATCGCGCCGATCTTGATGGCCGCCAGCATCGCGACCAGGATTTCCGGGCCGCGCGGCAGCAAGCCGGCCACGCGGTCGCCCGGCCGCACGCCCAGCCGGGCCAGCAGGTTGGCGGCGCGGTCGCTTTGCTCGGCCAGTTCCGCGTACGAGTGGCGCGACTCGCGGCCTTGCTGGTCGATGAAGACCAGCGCCGTGCGCCCGCTGTCGCGGTGACGGTCGATGATGGCGTGCGCCAGGTCCACGGCGTGGGCTTCGCCCCAGCCCAGCGCGCCGCGTACCGCGCGCCAGTCGAACCGTTCAAGCGCGGCGGTGTATTCGGGAGTCATGCTTGGTGATCCTCTGTCAGGTGTCCGGTTGCATCCGGACCAGGTACGTGTGCTTGCCTTGCATGACGGTGTCGCCCGCATCGTTGGTCAGCCACATGTCGAAGCGCAGCAGCGACAGGTTGCGCGCCGGCTTGTGCTCGACCTGCGCCACCTCGAAATGGCTGGTGACGGTGTCGCCGATGAAGACCGGCTTCAGGAAGGAGAACTGGCTGTCGACGAAGGCGACCATGGCGTCCTCGATCCGGCGCGACAGCGGCGTGGCGCCGAACGCGCCCAGCGAGGCCAGCAGCAGCCCGTGCACCACGCAGCGTCCATGGCGCGTGTGCGCCGCGAACGCCTCGTCGTAGTGGATGGGATGGCTGTCGCCGGTGAGCGCGGCGAAGCCGAGGTTCTCGGTGCGGGTGATGGTCGCGGGCGAGCCATGGCTGGCCAGCCCGGGACGCAGGTCCACGCCGTACAGCTGGGCGGATTGCCCGCCTTGGCTGGCCGTGTTCATTGCTTCACGCCATCGACGCTGACCACGATGGGCAGGATGCTGCGCGACAGATCGTCGCCGACCTCCACGATGCGCGTGGCGCGGTTGCCCTCGCGCACGCCGGGACCGAAAGTGGTGGGCAGCGTGATGCCGGTCTCGAAGCCCTGCAGCGACTCCAGCGCCTTGACCAGGCCCTGCTGCGTGGGCTGCGCGCCGGCGCGCTTGATGCCTTCCAGGAACGCCAGCGCGCCGCCGTAGCCGAGCGCGTCGCCCAGGTCCGGACGCCCCTGGCGCGCCAGGTCCGGGAAGCGCGCCACGAACGCCTCGCGGAAGGCCTGCGCCTGCGGCGTGCTGGACGACTCGGGCAGGATCTCCAGCGTCATGATGTTCTGCGTGCCGGCCGCGGCCTTGCCGACGATCTCCGGATACTTGCGGCTGCCGGCCGAGTTCGAGCCCAGGACGACGCCCTCCACGCCCAGCTGGCGCGCCTGGCGCGTGATGATGGCCGAGGGGTTGGGATAGCCGTACACCACCAGCACGTCGGGCCTGGCCGCGGCGATCTTGGTCAGCTGCGCGTTGAAGTCGGTGTCGTACACGTTGAACACTTCCAGCGCCACGGGCTCGGCGCCGCGCGCCTTCAGGCGCTGCAGCACGCTTTCGCCGCCGCTCTTGCCGTACTCGTCCGACTGGCGGATCAGCGCCACGCGCTTGGCCTTGAGATGGTCGAGCGCGTAGTTGGCGATGGCCACGCCCTGCTCGCGGTCGTTCATCGGCCCGGTGCGAAACACATTGGGCAGCGGCGGGTCGGTGACGATGGGCGTGGAGAACACCGAGATGAACGTCGGCGTGGTCGAGGTCTTGAAGGTCTGCACCATGGCCTGGCCCACGGCGCTGGCCGACGGGCCGAACACGGCGAACACCTGCTCGGGGCCGACCAGCCGCTTGTAGGCCGCGATGCCCTTGGGCGGCGAGGACTCGTCGTCCAGCGACAGCCACTCCAGCTTGCGGCCGTGGATGCCGCCGGCGGCGTTGGCCTGCTCGAAGGCCAGCGTGGCGCCGGCCAGGTTGCCCGAGCCGAAGATGGCGAACGGGCCGGTCAGGCTGCCCAGGATGCCGATCTTGAGGCTGTCGGCGGTCACGCCGGGTTCGGCGGCGGCGGGCGCCATGCCGGCCGACAGGGCCAGCGGCAGGGCGACGAGCGCCAGGCGGCGCATGAGGGAAGTGGGAAGCATAAGGTCCTCGCTAGGGTGGCGCCGCGGGCGGCGCATGGGTTGCGCTTCGAAAACCAGGTGCGTCCGGCCGGGCCGCTCCCTGAAAAATAAGTCTCGATTTTCGGAACTTTGTCTCTATTTTCGATTATGATAAGAACAGAGCCGACGTGAGAACATTGGTGTTTGCACCAATGCCGCCCCAGAAGGGGTACGCTGCGCGGCCAGACCAGAACCCTTCCGGCCCGCCCGCGCGGGCGTTCCTATCCGAACCCATGGCTACAGAGAAACTTCCCCCGCTCGAACGCTATATCCGCATGCTGGAACTGCTGACCGCGTTCCCGGACGGCCTGGCGCTGAGCGAACTGTCGGCGATGATCGAGCTGCCCAAGGCCAGCGCGCACCGCCTGATCAAGACCCTGCAGGAACTGGAGCTGGCCGCCACCAGCAGTCCCGGCTCGGCCACCTACGTGACCGGCCCGCGCCTGCGCAAGCTGGCGTTCATGAGCGCCGACGCGCAATGGGTGGTGGCCATCCTGCGGCCCTTCCTGCGCGAGCTGACCCAGGAGATGGGCGAAACCGCTTTCGTGGCGCGGCTCGAAGGCGCCTCGGTGCGCACGATCGCGTTCGAGGCCCCCGAGACGCCCTGGCGCGGCTTCATCCTGCCGGGCTACGAAATGCACCCCAACGCGGCCGCCTCGGCCAAGGCCATCCTGGCCTTCCAGGACGCCGCCACGCTCAAGCGCGCCTTGCGCGAGCCGTTCGAGAGGCTGACGCCGCAGACCAATCTGTCCAAGGAGCGCTTGCTGGAGGAATACGCGGCGATCCGCCAGTCGGGCGTGGCGACCTGCATCGGCGAAATCGACGAGGGGCTGGCGGCCGTGGCCGTGCCCATCGAGGTGGGCGGCGCGGCCGGGCTGTACAGCCTGGGCCTGACCGGCCCGATGAACCGGGTCATGGCGCTGGGCGTGGAACGCGCCGCCGAGCGCATGATGGCCTACGCGGCGCGCATGGCCAGCGGCCTGTCGGCCGGCTTGTCGGCCGAAAGCGCGCGCGCCGCCGGCCTGTCCTGAAGCGGCGGCGCCGCGCGGACGCGGCGCGCCGGATTACGCGGCGCCGCGGTACTGCTCGCCGCCGTCCAGGTCGATCACCGTCGCGCTCAGGTAGCCCGCGCGCGGCGAACAGCCGAACACCACGACGTCGGCCACTTCGGCCGGCTCCATCAGCCGGTCGAACGGCAGGCCGCCGAGGGTCTCCTGCCAGCGGTCCGGATCGTTCCAGCGCGCCTGGGCGCGCTGCTGCGCCAGGCCCAGCACGCGGTCGGTGCGGGTGCGCGACGGGTTGACGCCGAACACCCGCACGCCATGGCGCGGCCCCTCGCCGCCCAGCGCGCGGGTGAACGCCACCAGCGCCGCGTTGGCCGCGGCGCCGCAGACGTAGTCGTAGCGCGGGCTGGAAGCCGCCATGCCGATCACGTTGGCGATCACGCCCGCGCCGGCGGCGCGCATGCGCGGATAGTAGACGCGCGCCAGGTTGATATAGCCATGGACCTTGAGCTCCCAGCCGGCGCGCCAACGCTCGTCCTCGACCTGGTCGAGCGCGCCGCCGGGCACCGCGCCGGCGTTGTTGACCAGGATATCGATCTCGCCGGCGCGCGCCGCCAGCGCCTGGGCGGCGCCGGGCAGCGCCAGGTCCTGCGCGTGGGTCTCGGCCGCCTGGCCGGTCTGCTCCCGCACCGCGTCGGCCGCGCGCGCCAGCGCCTGCGCGTCGCGCGCGACCAGCACCGGCGTGGCGCCCTCGCGCGCGAACGACAGCGCGCAGGCCAGCCCGATGCCCTTGGAAGCGCCGGTGATCAATACGCGCTTGCCCGCCAATTGCAGATCCATATGTGCTCCGGTTGTACAGGGTGGCCCATCAGGGGGCAGGATACTGGGACTTGAACCAATCCGCGATCTGGCCGCCGTTCATGAACACCACGTCGGGGTGGCCGGCCAGCAAGTCCAGCATCTGCTCGAAATAGCCGTAGCGGTGCGGCACGCCCATCAGGTGCGGGTGCAGGCCCAGCGCCAGCACCCGCGGCCAGCGCCGGCACTCGCGCTCGAACAGGGCCAGGGTGCGCTCCAGGCGCAGCAGGAATTCGGGCGAGGAATGCTTTTCCACCGCGTAGATCACCGAATCGTTCAGCTCCAGGTTGTAAGGCATCTGGATCAGCGCGCCGCGCTCGACGCGCATCCAGTTGGGCAGATCGTCGACCACCCAGTCGCACACGTACTCCACCCCCGCGGCCGCCAGGATGTCGGGCGTATCCACGGTTTCGCGCAGGCCCGGGCTGAGCCAGCCGCGCGGACGCGCGCCGGTGAAGGCGCGCAGCTTGTCCAGGCATTGCGCGATCAGCTCGGCCTCGCCGCCGCCATGGTTGAGCGACTGCTGGTGCATGCCGTGGCCGATGAACTCCCAGCCGGCCCGCAGCATGGCCTCGGCCGCGCGCGGGTAGGCGTCGATGACGCTGGCGTTGCAGCTGGTCGAGGCCGGCAGCCCGCGCTCGCCGATGGCCTGCAGCATGCGCGCCAGGCCGGCGCGCATGCCGTAGTCGACCCAGCTGAAGTTGGGCACGTCCGGCACGGTCTCGCGGCCATGCGGCGGCGTGATGAGCGTGCGCGGCATGGGCTGGTCGAAGCGCCAGTTCTCGACGTTGACGACCAGGTGCACCATGATGCGCCCGCCGGCGGGCGGCGCGCACGGCGCGCGGTCGTCGGGAAAGGCGTGGGCAATGCGGGGGTTGGCCATGGCGGGCTCCGGCGTGGCGGCTCAGTGCCGCATCTGTTTGAGGATTTCGCGCTTCAACCCGTTGAACACTTCGCCGGTGATCAGGTCCAGCGAGCGCGGCCGCTCGATGGGCACCTCGATGCGGGTGGCGATGCGGCCCGGGCGCGCCGACATGACGTAGATGGTGTCGGCCAGCAGGATGGCCTCGTCGATGTCGTGGGTGACGAACACCACCGTGGTGCGCAGCGTCTGCCACACCGACAGCAGCAGCTCCTGCATGGTTAGGCGCGTCTGCGCGTCGAGCGCGCCGAACGGCTCGTCCATCAGCAGAACCCTCGAGCCCAGCGTCAGCACGCGCGCGATGCCCACGCGCTGGCGCATGCCGCCCGACAGCTGCACCGGCAGGTGCCGCTTGAAGGCCGACAGCCCGGTGATCTCCAGCATCTCCTCGGCGCGCGCGGCGTACTCGCGCCGCGACAGCCCGGCGATCTTAGGGCCGAACACCACGTTCTCCCAGACGTTGAGCCAGGGAAACAGCGCCGCCTCCTGGAACACCACGCCGCGCTCGGGGCCGGGCCGCTCGACCGCGCCCCCGCCCACGCGCAGTTCGCCGCCCGACGGCGCCTCGAACCCGGCGATCAGGTTGAGCAGGGTCGATTTGCCGCAACCCGACGGCCCCAGCAGCGCGATGAACTCGCCCTCGGCGACCTGCAGGTCGATCTGGTCCAGCGCATGCACCGGGGTGACGCCGGGATAGGTCTTGCTCAGTTGCGTAACGGAGATGTGCGACATGGCGGCCTCAGTGGTTTTGCAGCATGCGCCAAGCCAGGACGCGGTGCTCGATGGCAACGATGAGCCGGTCGCTCAGAAAGCCCATCATGCCGATGGACACCATGTCGGCCAGCACGATGTCCATGCGGCCCACGTAATAGGCGTCCCACAGCACATAGCCCAGGCCCGACTTGACCGCCACCATTTCCGAGACGATCACCGCCGTCCAGGAAATGCCCAGGCCGATGCGCAAGCCGGTGAAGATCGACGGCATCGCCGCCGGCAGCACCACGCGGCGCATCAACTGGCCCGACGAGGCGCCCATCATGCTGGCCGCGCGCACCAGGTTGCGGTCCACGTCGCGCGCACCCTGCGTGGTGTTGACCACGATGGCGTAGAAACCGCCCAGGAAGATCAGGAAGATCGAGCCCATGTCGCGGATGCCGAACAGCGCGATCGAGAACGGCAGCCAGGCCGTGATGGGAATCGGCCGCAGCCCCTGGATGAGCGGGTCCAGCAGCTGCGAGGTCAGGCGGCTCCAGCCGATGGCCAGGCCCAGCGGTATGCCCGTGGCCATGGCCAGCGCGAAGCCCTGCGCCACGCGCATGGTGGAATACTGCACGTTGCTGACCCAGGTACCCTGGTAGGGATTGAGCCCCATGCCCGGATCGCCGAAGATCCACGCATACCAGGCGCGCGCCACCTGCACCGGCGTGGGCACCACGCCGGCCATCGCGGCCGACTGCCCCACCAATTGCCACACCACGAGAATCAGCACGGGCACGGCCAACCCCAGCCCGAGACGCCGCAGGGCCCGCCCGGCCGGCGCGCCGGCCGGCGCCGCTGGCGCGGGAGCCGCGGGACGCTTCAATATGGAAGAACTCACCGCCATCTCCTTGGCGCCGGCGCACCGGCGCGCCACGTGCTTACCTGACTTCCCGGGCCAGCGTCGGGTCCCAGACCTTGTCGATCTGGCCGCTGACATCCTTGGGGATGACGCCCAGCTCGTTGAAGGTCTTGGCCTGGCGCCGCAACTGGTCGAGATCGAGCACGCCGCCCAGCTTGATCAGCTTGACCGACTCGCGCGTCACCGACAGCGGCAGGTTGGTGTACTTGGAATAGGCCTGGGCGAACGCCTCGGGATCCTGTTCGAGCTGCTTCTCGGCGCGCTGGTAGGCCCACAGGAAGCACTTGACCGCCTCGCGCTTGGTCTGCAGCGCCTCGCGCGTGGCCGCCAGCAGGCCAAGCTCGGCGCCCACCGCCTTGGACTGGCTGTATTCCAGGTTCTTGGCGAAGAACGCGGTGCCGTCGGCCACCAGCTGCGATTCGAACGGCTCCCACAGCGCCACCGCGTCGACGTCGCCGCGCTGCAGCGCCTGCACGAACGCGGTGCCGCCGCCCTGGATGTTGACGGCCGTGAAGCTGTTGTACGGAATGCCCTTCTCGGCCAGGGTGGCGGCCCACTGGAACCACACCGCCGAGCCCGGCGCGATGCCCACGCGCTTGCCCGCCAGGTCTTTCCAGTCGTCCATCTTCACGCCCTTGCGCGTGACCAGGTACTTGGGCGATGACGCCACGCCGGCCAGGCCGACGATCTTGTCGCTGCCCTGCGCCAGCGCGATGGCCAGGTCGGCCGGGCCGATGCCGGACACGTCGATCGAGCCCGACAGCAGCGCGGTGCGCGCGTCGGCATAGCGCACGAACTCGACCGGCTTGACCTCCACGTTGCAGGCCTTGAGCGGCTCGGAGACAAAGATCATGGGCGACAGATGGCCCACCTTCACATAGCCGATGGTCAGCACTTGTTTCTGCGGCGCGGCCGGCGGCTGCGCGGACTGCGCCGCGGCGACCGCGGCATACCCGGAAAACAGGACAGCCAGGGCCGTCCGATGGAGCGTTTTCATGCGATTCCCCTTGTGCTTGCTGCATGGTGGCCAAAGCAGACTGCGGGCGGCCGTTCGATGGCGGGAGTTCGGCGCGGGCCTACCTCCCCTTGAAAACCGGTGGGCGCTTTTCGCGGAAGGCCGCCTGGCCTTCCTGGTAATCCTCGCTGTCGAAGCAGGTCCGCACGGCCTGGTCCACGCTGTCGGCCGACGGCGCATGCGCGCCGCCCAGCAGGTGGCGCAGGGCCAGCCGCGCCGCGCGCAGCGTCAGCGGCGCGTTGCCCGCCACCGCCGCCACGCGCTCGGCCGCCGCCTGCGTGAAGTCGGCGTCGGCGAACACTTCATGCGCCAGGCCGATGCGGCCGGCCTCGGCGCCGTCGAAGGTGCGGGCGGTAAGAAACAGGTCGGCGGCGCGCGCCGCCCCCAGCATGTCGCACATGCGCTTGACGCCGTCGAGCGCGTAGCCCAGGCCGAGCCGCGCGGCCGGCATGCGAAAGCGCGCGCTCTCGTTGCAATAGCGCAGGTCGCAGGCCAGCGCCAGGCCCATGCCGCCGCCCATGCAGATGCCGCGCACCAGCGCGATGGTGGGCACGGCGCTCTCGGACAGGGCCTGCTGCGCCTGCGTCACCGCGCGGTCATAGCGCGCGATCTGCGCGGGATCCTTGCGCTGCGAGGCGAACTCGGAAATATCGGCGCCGGACACGAAGGCGCGCTCGCCCTCGCCTTCGAGCACGATGGCGCGCAGATCGTCGCGGCCCTGCGCGTCGCGCACCGCCTGGCCCAGCGCTTCCCACATGGACAGCGACATGGCGTTGTAGCGCGCCGGGTTGACGATGCGCACGCGCAGCAGCCCGTCGGCGTCGTCGATGGCCAGGCGGCCGGGAGGATGGGTGTCCGTGCTCATGGATCGGGTTCCTTGGTGGTTCAGACCGCGCCTGCCGCGCGCAGCTTGTCGATTTCGTCTTCGCCGTAGCCGGCTTCGCGCAGCACTTCGTCGGTGTGCTCGCCCCAGCCCGGCGCGGTGCGGGCGATGTCGGCCGGCGTGCGCGCCAGCGTCACCGGCTGCGTGATCATCACGCGCTCGCCGCCCTGCCAGGCTTGGCAGCGGCGCGCCACGTCCAGGTGGCGCACCTGCGCGTCGTCGAACATCTGCGGCACCGTGTAGACCGGCCCGGCCGGCACGCCGGCCTCGTTGAGCAGGCCGACCCAATGCGCCACGGTGCCGCCGGCGAACACCTCGCCGATCAGGGCGTTGAGATCGCGCCGGTTGCGCACCCGCAGCTTCTCGGTCTGGAAGCGCGGATCGGCCAGCCACCCGGTCTGCCCCAGCACCTGGCAGAAGCGCTTCCAGTTGCCTTCGCCCGAGGCGCCCAGGTTGAACATGCCGTCGCTGGCGGCGAACAGCCCCATGGGGCTGCTGGTGGGATGGTCGTTGCCTTCCTGCGCGGGCACGTCGCCGTCGTTCAGGTAGCGCGCCGCCTGGAAATCCATCATGGCGATCTGCGCATGCAGCAGCGAGGCATGCACCCATTGCCCCTGCCCGGACTGCTCGCGTTCGAGCAGCGCGGTCAGGATGCCGATGGCGGCGTACAGGCCGGTGCTGGAATCGGCCACCGCCAGCCCGGCGCGCACCGGCCCCTGGCCGGGCAGCCCGGTCACCGACATCAGGCCGCCCATGCCCTGCGCGATCTGGTCGAAGCCGGGCCGGCCGGCATACGGGCCGCTTTGCCCGAAGCCGGAAATGCTGGCCAGGATGATGCGCGGGTTGATGGCGCGCAGCGATTCATAATCCACGCCCAGGCGCGCTTTCACGTCCGGGCGCCAGTTCTCCACCACCACGTCGGCGCCGGCCACCAGGCGCCTGAGCACCGCCATCGCCTCGGGCTTTTTCAGGTTGAGCGTCAGCGACCGCTTGTTGCGGTTCAGGTTCTGGAAATCGCCGCTCCAGCGGTCGGCGGCGAACATCGCCTCGTTGGGATCGACGCCCGGCGGCGGTTCGATCCGGATCACGTCCGCGCCGAAATCGGCCAGCATGCGCACACAGGTCGGGCCGGCCCGCACGCGCGACAGGTCCAGGACGCGGAAGCGCTGCAGTGCCGGCGATGCGGATAGCTGGGGCATGGTCAGACTCGCTCTCGGGAACGGGCAAGGGGAAGGCCGGGCTGCTGCGCGAAGCCCCGGCCGCCGAAACGGCTATGCCCGGCCTGGCGCGCCAGCGCCAGCAACATGGCCTCGCCGCCGGGGCGCGCGATGGCCTGCACGCTGATCGGCCGCCCCGCCGCGTCGCGGCCGACCGGGAACACGATCGCCGGCAGGCCCAGGTAATTGACGAACGACAGCCAGCAGAACAGGTCCAGCAGGCGCCGCGCCTCGAAACCGGGCGAGCTGGTGAGCACCTGCGACCAGTCGGGCACCGGCCCGGGCAAGGCGGGCGTCAGCAGCACGTCGCTGTCGGCCAGCGCCTCGGCCACGAAGGCGTCGACCTGCGCGCGGCGTTGCGCCAGGGCGGCATGCGCCCAGGCTGGCGGCATGGCCGCGCCGGTCAGCGCCAGGTTGCGCGCCAGCGCGCCCAGCGCCGGCGCCTGCCCGCGCAGGGCCTGCGCATGCGCGGCGGCGCTGCCCGCATACAGCAGCGTCTGCGCCAGGCGTATCCATTGCGGCAAGGCCGCCAGGCGCGCCTCGCGGCGCCGGCCGCGCGCGCTGCACTCGGTGGCGTAGTCCTCCAGCGCGGCATGCACGGCCGGGTCCAGGCGCACCGCGGGGTCGGGATGGATCCAGCACGTGGCGATGCGCCACCGCTCCATGGCCGGCGTGGCCGACGCGTCCAGCGCGGCCGCCTGCGCGGCGTCGAGCGCGGCGTGCAGCACCGCCTGCGCGTCGTCGGCGCAACGCGCCAGCACGCCCACCGTATCCAGTTCGCCGGCCAGCGGCGCCACGCCGTCGCCGGGCAGCAGGCCGCGCGTCGGCATCAGGCCCACCACGCCGCAGGTGGCGGCCGGAATGCGCACCGACCCCGCCGTGTCCGTGCCCAGCGAGCCATAGCAAAGGCCCGCGGCCACCGCCACGGCCGAGCCGCTGGACGAGCCGCCCACCGCCGCGTCCGCGTCGAGCGGATTGCGCGGCAAGGGATAGCGCGGGTTCTCGCCGGTGGCGCCGCTGGCGTGTTCGGCCATGGCCAGCGCCGCCAGGGGCCGGCTGCCGGCGGCGGCCAGGCGGCGGATCACCGTGGCCGCCCGCACCGGCGCATCCGGCCAGGGATGGCGCGCGCCGCACTCGGGCACGCGGCCGGGCAGCACGAAGATATCTTTATGGGCCAGCCCCACGCCGGCCAGCGGCAGGGATGCCGGCGGCGGCTCGCCCGCGTCGTCGGGCAGCGCCACCACGCAATGCCAGCCATCGGCCTCGCAGGCCTGGCGCTGCAGCGCCAGCGCCTGCGCCACGTCCAGCGCGCCAGCCGCCAGTTGCGCGCGCAGGCCGGCAATGCTGTCGGGCAAGCCGGCCGGGGTCATGCCGAGCCTCCCGGCGCGGCGCCCGCCAGCCGCGCCAACGCCCTGGCCACCGCGCGCGCCTCGCGCTCGCTGGCGGCGATGCCCTGGCTCGCCAACAGGGCGCGCACGGCGGCTTCATCGGGCGGCGCAACGGCCGGGTCGGACGGCGCCAGTGGTTGATCCTGCATACCCAAACACCCCTTGATGTATTATTTAATCAGAGTATAAATATATTTATAGACCACCGAATAATTTCATGCAAGCCACGTTTGTCCCTATGCCATGAAGGTCAGCGACCGCATCCGGCAGGCGCTCGAAGCCGATATCCGCAACGGCGTCCTGCTGCCGGGCGATGCCATCGACGAACAGGAACTGGCCGCCCGCCACCAGGTTTCGCGCACCCCGGTGCGCGAAGCGCTGCTGCAGCTCAAGGTCCAGGGCATCCTCGACAGCCAGCCGCGCGGCGGCGCGGTGGTGGCGCGCATGGACGTGCAGGAACTGTTGGCGATCTGGGAGCTGATGGCGGAGATGGAAGGCGTGTGCACCCGCATGGCGTGCCAGCGCATGACGGCCGAGGAGCGGTCCGAGCTGGCCCGCGTGCATCGCGAGGCCGCGCCGGTGGCGCAGGCCGACGACGCGCAGGCCTGGCGCGAGGCCAACCACCGCTTCCATGAAGTGCTGTACCACGGCTGCCGCAACCCTTACCTGCGCGAGCAATTGCTGGCGCTGCGCGCGCGCACCGGCGCCTATCTGCGCCACGCCTTCATCGCGGTCGGCCGGGTGCGCGCCTCGTACGAGCAGCACGGCGAGCTGGTCCAAGCCATCCTCGACCACGACCCCGAGCGCGCGCACCGGATGATGATGCGCCACATCAGCCTGGCGCAAGGCGCCAAGGGCCTGGCCGACTTCCTCATCAACCTGCCCCGCTCGATGGTCAAGCCCTAGCTAGCCCGCGCGCAAGCCCAGCGCCAGGCCCGCCGCCATGATGGCCAGCACCAGCGCCACGATCAGCGCATAGCGCCAGTCGCGCTGGCGCGCGAAGGCCGCCAGCATGGCCAGCAGGCGCGCCGCCGGCAGCGCGATGAACAGCACGATCCCCGCGTTCACCACGCGCGCGCCGGCCGGCGCGTCGATCATGCCCAGCAGCAGGCCCGCCGCGATGATCAGGCAGGCCGCCCAGGTGCCGGCGCGCAACAGCACGGCCAGGCGGATCTCCAGCCCCGCTCCGGCGCGCGCGCTCATCGGCCGCCTCCGGGCCATTGCACGCCCAGCGCCATCAGCAGCATCTGCACCGCGAGCAGCGCCAGCACCGCCACGAACAGCAGGCGCAGCCGTTCGCCGGACACGCGCATCAGGATGCGCGCGCCCAGCACCGAGCCGGCGACCGAGCCCAGCGCCACCGGTCCGGCGACCGCCGGATCGATCTCGCCGCGCGCGAAATACACCGCGGCGCTGGCCGCCGCGGTCACTCCGATCATGAAATTGGAGGTCGCCGACGACACTTTCAGGGGCAGGCGCAGCGCGCTGTCCATCGCCGGGATCTTGAGCACGCCGCTGCCGATGCCCAGCAGCGCCGACAGCACGCCGGCCCCGTACATCAGCGACATGCCCAGCGGCAGGCGCTGCACGCGGTAGCGCCGGTGCCGGCCGGCGGCGGGATCACGGTAGCGGCCATGCAGCCGCAAGGCGCCGGCCCAGCGGCACGCCGGCGCACCGCTCGCGCGCGCCGGGTCGCGCCGGCGCGCCAGCATCTGCCAGGCGGATACCACCAGCACCACGGCGAACAGCGCATACAGCGCCGCCACCGGCACCGCCCCCACCAGGAAGACGCCGGTCAGCGCGCCCAGCGTGGTGGCCGTCTCCAGCACCACCGCCAGCCGCACGTGCGTCAACCCGCTTTGCAGGAAGGCCGCCGCGCTGCCGCACGAACAGGCAATCACCGAAACAATGCTGGCCGCGATGGCGGCGTGCACGTCGATGCCCCACAGCACCAGCAGGGGCACGATGAAGATGCCGCTGGCCATGCCCAGCATGCCGCCCAGCGCGCTGGCACCCAGCGCCATGGCGAACAGCCACAGGCCGGCCACGGTCATGCCGGCACGGGCCGCGCGCGCCGCGCCAGCCGCGTCACGAAGCGGATCAGGTCGCCGCGGTAGTACAGCTTTTCGTAGTCGATGGGCCGGGGGCCCGCGCAATACGAGGTGCGCTCGATCAGGAAGACCGGGCTGCCGGGCGGCACCGCCAGGGCCCGCGCCACTTCGGGCGTGGCGATGGCGGCCTCGAGCCGGTATTCGGCCTCGACCAGCGGCAAGTCGTATTTCTGTTCCAGCAGCGCGAAGATGGGCTCGGCCTCCAGGTCGTGCGTGACGACCTGTTCGCCGATTTCGCGCGGCAGATAGGTTTCGTCCAGCGACATGGCCACGCCATCGGCCAGGCGCACGCGCCGGATGCGCATGACCTGCGTGCCCGGCGCCACCGCCAGCTGGCGCGCCACGGCCTGGCCGGCGGCCACGATCTCGGCGTCCAGCAGGCGCGCCGAGGGCACGCGGCCCAAGGCCTGCATGTCCTCCACGAAACCGGTGAGCTCGGTGAGCTCCTGCACCACCCTCGGCTGCGCCACGAAGGTGCCCTTGCCGCGCCGGATCTCGACCAGCCCGCGCTCGGCCAGGTTCTGGATGGCCTTGCGCACCGTGGTGCGGCTGACCTGGAAGCGCGCGATCAGGCCGTCTTCGGCGGGCAACTGGCTGCCCGGCGGCAGTTCGCCCGCGGCGATCGCCTCGGCCAGCACGGCCTCGACCCGGGCATAGAGCGGGGCATGGTTCGATTCAGACATCATGACGTCATTATGTCATGATCCAAGCACGCCTGCAGCAGGACCGCCAGGCCCCCCGCACCTACGGCTTGCGCGCTTCCGCTTCGATCTGCTGGCGCAAACGCGCTTCCTGTTCGCGCAGCTCGGGCGTGAACGCCGCGCCGAAATCCTCGGCCTCGAAGATCTGGCGGATCTCGATTTCGGAGTCTCCCAGCATGGGATTGGGGCAGCGCTTGACCCAATCGATCGCCTCCTCGAGCGAGGCGCACTGCCACAGCCAGAAGCCGGCGATCAGGCCGGGCGTGTCGAACGGCCCATGCTCGACCTTGCGGTCCTTGCCCGAGAAATGCACGCGCGCGCCGCGCGAGCTGGGGTGCAGGCCTTCGCCGGCCTGCATGACGCCGGCCTGCACCAGCGCTTCGTTGAACTTGCCCATTTCGGCCAGCATCCGTTCTTCGGGCATGACGCCGGCTTCGCTGTTGCGGTCGGCCTTGACCAGTACCATGAATCGCATTTCGGACCTCGTCGTGTAGATGCGCGGCGCGCCTTCCCAGGGCCCCGCGCGGCGGGAAAACCAGGCACTACCGCCAGCGTAGGTCCGCCGCGCCGCGCGGCGCAAGCATCGATTCCACGGGCCGGGCCAGGCAAGCCACTTGCTGCGGACGGGGCCGGACCGCCGGACGGCCGGCCCCGACCGGAGTTCGGCGAAAGCGCAAAGCGCCGTCGCTTTGTATCAAATCACTTCACCCTGCGCCCGCATGGACGCCGCCGCCAGGCCGTTTCGCTAGAAGACCGCCCGCCCCGCGTGTAAACTGCACGGTTTTTGACTCTGCCGGTATGGTGCAAGTGCCACAGCGAACCGGTTTCAGCGGTCCGACGCTCGTACGCCTGCTTACGCGCCTGACCGAGGTCGATGCTCCGGAATCCCGACAGTCCCTCGCGGACCGGCTGAGCCACTGGCTCGGCTGGACCGACGCCATCGCGCTATCGGCGGCGCTCAACGGCGAACCGCCGGCCGTGCCGCGCGGCCAGTCCGCCGACGGCAGCGCCGAAGCCCAGGAATGCGAGCGCGTGCGCGCCACGCTGATCGAGGCCATTGCCGGCAAGGGCAGGAACGCGGCCGCGCGCAACCGCGCGCGCGCGCCGGCCCGGCCCGCGCCGCGCGACGAGGACGTCGAATACACCGAGTATCGGCAGCGCTACCAGGCCTTGCAGCAGACGATGGAAAACACCATTGCCGTCCTGCGCGGCCGCCTGCGCGCCGCGCTGGCCGCCCGCGCGCCGGCGCACACGCGCCTGGCGGTGGTCGACGCCATCATGGAACGCTCGCTGGGCGCGCGCGAACGCACGCTGCTGGCCGCCGTGCCGACGCTGCTGGAACGCCACTTCGAGCGCCTGCGCCAGGCCGCGCTGGCCGGACCGCAAGAGGCCGGCGACGCGGCGCCGCCGCAGCCTGGCGCATGGCTGGCCACGTTCGGCCGCGACATGCGCAGCGTGCTGCTGGCCGAGCTCGATATTCGTCTACAACCGGTCGAAGGGCTGCTGGCAGCCCTTCGCGCCAGCTAACCAGAAACCCATGATCAGAACCCTCATCAACATTGCCGTCTTCCTGGCTGGCCTGGGCGCCGTCTGCTGGATCGGCGCCGGTTATGTCGGCTCCAACCCCCTGGGCCTGGCCATCACCGCCCTGGTGGGCATCATCTACCTGGCCGGCGCGCTCGAGCTCTACCGCTATCAGCGCGCCACCGCCACCCTGGACCATGCGCTGGCCGCCACCACCGAGCCGCCCGCCGACCTGGCGGCCTGGCTGGCGCCGCTGCATCCCAGCCTGCGCAATGCCACGCGGCTGCGCATCGCCGGCGAGCGGGTCGCCCTGCCCGGCCCCGCGCTGACGCCCTACCTGGTGGGCCTGCTGGTGCTGCTGGGCATGCTCGGCACCTTCCTGGGCATGGTGGCCACGCTGCGCGGCACCGGCATCGCGCTGGAAAGCGCCACCGACCTGCAAGCCATCCGCGCCTCGCTGGCCGCGCCGGTCAAGGGCCTGGGCTTCGCCTTCGGCACCTCGGTGGCGGGCGTGGCCGCCTCGGCCATGCTGGGGCTGCTGTCGGCGCTGTGCCGGCGCGAACGCATCCAGGCCGGCCAGGCGCTGGACGCGCGCATTGCCTCCACCTTGCGCCCGCATTCGCTGGCCCACCAGCGCGAAGCCAGCTTCCAGCTGCTGCAACGCCAGGCCGAGGGCATGCCGGCCCTGGTCGATCGCCTGCAGGCCATGCTGGCCGCCATGGCGCAGCACAGCCAGGCGGTCAACGACGGCCTGGCCCAGCAAAGCCGCCAGCTGACCGACGCCCTGACCCGCCAGAGCCAGACCCTGGCCGACACCCTGACGCGGCAAAGCGACACCCTGGCCGAACGCCTGGACCGCCAGAGCCAGACCCTGGCCAGCAGCCTGGACGAGCAAAGCCGGCGCCTGGGCGCCAGCCTGGGCGAGCACAGCCAGACGCTGGCCGCCAGCCTGACCCGGCAAAGCGATACGCTCTCGGATACCGTGGCGCGGCAAAGCAGCACGCTCGCGCAGACCCTCACGCAACAGGGCGAGTCGCTGGCCGCCACGCTGACGCAGCAAGGCGCGGCGCTGTCCGACGGCCTGGCGCGCCAGGGCGACACGCTGGCCGCCACCCTCACCGGACAGAACGCGTCGCTGGCCACCGCCCTGACGCAACAGGGCGAATCGCTGGCCAGCACCCTGGCGGGCGAAACGCGCGAACTGGCCGCCAGGCTGGACCAGCAGGGCCGGACCGTGGCCGACGCGCTCGGCCAGCACAGCCAGGCGATGGCCGAGCGGCTGGCCGCCGGCCAGGACGCCTTCCACGAGAAAGCCGCCCAAGCCTATACCGGCCTGGCGGCGTCGGTGCGGCAGACCCTCAACGACAGCGTCGCCGCCAGCGCCCAGGCCGCCGGCGCGGCCATCCAGCCCGCCGTGCAGGCAACGCTGGCCGGCCTGGCCAGCGAGACGGCCGCCTGGCGCGAAACCATCGGGCAGGCCGTGCAACAGCAATTGGCCGAACTGTCGGGCCGCTTCGAAGCCAGCACCGCCGGCGTGGCCGGCATCTGGAACGACGCCCTGGCGCGGCACCAGCAGGCCAGCGAATCGCTGGCCGAATCGCTGCGCAGCGCGCAGCAGCAACTGGCGGCGCATTTCGAGCAGCGCTCGGCCGCCCTGCTCGACACCGTGGCGGCGCGCCTGCAAGGCGCCACCGACGAGGTGCGCGACGGCTGGCGCGACGCCGTGACGCGGCAGGAGCAGGCGGCCGCGGCGCTGGCCAGCCAGCAAGGCCAGACCGTGGCCGAGGCGGCCGGCGCCTTCGCGCGCCACACGGCCGAGCTGCTGCACGCGGTGGAACAATCGCAAACGCAACTGCAGGCCGAGCTGGCCGCGCGCGACGCGCAGCGCGAAAGCGCCTGGACCCACGCGCTGGAAGCCATGGCGGCGCAGTTGCGCACCGCCTGGCAGGAAACCGGCGCACAGACGGCCGAGCAGCAGCGCGAAATCTGCGCCACGCTGGCGCAGACCGCCCAGGACATTTCCTCGCAGTCGCGCGAACACGCCACCCGCACCGTCGCCGAGATCGGCCAGCTGCTCGAAGCGGCCGCGCAGGCGCCGCGCGCCGCGGCCGACGTGGTGGCCGAATTGCGCCAGAAACTGGTCGACAGCATGGAACGCGACAACGCCATGCTGGAAGAGCGCAGCCGCCTGCTGGCGACGGTCGAGACGCTGCTGGGCGCGGTCAATCACGCCTCCAGCGAGCAGCGCGAGGCGATCGACGCCCTGGTGGCTTCGTCGGCCGACCTGCTCGAACGCGTGGGCGCGCGCTTTGCCGACAGCATAGAAAGCGGCGCCGGCCGGCTCGAAGCGGCCAGCGCGCAGGCCACCGCCAGCGCGGCCGACGTGGCCAGCCTGGGCGAGGCCTTCGGCGCCGCGGCGCAGGTGTTCGGCGCCGCCAACGACAGGCTGGCCGAGCAGCTGGGCCGCATCGAAACGGCGCTGGACAAATCGCTGGCGCGCAGCGATGAGCAACTGGCCTACTACGTGGCGCAGGCGCGCGAAGTGGTCGACCTCAGCGTCCTGTCGCAGAAGCAGATCCTCGAAGACCTGCAGCGCCTGGCGCAGCAGCCCGAGCCGGCCGGCGCCGAAGCCGCCGAAACGCCATGAACGAGCATCTCGACGCCGGCCCCGACGCCGCCGTGCCCACCTGGGCGGTGTTCGGCGATCTGATGTCGGTACTGCTGGGCGCCTTCGTGCTGATCCTGGTGGGCGTGGTCGGCATGCAGATCGAACTGTCCACCCGGCTGGAGGCGGAAGTCGAGCAGCGCCAGGCCGAAACGCAGCGCCGCGAGGCGCTCGAGCAGGCCCTGGCCGCGCCGCTGGCCGCCGGCCGCGTGACGCTGGTCGACGGCCGGATCGGCATCAGCGGCAACGTGCTGTTCGCCCTGAACTCCGACCAGCTGCAACCCGAGGGCCGCGAAATATTGGCCAGCCTGGTCGCGCCGCTGTCGGCCTATCTGCGCGCCCACGACGAAATCCTGATGGTCAGCGGCTTCACGGACGACCAGCAGGTGCACCAGGGCAATCGCCGCTACGCCGACAACTGGGAGCTGTCCGCGCAACGCGCCCTGACCGTCACGCGCGCGCTGATCGACGCCGGCATCCCGGCCGCCTCGGTCTTCGCCGCCGCGTTCGGCGCCGAGCAGCCGGTGGCCTCGAACGCCGACGAGACCGGCCGGGCGCAGAACCGGCGCGTCGAGATCGCCCCCATCCCACGCCAATCGGCCGACAAGGTGCCAGCCCGTGACTGACGACGCCGCGCGCCAGGCCCAGGCCCGGCTCGACGCCTGGCGCGAGCGCGGCGGCGAGCAGGCCGACCCGCTGCGCTTTCATTACCTGCAGGCGCTGGCGCGCCGCGCCGCCGGCCACGAGGGCCAGGCGCGCCAGCTGCTGGACGAACGCCTGGCCGGCCTGATGGCCGCCTGCCCCGAGACCGCGGCGGCCGCGCCGCCGGCCGGGCCGGACCCGGCACGCGCGCCCGGCCCGCTAGGCCAGCTGTGCGCGCAGATCGCGGCGGCCGCGCCGGCGCGGCCCGCCTATCCGGAACTGCCTCTGCTCGACGAGTTCCGCCAGGCCTGGACCCGCCTGAGCACCGACCGGCAACTGCGCCAGTCGGAGCAGTTGGTGCCCGAGAATGCCGGCCCGCTGAACTCCAGCCATCTGGCGCACCGTTCGCTGGCGCTGATGCAAGGGCTTTCGCCCGGCTACCTGCAGCAGTTCCTGTCGTACGTCGACGCGCTGGGCTGGCTGGAGCAACTCACCGCCAACGCCGCACCCGCGGCGCGCGACACCGCCCGCGCCACGCCGCGCAAGACCGCGCGCGCCCGCTCGCGCTAGGCGCGCCGCGCCTGCGGCGCTATTCGGCGGCCGGCCGGCGCACCACGCGCACCACGGCGCGATCGCCGCCGCCGCAGAAAAAGCGCTGCGCGCCGTCGGACTCCAATCCCGACAGCCCCGCGCCGGCGGGCATCTCCAGCACCTGCAGGACCTCGCCGGTGGCGGGGTCGACGCGCCGCAGGTCGGCCGTTCCATCTTCCCAGGTGCCATGCCACAGCTGCGCGTCCACCCAGGTCACGCCGGTGACATAGCGGTCCGATTGCAGCGTGCGCAGGATGGCGCCGGTGGCCGGATCGAGCTGCAGGATCTGGCGCGGCTGGTACTGCCCCACCCACAGCATGCCCTCGGCCCAGGCCAGGCCCGAGTTGCAGCCGCCCGGCGGCGCCGCGATGGTGCCCAGCACGCGCCCGCTGGCCGGGTCGATCTTCTGGATCACGTCGCCGGCGATCTGGAACAGGTGCCGGCCGTCGAAGGCGGTGCCGGCCTGCGCCGGCACATCGATGCGGCGCGCCACCTCGCCGCTTTCCGGCTCCAGCGCGGCCAGGCTGTCGCCGACGGCGAACCAGACGTGGCGCCCGTCATAGGTCAGGCCGTGCACCTGTTCGACGCCCGCGAACGGGCCGTATTCGCGGACGATATGGGCGGGGGATCGCTTCATGGCTGGCTCCGGAGAAAGTTGGATACGGCCTCATGCTAGAACGCCGGCAAGGCGGTGCACAGCAACAAGTTTGTCGCGAATGCCGCGGCTGGCGCGGCCACCCAGCGGCGCGTGCGCCCCCGCCCCAGGGCCTGCGCGCGTCCGGCCGCGGCCAGCGCCTGCAGGGCCCGCTGCACCGAGCGCTGGCTGGCATCGAGCGCCAGAGCCAGCGCCGAACTCGACCACGCCTGCCCGTCGGCCAGCAAGGCCAGCACCGCCGCATGCGGCGTTTGCACCGGTTGCGCCAGCACCGCCACCTGGCGCGCCCCGTCCGGCGCCAGCACATAGCCGCGGCCGGTGGCCCGCGGCGCCGCCATGCCGCGCAGCGCCGCGCGCAGGCGCCCGATTTCCACCCGCAGGCGCGCGCGGTGCGACTCGTCCGGCACGCGCGTGCGGAACACCTGGTCGATCAAGGCCTCGCGGGCCACCTCGCCCGGCCACGCCTCGGCCAGCGCCCGCGCCAGCGCGAACAGCACCGGACGGCGGGACAGCACGGCCCGCGCGGCGCCCGCGCACACCACATAACGGCAGGCGTCGACCACCAGCACCGGCCCGGCCAGCAAGGCCTCGACCTCGTCCAGGCGCGCCGGCCGCTCGCCGCCGCGCGACCGCACCTGCGCCACCGGCGCATCCAGCAGGCTGGCCGCCCGCGCGACTTCGGCGGCCAGCGGCGCAATGGCGGCATGGCGGGCGGCCTGGGCCGCGCGCGCCAGCGCCGCCCGCGCCGCCCCCGCCCGCAACTGGCGCATCGCCAGGCCGGCGGCCAGCAAGTCGTGGATGGCGCGCAGGTCGTGCGGCAGGAAGGGGCGCTCCAGGCGCTCGAGCCACTCGGCCGCCCGTTCCAGCTCGCCCACCAGCAGCAGGCGCCGCACCTCCAGGTACTGCGCGTAGGCCGCGTTGCGCCAGTCGCCATGCGCGGCCAGCGTGCGTTGCGCGGCCCGCAGCGCGGCGCCGGGCCAGGCCAGGTCGCGCGCGGCCAGCGCGATCTCGCCTTCGGCCAGCGCGCAGCGCGCCCGGGCCACGGCATTGCCCGGCCCGAAGGCGCGCGCGGCGCGGCGCACCAGCGCGCGCGCCCGGTCGAAATCGCCCAGCTGCGCCAGCGCGATGCCGCGCAGGGCCAGCGCCGGCGCGTCGTCGCGCAAGGCCACCTGGTTCAGCGCCGCCAGCGCATCGCCCAGGGCCAGCGCGCGCGCCGCGGCGGCGATACCCTCGTCCATGGACACCCCGTCACTATTCAGATTTATCTGACAGATACATAGTCAAATTCTGACATTACCTCACGGCAATGCCTGATGCACACTGCCATTCATCATAGATAGGAGCGGCAGGACGACATGAAAGACGGGCTATACACGGCGCCTCAGCGCGATATGCAGTTTGCGCTCTACGACGTGCTGGACATCGAAGGCGAACTGGCCAGGCGCGCGGCCCCCATGGCCATCGACCGCGAGACGCTGGACCAGGTCATCGAGGGCGCGGACCGCCTGTGCCACGGCGTGCTGGCTCCGCTGAACGCCAGCGGCGACCGCGCCGGCTGCCGCCTGGAAGGCCACGAAGTGCGCACTCCCGCCGGTTTCGTCGAGGCCTATCGCGCCTATGCCGAAGGCGGCTGGTCGGGCCTGTGCGCCAGCCCAGACCATGGCGGCCAGGGCCTGCCGACCGTCGCCTCGGCCATCGTCGGCGAAATGCTGGGCGCGACCAACATCTCGTTCGCGCTCTACCCGCGCCTGTCCGAGGGCGCCTACCGCTGCATCCGCGCCAACGCCAGCGCGGCGCTGCAGGCGATCTACGCGCCCCGGCTGGCCAGCGGCGAATGGACCGGCACCATGTGCCTGACCGAATCGCAGGCCGGCACCGACCTGGGGCTGCTGCGCACCCGGGCCGAACCGGACGGCGACGGCGCCTACCGCATCAGCGGCAGCAAGATGTTCATCTCCTCGGGCGAGCACGACCTGGCCTCCAACATCGTGCACATGGTGCTGGCCCGCCTGCCCGACGCCCCGGCCGGCACGCGCGGGATTTCGCTGTTCGTGGTGCCCAAGCGCCTGCCCGACGCGCAGGGCGAGCCCGGCGAGCGCAACGGCGTCTATTGCGACGCCATCGAACACAAGCTGGGCCTGCACGCCAACGCCACCTGCGTGCTGCGCTTCGAGAACGCCCGCGGCTACCTGGTGGGCGAACCCAACAAGGGCCTGGCCGCCATGTTCGTCATGATGAACTCGGCGCGCCTGGGCACCGGCGCGCAGGCGCTGGGCCTGACCGAGACGGCCCTGCAGAAATCGCTGGCCTATGCCGCCGAACGCCTGCAATCGCGCGCGCCCGGCCACGAGAAGGCCATCACGCGCGCCGACCCCATCATCCTGCAGCCCGACGTGCGCCGCATGCTGCTGACCCAGCAGGCCTGGGCGCAGGGCGCCCGCATGTTCCTCTACTGGCTGGCGCTGCAGATCGACACCGAGCTGCACGCCGCCGACCCGGCCGAGCGCGACCGCGCCGGCGGCCTGCTCAGCCTGCTCACCCCGGTGGCCAAGGCCTTCGTGTCCGACAACGCGGTGGAGTCGGTGAACCTGGCGGTGCAGGTCCACGGCGGCAGCGGCTATATCGTCGAATCCGGCATCGAGCAGACCCTGCGCGACGTGCGCATCCTGCCCATCTACGAAGGCACCAACGGCGTGCAGGCGCACGACCTGCTGGCGCGCAAGGTGCTGGCCGACCAGGGCGCGCGCCTGAGCCAGCTGCTGGCGATGGCGCAGGCGCAGGCCGCCGCGGTGAGCGCCGTCGAAGGCGGCGCGCGCTTCGGCCAGCCGCTGCGCGAGCTGGCCGGCCAGGTGGCCGACGCCGTACCGCGCCTGGCCGAACTGGCCGCGCGCGACCCCGCCCAGGTGGGCGCCTCGTCCACCGACTTCCTGCGCCTGGTCGGACATCTGGTATACGGCTACTTCTGGAGCCGGGCCGCGCAAACCGCGCTGACCCGGTTGCCGGAGGACGACCCCTTGCGGGCCGAAAAGCTGGCCACGGCGCGTTTCTACTTCGAGCACCTGTTTCCCGAGACCGAAATGCGCCTGCGGCGGCTGTTCGTGCCCGCCGACTGCCTGACAACCCCTTGCGCGCTGGCCGCCTGAAGCCCGCGCACCGCCCCGAAGAGCATATGGAGATACCCCGATACTGGGTCCGCGCCGACCTGTCCACGGCCGAGCGCATCCGGCAGTTCGAAGCCGTGCCGCTGCACGAACGCGGGCTGCCGGACAGCACCTACGCCTTCCTGGCGCGCGGCTGCCGCCAGGCGCCGCGCGCCACGGCCATCCGCTACCTGCCCGACCCGGCCGCCTGCCACGAGCGCGAGGACATCGATTTCGGCCGCCTGCTCGAACGCGTGCACCAGACCGCCAACCTGATCCACGCCGAGGGCGTGGGCCCGCGCGAGGTGGTCAGCCTGCTGCTGCCGAACACGCCGCAGGGCCAGTACGCGCTGTGGGGCGGCCAGGCCGCGGCCATCGTCAACCCGATCAACTGGATGCTCGAACCCGAGGCGATCGCCGCCATCGTGCGCGCGGCGGACGCCCGCATGCTGATGGCCTACGGCGGCGACGCGCAGCTCGACATCTGGGACAAGGTCCTGCGCGTGGCCGAACTGTGCCCGCAGCTGCGCACCATCGTGCGGCTGGGCGGCTCGCGCGCCGGCGCCGCGCCGGCCGGCCGGCGCTTCCTGGACTACGACGCGGTGATCGACGGCTACCGCGCCGACGCGCTGGATTTCGCGCGCGCCATCGGGCCGCATGACCTCGCCGCGCTGTTTCCGACCGGCGGCACCACCGGCGATCCCAAGCTGGTGCGCCACAGCCACTGGAACGAAGTGGTCAGCGCCTGGCTCAGCGCCGCGGTGGCCGGCATCGTCGAGGGCGAAAGCCGCCTGTCGGCCACGCCCCTCTACCACGTGGTGGGCGCGTTCGCCGGCTCGCTGGCCACGCTGGCGCGCGGCGGCACGCTGGTGCTGGCCACCTCGGTGGGCTGGAAGCACCCGCAGCTGCTGGCGCGCATCTGGGAAGTGGTGCAGGCCTGCCAGGTCAATTACCTGACCATCGTGCCGACCATCATGAATCAGCTGGTGCAGATGCCCATCGGCGGCCACGACATCTCGTGCGTCAAGGGCGTGCTGTCGGGTTCGGCTCCCTTGTCCGAGAACGTGGCGCGGCGCTTCCTGGCGCTGACCGGCCTGCCGGTGCGCGAAGGCTACGGCATGACCGAGACCACCTCGGTCTGCATGATGAATCCGCGCGGCGGACCAGTGAAGACCGGCTCGGTGGGCCTGCTGTTCCCGTACCACCGCGCGCGCGTGGCGCGCCTGGAACCGGGCGCCGCGCCGCGCGACTGCGCGCCGGGCGAGACCGGCGTGCTGGCGCTGCAAGGCCCCACCGTGTTCGACGGCTACGCGGCCGGCGCGCAAGGCGGATTCCTGGAGCCGGGCTGGCTGGATACGGGCGATGTCGCGCGCATCGACGCCGATGGCTACATCTGGATCGCCGGACGCACCAAGGACCTGATCATCCGCGGCGGCCACAACATCGACCCCAAGGCGGTCGAGGAAGCGTTCTACCGCCATCCGCAGGTACTGGAGGCAGCCGTGGTGGCGCGCCCCGATGGCTACGCCGGCGAAGTGCCGGTGGCCTATGTGCAGCTGGTCGACGGCGCCGACCTCGACGCGGCCCGGCTGCTGGCCGAGGTGCGTCCGGACATCGCCGAGCGCGCCGCCGTGCCCAAGGACTGCTACCTCATGGCCGCGCTGCCCAAGTCGCCGGTGGGCAAGATCCTCAAGCATCGGCTGCGCGAAGACGCCATGCTGCGCGGCTTCGAAAAGGCGCTGCGCGGCGCCGGCATCGAAACCGGCTATGCGCTGGCGCTGGCCGACGGCCCGGCCGTGCGCATCCGCCTGCTCGTACCCGGCCTGGCGCCGCAACAGGTGCGCGACGCCCTGGCCACGTTCACCATCCCGTATTTCATCGAGACGGCCGACCCGGCCGCAGTGTAGGAGATCGCCATGTCTTATGAGTTCATCCGCGTCGAGCATCTCGGCCCGGTCTGCCGCATCTACCTGAACCGCCCCGAAGTGCGCAACGCCCAGAGCCGCTCGCTGCTGCGCGAGCTGGACGACGCCGTGCGCGCGGCCGAAGCCGACGACGCCGTGCGCGTGCTCATCATCGGCGCGGTCGGCGACCACTTCTCGGCCGGCCACGACCTGAAATCGGCCCGCGTCGAGCGCCCCAACCCCACCGTGGAAGAACGCTGGGAGTACGAGGAAGAACACTTCCTCGAATACTGCCTGCGCATCCACGACCTGAAAAAGCCCACCATCGCCCAGGTCCAGGGCGCCTGCATCGCCGGCGGCTACATGGTCGCCAACATGTGCGACCTGATCGTCTGCGCCGACAACGCCTTCTTCTCGGACCCGGTAGCGCACTCGATGGGCACCGCCAGCCTGGAGGTGCTGATCCACCCCTGGGTGATGGGCATGCGCAAGGCCAAGGAACTGATCTTCACCGGCGCGCGCCTGCCCGCCGCCGAGGCGCTGCAGATCGGCATGATCAACCGCGTGGTGCCGCTGGCCGAACTGGAGCAGGCCACGCTGGAGCTGGCCAACACCATCGCCGCCGCCCCGCCCTACGGCCTGCGCTTCACCAAGCGCTCGCTGAACCGCACCTGGGACGCGCAGGGCTTTCGCGCCGCCGTCCAGGCCCACTTCGACGTGCATCAGCTCTCGCACGTCACCGAGGAATTCCAGGCCCACCTCAAGCGCGGGCTGGACTCCACCATCAAGCGCGCCAAGGCCGTATCCTGAGCCTCGCACGGAGACAGACATGGAAGCAATCAAGCAAGCCGGCGAGGTGCGCCTGGAGCGCGACGGCCCGCTGTGCATCATCACGGTCGACAACGCCGCCAAGAAGAACGCCTTCTCGCCGGAGATGATGGACCAGCTGGCCCGGCACCTGACCGCCTTCGAGGAAGACGACAGCCTGTGGGTGGCGGTGCTGTGCGCCGCCGGCGAGCACACCACCGCCGGCCTGGACATGCCGAAATTCTTCGGCCCCGACGCCACCGCCAAGCCGCGCCCGGACGCCTGGGTCGACCCGTTCGGCCTGAAGCGGCGCACCACCAAGCCGGTCATCGCCGTCGTGCAGGGCATTACTTTCACCATCGGCATCGAGATCATGCTGGCGTGCGACATCGTGGTGGCGGCCGACACGGCGCGCTTCGGCCAGCTCGAATCGCGCCGCGGCATCGCGCCGCTGGGCGGCGCGCATTTCCGCTACCTGACCCGCACCGGCTGGGGCAACGCCATGTACCACCTGTTCCTGTGCGAGGAGTTCGGCGCCCAGCGGGCGCTGGAGCTGGGCTTCGTGCAGGAGGTGGTGCCCTACGGCCAGCATATCGAGCGCGCGCTCGACCTGGCGCGGCGCATCTGCCGCAATGCGCCGCTGGGCATCCGCGCCACCAAGCAGGCCGCGCTGGCGTACCTGGAAGGCGGCGAGCAGGCCGCCATCGCCTGCATTCCGGAAATCCGCGCCAAGGTGTTCGCCTCCGAGGACTTCAAGGAAGGCATCCAGTCCTTCATCGAGCGCCGCGACGCGCGCTTCCAGGGCCGCTAGCCGCCCGGCGCGGGAATCTCCACGGTCAGCACGGTGCCCCCTTCGGGCGCCGCGCCGACCGACAGCGTGCCGCCCAGGCGGCGCGCCCGCTCGCGCATGCCCAGCAGGCCGTAGGCGCCCGGACGCCGGTCATCGCCCGACAGCCCCACGCCGTTGTCGCGCACCGACAGCACCAGCGTCGCCGCATCGCGGCCCAGCCGCACCTGTACCTCGCTGGCCTGCGCGTGCTTGGCCACGTTGGTCATGCTTTCCTGGAAGATGCGGTACAGGTGCCCCATGGCCTCCATGTCCAGCCCCAGTTCGCCGGTCTCGCCGGCGTAGCGGCACGCGATCCCGTAGCGCGCCTCGAACTGCCGCAGGTGGTTGGCGATGGCCGCCGCCAGGCCCAGGTGCGGCAGCGCGCTGGGATGCAGGTCTTCGGAAATCTGCCGCACCGTGGCGATGGTGTCCTGCACCAGGCCCAGGCACTCGCCCACCACGCCTTCGAGCTGCGCGCGCCGCTCGTCCTGGCCCGGCCCGCCCAGCGTCCGGTCGATATGGCGCGCCAGGCGCGACATGTCGAACTTCAGCGCCGACAGCATGCCGCCGACCGCGTCGTGCAGTTCCATGGCGATGCGCTGGCGCTCCGCCTCGCGCACCGACTCGATATGGCTGACCAGTTCGGACAGCGCCGCCCGCGACTGCTGCAGCTCCTCCTGCCGGCGCAGGCGCAGCGTGGCGTCGATGCCCACGCCGATGACGGCCGGCTGGCCGCGGAAGTCGATCAGCCGGCCATGGATCTCGATCGCCACCGGCTGCCCGTCGGGCCGCTGGACGTGCACCATGAAGGTGGCATCCTTGTCGCCGCCGGTCAGGCGCCGCTCGTACTGCTGCAGCAGCGACTCGCGCTGCTGCGGCGGCGCCACCCTGGCCAGCGGCCGGCCGATCAGCTTCTCGCGCGGCACGCCGCACATGCGCGCGAACGCCTCGTTCACATACACCAGGTGGGCGTTCTGCAGCAGATAGATGCCGGCCACCGACTGCTCGATCAACCCCTCGAACAGCAAGCGATAATTGGCATCATCCTGATCCAGGGGCCAGCGAAAATCATGCATGGACGTCGGTGCAATGTAAGAAAACGATGACAAATAAATCGGGTAAATCTGACAGATAAATCATCCTGTCGCTCTTTACACTGTCCGCACACTAAATGACCCCTACGTTGCATGTCAATCGGCGGGGCATGGACCAGGGTAACGGGAGACCTACTGTGCAAAGACGTTCCTTCATCAAACTGGGCGGCGCCGCCACCGTGGCCGCCGGCGCGGCCGCGCTGGGCCTGCCTTCGGCCGCGCGCGCCGCCGATGCCTTTCCGGCCAAGCCGATCCGCGTGCTGGTGGGCTTCTCGGCCGGCGGCGTGACCGACATCGTGGTGCGCGCGCTGGCCGAAAGCGCCTCGAACATTTTCGGCCAGCCCATCATCGTCGAGAACAAGCTGGGCGCCGGCGGCGTCATGCCGGCCTACCAGCTGCAGACCGCCGCGCCCGACGGCTACACGGTGGGGCTGATCGCGCACAGCGTGTTCCGCCTGCCCTACATCGCCAACATCAAGTGGAACCCCGTCACCGACCTGGACTACGTCATCCGCCTGACCGGCTTCACCTGGGGCCTGGTGGTGGCGGCCGACTCGCCCATCAAGACCTTCGACGACTACGTCGCCTACGCCCGCCAGAACCCGGGCAAGCTGACCTACGGCACGGTGGGCAGCCTGACCACGCAGCACCTGACCATGGAGCAGATTTCGGCCAGCCTGGGCATCCAGCTCAGCAACATCCCCTACAAGGGCGTGGCCGAGGCCCTGCCCGCCCTGATGGGCGGACACATCATGTCGGTGGCGGACGCCTCGTCGTGGGTGCCCTACGTCACTTCCGGCAAGATGCGCCTGCTGGTGGTGTGGACCGAAAAACGCGTGCCGCGCTTTCCCGACGTGCCGACGCTGCGCGAGGTAGGCATCGACATGGTGCAGACCTCGCCCTGGGGGCTGGCCGCGCCCAAGGGCACGCCGCCGCAGGTCATCGCGCGCCTGCACGACGGGTTCAGGCAGGCCATGGCGCAAAAGCCGTTCCAGGACGCGCTGGCGAACTATGATATGGAACAGCAATACCTGGACGGACCGGCCTACCGCCAGTTCGCGCAGGAGTCCGTCGAAAAGGAAAACCGCATCCTTGCTTCCCTCAACGTTCCCCGCGGCGGGCAATAACGCCGTCGCAGCCGCCTCCATGATCCGTGTCCTGATCGTCGACGACCACACCATCTTCCGCGACGGCCTGAAAAGGCTGCTGGCCGAAGAAGACGACATCAGCGTCACGGGCGAGACCGCCGATGCCTCGGACGCCCTGCGCCTGCTGCGCGCCCACAGCTACGACGTGGTGCTGCTGGACGTGAACCTGCGCGGGCGCAGCGGCCTGGACGTGCTGCCGTCGATCCGGGCCGAATGGCCGCGCCTGCCGGTGATCGTGCTGAGCATGTATCCGGCCGAGCAATACGCGCTGCGCGCCTTCGAGGTCGGCGCCAGCGGCTATGTCGCCAAGGACATGGACTACAAGGCGCTGACGCTGGCGATCCGCCAGGCCGCCTCGGGCGGGCGCTACTTCCCGGCCGAGATCTCCGACAAGGCGGTGTCGGCCATGGCGCGCGGCGAGGACCTGCACGACAAGCTGTCGCCGCGCGAGCACCAGATCATGATGCTGATGGTGCAAGGCACGCGGTTGACGGACATCGCCACCCAGCTCATCGTCAGCGTCAAGACCATCAGCACCTACCGCCAGCGCATCCTGCAGAAGCTGAAGGTCGGCAGCAACGCCGAACTGGTGCAGTACGCGATCCGGCACCGGCTGATCGACTAGGGCGCGCCGCGGGGCTCAGGCGCGCGGGTCCGGCAGCGTGTCGCGCGCGCATTGCAGGAACGCCTGCGCCACCGGCGAGGCCTGTTCGCGCGGCCACGCCACCCACACCTCGACCTGCTCGGCCACGTCGCACAGCGGCACATAGCACACCGAGCGGATCGACAGCTTGCGCAGCGAAGCCGGCACCAGCGCCACGCCGATGCCGGAGGCGACCAGGCCGACGGTGCTTTCGATCTGCTCGACTTCCTGGGCGATGCGCGGTTCGAAGCCGGCCTTGCGGCACAGGTCCAGCACCTGCTGGTGCAGGCTGGGCGCCGGGCTGCGCATCAGCATGATGAACGGCGATGAGGCCAGCTCGCCCAGCGCCACCGATTCGCGCCCGGCCAGCGGATGCCAGTCGGGAATCGCGCACACGAACGGTTCGGCGTACAGCCGCGCGGCCGCCAGCTGCCCGCTGTCGGGCGCCACGCGCACGAAGCCGACGTCGATGTCGCCGGCGATCAGCCCGGGAATCTGCTCGCGGGTGGTCAGCTGGCGTATGCGCAGATCCACCAGCGGATAGCCGCGCTTGAACGCGCGGATGATGCTGGGCAGCAGTTCGTAGACGGTGGAGCCCACGTGCGCGATGGTCAGTTGGCCGATGGCCCCTTCCTGCGCGCGCCGGGCGCGCCGCGCGCCCAGTTCCAGCTCTTCCAGCGCCACCCTGGCGCAGTCGCAGAACAGGCGGCCGGCGGGCGTGAGCTCGACATTGCGCGTATTGCGTATCAGCAGCGTCAGGCCCAGCTCGCGCTCCAGCGCCTTGATGGCGCGGCTCAGGGGCGCCTGCTCGATGTGGCAGCGCGCCGCGGCCCGGGTGAAGTTCAACTCTTCGGCCAGCGTCACGAAGTAGTGGACATGCCGCAGATTCATCCAGCTTCCCCAGCAATCGCTCCCGCGTGGCGCAATCCAGCAGTATGCATGGCCGGGCCGGGCCGCATCCATACGGGGAAACCTTACATGGCGCGCCGCGCGCGGCCGATGGGCGATTCATACCGAATCGGTCCGAATCCCGACCGAATTGGCATCAATCGCCGGCCGCGCCCCCGCTAGGATGCACTGCACTACCGCACCGCACACCAAGGGGGAAGTCCATGCTGAAGTTGCCCATACTCGCCGGGATATTCGTCGCCGCGCTGGCCATGCACGACGCGCAGGCCGGCGCCTATCCCGAACAACCGATCAAGCTGGTGGTGGGATGGCCGCCGGGCGGGGCCACCGACGGCAACGCGCGCCTGCTGGCGCAGGCCCTGGGCCAGCGCCTGGGCCAGCCCGTCATCGTCGAGAACCGCCCCGGGGCCGGCGGCTCGATCGGCGGCGCGGCGGTGGCCAAGGCCGCGCCCGACGGCTACACGCTGGCGTACATCTCCAGCAGCAACGTCATCACCTCGCTGCTGCTCAAGCAACCCACCTACGGCGCGGGCCGCGATCTCGAACCCGTCTCGCTGGTGGCCGCCGAACCGCTGGTCCTGCTGGTCAACGCCGCCTCGCCGGCGCGCACCCTGGCCGAGTTCGTCGAGCAGTCGCGGCGCGCGCAGCGCGGCCTGAACTACGCCACCACCGGCAAGGGCGGCATCCTGCACCTGGCCGGCGCCGCGCTGGTGCGCGATGCCGGCCTGAGCGCCGTGGACATTCCGTACAACGGCACCGCGCCGGCCATGACGGCGCTGATGAGCGGCCAGGTCGAGTTCCTGTTCGGCACCTTCAGCGACGCGCTGCCCATGGTCAAGGGCGGGCGGGTCAAGGCGCTGGCCGTCGCCGCCGAAGCGCGCTCGCCGCTGATCCCGGACGTCCCGACCCTGACCGAAGCCCTGGGCCGCCCCAACGCCGAACGCGGCACCTACCAGGCCGTGCTGGCGCCGCGCGGCACGCCCGAGGCCATCGTGCGGCAGCTGTCGTCGGAGATCGACCAGGTGCTGGGCGACGCGGCGATACGCGCGCAGCTGGCCGGGCGCGGCGTCACCCCGGTGGGCGGACCGCCCACCGTGCTGGGCCAGCGCATCGACAACGAACTGGACCAGCGCGGCCAGCTCATCGGCGAACTGGGCATCAAGCCCAACTGAACCACGGCGCGCCCGCGCCGCCCAACCCCAGGAGCAGCAATGGTCAAACTCGCGGATGGCACCCATCTGTATCCGGTCAGGAACCGGCAACGCTACGGCGAACGGCCGGGCTTCAAGATCACGGAACTGATCCTGGAGCACGGCCAGGAAGTGCCATGGCATCGGCACACCACCGTCATCGACACGTTCTACGTGATCGAAGGCGCCTTGCGCGTGGCCGCCACCGAACCCAGCCAGGAAGTCGTGCTCGGCCCGGCCCAGGTCTTCCAGGTGCTGGCCGGCCGGCCGCACCGCGTCACCAGCGCCAGCGCCGCGCCCGCGCGGTTCCTGGTGATCGGCGACGCGCAAGGCGCCGGCCTGTACGACTTCGAGCCGGTCGCCGCGCCCGGCGACGCGCCGTAGCGCGCCCCGTTTCGCTTTCCCTTCCACTACACGGATATCCCATGACCACACATCGAATCGCCGTCATACAGGATGGACCGGTGCCGGGCGACGCCATGGCCACCGCCGAGAAAATGAGCCGCCTGGCCGCCAGCGCCAAGGCGCAGGGCGCGCGGCTCGCGCTGTTTCCCGAGGCCTTCGTGGGCGGCTACCCCAAGGGCGCCGATTTCCATATCTTCCTGGGCGGACGCACGCCGCAGGGGCGCGCGCAATACCAGCGCTACGCCGAGACCGCCATCGCCGTGCCGGGTCCGGTGACCGAGCGCATCGGGCAGATCGCCGCCGAACAGGACATGTTCATCGTGGTCGGCGTCATCGAGCGCGACGGCGGCACCCTGTACTGCACCATCCTGTTCTTCAGCCCCGAGGGCGAACTGCTGGGCAAGCACCGCAAACTGATGCCCACCGCGCTGGAGCGCCTGCTGTGGGGCTACGGCGATGGCTCCACGTTTCCGGTGTACGACACCCCGCTGGGCAAGCTGGGCGCGGTCGTTTGCTGGGAGAACTACATGCCGCTGCTGCGCATGGCGATGTACGGCAAGCAGATCCAGATCTATTGCGCGCCCACGGCCGACGACAAGCCGACCTGGGTGTCGACCATGCAGCACGTGGCCCTGGAAGGCCGCTGCTTCGTGCTGTCGGCCTGCCAGCACCTGCGCGGCAAGGACTTCCCGCCGGAATTCCACAATGCCCTGGACGTACAGCCCGACACCGTGCTGATGCGCGGGGGCAGCTGCATCGTCGACCCGATGGGCCAGCTGCTGGCCGGCCCGGTCTACGACGAAGACGCGATCCTGGTGGCCGACATCGACCTCGATGCCGTCACGCGCGGCAAGATGGACTTCGACGTGGTCGGGCACTACGCGCGCCCGGACATCTTCTCGCTGACGGTGGACGAGCGGCCCAAGCCGCCCGTCACCACGCTCAAGCCCTAGCGCCAGGCCGGGCTCAATCCAGCCGCACCTGGTCCGACAGGTCCTTGCCGCCCACGGTCTGGTACGTCCCGGCGCGCACGCACTCGAGCAGGGGCAGGTCGGCCAGCGCGCCGACGATGGCGTGCTGCGTCGGCATGTCCTCCCAGCGCGGGCGCGCGATGCGCAACGCGCAGCGCTGCGCCGTCGCGCTGTCGAGCAGGCGCGCCTGGCTGCCGCCGCCGGGCGTGAGCGTCACGTAGTCGACGTCGGCCTGCCCCCAGTGCTGGGTGGCCGGAATGTACTTGCGATGCAGCACCGGCCCGCTTTGCAGCGCGCCGCCGCCGGCCGCGCGCGCGCCCAGCCGCAATTCCAGGAAGCGGAAACCCATCCATTCGGCGCGGCAGACGATCTCGTCGTGCTCGTGCGTGGCGGCCGGCAGGTCGGCGTAGATCTTGGCCCAGCCCAGTTCCTCGCGCCCGCTCAGGATGGGCTCGGTCAGGTTCTCCCACACCACCGGCTGGAAATAGCCGTCGACGCTGGTATCGCCGTGCCGGTAGGTGGCGGGGATGCGCACGGTCAGCATGTTGTAGCCGCGGCCCGCCAGCCAGGCGATGTCGGTCATGTAGCTGAACTCGAACACGACGACGGCCTCGCCGCGCAGCGCGAAGCCGGGCGGCAGCAGCCCCCCGAGCAGCCCGGCGTCGGTGCGCCAGGCCGCGTACGCGCACGACTTGCGCGGGCTCGCGGCGGGGTCGTGGCGCATGCCGGCCGGCGCCTGGCGCGGCCCCAGGGCCGGGCCGAACGCGGTCGGCATGCGATAAAGGCGGCCGTCGCCCGGCCCGGCGTTGCGCGGATCGGCCATGTCAGGGCTTGGCCGCGCCTTGCAGCATCAGCGCCACGGCGTCCTTCTCTTCGACCGCCGCTTTGTGCGCGTAGGCGGTGTAGCCGGCATGGTCGAGGTACTTGACGCCGATGCCGTAGCGCGCCGCCGTCTCCAGCAGCTTGGGGTTGCGCGCCGCGCGGGCGATCGCCTCGTCGAGGATGCGCACGGTCTCGGGCGCCATGCCGGCCGGTCCGGCGATGCCCAGCGGCGAGGTCACCGTGACCGGGTAGCCCGCCTCGGCCAGGGTCGGCGCGTCGGGGAAATCGGGCGAGCGCGCCTCGCCGGCGGTGGCCAGCACGCGCACCGAACCCTGCTGTGCGAACGGCAGGATGGTGTTGGTGGCCGACACCACCTGGATCTGCCCGCCCAGCAGGTTGGTCACGGCTTCGGAGTCGCCCTTGAAGGGCACGCTGGTCCAGTCCACGCCGGCCTTCCTGCCCAGGTCCATCATCAGGAATTCGTTGACGCTGTAGCGGGCCGACACGCCGTAGAAAATCTCGCCGGGATGGCTGCGCGCGTGCTCGATGAGCTCCTGGATGGTCTTCCACGGCGCCTTGTCGGCCACCGCGATGGCGTAGTTGTAGCCGCCCACCATGGACACGTAGGTCAGATCCTTGAGCGGGTCGTAGTTGACCTGCTGGATATAGGGCTGGCGGAACACGCCCAGCGGCACCATGGTCAGGGTGTAGCCGTCCGGCCTGGCCTGCTTCATGCCCGAGGCGCCGCGCGTGCCGTTGGCGCCCGGCTTGTTCTCGACCACCACGGCCTGCTTGAGCTCGCCGGCCAGCGCCTCGGCCAGCGCGCGGCCCAGGATGTCGGTGGTTCCGCCAGCGGCGTACGGCACCACCAGGGTGATCGGGCGCTGCGGGTAATCCGCGGCGTACGCCCCGGTGCCGGCCATCATCGAGGCCGCGGCCACGCCCGCGCCGAGCCAGCGCTTGGTCATCGTCTTCATAATTTTCGTCCCTTCCATTTTCGATTTGCGGACGGCGCTAGATTTGCGCCAGCCGTTGTTGCCCGGTACGGGCGTCGGTCAGCCAGAAACCGCCGTCGACCTTGACGGTCTCGCCGGTGGTGAGCGTGGCCGAAAATCCCAGGTATTCGATCAGCCCCGCCACGTCGTCGGCGCTGCAGACCTTGTCCAGCAGGGACAGGCGCCTGGACACCTCGCCCCGCTCGGCCCAGCCCTCGATCTGCCAGCCGGTATCCACATAGCCGGGCGCCACGGCGTTCACGCGCACCTCGGGCGCCAGGGCGCGGGCCAGATTCTTCGTCATGTTGATCACCGCCGCCTTGGAGGCCGCATAGGGCAGGCTGCTGCCCGGCGAATCCAGGCCGGCCAGCGAAGCGATATTGACGATGGCCCCGCCGGCGCGCTTGAGGTGCGGCGCGGCGGCCTTGGCGCAGAAGAACGGGCCCTTGACGTTGACCGCCAGCACCGCGTCCCAGATGTCGCCGGTGATCAGGTCCAGGCGCGCCGCCGGAACCACCGCCTTCACGCCCGGGATGCCCGCGCTGTTGACCAGCAGGTCGATCCCGCCCATGGCCTGCGCGGCGGCCTCGATGGTCGCCAGGATGCCCGCTTCCTGCGTCACGTCGCCGGGCGCGGCGAACACGCTGCAACCTTCGGCCTCGAGCTGCCGGCACATGGCCGCGCCGCGTTCGTCGCCGGGCAGGTACACCATCGCCACCGACGCGCCCGAGCGGGCCAGGCGTTGCGCCGTGGCCAGGCCGATTCCGGACGCGGCGCCGGTGACGACGGCGCGGCGTCCGCGTAATGCTTCAGACACTGGAAAACTCCTCGTAGAACAGGCGGGCGCCCAAGCAGCCCATGCCCCGCATCCATGCCGGGAGGCGGCGCCAGCCCCAGGGCGAGACTGTAAGCGCGGACGCGACGACTTTTTGTCCTATCTGCCTTCCATTGCGGAATACCGCGGCGGCGCGCAGCAGGCGCCGCCCGCTCAGGCGCCCGGCGCCAGGCCCGCGTGGCCGAAACAGGCGGCGGCGTTGGCGCGCAGCAGGCCCAGCGCCTCGGCGAACATCGGCGTGGACGGGGTCTGGCGCCGGTAGTACAGCATCACATCGCCGTGGATGGGCGGCAGCGCGGTGTCGAGCGCGGCGATATCCCGGCTGGCGGCCTGCAGGTAAGACTGCTCGGCCATGATGGCGATCAGGTCCGTCTCCCGGATCAGCGGCGCGAACAGCATGGCGGAGGTATCGGTTTCCAGGCGCACCCGGGGCGGGTTCAGGCCCGCATCCTCGAAATGCCGGTCCAGCTGGCGGCGCAGCGCGATGTCCCGCGACGGCAGCAGCCATTCGCAGTCCGCCAGCGCCTGCAGGCTCAACCGCCGGCCGGCCAGCGGCCCGCCGGCGCGCACCACCAGTTTGTAGTGCTGCCGGCCCAGCGAGGCGGCCACGATGTCCTCGGGCAACGACGAGGCCTCGAACCCCACCGCCAGGTCCAGCCTGCCGTCGATGACCAGATCGACCAGCTCGCTGGTCAGCTTGACCCGCGTGGTCAGCGATGCATGGGCGTAGCGGCGCAGCAGCAGGGCCGCCGCCGGCAGCACCAGCAGTTCGAGCAGGGCCGGCACCGCGCCCATGCGCAGCGTGCCCAGGCTGGCGGCGTCTTCCGAGAGCAGGTCGCGCTCGATGGTATTGGCGATCTTCAGCAGCTCCACCGCGCGGTCGTACAGCGCCCGCCCGGCCTGCGTCAGCGTGGTGCGCGCGCCGCGCTCCACCAGCGCCATGCCGTAGTGCGTCTCCAGGCGGCGCACGATCTTGGTCACCGCCGACTGGGTAAGCCCGTGCACGTCGGCCGCCTTCTGGAAGCTGCCATAGTCGTGCACGGCGGTAAAGATGGCCAGGTCTTCGATACGCATGCCAGATGCCCGTGGGAAACAGGCCCTAGGTTAAGCGATTCGGCGCGCCGCCGTCGTCACCCCATGAAGGGGCTGATCTTGGCGCCCGACAGCATCATCGCCGTGGCCTGCACATGGTTGGCCAGTTCGGTCTCGGCCTGCTCCACCGTCCAGCGCGCGACCGGCACCGAAATATTCACCGCGGCCACCGGCCAGCCGCCCTGGTCCAGCACCGGCGCGGCCAGCGAGATGTCGCCGACCACCGACTCGTTGGCCACGATGGAGTAGCCGCGCGCGGCGGCGGTGCGGATGCGCTGGCGCAGCCGGTCGAGGTCCAGCTCGGTCGAGGGCGTCAGGGCCACGCGCCGGCTGGCGCGCAGGATGGCGTCGCATTCCTTTTCCGGCAGCCGCGACAGGATGGCGGTGCCCGAGGCGGTGCAGAAGGCCGGCAGCCGGCTGCCGACCGCCACTTCGATGTTCATCAGGTGGCGGCTCAGGAAGCGCGCCACCAGGACGATCTCGGTGCCGTCGAGCTCCTGGAGATTGATGGTCTCGTCGAAGGTGCGGTTCAGCTCCTGCAGGTACGGCAGCGCCTTGGCGATCAGCTCGTTGTTGCGCACGTAGTTGTACGAGAACTGCAGCAGGCGCGAGGTCAGCCGGTAATTCTTCGAATCCGGCACGCGCGCCAGGTAGCCCAGGCTTTCCAGGGTGTACACGACGCGCTGCACGGCGCTGCGGCCCATGCCGGCCGCCTTGGCGATGTCGGCCAGCGTGATCTCGCGGCGCGGCCCGTCGAATGCCTGCAAGACCTGGAACGCCCGTGCAATCGCCTGCACATAGAGCGGCGAATCGTCACCATCGACGGCGTGCGCCGGCGGCGGGAGGGACGTAGGCTTGGCTGGTTCTGAAGGCATGCTCGATTGTATCGTTGACGATTCCTGGGCTACCCGCCCGGGCATCATATCGCTATACCGTTATGGTGTCCGAAACCCGGCAATACGTGGTCCCCGCCAGCCTGCCCGCCGCGTTGAGCACGGCGGGGTCGACGCGGTGCGCCTGGGCCAGCCCCACGGCCGCGTGGGCCAGCACCACCTCGCCCACCAGCAGCGCCGAGCGCCGTTGTCCGAACTCCACGCAATGGCGCAGCCGGCACTCGAACTGCAGCGGCGACTGCGCGATGCGCGGCACGCTGACCACCTGCGACGCAATGGCCGTCAGGCCGGCGGCCTGCGCCTCGCTCACGTCGCTGGGATAGGCCTGGCCGCACTGCTGCACCTGGGCCACCATGTCGGCGGTGACGGAATTGATGACGAACTCGCCCGAGCGCTCGATATTGCGGCGCGTGTCCTTGCATGCGCCGTCGTCGCGGAACGCGACCGAGATGCCCAGCATCGGCGGGTCGATCGACAGCACGACATAACTGCTGAACGGCGCCGCGTTGAGCACGCCGTCCTCGCCCAGGCTGGTCACTAGCGCGATCGGCCGCGGCACGACGCTGGCCATCAGGAATTTGTAGCGCTGGTCGTGGTCGAACCGCCCCAGGTCCAGGCTGGCATGAGCGTGCGTCACGGCGCGGCCTCCTGCGCGGGGTCATCGCGAACCGGCAGCAGCGCATGATCGCCCAGCCGCCGCGCCGCGGGGCAGCCGACCAGCCGCAGCGTCGTCTCCAGCTCGCGCTGCAGGATGGCCAGGACCTCGGCCACGCCGCGCGGCCCGCGCGCGGCCAGCCCGTACAGCGGCGCACGGCCCAGCAGCACGGCCTGCGCGCCCAGGGCGCGGGCCTTGGCCACGTCGCTGCCGCGCCGCACCCCGCCATCGACCAGCACGGCAAGCCGCGTCCCCACCGCGTCCATGACGCGCGGCAATACCTCCAGCGCGCTGGGCGCGCCCTCGAGCTGCCGCCCGCCGTGGTTGGACAGGACGATGCCATCGGCGCCGTGGCGCAGCGCCAGGCGCGCGTCCTCGACCGACAGGATGCCCTTTACCAGCACCGGCCCCTGCCAGTGCCGGCGCAGCCATGGCAGCGCGTCCCAGCCCAGCCCCATGTCCATCTGCCGGCTCATGGTGGCGGCCTGCCGGTTCAGGCTGGCCTGCTCGCCCATGCTGCGCGCCAGGTTGACCAGCTGCGGCCCGCCGCGCTGGCGCAGCATGCGCAGGCACCAGCGCGGATGCGCGGCGAAATCCAGCATCAGCCGCGGTCCGGGCCGCAGGGGCAGGCGAAAGCCATTGCGCACATCATGGTCGCGGGTGCCATGCACCGGCGTATCCACCGTCACCATCAGCGTCGAAAAGCGCGCCTCGCGGGCGCGGCGCATCATGGTCTCGGCGATCGAGCGATCGGTCTGCACGTACAGTTGCAGCCACAGGTCGCCCGCGCTGGCCGCGCGCACGTCCTCGATCAGCGAGGTCGAGGCCGTCGACAGCACGAACGGCAGGCCGGCCGCATGCGCCGCGCGGGCCAGCGCCTCGTCCGCGCGGGGCCAGTACAGCCCGTTCAGGCCGGTCGGGCCGACGATCATGGGCGAGTGCTGCTCGCGCCCCAGCACCGGCACGCGGGTGTCGACCGCGCTGACGTCCGTCAATACCCGCGGGTTGAACACCAGCTTGCCGTAGGCGGCCAGGTTGCGCCGCAGCGTCCTGCCGTCCTCGGCGCCGCCTTCCAGGTAATCGAACGCGAAACGCGACAGCCGGCGCCGCGCCAGCGACCGATAGTCGTGCACGCAGGCCAATGCCGACTCCAGGCCGGGGCGAGCGCTCATGCAACCTGCCCGAAGCGCTGGACCATCGACGCCATGCACGCGCGCAGCGCCGCCTGCAGCTCGGGCGCCGCCTCGCGCAGCGGCGCCAGCACGTCCGGCGCCTCGATGCCGATCAGGTCCCAGACCGCCTTCAGCGGGCCGGGGTTGGTCTCGGCGAAAGCAAGGTCCATGACCGGCATGAGTTCGCGGTGCAGCGCCAGCGCCTCGGCGCCACGGCCCGACGTCGCCAGCTGGAACAGCTGCAGCCAGGCGGCCGGCAGCATGGTGGCGGTCACGACGATGCCGCCGCGCGCGCCGCCCAGCAGATGCAGCGGCAGCAGCGTGTCTTCCCCGCTCAGCACGGAGAACGTATCGGATACCCCGGCCACCACGCGCAGAAAGTGGTACATGTCGGTGTTGCAGGCCTTCATGCCGATGATGCGCTCATGGCTGGAAAGCTGGTGCAGCACCTCGGGCGCCAGCGCGATCCGCGTGCGGTACGGAATCTCGTAGATGATGAGCGGCACGGGCGACTCGTCGGCGTAGCGCAGGAAGTAATCGAGCAGGCCGGCCTGGGTCGGATTGGTGTAGTAAGGCGTCACGACCATCAGGGCGTCGGCGCCGGCCGCCGCCAGTTCGCGCCCGGATTGCAAGGCGTCGAAGTAGCCGGTGTCCAGCACGCCAGCGACCACCGGAACCTTGCCTTGCGCGGCCTGGGCGGTCGCCTCGACCATGCGACAGCGTTCGGCGCGCGCGAGCGAGCCGTACTCGCCCGTGCCGCCGATCGGCACCAGGCCATCGATGCCGTGGCGCAACTGGTATTCCACCAGCAGGCGCGCGGCCCGGGTGTCCACGACGCCCTGGGCGTCGACAGGCGTGGGCAACGCGGTCAGGATGCCGCGCAGGGAGGTAGCGTCGATCATGAGGTTTCCTCGTAGTGGGCCGGCCGTCGTCAGGCCAGCCAGTGCTTGAGTTCGCGGGTTTCATCGGCCAGCCTGTCGGCCTGGCCGATGGTCGAGAAAATCAGTTTGCGGGTGGCCATGAATTCGCCCGGGCGGTTGACGGTATCGACGGCCAGCAGCTGCCCCAACTTCAGGTAGAAGACGCTGAACGCCCCTTGCCGCGGGTCGCCGCGCACCACCACCTGGTCGTGGCCGTGCGCCACGCCGGCCATCTTGAGTTTCAGGCCGTATTGATCCGACCAGAACCACGGCAGCGGATCGAGCTCGCGCGGCTTGCCGCACACCGTGGCGGCCGCCTGGCGGGCGTGCTCCAGCGCGTTGGGCACCGATTCGATGCGCATCGCGCGCCCGTAGCGCGGGTTGTAGGCCAGCGCGCAGTCGCCGATGGCCAGGATGTCCGGATCCTCCGTGCGCAGCATGGCGTCGACCACGATGCCGTCGCCGACCGCCAGGCCGGCCTCGCGCGCCAGCTCCACGTTGGGCGCCAGCCCGATGCCGGCGATCACCAGGTCGGTGGGAATGCGCTGGCCATCGCTGGTGTGCACGGCCGCGACCCCGCCGTCGCCGGCCGGCTCGAGCGCGGCCACGCCCGTATCCAGCAGCAGGTCCACGCCCTGGCCGCGATGGGTCGCTTCGTAGAAGGCCGACACCACCGGCGCCGTCACCCGGGCCAGCACGCGCGGCGCGGCCTCCAGCACGGTCACGGCCAGCCCCAGCGCACGGCACGCGCTCGCCACTTCCAGCCCGACGTAGCCGGCGCCCACGATGACCACGCGCCGGCTGTGTTCGAGCCGCGCGCGCAGGCCGCGCGCATCGTCGAGCGTGCGCAGGTAATGGACGTGCCCGCCGCCCTCGGCCAGCGCCTCGTCGAGGCGGCGCGCGCGCCCCCCGCAGGCCAGCACCAGCTTGCCGTAGGGCAGCGTGCGTCCGTCGGCGCAATGCAGCCTGCGCGCGGCGCGGTCGATGCGCGTCACGCGCGCGGCGCCGATCCGTGCAATCGCCGCGCGCTCGTACAGCGCGGCCTGCTTCAGCCCCAGGCTGTCGATGCCGGCCGCGCCTTGCAGAAAGGCCTTGGACAGCGGCGGCCGGTGATAGGGTTCGGCGCTTTCCTCGCCAAGCAGGGTGATCGGCCCCTGCCACCCGGCGTTGCGGGCCGCGAACGCCGCCTCGACGCCGGCGCAGCCGGCGCCCACCACCACCAGGCCGGGCGCGTCTTGCTGGATTACCGGAGCATGCTGCATGGCCGCCTCAGTTCTGCGTGTCGGCGATGCGCACGGTAATGCCCTCGAGGGCCGCGCTCATCCGCAACTGGCAGCACAGCCGGCTGTTGTGCCGGCGCGGCTCGGCGGTCCACTCCAGGGCCTCGGCCTCGGCCGTGCCCATCGGTTCCAGCGCGTCCAGCGCCGGTTGCTCGACGAAGACATGGCAGGTCGCGCAACTGCAGCTGCCGCCGCATTCGCCCAGGATGCCCGGCACGCCGGCGAAGATGGCGGCGTGCATCAGGCTGTCGCCCTCGGCGACTTCGACGTGCAGCGTCTCGCCCGCCGGCGTAATGAAAATGGCGTTCATGGTGTGTCCATCGGCTGGTGCATGGCGCAGGGCATCAGCAGGCCTGCGCCTGCAGGCGGTCGCGCAGCACCGCCAGGCTCTCGGCCGCCTGCTCGACATCGCGCGCGGCGAACCCTTGCGCAAGCTGCGCGTCGTGCCGTTGCAGCTCCTCGTGCAGCACGCCGGTGTACGTGGCATTGCCCTGCCCGTCGATCACCAGCCCGTTGTCGCGCTCGAAACGCGCGTTCCAGGCGACGGCCTCCTCGCGCGACAGGCCGGCCGGCAGGTCCAGCGCCATGGCGCCCTGCTCGTCCACGCGTACCGGATAGCCGCCGGGCAGGCCCTCGGGCGCCGGCACGTGGCCCGACCAGGACCGCCCCGCCGCCAGCGCCAGCGCCAGCGGCACGCCGGTGGCGCCGGAAATGTCGAACGCGGTCTGCGGCGAGAGCATGACGTCCTGGAACACCCCGGGCACGTCGTCGATCTCGCGCCCGTCGAGCCAGACGCGCGGCACCGACCCCCGGCGCTCGCCGGGCAGGCGCCGCCACAGGCCCAGTTGCTGATAATGCGCCAGCACTTGCACGCGGCCCGGCTCGCGCGCATCGAGCGCGCCCGCGAACGCGTTGGAAAGAATGCCGACATTGCCCACGCCGCACAGGACGTCGACCCCGGCGTGCCTGAGCAAGCCGTTGGTCACATCGGGGAAGCAGGCATTGAGATAGTGCGCGCCCGGCGCGGCGGCCGCGACGGCGCGCCCCGCCTTCAGCGACAGCACGGTCTGGAAGGCGGCCGTCACGCTCAGGCCGCCGTTGGCGACCAGCCGGCTCCAGGCGTTGTCGCTCGAACGCAGCACGGAAGCCGTCTGCAGCGACGCCGTCTGTATCACCACGCGGGGCCGGACCTGCGCCAGTACCCCTGCCAGGGTATCGGTCTCGAAGTCCGCACACTGGCGCGTCTCGAACCGCACCGGCCGGCCGAACAGCACGGCGCGCGCGTTGGCCGCGGTGCGCAGCCAGGCCAGCCGCGGCGCGCTGCGGCCCACCACCGTCACGCGCACCGGCTGGTCGGCGCTGGCGGCGATATCGAACAACAGGCGCGCGGCGAACTCGCCGGTGCCCAGCAGCATCAGGTCAGTCGAGGCAGTCATGGATGGCTCCTTCACAGCGCCAGCGCGTCCAGCAGGCGCTGGCGAAACGCATACGACACGGCCTCCAGCGGCGACACCCGGCCCGGCCTGGCCAGCGGCGAACGCACGCCCAGCTGCTGCTGCTCGACGATCTCGTTGTCTTCGGCCACGGCGACGTCCCAGCGGTCGTAATAGGCCTGGACTTTCTCGTCGAAATCCGGCCGCGCCACCGTGCTGCGGTGGAAACACGAGCCCACCGTGAGGTCGATGGACTCCGGCCCGGTCGGGTTCAGCTTCACGTACCAGACACAGTCCTTGGTGAAGCCGAACAGGGCGCTGGTCGCGGTGTGGACAAAGGTGGAGCCTTCCCGGCAGCGGCCCTGCAGGCCCGGCCAGTGCGCGAACCCTTCCTTGCCCGGCAGCAGGCCGGCCGTACCCTCGTGCTGCGCGTACAGCACCAGGTAGTCGCCGTCGCACTGCTCCAGCGCCACCGGCTTGCGGTGGTAGACGGACAGGCTGCCGCGCGCCAGGCTGTTCTTGTGCACGGTGGGGGTGTGGTAATAGTCCATGAAGTTCTCGACATAGACCTTCCAGTTGCACTTGACCTGGTACTCGGCGCGGCGCGTCAGCACCAGCTCGTCGAGCCCGTGGCTTTCGATCTTGGATGGCAGGTCGCCGAGCTGGCTCGCCAGCGGGGCCGCGTCCGGATCGAAATTGACCCACATGAACGGACCCAGCTTCTCCAGGCGCACCGGCAGCAGGCCGTTGTCCTTCCTGTCGAAGCAATGCGTGCCCTCCATCCCCGGCGCGGCGCGCAGCTCGCCATTGCCGGCATAGCTCCAGCCGTGGTAGGGACAGACGAAGGCCCGGCCCTGTCCCTCGCCGTTGACCAGGCGCACGCCACGGTGGCGGCACGAGTTGGCGAAGGCGCGCACCTGGCCGTCCTCGCCGCGCGAGACGATGATGGGCACGCCGGCGAAGTCCATCGCGAAGTACGCGCCCGGCGCGGCCAGGCGGCCTTCATGGCCGATGAAATTCCAGCGCTTCATGAAGATGCGGTCGATCTCCCGCTGGTAGAACGCGGGGGCGTGATAGGCCTGCGGCGGCAGCGAGGTCGCTTCCTCGAGCGGCCGGCGGGCGCCCGCATAAAGCGCCGCGTCGAAGAGGGGGTTCTGGTTGGGCATGGCGTCTGAAAATGGCTGGGAAGGAAACGGGGCACGCCACGCGGCGTGCCGCCGCGTCAGTTGATGCTGATGTTGGCCTTCTCGACCACTTCCACCAGCTCGGCCGACTCCTTGCGGATCCGTTGCTGGAACTCCTCGGGCGACATGGCCAGCACCGGGCCCTGCACCGTCAGCTTGGCGGCCAGTTCCTTGTCCTTCAGGGCCCCGTCCACCTCCTTGTTCAAGCGCTCGATCACCGCCTGCGGCGTGGCCTTGGGCACGAACAGCCCGACCCACGACGCCACGTTGAAATCGCCATAGCCCGCCTCCTGCACCGTCGGCACGTCGGGCAGCTCGGCCAGGCGCCGGTTCGAGGAAATGGCCAGCGGCCGCACCGCGCCGGACTTGATGTGCGCCATCACCGACAGCGAGTCGAACACCATGTTGACCTCATTGGCCAGGATCGCCGACTGGGCGCTGGCCGTGCCCTTGTAGGGGATGTGGACCATCTGGATGCCGGCGCGCGAGGACAGCACCTCGAACGCGATCTGCGTGATGTTGCCGGGGCCGGCCGAGCCATAGGTGATCTGGCCGGGGTTCTTCTTCGCCAGTTCGACCAGGTCCTGCAGCGTGCGCACGGACTTCATCTTGGGGTCGTTGTTGTTGACCACCAGGATGAGCGGCATCTCCATGATGGTCGCGACCGGCGCGAAGTCTTCCTCGGGGTTGTAGCGGATGGTGTTCTTGTGCAGCACCGGGCTCAGGGTGATGGCGCTGCTGCTGCTGACGAACACCGTGTAGCCGTCGGGCGCGGCGCGCTTGACCGACTCGGCCGCGATCATGGCGTTGGCGCCGACGCGGTTCTCGACCAGGAAGGTGGTGCCCATGGTCCGGCTGAGGTGTTCGCCCAGCAGCCGCGCGCCCACGTCCACCGGACCGCCGGGGCTGAAGCCCACGACCAGGCGGGTCGGCCGCGAAGGATAGGAGTCCTGGGCATGGGCCACAGGGGCAAGCGCCGCGCAACAGGCCACGGCTGTCACGGCGAATTTGAGCTGGTGTACGAAAGAGGCAATCACAGGGGTTCTCCTGCTGAGCAGACCGATAGCCCGCGCTGCCCGCCGCCATGGGCGGTCGGCGCGGGGACGCACAACTCTTGAGCATTTCGTTCAAGCGAAACCCACAAGTGGGACGAATTCTAGGAATCCGATCCCGACACGTCAATTTTTAATTAAAACAATCGCTAGGCGATTATTTTTACGTAGGCGTGCCTGTCCCGGCGGGGACGGGCACCCTTTCCCCGCGGGGACAGACGTCCGAGTCTAGGATTTCAGCTTTTCGGTGATGCGCACCAGCTCGGCCAGCGAACCTGCCTGCATCTTGCGCATGGCGTGTCCGCGGCGAACCTTTACGGTGATCTCGCTGATGCCCAGGCGCGCCGCGACCTGCTTGTTCAGCAGGCCCTGCACCACCAGGCGCACGACGTCCTGCTCGCCAGCGCTCAGCGACGCCCATCGGGCCTGCAGCTCGGCGGCGTGCGCGGCGCGCTCGCGGCGCTGGCGGTCCAGCCCGATGCCGGCATGGATCGCATCGAGCAGGTCCTGCTCCCTGAAAGGCTTGGCCAGGAACTCGATGGCGCCATTCTTCATGGCCTGCACCCCCATGGCGATATCGCCATGGCCGGTGATGAAAATCACCGGCAGGTTTATTTCCAGCCCCGCCATGCGTCGATGGAAATCCATCCCGCTCTGCCCCGGCATGCGCACGTCCAGCACCAGGCACCCTGGCGCGTCCTCCATCGCCTGGGCCAGGAACTCCCCGGTCGAACCGAACGTCAGCGCCCGCAGGCCCACCGAAGCCAGCAAGTCCGCGAGCGCCGCGCGCACCGAACTGTCGTCGTCGACGATATAGACGATGCCCGCCGCCTTTTGCATATCCGCCGTCACGGCCGCTGCTCCCGCGCGAGGGCCGGCACGCTGAAGCGCAGGGTCGCTCCGGCGCCCGCGTCGGGCTCGGCCCATATCTGCCCGCCATTGGCCTCGACGATGCTCCGGCTGATGCTCAGGCCCACGCCGATGCCCTCCTCCTTGGTGGTCCAGAAGGCCTCGAAGATATGTTCGTGCAGGCCGGGCGGGATGCCCGCGCCGGAATCGGCCACCGACAGCACGATGGCGCCGTCTGCGGCGGCCGACCCGACGCGCAGCAGCCGGTTGCGCGCCGGCACGGCCGCCATGGCCTCGATGGCGTTGAGCACCAGGTTGCCGGCCACCTGCTGTATCTGCACGCGGTCGGCCAGCGCCGGCGCCAGGCCCTCGGCGAAGTCGGTGGCCAGGACAATATCGTTGCGTTCCATTTCGGCGCGCGACAGCTCTAGCACCTCGCGCATGGCCTGGTTGAAGTCGAACTCGCTGGTGTCCGGCGGCTCGCCCCGGGTCAGGCTGCGCACGCGGGCGATGATGTTGCTGGCGCGGCCGGCGTCGCCCAGTATGCGCTCGAACGCCTGGCGCGCCTTGTCCAGGTTGGGCGGATCCTGCGCCAGCCAGCGCTGGCCGGCATTGCCGCTGGCGACGATGGCGGCCAGCGGCTGGTTCACCTCGTGCGCGATCGAGGTGGTCAGGCTTTCCAGGCCCTGGACGCGGGCGATGCGCATCAGGCGCGCCTGCGCGGTGTGCGCGGCGGCCCGGGCCGCCTCCATCTTCAGCACCAGGTAGGTGGTCAGGATGATGGCCGCGATGCTGATGCCGGTATTGATCAGGCCGGAGCGCAGGTCGCCATGAGGCGTCAGCCCGAAGCTGAGCGCCGTCATGGCGATGCAGACCGCGCAAAGCGCCAGCAGCCCGCGCCGGCCCAGGAAACGCGCCGTCGTCAGGATGACGACGGCATAGAACACGGCGGCGGCGACCTCGTAGCGGGTGCCCGTGTCCGCCACGAAGATGACCGCCGTGGCGAGCGCGACCAGGGCAAACTTCAGGAGCAGGCGTATCCGCGGCGAGGTGGATATCCCAAACGGCTGCATGGCATAACCTGTAGGTACTTGGCGATGGCAGGACTGGATCCGGGCATGGCGCAAAGCGCTGCGGTGAAGTAGGTTAGCACGCGGCCTCTCACTGCCAGCCGAACTTCCGTATATAGATCTTCTTCATCGCCGTGGTCAGCAGCGCGTAGCCCAGCAGGATGGCGAGCAGCCACGGGAAATAGGCCGGGGGCAGCGCCTGCAGGTTGAAATAGCCGGCCAGCGGGCTCATCGGCAAGGCCACGCCTATGGCCATGATGAGCGCGGTCATCAGCAGCAGCGGCCAGGCCGCCCGGCTCTGGATGAACGGCAATTTGGGCGAGCGGATCATGTGCACGATCAAGGTCTGCGTCAGCAGGCCGACCACGAACCAGCCCGATTGGAACAACCCCTGCTCGCCCACCGTGTTGGCCGCGAAGACATGCCACATGAGCACGTAGGTAGCGATATCGAAGACCGAGCTGAGCGGGCCGAAGAACACCATGAAGCGCCCGATGTCGGCCGGATTCCATTTCAGCGGCTTGGCGACCAGCTCCTCGTCCACGTCATCGAACGGGATGGCGATCTGCGAGATGTCATACAGCAGGTTCTGCACCAGCAATTGCAGCGGCAGCATGGGCAGGAACGGCAGGAACGCGCTGCCCACCAGGACCGAGAAAACGTTGCCGAAGTTGGAGCTGGCCGTCATGCGTATGTACTTGAGCATGTTGCAGAACGTCCTGCGGCCCTCCACCACGCCCTCCTCCAGCACCATCAGGCTTTTTTCCAGCAGGATGATGTCGGCGGCTTCCTTGGCGATGTCCACGCCGGCGTCCACCGAAATGCCGATGTCCGCCGCACGCAGGGCCGCGGCATCGTTGATGCCGTCGCCCATGAAGCCGACCACGTGGCCATTGCCGCGCAGGGCGCGCACGATGCGCTCCTTGTCCTGCGGCGTCAGGCGCGCGAACAACTGGTGCGTCTCGACCGCGCAGGCCAGGTGCCCGTCGCTCATGTTCTCGATCTGCGCGCCCAGCAGGTAGCGGCCGTGCTCCAGCCCCACCCTGCCGCACACATGCGCCGCGATGAGTTCGCTGTCGCCGGTCAGCACCTTGACCCGCACGCCATGCCCGGCCAGCGCGCGCAGCGCCGGCTCGGTGGATTCCTTCGGCGGATCGAGAAAGGCGATATGGCCCACCAGGGTCAGCCCGGCTTCGTCGGCCACCGAATACGCCGACTGCGAGGCCGGCAGCGCCTTCATGGCCACCGCGACCACCCGCAAGCCCTGTTCGTTCAAGGCATGCGTGAACGCGCGCACGCGGTCGAGCTGTTCGCCGTCGAGCGGAACATGGCGCGGCCCCTGCGCGGTCTCGATGCGAATGCGGTCGCAGACCGACAGCATTTCCTCGACCGCGCCCTTGCAGATCAGTTCGTGATGATCGTCGCGCTCGGACACCACCACCGACATGCGCCGCCGCTCGAAATCGAACGGAATCTCGTCGACCTTGCGATAGTCGAGCGCCACCCGCATTTCCCGCTGCAGCTCGGCGTGCTCGAGCACCGCATGGTCGAGCAGGTTCTTCAGGCCGGTCTGGTAATAGCTGTTGAGATAGGCATACCGCAACACCTCGTCCGAGCTGTTGCCGAACGCGTCGGTGTGCCGCTCCAGCGCGATCCGGTCCTGCGTGAGCGTGCCGGTCTTGTCGGTGCACAGCACGTCCATGGCGCCGAAGTTCTGGATCGCGTCCAGGCGCTTGACGATCACTTTCTTGCGCGACATCACCACCGCGCCCTTGGCCAGGGTGGACGTCACGATCATCGGCAGCATCTCCGGCGTCAGGCCCACCGCCACCGACAGCGCGAACAGCGAAGCCTCCAGCCAGTCGCCCTTGGTGAAACCGTTGATCAGCAGGACGACCGGCGCCATGACCAGCGCGAACCGGATCAGCAGCCAGCTGACGCTGTTCACCCCGCTCTCGAACGCGGTCGGCGCGCGATCGGCGGCGGTCACGCGCGCCGAAAGCCCGCCGAAATAGGTCCGGCCGCCCGTGGCGATCACCAGCGCGGTGGCCGCGCCGGAAACCACGGTGGTGCCCATGAAGACCAGGTTGGGCGCGTCGAATATCGTCTCGAACGGTTCGTTGATGCCGGCGAATTTCTCCACCGGCAGCGACTCGCCGGTCATCGCCGCCTGGGCGATGAACAGGTCCTTGGCGGCCAGCAGGCGGCAGTCCGCCGGAATCATGTCGCCGGCGGAAAGCACGATGTGGTCGCCGGGCACGAGGTCGCGGATCGGCACTTCCGCCCGCGCGGCGCGCCCGGGCGGGCCGGCCGGCTCGCCGTCCTCCCGGCGCCGGATGACCGTGGCGGTGTTGCCGACCATGGCCTTGAGCCGCTCGGCCGCCCGGCTGGAACGGCCTTCCTGCACGAAGCGGATCAGGGTGCTCAAGGCCACCATCGTGCCGATGACCGCGGCCGCCGTCATGTCATCCGTCGCGAACGAAATGCCGGCCAGCACGCTCAGCAGAAGATTGAACGGATTCCTGTAGCAGTGCCACAGGTGCAGCCACCCGGGCAGGGGCTTCTCGTGTTCGACCTCGTTGGGGCCGAAACGGGTCCGGCGCTCGTGCACCTCGGCCGCGCTCAGCCCCCCCTCGCGCGAGCCCATGCGGGCCATGGCGGCGGCGACGTCATCGGAGGCGATCCGCCGCATGTCGCGTGCGACGCGCCCGGCCCCGGCCCGCGCCGCCGCGCCATGGGCGCCGCGCAGGGTTTCGAGAATGGCCTGGCGCTTGAAATGGCGATTCGCGTGCCGCCCCTGGAGAAATCGGCTGAAAAGGCGCTTGAGCAGGGTGTCGATGATTTTCATCGGAATGAGACCTCCGCGGGCACGCCGCCGCGCAGGCCTCTCGCGCGCTCAGGCGGGCGAGAATGCCGGGACCGGTACCCGATGTGTTGTTGCGTTCATGTGGTTCGGGAAAAGGGGCGCGACGCGGCGCCTGTGCGGGTCGGGGTCCATGCGCATCCTCCTGCTTCGTGGCCGGCCGGCGCGGCGGCGCGGCGGGCCTGGGTTGGCGACAATGCGAATTGTCCCCGCGGCCGCGCCTGGCCGCCAGCAGGCATTGGGGCAACCGGGCTATACCTTGGTATATCCCGTGTCGCGAAGCCGCACGGGCGCTGTCCCAGCGGGGACAGCCGCACGGGTGCCTGTCCCAGCGGGGACAGCCGCATGGGTGCCTGTCCCAGCGGGGACAGGCACCCATAACCGCGCCATGCGCGGCGCGGGCGGGCATGCCTACTGCACCGTCGCGCCGGTGCGTTCGATGATTTCCTTCCAGCCGTCGACCTGGCGCGCCAGGAACTCGGTGAACTCCGCCTGGCTGAGAATGGTCTCGGGCGTCTGCACCCCGTTCTTTTCCAGGGTCGCGCGCATGTCCGGCGCCTGCAGCGCGGCGCGGGCGGCGCGCTCCAGCGTCGCCAGCGCGGGCGCGGGCAACGCCGCGGGGCCCACCAGCCCGAAGGCCACGCCACGCTCCAGCGTGGGTACGTCCTGTTCGCGGAAGGTAGGCACCTCGGGCAGGATCTTCGAACGCTGCACCGATGCCACGCCCAGCGCCCGCAGGCGCCCGTCCTTGATGTAGGGCGCCGCGCTCAGCACGTCCAGGTACATCGCGGTGACCTGCCCGCCGAGCAGGTCGTTCATGGCCGGCGAGGTGCCCCGGTACGGCACGTGCACCAGCCGGGTGCCGTTGAGCTTGTTGAACATCTCGCCGGCCAGGTGGTTGGTGCTGCCGCTGCCCGAACTCGCATACGACAGGTTCTGGTGCGCATTCGCGTATTTCACGAAATCCCCCAGGCTGCGCACCGGCAGGTCCTTGTTGACGACCAGCACATTGGGAATCTCGCCCAGGTACGCGATCGGCGTGAAGTCCCGCTTGGGATCGAAGCCGGCATCCTTGTAGAGATTGGCGTTGATGAACAGCGCGCCCGAATTGGCGAACAGCAGCGTGTAGCCGTCGGGCGCGGCCTTGACGACATACTGGGTGCCGATGTTGCCGCCCGCGCCCGGCTTGTTGAGAACGATGGTGGACTGCCCCAGCGTGTCCTGCATGGTCCGCGCCAGCACGCGGGCCAGCGCGTCGGTGGGCCCGGCTGGCGTGAACGGCACCACCATCTGGATGGGATGCGCCGGATAGGCGCCGGTGGCGGCATGGACCGGCGACAGGGCGGCCGCCAGCAGCGCCGCCCCGATCGATAGCGCCAGCCGGCGCAGTCTGCGATAAGTAGGCATGGTGTCTCCTCCGTTGGTTTTTGGTATGGGCGTGTTCAGTCGTGCAGCAGGCCGGCGCGGCGCAGCTGCGGATCCAGCCGGTGCGCCAGGACGTCGGCCGCATAGGCATGCCGGTGCGCCAGTTGCCCGCCCTGGCTCGCCTCCCAGGCAAACTGGATGGCGCTGCCGACGTGGTACAGCGCGGAGGCCACCTCGCGCGCCGCTTCCTCGCATTGCGCCCCCGCCTGGCGCGCGGCATAGGCGCACACCAGGTCCAGCCGTTGCGCCAGCGCGGCGCCATGCGGGCCGCTCGCCTGGCCCAGCAAGTTCCGCAGCGCGCCCTCGTAGGCGGTGAGCGCATCCTCGCGGTTGATGGCGCGGTATACGTCCAGCGCGACGATGTTGCTGGTGCCTTCCCAGATCGAGCCCAGGTGCGCGTCGCGCAACAGGCGCGCTTCCGGCCATTCCTCGATGTAGCCGCAGCCGCCGCGCACTTCCATCGCGTCGCCGGTCACCTTGCGCGCGTCCCGGCAGGCGCGGAACTTGATCAGGGGCGTCATGATCCGCACGACCCGGCGCGCCGTCTCGTCGCCCTCGTCGGCGCCGCGCAGCGCCTGCGCGGTATGGTAGGCGAAGGTGCGGGCCTGCTCGGTCATGAGGCGCATCTTGTCCAGCTGGCGGCGGATCAGCGGCAGGTCCGCCAGCCGCTTGCCGAAGGCGCGGCGATGCTCGGCGACATAGCTGGCCTCGCTCAGCGCGCGCCGCATCAGCGCGCCCGAGCGCACGCCGTTGGACAGCCGGGAGCTGTTGACCATCTCGGCCATTTGCTGGAATCCCTTGCCCACTTCGCCGATCAGATAGGCTTGCGCGCCCTCCAGGCGGATCTCGCCGCTGGCCATGGAACGCGTGCCCAGCTTGTCCTTGAGCCGGATGATGCGGTAGGCGTTGGGCGTGCCGTCGGCCTTGACGCGCGGCATCAGGAACAGGCTCACGCCGGCCATGCCGGCCGGCGCATCGTCGGGACGCGCCAGCACCATGGCGAGGTCGGCGCTGGCATTGGAGCAGAACCATTTGTCGCCGGACAATAGCCAGTGTTCGCCATCGCGGCGGGCCGTCGCGGCCGTCTGCGCGATATCCGAGCCGGCGCCCTGCTCGGTCATGAACATGGCGCCCTGGTAATAGGTGTCGAAATCCAGCGAGGTCAGGCGCGCCAGGTAGCGCTGCACCAGCGCCGGCTCGCCGTACTTCTTGAGCGTGCGGGTGAACGAGTCGGTCATGTTGACCGGGCAGGTCAGCCCATACTCGGACTGCGAGAACAGGTAGAACAGCGTGTACTTCGCCGCGGCCGGCAGGGGTTCGTGCCAGCCGAGCACGCCCGGGGCGTGCGACGCGGCGGCCAGGCCGAACTCGGAGAAGGCCCAGCGCTCCAGCTCCACATAGGCAGGATGCTTGACCACCTCGCTGCAGTCGTGGCCCTGGCGCGTGCGCACCACCAGTTCGGGCGTGTGCTTGTCGGCCTGCGCGGCCAGCTGCTCCAGCCGGCCGCCGGCCAGCTCGCCCAGCCGATGCAGGTGCGGCGTGAGATGCGCCAGCAGGTCCGGCGCCAGGTACAGCGACAACAGCGCCGGAAGATCGGCGTCGGCCAGGTACAGGTTCTGGCCCAGGCTGTCGGGAATGGGGTCGGCCAACCGCGCCGCGATTTCTGGAGATGACATGGCATGCTTCCTTGCTGACGAAATGGGTTCTACGGACCGGCGCGGCAAGCCGCCGGCTTTCGGATCGATGCGTTACGCGGGCGCGATGCGGTAGCTGGCGGGCGTGCGTCCCAGCTTGATCGGCGAGGCCAGCCCGGTGTAGTGCTCGCCTATCCTGGCCACCATGGCGCGCTCGGCCGTTTGCGGATGCGCCAGCACTTTCTCCACCGTCAGCACGGGGCTGCAGGGCACGCCCGCATCGAGCAGCGCCTGCGCCAGCGTTTCGCCGTCCAGGACCTGGAACAGGCCGGCCAGCAGCGCGCGCAGCGCGGCGCGATGTTCCGAGCGCGAGCGGTTGGCGCCGAAGCGCGGGTCGTCGAGCACATCGGCCCGGCCCAGGTGGCGCATCAGGCGCTCGAACTGCATGTCGTTGCCCACCGCCAGGTAGATCGGCACGGTAGCGGTATCGAACACGTCGTAGGGGTAGATGTTCGAGTGCGCGTTGCCCACGCGCGCCGGCGGCTGGCCGCTCAGGAAGTAATTGCCCGCGTACGGGTGCAGCAGGGAAATGCCGCTGTCGTACAGGGCCGCCTCGACGTACTGCCCGCGGCCGCTGCGCTGGCGTTCCTGCAGCGCCATCATGACGCCCAGGGCGGCGTTCATGCCCGTCACCAGGTCGATGACCGGAAAGCCGACCCGGCACGGGCCCCCGTCGGCGGGCCCGTTCAGGCTCATCAGGCCCACCATGGCCTGGACGGCGGTGTCATACGCGGGCAGCCCGCCCATGGGGCCGGTCTCGCCGAACCCCGTCACGCGGCAATAGACCAGGCGCGGGAAGCGCTCCTGCAGCGCCTGCGGCCCCAGCCCCCATTTCTCCATCGTGCCGGCGCGGAAATTCTCGACCACCACATCGCATTCGGGCAGCAGGCCCAGCACGGCCTGCTGCGCCTGCTGCGTGGACAGGTCCAGCCGCGCGGTGCGCTTGTTGCGGTTGACGGCAAGGTAGTACGAGGCGGTCCCGTCCTGGAACGGCGGGCCCCAGGCGCGCGTCTCGTCGCCGCCCGGCGGCTCGATCTTGAGCACGTCGGCGCCATGGTCGCCCAGGATCTGGGTGCAGTACGGACCGCCCAGCACCCGCGACAGATCCAGGACGCGGATGCCCGCCAGGGCGCCCGTCTGTCCTGGCGAATGAGGTTCGAATCCCAGGCCGGCCACTGCGTGTCTCCCATGCTAGTCGTTGATTGGTCCGGATCGAGTATGGGCAAGCGCAGTGATATAGTCCAATTCAATATTTGGACCAATTGATCCTTAAAAAATATCAAACGTCATGGACCTGCGACAGCTCAAATACTTCGTGGCGCTGGCCGAAGAACTGCATTTCCGCCGCGCGGCGGCGCGGCTGTCGATCTCGCAGCCGCCGCTCAGCCACGCCATCAAGCTGCTGGAGGAAGAACTCGGCACCGCGCTGTTCGAGCGCACCACCAAGTCGGTCGCGCTGACGTCGGCCGGGCAGGCGTTCTACCCCGAGGCGCTCAAGGTGCTGGCGCAGCTGCAGGTGGCCTGCGCGGTGACCAGGGAAGTGGGCGCCGGCAAGCGCGGCCACCTGCGCATCGGCTTTGTCGGCGGCATGCTGCTGCGGGGCTTGCCGGAGATCGTGCGCGACTACGCGCAGCGCAATCCCGAAGTCATCGTCACGCTGCACGAAACCAGCTCGGCCGAACAGGCCAAGGCGATCGCGCGCGGCCAGCTGTCGGCGGGCTTCCTGCATGCCGGCCTGCTGGCGCCCGAACTGGAGGGGCAGGTGATCCGCGACGAACCCTTCGTGGCCTGCGTGCCGCGCGATCATCGGCTGGCCGGGCGCCGCGTCATCGACGTGCGCCAGCTGGCCGGCGAGGACATGGTGCTGTTTGCCCGCGATGTCTCGCCCGGCTACTACGACAGCGTGATCGCCCTGTGCATGGACGCGGGCTTTTCGCCGCGGATACGGCACGAGGTCGCCCACTGGCTGACCGCGCTGCTGCTGATCAGCCGCGGCGGCGGCGTGGCCCTGGTGCCCGACCCGTTCGTCGACGCCGGCCTGGACGGCGTGCGCTATCTGCGCCTGAAGGCCTGCGATTCCCGCTCGTACGCGCATTTCGCCTGGAAGCGCGACGCCAGCGACCCCTTGTTGCGCGAGTTCGTCGCGTTCGCGCTGCGCCGCTACCGCTAGAAGCCTTGCCCTGGGCGCCGCGCGCGGCCAGAATGGCCCCTGCGCCCGGCCCGGCCGGCGCGCGCCACCCATAACCAAAACAAGGAGACACCATGAAACGCTACGCCGGCATCCTGCTGGGCATGCTCCTGGCCGCGCCCGTCGCGCCGGCCCTGGCCGCCGACAACTGGCCCAGCCAGCCCATCCGCTTCGTCGTCCCGTTTCCTCCCGGCGGCCCCACCGACCTGATGGCGCGGCTGATTTCCGAGCCGCTGTCGAAGAAACTGGGCACCAGCGTCATCGTCGAGAACAAGGCCGGCGCCGCCGGCAACGTCGGCTCGGCCCAGGTCGCCAAGTCCGCGCCGGACGGCTACACCATCCTGCTGGCCGCCAGCGGCAACATGTCGGTCAACCAGACGCTGTTCAAGAGCCTGCCCTACGACCCGATCAAGGACTTCGCGTCCATCATCCAGATATCGCGCTTCCCGCTGGTGCTGGAAGTCAACCCGGAGTCCGGCATCAAGACGGTGGCCGAGTACATCGCCTACACCAAGGCCAACCCCGGCAAGGCGACCTTCGGCTCGGCCGGCAACGGTTCGCCGCAGCACCTGGGCGGCGAGCTGTTCAAGACGCTCACGCAGACCCCGCTGCAGCACATCCCGTACAAGGGCGCCGGCCCCGCGCTCAACGACTTGATCGGCGGGCAGATCCTGAGCATGTTCGACATTCTCGGCAGCTCCATCCAGCACATCAACAGCAAGCGGCTCACGCCGATCGCCATCACGACCAAGGCGCGCTCGCCGCTGCTGCCCGACGTGCCCACCATCGACGAATCCGGCCTGCCCGGCTTCGACTACTACGCCTGGCACGGCATCGTGGCCCCCGCCGGCACGCCGCCCGAGGTGATCGCGCGCTACAACACGGCGCTCAACGAGATCTTCGCCGACCCGGCGTTCCGCACCCGCTGGGAAGCCATCGGCAGCGACGTGGTGGGCGGCACGCCGGCGCAGTTCGACACGCTGGTGCGCTCCGAGGCCGAGCGGCTGGGCGGACTGGTGCGCCAGCTGGGCGTGCAGCTGGACTGAGGCGGCTTGGGCGCCCGGTGTGCTACCCTGCCGCGAACACGGGTGCCCGCCCCTGCAGGAAGGTGCCTGTCCCGGCGGGGACAGGCACCTTCCCGCTCCCCCTCCACTCCCGAGGTCCGATCATGCCTGCCTTGCCCAGCACCACCCTCAGCGTGGATCCCGCCTGGATCGATGCGTACGGCCATATGAACGCCGCCGAATACGTCGGCGTCTTCGATCGCGTCGGCTTCGACCTGTTGCGCGAAGTCGGCGTGGGGCTGGACTACACCGAGGCCACCCAGTGCGGCATCTACACCATGAACATCCAGGTCGCGTACCTGCGCGAGGTGCTGGCCGGCGATCCGCTCATGCTGCGCGTGCGCCTGCTGGAGGCCGACGACAAGCGGGTGCTGTGCCTGATGGAACTGTGGCAGACGCGGGACGACTACCTGGCCGCGACCATGGAGCAATTGTCGCTGCACGTGGACCTGCGCACGCGCCGCTCCAAGCCGTTCGATCCGGCCCTGGCCGAGCGCCTGGCGCGCACGGTCAGCGAACACGCGCAGGCGCCGCTGCCGGCGGGCTACCGGCGCATCCTGCCGCTCAAGCCGCCGCGCGCCTAGGCGCGCGGATCGCCGCCGAATAGGCCGCCGGGTCGGGCTCGGCGCGCGCCAGGTCCGTATAGCGGGCGGCGGCGCGGCGCTCGGCCAGCGTGCCGACGCCCTCGAGCGCGTCCAGGTCGTACAGATAGCCGGGCAGGTAGCCGGACAGCAGCAGCCGGTAATCCAGCGGCAGCCCGGGCGCCACCTGCTCGGCCAGGCGGAAGACAATCGTGGTGCAATTGGCCGTCAGGGTGTTGTAGAAGCGCGGCCGCTCGCGCAGCTGGTTGGCCGCGTGGACGTACGCGAGGAACAGGGCCTGCGCCCCTTCGCGCGGCATGCGCACGCGATAGAGATAGCCGTCCTCGCCACGGATGTTGGTGCGCACCCGCATGCAGTCCTGCTCGGTGGCGGCGACGATGCAGCGCTCGTACTGGCGGAAGAAGCCGCCGATCTCGGAGAATTTCTCGCCCACCTTGCGGCGTATCTCGACCGAAAACGCCAGGTGGCGGCCGTCGGCGAAGCCGAACGACACCATGGTGTGCGCAATGGCCGCGCGCCCCCAGTACGACAGCACCAGGTCGACCGATTCGAGCAGGCCCAGGTCGTACTCGTCGTCGCGCCAGCGCGCGTCGAAGTCGTCGGCGCCGCGCCAATGGAAATCGCGCACATTGCTCAGCCGCACGCGCTGGCCGTCGGTACTGCCGGCCAGCAGGCGCGCGACCTCGGCCTGCCAGGGCCGGTCCAGCGAAGGCTTGATGCCGCGCCACCACCACGCCAGGCACAGCGCGGCGGCCGCGAACGGCGCGAGCCCGGACCAGGCGCGGGCATACAGCGCGTAGAGCGCCAGCGCGGCGGCGACCAGCCAGGCGCCGGCCAGCGGCGCGCGCAGACGGGCCGGACCGCGCACGGCAAGCGCCAGCGTCCCCCAGGCCGCGCCCAGCGCGATGGCCAGCGCCGCCAGCGCCTGGCCCGCTAGCATGACGACGCGGCGCGCAACGCGCGGGCCGGGATGAAGCGATGCTTGCCGAGGCGATCGTGCACGAAGACTCCCAAGGCCCGGTTGACAGGCCGGGCGCAACAGTGCCATATACTGCCATAGTCCGACCGCGCCCCCCCCGGCTGAAGGAACATGCGATGCCCGCCGTCACACGCCGCTCGATGACCCTGCTATGGGCCCTGCTCTACGTCGCGGCCGGCTACCGCGACCAGGAATACTTCTTCCTCAAAATCCGCGCCGCCTTCCCCGGCAATGCTCGATGAACCAAAAAAAGGCGGCCCGCCCGGGCCGCCCGCTTGCCGCATCACTGCGGTTCGATTTTCGCGTCCACCGCGCGCTGGGTCCAGACCTTGCGCTGCGCCAGGGCGAATTCCCGGTGCTCGGCCACGCTGTTGGGCAATACCTGCATGCCCAGCGACTCGAAGCGCTGCATCACGTCGGGCTCGGCCAGCACGGCGGCGACTTCGCGGTTCACGCGCTGCACCACCTCGTCGGGCGTGCCCTTGGGCGCGGCGACCCCGACCCACACCACCAGGTCGAAATTGCGGTAGCCCAGCTCGGCCAGCGTCGGCACGTCCGGGAAGTCCTTGGCGCGCGTCTGCCCGGTGAATGCCAGGCCGCGCAGCTTGCCGCCCTGCATGAACGAGGTCACCACCGAAAGGTCGGCGAACAGATAGTCGACGTGGCCGCCCAGCAGGTCGGTCACGGCCGGCGGCTGGCTCTTGTACGGCACGCCCGCGGCGGCCGCGCCGGCCACGGTATTGAACGTGGCGCCGGCGATCTGGCTGGTGGGCGAGCCGTAGGCGTAGTTCAGCGGCTTGGCCTGCGTGGCCTTGACCAGCTCCTCGGCCGACTTGTAGGGCGCGTCGTCGCGCACCACCAGCATCATGGGGATGGTGGCGATGCGGATCACGTGGATGAAGTCGCCCGTCGGATCGAACGGCAGCTTGCGGAACAGCGCCGGCGTGGCCGAGTGCGTGGAGCTGCTGGTCAGGATGAGCGTGTAGCCGTCGGCCTGCGCGCGCGCCGCGAACGAGGCGCCGATGGTGCCGGAGGCGCCCGGCTTGTTCTCGATGACGATGGGCACGTTCAGGCGCGGGCCCAGCTTCTCGGAAATGATGCGCGCGCTGGTGTCGGTGGCGCTGCCTGGCGAGAACGGCACCACGATGGTGATGGGCTTGTCGGGATAGGTCGCCTGGGCGTGGGCCGCGCCGGCAAGCGCGGCAAAGGCCGCCAGCGTGCCGGCTGCCAGCAGCCGGCGGCGCGCGCCTTCGAATACTCGGGTCATAGCTGTCTCCTGCGGGGGCCGGGGCCGGCCCTCTTGAACCAGGCATCCATGATGGACCGGCGCGCTTATCGCAACAAGCGAATAATATTCATAGACTTATTCTTTTTCGGGATCAATCGCCCCGGCCCTGGCGCGCCTCGAGGTATGCCAGCGCGTCGTCCAGGAAGGTCTTGGCCGCCAGCGACAGCCGCGCGCTGCGGCGCTGGATGAGCCACAGTTCGTGGCCATGCCGGCGCGCGCCGGTGATGGGCAGCACGCGCAGCCCGAGCTGGCGCGCCGGCCCGCAGGCGTAGCCCGGCACGACCGTGATGCCCAGGCCCTCGCCCACCAGGTTGAGCACGGACGACAGCAGGCCCGCCTCGATGCGCGAACGGAACGTCAGCCCCAGTTCGGCGGCCACCCGATCCAGGCTGCGCCGTACGCTGTAGGCATTGCGCAGCATGATGTGCTCGTGCGCCGCGACGTCGGCCCACGCGAGCCTGCGCTTTGCGGCCAGCGCATGGCCGGGCGCGCACACCGCGTACATGGTGTCGCGGTAGATCACGCGCGCCTCCAGCTGCTCCTCGGGCGGCGCCTCCAGCGACGCGATGCCGAAATCGGCGCGGCCGTGGCGCACGTATTCGATGGTGTCGTCGGTGGTCAGCTCGAACAGCTCCAGCTTCACGCTGGGGTAGGCACGGTGATAGGCCGTCACCACCTCGCCCAGCAGGCCGATCATCATGAGCGGCGACGTCGCCACGCCCACCATGCCCCGTTCGAGCGCGCGCAGCCCCGCCATGCTGCGCTCGGCCGCGCGCACCGTGCCCAGGATGTCCTGCGCGTACGCATAGAAATCGGCCGCGCCGTCACAGGGCGTGACGCTGCGGGTGGAGCGCTCGAACAGCGGCTGCCCGACCTCCGCCTCCAGTTCGGCGCACAGCTTGCTGACGGCCGACTGGGTCACGAAGGCGGCGCGGGCGGCCGCCGTGAAGCTGCGCAGTTCGTACAGCGCGCAGAACACGCGCAATTGCTTGAGGGTGATATTCATGGTCCGTCGTTGCCCTATGCGCCGCCGGCCATGCCGGCCTCAGCGCCCAGCGTCGAGCATATCGCGATCGGCGTCCTGGCGCGGGGCCAGCCGGCGTACCGAGCCCGGCGTACGCGAAAAGCGCACCGGGATGGCGGTGGTCACCAGCGCGCCCTCGGTGGGGTGGTCCACCTGCTGGAAGAAACCCGTGGCCCGCAGGTGTGGATCGTCGAACAGGCCCTCCGGCGTGTTGACGCGCGAATGCGGGATATCGGCGTCGGCCAGCAGGTCGAGCCACTGCTGCGTGCCGCGCTGCGCGACGATGTCCGCCAGGTCCTGGTACAGCGCGTCGAAGTGGCGCGCGCGCGCGGCGGCGTCCACATAGCGCGGGTCGGCGGCCAGGTCGGCGCGCTGCGCCAGCGCGAAGAAGCGCTGCCATTGCGCGTCGGTGTACGGCAGCAGGGCCAGGTAGCCGTCGCGCGTGCGGTAGGGCCGGCGCTGCGGCGACAACACCCGGCTGTATCCCATCGGGCCGCGCGGCGGCTCGAACGTGTGGCCGCTCATGTGCTCGGCCAGCGCGAACGACACCAGCGTCTCGAACATCGGCACTTCGATGGCCTGCCCCTGGCCCGAGCGCTCGCGCTCGTACAGCGCCATGGGGATGGCGTAGGCCAGCGTCAGCCCGGCCACCTTGTCGGCCAGGATGGTATTCACGTAGGCGGGCGCGTCGCCGTTGCGTCCCTGCAGGTCGGCCAGGCCGCTGCGGGCCTGGATGATGTCGTCGAAGGCCGGCTGCGCCGCATACGGGCCATCCTGCCCATACCCCACCGCCGAGCAATAGACCAGCCGCGGATGGCGGGCGCACAGCGTGGCCGCGTCCAGCCCCAGCCGGGCCAGCGCGCGCGGCCGCACATTGGAGACGAACACGTCGGCGCCGGCGATCAGCGCCAGCAGCCGGTCGAGGTCGGCCGGCGCCTTGGCGTCCAGCGTGACGCTGTACTTGTTGCGGTTCAGGTTGAGATATGCCGGCCCCATGCCCGCGTGCGCGGCCGGCGCCGAAGTGCGGAACACATCGCCTTCCGGGGCCTCCACCTTGATGACCTCGGCGCCCATATCGCCCAGGATCTGGGTCGCGTAGGGCCCCATCGCCACCGACGTCATGTCGATGACGCGCACGCCGCGCAGCGGGCCGGACATTACTGTTGCTCCCGCTGCTGCTTGCGGGCCAGGAACGGCGCCATGTACTCGCGCGGCTCGGACGTGGTGAACGCCTCGCCGAACGCCGCCACGCTGCGGTCCAGCCCGGCCTCGACGCTCGAATGGCTCCAGTAGCGCAGCAGCGACTTCTGCGAACGCACCGCGCGCGGGCCGCTGGCCGCGATGGGCGCGACGGTGCGTTCGACCAGCGCGTCGAGCTCGGCCGCCTCGCAGGCGAACTGCAGGTAGCCCCAGCGCAGCGCCTGCGCGCCATCGACCGTCTCGCCCGTCAGCAGCAGCCAGTTGGTGGCGCCCGGGCCGATCAGCGCCGGCAGCAGCACGGCGTGGATCACCGACGGAATGCCCACCCGCACCTCGGGCATGCCGAACACCGCGTCGTGCGTGCCCAGGCGGATATCGCAGGCCGCGGCCAGCTCCATGCCGGCGCCCAGGCAGAAGCCCGGAATGCGCGCGATGGTCGGCACCGGAATATCGGCCACGGCGTCGCACAGGTGGCGCAGGTTGGTGATGAAGCCGCGCGCGCCGTCGGGATCGAGCTCGGCCATCTCGTAGATATTGGCGCCGCCGATGAAGGCGCGCTCGCCCGACCCGCGGATGACCACCGCGCGCGCGTCTTCCTGCGCGGCGATCCAGCGCGCCGCGGCGGTCAGGCCCAGCGTGACCGGCGTGGCCAGGATGTTCAGGCTCTTGGCGTCGTGGATCTGCAGCGTATAGACACCGCGCGCATCGCGCGTGACCAGGCTGTGGGCGAATTCGGGAATGGGCGCGCTCATGCGGGGCTCCTGCTGTGGGTTCAGGGACCTATGCTAAGCGCTGGGTTTGATCACAACAAGCGAGTAAATTTCATGGAATAAGTCTGAACAGGAATAAATCTGGTGCCTGTCCCCGCGCGGACAGGCACCAGCTGACTTCCGGGGTGCCTGTCCCCGCGCGGACAGGCACCTGCCGACTTCCGGTGTGCCTGTCCCTACGCGGACAGGCACCTGCTGACTCCCGGGGTGCCTGTCCCCCACGAGGACAGGCACCAGCAGACGCCCGAGTGCCTGCCCCAAGGTGCCTGTCCCCGCTGGGACAGGCACCCGCAGGCAGCCCCCCTCACTGGTTGAACGAGTACCCCCCGTTGACCGGCAGCGTCTGCCCGGTGATCCATGAACCCGCGTCGGAAGCCAGGAACACCGCCGCCCCGGCGGCATCTTCCGGCCGGCCCTGGCGGCGGATCACGTATTTGGCCAGTTTCTTCCTGACCAGGTCCGGGTCGGCATTGCGTTGCGCCAGCCCCGGCGTTTCGACACTGGCCAGGGCAATGCAATTGGCCGTCGCCATGAACCGGCCCAGCTCCTTGGCCATGGCGCGCATGAAGCCGGCGGCCCCGGCCTTGGCGCCGGAATACACCGCGTAGCCGGACTCGCCCACCCGCCCGGCATCCGAGACGATGGTGATCAACCGCCCGGCCTGGTGTTCCATCAGGAACGGAATCGCCTCGCGGCAGCAATTGAGCACGCCATTGAAGTTGGTGCCTATCCATTTCTGCCAATCGGCTTCGTCGCTCTCCCAGAACTTCGGCAGGTCCGCGCTCACCGCCCCCGGGCCGGCGTTGCCGGCATTGTTCACCAGCACATGCAGCGATCCGAATGCCTGCCTGATGGCATCGAACATGCGCTTGACGCTGGCCCGGTCGGTGACGTCGGCCTGCACGCCCAGCGCCCGGCAACCCAGCGCGCGCAGCTCGGCCGCCACGGCCTCGGCGCGCTCGGCATGGAAATCGTTGACCACCACGGCGCCGGCGCCGTGCCCCGCCATCGCCAGCGCAATGGCGCGGCCCACGCCCTGGCCCGCGCCGGTCACCAGTACGTTGCGCCCTTCGAGCGAAAAATAATTCATGCGACACCTCTCCTTGACTTGCTTTGAATATTAAGTATAGTTATTTACTTCAAAGTAAAATTGTACGCGAAGCGAGGCTGGCTTGGAAGAACTCATCATCGAAACCAAAGACGGCGTGCGCTGGTTGACGCTCAACCGCCCGCACGCCCTCAATGCCCTGAATGCCGCGCTGGTGGCCGCGCTGACCGAGGCCATCGGCCAGGCGCAGGCCGACCCGCAAATCGGCGCCATCGTCCTGACGGGCGCCGGCCGGGCCTTCTGCGCCGGCGCCGACCTCAAGGAGACCGAGCGCCGCGCCCAGGAGCAAGGCAGCAATGTCGCGTTCATCCGCGCCATCGGCGCGCTGACCGAGCTGATCGAGGCGGGCGCCAAGCCGGTGATCGCCGCCGTCAACGGCATCGCCGTGGCCGGCGGGCTGGAGCTGGTGCTGGCCTGCGACATCGTGCTCGCGGCCGATAGCGCGCGGCTGGGCGATGCCCACGCCAACTACGCCATGTTTCCCGGCGGCGGCGCGACCGTGCGGCTGCCCCGCCGCATCGGCATCGGCAACGCCAAGTACGTGATGTTCACCGGCCAGTCGCTGCCGGCCAGCGAGTGGGTGGCGCTGGGCCTGGTGGCGCGCGCGGTGCCGGCCGACCAGCTGGCCGAGCACGCCGCGCAACTGGCCGGCCAGATCGCCGGCAAGAGCCCGCTGGTCATCGCCCGCATGAAAAGCGCCCTCAACGACGCCACCGACCAGCCCGCGCCCGTGGCCATGCGGCGCGAGCGCGAACTCAACCACCTGCACAGCCTGTCGTTCGATCGCGCCGAGGGGCTGGCGGCATTCCGCGAGAAACGTCCGCCCCGCTTCCAGGGCCGTTGAACGCGCCTCCTCTTTCATCCTAGGCAAACCATGACTCAAAGAACAGCAGTGACAGGCGTGGGCATGACCCCGTTCGGGAAGTTCCTGGACCGCTCGACGCGCAGCCTGGCCGAGGCGGCCGTGCGCGATGCGCTCGGCGACGCGGGCATCGCGCCGGCGCAGGTGGACCAGGTCTATTTCGCCAACGCGGCCGCAGGGCTGATCACCGGCCAGGAAATGATCCGTGGCCAGGCGGCCCTGCGCCACACCGGCCTGGCGGGCAAGCCGATTTTCAACGTCGAGAACGCATGCGCCTCCAGCAGCACCGCGTTCCACCTGGCCTGGCAGGCCATCCAGGGCGGCCAGGCCGACATCGTGCTGGTCGTGGGCGCCGAGAAACTTTCCCACCCCGACAAGAGCGTGTCGTTTGGCGCCTTCGGCAAGGCGGTCGACCTGGAAGAGCCCATGCCCGAGCATATCGGGTCCGGCTCGGGCACGATCTTCATGGACATCTATGCGGAGAAGACGCGCAAGTTCATGCGCGCCACCGGCGCGACCGCGCAGGACTTCGCCCGCATCGTGGTCAAGAGCCGGCGGGCCGGCGCGCGCAACGGCAACGCCCAGTTCCGCAAGGAAACCACCATCGAGGAAGTGCTGGCCAGCCGCATGATCAGCGATCCGCTGACGCTGCCGATGTGCTCGTCGATCGGCGACGGCGCAGCGGCCATCGTCCTGTGCTCGGCCCGCGCCCTGGCCGGCCTGACCGGCGCCCGGCCCGTCTGGGTGGGCGGCTCGACGCTGGTGACGGCGCTGGACGACGCCGACCAGCCCAATTGCGCCACCCGCGTGTCGCAGGCCGTTTACCGGCAGGCCGGCATCGCCCCGTCCGAGATCCACGTAGCCGAAGTGCACGACGCCTCGGCGCCGGCCGAACTGATCCATTACGAAAACCTCGGGCTGTGCCCGCCGGGCGGCGGCGTGGACCTGCTGCGCAGCGGCGCGACCGATCTCAACGGCCGCGTATCGGTCAACGCCAGCGGCGGACTGCTCAGCCGCGGCCATCCCATCGGCGCGACCGGCGTGGCCCAACTGGTCGAACTGACCCACCAATTGCGCGGCGAGGCCGGCGCGCGCCAGCGCGAACACGCCAAGGTGGGGCTGGCCGAGAACAACGGCGGACAGCTCGGCGGCGACGCCGCCGTGGCCGTGGCGACGATTCTTCATCTTTGATGCAACACCCCGGCAGGCTTTGCCCAGGCACTCTGCCAAGACAATATCCACAGGAGACAACCGTGTTCCATGACTTTCGCCACAAACTGGCCAGGCGCCTGGCGCTGCGCCGCATGTTCGCCCTGGCGCTGGCCGCCTGCGCCGCGCCGGCCCTGGCCGGTACCGACGCCTTCCCGTCGAAATCGATCGCCGTCGTCGTGCCCATGTCGCCCGGCGGCGCCACCGACGTGCTGGCGCGCCTGCTGGCCCAGCACCTGACGCAGGCCCTGGGCCAGCCGGTCGTGGTCGAGAACAAGCCCGGGGCCACCGGCTCGATCGGCGCCCAGCACGTCGCGCGCGCCGATCCCGAGGGCTACACCCTGCTGCTCGCGCCCAGCAGCGTGGCCGTGGTCAATCCGCTGGTCTCCAAGGTGCCGTACGACTTCGAGCGCGATTTCCGCCCGGTGGGCCTGCTGGCCCATGCCGAGACCGTCCTCGTGGCCAGCAGCGCGTCCGGCCTGAAATCCCTGGACGACGTCATCCGCTACGCGAAGCAGAATCCGGGCAAGCTGAAATTCGGCTCCAACGGCCAGGGCGGCGCGCTGCACCTGGGCGCCGAATTCCTGCAGCAGGCCGCCGGCATCGAGCTCACGCACATCCCCTACAAGGGCGCGTCGCAGGCCGAGACGGCGCTGGCCAGCGGCGAGATCGACCTGATGGTGACCAACACCATCTCGGCCATGCCGCACATCCGCGCCGGCCGCCTGGTCGCCCTTGCCATCGCCAGCCCGGGCAGCTCGCGCGAGTTGCCGCAGGTGCCCTCGGCCTCCGCCACCCTGCCCGGCTACGCGGTCGATACCTGGCTGGGTCTGTATGCGCCGGCCAGGACCCCCGATGCCGTGGTCGCGCGCCTGAACGCCGCCACCAACGCCTTCCTGGGCGAAGCCGCCACGCAGGAGGCGCTGCGCAACCGCGGCTTCGAACCGGCGCCCGGCACGCCCGCCGCGGCCTTGCAGTTCCAGCGCGGCGAAGCGGCCATGTGGGAAAAGGTGGTGACCCAGGCCAAGGCGCGCGGCAGCCTGGAGTGAGCCCGCGCATGCCGTGGTCCGCAGACAGCCTGGTGTATCTTTGCCCTTTGCTTTCTTCTGACTACGGCATCCGACATGGCTCGCAAACCAGCAAACTCCAAGTGGGGGGCAGACCTTCCATCGCGCGACGAAATGTTCCAGGTCAAGCGGCGCGCCCTGATTCGCGAAGCGGGCAAATCGTTCAGCCGCCTGGGCTACCACAACGCGTCGCTGGACGACGTCGCCCGCGCCCTGCATGTATCCAAGCCGGCGCTCTACTACTACGTCAAGGACAAGAACGAAATCCTGTTCGAGTGCCACAACTTCGCGCTCGATCTGGGCGACCGCGCCATGGAAGAAGCCCGCGCCGCGCAGGCCACCGCATTCGGGCGGCTGCGCGAGTTTGTGTTCCGGTATGTGCACATGATCAACGGCGAACTGGGCAGCTACGCCGTCCTGACCGAACCGGCCACGTCGCTGCGCGAACCCGAGCGGCAGGCCATCCTCAAGCGGCGCCGCCAGTTCGATTCGGCCCTGCGCCAATGGGTGAACGAGGCCATCGCCGACGGCGACATCGCGGACAACGATCCCGGCCTGGTGGTCGCGTTCTTCATGGGCGCGATCAACCAGATTCCGCTGTGGTTCAACCCGGAAGGCCCGATTCCCGGCGAACAGGTGGCGCGCATTTTCTCCAATCTCATTTCCTGCGGCATGCGGGGCGAGCGCGGCAACGCGCCGCCAGGCCGCGGATAGCCATCGGCAGCCAAGCATGACGAAAGACACGACCACCCCGGCCCGCAGCGGCCCGCTTGCGGGACTGCGGATCCTCGAACTGGGCACCATGATCGCCGGGCCCGTGGTGGGCACCCTGCTCGCCGACTTCGGCGCGGAGGTGATCAAGATCGAGCAGCCCGGCACGGGCGACACCTTGCGGCAGATCGGCCCCTTCGAGCAGGGCGAAAGCCTGTACTGGAACGTCGAGGGGCGTAACAAGAAATCGGTCACCCTCGATCTGCGCCTGCCCGAAGGCCAGGCCCTGCTGCGCGACCTGGCCCGCCAGGCCGATGCCGTGGTCGAGAATTTCCGTCCGGGCACGCTGGCGAAGTGGGGCCTGGATTACGCCGAGCTGGCCAGGGCCAATCCGCGCATCGTCATGCTGAGCATTTCCGGCTTCGGCCAGACCGGGCCGAACGCGAGCCGGGCCGCGTACGACCGCATCGCCCTGGCCTTCGGCGGACTGATGCACCTGACCGGCTACCCCGACCGGCCGCCGCTGAAATCGGGCAACTCGCTGGCCGACTACCAGTCGGCGCTGTTCGGGGCGTTTGCGCTGATGATGGCCTTGTACCAGCGCGACGCCTGCGGCGGCCCGGGGCAGCACATCGACCTGGCGCTGTACGAATCGGTGTTTCGCTTCACCGATGTGCTGTCGGCCGCCCACGACCGGCTGGGCACGGTGCGCCAGCGGCAGGGCAATGTGCATTTCGCCGCGGCGCCCGGCGAGACTTTCGAAATGCGCGACGGCCGTTTCCTCATCCTGACGGTCTCCAACAGCGCCATGTTCGCGCGCCTGTGCGCCGCGATGGACCAGCCCGCGCTGGCGGCCGAGCCGCGCTACGCCACCCATGAGCTGCGCTGGCAGCACATCGGCGAACTCAACGGCACGGTCGCCGCCTGGATCAAGGACAACGACCCCGAGCACGTGTTCGCGGCCCTGCAGGCCCAGGGCATCGCCCATGCCACCACCTATTCCATCGCCGACATCTTCGCCGACCCGCACTACGCGGCGCGGCAGAACATCGTCACGGTCGACACGCCACGCCTGGGGCCGCTGAAAATGCAAGGGGTCGGCCCCAAGTTCTCGGCCACCCCGGCCGGGCCGATCGCGCCGGCCCCCGCGCTGGGCGAGCACACGGCCGAAGTGCTGGGCGGCCTGCTGGGCCTGAGCGAGGCAAGCATCGCCGGCCTGGCGGCGCGCGGCGCCATCTGAACGGCCGCGGCGCCGCGCGCGGCGCGGCTAGATCCTGCCCATGAGCAGCAGGACGATCAGGACGAGCAGCACCACGCCCAGCAGGCCGCTGGGCGTATAGCCCCAGCCGCGGCTGTGGGGCCAGGCCGGCACCGCCCCGATCAGGGCCAGGATCAACAGGATTATCAAGATGGTTCCCAACATGGCGCATGCTCCTATTCGATCGCGCAGCGGCGCGCGGTCCGAGAGCGCCAGCAAGTATCGGGCCCAGCCCGCAGGCGCCGCGCCATGCGCGCGGCGTCAGAGGGCCATCAGCATCTCGTGCCAGGCCATGCCGCCATGATCGGAGGCCGACGGCCGCACGTAGCGGTATCCCAGCCGTTCGTACAGCGCGACATGGCGCTGCTTGCACATGAGGTGGATGGTGCGCTTGCCCAGCGCGCGCATACGCGCGACGAAGACGCGCATCATGGCCGTGGCGTGGCCGCGCCCCTGGCAGGCCGGGTCGACCGCCACCGACATGATCACGACGTTGGGCGCCTGCGGATCGTGCCCGACCAGCTCCTTGAAGGCCTCGTCGGACATGACGACCTCATGGGCGCAGCCGCTGTTGATGAAACCAATGACGGCGCCATCGAGCTCCATCACGAGAAAGCCCTTCGGGTACAGCGCGATGCGCCGGGCGATTTTCTCGCGCGTGGCCGCCTCGTCGCCCTCGTAGGCGGAAATCTCGATCTGGTGGCAGCGCGCCGCGTCGGCGGGCACGGCGGGGCGGAACAGGGGCTGGGCTGGAGACACGGCAACGACTCGGCGGATACGGGCATGGCGGCGCGGCGATGCGCGCCCCGGGCATCATAGTCCTCCGTCGTCGTCGCGCGGGTACTCCTTGCCCAGAAACTCCAGCAGCTCGCGCACCGCGGGCATCACGCCGCGACGCGAAGGAAAGACCGCATGCACCTGGCCGGGCGCCGGCTGCCACGGCTCGCACAAGGCCACCAGCGTGCCAGCGCGCAGTTCCTCGCGCACCATCACCAGCGGCAACACGCCGGCCCCCACGTCCGCCAGCACCGCGGCCTTGAGCGCTGTCGCGTCGTCGGTCGCCAGCCGCGGCCGCAAGGCCACGGCAAAGCGGCGGCCCTGGTCGTCCTCGAGGTCCCAGCGCCCTTCGCGCAGGTCCGTGCCCAGCGCCACCGACGGCAGGCGCGCCAGGTCTTCGGGCCCGCGAATGGCCGCCCCCCGCGCCAGCAGGCGCGGGCTGGCCACCAGGCGCTGGCGCGCGACACCCAGCGGCTTCATGACCAGGTCGCTGCTCTCGACCGGCCCGAAGCGCACTCGCACCGCCAGGTCGAACCCCTCGCTCAGCACGTCCACCGGGCGGTTGAGGCTCTTGAGATGCACATGCACCTTGGGGCACTGGATCATGAACCGCGCCACCAATTGCGCCAGCGCGCCCTGGATCAGCGCTGGCGGCGCGGTTACGCGCAGGATGCCCTGGGGCTCGGCGTGGCCGCGGTCTATGACTTCCTGCGCGGCCTCGGCGCCGGCCAGCATGGCCTGGCACTGGGCGTAGTACTCCTGGCCGATGTGGGTCACCGAGAAACTGCGGCTGGAGCGGTGCACCAGCCGCACGCCCAGCCGTTCCTCCAGCGCCGCCACGCGCCGGCTCAGGCGCGACTTGGGAATGTTCAGCAGCCGCCCGGCCTGCGCGAAGCCGCCGTGGCGCACCACCTGCACGAAGTAATAGAGATCATTGAGGTTTTCCAGGCTCTTCTCCCGAATGGATATCCGCCGACGCACCCCGCGGCGGCCAGCCCGCGCAGGCGCCTGGCCGTGCGTGTGCCTGTCCCCGCGGGGACAGGCACACTGCCGTACGCCATCGACGCTTGACGGCCAAGACGGTATCTGTCCCCGCGGGGAAAAGGCACCCTTGCCGCAGGTGCCGCTCCCCATGCGGGGACAGGCGCCCCGCGCATCGATGGCGGCCGTCCCTCAGCGCCGGGAATCGAGGATTTCGTTGTTCTTCAGCACGTCCTGCGCCTTGACGTAGCTTTCGATCAGCAACTGGTAGGCGGGGAACACCTGGGTGTAGACCTCGGCCCATTGCTGCGCGTCCTCGCGGTTCCAGGTGCGCTGCAACTCGGAGGCCACGGCGGCCGTGTCCATCGGCACGACGCCGGCCTGCACCACGCGGGCCAGGGTGATCTCCTGCGCCATCTTTGAATAGGTGCCCGAGGCGTCGATCACCGCGAAGACCTTGTAGCCATCGGCCACCGCGCTGATCGACGGGAACGCCATGCACACGCTGGTGATGGTGCCGGCGATGATGAGCGTCTTGCGCCCGGTGGCCTTGACCGCCGCGACGAACTCGGGGTTGTCCCAGGCGTTGATCTCGCCCTTGCGCGCCACGTACCGGGCATGCGGGGCGTTGGCGTGGATTTCCGGAATCAGGGGGCCGTTGGGGCCTTGCGGCACCGAGGCCGTGGTAATGACGGGCAGCTTGCTCAGCGTGGCCATCTTGGCCAGCGCCGCGGCGCGGGCGCGCAGCTCCGGCATCGGCATGTCGCCCACCGTCTGGAACAGGCCGCTCTGGTGGTCGATCAGCAGCATCACGGCGTCGGCGGGATCGATGACGGGACGCAGGCCGTTGAAGTTGGCGGGTACGGACATGACTTTCTCCTGGAGAGACGCGCCCTGGAAGGCGCGAAAAGTAACGGTCCGCACATAGTAAAAACAGGACGATCCTGGCACTAGATCCAAATTTCTCCACGCATCGTCGCAAAAAAGGAACGATGCGGGAAAGCGCGATCGGCCGCCCCGCTTGCGAGGCCGGCGCGGCGCCGCGAGCCGCGCCGCCGCCCGCTAGCGCATCTGCCCGCGCAGCCTGGCCAGCGCGCCCAGCCAGTACGGCCGGAAGCCGTCGGGGTTTTCGCTCATGGGGAAGTGCCCCAGATCGGCCATCTCGTGGAACTCGGCCTGCGGCACCAGCGCCGCCAGTTTCCGGGTGTTGTCGGGCGAGGCGGAGTAATCGTAGGACCCCGTCAGCAGATAGACCGGCACGTCGGTGCGGGCGAGCTCCCGCCCGACCAGTTCGCCGTCGAACTCGTTGCTGTAGAAGCCGAGATCGCCGCTGTATATGCCGAACCCCGCCTGGCTGTAGATCCAGCACGCCTCGTCGCGATAGGCCTGCGGGCTGGTCGGGCTGAGCAACGCGCGCACATACGACGGATTGTGCAGGCCGGCATTGACGCGGGCATCCGCCAGCAAGGGACTGCGGCGGCCGGGCGCGCGCCAGGGCGCCTCCAGCGCGATGACCCCCGCCACCAGGTCGGGGCGGCGCGCACCCAGGACGAGCGACATCGCCGCCCCCATCGAGCACCCCATGACGATGGCGGGCGCCTTGACGACCTGCTCGAGGAACTGCACGCACGCATCCAGATAGGCTTGCTGGGTCAGCAGGTACGCCTCGCCGTCGCTCCAGCCGGCCGGCATGCCCGAGCGGCCGTGCCCGGGCATGTCGAAGGCATACATCTTCCAGTCGCGCGCCACCTCGACATCGCTCAGCTGATGGCGGAACTGGCGCGAATCGGCGCCCGCCGTATGCAGCATGACGATAGGCGCGCCGGCGCCGGACTCCTCCCAATAGACCGGGCTGACCGGCGAATGGCCGGCGCCATGGACGGTATAGCGTCCCTGGATGAGCGCCATGTCGCGCGCCGCGGCGGGCGCCTCGGCCCGGCGCTTGCCGCGGTGCGCGAGTTCGACCAGGCGCTCCAGGCAGGGCAGCAGATGGGCAAGCCGCAGCGGCTCGCCGGTGACGCTGAAGCGCTCGTTCTGCCGGATGATCGCCCCGAAGCTCTGCCAGCCGGGCTCGACCGGATCCGCCTTCAGCAGCTGCAGCCACGCCAGGTCGTCGGCCTCGATGGCGACATCGGCCGCGTCGGCCGGCGCCCCCGGCTGCACGGCCCACCCGTGCGGCCCCACCGCCAGCCGCCAGCGGCCGGACGGCGCCGCCAGCGCCAGCGTGGCGCTCAGCCCGGTCGCAGCCCTGGCCAGTACCGCGTCGGCCACCGCATCGTCCAGCCATGCGTCGACGGCCGCGTTCAATTCCTTGTTGTCCTGCATCGTGGTACTCCGATCAATCTGCGGTGAGATGCGCCTGCTTGGCGACGCGTGTCCATCGCTCCATTTCCTGGCGCAGGTATTGCGTGAGTTCGGCCGGCGTGCTGCCGATGATTTCGAGCCCCGACTCCACGTAGGTGCGCTTGACCTCGGGCGCATTGACCGCCGCGCGGATATCGGCGCTGAGCTTGTCCAGGATCGCCGGGTCGGTTCCCTTGGGCGCGAAGAACGCATACCAGGAAGTGAAGTCGTAGCCGTCCAGCCCCTGCTCGGCCAGCGTCGGCACATCCGGCAGCGCGCCGGCGCGCTGCCTGGTCGTGACGCCCAGCGCCCGCAGCTTGCCGTCGTTGATGTAGGGCCGCACCAGCATGATGTTGGCGAAAGTCAGGTCCACCTGCTTGCCCAGCACGTCGGTCACGGCGGGCGCGCCGCCCTTGTACGGCACGTGGAGGATGTCCGCGCCCGTTTGCGCCTTGAACAGTTCCGCGGCCAGGTGCCAGGGGCTGCCCGGCCCGGCCGAGCTGTATTTCAGCGTCGATTTGCCGGGCTTGGCCAGTTCGAGCAGCTGCTTGACGTCCTTGGCGGGCAGGTCCGGCCGCACCACCAGCACGTGGGGCGCCCCCGCCAGCAAGGTGATCGGCGCGAAATCCTCGATGGGGTCGAACTCGGTCTTGTTGAGGAAGATCCGGTTGGTCGCCACCGCCATGGACGTCATCATGATCCGGTAGCCGTCGGGCGCGGCGTTGGCCACGGCCTGCGCGCCGATGAAACCGGCCGCGCCGGCGCGGTTCTCGATCACCACCGGCTGCCCCCAGGCCGCGCCCAGGCGTTGCCCCAGCGCGCGCGCCAGGATGTCGGTGCCCCCGCCTGCCGGCCAGGGCACCACGATCGTGACCGGCTTGTCCGGAAACGCGCCGGCCGCCGCCATGCCGGGCTGGCCGATAGCCAGCCCCATCGCCACCAGGGCGGATACCGCAAACTTGGAAATCATGGCTGTCTCCTTGCCGGGCCGAGGCGGCGGTCGAGCCCCGCCGCCCGGCTTCCTGTGGTCAGATATTCAACAGCTTGCGCGCGTTGAGCTCGAGATAGGCCCGCTCGCTGTCGGCCGACAGGCCCAGGCCGAGCGTGTCGCTGACCGTCTGCGTGACGGGACGCAGCGGGTAGGCCGACCCGTACACCATCTGGTCGCGCAGCGCGCCGTTGGCCGCGTCGATGTAGGCCTGCCCGCCCGGGGCGAAGACGTACATGTCGGGCGACACGAACAGGTTGGTGTGCTTGAACGCGACCCCCAGGATCTGCTGCACATACGGGTAGCCGCCGTGGCCCAGGATGATTTTCAGTTCCGGGTAGCGCGTGCACAGGCGATCGACGTACAGGGGATCGGACACGCCGATGTCGGCGCCCGCATAGGGCCCGCTCATGAGGTTGACGGGAATGTCCAGCTCGATGCATTTCTCGTAGACCGGGAAAATGCGCTCGTCGTCCGGCGTGCTCTGGATCTGCCGGCCCGGTTCGATGAAGATGCCCTTCAGGCCCAGCGACTTGATCGAACGGACGGTTTCCTCCACGGCGTTGTGCGCGGTATTGGAAACGTCGATGCCGGCAAAGCAGACGAAGCGGCCGGCGTACTGGTCCTGGATCTGCGCCAGCCGCTCGTTGGGAATGAAGGCCGCGTTGAACTGCTTGCCCATGAACACGGCCGGACTGTTGCGGCCCTGGACCACGGCGATCTCGATGCCGGCCTGGTCCATTTCCTCGAAGAACAAGTCCATCGAGCCTTCGACGAACGCGCGCGACACCTGCTTGGCGCCGGTTCGCGCTCCGTGCCAGGTGATGCGCGGGATATCGAAGTATTCGCGGAACTCCGGCAACGGCGGCCGGCAGCGCATATCTATGATTCGGTTCATTTCTCTTACTCCAGTCCTAGCAATCTGGCCGCATTGCGGTGCAGGATTTTCTCGGCGAGTTCGCTGTCGAGATCCCACTGGCGAAAGCCTGCCACGCTCTCCTTGAGCGGCCGGCTGGGATAGGCGGTGCCGAACAGCAGGCGGTCGGCCAGGTAGAACTTCGCGGCGTTGATGTATTCGTGCGCGCCGGGCGTGTGCACGTGGTTCATGTACAGGTCCGGCGATACGTAGACGTTGTCGTGCAGGAAGGCGACTTCGAGCATGGGCATGACGTTGGGCCATGCCGCGTGCGAAACCACGATCTTCAAGCGGGGGAACTTGCGCGCCACCGTGGCCACCGGCGACGGATTGCCGTAGCTGGTGGGATGCCCGGCCATCGAGGACAGGTAGCCGCTCAGGGTGATGGACAGCGGCAGCTGCAGTTCCTGGGCGCGCTCGTAGAGCGGGAACAGGCTGGGGTCGTCGGAATACAGCGGCACGAAGCCGGCGCCCGGCTCGATCGAAATGCCCTTGAATTCGTCGGACCTGGCGTAGCCGTCCAGGTCGGCCACCGCCTTGTCGATGTCGCGCAGGTCGATGCCGGCGAATCCGACGAAGCGGTCCGCGTGCTGGCGCACGAAGTCCGAGATCTCTTCGTTGGGCACGATCCCGTGCGGGGGAGCCGATTGGCGGCCCATCACCACGCCCCAGGTGATATCGGCCTCGTCCATTTCGGCCAGCAGGTCGCCGATGTCCTGGGTGCCCACCGACTTCGGCCGCGGAAAACCGTAGCGCGTGGGGTAGTACGCCGTCCCTTCCTTGAACTGGGCGGTCGACTTCCAGGACTGCAGCGGCGGGCGTAAACGCATGTCTATGGTCATGACTCGATTCCGTCGTAACGCGGTGGCGGCCGCCTGGCCGCCACGCCGCTATTTGCCGTGGCCGATGGCGCCGGCCTCGATGGCGCCTTCGTCGATCAGCACCTGGTTGGCGATCTTGAACGCATCCAGGCCCGCCGGGATGCCGCAATAGACCGTGGCCTGCAGCAGCACTTCCTTGATTTCGTCGGGCGTCACGCCGTTGGTCAGCGCGCCCTTGACGTGCAGCTTGATTTCGCCAGGCCGGTTCAACGCCGTCAACATGGCCAGGTTGATGATGCTGCGGGTCTTGCGCTCCAGGCCGGGACGGGTCCAGGCATAGCCCCAGCACCACTGGGTGGTGATGTCCTGGAACGCCATCATGAAATCGTTGGCGCTGCGCATGGAGCCGTCGACGTACTCGGCGCCCAGCACTTCCCTCCTGACCTGCAGACCCTTGTCGAACATTTCGGTACTCATATCATCCTCCCAAAGATTCGTCATATTGACATACAATCCTACCGTTGAGCAAGCCATTTCTGGCGATGGGGAGTGCTAGACTCTCTGCCGATATCCAGGGATGTCCGCCGCCGGACGGCCTGTCTCTCGTAGCCCAAGCAAAAATGACCGCCAGCCCTCTGTCCATTTCACCTGCTCTTGCCCCTGTACGCCGGCAGATCGAGGATCGCCTGCGCGAGGCCATACACGGGGGCTTGCTCAAGCCGGGCGAAAAACTGATCGAACGCGATCTGTGCGAGCGGCTGGGCGTGAGCCGCACGTCGCTGCGCGAAGCGCTGCGCCAGCTCGAGGCCGAAGGGCTGATCAACCTGGTGCCGTACCGCGGCCCGGAAGTGGCGTACCTGTCGCTGAAAGAAGCCGAGGACATCTACCAGATGCGCGAACTGCTCGAAGGCTTTGCCGGCCAGCAGTTCGCCGCGCTGGCCACGCCGGCCGAGCGGCAGGAGCTGGACGAGTGCTTCGACGCCATCCGCGCCACGATCAAGGCCGGCGAGTACGCGCGCCTGATCGAGCTGAAGGAATCGTTCTACCGCACCCTGCTCAATGGCGCCCGCAACGACGTGGCGCGCGAAACGCTGCTGCGGCTGAACGGACGCGTGCGCCGGCTGCGGGCCATCTCGCTGTCGGCCTCCGACCGGCCGCTCGAAACCCTGGCCGAACTCGAAGCGGTGATGGCCGCCATCCGCAACCAGGATCCGGAAACGGCGCGCCAGGCCTGCTCCCATCACGTACGGCAGGCCGCCAAGGCGGCGCTGGCGCTGCTGCGCCAGCAACTGGCCGACGCCTCCTAGGCGCGCCAACGCCGCTCGCCTCAATCGATCAATGCAAGATCCAGGAACGCGTCCACGTCGACCGGACGGCGAATGATGCGCTCGTCCTTGAGAAAGGCCGCCGACTGTTTCATCTGGGCCTGCACGGCCTGCGGCATGCGCAGCGAGAACGCGTAGTTCCCGACCGCATCGCGGGCCACCGTATCGGGCAGGTCGAAGGTAGCGGCGAACAGCGCGCCGGCGGCGCCGGGGTCGGCCTTGATCGCCTCGTTGGCGCGGGCGATGCCGCGCAGCACGGCCCGCACCGCCTCGGGCTGCTGCTCGATGTACGGCCCGCGCGCCACGATCACATTGATGTTGTCGTTGATGCCCGTGCCGTTCCTGAGCTCCCTGACGACGCCATCGGCGCGCAGGCGCGGCAGCAGCGGATCCCAGATGACCGCCGCGTCGATGCTCTTGTTGCGCAGGCTGACGTTCATGTCCGCCGGCTGCATGTTGACCAGTTCGACATCCTTCACCGTCATGCCCGCCTCGTCGAGTATCCGGTACAGCAGTTCATACACCGTCGAGCCATAGGTTGTCGCCACCCGCTTGCCCTTCAGGCCGGCCACGTCGGCGATGGCCAGGTCCGCGCGCACCACCAGCGCATGGCTCCTGGGCGCGGTCGAACCCAGCGCGACGATCCGCGAATCCTGGCCGGCCGAACGCCCGATGGTGGCGGGCACCACGCCCAGGATGCCCAGGTCCAGCTCCTTGGCGGCCATGCCCTCGCTGACCAGGCCGCCGGCGCTGAACTGGCGCCAGGTCACCCCCTTGTCGATGCCGGCCTGCTTCAGTTCCTCTTCGATCAGGCCCTTCTGCTTGGCGTACAGCACGTTGGTGTAAGGCAGATAGGGCATGAAGCCGATGCGGATGTCATCGGCCCAGGCGTTCCTGCCCGCCACGAGCGCCAGGAGGGCCAGTAGGCAGGCCATGCGATGGATGAACGTCGACATAGTGTTTCCTTTGTTCGTGGGCGCCGCGTGCGGCCCGCCCGGTCAATGGGTGGCGAAGTGGGTGTCGTAGATGTGCTCGCGCAGCGCCGTGAACGCGGCCGCCCCGCGGCTGCGCGGCTTGGGCATGTCCACGTCGATGACGGCCTCGACCGCGCCCGGGCTGCTCGACAGCACGAGGATCCGGTCGGCCAGGAAAATGGCCTCCTCGATATCGTGGGTGACCAGCACGCACGACAGCTTTTCCTGCTGCTGGATGCGCAGCACCTCCGCCTGCATCGCCACGCGCGTCAGCGCATCCAGCGCGCCGAAGGGTTCGTCGAGCAGCAGCACGTCGGGCGCGTAGGCCAGCGCGCGCGCGATCGCCACGCGCTGCGCCATGCCGCCCGACAGCTGGGCCGGATAGGCGTCGATGAAGCGGGTCAGCCCGACCAGCCGCAGCTTGTCCTCGATGGCGCGCGCCCGCGCCGCGCCGTCGAGGCGATGCAGGCCCAGGCCGATGTTCTCGCGCACCGTCATCCACGGCACGAGCCGGTGGTCCTGGAACACGAAGCCGCGGTCCAGCCCCGGCCCGGTCACCGGCTTGCCGTGCACGACCATCTCGCCGGTGTAGTCCTGGTCCAGCCCGGCCATGATGCGCAGCAAGGTGCTCTTGCCGCAGCCGCTGGCGCCGAGGATGGCCAGCACCTCGGCAGTTCCTACCTCGATGGACACATTGGCCAGCGCCTGCACCGGGCGGCCTTCGCGGCCGGGATAGGTCTTGGAAATGCCGCGCGCGCGTATGCAAGGTGATGTCATCTCGATGTTCCTTTACGCGCCGGGGAAATCCTGGCGCCACTTGACGAGACTGCGCTCCACGAGCCGCAGCGCGTCGTCGGTCAACTTGCCCAGCAGGCCGGTCACCAGCATGCCGACGATGACCACGTCGCTCTGGGCCAGCGCGCGCGCCTGCATGATGAGATACCCCACGCCGCTGCTGGCGGCGATCAGCTCGGCAGCCACCACGCACATCCACGCGATGGTGATGCCGATGCGCAGGCCGGTCATGATCTGGGGCAACGCGCCCGGCAGGATGATCTTCTGCACGAAGGCGCCGCGCTTGAGCTCCAGCACGCGCGCCAGGTCCACGTAGCGCCCGTCGGTCTGCCGGATCGCGTCCAGGGTGTTGAAGAGGATGGGAAAGACGGCGCCGATGAAAATGATGAACACCTTGGCCGCCTCGCCCAGCCCGAGCCACAGGATCGCCAGCGGGATCCAGGCGATCGGGGGAATGGGCTTGAGGATCTTCAGCAGGAAATCGCTGGCCGCGTTGAATTTCTTCGACAGGCCCATCGCCAGGCCCAGGCCCAGGCCGGCCACGGCGGCCAGCGCGAAGCCCTGCGCCACCCGCAGCGCGCTGATGCCCACATCGCGCAGCAGCTCGCCGCTGGCCAGCAGGTCGATGAAGGTCGTGAACACCACCGTGGGCGCCGGCAGGATGTATTCGTCCACCCAGCCCAGCGTGGCGGCCATTTGCCACACCGCCAGCAAGGCCAGCGGCACCAGGTATTTCCACCAGCCCAGCGCCAGCCCCTGGGCGCGCTGGCGCGCGGCGCGCGGGGCCGCCGCCCCCGGCGACGTTGCATTCGACATTTTCCGGTCTCCTCTTTTCATGTTCCGTTCCCGACAGCCGGCGCTTCAGCCAGCCTCTCGCACAGTCATTTTCATCATATTGACATACAATCGTACAAACTAAACTGGTGCTTTCCCTAGCGGGCGGCGCCGCGCCGGCGTGGCCGGCGCCTGGCTAGGCGAGCGTGGGCAGGTGCAGCAGGGCTATCCCTTGCGGGTCCCGGGGATGGGTCGGATAGCGGGTCATGACCGCGGGGTCATGGCCGGGCACCACGTGCGAGGGCGAGCCGGCGGCGCGCACCAGCCGCTCGAACCCGTCCAGCATCTCGGCCACGTCCGCGACCAGCGGAAACGGCCGCGCGGCCTCCAGGTTCTCGTAGAAATGGCTGGCATCGGAAGCCAGCACGACCCAGCCCCGCTGGGTCATGACGCGCACGGCCTGCAGGCCCTTGGTATGGCCGCCGACGTGCAACACCTCCACGCCTGGCGCCACCACGCCGGCGCCGTCGTGGAACACGACCCGGCCGGCATACAGCTTGTGGATGAAATTCGATACGTCGGCGGGCGAGTAGGCGAACCGCAGCGGCGCATGGCACATGCAGCGGCCGGTGGCGAACTCGACTTCCTTGTCCTGGATGTGAAAGCGGGCGCGCGGAATCTTCTCCAGGTTGCCCGCATGGTCGTAGTGCAGGTGGGTGATGATGACATCGTCGATATCGTCCGGCGCCACGTCCAGCAGGCGCAGGGCCTCGATCGGGCAGCGGCTCTGCTCGCGGTTGCGGGCGGCCGCCTCGGGCGGATTGAACCCGGTGTCGACCAGGATCGTCCGGGCGGGCGACTTCAGCAGCCACACGTAATAGTCCAGCGGCATCAGGCCGGCGTCGTGCTCGTCGGCCGGCAGGAAATTCTCGTTGCGCCGCCGTTGCTGGTAGGTGGCGTACTTGATGGCAAACACTTCGTAGTTGTCGTTCATGCTCGAACAGGTTCCGTCAGGCAGTGTGAAAGTCAGGCGGCGCGGATCAGCGCGGCGGCCCGTTCGGCCACGGCGATCGTCGGGATATTGGTATTGCTGGACACCTGGAACGGCGCCACCGACGCATCGGCCACGCGCAGGCCCTGGAGGCCGTGCACGCGGAATGCGGGATCCACCACGCTCATGCCGTCGGTGCCCATGCGGCAGGTTCCCAGCGGATGCCAGCAGGTATCGCCGGTCTCGCGCGCGTAGCGCAGCAGCTGCTCGTCCGTATCGAGCGCCGGCCCGGGGCGTATTTCCTCCCGGACCAGCTCGCTCAGGGGCGCGCGGGCGGCGATATCGCGGATGGTCCTGACGATATCGACCGTCACCTGGCGGTCCCGCTCGGCCTGCAGGTAGTTGGCGGAAATCCGCGGCGCCTGGCGCGGGTCCCGGCTCTGGATATGCAGCGCGCCACGCGAATGCGGATGGATGAAATAGCCGCCGATATGAAAGGCCGAGAACGGGTCCAGGCCCGAACCCTCGTTTTTCGACACGCGCTGCGCGCCGCTGGACAGGCCCAGCTGGATGCGGACATCCGGGTGCGAGGTGGCGAAACGGCTCTTGACGAAGGCCATGGCGGTCAGCGAACCGCACGCGAACATGCCGCGCCGCGCCAGCACATACTTGGCCAGTTCGCGCGCCTGGTACCAGGGGCTGCGCAGGAAGTCGAAAATGGTGCGGGGAACCGCGCTGCGCAGGCACACGCGCACCATGTAGTGGTCCTGCAGATTCTCGCCCACCCCGGGCAGCGCCAGCACCGGCGCGACGCCGTGGCGGGCCAGGATCCCGGGCTGGCCGATGCCGCTGAGCTCGAGCAGCTGGGGCGAGCGGATGGCGCCCGCGCACAGGATCACTTCGGCGTCGGCGCGAATCCGCGCCAGCTGTCCGCCGATCTCGACCTCCACGCCGGTGGCGCGCAGGCCTTCGAACAGGACGCGGTGCACCACGGCGTTCTCCTCGATGACGAGATTGCCGCGGCCGCGCACGGGATCGATATAGCCGCGCGACGCGCTGGCGCGCCGCCCGTTGCGGATCGACGCCTGCATGTACGTCGCGCCGGCGCGGAAATCGCTGTTGAAGTCGTCGAGCAGATCCAGCCCGCTCGCCTGGCAGGCCTGCACGAAGGCGGCGCCGACCGGCTCCGGCGCGATCCGCGATATGCCGATGGGTCCCTGCGTCCCGCGCTCGCCCGAGGCCGGGAACATGCAGGTCTCCAGCTTCCTGAAGTACGGCAGCATGTCCTCGTAGCCCATGCCCGGGCAGCCCAGCCCGGCCCAGTCGTCATAGCGCGACGGATTGCCGCGCACGGCCAGCATGCCGTTGACGGAGCTGCCGCCGCCCATGATGCGCCCGCTGGTCCAGCGCACCGCGCGCCCGCCCAGCAAGGGTTCGGGACCGGCTTCGGCCTCCCACAGGCAGGACGGATCGTTGACCAGCTTGCCCACGCCCAGCGGTATCCGCGCCCACAGGCGCCGGTCGCTGCCGCCCGCCTCCAGCAGCAGCACGCTGCGCCCGCTCTCCTCGGACAAGCGGCTTGCGATCACGCATCCGGCAGAGCCGCCGCCGACGACGATGTAGTCAAACACGCGCTTCTTTTCCACCTTGCTTCCCGCTCAAAGTTGTTGACACCTGGGCCCGACTTCCTGAAGAATAGTACTATTGTACGACAATATGATCAATGATCGGTTTTGTAACCTGGAGGGAAGGACGTGCAAGACAGTCAAGACAACGGCCAATCGGGCCTGGCCGCGATGTGGATCGGCGGGCGCGAAACCCTGGCGCAGGACGGCCAGACCATCGAGATCGCCAACCCCGCCACTCGCCAGCCCCTGGCGCGCGTGCCGCGCGGCCGCCAGGCCGAGGTGGACCTGGCGGTCGCCGCCGCCAGCCAGGCCTATGCCGGCTGGCGCGCCTGCTCGCCGCGCGAGCGCGCCGACGCCTTGCTGCGGATCGCCGACAGCCTGGCCGCCGAAAGCGAGGCGCTGGCGCGCCTGCTGGCCACGGAGACGGGCAATGCGCTCAGGACGGCGGCGCGGCCGGAGGCCCAGGGCGCCGCCGGCATCTTCCGCTACTACGCCGGCGTGGCGGGCGAGGCCAAGGGGGAGACCGTGCCCGGCGCCGAAGGAACGCTGGCGTACTCGGTGCGCGAGCCGCTGGGCGTGGTGGCCGCCATCATTCCGTGGAACTCGCCGGTGGCCGCCGCCGCGGTCAAGATCGCGTCGGCCATCGCGGTCGGCAACACCATCGTCGTCAAGACCGCCGAGGACGCGCCGCTCAGCGCGCTGAAGCTGGCGGCGCTGTGCAACGCCGCCCTGCCCGCCGGCGTGGTCAATTGCCTGACCGGGTATGGCAGCGAATGCGGCGCCGCCCTGGCCATGCACCCGGGCGTGCGCAAGATCAGCTTCACCGGCTCGACCGAAACCGGCAAGGCCATCATGCGCGCCGCGGCCGACCGGATCGTCCCGGTTTCGCTGGAACTCGGCGGCAAGAGCCCCTCGATCGTCTATCCCAGCGCCAACTGCGACTGGGCGGTCGACGGCGTCATGACGGCCATGCGCTTCACGCGCCAGAGCCAGTCGTGCACCGCCGGCTCGCGCCTGTTCGTGCATCGCGACATCTACGACGACTTCCTGCGGAAGCTGGCCGGCCGGCTGGACCGGCTGGTGGTCGGCGATCCCCTGGACGAAGCCACCGACATGGGCGCGCTGATCAACCAGCGCCAGCACGCCAAGGTGAACGACTACATCGCATGCGGGCTGGCCGAACCGTCCGCCCGCTTGCTCGCCGGCGGCCCGTCGCCCGGCGAAGGAAGGCTGGCCCAGGGCTACTTCGCGCTGCCGACCCTGATCGCCGGGGTCGACAACGGCTGGCGCGTGGCGCGCGAGGAAATCTTCGGCCCGGTACTGGTCGCCATACCCTGGTCGGACGAGCGGCAAGTGCTGGAAATGGCCAACGACACGCACTATGGCCTGGCGGCCTACGTCTGGACCACCGACCTGGGCGAAGCCATGCGCGGCGCCAGCGCGCTCGACGCCGGCTGGATCCAGGTCAATCGCGGCCACGCCCCGGGCGTGGGCGTGTCGTTCGGCGGCGTCAAGAACAGCGGCTTCGGCCGCGAGTTTTCCCTGGAAGGCATGCTCGACAGCTTCACCCAGCGCAAGAGCGTCACCCTCGACTTCAGCCACGCATGACAAGGAGAAAGACCATGATTCGCTTTGCGCGGATTGCCCCCCTGCTTGCCGGCGCGGCCCTCGCGCTGGCCGGCGGCCCGGCCGCTGCCTACCCGGACAGGACCGTGCGCATCGTCGTGCCGTTCCCGCCCGGCACGGTCACGGACCTGATGGCCCGCAAGTACGCCGAGGAACTGTCGCGGCAGCTGCGCCAGACCTTCGTCGTGGAGAACAAGCCCGGCGCCGGCGGCACCGTAGCCGCGCAACATGTCCTGAATTCCCAGGCCGACGGCTACACGGTGCTGTTCGTATCGTCGGCCCACGCGGCCGCGCCGGCGCTCAACCCCCGCCTGCCCTACGACACCGTCAAGGATTTCTCCGGCGTCGCCCTGCTGGGCAGCACCCCCACGCTCGTCGTCACCAACCCGGCGGCCGGCATCGGCACGCTGGACGCGCTGCTCAAGCAGGCGAAAACGCGCGAGCTGACCTACGGCTCGGCCGGCATAGGCAGCGCGGCGCACCTGGCCTGCGAATACTTCGCCGCCGCCGCCGGCATCAAGCCGCTGCATATCCCGTACAAGGGCTCGAACGAATATGTGGCCGAAGTCCGGGCGGGGCGCATCGACTTCGCCTGCCCGCCCGTGGCCACGCCGCTGCCGTTGCTGCGCGCGGGCGAACTGGCGGGCGCCGCCATCATGGACGCCGCCCGCTCGGACCTGATTCCGGATACGCCCACGACCGGGCAAGCCGGCCTGCCCGGCGTCGAGTACGGCATCTGGTATGGGGTGCTGATGCGCCGCGGCGCGCCCGCACCGGCCGTGTCGGCGCTGTCCGCCGCGATCCGCAAGGTCAACGAGCAGGGCGATATCGCCGCGCCGCTGCGAGCCCAGGGCGTATCGCTGAAGTATCTGCCGCCCGCCGAATTCGACGACTACATCCGCCAGGAGGTCGACAAATTCCAGGGCATCGCCACCCGCGCCGGCATCACGGAATAGGCGGCGCGGGACCGGCCTGGCGCAAGGCCAGGCCGGCGGCGGCGCGCTAGTTCACCCGGGCGCGCTTGCCCAGGTAGACGATGGCGATGATGGCCAGCGAAAAGGCGATGGTCAGCCCGTCGAGCGACTCGCCGACGATGGGCACGGCGAACAGCAGGGCCAGGAAAGGCTGCAGCAGCTGGACCTGGCTCACGCGCACCGCGCCGCCCACCGTCATGGCGCGGTACCAGATGAAGAACCCGATCCACATGGGAAACACGCCCAGGTAGCCGACCCCGCCCCAGGCCTGCCAGGAGACCGCGTCGGCCGGCCAATAGGCCAGGCTGACGGCCAGCATCGGCAGGAACGTGACGGCCAGTATCCAGCTGATGACCTCGCCGGCCGACATGGCCGCCGACGCCTTGGCGCCGGTGACATAGCCGATGGCGCCCACGATGACCGCCGCCAGCAGCATCAGGTCGCCATAGCCGACCTGGCCGTTGCCGCGATACAGGGCGAAGGCCAGCACCAGCGCGCAACCGGCCACGGCGCACAGCCAGAACGCGGCCGAGGGCCGCTGGCGGAACAGGATGGCGCCGAACACCGCCGTCGCCAGCGGCAGCACGCCGGTGAACACCGCCGCCTGCATGGCGTCCACGTAGCGCAGCGCCAGCGCGAGGAACAGCGGAAAACCGACCACCGTGCCCATGCCGCTGGCGAACAGCGACATGCGCACCCGCCTGGGCGGCAGCGGCGAACGGATGGCGAGCAGGTAGAGAATGCTCAGCAGGCCGGCCAGGGCGGCGCGCGCGCAGGTGACGAAGACCGGCGAAAGCTGGGGCGCCGAGGTATCGCCGACCGCCAGCCGCGTCATGGGCAGCGACATGGCGAAAATGGCCACGGCGACCAGGCCCATGAGCAGGCCGCCGCTCTCGCCGCCGGCCTTGGATCCCGCTGGGTTCATGTCCGTCATCCTTGTTGGGCGGGGTTCCGCCCGGTGGCATACAGGCCCAGCGCCAGCCAGGCCAGGTAGTCGTCCAACGCCGCGGCGGCGTCGTACTCGGGGCGGTAGCCGACCTCGTCGCGCAGCGCCGCGATGGAGAAGGGCGCGCGCGGCGTGGGCGTCTGGCGCCCGACGTTGACCTGCTCCGGGGTATCCACGAAGCGGTATTCGAAGCCCGGGAAGCGGGCGCGCACCAGCTCGCACCACTGCTGGGCCGACCAGCGCCCGCCGGTGCCGATCTGGTAGACGGGCCGGCCCAGTTCGCGCGCCAGCAGCAGCTTGTGCACGGCCTGCGCGACGTCCGGGGCATAGACCCAGTCGTCGGGCAGTTGCCGCGCCAGCGCCGCGGTTCCGCCCGCGCGGGCCTGGCCGAGGATCTGGTACGGGATGCTGAGCGTGTCGCGCACGCCGGTGTCGTGCTCCCAGCGGCCGAACACCACGCCCAGGCGCGCCACCACCACGTCCAGCCCGTGCTGGGCGCGGTAGCGGCAAGCCAGCCGCTCGGCCGCGTACTTGGTCACCCCGTACAGCGAATCCGGCACCGGCGGGTCCTGGTCCGGATCCAGCAGGCCGTCGGTGCGGCAGCGCGCGCCGTAGACCGAGCCCGTGCCCAGCTGCACGACGCGCCGGATGCCGCACGACGCGGCGGCCGCCAGGACCTCCAGCGTGCCCAGCAGGTTGACCTCGATCACGGCGTGCGGCTGGGCGCGCTCGCGCTCCAGGCCCGCGGTGATCGCCGCGCCGTGGACCACGTCGGTGATCCCGTGCTGCGCGAACACGGCGCGCAGGCGCGCCCCGTCGCGCACATCGCCCTGCACGGCCTCGAACCGTCCGCCCAGCGCCCCGAGATAGTCCATGACCTGGGGCGGCGGCGCCTCGCTGCCGTACGACACGACGCTCATACCCGCCTTGAGCAGGCGCTCCACGATATTCAGGCCGACGAAGCCGGCCCCGCCGGTGACCAGGATGTTCAAGACTTGCCTCCCGACATGCCGGTGATGGTATCGGCCATGGCGCGCGGATCGCGCTGCGGCCAGCGGCCGCTGGCCGCCTGCGCCATGAAATCGCCCAGCACGCGGTTGAAGGCTTCGCTGGCCTCCAGGTTGATGGTGTGGCCGCAGTTGGGGATGACGCTGAGCGCGGCCGACGGAATGACGCGCTTGAGCATCAGGCCCGGCGCCAGGCAGGGCCAGTCCTCGTCGCCGTTGAGGATCAGCGTGGGAACGGTCAGCCTGCCCAGCTGTTCCTCGAGCTCGTACAGCGACGGGCGCTCGCGCTGCACGCCGAGCTGGGTGTTGGCCGAGCCCAGCGCCGAGTGGGTTTTCATGAGCGCGACGAACTCGGCGAAACCGAGCGGGTCCGCGCGCAGGAAAGGCATGCGCGTGGGGCCCTGGGTATAGCGCTCGGCGAAGGCCGGCATGCCCAGTTCGAGCAGCAGCCGCGCGCTGGTTTCGGACTCCTGGCGGAACAGGTCGCGGCGGCCGGGCTCGGCGCCATAGCCCGCCCCCGCCACGCACAGCGACAGCGCGCGCTCGGGATGCGTCAGGCCCAGGTGCAGGGCGGCGAAGCCGCCCATCGACAGGCCGACGACGTGCGCCTTGGCCGCGCCAACCGCGTCCATCACCGCGACGATGTCGCGCACCGCCTGCGCCTGCGAGTACGCCGAGACGCTTTCAGGCACCTCGGAGGGCGGGTAGCCGCGGGCGTTGAAGCGGATGCATTGGTACTGGCGCGCGAAATGCCGCACCTGCGGCTCCCAGCTGCGCAGGTTGCCGGCAAACTCGTGGACGAAGACGATGGGGGTGCCCGCCCCGGTCGTTTCGTAGTGCAGACGCACGCCATCGGAAGCTATCGCGGTTGCCATGGTTTCTACTCGCCTTTGAGGCCGAGATGCCGCGCGGAATCGTCGATGATCCGCGCATAGTCCATCCCGGGAAGTTGATCGATGAAAAGCTCCAACTCGACGGGGCAGCCCACCGCCAGCCCGTCCAGGTAGCCGTCGGCCGACAGGCGGCCGGCGCCCAGCGGGGCGCGCCGCGCCTGGCCCGGATGGCCGGTCCAGGTCACGTCGCACCACTGCGTCAGGCCGATGGGCACGCCCTGGCCGTCCAGCAGCCGCGGCAGGTCCGGGTCGGCCCACAGGTGGAAATAATCGACATTGATCGTCGCTTCGCCGAAGGCATCGCGCAGCGCCTCCACTTGCGCGATGGTGTTGACGCAGCTCTTGGAAAAAACGTTGGAGAGGTTAAGCGGCTCGATCGCCAGCCGCACGCCGGCCGCGCGCGCCTGCGCGCCAAAGCCCTGCAGCGCCTGCGCCACGGCCTGCCGCGCCTGCTGCAGCGGCACGGATTCGTCGTCGGCGCCCACGATGACGTTCAGCGCCGCCGCGTCGAGCGCGGCGGCCGCCTCCAGCAGCCGCAGGTTGCGCCCGGCCTGGTCGGCCGCGCCGCCCCGGAAGAACCCGGCGGTGTTGATGGACGAGACGCGCAATCCCAGGCCATCGAGCAGCGACGCGATCGCCGGCAGGGGCATTTCGTCCAGCGCGGCGGCGGTCAGGCCGATGCCGCCGAAGCCGGCCTGGGCCACCCGGGCCGCGAACACGGGCAGCGGCGTATCCGCCGGGCAGAGGTAGTGGTTTACCGCGTACAGCGGCGGGCGATCCGTTTGCATGGCTAGAAGTAGTCGAACAATTCCGGCACGCCGGGGATGAACACCATGGCCACCATGAAGGCGAACAGCAGCAGCACGAACGGCACGCAGCCGCGGAACACCCGCATCACCGGCACCTCGCTGATCGCGCTGATGGCGAACAGGTTCAGGCCGATGGGCGGCGTGATCACCGCGATCTCCATGTTCAGGATCACGAAGATACCGAAGAAAATCGGATTGATGTCGAATCCGGCCAGCATGGGCAGCAGGATGGGCATGGTGATCAGGATGACCGAGATCACTTCCAGGAACATCCCTATCACCAGGAAGAACAGCATCACCCCGATGTAGAACCCCGCCTTGGACAGGTCCATCGACGACACGAAGTCGAACATGGCGTGCGGCACCCGTTCGTTGGTCATCGCATAGCCGAACAGCTGCGCGCCGGCCAGGATCAGCATGATGAGCGAGGACGTGGTGGCCGCGTCGGTCAGCACCGCCAGCAGCTTGCGCGCCGTCTGGCCATAGAACAGCGCCAGCGCCAGCGCATAGACGCAGCTGACCGCCGCCGCTTCCATGGGCGTGAAGATGCCGGAGTAGATCCCGCCGAGCACGATCACCGGCGACATGAGCACGCCCAGCGCGGCCTTGAACGCCTTCCAGCGCTCGGCGGCCGTGGCCTTGGGCTGCGGCGCCACGCCGGACTTGCAGCCGAAGATGTAGGCCACGATGACCAGGCAGATGGTCAGCACGATGCCCACCGCGGCGCCGGCGGCGAACAGCCCGGCGATCGAGCTTTCGGTCACCATGCCGTAGACCACCAGCGGCACGCTGGGCGGCAGCAGGATGCCCAGCCCGCCGGCGCTGGCGATCAGGCCCACGCACAGCGTGCGGTCATAGCCGCGCTTGACCATCTCCGGGATCATCACGGTGCCGATGGCCGCGGCCGTGGCCACCGAGCTGCCGCAGATCGACGAGAACATCGCCGTGGCGATGACGGCGATGGCCAGCAGCCCGCCGCGGGTGTGCCGCAGGAACGTGTCGATCAGGTGGATCAGGCGCATGGTGGCGCCCGTGCGGCTGAGGATCTCGGCGGCCAGGATGAAGAACGGAATGGCCAGCAGCCCGGACGAGTTGAGCGAACCGAACAGCTGCGAGGCCAGGGCGTCGGCCGCGGCGTTCTGGGTCAGCAGATAGGCCAGGCCGCAGGCGCCCAGGGCGAAGGCCACCGGCATGCCGCCGACCAGCGCGGCGAACAGCGTCGAAAAAGTAGCGAACATGGTTTTCTCTCAGATCGAGCGCTAGGCCGTGGGGCTATGGACGGCTTCCGAAACCAGCGCCGAGGCGGGAGTCTTGAGCAGGTGGACGACGCGCTGGACCAGCCGCACGGTCAGCAGGAAACCGCCGATGGGCATGATGAGCTGCGGCACCCACAGCGGCAGCCTCAGCATGGTCATGGTGGTCTCGCCGAAGATCCAGCTGTCGTGCACCAGCACCATGCCCGAATAGGTCAGGTAGGCGGCGAACGCGGCGGACATCAGGCTGCCGAATATATCGAGCATCCGCCCCACCGCGGGCGAGGCCAGCGTGAAGATGACGTCGATGCGGATGTGCATGTTCTTCTTGGCGGCGATGGACGCCGTGAAGAACACGCTCCAGATGACCATGTACGAGGCGATCTCGTCGGCCCCGACCATCGATACCCCGAACAGGTTGCGGCCGGCGATCTCCGCGACGATCAGGATGACCGAGAGGGTCAGGAAGACCCCCCCGACCATCAGCTCGACCGTGTCCCAGGCCTGCCCCAGTCTGCGCAGTAATGTCAGCATGATGTCTTTTCCGGGGGGCGGGATTATTTGGCCATCGCGGCCTTCAGCTTCTCGACCTGTTCGATGCGCTGGCGGATGTTCTCGGGCTGGTTCTGGTAGACCGGCTTCATGACTTCGCGCCACTGGGCCAGCTCCTGCGGCGTCGGGTCGGCGAAGGTGACGCCGTTGTCGGTCATCAGCTTCTCGGACTGCGCGATGTTCTCGACGGTATGGTCGTAGTTCCATTTCTCCGTCAGGCGCATGGCTTCCTCGAGCACCTTGCGGTGTTCCTCGCTGAGCGACTCCCAGCGGCGGTCGTTGACCACCACGCCATAGCCGCCGACGAACAGCGTCATGCGGGTCCCGCCCTTGACCACCTCGTACCAGCGGCTGGGCGCGGCGAACGTGATGGCCGACACCACGCCCTCGATCAGTCCTTGCTGCAGCGACACATAGACGTCGGGCGCGGGCAGCGAGACCGGGATGCCGTTGGCCGCGCGTATGCCGGCTTCCAGCGGCGCCGAGGGGAAGATGCGGATCTTCTTGCCGGCCAGGTCGGCGGGCTTTTCCACCGGCTTGCCGCGCACGAACACGTAGCCCGGGCCGTCATGCCAGATGCCCAGCCCGTGCAGGCGGTTGCGCTTGAGGCCGGCCAGCATCTCGCGGCCGAGCTCGCCCTGCACGATGCGCATGCCCTGCTGGGCGTTGTCGAACAGCATGGGCATGTAGAAAACGTCCCAGCTGTTGTCGATCGGGATGAAGTAGCTGGTCTGCGGCGCGATGATGTCGACCTGGCCGCGCATGGCCGCGCGCACCTCGTCCTTGGTGGGAATGAGCTGGGCGCTGGGGAACACCTCGATCTTCAGGCTGCCGCCGCTCAACTGCGCGACCTTCTCGGCGAAGTAGTTGGCGGCGCGGCCCTTGGCCTGCGTTTCGGGCGCCTCGTGCGAGAACTTCAGCACCACGGGATCGGCCGCGGCGGCCAGGCCGGGTAACGCGACCAGTTCGCACGCCAGCGCGGCGGCGCAAAGGATTTTCCAGTATTTCATCGTTTTCCCCTGGGAATGGTATGTGGACTCGTTGCTCGATGATGGTTGAACTGCGTTCGATGCCGGCCGCAGCGGCCGGTCAGAACACCCCTTGCGCGCGCAGGCGCTCGAGGTCGGCCGGCTGGTAGCCCAGCTCGGCCAGGATGGCTTCGCTGTGCTCGCCCCATTGCGGCGCGCCGGCCGTCACCTCGGCCGGCGTGCGCGACAGCACCACCGGCTGGGTGATGACCGTCACGTCCTGATCGACGCTGGTCGGCACCGTGACCGCCACGTTCAGGTGCCGCACCTGTTCGTCGGCGATGACCTGCGGAATCGTGTAGACCGGACCGGCCGGCACGCCCCCTTCGTTCAGCACCCGGACCCAATGCTGCACGTCGTGGCGCGCGAAGATCGGCGCCAGCACGTCGTTGAGCATGGCACGGTTGCGCACGCGCAGCTTCTCGCTGCCGTATTCGGGCACCTCGACCAGGTCCTCGCGGCCCAGGATGCGGCACAGGCGCTGCCAGGTGCCCTCGCCCGACGAGCCCAGGTTGAACGGACCGTCGCTGGCCTGGTACAGGCCCATGGGCGAGCTGGTCGGGTGGTCGTTGCCCACCGCGACCGGCACATCGCCCTCGTTCAGGTAGCGGGCCACCTGGAAATCCAGCATGGCGATCAGGCTGTGCAGCAGGGACGCCTGCACCCATTGCCCCTGGCCGGAACGCTGGCGCTCGATGACCGCCATCAGGATGCCCATGGCCGCGTACATGCCGGCGCCCACGTCCGCCACCGCCAGGCCCGCGCGCATGGGCTTGCCGCCCGGCTCGCCGGTGATGGACATCAGCCCGCTCAGGCCCTGGATGATCTGGTCGAAGCCCGGGCGCCGCGCATACGGGCCGGACTGGCCGTAGCCCGAAATGCTGGCCAGGATGATGCGCGGGTTGATGCCGCGCAGCGTCTCGTAGTCCAGCCCCAGGCGCGCCTTGACGTCGGGGCGCCAGTTCTCGACCACCACGTCGGCGGTCTCGACCAGCTTGTAGAGAATCTCGCGGCCCTGAGGGTATTTCAGGTTCAGCGTGAGCGAGCGCTTGTTGCGGTTCAGGTTCTGGAAATCCCCGCTCATGCGGTCGGCCGCGAACATGGCCTCGTTGGGATCGACCCCCCGGGGCGGCTCGATGCGGATCACGTCCGCGCCGAAATCGGCCAGCATGCGCACGCATGCGGGGCCGGCGCGAACGCGGGAAAGATCGAGAACGCGAATCTGGGACAGAGGCTTGGAGCCGGACATGGTCAGGGAATCCTTAATGTGACGCCTTGGGAACAGGCGCGGACCGCCGCTGGCGCGCGGCGATCTTCCACCTGGATGAGAATTTCCCAAAGCCTTATAAATATTTTTTACTGCATCTTCGATATATTTTATAGCATGCTAATCTATATGCACGCATCCAAAAAATATCGGGGTTTCTACTGATGCGGGAGAAAAATGAAGGTCAGCGACAGAATTCGGATCGACATCGAACGGCAACTCCAGGACGGCACGCTGTTGCCGGGCGACCCGGTTGACGACGGCAAGCTGGCCGCGCAGCACAATGTGTCGCGCACGCCGGTGCGCGAGGCGCTGCTGCAGCTGCAGGCCCAGGGGCTGCTGACCAGCCTGCCGCGCGGCGGCATGGTGGTGGCCAAGATGGACGTGCAGCAATTGCTGTCCATGTGGGAGCTGCTGGCCGAGCTGGAAAGCCTGTGCGCCCGCTACGCCTGCGAGCGCATGACCGACGAGGAGCGCGCCGTGCTCAGGCAGCTGCACGAGGAAGCCGCCCCCATCGTCGAAACCAACGACGAAGTGGGCTGGCAGGAAATGAACCTGGCCTTCCACGAAGCGCTGTACAAGGGCTCGCGCAATCCCTACCTGCGCCAGGAAATCCTGCGCATGCGCACCCAGACCGGCGCCTATCGGCGGCACGCCTTCGGCGCGGTCGGACGCATCCCGACCTCCTACGGACACCACCAGCTGGTGCTCGACGCGGTGCTCGCCAACCAGCCCGCCCAGGCGGCCAAGGCCATGTTCGAACACATGAGCCCGGGGCACGGCACGCGCGGGGTGGCCGACATGATCGTCAACATGCCGCGCTCGCTGCTCAGCTGAGGCCGCGCGGCGGGCAGGCGCCAGGGCGCCACATTTGTTACTCCCTGGCGGCGGCCGGCGGTGCCACACTGTTTCGGGGCCGCGCGCATGCGGCGCGCGGCCTGGCCCGAACCAGGAGACGCATCATGACCCGTCCAGCCGGAACTTCCACCTCCCCACCCTCCCCGCCCGCCATGGACACGCCGCCGGTGGTGTCCGCCCAGGAATGGGAAGCGGCGCGCGAGCGCCTGCTCGCCAGGGAGAAAGCCCACACCCGCGCCCGCGACGCCCTGGCCGCCGAGCGCCGGCGCATGCCCTGGATGGCGGTGCGGGAAAGCTACGCCTTCGAAGGTCCCCAGGGGCCGGCCAGCCTGCTCGACCTGTTCGAGGGGCGGCGCCAGCTCATCGTGTACCGCGCCTTCTACGAGCCGGGCGTCTACGGCTGGCCCGACCATGCATGCCGCGGCTGCTCCATGGTGGCCGACCAGGTCGCCCACCTGGCCCACCTCAACGCGCGCGACACGACCCTGGCGTTCGCCTCGCGCGCGCCGCAGGCCGACATCGCCCGGCTGAAGGCGCGCATGGGCTGGGACATGCCCTGGTACACCATCACCGACGGCTTCGACGCCGACTTCGGCGTGCACGAATGGCACGGCACCAATGTGTTCATCCGCGAAGGCGCACGGCTGTTCCGCACCTATTTCGTCAACAACCGCGGCGACGAACAGATGGGCGGCACCTGGAACTACCTCGACATCACCCCGCTGGGCCGCCAGGAAGACTGGGAAGACTCGCCGGCCGGATATCCGCAGACGCCGCCCTACAAGTGGTGGAACTGGCACGACAGCTATGTGGCCGGCGCGCCGCCCGACCGTGAATGGGTCAGGGTGTCGCAGGCCAGCGATGAGGCATTGCGGCAGGACGGCAAGGCGCGTCCCTGAGCGCCGGCGCGCCCACGGTATGATTCATGCACCCCATGAATAACCCGTACCCGAACGGGAATGCCGCCATGCGGCAACCCGCCACGAGGAGGAGCAAGCCTTGGCTAGAATCCCGTACGCCGATCTCGGCAGCGAGCAGGCGCGCCCGCTGGTCGAGCGCATCGTCGCGGAACGCGGCAGCGTCCTGCACCTGTACCAGATGCTGCTGCACAGTCCGCCCATCGCCGAGGGCTGGCTCAACTACCTCACGGCGGTGCGCCAGAAGGCCAGCCTGAGCGGCGCGCTGCGCGAACTGGTGATCGTGCGCGTCGCGCAGATCAACGGCGCCCCATACGAGGCCGACCAGCACATCCCCATCGCGCTCAAGGAAGGCGTCAGCCAGGCGCAGATCGACGACCTGGCCGATTGGGAGGCCTCGAGCCGGTTCAGCGACAAGGAACGGCGCGTGCTCGCCCTGACCGAGCAGATGACCCGCCAGGTGCACGTCGACAAGCCGCTGATGGCGCAACTGGGCGAGGACTTCAGCCACCAGGAGCTCGTCGAGCTGGTGGCCACCGTCGCCGCGTACAACATGGTTTCGCGCTTTCTCGAAGCGTTCGGCATCCACAGCGACGATCCGCGCTGAGGCCCGCGCGGCCGGCGCGCACGCGCCGGCCGCGCGCGGCACCGCCCTCAGACTTGCGCCAGCGCCTGTTCCAGGTCGGCGATCAGGTCGTCGATATGCTCGATCCCGATCGACAGGCGCACCGTTTCCTCGCGCACGCCGGCCTTTTCGAGCTCTTCGGGGTTGAGCTGGCGGTGCGTGGTGGAAGCCGGGTGCGTGGCCAGCGACTTGGCGTCGCCGATGTTCACCAGGCGGGTGAACAGCTGCAAGGCGTCCTGGAAGCGCGCGCCGGCCTCGCGGCCGCCCTTCACGCCGAAAGTGAACAGGCCGGGGGCCTTGCCGCCCATGTACTTGCGCACCAGCGCATGGTCGGCATGGTCGGGCAGGCCGGCATAGTTGACCCATTCGACCTTGGGATGGTCGCGCAGGAACCCGGCCACCTTGACCGAGTTCTCGACGATGCGGTCCACGCGCAGCGCCAGCGTCTCGATGCCCTGCAGGATCTGGAAGGCGTTGAACGGCGAAATGGCCGCGCCGGTATTGCGCAGCGGCACCACGCGGGCGCGGCCGATATAGGCCGCCGCGCCGAACGCCTCGGTGTAGACCACGCCGTGGTAGCTCACGTCGGGCTCGTTCAGGCGCTTGAAGCGCGCCTTGTGCTCGGCCCAGGGAAACTTGCCCGAATCGATGATGGCCCCGCCCAGGCTGGTGCCGTGCCCGCCCAGGTACTTGGTGAGCGACTGCACCACGATGTCGGCGCCGTGCTCGATGGGGCGCAGCAGGTAGGGCGACGGCACCGTGTTGTCGACGATCAGCGGCACGCCATGGCGGTGCGCGATCTCGGCCAGCGCGGCGATGTCGGTGACGTTGCCCAGCGGGTTGCCCACCGACTCGGCGAAAATGGCCTTGGTGCGCTCGTCGATCAGCGCCTCGAACGAAGCCAGGTTGCGCGGATCGGCGAAGCGGGTCGTGATGCCGTACTGCGGCAGCGTGTGGGCGAACAGGTTGTACGTGCCGCCATACAGCGTGCTGGACGACACGATGTTGTCGCCCGCCTCGGCGATGGTCAGGATCGCATAGGTCACCGCCGCCTGGCCGGAGGCCAGCGCCAGCGCGGCCACGCCGCCTTCCAGCGCCGCCACGCGCTGCTCCAGCACGTCGGTGGTGGGGTTCATGATGCGGGTGTAGATATTGCCCGGCACCTTCAGGTCGAACAGGTCCGCGCCATGCTGGGTGTCGTCGAACGCATAGGCCACGGTCTGGTAGATCGGCACCGCCACCGCGCGCGTGGTCGGGTCGGGCCGGTAGCCCCCATGTACGGCGATGGTCTCCAGCCGCCAGCTGGGTTGCTTCGGTTCGCTCATTCTTGCTCCTCGGGATCGATGGTGTGTGTATCGGGTTCGTGTCCGGACCGCCTTCCGCGCGGAAAGCAGCCCCTTGTCTTGTGTCCGGGCGCCCGGTGGCGGGCGCACGTAACCATACCCCACAATGCCGGCAACCGCCCGGTTTTCAGCGGCCTGGCCCGCCCTGGCCGGCACGCGGCGCGCGGGCCGCGCGGGCGCCGCGTCCGGCCGCCTGCGGCTGCTCGGGCGCGCCCTGCCCGAACAGCTCGCGCAGCGCCGCGGTAAAGCGCAGGGTGGCGCGCGAGCGCGGGCGATCCTTGGGGTAGATCAGGCACAGGCGCAGCTCCACCCGGGGCCGGAACGGCCGGAACACCACGTCCGGCAAGGCATACTGGTTCACCGCGGCCAGGTCCACCAGGCCGACGCCGACGTGCTCGGCCGCCATCAGGCAGGCCGCCAGCGATGAGTTCACCTCCACCGATACCTCGGGCACGAAAAGGCCCTGCGCTTCGCACGCCTGCTTGACCGCCACGCCGATGCGGGTGGTGCGGCCGGTGGACACTACCGCCACCGACGCCAGGTCATCCGGTCCCAGCGTCTTGCGCCGGGCCAGGGGGGCTGCGCGGTGCAGGGCGCAGACCACGTCCGAGCCCGCCAGGTCCTCCACGATCACGCCCGGATCCGTCACCGGCCCGTAGACCAGCCCGACGTCGACCTCGCGCCGCTCGACCCGCTCGATGGCGATGACGGTGGGCAGCGACTGGATGGTGACCTGCGTGCCGCCGCCATGGGCCTTGAGCCGCGCGATCGCGCGGGCCAGGTACACGTTGACCAGCGTGGGCGAGGCCGCGATGGCCAGCCGCCCGGCGCGCCCGCCCCGCATTTCCTCGACCAGACGGTTGAGCGTGCCGATACGGCCGAAGATTTCCTGCACGTCGGGAAACAGGTCATAGGCCTCGGGTGTGGGCTGCAGCCTGCCGGCGATGCGCTCGAACAGTTTCAGGCCCAGCTGCTGCTCGGCATGGCGCAGCACGTTGCTGACCGCCGGCTGCGTCACGTTGAGCAGGTGCGCGGCGCCGGTCACGGACCCCGCCTGCATGATCGCGTAGAAGACTTCGATGTGCCGCAGGTTCATGGCTGGCGCTCCCCGTTCATCCCATCAGTTTGAGTGATAGAGTACCCAAAAATATTCATTAGCCACAAATACCCTGCAAGCCCAGAATTCGTTCGAACCCTAGCCAAACGAGGACGGACGAATGAACACCCCGAACCCGGCGCGCCTGCAGACGCGCCCCCTTACCCAGCACGGGCTGGGCATCGAAGTGCGCGGCGTCGATCTCGGCGCCGAACTCCCGGCGCAAGTGGCCCGGACGCTGCGCGCGCTGTGGAGCGAACATGCGGTGCTGGTGGTGCGCGACCAGCGGCTGGACCCGCCCGGCTTCCTGCGGGCGGCGGGCGTCTTCGGCGAGATACTGCCCCAGCAGCTGGGCAAGTTCTCGCTGCCCGACTACCCGCTGGTCGGCACCATCTCCAGCCGCGACCTGCCGATCCGCGACGGCAAGCTGCACGTGCGCGGCGAGAACTACCACACCGACCACTCGAACTTCCGCGAGCCGCCGATGGGCACGATGTTGCATGCCATCGAGCTGCCCTCGCACGGCGGCGACACGCAGTTCGTCGACGTGCGCGCCGCCTACGACGACCTGCCCGAACAGACCAAGGCGCGCATCGCGTCGCTGCGCTCCGACCATGTCTACGAAAGCAGCCGCAGTCCGCGCAAGATGGCCGCGCTGACGCCGCAGCAGCGCGCCGAGGCCGCCTCGTCCAGCCAGCCGCTGGTGATCGTGCACCCGGTCAGCGGCCGCCCCGCGCTGTACCTGAACACCGGCCGCATGGAAGGCGTCGACGGACTGCCCGAGGACGAAGGTTTCGCGCTGATCAACATGCTGTACGAACACGCCACCCAGCCGCGCTACGAGTACCGCCACCAATGGCGCAAGGGCGATTTCGTGCTGTGGGACAACCGCAGCGTCATGCACCAGGCCAACGCCGACTTCGATCCGCGGGAGCTGCGCTTCCTCTATCGCCTGATGCTCAAGGGCGACGCGCTCGAGGGGCTGCAATGAGCGCCGCCCGCGAACGCCCCTTGCGCATCGGCGCGGGCGCCAGCTTCGCCGACGACCGGATCGCGCCGGCGGTGGAGCTGGCCGAGCGCGGCGAACTGGACTACCTGGCGTTCGAGTGCCTGGCCGAGCGCACCGTGGCGCGGGAAAACCAGTCGCGGCTGAAGAATCCCAGCCTGGGCTACACGCCCAGGCTGATGGACCGGATGAGCCAGGTGTTGCCGGTGGCGCTGCGCAAGGGCGTGAAAATCATCACCAACATGGGCGCGGCCAATCCCATCGCGGCGGTCGAACTGGTGCACGAGTTCGCGCGCGCCCAGCCGGTCGGCCCGCTGCATTCGGCCGCCGTGCTGGGCGACGACGTGACCGAGCAGTTGCGCGGCCAGCCCGGCCTGCCGCTGCTGGAGTCCGGCGCGCCGCTGGAGGAATTGCTGCCGCGCATGGTCAGCGCCAACGCCTACCTGGGCGCCGACGTGATCGTGCGGGCGCTGGCGACCGGCGCCCAGCTGGTGGTGACCGGACGGGTGGCCGACCCGTCCCTGTATCTGGCCGCCGCCATGCATCACTATGGCTGGTCGTACACCGATTGGACGCGCCTGGCGGCGGGCACGGCGGCCGGCCACCTGCTCGAATGCTGCGCGCAGGTCAGCGGCGGATGCTTCGCCGCGCCGGGCCGCAAGGCGGTGCCCGACCTGGGACGCCTGGGCTTCCCGTATGTCGACATGCAGCCCGACGGGTCGTTCGTCGTCAGCAAGCTGCAGGACAGCGGCGGCCGCGTGGACCTGGCCACCTGCAAGGAGCAGCTCATCTACGAAGTGCACGACCCGGCGGCCTACATCACGCCGGACTGCGTGCTCGACATCACCGGGCTGGAAATGCGCCAGGAGGGCGAGAACCGCGTGCGCATCGCGGGCGCCCGGGCGCGCCCGCGCACCGACACCTACAAGGTGACCGTCGGCTATACCGACGGGTATATCGGCGAAGGGCAGATTTCCTATGCCGGCATCGACGCCGTGGCGCGCGCCGAAATGGCCGCGGCCGCCGTGCGCCAGCGCCTGGACGACGCCGGCCATCGCTACGGCGAGATGCGGGTCGACCTCATCGGCATCGACAGCCTGCACGCCCGGCGCGCCCTGGACGCCGACCCGTACGAAGTGCGGCTGCGCATCGCCGCCCGCACGACCGACCGCAAGGCGGCCGAGGCGGTCGGCTTCGAGACCCGCGCGCTGCACGTCAACGGCCCGGCCGGCGGCGCCGGCGGCTCGGACCCGGTGGTCCGGGAGGTACTGGCCGTCCAGTCGGTCCTCATCCCGCGCGGCCAGGTCGATCCCCAAGTCACCATCCGGGAGTTCCGCACATGATGCGCGTCAATGACCTGGCCCATGGACGGGCCGGCGACAAAGGCAATACGTCCAATATCTCCGTCATCGCCTTCGACGAGGCCGGCTGGCGGATCCTGCGCGAGCAGCTGACCGAGGCCGTCGTCGCGCGGGCCTTCGCCCACGTGGCCTCCGGCCCCGTGATCCGCTACGAGCTGCCCCGCCTGCAGGCGCTCAACTTCGTCATCCACGGCGCGCTGGGCGGCGGCGTGACCCGTTCGCTGGCGCAGGACGCGCACGGCAAGTCGCTGTCGTCGCTGATGATGACCATCGAACTGCCGGGGACGCCATGAGCCAGCCGACCACCTATACCGTCGCATTCATGGACGTGCTGGCCCCGGCGGTGCAGCGCGTGATCCTGTCGGTGTTCCGGCCGCCCTTCGAGGTGCGGTTCGCGGCCAATTACGACGACCGGCACCAGCTGGCGCTGTGCCGCGAGGCGGACTTCCTGGTCCCCGGCTGGGCGCGGCTGACCGCCGGCATGCTGGAGGCCGCCACGCGCGTGCGCGCGGTGCACAAATGGGGCATAGGCGTGGACCGCATCGACGTCGACGCGGCGCGGCGGCTGGGCATTCCGCTGGCCATCACCGCGGGCTCGAACGCCGGCCCGGTCGCCGAACTGGCGGTGGCGCTGATCCTCGGGGTGTATCGGCGGCTTTGCTACGTCAACCGCGAGATGCGCGCCGGGCAGTGGCCCAAGGCGGAAATGCGCGAATCCTGCTTCCAGATACACCGCAAGACCATCGGACTGGTGGGATTCGGCAACATCGGCCGCAAGCTGGCCCGCCGCCTGTCCGGCTTCGAGCCCGACGCCATCCTGTACTGCGACCAGCAGGCCGCCCCCGCCGAGGTGGAGCGGGCGCTGGGCGCGCGCCGGGTCGAACTGCCCGAGCTGCTGGCCGCCAGCGACATCGTCAGCCTGCACCTGCCCTGCACCGCCAGCACCCGGCGCCTGATCGACGCCGCCGCGCTGCAGCACATGAAGAAAGGCGCGGTCCTCATCAACACGGCGCGCGGCGAACTGGTCGACGAAGCGGCGCTGGCCGAGGCGCTGCAGCGCGGCCACCTGCTGGGCGCCGGCCTGGACGCCTTCGACCCGGAACCGCCCGACCCGGCCAACCCGCTGCTGGCGCTCGACCAGGTGGTCGTCACGCCGCATGCCGGCGGCGGCGTGTTCGACAACGTCGCGCCGGTGGCGGCCCACGTGCTGGGCAACCTGGAAAGGTTCGTCGCCGGCCAGCCCCTGCCCGCGCAGGACCTGATCGTCTCGGAAGACCGGAGGAAACCATGAGTACCGTCCCCACGCCCGACGCGCCGGCGGCGCTGGACAACCCGCTGATGGCGCGCCTGCGCGGCGGCGGCCTGGGCCTGTCCATGATCGTCAAGCAGGTGCAAAGCGTCGATATCGCCATCGCCGCGCACTCCGCCGGCTACGACGCCATCAACATCGACCTGGAGCACTCGGTGATTCCCGAGTCGGCCGCCGCGCAGATCTGCCTGATGGCGCAGCGCATGGGCGTCACGCCGCTGGTGCGCGTGCCGACCCACGACGCGCACGCCATCAACCGCATCCTGGACGCCGGCGCCCAGGGCATCGTTGCGCCGCACGTCGAGTCGGCCGAGCAGGCGCGCCAGGTGGCGCGCGCGGCGCGTTTCGCGCCCGCCGGCGAGCGCTCGGTCTCCAGCAGCTGGCCGCAGCTGGGCTACCGCAAGTACCCCGCCGCCACCGCGCGCAAGCTGCTCGACGACGCCACCACCGTCATCGTCATGCTGGAATCCCCGCAGGCCATCGAACAGGCCGACGCGATCGCCGCGGTGCCGGGCGTGGACATCCTGCACGTGGGCACCTCGGACCTGTGCGACGCGCTGGGCATTCCCGGCCAGTTCGACCATCCGCGCATCGCCGAATGCGTGGCGCGGGTCGCGCGGGCCTGCCGGCGCCACGGCCTGGTGGCGGGCTGCGGCGGGCTGGGCAACAACCCCGAGGTCATGGAATCCATGCTGGCGCTGGGCGTACGCTTCCTGACCGGCGGCAACGAATGGGCGTTCATGATGACCGAGGCGACGCGGCGCGCGCGCATGCTGCGCGCGCTGCGCCTGCCGGCGGACGACGGCGGCCGCCCGGCCGCTTGACGGCGATCGGCGACACAATAAGACAACACAAGGAGCTGGCATGCGAGTAGTGGCTGAAGATCTGTGGTTTCCGGAAGGTCCGGTGTGGGTGGGCGATGGCAGCCTGCTGGTGGTGGAGATCCGGCGCAAGACCCTGACGCGCATTTTTCCGGACGGCCGCAAGCACATCGTGGCCGAACTGGGCGGCGGCCCCAATGGGGCGGCGATGGGGCCCGACGGGTATTGCTACGTCGCCAACAACGGCGGCTTCGCTTTCCGGCAACGCGAGGATGGCCGCTGGGTCACCAGCGGCACGCCCGAGGACTACCGCACCGGGCGCATCGAACGCGTCGATATCGAAACCGGCAAGGTCGAAGTCCTGTACGACAGGATAGACGGGCGCAACATCCGCGGCCCCAACGACCTGGTGATCGACGCCGCCGGCGGCATCTGGTTCACCGACCCGGGCAAGACGCGCCATCGCGACTGGGACCGCGGCAGCATCTGCTACGCCACCATCGACGGCTCGCACATCGAGGAGAAGGTCTTCCCCATCCACAAGCCCAACGGCATCGGCCTGTCGCCCGACGGCCGGACCCTGTACGTGGCCGAAACCGAGACCGCGCGCCTGTGGGCCTGGGACCTGGCCGGCCCGGGCCGGCTCGCCGCGCCCGCCGCCGCCTCGCCGGCCTCGCCGCATGGCAGCCGGCTGGCGTACGCCAGTCCGGTCTACCAGCGTTTCGACTCGCTGGCGGTGCAGGCCGATGGCGCGGTCGCGATCGGCACGCTGGACCGCGGCGGCATCACCACGGTGCGGCCGGATGGCTCGGCCAGCTTCGTCCCGGTCGCGGGCGACACCCACATCACCAACCTGTGCTTCGGCGGCGAAGGCATGCGCAAGGCCTATGTGACCCAGTCGTACGCCGGCCGCCTGGTCGAGATCGACTGGGCCAGCCCCGGCCTGCGCCTGTTCGAGATCTGACCGCGGCGCGACCCACAATAATTCCGATAAAACCAGGAGACTACCCATGAAACGCGTTCTCAGGACCTTGCTGGCCATGGCGCTGGGCGCCTGTGCCGCCACCGCGGCCCATGCCCAGGCGGACTACCCGGCCAAGCCGGTGCGGGTGCTGGTCGGCTACGCCCCCGGCGGCGCCGCCGACCTGCATGCCCGTCTCATCGCCGAAGGGCTGCAGAAGCAGCTGGGCCAGCCGTTCATCGTCGAGAACCGCCAGGGCGCGGCCGGCGTATTGGCGGCGCAGGCTCTCAAGGCCCAGCCGGCCGACGGCTACACCCTGATGGTGGCGACCTCGGGGGCCATGGCGATCCCGCAGAACTTCCAGACCCTGCCCTACGATCCCCTGACCGACTTCATCCCGGTCGCCCAGGCCATCGCCAACGACCTGGTGATGATCGTCAACAACCGCTCGCCCGCCCACAACGCCGACGAGTTCGTCAAGCTGGTCAAGAGCGAGAACGGCCACTACAGCTATGGCGTGTCGGGCCATGGCTCGATCACCCACATCGCCGGCGAGCGCCTGAAGCGGGAGCTGGGCATCGACATGCAGGTCATCCCCTACCGGGGCGATTCCATGGCGTTCGCCGACACGATGGGCGGCTCGGTTCCGGCCTCGCTGGTGGCCATGCCTTCGGTGGCCCAGGCCGTCAAGGCGGGCCAGGTGCGCGCCCTGTTCGTCACCGGATCCAAGCGCCTGGCGCCCTTCCCCGACCTGCCCACCCTGGTCGAGCTTGGCCATCCGGACTTCGTCATGAGCTCATGGATCGCCCTGTTCGCGCCGGCCGGAACCCCCGCGCCCGTGGTCAGGAAGCTGTCGGACGCGGTGGGCCGCATCATGGCCGACCCGGAACTGGTCAAGTCGCTCGAAAGCACCGGCGCGCGCGTCGAGTACCGCGACCAGGCCAGCTTCGAGAAGTTCTTCCGCCAGGACGTCGACAACTTCGCGCGCATCATCCGCGACGCGAAGATCACGGCCAAGTAACGGCGCGCGGGCGGCCTACTTCAGGTAGCGGGCCTCGATCTCGCGCATGCGCGCATCGCCCTGCAGGGCGATGATCTCCTTGACCGTGGGCAGGCCGCGATCGGCCTGGCCGATGCCCTGGTCGCGCCGGATCTGCGCGAAGACCTCGCGCATGGCGCCCACGGCGGCACGGATGGCGTGGTTGCCGTAGATGACCACGCCCACCTTGCCCAGCGCGGCGATATCCCGCTCGCCCAGCTGCGGGTACGCGGTGGGCACCAGCACCAGGGGCTTGCGGCCGGGCCACGCGGCGACGAAGGCCAGGATCTCGTCGGGCGTCTTCTGCTTGGAATGGATGAGAATGGCGTCCGCGCCGGCTTCCTCGTAGGCCAGGCCGCGCCGGATCGCCTCGTCCTGGCCCTGGCCCGCGATCAGCGCCTCGACCCGCGCGATCACGACGAAGTCGGGGTCCTTGCGCGCGGCCGCGGCGGCGGCGACCTTGCCCTGGAACTCCTCGATGCGCACCAGTTCCTGGCGGCCCTCGGCGCGCAGGCTGGTGTCCTTGGGAAAGGTCTTGTCCTCCATGACGATGGCCGAAGCGCCCGCGGCCTCGTACTGCGGCACCACGTAATGCACGTTGACCGCATTGCCGAAGCCGGTATCGATGTCGGCGATCAGCGGGATGGACACGGTCGCGGCGATGGCGCGCATCATTTCCAGGTGCGTGCCCATGGAAAGAATGTTGGCGTCCGGCACGGCGTAGCTGGCCGACAGCTCGAAGCCGCTGCCCCAGATGCCGCCGAATCCGGCCTCCTCGGCCAGCCTGGCCGCCAGGGGATTGTGCGCGGCCATGGCCGTGAAGAGCTGGCCGCTTTCGAGCGCGGCGCGTAGGGATCGATTCTTGGTCACTGCGAAACTCCGTCGGTCATGATGAAAGAACAGCCGCGGCGCTCAGGACAGCCGGGCGCAGGCCGCCGCGATGCGCGCCATGGCCTGCGCCAGTTGCTCGTCCGACGCCGCGTACGAAACGCGAAAGTGCCCGGACAGGCCGAACGCCGAGCCCGGCACGATGGCCACGCCGGCCTCGCGCAACAGATAGAGCGCGAAATCCAGGTCCGTGGAAACCAGCGTGCCCGAGGGATCGCGCCGGCCCAGCAGGGCCTGGCAGCCCGGGAAGGCGTAGAACGCGCCCGGCGGCAGGTCGCAGGCCAGGCCCTCGATGGCGTTGAGCCGCGCCACCACGCTGTCGCGCCGGCGGCGGAAGGCGGCGACGAAGGCCGGCAGGAAGTCCATGGGGCCGTCGAGCGCCGCGATCGACGCCGCCTGGCTGATCGAACTGGTGTGCGAGGTGGACTGCGACTGCACCAGGTTCATGGCCTTGATCAGCGCCGCCGGCCCGGCGCCGAACCCCACCCGCCATCCGGTCATGGCATAGGCCTTGGACACGCCGTTGATCGTCAGGGTGCGGGCGGCCAGCTCCGGCGCGATCGCCGCGGGCGTGGCAAACGGCGTGTCGTCGTAGCGGATCTTCTCGTAGATGTCGTCCGCCATGACCCAGACCTGCGGATGGCGCGCCAGCACCTCGGCCAGGGCGGCCAGCTCCTTGGCCGAATACACCGCCCCGCTGGGATTGGAGGGCGAGTTCAGCATCAGCCACTTGGTGCGCGGGGTGATGGACTCCTCCAGCTGCCGGGGGCTGAGCTTGAAACCGCTGGAGGCGCCGCAGCGCACGATGACCGGCTGCCCGCCCGCCAGCAGGACCATCTCCGGATAGGACACCCAGGCCGGCGTGGGCACCACCACTTCGTCGCCAGGGTTGATGGTCGCCTGCAGCGCGTTGTAGAGAATCTGCTTGGCGCCGCACCCGACCTGGATCTGCTCGGGCGAATACGCCAGGCCGTTGTCGCGCTCGAACTTGCGCGCGACCGCCTCGCGCAACGCCAGCGTGCCGGCCACCTCCGTGTAGCGCGACTCGCCCTGGTCGATCGCCGCCTTGGCGGCCTCGCGCACATGCTCGGGCGTGGGGAAGTCCGGCTCGCCCTGGCTCAGCGCGATGACGTCGCGCCCCTCCTGCCGCAGCTGGTTGGCCAGCCGCGTCATCTCCTTGGTGGCCGAGGGCTTGGCGCCCAGCACGCGATCGGCGAGAAAGCCGCGCCGGGTCTGTTCATTTGAGCTCATTCGATGGTTCCTACCTTCAGTTTGAATATCCCGCGCGCGATGGCCAGCGGCACGAAAATGGTCACCAGCAGGACCAGGCTGTAGGCGCACGCCAGCGCCAGCCGGCCGCTGTCGACCTGCTGGAAGATCTCGATGGGCATGGTGTTCATTCCGCCGAAATACAGCACCACGGTGGCCGACAGCTCGGACAGCGTGGTGACCCACATGAGGACCGCCGCCGCGACCACGGCCGGCATGATGACCGGCAGCACGACCTTGAAGAAACTGCGTATCGGCCCCACGCCCAGGCTCATGGACGCCTCTTCGATCGAATCGCGCAGGTTGTGCAGCGGGCCGACGGCGGCGCGCACGCTGGTGGGCACCCGCCGCAGGAAATACGCCAGCGCCATGATGACCCAGGTGCCGGTGAGCACCAGCCACCCCGTGTTGAAGGAATTGATCATGGCGATGCCCAGCACGGTTCCCGCGATCGTCAGGGGCAGCATCACCAGGAGATCCAGCGCATGCGTGAGCGCGGCCCGCCGCTTGACGATCAGGTAGGCCGACACCACCGAGAACAGCACGCCGGCGACGGTGGCGACGGAAGCCAGGAACAGCGAGTTGTAGAGCGGCTCGGGCGCGCGCACCAGCGCATGGCGCAAGTGATCGAGCGTGAAGCCGCCGTAGCGCAGCACCGGGCCGATGGACGGCGTGAAGGCGGTCACCACGACCACGACGGCCGGCAACAGCGACAAGGCCACCACGATGAACACCGATCCGGTCGCCAGCATGGCGCGCCAGCCCCGCACCGGCCGCGCCACCGGGCTGCGCCCGGCCTCCATCTGGAACTGCCGGCGCTCGACCACCAGCTTCTGGATCAGCAGCATGCCGGCGCCCAGGAACACCAGCAGCGAAGCCATGGTCGTCTGCATCTGCGGGTTGCCGCCCATCTCGCTGACGAACTCGTTGTAGGCCTTGACCGCGAGCACGGGCGTGCGCGCTCCCAGGATGGCGGGCACCCCGAAGCTGCCTATCACGTGCGTGAACACCATCAGCGCGCCCGCGAAGACGGACGGCAGCAGCAGCGGAAAGGTCACGCCGCGCAGCACCTGCCACTCGGGCCGCCCCAGGCTGAGCGCGGCTTCCTCGAGGTTGCGGTCCATGGATTTCATGCCCACCAGCACGGCCACGAAGGCGTAGACGTAGTTGTTGAGCGTCATCACATAGACCAGCCCCCACCATGAGTAGAGCGCCGGCAGCTGGATGCCCAGCGGCTCGAGCCAGCCGTTGAGCAGGCCCTGCCTGCCCAGGATCAGCACCCACGACGCGGCCACGACCACGTCGGGGATGACCAGCGTCACCAGCGGCAAGGCGGCGACCAGGCCGGCCAGCGGAAAGCTGCAGCGCGCCACCACCACGGCCAGGCTGCCGCCCACCAGCATCGAGGTCGCGGTGACCGCCACCCCCAGGATCAGGGTGTTGACGAACACCTCGCGATAGGCGGGCTCGGAGAAGAAGCGGATGTAGCCGGCCAGCCCCACGCTGCCGTCGGCGGCGACGAACGACTTGGCCAGCATCGAAACCAGCGGCCAGACCAGGAATACGCCCAGCAGGCCGACGGCCAGCACCGCGACCGTCAGCCAGGCGGGATCTCTGCGCAAGGTACCCAGCATCATGATGCGTCCACGATATGGGAATGCAGCGGAATCCCGACGCTGACGGCCTGGCCGCGCGCGTAGGACGGCTCATGCGGGCGCACGCGGGCCTCGACCCTCAGCAGGCCGGCGGCGGTGCGCACCGCGTAGCCGGTGACACTGCCGCGGAACTCGACATGCTCGACCACGCCAGGGAAATGCCCCTCCTCGGCGCAGGCCGCCTCGGCCAGCGTCAGGTCTTCGCGCCGCACCGCCAGCAGCGCGCCGGCGCGCCAGGCGATCGGGCTGCGCGTGCGCACCACGCCCGCGCCGGTCGCCAGGCGGCGGGGCTCCCCGGGCGCGGAGGCGAGCTCGCGCTCGATGGGGATCAGGTTGGCGCTGCCGACGAAGTCCGCCACGAAGCTGCTGCCGGGCCGGGTGTATATCTCGCGCGGCTCGCCCACCTGCATGACGCGGCCCCGGTCCATCACCGCGATGAAATCGGACATGGCCAGCGCCTCCTCCTGGTCATGCGTGACGAACACCGTCGTGATGCCCGCCTCGACCTGCAGCCCGCGGATCAGGCCGCGCAGTTCGGCGCGCAGCTTCACGTCCAGGGCCGAAAGCGGCTCGTCGAGCAACAGCAGCCGCGGTTCGATCACCAGCGCGCGCGCCATCGCGACACGCTGGCGCTGCCCCCCGGACAACTGGGCGGGCGAGCGCTGCGCGAACGCCGCCAGGCCGACGCGCTCGAGCATCGCCATGGCGCGTTCGCGCGCCTGCGGCGCGGGCACGTTGCGCGCGGCCAGCCCGTAGCAGACGTTGGTCAGCACCGACCGGTCGGGAAACAGCGCATAGTCCTGGAACACCATGCCCACGTCGCGCCGGTGGACCGGGATACGGGTCACGTCGGTATCGCCGAACAGGATGCGTCCGTCGTTGGGGCGTATGAACCCGGCCAGCATGCGCAGCAGCGTCGTCTTGCCGCAGCCCGACGGGCCCAGCAGCGTGAAGAACTTGCCGCTGGGCAAGGTCAGGTCCAGGTTCTCGAACAGCGTCTGTTCGCCGTAGCGTTGATGGATGGCTTGAAAGGATACTTGCATCGCGCAGCCCTGGTCGAAGCGCCGCGCTCAGCGAGCGTTGGCGAGCTGGCGCCATTCGGCGATGAAGGCGGCCCGATCGCTGCCCATCCGGGCGCTGTCCAGTTCGACGATCTTGATATCGGCCATGGCAGGGATGTCGGCGTACTTGCTCACGTCGATGTCCCCGCGCAAGGGCCGCCGATAGGCGCTCTTGAACACCTCGGTCTGGGTCGGCGCGGATGCCAGGTACTCATATAGTTTGCGCGCCGCCTCGGGGTTCTTCCCGCCCTTGATCAGGGCCATGCCCTCCGGCGAGAGAAAGGTGCCTTCGCGCGGATAGACCAGGCGGATCTCCTTCAGGCCGCCCGCCACGTACTCGTAGCCGGCGTACTCCATGGTGACCGCCACCGCGAATTCGCCCTTGGCCACGCCTTCGTAGGCGGCCGACGTCGTGCCGACGATCACCGCGTTGCGCGCCACCTTGGCCAGCATCTCCTTGCCCAGCAGTTCGCGCAGGCCATAAAGCGCCACGAACGAGGAGCTGCTGCGCTCCGGGTCGGGGATGACGATCTTGCCTTTCCAGGCCGGATCGGCCAGGTCGGCCCAGGCCTGCGGGGCCTTGCCGCCCGGCGCCTGGCGCAGGTTGGCCATCAGCACGGTGACATGGGTGTTGGTGCCCAGCCAGAGCCCGCTGGCTTCCCGGAAGGCGGGCGCGACCGCGGCCGCCTCGGGCGACTGGTAGGGCGCGAACATGTCGCGAAACTCGCTGATCGTCGACAGGCCGCCGGACCAGAAAATGTCGCCCAGCGGATTGGCCGCCTCGGCCTTGATGCGCTGCATCAAGGCGCCCGTGCCCGCGCGCACGACCGACACCTTGATGTCGGGATGCGCCTTGGCGAAGCCATCGATGACGCCGTTGACCGTTTCCACGTTGTTGGACGAATAGAGCACGACCTCCGCGGCCAGCGCGACGCGCGCGCAGGCGGGCAGGACCATCAGGAATACGAATATCCGAAACAGTGCGAGTGGCATGTTTTTTTCCCCTTGTTGGCTGTTGGAATACGTTCGCCTATGATTGACGACCGCGCGCGCGGCGGCAAGATGTCCGCGCTGCCGGCCATGCGTGCGCCTGATGCGTCGATCAGTATTCCTAATAATGAAAACTGCCAATCCGCCTTTGGTCTCGCTGCGCGCCTTCGTGGCCGTGGCGCGCCACGAAAGTTTCACGCAGGCCGCCGGCACCCTGGGCATCACCCAGGGCGCGGTCAGCCACCACGTCGCGACGCTGGAGACATATGCGGACTGCCGGCTATTCGACCGCCGGGGCTCGACGGTGGCGCTCACGCCGGCCGGCCTGCAGCTGTACGAAGCGGTCAAGGACGCCATGTCCACCATCGAACTGACCATGCAGTTGCTGGTGCAGCGCGGCCATCGGCACGACCGCCTCAAGGTGCGCACCTCGATGCCCAGCTTCGCCATGACGCTGGTGGTGCCGCACCTGGGCACGTATTCGGCCGCGCACGGGGTGCAGGTGGACCTGATCACGTCGCTGGCGCCGCCGCAGCCGCAGGACGAATTCGACGTGCTGATCTCGCGCGACCTCAGCCTGCCGGGCACCGAAAGCTGGGAGCTGGCGCGCGAGGAACTGATCTGCGTGGGCGCGCCGGCCGTGGCCGACGCGCACCGCGAGCAATCGGCCCGGCACTGGCCCATGGTGGCGGCGCGCTCGCGCCCGGACCTCATCGCGACCTGGGCGTTGGTGCACGACATCGCGCCGGACGCCATCAATGTGGTCGCCACGTATGACCATCTGTTCCTGGCCGTGACCTCGGCGATCGGCGGCACCGGCTTCCTGGTCGCGCCGCAGCTGCTGGTGCTGGACCACCTGGGCGCCGGCACGCTGGTGCCCTCGGCCGATCCGCCGATTGCCTCCGGCGCCAGCTACGTGGCCTACGTCAACGCCCACAGTCCGCACGTGCAGCAGGCCCGCCAGTTCTGCCGCTGGCTGAAGAACACGCTGCGCAACCGCGGCAAGGCGCCGGCCTAGGGCCTTAGCGCGCGCCGAGCACGCCGCGCGCGGCCAGCGCCTGCACGCGGGCCTCGTCCATGCGCAGCAGGCCGCACAGGACTTCGCGGGTGTGCTGGCCCAGGGCCGGCGCGACGTGCCGGTAAGCCACCGCCGAGGCGGAGAACTTGACCGGGTTGGCCACGCCCGCGACCGGATTGCCCGCGCCATCCGGCATTTCGACCCGCATGCCGCGATGCAGCAGCTGGGGATGCTCGAACACCTGCTTGTAATCGTTGATGCGGCCGTTCGGTATGCCGTGCTCGGTAAGCCGCGCCAGCCAGTGCGCCGCCGGTTCGGTCGCGAAGGTGCGCGCGATCTCCGGCATCAACGCGTCGCGGTGCACGATGCGGCCGCTGCCGGTGGCATAGCGCGCATCGGCCGCCAGGTCGGGCCGGCCCAGCGCGGCGCAGAAGCGCCGCCATTGCGCGTCGTTGCCCGCGGCCACGATGACGTGGCCGTCGCTGGCGGCCAGCACTTCGTACGGCACCAGGGTGGGATGCGCGTTGCCGTAGCGCGGCGGCACAGCGCCGGTCGCCACGTGGTTGAAGGCCAGGTTGGCGCCGAACGCCGCCATGCAGTCGAGCAGCGCGATATCGATGTATTGGCCCGCGCCGGTGGCGGCCCGCCGCTGCAGCGCGGCCAGCACGGCGCTGGACGCGTACATGCCGGTCACGATGTCGGCGATGGCCACGCCGACCTTCTGCGGCCCGCCGCCAGGCCGGTCGTCACGCTCGCCGGTCACGCTCATCAGGCCGCCCTCGCCCTGGAAAATCAGGTCGTATCCGGGACGGTCGGCATACGGACCGGTCTGCCCGTAGCCGGTGATCGAGCAATAGACCAGGCGCGGGTTCACGGCCGACAGCGAGGCGTAGTCCAGGCCGTGGCGGGCCAGGTCGCCAACCTTGAAATTCTCGATCAGCACATCGGCGCGCATCGCCAGCGCGCGCACGATCTCCTGGCCCTCGGCCGTGGCTATGTCCACCGACACCGATTGCTTGTTGCGGTTGGCGGCCGCGAAGTAGGTGGAATGGCGCGCCTGCTCCCCGTCGGCGCCGGGCATCCACGGCGGTCCCCAGCTGCGCGTATCGTCGCCCACGCCGGGCCGTTCGACCTTGATGACCCGCGCGCCGAAATCGGCCAGGATCTGGGTGCACCAGGGGCCGGCCAGGATGCGCGTCAGGTCCAGCACCACGATCCCGTCGAGCGCGCCGCCGGGCGCCGCGTCATTCGGGCTGGACATTGGCCTCCCTCAGGGTTTCCCCATAGACAACCAGCTGTTCCTCGACGAAGGCCTGCAGTTCCGCGGGCGTGGAGCTGGCCGGCAGGAAGTTCTGCCGCGCCAGCTGCTCCTGGATGTCGGCCCGGGCCAGCACCTGCGCCACCGCCTGCGACAGGCGCTCGACCCGCTGCGCCGGCATGCGCGCCGGCCCCTGCAAGGCCGCCCATGACGACACCGAGAACTTCGGCACGCCGGCCTGCGCCATGGTGGGCACATCCGGGAAGGCCGGGCTGCGCGCCGGCAAGGTGGTGGCCAGCATGTGCAGCTTTCCCTGGGCGACATACTGGCCCGCCGTGGTGGGCGTGGCGAACATCACCTGCACCCGGTTGGCGACCAGGTCGGCCACGCCGGCCGGCTCGCCCTTGTAGGGCACCTGCATCATGTCCACCTTGGCCAGCGAAAGCATCTGGCCCGTCGCCACGATGCCGGTCGGGTTGCCGGTGGCATAGTTCAGCTTGCCGGGATGGGCGCGGCCGTAGTCCAGCAATTCGGCCAGCGAGCGCGCCGGCACCGTCTCGTTCACGTACAGGAAGAACGAGTAGCGGCCCACCATGGAAATGCGCGAGAAATCGTCGATGGGATGGTAGGGCGGGTTCTTGCGCAACGACGGCACGGCGCAAAAGCCGTTGGTGGACATCAGCAGCGTATAGCCATCGGGCTCGGCCCGCGCCACCTCCACCGCCCCGATCGCGCCGTCGGCGCCGGCGCGGTTTTCCACGACGACCGGCTGCCCCAGCGACTGCGCCAGCCCGCCGGCGAGGATGCGCGTGACGGTGTCGGTCGCCGTGCCGGCCGGAAACGGCACCACGATCTTGACCGGACGGCTGGGATAGGCGCCGTCGGCCCGGGCGGCGCCCAACGATACGGCCATCAGTATCGCCGCGATACCCAGCCCTGTTTTTCCAACCATGGTTGTCTCCTTGTTCTGTTATTGCATCGACCCGCCAACGGCCCACTAGCGCCCCCGGAATACCGGCTCGCGCTTTTCCACGAACGCGCTCAGCGCCTCGCGTGAATCCTCCGACTCCTTCAACAGGCACATGGTCTCGACCACGCTCTCCATGGCGCGCCGGTAATCCAGGTCGTTGGCGCGCATGAAGGCGTCGCGCAGCAGCCGCATCGCCAGCGGCGACTTGCGCGCCAGCCGCCTGGCCAGCGTGCGGGCGCGCTCGAGCACCTGGTCGCGCGGCACCACCTCGTTGACCACGCCCAGCGCCATCATCTCGCGCGCGCTGACGATATCGCCGGTGAACAGCAGCTGCGCCGCCCGATGGCGCCCGGCCTGGCGAGGCAGGTGCACCAGGTGCATGGCCGGCAGCAGCCCCACGTCGATTTCCGGATAGCCCATCCCGGCCTCCTCGGCGGCGACCACCATGTCGCAGGACACCGCCCAGGTCACGCCGGCGGCGCGCGCGTGCCCGTTGACCGCCGCGATGACCGGCTTGCCCATGCGGTACAGCGCCTCGTGCATCTCGTAGTAGAAGACCTCGATCAGCCGGCGCAGCGCCTGGCCGTCGAATTCGAGCGCCACCTTGAGATCCACGCCGGCGGAAAACACCGTGGGCAGCGCGCTCTTCAGGATGACCGCCCCCGCCGCGTCGTCGTGCCGCGCGCGCTGGTAGGCGTCGACCACCTCGCGCGCCAGCTGCATGTCGATCGCATTGACCGGGCCGCGGTTCATGGTGATTTCCGCCACCCCTTCCACGACCTCGTACTGCACGAACTGCGCCATCCCGTTCTCCTCTTGCCGCGGCGGCCGGTCCCGGAATGGACCGGCGCGGCGGGAATCGGGACATAATGTCGGCCACGGACCCGCCCTGCGTCCAATATCTTTCCCGGAACGATCGATACGCCACGCGAATGACTACCGGAATAGAACTGCGCCATCTCAAGCACTTCGCCGCGCTCGCCGAGGAGTTGCATTTCGGGCGCGCGGCCAGGCTTTGCAATATTTCGCAGCCGCCGTTCAGCGTCTCCATCCGCCAGCTGGAAGAGCAGCTGGGCTTCGCGCTGGTCGAGCGGTCCTCGCGCGACGTCCGGCTGACGCCGGCCGGCACGGCGTTCTACAGCGAAGCCTGCAAGGCCCTGTCGCAGGTGCGCCAGGCCGCCGACGTCGCGGCGCGCGTGCATGGCGGCCTGGACGGCGTGCTGTGCGTGGGGTTTTTCGCATCGATGCTCTATCGGGGCCTGGACCGCGCGGTAGACCGGTTCCGCGCCACGTATCCCACCGTGGACCTGCAATTGCTGGAGCTCAGCACCTCGGACCAGATCCCCGCGCTGCTGCGCCGGCACATCCATTACGGGTTCGTGCACAGCACCCGGCTGCCGGCCGAAATCGCCGCCGGCGAGCTGCTGCGCGAGCCCTTCCTGCTGTGCCTGCCGCAGCGCCACCCGGCGCGCCACCGGCGCCGGCAGAAACTGGCCGACTTCCGCGCCGAGCCGTTCGTGCTGTTCTCCCGCACGTTTTCGCCGTCCTACTACGACCAGGTCGTCGCCCGCTGCCTGGCCGCGGGCTTTCATCCCGACATCAAACACCAGGTCCGGCACTGGCTGACCGTCGTGGCGTGCGTCTCCAAGGGCATGGGCATCACCCTGGTGCCGCGCGCGCTATCGCGCGCGGACCTGCCCGGCGTACGCTTTTCCGCCATCGAGGACAGCACGGTCGAATCCATCGTGCACGGCGCCTGGCTCAAGGGGGATGGCGACAGCGCCATCGTCCAGGCCTGGCACCGCGTGGTCAGGCAGGAAATCGGCGCCTAGGCGCGGCGATTCAATCCGCGTCCGCCTGCAAGGCCTCGGCCTGCAGCCAATCGGACAGCGCGCGGATATCCTCGCGCGTGCGCAATTGCGGGGTGATCCACAGCACCACGGTGCGCCGCCCCTCCAGAAAGCCGAACGGCGCCACCAGGCGCCCCGAGGCCAGGTCGTCGGCCACCAGGAAGCGCGGCGCCATGGCCACGCCCAGTCCGCAGGCGGCGGCGTGCAGCACCAGGTAGAAATGTTCGAACGACTCGTGCTCGGCCAGCGGCTCGCCGGCCCAGCCCGACAGCGCCGCCCAATCGGACCAGGCGTCCGGACGCGAGGACGTCGTCAGCAGCCGGGCCGCGCCCAGGTCCGCCAACGCCCGCAAGGGAACCGAGCTGGCGTATTCCGGGGAACAGACCGGCCCCACCCATTCGCGCATCAACGGTTTGATCACCACGTCCTGCGGCGTGGGCACGACGTTGTTGCGGATCGCCACGTCGATGCCTTCGCGCAGCAGGTCCACCGGCCCGTGGTCGGCCGAGACGCGCAGGTCGATGTCCGGCCGCATTTTCTTGAAGTTCGCCAGGCGCGGGATCAGCCAGCGCATCATGATGCTGGCCGAGCAAGACAGCGACAGCGGGCCCGGCCGCAACTGGTTGATGCCGGCCTCGATCAGGCCGAAGGCCGTGCCCAGGGTGGCGGCCAGCCGCGCGCCTTCGGGCGTGGGTTCGATGGCGCGCGGCATGCGGCGCAGCAGCTGGATGCCGAACTCTTCCTCGAGCGCCTGCACCTGCTTGCTGATGGCGCTGTGCGTGACCGACAGTTCCTCGGCGGCGCGCGTCATGTTGCCCAGGCGGGCCACCGCTTCGAAAGCCCGCAAGGTGGTAAAGGATGGAATACGTGACATGACAGAAGGGCCGGCCGCGCGCCTGTCTCGGGCGCGCACACGAGAGAGCTGTGAGTTTAGCGCACATGTCGCCGCGCAAATCTCGTTTGTCGGCGCCCGCGCCGCGCCGGGACAATGGTCGGCATCGCGCCCGCGCTCGCGGCGCCGCCCTGTCCGCAAAAAGGAAACATCCAAGATGTCCGATCGCTTCGAGGCGACCTACCTGATCGAGACGCCGCATGACGTCGCAAGCGTCGCCCAGGAACTGGCCGGCGAACAATCCACCGCCACGTCCAGCCGCATGCCGGGCGAAACCGACGCCTTGATCCGCGACTTCGGCGCCCGCGTCGAACACATCGAGGCGCTGCCGCCGGCCGAGGCGCCCAGCCTGCCGGTTGCCCATACGCCGGGCCAGCGCGTGCACCGCGCGCGCCTGACGCTGTCGTGGCCGCTGCACAATATCGGCGACTCGCTGCCCATGCTGCTCACCACGCTGCTGGGCAACCAGACCGGCATGCGGCGCCTGAGCGGCATCCGCCTCGAACGCGTCGCCATGCCGCAGTCCTTCATCGCGGCGCAGCCGCGGCCGGCCTTCGGCATCGCCGGCACGCGCCGCCTGACCGGCGTGCAAGGCCGTCCGCTGATCGGCAGCATCGTCAAGCCCAACATCGGCCTGGCGCCGGAACAGACCGCGGCCATGGCGCGCCAGCTCGCCGAAGGCGGCGTCGATTTCATCAAGGACGACGAACTGCTGGCCAACCCGCCCTATTCGCCCGTGGCCCGGCGCGCCACCCTGGTGCTGCGCGCGCTGGACGAGGCGGCCCAGCGCACCGGCCGGCGGACCATGTACGCCGTCAACATCACCGACGGCCTGGACGAAATGCGGCGCCATCATGACGCCGTCGTGCAGGCCGGCGGCACCTGCATCATGGTGAACCTCAACAGCGTCGGCCTGTCGGCCCTGCTGGCGCTGCGCCGCCACAGCCAGCTGCCTATCCACGGCCATCGCGCCGGCTGGGCCATGATGACGCGCTGCCCGGCGCTGGGCATGGAATTCCAGCCCTACCAGATGCTGCACCGGCTGGCCGGCGTCGACCACCTGCATGTCAGCGGCCTGGGCGGCAAGTTCTGGGAGCACGCCGACAGCGTGCTGCAAGCGGCCCACGAGTGCCTGACGCCGCTGGATACGCAGGCCGGCGCCGCGGACGACCGCGCCCTGCCCGTGTTCTCGGGCGGCTCCACCATCTTCGACGTGGCGCCCACCTACCAGGGCATAGGCACGGCCGACCTGATCTTCGCCTCGGGCGGCGGCATTTTCGGCCACCCCGACGGCCTGGCCGCCGGCTGCGCCAGCCTGCGCCAGGCCTGGGAGGCCGCCATCGCCGGCCAGGAACTGCGCGCCTATGCGCAGTCGCGCCCCGAACTGGCCGCGGCGCTGGCGCGCGGCAAACCCGTGCGCAAGGCCTGAAAGCGCGCGGCCGGCGCCAGGCCTGCGCGCGCCTGGCGCGCTATACGCGCCAGGCCTCGGCGCGCGCGGCGTCGACGAACGCGTCCGGCCCGCCCACCTGCCCGCCCTTGAGCATCACCTCCACGCCATCGAGCCAGTCCTGGTCCGAGACCAGCCGGCACAGCCGGCCGCCCTGGCGCGCGATCGCCGCGATACGCAACGCATAGGCATCCAGGCCGCGCATGGCCAGGCTGGAAGTATCGCCGCCGGCCAGCACCAGCCGGCCCAGCCCGGCGCCCTGCACGGCCAGGCGCGCCCACTGCGCGAACAGCAGGCCGGTCACGGCCGCCACCGAGACGTCCTCGGACAGGCCCAGGCCGCGCACCTGCCCGATGGCCGGATCGTCCGGCCCGCGGGCCGTATAGGCCACCACGCTGCGCCCGCCGCGCAGCGCGGCCAGCATCGCCTCGCCCACCTCGCGGGCCAGTCCGGGACGGTCCGTTTCGGACAGGGCGCGCGCCATATCGACGCGGATGCCTTCCCAGCCCGCCGCCAGCGCGCGCTCGATCTGCACGGCGTTCTGCGGCGCGGCGCTGCCCGACAGGACCAGCATGGGCCCGGCGTCGGCGATGCCGGCCTGGACCCGGCGCCGCGCCAGCGTGACCTGCGCCATATGGCGCCCCAGGCCTTCGGCCAGCCCCTGGGCCGCCACGCAGAACAGCGGCCGCGCCGCGCTGGCCTCCCACAGCATGGCGGCGATGCGGTCCAGGTCTGCATCTTCGAGCGTATCGAACACGACCGCGCCGGGGTCGCCCGCCGCGGCCTCGCGCCAGGCCTCGGCCAGGGCCGGGCCGCCGGCGCGCACCGCGCGCCAGTCCACCAGCGCGCTGGCCAGCGTGGTCTGCCCGGCCAGGTGGCGGCGCAGGTCGGCCTCGTTCATGGGCGTGGCGGGATGGCGCGACATGGCGGGATGGCGATCCAGCCTGTGCACGGCATCGCCCGCTTGCGCGTACAGGTTGCCGAACACCACGTAGCGGCCGAAGGACGGGCAGGCGGGCACCACCGGCACCGGCGCCGCGCCGAAGCATGCGCGCCCGATCTCGATGGCGCGGCCGATGCTGCCCAGCCGCGGCGACGAATCGAAGGTCGAGCAGATCTTGTAGTGCGCCTGGCGCGCGCCCAGCGCGCGAAACAGCGCGAAGGCCGGACCGATCTCCTGGTCCATCGCGGCGGGCGCCAACGAACGGCTGATGCCCGCCACGCCCAGCACATCCTCGTCGGCCAGGTGGCGCTGCGCCTGCGCCAGGGTGGGCGTGCGCAAGAACATCAGCGCATTCAGGCCGGCTTCGTGAAAGCCCGCCAGGTGCGCCGTGGCGCCGGTGAAATCGTCGCCGTAGAAGCAGACCGGGCCGCCCGGACTCATACGCCGTCCACCTTGGCCAGGGCGCGCCAGCTGCGCGCGCCCATCGCCGCGAAATCGTTCAGGTGGGTGTACAGCATCGATACGCCCTTGCCGGACCAGGCCGCCAGGTCGTGCTCCTTGACCATGATGCCGGCGCACTTGCCGGCGCGCAGGATGCGCGCCACCGTCTCGTCCAGCGCCGCCATGACTTCGGGGCCGCCGTAGTCGCCGCGAAAGCCCATGCTCTTGGACAGATCCACCACGCCGATGAAATAGCAGTCGATATGATCGACCGCCAGGAAATCGTCCAGGCCGGCCACCGCCTGCGCCGACTCGATCTGCACGATCACCGTCTTCCGGTCGAAATCGCGCGGCGCGCAATAGCGGATATCGTCGACCACGCGCGCGGCGGTGGCGGCGTCGTCCAGGCGCGGCACCACCAGCCCGTCCACGCCGCGCATCATGTAGCGCTCGATGGTCCAGGGTTCGGGCGAAGGAATGCGCACCAGGGATGCCGCGCCGCCCAGCCGGGCCGCGCGCGTCATGTCCTCGATGTTCTCGAAGCTGGGGCTGCCCTGCTCGCAATCGAGCATGAAGGCGTCCACGCCCAGCGTGCACATGAAACTGACCAGGCTGCTGCTGGGATGGTCCGGGTTGACCAGCGACGCGGTCTGGCGGGCGGCCAGCTTGGCCTTGAATGTTGCTGCTGACATCGTTCAACCTGCTAGAAAGAAAGTTCAGATCCGATAGGGGTTGCCCATCGCCCAGGCCTGCAGCACCTGCAGGGCCGGCGCGCCGGGCATGGCGCCCAGCCGCTGCGCGGTCCGGTTGGCGCGCGAAATCACGCCGTCGCGGTACGACGACACGGCCTCGCCGATGCGGGCGCTGCCAGCGGCCACGACGAAGGCGGCGATGCCGCGTTCGTCGAGCGCCGGCAGACGCGTCAGGCCGGCGTCGTCGGCGCCGCCGCCCGCGTCGTTGAACACGGCGGCGTAGGCGTCGGTGCGCAGGGCCATGGCCGGCACGCCGCCGACCAGGCCGCCATGCGATCCGGTCACCACGATCTGGCCGGCGTCGCCGGGCTGCACCAGCGCGGCCGAGTCCAGCAGCACGATGCGGCGCACCGCGCCGGCCGGCACATCCTCCGAGCGGGCCTCGCCCAGGCGGGGCGGATCGACGCGGCGCCACGGCGCGTTGCGCAGCAGCTCGGCCGCCTGCGCGCACGGCTGGCCCGCGACGACGCCGCGGGCGGCGGCCGCCGCGTTGGCATGGCTGATCGTGCCGCGCGCCATCATGTCCTCGGCGTCGCCGATGCGGCACGATGCATGCGACACCGTCGCGGCCGCGATGCCCAGCGCCTCCAGGTAGGGCAGCGAACCCGTGCCCGCGCCGTCCTTGCCGACGCCGGCGTCGTTGAGTATGACCGCGCGCACGCCGGCGCCGGCCACCGTGTAGCCCGGATAGCGGCCGCCATGCGAGCCCGACACGATGACCGCGCCCGGCGCGGCGTCCGGCAGCTTGGTGGTGGTGGGCGCCAGCAGCACCTCGCCGCGCGACGCGCCTTCATCCGCCCGATGCGGGAACTGCGCCATGATCATGCCTCCTTGCGCGCGGCCGCCACGTCGACCCCGCCATTGCGTTCGTATACGCGCAACACCGTGGTGTCGCTGTTCGGACCGTCGCCGGCGCCGGCCGCCATGCTGAACACCTGGTGCGCCGACGCGGCGATGGGCACCGGAAAGCGCAGCGCCCGCGCGGCATCCAGGGCGATCTCGAGGTCTTTCAGGAAGATGTCGACGGTGGACTGCGGCGCGTGATCGCCCGCAGCCATGCGCGGCGCGCGCTTTTCGAACTGGCGCGAAGTGCCGGCGCTTTGCGAAATCACTTTCACCAGCACATCGGGATCGACGCCGGCGCGCGCGCCCAGCGCCAGCGCCTCGGCGGTCAGCGCGATATGCGAGGCGGTCAGCAACTGGTTGACCAGCTTGACCGTCGATGCCGCGCCCGCCTCCTCGCCCACGCGATGGATGATGCTGGAGCAGGCGCGCATGGCCGGCTCGGCGGCCGCCAGGGCCTGCGCCTGGCCCGAGGCGATGATCGTCAGGGCGCCGGCTTGCGCGCCGGTGGCGCCGCCGCTGACCGGCCCGTCCACCAGCCCCGCACCGTGCTCGCGCAAGCGGGCCTGCAGCCCGCGCGCATAGGCCGGCGCCACCGTACTGGCCAGCCATACCGTGGCGCCGGCCGGCAAGGCCGCGGCCGCGCCGCCCTCGCCGAACAGCACGGCATCGGCCTGCCCGGCGTTGTGCACCATGACCACCAGCAGCGCCGCGCCGTCGGCCGCCTCGCGCACGCTGGCCGCCGGCCGCGCGCCGCGCGCGGCGGCCGCCTGCACCGCGGCGGGCTGGATGTCATAGGCCGCCACATCGTGCCCGGCGGCGGCCAAGTGGCCGCAGATCGGCCCGCCCATCGCGCCCAGTCCGATAAAGCCGATGCGCATCGGCGCAGCGTCGCTCATAGTCTTGTCTCCGTTGTTGCTGGCGATGAGGGCTGCGTGCGCGGCGCGTCGGCGCGGCACGATGCCCAGTGTGGCAGCATAGCCAGCCCGGCATGGTCGCCGCAAACGAGTTTTTAGAACGAGGCTGTGAATTTTTCTCCAGCTCGCGCGGCGCGGCGGCCCCGCGCGCACGCCGGCGCCGCGCCCCTGTGAGCCCGGGGAACAGCGCCGCGCAAAAATATCCTTTGCCCGCGAGGCACCCATGCTGTCAGCATGAGCCCCTGCTTCCATAGCCGGGGGGGCCGTGCACGCCCCCGCGCCCCAGTACAGGAGACATCATGACAACCAGAAGATCATTCGTCGCGCTGCTTGCCGCCAGCGCGCTGGCGCCGGCCCTGGCCGCCGCGCAGGCATTTCCCAGCCAGCCCATCACCCTGGTGGTGCCCTTCCCGCCCGGCGGCGTGACCGACATCACGGCGCGCATCGTCGCCCAGGCGCTGGAAAAGAAGATCGGCGCCAATATCGTGGTCGAGAACCGCGGCGGCGCCGGCGGCAACATCGGCGCATCGGTGGTGGCGCGCGCCAAGGCCGACGGCTACACGCTGCTGTACGGCACCCAGGGCGTGCTGGCCGCCAACCCATATCTGTACAAGTCGATCAACTTCGACGTGCAGAAGGATTTCACGCCGGTGGGGCTGACCTACGAAACGGCGCACATGCTGGTGGTGCGGCCCGACCTGCCGGCCAGGACCACCGAGGAATTCATCGCGCTGGCCAAGGCCAGCCCCGGCAAGCTGGTCTACGGCTCGTCCGGCGTGGGCGGCGGCAGCCACCTGTTCATGGAGTACTTCCAGCACAGCGCCGGCATCAAGCTGCTGCACGCCCCGTACAAGGGCGGCGGCCCGGCGCTGACCGACCTGCTGGGCGGCCGCCTGGACGCCATGCTGGACTCGATCCCGTCGGCGGCCACCCAGGTCAAGGCCGGCAAGCTGCGCGCGCTGGGCGTATCGGGCGCGCAGCGCGACCCCGAGTTCCCCGACGTGCCCACCCTGGCCGAAGGCGGCGCCAAGGATTTCGCCGCCGTGTCCTGGGGCGCCATCATGGCGCCTGCCGGCACGCCCGACGATGTGGTGCGCAAACTCTCGCTGGCGCTCAGCCAGGCGATCGACGAACCCGGGACCCGCAAGCTGATGGCCGAACGCGGCGCCAGCGTCAACCCCTCGACGCCCGAACAGGCCGCGCAGCGTATCGCACAGGACCAGGAACGCTGGTCGACCGTGATCCGCGAAGCCGGCATCTCGGCCGAGTAAGGCCGGCTCGCCACGGCCGGCGCCGCCTGCGCGCCGGCCTATTTCGCCCAGCCGGGCGCGCGCCTGGCGGCGAACGCCGCCACGCCTTCGCGCGCCTCGTCCGTGCCCGCGACGGTGCAGAAGGTTTCGACCACCTCGGCGACGCTGCGCTCGTAACCCATGTCCACGGTCCGCACGAAGGCCGCGCGGGCCAGGCGCATGACGGTCGGCGGCTTGGCGGCGAAGATGCGCGCCAGCTCACGGGCCTGCGCCATGGCCTGGCCGGCCGGCACGACGCGGCTCACCAGGCCCAGGGACGCGGCTTCGGGCGCATCGAAGGCGCGTCCGCTGAACAGCAGCTCGAACGCGCGGTGCTTGCCGACGATGCGCGGCAGGTGCGCGAAGTGGATGCCGGGAATCAGCCCGACGTCGATTTCCGGATAGCCGAACGTGGCGCTTGCGTCGCACACCAGGACATCGCAGGAGATCGCGATCGTCATGCCGGCGCCGCGCGCCGCGCCGTCGATGGCGGCGATCGAGGGCTTGCCCAGCCCGGCCTGCGCCTGGTGCAGCGCCACGTACAGGGTGGAGAGCAGTTCGTGCATCTCCAGGGTCGAGCGTCCCTGCACCTGGCCGAGGTCCAGCCCCGCACAGAACCGCCCGGGCGTGGCGCTGCCGATGATCACGGCCCGCACCTCGGCGTCCTGCCGCGCCCGCGCCAGGGCGGCGATGAGCGAGCGCACGGTGGCCAGGTCCAGCGCGTTGACCGGCGGACGCGCCAGGACGATTTCGGCGATGCCCTCGTTGACCGCATAGGCGATGGCGCCGTCCGTCATGCCTGGGCCTTGATGCCGACCTGGCGCGCGGCGTCCGACCAGCGCTGGGTGTCGGTGGCGAGGAACTGCTCCAGCGCCGACGGCGCGACCAGCAGCGGCTCGGCGCCGCGCGCCCGCAGCCCTTCGGCATAGGCCGGTTCGGACAACACCTTGTAGATCGCGGCCCGCAGTTTCTCGACGATGGGCGCCGGCGTGCGCGCCGGCGCATAGAGCGCGAACCAGAACTTCAGGTCGATGCCGCCGAAGCCCGCCTCGGCCATGGTGGGCACGTCGGGCAGCAGCGCGGTGCGCTGCGGCGCCGTCACGGCCAGCGCGCGCAGCGTGCCGGCCTGCACGTGGCCGATGCTGGTGGTCATGCTGTCGAACAGGAAGTCCACCTGTCCGCCGATCACGTCGGTCAGCGCCAGCGGGCTGCCGCGATACGGCACTTCGACCGCGGTAAAGCCGCCGATCTTCTGCAGCAGCGCGCCGTATATATGGGCCGAGGTGCCCGGCCCGAACGTGGCGACGCTGAGCCGGTTGGGCTGCGCGCGGCCCAGCTCCACCAGTTCCCGCAGCGACGCCACGGGCAGCCTGGCCGGATTGACGACCACCACGTTGGGCATGGTCGCCGTCGTCGCGATGCCGATGAAATCCTTGCGCGGGTCGACGCGGGCATTGGGAAACATCAGCGGATTGATGGCCTGCACCCCGACGGTGTTGTGGATCAGCGTATAGCCGTCGGGCTCCGATTCGGCCACGGCCTGGGCGCCGAGGTTGCCGCTGACGCCGGGCCGGTTTTCCACCACGACGGGCTGGCCGAGCGCGGCCGCCAGCGGCACCGACAGCTGGCGCACGACGAAATCGGTCGGCCCGCCCGGGGGAAAGGGCACGACGATGCGCAGGGGTTTGGACGGCCACGCGGGCGAGCCCAGGGCGGGCGCGGCCAGCAGCGCGCCGGCTCCCAGCATGAATGAACGGCGGGTGGGCATTGCTTTGTCTCCTTGGTCCCTCTGTTATGGAGCGGATTATCTGGGCTGCCGGTCCCATAAGGCCAATACATAATCAGGATGAAAGGTATATTGAAGCGTTATGGCTCTCGGCCAAGGCGGACGCCCGCATGCCCATCGATCTACGCAACCTCAGGTATTTCGTCGCGGTCGCGACCTGCGGCTCCATTTCCAAGGCGGCCGGCGAGGTTCATGTGGCCCAGCCCGCGCTGAGCCTGCACATGAAGCGCATGGAAGAAGAGCTGGGCGTGCGCCTGCTGGAACGCACGGCCAAGGGCATCGTGCTGACCGCGGCCGGCCAGCGCTTCCTGGCGCACAGCCAGGACCTGCTCGCGCGCGCGCAGTTCGCCTGCGACGATGTGCGCGACGCGGCCAGCGAGCCGACCGGGCCGGTGTCCATCGGCATGTCGCAATCGACCGGCATGGCCTTGACGGTGCGCCTGGTGCAGGAAGCGCTGCGGCGCTGGCCCAGGCTCGACCTGCAGATCATCGAAAGCTCCACCGGCCACGTGCCCGGCCACCTGCGGGACCGCGATGTCGACCTGGGCATCACCTTCCTGCGCGAGAGGAACAGCGGCCTGCGATATCGCAAGCTGATCGACGAAGAACTGGTGCTGCTCGGCCCGCCCGGCGCGTTCGGGGCCAACGGCTCGCGCGATGACCACCGGCGGATGCGGGAAGTCGATTTCCGCGACATCGCGGCGCTGCCGCTGTTCCTGCCATCGCACCGGCACAGCCTGCGCCAGCTGATCGAACGCCACGCCAGCCAGGCCCAGGCCCGCATGCGCGTGCTGGCCGACGTGGACGCCGTGCCGCAGCTGATCTCCCTGTGCGCGGAAGGACTGGGCTACACCATCCTGTCGTATCCCGCCGTGCGCGCCGACGTGCTGCAGCGCCGGGTCTGCGCCGCCCGGCTGGTCAACCCCCAGGTCGAGCGGCAGGTGTTCCTGTGCCGCCTGGAGAACGCGCCGGCATCCAACGCCGCGCTGGCCATGGAATCGCTCATCGTCGAAACCGTGGAAAGCCTGGTGCGCGAAGGCAAGTGGATCGGCCGGCCCGGTAACTGAAGGCAGCGACCGGCGCGCGGCGCGCCGGTCGCCGGATGGGAACTGGCATCCGCGCCAGCGTGTGCCTGTCCCCGCTGGGACAGGCACACCGCTCTACACCATGAACACTCGCTGCTCAGTCCAGTTTCACCGCGCCGCTGTCGATCAGCTTGCGCCACTTGGCGCGGTCGGTCTGGATGAACTTCAGCAAGTCCTCGCGCGAGCCGCCGCCCGCCACCATGCCGGCGTTGGCCACGGCGGTCTTGAACTGCGGCGTGTCCATGGCGGCGCGCAGGGCCGCGTTCATCTGGTCCAGCTGCCGCGCGGCGATGGTGTTGCTGGCGGCCACCGAGAACCACTGGCTGGCGTCGAAGTCCTTGAAGCCGGACTGCGCCACCGTGGGCACCTCGGGCAGGCTGTCCAGGCGATAGGTCGTGGTGACCGCGTATCCCTTGAGCGCGCCGCTCTTGATCTGCGGCAGCACCGTGGACGATCCCAGGATGGCCAGCGGAATCTGGCCGCCGCTCACGTCCGCCACCGCCTGGCCGCCGCCCTTGTACGGCACGTGGACGATGCGCGTGCCGGCATACTGATTGAGCAATTCCCCGGCCAGGTGCTGCGACGTGCCGGTGCCCGAGCTGCCATAGCTCCAGGCTTCGGGCCGCTTCCTGGCATCGGCCAGCACCGCCTGCAAGTCGGCGCGCGCGTCCTTGGCCGGCCCGACCACCACCATGGGGCCCTGCGCCATCAGCACGACCGGAGCGAGCGCCGCGCCCACCTCGGGCTGCGGCGTGGGATAGATGATGGGCCCGGGCACCGTCAGCAGATAGCCATCGGCGGCCTTGCTGCGCGCCAGCAGCTGCAGCGCGATCGCGCCCGAGGCGCCGGGCCGGTTCTCGACCACCACGTTCAGGCCGGTATTGCGGGCCAACTCCTGGGCGGCAATGCGCGTGAGCACATCGGCCGTGCCGCCGGGCACGAACCCGACCAGCCAGGTGATCTGCCGGGCCGGCCAGTCGAGCGAATCGGCGGCCGCGCCGGCCGGGCTGGCCAGGGCCAGGCCCAGCGCGGCGGCCGCGCAGGTAAGCGTGAACTTCATCGTCGTTCCCCTTTGTTCTCTTGCGTGCGGCGGGCCGGCCTCAGGCCCGGTCCGGCCGTCCGGGCGGCGTGTTCGGATGCGCCGCGCAGGATTGATTGAACGCCTGCACCATCTTCATGATGGGGCCCAGCACCCAGGTATTGAAAATCAGGATGTCGCTTTCTTCCTTGGGATCCTGCTTGAGGTTGAACAGGTAGGGCGACTCCAGCTTGCCCTTGCCCTCGTTGACCTCGGGCTCCCAATAGAAGTGCAGCTTCCAGTCGCGCCACTTGACCGCCCGCAGGTCGTTCTTGATGTAGAACAGGAAGCCCTCGCGCGGCGAGGTCTGGCTGGCCCCGGTCAGGAACGCGGTCTGGTCGATGCCGTCGATGGGACGGTCCTGCGGGACGGTCGCGCCGCCGATCAGGCTGAGCGTGGTGAACAGGTCGGTCACGTGCACCATCTCGTTGGACACGCGGCCCGGCTGCACCCGGCCCGGCCAGCGCACGATGAACGGCACGCGCAGGCTGCCTTCCATGGCGGTGTGGTAGGTGCCCGACCACGGGCCCGCCGTGCCGCGGTACGGCTTGCGGAACTCCGGCCCGTTGTCGCTGCAGAAAATGAAAACGGTATCGTCGCCCAGCCCCAGTTCGTCGACCGCCGCCATCACCTGGCCGACGCGATGATCCATCTCCACCATCGAATCGGCAAAATCACCGGCGCCCGTGCGCCCGGCGAAATCCGGATGCGGCAGGGTCGGGAAATGCAGATGCACCAGCGGCAGGTAGAGGAAGAACGGCCGGCCCGCCGCGGCATTGCCGCGCATGAAGCCCAGCGAGCGCTCGACCAGTTCCTCGTCGATGCGGCGGCGCGACTCCAGGTCGTACAGTTTCACGTTCTCGGACGGTTCGCCGGCGCGGCCCTGCATGATGTACGGCAGGTCGGCGACCGCGGGGTCGAAACCGATGGACGCCGTGAACTGGCTTTCGTCGGTGGTGCGCGGAATGCCGTACCACTCGTCGAAGCCGCGGTCGGATGGATAGCGGCCCGGCACGTCGCCCAGGTGCCACTTGCCGTAGTGCGCGGTGGCGTAGCCCTGGCCCGACAGCTGCTGCGCCAGCGTGATTTCGTCGCGCGCCAGCCCCTGCGGCAGGCCCGGCGGCACCGATTGCAGGCACCCCGTGCGGATCGGGTGGCGCCCGCTCATCAGCGCCGAGCGCGTCGGCACGCAGTCGCTCTCCACGTTGAAATTCTGCAGCAGCAGCCCCTGCGAGGCCAGCCGGTCGATATTGGGCGTGGGCGCGCCGCGCAGCGCGCCGCCGCCGTAACAGCCCAGCTCCCCCCATCCGAGGTTGTCGGCCACGATCAAAACGATGTTGGGCTTCGTGCTCATTGCTCCACCTTGACGTTGCTTGGGTAGTTTCCCCGGATTCTAGGAGCCCGCGCCCGGCGTAATATTCCACAAAGCACGTTTATCCATAACCAACGTTCATGAATCTCTCCCTGCGCGACATCGAATATTTCCTGGCCGTCATCGAGCATGGCAGCCTGGGCCGCGCGGCCACCGCCTGCGGCGTCACCCAGCCCGCCCTGTCCAAGTCGCTGCAGCGCCTGGAAGCGGACACCGGACTGGCGCTGCTGGAACGCGGCGGCCGCGGCCTGCGCCTGACCTCGGCCGGCCTGGCGTTTCGCGAGCACGCGCAGAAGCTGTGGGCGCAATACCGCGACGCCGTGCGGCACGCCATGGAGTTGCGGGTCGGCGAAGCCGGCCTGCTGCGCGTGGGCGCCACCGGCGCGACCATGGACGCTTACGTCATGCCCGCCCTGCAGCGTCTGCTGCCGCTGCGCCCGGCCCTGCGCGTGCAACTCACGCAAGGGCTGTCCGACGACCTCAACGCGCAGGTCGCCAGCGGCAGGCTGGACCTCGCCGTCATCCCCATCTACGGCGACATCCAGCCCGCCCTGCGCCAGGACCTCATCGCCGAGGACGGGCTGTGCGTGGCCGCGCGCCAGGGCCATCCGCTGGCAGCGCGGCGCAAGCTGTCGCTGCGCGACCTCGAAGGGCACCGCTGGATCCTGCCGCATCCCAGCTCGGTGGCCCGCCAGGCCCTGGACCAACGCTATGCCGACGCCGGCCTGCAGCCGCCGCCGGCCGCGCTCGAAGTGCAGCACTTCTCCAGCGGCGCCCTGGCCATGCTGGCCCGCTCGGACGTCCTCGCCCTGCTGCCGCAAAGCGCCCTGCAAATGGGCGCGGCCATCGCCGTCCTGCCGGTGGCGCTGGGGCGTTCCATGCGCCGCAGCATCGTGCTGATCTCCCGCCACGGCGCGGCCTGGTCGCCGCTGATGAGCGAGTTCCGCGCCGCGGTGCTGGGCGGCATGGCGCAGGACGGACCGCACTACAATTCCAGCCCCTGAGTCCCCGCCGCCTGCCGCCATGCCCACCCTGCAAATGTTGCTGCTGTTCCTGGCCCTCGCCTCGAAAATGCTGGGCCTGGCCACGGGCGCGGCCTTCGCGTACGGCGCCTCGCGCATCCGCGGCTGGCTGCTGCTCAGCCGCGACCCGGTGCGCTGATTGCACGAAACGCCGCCCTGGACGCCATCCACACGAGAATCCGCGCCATGGAACCAATTGTTTTCGAAGGCCTCGTTTTCCGGGCGTTCCGCGACGCCGATGCGCGGTCGTTCGCCGACGCGGCGCGCGAATCCACCGGGACGGTCGGGCGCTGGATGCCCTGGTGCACGCCCTCGTTTTCGGAGCAGGACGCGCTCGCCTGGTTCCAGCTGTGCCGCGACAGCCTGGACGCCGGCACGGGCTACGAGTTCGGCGTGTTCTCGCAGGGATCCGGCGCGCTGCTGGGCGGCGCGGGCCTGAACGCGATCAACCGCCAGAACCGCTTCTGCAATCTCGGGTACTGGGTCAGGCAGTCGGCGCAACGGCGCGGGGTGGCGCCGCGCACGGTACAGGCCCTGGCGCCCTACGCATTCGGCACGCTGGGCATGCAGCGCGTCGAGATCGTCATCGCCGCCGGCAACCACGCCAGCGAGGCCGTGGCGCGCAAGGTTGGCGCGCAATTCGAAGGCATCGCCCGCAATCGCCTGCAGCTGCATGGCGCCGCCGTATCGGCGTCGGTCTACGCGCTCGTTCCGTAGGCGCGGCCTACGTGCCCAGCCACCACCACAGCGCCGCGCCGGCCGCCAGCCAGACCGCCACCACCAGCACGGCGCCGGCGCGCACGCGCGGCTTGCCGCCCCGCACCCGCATCCACTCGTCGGCCTGGTTGCGGCATTGCGCCAGGACTTGCGGCGGCACCATGCGTATGGCCAGCCAGATCAGGGCGGGCAGCAGCAGGACGTCGTCCACGTATCCCAGCACGGGGATGAAATCCGGAATCAGATCGATGGGGCTGAGCGCATAGGCCACCACCAGCAGGCCCAGCGCTTTCGCGTACCAGGGCGTGCCAGGGTGCCTGACCGCGAACCACAGCGTCACGCCGTCGCGCCTGATCCGCCTGGCCCAGGCCTTCAATGCCTCGCCGATGCGCATGATGCGGAGAAATGGGGTGGGGGCCGGATATTGTATCGGCGCGCGCGGCGGCGCCGCGCGAAGCGGCGGATATACTTTCCAACCATGCCGGGCCGCGCAGGCCGCCGCCGCGCGCCCGGTTCATGGCTTATGGGAACGAAGAAATGCAAAGGCTACGCTTTGACCTGGTGACCCTGCGCCTGTTCGTCGCCGTCTACGAAGAGCGCAGCCTGTCCAAGGCGGCCGAACGCGAGTTCATCGCGCCGTCGGCCTTGAGCAAGCGCATCACCGACATGGAGCAGATGCTCAACCGGGAGCTGTTCATCCGCAACCACCGCGGCATCGAACCCACGCCCCTGGCCGAGCAGATGATGCCCTACGTGCGCAATGTCATGCGCGACCTGGCGCAGATGAGCGAAATGGCCCATGGCGACGAACACGGCATCTCCGGCTACGTGCGCATCATCACCACCATGGCGGCCACCTGCCAGTACCTGCCGCGCGAGCTGGCGCTGTTCCTGCAGCGCTACCCGGGCATCCGGGTGGACCTGCAGGAAGACGTCAGCCAGATCGTGGCCGACGCCGTGCACGAAGGAACGGCGGACCTGGGCATCATGTTCGCCGGCGCCAACACGGCCGGCCTGCAGATGTTCCCCTATCACATGGATGTGCTGACCGCCCTGGTGCCCAACGACCACCCGCTGGCCTCGTGCGCGGCGCTCAAGCTGGGGCAGCTGCTGGACTACGAAATCGTCGGCCCGCGCAAGGGCAGCACGCTGGAGTCCCTCATCCTGCAGGCGGCCCGCGAGCTGGGCCGCGACATCAAGCCGCGCATGCGCATCTCGGCGTTCGACACGCTGTGCCAGATGGTGCACGAAGACCTCGGCGTGGCGGTGGTGCCGCGCCACTACCTCAACCAGATCAACCGCGCCATCGCGGTCACGCCCGTGCCCCTGGACGAAACCTGGGCGGCGCGCCAGCTGTATGTCTGCGTCAAGGACCTGGAGCGCCTGCCCGTGGCCGCGCGCATGCTGCTTACCTTCCTGCAGGAACAGCGCTTCGCCGGCGTCGAATAGCGGCCGCGCGCGCTCATCAGGGTAAACCCAGGTCGCGCGATCCGCGAAGCAGCCTTCGTACAAGACCGCTACCCGGGCCGCGGCGGTCTCCCTAGAATTTGCATCCGAGATCGGCAACAGCCGTCCGGAGCATTTCTCAGGGGGATTCCGCCATGTCCATGCCCGTCAACGGCACGCCCGGTGACGCCACCCCAGCCATCGAGTTCCAGGGGGCCGAAAAAACCTACTTCGGTTCGACCCCCGCCAAGGACTACGCCGCGCTGGCCGCCACCACGCTATCGATCGCCCAGGGCGAATTCGTTTCCATTGTCGGGCCCACCGGCTGCGGCAAGTCCACGCTGCTCAACCTGGTGGCGGGGCTGATGCAGCCGTCGGCCGGACGCGTGCGCGTGTTCGGCGAAACGCTGGCCGACGTCAACACGCGTGCCGGCTACCTGTTCCAGGCCGACACCCTGCTGCCCTGGCGCAGCGCGCTGGACAACGTCAAGGCCGGCCTGGCGTTTCACCGCGTGCCGGCGGCCGAGGCCGAGGCGCGCGCCCGCGACTGGCTGTCCCGCGTCGGCCTGGCCGCGCATGTGCACAAGCTGCCGCACGAGCTGTCCGGCGGCATGCGCAAGCGCGTGGCGCTGGCGCAGACCCTGGTGCTCGATCCCAACATCATCCTGATGGACGAGCCGTTCAGCGCGCTGGACGTGCAGACCCGCCTGCTGATGGAAAACGAGTTGCTGGACCTGTGGATGTCCAGCCGCAAGACCGTGCTGTTCGTCACCCACGACCTGGAGGAAGCGATCTCGCTGTCCGACCGCGTGGTGGTGCTGTCGGCCGGCCCGGCCACGCGCCCCATCGCCGAATTCGCCATCGACCTGCCGCGCCCGCGCGACGTGTCCGAAATCCGCCTGACCCCCGAGTTCTCCGAACTGCACCGGAAGATCTGGGACGCCATGAAAAACGAGGTCCTGAAAGCCTATGCTGGCCGCACGCACTGAATCCCTGCCGGCCGCCCGCCGGCCGCGCCCCGCCCGGCGCGCCACGTTGGTGGCCGTCACCCGGCTCGCCATCCTGGCCGGCTTCCTGGCCGCCTGGCACCTGCTCAGCGAGACCGGCGTCCTGCCGGTGTTCTTCTTCGGCCAGCCCGTGGAAGTCGCGCGCACGGTGACCGACTGGTTCGCCAGCGGCGAGATCTATCCGCACCTGCTGGTCACCCTGGCCGAGACGCTGCTGTCGTTCGGACTGGGCAGCGCGACGGGGCTGGCGGTCGGCCTGTGGCTGGCCCTGCACCCGTTCTGGGCCGCCGTGTTCGACCCGTTCATCAAGGCCATCAACTCGATGCCGCGCGTGGTGTTCGCGCCCATCTTCGCCGTATGGTTCGGCCTGGGCATCGGCTCCAAGGTGGCCCTGGGCGTGACGCTGGTGTTCTTCGTGGTGTTCTTCAACGTCTACCAGGGCGTGCGCGACGTCAACCCCAACGTGGTGGCCAGCGCCCGCATGCTGGGCGCGCGGCCGCGCGACCTGCTGCGCCACGTCTACCTGCCCTCAGCCACCAGCTGGCTGTTCTCCAGCCTGCACAATGCCGTGGGCATGGCTTTCGTCGGCGCGGTCATCGGCGAGTACCTGGGCTCGTCGGCGGGCGTGGGCTACCTGATCCTGCAGGCCGAAGGCGTCTTCGACATCAATACGGTTTTCGCCGGCATCGTGGTGCTGACGCTGTTCGCGGTCATCCTGGATTTCGTGGTCTCGATCGCCGAAAAGCGCCTGCTCAGCTGGCAACCCGCAAACCGGCCCTGAAGCCGGCTTGCCGCAACACCGCGGGCCGCCCCGGCGGCCTTCGACAACGCGTCTCGTCCTTCCATGACGGGCAGAACAAGGGAAAACACATCATGCACGACCTGCTCCAACCACTGCGCCGCGGGATGGCCCGCGGCCTGTTCGCCTGCTCCGCCCTGCTGGGCGCGGCACTGCTGCCCGCTTCGGCCGGCGCCGCCAAGCCCATCGCCGTGACCCTGGCCGTCGGCGGCAAATCGTCCGTCAACTACCTGCCGCTGACCCTGGCCGAGCGGCTGGGCTACTTCAAGGACGAAGGGCTGGACGTCAAGATCACCGACTTCGCCAGCGGCTCGAAGGCCTTGCAGTCGCTGGTGGGCGGAAGCGCCGACGTGGTCATGGGCTACTACGACCACACCATCCAGATGCACGCCAAGAACCAGGATATCCGCGCCTTCGTGCAGACCGGCCGCTACCCCGGGCTGGTGATGGGCGTGACCAAGGGGTTCGCCGACAAGTACCGCGGCCTGCAGGACCTGAAAGGCGCGCGCGTGGGCGTCATCGGCCCGGGCTCGAGCACCCACTTCATGCTGAACTACCTGCTGCAGAAGGAAGGCGTCGCCCTGGACGCGCCGTCCATCGTCGCGGTGGGCGTGGGCCCCATGGTCGTGGCCGCCGTCAAGCAGCAGAAGGTCGACGTGGTGGTCAACGTCGAGCCGGTCACCACCATGATGGAGCGCGACGGCGACATCAAGGTCGTGGCCGACACGCGCACCGAGGCCGGCACGCGCGCCGTCTACGACGGCATCTATCCGGCCGCCGTGCTCTACGCGCGCAACGGCCTGCTGGAAAAGCAGCCGGAAGTCGCCCAGAAGCTGGCCAGCGCCATGGTGCGCACCCTGCAATGGATCGCCGCCGCCACGCCGCAGCAGATCGTCGACGCCATGCCGTCCGACTACTACCTGGGCGACAAGGCGCTGTACCTGGCCGTGATCGAGAAAAGCATCCACCTGTACTCGCCCGATGGCCTGATGCGCCAGGAAGACGCCGAGACGGCCTACCGCGTGCTCAAGAAGTTCGACAACAGCGTGGCCAAGGCGGGCGACTTCGACCTGCACCAGACCTACACCAACGACTTCGTGACGCGCGCGACCGCCAGCCTGGCCGCCGCCAAACCGTGACGACATGGCCGCACGCACACTGTTCGACAAGATCTGGGACAGCCACGTCATCGCCTCCACCGAGGAAGGCGACGTGCTGCACGTGGACCGCCACTACCTGCACGACCTGGGCGGCGCGCCGGCCCTGAAGGCGCTGGCGGCGCGCGGCCTGGCGGTGCGCGCGCCGGACCTGACCGTGGCCATCCCCGACCATACGGTGGCCACCGGGCCGGGGCGCGTCAGCCCCATTCCGCATATCGTGCTGCGCCTGGTCGACGACCTGCAGGCGCGCTGCCAGGCCGCCGGCATCCGCTACATCGCCGCCGACGACGACGCGCACGGCATCGTGCACGTCATCGCGCCGGAGCAGGGCCTGACCCTGCCCGACATGATCGTGGTGTGCTGCGACAGCCACACCTGCACGCATGGCGCGCTGGGCGCCATCGGCTTTGGCATCGGGTCCAGCGAAGTCGAGCACGTGCTGGCCACGCAGGCCATCGTGCAGCGCAAGCCGCGCCAGTTGCGCGTGCGGCTGCACGGGCGCCGCCGTCCCGGCGTCACGGCCAAGGATGTGGCCCTGCACCTGGTCAGCGTCATCGGCGCGGCCGGCGGCAGCGGCCATGCGGTCGAATACGCCGGCGAGGCCGTCGCGGCCATGGACATCGAAGAGCGCATGACGCTGTGCAACCTGTCGATCGAGTTCGGCGCCAAGATCGGCCTCATCGCCCCCGACGACACCACGTTCGCCTGGCTGGCGGGCCGCCGGCACGCGCCGCGCGGCGCACGGCTGCAGCAGGCGCTGGCCGCCTGGCGCGCGCTGCGCAGCGACGCGGACGCGGTGTTCGACCGCGAGCTGGACCTGGACCTCGGCGCGCTGGCGCCGCAAATCACCTGGGGCACCAGCCCGCAGGACGCCATGGACGTGGCCGGCGTCGCGCCCGACCCGCGCGGCTATGCCGATCCGGCGCGGCAACGCGCCGCCGCCGCCGGCCAGGCCTACCTGGGCGTCACGCCCGGGGCCCCGTTGGCCGGCCTGGCGGTGGACCGGGTGTTCATCGGCTCGTGCGCCAACGGCCGGCTCGACGATCTGCGCGCCGCCGCGGCGCAAGTGCGCGGACGCCGCGTCGCCGATCACGTGACCGCCTGGGTGGTGCCGGGCTCGCAGGCGGTCAAGCGGCAGGCCGAGGCCGAAGGACTGGCGCGCGTGTTCACCGACGCCGGATTCGACTGGCGCGAACCCGGCTGCTCGATGTGCCTGGCCGCCAACGGCGAACTGGCCGAGCCGGGACAGCGCGTGGTGGCCACCTCCAACCGCAATTTCGTCGGCCGCCAGGGGCGCGACGTGCGCACCCACCTGGCCAGCCCCGCCACCGCCGCGGCCTGCGCCATCGCCGGCGTGATCGCCGCGCCGCTGCCCTGACCCCGCACCTGTTCCATGCGCCACCGCGGCCATCCCTGACATGACTCCTTTCATCCAACACCAAGGCGTGGCGGCCAGCCTGCCCATGGCCAATATCGACACCGACGTGATCGTGCGCGTCGAGCGGCTGGTGGCCCTGGACCCGGGCCAGTTCGGCCCCTATGCCTTCGAAGTGCTGCGCTATCGGCCCGACGGCAGCGAGAACCCCGACTTCGTGCTCAACCGCGAGCCCTGGCGGCATGCCTCCATCCTGCTGTGCGGGCCCAATTTCGGCTGCGGCAGTTCGCGCGAATCCGCCGTCTGGGCGCTGGCCGACTTCGGCATCCGCTGCGTGATCGGCACCACGTACGGCGACATCTTCCGCGCCAACTGCCTGCAGAACGGCGTGCTGCCCATCAGCCTGGACGCCGCCGCGCTGGAGCGGGTGCGGCAGGCGGCCGAGGCGTCCCCGGGCCGCCCGCTGGTGGTGGACCTGCGCCAGCGCCTCATCACGGATGCCGCCGCACGCCTGGCGCAGCCGTTCGAGATCGATGATTTCTGGCGCGAGGCTCTCATGGCCGGCGCCGACCAGATCCAGCGCACGCTGCGGTTGAGCGACCGCATCGACGCGTTCCAGCAGGCCCACCGGGCGCGCGCGCCCTGGGCCTACGACACCCAAATCCAGGAGTAGAAGTTGAGCGAGCAGAATCGATTGCTGCTGATCGGCGGCGACGGCGTGGGCGCCGAAGTGGTCCACGAAGCCGGGCGCATCGCGCAATGGTTCGCCGCCCGGCGCGGCCTGCCGCTGTCGATCGGACAGGCGGCGTTCGGCGTCGAGGTGCTGAACCGTACCGGCCGCATCATGACCGACGATACGCTGGCGCAGATCCGCGCGGCCGATGCCGTGCTGTTCGGCGCCATCGGCGGGCCGGAGTACGACCGGCTGCCGCTGGAGCAGGTGCGCGAGGAAGGCCTGCTGCGCATCCGGCGCGAACTCGGGCTTTACGCCAACCTGCGGCCGGTGCGCTATTGGCCGGCCCTGGCCGAGCTGTGCCCCTTCGTGCCCGAGCGCGTCGAGAAGGTCGACATGATGATCGTGCGCGAGCTGGCCGGCGGCATCTACTACGCGTCGCCGCGCGGCATCGACCAGACCGGCGACGGCCGCCGCGTCGGCACCAACACCCAGCGCTATGACGACCTGGAGATCCGCCGCATCGCCCGGGTGGCCTTCGAGCTGGCCCGCGCGCGCGGCGGCCGCGTCTGCTCGGTCGACAAGTCCAATGTCCTGGAAAGCGGCCTGCTGTGGCGCGAGGAAGTCCAGGCCTGCCGCGACGCCGAGTATCCGGACGTGGAGCTCGAACACATCCTGGTCGACAACTGCGCCCTGCAGCTGTGCCTGCGGCCGGCGCGCTTCGACGTGCTGCTGGCGGACAACCTGTTCGGCGACATCCTGTCCGACGCCGCCGGCGCGGTGGCCGGTTCGCTGGGCATGCTGCCCTCGGCCTCGTTCGGCGCCGAGGACGGCGGCCGCCGCCGCGGCTTCTACGAGCCGGTGCATGGCAGCGCGCCCGATATCGCCGGCCAGGGCATCGCCAACCCGCTGGGCGCCATCCTGAGCCTGGCGCTGGCGCTGCGCTGGACGTTCCGCCAGCCGGCCGAGGCCGACCTGCTGGAACGCGCGGTGGAGCGCGCGCTGGCTGGCGGCGCGCGCACGCTCGACCTGCTGGCCGGCGCCGCCGCGCCGGCGCTGTCCACCCGCGCCATGGCCGACGCCGTGCTGCAGGCCCTTGAAACCCTGGCGGCGTGATCCGCCCGCGTCCCCGCCCCCCGTTCGACAGGTCCAAGCCATGAAATTCGTCCACAGCGAAACCCACCGCCGCCATGATCCGCAGTTCTTCATCGTGCGCGGCCAGATCACCCGCAGCACCGAACAGCCCGAGCGCGCCGACCGCCTGCTGGCGGCCGCGCAGCGCCGCGGCCACGAACGGGTCGAGGCGCGCGACTTCGGCGAGGCCATCCTGGCCGAAGTGCATTGCCCGCGCTATCTCGACTTCCTCAAGAACGGCTACGCGCAATGGCGCGCGCTGCCCGGCGCCAGCCAGGAGATCACGCCCCACGTCCACCCGCCGCGCGAGGAATCCGGGTATCCCGTCAGCATCATCGGCCGCGCCGGCTTCCATATCGCGGACACGTCCAGCCCCATGGGCCCGCACACCTGGGAAGCGGCCCTGGCCGCCAGCCACTCGGCCTGCACCGCGGCGCAGCTGGTGATCGAAGGCGCGCCGGCGGCCTATTCGCTGTCGCGCCCGCCCGGCCACCACGCCACGCGCGACCGCGCCGGCGGCTTCTGCTTTCTCAACCACACCGCGGTCGCAGCGCAATGGCTGCGCCATCATGTCGCGCGCGTGGCCATCCTGGACGTGGACGTGCACCATGGCAACGGCACCCAGGACATCTTCTACGAGCGCGACGACGTGCTGCATGTCTCGCTGCACGCCGACCCCGCGTACTTCTATCCGTTCTTCACCGGCTACGCGCAGGAGACCGGCCGCGGCATCGGCGCGGGCTGCAACCTGAACCTGCCGCTGCCCATCGGCACCGACGACGAGGCCTTCCTGGCGGCCTTGCGCATCGCCTGCCGGCGCGTGCTCGACTTCAAGCCGGACGTGGTGGTCGTGGCGCTGGGCCTGGACACCTATGAAGGCGATCCCCTGAACGCCTTTCGCATCACCACGCCCGGCTTCGCCCGTATCGGCCAGGCCATCGCCGGCCTGGCGCTGCCCACCGTGCTGGTCCAGGAAGGCGGCTACCTGTCCGACGAACTGGGCGAGAACCTGGCCACTTTCCTCGACGGTTTCTGCCAGCACCACCGCCCCACCGCCACGCTGCGCTGACCCGGACCTCGCCACACTCCTGACGGAAGCACACCCTTGAAGACATTCGACAGCCAGGCGACCGAAGCGCGCCTGCCCTTTGACCGCCTCATCCCCGCCCTGCGCCAGATGTTCGTCGACGGCTGCGAAGTGCCGCGACGCCACAGCCACACGCTGGCGCGGCGCGCAGACACCGCCGACACGCTGCTGATCATGCCGGCCTGGCAGGAAGGCCGCTACCTGGGCATCAAGCACGTGACGATCTACCCGGAAAACGGCGCCCAGGGCTGGCCCGGCCTGCACTCGTCGTACACGCTGTTCGACGCGCGCAACGGCCGGCCGCTGTCCATCATCGACGGCGACCAGATCACCGTGCGCCGCACCGCCGCCGCCTCGGCGCTGGCCGCCAGCTACCTGGCGCGGCGGGACGCCGCCCGCCTGCTGGTGGTGGGCGCGGGCAACGTGGCGCGCGCGCTGGCCCCCGCCTACGCCGCCGTGCGCGCCATCGATACCGTGGAGGTCTGGGACATCGACCCCGGCAAGGCCGAGGCGCTGGCCGCGCATCTGCGCGACCAGGGCATGCGCGCCCGCGCCGTCGCCGACCTCGAGCCGGCGGCGCGCCAGGCCGACATCATCACCTGCGCCACCTTGTCGCGCGCGCCGCTCGTCCTGCGGGCATGGCTGCGGCCGGGCACGCACCTGGATCTCATCGGCAGCTTCCAGCCCGGCATGCGCGAAGCCGACGACGCCGCCTTCGCCGACACCTCGGTCTTCGTCGACACCGGCGAGGCGCTGGAGAAATCGGGCGACCTGCTTGCGCCCATGGCGCTGGGCCTGTTCGACGCCGGCAAGCTGCAGGCGACGCTGGAAGAGCTGTGCCGCGGCGCGCACCCGGGGCGCCGGTCGGACGAGGAAATCACCGTCTACAAGGCCGTCGGCACCGCGTCGGAAGACCTGGCCGCCGCCATCCTGGTCTACCAGGCGGCCTGAGCCGCGGCCCGGCCGGCCTTCAGTCCCGCGCCAGCAAGGCGCCGCGCTCGAGCAGCCAGTCCTCGAAGCGGCGATGCGCCACCGTCTTGACCACGCCGGCGGGCGTGAGGCACGCATAGCGTTGCGGCGGGGTGCGCAGATCGGGAAAGGGCTGCGCGAGCCGGCCGGTTTCCAGATCGTGGTCCAGCGTCGGCAACGGCCCCAGCGCGATGCCCAGGCCGTCGACCAGCGCGCTATAGGTCACGTAGTAGTGGTCGAAGCGCAGGCGCCGCGCGGGGATCGCGCCGGCGCAGCCGGCCGCGTTCAGCCATTGCTGCCAGATGCCGGGCCGCGTCTCGGTGTCGAGCAGGACATGATCGGCCAGTTGCTCCAGCGTATGCAACGGCTGGCGCGCCAGCAGGGCGGGCGCCGCCAGCACGGTGTGCCATTCGTCCAGGAACGGCAAGGCCGAGAAGTGGCCGGCATTGACCGGGCCGATGCGTATGGCCGCGTCGAAGCTGCCGGCCAGCGTCAATTGCTGCGTGGTCGCGGTCTGCACCTGCACCAGGATGTCCGGGTTGCGGGCATAGAAATCCGGCAGGCGCGGAATCAGCCAGCGCATGGCGAAGGTGGCTGGCGCGTTGACGCGCAGCAGGCGCGACGCGCTGCCGCGGCCATAGCGGCGCGCGGCGTCCTCGATGCGCTGCATGGCCGCGCTGACTTCCTGCGCGAACGCCAGCGCGTGCGGCGTCGGCGCCATCCGCTGGCCCGTGCGCACGAACAGCTTCTGCCCCAGCCACTCCTCCAGCTGTTGCACCTGGCGGCTGATGGCGCCATGCGTGACGTTCAGCTCTTCGGCGGCGGCCGTATAGCTGCCGCGGCGACAGGCGGCGAGAAAGGCGCGCAGCGCCGGCAAGGGGGGAATACGCGACATCGGCGGGAACGGTGAATATGACCAATCAATGACCAAAGGCGTGAGCAGAACTCACAAAACCGGCAAAACCTATCACAGCAAACCCATTTTACGCACGATATGCTGGGCGCACTGTCTGACTCATGAGTTTCACGCCCACATGTCCGCACCCATTGCATTGCACGGCCGTCATTACGCTTTGCCCCAACGTCCCACCGTCGTCGTCTGCATCGACGGCTGCGACCCGGAATACATCGCCCGCGGCATCGCCGACGGGGTCTGCCCGGCCATCGCGCGCTTCTTCGAGGAAGGGTTTGGCGCCGTGGCCGATTGCGTCATGCCCTCGTTCACCAATCCCAACAATGTGTCGGTGGTGACCGGCGCGCCGCCGGCGGTGCACGGCATCGGCGGCAACTACTACCTCGATCGCGACACCGGGCGCGAAATCATGATGACCGACGCGGCCCTGCTGCGCGGCGATACCCTGCTGGGCCTGATGTCGCAGGCCGGCGTGCCCACCGCCGCGATCACCGCCAAGGACAAGCTGCGCAAGGTGCTGGGCCATGGCCTGCGAGGCATTTGCTTCTCGTCCGAGAAGGCCGACCAATGCAGCGAAGCCGAACATGGCGTGGCCGACGTGGCGGCGCTGGTCGGCCGGCCCAGGCCCGACATGTATTCGGGCGACCTGTCCCTGTACGTGCTGGACGCCGGCCTGGCCCTGCTGCGCCAGGGCCGCGCCCGGCTGCTGTACCTGTCGCTGTCCGACTACATCCAGCACAAGCACGCCCCCGGCGAGCCGGAGTCCGATGCATTCCTGCGCGCCATCGACGCTCGCCTGCAGGCCTTCGTGGATGCCGGCGCGGTCGTGGCCTGCATTGCCGACCACGGCATGTCCCACAAGACCGACGCTCAAGGCCGGCCCAACGCGATCTTCCTGCAGGATCTGCTCGAAGCCCGGTTCGGCGCCGGCAGCGCGCGCATCATCTGCCCGATCACCGACCCGTTCGTGCGCCACCACGGCGCGCTGGGGTCGTTCGTGCGCGGGTACGCCCGCAATCCCGCCGACATCGAGGCCATGATGCAGGCGGCCGCCGCCATCGACGGCGTGCAGGAAGTCCTGTCGCGCGAACAGGCCGCGCAGCGGCTGGGCCTGCCGCTGGACCGCGAAGCCGACTTCGTCGTCATCTCGCACGAGTCGTACGTGCTGGGCTCGCGCGCCGACGAGCATGACTTGTCCACGGTCGGCGACCATCCGCTGCGCTCGCATGGCGGTTACTCCGAGCAGCCGGTGCCGTTCTTCCTGTCGCAGCCGCTGTCGCCAGCCTATCGCGAACGCGCCGCGCAAGGCGGCCTGCGCAACTTCGACATCTTCGATTTTGCGTTGAACGGGGTGCAGACGCAGGCCGCGGCCGACGCCTGACAGTATCCCGGCGCGATTAATGCCCAGGCCTTCCTGGGCAAGGCATTCCATTTTCCGTGGAATGCCTTTTTCTTTTTAAAAACAACATGTTGCGTTGATTTATTTTGCGCGGAGTCATCGCACGGTAACACTGAAAAATTATTATTTTTCGCATGAAAAGCAAGCGTGCAATCCTGATTATCTGCGACAGCCTGCGCCGCGACCTGGTCACGGCGCGAACCTGTCCGACCCTGACCGGGCTGGCCCAGGCATCGACCTGGTTCAGCCGCGCCGGCAGCGTGTTTCCCTCCACCACCCGCGTCAGCTCGGCCAGCATCGCCACCGGCTGCCGGCCGGCGCGCCACGGCCTGCTCGGCAACTGCATGCTGCTGCGCGAGGCGGACGGCCTGGCCAACCATTCGGCGGGCGACCCCGGGTTCGTCGAGCGCCTGCGCGCCGCCACCGGACATGCCCTGCGGGTGCCCACCCTGGCGCAACGGCTGGCCGCGCATGGCGGCGCCGCCATCTACTCCAACGTGTCGCCGGGCGCCGCCTATTTCCACGACCCCGACGGCCACGGACGGGTCTACCATCGCGCCGGTTCCTATGGCCCGGGCCGCCGGCCCTACAGCGGAGCCGAGGCGCTGGAGATCGCCAGCGGCGCGGCCGGCGACGCCGAGATGACGCGGCGCTTCTGCGCCATGCTGCAGGCGCCCGGCGCGCCGGCCATGGCCACGCTCTGGCTGTCCGAGCCCGACCACTCCGGACACGGCCATGCGCTGGGCAGCCCGGCCCACCTGGCGGCGATCGCCCACGCCGAGCGCTGCGTGGCGCAGGTGCTGGATACGGTCGACGCGCTGCGCGCCCGCGGCGAAGACATCTTGCTGATGGTGGGCTCGGACCACGGCATGGAGACCGTGCTGGGCGAAATCGATGTCGCCGCCGCGCTGGTCCAGGCCGGACTGAAAGACAGCCCGGACAGCCGCGAGCTGGTGGTCGCGCCCAACGGCACCGCGTGCGTGATCGGCATCGCGCCGGACGCGGCGGCGCGCACGGCCGCCGTCGCGGCCTTCCTGCGCCGCCAGGCGTGGTGCGGCCAGGTCTTCGGCGGCGCCGCGCTCGCCGGCATCGGCATGCCGCAGGACGATCCCGCCTGCGCCCTGGCCGTGACGATGCGCCACGACCCCGGCCCCAATGCCCACGGCGTGCCCGGCGCCGCCTGGATCGCCGCCGACCGCGGCGACGCCAAGCGCTACGACGGCCGCGGCCAGCACGGCGGCCTGGGCCCCAACGAACAAGCGCCCTTCCTCATCGCGCAAGGCGCCGGCTTCGCCGCCGGCGCGGTATGCGACCAGGCGGTCAGCCTGATCGACTACGCCCCGACGGTGCTGCGCCATCTCGGCCTGCCCGCCGACGGCATGGACGGCCGCCCCCTGCCCCATTCCTTCCCCGCCCCTTCCCCGGCTCATCGAGCCCTTTGACCCTGCACTCGATTCCCATGCACATGCAACGCCGTACCCTACTCAAACTTCTTGGCGCCGCCGGCATCGGCGGCCTGTACCCCGCCTTCGCGCACGCCCAGGCGGCCGAGCCGCGCCGTGGCGGCACGCTGAAAATCGCCCTGCTGGGCCTGGACACCTCCGATCCGCACCGCCACTCCGGCTCGATCGCCGTGCAGCAGGTCTATGCCGAAACCCTGACCAGCATCGCCGACGACGGCACCGTCAAGCCCTTCCTGGCCGAGCGCTTCGAACTGTCGGCCGACGGCCGCCGCTACACCTTCGTGCTGCGCAAGGGCATACGCTTTCACAACGGCCGCGCGCTGACCGCCCAGGACGTCAAGGCCAACTTCGAGCGCGTGCGCGACAAGGTCAAGGGCGGCTGGCTGAGCGGCGCCATGAAGCAGGTCAGCAGCCTGACCGTCGCCGGCGCGGACACGCTGCAGGTGGAACTGCAGGAGGCCTACGCCCCCTTCCTCAACCTGCTCTCCGAACTCTGGATCATCGCGCCGGAATCGCCCGGCTGGGACGACACGATCCGCCAGCCCATCGGCACCGGCCCGTTCACCTTCGGCAAATGGCAGCCCGACGTGCGCTTTCACGCGCCGGCGTTCGACAACTACTGGCAGCCCGGCCTGCCGTATCTGCAGGCCGTGGAATTCGACTTGCGCGGCGACCGCGACAACAGCCTGTCGCTGCGCTCGGGCGACCTGCACGTCGCCTACGTGGGCAACGACAAGCTGGACGCGCTGCGCAACGAGAACATCGGCGTGCAGCACCTGAAGGACACCGCCTGGTACTTCCTGTCGTTCAACAACCGCAAGCCCGGCAAGCTGATGCAGGACGCGCGCGTGCGCCAGGCCATCGCGCTGAGCCTGGACAAGCGCGTCTACATGGACTTCGTGCTCAAGGGCGCCCTGACCAGCGACCAGCCGATGCGGCCCGACACGTTCTACTGGGACCGCGCCCTCGAAGCGCGCGACCCCTACGCGAAGCCCGACCTGGCGCGCGCGCGCCAGTTGCTGCGGGAGGCCGGCGTGGATCCGGCAGGACACACCCTGAAGCTGGTTTCCTGGCAGAACGACTACGCGCAGGTCGCGGTGCAGATGGTGCGCGAACTCGGCTTCAGGATCGACCACCAGTCGCTCGACGATATCGGCGCGCAGCGCGCCCTCGCCCTGTACGACTGGGACCTGGCGCCGTTCCACTCCGGCCCGCGCGCCGACGTCTACCTGCGCTATGCGCGCCTGCTCTCCGATGGCCCCAGCCCCATGCTGTGGGGCGGCATCCAGGACAAGGAACTCGACGCCAGGATCGCCGCGGCCGTCAGCGCCCCCAATGCGCAGCAGGCGCGCGACGGCTACCTGCAGGCGTGGCAGCACGTCATGGACCGCCTCTACACGGTGGGGATCGGCCATGCGGCCGACGCCATCGGCGTGGCGCCCTCGGTGCGCGGCTACGCCACCGGCTACACCTGGAGCCAGAACCGCGTCGACGGCGGGCTGGCCCGCACCTGGCTGGCGGCGTGATGGCGGCGGCGCCTGTCCGGCCGGGCCGCCACTGGCCGTGGGTGCTGCTGCTGGCCGCCGCGCTGCTGGCGGCGGCCGGCCCCGCCCTGCTGTCCCACGACCCCTACGCGCAGAACCTGCTGGCGCGCAACCTGCCGCCGTCGGCCGCGCACTGGCTGGGCACCGACAATTTCGGCCGCGACGTCTACGCGCGCATCGTGATGGGCACCCGCCTGACCCTGCTGGTGGCGTTCTGCTCGGGCGCCATCGCCTTGCTGGGCGGCGCCGCCGTCGGCCTGCTGGCCTGTGCGCTGGGCGGCGCCGTGCGCGCCGCCGTCTACCTGGTGTTCGACCTGATCCGCACCCTGCCGCCCATCCTGCTGTCGCTGGCGCTGATGGTGGCGCTGGGGGTAGGCACGGGCTCGGTCATCGTCGCCGTCGGCATCTCGTTCATGCCGCTGTTCGGCTATGTCGCGCGGGCCGCCTACGAACGCGAAACCGCATCGGGCTACGTGCGCGCCGCGCGCGTGCTGGGCGTGGCGCCGGCCGCCATCGCCTGGCGCCACATCCTGCCCAACATCGCCGGCACCCTGCTCACCCAGCTGGCCATCGTGGTGCCGCGCGCCGTCGTCACCGAATCGGTGCTCAGCTTCTTCGGCCTGGGCGTGGCGCCCGACGTGCCGACCTGGGGCCGCATCATCGCCACCGCGGTGCCGTATGCCGAGCAGGCGCCGACCGCCCTGCTCTTTCCCGTGCTCGCGCTCGCCCTGACCTCGCTGGCCCTGTCGGTGGCCGGCAACCGGCTGCGCCGCCGCTTCGATCCGCTTTCCCGCCCCGCTGGAGCCTGCCCGTGAATGCCTTGCTGAGCTGCGCCACGCAATGCGCACGACAGTTGTTCTCCATCGCCGCGATCGCGTTCACGATCTTCCTGCTGGTACGCGCGGCGCCCGGCGACATCACCGACTATTACGCCGCGCGCGGCGACTACGACGCCGCCGGGCTGACCCAGCTGCGCGCCGACCTGGGGCTGGACCATGGGCTGGCGGTGCAGTTCCAGCGCTGGCTCGCCCACGCGTCGCAAGGCGACTTCGGCGAATCGATGCGCTACGGTTCGCCGGTCGCCGCCATGCTGGCCGAAGCCGTGCCGCACACGCTGCGGCTGGCCGCCGCCAGCCTGGCCTTCGGCCTGGCGCTGGGCGTCGGGCTGGCCGTCGCCGCACAGGCCTTCAAGCGCCTGCGCCTGGGCGCGCTGATCGAGGGCCTGAATATCTGGTCGATCGCCGTGCCCAGCTTCTGTACCGGCGTGCTCGGCATCCTGGTGTTCTCGATCTGGCTCAAGTGGCTGCCCATCCGGGGCCAGATGCTGCTGCCCGTCATCATCCTCGGCCTGGACATCGCCGGCCAGATCGCCAAGCCCCTGCACGAAGAACTGAAACAGACCGCCCGCGCCGGCTTCGTGCGCACGGCGCGCGCCAAGGGCCTGTCCAGCTGGCGCATCATCTGGCGCCACGTGCTGCCGAACTGCCTGTCGCAGGTCATCGCGCTGTCCGGCGTCATCCTGGGCGGCCTGGTGGGCGGCGCGCTCACCATGGAGGCGCTGTTCGCCCAGCCCGGGCTGGGCGGGTTGACGCTGGAAGCCATCCGCAGCCGCGACTATCCCGTCATCCAGGTCGCCGTCATGGCCCTGGCCACCTTCGTCATCCTCGTCAACATCGCCGCCGCCGCGCTGCAACGCTGGGCCGACCCGCGCCTGGCGCGCCGCGCCGCCTGAGAACCGCCATGCCCGCCCCCCTGCTCTCCATCCGCAATCTCTGCGCCAGCCACGGCCCGGCGCGCGTGCTGCACGACATCAACCTCGACCTGCAGGCCGGCCAGTCGCTGGGCCTGATCGGCGAGTCCGGCAGCGGCAAGTCGCTGACCGCCCTGGCCTGCCTGGGCCTGACCCCCGACGGCATCGATCCGGTCGGCAGCATCCGCTACCAGGACATCGAACTGATGCAGCTGGACGAGGAAGGCTGGCGGGCCGTGCGCGGGCGCAAGATCGGCATCGTCTTCCAGGACCCCATGGCCTCGCTCAATCCCATCATGACGCTGGGCGCGCAGATCCTGGAGAACCTCAAGCCCATGCCGGGCGACAGCCGCGCCTACCGCCGCGCGCGCGCCATCAAGCTGCTCGACGAAGTCGGCCTGCCCGACCCGGCCGCCATGCTCGGCCGCCACCCCTTCGAACTGTCGGGCGGCCAGCAGCAACGCGCGATGATCGCCATGACCCTGGCGGCCGAGCCCGCCCTGCTGATCGCCGACGAACCCACCACCGCGCTGGACGTCACCACGCAGGCACAGATCCTCGGCCTGCTGCGCGGCATCCAGCGCCAGCGGCGGATGGCGATGCTGTTCATCTCGCACGACCTGGACGCCGTGCGGACCATGTCGGACCGCGTCGCCGTCATGTGCGGGGGACGCCTGGTCGAACAGGGCCCGGCCCGCGAAGTCCTGCTTGCCCCGCGGCACGACTACACGCGCACCCTGATGGCCGCGCATGCCCCGCAACCGCTCAAGCGCCGGCACGCCCCGGCCTCGGCCGAAACGGCCATCGAACTGGACGGCGTATGCGTGGACTATGGGCGCTGGAAACCCAAGCGCGCGCTCGAACAGGTGACGCTGCAAGTACGCGCCGGCGCCACGCTGGGCATCGCCGGCGAATCCGGCTCGGGCAAGAGCACGCTGGCCCAGGCCATCATGGGGCTGCTCGAACCCAGCGCCGGCTCGGTGCGCGTGTTCGGCCTGAACCCCGCCGCCCGACGCGGCCGGCGCGCGTTCGCAGCCACCTGCCAGTATGTCTTCCAGGATACGTCGGGCAGCCTCAACCCCCGGCGCACCCTGCTGCAGACCCTGTCCGAGCCGCTGCTGGCGCGCGGGCTGCCGCGCGCCAGCCTGCGCGAACACTGCATCGCCATGCTCGAGGACGTGGGCCTGGCCCCCGAGCTGCTGGCGCGCTTTCCGCACCAGATCTCGGGCGGACAGCGCCAGCGCGTGGTCATCGCCCGCGCGCTGGCCATGCAGCCGCGCGTGCTCATCTGCGACGAACCGGTCTCGGCGCTGGACGCCAGCGTGCGCAACCAGATCCTCGCGCTGCTGGCCAGGCTGCGCGACCAGCACGGCCTGACGCTGGTCTTCATCGGCCACGACCTGGGCGTCATGGCCTCGCTGGCCGACGACATCCTGGTCATGCGGCGCGGCCGCGTGGTCGAGCACGGCGAGGCCGCCCGCGTCTTCGCCAACCCGGGCCACCCCTATACCCGCGAACTGCTCGACGCGAGCCGCCTGTCGGACACGCCGAGCCCGGCGCCGCAGGCCCGTGCGGCGCGGCGCCAGCCCCGCGCCACCACCCTGGCATCCGGGTTCGGGCAGCAGGCGTTGTTCACCTGAAGGAAGCCAGGCCGGATCACTCCTGCCCGTACAGCCTGTGATTGGTGGCGATGAAGTCGTGGAAACTGCGCGCCGCCTCCGACAGCGTCACGCCGCGGTTCGTGTAAAGGCCGACCCGGATCATCACCTCGGGCTCCACCACCGGGATCGCCACGACCTTGTGGATGCGCAGGTACTTCAGCGCGTACTCCGCGAAGATGGTCACGCCGTCGCCCGACTCGACCACCGAGAGGATGCTGTGCAGCTGGGACAGCTCGATGACCGGCATGCGGGAGAAGTCGCGGCCCGTGTCGGCGTGCAACTGCTCCAGTGAACTGCGGTGCGACAGCACGAGGGTCTGCCGCGACACGTCTTCCCAGGTGACGGCGCGCCGCCGGGCGAACGGATGATGCTGGGCCACGACCAGCATGATGGGGCTGCTGAACAGGTACTGGCAGGCCACCGCCGGCGGCATGCGGTGCCGGATCGGCCCGATGCCCAGGTCCACCGTGCCTTCGGCCATTTGCACCGGCAGCACATCCGGATTGACGTCCTTGAGATCGATGCGCACGTCCGGGTGCAGGCGCGAGAACTCGAGCAGCCAGGCCGGCATGCGCGAGGCGATCAACGCGCCGGTGGCGCCCAGGCGGAATTGCTTGTTCTTGCGCTGCACCAGGTCGTCCGCGGCGTCGTGCAACCGGTGCACTTCGATCAGCACCTGCTCGGCATGGGTCAGGTAAGTGCGCCCCTCCGGCGTCAGCGCCAGCCGGCGGGTGGTGCGGTCGAACAGCTTGAAGCCGATCTGCCGCTCGAGCTCCTGGACCAGGTGGCTGAGCGCGCCTTGCGTCATCGACAGCGCCTCGGCGGCCTTGCCGAAACTGCCCAGGTGGTTCACGAGCGAGAACGCTCGCAACTGCCTGAGCGTGACATTCAGCTTGATGATCTTCATGTTGCCCTTGTTGCGCCCGCCGGCCCGTGCATGGCGGTCCCGGAACACCGTTCCAATATATGTAGTTTTTCAATATATCATCGAAAAGAAAGAATCAAACCGGTGTCCGGGCGCCGCTAGACTGCCTGCAGCAGGACTCGAACCAAGCAGAAGCAGGCAGGAGACACAATGAAGAAGATTCTGGGCGCCATCGCCCTGACCGCCGTCGCCGTGGCGGCCGGCGCCGCCAACGCGGCCGAAGGTTTTCCCAACCAGCCCATCAAGATCGTCGTGCCATACCAGGCGGGCGGCGGCACCGACCAGGTGCTGCGCATCGTCGCGCCCCAGGTATCGGCGCTGCTGGGCCAACCCATCATCATTCTCAACCGGCCCGGCGCCAGCACCGTGATCGGCATGAAGGAAGTGATCGCCGCCAAGCCCGACGGCTATACGCTGGCCCTGTCCACCAACACCAGCTACAGCCTGATCCCCTATACCCAGTCGCCGCAGCCCTACGATCCGGAAAAGACCCTGGAATACATCACCGCGCTGGGCGAAACGCCGCTCATCCTGACCACCCACCCCGGGTTCTCCAGGAACTTCCCGGAGTTCATCGCCAAGGTGAAGCAATCGCCGGGCGCCTACTCGTACGCCACCTATGGCGTGGGCGGCATTACCCACCTGGCCGCCGAGGTGCTGATGGGCGACATGGGCATCAAGCTCAACCAGGTGCCGTACAAGGGCTTCGAGGCGGTCACGGCGGTGGCCGGCGGCCAGGTCGATGCCATGGTCGATGGCGTGAACTCGCCCACGCCGATGATCCAGGCCGGCAAGATCATCCCGCTGGTCACGCTGCAGCACACCCGCACGAAATTCCTGCCGGATACGCCCACGCTGACGGAGATCGGCTATCCCAACGCCAGCACCAGCACCATCTCCTACATTCTCGCCGCGCCCAAGGGCACGCCGCAGCCGGTCATCGACAAGCTGTACCAGGCCTTCTCCCAGGTGATGGGCGAGCAGGCGATCATCGAGAAGATCGAGCAGACGAAGTCCATGCCCATGCACATGACGCCGGCGCAGACCAAGGCCTATATCGATGCCGAAGCCGAGCGCTTCCGCCGCATCATCGTCGAGCGCAAGATCACGTTCAACTGACATGGACATCCGCGACATCAAGCCGGCCGGCCCGACATGGCTGGACGTGGTCGGCCAGCACGCCGCCGCCACGCCCGAGCGGACCGCCCTGGGCCTGGACGGCCACACCCTCAGCTACAGCCGGCTGCTGGCCGTCGTCGACGAGGCGGCGGCGCTGCTGGCGCGGCTGGGCGTGCGGCGCGGCGACCGCGTCGCCCTGCTCTCGCCGCCCAGGCCCGAGGCCATCATCACATTCCTGGCCTGCACCAGGCTGGGCGCGGTCTGGCTGGCCCTCAATCCCAAGTACAAGGCCCCGGAGATCCACTACATCCTCGACCATGCGCGGCCCACGCTGCTGATGTCGGTGCGCGAGTTCGACAATACCGAGTATGTCCAGACGGTCGAGCAGGTGGTCGCCGGCATCGGGCGCGACAGCGGCCACGCCATTGCCACGGTGTTCTTCGGCCGCGAACAGCCGACGCACGACGACCTGTTCGCCGCGCTGCGGGGGGCCGCGCAGGAGCGCGGCGGCGACGCGGCCCTGCCCGGGCCGGCAGCGGCGCAACCCGGCCAGGCCTGCATGCTGGTGTACACCTCGGGCTCGACCGGGCGTCCCAAGGGCGTGCTGCTGGCGGAGTTCGCCTCGCTGTTTCGCGCCACGGTGCAGAAAGACTATTTCGCCACCAGCCGGCCGCCCTGCATCCTGAATTTCTCGCCCATCAACCACGTGGGCGGCATGCAGTTCCGCTCGCTGGTCCAGCTGGCCGCCGGCGGCACCATCCATTTCCAGGAACGCTTCCAGCCCGGCGAGACCCTGGCGCTGATCCGCCGCCACCGCATCAACATGCTCATGCTCGGCCCCACCATGCTGAACATGCTGATGGCGCACCCGGATTTCGACGTCGACATATTCCGGCAGCTGGAGTGGTACATCTCGGCCGGCGCGGCCCTGCCCGTGCCCGCCCTGAAGCTGCTGGCGGCCAACTGCCCGCGGGTAGGCTCGGTGTACGGCTCGACCGAGTCCTGCTCGACCGTGACCTATGCCAGCCTGGACGACTCGTTCGACGCGGTCGCCTACAGCATCGGACGCCCCATCCCCGGCGACGAAATGCGCGTGGCCGATGCGCAGGGCGAGCCGGCCGGCCCCGGCATCGAAGGCGAACTGCAGATCCGCAGGCGCTATTGCATGGTGGGCTACCTGAACGACCCGGCCGCCACGCGCGCCGCCTTCACCGAGGACGGCTGGTACAGGACCGGCGACCTGGCCACCCTGCTGCCCGACGGCAGCTTCAAGCTGGCCGGGCGCATCAAGGAGATGTTCAAGTCGGGCGGCTACAACGTCTATCCGCGCGAAGTCGAGCTTGCCCTGGAATCGCACCCCGAGGTGAAGATGGCCGCCGTGGTGGCGGTGGACGATCCGATGTTCCAGCAGGTCGGCCACGCCTACGTGCTGGTCGAGCCGCGCACCGCGCTGACCGCCGGCCAGTTGACCGCCTGGAGCAAGGAACGGCTGGCCAACTACAAGGTGCCCAAGCGCATCGAACTGCGCACCGCGCTGCCGATGCTGGCCATCGGCAAGGTGGACAAGGTCGCGCTCCAGGCGGCGGCCGCCCGGGACGCCGCCGTCGCGGCGGCCGGCTGAGCACCATTGCAACGCATGCGCAAAATCGCGCGAAGGAACCACGCATGAACCAAGCAGTAAGCATACGCCGCGACGGCGCAACCGCCATCGTCACGCTGGACCGCAAGCAGAACAGGAACGCGCTGTCGCAGGCCGTGATGGCCGAACTGACCGAAGTCGCCGAGGGCTTGCGCGGCGAGCGCGACATCAGCACGGTCATCCTGGCGGGCACCCAGGAGATCTTCTCGGCCGGCGTCGACCTGAAGGACCCGGCCCGCTGGGAAATCGACGCCGGCGATATCGAGGGGATCCGCATGGCCTCCGAACGCGGCGCCCGGATGTGCCGCGCCTGGGAGAGCATCCCCCAGCTCACCATCGCGGCGGTCGAAGGCCTGAACGTCGGCGGCGGCATCGCCCTGACGCTGTGCTGCGACTGGCGCATCCATTCGGAAACCGCCCGCCTGCGCCTGCCCGAGGCGCAGATCGGCATCCCCCTGAGCTGGCAGACGGTCCCGCGCCTGGTCAACCTGGTGGGACCGGCCAAGGCCAAGCAATTGATCCTGCGCGGCAAGGAGCTCGACAGCCAGGCCGCGCTGGAGCTGGGGCTGGTGGACCTGGTCGTGCCGCCCGGCACCGCGCTGGACGCGGCGCTGGAGGTCGCCCGGGACGTCAACCGCAACCCCCGGCTGGTGATCACCATGACCAAGCAGAGCATCAACAGCTACGCCAACGCCCTGGCGCACCTGTCCACGCACATGGACGTCGACCAGGCGGTGCTGTGCGGCATGAGCGCGGCCGCGGTGCAGGCGCGCCGGCAGTTCTCCGCGCCCGCGGCCTAGGGCGGCGGCCCCGGGCCGCCGTCGCCCCGTCCCCCGATCCGCCGGCCATGCATTGACCCGCCCGGGTGATCTCAGTAAGCTGAAACCCGATTCGTACCCGAGGCCCGCCATGTCTGGGCGCGGCTCCCGGCAAGCGAAGCAAGGCGCGCAAGCCGTTCACCTGGCCTGCGCCGCGAAAAAGATCGGGGGAATGGCTCATGGGCGCCGAAAAAGGGCCAATGAACGTGCGGGCACTCGAAGCCTTCCGCGCCGTCATGCGGACGGGCTCGATGACCGGCGCAGCGCGCATCATCCACACGACCCAGCCGAACATCAGCCGCCTGGTTTCCATGCTGGAGGCCGAGCTCGACCTGAAGCTGTTCATCCGCGAAGGCAACAAGCTGCACGTCACCGACGAAGGCGCCGCCTTCTTCAAGGAGGTCGAGCAGCATTACGCCGGGTTGCGCGCGCTCAAGGACGCGGCCCGCACCATCAAGCAGCTCGGCGGCGGCAGGCTGCACATCGCCGTCGCGCCGGCGCTCAGCCACGGGTTCCTGGCCAGCGCCGTGACCGCGTTCACGCAGCGCCACCCCCGCGTCACGCTGTCCATACGCACCTGTAACTCGTACATGGTCGAACAGCTGGTGAACTCCCAGCTGTGCGACCTGGGCCTGGCCGCGTTCATCGGGCACGTCACCGAACCCGGCCTGGAGGCCGAACGCATCGCCAGCATCCGCGGCGTGTGCCTGCTGCCCCAGGCCCACCGGCTGGCCTCGCGCGACGTGATCCACGCGCGCGACCTGGAGGGCGAGCCGTTCGTCTCGATCGCGCGCCAGAACGGCAGCCGCGAACACGTGGACAGCCTGTTCGAAAAGGCCAAGGTCACGCGCAAGATCGAGGTCGAGGCCGAGAACGCGTCCACCATCTGCCATCTGGTGGCGCAAGGCCTGGGCGTGAGCGTGCTGAACGCCGTCATCGCCGAGGACTTCCGCTGCCACGGCCTGGTGGTCAGGGAGTTCCGCCCGGCCATCCATTTCCCCATCACCCTGCTTCGATCCAGCCACCGGCCCCGCAGCCTGCTGGTGGCCGCCTTCATCGATTGCCTGGGCGCAGTGCTCAACGAGCGCTTCACGCCCTCGCAGCTCGCCGTCTGCGACTGACGCCCCGCCCGGCCGCAAAGCCGCACCGCCTGCATATAAATAATTTATGGCGGCTGCGTTTTTTTTGATTTGACGCTGCGCGGGGCGTGAAACACCATAGGACACAAGAGCGAGCAGGCCGGCGCCTGGCGATCAGCCAGTGCCGGAAGACGTGGTAGTTGACTTTCAGGTAGTACCCGGCAGCCGGGGCGCCCCTTGCGCCCCCCCGGCACGGACGCACACTGGACAGGACAAACATCATGGATACGGCAACCCGGCGCACCTTCCTGAAACGATCGGCCGGCATCGGCCTGGCTGCCATCGGCGGCAGCTACCTGCGCATCGGCCACACGGCCGACGATCACATCTATGTCACCAGCTCGGGCGGCTCGTTCCTGGAGAACGTGCGCAAGCACATGGCCGAGCCCTTCGAGAAGCAGTCCGGGGTGAAGGTGACCCTGGTGCCGGGCACCAACCCGGCCCACGCGCTCAAGATCCTGTCGAGCCGCGGCACGCCTCCCTATGACGTGGCGGCCTTCGGCGGCAACGACATGTACCGGCTGATACGGGCGAAGAAGCTGGCCCAGGTCGACGAGAAAAGCGTGCCCAGCCTGGCTGACGTACCCGAAAAATTCAAGGCCGACTGGGAAGGCTGCGGGTCGCTGTACGACTACAGCAGCGTCGGCATCGCCTACCGGCCGGACAAGATCCAGGGCGGCGTCAAGTCCTGGAAGGAGTTCGTCGAGCGCACCGTCGCCGGCGAATTCGGCAAACAGGTTTTCTTCAACAACCTCAGCTCCAATGTGCGCGGCGCCGAAGTGCTGTCCATGTTCGGCAAGATCTACGGCAGCGGATACGGCGACATCGAGGCGTCCATCGCCACGCTGGAACGGATGAAGCCGCACATCTTCAAGTTCTTCACGGCGTTCAATGATCCGGTCGTGCTGCTGACCAGCGGCGAGGGCGCCATCGGCCCCGGCTGGGACGGACGCACCTTCATCGCCGAGGATTCGACCAAGGGCATGGTCAAGTGGGTCGACCCCACCGAAGGCGCGGTCTCCAGCGGCCCGGTCATGGCCGTGGTCAAGGGCGGCAAGGAGGACCTGGCCAAGGCCTTCATGAACTACGCCCTGGGCGAGGAGGCGCAGAAGGCATTCTGCGAGGCCATGTACTACGGCGCGGTGAACCGCAAGGTGCAATACAGCGAAAAGCTCAAGCATCGCCTGCCCAGCATCGACTCCGTCCAGCTCGTCGACACCGAACTGCTGATCAAGAACATGAGCGCGCTGCTGGACCTGTGGAACAAGCGCATCGCCAGCTGACGCCCGCCTGAGCCCGCGGGGCCGCCCCGCCAACGCGAACCACGTATTTCGTCCGCCCTGCGCCGCGCGCGCAACGGCCGTGGAGTGTCGAACCATGAAGCAACGCGTGCTGTTCCTGTCGCCGGCATTGCTGTTCATTACCCTGCTGCTGTTCGTGCCGTTCCTGTACCTGCTGTACCTCAGCTTCATGGACCAGGACTACCTGTACGGCGGGCCGGCCCTGCCCGGTTTCGGCAACTATGTCGAGGCGTTCAGCAACCCGATCTACTGGGAAAGCATCCTCAACACCTTTCGCATCGGCGCCACCGTGACCGTGGCCACCCTGGTCATCGGCTTTCCCATCGCCTACATCATCTCGGTATCCGGCAAGACCCTGGCCACCACGCTGACCGTCGTGACCGTGCTGCCGCTGTTCGTCAGCGTCGTGGTGCGCGGCTTCGGCTGGATCATCGTGTTCGGCCGCGAGGGCCCGCTCAACGCGCTGCTGCTGTGGACCGGCCTGGTCAGCCAGCCCATCCAGGTTCTGTACACCGAGTCCGCCGTCATCATCGCGCTCACGCACCTGTTGCTGCCGTTCATGATCCTGCCGGTGCTGGCCAGCCTGCGGGCCATCGACAAGAGCATCATCGACGCCGCGATGGTGCTCGGATCGCGGCGCCGCGACGTGTTCCTGCACGTCATCATCCCGCTCTGCGCGCCCGGGTTCGTGGTCGGCTCGCTGCTGGTCTTCCTGCATGTGCTGGCGACCTTCGTCCTGCCCGCGATGCTCGGCTCGATCAACATCAAGATGATCGCGACCCTGATCTACCAGCAGGTGATGATCGTCGGCAACGTCCCCGCCGGCGCCGCCCTGGCCGTCATCCTGTTCGTCTTCACCATGCTGATCTTCGGTTTGATAGGCGCGCTCAGGAACCGCCTGAATTTCGATTCCAGCCCCGTCGAAGCGGGCCAGGCCCGATGAAAAAAGCCCTCAGCGCGCTGTACATCGTCTTCATGTGCAGCCCCTTGCTCATCGTGATCGGCGCGGCCTTCGAGCCGCAGGAGATCCTGCGGTTCCCGCCCCACGGGGTATCGCTGACCTGGTTCGGCCGGGTCCTGCAGGACCCGGCGTTCCTCGATGCGGCGACCAACAGCCTGATCGTCGGCGTGCTGGCGACCGTGCTGTCGGTGGCGCTGGGCCTGCTTGCGGCCTATGCGCTGGCCCGCGGCAGCGGCCGCTACCGCGAGACCATCCTGGGCCTGCTGCTCTCGCCGCTGGTGATCCCGGAGCTGGTGATCGGCCTGGCGCTGCTGCAGATGCTGACGCTGATGAACCTCGCCACCGACCTGCTCACCCTGGTGCTGGCCCACACGGTCATCTGCCTGCCCTACACGGTACGGCTGCTCTACAACGGCGTGAGCGCGATCAACGAAAGCCTGGAGAACGCCTCGCTGCTGCTGGGAGCCAGCCGGGGCGGCACCATCGTGCGAGTGACCCTGCCGCTGATGAAGAACTCCATCGTGGCGGCCGCGCTGTTCGCCTTCCTGACCAGCTTCGACAACACCGTCATATCGCTGTTCCTGGTCGACGCCTCGACCATGACCCTGCCCATCACCATCTACAACTATGTCGAATTCAGCCTGGATCCGGCGATCGCCGCCCTGTCGACCATCCTGATCCTGCTTTCCTGCGTGGTGGTTTCCATCATCAGCAGAGTCTCCGGCCTGGACAACATGGGACCAAGAAAATGAAGGCACGCCAAGACTGCTCGATCGAGCTCAGGGACCTGACACTGGCCTACGGCGAGCGCGACATCATCCGCGGCCTGAACCTCGACGTGCGACGCGGCGAGATCCTGTCGCTGCTGGGTCCCAGCGGCTGCGGCAAGACCACCACGCTGCACGCCATCGCCGGGCTCATCGTGCCGCGCAAGGGCTCGGTCGTCATCGACGGCGTGGACCAGACCGACGTTCCGATCAACCGGCGCAACGTCGGCATGGTGTTCCAGGGATACGCGCTGTTTCCCCACATGACGGTGTTCGACAACGTCTCGTACGGCCTGCGCATCAAGTCCGTTGCCAAGGCCGAGATCCGCGAACGCACGATGCGCGCCCTCGCCCTGGTCGGCATGGAACAGTACGCGCAACGCAAGCCCAGGCAGCTTTCCGGCGGCCAGCAGCAACGGGTGGCCATCGCGCGCACCATGGTGATGGAGCCGCGCGTGCTGCTGCTGGACGAACCTCTGTCCAACCTGGACGCGAAGCTGCGGCACGAGATCCGCGGCGACCTCAAGCGCATCCTGCGCGAGCTGTCCATTACCTCGGTGTTCGTCACGCACGACCAGGAAGAGGCGATGTTCCTGTCCGACCGGATCGTGCTGATGAAGGACGGCGCCATCGCCCAGCTGTCCTCCCCGCGCGAGATCTACAACAACCCGGCCAACTCGTTCGCCGCCGCCTTCCTGGGCAACACGAACTTCATCGCCGCCACCCTGCTCAGCCAGACGCCGGACCACACCGGCTGCGAAGTCAGCGCCACCGAAACCGGCCAGGTGCTGAAGGGGCGCTCGGCCCTGCGTTTCGATGCGCAGCAGCCGGTCTTCCTGTCCGTCAAGCATGACCGGGTCAGCTACACCCTGTCCCACGAGGAGTTTCTCGCGCTGCGCGAGCGCCCGGGCATTTCCACCATGCAATGCCGCGTCGCGGATGTGCATTTCCTGGGGCATGTAACCAAGGTCGAATGCCAGGCGGGCGGCCAGACCATGACGGTGCTGCGCTCGTCGGCCTGCGTGCCGCCGGACCTGGCCGCCGGCGCCGCCATCTACCTCTATTGGCCCGAGGAAGAAAGCCTCGTGCTGTCCTTGTGAACCGCCAAGCCTCACGCCGCCTGCGTGACGTCATTCCATCAACCAGAGGAAAAGCAAAATGAGCAAAGCATTTGGACTCGAACTTTCGGAGGCCGAACAGGAACGGGTGGCGCGCATCCGCCAGGAATTCGTCTACTGGAACCTGTGCGACTCCACCACGCGCGAGTGCGGCGACGAAACCTACCTGGAGCAGGTCAAGGCGTCCAACGTCACGGCCATCAACCATACGGTCTGCTACACCGTGGATTTCGCCGAAGGCGTGAAGAACGTCGCCCACTGGACGCGGCTCTACGATGCCCGGCCGGACGTGGGCTTCATCGCCAAGACGTATGCCGACATCGAGCGGGCCCGCAAGGAGCGCCGCACCGCGATCTTCATGGGCTTCCAGGACGTCACCGCCCTGGAGGGCGACATGGACCGGATGGAGGTTTTCTACAACCTGGGCATCCGCTTCGTGCAGCCCACCTACCAGGACCGCAACCTGTTCGGCGACGGCTGCGGCGAGCGATTCCAGTCCGGGCTCAGCAAGCTGGGCATCAAGTTCGTCGAGAAGCTGGATGAGCTCGGCATCGTCATCGACACCTCCCACGTCGGCATCGGCACCACCATCGACTGCGCCAACATGTCGCAGCGGCCCATCATGGCCACGCATACGGCCGCCCGCGCCATCGTCGATACGCCGCGCAACAAGACCGACGACGAGATCAAGGCCATCGCGGCCAAGGGCGGCGTGATCGGCATCGCCGGGAAGTCCGGCTTTCTCAAGAAGGACGGCCTGGAGACCGGCAGCACCATCAACGACATGATCGACCACGTCGTCTACATCGCCGGCCTCGTCGGCATCGATCACGTCGGCATCGGCACCGACGTCGGCGACTTGCGCAAGTACAGCCCCGACAGGATGGCCGAGTTCCACGCCCGCCATCCCGAGGTGGCCATCATCGGCCCCGGGCTGCGCACCGACCTGATGCACCCCAAGGACGTCGGCCCCGGCACGCTGCACTACGTCATCGCCTATCTCGTCAAGCGCGACTTCAAGGACGACGAGATCCGCAAGGTGCTGGGCGAGAACGCCAACCGGGTGGTCAAGGCGGTATTCCGCGATTGAGGCGCCGCGCGGCGAGGAGGAACGGACATGGCAATCAGTGCAGCGGCGGACGCGGCGCCGAGGTTCTCCGGCCACGATGTCATCGTCGTGGGAGGCGGACTGGTAGGCTCCGCGCTGGCCTATGGGCTGCGCCGCCGCCTGGATCGCGTGGCCGTGCTGGACGAAGGCGACCTCGCCTACCGCGCCTCGCGCGGCAACTTCGGCCTGATATGGGTGCAGAGCAAGGGCATGGGCATGCCGCGCTACGGCGTGTGGACCATGGCCTCGCAGCGGGCATGGCCGGACCTGGCGGCGCGGCTGCTCGAGGAATCCGGCATCGACGTGCACCTGGAGCAGCAAGGCGGCCTGCACGTGCTGCTGTCGGACGAGGAGGTACAGGCGCGCATCGACTTCATGACGCGGCTGCTGGCGCAACCCGGCATGAGCGACTACGCATGGAAGCTGCTCGATCGCCATGAGCTGGCCGACCTGGTGCCCGGCATCGGCCCCGAGGTGCGCGGCGCCAGCTGGACGCCGGTCGACGGCATCGCCAACCCCCTCAAGCTGCTGCGCGCCCTGCACACCACCTTCGAGCGCAACGGCGTGGACTACCTGCCGCGCTGCCCGGCGCAGGCCATCAGCCGGCATGCCGACGGCATGTTCGTCGTCGACACCCCGCGCGGCCGCTTGCAGGCGCCGCGCCTGGTGCTGGCATGCGGGCTGGGCAACCAGGCCATGGGCGCGCAGGTCGGCCTGGACATCCCGGTGCGGCCGCAGCGCGGCCAGATCATCGTGCTGGAACGCACCCATCGGGTGCTGCGCACGCCGATCAGCACGCTGCGGCAGATGGACGAGGGCAGCTGGCTGATCGGCGACTCGCAGGAAGAAGCGGGTTACGCCGACAACGAAGTCAGCCTGCCCATACTCGGCACGCTGGCCGACCGCGCCGTGCGCACCCTGCCGGCGCTGCGCGAGGTCAACGTGGTGCGCTCCTGGTCGGCGCTGCGCGTGATGTCTCCGGACGGCTTTCCCATCTACGCGCAGTCCGCGACCTGCCCCGGCGCCTTCGTGGCCACCTGCCACAGCGGCGTCACCCTGGCCGGCGCCCATGCGCTGCTGCTCGCCCCCATGATCGCCGACGGCGCGCTGGCCGGCGATATGGCTCCCTTCTCTGCACGGAGGTTTCATGTTCAAGAGGCTTGAGGCGGCGCCCGGGCTGCCGGCGCGGCCGGTCGTCCATATCGACGTCAACGGCGAGGCCGTGTCCTGCCGGGCCGGCGAAAGCGTGGCCGCCGCCCTGCTGGCGGCCGGGCACGACGCCTGCCGGGCGACCGTGGTCGGCGGCGTGCCGCGCGGCCCCTACTGCATGATGGGCGTGTGCTACGACTGCCTGGTCACCATCGACGGACAGCCCAATCGCCAGGCCTGCATGACGCCGGTGCGCGACGGCATGCGGGTGGAACGCCAGCAGCGCGCGCGGGAGGTCCTGCCATGACGCGCCGTTGCGAACTGCTGGTGGTGGGGGCCGGCCCGGCCGGCATGGCGGCGGCAACCCAGTCCGCCGCGCTGGGCGTGGATACGCTGCTGCTGGACGAACAGGCGACGCCGGGCGGGCAGATCTACCGCGCCATCACGACGACGGCGCTGACCCGGCCGGACATCCTCGGGCCCGACTATTGGCACGGCGCCAGCCTGCTCGAACCGCTGCGCGCCAGCGGGGCCGCCTACCTGTCCGGCGCGACGGTATGGGCGGTGTCGCGCAGCGCCGAGGCCGGCGACGGCGGCGTCTTCGAGGTGGCCTACTCCGTCGGCGGACAGGCCGACATCCTGCGCGCGCGCCACATCCTGCTGGCCACGGGCGCCCTGGAGCGGCCCTTCCCCATCCCGGGCTGGACCCTGCCCGGCGTCGTGACCGCCGGCGCGGCGCAGATCCTGCTCAAGACCGCCGCGATCGTGCCGGGCGAGCACGCGGTGCTGGCCGGCGGCGGACCGCTGCTGTACCTGCTGGCATGGCAATACCTCAACGCCGGCGTCAGGATCGAGCGCCTGCTCGAAACCACCGCGCCGGGCGGGCTGGCGCGGGCCTTGCCGCACGCCCTGGACTTCCTGCGTTCGCCCTACCTGGCGAAAGGCCTGAAACTGATGCGTGCGGTGCGCGCCCACGTGCCCATCACGCGGGGCGTGCAGGACTTGCGGGCGCAGGGACGCGAACGGCTGGAATCGCTGAGCTATCGCGCCGGCGGGCGCACGCACGACATGCCGGCGCGCCACCTGATGCTGCACCAGGGGGTCGTCCCCAACCTGAACCTGTCGCGCGCACTGGGCGTGGACCATCAATGGAACCCGACCCAGGCCTGCTGGCAGCCGCGGGTGGACGACTGGGGCGCCACGTCGGTGGCGGGCATCGGCATTGCCGGCGACGGCGCCGGCATCGGCGGCGCCGTCGCGGCCGAGCACCGCGGCCGCCTGGCCGCCCTGCAGGCCGCCGTCGCGCTCGGCCGCATCGACGACGCCCGGCGCGATCGCGAGGCCCGGGCGCCGCGCCGGGCGCTGGCGCGGGCAATGCGCGGGCGCGCCTTCTTCGACGTGCTGTACCGCCCCGCCGACGCCTACCGCCGTCCGGGCGACGACACCATCGTATGCCGCTGCGAAGAAATCACCGCGGGCCAGATACGCGCGACCGTCCGGCTGGGCTGTTCCGGGCCGAACCAGATGAAGGCCTTCCTGCGCTGCGGCATGGGCCCCTGCCAGGGCCGGCTCTGCGGCCTGACCGTCAGCGAACTGATCGCCGACGAGCGCGGCGTGCCGCTGCCCGAAGTCGGCTATTACCGCCTGCGCTTCCCCACCAAGCCGGTCACGCTGGGCGAGCTGGCCTCGCTGCCCCAGACCGAGGCCTCGCGCCAGGCGGTGGTGCGCCTGAAGAAAACCGCCTGACGCGGCCGCGCGGCGCGCGTGCGCGGGAAAACAGGGCCGCAAGCCGCCCCCCGTGGCGCCGCGCGCCACGGGAGCGTCATGTTTTCATCGTAAAATCCCGTGCTCCCCGCGCTGCTCCGGCGCAATGCCCTGCGTCAGGGATGAACGTCGATCTCACCACTCTTTACCTCCTCGCGACCGGCACGCTCATCGCCAGCGCCGGCATGATGCTTTGGGAGTACCGCGCCAATCCCGGGCGCGGCAGGGCGCTCGGCCTGTTCGCGGCCGGCTTCGCGACGCTGGCGCTCGGCTGCGTCGCGGCCCTGTACCGGCGCGACCTGCCCGGCGTATGGGGGTCGGCGCTCGCCAATCTCATCATGATCGGCGCCTATCTGCTCGTCCTGCAAGGCGTGGGCGCGCTCAGGGGATCGCGCCACGGCGCCTTCGGCGCGGCCGTGCTGGCCGTCATGGCCGCGGTCTGGGCCTTGAGCGACCCCGCCGAAATGGACGCCACCTGGTCCCATGTCAGCGCGGCGCCGATCGCCCTCATCAACGCCATGACCGCGCTGTCCATGTGGCGCAACCCGGCCATGCGGCCGTTTCCGGCGCGCCGCATGGTGATCGCCATGACCGGCCTGCATGCGCTCATCTACGCCGGGCGGGCCCTCGTCCTGCCCTGGCTGGTGCGCGAACACGGCCTGCCGGTGCAGGCCCTCGCCGGCAAGTTCACCATCTATGAAGGCGTGCTGTATTCCGTGATTCTTCCGATGGCCTTGCTGCGCCTGCTGCGCGAGGAAATCCACGGCGAGCTGCTGCGCGAATCGCAAACCGACTACCTGACCCGCCTGGGAAACCGCCGCTGGTTCTTCGAAGAGGGCGCGCGCCTGCTGAAGCACCGTCCCGCCGGGTCGTCCCCGCTGGCCGTGCTGGCGTTCGACCTGGACCAGTTCAAGGCCATCAACGACATGTACGGCCATCAGACCGGCGACGAAGTCCTGCAGGCCTTCGCGCGCGCCGCCCAGGACGTCATCGGACCGCGCGCCGTGCTGGCGCGCATCGGCGGCGAAGAGTTCGCGGCCTTGCTGCGCGGCGACGACGCCCTGAAGGCCCAGGCCCTGGGCGAAGCAGTCGCCGGCCGATTTACCCAGGCGGTCGCCGGGCGCCTCGCGCACATCAGCCTGCCGGTGACGGTCAGCATCGGCCTGGCGCGCATCGAACCCGGCGACGCGACGCTGGCCGCCAGCCTCATGGCCGCCGACCGCGCCATGTACCGCGCCAAATCGCTGGGCGGCAACCGCCTGGAGATCGCGGCCGGCGCCGCCTAAGACGCGGCGCGCTTGTCGCCGCCGCCGGGGCCGAAGCGCCTCATGATCAGTTCCCGTACCCGGCTGGCGATGGGCGAGAGCGCCTGCTGGCGCGGCCAGATCATGTTCAGGTGCGTCCTGAATTCCGCATCGGCCACCGGCACCAGGGCGGCCAGCCCCTGCAAGCCCAGCTGCGCGAAACTCTGCGGCGCGAAAGCGATCCCCTGGCCCCGCCGCGCCATCAGCAGCATGGGCAGCGTCTCTCCGCCCCAATACACCACGTTGGGCGCGAAGCCCGCGTTCCTGCATGCCCGCAGCACCATATCGGAAATGCCGGTGCCCAGCGGCGAGCGGTGCAGCAGGAAGCGCTCGTCGCGCAGATCGACCAGCCGCACGCGTTCGCGGCCGGCCAGCGGATGACCCGGCGGCAGGGCCACGAACAGGGGCTCCTCCATGATGACCTGGCTCTCCAGGTCCGGGGCCATGTGCTGGCTGCGGCAGATGGTCAGGTCCAGGCTGCGCTCGCGCAGCTGCTGCAGCATGTAGCCGATTTCGCCTTCGTGCACGTGCAGGACAATCTCCAGGCCCTCGGCGGCCAGGTCTTCCATGACGCGCGGCACGATGAACAGGCTGGCCGCGGTGGAGCAGCCTATGTGCACCAGCCCGCGCGCGCCCTGCTCGACCTCGCGCAGCTCGCGGCGGATGGTCTGCAGATTGGCCAGCATCGCCTTGGCGCGCAGGTAGAACAGCTCGCCGGCCGCCGTGGGCGCCAGCCGGCGTCCGCTGCGATCGAACAAGCCGACCCGCAGCTCGTCTTCCAGCTTGCGCAGCAGGATGCTCAGCGGCGGCTGGGTCATGTGCAGGCGCACTGCCGCGGCCGACACGCTGCCTTCCTCGTAAACCGCGACAAAGCATTTGAGACGGTGCTCGTCCATATACAAACTATATAGAAATAGATTTTATATATATTAGACATTAATCAACGGGGTTTCTAGACTCCTACGCATAGAACTAGCGAGCAGCAATCCCGCTGCCACAGGAGACATGGAAATGCGTCGTATCCGCCGCCGGGTCGTGGGCCTGGCAATCGCGTCCTGCCTGGCCCCGTTGCTGGGCCCGAGCCCGGCCCTGGCGCAAGCCGAATGGCCGGCCCGCACGATGAAGGTCGTGGTTCCCTACCCGGCGGGCGGCACCGCCGACGCCATGGGCCGCATGGTGGCCGGCAAGCTGGCCAAGGCCTTTCCCCAGGCCAGCGTGATCGTGGAGAACATCTCGGGCGGCGCCACCGTGCCCGGCGCCATGGCGGTCCTGCGCGAGCCGGCCGACGGCCATACCCTGTTCATGGCCAGCGACAACACGCTCAACATCAATCACTGGCTGCTCAAGGACGCGCGCTACGACGGCGACCGGGATTTCACGCCGGTGACGGTGCTCAACACCTATCCGCACTGGCTGATCGTCAATCCGCAGGGGCCGTACGACAGCTTCGACGCGCTGGTGCAGGCGATACGCGCCAATCCCGGCAAGATATCCATCAGCGTCAATACCATCGGCGGCGCCGCCTACCTGGCCCTGGACAACTGGCGCCGGCGCAACGGCCTGGAATTCGAGATCGTTCCGTACCGCGGCTCGCCGCCGGCGGTGGCCGACCTGATCGGCGGCCACACCGACGCCCATGTGGACGTGGTGGGTTCCTCGATCGCCCATGCCCGCGGCGCGCGCGTGTTGCCGGTGGCCATCCTGCAGGACACGCCGCTCGCGGAGTTTCCCAAGGCGGTCGCGCAGGACAGCAAGGACCCCAAGGCGCTGGCGGTGCAATCCAACCTGTCGGTGGTGGTGCGCGCCGGCACCCCGCCCGCCCTGCTCGAGCGGCTGTATGCCGCCCTGCAGACCGGCGTGAAGGACAAGGATTTCGCCGGCACGCTGGACATGCTGAGCCTCGATGCCGTCATGCTGCCGCCTGCCGAAGCCAGGACCTTCCTGGCGCGGGAAACCCGGCGCTACGGCGCGCTGGTCGAACAATCCGGCCTGGAAAAGCAATAAGGAAGTCCGTTCATGAAGTTTGTCATTGCGCTGATTCGCCACGAAACCAATACCTTCTCTCCCGTCGGCACCGAGCTGAGCGATTTCCGGCGCGGCACCAGCGGTGACGGCCCGGCCCACGGCGAGGCCGCGCGCCTTGCCTGCGAAGGCACCAACAACGCCGCGGCCGCGTATCTGGACCTGGCGCGCGAAATGGGCGCCGAGGTCGATTTCTCGGTCTACGCCAGCGCGGTGCCCAGCGGCCTGGTCAGCCGCGCGGCCTTCGAGGCGCTGTGCGACGCCGTGCTCGACAGCGCCCGGCAAGGGTGCGACGCCATCCTGCTGGACCTGCACGGCGCCATGGTGGTCGACGGCTACCCCGATGCGGAAGGCGAACTGCTGCGCCGCCTGCGCGCCTGCACCCCGGCGGGCCTGCCGATCGGCGTGGCGCTGGACTTCCACGCCAATTTCAGCAGCGAGCTCATCCGCAACGCCACCGCCATCGCCGGCTACTGCACTTATCCGCACGTGGACGTGTACGAAACCGGCGCGCGCGTGGGCCGCACCATCCGCGCGCTGCTGGAAGGCCGCAGCCAGCCCGTCGTGCTGTGGCGGCGCCTGCCGATGCTCACGCACATGCTGCGCCAGACGCCCGCCCTGCAACCGATGAAGGACATCATGGCGCGGGCCATGCAGGCCGAGCGCGATGGCGAGGTCTGCAACGCCTCGGTCTTCGGCGGCTTTCCGCTGGCCGACATCGCCTGCGCCGGCCTGTCCGTGGTCATCGTCGCCGAGCGCGCCCGCCTCGAGGCGGCGCAGCGCCTGCTCGACGAATTGTGCGGGCTGGCCTGGTCGCGCCGGGCCGACTTCGTCTTTCCATCCGAACCCGTGGCGGACTCCATCTCCCATGCCAGGACGCTGGAGCAGGGGCCGGTCATCCTGGTCGACCACGGCGACAACTGCGGCGCCGGCGGCACCACCGACGTGATGGATGTGCTGGAGGAGGTCTTGCGCCAGGGGCTGCAGGACGTGGTGGCGGGCCCCTTCTGCGACCCGGCCGCGGTGGCGGCCCTGTTCGAGCAAGGCGTGGACGCCGAGGTCACGCTGGATGTCGGCGGCAAGACGGACATGCCGGCGCTGGGCCTGGCCGGCCGGCCGCTGCGCCTGACCGGCGTGGTCGAACGCCTGACCGACGGCGAATACACCGTGACCGGCCCGATGTTCACGGGCGTGCGCCTGAGCCTGGGCCGCACCGCGGTGCTGCGCGTGGGCACCGTGCGCGTCTTCATCTCCGAGCGTCCGCAAGAGCCTTACGACACGGGCGTCTTCACCCATGCCGGCGTGGACCCCGCGCAGTCCCGCTACGTGCTGCTCAAGTCGCGCCAGCACTTTCGCGCCGGCTTCGAGCCGTTCGCCCGGCACATCGTCCTGGTCGGCGGCCCGGGCGTGTGCAGCTCGGACTACGGGATCTTCCCGTTCAGGCACCTGAGCCGCCCCATCTATCCGCTGGACGCCGACGCCACGCTGGAACACGCGCAAAGCTGGATCGCCGGCGATGCCTGACCCCCTGCCCCGGCCATGATCGATCTGCTCTTTCCCGCTTGCGCGGTACTGCTCGGCTACGTGGTGCTGGGAATCACCGGCTTCGGCTCGGCGCTGGTCGTCGTGCCGCTGCTGGCCTGGCGCTGGCCGCTGCCCGAGGTGGTGGCGCTGACCCTGCTGCTGGACGTGATGGCCTCCCTGCTGCTGGGCGGCCTGAACCTGCGGCAGGTCGACTTCGCCGAACTGCGGCGCCTGCTGCCGGGCATGGTGGCCGGCGCGCTGGCCGGCCTGTGGCTGTCGCGCTCGCTGGATGCCAGCTGGCCCCTGCTGGTGCTGGGGCTGTACGTGGCGGCGGTGGGCGCCCAGGCGCTGCGGCCGCGGCCGGCGCGGCCGCGCCCGCCCGCCGCCGCGCCCTGGGCCCTGGCCGCCGGCGGCGCCATCGGCGTGGTCGAAATGCTGTTCGGCACCGCCGGCCCGCTGGTGGTCGCCTGGCTGAGCCGGCGCCTGCCCGACGTGCACGCGCTGCGCGCCAGCACGCCCGTGGTCATCACCGTCAGCGCCTGCTCGGTGCTGCTGGCGATGGGCTGGGCGGGCCGCCTGTCGCAGCCCGAGCTGTGGACGCGCTGGCTGGCGCTGGTCGGCGTGGCGGCCGGCGGCGTGCTGCTGGGCCATCGCTGGGCCCGCCATGTATCGCCGGCGGCCTTGCGCAAACTCATTTGCGGCCTGCTGGTGGTCAGCGGGCTGACCCTGGTCGTCCATACCCTGCAGCAGGGCTAGCCGCCAGCAAACCCTTAGCCGCGCAACGCAGGCGATGACGCAATAGCCCCCCACAAGAAAACTCGATTAGCGAGGAGACCATGTTCAAACTGAACCTATCCAGATGCGCGCCGATGGCGCTGGCGATCGTGCTTGCCGGCGGCGCCATGACGGCACGCGCGCAGGACCATGCCCCGGTCAGGATCGTGATCGGATTCTCGGCCGGCGGCGCGCTGGACAACATGTCGCGCGCCATCGCCGAACAACTGAAAGCCGAGCTGGGACAATCGGTGATCGTCGAGAACAAGCCTGGCGCCGGCACCCAGATCGCCCTGCAGACGGTCAAGCGCTCGCCGCCGGACGGCAACACCATCCTGATCTCCCCGGCGCCCCCCTTCGTGCTGTTTCCCCTGACCTACGACAGGCTGCAGTACGACGCGGACAAGGACCTGGTCCCGGTGGCGCATCTGGCCGACACGCCGCTGGTGGCGTCGACCTCGAGCAACAGCCCCTATTCCACCATGCACGAATACCTGGCGTGGGTCCGGAAGAACCCCGACAGCGTCGGCGTGGGCATGGTCTCGCTGGGCGGCGCGCTGCATTTCGGCCTGCTGAAACTGAACCAGCACAGCGGCCTGAACCTGATGCCCATCGCCTACAAGGGCGCGCCGGCCATGCTCACCGATGAAATCGGCGGCGTGCTGCCCATCGGCATGGACACCGTGGCGGCCACCAGCGAACTGGCCCGGGCGGGCAAGATCAAGTACCTGGGCGTGACCGGCACCGAGCGTTCCGCCCTGCTGCCCGACGTGCCCACGCTGGGCGAAAGCGGCGCGCCGGGGTTCGAGCAGTCCTCCGGCTGGTACGCCGCGTTCGTGTCCGCCGGCACGCCCAAGGCGGTGACCGACAAGCTGGAACGCGCCCTGATCAAGATCGTCAAGGACCCGGCGTTCTCGGCCCGCGTCGCCCAGGTGGGGCTGGTCTCGACCGGCAAGCCCGGCGCCGAGCTGGCCGCCATGATCCAGGCGCAGCGCCAGGCATGGCAGCCCGTGGTCAAGGCATCGGGCTTCAAGGCCCTGCAGTAGGCGTGCGCCCGACGGCTGGCCGGCGCCCCCGCGCCGGCGGCCTGGCCGGCATGAGCGCCGGCTCCCGCGCGCCCGCATCGGCCTTGCGCAGCGGGCCGCGCGACACCCATGCCCCGGTATTGCGCTGGACGATCTCGCCCACCAGCCCCACGAACGACGCCGGCGCGGCCGGCGACACCAGCACGCCCGACAGCAGCGTGCCCAGGTCGACCAGAAGGCGCACGCCATGGCCGCGCCGTTGCGCCTCGCCGCCCTCGCCCGCCGCGCTCAGCACCACGGCCAGCGCGCCGGGCCCGGCCTGGAACGCGGCAGCCGCGTCCCCGGATGCCGAAGCGGCGCGGCCCGCCGCTTCCATCCGCACCGCCATGTCGGCTTGCGTGAACAGGGAAGCGGCCAGGGAGTCGACCGTGGAAACCAGGCATATCCAGGGCTCGCCGCGCTTGCGCGGCGCCGCGCGCACGCGGCCGGCGCCGTCGAGGAAACGCCATGACAGGTCGACCACGCTCGCGCCGCGCCGCCGCGCCGCGGGCGCGAAAGGCAGCCGGCTGAACGTCATGATCTCCATCAGTTCGTAGAAACTGACGCGCCGGAAGATGCCCAGACCGCGGTCCAGGTCGGGGCTGACGTCGACATCTTGCATGATGCAAAACCATTTCGTGAATGGCGCCGCCATTGCCGCGCCGATGGGCAGATCGTAGTCAAAAGACGCGCAGACGGTATTACCCGCTCATTACCATTTGGCAATGATCGGACCCGCGCGGCGTGATGCCGTTGCCCGTCGCGGCCGCGAACATGGCCGGCGAGCAAGACATCATCGACGCGCGGCCGGCAGCAACGACGCCATGGCGGCGAGCAGCGGCTGGATCAGGCTGTCGTGCCCGTCGTCGCGCCACACGCCCAGCAGCTGCGACTCGACTCCCGCCTTGGCCAACGGCCGGAACCGTATGCCGTCGATAGCGACGCGGCTGACCGAACGGGGCACGATGGCGACGCCGAATCCGGCCGCCACCAGCGCGACGACCGTGGCGTTGGCCCGCACCTCGTAGCGGATGTGGGGCGTGAAACCCGCGTCCATGCACAGGGCGATGATCTGGTCGTGGTACTCCGGCGAGAAGTGCCGGGGAAACAGCACGAACGACTCATCCTTGAGCGCCTGCAGCCGGATGCGCTGCCGGGCGGCCAGGGGATGGCTGTCCGGCAGCGCGCAGACGAAAGGCTCGCGATGCAGCAGCCGGGCCAGGATGCCGTCCGGGATGCTGCGCGGGTGCATGATGCCGAAGTCGATCTGCTCACGCTGCAGCGCGTGGATCTGCTCGAAACTGTTGAGCTCGTGCACCGACAGCATCAGGCCCGGACGGTCCTGCTCGAATTGCCGCAGCACCCTGGCCATCGGCGACAGCAGCGACGCGCCGACGAAACCGACGCGCAGGCTGCCGACCTCGCCTCGCGCCGCGCGCTGGCCCAGCGCCCGCGCCTGGTCGGCCAGCGCGAGGATCCGGCATGCTTCCTGATAGAAAACCTTGCCGGCGGCCGTGAGTTCCACCGCGCGCGTACTGCGCCGCAACAGCGCATATCCCAGCGACTCTTCCAGCCTCGCGATGTTGAAGCTGAGCGGCGGCTGGGAAATCGAAAGCCGCCGCGCGGCCCGCCCGAAGTGCAGCGCTTCCGCCACGGCCACGAAGTAGCGCAGTTGTCTCAATTCCATTGCGAAACCGCCCTCGCCAATTGATATACAAATTAGATTAATTTCTCGAAAAAATGTATTGGACGATATAGATTGAGTCAAGAAGAATGGCTGCTGCCTGCCCGGACACCAGATCCGCACATTCAAACAGGAGACAAGCCATGGGCCTCGATACCACCAAGCTGGCCGCAGTTCTTGCAACATCGCTTTCCCTCTGCGCCGCGTCCGCCGCCGCCAGCCCGGCAAGCGCCGACTACCCGCGCCAGACCGTCCGCCTGATCGTGCCGTATGCCGCGGGCGGCATGACCGACCTGGTGGCGCGCATCGTCGGCCAGAAACTGGGCGAGGGCCTGGGCCAGGCGGTGGTGGTGGAGAACAAGCCCGGCGCCTCCACGATCACCGGCGCGGACTTCGTGGCCGGCGCCAGGCCGGACGGCTACACGCTGCTGGTGGCCACCAACACCACGCTCACCATCAACCCTTGGCTCTACAAGAACCTGCGCTATGACGCGCAGAAGAGCTTCACCCCGATCGCCTTGGTGGCCAAGGCGCCCAGCGTGATCGTGGTCAACCCCAAGGTGCCCGCGAACAATATCGGCGAACTGGTCGAGCTGGCCTCGGCCAGGCCGGGCAGCCTCAGTTACGCCTCGTACGGCAATGGCTCCAGCGCCCACCTGGCCGGCGAGATGCTGCGCAGCCGCGCCGGCATCGCCGTGCTGCACGTGCCGTACCGCGGCAGCGCGCCCGCCAAGACCGCCACGATGTCCGGCGAGGTTTCCATGACGTTCGAACCCGCGTTCACGGCGGCGCCGTTGATCAAGAGCGGCCAGCTCAAGCCCATCGCGCTGATGGGCGACAAGCGCTCCCCGGCCCTGCCCGACGTACCCACCGTGGCCGAGGTGGGCTACCCCGGCATGGACATGCAGGCCTGGGTGGGCTTCGTCGCGCCGGCAAACGTGCCCAACGGCATTGTGGCGAGGCTGGCGGCCGAAATCAGGAAGGTCATGGCGGACCCGGAGGTACAGGCCAAGCTGATCGGCAGCGGCGCCGAGCCAGTGGGCTATTACCAGCAGGATTTCACCGCGTACATGCGCGACGAAAACGCCCGCTACAAGACCGTCATCGAACAGGCCGGCATCAGGGCCGAGTGAGCGTCCGGCCGGAGCGGACGGCGCGGAATGCGAGATACAGCGAACACCATGCCAAACAAACCACTGCAGAAATATCGCGTACTGGACCTGACCAGGGTGCTGGCCGGCCCCTGGTGCACCCAGAACCTGGCCGACCTGGGCGCCGAGGTCATCAAGGTGGAGCGCCCCGGCGTCGGCGACGAAACGCGCGGCTGGGGACCTCCCTGGATCCCGGCCGGAGCGGCCAGCAAGCGCCGCGACTCCGCCTACTTCGGCTCGGCCAACCGCGGCAAGAAATCGATCACCATCGACTTCACCACCGCGCAGGGGCAAGCCCTGGTCCGGCAGCTGGCGGCCGACTGCGACGTCCTGGTGGAGAACTACAAGACCGGCACCCTGGCGCGCTATGACCTGGGGTACGAGGACCTGAAGGCCGTCAACCCCGGCCTGGTGTATTGCTCGGTCACGGGCTTCGGCCACACCGGCCCATACCGCCACAAGCCCGGGTACGACTTCGTGTTCCAGGCCATGAGCGGACTGATGAGCATCACCGGCGAACGCGATGATCTGCCCGGCGGCGGGCCGCAGAAGGTGGGCATCGCCGTCGCGGACATCACCACCGGCATGTATTCGACCGTGGCCGTGCTCGCCGCGCTGCTCGAGCGCGAAAGCCACGGCCGGGGCCAGCACCTGGACATGGCGCTGCTGGACTGCGCCATGGCGTTCAACAGCAACCAGGCGGTCAATTACATGGCCTCGGGCAGCATGCCCCGCCGTTACGGGAACGCCCATTCGAACGCCGTGCCGTACCAGGTATTCGACACCCGCGACGGCCAGATCGTGGTGGCCGTCGGCAACGATGCCTTGTTCGCGGCGTACTGCCGCGCCGCGCAACGCCCCGACCTGTGCGCCGATGCGCGCTTCGTAACCGTGTCCGGGCGCCTGCAGAACCGCGACGAGCTGCTCTCGCAGCTGGCCGTCGTCATGGCAGGCAAGACCAGCGCGCAATGGCTCGCCGTGCTGGACGCCGCGGGCGTTCCCTGCGCCCCGATCAACGACTTCGAGCAGGCGCTGGCGGACCCGCAGGTCAAGGCGCGCAACATCGAGACCCACATCGCGCTGGAAGACGGCGCGGTCTTTCGCACCATCGCCAGCCCCTTGCGGTTCTCCGAGACCCCGCTCGACCACCTGGCCGGCCCGCCCATGCTGGGCCAGCACACGGCCGATGTGCTGCGCGAGCGCCTGGGCCTGGATGAAGCGCAACAGGCCGGCCTGCGCCAGGCCGGCGTGATCTGAGCCTCGCCCCTTTCGACAACACGGAGACCGCTCATGGCCTACCAACCCGACTATGGTTCTTTCGCCCGGAAACGGCCCGCCCGCTCGACACAGAGTTCGGAAAAGCTGGCGCCGGATTGCGCCGGCCTGGACTTCTTCGCCATCGACCCGAGCCTGCAACAGCTCCTGTCCGTTTACGTGCCAGGCGCCGAACTGGAATACTTCCGGCCGCATTTCGAGCGCATGGGAAAACTGGCCGGCGGCCGGCTCAATGAACTGGCGATGGTGGCCGACAAGCACGGCCCGGTCCTGCATGCGCGCTCGCGCTGGGGCGAAGACGAGGACTGGATCGAGTACCACCCCGCCTACCAGGAGATGGAACATATTGCGTTCGAGCAATTCCAGTTCCATGCCATGACGCACCGGCCGGGGGCCATGGGCTACGCCGGCACCCTGTCGCCCATCACGAAATACGTCTTTCAGTACCTGTTCGTGCAGTCCGAGTTCGGCCAGATGTGCCCGATCAGCGTGACCGACACCTCCATCCACCTGATACGCAAGTTCGGCAGCGAGGCCCTCCAGGCCAGGCTGCTGCCTCGCATGCTGGCCGACAATCTGCAGGATCTCTGGAAAGGCACGCAGTTCATGACGGAGAAATCGGGCGGCTCGGACGTGGGACAGGTCGAGACCACCGCCCGGCAGATCGATGGTCAGTGGCATCTGCATGGCGAGAAATGGTTCTCGTCCCATGTGGACGCCGACATCGCGCTGATCCTGGCGCGCCCGGAAGGCGCTCCGGCGGGCACGCGGGGACTGGCCTTGTTCGCGATGCCGCGCTACCGTGAAGACGGCAGCCGCAACAGCTACCGGATTGTCCGCCTCAAGGACAAGCTGGGCACGCGCAGCATGGCCAGCGGAGAATTGCGCATCGACGGCGCCTTCGCCTATCTCGTCGGCGACCCGACCCAGGGCATCAAGCAGATGATGGAGCAGGTCAACCTGTCCCGCCTGTCGCACGCGGTACGCGCCGCGGCCATGATGCGCCGCTGCCTGAACGAATCGATGCAGGCCGCCCGTCATCGCCAGGCCTTCGGCCGGCAGGTCGTCGACTACCCGCTCATGCAGCGCCAGCTGCTCAAGCTGCTCGTGCCGACCGAGGCCGCGCTTACCATGACCATGGCAACCGCCGACGCGATGGCCAAGGCGTATGGCGGCGACGCGCAATGCAAGGCGGCGCTGCGCCTGCTTACCCCGCTATTGAAACTGCGGGCGTGCCGCGACAACGTCACCGTGGCGACCGGCGCGATGGAAGTGCGCGGCGGCAACGGCTATATCGAGGACTTCGTCAATGCCCGCCTGGTGCGCGATGCCCATATCGGCGTGCTGTGGGAAGGCACCAGCAATATCAATGCGCTCGACGCCATCGAGCGCGCGGTGCGCAAGGACCAGGCGCACATCGCGCTGCGCGCCCTGCTGCTGGAGAAGCTGCGGGCCGTGCGCGCCCAGGCGCCGGTGATCGCCGGCCCGCTGGCCGAGGCGGTCGCGGCGGCCTGCCAGCTTGCCGAAGGCGTCGCCGGCGACCCGCGCCACGAGTCCGAGGTACGCCGGGCGGCGTCCGCCCTCTACCATGCCAGCGCGGCGGTGCTGATGGCCTGGGAAGCCACGCAGGAAGGGGTGGACGGCCGCCGGCTGCTGCTGGCCGACGCCATGCTGCGCACGCGCCTGCTGCCGCGCGACCCCCTGGCCGCGCCTTCGGCGGCCATGCTGGCTCGCGACCTGGCCATGCTGCAGGGCGAAAAGCTGAGCCTGCGGCAGGCGGCCGACCTGCTCGCGCCGCACGACGCCGGCGTCGCGCCTGCCCGCCAGGCACGGGCGGACGCCGCGGCGCCCGCCCAAGCCTGAGGCCGCGGCGCGGCGTGACGCGGGACTGGGGGTTGTGTATCGTTGGCTGCGCATGCGGAAAATGCCATGCTCACCCCAGCGAATCAGGATCACCCGTGACGGCCAGCGAATTGGCGATACGAACCGCCCGACAGGACGACCTCGAATGGATCGTTGCCGCGCACGCGCAGGTTTACGCGGCCGAGTTCGGCTTCGACCGGCGGTTTCGCGACGGCATCGCCGCGAAGATGGCCGCCCTGCGGCGGCGCCCGGGCGCCCTTGACCGCATCTGGGTAGGCTGGGTGGAAGACGAGCGCGCGGCCTCGATCGCCGTCTCGGACCGGCCCGGCGGCATCGCCTTCCTCAACTTCGTGCTGGTCCTGCCCCGCTACCGGGGCAGGGGCGCCGGCCGCGCCATGATGGAAACGGCCCTGGCCCATGCGCGCGCGCATGGGTCCAGAGAGGTGCAGCTCGAAACCTACAGCTGCCTGGTCGACGCCAGGGCGCTTTATCACCGCCTGGGGTTTCGCGCGACCATGGTGGCGCCGGGCCAACACGCCTACGGCCAGACATTCGACCAGGAGTTCTGGGCCCTGGCGCTCTAGCCTGGCGGACGGACCCGCTACTGTTCTTCCTTGGCGCGGTGCACCAGGACCGCCATCGAGGCCAGGGGCAGCACTTTCGCCGTTACGCTGCCCAGCAACAGGCGCGACAGGCCGCTGCGGCCATGGCTGCCGATGAAGATCAGGTCGCAGCCCGAATCGGTGGCGGCCTGCACGATGCCCTGGGCCACGTTGATATGCGAAACCGCGCGGCCATCCACCCGCAGGCCGGCCTCCCGGGCGCGCTCGGCGATCGGCTGCACGTACGCCTCGGCCTGCTCCAGCATGGACTTGTCGATGTCTTCCTCGCTGAACGCATAGCCGGAGCCCAGCCCGTCGTAGGCGAAGGCCGCCGCGAACGGCTGGGCCACGCTCACGACCACGACTTCGGCGCCGATGGATTTTGCAAAATCGATGCCCGCGTGGGCGGCCTGTGTCGCCGGCGACGACCCATCGGTAGGAATCAGAATCTTCTTGAACATATTTGTGTACTCCTGTCGTCAAAAGCCCAGCGCCGCGCCATCCCCGCGGGGATCCGCGCCGCCCTCGAATGCGCGCGTCACGGGATCGATCCGGATCGCCTGGGCGTGGCCGAGGGTCCCGTCCCAGTTCGGCACGGTTTTCACCGGATGCCCCCGCAAGCGCAGTTCCCGCAATGTTTCATCGGCGATGCGGGCCTCCAGCCAGAGGTCGCGCGAGCTCATGCCCCAGGTGCGGCCCATCAGCCAGCGCGGCGCCTCGATCGCCTGCTGCACGTCATAACCGAAATCCACCATGCGGGTGAGCAAGGCAGCCTGCGTCTGCGGCTGGCCTTCGCCGCCCATCGTCCCGTAGGCAAGCACGGGCTGCCCGTCCTTCATCAGCATGGCCGGCACGAGCGTATGGAAGGTGTGCTTGCCGGGCTGCAGGCAATTGGGATGATCGGCGTCCAGGGAAAAGAACGAGCCCCGGTTCTGCATGATCACGCCCGTATTGCCGCCCACCACGGCAGCGCCGAAGTCATGGTAGATCGACTGGATGGTCGACACGACCAGGCCGTCGGCGTCGGCCACGCAGAAGTACACCGTATCACCGTCCGGGCTCTTGCGCGACGCGGCGCCGCCGAACTTGATGCCCGCCTCGATCCGGTCGAGCGCCAGCGCGGACTCGCTGCGGATCAGGGCGTGCCGCTGCCTGCAGTACTCGCTGGAGAGCAGCGTGGCCAGCGGCATGTCGACGTAGGCCGGGTCGGACAGCCATTCGTCGCGGTCGGCGAACGCGATCTTGATGGCCTCCACCACGTGGTGGTAGTACTCCGCGCTCTCGGCGCCCCAGGCCGCGACGTCGCATTGCTCGAGCAGCTTCAGGATCTGCAGCGCCGCGAACCCCTGCGTCGGAGGCGGCATCTGGAACACCTCGTAGCCGCGATAGGTCCCCGAAATGGGTTGCACCCACTCGGCGCGATAGCGCTCGAAATCCGCGGCGCGCAGCGGCCCTCCGGCCGCTTCCAGATAGCGGCAGATCTCGCGCGCGACCTCGCCTTCGTAGAACCCCTCGCGCGGCCCGAGCCGGGCCAGGGTTTCCAGCGTGCGGGCGAGATCGGCCTGGACCAGATAGCTGCCCTCGCGCTGCGGCTTTCCTTCGGGCAGGTAGATGCCCGCCATGCCCGGGTCGGCGGCCAGGATAGCGGCGTCCGCGGCCAGCCAGTCCGCCAGGGACCGGCTGACGGGCGCGCCGTGCCGCGCGTACTCGATCGCGTCGGCGAACAGGCTTTCCCACGGCAGCTTGCCGTAGCGCTCGTGGGCCAGCCGCCAACCGTCCACCGCGCCCGGCACGGTCAGCGCGGCGAGCGCGCCACGGGCGGGAATCGCCTCGGCATGGCCCTTGCCGCGATAGAAATCCATATCGGCCAGCGCGCCCGCCGGCCCGCACGCCTGCAGCGCCTGCACGCCCTGCGCGGCGCCTGCGGCGATCAGCCAGAATGCGTCGCCGCCCAATCCGGCCATATGCGGGTACACCACGCAAAGCGTCGCGTTGGTGGCGATGGCGGCGTCGACCGCGCTGCCCCCGCGGCGCAGGACCTCGAGGCCCGAACCGCTGGCCAGGTAATGGGGGGAACTGACCATTCCTCTGCGGCCCAGCGCGGGCGGACGCCCTGTGCGCGGCCCATTGGCATGAATCATGAGAACACTCCTTTGGATAGCAAGCGAAGACCCGGCCGTCCGCTCAGGATGCTTTCGGCGGATACAGCAGCCGCTGCACCGGAGGGATGGCGGCCGCCACCCCCATCGATACGAACCCGAGCCAGAACAGCCCCCGCGACGGACCGGCCGCGCCGATGCTGATCAGCGGCAGCGCCGCGATGAACAGCACGAACGACAGGCCCAGATAAGACATACGATTCTGCAGAAAACGTTTGATCATGGTTGGCTCCGTCATTGCATGAACAAGGCAAGCAGCACGGTGGCGACGCCGGTCAGGACGAAGGCCAGCACGGTCCACGGCAGCGTCTTGCGCAGGATCTCGCCTTCCTGCCCGGCGATCCCCGCCGTGCTCGCGCCCATCACCACGTTGGCCGGCGCGATGGCATTGCCGATCGCCCCGCCCGCGCTCTGGGCCGCCAGGATGGTGGAAACAGGCAGGCCCTTGGCTTGCGCCAGCCGCATCTGCACATCGGAGAAAATGACCTGCGAAGACGTGCTGCTCGATGTCATGAAGGCGCCCAGGATGCCGATGGCGTTGGACAGGAACGCGAACACGTAGGCGGGCGCCACCGCGGCGATGCCCATGGCCAGCGTCAGGTTCTGGCCCGAGTGCTTCATGATCGAAGCCATCACCAGAAACGCAATGATGGGGATCGAGGCGGGCACCGCGCCCTGCAGCAGCTCGGGCACGATGCGCGCCGGCGGCTCGCCATGCTGCTCGGCCCACTTGCGGAAATAGCCGCGCCGATGGAAAACCACGAAGGTCAGGAGAGCGGTCAGCAGGATGTAGGCGCCCGGATGGCTGAACGGACGCAAGGCGGAATACTGCGCGGCGGCGGCGGTGGTCATCCCCAGGCCGGTCGCGACCTCCGGAAACGCCAGCCCCCAGGCCACGGCATCCAGGCGGCTGTGCAGCGGATCGATCATCGACACGCACAGGGCCAGCACGGTCAGCAGCCCATACGGCGCGAGCGCGGTCCACAGCCCCATCGGCGGCTCGGCGTCGACCCGCTTCCTGGAGGCATGGTCGAGCATGGCGGGACGCTCCACGATGGAAGCGTCCGGCTCGCGGTAGCGCGACCAGCGCGACAGCGGAATCAGCGCCACCAGGGCCGCCGTGGCCGGCAGGAACGCCGCCAGCACCGGATCGACATAAACGGCCGCCACCTGCCCCAGGCCCTGGATGGCGGCGATGACCAGCACCAGCGGCCACCCGGACCGGATCGCCGCCCAGCGCCCATAGAGCCACACGATGGTGAACCCGCCCAGGACAGCCTGGATGCTGATGAGCAGCGCCGCCTGCAGGGCCGTCGACGCCGTGGTCGCCGCGTCGATATCGACGACCTGCAAGGTGGCCAGCCAACCCACGCCGAGCGTGCCGTAGAACTTGGCCCAGATATGGGCAATGATCGGTATCGCCACGGCGTAGACCGGACGCATGCCGAATGCGACCAGCAGGGGCGCGACCACGGCGATGGGCGTGCCGAAGCCGTCTATGCCCTGCAGGAAGGACGCGAACACCCAGCCCAGCGCCACGATGACGAACAGTTCGTTGCGGGACATCAGCTCGATGCCGCGCCGCAGGGCGTCGTATCCGCCCGAATGGCTCATCACGTGGTAGAGCAACAGGGCCGGCCAGATGACATACAGGATGAACAGCGCGTCCCAGACGCCCTTGGCCGAAGCCACCGCCAGCGTATCCAGCGGCGTCGCGAACGCCAGGACCGCGACGGCCGATGCGATGAAGATCCCGGTCGTGCCGGCCTGTTGCGCGGTCCAGCGCATGGCCACCATCAGGACAATCAGCGCGACGATCGGCAACGCCGCAAGCAACCAATGCATCAAACCAGGGGTGGAATCCATGGGCGGAAGCTCTCCTTCATGCGGTCGAGAAATGAATGGCGGATCGGCCCCACGCCATCGGGGCTTGCCTTGCTGGTCTACGGGACACATGCCGCCAGCCGCGGACGCGTTCGGTCCGGACTGGAGCGGCGTGGCGCGACAGCGATGGGCGGGTCATTGCCCGGACTGTCGTGCCCGCCGGTGCGGGTACAGCGCGGCAAACCATTGCCGTGGCGGGGGCTCTCGAAAGCACGCAAGCGCTCTTGAGATTGATGCAGACATCCTAGCGTGGCTTGGCCATAGCCTGCCTTGATGCAAGTCAACTCCGTCGGCGATCCAATGGGCCCATGGCGATTCATGCAGCGCGTCTATCGCGCATGTGGCACGGCGCCTGGCAATGCTGCCGTCGTTCCCGATGCAGGACTCTGCGGCGCGTTTTCCAGACTATTGGCGCGCCTGGCGCGGCGATAAGCTGTTTGCTCGCGGCGTCGCGGCCACCCTTGCCCGACGCGGCGAACGCAGCGTAGCGACGGCTGCCGCTACGACAACCTCAAGGAGAATTTCGATGAGCGTCTTTGCGCAAATAGCGAATTTCAACGGGCAGGTGCCAAGGATCGACCCTGACAACGCCGTCATGCTGTTGATCGACCACCAGAGCGGGCTGTTCCAGACCGTGCATGACATGCCCATGCCCACCCTGCGGTCCAACGCCACCACGCTGGCCAGGATCGCCACCCTGGCGAAGATGCCGGTCATCACCACCGCCTCGGTGCCGCAGGGCCCCAACGGCCCGCTGATCCCGGAGATCCACGAATCGGCGCCCCACGCCAGATACGTCGCCCGCAAAGGGGAAATCAACGCCTGGGACAACCCGGAGTTCGTGGCAGCCGTCAAGGCAACGGGCAAGAAACAGCTGATCATCGCCGGCACCATCACCAGCGTGTGCATGGCGTTTCCCTGCATCGCCGCCGTCGCCGAGGGCTATCAGGTATTCGCCGTGGTGGACGCCTCGGGAACCTACTCCAAGATGGCGCAGGAAATCACCCTGGCCCGGGTCGTGCAGGCAGGCGTCGTGCCGATGGACACCGCGGCGGTATGCTCCGAAATCCAGCGCACCTGGAACCGTCCGGACGCCGAAAAATGGGCCGAAGCCTATAGCGCGGTATTCCCGGACTACCAGTTGCTCATCGAGAGCTACCTGAAGGCGCAGGCCGTCGTGACCAACAAGGAACAGCTGGATTCCCAACGCTGAGGAGGCTCGCGCCGTGCCGGCCGATAAATTCATACTAGTGAATATTGATTCTCATACAGGAAATACGTAGAATCACTCATCCCGCCGGGCGGCCGCGCTGCGCAACAGGCGCCTGCCCGGCGGGACGGTTGGCCCGGACGGCCAGCAACAGGGTCCGCGTCGACGCCTTCACATGCCGGAAAACCCGTTCCGCCCCAACAGCCGGGCCCGGGACTTGGCGATTACCCAACACTTATCGAGGGAGGGGCGCAAGGTGGACAAGATCGGCTTTATCGGACTGGGCAACATGGGCGCGCACATGGCACGCCGCCTGTGCGAGGCGGGCTACGCGCCGGCGGTATTCGACGTGGACGCATCCCGGCGCGCGGCCTTCGAGGCGATCGGCGCAAGCTGGGCGGACAGCCCCCAGGCCATGGCCGACCAGGTCTCGACCGTCGTGGTCAGCCTGCCGACGCCGGCCGTGGTGGAAGAGGTGCTGACCGGGGCCCAGGGGCTGATCCATGGCAAGGCCGTCAAGTTCATCGTCGACACCTCGACGACAGGCCCGGAAGTCTCCAAGCGGGCCGCCGAGCGCCTGGCCGGGCGCGCGATCCAGCTAGTGGACGCGCCGGTCAGCGGGGGCACCTCCGGCGCGGCCGACGGCAGCCTGAGCATCATGGTTTCCGGCGCGCCGCAGGCATACGAAACGGTATCCGGCATCCTGCGGGTCATCGGCCGCAACCTCTTCTACCTGGGCGAGGAACCCGGCCAGGGCCAATTGATGAAGGTGATCAACAACACCATCTGCGCCGCGGCGACGCTGGCCAGCTTCGAGGGCCTGGTGCTGGGCAGCCGCGCCGGCATCGACGCGCGCGTCATGCTCGACATCATCAATGTCTCCAGCGGGCGCAACTTCTCCACCGAAGTGAAGATTCCGCAATGCGTCGTGGACCGGAATTTCCCCTTGCGCTTCACCACCACGCTGCTGCACAAGGACGTCAAGCTGTGCCTGGACGAAGCCGCACGGCAAGGCGTGCCCATGTGGGTCAGCGACGCCGCGCGGCAGATGCTGCAGTTCGCCATCTCGCAGGGAGACGGCCCGGTCGACTACGGCAACGTCATCAAGCGCTACGAAGCCTGGGCTGGCACCCAGTTCGGCAGCGAACCGCAACCCCAACACTGACGCACGGAGCGCCACATGGCCAAGACACGCCTTGAAGTCGGACGCGACATCCTCAAGCAGACGCTCGGCGACGCGTACTACGCGCAACGGGTCGACAGCACCAACAGCTTCAACGGGAGCCTGCGGCGCCTGACGGACGAATATTGCTTCGGCGAGGTATGGGGCGACGAAACCCTCACGCCCAAGCAACGCAGCATGCTGGTCATCGCCTTGCTGGCGTGCATGGGGCGCGTGCAGGAACTCAAGACCCACGTGGGCGGCGCCGTCAACAATGGCTGCAATGTGGAGGAAATCCGTGCCGTCATGATGCAGGTCGCCATCTATTGCGGTATTCCCGCGGGCGTGGAAGGCACGCGCACCGCCGAAGGCGTGCTGCGCGAACGCAAGCTGATCGACTGAGCGGCGCGGACGGCGGCGGCCGCAGCGGCGCGGGGCTTCGGGTAAACTGACGCACCTTCGAACTGTCCGCCGATCCGCTCGGCGGCAGCGGGTTTTTGCTACGAATGGTCTGCCATGGAAGTCAAGCTGGTTGTCCGCACACTGGATGTGTTCGAACTGTTCTCGAAGGAAGGCAAGCCACTGTCGCTGACCGACATGGCGCGCGCGCTCGACGTGCCGATGTCCAGCACGCTGGCGCTGGTTCGCACCCTGGTGGCCAAGGGCTATCTCTACGAGACCCGCAAGCGCGGCGGCTACTTCCCCACGCGCAAGATGCTGCTCGTCTGCCAGTCCATCGACGCGGCCGATCAGGTGCTCGAACTCGTGCGCCCGTTCCTGGAGGAACTGCGCAACATCAGCCAGGAAACAGCCGTACTGGGCAAGCGCCAGGACGGGCAGGTCATCTACCTGGACGTGGCGCTGTCGCATCAACCCATCCGCTATCACGTCCAGGTCGGCGAAAGCCGCGCCGCGCACACCAACTCCATCGGCAAGGCGATCTTCCCCATGCTCGACGAGAAGGAACAGAAAGCGCTGCTGGCCAAGGCGAACTGGCGCGCCCTCACCTCGCGCACCATCGCCACGCGCGAGGCCTTCCTGCGTGACATGGCGCAAACCAAGGCGCGCGGCTGGTCCAGCAACGTGGGCGAGAGCGTGGAAGACCTGGCGGCCGTCGCCCTGCCGTTCCAGCTGGCCTCGGAGTGGTATGCGGTTTCCATCGTCGGCCCGTACGAGCGCATGGAGCGCAACTGGGACGCGCACGTCGAAACCTTGCTGCAAACAGGCGCCCGGCTGCGCCAGGCCATCGCCGTGCACGAAGGGCAGTAGCGGACCGCGCCCTGCGGATCCGCCGCCGCCCCGCCGCTACTGCGGCGTCAGGCCGGCCGATTTGATCATCTGCCCCCAGACCAGGATTTCCTTGTCCAGGAACGTCTTGAACTCCTGCGATGAGCTCGGCGTGGCCGTCAGCCCCTGGGTGGTGAAGCGCTCGATCAATTGCGGACGCTTGAGCGCATTGACCAGGGCATCGGACAGGCGCCGCTGCACGTCTTGCGGCAGCTGCGCCGGCCCCACCAGCCCGAACCAGACCGTGATCTCGTAGTCCTGGGCGCCGCCTTCTATCAAAGTGGGAAGTTCCGGCGCCAGGGGAAAGCGAGTGCGCGAGGTCACGCCCAGCGCCTTGAGCTTGTCGCCGCGCACCAGCGCCATGCCGCCGGCGAAGTCGCTCAGGGTGACGTCCACCACCTGCCCGACGATATCGGTGAGGATCTGCTGCGAGCTCTTGTACGGAATCAACGCGAACCGCGCGTCTGCCGCGTTGGCCAGCATGGCGCCCGACACCTGCGCGCTGCCGGAGGCATAGCCGTAGCGCACCGAGTCCGGCTCGGCGCGGGCCTGCTTGTACAGGTCCGCCAGCGAGTTGATCGGCGAGTCGGCCCTGACCACCAGCACGAACGGCGAATCGGCCACCTTGCCTATGGGCGTGAAGTCCTTGCTCGGGTCATACGGCAGGTCCTTGAACAGCGACTTGTTGCTGGCGCCGTTCGTCACGCCTACGGACACCAGGGTATAGCCGTCCGGCGCGGCGCTCAGCGCGGCGCGGGTTCCGATGATGCCGCTGGCGCCCGGCTTGTTGTCGATGATGACCGGCTGGCCGAGCTCGCGCTCCAGCTCCATGGCCAGGCTGCGGAACACCACGTCGGTCAGGCTGCCCGAGGCAAAGGGCACGATGATGCGAACCTGCTTTTCCGGATATGCGCTACGTACAGCCAAAGGCACAGCGAGTGTCAGCATGGCGCACGCCATGCCTAGACGGCCAAAGAAGCTCACGATGGTCTCCTGGTGGTGGGCAGGTCCCGATGCCGGGCCCGCTATTTATTCACATGTGTGAATTTTATTTTATGCATGTGAATAGTTTTAAATGAGACCATCTCGTGCTGTCAAGCGGATTGCGCGGCCGATCCGCCTGAGGACCGCGCCAGGTGCTCGATGGCGCGATACGCGAATACCAGGCCCGGACCCAGCGTGGCGCCTGCCCCCGGATAAAACCCGCGAAACACCGACGACATATCGTTTCCGCATGCGTACAAGCCCGGAATCGCCTCGCCGTCCTGACCCACCACCTGCGCATCGGCCGTCGCCTTCAGCCCCAGTATCGTGCCCAGTGTGCCCGGGTAGATACGCAGGGCAAAGAAAGGAGCATGGCGGATCGCCAGCAGATTGGGATTCGGCTTGACCCGCGGATCGCCGAACATCCGGTTGTACGGATTGCCCCCCTTGCCGAAATCCAGGTCTACGCCGGTTTCACAGAAGCCGTTGTGCCGCGTGACCGTTACTTCCAGCGCATCGGGATCGATCCCGATCGCGGCCGCGAGTTCGCGTATGCTGCGCCCGGTGCTAATGTAGCCACTACGCACGTAACGTCCCAGAGACAGGCAATACGGCTTGATCAAGTTGCCAAGGCCCCGTTTCCATACGAACCGGCGGTCGCAAATCAGATAAAAGCGGCTGTCCGGCGTGACACCGTCCTTGAACATCGCGTACACAATGTCGTGGTACGAGTCCGAATCGTTGACGAACCGCTTGCCTGCCGCGTTCACGGCGATCATGCCCGGACGACTGCGGTCGAGATACCCGTACAGCACCGTCGACATACTGCCGTCGGCCTCCTTGTTCCTGGACGTGGGCGTCCACCAGCACGGCGACGCCAGGTCGGCGTCGATGGCCGCGCCGGCCTGGCGGGCGGCCTGCAGCGTATCGCCGACATTGCCTTCATATCCCACGCTCTGGTCGTGCGGAAAACCGCCCGCCAGCTCTTCAAGCAGGGCCGCATTGCGTGGAAAACCGCCGGCGGCCAGGATGACGCCCTTGCGCGCCCGTATCCGCTGCAACTTGCCGTCGCGGCATATTGCCACGCCGGCGACGCCGCCTTGCGGGTTGCGCACCAGCGACACCATGGGGGAATTGAGCCATATCGGCACGCCACGCTCACGCAAGCTGAGCAGCGCACTCGCAACGAACGCGTTGCCGGCCCCGATATCGGTGCCCCGGGAAAACCTGGTGCGATCGATCGCATAGCGAGCCAGCGTTCTTATGACGCCAATGAAATTCCTGAACGAGCCAAATGGATTGAGAAACTCGTCGATGCGGCGCTTGTCGATGTACAGGCCGCCCAGCAGCATCAGGCGCTTGATCGGGGCGCGCACGAGCTCGAAGTCGGCGCCAAGCCGCCGGCCATCGAAGCGTTCGGGCTCGAGCGAACGCCCTCCCGCCTTTCCACCGGGCAGCGACGCATGGTAATCCGACATGGCCGGCATCAGCTTCAGCCGTACCTGGGTATCCTCCTGAATCGCCTGGGCGGCAAGCGGGGCCGACTTCAAGTACGGATCGACCAGGTCTGCGCGGTAATACGCTCCCATCAGCGCGCGCAGATACACGCGCACCTGCTCCGATGAATCATCGACCCCGGCGGCGCGAGCCTCGCGGGAGTTCGGAATCCACATCACGCCGCCTGCGCTGGCGGTGGTGCCGCCGACTTGCGATGATTTCTCGCACAGCACCACGTCCAACGATTTCTTTGCGGCCAGCAGCGCCGCGCTCAGACCGGCGCATCCACTGCCGATGACGATGACGTCCCGCTCACCATCCCATGGGTAGTCGGCACGCGCCGGGGTAACGTCTTTCATTGCTGTGGTTTCCACCTGGTCCGCCCGTCCTTGCCTCTGCTAGAGTGATGCCGAATACTATTCACCAAGATGAGGGGCGTCCAATAGTGAACTCGAATGACCACGATTCTCCCGCCGAATCTCGCGCGTCCGGCGTGCTGAACCTCACGCACCTGAGAACGCTGGTCGCTGTGGTGCAGGAAGGTCATCTGACACGCGCCGCCGAACGCCTGCGCATCAGCCAGCCGGCGGCCAGCCACCACCTGCGCTCACTTGAACAGCAGTTCGGCCTTCCGCTGTTCACGCGCACGCCGCGAGGGGTTGTTCCCACCGCGGCGGGGTTGCAGCTATCGGAACAGGCCGCGCGGCTGCTTGCCTCGTCGCTGGAACTGCTCAGCACTGCCAGCGAACTGCGCGGCAGCGCTTCGGGCAGGATTGCAATCGGCACCATCGAAGACCCCTCGGTGCACGCGGCCCTGCCATCGCTGGTCAAGTGGTTTCATGAACACTACCCGCTGATCGAACTCAGCATCGAATCCCGCAACTCGTCCTCGGTCCGCCAGGGAATCCTCACCGGGGAAATCAACGCGGGCTTTTACGTTTCATGCACCAATGAAGCCAACCTGCGCGAGTACGAAATCGGACAGCGCGAACTGGTGGTGGTGGCCCCCCAAAGCTGGCGCGAACGTGTCGCCACGGCAACCTGGCCGGAACTCGCCAAGCTGCCGTGGGTCATGACCACGACGGGCAGCGCGCACTCCGAGATCACTGCTCAACTGTTTCGGTCCCACAACATCACCATTCGTCCCGCGCTTGAAGTCAACACCGAACGATTGCTGCGCGCCATGGTGTCGCAGGGAGTCGGGCTGGGGTTCACCCGCCGCGAATTCGCCGAGGCCGAGCAGGCGCGCGGCGCGTTTTTCATCGTTCCGATCAGCGTGCACCGCACCACCATGCATTTCGCCTACGCGCGCAGCGCCGAAACGGACCCTCTGATCCAGATCCTGTCGCGCGGCCTGGCCACGGTATTGCCTGTTGCGGAACGATTAATACCGTCTACCGCAAAACCCGCGGAAAAATAAAATTCCCAGCCACGGCGCGTTGACTTGTGCTTGCAAGTTCTGTAGATTAAATGGACATTCATTCATATTGATCTGCAGTTTGAAGTGGCCGCCTTCCTTGCCTATATGCATATTGTGAAGCGCGTGCTTCGCATTATTCAGATTCGCAATCAGGTCGATTCACTTCAATAATGAAGGAGACAAAATGACAAGGGGAATTGCCGCCGGGCTTGCCGCGACGGTTGCCGCGCCGACGCCGCTGCGCGGCACAGCCGCAACCGCGGGCCATGCGGGCCCTCTTGTGGACTCCGGCAAGGCGCGCGCCCTGGCGGCAAGCAGCGTGGGCGACAGCACGCCGTGGCCCGGCGCGCCCTCGGCGACCGGCTCCGAAATGCCGCATGCCGCACGCGGAATCGGCGCCCGGCAATAACACGCATCTTCCCGCACTGAACACATCCCGGCGGTCCGGCGGCCGCCATCGGGGCTGGCCCTTTATCCGCCCAATATTGAATGAGTATTCATACCATGCCGTTCATAAACACGGCGCCGGGCGGCACCGATATTCATGCAGCATTCATTCTGATTATTGATTATGCAGATTCAAATAACTTATTAAGGGAGACAAAATGATCAAATTAATGCTTGCCGGCCTGGCCGCACTGATGCCCATGCTGTCCATGGCGTCCGATTACCCATCCAAGCCGGTCACCCTGATAGCCGGGTTTGCAGCCGGCGGCCCCACCGATGTCATGGCGCGCGCCTTCGCCCAGCAGCTTGCCGCCGAGCTGGGGGTGCCGATAGTGGTCGAAAACCGCCCCGGCGCCGACAGCCTGCTGGCCTCCCAGGCCGTCCGGAACGCAAAGCCCGACGGCTACACCATTTATCTGGCCTCTTCCGCGCACGCCATCAATCCCAGCCTGTTCAAGGACGCGAAATTCAAGGTTCGCGACGACTTCACGCCCATTTCGACGATCGGCGAAGTGCCCAACGTCGTCGCCATTCCAACCGACCTGCCGGCCAGGACGCTGAAGGAATTCATCGACTACGCCAAGGCGCGCGACGGCCAGCTCAACTACGCGACCACGGCCAGCATCACCTATCTGCAGACCGCGCTCATGCTGAAATCCGCCGGCTTGAATTTGCAGCGGATTCCATACAAGGGCGCGGCGCCCGCGGCGGTTGCGCTGATGAGCGGCGATGTGCAGTTCATGATGAGCGGCATCGGCCCCATGGTGCCGCAGATACAGTCGCAGAAGATCCGGGCCCTGGCCGTCACCAGCGCGAAACGCAGCGCACTGCTGCCCGACCTGCCCACCGCCATCGAGGCGGGCCTGCCCGGCTTCACCAGCACGGTGTGGTACGCACTGCTGGCCCCGGCAAACGTTCCGCCAGACATCGTCAAGCGCTTGAACGAAAGCACCAGGGCCGCGCTGCAGAATCCCGACCTCATAGCCAAGCTGACGGCGCAAGGCGTGGAACAGCGGGGCTCCTCGCCCGAAGAACTGAGCCAGTTCCTGGCGGCGGAAGAAGCCAAATGGATGGCGACGGTCGATGAATTGGGCGCCAGGCAGCAATAGGGTCCCTGGGCACGGCATGCATGCAGCAAGACACCAAGAGATTCCTGCCAGGAGTGCGGCGATGAGCCCCGTAGTATCTGAAGCCAGTCCAGAACGCTGGGACGACGAGACCGACGTCCTGGTGATAGGCAGCGGGGCCGGCGGCCTGTCCGCCGCACTGTTTGCCGCGCAGGCAGGTCTGCGCGTACTGATCTGCGAAAAACTCGCCTATGTGGGCGGCACCACCGCGACCTCGGGCGGCGGCATCTGGGTGCCTGGCACCAAGGCCGGGCTGGCCGCGGGCGATACGCTCGAGGCGGCCAGGACATACCTGAAGGCGCTGCTGGGCGATTTCTACCAGGAGGAAGTGATAGACACCTACCTTGCCACGGGAGGCAAGGTCATCGACTTCCTGAATGAAAATACGGAGGTGAAGTTCGACCTGTCGAGTTGGCCGGACTATCGGTCAAGCCTGCCGGGCGGCGCGACACGCGGACGCTCGCTGTTTCCGCAACCCTTCGACGGCAAGAAGCTGGGACGCAATTTTTCCTTGCTGCATCCCCCCTTGCACCGCTTGATGGTCCTGGGCGGGCTGATGCTCGGCCCCGAAGAGGTCCATGACTTTCTGCGCCCGTTCTCATCGCCCCGGGCCCTCATGCGCGTGCTGCGCAAGCTGCTGCGGTATGGGATGGACCGTATCCGGTATGCCCGTGGCACCGACCTGCGCTCGGGCAACGCCCTGGCGGCGCGGCTTCTTTACAGTGTCGACAAACTCGGCTGCAGGATTCTGACCCAGGCCGACCTTGAAAGCCTGGCGATCGACCATGACCGGGTGATCGGCGCGACCGTGGTCGTCGGCGGCGTGCCCAAGCGTATCCGGGCGTCGAAAGCCGTGTTGCTTGCCACTGGCGGGTTCGCGCACAACCAGGAAATGCTGCGGCGCTACGGCCCGGCGACTCCGCATCGCTTCAGCCTGTGCAACCCCGCCTGCACGGGCACAGGGATCCAGGCGGCGCTGGATGCGGGCGCCTCGGTAGACCGCGAGCTCAGCAGCGTCGGCTTCTGGACCCCCGCGTCGGCCAGCCGCGAAAAGAACGGCGCCGATACTCCCGTCATCTACGGCTATCTCGATCGCGGCCGGCCCGGGGTGATCGCGGTCAACGAACAAGGGGAACGGTTTGTCAACGAGGCCAACTCTTACCACGATATCGTCACCGCGATCTTCGCCAACGGCGGGGCGGATGGAAAACCCTTCTACTTCATCACCGACCGCGAGTTCGTCCGCAGGCACGGATTGGGGCTCATACGGCCCTGGCCATGGAACCGCTCGCTGCGCCCCTGGATTCGCCGTGGCTACATCACCGTCGCCAGCACGCTCGACAAGCTGGGCCCGAAGATCGGCATCGATCCAGGCGCCCTGGCCGCCGCCGTGCAGCGCCACAACCAAAGCGCCCGCACGGGCCAGGACCCCGACTTCCACAAGGGGGCCTCGGCCTACAACAGAATGTTCGGCCACAATATGACCTGGCCCAACCCCAATCTCGCGCCTATCGAAACGCCGCCTTTTGTCGCCCTGCGGATCCACCCCGCGACGATAGGCACCGCGATGGGCCTGAAGACCAGCGCGTCCGGGCAGGCCCTGAATGCCGCAGGGCAACCCATATCCGGCCTGTATGCCTGCGGCAACGACCAGGCCTCGCCGTTTCGGGGCTTCTACCCCGGCGGCGGATCGACACTGGGGCCCGCGATCGTGGGCGCCTACCTTGCCGTCCAGTCGCTCTCGAAACCGTGACGCGGCGCCAGCCCTTGAGACCACCACCTTACCAGGATGACATATGACGAAGGCCCTGCTGCTTGCCATGATGACCCCGCCCGGGGACCTGGAAGAAGAGTTCAACGAGTGGTACGACACGGAACACTTTCCGCGCCTGTCGACGGTTCCCGGCTTCGATCGCTCGTCGCGGTATGTCGCGGTAAAAGGATGGCCCAAATATGTGGCCCTGTACGACCTTGCCTCGGTCGATGCGCTTGAACACCCCCAGTACACGCGCGCTCCGGGCGCCCGCTTCTCGCCCTGGGCGCAGCGCATCCTGACCAAGCTGCATGGCCAGTACCGGTTTTCCGGCGACCAGATATACCCCGGCCCCGCCTTGATGGGAGATCGGGGCCGGCCGCTGCAAGTGGCGGTGATGCGTTTTCGCGAGATGCCGGGCGCCCATGAGGCAGCGCTCATCGAGGGGCTGCAGGCCATCGTGGATTCGTCTGAAGATCTGCTTCAGGCCAGGGTTTTCAGGGGATCCGGGCCACTGCAGGGCGACTATATCGCGCTGGTGGAATGCCGCGCGCACGACCCGCGGATTCCGGTCACCGCCAGCGCCCTTGGACCGGCGGCCGACCATCTGGACCTGATGACGTTCTACATCCCGTATTGGCGCAGAGGCTACGTGCCTTCGGTTTTCGAGGCTCAGTAAAAGAGCGCCCCCTGCCTTCCCGCCGCACGCCGCCCCCGGCGCGCAGGCGTGCACAAGTCACACTACCAAAGGTTCATCATGCCCACGGCCATACGCATCGGCGTCTTGATTCCAGAGAACAACACCAGGGTAGCAGAGGAACTGCCGCTCTGGCTGCCCGGCTGCCGCCTTGAAGTCGTCAAAATCCCACGAGACAAAGGCCTGCTGAATGCGGCGGCCTTGCCGGCCTACAAGGAAAACGCGCTGGCCCTGGCCAGGGAAAAGCTGGGTACCGGCGACATCGATGTCGTGGCATATGGCTGCACGGCCGCCGGATTCCTGCTGGGCCCCGTGGGCGACCAGGAACTGGCGCGCCAACTGCGCGAAAACACCGGCAAGCCCGTCGCGACCATAGCCAGCTCCATGACGTCCGTGCTGACCCAGGACGGCATACGCAAGGTTGCGGTGGTGACCCCGTACTCGGATGCCGTCAATGCCCAGCTGAAAGGCTTTATTTCAAATGCCGGCATCGAGATCGCCGCCTTCGACAGCCTGTACGCCAAGGATGTGGATGAGCTGGGCAGAATCAGCGCCCAGGCCGTCTCGCATATCGCCAGGCAGACCATGAACGACGATTGCGAAGCGATGTTCATCGCCTGTGCGCAATTGCCCACCTTCAACGTGCTGCACCAGCTTGAAACCGAATTCGGCCGGCCGGTCTATTCGTCGATCCAGGCCATGGCAACGCAAATCCAGGCAATCGCATCATGACCCACTCCAAAGCCCTGCTGCTTGTCTCCATGGAACCGCCCGCCGGCATGGAAGCGGAATTCAACGACTGGTACGACACCGAGCACCTGCCGGAACGGGCCGGCCTGCCAGGATTCGAGACCGCCCTGCGATACGTGTGCGTGGCGGGCTGGCCGCGCTACCTGGCCTTGTATGACCTGTCGAATATCGAGGTCCTGGACGACAAGCCCTACCAGGACGTATCCGGCGAGCGCTTCAGCCCATGGAGCAAACGCGTGCTCAACCGGGTGCGCGGCCAGTCGCGCATGGCCGCGCAGCAGGTCTATCCCCGGCAGGCCATCACGCAACGCGCGCCAAGGCTGCTGCTGCTGAGGTTCGTCGGCTTGACGCTGCAACACGAGGCAGACCTGGTAAGCACGCTGCGCAGCGCTTTCTCGAACCGGGCCGGCGTTCAGCAGCTTCGCGTGTATCGCGAGCCCGCCGATAACGGCCCACGATTCCTGGCCTTGGTTGAAGCCCACGAATCCTTCTCGCACCAGGAAAAAACCTCTGGACTGGGCCCCTACGCCAGGCACTTGGACATGATCAACGAGTACACCCCATACTGGACGCGTGGCGCCTTGCACGGCGTGTATCCCGAGAGCTGAGCCCAGCAACGCCGCCCCCTGCCCGCCCAGGCGCAACGGCCGCACCGCCTCGCGCTTGAACCCGGCCCCTTATTGCAGCCACGCCGCCACAAGCCCCTCCGATACGGGCTTGCGTCCGACAGCCAGCAAGGTTTGAAGGCTGTCGCCACGGCAGCATATGACCCATGGCGCGGCGTCCGCGCGGGCGTCGGCCGGCCCCCGACGGCCGGCCGTCTCAAAGCTACGGCGTCACGATGTTGAACCAGAACTCGAAGTCGTCGAGCGAGCCGAACACGTCGTTCAGCTTGGACTGGTCGCCGCTGAGCTTGGCGTCCCCCTTGGCCAGGGCATCCTTGAGCGTCGTTTTCTTCAGCATGATGTCGTTCAACGTTTCACGCGCCAGAGACAGGCTGGCATCCGGGTCCTTGGCCTGCTTGCCTTCGGTATGGTTGAGCACACTATTGCCCATCTCCAGGATGTATTTCTGGTTGGTGTCCGTGAAGTCGAGATTCAGCACGACGTGCTTGCCCGCGGTCTTTTCGCGATTCAGGCGCACCGCGAAATAGTCGAACAACATATCCAGCGTCATGGCCCGCACGGTATCGGGGCTGGCGGTATCCGGTACAGGCAGTTTCTGCACGCCCTCGCGCAGCTCCTTCGCGCCGGTCAGGTAGAAGTTGCGCCACGGCCCGCTTTCGGCCTGGTAACCCATCTGCTCCAGGGCATCGGCCTGAAGATCGCGCGCCGCCTGGTTCTTGGGGTCAGCGAATACCGCATAGTTGACGACCTCAGCCACCCAGCGGTACTCCCCCTTGGCGTAATATTCGCGCGCCTTCTTCAGCAGGGCGTCCGTGCCCCCCATCATGTCCACGTAACGCTTGGCCCCCTCTTCGATAGGCAGCGTGTGCAAGGTGGCCGGATTGCCGTTGAACCAGCCCAGATAAAGCACATAGGTGGCGCGCACATTATGGTTCAGCGAACCGTAATAGCCTCGGTTTGAGAACTTGGTGGCGATCGCCTCGGGCAGCTTGACCTGCTCGGCGATTTCTTCCTTGTTGTAGCCCATGTTGGCCAGGCGCAGCGTCTCATCGTTGATGTAGCGGTACATATCGCGCTGCAGGCTGAGCTGTTCGCCGACCTCCTTGTTGCCCCACACCGGCCAGTGGTGCATGGCGTACATGACCTGCACATCGTCGCCCCACAGTGCCAGGGCTTCGTTCAGATACTTCGACCACGCCAGCGGATCGCGAATCTTGGCGCCACGCAGCGAATATGTGTTGTGCAGCGTGTGGGTGGAGTCCTCCGCCGTGTTCAGCGCCTTCTTTTCCTTGATGTAGTACAGCATCTCGGCCGGCGCCTCGCTGCCCGGTGCATACAGAAATTCGTACGTCAGGCCGTCGATGGTACGGGTTTCGCCGGTTTTCTCGATGATGTCGGTAGGCGGAATCAGCGTGACCGTGCCCGCCGAGGTCGTCGTCCCCAACCCTGCGCCGACCTGGCCGGTCGGGCTGGGCGGCAGCAGGTTGCCGTACATATAGCTGGCGCGGCGGCTCATTGCCGTGCCAGCCATGACGTTCTCGGCCACCGCGTGCTCAAGAAAACCCAGTGGCGCATAGATTTTCACCTTGCCGGCCTTGACGTCGGCCTCGTCCACCACCCCTCGCACGCCGCCATAGTGATCGACGTGGCTATGCGTGTAGATCACGGCCACCACGGGCTTCCTGGGGCGATGCTGGTAATACAGGTCCAGCGCGGCCTTGGCCGTTTCGGTGGAAATGAGCGGATCCATGATGGTCAGCCCTTCCTTGCCCTCGACGATCGTCATATTGGACAGGTCCAGGTTGCGCACCTGATAAATGCCGTCGGCCACCTCGAACAGGCCCGAAATATTCAGCAGCTGCGACTGCCGCCACAGGCTGGGGTTGACTGTGGCGGGCGCCTCGGAGCCTTCCTTGATGAAGTTGTACTTGGTGGGATCCCACACCATGTTCCCCTGAGCGCCTTTTATCATGGCATCTGGCAACGGCGCGACGAAACCTTTGTGGGCCAGCTCGAACGATGTCTTGTCGGAGAACGGCAGTTCTTTCAGCAGCGCGGCGTTGGCTTCTCGCGTCGCAGCTTCGGCAGGCTTCGGCGCTTGCGCCGACCATGCCGGATTCGACAGGGCCAATGTCGACAAGGCCAAGGCCACCGGCGCGAGATGTGCGCGTAACGCCATCGTGCGCCAATGGCGGCTGGTGTTCTGAGGATATTGCACACTGCAGGCGAATCTCATGGTGTCGTCTCCACAAACAAAAGATTTAGCCACCGAAGTAGGCTGCTAACAGAAATTGCTGTGAACGTGCCACGCGCACACGCGTGAATGCGGGCTTATAGATACCAGGACCTCAAACGCAGTTTTATATTATCTTGCCAGGTACGCATATTTTGCGAAGCCAGGCCAGGCTTTATCCGAAAAGCGAAATTCCCAAGGAGTTTTCGTCGTGACGTTGCAGGCTCTATATGTGCAACAAGTCTATTCCGGCCCTGCGATGGCTCAGGCGTTTGATGTTGTTCATGGCGCCAGCTTCGAGCATCGCTTGTTATCGTCCCAACCGGGCAGAATGGCCCATCGTCACCTGGCCTTGGGCGATATCCGGCTGGAAACGGGTATGTACAACCTTCCCGTAATAGCCCGAGGCGCCATGCCGGCCAACGCCCTGTGCATCGGGCTCATGGCGGAGGGCGGAGACCTCACCAGCTTGAACACGGCATCGGTTGGCGAGGACGAGGTCCAGATCTATCCCTGCCGGGCGGAACTTCTGTACCAGGCCCATGGACATTCGCGATGGGTGACATTCATCGTGCCGGAAGGACGCCTGCAGTCCGTCGCCTTGGCACGGACGGGCCGGCCGCTGAGCATGTCGCGCCATGTCAGCTATTCCGTACGGTTACGTCCGGGCGCCAGAAGCGAGTTGGTCCGACTGGCCGATGACGCCATGAATTTGGCGCACCGCCTGCAAGACACTGGAGGCATGGCTCCGTGCCTGGCCGCCGAGGTATACCAGGGCTTGCTCGTCGGCTATGTGGATGCCCTGGCCGACGCGGAGCCTGCCACCGGGCGATCGCAAAAACAATCGGCTGAAAAACGCGCCTGCCAATTGATCAGCGCTTGCGAACAACTTGTGCTCTCTGGCGCCGACGCCCGTATTACGCTGGGAGAAGTCGCCAGGCGCAGTGGCTACAGCTTGCGCGCGTTGGAATTGATATTCCGGCGCACCACCCATATGACGCCAGGTCGCTGGTTCATGACAGCGAGGTTGAATGGCGCGCTGCGCGACTTGCTGACTTGCGACGAAGCATGCCCGGTGGCGGAAATTGCTGCGCGCTGGGGGTTCCAGCATATGTCCCGCTTTTCCCAGTACTACCGCACGATTTTTGGGGAATTGCCTCGCGACACGCTTAAACGGCCTCGGGCCCATGCCTGAGCGGCAAGGTCGGAGCAACCACCTCCACGAAGTCGCCCGGCAAGCCGCGACAATGCCAGCATCCGCATAGAGAGGCAGTTCAAACTTCAGTGCACGACGTCCGGACTCAGTGAGCCTCGCCCCGCGCGCCGGCCGCCCCAATATGTAACAAGTGCGTCCTCCCCCCTTGAACCCTGCGGAAGCATCCCTATAATTAGCACTCGTCGCCGGTGAGTGCTAACAACAGGCTCCCCGCGCCAAATACCGATCATTTTTCTTCTTTTCTTTAGAAACAGGAGTTCCTCATGGCCCTGCGTCCCCTGCACGATCGCGTGATCGTCAAACGCCTGGACAACGAGCGCAAGACTGCCTCGGGCATCGTCATTCCCGACAGCGCCGCCGAAAAGCCGGATCAAGGTGAAGTCGTGGCCGTCGGCCCCGGCAAGAAGACCGAAGACGGCAAGATCCTGCCGGTCGACCTGAAGGCTGGCGACAAGGTCCTGTTCGGCAAGTACGCCGGCCAGACCGTCAAGGTCGATGGCGAAGAGCTGCTCGTCATCCGCGAGGACGAAATCCTCGCCGTGATCCAGTAATTGCGTAACCGAATTCTCTAAGGAAGCTAACAATGGCTGCCAAGCAAGTTCTGTTTGCCGACGAAGCCCGCGTGCGCATCGTGCGCGGCGTGAACGTCCTCGCCAACGCCGTCAAGACCACCCTGGGCCCCAAGGGTCGCAACGTCGTGCTGGAGCGCTCGTTCGGCGCCCCGACGGTGACCAAGGACGGCGTGTCCGTCGCCAAGGAAATCGAACTGAAGGACAAGTTCGAGAACATCGGCGCCCAGCTGGTCAAGGACGTTGCCTCCAAGACCTCCGACAACGCCGGTGACGGCACCACCACCGCCACCGTGCTGGCCCAGGCCGTCGTTCAGGAAGGCCTGAAGTACGTCGCCGCCGGCTTCAACCCGATCGACCTCAAGCGCGGCATCGACAAGGCCGTGGCCGCCGCCGTGGAAGAGCTGAAGAAGCTGTCCAAGCCGGTCACCACCAGCAAGGAAATCGCCCAGGTTGGCTCGATCTCGGCCAACAGCGATGCCTCGATCGGCCAGATCATCGCTGACGCGATGGACAAGGTCGGCAAGGAAGGCGTGATCACCGTCGAAGACGGCAAGTCGCTGGAAAACGAACTGGATGTCGTCGAAGGCATGCAATTCGACCGCGGCTACCTGTCGCCCTACTTCATCAACAGCCCGGAAAAGCAAGTCGCCGCGCTGGACGATCCGTATGTCCTGATCTACGACAAGAAGGTCAGCAACATCCGTGACCTGCTGCCCGTGCTGGAGCAAGTCGCCAAGTCGAGCCGTCCGCTGCTGATCATCGCCGAAGACGTCGAAGGCGAAGCGCTGGCCACCCTGGTCGTGAACAACATCCGCGGCATCCTGAAGACCACCGCCGTCAAGGCCCCGGGCTTCGGCGACCGTCGCAAGGCCATGCTGGAAGACATCGCCATCCTGACGGGCGGCACGGTGATCTCCGAAGAAACCGGCATGTCGCTGGAAAAGGCCACGCTGCAGGATCTGGGCCAGGCCAAGCGCATCGAAGTGGCCAAGGAAAACACCACGATCATCGACGGCGCCGGCGACGGCAAGTCGATCGAAGCGCGCGTCAAGCAGATCCGCGCCCAGATCGAGGAAGCCACCTCGGACTACGACCGCGAGAAGCTGCAAGAGCGCGTGGCCAAGCTGGCCGGCGGCGTTGCCGTGATTCGCGTCGGTGCTGCCACCGAAGTCGAAATGAAGGAAAAGAAGGCTCGCGTCGAAGACGCCCTGCACGCCACGCGTGCCGCGGTGGAAGAAGGCGTGGTTCCTGGCGGTGGCGTTGCGCTGCTGCGCGCCAAGCAGGCCATCACTGGCCTGAAGGGCGACACGGCTGACCAGAACGCCGGCATCAAGCTGATCCTGCGCGCTGTCGAAGAGCCCCTGCGCACCATCGTCACCAACGCCGGCGACGAAGCCAGCGTGGTGGTCAACACCGTGCTCAACGGCAAGGGCAACTACGGCTACAACGCCGCGACCGGCGAGTACGGCGACCTGGTCGAGCAAGGCGTGCTGGACCCGACCAAGGTCACCCGCACCGCGCTGCAGAACGCCGCTTCGGTGGCCAGCCTGCTGCTGACGGCCGAAGCCGCCGTGGTCGAGCTGATGGAAGACAAGCCCGCTGCTGCTCCGGCAATGCCCGGCGGCATGGGCGGCATGGGCGGCATGGACTTCTAAGTCCCGCCTTCCCGGCCGAAACCGCCGCGGCTTGCCGCGGCGGCCTTCCCGAAAAAAAACCCCACCAGGTTCGCCTGGCGGGGTTTTTCATGGGAGCTCGCTCAGAAGCTGTAGCGGTAGCCGGCGTGGAACGACCACGGAATGTTGATCCGGTCGCCCGCCGCGTACTCGTACGAAGCATAGAGGTTGTGCCCCTTGCCCAACGCGGCGTCGACGCCCGCGCCCAGTTCCACGCGGCCGTGGCGGCCTGCGCCGGCATGGCCAATGCCATTGGTGCGCACATCGCCCGTGCTTTTGAACTCCTGCGTCCAGCCGAGCCTGGCGTAGGGCTGCACGATGTTGCCGCCGGCCAGGGCGATGCGGCGGCCGAAGCGCAAGCCCAGGCGGCCCAGCGTGGCGGTGTTGGCGTCCACCTTGACGCGCAGGCCATTGCTGGCGCGATAGCGCTTGCCTGACGTGCGCCACAGCATGACCTCGGCCTGCGGTTCGGCGAACCAGTCGTTGGGCAGCTCGAACCGGCGCCCGCCTTCGAGCGACCATGCGGCGCCGCTTGTGCGGTAGTCGGCGGTGACGCGGCCGCCATCGGTGCCGGCAATGTTGTATTGCTGATCGTAGCGGCCCAGCCGCAGCACGGTGTCGAGATAGTAGCCGCCATCGCCGACATAGGCGGCGTAGCCGCCGACGTGCAGGCCCTTGACCTTGCCGCCACCGTCGCCGGGATAGGTGCGGTCGGCATAGGTGTAGCCGAGCAGGCCGCCGGCGTACCAGCGCCCGCCCGACGCGCTCCAGCCACGGTCCAGGCCGATCTCCAGCCCGCTGACCGTCTGGTCGTAGGCGCGGGCGTGGCGGTTGCTGATCTGCTGGCGCTCGCTGAACGTACGCGCCCATGGCCCGCCGGCGTCGGTGCGCAGGCGCAGCTCGCCCAGGCGCTTGTCCAGCGCGTTGGACTCGGCCAGGGCGATGCTGGAAAGATCCGCCGCGTTCACGGCGGCATTGGCCGCCCCCGACAGGGCCTGGCCCGCGCGCTGCAAGCTCCAGACATGCGTCTTCGGATCCTCCGCCAGGCTGTAGCGCCACGTGCCCAGGTCAACCGCCTCGCCGACGTTGGCCAGCCGGAAGGTGGCGTTGCCCTGCCCCTGGGTATGCACCAGGCCCAGGCGGGCGCCCCGGCTGTCGGCCTCGCCTCCGGCATTGCGCACCAGCACGCGGTGCTGGCCATCGGCGCGGCCGGTGACCCGCAACTGGTCGTTCTGCCCGGCGGCGACGTTGGTGTTCAGCACGAACACGCCGTTGCCGTCCAGGGTTTGCAGGGTCAGGGTCTTGTAAGAGGCCTCGGGCGCGGGCGCCTGGAATTCGACCCGCCCGCCGCGCATCGACATGTCCTGCACCCGGGAGTCGGCGTTCACGACCCAGGTTCCGCCCTTGCCCAGCGTGGCCGACTGGAGCACCTGGGTGGCGCCGTGCCAGGCGGCGCCGCTGGCCACGCTGAGGGAGATCCCGGCATCGACGGGCTTGTTGCCGTCGGCGACGATATCGCCGCGAGCCAGGGCGCCGCTCTCGAGGGCAACCGCCACCGGAATGGTGGAATGCTGCTGGAGGAACACGCCATTGCCGCCTTGCGCCGTGGCGCCGTCGGTCAACCGGACCGAGACCGTGCTGCTGGCCAGGGCGCCCGGCATCAGCTTCAGCGGCGTGTCGGTCACGCTGATCGCGCCGGACTGGGCCGAGGCCAGCGACCCTGCGCTGACGACCAGCGTGCCGTTGGCCAGCTGCGCGGCGCTCGAGCCGCTGCCCTCGGCGCGCACCGCCACGCCTTCCAGGCGGGCGCTGCCGTGGGTGAGCGCGATGCCGGCGGCGCGGTTGCCGGTCGTGGTGATGCTGCCGCCCTGCATGTCGACGCTGGCCGGGCCGGAGCCGGACTGCGGCTCGAAGCCCAGCACGGAGATGCCCTCGGCCCCCGCGCCCGCGGTCTCGATGCGGGTCTGCCGCAGCGTGACGCGGCCTCCATGCTGGGCCGATACGCCGGCGGCCAGGCTCTTGGCGGTGCGCAGCACGGTGTTGACGACCTCGGCGCGCGCCGCGTCGCCGCGAACCAGCACGGCATCGGTGTTGGCGCCGTCGGTCGACACCGTGGTTCCGTCCAGCCGCACCGTGCCGCCGGGCGGCAAGGCGTCGAGCAGGCCCGCGCCGGCGACCACGCCGGCCCCGTCATCGCCCTGCACGCTGACTGTGCCTCCCTGCAGGGTGATTTCGCTGCCAGGCATATACGCATAGACGCCCGTCGCCTGCGGCCCGTGAGCCCGCAGCGCCACCTCCCGCAGCGTCACCTTGCCGTCCTGGCCGGCGTGCACCGCGGCAACGCGATCGAGCGGCGGATGCGCGGCCAGCGGCGCCCCGGGAAGCGGTGGAGGCGGCGGCGGGAATCCCGGGCCCATGTCCATGTCGATCGAACCGCCGGCGACGGAAATGGAGCCGCCGTCGGCAATGAGCGCGGGCCCGAGGATGCTCTGCAGCGTCGCGTCGATGATGCTCGCCTGGCCGCCTTGCGCGGCCCGGACCAGGCCGACGCCCGGCGCTTCGCCGCCCAGCACGCCGCCGCGCACGCTCAGGCGGCTGCCGGCGTCAGAGACCGTCATCGGCTCCATCCCTGCCCCGCCCGCCACGGTGACGCCATCCAGCTCCAGCGTGCCGCCGCGCCGTACCACTGCGGGAATGCCGCCCTCGGTGGCATCGATGGTCGAACCGGCCAGCGTCAGCGCGCGGCCGGCGCCGCTGACACGCACCCCGATGGCCGGCTTGCTCATCGGGTTCTTGTGCTCCACCGAGATGTGGATGTCCTTGAGCGTGGGGGGCGCCGTCTCGCCGAGCTCGTCGGGATCGTCGTCGAGATTGATGCCGACGCCGTCGTCAAAGACTGCAATGAGCGTGTTGTCCCGGTGGTCGAACTCTCCTTCCTGCCCGGCGTCCTGCGCATGCGGCGCGCCGGCCACGGGCGGCTGCGGCGCCTGCGCCGCCGCGGGCGCCAGCCGGGCCATGCCGGCCAGCGCCAGGGCTGCGGCCAGCGCATGCAGGCGCCACGCGGAACGCGGGATCTGCAAGGAAGACGGACATTGACGGAATCTATCGAGATACATGTGCCACCAAAAGAGAAGTTGAACAAACCGACCCGCCTGCCGTACGACGCCGGTGACGCGAAGGAAACGACCGCGTCCCGGCGGGATCAGGCACGAGCCATGCGGGGATTTGCGCAGTATCCAAAGCCCACGTCATAATGAATGCCGGATGAAGTCCGAGGCCCAACAAGAGCTTTCCTGAATAGCCGTGCTTTCCTATGAGAATTGCGCACGACGTCATGAAGTCCGGAAGACCTCCTCGAACCGCGGCCGGCCACGGTCGATACTTCCGCCACCAAGCTGTCCCATCCAACCCGAGGCCATGCGCTTGCCACGCCAGATCCGCTTGCCCCACCTCCGCGACATCGGCGCGCTGCTGACCGATTCGGCCCGCGAATGGTCGCGCCATCGCGCTTCCAGCAAGGGGGCGGCGCTGTCGCTGTACATGGTGTTCTCGCTGGCGCCCATGCTGATCCTGGTGATCGCGGTGGCCGGCGCCTTCTTTGGCGAAGAGGCCGTGCGCTCGGAACTGTTCAGCCAGGTGCGCGACCTCACCGGCGAGCGCGGCGCCGAGGTGATCCAGACGGTGCTGGCCAGCGCGCACGAATCGGGCAGCGGCTGGCTGGCCGCGCTGCTGTCGATATGCGTGCTGGTGTTCAGCGCCACCACGGCCTTCGCCGAACTCAAGGCCAGCCTGGACGAACTGTGGGACGTCAAGGAAGACAAGAGCGGTTTGCAGGGACTGGTGCGCAGCCGCATGCTGTCATTCGGCCTGGTGCTGGTGCTGGCGCTGTTCCTGCTGCTTTCGCTGACCCTCAACGCGGCGCTGGGCGCGGCCAAGGGATACTACGGCGATCTATGGAGCACATCGGCCTTCGCGATGGCGGCCGACTGGCTGTCGAACCTCTTTTCGTTCGCGGTGGTGACCGCGCTGTTCGCCGTGGTCTACAAGCTGCTGCCCAGCAAGCGCATTCCCTGGCTCGACGTGATACCCGGCGCGATCGTGACCGCGGCGCTGTTCCTGGCCGGCAAATGGGGCATCGGCCTGTACCTGGGACGCGGCGCGGCGGTATCGGCGTACGGGGCGGCGGGTTCGCTGATCGCGCTGCTGCTGTGGATCTATTATTCAGCGCAGATTTTCTTCTTCGGCGCCGTCTTCACCCGGCAGTTCGCCGAGCGCTTCGGCAGCCTGCGCCGGGCCGCCCCCGCCTGAAGGCGGCAGGCGGCCGCAGGGCTCACGCGGGCAACACATATCTGTTAAAAACGCGGCCAGCCAACCCTAGACGCCGCACAATCCGACCATGGCCCATACCCCTCATCCCTCCCCCTTCAAGAGCACAGGCGGATTGCGCCGCATTCTCAACGCGCTGCGCTACTCGCTGCAAGGGCTGAAGGCAGCCATCAAATACGAGGCGGCGTTCCGCCAGGAGCTGGTCCTGGCCATCCTGCTGGTGCCCGCGGCATTCTTCCTGGGCCGCACCACCGACGAAGTCTTCATCCTGATCGCCTCGGTCATCCTGGTGCTGGTGGCCGAGCTGCTCAATTCCGCCATCGAGGCGCTGGCCGACGCCCTGTCGGTGGAGACCCATCCCCTGCTGGGCCGGGCCAAGGACCTCGGCAGCGCCGCGGTCATGCTGATGCTGCTGTTCACCCTGGCGGTCTGGGTGGCGGTGCTCATCAGCCGCTTCGTCCTGGACTGAGCGGCGGCGCCGCCGTTTCCAAGCGCGCCGGGCCACTCTATACTTGCCGCATGACGCAGACCCCGAATACAGGTTCCCCTCATCGCGTGGTCATCGTGGGCGGCGGCGCCGGCGGCCTCGAACTGGCCGCCAAGCTGGGCCGCGCCCACGGGCGCGAGCGCGTCACGCTGGTCGACAGCCGCCCTTTCCACATCTGGAAACCCTCCCTGCACGAAGCCGCCGCCGGCACGCTGGACATCCACCAGGAAGGCCTGTCCTACCTGATGCTGGCCAACATGTGCAACTTCACGTTCGCGCAAGGCGAATTGCAGGGCATCGAGCGCGAGCGGCGCCAGATCCAGGTCGGGCCGGTGGCCGACCCGTCCGGCCAGCAGGTCCTGCCGCCGCGCGAACTCTCGTACGATACGCTGGTGCTGGCCATGGGCAGCACTTCCAACTTCTTCAATACGCCGGGCGCGGCCGAACACGCCGTTACCCTGGACACCACCGAGAACGCCGAGCAGTTCCGCCTGACCATGCTCAAGGCCATGGTGCAGGTGGACCTGCGCAAGGTTCACGACCCCTCCGCGCGCCTGGACCTGGTCATCGTCGGCGGCGGGGCCACCGGCGTCGAACTGGCCGTGGAGCTGATCGAGGCCAGCCATGTGGTCAGCGCCTACGGACTGCCCAATTTCCGCGCCGACCGCGACCTGGTCATCACGCTGGTCGAAGGCGCGCCGCGCATTCTGTCGGCCCTGCCCGAGAAGATCTCGCGCGCGGCCCACGCCCGCCTGACCGAGCTGGGCGTGCGCGTCGAAACCGATTGCCGGGTGGCCGAAGTCGGCGCCGACCATGTCGTCACCGCCGACGGCCGGCGCTTCGAGGCCACGATGTGCCTGTGGGCCGCCGGCATCGAAGGGCCGCCGCTGTTCCGGCAACTGGGCCTGCCGCTCAATCGGCTGGGCCAGCTGGAAGTCAACGAACGCCTGGAAAGCCCCGATCCCCACATCCTGGCGCTGGGCGATTGCTGCGCGGCGCCCTGGAAGGACGGACGCACCGTGCCGGCCCGCGCGCAGGCGGCGCACCAGCAGGCCGACTACCTGGCGCGCAAGCTGACGGCCCGCCTGCGCAACGCCGCCGAACCCACCGAGGCCTATGCGTACCACGACCACGGCTCGCTGGTTTCGCTGGGCCAGGGGTCCGGGGTGGGCAGCCTGATGGGCAAGCTGGCCGGGCGCGGCCTGTTCGTAAGCGGTACACTGGCGCGCCTGATGTACATGAGTCTGCACCTGATGCACCACCGCGCGGTGCTCGGTATTTCGCGGACCGCCACGCTTGCCCTGGCGCGCCTGTTGATGCGGCGCACCCGTCCCAGGGTCAAACTGCACTGACCTCGCCATGACATTCCTGAAGAAACTCGAACACGCCTGGAGCGCCAGCCAATCGTTGCTGCAGGTGGGACTGGACCCCGACCCCAAGCGCTTTCCGCGCGAACTGGAAGGCAAGCCCGACGCCATCTTCCAGTTCTGCCGCGACATCGTCGACGCCACCGCGCCGTACGCGTGCAGCTTCAAGCCGCAGATCGCGTATTTCGCCGCGCACCGCGCCGAAGACCAGCTCGAAGCCCTGTGCCAGCACATCCGCGCGCAGCATCCCGACCTGCCCATCGTGCTGGACGCCAAGCGCGGCGACATCGGCTCGACCGCCGAGAACTACGCCCGCGAGGCATTCGAACGCTACCAGGCGCACGCGCTGACGGTCAGCCCCTACATGGGCCTGGACTCGGTCGAGCCGTACCTGGCCTGGGGCGACCGCGGCGTCATCGTGCTGTGCCGCACGTCCAACCCTGGCGGCTCGGACCTGCAGTTCCTGAAAATGGCCGACGGCCAGCCGCTGTACCTGCATGTGGCGGGCCTGGTGGCCGACAAGTGGAACGCCAACGGCCAGTGCGGCCTGGTGGTCGGCGCGACCTTCCCCAACGAACTGGCGGCGGTGCGCCAGCGCATCGGCGATGCCGTGCCGCTGCTGGTGCCGGGCATCGGCGCCCAGGGCGGCGACATCAACGCCACCGTGCAGGCGGGCGCCAACAGCGCCGGCGCGGGCATGATGATCAACTCGTCGCGCGCCATCCTGTACGCCAGCACGGGCGAAGACTGGCGCCAGGCCGCCGGCGAAGCCGCGCGCGGCCTGCGCGACGCCATCAACGCGGTAAGAACGTAACCCCCCGGGTGCCTGTCCCCGAAGGGGGACTGGCACCCGCTGACTTCTCAGGGTGCCTGTCCCCGCAGGGGGACAGGCACACGTTGAATCTGGGTGTCCAGGTGCCTGTCCCCGGCGGGGACTGGCACCCGAGAAAGTCAGCCTCGATTGACCGGCTCTCCCAGGAATTCCAGGATGCCACGCAGCGCGAACTCGACCGAGGCGTTGCGCACCTGGGCGCGATCGCCGGGAAACACATGGGTGATGGCGCGCGAGGTGATGCCGCCGTGGGCGCGCATGGCGAAGCCGAAGCACACCATGCCGACGGGCTTGCCCGGCGTGGCGCCGCCCGGACCCGCGATGCCCGTGGTGGACACGCCGACTTGCGCCGACGGCGTGGCAAGCAGGACGCCATTGGCCATTTCCAGCGCCACGGGCTCGCTGACCGCGCCATAGTGATCGAGCGTCTCGCCCGAAACGCCCAGCTCGGCGACCTTGGCCGCATTGCTGTAGGTGACGAAGCCGCGCTCGAACCAGTCGCTGGAACCGGCCACCGACGTGACCGCGCCGGCCAGCAGCCCGCCGGTGCACGACTCGGCGGTGCCCATCATCCAGTCGCGCCGCAACAGCGCCTCTCCGACCATTTCCGCCAGCCCCTGGATGGCGGCCGCCGTCAGCGGCGTGGGCGCCAGGCCGGCGCGCCCCTGGGTGTCGTGCAAGCTCATGTGAATACTCCCATGCGGACCAGAATCGCCATGACCAGCAAGGTATAGGCGGCGGCTACGATATCGTCCCACATCACGCCGAACCCGCCCTTGATGCGCGCGTCGAAATACTTGATGGGTGGCGGCTTGGCAATATCGAATACGCGAAACAGGACGAACGCCAGCGCCTGGGCGGCCACGGTCTGCGGCACCAGCCACAGCACCAGCCAGAACGCCACGATTTCATCCCATACCATTCCGACGTGGTCGGACACGCCGAGTTCCCGGCCGGCCTGTCCGCAGGCCAGGCAGCCATAGGCAAACGCCGCGGCTATGCCCATGCCCAGCGCCCAGTCGGGCGCCAGCGGCGCGAAGACGAACCAGCTCAGCCAGGCCAGCAAGGTGCCCCAGGTTCCCGAGGCCGGGCGCAACAGGCCGCTGCCCAGGCCGAAAGCCAGCAGGCGCGCGGGCCTGGCGCGCACCCAGCTCCAGCTGGGATAGGACACGCGCGTGCGCGCCTGCATCGAAGTCGGGTCGGGGTTGGCGTCGGGCGGGTTCATGGTCGGCGGCCGGGGGCCGGCTGGTCCGTTGCGTCGGAGAAATGATCGAAGCCGCCCGGCAGTTCGCCCAGCGGCGCGCCATCGGCGTCCAGCACGCGCAGTCCTTGTCCCGCCAGGATGCGGCCAATGCGGCTGACGGGCGCGCCCGCGCCGTGCGCCGCCTGTCCGATGGCCTGGCGATGCGCCGGGTCGGCGGTGAAGCAGAGTTCGTAGACATCGCCGCCGCCCAGCGCGGCGCGGCGCACGGTCTCGGCCGGCAGGCCGGCCAGCGCGGCCGCGACGGGCAGCGCGTCGTAACGCAATTCGGCCGCCACGCCGCTGGCGGCAAGAATGTGGCCCAGGTCCTGCAGCAGGCCGTCCGAAATGTCGATGCCGGCGCGCGCAAGGCCGGCCAGCGCCATGCCCAGCTCGACACGCGGCCGCGGCCACTCCAGCGCCGCGCGGGTGGCGGCCAGGCGCAAGGGGTCGGCGGGCAATTGGCGATCGAGCAGGCGGTAGGCGATATCGGCCGCGCCCAGCTCCCCGGAAACCCAGACATCGTCGCCCGGCTGCGCGGCGGCGCGGCGCAGCGCGTGGCCGGGCGCCACGGCGCCGAACACGGTAACGCTGATGGCCAGCAGCCCTTGCGGGGCGCGGGTGGTGTCGCCGCCGATCAGCGGGCAGGCGTGCGTATCGGCAAGGGCCTGGAAGCCGCGCGCAAACGCCGCCAGCCACGCTTCGTCCACGCCGGGCAGCGCCAGCCCCAGCAGGCAGCCGACGGGGCGCGCGCCCATGGCGGCCAGGTCGGAAAGATTGACGGCCAGCGCCTTGTGGCCGAGCGCCTGCGGATCGACGTCGGGAAAGAAGTGCCGCCCTTCGATCAGCAGGTCGGTGCTGGTGGCCACTTGCTGGCCGGGCGGTACGGGAAACAGCGCGCAGTCATCGCCCACGCCGAGCACGCCATCGGGAGCCGGCCTGGTGAAATACCGCGCGATCAGGTCGAACTCGGACGCCAAGGCGACTCCTGCCAGCAAACGCGAACGGACGCGCCGCGCGGGCGCGCCCGCGGAAAGTCAGCGCCGCGGCGCCGCCTGGACTTCGGCCGTGCGCACGTCGGCCGCCAGCTTGTCGAGCACGCCGTTGACGAACTTGAAGCCGTCGGTGCCGCCGAACGACTTGGCCAGTTCGACCGCCTCGTTGATGGCAACCTTGTACGGCACTTCGACATGGTGCATCAGCTCGAAGCTGCCTATCAGCAGAATGCCGTGCTCGACCGGCGACAGCTCGGCCAGCGGCCGGTCGATGTACGGCAGGAACCGCTCGCGCAGCACCGGCGCCTCGCGCAGCACGCCGTGCAGCAGCGTCTTGAACCACTGCGCGTCGGCCTCGGAGAAATCCTCGGCATCGCGCAGGTGGGCGTCGATTTCGCCGGCGTCCTGGGTGCCCTCGCCGCCGCGCAACAGCCACGCGTACACGCCCTGCAGCGCGAACTCGCGCGCGCGGCGCCGCGCGCTGCGCGCGTTGGCGCGGGCCTGCACCGCGTTATCAGCGGCCGTCGTCTTCTTCGTCGTCAAAATCTTCGTCCTCGTCGTCTTCGTCTTCGTCGTCTTCTTCCGGCTCGAGCGCCGCCGCCAGGTTGGCCATTTCCACGGCCACCTGGGCGCAATCGGCGCCCTTGCCGGCGGCACGGGCCTGCGCCTGCTCGTCGGTATCGACGGTCAGCACGCCATTGGCCACGGGGATGCCGGTTTCGAGCGCGATACGGCTGATGGCCGCGGCGCTCTCGTTGCTGACCACTTCAAAGTGATAGGTTTCGCCGCGGATGACCGCGCCCAGGGCGATCAGCGCGTCGAATTCATAGCTTTCGGCCATGCGCGCCAGGGCCACGCCCAGCTCCAGCGCGCCCGGCACGCTGACCACCATCACGTCGCGCTCGTCCACGCCCAGCTTGCCCAGCTCTTCGAGGCAGGCCTGCAGTTGGGCCTGGCCGATTTCTTCGTTGAAACGGGCACGCACGATGCCGATGTGCAGCCCTTCGCCGTTCAGGTCGGGGGTAAGAATGTAGGGATTCATGTGTCGGCCTTGTTCAGTCGTTGCGTAGGTTCGGAGGGGCGCAATCGTAACCCGTAATGGTGAGGGCGAAGCCCGCCATGCTGGGCATCTTGCGGGGACGGGCCAGCAGTTTCATGCGGCCCACGTTCAAATCACGCAGGATCTGCGCACCGATGCCGTAGGTGCGCAGCCCGAATCGGTCGCCTTCCTGGGCGGCCGCGCGCTCGGCGGGGCCGGCCCAGTTGGCGATCTGGCCAAACAGGTGTTCGGTAGACGACTGGCAGTTCATCAGCACCAGCACGCCGGCCGGCGAGGCGGCGATGGCATGCAGCGCCTGGCCCACGCTCCAGCTGTGCGGGCTGGCGCCCGTATCCAGCACGTCGAGCAGCGAGGCGGGCTCGTGCACCCGCACCAATGTCTCGCGCTCGGGATCGATATTACCGTGTACCAGCGCCAGATGTGGCGAACGCGTGGCGTCGTCGCGGTAGGCGATGCAGCGGAAATCGCCCCAGGGAGTCTGCATCATCCGCTCGCCCATGCGCGCGATGATGGATTCGTGCTCGCTGCGGTACTGGATCAGGTCGGCGATGGTGCCGATCTTCAGCTTGTGCTCGCGCGCGAATTCGACCAGGTCGGGCAGGCGCGCCATGGTGCCGTCGGGTTTGAGGATTTCGCAGATCACGGCCGCCGGGGTCAGCCCGCCCATGGCGGTCAGGTCACAGCCGGCCTCGGTGTGGCCGGCGCGCACCAGCACGCCGCCGGGCACCGCGCGCACCGGGAAGATGTGGCCGGGCTGCACCAGATCGGACGGCTGGGCGTCGCGCGCCACCGCGACCTGGATGGTGCGGGCGCGGTCGGCGGCCGAAATGCCGGTCTCCACGCCTTCGGCCGCCTCGATGGATTGCGTGAAATTGGTGCCGTATCGAGTGCCGTTGCGGCTGGCCATCAGCGGCAGGTCGAGCTGCCGGCAGCGTTCTTCGGTCAGGGTCAGGCACACCAGGCCGCGGCCGTGGGTGACCATGAAATTGATGGCCTCGGGCGTGACGAACTCGGCGGCCATGACCAGGTCGCCCTCGTTCTCGCGGTCTTCTTCGTCGACCAGGATGACGATGCGGCCTGCCCGCAATTCGGCAATGATCTCGGGCACCGAGGCGATGCCGAAAGATTCCGGCGCGGCGCCGGCGTTGAGCGAGGAAATCTGGGCAGACATGAATCGGGCGCGTCCAGGCTGGAAAGCTGCAATTTTAGCGCCCTTGGCGCGGTCGCGCCCCGCGCGGCGCCGGGCCGCGCGCGCACGGTAAACTTCGCGCTTGAGAATCGCGCCCCGATAACGACAAATCCCCTCGAGGAGCCCCATGCAAGCGCTTGCGGCCATGCCAGCCCCGGTAGCCGCGTCGGTACGCATCGTACTGACCGACATCGACGACACCCTGACCACGGAAGGCCGCCTGCCGGCCGGCGCCTACGCGGCGCTGGAGCGCCTGGAACAGGCCGGCATCGTCGTGGTGCCGATCACCGGCCGGCCCGCCGGCTGGTGCGACCACATCGCGCGGATGTGGCCGGTGCGGGCCGTCGTGGGCGAAAACGGCGCGTTCTACTACGCCTACGACCGCTCGGCGCGCCGCATGAACGCGCATTACTGGGCCGACGCCGCCACCCGCGCGGCCAACCGGCAGGCGCTGCAGGCCATCCGCGAACGGGTGCTGCGCGAAGTGCCGGGCACCGCCGTGGCCAGCGACCAGGATTACCGGGTGGCGGACCTGGCCATCGATTTCTGCGAAGACGTCCCGGCCCTGCCCGACGGCGCGGTCGGCCGCATCGTCGAGATCTTCCACGAAGCCGGGGCGCAGGCCAAGGTCAGCTCCATCCACGTCAACGGCTGGTTCGGCGACTACGACAAGCTGACCATGACGCGCACCCTGTTCGAGCGCGAATTCGGCCTGAACATCGATTCGGCCCTGCAGCACACCCTGTTCATCGGCGATTCGCCCAACGACGAGCCGATGTTCAAGTTCTTCCCGATCTCGGTCGGCGTGGCCAACATCCAGTCGCAGCTGCATCGCATCCAGCATCGCCCGGCGTTCGTCGCGGCCGCGCGCGGCGGCGACGGCTTCGTCGAAATGGCCGAGCGCCTGCTGGCGAACCGGGGATAAGCGCCATGTCCGCCGCCAAATCCACCGCCAAGCCCGCCGCCGCTCCAGGCAACGACGGCCGCCGCAGCATCCAGTCGGTCGAGGTCGGCTTCCCGCTGCTGGCCGCGCTGGTCGACGCCGGCCGCCCCCTGACGCTGCGCGACCTGGCCGGCGCCGCCGGCATGACCTCGGCCAAGGCCCACCCCTACCTGGTCAGCTTCACCCGGGTCGGCCTGGTCCAGCAGGACACGGTGACCGGCCAGTACGAACTGGGGCCGTTCGCGCTGCAGATGGGCCTGGTCAGCCTGCAGCGGCTCGATCCCGTGCGGGTGGCCCTGCCCGAAGTCGACAAGCTGCAATCCGAGATCGGCCACACCCTGGGCATCGCGGTGCTGGGCTCGCACGGCCCGACCATGATCCACATCACCGAGGCCAGCTACCCGGTGCATGTCAACATGCGCAAGGGCACGGTGATGTCGATGCTGCACACGGCCACCGGCCAGGTGTTCGCCGCCTGGCTGCCCCCCAAGGTGGCCGAGCACTACATCGCCCGCGAAGACGGCGACGCTGCGGTCATCGCCAGCCTGACGCCGCGCAAGACGACCCGCGCCAACCTGGACGCCATGCTGGCCGACATCCGCGTGCACGGCATGGCCCGGGCGCTGGGCAACCCCCTGCCCGGCGTGGACGCCCTGTCGGTGCCGGTGTTCGACCACACCGGCGGCATCGTGCTGGCGCTGACCAGCCTGGGGCCGACCGGCCTGTTCGACGCCTCCTTCACCGGCGCCATCGCCCGGCCGCTGCTGGCCTGCGCCCAGGAAATCTCGCGCAAGCTGGGCTATCGCGGCAATTGAAGCGTTCGAAACAAAAAAGAAAACAAAACGAACAAAACGAACAAAAGACGAAAAGAAAGACAGGGACTTCACCGAGTGCGCGGATAGGCTCGTTTGTGTTTGAATGGCGTGACAATTCATATACCAAACGCACTCCGAGGAGACGCCCATGCGAGCCAAGCGCCTGTTGCAAGCCGCCGCCGTGACCGCCCTGATTTTCGGTTCCTACGCCGCGCAGGCGGCCGACGCCGCGTGTTCGAATCGCGGCGATCTGGACAATATGTATTGCGATGCGAACAAGGATCTGGTCGCCGATACGCCGACCGACAAGTCCAAGCTGAAAACGCCATCGACGCTGGTCTTCACCTACACGCCGGTGGAAGATCCCGCCGTCTACGAAGACATCTTCAAGCCCTTCACCAAGCACCTGAGCGAGTGCACCGGCAAGCGCGTGGTGTTCTACCAGGTGCAGAGCAACGCGGCCGAAATCGAAGCCATGCGCTCGGGCCGGCTGCACGTGGGCGGCTTCTCGACCGGCCCGACCGCCTTCGCCGTGAACATCGCCGGCGCGGTTCCGTTCGCCGTCAAGGGCTACGCGGACGAATTCCAGGGCTACAACCTGATCGTCATCGTCAAGAAGGACAGCCCCTACCAGAAGCTGACCGACCTCAAGGGCAAGAAGCTGGCGCACACCGCGCCGTCGTCGAACTCGGGCCACATGGCGCCGGTCGCCCTGTTCCCCAAGGAAGGCCTGACCCCCGACAAGGACTACAAGGTCATCTTCTCGGGCAAGCATGACCAGTCGGTCATGGGCGTGAACTCCGGCGACTACGACGCCGCCGCGGTCGCCTCCGACGTGTTCAAGCGCATGGCCGAACGCGGCCAGGTCAAGGAAGAGGATTTCCGCGTGATCTATCGCAGCGAGAAATTCCCGACCTCGTCGTTTGCCTACGCGCACGACCTGGAGCCGGCCTTCCGCGACAAGATGCTCAAGTGCTTCTACGACTACCGCTTCCCCGACGAAATGAAAAAGGCGTTTGACGGGGCCGACCGCTTCTATCCGGTGACCTACCAGAAGGACTGGGCCATCGTGCGCGAAGTGGCCGAATCCGGCGGCGAGAAGTTCAACCGCGCGGCCTACGACCGCGAAACCGCCAAGAGCAAGGGCAAGCAGTAAGCATGGCGACGTCTCTGCGCATCACCGGCCTGGTGAAGGAATACCGGGCCGGCAAGCCGGTTCTCAACGGCATCGATCTCGATATCGCGGGCCAGGGCCTGACGGCCATCATCGGGCCGTCGGGCACCGGCAAAAGCACCCTGCTACGCTGCATCAACCGGCTGATCGAGCCGACCAGCGGCGAAATCGTGCTCAAGGACGCCGAGGGCACGGTGGACCTGGCCCGCGTGCGCGGCCAGTCGCTGCGCCGCGCGCGCCGGCGCATCGGCATGGTGTTCCAGGAGTACAACCTGGTCGAGCGCCTGACCGTGATGGAGAACCTGCTCACCGGACGGCTGGGCTACACCTCGGCGCTCAATGCCTGGATGCGGCGCTTCGATCCGGCCGACATCGAACGCGCCTTTCAATTGCTCGACACGGTGGGCCTGGCCGGCTTTGCCGACCAGCGCGCCGACGCCCTGTCGGGCGGCCAGCGCCAGCGCGTCGGCATCGCGCGCGCGCTGATGCAGCGGCCGCAACTGCTGCTGGCCGACGAGCCGACCTCGTCGCTGGACCCCAAGACCTCGGTCGAGATCATGGAACTGCTGACCGAACAGGGCAGCGTCAACGGCATCCCAGTGCTGGTCAACATCCATGACGTCGAACTGGCGCGCCGCTACGCCAACCGCATCGTCGGCATGTCGGGCGGCCATGTCGTCTACGACGGCGACGGCAAGGGGCTGGACGCCACCATGCTCAAGACCATCTACGGAGGCGAGTCTTGGCTGGAGTGACCGTGCGCACGGCAAACATGGCGCGCCGTCCTTTCTCGCTGTCGTGGCGCGCCAAGACCGGCGTGCTGCTGGTGGTGCTGTACACCTTCTACGCCGCCGCCCAGCTGGATTTCAGCTGGGCGCGCTTCGAAACCGGCCTGGGCCATGCGGCGACCTTCCTGGCGCGCATGTTCCCGCCCAATTTCGAGAAACCCGACACCCTCTGGAAGGGCATCGCCGAAAGCCTGGAAATCGCCGTGCTGGCTTCGGTGCTGGGCATCCTGCTGTCGCTGCCCATCGGCCTGCTGGGCGCGCGCAACCTGATGCCGGCCTGGGCCTCCTGGCCCGCGCGCGCGCTGGTGGCGCTGTGCCGCGCCCTGCACCCGGTGATCGTGGCCATCCTGTTCGTCAAGGCCGTGGGCTTTGGCGCACTGGCCGGCATCCTGGCCCTGACCGTGGCCTCGATCGGCTTCATCGGCAAACTGTTCACCGAGGCGATCGAGGAGATCTCGCTCAAGCAGGTCGAGGCCGTGCGGGCATCCGGCGCCTCGTTCGGCAACGTCATCATTTTCGGCGTGCTGCCGCAGGTGTTCGCGCGCTTCGTGGGCTTTGCCACCTACCAGTTCGACTCCAACCTGCGCAATTCGACCATGGTCGGCATCGTCGGCGCCGGCGGCATCGGCGGCACGCTGTTCTCGGCGTTCCAGCGCTTCGACTACGACTTCGTGGCAGCCATCCTGCTGACGCTGATCGCCATCATCATGCTGGGTGAAATCCTGGCGGGCTTCGTGCGCAAGGTATTCCTGGACAACATGGGCTTCGAACGCATCCTGCAACGCCGCTTCACCGCGGCCCGGGGCCTGGGCTCGACCACGCCGCTGGCGCGCAAAGGGGAGGTGGACGAATGAACACCTCCGTGACGAGCCTGGAACCGGGCCATCCGCGCACCTGGCAGCGCTACAGCGGCGGCCAGAAGGCGCTGCGCTTCATGCTGTACCTGCTGCTGGTGGCCGCCATCGTGCAGGCCGTGCGCAGCGTGGAGGTGATCCCCGAGTTCCTGTACGACGCGCCCGAACAGATGGCGGACCTGCTGCGGCGCATGTGGCCGATCGACTGGTCGTACTACCCCGAGGGGGTGCACGCCGCGCTGGTCGAAACGCTGCACATCGCCACGCTGGGCACCATCCTGTCGGTCGGGATGGCCGTGCCGGTGGGCCTGCTGGCGGCCAACAACCTCACGCCCAGCCGCACCATCAACATGCTGGCGCGCCTGATCCTGGTCTCCAGCCGCTCGGTCAACTCGCTGGTGTGGGCGCTGCTGTTCATCGCCATCTTCGGTCCTGGCGCGCTGGCGGGCACCCTGGCCATCGCGTTCCGCTCCATCGGTTTCGTCGGCAAGCTGGTGGGCGAAGCCATCGAAGAAGCCCAGCGCGGCCCCATCGAGGCGCTGACCGCCACCGGCGCCAGCAAGGCCGCCGTGCTGTGGTACGGCTACTGGCCGCAGATCCGCCCCTCGTTCTGGTCCATCGTGCTGCTGCGCTGGGACATCAACGTGCGCGAATCCGCCGTGCTCGGCCTGGTCGGCGCCGGCGGCATCGGCATGGCGCTGGACACCGCGCTCAACCTGTTCCAGTGGGACCGCGTCGCCCTGGTGCTGGCCGCCATCTTCATCGTCGTCGTCGCCGCCGAAATCGTCATCACCCAGGCCCGCAAGCGCATCCTCTGACGCCGCGTGCCTGTCCCCAAAGGGGGACTGGCACCGGCTGACTTCCACGCCGCGTGCCTGTCCCCGCGGGGACAGGCACCCCCATGCCCCCCCGCAGCGCCCCTCCCATGACCGAAATATGACCCGTCATCAATTTCCGGGTTAGCTTTGGGTACTATCCTAGGCTTTCGGCTCGGCGGGTCCGATCATGTCAGAACAAGAATTGAAGCTGCACGTCCCGGCGGCGGCGCGGGCGGCGGTGCAGCAGCAGATCCAGCAGCGGCAGGCCGCGCGCATCCGCCTGCACGCCATGTATTTCGACACCCCCGGCCGCGAGCTGGCGCGCGCCCGCATCGCGATCCGGCTGCGCCAGGAAGGGCGCGACTGGGTGCAGACGCTGAAGATGCCGGGCGCCAATGCCATCAGCCGCGTGGAGATCAACCACCCGCGCCCCGGGCCGGTGCTGGACCTGTCCGTCTACGCCGGCACCGAGGCGCAGGCCGCGCTGACGGCCATCAAGGGCGAGCTGGGGCTGCGCTACGAAACCGACGTGCAACGGCTGTTCTGCAAGGTGCGCGGCCGGCATGGCACCGTCGAGCTGGCCTACGACACGGGCGTGCTGCGCGCCGGCGCGCTCGAACTGCCGATCTCCGAACTGGAGTTCGAACTGGTTTCGGGCCGGCCCGCGGCCATCTTCGCCATGGCGCGCAGCTGGCTGCAACGCCACGGGCTGGTGCTGGATGCGCGCAGCAAATCCGAACGGGGCGATGCGCTGGCGCAATTGGCGCACGACCTGGCCGCCGCGCCGGGCGAGGCTGATGACGCCGCGCGGGCAACGCGCGACCAGCAGGCCGTCGCCGGCTTCTGGGCGCCGCGCAACGCCGGCGCGGTCAAGCTGGACGAGTCGATGACCCCCATGCAGGCCATGGCGGCGGTAGCGGCCGAATGCGTGGACCACATCGCGCGCAACGCCGCCGTGCTGGCCGAGGTGGACACCCTGGGCGTCTATCGCGCCGGCACGCCCGAACACGTGCACCAGCTGCGCGTGGGCGTGCGGCGGCTGCGCTCGGCCTGGCGCCTGTTCGACGGCTGGGTCGCCGACCCGTCCGAAACCCTCGCGCAGGGCGCCCGTACGCATTTCAGCGCGTTCGGCATGGCGCGCGACCAGGACGTACTGGCCGACACCATCATGCCCTTGCTGGCGCGCGCCGGCATGCCCGCCCTGCCCGCCGAGGCCGCGCCGTCCAACGACAATGCCCAGTCGCTGGCCGCCGACCGCGCCTTCCAGGGCTGGCTGCTGGAGCTGCTGGCCTGGAGCCTGGACGTGCCGCCCCCGCCCGCCCCGGCCGCCACGGCCGAGGCCGCGCCGGCCAGCCCCACCATCATTCCGCTGGCGCCGCCCGCCGAGGCCGCACCGCCCGCCCTGCGCAAGCGCCTTACCGGCCGGCTGCGCCGCTGGCATCTCAAGGTCATCGACGAAGGCCTGCGCTTCGGCGCGCTGGAGCTGGAGGCGCGCCACGAGCTGCGCAAACGGGTCAAGCGCCTGCGCTACGGCCTGTCGTTCGCCGAATCCCTGCTGCCGGCAGCCCGGCTGCGCACCTATCGCAAGCAACTGGCCCGCGTGCAGGACCTGCTGGGCGAGATCAACGATCTGGCGGTGGCGCGCGATTACTACCAGGCGGCGCTGCAGGCGCACCCGCAGGCCTGGTTCGCGGTGGGCTGGATCGGCGCCCGGCTCGACGGCCTGACGCCGCAGGCCCAGGAAGCGTTCGACCAGCTCGCGCACGCCAAGCCGTTCTGGAAATGACAACGCCGCCCGGACGGGCGGCGTTGCGGGCAGGCGCGAACCCCGTTCAGTCAGCCAGCAGGGCGGCGGCGAACTCGTCGGCCACGAAGGGCTGCAGGTCCTCCAACCCCTCGCCCACGCCGATCCAATAGACCGGGATGGGCCGCACGCCCTGGCTGCCGGCGGCCACGGCCGCCAGCGTGCCGCCCTTGGCGGTGCCGTCCAGCTTGGTGACGACCAGGCCGGTGAGGGTGATGGCGGCGTCGAAGGCGCGGATTTGCGCCAGCGCGTTCTGGCCGGTGTTGCCATCGACCACCAGCAGCACTTCATGCGGCGCGCTGGCCTCGGCCTTGCCGATGACGCGGCGGATCTTCTTCAATTCTTCCATCAGGTGCAGCTGCGTGGGCAGGCGGCCGGCCGTATCCACCATCACCACGCCCACGTTGCGCGCACGTCCGGCATTGACCGAGTCGAACGCCACCGCGGCCGGATCGCCGCCATCCTGCGAGATCACGGTCACATTGTTGCGGCTGCCCCATTCGACCAATTGCTCGCGCGCCGCCGCGCGGAAGGTGTCCCCGGCCGCCAGCAGCACGCTGGCGCCCTGGCGCTGGAAGGTATGCGCCAGCTTGCCGATCGAGGTCGTCTTGCCCGCGCCGTTGACGCCGGCGATCATGACCACCAGGGGCTGGGCCCGCCCCAGGTCGAAGGACCGCTCCAGCGGCCGCAGATGGTCGGCCAGCAATTGGCGCAGCGCCGTCTTGACCTGCGCCGGATCGTCGATGCGCTCTTTCTTGACGCGCGCGCGCAGCGCGGCCAGCAGTTTCTCGGTGGCCTCGATGCCCGCGTCGGCCATGATCAGCGCCGACTCCAGTTCCTCGAACAGGTTCTCGTCGACCTTCACGCCGACGAACAGCCCGCCGATGTTCTGGCCGGTGCGCGACAGGCCCTGTTTGAGCCGGCTCAGCCACGAGGCCTTGCGGGGCGCCTCGGGCGCGGCCGCGACCGGTGGCTGCGGCTCGGCGACCGGTGGCTGCGGCTCGGCGACAGGCGGCGACGCCATGGCCGGCGGCGCCGGCTCGGGCGGTTGTTGCGGCTGCGGCTCGGGCTGCGGCTCGGGCTGGGGGGCCGGCATCGGGGCCGGTTGCGGCTCGGCGGGTTGAGGCTGCGCAGGTGCGGCTGACCCTGCGTCCACTGCCTCCGGCGGCGGCGCGGGCTGGGCCGGCGCGGCGGGCGGAGGGGATTTTTTCTTGAAGAAGCTGAACATGGGCAAAAGTATATTCGTTTCCCTACATCCGTCCCCGCGGGGGACGCTACTATTGCGCCCAGGAGGTCCCCGTTCTTGAAACCATCCCGCCCGGGCAGCAAACCCATCCGCATCGTGGGCGGCCTTTACCGCCGCACACTCATTCCCGTTGCCGACGCGCCGGGCCTGCGCCCCACGCCCGATCGCGTGCGCGAGACCCTGTTCAACTGGCTCAACCACCTGTGGGGCGGCGAATTCGCCGACAAGCGGGTGCTGGACCTGTTCGCCGGCAGCGGAGCGCTGGGTTTCGAGGCGGCCTCGCGCGGCGCGGGTCAGGTGCAGATGGTCGAGCGCGACCGCGGCGCGGCGGCCGCCTTGCGGACGCTGCGCGACAAGCTGCAGGCGGGCGCGGTGCGCATCCATGCCGGCGACGCCATGCAGGTGATCGAGCGCATGGACGCCTCGCGTTTCGACCTGGTCCTGCTCGATCCGCCGTTCGGCCAGGGCTGGCTGGAACGCCTGTGGCCACTGCTGCCCGCCGTGCTGGCCGAGGACGGACTGGTCTATGTCGAGTCCGAAACCGCGCCGGCGCCGCCGGCCGGATTCGAGCTGCTGCGCGAGGGCAAGGCCGGCGCCGTGCACTATCGCCTCTTCCAATTTGCTGCAATGCGCAAATCGATGAATAATCCGGCATTGGAGGATGGTGCAAGCCACTGAACAAAAGGTACGGAGCCCCTATGATCATCGCTGTTTACCCCGGCACGTTCGACCCGCTGACCCGAGGCCACGAAGACCTGGTCCGCCGTGCGGCCACGCTCTTCGACAAGGTCGTGGTGGGCATTGCACACAGCCGCAACAAGAAGCCGTTCTTCACCATCGAGGAACGCGTGGATATCGCACGCGAAGTGCTGGGCCACTATCCCAACGTCGAGGTGCACAGTTTCGGCGGCTTGCTGAAGGATTTCGTGCGCGACCAGAACGGCCGCGTCATCATCCGCGGCCTGCGCGCGGTGTCCGATTTCGAGTACGAGTTCCAGATGGCCGGCATGAACCGCCACCTGCTGCCCGACGTCGAAACCATGTTCATGACGCCGTCCGACCAATACCAGTTCATTTCGGGCACCATCGTGCGCGAGATCGCCCAGCTGGGCGGCGACGTCAGCAAGTTCGTCTTTCCGTCCGTCGAGCGCTGGCTGCAGGCCAAGGCCAAGGAACGCCGCGAGCAGTCCGCGCAGGGCGGCGCCTGAGGCATCCGCGCGGGCGGGCTACAATCGGCCTGTCCGCCCCCCGCCTGACCCGCCATGGCCCTCAAGATCACCGAAGAATGCATCAATTGCGACGTTTGCGAGCCACAGTGCCCGAACGAAGCGATTTCCATGGGCGCGGACTATTACGTCATCGATCCTGATCGCTGCACCGAATGCGTCGGCCACCACGACGAACCGCAATGCAAGGTGGTCTGCCCGGTGGAGTGCATCGAACTGCATCCCCAATGGCAGGAAGGGCAGGAACAACTGATGGCCAAGTACCGTCGCCTGACCGGTGCCGCATGAACGGCGCCGACTCCGCCTCCTCCCCCCTCGCGGCGCGCCGGCCTGTCACCGGCGCGCTTTCGTTGTCGGCCATCGTCGCCGGGCTGGTCGCGGTGCTGGTCAGCTTCGGCGGCACGGCGGTGCTGATGGTGCAGGCCGGCCATGCCGCCGGCCTGGACGCCGCCCGCATCGGATCGTGGCTGGGCTCGATCTGCCTGGCGCTGGGCGTGGGCGGCGCGCTGATCAGCCTGCGCAGCCGCATGCCCGTCGTGTTTGCCTGGTCCACGCCGGGTGCGGCCCTGCTGGTCACGGGGCTGGTGGGCGTGCCGTTCAACCAGGCGGTCGGCGCTTTCGTGCTGGCCGCGGCGCTGACGCTGGCCTGCGGCGTGTTCGGCTGGATCGATCCCATCGTGCGGCGCATTCCGGCCGAGCTGGCCGCGGCCATGCTGGCCGGCGTGCTGCTCAATTTCGGCATGGGTATTTTCGGCAGCATTGCGGCCCAGCCGGTGCTGGTCCTGTCGATGTGCGCGGCCTACCTGCTGGGCAGGCGCTGGGCGCCGCGCTTCGCGGTGCTGGCGGTGCTGGTCGTGGGCCTGGCCGCGGCCAGCAGCCTGGACCTGCTGCGCCTGGGCCACGTGCAATGGGCCTGGACCGAATTCGTCTGGACCACGCCATCGTTCACCTGGCAGGCCGCCATCAGCCTGGGCATTCCGCTGTTCGTGGTGGCCATGGCCTCGCAGAACCTGCCCGGCCTGGCCATCCTGCAGGCGGCCGGCTATCGGCCGCCCGCCTCGCGGCTGGTCGGCCTGACGGGCCTGGCCGGCCTGCTGGCGGCGCCGTTCGGCGCCCACAGCGTGACGCTGGGCGCCATCATCGCGGCGCTGTGCGCCGGCCCCGAAGCCCATGCCGATCCGGGCAGGCGCTACGTGGCCGCGGCCACCTACGGATTGACCTACGTATTGCTGAGCGTGGCCGCGGGCGCCGTGGCCGTGTTCTTCCAGGCCCTGCCGGGCGCATTGATCGCCGCGCTGGCCGGGCTGGCGCTGCTGGGCGCCATCATGGGCGGCATGACGACCGCCATGGCCGACCCGCAACGGCGCGAAGCCGCGCTGGTTACCTTGCTGGCCACCGCCTCGGGCATCAGCTTCTGGGGCATAGGCTCGGCCTTCTGGGGCCTGGCAGCCGGCCTGGCGACGCACGGCGCGCTGGCCTGGCGCCGCGCGCGCAGCGCCTGAGCGCGGCCTACGACGGCCAGCGCACCTCGGCCATGTCGGGGTGCACTTTCAGGATCCGGCACGGCACGCCCGCGTGGTTGGATATCCACGCCGCCGCCAGCTCGCCTTCGTCCACCACGTCGACCGTCTGCTCGCCCACCAGCATCTGGTAGCGCACGCTGTCGTCGTCCTCGATCACGTCGAGCGGAATATCCAGCCGCAGCATGCCCGGCGCCTTCAATACCAGGTAACCCATGCGCAGCTCGACCGATACCTCGGCCAGGCGCGGGCACAGGTCGCGGTTGAGCCACTGCCCCGCGTCGTTGGCCACCAGCCAGCGCTTCTGGTAGGCAGCCGCTTCGGACTGCGTGGTTGCGCCGCATTCGGCGATGGGTTGATAAGCGGTGGTGCTCATTTGCCCAGGATCCCCTTGAGTGCCTTGTCGATATTCTTCGCCGGACTGCCGGACGCGCCTTCGCCGCCGGTCAGCGCTTCCTTGAGCTGCTTTTCCAGGCCGCGCTTGAGCGCTTCGCCGGCCACTTCGCGCCACTGCAGCGTGTAGACGGGCTTGTCGAACGGGCCGGTGATCAGCAGCGGGATGGTCAGGTTGCGCAGTTCGGCCAGGTCCTTGCCGTCCTGGCCGGTGGACGTGTTGACCACGCGCACGCGTGCCACGAAATCCAGCTCGCTGCGCACGAAATCGATGTTGGCCGGGTTGCCCTGGTTGACGCGCAGCAGCGGCGCGGCCATGTCCAGGCGCTTGACGGTGGCCACGCCCTTGTTGAACACCAGGTCGCTTTCGAGCGAGGTGAAATCGGTCTGCCGGGTCTGGTCGTCCTGCACGGTGGGGTCGTGCGCCTCGCCGCGGAACATCGCCTTCAATTCGCGCAGCGTCTGCGCCACGTTGATGCCCTTGATGGCGCCGTCGCGCAGCCGCACCTGCATGGTGCCGGCCAGGCCGCTCTTCATGGCGTAGGTATTGGCGCCGGCCGTCTTGAGGTCGAACGCCAGGCTGCCCGTGCCGCTGAGGGTGTCCTTGCCGGCCAGGTCGGAAAGCAGGGGCTGGATGGCGATGCCGGCCAGCGACATCTTCGCCACCAGCTGGTTGCCGTTGACCGCGTCCACCGACATCACCCCGCCCAGCTTGCCGCCGTACAGCGCCGCGGTCAGGGTGGAGATGTCCAGCTTGCCCTTTTCCAGCTTGATGTTCGCCGCCACCTGCTCGGCCTTCAGGCCGCGCATCACGAGCTGGCCGATCTTGATGGTGCCGCTGGCGGTCGGCCCCACCAGACCCGACAGGTTGATGCTGTCATCGGCCGCGGCCGGCGCCGGCGCGGGCTGCGGCTTGGCCGGCGGCTTGGATTCGTCCTGCTTGCCATCGCCGGCCGGCTTGGGCGGCGCGCTGGCGCCTGCCGGCGGCGCCAGCTTGTCGAGATCCAGCGTATCGACGGCCAGCGCGAAGGTCACGCGCGGCACCGCCGACAACGCCACGATATCGGCGCTCAGGTCGAACTTGCCGCCTTCGAGCACGGCGTTGATCCTGGCATTGGCCTGGTCCTTGAGCAGGTTGGCATTGACGCTGCCGATGACCGGGATCTGCAGGCTGCCCTTGGGCAACCCGGGATCGGTGATGTTGACGTCGCCCTTGAGCGCCGACAGGCCGATACTGCGCTGCAGCAGGTTCAGCGTGACCGGCGAGGCGAACGCCGACTTGACCACCCGCTCGCCCTGCTTGAGCGTACTGTCCAGCTTCGCCTCCTTGATGTCGAGCTCGCCAGCGTTGCCGCTGATGCCGTTCAGGCCGAAACTGGCGTCCAGTTCCTGGGTGCGCACGCGTCCGCTCAAGGCGTCGCCGCTGGCGTTGGTCGGCGAAATGTTCAGCGCGGGCGCGTCGACCGCCAGCTCGAAGGGGCCGCCGGGCATGGCGCCCTTGGCGCGCACCGCCAGCTTGTCGATCTGCAGCTCGGTCTTGTGCGGGTCCACGGCCAGCTTGGGCATCGCCACGCTGGCCTCGACATTGGTCAGCTTGGTGGCCGTGTCGACGATATCGCCCTGGAACAGGATTTCCAGGCCGGCCACGTCGAGCGACGAGGTCATGCCATTGAACGCCACATTGCCGCGCGCGGCCAGGCTCTTGGCCTGCGCGCCGGGCAGCCGCCCTTCCATGCGCAGGTCCAGCCTCTGCGCCGCATAGCGCTTGGCCAGCGGATCGAGCGTCAGTTGCGCCTGGCCCGTGAGGCCGGCGTCCAGGCGCGGGTTGCCGCCCTCGACCCGCGCCGACAGGCTGACGTCGAACGGCTGGTTATAGGTCACCCGGCCGGTGGCCGCGTTCAGCTTGGTGATGGCCACGGCCATGCCGCTCATGGCGTCCTGCAGCTGGATCTCGCCATCCTTCAGGTCCAGGCCGGCGATATCGATCTGCATGCTCTTGGGCGTGCTGACGGTGCCGTTGACGATGGCCTGCGCCGTGCCGGTGATCGCGCCGGCGGTGGCCTCGGCGGCGTTGCCGGGCACGTCGGTGCTCTGGACCGAGCCGCCGACCAGGTTCTCGAAGTTGAAATGGCCGTCCTTGCCGCGGATGACGCGCGCCTTGAAGCCGTTGATGGTGACGTGATCGACCACCAGGCTGTTCGACAGCAGCGGCCACACCGCCACCGCCAGCCGCATGCTGTCGATGGAGGCGAAGACGTCGGGGCTGTTCGGTTCGGACAGCGATACCCCCTGCACCGCCAGGCCTATGCGCGGAAACAGCGACAGTTCGATCTCGCCTTCGATGTTCAGCGTGCGCTCATAACGCGCCTGCACCGCCTCTTCCAGCTTGTACTTGTAGGCGTTGGGATCGAATGTCAGCAAAAAGATGGCCAGGCCGACGACGGCCACGACAACCAACACCACCAGGCCAATCACAATTCGCTTGAACCACGTTTTCATTGCTGCCCCGTCGAGACCTCGACTTGGAATGTTCCTGAGAAAGCCTGCCGCGCCGAAGCGGACAGTCGCATACGCGCCCGCGCCGCCCTGCCCGATCCGCCTGCTCCGCGCGGCGGGTGGCTGGCGCCCGCCATGGCCAAGCATGGGCCAGGGCAGGATTTCGATTGGGGGTGGAACGTCGGCGAGCCTGAGGTCCGGACGCAGTGCGCCGGAATACCGCTATCGTAACAAATCAGGGAACGAACCCGCATTCGCGCCCCCTGGCCGCGCGACCCGTTCGAGCATAAGGGAATCCCGCGACGCTCGGAAGTAAGCTCTTGCTGATATTTCAGACGAGAAGAAAGCACTTTTCTACGACATTGGATATCGCCTGTCGTTCAATATTTAGGTGTTGACCTAAGTATAAGAGCCGCCCTAGACTGGATGGCATGCCCAATCAAGCTGCCCAGCTCAGCCAGGTCTTCCAGGCCCTGTCCGACCCTACCCGGCGCGCCGTACTCGAGCGCCTGTGCCAGGGGTCCGCCGCCATGAGCGAACTGGCGCGGCCATTCAACATGGCCCTGCCTTCGTTCTCGCAGCATCTGGACGTCCTCGAGCGCTGCGGCCTGGTGCGATCCCGGAAAAGCGGCCGCGTGCGCATCTACACCCTTGCGCCGCAACCGCTGGGCATGGCGGAACACTGGATGACCCGGCAACGCGCGATCTGGGAGCGCCGCCTCGACCAACTCGACCTGTATCTACAGGATCTGAAGGAGCAGAAGCGATGACCCGACAGCATTCCACACAGCCCAACCCCAAGCTGGACCTCGTCCTCGAACGCACCATCGATGTGCCTCCCGCCCTGGTCTGGCAGGCCTGGACCCAGCCCGAGCACATCAAGCACTGGCTTACTCCGGCGCCCTGGCAGACCGTCCGCTGCGACGTAGACCTGCGCCCAGGCGGACGCTTCCGTTTCGTGATGCGCTCGCCCGAGGGCGAAGAACACACCCACGACTGCTGCTACCTGGAAATCGTCGAAGGCAGCAGGCTGGTCTGGACCAACGCCCTGCTGCCCGGCTTCCGGCCGGCCGGCGGCGGCGGCGACGTACCGGCCTTCACCGCCGTCATCCGCATCGAACCCCACGACCAGGGCACGCGCTACACGGCCACCGCCATGCATGGCACGCAGGCCGGCTGCCGCCAGCACAGCGACATGGGTTTCCACGACGGCTGGGGCGCGGCGCTGGACCAGCTGGTGGCGCACGCCCGGAATATGCAGCAGGCAAGCTGAATACCGGCCGCCTCAGAAAAAAAGCCCTCCGCTGGAGGGCTTTTTCGCGGGCCGCCCGACATTATCCAGCGGCCTGTGCCAACTTCTTTCGTACCGTGATGCCGCCAGGCGTGAAGTACACCGAACTGCTGCCCTTGGTTTTCAGCTCCCAGAGCGATTCGTGCATGTACATCAAATCGGAAGGCAGATATCCGCCGCCGACGACCGCGCGATAGACTCTGTCGCGGAAAGAGTCGATGGTTTTGGCCTTGACCCGGAACACCCTGACCTGCTCCTCGGGCACGGGCTGGCCGCTCATCAGCTTGTTGAAGGTAATCGCCGCGACCACGCCGGTGGTCGGATCGAGCAGCAACCTGTTATTGCCCGATTTGTACATGATCTGCGCGTGGTTGCCGACCGCGCCGCCGTCCACGCCTATCGGACGTATGCCTTTTTCCTTCAGGCCGCCGTAGAGATAACCCATGAGGAACACCAGGTTCCCGCAATTCAGGTGCTGGGATTTCTCGATCGCCTCATAGGCGACCGCGGACGAGCTGCCATATTCGGCGAAATTGGCGGCAGCCACCGTCGCCAGCACCGCGCGCAGCGTGGGCTCGTCGACGGCCCCGAAGTCCTCGCCCAGCACCTCTGCCAACTCGGGCTGGCAGGCGGGCAGTATGCCGTCGACGCTGCCGGTCCGCCGCACCGTGCTCATCGCCTGGTCGTCCAGGCACTGCAACACGACTTCGTCGAAATGTTCGGGCTCGTCCTGGCGGGCATACAGCGCCGCCGCGACCGCTACGGCCAGCGCCACGACGGCGGTGGCCAAATATCGCTTCTTGATCATCCGTATATATATGCTTATCGCGCGCCGCGGCCATCGACAAACTCGCGCGTGTCTCGCGAGCGGCGGCGCAATCACATTTTGCGCTTGAATATCCGGACAAGTTTACCGCACCGAAAATCAGTATCCGCATAATATGCCTTCATTATGCTCAATACCGCCCTACGCTATTTTCTGGAAGTCGTCGACGCCGGCTCGCTGACCCTGGCCGCGCAGAAGCTGCATGTCGCCCCGTCGGCGGTCAGCCGCATGGTGCGCAAACTGGAGGACGAGCACCAGGCCCAGCTGTTCGAGCGCCACGCGCGCGGCATGGTGCTGACCGAGGCCGGCCAATTGCTCAAGGCCTATGCGCGGCGCGCCTCGCTGGACGCCGAGCGGGCCCGCGCGGAGATCCGCGAGCTGAGCCAGATCGGGCAGAAACTGATCCGCGTCTCGGCCAACCAGGCGTTCGGCCGCGAGCTGCTGCCACGCGTCATCGGCGAGTTCCGCGAAATCGAACCGACGGTGCGCTTCGAGCTGAATATCCTGCAGTCGTCCGAGATCAACCGCCGCGTGCGCGAGGGCGAGGACGATATCGGCCTGAGCTACAACCTGGCCCCGCCGCAGGATGTGCACGTGCAATACGCGCGCCGCATGCCGCTGTTCGCCGTGATGGCGCCGCAGCACCCGCTGGCCGGCCGCGACATGCTGTCCATGCAGGACATCGGCGACTATCCGGTGGTGCTGATGGGGCCGGGCAGCACCAATCGCTTCTTCATCGACCTGTGCTGCATGCATGAAAAGATCGAACTGAACATCGCGATGACCTGCAACAACCAGGGCGCCATCCAGACCTGCTGCCAGCAATGGGGCGCGATCAGCTTCTCGGGCGACCTGACCGTCATGACGCCCACCGAGCGCGGCGAGCTGGTGTCCATCCCCATGGCCAACAGCGAGCTGCACCAGCGCATCATGCACATCCAGACCATGGCCGGCCGGCAACTGCCCGCCAGCGTCGGGCGCTTCGTGCAGGCGCTGGCCTCGCGCATCGACGCCTCCTACGCCGACCCGGCCTGGCTGGCCGCCGGGCGCGGCTCGGGCGCGCTGTGAAGGGTGCAAGGGTGCCTGTCCCCGCGGAGAGGCCCGAGTGCCTGTCCCCGCGGGGACAGGCGCCCCGCACAGTCGCCCGCGGCGCGAACGCCGCTACAGCCCCTCGGCCCAGTCCGGCTCCTGCCAGGCGGCCGCGTCGTCCAGCGGCCAGACCGGCCGCGGCAGGCGCTTGAAGGCGATCTGCTTGAGGTTGGGCGTGGTCAGGCCCAGGCTGTCGACGTCGTGGATACGATCGTCCGGGAAGAACTCGTCGAACCCCGCGCGGTAGTGCCCGCGGCTCTTGACCACCACATGCCCGGCCCGCGCGATGTCGATACCGTGCATCTCCAGCATGGCCGGCTCGGCCAGTTGCCGGCGCAGGCTGCCCACCACCACGCTCATGCCCGAGTCGACCAGCTCCAGCAGGCAGGACGCCCCCAGCGAGAACTTGCGGCCGCGCAGGATGCCGCGCCGCCCCATGCCCTCGCCGTCGGTCAGCCTGAGCACGCGCGCGCGCGCCTGGTAGCGCCGCGCATAGTCGGTTTCGATGCGGTTGAACACCGCGTCGAACTCGGCGCCTTCGCCCAGCTGCGCGGCTTGCGCGGCCAGTTCCGGATCGACGAACACGCCCAGCACCACGCCGGGAATGCGCGCTTCGTGGAAAGCCCGCAGCAGCCAGGCCGTGTTGCCGCCGCCGCCGCCGCCCGGGTTGTCGGCCACGTCGGCGAACAACAGGGGCTGGCCCGCGGCGCGCGCCAGCTCGACCGCGCGCGCCACCTCGACCGTGTTGGCCACGTAGCGCTTGCGGTCGGCCCAGCCGGCCCGCGCGATCCGCAGCGCCGCGCGGCGCGCGGCCTGCAGGTCGCCGCGCGCGGTGACGGTGATCGTCAGGCCGCACTTGGGCAGGTCCGAAAACACGAACCCCGAGCACACCGAGACATTGGCGATGGGGCCTTCGTCCGGCTTCTGGATCAACGAGGCGCCCAGCGCCACCAGATCGGCATAGGGACCGCTGGAAGTCAACAAGGTCACCGACGGCGGCGTCAGGGGCAGCCGCACATAGGCCGACACCATGCGCGTGCCGCCCAGGATCTCGTGGATCATATCGGCCGCGTCCGCGGCGCGCTCGCGCTGGTCGACGTGGGGATTGGTGCGATAGGAGATCAGCCCGTCGAGCGCCTGCACGGTCTGCTCGGACACATTGCAATGCAGGTCGTGGCTGGCGACGATGGGCACCCCCGGGCCGACGATGGCCCGCAGCCGGCCCATCAGCTCGCCTTCGGTATCGTCCTGCCCCTCGGCGGAGGACGCCCCGTGATTGGCCACGTACACGGCATCGACCGGCAAGGCCGCCCGCAGGCGCGTCTCGGCTTCCGCCAGGAAACGCCGCCACACACCGGCGCTGGCCGGACCGCCCGGCGGCGCGCCGATCACGATCAGGGGCGCCGGCGTCCACGCGCCCAGCTCGTCCATGCGGGCATAGAAACCCGGCACTTCGCTGGGCAGGCGGCTGGCGCCGCGCGCCAGCCGCGTGATGTCCTCGCCCTGCTCCCAGCATTGCGCCAGGAAGTCCGCCTCGACGGACAGCGGGGAAAAGGCGTTGGACTCCAGGTGGAAACCGAGGATGGCCACTTTCGGGGCGTTACTGCTCATGAAAATCTCCGGTTCCGCTCAAGCCTTGTGCAGCGTGTAGAACAGCGACATCTGGGGCTGGAAATCCTTCCATTCGCTGCGCAGGGCCGAGACCGGATAGGTGGCGCCCAGCGGAATGTACGGCACGTCCTCGAACACTTGCAGCTGGATCTCGCGGCAGATCTTCTTCTGCGCGTCCAGGTCGGGCGCGTTGAACCAGTCGATGCGCAGCTGCTCCAGGCGCTCGCTGGTGGGCCAGCCGAACCAGGCCTGCTTGCCGTTGCCGCGCATGGGCAGGTGGCCGGCCGGATCCAGGTTGTTCGGGCCGGTATTGCCGGTGAACGCCACGCTCCAGCCGCCGGCCGACACGGGCTCCTGGTTGTTGCGGCGCTGCACGGCGGTGCCCCAGTCCATGGTCTGCAGGTCCACGTTGAAGCCCAGGCGCTTGAACAGGTCGGCCGTCACCAGCGCGGCGGCGTGCCAGGTGGGAAAATCGACCGGATCGAGCAGCACCACCTTCTCGCCGTTGTAGCCGGCGGCCTTGATGGCGGCGCGCGCCTTCTCGATATCGCGCTTGCCGGTCAGCTTCTCCATGCCGGCGTCGCTGTCCATCGGCGAGCCGGGCACGAACACGCCGCAGCGGTCGCTCCAGTACTCCGGGAAATCGGCGCCGTTCATGGCGGTCATGTATTCGGTCTGATTCACCACGCTGAGCACCGCGCGGCGGATTTCCACGTTGTTGAACGGCGCATGCAGGTGGTTGAAGCGCATCACGCCTATGGTGGGCAGGCTGCGCTTGACCAGCTTGATGTTGGGGTCCTGGGTCAGGATGGGCAGGAAGTCGCTGTCGACCATCTCGACGCCATCGACCTCGTTGGCCTGCAGCGCGGCGATGGCGGTAGCGCGGTCGGGGATGATGTGCCAGTGCACTTCGTCGACATGGGCGATCTTCGGACCGGCGGCGAAGTCGGGCTTGCGGTCGTCCTTGCGCGGCACGTAACCGGCGAACTTCTCGTACACCACGCGCGAGCCGGACACCCATTTCGCGGCCGCGAAGGTGAACGGGCCGCTGCCCACCATTTCCTTGACCGCCTCGGTTTCCGGCTGCGAGGCCAGGCGCTCGGGCATGATGCACGCCATGTTGCCGGACTGGCGGCCCAGCGCGTGCAGGATGAGCGGGAAAGGCTTGCTCAGCTTGAACTGGATCGTCTTGTCGTCGAGCGCGGTCAGCGACTCGGTCGCCTGCATCAGCGAACGGCCCATCAGGTCGCGCTTGGACCAGCGCTTGATGCTGGCCACGGCATCCTGCGCCCGCACCGGCGAGCCGTCATGGAACGCCAGGCCGTCGCGCAGGGTGATCTTCCACAGCAGGCCGTCGTTTTCGCTGGTATGGCCGGCGGCCATCTGCGGGCTGGGCAGGTACTGCGAATCCAGGCCGAACAAGGTGTCGAACACCAGTTGCGCGTGCACCTGGGTCATCGCCACGGTGGTGAACATCGGGTCCAGCAGCGCCAGGTCGGCCTGCGGCACCCAGCGGAACGCGCTCTTGCCCGGCGCGGCCCAGGACATGCCGGGCAAGGCCCAGGCGGCCGCCGTAGCGGAGGAAGCCAGCAGGAAACTTCTACGATCCATTGTCTATCTCCCAGATAAAGGAAAAACGATCCCGGGCCGGGCGGCGTCCCGACGGACGCCCGCCAGCCCTAATACGCGCCGCCGATGCGGTGCCGCGCCACGAAATGCCCCGGTCCGGCCTGCTCCAGCGGCTTGACGACGGGCTCGTCGCCCACCGGCCGAGCCGGGCTGGGCAACTCGCTCAGTTCGAGCGTGATGCTGCGCCGCGCGCCGGGGTCGGCGATCGGCACGGCCTGCATCAATTTCTTCGTATAGGGGTGCTGCGGGCTCTCGAAGATGGCCTGGCGCGGGCCGATCTCGACGATCTGGCCCAGGTACATCACCGCTACCCGGTGGCTGATCCGCTCGACCACCGCCATGTCGTGCGAGATGAACAGATAGCTCACGCCCAGGTCGCGCTGCAGGTCGATCAGCAGGTTGACGATCTGCGCCTGGATCGACACGTCCAGCGCCGACACCGACTCGTCGGCGATCAGCACCTTGGGGTCGACCGACAGCGCGCGCGCAATGCAGATGCGCTGCCGCTGCCCGCCGGAGAACTCGTGCGGCCAGCGCTGCATCATGGCCGCGTCCAGGCCGACCCGCTCGAACAGCTCGGCCGCCCTGCGGTCGGCCTGCGCCCCGCTGTACAGGTTGTGGATCAGCATGGGCTCCTTGACGCAATCGCCCACGCGCATGCGCGGGTTGAGCGAGGCGAACGGATCCTGGAACACGAACTGCATGTTGCGGCGCAGGGCGCGCAGCGAGGCGGGATCCTCCTGGCGCACCGGCTTGCCGTCGAACTCGATCTGGCCGCGCGTGGTCTTGGCCAGCCTGAGCAGGGACCGGCCGGTCGATGTCTTGCCGCAGCCCGACTCGCCCACCAGCGACAGGGTTTCGCCGGCATGCAGGTCGAAGCTGACCTGTTCGACGGCATGCACGCGCTTCTTGACCCGCGCGAAAATGCCGCCGCGCACATCGAAGCGCGTCACCAGGTCGCGCACCCGCAGCACCACCTTGTCCGATGGCGCCACGGCGGGCGGCTCGGCCTCGTGGCGGGCCTGCGCGTCGCTCAGCAGCGCGAAGCGCGCCGGCGCCGTCGTGCCCTGCATGGCGCCCAGGCGCGGCACCGCCGCCATCAGCGCCTTGGTGTAGGGATGGCTGGGCGCATTGAACAGGCCGTGCACGTCGTTGTTCTCGACCACGTCGCCCTTGCGCATCACCAGCACGCGATCGGCCACTTCGGCCACCACGCCCATGTCGTGCGTGATGAAGATCACGCCCATGTCCATCTCGCGCTGCAGTTCGCGGATCAGCTGCAGGATCTGCGCCTGGATCGTCACGTCCAGCGCCGTGGTCGGCTCGTCGGCGATCAGCAGCGCCGGCTTGCAGGACAGGGCCATGGCGATCATGACCCGCTGGCGCATGCCGCCCGACAGCTCGTGCGGGTAGCGGCCCAGGATGCTGGCCGAATCGGGAATGCGCACCTGGTCCAGGATGCGCTTGGCCGCCGCCTGCGCCGCCCTGGCGTCGCAGGCCTGGTGCAGGCGGATGGCCTCCACGATCTGCGCGCCCACGGTGAACACCGGATTGAGCGAGGTCATGGGCTCCTGGAAGATCATGCCCAGGTCGTTGCCGCGCATGGCGCGCATGCTGTCCTCGGAGGCGGCCGCCAGGTCCACCGCCTCGCCCGCGCCGCGATAGAAGGTCATGCGCCCGCTTTCGATGCGTCCGCCGCCGAACTCGACCAGGCGCATCACCGCCAGCGAGGTCACCGATTTGCCCGAACCCGATTCGCCCACGATGGCCAGCGTCTCGCCGCGGTCCACGTGCAGGCTCAGCGACTTGACGGCGTGAAACGTATGGACGCCGCGGCCGAAGGCGATCGAGAGGTTTTCCAGCTCCAGCACGCGCCGGCTTTGTGTCGTCGTTGTGGTCATCGATCAGATCCTCTTGGCCATGCGCGGGTCGACCGCATCGCGCAACCCGTCGCCCAGCATGTTGATCGCCAGGATCGTGATGGACAGGAACACCGCGGGGAAGGCGATAAGATGCGGCTTGATCTGCCACAGCGCCCGGCCTTCGGCCATGATGTTGCCCCACGACGGCACCGACGGCGGCACGCCCGCGCCGATGAACGACAGGCTGGCCTCGGCCAGGATGGCCACGCCGCAGATGTAGGTGGCCTGCACCATCAGGGCGGCCAGCGTGTTGGGGAAGATATGCCGCGCGACGATGCGCAGGCGGCTGGCGCCCGCGGCCACCGCCGCCTCGACATACGGCTGCTCGCGCAGCGACAGCACCAGCCCGCGCACCAGGCGCACCACGCGCGGCACTTCGGCGATGGTGATCGCGATGATGACGTTCTGCAGCGAGGCGCGGGTCAGCGCGATCAGCGCGATCGCCAGCAGGATGGTGGGAATCGACATGAAGCCGTCCATGATCCGCATGACCACCGCATCGACCCAGCGCACGAAACCCGCGGCCAGGCCGATCACCACGCCGATCACGGTCGACAGCGCGGCGACGGTGAACCCCACGATCAGCGAGACGCGGGCGCCGTAGATCACGCGCGAGTACACGTCGCGGCCGAGCAGGTCGGTACCGAACCAGAACTGTTCGCTCGGCGCGCGGGTGCGGTGGATGGGCGAGAGCGCGGTGGGGTCCACCGTGCCCAGCCAGGGCGCGCAGACCGCCATCAGGAACAGCAGCAGGAGCAGCCCGCCGCCCACCGCCGTGGTCGGGTGGCGCTTGAGAAAACCGGCAATATTGCTCATCAGTATTTGATCCTCGGGTCGAAGGCGCGATAGAGCAGATCGACCAGCAGGTTGACCAGCACGTACATGAAGCTGAACAGCAGGATCACCCCCTGGATGACCGGGTAGTCGCGCCGCAGGATGGCGTCGACCACCAGCCGGCCCAGGCCGGGGATGGAGAACACGGTTTCCGTCACCACGGTGCCGCTGATCAGCAGGGCCACGCCGCTGCCGATGACGGTGATGATGGGCACGGCCGCGTTCTTGAGGGCGTGCCGGAACAGCAGGCCGCGGTTGCCCACGCCCTTGGCGCGCGCCGTGCGGATGTAGTCCTGCGACAGGGTTTCGAGCAGCGTGGCGCGCGTGATGCGGGTAATCAGCGCCACGTAGACGCTGCCCAGCGCCAGGGCGGGCAGCACCAGGGTGTGCACCGAGGCCCAGAAACCGGTGGCCAGCGGCACATAGCCCTGCACCGGGAACCAGCGCAGCTGCAGGCCGAAGATCCACGCCAGCAGGTAGCCCACCGCGAACGACGGCACGGAGAAGCTGAACACCGCCAGGACCATGATGCCGCGGTCCTGCAGGCGGTTGTGCTTCCAGGCCGCCAGCGCGCCGATGGGGATGGCGATCACGACCGAGACGAGCAGCGTCATCAGCATCAGCGAAAACGTGGGAACGAGCCGCTGGCCGATCATGTGGCTGACCGGCAGGCCGGTGAACAGCGAGGTGCCCAGGTCGCCATGCAGCACGTTCCAGCCCCATTCCGCGAAGCGCTGCAGGAACGGCTGGTCCAGGCCCAGGGTGGCGCGGATGCGCGCGATGTCCTGCGGCGTGGCGTCCTCGCCGGCCAGCAGGGCGGCCGGGTCGCCGGGCGCGAGGTCCAGCAGGCCGAAGACGAACAGCGCGACGAACAGCATGACGGGCAAGGTCATGAGCAGCCGTCGCAATGTGTACGAAAGCATTGAATCCCCTTCCAGTGAGAACGGGCCATCGGCCCGGCCGCTGTCGGCGCGGACCGGGCACGCCGGGCCGCAACGACCTGCGGCGCATTCTAGATAGGGGGGAGCATTCCAACCATATCAATATTCTTAAAAAAGCATTGCCTTTATTAGAACTCTCATGCAAAGCCTTGCCAGCGCTGGGCACGCGTGGACAGGGGGCGGCCGTCGCCTAGGGTATCCCCCTATGCGCGCGGACCAGGGAAACGCCCTGTTCAGCCGGCCCGGGCGTGCCGGCACTCTTCGCGCAGGGCCTCGGCGAACAGCCGGTGGGGCGCGCTGCCCTGGCTTTCGTGGCGCATGAATACGGCGATCGGCGGCAGGTGCCAGGTGAACGAGAACGGCACGATGGCCACGCCGGCCACGCTGACCAGTTCGTCGGCGATGTCGGCCGGCACGATCGACAGGGCCCGGTCGCTGGCGGCGATCAGTTCGCCGATCAGCTTGGCCGAATGGCATTCGGTGGTGGCGGCGGGCGGCCGGATGCCGGCCTGCATGAACAGGCTGGCGACCTGGTCGCGCATGGCGGTCTGCGGCACGCCCAGGATCCAGTCGAGCTCGGCCAGGGCGCTCCAGTCGAGCGCGCGGCGGGCCAGCCGCGCGGCCAGCCGGCGGCTGGCGATCAGGCGCGGCTGCTGCACGTACAGCGGCTCGAAGACAATGCCCTCGACGTCCAGCGCCGGGCCGGCCCGCGCCACCACCACATCCAGGCTGTGGTCGCGCAGGCCGGCCAGCAGCTTGCCGCTGATGCCGTCGTGCACGCTGGCGGCCAGCCGATGGTCGGCGCGCTGCGCGCGCCCGATGGCCGCAGCGATCAGGCGGCTGGAGACAAACGGCGTCACGCCCAGGTGCAGGCGCGCCGTGTAGCCCGACGCGGATGCCCCCATGTCGTCCACCAGATGGCGCAGGTCGTGGATGATGGCCTCGGCGCGGGCCAGCACCACCAGGCCCAGCGGCGTGGGCGTCATGCCGCGCGCGGTGCGCTGGAACAGCGGCGCCCCGAACATGTCCTCCAGTTCGGCCAGGGCATTGGTGACCGCCGGCTGGCTGGTGGACAACTGCTGCGCGACGCGCGTCAGCGATCCCAGCTGCCGCACGTGCAGCAGCAACTGCAGGTGGCGCATTTTCAGGCGCGAAGTGAGCCGGCGGACGATCTCGGCGGCGTCGACGGAAGGAGAACCAGTCATAGGGACGGAACGCAGTAATATCACTTAAAAGTTATGCCTATATCTTAAAACAAAATAGTTTGCTTATATCTTGTGCCTAGAATGGGCCATGCGTAACAGGCCGGGCGCCGCACACCGGCGCCGCCACCCTTCGAGGACGACATGAAAGACACCGACCGCCAAGCCGCACTGGACTACCACGCCTATCCGCATCCCGGAAAAATCTCGGTCACGGCCACCAAGCCGCTGGTCACGCAGCGCGACCTCAGCCTGGCCTACTCGCCGGGCGTGGCCGCCGCCTGCGAGGAGATCGTCGAGGACCCGGCCAATGTGTTCCGCTACACCGGGCGGGGCAACCTGGTGGGCGTGATCACCAACGGCACGGCGGTGCTGGGGCTGGGCAACATCGGCGCGCTGGCCTCCAAGCCGGTGATGGAAGGCAAGGCGGTGCTGTTCAAGAAGTTCGCCGGGCTGGACGTGTTCGACATCGAGATCAACGAGACCGACCCGGACAAGCTGGTGGAGATCATCGCCGGGCTGGAAGCCACCTTCGGCGGCATCAACCTGGAAGACATCAAGGCGCCGGAGTGCTTCACGGTCGAGCGCAAGCTGCGCGAGCGCATGAAGATCCCGGTGTTCCACGACGACCAGCACGGCACCGCCATCACCGTATGCGCGGCCGTGGTCAACGGCCTGGCCGTGGCCGGCAAGCGCATCGAGGACGTCAAGCTGGTGACCTCGGGCGCCGGCGCCGCCGCCCTGGCCTGCCTGGACTTGCTGGTGGACCTGGGACTGCCGCTGGAGCATATCTGGGTCACCGACATCGAAGGCGTGGTCTACGAGGGCCGCAAGAAGCTGATGGACGCCGACAAGGAACGCTTCGCCCGCAAGACCAAGGCCCGCACCCTGGCCGAGGTGATCGAGGGCGCGGACGTGTTCCTGGGCCTGTCGGCCGGCAACGTGCTCAAGCCCGAGATGGTGGCCACCATGGCGACCAACCCGCTGATCCTGGCGCTGGCCAACCCCAACCCCGAGATCCTGCCCGAGGCCGCGCACGCGGTGCGCGACGACATCATCATGGCCACCGGCCGTTCGGACTACCCGAACCAGGTCAACAACGTGCTGTGCTTTCCGTACATCTTCCGCGGCGCGCTGGACGTGGGCGCGACCACGATCACGCGCGAGATGGAAAAGGCGGCGGTCCTGGCCATCGCCAACCTGGCGCGCGAAGAACAGAACGAGGTCGTGGCCGCGGCCTACGGCACCTATGACATTTCGTTTGGCCGCGACTACCTGATTCCCAAGCCGTTCGATCCGCGCCTGATCGTGCGCATCGCGCCGGCGGTGGCCAAGGCGGCCATGGAGGGCGGCGTGGCCACGCGTCCCATCGCCGACCTGGACGCCTACGCCGAGCAGCTGCAGCAGTTCGTCTACCACTCCGGCGCCTTCATGAAGCCGCTGTTCTCGCAGGCCAAGCAGATCGTGCGCGACGGCGGACGGGCGCGCATCGTGTTCACCGAGGGCGAGGACGAGCGCGTGCTGCGCGCCGTGCAGGTCATCGTCGACGAGAAAGTCGCCAAGCCCATCCTGGTGGGCCGCCCCCAGGTGCTGCTGTCGCGCATCGAGAAATTCGGCCTGCGCCTGCGCCTGGGCCAGGACGTCGAGGTCTGCAACCCGGAATACGACGAGCGCTTCCACCAGTACTGGACCACCTACTGGGACATGATGTGCCGCAACGGCATCACCAAGGAGATGGCGCGCGTGGAAATGCGCCGCCGCCTGACCCTGATCGGCGCCATGATGGTGCACCTGGGCGACGCCGACGGCATGATCTGCGGCGCGGTCAGCGGCTTCCACGACCACCTGCGCTTCATCGACCAGGTCATCGGCAGAAAGCCCGGCGCCACCACCTACGCGGCGATGAACATCCTGCTGCTGGACGAGCGCACCGTGGCCCTGGTGGACACGCACGTCAATGAAGACCCCAGCGCCGAGCAGATCGCCGAGTACACCGTGGCGGCCGCCGAGGAAATGCAGCGCCTGGGCCTGGCGCCCAAGGTGGCGCTGCTGTCGCGCTCGAACTTCGGCTCGGGCAGCTCGGCCTCGGGCGCCAAGATGCGCCACGCGCTGGAGCTGGTCAACCGCCAGGCCCCCGGCCTGGAGATCGACGGCGAGATGCACGGCGACTGCGCCCTGGACGAATCGCTGCGCCTGCGCCTGCTGCCCGACTCTCCCCTGAAGGGTTCGGCCAACCTGCTGGTGTGCCCCAACGTGGACTCCGGCAACATCGCCTACAACCTGCTCAAGACGGTGGCCGGCAAGAACGTGGCGGTCGGTCCCATCCTGCTGGGCGCCAACGCGCCGGTGCACATCGTCACCTCCAGCGCCACCGTGCGCCGCATCATCAACATGGCGGCGCTCTGCGTGCTGGACGCCAACCGCCCGCAGTAAGACGGCGGGGCGGCAGCGCCAGGGCTGCCGCCCCCTCTCCCCCCCTTCACGCGGCCCCGCCAGCCGCGCACCGCCGCCGGCCGCCGACGCCGCGCCCCTCCCCGCCATTCCCGCCCGCAAATAGCGCGTCCTCGCCGACGTTCCGGGCGCGCCCTCGTCGCGTTCCTTGCCTTGCTTCTTTCCCGCACATTGCACATTGTTTTTTGTCGATGTCGACAATGTGCAAGATACGGACTATGATTTCCGGACGCGTGAATCCGGCGCGTGACATCGCGGCCCTCCCCCGGCCGCCCGAGGAGACACAGACATGAGCGACATCACGGTTCGCCCGCTCGGCTACGCGGCCGGCGCGGCGGTATCGGGCATCGACCTGCGGCAGGCGCTGCAGCCGGAACAACTGGCCAGGCTGCGCGCGGCCTGGCATGAACACCTGGTGCTGGTCTTCCCCGGCCAGGACCTGAACGCCCCGCAACTGATCGATTTCACGCGCCATTTCGGCGACGTCGAGCGCAACGACAGCGTGCCCTATTACCGCGACCCCGATTACCCCGAAGTCCTGCTGGTGACGAACAAGCCGCGCGACGGCAAGCCTTCGCAAACCCGCAACACCGGCCGCAACTGGCACTCCGACCTCAGCTATACCGACCGGCCCGCCAAGGGCTCGGTACTGATGTGCAAGGAAAAGCCCCCGGTCGGCGGCGACACCATGTTCGCCAACATGTACCAGGCCTACGAGTCGCTCAGCGCGCCGTTCAAGCGCTTCGTCGACGGCCTGCACGCCGTGCACGACATCAGCCTGATCAAGGGGTTCGACCGCCGCGATCCGGAGCAGACCGCCGCGCTCAAGCGCCGCAACCCGCCCATCGCCCATCCGGTCGTGCGCATCCATCCCGAAACCGGCCGCAAATGCCTGTTCGTCAGCGACCGGGTCCGCACGTTCGTCGGCATGACCGAAGAAGAAAGCCGTCCGATCCTGGACTTCCTGAACCGCCATGCCACGTCGCCGGAGTTCGTCTACCGGCACCGTTGGAGCGTGAACGACATCGTGATGTGGGACAACCGCTGCACCTTGCACATCGCGCTGCCGGATTTCGACCAGAGCAAGCCGCGCCACATGATGCGCTGCTCCATGCTGGGCGAGCCGTCCGGCTACGTGATCGAGGACGCCCCGCTGGACGAGCAGGCCGCGCGCAGCGCGATCGCCGCCGTGTCCTGACCACGCGCACGCCGGCGCACCGCGCCATACAACACTTATATACGGAGACAAGACATGCAGCGGATATTCGAGAAGGCGGCGCTCGCGCTCGCCCTGGTGGCCATGCCCCTGTGGGCCGGCGTGGCCTGCGCGCAGCAACCCCTGCGCATGATGGTCGGCTTTCCCCCCGGCGGCACGACCGATGTCATCGCGCGCCTGGTGGCGCAACGGCTGGGCGGCGAACTGAGCCGCTCGGTCGTGGTCGAGAACCGCGCCGGCGCCAGCGGCAACCTGGCCGCGGCGACGGTGGCCAAGGCCGACCCGGACGGCAACACGCTGCTGTTCGCCCCCAGCAGCCACGCCACCAATGCCTCGCTCTACACCAACCAGTCGTTCGACACCGTCAAGAGCTTTCGCGCCGTCGGCATGGTCGCGGTGACGCCCTATGTCCTGGTCGTCAATCCCGGCATGCAGGCCACCAACCTGCGCGACTTCGTCGATTACCTGAAGCGCAACCCGGGCAAGGTGGAGTTCGCGTCCGCCAGCCCGGGCACGGGCCAGCACCTGGCGGCGGAATTGTTCAAGGACGAGGCCGGCGTCGACATCATGCATGTGCCCTACAAGGGCAGCGCGGCCGCCCTGCCCGACCTGATCGCCGGACGCGTGCCCATGATGTTCGACAACATCGCCGTGATGCTGCCGCACATCCAGCAGGGCACGGTCCGGCCGCTGGCCATCACGTCGAAGACGCGCTCGCGCTTCCTGCCCGATACGCCGACCATGGCGGAAAGCGGCTACCCGGATTTCGAAGTGCTGGGATGGTTCACGCTGCTGGCGCCGGCCAAGACGCCCGACGCGACGGTGCAGGCCTACAACGACGCCCTGAAGAAGATTTCCGCCGACCCTGACTTCGTGGCGCAACTGGCCAAGCTGGGCGGCGAGGCCGTCGCGCGCACGCCGGCGCAGGCCGACGCCTACATCGCGGAAGAAGTCGACAAATGGGGCAAGGTCATCCGCACCGCCCACATCAACCTCAACTGACGGCAGCCCGGCGGGCGGCCCCGGCCGCCCCCACTGCCGTGCCGATTATCGCAAGACTGCCCATCCAGAAAATCATGAATCCGACTCTTGCCGCCCGTACCGGCGGCCGTATCCTGGTCGATGCGTTGAAGGTCCACGGCGTGGACCAGGCCTTCTGCGTGCCCGGCGAAAGCTATCTGCCCGTGCTGGACGCCCTGCGCGACGATGCGCAGGCCATCCGGCTGACTGTCTGCCGCCAGGAGGGCGGCGCGGCCTTCATGGCCGAAGCCTATGGCAAGCTGACCGGCAAGCCCGGCATCTGCTTCGTGACGCGCGGGCCGGGCGCCACCAACGCCAGCATAGGCGTGCATACCGCCTTCCAGGACTCGACACCGATGATTCTGTTCGTCGGCCAGGTGGGCGCCGACGTGGCCGAACGGGAGGCCTTCCAGGAGATCGACTACCGCAGGATGTACGGCCAGATGGCCAAGTGGGTGGCCAGCATCGACGACGCGCAGCGCATCCCGGAATTCGTCCATCGGGCGCACCAGGTCGCGCTGTCGGGCCGGCCGGGGCCCGTGGTGCTGGCCCTGCCCGAGGACGTCCTGCGGGCGACGGCGCACGCCGCCGACCGCGTTCCCCACCGCATCGCCCGCGCCTGCGCAACCAGCGCCGACATGAAGCGGCTGCACGAACTGCTGGCGGCGGCCCGGCGGCCGCTGCTGATCGTCGGCGGCGGCGGCTGGAACGAGGCGGCCAGCGCCGCCATCACCCGCTATGCCGAGCGCGCCGGCCTGCCCGTGGCCACGGCGTTCCGGCGCCAGGATCGCTTCGACAACCGCCACCCCTGCTATGCCGGCCACATCGGGCTGGGCATCGCGCCCAGCCTGGCGCGCCATGTGCGGCAGGCCGACCTGCTGCTGGTCGTCGGCGCGCGCCTGGCCGACGCCACCACGGACAGCTACGCGCTCATCACGCCGGAGCATCCCGGCCAGACCTTGATCCACGTCCATCCCGATCCGCAGGAACTGGGCCGCGTCTATCCGGCCGACCTGCCCATCGCGGCCGACGTGCAGGCCTTCGCGGCGCAACTGGATGCCTGCGACAACCCGCCCGCCCGCTGCGACGCCTGGCTGCGCGAGCTGGCGGACGACTACCGGACCGACCTGGCCGTCGCCCCTTCCCGCCGCGACACCGACCTGGCGCAGGTCATGCATTGGCTCAACCAGCACTTGCCGCAGAACGCCATCGTGACCAACGGCGCCGGCAACTACGCCGGCTGGGTGCACCGCTACTTCCAGTATTCGCCGCAGCGCCGGCAACTCGCGCCCACCAACGGCGCCATGGGCTACGGCGTGCCGGCCGCCATCGCCGCCAAGCTGGCGGCGCCGGCCCGCACCGTGGTCTGCTTCGCCGGCGACGGCTGCTTCATGATGAACGGCCAGGAACTGGCCACCGCCATCCAGCACGACGCCGCCGTGGTCTTCATCGTCGTCAACAACGGCATGTTCGGCACCATCCGCATGCACCAGGAAATGCATTACCCCGGGCGCGTGTCGGGCACCTCGCTGCGCAACCCCGACTTCGTCGCGCTCGCCAGCGCCTACGGCGCCCATGCCGAGCGCGTGGCGCACCACGACGACTTCCCCGCGGCGTTCGAACGGGCCTGCGCCAGCGGCCGGGCCGCGCTCATCGAGATACGCACCGACCCCGCCGCGATCTCGGCGCGCCGCGACCTGCCGACCCTTGCCGCATGAGGCATCCGCGCATGGGCGCGGGATATACTATCCGCTCTCCATCATGGCCCTTTCTTCCTGACCGCACCTCAATGACTCGCCAACCACAGTCGGCCGATATAGAAGAACTCCCCCTGGGACGAACGTCGAAGTCGCTGCCTGAACAGGTCGCCGACCGGCTGATGCAGTCGATCCAGACCGGCGTGCTGCAGCCGGGGGAACGCCTGAAGGAAGAAACGCTGTCCGATCGATTCGCGGTCAGCCGCACCACCGTGCGCGAGGCCATCAGCACCCTGGAGCGCCGCGGCGTCATCGAACGCGTGCCCCGCTTCGGGGCGCGCGTGCGCGAGATCCGCGCCGATGAAATAGAAGAAATCTTCTGCATCCGCGCGCAGCTGCTCGGACTGGCCGCGCGCCGGGTGGCCGAACATGGCGACGACGAAATCCTGGCGCAGCTGCGCCAACAGGTGGAACGCCTGCGCCAGCTCGCCGACAAACCATCCACCTCGCCGGCGTCCTATGCGAAGGTCTCCATCGAGACCCAGCAATTGCTGATACAGGCAGTAGGCTGGAAACAGCTGGGCACGATGTACGAGGGCCTGAGCAACCAGATGCTCTGGAAAACCTCCGTGCGCGGCAAGTCGCTCAGCTTCCAGAGCCAGCAGCGCCGGCGCGAGTCCGTGGGCGACTGGCAGCGCCTGCTCGAGGCAGTGTGCGCGCGCGATGCCGCCGCCGCCGAAGAAAGCGCCAAGCTGCTGCTGGGCGCCTCCTACCGCGCCGTGCGCGGACAGCTCGCTTCCTGAAAGCGCCGCGCGCAGAAGCAACCCGCCTGGCCGGCGGGCGCGGGCGCTAGCCCACGGCCGCCCGGCTGGGGGCCTTGCGCCACGCCAGCCACGCCAGGCCCACGCATATCATCAGCATCGGCACCAGCGATCCCACGTTCAGCACGGTCCATCCCCGGGTCGTCACCAGCATCCCGGACGTCAGCGAAGTCACCGCCATCACCGCGAACACGCAGAAATTCATGGCGGCCTGCGCCCGGTCTTTCTCCTCGGCCGTATAGGTCGACAGCGACAGCGTCGTGCTGCCGGTGAACAGGAAGTTCCACCCCACCCCCAGCAGGAACAGCGACACCGTGAAATGGTGCAGCTCCACCCCGGAAAGGGCCACGCCGATGCAGACCAGATTGAGCGCGGCGCCCCAGCCCATGATGGGCAGCACGCCGAAACGCTTGATGAGATGGCCGGTAAAAAAGCCGGGCGCGAACATCCCGATGACATGCCACTCCAGCACGAACGCGGCATCCGCGAACGGCAGGCCATGGTGCTGCATCGCCAACGGCGTGGCCGCCATCAGCAGGTTCATCACCCCGTAGCCGAGCGCGCCGGCCCCGGTGGCCACGATGAACGCGGGCTGGCGCGCAATCACCGACAACGGCCGCCCACCATTCGCGCTGGCGCGCTGCGCCACCTCCGGAAACTCGATGCGCGCCAGCACCGCCATCGCCAGCAGCGCCACCACGGCCAGCGCCAGATACGCGCCCAGGAACGGCGTGACGAACAATTCCTTGGTGAACGAAGCCAGGTTGGGCCCCACCACCGCCCCCAGCAGGCCGCCCGCCATCACCAGCGACACCGCCTTCTCGCGCGCGCCGGGCGCGGCCAGCTCCGCCGACGCGAACCGGTAAAGCTGCCCGTTGGCCGAGTAATAGCCCGCGATCGCGGTCGCGGCGCACAGCAACCAGAAATTGCCTATATAGGCCGCGAAAGCGCACAGCAGCGCCGAACCGGCCGCCACCAGCAGCCCCAGCATGAAGCTGCCCTTGCGGCCGTAGCGCTTCTGCGTCCACGCGACCGGCCCCGTGCACAGCGCCCCCCCGACCACATAACCCATGACCGGCAGCGTCGCCATCCAGCCGTACGGCGCGAGCGCGAACCCGACCAGGCCATTGATGGCGATGAAAGTAACGTTATTGGTAAGGAACAGGCCCTGCAGGACCGACAACAGCCAGAGATTGCGATTCATATTGAGCGGCGTGCCCTGCGATTGCGCGCAGGCGGAATATGCGGATTCGGATATATGGATATTACCAGTGGTAATTATCCATCCCGCCCCCAGCGGCCAGCACGGCCCCGGCGGACCAGTTGGTAACAGGCAAGTCCGGACGCCCCTTTTTCATTGAGCGAAATAAAAACGTGATATGTTGATATTGTTTACATTGTGAAATAAAAACGGGAATTCTTGCAGATGGATTTGTCGAAAATTCAATTCGGTGTCGACGTCGCCACCAGCCTGGCGATTCTGGCCTCGGCCATCACCTTCCTGATCAACCAGCGCCTCAAGACCCGGGAAACCAAGCGCCGGCAGCTCGACGAATCCGTGCGCGCCGTAACCGTCGACGAATTCCAATCGGCGCTCGGCAACCTGTCGACGGCCTACGTCAAGGAAATCGTCCGGCACACCGTCCCCCTGCAGGCCTCCGTCAGCCGCGGCCTGGAGCGCCTGGAAAAATCGCTGGAACTCGACCCCAAGCGGGCCAACGTACTGATGGACGCCATGGCCAACACCACGCAGGCCATCAGCGACTACATCAACGCGATCTGCGCCTACAACTACCAGATCTATCCCCTGCTCGACAGCATCGAAGGCGGCGAATCGCAGATCCAGGAATTCCGCCGCAACCTGCAGCGCCTGATGGACAGCTACAACAATATCGGCCGGGGCCACGAGTCGCTGTTCAAGGAAGTGCGCGCCCTGTGCGACTTCTGCGCCGCGCATCCGCTCGAGCAGGCCGACCACGAAGCGCTGCAGCGCATGGCCATGTCCATCGTCGCCGACAAGGACTACCGCCAGTGGGTGGACAGCTTCGTGCCCAGCGGCAAGGAGGAGGCTTACTGGGCATGCGTGGACAAAGGCGATTTCGAAGGCGAGAAGGACCTGCTCATGCGCGTCGTCTCCAACGTCATCGGCGGCTTCTACAAGGCCCCGGCCCGCATGCAGGCCCAGGTCATCTATCTCGCCTATTCCGCCATCATCGACGCCAGGCAGCAATGCAAGGAGTTCCTGGTCGGCATGGCCGCCATCAACTACTGGCTGATCCGCAAGGGCGGCGGCAGCGAATCCCTGCCCGACGTCATCCAGCGCTACCGCTCGCAGGCGGTATTCGCGGTGGATTCGGAGATCAGGTAGGCGCAGGTCGCCTGCAACGGCCTGCCTGCAGGCGGCGCCCCGGTCCGAACCGGGCGCAGCGACAATACGCCAGGGCCATGGCCCAGCCCCGCCCGGCTTGGCGGCGGGGCGAACATGGCTCCATAATGCAGACCCGGCGGCCGTTGTTGTCAGCGGCCAGGCCACCACTGCAGGCCGTCAGTCCACCGCGGCGCCCACGGCGGCGCCGCAGGAGCCCCCCCCAACATGCCCCATTCCGTCGACGACTCCTCCCTGGTAACACGACGCCGCGCGCAACTGGTAAAGGCCGCGATCAAGCTGTTTTCGCGCATGGGGTACCACGCCGCCACGGTCAAGGACATCGCGCAGGAGGCTGGCGTCAGCGCCGGCCTGATGTACCAGTACGTGCCGGACAAGCAGGACCTGCTGTTCCTGGCGCTGCAGCACATCGTCCAGCGCAACAAGGAAGAAGTGCCGTCGGCCTTGCTGGGCGTCGAAGATCCCATCGCGCGCCTGTACCGCGCCATCGATGCCTACACGCGCGTCATGGCCGCCAACCAGCAAGCCGTGCTGCTGACCTACCGCGAGACCAAGTCTCTCAAGCCCGAATACATCGAGCAGATGAAGCAGCTCGAACTCGACACCAACAGGCTTATCGAAGCATGCGCCACGGATTGCATACGCGCGGGCTACCTGGCGCCCACCAACGTGGAGCTGCTGGTGTACCGCATCATCATTGCGGCGCATGCATGGCCCCTGAAGCATTGGCGCTTGCGTCGCATCGTCACGCTGGATGAGTATCTCGACCAGGCGATCCATGCCGCCTGGAAAGACCTGCTGCTGCCGCGCGGCAGCAGCCGATATGAAGAACTGCGCCGGGCCGGCGAACTCCGGCCCGTCCATCTCGCCGGCGAATCGGACGACGGCGCCTCCCGCGCGGCGGGCACGGAACCGAAGAAGCGCGCACGGCGCGGCCGCGCCGCCTGAGCCTGGCCGCCGGACGCCACAGTCCGGCCCGGCCCTCCCGCCCCTCCCGCCCGGACCACCAGGCCGGGCCACACGACATGAATGGTTAGCCATTCAATACTCATACGGCACCGCCTCCATCACGGCCGCAAATCGCCGCGCGACGCCCTTTCCCCTCTGAAAGTCCACCCAGGCAACTGCCCATGCCTGTGGCGGCCGGGCCCTGGCCATGAAAATTGAATGATTAACCATTCAATTTCATGATAAATTCACTTCGCGCTCATATGACTATTCAAGCAATCGAAGCGCCCTATCCGCAAGCTGGGAACGCCCCTGCCGTACCGGCGACTCAAGCTGCGATTGGATCCTTCATCCGGGAACAGAGGAGATGGCGATGTACAGGAGAATACTTGCCGCAGCCGCGGCCGCAATCAGTGCCCTGCTGCCGCTGCACGCGTCCGCCGACAGCTATCCGAGCAAGCCGATCAGCCTGGTGGTGGGGTTTGCCGCCGGCGGCGGCTCCGACGTGTTGACGCGCGCGTTCGCGAAATACCTGAACGCCGAGATCGGCGTGCCGATCGTGGTCGAGAATCGCCCCGGCGCCGACAGCCTGCTGGCCTCCCAGGCCATCAAGAACGCAAAGCCGGACGGCTACACCATATACCTGGCCACATCGACGCACGCGGTCAACCCAAGCCTGTTCAGCGAGGCGAAATTCAAGGTCCGCGATGACGTCACGCCGATTTCCATGATCGGCGAGGCGCCGGTCGCGATCGCCATTGCCCCGATGCTGCCGACCAGGACCCTGCAGGAATTCATCGACTATGCCAAGGCGCACGGCGGGCAATTGAACTACGGAACGTCGGCCAGCAATACCTATCTCGAAACAGCATACATGCTGCGCGCCGCGGGCCTGGACATGCAACGCATCCCCTACAAGGGAGCGGCTCCTGCCAGCGTTGCCCTCATGAGCGGCGAAATACAGCTGTTGCTGAGCACGGTGGGCCATCTGGCGCCGCTGGTCCAATCAGGCAAGGTTCGCGCCCTGGCGGTCACCAGCGCCGGGCGCAGTACGCTCATGCCCGACCTGCCCACGACGCGGGAGGCCGGCATGCCGGACTTCATGCCGAACCTGTCCACCGCCAACGATGCCGGCCTGCCCAACGTCACCAGCAGCATCTGGTATGCATTGCTGGCCCCGCCGGGCGTTCCCGCCGACGTGGTCACGCGCTTGAACCAAAGCACCCAGGCGGTCCTGCGCAATCCGGAGTTCATGTCGCAGATGGTGACCATGGGCGTGGAGTTGCGCCCGTCCTCGCCCGAGGGACTGGGCCAGTTCCTGGAAGCCGAGGAAGCCAAGTGGCAGAAAATCGTCGACGATATCGGGGCCAGGCAATAGAGGCCCGTTCCGCGTTTCGAGCGTGGTTCCCGGTTCGAGCCGCAGTAATCGAATGAACCTGCCGTTGAACCGGCGACCGGTAAAACCGTCCGCCGGCTGAAAACCCCACCTGGAATGACGGCGCTGGCTTCGACGCGCATCCCTGGCCGACGTCGTCCAGCGCTACCGCTCGCGGGCGGTGTACACGGTGGAATCGGATCGGGCAGCGAAGGTTCTGAAGACAACGCCCGCGCCAGCGCGAGGCAGGCACGGGCGGGGATGGCGCGGAGCGTCAGACGTCAATCACACGTTTAAACGTTGATCGGTCGGCAAAGGGCCCTGAGTGCTAGGTTTCACGGGGAAATCGAACCACGGGCTTCGCGGGAATCGCTGGAAATACCCCCAGTTGTACCCCCAAGGGGGTATCGGGATGATAGATCAGTCTGGATGCGGGTGCCAGCGCTGCGCCTGCCGGATAAAACGGTTATGGCGCAGACCGCATTGTTGGCTGACGCCTGGAACGGTACGCGATGAGATGCAGGGGAACGGGCCACTGTGGCCCAGACCTCGGAGAACGCTCATGACAGACCACCACACCCGCCACAACCCGCCTGGGCAAGACGCCCTGTTCGCCACGCCGGCATCGCTCATGCTTGACGCCCGCCTTACGCCGCTGGAGCGCAACGGCTGGCAGGTTCTGCGCATGCTGCGCTCTGCCGAGGGCATCAGCCCCCTGGCGAATCTGGGGCAGTTGCGCCGCTATCTCACCACTACCCCCCTGGGGCAGCGGGCCGGGTACGAGACGGCCCGGCGCGTTCTCATCGTGCTTCGGCTGACGGGGTGGATCAGTCTGGTGGGCCAGCAAAGCGATCCTCTGACCGGCCATGTGCTCAGTGAGCTATCAGGTTCACGAAAGCGCCCTGCACTTCCAGCAGGCATGCGCACTCGATGCCAGTCTGCCCGCGCTTTTGCAAGCCTCCATCGGCCACGAAAACAACCAGGTGGCTCGGGTGGCCGTCCACATTCAGGCAACGCTGGCGCAGGCACCTGAAGCCGCTTCCATTGCGGCCCACAATCAATTCCGCGATGACGATAATTTGCCCCCGACGCCGCCGTCGCCGGCGAGCGAGGCAGCCGCCCCACTGCCATTGCCTGGCGATTCCGCTGGCAGCACGCTTGTTCCGCAACAGACCGAACACGCTCGCCACATGACGGCTGAGCAGGGCGGTACGTATAAGACGTATATGTATAAAAAAGAACGTACGTACCGCGCGCGCGAAGGCGAAGGCGACGGCGATTCGGCATCGCAGTCGGTGAGCTTGCCGCCTTGCCTGAGCAATGCCCAGGCAGATCAGCGAAAGGACGTGCAGGCCGCCTTGCGGCGGCTGCCGCCGCAGCATCGCCAGGAAGTACTCGACGAGCTGCAGGCACGCAGCCAGAGCGGCACCGTACGCAATGTCGTGGCCTACTTCTTCGCCTTGGTGAAGCGCGTCTTTGCAGGCGAGTTCCGTCTGTGGGCAGGACGCAAGGAGATGTCTGCCAGCCCAAGGACTGCCGAGAATCGGCCCGCAGCTCCGCCGCGTACCGAAGACCCCCCAGTACCGACTGCGCAACCGGCATCGCGTGAAACCGCCCTGGCGCACATCGCCCATATCCGCAAGATGCTGAACGCCTCGACGAACGCTGGGGACATTGCAGCGCAGGCAATGCAGACCAGGGGATGGCAGCCGCATCCTGCGTAGTAAATGCTGCCGCGAAACGGGTCGTCACTGCACGCCGCAGTGACGCCCCGCGCAACACCGCCAACAATGCGGGCGAAAGCCAGTTCCTATTTCGTGCGGCATACATGATGATGGCCTCCCTACATTGACCGGGCAGTTGCCAAGACCGATGGGCTTCGTACATCGCCCCCCCCAACAGCGCAGGTTCCTGCAAGCGCTGGCCCGACAGGGCGGAACCACCCCAGGTATGCCCAGGCTCCGACCGCATACCGGCCCTACCCAGGGCAGAGCCTTCTTCGTCTGTTTTAACTCATCCCTACCGCGCCGCCTGGCGCACTGTCCTTTGCGGCAATTGCCTGTACACAACGCGCAGGGTTCCCGCTGCATTTCCCATCCCACTCACTTCATAGAAGGACTCGTCCACGTTCGCATCATTTTCGTCTTGCAGTACCTCCGTCCGGGCTTCCAGCAGGAAGCAAGACGGACGCCTCATTCGAGGCTCTGGTGTCTCCTGAACACCATGCCCTTGCCCTCACGGGATTTCGCCTTGGTGAGTTGGCACCAACACTAACCACTGAATTTCAGGACAACGCAGTACGGCGCTTTGCTTGGAGGCCGGAAAATGGATGACTTGACCTACACCCTGCGACAGCTTTGCCAGCGCAACCGTGACGGTAGCTACAACACACAGGCCGACCGGATGCGTTCGCTGACGCTAGTCGCTCGTCAACTGGGCGAGGCAGGCTTCCGCCAGATGCGTGCCACCTCGTTGAAGGGCAAGCATGTCGAAGATTTGCTGCAACGCTGGCAAGCCGAAGGCCTGTCAGCCGGTACGTTGAAGAACCGTATGGCGCATGTGCGCTCGTGGGCCGAGAAAGTTGGCAAGGCAAGCATCTTGCCGGCGGATAACACCAAAATGGGCATTCCCGAACGGCGCTATGTGACCAATGAAAGCAAGGCCAAGGAGTTGGGTGATAGGTTGGACCGCATCACCGACTCTCATGTCCACATGAGCCTGCGTTTGCAGGCTGCCTTCGGCTTGCGGCGAGAAGAGTCCATCAAGTTCCAACCCCGTTATGCCGACCGTGGTGACCATATCGCCATCAAAGGATCGTGGGCAAAAGGCGGGCGTGATCGGACCGTGTTGATCACGACTCCGGGACAGCGGGCAGTGCTGGATGAGGTCCATCGCTTGGCAGGTCCGGGATCACTAATCCCATCGCGTAAGACCTACATCCAGCAGCGGCATGTCTACGACGGGCAATGCAAGGCGGCAAGGTTGAGCAACATGCATGGACTGCGGCATCGGTATGCGCAGATGCGGTATGAGGTATTGACGGGATGGAAGGCACCGGTTGTGGGCGACCTCAGTACAGTGCAATTGGATTCGTCTCAACGCCTTCTGGATCAACAAGCCCGGCAACAGATCAGCCGCGAACTCGGTCATGAGCGGGCGGCAGTGACGGCGATCTATCTGGGAACCTGATGCATTTGTCTTTCGCTCTATTGAACTATCCGGAATCTCCGGATAGTTGCTCAGGTGCTTGCCAACGGTGTGCATCGCCAGCGAATAGCCCGGCCATTCGTCTCTACGACACACGAAAAGGCTTGTCTGCTGTATCAATCAGTCCCCGGCCTCGAATTCAGCGTTCTTGAACTTCAGCACATTGCAGTTCTCCTTCACTGCACGCTGAAGGCCTTCATCGAACCCAACAGGGGAGTCGGCCTGAATCTCGATAGCAATCCTCACCTTCACGCCAGGACGCAAGGTAAATTGCTGGACAACCTCATCCACCAAGTCGGCGAACTGCTTCTTGGCCAGGATGGGATCCAGGTCGATGCTGCCGTAGAACTGCTTCTTTGCGGCTAGGCCCGCAACACTAGTCCCAGTGGGATAGCCTCCGATCGGCTCATTGACACGAGGTGTGTCACCGCCACCAGTAATTATGGGTGCCACGCCATCGGTGCCTGTGGCAGTTACCTTGGCCCGCGATGCTTCCTCCGCCGCGCGCAATGTTTCCAAGTAGGCCCCAGCGGCAAACGGCTCAATCAGCAGCAACGAGCCATCCATGATCAATGAAGTTCGTTTGCCATAGCTGAAACCGATGTAGCGGCCATTTTCCTTGCCTTGTGCAAAACCAAAAAAGTCTCGGCTTTCGGCGCCCGCGGCCATCGTCATCTGAAAGACCGTATCGTCCTTCAGGCGTGGCAGGTAGAGTTGCTGGCAGCTTTGCTGCCAGACATTGAAGGCATTGGCTTCCTTGATGTCCTCTTTCCAGAACCAGTCCTTCAACACCTTTGCCAGATGGATAGGTGCCCATTCATTGATGAGCAGTTCGTTCTCTTTGAGGACTCGCTCGATTTCCTGCGACCAGCTCTGCGCGCCGGGATTGACCTGGAAGTGTTCCCAGCGCAACTCGGACAAGCCTTTGCCTGGCCGGGCTTCCTGCATCGGCGCTACGATCCATTTGTAGGTCTCGCGGATCATGCGGCGCACAGTTTCTTCGGCCTGCTCCAAGGCAGCACTCGCCTGCTTGGCCATCAGGTTGTCGAGGACGATACGGTTGTCTTTGTAATCGGCAACAATGCTGCGCCATGCCAAGTAAGAGCGAACGTGGTCCTTCAGCCGGCTGACGCTATCGTAGTCGGCCGCCAGGAAGATCAACCTGTTCTGCTTGAAACGGGGCTGATCTCCGCGCTTCTTGAGGATCTCGGTAGCACGGTCGATGGCCAGGCTCTGGCCGCTCTTGCTGAAGGCCGCATCGGGTGGCAGCACCACAAGGCGCAATGCCCAATCGTCGGGCACGTCGCCGCTGTCCGTAAACACATGGATGCCGCCGAAAACTCCGCTGGCAAAGCCGCGCTGCACACGTTCTCGAACCATTGGGAACACGTCTTCCCGGTCCTGGAAGCGGCGCTTGCGCTCCTCCATTTCACGCCGGAGGTTCGGCCGCGTATCGAGCCAGAAGCGGTTGTTGGCGTGGTTGAGGTAATGAAGCCGGTCCGACAGCCGCCGCAGCGCGTCCTTGAATAGGCCGATCTGTTGGCCGGGCTGGATGACGCCGAGCATCACACGCTCCAACTCCAGGCCCCGCACCAATTGATTCGTGGTGCTGGGCGCACTGCCCAGGAACACGGCGCGTGCCGAGCGGCGGCAGGCCTGGACGCTGCCGAATCGGGTGTCCTTATTCTCAATTTCCGTGGTCTCGGCGCGCTCACCATCCACATCGCGCTCGATCACCGGATCCCAACCCTGGGGCAGGTAATAGATCACCTCGTTGCGTGTATCGACGTCGTACAGCGGCAAGCTACCGGGCATGATCAATGGATCGTTGTTGCCGTCCTTCCACAAACGGTGGATCACCTTGGCCATCAACTTGAGCACACCACGCGTCCGTTGAAAGTTATGCAGTGTGGACCAGTCCTCGTACAACCGGTCGAATACCTCTGGGTGAATCGGGTAGGCATGGACCAACCGTTCGTAGTAGCGACTATCCTGGGTTTCCTGTGGAAAGTCGTCGCGGTTATCCGCATAGAAATCGGCGAACCTGCGGCAGACAGATTCCGTCGCCAACCGGTCGTTGATCGAGGCGAAAAGACGGCGGCGGACGATCTCGAACGCCTCCTCTGTTGCCACCGGCTTCCAAAGGGCCTGCACACGGCCAAAGTAGTGCGACAGCGCCTCCAATGCCTTTACTCCTCGCTGGCTACCTGCCTCCTTGTCGGACTCCGGCAGGGAGGCCAGCAAAACCGCCGTGGGCACGGCCTTCAGTGCCTCAGTCAGCGCTTGTACGAACGACAGGTTGGAATCGAACGTGCCTCCGCTCAGTGCCTTGCCTTCCTCGAACTGGCGCACGTAAGCGACCAACTCATCGACCAGTATTACACAAGGTGCGCAGCGTGCCAGCAGAGTCTCCAGCACAGCTTTGCCTGGCGAGGTTCCCGAGGCATCGGCCTCGGCCACCAGCGCGTAGCCCTCCGCGCCCCCGAGCTGCCAAGCCAGATCTCCCCACAGCGTGCGTACTTCCTGACCATCTCGCTTGAGAGGTTGGTTGGGCGAGGACTTGATCCCATCCAGTACCGCGACACGGGCACGCGGCAGCTCCGTTACCTGCGCCGCATCCAGGATGGCGGCCACCCCCTGCAAATCACTGGCTGCCACCTCACTCTTGGCCATGTGATAGACCGCCAACATCGTGTGCGTCTTGCCACCGCCAAAGGCCGTCTGCAACTGAATGACGGGATCGCCGCCCCGGCCCGATAGCCGTTTCACTACCGAGTCCAGCAACAGGCGCATGCCTTCGGTAATGAAGGTGCGCTCGAAGAACAGCGAAGCGTCCTGGTATTCAGCAGTCGCTGTACCTGCATGCACGCGGGACAGGTCGGCTGCGAACTCGGCCTGCTGGAAGGTGCCCTTGAGCACATCTTCATGGGGGACGGCGATCTCACGCCACGGTTTCAAACTCATGGTTCCTGCTCCATACGTACGCCGTAGATGACCAGCATCAGCTCGCTGTCGTCGTTGAGACGATACTCGGGGCGGCGGCCCGCCAGCCGCTCACTCGTTTCAAGAATGATGGACACGCCTTCTCCGCGCTTGTCCATGATGTGCTGGCGGTGTACGGCCAGTGTGTCATCGTCGATAGGGCAGCGCGCAAGCAGGCTGGTCAACGCCTCGTTGCGTGCTGCCTGGCGGAACGGCAAGCTCTCCGGTGTCATGGTGTTGGGCAGCATACCGGGCGAATACAACTCCAGCCTGTCGTCGAACAGACGCAGCCGCACCTTGGCACCGGCCATGGAGTAATCACGGTGGGCGACCGCATTGGTCACGGCCTCGAACACCGCCAGCATGTCGAATTGTGGAAGATCCTCGCGTCCGCCTTGCGCGTGTTTGTAGGCAGCCACGCGCATGTTCTTGCGCACGAAGGCACAAGCGTCGATGATCTGTCGGTCCAGTGGCCCGGTGATATCCTGGGCATCGCGCTGGTACATCGCTTCGCCAGCGGGCAAAACATTGGTTCCCTGGTATGCCACGGCCTGAATGAATGCGCCTGGCAGGAACCGCTGTGCAACATGGCTCCCCATGAGCAGGCCGGCCACTGTAGGGCGCCAGACGCCTTCTTGATCATCGTGCGCCGCCATCGCAAGTTTACCCAGCAGAATCTCAGGCGCATCGGCAATTCGTGCAGGAGCGAAGCGCCGCCACAAATCTTCGTCTAGGTCGGCCAGCGTGGCGCGCGCGACGGGCGTTTCGTCGAAGCGAATCAAGCGCGATTGGCTGCGCTGCTGGAACAGACGTGCAAGTTGGTCAGGCGGAATGGGGCGTTTCGATGAGCCAACGCGCTGCATGTAGCCGCCCGGGCTTTGATGCACGAACAGGCTGTGCAGGACCTCGACGCGAATGACCGGTTGCTCTACGCCGCCGGCATCGGGCAAGGTCATGCGTTCGATGACTGGGGCCAATGGCGGCCTGATCGCGTCTTCACACGCCTGGCGCAGCAGTGCCTCCACGGCATCGAGCCTGTCCAGTTCGATGCCGATCACCTCGCGGCTTCTGTCCTCCACGCCCAGTAGCAACACGCCACCCGAGCTGTTGGCAAACGCAGCCAGTTCATCGGCGAGGTCGTTCTGTGAAGGGCCTCGTATCTTGTCGCCGGCAAATCGGACTTCCTTCAGTTCCAGGAAGCTGTCTTCGCCTAGCCGGATCTTTTCGATCAGTTCGCTACGGGTCGCCAACATATCAAACCTCCGTTCCCAGTCGCTTCCAGCGCCGCGCAAACGCCTCGTATCCGCCTTCCATCACGCGGCAGACCTCACGGCGCACTGCCGATTCCTGCAAGGCACCGCTTTGCTGCACAAAACACTGTCCACGCCTGAACTCCATGACATGCACCAGCTCCGCATCGCCGTTGACCACCACATTGGGGTTGTGCGTGACGATGATGAGCTGACGGCGCAACTTGTTTTCCCGAATCTGACGCACGATAAGGTCGTAGATCAGGTGGTTGTCGAGATCGTCCTCGGGCTGGTCGAGCACGATGGGCTCCTCACCGAAAGCCAGCAGGAAGGCCAGCAATGCGGCCGAACGCTGTCCCTGCGAGCCCTGGCTGATGGAGGTCCAGCGATGATCGCGCTGGTACTCGATCCGCAGGTCGTCCTCTGGAAACCAGGCCAGGACACGGTCGGCGAACTCCGGCTTCTCATGCTTGCGTTGCAGATAATTGCGCAGGCGACCGCCCAGGGTAGCATCGACGTCCAATAGCCGTTGCTTGACGCTGCCGACAGCCCCGATCTTGCCAGGCTCATCCGCCTGCGCCAGATCGAATGCCATGCCGCTGGAGGCCTCGCCGTCCTCTGTCAGCAGAATGTCGTCGGCAAAGCGCTCGTCGGTCGCCTCGATCAATTCGCGCAACTCGCGTTCAATCTGTTTGGCCTCGAACCCGAAGGGCACCACAGCAATCCGCACATGCGGATTGCCCGCCAGCGCGTTCTGGATAAATGCCTGGCGCGCCTGCGTGATGGCTTGCCGCTTCTGCGTCAACAGTGCTCGCTGCGCGTCAATCTGCTGTGCCAGCGTCTGCCGGTCACCCTGCATTTGCTGGAGTGCCTTGCGCTGGAGCTCCAGTTGCTGGCGTTCCTGTGTCAGGCGTGCAAAGGCCTGCGGGTCGCTGACGCCTTGCGCAACGAGTTGTTCTTGCAGTGCGGCATGCGCCTGCTGCGCTGCAAGGGCACGCGCTTTCCACTGTGCAAGCCGGCTATCCTTTTGCAACGACTCGATGCTAGCGTGGAGCTTGCGTGCCCGCTCCAGCAGATCGAGGCGAAGCTGATCCACCTGCAGATCGACATCCTTGCGCCACGTCAACAGGTCGGCATCCTGCTCGGTGAAGTGCTGGCTGGGCCAGTCGTCAAGTCCGATGTGCTCCGGCAGTTCGGCAATGCGGGTGGCGATGTCGTTCAATTGCTCGAACAGCGTCTTCACCTCCCTGGTTTGATGCTGCGCCTGGGCGTAGGCGCGCAACACGGTGGCATGGTCGGCTTGCGACAGCGCCGCCAGCTTTTTCCCGGCCTCATCCAGCTTGCGCTCGACCTCGGCTTGGCCGGCCAGCTTGCCATCCAGTTCGCGCAGTCGGGCACGTTGGGTAAAGAAGGTCCGTTGCGCCTCGTCAAAGGCCTGCCTCAGCGGCTCGACGTTGGCGGCCTCGTCGATGATCGACAGCAGGGTCTGCCGCCCACTGCCGGCCAAGGCCGCAATCTGCCCCTGGGAAAAAATGCGCAGTGGAAAGCGTGCCGGATTCACACTCTGGCTGGGAGACGTCTGCCACCGGTCGTCGCGCCATTCTTCCACCGCCGTGCCTTGGCCATCGGCTCGCCACAGCAAGCGAAGCCGCACGTCCTCGTGCTGCCACTCCACACGGATAACGGTATTGGCACGCAGCGCGCCCTTGTCGTCACGACCATTGACAACCTTGCGAAAGGCATCGAAATGCGCACGCGGTTCGTTGCCCTGGCCCAGCGCCGTCAATTCCTGGTCACGCCGCGCCGCCAGCCGCAGGGCATGCACGACGGTGGACTTCCCCGTTCCACGGCCGCCAACAACCGCATTGAAAAACGGCGAGCAAGCCAGTCTTGCCGGCTGGCCATTGCCCATGTAACGCGCATTCTCGATTTCGATGGCGGTGATGACATGAGCGGGTACCCGGAAGGGGTCGAATGCTCCTTCATCACTGCGCCGGATCGACACACCATTGCCATCCAGCAAGGCCAGACGAAGCCCTTCGAGCGTCGGGCTGGCCATCTTGACCCAGGTGTAACGACTCCCAGGAACAGCTGCTCCCTGGAAGCTGTGGCAGTCGCTGCCCAATACCCGTGCAAAGCGAGAAGCGGCCTGGGCGACGCAGTCCGGCCACGGACTTGCGTCATCGCACCACTCCACAGCCTGTAGCCCCTCCACGGCAATGGCTTGGCGCAGGGTGTTGGCATCGAGCTGGCTTTGACTGGAACCCGCACGGCACTGCAGCAGCCCTTTCGGCGCATCGGCGTGTGCCGGGATCGCAACCCCACCAGCAGCCAGAATGGCCTGGATCACTTCGGCGATCCCTCGGCTGGTTACGCCATCGCTGTCACCCTTGGCACCTTGATAGCCCACGCTCCCCAGCAAGGTGTCGATATCGCTGGTGGTTGCTGCGGGATCGAGAACAGCAAGCACGTGCACGCCGCCCTGGGTGGAGATTTCCACCCCGGGGAAGAGCGTCAGCTCCCGAAACCCGGCAGGTGGCTGCCCTTGATCGGCCAACGCCTTCATGGCCGCATAGGTGGCCTTGAGCGGGTCGATCCAGGCACCGCTGTTATGGTCCGTTACGGCCACGCAGTCGATCTCCGCCGCCATGTACTTGAGCAGCCACGTTTCAGGCGTCAATTCATTGGGCGTGCCTATCGCTTGCTGCCAGCCGTTGGTGTCTTTCGAGGCCGGCGTATGAGTATGGAAATCGAACTTCCGCCAGCGGGAACCGGGAAAAGGCCATTCGGTCGTTGCCATGCGTCATTCTCCCGGTAAGATATCCAGTTGTGTTTGCGCGCCAAGCACCCCGGCCTCGCTCGCAGCCTGTTCCATGCCGCTCCACGCTCCCACCAGTTCGTTGTAGGCGCGCGCTTCTTCGGCCCAGCCTTGGCGCTCGCACAAAGTGTAGAGACGGTAGGCCAGGGCGCGGATGGGTTCGGCGCGGGTGGGCATGCGGGCCAGCAGGGTGCCGGCAGCGGATTCGCCGTCCTGGTTCAGGGCACGGATGAGCTGGTGCAGGGCTTCCCAGATGGGCGTGCGGACATCGGATTCGGGGACCCAATCTTTCGGTAGCTCGGCCCAGCGTAACAGGCGCAGTTCGCCCTTGCTCGACGCGACCACGCCGCTGGTTTGCAGGCCGCCAACGCTGGTGCCCTTGGCGCGGGCCAGCACGTCGGCATCGCCGTATTTGCCGGTGGCCCAACCCTGTTGCTCGAACCAGTGGAGGCAGAACTGGGTGTCATGGTCGAAGTCGTCTTCGGCGAGGAAGCGGTTGATGAGTTGCAGCGCAGTGCGCACACTCATCGGCGTGCCGTCAGCTTCCAGCACCGCGGCGTATTGACTGAAGATCGCCATGCCGGGGCCAATGATGGCTTGCGACAAGTCCACCGGCGCGACGGGCGAATTGACGCCTCCACGCGTCATTTCGTCCAGCGCATCGGGTAGCGTGGCGTTGAGTTCGCGGATGAACTCGCGGCGCGTGACGGTGGGCGCATCGGCTGGGTGCTGGCGGCAGACGAGGACGATGCTTGATGCCAGGGCGTTGGTTCCGGAGCCGATCATGCGGTTGCCCAACTCGGTGCGCATCGGCCAGGTGCCGGTCAGCGCGAAACCGGCCTTGAGCACGGCTTCGAGGAAGGTTTCCCAGCCGGTGCTGGACGTGCCCGCGTTGTCTTTGGTCTCGGACTGCTTGAAGGCGTAATAGATGGTGACGGGGAAAGCCGAATGCGCCTGCCGTACCAGGTTGCGCAGCGCCTCGGTCATGCCGCCGAGAAAGAACCGCTCGGCCTGTCCCTTGCCACCATGGCGATACGGCGTTGCAACCAGTTCTTCCGCCTTGGGCACGGCGACCGTGGCGAACAGGTTGGGATAAATCTGCCGCAGTGAGCGGCGCAGCCAGACATAGAAAAAGTCGGACAGGTCGGCGTAGCCGATGTTGTCGTAGTAAGGCGGGTCGGTGGAGATGAGCTTGTTATCGCTGATGTTCTGGCCTTGCGCATCGGCTTGCGTGACATGAGCGAATGTCCGGCTTGGCAATTCGTCCAAGACACGCATCATGTTTTTCAGTGACACGCCGAAATCGCCCGCCATGCCACCGAAAGCATTGGCCTCGGAATAGTCCCAAACCATCGGCAGCGCCTGCCGCCCGAATGTAGCAATGGATTGATCCATCGTCGTCTTCCAACGGCACAGCGATGATTGCGCATCGCTGATCTTGCTGGTCGCCAGAGCCAAATACACCCCCACCGCCTGCGCATACGCCGTCGCGCCAGCGCCAATCTTTTCGAGGGGTTCGCCGTCGTCGGGCAGTCCAGCGGCGATGGCATCGGCCTTGACCTTGGCGATGGCTTCGCCCACCAGATCGGAGAAGGTGGTCAGCGCCACCAGTTGGCGTGGGGTGAAGAGGTGCTTGAAATGCGTCAAGCCGTAGAGTGGCGTGAACATTGAGCGACGATCTGGCGAAATCTCAGTTTCCGGCTCCCATGTCGGCTTCGCCTGCTGCGCGATGGCTTCGTGTTCAGCGGTCGGCGCAAGATAGACGCGGCCACGCGCGCCTTCGGCGACGATAGCCATGAGCTTGGCTCCCATGCGCCCAGCAACGCCTTCGGCCTTGATGTAGTCCGGCTCGATGGGCGAATCCGACACGAGGCAACGGAAGTTCGCTCCGCGCGTCAGCTTGGTTCCGTTCTTCGCCGCTTCCGGCGGCGCACCCACCTTCACCGTAAAGCGATACTTGTCGCCCTCGACCACGGGTTGCACATAGCTTTCCTTGCCCGCCTTGCTGCTGAGGATAAAGGTGGAAGCCAGCGGCACATCCACATGGCTGAAGGCCGGGTTGGGGCTTTTCACCGTGCGCGCCCACAGCCAGGCGATGACCGTGAGCCTCTGGCCCAGCAGCGGCTTGAGGTCGGGGCGCTCCTTCACGATCTCGGCGGTGATCTCGACCTGCGGATACAGATGGCCGATGCGCTTCTCGGCCTCGGCACGCATCCACGCGCCGTAGCGACGCACGTCCTCGGCCAGCCCCTTCGCGCCCGACCAGTCCTCACTCAACTTGCCCTGCTTGTCACCCGGCAGGCGCGGCCCCACGGGCGCGCGGCCCGCGAAGCGCGGCGGGATTTCGATCATGGCCTTGTTGATGGTAACGGCCACGGGGTTGAGGTCGCTGGCGTAGCTTTCCAAGCCCAGACGCTGTGCTTCCAGCGGCAGCGCGCCGCCGCCCGCGAAGGGATCGTGGAAGGCGGGCAGATTGTCGGGGTTGAACAGTTCAGCGGCCTGCGGGTGCGCCTTGTTCAATTCGCAGACCTCGCGCCACGAGCGGCGGATTTCGGCACGGGCGCGTTCCAGCACTTCCTCGTTGTTGGTGTTCTCCCACTGCACCAGGTCTTCGATGATCTTGAACAGCCGCTCGCGCTCGGCCTGCGCCTTTTCCTTGTTGACTCCGTAGCGGAACCCGCTGCCCTGCTGATAGCCGGGGTCGTTGACCATCTGCGCGAAAATGACCGCCCGCGCCGCCGCCAGCGGACGCCGCGCCCACCACAGATGCAGCGTGCTGGGGTGGCCGTGGCGGATGGACTTCTCACGCGCGGCGGCCTTGTTGATGGCATCGAGCGGCAGGGCGACTTCGATAAGTTTTTTTGGTGTTTTGATGTTTTGCATTTAGTCGTCCTTCTCCCAGCCGACATTGCCATCGCATTGGCTACAGCCGACCGAGTAACTGTGTTCCATATCGCCGGTGTTGTATTCGTTGCACCACTGGCACTGCTCGACGCCATCGAAGATGTCGAAGCAGTTCGTGCAGAAGTAGTGATCGCCGCGCCTGACCACAGTGTGATAACCCTCGCAGTTGCCGCAGTTGGCAGGCTCCCAGCGGTCGTCACCGTCCTTGATGCCAATATGCGCTGCGTCGTGATCTGTCAGCGCGTCCACCAGATGCTCTGGTTCGATGCCTTCCCCGCAGTGCTCGCACTTCGCATAGCCCTCGGACGCAATGACGATGGGTTCGTCGCAGTGTGGGCAATCGAGTTCGACCTGCGTTTCGACGTGATCGCACACCACACAGCGCAGCGAGGCGACCTGGTCGTCAAGGGCGTCCGGTATGGCGGCGTCGAAGCTGCAGGCGCTGCATGCTTTCGGCGCATGGCCTGCCTTGCGCGCGGCGTCCAGATCGGGCTTGAGCGCCTTGAACTTGGCGGCCAAATACTTCCGGTGCCCCTTCATCACCCGATCCACGTGGGCGATTTCGCCGCTGAAGTCGTGGAAGTAGCTGTTCCACCGGTTCAACAGGCGATGCAGATGAAACCACGAGCGGCAATGCTCGGCGACGATCTGCGCCTTGGCCTTCTCGTCGCTCTCCAGCCCGTTGTGGAAAAAGTGAACCATCTTGTTGCGATGGTTCGCCAGCGCGCGGAAGCTGGCGTAGGCATCGTCGCCGATGTCCTCGCCTGCGACGTCCCGAATCCGCGCCCTGGCATCTTCCAGCGTGACCGAGGCGAAGTCACCGGCCATGAACTTGGCGAGGTTAGCCTGATCGGGCTTGGAGACGATCAGCGACCAGTGCTCCTTCATCAGCCGTGCCTTGAGCAGCATCTCGACCGCCGCGCAGAAATGGATGACGGAATACTTGGGAGACTTGTCGAACTCCCCGATGCCGCGTTCCAAGAAGTCGAAGGCGTTGCGGGTCAGTGAGTCGAAGATGTCGTGCTGATTCATTCGACACTCTCCGCTTTAGCCAACAACTGATCCAAATCCAGATTGATGCTGGTCACCGCCCAATCGGGTTCCTGGGTAAAAGGATTCCGTACGTAGAACGGCCCTTCGTGTTGGTCACCATCCACCAGCACGATGGCCAGGATGAACTTGTCAGCCTGGTTCAAGCCGTAGAGGATTTCGTTGCGTGTTACCGTGATCGTGGTCTGGCCCTTGGCGCGGCCCTTGACCTCGATGTGGCGTGAAGGCGGCAGCAGGCCGCCCTGCGCTTTGGGCAGGCTGGTGATGTCCCAGCCGCATTTTTCCGCCGACACGTCGATGACTTCATGTCCCAGCGCCCGTTCGGCGCTCATCACCGCCTGCATCGCCACTTGCTCAACACGGGCCCGGGCGGCTGCGTCGGTAGTCCAGCCCGGCTGGCCCTTGCGCTGCAACAGCAGGCCAGCGGGGATCACAAGTGCGCCGCCGAGGATGACCGGCGTGGCGGAGATGACATGGCGCATGGCCAGCAATTCCTTCTCGCGTGATTCACGGCGTGCGGTCAGATCGTCGATGGTGCGGCGGACGTTCTCCAGCGTGAGACGCACATCCTTGCCGGCAGCGATATCGTCTTGCAGCTTGATGTAGCGATCGGACCAGAAGTTGATTTCCCGGACCAAGCGCTCGTGGACGGCTGCCAGCGTCTTGTCCACAGTCTTCTCACGACGGGCACGAACCTCATCGAAGTGTTCGGGAACCAGATGGGTGGAGGCGTGAGCAAGAGCGGCCTGTTCCAGATCCTTGGCGATCCAGGGAGCGGCCAGTACATCTTCGATCAGGACTCTGTCGGCCGAGGCCAGCGGCTCCAGATCCAGGTGAGGTGCCCAGCCTGCATTGATTGCGTTGCCCGATGCGTCGATTTCGACGAACTGCATGCGGCGCGACGCCACATGCGTCGAAGAATGTGCTTCGCTGTGCTGACCGTCGGGCGCGGCGCCTTCCTTGACCGAGTGGTCAATGATGAACATGACCTTTGGCGTCAACCCCATATCGCTGGGATCTACCAGCACGGCGCCCTGCTTGAGCTTGGCGCGATGGGCTTCCAGTATCAGGTCGGTCACCGACTGCATTAGTGGATGCCCGGGGTGCAGCAGGCTGGCCATGGATGCGCCGACACGCTCGGTCAAGCGCACGTACTGTTTTTCGAAGCAAACACGCTCATAGCGGCGCAGCACCGGGTTGGCGTTGCGCCGGTCGCGGCCACTGATCTGGCGGTCGCGTTCGCGGATGATGGCAGGGACGTTGGTGATCTCGTAGCGACCCGGCTCTCGTTGGCGCAGTTCTCCGCCCAACTGCTGAAGGGCCTGGCCGAAGAAAGAGCGGATGAAGAAGGGCTGCAACTTGCGCGCTTCGGCCTTCTCCATTTCTTCCTTGACGGCGAACAGGCGCTTCTCGTCCATCACTTCTTCGCACAGCGCGTTGCGCTTGATGATGGTTTCCAGATGCTGGGTGTCCAGGGCGCCTTCCACCCGGCGCAAGAGCCGGGCACGAACCTCAGGGTCGGAGCCGTAGCGGATGGCTTCGATCAGCAGATCTTTGAGACTGCGATCCTCAAACACCTCACCCAGGATGTCGAACACACGGCCACCGAGAGCCGCGCGCTCGATCTCCAGCTTCTCGAACAGCCGCTGGAAGACATCGCCCTCGCGGGTTTCGGCCGCCACCATGTTCCACAAATGGCAGACTTCAGTCTGGCCGATGCGGTGGATGCGGCCAAAGCGCTGTTCCAGGCGGTTCGGGTTCCAAGGCAAGTCGTAGTTGACCATCAGGTTAGCGTTCTGAAGGTTCACGCCTTCGCCAGCCGCATCGGTGGCGATGAGCACCCGCGAGGCGGGATCGTTGCGGAACAGCTCCTGCACTTTGCGGCGTTCTTCGCGCTTGACGCCGCCGTGGATCATTACCACGGCTTCCTCACTTCCGACTAGACCACGGATCTTGGTCGCCAGATAGTTCAGCGTGTCGCGGTGCTCGGTGAAGATGATCAGTTTGCGCTGTCGGCCTTCGGCGTCGTGCATTTCCGGTGTGTCCTGCAGCAGACGCGAGAGTTCTTCCCACTTCCGATCCTGGCCTGAATGCACGACCTGACGGGCTTGTTCTTCCAGCCCTTCGAGAATGATGATTTCGGCTTCGAGCTCCTGGATCGTCTGAGCGGCCGTGGCCTGGTCCACCACGGCTTCCTCGAAGTACTCGTAGTCTTCAGGCAGGAGTGCGTCTGCCGACTCCCAGATGTCTTCCGGCGCGCCATTCGTGCCCGTACCGAGAAGGGTTTCGGCCAGGATCTGGCCGCGCTGACGCAGTTTTTCGTCCTCGACACGGCGCTTGAGCTTGTTGCGGCGGCGTTTGAGCGACTGATAAATGGCCTCAGGGCTGGATGCCAGCCGACGTTGCAAGGCTGTCAGCGCGAAACCGACGGTGCCTTTGCGTCCGCCATCGGCCAGTTGATCGGCCTTGGCGAACTCAGTCTTCACATAATCGGTCACCGCTGCGTATAGGGCGGCTTCGAGATCGGAGAGCTTGTAGTTGACCGTGTAGGCCCGGCGTTCGGGGAAGAGCCGCGTACCGTCAAAACGGAGCATGTCCTCCTTGACCATGCGACGCATCAGGTCGGTGACATCGACTTTGTGCGTGCCATCGCGGAACTTTCCATAGAAGCGATCTGCATCGAGCAGCGACATGAAGAGCTGGAAGTCCTCCTCCTTGCCGTTGTGCGGCGTCGCTGTCATCAGCAGAAAGTGGCGGGTGATCGAGCCCAGCAATTCGCCGAGCAGGAAACGCTTGGTCTTGTTGACCTTGTCGCCAAAGTAGCTGGCCGACAGCTTGTGTGCTTCATCGACGACCACCAGATCCCAGTGGGAAAGGCGGAGCTTTTCCTGGAGGTCTTCATTGCGGGAAAGCTGATCGACACGGGCCACCATCAGGTCGATGTCGTCGAAGGGATTGCCGCTGCGGGATTGCTCGACCTGCTCCCGCGAGAACAGCGTGAACGACAGACCGAACTTCTCGAACATTTCGTCCTGCCATTGTTCGACCAGGCTGCCGGGAGCAACGATCAGTACGCGCTTGGCGTCTGCGCGCATCAGCAGCTCTCGGATGAACAGTCCCGCCATGATGGTTTTGCCCGCACCCGGGTCATCGGCCAGAACGTAACGCAACGGTTGGCGCGGCAACATCGACTCATACACCGCCGTGATCTGGTGTGGCAGCGGTTCCACGTTAGACGTGTGCACAGCCATCATCGGATCGAACAGATGAGCTAGGTCGATCCGGTAGGCCTCTGCGGCAAGTTTGAACGCTTCGCCTGGCGCATCGAAGGCCCACGGTCGGCCTGCTTCGGCAAGCGAAATGTTGGCCTCGTCGGTACGGAACAGCATTCGCTCAAGGAGCTTGCCGTCGGCCGTCTTGTAGTAGACGGTAAGCGCGTTGTCACCAACTGGCTCGGTCGTGACGATGCGAACCACCTGGCCGGGCTCTACCCCCGAAATGGCCGCATTCTTCTGGATATGTTCGAGCTTCAGCATGATGCGATCATTCCTTGCCAGAGGCGTTGTAACCCGGTGCCAAGATCAAGTTGGCCACGCCGTAGAGCGCCTGGCGATTGCGCAGCCATAGGTGGTGCTCGCCGCCCTTGAGGCTATGGTCTTCAGTGCAGTCCACATTCCAGTGGCGTAACAAATAGCCCGCCATTGCCGCACGCACACGCACGTTGATCACGCCGCCCTCCATGCCGTACTCGGCTTCGATGGTGTCGGGGTGCTGCACGTTGGCTGGGTGCGGTACGAGTTCAAGCTCGGTGATGCGGGCCCACTGAATGTCTTGCTCGGATTTCTCATGTGAAGCCACAGGGCCGGGAAGGATGCGAGCATCCTCAAGTCGCCCCAGCACGAAATCGCGAAACTCGCCGCTGCGCCGGTCAAAACCACGTACATGCCAGCGCAGGCCGTTGTCGGCCAGGGAGAATGGCACGATTTCACGTGTCGTCCGCCCGCTGGACAGCGCTCGGTAGGAAATTTCGACAGCGCTACCTTGATGAATGGCGCGGGTCAGAACCGAAAGCAACTCAAGATTGATTCTTCCAGGCAGGTTGGCGCCTTCCCATGACACGACGCCCTTCCATTGAAGGGGCTCCCCATCTCCATAGCTTTCGGATAGCCAGGTCAGCACCCGCCCTGCGGGAAAGTCGAACAACGGCCGGAACCATGTGCCACGGACATAGACCTTGCTTCGCGTGTCGTACTCCAAGTTGCCAGCAGCAAGCTCTTTGTACTGTGCAAGATCCCTGGTTGCAGCCGCCATCTGGATGCCGAACCGCGCCGTCAAGTCCTGCCGCCGAATCTCACCTACGAATCGCAGCCGCAGATCGACGAACGCGAGACGGTCGCGTTGCGCTTGGGTGAGTGACAGGAGAGATTCGCTGGACATGTACGGGCCGACGCGCAAATAGATGGACGACGCGCAATTATCATCCCTATCGAGCCACACTGCAATCAAAATGAATCTTTCAATAGAACCATTTTGATGACCATTTAGCAGCTAAAGCCGTGCCGCGTCAGATGGGCAGCAAAAGGGGCACAAGGGAACGGCACTCAAGGGACAACGGCCCTATCCAGAAAAGGAAAAGGCCGCCCTATCCATTCGTTCTGCAACACCTAGCCAACTCTTCCCTACGCCGTGCCGCTGCCCTCCGCAGCACTCAGGTAGTCCGCCCAGTCCTGCAACAGCGACCTTCTCTGATCCAGCAGCAGCGCCTTGTTGTACGTCGCCCGCACCTTGTTGCTTTCCACGTGAGCAAGCTGCCGCTCAATTGCATCAGGCCGGTATCCGTTCTCATTGGCCCAGGTCGAAAAGATCGTCCGCCAGCAATGCGGCGTCGTGCCCCATCCCAGGTTCATGTCACGCATGGCGTAGGTGAGTCGGTTGGGCGTAGTGAAGCCCTTGCCGCTCCGGTGTGGGAACAGATAGCGTCCACCACCCGTGATGCACTGCAAATCCTTCAGCACGGCAATGGCCCGTGCAGACAACGAGCTGACATGGTCGCGCCGCGCTTTCATCTTCGCCGCAGGCCGACGCCACAGTGCATCCTCAAAGTCGAACTCATCCCACTCGGCATCCGCCGCTTCCTCTGGACGGCAGGCGGTCAGCGCAATCAACCGCAGACACAAAGAAGGTTTCCGGATAGCCCCGGTAGCCGCGCAACTCCTGATAGAACCTCTGGATTTGCTCTCGCGTCATCGCCGCCTTGCGCTCGCTGAACGGCACGCGCAGCAGCCCGCGCAGGCTGGGGATCGGATTGGCCTCGACCAGACCACGCACCACCGCGAACTCGAAGATGGCCGAAAGATCGCCTTTGACATGAATGGCCGCCCACGCGCCGTGGGCCTTGCATTCCTCCAGCAGCGGGCGAATCTGCTTCACTCCAATGTCGCTCATCGGCATCCCATCGAACTTGGGCGACAGGTACTTCCTGATGCGGGACTCTTTCGTGCGATAGGAACTGAGTGCGAAGACTGGCTTGATCTCGGCCAGGTACGCTTTTGCCACCTTGGCGAACTAGCTTTCACGGACGCGCTTGCGTTCCTCCAGCGCTTCGAGGTTGCGCTGCTTGACCTGCTGCCGCTCATGGGCGGGATGGATGCCTTGCTTGACCAAGGCACGCGCTTTCTCGCGGGCCGCGCGCGCCTCCGCAAGGCTTACTTGAGGAAAGCCGCCGATGGCAAAGAGGTTCTCCTTGCCTTGCAGGCGGCACTTCCACCGCCAGAGCTTGCCGCCAGTAGGCTTGATCAGCAGGAACAAGCCCCGCCGTCTGAAAGTTTCCAGTCTCGATCAGTCGATTTGGCCGACCTGACCTTGAGGTCGGTGAGTAGATTCTCGGGCATCGTTGGACTCCAACGCGTGGAAAAGTACCCCCACGGTTGAACACGAGTACCCCCACCGCTACCCCAGAATTTTCTGGACCTCGATGAACAATAGGAACGCTCGACAGACCGTATTGTTTCTACAACCCATTGATTTAAAACGGGTCAGTCTGTCTACCAAGCGCTACTGAGCGCCACCGAGATCCAGCAAAAATCGTCAGACGTTGAACAGGAAGTTCATCACGTCCCCATCCTTGACCACGTATTCCTTGCCTTCGGCGCGCATCTTGCCGGCTTCCTTGGCGCCCTGCTCGCCCTTGCAGGCGATGAAGTCTTCGTAGGCGATGGTCTGGGCGCGGATGAAGCCGCGTTCGAAGTCGGTGTGGATGACGCCGGCGGCCTGCGGCGCGGTGGCGCCGATGGGGATGGTCCAGGCGCGCACTTCCTTCACGCCGGCGGTGAAGTAGGTCTGCAGGCCGAGCAGGGTGAAGGCGCCGCGGATCAGGCGGTTCAGGCCGGGTTCTTCCATGCCCATGTCCGACAGGAAGGCCTGGCGGTCTTCTTCGGGCAGGTCGACGATTTCGGATTCGATGGCCGCGCAGATGGCGACCATGGGCGCGTTGCGCGACTTGGCGAATTCGGCCAGGCGCTCGAGCAGCGGGTTGTCGGTGAAGCCGTCGTCGCTGACGTTGCCCACGTACATGGCGGGCTTGGCGGTGATGAAGCACAGCTGCGCGATCAGGGCCTGCTCTTCGTCGCTGAGGTCCAGGCCGCGCACCGGCTTGGCCTGGTTGAGCTGGGCGATGCATTTCTCCAGCACGGTCACCAGGCGCTGCGCGTCCTTGTCGCCGGAACGGGCGGTCTTGGAGTGGCGGTGCAGCGCTTTCTCGGCGGTCTGCAGGTCGGCCAGCGCCAGTTCGGTCTCGATGACTTCGATGTCGGCAATGGGGTCGACCTTGCCGGCGACGTGGACCACGTTGGGGTCTTCGAAGCAGCGCACCACGTTGACGATGGCGTTGGTTTCGCGGATGTGCGAGAGGAACTGGTTGCCCAGGCCCTCGCCCTGGCTGGCGCCGGCCACCAGGCCGGCGATGTCGACGAATTCGACGGTGGCCGGCAGGATGCGCTCGGGCTTGACGATCTCGGCCAGCTTGTCCAGGCGCGGGTCGGGCACTTCCACCACGCCCACGTTGGGCTCGATGGTGCAGAACGGATAGTTCTCGGCGGCGATGCCGGCGCGGGTCAGGGCGTTGAAGAGCGTCGATTTGCCGACATTGGGCAGGCCGACGATGCCGCATTGCAGAGCCATGGAATTCCTGTCTAAGTATGTGTAATCAAAGCGTTAACGGTGCAGTTTACCGCCTGTGGCGGCGCCCTGCCTTCAGGCGCCGGCCGGCATCAGTGTCATCAGCAGCCAGATCATCAGTACCGGGCCGCCGTTGAACAGCGCGTGCAGCGCGATCGCCGCGCCGATGCCGCGCCGCACCCGCATCCATCCCAGCACCAGGCCGGTGGCCCATTGGGGCAGCACCAGCAGCGGCAGCAGCCATACGGGGGTCTGGCTGAGCGAGAAGTTGTTCAGGTGGACCGCGGCGAAGGTGAGCGCCACCAGATGGAACACCAGCCCGAAACGGTAGCTGTAGTAGCGGCGCCAGCTGGTGTCCCAGCCGGCCAGCGAGGCGCGTCCTCGGCGCAGCGACAGCCACGCCAGCCAGACCGCCACGGCGACGAGCGCCAGCGTCCAGCCCTGCGCGCCCCACAGGATGGCCGGCAGCACCATGGGGCAGAACCACAGCGCCTGCGCGGGCCGGCGCAGGCCGTAGCGAAACAGCAGTTCCTCGACCAGGGGCGCCCACAGTATGGCGGTCAGCCAGGGGATGTTGGCCGGATCCAGCCGGTGCATGGCGCCGCCGGCGCCGGCCACGGTGACGGCGATGGGGCCGAGCGCGAACAGGTTCAGGGCCCACAGCACCGCGGCCCAGGCCAGCAGGCGCGCGGCGCCGACGCCGGGCCGCCAGTCGCTGGCCCAGCCGCTGTCGGCGCGCCGCCCGGGCAGGCGGCCGCTCAGGGTGGGCCGGCGCAGGAAGCGCCAGCAATCGGCCAGGTCCTGGCGAAACGTCGTGGCGCGCGCCGCGCCCTGCCGCGCCGTGGTCACGTCGCTCAAGCCCCGTTGGCGCCGTGCAGCTCGCGCGTGGCCAGCGCGAAATCGCCGGCCAGCATCGCCGGCACGACGGCGCGGCAACGGTCGATGACCGTATCGATCTGCTGCTGTTCTTCGCGGCGCGGCGGGTGCAGGACGAAGTCGGCGACTTGCTGCGCCAGGCCGAGGCTGCGGGGATGGCCGATGCCGATGCGCAGGCGCCAGAAATTGGGGCTGCCCAGCGCGGCCTGGATGTCTTTCAGGCCATTGTGGCCGGCGTGGCCGCCGCCCTGCTTGATCTTGACCTGCCCCGGCAGCAGGTCGAGTTCGTCATGCAGCACCAGCACCTGTTCGGGCGCCAGTTTGTAGAAGCGCGCCACCGCGCCGACGGACTGGCCGGAACGGTTCATGTAGGTGATGGGCTTGAGCAGCACGACGTTCTCGCCCGCGTGGCGCGCCTTGGCGAGCATGCCGAAGAACCCTTTCTCCAGCGCAAACGCGGTGCGCAGGTCGTCGGCCAGGTGGTCGGCGAGCCAGAAACCGGCGTTGTGGCGGGTCGTTTCGTAGTCGGGGCCGGGGTTGCCCAGCCCGACGATCAGGCGAATGGGATCTGACATGGTGGCGTATGCATCGGGACGCGTATTTGTAAAGTACAAAACCCTGCGCATGCAAATCGCATGCGCAGGGTTTCGGGAACGTCGGGCACGAGCCCGCGGCGGACGGTCGCCGCCGCGCCCTGGCGCACTCAGGCGGCAGGTTGCTCGGCGGCAGCGTCGCCTTCGTCAGCGGCACCGCCACCCTTGACCACCGCGGCGGCGATCAGGGGGTTGGTGTCGCCGCCGTGGGCGTTGAACGTCACGCCCTTGGGCAGCTTGATGTCGGCCAGGTGGATCGAACCGCCACCCAGCAGGTCGCCCAGGTTGACTTCGATGAACTGGGGCAGCAGCGCCGGCAGGCAGGTGATGTCCAGTTCGGTCAGCACGTGCGAGATGATCGCGCCGCTCAGCTTGACGGCCGGCGACACTTCGGCGTTGATGAAGTGCAGGGGCACCTTGGTGTGCAGGGCCTGGTTGGCATCGACGCGCTGGAAGTCGACGTGCATGACTTGCGGCTTGTAGGCGTGCCATTGAACCGAACGCAGCAGCACTTCTTCGGTCTTGCCGCCCTCGATGACCATGTTCAGGATCGACGCGTGGAATTCTTCCTTGCGCAGGGCATGGTAGATCTCGTTGTGATCCAGCTCGATGTTCAGGGGGGCAGCGGTACCGCCGTAAACGATGGCAGGCACGCGGCCCGCGCGGCGCAGGCGGCGGCTCGCACTCGAACCCTGGACGCTACGCGCAGTGGCGTTGAATTTCATGGAAAACTCCAAACAATCTGGCGAATGGATCGCCGGTTAAGACACGCGGCGCGACATGCGCTGCGTGGTTTTTGCGCGCCGCCGCGACCAGCGGCGCACAAATTCGGGAATACGGGCGCCGATCAGTCGGCAAACAGCGAGCTGACCGACTCGGCGTTGGAAATGCGCAGAATGGTCTCGCCCAGCAGCGCGGCGCACGACAGCTGGCGGATCTTGCCGCAGGCCTGGCCTTGCTCGGACAGCGGGATGGTGTCGGTGACGACCAGCTCGTCCAGCGAGGAAGTCTCGATGCGCTCGATGGCGCCGCCCGACAGCACCGGGTGCGTGCAATACGCGTAGACGGCGCCGGCGCCGCGGTCTTTCAGGGCCTGGGCCGCCTTGCACAGCGTGCCGGCGGTGTCGACCATGTCGTCCATGATGATGCAGGTGCGGCCGTCGACTTCGCCGATGATGTTCATCACTTCCGACACGTTGGCGCGCGGACGGCGCTTGTCGATGATGGCCAGGTCGGCTTCCAGCTGCTTGGCCAGCGCGCGGGCGCGCACCACGCCGCCGATATCGGGCGACACCACCACCAGGTTCGAGAAATTGCGGCGCCAGATGTCGCCCAGCAGAATCGGACCGGCATAGATGTTGTCGACCGGGATGTCGAAGAACCCCTGGATCTGGTCGGCGTGCAGGTCCATGGTCAGCACGCGGTCGACGCCGGCGACCTGCAGCATGTTGGCCACGACCTTGGCCGAGATCGCCACGCGCGCCGAGCGCGGCCGGCGATCCTGGCGGGCATAGCCGAAATACGGGATGGCGGCGGTGATGCGGCCGGCCGAGGCGCGGCGCAGGGCATCGACCATCACCATGATTTCCATCAGGTTGTCGTTCGTGGGCGCACAGGTGGGCTGCAGCACGAAGACGTCCTTGCCGCGCACGTTCTCGTTGATCTCGACCATCACCTCGCCATCGGAGAAACGACCGACGGTCATTTTTCCCAGCGACATGTCGAGGTGGTTGACTACGTCCACGGCCAGCCGCGTGTTGGCGGTGCCCGTGAAAATCATGAAGCTGTCGTTTGCCATGATGTTGATGCAGTGGTCGGTTTCAGGTCACGTACGCAGGTGCGCGCTGAAAATCTCGTAAAACAAAAAAGCTGCTGAACTGGAGCCAGTGTCTGACGGGCGCGTTCAACAGCTTTTTTATGTATTGGTTTGGCTGGGGAGGAAGGATTCGAACCTTCGCATGCCGGAATCAAAATCCGGTGCCTTAACCAGCTTGGCGACTCCCCAACTAGCTTGCAATCCAGTTCCGCAACGGATGTTCAGTCAATCCAGTACTAGCCTGTACCAACCGGAACCCGGGATGCGTGTGGCTGGTTGTTTTTCCAGCGACGCGCATTGTAGCGGTTATTTCCTCTTGTGCCAAAACGGCTTCCGGCAGGGTGGGAAATTCGGCGAAAAGACACGCCCCAGATCCCGACATCCGAACACGCAAACCGTGCTCGAAAAGCCAGCGAACAGCCCCTGAAACCTCAGGATACCGCCGCAACACCACCGGCTCCAGATCATTCCTGCCAAAGCAGGAAGTTGGCAAAGCAAGAAAGTCCGCTATTGTGACCGAAGCGCAATCCCTTGTCAAATCGGGGTCGGAAAAAATGGCGGCAGTGGGCACGCCGGCGTCGGGCTGCACCACCAGATAGGCCGCCGGCGGCAGCGCCACGGCCGTCAGGTCTTCGCCCACGCCTTGCGCGAAGGCCGACTGGCCGAAGACGAAGACCGGGACGTCGGCGCCCAGCGGCAGCGCCAGTTGCATCAGCTGGCTGCGCGACAGGCCGGTGCCCCAGAGCCGGTTCAGGGCGATCAGGGTGGTGGCGGCGTCGCTCGATCCGCCGCCCAGGCCGCCGCCCTGCGGGATGCGCTTGTGCAGGCCGATCTGCGCGCCCTGGCGGGTGCCGGTGGCGCGCTGCAGGCTGCGCGCGGCGCGCACGACCAGGTCGTCGGACTCGGCCACGCCGGGCAGTTCGTATGCGCGGCCGATGGCACCGTCGGCGCGCGCTTCGAAATGCAGGGTGTCGGCCAGGTCGATGAAGCGGAACGCGGTCTGCAGCAGATGGTAGCCGTCGGCGCGGCGGCCCACCACGTGCAGAAACAGGTTCAACTTGGCGGGTGCGGGTACGTCGTAGAGCGTCACGGCGGAAGCGAGGGGCTGGGGATGCCCCTATTCTAGACCGCCGCCCGCCTAGGGCTGGGTAATCACCAGCCGCACCAGGATGCGGCGGCCGGGCTCCTGGCGCTGCAGCACCAGCAGTTGCGGGCCTTGCGCGTCGTAGCGGCTCAGGCGCGCGTTCCAGCCGTCCTGCTCGAAGGCCGTGGGGCGGCCTTGCGCGTCGCGCTCCAGGCCATCCGGGGCCGCGCCGGCCATCAGGCGGCCGCGCAGCCAGTCGCGCAGCCCCGTCACCGGCACCGGGCTGCCCAGGGCGTCCTCGGCCAGCGCATCGGGATGCTCGGCCGCCAGGCGCTCGCCATTGGCGCGTGTCAGGACGGCCATGCCGGGGCGCCCTTCGACGCGCGCCTCGGTCGAGCCCAGCGGATTGGTCAGGTCCAGCAGATAGCTGCCGCCATCGTCGCGCCACGCGAAACCGCCCTGCACGGCCTGCTGCTTGCCGTCGGACTCCGTGACGGTGATGGCGAACCGGCCCACCCGCGAGAACACGTCCTCGCCCGCGCCGGCCATGGGCTTGGGCACGCTGACGCAGCCAGCCAGCACGGCCAGCAGCAGGCACAGCGTGAATGCGTGCAGCCAGCGGACGGGCGAGCGCGGCGCCGGGCAGGCGCTCACGGGCGCACCTCCAGGCGGCGCATCGTGTCGAGCAGGGCGCGGTTCTTGGGATCCTTGGCGTAGGCGGTGCGCAGCAGTTCGGTGGCGCTGTCGCGCTCGCCCTGCACCCACAGCACTTCGGCCAGGTGGGCGGCGATGTCGGCCTCGGGGCGCAGCGCATAGGCGCGCTTGAGGTACTCGATCGCGGCGGAAGGCTCGCCCATGCGGAATTTGACCCAGCCCATGCTGTCGAGGATGAAGGGATCCTCGGGCGACAGCTCGAGCGCCTGGGTGATGAGGTCCAGCGCCTCGGGCAGCCGCTGGTTGCGGTCGGCCAGCGTGTAGCCCAGCGCGTTGTAGGCATGGGCATGGTCGGGGTCGAGCGCGATGACTTCGCGCAGCAGGCGCTCGAGCTGGTCGATGCGCCCCTGGCGCTCGTACAGCATGGCCAGTTCGTACTTGATCTCGACCGTGTCGGGCATGGCCTTGTCGGCCGCCACCAGGATAGCCACCGCGCGATCGACCTGGTCGGCGTCGCGCAGGATCTGCGCCTTGGTCAGTACGCCCAGCGTGCGCTCTTCGTCGTCCTGCGGATCGGCCCGGTCCACCATGGCCAGCGCGTCGTCGATGCGCCCCTGGCGGGCCCGCAGCGTGGCCTGGCGCATGTGCGCCGAATAGCGCATGGCCGGGTCGTCGATGCGGCCCAGCTCGCGGATGGCTTCGTCGTAGCGGCCCTGGTCTTCGGCGATGCGCGACAGCAGCACGTGGGCGTCGGCCGCGGCGGCGCCGGCGTCGGTGGCGCCCGGCGCGGTGGCCATCTGGCGCTGGTTCTGCACGTCGAGGTATTGCTGCAGGTAGCCGCGCGCCTGGTCCAGGCGTCCCGCCTTGTAGGCCAGCTGGGCCTGCATGAACATCAGGTCGAAATCCTCGGGCGAGCGCCGCGCCATCGCCTGCAGCTCGGCCAGCGCGCCGTCGTAGTCGCCGCCGTCGGCGATCTGGCCGGCCAGCATCAGGCGCAGCTTGCGCGCGTCCGGATTGCGGTTGATGAAGGCGCGCGCCTGGTGCTGCGCGCGCGTGGCGTCGACCTTGGCGCCGTATTCGAGCACGCGCTGCGCGGCGGCCTCGGACTTGGGGTCGGCGGCCAGCGCGGCGTAGGCTTCGTTGGCGGCGCGCGGGTAGTCGCCGGCGGCCTGCGCCACGTCGGCCAAGGCCAGGTGGGCGGCGGGCAGCTTGCGGGCGCTGTCGCTGAGCGATTCGTCCAGGATGCGCAGCGCCAGGCGGCGGTCGTTCAGGCGGCTGAGCACGCCCATGGCCTGCACGATGGCCGCCGGCTTGTCGCGCGCCGTGTCGATGCGCTTGCGCAGCGCCGTCGCCAGCCCCGAGGTCTCGCCGTTGGCGGCGGCCAGCGCCAGCTCGGTGGAGCTGGCCTCGATATCGTTGGGCGCCAGGCTGGACCAGGCGCGCGCCGCATCCAGGGCGCCCGGCAGGTTGCCCCCGGCAAGCTGGAACTCCAGCCCGCGGCGGGCCAGGCGCGGATCGCCCGTCTCGCGCGCCAGCGTCACCAGCGTGGCGGCGGCGGTGCCGTACATGCCGCGCTGTGCGGCCAGTTCGGCGCCGACGATGCGATAGAAGATGTCGGCGGTAAGCGAAACATAGGGCAGTTGCCCCGGCCGCAGGCGGATGACTTCGGTCTCGGGCTGCTTGCTCGGCTGGATCAGGCGCGGGCCGGTGGCATCGCGCGGACGCACCTCGGCGGCCTGCGCAGGTAGGGACTGCAAGCCCGCCAACGCCAGCGCCAGCGCGGCTACTCCGAAATTAATGTGTTTGAGCGACAACTTCACGCGGCCCGTCCGGTTGATGGCACAATCTTCGTACACGCAATTGATGATCTTACACTGGCTCATGCCGGAACTGCCTGAAGTCGAGACCACCCGACGGGGAATCGACACCGTCATAACGGGCCGGACGCTACGCCGCCTGGTCGTGCGCGAAGCGCGCATGCGCTGGCCCATTCCACCCGCCCTGCCCGATCTGCTGGCCGGCCGCACCGTGCTCGAATGCGGGCGGCGCGGCAAATACCTGCTGCTGCGCTTCGACCATGGCGTGCAGATCGTGCATCTGGGCATGTCCGGATCGCTGCGCCGGGTGCCCGAGCAGGAGGCGCCGCGCAAGCACGACCACGTCGACTGGGTATTCGACCACGCCGTCCTGCGGCTGCACGATCCGCGCCGCTTCGGCGCGGTGCTGTGGCACCCCGACGAGGCCGGCCCGATCGCCGCCCACCCGCTGCTGGCCCGCCTGGGCATCGAACCGTTCGACCCGCGCTTTGACGGGCGCTGGCTGCACGCCTACTTCCGCGGACGCCGGGTCGCCATCAAGCAGGCCCTGCTGGCCGGCGACGCCGTGGTGGGCGTGGGCAACATCTACGCATCGGAAAGCCTGTTTCGCGCCGGCATCGATCCGCGCACGGCCGCCCAGCGCGTCTCGGCGGCGCGCTGCGACCGGCTGGCGGCCGCCATCCGCGCCACCCTGTCGGACGCGCTGGATTCCGGCGGCAGCACGCTGCGCGACTACGTCGGCGCCAGCGGCGAGCCGGGCGCGTATTTCGCCATCCACGCCGCCGTCTACGAGCGCGCCGGCCTGCCCTGCCGCGTGTGCGGCACGCCGATCCGCCGCCTGGTGCAGGGCCAGCGCGCCACGTATTTCTGTCCGAGCTGCCAGAAACGCTAGGGAATTCGTCTATAGCAAACGTATTGCACAAAAACAAACGCCGCGCTATATTTCCTTCCACGCATTCGTATAAGTGGAAGGAGCCCACCGTGAGCAAACAATTCGCCTCGCATGCCGACCTGGAAGACAAGGTCGTTTCGTTCGAAAAACTCTCCGACAACGCCTACGCCTATACGGCCGAAGGCGACCCCAACACCGGCATCATCGTCGGCGACGACGCGGTCATGGTGGTCGATACCCAGGCCACGCCCGTCATGGCCCAGGACGTGATCCGCCGCGTGCGCGAAGTCACCGACAAGCCCATCAAGTACATCCTGCTGTCCCACTACCACGCCGTGCGCGTGTTCGGCGCCTCGGCCTACGGCGCCCAGGAAATCCTGGCCAGCCGCGACACCTACGACCTGATCGCCGAGCGCGGCGAACAGGACAAGGCCAGCGAGATCGGCCGCTTCCCGCGCCTGTTCCGCAACGTCGAATCGATCCCGCCCGGCCTGGTGTGGCCCACCATGACGTTCAAGGGCGAAATGACGGTCGACCTGGGCAACCTGGAAGTCAAGCTGCTGCAGGTCGGCCGCGGCCATACCAAGGGCGACACCATCGCCTGGCTGCCCGAGCAGAAGATCCTGTTCGCCGGCGACCTGGTCGAGTACCAATCCACCCCGTACTGCGGCGACTGCTATTTCCGCGAATGGCCGGCCACGCTGGACGCGCTGGCGGGCTTCGAGGCCGAGAAAATGGTCCCGGGCCGCGGCCCGGCGCTCAAGAGCGCCACCGAAGTGCGCCAGGGCCTGGCCGGCACGCGCGCCTTCCTGACCGACCTGTACGCCGCCGTCAACCGCGGCGTGGCCGATGGCAAGGACCTCAAGACGATTTACCGCGAGGTCTACGATTTCATGAAGCCGCGCTACAGCCAGTGGGTGATCTTCGACCACTGCATGCCGTTCAACGTCTCGCGCGCCTACGACGAGGCGACCGGCCACTACGATCCGCGCATCTGGACCGACAAGCGCGACATCGAGATGTGGCAGCAGCTCGAAGGCTGACCGCCGCGCCGCATCGATGGGCCCGGCCGGCGGCCTTTGCGCCGGCCGCGCGCCCTGCATGAACAAAAGACCAAGACATACCCGCCACGCAGGAGACAGTCGTGGGAGACATCGACTACCAGGCGATCGAGTTCGCCTATACGAAATGCGCCGACCAGCAGCGCGACACGCCGGCCCGGCACTGTGTGATCGTGGTGGGCGCGGGCCCGGTGGGCCTGACCACGGCGCTGGACCTGGCGCGGCAAGGCCTGCGGGTCGTGGTGCTGGATGACGACTACCGCCTGTCGACCGGCTCGCGCGCCATCTGCTTCGCCAAGCGCACGCTGGAGATCTGGGACCGCCTGGGCGTGGGCCAGCGCATGGTCGACAAGGGCGTATCGTGGAACGTCGGCAAGGTGTTCTTCCGCGACCAGGAAGTCTGGCGCTTCGACCTGCTGCCCGAGCCCGGGCACCGGCGCCCGGCCTTCATCAACCTGCAGCAGTATTACGCCGAGGGCTACCTGCACGAACTGGCCAGCGCCCAGCCGGGCATCGAGCTGCGCTGGAAAAGCAAGGTGGTGGGCGTGGCGCAGCAGGCCGATGGCGTGCAGGTCACGGTCGACACGCCCGACGGCGCCTACGCCCTGCATGCCGACTGGCTGGTCGCCTGCGACGGCGCGCGCTCGCCGGTGCGCAAGCTGCTGGACCTGGAAACCCATGGCCGGGTATTCAAGGACCGCTTCCTGATCGCCGACGTGAAGATGGCGGCCGATTATCCCGCCGAGCGCTGGTTCTGGTTCGACCCGCCCTTCCACCCCAATCAGTCGGTCCTGCTGCACATGCAGCCCGACAATGTCTGGCGCATCGATTTCCAGCTGGGCTGGAACGCCGACCCTGTCGAGGCCGTCAAGCCCGAGAACGTGCTGCCGCGCATCCGCGCCCTGCTGGGCCCGGACGCCGACTTCGAACTGGAGTGGGTGAGCGTCTACACCTTCGCCTGCGAGCGCATGGACCATTTCCGCCATGGGCGCGTGGTGTTCGCCGGCGATTCGGCCCACCGCGTCTCGCCGTTCGGCGCGCGCGGCGCCAATAGCGGCGTGCAGGACGCCGAGAACCTGGCCTGGAAGCTGAAGCTGGTGCTGGCGGGCCACGCCCCCGAATCGCTGATCGACAGCTACGCCGCCGAGCGCGAATACGCCGCCGACGAGAACATCCTGAACTCATCGCGCTCGACCGACTTCATCACGCCCAAGAGCGAAGTCAGCCGCACCTTCCGCAACGCCGTGCTCAACCTGGCGCGCCAGCATCCGTTCGCGCGCACGCTGGTCAACAGCGGCCGCCTGTCGGTGCCGGCCGCCTACGCCGACTCGCCGCTGAACACGCCCGACAGCGACCCCTACGCCGGCACGATGCGGCCGGGCGCCGTGGCGCTGGACGCGCCCGTACGGGCGGACGCGCAGCCCGGCTGGTGGCTGTCCCAGCTCGATGGCGGGTTCGCGCTGGCGCTGTTCTGCGGCGCCGAGACGCCGCGGGCCGATATGCTGGACGCGCTGCGGGCGCTGCAGCAGGACGAGGTGCCCGTGCAGCCCATCCTGGTCTGCGACGCCGGCGCCGCGCCGGCCGCCGCGCCCGCAGGGGTGCGCGTGGTCGAGGACAGCGAAGGCTGGCTGGCCCGCCGCTACGACGCCCGGCCCGGCACCTGCTACCTGATCCGCCCCGACCAACACATTGCGGCGCGCTTTCGCGCCTTCGACGCCCAGGCCGTCCGGCGGGCGCTGGCGCGCGCCATCGGCCGCGCGTAAAGGAGCCCATCATGCCCCTGATCACCACGCCCAACCTGGCGGGCCCCGACAATTTCTACGAAGCGCTGATAGACACGCACCGCGACCTCAGCGACGAACAGAGCCGCGAGCTGAACGCCGCGCTGATCCTGCTGCTGGCCAACCATATCGGCGACATGGCGGTGCTGCGCGCAGCCCTGGAGCACGCGCGCCAGTCCGTCGTCGCCCCGCCGGCGCCCTGAGCCGGCCGTTCAGGGCGCGTCGGCGAACGCCTGCACGATCAGCGCACGCAACCACTGGCTGCCGCTGTCGCGCTGGAAGCGCCGATGCCAGTACAGGTTGGTCTGCAGCGTGGGCATGCGCAGGGGCGGCGTCAGCAAGCCCAGGCCGAAATGCGGGGCGGCGCTGGCCGCCAGTTTCTGCGGCACCGTGGCCAGCAGATCGGTGGTGCTGACGATGTACGGCACCGCCGCGAAATGCGGCACGCTGAAGTGCTCGCCCAGCGTCACGCCGGCGCGCTCCAGCGACTGGTTCACCTGCCCGTAAGGGGTGGCGTGCGACACCACCAGATGATGCGCGGCCCGGAACGCCTTCAGGCTCATGCCCTCGTGCGCGCTGGGATGCCCCTGGCGATACAGCGTGGCGTAGCCCTGGCGAAACAGCATGCGCTGCATGACGGCGCCGCCCAGGTCGGCGAACGCGCCGATCGCCAGGTCGACCCGGCCGGCGTCCATCTCGCGCTGCAGGTCGGCGCCCTGCAGACGCAGCGAATCGATGCGCACGCCCGGCGCATGGCGCGCGCACTGGTCCATCAGGCGCGGCATGAAATGAATTTCCCCGACATCCGACATGGCGATGCGAAAGCGCCGTGTGCTGGCCTGCGGCTCGAAGTCCTGGGTGGCGTCCAGCGCATGCGACAGCAGCGCCAGCGCCTCGCCCACCGGCCCGCCCAGGCGCTCGGCATGCGGCGTGGGCTGCATGCCCTGCGCCGTGCGCACGAACAGATCGTCGCCGCAGGCCGCGCGCAGGCGCCGCAGCGCATTGCTGACCGCCGGCTGCGACAGGTCGAGCTGGCGCGCCACGGCGGAGATGCTGCGCTCCTGCAGCAGGCGCTGGAAGATCACCAGCAGGTTGAGATCGATGTTGCGCAGTTCCGCCATGGAGCACCATTATTCACGAAAGTTATAGCCACTATTTTTGCATTCCCGTAGCCATAGCGGGCAATTTTGCGCAGAATGGCTCGAACGCGCTTTTTCCACGGCCGCTTCCCGCGCGCCGCCCCCACGAAAAAAAGCCCGGACGGCCACCGCGCCGAACCAGGCTGCACCGCCAGGAGGCATCCATGTCCTTGCAATATCAGACCGGCTTCGGCAACGCCTGCGCCACCGAAGCCCTGCCCGGCGCCCTGCCCGCCGGCCGCAATTCGCCGCAGATCTGTCCCTACGGCCTGTACGCCGAGCAACTGTCCGGCACGGCCTTCACCGCCCCGCGCGCCGAGAATCGCCGCTCCTGGCTGTACCGCATCCGTCCGGGCGTGCAGCACCTGCCGTTCGCGCCGTTCGCCGGCGCGCAGCGCTGGCTGAGCGACTTCGGCCGCCAGCCGGTCACGCCCAACCAGTTGCGCTGGAGCCCGCTGCCGATGCCGGACGCGCCCACCGATTTCATCGACGGCATGCATACCTGGGGCGGCAACGGCGGCCCCGAGGAGCAAAGCGGCGTGGGCATCCACCTGTACGCAGCCAACCGCTCGATGCAGGGGCGCTTCTTCTACAACGCCGACGGCGAAATGCTGATCGTGCCGCAGCAGGGCCGCCTGCGCCTGGCCACCGAACTGGGCCTGATCGACATCGAACCCTATGAAATCGCCGTCGTCCCGCGCGGCGTGCGCCTGCGCGTCGAACTGCTCGACGACGTGGCGCGCGGCTACATGCTGGAGAACTTCGGCACGGCCATGCGCCTGCCGGAACTGGGCCCCATCGGCTCGAACTGCCTGGCCAACGCGCGCGACTTCCAGATCCCGGTGGCCTGGTACGAAGACGTCGAGGGCGATTTCGAGCTCATCGCCAAGTTCACCGGCGGCTTCTGGCGCGCGCCGATCGCCCATTCGCCGCTGAACGTGGTGGCCTGGCACGGCACGCACGCGCCCTACAAGTACGACCTGCGCAACTTCAACACGGTCGGCTCGATCAGCTACGACCACCCCGATCCGTCGATCTTCACCGTGCTGACTTCGCCCTCGGACACCCCGGGCACCGCGAACATGGATTTCGCCATCTTCCCGCCGCGCATCCTGGCGATGGAGAACACGTTCCGTCCGCCCTGGTTCCACCGCAATATCGCCAGCGAATTCATGGGCCTGATCCACGGCGTCTACGACGCCAAGGCCGAAGGCTTCGCGCCGGGCGGCGCCAGCCTGCACAACTGCATGAGCGGCCATGGCCCGGACGCCGACACCTTCGAGAAAGCCAGCCATGCCGATACCAGCCAGGCCCACTACATTCGCGATACCATGGCCTTCATGTTCGAGACGCGCCGCGTGATCCGCCCCACGGCGCAGGCCCTGACTTCGCCCCAGCGCCAGGATGACTACTATCAGTGCTGGCAGGGGTTGCAGAAGCACTTCGACCCCGAACAGGCCTGAGCCCGCGACGCCCCGGCGCCGGCATGCAGCGGCGATGAGCGCGATGTTCATCGCCGTTGGGCATTGCGGCCCGGCCATTTTCCGATTCAAAAGCAGAGACAAGCAGCCATGAGCAAGCTCAACGAAACCCACGATCCAGCCCTGCAAAGCTGGGTTGCCAGCGCCAACGCCGCCGACACCTCGTTCCCGATCCAGAACCTGCCGTTCGCCGCGTTCCGCCGCAAGGGTACGCAGGACCCGTTCCGCCCCGGCGTGGCGATCGGCGACGCCATTGTCGACCTGGCGGCGCTGGCCGCCCAGGCGCCGTTCGACGGCACCGCCGCGGCCGCGCTGGCCGCCTGCCAGGGCGAACGGCTCAACGCGCTGATGGCGCTCGACCAGGCGCACTGGAGCGCGCTGCGCCTGGCGCTGTCGCGCGCGCTGCGCACGGGCTCGGCCCTGCAGGGGCGCATCGAGCCGCTGCTGGTGGCGCAGGCCGAGGCCGAATACACCACGCCGGCGCACATCGGCGACTACACCGATTTCTATATCTCGGTGCACCACGCCACCGCCGTGGGCAAGCAGTTCCGCCCCGACAACCCCCTGCTGCCCAACTACAAGTGGGTGCCCATCGGCTATCACGGCCGCGCCTCCAGCATCGGCGTGGACCAGCGCTTTGCGCGCCCGGTCGGCCAGACCCGTCCGGCGGCCGAAGGCGAGGCGCCGCAGTTCGGCCCGTGCCAGCGGCTGGACTACGAACTGGAGCTGGGCATCTTCGTGGGCCGCGGCAACGCGCAAGGCGAGCGCATCGCGCTGGGCGAAGCCGAATCGCACGTGTTCGGCCTGTGCATCCTGAACGACTGGTCCGCGCGCGACATCCAGGCCTGGGAATACCAGCCGCTGGGCCCCTTCCTGGCCAAGAACTTCGCCTCCACGATTTCGCCCTGGATCGTCACGCTGGAAGCGCTGGAGCCCTTCCGCGCCGCGTGGACGCGCGACGCCGCCGACCCGCAGCCGCTGCCGTACCTGGAATCGGCCGAGAATCGCGCGCACGGCGCGTTCGACGTGCAGATGGAAGTGCTGATCTCGACCGAGCAGTCGCGCGCCAAGCATGCGCAGCCGGCGCTGCTGTCGCGCAGCAACTTCCGCGACGCCTACTGGAACATCGCGCAGCTGGTGGCCCACCACACGGTCAACGGCTGCAACCTGCAACCCGGCGACATGATGGGCACCGGCACGCTGTCCGGCCCGCAAGCCTCCGAGGCGGGCTCGCTGCTGGAGCTGACCAACGGCGGCAAGCAGCCGCTCGACCTGCCCTGGGGCGAACAGCGCACCTTCCTGCAGGACGGCGACCAGATCATCATGCGCGCCGAATGCAGCAAGCCCGGCTATCCCCGCATCGGCTTCGGCGACTGCGTGGGAACCGTGCTGGCCGCCAAGTAATCCCCTCCGGTGCCTGGCTCCCCCGGCACCATCTCCCGCGGGCCCACAACGCCCCGCGGGTGACGAAGGTGCCTGTCCCAACCGGGACAGGCACCTTTTTTCCTTGCGGGCCTACTTCGGCAGCTTGTAGCGCTCTTCGCGGTACGCCCAGCTGGGCCACAGGGCGAAGGCCAGCGCCTCGTCGCGCAACGCCGGGTCGATGTCGATGGGGATGTACTTCTCGTCGCGCATGGACGCCGCCGCCGTATAGCGGTACTCGCGCGGGTCCTTGCCGGGCTCGATGACCAGCAGCGAATCGCCCTTCAGGTAGCCGAAGTTGTCGCCATACTGCATGATGGCCCGGTTGGGGTCGCGCTGGGTCAGGTCCGCGCCCAGCATGGGGTTGACGTTGTCCAGGCCGATCAGCGACAGCAGGGTCGGCCCCATGTCGATCTGGCTCACGATGCGATCGTCGCTGCGCGGCGGGACCGTGCCGCCGAGGATCAGCGCCGGGATCTGGAAATGCCGCACCGGCACCAGGTTGGCGCCATACACGCGCGAATCGTGGTCGGCGATCACCAGGAACACGGTGTTGTCCCAGTACGGCGCCTTCCTGGCCTTGTCGAAGAACTGGCCCATGGCCCAGTCGGCGTAGCGCACGGTGTTGTCCACCGAGGCCGGGTCGCCCACCGGCTCGATGCGCCCCGCCGGATATTCCCACGGCGAATGGTTGCTGACCGAGAAGGCCAGCGTGAAGGTGGACTTGCCGTCGTCGGCGCGCAGCAGGCGATCGAGCTGGTTGAACATGTCCTCGTCGGACGCGCCCCACGACCCCACGAACACCGGGTCGACGAACGACTGGCGGTCGATCACCTCGTTGAAGCCGTTGCCCAGGAAGAAGCCGCGCATGTTGTCGAAGTGCGCTTCGCCGCCGTAGATGAAGCGCGAATGGAAGCCGTGGCGGCCCAGCAGGTCGGCCAGGGTGAAGAAGCCGGTCTGCGAGCGCGGCAGCTTCAGCACCGCCTCGGCCACGGTGGGCAGGAAGCCCGCGGTGACCGCCTCCAGGCCGCGCACCGAGCGCGTGCCGGTGGCATAGGCGCGGTTGAACATCCAGCCGTCCTTGGCCAGGCGATCCAGCTGGGGCGTGAGGTCGCGCCCGCCCAGGCTGCCCACGTACTGCGCGCCCAGGCTCTCCTGCAGGATGATCACCAGGTTGAGCGGCTTGTCGCGGCGCACGGTGGCCGTCTGCTTGTGCAGGCTGGGGTAGCGGGCGTCCAGCGGCGGATCTTCCAGCCCGGCCGCCGCCCGCACGATGCGGTTCATCTCCTCGGTTTTCATGGGCGGATACAAGGCGGCCGACGAGCGCTCGTCCTGCAGGCGATAGGCCGCGTCCAGCACGTTGCCCAGCGAATTGAGCGGCAGCGTGTTGACCATGGCGTCGCTGCTGAAGGCCACCATGGAGGCATTGATGGGCCGGTGCTGCAGGGTGCCGCGCGCGGCCAGCACCACCACGGCCAGCACCGCCAGGGTGACGAAGGGGCGCTTCCACCACTTCATGAAGCCGTCCTGGCGGCCGGTGGGAAACAGCCGCACGGCCAGCCAGGCGGCCAGCACCAGCACCACGAAGGATGCCAGCAGCACGCCCTTGTAGCCTTCCCACAGCATGGAGGCGACTTCGCGCGGATGCACCAGGTACTCGAAATACAGGCGGTTGGGCCGGGTGTCGTATTCGGCGATGAACTGCGGCGTGGATACTTCCAGCAACACAAACAGCATCCACCAGACGCGATACCACCATGCCGTGGCGCTGGCGGCCCAGGCGCGGTGCCCGAACCACGGCGCCAGCACGGCCGGCAAGGCCAGGACCAGGGCCAGCAGGCGCAGGTCCATGCGCAGGCCGCCGAGCATGATGGGGCCCAGGCCGCCGGCGGCCTGGACGCGGTCCCATTGCCAGGCGGACAGGCCCAGCCGGCTGAGTGTCAGCAGGACCAGGATGGCGATCGCGAAACGTATGGTCAGCCTGCGCACGGGATTCCTCGTCGGCGGCGGGAGGGCCAGGGCCTCGTCCGCCTCGTTGCAAAAAAAGACGCGCAAGCATACCTGTTGGGCGTCAAATCGATGTCAAATTTTGTGTAGCCAAAATCGTCCACCAGATGGACGAATGCACTCCGAATCAGGTAAAGCGCAGCACGAACCGCGTGCCGCGCGCCGGGCCGTCGCGCTCGGAATCGACCGAAAGCTGCCAGCCCTGCATGTCGCACACGCGCTTGGCGATGGCCAGCCCCAGGCCGCGCGGCAATTCGTTCGAGCCGTTGTCGGCGCTATCGCGCAACCGCCCGCTGTAGAAGCGCTGGAACACGAACGGCAGCTCTTCGGCGGCGATGCCGCGGCCATCGTCGCGCAGTTCGAGGGCGCCATCGGGGCGCAGCGCCGCCGTGAGCGTGGCCGGAGCCGCGTGTTCGATGGCATTGCGCACCAGGTTGCGCAGCACGGTCAGCATGGCGTAGCGGTCCAGCACGTGCGCGCTGCCGGCCGGAATGCGGTTGGCGAACGCCAGGCCGGCCGCTTCGGCGTTGACCTCCAGCCCGCGCCAGGCGTCGTCCATGCAGGCGGCCAGATCGACGCGCTCGGGCGCGCGCGGCTCGTCGCGCGCCATGGCCCGGGCGCTCTCCAGCGCCGTCGACACGTTGTCCACGTTGGCCACGATGCGCACCAGCCGGGTGCGCAGGCCCTCGTCCAGCCCGGCGGCCAGCAGCATCATCTCGCTGTCGGAGCGGATCGCCGCCAGCGGCGTGCGCACCTCGTGGCTGACGTTGACCGAAAACTCGCGCTCGCGCGCAATCGAACGGTCGACCTGGTTCTGGACCCGGTTGAATGCCTCGATCAGGCGGCCCGCCTCGTCGTCGCGGGTGACGGCCAGGTCGGGCGCGCCCGGCGCCCAGTTGGCCAGGCGGCGGGTCAGCTCGACCAGCGGGCCGACCGCCACGCCGGCCACCCGCCGCGAGATGCCATAGGCGGCCACGATGCAGATGGCGCCCACGCCCAGCACGAACAGGCCGAAATCATGGACCCGGGCCTCGTTGTCGGTGGCGTCGTAGAGCACGTAGATACGCGCGTCCTCCACATCGGCCACCATGACGTGCCAGGTTTCGGCGCCGGGCTCGAGCAGATGCATGCCGACGCCCAGGCCGTGCAGCGGCTGCGGCAAGTCGGACTGCGCGGCGCCCGCGCGCACCAGCCAAGCGCGCATCGCGCCGCCCAGTTCGCGCGCCCCGCGGTCGGGCAGGAAGTGGTCGTCGGCGGCCACGTGCTGGATCAGGCGGTCGGTCTCGGTGGACAGGATGTCGTTGACGAGATCGTCTTCCATCTTGTCGAACGTCAGGTACGACAGCAGCACCAGGGCGGTGACGAACAGCGCCACGCTGCCGGTCAATGCCCACACGACGCGCTGCGTCAGCGATCCCGATCCATTGCCGGAAACAGGCCGTGCACTCATGCGCCACCCGCCGGCAGCGCCAGCCGCCAGCCCGTTCCGTGCACGGTTTCGATGCCGTCGAACCCGGCATCGGCCAGCGCGCGGCGCAGCAGATGCACCTGGCTGCGCAAGGCGTCCGAGGACGGCGGGTCGTCGCCCCATAGGGCGTTTTCGAGTTGCTCGCGCGAGACCACCCGGCCGGGATCGCGCAGCAGCACCTCGACGATCATGCCGCACTTGCGGGTGAGGTGCACCGGTTTGCCGTGCACCGCGACCTCGCGCGTGGCGCTGTCGAACTGCAGGGGGCCGAAGCTGCGCAGGCTATCGACCACGGCGCCGCGCGAGCGCTGGATCAGGGCCAGCAGGCGCGCCTCGACCTCGGCCAGCGCGAACGGCTTGGTCAGGTAATCGTCGGCGCCATGCGCGAAGCCGGCCAGCTTGTCGTCCAGGCCGTCGCGGGCGGTGAGCATCAGCACCGGCAAGGCGGCGCGCCGCTCGACGCGCAGCGCGTGCAGCACGGCATGGCCATCCATGCCGGGCAGCCCGACGTCCAGCACCATGGCGTCGAAAGCGTGTTCGTCCAGCAGGGCCAGCGCCGAACGGCCATCGTAGGCGGCGTCCGGCACGAAGCCGCGCACCTGCAGGTAGTCGTACAGGTTGGCCGCGATGGTGAGATCGTCCTCGACGATCAGGACGCGGAAATGCCGGTTGGCGGGCGCGGCGGTCATGGCGGCGGGGCGCGTCAGGCCTGCAGGACCTTGCCGGGATTGAGCAGGCCGCGCGGATCGAGCGCCGCCTTGAGCCTCTTCATCAGGGCCAGCTCGACGGCGCTCTTGTAGCGCGGCAATTCATCGCGCTTGAGCTGCCCCACGCCATGCTCGGCGCTGATCGAGCCCGCGAACGCCTGCACGCTGCCGTGCACCGCGTCGTACACCTGCGACTGCAGCCCCAGCAGGTCGGCTTCGGTCTGGCCCGGCCCGCGCGCCACGTTGTAATGCAGGTTGCCATCGCCCAGGTGGCCGAAGATCACATTGCGCACCCCGGGGAAACGCCCCTGCAGCAGGCCGTTGGTCTGGTGCACGAAGGCGGCGATGGCGGAGATGGGAATGGACACATCGTGCTTGATCGACTTGCCCAGCTCGGCCTCGGCCAAGGGAATGCTCTCGCGCAGGTGCCAGAGCGCCTGGCTTTGCGCCAGGTTCTCGGCGATGGCCGCGTCGGCGACCAGCCCGTCCTCGATGGCCGCGCCCACCACCGCCTCGAAGCGCGCGCGGGCATGCGCTTCGCTTTCGCTGTCGGACAGCTCCAGCAAGGCAAACCAGGGCGAGTCCGCGCTGGCGCCGTCGAACGGCAGGCGCTGTTGCGGAAACAGCCGGGTGACGGCCTGCAGGCAATCGGCCGCCATCAGTTCGAAACCGGTAAGCGAGGCGCCAAAGCCGCCGCGCGCGCGCGACAGCACCTCGACCGCCGCATCGATGCTGTCCAGCGCCAGCAAGGCGGTGCAGGTTGCCACCGGCAAGGGAAACAGCTTGAGCGTGGCGGCGGTGATGATGCCCAGCGTACCTTCGCTGCCCACGTACAGGTCGCGCAAATCGTAGCCGGTGTTGTCCTTGCGCAGGCCGCGCAGGCCGTTCCAGATCTCGCCTTCGGCGGTCACCACTTCCAGGCCCAGCGTCAGTTCGCGCGCATTGCCGTAGCGCAGCACCTGCGTGCCGCCCGCGTTGGTGGCCAGGTTGCCGCCGATGGTGCAGCTGCCCTCGGCGGCCAGGCTGAGCGGAAACAACCGGCCGGCCTGCTCGGCCGCCTGCTGCACGGCCTGCAGCACGCAGCCTGCTTCCACCGTGATCGTGTCGTTGTCGGTATCGATGGCGCGCACGCGGTTCAGCCGCGTGGTGGACAGCACCACGGCGCTGCCGCTGTCGTCCGGCGTGGCCCCGCCGCACAGGCCGGTGTTGCCGCCCTGCGGCACCAGCGGGGCGCCATGCGCCTGGCACAACCGGACCACCGCCGCGACTTCCTCGGCGCTGCCCGGCCGCGCCACGGCCAGCGCGCGGCCGCGATAGCGCCGGCGCCAGTCCAGCAGGAACGGCTCGGCGTCGTCGCCGGTCAGCACATGGGACGGGCCCAGCAGGGCCCGCAATTCGCTTGGCAAGGTCATGGTTCGGCGCGCTCGCTGCGGCGGGCCCCGCCGGGCCCGCGATACGGAATCGGCTTATTGTAGTGGCACGCGGCCAGGGCCGGCTCGCCCCTCAGCTGGCTATGCGGTCCAGTTGCGAGCCGGTCAGGCCCGAGCAGAAGGCGGGCGATGCGATGCGGTCCATCAGGAAGGCGCGGTCGGCCTGGGCCAGGCCGGGCAGCTTGGCCAGCGCCTGGTAGGCGCGCCGCAACGCCTCGCCCCGGGTCGCGCCGTAGGTAAGCAGGTGCGCGCCGCGCCGCCCGCTGTCGGCGCAGGCGCTGATGCGCACTTCGAGCGCGTGGCCGCCGGAAGCGGCATCGGCCGCCGGCCCGCCTTGCTGCAGGCCGCACAGGCGCGCCTCGATCATGCGGAACATGCCCGTGCCCACGTCCAGCGAGAACACGACCGTGCCGATGCCGCGCCAGCCGCGATCGCGGGCGATGCGCACCGCCACGCCGCGCAGGGTTGCCTCCAGGCGGGCGGACAGGCGCGGCGCCGGGCATTCGGCGATCAGCACCCGCGCGGCGCGCCAGACACAGCGCTCCCAGGCACGGCCGGCCTCGACGCTGCCGTCGATGCCCGCGTGCACGGGGATATCCAGCCGGCGTTCGCCGCCGGCAGTCAGGTCGACCCGGCCCGGCGCCATGCGCCGGCGTGTCGAGACGAACGAAATATCGGCGCTCATCGGCCACCTCCCGTTCAAGTTCGTCAATAACGATAAGCGTATCACCTTCTGGCTTATGCAATTTTCGTGCCGTGCTTATTCCTACGCCGCGCCGGCCATGCGCGCCCTCGCCGGGGGCCTGGCCGGCACCGCGCCGAGGCCGGACGCACCGAAATCGGGCGCGGCGCGGGGGACGGGGCCGAAATCGGGGATAATTCCGGTCATGGCCGGCCGGCGGCCGGCGGACACAACCCGCGGCGGACTTGCGCCCGCCGCTTCAGCATTGGACAAGGATTTCCGTGGCGCACCCCTTTCCCGCATCGGTCTACAAGGCGTACGACATCCGTGGCTCGGTTCCCGACCAGCTCGACCCGGTATTCGCCCGGGCGCTGGGCCGTGCCCTGGCCGCCAGCGCCCGCGCGCAGGGCATCGGCGCCCTGGTGGTCGGCCGCGACGGCCGCCTGAGCAGCCCCGACCTGGCCGGCGCGCTGCAGGAAGGCATCATGGAAGGCGGTGTGGATACCCTGGATATCGGCCAGGTGCCCACGCCGCTGGTCTATTTCGCGGCGCACACCCAGGGCACGGGCTCGGGCGTGGCGGTCACCGGCAGCCACAACCCGCCGCAGTACAACGGCTTCAAGATGATGATGGGCGGCCAGGCCCTGTACGGCCCGGCCGTGCAGGCGCTGCGCCCGGCCATGCTGGCGCCGGCTGCGGCGCCGGGCACCTGGGGCGAACGCCGCCAGCTCGATGTCGTCCCCGCCTATATCGAGCGCATCGTGTCGGACGTGAAGCTGGCGCGCCCCATGAAGATCGCCGTCGACTGCGGCAATGGCGTGGCCGGCGCCCTGGCGCCGCAATTGTTCCGCGCGCTGGGCTGCGAAGTGGACGAACTCTATTGCGAGGTCGACGGCACGTTTCCCAACCACCATCCCGACCCGGCCGAACCGCGCAACCTGCAGGACCTGATCGCCCATGTCACCAGCACCGACTGCGAGCTGGGCCTGGCCTTCGACGGCGACGGCGACCGCCTGGGCGTGGTGACCAAGTCCGGCCAGATCATCTGGCCCGACCGCCAGCTGATCCTGTTCGCCCGCGACGTGCTGGCCCGCTGCCCCGGCGCGACCATCATCTATGACGTCAAGTGCAGCCGGCACGTGGGCGTGGCCATCGAGCAAAGCGGCGGCGTGCCGCTGATGTGGCAGACCGGCCATTCGCTGGTGAAGGCCAAGCTGGCCGAGACCGGCGCGCCGCTGGCCGGCGAGATGAGCGGCCATATCTTCTTCAAGGAGCGCTGGTACGGCTTCGACGACGGCCTGTACACCGGCGCCCGCCTGCTGGAAATCGTCTCCCGCGAAACCGATGCGTCGCGCCCGCTGGAGGCCCTGCCGCAGGCGCTGTCGACCCCCGAGCTCAAGCTGGAAATGGCCGAGGGCGAGCCGCATGCGCTGATCGCCGCCCTGCAGCAGCAGGGCGAGTTCGCCAGCGCCAGCCGGCTGGTTACGATAGACGGCGTGCGCGCGGAATACCCGGACGGCTTCGGGCTGGCGCGCGCCTCCAATACCACCCCCGTCGTCGTGCTGCGCTTCGAGGCGGAGACCGAGCCGGGCCTGGCCCGCATCCAGCAGGAATTCCGCCAGCAGCTGCTGCGGCTGGCTCCGCAAGCCAAACTGCCCTTCTGACCACCCATGCCTACACCGCTGCCCTCCAGTTCCGCCTGGCTCGCGTTCGCCGACGCGGCGCGCCACTCGTCGCGCCGCGGCGCCCGGTTGCGCGTCATCGAAGCGGCGGGGCTGCGGGTGGACCTGACCGCCCAGGCGCACTCCGACGACCTCGACAGCGCCGCCGAGGACCTGCTGGCGCAGCAGGATTTCGACAACGCCCGCGCCCAGCTGTTCGACGGCGGCCCGGCCAACTGGACCGAACACCGCCCGGCCTGGCACACGGCGCTGCGCGCCGCCCGGCCGCCCACGCCGGTGGCCGGCGCCATCCTGGGCGAGCGCGACAGGCTGCGCCGCTTCGTGCAGGACGCCGACATGCGCGGCGCCTACCGCCATGTCCTGCACCTGGGCATAGGCGGCAGCGACTGGGGCCCGCGCATGGTCACGCGCGCGCTGCGCCACAACGGCCTCAAGCGCGAAGTGCGCTTCGCCTCCAACGTCGATTCGCATGCGGTCGCCGACGCGCTGCATCATCTCGACCCGCACGATACGCTGATCATCGTGGCGTCCAAGTCGTTCACCACGACCGAGCCGCTCGCCAACGCCGAAGTCGCCATGAACTGGTTGCGCAACGCCGGCGTGGCCGACCCGGTGCGGCAGGTCGTGGCGATCACCGCCAACGTCGACGCGGCGCTGGATTTCGGCATTTCGCCGCAGCACATCTTCCGTTTCTGGGACTGGGTGGGCGGCCGCTATTCGCTGTGGTCCGCCATCGGGTTGCCGGTGGCGCTGGCGCTGGGCTGCGACGCGCTGGACGAACTGCTGGCCGGCGCGGCCGCCATGGACCAGCATTTCCTGCATACGCCGATGCGCCGCAACGCGCCGCTGCAGATGGCGCTGGCGGGCGTGGCCAACCGCAGCGTGCTGGGCTACGGCTCGCTGGCGATCACGCCCTACGATTCGCGCCTGACGCACCTGGTGCCGTGGGCGCAACAGCTGGAGATGGAGTCGCTGGGCAAGGTCGCCGGCCATGACGGCTCGCCGGCCGGCGTTCCCACCGGCCCCGTGGTCTGGGGCATGACGGGCACCGACTGCCAGCACACCTTCTTCCAGTGGCTGCACCAGGACACGGCCGGCGCGCCGGTGGATTTCATCGTCTGCGAGCAGGCCGACCATCCCTACGACCACTTCCACAAGCTGCTGATCGCCAACTGCCTGGCGCAACGCGCGGCGCTGCTGCGCGGCAAGCCGTTCGACGAAGCGCTCAAGGAAGCGCGGCTGGTCGAGTCCGATCCGCAGCAGGCCGAGATCCTGGCGCACCACCGCGTGCATCCGGGCGGACGCCCGTCCACGCTGATCATGCTGCCGCGCCTGTCGGCCCACGCGCTGGGCGCGCTGCTGGCCATGTACGAACACAAGGTGTTCGCGCAGGGCGTGCTGTGGGGGATCAACCCGTTCGACCAGTGGGGCGTGGAATACGGCAAGGCGCTGGCGCGCAATATCATCCGCGAGCTGGAGAACCCGTCGAGCGAGGTGAACCAGCAGGACCCCTCGACCCGCTACTGGATCGACGCGCTGCGCAAGCAGCCCTAGGAACGGTTCAGCGCGCCAGCGCGCGATAAATGGCCAGGTGGCGGCGGCATACATCCTCGATGCCGAACTCGCGCTCGGCCAGCGCGCGGCCGGCCGCGCCCATGCGCTGGCGCAAGGACGCGTCCTCGGCCAGCCGGGCGATCGCGTCGGCCAAGGCCGGCGCGTCGCGCGGCGGCACCAGCAGGCCGGTGACATCGGGGTCGATCGCGTCGCGGCAGCCCGGCACGTCGGTGGTGACCACGGCGCGCCCGCAGGCGGCGGCCTCCAGCAGGGACTTGGGCAGGCCTTCGCGGTAGGACGGCAGCACCGCCATGTGCGCCGCGCCGTACAGGGCCGCGATATCCTTGCGCTCGCCCAGCACCTCGACGCAGCCTTCGTCCTGCCATTGCGCGGCCTGCTCCGGCGTGATGGACGCCGGGTTGCCGGGATCCACGCCGCCGGCCAGCTGCATGCGCACGGACAGCCCGCGCCCGCGCAGCAGGCGCGCGGCCTCGACGAATTCCCGCACGCCCTTGTCGCGCAGCAGGCGCGCGGCCATCAGCGCCGTCACCGGCGCCGCGGGCTCCGGCACGACGCGGTATTGGCCCAGGTCGACGCCCGAACCGCGGATCATGACCACCTGCTCCGCGCGCACGGCGCCCAGGCGCGCCAGCACATCGCGATCGGCGGTGTTCTGGAACACGATGCGGCTGTTGCGATGGCCCAGCGCCAACCGGTAGAGACGGCCGACCGCGGCCCGCAGCAGGCGCGCCTTCAGGCCGCCTGCCACGAACACGAAACCCAGCCCGGAGATGGCCGCCACCATGGCGGGCACGCCCGCCAGCCGGGCGGCGATGCCGCCGTAGAGCACCGGCTTGATGGTCACCAGATGCACCAGGCCGGGCCGCAGGCGCCGGAACAGGCGCACCAGCGCCCACACGCTGCGCAGCTCCTGCAGCGGCTGCTTGCCGCTGCGCGTCATCGGAATGGCATGATGGGCAAAGCCGCGCGCCACGATATCCGGCACGCTGGGGCCGTCCATGGTCGCCACGTGCACCTCGTAGCCGTCGGCGCGCGCGGCCTCGGCCAGCGGCAGCCGGTGCGACAGGAAGAAGGCCGGGTTGTTGACGACGAACAGCAGGCGGCGCGGCGATGTCATGCGCGTTCTCCGGAAATGCGGCGCCACACGGCCTCGTAGGACTCGACCATGCGGCGCAGGTCGAACTCGGCCAGCACGCGCTGGCGGCCGGCGGCGCCGGCCGCGTCGCGCCCACGCGCGGCGATCCCGGCCAGCGCGGCCTCGATCGCCGCCGCCAGCGCGGCCGGCTGCTGGGCCGGCGCCACGCCGCCGGTGTCGCCGACGATGTAGGCGGCGTCACCGACATCGGTGGCCACGCAGGGCGTGCCGCAGGCCATCGCCTCGGCCACGACATTGGGAAAGCCTTCGGCGCAACTCGACAGCACATGCAGGTCGAGCGCGTTCATGACCGCCGGCACGTCGTCGCTGGGGCCGGCCAGCAGCACGCGGCCGCGCAGGCCTTCGGCATCGATCAGCGCGGCCAGGCCTGCGTTGCCCGGCGACATGCCGCGGCCGACCAGGGCGCACTGCAGCCCGCGGTCGCGCCCCTCGCGCACCAGCCCCCCCAACGCGGCCAGCAGGTTGGCGTGGTCCTTGAGCGGATCCCAGCGGGCCACGCAGCCGACCAGCGGCGTCTCGGGGGCCACGCCCCACAGCGATCGCATGCGCTCGCGCGCCTGCGCATCGGGCGCGTAGCGCGACAGGTCATAGCCATTGGGGATCACCACCATGCGCGCGCCGTCGTAGCCATGCCGCCGGTGGCGCGTGGCCGCATCCTGCGCCGCGCACACGATGGCCGCCGGCAGGCGCGCCGACAGCCGCGCGCACAGCTTGAGCACCAGCCGCGCGGAACGGCTGCTGCGATCGAGATGTTCGCCGGAATTGCGGATACCCCATGCGACCGCGCGGATCCCGGCCAGCCGCGCGGCCACGCCGCCGATCAGGTCGGCGTGGTACATCCAGGTCTGCACGGCGTCGGGACGTTCGCGCCGCAGCAGCGCGCGCAGGGCCAGCAGGCCGCCCAGCGTGACGCGGCCGCGCGGCATGCCCAGTGCATGCACCGGCACCCCGGCGGCGCGCAGGCGCGTGCCATAGACGCCTTCGTCAGTCAGCGAGATCACGCTATGGCGCACCCGCTGGTCAGGCCAGGTGGCGAGCCGGAACAGGACGGATTCGGCGCCTCCCTGGCCCAGGCCGGTGATCACGTGCATGACGCGCAGGATCCGCGTCATGCGCCGCCCCGCACGCGCTCGAACAGCGCATCCCATTGCGCCAGCACCGCCGGCAGCGCATAGCGCTGGCGCACCGACTGCGCCGCCCGCCGGCCCAGGTCGCGGCGCAGCTCCGGGTCGCGCATGAGGCGGCCCAGCGCATCGCGCAGCGCGTCGCGCTGGCCTGCCGGCACCAGCAGGGCGTCGCGTCCGCCGCGCGTCATTTCGGCCGGGCCGCTGGGGCAGTCGAAGGCGGCGCAGGGCAAGCCCAGCGACATGGCTTCCAGCAGCACGTTGGGAAACCCCTCCACCGCCGAGCTGAGCACGAATGCATCGGCCTTGGCCAGCTCGTCCCAGGGCGCGGCGGTGCGGCCGGGCATATGGATGCGGGTGACCAGCCCGCGCGCCGCGACCTGCGCCTGCAGGTCGTCGCGGCGCGGGCCCTCGCCCCAGATCCACAAGTCCCAGTCGGGGAATTCGTCGGCCAGGCCGGCGTAGGCGTCGATCAACAGATCGAACCGCTTGTCCGGCACCATGCGCCCCATCGCCATGAGCCGCTTGCGCGCGGCCGGCGCGGCGCCGCTGCCGGCGGCCGGCGTGGCGTCGAACAGCTCGGGCGGCAGCGGATTGGGAATCACGCACAACTGCTTGAGGCCGGGCACCTGGCGCGCGAACGGCTCGACCGTCGCGTCGGCCTGCACCGTGACCATGTCGGCCAGGGGGTACAGGACGCGGCGCAGCACGCGCCATACGCGGCCGATGCTGGTATCGACGACAGGGTTGGTGCGCTCGCACACGATCAGCGGCGTCTTCAGGCCCCGGGTGGCCAGGATGGCCGCCACGTTGACGTTGGTCAGGAAGGACACCACCACGTCGGGCGCGCGCTCTCGCACCACGGCGCGCAGCGCCCGCAGGCGCTGCCATGCCGCCACGGCGCCGCCCGAGCGGGTGCCGGCCCGATCGGCCAGCCACAGCAGTTCGACATCGTCGGACAGCGGATAAAAACAAGTGCCCTTGGACGAGTAGGTGGGCATCAGCGTGATCTGGTCGCCACGCGCGGCCCAGCCATTGGCAAGCGTGGCGGCGACCCGTTCGGCGCCGCCGGCGTGCATGGAACTGACCAGCAACAATATCTTCATCGGCGGCCGGCCTCATCGCCGGCCCCGGCGCGATAGCGGTCCAGCCAGGCCTGCATCATCAGCACGCCCCACAGATGGCTGTCCCAGTTGCGGTGCCCCGACAGGTGTTCGCGCCATTTGCGCAGGATGGGCTCGGGCTCGAACCAGCCTTCCTGGCGCAGGCGCGCCGGGTCCAGCAAGGCCTCGGCCCAGTCGCGCAGCGGCCCGCGCAGCCAGGCGGCCAGCGGCACGGCGAAGCCGCGCTTGGGCCGATCCACCATGGCCTGCGGCACGTGGCGGTACAGCAACTGGCGCAGCAGCCACTTGCCGGTGCCGCCGCGCACCTTGTATTCGAACGGCAGCTGCCAGGCGAATTCGTAGACGCGATGGTCGATCAGCGGCACGCGCGTCTCCAGGCTGACGGCCATCGCCGCGCGGTCGACCTTGACCAGGATGTCGTCGGGCAGGTAGGTGACCGTGTCCAGCTTCATCATGGCGTCGAAGGTGGAGCCCTCCATCGGTTGCTCGAACGGCGACAGCGGCTCCGTGCCGCCGATCACCACGCGGCCCGGATCGGCCCAGTAGGAGACGAACAGGCGATAGAACTCGCCGCGCGTGTCGGCGCCGAGCAGCTCGCCCAGCTTGCCGACCTTGCCGCGCCAGGCGCCGGCCCCCGGCAGCGCGGCCGAGCCGCGCAGCGCCGCGCCCGCCAGATGGCGCAGCGGCCCGGGCATGGCGGCGCATTTGCGCCACCAGTTGTCGACGCGGAAATAGCGCGAATACCCGCCGAACAGCTCGTCGCCGCCATCGCCCGACAAGGCCACCGTCACGTGCTGGCGCGCCATGCGCGTGACCAGCGAGGTCGGGATCTGCGACGAGTCGGCGAAGGGCTCGTCGTACATGTCTGCCAGGGACGGCACCACGGCCAGGCCATCCTCGGCGGTGACGTAGAGCTCGGTATGCTCGGTGCCCAGGTGCGCCGCCACGGCCTTGGCGTGCTCGGCCTCGTTATAGCCCTTTTCGTGAAAGCCGATGGCGAAGGTGCGCACCGGCTGCGCGCTTTGCGCCTGCATCAGGGCCACGACGGTGGAGGAGTCGATGCCGCCGGAAAGAAACGCGCCCAGGCTGACATCCGACAGCATCTGGCCACGCACCGCCTGCGACACCACCTGCTCCAGCGCGTCGATCGCCTGCGCGTCGGACTCGAAGCGGCGCCGGTCGCCCAGGCCCTGGTCGGCCGCGCGGCGCGCCGACCAGTACATCTGGGGTTCGGGCAACTCGCCACGGCGCATCTGCGCCGCGTCGATCTCGACCCAGGCGCCCGGCGGCAGCTTGCGGATGCCGGCGTAGATCGACTGCGGCGCGGGAATGTAGTTGTGGCGCATGAACGAGGCCAGGGCATTGCGATCGAGCTCGCGGCCGAAGCCGGGCACCGGCATGAACGCCTTGAGTTCCGAGCCGAACAGCAGGTTGGCCTGCGAATAGCCGTAGTAAAGCGGTTTCTCGCCCATGCGGTCGCGCATCAACGCCAGCTTGCGCTCGGCGCGGTCCCAGAGCGCGATGGCGAACATGCCCACCGCGGCCTGCAGGGTCTGCTCGAGGCCCCAGCCGGCGAAGCAGGCCAGCACCGTCTCGGTATCGGAGTGGCCGCGCCAGGCCGGCGCCAGCCCGTCCTGCTGCAGGCGCTCGCGCAACTCCATGTGGTTGTAGATCTCGCCATTGAGAACGATGACGTAGCGGCCGCAGGCCGACACCATGGGCTGGTGGCCGGCCTCGGTCAGGTCCAGGATGGCCAGGCGCACATGCGCCAGCGCCAGGTCGGCCTCGGCGTCTTCCCAATAGCCATTGCTGTCGGGGCCGCGGTGGCGGATGCGCCGGCAGCTTTCGGCCAGCACATTGGCCTTGTCCCGCAAGGGACCCCAGATTCCGACAATTCCGCACATGATGTTCAGTTTCCCACGATGATCGTGACGACGACGGGAGCGGCGGCTACTTCGCCTGGCTCAGCGCATCATCGAATAGTTGTTGCCACAGGTCCAGCACATGGCGCGCCGAGAAGCGTTCGCGCACGTCGATGGCGCGGGCGGCCATGGCGCGCCGGCCCGGCTCGTCGTCGATGGCGGCGGCCAGCGCCTGGGCCATGGCCCCGGCGTCGCCCGCCGGCCGCACCAGCACGCCGTCCACGCCGGGGCGCACGATCTCGCGCGGCCCGGTGTCGCAGTCGAAGCTGACCGGCATCAGGCCGCTGGCCATCGATTCCAGCAATGTATTGGACAATCCCTCGAAACGCGAGGTCAGCACGTACAGGGCGGCGCAGGCGTACCAGTCGCCCACGTTGCCGGCCCGCCCGGGCAGCGCCACCCGCTGCGCCAGGCCGGCCTCGTCGACCCGGCGCTGCAGCGCGGCGCGCTCGTCGCCCTCGCCCAGGATCACCAGGTCCCAATCGGGGTATCGCGGCGCGATGCGCGCATAGGCGTCGATGAGCACGTCGAAGCCCTTGTCCGGATGCAGGCGGCCGACCGCCAGCAGGCGCGGCCGGCCGTCGGCGGGCGGCACGAGCACGGGTTCGGTGCGCGGCAAGGGCCAGTGCACCGGATTGGGGATCACCGCCAGCCGCGAACCCGGCACATGCGTGCGCAGCCAGTCGGCGGTGCCGCGCGTCAGCGCCACCACGCGCGCGGCGCGCGGATAGGTCCAGCGCCTCAGGCGCAGCCACATGCCCGAGAGCGCCTGCGACGGCGGATGGGTATGTTCGGTGGCCACGACGCGGCAACCCAGGCCGCGCGCGGCCAGCACCGCCAGCACCGAGGCCGTCGTCATCATGCCCAGCACGATATCGGGCTGGAAATCCTTGATCAGCGCGCGCAAGGCGCGGATCCGCCGCAGGTTGGCCAGCACCCCGCGCCAGCCGCCGCCCTCGCCCGCCGTATCGAGCGTACGCCGCAGGACCTGCGGATGCAGCGGGTAGACGTCGCCCGACGCATCGGCCTGCGTCACCAGCATGACCGCGCGGCCATCGCGCGCCCAGTGGGCGCTGAGATCGGCGGCCACGCGCTCGGCGCCGCCGCCGTGCAGAGAATGGATGAAGATCAGTACGCGCAAGGGACGTTCGGCGGGCCCGGGCATTCAGCGTTTCTCCCTGTCGTCGCCGCCGTCCGCGCCTGGCGCCGGCCGCAGGGCCACGACCGTATAGCAGGCGAACGACAGCAGATACATCAGGCTGGTGGCGAGCATGATCCCCGCGGTGCCCATGCGCGGCGCCAGCACCGTATTGAGCACCGCCTTGAGCAGGAAGTTCGCCACGGCGATGAGCGCCATGATGCGGTAGCGGTTCTGGCTGGCCAGCAGCTGCACCAGGATCAGCACGCCGAAATAGAACGGCAGCTGCAGCAGGCCCCAGCGCAGCACCTGCGCCACGGCCTGGGTATTTTCGGCGGTGAAGGCGCCGCGCTCGAACAGCAGCGCCACGCCCCAGGGCGCCAGCAGCCAGCCCACCACCACGGCGGCCGCGCCGGCGCCGACCATCAGCGCCGACCACTTGAGCGCCATGGCGCGCGCGCGCGCGCCATCGCCGCGGCTTTGCACATCGGCCAGCACGGGCAGCGCGGCGCGCCCCACCGACACCGCGCCGATGCCCAGCACCAGCGACAGCAGGCGGCTGGCGTAGCCCAGCGTGGCGTTGGCGTTGGAGCCCAGATTGGCCGCCGCGTATTGGTCGAGCGGGCCGACGAAACTCATGGCCACCTGCCCGACCAGCATGACGCCGGCGGCGGCGGCCAGCTCCGGCCAGTGCGGCGAACGCAGCGTGAACGCCGGCCAGCCCCAGAATCCGCCGTCGGCGCGCGCGGCCAGCCAGGCCAGCCAGGCGGCCTGGATCGCGTAGCCCACCAGGGTGCCCCACAGCAGCGGGCCCACGCTGTCGGCCGAGGCCGCCAGCATGACCCAGGCCAGCGTCGTCACGGCCGGCACGCTGTCGAGCAGGGTATTGACATGGCGCTCGTGCGAGCGCAGGCGCGCCGCGCTGATGCCGGCCATCAGCAGCAAGGCGGCCACCGGCGCGAAGGCCAGCAGCAGCTCGTGCGTCATGCCGTCGACGGCGCCCGACAGCCCGCCGCCCAGCCAGTCGAGCACATGGGGCCAGGCCATCCAGGTCAGCAGCGCCAGGGCCAGGCCCGCGGCCAGCGACCAGCCCTGCAGTTCGCGCACGAACCGGTCGCGCTCGTGTCCGCCCGCGCGGCGCAGCCGCACCAGCACGGGGATCAGCACGACAGACAGCGCGCCCACGATGGTGACCGGCAGCCAGGTGGCCATGGTCATGGTGAACTGGTAGGCGTCGACGGCGTCGCTGACGCCATAGCGGTACGCCACCGCCATCTCCTTGATGGCGCCGGCGGCCTTGCCCAGTATCAGGAAGACGGCCACCCGGAACGCACCCTTGAAAATGCGTTGGTGGTCCGGATGGATCGCGTCGAGTTTGCGGCGGATGGCTTTCAAATCAACGCAGGAATTGCGTGTACCAGGGCATGGCGGCTTCCAGCCCGCGCAGGATGTCGTAGGCCGGCTCGTAGCCCAGCAGCTTGCCGGCCTTGCCGATGTCGGCCTGCGAGTGGCGCACGTCGCCGGCGCGGAATTCCGCGTACACCGGCGCCTTCTCGTACGACACGCCCTGCCCGGCCAGCGCGCGCCGCAGGTGCTCGAACAGCTCGGTCAGCGTCGTGCGCGCGTTGTACGCCACGTTGTAGACCTGGTTCGCGCCTTCCGGTGCGGCCATCGCCGCCAGCAGGTTGGCCTGCACCGCGTTCTCCACGAAGCAGAAGTCGCGGCTGGTCTGGCCGTCGCCGTTGATCACGACGTCCTCGCCCTTGATCATCGCCGCCGTCCACTTCGGAATCACCGCCGCGTACGCGCCGTCCGGGTCCTGGCGCTTGCCGAACACGTTGAAGTAGCGCAGCCCCACGCTGGAAAACCCGTACGAGCGCGCGAACACGTCGGCGTACAGCTCGTTGACGTACTTGGTCACCGCGTACGGCGAGAGCGGATTGCCGATGCGCTCCTCGACCTTGGGCAGGTCGGGATGGTCGCCGTAGGTCGAGCTCGAGGCCGCATAGACGAACGCCTGGACCTGCGCGTCGCGCGCGGCCACCAGCATGTTCAGGAAACCGCCGATGTTGACCTCGTTGGTCGTGATCGGGTCTTTCAGCGAACGCGGCACCGAACCCAGCGCGGCCTGGTGCAGCACCCGGTCCACGCCCTGCACGGCGCGCTGGCAGGCCGCCAGGTCGCGGATGTCGCCTTCGATGAAGGTGAAGCGCGCCCATTGCTCGGGCGTCACCGCCGCGCGCACCTCGTCCAGGTTGTGCTGGTGCCCCGTGGCGAAGTTGTCCAGCCCCACCACCGCCTGGTCCAGCCCGAGCAGCGTCTCGAGCAGGTTCGAGCCGATGAAGCCGGCGCAGCCGGTCACCAGCCATTTCTGGGGTTGGGCCCGCAACTGCGCGCACGTGGTCTCAAAGCGATTCGTCATGGAGTTCCTTCTTACAGCCTCAGGTCGGCCTGGTCGGGGGCCAGCACATACTTCAGGTCGTACAGGATGTGCTCGGCCTTGCCGAACTTGCGGATCGCCTCGGCGCCCATCTCGACGAACTGGTGGTGCGACACCGCCAGGATGACCGCGTCGTACGCCCCGGCGGCCGGCTTGGCCACCGGCGTGATGCCGTACTCGTGCTCGGCCTCGGCCGGGTCCACCCACGGGTCGTACACGTCCACGTCGACGTGGTACTCGCCCAGCTCGCGCACGATGTCCACCACGCGCGTGTTGCGCAGGTCGGGGCAGTTTTCCTTGAACGTCAGGCCCATCAGCAGCACGCGCGCGCCCTCGACGTGGATGCGGCGCTTGGCCATGGCCTTGACCAGCTGCGAGACCACGTAGCCGCCCATCGAGTCGTTCAGGCGGCGGCCCGCCAGGATGATCTCGGGGTGGTAGCCGATCGACTGCGCCTTGTGCGTCAGGTAGTACGGATCCACGCCGATGCAGTGCCCGCCCACCAGGCCCGGACGGAACGGCAGGAAGTTCCACTTGGTGCCGGCGGCCTGCAGCACGGCCTCGGTGTCGATGCCCATCTTGTTGAAGATCAGCGCCAGCTCGTTGATCAGCGCGATGTTGACGTCGCGCTGCGTGTTCTCGATCACCTTGGCGGCCTCGGCCACGCGGATGCTCGAGGCCTTGTGGGTGCCGGCCGTGATGATCTCGTTGTACAGCTGGTCAACCAGCTCGGCGACTTCCGGCGTCGAGCCCGAGGTCACCTTCTTGATGGTGTTGACGCGGTGCGCCTTGTCGCCCGGGTTGATGCGCTCGGGGCTGTAGCCGGCGTAGAAGTCCTGGTTGAACTTCAGGCCCGACACGCGCTCGAGCACCGGCACGCAGTCTTCCTCGGTGGCGCCCGGGTACACGGTCGATTCGTAGATCACGATGTCGCCGCGCTTGAGCACCGCGCCGATGGTCTCGCTGGCCTTGACCAGCGGCGTGAGGTCGGGCTGCTTGTACTCGTCGATCGGCGTGGGCACGGTAACGATGAACACATTGGCCTGGGCCAGGTCGGCGCGCTCGGCCGTGTAGCTGAGCTGCGCGGCCCGGGCCAGTTCGTCGTCCTCGACTTCCAGGGTGTGATCGTGGCCGGCCTTGAGCGCGGCGATGCGGCGCTCGTTGATATCGAAGCCGATCACCGGGCGCTTCTTGCCGAACTCCACGGCCAGCGGCAGCCCCACGTATCCGAGGCCGACAACGGCCAGTTTCACATCATCAATGCGCAAGATAAATCTCCCTATCAACCGTGTGACGGCTACGGAATTGTATGTAGTTTGAACGTGTTTGTAGCGTTGTAGCACCCCGCGCGCGGGCACGGGGGCCACGATGGATCAGTGCGTTCGAATGACGGACGGCAGCAGCAGCCAGCCGGGGCGGCGCCAGGACACCAGCCGCATGTACAGCCACGTGTAGACCGCGGCGAACACGACCAGGCTGGCGCACAGGAACCAGGCGTTGTCCCACCAGATGGTGGCGGGCACCAGGCCGATGAGCGCCAGCACCCACATGTAGGGCGAGGCCAGGGCATTGCACAATGCCGGCACCGCATGGCGGCGGCCGCGGCTGAACGTCACGCGCACCAGGCGGCGGAACACCAGCTGATGCAGGTGCAGGGCATCCGGCTGGTCGACCGGCACGCCGCGCTTGAAGCGGCGCCGCCAGATCGAAAAGCCCGTTTCGAATACCGGATAGAACAGCACCGCCAGCGCGTAGAACGGCGACACCGACGGATTGCGCACCACCAGCAGCACGGCCAGCTCCGCCAGCATGAAGCCGAGGAAGTACGCGCCGCCATCGCCCAGGAACACCCGTCCGAACGGGAAGTTCCAGACCAGGAACCCCAGCGTGGCCGAAGCCAGCGCCGCGGCGATCATGAAAATGGGCATGTCGCCGACCTGCAGCGCCACCAGGCTGATCGACACCGCCATCAGGGTGGCGATCATGCCGGCCAGCCCGTTCATGCCGTCGACGATGTTCAGCGCGTGCGTACACCCGCCCACCGCGAACATGGTGAAGATCAGCGACACCGGCCAGAACGACAGCACCCAGTCGACCGGCGCGATGCCCACGCGGCTCACCCCGCCCAGCAGCCACCAGGCGATCGCCGCCGAGGCGAACGCGGCGAGCAGGCGCTTGCTGGCGCCGATGTCCTTGGTAATGTCTTCGAGCAGGCCGGCCACGAACACGGGCAGCGCCGCCACGAACAGCGCCGGCCACAGCCAGGTCAGCGTCATGTTGCTGGGGCCGAGCACCAGCAGGCCGGCCAGCGAGCCGGCCAGGACCGCCAGCCCGCCCACGCGCGGCGTTGCCCGCGTGTGCGAAGCCTGCGGCTTGTTGAGGTCGCTATCGCCGGTAAACGCGCCATGCCAGCGCTCCGACGCCACGATGAGTCCCCCCACCATGAATGCGACCACGCATATGTACAGCCAGGTCACAGAGTCACCTTAGGTTGGTCTATGGAGACGAGTCCGCCATTATCGGCCGCAGGTGTAACGCCCATATATGGCAGCAATAATGAAGTGCAAGTCGCCAGTACAGAAAGTAACGTCTCGGCCCGCCGGGCTTGCCGGTCTGGAACCGTCCAGGCGATTGTAGAGCTTTCCGCCCTCGTGCAGCGGGGAAAGTTCAGGGAAAACACCAATAAGCCGGATGAGCGCCCGGCCTGCCCCCTGCGCGCCGCGCGTCGCGGCGAAAAAAAAGCCCGAGATCTTGCGATCTCGGGCTAAATCCACCAAAGGAGGAGGGTGGAGGAGACAACCGTGGCATGTCGGGATTGCGTCAGGCCTTGCGACCCGGAAATCGCGGCAGTCGGGGTATCCATGTTTGCTGGCCTTGGGCCGGCGGTTCTGGCACCGCACCGTCTGCGTTTCAACATCCGATGTGCAAATAGTAGAGGATTCTTTTGTGCGATGCAAGAAATTTTTTGCATTGCCCGGATCCGGCCCCCGGTCGTTGGATTTTTGCCGCACCGCCTGGGCGGCTCACGGCGAAACCCGCGTCGATATTGGGCTGCAGCGTGAAGCGGGTTAATGCCGAAAGGGAAAACCCTTGCGGGATTACCCTAGAGATTTCAAGCATTTAGAAGCGGCCGGGGCGCGCCGCCCCAAGCCCGGGCGGCGCTTTTTGCCGCAATGCACCATAAATGGGCAGATTGTCCCCATTTCAGAGCCAATAGGCGGTGGACGTCATGACCTTGGACATCGCCCGCATCGCGCCGCGCACCGGCGCGGGCAGCGGCACGCCGCCGGCGCGCTCGGCGCTGGCGCGGTGCTGCGCTTCGTCTTCCTTCATTTTCTGCACGATGTCGCGCGAGCGCCGGTCCTGCACCGGCAAGGTGCGCAGGTGGCCGTCCAGGTGCGCCTCGACCTGGCGCTCGGTCTCGGCCATGAAACCCAGATTGCGCGGCACGCCGGCGTAGCTGGCCAGCACGCCGAGCGCGAAGGAGCCGGTGTACCAGAACGGGTTGAGCAGGCTGGGGCGGCTGCCCAGCTCCCGCAGGCGCTCGTTGCACCACGCCAGGTGATCCACTTCCTCGGCCGCGGCCTGGCGCAGCAGCTCGCGCGCGGCCGGTTCGCGGCAGGCGGCCGCCTGGCCGCGATACAGCGCCTGCGCGCACACTTCGCCCACGTGATTGACGCGCATCAGGCCGGCGGCATGGCGCCTCTCGCGCTCGGACAAGGCATCCGGCGCCTCGGGCGCCTGGGCGGGATACGGCCGGGCGGCGGTGGCGGCGCCCGAAAGCACGCGCAAGGCGCGGTCGATTTCGCCGATCAGGCCATCGAGCGGGCCGGCGCGACGGCCGAGCGCGGAAGCGGAACTGGAGGTGGACATATGGATACTCCCTGGAAAGTCGCGCCGCCCTGTCGGCGGGCGGGGTTCTCCGCCAACCATTGTACGCAACGGGTATGATCGCTTTTTGATGGCGCGCAAGACCGCGCCCACCGCTACAGGACTATGCAGATGGAATGCACGATCGATTGGGGCGGCCCTGCGGGCATGCTGTTCACGGCCAGCACGGGCAGCGGCCATGTGGCCGTGATGGACGGCGCGGTCGATGGCGGCGGCCATGACCTGGCGCCGCGCCCGATGGAAATGCTGCTGGCCGGCACCGGCGGCTGCACCGCCTATGACGTGGTGCTAATCCTCAAGCGCGGCCGCCACGCCGTGACCGGCTGCAGCGTCAAGCTGCAGGCCGAACGCGCCGACGCCGATCCGAAGGTTTTCACGCGCATCCATTTCGCGTTCACCGTCACCGGCAGCAAACTGCCGCGCGCCGCGGTCGAACGCGCCGTGCAGCTGTCGCACGAGAAGTACTGCTCGGCCTCGGCCATGCTGGAAAAAACCGCCGAGCTCAGCTTCTCGGTGGACATCGTCGATACCCAAGCCGCGTAACCCAAGCCGCAAACCGGGCCGCGCAGACACCCCGCGGCCCGCCGTCACCACGATGAAACAATATCTAGACCTCGTCCAATCCATTCTCGACCAGGGCGCCTGGCAGGAAAACCGCACCGGCGTGCGCACGCTCTCGCTGCCCGGCGCGGCGCTGCGCTTCGACCTGCAGCAGGGGTTTCCCGCCGTCACCACCAAGAAGCTGGCGTTCAAGTCCGCCATCGGCGAAATGGTGGGCTTCCTGCGCGCCACGCGCAGCGCCGCGCAGTTCCGCGCGCTGGGTTGCAAGGTCTGGGACCAGAACGCCAACGAGAACGAGCAATGGCTGGCCAACCCGTACCGCGAGGGTCCCGACGACCTCGGCCCGGTCTACGGCGTCCAATGGCGCCATTGGCCGGCCTACAAGCTGCTGCCGCGCAGCGCCGGCGGCCAGGTGGCCGACGCGCTGGCGCGCGGCTACCGGCAAGTGGCCGAGGTCGCGGAAAACGGCGCGCCGCACGTGCTGCTGTACAAGGCGGTGGACCAGTTGCGCCAGTGCCTGGACACCATCCACCAATCGCCGGGCGACCGCCGCATCCTGTTCCATGGCTGGAACTGGGCGCAGATCGAGGAAATGGCCCTGCCGCCCTGCCATCTGCTCTACCAGTTCCTGCCCAATGCCGGCACGCGCGAAATCTCGCTGTGCCTGTACATCCGCTCCAACGACGTAGGCCTGGGCACGCCCTTCAACCTGACCGAGGGCGCGGCGCTGCTGCACCTGGTCGGCCGCCTGACCGGGTACAAGCCGCGCTGGTTCAGCTATTTCATCGGCGATGCGCACGTCTACGAAAACCACCTGCCGATGCTGCGCGAGCAATTGACGCGCGAGCCCTATCCGGCCCCGCAGCTGGTGCTGTCGGACCGCATTCCCGATTTCGCCGTGACCGGCAAGTACGAGCCGCAATGGCTGGAGCAGGTCGAGCCGGGCGATTTCACGCTGAGCGGCTACCAGCACCACGCGCCGCTGACCGCCCCCATGGCGGTCTGAGCGGCCCGACGACGCCTCACGCCCTTGCCCATGCCCGCCACTCCCCTGCTCAGCCTGGTCGTCGCCTATTCGACCAACCGCGTCATCGGACGCGACAACGCCCTGCCCTGGAAGCTGCCCGGCGACCTGGCGCACTTCAAGCGCACGACCCTCGGCCATCCCATCATCATGGGCCGCAACACCTGGGAATCCCTGGGCCGCCCGCTGCCGGGGCGCACCAATATCGTGATCACCCGCAACCCGGCCTATGGCGCCGCCGGCGCCGTGGTGGTGGGCTCGCTTGACGCCGCCATCCAGGCCTGCGGCGACGCCGCCGTGGCCTGCGTCATCGGCGGCGCGCAGATCTACGTCCAGGCCCTGCCGCTGGCGCAGCGCGTGGTGGCCACCGAGGTGCATGCCGAGATCGAGGGCGACGCTTTCTTCCCGCCGCTGCCGGCCGGGCAGTGGCGCGAAACGCAGCGCGCGGCGCAACCGGCCGAGAACGGCCTGCGCTACGACTTCGTGGAATATGAGCGCGTGGCGGGCTGAGCGCTCGCCCCCGCGCCGCGCAGGAACCGCCACAGCGCCGCGGCGTCCGAATACGCCACGTTGAAGCGCAGCCACGGGATGTCCGCGTCGGCCGCGTCGAAATAGGATCCCGGCGCCAGCCAGATACCGTCCTTGAGCGCCAGCTCGGCCAAGGCATTGGCGCCGCGCTCGCGCCAGGCCCCGCCGGGCCGCGCCCACAGGAACAGGCCGGCCTGGGGACGGGCGCACAGTTGCAGGCCATGCTCGTCCATCGCCTGCACGACCTGCGCATGCGCCTGCCCCAGGCGCTCGCGGGTGCGCAGCACATGGGCGCGGTAGCGCCCCTCGCGGATGACCTGGTGCACCACGCGCTCCATGATCTCGGGCGAGGTCAGCCCGGCCGCCATCTTGGTGCGCGCCAGGTCGCGCACCAGGTCGCGGTGCGCCACGATGTAGCCGACCCGCACCGACGGGCTGATGGCCTTGGAGTAGCCGCTCAGGTAGACCACGCGCTGCGCGCCGTCCAGCGCCGCGAGCAAGGGGGCAATGGCGGGCATCAGCTCGCGCGAAATATCGTCTTCCACGATCCACAGTCCGTGGCGCTCGGCCGCCTGCAGCACGCGGAACGCGTTGGCCATGCCCAGGCTGGCGCCGCTGGGGTTCTGCAGCACCGTGTTGACGAACAAGGCGCGCGGACGGTGCGCCAGCGCGGCGGCGTCGAGCGCCTCGCAGTCGATGCCGTCGACGCCACGCGGCACGCTGACCACGCGCATGCCCGCCAGCCGCAGCAACTGCAGCAGATTGGCGTAGCAGGGCTGCTCGACCAGCACCGTATCGCCGGGGCGCAACAGGGTGCGCATGACCAGGTCCAGCCCGTGCGTGACGCCTTGCGTCAGCAGCACCTGGTCGGCCTCGGCCGGCATGCCGGCCGCGCCCAGGCCGGCGGCGATGGTCTCGCGCAGCGGCGCGTAGCCATAGGGATGCCCATAGCCGGCAATGCGCAGCGCCGGCACCCGGCCCAGGTGCCGCAGCGCCTGGTGCAGGCCCTCTTCGTGCAGCCATTCGGGCGGCAGCCAGCCGCAGCCCGACTTGATCGGGATGGAGTGGTCGGCATAGATATCGGACAGCAGCCAACTGTCGTTGAGCCGCGGCGGCGACCATTGCCCCGGGGTGCCCGCGCGCGGCGCGGCCGCCTGCGGCGAGGCGACCCGGTAGCCCGATCCGGGCCGGGCAGCCAGCCAGCCCTGCGCGGCCAGCCGGCTATAGGCGCTGGCCACGGTAAAGGTGCTGATGCCGTGCTGGCGCGCGAACTCGCGCACCGACGGCACGGGCATGCCAGGCCGCAACTCTTGCCGGGCGATGGCGCTGCTGAACGCCTGCACGACCTGCTCGACCAGCGAAGGCGCCTGCGCGCGGCCGCGCACGGGTTGGAAATCGATCACGGAAGGTCTGCCAGGTAGATTTCTGTACAGTTAGCCAGAATCCAACTATACAGTTAGCGGTATTTACGTCGATTGTATATTTTCATTCCCTGGCAGGCGGGCCAGAATCGATCTCGTCCCCTGCCCGGCCACCGCACGCGCGGTCGGCGCACACCGCAGGCGTTACCTCTGGAGCGACCCTCATGAATGCCCCCGCCAGCCCGCCCGACCTGTCGCATCTCTGGATGCCGTTTACCGCCAACCGGCAGTTCAAGTCCCAGCCGCGCCTGCTGGCCCGTGCCGAGGGCATGTACTACACCTCGACCGATGGCCGCCAGATCCTCGACGGCACGGCCGGCCTGTGGTGCGTGAACGCGGGCCACTGCCGCCCGGAGATCGTGCAGGCCATCGCCAGCCAGGCCGGCGAGATGGATTACGCGCCGGGCTTCCAGCTGGGCCACCCGCTTGCGTTCGAGGCGGCCACCGCGGTGGCCTCGTTCATGCCGGCCGGCATCGACCGCGTGTTCTTCACCAACTCCGGTTCCGAATCGGTCGACACCGCGCTGAAGATTGCGCTGGCCTACCACCGGGCGCGCGGCGACGCGCAGCGCACCCGCCTGGTCGGGCGCGAACGCGGCTACCACGGCGTGGGCTTCGGCGGCATTTCGGTGGGCGGCATATCGGCCAACCGCAAGACGTTCTCGGGCGCGCTGCTGCCCGCGGTGGACCATCTGCCCCATACGCACAGCCTCGAGCACAATGCGTTCTCCAAGGGCCAGCCGGCCTGGGGCGAACACCTGGCCGACGAACTGGAACGCATCGTGGCGCTGCACGACGCGTCGACCATCGCCGCGGTGATCGTCGAGCCCATGGCCGGCTCGACCGGCGTGCTGGTGCCGCCCAAGGGCTACCTGCAGCGCCTGCGCGAAATCACCGCGCGGCACGGCATCCTGCTGATCTTCGACGAAGTGATCACCGCCTATGGGCGGCTGGGCTCGCCCACCGCGGCCGAGCACTTCGGCGTCACGCCCGACATCATCACCATGGCCAAGGGCGTGAGCAACGCCGCGGTGCCGGCCGGCGCCGTGGCGGTCAAGCGCGAAGTCCACGACGCCATCGTCAACGGCGTGCAGGGCGGCATCGAGTTCTTCCACGGCTACACCTATTCGGCCCACCCGCTGGCGGCGGCCGCCATCCTGGCCACGCTGGGCATCTACCGGCGCGACGACCTGTTCGGCCGCGCCCGCGACCTGTCGCCCGCTTTCGAGAAAGCGGCGCATGCCCTGCAAGGCGCGCCGCACGTCATCGACGTGCGCAACATCGGCCTGGTGGCCGGCATCGAGCTGGCCTCGCGCCCCGACGCGCCGGGCGCGCGCGCGGCCGAAGCCTTCCGCAAATGCTTCGACAGCGGGCTGATGGTGCGCTATACCGGCGACATCCTGGCCGTCTCGCCGCCGCTGATCATCGACGAGGCGCAGATCGGCGAGCTCTTCGAGGGCATCGGCAAGGTGCTCAAGGAAATCGCCTGACCCGGCACCCGCCACGCAACAGACCATACCCATGAAGACCATTCCGCATTTCATCAACGGCCAGCCGTACGAAGGCCGCAACGGCCGCTACACGCAAGGCTTCAACCCCGCCACCGGCGAGGTCTCCAGCTCGATTCCGCTGGCTTCGGCGCAGGACGTCGACACCGCCGTGGCGGCCGCCGCGGCGGCGTTTCCGGCCTGGTCGGAAACGCCGCCGCTCAAGCGCGCGCGCATTCTGTTCAAGTTCAAGGCCCTGCTGGACGAGCACCAGGACGAGCTGGCCGCGCTGATCACCGCCGAGCATGGCAAGGTGTTCTCCGACGCCAAGGGCGAGGTGACGCGCGGCATCGAGGTGGTGGAGTTCGCCTGCGGCATCCCGCACCTGCTCAAGGGCCAGTACACCGACCAGATCGGCGGCGGCATCGACAACTGGAGCATGCGCCAGCCGCTGGGCGTGGTGGCGGGCATCACCCCGTTCAACTTTCCCATGATGGTGCCGTGCTGGATGTTCCCGGTGGCGCTGGCCTGCGGCAACACCTTCGTGCTCAAGCCGTCCGAGCGCGACCCCTCGGCCGCGCTGCGCCTGGCCGAGCTGCTCAAGGAGGCTGGCCTGCCCGACGGCGTGTTCAACGTGGTGCAGGGCGACAAGCAGGCGGTGGACGCGCTGATCGCGCATCCGCAGGTCGAGGCGCTGTCGTTCGTCGGCTCCACGCCGATCGCCGAATACATCTACGCCGAGGGCACGCGCCGCGGCAAGCGCGTGCAGGCCCTGGGCGGCGCCAAGAACCACATGGTGGTCATGCCGGACGCCGACCTGGACCAGGTCACCGACGCCTTGATGGGCGCGGCCTATGGCTCGGCGGGCGAACGCTGCATGGCGATCTCGGTCGCGGTGGCGGTGGGCGAGGTGGCCGACGAGGTGGTGGCCCGCCTGGCACCGCGCGTGCGCGCCCTGGTGGTCAAGGACGGCATGCAGGCCGACGCCGAGATGGGGCCGCTGGTGACCGCGCAGCACCGCGCCAAGGTTACCGGCTACATCGAGGACGGCCAGGCCTGCGGGGCCACGCTGGTGGTCGACGGGCGCGGCCTGCAGGTGCCCGGCAACGAAGGCGGGTTCTTCCTGGGCGGCACGCTGTTCGACCACGTCACGCCCGCCATGAACATCTATCGCGAGGAGATCTTCGGCCCGGTGCTGTGCATCGTGCGCGTGCCGGACTTCGCCGCCGCGGTGGAACTGATCAACGCCCATGAATTCGGCAACGGCGTGTCCTGCTTCACGTCCGACGGCGGCATCGCGCGCGCCTTCGCGCGCCAGATCAAGGTGGGCATGGTCGGCATCAACGTGCCCATTCCGGTGCCGATGGCATGGCACTCGTTCGGCGGCTGGAAGCGCTCGCTGTTCGGCGACCACCATGCCTACGGCGAGGAAGGCGTGCGCTTCTATTCGCGCTACAAGAGCGTGATGCAGCGCTGGCCCGACAGCATCGGCAAGGGCGCCGAGTTCACCATGCCCGTGGCCAAGTAGGCGCGCCACGGCCCGGGCCCTCGAACGGGCATGCGGGTATTCCCGAGGCCGGCCCGCCGGCGGACCGGCCTCGCCGCCATGCGCCACCCCTCCCCCGGCGCGCGCGGACGCAAGAAAACAACCATGGACAGGCCCGCCACCGGGCATCAGAATGGGGCCTTGTGGACCCGCGTCCGACGCCGGCCCACGGTCACAGCTTGATCCTCGCGCGCCCCCGGCGGCGCGTTTCCGACGACAACGGCGGCGCCCTGGCGCCGCCGGCTTCACTCAGAAAGGGGAACATCCATGCTGAAGTCCGTCCGCATCGCCGCGCTGGCCGGCGCCATGCTCCTGGCAGCCCAGGGCGCCGGCGCCGAAACCGTCATCAAGGCGGTCATGCACTCGCCCCTGCGGCTGACCGACCCCCACGCCACCACGGCATACATCACGACGTGGCACGGCTACATGATCTACGACACGCTGCTGGCCACCGACGCCGACAACAAGATCCAGCCCCAGATGCTCGAAAAGTGGGAAGTCTCGCCCGACGGCAAGACCTACACCATGACGCTGCGCCCCGGCCAGAAGTGGCACGACGGCAAGCCCGTGACCGCCGAGGACTGCGTCGCGTCGATCAAGCGCTGGGCGGGCGGCGACGGCATGGGCCGCACGCTGATGAAGTTCACCGACAGGATCGAGGCCGTCGACGACCAGACCTTGCGCATCGTCATGAAAGAGCCCACGGATCTCGCCTTGCGCGCGCTGTCCAAGCCCACCGGCACGGCCGCCTTCATGATGCCCAAGCGCATCGCCGACATTCCCATCGGCCAGCCCATTACCGACATGACCGGCTCGGGCCCGTTCAAGGTGGCCGAGTTCAAGCCCGGGGTGAAGACCGTATACGTCAGGAACGCGGACTACGTGCCGCGCCAGGAGCCAGCCAGCGGCCTGGCCGGCGGCAAGGCGGTCCACATCGACCGGGTCGAGTGGAACGTCATGCCCGACGCCCTGACCACGGCCAACGCCCTGCTGGGCGGCGAGATCGACTTCGTCGAGCAGTTCCCGTACGACCTGCTGCCCATGGTGGAGGGCAATCCGGCACTGAAGGAGGAAGCGCTCAGTCCGGTGGGCTACTTCACCATGTACCGGTTCAACTTCAAGTACCCGCCCTTCGACAACAAGAAGATCCGCCAGGCCGCCATGTACGCCATCGGCCAGGAAGACGTGATGAAGGCGCTGGTGGGCAACCCGAAGTACTGGCAGACCTGCGCCTCGCTGTGGGGCTGCGGCACGCCGTTCGAGACCGACATCGGCAAGGACATGGTGGTGCCGTCCAACATCGAGAAGGCGCGCGCCCTGCTCAAGGAGGCCGGCTACGACAACACGCCCATCCTGGTGATGCACGCCACCGACGTCGGCACGCTCAGCGCCCAGCCCGTGGTGATGGCGCAGGCGCTGCGCAAGGCGGGCTTCAACGTCAACCTGGCGGCGATGGACTGGCAAAGCGTGGCCACGCGGCGCGCCTCCAAGGCCGCGCCGGCGCAAGGCGGCTGGAACATCCACAACACCAACTGGTACGCCACCGACATCATGGACCCGGTGCGCTCGGCCCCGGCGGCGGCCAATGGCGACAACGCCTGGTTCGGCTGGCCAGACATTCCGGAAATCGAGACGTTGCGCACCAGGTTCGCCCTGAGCTCCGACCCCGCCGAGCAGAAGAAGCTGGCCGAGGAGGCGCAACGCATCGGCATCGACGAGGGCCTGTACGTGCCACTGGGCCAGATGTCCGTGCCCACCGTCTACACCACCAAGCTGAGCGGCCTGGTGCACGCGCCGGTGTTCGCCTTCTGGAACGTCAAGAAGGCGCCTTGAAGCCCAGGGCGGGCCTGGCCCGCCCGCGCAACCCGAGGGAGTTCCATGCTGGCATTCATCGCGCGCCGGCTGTTGGCCACCATACCGGTCCTGATCATGGTGGCGGTCGTGGTCTTCGCGATCCTGCGCGCAAGCCCCGGCGATCCGGCCATCATCATGGCCGGCGACGCCGCCACGCCCGAACGCATTGCCCAGATCCGCCAGGTCATGGGACTGGACCAGCCGCTGGTCAAGCAATTCTTCATCTGGACCGGCAGGCTGGTGCGCGGCGACATGGGCACTTCGCTGATGTCCGGCGTGCCGGTCACCCAGTTGATCGGCCAGCGCCTGGAGCCCTCGCTCAGCCTGGCGGTGATCACGCTGGCGTTCACCCTGGCGGTCGCCATTCCATTGGGCATCCTGGCGGCGTGGCGGCGCGGCCGCCTGCTCGACCGCGCCGTGATGGGCTTTTCGGTGCTGGGATTCTCGGTGCCGGTGTTCGTGACCGGCTACGTGCTGATCTGGGCCTTCGCCATCAAGCTGGGCTGGTTCAACGTGCAGGGCTACACGCCGCTGGCGCAGGGATTCTGGCCTTACCTGCACCGCCTCGTCCTGCCCTCGCTGGCGCTGTCCACGGTGTATGTGGCGCTGATCGCGCGCATCACCCGCACCAGCATCATCGAAGTCATGGGCGAGGACTTCATCCGCACCGCGCGCGCCAAGGGGCTGGGCGAGACCGGCGTGCTGCTGGGCCACGCCCTGCGCAATGCCGCGGTGCCCATCGCCACGGTGATCGGGGTGGGCGTGGCGCTGCTGATCAGCGGCGTGGTGGTGACGGAGTCGGTGTTCAACATTCCCGGCCTGGGCCGCCTGGTGGTCGAGGCCGTGATGGCGCGCGATTACCCCGTGATCCAGGGGCTGACGCTGTTCTTCGCGTTCGTCTACGTGTTCATCAATCTGGTGGTCGACTGCGCCTATACGGTGTTCGACCCGCGCATCAGGTATTGACGATGCCCACGCATAGCGATGCCGTCGCCGACGGCGCCCTGCCCGAGAACGGACCGCCCCAGGCAGGCGCGTGGCGGCGCGTGCGCCGCGAATTCTCCGGCGCGCCGGTGCTGGCCGCGCTGGCGGTGCTGGCCCTGGTGGTGGGCGCGGCCCTGCTGGCGCCGTGGCTGGGCACCGTGGACCCGACCGCCATCGATCCGGGCGCGCGCCTGAAGCCGCCTTTCGGCGACTATCTGTTCGGCACCGATGCGTTCGGGCGCGACATCTGGTCGCGCGTGGTGTATGGCGCGCGCGTATCGCTGGTGGCCGGCCTGGGCGCGGCGCTGGTCAGCGTGACGCTGGGCCTGGTGATAGGCGTCATCGCCGGCTGGTTCCGCACGCTCGACGGCCTGATCATGCGCACCATGGACGCCGTCATGGCCATCCCCGGCATCCTGCTGGCCATCGCCCTGGTGTCGGTGACCGGCGCCAGCCTGGCCACGGTGCTGGTGGCCATCACCATCCCGGAGATTCCCCGCGTGGTGCGGCTGGTGCGCGGCCAGATCCTCAGCGTGCGCGGCGAACCCTATGTCGAAGCCGCGCTGGCGCTGGGCACGCCGCTGCCCCTGCTGCTGTGGCGCCACCTGGTGCCCAGCACCGTGGCGCCGCTGACCGTGCAAGGCACCTATGTGTTCGCCTCGGCCATGCTGACCGAGGCCATACTCAGCTTCCTGGGCGCCGGCATCCCGCCCGAGATCGCCTCGTGGGGCAACATCATGTCCGAGGGCCGCATGTACTTCCGCATGCTGCCGGGCCTGATCCTGTTTCCCGGCCTGTTCCTGTCGCTGACCGTGCTCAGCGTCAATATCCTGGGCGACGCGCTGCGCGACGCGCTGGACCCGAAAATGACGCGGAGGACCTGAGCGATGCCCTACGCCCCCTACCCTCCGGCCGGCGACACCAGCGCCGCGGTGCTGGCGATCCGCAACCTGTCGGTGAGCGTCTGCGGCGCGGGCAACCGCGTGGTCCGCAACCTCAGCCTGGACGTGCACGCCGGCGAGACGGTCTGCGTGGTGGGCGAATCCGGGTCGGGCAAGTCGGTCACGTCGCTGGCGGTCATGGGATTGCTGCCCGAGGGCATCCTGGAGGTCTCCGGCGGCTCGGCCCGCGTGCTGGGCGAGGACATCGTCACGGCCAGCGCGCGGCGGCGGCGCGAACTGCGCGCCACACGCATGGCCATGGTGTTCCAGGAGCCCATGACCGCACTCAACCCGGTGCACCGGGTGGGCAGCCAGGTCGACGAAGTGCTGCGCCTGCACCGCCGCATGCCGCGCGCGCAACGGCGCGCCAAGGTGCTCGAAATGTTCCGCTCGGTGCACCTGCCCGACGTGGAGCGCATCTACGACGCGTATCCGCACCAGCTCTCGGGCGGCCAGCGCCAGCGCATCGTCATCGCCATGGCGCTGATCCTCGAACCCAAGCTGCTGATCGCCGACGAACCCACCACGGCGCTGGATGTCACGACGCAGAAACAGATCCTGGCGCTGATCCGCGAACTGCAGGACAGGCACCAGACCGCCGTGCTCTTCATCACGCACGACTTCGGCGTGGTGGCCGAGATCGCCGACCGTATCGTCGTCATGAACCGCGGCGACCTCACCGAGGCCGGCACGCGCGACGAGATCCTGGCGCGGCCGAGCCAGAACTACACCCGCCGCCTGGTGTCGTCGGTGCCCAGCCTGGTGCCGACGCAGCGCGAGGCGCCAGGCGGCGAACCGGTGCTGCGCATCACCGGGCTGGGCCGCACCTACGCCGAGCGGCGCTCGCTCTTCGGCGCGACGCGCACGGTGGTGGCCGCCAGCGAGGTGGACCTGACCCTGCGGCGCGGCGAGATCCTCGGCATCGTCGGCGAATCGGGTTCGGGCAAGTCCACGGTGGCGCGCTGCATCGTGCGCCTGATCGAGCCCAGCGCCGGCCGCATGCTGCTGGGCGAAACCGACATCGCGCGCCTGAGCGGCGCGGGCCTGCGTCCGCTGCGGCGCAAGGTGCAGATCGTGTTCCAGGACCCCTACCGGTCGCTGAACCCGCGCCGCGCGGTGGGCGAGTCCATCATCGAGGGCCTGCTCAACTTCGGCATGCCGCGCGCGCAGGCGCTGGTGCGCGCCGCCCGCACCCTGGGCGTGGTCGGCCTCGGTCCCGACGTGATGCGGCGCTACCCGCACCAGTTCTCGGGCGGCCAGCGCCAGCGCCTTTGCATCGCGCGCGCCCTGGTCATGGACCCCGAAGTGCTGGTGGCCGACGAAGCCGTTTCGGCGCTGGATGTATCGGTGCAGGCGCAGGTGCTGGAGCTGATCGAGCAGGTGCGCGAACGTACCGGCGTGAGCGTGCTGTTCATCACGCACGACCTGCGCGTGGCGGCGCAGGTGTGCGACACCATCGCGGTCATGCAGCATGGCAAGGTGGTGGAGACCGGCGCGGCGCTGACGGTGCTGACCCGGCCCGGCCATGCGTATACCCGCGCCCTGATCGACGCCGCGCCGGGCCGCGGCTGGGATTTCCGCAATTTCCGCCCGCTGCCCGCCTGACCGGGGCGCGCCGCCAGGAATTGCGCACGACAAGGAGCACACCATGCGTTGGCTGTTGGCGATGATCAAGCACGAGACCAATACGTTCTCGCCCGTTCCCACCCCGCTGGAGCGGTTTTTCCGCGGCAGCCCCGAGATCCTGGCCGGCGAGCGCGCCATACGCGCCTACGAGAACACCGACAGCGGCCTGGGCGGCTATATCGAGGTGGCACGCCGCGAAGGCGCCGAAATCGTCGTGCCGGTGGCGGCGGAGTCCTGGCCCAGCGCGCCGACCGACCGCGCCACGTACGAGCGCCTGTGCGGCCTGGTGCTGGACGAGGCGCGCCGCGGCGGCTTCGACGCCATCCTGCTGGACCTGCACGGCGCCATGGTGGCCGAAGGCGTGGAAGACGCCGAAGGCGATCTGCTGCGCCGCCTGCGCGACATCGCCCCGGCCATCCCGGTGGGCGTGACGCTGGACATGCACGCCAACATCTACGACGACATCGTGCGCCACGCTACCGTCATCTCGGGCTTTCACACCTATCCGCACGTCGATATCCGCGCCGCCGGGCTGCGCGCGGCCAACGCCATCGCCCGCACGCTGCGCGGCGAGATCAAGCCCGTCATGAGCTGGGCCAACAAGCCGATGCTGCCGCACATCATGCGCCAGGGCACGCATGCCGAACCCAACAAATCGCTGCAGGCGCGCTGCAAGGCGCTGGAGTCCGAAGGCGTGATCGCCGCCTCGGTGTTCGTCGGCTTTCCGCATGCCGACATCCGCGAGGCGGGGCTGAGCGCGGTGGTGTGCACCGATGCCAACCTGGCGCAGGCCGAGCAGTACCGCGACGAGCTGCTCGAGACCGCCTGGCGCGGACGCGCCGACTGGGTGTTCCACGCCGAGCCGCTGGCGCCCACCATCGCGCGCGCCAAGGCCATCGAGAACGGACCGGTGGTGCTGCTCGACCACTACGACAATACCGGTTCGGGCGGCACCATGGACACCACCGCGGTGCTGGCCGAGATCCTGGACCAGGGCCTGGAGAACGTGGCGTTCTACGCCATCTGCGACCCGCAGGCCGCGCAGCAGGCCGCGGCGGCCGGCGTGGGCGCCACCGTGACCTTGCCCCTGGGCGGCAAGGTGGCGATGCCGGCGCTGCGCCAGGCCAGCCCGCCCCTGCACCTGACCGCCCGGGTCAAGCTGCTGTTCGACGGCGTATACCTGAACCGCGGCCCCATGTACCGCGGCGTGCGCAACGACACGGGCCTGACCGTCGTGCTCGACACCGGCAAGGTCGAGATCGTGGTGGTGTCGCGCCACCAGGAGCCTTTCGACATCAATTGCCTGCTGTCGGCCGGCATCGACCCGCTGCAAAAGCGCTACGTGGCGTTGAAGTCACGCGTGCATTGGCGCGCCGGCTTTGCCGATATGGCCACCCATGTCATCGAATGCACCGGTGTGGGCGTGACCACTTCCGACTATGGCCAGGTCGAGTTCCGGCATGTGCGCCGGCCTGTCTATCCGCTCGACGCCATCTAGGCGCTTGGCCGCGCTTTTGCGGCCTGTCCCGCTGTTTTTGAACATTTTGTCGTCTTTTGTAATATGTTTCGCCCGCTCCGGCCACGCCTCTCGCTATACTCGCCGCCAGCCTTCGGGCTACGCATATAAGCGGCCCGTGCGCGTGGCATGGCCGCACTTCCATAAGGCATAGAAGATGAAGAAATCGGTAGCGGTCACCACGGGCGTGATCATTGTGGCGGTGGGCGGCTGGCTGGCCGGCACCTGGTATACGGGCCAGCGTATCGAAACGGAGTCGCAGACCCGCCTGAACGAAATCAACGCCCAGCTCGCGGCCGCTTTCCCCGAGTTTCCCGTGCGCATCAACCAGCTCAAGCTGGAGCGCGGCTTCTTTACGTCCCAGGCGCGCTACGGCGTGGAAGTCGGCAAGTCGGAGGAAACCGGCAAGCCCGAGGCCACCGTGGAAGTGGATGCGCGTATCGAACACGGCCCGTTCGCGCCCGGCGCGCTGGCGCGCGGCAAGCTGATGCCGCAGCTGGCGTTCGTGCATGCCGAAGTGGCCAACACCGAAGACCTCAAGAAAGTCTTCGAAGTGACCAAGGGCGCCACGCCGCTGTGGAGCGACACGGTGGTCGCCTATAACGGCGACTCGACCAGCACCGGCGGGCTGGCCGCCATCGACTACAGCGGCGACGAAGGCAAGTTCGCGTTCAGCGGCGCGACCTTCGACGGCAGCTACCAGCGCGCCACGCAGGCGGCGATCGGCTCGCTCAAGGCCGACAGCCTGGCGCTGGACGCCAGCGCGGACGACGACGGCGGCCCGCTGCTGTTCACGCTCGACGGCCTGGCCGTGACGGTGGACAGCCGCATGGGCAAGTCCGGCCTGTCGATCGGCGACAGCGCCCTGTCGGTCAAGCGCCTGGAAGTCAAGCAACCGGAAGGCGATGCCCACCTCACGGTGGCGGACATGGCCTATGCCGCCAGGATCGGCGAGCAGGACGAATTCATCAACGGCGAAATCAGCTACGGCGCCGGCGAGATCACCTACAACGGCATCGCGCTGGGCAACGGCCGGGCGGTATTCAAGGCCGAGCGCCTGAACGCCGCGGCGATCAAGGTGGTGGCCGACGAATACAACAAGGCCATCAAGCTGCAGGCCGAGGGCAAGGACCCGGTGCCCGACAACGCCGAGATGCGCAAGCTGCTGATGGCGCAGGCCGACACGCTGCTGGCCGGCAAGCCGGTGCTCACGCTCGACCCGGTGCAATGGAAGACGGCCCAGGGCGAAAGCGTTTTCAACGCCAGGGTCGCGCTGAGCAAGCCCGCCTCCAGCGACCTCATGGCGGTCGACTACTTCAGCCAGGCGATCGAGTCGATCGACGCCTCCGCCACCCTGTCCAAGCCCATGATCAAGGCGCTGATGGTCGGCTACCTGCAAAGCCAGGAAGGCATGGACGCGCAGCAGGCCGCCGCCGCGGCCGACCAGCAGGTCAGCTCGCTGGCCGGCATGGCCGAGATGATGAACCTCGGCAAGAACGAGGGCGACAACATCGTCAGCAAGTTCCACTACGCCGCCGGCACGGTGGACCTGAACGGCCGCAAGATGCCCGCCGACCAGCTGCTGGGCAGCATCCTGGGCGGCTGAGCGCCGTCCCGCGCGCCGCCCGTTCGCGGCGGCGCGCCCGTTTTGCGCGGGCTCGCCGCCATCCCGAGGGCAGAGTCCTGCCCGGGGATGGCCCGGCGGAAAAACAACCCTTTAGGTAATCCATACGATGAAGAAGAGCATAGGCATCACCGCCGGCGTGATCGTGGTGCTGGCCGGCGGCTGGCTGGGCGGCACCTGGTATACGGGCAAGCGGATCGAGACCGAAACGCAGCAGCGGCTGGGCGTGCTGAACGAGAAGCTGGCCGCGGTGGTGCCCGGCTACACGCTGCGCGTCGACCAGCTCAAGTACGAGCGCGGCTTCTTCACCACGCAGGCCCGCTACGGCCTGTCGCTGTCCCAGGACATCAAGGAGGAATCCGGCACGGTCACGCCCCTGCCGCTGGGCTCGACGGAGTTCGACGCCCGCTTCGAGCACGGCCCCTTCCCCCGTTCTGCCCTGGCAAGCGGCCAGTTCCTGCCGCAGATGGCGTTCGTGCACGCCGAGCTGGCCCGGACCGAGCTGGTCAAGCCGCTGTTCGAACTGACCAAGAACGCCGCCCCGCTGTGGAGCGACACCATCGTGTCCTACAGCGGCAACGCCAGCACCCGCAGCGGCCTGGCGCCCATCGATTTCACCGAGGACGACGTAACGCTGTCGTTCAGCGGCGCCACGCTCACCGGCACCTTCCAGCGCGCCACCCGCTCGGGCACGGCGCGCCTGGACGCCGAGTACGTGCGCTTTACCGCCGATGGCGACCAGGATACGCAGATGAGCGCCACCGGCTGGAGCGTGGACATGCGCAGCCACCAGGGCAAGCATGGCTTCACGCTGGGCGAAAGCACCATGGCCATCAAGCGCATCGCGATGATCGACAAGCGCGAATCGCTCGATATCTCGCTGGACGACCTGAGCTATCGCGCCCTGGCCACCGAGGATGGCGATTACATCGACATCGAAGCCGCCTACAAGACCGGCCCCCTGACGGTCAACAAGATACCCTTTGGCAGCGGCGAACTGAACGTGAAGGCCAGCCGGCTGGACGGCCAGGCGCTCAAGGCGCTCAGCGATGGCTACAACCAGCTGCTGCGTGGCTATTTCGCCACCGGCGAAACCGACGAGGGCCTGAAGGACGAGCAGCTCACGATGCTGATCGAGAACGGCGGCCGCCTGCTGGCCGGCGGCCCCTCGCTGAGCCTGGGTCCCGTGGCCTGGAGGACCGAGAAGGGCGAAAGCAGCCTGATGTCCTCGATCGTCCTGGTCAAGCCGGCAACGACGAGCGGCGAGCTGACGCCGCGCGAGTATCTCGAAGAGGCAGTCAAGGCGATCGACGTCAAGATGGTGGTATCCAAGCCGATGGTGCGCGACCTGGCGATCCACTACGAGACCAGCCAGGGCAAGACACCCGAGGAAGCCGCCAAGGAAGCCGACGAGACCATCGACGCCTTCGCCGGCATGGCCGAAATCCTGAACATCGGCCGCAACGACGGCGACAAGCTGGTCGGCACCTTCACCTATGCGGCCGGGGTGGCCAAGCTGAACGGCCGCGACGTGCCGGTCAACGAGCTGTTCGACAACCTCTACGACAGCGCCAGCGCCAGCCTGGACGACGACGAGCACAACCACGAGGACGACGCGGCGATGAGCGCCGAGGCGGCCTCCGAGGCCGTGGAAGCGGCCGCCGAAGCAGCGGCGGCCGAGGCCGCCCAGGAGGCCGCCGACGCCGCCGCCTGGGCCACCGAGGGCGACAGCCTGCGCAGCGTCAACGCCGGCCTGCTGACGTCCATCCTGGCCGAAGGCGGCTACGACAGCACGACCGAGGAAGGCGCGTCCGGCCCGGTGATCGTCATCGACGCCAACGGCCTGCCCTTGCGCGACCTGCGCGCCGAGCTGTATTGCATCGACGACGACGAGTGCATGGACGTGAGCATGAAGGCCAGTTTCGGCAAGCGCAAGACCTCGCTCAAGGCGCTCAATGCCTGGAACCAGAAATACCGCTGGACGCGCGCCTACCTGGACGACGACAACCAGGCCGTGCTGCGCATGGACCTCAGCGCCGAGGGCGGCGTGGGCCGCGAGAACCTCTCCATCATGGTCAATACCTTCATGCAGATGGTCGGGAACTTCGAAGACGAGGTCTACGCCGCGCGTTGAACGCGGCGGCAGCCCGCGCCGGCTCGGCCGGCCGGGCCGCCATCGCGCCTTCAGGCCGTCGGGGCGGGAAAGGAATACAGCGGCGGCTTTTTCTCCAGCAGGCGTTCCACCGCCTGCTGGTGGTAGCCGGTGTTGAAGGCCACGCCCTGCGAGGTCATTTCCATCTCCACCATGGCCGCCAGTTCGCTCGAACTGGAACGCAGCAGCGCCTGCTTGGTCAGGGCGAACGCCGTGGCGGGCATGCCGGCCATGGCCGTGGCCACCTCCGCGGCGCGCGGCGCCAGCCTGCCGGCATCGACCAGCTCGCTCACCAGCCCATATTCCAGCGCCTGGCGGCCATCGATCTCGGCCGCGGTGTAGATCAGCTGGCGCGCGCGCTGCAGGCCGACCAGGCGCGGCAAGGTGAACGCCGCGGCGAAATCGGGCACCAGCCCGATCCGCATGAACGACAGGCAAAAGCGCGCCGCCGGCGTGGCCAGCACCAGGTCGGCGCACAGGCACAGGCCGAAGCCGCCGCCAAAGGCGATCCCGTCGACGGCGGCGATCACCGGCTTGGGCATTTCCAGCAAGGCCCGCGCGCAGGCGCCGATCGGCGCCATCCGGTCGCGCCCCTGCTCGGCGCTCATGGACGCGCCGCGCATGGTCGAGACGTCGCCGCCGCTGCAGAAATGGCCGCCCGCCCCGGTCAGGACGACGGCGCGCACCGCCGGGTCGGCCGTGGCGGCCTGGACCGCGGCCAGCAGGGCCGCACGCATGGGAACGTCGATGGCGTTGCGGCGATCCGGCCGGTCGAGCGTGATGCGGGCCACCCCCGCGTCGACGTCGTAGCGGACGAACTCGGACACGCAGGCGGGTGCGGACATGCGGCTCTCCTGCTGGCTCACATGGGTTCCACGTTGGCGTCGCGCAACAGCTTGCGCCACACCTCGAGCTGCGCGTGCATGAACTGCGTGAACTCGGCCGGGCTGGAGGACGGCGGCGGTTCCGCGCCGGCGTTCTCGCGCAGGAAGCGGACCGTGTCCTCGCTGGCGTTGATCTTCAGGATGGCCTGGTTGACCACGCTCACCACCTCGTCGGGCATGCCGGCAGGGCCCACGATGCCCAGCCAGGAGTAGACGTCGATGCCGGGAAAGCGCTCGCTCATGCTGGGCACGCCGGGCATGGCCGCCACCGGGCGGGCGGTGGTCACCGCCAGCGCACGCACCTTGCCTTGCTGCACGAACGCGGTGCCCGCGGAGGTATCGACGACCATGGCCGTGACCTGGCCGCCGATCACGTCGGTCAGCGCCTGAGGGCTGCTCTTGTAGGGCACCGAAATCATGTCCAGCTGCGCCTGCTTGGTCAGCGCCATGCCTGCGGCGAGGTGGGCCGTATTGGCGTTGGCCCAGGTCACCCTGCCCGGCTCGGCGCGCGCCTTGCCGATGAATTGGTCGAAATCGCGGATCGGCGAATCGGCGCCGACCACCAGCATGGACGGGATATCGGACAGGCGCGCGACGGCCGTGAAATCCTTGAGCGGCTCGTACGGCAGCTTCTTGAACAGGAACGGCGCGGCCGACAACGTGGAGTTCGACCCCAGGAACAGGGTGTAGCCGTCGGGCTGCGTACGGGCCACCTGCGTGGCCGCGATGCTGCCGTTGGCCCCGGGCTTGTTCTCGACGACGAAGGGCTGCTTCAGTTCCTCGCTCAGGCGCGTCGCGTAGTAGCGGGCAACGTTGTCGGTGCCGCTGCCGGGCGCGAACGCCACCACGATGCGGACCGGCTGTTCGGGATAGGCGGCGTGCGCGGCGGCGGCCGCCAGCGAGGCGATGGCGGCGCACAGGGCGCGGCGTATCAAAACATTCATCATGTCTCCTTGTACGAGTGGGATGGCTCTTTCAGGCCATCTGTTGCAATAGATCCCGGACTTCCGGATCGGAGTAGCCGGCGTCGGCCAGCACCGACGCCCAGTCCTGATTGAGGCTCGGCGGCCGCTTGGGCGTGGTCAGGCGCATGCCGTCAAAGCGCACCGGCTGGGCCACGCCCTTGAGCGGCCCGGTATCGGCGCCGGTCTCGGGGTAGTCGAACACCATGCCCGATTCGCGCGTGTGCGGATGCGCATCGACCTCGGCCAGCGTATGGATGGGGGAACAGGGGATGCCGGCCTGCTCGAGCGCGGGCAGCCATTCGCCGCGCGTGCGCGCCGCCAGCAGCTCGCGCGTGGCCGCCAGGGTCTGCGCGCGGTTGGCCACGCGCTGCGCGTTGGTGGCAAAGCGCGGGTCGCTGACCAGTTCGGGACGCCCGGCCAGGGTGCAGAAGGCGCGCCACAGCGCATCGTTGGCGATGCCCAGGATGATGGGCTTGTCGGCGGTCGCGAAATCCTGGTACGGGCACAGCGACTCGTGCCCGGCGCCCGCGCGCGCGGGCTCGGTGCCGCGGGCCCAGTAACCCTGCATGAAGTAGCCCATGAAACCGAGCGCGGTATCGAACAGCGAGGCGTCCACGGTGACGCCGCGGCCGCTGGCGTCGCGCTGGCGCAAGGCCGCCAGGATACCGATCAGGGCATGCAGGCCGGTGGCCTGGTCCACCGGCGAGAACGGGCTGCGCACCGCGCCGCCCTCGGTCTCGCCGGTGATCGAGATCATGCCGCAGAACGCCTGCAGCACCACATCGAACCCCTTGCCGTGGCTCAGGCTGCCGACCGGGCCGAAACCGGAGATGGCGCAGTACACGAGGCGGGGATTGATTTCGGACAGGGCCTCCCAATCGACGCCCAGCTTTTGCGCCACGCCCGGACCGAAGCTGTGGACCACCACGTCGGCCCAGGCGGCCAGCCGCTGCACCACGGCGCGCCCGTGCGCCGACTTCAGGTCCAGCGCGATGCTGCGCTTGTTGCGGTTGCAGCTGAGGAACACCGCCGCCTGGCCATCCTGGAACGGCGGCCAGCCGCGCGTATCGTCGCCCTGCCCGGCCGCTTCGACCTTGATCACGTCGGCGCCCATGTCGGCCATGTATTGCGTGCACAGCGGCCCGGCCAGGACCTTGGACAGGTCCAGCACGCGCACGCCGCCCAGCGGGGTGGGCGGCACGGAAGAAGAGACTGCAGCCATGATGCTCGATTAAAAGTTCAATGGTTGACCATTATATGGATAACCAAACGCTGTACAATGGCTGCAGCGATGAAAACCGTAGAGACAAACCCTAATCCGCTGGGTCCGATCAAGGCCGTGCGTTCGCGCGACCTGCTGGCCGACGCCCTGCGCGAACAGATCCTCAGCGGCGCCCGCCCCAGCGGCGTGGCCTTGCCTTCGGAACGGGAGCTCACCGAAGAGACCGGCCTGAGCCGCGCCGCGGTCCGCGACGCGCTGCGTGTGCTGGAAAGCGAAGGCCTGATCGAAACCCGCCAGGGGCGCTATGGCGGCTCGGTCGTCAAGCTGCCGGCCAACGACGCGCTGGCCCGCCCCGTGGCGCTGTTTGCCCGCGCGCGCGGCATCTCGCTGCAGGAGATGATCGAAGCCCGCGTCGCCATCGAGCCGACCATCGCCGAACTCGCCGCGCTGCGCCGCACGCCCGAAGACCTGCAGGCGCTGATACAGGCGACCGACCTGCTGCAGGAGGCCCTGCCCCGCGTGGAACAGTTCCTGGATCTCAACGTGCGCTGGTACTTCGCGCTGGCCGACGCCTGCCACAACGACCTGTTGCGCGCGTTCATCGTGTCCATCGCCGGCCTGATCCTGGCGGCGACCAGCCGCGAAGGGCAAACGCCCGAACCCACCCGGCGCCTCATCCTGCAGTCGCACCGCCGCGTGGTCGACGCCGTCATCGCCGGCGACGCGCCGGCCGCCCGCCGCCGCATGGAGCGCCACGTCGCCGGCTACCAGGAACACTACGAGCGGCTGGGACTCACGCCTTCGGCGTGATCGCCGGCAAGAGTCGATGGCGTACGGCAGTGTGCCTGTCCCAGCGGGGACAGGCACACGCACGGGCAGACGCCATGAAATCTTGCCGGTGCCAGTCCCCATGCGGGGACAGGCACCCCGGATGGCGTACGGCAATGTGCCTGTCCCAGCGGGGACAGGCACATGCACGGGCAGACGCCGTGAAATCTTGCCGGTGCCAGTCCCCCTGCGGGGACAGGCACCCCGGATGGCGTACGGCAATGTGCCTGTCCCAGCGGGGACAGGCACACGCACGGGCAGGTGCCATGAAATCTTGCCGGTGCCAGTCCCCATGCGGGGGCCGGCTCCTCGTCATGCGCCATGAGCGCGCACCGCTTACGCGTAGGCTTCCACCGGCAGGCAGGCGCACACCAGGTTGCGGTCGCCATAGGCGTTGTCCACCCGCGCCACCGGCGGCCAGTACTTGTTCTCGCGCAGCGACGCCACCGGATAGGCGGCCTGCTGGCGCGGATAGTCGTGGTGCCATTCCTCGGCCAGCAGCATCTGGGCCGTATGGGGCGCATTGCGCAGCACGTTGTCGTCGCGGTCGCGTTCGCCGCTTTCGATCTGTGCGATCTCGGCGCGGATGGCGATCATGGCCTCGATGAAGCGCTCCAGCTCGGCCAGGCCTTCGGATTCGGTGGGCTCGACCATCAGCGTGCCGGCCACCGGGAAGCTCATGGTCGGCGCGTGGAACCCGTAGTCCATCAGGCGCTTGGCGATGTCCTCGGCGCTGATGCCGCTGGTTTCCTTCAGGGGCCGCACGTCCAGGATGCACTCGTGCGCCACGCGGCCGTTGCGGCCCGCATACAGCACCGGGTAGTGGTCGCGCAGGCGCGCGGCGATGTAGTTGGCGTTGAGGATGGCCACCTCGGTGGCGCGGCGCAGGCCCTCGGCGCCCATCAACGCGATGTACACGTAGGGAATCGGCAGGATGCCGGCCGAGCCATACGGCGCGGCCGAGACCGGGCCGACCTTGGCCTCGGGGTCCAGGCGGCCCTGGGCGTCGAGCACGCCCGGCAGGTAGGGCGCCAGGTGCGCGCGCACCGCCACCGGGCCCACGCCCGGCCCGCCGCCGCCGTGCGGGATGCAGAAGGTCTTGTGCAGGTTCAGGTGCGAGACGTCGGAGCCGAACTTGCCGGGCTGCGCCACGCCGACCATGGCGTTCATGTTGGCGCCGTCCAGGTAGACCTGCCCGCCGGCCTCGTGCACCGCGTCGCAGATTTCGGTCACGGCTTCCTCGAACACGCCGTGCGTCGAGGGATAGGTGATCATCAGCGCCGCCAGGCGTTCGCCCACTTGCGCGATCCTGGCGCGCAGGTCGGCCAGGTCGACGTTGCCGTTGGCGTCGGACGCCACCACCACCACGTCCATGCCGGCCAGCTGGGCCGACGCCGGGTTGGTGCCGTGCGCCGAGGCCGGGATCAGGCAGACATTGCGCTGGGGCTGGCCATTGGCCTGGTGGTAGGCGCGGATCGCCAGCAGGCCGGCGTACTCGCCCTGCGCGCCCGAGTTGGGCTGCAGGCTGATGCCGTCGTAGCCGGTGATTTCGCACAGCTGCGCCGACAGGCCGTCGATCAGCTCGCGATAGCCCGGCGTCTGCGAGGCCGGCGCGAACGGGTGGATCAGCGCGAACTCCGGCCAGGTGATGGGGATCATTTCGGCCGTGGCGTTCAGCTTCATGGTGCACGAACCCAGCGGGATCATGGTGCGGTCCAGCGCCAGGTCCTTGTCGGCCAGCTTGCGCAGGTAGCGCAGCATGTCGGTCTCGGACTGCACGCTGGAGAACACCGGGTGCGACAGGATGGGCCCCTGGCGGCGCACCGCCGCCGGGATGCCGTCCAGCGACGCCTGCGGCGCCGGCAGCGCCACCTCGTCCTTGCCCAGGCCGGCGGCGAACACGTTGACCAGGGCCTGCAGGTCGGCGAGGGTCACGGTTTCGTCCAGCGACACCGCCAGGCGCGCGCCATCGACCTGGCGCAGGTTGATCCGGGCGCAATCCGCGGCGGCCAGGATGGCCGGGGTGGCCACGCCGGTTTCCAGCAACAGCGTGTCGAACCAGGTGTCGTTGGCGACTTTCACGCCCAGCCCGGCCAGCGCGGCGCGCAGCGCGCCGGTGAGGCTTTGCACGCGCTCGGCGATGCGGCGCACGCCGCGCGGGCCATGCCACACGGCGTACAGGCCGGCCATCACGGCCAGCAGCACCTGGGCGGTGCAGATGTTGGAGGTCGCTTTCTCGCGGCGGATGTGCTGCTCGCGCGTCTGCAGGGCCAGGCGCAGCGCCGGGTTGCCCTGGGCGTCCTTCGAGACGCCGACCAGGCGGCCGGGCATGTTGCGCTTGTACGCATCGCGGCAGGCCATGAAGCCGGCGTGCGGGCCGCCGAAGCCGAACGGCACGCCGAAGCGCTGCGCCGAACCCACGGCGATGTCGGCGCCCCATTGCCCCGGCGGCTCGATCAGCGCCAGCGCCAGCAGGTCAGTCACGCAGGCGACCACGGCGCCCTGCGCGTGCGCGGCTTGCGCCAGTTCGCGGTAATCGGCCACGCCGCCCAGGCTGTGCGGATACTGCAGCAGCACGCCGAAGCATTCGGGCAGCCCGCGCGACTCGTCGCCGATCACCAGTTCGATGCCCAGGCCCTCGGCACGCGTGCGCACCACTTCGAGCGTCTGCGGGTGGCAGTGCTGCGACACGAAGAACACCGGGCTGGACGAACGGCTGCCGCGGCGCGCCAGCGTCATGGCCTCGGCCGCGGCGGTGCCTTCATCCAGCAGCGAGGCGTTGGAGATGTCCAGGCCGGTCAGGTCGGCGACCATGGTCTGGTAATTGAGCAGCGCCTCCAGGCGGCCCTGCGAGATTTCGGGCTGATACGGCGTGTAGGCGGTGTACCAGGCCGGGTTCTCGAGCACGTTGCGCAACACCACGTTGGGCGTGTGCGTGCCGTAGTAACCCTGGCCGATGTAGTTGCGGTAGATCTGGTTGCGCGCGGCCATCCGCTTCAGGTCCTGCAGCACATCCGTTTCGCTGCGCGCGGCGGGCAGCGCCAGCGGCGCGCGGCTGCGGATGCGGATGCGGGGCGGCACGACTTCGTCGATCAGGGCATCCAGGCTGGCTGCGCCGATGGCGGCCAGCATGGTGGCCTGGTCCTCGTCGGAGGGGCCGATATGGCGGGGAATGAAATCGGAATGGGTGTCAGGGGCGCGCGACATGGTTTTCTCGAAATAACGGGGAGGCGGGGCCGGCCCGCGGGCCGGCCCGTTGCGGCCTGTCAGCCGGCGACGGCCTGGTAGCCGGCCGCGTCAAGCAGCTTGTCCAGGTCGGCCGCGTTGGCCGGCTTGATCTTGAAGATCCAGGCGGTATAGGCCGATTCGTTGATCAGGCTGGGGTTGGCTTCGAGTTCGTCGTTGAACGCGACGATCTCGCCGTCGACCGGCGCATAGATGTCCGAGGCGGCCTTGACCGACTCGACCACGCCGGCGGTTTCGCCGGCCTTCAGCGTGGCGCCGACCTTGACGTCGCCGACGAAGACCAGATCGCCCAGCTGCTCCTGGGCGTTGTCGGTGATGCCGACGACGAACACATCGCCTTCGGCTTGGACCCATTCGTGGGACTCGGTGTACTTGCGATCGGTGGGCAGGCTCATGGGAGCTCCTCTGGCAATTCGGTGGGAATGGAGAAAGTTTGCGCGCCTCCGGCGGCCAGCGGCCGCGCGGAAGCCTCGAGTTTACGAGTGTTCGACGGCTTTGCCGTGACGCACGAACGGCAATTTGCATACCAGGGCGGGCACCCACTTGCCGCGGATTTCCACCTCGACGGCGTCGCCGGGCTGCACGCCCACCGGCACGCGGGCAAAGCCCACCGACACGCCCAGGGTGGGCGACATGGTGCCGCTGGTGAGCTCGCCCATGCCCTGCGCGCAGCGCACCGGCATGTGGGCGCGCATCACGCCGCGCTCCTGCAGCTTCAGGCCGACGAAGGCGCGCGGCACGGCGAACTGCTCGATGGCATCGCGCCCCACGAAGCGGCGCGCCTCGTCCTTGAGCGCAACGGTCCAGCTCAGGCCGGCCTGGTCGGGATGGACGAGTTCGTCCATGTCCTGGCCGTAGAGATTCATGCCCGCCTCCAGGCGCAGCGTGTCGCGCGCGCCCAGGCCGCAGGGCCGCACGCCCTGCGCCAGCAGGTCGCGCCACAGCTGGACCACCGCGTCGGCGGGCAGCACGATTTCGAACCCGTCCTCGCCGGTATAGCCGGTGCGCGCCACCAGCGTGCCGGCCTCGACGGCCGCGGCCGAGAACGGCGCCAACGGCTCGGACGCCGCCTGCCACGCGGGACGGGCCGCCCACACCTTGGCGCGGGCGTTGGGGCCCTGCACCGCCACCATGGCCAGGTCGCGGCGCGGCGCGATCGCGACATCGAAGCCGTCGGCGGCGGCCACGCGCTGCATCCAGGCGATGTCCTTGTCGGCCGTGCCGGCGTTGACCACCACGCGCCATTGGTCGGGCGCGAAGTAGTAGATGATGAGGTCGTCGATGATGCCGCCCTGCGGGTTCAGCATGCAGCTGTACAGGGCCTTGCCCGGCGTGGCCAGGCGGGCCACGTCGTTGGCCACCAGGCGGCGCAGGAAGGCGGTGGCGTCGGCGCCGCCGACATCGACGTTGAGCATGTGCGAGACGTCGAACATGCCGGCGTCCTGGCGCACCGCGTGGTGCTCTTCCAGTTGCGAGCCATAGGCCAGCGGCATGTCCCAGCCACCGAAGTCGACCATGCGGGCGCCGGCGGCAAGATGTTCTTCGGCCAAGGGGGTGCGTTTGAGCGGTGCGGACATGCGAGGGCTCCAGCGGCAGCATTGCCAGGATTACGGAATGCCGGCCCCGATGCGGAAAGCGTCCGGGAACCGGTCGAATTTTCCGCCCCTCTGTCCTTTTGCCTGAGAGTTGCCCCGCGCGAGCGGGTTTGCACCTTCGGCGCCTGGGCTGCTTGCGCACCGCGAAGGTGGCCGCGCCAGGTCTCTCCAGAGTGCTGTTTCGAGCGCGCCAGGCGCTACTCGATGCAGTCGCGGTATGGGTTACCTGAGCGATTCCGGGCGAATTGCGCCTTCGGCGGCAGCCGCAATCGGCCGCTCTCTCCCGCGACATGCGTGACAGCGCGCAAAGCATACATCGAAAGCGCCATGCCGCAAAGCGTCCGGATGGGCAGCGATCCGCCCCTGTTTCGGCGCCTCAGCCCAGCGCGGTATCGAGCAGCATCATCAGCACGAATCCCAGCATCAGGCCGGCGGTGGCCGGCACCTCATGCCCCTTGCGGTGCGACTCGGGAATGATCTCGTGGCTGATGACGAACAGCATGGCGCCGGCCGCGAAACCCAGCCCCCACGGCAGCATCGCCGCCGACCAGCCCACCACCGCCGCGCCCACGATGGCGCCCAGCGGCTCGACCAGCCCGGACAGCATGCCCAGCGCCACCGAGAACGCACGGCCGTAGCCGGCGGCCAGCAAGGCCAGCGCCACCACCAGCCCTTCGGGCACGTCCTGGATGGCGATGCCGGTTGCCAGCGCCGCGCCGCGCAGGCTGTCGCTGCCCGCGTAGCCCACGCCGATGGCCAGGCCTTCGGGCACGTTGTGCAGCATGATGGCGAAGACGAACAGCCAGGTGCGGCGCAGGGTGCGCGAGGCGCGCCCTTCCTTGCCCTTGATGAAGTGCTCGTGCGGCAGCAGCCTGTCGCTGGCCAGCAGGACCGCGCCGCCCAGCAGGATGGCCGCCCCCACCAGGATGCCCGCCCCCCAGGGGCCGTAGCCCTGCGCGCCGGCCGCGGCGATGCCCGGCGCCACCAGCGAGAAGGCGCTGGCCGCCAGCATGACACCGGCGCCGAAGCCGAACATGCAGTCCTGCACGCGCTGCGACAGGGTCTGGGAGAAGAGCACCGGCACCGCGCCCAGCGCGGTGGCGCCGGCGGCCACCATGCCGCCGGCCATGGCCAGGGCGACGTGCGGCCAGCGCCGGTCGAGGAACTCCCACAGCTGGTAGCAGGCCAGGCAGGCCACCAGCACCGCCAGGGTCATGGCGCTGACGCTGGTGAGCGCCGGACGGACGCGGTGGCGGCTGTGGGTATTCATGCGGCCTCCCGGCCGAGCTCGGCCAGGGCGATCTCGTAGCGGCGCGCCACTTCGGCCCAGTCCACCACCCGGTAGAAGGCCTCGATGTATTCGGGACGGCGGTTCTGGTACTGGAGGTAATACGCGTGCTCCCAGACATCCAGGCCGAGTATCGGGGTGTTGCCCTCCATGAGCGGCGAATCCTGGTTGGCGCTGCTGTCGACCCGCAGGCGGCCGGCAGGCGTGACGGTCAGCCAGGCCCAGCCGCTGCCGAATCGGCCCAGCGCGGCCTGCGTGAAGGCCGCCTGGAAGGCGTCGTGTCCGCCCAGCTGGGCCTGGATGTCGGCCGCCAGCCGTCCATCCGGGCGGCCGCCGCCCGACGGCGACATGACGGTCCAGAACAGGCTGTGGTTGGCATGGCCGCCGCCGTGGTTGCGCACCGCGCCGTGGATGCCCGGCGGCAGCGCCGGGATGCGGCGCAACAGTTGCTCGACCGGCTCCTCGCTGTCCAGGCCGGCGCCTTCGAGCGCGGCGTTCAGGCCGTTGACGTAGGTCTGGTGATGGCGCGTATGGTGTATTTCCATCGTGCGTGCATCGATATGCGGCTCGAGCGCATCGTAGGCATACGAAAGGGCAGGCAGGACGTATGGCATGCGGTCTCCGGCATTTGCATTTGGTAAAGACAAATGATAGTCATTTCCATTTACCAAAACAATAGGCGCGCGGCCCTGCCCGCATGCGCCGTGCCCGCCAGGCTAGAGGGCGTTGCCGCAGGCGTACCCCGACGCCCAGGCCCACTGGAAGTTGTAGCCGCCCAGCCAGCCCGTCACGTCGACCGCCTCGCCGATGAAGTACAGCCCCGGCACGCCGCGCGCCTGCATGGACTTCTGGTCCAGGGCGCGCGTGTCGACGCCGCCGCGCATCACTTCGGCCTTCTTGTAGCCGGCCGTGCCGCTGGGCACCAGGCGCCAGTCATGGATCAGCGCCGCCAGCGCCCGCAGCGTGCGGTCCGGCACGTCGGCCAGGCGCGCGGCGGCCAGGTCCGCGCCGACGGCGCGCCCGGCCACGTCCAGCCAGGTATCGGCCAGCCGCCGGGGCCACAGGCCGGCCAGCACGGTATGCAACTGCTGCCGGTTGCCCGGCTTGGCGCCTATCAGTTCGGCGGCCAGGTCGCGGCCGGGCGCCAGGTCCAGCACGATGGGCTCGCCCGGCTTCCAGTAGCTCGATATCTGCAGGATGGCGGGGCCGGACAGGCCCCGGTGGGTAAACAGCAGGTCCTCCAGGAACGCCGCGCGCCCCTTGCCCTGCCCGGTCGACAGCGTGACTTCCAGGGCGACGCCCGACAGCGCGGCGAACGGCTGCCATTGCGCGGGATCGAAGGTCAGCGGCACCAGGGCCGGCCGCGGCTCGACGACCTTCAGGCCGAACTGGCGCGCCACCTTGAGCGCGTAGTCGGTCGCGCCCAGTTGCGGGATCGCCATGCCGCCGGTGGCTACCACGACCGCGCGCGCGTCGATCGCGCCGGTGCTGGTACGCAGCGTGAAGCCGCCGCCCTCGCGGCGGGCGATCTCGTCCACGCGGCACGGCATGCGCCAGGCCACCCCGCCCTGCCCGCACTCGGCGCGCAACATCTCGATGATGGTTTCGCTGCTGTCGTCGCAGAACAGTTGCCCGCGATGCTTTTCATGCCAATGCACCCGATGGCGGCGCAACAGGCCGAGGAAATCCTGCGGGGTGTAGCCGGCCAGCGCCGAGCGGCAGAAATGCGGGTTGTCGGACAGGAAATTGGCCGGGCCGGCGCCCAGGTTGGTGAAGTTGCAGCGCCCTCCGCCGGAGATGCGGATTTTCTCGGCCAGCTTGGCGGCATGATCGATCAGCACCACGCGCAGGCCGCGCTGGCCCGCCACGGCGGCGCACATCATGCCGGCGGCCCCGGCGCCGATGACGGCGACATCGAACATCGAAACGGGATACTCCCTCGAAGACAACGCCGCGCCGGGCCGCCCCCTCGGGCGGCCCGGCGCGGCGCGTCGGATTTACTGCTCGCCGGCGTCCTTCAGGCAGTCGACGTAATAGCGCTTGGCGCCATCGGGGCCCTCTTCGTCGGCCAGGCCGTGGATGTAGGTCTCGAAGCCGGGGAAGCGCTCGTTGAACTCGCGCGCGAACTGCAGGTATTGCACGATGGTCCGGTTGAAGCGCTCGCCCGGGATCAGCAGCGGAATGCCCGGCGGGTACGGCGTGAGCAGCACGCCGGTCACGCGGCCTTCGAGCTGGTCGATCTCGACGCGCTCGACTTCGCGGTGCGCCATGCGGGCGAAGGCGTCCGAGGGCTTGAGCGCCGGCACCATGTCGCTCAGGTACATCTCGGTGGTCAGGCGCGCCACGTCGCGTTCGCGATAGGCCTCGTGGATCTGCTGGCACAGGTCGCGCAGGCCCATGCGCTCGTAGCGGCGGTGACCGCGGCAGAACTCGGGCAGGATGCGCCACAGGGGCTGGTTGCGGTCGTAGTCGTCCTTGAACTGCTGCAGCGCGGTCAGCAGGGTGTTCCAGCGGCCCTTGGTGATACCGATGGTGAACAGGATGAAGAACGAATACAGGCCGGTCTTCTCCACCACGACGCCGTGCTCGGCCAGGTACTTCGACACCAGCGCGGCCGGTATGCCGCTTTCGCCGAAGCTGCCCGACATGTCCAGGCCCGGGGTGATGATGGTGGCCTTGATCGGGTCGAGCATGTTGAAGCCCGGCGCCAGGTCGCCAAAGCCGTGCCAGTGGTCGCCCGACTCCAGCACCCAGTCGTCGCGATGGCCGATGCCCTCGGGCGCGAGGCGGTTGGGGCCCCACACCTTGAACCACCAGTCGTCCTTGCCGAACTCGGAGGCCACCTTGCGCATGGCGCGGCGAAAGTCCATGGCCTCGCGGATGCTTTCCTCGACCAGGGCGGTGCCGCCCGGCGGCTCCATCATGGCGGCGGCCACGTCGCACGACGCGATGATCGCGTACTGCGGCGAGGTCGACGTATGCATCAGGTAGGCCTCGTTGAAGAGGTTGCGGTCCAGCTTGCGGCTCTCGGACTCCTGCACGATGATCTGCGAGGCCTGCGAGATGCCGGCCAGCAGCTTGTGCGTGGAGTGCGTGGCGAACACCATGGCGTCCTGGCTGCGCGGGCGGTCCGGGCCGATCGCGTGCATGTCGCGGTAGTACTCGTGGAAGGCCGCGTGCGGCAGCCAGGCCTCGTCGAAATGCAGCGTGTCGACGTAGGTGCCCAGCTTTTCCTTGATCATCTCGACGTTGTAGATGACGCCGTCATAGGTGCTCTGCGTCAGCGTGAGGATGCGCGGCTTCTTGTTCAGCGCCTCGCGCGCGAACGGGTTGGCCTCGATCTTGCGGCGGATGTTTTCCGGGTCGAATTCGTCGAGCGGGATCGGTCCGATGATGCCCAGGTGGTTGCGCGTGGGGCGCAGGAACACCGGGATCGCGCCGGTCATGGTGATGGCGTGCAGGATCGACTTGTGGCAGTTGCGGTCCACCACCACCACGTCGCCGGCGGCCACGTTGGCATGCCAGACGACCTTGTTCGACGTCGAGGTGCCGTTGGTGACGAAGAAGCAGTGGTCGGCATGGAAAATGCGCGCGGCATTCAGCTCGGACTCGGCCACCGGGCCGGTGTGGTCCAGCAGCTGGCCCAGCTCGTCGACCGCGTTGCAGACGTCGGCGCGCAGCATGTTCTCGCCGAAGAACTGGTGGAACATCTGGCCCACCGGGCTCTTGAGGAACGCCACGCCGCCCGAGTGCCCCGGGCAGTGCCAGGAATACGAACCGTCCTGGGCATATTTGACCAGCTCGCGGAAGAACGGCGGCGGCAGGCCGTCCACGTAGCTGCGCGCTTCGCGGATGATGTGGCGCGCCACGAACTCCGGCGTGTCCTCGAACATGTGGATGAAGCCGTGCAGCTCGCGCAGGATGTCGTTCGGGATGTGTTCCGACGTGCGCGTCTCGCCGTACAGGTAGATGGGGATGTCGGCGTTGCGGAAACGCAGCTCGCCGATGAACGTGCGCAGGTTCTTGATCGCGCCCGCCACGTCTTCCGGAGAATCGACGTCGAACTCCTCATCGTCGATCGACAGGATGAAGGCGCTGGCGCGGCTTTGCTGCTGGGCAAACGAGCTCAGGTCGCCGTAGCTGGTCACCCCGATGACCTCCACGCCCTCGGCCTCGATCGCCGAAGCCAGCGCGCGAATGCCCAACCCCGAGGCGTTCTCGGAGCGATAGTCTTCGTCGATGATGAAAATGGGGAAGCGGAATTTCATGCGGGCGCTCCTGGGCGGGCAAGGCAAAACGGACGCGAGTGTACTGCCAGACGGGGTCGGGCTGGTGACAAAAAAGCAACCGGCCCGACGAGCGGGCCGACCTCGGGGAATTGTAGGACGGATTGAAAGCGGGTGCGCCCGCCGGCGCGCGGCGTCAGCGAATGATGTCGGGCCGGCGCGCCGCGACGGCCTGCTCGTAGCGGCCGAAAAACGGCCGCAGGTCTTCCTGCGGGCCGGCGTCGATGCGGCGCTCGACCTTGGCGATGGCGCACAGGCAGACGTCGAACTCGGGCTCGCCGGTCACCAGCACCACCGGATCGTCGTCGTCGCAGACCTCGTACAGCCCGCCGTGGCGACGCCGCGCCACCTCGTACAGGTAGGCGGCCGCCCCCACCCGTTGCACCGGGTCCAGCGCCAGGGCGCCCAGGTGGGCCTGTTCGAGCACGGCGTCGAGCGCGGCGATGCTGGCCGGCGAGTAGTCCAGCCCCGCCCCGGCGGGGACGGCGGCCACGAAATCGCGCGCCGCCGCGGCGACCCGTTCGACGAAGGCGTCCTGCGCCTCCTGGTCGTACTGCTGCGTGTCTTTCCTGCGGAAACCGAACATCTGGGGCTCCTGCGCCGCGAAACAGCCGCGCTTTTCACGTATCTTCATTATATTTGGCGCAACCCTGCCGCCACCCTGCGCGTACGCTGCGGAGCCAGACGTGAATCTTTCCACCATACGCCCTTTGACGCCCGAGGATGCTGCAGAATTTCAACGCGTTCGCCTGGCCGCCCTGCGCGAGGCGCCCGAAGCCTTCGGGTCCAGTTACGAAGAAGAAAGCGTTGACACAATCGCGCAATGGCGCGCCCGCCTTGCCCCGCGCGAGGGTTACGTGCTGCTGGGCGCCTTCGTGGACGGCGCCCTGGCCGGGGTCGGCGGCGTGGCGCGCGGGCACACAATGAAACAACGTCACAAGGCTGAAATCTGGGGTATTTACGTTGTACCCGCGCAACGCCGCGGCGGCCTGGCGCGCCAATTGACCGAGGCGCTGCTGGCACGGGCGGCCCGGATGACCGGGGTACGCCACGTGCTGCTGAGCGTGGGCGCCGACAACGGCGCCGCGCACGCGCTGTACGCCAGCCTGGGCTTCGCCGAGTATGGCCGCGAGCCCGACGCGATGCTGGTGGGCGGCCGCCTGCTGGCCAATATTCTCATGATCCGCCCGCTGGCCGCGCGCTGAGGGCCGGTCCCGGACTGGAGCCGACACCATGCAGGCACAGGTACTGATCAATATCGACGTTCCCGACGCGGCGCGGGCCGCGCTGTTCTACGAACGCGCCTTCGGCCTGCGTCCGCGGCGCCGGCTGGGGCCGCAGGCCATCGAGATGGCGGGCGCCGCCGTGCCCATCTACCTGCTGGAGAAGGCAACCGGCTCGCAGGCGGCCACGGGCACGAGCCAGGGGCGCGACTACGCGCGCCACTGGACGCCGGTGCACCTGGATTTCGTGGTGGACGATTGCGACAGGGCGGTCGCCACGGCGGTGGCCGCCGGCGCTATGCTGGAAGATCCGCCGCACAGCCACGCCTGGGGCCGCATCGCGCATCTGTCCGACCCCTACGGCAACGGCGTGTGCATCCTGCAGTTCCTGGGCGAGGGCTACGACGCCCTCGCCGCCGCGGCGCCCTGAACGCGCCGCGCCGAACCGGAGACCGCCATGCCAGCCCCAGCCACCGTCGCCTCACCCGTCGTGACCTGCCTGCGCTACCGCAACGCCAGCGCCGCCATCGAATGGCTGGTGCACGCGTTCGGGTTCGAGGCGCAACGCATCGTGCCCGGCCCGGCCGATACCATCGTGCATGCCCAGCTGACGCTGGGCAGCGGCATGATCATGCTGGCGTCGGTGACGGACACACCGTTTTCCCGTTACATGAAGCAGCCCGACGAGGTCGGCGGCGTGGAGACGCAAAGCGTGTACCTGGTGGTGGCCGACCCCGACCAGGCCTACCGGGACGCGCAGGCCGCGGGCGCCGAGATACTGATCGATATTGCCGACGCCGATTACGGCGGCCGCGGCTTTTCGTGCCGCGACCCGGAGGGGCATATCTGGAGCGTCGGCTCGTACGACCCCTGGCAATAGCCGCCGCTCAGGTGCGCGGCAGGGTGACGCCGCGCTGGCCCTGGTACTTGCCGCCGCGGTCGCGATACGAGGTCTCGCACACCTCGTCGCTTTCGAGGAACAGCATCTGGGCGCAGCCCTCGCCGGCGTAGATCTTGGCCGGCAGCGGCGTGGTGTTGGAGAACTCCAGCGTGACGTGGCCTTCCCATTCGGGTTCGAGCGGCGTGACGTTGACGATGATGCCGCAACGCGCGTAGGTGCTCTTGCCCAGGCAGATCGTCAGCACGCTGCGCGGGATGCGGAAGTACTCGACCGTGCGCGCCAGCGCGAACGAGTTGGGCGGGATGATGCAGACATCGCCCTTGAAGTCGACGAACGACTTCTCGTCGAACTGCTTGGGATCGACGATGGTGGAGTTGATGTTGGTGAAGATCTTGAATTCGTCCGCGCAGCGCACGTCGTAGCCGTAGCTGCTGGTGCCGTAGCTGACGATGCGGTTGCCGCCCGCGGTGCGGACCTGGCCCGGCTCGAAGGGTTCGATCATGCCGGCTTCGGCCGCGCGGCGGATCCAGCGGTCGCTTTTGATGCTCATGGTTGGGCGCCTCGATTGAATGAAGGGTATTCTACCCGCCGCCGGCCGCCGCCTTGGCGCTCAGTCATCCAGCAAGATCCGATATACCAGCGCGATTCCGTTGACCGAGCCGGCCTTCAGGTCCAGCGACAGGCCGCGCGCCAGGCGGTAGCTGGCGCGCCCGACCGTTTCGCTGCCGGCCAGCGCCTGCTCGACGCTGAGCGTGATACCGTTGGCGAAGCGCTTGCTGGCCACCAGGAACTGCGTCGCCAGGTCGGCGTCGCTGTCGCGGTTGACGCCGGCGGCCACGGTGCGGTCGGGCAGCAGGCTGCCGGAGCTGCCGATCGCGCCGGACCGCACGCTGACGTCGTCCAGGCCGAACTGCTTGTAGAACGGCTGCCCGCCGCCCAGCAGCGCCGTGCCGACCGACAGCAGCAGCGCCGTGTCGCCGCCGCTGGCGTCCGGGCCGCGGCCCAGCACCAGCCACGACAGCTTCTCGACGTCGCTGACATCCGGATAGGACACCAGGTCGATGCGCGGCCGCTGCGCCGTGCCGGCCACCCGCACGCCCGCCTCGACCTGTTCGCCGGTGCGCAAGGCCTCGATGTCGAGCAGCGGGTTGTCCAGCCGGCCCTGGAAGGTCAGCGTGCCGCGCCGCAGGCGCAGCTTCTGGCCGTAGGCCTCGATGCCCCCGCCGCGCGTGCGCAGCGCGCCATAGCCGGTCAGCCTTCCCTCCTGAAGGCGGATCTGGATCGAGCCCAGCAGGCCGGCATCCAGGCCCATGCCGGTGATGTAGAAGCGCGGCCCCATGTCGACCTTGAGGTTCATGTCGATCTGCAGCGGCGGACCGTCGCCTTGGGCGTTCTTCTGGCCGGCCCGCACCACCTTGACGTCGTCGTCCAGGGTCGGCACGCCCTGCAGGATCTCCAGGCTGACCCAGCCGGCGTCGGCGGTGATGTCGCCATTGATGGAGATGCGCGGCAGCGCGGCATCCAGCGTCACCACGCCGGACACCATGCCGTAGCGGTCCGAGCGCTGCAGCGCCGGGAAGCGATGCAGTTGCAGCCGCACCTGGCCGCGCGCGGCCGACAGCTCCCATTGGCCGGTGGCCTCCAGGTAGCCGCCCTTGGCGTCGGGATTGGTGCTGACCCACTCGCGCGTGCGCCATTCGGCCGGCATGACGCGCAGCGAGGCCGGAAAACGCAGGGAATCCAGGATGACGCGATCGTCCTGCAGGCGCGCGCGCAGCGTGCCGTCGATCAGCCGCACGCCGTCGTCGATGCGCACCACGCGCAGCTTGTCGCCGTTGACCGTGCCGCTGGCGTTCCATTTGCCGTCGAGCGAGCCCTGCGCGCGCACATTGGCCTTGAGCATGCCGCCGACCTCCAGCGTGTCGCCGACGAACAGACCCAGCCAGGCCAGGTCGGTCACGTCGGCATCGAGGGCGACGCGGATCGGCTGGCGCGGGTCCAGCGCCAGGCCGCCCAGCGTGGCGCTGGCGGTGCCGTTGATGGCGCCCATCCTGGCGGTCGCCATGTCCAGCCGCGCGTCGAGGCGGCTGGCCTGCCCGCCGGTGGGCGTGGCGTTGGCCTCGAGCACCAGCGTGCGCAGGCCCAACGGGATCGGCGGATCGCCCGGAATGCGCAGGTCGCCGTCGCGCCGCGCCACCCGGACCTTGCCGGCCAGCGCGCCGGCGAATTTGAGGTCCCACGAGGCGTCGAGCGAAATGCGGCGCTGCGCCGCCGGCACCGGGGCGTTGACCGGACTGCCGCTGTCGCGCTCGGCGCGCGCCACGGCCTCGGGATCCAGCGCCACCAGTATCTGGCGCACCATGGCCGCGGTGATCACCAGCGCGTCGGCGCGGCCCGCGGTTTCCCAGCGCCCGGCGCCGCCGCGCGAGGCGGCATGCGCCAGCGCGACGCGCTGCTTGTCGGGGAAGGTCAGCGCCAGGGTGGTGGCGCCGACCTGCCACTGCCATTGCGGGGCAAGCGCCTCGGGCACGTAGGCCAGCGTGACGGAACGCTCGAGGGCCAGCGCGAAGCCGGCGCTGTCGGCCGTCAGGCGCGATACCGAGCCGCGCCAGCCGGCGGCGGCGCCCTCGGCGGCCGGCCCCGCCCCCCAGCCGCCGCTGAACTCCAGCTGCGCCTGCGCACGCGCGCGGCCCAGCACGCGCGCGCGGGCGTCGGCCGGCGTATAGGCGGCCTCGATGCGGCCGCGATGACGGGCCAGGGCGCCATCGAGCGCGGCCTTGACGCTGGCCGCGCCCGGAATGCCGGGCCAGAACGCGTCCAGGCGCGGCGCCTGCGCGTCCAGCTTGAGCGCGCCGGCGCGTTCGTCCAGCTTGCCCTGGGCGCGCACCCGGTTCGGGCCCAGTTGCAGGTCGACGTCGAGCTGGTCGACCCGCAGCCCGCCCGGCAGCGCGTGCGGCTGCGCCGGCGCGGCCGTGGCGAAAGCCCCCGGGGGATCGCCCAGCGCGCTCACGCTGGCGGCGACCTTGCCGGCCAGGGGGTGGCGGTTCCAGCTGCTGCCCTTGGTCACGTCCAGCGTCAGCGTGGCGCGGTGCAGGCGGCTGAGATCGTCGACTTCGGCGTCCAGGCCGCCGCGCGCGCTCAGCATCGCCGGCGGGATGGCCTCGCCGGCCAGGCGCTGCAGGTCCAGCCGCTCGGCCTCGAACGTGGCGACGACGCGGTCGCGGCCGGGCTGGCCGGGCTGCGGCTGCCAATCCAGCGTGGCGGCCAGGCTGGACTTGTCCTCCCGCGTCAGTTTCAGGCTGGCCGTGCGCAGCGGAAAGGGCGCCTGCGGCAACAGGCCGGCGCGCGCCTCCAGGGCCAGCCCCTGGCCGGCGCCGGTCAGTTCGGCCTCCAGCTGTTCGAGCGTGCCCTGCGCCTGGACCTGCAGCGCGAGGCCGCACGGGTCGGCCGGCTCGTCCGGCTTTTCCCCGGCGTCGTCCTTGCCCTTGTCCTTGCCCTTGTCCTTGCCCTTGTCCTTGCCCTTGTCCTTGCCCTTGTCCTTGCCCTTGTCCTTGCCCTTGTCCGTGGCGGCCTTGTCCTTGGCCGTTTTGTCCCTGGCGTCGAGCAGCGGCGCCAGGCACAGCGGCGATTCGGGGCCGCTGCCCTGCGCCTGCAAATCCAGGCTGGCCGTCAGCGGCCACGGCTGGGCGAGGCTCGCCACATCGAGGCGGCCTTGCGCGCGCAGCGTGCCCACGGCATGGGTCACGCGCAGGCTGTCCAGGGTCAGGCGCGCGCCGTGGCGGCCCGCCGCCAGGCTGGCCTGCAGCTCGCCCGCGCTCACGGGCAGCGGCTCGCCATCCTGGCGCAGGACGAATTCGCCCAGGCTGAGACGGTCCAGCGCCAGCTCCACCGGCAGGCGCAAGGCGAACGGCTCGTCGCTGTCGGGCGGCGGCGTGGCCGGCGTATGCAGGCCGACCTCGACGCGCGTGGCCGCCAGCTCGCGCACATGCAGCAGCCGCTGGCCCAGCGCCCGCCACGCCACGTCCAGCCGCAGGTCGTCGACGGCCACATCCACGTCGGCCACCGACAGGCGGATACGGTCGACCCGCAGGCCGCGCAGCACGCTGCCGCGCACGCCCGCGATCTCGCCGTCGAGCTGCCGGGCCACGGTGTCGAGCAGCAGGCGCGTGCCGTTTTGCGACGCCACGGTCCAGAACACGAACCCGCACGCCAGCGCGGCCAGCATGGCCACGCCCGGCACCCACCAGACCAGGATGTGGCGCACGACGCCCCATATCTTGCTCAAAACGCGATCCCCAACGAGAAGTGCAGCCGCAGGTCGCGTTCGCGCTGGCCGTACGCGACGTCCAGGAACAGCGGGCCGGCCGGCGTGCGCACGCGCGCGCCGACGCCATAGCCCACGGCGATGTCCATGTCGCCGAAGGATTCGGCCGCGTCGCCCGCGTCGACGAACACGCCTATGCCCCAGCGTTCATTGAAATAGTGGTCGTATTCCACGCTGGCCACGGCCAGCGTGGGCGCGCCGACGATGGCGTCGTCCTGCTCCACGCCGATACTCTGGTAGCGGTAGCCGCGGATCGAACGCGCGCCGCCGGTGCGAAAGCCGAAGTCGTCGGGCACGCGGGTGCGGCCGTTGGACCAGAGCCGGCCGACCTCGCCGCGCAGGGTCAGCACGTCCAGCTTGCCGATCGGCCACCATTTCTGGCCGCGCAGCCGCAGGCGCATGTAGGGCTGGCCATCGTCGAGCGTGGCGCCCACCCCGCCGCCGACGGCGATCAGGTTGCCCTCGCGCGGGTCGTACTTGCTGTTGACGTCGCGCCGCAGCCACTCGGCCGTGAGCGTGGCGGTGGGCAGGTCGTACTCGTCGCCGCCATCGATCTTGACGTGGTCGTGCGCCAGCAGGCCGCCCCAGCGCGTCTCGTATTCGACCCGGCTGTCGCCGGCGCCCTTGCGCTCCTGCAGGCGCGTGACGCCCAGCGCATAGCGCGTGACGTCCAGCCCCTGCACGTCGGAGTGGTCGAACAGCAGGCCGAAGGAATCCTTGCGCCCGCGCTCGTCGGGCGGCAGGTTGAAGTCCAGGTAGGCGCGCTGGCGCAGCCGGTCCACGCCCAGGCCGGTTTCCATGGTGACCGGCTGGCCGAACACGACGTTCTGCCGGTAGATGGTCTCGAAGCGCACGCCGGCCTCGTCGTCCACGCCCAGCGATACCGCCAGGCGCTTGGGCGGGGCCTCGACCACGCGCACGTCCACCGGCAGGGTGATCTCGCCTTGCGAGTCGAGCACGGGCGCGGCGGCCGTCGGCCCGCCCGCCACCTCGGCATCGCCGGCCGGCGCCACCGAGGCCAGGCCGCTGGAGCCGGGCGCGCGGGCGCCCGCGCCCGGCGCGGTCACCTTCACGTCGTCCTGGCCGCCGCGCGCGCCCTGGTCCAGCGTGACGAACGCGCCGCGGAAGAACGCCGTGGACTGCAGCTCCTGCTGCCACTGGTCGAGTTTGTCCTGGTCGTAGGCCGCGCCCTCGGAATACTTCACATAGCGGCGCACCAGGCTTTCCGGCACGCGCTGCAGGCCGTCGGTCTGCAATGCGCCCATGCGCACCGCCGGGCCGCTGTCGATCTCCACCGACAGGCGCACCTGGGCGGTTTCGGCGTCCACCTCGGCCAGCGAATGGGTCATGTGCGCCAGCAGGAAGTCGCGCGTGGACACGGCGTCGAGCAGGCCGGACTTGGCCTTGTTCCAGTCGCCGTTGATGAAGGGCTGGCCGGCCTTCAGGGCCCAGTCGTCGCGCCACTTCTGGATGCGCGCGGCGTATTCCGGGCGCGCGACCCGGCCGGTGAATTTCAGGTCGACGCTGGCGACCCGGGCGCGCGGCCCCGGCTCGATGGCGATGTCCCAGGTTTCGCCGCCCACGTCGGTGCCCGGCGTCAGGGTGACGGTGGGCGTGAAATAACCCTGCGTCGCCAACGCGGCCAGCGTCGCGTCGCGCGCCCGGCGGCGCAGGCGGTCGATTTCGCCGCCGTCCTGGTCCTCGGACAGGCGCGCGATGGCGTCGACCGCGCTGTTGATGGCCTGCAGCGCGGCCGGCGGCACGCCGCCGGGATCGACGATCACCTCCGGCAGCTTGGCATGGACCTGTCCCGCGGCAAGCGCGAACAGGAGAGCGGGGCAGACACGCAATATCCGACGCATGCGTCAGGCGGGCCGGACCACCACGGCGGGCAGCTTGCCCGCCATGTCGCGCGGCAGGGCCGCAATGCGCGCCGCCACCCGGCGGGCGATGTCGCGATAGATGCCGGCAACCTCGCCATCCGGCTCGGCCGCCACGGTGGGGTTGCCGGCGTCGGTCTGCTCGCGGATGGCGCGCTGCAGCGGCAGGCTGCCCAGCCAGGGCACCTCGTACTGCTCGGCCACGCGGCGGCCCCCGCCTGCGCCGAAAATGTGCTCGGCATGGCCGCATTGGGGGCATATGTGCACCGCCATGTTCTCGACCACGCCGAGGATGGGCACATGCACCTTCTGGAACATGCGCAGGCCCTTGCGCGCATCGAGCAGCGCGATGTCCTGCGGGGTGGTGACGATGACCGCGCCCGCGACCGGGACTTTCTGCGCCAGGGTCAGCGCGATGTCGCCGGTGCCCGGCGGCATGTCGACGACCAGGTAATCGAGGTCGCGCCAGTTGGTCTGGCGCAGCAATTGCTCCAGGGCCTGGGTGACCATCGGGCCGCGCCAGATCGCCGGCGCGTCGGCGTCGATGAGCAGGCCGATGGAATTGGCCTGCAGGCCGTGCCCGACCAGGGGCTCCATGGTCTTGTTGTCGCGGCTTTCGGGACGGCCGGCCAGGCCCAGCATGGCGGGCACGCTGGGGCCGTAGATGTCGGCATCGAGCAGGCCGACCCGCGCGCCCTCGGCCGCCAGCGCCAGCGCCAGGTTGACCGCCGTGGTGCTTTTGCCCACGCCGCCCTTGCCCGACGCCACGGCGATGATGTTGCGCACCTGCGGCAAGGGCTTGAGGCCAGGCTGCACCGCGTGCGCGATGATGTTCCAGGTAACCGCGACGCGCACCGCGCCCAGGCCCGCGGCGGCCAGCGCGGCGCCGGCCAGCGCGCGCACGGAATCGGCCACGCCGCCGGCCGGATAGCCCAGCTCTATCGTGAGGGCGGCCGGGTCCGCGGCCAGATGGATGTCACGATCTTTTACACAAACATTCAGCTCCAGGCCGGTCTGCGGATCGGCAACGCCCGCCAACGCGCCGCGGATTTGTTCTATCGTTATACTCATCACACTATGGTTCCCAGGGTCATCGCGCCATTACGCGAGCCGTTACTCGAAGGATAGCGGATACGCGGGAACCTTTAGCCTGGTTTTACATCCATATCTACATGGTCAATACACTGTTCCGCTTTTTCAGCGCCGCGCTATTTGCCCTCCTCGGCCTCATCGGGATGATGATGGCCCTGGTGTTCATGGCCTCCACGGCCATCGCGGTGGGCGTGCTGTACCTGGTCGCCAAGGTACGCGGCAAGCCGTTCGGCGTGCGCGCCTACTGGAGCCAGCGCCAGGCCGCCCGGCCGGGTCCGTTCCAGGCCGCCAGCGCCCCGTTCGGCCAGCCCCGCGGCGACGTCATCGACGTCGAAGCCCGCGAAGTGCGCTGACGCCGGCGTCCCGCCGGCCCCTGCAGCGCCGCCGTGGCACGGCCTGGCGGCGCGTTTTCATGCCTGAGCCCCCCGTCATGCCCAGCCGGCCTGGCCCGGCCTGAGGCCAGCCCGCGCACGCCGCCCCCCGGCACGGGCCATACCTTCCCCCCTCCAGTCGAGCGCCGGCGCGGCCGCGCCCGGGCGCCCGCGCGGAAAGGCCCTAAAATAGCCGGCTTGTCCGTTCCTTCCCCCTGAGCCTCCTACGACATGTCACGCACGCTCTTCGTCACCACTGCCCTGCCCTACGCCAACGGATCGTTCCACATCGGCCACATCATGGAGTACATCCAGGCCGACATCTGGGTCCGTTCGATGCGCATGGCGGGCCACACGGTGCATTTCGTGGGTGCCGACGACGCGCACGGCGCGCCGATCATGCTCAAGGCCGAAAAGGAAGGCATCACGCCGCAGGCGCTGGTGGCCCGCTACGCCGCCGAGCGGCCGCGCTACCTGGACGGCTTCCATATCCGCTTCGACCACTGGCACAGCACCGATACGCCCGAGAACGTGGCGCTCTCGCAGGAAATCTATCGCGCGCTCAAGAGCGAGGGGCTGATCGAGACGCGCTCGATCGAGCAGTTCTACGACCCGGTCAAGGGCATGTTCCTGGCCGACCGCTACATCAAGGGCGAATGCCCGCGCTGCCACGCCAAGGACCAGTACGGCGATTCGTGTGAAGTGTGCGGCGCCGTGTATGCGCCCACCGAGCTGATCAACCCCTATTCGGCCCTGACCGGCGCCGCGCCGGTACTGAAGTCGTCCGATCACTTCTTCTTCAAGCTGTCCGATCCGCGCTGCGTCGAGTTCCTGCAGCAATGGACCACCGGCGCCAACCGCCAGGGCGTCAAGCACCTGCAGGCCGAAGTGCAGGCCAAGACGCGCGAATGGCTGGGCGGCGACGACGGCGAGGCCAAGCTGGGCGACTGGGATATCTCGCGCGACGCCCCCTATTTCGGCATCGAGATTCCCGACGCGCCGGGCAAGTATTTCTATGTCTGGCTGGACGCGCCGGTGGGCTACCTGGCCTCGCTGAAATCCTATTGCGCGGTCAAGGGCCTGGACTTCGACGCGCTGCTCGACCCGGCCGGCCCGACCGAGCAGGTGCACTTCATCGGCAAGGACATCATTTACTTCCACGCGCTGTTCTGGCCGGCGATGCTGAAGTTCGCCGGGCGCAAGACGCCCGACCAGCTGAATGTGCACGGTTTCATCACCGTCAGCGGCGAGAAGATGTCCAAGAGCCGCGGCACCGGCATCTCGCCGCTGCGCTACCTGGAAATCGGCATGGACGCCGAATGGCTGCGCTACTACATGGCGGCCAAGCTGAACGCGCGCGTCGAGGACATGGACTTCAACCCCGAAGACTTCGTGGCGCGCGTCAACAGCGACCTGGTGGGCAAGTACGTCAACATCGCCAGCCGCGCCGCCGCCTTCATTACCCGCCACTTCGACGGCGAACTGGCGTACGACGGCGACACGGACGCGCTGGCGGCCGAGTTCGCGCAGCAGGCCGAATCGATCCGCGCCGCCTTCGAGGCGCGCGAGTACAACCGCGCGGTGCGCGAAATCATGGCCCATGCCGACCGCATCAACCAGGCGTTCGACGCGGCGCAGCCCTGGGTGATGGCCAAGGGCATCGGCGCCGCCGACGCGGCCACGCGCGCCCGCCTGCAGGACATCTGCTCGCGCGCGCTGGCCGGCTTCAAGGCCCTGTCGGTGATGCTGGCGCCGGTGCTGCCCGCGCTGGCCAGCCGCGTGGCGCGCGAGCTGTTCGGCGCGAACGCCGACTTCGCCTGGGGCGACGCGCAACAGCTGCCGCAGCGGGTGGCGCCGTTCAAGCACCTGATGCAGCGCGTCGATCCCAAGCTGCTGGACGACCTGTTCGAGCCGCCCGCCGCCGAAGCCAGCGCGCCGGCCGCCCTGCCGGGCGGCGAGGCCCTGGCCGACACCATCACCATCGACGACTTCGCCAAGATCGACCTGCGCATCGCGCGCATCGTCAATTGCGAAGAAGTGGAAGGCTCGACCAAGCTGCTGCGCCTGACCCTGGACGTGGGCGAGGGACGCCATCGCAATGTGTTCTCGGGCATCAAGTCGGCCTACCAGCCGCAGGACCTGGTCGGCAAGCTGACGGTGCTGGTGGCCAACCTGGCGCCGCGCAAGATGAAGTTCGGCGTGTCCGAGGGCATGGTGCTGGCCGCCAGCCACGCCGACGAGAAGGCCGAACCCGGGATCTACGTGCTCGAACCCTGGCCGGGCGCCCAGCCCGGCATGCGGGTGCGCTGAGCGCGCCGCCGCCGGCCCGCCACGCGGGCCGGCCGTTTCAGGCCTGCGGCGCCAGCGCCGCGTCGAGCGCGACGCGCTCGTCGAATACGAAGCAGGCGCCGTCGAAGCCGGCGCCATCGGTCTCTTCGAAGTATTTCAGGATGCCGCCTTCGAGCTGGTAGACATGCTCGATGCCGGCCTCGGCCATGTAGATGGCCGCCTTTTCGCAGCGGATGCCGCCCGTGCAGAAGCTGACCACCGTCTTGCCCGCCAGCGCGGCCTGGTTGTCGCGCACCGCCTGCGGGAACTGCGTGAAACGCTCGATGCGCCAGTCCAGCGCGCCGCGAAACGTCCCCACCTCCACCTCGAACGCATTGCGCGTATCCAGCATCACCAGCTCGCGGCCCTGGTCGTCGCGGCCCTGGGCCAGCCAGCGCCGCAGCGTCGCGGCGTCGACCGCGGGCGCGCGCCCCGCTTCGGGCCGGATGGCCGGGTGGTCCATGCGAATGATCTCGCGCTTTACCTTGACCAGCAGCTTGCGAAACGGCATGCGCGCGGATTCGCTGTACTTGGCCTGCAGGTCGGCAAAGCGCGCGTCGGCGCGCAGCCAGCGCAGAAAGCCTTCGATAGCGTCGGCCGCCCCGGCCAGGAACAGATTGATGCCCTCCGGCGCCAGCAGCACCGTGCCCTTGAGCTGGCGCTGGCGGGCCTGTTCGAGCATGGGCTCGCGCAGGTCGGCCGGGTTGGCGATGCTGACGAATTTATAGGCGGCGATATTGACGACGGCGGTCATGGCGGAAAAGCACGAACGAAGGAAAAACAGGGCGTAATAGTAAACCGCCCCGCCAAGGCGCTACGGCGCGGGGGCTGGACGCGGCGCCGCCACGCGCTGCTCGACCACGTGGTCGAGCACCCAGCGCACCCCCGACGCGTCGGCCGGCGGATTGGGGTCGCGCACTTCCACCACGCGCAGCCGGTATTCGATGCCGGGCTGGAAGGCGAAACCGGTGATGTCCCCGTACCACAGCTGCCAGGGCTGGGAGGCGCTGTCGCGCACCTGGTAGCACTGGGCCCGGCCCGCGCCGGCGCTGCAAGGCGCCTTGCTCGACGCGACGTACACCAGCTTGGCCGCGCCGGGCTGGCCACCGGCCAGCGGATCGGCGCGGCGCGCGAAGTCCAGCACGTCGCCCGAGCGCAGCGCCAGCGTCAGCCGCTGCGGCCGCGTGTCATGGTCGAGCCGGCTGGCGGTCACGGCGGTGAGGCCGGCCAGGTAATCCTGCTCCAGGCGGGCCAGGTCGGCGTTCGCGCAGGCCATGCGGGTGCTCACCGGCGGCGCGGTGACGATCAGCAGGCCGTTGGCGATGGTGTACTGGCCCGAGTAATTGTTGCAGCCGGCAAAGCCGGCCAGCCGGGCGGCGCCGCGCTGGTGCGTGAACGACAGCGTGATCGGCGCCGTCTTGCCGGCGCCGCCATGCGGAACCGGCCGCAGCGCGCCGCCGGGGCGGGTCCAGCGGGCCAGCTCCCAATTGGTCTGGGCCAGCATGTCGCTGTGCCGCTCGGGCGCCTGCGCCCGGCTGGCGCCGCCGCCGGCCGGATCGGCAGCGCAGGCGGCCAGGGCCAGCAAGAGGGAAAAAGACAGCGCCACGCGCCCCGGCGAGATTGCGGACATGACAGGACTCCTAGGAACCGGCGGCCCAGCCGGGCCGCGCCACGGGAGCGATTTTAGGGCCTGCCCGCGCGGCACGCGCCCGCGCCGCGGCTTATTCCGGCGTGGGAGGATCCTGGCGGCGCATGAAATCCAGCACGTCGCCGCCCTGCACGTTGAACGTCAGGTGGCGCGGGGCGCCGCCGCTGTCCAGCGTGAACGAGCGGATCTGCGCCAGCGCGCGCAGGTAGTCGGCTTCGAGCCGGGCGCGCTCGGGCTGCGGGCAGGCCATGCGGGTACTGGCCGGCGCGGTGATCTGCAGCTTGCCGTCGCGCAGCCGGTAGGCGCCCGTGTAGCGGTTGCAGCCGGCAAAGCCGCTGACCCGGTACTGCTTGCCCTGCGCGAAAAAGGTCAGGAAGATCGGCTCGCCGTTGTCGCCGTGGGGAATGACCCGGTAGCCGCCATCGGCCTTGGTCCAGCGCACCAGCTCCCAGGTCGTCTGGGCGAAGGAATCGGCGCTGGTGGCGGCGTTGGCGGCCGCGGCGCCTTCGGCCTGCGCCTGGCCGGTGTTGCTGGCGCAGCCGGCCAGGACGGCGCCCAATGCCGCAACCAGGCAGGCGCGCGTGAACGGGCGGATCGGCATGAGGGAGGTCTCCGGGCTTATCTCACAACCGTTACTGTAACCGCCCGTGCGCCCCATTCGGCCCCCCTTTGCCCGGCCGCTTGGTAAGCAGGCTATACGCGGCGGCACGGGCGCTGCGTGGCGGCCACGCACGGGAGCATCCCGCGTGCAGGGATGTTTTGAAATATATATTCACAAATGAAAACATGCATGTTTAAATGCAACATTGGTGCCGCGTCCCGGCGCGGGTTGCGCGCGTGCGGCTTGACGGCGCCGCCGGTGCGCCACGCCTTTCCGCGCGCCCGGCCTTCAGTCGATTCGGAAGCACCACTCATGAACAGTACGCTCGATGTCATCTTTCTGGTCAGAGACGATGCCGCGCACCAAAAACAGCTGGAACACCTTGCCTATCTCGGCTTCAAGATCCGAGCCTGCACGGAGCTGATCGAGGTCTACGACAACTGCGCGGCGCACGCCTGCCCCCTGGTGATACTGAGCGCGCCGCTTGCCGACATCCATATCGCCGCGGCGCGGCTGCGCGCCATCGACCGGCGGGTGGGGATCATCGCGATGGAAGCGTTCGCCGACAGCGAAAGCCGTATCCGCACCCTGCTGTGCGGCGCCGACGCGTGCCTGCCCACGGACGTCAGCGGACTGGAGCTGGCGGCCGTGCTGCAGGCCCTGCTGCGCCGCATCGTCGCGCTGGCGCCTCTGCCCGAGACCGCCGAGCTTGCGCGCGGCTCCGAGCCGGGCATCGACCTGGGCATGGAGGCGCTCGCCCTGGAGCCGGCCATGGCGCCGCCCGACAGCAAATGGCATTTGACCAACCAGGGATGGACGCTGGTCAGCCCGGGCGGGCGCACGCTGGGCCTGACCACGGGCGAGCGCGAGTTCCTGTCGCGCCTGATGCGCGCGCCCGAGCGCAAGATCAGCCGCGAGGCGCTGATCGCCGACGACCTGTCCGCCCCCGGCGCAGCGGACCAGGGCGCGCAACGCAGCCGTTTCGTGGACGTGATGATCAGCCGTTTGCGCCGCAAGGCGGCGCATCACCAGATGCCCCTGCCGATCCGCGCCCTGCATGGCTGGGGCTATATGTTCGCCGCCGAAGTGGCCGACGAGGCCGGCGCGCGCGGCAGGCACTAGCGGCCGGCGCGCACGTTCAGGCGCTGCCGGGGCGCCGGCGCATCAGGGTGGATTTGCCGAACAGGCTTTCGACCAGGTCCACCGCGACCTGGGCGGTCTTGTTGCGCACGTCCAGCGCGGGATTGAGTTCGACGATGTCCAGCGAGCGCATCAGGCCGGTGTCGGCGATCATTTCCATGCACAGCTGGGCTTCGCGATAGGTGGGACCGCCGGGCACGGTCGTGCCCACGCCCGGCGCCAGCTCGGGGTCGAGGAAGTCGACGTCGAAGCTGACGTGCAAATGCGTCTGCGGGTCCAGCCCGGCCAGGGCGGCCTCCATCACCGCGCGCATACCGACCTCGTCGAGATAGCGCATGTCGTAGACCTCCAGCCCGGCGTCGTAGACCAGGTTGCGTTCGCCTTCGTCCACGCTGCGGATGCCGATCTGGCGCACCCAGCCCGGTTCGATGGCCGGCGTGCGGCCGGCCATGCCGGTCAGTGCCGCGGGGCCGTTGCCGCACAGGCAGGCGACCGGCATGCCGTGCACGTTGCCGGTGGGCGTGAGCCGGTTGGTATTGAAGTCGGCGTGCGCGTCCAGCCACAGCACGCGCAGCTTGCGGCCGCTCGCGCGGCAATGGCGCGCCACCGCGCTGATCGAGCCGATGGCCAGGCTGTGGTCGCCGCCCAGCAGGATGGGCAGGCGCTCCTGGCGCAACTCGGCGCTGACGGCGTCGTGCACGAGCTGGTTCCAGCCGATGACTTCGTTGAGGTGCCGGTAGCCGTTGGCCGGCGGGCGCCACGGGTTGGGCGCGCCCTGCAGGTTGCCGCGATCGGTCACTTGCAGGCCGCGCCGCTCGAGCAGGCGCACCAGGCCCGCCACGCGCAGGGCCTCGGGCCCCATGGAAGCGCCGCGCTGGCCCGCGCCGATGTCGGTGGGCGCGCCGATCAGGCTGACCCCGTGGGGGAACGATGCAGCGATCACGATGGACCTCCGGAAGAGCCTGGCGCGGAATGCGCAAGCACGTGCGCCAGTTGCGCGCAGGCCCAGTCTATCTGTTCGCGCGTGACAATCAAGGGCGGCGACAGGCGCAGGGTCTGGCCGTGCGTGTCCTTGACCAGCATGCCGCGCGCCATCAGCCGCTCGCAATAGGCGCGCGCCGGCCCGGCGTCGGGCTCGAGTTCGAGCGCCAGCATCAGGCCGCGGCCGCGCACTTCGCGCACCGGGCCGGGCAGCGCGCGCAGGCGCTGCATGAAATAGGCGCCCTGCTCGCGCGCATTGTCGATCATGCCTTCGTCATGCAGCACCCGCAGCGCGGCGCGCGCAACCGCGCAGGCCAGCGGGTTGCCGCCGAAGGTGCTGCCGTGCTGGCCCGGCTGGAAAATGCCCAGCACCGCCTGGTTCGACAGCACCGCGGACACGGGATAGAAGCCGCCCGACAGGGCCTTGCCGATCAGCGTGACATCGGCCTCGATGCCTTCGTGCGCCTCGGCCAGGAAAGCGCCGGTGCGCCCCAGCCCGGTCTGGATCTCGTCGAGGATGAGCACGATATCGCGTTCGCTGCACAGCTTGCGCACCTGGCGGAAATAGCCCGGCGGCGGCAGGATGACGCCAGCCTCGCCCTGGATGGGTTCGACCAGGAAGGCCACCGTGCGCGGCGTGACGGCAGCCTGCAGCGCGGCGAAGTCGCCGAACGGCACCACCGTGAAGCCCGGCGCGAAAGGCCCGTAGCCGCCGCGCGCATCCGGGTCGGTGGAAAAGCCGACGATGCCCAGCGTGCGGCCGTGGAAGTTGTTGGCGCACACGATGATCTCCGCCTGCCCGGCCGGCACGCCGCGCGCCTCGTAGCCCCATTTGCGCACCGCCTTGAGCGCCGTCTCGACCGCCTCGGCGCCGCTGTTCATGGGCAGCACCTTGTGCGCGCCGGTCAGGCGCGCCAGGTCTTCGTACAGGGGCGCCAGCTGGTCATGGCGGAAGGCCCGCGAGGTCAGCGTCAGCCGCTGCGCCTGCTCGACCATCGCGGCCAGGATGCGCGGATGGCAATGCCCCTGGTTGACCGCCGAGTAGGCGGACAGGCAATCCAGGTAGCGCCGCCCCGCCGTGTCGTACAGCCAGACCCCGCTGCCGCGCGCCAGCACCACATCGAGCGGCTGGTAGTTGTGGGCGCCGAGTTCGTCCTCGATCCGGTCGCGCCGCGTGGCGGCGGGTGCTGGCATGTTCATGGCGGTCTCCTGCGGGATGGTCCTGCCTGGCCTGCAGACCATCTTAGGGAAATGCCCGGCTAGCGAAAAGCCAGAAAAATGGCAATCCTGAGGCAATATGGAGCAGATCGCCAGCTACGGCTGGCGATCTGCCCAAACGGCCTGGAGACTGCCATGGATCATGCGCTCGACGCCCTGGACCGCCGCCTGCTGGCGCTGCTGCGCGCGGACGCCCGCCTGCCCACCGCCACGCTGGCCCGCCAGCTGCACGTGTCGCGCGGAACGGTGCAGAACCGCATGGCGCGGCTCGAGCGCAGCGGCATCGTGGCCGGGTACACGGTGCGCCTGCGCAATGAGGACGAGCACGGCATACGCGCCATCACGCTGATCGAAGTGCGCGGCGCGGCCACCGATGCCGTGGTCGCGGCGCTGCGCCGCATCCCCGAGGCGCTGCAGGTGCATTCCACCAACGGCCGCTGGGACCTGGTGGTGGAGCTGCGCGCCGCCGACCTGCCCGCCTTCGACCGCGTGCTGCGCGACCTGCGCAGCATCGACGGCGTGGCCAACTCGGAAAGCAACCTGCTGTTGACGGCCCACCGATGAACACGCTGCGACGCCTGCGCATCCTGGGCGCCGCCGCCACGCTGGGCGGGCCGGCCGCCGCGCAGGAGGCGCCCGCCATGCTGGAGCCGGTGCGCATCAGCGGCACGCGCACCGGCACCTCGGTGCTCGATACGCCCGCGTCCGTGGACGTGGTCGATGGCCACGAGCTGCGCGCGCGCAACCTGCAGGTCAACCTGTCCGAAGGCTTGGCCGGCGTGCCCGGACTGCAGCTGCAGAACCGCCAGAATTACGCGCAGGACCTGCAGCTGTCGATACGCGGCTTCGGCGCGCGCTCGACCTTCGGCGTGCGCGGCGTGCGGCTGTACGTGGACGGCATCCCGGCCACCATGCCCGACGGCCAGGGCCAGACCTCGAACATCGACATCGGCTCGGCCGGCCGCGTGGAAGTGCTGCGCGGCCCGTTCTCGGCCCTGTACGGCAATTCGTCGGGCGGCGTGGTGCAGGTGTTCACCGAACAGGGCAGCGATCCGCCCGAGGCGACGGGCAGCGCGGCGGCGGGCAGCTTCGGCACCTGGCGCTACGGCGCCAAGCTGCGCGGCGCCAGCGCGGCAGACGGCCTGGATTACGTGCTGGACTTCAATCGCTTCACGACCGAGGGCTATCGCGACCACAGCGCCGCGCGCAAGAACCTGGGCAACGCGCGGCTGGGCCTGCGCATGGACGACGGCAGCCGCCTGACGCTGAGCGCCAACCACGTGGACCTGACCGCGCAGGATCCGCTGGGCCTGACGCGCGAGCAATTCGAGGACGACCCGCGCAGCGCGCCGGTGGCCGAGCGCTTCGATACGCGCAAGACCGTGCGCCAGACCCAGGGCGGCCTGCTGTACGAGCGCGCCTTCGACACGCGCAACGACCTGCGCGTGATGCTGTACTACGGACAACGCCGCACCACGCAATACCAATCCATCCCGGTGGCCGTGCAGCAAAGCCCCACGCAGGCCGGCGGCGTGATCGACCTGGGCCGCGACTACGGCGGCGCCGACCTGCGCTGGACCTCGCGCCAGCAGGTGGCCGGCCTGCCGCTGACCCTGATCGGCGGACTGGCCTATGACACCATGAAGGAGCAGCGCCGCGGCTACGACAACTACACCGGCCCGCCCGCCGCGCCCACCGGCCTGGGCGTCAAGGGCGCGTTGCGGCGCGACGAGACCAACACGGTCTACAACCTGGACCCGTACCTGCAGGCCTCGTGGCAGTTCGCCGAGCGCTGGACGCTGGACGCGGGGCTGCGCTACAGCACGGTGCGCTTCGACTCGGACGATCATTACCAGGCGCCGGGCAACGGCGACGACAGCGGACGCGCCACCTATCGCAAGGCCTTGCCGGTGGCGGCGCTGCGCTATGCGGCCAACGAGAACCTGAGCCTGTACGCCTCGTACGGACGCGGCTTCGAGACGCCCACGCTCAATGAACTGTCGTACCGGCCCGACCAGGCCCCGGGACTGAACTTCGGCCTGCGGCCAGCCGTCAGCACCAACCTGGAGGCCGGCGTCAAATGGCGCACCGGCGCCGGCCTGGTGACCGCCGCGCTATTCCATACGCAAACCGACGACGAAATCGTCTCGGCTGGCAGCCTGGGCGGGCGCGCCACGTACCGCAACGCCGGCCGCACGCGGCGCGACGGCGTGGAGCTGCAATGGAACGGCGAGTTCGCCCGCCACGCGCGCGCGCAGCTGGCCTATACCTGGCTGGACGCGCGCTATCGCGACGACGGTCCGGGCGCCATCCGGGCCGGCAACCGCATCCCGGGCGTGGCGGCGCAGGCGCTTTACGCCGCGCTGTCGTGGGCCCCGCCGCAAGGGTGGCAGGCCGGCATCGAAGCGCGCTACCTGGGCCGCATCGAGGTCAACGACGCCAACAGCGAAGCCGCGCCGGCCTACTTCGTCGCCGCGGCCAGCGCCGGCTACGCCTGGCGCGCCGGCGCCTGGTCGTGGAACGCCTATGCGCGGGTGGACAACCTGTTCGGCCGGCGCTACGCCGGCTCGGTCATCGTCAACGAAGCCAACCAGCGCTATTACGAGCCGGCGCCGGGGCGCAACGGCAGCATCGGCCTGAGCGCCGCCTACACATTCTGAACGGCTTGCCGGCGCACTGCCCGCGGCCCTATAGTGGGCTGGCGTTTTCGCGCGATACGGAGCCCCCATGACGATCCGACACCTGCTCGCCGCCGGCGGCCTGGCGGCCGCGCTGGCCGCGCCGGCCTGGGCCCACCACGGCTGGAGTTCCTACGACGCCGACCAGACCCTCACCATCGAAGCGCCCCTGACCGAAGTGCGCTATCGCAACCCGCACGCCGAAGTCAAAGTGGATTACCAGGGCGCCAGCTGGGAAGTGGTGCTGGCGCCCGTTTCGCGCATGGAGTCGCGCGGCCTGGCCAAGGATGCGCTGGCGGTCGGCAAGACGGTCACCATCGTCGGTTATCCGCGCAAGGACGGCACGCACGAGGTGCGGGCCGAGCGCATCACCGTCGATGGCAAGACCATAGAGCTGCGCTGAAGCGGGCCGGCCGGCATGGATCCGCCTGCCTGGGCCGCGCTGCTCGAAGCCTGCGCGCTGGGCGCGTGGATGCGCGGCTCGTCCTGGGCCTATCCCGCGGCCAACCTGGCCCACCTGCTGGGCCTGGTGCTGCTGGTGGGCGCCATGCTGCTGGACCTGCGGCTGCTGGGACTGGGCCGCCGCTTTGCGCTGGCCGATGTGTCGGCCGTGCTGACGCCGCTGGCCGCGGGCGGACTGCTGCTGCAGCTGGCCAGCGGCGCGCTGCTGTTCAGCGCCGACGCCGCGCCCCTGTCGGGCAACGCGCTGATGCAATACAAGGCGGCGGGCATCGCCCTGGGCGTGGCCAACGCCCTGCTGTTTCGCGCGCTGTGGGGCGCCCGCCTGGCGGGCTGGGACAGCCGCCCGCCGCCCTGGGGCCGCCTGCAGGCGGCCCTGTCGCTGCTGCTGTGGCTGGCGGTCGCCACGCTGGGCAGGCTGATCGCCTACGCCTGAGGCGGCTATCGGCGGGATACGAAAAAACAATGGGGCCATGGCTTGTTTATCTATCTACTAGTAGATAACATACAGTCCATGAACCACCGCCTTCCGGTGTTTTTATTTCCCTCGCCATCTATCTAGTAGTAGATAATTTTCTGGAGCCATCATGAGAACCTTCACGTCCGCCGCCCTGCTCGCCGCCGCCCTGTTCGGCTTCAACGCCTTTGCCGGCTCCGGCGAGCTGGACTATCCGCCCGCCGGCGCCCAGGGCGGCAGCCTGACGCGCTCGCAGGTGCAACACGAACTGGCGATCGCGCGCGCCGCGGGGCAACTGGTCTTTGGCGAATCGCAGGAACCCGCGCCCCAGCTGGCCGGCAGCGCCGCCACCCGCGCGCAGGTCCAGGCCGAACTGGCCCAGGCGCGCAATGCGTCGGCCGCGTCCGAGTACGTCGAGACCGGCGCATAACCCCGCCATCGCGGCCCGCCGCCCATCCCTCGCAAGGAGCCCATCATGAAGCAGTTTGCCGTTACCTTGTTGGCCCTGTTCGGCGTCGACGCCCAGGCCAGCGTCGCCGGGCCCCAACGCCTGTTGCCCATCCTGCCCGGCGAACCGACGCGCACTGAGCGGCGCTAGCCAGCGCCGCGACGCGACGTCGGTCTCGCCCCATGACGGCCGCCCCCCCGGGGCGGCCGCGTCCTTTTGCGGTACGCGCCGGCGCCATGCCCGGCCCGGCGTCAGCCGGCGCCCTGCCTGCGGGAACGGAACGCCGCCACCTTCATCCGGTTGCCGCACAAGGCCATGCTGCACCAGCGCCGGCGGTGCGACTTGGTGACATCCAGGAAAACCAGCGTGCAATCGTGCGCCTCGCATCGGCGCACATGCCGCAGCGCATCGCCGGCGAGCAAATCGGCCAGCGCGGCGGCCACCGGTTCGAGCAGGCTGGCGGCGCTGTGGTCGCGCGGGCATTCGGCAAGCGTGTAGCCGCCCTGGCCGTCGTCCCACGCCAGCTTCCTGGCTGGCCGGCCCGCCTCGAGGACTTGGTTCACCAGCGCCGCGTCGCCGCCCTGCCCGGCCTGGGCGGCCCGCACCATGCGCGCCGCCGCCTCGCGCAGCGCGCGGGCCAGTTCGGCCAAACCCGCGGGCGGGCGCGCCAGGCCGGCCGGCACATGTCCCGCCGCCTCGAGCCAGGCGAGGACGCTCTCGTCGTCGCCCAGGCAGTCATGGCTGGCCGGCCCGACGCCGAACGCGCTGTTGATGAAATCCAGCGCCAGGTTGTTGGCGATGAAATGCGGGGGATGCGTGGCAGGCGTCGCCATATTCGTAACTAGTGAATTTGAGATTGACAGGTTACACCGGATCCACGTAACCTTCAAATTCAATTTTCAATGGTTACCAAGGAGACCATGATGCCTGGCAACGCCGCCCCACGCCCCGTCCACTATCGCCATGAGCAGGTCGGCGACGTGAAGATCTTCTACCGCGAGGCGGGCGACCCCGCCTCGCCCGCCGTGCTGCTGCTGCACGGGTTCGCGGCCTCGTCGTACATGTACCGCGACGTGATCGCGGCGCTGGCCGACGGCTATCGCGTCGTGGCGCCCGACCTGCCGTCCTTCGGCTTCACGGAATCGCCGGCACGGGACGCCTACGCCTATACGTTCGACAACATCACCAGGACCATGGACCGGTTCACCGAACAGCTGAAGCTGGACCGCTATGCGTTGATGGTGCACGACTACGGCGCGCCGGTGGGCTGGCGCCTGGCGAGCGCGCATCCGGACCGCGTCACCGCCCTCGTTTCCCAGAACGGCAACGCCTATGAAGAAGGCCTGGCGCAAGGCTGGGATGCGATCAGGCGATTCTGGGCGTCGCCGACGGCCGAGAACCGCGCCGCGTTGCATGGCTTTCCCACCCCTGCGTCGATCAAGTGGCAGTACCTGGAAGGAGTGCCCGACCCCAGCCTGGTCGCCCCGGACGGCTACACGCTGGAAGGGCTGCAGGTATCCCGGCCGGGCAATGCCGAGATCCAGCTGGACCTGCTGCTCGACTACGCGTCCAACGTGCAGCGCTATCCGCAGTTCCAGGCCTATTTCCGCGACAGGCAGCCGCCGCTGCTGGCGGTCTGGGGCAGGAACGATCCGTACTTCCTGCCCGCCGGCGCCGAGGCCTGGAAACGCGACATCCCCGCGGCCGAGGTGCGCTTCTACGACACCGGCCACTTCGCCCTGGAGACGCACGGCGCGGAAATCATCCCGGCGATCCGGGCCTTCCTGGACGCCAAGGTCCGCTAAGCGGGCGGGGCGCGGGCCTGCTTTTGTGGGCGCGACGCATTTCGTTATATATTCCACTACATAACGCTCTGCTGCGCGCTATGCGGGCCTGCCGCGACGGGCGCGCGAACCTTCTCACCACAAAGGCAAAGTTCCATGAAAATCCGTGCCATTCCGACGCTGTGGGCCCTGGCCGCCACCCTGCTTGCCGCCCCCGCGCTCGCCGGCGAGGTGCAGGTGGCGGTCGCCGCCAATTTCACCGCGCCCATGCAGGCGATCGCCAAGGCGTTCGAGGAAGACACCGGCAACCGGGCGGTGGCCTCCTTCGGCGCCACCGGCCAGTTCTACGCGCAGATCAAGAACGGCGCGCCGTTCGAAGTGTTCCTGGCGGCCGACGACAGCACGCCGGCCAAGCTGGACGCCGAGCAGGAAACCGTGCCCGGCTCGCGCTTCACCTACGCGACCGGCGCGCTGGCGCTGTGGTCGGCGCGCGCCGGCTATGTCGACGACCAGGGCGCCGTGCTCAAGCAAGGCGATTTCAAGCACCTGTCCATCGCCAACCCGAAGACCGCGCCATACGGCCTGGCCGCCACCCAGGTGCTGGCCAAGCTGGGCCTGGCCGACAAGCTGGCGCCGCGCATCGTCGAAGGGCAGAGCATCTCGCAGGCGTACCAGTTCGTCGCCAGCAGCAATGCCGAGCTGGGCTTCGTGGCCCTCTCGCAGATCTACAAGGATGGCAAGCTGACCGGCGGCTCGGCCTGGATCGTGCCGGCCTCGATGCACGAGCCGATCCGCCAGGACGCCGTCATCCTGAAGAAAGGCCAGGACAACGCCACCGCGCGCGCCTTCGTCGAGTACCTGAAGTCGCCCCGTTCCGCGGCTATCATCAAGTCCTTCGGCTATCAGCTGTAACCCCTTGCAGGAGTCCCGCCCTTGTCGCTGACCAGCGCCGACTGGGCCGCCATCTGGCTGACGATAGAACTGGCCTCGCTGACCACGCTGCTGCTGCTGGTGATCGGCACGCCCATCGCCTGGTGGCTGGCGCGCACGCGCTCGCGCCTGAAGGGGCCGGTGGGCGCCATCGTGGCGCTGCCGCTGGTGCTGCCCCCCACGGTGATCGGCTTCTACCTGCTGGTGGCGATGGGACCCAACGGCTATGTGGGGCAACTGACCCAGAGCCTGGGGCTGGGCACGCTGCCGTTCACCTTCGCCGGGCTGGTGGTGGGCTCGGTGTTCTACTCCATGCCGTTCGTGGTGCAGCCGCTGCACAACGCCTTCGAGGCCATCGGCCGCCGTCCGCTGGAGGCCGCCGCGACCCTGCGCGCCGGCCCGTGGGACCGGTTCGTCTCGGTAGCCCTGCCGCTGGCGCGGCCCGGCTTCGTGACCGCCGGCATCCTGGGCTTTGCCCACACGGTGGGCGAGTTCGGCGTGGTGCTGATGATAGGCGGCAACATCCCGGGCAAGACCCGTGTCGTATCGGTGCAGATTTTCGACCACGTCGAGGCGCTGGAATATGCGCAGGCGCATTGGCTGGCCGGCGGCATGGTCGTGTTCTCGTTCATCATCCTGCTGTTGCTGTACTCGCGCCGCCAGCGCGCCACGGCGGCACTCTGAGCGCATACCGCATGCCATCCGATTTCCCGCCGGGCCAGGCCGGCATCCACGCCCGCTTCCGGGTGGACTATCCCGAGTTCTCCCTCGATGTCGATCTGCGGCTGCCCGGCCGCGGCGTCACGGCGCTGTTTGGCCAGTCGGGCTCGGGCAAGACCACCTGCCTGCGCTGCATGGCCGGGCTGGCCCCGGTCAGCGACGGTTACCTCGACATCAACGGCGAGGTGTGGCTGGACAGCGCGGCGCGCCGCGCCGTACCCACGCACAAGCGCGCGCTGGGCTATGTATTCCAGGAAGCCAGCCTGTTCGAACACCTGGACGTGCTGGCCAACCTGCGCTACGGCATGAAGCGCGTGCCGCCCGCGCTGCGCCGCGTCGACCTGGAGCAGGCCACCGGGCTGCTGGGCATCGGCCACCTGCTGGCGCGCATGCCGGCCGGCCTGTCGGGCGGCGAACGCCAGCGCGTGGGCATCGCCCGCGCGCTGCTGACCAGCCCGCGCCTGCTGCTGATGGACGAGCCGCTGGCGGCGCTGGACGTGCAGCGCAAGCGCGAAATCCTGCCCTACCTGGAGCGCCTGCACGACGAACTGGACATCCCGGTGATCTACGTCAGCCATTCGCCCGACGAAGTGGCGCGGCTGGCCGATCACCTGGTGCTGCTGGAGCAGGGCCGCGCGGTGGCCAGCGGCCCGCTGGACGCGCTGCTGACGCGGCTGGACCTGCCCATGGCGATGACCGACGACGCCTCGGTCGTGGTGACCGGCGAGGCCGCCGGTTTCGACCCCGGCTATGCCTTGCTGACGCTGCAGCTGCCCGGCGGGCGGGCGCGGCTGCGCTTCGTGCACCAGGCCGCGCCGGCCGGCCAGCGCCTGCGCGTGGTGGTGCATGCGCGCGATGTCAGCCTGGCGCTGCAGCAGCCGCGCGAGGGCAGCATCCTGAACGTGCTGGCGGTGCGCGTGCTGGAGATGGCGCCGGCGGCCAACCCGGCCCATGTCATGGTGCGCCTGGACGCCGACGGCACGCCGCTGCTGGCGCGCATCACCCGCTACTCGCGCGACCGGCTGGCGCTGGCGCCCGGGATGCAGGCCTGGGCGCAGATCAAGGCCGTGTCGCTGCTGGCCTGAGCGCGCCTACAGCAGCGGCTCGAGCGGCAGCAGCGAGAACAGCCACACGCTGAAGCGCCGCCACAGGCTGACGCCCGGCTCGCTGTCGTGCCGCACGGTGGCGCCGTCGCGCTGTTCCAGCCAGTACAGGCTGCCGTCGTCGTCCAGGCGCACCTCGTAAGTGGCGGCGGGAATATCCTGGTCGAACGTGGCGGCGATGTGGCGCGCCATGTCGGGGCTTTCGATCACGAAGCCCAGTTCGGTGTTGAGATTGGCCGAGCGCGGATCGAAGTTGAACGAGCCTATGAAGACGCGCTCGCCGTCGACGCCGAAGGTCTTGGCGTGCAGGCTGGACCCGGAGCTGCCGAATCGGCCCCTGCCTTGCGGCTTGGGCCCGGCGTAGCTGCGCCGCATTTCGTAAAGCCGCACGCCCGCCTGCAGCAGCGCCTTGCGGCGCTTGGCGTAGCCGGAATGCACCACGGCCACGTCGGTCGCTTCCAGCGCATTGGTGAGCACGCGCACCTGCGCGCCGCCCCGGGCCAGCGCGGCGAACGCCTGCGTGCCGGCCTCGGTAGGCACGAAATACGGCGACACCAGGTCGAGCGTGCGGCGCGGCTCGCCCAGGATGTTCCTGAGCTGCTGCGTCAGCAGGCCGGCCGGCGGCGCCTTGCCCAGGCCCTTGGCCGGATCGTCGCTGACCATGCGGGCCGGCGCCCATTGCAGCGGCAGGCGGCCGGCCATCAATTCGCGGATGAAGGGCAACTCGCGCAGCGCGCTCATGTAGTCGCCGGCGGCCGGGTCCTGTTCGATGCGCGCGGCGCGCTCGGCCAGGGCGCGCAGTGTCTGCGCGCCCGGCGCGGGCAGCAGCGGGCCGGCCGGCCAGGCGGACTCGCTGGCCCAGTAGGCGTCGAACTCGGCGGACACATCGCCCACAACCGGCCCCACCGCCAGCACGTCCAGGTCGGCGAACAGCACGCCGTCGGTCGCGCCGAAGTACTCGTCGCCGATATTGCGCCCGCCGATGATGGTGGCCTGGTTGTCGACGGTGAATGATTTGTTGTGCATGCGCCGGTTCAGGCGCGAGAAATCCGTCAGGTAGCCCAGCGCCTTGAACGAGCGCGTGGGAAACGGATTGAACAGCCGCACTTCGGCGTTGGGATGCGCGTCCAGCGCGGCCAGCGCGTCGTCCAGGCCGGAGATGCCGTTGTCGTCGAGCAGCAGCCGCACCCGCACGCCGCGCTCGGCGGCCGCGTGCAGGGCCTGCAGCAACAGGGTGCCGGTCATGTCGTTGCGCCAGATGTAGTACTGCACATCCAGCGTGCGGGTGGCCGCGCGCGCCAGCAGCATGCGCGCGGCGAAGGCGTCCTGCGCATCGCCCAGCGCATGGAAACCGCTGAGCCCGGGATGGGCGTCGGCCAGATCGCCGATGCCCTGGCCCAGTGGCGTGGCGCGCGCCTGCGAGGCATCCAGGGCGTGCGAGGCGGTGCGGTCGACGGGCGGCGGCAAGGTACAGGCTCCCAGCAGGATGGCACAGCCGGCCAACGCCAACAGCGCGGCCGCCCGCGCGCGGACAGCTCGGATGCGCGAGAGTAGACGGGGCATGGAACTCCGGAGGGCCTTGAAACGGAGTCGGACGCGGCTGGGCCGGCCGACGCAGGCCACGATTATGCAAAAGATCCCCGGCGGGGGAAAGCGCGGCGCTGGCGGGCGCGCCGGGCGCCTGGTGGATACATAGGGACGCAAAATTCAAATACAGATACGCAATAAAGCGCAACAATCCATGCTGGCGCCGGCCCGTCCGGGAACGCGCCGTCCTGAGCTCCTCAAGCTGGTCGCTGGTCCCCGCGCCCCGCATCCGCGGCGCGCCAATCCGCCGGTAGCGTTTCTGGTCTGCGCCGGCATGCGTTGGGGGTATCGCCATGGCAGCAAGCACGAGACTGGCAGCGGGCGCAAGCATGCTGCGCCACCTGGGATGGCTGGCGGCGTGCTGCGCCGCTTCGGCATATGCCGCCGATTATCCGGGGCTGACCTTGAACCCGGGCGACGACTTCACGCTGCAGGGCAACGACACCGTCAACGGCGCCACCGCCGTGCGCATGAGCAGCGCCACGCTGAATTTCGGCGCCGGCCCGATCACCGTCAACGCGACAGGCACTGGCATCTTCGCCACCAACGGCGCGGGCGCGCTCATCAATTTCCTGCCGAGCAGCGTCGTCACGCTGAACGTCACATCGCCCACCGCCGGCGTGGGCATCCTGACTTCGTCCAGTTCGAACACAGCCATCGATCTGCAGGCGGACTCCTCGTTGACCATCAACGCTTACCAGGGCATCAACCTCGCGCATACGCCGCGGGCCGCCCCCAACCGCCTGAGCATCGGCGACGGCGCGACCCTGCGCGTCAATGCCAGCGGCACCGGCATGGCGCCCAAGGGCCTGCTGATCAACAACAACAATTCGGTCGTCGTGGCCAGCGGCGGCACGCTGGGCCTGGGCACGAGCGGCGGACGCTATGCGCGGGCGCTGGAATTGTCCATCAGCCTGACCTACCCGGACGCAGCGGCCGACAAGTTCACCGCGGCGCCGGGCTCGAACCTGAACCTGAGCACCACGGGCCAGGACTCCGACGCCTTCTACATGCTGGGCGTGGGCGAGGCGCTGATGCAGGGCAATACCGACATCCATACGACCGGCGCCAACAGCACGGGCTTCTATCTGTATCGCTATGGCGCGCCGACCAGCCATCTGCTGGTTGCGCCGCACGCCGGCGGCCACGCCACCATCCTGACCGAGGGGCAAGGCAGCCATGGACTGTGGGCGATCAACGGCTCGCAGGCGGAGTTCGCCAACGCCAGCCTGCAGACGCGCGGCGACGAGGCCGCCGGCCTGTACGCTTTGACCACCATCGGCGAGACGGCCACGCAAGTGCGGGCGGCCGACACCGCCATCGCCACCGCCGGCGCGCAAAGCTATGGCGTGCTCGCGCAAGGCTACGGCACCGATGTGGCGCTGACCCGCGGCACGGTCGCCACCAGCGGCGCGCAGGCGCACGCCGTGGTGGTGGCCGGCGAATCGAGGTTCTCGGCCGACGGCACGGCGATACAGGCGCAGGGCGACGGCGCCATGGCCTTGCTGATGTCCAGCGACCGCGATGCGCAGACCGCCACCGTCAGCGGCGGCAGCCTGCGCAGCCTGCGCGGCAGCGCCATCGGCATCGAGGGCGGCACCGCGCGCGTCGAACTGGACGGCACGGCCGTCGACGGCGCGACCAACTGGCTGCACGTGGCCGACTCGGGCGCCCTGGCGGTCCTGCGCGACGTCACCGTGCCCGGGCGCGATCCGAGCCAGACCGACGCGCCCGCCTTTCCCGCCATCCTGCATGGCACGCGCGCCGCCGGCATCGCCGCCACGGCCACGGTCGTGGCGCGCAATGCCGACCTGACCGGCGCGGCCATCACCGAGCCGGGCAACACCTCGCACGTCACGCTGATCGACACCACCTGGCACATGACGGGCAGCTCGACCATCACCAACCTGGTCAACGATCCCAGCCTGATCGACTTCGCGGCGCCGCAAGGCGGCGCCTACAAGACACTGACCGTGGGCAACTACAGCGGCGACGGCACCATCGCCCTGAACACCTACCTGGGCGCGGACGACTCCCCGTCGGACAAGCTGGTGATCGATGGCGGCACCGCCAGCGGCAGCAGCAAGCTGCGCATCAAGAATACCGGCGGCCCGGGCGCGGCGACCCAGGCGCAGGGCATCCTGGTGGTCGACACCCGCAACGGCGGCACCACGACGGCGACCGCGTTCTCGCTGTCCGAACCCGTGGTGGTGGGCGCCTACGACTACCAGTTGTACCGGGGCGCGCAGACACCCGAGCAGGAACAGAACTGGTACCTGCGCTCGGCCATCCTGCCGCCCGTGGACCCGACCAACCCGGACCAGCCGGGCGAGCCCATCCCCACCTATCGTCCGGAGACCCCGGGCGCGGTCATGGCGCCCGAAGTGGCGCGCCAGGTCGGCGCGCGCATGCTCGATACCTTCCATGACCGGATGGGCGACCAATACGCCCTGCTGAACTCGGCGCAACGCAAGGCCGGCTGGGGCCGGGTGATCGGCCAGCGCCTGACGCAACGCTGGGATGGCGACGTGGAGCCGCGCTTCAAGGGCAACATCTGGATCGCGCAGGCCGGCGCCGACATGCTCGAGCGCGATCGCGACGACGGCCTGAGCGACCGCCTCGGGCTGTTCGGCGCCTATGGGCAGGCCGACGGCCGCGTGGATGGCTTCGTGCAGGGCGAGCACGGCAAGCAGGCCGGCAAGCTGCGCGTCGAAGCCTATGGCCTGGGCCTTTACTGGACGCGGCTCAAGCACACCAACTGGTACTGGGACAATGTGCTGATGGGCAATTACTACACGGGGCGCTCGCGCTCGGACCGAGGAGTGGCCGCCTCGCTCGAGGGCTGGGGCTTCACGGCCTCGTCCGAAGCCGGTTATTCGTTCTTTCCGCGCCACGACATCATGCTGCAGCCACAGGCGCAACTGGTCTACCAGTACACCTCGCTGGACGATACGCACGACGCCTACTCGACCATCCGCTACCACGGCGGCGGCGCGCTGACCGGCCGCATCGGCCTGCTGCTGCAGGGCAACGCCGACCAGCCGGAGAGGATCCGCCCCTACGCGCGCATCAATCTCTGGCACCGCTTCAGCCACGGCGAATCGGTCTCGTTCGGGCCGAGCGATTCGATCCGCACCGAGTACGGGTCGACTTCGATGGACCTGCGCATCGGCCTGGCCGCGCCGCTGAACCGCCAGACCGAGCTGTACGCCTCGGCGGGCTACGGCTTCGACCTGGACGGCAACCAGCGCCAGGCTTACTACGGCAACATCGGCGTGCGCTATTCGTGGTGAGGCGCCCCTAGCGCGCCGGCACCAGCGCCGGCATGACCCAGGCGCCGTCGCGCAGCGCCGGCTGGGGGCCATAGAAGCGCGCCACCACGACGAATGGCCCGGCCGGCGTGGGCAGCCAGTTGGGCGCATGCGCGCGCGCCGGCGCGTCGTGCTGCAGATACACCGTCAGCGAACCGTCGCGGCCGCGCTTGATGCCCTTGGTGCGGCTGCCGATGGCATAGCGGTCGATGGGGTTTTCGGCCAGGCCGCGCGCGGGCAAGGCGTACACGCTGATCGACCAGAAGAACCGCACCGGCGGCTGGCGGCCGGGCGCGAAGCGCAGCTCGTAGGCCCGCGCGCCATCGAGCGGCCTGCCCTGCGCGTCTTCGCCGATGGTCAGGTAGATGGCTTCGTCGGCCGTGTTGCCGTAGATGCCGACAGCCGCCGCGACGGCGCGCTTGAGATAGTCGCCGCCCAGTTGCTCGCGCGAACCGTACAGGCTGGCCGGCGTGGCCGGAGCCGCGGCGTGGCGGGCGCCCTGCTCGATGGCCTGCTGGGCATCGACGATGCCGGCGTCCATGGCGCGGCGCGTGGCCGCGTCCAGCCTGGCCGGTTCGAAGTCGCGGCCGGGCGCGATGCCGATGCGCGCGAAGCGCGCCATCATGTCGGCTTCGGACTCCGGCTGCGGCTGCGTATGGGCCAGCAACTGGTTCAGATAGGCGATGAAACCGATGGAACTGGCGCGCTGCTCGTTCCAGGGCAGCCAATCGACCGGCGGCGCGCCGGCCGGCGCAGCCGTGCCGGTGTAGGCGCTGAGCGGCCGCAGGCCATAGCGCGCCTGCAGCGCGTGCACGGCCTTGATGTCGGCCGGGCCGTTCAGCGCGGTGCGGCCGAGCACGGCGACGAAATCGGTGTCGGCGCGCACCACCTGCGTGATGCCCTTGGGCACGGGGCCGGTCCAGCCCGGGCCGGCGATCAGGTAATGCCCCGACCCGAAACCCGTGGCGCGCGTGCCCAGGTAGGCCAGGTTGTAGGTGTACATATCCACCAGCTGGAACGCGTTGTAGCGCGATTTCGGCACCGCCGGCAGCGACAGCACCCAGGGCTCGGCGCGCAGGTCGAGCCAGGCGCGCGAGTACAGCGTGTCGACGTTGGGGGTGGCCACGTCGACGCTTTGCGGCGTGTACGGCTCGGCGCGATGCTGGAACACGCCGAAGCCGCCCAGGTAGGCGGGCGAGGCCGTATCGATGGCCTGCTCGTACATGGAGCGGTAGTGGTACAGCATCGGGTAGGCATAGATGTAGGCCTCGCGCGCCGTGTTGCGCGCCTGCCCGGGATCCTGCGCGCCGGGCGCCGCGCACCCGGCCAGCACCGCCAGGGCCGCCGCGCCGGCCAGCGCCCGCGCCCGTTCCCACACTTGTCGCCACGTCGCCTTGCCCATGCCGTACTCCCGTCCCGGAGAATGCCGCCCGCGCCGGACCGCCCCGCGCCGCACTAGCGTCGCACAACGGCGGCGCGTTTGCCATACGGGACTAGCAGCGATCCGCCGGCGGACGGACTAGGCCGGCATCGGGCGCGCGGACTATGCGGATGGACGATTGCGCGGCGCGCCGTCACGGCGCGAACAGCAGCACGCCGAACACGGCGAACAGCGCCAGGTGCGCCAGGCCGGTGACCGGCGTGGTGCGCTGGCCCATGAAGGTGAACAGGCTGAGCAACAGCGTCAGCGCGAACAGCACGGTTTCGGCCGCCGAGATCCCGAACACCACCGTCTTGCCGGTCAGCAGGCCGATGGCCAGCACGGCCGGCACGGTCAGCCCCACGGTGGACACGAAGGCCCCCAGGCACAGGTTCATGACGCGCTGCATTTCGTTGGCGCGGGCCGCGCGCACCGCCGTGACCGATTCGGGGGTGAACACGATGATGGCGATGACCAGCCCGCCCAGCGCGGCAGGCAGGCCCGCGGCCGAAATGCCGTAGTCGACCACCACGGCCAGGCTGTGCGACAGCAGCACGATGGGCAGCAGCGCGGCCAGCAGCACCAGCGAACGCACCAGCGCGGTCCGGCGTCCGCCGGCGCCATGGCCGGCCTCGGGACGCGGCGCGCTCGCCGGCGCGGCAATCGCCATGGCGCCGCCGGCGGGCTGTATGAACAAGTGGCGGCAGCGCCCCGTCTGCAGCGCCAGAAACGCCGCGTACAGCGCCACCGTCAGCACCGAGAACGCAATCGCCTGCGCGGGCGAGAACATGCCCGGCCCGCCGGACACGGTGGCATTGGGCAGCAGCAGCGCCATGCCGGTCAGCAGCGCGATCATGGCCAGGTAGGCCGACGCGCCCTGCGCGTTGTACGCCTGCGCGCCGTGGCGCCAGGCGCCCAGCAGCACGCACAGGCCTGTCACCAGGTTGAGGATGATCATCATCACCGCGAAGATCGAGTCGCGGCCGATGGTGGGAAACTCGCCCGGGCCCAGCATGACGGCGGCGATCAGGATGACCTCGATGCCGACCACCGACAGGGTCAGGATCAGCGTGCCATAGGGCTCGCCCAGCTGTTCGGCCAGATGGTCGGCCTCACGCACCACCACGAAGGCGGCCATGATGATGGTGCCGACCAGGAGCACGGAAAGCAGCGTGGCCAGCGGCGCGGTGGGCGCGGCCAGCAGGCCTTCGCCCAGGGTCAGGAACAGCAGGGTGACGAGCCAGGCGATCGCCAGGCGGATGCGCGTGGCGCGCGGCACCAGGGTGCGCGAATCGGTGGGAGCGGGATGGATGGACGACACGGATGGGATCTCGCGAGGTCGTCCTCAGGCCAGTACACGCGCCGGGTCGTCCCGGCGCGGGATTGAAGAAGGCCATAGCATAACCCGGCGCGGCGATTCATTCGAATGCATGGGCGATGGCGGCGCCCTGCCCCGCGGCGACGTGCAGGTCGAGGCGATGGTCCGGGCCGGCCGGGTTGCGCACCGTGACGGCATAGCGCCCCGGCGGCAGGCTCAGCTGCTTGAGCGGCGGGCTGACCCCGCGCGAGCGGCCATCGATCCAGACCTCGCCCCATGGCCGGATATCGACGCGTACGCTGACCGGCTGCGGCGCGGCCGGCGGTGGCGCGGCCGGCGCGGGCGCCGGTTGCGGCGCCGGCGCCGATACGGATTCGGGGGTTGGCGTGGGCTCGGGCAACGGGGCGGGCTCGGAGGCCGGCGAGGGTTCGGGCGCGGGCGCTGGAGGCTCGGGCGCGGGTTCGGGGGCAGGCATGGGCGCGGACGTCGGCGCGGACGTCGGCGCGGGCATGGGCGCGGCGGCCAGGGATGCGGCCGGCTCGTCGCCGGCGCGGCCGCCCAGGGCGGCATACAGGACGACGGCCAGCACGGCGAGGACAGCCAGCACCGCCAGCGCGGACGTGCGCGCCGGACGCCGCGCGGGCGCCCGGGACGGCAAGGCGGCCGGCGCCGGTGCCTGCGCCACGGCCACCGTGGCGGACGTGGCGGACGCGACGGGCGCGATCGGCGGCGGCTCGGCCTGCCTGTCGGCCGCATCCAGCAGGCGCGCGAACGCCGCCAGGCTCGCCGGACGATCGCGATAGTCGGGCGCCAGCCCGGCATCGATGGCTTGCGCCAGCGCCTGCCAGCGCTTCTCGTCCAGGCGCCGCGCCAAGGGCGCGCAATCGTCGCGCACGCAGCGCCGCAGGGCCGACGGCGGCGCCGCGCCTGTGGCCAGCGCATAGGCCAGCGCGCTCAGTCCGTAGATGTCGGTCCAGGGTCCGCACGGCTGGCCTGGATCGTCGCTGTACTGCTCGAAGGCGGCGAAACCGGCCGCGTGCGCCAGCGCCTCGGCATCGGCCGCCGGCTGCGCGGCGTCGACCAGCAGGCGAGCCCGCCCGTCGCCGTCCAGGCCTACGGTCCGCGGCGCGATGCGGCCGTGCACGCGCCAGCGCTCATGCAAGGGCGCCAGCTGTTCCAGCAGGTCGGCCAGCACCCGGCGCACACGCGCCGGCGGCATGGGTGCGGCCGCATCCACGTCCAGGGGCCGCGGCGCGGCGGCCTCGAGGACGGACGCGGTATCGGTGGCGGAAGATGGGCGCATGAGGGCTCCGGAGGCGGCCTTGCGTTACACGCGCCACGCCGGCGGCGCCGCGAACAGGCGCAGGAACAGCGTGGCGTTCAGGGCGCCGCCGTGCACGTACGTCTGCAAGGCGGCGCCATCGGCCTGGTTGGTCCACCAGTAGCTGGTGTGCGAACCGGGGTTGAAACAGAACGGCAGCTCGGGCCAGGCGGCCAGCCCGCGCGCGCCGGCCAGTGGCGCATTGCCGGCCTGCCCGGCGTTGAGGATGTCCAGGATGTCCTGGCCGGCCGGGGCCGGCCGCGCCGGCGGCATGGCCACGGGCAGCGGCATGGCCTGCAGCTGGCGGTCCAGCTGCTCGGCCGCGCCGCCGCGCCGCACCGCCGCCAGCAAGGTGGCGCCAAGCTGGCGGTAGTAGTCGCCGGCGTCCTCCAGCAGGCCGGGCTGATAGGCCTGCGCGGGCACGACCGCCATGGCGCTCAACGGATAGGCGCGGCCCACGCGGTCGCGGCTGGGCGCCATGCCGCCCAGCAGGACCGCGCCGGCGCCGGCCCCGGCGGGGATGGCGAAGTTCCACAACGGCGCGGCCGCGTAGGCGCACTCGGCGCCGCCGGCGGGCATCTGGCGCAAGGCGGCCAGCCCGTACTGCAGCCACTTGTCCCACCAGGCCACCAGCCCGTGCGACAGGCGCCGGCGCATGAAGTCGCCGGCGGCCGGGATCTTGCCGTACCAGCCCACGCCGCCGTCCGGGTCCGCGCCCGGCATGGCGCGTCCGCCGCTCATGAACGGCCCGGGCAGGAAAAACCCCGCATCTCGGCCAGGTGAAAGGGGCTCCTGACGCTGCCCGCGCGAATCTCCAGCACCACTTTGCGGCCGCCGATATCGAAGCTGGCCAGCGAGATCTCGGGCGAGGCGCCGCGCGTGACGCGGGCCTGGTCGAGCAGGCGATTGAGCGCCCACGGTCCGCTGGCCGACAGGCCCGCCGCGCCGACCTGGGGCGTCAGCTCGATGCGCACCTGGTTGGCGCCGCGCGGCCCCGGCCATTGCACGGAGGTGGCGACCTGCGGGCCATGCGCATAGCGCACGGTCTGGCCGTCCACGTCCATGACGAATTGCGTGATGGCCGGGTCCATTTCCACCGGACGGATCGAGACGCGAAAGGCCGGCTCCGCGCTACCGGCCAGGAAATAGGCGTCGCGGATCGCGGCGGCGCGCTGGAACGAATCCAGCAGCGCCGACGCCTGGCCCGGCGTGCCGTCCATGCCCGGCTTGAAGCGCCAGCGCGCCTCGGACACATCGATCTGGCTGACCAGGTTCTTCTGGAAGAACTCGTCCATCATGCCGTTGGGCGCGAACAGCCGCGCCAGGTCATTGGGCGCGACGTCGCGCGGCGAGCCGGGCGCGAAAGGATAGCGGCCGGCGATGGCCTGGCGGCAGAACAGGCCGATGGTGGCGTACAGGTCTTCGCCCAGCCGCTCGCGCGCCACGCCGGACACTTCGCCTGCCGCGCCGGTGGACAAGTCGTCGAGCACGTCGCGCAAGGGCCGCGGCAGGCGGCCAGCCTCGGCGCGCAGCTTGGTCACCACATCGGAGGCGGGCGCCGGGCTGGCGCTGCGCAGAGCCGCGTCGGCCGCCGTCAGATAGGTGTACAGCTCGTTGACCAGGCTGGTGGTGGCGGCAATCGGCGCGCCGCCCTGCCCGTCGGCGCGCGCCAGCCTGCGCCATGGCTCGAAGTGCTGGTCGACCACGCGCTCCAGCTTGCCGTCGCCGGCGTCGGCGCGCGTGGCCGCGCCCGGGCCGGTCGGGCCGAACATCTGCTCCAGCGCCTCGCGCGTGCTGCTGACGCGGTCGCGCGCCTGGTCCGCCAGCGAGCGCTCGTCGCCGCCCGCGTCGCGCAGCAGCGTGGTCTCGCGCGCCACGCCCTGGGTCAGCCGCACCAGCGGCGAATCGGGCGCCGACAGGGTGCGCGCCAGCTGGATGCTTTGCAGCAGCGAGCTGCGCGGCGCCAGCGCCAGGTCGTCCAGGTAGCCGTCCCAGCGCGCCACGTAGTCGTTGAGGTACAGGCGCTTGATGTCGACGATGAGCTGCTGGCGCGCAGCCTCGTCCAGCACGCCCGGCGGCGCGATGTCCAGGACCCAGGCATCGTCGCTGCGCAGGCGCTCGGCCACGCGCGTGACGCGCGGATTGAACACGTCCCAATAGCCGCGGTAGGTGTACAGCGCCGCGATGCCCTGGGCCAGCGGCTTGCCGCTCTTGCGCACGAAGACGGCGCTGGCCTGCGGCCCGCCCAGCGTCACCGCGGTGGTCGGCGGCTGATCGTCGGCGCCGGCCAGCATGCGGCGCAGCCGGCTGTAGGCGCGCTGCGCCAGCGTGTGGCGCGCCAGTTCGTCGCGCGCCTGCCGCACCAGCGCCTCGTCGCGCGGAAACGGCGAGGCCAGCACGCCGCCCTGCGCCAGCTGGCGCAGGTGCAGCGACATCAGGTCGTACTGCCGGCGCGTGTAGCCCTCGGGCAGCGTGCCCTGCATGTCGGACAGCAGCCAGGCGTGCATGAACTCGGCGTCGTAGTGGTCAGCCTCGTACAGCATCAGGTAGGCGCGCAGGGCCTCGTAGCCGTACTCCAGGTCGTCGGCGCGGGCCGCGCGCAGCGCCGCCTCGATGCGGCGCGCCACCTGCGGCAGCAGGACGCTGTCGAGCGTGCCGCGATAAACGCCCTGCATCGCGGCGTGCATCTTGCCGCCCTGGTACAGCCCGAAGCGATAGGACAGCGGCGGCGCGTCCGGCTCGAAGGCGGCGTCACGCGGCAGGTACCACAGGCCGTCCAGGAAGGGCATCAGGCCCAGCACATCGCCCGAGCGGGTGATCTTGATATCGCGCCCCAGCTTGTCCACCGTCGGCACGCGGCGCGCCACTTCGTCGAGATAGCGCACGTTGTTGCCGTAGCTGGCCAGCCAGCCCGCCGCCAGGCCCAGGAACGCCAGCGTGATCAGGCCGTAGCCGGCCCAGTGCAGGCGGCGGTAGCGGCGCTCCCAGCGCAGGTTGCGGCCGGCCAGGCCGGCCTCGGGAAAGATCACGTCCTGCAGCAGCCGCTTGAGGAAGAAGCTGCGGCCTTCCTCGGCGGCGGCCGGGGCCGGCCCGCTTTCGATGCGCAGATAGCGCTTGAGGTGGCCGGTGACCTGGTCGAAGGTCTCGCCGCCCTGGGTGCCGCTGGTGAAGTACACGCCGCGCGGCACCAGGCGCTCCTCGAAGCGCGAGCTGGCGAACACGTCGCTGAGGAAATGGCCCAGCACGGCCTGCAGGCCGGCGAACTGCTGCGGCAGCAGGTAGGCCAGCGCGCGGCGCGCCTCGTCCGGCTCGGCGGCCAGCACTTCGGGCAGGGCATCGTCGAGCCGGCGCTGCAGCAGCCGGTACTCGGCATGAAAGGCTTCGTACAGGTCGAAGTCCGGCTCCTGGGCGCGCGCATAGGGCAAGGTGAAGCCCCATACCTGCTCCAGGTCTTCGCGGCTGAACGAGGCGAAGTACTGCTCGAAGCCGGCCAGCAGGTCGGCCTTGGTCACCAGCACATAGACCGGGAAATGGATGCCCAGCTGCTCGCGCAGCTCCTGCAGGCGCCGGCGCAGCACCGCGGCGTGGCGCGCGCGCTCGGCGTCGGACGCGGCCAGCAAGTCCTCGATGCTGACGGTGAGCATGGCGCCGTTGATGGGCTGGCGGCCCCGAAAGCGCGTCAACAGGCCGAGAAAGCCGCGCCAGGACTCCTCGTCGCCGGTGGGGTCGCTTTCATGGGTGGTGTAGCGGCCGGCGGTATCGAGCAGCACCGCGTCGTCGGTGAACCACCAATCGCAGTTGCGGGTGCCGCCCACGCCGCGCAGCGCGGCCTTGCCGAAGCGCTCGGCCAGCGGGAAGTCCAGGCCCGAGTTGACCAGGGCCGTGGTCTTGCCCGAGCCTGGCGCGCCGATAATGACGTACCAGGGCAGCTGGTACAGGTATTGGCGCGAATAGCGCTGCAGCCAGCCGCGCCCGCCGCCTCCGTCGAAGCGCGTCTTGCGCAACAGCTCCACCGCCTCGTCGAAACGGCCTTCCAGTTCGCGCAGGTCCGAAGGCGGCGGCTCGGCCGCGGCCTCGGCCTCGGGACGGGCCGGCCGGCGCAGCTGGCCCAGCAGCTGGGCGTTGAGGCGGCCTTCGCGCCACTTGCGCCACAGCAGGCGCAGCAGCGCGAAGGCGAACAGCGCGGCGATGACCAGTACGCGCGCGGTCTCGCTTTCCAGCGGGCGCAGCGCGCCGATCGCCAGCAGCGGCCCGGCGATCCACACCAGCAGGGCCAGCGCCACCAGGCCCAGGAAGCTCCACAGGCCGCGCGAGAACAGCCATCCGAACAGGCGCGGGATCATGGCGTGGCTCCTTCTTCGGGCGTGCGGGCATGCGGCGCCGGCGGCACCATCACGGTAATTTCGACCCGCCGGTTGACCGAGCGTCCGGCGGGGGTGTCATTGGGGGCCAGCGGATCGGCCTCGCCGCGCCCTTCTGCGCGCACGCGTCCGGCCTGGCCCAGGCGCGCGTCGATCACCGCCTTGACCGCCTCGGCGCGCGCCTGCGACAGATGCCAGTTGGACGGAAAGCGCGCCGTGCGGATGGGAACGTTGTCGGTATAGCCGCGCACCACGATATCGCCGCGCGTCTGGCCCAGCGCCTCGGCCACCCGCGCCAGCACCGGCGCATAGCGGTCGCGCACCGCGACCGCGCCCGATTCGAACAGCCCGTCGCCGCGCAGCACCACCACGCTGCGATCGACCTCGTCGCGCACCGTCACCAGGCGGTCGCGCACCTCGGGTTGCAGGAACACGGCCAGGCGGGGCGCGGGCGCCGGGCGCGGCGCCGGGGCGATCTGCACCGTGGGCGGCTTGAGCCGCGCGACCGCGGCGAACACGGCATCCGAGCGTTCGCCCAGGCGCCACGACAGGCCCCAGAACAACGCCAGCGCCAGCGCCGCCGCCAGCGCCCCGTAGGCCCACAGCGGCACCGGCAGGCGGCGCAGCGCCTGCTGCACCGGCGTGTCGCGCCAATGCGGCGAGAGCGCGCGCGGATACTCGCCGCGCGCGCCGCGCAGGATGCGCAGCAGGCGCTGGCGCAAGGTCTCGAGCTGCGTGCGGCCGTTGTCGATGACGCGGTAGCGGCCCTCGAAGCCCAGCAGCAGGCAGTAGTACAGCAGCTCCAGCAAATCCAGGTGCTGGCCCGGGTTCTGCGACAGCTTGGCCAGCAGCTGGAAGAACTTCTCGCCGCCCCAGGTTTCGTTATGGAACGTCACCAGCAGGCTGTGCGCCGACCATACGCCGCCCCCGCCCCACGGCGTGAGCGCGGCGGCCTCGTCCAGCGCCGTGCACAGGCAGTAGCGCGCGCCCAGGATGGTTTCGTTGGGAATGCCGGCCTGTTGCGCGCGCAGCTCGAACTGGCGCACTTCGTCGACCAGGTACTCGCGCAGCATGGCCGGCGCGGGATGGGCCGTGGTGGCGCGGATCTGCGGGATCAGGTCCAGCAGCGGATTGGCCGCCGCCACCAGCGGGTTGGAGCCGCTGATGACGTACTCGTGCGGGCGCAGCCGGCTGGCCGCGCCGGGGTCGGCCGCCGCGTCGGCGCCGAAGTCGGGAAAGGGAGGATTGGCGGCGTGCATGATGGTCTCCTGTGCCCGGTTCAGTCGCGCACGGCCCAGAACTCCAGCGCCAGGCCGGGAAACTCGCCCGCCAGGTGCAGGGCCAGCGCGCCGGTGCGCTCCAGCTGCCGCCAGAACTCGCCGTTCTTGTCCAGCTCGAAGTACACGTGGCCCGCGCTGTAGGGAATCTGGCGCGGCGCCACCGGCAGGGCGCGCACCGCCACGCCGGGCAATTGCAGGTGCACCAGGTCGCGGATGCGCTCGACCGGGCCGATCTTGACCTGGGCCGGAAAGCGCGTGCGCACCGTCTCGGCCGGCATGTCGGCGTGCACGGCCAGCACGAAGCCGGCGCTGCGCAGCAGTTCGGCATCGGCGATCTGCGCCACGCGCACGCCCTGGCCGCGGTCATGCAGCGGGATCTGCACGGCGTGCTGCTCCAGCACCACCGACAGCGAGCGGCGCAGCTCGGCCATGAGCGGCCCGAAACTGGCCTGCAGGTCGTCGTGGCGGTAATCGGGCAGCACCTCGGGCAGGCGCGTGGCGCAGGTATAGGTGGCCAGGTCGCAGGCCAGCATCAGCCAGTCGCGAAACAGCCGTTCGGGATGCAGGGCCGGCACCTGGCGCGCGTGCCACAGCGCGCCGGCGTAGCGGTTTACCAGCGCCAGCAGCAGGAAGTCGGCCACTTCGGAGACGCCGCCGCGGCCCGGCTGCGCCAGCCGCTGCGCCAGCGCCGCTGCGCGCGCCTGCAGCAGCCCGGACAGCTCGCCGGCATAGCCGCGCAGCGCCGGATTGGCGTCGGCGGCCAGCCAGGGCGGGATGTACATCTCGTCGAGCACCACGCGGTGGTCGGCGCGGCGCTCCAGCACCCGCGCGGCGCCCAGCGCCACCCATTCGTCGCCCAGCTCGGTTTCGGGAACCAGCCGCAGGCGCAAACGGCCCAGCTGCACCAGCGCCGGCTCCAGGCCCACCGAGCCGGAGTCCTCGATCTCGCCTTCATGCACGCAATAGCGCGCCAGCGTATCCGCGCCGTCTTCGTAGACCACTTCGCAGGCGCCGGCGCGGCGGCGCGGCAGCGCCAGCATCACGCGCGCATCGCGCATGGCCGGGTCGATGTCCAGCGCCGGTGGCCCCTCGTCGGCGCGCTCGAACTCGAACGGCGTGCCGTCGGGCAGCACGCCCGCGGCGCGCGCCAGCGCCAGCTTGCCCAGCGCCAGCGCGTCGCGATCGATCTCCAGCGCGGTGTAGCCCCAGCCGCAGCCCGAGGCCGCCGCGGCGCGCACGCGCAACTGCGCCTCGATATGCCGTTCGAACTGCTGGAAATGTTGCGGCCGCAGGAACATGCCCTCCGACCAGACGACCTTGTTGTCCAGTGCCATATGCGATTCAAGAGATGAAGACACGCCGGCGCCCGCGGCGCGGCGTCAGAAGGGCCACCAGGAACGCTCCCGGTCGACGATTTGCACGCCCTGTCCGCCCACCGCGACGCGCACGGTCTCCTCGTTGGGCGAGAACTGCCAGAACTTGTAGATGTTGGTGTTCTGGGCCTGCGGCAGGGGCACGACGATGCGCCAGGGACTGCGCTCGAGGTCGCGATAGGCCGCCACGATGCCGACCACGCGCGCCTCGGTATTGCCCGGATACGACAGCTTGCGGGTTTCGCCGGGCTGCAGGATGACCTGGTCGGTTTCGATGAGCGACTTGCCCAGCGCGGCCTGCGCGTCGCCTTGCAGGGTGAAGAAATCGCGCGCCTCGAACTCGGCGGACGAACGCAGCTCGTACAGCGTGACCTGGATCGGCGAGGGCCGGCCCGAGGCATCGGGATTGACGCGCGGATCGGCCTTCAGCTCGATCGCGTAAGGCGCCGCCTTGCGGCTGGCCGTGGACGCGCACCCGGCGGCCAGCACCGCGACGGCAATCCAGGCCGCCGCGCGCAACGCGCGCCGCGTGGGCACAGCAACAAGCAAGCGTCGATTCGCCATCCGGCAGGTCCGTTTTCCATGTCGAGGAAAGCCGCTATGACAAGCGACGCGCACGGCACCTTTATGACAACGAAGATATGGTTACGCCTGTTACGTCCGCGGCGCGCCGCGCCAGCAATTGGTCATGATTGGTTTACCCCTCGAATTATTTCTGTCGCACGGCGCCGATATCATGGCCAGACCATCCACGCGGCACACATGCGGTAACGCGCCGCGCGGGAATCGAAGACCGCCACGACCTTTCCGTTCATGACTCTGCGATTTCACGCGACCCTGCTGGGCTGCGCCATCCTGCTGGCGGGCTGCGCCAGCCCCACCTCCGAGCGCGCCGGCGAGCCAGCCAGCGACCAGGCCGAGCGCGACCTGCAACAGATCCGCCAGTCATACAGCGCCGGCGCCTATGGCGACGTGATCCGCCAGGTGGCGCACGCCGATGCGCTGGCGCAGGCGCCCCAGTCCATGCGCATCGAGGCCTGGAAGCTGCAGGCCTTCAGTTACTGCGTCACGGACCACCGGGTGCTGTGCGAGGCGGGCTTTCGCCGCATCCTGCAGGCAGATCCCGCGTTCACGCTGGAACCCAACGAGGCCGGCCATCCGCAATGGGGGCCGGCCTACGAGCGCGCCCGCGCGGCGCCAGCCGGCTGACGCCCTTCCCTGGCACGGACCCACGCCATGATGCTGACGCTGATCGTACGCAACCCCGAGCCTGGCGCAAGCGCGCGCCGGGCGGATTTCCACGCGCCCGGCGGCACGCTGGGCCGCGACGCCGAGAATTGCCTGGCCCTGCCGGCCGCGCCCGGCCAGCTATGCCGCGTGCAGGCCGCGCTGCGCGCCGACGCGCAAGGCTGGCGCCTGCACAACCTGAGCGGCATGGCCGCGGTGCACATCAACGACGCGGCGCTCGCGCCCGGCGCCGTGCGCGCCATCCAGGCGGGCGATACGCTGCGCGTGGGCGCGCACACGCTGGAGGTGAGCGGGCCCGATGCGCCCGACGCACGGCCGGCAGCACTGCCCGAGGCGGCGGCGGACACGCCCGCCGATGCGCCCCGGCGCGGGCAAGCCGGCGCCGGGGCGGCCGAGGACATATTCAGCGGCCTGTTCGGCCCCGGCACCCTGCCGGTGGGCGGCACCGCCGATGCCGCCACGCACCCCTTCGACCTGGATTCGGCGCAGGCGCGCAACGCCGCCGATCCGCTGGCGCATCTGCCGGCCGGCGACGCCGCGGTCAGCCGCCCGGCGGGCGACCCGCTGGCGCTGTTCGACGCGCCGCATGGCGGCGCGGACGTGTTCGCCGACGCCACCCCGTCGGCCCTGCCCGCGCACGATCCGCTGGCGCCGCTGCGCGCCGACCCGGTGCGCGACACGCTGCTGCCGCGCCACGCGGCCGGCGACGGCCCGGCCGCGCACGACCATGCGCCGGCGGGAGGCACCTTCCTGCGCCCGGCCGCGCCGCGCGCGGACCAGGCGGACTGACATCCGCGGCAGGACGCGCCTGTCCCCGCTGGGACAGGCGCGCCGCGCGGGCAGGCACCTCATCCCCATGCGGGGACCAGGCGCGCCGCGGATCCGTTCTACTCGTACTCGCAGGCGAACTCGCCGTCGACCGCCCGCACGCGCACGCGGCGCCAGGTGCGTTGCTGCAGGGAGGCGCCCAGCAATTCGCGGCCGATCTGCGGCAGGACGCGCTGGCTCAGGATGGCGTCGACCATGCGCGCGCCGGATTCGACCTCGACGCAGCGCGCCACCACCAGCTCGGCGGCGGCCGGTTCGACTTCCAAATCCATGCCGTGGCGCTCGCGCAGGCGCTGGCCGACGCGTTCGAACTGCAAGGCCACGATGTGCGCCAGCATGCTGTCCGACAGCGGCAGATAGGGCACGGCCGCCAGGCGGCCCAGCAAGGCCGCGGGAAACACGTCGCGCAGCGGCGCGCGCAGGGCCGCCGCCAGCGCGTCGGGCTCGGGCGCCAGCTCGGGGTCGGCGCACAGGCTGGCGATCAGGTCCGCGCCCACGTTGGCGGTCAACAGGATGACCGTGTTGCGGAAATCGATGTAACGGCCTTCGCCGTCTTCCATCCACCCCTTGTCGAACACCTGGAAGAAAATCTCGTGCACGTCGGCGTGGGCTTTCTCGACCTCGTCGAGCAGCACCACGCTGTGCGGGCGGCGCCGCACCGCTTCGGTCAGCACGCCGCCCTCGCCGTAGCCCACATAGCCCGGCGGCGCGCCCTTCAGGGTCGACACCGTGTGCGACTCCTGGAACTCGCTCATGTTGATGGTGATGAGATTCTGCTCGCCGCCATACAGGGCCTCGGCCAGGGCCAGCGCGGTCTCGGTCTTGCCCACGCCGCTCGGGCCGCACAGCAGGAACACGCCGACCGGCTTGCCCGGGTCGGTCAGACCGGCGCGCGCGGTCTGGATGCGGCGCGCGATCAGTTCCAGCGCATGGCGCTGGCCGACGACGCGGCGCTCCAGGGTGTCGGCCAGCGCCAGCACGGCCTGCGCTTCGTCGCGCACCATGCGGCCCACGGGGATGCCGGTCCAATCGGCCACCACGGCCGCCACGGCCGCGGCATCGACCGCCGGGTGGATCAGCGGCGCCTCGCCCTGGCTGCGCGCCAGCGCGTCGGCGGCTTCGCGCAGCGCGGCGCGCAAGGCCGGCGCGGACTGCTCGTCGGCCGCGTCCAGCTGTTCGCGCAGGCCGAACACCTGGCCGGCCAGCGCCGCTTCGCGCTCCCAGCGCGCCGCCAGGGCGTCGGCCTCGGCGCGCGCCGCCTGGCCCTGCTCGCGCAGCCCCGCCACGCGCTCGGCCGGGCCGGCGTCCAGCCGCGCCTCGCGCGCGGCGATTTCCAGCTCGAGATCCAGCGCGTCGATGCGGCGGCGCGCGTCTTCCAGCGCGGCCGGCGTGGCCTGCTGGCTGACCGCCACGCGCGCGCAGGCCGTGTCGAGCAGGGCGACCGCCTTGTCCGGCAACTGGCGCGCCGGGATGTAGCGATGCGACAGCCGCACGGCGGCCTCCACGGCCTCGTCCAGCAGCAGCACGCCATGATGCGCCTGCAGGGCGCCGGCCAGGCCGCGCAGCATGCGCCGCGCGCCGGCCTCGTCGGGCTCGTGCACCTGGATGGCCTGGAAGCGCCGCGTCAGCGCCGGGTCTTTCTCGATGTACTGCTTGTATTCGGCCCAGGTCGTGGCGCCGATGGTGCGCAGCTGTCCGCGCGCCAGCGCCGGCTTGAGCAGGTTGGCGGCATCGCCCGTCCCCGCCGCGCCGCCGGCCCCCACCAGGGTATGGATTTCGTCGATGAACAGCACGATGGGGCGTTCGCTGCCCTGCACCGCGTCGATGACCTGGCGCAGGCGCTGCTCGAACTCGCCCTTGACGCCGGCGCCGGCCTGCAGCAGCCCGATATCCAGCAGGTACAGCGCCACCTCGCGCAGCGGCGCCGGCACATCGCCGCGCGCCAGCCGCAGGGCCAGGCCCTCGACCACCGCGGTCTTGCCCACGCCGGCCTCGCCGGTGAGCAGGGGATTGTTCTGGCGCCGCCGCATCAGCACGTCGATCAACTGGCGGATTTCGTCGTCGCGCCCGGTCACCGGATCGAGCCGGCCGGCGCGCGCCTGGGCGGTCAGGTCCACCGCGTAGCGCGCCAGCGCGCCGGCCGCGCCGCCGCCATCCGGCGGCGCATCGGCCACGGCAGCGTCGGCGCGCGCCTCGGGCGAGCCGCGCGTCATCTCGGGCAGGCCTTGCAGCAGCAGGTCTGGCACGACGCGGGCGAACTGCCCCGACATGCCGGCCAGCACGCCGCGCAGGCTGGGGTCGCGCAGCAGCGCCAGCAGCAGGTGCCCGCTGCGGATGCGCGCAGCGCCGTAGCGCAGCGACGCCAGCGCCCAGGCGCGTTCCACCACGTGGTCCACGTGCTCGGAGAGGTCCGAGACCGCCCCCGCCCCGCGCGGCAATTGGTCGAGCGCGCGCACCAGGTCTTGCTGCAGCGCGCCGAGATCCAGCTCGAACGCGCGCGCGATATGGTGCAGGTCGCTGTCCTGCGCGTGCGCGATGGCGTGCACCCAGTGCGCCAGCTCCACGTAGGGATTGCCGCGCAGCTTGCACAGGGCGGTGGCGTCCTCCAGGGCGCGATAGGACAGGGAATCGAGTTTGCCGAACAGCTCGGCGCGGCCGATATCGGACATGGTGCTCCGTCAGTCGTTGGAAATCAGTCGGCTGGCGCGCAGCCCAGGCCGAGCGCCACCGGCCGCTCGCCCAGCAGCGCGGCGTCGCTGGCCAGCGGCAGGATGCGCGGCCCCGAGCGCATGGCGCCGAACACGCCGGACTGGCTGGCGCCGCGCGTGCCGTCCTCGCGCACCACGCTGGCCTGGTAGGCGACCAGGGCGGACTTGCAGCCGCAATCGCCGATGGGGCGCACGACCGTCAGGTCGAACCGCTGCAGGACCACGTTGTGCTCGACACTGCGCAGGCCCGGCTGCACCCGCACGCATTCGGCCAGCCGGTTCTCCACGCGCAGCGGGCCCGCGGCGGCCAGCGCCGGCGCCAGGCAGGCGGCCAGCAGCCAGGCATGGCGATCAGCGCGCATGGCCGTCTCCCGCGGTGCCGCCGTTGGTGGCGCGGTCGGCGACATAGGCCACCTTGAGGATCATGGCGTTGCGGCCGCGCTGGCGCGCATACGAGCGCAGCAGCGCGAAGATGCGCCCCTCGACCTCGATGCAGCCGTGGCTGAAGCCCTTGGTGGAGTCGTGCAGGTAGAACCCGCCGCGTGCCGGGGCGCAGCGATTGCGCGTGGCGGCGTCGGCCGGTTCCATGCGCGCGCGGTTCTCGCCCCAGTTGGCCCAGTAAGGCTCGCACTCGCCGGCGGCCGCGCCGCGCGGCACCTGCTGGATGCCCCAGGCCGGCGCCAGGTTGCACACGCCGCGCCCGTCGTCGAGCGCCACGCCGCGATCGGCCAGCAGCACGCGGTACAGCCCCGGCGGCACCGGACCGCTGTCGGGCGTGCAGGCCTGGCCGGGATGCTGGAACCCGCGCATGCCGCTGGTGGCGCGGAACTGCCCGTGGCCGGGCCAGGCCAGTATCTGGCCGTCGTATGACATATCGTGGATCATGCCGCTTGCTCCTTTTCATGAAACGCTTGCGCGCGCCGCGCCGCCTGGCGCTCGCGCCCCTCGTAGTCCAGCAACAGCTCGGCGGCGTCGCCCAGGCGCGGCGGCCGCCGGCCCAGCCAGGACGCCAGCCCCAGCGGCGCCGCCGCGCCCAGGCGCACGCTGCGCACCGCGTCGCGGCGCAGCACCGGCCGCACCTCCCAGGCGAACTCCACGCCCACATACAGGCGCACCCAATGCAGCAGCTGGCGCGCGCGGGCCGAACCGGGCAGGAACGCCAGGTAGTCCTGCCAGTCCAGCGGCCCGAGGCGGATCCTGAACTTGTGCTGGGCGTCGCGCACGGCCACGCCCAGGGGCGCGCCGCCGCCCAGCCCGCCGCCCGCCCCCAGCCGCAGCCGCTGGCCGGCCTCCAACCTTATCCACTGCGCCACGAACTCGTCTACCCCCACGGGCAGGCCGAAGAAGGCGCGCAGCACCTGGCACAGGCCTTCCGGGTTGCGGGTCTGGCGCAGCAGATGGCCGGCCATGTGGTACTTGGCATGGTCCATCACGCTGTCGCGCCGGCGCAGCGACGGCGCGCCCAGGTGCAGCAGGCTGGCCACGTAGCCGCTGAAGCGCTCCTGGCCGCGGTCCAGGCTGGCGGTGGACTGCGCATCGGCCCAGGCGCGGTAGAACAGCAGGATCAGGCGATGGTGGAACAGGTCGGCGAACGCGGCCAGGGAGTGGTCGCCGTGATGCTGGCGGCGTTCGCGGGCGTGCTCGGTCAGGTGCAGCGGCAGCGGCCCATTGGGACCGAACAGGCCGAAGCTGTAGATGGACAGCTCGGGCGCGGCGCCCTCGCCCGGCGCGCGCGCCGCGGCCAGGGTGGCCGGCGCGAAAGCCAGCGAAGGCTCCTGCCGCATGCGCACCGGTTCGTGGCGCGGCGAGGCGCCGCGGCCCAGCGGCGCGCGCGCGCCGGCGCGCGCGTCGATCCAGCGCAGCACGTGAAACAGGTCGTGCCCGTGCGGCGCCGCCGCCAGGGCCTGCCAGAAGGCAGGCGGCAGCACCGCCGGCGCCGCGTGTCGATCCGTCCTGGCCGCTGCGTCCATGCTCAACCCATGTGGATCTGCTTGGCGTCGACCTTGACCAGCGCATCGGCGGTCAGCATCGTATAGGGCGCATGCACGCGCGCGCTCTGCTCGGCCTGGTAGTCCAGGGTGCCGGCGCGCACGTGCTCGACCTCGCTGGTCTGCCGCACGGCCATGCGGGCCAGTTGCGTCAGGCGGTCGAGCACCGCCTCGTAGACCTTGCCGACCAGCCGCATGCTGCCCACCGCGCCTTCGACCTCGTCGGCCACATAATGCATGCGGGCGGCCGCGCACGCCGCCTGGCCGGCCTTGACCGACAAGGCCTCGGTCTCGACGCGCACCGCTTGCGCGCCGCGCAGGCGCACCTCGCCGGCCGCCTCCAGGCTGACATCGGCGGTGCGCGAACGCAAGCTGACGCGGCCTTCCAGTTCCAGGGTGGCCTGGGCCGCGTCGGCCTGCTCGATCACCGCGATCAGGTACACGCGTTCGGCATCCGGGCCGCTGATCAGCGCCGTATCGCCCTCTTCGGGGACCAGCAGGCAGCTGGCGGCCCGGCGCACGCGCCAGGGGCGGCCGTCGCACCACACCGTCCAGGCGCCGTCGTCTTCGCGGCGGGCCACGGTGCCGATCAGGTGCACGGGGTCGTAGACAGGATAGAGGCGGCGGGCGTTGCGGGTCTGCATGTGGGTTTCCTCGTTGCGGCGGACGCGGCGCCGCCTAGACCGCGGGACGGCGGCCCATGCGGGGCCGCCAGCTCGCCACGGCGCCGCGCTGCGGCGTGGACAGGGTGAGCGCCGACATCATGTTGATGGAGACGTGGCGCGCGAAGAACTGCTCCAGCACCGCGCCGAACAGGTAGGGGCTGATGCCCGAGAAGGCGGTCTCGTCGACCTGCAGGTCGATGCGCACGCCGCGGCCGTAGACGATGGGGCCGGGCACGGGCAGGCGGTGGTGCATGGGTTCGACCCGCACGTGGCGCACGCCCGAGATATGCTTGCGCGCCACCGGATCGGCCAGGTTGCCGTACAGGTTGAGCAGCTCGCGCAGCGTCTGCGCGCCGCGCGTCTCGTCCAGGTCGGTCAGGCTGTGGTAGTGCAGCCCCAGGTGGCTGATCAATTGCCATGCCGTGCCGTGGTCGGCCATGGCCGCGGCCGGCCGCGACGGCCCATGCAGCACCTTGATCGCGCCCACCGGGGCGGACACGCGCAGGCTGAAATCGCTGGCGCCGCCCAGCGGCAGCAGCAGCGCCAGGTCGCGGTTGGTGCACAGCGCGTCGATGCCGAGATGGCGCAGCGTATCGGCAAACGGCGCCTCGTGCCGATCGACCAGCGACAGATAGACTTCGCTGCCGGTATAGCTGGTGCGCGTGCCATGGCGGCGCGCGCTGTCCGAGGCCAGCCGCGGCTCGCGCCGCAACGAGTAATAGGCGCCGTAATCGTCGGCGTCCGCGCCGAACGAGCCGTAGAACGGACGGAACTCCTGTTCGGGGCGCTGCGCCGACATATGGCCGAGCACCCGCGTCAGGCTGTAGACCTCGAAGTCCAGCGGCCGGGTGCGGTCGACCACCACGTGGTACTCGTGGTGGCGCGGCGTGACCGCCACGCGGTCGGCGCGGCGCGGAAACAGGTTGACGATGGGCGCGCAGTGCAGCGCCAGGTTCCCGGCCGAGATCGCGCCTTCGAGCTCGGGCGCTGCGGCCGACAGCAGCAGCGTCAGGTCGAAACGCCGGGTGCCGGCCGGGCCAGCCGCCGCGGCCGGCGCCGCGCGCCGCGTGCACAGGCCCTGCTTCAGGCCGTTCAGGCTGAAGAACAGATAGCGGCGCGCGAACGCGAAGTACTCCTGCAGCAGCCGATAGCCCTGGAAGACCCGCGTGTCGGTGGGCAGCAGCGCCTGGTCGTCGGCGAACCCCTCGTGGCGCACCGCGTCGGCCGGCAGCCGGTTGATCCACGAGACGGGCCGCTCGCTGTCGTGGCCCAGCACGGCGACCGTGTGGCACATGATCAGCTCCAGCAGGCGCTGCATGGGCGCGTCCGGCCCGTTGAGGTAGAACACCAGTTGATCCAGGTCCAGCTCTTCCAGGCTGACGCCGCCGCAGACTTCCAGCCGCAGGCGCAGCGCGCTGGCCACGCCGGCCTCGCGTCCGCCCAGGCCCAGGCGGGCCAGCGGCAGGTCGGTGGGCGCGCCGGTGAGTTCGGCCGCCGTCACGCGCAGCGGCCACAGCCGCAGCGCGTGGCCGGTCATGAACTCGCACGGCGTCTGTTCGCCACGCGCCAGGCCGCCGCGCAGCACGGTGCCGCGCGGCAGGGTAAAGCCGCCGGCCAGCGTGCCTTCGTTCATGCTGGGCGAGAACTGCGCCACCGCCATCGCCGGGGTGGGCGCGAGATAGTGCGGATGCACCACCTCCAGCAGCCGCTGCGTGAAGCGCGGAAACTCGGCGTCCATCTTCAGGTGGATGCGCGCGGCCAGGAAGCTGAAGCCTTCGAGCAGGCGCTCGACGTACGGGTCGGCCACCTCGGTGCCGTGCATGCCCAGCCGCCCCGCCACCTTGGGATGCTGGCGCGCGAACTCGGCGCCCAGCTCGCGCATATAGACCAGCTCGCGGTTGTAGTAGTCGAGCAGGCGCGCGTCCATCACGCCCCTCCCAGGTCGCGCAGGTCCATGTGCCCGCTTTCCAGGTCGATATCGGTGCGGAACAGGAACTCGCGCGGGTGCGGCACGCACCACAGCATGCCGCGTATTTCCAGGCTGAGCACATTGTGGTGCTCGAGCGTGCGGGTGTCGCTGACGCAGCGCACCTCGACCGAGGATTCCAGGATGCGCGGCTCGAACGCCGCGATGGCGTCGCGGATCGACGTCTCGACATCGACCCAGTCGATCTCCGACATGCGGCGTCCGGCCATGGCGCGCACGCCGAAATTGACGCTGGAGGCGGGCACGTGCCGGTACGGCGCCAGATCCTGCGACGAGGCGAGGTTGACCGTGTTGAGCAGCCAGCGCAGGTCGCGCAGCACCGCGGCGCGCAGCCCGGCGTGCGTCAACAGCGCCGCTTCGGGCGCCTCGCTGCGGCGCCATGGCTCGTCATCGACCAGGCGATCGAGCAGCGACGGCTGCAGGCGGTCGCGCGCCACCCGTTCGTCGGCGATTCTCATGGCGCCTCCCGGCGCAGGGCGCGCACGTCCAGCAGCGCGAACTCGCCCGCGTCGGTCAGCCACATCTTCTGGCCCTCGCCGGCGTAGCCGTCCTGGCCCAGCGGCCGCCAGCACGTGGCCCGGCCCAGCCTCAGGCCGTCATCCTGCCCGGCCGACGGCGGGTAGCGCGCCGGAACCAGGCCGCGCACGACCGCGCCGTCGGCCAGGGCGATTTCGGCGCGCGCCCAGACGAGATCGCACAGCCCTTGCGGGGCCGGCAGATGCACGGCGGCCACCTGCGCGAACGGCAGCCACGCATAGCTGCCGTCGAGAATCAGTTCGCAGACCGGCCCCAGGCGGCTATCGCCGTCGCAGATCCAGGCATAGCCGGCCTGGCCGGCGGCCGCGTCCTCCAGCGTGCCGGCGCTGGCCTGCGCCGCATCGAACGCCTGGGCGCGCAGCATGGCGGCCCGCTCGGGGTCGCTCGCCTGGGCGCGCAGCGCCTGCAGCAACGGCTCGCACCAGCAGGGCCGCTCGGCCAGGAAGCCGGGTTCGGCCTGGCCCGCCAGCACGGCTTCGCGCCGCAGCTCGCCATGGATGGCCGCCAGGTAGAGATTGGCCATCGGCTGGGCCAGCGGGTTCAGCCGGGCGCACAGTTGCAATTGCTCGGCGGCGCGGCGCCAGTCGCCCTGCACGGCAGCCAGCTGGAAAAGTTGCGCGCGCAAATCGGCGTCGGCCGGCGCGCGCCGGATGCGCGCCTGCACGGCCGCGGCCTGACCGGCCAGGCCGCCGTCGCGCGGGGGCATCGCAAGCACGGATGTCTGCATGAATACGTGTTCGGCAAGGCGTGCCGGGGCCGGGCGGCCCCGGCGCCGTTCAGCCGATTTCCTTGTTCTGCTTGATGTCCCACGCGACCAGGCTCTCGGCGCCCTTGCCGCCCGACTCGGTCTGCTCCCAGTACTGCTGGCGCACCTTGGCGGCCTGGAAGGCATAGTTGACCAGCACCGCCTCCGAACCGTTGTCCGCGGCGATCTGCACCGAGGTGACCAGCACGTCTTCCAGCGTGACCTTGCTGTACTCGACCTGCGCGCCGCCCGCCTTGCACACCGACAGTTCGATCTTGCCCAGGTGCTTGCCGCTGGCGCAGTGCTTCATGACCGCCGGCGCCGCCTTGTCGATGCGGGCCACCACGTGCAGATCGTTGAAGCTGGCCTTGCCCGCGCCCTGGCCGCCGCCGGTCGCCAGGCTGGCCGGCTGGGTGGCGCCCCACGAAAAGGACACGATATCGGTCCAGTCCTTGTGGTTGGCGTCCTTGGATTCGCCATTGGCGCCTTCGATCTTCATGAACATATCAACAGCCACTTGCTTTCTCCCTCAATAGTCGCGGGGCCGGCGCGAGCCGGCGCGGATGGATGCCCGTCAGCCTTCGTTCTGCTTGAGCGAAGGCAGCTTGGACACGAGCCGCAGCGACACCGTCAGCCCCTCGAGCTGATAGTGCGGCCGCAGGAAAAACTTGGCGGCGTAATAGCCCGGGTTGTCCTCGATCTCGGTGACCTGCACCTCGGCGGCGGCCAGCGGCTTGCGCGCCTTGGTTTCCTGCGAAGAGTTGGCCGGGTCGCCGTCGACGTAGTTCATGATCCAGTCGTTGAGCCAGCGCTCCATGTCGCTGCGCTCGCGAAACGAACCGATCTTGTCGCGCACGATGCACTTCAGGTAGTGCGCGAAGCGGCAGCAGGCGAACAGGTAGGGCAGGCGCGCGGCCAGCTTGGCGTTGGCGCTGGCGTCGGCGTCGTGGTATTCCTGCGGACGCTGCAGCGACTGCGCGCCGATGAAGGCGGCGAAATCGGAGTTCTTGCGATGCACCAGCGGCATGAAGCCGTTCTTGGCCAGCTCGGCTTCGCGCCGGTCGCTGATGGCGATCTCGGTGGGACACTTCATGTCCACTCCGCCGTCGTCGGTCGGGAAGGTGTGGCATGGCAGGTTCTCGACCGCGCCGCCGGATTCCACGCCGCGGATCGAGGTGCACCAGCCGTACAGCTTGAACGAACGGTTGATGTTGGCGGCCATCGCGTAGGCCGAATTAGCCCAGGTGTACCGGTCGTGGTTGGCGCCGTCGGTTTCTTCCTCGAAATCGAACTCATCGACCGGATTGGTGCGCGCGCCGTAGGGCAGGCGCGCCAGGAAGCGCGGCATGGCCAGGCCGACATAGCGCGCGTCTTCCGATTCGCGCAGGCTGCGCCAGGCGGCGTACTCGGTATTGGTGAAGATCTTGGTCAGGTCGCGCGGGTTGGAAAGCTCCTGCCAGGAATCCATCTGCATCACGTTGGGCGAGGCGCCGGCGATGAAGGGGCAGTGGGCGGCGGCGCTGATGCGGGCGATCTCGCCCAGCAGCTCGACATCGGGCGGACTGTGGTCGAAGCTGTAGTCGCCCACCAGGCAGCCGATGGGCTCGCCGCCGAACTGGCCGTACTCTTCCTCGTAGACGCGCTTGAAGATCGGGCTCTGGTCCCAGCCGACCCCCTTGTAGCGCTTGAGCGTACGCCCCAGCTCGTTCTTGGACAGGCACATGAAGCGGATCTTCAGCAGCTCGTCGGTCTCGGTGTTGGTGACCAGGTAGTGCAGTCCGCGCCAGGCGCCTTCGAGCTGCTGGAAGTCGGGATGGTGCATCACCAGGTTGATCTGCTCGGACAGCTTGCGGTCGATCTCGGCGATGATGGCCTGGATGGTCCGGTAGGCGTCCGAGGACAGGCCCAGCCCGCTGTTTTCCAGGGCCTGGTGCGCCAGCGTGCGCACCGCGTGCTCCACGGCCTCGCGCGCCTGCTCGGTCTTGGGCTTGAACTCTTTCTTCAGCAGGGCGGACAGGTCGTCCGCCGCCAGGCTGGATTCGGCTTGCGCGCGTTCGCGCCGGGCCACTGCGGTCATGGCGTTCTCCGTATCGATGGCTTATCGGGCTTGCGGGCCGGGCTGCGCGCTCTCGGCGTCGGCATCGGCCGGCCCGGCGTCGGCGGGCTTGGGCGCGGCCGCCAGCGCGCCCAGCAGGGCCGGGTTCTGCAGCACCTGGCCGATCAGCTCCTCGGCGCCGGTCTTGCCGTCCATGTAGGTCAGCAGGTTGGCCAGCTGCGTGCGGGCCTCCAGCATCTCGTTGAGCGCGCCCACCTTGCGCGCCACGGTGGCCGGGGAAAAATCGTCGATGCTCTCGAAGGTGATGTCCACGTTCAGATGGCCGGCGCCGGTCAGCGTATTGGCCACCTGGAACGCGGCCCGCGGGGCGACCGACTTCATGCGCTCGTCGAAATTGTCGATATCGACGTCGAGGAACTTGCGCTCGCCCACTTCGGGCTGCGGCGTGTTCGACTTGCCGGCCAGGTCGGCCAGCACGCCCATGACGAAGGGCAGCTGGATCTTGCGCTCGGCGCCGTAGATCTCCACGTCGTACTCGATCTGCACACGCGGCGCGCGATTCCTGGCGATGAATTTCTGGCCGCTGCCTTTGAGCGTGGTTGCCATGGTTGTTATCTCCTGATGAAGGGACTGGGGCCTGAACCGGTCCTAGGACTGGCTGGCGGCCTCGCGCGCGGTCCACGCCTCGAACTGCGCCAGGCCCTGCGGGGCCAGGTTGCGCAGGATGTCGTGGAAATCCAGGGGAATGAGCTGCTGCACCCGGCGGATCAGATAGGGCGCCGGATGGCTGGGCTCATGGGTTTCGAAGTAGGCGCTGACCTTGGCCAGCATGGCCATCGCGTCTTCGCGCGTGGCGATGCGCGCGTCGTGCCAGCTGGCGGGCGCGGGTTGGGGTTCAGGCGCCGGGGCCGCGTGATGCGCTTCGGCCGGCATGGCCGCGGCGGGCGCCGCCGCGGTTTCGTCCAGGTCGCTCCAGGTGCGCAGCAAGGCATCCAGCGCGCGCAGCGCCTGCGCATAGTCCGGACACCAGGCCGAGCCCAGGCGCTGGGTGGCCTGCTGCTGGATGCGGCGCAGCGCGCCGGCGGCCGCGCCCACGGCCAGCGCCGCGTCGTCGCGCCGCAGGCGCGCCTGGCGCAGGTTCTCGATCAGGCGCGTGCGCCCGCCCGGATAGTCGGCCTCGCTCCTGCCGCCGTCGAGCAGGGCCTCGGCATCGCGCAGCGACAGGCGGCCATGCACATCGTCGAGCAGGCAGGCCGAGCGCATGCCGCGCACGCAGCCCTGCGGGTCGCCCAGCGAGGCCAGCGCATTGACGCGCGGCATCGGGTCTTCCTCGCCGCCGCTGGCCAGCATCGGATGCACCGCGTCCCAGTATTGCTCCAGCGTGCCGGCGGCCAGCGTCACGCCCTCGGCATAGCCGGGCAGGCCGCGCATCTCGGTCCAGGCGCGCGTCAGGTAGGCGATGATGCGCAGGTCGCGCGTGCGCTCCAGCAGCCCCAGCGCCAGCCGCTCCACCGCGCGCCAGTCGGGCGCCTGCGCGGGGATGATGGTGGCGCCGAACTGCTGCTCGCTGCGGCCCACGGCAGCCTGCTGCAACTGCAGGAAATCAGCGTCGTACTCCAGGTCCTCCCCGCAGGGCAGGCTGGGCGTCAGCGTCTTCAACAGGTCGGCAAATTCCATGTTCGTCGTCATGCGCGGCAAGCATCCTGTGCCGGGCGCCGATGGGCGTCCCTATGCGTCGACGGCATTCTAGGCAGCGCATCCGGCGCCCCTTTATGACAACTAACAAGTGCTGCTTCTTCTTACGTTCCATTAACACCTGCGTAGAGATTCAAACACTTCTTCCGGCGTGTTGACGCGGTGGTGTCATGTTGGTGTGGAAGAGACGGTGCCGGCCATGGGTGCCTGGCACCCGCTGCGATGGCCGCTGCGAGCAGCGCGGTGTATGCGGCGGGTGCCTGGCACGCGGGTGAGGCGGCAAGGTGCCAGGCACCCGCCGCGCAGGGCGGCGCAGTGGCGCGGGCCGGTGTGGCGGGAGCCAGGCACCCGGGTCCGCTGAGGTCGTGGTTGTTGGCGTGGAAGAGACGGTGCCGGCCATGGGTGCCTGGCACCCGCTGCGATGGCCGCTGCGAGCAGCGCGGTGTATGCGGCGGGTGCCTGGCACGTGGGTGGCGGCAAGGTGCCAGGCACCCGCCGCGCAGGGCGGCGCAGTGGCGCGGGCCGGTGTGGCGGGAGCCAGGCACCCGGGTCCGCTGAGGTCGTGGTTGTTGGCGTGGAAGAGACGGTGCCGGCCATGGGTGCCAGGCACCCAGGCGAGGCACCCGGGCGCAGGCCGGGAGCCTGGGACCCGGCGCGGTCAGCGTACCGCTGGCCGGGAGAGGTCGTAGATGTCGGGGTCGGCTTCGAGCAGTTCGTCCTCGAAGGCGTCGGGGCCGGCGGTTTCGATGAACTGGCGCTCGGTTTCGCTGATGGGCACGGCCTGCAGCCAGTTCACCAGCAAGCCATCGGCGTCGCAGCGCGGGAATTCGCCGTCCTGCCACGAAAACGGCACGCACAGGTAGAGGTGCGGCACGGTGGCGTCGGGATAGTATTCGGCCACGCAATCGGGCAGCACCGAGCCCGGCATGACCGCCTGGCCGCTGCGCATCAGGCCGAACGCGGCGGTGGCCAGCACGTTGGCCCACGACTGCAGGTCCTCGGGCATGTCGGCGCACAGCTCCACCCGCGTGGCCATGGGCTGGCCGTCGTCGTGGCGCAGCTCGAGGTCGAACAGCCCCAGCGTGCTGTACGACACCAGCCCGTCGTCGGGGCTGTCGTCGACGGCCAGCATGTCGATCGACAGGGTGTCGATCTGGTCGTGGCGGTAGGCATGCACGACCGGGGTGCCGCCGAATACCCTGAGGGCGTGGCGCGCCACGGCCTTGTGCCGCGGCGAGGGCTGGGCGGAGGCTTTCGATTCAGGGGCCAAAGTAGTCATCCGTTTTCAGCTCGCCCTGGTGCCCGCGGTTCGACTTGGGCAACTCGGGACGATAGTGCGAAGGGTCATTGTATTCATCCAGGAACTGTTTGCGATCGATATCGCGTTCCTTGGCGCTGCGTACGTGCTTGCGGTGTTCGTACCCGGGCTTGTGGCCCATGTCCCAGGGCTCGTCCTTTTTCATCTTCTTGCCCGAGACCGGGTCGCGCACCACGCCATCCTTGCTGCGCCTGGCCTCCTGGTCCCAGGCCTTGTCACGCACCCCCTTGCGGAACTTGCCGCGGCGGTAGCGCGGATCGTCGCCCGGCTTGCGGGGCTTGGCGCCCTTGCCGCCGCCGGGCTTGCCCGAGCCGGCCGCCTTGCCGCCGCCCTGCCCGCCCTTGCCTGCCGCGCCGCCCTTGCCGCCGGCGCCGCGCCGCGCGGTGGCGCCGGCGCGCGCGCCCGGCCCCTTGCCGGCCTTGGCGGACTTCGCCGCCTTGGCCGCGCCGCCGCCCCCGCCGCCGCCGCCCAGCAGCACGACCTTCAACTGGCTGGGCACCACGCGCATGCCGACCGTGTTGATGGTGTTCTGAACCGTCAGGCCGGTCAGGCGGGTGGCGGGGATGCAGCCGAACAGCACGTTGGGCACGCAGGTGATGCGGCGCGCCTGCGCCATCACGGTCTGCGATATCAGGCCCATGCCGATGCCGGGGTTGTCGCCGTTGGACAGGGCGATGGTGGTCAGCAGATTGTGCGCGGGCATGGCCATCAGCAGCACGTTCCACACATTGGGGATGCCCATCGGACCGAGCGCGAAGTTCGGATAGGGAATCGGCAGCAGCGCCGGCGGCGTCTTGCAGATATCGGGAAAGGCCAGGTCCATCCCCATCAACTGGCAATCGGCGAACATGTGGCTCCTTGTAGTCTGGCGGTCCGCGCCTTACGGGCCGGCGCGCCGGCGCGCCGACCAGAGCTCGGCCTCGTACAGCGCGGGGTCGTTCTCCAGCACGCCGATGCGCGAATCCCAGCGCGCGCCCTCCTGCAGGGCGCGATGCAGCTGGGTGCGCAGGCAGCGGGCGCCGCGCAGGTCGGCGTCGCGCAGGTCGGCATACGAAAAATCGGCGTAGTGCAGCCCCGCGCCGTCAAAGCGCGCCCCGGCCGCGCGCGCGCGGTGCAGCATGGCCTGGGCGAGGTCGGCGCCGCTGAAGACGGCGCCGTCGAGAATGGCGTCGGCCCACAGGCTTTGCGGCATGCGCGCGCCGCTGCAATCGGCCCCGCCGAGGTCGGCCTGCGCGAACATGGCGCGCGCGCCGCTGGCGCCGGCCAGGCAGGCCCGGCGCAGCGACGCGCCCTTGAAATTGCATTGCGCCATGCTGGCCTCGCGCAGGTCGCAGCCATCCATGCGCGCCTCGACGAACTGGCTGCCGCCCAGGAACTGCCCGGCCAGGCGCTGGCCGCTCAAGTCGCACTCCACGAACACCACGCGCTCCAGCCGCGCCCCGGCCAGATCGGCGGTGCGCAGGTCGGCGCGAAAGAACAGCGTCTGGCGCAATGCCGCGCCGGCCAGGCTGGCCTGCTCCAGCGTGCACTCGGCAAAGCCCCCCTCGCGCATCTCGGCCCGGTCCAGGCGCGCGCCGTCCAGCGCGCACTGCACGAAATGGCTGCCATGCAGCGGCGTGGCGCGGAAATCGGCGCCGGCGGCGCGGCACTCCACCCAGGAGGCGCCGGCGCACTCGGCCGCGGCGAACACCGCCTCGGCCAGTTCGCAGCGGAAGAACGCGCACTGCGCCACATCGGCGCCGCGCCAATCGGTCTGCTCCATGCGGCAGCCGCTGAAGCGGCTGTCGCGCCAGCGGCTGCCGGCCAGCGCCGCGCCGCGCAGGTCGCAGTCCTGCAGCAGGGCGCCGGCCAGGTCCGCGCCTTGCAACGCCGCCGCGCGCAAGTCCAGGCCGACCAGCGGCCGCCCCTGCCGGACCCAGTCGCGCAGCGTCTCAGCGTCCATGACGGGCTCGCGGCCGCGTGTTGGCCAGGTGGGTATAGGCGCCGCGCGTGTCGCTGGTATCGTCCAGCACGGCCAGCCCCAGGTCGGCGCGAAACAGGTTGGCGCCGCGCAGGTCGGCATGGGTGAGCGTGGCCTTCTGCAGCAGCGCGCCGGGCAGGTCGGCCTCGGCCAGGCTGGCCCCGCCCAGGTCGGCGCGAATGAACAGGCTGTCCGGCGCGCGCGCCCGCGCCAGGCTGGCGCCGCCCAGGCTGGCTTGCGACAGATCGCAGCGCCACAACGCCGCCCCGGTGAAATCGGCGTGGTCGAGCACCGTATCGCGCAGGCTGCATTCGCGCAGCGTGGCGCCGGCGAACACGGCATGCGGCATATCGGTCTCGACCACGCAGCATGTCTGCAATTCGGCGCCGGCCCAATTGGGCGCCGCGCCGCATTGCGACTGCACCCAGGCGCAGCGGCGCAAGCGCGCGCCGGCGAAATCCAGGCCATCCAGTTCGCAGTCCAGCCAGGTCACGCGCGCCAGCCGGGCGGCCGCGAAGCCGGTCTCGCGCAGCAGCGTGCCCTGCCAGAACGTCACGGTATCCAGCTCGGCCTGGTCGAAGCGGCAGCGCTCGAGCCGCGCGCCGGCCAGGTGGCAATCGTTCCAGCGGCTGGCGGACAAGGCGCAATCGACCAGGACGATGCCGTCGAGCACGGGCGAGGACAGGCGCGCGCCGGCCAGGTCCACGCCGTCGAGCGCCGCCTGGCCCAGGTTGGCGCCGGCCAGCACGGCGCGCCGCCACGAGCCGCCTTCGGCGTGCGCGCGCGCCAGCACGGCCTGCGACAGGTCCGCCTCGTCCAGCAACGCGCCCGACAGGTCGGCGCCCTCCATCCACGTGCCCACGCAACGCGCCCCGCGCAGGTCCAGCCCGGACAGGTCGGCGCCGGTCAGGTCCAGGCCCGCCAGGTCGCGGCTGCCCGCCATCAGCGCCTGCACGCGGCGCCGCAGTCGCGCCGCGCGGGCGGGCCGCGCCGCTTCGGCCGGCGGCTGGTGATGGGCGGCATGCAGGTACAGGCGGCCCAGTTGTTGCTGCGCCTCGCGCAGGCGCGCGCCGACCGAGCCGGCGTCGAGCCGGTCGGCGCCGCTGCCCAGCGGCTGGGCGCGGGCCAGTTCCTGCAGCGTGGCCAGCGCGGGGTGACTGTGCAGCGAGGGCGGACCGCCCCGCCCCGCGCCATCGGCGGCGGCGGCGAGCGCGGCCGCGCCCATGGCCGGCGGCAGCTCTGCCCCGCGCGCCTGCAGGGCCTCGGCCATGCGCCGCCGCGCATGCAAGGCGTCGATGCGCGCCTCCTGCGCGGCCTGGCGCATGTGCCGGGCGATATCCGGCAGGTCGTCCAGTTGCGGCGCGGCCGGCATGGGCGCCGGCGGCGGCTCGTAGGCGCGCGGGTCGACGCCGTGCGCCCGCGCCTGCTCGCCCAGCTGCGCGCGGATCGCCGCGCCGCGCGCGCGCTGGTTGACGGCGAAGGGCTGCTCCATCGGATTGGCCGCCTGCAGGGCGTCCCACGGCCCCAGCGCCTGCGCCGGCAACAAGTCTTTGTCGCGCAGCGCGTGCAAGGCCCCGTCCTGCGCATCCAGCCGCTGCGCCAGCACGGCTTCGTAGTGCGCCAGCGGACGCGGCGCATCGGCGGCATCCAGCGCCGGCATGGCCAGCTCGATGTCGGCCCCGTCGTCCTGCGCGATGTCGGTCGCGCCGTGGTAGATCAGCAGCAGCCGCTCGCGGTCGGGAAAGAACCAGGCCGTGGTCAGGCGCAGCGCCACGTCCTCCAGCGCGGTTTCGCCGGCGCGGCGCAACAGGCAGCGCGCGCGCCAGCGCGGCAACGCGCCTTGCTGGCAGGGCAGGTGCGGGTGCAGGTTCCACAGGGCATACGGCGTGCCCGCGGCCAGTCCGGGCTGGCCCGGCCACCATTGGTCGGGCGCGGCGGCATTGAAGAAATGCGGGTCCAGCGTATCCAGAAAGCCGGGAAACCCGTCATCCAGCCAGCTTTCGTGGTACTGCCCGGCGCGCGCGAAACGGCGCGGCCACAGGGGCGAAACCGGCCCGAAGCCGGCCGGCTCGGGACGCTGGTCGGGCCGCTGCATGCGGCCCCGCGCCGGCTCGACATTGGGCAGGCGGCGCGTGCGCACCCCGGCGATACGTTCGTCCCCGGCGCCGCGGCCGTGCGGGTTGTCGGCGTATTCGGGGCCGCCGAAGGCATGGGCCCAGTCCAGCGGCATGGCCTCGAACGGCGCAGGCGGGGTGGGCTTGCCGTCCAGCCAATAGCGGTCGCCGAACACCGCCAGGGTTTTCTCCAGTTCGCCCACGCGCACGCGCGCCATGCAGGCCGTGCGGTCCTGCTGGTGGGCCGTGTAGGCGGCGCCGCTGACCAGGAATTCGGCGCACGGCTTGGGCACTGCCAGGTCGAGCACGCCGTCCTCGCCGAGCGCCTCGCCAGCCAGGCTCCACAGGTCGGCCTCGGGCTGCAGCAGCGCCTGCTCGTCGAGCGTGGCCAGGGCGAACACGGCCAGGCCCAGGCGCTGGCGGCCGCGCATGCGGTAGGGCCGGCTGAGCAGGCCCAGGCGCAAGGGCTTGACGATCTTCATGGATGGCGGCGGCGCCAGGCGGCGGGGATTTCGGTGGGCGAGCGCTCGCGGTCCACCGCGATGCGCGCCGCGTCGTTCGGGTCGAAGCGCACATGGATGGCCTGCCCGGGCATGAAGTTGACCAGCAGCTCGCTGTCGATGTAGACGTGCAGTTCGGCCTGCCGCGCGCGGCCCATGGCGTCGGCGTAGCGCAGCGCCAGCTTCATCGGCGCGGCGTACAGCTCGCCGCCGGGCTGGCGGTCCAGCGCCAGCACTTCGGCCTGGGCCGGCCGGCCCGTTCGCGCCAGCTGCGCGGCCAGCGCGCGCTCGGTCTCGTAGGGCCGCGCGCCGCCGCGCACCAGCAAGGCCACCAAGCCCACCGCCGCCAGCGTCGCCAACGTACCCGCTATCCACCATGCCGTGCTGCCCATGCCGTCGCGCCGCCCGCTAGGTGAAGAGATTGATGACGCGCGAGATCACCGCCGCCCCGCCGGTCTTGATCTGCGCGCCGATGGCCTTGATCTGCGCGCCGGCCTGGCCGCTCTCGAAGCCGTTGGAGCCGTTCTTGAACGCGGCCAGGTCGATCTTCACGGTGGACCACTGCGAGTTGATGCCGCCGTAGACCTGCTGGCGCACGCCCCAGAAGTCGGCCGCGGCGCCGACCACCGTCAGGCGCGCCGGCGTGCCGCGCAAGGTGTTGGCGGTCCAGAACGCCTGCTGCGACGCCGACGAGACGGTCCACGACGGCGTGACCACGGTCATGCTGGTGTTGGCGTTGACCGTGACCGGATCGGTGACCGTCTGGGTATACGCGCCGGTGACCGTGTGCGACACCGCGCCGGTGATGCTGGAGGTCTGGTCGCCGGTGATGGTGATGTCGTGCGCGCCGGTCTGTGTTTGCGTGACCGCGCCGGTGATGGTCTGCGTCACGTCGCCGGTAATGGTCTCCGTGACGGCGCCGGTCACCGTGCGGGTTTCGTCGCCCGTGCGCGTTTCGGTCATCTCGCCGGTGATGGTTTCCTTCCAGTCGCCGTTGACCGTGCGCGTCTCCACGCCGTTGACGGTTTCGGTCACGTCGCCGTTGAAGGTGCGCGTCTCGTTGCCGGTGGTGGTCTCCGACACCTCGCCGGTGACGGTGCGCGTGGCGCCGGCGTTGAAGGTTTCGGTGTCCAGCCCGTCAATGGTGGTGGTGCGCGTGCCCCGCACCGTCAGCGTATCGTTGCCGCCGATCAGGGTGGTGCGGTTGCCGTCGACCGTGTGCGACTCGTTGGCCTCGACCTCGCAGTCCATGTCGCGCTCGGCGTGCAGCCAGATGCGTTCGGCGCCCGCGCTGTCCTCGAACATCAGCGCGTTGGCGGTGCCCCGGTCGCCGTTCTTGGAGCGGCTGAGAAACCCGCTTTGCGTGGCGTTGCCGGGCAGGTCCCAGGGCGGCATGTTGCTGGCGTTGTAGACGCGGCCGATGACAATGGGCCGGTCGGGATAGCCGCCGATGAAGTCCACGATCACTTCGTCGCCCACGCGCGGCAGCTGGATGCCGCCGAAGCCGCCGCCGGCCCAGGGGCTGGACACGCGCACCCAGCACGAGCTGTTCTCGTTCTTCTTGCCGTAGCGGTCCCAGTGGAAGTGCACCTTGACGCGGCCGTACTCGTCGGTCCAGATCTCTTCGCCGGCCTGGCCCACCACCGTGGCGGTCTGCGGCCCGTGCGTGCGCGGCACCGGCGTGGCGCGCGCCACGCGAAACGGCACCGTGGCCGGCAGGACGCGGAAGTCGATATCGAAGACGGCATCCTCGGCGCCGCTGGCGTAGCCGCCTTCCTGGATGCGGTAATGCGCCTGCGCGATCAGGTATTGGCGGTTCTCGGCCGGGCGCGGATGGTTGCGCAACGTGAACAGGTAACCCGGCGCGAAGGCGCGCACGTTGCACGCGCCGGTCACGCTTTCGCCGTGCGCCTGCAGGGCCTCCAGGCGGATGCGCGAATAGCGCTCGCCCTGGTCCGGCTCGGTATAGCCGCCCAGCCACTCGTACACCTGCAGCCCGCCCGGCTCGTAGGCGCCCGGGTTGCTCGATTGCGCGTCCAGGCTGGCGGCCGGCTTCTTGAAGTCGTAGTCCACGGTGGCGAAGCCATCGGGCGTGATCTCCTCGGCCACCTGCCACTGCGATACGTATTGCTCCTGAGGCACCGTGGCGCGATCCGGGCCGTAATACGGCAGCTGCGCCGCGCCCGGACACTCGTCGTGCTGGGTGATGTCGTCGGTCAGCACCAGCGTGTGCCTGCCCGACTCGTGGCGGAACCAGTAGTAGATGCCCTCGTGCTCCATCAGGCGGCTGACGAAGGCGAAATCGGTTTCCTGGTACTGCACGCAGTATTCCCAGCGGCGGTAGCTGCCGGCCAGCCGGTACTCGACCGGAAACGGGTAGTCGGCCAGCACCTGGCGCAGCACGTCCACCACCGACATCTGCTGGAAGATCTTGCTGTCCGAGGTCTGCGTCAGGTACCACAGCCAGGGCCGCATGGTCACCCGGTACACATACTGGCGCGCGCTGTCGCCTTCGCGCCCCACCAGGGCGCAGCGGGTCGCCTGGCCCGACAGGTAGCGCGGCGCGCCGCCGGTTTCGATTTCCAGCGAAACCGGCTTGCCCAGCAGCGATTTCAGTTCCAGCGTATGGGTGGCCGCCAGCAGGTCCACCTCGAATTCGTACAGCGCCGACAGGCCTTCGTGGCCGTGCATGCTGCGAAACTGCAGGGCTTGCGGGGGCAGCGGGGTCAGGGCGCGTACGATGCGTTCGGCCATTGCGAGGATCGTCTCCATGGGTACGCCCGGGGCCGACAGGGCCGCGAACGGTTGGGCACGATCCTAGGAAGCCAGCATGACGCCCAAGCTTCACCCAGGCGGCTTCGTAACATCCCTCCCCGGGACGACGTTACACAAGTTGCCGCCGCACACAAATTCGCGCGGCTCAGCGCGCCATCAGCCCGGCCCCGGCCACGATCAGGGCGGCGCCGAACGCCAGCCCCGGCCCCAGCGGCTGCAAGGCCGCGCGCCGGCGCCAGCGCGCCAGCAGCCCCGCCGCCACGCCCCACAGGCCGGCCGCCAGCAGCAAGGCCGGCAGCGCCTGCCAGCCCAGCCACGCGCCCAGCGCCGCCAGCAGCTTGGCATCGCCCAGGCCCAGGCCGTCGCGGCCGGTGCGGCGGCGAAACGCCCAGGCCACGCCAGCCAGCAGCGCATAGCCCGCGGCCGCGCCGGCGATCGCCTGGGCCGGCGTGGCCAGGCCCATGCCGGCGGCGTTGGCCAGCAGGCCGGCCCACAGCAGAGGCAGGGTCAGGCAATCGGGCAGCAGCAGATGCTCCAGGTCGAAGCAGGCCAGCACCAGCAGCATGGCGGCCAGCCCCATCAGGGCCAGCGCCAGCAGCGTGGGGCCGTACAGAACGGCGATGCCGGCGCACAGCGCGCCGGTGGCGGCCTCGACGAGCGGATAGCGCGCGGCGATGGGCGCCGCGCAGAATGCGCAGCGCCCGCGCAGCCATAGCCACGACAGCACCGGCACGTTGTGGCGCCAGCGCAGCGCGGTCGCGCAATGCGGGCAGCGCGACGGCGGATGCGCCAGGCCGGGCGGCGGCGCGCACGCGGCAGCGCCGTCCGGCTGGCCGTCCAGGCGCCAGCGGTATTCGAGCATGGCCGGCAGGCGCGCCAGCACCACATTGAGAAAACTGCCCAGCGCCAGTCCGAGCACGGCCGCGCCGGCCAGCCAGCCCGCCCCGTCCAGGCCGGGCAGGCGGATTTCCATCCAGGTTTGCACCCTCGCCTCCTTGGTTGAGACGCCATGCCAACAATTGGGACGCCATGCCAACAAGTTGGCACGCGCTGACAAGTCGTCACATTACGAAATTCCTAGAATTCAGTACGACTTGGCAGTGGGCGGGATACGCATGAAGAGCGCCGCATTCTGACACAGATTTCCACTGCGTCGACCTCCTTGTCGCAAGACACATCCGGGCGCGCCACGGCGCGCCGGCACGGCAGCCGAACCACCATGACCATCGATGAACTACTGGCCTTGACCGTGGCGCGCGGCGCCTCCGACCTGCATCTGTCGGCGGGGCTGCCGCCCATGCTGCGCATCAACGGCGACGTGGTGCGCCAGGACGTCGCGGCGCTCACGCCCGACGCCCTGCGCGCCATGATCCACCAGCTGATGCAGCCGGCCCAGCGCGAAGAATACGAGACGCGCCAGGAGCTGGATTTCTCGATCGACGTCGAAGGCCTGGCGCGCTTTCGCGTCAATGCCTTCAACCAGCAGCGCGGCCCGGCCGCGGTGCTGCGCACCATTCCGTCGGCCATCCGCACGCTGGACGAACTGGGCTGCCCGGCCTCGTTCAAGGAGCTAGTGCGCCAGCCGCAGGGGCTGATCCTGGTGACCGGCCCGACCGGCTCGGGCAAGTCGACCACGCTGGCGGCGATGATCGACCACCTCAACCGCGAAGGCGAGCATCACATCCTCACCATCGAGGATCCGATCGAGTTCGTGCACCCATCGCGCCGCAGCCTGGTCAACCAGCGCGAGGTCGGGCGCGACACCCACAGCTTCTCGGCCGCGCTGCGCTCGGCGCTGCGCGAAGACCCGGACATCATCCTGGTGGGCGAGCTGCGCGACCTGGAAACCATGCGCCTGGCCATGACCGCCGCCGAGACCGGCCACCTGGTGTTCGCCACCTTGCACACCAACTCGGCCGCCAAGACGGTGGACCGCATCATCGATGTGTTTCCGGCCGGCGAGAAAAGCATGATCCGCTCGATGCTGTCGGAATCGCTGCGCGCGGTCATCGCGCAAGTCCTGCTCAAGCAGGAAGGCGGCGGACGCTGCGCCGCCTGGGAAATCATGGTCGGCACGCCGGCCATCCGCAACCTGATCCGCGAAGACAAGATCGCGCAGATGGTCTCCAGCATCCAGACCGGGCAGGCCCACGGCATGCAGACGCTGGACCAGGCGCTGCAGGACCTGCTGCGCAAGAAACTGATTTCCGCCGAGCAGGCCCTGGCCTACGCCAGGGACCGGCGTTCGCTGGGCCTGTGAGCCCCCCATTTCCCTTTTACGCAGAGCTCTTCCTATGAACGCACCGCAACGCTCCCGCCAGCTCCAGGCCGGCTTCACGCTGGTGGAAATGGCCGTGGTCCTGGTCATCATCGGCATCATCCTGGGCGCCGTCATGATAGGCCGCGACGCGCAACGCAACGCCGAGTACACGCGCATCCGCCAGAACTTCGTCAACCAGTGGGCGCTGGCCTACAACAACTACGTGCAGCGCACCGGCGTGCCGCCCGGCGACGACCAGCGCGCGCCGCGCCTGATGGTCAACGGCGCCAAGTTCACCGGTTCCAACGGATCGCTGTCGGGCGGCGACATGAGCCGCATCTCCAACCTGCCCTCGGCCATCTGCAATGGCGGCACGGCGCCCGGCATCGACCGTCCGGTCGACGGCGACGTGCAGCTGCGCGAAGTCATGCTGCGCGCCGGCATCACCCTGCCGCAGGGACGCGGCCAGGGCTACGAAGACCGCTACGTCTACCTGGACACCAACGGCAACCCGCAGGAAATCCAGGTCTGCTTCCAGTGGAACCCGCCCGGCACGCATTCGGGCTCGGGCAACGTGATGATTCTCACCGGCCTGACGCCGGACCTGGCGCGCTCGCTGTCGTCGGCCATCGACGGCAACGGCGACGCCAGCGGCGGCAGCTTCCGCCAGAACTCGGTGGCCTCGGGCGCGGGCTCGCAGCCCGGCGTCGAATGGAAGGGCAACAACACGCAGACGTACGGCAGCACGGGCGACGCCGAGAAGGTCGAGACCGGCAACGCCGAAGGCCAGGTCCTGACGCTGATCGCCCACTACAAGATGAACCAGTAGGCCGCCATGCCGCGATTTCCCCGACTCTCCGGGCGACGCTGGCAGCTGTCGCGCAAGCGCTCGCTGCAGTTGTTCGCGCTGTCGCTGCTGGTGCTGGCCGTGGCCGCCTACGGCTTCCATGGCGCGCGCCAGGACCTGGACCACGCCTACGCCGCCCTGTCGCTGAGCGAGCGCCAGCGCGTGCAGACCACGCAGGAACTGACCGTGGCGCGCAAGGAAGCCGAGCGCGCCGACGCGGCGCGCCGCATCCTGGCCAGCGCCGAGGCCACCGGCTTTGCCGCCGGCGGCTGGAGCGAGCGCCGCATCAGCATCCAGCAATCGGCCATGACGCGCCATGCGGTCAACGACCTGCTCAGGGAAGCCTCCACCGGCACCGGCCGGCTGTTCGGCGCCGAGCAGTTCGACCTGTCGGTCACGCGCCCCGAGGACGGCCTGTTCCATGCCACCTCGGGCAACAACCCGGACGTCGTGCTGACCCTGCGCGGCACCCTGCTGTTCCGCCTGGACAGGTAGCGCCATGCATATCCAATCCATTCTGCTGCACCACGAGGGCGCCTGGCACCTGCTGGCCGACGGCCAGCTGACCGCGCAGGCCGGCTACCCGACCCTGGCCCGGCCGGTGGTAGCGGTGTCCGACTTCGGCCAGGCCACCCTGGGCATGACGCTGCTCGAAGGCAGCCCGCAGCATGCCGCCGCCGTCATCGAGAAGAAGCTGCGCGCCGACGGCATGATCGACCAGGAATCGCGCATCCTGGTGCACCACGTCAAGCATTTCGGCAAGGGCTACCAGGCGCTGTACACCGCGGTGACGCTGGCCGACTGGCAGAACCTGACCACCTGGAGCGGCAACCAGGCCGACCATTGCCCGCTGGTGCCGCTGGCGGCGCTGCTGTGGTCGGCGGTGGGCAGCGGACGCGGCGTGATGCTGCGGCTGGGCCGCCAGCTGATCTTCATGGCGCAGGCCAAGCACCGCATGCTGTACGCCAGCGCCATCACATTCAGCGACCAGGAGGAAGACCTGGACACGGCGGTGCTGAACCTGGCCGCCAGCATTCGCGACGAAGTGGGCGACAACCCGGAGGACGTCGAGCGCCTGCTCATCTCCTGGACCGTCAGCCTGGCCGCCGACAGCCTGGAGATGGACGAGCGCCTGGCGCGCCGCTTCGCCGAGCAAAGCGGCCTGGCGACGCGGCTGGCGCCGGCCGAGGCCTTGCGCGACGAGGCCGGGCGCGCCGTCTACAGCGCCTTGCCGGCGCTGGTGGCCGCCGCCCCGGTGCGGGTGGCCGTCAACGACAACGCGTCCAAGCTGATGTACCTGGCCGAGCGCGCCCTGCCCTGGGCCAGCGTGGCCTCGTTGACGCTGGCCGCGGTGCTGTCGGTGCAGGCCGGCAGCTGGGCCCTGAAAGCCGGCAAGGCGCAGCAGCAGGCCTTGCAGGAAACCCGCGACAGCGAACCCCTGCGCGCCGAGATCGGCCGGCTGGCCGCCACCCGCGCCATGCCCGAGGCCTACCCGGCGCAGCGCGCCTTTCTCGAACGCGCCGACGCCCTGCGCGAACAGACCGATCCGGTCGAGGTGCTCAACGCGCTGCGCTCGGCCAGCGCCGGCGGCATCCGCATCCTGCGCGTGCATGTCACGACCACGCGCCCGCAGCAGGCGGGCGCGGCGGGCGAACGGCTGCTGGCGGTCGACGGCGTGCTCGACGGCAGCCAGGGCAGCACGCCGGGCGCGCTGCTGGCGCGCTTTGTCGGCGTGCTGCGCGAGAACGGCTACGTGGCCACCTCGGTCGACCCCAACGCCGCCAGCGCCTCGTCGCAGCCGCCGGCCGGATTCTTCTCCTATCACCTGAGGCAGGCGCCGCCGGTGGCGCTTGCGAGGAAGCAACCATGAAGCCGCGCCACTATGCGCTGAGCGCGCTGGCGGCCTGGCTGCTGCTGGGCGGCTGGGCCGCCTACAACTACGCCACGCAGCCATCGGTGCGCCTGTACGCCATGCGCGCGCCGGCCGCGGCGGTGCCGCCCGCGCTGCTGCGCGATATCGAGGCGGCCGACAAGCTGGCCGCCACCCTGCAATCGATGGCGCAGGCCGACGCGGCCGGCGCGGCGCCGGCGCGCAACGTGGCGCTGGCCACCGACGCCCAGCCCGGCCTGCCGCGCGCGGGCGCCGCGCCGGGGCGCGCCGGCAGCGGCGAATCGGCCCGCGTGGTCACCATGATCATGGCCGGCGGACGCGGCGCGCGGCTGGCCATCGTCGATGGCGAGTACGTGCGCGAAGGACAGCGGCTGGCCGACGGCACGCGCGTCGCGCGCATCGACATGGCCGCCGTGACGCTGGAAGACGCCATCGGCCTGCAGCGCACCTACCCCCTGCGCCACGCCTTCAAGGACAACCCATGACCCGCCCCCGCGCCCGGATGACGACATGAGAATCCGCGTCTACGCCACCCTGGCCGTCCTGGCCATAGCCGCGGCCGGCCTGCTGGCCTATCGCCAGTTCGCGCCGCCCCCCGAGCCCGCCGCGCCGGTCGAACCGCCTTTGAGCGCCGAACGGCCGCAACCGCCGGCGCCGCCCGTGCTGCCCGAGCCGGCGGCCGACAGCGCGCCGCCGCCCTGGGCGGCCGGCAACCGCGCCCGGCCGGCGCCGGCCGCTCGCCCCGCGCCCGCGGCCGCGCCAGCCCTCTCGGCGCGCGAACAGGCCATGGCCGAGGCGCACGCCAGGCTGCAGCGCCTGAGCGCCTCGCCCGCCCCGGATCTGGCCGAACTGGACCGCGCGCTGCGCGATCTGGAGCAGGCCCACGGTTCGCCCGAAGTGGGCGGCGTGCGCCTGGACGTGCTGCGCGCCAACCTGCGCGTGGCCGAGCGCCTGTCGGTGCTGGGCCAGCAATTGCAGGCGCTGCAGCAGCAGCCGGCCAGCGAACCGGGCCGCGCCGAAGCGATGCGCAGGATCGGCGACGAAGTCGCGGCGCTGCAAAAGCAGCTGCGTACCGATTACGTCATCGACACCCCGGCGGCGCGCCCATGACGCGCCGCGCCCGCCCCTCGGCGGCCGGCCGCCAGCAGGGCTACACCCTGCTGGAGGTCGCCATCGCGCTGGCGGTCGTCGGGCTGCTGGGCGCGGGCCTGTATGGCGCCCAGCAGGCGCTGTACAGCCATGGCAGCCAGGGCCAGGCCCAGGCCGAGGCCGAGCGGGCGCGCCAGGCGGTGCTGGCCTACGCGCTGCGCATGCAGCGCCTGCCCTGCCCGGACACCACCGGCAACGGCTGGGCCAGCCATGCCGACGGCCAGTGCAGCCAGGCCTCGGGCTGGCTGCCCTACGAAACCCTGGGCCTGGCCGGCGCCGCCGCGCCGGGCGCCAACGGCCGCCGGCTGGCCTACGCGGCGTTGCGCGTGCCCGGCGGCCCCGATCTGTTCCGTCCGAGCGCCGGCGCCGCGCCGGTGGACTACAGCCCCGGCGGCGAAGCGGCCTTGTACGAGACGCTGCGCCGCGCCGGCCAGATGCCCTACGACGGCGCGGCGCTGCGCCTGGCCACCGCCCGCCAGGGCGTGGCCGACCCGTGCGCCGGCGCCACGCAGGTCAATCCGGCGTTCGTCGTGATTGCGCCCGCCACGCCGGCCGCCGGCGGCGCGCTACCGGTTTTCTCCGCCGCGCATGCCGCGCTGGCACGCGGCGCGGCGCTGTGCGCCATCGCCCCGGCCGGCGGGCGCGCCAACCAGAACAGCGACGCGGTCGCGGCAGTCGGCACAGCGGAACTGCTGGGCTGGCTTGCCGCCCGCGCGCATTGACACAGTTGCCCAGATGAAATCCCGATCCTTCGCTCCCCTCGCCCCCCTCGCGCTCGTGCTGGCCCTGGCCGGCTGCGCCGACACGCCCCGCAGCGTGCAGAACTTCCCCAAGACCGATCACGCGGCCTTGCAGACCACCTCGAACGCCGTGGCCGAGGAATCGGCCAAGCTGCTGGCCCATAACGACGAAATGCTCCAGCGCGTGCAGCGCATCCAGCCCACCGTGCCGAAACTAGACCCGATCGCACCGCAATACGACCCGCTGGAAGACAAGATCATCAGCGTCAACATGCACGACGCCAAGGTCGGCCAGTTGCTGTGGGCGCTGTCCGACCAGTTGCGCATGAACCTGGTGGTCGATCCGCAGGTGCTGGACATGCCGCAGCGCGCCAGCCTGTACCTGCAGCGCGTATCGGCCCGCGAGGTGTTCGACCGCATCCTGCAGGTATTCGACCTGCACGGCGCGGTGCACGGCAACGTGCTGACCGTGTCGCTGATGCAGGAGCGCGTGTTCACCATCGAGATGCTGGGCGGCAACACCGCGCTGGACATCCAGACCGGCGGCGACGTGTTCGGCGGCAGCGGCAGCAGCGGCGGCAGCAGCACGCTGCGCGGCGACCTCAAGCTCAGCGGCAAGGTCGGCGACGATGCCGACGCCTACAAGCAGCTGGCCGAAGCCATCGGCAAGGTGCTGGAAGACACCTCGTCGGGCGTGCCGGGCGGCGCGCCGGCCGAGAAAAGCCGCTACAGCCTGGACCGCACCACCGGCTCGCTGTACGTGCGCGCGCGCCCGGCCAAGGTGCGCGCGGTCGAGGAGCTGATCCGCCGCAACCAGGCCACCATACGGCGCCAGATCCAGGTCGAGGCGCAGCTGATCGACATCGAGCTGAACGACGGATTCGAGTTCGGCGTGGACTGGAACCTGCTGACCAACCACCTGTCGGGCCGCTACGGCTCGGGCGCCATCACGGCCAACACGCCGGCCGGCACGCAGCCGGGCAGCGGACTGCTGCCGCGCTCGATCAACATCCCGGCCCAGGTCATCGGCAGCGCCGCCGGCGTGGGCGGCGGCATCGGCTTCGCCAACGACAGCTTCTCGGTGGCCTTGAACGCCCTGCGCTCGTTCGGATCGGTCAAGGTGCTGTCCAACCCGACCGTGCGCGTGCGCAACGGCGTGCCCGCCTATCTCAGCGTGGGCGCCAACGTGCGCTACGTCACCGAGATCAGCACCACCTTCAACAACATCGGCGGCGGCTCGTCGAACTCGTCCTCCGACGTGCAGACCGATTCGCTGTTCTCCGGCGTGGTGGTGGGCGTGGCGCCCTTCATCCACGAGGACGGCCGGGTCGAGCTGTTCGTGCATCCCATGCAGACCCAGGTACAGCCGCAGAGCCTGGCGCTGGTGGACGTGGGCAACGGCAACAGCGTGACGCTGCCCATCATCAACACCAAGAGCATCACCACCACGCTCAACCTGAACAACGGCGACACCGTCGTGCTGGGCGGGCTGATCGACCAGCAATTCACCAACGCCAACAAGGGGCTGCCCGGGCTGTCGGACATCCCCGGCGCGGGCGTGCTGTTCGACAACCGCAGCGACAGCCACAAGAGCCGCGAGCTGGTCATCATCCTGAGGGTACGCGTGATATGAGCCTGATCTACGACGCATTGCGCAATGGCCCGTCCGCCACGGGTCCGGGCGCTCCGGTGGGCCGCGGCTTTGCCGGCGCGCCGGCGCGGCCCGCGCGCGGCGGCCAGTTCGCCAGGAGCCTGGCCGTGGCGGTCGTGTTCGGCGCCAGCCTGGGCATGGCCGGCTGGATCCTGGCCGCCGACGGCCTGGCCGACGGCGCCGGCCCGGCGCGCCCGCTGCCGCCGCCGGCGGCGCCGGACGGCCTGCCCGCGCAGGCCGCGCGCGGCCCCGCCTCCGATGCGCAGCAGCTCAATGCGCTGCTGCGCCAGATGATGGCCAACCAGGAACGCCTGGAAAGAATGCAGGCCGAGCTGGCCGCCATGGCGCCGCCCGCGGCGCCGGCGGTCGGCTTTCCCTTGCCCGCCGCGGGCATGCCGGGCGCGGCGCTGGCGGCGGCCTCGTACGAAGCGCCGGCCGCGCGCATGGAGCCGCCCAGCGTGCCGGCCGGCGCCTTCATCGTGCAGGACAAGCCGGCGCGCGCCGGCGCGGCCAACGCCAATGCGGTGGCGGCCATGGCCGAGGCTTTCGACCGCGCCGCCGCGGCCGGCGACCTGGGCACGGCGCGGCGCCAGCTCGACAGCCTGCGCGCCGCCTTGCCCGGCGAAAGCCTGACCCTGCTGCGGCGCCAGGCCTGGCTGCACATGTACGGCGGCAACGACCGCGCCGCCGCCGAGAGCTATCGCGCCCTGCTGGCGCGCCTGCCCAACGACGAGAACGCCGGCCTGAACCTGGCCATCATCGAAGCGCGCCAGGGCCGGGTGGCCGACGCGCGCGCGCTGCTCGAGCGGCTGCGCCAGCAGCATCCCGATTCGCGCGGCGTGCGCGCCCTGCAGGAGCAGATCGGCCATGAGCAACGCTGACGCCCTCGCCGATCCGGCGCACCGGCGCCTGGGCATGCACACGCCGCCCTTTCCGCCCACGCCCGACGCCGAACACTACTTCCATACCGAATGGCTGCAGGCGCGCCAGGCCGAGGCCGCGCACTGCCTGGCCAGCGGCAAGGGCTTCATCCTGCTGACCGGCGAGATCGGCACCGGCAAGAGCACCTTCCTGCGCCAGCTGCTGGCCGCGCTGGCCGAACGCCAGGCGCTCAGGACCAGCCTGGTCTTCAATACCTTCCTGCAGGGCGAGGCGCTGCTGGCGGCCATCCTCAAGGACTTCGGCCTGCCCGCGCACGGCTCGGCGGCCGATCACGTCGAACGCCTGAACGCCTTCCTGCTGGAGCAATGGCGCGCCGGCGCGCTGTGCGTCCTGTGCATCGACGACGCGCAGAACCTGAGCCTGGAAAGCCTGGAGCTGCTGCGGCTGCTGTCGAACCTGGAAAGCGGCCAGGAGAAACTGCTGCAGATCGTGCTGTGCGGCCAGCCCGAGCTGGCCGAGCGGCTGGCCCGTCCCGAGATCCGCCAGCTGACCAGCCGCATCGGCGAGCACATCCGCCTGCACACGCTGGACCGCGCCGAGACCGGCCGCTATGCCGCGTTCCGCCTGGCGGTCAGCGGCGCGGCCGGACGCATCGACCTGTCGCCGCGCGCGGTCGCGGCGCTGTACCGGCGCAGCCGCGGCAATGCGCGCCGCATCCACCAGATCCTCGACCGCGCGCTGTACGGCGTGCTGCAACAGGGCCACGGACGCATCGACGCCGCGCTGGTGCGCCGCGCCGCCGCCGAGGCCGGCATGGCGCACGCCACGGCGCCGCGCGCCACGCGCCGCGCGCGCCTGCCCATGGCGGCGGCCGTGCTGGCCGCCGGCGTGCTGGGCACCGGCGCGCTCTACGCGGCCGGGCCATGGCGCGCCGCGCCCACCGCCCCCGCGGCGGCTGCCGCCCAGGCCGCGCCGGCCCCGGCGCACGCCTTCGACGCCTGCCTGGCCGCGCTGGCCGCCGCAGGCGCCGATGCCGCCGGCCTGCTGTGGGTGTCCGATGCGCCGGCCGGCGTGGCGGCGCTGGCGCAAGGCCGCCCCGGCCTGTGCGCGCGCGAGCGCGACGGCCGCACCGACCTGGCCTGGCGCGCCCCCTGGCGCCCGGAAGACTTCGCCAGCGGCGGCCCGCACCCCTCGGTGCAGGCCCTGCAGCAACGCCTGGGCGCGGCCGGCCTGCTGGCCACGCGCGCCGACGGCATCTACGGCGCGCAGACGCGCCAGGCGCTGGCCAGCTTCCAGCGCGACCACGCCTTGCCCGCCACCGGCAGCCCCGACCCGGCCACCCTGTTGCTGGCCGCGCTGGCGCTGCCCGCCGAGGCGCCCGCCCTCATCGAGGAACCCGTTACGCATGACTGAAACTACCCTGAGCCCGGCGCCCGCCGCCGAAACCGGCCAGCCCGCCAGCACGACGCTGGGCGGCCTGATGGTCGAACGCGGGCTGCTCACGCCGGTGCAACTGCTATACGCCGAACAGAAACACACGGTCGAACCGCTGCCGCTGAGCCGCCTGCTGATCCAGAACGGCCTGGCCGAGGAACGCGTGGTGGTGGCCACGCTGGCCGAACTGCAAGGCATCGAGTTCGTCGCCGGCGACGTGCTGCCCGAGGCCGACCCGCAGGTGCTGGCCATGTTCAACCGCGAACTGTGCCTGACCCACAATTTCCTGCCCCTGCGCCGCCAGGACGGCGAGCTGCAAGTGCTGCTGGGCGAAGCGGTGCCGGCGCGCGTGGCGGCGCTGGTCCTGCAGCGCACCAGCCTGCGCTGCCGCTTCATGCAGGCCGAGTTCTCGCTGGTCACCCGCCTGATCCGCCACAGCTATTACTTCGCGCAGAACCCGCTGGAAAGCCTGCTGGCGCGCGAAGTGCGCCGCCTCTCGGACGATCCCGACCACGCCTTCAGCCCCGACAAGGTGCTGGACTACCTGCTGCACCTGGCGGTGCGCGAGCGCACCACCGACATCCACATCACCGCCGAGGCCAGCAGCCTGCACGTGCTGTTCCGCGTCGATGGCGTGCTGCGCCCGATGATGGCGCTGCCGCCCAGCCTGCAGCGCCTGCTGGGCTACATCAAGCTGACGGCGGAGATGGACATCTCGGACCAGCGCCGTCCGCAGGACGGCAGCTTCCGCGCCCACATCCTCGACGCCGCGCTGACCATCCGCGTGTCGACCATCGTCACCGAGCATGGCGAGCGCATGGTCATGCGCCTGCTGCCCGAGCACAACAACCTGTCCGGCCTGGCCGACCTGGGCTTTTTCGCCGAAGACGTGGAGCGGCTCGAACGGCTGTTCGCCAAGCCCAACGGCCTGGTGCTGATCACCGGGCCCACCGGCTCGGGCAAGAGCAGCTCGCTGCACGCCGCGCTGCGCATGCAGTCGCTGATCGAGCGCAACGTGCTCACGGTGGAAGACCCGCTCGAGTACCGCGTGCCCGGCGCCGGGCAGACCGAGGTCAACCGGCGCGCCGGCTACGACTTCACCACGGCGCTGCGCCACTTCCTGCGGCACGATCCGGACGTGATCCTGCTGGGCGAAATGCGCGACGCCGAGACCGCGCAGGCCGCGGTCGAGGCCGCGGCCACCGGCCACCTGGTGCTGTCCACGCTGCACGTCACCAGCGTGTTCGGCGTGGTGCCGCGCCTGCAGCCGCTGGGGCTGGACTCGCAGTCGATCGCCGAGAACCTGCTGGTGGTGGTCAACCAGCGGCTGGTGCGGCAGAACTGCCCGTTCTGCGCCGCCGAAGTGGCCTTCACGGCGGCCGAGCGCGCCTGGCTCGGCGTGGACGAGCACGCCACCGGCCGGCGCGGCGCGGGCTGCGGCCGCTGCCGCCAGACCGGCTACCTGGGCCGCCTGCCGGCCTACGAAATCCTGGAAATCGACGAAACGCTGGCCAACGCCATCGCCGACACCGCCGGCCGCGAAGCCATCCGCTCGCTGGCGCATGCGCGCGGCTTTCGCGGCATGGCCGAGCTGGCGCGCGAGCGCGTGCGGCGCGGCCAGACCACCGCCGAGGAAGTGCTGCGCGTGGTCGGGGACGGGCCGGCGTCATGAACCTGTACTACTACCGCCTGCTGCTGCCCAACGGCAAGCTGCGCAGCGGCCTGGTCAAGCTGAGCGTCGAGCGCGACGCCTCGGCGCGGCTGTGGCTGGAGCGGCAATACGGCGCCACCGTGGTGCGGCTGCGGCGCATGCCGCGCTGGGCCGCCGAGGCGCACCGCAGCATTTCGGATGTGTTTCGCCCCGGCATCCGCCCCAAGGAACTGTCGGGCATGCTGCGCGACCTGGCCGTGATGACCGGCAGCGGCATCCCGCTGCTGGAAGCAGTGCGCACGGTCTCGGAGGAAAACGCCAGCAAGCGCAGCAACGTCGCGCGCGTGGGCCGGCGCCTGCTGGAAGACCTGGACGCCGGCGCGCCGATCAGCGAAGCGGTGGGCCGCCAGCCCGACATCTTTCCCGAGACGGTGCGCAACCTCATCCTGATCGGCGACGAAACCGGCTCGATGGACCGCATGCTGCTGGAATCGGCCGAGCACCTGGAACGCATCGCCGCCATGAAGGCCGATACGCGCCAGGCGCTGATCTACCCGGCCTTCGTGTTCCTGGCCATCTTCGGCGCCGCCGGGTTCTGGATCCACTATGTCATCCCCAACCTCGTCGGCCTGTTCCAGCAGATGAACGCCAAGCTGCCGGCGCTGACCATCGCCGTGCTCGACGGCGCGGCCTGGCTGACGCGCCATTTCGGCAAGGTCACCCTGGGCATGGCGGTGCTGTTCGTTTCGCTGTGGCTGGCGTGGCGCTACTTCAGGCCGATGCGCCGCGCCGGCTTCTACCTGCTGCACCGGCTGCCGGTGAGCCGGGTGATCGTCACCTCGTCGGGCCTGGCCTTCTTCGCCGAGTACATGGCCATCCTCATCCACGCCGGACTGGACGTGGTCAAGAGCCTGTCCATCCTGGGCCGCGCCATCGGCGACGACTACTACCGCGACCGCATCGTGGCGGTCCGCCAGATCATGGAACGCGGCGAAGGCATCTCCACCGCCATGCGCCACGTCGGCGGCTTTCCGCCCATCATGATGCGCATGATCGCCGTCGGCGAGGAGACCGGCACGCTGGACCGCCAGCTCAGCTACCTGGCCAAGGAATACGGCACCCGGCTGGCGCGCGTCATCGCCATGCTGTCCGAAGTGATCAAGCCGCTGGTGATCCTGATCGCCGGCGCCATGTTCACCCTGTTGATCGTGGCCCTGCTGCTGCCGGTCTACGACCTGGTGCGCCAATCGATGGCCGCCCGTCCGATGTGAGCCCGCCCATGTCCGCCCCACGCCTTTCCCCGCCGCCCGGCCGGCCGGCCGCCCAGCGCGGCATCAGCCTGGTCTGGACCGCCGTCCTCATCACCGTGATCGGCCTGGCCATGACGGCCGGCTATCTGCTCATCCAGGCCGGCGCCGAGTCGCGCCAGGCGCGCCAGCAGGACGCCGCCCTGGCCTGGGCCGGCCAGCTGCTCGACGGCTACGCGTCGGCCTTCGGCCGCCTGCCCTGCCCGGCCAGCACCGCCGACGGCCTCGAGGATTGCGGCGCCAACCCCAACGGCAAGGGCTGGCTGCCGATGCGCACCCTGGAGCAGCACGGCGCCCTGGCGCTGCGCCCCGATCTGCAGGCCAGCCGCCCCGAAGGGACCGCGCCGGCCATCCGCTACCTGGTCTACCGCGACGCGGCCAGCGGCCTGGACCTGGCGCGCCAGGGCGCGCCCGGCGCCGACAGCCGCTACCGCGCCAAGCGCCCCGAGTACAAGCCCTCGGCCCCCGCGGCCGGCGACTACTACGTGCGCGACGGCGACCAGAGCAGCACCGCCGACCTGTGCCAGGCCCTGCATGCCATCTCGCCGCTGCAGCTGCCGGCCGCCACATCCGACACCTGGCAATTCAATGCCCCCGACGCGCGCGCCGGCACGACCGCCGCCGCGCACGTGCGCGACCCCGGCGGACGCGTGGTCAACGTGGCCTACGGGCTGGCGATCGCCGGCAAGGGCAGCGGCGCCGGCCTGTTCGGCGGCGCCAACGCCACCGCCGCCAACACGCTGGAATGGCCGGCGCGCGCGCACGACGCGCAATACGGCGACCGCGTGCGCGTGGCCGGCGCCGCCCAGCTGGCGCGCACGCTGCAATGCGCCCCGGTCATGGCCTCGCTGGACGCCATGGCCGCCAGCCGCGCCGCGATGGAGCAGGTGGTGGCGCAGCGGGTCGAGAACGTGGCCTCGGCCAGCAGCGCGCGCACCAGCGTGCTGCTGGCCTATGCCCTGAACACGGCCGGCCTGCTGGGCGACGCGGCGGCCATCAAGACCGCCGTCAGCAACATCACGGTCAGCTCGGTGTTCCTGGGCAACGCGGTGGCCGGCTGCGCCAGCATCATCCTGGCGCCCGGCTTCTGCTGGCAGATCCCCATCCACACCGCCGCGCTCACCACCGCCAAGGTCGCGCTGGTGCAGGCCAGCGCCGCGCTGGCCATGCACGCCTCGATGTATGCGCCCATCGCGCTGGCCGACGCCCAGGTCAAGGAAGCCACCTCCAAGCTGGACGGCAAGTACGGCGCGCCCGACTCCGAGGATCCGGCCATCTGCTCCATGGTCGACGCCATCGCCGAGCAGCAGGACGAGATCCGCCGGGAGGCCGACGAGAACCGCGCCGAACTGGCCAAGAACCGCGAGGAAATGGCGCGGCTGCGCAAGATCATCGAGGACGCCGAGAAGGAGTTCCGCAACGAGCCGCGCCAGGGCAGCAGCGAAACCCATCGCCAGGAAATCGCCCGCATCACCGCCGCGCGCATCGTCGCCGAGCAGGCCTACGACGCCGTCAAGAGCGAGATCGACAGCATCGACCAGCGCATCAAGGACAGCAAGAAGGGCATGGACTCCATGCGCAAGCAGATCGACGACATCGACCAGGACAAGGCGGTGATCAAGCCGGACGGCGCCTCGGCCGAGCAATTCGAAATGAGCAAGGAATACTGGCGGGACGTGCGCGCGCGGCTGGTCGAGCAGCTGGCCAAGGAAGAACAGAAGCAGCGCGACCTGGAGCAGGAAAAGCGCGACAAGCAGGAACTGCTCAAGCAGCGCGACACGCAGCGCAAAAGCGCGCGGCAGGCCTTCTCGGCGCTGCAATCGCGCGCGGACTCGGTGGAGATCTCCAAGCCGCAGCCGCCCACCGACGCGGATCCGTCGCCGCCGCCTATCGTCTACTTCGCCTACTGCACCGGCCAGAAGACCTCGGCGTTCCTGAACATGTGCGGCCTGCTGATCGCCAGGTATTACAACGCCAGCCGCGACTACAAGCACATCGCCGACGCCGAACCGGCGCTGGAGGCCGACATCGCCGACAAGGACCAGCAGATACGCGATCTCGAGAAGGACAAGGCCAATGCGCGCGCCGTGTGCGAAGCGGCCCGCGACGGCCAGCACGCCGACGACTACGACGGCAATCTCTACAACCCCTGGCAGCAGGCGCAGAAACTGATGAACGCCTCGATGCACTACGGCAGCACCGCGCCGGTGGAGTTGCGCAATGACTGACCGCCTCGCCATGCGCCGCCAAGGCGGCTGGAGCCTGCTGGAAGCCGCCACCCTGCTGGCCGTGGCCGGCCTGTTCGGGGTCATGCTGTGGAATCTGCTGCCGGTGCTGCGCCAGGCCGGCGGCGCGCCCGCGCAGCAGGCGGCGCTGGAGCAGGCGCGCCAGGCGCTGACCGGTTTCGTGCAAAGCCACGGCCGCCTGCCCTGGCCGGCGCCGCCCGGCTCGAACGACGGGCTGGAGAACGCCGCGGCGGCCGGCGGCGTGCAGGCGCTGCTGCCCTGGAAAACGCTGGGCCTGGCGGCCGATCCGCGGCTGGGCTACCAGGTGCGCGGCGCGCTGGCCAGCCCGGCCGCGGTCAGCTTCACGCCCGCCAACCCGGCGCTGCCCGCCACCGAGCTGGCCCGCACGCAGCGCAACGACCTGGATTTCTGCGCCGACCTGGTGCGGCTGCAGCGCGCCGACGGCGCGGCCGCGACGCCGCCGCACGCGTTCGCCGTGTCGGCGCAAGGCGACGGCCAGGGCGCCGCGCCGCTGCGGCAGGAAACCGGAGTGGGCGAACTGGCCGCCCAGCTGCACTGCCCCGCCTATCTGGCGCGCGCCGCCGGCGCCGCGCACAGCGCCTTCGCCGCGCAGGACCTGCGCGCCATCGCCGCGCTCTACGCCACCTACAGCGAACGCCACTACGACATCCGAGTGGCCGAGCGCGACTACGCCGATTACCAGGTCAGCATGGCCCAGCTCACCGTCATGCTCGCCACCTACCAGATGGCGCATGCGGCCGCCATGATCGCCGGCATGACCATCGGCACCGCCTCGGCCGTCATCAGCATGGGCAAGTCCACCGCGGTGCTGGCCGCCGCCGGCTACTCGCTCAAGTCGGCCTCGGATACGCGCGACGAGAAGGACAAGGCGCTGGATCGGGCCATGGTGTTCCGCGCCGCGACCCATGTCTACCAGGCGCGGGTCGAAGACTACGCGCGCAACGAAATCGACAACGCCCAGCTGGTGCTGGGCAGGGGCCTGCAACCATGAGCATGCACGTTTCGCGCCGGGCGCGCCGCCAGCGCGGCTTCTCGCTGGTCGAGGCCGCCATCTCGCTGGTCATCCTGGGCATCATCACCGTGGCGCTGTGGCGCTTCATCGACTTCAGCGGCCGCAACACCCAGGCCGGCCAGGTCGACGACCTGCTGGCGCGGGCCGACCGCGCGCTGATCGGCTACGCGCTGGCACACGCCCGCCTGCCCTGCCCGGCCAGCAGCACCGCCGGCATGGAAAACTGCGGCGCGGGCGAGGCCAGCGGCTACCTGCCCTACGCCACGCTGGGGCTGCCCGAGCCGCGCGCCGGCCAGATCCGCTACGGCGTCCTGCGCGGCGCCGCGGCCATCGACCTGAGCGCCGACACTCCCATCCTGACCACCCTGCGCACCGGCATGGCCGCGCACCAGCAGCCGCTGCGCATGCTCGACAGTTTCGACGGCGATCCGGTCAACAGCCCCGGACCGCGCGGCCAGGACCTGTGCCTGCGCCTGAACGCCGCCATGAAATCGGCCGACCACGCCGACCGCCTGCACATCGATGGCGGCGCCGCCGGCGCGGGCGGACAGCGCCTGCAGGCCTATGCCCTGGCGCTGCCCGTCGCGCCGGGCGCGGGACACGGCGCCGGCGCCGCCGGCGACGGCCGCATCTCGCGCGGGCCGGCCTTCGCGCCGGCGCGCGGCGCCTCGGCGGTCAGCGACCAGCCGGCCGGCCTGAGCGCCAGCCCGCGCGAACTGTGGGACCGCCTGCGCTGCGGCGACGCCATGTCGGCCAGCGCCCGCGCCCACGCCAACGCCTCGCTGGCCGCGCACATGCTGACCCAGTCCACCCGCGACTACTACTACCAGCTCGATGTGCTGCACCAGCTGGCGGTGGCGTCCAAGAAGCTGTCCGACGCCAAGGCGGTCGAGGCCGGCGTGGGCGTGCTGACCGGCACGGCCGGCGTGCTCAATTCCACCTCGCAGACCCTCTGGTCGTTCGGCGTGCAGTCATACCTGATCCCGCTTTACATCGCCGCCGAGGCGCACGCCATCGCCAATGCCGCCAAGTCCGCCGCGGTGGCCATCGAAGCCGCCGACCTGGTCGATCAGCTGGCCCGCATCAAGGACGCCACCGAGAACCTGGCCGACGAGCTGATCACCCTCAACGAGAACGTGCAGGCGCACAGCCTGGCGGCCGCGCGCTCCGGCGTCTTCCTATATTGAGGCGGCGCGTCCGCCCTGGCCCATCCATGCAAAACCGCAATACCGCCCGGCGCGCACGCGCCCAGCAAGGCTTCACCCTGGTGGAAATCTCCGTGGTCCTGGTCATCATCGCGCTCATCATCGGCGCGGTGACGGTGGGGCGCGATGTCTACCGCAACGCCGTCAACCAGCGCATGATCAGCGATTTCGTGCAGCCTTGGGCCATGGCCTACAGCCAGTACGTGGCCGCCACCGGCCTGCCGCCCGGCGACGATCCGGCCAATCCCACCGGCCGGGTCAACGCCGCGCTGGACCGGCCTCTGTGCAATACCGACACCAATCCCGAGCTCAGCACCTTGATGCTGCGCGCGGGCATACGCCCGCCGCAAGGGCGCGGCCCCGGCCTGGAAGACCGCTATGTGTACCAGGACAGCCAGGGCCTGCCGCAGGAGCTGCAGGTTTGCCTGCGCGCAGCCAACTGGTCCGAAGCCGCCACCACGCCCACCACCTACCAGGCCGTGACGCGCAATGTCATGGAGCTGCGCCGCCTGACGCCGGAACTGGCCGCCATGCTGGATCGCCAGGTCGACAACCAGATCGACGCGCGCTTCGGGCGGCTGCGCGAGGACAGCCGCGCCGGCGACCTGACCCAGGACGGCGCGCCCTGGAGCAAGACCGAAGCCAACCTGGACAACGGCCAGGCGGCCACCATGACGGGTTATCTGTTGATGCCCTAGCCGGCGTGGAAGCGCTGGCGCGTCAATTGGCGCAGCACGCTGGGCGCCACGCCGTACACGCCGCTGAAGACGCGGCTGAACTGCTGGGCGTTGTCGAAGCCGCACGACAGGTAGACCGCCTTCACGTTGTCATGCCGCATCCGTTCCGAGGTCAGCAGATCGAAACACTGTTGCATGCGGCGCATCTTCAGGTAGCGGGCGAACCCGCCGTGCGCCTTGAACAGGCGGAACAGGGTCGAGCGCGACAGGGCGAAACGCTGGCACACCGCCTCGTAGCCGAAGCCCTGGTCGTGCAGGCATGCGTCGATATAGGCGCGGATCTGCGCCAGCGGGTGGCAATGGCCGTCTCCCAGGGCGGCGCCATCGGCGCGGGCCAGGGCGGCGGCGACCGTATCGTGCAGGCCGCGCAGCTGCGTCGCGGACAAGGGGCCGGCCGCCAGCGCCGGCAGCATGCCGGCCAGCCGGTGCGCCGTCACGCTGGCGCCAGGGGCCACCGTGCCCGCCGAGGCGGGCTGCCCCGCGCCCTCGGTCCAGGCCAGGTAGCCGGCGAAATCGTCGGACAGGTCCAGGCGCCAGGGACGCGCCAGATCCAGCAGGAGGCAATCGCCCGCCGCGGCCGCGGCCCGTTCGCCGCCGTCCTGCGCCAGGCGCACGTCGCCCGCGCGCAGCACCACGGCCAGCGCGCCCCGGCGGGCATCGCGGGCGATGGCGGCGGCCTCGCGCGCCACGCTGAAGCCGCCCGCCTGGCAGTCCAGCGCCGCGGCGCCAGGCCCGGTCTGTCCGTGGATGCGCGCGCGCCGCGCGCCGCCGGCGCGGTGCGCGCGCAAGGACAGCAGGCCGCACGCGCCCAGTTCGGCCAGGGCATCGTCCGGCCTCGCGTAGGCGGCGCTGTCGAACGCCGCGCCGGCCAGGGCATCGTTGGCCGCCGCGCCGGCGCCATCGGTCCGGCCGCGCGCCGCCGGCAGCGGCGCGCGGGCGCCGGCCAGCCACGGCGCGGGAACGCCAGGCAGGGGCACGAAGTGAAGCGGACGGGGCAGGGAAAACGCGTTCATGGAAACCTTGGACACCGGTATGACACCGAAGCGTAGGCATTCTAGGAACCCAACGGTTTAAAGCGTGTTGAATTAATTCAACACATTCTTGCTATAGTTGAACCGTAAACAAACGTAAATTAAACGCAAACAAGAAAACAGTCGTGAATGTCCAAGTAGTGGGGGAAACACCGGCGGCGCAGCCGTACGCAGACACCGGGGCGCTGCCCTTTTCGCGCCTGCGGCTGCTGGGGGGCTTCGAACTCGTGGTGCGGGGGGTGGATCGCACCGGCGCCTTTCCATACGAAAAAGCCAAGTTGTTGCTGGCCGTGCTGGCGCTGGCGCCGGGCGAGCGCATCAGCCGCCGCGAGCTGGCGGCCTGGCTATGGCCCGAGCTGCCCGACAACGATGCCCGGGCGCGCCTGCGCCATGCCTTGCATGCCTTGCGCAAGGTGTTCGCCCAGGCGCCCGAAATGCTGCGCATCGAGAAGGACAGTCTCTCGCTGGACGCGGCGCTGCTGGATATCGACGCGCTGGCCGTGCTGGGCCTGCATCCGCGGCTGGACTACAGCGCCGCCGACAAGCTGGCCGCCTACCAGGGCGCCCTGCTGGCCGGCATCGACCTGCCCGATGGCGAGTCCATGCGCGGCTGGCGCGATGGCAGCCAGGCGCGCATCGAGATCGAACTGGCGCTGGCGCGCAGCCAGCTGACCGACTTCCATATCGGCCAGGGCCGCGAACAGGAAGCGCTGGTGCTCGCCAAGCGCTGGGTCAGCCGCTGGCCCGAGGACGAAGCCTGCCATCGCCACCTGATACGCCTGCTGGTGGCCCTGGACGACCGCGAGGCCGCCATGCGCGCCTTCGACCATTGCACCCAGGTGCTGGCCGACCGCCTGGGCGCGGCGCCCAGCAACGAGACCTGGGCGCTGCTGGAGCCCGGCCAGCACGCCATGCCGGCCATCGCCGCCAAGCCGGCCCGCATCCGGCCCGGCCTGTACCGGCCGCTGGCGGTGCTGGCCATCAACGTCGACATCGACGCGGCCACCTGCCACGACGACGCCGAGCGCGCCATCGACATCCAGCAACGCGCCATGCTGCTCATCGAGCGCCACGCGCTGGCGCTGGGCGGCTGGCTGGCGCCGCGCGCCACCAGTACCGTGCTGGCCTATTTCGGCTACCCGGCGCTGTCCGAGCGTCCTGCCCATCCGGCCGCGCGCCTGGCCGACCGGCTGGCCGCGGCCGACCTGCCCGACGGCGTGACGCTGGGCATGGGCCTGCATGCCGGCGTCGCCCTGACCGAGCCGGATGGCCAGCCCGACGCCGGCGGCCTGGCCGCGCGGCAGGCCGTCCGGCTGGCCTGGCAGGCGCGCGACCGCGAGACCCTGGTGACGCAGGCATGCGCGGTGCGCCTGTCCGAATGGCAGCTGGTGCAGACCGGCCGGCGCAGCGACGACCACCAGGCGCTGGGCGCGCCCACGGCCCACGCGCCGGCGCGCCGCATGTTCGGCCGCAACCATGAGTTCGAACGCCTGACGGCCCTGTGGAACCAGCTCAAGGGCCGCGAGCGGCCCCAGACCGTGCTGCTGCGCGGCGTGGCCGGCATCGGCAAGACCGCCCTGGCGCAGGCGCTGATCGAATATGCGCGCCAATCCGGCGGCGAGGCCTACCTGCTGGCCGGCCAGGAACACATGGCCGCCGCGCCCTGGCACCCGGTCAAGGCATGGCTGCGCGCCCACAGCGGCATCGCCGAGACCGAGCCTGGCGCCGGCCGCGCCGCGCACGCCCATCTGGTCGAGCGCCTGCGCGCGCACACGGGCCTGCGCGCCGCCGCGGCCGAACGCCTGTGGCAATGGCTGCATGGCGCCGACGACGGCGGGCGCGGCGAGGCGCCGCACGATATCGACCTGACCGAAATCCTCACCTCCATCCTGTTGCAGCGCACGCCGGCCGGCCGGCCGCAGCTCATCGTCTGGGAAAACCTGCACTGGATGGATCCGGCCAGCCTGGGCCTGATCGAACACCTGGCCGGCCGCGTCGTCTCCGGCCCCACCCTGCTGCTGGCCACGGCGCGCGACGTCTACGCGCCGGTCTGGGACCACCAGGCCATCACCGTGCCGCCGCTGGACCGCGAGGCCACCGCGCAGCTGGCCGCCTCGCTGGCGCGCACCTACCGCCTCAGCCAGGGCCAGCGCGCCCAGGTGCAGCAGGAGAGCATGGGCAACCCGCTGTATGCCGGCGAGCTGGCCCGATGCGCCGCGCAACTGGCACTGCCGCAAGGCGTACCCAGCCTGGCCGACCGCGTGGCGCTGCAGCTGAACCTGCTGGCCGAGCCCGAGCGCCACGCGCTGCAGATGCTGTGCCTGCTGTGCGGCGATGCCCCGGCCGACGCCGGCCGGCTGGCCGAAGTGCTGCAGACCGCCGCCGCCGCCCTGGCCACGCGCCTCGAAACCCTGGGCCGCCATGGCCTGCTGGACGGCGACGCGAACCAGGGCTGGCGCTGCCCGCCGCCCATCGCGCAGGCGGTGCGCCGCTACATGCTGCGCGAACAGCGCGGCGCGCTGCACCAGCGCATCGCCCAGCACCTGCAGCAAAACGCCGGCGCGCCGCACGAGATCGCCCGCCACCTGCAGCAGGCGGGCGACCCGCAGGCCGCGCAATGGTGGCGCACCGCCGTCTGGGAGGTCGTCAGGCGCGGCGACTATGCGCAGGCGCACCGCTATCTGGACAATGCCCTGGCGCTGCGGCAGCAGATCGAATCCGATGCCGAGCGCGACGAATTCGAGTTCGCCTGCCACATGGTCCGCGGCGAACTGGCCGGCAACCTGGACGGCCCCGGGTCGATGGCGGCCGCCCAGGCCTACACGCTGGCGGTGCGCGTCAGTCCCGGCGACCCGCAGAGCCGCTTCACCGCGCTCTGGGCGCTATGGAACACCTGCCAGCACAGCGGCGACTACGACGAGGCCGTCAGCCTCTCGCACCAGTTGCTGAACATGGCCAACGAGCACGGCAAGAGCGGCTGGCGCACCTGGGCGCTGTACGCGATGGCCATCTGCGAACTCTGGAAAGGCGATGTCATCGAATCCGAACGCCTGCTGCGCCAGGCGCTGCACGGGCTGGTGTTCCCGCATACCGATATCGGCCCGGCGCCCATCCTGGGCGAGAACGCCGGCGCGCTGATCCACGCCATGCTGGCGCTGACCGTCGCCACCCAGGGGCGCGGCGACGAGGCCATGCAAAGCGTGCAGACCGCCATGGCCTACGCGCAGCAGGACAACAACCCCTTGATGCTGGCCACCAGCAGCATGATGCTGGTCAAGTTCAGTTATCTGTACGAGGATTGGGCCCAAATGGGCATGGTGGCCGGCGCGCTCAAGCAATCGATGGATGCGCATCCGCTGCGCCCGCAATTCCTCTACGCCCTGACCAGCTGCTATGTGGACCTGGCCGCCGCGCTGCAGGGCGATGCGTCGGTGCTCGACAATTTCGAACCGGCGCTGGAAACGATACGGCGCGCCCTGCCCACCGCCGAAGTGGCCGGCCAGTGCCTGCTGGCCTGCGCCCTCAACGCCCTGGGCAGGCCGGACCGCGCGCTGCTGGCGCTGGACCGCGCCGACCTGCTGTGCGCGCGTTTCCGCATCGCCGGGATGATGCCCGAGACCCTGTGCCTGCGCGGCGACGCGCTGCTGCTGCTGGGCGATCTGGAGCAGGCCTGCGCCGCATGGCGCCAGGCCATCGGCCACGCCAACCGGCTGGCCGCGCTGCAATACGCGCGCTGGGCGCAACGCCGCCTGGACGCCAACCAGCTGGTGCCGACGGGACAGTGAATGGCCCGCGCCACGGGCGTCTGTCCCCGCATGGGGACTGGCGCCTGCAAGATTTCATGGCCTCGGCCCGTACGTGTGCCTGTCCCCGCCGGGACAGGCACACTGCCGTACGCCATCGACGCGACGGCCAGGACGGTATCTGTCCCGGCCGGGACGGGCACCCGACTGCCCGCCCCCCACAGGTGCCTGTCCCCGCGGGGACAGGCACCTGATGCCCGCCAGCCAAAATTTCTTGACGCCGACTTTTCCGCCCCCAATAAATACTACTTGGTATCTATGGATTAACGCCTAATAAGAAGGGAAAAGCTGAGTATTTACGAGCTAAATACTCATATATTCGATCGCGGCGTTTCACCAATTGACCCATGACATACCAAATGGTATGTTGACTTCGTCATGCGAATCCGGTCGCAGGAACCGGCTGGCGGCGACCCCCGCATGCCTTCCCCTCCAACTCTCAGCAAGGAAGTCATCGCCATGGATTCCCCCCGTTGGAAAAAGCGTCCGGAAGGATCGAACTGGGGCGACTTCGGTCCCGACGATCAGATAGGCCGCATGAACCTGCTCACGCCGCAGGCGCGCCTGCGCGCCATCCGCGAGGTCGAGCACGGCATCGCCTTCTGCCTCAGCCTGCCGCTGGACTACCCGGGCGGCAACACCCTGTTCCAGCACCGCAAGGCGCCGCGCTTCTTCTACGAAAAGCGCGGCCCCAGCCACAACTACAACTTCCGCCTGTCCAACGTGTGCGGCTGCTTCAGCGACGTGGTGTCCGACGACGCGGTGCTGATGTACACGCAGTACTCCACCCAATGGGACGGGCTGGGCCACGTCGGCCAGATGTTCGACGCCAACGACGACGGCATACCCGAGAAGGTCTATTACAACGGCTATCGCGGCGGCGTGGACGTGGTGGGTCCCGACGACGCGCCCGACAACCTGGGCGCCAAGGCCATCGGCATCGAACGGCTGGCCACCGCCGGCGTGCAGGGGCGCGGCGTGCTGGTGGACCTGGAGCGCCGGCACGGGCGCGAGCGCGCGCTGGTCGGCTACGACGGCCTGATGGCCGCGCTGGACGCGCAGCGCGCCAGCGTCGAGCCCGGCGACTTCCTGTGCCTGTACACCGGCTTCGCCGATCTCGTGCTGGAGATGAACAAGCAGCCCGACGGCGAAGTGCTGGCGCGCTCCTGCGCGGTGCTCGACGGCCGCGACGAGAAGCTGCTGCAGTGGATCACCGACTCGGGCATCGTCGCCATCTGCGCCGACAACTTCGCCGTCGAAGCCTATCCGGCCGGCCCCGGCAAGGGCGAACACTACCCGGGCCTGCCGCTGCACGCGCACTGTCTGTTCAAGCTGGGCCTGAACCTGGGCGAACTCTGGTACTTCGCCGAACTGGCGCAATGGCTGCGCCAGCACGACCGCTCCAGCTTCCTGCTGACCGCCCCGCCGCTGCGCCTGCCCGGCGCGGTCGGCTCGCCGGCCACGCCCATCGCCACGGTCTGACCCGCCCGCGCGGCGCCGCCGCCGCGACACGCATCACTGCCGCACCTCGCGGCGTCCCGCCTCCGCGGCGCGCCGCGCAAGACAACGACAGGAGACTCGCCATGTCCGTACGAATCAAGGCGCTGGCGCTGGCCGCCGCGCTCGCCCTGCCCGCCGCCGCCCTCGCGCAAGACCCGGCCGCCCGCTATCCCGACAAGCCCGTGACCCTGGTCATCCCGTTTCCGCCCGGCGGCACCAGCGACGTGGTGGGCCGCCAGCTGGCCCAGCAACTGGGCGAAACCCTGGGCGGCTCGTTCGTGGTCAACAACAAGGCCGGCGCCTCGACCCTGATCGGCGCCACCTACGTGGCGCGCGCGCCCAAGGACGGCTACACGCTGCTGCTTTCCTCGGGCAGCACGTTCACCGTCACGCCGCACCTGATGCGGCAGATGCCGTACACGCTGGAGGATTTCGCGCCGGTAGCCGCGATCGCGACGGTGCCGTTCGCCTTCGTGGTGAAGAAGGATTTCCCGGCCCGCAGCGTGGCCGAATACGTGGCCTACGCCCAGGCCCATCCCGGCAAGATCAACAACGCCACCAACGGCCAGGGCAGCATGGTGCACCTGCTGGGCGAACTGGTGGCCACCGGCCTGCGGGCCCAGGTGACCCAGGTGCACTACAAGGGCGCGGCGCCGGCCACCATGGACATGATAGGCGGCATCGTCGACTCCAACGTCGAGGCGCTGACCAGCGCGCTGCCCAACGTGCAGGCCGGCCAGTACCGCGCGCTGGCGGTGCTCAGCGCCGAACGCCAGCCCCTGATGCCCGATGTGCCGACGTTCCGCGAGCTGGGCTACCCGTCCATCGTGGGCGAGACCTGGTACGCCGTGTTCGCGCCGGCCGGCACGCCGGCGCCCGTGGTGGAAAAGCTGAACGCGGCGCTGCGCGAAATCACCGGCTCGACGCGCTTTGCCGAGGCCATGCGCAAGCTGGGCAACGAGGCGCGCACCAGCACACCGGCCGAGCTGACCCGGATCACCCAGCGCGAAAGCCAGCGCTGGGGGGAACTGATCAAGCAGGCGGGCATCCCGCCGGTGCAGTAGGGACAAGGGCCGGGCCGCCGCCCGGCCCCGCGCTCAGCGCGGCAAATAGCGCAGGCGCTGCATCTCGCGCAAGTGCTCGACGATGCACTCCTGCGTATCGATGCAGTCGCCAAAGCCGGCCTGGCGCAGCTTGATGGTCGACACCAGCGGCGGCACCGGCAGCGGGTGGCGCGCCGCCCAGGTGGCGTCGGCATACTGCCACGACAGGCCGATGAGGTCGCGCAATTGCGGCACGGCCAGGCGCTCGCGTTCGGCGATGGCCCGCCAGCGCTCGGCCTGCTCGGGCATGGCCTCGCGCATGCGCGTGTCGACCGGCTCTCCCAGCGGCATGCCGAACAGCGCGGCCAGGCGCTCGAACACCGGCTGCCACAGCACCACGTCGCCGTTGGCGATATTGAACGCCTCGCCGTGCGCGCGCGGCTCGTCCCAGGCCCAGGCGATGGCGCGGGCGATCAGGCGCGCATCGGTGCACTCTGTCAGCAGGTGCGGATGGCCCGGATAGCGCAGCGGCTGGCCGGCCTCGCGCGACAGCGCCGCGTAGGCGCCCAGCGTGGCCACCGGGTTCATGGCGCTGCCCAGCGCCACGCCCAGCACGATCTGCGGCCGGAAGATGGTCCAGGCAAAGCCCTGCGCGGCGGCGCGTTCGGCCAGCAGGTCCTGCTGGTCGAAATAGAAATTGGCGTGATCGCGCACCGCGTCGGTTTCGCGGGCGGGCACCGGCATGGGGCGGCCGGTGTGCACGCCGTAGGCCTTGGTGCCCTGCAGCAGCGTCACGTGGCGCAGCGGCGCCTCGCGCAACGCGTCCAGCGTATTGCGCAGCATGCGCGTATTGAGATCGACGTTGCCGCTGTCGCGCCACCCCTTGAGCAGGTCGGGCTGCTCGTTGAGCGCGGCGTACACCACATGCGTGGCGTCGCCATGGGCCGCCAGCGCCGCGCGCGTGGCCTGCGCGTCGCGCAGGTCGGCCGAAATCCAGGTCGCCTCGGGCGCGAAATCGGGCGCGCGGCGCGACAGCCCCACCCGCGCCAGCCCCGGCCGCTGGCCGAAGTGTTCCAGCGCGGCGCGCCCCACCACGCCCAGCGCGCCCACCACCAATACCTTGCCTGCCGTCGAGCCGGTCATGCTGCCTCCTTGAGTCGGGTTGGAATGCGGCGGACTCAGGCCTCGTAGTCGAACGTGCCGTTGTCCATCACCACCACGTCGCGCGCCGCCACGCGGGCCTGGAAGGCCGCGCGGCCCGGGCCGGCGCGCCAGATGTCCACGCGCACGGTTTCGCCCGGGAACACCGGCGCCGAAAAGCGCCCGCCCATGCCGCGCACCGCCGCCGGCTCGCCGCCGCAGCAGGCCTTGACCAGCGCCTGACCGACCGCGCCGAAGCTGGCCATGCCGTGCAGGATGGGGCGGGGAAAGCCGGCCCGGCGCGCCACGGCCGGGTCGATATGCAACGGATTGAGATCGGCCGACAGGCGATAGATCAGCGCCGACTGCGGCGACGTGCGCGCATGGACGCTCGCGTCGGGCGCGCGCGCCGGCACCGGCGGCGGCGGCGGACGCGCCGAAGGCTTGCCGCCGAAGCCGCCGTCGCCGCGGCAGAACACCGTCTGGCTCAGCGTGGCCAGCGGCGCGCCGTCGGCCAGGTCGATGAGCTCGCGCTCGGCGTAGATCAACGCCCCCTTGTCGCGCCCCTTGTCGGCCACATCGACGATGCGCGTCACCCCGCGCACCGAGGCGCGGCCGGCCAGCGGCCGATGCACGCGCATCGACTGCTCGCCGTGCACGGTGCGCAGCCAGTCCAGGCCCAGCGGCAGGTCGCGCATCCAGAACCCCGGATCGGCCAGCACGCAGGCGAAGGTAGGCGCGACCTTCAGGCGGGTCTCGTCGACGAACGGCAGGTCCAGCCCGTCTTCCGGGTCCAGCCCCGCGCCGATGCCCAGCGCGTACAGCACGCACTGGCGCCAGTCGTATTGCTGCTCCACCGCCGGGATCTCGGCGGCCAGCAGTCGGTCGGGATCGATCGCCATGGCCGCCCTCACAGCGTCTCGGCCGTGCCGAGGATAACGGTGGCCTGGCTCGACAGCACGCCGCCGTTGGCATGCGCCATCGACAGGCGCGCGCCCTCGACCTGGCGCTCGCCGCACTCGCCGCGCAGCTGCGCCACCGACTCGATGACGGTGAACAGCCCGTACATGCCCGGATGGTTGCACGACAGGCCGCCGCCATTGGTGTTGACCGGCAGGCTGCCGCCCGGCGCGATCGCGCCGCTCTCGACGAACGCGCCGGCCTCGCCCTTGGCGCAGAAGCCCAGGTCCTCCAGGAACAGCAGCGTGTTGATGGTGAAGGCGTCGTACAGCATCACGTGGTCCATGTCGCGCGGCGCCACGCCGGCCATCTCGCACGCGCGCCGGCCCGACTCCACCGCGCAGGTGACGGTCAGGTCGGGCATGGCCGAAATCTGCCGGTGGCTCACGGCCACGCCGGTGCCCAGCACATAGACCGGCGGACGCGGCAGATCGGCCGCGCGTTCGGCGCGCACCAGCACCAGCGCGGCGCCGCCGTCGGTCACCAGGCAGCTGTCGGCCTTGGTCAGCGGGTCGCTGATCATGCGCGCGCCCAGCACATCCGCGCGGGCCAGCGGGTCGCGCGCGTAGGCGTGCGGATTGCGCCGCGCCCACAGGCGCGCGGCCACCGCCACGTCGGCCAGCTGTTCGCGCGTGGTGCCGTACTGGTGCATATGGCGCGCCGCGGCCAGCGCATAGCTGGACATGGGATAGCGCGGCCGGAACGGCGCCTCGTACGGCTGCGGGTCCGGCATCGAGGCCAGCTTGCCGCCGGCGGTAAGCTGGTTGGAGCCATAGCAGATCAGCGCCACCTCGCACAGCCCGGTCTCCAGCGCCGCGATGGCCGCCTGCAGGTGGAACAGGAACGACGCGCCGCCCACCATGGTGCCGTCGGCATGGCGCGGCCGGATGCCGAGCCGCTCGGCCACGTTGAGCACCGGCAGGCCCGAGGTGGACATGGCGCAGAACAGGCCGTCGACCTGCGCCATGGCCAGGCCGCAGTCTTCCAGCGCCAGCACGGCCGCCTCCTGCAGCTGGTCGAACGGCGTGCGCCCGGGCGCCTGCCAGCGGTGGGTATTGCCGATGCCGGCGATGACGGCGCGGCCTCGCAGCGCGCGGCTCATGCGGCGCCTCCGTCGTGCGGCGCGAACACCACATAGGGTTCCTCGCCCGCCACGATGCGCGCGCGCACCGGCTGGCCGATGCGCACCCGCGCAGCCTCGATGCCCTCGACGCGGCTCATCATGCGGGCGCCGCCCTCCAGCTCGACCAGCGACACGTTGTAGTCGCCGGCGCGGTCGCGCACCGTGGTGGCGGCGTACACGCTGCCCCGGCCGGACGACTCGCGCCAGGCCAGCCGCGCGCCGCCGCAGGCGCGGCACACCAGCGCGGGCGGGAAGCGCACCGCCGCGCAGTCCTCGCAATGCTGCAGCAGCAGCCGGCCCTCGGCCAGCGCCGCGTGATAGCAGGCATCGGGCCCGGGGCCGTCGAAACGCGTATCGGTGGCCATGGCCTACTTCCCCTGCCAGACGGGCTGGCGCTTTTCCGCGAAGGCCGCCGAGCCCTCGCGCGCGTCGGCCGACTCGAACACATGGTCGGTCAGCGCCGCCTGGCGCTCCCACACCTCGTCGGCCGGCCAGTCCTGCGACTCGACCACCACGCGCTTGCTGGCGGCCACGGCCAGCGGCCCGTTGGCGACGATGCGCCGCGCCAGTTCGCGCGCCGCGTCCAGCGCCTGGCCGGGTTCGGTCAGCTGGTTGATCAGGCCATAGCCGTGGGCGCGCCGGGCCGGGAACATGTCGCCGGTCAGCGCCAGCTCCAGCGCGATGCGGTAGGGCAGCTGGCGCGGCAGGCGCACCAGGCCGCCGGCCGTGGCCGCCAGCCCGCGCTTGACCTCGGGCACGCCGAACTGCGCATTGTCGGCCGCCACCACCAGGTCGCAGGCCAGCACCAGTTCGAAGCCGCCGGCCAGCGCATAGCCCTCCACCGCCGCGATCAGCGGCTTGCGCGGCGGCCGGGCGGTCAGCCCGCCGAAGCCGCGCCCCTCGATGCTGGGCAGCTCGCCGCGCAGGAAGCCCTTGAGATCCATGCCGGCGCAGAACGAACCGCCGGCGCCGGTCAGGATGCCGATGCGCAGCTCGTCGCTGGCGTCGAGCTCGTCGACCGCCGCGGCGATGCCGCGCGCCACCGCCGGGTTGATCGCGTTGCGGGCCTGCGGCCGGTTGATGGTGATGGTGAGAATGCCGTCGGCACGGTCGACGAGGACTTCCGCGGCATCGGGGGCTTGCACGCTCATGGTGGCGTCTCCTTCGGGGTCGGTCGGATGGGTCAGCGCGGCGCCATGCGCAGCGCGCCATCCAGGCGGATGGTTTCGCCGTTGAGCATGGCGTTGCCGATGATGTGCTGGGCCAGTTGCGCGTACTCGTCGGGGCTGCCCAGCCTTGCCGGATGGGGCACCGATGCGGCGAGCGTCTTGCGCGCCTCGGCCGACACGCGCGCCAGCATGGGCGTGTCGAAGATACCGGGCGCGATGGTGCAGACCCGGATCGCCTTGCTGGCCAGGTCGCGCGCGGCCACGATGGTCATGCCCACCACGCCGGCCTTGGACGAGGCATAGCCGATCTGGCCGATCTGACCCTCGTAGGCCGCCACCGACGCCGTCAGCACGCACACGCCGCGCTCGCCTTCGGGCGTGAGCGGATTGCGCGCCATGCGCGCCGCCACCAGCCGCAGCGTGTTGAACGTGCCCAGCAGGTTGACGCGCACGATGTCGGCGTAGGTATCCATGGGCCCGGGGTTGCCTTCCTTGTCGAGCAGGCGCACCGGTCCGCCGCGGCCGGCGCAATGCACCAGCGCGCGCAGCGGGCCGAGCGACTCGGCCAGGTCGCAGGCGGCATTCATGTCGTCTTCGCGGGTAACGTCGGCCGGCGCGAAACGCGCATCCGGCCCCAGCTCGCGCGCGACCTCCTCGCCCGGCGAGCCGGGCAGGTCGGCGATGACCACGCGCGCGCCGGCCGCCAGCAGGCGGCGCGCCGCGGCCAGCCCCAAGCCCGATGCGCCGCCGGTGACAAGCGCGCTGATTCCTTGTGTATCCATGGCAGGCAACCTCGCGGATGGAATGGCAGTCCGGCCATAATACATACCGGATGGTATTTTTTCAAAAGAATTAAGTGCAGCCGAAAAATCCTTTGTTTTTATTAGGGAAATCGCCAATGATCGAATTCGATGAACTTCATTGACTTCAAAAAATACCTGATGGTATGTTAGTTGCACCGACCCGCCGGACCGCCCGCAGAGGCGCGCGGCGGAGCGGCCGGCTTTCATCGCTAGCAACGTTTCACCGTGAAGAACGGCGTCCCCGGGCGCCGTACAGAAAGCGACGGCGCACCGCGCCGCTCGCATAACGATCAGGAGACAGGCATGAAGCGGATACACAGACTGTTCACCGCGGGGCTGCTGGCATTGAGCCTGGGCGCGGCGGCACAGGCGCAACAGACCCCCATCAAAGTCGGCGTGATCTTTCCCCTTTCGGGCGGGGCCGGGCCGCAGGGCCAGCACGTCACGCAGGCCATCCAGGCCATGGCGGCGGTCATCAACGAAAGCGGCGGCGTGATGGGCCGCCAGATCGAGATCGTGTCGCGCGACGACGAGTCCACGCCCGCGGTCGGCGTCTCGCGCGCCACCGAACTGATCAGCGCCGGCGTGTCGGTCATCATCGAAGGCTGGAACAGCCCGGTCACGCTGGCCATGCAGCCGGTCATCGCGCGCGCCGGCGTGCTGGACATCACGGCGATCTCCAAGGCCGACCCGATTCTTTCGGGCGAAGGCAACCCGCTGGCGATCCGCCTGAACAGCTCCAACTCGCAGGACGGCGCGGTGATCGCCGACTACATCAAATCGGTGGGCGCCAAGCGCGTGGCCTTCCTGACCGAGAACGACGCCTATGGCAACGGCGCGCAGGAGTCCATCGAGGCCTCGCTCAAGAAGCTGGGCTATGCCTACGAAAAAGTGGCCGAAGAGAAATTCCCGTTCACGCAGGCCGACTTCCGGGTCGCCATGACCAACGTGCGCGCGGCCAAGCCCGACGTCACCGTGGCCATCAACGCCAACGAAGGCCTGGGCATGCCGGCCATCATCCGCCAGGCCAGGCAGTCGCGCCTGCCGGGCAAGCTGGTCAGCGCGGTGGGCACCGTAGCCCCCAGCGTCATCAACGTGGCGGGCGACGCCGCCGACGGCCTGATCGGCGCCGACATCTACTTCCCCGACGTGGAGCCGTTCGCGTCCAACCCGGCCAACCAGCGCTTCGTGGCCAAGACGCAGGAGATGTTCAAGTACACGCCCGACAAGTTCATGGCGCTGGGCGCCACCTCGCTGCAGGTGTGGGCCATGGCTGCCAACGAGCTCAAGACGCTGGACCGCGAGGCCATCGCCAAGCGCATCCGCGGCGGCGCGTTCAAGGGCACCGCCATGGGCGACCTGCAGTTCGAACCCAACGGCCAGCTGAAGTCGAACTACTACCTGTTCCGCGTCGACGGCCGCAAGATCGTGGTCCAGCCATGATCGCGCAGCCCGAGGCCACCGCCCCCGCGCCCGCGCTCAGCGTGCAGGCGCTGGGCGTGCGCTACGGCGCCCTGGTCGCGCTGGAGGACGTCAGCTGGGAAGTGCGGGCCGGCGAGCTGCTGGGCATCATCGGCCCCAACGGCGCGGGCAAGAGCTCGTGCTATGACGCGGTGTCGGCGCTGATACCGCGCACCGGCACGGTGTGCCTGCACGGGCGCGACATCAGCGCCGTGCCCGCGCACGGCCTGGCCGCGCTGGGCATCAAGCGGGCCTTCCAGCAGAACGCGTTCTTCGACGACCTGAGCGTGCTGGAGAACATGATGGCGGTGCTGGGCGAACAGGCGCAGGCGGGGCTGCTGGCCAGCGCGCTCAACCCGCTGGGCGCGGCGCGCCGCCGCGCCCAGGCGCGCGCCTGGGCGGCCGGCCAGCTGGAGCGCTTCGGCGTGCCGGCCGCCTGCCACGACCTGCATCCCAAGGAGATCTCCTATGGCATGCAGCGCATGCTGTCGATCGCGCTGGCCTACGGCCGCGGCGCCACCGTGCTGCTGCTGGACGAACCGGCGGCCGGCCTGGGCGGCGCCGACATGGCCGCGCTGGTGCGGCTGCTGGGCGAACTGAAAAGCGAAGGCGTGGCGCTGGTCGTCATCGAACACCATATGGAACTGATCATGGCCGTGGCCGACCGGATCTGCGTGCTCAACCTGGGCCGTCCGCTGGCCTGCGGCGCCCCGGCCGCCATCCAGAACGACCCGCGCGTGCTGGAAGCCTATCTCGGGAGCGCGCAATGAACGCCCCGCCCAGCGACCAGGCCGTGCTGAGCGCACGGCAACTGGAAGTCGGCTACGCCGGCAACCGCGCGCTCGGCCTGGACGCGCTGTCGGTGGGGCGCGGCGAAATCGTCGGCGTGATCGGCGCCAACGGCGCCGGCAAGTCCACCCTGGTCAACGCCCTGCTCGGCTGGTCGCGCGGCCGCCCCACGGTGCGCGGCGAAATCCGCCTCGACGGCCGGCGCATCGACGCCACGCCCACCCACCAGCGGGTGCGCGCCGGCCTGCTGCTGGTGCCCGAGGGACGGCTGATCTTCGCCAGCATGAACGTCGAGGAGAACCTCAGCGCCGCCTTCGACGCGGGCAGCACGGACGGCCGCCGCTTCTATACCCGCGACGAAGTCTTCCAGCTGTTCCCGCGCCTGGCCGAACGGCGCCGCCACCTGGGCGCGCAGCTGTCCGGCGGCGAACGCCAGATGCTGGGCATCGGCCGCGCGCTGATGATGGGTCCGCGCGTGCTGCTGCTGGACGAGCCGTCCATCGGCCTGGCGCCCATGCTGGTCTCGCAGGTGCTGCAAACGCTGCAAACCCTGGCGCGCTCGGGCCTGTCCATCCTGCTGGTGGAGCAGAACGTGCGCGCCGCCATGGAAGTGGTCGACCGCCTGCTGCTGCTCGAGCGCGGCCGGCTGGTGCTGGAAGGCCCGGCCGCCAGCGTCGGCGCCGATCCGCGCATCGCCCAGGCCTATCTCGGAGCGCACGCCGCATGAATCTACTGCAACAGCTCATCAACGGCATCGTGCTGGGCCATGCCTACGCGCTGATCGCCATCGGCTGGACCCTGCTGCTGGGCGTGGCCCGGCTGGTGAACTTCGGCCATGGCCAGATGTACATGGTGGGCGCCTTCGTCACCTGGTGGGCCACCACCTCGGCCGGCATGCCCTACCTGCTGGCGCTGCCCACCGCCATGGCGCTGGGCGCGCTGATCGGCCTGGCCATGCAGCGCATCATGCTGCGCGCCACCTTCGAGCAGAACCTGGTGTCCATCATGATCATGACGCTGGGCTTCGGCTACGTCATCCAGGGCGCGGCCTCGCTGATCTTCGGCTCGACCGGGCAGATCCTGGACACCGCCTGGTCGCAGCGCGATATCGAGGTCGGCGAACTGTGGGTCACCTGGCAGGACGCCGCCATCGTGGTCGCCGCGATCGCCGTGTTCGCCGGCCTGAAGTGGCTGCTGGAAGGCTCGCGCGCCGGACGCCTGGTGCGCATGGTGGCCGAAGACCCGAAGCTGGCGCAGCTGGCCGGCGTCGACGTGCGCCGCATCTACTATGGCGTATTCGCCTTCGAGGGCGCCGCGGTGGCGTTTGCCGCCGGCATGGTGGCGCCGCGCACGCCCATCCTCACCTCGATGGGCTTCGAGGAAGTCATCATCACCTTCGTCGTGGTGGTGCTGGGCGGCATCGGCAGCGTCACCGGCAGCTATGCCGCCGGCGTGGCGCTGGGCGTGTTCACCGCCCTGTTCAGCGCCCTGGTCTCGCCGGCCTACGCCACGGCGGCCGCCTTCCTGGTGCTGATCGGCGTGCTGGTCTTGCGCCCGGGCGGCCTGAGCGCCGGCGCGGCGCGGGGGGTGCACTGATGATCCGCCTGCCGCTGCGCCGCGCCGCGCTCCTGCCGCTGGCCGTCATCGTCCTTTACCTGCCGGCCTGGCTGGGCGGCAGCCCCGCCATCTACAGTGCGGCCGTGCTGATCGCCATCCTCGCCGTCATGTCCTACGGACTGGACGTGGTGGTCTCGGACCTGGGCGAAGTCAGCCTGGGGCACACCGTGTTCTTCGCCACCGGCGCCTACGTCACCGCCCTGCTCTCGACCCGCACCGGCGCGGGCGCCTGGACCACGCTGGCGGCCACCATCGTGGCCGCGCTGGGCGTCTCGGCGGTGGTCGGGCTGGTCACGCTGCGGCTGCGCGAGTTCGTCTTCTCGCTGGTCACCTACGCCGTGGCGGTGGTGGCGGTCACGGTGGCGGCCAACTGGGCTTTCCTGGGCGGCTCGGACGGCCTGCGCGGCCTGCCCACCCTGGACCTGTCGGTGGCCGGCCTGTCGCTGACCGCCGGCAACGACGAGGAACTGTGGCCCTACGCCTTCGGCCTGCTGGTCGTGGTCATCTACCTGATCGACCGCTTCCGCCACTCGCGGCTGGGCACCGCCGCCATCATGGTGCACCAGAACCCGCGGCTGGCCACCATGAGCGGCATCGACCCGGCGCGCGTGCGGCTGCAGGTGTTCCTGTTCTCGGCGCCCATCAGCGCGGCGGCCGGCTGGCTGTACGCCTACCAGCGCGCCTACGTCAGCGCCGACATCCTGGAAACCTACTTCCTGATCCTGATGCTGACCGCCGTGGTGCTGGTGGGGCGGCGCCAGCTGCTCGGCCCGCTGCTGGCCACCGCGCTGGTGCTGATCCAGGAGAAATTCTTTTCGTTCGGCGGCTATGTCGACAAGATCGTGCTCGGCAGCCTGCTGGTGCTGGTACTGGCTTTCTTTCCGCAGGGGCTGATGGGCCTGGTCCGGCCGCTGGCCCGCCTGGCGCGCCGCCGCCAGCCCGCCACCCCTGTCGCGACTACCCTGGAGAACCCAAAGTGACTGTCATCTGGAAACCCGCATTGGACGACGCCGCCACGCGCTGGCAAACCCTGGCCGAACGCCTGGGCCGCGAGCGCTTCGGCCCGCTGGCCCCCGAACTGGACCGCGACCAGCGCTATCCCTGGGAAACCATCGAAGCGCTGGTCGAGCACAAGTTCGCCGGGCTGTTCCTGCCCACCCAGTGGGGCGGGCAGGGCGCGAACCTGACCACCACGGTGGCGGCGGTCGAGGCCCTGGGCACGCACTGCGCCTCGACCTCGGCCATCATGTGCGCCTACCAGCTGGGCGCCTTTCCCATCCTGCTGGCCGGCACCGACGCGCAGAAGGACTTCTACCTGCGCGAGATGACCCTGGGCCGCGCCACCAGCTTCGCGCTGTCCGAGCGCATCGCCGGCTCGGACGCCGCCGCCATCGAGGCCACCGCCACCCGCGAGGGCGACGGCTGGCGGCTGCGCGGCGAGAAATACTGGATCGGCAACGGCGGCGCGTCGCGCTACTACGTGGTGTTCGCCAAGACCGATCCGGCCGCCGGCGGACGCGGCGTGTCGGCCTTCATGGTCGACAAGGAGCAGCCGGGCGCCGAGATCGACGAACTGTCGGACAAGATGGGCATCCGCGGCACCCAGACCTCCAACCTCAAGCTGGACCTGGTGGTGCCCGACAGCGCCCGCGTGGGCGAACTCAACCGCGCCCTGCGGCTGGCGCTGCAGACCCTGAACGTGGGCCGCATCATGGTGGCGGCCCAGTCCCTCGGGGTGGCGCTGGGCGCCTACCGCGAGGCCGCCGGCCGCGCCGTCGCCCGCCGGGCCTTCGGCCAGCCCATCGGCGAGAACCAGGCCATCGGCTTTCGCCTGGCCGACATGGCCACCGAGATCTCGGCCGCGCGCATGATGCTCTACGAGGCGGCGCGCGCCTACGACGCCGGCCAGGACGTATCCAACCTGGGCGCCATGGCCAAGCTGTTCTCCTCGGAGGTATCGCACCGGGTGGTGGACAATACGGTACAGATCTGGGGCGGCCTGGGCTATTGCAAGCCCACCGTGGCGGAGCGTCTCTACCGCGACCAGCGCATCCTCGAGATCTACGAAGGCTCTTCCGAGATCCAGCGGCTGGTGCTGTCGCGCGCGGTGCGCAAGGAGGCGGAAGAAGCGGCGAACTGAATCCGGCAATGCAGAAGAGGTATCAATGGCCAGTGCACACCAGACGCCCGCCGACGCCAACGGCGGCGAGTCGCGAGACGAAATCCTGCGGGCGGCCGCGGAACTGTTCATGGAGTTCGGCTACGCGGCCACCTCCATCGACGCCGTCGCCCAGCGGCTGGGCTCCACCAAGGGCCGCATCTATCACCACTACCGCAGCAAGGCTGACCTGTTCTTCGACGTACAGGTCACCGCCATGAACCGCCTGACCGCCCAGGTCGAGCCGCTGGCCAGGGAGGGCGGCGGCGCCGTCGGCCGGCTGGCGGCCATGGCGCTGCGGCACACGCAGATCCTGCTCAAGGAGATGCCGATGCAGAAAGTCGCGGTACAAGGGCTGGAGCGCCACCTGCTGGAAGCCTCCTCGGCGGCCAAGCGGCTGCGCGCGGTGGTCAAGATGCGCGACGACTACGAGCAGATGTTCGTGGAAGTCATCGACGACGGCATCCGCGAGGGCTCGTTCGTGGACCTGCCGCCGCGCCTGTTGAGCAAACCGTTCTTCGGCGCGCTGAACTGGGCCACCGTCTGGTACAGCCAGCGCCGCCTGCAAAGCGAAGAGGCGATAGACGATATCGCGCATGCCCTGGCGGCCTACGCGCTGCGGGGCCTACTCAAGGACTCCAACGATGAAGCAGCAAGAGAGACAGCCTTATTCCGATACGATCTGGGATGAGGCCGAGACCTGGTCGCGCGACCGCATCGAACAGTTCCAGCTCGACGCGCTGCGGCGCCAGCTGCAGCGCGTGGCGCGCACCAGCAATCACTATCGCCAGGTCTTCGCGGCCGCCGGCTTCGAGCCCGGCGACCTGAAAAGCCTGGACGACCTGCGCCGCCTGCCCTTTACGCACAAGCGCGACTACCTGGCCGGACTGCAGGCCGAGCCCCCCTTCGGCAGCCTGGCCGCCGTCGCGCCGGGCGAAGCGGTCCGGGTGCATTTTTCCTCGGGCACCACCGCGCGCCCCGCGCCGGTGCTGTGGACCCAGGCCGACATCGAGCGCTGGGCCGACCTGTACGCGCGCTACCTGTACGGCCAGGGACTGCGCCGCGGCGACGTCTTCCAGTGCATGTTCAACTACGCCTGGTTCGTCGGCGGCCTGGGGGCCACGCTGGCGGCCCAGCACGTCGGCGCGCTGGTCATCCCCGCCTCCTCCGGCGACACGCAGCGGCAGATCGAAACCATCTACCAGTACGGCACGCAATGCGTGATCGGCACGCCCTCCTTCATGGCCCACATGGCCGAGGCCGCGCAGGCCATGGGCCGCGACCTGGCCACCTCGCCGGTGCGCATGGTGTGCGTGGGCGGCGAGCCCGGCGCCAGCATCCCCGGCACCCGCGAACGCATCGAGCGCCAGTGGGGCGCCAGGATGTACGACTGCTACGGCGCGCTGGAATGCCAGCCCATCGGCTGGGATACCGCCGCGCAGCTGGGGCCCACGCTGGCCGAGGACTTCATCTACGTCGAGATCCTGCACCCCGAGACCCACGAGCCGGTGGCCGACGGCGAGCGCGGCGTGCTGGTGCTGACCCACCTGGACAAGCAGGCCTGCCCGCTGGTGCGCTGGTGGACCGGCGACATCGTGGTGCGCGACAGCCACCCCGCTCCCGACGGCCGCACCCACGCGCGGCTGACCGGCGGCGTGCTGGGCCGCAGCGACGACATGCTGATCGTGCGCGGCGTGAACCTGTTTCCCTCGGCCATCGAGGACGTGGTGCGCGCCTTCCCCGGCCTGACCAACGAATACGTCATCGTGCTCGACGACAGCCTCAAGGATCCGAACACCGGATTCCTGACCGGCGTGAAGCTGCGGGTCGAGCGCGAGAGCGGCGCGGCCGCCGACGTGGGCGAGCGGCTGTCGCAGCGCCTGCGCGAAAAACTGCAGGTGCGCTTCCAGGTCGAGGTGGTCGAGTCCGGCACGCTGCCGCGCACCGTGCACAAGGCCAAGCGGGTGATCCATGCCTGAGCCCGCCGCGCACCTGCCCCGGCCGCTGGCGGGCCGCCGGGTGGTCGACCTCTCGCAATTCATCGCCGGCCCCACCGCGGCCCAGTACCTGGCCGACTTCGGCGCCGATGTCGTCAAGATCGAATCGCCGCAAGGCGATGGGGTGCGCACGCTGCAGGGCAACGCCTACGGCAGCTATTACGCGCGCAGCTTCAACACCGGCAAGCGCAGCCAGGTGCTGGACCTGCGCGTGGCGGCCGACCGCGCCGCGCTCGACGCCCTGCTCGAGACGGCCGACGCCTTCATCTGCAACCTGGCGCCGTCCTCGCTGGCAAAGCTGGACCTGCGGGGGCCGGCGCTGCGCGCGCGCTTTCCGCGCCTGGTCATCGCGCTGGTGTCGGGCTATGGCCAGCAGGACGAGCGCGTCTGCATGGACACCATCGCCCAGTGCGAGTCCGGCTTCGCGCTGCTCAACGGCGATGAAGACGGTTCGCCGCGCCTGTCGACCAGCTGGCCGGTGGACATGTTCAGCGGCATGTACACCGGCATGAGCTGCGCCATGGCCATGCTGGACCCGGCCGGCCAGGGCTGCCTGATCGACCTGTCGATGATGGAGGTGGCCGCCGCCATGCTGATCGGGCCGGCGGCGCTGGCCGTCAGCGAAGGCGACGCGCTGGGCCCGCCCATGGGCAACCGCGACCGCGCCTCGGCGCCGTCGAGCATTTACCGCTGCGCCGACGGCCACGTCTACATCCTCGGCGGCGTGGACACCTACTGGGCGCGGCTGCGCCCGCTGATCGGCGCCGAGGACGCGCCCTTCACGGAACGCCTGCGGCGCGCCGCCCATTTCGACGCGCAGGTCGAGGCCTGGACCCTGCCGCAGCGGCGCGAGGCGGTGCTGGCGCGCATGCACGAATTGCAGATCCCGGCCGGCAACGTCCGCCCGCCCGAGGAAGCGCTGGCCATGATCCGCGGCCTGCGTCCCGGCGCGGTGTCGCGGCCGCTGCCCTCGGGCGAACACGTGCCGGCCTTCCCGGCGCTGTTCGACGGCCAGCGGCTGCCGCGCACCGCCACCCCGCACGTGGGCGGCGGCCGGCGCGCCGGCTGACGCCCGTTCGACTCTTTCAGGAAACCCTTTTTCAGGAAAGCCGTCCATGACCTCATCCTCCGCTCCCCCCATCGATGACTTGCGCGTGCTGCGCGCCGACGCGCTGGCCGGCCGCAGCGCCTTCGTCAGCGGCGCCGGCTCCGGCATCGGCCGCGGCATCGCGCTGCGCCTGCTGTCGCTGGGCATGAATGTGTTCGGCACCGGCCGCCGCGCCGAGCCGCTGGCCGAGACCGCCAGCCTGGCGCAAGGCCTGTCCGGGCGTTTCGACCACGCGCCGTGCAACGTGCGCGAGACCGCCGCCATCGAGGCGCTGGTGGCCGAAGTCGGCCAGCGCCAGGGCATGGACCTGCTGGTCAACAACGCCGGCGGCCAGTTCTTCGCGCCCGCCGCCGAGATCAGCCGCAAGGGCTGGGATGCCGTCATCGACGTCAACCTCAACGCCGTATTCGTGGTCACCAAGGCCGCCTACCCGTTCCTGAAGGCGCGCAAGGGCGCGGTGGTCAACATCTCGCTGTCGGGCGTGGACCGCGGCTCGATGGGCATCGCGCACTCCATCGCCGCGCGCGCCGGCGTGCTGGGCCTGACGCGCACCCTGGCGCTGGAATGGGCGCGCGACGACATCGCGCTCAACTGCATCGGCCCCGGCGCGGTGATCACCGAAGGCCTGGCCGGCGAAGCCGCGCGCGCCATGCTCGACCGCCTGGTCGAGGCCACGCCCATGGGCCGGCCCACGCGGGTCGAGGAAGTCGCCGAACTGGTAGCCTTCCTGGCCACGCCGGCCGCCCACCTGATGACCGGGCAACTGATCCAGATCGACGGCGCGGCCCACCTGGGCAGCGGCCTGCACATGCTGGCGGCCTGAACCCAACCCCTGTCTCTCACCCGGAAACGAACACCATGAGCAAATTCCTGCGCCACGACCGCGACGGCGCCATCTGGACCGTCACCCTCGACCAGCCGGAAACGCGCAACGCCCTGACCGGCAATACCGCCGTGCAGGAAATCGTCGACCTGTGCGAGGAAGTCGCGCGCGACGATTCCGTGCGCGTGATCATCCTCACCGGCGCCGATCCCGTCTTCAGCTCGGGCGGCAACGTCAAGGACATGCGGCGCTTTTTCGACGACAGCATCAGCGCCGCCGACATCCGCCAGGAATACCGCCACGGCATCCAGCGGCTCACGCGCGCCCTCTACAACATCGATGTGCCCACCATCGCCGCCGTCAACGGCGCGGCCATCGGCGCGGGCTGCGACCTGGCCTGCATGTGCGATATCCGCATCGCCTCCGAGCAGGCCAGCTTCGCCGAGAGCTTCATCAAGGTCGGCATCGTGCCGGGCGACGGCGGCGCATGGCTGCTGCCGCGCGTGGTCGGCATGTCGCGCGCGCTGGAAATGTCGTTCACGGGCGATGCCATGGCGGCGGCCGAGGCGCTGGCCTGCGGCCTGGTCTCGCGCGTCGTGCCGCACGACCAGTTGCTGGCGCAGGCGCGCCAGCTGGCCGAGCGCATCGCCGCCAACCCCGGGGCCACGCTGCGGCTGACCAAGCGCCTGCTGCGCGAAGGCCAGGAGCTGGGGCTGGACAGCCTGCTGGAGCAGTCGGCGTCCGCCCAGGCCATCGCCCACAAGACGCCCGAGCACCGCGAGGCGGTCACCGCCTTCATCGAGAAGCGGCGGCCGGATTTCAGCCGCGCGGCGCGGCGGGGCTGAAACCCCGGGCTACTGCCGGGGCATGGCGCGCAGCTGCTCGCACATCTGCTGCTTCTGCTGGGCGCTGGCGCCGGCGATCTGCTGCCGGCCCTTTTCCAGGCCGGCCGCGAACGCGGTCTCGAACTGCTCGGCGGACACGCCCATGCCGGCCATGGCCTGCTGCTGGCGCGCCTTCATGTCGCTCAGCTCGGCTGGCTTGTAGTCGCCGCAGGCCTGCGCGGCGGCGTGCATCGTGCCCCCCATCTCGGCCATGGCCAGGTGGGTCTCGGCGCCCTGGGCGGCGCACGCGCCGGCCAGGCCCAGCGCGGCCCCGGCGGCCAGGGCCGTCTTGCATAGCGTTTTCAACATGTTCGGGACTCCTGCGTAGTGGCGCCGCGCCCGGCGGGCGCGGCCGGCGTCAATTCTTGCTGCTCGACAGACTGTAGCTTTCAACGCGGTTGCGCTCGAAATGGACATACAGCGAACGGCTCTCGGGCCTGGCCGCGCCGCCGACCGAACCCAGCCCGACCGCGCTCATGGCGGTGGACAACATGTCGTTGCGGCTGGTGTCGGGGTCGTAGACCATCATCGTGACGCCTTCCGGGCCCTGATTGATGCTGCGCGGCTCGCCGTAGATGCGGCGCACGTCCTCGACCGTCGTCACGCCTTTCTTCAGGTTCTCGCGCAAGGCGGTCGGGCTGTACTTGTCGGCGCCCCCCTGCCCGCTTTGCAGCGTCTCGCACGCCGCCAGGGGCGCGCACAGCATCAGGATCAACAGCAGTCGGCGAATCATCGGTTTCTCTCGTTCTAGTGGTTATCGGTTCAATGACACAAAGCGCCTTGCACGATGCGCCGGGCGCACGCCCGCGAGAGCGCGCGGCATGATAGGCCATCCCGCCCGCACGAATAACGCAAATCGATACAAACGTTACTGAATGATTCTTCGCCGCGCCCACCCGTGCGCCCTGCCAGGGTTTTCCCCGAAAATTTTCTTTTATATAGAAAATTTTCCAATAGCCTGCCTATAATTTTCCACAAACAGCAAACCACTCAACCGCCGTACTTTCTTGCGTCGAGGTCCCGCATGTCCAAGTCCCTGCTTTCCCGCCTGGCCAGACTGACCCGCCGCGCCGCCGGCGTCGCGCTGCTGGCCGGCGCCGCCACCGCGCAGGCCGCCTATCCCGAACGCCCGGTCACGCTGGTCGTGCCCTTTGCCACCGGCGGCAACTCGGACATCGTGGCGCGCCTGATCGCCGAACGCATGGGCCAGGCGCTGGGCCAGACCGTCATCGTCGAGAACCGCGCCGGCGCGGGCGGCCTGGTGGGCAACCAGGCCGTGGCGCGGGCCAAGCCCGACGGCTACACGCTGCTGCTGGGCGGCATGTCCACGCAGATCCTGCTGGCCGGCACCGCGCCGCAGCTGCCGTACGACCCGGTCAAGGATTTCTCCGCCGTGGCGCTCATCTCCAAGGTGCCGCTGGTGCTGGTGGTGCCGGCCTCCTCGCCCGCGCAAGACCTCAAGTCCTTCGCCGAGTACCTCAGGCAGAAGCCGGGCGCCTACAACTTCAGCTCGGCCGGCGCGGGCACTTCCGGCCACGTCACCGCCCAATACTTCGCCGACGCCATCGGCGCCAAGGTCGTGCACGTGCCGTACCGCGGCAGCTCGCCCGCCCTGGTCGACCTGGTCGAAGGCCGCAACGCCTACCTGGTCGACACCCCGCCGGTCATCAAGGAACTGGTCAAGAGCGGCAAGATCCGCGCCCTGGCCTCGTTCACCGAAACGCGGCTGGCCGACCTGCCCGAGGTGCCCACCGTGGCCGAGGCGGGCCTGGGCGAGGTCATCAAGGAAAAGATGCAGCCCTGGCAGGCCCTGTTCGTGCCGGCCGGCACGCCGCCCGAGGTCGAGGCGCGCATCCACGACGCGCTCGGCAAGGCCATGGCCGACCCCGCGCTGCAGCAGCGCCTGACGCAGATGGGGCTGGTGCCCATGAGCGGCTCGCTGGCCGATGCCAAGCAGCTGTTCGAAGTAGACTACGCCAAGTGGATTCCCATCCTCGACGGCATGGGCCTGAAGACACCGCGCTGAGCGCTCGCCCTTTCCCCTTCATGCAAGCAGACGACACCCGCCTCGTCGGACAGGCCATCCGGCGCATCCGCAAGGAAAAGAAAATATCGCTGCAGACGCTGGCGGCCCGCTCGGGCGTGGCCACCGGCATGCTCAGCCAGATCGAGCGCGACCTGGGCAACCCCTCGCTGAAGACGCTGGCGCGCATCCGCCAGGCTCTCGACGTGCCGCTGAGCGCCCTGTTCGAGGCCGATGACGAGACAGCCGCCGACGCGGCCGGCGCCGGCGACCTGGCCGCCCACGTGCGGCGCAACGGCACGCGCCGCGTCATGCAGTTCGGCACGCCGCTCATGACCAAGGAAATGCTCACGCCGCCGGCCGGCCAGCGGCTGCAATTCATGGTGCTGAACATCCAGCCCGGCGGCACCTCCGGCGCGCCGCCGCTGAGCTACGCCGCCGAAAAGGGCGGCATGGTGCTGCAAGGCGCCTTCGAACTGGAGCTGGACGGCCAGACGCTGCAGCTGCAACGCGGCGACAGCTTCCAGTTCGACGGCGCCACGCCGCACGTCTTTCGCAACCCTTACGACGAGCCGGCCAGCATCCTCTGGATCATCGCCCACGAGCCGGCCGCCCAGCGGCACTTCTAGGCCGCGCGCGCTACCAGCGCGCCGCCGGCTCGGGCAGGCCGAGCGCCTGCCGCAGCGCCGCGCACAGCAGATGGAACTCGGCGTCGGCCGTCGCGCTCAGGCGGCGCGCGCGCAGGAAACCGTGGATCATGCCCGCGCCGATGCGCAGCTGCACCGCATTGCCGGCCTCGCGCAGCCTGGCGGCGTAGCGCGTGCCGTCGTCGAGCAGCGGATCGTGGTCGGCCAGCAGCAGGTAGGCCGGCGGCAGCCCGGCGTGATCGGCCGCGCGCAGCGGCAGCGCATAGCCGTCGCGCGTATCCAGCCCCTGCGGCAGGAAGGCGTTGACCGCGAACGCCATCGCCTCGCGGGTCAGGAAGGCGTCTGCGGTGTTGTTCAGGTAGCTGGGCGTATCCAGGTCGGCATCCAGCGTCGGATAGATCAGGGCCTGCATGCGCAACGCCGGCCCGCCGCGATCGCGCGCCATCAGCGCGCAGGCCGCGGCCAGGTTGCCGCCGGCGCTGTCGCCGGCCACGGCGATGCGCTCCGGGTCGACCCCCAGCAGTTCGGCCTCGCGCTGCGCCCAGCACAGGGCCGCGTAGGCGTCGTCGGTGGGCGCGGGATAGGGGTTCTCGGGCGCGCGCCGGTAGTGCACGCTCAATACCTGCGCGCCGGTGTTGCACGCCAGGCTGGTGGTGATGAAATCGTGGCCTTGCGGGCTGCCCGCCACGAAACTGCCGCCATGCAGGTAGACGATGGTCGGCAGCGGCCCCTCGGCGCGCGGCCGGTACACCCGCACGGGAATCTCGTGGCCGGGCTGGACGATGTAGGTATCGCTGACCTCCAGCGACTCGGGATAAGGCTCGCGCACCAGCGCCGCGTAGCGGTCGGCCCGCACGCGCCGCTGCGCCAGGCTCAGGGCCTTCAGCCCCGCCATGTCGCCCAATGCGCGGCGCGCGCGCTCCACATATGCCTGAATGCCCGGGTCGTATGCCATCGTCGCTTGCCTGTCCGAGGTTATGACGCAACGAATCGACTATACCGGAATTTTTCTTTATATAGAAAATTTCATCGGCGAACGCGCCGGGCATACGTTGCCGCGCTACGGCGCCCCGTGCAGCGACTGCCAGGTCAGGCACTCCTCGATGCCGAAGCGCCCGTTTTCGCGGCCCACGCCGGACGCGCCGCGTCCGCCGAACGGCGTGGCCAGGTTCTGGTCGGCGCCGTTGATGATGACCTGGCCGGTCTTCATGCGCCGCGCGAAGGCGGCGGCGCGCGCGGCGTCGGCCGACCACACCGCGCCCGACAGGCCATAGCGGGTGGCGTTGGCCAGCGCCAGCGCCTGCCCCTCGCCGCCATCCTGGCCGCCGTCCTCGTACGGCATGAGGGCCAGCACCGGGCCGAACACTTCCTCCTGCGCCAGCTCCATGTCCGGCGTCACGTCGGACAGGATCGTCACCGGCACGTGCCAGCCGCGCGCCTGGCCCGCGAGACGGCCGGGGCCGCCGGCCACCAGGCGCGCGCCCTGCTGCAGCGCCCGGCTCACCATGGCGTTGACGCGTTCGAACTGGCGCGCGTTGGCCAGCGGCCCCAGCCGGGTCGCGGCGTCGAGGGGATCGCCCTGCGGCCAGGCCTGCGCCAGCGCGGCCAGCGCCTGCTCGGCCTCGGCCAGCCGCTGGCGCGGCACGATCAGGCGCGACTGGCTCACGCAGGCCTGACCGCTGTTGGCCACCGCCATGCGCAGCACCACCGGCAGCGCGCGTTCGAGCTCGGCGTCGGGCAACAGCACCGCGGCCGACTTGCCGCCCAGCTCCAGCGTGGTCCGCTTCAGGTGGCGGCCCGCCTCGGCCATGATGCTGCGCCCCACCTCGGTGCTGCCGGTGAAGCTGACCTGGTCCACCGCCTCATGCGCGACCAGCGCCTGGCCGATGGCGGCGTCGCCCCAGACCAGGTTGACCACGCCGGGCGGCAAGGCCGCGTCGTGGCAGGCCTGGATGAATTGCCAGGCCGCGCCGGGGGCCAGCTCGCTGGGCTTGAGCACCACGGTGCAGCCGGCGGCCAGGGCCGCCGCCACCTTGGCGACGATCTGGTGCAGGGGGAAGTTCCAGGGCGTGATGGCCGCGATCACGCCCACCGGCACGCGTTCGACCAGGCCGTTGCCGATGCGCTCGCGCCAGGCGATGGCGTCCATGCCGTCGCGCGCGTGCGCCATGCCTTTCATCGCCATGGGCACCTGCATCAGTTCGCCCAGCCAGACCGGGCAGCCGATCTCGCGCGCCAGGCCCGCCACGATGTCCGGGGCGCGCTGCCGCAAGGCCTCGGCCAGCCGGTCCAGCGCGTCGCGGCGCTGCGCCGGCGGCGCGGCGCCCCAGCCCGGGCCGGCCGCGGCCGCGGCGCGCACGGCCCGCTCCAGGTCGTCCGCCGAGCAGGCGCGCACCGATGCTTCGGCCTGCTCGGTGGCGGGGTTGTACACCGGCAGGACGGCGGCGCCGCCGCATGGATGGAATGCCCCGTCGGCATAGAACTCGGCGTAATCCATCAATAGTCTCCATCGAGCGGATTGGCGGCGGCCTGCGGCCCGGCCATGCCGGCCATGGGCTGCAGGCGCAGCAGGTGCCAGGGGCTGGGCACTTCGCCCATCTTCACTTCGATCAGCGCCGGCCCGCCCGACAGCGACGCCTTGATGGCCGCGCCCAGCGCCGCCGGGCTGTCCACCTGTTCGGACGGAATGCCGAACGCGCGCGCCAGCAGCTGGAAATCGGGGTTGCACAGGTCCACCGCCACCTCGGCGCCGAACTCGCGCTTCTGGATGGCGCGCACATTGCCGTAATGGCCGTCGTTGAACACCACCAGCGTCACCGGCAGGTTGTAGCGCCGGGCGGTGGCCAGTTCCTGCAGGTTCCAGCCGAAGCCGCCGTCGCCGGTGATCGACAGCACGCGGCGCCCCGCGCCGCCCACGGCCGCGCCCAGCGCCACCGGAAAGCCATAGCCCAGCGTGCCCTGGTAGCCCGGCCCGATATAGGTGCGCGGCGCGTGGACCGGAAAGGCGATGCGCGACAGATAGCCGACCTGCGTCAGCTCGTTGACGAAGATGCCGTCCTCGGGCAGCGCATCGCGCATGGCGCGGATATAGGCGGCCTGCGGCTCGATCCGGTCGATCTGCGCCTGCGCCCAGGCCTTGACCCGCGCCGCCTGCTCGTGCGTGAAGGCGGTGCGGCTGCGCAGCCGTTCCTCCAGCGCTGCCAGCGCGTGCGCCGCGTCGGCGGCGATGGCCACGTCGGGCGCGCGCGGCGCCGTCATGTCGGCGGCGTCGATGTTGATGTAGACGAAACGGGCGCGGCCGGCCGGCCACGACGCCGCCGGCATCAGGGCGTCGATGAAGCGGCTGCCGACCACGACCACCACGTCGGCGTGCTGGAATACCGCGCGCCCGGCCAGCGAATTCATGGCCAGCGGATGATGGTCGGGCAGCGCGCCGCGGCCGTTGTCGCTCATCACCACCGGCGCGCCGATGCGCTCGGCCACCCGCCGCACCGCTTCGTGCGCGCCGGTCGGGAACACGCCGCCGCCCACGTACAGCACCGGCAGGCGGGCCTGGCCGATCAGCGCCGCCGCCGCGGCGATGGCCTGCTCGTCGAGCATGGGCGGCTCGGCCGGCCGCGCCGGCGGCACGGCCTCGTCCTGGCCCGCCACCTCGGCCTGGAAGTAATTGTGCGGAATCTCCAGGCCCACCGGCCGCGCGCGGCCCTGGCCGGCCTGCGCATAGGCGGCATCCACCGAGGCACCGATATCGGCCGGCGCGCCGACGAAGCGATGCCATTTGGTCAGGCCCTGGACGAAGCCGCTCTGGTCCTTGATTTCGTGCAGCAGGCCGTAGCCCTTGCCCACGCCGTCGGCATGGATCTGCGGCGTCACGAACACCATGCGCGAACCGGACGCGTAGGCGGTCGCCAGCCCGGCGCCGGCGTTCAGCGCCCCGGGGCCCGGCACCACCATGGCGGTGCCGGGCTTGCCGGTGACGCGATAGTAGCCATCGGCCATATAGGTCGTGGTCTGCTCGTGGCGCGGCACGTACAGGTTGATCTCGCCGGCGCGCTTGCGCAGCGCCTCCACCGCCCAGTCCAGCTGGATGCCCGGGATGAAGAACAGATCCTTCACCCCATTGCGCACCAGCCCTTCCACGAATACTTCACCGCCGGTCATTGCTGCCTTCATGCTGTTTCTCTCCAACTGCGTTGCTGCTCAGGGCTGGCTCTTGGCCTGGCCCATCGCACCGATGACTTTGCCCCACTTGTCCGATTCGGCCCGGGCGTAAGCGGCGAATTCGGCCGGGTCGAGATAGGCCGGCTCGACCGCCAGGGTCAGCAGTTCGGCGCCGACCTGCGGGTCGGCCAGGATGGTCTCGAGCTGCGCCGAGACCTGGGCCACGACGGGCGCCGGCGTGCCGGCCGGCGCGAACATGCCCAGCCAGCCGCTGGCCGCGTAGCCCGGGAACCCTAGTTCGGCCACGGTGGGAATATCCGGCGCGGCGATCGCGCGCCGCGTGCCGGTGACCGCCAGGCCGGTCACCTTGCCCGCCTTGATCTGCGGAAAGGCCGAGGTCAGGTCCACCACCGCCAGCGGCACCTGGCCGGCGATCACGTCGGTCAGGGCCGGGCTGCTGCCGCGATACGGCACGGCGACCAGCGCGGTCTTGGCCATGTCGGCGTACAGCTCGCCCGCCAGGTGTTGCGAGGTGAACTGGCCCGAGGTGCCATAGCTCAGGCCGCCCTTGGTCCTGGCCGCCTGCGCGGCGATGTCCTGCATGCTGCGCAGCTGCGACTGCCGGCTGGCGATGAACACCAGCGGAATGTCGGCCACCTTGGCCACCGGCGCAAGTTGCTTGGCCGCGTCCAGCGGCGCGGCATCGGGCAGGTGATGGTTCACCGCGATGGCGCCGGTGGCGCCGATGGCCAGCGTATAGCCGTCGGGCGCCGCGTGCGCCAGCGCCATCAGGCCGGTGGTGCCGCCCGCGCCGGGGCGGTTCTCGACCACCACCGGCTGGCCCAGGCCATCGGCCAGCTTGCGGCCCAGCAGGCGCGCCACCCCGTCGGCCGAGGCGCCGGGCGCGAACGGCACGATCAGCGTGACCGGCTTGGACGGATAGGCGGGCGCGGCCGTGGCAGCGCCAGCGGACAGCGCCGTGGCGGCGATGATCAGGCCCTTGAAAATGGCTTGCATGGTTGTGTCTCCCGTGTCGTTATCGCGCATTGCTGCGGCGGCGCTATTGTGGGCGCGGGAACGGGACCAAGGCCATGCGTTTGCGGTGCTCGCGATTCCTCGCGGCGATCAGCGGCGCCGCGCGCGCGACGGCGCGCGGGCCTCAGGGCTCGCCGGGGCGGCGTTCGGGCGACAGCGCGCCGGAAATGCGCGCGTAGGAAGACAGCATGGCGTTGAGGGTCTGCGCTTCGGGCGAGAGGCGGCGCGACGCCTTGTGCACCGTGGCGATCCAGTACGGCACCGGCGGCTCGGCCACCGGGATGGGAATCAGGTTGCGGCGCGCCAGCGAATGATCGAGCAGCGCGCGCGGCACGCGCGCCAGCGCGTCGGACTCCATCAGCATGGCGACGATGCTCAGCAGCGAATTGCACACCGCCGCGAAGCGCGGCCGGCCCAGGCCTTCGCGATCGAACAGCTCCCAGATGCTGTCGTCGTTCATCGCCCCCTGGCGCGAGGTGTCGCCCACCACCACCCAGTCATACTTGACCAGCTCGCGCAGCGACGCCGCGCCCGCGCCGGGATGGCCCGCGCGCCCGACAATGACCGGCTCGGACTGGTACAGGCGCTGGACCTTCAGGTCGCTGGAATCGAAGTTGCGCGGCAGCCGGATGACGGCCAGCTCGATCCGGTTCTCGCGCAGCGCGCCCAGCAGGTCCAGGGCCACGCCCTGGGTCAGGTGCACGCTGGTATCGGGCAGCGCCTTGCGGAAATCGCGCAACACCGCCGGCGCCAGGCGAATCGACGGTTCGATCGACACGCCCAGCGACACGCTGGTCGACAGCTCCCCGGATTGCGCGCGCAGCCAGCCCTCGGCGCGCTCGGCCTCCTCGACGATGGCGCGCGCCAGCGGCACGAAGGCCGCGCCCTTGGGCGTGAGCAGCACGCCCTTGGCGCTGCGCTCGATCAGGTCCACGCCATATTCCTGTTCGAGCGCGGCGATGCTCTTGGTCAGCCCGCCTTGCGACACGTCGAGCGCGCGCGCGGCGGCGCGAAAGCCGCCATGCGAGACCACCGCCATCAAGGCGCGAAGCTGCTGGATCGTCATGGCAGGCCGGCTGTCCGGAACGGCCCGCCGCCGTGCGGCGGCGGCTTCAGTACACCGACGGGCCGGACGGCTGCGCGGCCGGCTCGTCCTTGAACTGGCGCACCAGGTCGCGGGCGCCGCGCACCAGCAAGGTGGTGTCCACGCCCACGGCCACGAACAGCGCGCCGGCCTCGATGTACTGCCGCGCCAGCTTGACGTCGGCCGTCAGGATGCCGGGCGCCTTGCCGGCGGCGCGCACGCGCCGGATCGCGTCCAGGATGGCCGCCTGCACGTCGGGGTGGCCGGGGTTGCCCAGGTGTCCCATCGAGGCCGACAGGTCGGCCGGGCCGAAGAACACGCCGTCCACGCCCTCGACCTGCGTGATCGCGTCGAGCTGCTCCATGCCGGCGCGGGTTTCCACCTGCACCAGCACGCACATTTCCTCGTCGGCCTTGTGCAGGTAGTCCGGGATCTGGTTCCAGCGCGACGAACGCGCCAGCGCGCTGCCCACGCCGCGTATGCCGCGCGGCGGATAACGGGTGGCGGCCACCATGGTGGCCGCTTCCTCGGCCGATTCGACCACCGGCACCAGCAGCGTCTGCGCGCCGATGTCGAGGATCTGCTTGATCAGCGGCACGTCGCCGATGACCGGCCGCACCACCGGATGCACCGGATACGGCGCCACCGCCTGCAGCTGCGACAGCATCTGGCGCACGTCGTTGGGCGCGTGCTCGCCGTCGATCAGCAGCCAGTCATAGCCGGCGCCGGCCACGGCTTCGGCCGCGTAGGGGTCGGCCAGGCCGACCCACAGACCGATCTGCACCTGGCCTTGCCTGAGCGCGGCCTTGAACGTATTGCGAGGAATATCCATGACCATCCTTATACGAAGCGAAACCTCATCGCGCCGAGCGGACCGTAGTCCGCCTCGAACGCATCTCCCTTGCGCGCCGCCACCGGGCGGGTGAAGGAGCCGGCCAGCACAAGCTGCCCGGGTTCGAGGGTTTCGCCCCAGGGCGCCAGCTTGTTGGCCAGCCACGCCACGCCGATGGCCGGGTGCCCCTGCACGCCAGCGGCCAGGCCGGTCTCTTCCACGACACCGTTCTGGCGCAGGACGGCGCCGCACCACGGCAAATCCAGCGCCTGCGGCGACACGCGCTGTGCGCCGGTCACCACGCCGGCGTTGGCTGCATTATCGCTGATCGTGTCGAATACCTTGCGCATGGCCCGGGTATGGCGGTCGAACTGCTCGATGCGCGAGTCGATGATCTCGATGGCCGGCGTGACGTATTCGGTGGCCGCCAGCACCTGCTCGACCGTCACCTCGGGGCCGCGCAGCGGCGCCTTCAACACGAACGCCAGCTCGACCTCCACGCGCGGCGCGATGAAGCGCTCGAACGGAATCGCCAGCTCCTGGCCGGGCTGGCAGGTGTACAGCATGTGGTCCAGCAGCGTGCCGTAGTCCGGCTCGTCGATCTGGCTGGCCTGCTGCATGGCGCGCGAAGTCAGGCCGATCTTGTGGCCGATCACCCGGCGGCCGTCGGCCCGCTGCATGGCGACCCAGGCGCGGCTGATGCGGTAGCCGTCCTCGATGGTGATTTCGGGATGGCGCTTGGAGAAGTGCTCCACCTGCACGCGCGTCCTCTCCGACTCATACAGTTGCGCGGCCAGCTCGCCGATCAGCGCTTCGCTCAGCATTATTTTTCCCCTTTCTGGAACAAGGCATGCAGGTTGCCGAACTTGGCATCGTAAACCTCGGCGCCCACGTCGATCTGGAAGGTCAGGCCGACGCGGCGCTGCTGCAAAAGCGGCGCGAGCAAGGCCCGGGCCGCCTGCGCGATGGTTTCTCCGGCGCGCCGCTGCACGGCCTCGCTGCGTCCGCGCCCCATGCGCAGGTTCAGGTAGGCGAAGCCATAGTCGCCCGATTCGCCGGCGTCCCGGCCGGCCTGGCCGCCGTCGGCGATGGCGTAGTGCGGCGCCGGATAGGCCAGCACGCGCGTGCCGCCGGTGGGGAACACCTGGCGGCCCTCGTCATCGCGCACCGTCAGCATGGCGTCGGCCAGCCCGCGGCACACCGCGCCCATGTCCAGGTCGCGGTCCAGGTTGCCCGAGTAGAGAATGACGAGATGCGGCATATCACACCTTCAGCGGCGAGACGGGGAAAATCGCGTTGATCTGGCCGGTGCCCGAGCTGCCGAAATACGGCGTGACCACCTCGACCGGCTGGTCGTAGTCGGTCCAGCCCAGCGCGCCCAGCAGCATGGCGGTGTCGTGCATGCCGCCCTCGCCCCAGCATTGCTCGGCGTACAGCTTGAGCATGGGGCAGAAGGTCTGCCAATCGCCCTGCTCCCACAGCTCGACCACGCGCCGGTCCACCTGCTCCAGGAACGGATCCCAGACCTTGTGCATGTATTCGGGCGCGGTGCCGTTCTCGGCGAAGTGATGGCTGAGCGATCCGCTGGCCAGCACCGCCACCGTGCCGTCGTAACGCTCTTCGATGGCCTTGCGCACCGCCTGGCCGAAGCGCACGCTGGTGGCCAGGTCATGCCAGACGCACCAGCCCGACACGCTGACCACCTTGAAATGCTGGTCTTCGTTCATGTAGCGCATGGGCACCAGCGTGCCGTACTCCATGCCCAGCGAGGTTTCGCTGTGCGCGCGCGTGGCCACGCCCATCTCGTTGGCCACGTCGGCGATCAGATGGCCGAGCGCCGGGTTGCCCGGGTACTCGTAGTCCATGTTCTTGATGAAGTGCGGCAGCTCGTTGCTGGTGTAGCAGCCCGAGAAGCGCGGGGCGCAATTGATGTGGTAGTCGCTGTTCACCAGCCAGTGCACGTCGAACACCACGATGGTGTCCACGCCCAGCTCGCGGCAGCGCCGGCTGATCTCCTTGTGCCCGTCGATGGCGGCCTGGCGGCAACCCTTGTTGGGCCCGTCCAGTTCGCTCAGGTACATCGACGGCACGTGCGTGATCTTGGCGGCCAAGGCCAGCTTGCCCATGGTCATGCTCCCCAGTGCGGAATGTGATGATTGCCCAGCGACACCGCGACGTTCTTCGGCTCGCAGAACACTTCGTAGCTCCAGGTGCCACCCTCGCGGCCGGTGCCCGAGGCCTTGGTGCCGCCGAACGGCTGGCGCAGGTCGCGCACGTTCTGGCTGTTGACAAAGCACATGCCGGCCTCGATGGCGGCCGCCACGCGGTGCGCGCGGCCGACGCTCTCGGTCCAGACATAGCTCGACAGGCCGTACTCGATGTCGTTGGCCAGCTCGATGGCGTGGGCCTCGTCGCGAAACGGAATCAGGCAGGCGACCGGCCCGAAGATCTCGTCCTGGGCGATCTTCATGCGGTTGTCGACGTCGGCGAACACCGTGGGCCAGACGAAGTTGCCGTCGCGCACGCGCGCATCCAGCTCGGGTGCGTACGACGGGCGGTCCAGCCCGCCGCACAGCATCGTGGCGCCTTCCTTGCTGCCCAGCTCGATATAGCCGCGCACCTTGGCCAGGTGGGCCGGGCTGATCAGCGGCCCGACGATGGTGCCCTCGTCCAGCGGGTCGCCGACGCGGATGCGGCGCGCGCGCTCGACGAACTTCTGGGTGAAATCGGCGTAGATGCTTTGCTGCACCAGGATGCGGCTGCCGGCCGTGCAGCGCTGGCCGTTGTTGGAGAAGATCATGAAGATCGCCGCGTCGAGCGCCCGGTCCAGGTCGGCGTCGTCGAAGATCACGAACGGGCTCTTGCCGCCCAGTTCCATGCTGAACTTCTTCAGCCCGGCCGCCTGCACGATGCGGTTGCCGGTGGCCGTCGAGCCCGTGAAGGACACGGCGCGCACGTCCGGGTGCGCCACCAGCGGCTCGCCGGCGTCGCGGCCGTAGCCGTGCACCAGGTTGAGCACGCCCGGCGGGATGCCCGCCTCCAGCGCCAGCTCGCCCAGGCGCGCCGCGGTCAGCGGCGAAAGCTCGCTCATCTTCAGCACGGCGGTGTTGCCGAACGCCAGGCACGGCGCGACCTTCCAGGTCGCGGTCATGAACGGCACGTTCCAGGGGCTGATCAGCGCGCACACGCCCACCGGGTGGTACAGCGTGTAGTTCAGGTGCGTGGGCGTGGGATAGGTATGGCCATCGACCCGCGTGCACATCTCGGCGAAATAATAGAAATTGTCGGCCGCGCGCGGCACCAGCTGCTTGCCGGTCTGCGCGATGGTCTGGCCGCAATCGTTGGTCTCGGTGCGCGAGATCTCGGGCACGTGGGCGGCGATCAGGTCGCCCAGCTTGCGCACCAGGCGCGCGCGCTCGGCGGCCGGCAGGCCGGCCCACTTCGGAAACGCCGCCTTGGCCGCCGCGACCGCGGCGTGCACCTCGGCCTCGCCCCCGGCGGCAACCTCCGCCAGCGTCTCCTGCGTGGCCGGGTTGATGGTCTCGAAGTACTGCTTGCCGGCGACGGCCTTGCCGTCGATCAGATGTTCAATCCGCATGTTCGTTCCTTATCGTCCAAATACGGCGTCGCCGACGATGGTGTTGGCCAGCGCGCCGATGCCTTCGATCTCGCAGACCACCTCGTCGCCCTCCTCGACGTTGACCACCCCGTCCGGCGTGCCGGTCAGGATGACGTCGCCCGGCATCAGGGTCATGAAACCGCTGAGGTATTCGATCAGCGCCGCAATGTCGTTGATCATGTCGGCCGTGCTGCCCTGCTGCGTGACCTTGCCGTTGACCAGCGTGCGCAGCGCCAGCGCGTGCGGGTCGGCGACGTCGGCCGCGTCGACCAGCCAGGGGCCCATCACCGTGCAGGTGTCGCGGTTCTTCACGCGCAGGTTGGGCCGGTACCAGTTCTCCAGGTAGTCGCGGATGGCGTAGTCGTTGCACACGGTGTAGCCGGCCACGTGGGCCATGGCGTCGGCCGCCTTGACGTCCTTGGCCGGCTTGCCGATCACCACCGCCAGTTCGCACTCGTAGTGCATGTAGGTGGCGTCGCGCGGGCGGCGCGTCTGGGCGCGATGCCCCACCACCGCGCCCGGCCCCTTGAAAAACACCAGCGGCTCGTCGCGCGTGGTGACGGTCAGCTCCTTGGACAGCTCCTTGACGTGGTCCGCGTAGTTCAGGCCGAGCACGATGAGGGTGCCGACTTCCACCGGCGGCAGCCACACCACCGCATCCTCGGCCACCACCCGGCCATCGGCCAGCAGCAGGCCCTGTTCATGCGGCGTGGCGCTGTGTATGGCCCCGCCGTAGGCAACGCGTGCGCGCTTCATTGCGTTTCTCCATGCAGTTCACCCATGCCCTCGGCGGCCAGCGCGAAGGCCTGGCCGCGGCCCACCTGCGGCTGGTCCACGCAGGTGCCCAGCAACAGGATGTCGCCGGGCGACAGGGTCATGAAATCGGTCACGTCGGCCAGCAGCCGGGCCGCCGGACGCACCCGGCCGCCCATCGAGGCGGCCTGGGCCGGCTTGCCGTCGACCGTGACGTGGATCACCATTGCGTCCGGGTCGCCCGCCTCGGCCAGCGGCACGATGCGCGGGCCGATGAAGCACGAGCGGTCGCGCGCGATAAAGCGCGCCGAAGGCCGGTAGAAGCTGTCGTGCGGCACCGTCAGATCGGCCACCAGCACCACCCCGGCGACGTAGTCCAGCGCCTCGGCGGCGTCGACGCGGCAGGCGGTACGTCCGAGCACCAGGCCCAGGGTCGCGCCCAGCCGCATGGCCGGCACGTCGGCCGCCAGCGCGATGGCCTGGCCATCGCGCGCCAGCGTGTTGCGCGGCTTCATATACAGCACCGGCCCCTTGGGCGGGGCCTTGTAGGGCGGCTGGTTGACCGCCTCTCCCAGGCGGTCGAGCGCTTCGCGCTGGTTCAGCAGCGCGCCGTACACGACGCCGGAAAGCCGATAGGGCGGATCGTCGTAAAGCTGCGAAAGCGGATCGGACATCGTGATAATCCTCGAACGTTGCGTAGGTTGCGCGCGCGGGCCGCTCAGTCGGCCGACGCGCCGGAGGCCTTGACCACCTTGGCCCAGCGGTCGCCTTCGGTGCGGATGTAGTCCGCCAGTTCCTGCGGCGTGCTGGTGCGTACCGACACGCCATTGGCCTCGAAGCGCGCCTTGACGTCGGCCTCGCCCAGCACCTTCACCAGCGCGGCGTTATAGGCCTGCACGGTCCCGGCCGGCGTGCCCGGCGGCGCCACCAGGCTTTGCCAGGCCACCGCCTCGTAGTCAGCCGTGCCCGGCACCTGGCTTTCGCGCACGGTGGGCGTGTCGGGCAGATTGGGCTGGCGCTGGGCCGAGGTCACGGCCAGCGCGCGCAGCTTGCCCGAGCGGATGTGGGCCAGCACCGGCGCCAGGTCGGCGAACATCATGGAAATCTGCCCGCCCAGCAGGTCGTTCAGCGCCGCCGACGTGCCCTTGTAGGGCACGTGCGTCATGGAGGCGCCGGTGGCGGCGCGGAACATTTCCGCCGACAGGTGCTGCGGGCTGCCGCTGCCGGCCGAGCCGAAGGTCAGGGTGCCGGGGTTGGCCTTGGCCAGCGCCACCAGGTCGGCCAGGCTGTCGGCCTTGACCGAGGGGTTGACCACCACGACCAGCGGCACTTCGGCCACCAGGCCGACCGGCGCGAACGCCTGCGGGTCATACGGCAACGACTTGTACATCGTGCGGTTGATGGCCAGCGTGGTGCTGGTGGCCATCAGCAGCATGCCGCTGTCGGGCGCGGCGCGCGAGACCAGCTGTGCGCCGATGATGGTGCCGCCGCCGGGCCGGTTCTCCACCACGATCGAGCGCTTCAGTTCGTCGCCCATGTGCTGCGCCACGGTGCGCGCCAGGATATCGGTCGCCCCGCCCGGGGCGTACGGCACCACCAGCGTCATGGGCGCGTCGGCGGCGCAGGCCGCGCCGGATACCGCCAGGATGGCGGCGGCCTTGAAGAAGTGGGAAAGAAGTTTCATGGTTGCTGTCTCCATTATGGTTGTGCTTGCCGGGCGTCGCTCAGGCCGCGCCGCGCAGCTGGTCCACCAGCGCCTGCGGATCGGCCGGCAGCGTGTCGCCGCGCCAGGCGACGTGCTGGTCGGGGCGGGAAATCACCAGTGCGTGGCGGTACGCGGGCGGCGCGTCTTCGCCCTCCAGGTCCAGCACGCGCAGGGGCATGCCGCGCCGCGCCGCGGCCTCGACCAGCGGTTGCACGTCCACGCCCGCCTTCAGGCGCAGCACGGTGTAACCGTCGCCCATGGCGTCGTACAGCGACGCGCCGTCGGCCAGCTGGAAATGCGGCGTGCGGCAGCCGGGCACCGTGGACGGCGTGAAATCGCCCATGGTGTAGGCCGGCTGGGATTCGCCGTCATAGGCGATCAGCGGCGACTGGTCATAGAAATAGCCGAAATTCAGCCCGGCGCAGCAGTATTGCTGCACGTTCAGGGCGTAGGCGCGCTCGCCGACCTGCGCGCGCACCGCGGCGCCGGCCTCGTCCTGCGCCTCGATGTTCTCGGGCACGATGCGCCGCTCGGTCGCCATGGCGTGCGCATGGTCCATCACGAAGTACGACACCTGCGAGGTAATGGGATGGCGCTCGCTCACATAGGCGTCGAGGATGCGCGCGTCGGCCCAGCCGTTGACGGTGGCGGCCAGCAGCCAGGCCAGGTTGGCCGCGTCGGCGATGCCGGCGTTCATGCCGTAGCCCGCGTACGGCACCCACAGGTGCGCGGCGTCGCCGCAGATGAAGACGCGGCGGTCGCGGAAGCGGTCGGCCACCAGGCGGCGGCCATACCAGTCCTCCTTGCTGATCAGTTCGTACTCGAAATCCTCGCCCACGCCCAGGATGCGGCGGATACAGAGGTCGCGGTCGACCGACTCGAAATCCGGCTCTTCGTCGCGCAGGTAGTTGTGCACCAGCCACAGCTCCTTGCCGTCGATGGCGTACATGTTGCCGCAACGCGCCGGGTTGAGCGTGAAGGTCGCCCAGGCCGGCTCGTGCTTGAACAGCTGGCGCAGCTGGGGCGCGCGGATGTAGCTGGACTGCACCCGCTGGATCACCGCGTCGCCGACCAGCTTGGCGCCGATGGCCGTGCGGATGGCGGAACGCCCGCCGTCGCAGCCGACCAGGTAGTCGGCGCGCATGCGCAGCGACTCGCCGCTGTCGAGGTCGCGGGCGTGCACGGTCACGCCTTCGTCGTCCTGCTCGATCTCCGTCACTTCGACACGGTTGCGGATGGCGATGCGCTCCATCCCGGCCGCGTGCTCGAACAGGATAGGCTCCAGGTAGATCTGGTTGATGCGGTGCGGCGGCTCCATGGTGGGCCAGTTGGTATCCGGCCCCGTATCCTTGCGCTGGCGTCCGGCGCGCCCCGGAATGGGAATGCGGGTCAGCTCGATGCCGGTGGCGCTGGTGCGGTAGGCCACGTCATGCGGATACTCGTCGGGCAGGCCCGCGGCGCGCACGGCCTGCGCCACGCCCAGGCGGCGGAACACCTCCATCGAGCGGGCCGAGACGTGGTTGCACTTCACGCTCGGAGCCTCGCCGCGGTGACGGCGCTCCAGCACCAGCACGGAAACCCCGCGCGACGCCATGTCCATCGCCACGGTAAGCCCCACCGGACCCGCGCCGACGACGATGACAGGATGTTTTTCTGTACTGCCCATGGTTTGACCCGTATCAATCAGTTCGTAGTGAACCCAGTGTATTGACCACCCATGGGCAGGACAAACGAGGCTTTTTTATCCATTTATAAAATTCCCATATATATCCGGAGACCACGCCGCCGCCTCAGGCCAGGCCGGCCACCTCCTCGCAGTGCACCAATTCGTCCTCGCCGCCGTCCAGCGGCCGGCCCTCCTGGTCGAGCCAGCGCACCTGCACCCAGATGCCGTCGCCCATGTTTTCCACGACCTCGCCCTTGCGGCCGTCGCGCAGCGCCAGCAGCTGGCCGGGTTGCAACTGCATGAGATTGAGCACAGCGTCCTCCTAGAAAAACATCGTCAGGTTCTTGGCCAGCAGCACGTTCTGCGGCAGGTGAATTTCGCGCCGCACCAGCTGCCAGCCGTCGCCGACGCGGCGCAGGCGGTCGTAACGCCGGCCGGTGAAGTAATACTCTTCGTACTCGCAACGGTTCTGGTACATGACGAAGCGGCTGCGCGCATCGACCTCCAGCGCGCCGTCGGCGCCTTCGGCGATGGCGGTCAGCTGCACGTTGCTGACCACCCGGCACAGGCGCGACAGCGGCTCCTCGGCCCAATGCACGCCGGTCATGATCTGCTCGGCGCGCTTGGTCAGCGTCCACTTGCCTTCGTTGAACCAGCTCATGTCCTTCTCCACGCGCGTATGCTCGTCCTGCGCGTGCCGGCCGAACTTGACGTTGAAGTTCATCGGCATGAAATAGACCAGGTCTTCGGCCAGGGTATCCAGCCAGCGCGAGAACTGGCGCGTGTCCAGCAGCTCGCATTCGTCGTACATATGCTCTTCGATCTCGCGCTTGAGTTCGTAGTAGCGCGCGTCGCGCGCCAGCGGCGCAATGGCCGGGCTGTCCGCGCAGGCCAGGGTTTCAGTCATGGCTGTGTCCTCGATTCGTGCTCGGGCGCGCCGGCACCGGCCCGCCCTGGTTGGCAAAACATCCGACGTCGACCACCGTGCCGGATATGGCCTCGGCCTCGCCGGAAAGCAGGAAGGCGACCGCATTGGCCAGGTCCTCGCCGCTGGCCGGACGGCCCGCCGCGCTGCCCGCCGCCTGGCGCCGCCGGAACAGCGCCTCGTCGCCGCCCACCCGGCCCACGCTCATGCCGGAGACGATGCCGCCCCCGCCGGGAATGGCCACATTGACGCGGATGCGGTCGTGGAAATGGTCGTACGCCATGGCGCTGGAGAGCGCCAGCACGGCGCCCTTGCTGGCCGCGTAGATCGCCATGTCCGGCTTGCCGTAGCCGGCGCCCGAACCGATGTTGACGATGGCGCCGCCGCCCTGGGCGCGCATGTGCGGGATGACCGCGCGGCTCATCAGGTAGACGCCCTTGACGTTGACCGCCAGGATGCGGTCCGCCATGGCGGGCTCGGTGCTCAGCACCGTGCCCAGCGGCCCGATGGCTGCGTTGTTCACCAGCCCGTCCACGCGGCCGTAGCGCCGCAGGGCCTCGTCCACGACGCGGCCGGTATCGGCTTCGTCGGCGACGTCCGCCGCCATGACGGCCACCCGCTCCTGCAGGCCCGCCTCGGCCAGCGCCGCGCGCAGGCCGTCGAAGCCGGCCGCCGTGCTGGACGCCTGGGCCGACTCCAGGCCGAAGGCCAGCACCCGATAGCCGCGCCGCGCCAGCGACAGCGTGATGGCCTGCCCCAGCCCGAAGGTTCCGCCGGTCACGATGGTGACCGGGCCGTTGCCCTGCGCGCTCATTGCGCGAAACTCGCCGGGCCGCTGTCGTTCCTGCCCAGCAGCGTGTCCCAGTCGGCGCCGTTCATGTAGTCGCGCCAGCGCCGGTAGTACTGGCGCGGGTTCTCCTCGCTGACCTGCAGGCTCACGTTGCCGGGCACCGGCCCCGCGTTGGTCACCGCGCCCAGCGATTGCTGATAGTTGTACGGATAGCGCTTGGCGATCACGCCGCGGCTGCCGGCGGTGGCGTAGTTCCAGTTCTCCATGTCGTCCTGTTCGGTCATGCCGGCCGGCCCCGAATAGCGCATGTAGTAGGTACGCAGGAAGTCCTTCACTTCCTGCGGCGCGTCGGCGTCGACCAGGAAGAAGCGCCAGGCCTCGGTCGCCTCCGGGCCGTGCGGGTGCCAGATGCACAGGTTGCGCGGCTGCTTGCCATGGAACGACACGTTGGGATAGATCGTTCCGACGAACGGCACCAGGCGGCTGCGCTCCTCGCCCAGCCGGCGCTTGCGCTCTTCATGGCAGTGGCGGAAGTACTCGGCGATGATGGGGTTGTTCTGGAACGTATCCACGAACGGCGCGTTCTCGGGCACGATGGCGCTGTGCACGCCATGGCCGGCGGGGAAGTTGACCCACAGGTGGCGCGCGTATTCCAGCTCGTTGTCGCGCCGCCCCTTGACGCCCACCTCGGCGCTCGGGCCGATGCCGATCAGGTCCACCGACCGGTGGCTGACGTTGTGATAGGTATCGCCCAGGAAGTTCTCGGCGGCGAACTTCCAGTTGCACGGGATGATCCACTTGTGCACGCCCACCAGCACCTCCGAGCCGCCCTCGCGGCCGTCGCGGTGGTCCAGCGCCAGGTCCAGGTGCGTCCTGGCGTCGCCCAGGTAGGTCAGGAAATCGGGCGCGTTCTTGTCCCAGCTGGCCCACACGGTGCCCTTGTAGGTTTCCAGCTTGGGCACTTCGATCAGCGACCAGTCTTCCTTGCACAGGTTGCCGTCGTAGATGGCCTTGTACTGCGGCACGCCGAACAGCTTGCCCTCGGTGGTGTAGCTCCAGCTGTGATAGGGGCAGGTGAACAGCTGCGTATTGCCATGGTCGTACTGGCACACCTTCATGCCGCGGTGGCGGCACGAGTTGAGGAACACGTGCACCTTGCCCTTCTTGTCGCGCGTCAGGATCACCGACTCCGCGCCCATGCGCGAGGTGTAGAAATCGCCCGGATTGGGAATCTGGCTTTCATGCCCGACAAACAGCCAGGCGCGGGTGAAGATCTTTTCCAGCTCTTCCTCGAAGATCTCCTTGCTGGAGAAGATTTCGCGGCTGATCGTGCCCTGCTTGAGATCGACCATGCGGTCGTAATGCGTGGGTTGCATGTTCGGCATCCTGGTGAAATCGATTAATTGAAGCGTTCGCAAAGCATGTCCCGGCGCGCCAGCCCGACGGCCTCGGCGGCGCCGCGGCCGGCTTCCACCATGGCCGGCGGCCCGCACAGGTACACGCGCGTGGCGGGGTCCAGTCCCAGTCCGGCCAGCAGGTCGGTGGCGTAGCCGGTATGGCATTCGCCGCGCGGCTCGGACTCGGCGGCCAGGCGCACCCGCAGCGCCGGCCAGCGCTCGCGCAAGGCGGCCAGCTGGTCCAGCGCGAACAAGTGGGCGCCCGAGCGCGCGCCCACCAGCAAAGTGGTGGGAATCTCCTGCTGCGCGGGGTCCGCGGCGATGGCCTGCAGCATCGACAGGAACGGCGCCAGCCCGGTGCCGCCGGCGATGAACAGGCGCGGACGCGCTTCGCTGCGCAGGAAGAAACTGCCGTGCGGCTCGCTCAGCGCCACGGACGCGCCCACCCTGGCCGCCTGGGTCAGCCAGGTCGAGAACACCCCGCCTTCGACCAGCCGGACATAGAAGCGCAGCCGCCGCTCGCCCGAGCCGCAGGCCATCGAATACGAGCGCCACGCGTCCAGCCCCTCGGGCCGGATGCGCACGTACTGGCCGGGCTGGAAGCCGACCGCCTCGGCCACCTCCACCTCCAGCAGCATGGTTTCCTGCGCGATCTGCTCCAGCGCGACCACCGTGCCCGCCATGGGCGGCAAGGGCTGCGCCTGCGCCTCGTCGACCTCGTACGGCAGCTCGACCACGCAGGGCCCGGTGATGCGCGACACACAGGTCAGGATGGCGCCATCGGCCCGGTCGCCATCGGGCAGCACGGCGCGGTCGTAATCGCCCAGCTCGATGGCGCCCGACACCAGCGTGGCCGTGCAGGTACCGCACTGGCCGTTGCTGCAATCGGTCAACAGGCCCAGGCCGGCGTCGCCGGCCGCCTGCACGATGCTGGCGCCGCAGCGGGCGTCGATACGGCGCGCCGCGCCATCGGAAAACAATAGAGTGATGGGCACCGTGTCCATGGCATCTGCTCCGCTACGATCTCAATTCGCCTTGATGTCCGCTTCCCGCGCCACCTTGGTCCAGCGCGCGATGTCGTCGCCAATGCGCTGTTGCAGCGCGGCGCCGTCCACGTTGCCGGGCTCCATGCCCAGCGGGCGGTACTGCGCGAGGGTGTCGGGATCGGCCAGGATTTCCTTCAGCGCGCCCTGCAGCGCCCGCACGACCTCGTCCGGCGTGTCCTTGGGCACGACCAGGCCGGTCCAGACCGGCACGTCGTAGCCGGGCACGCCGGCCTCGGCGATGGTGGGCACGTCGGGCAGCACGCTGGAACGCTCGGCCGTGGTCACCGCCAGCGGCTTGAGCTTGCCCGCGCCGATCTGCGACACCACCGCCGCCACGTCGGCGAAACCCACGTCCACCTCGTTGGCCAGCAGCGCCGACAGCAAAGGCCCCGTGCCGCGGTAGCTGATGTGCATCAGCGACAGCCCGGTCTGGCGGGCGTAGTACTCGGCCGCCAGCTGGAACGTCGACGAACCCACCCCATGGTTGAGCGTGTGGTCGGAACGCTGCGCCGCCAGGGTCTTCAGGTCGGCCAGGCGCTCGGCCTTGGACTCGGCGTTGGTCACCACCACCAGCGGGAACACGCCCAGCATGGCCACCGGCTTGAACGCCTGCTGGGGGTCGTAGCCCAGCTTGGTGTAGATCGCCGGGTTGATCGTCAGCGCGCCGCTGGAGGCCACGAAGATCGTGTAGCCGTCGGGCTGGGCGCGCGCCACGTACTCGGCCGCGATGATCGAGTTGGCGCCGGCGCGGTTCTCCACCACGAAAGGCTGTTTCAGCCGGGCCTGCAGCTTGGCCGAGATCAGCCGCGCCAGGATGTCGTTGGTGCCGCCGGGCGCGAACCCCACCACCACGCTGACCGGCCGCTCCGGATACGCGGCGCGCGCGCCCGGCGCGCCCAGCGCACAGGCCAGCGCCAGCAGCGCGGCCGCCCCACTCAAGAATGATTTCCTCATCGTCCTGTCTCCCGTTTCGTTGTCCGTACTGCGTACTGCGTTCTCATTATACGGACAACTTGATCGAACGCAATAACCCGGACCGGCGCGCCCGGTCGCCGGCGCGCCACGCGGTAGACTTGGGCAGGGCTGCGCGGCCTACGACATGGAGAGGACTTTGGAAGTGAAAGACAGCGACAGCGCCGAACTCGAAGAAAAGCCGGAAAAAGGCGGCGACAGCGTGCGCGCGGTGAACCGGGCGCTGGACATCCTGCTGGCGTTCTCGCGCCAGGACGCGGAGCTCACCGCCAGCCAGCTGCTGCAGCGGGTGGGCCTGAGCCGTCCCACGCTCTACCGGCTGCTGTACACCCTGGAAGCCAAGGGCTTCATCACCGCCAGCGGCGACCCGCAGCGCTTCCGGCTGGGGCCGGCGGTCGCGCGCCTGTCGCACATCTGGACCGAAACCCAGGACCTGGCCGCGCTGGCCGAGCCGCTGCTGCGCGAACTGTGGAACGAAACCCAGGAAACGGTGGCCATCTTCGTCGAACAGGGCGAAATGCGGCTCTGCCTGGCCGAGCTGCCCAGCCCGCAACCCTTGAGTTTCAAGCGCGGCGTGGGCTACACCGAGCGCATCGCCATGGGCGCCACCGGGCGCGCCATCCTGGCTTTCAAGGAAGACGCGCTCGACCACCTGGAGCAGTACACGCGCGGGCTGCCGCTCGATCCGGCGCGATTCCGGCGCGAGCTGAAGCAGACGCGCCAGCTCGGCTATGCGACCAGCCGCGACGAACTCATCGTCGGCGCGGCGGCGGTGGCCGCGCCGTTCTTCAACGGCGACCGGGTGGCCGGCTCGATCGGCCTGTTCGGCCCGGCCACGCGCCTGGACGAAGCCGCCGTGGCGGCGCTGGGCCCGCGCGTGGTCGCGCTGGCCCGCAAGCTGTCGCAGGCGCTGGGCGGCTAGCGTCCGCCCCCATGGACGCGATGGCGGGCGCTAGCCGCCCGCCACCTGGACGCCGCCGCGCACCTGCTCGACCTCGACCGGGAACAGTCCCGGCAGGTCGTCGCACTCCATGACGTGGTAGACGCTGTAGCGGTACGCCGTGCCGGCGCGCAGCTCGGGCGGCGTGAACGGAAAGGCGATGTTGCCGCCGGTCGAAAGCCGGCCCGGAAAACCATGGTGCAGCAGATACTGCTTGGCCACCGTAGCGGCGGCCAGCGCCGCGTCGGCGGTGGGCGCCAGGCATTCCAGCAGGAAGAACACCTCGGCGCCGGCGGCGATGCGCGCGCCCGGGTAGACCTGGGTGGCCCCCGCGCCATAGACCCGGAAGACCAGCTCGTAATCCGCCACGCTGCCTTCCAGGACGGCGGCCACGTTCTTGCGCACGCCGGCCTCGATGGCGGCCAGGTTGGCGATCACGCGCGGATCGCAGGATCCGGCGCACACCACGGCGCGCTCGGCCACCCACTGCGCGCCCTCGATCTTGACGGTTTTCTGGCTGGCCTCGCGCCAGGTGGCGCCGCTGACGCGCGTGCGGCGCGCGTCCACCGCCTCGAAGCGCGCCTGGCCGACGTCCAGCGTGCCGTCGGGCTCCTGCACCGTCATCGGGTCGGCCTGCTCGTACAGGCTGTGGGCGGCCACCGAGACCGGCGTGGCGGCGCGCTCCGGATTCATGCTCTCCAGCGTGAAGCTGTCGCGCTCCAGCGTGCCCAGGATGGCGTCGCGGCCGCCCGGATCGCAGCAGATCGAGGTGCATTCGATGATCTTGGCCATGTGCACGGCCAGCGCGGTGTCGTAGCCCAGCATGACCGGTATGGAGGCGAACACCGCAGTGTCGCAGGCCCGCCCGGCGACGATCACGTCCGGCTCGCAGGCCAGCGCGCGGATGAAGGCCTCGTTGCCCATCTGCCCGACGATGTGCGCGGCATCGCGCACCGCCGCCTCGTCCAGGGGCGGGATGCGGCCCAGCGGATGCACCCGCCCGGCCTGCAGCTGCCGCGCCACCAGGTCGCGCGGCATATCGGCGCCGATGACCGCCATCTTGAAATCCAGACGCTCGGCGCGCGCGATGTCGCGCAGCATCTCCAGGGTCCGGGACAGGTGCGGCGCCGCGCCCGAGGTGCCGGCGGTGCCGATGAGCAGCGGGACGTTGCGCTCGCGCGCGCCGCGCAGCACCAGCGTCAGGTCGCGCCGCGTAATGGCCTCGGAGGTGGCCAGCCGGCCCGACCCCAGGTAGTACGGCCCGACGTCGATCGACCCCATGTCGCAGCCGACGAAATGCGGGTCGCGCGCCATGCCGGCATGGAAGGCGGGCGTGGGAATGCCATAGCCCAGCTGGCCGGACGCCGCCAGCGCGCGCAAGGGTTGGCCAGGCTTCAGCCCGGCCGCCAGCAGGGATTGCACAGCCGTCGTCATAGTGTGAGATCCAGGAGAGGGTAATGTTGCTGGGCGCCGTACACGTCGCGGTCGCCCGGCTGGCCGGCCGGCAGCGGGCGGTCCAGCACGATCTTGATGGCGTGCGCGGCCTCGTACGGAATAACGCGCACCCAATCGGGCGCGACGCCATACAGGCGCGCCACGCTGGCCGCGCTCAGCGCCTCGCTGTCGCGCGCCAGGCGATAGTGTTCGGCCGTGGCGAACATCAGGTCCAGCGTGGTTTGCAGCGGGCCGGCATTCTTGCTGCGTATGACCTTGGCCACGTCGACGAGCCGGGTGGGCGTGGACGGTTTCATGGCTGGCCCTCCAGCAGGTCGATGCCTGGCGCCGGCATGCGGGCGCGCAGCACCAGGCCGGAATCGGCCTCGGTCATGTACAGCCATTGGCGCTGCGGCCCGCCAAAGGCGCAGTTGGTGATGACCTTGCCGGTCTGCGAGCGGATGCGCGCCAGCGGCTCGCCGTCGGCGTCGAACAGCCACACCGAGCCCAGGCCCGGATGGCAGACGGCCAGGCCGCCGGCCTGGTCCAGCGCCAGGCCGTCGGGACCGAAGCCGCCCGACAGGTTGAGAAACGCCGCCACCTTGGACACGCCGCCATCGGCCAGCAGCGGCGCGCGCCAGACGGAATTGGCGCGGGTCACGGCGATCAGCAGGCTGCCTCCGTCGGGCGCGAGCACGATGCCGTTGGGGCTGGGAATATTGTCCATCAGGCAGCTCAGCTGGCCCTGCGCGCTGTAGCGATAGACGCGGCCGCTGGGGTCCTGCAGTCCGGACTGTCCCTGGTCGGTGAAGTACAGGTCGCCGTTGGGCGCGAAGAACAGGTCGTTGACGCCCTTGAAGCGCTCCAGGCGGGGACGGTCCAGGTACGGGACGACGGCGCCGCTGGCCGGGTCCAGCAGCATGATGCCGTGCTTGTGGTCGGCGATGAAGATGCGGCCGTCGCGATGCACCTTCAGGCCGTTGGGCTCGCCGTCGTATTCGGCAACCAGCTCGAAGTCGCCCGCCGGGCTGATCCGGAACACGCGTCCGTACGGGATGTCGGTGACGTACAGGTTGCCGGCCCGGTCGAAGGCCGGACCTTCCAGGAAGCTGTGGGCCGTGGCGCCGCGCTTTTGCACGCGCAGCCATTCGGCGCTCTGGTCCCGCTTGCGATACCGCTCGGGCACGCTGCAGAACACCTCGGCGGCGATGAGGGAAGGAGGATTGAACATGCGCTTATCCGGTCATCCGGCCCGGGAACCACAGGGCCAATTGGGGGGAGTAGATCAGCCAGGCGATCAGGACATACATCAGCAGGCAGAACGGCAGCGAACCCACCACGACGTCCTTGAGGCGGGCCGACGGCGACACGCTCTTGACGACGAACAGGTTCATGCCGACCGGCGGCGTGATCTGCCCCAGCTCGATCAGCACGACCAGCAGCACGCCGAACCATATCGGGTCGACGCCGTAGCTGGCCAGGATGGGGTGCAGGATGGGCACGGTGATCACCATCATGCCGATGCTGTCCATCAGGAAGCCCAGCACCGTGTACAGCAGCACGACGGCCAGCAGCAGCTCCAGGCGGCTCAGCTGCCAGGCGTCGAGCAGGTCGGTGAGGCTGTCGGTCAGGCCCGTCATGGCGATCGCGTACGAGAACAGGAACGCGGCATACACGATGAACAGGATGGCGCCGCAGGCCTTGACCGTCTTGGCCAGCGACCGGCGCAGCGTGGCGATCGAGCAATCGCCCCAGATGCGCGCGATCAGCGCCGCCAGGCATGCGCCCACGCCCGCCGCCTCGGTGGGCGTGGCCAGGCCGGCGTACAGGCTGCCCATCACGCCGACGATCAGCGCGCCGAACGGCAGCAGGTCGGCCAGCGTCTGGCGCAGCGGCGGCGGCGTGTCCTGCTGCTCGGGCGGCGGCGCCAGCCGCGGATTGACCAGGCAGCGCACCGCCACATAGCACATGAACAGGACCACCAGCGCCAGCCCCGGCACGACGCCCGCCATGAACAGCTTGGCGATCGACGTCTCGGTGAAGGTGCCGTAGATGATCATGGCGATGCTGGGCGGGATCAGGATGCCCAGCGTGCCGCCCGCGGCCAGCGTGCCGGTCGACAGCTTGAGGCAATAGCCGCGCGCCTCGAGCTGCGGCAGCGCCACCGAACCGATGGCCGCCGCCGTCGCGACCGACGAGCCGCTGATGGCCGAGAACGCCGCGCACCCGGCGATATTGGTCTGCAGCAGCCCGCCGGGCAGCCGGCGCACGATGCGCGCCAGCCCGCGGTACACGCGCTGGCTCAGCCCGCTTTCGAGCATGATCTCGGCCATCAGGATGAACAGCGGAATGGCGGTAAGCGTAAAGCTGTTCATGCTGCCCCACGAGCTCAGCCCGAAGCCGCTCAGGCCATCCCAGCCGGCGTACAGCACGATATAGAGGCTGGCGGACAGAAAGATCGCGAACGGAATCCACATGCCCGCCAGCAGCAGGACCAGGAACACTGCGATCACCAGCACGAACTGGGTCATTTCACTCATGATGCGGGCTCCTGAGACGGGTCATGCCCTCGAGCAGCTGCGACAGCAGCACCAGCGCCGTCGACAGCGCACCCGCCACCATGAAAAGCTGCGGCAGGTAAAGGGGCGTGGCCAGCGTCGTGGCGGCGCGCACGCCACGCACATAGGACTCGTAGACCTGCACGCCAAGCTGCCAGGACAGCATCGCCATGCCGGCCAGGCAGACCGCGTCGAACACGCACTGCAGAATCAGGCGCGCGCGCTCGCCCAGCGCGTTGATCACGAATTCGGCGCGAAACAGCACGCCGTCGTGCAGGGCCACCCCCATGCCCAGGAAAACCAGGGCGACCAGCAGATAGCCGCCCACCTCCTCGACGATCATGAGCGAAAACCCGAACAGGGCGCGGCAGATGACTTCCGCGGCGATCAGCAGCGTCATGGCCAGCACGATCAGTTCGGACAACAGGCGCTGCAGGCGCATCAGGCCGGATACCAGCGGCAGGCCGCCTGGCCGGGCCGGCGATTGAGGCTTGTTCATGCGATGCCTCCCGACGCTTCAGCGGCCCAGGGCCTTGCGGACTTCCGCCAGGGCCTGCACGGCCTCGGGGCCCTGCTCGCGCGCCCAGTCTTCCCAGTACCCGCTCACCAGATCGGTGGCGGCCTGCTCCATGGCGGGCGTGGACGGCACGATCACCATGCCCTTTTGCCGCAGGGCGTCGGTCACCTCGCCCTCTTCCTTGGCGATCTGCGCCGTCGTGCCGGGCGCCTGGCGCGCCACGGACTCGCGCATCTTCGCCTGCATCTCGGGGCTGAGCGCCTCGAACGCCTTCTTGTTGACGAGGTAAAAGCCGTCGAAATAGTTGACCGGCAGGCGCAGGTTGTACTTGAGCATGTCGCCCCAGATCTTTCCGCCGCCGGCGCTGGCCGTCAGCGCGCCGTCGATCGTGCCGGCCGACAGCGCGGAAGGCACTTCGGCCCCGCCCAGGGTCACCGGAATGCCGCCGGCGCGCTGCACGAAGGCCGCCTGCTCGGGTGACGAAACACGCAGCTTCTGCCCCTTGATGTCGGCCAGGCTCTCCAGCTTGCGGGCCGAGAAGATGACCTGGTGCGGGAAGCTGAAATGCCCCAGCACCACCACGCCCTGCTTGCCGAAGTCGCGCTCGACATAGGGTTTCATGATGGCGTACGCCTTGTCGAAGTCCTCCTGCGAGCGCAGCAGCATGGGCAGGCGCAGGATGCCGGCGATGCGCACATTGCCCAGGTAGAAGCCGTCGTCGGCGAAGCGGACGGTGCCGTTGCCCACGGCCTGGGTGATGTCGGTGGCCTGGATCGGCAGCGAACCGGCCAGCCGCAGGCGGAATTTCACCTCCCCGCCGGTGTTCTTCTCGATGTCCTCCATGACGCGCTTCATGCCCTGCACGTTGGCCAGGTTCTCGGAGGGTCCGAAGGTATAGGCCATCCACGTGGCCGCCGTGGCCGCCAGCGGCGCGGCGAACATGGCCGTCGCGACGACGGCGCCGATGAGTTGCTTTTTCATGATTTCTCCCTTGGGGTCTGCCCTGCTGTGTATGTTGGTATGTAGGGTGCTGCGTCAGGCGCGCCGGCCGGGGCCGGCTCAGGCTCCGCCCAGGCGCTGCTCGGTGGCGATCCACTTTTCGTACTCGAACAGCGACCACAGCTGCCGGTGCGAAAGCATGCGCGCGGCCGAGCCCGCCGTGCTGCCGTCGGCGGCCAGCCCGCGCAGCATTTCCAGCCCGGCATGCGCGAAGCAGCGGGTCAGGGCGTTCGGATAGATCGCCATGGCAAAGCCCAGTTGCGCAAGCCGGCTGGCCGGCAGGATGGGGGTGCGCCCGCCCTCGACCATATTGGCCAGCACGGGGGCCTTTACCGCCGCGGCGATGGCCGCCAGCTCCTGTTCGTTCTCGGGGCTTTCGACGAAGATCACGTCGGCGCCCGCCTCGGCATAGCGCGCCGCGCGCTCCAGCGCGGCATCCAGCCCGTGGTCGCTACGCGCGTCGGTGCGCGCGATGATCACCAGATCGGGATCGATCCGGGCGTCGACCGCGGCCTTGATGCGCCCTTGCATCTCGGCGCTGGAGACCAGATTGCGCCCGCCCTCGTGGCCGCACTTCTTCGGCCAGGCCTGGTCTTCGATCTGGATGCCCGACAGGCCGGCCCGCTCGAAGGCCCGCACGGTGCGGATCAGGTTCAGCGGCCCCCCGTAGCCCGTGTCGGCGTCGACGATGACGGGCACCGACACCATGTCGGCCACGCGCGCGGCGCGGTCGAGGATCTCGGAGAACGACATCAGGCCGACGTCGGGCGCGCCCAGGGCGGACATGGACATGCCCGACCCGGTCAGGTAGATCGCCGCAAAGCCTGCCTGCTCGACCAGCCGCGCCCCCACGCAGTCGTAGGCGCCCGGGGCCACCAGCAGCTCGGGCGCGGCCAGCAGGCGGCGCAGCGCCGCGTTGCGCCCCTGGGCCTGGCGCAGCCCCAGGGGATAGTCTTTTCCATGTGCGGAAGTGATCAAGAGAACTCCATATTTCTGGTGGATCGTCGCGGCGCGCATGCCGGCCGCGACACGGGTCATTGCGCGATCTTGCCGCGCACGGATTGGGCCAGCGTCTTGTACAGGCCCAGCTCGGTATCGATGGTGCGGGCGAACGCGGACGGCGAATCCTGCACGACGGGTTTCATGCCCAGTTCCAGCACCTGGGCCTCGAACTCGGCGGACCCGGCCAGCTTGTCCAGCGAGCGCGCCAGCGTGTCGATCACCGCCGGCGGCGTGCCGGCCGGCATCAATACGCCCGCCCAGGCATCGAAACGGAAATCCTGCATGCCCAGCTCGGCGAAGGTGGGCACGTCCGGCAGCTGCGCGTCGCGCTCGGGGGCCGCCAACGCCAGCGCCCGCACCTTGCCGCTCTTGATGTGCGGCAGCACCGAGCCGAGCGTCGCGAAGGACAGGTCCACGTGGCCGGCGATCAGGTCGATCATGGCCGGCGACGCTCCCTTGTAGGGCACGGGCGTGATGCGGGTGCCCGTCTGCTGCGAGAACAGCTCGGTCGCCAGCAACGGCGACGAGCCGGGCGCGGCGGAGTTGTAGGTGTCGGGATGCTTGCGCACTTCCCGCAGGAATTCCTGAAAGTCGCGCGCCGGAAAATCGTTGCGCACCACCAGGATGGTCGGCGCGATCGCCACGATGCGCACCGGCAGCAGGTCCTTGCGGCTGTCGACGTGCATGTCGGCGGTCATCCAGGGATTGATGGTGATGTTGATGCCGGCGACCAGGCCGGTATAGCCGTCGGGGGTGGCCCCGGCCGCGTCCTTGGTGGCGATGTTGCCGCCCGCGCCGGCACGGTTCTCGACGATGAACGCCTGGCCCAGGTCGGCGCCCAGGTGCTTGGCCACCAGCCGGGCGGCCAGGTCGGTCGGACCGCCGGGCGCGAAACCCACCAGCAGGCGCACCGGGCGGTCGGGATAGCCGGCGGCCTGGACGGCCGGCGCGGCCAGCAGGCAGGCGGCCAGCAGCGCGCGGCCGGCCACGCGCAATACATGCGACACGGTCATGATGCGTCTCCCGTCAGGCGGCCGCGGCGCCGCGGGCCGCGCGCCAGGTTTGCAGCACCTGGGCCGATTCGGCCGCCGGATAGCGGGCGCGCATGAACGCCAGCGAATTGGCGTGCAGCTGCGCAATGGGGCCGGTGATCAGGTCGGTGACCGGGATCACGTAGTAATCGTGGTAGGACGCGCCGCGCACGGTGGACTCGACGCACCCTTCGGTGGTCGTGCCCACGATGACCAGCGACTCGATGCCCTGCGCGCGCAGGATGCCGTCCAGCGGCGTGCGCACGAAGGCGTCGGGGCGGAACTTCTGCACCATGACGTCGCCGGCGCGCGGCTGCAGGCCGTCGACCAGTTGCGCGCCCCAGCTACCCACCATGGTGTATTCCGGGGATTTGCCGTCGCGGCACTTCAGGCGCAGCCAGGCGGGCGAATCGCTGCGCCCGTGCGGCAGCGTGAGCTGCTGCACGAACACGGTGAAGATGCCCATGTCCTGCGCGGCGTTGACGAACGGCACCAGCGCCGGCAGCATGCCGGCGATCGTGTCGATGTTCTTGCCATGGCGCGCGAAGTGGCCGTCGGGGTGGCAGAAATCGTTCTGCACATCCACCACCACCAGGGCGGTATGGGCGGGGGCAATCAGTTCTTCCAGCGTGTCGCGGACTTCGACGCCGTTGATCAGCTTCATTGCTTTTCCTCTTGGTTGCGTCCGGCCGTGCCGGTCAGGGTGCTCAGGACTGCTTCGTTGTGTTCGCCCGGGCGCGGCACGTCGCGCCGCACGCCCAGCCGCCGGCCATCGAACTGGATGGGCAGGCCGGGCACCTTCGCCGGGCGTCCATCGGTCAGGGTGATGGGCAGCAAGCCCTGGGCGGCGTTCAGGTGCGGGTCATCGAACAGGTCCCAGGGCCGCGCGATGGGCGCGAACGGCAGCCCGGCCCGCGTGCAGAGATCCTGCAGCTCGTCGAGCGTGCGCCGCGCCAGCAGCCGGCCCACCAGGGGAATCAGCGTCGGGCGCGCCTGGGCGCGCGCGTTGTTGTCGCCGTAGGCGGGATCGCGCAGTTCGGGCTCGCCCAGCGCTTCGGTAAACCGCTGCCACTGCCGCTCGGTCACCACGCCGATGAATATCTGCTTGCCGTCCGAGGACTGGAACACGTCGTAGACGCCCCAGGCGCGCCTGCCGGCCGACATGGGCGGCGGCTCCACGCCGGTGATGGCCTGCTGCAGCATGTGGGTCGATACCAGCCAGGCCGCGTTCTCGAACAGGCCGCTGACCACGTGCTGGCCGCGGCCCGAGCGCTCGCGCTGGCGCAGCGCCGCCATGACGGCGATGGCGCCGAACATGCCGCCCATCATGTCGTTGACCGGCGCGCCGGCGCGCAGGGGCTGGCCGACCGGGCCGGTCATGTAGGCCAGCCCGCTCATCATCTGCGCGACCTCGTCCAGCGCCGTGCGCTCGGCATAGGGTCCGTCCAGGAAGCCCTTGAGCGAGCAATAGACCAGGCCGGGATTGCGCGCCGACAAGGCCTCGTAGCCCAGCCCGCGCTCCGCCAGCGCGCCGGGCCGGAAATTCTCCAGAAAGACGTCGGCGCCGGCCGCCAGCTCGTACAGCGTTTCGCGGCCGCTGGCCGTGTCCAGGTCCAGGATGACGCTTTGCTTGTTGCGGTTGCAGGCGGCGAAGAATCCGGCGCCCGCGCCCTTCAGGTAGCGGGTGTGCTCGCCCGGCCGCTCGGCCGCGCCGGGCGGCTCGACCTTGATGACCTCGGCGCCCAGGTCCGCCAGCACCAGCCCGCAGGTGGGTCCCATCACCATGTGTGTCATTTCGATGACGCGCAGGCCTTGCAGGGGCAGCATGGCATCGGCCGTGTTCATGCCGCCTCCGTGGGTTGCGCGCCGCCCGGGCAGAACGCCCCCTCGGGCGCGGCCAGCGCGGCGCGGGCCGGATCGGCATAGCGGAATCCCCGGTGCACGCCGGCGTCGGCCAGATGGCCGTACAGGGGTTCGCCAGGCAGCGCGGCGGCCAGGATGGCGCGCGCCTGCAACAGCCGCTCCAGGTCGATGCCGGTGTCCACGCCCATGGACTCGAGCAGGTAGACCAGGTCTTCGGTCACGATGTTGCCGGTTGCCCCCGGCGCATACGGGCAGCCGCCCAGGCCGCCTTGCGACGCGTCCAGCGTGGTCACGCCGGCTTCCAGCGCCGCCACCGCGTTGGCCAGCCCCTGCCCGCGCGTGTTGTGCAGATGCGCGCCGCCCGCGCGCTCGCCGAGCAGGCGCAGCAGTTGGCCGAACATGCGCTTGACCTGGCGCGGATGGGCGACGCCGACGGAGTCGGACAGGCCGATGGAGTCCACGCCGGCCCGCGCCAGCCGCTCGGCCATCTCCATGACCCAGCGCTCCGGCACCGCGCCTTCGCGCGAGCAGCCGAAGGCCGAGGCAATGCCCGCCTCGACCTCGACGCGCGGGCCCGCGCCGGCCATCTCGTCGCGGTACGCGCAGATGGCGGCGATGGCCTCGATCGACTGCTCGCAGGTCATGCGCACATTGGCCATGTTGTGCGTCTGCGACGCCGAGACCGGCACGGTGATCTTGTGGGCGCCGGCCGCCAGCGCCCGCTGCGCGCCCTTGAGGTTGGGCACCAGCGCCAGCACGGTCAGCCCCGCGATGGCGCGCGCCCGGGGCACCACCGCATCGGCGTCCGCCATCTGCGGCAGCCACTTGGGGTGCACGAACGAACCGACTTCCACCTCGCGCAGGCCGGCCGCCGCGAGCGCGCCGATCCATTGCAACTTGGCCTCGGTGGGCATGACCGCCTGGACGTTCTGCAAACCGTCGCGGGGGCCGACTTCGCTGATCAGGATTTTTTCCACTTGTGCTCGTTATTTCTATCTGATAAAATTAACTTCTGCTTAATAGAATAAATGCCGTGTTCTTGCCGTGTCAAGACCGGCGTCGCCCGCCCATGCCCCGATATCCCGTCCGTCCGGCAGACCACGCGCAAAGCGCCGAAGGCGGCGTCACCGCGGTCGACCGCGCGCTGACGCTGCTGACCGCGTTTCGCGTCACCGACCAGACGCTGTCGCTCAGCGAGCTGAGCGAGCGCGCCAGCCTGGTGCCCAGCACCGTGCTGCGGCTGCTGGCTTCGCTGATGCATTTCGGATTCGTGTTGCGGCGCCCCGACGGTCGCTACGCATTGGGGCCGGCGGCCGCGCGCCTGAACCGCGTCTACGCCGCCTCGTTCAACCTGCAGGATGTGGTGCTGCCGGCCCTGCAGGAGCTGGTCGGGCAAACCCGGGAAAGCGCCTCGTTCCATGTGCGCCAGGGCGCCCACCGGCTGGTGCTGTACCGCGTCAGCTCGCCGCAGCCCCTATCGGACCAGAGCCACGCGGGCGACCTGCTGCCGCTCGATCGCGGCACCGGCGGCCATGTCCTGATGGCTTTCAGCGATACGCCGGGCGAGTTCTACGAGGCGCTGCGCCTGCGCGGCTACATGGCCTCGCCGGTGAGCGACCGCTCGCCCGAACTGGCGGGGATTTCCGCGCCGGTTTTCGACGCGCAAGGCATGCTGGCCGGCGCATTGACGCTGACCATGCCGGTGCATCGCTACAAGGATGCCCACATCCCGGTGCTGCGCGAAGCGGCCGCGCGCCTGAGCGCGGCGCTGGGCGCCTAGGCCGGCGAGGAAAACTCGCGCCTGAGCAATTCGGCGAACGCCTGCGCCGAGGGCGACAGGGCGCGCGCTTCCTTGAACACCACCGAGGTGCTGCGCAGCACCACCGGGCGCACCAGGCGGCGCGCCACCAGGTTGGTGTAGTGGGTATGGGCCAGGATGGACTGCGGCACCACCGCCACGCCCAGGCCGCTGGCCGCCATGGCCAGCGCCGTGGTCAGCAGCGATACCTCGAAGGCCACCTGCAGCTCCACGCCGGCCTGCTGGGCGGCGCGCTCGATGCTGCGGCGCACGCCGTAGCCGGCCTGCACCACGATGACCGGCAGGCCCGACAGCTGCTTCCAGGTCATCGGCCGGCCGTGCCCGAACGCCGCGTCGGTGGCCACCGCGCACAGGTGATCGCCCAGGAACTGATGCTGCTCCAGCCCCGGCACGGCGCTCTCCAGCGTGCCCACGCCCAGGTCCACCTGCTCGCTCAGGACATGCTCGGCGAACATGGCGGGCGCGCAATCGTCCACGCTCAGCTTCACCCCGGGGTGCAGGTCCAGGAAGCGGCGCACCACCTTGGGCAGCAGCGTCTGCGCCACCGTGGAAGTGGCCGCCACCCGCAGGCGGCCGCGCCGCACGTCGGCCAGGTCCGTCATGCTGGCGCTCAGCGCGTCCAGCTCGCCCAGCACGCGCTCGGCGTAGGCGATGGCTTCGAGCGCGGCGGTGGTGCGCCGCAGCGCGCGCGTGGTGCGGTCGAACAGGCGCACGCCCAGTTTTTCCTCCAGCTCCTTGAGCAGGATGGTCACCGCGGGCTGGGTCAGCGACAAGGCTTCGGCGGCGGCCGACAGGGTGCCGGTGTAGTAGACGGCGACAAAGGCGCGCAATTGCCGGATCGACGGCAGGCCCTTGAGCGAAGGCGCCTTCTTGTAGGCCGTGGCGGGAGAACGGGACGGGCTGGGCATCGCAGCATCGTAGCCAAAACGCCCGCGCCACGCCAGGAAGGCGGCGCCGGCCGGCGCCGCCTTCCCGCTCAGGCCTTGAGCTGGTCGCGTATCGGCAGCGCGCGGATGCGCTTGCCGGTGGCGGCGAAGATCGCGTTGCACAGCGCCGGCGCGAAAGGCGGCACCGCGGGTTCGCCCACGCCGCCCAGCGGCACGTCGAAACCATGCTCGACCAGGTGCACCACGATCTCGCGCGGCGCCTCGGGCATGCGCGCCACCTCGTACTGGTGGAAGTTGGTCTGGGTGGCGCGCCCCTGGGCAAACGAGATCTCGCTGCGCGTGGCCAGGCTCAGGCCCATGATGCAGGCGCCTTCCACCTGGGCGCGCACGCGGTCCGGATGCACCTGCGGCCCGCAATCGACCGCCACGTGCACGCGCGGCACCGCGATCGCGCCGTCCTGGCCCACTTCCACCTCGACCACGGTGGCGATGTAGGTCACGAAGCTGTAGCTCACCGCCACGCCCAGCCCCCTGCCCGCCGCCAGCTTGCGCCCCCAGCCCGCTGCGCCGGTGGCCACCTCGATGACATGGCGCATGCGGCCCGTGTCGAGCGGGTACAGCTCGGGCGATTCGCCGTAGTTCCAGCCATCGGACATCGCCGCCGGCGCGATGCGCCGCGGCGGCCCTATCAGCTCCAGCAGGTAGTCGCGCGGATCGCGGCCCAGCGCATGCGCCATTTCCGCCACGAAGCTCTGCACCGCGAAGGCGTGCGGGATGTTCGACACCGAGCGGAACCAGCCGATGCGCGTATGCGCCGGCACCGGCACCGACTCGACGCGGAAATTGGGAATGTCGAACGGGATGTTGATCGCCGACATGCCCAGCTCGAACGGCTGCTGGCCCTCGGCGCCGGCCGCGAAGGTCGAGCCGATGGTCGGCGCCGCCGTGCGGTGCAGCCAGGCCACCGCCTTGCCCTGCGCGTCCACGCCGGCCTCCAGCCGCTCGACCGACACGGTATGGAAGTAGTCATTGGCCAGGTCGTCCTCGCGCGACCAGGTCACCTTGACCGGCTTGCCGTCCATGGCCTTGGACAGCAGGGCCGCCTCGACCACGAAGTCCGACTTGGACTTGCGCCCGAAGCCGCCGCCCAGCAGCGTCTGGTGCACCGTGACCGCGCCGATGTCCAGGCCCAGGTGGCGCGCCACGTTCTCGCGCGTGCCGTAGGGCGATTGCACGCAGGCCCAGACTTCGCACTTGCCGTCGGCCAGGCGCGCGGTCGCCGCCGGCGGCTCCATGGTGGCGTGCGCCAGGTGCGGCAGGTAATACTCGGCCTCGATGCGGCGGGCCGCGCCCGCCAGCGCCTGCATCGCGTCGCCGTCATTGCGCACCGGCTTGGCCGGCTTGCCGGCGCCCTCGCTCAGGGTCTTGCGAAACGCCTCGGAGTCATAGGACGCGTGCGGGCCGTCGTCCCATTCGATCTCCAGCGCCTGGCGGCCCTTGAGCGCGGCCCAGGTATCCGAGGCGATCACCGCCACCCCGCCCAGCGGCGCGAACACCGGCGGCGTGGGCCCGGCGGGCAGCTCCACCACCTTGACCACGCCGGGCACCTTGAGCGCCGCCTCGGCCTTGTAGGCCTTGACCTTGCCGCCCAGCACCGCCGGACGCGCCACCGACGCGTACAGCATGCCGTCCAGGCGCGTGTCGATGCCGAAGTGGGTCTTGCCGGTGACGATGTCCTCGATGTCCACGCTGCGCGCGCCCGGCTTGCCGATGTAGCGGAACTGCGCCGGCTGCTTCAGGCGCAGGGCGGCCTCGGCCGGCACCGGCAGCGCCGCGGCGGCCGTCGCCAGCTCGCCGTAGCCCAGCTTGCGGCCGGACTTCTCGTGCACGACCTCGTGCTGGCGCGCGGCCACCTCGGCCACCGGCACGCCCCACTGGCGCGCGGCGGCGGCCTCCAGCATGGCGCGCGCCGCCGCGCCGACCCGCCGCATGGGCAGGAAGAAGTGCCGGGTGCTGCGCGAGCCGTCGGTATCCTGGTTGCCGTAGCGAGGCTCGTCGCCGGGCGCCTGGATCACGCGCACGCGGTTCCAGTCGGCCTCCAGCTCGTCGGCCACCACCATGGGCAGGCTGGTGCGCACGCCGGTTCCCATCTCGGCGCGGTGCGCCACGATGGTCACCAGGCCGTCGGCGGCAATGGACACGAACACCAGGGGATCGTCCACCGTGCCGTGCGGCATGCCGTCGCCGCCATACTTCTTTGCTTCCTTGGCCGCCTCGCCGGCGGCGCGCACCACCCCGCCGGCCCCCACCACCAGCACCAGGCCGGTCAGGGCGGCGGCAGTCCTGAGCCACTCGCGCCGCGCCGGCGAAGCGGGCGCCAGGCCGCAAGGTTCGTCCGCCAGGGCGGCATGCGACGGCGCAAAACGATCGAACGCGTTCATTTGGCCACCCCCTTGACGGCCACCTGCTTGATGGCGGCGCGGATGCGCGGATAGGTGCCGCAGCGGCAGATATTGCCGCTCATCGCCGCATCGATATCCTCGTCGCTGGGTTTGGGATTGCTCTTGATGAGCGCGGTGGCCGACATGATCTGGCCCGACTGGCAATAGCCGCATTGCGGCACGCCGATCTCGGTCCAGGCCTGCTGCACGGCGCGGCCGACCTCGTCCTCGCCCACCGCCTCGATGGTGACGATGCGCTTGCCGGCCGCCGCGGCGACCGGCGTGATACAGGAGCGCACCGGCTGGCCGTCCAGGTGCACCGTACAGGCGCCGCACAGCGCCATGCCGCAGCCGAACTTGGTGCCGGTCATGCCGAGCCGGTCGCGGATGACCCACAACAGCGGCATGTCGTCGGGTGCGTCGACATCCTGGGATTTGCCATTGATCGTCAGTGTGGCCATGCGGACTCCTTGCGTGGGGAAGGCGGATCCGCGCGGCGCATCGCACGGCGCGGCGTCAGGCCATACTAGCGCAGGCGCGCCCGCGCCACCACCCCGGCCCCGCGCCGCGCCCCGGCGGGCCGCAAAGTGGTCTGCCACGATCCAACAATGTGGCATGAATCAACCTGCCATATCGCTCCTAGAATCGGACACCTGCCGCGGCCGTCCGGCCCGGCATGGCTGATAGCAGGAGTCATCGATGCACACGCCCACGGCAGTCCTTCGGCCCGCCGATTTCCTTGCCCCCATCGTCGCCGCGCTGATTTCGGTGCTGGTGAACTACGGCGGCACCTTCGTCCTGGTCTTCCAGGCCGCCGAACTGGCCGGGCTGTCGGCGGCCCAGACCACCTCGTGGGTCTGGGCGGTGTCCATCGGCGTGGGCGTGACCGGCATCGCGCTCAGCTGGCGCTACCGCGAGCCCATCATCACGGCCTGGTCCACCCCGGGGGTGGCCTTCCTGGCCACCGTCATGCCTTTCACGCCGTACGGCGAGGTCATCGGCGCCTACCTGGCGGCGGCGCTGGGCTTTGTCGTGCTGGGCCTGTCCGGCGCATTCGAGAAGCTGGTGCGCATGATCCCCGCCGGCATCGCGGCCGGCCTGCTGGCCGGCATCCTGCTGCAGTTCGGCATCAATGCCTTCGGCGGCGCCTCGGCCGACCCGCTGCTGGTCATCGCGCTGCTGGTCTCGTACGCGCTGCTCAAGCGCTACACCTCGCGCTTTGCCGTGGTGGGCATCCTGGTCATCGGCCTGGGCCTGCTGGCGGCCCAGCAGCGGGTGGACTTCGCCGCGCTGCACCTCAGCCTGGCCGCGCCGGTGTTCGAGATGCCGCGCTTCTCGCTGCACGCGATGCTGGGCGTGGCCCTGCCGCTTTTCGTCATCACCCTGACCGGCCAGTACATGCCCGGCATGCTGGTGCTGCGCAACGACGGCTTCAAGACCAGCGCCAACCCCATCCTGGTGGCGACCGGGCTGGGCTCGCTGGTCATGGCGCCGTTCGGCGCCCATACCTTCAACGTCGCCGCGATCACCGCGGCCATCTGCACCGGCCGCGACGCGCACGAGGATCCGCGCAAGCGCTATATCGCCGGCCTGGCCTGCGGCGTGTTCTACATCCTGGTGGGCCTGTTCGGCGTCACGCTGGCCACGCTGTTCATGGTGCTGCCCAAGACCTTCATCACCACCCTGGCGGGGCTGGCCCTGCTGGGCACCATAGGCGGCAGCCTGGCCAGCGCCATGGCCGACGCGCGCACCCGCGAGACCGCGCTCATCACCTTCCTGGCCACGGCGGCCAATGTCACGCTGCTGGGCGTGGGCGGCGCCTTCTGGGGGCTGGTGGCCGGGCTGGCCGCGCATGGACTGATCCATTTCCGCCAGCCCGAGCCCGCCGCGGCCCGGCCTGCCCTGCTTTCTCCTACGTCCCAGGACACCCGATGAACGACCTGCTTCCCGCCGCCGCCGCGCCCGCCGGCGCGCGCGCGCTGCCCCTGCGGCATGCCGACCCCGAAATCTGGCGCGCCGTCGACGCCGAGCGCCAGCGGCAAATGCACTCGATCGAACTGATCGCCTCCGAGAACTTCGTCAGCCAGGCCGTGCTCGACGCGCAGGGCTCGGTCATGACGAACAAGTACGCCGAGGGCTATCCGGGCCGCCGCTACTATGGCGGCTGCCGCCACGTCGACGTTGCCGAGCGGGCCGCCATCGAGCGCGCCCGGCGCCTGTTCGGCTGCGAATACGCGAACGTGCAGCCGCACTCCGGCAGCCAGGCCAACCAGGCCGTATACCTCGCCCTGCTCGCGCCCGGCGACCGCATCCTCGGCCTGGACCTCAAGGCGGGCGGGCACCTCACCCATGGCGCGCGCGTCAACCTGTCGGGCAAGTGGTTCGAGGCGCTGAGCTACGGCGTCGACCCCGTGTCGCACCGCATCGACATGGACGAGGTCGAGCGCACGGCCCGGCGCGAGCGGCCGCGGCTCATCATCGCGGGCGGCTCGGCCTATGCGCGCGTGCCGGATTTCGCGCGCTTTCGCGCCATCGCCGACGCGACCGGCGCCCTGTTCGTGGCCGACATGGCCCACTATGCCGGCCTGGTGGCCGGCGGCGCGTTCCCCTCGCCGGTGCCGTTCGCCCACGTGACCACGACCACCACCCACAAGACCCTGCGCGGACCGCGCGGCGGCATGATTCTCACCGACGACGCCGACATCGCCCGGCGCATCGACGCCGCGGTGTTCCCCGGCCTGCAGGGCGGCCCGCTGATGCATGTCATCGCCGCCAAGGCCGTGGCCCTGGGCGAGGCGCTGCAGCCCGGCTTCCGCGCCTACGCGCGCGCCGTGATCGACAACGCCCGTGCGCTGTGCGCGCGCCTGGCCGAAGGCGGCCTGTCCATCGTCTCGGGAGGCACCGACTGCCACCTCGGCGTGGTCGACCTGCGGCCGTGGAGGCTGGCCGGCAACGCCGCCGAACGGGCGCTGGAAGAAGCCGGCATCACCGTGAACAAGAACGCCGTCCCGGGCGACGCCGCCAGCCCCGCCGTCACCTCCGGCATCCGGGTAGGCAGCGCGGCCTGCACCAGCCGCGGCATGGGGCCGGCCGAGTTCCGGCAGATCGGCGACCTGGTCCTGGCCGTGCTGGGCGGCCTGCGCGATGGCGGCCAGGCCGGCGGCCGCGACGCCGTGCCCGCGCGGGCGGCCGAGCTGAGCCGGCGCTTTCCGCTGCCGTACTGACGGCAGCGGCGCGTTCAGGCCTTCAGGGCGCGCCGCAGCCGCAGCACGGCCGCCTCGATCTCGTGCGCGGCCAGGCAGGCGTAGCCGAGAATCCATCCCTGCCGGCCGTCCTCGCCCGCGTACAGCCCGCTCAGGCCGGCCAGGCGCATGCCGGCGGCGGCCGCCTGGTCGATGGTCCTGGCCTCCGACCAGCCGCGCTCGAGCAGGCACGGCACCTGCAGGCCGCCGGGCGGGCGCACCGCGGTGGCGATGCCCCGCAGCGACTGGCCAAGCGAGTCCAGCAGCGCGTCGCGACGCCCCGCATACAGCTTGCGCATGGCGCGCACATGCGAGTTGTAGTGCCCGTCGTCCATGAAGCGGGCCAGGGTCAGCTGCGTGATCTGCGGCGTATGCCCGTCCATGATGGCGCGCGCCCGCGTGAAGGCCGGCACCAGCTGGCGCGGCAGCGCCATGTAGCCCAGGCGCAGGCCCGGGTACAGCGTCTTGGCGAACGTGCCCAGGTAGATCGTGCGCTGGTGGCGGTCCAGGCCCTGCACGCAGGCCGTCGGCAGGCCGTCGTAGTGGAACTCGCTGTCGTAGTCGTCCTCGATGATCCACCGCCCTTGCGCGCCCGCCCACGCCGTCAGGTCGAGCCGCCGCTCCAGCGACAGGGTCGCGCCGGTGGGATATTGGTGCGAGGGCGTCACGTAGACGCAGTTCGCGCCGCTGCGGTCGGCCTTGAGCAAGTCGGTGCGCAGGCCGTGCGCGTCGACGTCGATGGGCACGATCCGGGCCTCGGCCGCCTCGAACGCCTTGCGCGCGCCGAAGTAGCCGGGGTTCTCCATCAGGATCGGCTTGCCGGCGTCCACCAGCAACTGGGCGCACAGGAACAGCGCCTGCCGCGTGCTGCTGAGCACCAGTATCTGCTCGGCGTCCACCTGGGCGCCGCGCTCCAGGTTCAGGTAGGCGGCAATCGCGCGGCGCAACGGCTGCGCGCCTTGCGGATCGCCATGCAGGAGCACGCCGGCGCGATGGTCTTTCAGGGCCTGGCGCTGCAGCCGCTCCCAGACGTCGACGGGAAAGGTGCGGGTTTCGGGCAGGCCGGTGGCGAACGCCCGGACCTGCCGCTGGTCGGGCACCCCGCCGCTGTCGTGGATCTGCCGGCCGCGCCGGCTCAGGCCCGCCTCGGGAGCCGGCTCGGCGCGCGGCTCGCCCGCCGCCATGCTACGCCGGCGCGCCGCGCCCAGCAGGCGCGCGCCCACCGTCTCCGAGACATAGCTGCCCGAGCCCTGGCGACGCACGATGAAGCCGTCGCGGTGCAGTTGCACATAGGCATTCTCGACCGTGTCGCGCGCCACGCCGAGCGAGCCCGCCAGCGCGCGGGTCGCCGGCAGGCGCACGCCCGGCCCGAGCGCGCCGTCGAGGATCAGCGCGCGCAGGGCGCGCTGGATGCGCTGGTGCAGGTCGAGGCGTTCGAGGTCCGCGCTGTTGAGCCGGATCTTCAGCGTCGCAAGCTGGAAAGCCTTGGTCACGCGGTCTGCCATAAGCCCTCGAATCCCTGTCTGTCAGCCCGCCATTCTAGGCCCGGCCGCTCAGCCTCCCAGGCGCGGCCGCCCCGACAGGTTCGCCCGGGCCTGCATGAACAGCAGTTCCGAGTACTCCGAATAGGGCGCGGCCGCGCCCAGGAAGGCGCGCAGGCTGTCGCGCAGCTCGCGCGCCAGCGGGTCGCGCTCGTAGGCGCCGGCCAGCAGGTCGTTGGTGATCTCGTGCATGCGCTTGAGCACGTCGTCGGGCAGCAGGCGCGCCGTCACCCCGTGCTCGGTGCGCAGGTCCTCGAAGGCCTTGCCGTTCTTGGCGACCAGTTCGTTGAGCATCACGCCGTTGGCATAGTAGGCGCCCACCCGCACCAGCTCCTTGTACTCGGGGCTCAGCTTGTTCCAGGCGTCCAGGTTGATGAACAGGTCGAACTGCCCTTCCGGCTCGTGCCAGCCCGGAAAATAATAGTTCTTGGCGATGCGCTGGATGCCCAGCGTGGTGTCGATGTACGGCCCGGTCAGCTCGCAGGCGTCCACCGCCCCCGACTGCATGGCCTGCAGCACTTCGCCCAGCGGCATGCCGACCACCGCCACGCCGCACTCGCGCAGCACTTCGCCGGGCAGGCCGCTGACGCGGAACTTCAGCCCCTTGAAGTCGTCGATCGAGTTGATCTCCTTGCGGAACCACCCCATGGGCTGCACGCCGCAATTGCCCAGCGGGAAGAACTTGGCGCCCAGCCGCTCGTACACCTTGTCCGCCAGCGCCTGTCCGCCGCCGTACTGCAGCCAGGCATTCTTCTCCTGGGCCGTGGTGCCGAACGGCATGCTCATCACCACGTTCATGGCGATCGACTTGCCCGACCAGTAGCTGGCATAGCCGTGGCCGCAGTCGAGGGTGCCGTCGAGCACCGCGTCGAAGGTCTGCATGGCCGGCACGAGGTCGCCGGCGCCGAACACCTCGATCTGGAACGCCCCGCCGGTCGCCTTGTCGAGGAAATCGGCCAGCGCGACGACCGGCGTCGTGTAGCCAGGCGCCGAGCGGGTCCAGGCCATGCCCATGCGCCAGCGCACGCGCGGCTTGGCCAGCGCCGGCGGCGCGGCGCCGGCCAGCACGGCGCCCAGTCCGCCCACGGTCGCGGCCCGCAGCAGGGTGCGGCGCTTGTTGTCCGAATTCGGGTTCATGTTGTCTCCTTGTGCGTTATGGGAAGGCGCGCACGCGCGCTCAGTAAAGAACGGTGGGCAACCAGGTCGCCAGGGCGGGAAAGCTCAGCAAGGCCGCCACCGCGCCCACCTGCAGGGCGATGTAGGGCAACACGCCGCGGTACGCGGTCTCGGCGCCGATATCCTTGTAGACGCCCTGCAGGTAGAAAATCGCGAACCCGAACGGCGGCGTGAGATAGCTGGTCTGCAGCGTGACGGCCAGCAGCACGCCGAACAGCAGCGGGTCCACGCCCAGCGACAGCAGCGGCGGGCCGAAGATCGGAATGACGACGAAAATGATCTCGAACGAATCCAGGAAGAAGCCCAGCACGAAGGCGATCAGCAGCACCAGCAGCAAGGCGCCATAGAGGTCGCCCGGCACGCTGGACAGCAGTTCGCGCGCCAGGTGCTCGCCGCCCAGCCCCTTGAACACCAGCGAGAAGATCGCCGCGCCGATCATGATCGTGAACACCATCGCCACCAGGTGCCCGGTCGCCATGCAGACCTGCTTGAGCACCGGCCAGGACAGCGCCTTGTACAGCAGCGCGATCAGCACGGCGCCCATCGCCCCCACCGCCGCCGACTCGGTCGGCGTGGCGATGCCGGCCAGGATCGAGCCCAGCACGGCGATGATGAGGGCCAGCGGGGCCACCGCGTCCACCAGCAGTTGCCGCAGGCCGACGCGCTGTCCGGCGCTGCGGGGCAGCGGCGGACAGGTATCCGGCCGCAACAGCGCCCGGTACAGCACATAGCCCAGGAACAGCACCACCAGCAGCACGCTGGGCAGCACCGCGCCGGCGAACAGGTCGCTGACGGTCACCGGCCCGCCGGGGCGGTCCGGCGGCGTGACGCCGCGCAGCATGTCGCCGATCAGGATCAGCACGGTGGACGGCGGGATGAGCTGCGACAGCGTGCCCGACGCGCAGATCGAACCGGCCATGTACGACGGCTGGTAGCCGGCGCGCCGCATCGCCGGCACGCTGATCAAGGCCAGCGTGGCCACCGTCGCGGCGACCATGCCGGTGGCCGCCGACAGCAGGGTGCCGACCATCACCACCGTGAAAGCCAGGCCGCCGCTGAGCGAGCCGAACAGGCTGGACGTGGTCACCAGCAGGCGCTCGGCCGCCTTGGACTTCTCCAGCATGATGCCCATGAAGACGAACAGCGGGATGGCCACCAGCATCTCGTTGCTCATGATGCCGTACAGCCGCCCCATCACCCCGCCCATGGTGCGCCACTCGAACACGTCCAGCGCCGAACCCAGCAGGGCGAACGCCACTCCCACGCCCGACAGCGTGAACGCCACCGGGAAACCGAACATCATGGTGCCCATCACGGTGGCGAACATCAGCAGGCAAAGCACGTCGCTCAGGCTCATGGCGAGGCCTCCGGCGCAACGCCGCGCGCGCCGGCCAGCGTGCGCGCCGACTTCAGCAGCAGCGACAACCCCTGCAGGAACAGCACCAGGCAGAAGACGTACACCAGGCTCTTGTGCACATAGGCGAACGACAGCCCGCCGGCGTTGGGCGAGGCTTCCAGGAAGCGCCACGACCGGGCGATCGGCCGCCAGCTCTGCTGCACGGTCACGAACAGCGTCGGCCACAGCAGCAACAGCACGCCCAGCGCGTTGACCAGCGCCCGCTTCCTGGCGGTCATGCGCGAATAGAACAGCTCGACGCGCACGTGGCGGTCATGCAGGAACGTATTGCCGGCCATGCAGATGAAGAAAACACTGGTCAGCCACACATAGCTGTCCTGCAGCCAGATCAGGCCGATCCCGAATACATAGCGCAGGACGACCACCGCGAAAGTGACGAGCAGGACGGGCAGCATCACCATGCTGGCCAGCCGGCCCATCCTGTCGCTGAACAGGTCCAGGACCTGGATCAGCCTTTCCATTACCGTTCTCCCGATTCATTGCGTGGCGCCGCGCCGGCCGCCCCGTGAGCGGCCGCCGGCTGGCGGCCGCGTATGCGCCCGGCGATCCGCCGCGCGCGCTCAGGCTGCCGTCGATTCATCCTCCAGCGGACGGCGCGTCTCCATGTTGAAGCGGCCTTCGTAGATCGCGGGCTGGCGCGTGGTCGGCCCCATGTACTGGACGTACAGGATCTCCCCGTCCTCCAGGGTGTTCAGCGCGTACTCGTAGTGCGGGTCGGGATGGAACATCATCGATCCCTCGCCATAGACCTTGCCTTCGATCTCGAACTTGCCGCTCAGCACGTACCAGATCTGGGCGAAGTAATGGTTGTGCAGGGGATGGCCCGAGCCCTTCTCGTAGCGGACGATGCCGGCGTTCGGAATGGTGCGGTCGTCCTGCACCGGGTGGAACATCATCTTCGAGAACTGCCCCTCGTAGCGCAGGTTCTCCCATTCGATATCGTCGCGGTGCATGGCCCGCATGGGCTGGTGGGCCTCGGTCAGCGGGCCGCCGCGCCCGCCCGGGTTGAGGATCCTGGCTGAAGTAATGGGGTCGATATCGCTCATGTTGCTCTCCGTGTAAGAATTCCGTATGTCTAAAATGGGATCCCATTTAGATAAAAACGGATCCTACATAACGTGGCCGCGGACCGGCATCCGGGATTACCCGCAAGGCGGCAGCCGGACGCCGGCGCATCCATTTCCGGACCGGGGAGCATCCTCACTACAATCAGTGCCTGTGCCGGCGCGCTTTGCCGCGCGCCGCCCCGCCTTGAACCCGCGCGGACGCGACCGGCAGGCATGCCGGCCCGGCTGTCCCGCATAGACAACGAGACCGATGAGCGCAAGATCCGCCCCCAAGAGCCAGACCCGATCGTCGACGGAAATCTCGGAAGAGATCCTGCGGCGCATCCAGTCCGGCCGCTATCTGCCCGGGGACAGCTTGAGCCAGTACGAACTGGCCAGCGAGTTCGGAACCAGCCGCACCCCGATCCGCGAAGCCCTGCGCTTCCTGGAAGCGCGGCGCGCCATCTCGCTGACCGACACCGGACGGGCCATGGTCGCCATTCCCTCGGTGCGCGCCATCCGCGAGGCCTTCGAAGTGCGGGCCGAGCTGGAGGGGCTGGCCGCGCGGCTGGCGGTCGACTGGATCGAGGACAAGCATCTCAAGCTGCTCGCCCAGCACCAGAAGCACTACGCCAGCACGCTACGCTCGCGGGTGCGCAACGAGCGCGGGTCGGAGTGGCTGCAGCACAACTTCGACTTCCACCACCTCATCACCGAACTGAGCCACAACGAGCGGCTGCTGGACATGGTCAGCGAACTGCAAAGCAGCAGCGTCTCGGACGTGCTGGGCTTTGCCTCGAAAATGCCGCCGCGGCTGATGGAAGAGAACATCCAGCAGCACGAAGCCATCATTGCCGCGCTGACGCGGCGCGACGGCGCCGCCGCGCGCGAAGCGATGATCGAGCATGTGCTGCGGACCATGCGGCTGGTCATCGACTGGATGGAGTCGCGCTAGGGCCTGGTCAGCGTCGTCCAGCGCCGGCAGCTCACCGAGCCGTGCTCGCCGTGGCGCTGCACGCGGCAGTCCATGCCCGCCCTGGCCTTGCCGCCCTGGAACGGAAACACGAAATCGTATTCGGCCGGGATGACGATGTTGAGCGCCTCATCGTGGAACCCCATCCTGCCGTGCTCGACGAAGCGCGCCAGCCCCTCCTCGTAGTAGTCGGGGCCATTGTCGTAGATGAAAGGCCGTAGCACCGGGCGGTGCGCGCGGTCGATGTAGACCCAGCCCTGCGCGTCGCGCACCAGCGCGTGGCCGTGGCGGTCGAAGTCCTGGGCGGGCGCGGCGGGCGCATGCAGCAGCAGCGCAAGCGCGCCCATGGCCGGCAACAATCTCATGGGGCGGGCTCTCGGCGACAGGGCGGCGCCGGATGGCGCGCCGGCCTTCATTGTCGCCGATGCGCGCCACGATCCCCCCTCGCGGCGGCGCGAGGCAATGATCAGGCCGGCTGGAAGCGCCGGATGGATTTCTGCGTTTCCTCGACCAGCAGCAGCGCCAGACGCGACGGCACGCGGTTCTTGGCCGAGACGGCGAACGCCTCGACCTCGATGGCCGGCTTGAACGGGATGATCTTCAGCCCGCCGCCGTGCCTGGCCTGGGCCATGGCCGAGAACAGGTCGACCACGGTCACGCCGACGCCGGCCTGCGCCAGCAGGCAGGCCGTCTCGGAATAGCGCACCTCCACCGCGGTGCGGTAAGGCGTGCCGGCCTGCTTGAAGGCATTGAGCACCAGCGGACTGAGCCGCGAGCCCAGCTCCAGCCCGATCAACGGATACGGCGAGATGTCCTGCGGCGTGACGGACTTGCGCCGGGCCAGCGGATGGTCGGCCGGCGCCAGGCACACCATCTGGACGCGCGCCACCGGCAGCATGTGCAGCTTCTGCTCCAGCTCGGGCTCCAGCGCGATGGCAAAGCCGATGTCGGCCGCGCGCGACTCGATGATCTCGACCACGTTGTACGAACGGCGCACGTCGAAGAACACCTTCACCTTGGGCCGCTGCTTGAGCAGGTCATTGATGGCCGCCGGCAGCACCGAATGCCCCAGCTGCGGCGTGGCGACGATGCGCAACTGGCCCAGCCGCTCGTTCTTGAGTTCCTCGACCGTGTGGTTGAGGGCCTTGGACAACAGGAAGATCGACTCCGAGTCGCGGAACAGGATCTTGGCCTCTTCGGTCGCGCTCAGGCGATTGCCCACGCGATCGAACAGCGTGAACCCCACTTGCGATTCCAGCTGGCGTATCGCGCTGCTGACCGCCGGCTGCGAAATCTGCAGGGCGCGGGCCGCGCCGACCGTGGTGTGGCTTTGCATCACCGCCCGGAATATCTCGATCAGCCGCAGATTCACTATAAGTCCTGTTTATAGAAATGATCCAAAATTTAATAATTGATTATTTCATCGGACTATTCATAATTCAACTGCAACAAGGAGGCGGCAGGACCTCGGGCCTCCATGACACCTATACAGCCACCCAGGGGGAGATTCATCATGAAGGCAATACTGCAACGGTCCATCGCGCTGCTCGCCTTGGCCGCGGGGATGTCGTCGGTCGCGTGCGCCGACGAGGTCAAGATGCGCGTGCTGGGCTGGTACGGCAACCAGCCGCAATCGCAGCAGGTCGAACGGCCCTTCTGGAAGGACCTGCCCAAGCGCAGCAACGGCGCGTTCTCGGCCAACTTCCGCACCATCGACGAGCTGGGCCTGAAGGGCTTCGAATCGCTGCGCACGCTGCAAAGCGGCGCGTTCGACGTGGTGTCGTTCCAGATCAGCTTCGTGGGCGGCGACGCGCCGGTGCTGATGGGCGCCGACCTGCCCGGCGCGGCGTTCGACTTCGACCAGCTGCAGAAGAACCTGGACGCCTACCGCCCCATCCTCGAAAAGGAGCTCAACGACCGCTTCAAGGCCAAGCTGCTGACGGCGTGGTCGTTCCCGTTCCAGATCCTGTACTGCAAGGGCGACATCAAGACGCTGGACGATCTCAAAGGCAAGAAGGTGCGCGTCAGCGGCACCTACACCGCCAAGATGGTGGCCGACCTGAACGCCGCCGGCGCCACGCTGGCCGGCCCCGAGGTCTACCAGGGCCTGATGCAGGGCGTGGTGGACTGCGCCATCACCGGCAGCCAGTATGGCAACAGCAACGACTGGTTCGAGGTCGCGCACTCGCTCAGCCCCATCCCGCTGGGCGGCGCCGGCGTGGTGCTGCAGGTGGCGCGCAACGCCTTCTGGGACAAGCTGTCGGCCGACCAGCAGGCCGCCCTGTCGGCCGAAATGAAGCAGCTCGAAACCGCGCTGTGGGACATCAGCCGCAAGGGCCACGAGGACGGCATCAACTGCAACGTCGGCAAGCAGCCCTGCACCGGCAAGCCCGGCAAGATGCAGCTGGTCGAGCCCACCGAGGCCGACGTGCGCGAAGTCAAACAACTGCTCAAGACCTCGATCGTGCCGATGTGGATCGAGGATTGCTCGAAGTTCTCCAAGACCTGCGGCGACGACTGGTTCCGCACCATCGGCGCGGCGGCCGGCATCGCGCGCTAGCGCAACCTGACCTGGCGCGCCGCCCCGGCCGGGCGGCGCGCCGCATTCACCAGGAACCGATCGTGACTAGACTTCTGGAACTGCTGTGCGGCGCCCTGCGGGCCATCACCAACCGGGCCTGCCTGGCGGCCGGGTGGGCGCTGATCGCCCTGTCGGTGGTCATAGCGCTGAACGTGCTGGCCCGCAAGATCTTCAGCTTCTCGCTGCAGGGCGTGGACGAGTATGGCGGCTACTGCCTGGCCATCTGCGCCTCCATCGGCTTCTCGCAGGCCGCCTACGACCGCGCGCACATCCGCATCTCGGTGCTGACCGACCTGCTGCCGCAGCGCCTGCGCGCCTGCAGCGATGTGTTCGCGCTGGCGCTCTTGACCTCGGTCGCGCTCACCCTGGCGGTCAAGGCCACCGGGGTGGCGTACGACTCGTACTCGATGCAGGCGCTGGCCACCAGCGCGCTGCGCACGCCGCTGGCGATCCCCCAAGCCATGTGGGCCGCCGCGCTGTGCTGGTTCGGCCTGGTGCTGGCCACGCAGCTGCTGCACTCCCTGCTGCTGCTGGCGCGCCGCGACTGGGGCGGCATCAACCGCAACTACGGCAATCCCAGCGTCGACGAAGAGGTCGCCGAGGAATTGCGTTCGGCCAACGAGCGCATGGCCGGCAAGCTCGAAGGAGCGCACTGATGCTGCTCGGAGCCCTTTATTTCGGCGGCCTGGTCCTGTTCCTGATGGCCGGCATCCACGTGGCCAGCGCGATCTTCATGACCGCGGTGGTCAGCGACTGGATGAGCATGCAGGTGCTGCCCAGCATGATAGGCAACACCATGTGGAGCACGATGAACGAGTTCCTGCTGGTGGCCATCCCGCTGTTCATCCTGCTGGGCGAGATCCTGACGCGCAGCGGCGTGGCCGACCGCATGTACAAGGCGCTGGCGGCCTGGCTGCAGTGGCTGCCCGGCGGCCTGCTGCACACCAACATCGCCACCTGCGCGCTGTTTGCCGCCACCTCCGGCTCCAGCGTGGCCACTTCGGCCACGGTCGGCACCGTGGCCCTGCCCACGCTGCAGCGCCTGGGCTACCGGGAACGGCTGGTGCTCGGTTCGATCGCCGCCGGCGGCACGCTGGGCATCCTGATTCCGCCCAGCATCAACATGGTGGTGTACGGCGCGCTGGCCGAAGTGTCGGTGGGCAAGCTGTTCGCCGCCGGCATCGTTCCCGGCATCATCGTGCTGCTCCTGATGATGGCGGTGATCGTGATCATGGCCCTGCTGGGCAAGGTCGCCCCGGACAACGAAAAACTGATCATCCCCCTGGCGATGCGGCTCAAGCTGCTGATCGACGTGCTGCCGGTGGTGTTCATCTTCGGCCTGGTGATGGGCGGCATCTACCTCGGCATCGCGACGCCGACCGAAGCCGCCGCGCTCGGCGTGGTGGGCGCCATCGCCATCGCCGCGGCCAACCGCACGCTTTCGGTCGCCATGCTGCACGCGGCCTTCCTGTCGGCGCTGCGCACCACCGCCATGGTGGTGCTGGTGGTGACCACCGCCTTCGTGCTGAACTTCTCGCTCAGCCTGGCCGGCATCCCGCAGGCGCTGTCCGAGTACATCGGCCAGCTCGGCTGGTCGCCCACCGCCACCATCTGGGTGCTGGTGGCGTTCTACCTGATACTGGGCTGCTTCCTGGAGGCCATCGCCATGATGGTCACCACCGTGGGCGTGGTGGTGCCGCTGATCGTCTCGCTGGGTTTCGACCCGCTGTGGTTCGGCATCTTCATGACCATGATGATGGAGCTGGCGCTGATCACCCCGCCGGTCGGCCTGAACCTGTTCGTGGCGCAGAACATCCGCCTGTCGCGCGGCGGCATCAGCGACGTCTACATCGGCGTGCTGCCGTTCGCCTTCGCCATGATGGTTTTCGTCACGCTGCTGATCTACTTCCCGCAGATCGCGCTGTGGCTGCCCAACCGACTCTTCTGACGCCCATCCCCGACGTATGTCTTCCATGTATCTATCCGCCAGCACACTGAGCGCCGACGCCTTCTCGCAGTATGGCGAAGTGGTCGAAAACCGCGGGGACACGGCCAAGCGGCCGCTGTCCACGCCCTTCGGCTCGGCGCGCCAGGGCGTGACGCTGGGCTTTACCGTCAACCGCCTGCACCGCCAGCCGCTCGATGGCATCCGGGTGCGCACGCTGGAGCGGCATCCGCACTCGGCGCAAACCTTCATCCCGCTGGTGCCGTCGCGCCACGTGGTCGTGGTGGGCCTGTCCGGACCGGACGGCGCCCTGGCGCTGCCGACGCTGCGGGCCTTCGTCACCAACGGCCGCCAGGGCGTGTCGTACCGGACCGGCGTCTGGCACTATGCCTTCACCGCCATCGACACGGATTCGCAGGTCGCCGTGATCCTGGGCAAGACCGGCCGGGACGACGACACCGAATACACCGAACTCGACCAGGACGCCCTGGTTGTCTTCCACGAGGAATGACGATGCAGACCGACCGCTCGCTACTCACCCGCCGCGACTTCGTCGGCTACGGCAGCACGCCGCCCGACCCGCAATGGCCGGGCCAGGCCCGCCTGGCCCTCAATATCGTCGTCAACTACGAAGAAGGCTCCGAAGCCTCGTTCGAGGACGGCGACGGCCGCAGCGAGCTCGGCCTCACCGAAGTCACCGGCAGCAGCTTCCAGGGCCGCGACCTGGCGGCCGAATCCATGTTCGAGTACGGCAGCCGGGTCGGTATCTGGCGCGTGCTGCGCCTGCTGCGCGAGCGCGGCATGACCGCCACCTTCTTCGCCTGCGCCCAGGCGCTGGAGCGCAATCCCGCGGTGGCCCAGGCCATCCGCGCAGGCGGCTACGACGTCTGCTGCCACGGCTGGCGCTGGACGCCGCTGCAGGCCCTGTCCGAAGCGCAGGAGCGCGAGGAAATGCAGCGCGCCGTCGCGTCGATCGAACGCACCACCGGCCAGGCGCCGGCCGGCTGGTACTGCCGCTACGCGCCCACCGTGAATACGCGCAAGCTGGTGCTCGAGCAGGGCAGCTTCCTGTACGACTCCGACAGCTACAACGACGAGCTGCCCTACTGGGTGGACGCCGGCGACCGCCACCACCTGGTCATCCCGTACACCCAGGCGCACAACGACGCCAAGTTCGTGCGCAGCGGCATCGCCACCGCCGACGACTTCTTCGCCTTCCTGCGCGACTCGTTCGACATGCTGTACGCCGAAGGCGCCACCCAGCCGAAGATGATGTCCGTCGGCCTGCACATGCGGCTGGTCGGCCACCCGGGGCGGGCCGCCGGCCTGGCGCGCTTTCTCGACCACGTCGCGGCGCACGAGCGGGTCTGGGTGTGCCGCCGCCTGGATATCGCCCGGCACTGGCACGGCCTGCACCGGCCCGCGGCGCGCTGATCCGCGCCATGCAGCCCCTGCACCTGCTTGGCCTGGACGAGGCGCGCGAACGCCTGATGGCGGGCGCCTGCGACAGCGTCGACCTGGTCCAGGCCTGCCTGGACCGCATCGCCGCGCGCGAGGAGCAGATCCGCGCCTGGGCCTGGGTCGACGCCGCGGGCGCGCTGCGCAAGGCGCGCGCCATGGCCGGCGCCCGGCCCGACCCGCGGCGCCCGCTGGCCGGCCTGCCGATCGCGGTCAAGGACATCATCGACACCGCCGACATGCCCACCGCCTATGGTTCGCCCATCTACGCGGGGCACCGCCCGGCCTGGAGCGCCTATTGCGTGGCGGCCATCGAAGCCGCCGGCGGCATCATCCTGGGCAAGACCGCCACCTCCGAATTCGCCCACTCGGCCCCGCCCGCCACCCGCAACCCGCACGCGCCGCAACACACGCCGGGCGGCTCGTCCGGCGGCTCGGCCGCCTGCGTGGCCGACTTCATGGCGCCGGCGGCGCTGGCCACCCAGACCGGCGGTTCCACCATCCGGCCCGCGGCGTTCTGCGGCGTCGTCGGCTACAAGCCCAGCCTCGGCCTGATCGACCGCACGGGCGTCAAGCCGATGGCCGAATCGCTCGACACGGTCGGCCTGATGGCCCGCGCCGTGGCCGACATCCAGCTGCTGGCCGGCGTGCTGGCCGGCGTGCCGGCCGCGCCGCCCGGGTCGGCCGCGCCGCGCATCGGCCTGTATCGCACCCCGCACTGGGAGCGCATCGACGCGCGCAGCCGCGACGCCCTGCTGGCGCGCCTGCGCCGCCTCGAACGGCACGGCGCGCGCGTAGCCGAGGTGCCCGACCTGCCGGCGCTGCATCCGCTGTACCAGGACCAGCGCGACATCATGAACCAGCAGGCCTCGCGCGCCCTGCTGCATGAGTACCGGCAGCATCGCGAGCAACTGAGCCCGGCGCTGCGCGCCGCCCTGGAGGCCGGCCAGGCCTGCTCGCCGGACGCCCTGCGGGCCGCCTGGCAGCGCACCCGGCGGGCGCGCCGCGCCTACGCCGAGCTGTGGGCCGACTACGATCTGATCGTCACCCCGGCCGCGCTGGGCGCCGCGCCCGCCGGCATCGCGTCCTCGGGCGATTCGCTGTTGAACCGCAACTGGTCGCTGCTGGGCGTGCCCACCCTGAGCCTGCCCAACGGCGCCGACCCGCGCGGCCTGCCCCTGGCCATGCAGCTGGCGGGCAGCCATGGCGGCGACGCCGCCCTGCTGGGCTGGGCGCGCTGGATCGAAGCCGCCGCCTAGCGGCCTGAGCCGCGCGGCGCGAAGCGGCGCAGGAAAGCGGCAAACACCTCGGCGGCCTGCTGCGCGTCCTCGGCGGACAGCGTCTCCAGCGGATTGTGGCTGACGCCGCCATTGCCGCAGCGCACGAACAGCATGGCCACGTCGGCGATCCGCTGCATCACCATGGCGTCGTGGCCGGCGCCGGACGGCAGCTCATGGACCGCCAGGCCCGCCTCGGACAGCGCGGCGCCGAACTGGTCCATCAGCCAGCGCGCGCACGGCACGCTACCCACCGGCGGCACCGCGTCCAGGCTCACCCGCACGCCGCGGCGGCGGGCGATCTGCTCGATGCCCGCGCGCACGTCGGCCACCGCCGCCTCGCGCACCGGATCTTCGGCGGCACGGATATCGATGGAAAACTGGCAGACGCCCGGGATCACATTGCCCGAGCCATTGGGCACCTGCAACTGGCCCACCGTGCCCACCAGCGTCGGAACCTGGCTGCAGCGCGACTCGACCAGCAGCACCATCTCGGCGGCGGCCGCGCCCGCGTCCTGGCGCAGGTTCATGGGCGTGGTGCCGGCATGGCCGGCCATGCCCTCGACGCGGGCCATGAACCGGCTGCTGCCGGCGATCTGCGTCACCACGCCCAGCGGCAGCCCGTGGTGCAGCAAGACCGGGCCCTGCTCGATGTGCACTTCGACGAAACCCAGCAGCGTGGCCGGATCCAGCGCGGCGGCCCGCAGCGCCGCGGGGTCGCCGGCGCCGGGCAGGCCGCTTGCGGCCAAGGCCTGCGCCAGCGTCACGCCATCGGCATCCTGGCGCGCCAGCAGCGCCGGATCGAAGCTGCCGGCCAGCACGCCGCTGGCCAGGAAACTGGTCTTGAAGCGCAGGCCCTCCTCTTCGGCGAAGGCGACCACGTCCAGGTGGTATGGCAGCCGCACGCCGGCATCGCGCAGCGCGCCGGCCACCGCCACCGGCAGCAGGATGCCCAGCCGGCCGTCATAGCGGCCGCCATCGCGCACCGTGTCGAAGTGCGAGCCGGTCATCAGCACGCGCGGCGCAGGCACGGCGGGGTCGGCGGCGTAGCGGCCGATCACGTTACCGATGGCGTCGATGCGCACCGCCATGCCGGCGGCCTCCATCCATTGCGCCAGCTGCGCCTGCGTCGCGCGGTGCGCCGGCGTCAGGTAGGCGCAGGTCAGGCCGCCTTCCATGTCGGAGTGGCTGGCAAGCCGGGCGGCCTGCTCGACGATGGTCTGGCCCAGGGATGCGAAAGCAGCGGTCATGGCGGATCTCCGGAAAGGGTTGGGACAGGGGCGGCCATCAGCTTTCGGCCAGCCGGGCGGTGACCTCGCGCGCGGTCGACATGACCAGCGGGCACCAGTCCTGCACCACCTGTTCGACCGCCGTCACTTCGCTGGAATACGACACGCCGATGGCGGCCACGTCGCCCGTGGCGGGGTCGCTGATCGGGCAGGCAATGGTGATGTCGCTGGCGAAATCCTCTTCCACGCCCAGCACGTAGCCGTCGCGGCGCGCCGATTCGACGCGCTCCATGATGCGGTCCATCTGCCAGATGGAGTTGGGCATCAGCGGCTTGAGATCCGAGCGCTCCAGCACCTCGCGCACCGCCTCGTCGGGCATGGCCGAGAAGATGGCTATCCCGGTGGCCGTGCAGTAGGCGGGAATGCGCGCCCGTTCGCCCAGGTCGTTGTTGAGCATTTCCTGGCTGGTATAGCGCACCGGAAAGACCGTGTCCGTGCCATCGAGCATGGCCAGGTTGACCGAGGCGTTGGTCTTGCGGCGCAGGAACTTCAGGTACGGGTTGGTGCACACGACGAGACGATTGGTCTCGAGATAACGCTGGCCGATGTCCAGGCAGCGGCGCGACAGGCGGTACTCGCCGTCGCGGCCCACCTTGTCCAGGTAGCCCAGCCGCCACAGCGTGTGTGCGGCGCGCTGGGCGGCGCTCTTTTCCATGCCGATCTCGCGCGCGGCCTGCGAAAAGCCGCTCATGGGCCTGGATTTGTCGAACGCCTCGAGCAACCGAAAGGCTTTGGCCACGCTATTGACGAACAGATGATCCTTGTCCGCCTCGCCAGCGGCCTTCTTGGACGCCATAGATCCCTCCAAAATTCCGAATGCCGCCCTGTCCAGGCGCGGCAGTGTGTTCCGCAGGCCGGGTAGCCGGCGCTATGCCAGCGGGCCCGCCCCGCCGCGGGGCAGGCAATGGCCGGCCAGCCTGACCCAATAGGCGGCGCCGACGGCGGCGATCTCGTCATTGAAGTCATAGCCGGGGTTGTGCAACCCGCATACCGTCGCCGTTTCACCCTCGCGCCCGCCGCCATTGCCCAGCATCAGGTAGCAGCCGGGCAATGCCTGCAGCATGAAGGCGAAATCCTCCGCCCCCATGGTCGGGATGAACCCGTCATTTAACCATTTCGGCCCCAGCCATTGCACGATCGCGTCGCGGCACAGCGCCGTGGCGCCGGCGTCGTTGATGGTGGCCGGCACCGCGTGTTCGATCTCGATCCGCGCCGCGCAGGAAAACGCCGCCGCCACGCCCTGGGCGATGTCCCGTATGCGCGCGCAGGTCCGTTCCAGCACCGCTGGCGACAGGGTGCGCAACGAACCCGCCAGCCAGGCCTGGTCGGGAATGACGCAATGATTGTCGCTGCCGCCCAGCTGCGTTATCGACAGCACGACGCTGTCGTGCGCGGCGGTATTGCGCGTCACCACCGTCTGCAGCGCCTGGTGCAGCGCCGCCACCGCGGCCACCGGATCGATGGCCTGCTCGGGCAGGGCGGCGTGGCCGCCCTTGCCGGTATATGTCACCTTCACGCGCGAGGACGACGCCATGATGGGCCCGGCCGTCAGCGCGAATTTGCCCGCCGCCAGGCCAGGCCAGTTGTGCAGGCCGAATACCGCCTGCATGGGATGGTCGCGGAAAAGCCCGGCCTCGATCATGGCGCGCGCCCCGCGGCCGTTCTCCTCGGCCGGCTGGAAGATCAGGTAGATCGTGCCGTCGAAGTCGGGATGGCGCTGCAGGTACCGCGCCGCGCCCAGCAGCATGGCCGTGTGGCCGTCATGCCCGCAGGCATGCATGCGGCCCGCATGGCGCGACGCATGCCCGAACGTATTGGTCTCGTGAATCGGCAAGGCGTCCATGTCGGCGCGCAGGCCGATCGCCTGCCCGCCGCCCCCGGCGCGCAGCACCCCGACCACGGCCGTCTCGCCCAGCCCGTCGAGCACCGGTATGCCCCACTCCTGCAGGCAGGCGCGCACCCGGCCGGCCGTGCGATGCTCCTCGAAGCTGAGTTCGGGGTGGGCGTGCAGGTCATGGCGGATGCCGCGCATGAGCTCGCCCGTCTCGCGCCCGACCGCCTCGACCAGCGGATCGGCGGCCCAGCCGGGCCGCGCGCCGGCCGTCATTGCACCCTCCGCAGGAATTGCCGGATGCGCTCGCTGGCCGGCGCATCGAAGAAGCTGGCCGAGGGCGCATCCTCGAGCACCACGCCGCCCTCCATGAAGATCACCCGGTCGGCCACGTCGCGCGCGAAACGCACTTCGTGCGTCACCACGACCATGGTCATGCCCTCGTCGGCCAGCTTGCGCATGACGCTGAGCACTTCGTCGCGCAACTCCGGATCCAGCGCCGAGGTCGGCTCGTCGAAGAAGATCACTTCGGGCTTCATGGCCAGCGCGCGCGCAATGGCGACCCGCTGCTTCTGGCCGCCGGACAGGCGGCTGGGGTATTCGTTCTCCTTCTCGGCCAGTCCCACCTGGCGCAGCAGCGCGCGCGCCTGCTCGATGGCCTGGTCCCTGGCTGCGCCCTTGACCTGTACCGGGCCTTCGATGATGTTCTTGATCACCGTCATGTGCGAGAACAGGTTGAACGACTGGAATACCATCGCCGTCTTCTGGCGGATCTCGCGCACCCGGCGGCGCTGCTCGCGCTTGAGGCCGGCGCCGGCCTGCACCGCCACCTGCGTGCCGCAGATCGTGATCGCGCCCTCGTCCGGCACTTCGAGGAAATTCAGGCTGCGGATGAAGGTCGTCTTGCCGGAACCCGACGGCCCCATCACCACCACCACCTCGCCGCGCCGGATCGTCAGATCCACGCCCTTGAGGACCGCGTTGGCGCCAAAGGACTTGCGCAGCCCTTCGACCTGGACCACCGGCGCCCCGGCTGCTTGGTCGTGTTGCATCATGCCACCCCCTTGCCCAGCTTGCTCTCCACCCAGACCTGGATGAACGTCAGCATCTGGTTGATCACCCAGTACAGCGCGCCGGCGATGATGAACATCTCCATGTAGCGGAACGTATTGGAGCCGACCTGCTCGGCCATCTTGGTCAGTTCGACCACGGTGATGGTCGAGGCCAGCGACGTGTCCTTCATCAGCGCGATGTAGCGCGTGCCCATGGTGGGCGCGGCGATCCGGATCGCCTGCGGCAGGATGATGCGGAACAGGCTGCGCGCCGCCCCCATGCCCAGCGACTGCGCCGCCTCGATCTGGCCACGGTCCACGCCCAGGATGCCCGAGCGGAAATTCTCGCTCAGGTAGGCGGCCGAGCACAGCGACAAGGCCAGGATTGCCGTCGGCACCGGCTCGAGCTCGATGCCGTAGTGCGGCAGGCCGAAATAGATCAGCAGCAATTGCAGCAACAGCGGCGTGCCGCGAAAGATGGACACATACCAGAACGCCAGCCAGCGCAAGGGCGCGACCGGCGACAGCCGGAACAACGCCAGCACCAGCCCCAGCGCGGTGCCCAGCACCGCGGAACTGAGGCCGAGCAGCAGCGTCATCAGCAAGGCGCCCTGGATGATGGGCGCCGCCTTGTGCAGCAATTCGATCATCGCGCGTCCTTGGGCAGCTTCTTGAGCTCCTCGCCCATCTCGATGCCGGCCAGCCACTTGCGGGAGATCTCGTTCAGCGAGCCATCATCCACCATTTCCTGGATGACCTTGTTGACGATGGCCGCCAGATCGTCCTGCCCCTTCTTGTAGGCGATAGCCCCGATGTCCTGCGACAGGTCCGGGCCGGCGATCTTGACCGGGAAGCGCCCTTCCTTGGCCGCCGTCATGCCGGTCACGCGGTCGGTGATGCGCGCATCCACGCGGCCGATGGCCAGATCTTGCAGAGCCAGGAAGAAGTTGTCGTACACGCGGATCTGCGCGTCCTTGACATGCTGGCGCGCCCACGCCTCGTCGGTGGTGCCGGCGGCCACGCCCAGGCGCTTGCCGGCCAGGTCTTCCAGCGAACGGATGGAGGTGTTGTCGTCGCGCACGAAGATATTCTTCGACACGACCATGTACGGATTGGAAAAATCGGCGGACTTGCGGCGCTCCTCGGTGGGCGTGAGGATGGCCACCACCATGTCGTAGCGGTCGGCGTTGAGCCCGGAGATGAAGTTCTTGTACGAGTCGGTCACGAACGTCACCTTCCCGAACCCCATGCGCTTGCCCATCTCGCGCGAGACATCCAGATTGAAGCCGATGGGCTTGTTGGTGTCGTCCATGTAGCCCCAGGGCTTGAGCGAGTCGGACGTGGCGATCCGGATCTCGTTCTTGGCCCGGGCCTTCTCCAGCACGGTCTCGGCATGGGCGTGGGCCAGGCCCAGCGCGAGCGGAACGGCCATCAGCCACTTGAGCATGGCGGGCATCTTGCGGATCACTGCATTCATGTCTGTAACTCCCCGTTGGATGGACGGCCTGGTATGCGGCCGCCCGTGTTTTCAATCACAGTCGCTGCACGATGAAAAGCGCGGCTAGCAATGCGCCGCCGCGTCCAGAAGGCCGGTCAGGCCCCGTTCTATGGTCTGCTCGTCGGTCGCGAAGGAAATCCGCACCGAACCCGGCGCGCCGAACACCGACCCCGGCACCGCCGCCACGTGGCGCGTCTCCAGCAGCCATTCGCAGAAGGCCTGGTCGGGCTCGGGATCGCCGCGAAAGCGCTCGCCGCCGGCCAGCGCCTCGGACAGGTCCAGCATGGCGTAGAACGCGCCGTCCGGGCGCTGCAGCCGCACGCCGGGCTGGCCGCCGGCGATCTGCATGACCAGGTCGCGGCGGCGGCGGTAGGCCGCCGCCATCGCATCGATCGATTCGCGCGGGCCATTGAGCGCGGCCACCGCGGCAGCCTGGCTGATCGAGCATGGCGCCAGCGTCGTCTGCGCCTGCAGGTTGGCCATGGCCTCGATGATGTCGGCCGGGCCGCCCGCGAAACCCAGGCGCCAGCCCGTCATCGCATAGGCCTTGGAGACGCCGTTGACCACCACGATCCGCTCGGCCAGGTCCGGGCACAGCTTGCGCAGCGACGCCGGCGGCTCGGCCGTGTAGTTGAGATGCTCGTAGATTTCGTCGGTCAGGATCAGCACGTCGGGCCGCTCGCGCAGCACCTCGCCCAGCGCGCGCAGCTCGTCGCTGCCGTAGACCAGCCCCGAAGGATTGCTCGGCGTATTCAGGATCACCCAGCGGGTACGTGGACCGAGCGCCGCGCGCAGGGCCTGCGGCGTCAGCTTGTAGCCGTCCTCGGCACGGGTGCCCACGAACGTGGGCACGCCGCCGGCGGCGTAGACCATGCCGGTATAGGCCGCCCAGTACGGCACCGGCAGCAGCACTTCGTCGCCGGTCTCCAGCGTCACGGCCAGGGCGTTGGCGATGACCTGCTTGGAGCCGGTCCCGACCATCACCTCTTCGTCGCGAAACGCCAGGCCATTCTCGCGCTGGAACTTCTGGCGCACCGCCTCCCGCATGGCAAGCGAACCGCGCACCGGCGTGTAATGCGTATCGCCGCCGCGCATGGCCTGCACGGCGGCTTCGATGACGTGCGCCGGCGTGTCGAAATCGGGTTCGCCGGCGGTCAACGATGCCACCTGCATTCCCTGGGCCTGCATATCGGCCACCTTGGCGATGGCCAGGTAGATCTTGGATGTGGTCACCCGCGCCATGCGCGCGGCGACACGCCGCCCGGCGGCAACGGCCGCGCTGTCGGAGATCGTATTCATTCAGGACTCCAGTGCTTCGAATGCCTGCTGCAGGCGCAGCAGGGTTTGCGGGCCGGCCGGCTGCAACGGCAGCCGCGCCTCGCCGAACGCGAAGCCCTTCAGTTGCAGGGCGGCCTTCAGGCCCACGGGGTTCATTTCGGAATAGACCGCATCGGCCAGCGCGCCCTGGCGGTGATGCAACTGCAAGGCCTGCGCCATTTCGCCGGACTCGACCAGCGACTGGATGCGCGCCCAGGGCGCCGGATCCAGGTTGGACATCGCCAGCACGCCGCCGACCGCGCCCAGCGCCACCGCGGCGGGAAACAACGGCTCTTCGCCCGACAGCACGGCCAGCGTGTCGCCGGCCAGGTGGATCAGGCGGGTCAGCTTGGCGAAATCGGAACCGCTGTACTTGATGCCGACGATGGTCCCGTCGCCGGCCATCGCCGCGATGGTTTCGGCGCGCAGCTCCACGTTCGTGCGGCGCGGAATCTCGTACAGCACGATGGGCAGGTCCACGGCCGCGCGGTAGCGCTCGAAATAGGCGCGCACGCCTGCGTCGCCGGCCAGCGCGTAATACGGCGTGACCACCATCAGCGCGTCGGCGCCGGCCTCCCTGGCCGCCAGGCCCGCCTGCACGGCGTCCTCGTAGCCGGTGGCCAGCACGCCGGCGACGACCGGCACGCGGCCCCGGGCCGCCTCCACCGTCCAGCGCACCACGTCGGCGCGCTCCCGCGCGCAGAGGGCGGGATACTCGCCGGTGCCGCCCAGCGGCGCCAGCCCGGCCGCGCCCCGGCCGATGAGGAACTCGATATGCGATCGCAGCACCTCACGATCCACGCCGCCTTCCCGCGTAAACGGGGTGGGCGTGGCCGTGATGATGCCGCGCAAAGTCCTGGCACTGATCAACATCTTCCACCCATCAATGAATTGCATTGCAATTTATATGAATCACAATATAATGATAGATGATTGAAATAACCCGCCTCAATGCGGGTTTTCCCTTTTCGTGGGCGCGAGCCGGCGCGCGGACGCGCCATGGCGCATTCCCGCGTCGGGTGCTTGTTCATGAGGGGATCGCGCGCGTGCCGCATGGACGACGGGCGCATCGGGCACGCCCGCCTTCACGCAAGGATTCGCTTCTGGAGCCGGCCCCTGCTTGGGGCCTGGCGCCTGCAAGATTTCATGGCGTCTGTCAGTGCGTGTGCCTGTCCCCGCTGGGACAGGCACACTGCCGTACGCCATCGGCGCTTGATGGCCAAGACGGTATCTGTCCCGCGGGGACAGGCACCGGATGGCATGCCCTACCCCCGGTAGCCCAGCTCGCGCGAGATGATGCGGGCGGTCTCCTGCAGCATGGGCCGCACGCGCGCCACCACGGCGGCGTCCATGCGCGCCAGCGGGCCGGAAATGCCGATGGCCGCCGACACCTTGCCGGTGGCGTCGAACAGCGGCGCGCCCATGCCGTAGACGTCCTCGCGCCATTCGCCTGCGTTCTCGGAGAATCCCTCCTCGCGCACGCGCCGCAGCTCGGCCTTCAGGGCCGCGTGGCTGGCGATGCTGCGGGCGGTATGCTTGACCAGCTTGGCCGGCAGCGCGGCCGCCAGGTCATCGCAATAGGCCAGCAGCATCTTGCCGGTGCCGGTGCAATAAGCCGGCGCACGCCCGCCCACGCGGGTATACGAGCGTACCGGCTGGGGGCTGTCGATCTTGTCGATGTACAGCACGTCGGCGCCGTCCAGGATGGCCAGATGCACGGTTTCCTGGCTCTGCTTGACCAGCGCCTGCATGTGCGGGCGGGCGATGCGCGACAGGTCCATGCGGTCGGCGATCTGCGTGCCCATCTCCCATAAGCGCATGGTGCAGCGGTAGCGGCGCGTCAGCGCGTCCTGCTGCACATAGCCGCTTTCCATCAGCGTCTGCAGCAGGCGATGCACGTTGCTCTGCACCAGATCGAGATCGGCGGCCAGTTCCGTAATACCCATGGGCTCGGGGCTGGCGGCCAGCCGCTCGAGCAAATGCAAACCCTTGACCAGTGTCTTTCCCATAAGATCCCGCAGCGCGCCATGCCGCGCGCCGATGCTCAGTGTCCGGATAGCGGATTCTACAAGATGGAATCGTCTCCCACTTCGGCCCGTCAATCGCCGATGCAGCGCAGCCCGGTGCCGCCGCCGTGCCGGCGCGCATAGCGGGCGCGCTGCATCGCCAGGTACGACAAGGCGATGCGGCGCGCCTCGAACATGCGCTGGAAGCTGCCCATGTCCATCACGCCGCACGACACCGCGAAGAACGTGCCCCAGGCCTGCTCGGGCACGCGCTCGCCGGGCATGCCGGCCTCCACCTGGCGGGTGCGCTCGACCAGCGCCTCCGATGGCGGCGGCACCTTGCGATAGGTGCCGCGGTCTTCATAGTCCACTTCCGCGCACATGTTCAGCCCTCCTCGCCCGTATCGGCCTGGATCACGCCGCACGCCCCCGATGGCGTGCCATAGGCCAGCCGCGCGCCGGCCCGATCCCAGGCCAGGCAGGCGACACGGTCGCGCCCGGCCTGCCCCAGTATGCGCCGCAGCGCGCCGTCGGTGCTCTCCAGCACCATCAGCCCGTCGGCGTAGCCGACCGCGACCCAGGGCCGTGCCGGATGGCAGGCCACCGCGCTCACCTCGCCGTCGGGCCGCTCGCCCAGGGCCAGCGGCGTACTGCCGATGGGTCCTTCCTCTCCCTCGAACGGCCACAGGACCGCCCCGGCCGAGCCGTCGGTGGCCAGCCATTGCCCGCCGGCCAGCCACGACCAGCTGCCCACCGCGCGCGGATAGCCGACCATGCGGAAATGCCGCAAGGTATCCAGCCGCCAGCCATGCAGCACGGCATCGCGCGTGGCCACCAGCACGAAACGGTCGTCCGGCGAGAACGCCACCCGCGTGGGCATGCCTTTCCAGTCCAGGCGCTGCGGCTCGCCGCCGGCCTGGCGGTCGTACAGCGCCAGGCCGTCGTAGCCGGCAACGGCCAGCCAGCGTCCGCCATGGCTGAATCGCAGCGCCTGCACGGGCCGCTCCTGCGGCAGGGCCGCCGCCTCCCCGCCGCCCCCGGCCAGCCACACGGTGCGTCCGCTGGCGTAGGCCAGGGCGCCATCGGCGGCCACGGCCAGCGCCGTCACCCATTTGTTCGGCACGCTGGCCACGCAGTCCGGCTCGCCCGCGCCGGCCCGCATCACGCGCCCGTCCTCGCCCGCGCTCAGCAGCCAGGCGGCCGCATCGGCCTGGCCCGGCGCCGCGCACGCCGACAGCACATCGCCGTCATGCAGCGCGACGACGCGGCGCTGGTCGCCTTGCTGCACGTGCAGGCGGCCGTCCATCGCCAGGAAAAACGCCTGTTCGCCGGCGAACCCGGCCCGCAGGCACGGCACGCCGAGGTCCAGGCGGTTGAGCATCTTCATTGCGATCTGCACGCCTCGAATCCGGCGCGCAGCGCCTGGGCGTCCAGGCCACGGCCGATGAAGACCAGCTTGCTGGCGCGCGGTTCGTCGTCGCGCCAGGCGCGCTGGTGCTCGCCCTCGACGATCATGTGCACGCCCTGGATGATGTAGCGGCGCGCGTCGTCATCGAGCGCCAGGATGCCCTTCATGCGCAGGATGTCCGGCCCCTGCTTTTCCACCAGGCTGTGTATCCAGGGAAAGAAGCGCCGCCCATCCAGGGCGCCGGCCTGCAGCGACACCGACATCACCGAGATCTCGTGATGATGGTGGTGGTGGTCGGTCCCGCCCTGGCAATGCGCGTCGTGCTCGTGCTCATGGCCGCAACCGGCCGGCGCGGCCCGCGCCTCCAGCTCGACGCAGCGCTGCAGGTCGAACGCGCCGATGGACAGGATGCGCGCCAGGTCGATCTCGGCGCGCTGCACGCGGTGGCAGGCCGCGTACGGATTGATCGCCGCCACCCGGCGCTGGACCTGGTCCGCCTCGCCGGCCGACACCAGGTCCACCTTGTTGATGAGCACCACGTCGGCGTAGACGATCTGGTCCTCGGCCTCCTGGCTGTCGGCCAGCCGCAGCGGAAAATGCTTGGCGTCGACCATGGTGATGACCGCGTCCAGCTCGGTCTTCTCGCGCACCTCCTCGTCCATCATGAAGGTCTGCACCACCGGCGCCGGATCGGCCACGCCGGTGGTTTCCACCACGATGGCGTCGAAGCGGCCGGGCCGGCGCAGCAGCTTGTGCAGGATGCCGATCAGGTCGCCGCGCACGGTGCAGCAGATGCAGCCGTTGTTCATCTCGTAGATTTCCTCGTCGGATTCCACGATCAGATCGTTGTCGATGCCGATCTCGCCGAACTCGTTGACGATCACGGCATACTTGCGCCCGTGCTGGCCGGTCAGGATGCGGTTGAGCAGGGTCGTCTTGCCGGCCCCCAGGTGTCCCGTCAACACCGTCACCGGCACCTTGCGCGTGGCTTCCGACATGACTGCCCTCCTCCTCAGATGCGCTCGAGAATGTGCATGCCGCGGTTGCGGTCGATGATGTACATCAGCCCCTCCTTGGTCAGGAAGACGTCGTTGGTCTGCGCCCGGTCGAAGCCCGGGATGTCCGGCTCGAAGTGCGCCACCTCGCGCGGCGCGTGCGGGTTCTTCACGTCGACCACGCGCAGGCCCTTGGCGAACCACGCCACCGGGATCTCGGTGCCGTACACCTGCTCGGCCGGCTGGTGGCAGCCCGTGAACTCGGGCATGTTCTTGTCCATCAGCTCTTCGATCTGGTAGGTGGAGATCGGCACCGGCTGGGTTTCGTCGGTAATGTCGAACAGCCACATGAACGGCGGCGGCGACGGGCGCACCTTGCGCACGTCCTCGTCGGCCACGATGGCGATCTTGCGGCCGGCCAGCTCGAACGGCAGCGGCAGCACGGTATGCGTGGGGTGCGCGAAGGTCGGGCTGTACGCGAACTTCGACACCAGCTTGGGCTTGCTCATGTCCTCGATATCGAGGATGACCATCCCGCCGTGCCAGTACGCCACGTACAGGCGGTTGCCGCGTCGCAGCACCTGGTGGCACCACGTCATGCGATAGCCTTCGTCGGGCGTCTCGCCGCCCGCGACCCACTGGCCCGGCATCCACCAGCGCCCCACCTCGCGCGGCTTGGCCGGATTCTCCAGGTCCAGGATCATCGCGATGTTCAGGTGATAGCCCTCGACCTCGGGCGTGATATAGGCGTGGCGGCCGTCGAAGTCGAAGCGGTGCACGCCGGTGCCGGCGGTCTTCCAGAAACAGATCTGGCGCGGATTGGTGGGATCCGACACATCATAGATGGCCAGGCCGCCCTGGAAGTTCTCGCCCAGGATGTACGGCGGCGGACACTCCCAGTTGACCAGCATCAGGTCGTTCTCGACGCGCACCTTGTGCGTGTGCACGCCGTCCGGAATGGGAATGTGCGCCACCTGCCGCGGATGCCGCGGATCGCTGATGTCCACGATCGTCGTGCCCGCCGGGGCGTCCATGTGCGCGATGTAGGCGTAGTTGCCCTGCACGTAGACCTGCCCCCCGCCGGCGCAATCGAAATACGCCACTTCCCGCAACCCCTTGATGCTAGCCATGAATATCCTCCAGGTAACCGTGCATCACTGCTTTGCCAGCAAACCCAGCGAGTCCAGCAGCTTGGTGTGCTGCTTGTACTCCGACCACAGCATGGCCTTGGTCTGGGCGCCGTCCATGTAATCCACTTCCACTTCGCGCGAGGCGATGAACTTCTTGAAATCGTCGTTCTGCATGGCCTGCTTGAAGGCGTCGTGGATGTATTGCTTCACGCCGGCGTCCATGTTCCTGGGGCCGAAGAAGAAGAACTTCAGGCCCACGCCCACGTCGTAGCCGATCTCCTTGAAGGTGGGCACGTCGGGGTGGTAGGGCACGCGCTGGGCCTGGAACACGCCCAGGATGCGCAGGCGGCCCTCGTCGACCAGCGCGCGGCCCTCGCCGGCATTGATGACGATGGCGTCGACATGCCCGCCCAGCAGCGCCACGCTGCTTTGCGCCCAGCCCTTGTACGGCACTTCCAGCACGTTCAGCTTGGCGGCCTGCACCAGCTGCGCCATGTTCAGGTGCGAGGCGGTACCGTTGCCCGTGTGGCCCAGGCTGTACTTGCCGGGCGACTGGCGCACGGCCTTGATGAAATCCTGCGCCGTCTTCCAGTCCGCGTCGCCGCGCACCGCCAGCATCTGGTACGACGAGAACACATTGATGATGGGATCGATGTCATCGGGCGTCTTGTACGCCAGGCCCTTCATCATCTGCGGCGCATCGACCACGGCGCCGGTGGGCGTGAAGCCGATGCTGCTGCCGTCGGGCCGCGCATTGACCACCGACGCGATGCCGATCGACCCGCCCCCGCCGGGCCTGCTCACCACCGCCACGCCGTCGGGAAACTTGGCATGCGCTTTCTCGGCCACCATGCGGGCGACCAGGTCGGTCAGTCCGCTTACCGTGAATGGATTGACGATAGTCATGGTTCCCCTGGGCGCCTGCTGCGCGCCCACCATGCTGGGCAGAACGGCGAACAGCGCCGCCACAATCAGCTTCTTCATACCACCACCTCCTGGTCTTTCGATGATCTTTGCGTGCCGGCGCGCTCGACGATGGACCTGGCCTTGCGTGCACGGGAGTGGTTGCTGCGGGTGCTGCTGCGGGACGGTTGTCGGCCGCCTCGATAATTCTATTTTATGGAATCAAATTCCAAATTAATCGATCAATGCGAGATGATACGAGCCGGTTTTTGCCGCTGTCAAGACGCGGTTTCCACGACTTTCCGCGCGGCGCGGCGCACGCGATGCGCAGCGCCGAAAGCCGCGCTGGGCGGCTGGAAAAAGCAGGCCGCAAGAGGCGGCGCTCAGCGCGCGGCGGTCACCTGCACTTCCACCAGGTAGCCCGGCAAGGCCAGCCGCGCCTCGCTGGGCGTGCGGGTCGGCGCCCGGCCCGGCACCACCCAGGCGTCCCACAGCGGATTGATCGCCTCGAGATCGCGCATGTCCTTGAGCAGCACCATGGTCGACAGCAGGCGCGACTTGTCCGTACCGCAACGCGCCAGCAGCGCGTCGATCTGCGCCAGGATCTGCCGCATCTGGTCCTGCACCGTACCGCCCGGGTCGTCGGCCACCTGGCCGGCCAGGTACACCGTGTCGCCGTGGATGACCGCCTTGCTGTAGCGCGGGCTGGTCTCGACATACTGGATATCGCTCATTTGCTGCATTCCCCTCATCGTTATTGATAGTCAGCCGCGCGCCGCCGCCATATGGCGGTCCAGCGCGCGAGCCAGGTCGGCAATCAGGTCGTCCGGGTCTTCCAGGCCGATGTGCAGGCGCACCAGCGGCCGGCCGCCCAGGGCCGCCGCCGACGTATTGCGCACCGGATGGCTGGGCAAGGCAAGGCTTTCGAACCCGCCCCAGCTCACGCCGATGCCAAAGAGCCGCAGATCGTCCACGAAGCGCGCCAGCGCGGCGTCGTCGCCGGCGCGAAACGCCACGCCGAACAGGCCGCTGGCCCCGGAGAAATCGCGCCGCCACAAGGCATGGCCGGGGCTGTCGGGCAGCGCCGGATGCAGCACCTGCTCGACCTCGGCGCGCGTGCGCAGCCACTGCGCCACGCGCAGCGCGCTGGCCTGGTGGCGCTCCAGCCGCACCCCCAGCGTGCGCAGCCCGCGCAGCGCCATATAGCAATCGTCCGGGCTGACGGCGTTGCCATACTGCGCGGCCGCGCGCCGCAGCGCCGGAAACTGTGCCTCGTTGGCCACCGCCACGCCCAGCATCGCGTCCGAATGGCCCACGATGTACTTGGAGGCCGACTGGATGCTGATGTCTATGCCCAGCGCCAGCGGCTGGCAGAACCACGACGTGGCCCAGGTGTTGTCCACCACCGAGACCAGGCCGTGGCGGCGCGCCACCTCGGCCAGCGCGCGCAGGTCCTGCATTTCGAAGGTCAGCGAACCGGGCGCCTCGCCGTAGATCACGCGCGTGGCGGGCCGCACCAGCGCGTCGAGGTCCGCGTCCGGCGCGTACCAGGTGGTCTCGACGCCCAGCCGGGCCAGCTCCTGTTCGCAGAACGCCCGCGCCGGCCCATACACCGTGTCGGCCATCAGCAGATGCTGGCCCGGTTCGAGCAGGCTGCCCAGCACGCGCGTGATGGCCGCCAGCCCGCACGGGAACAGCATGGCGCCATGGCCGCCGTCGAGCTCGGTGCAGGCGGCCTCCAGCGCCCGGCTGGTCTGGCTGCCGAAGCGGCCGTAGTACAGGCTGTCCTGCTTGCGCGACGCCGCCGCCTGGTAATCCGCCACCGACGCGTGCAGGAAGGTCGAGGTCCTGCACGGCGGAATGTTCACCAGCCCCTCGAACCGCTCGGGATCGCGGCCCAGGTGCACCAACCGGGTATCGGGTTTCATGGCGCGGGCTTCCCGGTCAGGCCACGTCGAACTTCACGCCCTGCGCCAGCGGCAGCGCATTGCCATAGTTCACCGTATTGGTGGTGCGGCGCATGTAGGCCTTCCAGCTGTCGGAGCCGGCCTCGCGCCCGCCGCCGGTCTCCTTCTCGCCGCCGAATGCGCCGCCGATCTCCGCGCCCGAAGGCCCGATGTTGACGTTGGCGATGCCGCAATCCGAGCCCTCGGCCGACACGAAGCGCTCGGCCTCGCGCAGGTCGTTGGTGAAGATCGACGACGACAGCCCCTGCGGCACGTCGTTCTGCAGCGCGATGGCCTCGTCCAGGTCGCGGTAGCGCATCACGTACAGGATGGGCGCGAAGGTCTCGCGCTCGACCACCTCGCTCTGGGCCGGCATCTCGACCAGGGCCGGCCGCGCGTAATAGGCCTGGTCGTGGCCCCCGACCGGCTCGCGCGCGCCGCCGGTCACCCGGCCGCCCGCCGCGCGCGCATCGGCCAGCGAACGCTGCATGGCGTCGAAGGCGGCCTGGTCGCGCAGCGGACCGATCAGGGTGCCGCTGTCGCGCGGATCGCCGATGGCGACCGATTCGTAGACCTGCTTCAGGCGCGCCACCAGGTCATCGGCGATCTGTTCGTGCACGAAAATGCGGCGCAGCGAAGTGCAGCGCTGGCCGGCCGTGCCCATGGCCGAGAAGGCGATGCCGCGCAGCGCCAGGTCCAGGTTGGCCGACGGGCAGATGATGGCGGCATTGTTGCCGCCCAGCTCCAGGATGGAGCGGCCGAAGCGTTCGGCCACCTTCGGCCCCACCTTGCGGCCCATGGCCGTCGAGCCGGTCGCCGACACGATGGGAATGCGGGGGTCGTCGACCAGCGCCTCGCCGACCTCGCGCCCGCCGATCAGCACCTGCGAAAGATGGGCCGGCGCGTCGCCGAACCGAGCCAGGGCCCGCTCCAGCAGCGCCTGGGTCGCCAGCGCCGTCAGCGGCGCCTTCTCCGAAGGCTTCCACAGCAGCGAGTCGCCGCACACCAGCGCGATGGCCGCGTTCCAGGCCCAGACGGCCACCGGGAAGTTGAAGGCCGAAATAATGGCCACCGGGCCGGCCGGATGCCAGGTTTCCATCATGCGGTGCTCGGCGCGCTCGGTGGCGATGGTCAGGCCGTACAGCTGGCGCGACAGGCCGGTGGCGAAGTCGCAGATGTCGATCATTTCCTGCACCTCGCCTTCGCCTTCGGAGAGGATCTTGCCGGTCTCGATGCTGACCAGCCGGCCCAGCTCGGCCTTGGCGGCGCGCAGCTCCTCGCCCAGCAGGCGCACCAGCTCGCCGCGCCGCGGCGCCGGCACCTTGCGCCAGGCCAGGAAAGCCTGGCGCGCATCGGCCACGCGGGCGCGCGCCTGTTCGGCCGTCAGCTCGGGCAGGCGCGCGATCGCCTGCCCGTCGATCGGCGAGCGCACCTCCAGCGTGCCGCCGTCGTACCGCGCCGGGTCTACGCCCAGCTGCTGCAACAGGCGCCTGGTTTCCTCGGGAGTCGCGCTATGCACTGTCGTCATGATCTGGATCCTTTCAGGTGATGGTCGCAAGCGGCGGGCGGCGCGGGCCGCGCCTCCGGCAGATGGCTGCCGGACCGCCAGTTTTCTATTTTATGGAATTCAATTCCAAAAATATGATAAATGAAAAATCGGCTTCGGCACAACACCGGCGCACGAGACGGGCGCGGACCCGTTGCACTACTATCTGCCGGGCTGCCCCCTTGATGCGAGTAGATGAGAATGATGGAACCCGACGTGCCCCACGACGGCGCGACCGACGACAAGGCCTCGATGCCCCTGCGGCGCCAGGCCGAGGACGCGTTGCGCAAGACGATTCTTTCCGGGCGCTTCATGCCGGGAGAACGGCTGAAGGAACGCGAGCTCATGGAATTGCTCAACGCCAGCCGTACCCTGGTGCGCGAAGCGCTGCGCCAGGTCGAGGCCGAGGGCCTGATCGAGATCGTGCCCAACCGCGGACCGGTGGTGGCGGTGCTCAGCTACGAAGAGGCCGAGGAAATCTACGAGGTGCGCGGCATCCTGGAAGCGCAGACCTGCACCGGCTTCGCGCTGCGCGCCGGCAGTGGCCACATGAAAACGCTGGCCGCCGCCTTCGACGCGCTCAGCGAGGCGGCGCGCCAGGGCGACATCCCGCGCACGCTGGCGCTCAGCGATACGTTCTACGACACCATCGCCGCCGGCTGCGGCAACCGCCTGCTGGGCAACATGCTGCGCCAGCTGCACAACCGCATCGTGCTGCTGCGCCGCACGTCGCTGTCCGAGCCCAGCCGCCTGCCCGAGACGCTCTACGAACTGACCCAGATCTTCGAGGCCCTGAAAGCCCGCGACGAAATCGCCGCCGGCAAGGCCGCGCTGCACCACGTGCGCCAGGCTTCGCGCACCGCCTTGCAGGTGCTGCGCAGCCGCCAATCCTGAGGCTGGCAACTTAAATCGTAGTACCAAATAGATTTTTTTATTAATTTCGTAGTACGATTTGGCCGCCAAGCAACATTCTTGGCGGCCAGCGCGCGGGCGCATCCCGCTCGGGCCGCCACCCTGCCCAAGGAGCATTGCGGTCATGAAGCGAAGAACATTCAACATCGGGCTGTTGGGCCTGATGGCAAGCGGCGCCCTGGTGCGCACCCGGCCCGCCATGGCGCAGGACGCCGCGCTGCCGTCCCTGGTCACCCTGGTGGCGCCGTTCGCCCCGGGCGGCGGCGCCGACCAGCTGGCCCGCGAATTCGCCCACTTCGCCCAGTCGCGCGCGCCCGGCACGACCTTCGTGGTCGAGAACAAACCCGGCGCCAATGGCGCCATCGCCGCGCGCCACGTCGCGCGCCAGCAGCCCGACGGCGCGACCCTTCTGCTGGGCACCTCCAGCACCCACGCGCTCGGCCCGCTCATCGCCAAGGCCGATCCGGCCCTCATCGTCAAGGAATTCAGCCCCGTCACGCTGCTGGCCACCACGGCCAATGTGCTGGCGGTCGCCAGCACGTCGCGCTGGAAAACGCTCGATGATTTCGTCGCCGACGCGCGCGGGCAGGCCCTGACCTACGGCACCTTCGGCACCGGTTCCTCGGCGCACCTGTATGGCTTGCTGCTGGCGCAATCGACCGGCGCCAGGCTCTCGCACGTGCCCTACAAGGGTTCCAGCCAGGCGGCCACCGATCTGCTGGGCGGCCATATCGACGCGGTGTTTCTCACCAGCAGCGCGCTGGAAGGGCTGGCGCGCGAAGGCAAGGTCCGGGTGCTGGGCGTCACCGGCAAGACGCGCACGCGCGTGTTCCCCGACGCCAGGACCTTCGAAGAGCAGCGCGTGGCGCAACTGGACTTCAGCGGCTGGTTCGGGCTGTTCGCGCCGGCCGGCACGCCGGCCCCGCGGCGCGAGGCCATCGCGGCGCTTGCCGCCAGCCTGGGCAAGGATGCCGCCGCCAGCCAGCGCATGACCGGGCAGGGCTACGACTGGGTCGGCTCGTCGCCGCAGGCGCTGCAGGATTCGCTGCTGGACACCCTGGGTATCTACCAGAAGGTGCTCGCCACCCGGCCCGACGGCCTGGGCGGCTGAGCGCACGTCCATGGGCCGCGCCTGCGCGGCCCATGCGGCACGCCGCTATTCCAGCGAGATGCCGGAGTCCTGCGCCACCTGGCGCCACTTGCGGCTCTCGGTCGCCAGCTTGTCGCGGTACTGCTCGGGCGAGCCGCCCACGATGCCCACGCCGCGCGCCGCCAGCTTGGCCCGCACATCGGGCAACGCCAATACCTTGGCGAACGCCGCGTTCAGGCTGGCGATGTCCTGCGGCGGCGTGCCCACCGGCGCGAAGATCCCCATCCAGCCTTCGGCGGTCAGGTCCGCGTAGCCCAGCTCGCGCAGCGTCGGCACCTCGGGCAGCTCGGCCAGCCGCGCCGGCGACGGCGTGGCCAGCGCGATCAGCTTGCCCGACTGGATGTGCGGCTGGGCCACCGCCACCGTATCGAAGGTGAAATTCACGTCCCCGGCCAGCAGCGCGGTCATGGCCTGGGCGCTGCCCTGGTACGGGATGTGCGAGGCCGAGATGCCCGTGGTCGACAGGAACAGTTCGCCGATCAGGTGATTGGTCGAGCCCATGCCGAACGACGAGAAATTCAGCTTGCCCGGCCGCGCCTTGGCCGCGGCGATCAGGTCCGGCACGCTGCGCACGGTCGAGGAGGCCGGCGCCACCAGCACGAACGCCACGCTGCCGACTTCGGTGACCGGCATGAAGTCCTTCTGCACATCGTAGGGCGCGGTCTTGCGCGTGATCGGGTTGATCAGCAGTTCGGCGCTGGTGCCGAAGAACAGCGTATTGCCGTCCGGCGGCGCGCGCCGCACCGCCTGCGCGCCCAGCGTGCCGGCCGCGCCGGCGCGGTTCTCGACCACCACCGGGCGGCCGAGCTGCTGCGGCAAGTGCTCGGCCACGATACGGGCCGCCCCGTCGGTGCCGCCGCCAGGCGGAAAGCCGACGACCAGCTTCAACGGCGCGGCGGGATCGGCCGCCAGGGCCAGCGGCGCGGCCGCCAGGCCGGCCAGCACAATGGCAATGCGTTTGGTCCAGTTCATGCGCTACCTCGTGTCATCCAGGGTTTGAAAAATGGCCTCATCGGGCGGCGGCCGCGCGCTGGCGCTCGCCTTCGTCGCGCGCGGCCTGCTCGGCGGCGCGCACGCTGGGCCGGGCGCCCACGCGCGCCAGGTAGGCTTCCAGGTGCGGCCATGCGCTCGTGTCGATGTCGTGCGCGCGGGTCCACATGGCGATCGTGTAGCAATGCGCGTCGGCGATGGTGAACGTCTCGCCCATGAGGAATTCGCGGCCCGCCAGCTGATCGTTCAGCCACTGCAGGCGGCCGTCCAGGTACTGGCGGGCGATGCGCCGGTACTCGGGCGGCGTGATCGCCTTGAACAGCGGCATGAAGCCGCCCTTGTGCAGGTCTGCGGCGATGAAGCTCATCCACTCCAGCACCCGGTAGCGCGCCAGCGTGCCGGCGGCCGGCAGCATGCCTTGCTGCGGCCGCTGGTCCGCCAGGTACTGCATGATCACCGCGCCTTCGCTGAGGAACTGCCCATCGGGCAGCTCCAGCGTCGGCACCGTGCCCTTCGAATTGACCTTCAGGTAATCGGACCCGTCGGCCAGCCGCTTATTGGCCATGTCGACCCACTGCAGGTCCAGCGCCAGCCCCAGCTCGCGCGCGACGATATCGACGGCCAGCGAGCAGCCGCGCACCTCGTGATAGAACTTCATGCCCGTGCATCCTCAAGAGTGTTGGAAAAGCCCTGCGTCCACCCGAACGATGAAAAATCCGCTCTGGTAGTACGATATATTCACTTTAAACAAATTCAGTACTACAATTCTGTCAGCGATGCACGATTTGTCCTACTAGGGGAAACCTGGGCGCGCGGCCCTGCCGCCACGCCCAGGCGCATCCATCACGTCACGCCCGAGGCGCCGCACACGGCGCCTTCATGAACACGACCGCATCGACAGGAGACCGATATGCAGGGAACCATTCTGGTAGGCACGGCCGGCCAGGGCATATTGCGCAGCAATGACAATGGCGCCAGCTGGCACCGCCTGGGCCTGAAGGAAGCCATCGAATTCGACGGCACCGTGCGCAGCCTGGCGGTCGACCCCGCCAATCCCGCCCGCGTGCTGGCCGGGGCCGACGCGGGCATCTGCCTGAGCACCGACGGCGGCGCGCATTTCAGCCTCGTCGACTCGCCCGCCAACGGCCAGACGATCTGGTCCGTCGCCTTCAGCCCGCGCGATCCGCGCCTGGTGTTCGCGGGCTCCGGCGCGCCCTCGCGCGCCCGCATGTACCGCTCGCGCGACGGCGGCCAGAGCTGGGAGCAGCTCAGCCCCGAACTGCCGGAGTTCTGCAGCGGCGTGCACCGGCCGCGCATCCTGACCGTCTGCGCCCACCCCGAACGGGCCGAGGAAGTCTGGTTCGGCGTGGAGGAAGGCGGCGCCTGGCGCAGCACCGATGCCGGCGACACCTGGGAGCGCATCGATGCGCCCGGGCGCGGCATCAACAACTCGGACATCCACAGCATCACCCTGCTGCCCGCCGCCTCGGGCCAGCCGGCCACGCAGATCGTGGTGACGGTGAATTCGGTCTGCCAAAGCGTCGACGAGGCGCGCAGCTTCGACTGCCAGGCATCCAGGGAGCGCTTCGACGGCCTGTACTACACGCGCGCGGTCTATCCGCTCGATGCCGCCGGCCAGACCTTGCTGCTGGCGGTAGGCGACGGCACGCCCGGCACGCGCACCCGCATCTACCGGTCCGAGGATCGCGGCCGGAGCTGGGCGCCCGCGCTGCTGCACACCGCGCCCAACTCGACCGTATGGGCGTTCGGCGCCCATCCCAGCGATCCCGCGCTGGTGTTCGCCGGCACCAAGTACGGCCACCTGCTGCGCTCCACCGACGGCGGACGCAGTTGGTACAAGGAATGGCGCGATTTCAGCGAGATCACCTCGGTCGCGTGGACGCCCCACGTCGCCCCGGTGCATGCCCATCCCCAATCGATCTGACCGGGCGGCCACGCCCCCTTCCACTTTCATCAGAGCAGCAATGAAAACGCCCAACTTCAGCGTCTACCACATCCGCAAATGGTATCTGCAGGTCGAGGACACCCTGGCCGGCGAGACCGGCGCGCCCGCAGACGGCGAGCCGCTGCGCAAAATCGTCCTGGCCGCGTGCATCCACAATCCGTACGCCGGCAAATACGTGGAAGACCTTACGCTGTGGATCGACGCCTCGCCCGGGCTGGGCGCCGAGTTCGGCCGGCGCGTGCGCGAGGCCGCGCAAGGCCAGGCCATCGCCAGCTACGGCAAGGCCTGCCTGGTCGGCGCCGACGGCGAATACGAGCACGGCAACGCCCTGCTCACCAACCCCGCCGCGAACCCCGTGCGCGACGCGCTGGGCGGCGCGAAATCGTGGGTGCCCTCCACCGGCAAGCGCGGCGGCCCCGGCACCATCATCGACATCCCGCTGGCCCACAAGGATGCGCTCTACGTGCGGTCCCACTACGATACGGTCAGCGCCCAGTTCAACGACGGCCCCAACCGCGACGAGGTCGTCCTGATCTGGGCCTTCGCCACGCGCGGCCGCCTGAACGCCCGCCTGGGCGGACTCGCCGCCTGCGACGTCCAGGGCCATGACGGCCTCAACTGAACACGCTCGCCGGAACCCGCCCGCCATGCAACGCCGCGATTACCGCCTCGCCCACGCCGGGCTGGACTTCCACGTCACGGAATGGGGCAGCCCGCAAGGCCTGCCGGTCGTGATGCTGCACGGCATCCGCGGCTACGCGGAGACCTTCGCGGGCATCGCGGCCGCGCTCCAGCCGGAATACCGCGTCATCGCCTTCGACCAGCGCGGGCGCGGGCGGACCGACTGGGACGCGGACTGCAATTACTACACCGATACCTATGTGGCTGACCTGGCCGCGGTGGCCGACCAGCTGTCGCTGGCGCGCTTCGACCTGCTGGGCCACTCCATGGGCGGCATCAACGCGATCGTCTACGCCGCGCGCCATCCGGGGCGCGTCGGCCGGCTGGTGGTCGAGGACGCCGGACCGGGCGCCTTCGAGGACAGCGACGGCGCGCGCCGCATCCGCCGCGAACTGGCCGAGACCCCGGCCGGCTTCGCCTCCTGGGACGCCGCCAGCGACTTCATGCGGTCGCTGCGCCCCAGCGTGTCCGAGCAGGCTCGGCAGCAGCGCCTCGAAAGCATGCTCAAGCCCGCGCCCGAGGGCGGGTACGTCTGGCGCTACGACCATGCCGGCATCGCCCGCACGCGCCTGCACCCCGACCCCGCGCGCGTGGTGGACCTGGCCGCCTACGTCGCGCGCATCGGCTGTCCGACCCTGCTGCTGCGCGGCGGCCGCTCCGACTACCTGCAACCGGCCATGGTCGAACGCATGCGCGCCCTCAACCCGCGCATCGAAGCGGTGGAGATCGCCGACGCGGGCCACTACATCCACGACGACCAGCCGGCGGCATTCGCTCGCCACGTCTGCCGGTTCCTGAAGCCGCACGCGCCGGCCGGCGCGTGATCGCGGCGCTCGCGCGCAAACCGCTGCGCGAGCGCATTGCGGCCCTGCTAAGGGTTTCCACTATTCAGCGCGCATCGACGCAAAAGCGCGATGTTGCTACCATGTTTTCGAGCTGTATCGCGGCTTTCCGTTGCCGTACGTATCATTCCTGCGAATCACCTTCAGTGGTCGCCCAGCCAGTGCTCGTTAGGCGAATTGACGTACATGAATACGACCCGTATGCAGCGCATGCCGCCGCTGAACGCATTGCGAAGTTTTGAAAGCGCGGCGCGGCACGAGAGTTTCCTGAAGGCCGCCGCGGAGCTGCACGTCACGCCAGGAGCCGTCAGCCGCCTGGTCAAATCGCTGGAAAGCTACCTGGGCGTCGAACTGTTCATGCGTTCGCACCGCGGCGTGGCCATCACGCCGCAAGGCAAGGCGTTCGCCGAAGACATTCTCGAAGCGTTCAACAAGATCGGCATCGCCACGGACCGCGTCCAGCAGCATCCCGGCGACCGCGGGCTGAGCATCTGCTGCCATCCGACCTTCGCCGCGCACTGGCTGACCCCGCGCTGGGCGCAGGTCCAGGCGGCGCTGCCCAGCACGCAGATAAACGTCAAGACCACCCTGGCGCCCGAACTCGAAAGCACGGACGACTACGACTTCGTCGTCAAGCTGGGCCCCGATCCCGCCGCCGAGCAGGCCTGCAGCGGCGGCGTGGCCGCCGAACGCGTGCTGGATGTCGAGACGTTCCCGATCTGTTCGTCGGCCTTCCTGCAACGGCATGGCGGCGAACTGGGGCTCGACGATATCGAGCGCTATCCGCTCATCCACGCGCAGCTGCGCCCGCAGGACTGGAACCGCTGGCTCCAGTCGGTGGGGCAGCCCGCCTTGCGCCAGGCGCCCGCGCTGGTGTTCGAGAGCCTGACCCTGGCCTACAACGCGGCGATGTCGGGCGCGGGCATGGCCATCGGCATCCACGCCTTCATCGCCGACGACATTGCATCGGGCAGGCTGGTGGCGCCGTTTCCCCAGGTACGCAAAAGCCACATGGGGTTCAACATCTATTTCAACGCCCAGCGGGCGGCGCGTGTCCCGCGCATCGAGCAGATCCGCCGCTGGATGGTCCAGGAGCGCAACAAGACGCGCGCCACCGACACCGCCGCCGCGCTCAGAAAGTCGGCTTTTGCAGAATGATCGATGCGTCGGCGACGACCATGCCCGGGTCCAGGTGGCGGCCGCGCACCATGACCGGGTTGAGGTCCAGCTCGGCGATCAGGTGGCTGCGCCGGTAGTAGAACTCCGAGACATCCGCGATCAGCCCGGCGAACGCGCCGATATCGGCGGGCTCCCTGCCCCGGGCGCCGTCGATGATCGGAAACGCCTTGTGATGGCGTAGCGCGCGCTCGGCATCGCGCGCTGACAGCGGCGCCATGCGGATCTCGGGCGCGCCCAGCAGCTCGGCATAGATGCCGCCCGCGCCCACCACGACGACGGGGCCGAAGGTATGGTCGGTGCGGCAGCCGACGAACCATTCCATCAGGACGTCGCCCACCATGGATTCGACCAGCACTTCCCCGCCGGCCACGCCGGCCCGCCGCGATCGCTCCTGCAGCTCGCGCCGCGCGCGCTCCACGTCGCCCGGCGCCACGTCGAGCGCCACCAACCCCAGTTCCGACTTGTGCAAGACCTCATCGGCGCACAGCTTGACGACGGCCGGACCGCCGCGGGCCTCGCCCGGCACGGGGAACCCCGCCATGGCCAGGATGCGCTTGCTGTCCGCCTCGTGCACCACCTGCCGTCCGGCATCGATCCATTGCTGCAGCAGCAAATCGATCTCGTCCAGTTTCGTACCCGCCCCTGCCATGGAAATCGCTGTGCTCATGTCTACGCCTGTTCCTCAGGAGATGTCCGTGTCGCCACGTATGGCCCGCAATGCCAGGGCCACCCGGCCGGTGTCGCCATAGATCGGAATGCCGCTGCGGGTCAGTATCTCCAGCGACTCCGGCGTCTGCTCCGGCGTGCCGGTCCAGCAGACCACCACGGGTTTGTCGGTGCTGCGGTACATGCGGACGATGGCGTGCGCGAACGCCGGATTGCGGATGAACGTCGAGATGATCGCGAACCCGTCGAGGTTCCTGGCGCGCGCGAACAGGTTCAGCACCTCTTCGAACAGCGACTCCTGCGTCAGGATCGCGCCGGACAGGTCGATGGGATTGCGGCTGGCGCCGAACTCGGGCACCTTCGCCTTGAGGCGCTCGAGCGTGTCCGGATCGAACGGCGGCACGGTAAAACCGTCCAGCTCCAGCAGATCCGACAGCTCCACGGCCAGGCCGCCGGCCACCGACAGGATGCCGACCGCGCCGCCCTTCATCCGCCTGCCGTTGGCCAGGGCCATGGCAACATCGATGGCCGTCGCGCTGTCGCGCGCCCGCACCACCCCGAGCTGGCGGAACACCCCGTCGATGACGCGGTCGTCCGACGCCATGGCGCCGGTATGGCTGCTGGCCGCGGCCACGCCGGCGGTGGAACGCCCGCTCTTGACCACCACGATCCGCTGCTGGGGGCCCAGCCGCTGCACGCTGCGGGCGAAATGCCGGCCGTTCTTGATCTGCTCGATATAGCACAGCACGACCCGGCACTCCGGCTTGTCGGCCAGCGCATGGATATAGTCCGCGGCGGTCAGGACGGCTTCGTTGCCCGAGCTGACGACGCAGCACAGGCCGACGCCGCGGCGCATCAGGTTGTTGGCCATGTAGCCCGCCATCGCGCCGGACTGCGACACGATCGCGACCTTGCCCTCCAGCATCTGGTTGTACATCGGGCTGAAGGTCATCTGCAGCTTGACGCCCGGCACCACCACGCCCTGGCAGTTGGGGCCGACGACCGGCAACTGGGTCTCCAGGCAGTACTGGCGCAGCGCGGTCTCCAGCGACGCCCCGCGCTCGCCGGTTTCGGTAAAGCCCGAGGCCAGGATGACGGCCAGGCGCAGCCTGCCCAGCGGCACGGACGCCAGCGCCGTCACGACCATGTCGGCCGGCACGGCGAACAGCGCCACATCGACCGGTTCCTCGATCTCCGAGAACGCCTGCACGAACCGCACGCGCTCGTAGCCGGACTCGAAGACGCCGGGCTCCACCGGAGCCCGGCACACGCCGTAGATATTGCCGGCAAAGCCATTCTTGACGACGTTGCGCAGAATGACGTTGCCCAGCTTCGCGTGGTCGGCCGAGATGCCGACCACGGCGACGGTCCTGGCCTTGAACAGCGCGCCGATGGCGCCCTGCAGGTGATCGGCGTTGACCGTAAGCTGCGTCACGGATTTCATTGCCACGGCGTCCATCTCATTGAGCCTTCAATCCGAGTTCCTTGACCAGGGCGCCCCACTTCACGGTCTGCGAAGCCAGGACTTCGTCCATCTCCTTGGGCGTGGACGCCGGCAGCTCCCAGCCCAGTCCCTCGATGTAGCGCGTACGGGCCTCCGGGGTGCTGAGCGCCGCCTTGATGGCGGCCTGCAGCTTGTCGGCGATCGCCGGCGGCACGCCCTTCGGCCCGGCGATGCCGAACCACTCGGTGGCCTGGAAGTTCGGAATCACCTCGGCGATGGTGGGCACGTCGGGAAACAGCGGCGAGCGGGTGTCGCTGGTCACCGCCAGCACCTTCAGGCTGCCTGCCTGCACGTGCGGCAGCACCGAGCCCAGGTCCAGCACCCCGATGGGCAGCCGTCCGGCCACCAGGTCCGCCTGCGTGGCGCCGCCGCCCTTGTAGGGAATGTGCACGAACTTGGTGCCGGCCAGCTTGTTGACCAGTTCCATGGAAAGGTGCGCCATCGAGCCCACGCCCGACGTCCCGTAGCTGCCGTACTTGCCCGGTTCCTGCTTGACCTTCTCGATCAGCTCGGCGAACGAGGCCACCGGAACCGAGGGGTGCACGACCACCAGCTTGGGCGCGCGGTTGACCACGGTGATGCCGGTGAAGTCCTGCGGCATCCGGTAAGGCATGCTCGCCTGCATGCCGGGCATGATGGTGTGGCCGGTCACCAGCAGCACCAGGTGATAGCCGTCCGGCGCGGCGCGGGCCGCCGCCTCGGCCCCTATCATCCCGCCCGCGCCGGTGCGGTTCTCGACCACGACCTGCTGGTTCCAGGTCTTGCCCAGCTGGTTGGCGATATAGCGCGTGACATTGTCGGCCGGACCGCCGGCGGAAAACGGCACGATGATGGTGATGGGTTTGGACGGATAGCGGTCCGGGCTTTCGGCGGCCTGAGCGGCCGCGGGTCCGAGCGTAAGCAGCAGCCCGACAAGTAACGAGCGGATCATGGTTGTCTCCTGTCACTGTTTTATGGATTGCGGGCTTCCCGTCGGAAGGTCTCGCGGTGGCAGCTTGGCCGGCGCACACATGTTCGGCGAGCGCCATCCCGGCCGGCAAACGACTTTTTTTCCCGCTGGCCTACAAAAACTCAACCAGAAGAAACCTGGCTGAGAAAAACTGAGCCACCGCTGCGAAATAGTCGGTTGCCGCCCGATTTCGGCCGTCGATATAGTCGTCTCCATCCTCACATCCCAGGCACAACAAGGAGACAGCGATGAGAGAAGCCGTAATCGTTTCAACCGCCCGCACCCCGATAGGCAAGGCCTACCGCGGCGCCTTCAACCAGACGCACGGCGCCGAACTGGGCGGCCATTCGCTGCGGCACGCCATCGCCCGCTCCAAGGTCGACCCGGCCGAGATCGAGGACGTCATCATCGGCTGCGGCATGCCGCAGGGCGCCACCGGCTACAACATCGGCCGGCAGATCGCCATATGCGGCGGCCTGCCGATCGAAACGGGCGGCACCACCGTCAACCGCCTGTGCGCCTCGGGCCTGCAGGCCATCGCCATCGCCGCCCAGCGCATCATGGTGGACCGGGTGCCCGTCATGGCCGCCGGCGGCCTGGAGTGCATCAGCATCGTCCAGGACGAGCACCACAACGGCGTCAAGAAAAGCCCCTGGATCGAGGCCCACAAACCGCACACCTACGACGCCATGCTGCGCACGGCCGAAGTGGTGGCGCAACGCTACGGCGTCAGCCGCGACGCGCAGGACGATTACGCCTTCCAGAGCCAGATGCGCACGGCCGCGGCGCAGCGCGACGGCCGGTTCGACGACGAGATCGTCCCGATGACGACCGTCAAGCTGAGCAAGAACAAGGAAACCGGCGCCACCTACGAAGAAGAAGTGACCTTGCTGCGCGACGAGGGCAACCGTCCCGACACCACGCGCGAAGGCCTGGCGACCCTGCAGCCTGTGATGGAGCCGGACACCTCCATCACCGCCGGCAATGCCTCGCAGCTCTCGGACGGCTCGTCGGCCTGCATCCTCATGGAAGCCAAGGAAGCCGAACGCCGCAACCTCGAACCGCTGGGCGCGTTCCGCGGCTTCGTGGCCACCGGCTGCGAACCGGACGAGATGGGCATCGGCCCCATCCTGGCGGTCCGGACGCTGTTCCAGCGCTTCGGCCTGCGCATGGAAGACATCGACCTCTGGGAGCTCAACGAGGCCTTCGCCAGCCAGACCGTGTACTGCCGCGACCAGCTCGGCATTCCCAACGAACTGCTCAACGTCAACGGCGGGGCGATCTCGGTGGGGCACCCGTACGGGATGAGCGGCGCGCGCATGGTCGGCCACGCCCTGATCGAGGGCCGCCGCCGCGGCGCGCGCCTGGTGGTCGTCAGCATGTGCGTAGGCGGCGGCATGGGCGCGGCCGGACTGTTCGAAGTGTATCGATAAGACGGGAAGGAGAAACCCATGTCCGAATTCACGCCCAAGACCATCCTGGTGGAAGTCCGCGACCACGTCGCGTGGATCACCATCAACCGCCCCGACGCCATGAACGCCCTGGCGCGCGAAACCGTCATCGAGATCGACCAGGCGCTGCAGCTGCTCGAGGCGCGCGCCGACGTCCATGCGCTGGTGTTCACCGGCCAGGGCCGCGCCTTCTGCGCCGGCGGCGACCTGAAGTACTTCAAGGAAACCGTGGGCAGCGGCGACATGAACAAGTTCCGCGCCTACCTGAACCTCTGCCAGAACATGTACCGCCGCGTCGAGAACTTCCCGCACCCGACCATCGCGGCCGTCAATGGCGTGGCGGTGGCCGGCGGCATGGAACTGATCATTTCCTGCGACCTGGTCATCGCCGCCGAGTCGGCCAAGATCGGCGACGGGCACGCCAACTTCGGCATCATCCCGGGCGGCGGCGGGGCGATCCGCCTGCCGCGCAAGATCCCCATGGCCCTGGCCAAGCGCCTGCTGTTCACCGGCAACCTGCTGCCCGCCCGGGAGCTGGCCGAGTACGGCCTGGTGAACCAGGTGGTCCCGGACGAACAGTTGACCGAGGCCGTCCAGGCCTTGCTGGCCCAGATCACCAAGAATTCGCCGCTGGGCGTGCGCCTGATCAAGCAGCTGATCAACGACGGCTACGAGCAGCCCCTGGACACGGCGCTGCGGCTCGAAGTGGTGGCCTGGGAAAGCTATGGCCTGAGCAACGACATCAAGGAAGGGCTGCAGGCCTTCCAGGACAAGCGCAAGCCCAGGTTCTCCGGAACCTGACGCCGGATGGCGCCGCAACCACACCGATACGCCCGAGACGGACACCATGGACACGCAGACCTCATCGCCCGACACCAAGCAGCACTACCAGCCCTTCGTCTGGGAGGATCCCTTCCTGCTCCATGAGCAGCTGACCGAAGACGAGCGCATGATCCAGGCGACCGCGCACGCCTACGGCCAGGAGCAGCTGCTTCCCCGCATCGTGCATGCGCACCGCACCGAGACCTTCGACCGCAAGATCTTCCTGGAACTCGGGCAGCTGGGCTTCCTGGGCGCCACCCTCGAGGGGTACGGCTGCGCGGGCGTCAACCACGTCAGCTACGGCCTGATCGGGCGCGAAATGGAGCGCGTGGACAGCGCCTACCGGTCGTCGGTCAGCGTGCAATCGAGCCTGGTCATGTACCCCATCCATACGTTCGGCTCGGAAGAACAGCGGCAGACCTACCTGCCCGGCCTGGCCTCGGGCGAACTGGTGGGATGCTTCGGCCTGACCGAGCCCGACCATGGCTCCGACCCCGGCGGCATGGCCACCCGCGCGCGCAGCGTCGCGGGCGGCTACCGCCTGTCCGGCGCCAAGAGCTGGATCACCAACTCGCCGATCGCCGACGTGTTCCTGATCTGGGCCAAGGACGACGCCGGCGATATCCGCGGCTTCATCCTCGATCGCGGCATGCAGGGCCTGTCGACCGAACGCATAGACGGCAAGTTCTCCCTGCGCGCCTCGATCACCGGCACCATCGCCATGGACGAGGTCTTCGTGCCGCAGGACCGCATGCTGCCCCACGTCAAGGGGCTGCGCGGCCCCTTCTCGTGCCTGAACAAGGCGCGCCTGGGCATCTCGTGGGGCGCGCTGGGCGCGGCCGAAGCCTGCCTGCACCAGGCGCGCGACTACGTGCTGGCGCGCACGCAGTTCGGGCGGCCGCTGGCCTCGAACCAGCTGGTCCAGAAGAAACTGGCCGACATGGAAACCGAAATCGCCATCGGCCTGCAGGCCAGCCTGCAGGTCGCGCGCCTGATGGACCAGGGACGCGTCTCGACCGAGGCGATCTCCATCATCAAGCGCAACAATTGCGGCAAGGCCCTGGAGATCAGCCGCGTGGCGCGCGACATGCTGGGCGCCAACGGCGTGTCCGACGAATATCACATCATCCGGCACATGATCAATCTCGAGGCCGTCAACACCTATGAAGGCACGCACGACATCCACGCCCTGATCGTCGGGCGTGCCATCACGGGCATCCAGGCGTTCTACGACTCCGGGAGCACGCAATGACACGGCAGCGAAATCGCGAAGGGCTGGAATTCACGGCCGCCAACGCGCAGGCGGTCGAGGCCTTCGACGAAACCGTCAAGCGCTATCTGCAGTTCCACGGCGACATCGGCGGCGCGCTCAAGGCCACCTTCGCGCACGACGCGCAAATGCCGATGGCGCTGATCCTGCGCGGCTACTTCTACCTGCTGATGGGACTGCGCCCGCTGGCCGACAAGGCCGCGCAGCTGGCGGCCGGCCTGCAGCCCGGGCGCGCCGCGCTCACCGAACGCGAACAGCGGCACCTGGACGCCCTGGCCTGCTGGTCGCGCGACTCGCTGCAGGCGGCGACCGAGCACTGGGAGCGCATCGCCCGCGCCCATCCCCGCGACATCCTGGCGGTCAAGATGGCGCATTTCGGCTACTTCTACCTGGGCCGCTCCGCCCGCATCCGCGACGGCATCGCGCAAGCCATCGACTCCTGGTCGGAGGACGACGCGCTGTATCCCTACATGCTCAGCATGATGGCCTTCGGCCAGGTCGAGGCCGGCGAGCTGGCCCGGGGCGAGGCCAGCGGCAGGCGCGCGCTCGAACTGACGCCGCACGATCCGTGGGCGGTGCATGCCGTCGCGCACGCGCTGGAGCCGACCGACCGCAAGGCCGACGCGCTGGCGTGGATCGCCCGCCACGAGCGGCACTGGAGCGAAGCCAACAACTTCCGCCACCACATCCACTGGCACCGCGCGCTGATCCATCTCGAACAGGGCGACGCGCAGGCCGCGCTGGACTGGTACGACCGCACCGTGTTCGCGGCCGATTCGGTGGAATACCTGGATGTCTGCAACGAAGCCTCGCTGCTGATGCGGCTGGAACTGAGCGGCGTCGATGTCGGCCGGCGCTGGGAAGCCGTGGCGCAGAAAAGCGCCGCGCGCATCGACGACCAGGTCATGGGTTTTGCCGACGTGCACTACGCGATGGCGCTGTGCAGCAGCGCGAACCCCGAGCACCGGCAGCAGGCCCAGGCCCTGGCCGAGCGGCTGGAGCGCTACAGCCACGGCGGCACCGACAACGCCCAGGCCTACCGCCAGGCCGTCGTGCCGATCGTCGGCGCCCTGCTGGCGTTCCGCCAGGGCCGCTACCGGGAAAGCGCCGACGCGCTGCTTGCCTGCGCCGACGTGGCGCACGCGGCCGGCGGCAGCCACGATCAGCGCGATGTGTACGAATACCTGACCGCCGAAGCGCTGTTCCGGGCCGCCCCCGCCCATCCCGACACCATTGCGTACCTGGCGCGCCGCTCGTTCCGCGCGCCCCACAACCCGCACAACTGGCGCCTGTACCTGCAGTCGCTGGAACAGTCCGGCCAGGACCGGACCCTGGCGGCGGCGACCGCGCGCCGCCAGGCCGCCGCCCACGCCACCGCATGAGCCCGCCCATGACGACGCCCGCCCCCGCTTCCCCTTGCTACGCCAGGTTCTCGGTCGACGAAGCAGGCATAGGCCTGCTGACCCTGGACGACCCGGCCACCCAGAACGCCATGAGCCTGGCGATGATGGACGCCCTGGCCGCCATACATCCCGTGATCTGCGCCACGCCGCAACTGCGCGTGCTGATCGTCACCGGAGCCGGCAAGGCCTTCTCGGCCGGCGGCAACGTGCACGACATGCTGGAGCGGCGCGGCGTTTTCGCCCCCGAGGATCCGCTGGCCGCGCGCGACCTGAACCTGGAGCGCGTGCACGCCATCCCGCGGGCCATCCACGGGCTGCCCATGCCCACCATCGCGGCCGTCAACGGCCACGCGGTCGGCGGCGGCTGCGACGTCGCCCTGATGTGCGACATCCGGATTGCGTCCGACCAGGCGGTGTTCGCCGAATCGTTCCTGCGGGTCGGCCTGTTGCCCGGCGATGGCGGCGCCTGGTTCCTGCCGCGCGCGGTGGGCCTGTCGCGCGCCATGGAAATGGCCCTGACTTGCGATTTCATCGACGCGCGCGAGGCCGAACGAATCGGGCTGGTATCCCGGGTGGTGCCGCACGCCACCCTGCTCGACGAAGCCTACGCCCTGGCCCGGCGCATCGCGCGGCATCCCCCGCGCATCGCCCGCATGACCAAGCGCCTGATGCAGTTCGGCGCGCATGCGACGCTGCACGATACGCTGGAGATGACGGCCTCCATGCAGGGCATGGTGCAGACGGCCGACGAGCACAAGGACGCCGCCCGGGCGATCGCCGACGCCGTCGCCAGCCGAAGCCGGCGTTGAAACATGCGGGCGCCGGGCCGCCCGCAGGGGCAGCCCGGCCGCCGGCTAGTCGATGCGCGCGCCGGCCTGCTCCACCACCTTGCCCCAGCGGTCGTATTCCGACTTGATGTAGGCGCGGTACTTGTCGACCGAGCCGCCCAGCACGATGGTGCCCTGCTGGTCCAGCTTCTGGCGCACGTCGGGCGAGGCCAGGGCGTCGTTGATGGCCTTGTTGATCTTCGCCAGCACCGGCTCGGGCGTGCCGGCCGGCGCCACGATGCCCTGCCAGGCCAGGCTCTCGAAGCCCGGGATCAGCGTTTCCGCCACGGTCGGCACGTCGGGCATGCCCGACCAGCGTTCGCGGCTGGTGATCGCCAGCGCGCGCAGCTTGCCGGCCTGCACCGGCGCAATCACCGTGTTCAGCGTGGTCGTGGTGAACTGCGTGGCCCCGGAGATCAGGTCCACCTGGGCCGGCGCCGTGCCCTTGTAGGCCACGTGGGTCGCCTTCAGGCCCAGCGTGCTCAACAGTTGCGCGGCGGTCAGGTGCTCGATGGCGCCTACGCCCGAGGACGCATAGTTGTACTTGTCCGGCCCGGCCTTGACCATATCGACCAGCGCCTTGGGCGTCTGCGCCGGCACCTGCATGTTGGCCGCCAGCACCAGCGGCACGGCCGCCGTCAGGCCGGCCGGCGCGAAGTCCTTCAAGGGGTCGAAACCGGGCGAGCGGTAGACCCAGGGCGCGATGACGATGGACGAGGTGTTGTAGAGCAGCGTGTAGCCGTCGGCGGTGGCCTGCGTCAGCGCGGTGGCGGCGATATTGCCCGCCGCCCCCGCCTTGTTCTCGACGATGACCGGCTGGCCCAGCTCCGTGCCCATTTTCTCGGCCAGGATGCGCGCCACGTTGTCGGTCGGCCCGCCCGGGGCGAAGCCCACCAGCAGCCGGATCGGCTTGGACGGCCAGTTGTCCTGGGCGAACGCGTGGCCGCCGGTGGCCAGGACGGCAACGCCGCACAGCAGCGTGGCCCGCAGGATTCCGATTGGTTTCTTCATGTCTCTCTCCTTGTAGAAATCGTCGTTGTTATACGATGCCCGGCATCTTGCGCCGGGCCATGCTACTGCCGCCTGACGAAACGCATGGGGGTGTACACCATCACCACCTCGCCGCGCTGGTTGACGACATGGTTGCGCGTGCGCACCAGGCCGCGGTCGGCGCGGCTCTTGCTGGGCCGCGCCTCGATGACCTCGCAGCGCACGTGCAGCGTGTCGCCCACGTACGTCGGGCCCTCGACCTTCAGCTCCATCTCCAGGAAGGCGAAGCCGGTGTGCTGCATGCAGGCCTGCATCAGCAGGCCCTCGACCATGGAAAACACCAGCGCCCCCGGCACCACCCGGCCGCGCATGTCCGACTGCGCCTGGACGAACTCCGTATCGGTGAACAGCACCTCGGTAAAGCCGGTGGCGTTGACGAAGTTGACCAAGTCCGCCTCGGTGATGGTGCGCCCCACGGTGCGGAACCGGCGGCCCAGCGGGAACTCGGCGAAGTGCAGGCCCAGGCCCACGTACGGAACGCCATCGGCGTCCTCGATTTCCAGTGCCATGGCGCGCTCCTATACGGTGGCGATCGGGTTCAGCGGCGAGCCCACCGCGCCGGGCAGGTGCAGCGGCGGCGCGGTCAGCAGGAAGGCATGGCGCTCGTGCCGCTCCAGCCATTCGGCCAGCGGGCTGAGATGCCACAGTTCGCCCAGGTGCAGGCCCAGCTTGAACAGGCAGCGCTCGTGCAGCGGCAGCAAGGCATGGCAGCCATCGCCCTTGAAATCGTAGGGCCGGTCCTCGACCGCATAGTTGTCGGCGATCAGCGCGGCGATGCCGCTGTCGTCGATCCAGTCCAGCAGGCGGCTGTCCGAACCATCGAGCACGGCGCACGAACGCGCCAGCCGCTGGGCGTCGGGCTTGCCGCCCATGCCCAGCACCACGTCGGCAAAGCCGGTGTGCAGGCACAGCATGTCGCCCTTGCGCACCTCCACGCGGTCATGCTCGATCACGCGCATCAGATCGTCGTAGCCGACGCGCTTGCGCTCGTCGCCGAAATGGCGCCGCAGGTCCAGCAGCACGCCGCGCCCCTGCACGCCCTTGGCCGCCATGTGCTCGATCCCCAGGCGATGCGCGCGCGACGGGCTGTCGCGGTCCTCGCGCCGGTGCGAGAAGTTCTCCTTGCCGGTATAGCCGTTGTAGAACACGATCTCGGCCACGCCGTCGCCGTCGGCGTCGAAATGCGAACCGATGTGCGACAGCGCGTCCCATTGCGTCGAGTACTGCAGGCTCATGGCCACCATGTCGTCGCACGCCACGTCGGTGGTGTTGTGGTCGTGCTCGAAGGCGTGCAGGTACATGGGCTTGTCGTCGCGCCGCGTCGGCATCAGGCGCGGCGGATGGCGCGCCGGGTTCAGCACGTTGCCGCCCGGCATGTCCAGCGGCAGGCTCAGGCTGAACACGATCCCTTCCTGCACCTCGGCCACGGCCTCGCGCACCTTCTCGGGGGTCAGCAGGTTGAGCCGGCCGAGCTGGTCGTCATCGCCGAAATCGCCCCAGTTCGAGCCGGGGGGCCGTTGTTTCCATCGTCGGGTCATGGGTTGTCTCTCCTGTTATCGGTGCAAAGGGTCAGCGGCGCGCCACGGCCAGGTCCACGACCTGCGCCGGCAGGTCGGCCAGCAGATGGCGCTTGATTTTCTGGGTTTCGGTCTTGGGAATGGCGGGCACGAACGAGAAATAGCGCGGCGCCATATAGGCCGGCAGGCGTGCCTTCAGGAAGGCCTGCAGCGCGCCGGCGTCCGGCTCGCCCTGCAGCACCACGTACGCATGCACCTCCTCGCCCATGATGTCGTCGGGCACGCCGACCACCGCGCAATCGCGCACCTGCTCGTGCTTGAGCAGCTGCTGCTCGACCTCGGTGGGCGCGATCATCTCGCCGCCGCGCCGGATCAGTTCCTTCTGGCGGCCGTCGAAGTACAGGAAACCGTCCTCGTCCAGGTAGCCGCGGTCGCCCGTGTGCAGCCAGCCCTGCTTGAGCGTGCCGGCCGTAGCCTCGGGATTGCGCCAGTACTCCGAGAAGAACACGTGCGGGCGTTCGGAACGCGCCACGATCTCGCCCTTGGCGCCGATGGCCACCGGCGCGCCGGCCTCGTCCACCACGGCCAGCTCGATGCCCGCGCGCGCATGCCCCACCGAGCCGAAGCGCGCCCGCTGCGGCGTGTTCATCGACACCCAGCCGCCGGTTTCGGTCATGCCGTACAGCTCGCGCACCGAGATGCCGAAGCGCGACTCCACCGCCTCCCAGACGCGGGCCGGCGCACCGCCGCCCACGCACCAGCGCAGGGCGTGATCGCGGCGCGGCTCGGGATAATGCTTGTCGAGGATCGACAGCACGGTGCCCACATAGGTAAAGCCCGTGGCGCCGTGGGCCACCGCTTCGTCGAAAAAGCGGCTGGCCGAGAAGTTGCGCAGCAGCACCAGCGTGGCCCCGCAGCCCAGCACCGAGGCCACCGCGTACATCTGCGGGTTGGCGTGAAACAGCGGCAGGAACACCAGGATGCGGTCGGCGCGGGTCAGCGCCAGCGACTGCACCATGTCGTCGCTGGCGGCCACATAGGCGCCATGCGGCAGCGTCACGCCCTTGGGCAGGCCGGTGGTGCCCGACGTGAACAGGATGCTGTTCAGGTCGCCCGCGGCGCACGGCGGTCCGGCCCAGCGCGCCGGCGGCTCGGCCGGCGGCAGGTCCATCGCGGCGTCGATCTCCAGCACCGGCGGCGCGCCTTCCATGGCGGCCAGGGTGTCGCGGCGCGGCGCCAGCAGCTCGGGCTCGACGATCAGCAGGCGCGATTCGCTCTTGGCCAGCGAATAGCAGAAGCCCTCGCCCACCAGCCCGGTGTTCAGCGGCACGCACACCGCGCCCAGCTCGCCCAGCGCGAACCAGCAGGCCAGGAAGGCCGGGCGGTTGCCGCACATCAGGGCGATATGGTCGCCCGGCCGCACGCCGGCCCGGTGCAGGCGCGCCGCCATGGCGCTGACCATGTCGGCCAGCTCCCGGTAGCGGTACTGGCGGGTTTCGAAAACGAGCGCAATGGCGTCGGGCTGGCTTTCGGCCAGGGCATACAGGCGGTCGGTGATCACGTCTTGGTTCCGGACAGATGGTGGGCGGCGAAGGCAAGCAATTGCTTGCCGATGGTGTTCTTGAGGATCTCGGACGAGCCGCCGGCGATCTCGTAGGCCTTGGCGTCGCGCAGATAGCGGCCGAACGGCGCGCGCTCGGTCACGCCATAGGCGCCGCAGATCTGGATCGCCTGCTCGGCCGCGCGCGTGGCCACCTGGCTGGCGGCCAGCTTGGCCTCGCTGGCATAGCGGGCGATCTCGCGGTGTTCGTCCAGCGCCACGCAGGCCTCGTACACCAGCAGGCGGGCGGCGTCGATCCGGGTCGCCAGATCGGCGAAATACCACTGGATGCCCTGGAAGCCCAGCACCTTCTGGTCGAACGCCTCGCGCCCGGCCGCGTAGGCCAGCGCGTTGTCAAACGCGGCGCGGGCGATGCCCAGGCTGATGGCGCCGGCCATGGTGCGCGAGAAATCCAGCGTGGTCACCGCCTGACGCACGCCCTTGCCCTCGACCCCGATCAGGTGGTCGTCCGGCACGACCACGCCGTCCAGGATCAGGTCGACGTGCGGACCGTTGCGCAGGCCGAACGTCCCCGACGTCGGGCCGTCGAACGTCGACACCCCCGGCATATCGCGGCGCACGAAGAACGTGGACACGCCGTGGTCCGTCTCGGCCAGCACGATATAGGCCTCGGCGGCCGAACCCGAGGTGATGAACGACTTGCGGCCCTCCAGCGTCCAGCCGCCGGCGCCGCGCCGCGCCTTGGTGTCCAGGCTGCGGATATCGCTGCCGTGATTCGCCTCGGTCAGCGCGTAGGCGGTGATCAGGCCCTGCGCGAATTCCGGCAGCACCGCCGCCTTCAGCGACTCGGCGCCGAACTGGTTGATCAGCGTCTGCGCCTGCAGGATGGTGATCAGGCTGATCCCCACCGCCGCGCTGCCGTACGAGGCCTCCTCGAACACCGCCGCGCAGTGCCCGTACGGGGCCGCGCCGCCGCCCCACTGGCGCGGCAGCGTCAGGCTGGTATAGCCGCGGCGCGCCATGGCCTTGATTATCTGCACCGGGTACACGTCCTGCCGGTCGATGGCCTCGGCCTCGGGCAGCACGGTATCGGCCACCACGCGCCGCAGCTCGCGCAGGAACGCCGGATCCACCCTGTCGCGCCACAGCGCGGGACTGCATTGGTATGACTTCGCGATATCGATCATGTCCTTGCCTCCTCCCCGAACGCGGCGACGCCGCCGGGACTGGGTTTGGACTCTAGAAACGAAACGCGGCAAAATCGCGGATACGCCTAAAAAGTTCCGCGATACGGAACACTAGTACCAACAGCCAGAAAAAATGGCGGCGCGCCCGGGCGGGCGGGCCGCCGCAACGGACAGGCAGGAGACGGCAATGGAGGACAACGGCACCACGCGGGCCGGCGGCGGCGACACCGTGCAAAGCGTCAGGCGCGCCCTGGAGATTCTGCGCATCCTCTCCTACAGCTCGTCATCGAACGGCATGCGCTTTTCCGACCTGCAGGCCCAGAGCGGGCTGAGCAAGGGCACGCTGCACCGCTTCCTCAAGACCCTCAGCGCCGAAGGCTTCGTCGAGCAGGCCGCCGGCAGCCGCGTCTACTACCTGGGCCTGGAATTCCTCTCCATGGGCGAGCGCGCCTCCAACCGCCTCGACATCCAGGCCGTCACCCGGCCGGCGCTGGAGCGGCTGGCGCAAAGCACCGGCGACACCGTCATGCTCACCATACGCAGCGGGCTGGACGCCGTCTGCATAGACCGCAAGGAAGGCTCCTTCCCGGTCAAGGTGCTGACCCAGAACATCGGCACCCGCCGCCCGCTGGGCGTGGGCTCGGGCAGCCTGGCGCTGCTGGCCGCGTTCGGCGACGGCGAGGTCGAGAACGTGCTGCGCCGCATCCAACCGCGCCTGCAGCCCTATCCCAGCCTGGACGTGGACAAGCTGCGCGCCCAGGTGGCCGACACCCGCCAGCGCGGCTACGCGCTCAACCCGGGCTACCTGCTCAAGGGCATGTACGGCATCGGCGTGGCGATCTACCTGGCCCGCCAGCCCGTCGCCGCGCTCAGCATCGCCGCCCACTACGGCCGCATGGGCCCGGACCGCCGCAAGACCATCGCCGCCGCGCTCAAGCGCGAGGCCGACCGGGTGACCGAGGAACTGGGGTAAGGCGCGCGAGCGCGCGGCTCAGGCGCGCTGCCGCCACTGCGCGGCGGCCTGCTTGAGAGCTTCGAGCGCCGCCCTCACCGCCGGCCGGGCCAGCGCGTTGGGCAGCATGGCGGCACGGATCTTGCGGTTGATCGGCGGATTCAGGCTGATCATCCTGACGCCGTCGAAATGCGCGATCCAGCCCAGCCCCATCGATGGCAGGACGGTCACCAGTCCCATCTGCCGGACGAACTCGATGGTCGCGGTCATGTTGCTGCAGTTGCAGATCTCGTTCGGCGTGAAACCGGCGGCCTGGCATGCGCGGATGAGATGGGCCCGATACGCCGGCGCCGCCTGGTTGATGACCCACTGCTGCTGCGCCAGCTCGCGCAGGCGGACGCTGCGCCGGTTGGCCAGCGGGTGCGTGCTGCCCACCACCAGCACGAAGCGGTCCTCGCCCAACTGCGCGAACTCCAGCGGCCTGGCTGGCCGCATGACGTCCGCCCATTCGTCGATGACTGCAAGGTCGATTTCGCGCGCGACGACCGCTTTGAGTCCGGAATTGGATTCCGTCTCGGTAAAGCGCAAGGCGATCCGCGGATGCTGTTCGCGCAGGTTGCGAAACGCCAGCGGCGCAAGGCCGGTCGCCAGCGAACCGAACGCCGAGACCCTGACCTCGCCGGTGATCAGCCCCCCGCCCGATTGCAGGTCGCTCTCCAGCCGGTCGACCAGGCCGAAGACCTCGGCGGCGCGCAAGGCGAGCCGCTCGCCCGCCGGCGTCAGCCGCACGCCCTGCGACGAGCGCTCCAGCAAGGCTTCGTTCATTTCCTTCTCCAGCAGGGCGAGTTGCTGGGAGATGGCCGGCCGGGTCAGGCCCATGACTTTGGCCACCGCGGTAATCGAGCCCATGACCGAAAGCTCGTGCAGCAGGCGTAGGCGATTCAGATTGAGCATGGCGGACTTGCGCACTTTCTGCGACGCTGGGACAGGCCAATCTTAGCGTAAATAAAATTTACGCTACAAGTCAGTTTTACTGTCGTTTTAAATTTCCCAGCGCTGCCTATAATTTTTTCGCAGGCACACCCTCATGGACTGGCAGCGCATGGAAACGACGAAGGGCACGAACGCCCGCACCGACCGGTTTGGCAACCCCGTGGACCCGACGGTGGGTTACGCCCGGGGCAAAATCCTCAAATCCAGCGTGGAGGAACGGCAGCGGCTGGTCCACGCGCAACGCATCGCGACCGGACGGCTGCAGCGGCAAGGCCGCGATTCCATCGCCATCTTCACCGGCAACCTGCGCACCTTTCCCATGCAGGCCGAACGCATGCCCGTCGTGTGCGACGAATGGACCGGCCCGGGGCTGGTCGACGAGGCCTTCCAGGAGGCCGCGGTGCGGCACGTGGGCGGAACCCGGCCGCTGCATACGGCAACGCTGCTGAACCGCACCAGCGGCGGGCTGATTGCCGCGATCGGCGCTCTCTGCCAAGGCCGTCCGGTCGTCAGCGCGGTGCCCGCGGCCAGCAAATCGCACGCGTCGGTCCCGCGCGGCAGCTACGCGGCCAGGGTCGAACTGGTCGAAAGCGACAGCGTCGAGGGCCTCGGGCAGGCCGTCGCCGCCCACGAACCCGCCCTGGTATTGATCACCACGGTATCGAGCAACCTGGACCGCCTGCCCGAGGCCGACATCGTCGCCATGCTGGACATCGCCCGCCAGGGCGGCGCCGTCGTGCTGATGGACGACGCCTACGGCGCGCGCATCCGGCCCATCCTGCATGGTGGCGCGCATGCGCTTGCGCTGGGCGCCGATCTCGTCATCACCAATTGCGACAAGGCGGGCATGGTCGGCCCGCGGGCGGGCCTGCTTGCCGGCCGCGACGCGCTGGTCCAGCGGGTCGCGGCGAAAGCCGCCGAATTCGGCAGCGAAGCGCGCTCGCCCATCATCGCCGCCGTCACGCAGTCCCTCCAGATGTTCGACCCAGCCTGGCTGCGCGAAGAAGCGGCGATGGGAGAGCAGCTGACCGTGTTGTTCGAGCGGAAGTTCGGCCGGCGGCGGGTCCTGCGCAGCGATCTGGGGCCCATCATCGTGGAAGACGACCTGGTCGAGATGGCCCTGGAACGCGCCGGGCTGACAGCCGCGGACACATCCCTGGTGCCCGCCGAGGTCACCTCCGCGCTGGGCGCCATCCTGCTGCGCGACCACGGCGTGCTCACCACCAACACCCATGGGCAGCCGGGCGCCAAGGTCTCGCTGCGCCTGCGCCCCACCCCCGAGGGCGTGGCCCGCGTGGGTGGCCTGGCCACGGTGGTGCAAGCCGTGGAGCGCTCGCTCGGCACCCTGGCGGCGATGATGAAAAACCCCGACGCCGTGGCGAGCCTGGTGATCGGCAAGGAATAGACCATGCACAAGGAATCCGCATTGGCCGCACTGGACCGGCGCCTGGACGTACTGAGCAATATCGACATCGGCGGCAGGGGCGTGGAAGCCCTGCTCGAGGCCTCCCGCGCCACGCTGGGCAACGCCTCGCCAGTCGGCGCCGCCGCCGACCTGCTGGCGGGCCTACGACAGGGCGCCACCGTCCTGTACACGACCGGCTCGGTCTCGCGCGCCTGGATCTCGCCGCGCGTGGGGGAAAACGACGGCCCCGCGGGCACCGCCGTGCTGGCGCGCGCCCTGACGCTGGCGCGCGGCACGCACAACGTAGTCGTATGCGAAGCAACCCTGGCCGAAGGCCTGGCCGCGCTTTTCACCGTGGCCGGATTCTCGGTGCTCTCGTTCGACGAGGCCAGGCACGCCAGCCAGGACGGCAGCCTCGCGGCGGTCTCGTTCGAGACCTTCACGGTCGATACGGCGGATGCCGACCGGCAAGCCGAACGGCTGCTCGCCCGCGTCAAGCCGGACCTGCTGATCTCGGCCGAGCGCGTCGGCCGGGCCCGGGACGGCGTCTACTACAGCATGCGCGCGATCGACTACGGCCAGGGACGCGCCCGCATCGACCACATCTTCGATCTGGCGCGCGCCCGCGGCATCCCCACGCTTTGCATCGGCGACGGCGGCAATGAGATCGGCATGGGCCTGATCGCCGACGCCGTCTCCCGCCATGTGAAGCACGGCGAGAAAATCGGCGCCATCTCCTCGTGCGACGTGCTGGTCTCCGCCGCCTGCAGCAACTGGGGTTGCACCGCCATCGCCGCCGCGCTGGCGGCCCGGCTGGGCATGGCGCCGATCCTGCATACCGCCAGTCTCGAGGAACACCTGCTGCGCCGCGGCGTGGATGTGGGCCTGATCAACTCGGTCGACAACCGCGTCGACCCCAATGTCGACGGCATCCCCCTCGCCACCCACCTGGCCCTGGTCCAGATCATCGAAAGCATGGCGGTCCGCCATATCGCCCAGGCCCCGCGATAACAAAGCACAAGAGGAACGATATGCCCACCACCAAGCCCACCCCCCTCCAATGGCTGAGCCGCTGCGCCGGCGCACTCGCGCTTTCGCTGGCCGGCGCAGCCGCCGCCCTGGCCTCCGACTGGCCGCAACGGCCGATCACGCTGGTCATTCCGTTCGCGCCCGGCGGGTCGGCCGACTCGCTGGGCCGCATCCTGGCCGAGAAGATGGGACAGAAGCTGGGACAAAGCGTCGTCGTGGAGAACCGCCCCGGCGCCGCCACGGTCATCGCAAGCAGTTACGTCGCGCGCGCCAAGCCGGACGGCTACACCCTGTACATCGGCATGATGAACCTCCATGGCATGGACAAGGTGCTCTATACCGGCGTCAACTACGACGGAATCAAGGATTTCACGCACATCAACAAGCTGGTCAGCTTTCCGCTGGTCGTCGTCGCCCGCAATGAAAGCCCGTTCAACAACTTCACCGACCTCATCGCCGCGGCCAGGCAAAGCTCGCGGGGCATCAGCCACGGCAGCGCCGGCGTGGGCTCGTCCAATCACCTCGCGGCCGTGGAGTTCATGCGAGCGGCCAACGTGAAGCTGCTGAACGTCCCCTACAAGGGCGGCAACCCCGCCGCGGTAGCCACCATCGCCGCAGACGTCGACGTCAGCTTCGCCACGCCGCCGACCGTCATGCCCTTGATCGCCGCCGGCCGCATCAAGGCGCTCGGCCTGACCTCCTCCGAACCATCCACGCTGTTCCCGGGCATTGCCTCCGCGAGCCAGGCAGGATTGCCGGGCTACGACTTCAAGGTATGGCACGGACTCTACGGCCCCGCGGGCATGGATCCCCAAGTGACGCAACGCCTGTACGAGGTGTCGACGGCCGTGCTCACGGACCCGGAAGTCCGCGCAAAGCTCAACAGCCTGGGCATGGAGGCCCAGCCCTCCGCGTCGGTGGCGCAGTTCAACCAGTTCGTCCGCACCGTCGCCAAGGACACCGAGGGGCTCGCCGCCCGGGCCAAGGCGGACCAGTAGCGCCGACCGGCAGCGCGCGGGCCGGCGCGCCGCCGCATGGCGCACGCCCCATTGGCCCCGGTCGCCGGCCAGCTCTTACAATCGTCCCCGCCATCACGCAACCAGCGCCGGGATCATGAACGAAGAGCTGAACCTGCATCGCCTGTTCTACCTGTATGAGGCGGTTTCCGCCGGCTCGGTACGCGCGGCCGCGGACAAGCTGAACGTCAACGCATCGGTCGTCAGCCGGCAGATCGCCTTGCTGGAGAAAGAGGTGGCGGCCACGCTGATCGAACGCAGCAGCAGGGGCGTCCAGGCGACCGAAGTCGGCGCCCTGCTCATGGATTTCTACCGCTCGCATCGGTCCATGAGCGACGACCTGGCCGAGAAACTGCGCGAGACCCGCGGCATGCTGCGCGGCCACGTGTCCATCTCGCTTGGCGCCGGTTTCGTCAGCGACCTGATGGGCCCCCCGATCCAGGCGTTCCGCGCCCGCTATCCGCACATCACGCTCAATATCGAAACAGCCGGAACGAACGAGGTGATGCGCAGGGTCTGCGACGACGACGCGCACATCGGCCTGGTTTACCACCCCACACAGGAGAACCGGCTTCTGTCGCGGGCGCATGCCGTGCAACCATTGTGCGCCATCGTGCGCGCGGGCCATCCGCTGCAACGGATCGGCCGGCCGCTGAAACTGGGCGACGTGGCGGATTTCAATATCGCGATGAAACCGATTTCTTTCGGCACCATGCAATTGCTGGACATGGCGGCGCGCGTCGAACATGTGGCCCTGAACGTGTCCCTGACGACCAACTCGTCTTCGGTGATGTACCACTACCTCCGCAGCCAGGAGGCCATCACGTTCGCGCCCGCCTTCTCGATCGCCCAGGAGCTGATCGCCGGAGAACTCGTGGCCCTGCCCATGGATCATCCGGTGCTCTCCAGCGCCGAGGCCCATCTGGTCACCAGGATGGGCCGCTCCCTGCCGCTGAGCGCGCAACGCCTGGCCGCTCACCTGGCCGGCGCCATGACGGCCTTCCAGGCCACGGCCTGAGCAGGCGTTGCCCACAGGGCAACGCAAAATACCGCGCGCGGCAATTCCCTGGCGCGTGCCGCCTTCCTAGACTAGCGCCCATGGCCCTGGCCGCTTCGCCAAGGCTGCATACCGGGAACAGCAATGACCAACGACATATACGACAAGGGTTTGGCGATACGCAAGGAAGTCGTGGGCGCGGACAACGTGGAGCGCTCCCTGCGCGATGCCACCGAATACACCGCGCCATTCCAGGCCCTGGCAACCGAATACTGCTGGGGCCGCGTCTGGGGCCGTGACGAGCTGGATCGCCGCACCCGCAGCATCGCCAACATTGCCATGATGATTGCGCTGAACCGGGCGCCCGAACTGCGGATCCACATCAAGGGCGCGCTGACGAACGGCGTGCCGCGCAAGGAAATCGCCGAGGTCATCCTCCAGAGCGCCGTGTATTGCGGCATCCCCGCCGCCGGCGACGCGTTCCGGCAGATGCAGTCCGTCTTCGACGAAGCGGATGCCGCCGCCGCTTGCGCGCCAGCCAGCCCCGCGGCGCGCAAATCGATCGCCGTCATCGGCCTGGGCGCCATGGGCTACCCGATGGCCGCCCAGCTGGTCCGGGCCGGCCATGACGTCCGTCCGTACGACGCGAATCCCGCCGTGCTCGCCCGGTTCGCCGAGGAATTCAACACCGGCGTCGCGCCGATCGCGTCCTGCGTCGCGGGCGCCGACTTCGTCGTGACGGTCCTGCCCGATTCCACGGTGGTGACGCGCGTGCTCGACGGGGACAACGGCAGCGGCGGCGTCGCCGCCCGCATCAAGCCCGGCGCGACGCTCATCGACATGACCTCCGGCGACCCCGCCACGACCCGCGCGCTCGCCGCGCGCCTGGGCGAGGCGGGCGTACGGATGATCGATGCGCCCGTCTCGGGCGGCTTCGTCAAGGCGCGTACCGGCGAGCTGGCCATCATGGTGGGCGGCGAGGCGGACACCGTCGCCGCGGCCATGGACATCCTGCAGGCCATGGGCACCTCCATCGCGCACGTAGGGCCGATCGGCGCGGGCCATACCGTCAAGGCCCTGAACAACTACATTTCGGCAATCGGCTGGCTGGCGGTGATCGAGGCGATCCATACCGGCAAGCGCTTCGGGCTCGACGTCGCGACCATGAACCGGATCTTCAACCAATCCAGCGGCCGCAACAGCTCGACCGCCAACAAGGTCGAACAGGCCGTGCTGTCCGGCACCTATCACACCGGCTTCTCCCTGGCGTTGATGGCCAAGGACGTCGGTATCGCCGTGGGGCTGGCCAGGCAGATGGACGTCGATGCCGAAGTCGGCACACTGGCCCACCGGATCATCCAGACGGCCCTCGAGCAATCGGAAGAGAAAGACCTGGATAACTCGCGGCTGTTCGACATCCTCTACAGCTGAGGCCTTGGCGGGCCGGCAAGCCGGACCGACGAACGGGGCGCCCGCTCGAAGCGGCGCCCTTTGCATAACGACACCAACCTGGGGAAATCATGTTCCATACCGTCTTGCGCACCTTGCGTCCAACGAAAACCCTCTCCCGCACCGCCATGGTGCTTGCCGCCTGCCTGCTTGTCCCGCTGGCCGCGCCCGCCCAGGCCGCATGGCCCGAGCGTCCGATCAGCTTCATCGTTCCCACCGCCGCGGGCGGCTCTCCGGACGTCGTCTCGCGCCTGCTCGGCCAGCAACTGGGCGTGCAGCTCGGACAGAGCGTCGTCATCGAAAACAAGCCGGGCGCATCGGGCAGCATAGGCGCGATGGCCATCGCGCGGGCCAAGCCCGACGGCTACACCATAGGCTATGCCCCCACGACCATGCTGGCGATAAACCAGTTTCTCTACAAGAAGCTGCCTTACGACGTGGAGCAGGACTTTGACTACGTCACCGAGTTCATCAAGACCTATAACTTCCTGCTCGTCCCTGCCAGCAATCCCGCGAACTCGGTCGACGAACTGGTCGCCTACTTGAAGAAGAAGCCCGAAGGCGCTTTCTTCGCCTCCTCCGGCAACGGGACCACCGGCCATCTTTCCTCTGAAATGTTCATGCAGCGCACCGGAGTCGAGATGACCCATGTCCCGTTCACGGGCAGCGCGGGCGGACTCAGCGAACTGATCGCCGGCCGCGTCGACGTGATGTTCGACAACACGACATCCTCGGCCCCGCTCGTGCAGGCGGGCAAGCTGAAGGCGATCGCGGTCACCTCGCCGCAACGGCTGCCCGAGTTTCCGGACACCCCGACCATGATCGAAAGCGGCGTGCCGGATTTCGACGTATCGGGCTGGGGCGGCATCATCGTGCCGAAAGGCACCCCCGACGATGTCATCGAACGGCTCAACCGGGAAATCAACATCGCGCTTCAAGCCCCGCTGGTACAGGACGGCTTCAAGAAAATCGGGGCTGCCACCGTCGGCGGCAGCAGCGAGGACATGAAGGCCCACGTGGCGCACGACGCCGCGATGTGGGGCGCCGTCATCCGCAACGCCAACATCACGATGGAGTAACGGCGATGACCATCGGCGCACGCCTGCAACACGTCATCGATGGCGGTCCGTGGCCGTCGATCCACTGCGATGGACGGGTCGGCTCGCTCATCGGCGGCGACATCGTGCCGGGCGACGGCGCAGCGATCGAGGTCCTGGACGCATCGACCGGCGAACCGCTGTTCCGTTACCTGGACGGCTCGGACGGGTTGGTCCGGCGCGCGGCCGAAAGCGCCGCGGCGGCGCAAGTCCGGTGGGCGGCCATGCCGGCGGACGGACGCGCCGCCGTGCTGCTTGCCGTGTCGGCGGCGATCCGGGCAAACCTGGCGCGCCTGGCCGAACTGGAAGCCGTGACCGCCGCGCGCCCCATCAGGGACTGCCGCGCCCAGGTCGACCGGGTCGCCGACATGTTCCAGTACTACGCGGGCTGGTGCGACAAGTTCTACGGCGACGTGATTCCCGTTCCCAACCAGTACCTCAACTACACCGTGCGCGAACCCATCGGCGTGCTGCTGCACATCGTGCCGTGGAACTCGCCGCTTTTCATGGCCGCCTGGCACCTGGCGCCCAGTCTGGCGACCGGCAACGCCGTCCTGCTCAAGCCCTCCGAACTCACGCCCCTGAGCGCGATAGCGCTGGTGAGGATCGCGGAATCGGCCGGCCTGCCCACCGGCCTGGTGGCGGTGCTTGCCGGGTTGGGACACACCATGGGCAATGCCGCCATCGAGCATCCCCTGGTACGCAAGATAGGCTTCGTCGGCTCGCCGGAAACCGGCGCCAGGGTCGCGGGCGCCGCCGCCCGCGTCGTCAAGCCCTGTGTGCTGGAACTGGGTGGCAAGTCGGCCAATATTGTCTTTCCGGACGCCGACCTCGATCGGTTTTGCGAAGCCACCGTCAAAGGCATGTTCATAGGCGCCGGGCAGACCTGCGTCGCGCCCTCGCGGCTGATCGTGCACCGCTCACTGGAGCAGCAGGTCGTCGAGCGCCTGCTGGACGCCGCGTCGACCCTGGAAATGGGCTTGCCCGAGCTCGACAGCACCGCGATCGGGCCCATCCACAATCGCCGTCAATTCGACCACGTCAACCGCATGATCGAACAGGGCAGGCGCGATGGCGCCCGGTGCCGCCAGGCGGGCAACGCCGTGCCGCAGCGCGGCCTGTATGTGCCGCCCACCATTTTCACGGGCGTGGCGCGCGATGGCGCGCTGGCCCGCCAGGAAGTGTTCGGGCCCGTCATGGCCTGCCTTCCGTTCGACACCGAGCAAGAGGCCATCGACCTCGCGAACGATACCGAGTTCGGCCTGGCCGGCGCCGTATGGACCCATGATGTGAAGCGGGCCCATCGCGTCGCCGCCGCCATCAACGCCGGCACGTTGTGGATCAACACATACAAATCCACCGACATCCGCTCTCCGTTCGGCGGGATCGGGCTCAGCGGCTACGGCCGCTCCAGCGGCCGCGAAGCGCTGCAGGAATACACCCGCCTGAAAAGCATCTGGGTGGCGACATAGGGCGTCTGGCCGCGCCGCCATCTGCCGCCTCAATCCAGCTTGACGTTGGCCGCCTTGATCACGTCCGCCCAGCGCTGCATGTCCTGCGCCAGGAAGGCCTTGAACGCCGCGCCGTCGGAGACCTCCGGCACGAAGCCGGTGGCGGCGATCTTCTCGACCACGCCGGGATCCTTGAACGCGTCGATCGTGACCGCCGAGACCTTGGCCAGCACCGCCGGCGGCGTGCCGGCCGGCGCGAACAGCGCCGTCCAGGCATCGGCCTCGACATCGCGCACGCCCTCCTGCGCCAGCGTGGGCAGGCTGTCGAGCTGCGGCGCGCGATCCCTGGAAGCCACCGCCAGCGCCACGATCGAACCGTCCTTGATGAAGGGCAGGACGCTGGGCAAGGTGGCGAACGACACGTCCACGAACCCGCCCAGCAGGCCCTGCGCGACCTCGCCCGAGCCCTTGTACGGAATATGGGCCATCTTCACGTCCGCGCTGCGCATGAACATTTCGGCTACCAGGTGCGACGCCGAGCCATTGCCGCTGGAGCCCACGTTCAGGTTTGCGCCAGGCTTGCTGGCCAGCTCGATCAGCCCGCGCACGCTGTCCACGCCCAGGTTCTTGCGCACCACCAGCACGTGCTGCATGCGCGCCAGCCCGGCGATGGGCGTGAAATCGCCCAGCGCGTCGTACGGCAGGTTGGGATAGAGCGCCGAGTTCGCGCCATGCGTCTGGTTGGTGCCCAGCAGCAGCGTATAACCGTCGGGCTGCGCGCGCGCCACTTCCTGGGTGCCGATGATGCCCGAGCCGCCAGGCTTGTTCATGATGACGGCCGGCTGGCCCAGGTTGTCGTTATAGGTCTGCGACACCGTGCGCGCCACCGACTCCAGCGCGCTGCCGGCCGGATACGGCACCACGATGCGGATCGGCCGCGTCGGATAGGCGTCTTGCGCCAACGCCTGGGGCGCCACCACGGCCAGCGCAAGCGTCGCGGCGGACAGGGAACGGAACAGCGATTTCATTGCAGGTCTCCTCCAGTGCTTGCCCGCCTTCCAGGACGGGCTTCGATATCGGCGCGCACGCCGGTGTTCATACAGCCAGGAATCCGCCGTCGACCGCCAGCACCGCGCCGGTGACATAGGCCGACATCGGCGAAGCCAGGAATGTCACGGGTCCGACCAGGTCCTGCGGGCTGCCGAAGCGGCGCATCGGGATGCGCGCCATCAGGGCGCCGCGCCGTTGGGGATCGTCCCGGCTGGACTGGGTCATGGCGGTTTCGATCACGCCGGGCGCCACCGCGTTGACGCGGATGCCGCAAGGCGCCAGCTCCAGCGCCAGCACCTTGGTCAGCATCTGCGCGGCCGCCTTGGACGTCGAATAGGCGATGGACTGCGCCGACGCCCGGCTGGCCGCGATCGAGGTGATGTTGACCACCGCGCCGCGGGTAGCCGCCAGGCCCTCCAGGCAGGCCAGCGTCATGTTGCGCACGCCGTCCACGTTCACGTCCATGGCCTGGCGCCACAGCGCGTCGCGCTCGTCGCCGTCGAAGGCATGCCTGGGACGCACCCCCGCGTTGTTCACGAGCACGCCGAGCGCCCCCAGGTCCTCGCCGACCTGGCGGGCCACCGCGGCGCAACGCGCCGCGTCGCGGACATCGAGCTCATAGGCGGCGGCGCGCGCGCCCTCGGCGCGCAAGGCCTCGGCCGTGCGCCGCGCGCCGGCCAGGTCGATGTCGCACACGGCCACCGCGGCGCCCTGCGCCGCCAGCCCGCGCGCAATCGCCGCGCCGTTGCCCTGCGCGGCGCCCGTCACCAAGGCGATTACATTGTCCAGCAGCATGCCGCCCGCTTCCCCGTGAAAACCATCACTGTAGAAACAAGGCAGGCAGCGGGTTGTATCGCGCGCTACAAAACCGCGGGGATTTTCACGCCGGCCTCAGAACGGCCCCAGCCGCGCGCGCAGGCGCTCGGCGTCGCGGATCTCCACGCCCTTGCCGCGCGTGTCGACCAGTCCCTCCTCGGCCATGGCTTTCAGCGCGCGGGTCACCGTCACCCGGCTCAGGCCGGTCATGCGGGCCAGCTGCTCGTGCGTCAGGCGCAGCGCGCGGGTCTGCTCCGAGCCCGCCGCGATGCGGCCCAGCAGGCCCTCCAGCCGCTCGCGCGGACTGGCCGAGGTTGCCCGCAGCAATTTGCCGATGAGAATGCGGTGCTTGATGCCCAGCAACTGGATCAGCGACACCGCCAGCCCGGGCTCGCCGGCCAGCACCGGCAGCAGTTCGGAGACGCGGTACTCGGTCACGACCGCGGGCGTGACCGCCCTGGCCGTGACATAGCGCGGCTCGTCGACGAAGGCCGAGGCCTCGCCGAAAATCGCGTCCGGCCCGAAGATCTCCAGCAGCAGGACGCCGCCATTGGCGCCGTGCACGACCGTATGCAGGAATCCCGATCGCACCAGGAAGAAGCTGTCGTGCACATCGCCCTGCCTGTATAGCGCCTGGCCCTCGGCGAACGCGCGCACCCGCCCCAGATCGGTGCGCAGCAGCCAGCCCGCGCCGAATTTGCGCGACGTATCCCAGGACGAATAATTGACATCGATGGCCACGGCCCTTCCTGCGTGCAAGCGCGCCGGGCGGCGCGCCATCGCAGGTTACCCGAAAAGCCGCGCGGCTCAGCCGCCGCGCCGCTGGTTGGCGATCTGCGCGCCCAGGCAGGCGGAGATCCTGCCCGCGGCCTCGACCGCGCACTCGATCATCGACTCGACGGTCGGACCGCTACTGATCTGCGTGGGCCGGCCGACGCTGACCGCGGCGATCACGCGGCCGGTGAAGTTGTAGACCGGCGCCGCCACCGACACCGTGCCGCGAAACGAGCCGTCCTCGGAAACGGCATAGCCCTGCTGGCGGATCTGCACGATCTCCTCGATGACCGTGTCGCGCCTGGAGATATCGAAGGCGGAGAAGCGCTTCTCGGCATATTGCCCCAGCTTCTCCAGGATCTCGTCGTCGGCCAGGTCGGCCAGCAGCACCTTGCCCATCGCGGTGGTGGCCAGCGGCACCTCGGAGCCTGGCGCGATGCGGATGTCGTAGTGGCCATAGTCCTGGATCGTGATCAGGTAGATCACGCTCAGGTCGCGCATCACGCCCAGGAACGCATTGAGCCTGTGGGCGTCGACCACGTTGCGCAGCACCGGCGGGGCGCAGGTTTCGATGCGCGCCGAGCGCAGATAGGTGCGCCCCACTTCGAAGGCTTCATAGCCGATCCGGTACTTGCCGGACTCGGGGTTCTTTTCCAGGTAGTTGAGCTCGGAGAGCGAACTCACCAGCCGATGCACCACCGCCACGGGCAGGCCCACGTCGCGGGCCAGTTCGCGCACGCCGATCTCGCCGCCGCAGTGCGCGACGTGGCTCAGCACTCGCAGGCCCTTGGTCATCACCTGGCTTCCGCCCGACTCGGCCCCGCCTTCCTCCTTGCGGGTTTTGCTCCCGTCTGCCGCCACTGTGGCTTCCTCCATCTTATGTTTCGCAAAATCGTTCCGATTATAGAAACAATCGTTCCGCCTTTCAAATCATGAGGCGTAGAGCCAGCACACAAGCCCCTTTTCCCTGTCCAGGGCGGAGTAATGGGAAACCCTATATTGACGCCGGCAGGCGCAGCGGCGATGATGCGCTCATCTTATTCGGAACGATGTTCCTATATTAGGAACACCACAAACAAGCCACACCATTTATAGCAGGAGTTGCCATGAAGGTCATTCTTTTCCATGAGGCCATCTGCCCGGCGGGCACCACGTGGGCCCAGCGCATGAAGGAAGTGGTGGACGAAGCCGTCCATGCGGAAGCCTGCGGCTTCGACGGCTACGCCATGTCGGAACAGCACTTCGCCAGCGGCGAGGCCATCACCTCGGCGCCGGAAATCGTGCTGCCGTACGTGGCCGCGCGCACCACGAAGATGCGCCTGCGCATTGCCTCGGTCAATCTGCTGCCCTACAACCACCCCATCCGCATCGTCGAACAGATGGCCACGCTGGACCTGCTGTCGGGCGGCCGGGCCGAACTGGGCGGCGCGCGCTCGAACAACCCCTACACGCTCGACGCCTTCGGCGTGGATGCCAAGCTGACGCGCGAGTACCGCGACGAGTTCCTGGCCATCATCGGCAAGGGCTTCACGCAGGAAAAACTGGAACACCAGAGCCCCTACTACAACATCCCGCCGCGCCGCATGTCGCCGTGGCCCGTGGGCCGGCGCCCGGTGCCGGTGCACCTGTCGGCCACCAGCCTCGAATCGCACGAGGAAGCCGGCCGGATGGGCGTGGGCGCCATGAGCGGCCTGAGCATCCTGGGCTGGGAGTACGCGCAAGCCTGCATCGACGCCTATCGCAAGGGCGCCGAGAACGCGCAATGCGTGGCCGGCTCCATCACCAAGCGCCAGGCCCTGTTCTCGGTCGGCGTGAACTGCCACGCCGATCGCGCCACGGCGCTGAAGCAGACCGAGGAAAACACCCTGCGCTTCGTCGAAGTCATCATGGACTGGATGACCAAGCTGGCCAAGCGCTCGGAAGGCTATGAGTACTTCGCCCAGATCGAGCGCATCCGCGCCAACATGGACAACCTGCAATACCTCATCGACAACGCGCCCTACATCATGGCCGGCACGCCCGACGACCTGATCGAACGCTGCCGCCGGCTGCACGAAATGGGCATCGACGACCTGATCTGGCGCATCGACGGCATGGGCCACGAAACCAACAAGAAGGCCCTGGAGCTGATCGGCAAGGAAGTGCTGCCGGTCGTGCAGAGCTGGCCCGAACACGAGTACTCGACACCCAGCTCGACCTGGAACCAGAGCTGACTTCACGCCGGCACACGGCCAAGGGGAAGAAATGAAAGCATCGAAACTATTCATCGCCGCCGGCGTGGCCGCGGCACTGGCCGGCGCCGCGCCGGCGGCCGCCAGCGCGGCCGACAAATTCGTGTTCGCCTGGCCGTCGGCCATCAACTCGGGCGTGGCGCCGCTGTCCTATGCCAAGAAGCTGGGCTACTGGCAGGACGAGCGCATCGACCTGACGGTGCAGGTGCTGACCGGCTCGGGGGTCATCGTGCCCCAGCTGCTGGCCGGCAACATCCAGGGCGCCTACTCCAGCCTGGAAACCCTGGTCGTCGCGCGCCAGCCCGGCAAGCCGGATTACCCGATCCTGTTTCCCTATAACTACCTGCGCAACTCGATCTGGGAATTCGCGGTGCTGAAGGACTCGCCCATCCAGTCCTTCGCCGACATGAAGGACGCGACCATCGGCGTGCTGGGGCTGACCTCGGGCAATATTTTCATGTCGCGCGCCATCCTCGCCAGCCAGGGCGTGCCGGCCGGCGACGTCAAGTTCCTGGCCGTGGGCACCGGCGCGGCCGCGTTCGACGCCCTCAAGACGCGCCAGGTGCAGGTGCTCAACCTGTTCGACACCGCGCACGTGCGCGTCGAGCAGAACGGCATCCCGATCCGCCGCGTGCCGCTGCCCGCCGCCTACCAGGGCCTGTCCAGCCACGGCATCTCCGTCACCCGCAAGCTGTACGACCAGAACCCGGACCTGATCGCGCGCTTCGGCCGCGCCCTGACCAAGGGCACCGTGGCCTGCCAGGCCAACCTCGAGAGCTGCATCCGCGCCTATTGGGACGACTACCCGGCGATGAAGCCGCGGCCCGACCAGGAGCAGGCCACGCTCGAGCGCGAGAAGGAAGTGCTGAAGGTGCGCATGGCCAACCTCAACTACTTCCGCGACGGCCAGCCGCGCCAGTACGGCGCGTTCTCGCAGGAAGACTGGACCATGCTCATCGAGGCGCTCAAGCTGGGCAACGAAGTCACCAAGACCGACATTCCGCTGGACACGCTTTATTCCAACAAGCTGGTCGGCGAATACAACAAGTTCGACGCCGATGCCGTGGCCAGGCAGGCCCGGGAGCATTGAGAACGCCGTACGTCAGGAAGCACGCCCATGACTGAACAATCCGGGGGGCCGTCGGTCCCCCAACTCCAGATCGACGCGCTGTCGGTCACTTACGAAACGCGCCGCGGCAGCCTGCTCGCCGTCGACAACATGACGATGAGCGTCGGCCGCAAGGAATTCGTCGCGGTGCTCGGCCCCTCGGGCTGCGGCAAGTCCACGCTGCTAAAGATCGTCTCGGGCCTGCTGCGGCCCAGCGGCGGGCAGGCGCTGCTGGACGGCAGCCGGATCGAAGGCCCGCGCCGCGACGTCGGCATCGTCTTCCAGCAGCCGGTGCTGCTGCCCTGGAAGACCGTCGTCGAAAACGTGCTGGTGCCGATCCGCGCCTTGCGCCTGAACGAGAACGAACACCGCGGCATCGCGCTGGACCTGCTCAAGCTGGTCGGGCTGGAGAAATTCGCCGACCACTATCCGCGCGAACTCTCCGGGGGCATGCAGCAGCGCGTGGGCATCGCGCGCGGCCTGGTGCACAACCCCCGCCTGCTGCTGATGGACGAACCGTTCGCCGCGCTCGACGCCATGACGCGCGAGCAGATGTCCGAGGAGCTGCAAAGCATCTGGATGGAAACGGACAAGGCCGTGCTGTTCATCACCCACTCGATCCACGAAGCCGTCTTCCTGGCCGACCGCGTCATCGTCCTGTCCGAACGCCCGGCCAAGGTCATCGATGATGTCGTCATCGACCTGCCCCGCCCGCGCCAGTCGAACATCGCCTCCAACCCGCGATTCGGCGAACTGTGCGCGCATCTCAAGAGCCACTTCACCACGGCTGCCAATCGCACGGAAAGCCCCGTCGCGAATCATTGACGGGAACACACACCCATGGCAAATCGATTCTCCAACGTCCTGCTGCCCCTGGTCACGCTCGTGCTCATCCTGGGCCTCTGGGACATTTCGGTACGCTGGCTGGGCATGCCGGCCTATCTCCTGCCGCCGCCGCTGGACGTCTTCCGCGCGCTCTGGCATGGCTACTCCACCGGGCTGCTGTGGCCCCACCTGCTGACCACCACCGCCGAAACCATCGGCGGCTTCGTGCTCGGATGCAGCGTGGCGGTGGTCGTGGGCGGGCTGGTGGCGGAATTCCGCCTGCTCGAACGCATGGTCTACCCCTACGTCGTCGCGCTGCAGTCCATGCCCAAGGTCGCGCTGGCTCCCCTGCTCATCGTCTGGTTCGGCTTCGGCCTGATGTCCAAGGTGGTGCTGGTCGCGCTCATCTGCTTCTTCCCGATGTTCGTCAACGTCGTCACGGGGCTGCGCGGCGCCCGCCAGGAACTCATCGACCTGTACACCGCCTTTTCCGCCAGCCGTTTCCAGATCTTCCGCGACATTAAGCTGCCCTCGGCCCTGCCTTCCATCTTCGCCGGGTTGCAGATCGCCCTGGTGCTGTCGCTGCTGGGCGCGGTGGTGGGCGAGTTCGTGGCGTCGCAGAAAGGGCTGGGCAGCCTGATCCAGGCCGCCTCGCTGAACTTCGACCTGCCCATCATGTTCGCCTGCATCCTCACCCTGGCCTTCATGGGCGCCATGGCGACGCTGGTGGTGAACTGGGCGCAACGCCGCCTGCTGTTCTGGCACGAGACCACGGCCGGACAGGACCGCAAAGCAAGGTAAGACCATCATGATCGACGCAAGAATCGTGGCCATCTCGGCCAGCCCCTCACCCACCTCCAAGACCGCGCTGTTCGTCGACCACGTACTGGCGCAACTGGGCCCGCGCGGCCAGCAGGCCCGCCACATCCGCGTGCGCGACATCGACCCGCGGGCGCTGCTGGCCGGCGACTTCGGCAACGCGGCGCTGCGCGAGGCGGCCGCGCTCATCGAGCAGGCCGACGCCGTGATCGTGGCCACGCCCGTCTTCAAGGCGTCCTACTCCGGCCTGCTCAAGGCCTTCCTGGACGTCCTGCCGCAGTTCGCGCTGGCCGGCAAATCGGTCCTCCCGCTGGCCACCGGCGGCAGCGTCGCCCACGTCCTGTCGGTCGACTACGCGCTGCGGCCCGTGCTGCAGTCGATGGGCGCGCGCCACGTCATCCAGGGCTTCTTCCTGGCCGAAGGCGACGTGCTCGCCGCGCCCGCGCCATTCCGCATCCACGAGACCGCCGACGAGAAACTGGCCGAAGTGCTGCACCATTTCCGTTGCGTGCTCGACGCTCCCGTGGCCGACACCCTGCTCGGGCACCCGCGCCCCAACCGCTCGCCGGGCACGGCGGCCCAGTTCGGCTGCGCCTAGGAACACCATGACCTCCTCCCCTGACATCGGCGCCTGCGCCTACATCGGCGGCCGCTGGGCACAGACGCCGGCCGCGCGCACGTTCCGCACCGCGCTGCCCCATGACACGCGCCAGAGCGGCCGGGAGTTCGGCTGCGCCACGCCGGCCGACGCCGAGGCCGCCGTTGCCCGCGCCACGGCCGCCGCCGCCCCCTGGGCCGCCGTGCCGGCGCTGCAACGCGCCGAGCCGCTGCGCAAGGCCGCCGCGCTGCTGCTCGAACGCCTCGACGAACTGACCCGCCTGCTCGCCCTCGAAGCCGGCAAGCCCCTGCAGGAGGCGCGCGGCGAAGTGAGCGCCGCCGCGGGCTTCCTGCACGCCTACGCCGGCTGGCCGGCCTGGGGCGGCCAGGGCGCCGTCAAACGCAACGGCGCGCTGCGCATCGTCCAGGAGAAATTCCCGCGCGGCGTGGCGGCCATCATCACGCCGTGGAACTACCCCCTGTCCAATCCCTGCCAGAAAATCGGCGCGGCGCTGATAGGCGGCAACCCCATCATCTGGCGGCCTTCGGTCTCCACCCCCGCCGTGTCGCTGGCGTTGATCGAAATCATGCACCAGGCGGGCTTTCCCGACGGCGTGTTCAATGCGCTCATCGAGGACGGCGACGCGGTCTCCCGCGCCCTGGTGGCCAGCGAGGCCGTCGCCGCCGTCAGCTTCACCGGCTCGACGCGCGTCGGCCTGCAGGTGGCCGCCGCCGCAGCCGGCCGGGGCGCGGCCGTGCAGTGCGAGATGGGCGGCAAGAACGCCGCCGTGGTCATGCCCGACGCCGACCTCGACCTTGCCGCCGAACGCATCGCCTTTGGCGCCTTCGGCTTTGCCGGCCAGAAATGCACCGCCGTCAGCCGCGTGCTGGTCCACCGCCACATCGCCGACGCGTTCCTGGAACGCCTGCTGGACATCGTCCGCGACCTGCGGCCCGGCCTGCCCCACCAGGAAGAGTCCTGCCTGGCCCCGCTCATCTCGGCGCGCCAGCGCGACCTGCTGGTCGACGCCATCGCCCAGGCGCGCGAACGCGGCGCCCGCCTCATCGAAGGCGGCGCGCCGATCGAACAGGCGCCCTATGCCCACGGCAACTACCTGTCGCCGGCGCTCATCCAGGTCCATGACCTCGATGACCCGCTGTGGACCGACGAGTATTTCGGCCCGGTCCTGGCGTTGCGGGTCTGCGACGACCTGGATCAGGCCATCGCCGAAGTCAACGCCACGCGCTACGGCCTGGGCGCCGCCCTGTTCAGCCACGACGCGCGCGCGATCGGCCGCTTTACCGACCAGGTGCAGGCCGGCGTGGTGAAGATCAACGACGTCCCCCCCGGGCTGTACCCGCACGTCTCCACCGGCGGCTGGAAAGCCTCCGGCCTGGGCCCCAACGAACTATCCGAAGACGGCGTCGATTTCTTTCTGCACAAGAAATCCGTCTACCTGGCCTGATGCCGTCCCCCCACGATCCGTATTGAAGGAGAACACGCCATGGCACACGATCCGATCGAAGTCTGGAAAAAGATGCCCATGAAGGTCTGGCCCGAGCGCTACTGGCTCATCGACGTGCCGGCCGAGCACGGCGAGGCCGTCGCGCGCGCGCTGGCCCATAGCCAGAGCCGGTACGTGGCCGTCATCCGCGACCAGACCGGCTTTTCCCTGGTCGTCGACGAGCAGACCTGGGACGGACACGGCAGCGCGCAGGCCGAACGGCAGAAATTCGGCCCGCTCAAGGTGATCTCCACCGACGGCCCGCTGCCGTTCGACGTCACCGGCTTCATCAAGGCCGCCCTCGAACCGGTCAACACGCTGGGCATGAAGGCCGCCCCGCAATGCGGCGCCGCCGCCGACCATTTCTTCTGCGCCGAAGCCGAGGTCGACCAGGTGGCCGCCGTCTTCGAACGCTTCACGGCCGGCTTTGGCGCCGCCCGATGACCGGACCGCAGACGGCCATGGCGCCGCCATGGCTGACCATCCACGAAGGCGGCTCGCCGCTGGTGTGCAGCATCCCCCACGCCGGCAGCTGGATCCCCGACGAGCTCAGGCACGACTTCGTCTCCGACTGGGATGCCGTGCGCGACTGCGACTGGTGGGTCGACCGGCTCTACGATTTCGCGCGCGACCTGGACGCCACGCTGGTGTGCACCAACGTGTCGCGCTCGGTCATCGACGTCAACCGTCCCGCGGACGGGCGCTCGCTCTACCCCGGGCAGGCCACCACGGGGCTGTGCCCCACCACCAACTTCGACGGCGCGCCGCTTTACCGCGTCGGCCGCGAACCCGATGACGCCGCCATCGCCCGGCGCAAGGCGCAGTACCACCAGCCCTTCCACGCGGCGCTCGCAAGCCAGATCGCGCGGCTGCGCGAGCGGCACTGCGCCGTCGTGCTGTACGACTGCCACGCCATCCGCTCGCGCATCCCGCGCCTGTTCGACGGGCAGCTACCCGCCCTGAACGTCGGCACCAACGACGGCGCCAGCTGCAGCCCGGAACTGCAGGCCATCGTCGCCGACGCCTGCCGCGCCAGCGGCCGCGACTACGTCGTCAACGGCCGCTTCAAGGGCGGCGCCATCACGCGCCAGTACGGACAGCCCGACGCCGGCGTGCACGCCATCCAGATGGAACTGGCCTGCCGCGCCTACATGCATGAACCCGCCGACGCCCCCAGCGAGGAAAACTGGCCCTCGCCGTGGTCGGCCGACGCATCCGCCGCATTGCGCGCCACCCTGCAAACCCTGCTGCAGGCCCTGCGGGATTGGGCCGCGCGCCAGAAACCGAATCGCTGATTTATGCACGCAAGCCACATCATTGACTACCTGAAACTCGATGCGGTCGAGCTGTCCGAGCACATTGCGCGCGGCGACATGACCGCCGAGCACGCCATGCGCTGCGCCCTCGAACTGGCCGGCCGCTACGACGAACCCTACGGGGTGCTGTGCCACGCCCATCCCGAGGCCGCGCTGGAAAGCGCGCGCCAGGGGCGCCCCGGCACCCGCTTCGCCGGCGTTCCGTTCCTGCTCAAGGATTCGGGCCTGCCCTCCACGCGCCTGCCCTCCAGCGTGGGATCGCGCCTGTTCTCCGATACCCGCTACGCCCAGGACTCGACCCTGGCCAGCCGCCTGGAGCAGGCCGGGCTCATACCCTTTGCCCGCACCCGCGTCTCCGAGCTGTGCATGGCGCCGACCAGCGAAGCCGTGCGCTACGGCGGCCCCACGCGCAACCCCTGGGCGCCCGAGCGCTCCGCCGGCGGTTCCAGCGGCGGCTCCGCCGTCGCCGTCGCGCTGGGCATCGTTCCCATGGCGCACGGCAGCGACGGCGGCGGATCGGTGCGCATCCCCGCCGCCTGTTGCGGCGTGTTCGGCTTCAAGCCCTCGCGCGGCCTGCTGCCGGTCGGCCCGCTCAAGGGCGAGAGCCTGGGCGGCATGGCCACCGACGGCGTGCTCAGCCAGACCGTGCGCGACAGCGCCGCGCTGCTCGACGCGGTCAGCGGCTACGAGCCGGGCAGCCCCTATGCCTCTCCGGTATGCGCCAAGCCGCTGAGCGCCAGCGTCGTGCCGGCCATCGGCCGGGCGCGCCTGCGCGTGGGCGTGTGGCGCGAAGCCTGGAACGGCGTGCCCATCGCCCAGCCCTGCCTGCAGGCCGTGCAGCAGGCCGCCGACCTGTGCCGCGAACTCGGCCACGAGGTCGTCGACCTGCCGCTGCCCAATTTCAACTACGACCAGTTCGTCGACGCGCACGCCACCATGCTGGCGACCACCATCGCCCGCCTCGTCGACGCGCGCCTGCGGCAAACGGGCCAATCGCTCGCCGACGGCGACCTCGAGCCCGCCATCGCCGACGGCTACACCCTGGGCAAGCGGATCGACGCCATCACCTACGCCGGCGCCGTCGATTGCTTCCACGGCGTGGGCCGCGCCATCGAGCGCGCCATGGCATCCTGCGACCTCATTCTCTCGCCCGCGCTCACCACCCTGCCGGTCAAGCTGGGCACCCTCACCCCGGTCGGCGGCTTCCTGGACTTCCGCCGGCGCGTCTCGGAATACACCACCTTCCTCGCCATCATCAACGCCTCCGGCCAGCCGGCCGCCAGTGTTCCGCTGTACTGGACGGCCGACGGCCTGCCCGTGGCCGTGCAGCTCATCGGCCACTTCGGCCAGGACGATCTCGTCATGCGCCTGGCCGCGGAATTCGAGCGCGCCGCCCCCTGGCATGGCCGCCTGGCGCGCTTTCGCGGCGACGCCTACGCCCAGGCCCTCGAACGCGCCGCCTGAACCGGCACCCGGCAAGGCGGGCGGCCACGCGCCGCCCGCCTCACTTCTTCAGGAAGGCGCCGATCGCCTGGCGGGTTCCCTCGGTCGAAAAGAGGAAACTCTGCGCGGCCGCCTCCATGTCCAGCGTGGCCTCCAGCGTCGACTCGAAACTGCGGTTGAGCATGCGCTTGATCATCTGCAGCGCCTGCGGCGATTTCAGGCTCAGGGCGCGGGCCTTGCCGCGCACTGCGTCCATCAGGGCATCGGCCGGAAACACGCCGTTGATCATGCCCCACTCCAGGGCCTGCGGCGCGCTCACGCGGTCCGCGAAAAAACACATTTCCTTGGCGCGCGCCAGCCCCACCCTTCTGGGCAGGTGATAGGCCGACCCCTGGTCGGGCGCCAGGCCTATGGCCGAGAAGCTCTGCGTGAAGTACGCCGACTCGCTGGCGTATATCAGGTCGCTTCCCAGCGCCAGGCTGCAGCCGGCCCCCGCGGCCGGCCCGTTGACCGCTGCGATGACCGGCTGCGGCAGGTTGGCGAAGGCCCTGAACCACTGGTGGCTGACGCGCGTGATCAGGTCATTGAGCTCTTCGCTGCTGCACTCGAACTCGCTGATATCGCCGCCGGCGCAGAACGCCCGCCCCGCGCCGGTCAGCACCACGACCCGGATCGCCGTGTCGCCGGCAATCCGCTGCAGGCACGCGGTCATCTGCTTGCGCAGCGCCAGGCTCATGGCATTGAATTTTTCCGGACGGTTGAGCGTCACCTGGCAAATGCCGTCCTCGACGCTGACATCGAGATTGTCGAAATCCATCATGTCTCCAAATTTCCAGCCCGGCTTACCAGGCATCGCGCAACACGGCCTCGATCTGGCCCGGGTGTTCGATCCGGACCGGGTTGTTCCGCAAGTACCAGTCCCGCATGGCCACGGCGGCGATATCCGGCAGGCGCTCGCGGGCGACCCCGGCATCGCGCAAGCGCGACGGGTACGCCGTAGCCGCCGCCAGCTGCGTCAGCGCCCGCGCGACGGCGGCCACGCCGGCATCCGTGCCGCCCCCATCCACCCGCAGGGCCGAGGCCAGCAGTTCGATTCCCCGCCTGGCCGACGGCGCATTGAAGCGCAGCACATGAGGCAGCACGATGGCGTTGGCGATACCGTTGTCGATATTGAACATCGATGAAATCGCGTGCCCGATGGGGATGCACATGCCCGCGCCGGTATGGTCGCTGCCCTGCCCGGCCTGGATCGCATACCAGATCAGGTCGCGGCGCTCGGCCGGCGACGCCAGGGCGCCGCCTTGCGCCAGGCTGCGGTAAAGCCCCCCGGCGGCATGCACCAGGGCCGCGTCCGACAAGGGATGAGCCGTCCTGGACAGCAGCCCCTCGACCGCCAGCGCCAGCGAATTGAAGGCCGCGCTGTGCAGCAGCGCCAGCGGCGCGCTGGCGGTGAATGCGGGATGCAGGAACACGCTGCGGGCCCGGGTCTTGGGATCGAACAGCGCCATCCGCGCCCCGCTCGCTTCGTCCAGCATGGCGCTGCCCGCCTTGGGGATGGCGGTGGTCGGCGTGGTCGGCACGACGATCTGCGGCATCTTGTCCGCCACCAGCCGGGGGCTGCGCATGCTCCCGTCGGCCAGCCATTGCGTGCACAGGGACGCGACGTCCCCGTCCTCGGCGCGGAGAATGCTGGCGGCGCGCGCCGTCACGATGGCCGAGCCGCCCCCCACGGCGATGACGCACTGCGTACCGCTGGAGCGCAGGTACCGCGCGACGGCCTGTACGGCCGACAACGGGCTGTGCGGCCTGACGTCGGCGCATATGCCGTCCAGCCGGCTTCCCAGCGGCCGGCGTATCAGCGCGAGCAGGCGCTCGTCCCTGGCCATCGAGCGCCCGCAGACGATCACCGCGCTCGCGCACCCCAGCCGGTCCAGCTCGGCCGGCAGCGCCTCGAAACACCCCTCGCCCTCGAACGCCCGCATCTCCGGGGTGTGGTACCTGGCATAGGATGGCATCTTCTGCCTCACTGCACCGTCATGCCCGTCGTTTCCACGATCTTGCGCCATTTCGCGATCTCGCTCTTCTGGAAGTTGTCCATCTCTGCCATGCTGCCCGGCTGGACGATCCAGCCATTGCGGGCCAGGAAGTCGGCCACCGCCTGCTCCTTCACGATGTCGTTGAACATGGCGTTCAGGTACTTGCGCCGGTCCTCGGGCACGCCCTTGGGCGTATAGGCGGCGATCCATCCCAGGAATTCGTAGCCCTGCACGCCCTGCTCGGCGATGGTCGGCACGTTCTCCAGCCCCGGGATCCGGGTCCTGGTCGACACCCCGATGGGCTTGACCTGCCCGCCCGTGATCATGGGCTGCGCCGCGATGGAGTCCGCGAACACCACGTCCACCTGGCCGCCGACCAGGTCCGTCAAGGCCGCCGGTACGGATTTATAGGGCACGTTCATCAGGTCCACGCCGACGTACGACTTCAGGAGTTCGCCGCCCGCCTGCGACGACGAATTGCCCGAGCCGAACGTCATCGGGCGCGGGCTGGCCTTCGCCGCCGCGATGAAGTCCTGGACATTGTTGATCCTGGAGTCGGCCTTCACCACCATCACGACGCCGCCGACGCCGACCAGGCCTATCGGATCGAAGTCGGCCACCGGGTCATAGGGCAGCGACTTGTACAGGCTGGGGTTGGCGCCATGCGTGGTGCTGGTGGTCAGCAGGATGTTGTAGCCGTTGGCGGTTGCCTTCTTCGCATGCTGCGCGCCGATGATGCCATTGGCGCCAGCCTTGTTTTCCACGATCGCCGCGAGCCCCGTCTTCTCGGTAATGGCCTTGCCGATGTGGCGCGCCAGCAGGTCGGTGCCCCCGCCCGCGCCGAACGGAACGATCAGCGTGAATGGCTCGCTGGGATAGGGTTTGGTCTGCGCCTGGCTCGCGGCGCCCGCCAGGCAGGCCAGGGACGCCGCGATCAACGCGACAACTTTGCGATGCATTTTTTTCATCATGTTCATGATATGGATACGGGGCAGGCTCCGGGCGCCAGGTTCATGGGCGTACGGAACAGGCCGGCGTATTTGTCTCCTTGGTTGAATCAGATCACGCCTTTTTCTTCCAGCCGCCGGATCTCGGCGTCGGAAAGGCCCAATATGTCCGCGTACACCGATGCATTGGCCTGGCCGAGCGCCTGGGCCGGTACATCGAATTGCGCGTGGCATTCCGAGAAACCGATGGGCAGCCCCATGCCGCGCACCGTGCCGCCATCGGGGGTCTGCAAATCGGTGATGGCGCCGCTGCGGTGCAGGTCCGGATCGTCCAGCATCTCCAGCGGCGTGCGCACCCGCGCCGCCGGCACGCCGCGCTCCTGCACCAGGGCCTGCTCGACAAAGGCAACCGTCTTGTCCCGGGTCCACTCGGACACCAGCGCAGCGAGGTCGGCGGCATGGCGCATCCGCGTGCCGCGGTCGGCAAAGCGCGGGTCGCGCTGCAGGTCGGCCCGGCCCATGGCATCGAGCAGGCTGGCGAACCAGTCCGGGTGCACCGCCGCGATGGCGATGTGGCCGTCCACGCATTCGTAGGTCCCGAACGGCACCAGGCGCTCGTGGTTGTTGCCGGTGCGCATGCGGAAACCCGCCTGGGCCAGCACATCGAAATGCTCCTCGGCCACCCAGGACGACAGGCAATCGAGCATGGACACCTGGATCTTCTGCCCCTTGCCCGTCCTGCCCCGGTAGATCAGCGCCGCCAGGATGCCGTTGACCATGTACAGCGGCGCCAGCAGGTCCGCCACCGGTACCCCGCAGCGCATCGGCGGACCCGACGCCTCGCCGGTCACCGCCATCAGGCCCGACAGCGCCTGCACCAGGATGTCCATGCCTTTGAGGTTCTGGTACTTGCTGGGCTCGCCAAAGGCCTTGATCGACGCATAGATGATGCGATCGTTGATTTCCCGCACACGGGCATAGTCCACGCCCAGGCGCTCCGAGGCCCCTTCGCTCAGGTTCTCGATGAAGACATCGCTTTCGCGCAGCAGCCTGGCGAACAGCGCCCGCCCCTCCGGATCCTTGACGTTGAGCGTGATGCTCTTCTTGTTGCGGGCGCGGTTCAGCAATGTCAGCGACACATCGTCGCTGCCCTGCTGGCCGAAGTTGACCCCGCCCGGCCCCACGAACGGCGGATTGCTGCGGCCCAGGTCGCTGCCGCCCGGCGCCTCGACGCGGATGACCTCGGCGCCCAGACCGCCCAGCAGCATCGAGGCGTAGGGCCCGGCCAGCGCCACGGTCATGTCGAGGACGCGAATGCCTTCGAGCAGCCGATGAGATGAAATAGACATGAAATCAACCAGGTGCGTAAACAATCAATCGGCGGCGGGCCAGCCGGACGCCGGCATCGCCTTTCCGTCCACGTTCGGGCACTACCTGCCCAGCCATACCGGCTTCCTGCCTTCGGCGAACGCCCGCGGGCCTTCCTCGGCGTCCTCGCTTTCGTAGGCCGGACGATGGATGCGCCAGGCCATTTCCAGGCCGGCATCGCACCCCACGCTCATGGCGGCCAGGATGGACTGCTTGGCGCACGCCACGGAAAGCGGCGCGTTGTCGCGGATGGCGCGAGCCAGCGCCAGCGCCTTGGCCCGCACCGCGTCCGGCGTTTCGCCCAGGTCGTTGACGAAGCCCAGGTCGCGCAGGCGCTCGATGGGCATGAGGTTGCCGGTCAGCATCAATTCCATCAGCACCGGCTGCGGCAGCATCCATACCAGCGGCACGCCCCACGGCGAGCCGCGGCCCACCTTGCTTTCGGTGATGCCCGCCTTGGTGCCGGCCAGCCCCACCCGCAGATCGCAGTTCAGCGAAAGCATCATGCCGCCCGCCATCAGGTGCCCGGTCATGGCGGCGACGATCGGCACTTTCACCCGGCGCATGCGCGCCTGGAACGGATCCTTGAACGACCGCACGACGTCCTCGCCCGTTTCCTCCCTGACGCGCGCGGCCTCCTTCAAGTCCATGCCGGCGCAGAAGGTGCCGCAATCCGCCGAGGTGAGAATGACCACGCGGATGTCCGGACGGCTGTCGATGGTTTCCCAGGCCTCGTACAGCCGGCTGTTGACCTCGATGTTGATGGCGTTGCGCTGCGCCGGCCGGTTGATGGTCAGCGTGGCGATCCCGTCGTCCACCGAGAAAAGCAGCGCGTCGCTCATGCCGGCTCCCCCGCCTGGGCCTGGCGCAGGGCGGCGCGCTGGGCATCCAGCGAATCGCTGTGCATGACCTTGCCCGCCAGGGTACGCCCGATGATCTCCTCGGCCAGGCGCGATGCCTCGATGAGCCGGTCCAGGTCGATGCCCGTCTCGATGCCCAGCTCGTGGCACAGCTGCACCATGTCCTCGGTGCAGATATTGCCCGCGGCCTGCATATTGGCGTGATTGCAGAACGGGCAGCCGCCCAGGCCGCCGATGGAGCTGTCGAACAGATCCACCCCTTCCTGCAAGGCGGCATAGAAATTGGCCGCGCCCATGCCACGCGTGTCGTGCAGGTGCAGGCCCACCCGCATCCCCGGCGCCCGTTCGCGCACGGCGTTGACGCGGCGCTTGATCTCCTCGGGGTTGCCCCAGCCCACGGTGTCGCCCAGGAAAATGCTGGGCAAGGGGCGCGACTGCTCCGCGCACAGGTCCCTGACGAAATCCACGATGTCCAGCACCGCCTGCAGCGGGACCTCGCCCTGCATCTGGCAGCCGAAGGCGGTCGCCACATAGACCGCCTCCAGCGGCAGATTCAGGCGGTCGTAGATCGCCAGCCACTCCAGCTGCCGCTGTTGCTGGTCCTTGGCGGAACAGCCATTGTTGGACCATGAGAACGCTTCCGACGCGTACAGCATCATCTTGCCGTCCAGGTCCACGCCGGCGGTGGCCGCCGCCTTCTCGATACCTTTGGCGTTGAGCCACAGCGCCGTATGCCGCACGCCGGATTTTTTCTGAATGGCGCCAAACAGCTCGGCCGCGTCGGCCATGGCCGGCACCATCCTGGGGTTGACGAACGAGGCCACCTGGATTTTCCTCAGGCCCGTCGCGGTCAGCGCGTCCACCAGGGCGACCCTGCGGGCCAGCGGATACAGCGTCCTTTCGCTCTGGAAACCCTCGCGGGGCCCCTCTTCATGGAACTCGACAAACCTCGGATATGCCATTTCACCCTCCAATCTAACAATCATTCAATTAAAAAATAGACGGAATTCCATGCAAATAGCGATGGAACATATATTTTTCTTTTAAATTCAATCAATAACGCGATTAGAATCCATAAGCCGCAATTCCAAACGGCAATTGTCGGCCGATCTATTTCAAACGATTATTCAGAAAAGAGATTTTGCTGTCAAGCTAGAATTTGCCCATGCCAGACACAACTTCATCGACAGAGCACATCGAGAGCCAGGCGTCGGAGAAAGGACGCTCCCGCGGCCAGCGCGGGGAAGGCAAGGCGTCGCCGGAGACGCGGGATCGCCTGCTGCGCGCCGCGGCGCATGTCTTCAGGCACAAGGGCTACGTGGCCGCCACGCTTGCCGAGATCGGGCAATTGGCGGACCTGCGCCCGGCCACCATCCTCTATCACTTCGCCAGCAAGGAAGCCCTGCTCGAAGAAGTGATGACGGTCGGCCTGGGAGCCCCGCAGCAGGAGGTGCAGCGGCGCCTGGCCAGCGCCCCCAGGGACGCGACGGCCGCCGACCGCCTCAGGATCGCCATCATCGGACACCTGTCCGCGCTGCTCATGCACAACGATTTCACGGCGGCCGGCGTGATCAACTTCCACCTGGCCCCGCCGGCATTACGCAAGCGGCACCACGAGAAGCGATCCGCGTACGGCGACGTATGGCGCGAACTGCTGCGCCAGGCGAAGGACGAGGGATACCTTGCCGGCGATGTCGACCTGACCGTGCTGCGGCTGTTCATGATCGGCGGCCTGAACTGGTCCCACGAGTGGTACGACCCCAAGGGCGGCCGGTCCATCGAAGCCATAGGCTCGGACATCGCGCGCATCGTGCTGGGCCAGACCGACACGCCGCTGCCCGCATGAGCCGGCGCCTTGCCCGCGCGAAAAAAAACCGCCCCGGTTGCGGGGCGGCGTGCACGCTCGGCCAGGCCGGGCGCAGGCGCTAATCCAGCCAGGCCGTGAACGACGCCGGATCGGCGCGATCCGGACGGAACGTGTTCACGGGCGCATCCACATCCGCGTGGCCCAGCGCCAGCGCGCACACCAGGCGCTCGCCTTGCGCGCCGATATGCGGCAGGACCACCGACGAGAAGCGATTCCAGGCCGCCTGCACGCAGGTATGCAGGCCTTCGGCCCGCGCCGCCAGCATCACGTTCTGCACGAACATGGCGGTATCCACCAGCGCGCCTTCGGCCAGTATCTCGTCGTTGGTGAAGAAAATCCCCACCGGCGCGCCAAAGAAATCGAAATTGCGCAGCAGTTGCTCGTTCATCCGGACCCGGTCGCCGCGGGCGATGTTCAGGACGCCGTACAAGCCGAAGCCGCAAGCGCGCCGCCGTTCGATGTACGGCGACACCCACTCGACGGGGTAGTACTGGTACGGCTCGCGATAATTGTCCGCCAGCGCCGGATCCTGGCTCAGCGCATCCTGCGCGGCGCGCACCTTTTGCGACAGCGCGGCGCGGCTGGCGCCCTGCACCACGTACACCTTCCATGGCTGGTTGTTGGAGCCGGACGGCGCCCAGCTCGCGACCCGCAGGATACGCTCCAGCGTCTCGCGCTCGACCGGGTCGGCCAGGAACTCGCGGCAGCAGAAGCGGCTTTCGATGGCGGCATGCACGCTCTGCGGATCCGCCACGACCGTACGCACGGGCGGCGCCTGCAAGGAGGCGAGCATCAGGTTTTGAGGGGTTTCAGCATTCATCCTTGGGTCCGTTCTTCCTGGTTCGCTGCGTCGCCGAGGCACGCTGCGCCTCGAGCGAAACGAGCATACCATCGGCGCCCGGCCCGATGTACGGAACGCAAGCCCGCAGTCCCTTGCGCCTTCTTCGCGCGCGGACTCAAACTCGCCCCAGCCGGCCACGCCATGCGGCGTGGCGCAATCAATACGCATCAACGCTATGGAGCCGTATCGAACATGCGCTACGAAGACTTTGAATTCCTGCTGTGCGAACCCCAGGACGACGGCGTCATGCTGGTCACGCTCAACCGGCCCGACGCCATGAACGCCACCAACGACCGCATGCACTGGGAACTGACCCGGATCTGGGGCGTCGTCAACGACGACCCTGGCGTCAAGGCGGTCGTGGTCACCGGCGCCGGCGAGCGGGCGTTCTCGGCCGGCGGCGACCTGTCCGTCGTGGAGGCCATGTCCAACAGCCACGAAACCACCATGCGGGTCATGAAAGAGGCCTCCGACATCGTCTACAACATGCTGGCCTGCGACAAGCCGATCATTTCCGCGATCAACGGCACAGCCGTGGGCGCCGGCCTGGCCGTGGCCCTGCTGGCCGATGTGAGCGTCATGGCCGAGGATGCGAAGCTGACCGACGGGCACGCCCGGCTGGGCGTCTCGGCCGGAGACCATGCCGCCATCATCTGGCCGATTCTCTGCGGCATGTCCAAGGCGAAGTACTACCTGATGACCGCGGACTTCGTCGACGGCAAGGAAGCCGAACGCATCGGGCTGGTGACGTTCTGCGCGCCACGCGCCGAGGTCCTGCCCAGGTCGCTCGCGATTGCCGCGAAGCTGGCGCGGGGCAGCCAGACAGCCATCCGCGCGACCAAGAAGTCGCTCAACAACTGGATGCGCACCGCCGGCCCCGCCTTCGACAATTCGCTGGCGCTGGAGATGCTGTGCTTCCTGGGCCCGGACGTCAAGGAAGGATTGGCCGCGCTGCGCGACAAGCGCGCGCCCGATTTTCCCTCGGCGCGCCTGCCCTGACCGTCAAGCCGCGCAAGCGACGCCCCCTTTCGAGAGACCGCATGAACGCGACCCCAAGCCCCTCCAACCCGCCCGATAACTGCCCGCCGCTCGAACAGGCCGTGGTGCGCTTCATCCAGGACCTGAAGTACGAGCATATCGATGCCGCGGCGCTGGCCGGCGTGAACCGCCTGATGCGCGACCAGCTCGCGCTGCAGGTCGGCATCTCGGCCATGCCATGGTCCCGGCAATTGCTGGACTACGCCCTGACCCACCAGCGTCCGGGCGCCAGCCGCGTCAGCGCCTCGACCCTGAAAATGAGCGCTGCCGACGCCGCTTTCGTCAATGGCTCGTACGGCCACGGCTTCGAGTACGACGACGCCCATGGCCCCAGCTACAGCCATCCGGGCAGCTGCGTCATCCCCGCCGCCCTGGCGATCGGCGAGGAACTGGGCTCGTCGCTGCAGGACGTCATCACGGCAATGGTCGCCGGCTATGAGGTCTACACGCGCATCGGCCTGCTTGCCGCGCCCGACCTGCTGCGGCGCGGCTACCATCCCCACTGCACCCTGTCGAACTTCGGCGCCGCCGCCGTGGCGGCAAAACTGCGCGGCTTCGACGCCGAAACCACCCTCCACGCACTGGCGATCGCGCTCAGCCATACCTCGGGTACCACCGAATACTCTTCGACCGGCGGCTCCATCAAGCGCATCCACGCCGGCCTGGGCACCCGCAACGGCATGATGGCCGCCGACATGGCGCGGGCCGGCATCACGGGACCGCGCGCCTTCCTGAGCGGCAACAAGGGATTCTTCAAGACCTTCCTGCAGCGCCCGGCGGGCGAGGCCCCGCAGCAGCGCTTCGCGCCGGGCAAACCCTTCCAGGTCGCGACCGTCTGGCTCAAGGCCTATTGCGCCTGCTACTGCACGCACGCCTACATCGACGCGCTGCGGCCCTACGCCGAGCGGCGCGGCGAGATCGCCGACATACACCTGAAGATCACGCCGCACTTCAACGTGGTCGTCGGCACCGCCAACGCCTGCGCCTACGCACCCACCAACATCGAACATGTCCAGTTCAGCCTGCCCATCCAGGCGGCGCTTGCCGTCCAGGGCCTGGGCAACGGCTACCGTATCCATCGCGACTACCTGGACGGCCGGGTGGACATGGCGCCGGTCATCGCCATGGCGCGCGGCATCCGCATCACCGAAGATCCCGGCCTCGAAACGCGCCATCCCGGCAAGTTCGTCGCCGACGTGACCGTTACCTTCCGCGACGGCAGCGCAGAGCACGTCTTCGTGGCGGACCCGATCGGCACGGACACGAATCCCATGCCCGAGCACGAGCAGGACGCCAAGTTCATGGAGCTGACCGCCGACGCCCTGGGCCAGGCGCGCGCGCGGGCGCTGCTGGCCGCGCTACGGAAGATGGATCCAGCGATGAAGGCCGCCGACCTGATGGCGCTGTGCGAACCCGCGCCATGACGCCGGGCCGGCGCCCGGCACGGCCCGCGGCCCGGGCCGCTTTGCGCGCCGCCTAGCCGCGCTGGCCCACGCCTTCGAAGAACAGGTCGCAAAGCTGCGCGGCGACCTTCTCCAGCGACCCCTTGCGCGGATTGAACCAGTATCGAATCGATTGCACGCTGCCCAATATGAACATGCGCGCCAGATGGAGGTCTACATCGCTGCGCAGCCGGCCTTCGGCGCGCAGGTCCTCGAGCAGGCCGGCCCATAGTTTCTGGTAGCTCTCGCGCCGCTTGCTCTGGCGTTCACGCACCTTTTCGGGCAGCTGTTCTATCAAGCTGCTGCTGGCCAGCGTGTACTCGCCATGCTTGACCATGCCGGCCATCTGCCCCAGCACGGCCGCGCGGAAGCGCTCTTCCGCCGTGGCGCCGTCGCCCAGGGCCTCGATCCGTTCCGTCATGTGCTGGATGATGGCAGTGGCACCGATCTCCATCACCTCGTCGACCAGGTCTTCCTTGGACGGGAAATGGTAGTAGATGCTGGCGGTTTCTATGCCGGCCTGCTGCGCAATGCTGCGCATCGTCGTTCCGGAATAGCCTTGGGCGCTGAAAATCCGCGCTGCGAGCCGCAGCAGATTCTCGCGCGTTTCGCCGGCGCCGTTGGAACTCGTCTGCCTTCTTGCCATTGCTCTGACTAGTGTAGGTAAGGTGCATAAATTCTAACACCTGGAAGGTAAAAAAACCCAGTGGCAAAGCGCTTTGGAAAGCCGCTCAGGCGTTCGCCGCGGCGCCGGCCGCAAGCCATTGCAAGCGCGGCGCGCCACGCGCCGCACCGCCTATTGCACCTGGATGCCCCCCTCCTTGACCAGCGTCGACCATTTGGCGATTTCCTTGCGGTTGAGCTCCAGCAGATCGGCGCCCGCAAGCTGCAGCGGCTCGTGGCCATACGTGGCCAAGGCCTCGACAAAACCCGGCGTTGCATAGGCAGCCTGCAGGATCTCGCGCATCTTCGCCACGGTCTGCGGCGGGGTCCTGGCGGGAAAATAAGCCGCGAACCAGGCGACGAACTCGTAGTTCGCCGCGCCTTGCTCGCGCAAGGTCGGCACCTGCGGCAAGGCCTTGGCGCGGGCGCTGCTGGTCACGGCGACCGGACGCATCTTGCCGGCCTGCCAGAACGCCCGCGCCGAGCCGATATCGATGAAGAAGACGTCGGCCTCGCCGGAAGCCACGGCCGTCAGGGCGCTGGCGGAAGTGCGGTAGGGAACATTGAGCATTTCGATGCCGGTCGTGCCTTCGAGCTGGGCGCAGGCAAGGCGCGTGGCCGTCGTGGCGCTGGCGCATGTGTACTTGCCCGGGCTGGCCCGGGCGGCGGCGATGAAGTCGCCGGCCGAGCCGAACCGCGTGCTCGCCCCCAGGTTCATGTACAACGGAGAGGTGCTGATGGCTTCCAGCGGAATATAGTCTTCCAGCGGGTTGTACGGCAGGTTCGGCAGCATGACAGGATTGATGGACTGGCTCGAACTGCTGGTAACCAGCATGGTGTAGCCGTCGGGCGGCGCGGCCATCAGCGCCTGCACGCCGATGATGGTCTCCGCGCCCGGCTTGTTCTCCACGACGACGTTGATGCCCGCCACCTCGCTCATCGCCTTGGCCTGGGCCCGGGCAAGCAGGTCGACGATACTGCCCGCCCCTGACGGTACGATGATGCGGACCGGCCGCGCTTTATCGGGGTAATCCTGCGCTGCCGCCGCCCACGGCGGCAACAGCGCGAGCATCGCGCCCAGGGCGCAGCGTACGAGTGCGCGCGAGCGCAAGTTGCGGTTCATTGCCAGTCTCCTTTTTTATGAAATCCGTCTCGCGATCGGGCGCACCGGACGCGCCGCCGGCGTCACGACCGCTTGATCAGCTCGGCCACCCGCTGCCAGCGCTTGTCTTCAGCGGGGATGCTGGCCTGGAATTCGCGGTACTCCATCAGATCGACATACATCGACTGGTTGGCGCAGAAGTCCTTGAACTCGGACGAACGCACGATCCTGGCAATCGCGTCCGACAACTGCACGACGATGGGATCGGGCGTCTGCGCCGGCGCGAACGCGGCCATCCACGACGACACCTCGAAACCCGGAATGCCGCTCTCCACCCCGGTCGGAACATCCGGCAACGCATCCCAGCGGCGCGGACTGGTCACCAGGAGCGCGCGCAGCCGGCCGGCCTGTATCAGCGGCAGCACGCCGGCCGCCCCCTGGCAGGTAAACGCCACGATGCCCGCCGCGGTGTCCGTGACGGCCTGCGTATTGCCCTTGTACGGGATGTGCCTGGCGCGCGTGCCGGTCAGGTCGTTCATGATGGCGGTGCACAGGTGCGATGTGCTGCCCACGCCGCCCGAACCGTAGTCGATACCCTCCGGGTTGGCCTTCATGGCGGCAAGCAGATCGCCAAACGTCCTGTACGGCGAGTTGGCCGGCACGACCAGCGCCAGCGCCGCGCTGCATGCGCGCGCCACGCCCTTGAAGTCCCGTACCGGATCGTAGGTGGCCGCGGCCTCGCCCGAATAGAGCGCCGAGAAGTGCGTGATGCCGGTCATGAGCAGGGTATGGCCATCGGCGGGCGCCTTGGCCACCGCCGCGCTGCCCAGCGCGCCGCCCGCGCCGGGCCGGTTCTCGACCACGACGGGCGCGCCGACCAGGCCGGCCAGTGGCGGCGCCAGGAAACGGGCCACGGTGTCGACCGTCGTCCCGCTCGAGGCGGCCACCAGGAGCCGGATCGGCTTGTCCGACAGTTGCCGGGCCAGTACGTGTTGCGACTGCAATGCCACGGGCAGCGCGGCCCAGGTCTTGAGGAAGTGGCGGCGTGTAAACATCAGTTGTCTCCGATGGGGCGGACTTGTCGCAGCGCGAGCGTCCGACTGGGTTCTGAAGCACGACTCGATTTCCGTGAATCGGCGCCGCACCGGACGCCGGCGACGGCAAGCCGGCGCACGGTGTCACGGAGCATTCAATCCAATCGCGCCAGGACGCGTCAACGCAGGCGCCGCATTGTTCCGTACATCGACGGGGACGCAGCGGCGCCCCTGCCGCCCTTGCGTTCAGGCGCCCGGCGCCCCGGCCAGCAGCGGCGTCCAGCTCGCCACGCCGCGGCCATCGTCCAGCCGCATCACCGCCTCGACGATGGCCTCGGCGCCGTCGCGCGGCACCACGCCTTCGGCGTTGTGATGGAACTTGGCGATCAACTCGTCGGTGGACATCAGGTTGGCGGGATCCGGCGCGGGACTTCCCTTGGGATACAGGCGTTCGGCCACGAAACGCTGGCCGCGCGCCTCGACCTCGACCCGCGACGGACGCGCCGACGCGTGGGCAGACAGCTGTTGCAGGTAATCGGGATGGACTTCGTAGCGGACCTTCTCCATCAGGCCGAGCACGGACGGGCTGAATACATGCTTGGGGTCCTGCCAGTCGCGGCCGGGCTTGAGGCGATGGGCCGCGATGGCCATCCCGTGCGCGATGCTGAACTGCCCGTCGTGCACATGCTGGATGTCCCGCGTCTGCCAGGTGGGCTTCTGCACGAACCCTTCGACGAACAGGTGGATGCCGTCGATTTCCTCGGGCCGGAGATCGTGCCTTTCCACGATTTCGATCAGGCAATCCAGCGGGCCGTGCAGAATCCGGCAATGCGGATAGGGCTTGTACAGCTGCTCGGTGGTGAATCCCCAGTGCGCGCCGAGATCGCTGACTATCCGGTCCGTGTCCCAGCGCCGGGTGCCGATGAACTTCGCATAGCCGTTCTCGGCGTCGTCCAGCAGCTGCACATTGCCGCGATGCCCCAGCACCGGCATGTGGGCGGCCATCATCGCCGCCTGGATCAGCGCGGCGGCCATCTGGTACTTGATCGTGGTGCTGGGGGCATGATGAAAGAACGCCATCATGGACTGCACGGGAGAGATATAGCCGGCGATGCTCAAGGCATGCGCCAGCGTGGACGCCGATTGGCCCTGCAACATGGCGATGGCGGCGGTGGCGCCGAATATCGTGCTGCTGAAGCCGTACACCTTGGGCGTGTCGAGCTGCCCGTTGCGCGCATCGCGCAGATAGTCCATGGCCTTGCCGATACGCCACGACATCTCGTGGGACACCGCCACCGCGCGGATGAGGTCGCGGCTCGAGGCGTTCGCCAGCTCCGCCGTGGCAAGCGCGCCGGGCAGCACGTAGGGCGTGACGTGCCCCGGCGGCACGACCGCGTCCATGTCCAGTGCATTGATCAGCTCGCCGTTGGCCATGGCTGCGCCCAGCGCGGAGGCCTGGTGCGGCGTTCCGATGATCGTGGCGCCGCCGTTGCCCGCCATCGACCTGCTATATTCGACGCCGATGCGCCCCTTGGGATGGTCCACCGCGGCGAACGCGCAACCGATGGAGTCGAGTATCAACCGTTTCGATTCCTCCACAACGTGGGCCGGTATGTCCTCGAACGCCGTGTTGACGCTGAAGTCCGCCAACTTCTCGATAATCGTGCTCATGCTTGCCTTCCTCGGGTAATGGATGCCGCGCGCAGCGCCGCCCGGCTCTGCGGCCATTACATGCCCGAGGCGCATGACAGGAAAGCGCCTGGCGCTTATGGGGAACATAATTGACGCTTATGTCCGCACCTAGACCGAACAAGCCCGCCCGCCTGCATCGTGTCGACCCGAACCTGCTGGTGTCGCTGCTGGCCATTTTCGACACCGGCAACGTCTCCAGGGCGGCCGAAGCCCTGGGCATCACCCAACCCGCGGTCAGCCAGAACCTGCGCAAGCTGCGCGAACACTTCGGCGATCCGCTATTCGTGCGGGGCGGGAACATCCTCCAGCCGACGCCGCTCATGCTCGGCATCCGTCCCGTGATCGCGCGCCTGATCCAGGACCTCGATACCTTGTCATGCCCCGCGGGCAGCTTCGACCCGGCGAACGCGGACCGCGAGTTCAGCCTGTGCATGTCCGACTCCGCGGAATTCGCGGTGATCCCCTTCGTCGCGGCGGAGTTCGGCCGGCGCGCGCCCGGATGCCGCATCCGCGGCATGCGGATCCATCATTCGCAGTTGCTCGCCATGCTCGAAAAGGGCGAGGCCGACGTGGCGCTGGGCAGCCTGGCCGGCGCGGCGCCCTCGCTACGCCAGCAGCGATTGACGGACCACGGCATGGTCTGCCTGGTCTCCGGCCAGGGCCGCTGGGCGGACACGCCGCCGACCCTGGACGATTATGCGCAGGGCCGGCACGTGGCCGTGCGGCGCGTATCGGACAATCTCGACCCGGTCTCCGAGCGCCTGCGGCTCAACGGCATCGAGCGCAACATCATGATTACCGTCTCCAGCGATTTCGTCGCCGCGGCCACCGTGGTGCAGACGGACGCACTGTGCACGGTGGCCAGGGCCGTCGCACGGCAACTGGCCGCCTTCCTGCCCGTGCGCATCCAGCCCCTGCCCTTCGACGTCGGAACGCTCGCCACCCGCATGATCTGGCATGAACGCTACCAGCATGACGCCAGCCATATCTGGCTGCGCAAGCTGGTCAGAACGGCCTACCGCAACTGGGATGCCGGCGGGCCCTGAACCGCGCCGGCCCCCGCATGCCCGCCTGGCAGCCGGGACCGCCGTCTTCCGGCGCCGCCCAGGGCTGGCCCATCGCGGCGCCCCTGCACGGCGCGCCGCGATGGGCGGGGCTCACTCGATTTCCGCGCTGGCCCGCATGGCCAATTGCCCCTGCGGGCCGCGCGCCCACAGCTGGGCGGTATTGCCCGCCACCTTGCCGTTGACCGAGAACGCCGCCGTGTCGAACAAGGGGCTGACCGCCTTGAACTCGAACCCGCGGACGGTCTTGCCGGGATGGTTGCGGCGCAGTTCCTCCATCAGCAGGGTGGCGATCAGCGGGCCATGCACCACCAGGCCCGGGTACCCTTCCTCCTGCATGGCGTAGGGGCGGTCGTAGTGAATGCGATGGCCATTGAATGTCAGGGCCGAAAAGCGCATGAGCAGCACCGGATCGGGCGTGATGACCCGCGAATACTGTTCGTCCGCCGGGGCCGGCGTGGGCTGCGGCGCGGGCGCGCCCGCGGCGGGCGCGTCGCGGTACACGATGTCCTGCTCCTCGCGGATGGCCACGCCCGCGTCGTCGCCGATCTCGTGCAGCACCGTCACGAAAACGAGCTGGCCGCTGCGGCCCGGCTTGACCTGGACGTGCCTGATCGTGGACAGGCGCGTGACCGCCGCCCCCACGGCCAGCGGGCGCAGGAACCGCAGGCGGCCGCCGGCCCACATGCGGCGCGGCAAGGCAATGGGCGGCAGGAAGCCGCCGCGCCGGGGGTGGCCATCGGGGCCGATGCTGGACTGGCGCTCGCCCGGCAGAAAGTACAGCCAGTGCCACAGCGGCGGCAGGTGCGCCGGCAGCGCCGACGCATGCTCGTCGTCCAGCGTGCCGCGCAGCAGGCGGATCGGCGTCGGGCCGATCTGGTCCGCGCTCGTTTCGGTGCGGCCGATCCAGGCGTCGTAGGATGGCGGATTATCTGGGTGCATGCCAACTCGCTCAAAAAAAACCGGCCGCGCATGCGCGCGACCGGCGATTGCGACCGTCGCGCCTCAGAGGGCGCCGATCAGCTCCGGAACCGCCTGGAACAGGTCCGCCTCCAGGCCGTAGTCCGCCACCGCGAAGATGGGGGCCTCGGCATCCTTGTTGATCGCCACGATGACCTTGGAGTCCTTCATGCCCGCCAGGTGCTGGATGGCCCCGGAAATGCCCACCGCGATATACAGCTGCGGCGCCACGATCTTGCCGGTCTGGCCGACCTGCAGGTCGTTGGCCGCATAGCCGGCGTCCACGGCCGCGCGGCTCGCGCCGATCGCCGCGCCCAGCTTGTCGGCCAGCGGGGTGATCACGTCGGCGAACTTCTCGGCCGAACCCAGCGCCCGGCCGCCCGAGACGATGATCTTGGCGGCCGTCAGTTCGGGACGGTCGCTCTTGGTGACTTCGCGGCCCACGAAGCGGCTCTTGCCCCCATCGGGAACCGCCGCCGCCGTCTCCACGGCGGCCGAGCCGCCGGTCGGCGCCGCGGCGTCGAAACCGGTGGTGCGCACCGTCACGACCTTGACGGCATCGGCGCTTTGCACGGTGGCGATGGCATTGCCCGCGTAAATGGGGCGCTCGAACGTATCGGCGCCGACAACCTTGGTGATGTCGCTGATCTGGGCCACGTCCAGGCGGGCCGCCACGCGCGGCGCCACGTTCTTGCCGCTGGCGGTGGCGGGAAACAGGATGTGGCTGTAGTTGCCGTCCGCCTGTGCGGCCAGCACCTGGGCGGCCAGGCTCTCGGCCAGCCCGTCCTTGAGGCTCGCGCCATCGGCATGGACGACCTTGGCCACCCCAGCGATCTGCGCCGCGGCCTGCGCCGCGCCGGCGGCGTTGTCGCCGGCCACCAGCACGTGCACATCGGCGCCGCACGCCAGGGCGGCCGTGACGGTATTCAGGGTGGCCGGCTTGATCGAAGCGTGGTCGTGTTCTGCAATAACGAGTACGGTCATTTCTGTCACCTATCCTTGGATCACTTTTGCTTCGTTCTTCAGCTTTTCCACCAGGGCGGCGACATCGGGCACCTTCACGCCGGCGGCGCGCTGCGGCGGCTCGGACACCTTGAGCGTCTTCAGGCGCGGCGCGACGTCCACACCCAGGTCCTCCGGCTTGATCGTGTCGAGCGGCTTCTTCTTGGCCTTCATGATGTTGGGCAAGGTGACATAGCGCGGCTCGTTCAGGCGCAGATCGGTGGTGATGACGGCCGGCGTGTCCAGCGACAGGGTTTCCAGCCCGCCGTCGACCTCGCGCGTCACGCTGACCTTGTCGCCGGCGAGCTCGACCTTGGACGCGAAGGTCGCCTGCGGCAGATCGGCCAGGGCGGCCAGCATCTGGCCCGTCTGGTTGGCGTCGTCGTCGATCGCCTGCTTGCCCAGGATGACCAGGCCGGGCTGTTCCCGATCCACCAGGGCCTTGAGCAGCTTGGCCACCGCCAGCGGCTGCAGCTCGGCCGCCGTCTCGACCAGGATGGCCCGGTCGGCGCCGATGGCCAGGGCCGTGCGCAAGGTTTCCTGGCACTGCGCCACCCCGCACGACACCGCGATCACCTCGCTGGCCGCGCCCTTTTCCTTCAGCCGCACGGCTTCCTCGACGGCGATTTCGTCGAAGGGGTTCATGCTCATCTTGACGTTGGCGATGTCCACGCCCGTGTTGTCCGACTTCACGCGGACCTTCACGTTGTAGTCCACCACGCGCTTGACGGGAACGAGAATCTTCATAAGGGCCATCCTTCGGAATCAGTAGGAACGGGGCAGCTGCAGCACATGCTCGGCCACATACCCCAGGATCATGTTGGTGGAAATCGGCGCCACCTGGTAGAGACGGGTCTCGCGGAATTTCCGCTCCACGTCGTATTCGCAGGCGAAGCCGAAGCCGCCATGCGTCTGCAGGCAGGCATTGGCCGCTTCCCAGCTGGCCTTGGCCGCCAGGTACTTGGCCATGTTCGCCTCCACCCCGGCGTTCTGGCGCGCGTCGATCTTGCTGCACGCCTGCCAGCGCATCAGGTTGGCGGCTTCCAGCTCGATGAAGCATTCGGCCAGGGGAAACTGGATGCCCTGGTTCTGGCCGATCGGCCGGCCGAATACCTTGCGCTCGTTGGCATAGTCGCGCGCCTTCTCCAGGAACCAGTAACCGTCGCCGATGCACTCGGCGGCAATCAGCGTGCGTTCGGCGTTCAGGCCTTCGAAAATCACCTTCAGGCCCTTGCCCTCGGCGCCCAGCAAGGCGTCCTCGGGCAGCTCGAGGTTGTCGAAGAACAGCTCGTTGGTCTCGTGGTTGACCATGTTGAGGATGGGACGCACGGTCAGGCCGTTGCCGATGGCCTTGTCCAGCTCGACGATGAAGCACGACAGGCCGTCGCTGCGCTTCTGCACCTGCTCCACGGGCGTGGTGCGCGCCAGCAGGATCAGCAGATCGCTATGCTGCACGCGGCTGATCCAGACCTTCTGGCCGTTGATCACCCACCGGCCGTCCTTCTTCACGGCGGTGGTCTTCAGCTTGGTGGTGTCGCTGCCGGTGGTCGGCTCGGTCACCCCCATGGACTGCACGCGCAGCTCGCCCGAGGCGATCCTGGGCAGGTATTTGCGCTTCTGCTCCTCGGTGCCGCTGAACACGATGGTGTTCATCACGTACATCTGGCCATGGCAGGCGCCCGAGTTGCCGCCGCTGCGGTTGATCTCCTCCATGATGACCGAGGCCTCGGCCATCGAAAGCCCCGGGCCGTCGTATTCCTGGGGAATCAGCGCGGCCAGCCAACCGGCCCTGGTCAGGGCATTGACGAACTCCTCGGGATAGCCGCGCTTCTCGTCGACCTGCCGGTGGTACTCGGGAGGAAACTGCTTGCACAGGCTACGCACCGCATCGCGGATTTCCTGATACTGGTCGGGGGCAGAAAGTGCGCTCACGGTAGGTGTCTCCAGAGAATAGTGAGATTTGCAATAACAATAGTATTATTTGATCGATCTTAAAAAAAATAGAATTTCCTGATCGAAGCATCAATTTTTTGCATTGGAAGGCCATGGACATCAAGCAATTGCGCGCGTTCGTCACCGTGGCGGAAACCGGCAACGTCACCCGCGCCTCCGGCCTGCTCAACCTGGTGCAACCCGCCGTCTCGCGCCAGTTGCGCCTGCTGGAACAGGACCTGGGAACCGAGCTGTTCGACCGCGGCCGCCACGGCATGCGGCTGACGCCCAACGGCAAGACCATGCTGGAATACGCGCGCCGCATCCTCGGCGAGGTGGCGCGCGCCAAGGCCGAGATCCAGCCCACCGAGGGGCCGGTGGCCGGCATCGTCAGCATCGGCCTGCTGGCCAGCACATCGGACCTGCTTGCCACGCGGATCGCCGCCGAAGTGGCGCAGCGCTATCCGCAGATCCGCCTGCGGCTGACGATAGGCTACGCGGGCCACTTGCGGGAATGGCTGGAGGCCGGCGACCTGGACGCGGCCCTGCTGTATGGAAAAAAAGACATCCCGGCCCTGCACGTCAAGGCGCTGCTGGAGGAAAACCTCTGGGTCGTGGCGCCGCCATCGGCCAGGCTGACGCGCACGCGCGCGCAATCGCTCGAACGCATCAGCCGCCACCCCTTCATCCTGCCCGCCGCCCCCCAGGGGCTGCGCGCCGTGATCGAGCACGCGGCCGCCGAGGCCGGCGTGACGCTGCAGATCTTTGCCGAAACCAACGCGCTGAGCGTCCAGAAGGACCTGGTGACGCAGGGCCATGGCTGGAGCATACTGCCCGCGGCCAGCGTCGCGCCCGACGTGGAAAGCGGCAGGCTCAGCGCGGCGCCGCTGGCCGGCGGCGGGCTGAAGCGGACCATCGTGCTCGGCGCGGCCAGCAGCCGGCAGGCCACCGCGCCGGTGCGCTGCGTGGTCGGCGTGCTGATCGATTGCGTCAAGGCCACGCTCGATGAACGGCGCTGGCCGGACGCCCGCTGGCTGGGTTAGGCGCATCGCGATGCCCGTGGCGGCTATATGACCCGCCGCTGCCGCAGATCGGCGATGGCGCGCGCGTCGACGCCCAGCTCGGCCAGTATCGCCTCGGTATGCTCGCCGTTGAGCGGCGCGCGCCGATGGATCTCGGGCGGCGTGCGCGACAGCGAAACCGGGGTGCTGAAAATGGGCACCTTCCCGGGCGCGCCGGGGTAGTCCATCCACTGGATGAGGTTGGCCGCCCTGACCGTCTCGTCCTCCAGCGCCTGGCGCGGCGAATTGACCCGCCCGGCCGGAATGCGCGCCTTCTCCAGCTGCGCGAGCGCCTCGTCCAGGGTCTTGTCCCCGCACCAGTCGCTCATGATGGCGCTCAGCACCTCGCCATGCTCGCCGCGCAGCCTGTCGTCGGCGAACCGCGCGTCCTCGAACAATTCGGGGCGCTCCACCAGCCGTGTCCAGCGCTTGAACATGGCCTGGCCGATGACCTGGGTAATGAACCAGCCGTCGCGGGCCTTGAAGATATCGGATGGCGCATAGCCGGAGGCCCGGTTGAGCGTGGCCTGGCGGTCCAGGCCCAGCAGGGCCTCCTCGATCAGCGCGCCGCTGGCCATGTTCAGGCCCGTGCACAGCAGCGATGCGCTGACTTCCTGGCCCTTGCCGCTGCGCTTGCGCTCGTACAGGGCCAGCATGGTGCCCAGCGCGCAGGCGAACGAGGTGGCGAAGTCCACCACCGGCACCATGGCCTTCTGCGGCTGATCCGGCGTGCCGGCCATGTACACGGCCCCGCTCAGCGCCTGCCCCACGCCGTCGAAGCCCACCCGGTCGCGCACCGCCTCGGCGTCGCCGAACGCGTTGGAAGCCACCAGGATGATCCCCGGGTTGACGCCGCTGAGCGTTGCATAGTCCAGCCCCAGGCTTTTCAGCGTGCGCGGCGGCATGTTGGCGATGACCACATCGGCGCCGGCCACCAGCTTGCGCACGATCTCGCGTCCCTGCGGGCTGTCCAGGTCCAGCGTCATCGAGCGCTTGTTGCGGTTGAGCTGCAGGAACATGGCGCCCTCGCCGCCTTCGGTGACGGGCACGATGTAGCGGTCCTCGCCGCCCTCGACGCGGTCTATCCTGATGACGTCGGCGCCATAGTCGGCCAGCAGGGCCGCGCAATAGGGGCCGGCGATGAAGCGGCCAAAATCAAGCACCTTGATGCCTTCGAGTACCTTCATGAACTGTTTCTCGTTTTCCGTGAGTCCGGCGCGTGCGCGCCGCACAGGGCTCAATGCCCGATGACGTTGAATTCGGTTTGCAGGGCTTCCCGCATCGCGAGCAGGCGCGGCCCGAGTTCGCGCGCCACGCGCGCCCGGGTCATGGTCTGGCTCGTGCCGATGCAAGCCAGTACGAATGGGGAGCTCCCTTCGAGCAGCACCGGCGTGGCCAGGGCCCCCAGTTCGGGGTCCCATTCGCCGATGGACGTGCAATACCCGGTTTCGCCGACCTGCGCCATGCCTTCCCAGACGCGCCGCCGCAGGCGGCTCCAGTCGCGCGCCATGCGCCGCTCCACGTTGTCCAGCAGATAGCAGCGCTCCAGCTCGGGCAGGGCAGCCAGCATCGACCAGCCCATCGGAGACTGCGCGATGCCGACCCGCATGCCCACGTGCAGCGGCAGCGCCACCGGACACTCCAGGCTGCGCCGGCACTCGAGCACGACCAGGTCCAGCCGGTCGCGCGCGGCCAGGCACACATGGACCTTGTGCTGCCGCGCGAAGGCCGCCATGCGCTCGCCGGCCAGGCCCTGGATGGCCGAGTGCGCAATGGCGGCATAGCCCAGGCCCAGCACCGCCGGCGCGAGCCGGTACTTGCGCTCGGCCTCGTCATGCAGCAGGTAGCCCAGATGCACCAGCGACTGGGCGATACGCGACACCGTGGAGGGCGGCAATCCCGTGCGCTGCGCGAGCTGGCCATTGCCCAGCCAACGCTCCTGCGGCGAGAACGCCGAGATCAGCACCAGCGCGCGGACCAGCGGCGTCACCACCGTCAGGCCCGGCTCGGGCCGCAGCCAGGCGGACATGTTGAGCAGCGCGGGCTGCACAACGCCGGGCTTGCGGGCGGCGGGGGGACCGGAGCTCATCGCCAGCGCGGCGTCAGGCCGCGGCCGCACGCACTTCGTCGAGCGCGGCCGGGTTGTCCAACGAAGAAAGATCGCCCGGCGGCTGTCCGCAGTACACGCTGCGGATGACGCGCCGCATGATCTTGGAACTGCGCGTCTTGGGCAACTGGCTCACCACGTGCACCCGGCCGGGCCGGAACGGACGGCCCAGGCGCTTGTCCACGTGGCCGATCACGGCGGCCTGCAGCGCGTCGTCCGGGACGCTGACGCCGGGCCTGGGCACGACGAAGACCACCAGCTTCTGGCCCTTGGCGGCGTCGGCCACCCCGATGGCGGCCGCCTCGGCCACGTCATGCAGTTCCAGGACGACCTCCTCCACCTCGGCCGGACCCAGGCGCTTGCCCGCGACTTTCAGCGTGTCGTCCGAGCGCCCCATCATGAAGAAATAGCCTTCGGGGGTGCGCAGGGCCAGGTCGCCATGCACCCAGATGCCGGGGATGGCCTGCCAGTAGGTTTCGAGATAGCGCGCGTCGTCGTGCCAGAACGACTGGGTCATGCCCACGAAAGGCGCGCGCACCGCCAGCTCGCCGACCTCGCCGGTCACGCTGTGGCCGTCGGGATCGACGACGTCGACGGCCACGCCCGGCGAAATGGTATTGAAGCCGCTGGGCGGGATCGGGCGGATCGGCACGCTCGAGAGCAGCGCGCCCGACACCTCGGTGCCTCCGGTGTAATTGACCAGCGGCGCCGAGCCGTCGCCGAAGCGCTGCTGGAACCAGATGAAATGCTCGGGCGCGATACCCTCGCCCGCCGTGATCAGCACGCGCACCGTGGCGCGATCGCCCGCCAGCGCCAGCGTCTCGTTGCTGGCCATGCCGCGGATCAGCGTGGGCGCCGAGCCGAAGTGCGTCACCTTGTGGCGCTCCACCACCCGGGACATGCGCGACCAGTCGGGATAGTCCGGCGCGCCGTCATAGCACACCAGCGTGGCGCCGCGCAGCAATGCGCAGCCGAGCACCAGCGTTCCGGCGATCCAGCCTATGTCGGCCGGCCAGCAATACACGTCGCCGGGATGGACGTCGAAATGGACCAGCGAATCGTGCGCGATCTTGATCGGGAAGCTGCCGTGCGTGTGCACGACGCCCTTGGGCTTGCCGGTGGTGCCCGAGGTGTAGATCACCATGAAGGGCGTATCGGGCGTCACCGACACGGGATCCTGGCCCTGGCCCTGCGCGGCCGTGGCGATCTGCTGCCAGTCCAGGTCCCGCTGGTCCTGGGCGCTTTCGCCGTCGGCGCGCTTCCAGACCACGTTCTCGAGCAACGGCAGCTGGCGCCATGCGTCGCGCAGCGCGCCCTGCACGTCCACGCGCTTGGTACGGCGCTGGAAGCCGGTGGACGCGATCACCATGCGCGCCTCGGCGGCCGACAGGCGGGCCACGATCGCATCGACGCCGAAACCGCTGAACAGCGGCACGACCAGGGCGCCCAGGTGCACGATGGCAAGCAGGGACACCGTGGCATCGACGCCGTTTTCCATCAGCAGGCCGATGCGGTCGCCCGGCCTGGCGCCGTGCCGCGCCAGGCCGGCCGCGAATTCACGCACGCGGGTCTCGAGTTCCTGGTAGGTCAGCGAACCGACGCTGCCGTCCTCGCGCTCGCCGATCACGGCGGTCTGCCCCGCGGTGGCCGGGTTCCTGGCCCAGGCGTAGATGGTATTGACCCAGTTCAGCCTGCCGCCGGGAAACCAGCTGGGAAACTGCGGCCCGCGCGCCAGGTCCACATAGCCCGTGGGCGGCTCGTCCCACGCGATCGCGCACTCGCGCATCACGGTGTTCCAGTAGCGCTCGGGCTCCTCCACCGACACCCGCATGAGGTCGTCGTACGTAGCGGCGCCCAGGGTGCGTATCAGGTGCGCGATGCCGGAATCCTGCAGTTCGCGCTGGCCCGGCTGCCAGACATGGGAGGAATCGTTGGTATGCATCATCTTGTCTTCTCAGGCGCGCTCGACAATCATGGCTATGCCCTGGCCACCGCCTATGCACATGGTCTCCAGGCCGTAGCGGGCCTTGCGCCGCTGCATTTCGTGCAACAGCGTGGTCATGATGCGCACGCCCGTCGCGCCGACGGGGTGGCCCAGCGAAATGCCCGAGCCGTTGACGTTGAGCCGGTCCTCCAGCGCGTCCATCGAACTTCCCCAGCCCTTGACGCAGGCCAGCGCCTGGCAGGCGAACGCCTCGTTCAGCTCGATCAGGTCCATCTGGTCGAAGCCCAGGCCGGTGCGCGCCAGCACCTTGCTCACGGCCGGCACCGGGCCGATGCCCATGCGCGCCGGGTCGCAGCCGGCCGCGGCCCAGCCGACCAGCCAGCCCATGGGTTCGAGGCCGAGCTCCTCCAGCCTGTCCTCGGCGACGATCAGGCACGCCGCCGCGGCGTCGTTCTGCTGGCAGGCGTTGCCGGCGGTGACCACGCCCTCTTTCATGATGGTGCGCAGCCTGCCCAGGCTCTCGGCGCTGGTCTCGCCGCGCACGCCTTCGTCCTGGCCGACCAGCAGGGGCTCGCCCTTGCGTTGCGCAACCGAGATGGGAACGATCTCCGCATCGAAGTGGCCCGCCGCCTGCGCCGCGGCCGCCCGCTGGTGGCTGCGCGCGGCGAAGAGGTCGGCCTGCTCGCGGCTGATGCCGTACTCGCGCGCCAGCGTCTCGGCCGTCTCGATCATGCCGCTGATGCGGCCAAAGCGGCTCTCGGGCTGCGAGCGCTCGCGCCCCCGGTCCAGCCGGTCGTGCAGCGTGACCGAGCCGGCGCGCTTGCCCCAGCGCATATCGGTCGTGTAGTGCTCGACGTTGCTCATGCTCTCGACGCCGCCGGCCATGACCACATCGGCCGCGCCGGTCTGCACCATCATGGCCGCCGTGGCCACGGCCTGCACGCCGCCGCCGCAGCGGCGGTCCAGCTGCATGCCGGCCACTTCGATCGGGAACCCCGCCTGCAGGGCCACCCAGCGCCCGGTGCAAGGCGTCTCGCCGCTGGCGTAGCTCTGGGCGAACACCACGTCGTCGATGCGTGCCGGGTCCAGGCCCGTACGCTGCACGATGGCGCGCGCCACGGCGGCGCCCAGCTCTTCCACGGGAACCGCCTTCAATGCCCCGCCGAATGCCCCCACGGGCGTGCGCAGCGGAGAAACTATGGCTGCTCGTCTCATTTCAAACACCTATGCATATTGATGGAAAACCAGGTGCTGACGCTTGTCCGGAAAACGCCACACATTATTACCTTCTATCCCCGCCCGCGCGGCAAGGACGCGATCAACCGTAGCGTCCGCCCGTCACGTGCAGCACCTCGCCGCTGATGAAGCCGGCGCGCTCGCTGGCCAGGAAGGCCACCGCGTCGGCGATGTCATCGGGCTTGCCCACGCGCTTGATCGGCTGGGCCGCCACGGCCTGTTCCTTGATGGTCTCGTAGGTCGACAGGGCCTGGACCATCTCGGTTTCCATGAAGCCCGGCGCGACGCAATTGCAGGTAATGCCGTAGCGCCCCTCTTCCTTGGACAGCGCCTTGGCCAGGCCGATCAGGCCGGCCTTGGCGGCCGAGTAATTGGCCTGGGTCGGATTGCCCAGGTGCGCGCGCGAGCTTATGTTGATGACGCGGCCCCAGCCCTGCTCGATGAAATGCGGCATCACCGCCTTGGCCGCCAGGAAGGCGCCCTTGAGCATGACCGCCATCACGAAGTCCCAGTCGTCCTCGCTCATCTTCACGAGATACTTGTCGCGCGGCGCGCCGGCGTTGTTCACCAGGATATGCACGCCGCCGAAATGCGCCACCGTCTCCTCGACCAGGCGCTGCACGTCGGCGGCCTTGGTCACATCCCCGATGATGCAATGGGCGGCCAGGCCGTCGTCCTGCATGCGCCGGGCCGTCTCCTGCGCCAGTTCGGCGTTGATGTCGGTGATGACGACCTTGGCGCCTTCCTCGGCCAAGCGCCGCGCCGTGGCGGCGCCCAGGCCGCGTGCCGAACCCGTAACAATGGCTACTTTGCCAGTCAGACCCAGATCCATTTTCTCTCCTGTTGAAATCGTTCGTTCAGCGCAGGTCGACCCGCGAGTTGTTCAGCACCACCACATCGCGCTCGACCGCGATGGTGCGCAGCGATACCGTGTTGCCATCGACCCACATCTCGGTGCGCAGCGTATCGCCGGGCCAGGCCGGCGCCGTGAACCGCACGCGCATGCCCTGAAAGCGCGTGTCGTCATAGTCCAGCACCGTGCGCAGCACGGCGTGGGCGGCCACCCCCATCAGGGCCATGCCATGCAGGATGGGACGCGCGAAGCCCGCCGCGGCGGCCACCGCCGGGTCGGCATGCAACGGATTGAGGTCCGCGCTCAGGCGGTAGATCAGCGCCAGCTGCGCCGGCGTCGCCAGCTCGCAGACGTGGTCGGGCGCGCCCTCCGGCATGGCATGGGCGGCCGGCGGCGCGCCCGCGCTGCCGCCCTCCCCGAAGCCGCCGTCGCCGCGCAGCAGGCTCAGCTGCACCACAGAAGCCAGCAACTGGCCGCTCGCCGCGTCGGTGATGTCGCGCGTCTGCTGCAGGAAGGCGCCTTTGCCCGGCCCTTTGTCCCACAGCCCGGTAATGCGCGTCGCGCCGGTGACGCGCCCGCTGGCAGGCAGCGGCGCGTGGATATGGATTTCCTGCTCCGCGTGCAGCAGCTTTTGCCAGGTGATCCCGGTATCGCTCTCGCGGGCCCAGAACCCGGGATAGGCCAGGATGTTGGCCATGGTGGGCATGGCGCGCAGCGACTTGCCATCCTGCCCTTCGTAGACATAGCGCAGCTGGCCGCCGTCCATGGGATCGGCGCCCAGCCCCAGGCCCAGGGCGTAGAGAGCGGTATCGCGCAGCGAATAGGCATGCTCGATGACCGGGAAAGAACGGGCAAGCAGATGGCGAGGATCGATGGACATGGCAGGCAGGTAGGCTAGGAACTGCCGCATACGATGAAAGCGGCGCCGGTTCCGGTCAACCACTATCCGCACTTTGTTCCGTACCTTGGCAAAGGCTCGCAGGGACATCCCCCGGGCTTGCCCATGCAGGGGTCGCCAATCCAATTCCATCTTTCGGAACAATCATGGCAAAGCGCTTGATCCAGGCCGGCGCCGGGCGCAGCATCGGCGCATCACTTTCCTTTTCCCACGACCCGACATGATCCGCGACCAAGAAACGCTCAATGGCCTGCTCGACACCATCTCCCGCTTCGTGCGCGAACGCCTGATTCCCAACGAGGAACTCGTGGCGGAAACCGACGAAATCCCCGCAGACATCGTCGCCGACATGAAGGCCATGGGCCTGTTCGGCCTGACCATCCCCGAGCGGTTCGGCGGGCTCGACCTCACCATGGAAGAGGAAGTGCTGGTCGTGTTCGAGCTGTGCCGCGCCTCGCCGGCGTTCCGCTCGCTGCTGGGCACCACGGTCGGCATCGGCTCGCAGGGCATTCTGTTCGATGGTACGCCCGAGCAGCAGGAAAAATACCTGCCTCGCCTGGCCACCGGCGAAATCATGGCGTCGTTCGCGCTGACCGAGCCCGAGGCGGGCTCCGACGCGGCGTCCCTGCGCACCACGGCCATCAAGGACGGCGACGCCTACGTCGTCAACGGCACCAAGCGCTTCATCACCAACGCCCCGCATGCCGGCATGTTCACGCTCATGGCGCGCACCAACCCGGCCGACAAGGGCGCGGCCGGGGTATCGGCCTTCATCGTCGACGCGGGCACGCCGGGCATCAGCTTCGGCAAGCGCGACAGAAAGATGGGGCAAAAGGGCGCGCATACCTGCGACGTCATCTTCGAGAACGTGCGCGTGCCCGCCGCCAACCTGATCGGCCTGAAGGAAGGCCAGGGGTTCAAGACGGCCATGAAGGTGCTGGAAAAGGGCCGGATCCACATCGCGGCCGTGTGCGTGGCCGTGGCCGAACGCATGCTGGACATGGCGCTGCGCTATGCGGCCGAACGCAAGCAGTTCGGCCAGCCCATCGGCACCTTCCAGCTGGTGCAGGCCATGCTGGCCGACAGCAAGGCCGAGATCTACGCGGCCCGCAGCATGGTGCTGGACGCCGCCCGCCGCCGCGACGACAAGCTGCCCAACTCGACCGAGGCCTCGTGCGCCAAGATGTTCGCCTCCGAGATGTGCGGCCGCGTGGCCGACCGCGCCGTACAGATCTTCGGCGGCGCGGGGTACATGAGCGAATACGCCATCGAACGCTTCTATCGCGACGTGCGCCTGTTCCGCATCTACGAAGGCACCACGCAGATCCAGCAGACCGTGATCGCGCGCAACATGCTGCGCGAGCTGTAAGCCCCGAGCCCGCGCGACACCAGCTACCCGAGCCACCAGGCCATGACTACCGCTATCAAGAGCATCCTCGTCGCGAATCGCGGCGAAATCGCGATCCGGGCGATGCGCGCCGCTGCCGAACTGGGCATCCGCACCGTCGCCATCTATGCGAACGAAGACCGCTTTTCCCTGCACCGCTTCAAGGCCGACGAAAGCTACCCGATCGGCCAGGGGCGGCGGCCCATCGAGGCCTACCTGGACATTCCCGGCATTCTCGACATCGCCCGCCGGGCCGGCGTCGACGCGATCCACCCCGGCTACGGTTTCCTGTCGGAGAACCCCGACTTCGCCCAGGCCTGCGCCGACGCCGGCATCGCCTTCATCGGCCCCAGCCCCGCGGTACTGCGCAGCCTGGGCAATAAAGTCGCCGCGCGCAACCTGGCCATCAGCCTGGGCGTGCCCGTGGTCCCCGCCACCGACGCCCTGCCCCACGACGACGCCGCATGCCTGCGCCTGGCGCGGGAAGTCGGCTATCCGCTGATGCTCAAGGCCAGCTGGGGCGGCGGCGGCCGCGGGATGCGCGCCATCCACGACGAGGCCGAACTGCTGCCCGCCATCGCCTCGGCGCGGCGCGAAGCCGGCGCGGCCTTCGGCAACGACGAGGTGTACCTGGAGAAGCTGGTCCAGCGCGCCCACCATGTCGAGGTGCAGGTGCTGGGCGACCAGCACGGCAACCTGGTGCATGTGTTCGAACGCGATTGCTCGGTGCAGCGGCGCAACCAGAAAGTCATCGAACGCGCGCCCGCCCCCTATCTCGGCGACGCCGGGCGCCAGGCCTTGTTCCAGGCCGCGCTCACCCTGACCCGGGGGGTCGGATACACCCATGCCGGCACGGTCGAGTTCCTGATGGACGCCGACACCGGGAACTTCTATTTCATCGAGGTGAACCCGCGCATCCAGGTCGAACACACGGTCACCGAGGAAGTGACCGGCCTGGACATCGTCAAGGCCCAGATCCGCGTGACCGAGGGCGTGCGCATAGGCGAAGACGACTATCTGCCCGCGCAGGAGCACATCCGCCTGTCGGGCCATGCGCTGCAATGCCGCATCACGACCGAGGATCCGCGCAAGGACTTCGCGCCCGACTACGGGCGCATCACCGCCTACCGCAGCGCCGCGGGCCCGGGGATACGGCTGGACGCCGGCACGGCCTATACCGGCGCGGTGATCACGCCCTACTACGATTCGCTGCTGGTGAAAGTGACCGCGCGCGGCCATACGCCCGAGGAAACCAGCCAGCGCATGGACCGTGCATTGCGGGAATTCCGCATCCGGGGGGTCGCCACCAACCTGGCGTTCCTGGAGAACGTGATCGCGCACCCCCAGTTCTCGCAGGGCAAATGCACCACGCGCTTCCTGGACACCACGCCGGAGCTGTTCGAGATCGCCCCGCGCAAGGATCGCGCCAGCCGCCTGCTGCGGTTCATCGGCGAGGTGGTGGTCAACGGCCACCCCGAGATGCAGGGACGCACGCCCCCCGCCGCGCCGCTGGCGCGCCCGGCGCTGCCCAAGGCGGATCTCGCCGCGCCCCTGCCGGCCGGCACCCGCGACCGGCTGCTCGAACTCGGCCCCGCGGCGTTCTCGGCGTGGATGCGGACGCAGCCGCGCACGCTGCTGACCGACACGACCATGCGCGACGCCCATCAATCGCTGTTCGCCACGCGCATGCGCACGACGGACATGCTGGCCATCGCCCCCCACTACGCCCGGCTGCTGCCCGAGCTGTTCTCGCTCGAATGCTGGGGCGGCGCCACCTTCGACGTGGCGATGCGGTTTCTCAAGGAAGACCCATGGGACCGCCTGCGCAAGCTGCGCGCGGCCGCGCCCAACATCCTGTTCCAGATGCTGCTGCGCGGCTCCAACGCGGTCGGCTACACCAACTACGCCGACAACGTCGTGCGCTACTTCGTCCAGCAGGCAGCCCGGGAAGGCATCGACCTGTTCCGCGTCTTCGACTCGCTCAACTGGGTCGAGAACATGCGCGTGGCCATGGACGCCGTCATCGAAAGCGGCGCGCTGTGCGAGGGCACGATCTGCTACACCAGCGATATCTTCGACGCCAGCCGCCCCAAGTACCAGCTGAAGTACTACGTGGACATGGCGCGCCAGCTCGAACGGGCCGGCGCCCACATCATCGGCATCAAGGACATGGCCGGCGTGTGCCGCCCGCCGGCCGCCCGCGCGCTGGTCCAGGCGCTGCGCGAAGAGGTCGGCCTGCCGCTGCATTTCCACACCCACGACACCAGCGGCGGCTCGGTGGCCAGCGTACTGGCGGCCGCCGAGGCCGGCGCCGATGCCGTCGACGGCGCCATGGACGCCATGAGCGGGCTGACGTCGCAGCCCAGCCTGGGCGCCATCATCGCCGGCCTGCAGCATACCGGCCACGAGACCGGCATGCGGCACGAAAGCATCGCGCCGTTCTCGCGCTACTGGGAGAATGTGCGCCGCTACTACGCCCCCTTCGAAGCCGACATGCGCAGCGGCACCTCGGACGTCTACCGCCACGAGATGCCCGGCGGCCAGTACACCAACCTGCGCGAACAGGCGCGCGCCATGGGGTTGGACGCCCGGTGGGACGACATCGCCCGGTGCTACGCGGACGCCAACCAGCTGTTCGGCGACATCGTCAAGGTCACGCCGTCGTCCAAGGTGGTCGGCGACATGGCCTTGTTCATGGTCGCCGGCGGCATCACGGCCGCCGATGTGCTCGACCCCGAACGCGAGCTGTCCCTGCCGGAATCCGTGGTGTCGATGATGCGCGGCGAGCTGGGCTATCCCGCCGACGGCTTTCCCCCGGCCCTGCAGCAACGCATCCTGAAGGGCGAGGCGCCGCTCGAGGGCCGCGCCGGCGCCCATATCCCCGACGTGGACCTGGAGGCCGAGCGCGGCCGGGCCGAAAAGGCCACCGACGGTCCGGTCAGCGACGCCGACCTGGCGAGCTGGCTCATGTATCCCAAGGTCTACGCCGACTATGCCGCGCACCAGCGCAGCTATGGCGACGTCTGCGCCATCCCCACGCCCGTCTTCTTCTACGGCCTGGCCGAGGGCGAGGAGATGGCCGTCGATATCGACCAGGGCAAGACGCTGCTGATACGCTTGCTGGGCCGGGCCGAAGAAAAGGGCGGCAGCGAGCACCGCCTGTTCTTCGAGCTCAATGGCCAGTCGCGTTCCGTGCGGGTCGCGCGCGCCGGCCTGGCGGGCGCGCAGGACCAGGCGCGCCCCAAGGCGCAGGACGGCAATGCCGGACAATTGGGCGCTCCCATGCCCGGCATGGTGTCGGCGGTCTCGGTCCGGGCGGGGCAGGCGGTGCGGCGCGGCGCGCCCCTGGTGACGATCGAGGCCATGAAAATGGAGAACACTCTGTGCGCCGAGCGCGACGGCGTGGTGTCGCGCATCGTCGTCGCGGTGGGCGACCGTATCGAGGCGAAAGACCTGCTGCTGGAGTTCGCGCCGCAAGCCGCCCAGCCCGCGGACGTCCCGCGCCAGCGCCCCCGAGCCGGCGCGTGACGCCACGGCGCCCGGCCGCGCCCGGCGTCGCCATCGACCGGTGGCATCCATCCCGCGCCGGCCGGCGAGCCTGCCTCCTCGCCAGGCGCCGACCGCCGGCGCTCCCGCCTTGCTGGCCCGCCGGTGCGCGGGTGGCGGGAAAACCCTAATCGATTTTCGGCGCCAGCGCTTTATTCTAATGAATGTTAGTTTGATAAGTGCGTTTCACGAACGGCATGCTTTCCCGATTCCCTGACCCTGCACCGGCTGCCCAGAGCCGTCGCCCGACCGTCGCGCCGTTTGCCAGGGCGCTGTCCGTCCTGGCGTCGTTCTCGTCCCGGGACCAATGGCTGAGCAACAGCGAGTTCGTCGCCCGCACGGGCCTGCCGGCGTCCACCGTGACCCGCATGACCAGCACCCTGGTCACGCTCGGCTACCTGCATTGCGCCCCCGATACGCGCCGGTTCTGCCTCAGTCCGTCGGTGCTGGCGCTGGGCTATGGCGCGGCGGTCGACGCCGAGATCCACCGGCCCACCAACCAGCTGATGCGCGTGTTCGCCGAACACCACCAGGTCAACGTGCAGCTGAGCTGCCGCGACCGCCTGGACCTCGTGGTCATGGACAGCTGTCTCACCGACGCCCTGCCCGCCTTGCTGCAGCCAGGCGTGGGCACCCGCCTGGGCATGGCGTCGTCGGCGGCCGGCTGGGCCCTGCTGGCCTGCCTGCCCGAAGCCGAGCGCGATTACCTGCTGCGCGCCCGGCCGCACGCGCCCGCCGAACCCAAAAGCGACTGGAACCCCATGCGCCGGCACGCCAACGAAGCCATACTCCAGGTTCGCAACGACGGTTTTTGCGTGGCCCTGGGCGAATCGGGCCATCCCATGACCATGGTGGCCGCGCCCATCCGCCGGCCCGGCCTGGCGCCCCTGGCCGTCAGCTGCATGGGGCCCGCCACGCGCATAGGCCGGGCCCGCAGCACGCGCGAGCTGGGGCCGGCGCTGGTGCGCATGGTCGAGGAAATCCAACGTGTATGGAATACGTCATGACATCCCTGCCCGACACCGTCGACGAGCATGACTCGGAAAGCGCCGCGCTGATGACGGTGGAACGCGGCCTCAAAGTGCTGCGCGCTTTCCGGTCCGACCGCACGCCGCTGAGCAACGCCGAACTGGTCCGGCGCACGGGCCTGCCCAAGGCCACCGTATCCCGGCTGACGTCTACCCTGCTTCAGGTCGGTTTCCTGCGCCAGGTGCCCGGCCGCCGCGAATTCGAGCTCGCGGCGGGATCGCTCGGCATCGGCCATGCGTACCTCGATACCAACGAAATGCTGCAGGCCGCGCAACCCCTGCTGCAGAACCTGGCCGACCAGCTCGACGTATCGGTCGCGCTGGGCATCCAGGACGGGCTGGACCTGCTCTATATCGGCTACCGGGTCAGCCGCAAGGTGGCGACCCTGCGCCTGGGCGTGGGTTCGGTATTGCCCATGAGCACCACGTCCATAGGACGCGCGTACCTGTGGGCGCTGCCGTGCGACCAGCAACGCCAGCTGATCGCCGAATACAAGCGCCACGCAGGCGACGAAGGCGCCGCCCTGGAGCGCTCCATCCACGCCTCCTTCGACGAACTGGCGTCCACCGGCACGTGCGCGGTCATGGGCGGCTATCAACGCCGCACCTTCGGCGTCGCCATGCCCATCTGGGCGGGCCGCCAGCGCATTCCGATCTCCATGAGCTGCGGCAAGGCCGATGTCGAACTCGACCTGCAGGCCGAACGCGAACGCATCGCCCCCGCGCTCAAGCAGACCGCCGCCGCGCTGCAGGAATTGCTGGCCGACTTCGACGGCCAGCTCTAGCCCGCGCAGGGGCTACAACTGCTCCAACAGGCGTCGGCGCTGCAATTTTCCATTCGCGCTCACCGGCAGCTCGTCGATGGCGATGATGCGCGCGGGCCGCTTGTAGGGCGCCAGCTGCGTGCGCAGATGCTGCCGCAAGGCCGCCATGTCGGGCGGGTTGGCCCGATCCTCTACCACGAAGGCAATCACGGCCTCGTTGCCATCGGCTTCCTTCTGCCCCACCACCGCCGAGCGCAGAATGCCCGCAAAGCCGTTGAGCGCCTGTTCGACTTCGGCGGGATAGACGTTGAAACCCGAACGGATGATCATTTCCTTGATGCGGCCGACGACGAACAACGCCCCGTCGGCATGCAGCTCGCCCAGGTCGCCGCTGGCGTACCAGCCGCCGTCGCGCATCGCTTCGGCCGTGGCCTGGGCGTCGCGGAAGTAGCCCGGCATCAGGCCCACGCCGCGCAGCCAGATCTCGCCGCGCTCGCCCGCGGGCAACGCATGGCCCGTGGCCGGATCGACGATGCGCAGCTGCGCGCCGGCGAAGGCATAGCCGGAACTGGTGTCGGCGCGCGACTCGCCCAGGCGCGTGGCATGCAGCGACCCCGCGTACTCCGACAGGCCATAGCCATGGTGCAGGGTCTGCCCGAATACGGCCTCGACCTTGCGCTTGAGCGCCATGTCCAGCGGTCCGGCGCCCGCGTACAGGTAACGCAGCCGCGGCGCCTCGGGCCGCGCGATGCCGTGCTCGGCGCAATACTGCAGCAGCCGGGCGAACAGCGCCGGCGGCCCCTGCACCTGGCTCACGCCCCGATGCGCCAGCGCATCGAAGAGCTCCGCCGGATCGAACTGCGGACGCATTTCCAGCGCGGCGCCGGCATGCAGCGACGCCAGCAATACCGTGCCCAGCCCGAAAATGTGGGTCATGGGCGCGTACGCGTAGACCTTGTCGCGCGCATCCAGGGCGCGCGATTCGGCCGAAACGCGGGCAAAGTGCAGCACCCCGCGGTGGGTCATCATGACGCCCTTGGGCGTACCGGTCGTGCCCGACGTGAAGATGATGGCCGCCACCTCGCCGGCCAGCGGGCCGGTTTCGGCCACCGCCTCGGCGCGCAGCGCCGAACGCGCCAGGCCGTCTATGCACGACGGCCGCACGTCGTGGCGCACGGCATGGGCCGCGGCGGCCTGCGAAACGCCGGCGGTAAAGTAGGTCACCCGCGCGTCGGCCTTGGCGGCGTAGGCCTCGACCTCGCCCTGCGCCATGCGCGCGTTGACGCCACAGGACCATGCCCCCACGCGGCTGCAAGCCACCAGCAGCGCCGCGTGCTCGGCGCAGTTCTCGGCCACCACCAGCACGCGGTCGCCCGCGCGCACGCCATCGGCGCGCAATTCGCGCTCCAGCCGCTCGGCCATGCCGCCCAGGTCGGCGTAGCTCAGGGTCCGGTCCGGCAGGTGGATAAAGGCGCGCTGCGGCGCCTCGATCAACCAGCGGTCCAGCAACTCATGGATGCGTTCGGCCATTTCCCGGTTCACCTCGCTTGCCATGGATGCCGCCCGCTCATGCGAAAGCGGCGCCGCAACGGGCCAGGGCCTCGTGCGCCTGGCGCTCCAGCTCGGCGCGATGCTCGGGCGCGGCGATATCCAGCATGCATCGCACCCGGCGCGACAAGGACAGTCCACGCAAATCGGCCACGCCGTGCTCGGTGACGATCAAACCCGCATCGCAGCGCGGCGTGCTCACGGGCCCCGACAGCTGCGCCACGATGCGCGTGCTGCCCTTGGCCGTGGCCGGCAAGGCCACGATGGGAACGCCTCCCTTGCTGCGCGCGGCGCCGCGCAGGAAATCCACCGCGCCGCCCAGGGCCCCCACGTAGACCCCGCCCGCCACCTCGGCGTTGACCTGCCCGGTCAGGTCCACCTCGACGGCCGAGTTGATGGCGACCAGCTGGTTCAGGCTGGCCAGCACCTGCGGGTCGTGTGTGTAATCGGTACCCTGCAGCATGAGCCGCGGGTTGCGATGCGCCCACTTGCGCAGGCGCGCCCCGCCGGTCAGCACCCCCGCGACGCCCACGCCTTCGTCGCGGCCCTTGCGCGCATTGGTGAGCGCGCCCGCCTCGGCCAGCGCCACGATGCCGTCGCCGGCCGCCCCGGTGTGCAAGCCCAGGTCGCGCCGGTCGTACAGCGCGGACAATACCGCCTCGGGCAGCTTGCCTATGCCCACCTGCAAGGTGGATCCATCCTGCACGTGGGCCGCGATATGGCCCGCGATCGCCCGCTCCACCGGACCAGGCTCGGCGCTGGCGGCATCCAGGGGGGGATGCGCCGCGTCCACCAGCAAGTCGAAATCGCCGGCCCGCAGGTGGACGCTGCCGTGGGTCCAGGGGATCTCGGGGCTGACCTCGGCGATCACCACGCGCGCGCGCTGCAGCGCGGCGGTCAGGTACTCATGCACCAGGCCCAGGCTGTAGCGGCCGTCTTCGTCCGGCGGCGACACCTGCAGCAACACCACGTCGGCCGGCAGGACGCCGGCGCGAATCAGCGCCGGCAACTGGGAGTAATGGCTGGGCACGATGTCCAGCACGCCCGCCTGGGCCAGCTTGCGGTGCGTACCGCTGGCCGTGTAGCCGAAGAAATCGATCGCGTCGGCCAGGCCGGGATGCAGCGTGTCGGACGCGCCTATGCCGACGAATACTTTCAGCCGCCCGCCGTGCGCCAGGGCATGGCGATGCTCGGTGACTGCCCGCGTCAGCGTGAGCGGCTCGGCGGTCGCCTGCCCCCACCACAACGCATCCCCCGCTCTCAGCAGGCCCTGCAAACGATCGATCAAAAGGCGCTTTTCCATTGTTTTCCTGTTCAGCGAGCCTGCACGCCTGCCAGTTCGGACAGGCGCCTGGCCTTGTCGAACTCCTTGGGAGCCGAAACCTTGAGTTCGGCCGGCCCCTGGATGGCCACATCCAGCCCCTGCTTCAAGCACAGCTCCTTGAACTCCGGCTGCGCCGCCGCCGCCGTGAAGGCGTCGCCCAGGGTCTGCACGATGGGCGCGGGCGTGCCCGCGCGCACCAGCGCGAGAATGGGCGCGACGAAGTCGTAGCCCTTCAGGCCGGATTCATCCAGCGTGGGAACCTCGGGCAAGGACGCGGAGCGCTTGAGGCTGGTTACCGCCAGGATGCGGATTTTTCCCGCCTGTAGCAAGGGGAGCGTCACGCCCGTGCCATTGATGCCGACCTGGGCCTGGCCCGAAGCCACTTCCATCGCCGCCTGCGAGGCCGATTTGTACGGAATATGGCGCAGGTCGACCTTGGCCTGGTTGAACATCATCACCGCGGCCAGGTGCGACGAGGTGCCCACTCCCGGCGAGGAATAGCTGATGGTGTCCGGGGCCTTCCTGGCTGCCGCGACCAGATCCTCGATGCTCCGGAAAGGCGAGTCCGCCGGCACGAAAACCACCATGGGCGACTGGGCGAAGACGCCCACCGGTACGAAATCCGCCTTGGCGTCGAAGTTCAGCTTGCTGTAGATCGCGGGCAGCATGAAGTGCGCGCCGGTGGAAAACAGGACGGTGTAGCCGTCCGGTTCGGTCCTGGCCACGAAATCGGTGGCCAGCACGCCGCCCGCGCCGGCCTTGTTCTCGACCACCGTCGGCTGGCCCAGCTTGCCCGCGACCTGGTTGGCCAGGAAGCGGGCCGTGATATCGGTGCCGGTGCCGGGCGCATTGCTGACAATGACGCGCACGGGCTGGTTGGGATAGGAAGCGGCTTGCGCCCACATGGGCAAGGCCGCGCTGACGATAGCCAGGCAGAAAAAACGGCGGTTGATCATCGAGTCTGTCTCCGATAGGTGGAAAGGCGCCGACTTCGCATGCCGCCGAACCCGCGTTGCCAATACCGGCCGGGCAGCTTGCCGTCAGTCTGGCTGCGAATATTGCCACCGGCTGCGATGGCGGCAATCACCGGCGACGGCTTGTTCCGTACATCAGCACCGCGGCCGATGCAAAAGGCGCCGCATGGCGCTTGCGGCACCCTCCCGAAGTACGGAACACAAGGCACGGGCGCATTGATAATCGGCGGCGCCGCCGATCTAATTCCCGTATACCAGGGAGAAAGACATGGACATGAAAATCGCAGGGCAGCGCGTACTGATCACCGGCGCCTCGCAAGGCATCGGTGCCGGACTGGCGCAAGCCTTCGCGGCCGAGGGCTGCCACCTCGCGCTGACCGCCCGCTCGGCGGACAAGCTGCAGGCGCTGGCGCAGGATCTGCGCGGCCGCCACGGCGTGCAGGTGGACGTGCTGCCGCTGGACATGACGCAACCCGGCGCGGTCGACCAGGTCGCCGCCTTCGCCGGCGATATCGATGTGCTGGTCAACAACGCCGGCGCCATTCCCGGCGGCAATCTCTGGGACGTGGACGCGCCGGCCTGGCGCCAGGGCTGGGAGCTGAAAGTCTTCGGCTACATCGATCTGGCGCGGGCGGTCTATCCGCGCATGAAGGCCCGTGGCCATGGCGTCATCCTCAACAACATCGGCAACGGCGGCCAGAACCCCGACTTCAACTATATCGCCGGCTCGACCGGCAATGCGGCGCTGATGGCGTTTACCTGCGCCCTGGGCGGCCGCAGCCTGGAAGACGGCATCCGGGTCATCGGCGTAAACCCCGGGCCGGTGGCCACCGAACGCATCGCCAAGGTCCTCAGGAGCCACGCCGCCCGCCTGCTGGGCGACGAACAGCGCTCGGACGAACTGCTGGCCGGCTATCCGCTGGGCCGCACCGCCACGGTCGCGGAGGTCGCCGACCTGTTCGTCTACCTGGCGTCGCCGCGCTCGGCCTATACCAGCGGAACCATCGTCACCGTGGACGGCGGCATCTCGTCCAAGCGATCCGTGGCATGAGCATGTACCGACGCATTTTCTCGCCGCTGCGCATCGGCGGCGTCGAGATTCCCAACCGGATCGTGCGCACCGCGCACGCCACCCGGCTGGCCCAGGGCTATGTCAACGACGACCTGATCGCCTACCACCTGGAGCGGGCCAAGGGCGGCGCCGGGCTTTCCATTCTTGAAAGCACCTCGGTCCATCCTTCGTCCACGTTCTCGCTGAGCGCGGCCGACGACGGCGCGATCGCTCCCATGCGCCGCCTGGCCGACGCGATCGCGCCGACCGGCATGAAACTGTTCACGCAGCTCTGGCACGGCGGCTATACCGACCCGGCCGCCGATGGCGGCCTGCCCTGGGCGGTCGGCCCGCTGCCCGGACGTTACTCGGTGGCGCCGCCGATTCCGATGACGACCGAGCAGATCGGCGAACTGGTCGAGGCCTACGGCAAGGCGGCCGCCCGCATGCAGGCGGCCGGCCTGCATGGCGTGGAAGTGCTGGCCGGCGCCGGCTACCTGTTCTCGCAGTTCTTCTCGCCGGTGCTCAACCAGCGCGACGATGCCTACGGCGGCAGCTTCGACAACCGCATCCGGGCCTTGCTGGAAACGCTGCGCGCCATCCGCGCGGCGACCTCGCCCGATTTCGCCCTGGGCATGCGCATCGGCGGCAGCACCGACGCCCGCATCCTCTCCACCGACGACGTCAACGCCATCGCCTTGCGCGCCCAGGCCGAAGGCCTGATCGACTTCGTGAACATCACCCATGGCGACTACTACTTCCACGTCGAGCGCTATGCCGGCATGGACCGCCCCGTCGGCTACCAGCTGCCCGCCAGCGACCACGTCAGCCAGGGCATTACCGTACCGCGCATCATCGTGGGCCGCTACGCCACGCTCGACGATGCCGAGCAGGCCCTCAAGGAAGGCCATGCCGAGATGATCAGCATCGTGCGCGGCATGATCGCGGACCCGATGCTGGTCGCCAAGGCCCGTGACGGCCGAGGCACCGAAGTGCGCCCCTGCATCAGCTGCAACCAGGGCTGTATCGGCGGCGTGTTCACCGGCCGCATGCGCTGCGCGGTGAACGCCGCGGTCGGCGACGAGCGCCGGCTGGCCGAAGACCTCATCGTCGCGGCCGCGCAGCCCCGCAAGGTGGTGGTGGTCGGCGGCGGCGTGGCCGGCATGGAGGCCGCGCGGGTGGCCCGGCTCATGGGCCATCGCGTCACCCTCATCGAGGCCGCTTCGGACCTGGGCGGGCTGCTCAACACCGCCAGGCACCTGCCCAAGCTGCACCTGATCGGCGACATCGCCATCTGGCTGGAAAGCGAAATCTATCGCCTGGGCGTGGACGTTCGGCTTGCGACCTACGTGGAAGCCGACGAAGTCCTGGCCGAACAGCCCGAGGTCGTCATCGTCGCGACCGGCTCGCAACCCGTCGATGCCGGCGAGTTCCGCCAGACGGCCGACCCGGCCGCAGCGCTGGCCATCGCGCCGGACGCGCGCGTGCTGACCTCGTTCGAACTGGGCATGGAAAGCCGCGGCGATTTCGGCAAGACCGCGCTGGTGTTCGACGACGTCGGGCATTACGAAGCCATAGGCTGCTGCGAAGCGCTGATCGAGGCCGGCGCCGAGGTCACCTATGTGACGCGCCACCAGATGTTCGCCCCGGCCGTCGAAGGCACCGGGCGTACGCAGGCGGCCCTGCAGCGCTTCTACAAGGCGGGCAATTTCCGCATCGTGACGCAGTCGGCGCTGGTATCGATCGAGCGCGGCAGCGCGCAGATCCGCTCCCTGTATGGCGAGCGCACCGAGACCGTGGCCGCCGAGACGGTCGTGCTGGCCGGCTACCGGCAGTCGCAGAACGAAGTCTGGGCAGCGCTGCGCGAACGCGTGCCGCAACTGCATATCGTGGGCGACGCGCTGTCGGCGCGCGATATCCAGCCCGCGATCCGCGAGGGCCACCTCGCGGCGCGGTCCATCACCTGAGCCACCGCCACGCCTCAAAGGCCCAGATACGCCTTCTTGATATCCGGGTCGTTGAGGAACACCTCGGCGGGGCCGTGCTTGACGACCGTCCCCGATTCCAGCACATAGCTGTAGTCGCTCACGCGCAGCGCGACCTCGGCGTTCTGCTCCACCAGCAATACGCTCACGCCCTGCTGGTTGATGTCGCGCACCACTTTGCTGATGACATTGACGAAGGCCGGCGCAAGGCCGATCGTGGGCTCGTCCAGCAGCAGCATGCTGGGCGCGCTCATCAGCGCGCGGGCGACGGCCACCATTTGCTGCTGTCCGCCGGACAACGCGTTCGCCGGGCTGGGCAGCTTGGCCTCGAGGTCGGGGAAATAATGCAGGCAGGTCGCCAGCAGCTCGGCCCTCCTGCGCGCGTCGTCGATCCGGTAGGCGCCCATCTCGAGGTTCTCGCGCACCGTCATGCTGCCGAACAGGCGCCGGCCTTCGGGCACCAGCGCGACGCCGTGCCCGAGAATGACGTTGGGTTCGCGGTTGGCAAGCGGCTTGCCGCCATAGTGGATCTCGCCCCCGGCCACCTTGACCAGCCCGGTAATGGCCTTGATCAGCGTCGACTTGCCGGCGCCATTGGCGCCGATCAGGCTGACGATGCTGCCGCCCTTGACCTCCAGGTCCACGTCGATGATGGCGGGAACGGTTCCGTAGCTGACCGACAGCTTGCGCACCGTCAAGGTATTCTCAGAGGCCATGCGCTTCCCCCAGGTAAGCCTTGAGCACCGTCTCGCTGGCCTTCACCTCGTCCGGCGTGCCGCTGAAGATGATTTCCCCGTGGTGCAGGACGTAGATTCGATCGCAGATATTCATCACCGCGCGCATATTGTGCTCGACCAGCAGAATGGACATGGCGTACTCGGACTTGAGCCGCCGGTAGACACCCAGCGTCTCGGCCACCTCGGTCTGGTTCAAGCCGGTCAGCGGCTCGTCCAGGCACAGCAGGGAGGGCCGCGCCGCGAATGCCATGGCCATGCTCACCAGGCGCTGCAGGCCGTGCGGCAGGTTGCGGGCAATATCGTTCTCGTGCCCGGCCAGGCCGAACAGCGCAATGGCCTGCGCGATGACCTGTTCCTGCTCGCTTGCGGCCACGCGGCCGGTGCGCCGGCCGCCCAGGCAGCCGATGAGCACGTTGTCGCGCACGGACATGGACGGCAGATAGCTGCCGTGCTGGAAGGTGCGCACCAGGCCCTGCCTGCTGATGCGTTCCGGCTTGGCCTTGGACATATCCGCGCCGGCGATCTCCAGGCTGCCCGAAGTGGGCCTGAGAAAGCCGGAAAGCAGGTTGAACGTCGTGCTCTTGCCCGCCCCATTGGGCCCGATCAGGCCGACGATCTCCCCCCGCGCGATCCGGATGTCGACGCCGGATACCGCCAGGAGGCCCTTGAACTGCTTCGAAAGATTCTGCCCCGTGAGCAGCATTGATCCTGTCTGCATGCGGTCCTCTCAGCGACTCTTGAACAGGCCCATCAGGCCCTTGGGCATGAACAGCACCGACACAATGATGGCCAGGCCGTAGAGAATGTGCTCGTTGCCTCCGAGGGTCTGCGCATAGCTGGCGATCCCCACGAGCAGCACCGCCCCGATGATGGGCCCCAGCGGGCTGTCCTCGCCGCCCACCTTGAGATAGGCCAGGGCGAAGGTGGAGAGCATGAAGCCGAAATCCAGCGGACTGATGACATTGCTCGCATAGGCATGCACCGAACCCGCCAGGCCGGCCACCGCCGATGCGACCGCGAAGCACAGCACCTTGGTCATGAAGACCGGAATGCCCAGGCTGCGCACCACGTTCTCGTTGTCGCGGATGGCGACGAAGACCTTGCCCAGGTTCGAGCGCTCCACGAACAGCAACGCCACGATCAGCGCGAAGCACAATACCGTCGCGAAATAGTGGTAGTGCGCTTCGAGCCAGATCGGCGGGAAAATGCCCACCAGGCCCGAGTTCCCGCCCAGCACGTCGGTGCGGGTGTAGAGAATCCGCAAGGCCTCGGTGAACGCAAAGCCGATCAGCAGGAAGTACGGCCCCTTCACCTTGAGCGTGATGCAGCCGAACACCACGCTCACCGCCAGCGCGAGCAGCGCGCTCAGGGCCAGGATCAGGAAGAACGGCAGGTCCAGGTAGTTGGCGATATAGCCGGTGCAGTACGCGCCGATGCCGAAGAAGGCCGCCGTGGCGAAATTCAGTTCGCCGATCAACAGCACGAAGCGCAGGCTGGTCGCCATGACGGCGGCAACGCTCATCCACACCACCAGGTTGCCGATATAGCCGCTGCCCAGCGCGATGCAGCCGACCAGCACCGCGGCGATGAACAGGATGAATACGAGGTCTTTGCGTTTAGTCATTGCCGAAGAACCCCTTGGGCTTGATCAGCAGTACCAGCATCACGATGACGAAGATGGTCAGGTTGGCCGCCGAAGGGTCGAAGTAAAACCCGATGAATGATTCCAGAAGCGCGATCAGCAGACTGCCGAAGATGGCCCCGACGATGCTGCCCATTCCGCCCACCACCACGGCGATGAAACCCTTGACCAGGTACGAATCGCCCAGCGTGGGCGTGACCGCCGCCACCGGCGCGATCAGCATGCCGGCGATGGCCGCCACGCCGGTCGCGATCAGAAAGCCATAGAGCGCGATCTTGCGATAGGCGATGCCCTGCAGCATCGCCGCCTCGTGGTCGATGGCCACGGCGCGCAGCGCCTTGCCGAACTTGGTGCTTCGAAGCAGCGTGATGATGAGGGTCGTCAGCGCCACGGCGAACGCGAACAGCACCAGGCGCTGTTTCGAGACCGACAGGCCCAACAGGTCGACGTTGCCGTCGATCAGCGCGGGAACGGGGCGTACCGCACCGCCGAATATCTCCAGCATGAGGCCTTCGAAGAACAGCACCAGGCCGGCCGACAGGATGAAGGATCCGATCATGTCGCGCTCCAGCCGCTTGAAGCCGAACTGGTACAGCACCAGCCCGAACAGCAGGCAGGCTGCCAGTCCGGCCAGGCCCGCAAGCAGGTAAACCACGAATGGATTGCCCACATGCGGAGCCAGCCAGGAAAGCGCCAGCGACAACACCAGTGCCGAAAAGGTGAAGAACTGGCCGTGAGCGAAGTTCACGACCTTGAGCACGCCGAAGATGATCGTCAGCCCGAGCGAGAAAAGTATGTACACCGAGCTGATCTGCAGCGCCGTGAACAGCAACTGGAGGTTGTCCTGCATGAGCGTGGCTCCTGGCTTATTTCTGCACGCGGCCGACTTCCTTCAGCGCGGTCCCGGAGATCTGGGTAATGATGACGGGCAATTGCATCTGCTGGTCGCTGCCGTAGACGCTCTTGCCACCGAAATCGACCTCGCCGAAGAAGGACTGGAACTTGACGTCGGGCATGACCTTGGCGACCTGTTGCGGGTCGACGCTCTGGGCCTTTTCCATCGCCGCCTTGATCGCGTACACCGAGTCGTAGAAGCCGATCTGCACCGAGTTGATGTTCTCGCCGGTGACCTTCTTCACGCCGTCGTTCAGCGCTTTCTGGTGCGCGCTCAAGCCATCCACGGCCACCGCGGCGCCCAGGTACGTGCCATCGACGGCATCCTTGCCGGTCGCCAGCAAGCCATCGGCTCCCGTGCCCACTTCCACCACCTTCACGCCGTTCCAGCCCAAGGCTTTCAATTCCCGGAACACCAGGCCGGCGTCGGCCGGCGGCGTGGAAGCCAGGTCGACCAGATCGGGCTTGAGGGAATTCAGCTTGGCGGCGATGGGCTGGAACTCGCTGGTGCCGCGTTCGTACCAATCGCTTGCCAGGACTTTCACGCCATTCTTTTCCCAGGCGGCCTTGGCCACCTTCTCGGTTTCCTGGCCCGTCGCGTCGTTGGGGTTGAGCAGCACCACGGTCTTGATTTCCGGGTGCAGCTTCTTGACGTGCGCGATCATGGGCTCGGAGATTTCATTGACCGAGTTCATCTGCGTAAAGGTCAGCGGAAACTTCGGCCCCTTGATCGAATTGCCCCAGGCCGCGGTGAACAGCAGCACACCCCTGCGCTCGGTCAACGACTGCAATGCGCGCACCGGCGCCACGCCGATGCTGCCCGCCACGTACTTCACGCCGTCGCGCGACACCAGCGCCTGCGCGACCTTGGCGCCTTCGGCGGCGTTGTACTTGTTGTCGTAGCCGACGCACTCGAAGTCGTAGACCTTGCCCTGGACCTTGACGCCACCCGCGGCCTTGATCTCTTCGGCTGCCTTCGCGCACAGCCATTCGGAGCCTTTGCCCCAGTTGGCGCCGGAGCCGGACAGGGGAATCGACATCCCCAGCTTGATGGTCTCGGCATGGCTCAAGGTGGCGGCCGCCAGCATGGCAATCGCGAAACCGCTCTTAAGCGTTACCGCAAGGTGAAACGATGTTTTCATGATGTCTCCTTCGGAAGGGCTCGTGAAGGCTAAGCCGCCTGGCCCGTACGCATTAGATGCGTGGAGACAGAACCCGGTCAATCCAGACCGCGCGGTTGTTCCGTACCCTGGAAACGCGCGCCAGGCGCGGCATCATGATGGTGTTGCGGCCAGTCTCAACCGTCCTTGCGGCCGCCGGCAAAGCGCGCCACGCCCGCCTCCAGCGACGGCGACTGGGTCCGATAGCGATGCTGCATCCAGCGTTCGTGGCGCAGTCCGTCCGACAGCGGCAGCTCCATCGATTTGCGCACCATCTCTTTCATCGACGCCAGCGCCAGCGCATCGGCCCGGGCAATTTCGCCGGCCAGCTCCAGCGTGGCGCGCTCCAGTTGCTCGGCGGGCACGGCCTGCGCCGCCAGGCCCAGCTCGACCGCCTCCTGGCCCGTCATGCGCCTGCCCGTCACCAGGTAGTACATGGCGCGCTGCAGGCCCAGCTTGCGCGGCAAGCGCTGGGAACTGCCGCCGCTGGGCAACAGATTGCGGCGGATGTGTTCGTCGCCCAGCTGGGCCTGGGCATCCGCGATCATCAGGTCGCAGGCCAGCGCCAGCTCGAAGCCGCCCGCCATGGCATAGCCGTTGACGCTGGCCAGCACGATCTGCGGCGCGGACTCCAGGCGCTCGTAGGTGTCCTGCATCAGGTCCTGGTGGCGCATATGCGCCGCGCGGTCGGCCAGCACCCCGCCGGCCAGCCACTTGAGGTCATTGCCTGCGCAGAAGGCGCGCCCCTGGCCGCGGATAACCAGGACCTTCACGTCCGCGGCCGCGCCGCATTCGCGCACCGCATCGTTGAGCATTTGCAGCGTCGGTCCGTCCAGGGCGTTCATCCGCTCGGGGCGGTTCAGCGTCAGGCGCCGCACATGGGGCGCGGGATTGTCGATCAACAATGTCATGCTGGGTTCTCCGGCGTCATCGCCATCGGATGGATCAAACCATTTGCAGGATGTCGTCCAGCCCCGCGCGTTCGGTACGGTATCCGTTGACGGGGTGCGCGCGGTCCGCGTAGCCGAACGAAATGCCGCACACCACGGCGCGCCCTTCGTCCAGGCCGAAATACCGCCGGATGAATCCCGACTGCATCGCCAGCGCGGCCTGGGGCGTGGTCGCGACGCCGTGGGCATGGGCGGCAAGCAGGAACGCGCCGACAAAGCCGCCCACGTCCACCGCGCCATACGCGCCCAGCTCCCGCGCGACCGTGACGATCGCCACATGGGGCGCGCCGAACAGGCGGAAATTCTCGAACGACTGGCTCGCGCGGCGCGCCTTGTCGTCCCGCTCGATACCCAGCGCCTCGTAGAGCTGCAGGCCCGACCTGCGCCGGCGATCCAGGTAGACGCCCCGGTACTCGGCCGGAAACGGCAAATCGGAATCCAGCTCGGGATGCCGGCGCGCCTGCTCCATCAAGGCCAGGCGGAAACGGTCGGTGCTCGCGCCCGAGGCAACCACCAGCTGCCAGGGCTGGGTGTTGCACCACGAGGCGGTACGCCGCGCCACATCGACGATGTCGCGGATCACCGCCTCCGGTACCTGGCGCGGCAGATAGGCGCGGCAGGTGGAACGCCCCGCGCTCAGGCGCTTCAGCGCTTCGATGTCGGCGTGGCCTGCGGTCATGAATGCGACTCCCGGAAGGTCAGTCCTGGCCCAGCGGCGGCGCCGCCGGTTCGGAGGAAAAGTGGTGTTGGAGGATGCGCCAGCGGCCCGCGTCGCGCCGCAGCACCAGGGTGGCGCGCAGGGTCGACCGCGTCTGCGCCTGGCCGGCCAGCGTGAACGCGAAACACACCATGCCCTGGGCAAGTATGCAATCCTCGCCCAGCGTGCGCAGCGCCGTCTCCGACAGCGTCATGCCGCCGGCGAGGATCACGCCGTCGTAGGTGGCGAAGTAGGCCCTTATGGACTCACGCCCCACGTAGTGGCCGGGACGTCCGCCAAACAGCAGGCCGTCCTCGCAATACGTGGCGGCCAGGCCGTCGGCGTCCCAACGCGCGCCCGCGCGGTTCCATTCGGCGCACACCGCGTCCAGCGCGGGCTGCGCGATATCGCAGAGATCGGCCACGCGCGCCTCCTCAGCCTTTCGGCGCGCCGGCCGTGCTCATCAGCTTGCGCCATTTTTCCAGCTCTCCGGGGCCGGCCGCCTTGGCGGTCGCGGCATCCTGGATGTCCACTTCCAGGCCCTGCTGCCGGCACAAATCCTGGAACTCGGTCGTGCCGGCGGCCGCGGTAACGCCTGCTGACAGTCTGTCGACGACGGCCTGCGGCGTGCCGCGCGGCACGAACAGCCAGATCGGCGAGGCCGTCTCGTAACCGGGATAGCCCGACTCGGCCACCGTCGGCACATCGGGCAGGCTTTGCGAGCGCTGCAAGGTGGTTACCGCCAGGGCGCGCAGGCGGCCGCCCTTGATCAGCGGCAACACCGAGGACATGCCGTTGAAGCTGAGGTCGATCTGCCCCGATGCGGCGTCCAGCGCCACCTGGCCCGGCGCCTTGTACGGGATATGGTTGAGCTTGACCTTCGTCATTTCCTCGAACAGCGTCGCGGCCAGGTGCGAGGTCGTGCCATTGCCGGACGAACCATAGGTAATGACGCCCGGCTTCTTCCTGGCGGCCTCGATCACGTCGCCCAGGGTCTTGTACGGGGAGCTCGTCGACACGGAGATCACCAGCGCCGAATTCGCGACGCGGGCGACGGGCTCGAAGTCCTTGACCGCATCGTAGGGCGTCTTCATCACCAATTGATTGGTGTAGTGCTGCGCATAGGTGGCCAGCAAGGTATAGCCGTCGGGCGTCGCCTTGGCCACGAATTCCGTGCCTATCATGCCGCTGGCGCCGGCCTTGTTCTCGACCACGACCGGAACGCTCCATGCCTTGCCCATGCTGGCCGCGATCTGGCGCGCGGTCAGGTCCGTGCCCGATCCCACGCCGGTCGGCACGATGATGCGCACGGGTTTGCCATCGGGAAAATCCGCGCCCATGGCGGGGCTGGCCAGCACGGCAAGCATGGCCAGCGCGGCGGCGCCGAAGAGTGTGCGCGCAATCGTCATGATCGTCTCCTTAGATAAAGGTCTGTCTTTCTTGGTATGCGAGGATGTGTTCGTCCGGCAGCCAGCCGCGCAACGCGGCGACGGCATTGCCGGTACTGAGCGGCGCGGGCGGCTCGGGCCGCCCCGCCGGGGTGCGCGAAAAGCGCGGCCCCGGCGCGGGATGGACCACGCCCTCGATGTCGGTCAGCGTGCCGCGCTGGCGGATATGCGGATGCGCGAGCGCCTCGTCGAAATCCAGCACCGGCGCCAGGCAGGCGTCCGACGCCCCCAGCAGTTCGGTCCACTCATCGCGCGTGCGCTCCCGGAACCGGGCCGCCAGAACCTGCTTGGCCTGCGGCCACGCGGCGCGGTCCATTTGTTCCTGCAGCAGCGGATGATCCTGCAGCTGCAGTTTCTCCAGCAACAGCCGGTAGAACTTGTCTTCGATGGGCGCCACCGACACATACTTGCCGTCCGCGCATTCGTACACCTCATAGCAGGGCGCGCCCGTATCGACCAGATTGGTGCCGCGCTGCTTGCCGTGCATGCCCGCGCCATGCATGCCCATGATCACCGTCATGAGCGAAGCGACCCCATCCACCATGGCGGCATCGACCACCTGGCCCTTGCCGGACCCGCGCGCCTCCAGTATGCCGGCCAGCAGGCCAAAGGCCAGGTACAGCGAGCCGCCCGCGTAATCGCCCAGCACGTTCAGCGGCGGCGTGGGCGCCTGCCCGGCCCGGCCCATGGCATGCAGGGCGCCCGTGATGGAAATGTAGTTCAGATCGTGGCCCGCCGCCTTGGCCAGCGGCCCCTCCTGCCCCCAGCCCGTCACCCGGCCATAGACCAGGCGCGGGTTGCGGGCCAGGCACGCATCCGGCCCCAGGCCCAGGCGCTCCATCACCCCCGGGCGGAAGCCCTCGATCAAGGCGTCGGCCTGGCCCAGCAATTCCAGCACCATCTCGACGGCGGCCGGGTCCTTGAGATCGACGCGGATGGACTTGCGGTTGCGCAGGCCCAGGTCGAACTGCACCGGACGCGGCGCCCCCAGCCCGGAGGGCTGCTTGCGGTCCACGCGGATCACCGTGGCGCCCAGGTCGGCCAGGAACATGGCGGCCAGCGGCCCCGGGCCGATGCCCGCGATCTCGACCACCTTCACGCCGGCAAGCGGGCCAGGACGGTGGCCGGCCTTCGCAGCATCGCCCATCTCAGATCACCCCTGCGCCGCGCAACTGGTCGAGCTGGGCGTCGGACAGCTTGAGCAGGCCCTGGTAGATCTCGTTGTTGGATGTCCCGAGCTCCTGGGCGGGTTGCCCGAAGCTGGAAGGCGTGCCGGAAAACTGGATGGGCAGGCCCATGCCCATGGCATCGATATTGGCCAGGCCCGGGTGCTCCAGCTTGACCACCGCGCCGCGTTGCCGCAATGCCGGATCCTGCAGCACCTCCTGGGGCGAGCGCACCGGCGCGGCCGGCACGCCGCGCTTTTCCTGCAGCTCGTGTATGACTTCGGCGCTGGTATGGCGGCGCGTCCAGTCCTCGATCATGGCGTTGATCTCGGTCGCGTGCTTCATCCGCGGCCCCCGCGTGGCATAGCGCGGGTCCTCGGCCAGCTCGGGCTTGCCGATGGCCTGCATGAGACTGCCGAACCAATCCGGCTGGAAGGCCACCATCGCCACATGGCCGTCGGAGGTGCCATAAACCCCGAACGGCACGAGCCGGTCGTGGAAGTTGCCCGAGCGCTTGGGATAGCCGTGCGCCATGAACACGTCGAAATGCTCTTCGGCCACCAGCGAGGCCAGGCAATCGAGCATCGATACCTGCACGCACTGCCCCTCGCCCGTCTTGCCGCGATGGATCAGCGCGGCGAGAATCCCGTTTACCGCGTACAGGGGCGCGACCATGTCGGCAATCGGCAGCGCCCAGCGCGTGGGCGGACCATCGGCGACGCCGGTCACGTCCATGATGCCCGACAGCGCCTGCACGATGATATCCATGCCCTTGAGCTTGGGATACGGGCTGGGCTCGCCGAAGGCCTTGACCGAAGCGTAGATGATCTTCGGGTTGGCCTTGCGCACGCTCTCATAATCCACGCCCAGGCGGGCCGTGGTGCCCTCGCTGGCGTTCTCGATCAGGACATCGCACTCCTTGGCCAGCTCCATGAACAGCGCCCGGCCCTGCTCGGTCTTCAGGTTCAAGGTGACGCTTTTCTTGTTGCGCGCCCGGTTGAGCGTGGTCAAGGACACCTCGTCCTCATGCCTGACGCCGAAGTGAATGCCGTCCTTGCCGACATAGGGCGGATTGTTGCGCGCGATGTCGCCGCCGCCCGGCGATTCGACCCGGATCACTTCGGCGCCCAGGCCGCCCAGCAGCAGCGAGCCCAACGGGCCGGCCAGCGCCACGGTCAAATCAAGAACGCGTATACCTTCCAAAGGTCCTGTTACTGCCATGGCCGTCTCCTCAAGCCCTGTGCGGTCGGGGCCCGGCCATCGAAGGCCGGGTTGGCGCCGCAACCATTATTGGGAACATCCGCGCCCGCCGCTCAATACGACTTGGGCAGCCCCAGCTTGCGCTCGGCGATGTTCGACAAGACCAGCTGCGGCGAAACCGGCGCGATGTAGCCGATCCAGGCCTCGCGCATGAAGCGCTCCACGTGGTACTCCTTCGCATAACCGTAGCCGCCGTGCGTCAGGATCGAATTCTGGCACGCTTGCATGCAGGCCTCGGACGCCAGCAGCTTGGCCGCATTGGCCTCCGATCCGCAGGACTCTCCGCGGTCGTACAGGTCCGCCGCGGCAAGCATCATGTGATTGGCGGCCTCCAGCTCGGCCCAGCTGCGCGCCAGGGGATGCTGGATTCCCTGGTTCTTGCCGATGGGGCGGCCGAACACCACGCGCTCCTTGGCGTACTGCGTGGCCAGCTTCAGCACGGCGCGGCCCATGCCGACCTGCTCCGCCGCCACCAGGACGCGTTCGGCGTTCATGCCGTGGAAGATATAGGACAGCCCCTTGCCCTCTTCGCCGATCAGGGCATCCTTGGCTACCGGCAGGTTGTCGATGAACAACTCGTTCGTATCCACCGCCCCCCGGCCCAGCTTGTCGATCTCCCGGATGTCGACGTAGTTGCGGTCCAGTTTGGTGTAGAACAGGCTCAGCCCTTCGCTGTGCTTCTTCACTTCCTCGATCGGCGTCGTGCGGGCCAGGATCAGCATGTGGTCGGCCACCTGCGCGGTCGAGATGAAGACCTTTTTCCCCGTGATCAGGTAGCTGCCGTCGGGCTGCTTCCTGGCCACGGTCTTCAGCTTCGTCGTGTCCAGCCCCGGATCTGGCTCGGTGACGGCGAAGCACGCCTTGTGTTCGCCGCGGCCGAAGGGCGGCAGCCAGGCCTGCTTCTGGGCCTGCGTGGCGAAATGCACCACCGGCTGCAGGCCGAAAATGTTCATGTGGATGCTCGACGCCGCGGCCTGTCCGCCGCATTCGGCCACCACGCGCATGAACAGCGCGGCCTCGGTCACGCCCAGGTTCGCCCCGCCCACCTCCTCCGGCATGCAGATCCCCAGCCAGCCGCCGCTCGCGACAGCCTCGAAGAACTCATGGGGAAACTCATGCTTCTTGTCCTTCTCGCGCCAGTAGGAATGCGGAAAGTCCGCGCAGATCTTCTCCGCCGCGTCGACAATGGCCTGCTGCTCTTCGCTGAGCTGATAATTCATGCTGCATCTCCTTGTAGCGACGCGATCAGGCGGCGGGCCTGAGCATCATCAGGCCCGTGCGCACGGCCGTGCATACAATCTCATCGCGCTGATTCCTGGCCACGTGCTTGAAGGTGACGATGCCGGAATCCTGGCGGCTCCTGGACAATCGGGTTTCAAGGATCTCGGTCTCGACGCGAATGGTGTCGCCGTGGAAGGTGGGCTTGGGAAACGCGATCTCCCCGAAGCCCAGGTTCCCCAGCGTGGTGCCCAGCGTGGTCTCGTACACCGTAATGCCGGCCACCAGCGCCAGCAGGAACATGCTGTTGACCAGGCGCTGGCCGTAGATGCTGTTCGCGCTGTACTCGGCATCGATGTGCAGCGGCGCGCAGTTGTAGGTCATGGCCGAGAACAGCACGTTGTCGGTCTCGGTGACGGTACGGCGGATGGCATGCTCGACCACCATGCCGGTTTTGAAGTCTTCGAAATACAGGCCTGCCATGTCGGATCTCCTGGGTATGGGGGGTGTTGCCGTGCTCAGGCGTCGAAGGCCCGCGCGAGCGCAATGACCTCGTGCGCGGTCTTGACGTGGGCGATGTCGATGTGTTCGCCGTCGTACATGACCGATGCGCGGCCTTGCGCCTGGGCGGCGTCGAGCGCGTCTATCATTCCTTGGTAATACGCCACGTCCTCGGCCGTCGGCGTATAGGTGCGGTTGATCGTTTCCACCTGCATCGGATGCAGGGCCAGCTCGCCGGACATGCCGAGCTGGCGGTCGAACGCGGAAGACCGGGCCAGTCCCTCCAGGTCCTTGATCTGTTGCCAGATGCCGCCGATGGCCTGCTTGCCCGCGGCGCGCGCGGCCATGACCACGCGCGATTTCAGGTACTCGGTTTCGCGGCCTTCCGGCGTCCAGACGAACTTCAGGGCGCGCCCCATGTCGGCGTTCTTGGCCGTGGCGCCGACGATGCCGACCACGCGCGGCATTTGCGCGATCTCGTAGCACAGCTGCATCGAGCGCGCCGTCTCCAGCAGGGGGATCAGACCGATGGAGCCCAGCGGCAGATTGGCGCGCGTTTCCGCCTCGGCGATCATGCTCGAGGCCATGTACACATCTTCCGGCCCCCAGGGCTTGGAGATGACGACGCCTTCGACGCCGGGCTGCGCCACGGCAAGAATGTCGTCCAGGTCATAGATGTGCGCGCTGCGGTTGATGCGCACCCAGATGCGCTGGCCCTGGGCGATCAGCGCGGGGATTTTCCGCGCCACCAGCTCGCGCGCGGCCAGCTTCTCCGCCGGCGGCACGCTGTCTTCGAGGTCGAGAATCAGTGCGTCGGCCTTGGCCAGCGCGGCCTTGTCGAGCATGGACTCCTTGTTGCCGGGAACGAAAAGAAAGGAACGGATAGGCTTCACTTGCGTCGTCATGTCCACCTCGACTTGGGGGTATCGATCAGGTTCAGTCGGCCGCCAATCTACCAACTGGTAGTTAGCTGCCTAACAACAGTTAGTTAGTTAGTTTGACGACGAAAATGCGCGCCCGAAACTAGGGTTTTCACTGAGTATGTGCGGAAAGGGGGTCGAGGGCCCGTATCCGGCGGCGGGCGCGCCGCGCCGTGGCGCCCTCTCGTTCAGGCGCCGGCGGCGCCCCGCGCGGCGATGTATCCGAAGGTCAGCGCGGGTCCGATGTTGATGCCCGCGCCCGGATAGTTGCCGCCCATGATGCTCTGCATATCGTTGCCCGCGGCGAACAGCCCGTCGATGGTCCGTCCGTCGCCGTCCAGCACCCGGGCGCGCTCGTCGGTCGCCAGCCCCGCGAAGGTTCCGATGTCGCCGATCAGCAGCTTCACCGCATAGAACGGCGCGCTGCGTATCTCGGCCACGCACGGGTTGCCGGCGTGGCCGCCGTCGCCCTGGAAGCGGTTGTACCGGGTGCTGCCCTTGCCGTACTCCGGGTCGATGCCGCGCGGCGCTCCCGCGTTGAATCTCGCCAGCGTCTCGGCCAGGTTCGCGGCGTCGATTCCCGCCTTTCCGGCCAGGTCCGCGATCGACTCGCCCCGGATCAGGTAGCCCGACTTCACGTGCTTGCCGACGGGAAACGGGAAAGGCTTGACGAAGCCCAGCCCATAGCGCCTGAGCGCGCGGCGGTCGCAGATCAGGAAGATGTCGCCGTCGCTGCCCGACTTGATGTACGCACGGCCGAAGTCATGGTACGAGTGGGATTCGTTGACGAATCTCTTTCCATCGCGCAGGACGGCGATCATTCCCGGTTTGGCCCGATCGATCACATGCGGAAACGCCGCCTCCCCCCCGGGCATCGGGACCAGGGAAACCGGCATCCAGGCGGCATTGTCCGGCAGCTGGTTGCGCACCACGCCGCCGGCCGACATGCCCAGCCGCAGGCCGTCGCCCACGTTGCTTGCGATGACCGGCGAAGCATGCGGGCGCCCCGCTGCCACGTGCCTGAAGAGTTCCTGCTTGAGCGCGGCGTCGTTGGAGAATCCCCCGCATGCAAGCACCACGCCGCGATCGGCCCGGATCCGTCGCGCGGGCTTGCCGTCGATGCTGACCCATGCCCCCGTGACCCGCCCGCCCTCGCGCTCCAGCCTCTCCACCTGGGTCGAGACGCTGAACCTGACGCCGGCGTCCATGGCGCTGTTTATCAGCCTGGCCGCCAGCGCATTGCCGTTGGCAAGCCGGGTTCCGCGCCGATACAGCAGCAGGTCGCGGCAATGGGCCGCGAGGCGTTTCGAGACGATATACGCGGACTTGACGGACCGCGTGGCGTTGAAGAAATGGCCCAGCTCGGTGCCGGACCCGATGTTCAGCCCGAACAGCGTGGTTTGCCGCAAGGGCCGGCGCAGCAGCTTGATATGCTTGCCCAGCAGGCGCGCGTCATAGGGTTGCGCGACGATGGAGCGCCCCATCGCCGCGCCCGGGGCTTCGGAGTGGTAGTCGGGAAACGTCGGCGACGCGAGAAACCTGACCTCGGTGGCATCCTCCAGGAAGGCAACCATCTCGGGGCCGTGCTTCAGGTAGGCCTCGACGTGAGGCGCGGAGTAGGCCTCGCCCAGCTCGTGCTTGAGATACGTCGCGGCCTGCTCCGTGGAGTCCTCCACGCCGGCGCGGCGCGCGACCGGGCTGCAGGGAATCCAGGCCCAGCCGCCCGACACTGCGGTGGTGCCGCCAAGCACCGGGGTTTTTTCCACCACCAGCACATCGAGCCCCAGCTTGCGCGCGGTGATGGCGGCGCTCAATCCGGCCGCGCCCGAGCCGATTACCAAAAGGTCTACCTTGTCTTCCGTGGTCATGCATTCCTCTGCCAATGACGGACTGCGGCCCTGCCCCAGCATATCCTGGCGCCGGGCGGCCATGCAGGCCTTGCGTGCGCCTATGGCGCGTCCGGAAGCAGGTCCCGGCGTATCTTGAAGTACATGTCGTGCCGGTCGCGGGTGGACCAATGATTGGCGGGATTGCGCCCCGATGGCGGCTGCTGCGGCGCAAGCACCGACTCATAGACATTGGTTCGTTCGGCGACGCGCCAGTCCGGCCTGGCCGCGAACACATCGATGTACCTGCCCAGCACGATCAGGTTGGCGCCGCCGCCGGCCTGGCCATCCAGCCACAGCGCCCTGGCCTCGCGCGCGTCGCCGTCCAGCGTGAAGTGGGCCTGGTAATAGGTTTCCACCAGGGCCCTGCGGCCGGGCAGCCATTCGACGAGCAAATTGCCGATGAAATGCATCGACTGATGGATGGCCGCATGGCGCCGTGCAATCCATTCGATCATCCCGTCGATGCCGCCCCGGTATTCGCCATGATCGTCGGTGGCGCCTTCATGGAAGGCGGCCCGCACCGCGCTCCAGTCCTTGCGGTCGATGGCGCGGGCGTATTTCAGGATCACGTCCTGGATTGCCATCCGGTCGCGGATCTCTTCGATGCAGCCGGCCATGGGATCGCCTTGCATGGTCAGAGCGTGCCGTAAAGTCCGGCGTCCCTCACCGCCTTGCCCCATTTTTCCAGCTCGGCCTTCTGATAGGTCGACAGCGCCTCTCCTTCGAGGGGGAAGGTTTCTATCCCGAAGGTGGTGACAAAATCGCCCACATACTTGCTCTTGGCCGCCTTGCGCAGCGAATCCGTGAGGATCTGCGTCACGTCGGCGGGCGTGCCCTTGGGAACATAGGCCGCGAACCAGCCCGCGATATCGACATCGGCCAGGCCGTATTCCGCCAACGTGGGGATGTCGGGGTAGGCGCTCAGCCGCGCGGGCGCGAGCACGGCGAGCGGCCGCACGCCCTTCGAGAAGAACGGCTGGATCGACGGCATGTCCGCCGCGATCATGTCGACCAGCCCGCCCAGCATGTTCGACATGGCGTCATTGAGCGACTTGTACGGGATATTCAGGTAGTCCACGCCAGCCGCCTTGGCCACCATCTGGCCGGCCATTTTGGTGGTGGCGGTGTAGCTGGCATAGGTATGCTTGCCGGGGTTCTTGCGGGCCGCCTCGAGAAAATCGGCCGCCGTGCCCTGCGGGAACGACGGCCCCACCGCCATGACCAGGGTCGTTTTCATGGTCCCGATCAGGGGAATGAAGTCGTTGATCGGATCGTAGGCCAGCTTCTTGAAGATGTGCGGGTTCACCACCTGCGTCGACAGGGACGTGAACAGAATGGTGTATCCGTCGGGCGCGGCGGTTTTCGCCGCCGAAACCCCGATGACGCCATCGGCGCCCGGCCGGTTTTCCACCACCACGTTCGCCCCCAGATCCTCGGACAGCGCCTGCGCGTAGGCGCGCGCGCCCGCGTCGAAGGAGCTGCCCGCCGTGAAGGGCACGATCAGCCGCACCGGCCGGTCCTTGTTCGGAAACGGCGCGGCGCCGGCATGGGCGCAGAACGCGGAAAAAGCCAGCATGGCCAGCACAGGCACGGCCCGCCGGAAAATCGAACTCCCCATCTCAACGTCTCCTCGTGGATCTTTCACAGACCATCGTTTGTTGGCGCCGGGTCGCGGCCGGCCGCATCCGGCGCCGGCCTTCCAGGCGCAGCGAATTTATCATGAAATTGAATGGCTAGTCATTCAATTTGTGTGCCCCCCAGCCATCCTGCCCGCGGGCGATGGCAACGAAGGGCCGCGCCGTGGCTCAAGGCAGCCGGGCGGATGGAAAATCGGGAGCCCGCTTGTTGCGTACCGCGTCCAGGCCCTCCCGGGCGTCCGCGCCGAGGAATCCGAGCATCTCGATGCCGAGCGACGCATCGAAGATCGGACCGGCCATGTGCATCCAGTTGTTCAGCGCTTTCTTGGTGCCGCGGATGGCGGTCTGGCTGCCCCGCGCGAGTTTGGCGGCGATGGCCATGGCGCGCTCCATGAGTTCGTCGCGGGCCACGGCGAAGGTGACCAGGCCCAGCCGCTCCGCCTCCCTGCCATTGATGAAGTCCGCGGTCATCAGGTAGTACTTGGCCTTGGCCATGCCGCACAGCAAGGGCCAGACAATGGCGGCATGATCGCCGGCGGCCACGCCGATGCGGGCGTGGCCATCGGTGAACGTGGCGTCCTCGGCGATGACGCTGACGTCGGCCAGCAGCGCGACCGCCAGTCCGGCGCCGACCGCCGTGCCGTTGATGGCCGAAATGATCGGCTTCTCGCAAGCGAGCATGTTGTAGACGATGTCCGCCACTTCCTTCATGACGGCCGTGACCACCTCCGGATCGCCGATCATGCCTTCGATCCATTCCAGGTCGCCGCCGGCCGAAAAGGCCCGGTCGCCGGCGCCGGTGACCACCACCACCTTCACGCTGGCGTCGTCATTGATCACGTTCCACAGCTTGCTCAGCTCCCAGTGCAGGCGCGCGTTGGTGGCGTTCATTACTTCGGGGCGATTCAACGTGGCCAGCAGCACGCCATCCGGGCGGCGGTCGAAGTCGATGTGCTTGAAGTCGTCGTAGTTCATATCAGCCTTGATCGTGGTTCTAGGGAAATATCCTGTTGACGGGCAAAAGGGTGTCACGTAAGCTAAATGAACATTCATTCGATGTCAATTTCAAGCCTGCGGATAACGGCGGGGGAGTCGCAACCGACTATGAACAGCAAGGGCTTTCTGATGGTGACCATGGAACCGCCATCGGCCATGGAGGAAGAGTTCAACGAGTGGTACGACACCGAACATCTTCCCGAGCGCGCGGCCGTCGACGGATTCGAGACGGCCCGGCGATACGTGTGCCTGGACGGATTTCCGCGCTATATGGCGGCTTATGACCTGAGTTCGCCCGCCGTGCTGGAAGCCGAGTCCTACCGCAACATGGCGGGCGAGCGCTTCAGCCCCTGGTCCCAGCGGATACTGCGCAAGGCCAAGGGCCTGTGGCGCGTCACCGGCGAGCAGGTCTACCCCGGCCAGGCGCGCGCCTGCGAGGCGCCGCGCCTGCTTCTGCTGCACTACCGCGGCGTCCCGCAGGCCGCGGCCGCCAGGCTGGTCGACGAACTGCGCGCCACTTACGAACCCCACGCCCAGGTCAGCCAGCTGCGGGTCATCCGCTACCAATCCGGCGCCGGCGAGCCGCCCGGCCATGTCGCGCTCATCGAGGGCAAGGGCAGCCTGGGCGCCCTGCGCGGTCCCGCCCTGGAGGGGGAAAACGGCCGTTGCATCGTGGTGGCAAACGAGTACGCTCGATACTGGGCATACGCGCCCAATCCCGTGCTGGGGAAAGTGCTGGACGACTGACCGCGGCGCGCGGCCCCGACGGACACATCGAAACTCGCATTGGTTCAAACATGGCTCTGGAAAATTATCGAATGACTGATCATTCAAAAAATCCGCTGCAATTCGGATTTCCGCTGGGCGCTGGCTTGGCCGCCCCCTCGGAAGATCCGCTACCGCTTGGCGAGCGCGTCGCGGCGAAAGTGCTCGCCAGGCAGGCCGAGGCCGCGCCGGATCGGCCTTTTGTCTATTTCAACGGCCAGTGGCTTACCTATGCGGAAGCCGACCGGCGCGCCAACCGGGCCGCCCACGCGCTGGCCGCCGCCGGCGTCAAGCCAGGCGATCGCGTTGCCATCGACCTGCACAACCGCCTCGAGTACCTGGATCTGTGGTTCGGCCTGTCCCGGCTCGGCGCCATACAGGTGCCGATCAATACCGATTACCGCACCCCGCAGATCGCCCATACCTTCAAGCGCTCGGGCATCGACGCCGTGGTGGTCCAGGCCGCCCTGTTGCCCGAGCTGGAAGCGGCGCTCGAAGGCCTGGAAAGCCGCCCGGCGCTGCTGTTGCTGGACGCGGCCCCCGCGCAAGTGTCCGCCGCCCGCGGGTTCGATTACGCCGAGCTGGTCGCGGCCGCCTCCGACGCGCCGGTGCCGGGCTGCGCCGATGTCAGCGGCGCGGACATCGGCGCGGTCATGAACACCTCCGGCACGACCGGCCCGTCCAAGGGGGTGCTGCTGACGCACGCGCAGCAGTACATCCTGGGCCGGATGATGGCCGCGGACATGCATCTCGGCCCGGACGACGTCTACTACAACTACTTCCCGCTCTTTCACAACACCGCGCAGGCGATGCTGACCATCCCCGTCATGCTGGTCGGCGCCCGCATGGTGCTGACCGAGCGTTTCAGCGCATCGCGCTTCTGGCCCGAGGTGCGGGAGCACGGTTGCACCGCCTTCTACTACATCGGCGAGATCCTGCACATCCTCTTGAAGTCGACCACGCGGGAAGACAGCAAGGGCTCGACCCTGCGGGTCGGCTGGGGCATCGGCGGGGCGGCGGACGACCTGGTGGCGTTTCGCGAGCGCTTCGGCGTCGACCTGCGTTCGGGCTATGGATCCACCGAGGCGAACGTGCCCTGCTACGTGCCGCACGGATCGGCCAAGGCCGGCAGCGCGGGACGCGCCGCGCCCGGGTTCGAGATACGCATCGCCGACGAGCACGGCCAGGCCCTGCCCGCCGACAGCGTGGGCGAGATCCTGGTGCGGGCCGCCGAGCCCGGCGCCCTGATGGCCGGCTACGACGGCGATCCGGCCGCGACCGTCGCCGCGTGGAAAGATCTGTGGTTCCACACGGGCGACTCCGGCAAGCTGGACGCCGATGGCGATCTCTACTTTACCGGCCGCATCAAGGACGCGATCCGCGTGCGGGGCGAGAACGTATCCGCTTTCGAGGTCGAGCGCGCGATCAGCGAGGACGCCGCCGTGCTCGAGGTGGCGGCGATCGCGGTGCCGTGCGAACTCGGCGGCGACGACGTGAAGATCGTCGTGGTCGTGCGCGACGGCGCGCAACTGGAGCCCCAGACCCTGGTCGAGCATGCGCTCGCGCGGCTGCCCCGGTTCGCGGTCCCGCGCTATGTCGAGTTCGTCGACGCCCTGCCCAAGACGCCCACCAACAAGGTGATGAAACACGTCCTGCGCGCCCAGCCTTTTACCACCAACACATGGGACCGCCTGCAAACGCCGCGGTCCGGAACCTGAATCCTGCGGAGATTGTTTTGTTCGATTTGAGCGGAAAGACCGCCCTCGTCACCGGGGCAAGCCGTGGCATCGGCCAGAATGTCGCGCTGTGCCTGGCGCAGGCGGGCGCGAACGTCGTGCTGTGGGGACGCGACCAGGCGGAACTGGAACAGACGCGCGTACGGATCGACGAATACGGCGTCCAGTCCACCATCGACGCCTTCGACATTACCGAGGCCGAATCGGTGCGGCGCGCCACGGCCCAGGCCATCGAGCGTTTCGGCCACCTGGACGTGCTGGTCGTCAACGCCGGCGTCAATGTGCTGCGCCCCTTCCTGGACTGGACCCCGCAGCAATGGGACCACATGATCGGCGTGAACCTGGTCGGCGCGATGCACACGCTGCAGGCCGTCGGCCGGCACATGACCGAGCGCAAGCAGGGCAGCATCATCACCATGTCGTCCATCTACAGCCATGTGGGCGCGCCCGACAACAGCGTCTATTGCCTCACCAAGGGCGGCTTGCTGCAACTGACGAAAAGCCTGGCGATGGAATGGGCCCGCCACAAGGTGCGCGTCAACGCGATCTGCCCGGGCTGGATCGAGACCGACCTGACCGCGCCGTACATGCAGGACGAACAGGTGCGCGCGGCCGGGCTGAAACAGATTCCCTTGCGCCGCTTCGGCCAGCCCGCCGATATCGGTCCGATCGCCGTCTACCTGGCCTCGGACGAGGCGCAATGGACGACCGGCCAGAGTTTCGTGGTCGACGGCGGGCAGATCGCCCGCTGAGGAACCACGCCATGTCCATTGAAACCTCGAACCTGCCCGGCCTGAAGGAAGAGCACGAACTGCTGCGCTCGCAGGTGCGGCGCTTCGTCGAGCGCGAAGTCATCCCCCATGCGCAGGCGTGGGAGCACGATGGCCATACACCCCGCCCGGTGATCCGCCGCATGGGCGAGCTCGGCATGCTCGGCATGCGCTTTCCGGAAAGCTACGGCGGCGCCGACGCCGATACCGTCGCCTCGGTCGTGTTCGCCGAGGAACTGGGCCGCAGCACCTTCGGCGGCTTCGCCATCACCATCCTCACCCAGACCGATACCGCTTCGCCGCCCATCGCCGCGGTCGGCACGCCGCAGCAGAAGGCGCGCTATCTGCCCGCCATCGTCCGCGGCGAATGCCTGGTCGCCATCGCCATGACCGAGCCCGACGTGGGCTCGGATATCGCCACGCTGCGCACGCGCGCCGTGCGCGACGGCGACGAGTGGGTCCTGGACGGCGCCAAGACCTTCATCACCAACGGCGTGCATGCCGACCTTTACGTGGTGGCCGCGCGCACCGATGCGTCGGCCCGCCCCTCGCAGGGCGTCTCGCTGTTCCTGGTCGACAAGGGGACGCCCGGGCTGCGCGTGGAGCGCCGCCTGGACAAGATGGGCTGGAAAAGCTCCGACACGGCGCAATTGTCTTTCGATGGCTGCCGCGTGCCCGCTGGCGCCTTGCTGGGCGAACCGAACCGCGGTTTCGCCGCGCTGATGAGGAACGTCCAGAACGAACGCCTGGTCCTGGCGGCGCAGGCCCTGGGGGAGTCCCAGGCCGCGATCGCCCAGACGCTGGACTACACCAGGCTGCGCAAGGCCTTCGGCGCCACCCTGTGGGACAAACAGGCCATCAGGCACCGCCTGGCCATGCTGGCGGCGCGGGTCGAAAGCGCCCGCCACTTCGTCTACAGCGTCGCCGCCCTGGATGCGCGCGGCGTGGAGTGCGTCAAGGAAGTCTCGATGATCAAGGCCCTGTGCGGGGAACTGGTCAACGAAGTCATGGACGACTGCGTGCAGTTTCACGGCGCGACGGGCTACATGCAGGGCACTGCGGTCGAGCGCATGTACCGCGACGCCAGGGTGCACGCCATCGGCGGCGGCGCTACCGAGATCATGCTCGAGGAAGTGGCCAAACGGATGTAGGCGCAACACATATGGGCACAGCGTGCCGGTGCACGGAATAGCAAACCAAAAGGAGCAAGACCATGTCGCAGGACTTCAACGATAAAGTGGTGCTGTTGGGCGGGGCCTCGGGCGGGATCGGGCTGGCCGCCGCCAGGATGATGCTGGAACGCGGCGCCCGCGTCGCCTTGCACTATCGTTCCAGCGCCGACGAGCTGAACAAGATCGCCGCGCAGTACGGCGACGAACGTGTGCTGCTGGTCAAGGGCGACCTGACGCGGCGCCAGGACGTCGCGGCCATCGTCTCGGCCACCGTCGAGCGCTACGGCAAGATCGACGCATTCATGAGCACGGTGGGCACGGCGCTGCGCATCCTGCCCTTTCTCGAGACCTCGGAAGACACTGTCGACCTGACCATCGCGGTGGAGCTGCGCAGCGTGATCGACTCCGTGCGCGCGGTACTGCCGGAACTGATCCGCAACGGCGGCGGCCGCATCGTGATCATCGGCTCCGATTCGGGCAAGGTGGGCACCAGCGGCGAATCGGTCTCGGCCGCCTGCCGCGGCGGGGCCATCGCGTTCGCCAAATCGATCGCGCGCGAGTATGCCCGGCACAACGTGCTGGCCAACGTCGTTTGCCCGGGTCCGACCGACACCGGGTTGTGGGACGACCTGGTGAAGAACGACGAATTCGGGGGCAAGATCGGCAACGCCATGGTGCGGGCCATTCCCCTGCGCCGTACCGCCCGGCCGCAAGAGGTGGCCGCCGCGGCGGTCTTCCTGGTTTCGGACGAGGCATCGTTCATAACCGGGCAGGCCATCAGCGTCAGCGGCGGCCTGACCATGTGCTGACCGCCATGAACACGCCGGCCCACACATTGATGCCCTACGACGCGGCGCTGCGCAGCTTCCCCGGGCTGCTGCGCGCGCCCGAGGCGGCGCGCACGCGGCTTGGAGTGATCCTGCCCAGCGTCAATACCGTGGTCGAGCCCTGGTTCGGCCAGGCCGTCGCGGCCGACGTCCGCGTGCACGCGACCCGCATGCTGCTGGCCAGCGAAGTCACGGCCGAAGCGCTGCGGCGCATGGACCACGAGGAAGGGCTGGACGCGGCGCGGCGCATCGCCAGCTGCCGTCCGGACGCGATTGCCTACTGCTGCACGGCTTCCAGCATCGTCCAGGGGCTGGATTACGACCGGCGCCTGCGGCAATCGCTCGAGGAAGCGACCGGCAAGCCGTGCTTCACGGCCGTCGGGGCGATCATCGAGGCATTGCAGGCATGCAACGCGCGCAAGATCGCCATCGCCTCTCCGTATACCGACGCGATCGATCATGCCGAAAAGGCATTCTTCGAGGAAGCGGGCTTCCAGGTGTTGAACGCCGCCAACCTGAACATCGCCGAATCGTTCGCGCTGGCGGCGCCGGACGCGCGCCAGATGTACGAGCTGGCGCAGCGCGCCTGGCACCCCGACGCCGACGCGTTGCTGATCAGCTGCCTGAACATGCACGCCCAGGAAGTCGTCGGCCTGCTGGAACAGCAGCTGGGCCGCCCGGTCATCACCTCCACCACCGCCACGCTCTGGAAACTGTTGCGCAGCGCGGGCCGCGCAGACCGGATACCGGGCTATGGCCGCTTGCTGGCCGAGCACTGAGCGGCGGGACAACGAGCAAGGGACGAAAAGGAGCTTCGAATTGAAAGTAGGCATCGTGGGCGTAGGCCTGATTCCATGGCGGGTTCGATACGCCGACAAGACATATTATGAACTGGCCCTGGACGTGACCAAGGCGGCGCTCGAGGATGCGCGCCTGTCGCCCGGCGACGTGGATCACGTCGTCTGGGGGCTGTCCGACCTGATGGTGGCCTGGGTACGGCAATGCTGCCCGAGCACCACCATGCAGGACTACATCGGCATGGCGGGCAAGTCGTCGGTGCACGTCAGCGCCGGCGCGGTCACCGGCGCCATGTCGGTGCGGCAGGGAATGATCGAGATCATGTCCGGCATGTCGGATGTGACGCTGGTCGTAGGCTCCGGCAAGGGCATGGATCTCTGGGACCCGGAACAGAACAAGCGGTCCTCGGCGTTCCTGAAGGCCATCATGCTGGACCTGGACACCAACTGGGAAGTCCCGGTCGAACCGCTGGCGGCAGCCAACTTCGGCTTCGCCGTGCAGGCGCATATCGACCGGTACGGCGCGCCCACCGAAGCGCAGATGGCCAAGGTTTCCGTCAAGAACCACCGCAACGCGCTGGCCAACCCGCTGGCGCAAAGCGGCATGGAACTGACCGTCGACGAGGTCATGAACTCCCGGCGCATCGCCGGCCCCATCAAGATGTTCGACTGCTGCCTGTACAGCGAGGGCGCGGCGGCGCTGATCCTGGCCTCCGAGGACCGGGCGCGCGAGATCTGCGACGATCCGATCTGGATCGAGGGCGCCGGCGCGTCCAACCTGCGCAGCTACATGCCCGACTTCGACCACCTGGGACGGCTGCCCTGCCAGCAGCAATCGGCGCAGCGCGCCTATTCCATGGCGGGCATCAGCGATCCCCTCAGGCAGCTCGATTTCATCGAAACCCACGATTTGCTCAGCGGCGTCGAGCTCATGAGCTATGCCGAGCTGGGCCTGTGCGAACCGGGGCAAGGAGGCCGGCTGATCGACGAGGGCTTCACCGAGCGTAGCGGCCCCATGCCGGTCAACCCCTCCGGCGGCATGATCGGCTGCGGCCACGTGGCCGGCTGCTCGGGCATCTCCCGCGTGGGCGAAATCGTGCAGCAGCTGCGCGGCCGCGCGGGCGGCACGCAAGTACCGATCAACCAGGGGCGGGCGATCTTTTCGGCGATCGGCGGACCCGGGATTTCGCAGAGCTGCACCATCGTATTGGGGAAATCATGAACGAGACGGACATTTTCGAAGTCGAGCTCGAGGACGTCTACCGGTACCGCCTCAGTTACGGCGGGCAATCCGCCTATTTCCACGGACTGCAGAACAAGACGCTGATCGCCAGCCGCTGTTCCGGCTGCGGCTTCGTGTGGCTGCCGTTGCGCCCGATCTGCTCCAAATGCTACGCCCCCGCCAGCGAATATCCGTTGAGCGGCAAGGGCGAAGTCATCACCACGATCGTGCTGCCGCAAGCGCCGGCGCACCTGGCGCACCTGGACGCCGTGATTGCCACGGCGCTGGTGCGGCCCGACGGCGCCGACACATGCATCAAGGCGTTCATGGTGGTGGGCGAGAACGGGGCGCCGCCGGGCACGCGCGTCGAAGCGCGCTACCTTTCGAAAATCCGCACCATCGCCGATTTCTACTTCGTGCCCGAACAGGCATAGGCGGCAGGGCGCGCACCGCGCCCGCCCGCGCCAGTCTCAGGCGGCGCGGCTGCGCCGGGCGCGCTTTTTCGCCTTCGGCGCGGGGGCCTGATCGGCATCCTCGACTTCGGGCTCGCTTGCGATACGGGTGGGGCACAGCTCGCCGGCGCGGCGCAATTCCTCGTACCGGCTGGTGCCGCGCGGCAGCAGCAGGCCCATCCAGGGCGCGTGGATGGCCTGCTCCAGGTACTCGTCGAGCGTGACGATGTGGCGCAGGCGCCAGTGCTTCAGCGGCCACGCATGGGCCGCGACAATGATGCGGTAGACCAGCAGCTCTTCGTGGGTCTGGGCCAGGTAGCCCGCGCGGATGCAGTCGGTGACGCACTCGGTGATCAGCTGGTTGGTTTCCAGCTCGAGCTCTTTCATCTGCTCGATGTACTCGGGCTTGAGCGACTTCGTTTCGCGATAGGTCAGCAGCACCGCCTGCTGGTTCGCCGCGATCACGCGCGTATAGGCGTCGATGGCCCGGTACAGGCGGGCGATCGGGTCTTCGACCCCCTTCAGCGCCAAGGGCATTTCTTCCTTGTTGCGCTGGACGATGTGCTGCAACGCCAGGAACAGCAGGTCCTGCTTATCCGATACGTACTGGTACATCAGCCCGGCGCTGACGCCGGCTTCGTCGGCGATGTCCTTGACCGTGGCCGCGTGATACCCCATCCGGGAGAAGAGCTTGATTGCTGCCTTGACCAGTTGCGCGCGGCGCCTTGTCACCAGAGAGGACTCATCGACGGTGTTTTGCATTTTGATATGGAACTCCTGCAGCCGGCTCGAAGGCGCCGCTGTAACCCGAAAGCCCGGCGCCACGGCCACGGCCGGTCGCGCCAAGGCACGGACGCATTATGAACCAATGTTCATCCAAATGCCAAATTGATACCGGATTTTCTTGATCCGACGCCTTCCGTTCGGGATTTCCACTAGCTGTTTCCCCAGGATTGCCAATTGACAGGCTTTCGGCGCGGCCCAATAATGAATGAATGGTCATTCGATAACATTCCAAGAAACCACGAGAGAGGGCTCAGGATGAGAGACAAATCCCCCGACGGCCACCGGCCGGTCGACGCGCAAGTGAACCAGACACGCCGGCGCCTGACGCTGGGCACAGGCGGACTGGCCGCTGCCATGGCCTTCCCCGCCATCGTGCGGGCGCAGCCCAAGCGCATTCCGATTGCCGTCGTGGCCGGCCTGACCGGCCGCGCCGGCCCCTGGGGCATCCCGGTCAACGATGCCGTGCGGCTCGCCGTGGAGCAGATCAACGCCTCGGGCGGCATCAAATCGAAAGGCGGCGCGCAGATCGACCTGATTTCCGTCGACCATCAAAGCAATCCGCAGATGGCCGGCACGCAGACCGAGCGGGTGATCCAGGTCAACAACGTGCTGGCGGTCATCGGCAACGTCACCAGCGGCGCGACCATGGTCGGCAGCGCCGTGGCGGAAAAATCCCGTACCCCCATGGTCAGCACCGATCTCGGCGATTCGCTGACCCAGCGCGGGATGAAGTATTTCTTCCGCATCGGCGCGAAGGCCAGCCATCTGGCGGCCACCGCCGTGGACTTCTCCGAAGCCATGATCAAGGCCACCGGCACCAAGCCGCGCAAGGTTGCCACCATGGCGGACGACTCCACCTTCAGCCAGGACGCCATCCAGGGCGCCATCGCCCGCATCAAGAAGACGGATTGGGATGTCCAGGAGAACGTCTCCTTCCCGGCCGGCAAGGTCAGCGATTTCCTGCCCGTCCTGCAGCGGCTGAAACTGTCCGGCGTGGATCTCATCTTCCACGCCCTCTTCGCGCCTGACGGCATACAGATCATGCGGGCCATGAAGACGCTCAATTACGACCTCATGGCGTCGGTGCACATCGCAGGGGCGCCGTACACGCCCGAGTATGTCGAGAACCTGAAGAAGGACGCCGCGTTCGTCACCGATGCGGTGGGGTTCGTTCCCGAGCTGGTCGCCAACAACCCCCTGCTGGCCAACTACGCCAACGCCTACAAGGCCAAGTACCGCCGCGACCTGGACGATCAGGCCTCGCTCGCGGTGACATGCGTGGGCGCGCTGTACGACGCGCTGGAGCGCGCCCCGGATCTCAGCCGCGAAGCGCTGACCGAAGCCCTGCGCGCCACCGACCTCCAGGCGGGCGGAAATCCGTTCGTGCTGCGCGATGGCGTCAAGTTCGACCAGGCGGGCGACAACGTCCGGGCCAAGGGCCTGGTGATGCAGCTGCTCGACGGACAACAGCGCATCGTCTACCCGGCCGACATCGCCACGACCAAGCCGGTATGGCCGATGCCGCCCTGGTCCAAGCGCACCTGACAATCCTTTTACGCCCGATCTCCATGATGTTCCTGACTCTGTTATTGGTGGGTATCGTCAGCGGCGTGCTGGGAGGGCTGATACTGGCCCTCCTGTCCACCGGCTTCAACCTTGCCCTCGGGGTGTCCCGCGTCGTGAACTTCCAGCACGGCGCCGTGGTGCTTTGGTCGATGTACGCGGCCTACGTGCTGTGGGAGGCTACCGGCATCAATCCCTATCTCGGCCTGCTGCTGATCGTGCCGGTGGCTTTCGCCATCGGCTACTTCCTGCATCGCTGGCTGATCATCCGCTCGCTCCAGACCCCTGAAGACAGCCAGATCCTGTTCTCCATCGGACTGCTGATCGCCTTCCAGTACCTGGCCCAGTTCGTCTATTCCACGGACGCCCGCTCGCTGACCGAGGAAAGCCTGCAGCATTCCCTGATCATCGGCCCGGTCATCCTGCAATACACCCAGCTCGCCGCCGCCGCCGTCTCGCTGCTGGTGCTGGTGTTGCTGCATCTGATGCTGACCCGCACCGATCTGGGACGCAAGCTGCATGCGTGCGCCCAGAACCCCGTCGGCGCGCGGGTGGCCGGCCTGAACGTCGAGCACCTTTCGGCGGTGGCGCTGGGCATCGCGGCCGCCTGCGCGGCGGTCAGCGGCACCGCCCTGGCCACCATGGCGCCCATCTTCCCGGAACGGGCTTTCGAGTACTCGCTGGCCGCGGTGGTGGTGTCGGTGCTCGGCGGGATGGGCAGCATGAGCGGCAGCATCCTGGGCGGATTGATCGTGGGCGTCATCATCGCCGTCTCGCAGGTCACCGGCCATGGCGATCTCGCGCTCGCCATCGTCTATGCGCTGGTTTTCCTCATCTTCCTGGTCCGCCCGACGGGGCTGATCAGTGCGGTCAAACGTTGAGCACGCAGGAAAATGTATGTTCTCTAAATTGACAGACTCATTCCGGCAGCAGGGAACGACGCTCTGGTGCATCGCCGCCCTGGTGGTCGTCGCGGCGGCGGTCGCCGCCCCGTGGATGAATCCTTACTACACCCGGGTCATGACCATGGGCCTGATGTGCGGCTACCTGGCCGCCAGCTGGAACCTGATCGGCGGCTATGCGGGCCAGATGTCGCTGGGCCATGCGCTCTTCTTCGCCATCGGTTCCTATTCGGTCGCCCTGCTTGCCCGCATGCCGGACGTTCCTCTGGTCGCCGCGTTTCCCCTGGCCATCCTGGTCTCCGTCGGGCTGGCCTGGATCATCGCCACCATATGCTTTCGCTATGCGCTGCGCGGCATCTACTTCGCCGTCGGCACCCTGTTGCTGGCGGAGATCGCCCGCATCCTGGTCATCAACAGCGATGTGCTGGGACGATCGCAAGGCCTGCAGATCCCGGGCATGCAGGGCGCCCTGAACTTCAGCTTCGGCTCCGACCTGCCCTTTTTCTACATCTTCCTGGGCATATCCATTGCCCTGGCGCTGGGCAGCCTGGCGCTGGAGCGCTGCAAGCTGGGTTACGACCTCGTGGCCCTGCGCGAGCAGGAAGAAGGGGCGCAGGCATTGGGGGTGGATGTCGCCGCGATCAAGCGGCTGGCGTTCGTCCTCAGCGCCGCGCTGACCTGCGTCGGCGGCGTCATCTACGCCGGCCTGGTCAGATACGTCGAACCCGGCTACGACCTGTCGCTGTCCATCACCCTGTTCATGGTCATGGGCGCGGTGCTGGGAGGACGGGGCACCGCCCTGGGGCCGTTCCTGGGCGGCGTCGTGATGGTCATCGTCCAGGAGACGCTGATCACGGTCGGCAGCGCGTTCGGCACGACCTCCGTGTCGGCGCTGGCGCAAATGATCTACGGCCTGTTCTTCGTCGTGATCCTGCTGGTGTTCCCGCGCGGCATCGTCGGCCAGCTGCTGCATCGGCGCGTCGACCGCAAGGCCACGCGCCTTCCCGCCAGCGCAACCCCGGAGGCGTCCTGACATGCTGAACGTGGAAAACGTCAGTGTCCGGTTTGGCGGGCTGGTGGCGGTCGACAGCATATCCTTCGACACCGATACCAACCGGATACTGTGCATCATCGGCCCCAACGGCGCTGGCAAGACGACGCTTTTCAGCGTGCTGTCGGGCTTTCTGCGGCCCACGCTCGGGCAGGTCAGGTTCAACGGCCTCGACGTGTCGTCCATGCGCCCGGACCAGGTCGCGCTGGCCGGTATCGCGCGCACGTTCCAGATCGTCAGGCCGTTTCGCGACATGACGGTGCTCGACAATGTCATGGTGGGCGCCTACGCCCGCTGCTCCAGGTACGAGGAAGCGCGCGAGCGCGCCCTGCACATCATCGACGAAGTCGGCCTGCACAGGAAGCGCGACTTCCTGGCGTCATACCTGACCTTGCCGGACCTCAAGCGGCTGGAGGTCGCCAAGGCGCTCGCCACCCAGCCCTCCTACCTGCTGCTCGACGAAGTCATGGCCGGCTTGAACCTGCCCGAGCAGCACGAAGTGGCCGCCATGATCGAGAAAATCCACCAGCGCGGCGTGGGCGTGCTGCTGGTGGAACATTCGCTGGCGATCGTCCAGCGCCTGGGGCAGCACGTACTGTGCATGGATTCCGGACGCAAGATCGCCGAAGGCACGGCCAGGGACGTGATCCAGTCGGAAGCGGTCCAGGTTGCCTACATGGGAGTCAGCAATGCCTAGCCTGCTTGAAGTTTCCGGCCTGCGCGCCGGCTACGGTCTGTTCTCGGTGCTGCACGGACTGGACTTCCACGTCGCCGAACGCGAGATCGTGTCGCTGGTCGGGTCCAACGGCGCGGGCAAGACCACCACCATGCGGGCCGTCTCCGGGCTGATCGCGCCATCCGGCGGCACGATCCGCTTCGACGGCAAGGATACGACCGGCCTGTCGCCCAGCCAGATGGTGGCGCGGGGCCTGGTGTGCGTGCCGGAAGGCCGCCAGCTGTTTCCCCAGATGACCGTGCTCGACACCCTGCTGGTCGGCGTCTCCACGCCGCGCGCCAGGCAACGGCGCGACGAGAACCTGGAGCGCGTCTACCAGCTTTTCCCGAAGCTGAAGGAACGCCGCGGCCAATTGTGCGGCACGCTTTCCGGCGGCGAACAGCAGATGGTCGCCATCGGCCGGGGGTTGATGTCGGCGCCGCGCATGCTGTTGCTGGACGAACCCTCGCTGGGGCTGGCGCCCACCATCGTCAAGCAGCTTTTCCAGGCCATCGCCGGCATCCGCGAACAGGGCGTGACGGTCCTGATCGTGGAGCAGAACGTGCGCTCGGTGCTGTCCTTCGTCGACCGGGCCTATGTCATCGAGAACGGCTCGGTCGAGCTCTCGGGTTCCGCCGCGGAACTCTCCAACAATCCCAACGTGGTCAATGCCTATTTCGGCATCGGCTCGAAGGAAAGCGTGCACTGACGATGCCCTATGTCCAGCTTGACGGCCCCGGCCGCGCTACCCCGCTTTGCCTGCATTACCGGCGCTTTCCCGGGCCGGCGCACGCCACGCCGCTGGTGCTGCTGCATGAGCTGGGCGGCACACTGGAAAGCTGGGAGCCTTTCGCCCAGCGCCTTTGCCGCCGCTACGACGTCTATGCGTTCGACCAGCGTTGCGCGGGACGCTCCGAACATACCGGCCAGCCCTTCACCCTCTGGGACCTGGCCCGGGACACCATCGATTTCGTCGATGCCATGAAGATCGAAGGCCGCTTCGCCCTGATGGGCCTGGCCATGGGCGCGGTCACCGCCGCGCATGTCGCCGCCCGGCACGCCGATCGACTGCACGGCCTGGTGCTGTGCGATGGCACGCCCGCCATCGACAGGAACAGCAGCGACTATCTGCTGGGCCGCGCCGCCAAGGTACGCACCGACGGCATGCGCGTCGTGGCCGAACCCAGCTATCGCAACGCCTTCAAGGGCCTGCTCGGCCAGGCCGAGGATGACGGCTGGGACCAGTACCTGGAGCGCTTCATCTGCAATGCGCCCGTCTCCTACGCCATGCATTCCGAAGCGCTGGCCGCGTTCAGCCTGGACGACAGCGACTTCTCGCGCATCGCGGCGCCGACACTGGTGCTGACTGGCGAGCACGATTTCATCTGGCCGCCCGCAACCGGCGCCGCGCTGGCCGCGCGCATCAGCGGCGCGCGGTTCGAGGCGGTGGCGGGCGCCGCCCATTTTCCCCCGCTGCAGCGCCCCGACGCCGTGGCCGCGCGGGTCGCCTCCTTTCTCGACAGGGAAGTGTCATAAATGCAGGCCTTGCCCTTGAACATCCCCCGCTACCCCATGCTGCGCTTCGTTGCGCGGCATGGCCGCAACCTGGTCCTAGCCATCGCCATCGTGCTGCTGGCCGCCGGCGTCGCGATGCTCGCGCAGATGCCCTCGGCCATCCCGGGCGCCATCGCCATCGGCGCGGCCGTCGTCGTGTTCGTGGTCGGCCGCGCCCTGGTCGAAATGGTCGAACTGATCACCGACATGCTTCTGCCAAAATGACCCGGACGGACGCAGGCCGGCGCGAGCCTATGCGCATCGCGGTCATGGGCGGCGGCATCGCCGGCATGGTGTTCGCCGCGCGCGCGGCCGAACTCGGCGGCAAGGTCGTCGTGCTGGAACAGGGCGACGACGAACTCTACCGCTGCAATACCCGCTACACGGGCGGCGCGTTCCACCTGTGCTTTCACGACATCGACGAACCCGCCGAGACGCTGGCCACGGCCATCAAGGCTGCGACCGCGGACTTCGCCACCGACGCGCTCACCGAGGCCATCGCCGCCGACGCCCGGCACGCGGTCCGCTGGCTGCAGGGCAAGGGCATACGCCTGATGAAGGCGGGACCCGATGCCTGGCGCCAGCATTTCCTGGCGCCGCCCAGCCTGATGCAGCCGGGCCTGCACTGGCAGGGGCGCGGCGGCGACATGCTGTTGCGCACGCTGCGCCAGCGCCTGGAAGCCGACGGGGGCCGTCTCTTGCGCGGCGCGCGCGTCACCCGCCTGCTGATGGCGCAGGGCCGCTGCGCCGGCGTGGAATACGAGCGCCACGGCGCGCGCCACGCCATCGAGGCCGACCTCGTCATGCTGGCCGACGGCGGCTTCCAGGCCAACATGGACATGCTGCGCCAGTACGTCGGCCCGGCGCCCGAAAAACTGAAGCAGCGCGGCGCCGGCGTCAGCCAGGGCGACGCCATCCGCCTGGCGCAAGAGGCCGGCGCGGCCCTGGTCGGCATGGAGAACATCTACGGGCATCTGCTGTGCCAGGATGCCCTGCATGACGACCGCCTCTGGCCCTACCCCATCATGGACATGCTGGCGGGGGCGGGAATCGTGGTCGGCCAGGACGGCCGCCGCGTCATGGACGAGGGGCTGGGCGGCGTCTACATGACCAACGCGCTGGCCCGCCTGCCGGATCCGCAAGGCACGGTACTGGTTTTCGACCGCGCCATATGGGACGGTCCGGCCACCGAATTCATCCTGCCGGCCAATCCCTACCTGCCGCTGTCCGGCGGAACGGTGCAATCGGCCGACACGCTGCCGGAACTGGCCGCCAGGACCGGCGTCGATGCCGATGGGCTATCGCAGACGGTGCTGGCCTACAACGCGGCCCTGGCCCGGGGCGCGACCGCGGCGCTGGCCCCGCCGCGCAGCGCCGGCGCGGCACGGCCGATCGCGCACCCGCCCTACCATGCGGTCAGGCTGGTGCCGGGCATCACATTCACGATGGGCGGCATCGCGATCGATGGCAACGGCCAGGTGCTGCAGGCCGGCGGCGCGCCGGTTCCGGGCCTGTACGCGGCAGGCTGCTGCACCGGCGGTTTCGAAGGGGGAGCCCGCTCCGGCTATGTCGGCGGGCTGACCAAGTCGGCGACCATCGGCTGGCGGGCCGCCGCCCACGCGCTGGCGCGATCCTGACCAACCCGGGCCGGCCGCCATGCCGGCGCGGCGCTAGCCGGCGGGATGGACGTGGCGCAGGCAGCGCAGGAAGGCCGAGGCCACCGGGCTCAGCCTGGCCTGGGCCAGCGTGATGACCCCGACGTCGCGCGTGGTGCCCGGAATCGGCACCGCCGCCAGGCCGCGCATGTCCAGGCCCGTCGTCGCGCTCGACGAGGTGACGGTCACGCCCAGGCCCTTGCGCACCATGGTGATGGCGGTGGACGGTTGCTCGACCTGCACCGGCGGCGCGCAATCGGCATCCAGCTCCTGCAGCGCCTCCAGGGAGGGGCCCGGGGAGACCACCACCACGTCGTACTTTCCCAAGTGCTTCAAGGGCTGGCGCTGGCGCGCAAGCGGGTGGCCCTTGGGCGTCACGACGACCAGCTGGTCGCTGAACAGATACTGGAAGTCCAGGTCGGCATGCGCCTCGTGCAAGATGCCGACGCCCAGGTCGACCTCGCGCCGGCGCAGGGCCAGGAGAAAATTGAAATACGTGCGCTCCATCAGCTCGATCTGGATGCCGGGACGTTCGGCATGCATGCGGGCGATCGCGGTCGTGACGGCCTCGGCCGCCAGGGAAGTCAGGGTCGCGATCCTGACCCGGCCATGCTCGGCCTTGCCCGCGGCATTGGCGTATGAATAGGCCTTCTCGAGCTGGTCGAGCGAGCCCTTGATCTGCTGGTAGAAATCGCGCCCCGCGTCGGTGAGCTCGGCGCTGCGCGTGGCGCGGTCTATCAGGGCGACCCCGAGATCGCTCTCGAGCTCCCGGATCATGATGGACATGGAAGGCTGCGTGACCGCCAGGCTGTCGGCGGCATGCTTGAAGGACCCAGATTCAGCAAGAATGCGGAACGCCTTGAGTTGTCTGTACTTGATATTGTGCGACACGGTCAGCCCGCCAGTCATGCCATCCGCGCATTCTATCAAGAGCCCTGCCGCGCCGGACATAGGCGCCTGCTATGAATCGGTGCCTCGAATCAAATTGCGGGCCCGATACGGCTATGCCACGATTCCAGCGTCGGAAAGCAAGGCCGGCCTATTCCATGCCCGGAACGAGCGCGCCCGACTCAGGAGATGGCAGGCATGGGCAAGACCATGACGGAAAAGATTCTGTCGGCCGCGGCGGGCAGGAACGTGTCGCGCGGCGATTTCGGCTGGGCCAAGGTTCACGTGGTGTCGATGATCGATGCCTTGCACTTTTGCGACTGGGACTTCTTCGATCGCAACCAGGTCAAGGTGTGGGACCCATCGCGGGTGGTGTTTTCGTTCGACCACCTGGCCTACCCCGGGTTCGGCCTCGGCGTGCAGGGGCTGGGCCGCATCCGCGACTGGGCGCGACGGCATGGCGTGCCGAACGAGAACATCTTCGACATCGGGCGCAACGGCATTTCGCACCAGGTCCCCGCGGAACACGGCTGGGTCTTGCCCGGCACCGTCTACATCGGCGCCGACACGCAGGCCGCCACCCTGGGCGCATTCAACTGTTTCGCCATTCCGGCGCTTGCCGAAACGCCCTTCATCATGGCCACCGGCGACACCTGGTTCAAGGTTCCTCCGTGCGTCAGAATCCGCTTGTCCGGCCGGCTGCCCAAAGGCGTGCTGGGCAAGGACATCTACCTGCGGCTGCTGCAGGACCTGCGCGGCAAGTTGGAAGGATGCGCCATCGAATTCGACGGCCCGGGCGTGGCGACCATGCCGCTGGACGTGCGCATGGCGGTGGCCAACGGCGCGCCGCACATTGGCGCCACGACCATGATCTTCCCGTCCGACGATATCCTGCTGGATTATCTGCGGCCACGCGCGCGCGAGGCCTTCGCGCCGGTCGCCGCCGACGGCGATGCGGCCTATGACCAGGCCTATGAATACGACCTGGCGTCGTTCGAGCCCCTGATCGCCGGGCCGGACGATCCCGGGCGCATTTCCCCGTTGCGGGCCATGGCGGCGACGCGCATCCACGCCGCCTACATCGGATCCTGTTCGTCGGGCCGGCTCGAAGACCTCACGCAAGCCGCCGAGGTGCTGCGCGGCCGGAAAATCTCCCCGGACGTGCGCATGGTGGTGACGCCGATCTCCACCGAGGTGATGCTGCAGGCCGTCGAGGCGGGACTGGTCGCCGCGTTTGTCGAGGCGGGCGCCACGGTCACGGCGCCAGGCTGCGGCGCGTGCTTCTACGGCAACGCGTCGCCGCTGCATCTGGAAGACGGGGAAAACTGCATCACGGGCTCGGTCGAGAACTGGCCGGGCCGCATGGGCAGCAACAAGGCAAGCATCTACCTGGCCAATGCGGCGGTCGTGGCGGCCTCGGCATTGGCCGGGCATATCGCCGATCCGGACATGGTCCGGCCATCCAACGCTGGCGCGGCCAGCGCCAGGGAGCAGCCATGATTCTCTCGGGACGAGTGTGGAAATTCGGCGATCAGCTGCACAGCAGCCATTTCCTCTCCGGCAGGCACGATGCGCTGGGCCGGGCCGGAAAATTCGAGCAACTTTCCCGCCACATACTGGAAGACGCGAACCCCGCGTTCGTGGACCAGGTACGGCCCGGCGACCTGCTGGTGGTGGGCGCGGCATTCGGCACGGGCAAGCATCTGGACGGCCTGATCCATGCATTCAGGACCCTGGGCATCGCGGCCATCCTGGGCAAGGGTTTCTCCGCGGCGTGGGAGCGCGACAGCATCAACCTGGGCCTGCCGGCCCTGGTGTATCCCGAACTGTACGAGCACGTCCAGACCGGGGAAGAACTCCAGCTTGACTTGCGGGGCACGCTGGCCCGCAACCTGACCCGCGGCACGACGATCGCCGTACATGCCACCGACGCCGGCCTGCTCGCCTTGCTCGAGGCCGGCGGCATCGCCGCCTACACCGCACGGCGCCTGGGCATTGTCGACCGCCCCAAGGCCGGCGCGCATACGGCCTGAGGCACGGACGACGGCAAGCGGGGCGTTCGTTCCTGAACGCCCCGCTTTGTTGCGCCCCGCGATGCGGGCGCCCGGCGCCTGTCCGGCGTGCCGCTCACTCCGCCTTGATGCCCGCCAGCGCGACCAGCTTCTGATATTTGGCGAACTCGCCGGGCATGGCCGCCTTCATGCCCGCGGGGCCGACGATATCGATGTCGATGCCGTTGGCGGCGCACAACTCATTGAACTCGGCCGACCTGGCCGCGGCGGTCATGGCGTCGGCAAGTTTGCGCACGACCGGCTCCGGCGTTCCGGCGCGCACCAGGGCGAACACCGCGGTCTCGATCGCGTAGCCCGGCAAGGCCGCTTCGGCGATGGTCGGCACGTCCGGCAACAGGCGGGAGCGCTTCGGGCTGGTGACAGCCAGCGCCCTGATCCGCCCGTCCCTGATCAGCGGCAGCGGACCGGTCACGCCATTGAACCCCATGTCCACCTGCTTGCTCGCCACATCGAGAATGGCCTGCGCGGCGGATTTGTACGGCACGTGCTGGATGTCCACGCCGGCCATCGAGTTGAACAGCGCGCCGGCCAGGTGGGGCGACGCCCCCGTGCCCGACGACGAGAACGACAGCTTGCCCGGATGCGCCTTGGCCGCGGCGATCACATCGCGCACGGTGGCGTACGGCGAGTCCGCCGGCAGCAACAGCAGCGACGGCGTATGCCCGACCTTCGCCACGGGCGTGAAATCCGCCGCGGCGTCATAGGGAAGGTTGCGGTAGAGCGACGGGAAAATATAGTGCGCGGCATTGGTGAACAACACCGTGGCGCCATCCGCGGGCGCCTTGGCGACATAGTTGGTGCCGATCGTGCCGCCGCCGCCCAGCTTGTTCTCGACGACCACCGGCGAGCCCCACTGCCTGGCCATGTGGCTGGCGACGAAGCGCGCCAGGTTGTCGGTCGCCGTGCCCGGCGCGTTCATGACGATGAGATGGACGGGTTTGTCCGGATAGCCCGAGGCAGGCCCATCCGCCCCGCGCGCGATGCCCGGCGCTGCCAGGGCGGCCAATGTGGAAAGAAACGTCCGACGGTCTATCATCGCTGGCCCCCCTGTAATCGGTGAATGCATGGTAGATGCTCGGTGCATCGCCAACAAATTGATTTTGGCCGTCGATTCATAGGAAAACGGCCGGCGGCGCCGGGCGTGCCGGCGCCGTCAACCGGCCTCGCGCAGCGTCTCCTGCGCGATGATCCATTTGAACAGCGTGGATCCGCCCTGGATGATGGTCAGTCCCTTCGCATCGCGATAGCGCCGGGAGACCCCCACGCCATCCATGTATCCCATCCCGCCGAATATCTCGCTGGCGTAATGCGATGCCTTCACGGCGTTCTCGGCGCTGACGTATTTCAGGATCGCCGAATCGGCGGCGCTCAGGGTGCCCGCTTCGTAAAGCACCGCCGCACGGTCGCGCAGCAAAGTGGAAATCTGGATATCGGCAACCATCTCGGCAATCCAGCCCTGGATCAGCTGCCGCTCCGACAGCGGAACACCCCAGGTCTTGCGCTGCTTCGCGAAGTCGATAGCCTGGTCCAGGCAATACCGCTGCAGGCCGATGGCGTTGGACGCCAGGAACAGCTTGCTGTGGTATTGCGTGTCGGACTTGAACGGACTTGCCTGTCCCGCGGCGCCGCCGTTCAGGATGTGCGCCGCCGGAATGCGGCAATCCGTGAAGAACAGCTCGCGCGTGTCCGCCGCCCGCATGCCCATCTTGTGCAGTTTGGAACCGACCGTGAAACCTGGCGTACCGTGCGGGACCAGGAACAGCCCCGACTTGCGCGTCTGCTTGTCCACGATCGCCCAGACAATGACGAACTTCGCCCCCTCGAGACCGGCGGCCGTGCTGTACATCTTGTTGCCGTTGATCACCCACTCGTCGCCGTCCCGGCGGGCGAAGGTGGACATGGACGCCGCATCCGATGAGGAACTGTTCGGCTCCGTGAGCGCGGTGGCGCCGAACGCGACGCCGCGCGAAATCGGCAGCACGTATTCCTCGATCCACTGCGAGCGCTGGGGTTCGTTCGCATACCGCAGGATGTGGCGGCAGCAGGTCTGCTGGGCGGTAAAGACCGGGCCGTACGAGGAATCGTGGTAGCAGACTTCCTCGACGGCCAGGCACATGGCCAGCATGCCCGCCTCCGAACCGCCACAGTCCTGGGGAAAGTTCATGTTGATCACGCCCAGCTCGGCCAGCCTGCGCCAGGTGTCATAGGAGAACGACTCGCTCCTGTCGCATTCGTCGGCGATGGGCGCGATTTCGTTCCGCGCGAACGCGCGCACCATATCGCGGACCGCCTGCTGCTCGTCGGTGTATGTGAAATCCATTATCGGGATCCTAGATCGATTGTTCGTCGTGCCTCGTACCACTGAACCGGACTGCTCGCGGCCTGCCAAGTACGCCCGAGAACCCGCGCAGCGTCAATTTGATAATCGCGGCGGATTGATAGCCCGCGCCTCATCTCGTCGCACCGCGGCGGCGCGCGGCCCGATCCGCGGATTGGCTAAGAATGCGCCGGCAAATTCAATTTGCCGCCGACGCGGGCGCATGCCACCATTTTCATGAACCGCCATTCACCGGGACATGCGCGGGCCGGGCAACGCACCGCCGCGACACAACCAACAACCCGACCATCAATGGACAGGAGACAACCATGAACCCCACGAGACGCGCCATGCTGGCCTGCGCAGGCGCCCTGGCCGTGGCCGGCGCCGCCCCTCGGACATGGGCGCGCGACGCCTTTCCGTCCCGGCCGATGCGCATCATCGTGCCGGTCTCTCCGGGTGGATCCAACGATCTCGCGGCGCGCTTGCTCGCCCCGTCGCTTTCCCAGGCGTTGGGCCAGCCCGTGGTTGTGGAGAACAAGGCCGGCGCGGGCGGGGCGATCGGCTCCACGCTGGTCGCGCGCGCCGACCCGGATGGCTACACGGCGCTGCTGTACAGCAATTCGATCCTGACCCTGCCCGCCCTCATGAAGAATCCGGGATTCCAGGTGCAGCGCGACCTGATCCCGGTATCCATGCTGGTGAAAAGCGGCGCCGTGCTCGTGGTGGGCAACTCCGTTCCGGCAAACACGTTTCCGGAGCTCTTGAAATACATCCGGGAAAATGGCTCGGCCATCAACTACGGCTCGGGAGGCATAGGCGGATCGACGCACCTGATGGGCGAGATGTTCAACAAGATGGCCGGCACGAACATGACCCACGTCCCGTTCAAGAGCGCTGGCGAATACAACCAGGCCATCATCGCCAACCAGGTCCAGCTCGCCTTCGATGTGCTGTCGTCGGCCAAGCCGCTGGCCGATTCCGGCAGGCTGAAGATCCTGGCGGTGACCAGCAAGGAACGGGACCCCGCGCTGCCGCAAGTGCCTACCCTCGACGAGGGCGGACTGCCGGGATACGAGTACCTCGTATGGCAGGGACTGTTCCTGCCCGCCCACACGCCGCGGGATATCGTCATGAAGTGGGCCGCCGCCTGCAAGCAGGCCGTCGACACGCCCGAAGTGCGGCAGAAGTTCGCCAGCAGCGGCGTCGAGACGGTCGGTTCCACGCCCGAGGAGTTCGCCCGTGTCGTGCAACGGGATGCCCCGCTCCTCACGAAGCTGGTCGAGGCGGCGGGCGTCGCGCCCCAATGACATCCCGGCCATCCCGCCGCCACGGCCCACCGCTCCATCCCAGGTTACCGACATGAGCCTGCACGAACCGAACTCCCTGCCCCTGGCACCGCGCATTCCGTCCACCGCCGTCCTCGCCATCTGGAACGACATCGACCCGGAAATCGCGTCCGAATACGAACTCTGGTATCAGCACGATCACATCCGCGACCGGGCCGGCACGCCGGGCTTTCGCAGCGCCCGGCGCTACCAGCGCGTGGCCGGCGCAGGCCGCGAGTACTTCACCTTCTCCGATCTCGAATCGATCGAGGCAAGCCGCTCCCCCGCATACCTGGAGCGCTTGCGCAACCCGACCGAGTGGACGCGCCGCATGATGCCCCACTTCCGGCGGTTGATCCGCACGGCCTCGCACGTCAGTATCGATTGCGGCGAGGGCACGGGCGGGATTGCCGGTACGGCCGTCTTCGATACGGTCGCCGGCGACCGCCTGGCGGCGATACGAACCCTGATCCAGGCCGAGGCAGAACGGGCGGTGCGGCAAGCGGGCGTCACGCGGCTGCGCCTGTTCGAGGGCGACGCCCAGGCCACCGGCGTGCCCAACCCGGAAGCCGCGCTGCGGCCCGATCCGCCCCGCACGGCAGGCCTGGCCCTGGTGCTGGAAGGCACGTCCGGCAAGGCCGTGGCGGACCAGCTGCGGAACCTGTGCGCCATGCCCCTGCTTGCCGCGCTGCCGGAAGTCATGCCGGCCTCGATCTACCAGCTCATCTATTCCTCGCAAAGCTGAACATCGCCCTGCATATCGATGGCGTGTCCGCGCGCAAACGCAGCGGGGCGCGCCCCTGCCCGTCTGGTACCATGGCCCGGTACCACGACTACAAAGACCAAGGTCGCCATGGCGCACAACATCAAGTACCGCCAACTCAAGGCGTTCAAGATCGTGGCGGAAACCGGTTCGTTCAAGGTGGCGGCGAACAGGCTGGCCATCACCCAGCCTTCCATGTCGATCATGATCAAGGAACTGGAAGAGGACGTTGGCGTCCCCCTGATCAACCGCACGACCCGCAGCACCGAACTGACCGATGCGGGGCGGGACTTCTATGAACAGGTCAAGGGCTCGCTGGACCAGCTGGAAAAGGCCTATGCCTACGCCAAGGCCGCCGGCAAGGCCGAACACGGCAGGATCCGTATCGCCACGCTCCCCACCCTGGCGGGAAGCCTGCTGAGCACCGTCATCGCCGAGTACCGCAAGCAATATCCCAAGGTGGCCATCGAGCTCGTCGAACGCACGTACCTGGGCTTCATCCGCGCGCTGCGCCAGCAGGAGGTCGATTTCGGCATCGGCATACTGCGCAGCGAAGAGCCCGACTTCGAGTTCACGCAGCTGTGCACGGACCGCCTGGTGGTCGTCGCGCCCAAGGGCCATCCCATCACCCAGAAGCGTATCGGCGTCAAGACCATCAGCCAATACGACATCGTGATGATCAGCGTGGGCCCCCAGGCCGAAGCGCTCAGGCAGCTGGGCCTGGAGGCTTCCGCCAAGGTGCTGGTCGAGCAACCGTCCACCGCCATCGAGATCGTGCGCAAAGGGGCCAGCCTGACGGTGACCTCGTCCAGCGCGCTGGTCGGCATAGACAAGCGCGGGCTGGCCTCCGTGCCCGTTCCGGGCGCGCTGTCGTACCGCAACATCGGGCTTCTGGTCGGCAAGGACAAGAAGCTGAATCCGGCCGCGACCAAGTTCATCGAGTACGTCCAGGCCCATATCCAGGCCGGTCCGCCCTGACGCCTGGCCTGGACGGCCAGGCCGCCTGCCAGCCGCCCCGCTCCAGGCGGCGCCTACTCCGCCACGATATTGTTGGCCCGCACGATCTTCGAGAGGCGGTCTATCTCGCTCGCGATGAAGCCGTCGGCCTGGTCCGGCCCCATCCCGACCACTTCCAGCCCGGCCTCGATCAGGCGTTGCCTGATCGCCGGCTGAGCGAGCACGGCCAGCAGGTCCTGCCCCAGCTTCTGCACGACTTCGGGCGGCGTTCCGGCCGGGACGACCGCCGCTGACGGCGAGAACATGTATTTGCCCATCGGAAAGCCCTGCTCTTCCAGCGTCGGGACATCCGGCAGCAGCTGCGAGCGGCCGGTGCCGCCCACCGCCAGCACCTTCAGGCGGCCGGCCTGGATATTGCGCAGCACGGCGCCTGCCGCGTCGAACATGACGTCCACGCGGTCCGCCATGATGTCGATATGCGCCGGACCCGATCCGCGAAACGGCACTGCCAGGAAGCGGGTGCCGGTTTCCTGCTCGAAACTCTTCAGCCAGATGTTGTTCATCGTCGCGGGCCCCGCGGTGCCCGCGGTGACGTTGCCGGCATTCGCCTTGGCGTAGGCGACCAGTTCCGCGACATTGCCGGCCGGGAGATTGGGGCGCGCCAGCAACGCCATCGGCACCTTGGTGAGGATTGCCACGGCCTTGAGGTCGGTCATCGCGAAGGGAAGGTGCGCGGATAGCGAGGGCAGCGTCGAATGCTGGCCCGACACAAGGCCCACCGTATAGCCGTCGGGCGCGGCGCGCGCCACTTCCGCCGTGCCGATCACGCCATTGGCGCCGGGCTTGTTCTCCACCACGACCGGAACCTGCCAGATCTTGGCAATCGCCTCGGCGATCACACGGGCCTGCAGGTCCAGGGTTCCGCCGGTCGTGTAGGGAACGATGAAGCGCACCGGCCTGGAGGGGTAGTTCTGCGCAAGCGCCGGAATGTGGCATCCCAGCGCAAGCATGACAGCGGCGTAGCGAAAAAAACGAAGCATTGATTGTCTCCCGAATATGCCCTGGCTCTACGCTGACGCTGTTGGACGGCAGCCCGGAAAGCGCACAGGCTTTCATTTATCTGGCATGCAATGATGCTGGCCTCACATTGGACGAAACCGCCATGGTTCGCGTCAATTTAAGAATTGGCCGGGATTCTTAGCCTGCATGGCATCGGCCGCGGCAATGGCTGCCGTTGCGCGCGCGTCATGGGTCGCTGCGGAAGAATCCTGCGCTCAGGCCGCGCTCGATCTCGGCCGCGTCAAACCCCCAGGATTCCAGGGCCTGGACGGTATGCGCACCCGGCGCCGCGGCGTTGCCGCGGATGGACGCGGGGGTACGGGAAAACCGCGGCGCGGGCGCGGGATGCTCGATGCCGTCCACATCGACCATCTGGGCGCGGGCCTGGTTGTGGGCATGCTGCGGCGCCTCGTGCAGGGCCAGGACCGGCGAAACGCAAGCGTCCTTGTCCTGGAAATGCGCCGCCCAGTCGTCGCGGGTGCGTTGGGCGAAACGGGCGGCGATGGCCTGGCGCAATTGCGGCCAGCGCGCGCGGTCCTGCTGCGCGGGCAATTCACGCTGGTCCAGACCCAGCTCCGACAGAAGCACGGCGAAGAACTTCGGCTCGATGGCGCCCACCGCCATATGGCGCCCGTCCAGCGTGGCATAGGTCGTGTAGTACGGCGCGCCGCCATCGAGCACGTTCGCGCCGCGCTCGGGGTTCAGCATGCCCGCCTGGCGAAAGCCGTGGAAAACCGTCAACAGGCTGCTCACCCCATCGATCATCGCCGCGTCGACCACCTGTCCCACGCCGCTCCTGGCGGCCTCCAGCCCCGCGCTCACCACGCCGAGCGCCAGGTAGAGCGCGCCGCCGGCATAATCGCCGACCAGGTTCAGCGGGGGGACCGGCGCGCCGCCGGCCGGGCCTATCATGTCGAGCGCCCCGGTCAACGCCAGGTAGTTGATATCGTGCCCCGCGGCCTGCGACATCGGCCCGCTCTGGCCCCACCCCGTCGCGCGTCCATAGACGAGCGAGGGCCGCAACGACAGACAGGCTCGCGGACCGATGCCCAGGCGCTCGGCCACGCCCGGCCGGAAACCCTCCAGCAACACATCCGCACGGGCCACCAGGCGCAGGAACGCCGCCAGCCCGTCCGGATGCTTCAGGTCCATGGCCACGGATTGCTTGCCCCGGCCCCTGAGTTCGAACCGGGGATCCAGCGCGATGCCCAGGCCGGCATCGGCGGTCCGGTCCACGCGCAGGACCTCGGCCCCCAGATCCGCGAGGAGCATGCCGCAGAAGGGCACCGGCCCCATGGCCGCCACCTCGATGACCCTCAGCCCATGCAAGGGACCCACGGCTGGTTCCGCCGGCGAACCGGGGCGCGTTGCATCGGTATTCATCTCAGGCACTCCCACTCTCTCTTCCTTGTTCCGGCCACTGCCGGCGGCCTGGCAAGCCGCCGGCGGCGGCAGGTCGCCGCACTTGACAGCCTAGCGGCCGGCCGGCCGCTGTCAAATTGAAAATCCGCCGCCTTTGATAGCGCTTTGCCTCAAGCCCGAAAGGCCGGGGCGATACCTATCAATGCGCGCCCAGAATCAATTGGACGGGCCCTGGCGCGCTGGCTATCGTGTTCCAGCCCCCCCGCATCGAACGATGCCGCACACCCCTTTCCCCTGCCACACGCGCCGACGACATGACCAGCCCAAGCACCCCGCAACGCCCTCGATTTCCGCTTCGCGAACTGGATGGCCGGCAGCCGGCCATACTCGACGGCATCAAGGTCCTCGATCTCACGCGCCTGCTCGCCGGCCCCGTCGCCACGCAGATGCTGGGCGATCTCGGCGCCGAGGTCGTCAAGGTGGAGCATCCGAAGGACGGCGACGATACGCGGGTATGGAGCCCGAAACTGGAGGGGCATTCCGGCACGTTTCTGTCGGCCAACCGCAACAAGGCCAGCATCACGCTGGACCTGAAGAGCGCCGACGATCTGGAGACCATGAAGACGTTGATCCGCCGCGCCGACGTGCTCGTGGAGAACTTCTCCGCCGGCGTGATGGCGCGCCTGGGCCTGGCCTACGACGCCTGCGTGGAACTGAACCCGGCGCTGATCTACTGCTCGATCTCGGGCTATGGCCAGGCCGGGATATTTCGCGGCCGCGGCGGCTACGATGCCGTGTTCCAGGCGGAAAGCGGACATATGTCGGTCACGGGCAGCCCGGAGGGCGAGCCCATGCGCATGGGCGCGCCGGTCACCGACTTCACATCGGGCGTCGTCGCCTCCAACGCCATACTCGCCGCGCTGTTCCATCGGCAGCGCACGGGCGAGGGCCAGTTCATCGAAATCGCCATGCAGGACGTGGCGTTCAATATGCTGATCAACTTCGGCATGAACTACCTGGCCAGCGGGATCGTGCCGCACCGCGAAGGCAACAGCTCGCCGCTGGCCGCGCCGACAGGGGTGTTCCAGGCCGGCGACGGCGACCTGCTGCTGAGCTGCGCCAATGATCGCCTGTGGCAAAAATTCGCGCTGCTCGTCGAACGCGAAGACCTGCTCGCGGACGAACGCTTCCAGGATAACGGCGCCCGCGTCAGACACCGCGCCGCGCTCGCGCAGGCGCTGGCGCCCGTCATGGCAGGCCGCACGGTCGACCAATGGCTGGCGCTGCTGATTCCCGCCGGCATTCCCGCTGCCGCCGTCCGCAACCTCGATGGCGCATACGCCCAACCCTACGTGCAAGAGCGCCAGCTCGTCACGGAAATCCTGGACAGCAAGGGGCGCAGCGTCCCGACGGTCGCCAATCCGATCCGCTTCGCGAAGACGCCGGTGGTGATCCGGCGCGCGCCGCCCGAGCTCGGCGAGGACAATGCGGCAATCGGGCGGCTGTTCACATGAATACGCCGCATCCGCCCGCCCGTCCTGACGGGCAACGCTGGAGCAACGCATGATCCACACCGGAAAGATCGATAGTCCGCGGATCGGATCCGTCCTGTTCGGGCCGGGTGCGCTGCAGCGGCTCGGCCAATGCGTGCCGCAGCTGCACGCGCGGCGCGTCCTGCTGGTGACGACCACCTCGCTGGCCAGGCAGCCCGACGTACTGGATGAAGTCCGCGGCGCGCTCGGCGGTGCGAGCGTCGCGATATACGGCGGGGCGCGCCAGCACGTGCCCTGGGAACAAGTGGTCGAGGGCGCGCGGGCCGCCAGGCAGCACGAGGCGGACCTGCTGGTATCCCTGGGCGGCAGCAGCGCCACCGACGTCACCAAGGGCATCAACCTGGCGCTGGCCGAAGCCGGCGCCGAAGGCTGCGCAGCGTTCCTCGCCCGCCACGCCGCCCTGGGCGCGGATGCCGCAAAGCGGCGTTTCAGCCGGCCCAAGCTGATGCACGTCGCCATCCCCACCACGCTGTCCGGCGCGGAGTTCTCCAGCTCCGTCGGCATGACCGACGCGCGCACCCGGCGCAAGTTCGCCATGGTGGACGCCGCCCTCACTCCCGGGCTGATCGTGCTGGATCCGGCCGCCACGCGGCAGACCTCCGCGGCCCTGTGGACGTCGACCGCGATGAAAGTGCTGGCGGACTGTTTCGAGGAGATCTGCTCGCCGCGGCACGTGCCCATGGTGGATGCGCTGGCGCTGCAGTCGGTCCGCATCATCGACCGCTACCTGCTGGCGTCGGCGGCCGACCCCATGGACCAGCAGGCGCGCGCCATGCTGCAGCATGCGACATGGATGTGCGAATCGGTCAAGGCCTGCACCGGCCTGGGCATCGTGACGGCGCTGCGGCACCAGATCGGCGGCATGTTCGACGTTCCCCACGGCATGGCCTCGTCGGTGGTCTTCCCCGCGGGGGTGCGCTTCAACCGGCCCGGCGTCGACGAGCGGCTTGCCCTGATCGCCGACGCCATGGGGTTGCAGGCGCGCGATACCGCCGCCGCGGCCGGCGCGGCGCTGCAACGCGCCCAGGAACTGATTGCCGCGGCATCGCTGCCCACCCGCCTGCGCGATGTCGGCGTGCCCCGCGACGGGCTGGACCGCCTCGCCGAGGCCGTCATGCTCGACCGGCAGACGCTCAACAACCCCAGGCCCGTTGAATCCGTCGCCCAGGTCCGCGAGCTGCTCGGCCAGATCTGGTAAGGCGGCCCGCCACACCCGTCAACGCCTTCCGAAAAAGGCCTCGCCCATGGACGATACCCTGCTCATCGACGACCCCGCCCCCGGGGTGCGCGTCATCACGCTGAACCGCCCGCAGCGGCTCAACGCGCTGGACGGGCCGACCCTGGCGCGCCTGAACGCCGCGGTGCGCGACAGCACGGCGCCCGAGCGCTGCCTGCGCGTGCTCGTGGTCCGCGGCGCGGGCCGCGCCTTCTGTTCCGGCGTCGACCTCAAATGGGCGGCCAGCGGCGTGCTCGACGACCGCGCCGCCCACCAGCGCAACCAGGATCTGATGCAGGAAACGTACGAGGCGTTCGAAGCGGCGCCGCAGATCGTCATCGCGTCGGTCAATGGTTTCGCGGTTGCCGGCGGCCTGGAGCTGGCGCTGGCCTGCGACATCATCGTGGCCAGCGACGAGGCCCAGCTGGGCGACGAACACATCCGCAAGAATCTGTTCCCCAGCGGCGGCAGCACGCAGCGGCTGCCGCGCAAGATAGGCCTGGCGCGCGCCATGTACTACCTGGTCACGGGCCGGCGCATGAGCGGCCGCGAGGCCGAGCGGATAGGCCTGGCGTCGCTGGCAGTGCCGCCCCTGGAGCTGGACGCCGTCAGCCTGGGGCTGGCCGAGGAGATCGCGCGCGCCGATGCGCTGGCGCTGGCCTCCATGAAACTCATGGCGCGCCGTTCGCTCGAACTGCCTTTGAAGGATGGCCTGGCGATGGAACGCTGGATGCAGTTTCGCTACCGCACCGCCTCGCCGTCGCTGGACGCCGGCGTGCGCAAGTTCGCCGAAGGCTGACAGGCCGGGTCGGCGCGGACAGGATGGCGGTCCTATCCGGGGCCGCCTCATTCCCGCGCAAGGATCTCCCAGGCCCGCATCGCCGCGGAGACCGCCGACGGCCAGCCCGAGTAGTAGGCCATATGGGTAATCATCTCGACCAGTTCCTCCCGGGTAACGCCATTTTCAAGCGCCCTGGGAAAATGCGTCGCCATCTGCTCGGTAGCGCCCAAGGCCACGAGCGCCGTGCAGGTGATCAAGCTGCGGTCGCGCTTCGAGAGCTGCGGCCGCTCCCACAGGCCGCCGAACAGCACGTCGTCCGTCATCTGCGCCAGCGCGGGGGCAATTTCGTCCAGGCGCTGCCGGTACAGCTGGCGGGCCGCCTCGAGCCCGCGGGCGTCCCGGCCCGGGTCGGAATTCCTGGTATCGGTCATGGCATGTTCTCGAACAGCGGCAGGTCAGCCTACCGGGTACTTCTGCAGGATGCGTTCCTTCTCCGGCAGCCCGACAAGCACGTTGGCATCGGCTCGATCCGCCTCGTCTTCCGGCCGCACATCGAACTTGCCGTCCTGCAGCCACCTGCCGTACTCCTGCGTCATGAACCGGTGGGCGCGCGACAGCATATTGGTCGCGTAGATCACCATCCTGACGTTCCACGCCAGCAGCTCCGAGGCCGTTTTCTCGGGTTCCGCCACGCCTGCCGCCTCTGCCCCCCAGTTCTTCGGCGCGCCGCCCAGCACCACCAGGGGCTTGGGAATGCGCGGTCCGTACCGTTCGAGCCAGCTGTTGGTCGCGAACAGCGGCATGATGGCGTCCGCGCCGGCGTCGCAATAGCGCAACGCCCGCTCGAACGCTTCCTCCTCGCACGCGGCGCGCCGCGCATGGATGCCGTCGCGCCAGGGCGACATGGCGTCCGTGCGCGCGATGATGAGCATATCGGGGTCCGTCCGGGTATCGAGCGCGACCTTGAGATGCGTGACCATGTCCTGCACGGGCAATGGCAGGCCGTGCTTCTTGATGGCGAAATCCTCCAGGTGCAAGGCCGCCGCGCCCGCGCGCTCGAACTCGTGCACGGTGCGGGCGATCTTGAGCACGCTGCCGAACCCCTCGTCCGCGTCCGCGATCACCGGAATATTGACGCGATCGGCTACTTCCGAGATGCGCTGCGCGATCTCGGACAGGGTCAGCGTTCCATCCGGATATCCGCGCGTGTGGTTCACGTAGGACCCCGAGATGTAGACCGCGGGGTAGCCCACCCGCTCGACCAGCCGGGCCTGGCCCGCGTCTCCAACGCCCGCCGCGAGAATCGAACCGGAGCCAGCCTCCAGTTGCCTTCGGAACGCGTGCCGTGCCTTCGTCATTACCGCTCTCCTGTCGTGTCGAGCGGAAAAAGTAAGGTGGCGCCGCATCACCGTCAATTTGGTTTTTTTCCTCCATTGATAGGCAGTGGCAGCCGCGCCGCGCTCGCGCGCCCATGCCTTGCGGCAAGCCTATGAATCCGCGCTTACTTTCAAATTGACCGCCGGATACCCGTGCGCTGTACTGGTTCCCGCGACATGCAAGTGCAATGAACCCCGGAAAACAGGCAGACAATGAAAACTCACGCAATCGTCCAGCGCGGCCCCCGGCGGCTGGAATACGTCCAGCTTCCCTTGCCCGAAGTGCTCGCGCCCGACGAAGCGCTGGTGCGCGTGGAAGGCTGCGGCATCTGCGGCACCGACTACGAACGCTACGAAGGCTCGCTGGGCCACGTACCCGAACTGATTCCCGGCCACGAACCGGTTGGCCGCATCGAACGTATCGGCGACAGCGCGGCCCAGCGCATGCAACTCAAGGAGGGCGACCGCGTGGCGGTGCAGCCCCACTATGGCTGTGGCGTGTGTTCATACTGCGTGGAGGGCATGTTCCAGCTGTGCGCGCGCAAGATCAACCTGGGCCTGTCGCCGCTCTCCGAGGGCTGCGGACTGTGGGGCGGATTCGCCGAGCACATGATGCTCAAGGGCAATGCGATCGTCCACAAGATGCCCGACAGCCTGCCGATCGAAGATGCCGTCATGTTCAACCCGCTGGGCGCGGGCTTCGAGTGGGCCATCACCTCGGCCGGCACCCGCGTCGGCGACGACGTACTGATCTTCGGCCCCGGCCAGCGCGGCCTGGCCTGCGTGATCGCCGCGGTCATCGCCGGCGCCAACCGGATCGTCGTGACCGGCCTGCAGAAAGACGCGTACAAACTGGAACTGGCCCGCTCGCTGGGCGCGACGGAAGTGGTGGCGATCGATCCCGCCGACCCCGCTTCGCTGGCCCGCGCCCTGGAAGGGCAGAAATTCGATCGCGTGATCGACGTCACGCCGGTCGCGACGCAACCCATACTCGACGCCATTGCGCTGGTGCGGCCCGGCGGCACGATCGTGCTTGCGGGGCTGAAGGGAAACACCCGCACGGTGGCGCTGCGTCCCGACGATCTCGTCATGGACGGCATCGAAATCAAGGGAGTCCGGGGGATCTCGACGCGCTCGTACGGACTGGCGGTACGGGCCATCTGTTCCGGCGCCTACGATTTCTCCGCCTGGCACACCCACACCATGGCATTGAAGGACGCCGAGCTGGCCATTCGCATTCTCGCCGGCGAAGTCAGGCAAGGGCCCGAGCCCCTGCACATCACCATCGTCCCCTGATGGCGGCCGTGGCTTGCGACACACTGATCGGCCGCCTGGCCGATTTCGCCGCGGCGGTGCGCTATGACGCGCTGCCCGCCCAGGTCGTCGCCGAATGCAAGCGCATCCTGCTCGACAGCCTGGGCTGCGCCTACGCGGCGCTCGGCGCGGACAAGGGCCGGCTTGCCATGCAGGCCGGCCGCGACATGGGCGGACCGGCCGAGGCGTCCGTGTTCGGCGGCCAGGAGCGCCTGTCCGCGGCGTCGGCCGCGTTCGTCAACGGCGAGCTCATCAACGCGCTCGACTTCGACGCCTGCACCATTCCGCCCGGGCACGTGGCTCCCTACGCCCTTCCACCCCTGCTCGCCGCCGGCGAGGCGGCGCGCGCCGGCGGCAAGCGCATCATCGAGGCAATCGCGGTGGCGCATGAAGTTTGCGCCCGCGTCGGCTCGGCGATGTCCCATTACCGCGACCTCACCCCCGGACAGCGCCTCGGCTTTCCGCCCGTCACGGGCTACAGCAGCACCATCATCGGCAGCACCCTGGCCTGCGCGCTCGCGCGCGGGATGCCGCGCGACCTCACGGCGCATGCGGTCGGGCTGGCGGCGCGCATGGCGCCGGCCCAATCCATGACCAAATGGATCCAGACATTGCCCGCCACCGACGACAAGTACCTCATGGCCGGCTGGATGGCGCAGGCCGCCCTGCAGGCGGTCCTGCTCGCGTCCAACGGGTATCGCGGCGACGTGGCGGCGCTTGAAGGCGAGTACGGATTCTGGCGCTACATGGGCGTACGGAAGTGGAACCCGCGCGCGCTCACCGACGGCCTGGGCACGGACTGGCGCTTTCCGGATCTCACCATCTACAAGCCCTACCCGACCTGCCGCATCTCGCATACCGTGCTGGACTGCCTCGGCGCCATCCTGGCCGACCATGCATTGAAGCCGCACGAAATCGAGAACGTCGCCGCATACTGCGACCCGCATGCCGCGACCCTGCCGATGTTCGCCAATACGTTCATCGCGTCTGCCGGCGACGCGGCGATGAACGTCGCGTATGCGGTCTCCATGATCGTCCATGGCGTCAGGAGCGGGCCTGCATGGCACGATGACGCCACCTTGAACAATGATCGGCTGCTTGCCTTCATGCGCAAGGTCACCGTGCTGCCCCACCCGCGGTTCGAGGAAATGCTGGCCGCCGAGCCGCAGTCGCGCATCGGGCGCGTGGAGATCCGCGCGCGCGGCAGGACCTTCGAATCGGAGCTTCACTACCGCAAGGGCTCACCGGCTACGCCGCGCACGCGCATGGCCGATACCGAGCTGCTCGAAAAATTCACCCATTGCGCAAGCCGGGCAAAAGCCGGGTCCGCGGAACGGATCGCGGCCATGATCTTCCGGCTGGAGCAGCTCGACGACATCGGCGAGCTCGCCCGAATCTGGTGAGCAGCCATGTGCGTGAACTGCGTCGCGGGTCTCTTCACCTTGCACGAACCGTCTTCCCCGCAAGCCGGCTTCGAGACATTCAAGCGGCTCAAGGCGCGGCGCCCGGAGGTCATGGGCGCCCGCCCATCGAGCGAGGCCGCGAACGAGAAGCCGCGCGCGCCGCGCAACCCCTTCTACGGCTCGCGGAACCGCCGCGCGCTTGCCGACCCCGACTGACCGGGCCGGGCCGGCCCGACGGCGGCGGCCAGCGGCCCGCGCTCAGTGGCGACGGTGCTTGTACCGGTGCTTGTTGCCGCGGTACTTGTCATGGCCCCGGTAACTGGCCCGCTTGTAGTCGCGGCCGCGGTCGCGGTCCCAATGGTGGCGGCGCCCGCGCCGGTCGTCGTCGGTAATGACGTGGCCGAGCACCCCGCCGGCGGCCGCGCCGCCCAGGGTCACCCAGGGATCGCCGTCGGACAGCAGCGCGCCGGCCACGCCGCCCAGCCCGGCCCCGATCACCGTATTGCGGCTCTGCTTGTCGGCCAGCGCCGCAGTGCTCAGGCCCAGCGCCAGCGCGCCGGCCAGAATCGCCTGAATCAGTCGTTTGTTGATTGTCATCGTTGTTCTCCTGTAGCGGGGCGTCCCTGCGATGCGGCCCCGCGTCGGGCCGGGCGGAGCAAGGCGCCACCGGCCTGGAGGACAAGATACCCGTTCAGGTATGTTTCAGTCCTGCATACAGGGATACGGTACGTATAAGCTGTTTCAATGGCTTTCCCGGCCGGCATTCAGCGCGCCGGGGCCGGCCCGCAGGAGCTGCCCAGGATCAGGTCGGAGGGAATGACCACGGTGCGCGCCTGCGGCGGCGCGGTTCTTTCGATGCGCTCCAGGATCAGCTGCACCACGGCGCGGGCGCTGTCCTGGAAGTTGTAACGCAGCGCGGTAACCGGCGGGTACATCAGCTCCAGGGTCTGCATGGTGCCGATGGCCACCACCGACATGTCGCGCGGGATATCCATCCCCGCCTCGCGCACGACGTGCACGGCGCCGGACAGCAGCTGCGTGCCCACGGCGACGATCGCGGTCGGCGGCGCGTCCAGCCCCAGCATGCGCTGCATGGGCTGGCGCGCGGACTCGAGCGACGAATCGGTCAGGTACACCAGCCTGTCGTCGAACGGCAGGCCGGCCGCCTCCAGCGCGGCGCGGTAGCTGCGCAGCTTCAGCCTGCCCGGGCGCACCTGGCTGCCGATGGCGAACAGGGCGATCCGCTGGTGGCCCAGGCTCAGCAGGTAGTCCATGACCTGGCGCATGCCGGGCTCGTGGTCGATCAGCACGGCATCGAAACCCGGGCCCATGTCGCGGTCCATGATGACCGTGGGCAGCTTCGTGGCGGCGAAGGGCGAGGCGGCGATGGGGTCGTACTCGTGCGCGGGCAAGGCAATGATGCCCTCCAGGCGCCGGTTCTCGAAGAACGCCACCAGCTCCTTGTCGCGCGACCGTTGCTCCGAACTGCCCACCAGCAGGGAATAGCCGGCCGCCTGCGCGAGCCGCTCCACCTCGCTCAGGAGCTGGGCGACGAACGGGTTGGCGATGCTGGGCAGCAGGCAGCCTATCGTCCGGCTGTGGCCGGTGCGCAGGTGGCGCGCCGTGTAGTCCGGCTCGTAGCCCAGCCTGGCGACGGCCTGCTGCACGCGCAGGCGCACATCCGGGCTCGCATAGCCCGAACCGTTGAGCACGCGCGAAACGGTACTGATGGCAACCCCGGCCGCATGCGCGACCTCGCGCACGGAAACTCGTTTCGTCATGGTTTTCCTGGATGAAAACGTTCCATGTCATTGTCCATCTCGGACCGGCATCGTAGCATCATCGATAGGGAAACGTTTTCCTATTGTCGTGGCCGCCGAGAGGAGCAGCGGCCCGGGGCAGGCAAGCATCGCGCCCGCACGGCATCGAATCGCGCTCCGGAGACAACCATGCAATTGATCGACACTTTCGATCGAGGCGCCGGCTACGGCCTGGCCGAACCCTGTTTCATCGAACCCGGCGGGCGCACGCTCAGCTACGGGCAGGTCCAGGACATGTCCCATCGCATCGCCAACGGCCTGCGCGCCGCGGGCCTGGACCGCGACAGCAAGGTCGGCACGCTGTCGGCCAATCACTTGCTCACCTTTCCCGCCACGCTGGGCATCGTCCGCTCCGGCTACATGTGGCTGCCCGTCAACGCGCGCAACGCCGCCGAGGAAAACGCCAACATCCTGGCGCGCGGCGGCTGCGAGTTCCTGTTCATCCACAGCCAGTTCGCCGCCCAGCTGCCCGGCCTGCTCCAGGCCCTGCCCGGCCTGAAGGGCGTGGTATGCATCGACGGCGCCTTGCCGCAAGCGCCTTCGCTGCAAGACTGGATGGCGCGGCAGTCCGCCGCACCGGCCCGCAGCGATGCGCGGATCGACGACGTCGTCGCCATCCGCGGCACCGGCGGCACCACCGGGCTGCCCAAGGGCGTGCTGGTCACGCACCGCAACTACCTGGCGCTGCTGGCGAACTGGTACGCCGCCATGCCCGTGCTCGAACGGCCCGTGCACCTGGTCGTGGCGCCGCTTTCGCATGCGGCGGGTTCGGCCACCTTTGCCGCCTGCGCCTACGGCGGGTGCAACGTGATCCTGCCCACCGCCGACCCGGCCGCGATCATCGACGCCATCGGGCGCTACAAGGTGACGCAGCTATTCCTGCCGCCGACGGCGATCTACAAGCTGCTGGCGCATCCGGAGATACGCCGGGGCGACTATGCGTCGCTGCGCTACTTCCTGTACTCGGCCGCCCCGATGTCGGTCGACAAGCTGCGCGAAGCGCTGGACATCTTCGGGCCGGTCATGGTCCAGGCCTACGGCCAGGCCGAGGCGCCCTTCATGTGCACCGTGCTGAGCGCGGGCGAGCACGCCGGCATCCTGCGCGACCCCGCCTTGCGGCACCGGCTGGCAAGCTGCGGCCGCGCTTCGCCGTTCGTGCGCCTGGGCATCATGGACCCGCACGGGAATCTGTTGCCGGCGGGCGAGCGCGGCGAAATCGTGGTCCAGGGCGACCTGGTGGCCCAGGGCTACTACCAGGACCCCGCCAAGACCGCCGAGACATTCAAGCAGGGATGGCTGCACACGGGCGACGTGGGATACCAGGATGGCGACGGCTATCTGTATATCGTCGACCGCATGAAAGACCTGATCGTCTCCGGCGGATTCAATATTTCTCCCAGCGAGGTCGAGCAAGTGCTGTGGGCCCATCCGGCGGTCGGCGATTGCGCCGTGGTCGGCGTGCCCGACGACCACTGGGGCGAAGCCATCAAGGCAGTCGTGGAGCTCAAGGCGGGCGCGCAATGGGACGCGGAGCAGGTCCTGGCCTACTGCCGCGAGCGGCTGGGCAGCATGAAAACCCCCAAGACCATCGAAGTGTGGGAGCAATTGCCGCGCAGCTCGGTCGGCAAGGTGCTCAAGCGCGACATCCGCGAACGCTACTGGAGCGGCCAGGCGCGGCGCGTCTGAGCGCGGCCCGCCACTCCGGATTTCATATCGACTGGATAACGACATGGCCTTTCAACATCCCGCCTTCGTGGCAGGCGCCTTCGAACACCCCACCCGCCATGCGCCGGACAAGTCCACGGCGCAACTGCATGCCGAATGCGCGCGCGGCGCCCTGGCCGACGCCGGCCTGTCCCTGGAGGACGTGGACGGCTACTTCTGCGCGGCGGATGCGCCGGGCGGCATTCCCGCGCTGATGGCCGATTACCTCAACCTGCGCAAGCTGCGCCATGTGGACGGCACCGAATCGGGCGGCTGCTCGTACATCGCGCACGTCGGCCACGCGGCCGACGCCATCGCGCGCGGCAAGTGCTCGGTGGCTCTCATCACGCTGGCGGGCAAGCCGCGCAGCAGCGGCCAGGCCACCGGCACCGAGATCCGCCAGATCCCGCCCGAGCGGCCGGCCGCCGCCTTCGAACAGCCCTATGCCTGGACGGTGGCCGGCATGTACGGCCTGCTGGCGCGCCGCCATATGCACGAATACGGCACGACCATGGAACAGCTGGCGTGGGTCAAGGTGGCCGCGTCGCACCATGCCCAGCACAACCCCCACGCCCTGCTGCGCAAGCGCTACACGACCGAAGACGTACTGGGCTCGCCGCTGGTGGCGGACCCGCTGCGCCGGATGGACTGCTGCGTCATCACCGACGGCGGCGGCGCGCTGGTCCTGGTCGCGCCGCACATCGCCGCGTCGCTGGCGCGCCCCCGGGTCGGCGTGCGCGGCTACGCCGAAACCATCCGCACCAACGAAGCCGGCCGCCTGGACCTGCTGCAGACCGGCGCCGCCGTCACCGGCCCGCGCGCGTTCGAGATGGCCGGCCTCGCGCCCGCCGACGTGAAATACGCCTCGGTGTACGACAACTTCACCATCATGGTGGCCCTGCAGCTGGAAGACCTGGGCTTTTGCGCCAAGGGCGAAGGCGGCAGGTTCGTGGCCGACGGCAACCTGATCTCCGGCGTCGGACGCCTGCCCTGGAACACCGATGGCGGCGGCATGTGCAACAACCATCCCCAGAACCGCGGCGGCATCACCAAGGTCATCGAAGCGGTGCGCCAGCTGCGCGGCGAAGCGCACCCCGCCGTACAGGTGCCGTCGTGCGACATCGCCCTGGCGACGGGGCCCGGCCTGGTAATGGGCGCCGGCCACGCCCACGCAACCGTGCTGCTGGAGCGCGTATGACATCGACCGAACTCTCCCATGACCCCTACGTCGCGGCCTTTCCGGAACTTGCGCCCTTCTGGCAGGCCGCGGCCGGCGGCGCCTTGCTGCTGCCGTACTGCCAGGATTGCGGCCAGACGCACTGGCACCCCCGCGCATTCTGCCCCGAGTGCGGGTCCGAGCGGTTGCGCTGGCAGCCCGCGACCGGCGCGGCCACGCTGCATACCTTCTCGGTCATCCACCGGGGACAGGCGCCCGCCTACGTGCTGGCCTATGCGCAGCTCGACGAGGGGCCGCTGGTCATGACCAACATCGTGGGGGCCGAGGCCGCCGCCCTTTGCATCGGCATGCGACTGCGCGTGGCCTTCCGGCAAACCCCCGAAGGGCGCCATGCGCCGGTGTTCGAACCCGCGTGAATTCCGCGCCACCGCCGGATATCCCGCAAAACGCGCTCCGGCCACGACCGGCAAGCGCAGACCATAACGACAGGAGACATCATGCACCGACGCTCGTTTCTGACCGCGACCTTGTTAAGCCTGCTGGCCACCCGCGCCTGGGCGCAGAAAACGGCCTATCCCGGCCAACGTCCCGTGCGCCTGGTCGTGCCGGCCGCCGCCGGCGGCGCCACCGACCTCGTCGCCCGGCTGATCGCGCAGCACCTGAGCCCGTCATGGCCCGAGCCCATGGTGGTGGAAAACCGGCCCGGCGGCGGCGGGGTGATCGGCACCCAGGCCGTGGCGCGCGCCCCCGCCGACGGCTACACCCTGCTGATGGGCGCCATCAACCACACCATCAACGCCAGCCTGGTCAAGAACCTGCCTTATGACACGCTCGGCGATTTCACGTTCATCGCCGGCGTGGTTTCGATCCCCAACGTCCTGGTCGTCAACCCCAAGGTGCCGGTCAACAGCGTGGAAGAATTCATCCGCTACTCGCAGACCCACGACCTGACGTTCGCCTCGTCGGGCAACGGAACCTCGCAGCACCTGTCGGCCGAGAAATTCCGCATGGACACCGGCGCCAAGTACCAGCACGTGCCCTACAAGGGCTCGGCCCCCGCCGTCACCGACCTGCTGGGCGGCCACGTGGACCTGATGTTCGACAACCTGCCGTCGGCGGCGCCCAACATCCGCACCGGCAGGCTGCGCGCGCTCGGCGTGACCAGCGCCCAGCGCAACCCGGCGTTCCCCGACATCCCCGCGATCGCCGAGACCGTGCCGGGCTTCGATGTCCGCTCATGGTTCGGCCTGATGGGACCCGCCGGCCTGCCCCGCGACGTGGTCGAAAGGCTGCACGCCGAAATGGCGCACGTGTTCGCCCAGAAAGACGTCCTGCAATGGCTGGACAAGATGGGCGCGCAGGCCGAGGTCACCGACCCGGCGGCCTTCGATGCGTACGTGCGCCAGGAGATCAAGCGCTGGGCGGAAGTGGTCCAAGCCTCGGGCGCGACCGTGCAGTAGGCGTTTCGGGCAGGGCCGGGCCCCTCACTCCATTTGCGCCAGCAGCGCAAGCTCCGCGTCGATGGCCGTGGCAATCTCGCGCTGCCGGGCCTTCGACATGCGTTCGGCCACGGAGCTCACGCTCATGGCGAGCACGGGCACGCCCTGCCTGCGCTTCATGGCGCAGCCCACGCCCAGCGCCTGCTTGGCCACGTAATTCTGCATCACGGCATAACCGCTCTCGACCGCGCAGGCCCGCAAGCGCAGCAGGACCTCGGGCGCCAGCCCGTCGAATGCGCGGATCCTGTCGGCATTGCGCATGACCAGCGACTCGGCCGCCGGCGCCGGCATCGCCGCCAGGATGGCCATCCCGGCCGAGCCCACCCCCAGCGGATAGCGGTTGCCCGGGTACGAGCCGACCACCTGGATCGGATAGGACCCGAACTCGCGGTGAATCGACACCGAGTCGCCGCCGTCGCGCCAGACCAGGTAGACGGTGTCGCCGAAGCGCTGCGCCAGGCGCCGCATCGCGGGTATCGATTGCAGGATCAGCGAGCGCGGCGCGCGCGCATCGAGGCCAGCGTCGAGAAAGCTGGCGTCGGCGCCGCGCTCGCGCGCCAGGAACCGGCGCCCGTCGTCCCGCCTGGCCACCCAGCCGAACTGTTCGAGCGCATCCAGCAGGCGATGCACGGTCGGCCGCTGCAGGCCGGTACGCTGGGCTATCTCGGTAACCGACACCGCTGGCGTAGCGGCGCCCTCCAGGAATTCCACGATAGCCAGCCCCCGCCGCAAGGCCTGCGGCCCCTTGCCCTGCTCCTCGTCCGATGTGTCGATGTCGCGCGCCTTCAAGGCCTTCACTTCACTTGCAACCCCAGCCGGTGGACCAGCCCGGTCCACAACGCCGCCTGCGCGTCCATGTACGCGCCGAAGGAAGCCGGGTCCGAGCCGATGAATTCGAAATAATTGTAGTCGTCGCCAAAGCTGTTGCCCTTGACGATCTCGCTGGCCGCCTGGCTGACCCTGGCCACGATCTCCGGCGGCGTGCCCTTGGGCGCCATCAGGCCGAACCATTCCTCGGCCACCAGGTCCACGCCCTGCTCGCGAAACGTCGGCACCTCGGGAAACGACGGACTGCGGCGCTCGCTCGATATGGCCACCGCGTTCAACCGCTTGGCCCGGTACTGCTCGAGCCCCTGCGCCGCCGTCCCCCACAGCAGATCCACGTTTCCGCCCATGACATCCGTCATGGCCGGCGAACCGCTGTTGTACGGAATGTGGCGGATCTCCGTCTTGACCTTCTCGTTGAACAACTCCCCGGTCAAGCCGGCCGTCGATGCCGCGCCCGGCGACGCGTAGGTGATGTCCGCGCCCGGCTTGCGGGCCTGCTCGACCAGTTCGCCCAGCGTGTGCGCCGGAAAGGCCGGGTTGGTATAGATCAGCAGCGGAATCTTGCCCAGCAGCGACACCGGCACCAGGTCGCGCTTTATGTCGTAGGGCAGGTTCGGGTACAGCGCCGGCTGGGTCGACACCGTGCTGACCGCCAGCAGCAGCGTGTAGCCGTCGGGCCGGGCGCGCACCACCTCCTGCATGCCCACGATCGTGCCGGCGCCGGGGCGGTTGACGACCACGAACGGCTGTCCCAGCTTCTCGGCCAGCTTGGCGCTGAACAGCCTGGCGATCTGGTCGGTGGACCCGCCCGGCGAGAAGGGAACCACGATCGTCACCGACTTGCGCGGCCAGGACGATGGCTGATCGGCGGCCGTCGCGGCCGGCGCGCCGGATCCGAACGCCACGCCGGCCACCACCAGCCGCCCCAGCCACTTCGCGAGATTGGTATTCATCTTTTGTCTCCTGGTCGTTTTTCTTGTCCAGCCGGCCGCGCGCCGCCGCTAGGCCCGCGCCTTGTTGAACTGGCCGCGCGCGCGCGCCGCCTCGGGCGAGGCGCCGCACACCATGGCCTGATCGACATCCATATACGTGCCGAGATGATTCAGCGCGTTCGCGTGGGCGTTGATGCTCTGCTTGCTCATTCTCACCACATGCGCCGGACACTGCGATACGCGGCCGGCGAGCTCGATGGCGCGCGCCTCGGCGCTGCCGCCCGGCACCACCCAATCGACCAGGCCCAGTTCCCTGGCCTGGGCGCTGGGCATCTTCTCGCCCAGCAGCACGATCTGCTTGGCCATGGAGGCGCCGACCATGTTCACCAGCCGCGGGATCGCGTTCCAGCTCAGGTTGATCCCGATCTGGGCCTCGGGCACGAACAGATACGCGTCGTCGGCCATCACGCGCCAGTCGCAGGCGAGCGTCAGCGCCACGCCGCCGCCCACATTCATGCCCTCGATGGCCGCGACGGTGATCTGCGGCAGTTCCTCCCAGGCCCGGCACATGCGCGTGCCGAGGGTAAGGATCTGGCGTTGCTCGCTCAGGCTCTTGCCGGCCAGGTCGAAACGCTCCGGGTCGGTCAGGTCCACCCCGGCGCTGAACGCCGCGCGGCTGCCGCCGAGCACCACGCACGTGATGTCGTGGCGATCCTTCAGCGCCTCGGCCGTCGCGGTGAGGTCCCGGATGATCTGCATCGACATCGCATTCTTCTTCTCTCCCCGGTCGTAGGTCACCACCGCCACCGAGTCCTCGTACCTGATACTGATATGGTTCATGCTCGCTCCTTGGAAACCTTGACCACGCCCTCGTCCACCAGCCTGGCGATCTGCCCCGGCGGCAAACCCAGCTCGCCCAGCAGCTCGTCCGTATGCTCTCCGATGCCGGGCGGACGGGCCCGTACCGAAGGCGGCGTGCGCTGCATCCGGATGGGCGAGCGCAGCCCCTGGTATTCCCCCACCCGCACCAGGCCGTCGCGCTGCCGCAGATGCTCGAGCTCGAGCGCCTCCTGCACCGAATGCACCGGCGCGCACGGCACCCCGTTGCTCAGCAAGCCCTGGAACAGCTCGGAACCATCCACGTCCTTCAGGCGCTGCGTCAGGATCTCGCGCAAGGCCGCGCGGTTGGCGACCCGCAGCCGGTTGGACGAAAAGCGGCCGTCATCGGCGAGCTGCGGGCAGCCGAGCGACTTGCACAGGTAGCGAAACTGGCCGTCGTTGCCCACGGCCAGATAGATATCCGCCGTGCGGGTCGGGAACAAGTCATAGGGATAGATGTTCGGATGCAGGTTGCCGCTGCGCTCGGCCTTCCCGCCGGCCAGCACATTGGCCGCGTGCGGGTGCAGGATGGCCAGCGCCGTGTCGAACAGGCTGACCTCCACCAACTGCCCCTTGCCGGATTTCGACCGCTCGAACAGCGCCATCGATATCGCGATCGCCGCATTCAAGCCCGTGCTGACGTCGATGATGGGCACGCCCAGCTTGGTCGGGTCCGCCTCGGCGGGCCCGTTGATCGTCATGAATCCGGTCAGCGCCTGGACCGCCGCGTCATAGCCCGGCATGCCGCCGAGCTGGCCATCGTCGCCGAAACCGGAAATGCGGCAATGGACCAGCCGCGGGTTGCGCGCGCTGAGCTGGCCGAAGTCCGTGATGCCCCACTTGCGCCACGTGCTGCGCTTGAAGTTCTCGATCAGCACGTCGGCGCCCAGCACCATATCCAGCAACAGGTCCCGGCCCTGCGGCCGGGACAGGTCGACGGCGATGCTGCGCTTGTTTCGATTCAGGCCCAGGAAATAGGCCGCGTCCTCGCCGACGAACGGCGGGCCGTATCCCCGCGTGTCGTCGCCGTTGAACGATTCGACCTTGATGACATTGGCGCCGTGGTCCCCCAGGATCTGGCCGGCCAAAGGGCCCGCCAGCACGCGCGATATGTCCAGTACGACCAGCCCATCCAACGCGGGGCTGCCAGGAATGGTTGATGTCACCCGTCTGTCTCCGATGCTTGGCAATGCACCCATCGGTGCGCAGCCATCGTAGGATCGGAGACTCGTGAAACAGAAGCAGGGTGTTCACAATGTGAACACCCTGGCACGGGCGCCGGCTTCTTGCGGCCTGCCGCCCGCTACGGCGCTTCCTGGGACAAGGCCTTTTCCTCGGCGGTCATGATTTCCAGCACCGCGGGCCGGCCGGTATCGGCGACGCGCGCCGCCTCGCGCAAGGCCTCGACCAATCGGGCCGGATCCTCGACCCGCTCGGTCCACGCGCCCAGGCCGCGCGCGATCATCTCGTAGTCGCCGGACAGAAAGCGCGTGCGATGCGTGGTGCTCGACAAAGGCATGTGCTTGTCGTAGCCGCCCATGCAGCCATTGTTCATCAGGACCGTCACGGTGCCGATCCGGTTGCGCACTGCCGTCTCCAGGTCCATCGCGCATTCGCCGAACGCCGCGTCGCCCAGCAAGTGCGCCACCAGCGCGTCGGGGCGCGCCATCTTGGCGCCCAGCGCCAGGGGCAGGCTGTAGCCCAGATGGGTCGACCGCCCCCAGCCCAGGTATTCGCCCGGCCGGCGGCAGCGGTAGAACGGACTGAGCTGGTCGCGCGGGCTGCCGGCATCGTGCGTGATGATCACGTCCCGATCCGCCCAGGCGATCTGCAGGTCATGCACCACCCGGTACGGATTGATGGGCCGCGACGCCGACGTCAGCTTGTCGTGCCACTGGCGCAGCCAGGCCTGCCGTATTGCCTCGAGTTCGCCGCCTGTGCGCGCGGTGCGGGCCGGATCCGGCTGCACGCCGAACTCGTTCTTGAGCATGTCTATCATCTGCCGCAGCACCAGCCTGGCATCGCCCAGCAAGGCATGGTCCAGCGGATAGTCCTTGTTCAGGTCCGAATCGTCCACCGCCAGCTGCATGGCGCGCCGCCCGGCGGGCAGGGGCGCGGCGAACACCGATTTGGTCAGGCTCGCGCCGACGCCGAACAGCAGGTCTGCCGTGCGCAGCCCATGCGCCACCGTCGCCGGCCATGCCATGCCGCCGCTGCCCAGCGCCAGCGGATGCCGCTCGGGGAAACCGCTCTTGCCGGACAACGTCGTCATCGTCGGAATCGACAGCAACTCGGCCAGCTCCACCAGCTCCGGCGTGGCGCCCGACTGCAATACCCCCGCCCCCGCGTGCAGCACCGGCCGCTCGGCCGCCAGCAGCAGCCTGCACGCCGCGCGCACCGTGTCCGGATCGCACAGCGTGCGGATGGCCTGGCTGGGCGCGTGGCGCGACGCCGAGCGGCCGACCGGCTGCTCCATCACGTCCATGGGCAGCTCCAGCGCCACGGGCCCGCGCCGGCCGTTGCGCAGCCCGGTGTAGGCGCGCCGCATCATCTCGCCCACGCGATCGGGCCGGTTGACGCGCGCCACCCATTTGGTGATGTTCCCATAGTGCTTGGCCGTCTCGAAATTCGGCCGCACGTCCGTACGCGACTCGTTCACGCCGCCCGGCAGCATCAGCACCGGCGACGAATCCGAATACGCCTGCGCCATCGCGCCGAACGCGTTCTCGCAGCCGGGCCCATACTGCACCGCACATACCCCTACCCGCTCGCCCAGGCTGGCGCGCGCATAGCCGTCGGCCATCCCCACCACGGCGCGTTCGGTCCGCGCCACCACGGGCCGGATGCCTGCCGCCGTCGCGGCGTCGATCAGGGAGTTGATCGGAAAGCAGAACAGCAGCTCGGTGTGTTCGGCCTTCAGTATCCGGGCCACCTCATCCACCGCCTTGCGATCGGGGTCGAGCGGATCGGGGTCGGCCAAGGGCGCCTCGGCGGGCAGGCAAGCATTCATGTTGTCTCCATCTCATGTTGGAATGCCCGGCAATGCTCCAGGAACCTGGATGCCAGGATGGAAAGCGGCTGGGAATTCGAATACAAGGCCCCAACCTCGACGATGACTTCCGGATGGAACGGCCGGAGCACGACCTGCGCATCGCGCACCGCCCCCAACGTAAAGGCATCGACGACAAAAGCCCCGGCCCCGGCCTCCACCAGCGCCATGGCCGCGAGCATCGTGCCCGCCTCGATACGCGTGCGGGGCCTCGCCCCATGCGCTTCGAGAATGCGGGTAATGCGATCGTTGAAACGCATGCGCGGCACGCTGAGGAAATCCACGCCGTGCAAATCCATGGGCCGTATCGCTTCCAGCTCGGCCAGGGGATGCCCGGTCGGCAGCAGGCACACCACCGGCGTGCGCGCGATCGGCAGCGACTCGATATTGGGATGGTCCACCGGCAGCGTCGCGAAACCGATCTCGGCGCTGCCTCGCGACACCGCGTACACCACGTCGTAGTGGCGCTGCACGTCGAACATCACCGAAATCCCGGGATGCTTGCGCATGAACTCCGTCACCAGCCTGGGCAGCGCTCCCTGCTGCAGCGAACTCATCACGCATACCTTCAGCATGCCGCTGCCGATCTGCGCGATCCGCTGCGCCGCGAACTGGATCTCCTTCAGCCCGATGTACGAACGCATGGCCTCCGCGTGCAGCGCCTTGGCCTCGGCCGTCGGGGCCATCAGGCCCTGGCGGCGATCGAACAGCGTAAAGCCCACCTCGCGCTCGAGCCGGGAGATCAGCCGGCTTACCGCCGACTGCGTCACATACATGGTTTCCGCCGCCCGGGTCACTGTGCCCAGGTCGACCACCGCCAGAAACGCCTCGATTTGCCTCAGATTCATATCGTCTTCCTCCCTGGATGGAGAAAGCTCTACCAGAGGCTCATTCCTTGTACAAGTCGAAGCGTATGGCGGGATGGCGCTGCACCGCGTCAAGCAGGCCCACCTCCCAATCCAGGTAGGCCTGCATCGACGACTCGCGATCCCTGGCCTCGAAGGGCTTGACGAAGGCATCGTCGGGCTCGTGCAAGGGCCGCCCGTCGCCCTCCTCGACCGGCCGGCCCTCTGCGCGCCAGCGCGCCATGCCGCCCTCCAGCACATATACCGGCCTGGCGGCCGAGGCCGCCACATCGGCGCAGGCAAGTTGCGCGAGCAAGGCGTCCGGCGACACCAGCAGCAACGGCCGGTCGGCCGGCAACCCGTCCAGCGCCTCGGCCAGGCGCGCCCGCGTCACCCAATACGCCTGCGGCAGGTGGCCGGCCTGGTAATCGCGATAAGCGCCGACGTCCACCACCGTGTATTGCGCCAGGCTCCCGGCCGCCTCGGCCGGCGCCAGCCGGCGCGCCCGCGCGCCATCGAGCCCGGCCACCCGCACCGCCTGCGGGCCCGCGGCCAGTTGCGCCGCAGACACCGCATCGGCCCGCAACGTCACCACATCCTCATGCCCCATCTGGCGCAACCACGATCCGGTCATGACATCGCGCACCCCATGATGGTCATACAGGACGATGCGCGCATTGCGCACCGCCACATAAGAATCGGTCGCCTGCACCAGCTGGCCGCCCGGGGCATGCACGGCGCCGGGCACGTGCCCGCGCTCGTACTCCTGCTGCGTGCGCACATCGAACAGGTAAACCGTTCGCTCGCCGCCGGCGCGCAGGCGCTGCAATTCGGCCGCGCCGATCTCGCCGATCCCGAAACGGCGCCGCACCGCCGCCGCGCGCTGCTGCGCCAACGCCAGCGTCGCCGCGCCCGGCTCCGGGGCCTGGCGCGCGGACTGCGTTTCGACCTTGTGGCCGGCCAGCGCCCAGCCCATCGTGCCGTTGCGCAACGCGAACACCGGATTCGGCACCCCGGCATTGATCAGCGACTGCGCCCCGATGATGCTGCGCGTACGGCCCGCGCAGTTGACCACCAGGGTGGTGTGCGGATCCGGCGCGAGTTCCGCGTAGCGCAATACCAGTTCCGCGCCCGGCGCGCTTACCGAACCCGGAATCGTCGCCCGGCGGTGCTCGGCCGGCGTACGGCTGTCCATGATCACCAGCGGACGGCCCGACGCCACCATCTCCCGCAACTCGTCGGCCGAAATCGACGGCGTCGCGCAACCATGCTCCACATACTCGCCAAACGCCTTGCTGGCCGTGTTGAACCCCGTGAACAACGGCAGCCCCAGGCCGGCCCAGGCGGGCGAGCCGCCTTCCAGCCGCACGGCGCCCGCGTACCCCAGTTCCTGCAGCCGGCGCCGCGCGCGCTCGTCCAGCGCGTCGCCCGCGCCCGCCACCACGATCGGCACGTCGCGGCGCGGAAACAGGCGCTCCACCCGCAGCTCCAACTGCGACAGCGGCAGGTTGACCGCATGGAACAAGTGCGGCGACACCGAATGCGCCCCCTCTTCGCGCGGATCCACCACCGCGCACTCCGCCCCGCTTTCCAGGCGCTGCCTCAACCATTGCGCGCTCACGACCTCGGACATCTCCACCCCCATGCATGCATGCCGCCCGCCCATCCGGCCCGGCCAGCGTTCAATCGATCGAAGCGCCCGCCTGCTTCACCAGATCGGCCCAGAACGCCACCTGCTCGCGCACGAACGGATCGAACTTGCCCTCCGACTGCGGATTCGCGGGCTGATACCCCGCCTGTTCCAGCTTTTCGCGCACGTCCTGCTTGCCCAGCACCTGGACCGACGCCTGTTCCAGGGCCAGCCTCGCCTGGTCGGGCGTACCCGACGGCACCACCAGCCCGAACCACACCTCGGTACGCTCGAAGCCCGGCAAGCCCTGCTCCGCCAGCGACACCGCCTGCGGCAGGCTGGACGGCGGCTTGAGCGAGGTACAGCCCAGCACCCGCAGCCGGCCGGCGCGGATCTGCGCCAGCGCCGACGGCAGGGACGCCAGCGAGAAATCCACCTCGCCCGACGCCACCGCCATCACCGATTCGGCCGGACCGCGATACGGCACATGCTCGGTCGGCAGCTTCGTCGTACTGCTGAACAACACCCCCGCCAGATGCTGCGTCGTCCCATTGCCGGGAGAACTGAACATCAGCGGCTTGCCGTCGCGCGGCTTGAGGTCCGCCAGGGTCTTCGCCGGGCCGCCGGCCGGCACCACCAGCACGTTGGCCGTCGAGGCGAACTTCACCACCGACTCGAAGTCCCGCAAGGGGTCATAAGGCAGGTTCTTGTACAGCGCGCGATTGATCGCCATCGTCGCCGTCGAGCCCAGGCCCAGCGTGTAGCCGTCCGCCTTCGATTGCGCGACGGCCGCCATCCCGATGCTGCCGCCCGCCCCGGGCTTGTTGTCCACGATGATGCTCTGCCCGAGCTGGGTGCCCAGCTCCGGCGCCAGGATCCGCACCAGGATGTCATTGGCCGACCCTGGCGTGTAGGCCACCACGTACGTCAACGCCTTGGAGGGGAAACGCCCCTGGGCCCGCAAGATCGCCGGAAGACCGCCACAGCCCAGCGCGATCACGGACTTGCCGCAAAGACTCAACATTTCACGTCGCTTCATCGCCATCTCCCCTGCCAGATTATTGTCAGGACCACGACCCGCTACGCTCCCGCCCCATGGACGGCGCCTTCCCTTCAGGATGGCTTCACATTGGGATTGGGCGGGAACATCTCACGCTTGCCCGTGCCGGGATCGAATTGCTCGCGGTCCACCTGGTCTTCCAGCGGACGCTCGTAGAAGCGCAGTTGCCAGACCGGCTCGTCGCCCACGCCCTGCACGTGGATACTGTGGATGTCGTCGCCCATCAATGCCACGCCCACGCCCTGGCCGACCATGATCGCGTCGCGCTGGCGAAAGCTGCCGCTCTCGTCCACCTCGTAAAGCCGGTTTTCCTCGGCGCCGACCAAACCGACCAGCACCGCCCAGTTCTTGTGATTGTGCGGCGGGCTCGACTTGCCGGGCAGCGCCAGCGACAGATACATCGCCCGCCCCGTGCCGTCCTCTTCGTTCAAGCGATAGGCAACGAAGTCCTTGAAGGTCCCCCGCTTGGCCGGCTTGAATTCCGTGGTAAGGAAAACATCCCGTTCACGGGCCAGCGCCAGCAATTCATTCTTGATCGCCTCCAGCGCCTCGCGGGTCGGGCCGTGCTGCTTTTCGATGGCGCGCACCCGCGTCATCGTTGCCTCGACCAGTTCGCGACGGCGCGCCACCAATTCAGGAGTGGGCTCACGCATAAATGCCTCCAGTACACGCAGTGAAAAAACAAAACATCACGAAAACAGCGTGCGGCTAGGTTGGGGCACGGCAATTATTCTGTCAATTTCCGATTTGCCTGCCGGATATTCCATAAAGTCATAATGCAATCAATGCATCATGGCCATGCCTGGAGGCGCGCGGCGGCGGGTGCAACGCCATGGAAACCGGCCGTGCGCGCGCTGGAGATCACGCGCCGGCGCGGCCTTGCCGGCAAGCCGGGATGCATGGGGCGCAACGCCGCCTGCCGGCGCAACCTGTGCCTGGAGGAATAAGAAACTGCTTCTTTTTATTATTTATTATTGAATTTTCTTATTCAGGAATCGCACCGCAAATATTAATAATGAATATTTAAATTCAATATTGGAACCATAATCCGCGGCACCCGGCCCATGTTGCATCCGGCGCCGCGGATTGCGGGCGGGCCATGGCCCGCCCGGATCAGCGCACCTTGGCTCCGGACACCTGCACCGCCAGCGCCCAGTTCTTCACTTCCTGCTGCAGCTTGGCCTGCGCCTTGTCCAGGGTCCCGCCGGTCTTGATCATCCCCTGGGCCTCGTAGGCGCCCGCGACAACCGGGTCGGCCAGTGCGGCATTGATCGCCGAATTCAGCTTCTCGAGCACGTCCCTGGGCGCGCCGGAACGCGCGGCGACCACGAACCATGAAGTCACGCTCAGGTTCGGATACCCGCTTTCCTGCAGCGTCGGCACCGTGGGCAGCAGGGGCGAGCGCTGCGTGGAGGTTTGCGCAAGCAGCTTCAGCCTGCCCTCCTTGGCCAGCGGCAACATCAAGAGCGGCGTATCGAACATGAATGTGGTGCGATTGGCGACCAGGTCCATCACCGCCGGCATGCTGCCCTGATACGGAATGTGCGTCGCCTCCCCGTTCACCTCGTGCAGCAGCAGTTCGCTGACCAGGTGCGGCGAACTGCCCGGCCCCGCGGAGCCATATGAATTGTCCTTGCCGGTTTTCAGCCTGTCCACCAGCTCGCCCAGGGTATTGATGGACGTGCCGGAACCGGCCGCCACGACCAGGGGCGTCTCGGCGATATCGGACACCACCGTGAAATCCTTCAACGTGTCATAGGGCAGCTTTTCGAACAACGAGGGATTGATCGCGAACGGCGTGGCGGTGAACAGCAGCGTGTACCCGTCGGCGGCGCTATTGGCCACGAACTGCGTGCCGACCACCGTTCCCGCCCCGCCCTTGTTCAGCACGATCATGTTCACGCCCAGCCGCGCGCCCATGCTTTTCGCCAGCACCCGGGCCAGGCTGTCGGCCGTGCCGCCCGGCGGATAGGGAACGACGAGCGTGATCGGCTGCGCCGGAAACCCGGCGGCCGCGCCCGCCGCGCTGAATCCCATCAGGCAGCCCAACATCACCAGACAGGCCGACAAGCGGCCCAACGAAGAACGCATCATGATTTGTCTCCTGAACACATCCTGTTCGAGAAGGGCAGGCCCGTCTGCGCGCGCCCTGCCCCGAACCGCCGCTGCCTAGCAGCCCTTGAATACCGGATCGCGCTTGTCGCGCAGCGCCTGCAGGCCCTCCTCGGCATCCTGGCTCCTGGCGATCGCCTCGAGCATGCCCTTTTGCGGATAGAACGTTTCCATGGGGTTGGCGGGCAAGGTCTTGAGCGCCAGATGCTTCATGGCCTGGACAACCAGTGGCGCGCTGGCGGCGATCTTGCGGGCCATCTCCAGCGCCGCCTCGACCTGCTCGCCTGTCTTGCATACCTTGTTCACGAAACCCAGTTCGTAGGCGCGCTGCGCGGACATGGGATCGCCGGTCGTGATCCACTCCAACCCGGCTGCATAAGGCAGCTTTCTGGGAAAGCCCCCCATGATGCCCTGGAAGATGCCGATCTTCGCCTCCGGATAGATGAATTGCGCCGACTCGCTGGCGACGATCATGTCCGCGTAGAGCGCCAGGGTGCAGCCGCCCCCCACGGCGCGGCCGCTCACGGCGGCAATGACCGGCTTGTCGGTGGGCACGGCGAAGTTGGGCAGCGCGCGCCATACCTCGCCGGGCAACTCCTTGAGGTCCGCCCCGGTACAGAACGCATCGTTGCCCGCGCCCGTGATCACCGCGACCAGGTCATCCCCGCCGCTGAATCGTTCCCAGGCCTGGGCCAGTTCCCTGACCACCGCCGGGTTCATCGAATTCCCCCGCTGCGGACGGTTGATCGTGACCAGCGCAACCCGGTCGAGCGACTGGTAAGTGACTTCCATGTGTTTCCCCCTGTCGAACTTGAATAAGGTCTTGGGCGCGCTCCGTCTCAGCCCGACAGCGCGCGCCCGTCCACCGCGACGCATCCCGCCCCGTCGGCGAGCACCAGCACGGGATTGATGTCCAGCTCCTGCAGGCTGTCGCGCAGGTCGTGGCCGAGCCAGCTCAGGCGCACCATCGTGTCCACCACCGCCGCCACGTCCAGCGGCGGGCCCCCGCGCACGCCGCCGAACAGCGGCGCCAGCTTGAGCCGCTCCAGCAATCGTCCAGCGCTCTCCCGAGAGACCGGACACGGCGCGAACAGCACGTCGCGCAGGATCTCGGCCAGCGTGCCGCCGGCGCCCACCGCCAGGGTCACGCCGAACTGCGCGTCCTGCTTCAGTCCAAGCAGCAACTCCAGTTCGCCGCGCACGAACTCCTGCACCAGGAAGCCATCGACCCGCGCATCGGGCCGCTTCTGCCGCACCTGCGCCGCCATCTCCACTGCCGCCGCCCGCACCGCGGGACCGTCGGCCAGACCCAGCCTGACGCCGCCCACCTCGGTCTTGTGGCTGATGTCCTCGCTGATCACCTTGACGACATACGGCGCGCGCAGCGCCTGGGCCGCGGCCGCGGCCTCATCGGGCGTCGCGGCGACCCTCCCCTCGTTGACGCGAATGCCGTAGCGCCCCAGCAGCCGCTTGACCCCGGCCTCGTCCAGACGGCCGGCGCCGACCGGCTCCGGAACGGGCAGCCCCTGCGGCCGGACCGCACTGCTGGCCGCGGGCCGCCGCGCCCACGCATGCCAGGCGCCGATGGCGCGCATGGCCGCGTCCAGCGAATCGGTGCAAAGCACGCCCGCCGCGGCAAGCTGCTCGCGCGCTCCCTCGGCATAGCCGCCGGGCATGGCGACCGCCAGGAGCGGCTGGTCCACCGCCCGGGCCGCATCGCCTATCATTTTTCCGACCTCGGTCAGCACCGGCGCGTTGGTCACGACGGACAGCACGAGATCCGCCTGCTCGTCCTGCAGCGCGGCCCGGTGGATCGTCTCGACGTAGCCCATCGCAGCGCCGTCGTTGGCCGCGCCGATGTCCACCGGATTGCGCACCGGGCCATCGAAAAGCGGCGCCAGCGCCGCCGTGGCGCGATCCGAGAAGCGGGCCAGGGGAACGCCGATATCGCTGAGCCGGTCCGCGGCGATCGTGCAGCCGCCGCCAGACGGCGACAGGACCGCCACCGACCGGACCCGCATGTCCGGATATTTGTTCCAGCCGGACGCCGCGACCAGCATGCCCTCGACGTCGTCGACCTGCAGAATGCCGAACTGGCGGCACACGCCATCGAGGATCGCCTGGTTCGACGCAAGGCTCGCCGTATGCGAGAACGCCGAAGCGGCCCCGGCCTCGGTCCTGCCCGACTTCATCAGCAGCCAGGGCTTGCTGGCCGCCTGGGCGCGCCCGGCCGCGCGCAGGAACAGATCCGGACGCTTGATGCCTTCGACATAGGTGCAGATCACGTGCGTGCCCGGATCGTCGATCATGAAGTCGACGAAATCGCAGAAATCCACATCCGCCTGGTTGCCCACGGAAATGCAATGGGAGAAGCCGACGTTCTGGCTGATGCCACGGTCTATCATCGTCCCCATGACCGCCCCGCTCTGGCTGATGAGACCGATGTGCCCCGGCAGCGGGGCGCGGTCCACCAGGGACACCGTGGTCGCCAACGAAAACCCATGCGCCGGGCTGACCACGCCCACGCAATTCGGCCCGATGATGCGCACCGCCTTCTCGCGCGCGACGGCAAGCAGCTGCTGCTCCAGCCTGGCCCCCTCATCGCCCGATTCCGAGAACCCGGAAGCGACCACGATCACCCCCTTGGCGCCGATATCGCCGCAGTCGGACACGGCCTGCACGACCAGATCCCGGGGAATCGCCAGGATCACCAGGTCCGGCGCCTGCGGCAAGTCCATGATGCAACGGTAGGCCTGGTGCCCCAGTATCTCCGCGCGCACCGGATTGACCGGAAGAATCCGCCCCCGGAACCCCTGGTTGTTCAACAAATGCAGGATGCGGCCGCCGAACTTCCGGCGGTCCTCGGACGCCCCGACCACCGCCACGCAAGCCGGATTCATCAACTCGACGACCGATGCGGACCGACCCGCCTGCTCTTCAATCAACGTCATGACTGCACTGCCCCCCATCATTGCTTTGCCAGATTCTGCTCGCGCGCCAGCGCCTGGAAACGCGCCGCCTCGGCCTGCATCGCGGCATCGATCTGCCGCGGCGCCGCCGGCTCGGCCGCCGCCGCGCCGGCCTTGCCCAGGCTGGCCCGCACCTGCGGATCCGCCAGCGCCGCAACCACCTCGCGATTGATGCGCGCCACGATCGCGTCGGACGTGCGCGCCGGCACGTGGATCGCGAACCACGGCACCACCGGCTCGACGTTGAACCCGGCCTCGGCCACCGTCGGAATATCCGCGGCGCCCGGAAAGCGGCGCGTGTCCATCACGGCCAGGCCCTTGAGCTTGCCCGCGCCGATCTGCGCCGCCGCCAGGCTCGCGCTCACCATCATGAACTGCACCCGCCCGCCGATCAGATCCAGCAGGGCCGGCGGCGCGCCCCGGTACGCCACCTGCGTGGCGCTGAAGCCCGCATCGCGCATGAACGCCTCGGTACCGAGGTGCGCCGAACTGCCCGCGCCCGGCGTCGCATAGGAAATGCCGCCCGGCGCCTGCCTGGCATAGGCGACCAGCTCACGCAGATTCGACACCGGCAGCTGCGGCGGCACCACCAGAATGTTCGGCGCCGTCGCCAGCATCGCCGCCGCGCGGAAATCCTTGAGCGGATCGAAAGGCAAGGCCTGGAAAAGCGCCGGCGCCGCCGTGAACACCGGCCCCGACGAGGCCAGCCAGGTATATCCATCCGGCGCGCTCTTGGCCACGAAATCCGTGCCGATGGCCCCCGCCGCGCCCGCCTTCACCTCGACGATGATAGGCTGCCCGAGCGCGGCCGCAACCTTCTCGCACACGATGCGGATCACCGTATCGTTGATCCCCCCGGCGGGAAACGGCGTCACCACCCGGATCGGCCGCGCCGGCCAATCCTCCCGCGCATCCGCGCCAGCCCCGGCGCAAAGCATCAGCGCGGCCATCCCGACAACAAACGCCCGCCGTGCTGGAAACACTCGCTTCGCATCCGGCATTGCAGTTCCTGAGCAGTGCATTGATTGGGCAAATCTTAGGAGGCAACGGCGATTTGCTGAAGTAATATCTTCTTATCGTGTGAAAACCTCTTGTTATCGCGATGGACCTCCTCGACCCCGACCTCAACCGGCTCGCCTCGCGCCTGCGCTTTCGCCATTTCCAGCTGCTCCTCACGCTGGCGCGCGAAGGCAGCCTCAGGGCCGCCGCGCAGGAAATGCACGTCACCCAGCCCGCCCTGAGCCGCATGCTGGAAGAAATCGAGGGCGTCCTGGGCGTGCAGCTGTTCGTGCGCACCTCGCGCGGCCTGTCGCCGACCGGACACGGCATCGCCGCCACGCGCAGCGCGCGGCAGATCCTCGAGGAGCTGGGACGCGTCCCGCAGGAAATCAACCTCGGACCGCAAGTCGCGGCGCTGATCCGCGTCGGCGCGCCGCACTTCGTCGCGCACAGCGTCATGCCCAGGGTCATCAGCCGCCTGGCCGCCCTGCGGCCGCGCGTGCACGTACAACTGATCGAGCGGCCCGTGCCCGAACTGTTCGCCGCGCTCCAGGAAGGCGACGCCGACGCCCTCGTCACCACCTACGCGCCGCAGCACATCGAAGCCGTCAAGATGCCGCTGCACCAGGAAAAACTCTACGAATCGAACTACCAGCTCGTCGCGCCCCCGGACCATCGGTTCGCCAAATCGCGCCGGCCCGTGCCGCTGGCGAAACTGGTCAACGAAGACTGGATCCTGCCCGCGCAGGACTCGATGCTGCGCAAGGAAATAGACTGGGTCTTCCGCCGCGCCGGATTGCTGCCCCCGGTGCCCGTGGTCGAAGCGAACAACCCCACCACCAGCATCCAGCTGGTCGTGGCCGGCATAGGCCTGGGCTTCGCGCACGGCGAAACACTGCAGAACGTGCCCCCCGGCACCGTCGCCCCCATCCGCATATCGCCCTCCCCGGCCAGCGCGCAGGTCGCGCTGGTCTATCGCGCCAAGCGGATGAACGAAAAGATCCAGGCATTGCGGGCGGCGCTGGGGTTGTAGGGGGGGTCAAGAATCAGGGCTTCTCGGTTCATCTGCCCACGCGCTTTCTTGACGAAGGATCGCTTGAAGCGCCTCGATGCTCAATACAGGCGTTCTACGATGCAGCATCGCGTGGCAGTTTGGGCACACCGGACGCAGATCGCGGACAGGATCAAGCTCATACCGCGGTGTCACGCTCGTAGGCGTTCACGGTGATCGTTTTCCTCGCCCCTTCGAGGTAAAGACCTGACTCCGGAATCTCCTCCGGGAAAAGCACCACGCCAGCAGCAGGTTCAAAGCCCCAAAGAATCCGGGCGTATTGGATTCGGCGATCGGCCATATCGTTGAATTGCAATGGCGTCTTGACTATAATAATTCTCTACAGACCTTTAATTTCAAATTAGTAGTCCCAAAGGAGGTCTAATGATGGCTCCTCCAGTTCCTCTTCCTGTCGAACGCGCGATCCGGAAGCTGGGCAACGACATCTCCCTGGCGCGCAGGCGACGCCACATCTCCCAGGCTTCGCTTGCCGAGCGCATGGGCGCGTCGCTATCCACCGTGCGCCGGATGGAAAAGGGCGACATCAAGGTGCCCATCCACTTCTTCGCCCGAGCGCTGCATGTCTTTGGCGAGATTCGGGCACTCGAACACCTGCTGGACACACCGAACGACGAAATCGGCCTCACGCTGATGGACGAACACTTGCCCAAACGCATACGCAGCAAATCCGGCGGCCCTTCGGGAGCGCTGTGATGGCAACCGGCACGCCCACCCGCCAACACGTGCAGGTATGCCTTGGCAAGGCCGGCCTGCCGCTCGGCTCGCTCGTTTACGTACAACAAGGCCGGCGCCAGAATTGCGCCTTCGCCTATGACGAGACCTGGCTGGCCAGCCCTGAACGGTTCAACGTCTCTGCCGATCTGCAATTGATGCCTGGCCATCAGCCACACAAGGCTGCGTCGCCGCACGACTCCGTCTTCCACGGCGCAATCGCCGATACGAGCCCCGATGCCTGGGGCCGCCGCGTCATCGCCCGCGACCACGCCAAGCGCCGCCGCACTGATCCGCAACTGCGCCCTCTCACCGAGCTGGATTATCTGCTGGCAGTCGATGACTTCAGCCGAGTGGGCGCACTGCGGCTACGCGATTCAAATGGACCTTGGCATAGAACAGTGCCGGAAGGAAGACGCGCGACCCCGCCGATGATCGAACTCGAGCGCATCTACCGGGCCAGCCGCGCGGTCGAACGCGGACAAGAGACAGCCGAAGACCTGCGCTACCTGCAGGGCAAGGGTACGTCGCTTGGCGGCATGCGTCCCAAATGCACCATCGTGGATGAAGACGGCAGGCTAGCCATCGGCAAGTTTCCCAGCGTGAACGACACGCGCAGCGTCACGCGCGGGGAAGTCCTGGCGCTGAAGCTGGCGCAGTTGGCGGGGATCGACGCGGCGCCTGCGCGGATCGTCTCCCTCGCCGATGTCCCCGTGGCCGTCATTCGGCGATTTGACCGAGACGACAACGATGGCCGAATTCCCTACCAATCGGCAGCATCGCTGCTACAGGCCTCGCGCGAAGAGGAGCGTAGCTACACGGAAATTGCAGACGCCATCCGTTCCTACGGGCACTCGCCTACTCGGGATTTGCACCAACTTTGGCGCCGTCTCGTGTTCAACCTCTTGATCACGAACGTGGACGATCACTTGCAGAATCATGGGTTCTTGCACGTGGAGCACGGGCTGTGGCGCCTTGCACCGGCCTTTGACATCAACCCGTTTCCAGACAAGGAACGGGAGTCCAAGACATGGCTATCCGAGGAGGATGGTCCGATCACCGATGTGCATATGTTGCTGGCTCGGGCGCCTTATTTCTTACTGAATCACGCACAAGCTCGAAGCATCCTGGCCGACGTCCATGCCGCAGTAGCGAACTGGAAAAAAATCGCCCTTGGCGTCGAGGTCGGGCTGCGCGCATATGAGCTGGACGACTTCGCGGCGGCTTTTGAGCACGAACAGATGGATGCGACGGCTGCGCTGCTCGAAGGATGAATGCGCCGGGCTTCTCTCTCTGCGCGCGGCTACTCAAGCACCTGGACCTTTTCTTAAAGTGGCCAGATGCGTATGGAGCGGGTGATGGGGACAGAATTTAGCGTCCAACTCATTGATTGGTAAGGTGACATCCCCGCTGAGAAAGCGAGGATGCACCACATTTTGGACCGGTCTGGTGGCTGCTGCCCACTCTCCGCAGACTCCAGCATAAAAATCGTAATTTTTCTCTATTATGGACAAATTAGATTTATTACGTCTATAATAGCGAATATGCCACGCAAACCGCCCATCGTCTTCCCTCAAGAACAGCGTCTCCTGTCCGCACTGGGAGAGCGGCTGCGTCTTGCCCGCAAGAGGCGCAAGCTGAGCAACGCAGTGGTGGCCCAGCGTGCGGGAGTTTCCAGAACCACCGTGTACAAAGTCGAGGCCGGCGATCCTGGTGCAACCCTGGGGGCCTATATTCGGGTGCTGGCCGTGCTGGGTCTTGAAGGTGATCTCAATCTGCTGGCCGCCGACGATCGGATCGGACGCAAGCTGCAGGACTTGGCGCTGGAGCCATCGCCCGGCGTGAGGCGCCGAAAGGCCGCCTCTCCGCCGTCGCCCCCCAACAGCGGGGAGCCACATGAATAAACAGAACAACGCCCTGGAAGTCTGGCTGGACGATGACCTTGGCCCAGCCTGTCTGGTTGGTACGCTTGCCCATGATCGCGGCCAGATTCGCTTCCACTACGAACGGGATTGGCTCAAGGACCCTCGCGCCTTTGCGCTGGACCCCGATCTCTCCCTGGACGAGCACCCCTTCTTTCCGAAGCCGGAACTGGGCAACTTCGGCATCTTTCTGGACTCATCGCCGGACCGCTGGGGCCAAACGCTCATGAAGCGCCGCGAGGCGCTGCAGGCCAAGGACGAGAAGCGGCCGCCCCGCACGCTCTACGCCTGGAACTTCCTCATCGGCGTACAGGACCAGACCCGTCAGGGCGCATTGCGCTTTCGCCGACCAGGCACGGAGACCTTCCTTGGTGACGAGAAGATGGCAGCGCCTCCGGTGACGACCTTACGCGAACTGGAAGCGGTGGCCTATCAGCTCAGCAACCGGCGCATCGACGACCTCGATGCCCTGCGCAGGTGGCTGGCGGTGCTCGTCGCGCCGGGTGCCTCACTAGGCGGGGCCAGGCCGAAGGCCAACTTCACCGAAGCCGACAGTTCGCTCTGGATCGCCAAGTTCCCCGCCCGTGATGATGACCGGGATGTCGGGGCCTGGGAGTACGTGGTTCACCAACTGGCCCGAAAGGCAGGCGTGGATGTACCGCCCGCGAGGCTAATCAGGCTGGGCAACGACTTCCACACTTTCTGCGTACAGCGGTTCGATCGCGCACATGGCGCGAGGCGCTTCTATGCGTCGGCGATGACGCTTCTGCGCAAGACGCAGAGCGAGGGCACGAGCTATCTGGAACTGGCGCAGTTCATCCGCGCCCAGGGCGATGCGGAGCATGCGGATGCAGACCTGGCACAGCTATTTCGACGCGTGGCATTCAACGTCGCAGTCGGCAACCGGGACGATCATCTGCGCAACCACGGCTTCTTGCTTGGCAAGATGGGGTGGCGACTCGCGCCGGCATTTGATGTCAACCCAAACATCGACAAGGCAGAGCATGTCCTGAACATCGACGATGTCGACAACCGGCCGAGTCTGGCGACGGTTCTCGGCACGGCGGCGTTCTATGGGCTTGGAGACGGCTCTGCTCGGCAGGTGGTGGAGGAAGTGGTGGCAGCGGTCGATGGCTGGCAGGACGCAGCGCGCAGGGCTGGCATCTCAGGCGCCGACATTGACCTGACGGTGGCAGCTTTCTCGGCCCATGCGGAGTTTCGTGCGCAGTAGGGTAGACGGATGCAAGCACTGTGCGGCGCCGGAGGCAGAGAAACCGCTTTCGTGTCTGCGAATCCTAACTCTCATGCCGTAGATGGGAGACGTCCAAGCGCCGCGATTTTGAACGACCGCTGCACCTTCGTCTCCGGTCACATCGTCATCCTGGCCGACCGGCAGTCCCCAACGACTCTTACGCCAAGAGCGACCGGTGACCCGTGACCCTGAGGAGTCTTACAGCGCAATGATTCAAAGCAGCCCTCGGAGTACCAGTTCGGCGGGTGGGCAAAGATTCGCTTTGGGCACGAGTCGCGCGATTCCTGCGCTATAGTGTTTGCTGAAGAACAGTGTCGGGTTTGCATGGCGCTTTATGCCTGTGCGTTTCCAGTGCATCGACCATAAATTCAAGCTGCAAGCCATTTTAAGGAGAAAACGTGACCAGAATGTCCCGCGCCGTCCGTTTTGTCCCGCAGGTTCTGCGGTCTAAATTACGTTAGCTATCATATGCCTCGCAAGAGCACCCCTCCGCCCAATCCAGCGCATGTGCTCGAGCTCGATATCTCGTCGTGGCATGACGGTAAGTTGATCTCGAGCGTTGACGGCGAAGTGCGATGTTATCTCGGATACAGATCCGAACGGCAACCCTTCGATCTCCCGTGGTATTCCCCATCCGTGGCATTGCGAGACAAGGACGGACGTGACTCTCATCGATTCGTAGAGTTGCGAAGCGGGCTGCTTCGCACAAGCTCACTCCCACGCGCGGAGCAGCCGCAGAAGTTGCTCACCGACCGATGGTTGATACTTCCACATGGAACAGACTCCTCCTTCGGAGTTATCGATCGTCAGACTGGGCACCTCGACGAAGAGTTGACCCGACGGCTATTTGGTGGAACACGGGACGACATTGAATCAGTAGCCAAAGCCTTGGCTCGTGTAGTTGGTCGCGGGTTTCACGAAATGGCGCAGTTGCCACGAGTGACGTTCTCGAAGACACGAAACAACAGTTGTGATCTGACGAGCTGTTTGATTCCAAAAAACTTTCCGTACTTGGCCTTTGATCAGTCCCAATATGCCTGGAGTCACGTTTCCCTATTTGGTTTCTATCGCTTGCTCGGGTTTCTTTGTCCATCCCGGAGCGCGGTTCGTGAAGCAATGGAGCGATCGGAACTGGCGGCTGGCGCTATCGACATGCTCGTCGAGGCCGGGAGTCAGTACGGCAAACCACTTTCATATCCCAGCTACGAATGACGGCTCACCCTTCTCTTGTGTTGCATGACGAGAGACGAGGCCGCCCCCCGTAGCTTGCTGTCGATGCCAAGATTGAGAGGTGAGCGAGTTCTCGCACCCGGCTCTCCAATGGAGCCTGACGCGCAGCGCCCAGAAGTCCTTGCGCTTGAACGGCGCTTTCTGCCCGACGGTTTTACCCTTGTTTCACGGTCGCGAAGAACGGACCTGTCGCCCCCATGATGATCGCCCATTGAGTTGTGGGCCCGACAAGATGTGCTGCGGCGGGATCTAACTGTGATGTCTCAAGAGGTAGTATGCATGGATCATCCGAACCGGATTTGAGAAACTGGAAATCGCCAAACTCCCAGTTCACTCAAGGAGCCCGGCCGGATGAACACCCATAAGACCATTCGCTTTGCTGCCCTTGACTCGCTGTCCACACGACAAGCGCCGCGCTTAGTGGTTAAGCCCGCCGTCCCCTGGCTGTAGCTGGGCGACAAACGCGGGAAACAACAACCACCCGCCACGGGGAAACCCGGACGCGAAACGGGCGTGCTACCCCTGCGGAAAATCGCAGCGAAATTCAGCTTCGGGCATTCGCAATGCCCGGGCCAATTCCGGGACAGCGTCGCCTATGACTGACTCCCACCGTCCACATGCCCCCAGGACGGAAGCGCGATAACCATATGGGATTGCAGTGGGATTGGAGCGGGTGATGGGAATCGAACCCACGCTTGAGGCTTGGGAAGCCGCCGTTCTACCATTGAACTACACCCGCTCTGGATGCCGCCGGCCCGAAAGGGGCCGGGGAAGCTGCGCATTATAGCGCCCAGCGCCGCCGCGCGCACGCGCGGCGGGCGGGCAGTCGCGCAGCCTCAGTTGGCGCTGATATGGGCGGCCTTGACGACCTTGCCCCAGCGGTCCAGTTCTTCCTGGGTGTAGGCGCCCAGTTGCTTCGGATCCATGTAACGCGCCTCGGCGCCCTGCTCGGCGGCTTTCTGGCGGAAGGCGTCGGTGGCCATGATTTTCCGGATTTCGCCCGACAGTTTCTCGACAATGGCGGGCGGGGTGCCGGCCGGGGCGTACATGGCGAACCACGACGAGACGATGAGGTCGGGGTAGCCGGCTTCGGCGGCGGTGGGCACGTCGGGCAGGCTGGGCAGGCGCTTGTCGCCGGTGACGGCCAGGGCGCGCAGCTTGCCGGCGGCGATGTGGCCCAGCAGCGGCGGCGGGGTGGTGATGGTGAGGTCGACGGCGCCGCCGAGCAGGTCGTTCAAGGCCGGGCCGGTTCCCTTGTAGGGAATGTGGGTGATCTGGATGCCGGCCATCTGGTTGAGCAGTTCGGTGGCCACTTGCTGCAGCGAGCCGTTGCCGGAGGAGGCGTAGTTCAGCTTGCCGGGGTTGGCCTTGGCGTAGTCGACCAGGTCCTTGAGGGTCTTGACGGGCAGGTCGGGCCGCACGACGACGACTTGCGGGGCCGAGAGCACGTTGGCGACGGGCGCGAAGTCCTTGATGGGGTCCCAGCCGAGGTTGGTGGAGACGTGCGGGGTGATGGCCTGGAAGCCCGAGTATTGCAGCAGCAGGGTGTAGCCGTCGGGCTGGGCGCGCGCGACCATCTGGCCGGCGATGCCGCCGGAGGCGCCGGGCTTGTTGTCGACCACGACGGTCTGGCCCAGGGCCTGGCCCAGCGGCTGGGCGATGAGGCGCGCGGCGATGTCGGTGGTGCCGCCCGGCGCGGCCGAGACGATCAGCGAGATGGGCCGCTCGGGGTAGTCGTTGGCGTGCGCGGCGGTGGCGCCGGCGGCCAGGGTGGCGGCCAGGGCGGCGCCGCGCAGCAGGCGTAGCTTGGCAATATGCATGGTGGGTCTCCTGTTTGTTATGGGTACTGGGGTGACGAGGGCCGCCGTCAGGCGGCCGGGAAACGCTCGGCCAGCCAGGCCGGCGGCTGGTGGGTGGCCAGGCGTGGGCCGGCCGCCAGCAAGGGGTTGGTCAGGGCGCGCCGCACCAGGCCGGGCAGGCCGCGCACGATGTCGAGCAGGGGCGCCAGCGCGACGCCGGTGGCCACGCCCATGCACGCGAACATGTGCACGAGTTCTTCGGTGTTGACGTTGCCGCTGGCGCCGGGCGCGTAGGGGCAGCCGCCCAGGCCGCCGGCGGCGGCGTCAAAGCGCGTGACGCCGGTCTGCCAGGCGGCCACGGCGTTGGCCAGGGCCATGCCGCGCGTGTTGTGCAGGTGCACGGTCAGCGCGGCGCCGGGCAAGGCGCGCTGGAAGGTCTCGCACAGCCGCGCGACCTGGGTGGGATAGGCCATGCCGGTGGTGTCGCACAGGGTGATGCCCTGGGCGCCGGCGTCGGCCAGCCGGCGCGCCAGCCGCATAACGTCGTCGGCGGGCACGTCGCCGTCGAAGGGACAGCCGAAGGCCGTGGACAGCGAGACGTTGCACGGCACGCCGGCCTCGCCGGCGCGGCGCAGGATGGCGGCCAGCTCGTCGAAGGACTGGTCGCGCGTCATGCGCAGGTTGGCGCGGTTGTGGGTTTCGCTGCACGACATGACGAGGTTCATCTCGTCGGTGCCGGCTTGCAGCGCGCGTTCCAGCCCGCGGATGTTGGGAATGAGCGCGGTGTAGACGACGCCGGGCCTGCGCGCGATGCGGCGCATGACGTCCTGGGCGTCGGCCAGGGCCGGAATGGCCTTGGGCGAGGTGAAGCTGGTGACTTCGATGCGCGCGAAGCCGCAGGCCGACAGGGCGTCGACAAAGGCGACCTTGTCGTCGGTGGCGACCAGGGCGCGCTCGATCTGCAGGCCGTCGCGCGGACCGACTTCATTGATTTCGATGCGTTGCGGGCCGTTCATGCGATCACTCCACGGGCGCGCAAGCCGGCGCGCGCCGCGTCGTCGAGGCCGGCCTCCTCCAGCACGGCGTCGGTGTGCTCGCCCAGCAGCGGGGCGCGCTCGCGGATGGCGCCCGGGTTGTCGGACAGGCAGGGAAAGATCGCCGGCATGTCGACGTCGATGCCGCTGGCCGCGCGCAGCCGGGCGATGGCGCCGCGGGCCTGGTAGTGCGGGTCTTGCGCGATGTCGGCCACGCTGTAGATGCGCCCTGCCGGCACGCCGGCCGCGCGCATGGCCTCGAGCACGCTGCCGATGTCGCGCTGGGCGGTCCAGGCGCCGATGGCGGCATCCAGCTCGTGGGCGCGGCGCGCGCGGCCGTCGTTGTGCGCGAGTTCCGGGTCGTCGCCGAGATCGGCGCGGCCGATGCGCTGCATGAGGCGCTGGAAGATGGCGTCGCCGTTGCCGGCGATGAGCACGTAGCCGTCGCGGCACGGATAGGCGTTGGACGGAGCGATGCCCGGCAGCGCGGCGCCGGCCGGCTCGCGCACGGCGCCGAACACGGAGTACTCGGGCAGCAGGCTCTCGCTCAGGTTGAAGATGCTCTCGTAGAGGGCGGCGTCGATGACCTGCCCTTGCCCGCCGCGCGCATCGCGCTGGTACAGGGCCAGCAGCACCCCCATGGCGCCGTGCAGGCCGGCAATGGTGTCGCCCAGCGACAGGCCGGCGCGCACCGGTGCGCGGCCGGGCTCGCCGTTGAGATAGCGCAGCCCCGCCATGGCTTCGCCGATGGCGGCGAAGCCGGGCTCCTGCGCCTTGGGGCCGGTCTGGCCGTAGCCCGAGATGCGCAGCATGATGAGGCGCGGGTTGAGGGCGTGCAACGCCTCCCACGACAGGCCCCATTTCTCCATGGTGCCGGGGCGGAAGTTCTCGATCAGCACATCGGCCTGGGCAGCCAGCTGGCGCACCAGGTCCTGGCCCTCGGGCTGGCGCAGGTCCACGCACACGGATTGCTTGTTGCGCGACTGTGCCTCCCACCAGACCGAGGTGCCCTCATGCAGCAGGCGCCACTTGCGCAGCGGGTCGCCCTGCCCCGGCGGCTCGATCTTGACGACCTGCGCGCCGAAGTCGGCCAGCGTCTTGGCGGCAAAGGGCCCCGCGATCAGTTGCCCGAGCTCCAGCACCCGTATGCCGGCCAGTATCTGCCCCGCCATGTCGTCTCCGTATTTGTGGCTTGATATGGAGAAGCAGTGTGCGGGCAATCGCCGCGCGGCAGGTATGGGCAAATGGGCAAGGGGGCTTTCGTGGATGGAGAAGGCCGGCCGCGCCTCAGGCCGCCCCTTCGGCCAGGCTGCGCACCAGCAGCCGCGCGGCCACGGGCAGGCTGTCGAGGTCGCGCACGCCCAGCAGCAGCCAGCGCTGGGCCCAGTCGTCGGACAGCGGTATCAGCCGCACCTGCATCGAGCGCGCGTGCGGCTCGGCGGCGATGCGTGGCAGGATGCCGACGCCGCCGGTGGCCACCACCATGCGGCAGATCGCGTCGAAGCTGCGCACCTGGATGCGCAGCCGGATGCTCTTGTCGAGCCGCGCGCTCTCGTCGGCCAGGCGGGTGGCCAGCGAGGTGGCCGGCGGCAGCCCGACGTAGTCGCAGTCCAGCGTGTCGGCGAACGCCACCTGGGCGCGGGCGGCCAGGGGGTGGCGCGGCGGCGTGATCAGCACCAGCTCGTCCAGCCGGTACGGCACGGTGGTCAGCCCGGCCGCGGGCGTGCGGTCGGCGAAGATGCCGACGTCGGCGCGGTTCTCGGCCACGGCGGTGACGATGTCGCTGCTGTTCTGCTCTTCGAGGTGGATGCGCACGGCCGGATGGCGCTGCATGAAGCCGGCCAGGTCCTCGGGCAGGAACTGGGTGATCGACGAGGTATTGGCGGCGATGCGCACCTGGCCGCGCACGCCTTGCGCGAAATCCGACAGCACGCCGGCCATGTGCTCGACCTCCTGCAGCACCCGCAGGGCGTGCGCCAGGCAGGCCTGGCCGGCGTCGGTCAGTTCGACGCCGGCCGCGGTGCGATACAAGAGCGGCGTGCCCAGCGCGTTCTCCAGGTCGGAAATGCGCTTGCTGGCCGCGCCCACCGCCAGGTGCGACTGGCGCGCGCCGGCCGAGATGCTGCCCTGGCGCGCCACCGCGACAAACAGCGCCAACGTGACCAGATCGAAGCGGGCTGGGTTCATGGATGGGGTGTCGTGACAGATACGCAGTGATGAACTATACCTGTAGCCAGCGGCCCGCCGGCCGGGGTCGCGGCCCTACTACAATTCAGCCTATGAATACGAACACCCCCGCCCATCCCCCCGAAGGCGCCCCGCTGAGCGAGGCCACCCAGGCCGCGCTGGCCAGCGCCGAGCACGCCCCCGACAGCCCGGGCGCCACCCATATCCGCAGCTTCGTGCACCGCCGCGGCCACATCACGCAGCGCCAGCGCGACGCGCTGGAGCAGCTGATGGGCAAATGGTCCGTGCCGTACGCGCCGCGCCCCCTGGACATGGCCGCTACCTTCGGCCGCCAGGCGCCCACCATCCTGGAAATCGGTTTCGGCATGGGCGAAACCACCGAAAAAATCGCGCTGGCGCGCCCGGGCGACAATTTCCTGGGCGTGGAAGTCTTCAATGCCGGCGTGGGCTCGCTGCTGCACCGCATCGAGGAATCGGCCATCGCCAACCTGCGCATCGTCCAGCACGACGCGGTGGAAGTGGTGCGCGACATGATCGCGCCCGACTCGCTGGCCGGCGTGCACGTGTATTTTCCCGATCCGTGGCCCAAGAAGCGCCACCACAAGCGCCGCCTGCTGCAGCCGCCCTTCGTGGCGCTGCTGGCCAGCCGGCTGACGCCGGGCGGCTACCTGCACTGCGCCACCGACTGGGAAGACTACGCCGTCCAGATGCTGGAAGTGCTGGGCGGCGAGCCGCTGCTGCGCAACACCGCCGACGGCTACGCGCCGCGCCCGGATTTCCGTCCGCAAACCAAGTTCGAGACGCGCGGCCTGCGCCTGGGCCACGGCGTCTGGGACCTGATGTTCAAGCGAGCCTGAATGCTCTACCCACCGATCGAACCCTATCGCCAGGGCACCCTGGACACCGGCGACGGCCACCAGATCTACTGGGAGCTGTGCGGCAACCCACAGGGCAAGCCGGCGGTATTCCTGCATGGCGGCCCGGGCAGCGGCTGCTCGCCGGTGCACCGCCAGCTGTTCGACCCGCGCCGCTACAACGTGCTGCTGTTCGACCAGCGCGGCTGCGGCCGCTCGCTGCCGCACGCCAGCCTGGAAAACAACACCACCTGGCACCTGGTGGCCGACATCGAGCGCCTGCGCGCCGAGGTCATGGGCGCCGAGTGCTGGCTGGTGTTCGGCGGCTCGTGGGGCTCGACCCTGGCGCTGGCTTACGCGCAGACCCACCCGCAACGCGCCAGCGAACTGGTGGTGCGCGGGATTTTCGGGCTGCGGCGCGCCGAAGTGCAGTGGTTCTACCAGGAAGGCGCGTCGTGGCTGTTTCCCGACCGCTGGGAAGAATACGTGGCGCCCATCCCGCCCGAAGAGCGCGGCGACCTGATCGCGGCCTACCACAGGCGCCTGACCGGCGACGATCCGGCCGAACAATTGCGCGCGGCCAAGGCCTGGAGCCGCTGGGAAGACCACACCATTACCCTGCTGCCCAGCCCGCGCCACCAGCAAAGCCATGCGGCCGACCGCGCGGCGCTGGCCTTCGCCCGCATCGAGAACCACTACTTCGTGCACGCCGGCTTCATGGAAGAAGGCCAGCTGATCCGCGATGCGCACAAGCTGCACGGCATACCCGGCACCATCGTGCAGGGCCGCTACGACGTGTGCACGCCGGCGCGCACCGCCTGGGACCTGCACCGCGCCTGGCCGCAGGCGCAGTTCCACCTGATTCCGGACGCGGGCCACGCGTTCGACGAACCCGGCATCCTGGCCCGGCTGATCCAGGCTACCGATACTTACGCAGCCAACCCCGCTTGAGGAGATTCGTATGCACATCACATTGAACGGCGAGGCACGCGAGTTCCCTCTGCAGACCACCGTCGTCGAACTGCTGGAAACCCTGGGCTACCAGGGCAAGCGCGTGGCGGTCGAGCGCAACGGCGAAATCGTGCCCAAAAGCAAACATGGCGATACCCTGCTGGACGATGGCGACCAGATCGAAATCGTCGTGGCGGTGGGTGGCGGCTAAATCGCGAGGCCGCCCATCCGCGGGCGCAGCGGCGGCAGCATGAAGCTGCAAGACGTTACATCTTGCTGCATCACCCACGCCGCCGCTGCACCCATAATCGTTTTCGCGATCAATGCTTTTTTCAACGCACAAGGAAGAAAAATGGGCTTGCTCAACTTCATCAAGGAAGTCGGAGAGAAACTGTTCGGCGCCAGCGAAGCGAAGGCCGCGACCGCCGACGAGCTGAAAAAGGAATTGGACAAGCACGGGCTGTCGGCCGAAGGGCTGGACATCTCCGTCGATGGCGACAAGGTCACGGTCAAGGGCAGCGCGGCCTCGACCGAGGCGGCCGAGAAAATCGTGCTGGCCCTGGGCAACACCGTGGGCGTGGCGCAGGTGGACAACCAGCTGCAGACCGCGCAGGCCGCCCCCGCCGCCGTGATGTACACGGTACAGAAGGGCGACACCCTGTGGAAGATCGCCGAAGCCAACTACGGCAAGGGCAAGGGCGCCAAGTACCCGACGATTTTCGAGGCCAACAAGCCCATGCTCAGCGACCCGGACAAGATCTACCCGGGCCAGGTGCTGCGCATTCCGCCGCTTGCCGAGTAACAACCAGGACAGACCGGCAAACCCCGCAGCGTTTGCCGGTTTGTATCGGGGCGGCTATCCCCGCTTAGCCCCGATCGATTCGGCCAGACGCAAAGTCTGGCCGTTTTTTTACTGCGCGCTCGCCGCTAGCGCATGCCGCCAAAGCGGCCCAGGCCCTTCATGCCGCCCATGGCGCGCATCATCTTGGCCATGCCGCCTTTTTTCATCTGCTTCATCATGCCCTGCATCTGCTCGAACTGAGACAGCAGGCGGTTGACTTCCTGCACCGGCACGCCGGCGCCGGCGGCGATGCGGCGCTTGCGCGAGGCCTTGATCAACTCGGGCTTGGCGCGCTCGCCCGGCGTCATGGAGTTCAGGATGCCCTCGGTGCGGCGCAGCTGCTTCTCGGCCTGGCCGCCCTGCAGCTGGCCGGCCGCCTGCTGGAACTGCGCGGGCAGCTTTTCCAGCAACGAGCCCATGTCGCCCAGCTTCTTGACCTGGCCGAGTTGGTCGCGGAAGTCGTTCAAGTCGAACTTGTTGCCGGACTTGATCTTCGAGGCCAGCTTCTGCGCCTCGGCGATGTCGATGTTCTTCTGCGCCTGCTCGACCAGCGACACGATGTCGCCCATGCCCAGCACGCGCTGCGCCATGCGCTCGGGGTGGAACGGCTCGAGGCCGTCCAGCTTTTCGGAGACGCCGACGAACTTCAGCGGCTTGCCGGTGACGTGGCGCACCGACAGCGCCGCGCCGCCGCGCGCGTCGCCGTCCAGCTTGGTCAGCACCACGCCGGTCAGCGGCAGCGCGTCGCCAAAGGCCCGCGCGGTATTGACCGCGTCCTGGCCCTGCATCGCGTCGACCACGAACAGCGTCTCGATCGGCTTGACCAGGTCGTGCAGCGCGCGGATCTCGCGCATCATGGCCTCGTCGATGCCCAGCCGGCCCGCCGTGTCGACGATCAGCACGTCGTAGTGGTGGCGGCGCGCATGGTCGATCGCGTTGCGGGCGATGTCTTCCGGCTTCTGGCTAACGTCCGACGGCAGAAAATCCACCCCGACCTGGGCGGCCACGGTCTTCAGCTGCTCGATGGCGGCCGGGCGATACACGTCGGCGCTGACCACCAGCACCTTCTTCTTGCCCGTCTTGCGGCCGCCCTGGACGTGCTGCCCCTCGGACAGCCAGCGCGCCAGCTTGCCGGTGGTGGTGGTCTTGCCCGCGCCCTGCAGGCCGGCCATCAGGATGACCGCGGGCGGCTGGGTGGCCAGCGACAGCTCGCCGGCGTGCTCGCCCAGGTCGCCGCCCATCAGGCTGGTCAGCTCCTTGTGGACCACGCCCACCAGGGCCTGGCCGGGGCTGAGGCTGCCGGCCACTTCTTCGCCCAGGGCCTTTTCCTTGACGCGCGCCACGAAATCGCGCACCACGGGCAGCGCCACGTCGGCCTCCAGCAGCGCCATGCGCACTTCGCGCAGCATCTCCTGGGTGTTGGCCTCGGTCAGGCGGGCTTCGCCGCGCAGCGTCTTGACGACGCGCGACAGCCGTTGAGTCAGGTTATCGAGCATGAGAGGCGTTTCCGCTTACACTAGTTGATTGAACGAGGCCGCCTGGGCGCAGCTAGCCGCCGGCGGGCGACAAGCGCCCATGGCCCCATCCAGACAACGGTTTTTATGTCATCAGGCATTGTATTTCACGCCGTGGCCGCGCTGGCTTATGCGGTACTCGCAGGGTCGCTGTGGCGACGCCTGCAAGGCCGCGGCAGCGTGGATCAAGCAAGCAAGCTAACCCGAACCGGCCTGCTGGGCGCGCTGGCCCTGCACGGCGTGGCCCTGCAGCAAGCCATGCTGGGGACGCAACACCTGTACATCGGCTGGGCGCTGGCCCTGTCGGCCGCCGTATGGCTGGGCCTGGTCGTGTTCTGGCTGGAAAGCCTGCTGATCCGCATCGACGGCCTGCAGCTGCTGTTGCTGCCGGCAGCCGCTATCGTAACCGCAATAGCCGCGCTGTTCCCGCAGGCCCAGCTGGTGCCCCATGCCAACAACCCCTGGCTGCGCGCCCACCTGCTGATCGCGCTGGCCGCCTACGGCCTGATCACCATCGCCGCGCTGCACGCCATGCTGATGGCCCTGCTCGACCGCCACCTGCACCGCCCGCTGGATGCGCCGGCCGAACGCAGCATCGTCGGCCGCGTGCTGGACGCCCAGCCGCCGCTGCTGGTGCAGGAGCGCCTGCTGTTTCGCGTCATCTGGATCGGCTTCGTGGTCCTGACCCTGGCGGTGGGCTCGGGCTCGGTCGCCTCCATCACCCTGACCGGCAAATTCCTGCCGTTCGACCACAAGACCATCTTCACGCTGCTGTCCTGGGCCACCTTCGGCGTGCTGCTGCTGGGCCGCCACATCCGCGGCTGGCGCGGCCGCGTGGCGCTGCGCTGGACCCTGACCGGCTTCGCGTTCCTGATCCTGGCCTACACCGGCAGCCGGTTCGTGCTGGAAGTCATTCTGCATCGAGGTTGAAGTGGGCAAGCTGATCTTCTGGTTCGTCGTCATTCTGGCCGTGCTGTTCATCGCGCGCCTGGCCGGCGCCCGCGCCGCCTCCAAGCGCGCCCCGCGCGCCGAGCCGCCCCGCCCCGCCCAGGACGCCGCCAGCCAGCCCATGGTGCGCTGTGCCCATTGCGGCGTGCACCTGCCGCGTTCCGAGGCCGTGCTGCTGGGCGGGCAGACCTGGTGCAGCAGCGACCACGCCCGCCGCGGCGCCGAGCGCGGCTGAACGGCGGCCGCCGCAAAACCCCACGGGCTGGAGGATCCGGCCCCATCCTGCATAATGCAGGGTCACCCGCAACAAGCCTGACCCCATCATGCAACGATTGCTACTGGACCGCCACGGCTGGCTGATCCCCGGGCCCGCGGTCACCCGCGCCCCTTCGCCCAACGTCAACGCCCGCCCCGCGGGCACGCAGATCAGCCTGCTGGTCATCCACAATATCAGCCTGCCGCCCAGCCAGTTCGGCGGCCCGTACGTCGCCGACCTGTTCCTGAACCGGCTGGACTACAGCGCCGACCCGTGGCTCGAGCGCCTGCGCGGCCTGCATGTCTCGGCCCACTTCTTCATCCGCCGCGACGGCGCCGTCATCCAGTTCGCCGCCACCGAGGCGCGCGCCTGGCACGCCGGCGTATCCCGCTTCAGGGGCCGCGACAACTGCAACGACTTCTCGATCGGCATCGAACTGGAAGGCACCGACATCCTGCCCTACGCCGACGCCCAGTACGCCACGCTGGCGCGCCTGGCGCAGGTGCTGCGCGCGCGCTACCCGCTGGCCGACGCGCGCGGCCACGAACACATCGCCCCGGGCCGCAAGACCGACCCGGGACGCGCCTTCAACTGGGTGCGCTTCGGCCGCGAAAGCGGGTTCCCGCGGCGCAACCTGCCGCCCGTATAGCGGTACCGACAATCAAACCAGGGGTTTCGACATGCTGAAGATCTGGGGCCGGCTGAGTTCGGTCAACGTGCAAAAAGTCATGTGGGCCGTGCGCGAACTGGCGCTGCCGCACACCTTCATCGAGGCCGGCGGCCAGTTCGGCGGGCTCGACACCCCCGAATACCGCCGCATGAACCCCAACCGCAAGGTGCCGCTGATCGACGACGGCGGCTTCATCCTGTGGGAATCCAACGCCATCGTGCGCTACCTGGGCGCGCGCTACGGCGAAGGCGCCATCAGCCCCGCCGACCCCTGCGTGCGCGCCGACGCCGACCGCTGGATGGACTGGCAGACCACCGAATGGCAACCCAGCATGCTGGCCGCCTTCCTGGGCCTGGTGCGCACCGCGCCCGAACAGCGCGACGCCGCCGCCATCGAAGCCTCGGCCCGCCAGGCCGGCAAGATCGCCCTGATGCTGGAAAACGCCCTGGCAGGCCGCGACTTCATCGCCGGCCCGCAATTCAGCATGGGCGACATCGCGCTGGGCTGCGCCGCGCACCGCTGGCTGGGCCTGCCCATCGAACGCCCCGCCACGCCGCACATCTCGGCCTGGTACCGCCGCCTCATGATGCGCCCCGCCACCCAGGGCATCCTGACACTGCCGCTAACCTGACACTTCGGTGCCTGCCCCCGAACGGGGACTGGCACCAGCCACCTCCTCCGTGTGCCTGTCCCCGCAGGGACAGGCACCCCGTCGTACGCCCTCAATGCCGGCCTGCCAAGACGGTGTCAGCCCCCGCGCGGGGACCGCCGCCCCTTGATCGAGCGCATCCTCAAGCCTTCAACAGCAACCCATTCAAGCGCTTCACGAAGGCCGCCGGGTCGGCGATCTGCGCGCCCTCGGCCAGCAGCGCCTGGTCCAGCAGCAGCGCGGCCCAATCGCCGAACTCCGCATCGCTGGCATCGCGGATCCGCGCGATCAGCGCGTGGTCCGGGTTGATCTCCAGCACCGGCTTGACCTCCGGCGCCTCCTGGCCCGCCGCCTTCAGCATGCGCAGCAGATGCGGGCTGAGCTCGTTCTGGCCCACCACCACGCAGGCCGGCGAATCCACCAGGCGCTGCGTCACCCGCACCTCCTTCACCTGCTCGGCCAGCGCCTGCTGCAGGCGCTCGACCAGCGGCTTGAACGTCTCGGCCACCTCGGACTGGCGCTTCTTCTCTTCCTCGTCCGCCAACTCCGCCAGATCCAGGCCGCCCTTGGCCACCGACACCAGCGACTTGCCGTCGAACTCGCGCAGATAGGACAGCATCCACTCGTCCACCCGATCCGACAGCAGCAGCACCTCGATGCCCTTCTTCCGGAAAATCTCCAGGTGCGGACTGTTCGCCGCCGCCGTGAACGTATCCGCCGTCACGTAGTAAATCTTGTCCTGGCCATCCTTCATGCGGCCCACATAATCCGCGAACGACACCGTCTGCGCCTGCCCGCCGTCGTGCGTCGACGCAAAGCGCAGCAGCCTGGCGATGCGCTCGCGGTTGGCCGCGTCCTCGCCCGTGCCTTCCTTCAGCACCTGGCCGAACTCCGTCCAGAACGTCGCGTAATCCTCCGCCTTGTTCTCCGCCATGTCCTCCAGCAGCGACAGCACCCGCTTGGCCGAACCCTCGCGGATCGCCCGCACGTCGCGGCTCTCCTGCAGGATCTCGCGCGACACGTTCAGCGGCAGATCCGCCGAATCGATCACCCCGCGCACGAAACGCAGATACGACGGCAGCAACTGCTCCGCGTCGTCCATGATGAACACCCGCTTCACATACAGCTTCACCCCGCGGCGTGCGTCGCGGTCCCACATGTCGAACGGCGCGTGCTTGGGCACATACAGCAGCTGCGTATACTCGCTGCGGCCCTCCACCCGGTTATGCGTCCACGCCAGCGGATCGTCATAATCGTGCGACACCGTCTTGTAGAACTCGCGATACTGCTCGTCCGTGATATCCGATTTGTTGCGCGTCCACAGCGCATTCGCCTGGTTCACCGTCTCCAGCTCATCGCCCTTGACCTGCTCGCCCTTCTCCGCGTCCCAATCCTCCTTGGCCATGCGGATCGGCAGCGAAATATGGTCCGAATAGCGGCGCAGGATCTCGCGCAGCTTCCAGCCATTGAGCAACTCGTCCTCGTCGGCGCGCAAGTGCAGCACCACATCCGTACCGCGCCCGGCCTTCTCGGCCGGCGCGATGCTGAACTCGCCCTGCCCGTCCGACTCCCAGCGGATCGCCTCATTGGCCGCCAGGCCGGCGCGGCGGCTGAGCACCGTCACCTTGTCTGCCACGATGAACGAGGAATAGAACCCCACCCCGAACTGACCGATCAGCTGCGCGTCCTTCTGCTTGTCGCCCGTCAGCTGCGAGAAAAACTCGCGCGTGCCCGAGCGGGCAATCGTGCCCAGATTGGCCACCGCCTCGTCGCGCGACAGGCCGATACCGTTATCGGAAATCGTGATCGTGCGGGCGGCCTTGTCGTAATCCACGCGGATCGCCAGCTCCCCGTCGCCGTCCAGCAAGCCCGGCTGGTCGATCGCCTCGAAGCGCAGCTTGTCGCACGCGTCCGACGCGTTCGACACCAGCTCGCGCAGGAAGATCTCCTTGTTGCTGTAGAGAGAGTGAATCATCAGGTGCAGCAGCTGCTTCACCTCGGCCTGGAACCCCAGGGTTTCGGATGCGGAATTCGTGGTGGTCTGGCTCATCGTGGTACGTAACTGATCAAAAAATGAACAATCGCGGGCCGGCGCACGGCGGCGGCCCCGGGCGTGCCCCTACACATGAGGGCACAAGCGAAGATTTTCAAGACCGCATATAATCGCAACCTTCCTTCCAGACGGCCTTCGCTCGAAGCCCGTTCCCCCGTGCCCGGGTGGTGAAATTGGTAGACGCAGGGGACTCAAAATCCCCCGCCGCAAGGCGTGCCGGTTCGATTCCGGCCCCGGGCACCATCTGAAAACCCCTAGAAATTTCAGACTCCTAGCGCGATTGCCCCTAGCCCCTCCCGGGGGAATTTTCCAAGTGTGTGAGCCAGGTACAGTTTCGGTACGACGCACAAAGCGCAGATCGAAATTCCTGAGACCTCAACTCGTCGCGATTATCCTTAAGACCACCTCAGGACATGACACGCCAACTTTGGAGTGCCAGGCACTGGAAGCACGTCAAGCGAAGGAGCTTTCGAAAGCATCGGTGCGTCACGACGCGCAGCACGACAACAAATGCTACAGTAGTAACAAAATTACCTTAGGCTTCCATAGGCAGCCAGCCCTTTATGCGCTATTGGTGGGTCAACCAGAACCAAACATACCGCCACGAAGTACAAGGCGGTTATCTCTGGTCACCAAAACGAAAAGCCAACCAGGCACAGAATCCGTTCTACGACTTCATGCGTGAAGTCGAACCGGGCGATATTGCCTTCTCTTTCAGCAACACCCGAATACGCGCCATCGGGATCGTTGCTACGCATGCGTACGAAGCACCCAAACCCTCGGAATTCGGACAAACCGGGGCATACTGGAACAATATCGGTTGGCGCGTAGACGTCAGGTTCCATGAGCTACGGCTACCTGCGCGGCCCGCTGACCATATGTCAGTCCTCGCACCCTTGCTTCCCTTGAAGTACGCGCCTTTGCGCCCAAACGGGACGGGCTTGCAAAGTGTTTACTTAACTCACTTGCCAGAAGAGTTCGCCGCAGCGCTGATCGATCTGCTTGGCACCGAAGCCCATGGTTTGGTAAGAGGGCGATACGTTGCTGAAGAACAACCGGCCTATATTTCGCCGGGGCTTGGGCTTGCTGAGTGGGAAGAGCATGAGCTTAGCCAGGTTCAGTCTGATGGAGCACTGTCAGATACCGAACGACAAGCGATCGTCCTTGCGCGTCGAGGGCAGGGGCTATTCAAAAAGCGAGTGATGGAACTGGAGGTAGCCTGCCGTATTACAGGTGTTAATCGCGAGGAACACCTGCGAGCCAGTCACTGTAAACCATGGCGTGACTCCAACAACGAAGAGCGACTGGACGGCGAAAATGGCTTGCTGTTGACGCCAAGCATGGACCACCTATTCGACCGTGGTTTCATCGGATTCCACGGAAACGGGCAGACCATTATTTCGCCCGTTGCAGATAGAGAATCACTGGTGCGCATGGGTCTCGATCCAAGCGCTCCACCCAACGTCGGGACGTTTTCCAATGGACAGCGCAAGTACCTAGAGTTCCATCGAGACAACGTGTTGCTGATTTCAAGATTCCTCGAGCATGTCTAGTAACGTAGCGTTTGCTCAGGGAGGGATTATTGGGCAAGCTCTGACCACTACCACACCTGCCTCGATAATTTGCGCCGCAAGCCGGTGACCGCCGATTATGTCGGCTGCAAGGCAGGCATCACGGAACTGGAATGCATGGCGCACACCCGGCGCAAGTCACATGATTTGTAAATCGTAGTCTGATACCTTTATCCCCCCATAGACAGGCGGATGGCCTTCGCCTTCGTGCAGCGCATTCAAACAAACCACGTGCTAAAGAGCGGTGCTGGCTGCACCGCAGATGAGATGGCAGGCCGGCCCCGCGTACGGCAAATAGCTGTTTGCGGCCGAACATCGAGACGACGCAGAAACATCGCCTTAGCGAAGTCACGCCGACCGGATGAGAATCACTAGAGACACACCCCAAAAGTGCAACTGGGCGCCAAGCGGTCTATCATGCTTTCCAACCACCTCACATTCGCAGAGACAGGAAATGGAAGAAATCATTCAGCGGCTGCGCCAGTTTCGCGACGAGCGAAACTGGCAGCAGTTCCACAACCCTAAAGACCTGGCCTTGGCGCTCAGCATCGAAACTAGCGAATTGCTGGAGGTTTTCCTATGGAAGCCCCCTGAAGCCGCCGATCGCGAGAAGGTGAAAGAAGAGCTTGCCGATGTCTTAGCCTACGCGCTGCTCCTATCCGACGCGTACGACTTCGACATAAAGAAAATCGTCCTGGATAAGATCGACAGAAACGAACAAAAGTACCCCGTACACAAGGCAAAGGGGACCGCAAAAAAATACAACGAGCTATGACCCAACGGCACCTCGTCGACGTGAACCGGTACCGATTCTCAGCAGAAACGCTGACGGAAATCGAAACCCACGCATACGCAGCGAACAACTGGCCGCTTGTTTATATTCTCAGCGACGGAAGGACACGTTGCGCCTATGTCGGCGAGACTACAAACACGCTCGCTCGCCTGGGTACGCATCTGAAACACCCTCAAAAACAATCGTTGACGACGGCACACCTCGTCAGCAGTAAGTGCTTCAACAAGTCAGCGACTCTCGATATAGAGTCGTCCCTCATAAAGTACATGTCAGCGGACGGCCGTTTCAGCATGTTGAACGGCAACCTCGGCCTGAGTGACCACAACTACTATCAGAGAGATGAACTTTATTCCAAGATATTTCGGGAAACCTGGAATAGACTGCTTCACCACGGAATCGCTCAAAAATCACTCGAAGCCATCGACAATTCCGATGTTTTTAAATACTCGCCGTACAAATCGCTGTCAGTCGATCAACAACAAGGCCTAATCGAGATAATGCGGTCGCTGGCCGACCCCAGGCTCAAGCATATCGTGGTTCAAGGTGGCGCTGGAACCGGAAAATCGGTATTGGCGATATTCCTCTTCAAGCTCGTTCATTCCGATCTTGAAGAACTGAATCTCCGCGAATTTTCCGAGGAAGAGAAGGAGGTGCGCGAACTGCTCCGGCAGATCAAGCAATCGCTCCCATGCCCGCGCATGGCCCTGGTAGTACCCATGAGTTCGTTCAGGAGCACGCTGAAGAAGGCGTTCCGGAACGTTGCAGGCCTGCATCCCGATATGGTGATCAGCCCTTCCGAACTGACAAAGCAGCGCTACGACATCGTCCTGGCGGATGAGTCGCACCGCCTGCGTAAGCGCGTCAACCTCGGAGCCTATTTCGGAGGCTTCGACACGGCTTGCGCCGCACTTGGACTGGACAAGAACACATGCAGCGAGGTGGACTGGGTAACGCGCCAATCGGATAAAGCTGTCTTCTTCTATGACCCGGACCAGAGCATCAAACCGTCCGATGCCGATGCATCCGACTTCGAGGACATCAAGTCTTCGCCGAACAGCACAGTCATAACGCTGGCGTCCCAGTTCCGGGTACGTGCCGGGCGGCACTACGTGCGATTTGTCGATGATCTACTGCACATGCGACTTTCAGCTGACGAGAAATTCTGTTCCAGCAAATACGAATTTCTGATTTTTGACGAACTCTCCGACATGGTAAAGGAGATACAGCATAGAAACTCCAGCTACGGTTTAGCGCGACTGGTTGCCGGTTACTCCTGGCCCTGGATTTCCAAGAAGTCCCCCCAGCTGCATGACATCGAGATCGGTGACGTGCGACTGCGGTGGAACAGCACGACCGTGGATTGGATCAACGCGAAAGGCGCCGTGGGCGAGGTGGGCTGTATTCATACCACCCAAGGCTATGACCTGAACTACACCGGTGTAATCTTCGGCCACGAAATCCGCTATGAGGAAGAACTGGACCGGATCGTCATTGACCGAAACAACTATCATGACCGAAACGGAAAGCAGGCCATTGAAGACCCGAATGAACTCAAGCAGTACATACTGAACATCTACCGAACCATCATGCTGCGCGGTATACGCGGCACGTATCTCTATGCGTGCGATGACAGCTTAAGGCGCTATCTGAAGCGGCATGTGGGCAGCTACATCCAACATCATCGCTTTCCCGACACCTGACTAGCCCTTGCAACCTTACGTCAACGCAGTCCCGCTCTATGACCTGCGAGCGGCGGCAGGCGGTTTCAGCGCGATCCAACACGTCGAACATGAAAATTGGGTAGCGGTCCCTGCTGGCACGCCGGTGGGAAAGAATATTTTTGCTTGCCATGTCGTCGGCGAATCCATAAACAAGGTCATCCCCGACGGCGCCATCTGCTTGTTCCGCTTGAACCCGGATGGCAGCCGGAATGGAAAAATCGTGCTGATAGAATGCGCCGATACGCAGGATGGCGACTCTGGTTCGCGATACATCGTGAAGGCATACCAGAGCTTCAAGGTGCGTACCGAAGACGGGACTGAGAATCGACAGATCCTCTTAAAACCGAGATCCACGAATCCGAACTTGATCTCGATTGAAGTCAACAAGGAAGACGACGGATATCGCTATCGGGTGGTTGGCGAGTTTTTGGGAGTGATTGGCTAGGCAGGTCCAAGCGCGGATTGCACCAACTTATGGGCAGATTTCTTGTCCGGTGACAGTGACGTCCCGGTCTACCAGACTGGCTCCTGGCGAGGCATTTTGTGTCCCGATTGGCGCAACATGCCGCTATTCGCGTGCCCCTTTTGATTCGCTTGGGCAACCCCTTCGGTTGCATCCCGCGTCCGTTCTTGCCGGACTGGCCGCGGGGGCAGGCCCAGCGGCTTCGCCTTGTTCCTCCCCCCCGGCCGACAGGCTGCATGGCTTCCAGAGCCATCAAGGGTGAAGGCTTCGCCCGGGATCCTCACCCGCTCCCTGCGCTGCGCTTCGGGCTGCGGCTTCCGGTCCCGCCCTTGACACCTCTTCCGGCCAAACGACGTCAGTAGCAGTGCTGTCGAGCGGATGACGGGTCAAGGGGTTGGTGCGGCCCGCAGCCCACAGGGCGAGGACACGGCCCCTTGACGCGGCAGGAGCGCCCTACGCTATGCCCGGGGGCAGGAGTTCCGGGCCAGAGCCCGCAACCCCTGCCCCCGAGGCTCCCGCCGGCGAGGGTGGAGAGTCCAGAGAGGCAAAGCCTCTTTGGAAACTACGGCTAGTACGCAGCCGATATTAGGGTCCATAGCAGGTAAAACAAGACACTCAGCGCACCACCTTTGAGGTTGCCCGTATTTGAACCAAAATACCCGTACTTCTTGTAAGATCGAGTTACCTACGGCAAGGAGACACCATGGCTGGCAAGGGTAAATGCAGGCAACGGCCCCACAAAACCATATCGGATACCGAACGCAGCCGCCGACAATCGGCAGTTAACTATGCGCGGGCCTCCGTCGGTCTAGAAGGTTTCTCGCTCAATGAAGCAGATGAAGCCCACGCCCAGCGTTTCGTCGATGGTCAGATAAGCCTGCAAGAGTTTGTGCAGCCGCGTGCTGACGCATTCGCGCCCCCAAAGTCTTCGTCATGACGAAGAAATTCAGGACTTGAGGACTAGTGCAGAATAGGCTGTCGCCGGGATTCGTATTACAAGAAATTCTCTCGAACTGTGTGCTCCCAGCCCAAACCAACATTCAAATGTAGTAATTACCGACCTTGACGTATCTGCTAGAACTGTTTTCTTGAGGCCAAGTGGCTGATTGCGTGCCACTTATCAATCCAATTTAAGAGAATTTTGAAATTCATCGCTTAATTATTTGTCTATCTAGAGAAGGACCTCGATGAGCCACGCAGACAAAGATTTCGAAAATGAAGTGCGGAGGATTGCTAGAGCCAAATGGCCAGCTGCTCAATATTCAGGCGCCAAAATACTCGACGGACGAGAACGGGACGGGGTTTTTGAGACAGAAGACTCGATTAATTTCATTGAAGCGACAGTCTCATTAGGCACAGGGAAAGCCAAAGAAGACACGCGAAAGATATTCAAGTTAATTGTTGAACACAACAAGCTTTCAACAATGAAGGTCGCAGTTGGCTGGTTTGTAACAAAAAATGAGCCCACTGCTGAGCAGCGTAAAGAGGTTCAGGAATCAGGCCGAGGTCAAGTTAAAGCTGTCTCGTTTTCCCAGTTTCAGCAAAGTTTGATTGATGTTAGGGGATATTTAGCAGCTCGCAAGAATCACACCTTTGGGAGCGTGCAAGATTTTTCTTCCACAGCTAAAGACCCCACCGTTCCTTTTATTGAGATAGGGCTGCTAACTGGTGACCAAACCCTCTTCATCGAAGAAATTGAGACTCAGCTACTTGAAGGGAAACGCTTTGCCGTAGTTGGTCAGTATGGCGCCGGAAAAAGCATGACACTTCGAGAGCTTTTCCTGCGTCTCGAGAAAAAATATATACGCGGCACTACAGCGAAATTTCCTGTCTACATAAATCTTCGTGAGCATTCAGGGCAGCGAGATCCCATTGAAATATTGGAGAGGCATGCTAGAAGCATTGGCTTTGACTCGCCTAGCTCCCTTATAAGAGCTTGGAGAGCTGGATTTGTCATTTTGCTAGCCGATGGTTTTGACGAAATTGCATCCCTGGGAGTCCAAGGAACATGGAAAAAATTAAAAGACCTTAGAACCCGATCCTTGGAGGGTGTTAGGCAACTCATACGCGAAAGCCAAGTCTCTGGTGTAGTCGTCAGTGGACGAAGTCATTACTTCGAAAACGATCGGGAGCTTAGCACTGCTCTTGGTCTCAGCGACGCTACTGTACTAGCAGTAGATGAGTTCAACGAGACACAGATGCGCTCATTTTTAGCTGCTTTTTATCAGCAGGAAGAGCCTGTCTCCTTTCCGGCCTGGCTTCCTACTAGACCATTACTTCTTGGTTACTTGGCCTCTCGCAACTTCCTCTCCGACTTAAGCAGTGGAGAAAATCCACCAGATGTCGTCGACGGCTGGGATTATTTATTAGGGCGTATATATGAACGCGAAGAGAAGATTGAAACAAACCTAGATGGCGCAACATTAAGGCGCATTCTCGAAAGATTGGCCACATTGGCACGTACATCGGAAGATGGATTAGGGCCAATTACACGAAGCAGTCTCTTTTCTGCATTCACTGAAGTTTGCGGTTATGAACCTGACGAGCAGGGAATCCTAGCCATTCAAAGACTGCCGGGGCTTGGTATATACCGTGCGGAAGATGAAAGTCGGTGTTTCGTCGATGGCGAACTTGCAGCTGTCTGCAACGGACGGGAACTTCTCCGCTTCTTTGAGTCACCCTATACCGTAGCAGCAGAACAAATTTGGGTGGATGCGATGAATAATTGCGACCGTCCGATTCAGGAAATTGGAGTTGAACTTGCACATAGAAAACTCAAAGAGCAAGGTGACGTCCGCAAGAGTGTTCGACAAGCTGTCGCTTTCTTGAACTCACGCACGGATCTTTCTTGTGTAAGGGGAGACGTTGCAAGTTTTGTTATAGAAAACGACATCTCCCTGGACATACACCTCCATGTCAAAGAAATCAATTTCTCCGAGCATCAATTAGAATTTCATGCAGAAAACAGCAACTTAAGCAATTTGTCTTTCTCGCACTGCCTCTTTGATCAAGTAGCAATTAGTCCGGAAATTACATCTCAAAATTTACCAACATTTGATAGTTGCATGTTCCAGCAAATTGTTGGGCGTGTCTCGGTAAGCGACCTGCCGCCCAATAAGTTTTCCTCAAATTGCGATTTTGTATCTTTTGATGCTACGGGGACGAGCGGCGCAATTCGAAACACGCAGATGAACACCGCTCAAAAAGTGTTGCTTATAACCTTGAGAAAACTGTTTGTACAAAGCTTTTCTGGTAGAGCTGAGAGCGCTCTATATAGAGGTCTAGATGTCGATGAGCGCAGATACGTCCCGGATATATTGAAACTTCTAAAGCGTTACGAACTCGTCACAGACTATTCCAAGGGAGACGGGGTTATCTGGTTGCCAGCGAGAAAAGCACTGGATAGAGTCAAGAAAATCCTTATAGCCCCAGCTGAATGTAACGAGCAAGTTGTAAAGGATGCCTTATCTATCTCATAGCTTTATGGCTGCAATTATGAGATCTCCTCTCTACCTTATACGATTGGGACTGAGAGGAGCGACTGACGTTCCAAATCTATGGAGCACGGGCTTTGTCAATGTCTATGCGGCATATTTTCCATTTGGGCAAAATCTTCGCCGAGTTTGGCGCAGGAACATAGCCTCAGCCATTTACCACTGTACCGAGATTTCGATACAGTGCAGGTACAGCGGCCAATTTTCACCAGTTCAGCCAAAATATGTAACCCACTGATTAAAAATAGTTTTATCTATTTCAACCATACGCTAGAATTCGCCTCATTTCCCTGTAGCAACACTGTAAATCACCGACTCAAAATCCCCCACCGCAAGACGCTCCTATCCAACTCCGATCGCAGTACACCAACAACTGCCCTAAAGCACACCCACGTCGCGCCAACCCGCCAAGAAAATCATGACCCCAGAATAAAACCTGGCCCATGATGCCCATCAAGCCCCACAAGTCTCCCGGCGCTACGTCTTCCCCCCCCCCCGCCTGCTTGTACCCGCAATTTCCTTAGAACCCCATCAAGGAAATTCCTGCCTGCCCCTTCCCCCTCCCAACGGCCAATCGCCGCCCTCCCAGACAGCCGCTCCCCTTCATTGACTAAATAATTGAACACAGTATAATTTTGATCAACGTTCAATTCACAGCCAAACCCAATGCCCCCTCCCCCAGGCCTGCGAGCCCGCAAGCGCCAGAGCGTGCGCGACACCATCACGACCGTCGCCGGACAGCTGTTCCAGCAGGATGGCTACGAGGCCGTCACGATGGAGCGGGTGGCGCAGGCGGCGGACGTGGCGCGGGGGACGCTTTATAACCACTTCCCGACCAAGGATTACATTCTGGCGGCGTGGGTTCATCAGGAGCTGGCGCGCGATTTGGGGAGTCTGCCGCTGGCTGGCCTCGCCAGCCAGGAGTTCGCGGCGGGCGCGGCGCAGTTGCTGGGGTTGTCCGCGCGGTGGTGTGCCGCGCACCGGGATTTGCTGCCGGCGTATCTGCGGTTCTGTTTCCTCGATATGCAGTCGCCGGAGGCGGCGCATGGCGGGGATGGGCTGTTGGCGCTCTACGCACGGATGATCGGCAATAGCCAGGCGTCGGGCGGCATCCGCGCCGATCTGCCGGCGCCGTATCTGGCGACGATGTTTCATCACTTGTATTTGGGTGCGCTGATGCGCTGGCTTGCCGATCCTGCCCTATCGCTGGATACGGAGTTCTCGTGCGCGCTGGGTCTGTTTTTGCAGGGGTGTGCCGCGCGTAGCGCCGCGAAGGGGGATGGGTCGTGAGGCTGCTGGTTCTTACGTATGGCACGGAGGGGGATACGCGTCCGCTTGCGGCGTTGTGCCGCGCGTTGATGGACGCCGGGCACGAGGTCTTGCTGCTGGCCGACGGAAATACGCTGGCCAGCGCCCGGCGCCTTGCCGTGCCGCACGCGGCGTTGAGCGGGAATATCCAGGAAAGCCTCGCTGATCTGGTGTCGCAGGGCAAGGGGGTGAACGCGACGGTGGCGGCGTTGTCCGGTATCGCCAATGCCCAGGCGGAGAGCTGGATGCGGCAGGCCGCCGAGGCGGCGGCGGGGTGCGATGGGATGATTGTTGCCGGGCTGGCTGCGTTCGTGGGGCTGTCGATCGCGGACCGTCTTGGCATTCCGGCGATCGGCGCGGGGATGATCCCGATTTCGCCGACGAGCGCGTTTGCTTCGCCGTTTCTGCCGGCCGGCAAGTTGCCGTCGGCCTTGAACAAGGCGAGCCATCATCTGGTGAACGGGTTGCTGTGGCTGTCGTTCAGGAGGTCGGTCAACCGGGCCCGGCGGCAGGTGCTGGACCAGGGGCCGCGCCACCGGCTGTGGACCGGGCATCCGATGCTGTATGGGGTGTCGCCGGCCTTGCTGCCGCCGCCTGCCGATTGGCCGGCGAATGCCAGGCTGTGCGGGCAGTGGCTGGAGCCGGCCGACGGTGCCTGGTCGCCCCCGGCCGAGCTGGAGGATTTTCTGAAGGCGGGCGAGCCGCCTGTCTATGTGGGGTTCGGCAGCATGACGGGCTTTGACCGGGAGGCCTTGCTGCGTGCGGTGTTCGCTGGCCTGGAGGGGGAGCGCATACTGTTTCACCCGGGCTGGTCGGGCTTGCCGGATGTGCGCCTGCCGCAGGATTGCCTGGTGATCGGCAATACGCCGCATGGCTGGCTGTTGCCGCGCACGTCGCTGGCGATGCACCACGGCGGCAGCGGTACGGCGCATTCGGCGTGCCGCGCCGGCGTGCCTTCTGTGGTGCTGCCGTTCGCGGGGGACCAGTTTTTCTGGGCGCGCCAACTGGCGCGCCTGGGCGTGGCCGACGCCCCGATCTCGACTAGGCAGCTCGACGCCGGCGCGATCAGGGCGGCGGTCCGGTTCGCCAGATTGCCGGCCACGCGGTCCAGCGCCGCGGCCCTGGCGCAGGCGATGTCGCGGGAAGACGGCACGGCGACGGCGGTCAGGGAGATTGAATCTGCGCTGGCGAGCAACAAGGGCTCGCACGCCTGGACGCGGTAGTCCATCTTCCGGCCTGGCTCCACGACCGTACGCCACGACAGCTTACAGCGGCGTCACGGCGTCAACGGCCTCTCGCGGCCTTGCGGGCATGCGGCGCCGCGCGTCCGTGAATGCTCAATTGCTTGTGTCCGCGGAAGCGGCGTCACGCGATGCCAACGCCTGCTCGAAGTGCGACGGGGCATCGAACCGTGGCACGCCCCTGCCCCCTGTCGCGATGAAAACGAGATGTGTGCCGGCAGGCGGAGCCGGTGTGGAAACTGGGTCCAGGGTCCATCTGCTTCCGCAAAGCTGCAGCAATGCGGGCGTTGCCTCGCCTTCGAGCTCCACAAATCCCTTGCCCCGCAAAACCGTCTGCGGAAGCGCGTCGAGGGCATACTCGATCCTGCACCGATCGAAGCGATGCGCCGTTGCAAGCGTCGAGCTATGGAACGTATCGGCGTGCCGCGTCGAAGCGCGGCGCAGATCGGGCACGGGGACATCGACAGGGCCGCCGGCGGCGTCCGGCGCAACCTTGCCGGCGCCGATACCCAGGACCGAAACCGCATCGACTTCGCCGTGGATACAGGAAACCACGCGCGTGCGCGGCGCAAGGTCGCGCAGCCATGCCCTGGTCTCGACGATTTCGGCGTCGCTGGAGAGATCCAGCTTGTTGAGCAGCACAATGTCCGCGCTCAGAATCTGCTGGCGGACGATATCGCCGACATACTTGTCGGCGGCCAGGGTCCGTACAGCCGACGCATCCACCAGCGTGATCACGCCTTCATCGCTGAGTCCGCCGCTTACCCGGCCTATCTGCGCGATCCGCGTGGGGTCGGCAACGCCGCTCGCTTCGACGATGATGCGGTCTGGCCTGTCGGGCATTGACATCACTTGCAGGAATGCCTGCATCAAGTCTCCGCCAATGGAGCAGCAGACGCAGCCGTTCTGCAGGCGGACTACGCCGGGGCGGTCATGCCGGCCCTGATCCAGGAGTTCCGCGTCGATATTGATCGAGCCGAAGTCATTGACCATGACGAGCACACGCTCGCTATGCTGGACCTTCAGAAGGTAGTTGAGCAAAGTGGTCTTGCCGGCGCCCAGAAAACCCCCGATCACCGTCAGGGGCATGCTGTCCGGGGCTGTCATGACAGCTGGGGCGCCGGGAATGAACGCCCTCCGAGCACGGTTCCCCATATGCCGATACCCGCGAGGTCCTGCGGTGCGACCTCCAAAGGATCGGCTTCCAGCACGGCGAAGTCGGCCAGTTTGCCCACCTCGATGCTGCCGATGAGGTGATCGAGTTTGAGCGTATAAGCCGCCCCCAATGTCATCGCATGCAGGGCATCCATCACTGGAATCCGCTCCTGGCTGCCCAGAATCCGCCCGCCTGCCGTGACGCGGTTGACCGCGCACCATGCCGTGAACAATGGTCCGATGGGTGTAATGGGCGCGTCGGAATGCAACGATATGGGCACCCCGGCCTGCAGCGCGGTTTTCGCGGCATTCATCCTGAACGCCCGCGCGGGTCCCAGGGTGTCCGTGTAATGCGCATCCCCCCAGAAGTAGAGATGATTGGCAAACAGATTGGCGCACATGCCCAGACGGGCCATACGGCGAAACTGGGCGGCGTCGGCCATCTGGCAATGCTGCAATGTATGCCTGTGGTCCCAGCGGGGATATTCGGCCAGCACGGACTCCAGCGCGTCCATGGCAACCTCGGTCGCCTCGTCGCCGTTCGTGTGGATATGAATCGTCAGGCCCGCCTTGTGGTACTCCATGAGCAGCTCCCTCAATTGCTGGGGAGCGATGATCCACATGCCGTTTGGCGCGCCATTGTGATAGCCGGGCCAGCGCACCCGGGCGGTATATCCCTGTATCGAACCGTCGATCACCAGCTTGACCAGTCCGAAATGCAGCTTGGCGGTGTTGCGTTGCGTCGCGCTCACGACACGGTCCACGCTGCGGCCATTCATGTCGCGCATGGGGGAGTACGCAGCGACCAGGCGCAAGGGAAAATCGTCCTCGCCTGTCACGCGCACGAGATTGTCGACCATGTCGTCCGCGAGCGCGTGCGAAAGGTCGGTGGCCGTCGTCACGCCGGCCTGTTGCGCAATCTTCGCGAAATTCCGGATGCCCTCCTCGCTCTGTCCGGCATCGAAGAATACGTTGCCGATATGCTTGAACACCATGAACATGGCGGCGAACTCCTGCAGCTCGCCGGTAGGCGTTCCGTCGGCAGCGCGCACGATGCCATCTATGCGTAGTCCCGCATGGATATCCGCCTGCCGGAGCATGGCGGTGTTGACGTTGAGCAGATGCACGCTAGCATGGAGCACCACGATGCGGCGCGTCTTCGAGACCTGATCCAGGTGGCAAGTCGTCATGCGCTGCCCGCCGAAATGGATCGGATCGAAACCCCACGCCAGCAACGGCGCCTGCGCATCAGGCATGAGCGCTTCCGCTTCCCTCAGGCGCTCAATGACTGCCTCGTAGCTTTTCAGCCCCGGCCATACCCGGCCATCCGGGCCGCGCCTGTCGTAATAGCCGACGTACACGAACCGCCACATCCCTCCTTCCAGCAAATGGCTGTGCCCCTCTATCAACCCCGGAAGGAGGACTTTGTCGCTGAACCGGCTATCCACGACGGCATCGGGCCACGCCTCGCGCAGGGACGCGTCGCCGACATCGAGAATCCGGCCTTCACGCACGGCAACATGCGTCGCCCTCGGTTGCGTTGCATTCATGGTATGGATGCAACGGGCCGGGAAAATGGTCGTCGGTGACAGTGTCATGTACGTACGTCGATAATGTTGGCCGGCCCACGGGCCTATGCGTCCGTGGGCGATGATTCACGAATCCGCGCTGAACCCGGATTCGGCGACGATTCCTCGCCAGTAATCGCGCTGGGCGTGAATGTATTGCTTCAGTTCGTCGCCGGACCATCCGGTGGTTTCCAGCCCCAGCTCCTGAAGTTTTTCACGGATGACTGGATCCTTGGCGGCTGCCATCATCGCCTTCTCGAGTTTTTCCACGGTTTCCTTCGGCGTGCCGGCGGGCACGAAAGCGGCAAACCAGCCGGAGGCCATTTCGAAGCCGTCCGCCCCGGCCTCTTTCATCGTCGGGACGTCCGGCAGCATTGCGCTCCTGCGAGTACCGGTGACGCCCAGAAAGCGAATTTTTCCGGCTCTGTACAGTTCCATCTGCCCACCGAGCGGATTGATGCATGCGGGCAGGGCGCCTCCTATCACGTCGGACAGCATGGGGCCCACCCCTTTGTAGGCGACCGGCGTAAGAGGCACGTCGATGGATTTTCCGAGGCTCAGGAGGCTGAAGTGCGTCGGGCTGCCGAGCGTCACCATCCCGACGGACGCAGCGCGCGGGTCCTTTTTTATGCCGGCGAGATAATCCTGCATCGAGTGTATCGGGCCGGATGCACTGACGGTCAGGGCCTGCGGCGCATCGACCAGGTGCGCGATGGGTATCAGATCCGTGTCGGGATCATAATTGAGCTTCTTATAGGTCAGCGGGAAAATCGTAATGGGAGATGGCGACGAAATCAGGATAGTCTTTCCGTCCGGCGCCGCACGCTTCACATAGTCGACAGCAATTCGGGCGGAAGCGCCCGGACGATTCTCGACAATGTAGGTATCTCCGAGATGCGCATGCATCCATTCGGCAAAGGTCCGGGCCAGGATATCCGCTGCCCCGCCTGCCGCAAAGCCGACCACTATGCGAGTGGGCTGGCCGTTCGCATGGCCCGCGACGGGCGCCATCGCCATGCCCAGCAGCGCGGCTGCAGCGGCAGCCTTGGAAAAAATTCTTCGCAACATTTGTCTCCCCGTTGGATTCGGCATCATTTGCGACTCATCGTATGTGCCCGCGAATTCGCAAACAAACGAATAATTTTCATGGATTGATCTATTTATGGAATCAATCTCATGGCGCGCGCCCGCTCCTGCTCGCATGGCGCATCAAGAATGGCCGGAGGCCACATCGCCAGCGGTCGGCGCCCGAGTGGCTTGGCTGAAGCCCATCACTTTTTCTGATCGCTCGCCTCATCCTTTCCTATTACCGCCGCCCGCCGCCGCGCGATTACGATCAGTTGCCGGTCATGCCGGACGCATAACGATAAATGGAGGCGGCAATGGAGAAAAAGCCTGGTGGCGAGACGCCAGTCCTGCGCGCGGACGCGCCCGATGCAGCGCGGCGCCGGTGGCTGCATGGCGCGGCCGCGCTGCTGGGCACGCTGCCCCTGGCGGGGCTGGCGCGGGCCGATGCCTTGACGCAGCGCCAGCTGAATCTGGTGGTGCCGTTCGTGCCGGGCGGGCCGGTGGATATCGCGGGGCGCGTGGTCGGGCAGGAACTCGGGCAGCAGCTGGGCACGCCGGTGGTGGTGTCGAACAAGGGCGGCGCCGGCGGCAATATCGGCGCCGAGGAGGTGTCGCGCAGCCAGCCCGATGGCGGCACGCTGCTGCTGGCGCTGGATTCGATCCTGACGGTCAATCCGTATTTCTATGGCAAGGGCGCCACGCAAGGGGTGCAGACGCTGGCGCCGGTCGGCATGGTGGGCGAGCTGTCGAGCGTGCTGGTGGTCAATGCGCGTTCGCCGATCAAGTCGGTGGCGGATTTTCTGGAGCATGGCCGCCGCAATAACCTGACCGCGGGTTCCGGCGGCAATGCGACGGCGGGCCATTTGTACGCGGAGCAGCTCAAGCGCGATTTCGGGGTGCAGCTGACGCATGTGCCGTACAAGGGGCTGAGCCCCGCGGTGCAGGATCTGCTGGCCGGCAATATCGATTGCATCGTGGCGTTGATCCCCGGGGTGTTGCCGCACATACGCGCGGGGTCGCTGCGCGCGCTGGGGCTGACGTCGGCCCGCCCGCAGGTGCTGCTGCCGGAGTTGAAGCCTTTGTCCGAACTGGGTTTGCCGGGGTTCACGGGCGCGTCGTGGCTGGCGTTGATGGCGCCCGAGGGCGTGCCGCCCGGCGTGGCCGACAAGCTGTCGGCCGGCCTGTCGCAGGCGCTGCGCAATCCGGCCGTCGTGGAACGTTTGCACTCGGCGGGCATCGATCCGCTCTACGCCGATGCGCCGACGGTGCGCGCGCGCATCGCGCGCGAGGGCGCGCAGTGGTCGACCCTGCTGGCCAGTATCCAGCCTGCCCCCCAACGTTGAGAGCATCATGCCGCAGACCAAGCAACCCAATTTCCTGTTCCTGATGGCCGACCAGTTGACGGCTTTCGCGTTGCGCATGTATGGCAACGGCGTCTGCCGCACGCCGAATCTGGATCGGCTGGCGGCGCGGTCGACGCGCTTTGCCAATATGTACTGCAATTTCCCGCTGTGCGCGCCGTCGCGCGTGGCGATGCTGACGGGCCGGCTGCCGAGTTCGGTGGGGGTGTATGACAACGCCTCGGAGTTCTCGGCCGAGGTGCCGACTTTCCTGCACCATCTGGCGCTGGCCGGCTATTCGACGATTCTGTCGGGCAAGATGCATTTCGTGGGCCCGGAGCAGCATCATGGCTTTCAGGAGCGGCTGACGACCGATATTTATCCGTCGGATTTCGGCTGGACGCCCGATTGGCGCGAGGAGATTCCCATCGCGCCCACGGGCATGAATATGCGCAGCGTGATCGAAGCGGGCGAATGCCGCCGCAGCATGCAGATCGACTACGACGACGACGTGGTGTATCGCGGCGTGCAGAAGATCTACGACCTGGGCCGGCTGCACCGGGACCGGCCGTTCTTCCTGGCCGTGTCGATGACGCACCCGCACAACCCGTATGTGTCGACGCGCGAGTTCCTGGATCTGTACCGGCCCGAGGACATCGACATGCCCGCGGTGCCGCCGATCCCGTTCGCGCAGCAGGATCCGCACAGCCAGCGCCTCTGGTACATGTTCCGCCAGGACGAGTACGACGTGAGCGACGCGCATGTGCGCGCCGCGCGCCATGCCTACTACGCCATGGTGAGCTATGTGGACGCGCAGGTGGGCCGCATGCTGGACGCGCTGCAGGCCATGGACCTGGACGAGTCGACGGTGGTGGTCTTCACGGCCGACCATGGCGATATGCTCGGCGAGCGCGGCCTTTGGTACAAGTGGGTGCACTTCGACCCGGCCGTGCGCATTCCGCTGCTGATTTCGGCGCCCGGGCGCACCCGGCCGGCGGTGCGCCACGAGCTGGCGTCGCTGGTGGATATTTTCCCGACCATGCTCGAGCTGGCCGGCGTGTCGGTGCCGGACGACGGCGCCAGTCCGCCGCCGGACGGCCGGTCGCTGGCCCAGGGGCTGGGCGTGTCGCAGGACGAGCCCACGGGCGTGGTCTATGGCGAGATGAACGGCGAAGGGGCGCACGCGCCCTGCCTGGCGGTGCGGCAGGGGTGGTGGAAGCTGGTGGTGGCCGAGGGCGACCCGCCGCTGCTCTTCAATTTGCAGGACGATCCGCACGAGCTGCGCAACCTGGCCGGCCAGCCCGCCGCCCGCGACATCGAGCGGCAGTTGACCGCGCTGGTGCAAGCGAGGTGGGATGCCCGCCGCCTGCACCAGGACATCCTGCATAGCCAGGCGCGCCGCCGCCTGGTGCAGCAAAGCCGCCTGCAGGGCGACTTCCCCGCCTGGGACTATCAGCCGTTTACCGATGCCAGCCGCCAGTATGTGCGGGCCGGCGCGCAGTCGAGCCCGGCGCTGGTCAAGGGCAAGCTGCGCTATCCGCCCGTCGCGCCGGTGGCGCCCCAACATCCGCGCCCCGCGCGCTCCAACCTGCCCGAATAAGGAGTACACCATGCATCGACGAACCTTGCTGCAAGGCATGCTGGCGGGCGCCGCGGGCATAGGGCTGGGCCTGCCGGCGCGCGCCGCGCAGTATCCCGACCGCGCGCTGCAGTGGATCGTGCCGTATCCGCCGGGCGGCGCCACCGATTCGGTGGCGCGCGCCATCGCGACCTCCATGGGCGAGCAGCTCGGCCAGCCGGTGGTGATCGTCAACCGCCCCGGCGGCGCGACCAACATCGGCACCGAGGCCGCCATCAGGGCGGCGCCCGACGGCTACACGCTGCTGCTGGCGGTGCCGCCCCTGGTGGTCAACCCTGCGCTGTACCCGCAGCTCAGCTACCAGCCGCTGCGCGATACGCAGGCGGTGGGCCTGGTGGCGCTCAATCCGAACGTGCTGGTGGTGCCGGCCGACTCGCCATGGCGCACGCCGCAGCAATTGTTCGAAGCCGCCCAGGCCAAGCCGGACACGATCACGATCGGCTCGCCCGGCATCGGCACCGTGCCGCACCTGGTCAGCCTGCTGATCGGGCAGGAGCTGAACGTGCGCGTGGTGCCGGTGCCCTACAAGGGCAGCGCCGCGCTCATGCCCGACCTGGTCAGCGGCCGGGTCAACGCGGCGATGGACAATCTGTTCGCGCAAGTGGCTTCGGTGCGCAGCGGCAGGGTGCGTGCGCTGGCGACGCTGGGCGACAAGCGCTCGCCCTTGCTGCCGGACGTGCCCAGCATGACCGAACTGGGCCTGAGCAAGCTGTCGGGCATGGGCTGGATCGGCATGGTGGCGCACAGCGGCACCGAGCCCGCGCGCATCGCCAGGCTGGAGCAGGCGGTGCTGCGCGCGGCGCGCGAACCGGACATCGCCAGCCGGCTGGAAGCCATGGGCTTGATGGTGGTGCCGGAGGGGCGCGAAGCCTTTCAGCAACGCCTGTCGACGGAGGCCGAGCTCTGGCAGGGCACGGTGCGCCGCGCGGGCGTCACGGCCGCCTGACAGGGCGTGGGTGCGGCCGCGCCTGCTAGCCGGGCGCGGCGACGGGGTCTTGCCGGGCCCCGCAGATCTCGTGCACCAGTGCGCGCACCTGGGCGATGTCGTCGCCCGCTTCGTGCAGGCGCCGGGTGGCCGTCACCAGCTCGCGGGTAAGCGCCGGATCGCGGACAGGGGTTGCCGAAAGCAGTCCCTGTTCCATTTCCGGCCGATACACCATGGGCGCGAGCAGGGTGTACCCCACGCCTTGCGACACCAGGTGCTTGATCTCGGCGATCGAGTCCAGGGTCGTATGGTGCCGCAGCTCGACGCCCAGCGCGCGGGCCTGGGCCTGGATGTGGCGCGTCAGGCCGTGCTTGGCATTGGGCAGGATCAGCGGGTACTGCGGCAGGTCGCGGAACGCGACCGGGCGTTGGGCGTCCAGCGCGCCCGGCGGGCCGACCAGGTCGATGGAGTCCGCGGTCAGCCGGCGCACCTCCAGCTGCCTGAGCGGCTGGCTGGCGAACAGCACGGCGATATCCAGGCGCCCGGATTTCAGCCATTCGAGCAGGTGGCCCGACATACCCTCGATGAGCTCGATGTCGAAACTGCATTGCTGCCGGGCGCGCTCGATCAACTGCCCGGCGAAGGTGCGCGTCATGCCATTGGGAATGCCGATCTTCACCGCGCGGCCCGGACGGGCCGCCACGCCATGGCGCCGCTTCAGGTCGTCCACCGCCCGCAGCACGGACACGGCGTCGCGCAGTACGGCCTCGCCTTCGACCGTGAGGCTGACGCCGCGCGCCGAGCGCTCCAGCAGCTGGATGCCCAGTTCGTCTTCAAGCGCCTTGATCTGCGCGGTCAGGGCCGGCTGCACGATGTGCAGCGCCGACGCCGCCTTGGTGATGCTGCGGCGGTGGGCGGTCTCGACGAAGTAGCGCAGCTGGCGAAGTTCCATAGCCGGAAGTAGACCTGGATATATCAACCCGCATGGTATCAAGTTACGCCGCCGCCGTAGCGGCGCAGGCAACGTCGCGCGCAGAACAAAGGCCGCGCCGGCATGCCGGGCGGCCTTGGAGGGCGATGCGCGGGACCCGGCGAACTCGCCCGGTCCGCACGGCTATCGCGCCTGGATCACAACGGGGTGATCTTGGTGGCCATCGGCCCCTTGGGCCCGTGGCCCTGGACGTAGCTCACTCGTTGCTGTTCGACGAGCGCCTTGTGGCCCTCGCCCTGGATTTCAGAGTAGTGGGCGAAAAGATCGGGGCCGCCGTTTTCCGGCATGATGAAACCAAAACCCTTCTCGTCGTTGAACCACTTGACTATGCCTGTTTGCATGGACTTTCCTTGAATATGGGGGCACCTCTCCCCAAATAGAGAGGCTGATCAAGGAAAGGATGGTGAAGGGAACGCAGGGGCGCTTACCGTACAGGAATCGCGATGCTTGACGAGCCATTTTCAATATGGGCCGCCGCGGCGGTTACGTCAAGCACTATCGCGCCATCGCCCGACTGTTGCAATTGATCGATAGGACAATCCGGCAATAGGGCGTATGGTGGGCTGGTCGCATCGAGCCGCATGCTTGAAGGCCGCGCCAGGCGGCCTGCCGGCCGGCCCCGACAATCACGCATAGCGGGCGCGCAAGCGCCGTCACGCCCCCCCCCCCCGCCACAGCGCCAAGGGTCCGCGTCACTGGAACGCGGCCCATTGCCGTCCGCAGACGCCGGACGCCGCATCGGCCGGCTGCCACTGCGGCCAACCGACAACCCCGCACATTCTCCGGCGCGACCCGCGATCTGCCTGGCCTTGCCGGCCACGCCGCCCGCGCGCCCGAGCGGTTTCCCTTTCCAGGCCCCATAGAAAAACATGCATGCACCCGAACAGATCGTGTCCGAAAACCAGGCCGCCAAGAAGATAGCGACGCTCTGGGCTTACTGCCATGGAGCGCCGGTGCCGGCCTGCGTGCTCATGGCCGAGTTGTGGTTCCGTAGAACGCCCGCCGGCAGCACGCGTACCTGGCGCGCCCTGGAAGCGCATCTGCGCAAGAGCGTGCTGTCCTGAGCCGGGACGGCATGGCCAGTATCCGGCAAGTACGGCGTCCGACGCATCCCTCGCGCTCGCGGGTGCCGCAATGCACCCGTTGGACAGTACGCCCGTTGGAGCAAGCATGCCCAAAATTTTCCTGAACGAAGACGAGGCGCAAGCCGTAGCCGCTGCCTGGTGCCAGAAGCATGGCATTGCTCCCGACCGCGGCCAGAAATTCACGGCGCGATGGTTTTGCCTGACGGCAAAACCGCCGCCCAGAACCCACGCGTCCCTGGAAATCAGACTCGAAGCCTACTTCGACACGACGCGCAAGACAGGCCGCGCCGGCACTTGAGCGTCGACACAGCCCTTGGTCGGCTTGTTTCAATTTAACCGTAGGTCCTGCCTGTCGTTGCGCGTACTGTGGACAGGTGGCACTCGCCACGACAACCCAAAAGGTACACATCATGACATTCCCTACACGCTTCGCCGCCGCAGGCCCTCCAACCCAGCCGGGACAAGACGGTCAACCCGACAAGCCGCAAGACAAGCAGACCCAGGAAGAACAAGACGAAGCGGCGCGCAAGCAGGCACAGAACGATCCGCTCAAGCAGCACACGCCGCAGTAGCAAGAAGCCGCGCGCGGTCCGCTCATCTCCGCAAGGCTGGACGCAACGCGTTTCGCCCGGATTGGATGATCGCGGAACTGTGAGAACGCGCTGACTCATCGCATGGACGCGGGGGCCAGCGTAAGGCGATGCATTCATCGGCCTTGCGCCGCCTGCCCTGCCATGGCCTCCATCCATTCGGTTTCCCATCATGAAGCGCTTGAAGAAGGCCCTCGCACGCGTGGCGAATGCCTGCCTCGGGGTTCTGCCGCCGGCAACAGGCGGCACGCGCCCCGATGGACACAGCCGGCATCAGCCGGGCACGCATGCGGCGATCCTGTCGCCCTGGCGCGTTTACCGGATATACGCCCGCCCGGGGCGTCTGGTTCTTCGCAACGATCAAGGCAGGATCCATGACCTGGGCGTCATGACGGGTGTGGAACCTCATCTGGCCTATCGGCTGTTCGCGCGAGGGCTCAAGGGCCAGGGTTTTGCCTCGCGCACGCTGCTGCTCGACGATATCGCCCGCCGGATCGAGGGCGGCGAGATATCGGACGAGTTGCTTGCGCTGGCCGAATGCACGGTCGAACCCGGCGTCGACCTGGATCGCGGCACTCACACCGACGTTTCAATGAAGCTGGCGCGCTGACGAGACACCCGCCACGCCCCGATTACCGCTCAAAGCGCCGCGGCGAACAGCGGTTTCCACGATTCGATGTGGCGGGTGATCAGCGCCACGATGGCCTCGGGTTGCTGCTTGACGGCCAGGTCGATCATTTCGTAGTGCTCGTCGACCGAGGCGCGCTGGCGCACGCGGCCCTCCTCGGAATTGATGCCGTAGAGCCGCATGTCGGCGCGCAGATGCATGATCATCCGGGTAAGCAGCGGGTTGCCTGCGCGCGCGACCAGGGCTTCGTGGAAGCGGCGGTCGGATTCGATGTACTGCCCCACGTCCTGGTCCTTGACCGCCTGGGCCACTTCGTCGGCCAGCGCGACCAGCGGCGCGGTGTCGGTCAGGCCCTGGCGCGCCAGGGTGGCCAGCGCGCCGGATTCCAGCATGACGCGCACGTCGAAGTGGTTTTCCAGGTCCTGCACGGTGATGGCCTGGACCCGGAAGCCGCGGTTGCGCAAGGGTTCGACCAGGCCCGAGCGGCTCAATTCCAGCAAGGCCTCGCGCACGGGCGTGGTGGAGATGCCCAGCTCGTTGGCCAGGCTGGGAACCGAATAGATCATGCCCGGCGCCGCGGCGCCCGACACGATCCGGGAACGCAATTGCGCAATAACGGACTCTCGCAGATTCGCGGGCGGCGCCATCCTCGCCATTCGGTTTACCTCCATGCTGGTTCGTGCGTTGTTGTAGCCCTCACTTTAACAAAACCGCTGATGTAGCGCGTGACGCGCCGCAGTGGATGGCGGGCGGTTTTTCAACTTGCATGGTCCATGGATGGGCAGGCGCAATGGCGGGCGGCCTCACTGTCCCGGGATGACGGGCGGGACATAGCTGAAGGTGTGCATCAGGATCGCGCCGGCGGCCACGACGATGGGGAAGTGCACCAGGAACTGCATGGCGGTATAGCCGACCAGGTCCTTGGATTTGAGGCGCAGTATCCCCAGCAGCGGCAGCATCCAGAACGGGTTGATGAAGTTGGGCAGCGTTTCGGCGATGTTGTAGACCATGACGGTCCAGCCCAGGTGGGCCTGGATCTGGTTGGCCGCGTCCATGATGTACGGCGCCTCGATCACCCACTTGCCGCCGGCCGACGGAATGAAGAAGCCGAGGAATGCCGAATAGATGCTGACCAGTATCGAGAACACGCTGCTGTCGTGCGCCAGGCTGACGAACCAGTGCGCGATCGCGTCCGACAGGGTATGCCCCTGCACGTTGGCGACCTTGGTCAGCACGTAGCCGATGCCGCCGTAGAACGGAAACTGCAGCATCACGCCGCCGATGCTGGGCATGGCGCGGCCGAAACTCTCCAGGAAGCTGCGCGGCCGCCAGTGCAGCAGCAGGCCCAGCAGCAGGAACACGAAGTTGTAGGTGTTCAGCTGCGACATGGTGATGAACGGGTTGCCGCTGCGGAAGGTGAGATACAGCCACCCCGAGGCCAGCCCGACCACGGCCACGGTCAGCCAGGGGCTGAACTCCAGGTAATCGCCGGGGCGCTGGCGTTGCGCCGCCTGCGCCTCGGGTTCGGTCAGGTCCACGCCCAGGTCCTGCGCGGTCAAGGAGCGCTCCGGGCTGGGCGCCGTGAAGTAGCACACCAGTCCCGAAACCACGGTAACCAGGATCACCACCACCAGGTTCTGCCAGGTCAGTATGGTTTCGGAGAAGCCGATCACGCCGGTGATGGGCATCAGCGAGGCCGGAATGCTGGCCGGCGTGGCCTGCAGCTGCGCGGCCGACGAGCTCATGCCCAGCGTGAACCCGCAGCCCAGCCCCAGATACCCGGCGGCGCCGGCCGCGCGGTAGTCCAGGCGCAGATCGTTGCGACGGGCCATTTCGCGCACCAGCAGGCCCGAGAAAATCAGGCTCAGGCCCCAGTTGACCAGCGACAGCAGGATGCTCAGGGTGCCGATGAACACCACGGCGCCGCGCGGGGTCGAGGGCACGCGCGCCAGCGCCCGCAGCAGCCGCGCCACGGGCGGCGACAAGGCCAGCACGTAGCCGGTGATGGCCACCATGGCCATCTGCATGGTGAAGGGAATGATGCTCCAGAAGCCTTCGCCGAACGCCTTGCTGACGGCAAGCGGATCGCCGCCGTGCAGGATGGCGCCAAGCGCGACCACCGCGCACGCCACGACCACGAAGACGTAGGCATCGGGAAACCATTTCTCCGCCCAGGCGACCATGGCCTGGGAGAAGCGTTCCATGGGACTGGCTATGGCCTCTCTGCCCTGTGCGGGGGCAGCGGCGGTTAGATGATTGTTGGGCATGGCAAACTCCTGAGGAAGGCAAGAATAGGATTACCTGCGCAGCGTCAAAGGCGTGATCGGAACCGCCTGGCAGGTCAGGCAGGTGTCCGCGGAACCATCGAAGTCAATGAGGTGGGCCACCTGCCCGGAAACGATGTGCATGGCGCAGCTCTCGCATTGGCCAACGCGGCAGCCGCTCGGCAGGGACAGCCCGGCGCGTTCGGCGGCGTCGAGCAAGGTGCCGGCCGCGGGGTCCCAGGTGAAGCCGCCCTGCTCTGCCTCGATCTCGATCGGCTGGGGCGCCAGGGTGTCCGGCACGCGTTTTTCGCTGGTGAACGTTTCCGAGAAAATGTCGAAACGCGGGACGCCGCGCGCCGCCAGGGCGTCGGTGCATAACGCCAGAAAACCCGGCGAGCCGCACAGGTAGACCAGCGGCCGCGCCGCCACCGTCTCCGGCGACAGCCATGCGAAATCCAGCCGGCCGCGCTGCTGGTAATCGCGGCCCGCCACGTCGCGGCTTGCCGGCTCGGCATACACGGTCAGGGTGCGCACCGACCCGATACGCTGCGCCAGCCGCTTGAGCTCGGCCCCGTACGGGTGCGACGAACCATCGCGGCAGGCGTGCACCAGCAGCACCGACGGGGCAGGCCCGGCGTCTTGCGCCAGCGCTTCCAGGTAGCCATGAAAGGGGGTAATGCCGATGCCGCTGGCCATCAGTATCACGGGCCGCGCCGTGCGCAAGGGCGGCGTGAAGACGCCCGCCGGCGCGGACAGCAGCACGCGCGCGCCCTCGTCCAGCGCATGCAGCGCATTGGACATCAGCCCGGCGGGGCCGTCGCCGTCGCGCACACGGCGCACGGCGATCGACAGGTGGGCGGGTGCGCGATTGGGGCCGGTCAGCGAGTAGGCGCGCCGCACGGCGCCGCCGGGCATGGAGACGATGACGTGCTGCCCCGGCAGGAAATCGGGCAACGCCTGCGCGTCGCAGGCAAGCAGGCGGAACTCCGCCACGTCATGCGCGATGCCGCGCTTTCGCGCCAGCACGAATTCGCGCGCGCCGCTCCAGCTGCCGCGGTTGCGCGCGTCGTCGCGCACGATGTCGCACACCGTGGCGCGCAGGGGCACCGAGCCGCTGACGGGGTCGCGGTGGCGATCGGTCATGATGGCGTTGATATTGCTGGACGCGGGCCCGACGATGGCGCCGTCGGCGCGCCCCAGGCCCTCGCAGCCCTGCCACCAGCCGAACTCGGCGATCGCCACGTTGGCGTGCAGGTCGGCGTTGATTTTCGCGCGCAAGGCGACTTCGCCGTAGGGCGTGCGCACGCGCACCCAGTCGCCGCTGGCTATGCCCCGGTCGCGCGCGGCCTCGGTGCTCAGGTACACCTGCGGATCGGGCGATTTACGCCGCAAGGACGCCACATACCGATGCGACGAATGCACGAACCAGCCGCTCTTGGCCGTGCTCAGCACCAGCGGGTATGCGCCGGCATGCCGCGCCGGCGTGTCGGCCGGCTCGACATGGGAAGGCAGCGCGGGCTGGCCGATGTCGTGCAGGGCCGCGCAGTGGATCTGCACCCTGCCGTCGTGCGTGGGAAAGCCGACGGGCTGCCCGTCGCGCAGGGTCTTGTACTTTTCGTGGGCAAACGGCTGCGGAAAGCGGATGCCCTCGGGCTGCCTGCGCAAGGCCTGCACATCGATACCCAACGGCGCCAGCTGGTGGTTCCAGCACGCATCCATGTCCGCGCCGAAGAACGCATCGCGCAGCCCCAGGCGGCGCGCCAGCTCCAGCACGATCTCGTAGTCCGCGCGCGACTCGCCGGCGGGCTCCACCATCCTGGGGCGCAGTTGCACATGCTCCACGGCCGCCTGCGTGATCTCGAAACCCAGCTTCAGCGCTTCGCGCTCCCAGGGCATGTTAGCCGGCAGGACGATGTCCGCGTTCATGGCGGTCGGGTTCATGCTCATGTCGACGTGCACGTGGAAGTCCAGGGCCTGCAGCGCCTCCAGATTGCGGGCGGTCTCGGCCTGCGAGACCAGCAGGTTCGTGCCGAAGCTGACCAGCGTGCGCACCGGATAGGGGTCCTGTTGCAGGACGGCCCGGCAGAAGTCGCGCGCCGTGATCCATCCCAGGCTGGGCGGCCCGAGAGGCAGTTCGTCCAGCCCCAGCGCCTTGGCGCGTTGCACCGGCGACAGCAGCTCCCGATACCCGTTGACGGCGCGATAAGGCGGCGCCACGGTCCACAGGTTGCCGCCCTTTCTGTCGCATGCGCCCGTCAAGGCGTATAGCGTGGCGATGGCGCGGTCGGTCTGGGTGGCGTTGGTATGCTGGCCGACGCCGGTCCAGGAGTGATAGGACAGCCGGGGCGCGTTCTCGAAGATGGCGTTGAATTGCGCCAGCTCGGCCTCGTCCAGCCAGGCCAGCCTGGCGACCTCGTCCGGCGTGTAGCGCTCCACCGCAACCCGCAAGGCGTGCATGACCGTCACGGCCTCGCACGCGCGGCCGTCGTGCAGGCGCAAGGTCCAGGATCCGAACAGCTCGGCCCGCGCGGTATCCGCGCCGCGGCCGCTGGCGGCCGGCCTGCCGTCCAGCATCACCACCCGCGCGGCCGGGTCGGCGTCGGGCCACAAATCCGCGGCGCGCAGCAAGGCGCCGCTTGCGCCGTCCACCAGGTACGGCCCGTTGCTCCAGCGCGCCACGAAGCCGTGGTCGAAGCGGCCGGTATGCAGCAGGTGGCGTATGGCGCCCAGCGCGAGCGCGCCATCGGCGCCGGGGCGCACCCGCAGCCACAAGTCCGCCTGCTGGCTGGATCCCTCCCGATTCGGATCCACCACCACCACCCTTGCCCCGCGCTGGCGCGCCGCCGCGATCCGCGCGGCCTGCGCCAGCCAGGTCCGCGCGGGGTTGTGGCCCCACAGGAGCATGGTGTCGGTATGCTCCAGGTCCGGCACGCCGATGCCGCGCCCGAACGTCAGCGCATGGGCATAGTCCTTGTGCCAGCCACAGACCTCGACCGCGTAGATCAGGTTGGGGCTGCCGAACACCCGCACGAATCGCTCGACCCACTCGAAGCTGTCCACCATGGGCGTGCCGCTGGGCGTGGTGACGGCGAAGGCAACGCTTTCGGCGCCATCGCGCCGGCGCGCGACCGCCAGCCGCGCGGCCACTTCGTCCAGGGCTTCGGACCACTCGATTTCCCGCCAGCCGGGGTCGGCCGCGCCGCGCGGATTGGTCCGCCTGAGCGGGCGCAGCAGGCGATGGCTTTCGGCCATCATTTCCGGCGCCGCGCGGCCCTTGGCGCACAAGGCCCCGCCCGTGGGATGGCCGGCAAGCGGCGTCACGGCGACCAGCCGGCCATTCTCGACGTGGTTGACGGATCCGCAGCGCGACCGGCACAGCGTGCAGTACCCCGTGACTTGCTCCATATTGCTCTTGCCTATGTAATGCGTGACGCGCTACTTAATTTGAGCGAATAGTAGCGCGTGACGCATTACACAAGAATGAGGGGAAACACGGATAGGGATGGCGGTCTTTGGCCCCGGGGAGCGGCGGCCACCGGAGGCCGCACGGCCGGTCCAGCAAGCCGCGGCCCCCGATGACCGCCTCAGTCCTGGCTCGCCCGCGGCAGCTTCGCGATCACCTTGATCTCGAAATCGAAGCCATACAGCCAGGTCACGCCGACGGCGGTCAGCGTAGGATGCGGCGCCGGGCCCCAGTACTCGGGCACCACTTCCCAGATCTGCTCGAACCGGGACTGAGGGTCGACCATGAACACGGTGACATCGACCACGTCGTCGAAGCCGCACCCGGCGGCTGCCAGGATGGCGTTGAGGTTGTCGAACGCCTGGCGGACCTGGTCCTGCAGCCCCTGTTTCGGCGAACCGTCTTCCTGGCTGCCGACCTGGCCGGAGACGAACAGAAAGCCGTTGGACCGGATGGCCGGCGAATAGCGGTTGCGGTCGTACAAGGCCTGGCGGCCGGCCGGAAAAACCACGTTGCGTGCGGGCATTGAAGTATCTCCATCATGGATGATTGAAACGTGCCCATCGGGGCAGCGCGAGCCACTTTAATGAGCGCCGCCGAGCCGATAAACAGGCGATCGCACCCAACATTGTTTGTAGAATCCAAACAATCGGACAGCCTGGAACAACGATGGATCGTTTCGATGCGATGCGGGCCTTCGCCCGCGTAGTGGAGACCGGCAGCTTCACCAAGGCGGCGGACACCCTGCACATGAGCAAGACCAGCGTGACGCAACTGGTGCAGCAACTGGAGGCGCGCCTGCGCGTGCGGCTGCTCAATCGCACCACGCGCAAGGTCAACGCCACCGCCGACGGCGCCGCCTACTACGAGCGGGTGCGGCAACTGCTGGCCGACCTGGAAGACGCCGAGACCAGCCTGTCCGGCGCGTCGGCCACGCCGGGAGGCAGGCTGCGGGTCGATGTGCCCAGCCCGTTCGCCAGCACGATCCTGGTCCCGGCGCTGCCGGCCTTCCAGGCGCGGTATCCGGACATTCTGCTGCATCTGGGGGTCAGCGACCGGGAAGTGGACCTGATCGACGAGAACGTGGATTGCGTCATCCGGGGCGGCCAGATCGGCAACCTGTCGCTGGCGGCACGCCATGTGGGCGACCTGCAGCTGGGCGTCTACGCTTCGCCCGGCTATCTGGCGCGCGCCGGCGTGCCCGCCCATCCGCGCGAGCTGCAAGACGCCCAGCACCGCATCATCGGCTTCTCGTGGTCGCGCGCGCGCCGTCTGTTTCCCTGCGCCATGCGGCGGGCGGACGAGCGCATCGAGGTGGCCGGCCGCCATGCCCTGCTGCTGGACGAAGGCAATGCCTATCTTGCCGCGGGCCTGGCCGCAATGGGGGTGATCGGGGTGCCGACGTACATGGCCGAGGCGCACGTCGAGCGCGGCGCGCTGATACGGCTGTTCGGCGACTGGCGGCTCGACCCCATGCCGCTGTATATCGCGTATCCGCAGAACCGGCATGTCAGCGCGAAGCTGCGCGTGTTCATCGACTGGATCGTGGAACTGATGGCGCGACATGCGCCGGTGACGGACGCACCGCCGCCGCGCCGGTCCGCCAGGATGCCTGGCGGGCCGGCCGCTATCCCGCCCGATATCACTGGGGCGTGATGCCGAGCCGCTGGATCATCTCGCTGACGCGCTGGTTCTCGGCGGCCAGTACTTTCCTGGCCTCCTGGCGCGATGCGGGATAGGGGTCGATGCCCAGGGTCACGAACTGCTTGGCGACATCGCTGGCGCGCAAGGATTCGAGCAGGGCCTGGTTGATCCGCTCCAGGCGATCCTCGGGGGTGCCCTTGGGCGCCATCAGGCCGACCCAGGCGACCATGTCGAAGCCCTTGATCTCGCTGACTTCGGCCAGCACCGGCACATCCGGCATGCTGGCCGAGCGCTGTGCGGAAGAGACGGCGTAGGCGCGCGCGCGTCCGGATTTCACGTGCGGGGCCACCGACGCGACGGAGTCCCACATGAACGAGACCTGCCCGCTCAGGACATCGGTCAGCGCCGCGGCGCTGCCCTTGTACGGAATGTGCTGGGCCTTGATGCCCGCGCTGTCCATGAAGACTTCCGCGGTGAGGTGCCCGATGGACCCGTTGCCCGACGAGGCGAACGTGTACTTCTCAGGGCTCTTGCGCAGCAGGTCGATCAGTTCCTGCGCGGTCTTTGCCGGGAAGTCGGACGAGGTCACCAGCACATAGGGCACCTTCGCGACCAGGCCGGCCGGTTCGAGATCGGACGGCGAGAATCCGCTTTTCATCAGCAGCGGGTTGACCGTCACCGAGCCCGACGAGCCGGCCAGCAGGGTGTAGCCATCGGCTTCCGATTTGGCCACCGCCGTGGCGCCGATGGTGCCGCCGGCCCCTGCCCTGTTTTCCACGATGAACGGCTGCCCCAGCGCCGCGGCCAGCTTTTCGCCGGCGGCGCGGGCGGCCACGTCGGTGGCCTGGCCGGGCGTCCAGGGCACGATGATGCGCACCGGCTTGTCGGGATAGGCCTGGGTCGCGTGCGCCTGGGGCGCCAGGATGCAAAGTGCCGCGGCCAGCGAGGCAAAGCGCAATGTCATGACAGTCTCCTTGTTGTAAAAGCCTTTTTGCTAGCTGATCCGGGCAAGCGCCCGCCCAGCTGCCTAATGGGCGCCCCGTGGGTCGCCGGATGGTCCCGCCACCACGCCGGCGGCATGCAGGTCCGATAGTTGCCGGGCGCTCAGGCCAAGCAGCTCGCCCAGCACCTGGTCGGTGTGCTGGCCCAGCCGGCTGGCGCCCTGGGTAGGCTGGCGCGTGGCGCGCGGCTCGCGCACCGGCGTGCCGAGCGCCCAGTGTTCGCCGGCGCCGGCCGTCGCGATCCGCTCGAAAAGCGGGTTGGCGCTGCCCGCCCGGCCGTCCCGGGCCAGCATCTGGGTCGCCGTCTGGTACAGGCCCCAGCAGACGCCGCCGTCGTCGAGCGCGGTCTTGGCCTGCGCCAGCGTGCGGGCCCGAAACCAGGGCTCGCAGGCGGCGGCGATGGCGTCCCGGTGCGCGAAGCGCTGCGCCTCCTCGGCCAGCTTGGCGCCCGTGCGCGCTTCGATGGCGGCCACCGCCTCGGCCAGGCCGCATGTCCGCACCAGGCTTTGCCACTGCCCTTTCGAAATGGCCGCGACCATGACCCGGTTTCCGTCGCGGGTGACGAAGTCCCTGCCGAAGGCGCCGTAGAGATGATTGCCCAAGGGCTCGCGGTCCTCGCCCAGCAGCTCGGCCTGCGCCAGCGTGCCAAGGTGCGACATCAGCGCAAACGCCACGTCCGACAGCGCCAGCCGCAGCTCCGCGCCCTGGCCTGTCTGGCGCCGCCTGAGCACCGCCGACACCACCGCCATCGCGGCCTGATAGCCGCAGCACGCGTCCCAGGCCGGCAGCGGGCTGTTGACCGGCTCGCGTCCGTCGCCGGTGGCATGCGGATAGCCGGTGGCGCAATTGACCGTATAGTCGACCGCGCTCGAGCCGTCCGCGTTGCCTTCGATGGTGCAGGTGATGACGTCCGGGCGGCCCTCGGCCAGCGCGGCGTGGGACAGCCAGGGCACGCCGATGTTGGTAAGCAGGATGCCGGCGTCCGGCCCCGGCGCGCACACCAGCTTTCTGGCCAGGTCGCGGCCTTCGGGCTTGCGCAGGTCCAGCGCGACGGAACGCTTCTGCTTGTTCAGGCCCGTCCAGTACAGGCTTGTTCCGTCGGGCATGCGGGGCATGCGCTCGTAGTCGATGCCTCCGCCTGTCATGTCCAGCCGGATCACCTCGGCGCCGAACTGCGCCAGGGTCAGGCCGGCCAGGGGGGCGGCGATGAAGGCGGAGCTTTCGATGACCCGCACCCCTTTGAGGAAATCCAGGTTCACTGCCGCGCCCCTGCGAGCGAGGCCCGCGACGGAACCAGGCAGCTGCGGACAAAGCGCATGAAGACGACCCCGTCGGCGCGCACGCCTTCGGTGCGCACGGTCACGACCCCCTGGCCCGGACGGGACTTGCTCTCGCGCACCGACAGCACCTGCGAACGCGCGTACACGGTGTCGCCGGGATGCACGGGGGCCAGCAATTCGATCTCCTGCCATCCCAGGTTGGCGACGGCGTTGGCGCTGATGTCGTCGACGCTCATGCCCAGCACGATCGCCAGGGTCAGGCCGCTGTTGACCAAGGGCTTGCCGAACTCCGTCTGCGAGGCGTAGTGATGGTCGCAATGGGCCGGGTGGCGGTTCATCGTCAGCAGGCTGAACTGGATGTTGTCCGCCTCGGTGATCGTCCGGCCGGGCCAGTGCGCGTACTGATCACCGGTCTTGAAGTCCTCCAGCAACCGGCCCCGGGCCAGCAGCATACTCTTGGCGTCCATGCTCAATGCTCTCCTGTGATGCACGGAAAGCATCATAGGAGGCTTGCGCAAAGTTATTATGTGATTAATCTTATCGATTATTCATCTATTGAAGTCCGCGGCGCGCCGGCCGGTGCGCCGCGACCGGAGCTGGCCGCATGGGCAAAGAAAAGAGCCGACCCTTACCGAACATCAATCTGAAGCTGCTGCATACGTTCATGCTGGTGGCCGAGCATTGCAGCTTCCGCCAGGCCGCCGAGCTTTCGCACCGCTCGCAGGCCGCGGTGACGGGACAGATCAAGCAGCTCGAAGCGCAGCTGGGCGTGGACCTTTTCCACCGCACCACGCGGCAGGTCAGGCTGACCGCCGAAGGCGCGCAATTGCTGGAGAGCGCGCGCCGGGCGGTCCACGAAATGGAGAACGGGCTGCGGCAGATACAGGAAACGGTGGACCTCAAGCGCGGCCGCATTTTCCTCTCGTGCTCGACCACCGTGTCGTCGACGCGGCTGGCGCCCATCCTGGCGGCTTTCGAGCGCGACTATCCCGGCGTGGAAGTGTTCGTGCGGGAGCTGACCTCGGGCGATATGTTCGAGACGGTGCGCCGCGAAGAGGCGGACTTCGGCATCGGGCCCATCATGGAGCTGCCGGAGTTCGATTTCGAGCCCATCCTGACCGAGAACCTGTACGCGGTGGTGCCCAGGAATCTTTTCCCCGACACCGCCGAGCAGATCACCCTGGCGCGGCTGGCCTCGATGCCGCTGCTGCTGCTCAACCCCGGCACGGCGCTGCGCGCCCTGATCGACGATACGGCGCGCAGCCGCGGCTTGACGATCAATACGAAGTTCCAGTTTTCGCAGGCGCAGACGCTGATATCGATGGCCACCGCCGGGCTCGGGGCGGCGGTGCTGCCCGCCATGGTCTTGCCCGCGAAGCCGCACAAGGATGTGCAGGTGCTGCCCATCGCGAGCCCCCGGATGACCCGGGACGTGGCGATCGTGCGGCTGCGGCATAGAAAGCTGACGCCCGCCGCGGCCAGGCTGGCGCAACTGGTGCGCGACCTGATCCACGGGCCGAGCGGACGGCGAACCGCCCGGGCGACTACACGACGCCCGCCTGCCTGAGCGCCGCGAGCCGCTCGCCGCACACGCCCAGCAGTTCTTCGAACACCCCGGCGTTGTCCTGCCCCAGCGCGCCGCCGGCCCGCAGGAACCGGGCCGGCGTGCCCGACAGCCTGGGCACCGGGGCCGGCAGCACCGTCTTGCCGATGCGCGGATCGTCGACTTCCATCAGGTTCTCGCGCGCCCGGTATTGCTCGTCCTGGAAGATGTCCTCGATCGAGTACACCTTCGAACACGGCACGCCCTCGTCGCGGCACAGGTCCAGCAAGGCTTGCAGGTCGAAGCGGGCGCTCCACGCCGCCACCTGGGCATTGATGGCCGGCCGGTTTTCCGCCCGGGCCGCGGCGGTGGCGAACCTGGCGTCGCCGGCCAGTTCGGGCTTGCCCATCGCGCTGGCCAGGCGCTCGAACATCCGGTCATTGCTGCACGCAATCGCCACCCATTGGCCGCAGCGGGTCTGGTAGTGGCTGTGCGGCGCCACATTGGGAACATCCGCGCCCAGCCGGCGCCGCACGAAGCCGGTTGCCGCGTACACGGGCGCGATTTCATCCAGCAGGCGGAACACGGACTCGTACAGGCCGATGTCGACGACCTGGCCCAGGCCGGTGTGGTTGCGCGCCTGCAGCGCCGTCAGCACGCCGATGGCGCCCCACAGCCCCGAGATATAGTCCGCGAGCGAGGTCGAACCCGGCACGACCGGCGGGCCGTCCGGCTCGCCAGCCAGGTGCGCCAGCCCGCCGAACGCATGCGCGATGCGGGCGAACCCCGGCTCTTCGCGCTTGGGCCCGTCCTGCCCATAGGCGCTCACGCGCAGCAGAATCAGGCCAGGGTTGAGCTCGGACAGGACGTCGTAGCCCAGCCCCCATTTCTCCAACGTGCCGGGCCGGAAGTTCTCCAGCACCACATCGGACTCGCGCACCAGCTCCTTGAACAGCGCCGCGCCCTCCGGGGTGCGCAGGTCCAGCGTGACGAAGCGCTTGTTGCGCGCCTCGCTCATCCACATATACGTATCGCCGCACGGCGAGGGCGTGCCGAACTTGCGCAACGAATCGCCGCCCTTGGGCTGCTCGATCTTGATGACGTCGGCGCCGAAGTCGGCCATGATGGTTCCGCAAAACGGCGCGGCGAGAAAGGTTGCGATATCCAATACCCGCAACCCCGACAAGGCCTTGGGCGGGTGCGGGGCTTCTTTGAGATCTGCTGCCACTGCTGGCTCCTGGTAGAACGACTGCATCTGCTGTCACTCTCGCAGGCTAGCGGCTTGCCCCGAACCTGACCAATCGAATTATCCGAAGGTTTATTCAGTTTTACTGGCTATATCCGCGTCAGCCGGCGCCGACGTCCACCACCACCCTGCCCCGCACCTGGCCCGCCAGCAGCCGCGGCGCCAGGTCGACCACTTCGTCGAGCGTGATGGCGCGCGTGTTGGCATCGGTGATTTCGGCCGGCAATTCGCTCGCCAGACGGCCCCAGGCCTCGGCGCGGCGCGCGAACGGCGCGTAGACGCTGTCGATCCCGGCCAGGGTGACGCCGCGCAGGATGAAGGGCGCGACCGTGGCGGGAAAGTCCATGCCTTGCGCCAGGCCGCAGGCGGCGACGGTGCCGCCGTACCGGATGCTGGCGCAGACGTTGGCCAGGGTGTGGCTGCCCACGCTGTCGACCGCGGCGGCCCAGCGTTCCTTCTGCAGGGGCTTGCCAGGCTGGTTGAGCGTGGCGCGGTCGATCAGTTCGGTTGCGCCCAGCTGCTTGAGGTAGTCGGCTTCGTTCAGGCGCCCCGTGCTGGCGTGCACCTCGAAGCCCAGCCGCGCCAGCAGGCTGATGGCGATGGTGCCGACGCCGCCGTTGGCGCCGGTGACGAGCACCGGCCCCGCCTCTGGGCTGACGCCGGCGCGCTGCAAGGCCATGACGCACAGCATGGCGGTGTAGCCGGCCGTGCCGATGGCCATGGCGCGGCGCGCGTCCATGCCGCCGGGCATGGGAACGAGCCAGTCGGCCTTGACGCGCGCCTTGCGCGCCAGGCCGCCCCAGTGGGCTTCGCCCAGGCCCCAGCCGTTGAGCAGCACGGCGTCGCCCGCGCGGTAGCGCGAGTCATGGCTTTCGAGCACGGTGCCGGCGAAATCGATGCCGGGCACCATGGGGAATTGCCGCACGATGGGAATCCGGCCGGTGATGGCCAGCGCATCCTTGTAGTTGACTGTGGACCAGGCGATGTCGACCAGCACGTCGCCATCGGGCAACTGCGCCTCGTCGAGCCGGGCGCGTTGCGCCACGATGGCGCGGTCGTCGTTCTGGGTAAGCAGCAGGGCGTCGAACATGGAAGCCTCCTCGAAGCGGGCCAGGCAGGGCATGGCCCGGGGGCCTGGCCGAGGCCGGTCTCGCGCTTCGTCCAGGAACGCCTCCAGTTTACGCAGCCGGGCGGCGCGCGCGCCACGGAGGGCGCGCGCCCCGTCAATCCAGCTTGACGCCGGCATCGCGCACGATGCCGCCCCAGCGGTTGTAGTCGTCGCGCAATATGGTTTGCAGCGCATCCGGGGTGCTGGTCAGCGTCTCGACCCGCTGGGCCCGCACCTGGGCCTGCAAGGCGGGAGACCCGAGCGCCTTGTTGAGCGCCGCATTCAGCTTGTCGCGCACGTCGGCCGGCACGCCCTGGGGCGCGATGATGGCCCACCAGAGGTCTTCGCCCGATTTGGCGTAGCCGGCCACGCCCGCTTCGTTCATGGTGGGCACGTCGGGCAGGAAGGGACTGCGCTCGGCGCTGGTCACGGCCAGCGCGCGCAAGGCGCCCGATTCGATCAGCGGCATCGAGGTGTTGAGGGTGTCGAACATGAACGCCACGTTGCCCGCGACCACGTCGGCCAGCGCCGGGCCGCTGCCCCGGTACGGCACGTGCAGGAAGCTGGTGTGGGTGAGCTGCTTGAGCAGCTCGCCGGACAGGTGGTTGGTCGAGCCGTTGCCGGCCGAGGCGAAGGTGATGCTGCCGGGCTTCTTGCGGTCCAGTTCGATCAGCTCCTGGACATTGCGGGCCGGGATCTTGCTGTTGACCACCAGCACGTTGACGAAGCGGCCCGCCAGCCCGATCGGCGTGAAGTCCTTGAGCGGACTGTAGGGAAGGTCGGGATAGATATGCGGGTTGATGGCCATGTTGCCGACGCTGGACATGCCGATGGTGTAGCCGTCGGGCGCGGCGCGGGCGATGGCGGCGATACCGACGCCGCCGCCCGCGCCGGAGCGGTTGGATACCACGACGGGAACGCCCAGTTCCTTGCTGAGCTGCCCGGCGATGGGCCGCGAGAAGGTGTCCATGGAGCCACCGGCCGGAAACGGCACGATGAACGTGACCGGGCCGGCCGGCCAGTTGCCGGCGCCGGCGGGCGCCGCGGCGCCCAGCGCGCAGCAGCCGGCCAGCAGCAAGCGTGCAAGTCTCGACATTCCCTATTCCCCTTGTATGGTTTTGTACCGGGTGCGCCGCGACGGCGCGGCGGTTATTGGGCGGCGTCCACGGCGTCCATGACGCGGGCCGAGTAGACCAGCGCGGCGCCGGCGTTCAGCGCCACGGCCACGCCCAGCGCCTCGGCGATCTCGCCCTTGGTGGCGCCGTTGTCGGTTGCCGCCTTGGCGTGCACCGCGATGCAGCCGTCGCAGCGGGTGGTGACGGCCACCGCCAGCGCGATCAGTTCGCGCGTCTTGGCGTCCAGCTGATTGGTCTGCTTGCCGGCCGCCGAAAGCTGTTGATAGCCCTTGACGGTTTCCGGGCTGGCCTTGGCGATTTCGCCGATGCGCGTCATCAGTTCCGAGCGGTATTGGTTCCAGTCCAGCATGATTGATCCTTTATGGGTGAGTGAATGATTGAAAGGTGCCGCCGTTACCGGGCGTAGCGATCGCGCACGGCGACGGCGTCCTGGGTCTGGCCGCACAGCATGGCCTGGTCCACGTCCATGTGGCTGCCCAGGTGGTTCAGCGCGTTGGCATACGCGTTGATGCTTTGCTTGGACATGCGCACCGCGAGCTCGGGCATCTTGCCGATGCGCGCTGCGAGGTCCTGGGCATGGGCGCAGGCCGCGCCGTCGGCCACGACGAAATCTGCCACGCCCCATTCGAGCGCGGTGTCGGCCGACATCTTTTCGCCCAGCAGCACGATCTGTTTCGCGCGCGCCGGGCCGACCAGGTTCACCAGGCGCGGAATGGTCTGCCATCCCAACGGAATGCCGATCTGCACTTCGGGCACGAACAGGAAGGCCGATTTGCCCATGACGCGCCAGTCGCAGGCGAGCGTGAGCGCGATGCCGCCGCCCACGTTCATGCCCTCGACGGCGGCGATGGTGATCTGCGGCAGGTCTTCCCAGGCCTTGCACAGCCGGGTGCCGCGCAAGGCGATGGCGCGCCGCTCGAGCTGGGTCTTGTCGTCCAGGCTCCAGCGCGTGGCATCGCCCAGGTCGATGCCGGCCGAGAATTCGTTCTGGTTGCCGCTGAGCACGATGCACGCCACGGAGGTGTCCTGCTGCAGCTGCAGCGCGATATCTGTCAGGCGCAGCACCATCTCCTGGCTCAGCGCATTGCGCTTGCCGCCGCGGTCTATGGTGACCGTCGCCACCGCGCCTGTTTTCTCCAGCGAAATGATTTCCTTCATAGCGGTGTTCCCCTTGTGAGTCGCTAACTGTTCAGCAGTTCGGCGGCGGCCAGGTCGGCGGCCGAGTGCAGGACTTCGACGATTTCCTGCAGGTCATGCGATTTGAGGCGGGCGGCGGGGCCGACCACGCCGATGCTGTAGAGGCCGCGCGCCGGGCCGCTCATCACCGGGCAGGCGACGCTCAGCACCCCTTCGTCGATTTCGCCGTCGCAGATGGCAAAGCCCTGCCGGTGCACCTGGTCGAGCTCCTGCATCAAGGTGTCCACGCGCAGCCCCGGGGTGCTGCTGGCCAGCGGTTCGAGCAGCGCCTGGATGCGGGCCGGATCCAGGTAGGCCAGGATGGCCTTGCTCGACGAGCACTTGTCCAGCGGCCGGCCGCCCACGCCCGGGTAGATGTACAGCTGGTCCTTGCGGGTGGGCGTGACCGCCTGCACCAGGTCCACCTCGTCGTTCCACAGCCGCGCGCAAAAGGCGGTTTCCTCCAGGCGTCCCACCACGAAATTCAAGGCGGGATCGAACAGCGCCAGCTTGCTGTCCTGGGCCAGGCTGCTGCGCATCAGGCCGATCAGGCCATCGCCCAGCACGAAGTTGCCGCTGGCGTCGTCCTGGCCCAGGTAATCGATCTCGCGCAAGGTGGTGGCCATGCGATGGGTCGTGCTGCGCGGCAGGCCGGTGGCGGCGGCCAGGTCGGCCAGCGACAGGCCGCCGGGACGGCCGGCGATGGCGTGCAGGATGTGGTGGTAACGGTTCAGCGGATTGGACATGGATGGTCTAGTGCTGCTGCCGCAAGGCAATCTTGTCGACCTTGCCTATGGACAGCATCGGTAGTGAGTTGCGGACGAAAATGCGCTTGGGCACTTTATAGTTGGCCATGCGTTCGCGGCACCACTGCACCAGCTCCGGTTCCGACACCTCGGTGTCGGGCCTGAGGATCAGGTGCGCGTGGCCGACCTGCTGGTAGAGCTCGTCGTCGACGGCGATGACGGCCGACATCAGCACATTGGGGTGCTGCTCGAGCACGACCTCGATCTCGCGCGGGTAAACGTTGTAGCCCCCCGATTTATACATTTCCTTGATGCGCCCGACCAGGCGGAAGTTGCCGTCGTCCTCGCGCTGGGCCATGTCGCCGGTCTTGAGCCAGCCGTCCCGCGTGAAGGCGCCGGCCGTGGCGGCGGCGTCGCGCAGGTAGCCATTCATGCAGTACTGACCGCGCACCTGCAGCTCGCCCTGGGTCCCGGCGGGCAGCGGCTGCCCTTGCTCGTCGGCCACGCGCAACTGGCCTTCGGGAATGGCGCGCCCCACGGTATAGGCGGCCGCCTCGAGCGAATCGCTGGCGACGATGTAGCTGACCGACCCGCACGATTCGGTCAGGCCGTAGGTGGAGCCGATGCGCGGGCAGTGCTCCTTGACGCGCTGCAGGATGGGCATGGGAATGGCCGCGCCCGAGAAAATGAACCACTCCATCCCGCGCATGATGGACATGTCGAAGGACGGCTCGCGGATCAGCATCTGCAGCATGGTCGAGCCCAGCATCAGCATGTTGACGCGATGCTTCTCGATCAGGCCCATCACCTCGGCCGGCCGGTAGCGCTCCTGGTAGATGATGGTGCCGCCGGCCAGGATCTGCGACAGCCCCCGGAAGTGCATGCCGCCGATATGGTTGATCGGCGCGAAGTTGATGACCACCGGGTGGCTGCGCGTGGCGAAGGTGCGGGCCTGCACGGTAGAGCGATAGATCAGCGCCGTCTGGCTCAGCAGGACGCCCTTGGGATTGCCCGTGGTGCCCGAGGTGTAGACCAGCATGCAGGGCTGGGCGGCATCGTCGAACGGCGCCGGACACGCAGCATCCGGCGCGTCGCACAACGCGTGCAGCATTGCCTCGTCGCAGGACGCCTGGCTGTCGTAGTACAGCAGCTCGGGACGCCGGGCCTGCGGCGCCAGCGTGGCCAGCGCCGCTTCCAGGTCATCGGCGTAGCGGCGCGCTTCGAACTCCCGCACCGACAGCACCAGCTTGGGCTGCGCGTGGCCGATCACATAGGCCATTTCGCGCGCCTGGTACCTGGGATTCAGCCCGACCCACAACGCCCCCAACCGCGCCGCGGCCAGCAGGCAGACCATGGGGTCGGGCGTGGGCGGGGCCAGCAGCGCCACGCAATCGCCCGCGCCGATGCCGCGTGCGCTCAGGCCGGCGGCGCAGCGCCGCACCCGCGCGACCAGCTCGCCATAGGTGATGGCGCCATCGCCGTGCGCCAGCGCGTCGCGTTCCGGAAAGCGCCGCGCGTGCGCTTCGATGATGTCCCACCAGGTCTGGCCCGGCGGCTGCATTTGCTGTTCGAGACTGCTCATTGCCCTTGCCTGTTCAGAACTTGATGTTTTTCTTTGCGACGATGTCCTTGAACAAGGCCGACTGGCTGTCCACGAACGCCTGCGTCTGCGCCGGCCCCTTGAAGGCCGCCTCGGTGCGCATGGCCTTGGCCTGGGCCAGCACGCCGGGGTCGCGCAGGGCCTCGGCGAAACTCTTCTGCAGCTTGTCGATGACGGCTGCCGGCGTGCCCTTGGGCGCCGCCATCACATAGGAAATGACGTTCTCGGCGGCCTCGGGGTAGCCCGCCTCGACCAGCGTCGGCGTGTCGGGCAGGAATTGCGAGCGGGTGCGCTGCAGCACCACCAGCGCCTGGGTCTTGCCGGCATCCAGCATGGTTCCCGCGGCGTTGATGCCGTCGATCATCAGGTCCACCTGGTTGCCGGCCAGCGCGGTCACCGCCTCCACGCCCTTGTACGGAATGTGGCGGAACTCGACGCCGGTATCGTTCATGAACACCTCGCCCGCCAGATGGGTCGACGAGCCCACGCCATACGTGGCGTAGGTGTAGCGGCCGGGACTCTGCCTGGCCGAGTCCAGGACCGTCTTCAGATCGGACGGCATGGTCTTGTTGGCGGTCAGCACCATGGACGTCTGGCCCAGCGTGGCCACGTAGTCCAGCGACTTCTCGGGCGCATAGGGTGGCGGCGACATCACGTACGGGATCAGGGTGTAGCTGGTGTTGGTGGACACCAGCAGCGTATAGCCGTCGGGCGCGGCGCCGATGACCGCGTTCACGCCGATCACGGTGCTGCCGCCCGGCTTGTTGAGGATGGTGATGGGCTGGCCGAGCACCCGGGAGGCGCGCTCGGACACGATGCGCATGAACTGGTCGGTGCCCCCGCCCGCGGAATAGGGAATGACGATCTTGATGGGCTTGTCGGGGTAGGCGGCCGCGCCTTGGTCCGCCTGCGCGGCGCCCATGCCGGCCAGGCAGGTAACGGACACCGCAAGCGCGCTGACGATTCGGTACATCGTTTGTCTCCTGATGCGCAGACTGAAGGCAGCCCAGTCGCGCAGTGGGTGATGGCAGCCGCTGGCGCGGCTTTTTATTAATCCCGTAAATTGAGATTTGATCCCATACTACGGGACAAATATTTCCCGCGCAAGCGGAATCGGCGTGACGCACGCAAGAAAAACGGCCCGTAAGGGCCGTCTCAAAACGTGGGCTGCAGGCGGGAAAGAACAGATACCGTCGCTTGACGGGTGCCTGTCCCCGCGGGGACAGGCACCCTGGCCGCAGGTGTCGCTCCCCCGGCGGGGACAGGCACGTCTTGCCACGGGCGTCAGCGCCCGTGCGGGGACGGCCCCTCCGTCGTGGGCCGCGCAGGCAGGTCGAGCCCATGCGGCACGATGGCCACGATTTCGCTTTCGCGGGCCGGCTCGCCATGCAGGTGGCGCACCAGGTCCAGGGTGGTCGATCGGCGTGTCAGCATCAGGCAGGTCACTTCGCCGCCGGAAATCCGGGTGGCGTGCCAACAGCCCGGACGCATGCAAATGCCCTGCCCCGGCGGCACCACGAAAGCGGCCAGGCTGGCCAGGTCGGGACTGCCGTCGAACGCGCTGCGCGCGACGATCTGCACGATGGCGCCGGTCAGCGGCACGATGGCCTGCTGGGTCAGCAGGTGCTTTTCCAGGGTGTCGAAACCGGGCTGGCTGACCCGGTAATTGACCCACAGCACTTCCGTCTCCCTGCCGGCGCCAACGCCGGTGTCGAACACATGCTCCTGCCAGAAATCGGTGGCCGGGTTGCTGAACCGCGGCACATCGTCGCCGGCAGGCAGCGGCTTGCCCAGCATCCAGCCATAAGGCGCGAAGGCGGCTTCGGTCAGGACTTGCGGGCGCAGGGCGGGCGTAGTGGTCGGCATACGCCAATATAGCCGCAATGCCGGCCGCCGAGCGGCCGGCCTGGCCTCTGGTCAATACGCCACGCGCAGCCCCAGGTTGGCGCTCCAGCCACGGTCGCTGCCGTCGCCGCTGCCGACCGACTTGCCGTAGCCTACCTGCCCCCACAGGCCTACGCTCTTGCCCAGCTGCGTGTCCACGCCCGCCTTCAGATCCACGGCCGTGTTCTGGCGGCTGGCGCGTACGCCATGCGCGCCCGCGAACGTGACGGTGTCCGCGCCGGTGAAATCGTGCAGCAGCGATACGCCCATGAACGGCCGCAACTGCGCCTTCCCGTATGCGTACTGGCCCGACAGGCGCGTACCTAACCGAGCCGTCAGCGCATCGGGCGTCTTGTACGACACCGTGGACACGCGGTCGGCGCCATTGGCAATGCCCAGTTGCTGATACACCACCTGGGCCTGCGGTTCGATGCGCCAGCGCGGGTTGAGCTGCCACGGATAGCCCGCCTCCACCGAAGCCGTCATCCCCCAGCCGCGGCTGACAGCGCCGACCTGAGCGGACGACTTCGTCTGCTGCCTGTAGCGCGTGCCGGCCAGCACCGTGTCGATGTACCAGCCGCCCGGACCAGTGTGGGTCCAATAGGCGCCCAATTGGGTGGCCCGCAGCGTGGACGTCCCCACGGCCTGGATTTCGCCACGCGCCAGGCCATGCACGTCGCCGCGCACCGTGGCATATCCGCCGAACACCCCGAAGGCGTCGGTATGCCGCGTGCCCGAGCTGCGCGCGTAGAGGTCCGCGCCCAGTTGCGCGCCGGCCAAATGGCCGTCGAAGGACGGCGCGGCCTCGCCGCCGGCGGAACGCTCGAAACGGCGGCCGAAGGTGCGCGCCCATCCACCGCGCGCGGCCGTGGCGCCCGCTTCGGGCGACACCGCACCAGTCTGGCCCGCCCGCTCGCGATAGCTGCCCAGCATTTCCGTGCCTGTCATGCGCATCAGCATCGGCGTGCCGGCATACAGCGCCACCTCGGGCCGGTAGAAGGGCACGACCTTGACGATCCTGCCCGCCTTGTCGCGCTCGACGCGGGACGTACGCAGGTACCAGTCTTGCGCCTGCGCCGCGGCGCCGTCGCCCGCGCCGCGCAGCAACTGGTACTCGTAGGCGCCCGCGACCAGCGGCTGCGCCAGGCGGAAGGCCCCGGGCGCGGTCGTGGCGCCACCCTGGGCCACGACCACCGGAATGCCGCGCAGGGTCAGGCCGCCCACCCCGCCCTGCGGCTTGACCACGACCGGCGTGACACCGCTGGCCGCGCCGCCGTCAAGCACCAGCCGATCGGCCGGCGCGGCGTCGCCGCCAAGCGCCGCCTCCACTTCCAGGCTGCCGCCGGTACCAGCGTAATTGCCGGCTACCGTCAACGCGCCGATCGAGTTGCCCGGCGCGACCACGCCGCGGTTGGCCACATCCCCGACGATGCGGCCCGTGCCGCCCAGCACGCCAGCCTGCTCGACCGTGACCGGGCTGGCGATGCTGCCGTTGACGGCCAGGCGGCCGGCGGCGATGCGGGTCGGCCCCTGGTAGGTATTGGCATTGCCAAGCCGCAGCTCGCCGGCGCCCTCCTTGACCAGGCCACCCGCCCCGCCTATCGCGCCGTCCCAATCCAGCCGGGTGCCGTCGCGGGTGACGAAGGTGCCGCCCGCGGCATCGAGGGTGGCGGCACGCGCCGAGGCAAAGCTGGCGGTGCTCAGCAAAGTGCCGCCGTCCAGCGTCAGGGCGCCGGCCGCCGCGCCCAGGTTGGCGTCGCGCGAGACTTGCAGCGTACCGCCGGTGACTGCCGTGCCGCCGCCATGACGGTTGTCGGCGCTGAGCACCAGCATGCCCGGACCGGCCTTGGTCAGCTTGCCCGCGCCGGCGACCACGCCCCGCCAATCCAGGGTCGTGCCCGCGTCCGGCAGCAATACGCCATTGCGCGCCCCGACGCGCAGCGCGCGATCCAGCGCCAACGATGCCGTGGTGGCCAGCGTGCCGCCGTCCAGCGTCACCGCCGTGCCCGCCGCGCCCAGGTTGGCGTCGCGGGCGATGCGCAGCGTGCCGCCGTGGACCAGGGTGCCGCCGGCATGCTGGTTGTCGTGGTTCAGCGCCAGGGTGCCGGCGCCGGTCTTGGTCAGCGCGCCGGCGCCGCCGATCGCCCCGTTCCAGTCCAGGCGGGTGCCGGCGGCCACCTCCAGCGTGCCGTGGGCCGCGCCCAGGGTCGCCGCGCGGCCGGTCGCGAGATCCGCCGTGGTGGCCAGCGCGCCGCCGTCCAGCGTTACGCCTGTGCCGGCCCGCCCCAGGTTGGCGTCGCGGGCGATCCGCACGGCGCCCGCCTTGACGATGGTGCCGCCGCCGTAGCGATTGGCCGCGGCCAGCGCCAGGGTGCCGTTGCCCTGCTTGACCAGGGCGCCGTCACCGTCGAGCAGGCCATTCCAGTCCAAGGTGACGCCGTCGGCCGTGTCGATGGCGGCCGCACCGCTCAGCGTGGCCGTGCGCGCGGTCGCGAAGCTGGCGGTGGCGGCCAGGCGGCTGCCATTGAGCGCCACGTCGCCCGCGCCCAGGTTGGCATCGCGCGCGACCTGCAGCGTGCCGGCATTGACCTCGGTGCCTCCCGCGTACCGGTTGTCGCCGTCCAGTACCAGGGTGCCCAGGCCCTGCTTGACCAGCCTGCCGGCGCCATCGACCGTGCCGCGCCATTGCAGCGTCGCCCGGTCATCAGTGTCGATCGAGGCGCGCCCGGAGAGGGTCGCATCGCGGCCGGTGGCAAAGCCGGCGGTCGCATGCAGGCGGCTGTTGTTCAGGATCAGCGCGCCGCCGCCCAGGTTGGCGTCGCGCGCGACCCGCAGCGTGCCGGCCTCGACCACGGTGCCGCCGGCATAGGTGTTCGTGCCGCCCAGGGCCAGTATGCCCGCGCCCTCTTTGACCAGCCGGCCCGCGCCGGCAACGTCGCCCTGCAAATCCAGCGTGGCGGAGTCGGCGACGACGATCCGGCCGCCGCCGTTGCCCACGGTGGCGTTGCGCCGGCTCGCGAACCCGGCGGTGGCAGACAGCGTGCCGCCGTCGAGCGTCAGCATGCCATGCGCTTCGCCCAGATTCTCGTCGCGCGAGACGCGCAGCACCCCGCCGGTAACCCGGGTGCCGCCGGCGTGGGTATTGTCGTGCTCCAGCACGAGCGTGCCGTCGCCCGTCTTGGTCAACGTCCCCGCCCCGCCGACCTGGCCCTGCCATTGCAGGGTGTGGCCGCCCGCCACCGAAAGCGCGCCGTGCCCGGCGCCCACGACGATCTCGCGCCCGCTGGAGAACCCGGCAGAAACCGCCAGGGCGCCGCCATCCAGCGTCACCGCGCTCTGCCCCGAGCCCAGGTTGGCGTCGCGCGACACCTGCAGGGTGCCGGCGTGAATGGTGGTGCCGCCGTCATGGTGGTTGTCCTTGACCAGCACCAGCTTGCCCTCGCCCTTTTTGTGCAGGCTGCCGGTTCCGCCGATGGCCCCCTCCCATCCCAGCGTGGTGCCGGCGGCCGTGTCAATGGCGGCGTTGCCGGTCAGGGTGGCCGCCTGCGTGGCCGTGAAGCTGGCGGTCGTGGCCAGCGCCGCGTTCTCCAGCGCCAGCGCGCCGGGCCCCAGGTTGGTGGCGCGCGATACCTGCAGCGTGCCGGCCCTGACCTCGGTGCCGCCGGCATGCTGGTTGTCGCCGGCCAGCACCAGCGTGCCTGCGCCTTCCTTGACCAGCGTGCCGGCGCCAGCCACCGTCCCGCGCCAATCCAGCGTGGCGGCGGCAGCCGCTTGCACCGTGCCACGTCCGGTCAACTCCAGACGGCGCGAGGTCGCGAAGGTACCGGTCGTCGCCAGCCGGCTGTCGTGCAGATGCACGGCGCCCTGGCCCAGATTGGCGTCGGCCGACACCTGCAGCGTGCCAGCCTCGACGCGGGTGTCGCCCTGGTAAGTGTTGGCGCCGCCCAGCACCAGGGTGCCCGCCCCTTGCTTGCGCAGCTCGCCCTTGCCGCCAATGGCGCCGTTCCACGTCAGCGTGGTGCCCTGGGCGGTATCGATCTGGCCGGCGTTGTTGAGCGTGGCCGCGCGTGCGGTCGCAAAGCTGCCGGTGCTGGCCAGCCGCCCGCCGTCGAACGTGACCGCGCCGGCGGCCTGGCCTAGGTTGTTGTCGCGCGATACCTGCACGGTGCCGCCCTGCAAGCGCGTGCCACCGGTGTAGGTGTTGACGCCCTCCAACCTCAAGGTGCCGTCGCCGGCCTTGGTCAGCGCGCCGGCGCCGTTGACGACACCGCGCCACGTCACGTCCTTGCCGGCCGCGACGTCGATGGCCTTGGCCCCGGCGGTCAGCTCCAGCTGGCGATTGCTGGTGAAATCCCCGTTGGCCGCCAACCCGCCGCCGTTGAGCGTGACCGCGCCATTGGCCGCGCCCAGGTTCTGGTCGCGAGAGACTTGCACGACCCCGCCCCAGACCTCGACGCCCTTGGCGTAGGTATTGTTGCCGCTCAGCACGAGCGTGCCGCCGCCTTGCTTGTACAGCTTGCCGTCGCCGTCGACCGTGCCGCGCCATTCGAGCGTGTCGCCCGCGGGCGTTGCCACCTTGGGCGCGCCCTTGAGCGTGACTCGCCGCCCGATGGCATACGAGCCCGCACTCTCGAACACCGTATTGTTTTCCAGCACCAGCGCACCGCCGCCCAGGCTTTCTTCCCTGGCCACGCGCAGCTTGCCTTGCCTGAGCACGGTCTGGCCGGCGTACTCGTTGACGCCAGTGAGCGCCAGAGTCCCGTCCCCCGTTTTGACCAGATCGCCGGCGCCCGATATCGCACCGTTCCAGGTCAGGGTAGCGTCGCGAGCCACGTCCAAGGAACCGCGGACAAGCGTGAGATCGCGGTTGCTCGAAAAACTGCCGCCGGCAAGCAGATCTCCGCCCTGCAGGGTTATTGCGCCCCGTCCCAGGTTGTCTTCGTGTCCTGCCCGAAGCGCGCCGGCCTCGACCACCGTGCCACCCGAGTACGTGTTGGCGCCGGCCAGGGCCAGCGTGCCCTGGCCTGACTTGCGCAACATGCCGCCGCCGCTCAGCTCGCCATTCCAGGTCACGGTATGCGAAGCGTCGACCTCCATGGTGGCCTGGCCGCGCAAGGTGGCCGCGCGCGAGGTCGCGAAGCTGCCGGTGCTCTGCAGCGTGCCGTCGTTCAGCGCCAGCGCCCCTCGGCCAAGATTGGCGTCGCGGGATATCTGCAGCGTACCGGCATTGACGGTCGTGCCGCCATTTTGCTGATTGGTTCCGCGCAGCAGCAAGGTCCCCTGGCCTTCCTTCACCAGGGTGCCGGCACCGCTGATTTCGCCGTTCCAACTGAGTATCTTGGTGGCTGCGACGTCTATGCTTTCGTTTCCAGCGAGCGTCAATGCACGCGTGGCCGTGAAGCTGTCCGTGGCGGCCAGCTGGCTGTTCTTGAGCGCCAACGTGCCGGAACCCAGGCTGGCGTCATGCGCCGCCCGCAGCGTTCCGTTGTTGATCTCCGTACCGCCGCTATACGTATTGGACGCGTGCTCCAGCACCAGCGTGCCGCCCTGGGTCACCAGTTTGCCGGCGCCGCTGACCTGGCCTTGCCAGGTCGTGGTTGTTCCCGGCTCGATGATCAACGTCTGCGCCCCGGAATCGAGCGTCAGGCCGCGATTGACGGCGATGGTTTTCTTGAGGGCGAGGGCGCCGCCCTTGAGCTGTACCGAACTACCTGCGCCACCCAGGTTGTTGGCCGCCGATACGCTGAGGCTGCCCGCCTCCACCACCACCTTGCCGGTATGGGTGTTGTTGCCCGTCAACGTCAGGTCGCCGCCGCCGCGCTTGACGATGCTCCCGGTCCCGCTCAGCACGCCGGCGTAGGCGGCATTGCTGTCCTGCGTGAACTGAACCGTGCCGGCGTTGCTGATGGACTGCATGGCGCTGGCGGCAGTTACATCCGCCGTAGCGCCGGCGGACACCTGCAACACGCCGCCCTGGGTGGCGCCGCTGTTGTCGCCGCGCAAGACCAGCGTGCCGCCCTCCACCTTGACCGTGGACTTGAGGTTGTTGTCGTTGCGGCCGACCTGGCCATTCAGGGTCCAGGTTCCAGCCTCCTGCTTGGTGATCGTGCCGAAGTTGCGGATTGCGCGGCCCAGCGTGCCGTCGCCGGCTTTCAGCGTCAGGCTGTTGTTGCCGCTGCCACCGTTCAAGGATCCGGTGATGGTAGAGCCGCCGTCGAGTATGACGCTGTCGTCGCCAGCCTCGAACTTCACGTTGCCGACGATGCGCCCGTTGGCATGATTGCGTACCGTCACGCCAGCGCCCGTGGCGCTGTTGTTCCGCGTGCTGCCGATGGCGTTGGCGTAGCCGCCATTGAGCACTGTTTCGATAGTCCCGTAGTTATCGATGGTATTGGCCGCATTGGCGGTATTGGCAGTGATCCAGATTGCCGCGGCATTATCGGCCCGGATCGTGCCATGGTTGGTGACGGTATTGCCGGCGCCTGACAATCCCAACGCGCTGGACTGCGAAGCGCTGCCCTTGGCCAGGAGCTGCGCGCCTACTTGGATGGAAATATTGTTATTGCTTGCTGCTTCCAGCGTTTTGGCGTACTGGCCGGACGCAGCAGTATTGACCGTGCTTTGCACTACTGCACCGCCCTCGATTCGTACCTGCCCGCTCGTTCCCACACTGATCGCCGCGCTGGCGTTTGTCTCGATGCGCGCCCCCTGATTCACGGTGACGCGTTCGTTCATCCCGCTCGGTCCACTGCCCACCTTGTTGGTATGAGAGCCGTTGGCGTTGGTGCAAGTGGTAGCACCGTTTGACGTCGTGCAATTGGCCCACGCCGCCGCCCCCTGGAACCCCAGGGCCAGCGCCAGCAAGGTAGGCGCCACCCCATGTCCTGCCGGCCTGCTGCGGCTGCCCTCGAAAGCCTGGGCCTTTAACCGTCTCATGATTTCTCCCGCGAAATGAAATGTATGGGCGCACGCAGGGATCACCCCACGACGCTGGTAAGGTTTATGGATGAAGCAAGAGGGATGAAGCGGCCACGCAGCGAATTGGTCGGTACGGCCGTGGCGATCTGACGCGGTCAGTGGCCGTGCACGTGCGTGGCGACGGAAACCAGACAGGAATTCGTAGTCTTCCCAGCTTGCTTGCCAGTGACTACTGACACCGGCAATCAAGAAATCCTAGGGAGATTCGGCATCGAAAGATGCAGGCGCCATCAGCTTGGTCGAGTAGGAATGATCTCGACCTAGTAGTACATTGCGTTTGAAAAAATCGCCTGCGCCCGGCGCGATGCCGGACAGCGTCTGGATGACGCGATGCGTGGAACGCGCGTTCGCGCGCCTGTCGTGCGGATTTGCCGGAGCGGCAACGCGCCCCGGCCGAGGTGCTGCTACTGCGCCTTCTCCTGGATTTTTTCGCCGCCGCGCTCGATGTCCTTGCCGGCGCCCGACATGGTGTTGCAGCCCGCCAGCGCGACGAGCGTGATGGCGGCAAGCAGGGCCGCCCGGATACGGTTGTTCATGATTGGCTCCTTGTCGTGGAATGGGTCGCGGCTACTTGCCGTCGCGCATCTCGGCGTCCGTCTCGTGCTGGTCCCGAGCATCGCCCGATACGGCGGCAAGGACATGGATGCAGGTCTTCATATTGTCTTCCTCGGTCGGTAAAAAGGCGCACTCGTACCGCTTGCCATGCAAGCGATCGGCCTGTGCGCCCACGCCCCAGCAAGCGGCGTGCCCACGCCCCGGGAAGATCGGAATGCCGGACGGGACGCGCGTGCGTCCCGCGCTTGCCGGCGCCGCCTAGTATTCGATGCGCAGCCCCAGGCTGGCGGCCCAGCCTCGATCGCTGCCGTCGCCGCCGCCGATCGATTTTCCGTAGCCCACCTGCCCCCACAGGCCCACGTCCTTGCGGACCTGCGCCACCAGGCCCGCCGTCAAGTCCACGGCCGTTGCCTGGTACCGCGAGTCGATCCGGTCGATGCCGGAAAACGTCACCGTGTCGGTACCCGCGAAGTCGCGCAGCAGGGAGACTTCCATGAACGGCCGCAGTTGCGTCGTGTTGTACGCGTACTGACCCGACAGGCGCGCGCCCAGGCGCGCCGTCACGCTGTCGGGGGTGCGGTACGACACCGACGACACATCGTCCTCGCCGTTGGACACGGTCAGGCGCTGGTACACCAATTGCGCCTGCGGCTCGATATGCCATTTCTCGCCGATGGGCACCGGGTAGCCCGCCTCCACCGACGCGGTCACGCCCCAGCCCTTGGCCTCGGTGCGCAGGTCGTTGCTCGATTTGGCCTTTTGCTCGTAGCGCGTACCGGCCAGCACCGCGTCCACGTACCAGCCGCTCGGTCCAATGTGCGTCCAGTAGCCACCGATGTAGTAGGCATTGAGGTCCGGCTTGCCGGCATAGGCACCGGTTTCTCCCCGCGCGAAACCGTCCATGTGTCCGCGCGCGTTCGCGTATCCGCCGAAAACCCCGGCCAGATCGGCATGGCCCTGGTCCGAGCGGCGGGCGTAGAGATCAACGCCGGCCTGCAAGCCCGCCACGTGTCCGTCGAAGCGCGGATCCACATCGCCGCTACCCGAGCGCTCGAACGTCCGTCCAAAAGCGCGTGTCCACGCGCCGCGCCGCACGGGGTCGGGATCGTCCCGCGTCATCAGGCCCTGCTCGCCGGTACGTTCGTGATACGTGCCCAACGCCTGCAGGCCGACGGCCCGCATCAGCATCGGTGCGCCGGCGTACAGCGCCACCTCCGGCCGATAGAACGGAATGAATTCCGGCTCGGGCGCGCCGCCGGGTCCACCGCCGGGCACTTCAGCCGGCGGCACCAGCAGACCCGAACGCAGGTACCAGTTCTGTGCATTGGCTGCCGTGCCATCAGGCGTGCCGCGCAGCAGTTTGTACTCATAGGCGCCCGCGGCCACGGGCGATGCCAGGCTGAAGGCGTCCGCCGTCGTCGTCGCGCCATTGCGCGCCACGACCAGCGGGATACCCTGGTCGGTCTGCCCGCCCAGGCCGCCCTGATTGATCACTACCACATCGGTCCTGCCAGTGGCAGCGCCACCATCGATGACCAGCCGATCGGCCGGCGAAGCATCGCCGCCAAGCTGCGCCTCCATTTCCAACCGCCCGCCGGTGCCCGCGTAGTTGCCCACGATGGTCAGGGTTCCGATGGAATTGCCCGGCGCCACCGTGCCGCTATTGGCCACCGCCCCCAGGACCCGGCCCGTGCCGCCCAGCACCCCGCCAGGATCGATGGTCACGGGACTGGCGATACTGCCATTGACGGCCAGCCGGCCTTCCTTGATCAAGGTCGGCCCGGCATAGGTGTTGGCCTGCGAAAGAACCAGATCGCCGGCGCCGGTCTTGGTCAGTCCGCCCGCGCCGTCGATGGCCGCATCCCAGCCCAGCGTCGTCGCGCCCAGCGTGGCGAAGGTGCCGCCGGCCGCACCCAGCGTGAGCGCGCGCGCCGAGGCAAAGCTGCCCGTGCTGGCCAGCGTGGCGCCTTGCAGCCGCACCGCGCCGCCTGCCGCGCCCAGGTTTGCGTCGCGCGCGACCTGCACCGTGCCGGCATTGACCGTCGTGCCGCCGCCATACTGGTTGTCGCCATCCAGCACCAGGGTGCCCAGGCCTTCCTTGACCAGCGCGCCGGCGCCGCCGATGTCGCCCGTCCAGCCCAGCGCCGTGCCGTCAGCCGTATCGAAGGTGCCGTTGCCCGTCAGCGTGGCCGCCCGCGCCGTCGAGAACGTACCCGTGCTCGCCAGGCGCGCATCGTTGAGCGCCACCGCGCCGGCCGCGGCACCCAGGTTGGCGTCGCGCGAAACCTGCACCGTGCCGGCATTGACCGTCGTGCCGCCGCCATACTGGTTGTCGCCATCCAGCACCAGCGTGCCCTGGCCCGTCTTGACCAGCGCGCCGGCGCCGCCGATGTCGCCCGCCCAGCCCAGCGTCGTGCCGTCGGCCGTGTCGAAGGTGCCGTTGCCCGTCAGCGTGGCCGCGCGCGCCGTCGAGAACGTACCCGTACTCGCCAGGCGCGCATCGTTGAGCGCCACCGCGCCGGCCGCGGCGCCCAGGTTCGCGTCGCGCGCAACCTGCACCGCGCCGGCATTGACCGTCGTGCCGCCCGCATACTGGTTGTCGCCACCGAGCACCAGCGTGCCCTGGCCGGTCTTGACCAGCGCGCCGGCGCCGCCTATGTCGCCGCTCCATCCCAGCGTCGTGCCGGTGGCCGTATCGAAGGTGCCGTTGCCCGTCAGCGTGGCCGCGCGCGCCGTCGAGAACGTACCCGTGCTCGCCAGGCGCGCATCATTGAGCGCCACCGTACCGGCCGCGGCACCCAGGTTGGCGTCGCGCGCAACCTGCACCGTGCCGCCATTGACCGTCGTGCCGCCGCCATACTGGTTGTCGTTACCCAGCACCAGCGTGCCCGCGCCTTCCTTGATCAAGGCACCCGTGCCGCCGATCAGGCCCTGCCAGTCCAGGCTCGCGCCGCTGGCCACCGACATCGCCCCGTTGCCAGCGCCGATGGTCACGCCACGAGCACTCGAAAAACTCGCCGATGCCGCCAGTGTGCCGCCATCGAGCGTCACCGCGCCAGCCGCGGCACCCAGGTTCGCATCGCGCGCAACCTGCACCGTACCGGCATTGACCGTCGTGCCGCCGCCATACTGGTTGTCGTTACCCAGCACCAGCGTGCCCGCGCCTTCCTTGATCAAGGCACCCGTGCCGCCGATCAGGCCCTGCCAGTCCAGGCTCGCGCCGCTGGCCACCGACATCGCCCCGTTACCCGCTCCGATGGTCACGCCACGAGCACTCGTAAAACCCGCCGATGCCGCCAGTGTGCCGCCATCGAGCGTCACCGCGCCGGCCGCGGCACCCAGGTTCGCATCGCGCGCAACCTGCACCGTACCGGCATTGACCGTCGTGCCGCCCGCATACTGGTTGTCGCCATCCAGCACCAGGGTACCCAGGCCTTCCTTGACCAGCGCGCCGGCGCCGCCGATGTCGCCCGTCCATCCCAGCGCCGTGCCGTCGGCCGTATCGAAGGTGCCGTTGCCCGTCAGCGTGGCCGCCCGCGCCGTCGAGAACGTACCCGTGCTCGCCAGGCGCGCATCGTTGAGCGCCACCGCGCCGGCCGCGGCACCCAGGTTGGCGTCGCGCGCAACCTGCACCGCGCCAGCATTGACCGTCGTGCCGCCCGCATACTGGTTGTCGCCACCGAGCACCAGCGTGCCCTGGCCGGTCTTGACCAGCGCGCCGGCGCCGCCTATGTCGCCGCTCCATCCCAGCGTCGTGCCGGTGGCCGTATCGAAGGTGCCGTTGCCCGTCAGCGTGGCCGCGCGCGCCGTCGAGAACGTACCCGTGCTCGCCAGGCGCGCATCATTGAGCGCCACCGTACCGGCCGCGGCACCCAGGTTGGCGTCGCGCGCAACCTGCACCGTGCCGCCATTGACCGTCGTGCCGCCGCCATACTGGTTGTCGTTACCCAGCACCAGCGTGCCCGCGCCTTCCTTGATCAAGGCACCCGTGCCGCCGATCAGGCCCTGCCAGTCCAGGCTCGCGCCGCTGGCCACCGACATCGCCCCGTTGCCGGCGCCGATGGTCACGCCACGAGCGCTCGTAAAACCCGCCGATGCCGCCAGTGTGCCGCCATCGAGCGTCACCGCGCCGGCCGCGGCACCCAGGTTCGCATCGCGCGCAACCTGCACCGTGCCGCCATTGACCGTCGTGCCGCCGCCATACTGGTTGTCGTTACCCAGCACCAGCGTGCCCGCGCCTTCCTTGATCAAGGCACCCGTGCCGCCGATCAGGCCCTGCCAGTCCAGGCTCGCGCCGCTGGCCACCGACATCGCCCCGTTGCCGGCGCCGATGGTCACGCCACGAGCGCTCGTAAAACCCGCCGATGCCGCCAGTGTGCCGCCATCGAGCGTCACCGCGCCGGCCGCGGCACCCAGGTTCGCATCGCGCGCAACCTGCACCGTGCCGGCGTTGACCACCGTGCCGCCCGCATACTGGTTGTCGTTACCCAGCACCAGCGTGCCCGCCCCCTCCTTGGCCAGGGCGCCCGTGCCGCCGATCAGGCCCTGCCAGTCCAGGCTCGCGCCGCTGGCCACCGACATCGCCCCGTTACCCGCTCCGATGGTCACGCCGCGAGCGCTCGTAAAACCCGCCGATGCCGCCAGCGTGCCGCCATTGAGCGCCACCGTGCCAGCCGCGACCCCCAGGTTCGCGTCGCGCGCAACCTGCACCGTACCGGCATTGACCGTCGTGCCACCGCCATACTGGTTGTCGCCACCGAGCACCAGCGTGCCCTGGCCGGTCTTGACCAGCGCGCCGGCGCCGCCTATGTCGCCGGTCCATTCCAGCGTCGTGCCGGTAGCCGCGTCGAAGGTGCCGTTGCCCGTCAGCGTGGCCGCGCGCGCCGTCGAGAACGTACCCGTGCTCGCCAGGCGCGCATCGTTGAGCGCCACCGCGCCGGCCGCGGCGCCCAGGTTCGCGTCGCGCGAAACCTGCACCGCGCCGGCATTGACCGTCGTGCCGCCCGCATACTGGTTGTCGCCACCGAGCACCAGCGTGCCCTGGCCGGTCTTGACCAGCGCGCCGGCGCCTCCTATGTCCCCGGTCCATCCCAGCGTCGTGCCGGTAGCCGTGTCGAAGGTGCCGTTGCCCGTCAGCGTGGCCGCGCGCGCCGTCGAAAAAGAGCCCAGACTTGCCAGACTCGCATTATTCAATGTCAACGCGCCGCCCCCCAGGCTCGCGTCCTTGAACACTTGCACCGTGCCGGCATTGACCACCGTGCCTCCGGCGTACAGGCTGTCGCCCCCGAGCAGCAGCGTACCGGCGCCGGTCTTGACCAGCGCGCCGGCGCCGCCTATGTCGCCCATCCATTGCAGGGTTGTCCCGTTCGCGGTGTCGAACGTACCGTTGCCGTTCACGGTAGCCGCGGCTTCCGTATAGATGTCGGCCGTGCTGGCCAGACGGCTGTTGTTGAGCGTCAACGCGCCATTGCCAAGTCCGTAGTCGTTCGAGATCTGCACTGTGCCGGCATTGACGATCGTGCCGCCGTGAGCGTTAAACCCGGAAAGGGCCAGCGTTCCCGCACCTTCTTTGACCAGCGTACCGTTGCCGACCACTCGGCCCGTCCAGTTCAGCGTCGTGCCGCCTGCCACCTCGAACGTACCGCCTCCCGCGGCGATGCTCGCACGGCGGACGCTCGTCATATCCGAGGTCGTGTTCAACGTGCCGCCATCGAACTCCAGCATGGAGTTGGCCCCACCCAGGTTCTCAGCCGCCGAGACGATGACCTTGCCCTCCTTCAGCTGCAGGGTGCCAGTGTAGGTATTGACACCCGTCAATGTCAGCGACCCCGCACCTTCCTTGGCAAAATTTCCGCTACCGCTCAGCACACCCGCATAGGTACCGTCGGTTTGCTGGGAAAAGGCCGCTACGCCGCTGCCGTTGGACTGAATCGCCGCCATGGCGCTGGTCGTATTCACCTGCAGACGCGCCCCCGCCCAGACCGTCATCATGCTGCCCGCCGTGGCCGCGCTGTTGTCGCCGGTGACAATCAGTTCACCGTTGTAGGCATTGACGACCGTGGCCTTCCCCGAGCTATTTGCGCCAAGCGATCCGGCCAGCGTCCATGTCGACCCGTTGACGATTTTGTTGATTTCATTGAAATTGCTTATATCCTGGGTCAACTCGCCCGATCCGCTCGTACCTTCCAGGTACAGCACATCGGTGCCCGCCGCCCCGCCGTCCAGGGATCCTGTCAGCGTCGACCCGGCCTCCAACCTGACGGTGTCGTCACCTTCGCCCAGCACCACGTTGCCCACAATGCGCCCACCGGCATAGTTATAGAGGCTCATGCCCCTATCGGTAGCACCGTTGCCGGTAGCGCTGCCGATCACGACCGCATTGCCGCCGTTGGCCGTCGTCTCGATCACGCCATAGTTGTAGATGGTGTTGCTGACATAGTTGTCTTCAAGTTGGTTCCAGATTGCCGCGCCGCTGGCCGACGATACCGTGCCGTAGTTGGTGACCACGTTGGTGCGACCGGTAAATGCGATGGCGTGCGCCGCCGGATCCGTGCCTTCAGCGGCAACGCGCGCGTCGGCGCCAATCATCAGCGTATTGGTATGCTCGAATTCGATGGTGTTGAGCCCGGCGTTGTAGTTGCCCGGCCCGCCCGTCGTCACGGAATTGCTCACCTGCGCATTGCCGTCCAGCGAAATGGTGTTTCCCGTGCCCACGCTGATGGCATGCGCATTGCCGGATTCGATCCGTGCGCCCGGTCCCACGGTAATGGTCAGATTGCCGCTGCTCGCTCCGCTTCCCACCGTGCCGGTGTAGGGGTTCGGACTGCTCGCGTCACAGGTGACCGCGCTGCCCGCGGTTTGACAGTTGGCCCACGCCGCCGTGCCATGAAAGCCCAGCGCCAGAACCAACACGGTCGGCGCCACACCATGACCACGCACTCCCGAATGACCGGTATAGGAATTGAAAGGTTGGCTACGCTGCGGCATATCTTTACCTCCCAAATTCGAAATCCTTGTTACACCCAGGCAACATGGTTTTCAGGAACTACATTTGGAGACGAGATGACGTTACGTTCTACACATGCCTTCCACAAAGAGCACCGCATGCAAACCAAGGTATCACGGGCAATGACATATGAACAGAGCCCCACGTTTCCCGTATCCGGGTATCGAATACACCAAATCCATGGAAGCCTATTGCCAACAATTGACACGAGCGCTCTCGCGCAGCCTTGCAACCGATGGTGGCCGTGAAGTCAGTACGCAGAAAAATGATGAATTAAATTTTTACTTTTTCTTCACGCTTGCTCGCCGCCATGCTCCCCGCGCGCGATGGCCTCGACAATGGCGGCACGTTGCTCGGCCGCGCGCTTGAGGTTGGCGGCGGTGGGCTTCATGCGCAGGCGCCGCACGCAAGTCTTGCCCTGGTAGACGAAGCTGATCTCTATCGAGGATTCGGATGCGGGCCGCACGCCTTCGAACTTGCCGCTCATGCGTGCCCCGCCTGTTCGTCGAAGCATTCGAGCAGCGCCTTGACGCGGGCGCTGCGGCCCTTGCGGCCGGGCACCAGCAGCATGACGGGCGCGCTGTCCAATTGCCATTGCGGCATGACGCGCACCAGCGCGCCGCGCGCCACCGCGCCTTCGGCGTCCCATTGCGAGCGCACCACCAGGCCCAGCCCCTGTTCGGCCCAGGCGCGCGCCACGTTGCCATCGTTGGATACGTAGGCGGGCGCGATGCGCACGGTCTCGGCCGCCTTGCGGCCCGCTGCGCCGGCATCGGCGCGGCGGAAACGCCACAGGCTGGCGTCCTCGTCGTTTTCGCGGATGCAGATGCAGCGATGATGGAGCAGGTCGCGCGGTTCGCGCGGCATGCCGTGGTCTTGCAGATACTGCGGGCTGGCGCACAGCCAGCGCTCGTTGTCGGCCAGCCGGCGCGTCACCCACGAGGAATCGCGCACCGCGCCGATGTGCACGACGGCGTCGGCGTCCTGGTGATCGGGCCAGGGCGTTTCGCGCAGATCGAGCTGCACGCGCAACTCCGGATGGCGCTGCGCCAGCCGCGCCAGCACCGGCGCAATATGCCGGCGGCCATAGCCGAACGGCGCGGCGACCCGCAGCGTGCCGGTCAGGCGGCTGTCGTCGCGCCGCAGCGATTCGGGCAGCGCCTGCAATTGCGCCAGCAAGGCGGCGGCCTCGCGGGCCAGGCGCTCGCCTTCGGGCGTCAGGCTGAGACGGCGCGCGCTGCGCACCGCCAGCGCCAGGCCCAGGCCGGCCTCCAGCTTGCGCAGCCGCATCGACAGCGCCGGCGGCGTCACATTCAGCGCGCGCGCCGCGGCGCTGAGCGACGGCGCCTGCGCCAGCGCCGCGGCCAGTTGCAGGTCCTCGATTCGGAGCATTCAGTTCTGCTTAACGATTGATGAAGAATCATTAAATCACGCAGGTGGCGGGCTGTCCTATAGTCGAGACATTCCCCACCTGGAGCGATCCATGTCCATCGCCACGCCAACGGGCTATCCGCGCGCCGTCCTGTTCGACCTGCTGACAGGCCTGCTCGATTCATGGACGGCATGGAACGCCGCCGCGGGTTCGGAGCCCGCCGGCCGCGCCTGGCGCGCCGAGTACCTGCGCCTGGCCTACGGCTGCGGACGCTATGTTCCCTACGGGCAACTGGTGCGCGACGCCGCGCGCGCCACCGGCCTGCCCGACGGCGCGCCCGCCGCCCTGGAGGCCAACTGGCATGAACTGCCCGTCTGGGATGACGCCCGCTCGCTGCTGCGGGCGCTGCGCCCGCATTGCAAGCTGGCGGTGGTGACCAACTGTTCGCGCGACCTGGGCCACCAGGCCGCCGGCCTGCTGGGCGTCGACTGGGACGCGGTCGTCACGGCGGAGGAAGCCGGCTTCTACAAACCCGACCCGCGCCCGTACCGCATGGCCCTGCAGGCGCTGCAGGTGCCGGCCGGCGACGCCGCCTTCGTGGCCGGCTCCGGCCACGACCTGTTCGGCACCGCCGCGGTGGGGCTGCGCACATGCTGGCACAACCGCCTTGGCCTGGCCCGCCCGCAAGGCGCGCCCGAACCCGAGCTGCAATCCGCGACGCTGGCCGCCGCGCTGCCCTGGCTGCAGGCGTTCCGGCCTGCCGTCCGCTGACCCGACTACCGATCCATCCGCACACCATGACCACTACCCACGCCCACCCGCTCGATACCCTCGACACGCCCGCCGCCATCGTCGACGTGGCGCGCATGCAGCACAACATCGCCCGCATGCAGGACCGCATGAACGGACTGGGCGTAAGCCTGCGCCCGCACGTCAAGACCAGCAAGTGCACGCCGGTGGCGCTGGCGCAGCTGGCCGCCGGCGCGCGCGGCGTCACCGTGTCGACGCTGAAGGAAGCCGAACAGTTCTTCGCCGCCGGCATCGCCGACATCCTGTATGCCGTGGGCATGGCCGAACATCGCCTGCCGGCGGCGCTGGCGCTGCGCCGGCGCGGCTGCGACCTCAAGATCATTACCGACAACGCCGAGTCGGCCCGCACCATTGCCGATTTCGGCCGCGCCCACGACGAAGTGTTCGAAGTGTGGATAGAGATCGACACCGACGGCCACCGCTCCGGCATCAAGCCGGAAGAAGCGGCGCTGCTGGCGGTGGGCGCCGCGCTGCATGAAGGCGGCATGCGGTTGGGCGGCGTGATGACGCACGCCGGCTCCAGCTACGATCTGGATACCCCCGAAGCCCTGGCCGCCATGGCCGAGCAGGAACGCGCGGGCTGCGTACGCGCCGCCGAGCGCCTGCGCGCCGCCGGCCTGCCGTGCCCGGTGGTCAGCGTCGGCTCGACGCCGACAGCCCTGTCGGCCGCGCAGCTGCAGGGCGTTACCGAAGTGCGCGCCGGCGTCTACGTGTTCTTCGACCTGGTGATGCACAACATCGGCGTGTGCCGCGTCGACGAGCTGGCGCTCAGCGTGCTGGCCACCGTGATCGGACACCAGGCCGACAAGGGCTGGGTCATCGTGGACGCGGGCTGGATGGCGATGAGCCGCGACCGCGGCACGCAGAAGCAAAAGCAGGATTTCGGCTATGGCCAGGTCTGCACGGCGGATGGCGCGCCGCTGGCGGGTTATACGCTGATCGGCGCCAACCAGGAACACGGCATCATGGCCGGCGGGCCGGCCGGCGAGGATGTGACGACGCGCTTTCCGGTGGGCATGCGGCTGCGCATCCTGCCCAACCATGCCTGCGCCACCGGAGCGCAGTTCCCGCAATACCATGCGCTGGAAGCCGACGGCGGATTGCAGGCCTGGGAGCGCGCGCACGGCTGGTAGCGGCCCGCGCCCGCCTGGCTGCCCGCCGCGCAATACGCTATGCTCGACGCGCGCCGCCGTTTTCGCCGGCGCAGCGCCGTACCCAGCGTAGTCACACCCCGTAGTCACACCCTCATCCTTCCATCATGCGGAGAATATCCATGAGCGGCTACTTTGTACTCAAGGCGAGCGGTACGCAGTACATGTTCAATCTGCACGCGGGCAATCACGAAATCATCCTGACCAGCGAACGCTACACCAGCAAGGCGTCGGCGCAGGATGGCATCGCGTCGGTGCAGAAGAACGCGCCCGATGACGCGCGTTACCAGCGGCTGACCGCCAAGGACGGTTCGCCCTATTTTTCGCTGACGGCGACCAATGGGCAGTCGATCGGACGCAGCGAAATGTACAAGACCACCCAGGCGCGCGACAACGGCATCGCGTCGGTCAAGTCCAACGCCCCCGGGGCGCCCACCAAGGACCAGACCCAGGCCTGAGCCGCCGCGTCCACCCACGAAAAACCCCGCCAGGCCTGCGCCGGCGGGGTTTTTCACAAGGGTGCGCTTGCCTGGCTACTTGATGCCGATGAACGGCAGGGCCGCGCCCGGCACTTGCGTGGCCGGCAGCACGCCGTCCCATTTTTCCACGGCGTTCAGGCTGACCAGGTTGGTATTGGCGGCCAGCGCCTCGGCCTTGGCGCGGATCGAGGCGGCCTCGGCCTCGCCGCGCAGGCGGATGCCGTCGGCTTCGGCGGTGAACTGCTGGCGGCGCGCATCGGCTTCGGCCTTGGCCTTGACCACCTGGATCTCGGCGGTGATCATGGCCGTCTCTTTCTGCTGGCGGGTGGTCTCGATCTGCACCTGCGCCAGCATGCGCTGTTCGATCGAATGCTCATACGCCTTCGAGAAACCCACTTCCTCGACCTGCACGCCGACGATCTGCACCGGCGCGCCGTCCATGGCCGAGAGCACCGCCGCATTCACGTCCACGCCCAGCTTCTGGCGCTCCTGGATGGCGCGCACCGCGGTGTAGCGGCCGAACACATTCTTGACCGCGTCGGGCGTCTTGCGCTCCAGCACGCGCATCTGCAGGTTGCTGATCGTGCCGTACTCGGCGTACAGCTCGGCCACGTGCTCGGCCGGCACCCGGTAGGTCACCGACACGCGCAGCGTGGCGGGCTGCTGGTCATAGCTATAGGCTTCGAGGTTCTCGAAGATGAAAGTGTGATCCCGCACCGACACGGTGCTGACCGAATCGATGAAGGGAGTCTTGAAATCGAGCCCGGGCTCGGAAACGCGCACCAGCTTGCCGTTGCGCAGCACCACGCCGCGTTCGCCCTGGTCCACCTGGAACCACGAGCTGAAGGCCAGCATCAGAATCAATACAAACAGCACGCCGGCGCCGGCGGCAAGTTTGGCGTTACGCGGGATCACTCGATTTCTCTCCGTTGGGTTTTCCGGGCCTTTCTATCGGCCAGCACGGCGGCGATGCCGCGCGCCAATAGATAGGCCACCACAGCGGCCCCCACCAGGATCAGGAAATACCTCATGGCAAGCCCTCCGAATATTGCGCGGACGCAATTCTATCCGGGGCTTGCCGCAACACACGACAAGATGAGTTGAAACGCAACAAGAATTGACACCACCCCCTTCGACGCCGCGCATGGCGGGGGTTGCGGGCGCGCGGCGCGCCCGGTCAGGCGCCGTCGAGTTCGGGATAGTGGCGGAAAATGCCGTCGCCAAAGGGCAGCCGGCGGTCGCTGGCCAGGTAGCCGCGCAATTCCGGCAATTCGGCCACGCGCGCATGCAGCGCCATCAGCCGCGGATAGCGGTGCACCAGGGTGCGCATGCGCCGCGGAAAGGCATGCAGCAGGCCTTCGACCACGTGATACAGCGACAGGTCGGCGTAGCTCCAGCGGCCCATGTCGGTGAGCCAGCCGCCCGGCCTGTCCAGCGCCTGCTCGAAATACTGCATGAACTTCGGCATGCGCGTCTCGCGGAAATCGGCGGCCCGGCGCAGCGCCACGTCCTGCTGGTCTTCGTAGTAGAGGCCGGCGGCGACCGGATGGTGCACGTCGTGCGCTTCGGCCGTCAGGTCCGCAATGGTGAGCTGCAGCTGGTTGACCCACAGGCGGCCGGCGCGGTCCGGCGGCGCCAGGCCATGCTCCACGCCCAGGAACAGCAGGATATTGGCCGTCTGTGCGATGGTCATGCCATCGGCGACCAGGTAGGGCGGCGCAAACGGCGGCGTGTCGCGCCGGCGCCGCATGTCGTCCAGCATGTCTTCGCCGGGCTCGCGGGCGCGGTCGCGATACGGGATCTTGCCCGCCTCCAGCGCCAGCCGCACGAACTCGCCACGGCCGGGTATGCCGTCCCAGTACCAGAGGTCGTAAGCCATGGGTGCTCCTTGCGGGTCGCGATATGCCTGTTGTAACGCAAGGCGCGGCGCCGGCGAAAGTGTCCGCCCGCCTTAATCCCGGTTGAACGATAGGTGCAGCGGGGCTGAAGGCCGCCGCGCCGCCCGCGGTTTATAGTCGGGCCTGCCCCCATTTTCTGGAAAGCCGTCCATGCCTGCCTCGACCGCCCCTGCCCGCTATCTTGCGCCCGACACCCTGGCCCGGCCGGGCGGCCACTACAGCCATGCCTGCGTGGCCAACGGCATGGTGTACGTGTCCGGGCAGTTGCCGATCGGCCCCGACGGGACCAAGCTGGCCGACGCGCCCTTCGAGGCGCAGGCGCGCCAGGTGCTGGACAACGTGGCGGCCGCGCTGGCGGCGGCCGGCAGCGGCATCGACCGCCTGGTCCAAGTGCGCGTGTACGTGGACAGCGTGGAGAACTGGCCGGCCTTCGACGCCATTTACGCCGAATGGGCGGGCGCGGCGCGCCCGGCTCGCGCGGTGGTGCCCACCGGGCCGCTGCATTACGGCTTCAAGGTGGAAGTGGAAGCCGTGGCGCTGGCGTGAAGCGCGGCTAGGCCGCGCTGGAAGGCGTGGCCTTGGTGAAGAACAGATCGGTGATCAACGCGTTGTCGATGGTCTCGCCGCTGAGCGTGCGGGCCAGCAGCTCGGCGCCCAGCAGCTGCAGCGAGAACACCATGTCGGGCTGTACCCGGCGGATCTTGGCCAGGTGCATGGCGGTATTGGCCACCGCCACCGTCTTGGTGTCCGGGCCGGCCACTTCCTTGGCGGCCAGCACGATGAAGGCGTTGTCGGCGTCGTCGTCGCGCAGCGCCAGCACATAGCGCGCATGGGCGGCGCCGGCCTCGGCCAGCACGGCGGTGTTGGAGGGATCGCCGGTCACCAGGTCGGCATCCTCCGGATAATTGTGCGCGATGCCCGGGGCGACCACGACGGTGACGTTGTTGCCGCGCTCGCGCATGCCGGCGTAGACGCTTTGCGCCAGCGGCGTGGCGCCGGCGATGATGATGTGATGTTTGCGCATGGCGTGGGATATCCGTCCTCGGACCAACCGTTTGAGATTGCCGCCGATCACCGGCCCGGCGATGGCGCTGATCGACGTGGCGAACACCGTGATGCCCAGGATGATGATCGAGGCCGCGAACAGCCGCGCGGCGGTCGTCTGCGGAGTGATATCGCCATAGCCCACGGTGGACATCGACACGATGGAGAAATAGAACGCGGTGGCGGGGCTCTCGACCTTGGGCGAGAACTCGGCGCCCAGGTAGAGCGTGCCGAACACGGCGTAGATCAGCAGCGACGTGATGCTGATCACGGCGAACAGGCTGCCGGCCGCCAGGCTGGCGCGATCGAAGCGGCGCCAGAAGCACACCAGCGCCGCGATCAGCACGCCCGTGTAGGCCAGCAGCAGGCCATGCCCGCCGTCCCACCCGGCCACCACGCCGATGGCGCCCAGCAACACCAGCGAGAAAGCCCAGGCGATACGCGCCTTGAGCACCAGCCCGGCCGCCATCAGCAGCAGGCCGGCGCCGAGGATGACGCGCGGGATCTGCAGCAGCCCGACGGCGTCCATCGCATCGCGCCAGCTGTCGAACGACAGCCAGTAGTCCATGGGGTAATCGACCGCGCGCCCGAGCACGGGGCGCACGAACAGATAGCCGTCGATGGCAACCAGCGCCGCCAGCCACCAATTGGGCGGGAAGTAGCGGCCGATGCGGCGCAGGAAATTGCGCAGTCTGATCATGGGGCAAGCGCTCGCGGACGAAACAGCGCGGCCAGTGTAGCGTAGCGCCGCGCCGCCGTGCGCCCCCCTGGCGTGCGTCCGACATGGCCAGGCGGCGCAGGGCGCCGCGCGTGGCCGGACCTCAAGGCAGCGGCACGCCGGGCGAGCCGGCCGAGCGCGTACCGGGCAGCGGGTGGCAGCTGGCCGGATGGTAGGTGTGCACCAGCGACAGTTTGACCGTATCGGTGGCGTTCTGGCGCGCCGCATGCAAGGTGCGGCAATGGAAGAACACCACGTCGCCCGCCTGCAGTTCCGGGCAGACGGCCCGGCCTATCCATTCCTGGTTCTGCGGCAGGTCGTCGCGGAAGAACTTCCGTGCGTCGTACTGTTCGGGCATGAACGACGCCGTGTGCGAACCGGGCACGAAATACAGCCCGCCGTTGTCGGCCCGCTCGTCGCCCAGCGCCAGCCAACAGGACACCAGGTCGTCGTCGCTGAATGACCAGTAACGGATATCCTGGTGCCAGCCGGTCAGGCTGCCGAAGGCCGGATGCTTGGTCATGATGCAGTTGTGGTGCACCGTGGAAAGCACCGGCGTGTCCTGGAAATAGGCGCGCAGGAAGGCGCCGATGGCCGCCTGCGTGGCCCAGTCGCGAAAACGCTGGTCGCGCCCGTAGGCGTCGAGCAGCCGGCGTACCGTCTGGCCGCCGGCGGCCAGGCGCGAGCTGGGCGCGCCCGGGTATTTGAGATCGGCCTCGTACTCGACCGGGTCCACGGTCTGCGCCAGGTGTTGCAAGGCCAATTCCCGCAGCGCCTGGCGCACCGGCGGGGAAGCAAAATTGCGCACGACCACGAAACCCTGCTCACGCAGCGTAGCGACCTGCTGTGCGACCAATGCGGCGGACATCCCGAACCTCTTGACTGGCAGATTGGATGCGCGCGGCTCAACCCTTGGCCGCGCGCCCTGCAAGCATACTCCTTTGCCGGGCGCCGTCAGGCCGCCGGTTCCTCGCCCTCGGGGTTCAGGATCGACTGGTCGCGCTCGCGCTCGACATTGCGCACCCACTCGCGCCAGATCGCCACCAGCAGCGCCATCAGCACCGGGCCGACGAACAGCCCGACAATGCCCATGGTCTTGACGCCGCCGACCAGCCCGAAGAAGGTCGGCAGGAACGGCAGCTTGACCGGCCCGCCCACCAGGCGGGGCCGCAGAGTCTTGTCGACGATGAACAGTTCGACCGTGCCCCAGACGAACAGGCCGATGCCGGCCACCAGGTGGCCCGAGCCGACCAGGTACAGCGACACCAGCGTGAACGACAGCGGCGCGCCGCCCGGCACCAGCGCCATGAACCCGGTGATGACCCCCAGCAGCACCGGCGAGGGCACGCCGGCCACCCAATAGGCCAGGCCGAGCACGACGCCCTCGCCCAGGGCGATCAGGCACATGCCCGTCACGGTGGAGCTGACCGTGGCCGGCACCACGCGCGAGAAGCGCTGCCAGCGCGCCGGCAGGACGCGCTCGCCCAGGATGTCGAGCTGGCCCACCATGCGGGTGCCGTCCTTGTAGACGAAGAACAGGGTGATCAGCATGAACAGCACGGTCAGCAGCAGCTGGAAGGCATTGCCCGTGGCCGACAGCACCATGCGGTAGATGTTGCCCAGGTGCTCGCCGCTGACGATCTCGACCAGGGCGCCCAGGGCGTGGGGCTCACCCAGGTAGGTGCGCCAGTACTCGGCCAGGCGCTCTCCCACCATGGGCAGCGACATGATCCAGGCCGGCACGTCCACGCCGTGCTTGTTGGCCGCCAGCGCCCAGGCGAAGAAGTTGCCGGCCTCCTTGATGGCGTACGACAGCGCCAGCGACAGCGGCACCACCAGGATCACGATGACGGCCACCAGGGCCAGGGTGGCGGCCAGCGTGGTGCGCCCGCCGAATGCGCGCACCAGGCGCTGGAACAGGGGCCAGGTCGCCAGGCCGATGATCAGCGCCGCCAACGCCGGCACCAGGAAGCCGCTGAGGAAATAGATGCCGGCCAGCAAGACCAGCAACAGCAGCCAGCGGGCGATCAGGAAGGCGGGCAGTACGGGTTGATGCATAGGCGAAAGCGGTCTCTCTGCATGGATTCGGGGCGAACCCTGGGAATATACAGAGTTTTACGGCCCTGACCGCAAGCTGAATTGCCCGGGGCGTCCCTGTTACAGATGCGCGGGCGCGCCCGGGTCGCAGGGCGCCTGTCTCCGCCGGGGTCCGGTGCCTGTCCCCGCGGGGACAGGCACCCGACAGGCGTCCCCGGCCCCGCGCCCGTTACATGACGAATTCCGGCGCCTCGGAGGGCATGCGTTGCCGGGCGGCGGCGGCCGCCGCCGGGGTGAGCTCGGCCTTCTCGACCTGGCACTGCTCCATCTCGCCCTCCCGCTCGGTGCGGCCGCTGAGCAGCGGGCAGCGGGCGAACAGCTCCGCCACCCAGTCGGAAAATACCCGCACTTTCGGCGAAAGCTGGCGGCTTTGCAGGTAGAGCAGCGACATGGGCACGGGTTTCGGCTTCCATTGCGGCAGCACCTCGATCAGGTCGCCCGATTGCAGATGCGGCAGCGCGATATAGCGTGCCGTCTGGATCAGGCCGAACCCCTGCAGGCCGCAGGCCAGATGGGCGCTCAGGTCATTGACCGACACCACGCCGGGGACGTCGACCAGAGTTTCCTTGCCGTCCACCACGAAATCCCAGCTGCAGTTGCGCCCGGTGGCCGAGAAATAATGCACCGCCTGGTGCTCGGCAAGCGCCTGCAGCGTATGCGGCATGCCCTTGCGCGCCAGGTACGACGGCGCCGCGCAGGTCAGCGTCTGGAAGGTGCCGATGCGGCGCGCCACCAGGCTGGAATCCTCCAGCTCGCCGGAGCGGATCACGCAATCGACGGCCTCCTGCACCAGGTCGACCCGGCGGTCGCCCATGCCGATGACCAGCTCGATATCGGGATAGCGGGTGTGGAATTCGCACAACGCCGGAATCAGCACCAGCCGGCCGATACAGGGGGGCACGTCGACCCGCAGCCGCCCCTGCGGGCGCGCCGCGGCGTCCTGGAAGCAGGCCTCGGTTTCCTCGACCTCGGCCAGGATGCGGGTGGCGTGCTTGTAGTAGGCCGCGCCATCCGGCGTCAGGCTGATGCGGCGCGTGGTGCGGTTGAGCAGGCGCACGCCCAGGTGGCGCTCCAGGCCCTGGATGACGGTGGTGACGGTGGTGCGCGGCAGCACCAGCGCGTCGGCGGCCCGGGTGAAGCTGTTGGCTTCGACCACGCGCACGAAGACCTGCATGGCTTGGAAACGGTCCATGGCGGCGTCCTGAATAAGTGTGTGCGCAAAGCATAACGCTGTTTTGGCCTGGATTGTTCGTCCGGAACAAACAGTGTTGACGGCCAGCCATTGTTTATCCGGACCGACAAAACACTCAGAATTTGTCCATCCGAATCGCCCGCCGGCTCTCCAGCCGTCCGTCGCACCCCCGGGGCGCTGCGCTCGCAGCCCCGGCCGGCGGGGCCCGTTTCTCCCCTATCAGCCCAGTTTCAAGGAAACACCATGATTGTTTCACGCCATCGTATTGCGCTGTTGGCGGTCGTCGCGACGCTGCTTGCAGCGGGCGGCGCCTATTCCCTGCTCCGCTCGCCGGGCGGCCCCGCCCAGGCCCAGGCCGTCCCGGCGGCCGCGCCGGTGGACGTCGCGCCGGCGCTGGGCCGCACCATCGTGGACTGGCAGCGCTACTCGGGCCGCCTGGAAGCCATCGACCGCATCGACATCCGGCCGCTGGTCTCCGGCACCCTGACCGAGGTCCATTTCCAGGATGGCAGCCTGGTGAAAAAGGGCGACGTGCTGTTCACCATCGATCCGCGGCCCTATGTGGCCGAGGTCGACCGGGCGCGCGCGGCGCTGGCGGCGGCGCGCGCCCGCGTGTCGTACACCGCCGCCGACCTGGCGCGCGGCCAGCGCCTGCTGGCCGAGAACGCGATCGCCCGGCGCGATTTCGAGGAAAAGCAGAACGCCGCCCGCGAAGCCGCCGCCAACCTGCAGGGCGCGCAGGCCGCCCTGGAGTCGGCCGAGCTGAACCTGGGCTATACGCGCATCGCCGCGCCGGTCGATGGCCGCGTGTCGCGCGCCGAGGTGACGGTGGGCAACGTCGTGGCCGCCGGCGCCGCGTCGGTGCCGCTGACCACGCTGGTATCGGTGGCCCGCATGTATGCCTCGTTCGATGTGGACGAGCAGACCTTCCTCAAGTATGTGAATCCGGCGCGCAACGGCACGGTGCCGGTGCAGCTGGGACTGGCCAACGAAGACGGCTACTCGCGCGAAGGCCGGGTGCAATCGGTGGATAACCGCATGGATCCCACCTCGGGCACCATCCGGGTGCGCGCCGTGTTCGACAACGCCGACGGCAGCCTGGTGCCAGGCCTGTACGCCCGCATCCGCCTGGGCGGCGGCGCGCCGCGCGACGCGGTGCTGGTCGACGAACGGGCCATCGGCACCGACCAGAACAAGCGCTTCGTGCTGGTGCTGGAGGAAGGCAACCGCACCGCCTACCGCGAGGTGCTGCTGGGCGCCAACGTCGGCCCGCTGCGCGTGATCGAGAACGGCCTGCACGCGGGCGAGCGCATCGTCGTCAACGGCCTGCAGCGCGTGCGCCCGGGCGATGTGGTCGCGCCCAGCCAGGTTTCCATGGACACGGCGCCGGGCGCGGTCAAGACCGCGGCGGCGGCGCTGCGCTGAACAAGGCGGGATTCCCATGAATATCTCCCGATTCTTCATCGATCGCCCGATTTTCGCAGGCGTGCTGTCGGTGGTGGTGTTGCTGGCCGGCCTGCTGGCCATGTTCCAGCTGCCCATCGCCGAGTATCCGGAAGTGGTGCCGCCATCGGTGGTGGTGCGCGCCCAATATCCGGGCGCCAACCCCAAGGTCATCGCCGAAACCGTGGCCTCGCCGCTGGAAGAAGCCATCAATGGCGTCGAGGACATGCTGTACATGCAGTCGCAGGCCAACAGCGACGGCAACCTGACGCTGACGGTCAACTTCAAGCTGGGGGTGGACCCCGACCAGGCGCAGCAGCTGGTGCAGAACCGCGTGTCGCAGGCGCTGCCGCGCCTGCCGCCGGACGTGCAGCGCCTGGGGGTGACCACCATCAAGAGTTCGCCCACGCTCACGCTGGTGGTGCACCTGATCTCGCCCAACGACCGCTACGACATCACGTATCTGCGCAACTACGCCATCATCAACGTCAAGGACCGGCTGGCGCGCCTCAATGGCGTGGGCGAGGTCGCGGTGTGGGGCTCGGGCAATTACGCCATGCGCGTATGGCTGGACCCGCAGAAAGTCGCCCAGCGCGGCATGACCGCCAGCGAGGTGATCGCCGCGATCCGCGAGCAGAACGTGCAGGTGGCCGCCGGCGTCATCGGCGCCTCGCCCACGCAGGGCGACGTGCCCCTGCAGCTCAACGTCAACACGCGCGGCCGCCTGCAGACCGAGCAGGAATTCCGCGACATCATCCTCAAGACCTCGCCCGACGGCGGCGTCACCTACCTGGCCGACGTGGCGCGCGTCGAACTGGACGCGCAGGAGTACGGGCTGCGTTCGCTGCTGGACAACCGCCAGGCGATCGGCATGGGCATCATGCAGGCGCCCGGCGCCAACGCCCTGGACGTGGCCGACCAGGTGCGCGCCACCATGCAGGAGCTGGCGCAGGACTTTCCGCCCGGCGTGGAGTACCGCATCGAGTACGATCCGACCCAGTTCGTGCGCGCCAGCATCAAGGCGGTGGTGCACACCCTGCTCGAGGCCATCGCCCTGGTGGTGCTGGTGGTGATCCTGTTCCTGCAGACCTGGCGCGCCTCCATCATCCCGCTGCTGGCGGTGCCCGTCTCGATCGTGGGCACCTTCGCGCTGCTGCTGATGTTCGGCTACTCGATCAACGCCCTGTCGCTGTTCGGCATGGTCTTGGCCATCGGCATCGTGGTGGACGACGCCATCGTGGTGGTCGAGAACGTGGAGCGCAACATCAGCGCCGGGCTGACCCCGCGCGAGGCCACCTACCGCGCCATGCGCGAGGTGAGCGGCCCCATCATCGCCATCGCCCTGACGCTGTGCGCGGTGTTCGTGCCGCTGGCCTTCATGACCGGGCTGAGCGGACAGTTCTACAAGCAGTTCGCCATGACCATCGCCATCTCGACGGTGATCTCGGCCTTCAACTCGCTGACGCTGTCGCCGGCGCTGTCGGCCCTGCTGCTCAAGGGCCACCACGACAAGCCCGACTGGCTGACGCGCGGCATGAACCGCTGGCTGGGCGGCTTCTTCAGCGGGTTCAACCGCGTGTTCGGGCGCGCCTCCGAGTCGTACGCGACGGGCGTCAGCGGCGTGATACGCCGCAAGGCGTCGGCCATGGGCGTGTATGCCCTGCTGCTGGCGCTGACCGTGGGCGTGTCGTACCTCGTGCCCGGCGGCTTCGTGCCGGCGCAGGACAAGCAGTACCTGATCGGCTTCACGCAGCTGCCCAACGGCGCCTCGCTGGACCGCACCGACGCGGTGATCCGCCGCATGTCGGACATCGCGCTGGCCGAGCCGGGGGTGCAAAGCGCCATCGCGTTTCCGGGCCTGTCGATCAACGGGTTCACCAACAGCTCCAGCGCGGGCATCGTGTTCGTCACGCTCAAGCCCTTCGACGAACGCAAGCCGGCGGCGCTCTCGGGCGATGCCATCGCCGCCAGCCTGAACCAGAAATTCGGCGCCATCAAGGATGCGTATATCGCGGTGTTCCCGCCGCCGCCGGTCATGGGGCTGGGCACGCTGGGCGGCTTCAAGCTGCAGCTGGAGGACCGCGCCGCGCTGGGCTACGCCGAGCTGGACAAGGCGGCCCAGGCGTTCCTGGCCAAGGCGGCGCAGACGCCCGAGCTGGGACCTTCGTTCTCGAGCTACCAGATCAACGTGCCGCAGCTGGACGTGGACCTGGACCGGGTCAAGGCCAAGCAGCTGGGCGTGCCGGTGACCGACGTGTTCGACACCATGCAGATCTACCTGGGCTCGGTCTACGTCAACGACTTCAACCGCTTCGGCCGGGTGTTCCAGGTGCGCGCGCAGGCCGACGCGCCGTTTCGCGCCCACCCGGACGACATCCTGCAGCTGAAGACGCGCAACGAAGCCGGCGACATGGTGCCGCTGTCCTCGCTGGTGCAGGTGCGCCAGTCGTTCGGGCCCGAGATGGTGGTGCGCTACAACGGCTACACGGCCGCCGACATCAACGGCGGCCCGGCCCCCGGCTACTCGTCCGACCAGGCGCAGGCCGCGGCCGAGCGCGTGGCGGCCGAAACCCTGCCGCGCGGCGTGAAGTTCGAATGGACCGACCTGACCTACCAGCAGATCCTGGCGGGCAACGCCGGCCTGTGGGTGTTTCCGATCAGCGTGCTGCTGGTGTTCCTGGTGCTGGCCGCGCTGTACGAAAGCCTGACCCTGCCGCTGGCGGTGATCCTGATCGTGCCCATGAGCATCCTGGCCGCGTTGACCGGCGTGTGGCTGACCGGCGGCGACAACAACATCTTCACGCAGATCGGCCTGATGGTGCTGGTCGGCCTGTCGGCCAAGAACGCCATCCTGATCGTGGAGTTCGCCCGCGAGCTGGAGCTGCAGGGCATGGCGCCGCGCGAGGCGGCCATCGAAGCCAGCCGGCTGCGCCTGCGGCCCATCCTGATGACGTCGATCGCCTTCATCATGGGCGTGGTGCCGCTGGTGCTGTCCTCGGGCGCCGGCGCCGAAATGCGCCAGGCCATGGGCGTGGCGGTGTTCTTCGGCATGCTGGGCGTCACCCTGTTCGGCCTGTTCCTCACCCCGGTCTTCTACGTGCTGCTGCGCGCGCTGGGCGCGCGCCGGCTGCACGCCGCCGCCCCGCACCCGGCGCCGGTGACAGCGCCGCACCCCGAACATTGATGGGAATCGCAATCATGAAACACATACTGCCGCGCGGTTCCGCCCTGTTGGCCATGCTGCTGGTGCTGGCCGGCTGCGCGGTCGGGCCGCAATACGACAAGCCCGCCGTCGCCGTGCCGGCGGCCTACAAGGAAGCCGCCGCCTTGCCGGCCGGCCAGGCCGGCGCCTGGCAAGCCGCCCAGCCCGCCGAGGACGCCTTGCGCGGACAATGGTGGAAGATCTTCGGCGACCCGGCGCTGGACGCGCTGGAAGACGAGGCGCAGCGCGCCAATCACAGCCTGCAGGCGGCCGCGGCGCGGCTGGCGCAGGCGCGGGCCTTGCAGCGCGACGCCCGCTCGGCGCGCTTTCCGCGCGTGGACGCCGGCTTCGGCCCGACGCGCCAGCGCCCGTCGCCGGCCTCGCAGGGCCTGGAGCCGGAGGCCTCGACGCAGGCCTCCACCCTGTGGCGCGGGCAGCTGTCGGTGGCCTACGAGGCCGACCTGTTCGGCCGCGTCTCGGCCACGGTGGACGCCGCCACCGCCGACTCGCAGCAAAGCGAGGCGCTGTACCGCTCGGTGCTGCTGGCCCTGCAGGCTGACGTGGCGCAAGGCTATTTCCTGATCCGCGAACTGGACGCCGAACTGCGCATCTACCGGCAGACGGTGGAACTGCGCGGCGAAACGCTCAAGCTGATCCAGCGCCGCTACGACGCCGGCGACATCAGCGAACTGGACCTGGCGCGCGCCCGCGCCGAACTGGAGTCGGCACGGGCCGAGGCCTTGGGCGTGGAGCGCCGCCGCGCCGCCGCCGAGCATGCGCTGGCCGTGCTGCTGGGCAAGACGCCGGCCGAGTTCGCCATGCCGGCGCTGCCGCTGGCGCGCGTGGCGGTCAACGTGCCCGCGGGGCTGCCGTCCTCGCTGCTGGAACGGCGCCCCGACATCGCCGCCGCCGAGCGCACCATGGCCGCGGCCAACGCGCGCATTGGCGCGGCGCGGGCGGCGTTCTTCCCGCGCCTGGACATCACCGGCGCGGCGGGGTTCGAATCGGCCGAGCTGGGCCAGCTGTTCGAGTGGTCCAGCCGCACCTTCCTGCTGGGACCGCTGGTGGGCGCGGCCCTGTCGCTGCCCATCTTCGACGGCGGCCGGCGCCAGGCCAGCCTGGACCGCGCCCGCGCCGTCTACGAAGAAGACGTGGCCAACTACCGCCAGACCGTGCTCGACGCCTTCCGCGAAGTGGAGGACAACCTCGCCAACCTGCGCATCCTGGCCGACCAGACCCAGGCCCAGGACGCCGCGCTGGACGCCTCGGCGCGCGCGGCCCGGCTGTCGCACACCCAGTACCGCGAAGGGTCCATCAGCTACCTGGACGTCATCGAGGCCGATCGCACCGTCCTGTTGCAACAGCGCGTGGCCGTGCAGCTCGACGGCGAGCGCGCCCGCTCCGCCGTCCAGCTCGTACGCGCGCTGGGCGGCGGCTGGGACACGCCCATCCCCCCACCTTCCCAGGAGTCCGTCTCCGCAGGAAAACGGGCGGCGGCAAACTCCTGAGCCGGTCGGAGCGCCTGTCCCCGCAGGGGAAGCGACACCTGCGGCCAGGGTGCCTGTCCCGGCGGGGACAGGCACACCCTGTCGCAGATATCAGTCCCCATGCCGGGACAGGCGCCGGTGTTCCGGTGCTTCGGTCCAGCCGCGCTTCGAACGATAATGCCCGCATGGCCCACCCACCCACCGAAGCGGCGATCGCGCCGCCCCGCCTGTTCTTCGCCCTGTGGCCGGACCCCGCCACGGCGGCCCGGCTGGCGGATTGGGCGGCGCACGCGCAGCTGGCATACGGCGGACGCGTCATGCGCACCGATACCCTGCACCTGACGCTGGCGTTCCTGGGCGCGGCCACGCCCGCCCAGGCCGCCGAGCTGTGCGCCGCCACCGCGGCACGGCGCATCGCGCCGGCCACCCTGGCGCTGGCCCGCTATGGCCTGTTCGCCCGCCAACGCATCGTCTGGGCCGGCCCGCAGCAGGCCGACGCCGCGCTGGCGGCGCTGCACGACGACTTGTGGACGTGGCTGCGCGCCCTGGGCTGGCCCGCGCCGCAGCAGGGTTTCCAGCCGCATGTCACGCTGCTGCGCAACGTGGACGCCCATGCCGCCGCGCCCGCGCCGCCGCCGCCCGTGGCGTGGCGCTACGACCACTACGCGCTGGTGCAGTCGCAGCCGCAGCACGGACGGGCCAGCTACCGGGTGCTGGCGCGCACGGCAGCCTAGGCCCGGCCGCGCGCCATGGCACAATCCGCCCACCATCCCATCACCTGCGCAGGGACAGCATGCTGATACTGCTGGACCAGGACGGCGTCCTGGCCGATTTCGAACACGCCTTCATCGACGCGTGGCGCAAGCGCCACCCCGATATCGAGCCGGTTGCGTTCGAGGACCGCAAGTCGTTCCATATCCGCGAAGACTATGCGCCCGAATTGCGGGGCCTGGCCGAGGCCATCTACACCGCGCCCGGCTTCATCCGCGACCTGCCGCCCGTGCCGGGCGCCATCGAGGCATTCCGCGAGCTGCTGGCGCTGGGCATGGACGTGCGCATCTGCTCGTCGCCGCTGATGCAGTTCGAGAACTGCGTGGCCGAAAAGTATCTCTGGGTCGAACGCCACCTGGGCCGCGAGGCCACGCAGCGGCTGATCCTGACGCGCGACAAGACGCTGGTGCAGGGCGACCTACTGATCGACGACCGGCCGGTCATCACGGGCGCGGCGCGGCCGCGCTGGCGCCACATCATCTACGACGCGCCGTACAACCGCGACCAGACCGACCGGCCCCGCCTGGACTGGCGCAATTGGCGCAATGTGCTGGCGGGCGAACTGTACCGCTCGGACGCCTGAACCGCCCTCCTCCCGCCGGCCGAAAACGACTATTCTGTGTGTCTACGCAGCATGACAGAATAAAAAGACAGGCGCCCGCCGTGCCGCGGCCTTGCGCTTGCCGAACCCGTTTCAGGAGGAGGTAGCGTCGTGAATCTTTATCGTCTGCTCAAGCAACGCGAGGCCGATCAGAAACCCTTGCGGGTGGCGTTGATCGGGGCCGGCAAGTTCGGCTCGATGTTTCTCAGCCAGGTGCAGCGCACCCCCGGCATGCGGCTGGTGGCGGTGGCCGACCTGGCGCCCGACCGGGCGCGCGCCGCGCTGACCCGGGTGGGCTGGCCCGCCGCGGCCCTCAACGCCGACACCATCCACCACGCCGTCAAGACCGGCAAGGTGTATTTCAGCGACGACGTGCGCTCGGTGATCGTCGATCCGGAAGTCGAGATCGTCATCGACGCCACCGGGCAGGCCGCCGCCGGCATCGAACACGTGCTGACCTGCTGCGAATACGGCAAGCACATCATCATGGTCAACGTCGAAGCCGACGCGCTGGCCGGCCCGCTGCTGGCGCGCCGCGCGCGCGAGGCGGGCATCGTCTATTCGCTGGCCTATGGCGACCAGCCGGCGCTGATCTGCGAAATGGTGGACTGGGCGCGCGCCAGCGGCTTCGAGGTGGTGGCCGCCGGCAAGGGCACCAAGTACCTGCCCGAGTTCCACACCTCCACGCCCGATACGGTGTGGCCGTACTACGGCTTCACCGACGAGATGGTGGCGGCAGGCGATTTCAATGCGCAGATGTTCAACAGCTTCCTGGACGGCACCAAGAGCGCCATCGAAATGGCGGCCGTCTCGAATGCCACCGGGCTGCTGCCCTCGCCCACCGGCCTGCATTTCCCGCCATGCGGCGTGGACGACCTGGCGCGCGTGCTGCGGCCGCGCGAGGAAGGCGGCATGCTGCACCATCGGGGCCAGGTGGAAGTGGTGTCGTCGCTGGAGCGCGACGGCCGGCCGGTATTCCGCGACCTGCGCTGGGGCGTCTACGTGACGCTGGCCGGCGACAGCGACTACGTGCGCCGCTGCTTCAAGGAATACGGGCTGGTCACCGACCCCAGCGGCAATTATTCGGCCATGTACAAGCCCTATCACCTGATCGGGCTGGAGCTGGGCATCAGCGTGGCCAGCGTCGGCCTGCGGCGCGAACCGACCGGCTCGCCGGCCGGCTGGCATGGCGACGTGGTCGCCACCGCCAAGCGCGACATGGCGGCTGGCCAGGAACTCGACGGCGAAGGCGGATACACGGTGTACGGCCGCCTGATGCCGGCGCGCGACTCGGTGGCCGATGGCTGCCTGCCGCTGGGCCTGGCGCACAACGTGCGGCTGAAGCATCCGGTGCGGCAATCGCAGCCGATCCGCTGGAGCGACGTCGAGTACGACGAGCGCTCGCCGGCCGTGCAGTTCCGCCGCCTGATGGAGCAGACCTTCGCCTGACACGTTTCCTGCCCCCCAGGGGGCAGGAAACCGCGTCCGTTACGCAAGCCTGGTGGCGGTCAGCGCTTCAGTTGCGACAGGTCGCGCACGGCGCCGCGGTCGGCCGAGGTGGCCAGCGCCGCGTAGGCGCGCAGCGCCTGGGACACCGCGCGCTCGCGGTCGACCGGCTGCCAGGCCTGCTCGCCGCGCGCCTGCATGGCGGCGCGGCGCTCGGCCAGCACGGTGTCGCCGACGGCCAGGTGGATGCGGCGGTTGGGGATGTCGATCTCGATGGTGTCACCTTCTTCGACCAGGCCGATGGTGCCGCCCTCGGCCGCTTCCGGCGAGGCATGGCCGATCACCAGGCCCGACGAGCCGCCCGAGAAACGGCCATCGGTGAACAAGGCGCAAGTCTTGCCCAGCCCCTTGGACTTCAGGTAGGACGTGGGATAGAGCATCTCCTGCATGCCGGGGCCGCCCTTGGGGCCTTCGTAGCGGATGATGACCACGTCGCCGGCCTGCACGCGATCGCCCAGGATGCCTTCGACGGCGTCTTCCTGGCTTTCGAACACGCGCGCGCGGCCGGTGAAGACCCATTGCGATTCATCCACGCCCGCCGTCTTGACGATGCAGCCCTTCTCGGCCAGGTTGCCGTACAGCACCGCCAGGCCGCCGTCCTGCGAATAGGCGTGGGCCTTGTCGCGGATGCAGCCGGTCTGGCGGTCCATATCCAGCGTCAGGAAGGTCGCGTCCTGGCTGAAGGCCACCGTGGTCGGAATGCCGCCGGGCGCGGCGCGGAAGAATTTCTGGGCGGCTTCGCCGGCGCCGCCGTTGATGTCCCACTGGTTGATCGCCTCGCCCAGCGTGCCGCTGTGCACGTTGCCGCACGACAGGTCGAGCAGGTCGGCGCGCCCCAGTTCGCCCAGGATGCCGAGGATGCCGCCGGCGCGGTGCACATCCTCGATGTGGTATTTGTCGGTGGCCGGCGCCGCCTTGCACAGGCAGGGCACGCGGCGCGAGATGCGATCGATGTCGGACATGGTGAAATCCACGCCGGCTTCCTGGGCGGCGGCCAGCAGGTGCAGCACCGTGTTGGTCGAGCCGCCCATCGCCACGTCCAGCGTCATGGCGTTCTCGAACGCGCTCTTGGTGGCGATGCTGCGCGGCAGCACCGAGGCGTCGTCCTGCTCGTAGTAGCGCCGGCACAGCTCGACCACCAGGCGGCCGGCCTGCTCGAACAGGCCCTTGCGCCAGGCGTGCGTGGCGACGATGGTGCCGTTGCCCGGCAGCGCCAGGCCGATCGCCTCGGTCAGGCAGTTCATCGAGTTGGCGGTGAACATGCCGGAACAGGAGCCGCAGGTCGGGCACGCGCTGCGCTCGACCTCTTCGGCTTCGGCGTCGGACACGTTGGGATCGGCCGCCTTGATCATGGCGTCGACCAGGTCCAGCTTGGCGATGACCTTGCCGTCGACGGGCGAGGTGATCTTGCCCGCTTCCATCGGCCCGCCCGAGACGAACACCACCGGGATGTTCAGGCGCATCGCGGCCATCAGCATGCCCGGGGTGATCTTGTCGCAGTTCGAGATGCACACCATGGCGTCGGCGCAGTGCGCGTTGACCATGTACTCGACCGAGTCGGCGATCAGCTCGCGCGAGGGCAGCGAGTACAGCATCCCGCCGTGGCCCATGGCGATGCCGTCGTCGACCGCGATGGTGTTGAATTCCTTGGCCACGCCGCCGGCGGCCTCGATCTCGCTGGCCACCAGCGCGCCCAGGTCGCGCAGGTGCACGTGGCCCGGCACGAACTGGGTGAACGAGTTCACCACGGCGATGATGGGCTTGCCGAAATCGCCATCCTTCATGCCGGTAGCGCGCCATAGCGCGCGCGCGCCTGCCATGTTGCGGCCATGGGTGGAAGTACGGGAGCGATAGTGCGGCATGGTCTTTCTCGAACGGTTCGGGTTGCGCGAAACGCTAGATAATACGCCGGATCCGGGCGCGACGCCCCGCCGGCGCCTCAGGCCGGCGGCTCGCGCCGCGCCGCGAAGGCGCTGGGCGGCTCGCCGATGGCGCGCCGGAACATCGCCGCGAAGGCGCTGGGGCTGTCATAGCCCAGTTCCAGGGCCACATCCAGCACCCGCACGCCCTCGGCCAGCCGCTGCATGGCCCACAGCAGGCCAGCCTGCTGGCGCCAGCGGCCGAACGTCATGCCGGTGTGGCGCACGAACAGGCGCTGCACGGTCTTGGCCGTCACCCCCAGTTCGGCGGCCCACTCGGCCAGCCCGCGCGCCGCGCCGGGCTCGCTCAGGATGCCGCGGCATACGCGCGCCACGCGCGGCTCGTCGGGTTGCGGCAAATGCAGGGGCAGCGCCGGCTCCAGCCGGATTTCGTCCAGCAGCAGCGCCATCAGCCGGGCATCGCGCCCGCCCGGCCGCCAGTCCGGCGGCACCCGGGTGGCGGCCACGATCAGCTCGCGCAGCAGCGGCCCCACCGCCAGCACGCAGCAACGATCCGGCAAATGACCGGCCGCCCGCGGCGCCACGAAAACGGTGCGCACGCGCGGCTGGCCATGCATGCGGATGCTGTGCGCCATGCCGGCCGGCAGCCATATTCCCCGGGTGGGCGGCGCCACCCAGATACCGGCCTCCGCCTGCACCGTCATCACCCCCTCGATCGCGTACAGCAGCTGCGCGCGCCGGTGGCGATGGCGCGGCACGTGCTGGCCGTCGCGGTAGTCGACGGCCAGCGCCGTCACCGGCGCGCTGGCGTGCTCGTGCGGCGCCAATTGCGGCTTGGATTCGGCAATGTCCTTTTCAAGCGGATTCATGTCTTGTTGGCGTTAGACGGACATGCCCAGTGTACCTACCATGAGGCTTCCCTGACAGGCCGGAGACATCATGCTCGCCCACCCCGCAACCAAATACCGCCCCTTCGCCCCGTTCGCCGCCGACCATGCCGAGCGCGCCTGGCCCGCCCGCAGGCCGGCCGCCGCCCCGATCTGGATGAGCACCGACCTGCGCGATGGCAACCAGGCCCTGATAGAACCCATGGACGGCGCCCGCAAGCTGCGCCTGTTCGAACAGCTGGTGGCCGTCGGCCTGAAGGAAATCGAAGTCGCGTTCCCGTCGGCCTCGCAGACCGACTTCGACTTCGTGCGCAAGCTGATCGACGAGCGGCGCATCCCCGACGACGTCACCATCGAGGCGCTGACGCAGTCGCGCCCCGACCTGATCGCGCGCACCTTCGAGGCCCTGGCCGGTTCGCCGCGCGCCATCGTGCACCTGTACAACCCCATCGCGCCGCAGTGGCGTCGCATCGTGTTCGGCATGAGCCGCGCCGAGATCAAGGAAATCGCGCTGGCTGGCACGCGCCAGATCCGCGCGCTGGCCGACGCGAACCCGGGCACGCAATGGATCTATGAATACTCGCCGGAGACGTTCAGCCTGGCCGAGCTGGATTTCGCCAGGGAAGTCTGCGATGCCGTCAGCGCCATCTGGGGCCCCACACCGCAACGCAAGATGATCATCAACCTGCCGGCGACCGTGGAGTCGAGCACCGCGAACGTCTATGCCGACCAGATCGAATGGATGCATCGCAGCCTGGCGCGGCGCGACTGCATCGTGCTCAGCGTGCACCCGCACAATGACCGCGGCACCGCCGTGGCCGCGGCCGAGCTGGCGGTGCTGGCCGGGGCCGAACGGATCGAGGGGTGCCTGTTCGGCAACGGCGAGCGCACCGGCAACGTGGACCTGGTGGCGCTGGCGCTCAATCTGGAGCGCCAGGGCATTGCCAGCGGCCTGGATTTCCGCGACATGGCCGCCCTGCGGGCCTGCGTGAGCGAGTGCAACCAACTTCCCATCGACGTTTTCCACCCCTACGCCTGGCTCGACCAGGACTGACGCTAAGGAGAATCCGCAGGCGATTCCGGGGTCAATCCGCCCGTTGCGGCGCCTCGGTCCAGCGGAAGTATTCGCGCGGCGACACCCCCAGGGCGCGCCGGAACATGGCGGTGAAGGCGCCCGGGCTGCCGTAGCCCAGGTCCAGCGCCACGGCGGTGATCTGCTCGCCGCGCGACAGCCGCGCCAGCGCCTCCATCAGCAGCACCTTCTGCCGCCAGGCATTGAAGCTGGCGCCGGTCTGGGCGCGGAACAGCCTGGTCAGGTTGCGCCGGCTCAGCCCCCCGTAGGCGGCCCAGGCGTCCAGGCTGCCGGCGTTGGCCGGGTCGCGCAGCAGGGCCTGGCAGATGCGCGCCAGGCGCGCATCGCGCGGCATGGGCACATACAGCGGAGCGGCGCACACATGGCGCATCTCGTCGAGGATCAAGGCCCGGATATGGCCGGCGCGCTCGCTGCCGGCGTCCTGCGGCGGCAGCTTGACCGCCTCCAGGATGAGCGCCTGCAGCAACGGCGATACCTGGATCGTCTGGCATGCCGCCGGCAAGCCGTCGGCATGCGCCGGGTCGATGTACAGCGACCGGATCGCCACGCTTTCGAAGCCGCGTGTCTGGTGCAGCACGCCGGGCGCGATCCACAGCGCCTGGCCGGGCGCGACGACCCAGCTGCCCAGGTCGGTGATCACCGTCACGACCCCGCTCATGGCGTACAGCAGCTGGCCGCGATCGTGCCGATGCAGGGAGCTGACCGTGCCGGCCGGGTAATCGGTGGCCAGCGCCGCCATTTCGCCGGGCGCGCTTTGCACCTGCCGCGTCAGCAGATCCAGGTACGACAACTGGCGCGGCGCGGGAAACGCGGGCGCGCGGCGGGGCGACGGGTCTTTCGCGATCGCGGGCATGGTCGGACGGCGTACAGGGCTGGACCGGAAAATGATATGACAGCCCGCCCCGGCGGCCATAGCGGGTAAACGACTATAGCGGCCCGCCGCGCGCCCCCGGTTCGGCCTGCGCGCGCCACTACTTGGCCCGACCGCGCCAGTATGGCGCCCGCCGCCGCCCTAGGATGTCGGCATCGCTCACTGCCGACAGGACGCCACGTTGACCACCGCCGCGCTGCCATATCCCCTGGACCCGCAGATCCAGCGTTTCGTCGAACGCATGCAGGCCGATTCCGCCGCCCACCCGCGCCGCGACCTGGTGCCGGTGGAGCAGGCCCGCGCCATTTCCGAGGCGGTGCGCCGCCCGTGGGCCGAAGGCGGGCCGCAAATGGCCCGCACCCGGGAAATCCACGCGCCCACGCCGCACGGGCCGGTACGCCTGCGGGTGTACACGCCGCGCGCGGCCCGGCCGGGCCCGGCGCTGCTGTATGTACATGGCGGCGGCTGGGTGCTGTTCAGCCTGGATACGCACGACCGCCTGATGCGGGAGTACGCCGAACGCGCCGGCCTGACCGTGATCGGCGTCGACTACACCCGTGCGCCCGAGGCGCGCTACCCGCGGGCCATCGAGGAGATCGTCGGCGTGATCGACTGGCTGGACGCCAACGGCGCCGAACTGGAGGTGGATCGCGCCCGGCTGTGCATCGGCGGCGACTCGGCCGGCGCCAACCTGTCGGTGGCCGCCTGCCTGACGCTGCGCGAACGCGGCGCCGCGCCGCTGGCCGGCATGGTCCTGAACTACGGCGTGTACGACGCCAATCTGTTTCGCGACTCGACCGTCAAGTACGGCGGCGGCGAATACCTGCTGTCGACCCAGCAGATGGTGTGGTTCTACTGGAACTACCTGCGCGCCGGCGACGATCCGCGGGATCCGCGCATCAGCCCGGTGCACGCGGACCTGCGCGGCCTGCCGCCGGCCTTCATGGCCATCACCGAACTCGACTTGCTGCACGACGCCAACCAGGACATGGCCGCGCGCCTGCGCGAAGCCGGCGTGGACGTGCAGGCGAAGGTCTATCCGGGCACGGTGCACAGTTTTCTGGAGGCGGTATCGCTGGCGCAGGTCAGCGTGGCCGCCTTCGACGATACCGCGGCCTGGCTGCGCGCGGTGCTGCGGCCGGCTGCGGCGGCGGCGGCGATCCATACGGGGGAACACCAACCATGAACTACCGACACATCCGGGGCACGCTGCGCGCCCTCCTGCTGGCCAGCGCCGCCATCGCCACCCTGGCCGGCGCGCCCGCGCAAGCCCAGACCCGCGGCGGCACGCTGCGCGCCATCGTGCATCCCGAGCCGCCCATCCTGATCACCGCCATCAATTCGCAATCGCCCACCCAGTTCGTCGGCGGCAAGATCTTCCAGGGCCTGTTGACCTACGACGCGGACCTCAAGCCGCAACCCAGCCTGGCGCGCGCCTGGCGCATCTCGCCCGACGGCCTGGTCTATACCTTCGAGCTGCAGCCCGACGTGAAATGGCACGACGGCAAGCCGTTTACCGCCGACGACGTGGTGTTTTCCATCGACAAGCTGGTGCGCGAGGTGCATCCGCGCACCAAGCTGATCCTCAACGCCTATGTGGAAAGCGTGCGCGCGGTAGACCCGGCCACCGTGGAAATCCGCCTGAAGGAACCCTTCGCCCCCTTCATCTCGATGTTCGAGACCGGCACCATGCCCATGATGCCCAAGCATCTCTACGAGGGCACCGATTACCGCAACAACCCCGCCAACCAGCACCCGGTGGGCACCGGTCCGTTCAAATTCAAGGAATGGGTGCGCGGCTCGCACATCGCGCTGGTGCGCAACGACGAATACTGGAAACCCGGCCTGCCCTACCTGGACGGCATCCGCTTCCAGGTCATTCCCGATTCGGCCTCGCGCGCGGTGGCCTTCGAACAGGCCAACGTGGACCTGGTCTACGGCGACGACGTCGACAGCGTCGACATCAAGCGCCTGCGCGCCCTGCCCGGCGTGCAATACACCACCAAGGGCTGGGAGATGTTCGGCCCCATGGGGCTGATGGTGCTCAACCAGCGCGAGGCGCCGTTCGACAATGTGCTGGTGCGGCGCGCCGTCATGCATGCCCTGAACCGCGATTTCATCGTCAAGAACATCTTCTTCGGCATGGGGCGCGTCCCCACCGGGCCGTTCAGCTCGGCCACGCTGTTCCATGACAAGGACCTGCCGGTCTACGACTACAACATCAAGAAGGCGCGCGCCCTGATCAAGGAGTCCGGCGTGGACGTCGGGCAGCGCACCTTGCGGCTGCTGGCGTTCCCGTATGGCGCCAACTGGGAGCGCGTGGGCGAATACACGCGGCAGACGCTGGAGCAGCTCGGCTTCAAGGTGGACATCCAGGCTACCGACGCCGGCGGCTGGGCCAGCCGCATGAGCCAGTGGGACTTCGACATCTCCTTCAACCACCCCTACCAGTACGGCGACCCGGTGCTGGGCGTGCAGCGCCTGTACCTGTCGAGCAACCGCGTCAAGGGCACGCCGTTCGGCAACAACCAGGGCTACCACAACCCCAAGGCCGACGCGCTGTGGCAGCAGGCCGCGCGCAGCGTGGACCCGGCCGAACGCCAGAAGCTGTACAGCGAACTGCAGCGCATCCTGGTGGACGACGCCGCGCTGGGCTGGCTGCTGGAAATCGACTACCCGACGCTGTACCGTGGCAATGTACACAACCTCGTCACCAGCGCCATCGGCGTCAAAGAGAGTTTCGACACGGTCTACCTCGACGCCCGCTGATTCCGCCCATGACCTTGATTGCCATCGCCAGCCAGGCGCCCGACCTGCTGCGCCTGCCGCCCGCCCTGCGCGCCCTGGACCCGTCGATCGACGTCGTGGTCTGGCCCGACCCGCGCTGCGCCGCCGCCGAAGTGGCGGTGTGCTGGGCGCCGCCGCCCGGCGCGCTGGCGGCGATGCCGGCGCTGCGGCTGCTGCATACCGTGTCGGCCGGGGTGGACAACGTGCTGGCCGCGCCCGGCCTGCCGGACGTGCCGCTGTGCCGGGTGGTCGATGCCGAACTGAACCTCGGCATGGCGCAGTACATCCTGTGGGGCGCGCTGTACTTCTCGCGCGGCTTCGACCAGGCGCGCGCCAGCCAGGCCGCCGGCCAATGGCGCCGCCCCGACCGCTACGGCCAGCCGCCGCTGCGCGTGGGCCTGATGGGCCTGGGCGCGATCGGCATGGCGGCGCTGCCGCTGCTGCGCGCCGCCGGCCTGCCGGTGACGGGCTGGTCGCGCACCGCCAAGCGCATCGACGGCGTCGCCACCCATCATGGACCCGACGGGCTGGCGCCATTCCTGGCCGCCAGCGACATCCTGGTCAACCTGCTGCCGCTGACCGAATCCACCCGCGGCCTGCTGTGCGCGGCCACCTTCGCCGGCCTGCCGCCCGGCGCGGCGCTGATCCACTGCGGCCGCGGCGCCCACCTGGTGGAAGCCGACCTGCAGGCAGCGCTGGCCGACGGCCGCCTGCGCGGCGCCCTGGTCGACGTCTACGCGCAGGAGCCGCTGCCGCCGCAGCACCCGCTGTGGCGCTGCCCCAGCCTCGTCATCACCCCGCACATGGCCTCGGTCGCGCCGTTCGAGCGCGTGGCCGGCCAGATACTGGAAAACCTGCGCCGCCTGAACGCCGGCGAGGCGCTCATGAACCTGGTCGACCCGCGACGCGGCTACTGACCCGCCGGCAAGGAGATTCTGGATGTACACCCCGCCCGCCTATGAAGAACGGGACCGCCACAAGCTGCACGCCTGGATGCGCGACTGGAGCTTCGCCACCCTGGTCACCCATGGCGACCAGGGCCTGCAAGCCACGCACCTGCCCTTCCTGCTCGACCCGCTGCGCGGGCCCCACGGCACCCTGATCAGCCACCTGGCGCGGCGCAATCCGCAGGCCGCCGACATCCAGGCCGGCGCCCAGGCGATGGTGGTATTCCAGGGTCCGCACGCCTTCATCTCGCCCAGCTGGTACCGCAACCGACAGACCTTCCCCACCTGGAACTACGCCGCCATCCACGCCCATGGCCAGGCCGCCGCCATCGAAGACGCGCAGCGCATCCGCGCCATCCTGACCCGCACCGTACAGACCTACGACACGCCGCTGGGCGGCGAGTGGACGTTCGAGGCCATGCCGGAAGACCTGATCGTGCCGCGCCTGTCGGCCATCATCGCGCTGGAGATCCCCATCGCCCGGCTCGAAGGCAAGGTGAAACTGAACCAGGACAAATCCCCGGAAGACCGCGCCGGCGTACTGGCCGCGCTGGAGAACCGCCGCGACCCGGGCAGCCGCGGGGTGGCGCGCATGATGCGCGAGGCGCTGCTGGCCTAGCGCAACGCAGGCCGGGCGCCAGGCTCAGTCGCGCGGCGATGCCTGGAGGCGGACCAACCTGCCCGTTTCGAGCGCCGCCCAAACGCACCCATGCGGGTCGATGGCGATACCGTGCGGCTCCGACCCGGGAGCCGCAAGCTCATAGCCCGCCAGATCGCCCGCTTCCGAAATGCGGCCGATACGGTTGGCGCCCCACTCGGTGAACCAGAGGTTGCCGGCGGCATCGGCCGCAATCGCATGCGGCCTGGCTGCACGGCTGTGCAACGGGAATTCGGTAATGCGCCCGCCCGCGTCGAACCGGGCAATCGCCCCATTGCCGGCCTGCGCGATCCAGAGAGCGCCCTGGGCATCGGATGCAATGCCTACCGGCGCCGCGTCGGCCGCGCCGAGCGGGAAAATCCGCGGCGCCGCCGTCGCCGATATGCTGCCTACGGCGCCCGCCTGATTCAAGGTGAACCACATCAGCCTGTCGCGCCCGGCGGCCATGCAGGACGGATATCCGCCCTTCACGGGCAGATCATATTCCTCGATATCGCCGTCGATCGTGATGCGGCCGATACGATCCCCCGCCATCTCCGCGAACCAAAGGCAGCCATCGTGGCCGCCGGCAATGCCAAAGGGACGGGAAGCCGGGCGGGGCAGCTCGAACATCCGCAAGGCGCCGTCGGGCGCCAGGCGGCCGATGGCATTGGCCGACGAGAGCGTGAACCAGGGCCGGCCGTCCGGGCCGCAGGTGATCGTGGTGGGCTGGCCATCGGCGTGCGGCAATGGGAAGCGCGACACGGCTCCGTCCGGCGACAGCCGCCCTATGGCATTGCCCTTTGCCAGCGTAAACCACAGCGCGCCGTCGGGAGTCGAAGCGACGCCATAAAGCGCCTCCTGCGGCTTGCCTACGGGGAATTCCGTCATCTCGACTTGGTTCATGAAGTGGCCTCATCGAACTGCACGCGGCGTGCCTGTCCCAGCGGGGACAGGCGCCCGAGCACCAGATTTTTTCTTGTACGAACCATGAAACCGACCATCTTCCCTTATCGATCGCGGCGGCGCACACTAGCACGGCCTCTTTCGACCATGCGCCATGACCGCCTCCATGCCCACCGCAATCCTGATCCGTGACAGCCGCGACGCCGACCTGCCGGCCATCGCCGCGATCTACGCCCACCATGTCCTGCACGGCACCGCGTCGTTCGAGCTGGAGCCGCCCGGTCTGGAAGCCTTGCGCGAACGCCGCGCGGCGGTGCTGGCGCATGGCCTGCCCTACCTGGCGGCCGAATGCGGCGGCGAGATCGTCGGCTACGCCTACGCCACGCCATACCGGCCGCGCCCGGCCTACCGCCATACGGTGGAAGACTCGGTCTATGTCCGCGCCGGACACGCCGGCCAGGGCATCGGCGGCAAGCTGCTGGCGGCGCTGATCGAACGCTGCGCCGCCGGCGGCTGGCGCCAGATGCTGGCGGTGGTGGGCGACAGCGCCAACACCGCCTCGGTGGCCCTGCATGCGCGCCATGGCTTCGATACCATCGGCACCTTCCGCTCGGTGGGCTACAAGCACGGCCAATGGCGCGACACCGTCCTGATGCAGCGGGCGCTGGGCGAGGGCGACGCCACGCCGCCCGGCCGCCCGTGACCCCTGCCCGCGCGATCACCAGGGGCGGCGCGCCGTCCTCAATCCGCGTGCGCCGCGCCGGCCACCCAGCGCTCCCAACCGTTCTTGCGCAGGGCGCAGGCCGGGCAATGGCCACAGCCGTAGCCCCAGTCGTGGCGCTGGCCGCGCTCGCCCAGGTAGCAGGTATGGCTGTGCTCGATCACCATGTCGACCAGCGCCTGCCCGCCCAGCCGGTCGGCCAGTTCCCAGGTCTGGGCCTTGTCCAGCCACATCAGCGGCGTCTCGATGGTGACCCGCGTACCCAGCCCCAGGCCCAGCGTTACCTGCTGCGACTTGATGGTGTCGTCGCGGCAGTCCGGGTACCCGGAAAAATCGGTTTCGCACATGCCGCCCACCAGCACGTCGAGCTGGCGGCGGTAACCGAGCGCCGCGGCCAGCGTCAGGAACAGCAGGTTGCGGCCGGGCACGAAGGTATTGGGCAGGCCGTTGGCCTGCATCTCGATCTCGCGGTCGCTGGTCATGGCGGTGTCGCCCACCTGCGCCAGGATGCCCAGGTCGAGCAGATGATCGTCGCCCAGGCGCTGGGCCCAGTCGGGAAAGTTGGCGCGCAGTTCGCGCAGCACGACCTGGCGGGCATCCAGCTCGACGCGATGCCGCTGGCCGTAGTCGAAACCCAGCGTCTCGACGTGGGCATAGCGCTCCAGCGCCCAGGCCAGGCAAGTGGTGGAATCCTGTCCGCCCGAGAACAGCACCAGGGCGCGTCGTTGATGGTTTTGCATAAGACACCGGAACAAATGAAGCGCGGCGCGGCCGCCACGGCCTGACTGTACCGCAGCCCGCGCTTGTAAGGATGGCTGCGTACAATGCCCCGGTCTCGAATTGCCAGTTCCGCCTTACCCACATCCTTCCCATTCCCCAGCGCCAAGGCGCCCCGACGGATCCCTTTCAGATGAACGCAATCCGCCAGCAGTCCGACTCAGCAGAACCCCTACGTCACGATATCCGGCTGTTGGGCCGGTGCCTGGGCGAAGTCATCCAGGCTTGCGAGGGCAAGCGGGTGTACGACACGATCGAAACCCTGCGCCGTACCGCCGTCCGGTTTCGCCGTGCCGGCGACCCGGCCGACGACAAGCTGCTGCAGGCCCGCGTCAAGCAATTGCGAGGCAACGACCCCAATTCGGTGGCGCGCGCGTTCAGCTACTTCCTGCACCTGTCCAACATCGCCGAGGACCGCGACCAGAACCGGCGCCAGCGCGACCGCGCCCTGGCCGGCGCCGGTCCGGAGCGCGGCAGCCTGCGCCAGGCCATCGAATCGCTCAAGGCGCAGGGCGTGAACAATGCCCGGATCCGCCGCCTGCTGAGCGAGGCCTGCGTGATGCCGGTGCTGACCGCCCACCCCACCGAAGTGCAGCGCAAGAGCACGCTGGACGTGCACCGCGAAATCTCTTCCCTGCTGGTGCAGCGCGAGCGCGAACTGACCGCCGACGAACTGTCCGAACTGGACCTGGCCCTGATCGGCCAGGTCGCCACGCTGTGGCAGACGCGCATGCTGCGCTACACGCGGCTGACCGTGGCCGACGAGATCGAGAACGCGCTGTCCTATTACCGCAGCACCTTCCTCAACGTCATCCCGCGCGTCTACGGCGACCTGGCCCGGCTGCTCAACCGCGAGCCCGTCAAGCCGTTCACGCCGCCGCCCCCGCCGCTCGAACCGTTCCTGCGCATGGGCAGCTGGATCGGCGGCGATCGCGACGGCAATCCCAACGTCGACGCCGCCACGCTGGAGCGCGCGCTGCTGCGGCAGGCCACGGTGCTGTTCGAGCACTACCTGCAGGAGGTCCACGCGCTGGGCGCCGAACTGTCGGCCAGCACATTGCTGATCGAGGCCGACCCGGCGCTGCTGGCGCTGGCCGACGCGGGCGGCGACGACTCGCCCCACCGGCGCGACGAACCCTACCGGCGCGCGCTGATCGGCATCTACGCCCGGCTGGCGGCCACCGCCCGCCACCTGACCGGCCAGGAGCTGGCGCGCCGCGCCACCGTTCCCGCCGCCCCGTACGACACGCCCGACGCGCTGGCGGCCGACCTGGCGGTCATCGCCGCCTCGCTAGCGGCGCACCACGGCGCGCCCATCGCGCGCCTGCGCCTGAGCGGCCTGCAGCAGGCAGTAACCGTATTCGGCTTTCACCTGGCCACCGTGGACCTGCGCCAAAGCTCGGATGTGCACGAACGCGTGCTGGCCGAGCTGTTCGCGCGCGCCGGCGACGGCATCGACGGCCAGGCGGTGGACTACCTGGCGCTGGACGAGGCGGCCCGCGTGGCCGTGCTGCGCCGCGAGCTGGCGCATGCGCGGCCGCTGGCCTCGCCGTGGATCGCCTACAGCGAAGAAACCGCGAGCGAGCTGGCGGTGCTGCGCGCCGCCGCCGCCGGGCGCGCCCGCTATGGCAGACAGGCCGTGCTGCAGAGCATTGTTTCGCACACCGAAACCCTCAGCGACCTGCTGGAAGTACTGGTTCTGCAGAAAGAGGCCGGGCTGATCGCGCCGCCTGGCGAAACCATCGCGCCTGGCGACGGCCTGATGGTGGTGCCGCTGTTCGAAACCATTCCCGACCTGCAGCGCGGCCCCGAGATCATGGCGGCCTGGCTGGACCTGCCCGAAGTCCGCCAGCGCGTACGGCTGGCGCAGGGCGATACCCAGGAAGTCATGCTGGGCTACTCCGACAGCAACAAGGACGGCGGCTTCCTGACCTCGAACTGGTCCCTCTACCAGGCCGAACGCGCGCTGGTCGACGTCTTCAGCGCCCGCTCGGTGCGCCTGCGCATGTTCCACGGACGCGGCGGCTCGGTCGGCCGCGGCGGCGGCTCCAGCTACGACGCCATCCTGGCGCAGCCGCCGGGCACCGTGGCCGGCCAGCTGCGCCTGACCGAACAGGGCGAGGTCATCCAGAGCAAATACAAGGACGCCGAAGTCGGCCGTTGGCACCTGGAGCTGCTGGTGGCCGCCACGCTGGAGTCGTCGCTCGCGCCGCAGGCCGCCGCCACCTCGGCCGAAGACGCCCACATGCAGCAGCACGCGCCGGCCATGTCGTTCATGTCGGAACTGGCGCAACGCACCTATCGCGGCCTGGTCTACGACACGCCGGGCTTTGCCGATTATTTCTTCGCCGCCACTCCGATCAGCGAAATCGCCGGGCTGAACATCGGCTCGCGCCCTGCCTCGCGCAAGAAGGGCCAGCACATCGAGGACCTGCGCGCCATTCCGTGGGGATTCTCGTGGGCGCAATGCCGCCTCATGCTTACCGGGTGGTACGGCATGGGCTCGGCCATCGAAGCCTATCTGGAAACCGGTGCGCAAGGCGCGCCGCGCTCGCGCCGCGCCCGGCTGGCGCAGCTGCGCGAGATGGCCAGCGACTGGCCGGCTTTCCGCACCCTGCTGTCGAACATGGAGATGGTGCTGGCCAAGTCCGATCTCGCCATCGCCGCCGGCTATGCCCAACTGGTGCCGCGGCGCGGCCTGCGCGAGCGGGTGTTCGGCGCCATCACGGCCGAGCACGGCCGCACGCTGGCCATGCTGCGCCTGCTGACCCGGCGCGAGCTGCTGGCCGACAACCCCGGCCTGATGGCCTCGCTGCGCGAACGCTTCGCCTATATCGATCCGCTGAACTACCTGCAGATCGAGCTGATCAAGCGGCACCGCGCCGCGCAGCGGCGCGCCGGCGATGACGCCGACATCCGCGTGCCGCGCGCCATCCACCTGACCATCAACGGCATTGCCGCCGGCCTGCGCAACTCGGGTTGAGCCGTGCGCCCAGCGTAGGAAAAAACGCTTCAGAGCAGCATATTTCTCCAGAAAAACTCTGGGATGCCGCCCTGAAGCGTTGCAGTTACTGCGATTTCTTACAGGCAATCTTCCCAAACCATCTCAATCGCCCCCGGCGCGCTACGGCACCGTGCATTGCGTATCCGCCGACGCCCGGACGATAGCTTCCTACAAGCCTGGAAACCTCCCAACATTTTGAGGCGCCGCGTCCTAGGATGATTCGTTTTTGATCATCCCAGTTTCGCACCATGCCTGCTCGACGCACTCCTCGCACCGCGGTTTGTGAGGCCTCCGTCCGTTCATCGCCACGTTGGATCCATTGCACCGGATTCGCGCTGTGCGCGCTGCTGGCGGCATGCGGAGGCGGCGGCGGAGGCGGCGGCGGTGGAGGTGGTGGCGGAGGTGGTGGCGGCAGCCCGGGCGGCCGTGCGCCATCGGCGCCGCAACCCGCCCCTTCGCCACGCCCCGAACCTGGACCCGAGCCGGCACCCAATCCTGCGCCCAGGCCTGCTCCGCAACCGCCGGCGCCCGCGCCTGGAGCGCCCCGTCCTCCCGCGCCGCCACCGGAGGCTCCCCCGCCCGTGATGCCGCCGCCGGCCGTGCCGCCTCAGCTGCCCGAAGTGCCGGCCGCAGACCTGCCCCGCGTGCGCGCGCCGCTGTCGACATACCGGCGGCCGCAACGCACCGACTTCGTCACGCCCGCCGGCGGGCCGTTCATCGCCAAGCAGGACAAGGCCCTCAACACCATCGACCTGAAGATGGCGCACGACCAGAAGCTGCGGGGCTACCGCGTCAAAGTCGCGGTCGTCGACGAAGGCGTGCGCAGCGACCATCCGCTCCTGAACGTCGAGAAGAAATACGGCGGCGATTACATGGCCGACGGCACCCGCACCTACCCCGACCCCAAGCGCCAGGGCAGGCACGGAACCTCGGTCGCCCTGGTACTGGCCGGACAGAACACCGACACGTATCGCGGCGGCGTCGCGCCCAATGCCGACCTCTATTCGGCCAATATCGGCACGCGGGCCGGCCATGTCTCCGACGAAGCCGCCTTCCACGCCTGGAGCGACCTGCTCGGGCACGGCATCAAGATCTTCAACAACAGTTTCGCCACCGAAGGTCCGGAAGGCGAGCAGCGCGTCAAGGAGGACCGCAACGAATACCAGCGCGCCGCCAACAAGCAGAACACCTACATCGGACGACTCGATCGCCTGGTGCGCGACGGCGCGCTCCTCATTTTCGCCGCCGGCAACGGCAGGCCCTCGGGTCGCGCCTACAGTGAGGTCGGCTCGGTCGGACGCACCCCTCGCGTCGAGCCGCACCTGCAACGCGGCCTGATCGTGGTCACCGCGGTGGACGAAAACGGCAGGCTCGAAACATGGGCCAACCGCTGCGGGCAGGCGCAGCAATGGTGCCTGGCCGCGCCCAGCACCGCCTACCTGCCCGGCCTCGACAAGAACAACCCCGACAGCATCCACGTCGAACAGGGCACGTCGCTATCCGCGCCGCTGGTCACCGGCGCCGCCGTACTGGTGCAGGATCGCTTTCGCTGGATGGACAACGACAACCTGCGCACCACCTTGCTGACCACGGCGCAGGACAAGGGCCCGTACGGCGTCGACCCGCAGTACGGCTGGGGCGTGCTCGACGTGGGCCGCGCCGTGCAGGGCCCGGCGCAGTTCGCCTTCGGCGACTTCGTCGCCCGGGTTACGGATACCTCCACGTTCGGCAACGACATCTCCGGCGCCGGCGGGCTGGTCGTCGACGGCCCCGGCGCGCTGGTCCTGGCCGGCGCCAATACCTATGCCGGCCGCACCACCATCAAGCGCGGCACCCTCGACGTCTTTGGCAGCGTCACGTCCGCCGTCACCGTCGAGCCTGGCGGCACGCTGACCGGCATCGGCACCGTCGGCACGGTGACCAACCAGGGCACGGTGGTCAACAAGGAGGCCGGCCTGCACGTCAAGGGAGATTACTCGCAGACCGCGCAGGGCCTGCTGGTCACCGACATCGGCTCGCTGCTCGACGTATCCGGCAGGGCCAGCCTGGCCGGCCGGCTGCATGTGGACGACATCCGCCCCGGCTACGTCGGCGGCGACGGGAAAAGCGTCCCGGTCATCAAGGCCGGCGCGGTGTCCGGCGTCTTCGCCACGCTGACGCGCAGTCCGGGCCTGCTGCTCAACGCCCGGCTGGACTACCAGCCCCAGGCCGTCTACCTGACCATGCGGCGCGCCGAGCGTGTCCATGCCGTGGCGCAGCGGGCCGCGGACGACGGGCGCCGCGCGTCGGTGCTGGCCGTGGCCGAGCGGCTCGACGCCGCGATGCGCGAACTCGATGCCCTGCCCGAGTCGCAGCGCGACGCCGCGGCGCCGGCGGCCGCCATCGGACGCATCCAGCGCGTGCAAAGCCGCAAGGTGCTGCAGGACAACCTGTATTCGCTGGCCGGCGCCACCTACGCCAACGCCGCCGCGGTCAACACGCTGGAGCAGAACCGCTGGATGGACCGCCTCGAGAACCACCTGGCCCAGACCGGCGGCGAGCGCGTGGCGGCCATCGCCGAGTATCGCCACGGCCAGTTGCGCTGGCGCCCCGATGGCCTGCAAGGCCGCCAGCGCGGCAACGGCATCATGCTGGGCCTGGCGCGCGAAGTCTCGGCCGGCCTGAGCCTGGCCGCGGCGCTGACCCACAGCCGCACGCACTGGGACGAATCGTCCGGCGCGCCGGCCCGCGACAACGCCGCCATGACCACGCCGGGCGTACTGCTGGGCGCGCGCCGCGCCTGGGACGACGGCTGGTTCGTACAGGGCGCACTGGGCTATAGCCGCTACCGCAACCAGGCCACGCGCCACATCTCGCTCGGCGATGCCGGCCACACCGTCGGCGCCACCGCCCGGGGCCACGTCTGGCAGGCCGACGCCGGCCTGGGACGCCAGTGGACGCTCGCCCCCGGACACACGCTGGCGCCTCGGGCGGGGCTGCAACTCACGCATCTGCGCCAGCAAGGTTTCAGCGAGAGCGGCGCGCAAGGACTGGGGCTGCGCGCCCGCGCCTTGACGCGCACCGTGCCCACGCTGTGGGCGCAACTGCAAAGCCGCCATGCCTTCATGCTGGGAGCCACGCCCATGACGGCGCAGCTGCAACTGGGCGTCTGGCATGACCTGCGCGCGCGGCGCTACGCCGCCTCCGGCGGTTTCGCCGGCCTGGCGCAGGACCAGGGCGCCAGCGGCTACTGGCCCGTGCCGCGCACGCGCGTACAGGGCGCGCTCGGACTGCGCGCCGAGTTCGCGCCAGGCCTCGCGCTGGGGCTGGGCTACACGGGCCAGCTTGCCACGCACTGGGTCGATCACCAGCTCAGCGCCAGCCTCACTTACCGCTACTGACTCTGCGCCCGCCTCGGCACAGGGGCTGACGCCCGCCGGCGCTCCGGGGTGCCTGTCCCCGCCTGAGGACTGGCGTCTGCCCGTGCATGTGCCTGTCCCCGCGGGGACAGGCACACTGCCGTACGCCATCGACGCTTGACCGCCCGCACCGGTACGGACTCACGGTCACGCGATGGCGCGCCCACCTGATGGACGCTCCCCTGGCCTGATTTGTCCGCCATCTGGATTCTTAGTACTATCCCGAAATAAATTCTATATGCGCACAAATGTTCGTATATAGAACACAAAGATTTTTCTGGCTGCGGCACAGGAAGGCACCCTACGGAAGAGACGCCCGGCCTGCCGGACGCCGCCGGGCAGCCCGAGACACGCCGCGGCTTCATCCGAGTGAGCATGCAATGGATAACCCCATCCAGAATCTGGCGGTCGTCGGCGCGGGCGCCATGGGCAGCGGCATCGCCGCCCTGTTCGCCTCCAAGGGCTTCGACGTGGTGCTGATCGACCCGATGGCAGGCGCGCTGACGCGCGCCGCCCAGGTCATCGAACGGCAACTGGGCGTGTACGCGCCGGACGCCATCGCGCCGGCCATGCAGCGCATCCGCATGGACGCCGGCCTGGAAGCGGCCTGTTCGGCGCAGCTGGTGATCGAGGCGGTGCCGGAAAAACTGGCGCTCAAGCGCGACATCTTCGCCCGGCTCGACACCCTGTGCGATCCGCAGGCCATCTTCGCCACCAACACGTCCGGCCTGTCGATCAACGACATCGCCCAGGCCGTCACGCGCCGCGACCGCTTCGTCGGCACCCACTTCTTCACGCCGGCCGATGTGATCCCGCTGGTGGAGGTGGTGCGCAACGACGATACGTCCGAGCAGACCGTGGCGCGGGTCATGGGCATGCTGCGCGCCGGCGGCAAGCGGCCGGTGCTGGTACGCAAGGATATTCCCGGCTTCATCGCCAACCGCATCCAGCACGCCCTGGCGCGCGAAGCCATCTCCCTGCTGGAAAAAGGCGTGGCGAGCGCCGAGGACATCGACGAAGTCGTCAAGTGGAGCCTGGGCATCCGCCTGGCGCTGTCCGGCCCGCTGGAGCAGCGCGACATGAATGGCATCGACGTGCACTACGCGATCGCCAGCTATCTCTACCAGGATCTCGAAAACCGCACCACGCCGTCCGAACTGCTCGAGAACAAGGTGCAGGCAGGCGAACTGGGCGCCAAGAGCGGCCAGGGCTTCTATGCCTGGCCGCCCGAGCGCCGCGAGCGCGTGCTGCGCGACAAGAGCGCCGCACTGGCCGAACTGGCCGCCTGGCTCGAGAGCAGAAAGCCGGTTTGACCGCTACATCCCCCCAGCCTTGCCGCCCGTCTTCCGGGGCCTGTCCCCGCGGGGACAGGCCCCCCACACCACGCAAACGCAACGCCTTACCAAGAAATATGTAGGAAGCACCATGAATAAACTCACGTCCTTTTTCACGGAGCTGATGCGCAAGTATCTGCCCGATCCATTCGTTTTCGCGATCGCGCTGACCCTGTTGACCGTGCTGATGGCTTTCGGCATCGAAGGCCAGCCGCTGGACCAGATCACCCGTGAATGGGGCAAGGGATTCTGGAGCCTGCTGGCCTTCACCACCCAGATGGCCGTCATCCTGGCCATGGGCTATGTGCTGGCCACCGCGCCGCTGACCGACCGCCTGCTCGACCGCATCGTCAGCCACGTGCACCAGCCGCGCACCGCCATCATTGTCGCGACCCTGGTCGGCGGCGTCGGCAGCTACCTGAACTGGGGTTTCGGCCTGGTGATCGGCGGCGTGGTCGCCAAGAAACTGGCGCTGAAGGTCAAGGGCGTGCACTACCCCCTGATCATCGCCGCCGCCTACAGCGGCTTCACGATGTACGGCCTGGGCCTGTCGGCCAGCATCCCGGTGCTGGTCGCCACGCCCGGCCATCCGACGGCCGACCAGATGGGCGTGATTCCGCTGTCGGAAACCATTTTCTCGCTGCCCATGCTGATCACCAGCCTGGTGATCATCGTCACCCTGCCGCTGCTCAACGCCTGGCTGCACCCCAAGCAGGGCGAAAAGGTCGTCGAAGTGGATCCGGCCATCGACCAGGGCAGCGCGCCGGCCAAGGCCGCCGACGAGCTGACCGCCGAGGATACGCTGGCCAGCCGCCTGAACAACAGCCGCATCCTCAGCCTGCTGATCGGCCTGCTGGGCATCGCCTATGTGGTGTTCTATTTCATGGACGGCAAGTCGCTGGACCTGAACCTGATCAACTTCATCATCCTGTTCCTGGGCATCATCCTGCTGGGCACCCCCGCGGCCTATGTGGCCAAGCTGAACGAAGGCATCAAGACCATCTCCGGCATCATCCTGCAGTACCCCTTCTATGCGGGCATCATGGCCATCATGGCCGGCTCCGGGCTGGTGGCCACCATTTCCAAGGTCTTCGTCGACGTCGCCTCGCCGGGCAGCCTGCCGTTCTGGGGCCTGATCAGCTCGTTCGTCATCAACTTCTTCGCGCCCTCGGCCGGCGGCCACTGGGTGATCCAGGGCCCGTTCATGATCGACGCCGCCAAGGAAATCGGCAGCGCGCTCAACCAGACCACCATGGCCGTGATGCTGGGCAACGCCTGGAACGACCTGGTGCAGCCGTTCTGGATCCTGCCCGCCCTGGCACTGTCGAAGCTGAAGCTGCGCGACGTGATGGGCTATACCGTCATCATGATGCTGTGGGTCGGCGTCATCCACATTGCCGCGGTGCTTGCCTGGGGTTACCTGACCCACTGACGCCGCCGCGCCTTCCCTTACGGAGCCCAGCCATGAAACCCACCGCCTACCTGGTCACCGGCGCCTCGTCCGGCATCGGCGCGGCCATCGCCCGCGCCCTGCTCGATGCCGGCCACCGTGTCGTCAACATCGATTACCGCCTGCCCGCCGATGCGCCGCAAGGCCTGGCGTCGTACCAGGCCGACCTGACCGATGAAGCGCAGACGCTGGCCGTCGCCAGGGAAGTGACCGAGGCCTACGACATTGTCGGGCTGGTCAACAACGCTGGCGCCACGCGCCCGGGCACCGCCGACACCGCGACCCTGGCCGATCTCGACTACGTCGTTGCGCTGCATCTGCGCACGGCCATGATCCTGGTCCAGGCGGCGCTGCCGGCCATGCGCGCGGCGGGCTACGGCCGCATCGTCAACATGTCCTCGCGCGCGGCGCTGGGCAAGCCCGAACGGGTGGTTTATTCGGCGACCAAAGCCGGGCTGATCGGCCTGACGCGCACCCTGGCCATGGAGCTGGGCGGCGACGGCATCACGGTCAACGCCATCGGCCCGGGCCCCATCGCCACCGAGCTGTTTCGCAACAGCAACCCCGAAGGCGCGCCGCGCACGCAGCGCATCATCGACAGCATCGTGGTCAAGCGGCTGGGCACGCCCGAGGACGTGGCGCGCGCCGCGATGTTCTTCCTGTCGCCGGACAACGGCTTCGTGACCGGCCAGGTGCTCTATGTGTGCGGCGGCACCACGCTGGGCGTGGCGCCCGTCTGAACGCGGCCATGGCTCCAGCCCGCCTCCTCGCGCATCGCGCGCGCGCCGCCTCAGCGGCGCCGCAGCGCCTGGTTGATGTGCTCGGCCGCGCTGCGCAACGGCGGCAGGAAAGCCTGCAGCATCTCTTCGCGCGAGTACCGGTTGGCATGGCCGCTGACGTTCATCGCGCCGATAACGCGCCCGCCCCGGTCGACGATGGGCACCGCCACCGATTGCAGGCCGGGCTCCAGCTCCTGCACCACGCAGGCGTAGCCGTCGGCGCGCACGCCCGCCAGGATTCGCTTGAGTTCGGCGCGGTCGACCACGGTGGCCGGCGTGTAGGGTTGGATCTGGCTTTCGTCCAGCAGGCGATCCTGCTCGGCCTCGGGCAGCCCGGCCAGCAGCACGCGGCCCATCGAGGTGACCCAGGCCGGCAGCCGGCTGCCCACCGCCAGGTTGATGGTCATGACCTTGTGCGTCGACAGCCGCAGGATGTAGACGATGTCCACCCCATCGAGCACCGAAACCGAGCACGATTCGCGCGTGGTCTCGGCCACCTCTTCCATATAGGGCAGGGCCAGGTCCCACAGCGGCGTAGCCGACAGGTAGGCATAGCCCAGCTCCAGGATGCGCGGCGTCAGGGTGAAGCGCCGGTCTTCCTGGGCGACGTAGCCCAGGCTTGCCAGCGTCAGCAGGATGCGGCGCGCCCCGGCGCGCGTCAGCCCCGTGGCGGCGGCCACCTCCGACAGGGTCATCTGCGGGCGCTGCGGACCGAAGGCACGGATCACGGACAGGCCACGCGCAAACGATTGCACATAGCTGTCGCCGGGTTGCTGAGGTACTTGCTCGACCATGGGACCTGTATGCAGAAGGTGGAAATGCAGCCGCTCGGAACGCGCGCCATTGTAGAGGCGCGAAGCCATTTCGCCGGCCGGCCGCGCCGCGGCCAGGCGCCTTGACACCCCCTGACCACCATGAAACGATGTTCTTCAGAAGAACGGTTGTTCTGATATAGAACAAATTATCACACGCCACCTCTACCGACGATACCCATGATTTCCAAGCTCGTTGCTACCGCGGCCGACGCCCTGGCCGACGTCCCGGACGGCGCCACCGTCATGATTGGCGGCTTCGGCACCGCCGGCCAGCCCATGGAACTGATCGACGCCCTGCTCGAGCAGGGCGCCAAGGACCTGGTCATCATCAACAACAACGCCGGCAACGGCACCACCGGCCTGGCCGCGCTGCTGGGCGCCGGGCGGGTGCGCAAGATCATCTGCTCGTTTCCGCGCCAGGTCGATTCGCAGATCTTCGACGGCCTGTATCGCGCCGGCAAGCTGGAGCTCGAACTGGTGCCGCAGGGCAACCTGGCCGAGCGCATCCGCGCCGCGGGCGCCGGCATCGGCGCCTTCTTCACGCCCACCGGCTACGGCACGCCGCTGGCCGACGGCAAGGAAACCCGCGAGATCAACGGCCGCCAGTACGTGCTGGAGTACCCGCTGCACGCCGACTACGCCCTGATCCAGGCCGAACGCGGCGACCGCTGGGGCAACCTGGTGTACCGCAAGACGGCGCGCAATTTCGGCCCCATCATGGCCAGCGCGGCGCGCGTGGCCGTGGCGCAGGTGCGGCAGGTGGTCGAGCTGGGACAGCTCGACCCCGAGGCCGTCGTCACGCCCGGCATTTTCGTCAAACGAGTGGTGCAAATCGACGCCCCGCGCGGCGCCAAGGAGCAGTAATGAGCAGCAAGCTGACCCGCGACGAAATCGCCGCCCGCGTCGCGCAGGACATCCCCGAAGGGGCCTATGTCAACCTGGGCATCGGCCTGCCCACGCTGGTGGCCAACCACCTGCCCGCCGACCGCGAAGTCATCCTGCACACCGAGAACGGCATGCTGGGCATGGGCCCGGCGCCGGCCAAGGGCCAGGAAGACTACGACCTCATCAACGCCGGCAAGCAGCCGGTCACCGAACTGCCCGGCTGCTCGTTCTTCCACCACGCCGATTCGTTCGCCATGATGCGCGGCGGCCACCTCGACATCTGCGTGCTGGGCGCGTTCCAGGTGTCGCAGCAGGGCGACCTGGCCAACTGGCACACCGGCGCGCCCGACGCCATCCCCGCCGTGGGCGGCGCCATGGACCTGGCCATCGGCGCCAAGGATGTCTTCGTCATGATGGAACTGCAGACCCGCGACGGCCAGAGCAAGCTGGTGCAGGCCTGCACCTACCCGCTGACCGGCGTGCGCTGCGTCTCGCGCGTCTATACCGACATGGCGGTGTTCGACCTGCGGGCTGGCCAGATCACCGTGACCGACCTGTTCGGCGGCACCACGCGCGAGCAGTTGCTGGCGCTGACCGGCCTGCCGCTGAAGTTCGCCGACTGAACGCCCATTGCGCCCCGGCCGGCGGCCGGGGCTTTTCCCGATCGAAGGAGTTCCCCATGCTGTTCATGGTTCAAATGCAAGTCAACCTGCCGCCCGACATGCCCGCCGAGCGCGCCGACAAACTGAAGGCCGACGAAAAGGCCCTGGCCCAGCAGATGCAGCGCGACGGCAAGTGGCGCCACCTGTGGCGCGTGGCCGGCCGCTACGCCAACGTCAGCATCTTCGACGCCGCCGACAACGACGAGCTGCACCAGATGCTGTCGGCGCTGCCGCTGTTCCCGTACATGGACATCCAGGTTACCGCGCTGGCGCGCCACCCGTCCGCGATCTGATCGCCCACTCCCTCAGGAAACCGCCATGCCCTACATCATCGAGACCTTCGACAAGCCCGGCAGCCTGGCCGTGCGCCAGCAGCACCGCAATGCGCACCTGCAGTTCCTCGACCAGCACAAGCATCTGCTGCTGGCCTGCGGCGCCAAGCTGGACGACGACGGCAAGGACCTCGGCGGCGGCCTGTACGTAGTGGATGTCGATACGCGCGCCGCCGCCGAGCAGTTCATCCAGGCCGACCCGTTCCACCTGGCCGGGCTGTTCGAGCGGGTCGCGATCACCCGCTGGCGCAAAGCCTACGTCGACGGCACCTCCTATCTGTAATTGTCTGCCTGCCCAGGGCGGGCAGGCCCCGCTTCAGGAATCACCATGTCTTACGCCGACCTCAGCCAGGCGCGCCTGTATTACGTCATCGACGGCCCCGCCGACGCCCCCGTGCTGGTACTGTCCAACTCGCTGGGCACCTGCGCCGATATGTGGGCGCGCCAGATCCCCGAACTGAGCCGCCGCTTCCGCGTCCTGCGCTACGACACGCGCGGCCACGGCAAATCGTCCGTGCCCGATGGCGAGTACAGCTTCGCGCAGCTGGGCGGCGATGTCGCCGAACTGCTGGAACACCTGCGGATCGAACGCGCGCACTTCTGCGGCCTGTCGATGGGCGGCCCGACCGGCATGTGGCTGGCGCTGGAACGCCCCGAGCTGATCGACCGCCTGGTCCTGTGCAATACCGCCGCGCGCATCGGCAGCGCCGAGGGCTGGAGCGCGCGCATCGCCGCGGTGCGCCAGGACGGGCTGGAAACCATGGCGCCCGGGCTGGTCGAACGCTGGCTGACGCCGCAATACCGCGCCGCCGAACCCGGCCTGGTCCAGCTCCTGGTCGACATGCTGCGCCGCATCCCCGACGCCGGCTACATGGCCAATTGCGCGGCGCTGCGTGACGCCGACCTGCGCGAACGCGTCGCCGCCATCCGCGCCCGCACGCTGGTCATCAGCAGCACCCACGACCTGGCCGCCACGCCGCAGGACGGCAAGGCGCTGGCCGCCGCCATCCCCGGCGCGCGCTATGTCGAGCTCGACACCTCGCATATTTCCAACTGGGAGCAACCGGAAGCCTTCACGCGCGCGCTGACCGGCTTCCTCACGGAGTGAACGGCATGCAACGCTGGAAACAACGGCCGCCCGGTTCGAACTGGGGCGACTTCGGCCCGGACGACCAACTGGGCCGCCTGAACCTGATCACGCCGGCCGAAGTGCTCAAGGCGGCGCAGGAAATCCGCGCCGGCCGCAGCTTCTGCCTGTCGCTGCCGCTGGACCTGCCCGGCGGCAACGTGCTCAACCCGCGGCGCCATCCGCCGCAGCTCAGCCCCACGCGCCTGCAGGACACGCCGTACGTGAACTTCCCGCTGCGCAATCTCAACCCCGACGCGGTCGATGTGCTCAGCGACGACCAGGTGCTGCTATCGATGCAGTACTCCACGCAATGGGATTCGCTGGCCCACGTCGGCGCGCTGTTCGATGCCGACGGCGACGGCCGCGCCGAGCTGTGCTATTACAACGGCTACCGCGCCGGCATCGACATAGTCGGGCCGGCCGACGCCGACCACGCCGGCTGCGGCTGCAATACCGGCGGCCCCTCGGCCGCGCTCAAGCTGGGCATCGAGAACCTGGCCCAGCACAGCGTGCAGGGCCGCGGCGTGCTGCTGGACCTGGCGCGCCACTACGGCGCCGGACGCACGCTGGTGGGCTACAAGGAACTGACGCAGGCGCTGGCGGCAGACGGCATCGAGATCGAGTCCGGCGACATGCTGGTGCTGCGCACCGGCTACGCCGAAGCCGTGGTCGGCATGAACGGCAAGCCCGACGCCGACGTGCTGCATCAATATGGCGCCGCGCTGGACGGCACCGACGCCGAACTGCTGCAGTGGATCACCGACAGCGGCATCGCCGCCATCTGCGCCGACAACTACGCGGTCGAGGCCTACCCCGCGCGCGAACGCCAGGGCCCGCGCGCCATGCTGCCGCTGCACCACCACTGTCTGTTCAAGCTGGGCCTGCCGCTGGCCGAACTGTGGTACCTCAAGGACCTGGCCGAATGGCTGCACGCCAACGGCCGCCACCGCTTCATGCTGACCGCGCCGCCGCTGCGCCTGCCCCATGCCATCGGCTCGCCGGTGACGCCTGTGGCGACAGTGTGACCATCGGGTGCCTGTCCCGGTGGGGACAGGCACCCGATGACGGCGACCTGCCCATGATCTCGGCAACGGCCGCGGCGGTGCCTGTCCCCGCGGGGACAGGCACCCAAGTCGGCGCGTGCCACTCCCCGTGCGGGGACAGGCACGCGGGAATGATGCTTCAGCTTTTTCCCGACAGGCAGGTGCTCATGTAGGCCTTGCGTTTCTCGCCGGTCAGGGCCTGTTCAGAAGCGCGGGAATTGCAGTCTTTCATGCGCTGCTGCTGAGGCGTCAGCTTGTTGGCGGGTTCCTCGCCCTTGAGGCAACTGCTCATGTAGGCCTTGCGCTCGTCGCCGGTCTTGCCGGTTGCCGACTTGTTGCATTCGGCCATGCGTTTTTGCTGTGGCGTCAGTTCCTTGCTGGCCGAGGCCTGGGCCCAGGCGGCCGTGGAACAAAACAGGGACACAAGAGTACAAGCAGCAAACTTGCTCACGCGGGAAATCATGGATTCCTCCCTGGAGCCGCCCGGCTCGCACAGCCTTGCGCGGCGGCCCTATGCGCCGGCGCCCGTCGGCCGGCTTCCAATGATCTGCCAAACCGATGCGCGTAGCAAGTTCCCTGCTGGCGCATTGCGGCACAAGTGGCCACCAATGTTTACGGCCTAGGCTGTTTTATGGGTTGCGCGCCCGTCGCGGGCCGGCTTATGGTGTAACTGCAGCGGCGCAAGCGCCGCTACAGGAGACCATGATGAAAACTCGTCTCGCTAGCCTGGCCGCCGCACTGCTTCTGGCGGCGACCGGCGCGCTGGCGCAAAGCCTGCCGTATGGCGTCACGCTGGGCAATCTGCAGGCCACCCGCGATGCCGCCGCCGGCGTCAGTACCATTACCGGCTCGCTCAGCAACCAGGGCGCCAAGCGCATCGGCCGCGCCTGGGTGGTGTTCGCGCTGTACGACTCGCAGGGGCGCGAGATCGGGCGGGTCAAGGAGCAATCCATCGGTCCCATCGCGCCAGGCGAAATATGGCAGATCCGCAGTACCACGCCGCAACCCTTCGAGCGCTTCTCCGCCATCGAAATCAAGGCGGAATGACGGCCGGCGCCGGTGCCCGGACCCAAGTTATGGGAAAATCCTTTCCTGTCGGCGCCAGCCTCGCCCGTTCGGGCGAGCCGGTCGCGCGTCCAATCCCGGGACGCCCCCGCGCCAGACTCTCTAGGATGGAATCATGTTTCCCAAAAGACTTACCGACGGCTATCACGCCTTCCTGCAAGGCCGCTTCCACAGCGAGCGCAGTCGATATGAAGCATTGGCCGAAAAAGGCCAGAAACCCGAAATCCTGCTGATCGGCTGTTGCGACTCCCGCGTTTCCCCCGAAGTCATCTTCGACGCCGGCCCGGGCGAGATCTTCGTCGTGCGCAACGTCGCCAACCTCGTACCGCCCTGCGAGCCCGACGCCGAGTCGTCCTTCCACGGCACCAGCGCGGCCATCGAATTCGCCGTCAACGGCTTGAACGTCAAGCACATCGTCGTGCTGGGCCACGCCTCGTGCGGCGGCATCCGTTCGTTCTACGACGACGGCGAGCCGCTGTCGAAGATGGATTTCATCGGCAAATGGATGTCGCAGATCTCCCCGGTCGCCGATCGGCTGGGCCCGTCCACCGGCGATCGCGCCACCGACATCAAGCGGCTGGAACTGGCCGTGGTCGAAGAAAGCCTGCGGAACCTGATGACCTTCCCGTCCATCAGCAGCCGCGTGGAACGCGGCGAGCTCGAACTGCACGGCACGTACTTCGGCGTGGCCACCGGCCTGCTGTACGTGCTTGACCGCGCGACGGGCCAGTTCGCCCCCTGGCTGGAAGAAGACGCGGCGGCCTGAGGCGCGCCGCATCCGCGTGCGTCAGGCCAGGCCTGCCGCACGCAGGTCCGGCGTGCGCAGGTGCCAGTCGGTCGCCTGCTGGAAAGCCACGCCCAAGCCGCACAACAGCCCATCGTCGAAGGGCTTGCCCATCAATTGCACGCCAACCGGCAGGCCATCGGCCGAAAAGCCGGCGGGCAGGGCCAGCCCGCTGGCGCCCAGGAAGTTGCCGGCGCGGCTGAACGCCGCCAGCGGCGTGCCCTGCTCGTCCACCTCGTCGAGGCGGCAGGCGGCAAAGGGCAGGCTGGGCGTCAGCAACGCATCGTAGTCCTGCATCCAGGCGCGCCATTGCGCGCGCGCCTGGGCATGTTCACGCATGGCCGCGATATAGTCGGCCGCGCCGATGGCCCGGCCCGACTGCACCCGGGCCCGCACGAATTCGCCCAGCGGCAAGGCGGCATCGTCGATGTAGCCGCGGTGCAGGGCATACGCCTCGGCCGCGATGATGCGGCCATTGGCATGCATCAGCCGGGTGAAATCGAAAGGCGTCGCCACCGTCGCCACCTCCGCCCCCAGCGCGCGCAAGGTGTCGGCCGCCTGCCGCACGGCCAGCGACGCGTCGGCGCTGACGGCCAGCGGGTAATTCTCTTCGGCCATGACGGCGATGCGGCGGCCCGCCAACGGCCGGCCGCCCTCGCGCGGCGGCGCATAGACGAATGCCGGCACGCCCAGCGTGGCCGGGTCGGCCGCGTCGGGGCCGGCCAGGGCTTGCACAAGCAGCATCGCGTCATACGCGTCGCGCGTCATCGGGCCGATCGAATCCAGGGTCTGCGACAGCGGCACCGCGCCGTGCAGGCTGATCAGCCCGGCGCTCGTCTTCAGGCCGGTGATACCGTTGAGCGCGGCCGGAATCCGCACCGACCCGCCCGTGTCCGAGCCCAGCGCGGCCGGCGCCAGGCCGGCGGCCACGGCCACGCCCGAACCGCTGGACGAACCGCCCGGGATACGCGGGTGGGACAAGTCCCAGGGGTTGCGCGGCGTGCCCATCACCGGGTTGGTGCCCCAGCCGCCGAAGGCGAACTCCACCATGTGCGTCTTGCCCAGGACCACCATGCCGGCGGCCAGCAAGCGCCGAACCGCCGTCCCGGTGACCTTGCTGCGGCGCTCGCGCCAGGCGGCCGAACCCGCCGTGGTGACCTGCCCCTCGATCTCGCACAAATCCTTGATGGCGATCGGCAGGCCATCGAGCGGTCCCAGCGCATAGCCGGCGGCGCGGCGCGCGTCGGCGGCCTGCGCCAGCCGCAGCGCGCCCGCCTCGTCGACGCTGACGTACGCGTGCAAGGCCTCGTTGGCGCGCGCGATGCGCGCCAGGTAGTGGCGCGCCAGTTCCACCGCGCTGTAGCGGCCCGCTTCCAGGCCCCGCGCCAATTCGGCCAGGCTGGAAAATGCAAGTTCAGACATGATTTCCTCGGAATACGACCTGAAGCGGCGCGCGCCCGGGCGCGCGCCGGCCACTGCGATACCCGCGCTCAGCGCTTGTTCCAGGCGGGTGCCGGATACACCGCCTTTTCGACCGCCACATCCTCCGGATATACGGGCACCATGCCCTTGCCCGGCAGCAATTGCACCACCGGGAACGGCATCTGCAACTGCTTGCCGGTCTCGTCGATGGCGTACGGACCGGCCATGACGGTGACCTTGTCGGAGAGATCCATCGACGCCTGCTTGAGCGCGGCGGCATCGGTCGCGCCGGCCTTCTTGATGATCTCCTCGGTCAGCGCGCCCGCGCCATAGGCCAGGGCCGTCTGGAAGTCGGGCGGGAACTCGGCCTTGGGAAACAGCGTGTCGTAGGCCTTGCCGAACTGCTCGCGCGTCAGCCCGGCATTGACCTTCCAGTTGATGGCGGGATGGTAGTTGGTGTGGCTGAAGATGTAGTTGGAGTCCGCGCCGATCGCCTGGAACTGCGGCGTGGACGCATACACCATGAAGGTGTACGGGAAGTTGATGTCCAACTGCTTCATCTGGCGCGTCATGCTGATCAGGTCGCCCTCGTACGAGGTCGGCACCAGCGCATCGGCGCCGGCCGCCTTGGCCTTTTGCAGCAGCGTGCTGAAATCCTTCTGCCCCTTGGGATATTTTTCGTACAGCACCACGTCGATGCCGTTCTTGGCCGCCTGCGCGCGGCCGCCATCGGCCAGGCCGGCCGGGAACGGCTCGTCCGAGTACAGGATGGCCGCCTTCTTCACGCCCAGCTTGCCGGCCAGCGCCATCGGCGCGCGCAGCATGGCCGACACCGGCATCTGCGTGCCGGACACCATGTACTTGAAGCCCTGCTTGTACAGGTCGTCGCTGGCGGCCGACCACACCATCATGTACTTGCCCAGCCGTTCGGTCACCGTGCCGGCCGCGGCCGTCAGGGTCGAGCCGAAGGGCGCGAACACGAGATCGACTTTTTCATCGACAATCAGGCGTTCGTAAACGCGCGTGACCATTTGCTTGTCGCTGCGGTCGTCCAGCTTGACCAGCTCGACGGGGTACTTCTTGCCCTTGATCTCGATGCCGCCGCGCCGGTTCACGTCGTCGACCCAAACCTCGACGCCGCGCACCCCGGACTGGGATGCCAACGCAAAACTGCCGGTCGACGACACTGTCATGCCGATGCGGATCTTGTCGGACGCCTGGGCGGCGCCCGTCGCCGGCGCCAGCGCAGCGGCGGCAATCGCCAGTGCGGGCAAACGGAATAACCACGATTTTCTGGACATGGAAATGCTCCTTGCATTGCACAGATAGGAACCACCGGACATTGCCGCACCAGGGCGGACAGGCTGGAACTGCTCACGCTTTGAGCAATTCGAGAAATAGCGTATAACAAATAGGCATGGAGTGCACGCTTTGAATAAACTGAGCTACCGCCAGACCGAAATGCTGTGGGCCATCGTCACCGCCGGCTCGATCAGCGGCGCCGCCCGGCTGCTGAACATCAGCCAGCCGGCGGTCAGCCGCATGCTGGCGCAGACCGAGAAGCAGCTGGGCCTGAACCTGTTCGAACGCGTGCGCGGCCGGCTGCAGCCCACCCCGGAGGTGCGCATTCTTTTCGAGGAAATCGAGAAGACCCAGCGCATGATGCAGCGCGTCAACGACCTGGCCGACGCCCTGGCCGGCCATGGCGCCGGCGTGCTGCGGCTGACCTCGATCCCCAGCCTGGCCCAGTACCTGGTGCCGCGCGCCGTGGCGCGCTTCCAGCGCACCCACGCCGACATCCTGCTGCGCCTGAACGCCACCGCCCTGCCGCACCTCATCAACGACGTACTGCACGGCGAGGCCGAGCTGGGCCTGGTCGTCATGCAGGCCGACCACCCGTTCCTGACCTCGCTGCCGCTGCATACGGGCCGCATGGTGGCCGCCATCCCGCGCAACCACCCGCTGGCCGAGCGCGGGCAGGTCACGCTGGCCGACCTGTCGCCCCACCCCCATATCGTGGTCGGCACGCGCATGCCCTACGGCATGCTGGTGCAAAGCGCCTTCGAGCAGGCCGGCCTGCCCTGCCGCATGTGCGCCGACGTGCCCTGGAGCCAGCTGGCCTGCGCCCTGGTCAACGCGGGCGCGGGCATCGCCATCGTCGACGAATTCACGGTCATGAAGAACATCTGGCCCGAGATCGCCATCGTGCCGCTGGCCGAGGACATCCCGCTGCACATCAGCGCCGTCCACGCCAACAACCGCCCCCTCTCGCGCATCGCCGCCGAGTTCATCCCGCACCTGCGCGACGTGCTTGCGGAGTCGTTTTCCAAGGCCGACTAGGGTTAATACTTAACCTGTAGTTATGGTTTTGGCACCCCAAACGTTTCATAATCGACTTCGATCAGACGGCCACTTGTTTTCCACATCGGCCCGGAGGGAGTCATGAGCAGCAGCCTTGCCGCCTCGGCGCACGCGTCCCACCGCCTGCAGGACCAGCAGGCACAACGCACGCGCACCCGCATTGCCACCGGCATCTTCGCCGTCCTGACCCTCAGCCTGGCCGTCGTGCCGATGGCGACGTCGAACATCTCGTTCGCGTTCTACCTGATGCTGTGGGTGACCATGGCCAGCGCGATGAATATCTGCGTGGGCTTTACCGGCTACCTGCCGTTCGGCTTCGTGGTGTTCTACGGCGTGGGCGCGTACGCCACCGGCATCTGCTACAAGGTGCTGGGCTGGCCCATCCTGCCCTCGCTGGCCGCCGCCAGCGTGGTCGGCCTGCTGATCGCGCTGCTGTTCGCGCCCACCCTGCGGTTGCGCGGCGTGTACTTCGGCATCGTCAGCCTGGCGCTGGCCACCATCATGCGGCTGCTGATCTCCAACCTGCCCGACGGCTTCACCGGCGGCAGCATGGGGCTGATCCTCTCCAGCGCCAACAGCCCGACCCACAGCTACTACGCCATGCTGGCCGTCATGGCCGCCACGCTGGCCACCGTCGCCTGGCTCTCGGTGTCGCGCCTGGGCAAGGCGCTCAAGGCCATCCGCGACGACGACGCGGCGGCCGCCTGCGTCGGCATCCACGTGCCGCGCACGCGCCTGAAGGCCTGGCTGCTGGCGGCGCTGTTCCCGGCCCTGGCCGGCGGCATCGAGGCCTGGTACACCAACGTGGTCGATCCGGAATACGCCTTCCACGTCCTCATCACCGCCAAGAGCATCATCTACGCCATGGCCGGCGGCTTCGGCACCATCATCGGCCCGGTCGTCGGCACGCTGGCGCTGCTGGGCATCGACCACCTGATCTGGCAGAAATTCCCGGTGCTCAACCTGCTGCTGCTGGGCCTGGTGATCGTGCTGCTGATGCTGTTCCTGCCGCGCGGCATCGTCGGCAGCCTGCTCAAGCGCTACCCGCAACTGCGCCAATACATCGCCTGAGGAGCCGGACATGAGCGGACTGATTATCCAGGGCCTGGTCAACGGCCTGATCCTGGGCGCCATCTACGGCCTGATCGGCGTGGGCCTGAACGTGATCTTCGGCGTGCTGCGCGTGGTGAACTTCGCGCACGGCGAGTTCCTGGTGCTGGGCGCCTATTTTGCGTACTACCTGCTCGAATACGCCGGCATCGGCCCGCTGCTGGCATTGCCGCTGGCTTTCGGCGCCTTCTTCCTGGCCGGCTACGTCCTGTATTTCGTGCTGATCCCGCGCCTGTCCAAGGCCGACGACCCCGAGATCAGCTCGCTGCTGCTGATGTTCGGCGTGTCCATCATGCTGGGGGCCATCATGCTGCTGGCCTTCGAGGCCGACGCACGCTCGCTGCCCTACGAGATCGAACCGGTGTTCTTCAAGATCGGACCGGTGCTGATCCCGACCGTGCGCCTGATCGCCCTGGCCATCGCGCTGGCCGTGGTCGCCGTACTGGCCTGGTTCCTGTACCGCACCCAGATGGGCAAGGCCCTGCGCGCCATCATCATGAACCGCGACGCCGTGCGCATCGTCGGCATCAACGCCGAGCGGCTGTCGGCCGTGGCGTTCGGCCTGGGCATCGGCCTGGCCGCCGTCACCGGCGTGCTGGTGGCCATGGTGTTCCCGGCGTTCTCTCCCTTCATGGGCAACGACTACACCCTGATCGGCTTCATCGTCATCGTGCTGGGCGGATTGGGCCACCCCGTGGGCGCGCTGGTCGGCGCCATGCTGTTCGGCGTCACCGAACAGGTGTCGGTGGTGTTCTTCAACCCCTCCATCGCCACGATCTGCGGCTTCGTGCTGATGGTGGCCATGATCTTCGTGCGGCCCACCGGGCTGTTCGGCCACCGCGCCCTGCGCTGATCGGAGACCGTCGCCCATGTTGAAAGTCAGCAATCTGCAAAAGCGCTTCGGCGGGCTGGTGGCGCTGCGCGGCGTCGACCTGCACGTGCCGCGCGCCGCCATTCTCGGCATCATCGGCATGAACGGGTCGGGCAAGACCACCATGCTCAACTGCATCAACGGCCTGTATGTGCCCGACGCCGGCAGCATCGAGCTCGACGGCGCCGAAATCGCCGGCAAGCAAGTCCACGAGGTGGCGCGCCTGGGCGTGGGCCGCACCTTCCAGGTGCCGCGCGTCTTCCAGCACCTCAGCCTGCTGGACAACCTGGACGTCGCGCAGCAGCAGACCGGCCGCAGCGCCGACGAGCGCTACGCGCAGTCCGAATACTGGCTGCACAAGGTCGAATTGCACCGCCTGCGCCACAACCACGCCGAAGAACTGTCCGGCGGCCAGCAGAAGCTGCTGGAGCTGGCGCGCATCATGGTGGCGCAGCCCAAGGTCATCCTGCTCGACGAGCCGTTCGCCGGCGTCAACCCGGCCCTGGCGCAACTGCTGATCGCCATCATCCGCGACGTCCCGACCGAGCACGGCTGCTCCGTCGTGCTGGTCTCGCACGACCTGACCTCGATCTACCAGCTGTCGCACCACATCATCGTCATGAACGAAGGCGCGATCCTGTGCGAAGGCGACGCCGATCGCGTACGCACCGATCCGCGCGTGATCGAAGCCTACCTGGGAGCCTGACCATGCCGACCTCCGCCGCCGCAACCGAGCCGGTGTTCGCCCTGGACGATGTCACCGTGGCCTACCATGGCGACATCACCATCCTCAACGGGGTCAGCGTACAGGCGCGCGCCGGCCAGGTCACCGGCATCATCGGCCCCAACGGCGCGGGCAAGTCCACCGTGCTCAAGACCCTGTTCGGCTTCTTGCCGCTGCGCGGCGGCCGCATCATGCTGCGCGGCCAGGACATCAGCCGCCAGCCCTCGCACGAGCGCGCCGCCAGCGGCGTGGCCTTCGTCCCGCAGCACCGCAGCCTGTTCGGCGAGCTGTCCGTCGAAGACAACCTGGTGCTGGGCTGCTGGCCGTTTCGCCGCGACAAGGACAAGGTTCGCCGCCGCATCGACTCGGTCTACCAACGCTTTCCCATCCTGGCGCAGAAGCGCCATGACCCCGTCTCCAGCATGAGCGGCGGCCAGCAGCGCTTCGTCGAGTTCGGCCGCGCCCTGCTGATCGAGCCCTCGGTCATCCTGCTCGACGAACCCACCGCCATGCTGGCGCCCAAGATTTCCAAGGAAATCTACGCCCTGGTGCGCGGCTTCGCCGACGAAGGCATGACGGTCATCCTGGTCGACCAGAACGTGCGCCGCTGCGCCGAGATCTCCGACTACATGTACATCCTCGAACTCGGCCGCAACAAGGCCGAGGGCGCCCACGAACAATTCGGCCACGACGGCGGCCTGCGCGACATGGTCGCGTCGTGGATGGATTACAAGATCGACTGACCCCCGGGTGCCTGTCCCCGCAGGGGGACAGGCACCCACACACTTCCCTGCCAGGCTCCAACGCGCTTCCCCGCCGCCGCTATACCGTTATTACCAGAATGACTTAGACGGCGGGTTGGCTGTGCTGCTACGGTTATGTGCATCAATCCAGGATGGCGTCTTCCGGGCTTGCCCGCGCCATGCATCGCACCCCGAAGGGCAGTAAGACATGTACGTGTACGATCCAGTCGACCAGCAACTGGTCGAAGAGCGTGTGGAACAATTCTCGGACCAGACGCGGCGCTTTCTCGACGGCCAGCTGACCGAAGACGAGTTCCGCACCCTGCGCCTGCAGAACGGGCTTTACATCCAGCGCCACGCGCCCATGCTGCGCATTGCCATTCCCTACGGCATGCTGGCCGCGCGCCAGTTGCGCAAGCTGGCGCATATCGCACGCACCTGGGACCGCGGCTACGGCCACTTCTCGACGCGCCAGAACATGCAGTTCAACTGGCCGCGCCTGGAAGACGTGCCGGCCATCCTGGCCGAACTGGCTTCGGTGCAGATGCATTCGATCCAGACCAGCGGCAATTGCATCCGCAACACCACCAGCGACCACTTCGCCGGCGTCGCCCCCGACGAACTGGTCAATCCGCTGGTGTGGTGCGAGATCATCCGCCAGTGGTCGACCCTGCACCCCGAGTTCGCCTTCCTGCCGCGCAAGTTCAAGATCGCCGTCAGCGGCGCGGTCGAAGACCGCGCGGCGGTGGGCGTACACGACATCGGCCTGCAGGCGGTCGAGCGCGACGGCCAGCTGGGTTTTCGCTTCTGGGTCGGCGGCGGGCTGGGACGCACGCCCATGGTGGGCCACCTGATCAATCCGTTCGTGCCCTGGCAGCACCTGCTGACCTATCTGCAGGCGGCGTTGCGCGTGTACAACCTGCATGGCCGGCGCGACAACAAGTTCAAGGCGCGGATCAAGATCCTGGTCAAGGATCTCACGCCCGAGGTCTACGCGCGCGAGGTCGAGCAGGAGTGGCAATCGCTCAAGGACGGCCCCGATACGATCACCGAGGACCAGCTGAACACCATCGCGGGCCGCTTCGTCTGGCCCGACTACGACAGCGCCGCGGCCAGCGAGCCCGATCCCACGGACGCCCGCGCCCAGGCCGACCCGCGCTTCGCGCGCTGGCTGCGCACCAACGTGCGCGCGCACAAGGTGGCGGGCTATGCGGCCGTGACGGTGTCGCTGAAGGCCACCGGCGTGCCGCCCGGCGACATCACCGCCGACCAGATGGACGCGGTGGCTGACCTGTCCGAACGCTATGGCTTCGGCGAACTGCGGGTCTCGCACGAGCAGAACCTGGTCCTGGCCGACGTGCGCCGGGCCCGGCTGCACGACCTCTGGCAGGAGCTGCAGCAACTTAACCTGGCCACCCCCAATATCGGCCTGCTGACCAATATCATCGCCTGTCCGGGCGGCGACTTCTGCGCCCTGGCCAATGCCGTCTCCATCCCGGTGGCCGAATCCATCCAGCGCCGCTTCGACGATCTCGACTACCTGTTCGAAATCGGCGAACTGGACCTGAACATCTCGGGCTGCATCAACTCCTGCGGGCATCACCACGTCGGGCACATCGGCATACTCGGCGTGGACAAGGCCGGCGAGGAGTGGTACCAGGTGACGCTGGGCGGCCGCCAGAATGGCGCGGCCAAGCCGCTGCCCGACCTGGAGTCGCCACGCGGCGGCGGCGCGGCCATCGGCCGCATCATCGGCCCGTCGTTCGCACGCACGCAGATCCCCGACGTGATCGATCGCCTGATCCGCACCTACCTGGAATTGCGTGACAGCGACGCCGAACGCTTCATCGACGTGGTCGACCGCGTCGGCATCGACCCCTTCAAGCGCGACGTCTACGCCGACCCGGCCGTCGCCCAACCCGCCTCCCAGCAAGAGCCCGCTCATGCCTGAAGCCAGCCACCCCGACCACCTGATCCGCGCCGGCCGCCTGCAGGCCGACGACGCGCGCCTGTTCACCCCCGAGGCCGACGGCCCCGCCGACCAGACGCCGCCCGACGAACCCGGCTGGCTGGTGACGCTGGCCACCTGGAAGGCCGCCGCCGCGACGCTGCGTGCGCGCCGTCATCCGGTGGGCGTGCAGCTGCCGCCGGATGCGCGGCTGGACGAACTGACCGGCCCCGACGGCGAGCTCGACCGGGCCGCGCTGTCCTTCATCGCCATCGAGTTTCCGGTCTATACGGATGGGCGCGGCTATTCGCTGGCGCAGTTGCTGCGCCGCCGCTACGGGTGGGACGGAGAATTGCGCGCCGTGGGCGATGTCATGATCGACACCATCCACTACCAGGCGCGCGTGGGTTTCGACAGCTTCCTGGTCAAGCCCGGCCACGATCCGCAGCGGGCGCTGGCCGCCTTCCGCACCTTCAGCGTGCACTACCAGCACACCTACCCGGCCCCCCTGGCGGCCTGAAACAGGGCCGCCGCGCCAGCGCGGCGGCCGCGCGCCTGCTTACCACGACGTGCTGTAGGCGCCCGGAAACTGCCGGGCCACGAACTGCTTGACCTCTTCGGACTGGTACGCCTTGATAAAGCGCGCGATGCGCGGATCGTTCTTGTTGTCTTCACGCGCGGCGATCACCACCACGGCAAACGGCGCTTCCTTGCTCTCCAGGGCCAGCGCGTCGCGCGCCGGCGACAGCCCGGCCGGAATGGCATAGGCCGAATTCACCGCCGCGGCATCCACGTCGGCCAGCGAGTGCGGCAATTGCGCCGCCTCGATTTCGAGGAACTTCAGGTTCCTGGGGTTGGCGGCGATGTCGAACAACGACGCGTTGACCGTGACGCCCGGCTTGAGCTCGATCAGGCCGGCCGCCTGCAACACCAGCAGGGCGCGCGCGCCATTGGTCGGGTCGTTGGGTATCGCCACCTTGGCGCCCTGCGGCAAGGCGTCCAGCGTCTGGTGACGCCTGGAATACACGCCCATCTGCTGCACCACCGCGCTGGCGACCGGCGCCAGGCGGTAGCCGCGCGCCTTGTTCTGGGCATCCAGGAAGGGCCGGTGCTGGTAGATGTTGAGGTCCAGTTCGCCGGCGTCGAGCGCCGCGTTGGGCTGGATGAAGTCGCTGAACTCGACCAGCGTGACGCGCAGCCCGTCCCTGGCCGCCACGCTCTTGACCACTTCGCCGATCTGCGCATGCGGCCCCACCGTGACCCCGACCTTCAATTCGGCGTCCTGCGCCAGGGCCGGCGCGGTGGCAATACTGAACAGGGCCGCGCAAGCGGCGACGAGATGGCGGATACGCATGGAAAGCTCACGAAGAAGAGGAAAAACGCCGGACGGCAAGGGGCCGATTCTACGAAGCCGTCCTCAAAACGAAAAGCGATGAAAGCGCATATCCAAAGACCATACGGTTATTAGCGTACGGGCCGCCACGGGCGACAATAGCGGTTTTGCCTTGCGCCGTACCTGTCATGTCGTCCTCTGCTGACCTGCATCCCCACGCCCGCGCCCTGCTGGCCGATCATTACGCGGCCATCGACGCCGACCTGCCCGCCCTGCTGGAATTGCTGTTTGCGCGCAGCGCCGGCGAAGACTGGCACAAGGCCGGCACGTTCAAGCACCATCTGCTGGGCGTCTATCGCACGCTGGCGCTGTGGAACCAACCGCGCGAAGTGCGCCTGCTGGGTCTGTTCCACAGCGTGTACGGCAACGAGTACGTGGACCTGACGCTGTTCGACCGTGAGCGCGAGCGCGCCACCTTGCGCCAGTACCTCGGCGAAGAAGCCGAGCAATGGGTGCACCTGTTCTGCGCCATGCCTCGCACCCAGTTCGTGCAGCGCATCCTGGCGGGCGAAGGCCGTGGCGCCACGGGGCTGGCGCTGCAGGGCGCCGACGGCCAGCCGCTGACGCTGACGCCGCGCCAGGTGGCCGCCTTCATCGTGGTGTCGGCGGCCGACGTCGGCGAACAGTGGCATAGCTGGCAGGACGAGATCTTCGCCGGCTATCCCCACCAGGAGCGCCGCGACACCTCGACGCACTGGGCCGCCTCGCTGTGGCCCGGCCCGCTCAAGCCGCCGGCCCGCATCCTGGGCATGCTCTCGCGCCTGCTGCAGCCCTTGTCCACGCTGCCCGCCGGCACCGGCATCCCGACGCCGCCCGCCTTCGGCCACTGCACCGCCGTGCTCGACGCCGGCGACGAGGCGGCCGCCGCGGCGCTGTACTGGCAGGTCATCACGCGCATGCACCCCATGACCGAAATGGACAGCGCGCGCCATCTGCTGCAGGCCGCCATCGCCCACAACCCCTGGGTGGCCGAGCCGCGCCTGCTGCTCGCGCAGCTGGCGCTGACCGCGCAGGACTACGACACCGCCCTCGAGCAGGCCGCCGCCGGCCTGGCGGCCTTGCAGGCCTGGGGAACCAGCTGGGACAAGCGCATCGAATGGTCGGGCTGGATGGCCTGGGCGCGCATCCTGCTGCAGAATGCCCGCGACCGCCAATGGCCGGCCACGCTGGGCGGATTGAACGGACTGGGCCTGGTGGGCTAGGGCCGCGGCGCGACTTCCGTCAACGGGTACCGCTCTCCATGCGGGAGAGATACCGTCTTGGCAGTCAACCGTTCGTGTGCCTGTCCCAGCGGGGACAGGCACACCTTGCCGCGGATGCCAGTCCCCACGCGGGACAGGCGCCTCGCATATCGGAATGGGGCAAGCGCCCGTGCGATCAGCTCTCGCGCCGGCCGAACCAACCCCCCACGGTGTAACGGACGCGCGCCCACATGGCGCGCATGCCTATGCCCAGCATGTTGAGCTCGGCGCTGGGCGCGGCGGCCCGCGACGGCGCGCCGCGAGCGGGACGCGCCAGGCTGGCCTGGGCCATGGCCAGCACGGCCTGCGCCTGGCTCAATACCGCCTGCGCCTGCAGCAGCACGGCCTGCGCATCCGGGCTGACCGCGCTGCCCGCGGGCGCGGCCGCGGCCACAGGCGCCGCGGACCCGGGCCGGGCGGGCATGGCGCCAGCCGGTTGCACCGGGCCCTGCTGCGCCTCGCCGCTGAGCGAGCGCGCCAGGTTCTGCTCGAACTGTCCCAGGATCTGCGCGGCCACTTCCGCGATCATGCCGCTGCCGCGCCCGTATTGCGCCACCGCCCCCGACAGCGCCAGCTGGGTATTGACCGTGACGTCCGTGCCGCCATGGGCGGCCGGCGTCAACGCGAAGCTGAACTCGGACTTGGCCGAGCCGCGCCCCTTCGGATCCATGCCCGAACCCTGCAGCCAGGCAGTGTGCGTGGCTTCGTCCTTGCGCACCAGTTCGGCCTGGCCTTCGAAGCCCAGCTTGATCGGCCCCAGGCGCACCGTCACCGAACCCCGGTATTTGTCCGGACCCAGCACTTCGGTCAGGCGCGCGCCGGGCAGGCAGGGCATGATGCGCGGCACATCCAGCATCAACTGCCATGCCTCGTCCAGCGGCAAGGGCACATGGAAGGTGTTAGTGAACTCCATCGACAAACTCCCCTGAATCAGTAGGCGCGGCGGCGCGCGCTTCGGCCTGCGTCAGCAGCTCCAGCAGTCGCACCGGCGTAAGCGGAAACTCGGTCACGCGCACCCCGCAATGGGCCACGGCGTGCTCCACGGCGCCGACCACGGCCGCGGCCACCGGAATGGTGGCGCACTCTCCCACGCCCTTGACGCCCAGCGGGTTCAAGGGGGTGGGAGAGGGCTGGAACACCACCTCGATGGGCGGCACTTCCGGCGCGGTGGGCAGCAGGTATTCGGCAAACGTGGTGCTCAGGGGCTGGCCGGCGGCGTCATAGCCCATCCACTCGAACAAGGCATTGCCGATGCCGTGCACGACCCCGCCGTGCACCTGGCCCTCGGCCAGTTGCGGATTGATGATGCGGCCGCTGTCCTGCGCCGCCACATAGCGCACGATCTCTATGGCCCCGGTGGCGGGGTCGACCTCGACCTCGCATACATGCGAGGCGCCGGCGTAGGTCTGCGCGTCGCAGTGGAAGTACGCGGTGGCGTCCAGCCCGGGATCGCCCGGGCTGACCAGCGCATAGCCCGGCACCCCTTTGCGCAGCATGGCAAGCCGCGCCAGCGACACCGACTGTCCGTCGGGCGCGCGCACTTCGCCATCGGCCAGTTCCAGCGTTTCGGCCTCGGCCTTGAGCACCGCCGCCGCCGTCTCCAGCGCCTGCCGCCGCACCTGGGCGGCGGCCTGGTCGACCGCCGAACCGGCCATGATGGCCTGGCGGCTGGCGAAACCGCCCATGCCGTAGCCCACGTAGGCGGTATCGCCGGCCTGCACCTCGACCGCCGCGACCGGCACGCCCAGGTGCCCGGCGCAGATCTGCGCCAGCGTCGTCTTGATGCCCTGGCCCATGGCCAGGGCGCCGGTGTAGATCGACACCTGGCCCGACGGCTGGACGCGCACGCGCGCCACCTCGAACGGGCCGCGCCCGGTGGGCTTGACGCTGTTTGCCACCGCGATGCCGCGCCAGCGGCCGCGCGCCAGGGCCGCATCGCGCCGCACCGCGAAGCCGTCATAATCGGACGCCTGCAGCGCGCATGCCTGCAGGGCGGGAAAATCGCCGCTGTCTATGGTCAGCGGCATTCCCGCGCGCGACTTCAACGGCTTGGTGTAGGGAATCTTGGCCGGGCCGATCAGGTTGCGGCGGCGGCATTCGCCCGGGTCGATGCCCAACTCGGCCGCCACCCTGTCCATCATGCGCTCCATGACGAAGGCCGCCTGCGGATATCCCGCGCCACGCACCGTGGCCACCGGCACCTTGTTGGTATAGGCCACGCTCACATCGAGCGAGAACGCCGGCACCACGTAGGGGCCGGTCATGGACGAGGCGGCGTTGTACGGCACATTGGTGCCCTGCGGCGTATACGCGCCGTTGTCGTGCACGAAGTTGCCGCGTATGCCGAGCACATGGCCCTGGTCGTCGATGGCCATCGCCACCTTCCAGTACTGGTCGCGCTCCTGGATCGAGGTCGTGAAATGCTCGCGCCGGTCCTCCACCCACTTGACCGGGCGGCCCAGCTTGCGCGCGGCGGCGGGAATCGCCATTTCCTCGGGATAAATCATGAACTTGGCGCCGAACCCGCCGCCCACGTCGGGCGTCACCACGCGCAGGCGGTCCTCGGGCTGGCCCAGCATCAGGGCCAGCGTGTAATGCAGTTCGTGGGCCATCTGGGTCGAGGACCACACGGTCAGCGTGTCGGTGGCGCGGTCCATGCGGGCCAGCACGCCGCGCCCTTCCATGGGATGCGCGCAGCCCCGATGCACCCAGAAATCGTCTTCCAGCACCCGGTGCGCCTGCGCGAAAGCCGTCTCGCAGTCGCCATAGGCCAGCGTGTACTGCTGCAGAATGTTCGACGCGAGCTCGCCGCGCACCAGCGGCGCATCGGGCCGCAACGCATCGCGGCAATCCACCACCGCTCCCAGCACTTCATATTCGATCGCCACCCGCGCCGCCGCGTCCTCGGCGATGTGGCGGCTGTCGGCCACCACCACCGCGATGGCCTCGCCGACGAACGCCACCTCGCGCTCGGCCAGCACGAACGGCGTCGTGTCATCGGGCAGCGCCGCCAGCGGGAACCCCAGCGGCATGCGCCAGGACGTCAACTGGCCGAACAGGTCGCGCGCCCCATAGACCGCGGCCACGCCCGGCACCGCGCGGGCGGCCGACAGGTCGATCGAGACAAGGCGCGCATGGGCATGCGGGCTGCGCACGAAGCAGGCATGCAGCACGCCCTCGACCTCGATATCGTCCAGGAAGCGCGCCTGGCCGCGCAGCAGCGCATCGTCCTCGATACGGGGCGCGCTGCGGCCCAGTCCGGGGCTTGTCGCATCAGTCATGACCGGCCTCCGCGCGCATCAGCTGCGCCGCGCGCAGCACCGCGGCCACGATGTTCTGATACCCGGTGCAGCGGCACAGGTGGCCCGAGAGCACGTCGCGCACCTGCACCTCATCGGGATCAGGGTTGGCCGCCAGCAGCTCGGCCACCGACATCAGGATGCCCGGCGTGCAATAACCGCATTGCAGCGCATGCAGTTCATGGAACGCCTGCTGGATCGGATGCAGCGCGTCGTCTTCGCCGGCCAGTCCCTCGATGGTATCGACCCGGCTGTCCTGCGCCTGCACCGCCAGCATCAGGCAACTGCGCGTCGAATAGCCATCGACCAGCACGGTACAGGCGCCGCACACCCCGTGCTCGCAACCGATGTGCGTGCCGGTCAGCCCCAGCTCGCCGCGCAGGAAATCGGCCAGATGCATGCGCGGCTCGGCGCAACCGCCGCAAGCGCGCCCGTTGACCGTCAACGAAACGTGCTGCGCGGTGGATTCGGTGATATCGCTCATTCGCTTTCCTTGGCGCGCGCCACCGCCTGCGTGAGGGCGCGCTCGGTCAACACGCGCGCCAGCCGCTGGCGGTACCACGACGGCACATAACTGTCGGCCTTGGCGTCGATGGCGGCGCACAGCGCCGCCGCCCGCGCCAGCGTGGCGGGCTCGGCCGGCTGCCCAAGCAGCGCGGCTTCGGCCTGCGCCATGCGCACGGGTGTGGCCGCCACCCCGCCCAGGGTGATCGAGGCGCGCGCCACGCAGCCGGCGTCGTCGAGCAGCAGCAGCACCGCCACCGACACAATGGCGAAGTCGCCATGGCGGCGCGCGAACTCCACGAAGGCATGGCCATGGCCGGCCGGCCATGGCGTCACCGCCAGGCCGACCAGCATTTCGTCGGGTTCGAGCGCCGGCGTCATGTAGCCGGCCGGAAAATCCGCCATCGCCAGGGTGCGCGTGCCGCGTACGCTGGCCACCGACAGGGTCGCGTCCATGGCCAGCGCCACGGTCGGGATCTCCGCCGACGGATCCAGCTGGCACAGGCTGCCGCCCACCGTGCCGCGGTTACGGGTCTGGCGATGGCCGACCTGCAGCACCGCCTCGCGCCACAGCGGCAAATGCTGCGCCACCAGCGGCGAGAACTCGATCTCGCGCTGGCGCGTCATCGCGCCAATGCAGACTTCGCCCTGCTCGTGGCGGATGTACGCCAGCTCGGGAACCCGGTTGATGTCGATCAGGCAGTCCGGAAACGCGAACCGCATGTTCAGCATCGCCACCAGCGACTGGCCGCCGGCCAGCACGCGCGCATTGTCGTGCTCGCTGAGCAACTGCAGGGCCTGCGGCAACGAAGCAGGCGCGTGATACTGCAAGGCCGGCGCTTTCATGGTTCGGGCTGCCTCTCAGATCTTGGACAAGTCCAGCGAAGAGGCCGCGAACAGCTCCTCGGGCTTGACCAGGCGGCGCGACAGGCCCTGGCCGTAGTGATAGCGCGCGAAGGTCTCTATCACATGGCGATTGGCATCCAGCCCGTACGGCCAGTAATCGTCGCCCATCAGTTCGCGCGCCGCGTTGTAGTGGTGCACCATCCAGGGCAACGTCACGGCCAGGTGGCAGATCTCGTTGAGCTCCTTGACCGCCAGCATCTTGGCCTTGAGGAAGGCCTTGTAGACGCTGACCGGCAGCCAGGGGTTCTGCTCGACCAGGGACCTGCGGATGCCCACCATGTGCATGATGGGGAAGATGCGGGTCTCGCGGAAGTAATCCTGCTCGGTCTTCAGGTAGTCGTTGAACAGGCGACCCACGTTGGGCGCGCCGCGCAGAAAGCACGAGGGAGCCCGCGCACCGATATAGCCATCGATCTCGCCCGCCTCCAGCATGTCCGACAGGGTCTTGTCGTCGGGAATCTGCTGCAGGTCGATACCGTCGGGCAGTTCGATCGGCGCCCGCTCGCCGCGGCCTGGCTCTTCGATGCCGCCCCGGCGCCACTTGATGTCTTGCGGCTTGACGCCATAGGCGTCTTCCAGGATGCCGCGGATCCACACGTTGGCGGTGATCTGGTACTCGGGCACCCCGATGGTCTTGCCGCGCAGGTCCTGCGGCGTGTCGATGCCGCGGTCCGTGCGCACATAAATGCCCGAATGGCGGAACACGCGCGACAGGAACGCCGGAATGGCGATGTATTCGTTGTCGCCGCGAGCCGTGGTCATCATATGACTGCTCATCGAGATCTCGGTGACGTCGTACTCGTGGTAGCGGAAGGCCCGATGAAACGCCTCCTCCGGCTCCAGCGGCACGGCCGTGACCTCGCAGCCCTCGATGGGCGCGCGCCCGTCGAACAAGGCGCGCGTGCGATCGTAGTCGCCGCAGGAAAGGCTGATCTTCAGTTTGCTGCTCATGCTTGCATCTCCCAGGGGTCAGTCCACTTTCAGGCCGATCTGCTTGGTCAGCGCCGAAAAGCGGTCGATATCGGTTTCCACCATTTTCTGGAACACTTCCGGGCCGTCGCTGGCGGTGCTGTAGCCCAGGTCGGCCAGTTTCTTCTGCACGTCATCGCGCTGCATCACCTTGGCGATGCCGTCGTACAGCTTCTGGCGCACCGCCATCGGCGTGGCGCCCGGCACCAGCAGGCCGTGCCACTGGTTCAGCTCGTACCCGGCCACGCCCTGCTCGGCCACCGTGGGCACCTCGGGCAGCAGCGCCGAGCGCTCCTTGGAGGTCACCGCCAAGGCCTGCAGCTTGCCTGCCTTGATGAAGGGAATCGCGCTCGAGGCGGTCACCACGGCCAGGCCGATCTGGCTGCCCAGCACGTCGTTGAGCGCCGGCCCGCAGCCCTTGTACGGCACGTGCACCATATGCGTCTTGGCGCTGACGTTGAGCAGCTCGCCGGCCAGATGCTGCGGCGTGCCGTTGCCGCACGAGCCGTAGGTAACCTGGGTGTTGGTCTGCTTGGCCGCGGCCATCAGCTCGCCCAGCGTCTTGTACTTGGAGCCGGCCGGCACCACGAATACCGACGGCACATAGGCCACGTTGATGACGGCGGCGAAGTCCTTCTTCGGATCGAACGGCAGGTTGCGGAACACGCCCGGATTGACGGCGAACGAGCTGTTGACCATCAGCAGCGAATAGCCGTCCGGCGCGCGGTCGGCCACCAGGCGCGCGCCCACGTTGCCGCTGGCGCCCGGCCGGTTCTCGACCACGGCGGTCTGCCCCAGGCTCTCGGTGAGATAGTTGCCGATCAGACGCGCCAGCATATCGGTCCCCCCGCCAGGCGGAAAGGTGACGATGATGTCGAGCGGCTTGTTCGGGAAGTCGCCGGTGGCGGCGAAGGAACCGTTCGCGGCACAGGCGCTGACGCCGACAGCGGCGGCGATGCGGGCGACTTTGGCTAGAAAACGACGGCGTTGCATCTGTATTCCCCTTGTGGCCGCCGCCCGCAGAATGCGGGCGGCTGGATCTTGATCGGAACAACAAACAGCCAGGTGCTTCTATGCTTCTACTCAGTACACTGAATTAATTGCGCATAGTACTGAATAATTGTCCGGTGTCAATATCGGGGGATTCCCTGCCGCGGCTTCTCGCGCTCAGACGCAAACAAGCCTGCCCCACGGGGACAGGCTTCGGTACGGGCGCGGGCGGATACGGGGCGCGCTACATGCCGGCCCAGTGCGGGCCCGGCACTTCGATGTCGAACAGTTCGAGCACGCGCGCCACGGTGTGGTCGACCATCTCTTCGATGGAGGCCGGGCGGTGGTAGAACGCGGGCAGCGGCGGAAAGATGATGCCGCCCATTTCGGTGACGGCGGTCATATTGCGCAAGTGGGCCAGGTTGAACGGCGTTTCGCGCACCATCATGACCAGCCGGCGGCGCTCCTTGAGCGTGACGTCGGCGGCGCGGGTGATGAGATTATCGGACAGGCCGTGCGCCACGGCCGCCAGCGTGCGCATCGAGCACGGCACGATCACCATGCCGGCGGTCTGGAACGCGCCGCTGGCCAGTGTGGCGCCGACATCGCGCACGCTGTGCACGTGGTCGGCCAGCGCCTGGACATCGTGCCGGCCCACGTCCAGTTCGTGCTTGATATTGAGCACGCCCGAAGCCGACACGATCAGGTGCGACTCGACGTCGGACACGCCACGCAGCGCCTGCAGCAGGCGCACGGCGTAGATGGCGCCGGTGGCGCCCGTGATGCCGACGACCAGCCGCCGCATGGACTCAGGCCGTCGCGCCGGAGTCATCGAGCAGCTGCTTGAGCTCGCCGCTTTCGTTCATCTCGGACATGATGTCCGAACCGCCGATGAATTCGCCGCCGACGTACAGCTGCGGAATCGTCGGCCAGTTGGAAAACGTCTTGATGGCCTGGCGGACTTCGTCGTCTTCCAGCACATTGACGGTCACCAGCTTCTTGACGCCGCAGCCTTTCAGGATCTGGATCGCGCGGCCCGAAAAGCCGCATTGCGGAAACTGGGCAGTGCCCTTCATGAACAGCACGACGGGGTGCTGCGTCACGGTTTCGCGGATGAATTCTTGCACGTCGCTCATAGGGGGGCTCGCAAAGGGAAGTAGCTCAACAGCTCAATTATAGGTATCCACCGGAAATCCGCTCGATCCCGGCCAGATCGCGCCGGCTGTGCACCTCGCGCAGCCCGGCCTGCCGCAGCAGCGCCCGTGCCGCCTCGGCCTGGTCCCAGCCGTGTTCCATCCAGATGGCGCCGCCAGGCAGAAGGCGCCCGGGCGCCCCGCCGGCGATGCGCGCCAGCGCCGCCAGCCCATCGTTTTCGTCGGTCAGCGCGCCGCGCGGCTCGAAACGCAGGTCGCCCTGCGCCAGATGCGCGTCCTCGCGCGCGATATAGGGGGGGTTGGAGACGATCAGGTCGTAGCGGTCCTGCGCCGGCAAGGCCTCGTACCAGTCGCCCGCCAGGCAGCGCACCCGCGCGCCCAGCCGCTGCGCGTTACCCTCGGCCACCGCCAGCGCGGCCGCGCTCAGGTCGGTGGCCGTCACCTCGGCCTGCGGGCAACCCAGCGCCACCGACACGGCGATGGCGCCGCTGCCGGTGCCCAGGTCCAGCACGCGCGGCGCGGCGCGGCCTTGCAGCCAATGCAGCGCCGTCTCCACCAGCAGCTCGGTATCCGGACGCGGAATCAGTACATCCGGCGTCAGCGCGAACCAATGCCCCATGAACTCGCGCCCGCCCAGCAGATAGGCCATGGGCTCGCCAGCCAGGCGGCGCGCCGCCAGCTGCCGCCAGGCCGCCTCGTGCGCGGGCTCGACCGGGTCGGTATCGTGCGCCAGCAGCCAGGCGCGCGAGCGGCCCAGCACGTGCTCGGCGAGCATACGCGCCTCCAGCCGGGGCAGGCCCGGGTCGGCCAGCAGGTCCTTGAGCAAGGTCATCGCCCGCGCATCACAGATCGTGGCCCAGCGCCGCCAGTTGCTCGGCCTGGTGCTCGGCCAGCAGCGCGCCGGTCAGCTCGTCCAGGTCGCCTTCCATGATCTGCTGCAGCTTGTACAGCGTCAGGTTGATGCGATGGTCGGTCACGCGGCCCTGCGGATAGTTATAGGTGCGGATGCGCTCGGAGCGGTCGCCCGAGCCGATCAGGCTCTTGCGCTCGGCGGCCTCCTTGCTCTGGCGTTCGCGCATTTCCTTGTCCTTCAGGCGCGCGGCCAGCACCTGCATGGCCTTGTCCTTGTTGCGGTGCTGCGAGCGGTCGTCCTGGCACTCCACCACCAGGCCGGTCGGCACGTGCGTGATGCGCACCGCCGAATCGGTCTTGTTGATGTGCTGCCCGCCCGCCCCGCTGGCGCGGAACGTATCGATGCGCAGATCGCTGGGGTTGATCACGATGTCGGACATCGCGTCGGCCTCGGGCATCACCGCCACCGTGCATGCCGACGTATGGATGCGGCCCTGCGCCTCCGTGGCCGGCACGCGCTGCACGCGATGCGCGCCGGACTCGAACTTCAGCCGGCCATAGGCGCCGTCGCCATCGATGCGCGCGATCACTTCCTTGTAGCCGCCCAGCTCCGACTCGCTCTCCGACATGATCTCCACGCGCCAACCCCGCGTTTCCGCGTAGCGCGTATACATGCGCAGCAGGTCGCCGGAGAACAGCGCGCTTTCGTCGCCGCCCGTGCCGGCACGGATTTCCAGGAACAGGCTGCGGCCATCGTCGGGATCGCGCGGCAGCAGCAGCAACTGCAACGCCGCCTCCATCTCCTCGATGCGCGCGCGGCCGGTCTTGATCTCGTCCTCGGCCATGGCCTTCATGTCGGGATCGGACAGCATCTCCTGCGCGGTGGCCACATCGGCCTCGACGCCCAGGAACGCATTGAACGCCTCGACGACCGGCTCCAGCTCGGCGCGCTCGCGCGACAGCTTGCGAAAACGGTCCATATCGGCCGCCGTTTCCGGCTCGGCCAGCAAGGCGTCGACTTCGATGAGACGGTGGGCCAACTGCTCGAGTCGGCTGCGCATGGACGGTTTCATGGGCGTTCGGTATCAGGAAGGAATGGACACAAGCGGACGCCCGGCGCACGAACGCCCGCCGCGAAGGCGGGGTCTGGCGCGCGCAGCTAACGGCGGGAATCGCGGCCGGGAAACAGGCGCGGCACCCAGGCCAGCAGCTGGCGGCGTTCGTCGCCCTCGCTGCGGTTGAGCGCGGCCAGCGGGCCATGCAGGTACTTCTGCGTCAGCCCGTGCGCCAGCTGTTCCAGCACGGCCTCGGGCGACTCGCCGCGCGCCAGCATGCGGCGCGCGCGCTCGAGCTCGGCGGCCCGCACGTCGTCGGCGGCCTGATGCAGGTCGCGGATCACGGGCACGACTTCGCGCGACTGCATCCAGTGCATGAAGCCCTGCACGCGCGTCTCGATGATGGCCTCGGCCTGCACCACCGCCGCGCGGCGCGCGTCGGTGCCGCTTTGCACCAGCCGGCCCAGGTCGTCCACCGAATACAGATACACGTCGTCCAGGCGGCCCACTTCGGGCTCGATATCGCGCGGCACCGCCAGGTCGATCATCACCATGGGGCGATGCCGGCGCTGGCGCGTGGCGCGTTCGACCATGCCCAGCCCCAGGATGGGCAGGGAACTGGCCGTACAGGAAACAATGACGTCGAACTCGGCCAGCCGTTCGGTCAGGTCGGCCAGCTTCATGGTCTGGGCCGAGAACCGGCCCGCCAGGGTCTCGGCGCGCTCGATGGTGCGATTGGCCACCACCATGCTGCGCGGGCGCTGGGCCGCGAAGTGCGTGGCGCACAGTTCGATCATCTCGCCGGCGCCGATGAACAGCGTGCGCGCGTCTTCCAGCTGGCCGAACACGCGCTCGGCCAGCCGCACCGCGGCGGCGGCCATCGACACCGAATGCGCGCCGATGGCGGTCTGCGAACGCACTTCCTTGGCCACCGAGAATGTGCGCTGGAACAATTGATGCAGCAGCGTGCCCAGCGCGCCGGCCTCGTTGGCCGCGCGCACCGCGTCTTTCATCTGGCCCAGGATCTGCGGCTCGCCCAGCACCATGGAATCCAGGCCGCTGGCCACGCGGAACGCATGGCGCACGGCATCGTCGTGCTGGTGGCGGTACAGGTGCGGGCGCAAGGCCGCGGCTTCCAGCCGGTTGTGCTCGGCCAGCCAGGCCGGCAGATGCTCGGCCACCTGGCCCTCGGCCGCGCAATAGAGTTCGGTACGATTACAGGTCGACAGGATCGCCGCCTCGCGCACCGCGCCGCCGAACGTCGCGCGCAGGCCTTCCAGCGCGGGCTTGACCAAGTCCACGGGCATGGAAACGCGCTCGCGCACCGAGACCGGGGCGGAGGTGTGATTCAGACCGAAGGCAAGAACGGCGACTGACATGAAAGGCTGGGATGGGCAAGCGCCCGGCGCAAAGCTGCTAATTTTGTAACAGCGACCGCCAAGGATTATACCCCGTACCCCCCTGCCCGGCCCCCTATACCCCTGCGGCCGGCGCGCCGGACGCGGCGGTCCCGCCACGGCACCCGGGGTGCGCCGCTTTTGCGCAATCGCTGCGCAAGTGCGCGGCTTTTTTCACACAAGCGGGCGGCGCGCGTGCACGGACTCGAAAATTTGTGTATAGTTGCGGACTTCGTTGGCCTGGTAGCTCAGTCGGTAGAGCAGAGGATTGAAAATCCTTGTGTCGGTGGTTCGATTCCGCCCCAGGCCACCAAGAATTCGATGCCCAGCCCTTGCGCTGGGCATTTTCTTTTGTGTATCAGGGACTTGGGCGAGAAATCGCACCCATAATGTCCCAAGTCGTGTCGTTACATCCCACGTTTGCCCGTACCCTGGGCCGTACCCTAGAGTGATCCCATGAAAAACGCCCCCTGGGGGTACGGGTAGGGATCATGGGACTGCTGACTGAGACACAAATCCGAGCCGCCAAACCTGGCGAGAAAGGGTATTTCCTCAACGATGGCGACAACCTGTTCCTGCGCATACGCAGTACGGGTATCCATCTGGTATCCCTCGTTCGATTCGTGTGGCCGCAAATTCGCCCGCGCTATCGAATGCACGCTAGACGTAGAACTACGTACAGCGCGCAAAATCAGACGAATGCACGGTCAGATCCGCCCTGCGTGCATGAAACGGCCTGCAGCAACGCGAAGCCGGGGCCGGGGTTGGAGGGCATCGGCCCACACTCATCTTTTTAGGGGAGCGCCTAAAATGCCAGCCCGCAGCCCAACCTACCGCCAATCATGTAGCGACGCACAGGACCACGCGAGATGACTGACAAGACATTCGTATACAAAAACGCATCCGGCCGGTGGATATCGGGTTTCCCGACGCGGCAAGCAGCGGTTGACGCCGGCACGGCGAGCGGGCTGACACAGTTTGAGACGGCCAGCGTGTCAACGGACTCCCCAGCGTACTTTGTGCGCTTTCTCGCCTCCACGGCGCTATCCAAGATGATCGACGGTATGGAAAGCGGGGAAGGCAGCGGTCATGTCGTGGACAGTGATGCGGCACGTACCGCCCTTCAAAAAATCGCATCAGCCAACATCGGCGATTTATTCGGAGAGGATTCCGATAAGAAATCGGATTGGCCGCTGGTCGTCGATTTGATGAACCGCCTGCAAGCGGCGACAGAGGCGTGGTTTGCCGAGAATGGGCTGGCCTCGGTACAACTTGGCTACGTGGACTGCGGCAGCACGCAACTGCACATCGCGGGCACGTCGCTAAACGTGCCCTTGCTTTGATTCTGGCGACAGGTGAAAGACAGTGTGAAGAAATCGATTGCGACCTTCGATATTTCGATCGACGTGCACGGTACTGGCGTGTTCACGGCGAACCGTCTGCCTGTGTCGGCTGACTGTCGGGTTCCTGTCGTGTCGCCCTCTCGCCCGGTTCCCCATACTTCGCCCCATCGGTCGAACACTATGGAGCTACGACATGAACACCACCGACACCGCGCAACAAAGCCGCCTGCTGACGCCCGAGGAACTAGCCGCCTGCATCAAGTTGTTCCGGGAAGTCCGGCAATGGTCCCAGGAGCAGTTGGCGGCAATCTCCGGCCTGAATGTGCGGACGATCCAACGAGTTGAACACGGGCAGGTAGCAAGCCTCGACACCCGCCGGGCGCTAGCCCGCGCCTTCGATTTCGAGGACATCGATGCGCTGAACAAGCCGTTCACCATCCCGTCCGAAGAAGAAGCCAAGGCAGCCAAGGAAAAGTTCGACCGGGAACACGTCACGTTGAAGGCAATTTCGCTGACCTCCGGCAGACAGTTGGCCCGGCTGGCGGAAGCCTGCTCGATGGATATGTCGGAGCCGGCCTTCGAGCTGCCGCGCGAGGCCGAGGAAAACTTCGCCGCGCTGGTGGACTACTTCCGCGAATACCGGGATTGCGTCGATGCCTACTCCGAAACGCAGAAACTCGATGTGCATGACGACATGCAGTCCTATATCGACACGCTCAAGACGCTCGGCGTTTCGCTGTGCTATGCCGAGCGCACGATGAAGGTGAAATGGGGCATGGACGCGGACAGCGCACCCATGCCGGTCAACGTAGCCTATATCGTGGGTTTCCCGGTCGGGAAAGAACCGGAACAATTTGCCACCCCGAAGACTGGCCAAATCCGGTTGTAATCGAAGAAGGCGCCGCACCCGCCATTGGCAGGACGGAACCCTGATCGCGTCAGTCCGAGGCCGACGCGATCATCGCTTGTAGATGATCGAGAACGCTCGACTCGACGAAAGCGTAAGGCTGCTCGTCCGCGATGGGCATCGAAACTCTACTTTCTGAGACGATGTCCCATAGAGCGGGCTAGGCCATCCAAACCGGGGAATAGGCTTTCATCGGTAATGCCCATCATGCGCAAGTGCTTGCGAAAGGTTCCATGCAAGGATTTGGGAATCCTCATCTTGAGGCACATGACGGCAGGCTCAAATTCGATTTCCAGATGCGATAGCACAGCATCGGCATCCTGCTCAATAAATCCTATGTCCTCTATAGGTTCGTCGACGAATGTGGCATATAGGTTATCCATGAACGTCTTGGGGCGATTGCTCTTACCCAGATCGGCGGGGGCCAAGAACACACCTTGTTGACGGGCAAGGCGCTCGGACCACTTATTTGATGACAGGGATACAAGATGTGCTTTCGGCGAGGGCTTGTCGGTATTGGCGATTATCTGGTTGATAGTGTCGATATGCAGGTTGTTTACTTCGTCTCGAAGTTTTTTACCTGGCTCATAGGGGAGAGAAAACTTCTTCGCCATTCGCTCCCGCGCCTCAATATCGTATATGGCCCAAATTGCAGCATCCTGCCTTGCAGCGGCCACGGCAAAGTAGGCCGCGACATAAGGCGAATTGGAAAAGTCCAACAACCTCGTGGGACACCCATGATGCTGCAACAGCGCTAGCCACTCGAATTTGTTGTCGTATTCTGGCGAATGATTCGCGTAGAGGTGGTACTTCTGTCGAAACTCGTTCAGCATCCAATACTCATTGAGTTCCGCCCCTTTCATAAGAGGCTCATGGTCCTGGATGGCGCGTTCGAGAGAGGAGCTGAGCGGCCATTCGGCGTCGGCTTGCCCTCGAAAGACGAATCCGTGGGCGTGCTCGACCACTTTCACTAACTGCGTATAGTCAGTCAAGGTGATGTCGCTGAATTTTGCTATCACGTGGTTATTCCTTGGCATGGGCACGCAGGCTGGTGGCATTTTGCGAGATCGTAGAGTGATTTTATGCGACAGAGAACGGTCGAGGCTGCGTAAAATTTTGGAAGCTCTGTAGGTTTTTTTCAATTACGTAAATGCCTATGACTCCCTCCGCCCCTTCTGTTTCTTCGATGCCTTCCTTGCCTGACGTTGGTGAGGCCTCGGTGTTCACTTACGAGCAAGTAGCGGCGCGTGTACAGCAGATTCGCGACGTGTTAGCCAAGCGAAATGTACGAATGCGGTCTGGAAGTGCGCTAGATCAGTTGCTGCGCCGCGCGGAAGGTTTGAATCAGAAATGGGAAAACGGCACGATTCCTGAACTTCTGGCAAAACTCGATGACTCTGTGGGCAAAGAGCGGGATGCCTTTGTTCAATCCTTGGCGCAGCATTACCGCATGGCCGCAGACGCATTGCACGTCAACCGCCTGACATCGGCCGTGCTGACGGTGCAGGATGATCCTAGCGTGCAGCAACCGTTGCAGCGAATGGCGAGTGGCATTATGCAACCGGACAATCGCAAGCCGTCGCAAGCCAAGGATGCCCTGTGGGAAATTGTGTTGTTAGCCCACTTACGAGACTGTGGCCTAGCCGCAAAATTTCAAGATCCCCCGGATATTGTTATGGCATTGGATGGCCGTGAATACCCTGTGGCATGCAAAAAGGTCTGGTCCGAAGAAGGTGTGGAGGACCATATCCGCAAAGGTGGAAAGCAACTTCGTCCGCTCGAGAATGGTGGGGTGATCGCTTTGAACCTGGATGACATCGTGCCTACGGATTCTTTGCTATGTCTGTCGAATCGAGCTGCCGCAGGGCAATTTTTGGATCGCTTCAATCTGGCGTTCATAGAACGTCACCGCGATTTGTTCGAGCAGGCGGTGATGGAAGGCCGGTGCGACGGCCTATGGATTTCGGTGGCTGCGGCAACCGTCCTAACGAACGATAATCCGTCGTTCAGCCTGTATACGCACGCAAGTATTTGGCATCTGAAGGATGCCAGCGCGGAAAGCATTGCCCGCTTGGAACGCTTTGCGGCTATTGTCGACGGAGTGGCTAGATGACGAGAGACAATATGATCGCTAAACCGCAATTTAAAGACAAGTTCATCGCCTTTATCGACATCCTTGGCTTCAAGGACATGATAGAAAACGCCGAGCGCGAAGAGGGCCGATCCATCGAAGAGATCCAAGACCTTCTCACGGAACTCGAACACCGCCAGAACCAAGAATTTTATGCCGCTCACGGCCCGCAAATTTGTCCGTGCAGCAATCGAGTCGAGCAGGGACTGGATTTCGAGATCGCACAAGTTTCCGACTGTGCCATCGTCTCCGCCGAGATTTCACCTGCAGGCGTGATTAATCTCATCCATCATTGCTGGGGCGCGGCCACCATGCTACTTACCAAGGGCGTGATGGTCCGAGGCTATATAACGCGCGGGCTAATCTACCATCAGGGCAGCACGTTCATGGGCACGGGCTATCACACCGCATATCAAAAAGAGGCAGGTGTCACAGCATTTAAAAAAGAGGCGGACGAAAAAGGTACGCCCTTTGTCGAGGTCGACCCAAGCGTCTCTTCTTATATCACCGAGCAGCCAGACTCCTGTGTACGCGAAATGTTTAGCCGCTTTGTAAAACGAGATGGCGACATGACGGTACTTTTCCCATTCAAAAACTTGTCCCACTCCTTCGCCATAGGGGGCTTTGGCATGCCAAAGTTCGACGCAGCAAAGGAGAAAAGAAACAACGACACCGTCAGGCGGAATCTGAACGAATTAAAAAAACGTGTACGTCAATACGTCGACCCTTCCAATGAAAAAGCCGCAGCTAAAGTTAGGCATTATATTTTTGCTTTAGACGAGCAACTCGCAATCTGCGATCAAACTGACGAGTTTGTCGACTCCTTGGGACGGCCGACTGGAATGACCTATGAAGAGTTATGCCGTTCTCTCTCGCAAGGGTCCAGCTAGCTGTGAAGATTCAATAGGTTGTATGCATGGTTCATCCGAACCGGATTTAAGAAACTGGAAATCGCCAAACCCCCAGTTCACTCAAGGAGCCCGGCCGGATGAACACCCATAAGCATGCCCGATTGACCTTCCTACGTCGACTCGAAATGGTCCAGCAATTGATCGCCCATCAAGTTTGTGTGCCTGAAGCGGCCCGCGCCTATGGGGTCACCCGTACCCCGACTTTTTTGTAACAATGGAGATTGGCTTAAACAGTGGCTCTCCGGCGAACTTTCGATTCCGCCCCAGGCCACCAAGAATTCGATGCCCAGCCCTTGCGCTGGGCATTTTCATTTGTGCGCCAGGGCCGCCTGGATCACGGGCAGCACGGCTCGCGTTATCCAGCCGGGTAGACGATGCCGCACCGCTTGCGTCCATTTGCTTGCCTGGCTGCGTCAGGCCCAGCGTATTGGCCGCGCTGGCGCCATGCGGCACGACGGTCTCGCCGCTTTGCTCGGCCAGGGCCTGGACGACCTTCTCGGGCGCAGGCGCCCGCGCGCCGAACCGGCTGGCGACCGGCGCCGTATAGGTGCCACGGGCCACGCGCACAGGATTCCACATGCCATTCGTCCGAAGCAGGCACGGCCCCTGGCCCAGGCTGTTCGAGAGTATCAGGGTGGCAGCGGCATTGCGTTTTCCCTGCATGGATCCTGAGACTCAGGAAAGTCCACGGTCTTGGCGCCGCAGCCAGGCCAAACCAGTCCGGGGAACATGACATCTTCATTACCATTTGGTCATGAAGCAGGCCGACAAGCACCGCCGGAGACGCCACGCTGCCGCGCCCATGCGCCGTCCAGGCTGGCACGGGCCCCGAGCCTGCACCGCCCTGGAGGGCGGCATGCCGTGTCGCGCGAGCGTTGCCGGACGGCCCATGCGCAAACGTCCCGCGTGCCCGGGCGCTGCTTGAGTACCGGGCCCATGAACATGATCGCCGTGGCGCTGCCATCTTGAGCCGGCTTGCATGGGGTGATACGGTCGTCGGCTGCGATGGCGGCATGGAACGGGCATGGCGCCCGGGACGTGATTCCGACTGTCTCCGAGGGACGCGCTCGCTCTCTCCCTTATCTCACCTGGAAATGCATATGTGGCAGTGTCTGCTTATTGAGGATGATCAAGCCAACGCGCGCTATCTCGCCAATGGCCTGACGGAGCTGGGGCACATGGTTACCGTCAGCGGGGATGGGGCGAGCGGCCTGGAGAATGCCATGAAGGACCAATGGGACATCATCATCCTGGACCGCATGCTGCCCAATAACGTGGATGGCCTTTCGATACTTTCCACGCTGCGGGCGCTGGGCAAGAAAACGCCGGTCCTGGTGCTCAGCGCGCTGTCGGCTGTCGACGACCGGGTTGACGGTTTACGGGCCGGCGGTGACGACTATCTGGTCAAGCCGTTCTCCTTCTCCGAGCTGGTCGCCAGGCTGGATGCCCTGGTCAGGCGGACGCGCCCCGATCCGGACGTGAAGGAACTGCGGATTGCGGATCTGTCGGTCAATGTCGCCACGCAGAAAGTGCAACGCGCCGGAAGACCAATATCCCTGCAGCCGCAGGAGTTCCGGTTATTGGTCTATCTCATGCTGCACGCTCACCGGATCGTGACGCGAACGATGTTGCTCGAGACGATCTGGGGCTACAGCTTCGACCCGCAGTCGAATGTGATCGATGTCCAGGTCAGCCGGTTGCGCCGCAAGATAGACACTGCCTCGGCGACCCCGCTGATTCACACCGTACGCGGCGCCGGATACACCCTTTCCGATAAGCAGGGGCCCGGCAACATGGACCTCGACAAAGCATGACCTGCTTCCTGAGGCGCCTGTGGAACTCGATATCCTTTCGCCTGACGTTGAATTATGGATTGATGGCGATCCTGACGACCTTGATATTGATCGTATTCATATACGCTCAATTCATAGGCGCCTTGCGTACCGAATATACGCGGCAGATCACATCGACCGCGCAACGCCTGGAGGTGGCCTATGAAGAAGGCGGCCGCAATGCGCTTGCAGCGGCGATCGAGCTGACGCTTTCGGATCGGATCGACGCCGACCGGGAGATCTATCTGCTTCTCGATGAGCATGGCAGGAAGATCGCCGGGAATCTGGATGAGTCGCTGCCGCTCGACTCCACGCATACCGAAGTCTACGAAGCCGACATCATCCACGATGCCGTACCCACTCGCGGGCATCTGAAGGTCCTGACCCTGGGGGGTGGAGAGACATTGGTGGTCGGGCATGACTCCAGCGAGATCGGCGATATCACCTCGTTGATCGGGCGGGCGACGGCGACGGCAATTCTGCTGGCTGTACTGCTGGTGCTGCTGGGGACGTACATATTCAGAAGAGAGCTTGCGCGCCGCGTCAGCCATATCCGGCAGACGACGCAGCAAATTGGCGCCGGCCAGCTCTCCAAGCGCATCTCGGCATCCACAGGCGAAGACGAGTTCACCCTGCTCAACCGCGACGTCAACGCGATGCTGGACAGGATTGAGCTTTTGATGAAAAGCGCCAGGCACATCTCGGACACCATTGCGCACAACCTTCGAACGCCATTGACCCGCATTGTCGGTGCGCTGCGAACAGCGCGGCGCCCGGGCGTGTCCATGGCGGAAGTGCTGGATGCCAACCAGCACGCCATCGAAAGCATCGAACGTCTCAATGTCTTGCTGGAAAAGCTGCTGCAGATTGCCGAGCTGGAAGCCGGCATACAACGCCGCTCCTTCAGGCCTTGCGAGCTTGACGTCATCGTTGCGGACGTGCTGGAAATGTACGGGACATTGGCGGAAGAGAAAGGCGTCTCGCTACTTCGCGCGAAGCTGGATAACGTTACGCTGCATGGCGACGCGAACTTGCTCGCCAGCGCGCTTGCCAATCTGATCGACAACGCGGTGAAGTTCGCCGCCAGCCGGGTCGTGGTCGACGTGACCAGGCAGAACCGTACCGCACTTGTTACCATCACGGACGATGGCGCCGGGCTCCCACCCGCCGAGTATGAGCATCTGGGCAAGCATTTTTATCGCTCGGATCCATCCTCGGAAGGCCATGGCCTGGGCTTGACCAGCGTCAAGAGCATCGTCGGCCTGCATGTCGGCACGCTTGGTTTTTCCGATGCCCGACCAGGGCTGCGGGTAACCGTGTCGCTGCCGCTGGACCCAAAGTCAAAGCCCTAAGACTCGCACAGCATGCGAGCCAGGCTCAAGGCGTGATGGCCGGCTGAAGACAGCCGGCCATCACGCGCTCCCGCAGCGGATCAGGTCGACCCGGAAGCTGGAGCCATGCGCGCGGCGGGCCGCTGCCGCAGGCTGCTCCACATGCCCCACGCCAGCAAGAATACCGTCAGGAGCAGCACCCACATGCTGATCGGACGCTCGATAAAGGTCTGGAGGCTACCCCGTGAAAGCAGCATGGCGCGCCGGAAGTTCTCCTCCAGCATCGGGCCCAGTACATAGCCGAGCAGCAGCGGCGCGGGCTCGAAGCCGAGCACCCGCAGTATGTAGCCGGCGATGCCGAACACCAGAACCGCGTAGACGTCGAAGACGTTGTTGTTGACCGCATAGGTGCCGATGCAGATGAACATCACGATCGCCGGGTAGAGGACGTGATAGGGAATCGTCAACACACGGACCCACAGACCGATCATCGGCACGTTCAGGATCACCAGGACGATGTTGCCGATCCAGAAGCTCATCACCAGGCCCCAGAACATCTCGGGCTGCTCGGTCAGCATTTGCGGGCCGGGCTGGATGCCGTGGATCATGAGCGCGCCGATGATCAAGGCCATCGTCACGCTGCCGGGAATCCCGAGCGTCATCGTCGGGATGAAGGATGCCTGGTCTGACGCGTTGTTGGCCGACTCCGGGGCCATGATGCCCTCGATCGCGCCGCGGCCGAAGCGATCGGGCGTCTTGGAGGTGCGTTTCTCGAGCGCATAGGCCATGAAGGCCGCCACGGTGGGCCCCACGCCGGGCAGCACGCCGAAGAACGAGCCCAATCCCGATCCGCGGGCCATGGGGCCCCAGGAACGCTTCATCTCGTCACGGGTCGGCAGCATGGCCTTCATCGAGACGTCGATCTTGCGATCGGCCGCCTTGACATGGTTGATGCTGGCGATGATCTCGGTGACGCCGAACAGGCCCATGGCCAGCGCGACGATCTGCACGCCATCCTGGAGCTCGGGAAATCCGAAATCGAAGCGCGCCACGCCGGAATTGACATCGGTGCCGACCAGGCCCAGCATCACGCCGCCGACGACCATGGTGATGCCCTTGATCGCGGAGCCGGACGACACCACGGACGCCGCCACCAGGCCCAGCGCCATGATCGAGAAGTACTCGGCGGGACCGAACTTGAACGCGACCTCGGCGACGAGCGGGGAGAACAGCATCATCATGACGATGCCGACGCTGGCGCCAAAGAAGGAAGCAACGGTCGTCATCAGAAGCGCGACACCGCCGCGCCCCTGCTTGGCCATCGGAAACCCATCCAGGCACGTGACCGCATTGGCCGGCGTTCCCGGAAGATTCAACAGGATCGAGGCTGTCGATCCGCCGTAGGTGCTGCCATACCAGATGCCAGCCAGCATGATCAACGCGGCGGTAGGTTCCAGCACGTAGGTGATCGGAAACAGCAGCGACATGGTCGCCAGGGTCCCGACGCCCGGGATCACGCCGATCAACGTGCCGAGCGATACGCCGATGATGCACCAGAGAAGGTTGTTCCAGGCGAGCGCGGTCGACAGACCGAGCATGATGTTGTCAAACAGTTCCATCTTTTTCTTCTCTTACCAGGGCCAGGCGAAGGCCGGAAGGATGACTCCCAGGCCGACTTTGAAGATCAGGGTCGCGCCGACGGAGAGCCCCCCGGCCAGTAGCAGCGAATTCCTCAAGGACAGTTTGCAATCCGAGATGCCGGCGAGGACACTCTGCGCGATGATCGCGGGCACCAGGCCGAACGAAAGCACCAGCAGCGCGAAAGCAAGCACCGAAAGGCTGACCCAGAACAGCGGCCTGATTTCGAGGACGGGCATGGGTCCCGCACGCAGCAGCGCGGGGATCAGGATCATGACGCCGCACAGCATCAACAGGCCGCCTACGAGGGCGGGAAAGTAGCCTGGCCCCATTCGGGCAGCCGTGCCGACAGAGAATGCGGTCAACGAGTGGTACATCGCCGCAGCCCCCGCAAGCGTGACCAGTCCGCCACCGATCAAATCCCGGTAGTCGACTCTACGCATGCAATTGTCTCCTTGGATATTGTCGAATACAGCTCCGGTCTGATATGCGGAGCTTGGACGGCAGATGGTCCGTGAGGCAGCTCCCGTGCGTCAAGTTACCTTTTCCTGACATTTTGGTAATGTCCAGGCCCTGCATATGCGCGGCCACCAATCTCCGCGCATTCCGAGGGCTGGATATGCGGCGTGATCCTGCGGGCCATTGCCTTGACCACACCGGAATGCGCTGCGCGCCGGCGCCGACGCGAAGCCACGCCGATCGGCATCCCGCGTTGGACGCAGGGCCGCTGTGAATGAATGCCGACGCGTGGCAGCATGCGCCACGCGCATGCTGCCGCTAGGCCTGGCCGGGTTGCGTCCTCGCGGGATTCCAGCCCAGCAGGTTGTAGACGTGGTAGCGCACGATGCCCAGGTATTCGTGCAGCGCGAAATCCGCGACGGCGAAGTTGTACGAAAGCGGGACCACGGACCGCCGCGCGTGCAGGTAATCGGCGCGCACCGGCGTGGCCGCAACGCCGAAATGCGCGAAGTAAAGCGCGCTGCGTTTCAGGTGGATGCCCGAGGACACCAGCACGACACGGTCGGCGTCGTAGCGCCGCAATACGGCGCTGGTGAACTGGGCGTTCTGCCAGGTGTTCATGCTGCCGGGCTCGGGCAGCACATCGGCGGCATCCACGCCCAGCGCGACCAGCGGATCGCGGTAGACGTTGGCTTCGGCGTCGCCGTGGTACGCGGCGTCGCCGCCGCTCGCGATCAGCTTGCACTGTGCCGCTGCCTTCCTGCAATCGTGGTAGCGCCGCGCGGCCTCGACGATGCGCGCATAGGAAAAAATGCCGGGCTCGATCCTGCCCGCGGCTTGTTCCGTGCCGGCGCCCAACAGCACGATGGCGTTGCGCTGGCCCCATGCGATGGGCGGCTTTGCCTGGTAGTCCGATTGCAGGCCATCCAGCAGCCATGCGGCGATGGGACCGCAACCCAGCGCGAGGAACAGCACCAGCGACAGGCCGTAGAGCATTCTGCTGGCGCGGCGCCATTGGCGCCAGGCGAGACCGGCGGCAAGCAAGACCAATACGATGAGTAGCAGGACCGTCATCCGAACCCCTCCATTGAACGAGGCGACAGGCCGAAACCCTACGATATGCGGCGGCGCAACGCCAGCCCCCCCTGGCAGGATGGCGCAGGCCGATATGCCGTGCGGTATCGAAGGAGGCGGGCGAGGAGGTTTCCTGAGCCTGGCGGCGACATTCCGAGATCGCAGCGGCACGCCTGGTGCAGGCCGGTCCGCCATCCCTCACGCTGGATCAGGGCGACCGGCCCGGCCGCAAGCGCCATCGCCGATCGGCTACCTGCCCTCTTCCCACGCCACCTTGGGCCGGCGCTGCAGCCACCAGCCGTACTGCGCCGGCCAGGCGCTGTAGTCGCGGTCGGCGCCCAGCGCCTGGCGCGCGTGCAGGGGCCAATTGGGGTTTTGCAGGGCCTCGCGCCCGATGGCGATGAGGTCGGCCTGCTCCTGTCGGAGGATGGCCTCGGCCTGCGCGGGCTCGACGATCAGGCCCACGGCGATGGTGGCGATGCCGGCCTCCTGCCTGACGGCGTGGGCGAACGGCACCTGGAAGCCGGGGCCGCGCTTGACGGCCTGCGGACCCTTGCCGGCGGTGGCCGAGCCCTGGATGCCGCCGGATGAGCAGTCGACCAGGTCCACGCCCAGGGCCTTCAGCTCGCGGGCGAACACGATGCTGTCGGCCAGTTGCCAGCCGTGCTCGACGCCGTCGACGGCCGAGATGCGCACCGACAGCGGCACCTCGTCCGGCAGCGCCGCGCGCACGGCGGCGACGACTTCGAGCGGAAAGCGCATGCGATTCTCGAGCGAACCGCCGTACAGGTCTTCGCGCTGGTTGGAGATCGGCGACAGAAAGCTGTGCAGCAGATAGCCATGCGCGGCATGGACCTCGACGAAGCGGTAGCCGGCTTGCACGGCCCGCGCCGCGGCCGCGCGGAAGCTGTCGACCAGGCCGGCCAGTTCGCGCTGCGCCAGTTGCCGGGGCGCCGGCCAGCCGTCCTGGATGGGCAGCGCCGACGCGCCCACGGTCTGCCAGGCCTCATCGGACGAGTCCAGCGCCAGCGGCTGGCCGCCTTCCCAGGGCCGCTGCATGCTGGCCTTGCGGCCGGCATGGCCGATCTGGATGGCGGGCACGACGCCGTGTGCCTCGATGATGCGCGCCAGCTCGGCCAGTCCGGCGATCTGATCGTCGCTCCAGATGCCGAGGTCGCCCGGCGTGCCGCGCCCATCGCGCGTTACCGCCGCCACTTCCAGCATGACGCTGCCCGGGTAGCCGCGCGCCATGCCGGCGACGTGATAACGGTGCCAGTCCTGCACCACGCCGTCGACGGCGGAGTACTGGCTCATGGGCGAAATGAGCACCCGGTTGGGCAATACGACGCCGCGCAAGGACAACGGCGCAAACAGCTTGGTGTTCTCGGCTTCCTGGTTCATGCCTTGCAGCCCCTTTCAGGCGATGGATTTGTTCGACGTCATACCGCCGTCGATGGTGACGATGACTCCCGAAGTGTAGGCCGAACGCGGCGAAGCCAGGAAGACGAACAGGTCCGCCACCTCCTGTACGCTGGCGGCCCGCCCCAGCGGCAGCCTGGCCAGCAGCTCGGTGTAGCGTTCCGCGTCGCCGTACAGCTCGCGCGCGCGGCCGCGCATCAGCGTCTCGATGCGGGCGGTGGCCACGGGACCGGGGTTCACGCCCACGACGCGGATGCCGTCGCGCAGGCTCTTGCCGCCCAGCGCCCGGGTGAAGGCCATGAGGGCGGCGTTGCCGGCGGTGCCGGCGATGTAGTCGAAATCGTAGTTCTCGCCGCCGCTGCCGATGTTGTTCAGGATCACGCCATGCCCGCGCTCGCGCATGCGCCGGTAGAACGCCCGCGTGACGTCGACATAGCCCATCACCTTCAGTTCCCAGCCGGCGCGCCAGCGCTGCGCGTCCACGCTCCAGAGGTCGCCGCCCGGGATGCCGCCGGCGTTGTTGACCAGGATATCGACCGCGCCGTACGAGGCGGCCAGTTGCTCGGCGCTGTCGAGCCGGGTGAGGTCCATGGCCTGCACCTCGATGCCGACGTCGTGGCGCGCCAGCAGCTCGGCGCGTAATGCCTGCAGCTTCTCGTGCGAGCGCGCCACGAGCACCAGCGCGCACCCTTCGCCGGCGAAGGCGTGGGCCAGCCCCGCGCCGATGCCTTGCGAGGCGCCGGTGATGAGCACCGATTTGCCCGCCAACCGCATGTCCATGCCTGCTCTCCTTGTTGCGATGCGCGGCCGGCAATCAGAGCCGGCAGTCGAGCACGACCAGGTGGCTGCTCAGTTCCATGACCCGCTGCTTGAGCGGAACATGGATGGCGGCGCGCTGGTAGTGTTCGTGCGCGGCGGCGTCGACGAAGTCGCCGACGAAGGCGTGGGTATACGCAAGGCCGCGGTCGGCCTCGTTGGCGACGAAGCGCAGGTCGATCACGCCGGGCAGCTCGCGCCGTATCGCGGCGCACGCCTGCACCATGTAATCGTGATCCTGCGTGGTCAACGGCTGCTTGAAGCCGAGCATGACGATGTGGCGAAACATGCAGTCTCCGGTGCCGGTCAGGAAATGGTGAGGCCGCCGTCGACCGCCAGGATATGGCCGGTGGTCGACTTCGATTCGTCGCTGGCGAGGTACAGCGCCGCGTGGGCGATGTCCTCGGGCTGCACCAGGCCGAACAGCTGGCCGTCCAGCGATTTGGAGGTGACGCCATCCTCCTGGAGCAGCTTGAGCACCCGCTCGGTCGCCGTGGCGCCGGGCGCCACGGCGTTCACGCGTATCCGATGTTGCGCGTACTCGACCGCCATCGAGCGCGTCAACGCGCTGACCGCGCCCTTGGCCGCGGTGTAGGCATCCTTGCCATGGGTGCCGATGAGGGCAAAGATCGACGTGCTGTTGATCACCGCCCCGCCGTGGCCCGCGTCGATCATGGCCTGGATGCCGTAACGGCAGCCCAGCCAGGTGCCGAACAGGTCCAGCTTCATCTTGGCCCAGAATTCCTCGACGGGCGTATCGGTCACGCGGGAGTCCCGCACCGTGGAGCCGCCGGCGTTGTTGTAGAGCACGTCGAAGCGCCCATACTCGGCCACGGTGCGCGCAACCGCCTGCTCGACGCTGTCGGCCTCGGTGACGTCGGTCGGCACGAACAGGGCGCGCGGCCCGCCCTGCCCGGCGATCAGTTCGACGGTCTGCCGGCCGGCGTCCGCGTCGCGCTCGGCGATTACCACCCGGGCGCCCTCGCGGGCGAACAACAGCGCGCTGGCGCGGCCGATGCCGGCGCCGCCGCCCGTGATGAAAACGACTTTCCCTTCCAGACGATTCATGTCCAAGCCTCGCGATAACGATTCAGGCCGCCGGATACCGGCGGGCGTTCAGATTCCCAGGTACGCCTTGCGCACGGCCTCGCTGCTGGCCAGCTCGGCGGCTGGGCCTTCCAGCTGGATCTCGCCGCGCTCCAGGATGAAGGCATGGGTGGCGATCTCCAGGGCCATCTCGGCGTTCTGCTCCACCAGCATCACGTCCACCCCCTCGGCGGCGATGTCCTGGATGATCTGCGCGATGGTGTCGACGATGGCCGGCGCCAGCCCGATGGTGGGTTCGTCGAGCAGGAGCAGGCGGGGCTTGGCCATCAAGGCCCGCCCCACCGCCACCATCTGCTGCTGGCCGCCGCTCAGGCTGCCGGCCAGCGAGCCCAGGCGGCTCTTGAGCGCCGGAAAGCGCGCCAGCACGCCCTCGATGCCGTGCCGGATGGCGCGTTTGTCCTTCTCTCGATAGGCGCCCAGCTCGAGGTTCTCGCCGACCGTCATGCCCTTGAACAGGCGGCGGCCTTCCGGCACCAGCACCAGGCCGCGTTCGACCAGGGCGTCGGGCGCCAGGCCGGTGATGTCTTCGCCGTAGAGCCGCACGCGGCCGGCGGCGGGCGCGACCAGGCCGGTCAGCGCCTTCATGATGGTCGACTTGCCCGCGCCGTTGGAGCCGACGATCGTGGCGATGCTGCCTTTGCGCACCGCGAAGCTGGCGGCGTTGACTGCCGGCACGATGCCGTACTTGACCGACAGGCCGTCCACGTCGAGCGCATGGTCGTTATTTTTCATGCCGTTTCCCCAGGTAGGCCGAAATCACGTCCGGATTGGTCTGGATTTCCTGCGGCGTCCCCGTGGCGAGGAATACGCCGTAGTCGAGCACGACGATGCGGTCGCAGATATCCATGACGGCCTTCATGTTGTGCTCGACCAGCAGGATGGAGATGCCGTGCTCCTCGCGCATGCGCCGGAAAATCGCCAGCACTGCCATCGCCTCGGTCTGGTTCAGGCCGGTCAAGGGTTCATCCAGGCACAGCAGGCTGGGACGCGCCGCGAAGGCGATGGCGATGCTGACCAGGCGCTGCAGGCCATGCGGCAGGTTGCCGGCGACTTCGTCCAGCACCTCGGTCAGCCCCATGAGCGCCGCCGTCTCGCGTACCCGCGCGTCGCGCTCGTGCCGCTGGCGCAGCATCGCAAAGGTGCCCACGACGATGTTGTCGTACACCGTCATCTCGCGCAGCAGGCTGTCGTGCTGGAAGGTACGCACCAGGCCCTGGCGCGCGATCCGCGCCGGCCCCAGGCCGGTGATGTCCCGCCCCTTGAACGCGAGCCGCCCGCTGGTCGGCTTGTAGTACCCGCTGACCACATTGAACGTGGTGCTCTTGCCGGCGCCGTTGGGCCCGATCAGACCCAGGATCTCGCCCTCGCGGACCTCGAAGCTGAGGTCCTTGACGGCCACCAGCCCGCCGAAGCGGCGCGTCATGCCCTCGACTTTCAGTAGAACTTGAGCATCCATGGCGCCACCTACGCTTGCGATTTGGCCGCCGCGCCCAGCTTGGGCGGCCGCCTGTTGAAGTACCGGCCCAGGCCGATCAGGCCGCCCGGCATCAGGAGCACCGAGATGACAATCGCCGCGCCATAGAAGATATGCTCGTAGGGCCCGAAGCTGAGCGCGAACTGCCCCAGCAGGGTCAGCACGATCGCGCCGACCACCGCGCCCAGGATGTGCGACTCGCCGCCCACCTTCAGGTACGCCAGCGCGTAGACGGCCAGCAGGAAGCCGAAGTCGCCCGGGCTGATCACGTTGTTGGCATAGGCCAGCAAGGCGCCGGCGATCCCGGCCACGAAAGACGACACGCCCAGGCACAGCACCTTGGTCAGGTGCACGTTGATCCCCACGGTCTCGACGATGGCATCGTTGTTGCGGATGGCCACCAGCACTTTGCCGAAATCGGATTTCTCCAGGCGCCACAACACCCACAGCAAGGCCAGCACGACGGCGATGACAAAGGCGGGGTAGTACGCCTCCAGGTAGGCCGGCGCGAATATGCCGATCATGCCGGAACTGCCGCCCACGGCCTCGGTCTTGGTGTAGATCATGCGGATCACTTCGGTGAAGGCGAAGCTGATCAGCATGAAGTACGCCCCCTTGGCGCGCAGGGTGATGTATCCGAACACCAGGCTCACCAGGCCGGCGAACACGGCGCTGGCCGCCAGGGTGAGCAGGAACGGCCATTCGAGCTGGACCGCGGCCACCCCGGCCATATAGGCGCCCAGGCCCACGAAACCGGCGACCGCGAAGTTGAGTTCGCCGATGAGCGTGACGAACCGGAAGCTGGCGGTGATCAGCACATTGATCGCCAGCCACAGCACCAGGCTGGCGGCGAGGCCGCCGCCCTGTAGCAGACCGCCGGCCAGCGCCACCAGGACGATGGCGGCGGCTGCCGGCGTGAAGAACGGTTTAGCCATTTCCCAGGATCCCCTTCGGACGAACGAGCAGTACAAACATGGTCAGGGCGAACATCGTGATGGTGGCCCAGGTGGGGTCGAAGTAATACCCGCCCAGGCTCTCTATGACCGCGATCAGGACGCTGCCCAGGATGGCGCCGGGAATGCTGCCCAGGCCGCCGATCACGATGGCGATGAAGCCGCGGATGAGGTAGTCGTTGCCGATGATCGGGCTCGATACCGTGACCGGCGAAAGCAGGACCGCGGCGATCGCCGCGAGCACGGTCGCGATGAGGAAGCCGGCCAGGGCGATGCGGCGGTAGGGAATGCCCTGGAGCATGGCGGCCTCATGGTCCTCGGCCACCGCGCGCAAGGCCTTGCCCAGGCGGCTGGAAACGATCGTCCAGCACATGAACACGGCCACCAGCAGCGCGCAGCCGGTGATGATGAGGCGCTGGACGGTAACGAACGCGCCCAGGATGTTCACCGTGCCCTCCACCAGCGTGGGCAGCTTGGTCGGCACGCCGCCGAAAGTCTCCAGGAAGACCCCTTGCAGCAGCAGCGAGAGGCCGACCGACACCACGAAAGAGCCGGTCATGTCGCGCTGGAAGCGCTTGAGGGCGAACTTGTAGATAAGCCCGCCCAGCAGCAGCGTGGCCGCGATGCCCAGCACGCCGCTCAGCGCATAGGACACGATGAGCGGCAGCTGCGCGCCGACCAGCAGCGGCACCAGCACGCCCATGACCAGCAGAGGCAGGGTGAAGAACTCGCCGTGCGCGAAGTTCACGATCCGCATGACGCCGAAGATCAGCGTCAGGCCCAACGAGAACAGTATGTACGCCGCGGCGATCTGCAGACTGTTCATGGTCAATTGCATGTAGACGTCCAACTTCTCCCCCCTCCTCCAGTGCCGGCCCCGCCGGTTCAGTTCGACTTCGCCAGGCGTTGCTGCAGCTCTTGCGGCACGACCCGCTCGACTTCGACCAGCTTGCCGTCCTGGATCTGGGTGATCATGATCGGGATCAGCATCTGCTGGGGCGAGCCATAGGTTTGCGCGCCGCCGAACGCGGTCTTGCCGTACGAGGTCTCGAAGACAATCGTGGGCAGGGCCTTGACGATGTCCGCGGGCTCGATGCTGTTGGCGGCCTCCATGCCGGCCTTGAGCGCGTACACCGAGTCGTACGGCGCCAGCTGCAGCGGATTGAGCGACTCGCCGATGGCCTTCTTCATGCCTTCGTTGAGCTCGCGCTGCTTGGCGGTAGCCTGCGCGCCTTCGTAGTCGCCGGAAAAGCCCATGTACACGCCATCGGCCGCCTTGCCGCCGATCTCGACCAGCTGCGCCGCGCCGGTGCCCACCGGCTGTACCTTGACGCCGTTCCAGCCCAGCACGCTGAGCTCACGGAACACCACGCCCGCGTCGGCCGGCGGCGTCACGCCCAGGTCGATCGCATCCGGCTTGACCGCCGCCAGCTTCTGGGCGATGGGCTGGAATTGCGTGGTGCCGCGCTCGTACCAATTGACGGAAACGACCTTGACGCCGAGTTTTTCCCAGGCCTTCTGCGCCACGGGTTCGGTTTCCTTGCCGGTGGCATCGTTCGGGTTGAGCATGGCCACGGTCTTGATGGCGGGATGCTTGGCCTTCACGTAGTCATAGAGCGGCGCGAGGATCTCGAACGGCGTGTTGGATTGCGTCAGCGTGTAGGGCTTCTGCGGGCCCTTGACCGTCTTGCCCCAGGCCGAGGTGAACAGGATGACGCCGTTGCGCTCGGTCAGCGATTGCAGGGCCAGGATGGGCGCGGTGCCGATGCTGCCGACGACATAGCGCGACTTGTCGCGATTGACGATGTTCTGCGCCACCTTGGTGCCCTCGGCGGCGTTGTACTTGTTGTCGTAGGCGCGCACTTCGAATTTATAGGTAGTGCCGCCGATCTTGACGCCGCCGGCGTCGTTGATCTCCTTGGCCGCCTGCTTGGCGGTCCACTCCTGGCCCAGCCCCCAGGTGGCCGCCGCGCCGGACATCGGCGCCGACACGCCAAGAATGAGGGTCTTGGATTCCTGCGCGTGGGCACTGCCCGCCGCCATGACGAGCGCGGACAGGGAAGCGGCCGCGAGCGCGTGTTTGAGTTGCTTCATGGTATCTCCTTGTTGTAGGTGTTGTTGCCGGTTTGCACCGGCTCTTGCCGGTTGGCCGGCATGCCGCGGGGCGGGCAATGGCGCGTGCCCTATGCCGCACTCGCCGCGCGCCCGCCGCGCATCCAGCGGGCCATGGCTTGCGGATCGTCCGCATCCACGTACTGCGAAACGCTTTTGAGCAGGCCCAGGTCGAGGCTGGCCAGCTGCGCCAGCTTCAGGGCCAGGTGCAGGTCCTTGCCGACGATCTGGTGTATGGCCGCATAGGCCTGCTCGGAGCGCGCCCATGCGCCGTATTGCGCGCGCGCGGTGGGCGCATCGGCCGTAAGGAAGTTCAGGCCAGTGCTGACCGACAGGATGGGCGTCAGGCTTTCGAACGCCACGCCGTGGCTTTCGGCCAGTTCGATGGCTTCGGCCGTCAGGAACATATTGGCCACGCACAGCATGTTGTTGATGACCTTGGCGATTTCGGCCGAACCCAGCGCGCCGCAATGAAAGAGGCGCTCGCCCATGGCCTGCATCAGCGGCCGCACCGCCTCGACATCGGCGGTCTCGCCGCCCATCATGATGGTGAGCGTGCCGGCCTCGGCGCCGACGATGCCCCCGCTGACCGGCGCATCGACCAGGCGCGCGCCCACGGCCGCCAGCGGCGCCTCGAGCGCGCGCAGCGTATCGGGCAAGGTGGTGCTCATCATGCAGACGATCGGCCGGTGTCCCGCGGGCACGGCCTGGGCCAGGCCCTGCCCGCCGAGCATGGTTTCCATGATCTGGGCATCGTTGGCCAGCAGCACCACGACCGCGTCGGCGGCCGCGCAGTCCGATATCGACGCCGTCACCCGCACGCCCTCCTGCGCGAACGCCGCCAGCACATCCGGGTTGCGGTCGCACACGATGAGTTCGAAGCCGGCGCGCCGCGCGCAACGCGCCATGGGCGCGCCCATGTTGCCAACGCCGATGAAGGCCACGGTCTTGATAGGTGTCATGATTGGTTTGCGCCCTAGATCGCGATGTCCTGGTCGAACGCCGGCGCGCGCTTTTCCATCAGGGCGCTGACGCCCTCCTTCGCCTCCGGACTGCCAAAGCCCATGAACTCGAGCGCCAGCGACGTATCGAAGATCGGGCCCGCCTGGCGCAGCCAGTTGTTCAGGGCGTACTTGGTCCAGCGCAACGCGGCCGGCGCGCCGGCCGCCAGCCGTTGCGCGATCTCCAGCGCCTTGTCCTCCAGGGCGTCGTCCTCGACGCACAGGGACACCAGGCCCAGGGCCTCGGCCTGTTCGCCATTGAGCGGCTCGCACAGCATCAGGTGGTACTTGGCCTTGGCCATGCCGCACAGCAGCGGCCAGATGATGGCGGCATGGTCGCCCGCGGCCACGCCCAGCTTGGTGTGGCCGTCGACGATGCGGGCCGACTTCGCCGCCACCGAGATATCGGCCAGCAAGGCCGCGACCAGGCCCGCGCCGACCGCCGGGCCGCGGATGGCCGAGACGATGGGCTTGGAACAGTTCACGATGTTGTAGACCAGGTCGCGCGCCTCGCGCCACACACGGGCCCGGACCTTGAAGTCCTCGTTCATTTCCTCGAGCATGCTGAAATCGCCGCCCGCGGAAAAGGCGCGCCCGGCGCCGCGCAGCACCACGGCGCTGACATCGGGATCCGCATCGATGTCGCGCCATACGTCGGCCAGCTCCGCATGGCCGCGCGAATCCAGCGCGTTCATGCGTTCGGGCCGGTTCAGCGTCAGGCGCAGCACGCGCGGCGCGGGACGGTCGAATTCGATCACCTGATAGTTCTGATAGCGCTCGGTTCCAGTCACTTCCAACTCCAGAAGAGGCCCCGCCGGGCAAGCCCGCGGGCACGACGACGCAGGGTCGCGGCAGCGGCGCCGGCATGTCGGAAAGGCTGCGACAAACGGGCCGATTTCGAGCCGTCATTGTGCGTTCCGCATGGGCGATATCAAAGGTAACCATTGCACCCTTACTGTGCATTGATGCACAATTGGCGCATGGACAAGTACCCCGAATGGAATGACCTCAAGGTCTTTCTCACCGTCGCCCGCCTGGGCACCATCTCATTGGCGGGCGAGCGTCTGGGCATCGAGCACTCCACGGTTTCGCGCCGCATCGACCGGCTCGAGGCCAAGCTGAAAGTGGTGCTGTTCGACCGGCGGCGCAGCGGGTATTCCCTGACCGACGCGGGCAATGCGCTGATCCCGCACGCCGAGAAGATGGAAAGCGCCCTGCTGGCCGCCGTCGAGGAAAGCCTCGGGCTGGCGGACTTCATCGAAGGCACGGTGCGCGTCGGAACCCCCGAGGCGTTCGGCATCAACGTGCTGGCGCCCAGCCTGGCGCGGCTGCGCCAGACGCACCCCGGGCTGAATGTCGAACTGATGGCGCAGCCCCAGTTTCCCAGCCTGGTCACGCGCGAAGTCGAGATACTCGTGACGCTGGAGCCGCCGGCCATGGGGCGCTACAAGGTGGCCAAGCTGGCGCAGATCCATTACTTCCTCTATTGCTCGGCCGGATACAAGAAGTCCCACCCGCCCATCCGCCAGCTGAGCGACGTGGCGCAGCACGAGTTCGTGGACTACATCCATGACGGGTCCGTCAGCGAACGCTATCGCGTGCTCGAAGAGCTGGTGCCGCAGCCCCGGCGCAGCTTCACCACCACCAGCGTGCTGGCGCAGCGGGCGGCGGCGGTCGCCGGCATGGGGCTGGTGCTGCTCACGCCGTACGTGGCGAATGCCGGCCAGGCCGACCTGGTCGAGGTGTTTCCCGGCCGGCCGCTCATTACCCGCAGCCTGTGGATCGCCGCGCCCGAGGATCTGCTGCGGATCAAGCGCTACCAGTCGGTGTGGAACTTCATCCGCCAGCTGATGGCGCAGCACCCCGATCTGTTCCATCCCCCGAGCTGAGCGCGCCGGGCCCAGCCGGCGGCGCGCCCCCGGCTGTGCACAGATGCACAATAAGCGTGCGCCAGATCCGTTGTTCCAGCGCGGTGGCTTCAATAGTATTGAGCCCTCGAACCGACGACATTCAACCCTGGAACTTCGGCTGGAAAATGACCAAGATTTTCGAAGACGCGGCCGCGGCATTGAGCGGCGTAATCAAGGATGGCCAGACCATCGCCGTGGGCGGCTTTGGCCTGTGCGGCATTCCTTCCACGCTTATCGAGGGCCTGCGCGACAGCGGCGTGGCCAACCTGACCTGCATCAGCAATAACGCGGGCGTGGACGATTTCGGCCTGGGGCTGCTGCTGCAGACGCGCCAGATCAAGCGCATGATCGCCTCGTACGTGGGCGAGAACAAGGAATTCGAGCGCCAGTACCTCAACGGCGAGCTGGAGCTGGAATTCAATCCGCAGGGCACGCTGGTCGAGCGCCTGCGCGCCGGCGGCGCGGGCATCGCGGCCTTCTTCACCCGCACCGGGGTCGGCACCGTGGTCGAGGAGAACAAGGAAACGCGCGACTTCGGCGGCGACACCTACGTCATGGAGCAGGCCCTCAAGGCGGATGTCTCGCTGGTCAAGGCGCAGCGGGCCGACACGTCGGGCAACCTCGTCTTCTCGCGCACCGCGCGCAACTTCAACCCCGAGGTCGCGATGGCGGGCGGCGTCACCATCGCCGAAGTCGAGGAGCTGGTGGAGGCGGGCGAGATGGACCCCGACGCGGTGCACCTGCCAGGCATTTTCGTGGACCGCATCATCGTGGTGCCGAACCCGGAAAAGCGCATCGAACGCAAGAGTTTCCGTACGCGCGGTCAATAAGGAGCACCCGGACATGGCTTGGACACACGAACAAATGGCCGCGCGCGCCGCGCGCGAGCTGCATGACGGCGACTACGTCAACCTGGGCATCGGCCTGCCGACCAAGGTGGTGCAGTACGTACCGCAAGGCATGCAGGTCTGGCTGCAATCGGAGAACGGGTTGATCGGCATCGGCCCGCCGCCCTATGAGGACGAAATCGACGCCGACCTGATCGACGCCGCCAAGCAGACCATCACGACGGTGCCGGGCGCGTCGATCTGCTCGTCATCCATGTCGTTCGCCATGATACGGGGCGGGCACATGGACCTGACCATACTCGGCGCCATGCAGGTCAGCGCGTGCGGCGACCTGGCCAACTGGATGATTCCCGGCAAGATGGTCAAGGGCATGGGCGGCGCCATGGACCTGGTGGGCGGCGTGCGGCGCGTGATCGTGCTCATGGAACACAACACCCGCGACGGCGGCCTGAAGATCCTCGAGCAATGCTCGCTGCCGCTTACCGGCAAGCGCGTGGTGCACCAGATCATTACCGACCTGGCCGTCATGGATGTCACCGCCGACGGGCTGGTGGTCACCGAACTGGCGCCGGGCGTATCGGCCGAGATGGTGCAGGAGAAAACCGAGCCGCGGCTGGCCTTCGCCTGCCACTGAGCCGGCGGGATGAGGCCTGACAGAGATCCGGTCAGGATCATTGAGCGACTTCCTCCCGCGCCGTATGTTTCGGCGCGGTGCCTGGACAATCGTTCGGATGCGAGCTTGCCCCCTCCGTCAAACCGCCGTGCTGGAAACTTGCGCCTCGAACGCCTTGATTCTCGCGTTCGGGTGCAACAAGCGTTCCGCGTCGAATTTGCGCAGCGCTTGCCCGCGCTCGACCTTGCCGGGCCAGTCAGGATTGGCCAGCGCCCCCTTTCCAAGGGAAATCACGTCGGCGTGCCCGCTTGCCATCAATTCGGCCGCCCTTGCCGGATCATCCAACCCCCCGTTGGCGATGACAGGAAGCTGCCCATGCTTCTTCGCCAACGCGGCCAGCGAAGCATCGCCCCCATCAAATGCGGGCTTCCAGGCTTCGTGTTCCGACACATGGATAAAGTCGAGTCCCGCCCTGCCCAGCCGGCCAAAAATCACCTCGGCGTCTTGTTCCTTTTCCGCCCATTTGTGTTTGAAGTCATTCACCTTGGCTTGAGAGATGCGGACGCCGACCGTGAAACCATCGCCCACCGCAGCCCGGACGGCCGTGGCCACTTCCACCAGCAAGCGAACGCGGTTTTCCGTGGAGCCACCATACTCGTCGGTACGCCGATTCGTATAGCCGGTAAGGAATTCGTCAAGCAAGTAACCGTTGGCGCCATGAATTTCGACTCCATCGAAGCCGGCCGATTTGACGCGCTTGGCGGCCATGGCGAACCCGTCGATCACCTTGGCGATGTCCGCTTTCGTGGCCTCCCGCGGAAGGGGATAGGGCCCGGCGCCTTCGTAGGTTTCACTTTTCCGCCCTCTGGGCTGCACGGCGGACGGGGCGATTGAATCCTTGCCATATGGGTTGCCGTGAACAAGAGCCCCGGCGTGCATGATTTGCGCGACGATTTTCGCGCCCGCCTGATGCACGGCATCCACGACGTGGCGCCATGACTGCTCCTGCTCGTCATTGATGATGCCGGGCTGAAGAACATATCCGGGGCTGTGCCTGTCGTCCGTATACAGCCCCTCGGTAATGATCAACCCGAAGCCGCCTTGAGCAAAGGAGGCGTAGTACGCCACCATCCGGTCGGTGGCCAATCCGGCCGACGTTGCACTGATGCGGGTCATCGGCGCCACGCTCACGCGGTTGCTCAATTCGAGCTGACCGAGTGTCACGGTATCAAATAAAGAGGCAACTGCAGCCGTCATTCAACATCCCTTCCCATATAAGCATTCAAACCATTCTTGACAGCGCCGCCCGCGCCGCAATCGTGCATCGCGGCTATTTCAGGAGCGGCAACTGCGCCAGCATGTTCTTCAGGTTCAAAGCGTCCCACGGAAGGTGCTCCGTGATTCCCAACCCAACCACATCGGTGGCTTTCGAAACGTCGTCAATCAATCTGATCACCTGCTGGATGCCCATCTTCCCTGCCGGGAATGCAGCGTACGGATCGCTTGCCGGTTCGGGCTCGCCGAAATACACCGAGCCGAATTTTTTCGGATCCAGCACATCCAGATCGAAGTGAATGGCCAGATGCTTGATGTCGTTGCGCCTGATCCACTCCAGCACCGGTTCGCTGGAGCTTGCCAACGCTTCCGGCGAAGCGACACCCAACTGGTGACGCGCGATGAAATCAGACTCCTGCCCGGTCAGTCCATCTTGACGCAAGCCCGCGAACATGACCCTCTTGGGATCGATGTACCGCTTTATCCGCGCAGCCAGCTGCGCAGCGCCTTCCCCCAACAGGCTGGCAAGCACCATAGTGTGGGCGTTCCGGTATTCGTCGGGATTCTTGATGTCCGGATGCGCGTCTATCCAAAGGATCGCCAATTCACCCCCGTACTTTTCATTGAGATATGCGAAAGGAGCCTGACTCACCTGGCAGTCGCCGCCAAAGACAACCACTTTGTCGGGCTGATGCGCATCAAGGACTTCCTGAGTGGCCTGGATTTGCGCCAGGATGGCATCGCGGTGGGCGATGCCATCGTGAATCACCGTGTCTCGCCCGGAGTAGGGTTCGACGGGAATTTCAACCAGAGGACTGGCGCTTTCAGGGGCCAGGAAAGCCAGCAGCTCGGCGCCCAGCGCAGCCGGCGCGTTGTCGCCGCCTTGCCACAAGGGAATCTTCAAACGAAGTGTTTTCTTGGGATCGGTACTCATCTGGTGTCCTTTTCGAGCAACTGCGAGACGAGGCCGGACCGTTCATTTGATATCTGAAATAGATAAAATGATACTGATTCGAGCAACGAGCCAGACGCTCGCCGTGCATCGCCTCCGCACGCTTTCTTTTCACAATCAACAGGCAAGACACTATGATATGCGCCCATTGTCGATTCATTAAGCCTCGTTGCCGTGAAGCCTCCTTAACTAAAAAGGATATAAATTGCTGACCTCAGACCTGCGGATTTTTCTGGCGGTAGCTTCGGGCGGCAGTCTGTCGGCGGCCGCACGCCAGTTGGGTATCGCACCCATGCAGGTTTCTCGTCGACTGGTTGCCTTGGAAGCGGAATTGGCGGCTCGCCTGTTCCACCGCACGACCAGATCAGTCTCCTTGACCAACGAAGGCGAAGCGTTTCTGCCGTACGCCAATACGATGATCGAGACGGAAGACGGTGCGCGAAGCGCCTTGCGTCCCTCGTCTGTCAAGGCGTCGGGTGTACTGCGCATGACCGCCCCGAGCATCTTCGGACAATCCATCGTGCTTCCCTTGCTGCCCGGCCTGCTGAAGCAGCATCCTGAATTGCGCGTGGACCTGGACTTATCCGATCGGGTCGTCGATATCGTCGGCCAAGGCCTGGACCTCGCCCTGCGCCTGGCGCCCTTGGCAGATTCGGAGCTTGTCGCGAGAAAACTCACGCCGAATCCTCGCATCATCTGCGCGGCGCCTGATTATCTGCAACGGTACGGAAGACCCGCGACGTTGTCCGATCTGCATGCCCATCAATGCGTCCTGTTGCGGGCCATCCCCCGCTGGCCCTTCATGGTCGAAGGAACGCTGCGGTACAGCCGCATGAACGGACGAATCAGTACCAGCAGCATCGAAGCAGTGAGAACGGCGGCCATTCAAGGCTTGGGGCTTGCCATGCTGACTTACTGGGATGTCTGCAAACAGTTGGCCGATGGCTCGTTGGTCGCGATCGAACTGGCGGACGCCAGCATGGAGGAGCTGTCGGTCTGGGCCGTCGCACCGACCCGGCGCTACGTGCCTGCCAGGGTACGCGTGATGCTGGAAGCGCTCGAGGCGGCGTTGGCCGGGCAGGCCGGCAGTGCCCGCTAAGTCGCCCCGGCGTCACACATCCACGCCCAGGCGCCTGTCTATGCTTTGCGCCAGCCGCGCCAGGTAGGGGCCGAACTCCTGCTCGGCCCGGCCATCCTTGACCGCATCGATAGGCAGCGTCAGGTTGATGGCGAACGGCAGGTCGCCGGCGCGATAGCGCAGCGGCGCCGCCAGGCCGGCCAGCTCCGGCCGCCAGCTGCCATAGCTGGTGCAGAACCCCGTGCGCGCAATCTGCGCGAAAGCCTCTTCCAGCGCGGCCCGCGCGGCATCGCCCTGTTGCGGCTCCTGCTCCAGAAGCAGCGGCATCAGCAGCTCGCGTTCGGCGGCATCGAAGGTATAGAGCAGCGCGCGGCCCATGGCCGTATGCAGCAAGGGGCGCGACGAGCCGATGTCCGGCTTGGCGCCGTTATTGCCGCGATCGTGGATGGTGTCCACGTAGACCACTTGCAGCCTGTCGCGCGTACCGATGGAAACCGGCCCCCCCGCTTTCTCGGACAGCGCCGCCAGATCGTGCTCGGCCACGCGCCGCACGGTCAGCTGCAGCAGCAGCGGATAGATCAATGACAGCACGCCGGGCGCCAGCGAGTAGCGCTTGCTGGCGTCGTCGCGGCGCAGATAGCCCAATGTGACCAGGGTGAAAGTCAGGCGCGCCACGGTGGGACGCGACAGCCCCAGCGCCTCGGAGATTTCCTTGTTGCCCAAGGTGGGCTGCGCGGCCGAGAAGCAGCGCAGGATGTCCAGCCCGTTGGCGAGCGTCGAGGCAAAGCGCGGTTCGTGCTCGAGCTCGGCGCGCGGCACCAGGTCGAACGGCAGGTTAGCCATGATTGACATCCTCTCCAAGCTCAGAATATAAAACGACACTCAAATAATTATTCATCAATTCCATTATATTGAATTCAATCAACATGAGCAACTTCACCAGTGGCCGCCGCCTGCTGCGCTTCGCGGTTGTCGCGGATTCGCACCTGAACCCCGTGAACGCGGGCAACACCTCGCCGTGGCAGACCAACCATCTGGCCAACCCCCGCAATGAGGTGGTGGTGGCGGCGATCAACCGGATCGCGCCGGCCTTCACCGTCCACGTGGGCGACGTGGTGCACCCGCTGCCGCATTCGACCGACTATGACAGCGCTGCGGATTTCGCCACCACGCTGTACCGGGGACTGCAGGCGCCGTTCTATATCGCCCCCGGCAACCACGATATCGGCGACAAGCACCTGCCCGGCAACCCGGCCGCCTGCATTTCGGCCGACAGCTGCGGCAAGTACGAGCAACACTTCGGCGCGCAGTGGCAGGCCTTCACCGAAGGCAATGTCTGTTTCATCATTATCAACGCCTGCCTGCTCGGCTCAGGATTGCCGCAGGAAGACGCGCAATGGCAGTTCCTGCAAAGCCGGCTCGCCGAGGAAAAGGCAGCCGGCCGGCGGCTGTTCCTGTTCACGCACTACCCGCCGTTCGTCACGGCGCCGGACGAGGAAAACCATTACGACAATATCGACCACGGGCCGCGCCGCCGCCTGCTGGAGCTTACCGCCAGCGCCGGCGTGGAGGCCTTGTTCGCCGGGCACGTGCACACGTTCTTCCTGAACCGCCATGCGGGCATGTGGTCCTATGCGCTGCCGTCGTCCACCAATTTCCGCCAGGACTACGCCGAGCTCTTCCGCGTCGAGCCGGGCGAAGAGCTGGGCCGCAACGACCTGGGCAAGTTCGGTTTCTTCGTGGTCGATATCCACGAACACGGCCATATCGCGCGCTTCGTGCGCACCTATGGCTCGACCGACCCGGCCCAGGGCGAGGAGATCGCCCTGCAGGTGGAAGGCGACGTGCGCGAGCACGCGGCCGGCACGGTTGCCGCCGACTTCCGCCACGATTGGGCCCGCGTCGAAGCCCTGCCCTACAACCCGCCGCTGGACGCCTTCGTGCGCAAGCGCGTGCGCAACGACTATTACATCCTGAACCTGTGGGATGCCGGCATGCGCGGCGTGCGCCTGCCGATCCACGACATCGCGGACGAACAGGCATTCGAGCGGGTCAGGCTGCTGGGCGAGCTGGGCCACCGCTGTCTGGTATTCGGCACCGCCGTGCCCGACGCGCACCTGCTGGAGCGGCTGGCCTCGCTCGGCCCGGCGCTCGAGGGCTATGAATGGATAGGCCCGGACAGCGCGATCGCCGCGCACGCCGCCGGCCAGTTCGCGCGACGCGGCATCCGCCTGTTCGTCGCGCCGGTCATGCAGCCGCCGTCGAGCCACTCGCAAGGCCAGTACGACCACAACATGACCAGCGGCATCGCGCTTGGCGAGCTGGACCACCTGGCGCGCTTTCGCCCCCAGCGGGCCGACGCGTCCGCGCCGGGCGTGGTGGTGCGCATCGCCGGCGACGAGCCGGTGCTGGAATCCGTGCGGCAGGCCGTGGAGCAGGCGGCCAGCCATGGCGTCGCCATTGCGCTGCACATCAACCTGGCCAACCGCAAGTCCGCCCTGGTCAACGACGATGACCAGGCCCAGGCGGCGCGAGTGGCCGAGGCGGCCATCGCCAAGGCGGCCTATCCCGATGTGCCCATGACGCTGGACACCTTCATGGATATCGACCGTGGCTACTTCGCCCGCCATGGGCTGGTGGACCGGCGCAACAACCCGCGTCCGGCCGCCACCGTGCTGCGCCGGCTGTCCGAACGCCTGCGCGGCCACGCGGTGCGCATCGGCGCCATTACGCGCGAGCCCGCCCAATCCACCGTGCGCATCGCGCTCGGCGACCAGACCCTGGATGTACGGATCGGCCGGGACATTTCGTTCTGACGCAATCCGGCCCGTGCTGCGCCAGCGCAGCCGCCCCTTGAGGAAAAACCATGATGAAACGCCTGGCCCATACCCTTGCCGCCCTCGCCGCCACGCTGGCGGTGGCGTCCCCTGCCGCCGCCGCGCAGTGGCCCGAAAACCCCTTGCAGATGATTGTGCAGTTCCCCCCCGGCAGCACCACCGACGCCGTCGCGCGCGACATCGCGATGCGACTGGAGAAGCAAATCGGACAATCGGTGGTGGTCGTCAACAAGCCTGGCGCCGGCGGCATCGTCGGCGTGTCGAATATCGCGCGCGCCAAGCCGGACGGCTACACCCTGGGCACGGTCAACTACCCGACCCTGACCATCATTCCGCACCAGCAGGCCGTGCCCTACGACCCCCTGAAGGACTTCAGCCACCTCGCCGTGGTGGGCCCGTACGACTATGGCATCTTCGTGCGCGCCGACGCGCCGTGGAAGACCTTCAAGGAACTGGTCGACTACGGCAAGGCCAACCCCGGCAAGCTGTCGTTCGGCACGCTGGGGGCCGGCACCACCAACGAACTGGTGATGAACCGCCTGGGCCGCGACCTGGGCATGCAGTGGCAGTTCATCCCCTACAAGGGCGACAACGAGAGCGTCACCGCCCTGATCGGCGGCCAGATCGACGTGGTCAATGCCTCGGCGAATGCGACCCTGCCGCAGGTGCGGGCCGGCAAGCTGCGCATGCTGGTGTCGTCCGGCCCCGGCCGGTGGAGCGCGCTGCCCGATGTCCCCGCGCTGCGCGAAACCGGGCTGGTCGACTATGCGCAGGAGTCCTATTTCTCGCTGGCCGCGCCTGCCGGCATTCCGGCCGTGGCCCAGGAAAAACTGGCCCAGGCGCTCAAGACGGTGCTGACCGACCCGGAAGTGATCGAATCGTTCCAGCAGAAATACGGCCAGGCCGTGCGGTACGAGGACGGCGCCAGCTACGCCAAGACGGTCGCCCGCGACTACCAGCGCTGGTCCGCCGGCTCGCCGGCCAACGTCGCAAAACACTAAGCAACCAGGCTGATCGTGCCCGGGATTCCCCGTCCCGAGGCACGGTGTGCCTGTCCCCGCATGGGGACTGGCGCACGCAGACTCCAGGGGGCCCGTCCCCGCCGGGACAGGCCCCTCCTGCGGGGCCAGTTCGTTCCGCCCCCCCCCGATCACTTTTTTCTTGACCACTGCGCGCTTGCCTGCCTAGAATCCCCGACACAATGGTACGTACCATTAAATAGTCCGCACCAAATAACAACCCTGTCGGAGACAACCATGTTCAAGCAAGCCCTGGCCGCCGTGGCCGTCACCGCCGCGCTCTGTACGGGCGGGGCTGCGCACGCCGCGTATCCCGGCTCCGCCGTCACCATCGTCGTGCCGTTTGCCGCCGGCCAGACCGGCGACATCATTGCCCGCCTCGTCGGCAAGGAGCTGGCCAGCCGGCTCGGCCAGGCCTTCATCGTCGAGAACAAGCCGGGCGGCGGCGGACGCATCGGCACCGCGTTCGTGGCCAAGGCCAAGGCGGACGGCCATACGCTGCTGCTGACCAGCACGGGGCCTTACGCGATTGCCCCGGCGCTCTATCCCAAGACCACGCACTACGACCCGGTGCGCGACTTCACCGCGGTAGCCGAGCTGGCATCCACGCCGCAGATCATCGCCGTGTCCAACGACCTGGGCGTGACCTCGCTGGCCGGCCTGGTGCAGGCGGCCAAGGCCGGGGAGCTGTTCTACGGTTCGGCCGGCCTGGGCTCGACCCAGCACCTGACCATGGAATTGCTCAAGCAGAAGCTGGACTTCCCGATGACGCATGCGCCGTTCAAGGGCAGCGCGGAATCCAAGCTGAAGGTGATGAGCGGCATGCTGGCGGCCACCTCCGATTCGCTGCCGGCGATCTACGGCAACATCCAGGCGGGCCAGCTGAAGGCGCTGGCCGTGGTGGACGACCAGCGCTCGGCCTACCTGCCCGACGTGCCCACCCTGGCCGAGGCGGGGTTCCAGAACCTGTCGACGGTGGCTTTCTTCGGCCTGGTGGCGCCCCAGGGCACGCCCCAGGAAGTCGTGGACACGCTCAACAAGGAATTGCTGCAGGCCGTGCGCACGCCCGAGTTCGTGGAAAAAATGCGGGCGCAGGCGCTGACCCCGCCGCAGGCCCGCACGCCGGAACAGTTCAACGCCTACCTGCATGACCAGGTAGCGCGCTGGAAAGGAATCGTGGAGGACGCCCACGTCGCGGTAGAAGGGTATTGAGCGCCGCCGCCGGCCTGGCCGGCGCGGCGCCCGGCTGAACCATTTTCAAGAAGCAAGGGTGCAAAATGCGTGAGATTCACGTCAACGAAATTACCGATACCGTCGCTCGCCTGTGCATCGACGCCTGCCACCTGCTGCCGGACGACCTGGTCCGCAGCTTCCACCAGGCCGCCGAGCGGGAGGTGTCGCCGCTGGGCAAGTCGGTGCTGCTCAAGCTGATCGACAACGACCGGATCGCGCGCGAAAACCAGGTTTCGTATTGCCACGACACGGGCCTGACGATCGTCTATGCCGACGTGGGCCAGGATGTGCACATCGTGGGCGGCGATTACGGACAGGCCGTGCAGGCCGGCGTGCGCAAGGGCTACGCCGAGGGATTCATGCGCAAGTCGGTGGTCAGCGACCCCTTGCTGCGCGTCAACAGCAATGACAATACGCCGGCGGTGGTGCACACCGAGATCGTGCCCGGCGCCGAGATCCGCTTCACGGTGGTGCCCAAGGGCGGCGGCAGCGAAAACTGGAGCACGATGAAGTTCCTGCTGCCCGGCGAGGGCGTGGCGGGCGTGAAGCAGTTCGTGCTGGCGGCCATCGAGGCGGCCGGCGGCGCCGCCTGCCCGCCCTTGACCGTGGGCGTGGGCATAGGCGGCAGCTTCGACAAGGTCACGGCGATCGCCAAGCAGGCCATCCTGCGCGACATCGGCCAGCACCATCCCGAGCCGCACATCGCCCAGCTCGAAACCGAGCTGCTGGAAGCCATCAACAAGACGGGCATCGGCCCGCAGGGATACGGCGGCATGACGACGGCCCTGTGGGTGGCGGTCGAAACCTACGCCTGCCACATCACGGCGCTGCCGGTGGCGGTCAACATCCAGTGCCACGCCGGCCGTCGCCAGACGGCGGTGATCTGAGGAGAACCCATGACGACGCACTATCTCGACACGCCGCTCACCGACGACGCGATCCGCCAGCTGCAGGCGGGCGACGAGGTCTTTCTGTCCGGCGTGATCTATATGGCGCGCGACGCCGCGCACAAGCGCTTCATCGATACCCTGGCGCGCGGCGAGCCGCTGCCGGTGGACCTGACCGGCCATGTGGTGTTCTACGGCGGCCCGGGCCCGGCCAAGCCCGGCCACGTCATCGGCGTGGTGGCGCCGACCTCGGCCTACCGCATGGACCCATACGCCACGGTCCTGTTCGACCACGGGGTCAAGGCGGCCATCGGCAAGGGCAACCGCGGCCCGGCCATCCGCGAATCGTGCCGCGAGAACGTGGCCGTCTGCTTCTCGGCCATCGGCGGGATTTCCGCCACGCTGTTCTCATGCATCAAGTCGGCCACGCTGGTGTGCTACGAAGACCTCAAGACCGAAGCCGTGCAGCGGCTGGAGATCGAGAATTTCCCGCTGCTGGTGACCAATGACGCCCATGGTCGCGACATGTATGATGAAGAGGTAAAAAAATACAGGCAGCTGCTCAACGCTTGAGGTGACGGCCCGGGGCGGTTGGCGCCCGCGGCCCGGCCCGCCTGCCCCAGCCTTCCCGGAACCCGCTTTGCGCTATACAGAACTCGCCAATACCCTGGTCAAACGCATCACCGAGGGCCAATACGAAATCGGCGACCAGCTTCCCAACGAACTGGCGCTGGCCGCCCAATTCCAGAGCAGCCGCAGCACGGTGCGCGCCGCGCTCGATATCGTCGAAGGGCTGGGCCTGGTGACGCGCAAACGCCGCTCCGGCACGGTAGTGTGTTCGCGCACCACCAACAACCAGTACACCAAGTCGGTCCACACCATCGAGGACCTGGTCAATTACGCCAGCCACACCGAACGCCAGATCCTGGAGGTCAGCCCGGTGGTGGCCGACGAGGCGCTGGCCCAGGCGCTCGAATGCAAGCCCGGCACGACCTGGCTGCGCGTGCGCATGCTGCGCGTCGAGAAGGACGCGGCCCATACGCCGCTATGCTGGAACGACGCCTATATGCTGCCCGACGTGGGGCAGCGCATCGTCGGCAAGATCCCGAACGGTTCGGGCCTGCTGTGCCGCATCATCGAGAACGAGGCCGGCATCGCGGTGGCCGACATCAAGCAGAGCATCGGCGCCACCGCCATCGAAGGCGAGATGGCAAGCCGGCTGGGCGTGGCGCCCGGCACCCCGGGCCTGGAAATCACCCGGCTGTACGTGGACCGCGCCAACACGCCCTTCCTGATTACCGTCAACACCTATTCGGCGCACAAGTTCCGCTTCACGTTCTGGATGCACCGCTCGGACTCGCACTGAGCCGCCGCCGCTTCAAGCGGGCGGCGGACAGGCCAGGATCGCCTGCGCCTGCATGAGGACGGGGCGGTCCACCATCTTGCCATCGACCGCCACCGCGGCCCCGTCGGCCGCGGCCGCCGCGTCCACCACGCGCCGCGCCCAGGCCCGCTGCGCCTCGGACGGCGCGAAGCCGCGCCGCACCGGCGCGATCTGGCCGGGATGGATCAGCAGCTTCGCGCCGAAACCGAATTGCCGCGCGCGCAGTACTTGCGCGGCAAGCGCCTCGGGGTCGCGCAGGTCCACGCAGACGCCATCGATCGGCGCGGGCAGTCCGGCCAGCCGCGAGGCCAGCACCAGGCGGCTGCGGAAGTAATGCAGGGGCTGGTCGTCCTCGCCGATGCCCAGATCCAGCATCAAGTCCACCGACCCGAACATCAGGCGCGCCACGCCCTCGGCGCCCGCCACGGCCGGCAGATGCGCGTAGCCTTCGGCGCTTTCGATCAGCGGATAGAGCAAGGCCCCGGGCACCGCCGCCCGCACGCGCGCCAGCGCATCGGCGTCGGCCGCCTTGGGGACCACCACGTGCGCCACGCCGAGCGCCTGGCAGGCAGCCAGGTCGGCCGCGTGCCAGGGCGTATCGGCCGCGTTGATGCGCACCAGCAGGGTCACCCGCTGCGCCTGGGCGCGCGCCGCATGGCCGTCCCATCCGGCGCGCAGGCTGTCGAGCGCGGCCGGCTTGTCGGCCGGCGCCACGGCGTCCTCCAGGTCGACGATCACCGCATCGGGGCCGGCATCGATGGCCTTGGCGATCCGCTCGGGGCGGCTGCCCGGCACGAACAGGTAGGTCTGGGCCGGCGCGCTCATACGGCTTTCGCCTCGCGCAGCGCGGCGATCCGGTCGGCCCCGAAACCCAGCCCGGCCAGTATCGAATCGGTGTGCTGGCCGACGGCGGGGATCGGATCCATGCGCGATCCGGCCTCCTGCCCCGGCGGCAGCAGGGCGGGTATGGGGCCGGCCGGCGTATCGACGTCGCGCCAGCGCTCGCGCGCGCGCAGCTGGGGATGCTGCCAGAGATCGTGCATGGTGTTGACGCGCGCGTTGGCGATCCGGGCCTCGTCCAGCCGCTCCATGAGGGTGGCGGAATCCAGCGCCGCGAAGCATTCGACGATCAGCGCGCGCAGCGCCTCGCGATGCTCGTTGCGCAAGGCGTTGCTGGCAAAGCGCGCATCGGTGGCCAGCCCGGGCTGGCGCAGCACGGTGGCGCAGAACGCGGCCCACTCGCGCTCGTTCTGCAGCCCCAGCATGACCGTCCTGCCGTCGCCCGCCGGAAACGGCCCGTACGGGTAAATGGTGGCATGGGCCGCGCCGCTGCGCGGCGGCGGCGGCGCGCCGTCATAGCTGTAGTACAGCGGAAAGCCCATCCATTCGGCGGTGGCTTCCAGCATGGACAGGTCGATGCGCTTGCCCTTGCCGGTGATGCCGCGCTCGATCAGGGCCGCGAGGATGTTCGAATACGCGTACATGCCGGCCGCGATGTCGGAGATCGAACAGCCGGCCTTGGCCGGCTCGTCGGCGCTGCCGGTCACGCTGAGAAAGCCCGCCTCGCTCTGCACCAGCAGGTCGTAGGCCTTGCGGTCGCGGTACGGGCCGCTGTCGCCGTAGCCCGAGATGTCGCACACGATCAGGCGCGGATACCGTCCGGCCAGCGTGGCGTAGTCCAGCCCCAGGCGCGCGCTGGCGCCTGGCGCCAGGTTCTGCACCAGCACGTCCGCGCCGGCCAGCAGCGCGTCGAGCACGGGGGCCGCCTCGGGATGCTTGACGTCCAGCGTCAGGCTCTCCTTGGAGCGGTTGGTCCAGACGAAATGGGAGGACAGGCCGTTGACGCGGCCGTCGTAGGCGCGCGCGAAGTCGCCCACTCCCGGGCGCTCGATCTTGATCACGCGCGCGCCGAGATCGGCCAGCTGGCGGGTGGCGAACGGCGCCGCGATGGCCTGTTCGAGCGAGACGACGGTCAGGCCGCTCAGGGGAAGTGTCATAGCCATACTCCTGGTTCAGATGCCACAATCTACCGGCTGGGCGGCCGGGGAAGGAAATACGGTTTGCGCATACGGCCATAAGAAAAGCCTATCGCCCGCCACGGCGCGACCGGAACAAAGACCATGGACATTCGAGGACTACGCTATTTCGTTGCCATCGTGGACTGCGGCAGCCTGACCAAGGCGGCCGAACAGGTGCGCGTGGCCCAGCCCGCCCTGAGCCAGCAATTGGCGGCGCTGGAAGCCGAGCTGGAAGTGCCCCTGTTGCTGCGCAGTTCGAAGGGAGTGGCGCCCACCGACGCCGGCTCGGCGCTGTATCGCCACGCGCGCGCCATTCTCAAGCAGCTCGAAGCCACCCGCGACGAGGTGCGCACGGCCGGCGCCATGGTGTCGGGCACCGTCGCCATCGGCCTGCCCACCACCGTGGCGGCGCTGGTGGCCATGCCCTTGCTGCGCGCGGTGCGCGCCCGCCATCCCGACGTCCGCCTGCAGCTGTTCGAAAGCATGAGCGGCTACATCGGCGAGCTGCTGGCCAACTGGCGGCTCGACTTCGCCATCCTGTTTCGCGACGCCGACAGCCGCATCGTCGAGCTCGAACCCCTGGCGCAGGAAACGCTGTACCTGATCGGACAGTGCGGCGCCAGCCTGGCGCCCGACGGACAGGACAGCGTAGCGCTGCAGGCGCTTGGCAGCCTGCCGCTGGCCCTGCCCAGCGGCGCGCAGGGGCTGCGGCTGCTGATCGAGCGCTCGTTCGCCCAGGCCGGCATCGCGCTGGACGTGGTGGCCGAACTCGATTCGCTGCCCTGCCTGCTGGGCGCGGCGCAGGAAGGCCTGGCCTGTACCATCCTGCCGGCCTCGGTGCTGGCCGCCACGGGGATGCAGACGCCCTGCTGGCGCATTACGCCGGAAATCCGCCGCACGCTCTCGCTGTGCTGGCCGCGCTCGGGGCCGCGCACGCCGGCCGCCCAGGCGGTCGAGGCCATACTGCGCGAAATCGTGGCCGAGCGGCTGGGCGAGGACGGCACCCTGGGCTAGCCCGCGGGCGGCCCGGGCGCTCTACAATCGGCAGCGCCCGGACATCGCGCCGGGCGTATTGCCGGCCGCGCCCGCGCGGCCCATCGCTCAAGAAGAGGATTTGCCTTGATACCCGGTTCAAGAATCGCGTGGCTGCTGTGGCCGACCGTGCTGTGCAGCCTGTCGGTCGTGGTGTATGTGTTCCATGCGTACCTGTTCCAACGCTATCTGCCGGGATCGAACCCCGAGTCGTTCCGGCGTTTCAGCGCCGCGGCCGCCTTCTACGCCTTCGCCTGGCTGCTGGCGCGCATGGCCGCCGCCGCGCTCACGCGCAAGGCCAGGAAAAAGCGCAAGACCCCGCGCCTGTTGCGCGAGCTGGTCTCGGCCACGCTGTTCGCGATCGCCACGGTGGCCACCATCGGCGTGTTCCTGGGCCAGTCGGCCGGCGGCATCCTGGCCAGCTCGGGCCTGATCATCGCCATCCTGGGCTTTGCCATCCGCAACGTGCTGGCCGACGTCCTGTCGGGCATCGCCATCGGCGTGGAGGCCCCCTACCGGATCGGCGACTGGGTGGGTTTTGACGCCACCATACGGGGCCGCGTCACGGAAATCGGCTGGCGCACCACGCGCATCCTGACACCCAACGACACCTACATGATCCTGCCCAACAGCCAGATCTCGCGGCAGATGCTGACCAATTACAGCGCCCCCCGCAAGCAATACCAAGGCGAGCTGGAAATCGTCCTGAGCCACGATATTTCGATTTCGGACGGCAAGCAGCTGCTGTTCGACGCGGCGCTGTCCACTTCGCCCGCCGAAAGCCTGGCGCCAGGGCAGAAGCCGCGGGTCCGCGCCACCGCGTACACCGCCGAAGGCGTGACTTACAAGATCAAGTACTGGGTCCCCCAGTTCTCCGACAGCACCGACTGCCGCGACGCCATCCTGGTGGCCATCGACGACGCGATCCGCAGCCAGGGCCTGGCGCTGCCCGTCGCCGCGCCGCCTCGGCCACAAGCCATCGCGCTGCGCCAGCCCGACACGCCCGACAACCCGGGCGCCTGACCCTTTCCCGCCGCCTCGCCGACCCGCCCCGTTGACCTGACGGGGCGGGCGCTGGCGCGTGTCCGCCGCCCGCGCCACCCGTGAAATCCCTCATGCCGCGAGCCCGCAAAAGCGTTGCGGCGCCGATATCCATTGATGTATATAGTTATGTATACATTGATATTTCCCCACACATCCCTCCCTCACCAAGGACAGATCCATGACACAACTCAACGGCGCCGAAGCCATGGTGCGCATGCTCCAACTGAATGGGGTCAAGCACATTTTCGGGCTGTGCGGCGACACCAGCCTGCCGTTCTACGACGCGCTGCAACGGCTGGACCACGGCATGGAGCACATCCTGACGCGCGACGAGCGCAGCGCCGCCTACATGGCCGACGCCTACGCGCGGGTGACGGGCAAGGTGGGCGTGTGCGAGGGGCCCAGCGGCGGCGGCGCCACCTACCTGCTGCCGGGCCTGGTCGAGGCCAACGAGTCGTCGGTGGCCGTGCTGGGGATTACTTCCGACGTATCGGTGGGCTCGCGCGGCAAGTACCCGCTGACCGAGCTGGACCAGGAGGCGCTCTATCGCCCGCTGACCAAGTGGAACACCACCATCGACCGCGCCGACCAGATTCCCGGCGCGGTGCGCGCGGCCTTCCGCGCCATGACGACCGGCCGCCCCGGCACGGCGCACCTGTGCCTGCCGTACGACGTGCAGAAGCACGAGGTCGACCCCGCCGACGTGTGGGCCCAGCCCGGGCACGACCGCTTTCCGGCGATGCGCTTCGCGCCCGACCCCGCGGCCATCGAGCAGGCCGCCGCCCGCCTGGTGGGCGCGCGCGCGCCGGTCATCCTGTGCGGCGGCGGCGTGGTCATCTCGGGCGCCTGCGCGGCCCTCGAGGAACTGGCCGTCACCCTCAACGCGCCGGTCTGCACCACCGTCAGCGGCCAGGGCAGCCTGGCCGACACGCACCCGCTGAACGCCGGCGTGGTGGGCTCCAACGGCGGCATCCTGGCCACCCGCGCGGTGCTGGCCGATGCCGACGTGGTGCTGCTGATCGGCTGCCGCGCCGGCTCCACGTCCACCGAACACTGGCGCTTCCCCAGCCGCGAGGTGCCCATCCTGCACATCGACTCCGACCCGATGGTGATCGCCGCCAATTACCGCACCGACGTGGCGATGGTGGGCGACGCGCTGCTGGCCCTGCAGGCGCTCAACCGCGAAGTGCACGCGCGCATCGACGCCCGCCCCACGGACGCGGTCGACGGCAAGGCCGTGGCGGCCAAGGCGAAGGGCGCCAAATTGGCGGCCCTGCAGCCGCTGGCCGCCTCGCTGGATGCGCCCATCAGGCCCGAGCGCGTGGTCGATGCGCTCAATCGCCTGCTGCCGGCCGAGTCGGTGGTGGTGGCCGACCCGGGCACGCCCTGCCCTTATTTCTCCGCCTATTTCGAAGCCTCCAAGCCAGGCCGCCACTTCATCACCAACCGCGCCCACGGCGCGCTGGGCTTCTCGATGGCTGCGGGCATGGGCGCGGCCATCGGCCGGCCGTCCGCCAAGGTGGTGTCGGTCATGGGCGACGGCAGCTTCGGCTTCACCGTGGGCGAAATGGAAACCATCGTGCGCCGCAAGGTGCCGCTGCTGATGATCGTGCTGTCGAACTCGGTCTACGGCTGGATCAAGGCCAGCCAGAAGGCCGGCTACCAGGAGCGCTACTTCTCGGTCGACTTCAACCGCACCGACCATGCCCGCGTCGCCGAGGCCTACGGCGTCAAGGCGTGGCGCGTCGAGGACCCGCGCGAGCTGGACGGCGTGCTCAAGGCCGCCATCGAGTACGGCGGCCCGGCGCTGGTCGACATCATCGTCCAGCCGCTGCAGGAAGCGGCGGCCCCGGTCAGCCAGTGGATGGGCTGAGGCCCGCTTCCTCGAACACGACACGGGCGGGCACATGACCAGAACAGAACCGGACCAACCGATGGGCGCAGCGCCGGCCGGCCTGGACCATGTCGGACTGTACGCGCACGACATGGACGCGGCGGCCGCCATGTACCAGCGGCTGGGCTTCACGCTGACGCCGCTGTCACAGCATTCCGGCACGCACGCCGTCACGCGCGAGGTGGTCAAGGCCGGCATCGCCAATCGCTGCGCCATGCTCGGCCACGGCTATATCGAGCTGGTCGCGGTGGTCGACCCGGCGCTGGACCTGCGCGGCATTCCGGAAGGACTGGCGCGCTATGCCGGCATGCACATCGTGGCGTTCGACACCCCGGACCCCGGACAGCGCATCGCCGCGCTGCACGAGGCGGGCTTCGCGGCCGAGCCCGGCGTGCTGCAACGCTATATCGACACCGCCGACGGCCCGCGGCTGGCCCGCTTCAGCCAGGTGCGCACGCCGCGCCAGGCCATGCCGGAAGGACTCATCCTGACCTTGCGCCACGAAACGCCGGAACTGCTCTGGCAGGCGCGCTACATGGGTCATCCGAACGGCGCGCGCGCCCTGGCCGCGGCCATCGTGGCGGTCGAAGACGTGGACGCCGCGGCGGCGCGCTATGCGCGCTACCTCGGCGTGCCGGCCGAGCGGCGCGGCGGCGAGGCCTGGTTCACGCTGCGTTCGGGCAGGCTGGCGCTGGTCGACCAGGCCGCGCTCGCGGCGCGCCTGCCCGGCAGCGCGGCGCCGGCCCTGCCGTTTCCGGCGGCGCTGGCCGTCGAAGTGGACGATCTGTCACGCACCGCCGCGGTGCTGGACGACAACCAGGTTGCCTACCGCCGCGCCGGCGGGCAACTGACCGTGGCCGCCCGCGACGCGGGCGGCGCGGCCGTCATTTTCTGCGCCAACGCCGAGGCGGCCTTTGCAGGCGCGCCCGAGGAACCCTGATACAGCCAAGAACCATCCAGCAGCACCGATATAACCCGTTGCACGAACTCACCAACAGGAGCAGCAGCATGATCGGTATCGAACACTTGAAGCGCCACGCCCGGCGGGGCATCCTGGCCGGCGCGGCCGCCATGGCCCTGGCCGCCGCGGGCGGCGCGGCCAACGCGGCGGAGAAAGTCACTTTCGCCTATGGCACCAACATTTCCCTGTCCAACGCGCCCACGCTGATGGCCATCGGCATGGGCTACTTCAAGGAAGCCGGCCTGGACGTGCAGGCCACGTTCTTCCAGGGCGCGGCGGTCATGCTGCCGCAGGTCACGCAGAAACACATCACTTTCGGCTGGATCACGCCCGATCCCCTGGTCATCTCGAGCCAGCCCGGCCGCGACGCCCTGCCGGTGAAGATGTTCTACAACGGCATCTACCTGTCGCCGTTCGAGGTGGTCGTCACCAAGAACAGCCCGGCCCGCTCGCTGGCGGATCTCAAGGGCAAGAAGATCGGCGTGGGCGCCATGTCGTGGGGCAACCTGGCGGTCACCAAGGCGATGATGAAGAAGCTGGGCCTGGAGCTGCAGCGCGACTACGAGTTCGTGCCGGTCGGGGTGGGCGCGACGGCCTTTCGCGCGCTGGCCGACGACAAGGTGCAGGCGCTGAACCTGTTCGACACCTTCCACGTGCAAATGGAGCAGATGGGCGCCGACCTGCGCCGCCTGCCGATGGACCAGAGCTACCGCGAACTGTTCTCCAGCGGCTGGATCGCCCACCAGGACACGCTGCGCGAGCGGCCCGAACTGGTGGTGGCCTTCGCGCGCGCGGCCGCCAAGGGCGTCGTGGCGTGCAACGCCAATCCGCAGGCCTGCGTGCAGAACTTCTGGAAGCTGTATCCGGCCACCAAGCCGGCCGACGGCACGGAAGAGAAGAAACTTGCCGACGCGGTGCAGATCCTGAAAGTGCGCCTGGCCACCATGCTGCCCGAGCAAGGTCCGCAGCAAATGGGCTACTACACCGAGCAATCCTGGCATGACTATGTCGATGTCCTGCACGAGGGAGGCCAGTTGAGCACCAAGGACGTGGACGTCAAGCCGCTCTATACCAACCAGTTCGTCAAGGACATCAACGACTTCGACGCCGCGGCCGTGGTGTCCGCCGCCAAGCAGCTCAAGTAGACGCAGGCTGGAACGCACATGACTTCCCTGAACCTATCCATGATCGAGGGCGGGCGGCCGGCGTCGCGGGCCGCCGCGGCCACCCTTGACGCCGTCGCCGGCGCCGGCGACGGCGCCGCGCTGCTGACGGCCAGCAACCTGAGCGTGGTCTACCGCACCAGCAAGGGTCCGATCACGGCCGTCGACAATCTGTCGCTGCAGCTGGGCGCGGGTGAATTCGTATCGGTGCTGGGCCCGTCCGGCTGCGGCAAGTCGACGCTCATCAAGGTGTTCAGCGGGCTGCTCAAGCCCTCCGGCGGCAAGGCGTTGCTCAACGGCACGCCCATCGACGAGCCGCGCGGCGACGTCGGCATCGTTTTCCAGCAGCCCACGCTGCTGCCCTGGAAGACGGTGCTGGACAACGTGCTGGTGCCCATCCGGGCGCTGGGCATGAACGTGGCCGAAGGGCGCGCCAAGGCGATGGAGCTGCTGCGCCTGGTCGGGCTGGAGAAGTTCGCCAGCAACTACCCCAGCGAGCTGTCGGGCGGCATGCAGCAGCGCGTGGGCATCGCGCGCGGCCTGATCCACGATCCGGCGCTGCTGCTGATGGACGAGCCGTTCTCCGCCCTGGACACCATGACGCGCGACCGCATGAGCATCGAGCTGCAGCGGATCTGGATGGCCACGCGCAAGTCGGCCCTGTTCATCACGCACAGCATCGCCGAAGCGGTGTTCCTGTCGGACCGCATCGTCGTGATGTCGGCGCGGCCGGGCCGCATCATCCGCGAGGTGACGGTGAACCTGCCGCGCCCGCGCACGCTGGCCACGCTGACCGACCCCGAGTTCACCCGCCTGTGCGGCGAGCTGCGGGAGCTGTTCGACCAGTTGGTGCAATTCGATTAGCCGAGGCGCGCATGTCCAAGTCCGTCAAATCCTTCCTGTACCCCCTGATCACCGGGGTGGTACTGGTGATCCTGTGGTTCGCCAGCATCCGGATTTTCTCGGTGCCGAACTACCTGCTGCCCACGCCCGAGGCCGTGCTGAACGCGCTGCGGATCGGCTATGTCGAAGGCCAATACTGGCCGCACTTCCTGTTCACGCTGCAAAGCACCGTGTACGGCTACCTGATCGGCTGCGGGATGGCGCTGGTGGTGGGCACCGTGCTGGCGGAATCCGAAACCTTCGAGCAGTTCATCTACCCGTACATCATTGCCCTGCAATCGACCCCGAAAGTGGCCATCGCGCCGCTGCTGCTGGTGTGGTTCGGCTTCGGCATGGCGTCCAAGGTGGTGATGGTGGCGCTGATGAGCTTCTTCCCGATGTTCATCAATACCGTGGTCGGCATCCGGCAGGCCAATCCCGCCATGCTGGACTTGATGAAGGCCTTCAAGGCCTCGCGCAGCCACGTGTTCTTCCACGTCAAGCTGCCAGCCGCCTCGGGACACATCTTCGCCGGGCTGCAGATCTCGGTGGTGCTGAGCCTGATCGGCGCGGTGGTGTCGGAGTTCATTTCGTCCAGCCAGGGGCTGGGCTACCTGATCCAGTCCGCCTCGGTCAACATGGATGTGGCCACGATGTTCGCCTGCCTGTTCAGCCTGGTGGTGATCGGCCTGACCGGCACCAACCTGATCCGGTTCCTGCACCGCAAGCTGGTGTTCTGGGAACAATCGACCACCGCCACGGTACAGCCGGAATGAGGAGCAAGGAAAACGCCATGGAATTCCACCAGTGCTATGCGCTCGATTATCACCGGGCGCGCGACAAGTTCCGCGCCGCGGCGGCCGCGGCCGGCGCAAGCCTGACGCAGTACCTGCACGAAGGCCAGACCGGGCCGGACGGCCGGCCCCTGCATACCGATGTCGCGCGCTTTGGCCGTGCCGACGCGCCGCGCCGGCTGCTGGCGATCAGCGGCACCCACGGGCTGGAGGGGTTTTTCGGCTCGGCCGCGCAGATCGGCTGGATGCTGGGCGACGGCCCGGCGTCGCTGGACCCCGACGTGGCGGTCATCATGGTGCACGCCATCAACCCGTGGGGGTTCGCGCACCTGAGCCGCACCACCGAGAACAATGTCGACCTGAACCGCAACTTCATCGACCACGGCCAGCCGCACCCCGCCAACCCGGATTACGCCATCCTGCATCCGCAGCTGCTGCGCGAGGACTGGAGCAGCGCCGCGGTGGCGGCCGCCCAGCAGGCCATGGAGGATTTCACGGCCCGCCACGGCGAAGACCGCCTGTACGACACCCTGGCGCGCGGCCAGTATTCGCACCCGGACGGCCTGAACTACGGCGGCACCGCGCGCGAATGGTCCAATCTGACGCTGGAGCGCATCGTGCGCGATCACCTGGCCGGTGCGCGCAAGGTGGCCCTGATCGACTGGCACACCGGCATCGGCGGGTATGGCGAACCGTTCTTCCTGTGCTTCAACGAGGAAGGCGGCCCCCTGCATGAACTGGCCGCGCGCTGGTGGGGCCGCGACCGCATCGTCGGCCAGCGCCCGCACGGCAAGGCGCGCCCCAACTACCAGGGGCTGCTGTTCCACGGCGTGCAGGCCTTGCTGGGCGATGTGCCCATGTGCGGCGCGGTCATCGAGTTCGGCACGCGCGGCTGGCACATGCGCCGGCTGCTGCGGCTGGACCTGTGGCTGAAATTCAAGGCCGACCCCGCCAGCGAGCGCTACGCGATGCTGCGCGCCGACCTGCTGGATTCGTTCTGCCCGTACGACCAGGTATGGCGCGAGGGCACGCTGCGCCATGCGCAGGAGATCACGCGCCAGGCGGTGGCGGGCCTGGCGGCCTGGAACGAGACATGAGGGCCGCGCCGGCCAACCTGGGCGCGCTGTTCTCGCCCGCGCGCGATCCCGCCGCCATTGCCCTGATCGACCTGGGCGGCGAGTCCGGGCCGCGCGAATACACCTATGCCGAGCTCGATGCGCAGGCCGACGGCGTGGCGCGCGGCCTGCGCGCGCGCGGCCTGCCGGCCGGGGCGCGGGCGGCGATCCTGTCGGCCAACCGCATGGAGTTCCTGGCCGCCTACCTGGGCATCATGCGCGCCGGCCTGATCGCCGTGCCGGTGAACTACCGGCTGCCGCCGGACAGCATCGACTTCATCCTGCGCGACAGCGGCGCCGCGCTGGTCTTTTGCGATGGCCCGCGTCGCGATGCCTACACCGTCGCCTTGCCGAGCGTCGAATTCGGCGCCGGCGGCGCCGGCGGCTATGCGCGATTCCTCGACCCCGGCCCTTGCGAGGCGGCACGGCCCGCCGACGACCAGCCGGCGCTGTTTCTCTACACCTCGGGCTCGACCGGCCGCCCCAAGGGCGTGAAGATATCGCACGCCGGCTATCTGTGGACGGTGCGCCAGCGCACGGCAAGCACCGACTACGGCGGCCACTGCTTCCTGGTGGCCGCCCCGCTCTATCACATGAACGCGCTCAACACGATCAAGCTGGCGTTGGCGGGCCAGGGCCGGCTGGTACTGATGCCGCAGTTCTCGCCGGCCGGCTACCTGGACGCGATCGAGCGCTACCGCTGCACCTGGCTGACCGCCATTCCGACCATGATCGCGCTGCTGGCGCGCGAGACCGGCGCGCTGGCCGGCGCCGACCTGGCCAGCGTGGCGATGGTGCGCCTGGGATCGGAGCCGCTGACACAACGCATCGCCGACAGCGCGCGCGCCATGTTCCCGCGCGCGGCGTTCGGCAACGGCTACGGCGCGACCGAGACCGGCGCGCTGGTGTTCGGCCCGCATCCGCAAGGACTGGCGCAACCCGTGCTGTCGGTCGGTTATCCGCACCCGGCGGTGCAGCTGCGGCTGGCCGATGGCGCAGACCTCGACGCCGCCACCGGCGTGCTGCAGGTCCGCTCGCCGGCGCTGATGCTGGGCTACCACGGCCTGCCCGAACAGACGGCCGCGGCCATGACGCACGACGGTTTCTATATCACCGGCGACGTGATGCGGCGCGACGAGCACGGCTTCCATTACTTCATCGGCCGCGCCGACGACATGTTCGTGTGCGGCGGCGAAAACATCTACCCGGGCGAAGTCGAGAAGATGCTGGAGCGTCACCCCGCCATCGTGCAGGCGTGCATCGTCCCGCTGGCCGACCCGCTCAAGGGCATGAAGCCGGTCGCGCTGGTGGTGTCGCGCCCCGACGCGACGCTGTCCGAACAGGAGGTCAAGGACTATGCGCTGGCCCACGGCCCGGCCTACCAGCATCCGCGCGCGGTGCGCTTCGTCGATGAAATGCCGATCAGCAGCACCGGCAAGGTCAACCGCAAGGCGGCGGCCCTGCTGGCGGCCGAACTGATCGCGGCCGTCCCCCCTTTGACGCAGGGCGGCCACGCCCTGCGCCGATGAGCAAGCAACCCACCCATCTCAACCAGAGTAAGGAAAATCCATGAAGGCAGTTGTCATTCACGGTCACGGCGGTCCGGAAGTCTTGCAATACGACACCGCATTTCCCGATCCGAAGGCGGGCGAAGGCGACGTGATCCTGCGCGTCAAGGCAACGTCGATCAACTATCACGATGTATTTACCCGGCGGGGGATGCCAGGCATCAAGTTGGACTTTCCGGTCATCATGGGGCTGGACGTGGCCGGCGAAATCGTCGAGGTCGGCCCGGGCGTGCAGGGCTGGAAGGCCGGCGACCGCGTGCTGGTCGACCCGATCAACCGGGCCGAGGGCGGCCTGATGGGCGAGACCGTGCACGGCGGCCTGGCCGAACTGTGCAAGGCGCGCGAGCACCAGCTGATCCGCATTCCGGACGGCGTCAGCTACGAGCAGGCGGCCGCGCTGCCGGTGGCTTTCGGCACGGCCTATCGGATGATGAACACCATCGGCCAGGTGCAGGCCGGCGAAAAGGTGCTGGTGCTGGGCGCCAGCGGCGGCGTGGGCGTGGGTTGCGTGATGCTGGCCAAGATCGCCGGCGCGCAGGTGATCGCCTGCGCCAGCAGCGAAGCCAAGATGCAGCGGCTGCGCGAACTGGGCGCCGACCACGTCATCAACTACGCCGACACCGATTTCGCCAAGGCGATCTATGAGCTCTACGGCAAGCCGCATCGCCGCAAGTTCGACGGCGGCGTCGACGTGGCGGTGAACTTCACCGGCGGCGATACCTGGGTCAAGTCGATGCGCTGCCTGCGGCGCGGCGGCCGCCTGCTGACCTGCGGCGCGACCGCCGGCTACGATCCGCAGACCGACCTGCGCTTCATCTGGACCTTCGAGCTGAACATCCGCGGCTCCAACGGCTGGATGCGCGAAGACCTGGACGCCCTGCTCGGCCTGGTGCAGTCGGGCAAGATGCAGGTGCCGATCGACCGCGTGCTGAGCCTGCAGGATGCCGGCGAGGCGCTGCGCCTGATCGAGGACCGCGAAGTCATGGGCAAGGTCGTGGTCACGCCCTGACCCTCGAGCGGCGGGCCGCGCGGCGCCCGCCGCCGGCCCGTCCGGCGCCCGGCCAGGAGTTATTACAATGACAATCCGCTTGCCCTCACTGATCGAGGCCGGGTCCGCCACCGCGATGCGCGCCGGCGCAGGCATCCGCTGCCCATGACGACAACAATGTACAAAACAACCACTGAACCGGCCGAGAAAGGCCGGCGCGCCTTCTCGCAAGTGCTGGAGAAGCTGCGCGAGATGGTGATCTCCTATGAAATCAAGCCCGGCGAACGCCTCAACGAGGTGGCCCTGGCCGAACGCCTGGGCGTCAGCCGCACCCCGGTCAGGGAAGCGCTGCATTTCCTGGCGCGCGACGGCTTCCTGGCCGAGGCCGGGCGCGGCTATGTACGCCGCCCGCTCAACCTCAAGGAAATGATCGATCTGTACGAAACCCGCGAAGTGCTGGAAGTGGCATGCCTGCAACTGGCCGCCGGGCGCGCCACCCCGCAACGGCTCGATGCGCTGGAAGCCTTCCTGGCCGAAAGCCGCGCCAAGTCGCCCGACCTGCCGGTCACCGAGCTCGTCAGCCTCGACGAGACGTTCCACCACATGCTGGCCGAGATGTCCGGCAACCATGAGCTGCAGCGGATCCTGCACAACGTCAACGAACGCATCCGCTTCATCCGCTGGATCAACATGGAACGCATCGGCCGCGACAAGACCCAGGCCGAACACGCCGCCATCCTCGCCGCGTTGCGCGCCGGCGACATCGGCACCGCGCAGCAGAACCTGCGCAGCCATATCTCCAAGCGCACCGAACAGATCAAGGAATGCATCGCGCAGGGACTGGCGCGCATCTACCTCGACGACGACGAAACCTCGCCAGGCGCCTGAAGCCGGGCCGTTCAGGCCCCGAACAGCCAGCGCAGGCTGAGCGAACCCGTGTGCTCGCGGTTGCCGCCGCCATACTGGCCGATATAGGCCAGCCCGATCGCGGCCGAGCGCGACAGCGCCAGCTCGGCGCCCAGGCCGGCCAGCACCGCGTCGCGCGCGATGGGCGCACCGGTGGCCGCCAGGGCGTTGCCGCCATCGAGCACCAGCGTGGCCTGCGGATCGACATCGCCGAAAGCGCGGCGCCAGCCCAGGGTCAGGCGCAGCTTGCCCGGCGCCGGCCCCAGCATGTAGCCGGCCTCGCCGCGCACGCCCAGGGTCGTCGTGGTCTGCGTCAGCCGGCTCGGGCCCGCGCTGATCGCCGCCCAGCCGCCGGATTCGACAAAGGCGCGCGTCCGCACGTCACGCCAGGCCAGCGCCGCGAACGGCTCGATCTGCACCCGCGCCGACGCGCGCCACCGATAGCCCAGTTCGCCGAAGGCCTGGAAGGTGCTGCCATGGGTATCCGCCGTCAGGGTCTGCGACGTGCCGGCCCAGTGGAAATGGCGCCTGGTGTCCATGTCGTGCCAGGTATAGGCCGCGCCCGCCACGGCGTTGAAATCGCCCGCGCCGGCGGCCACGGTACGGGCGCCATACAGGGCCAGGCTGTAGCTGTTCACGTGCCCCTTGGCGTGCAGGTCGTCGACGCGGGCCGTGCTGCGCGTCAGGCCCAGCACGCCGCCCAGGCGCAATCCGGCGCCCAGCGCGTGCTCGCTGCCCGCATACACGCCGGTCGTGCGCTGCTTGACGCGCGCCACGCCTGGCCCGCCTTCGAGCACCTGCCAATTGCCGGCGGCGGCCATCCAGGTGGGATGGGCGGCGCTGGCAGCATCCTGGCGCGCCTGCGCCCAGGCCGGCGCCGCAAGCGCCAGGGTCCCCGCCACGCCCAGCAGCGCGGACACGCCGCGGCGCATGGCGACGGCAGTCATCGAAAGAAGGGGAAAATCACCGGGGCCCCGCCGGGACCGGTCCAGACAAACTACGGGGTGCAACGACATCTTGGCGACGCTTCTTCCAGGACTACCCCGGCGCTTGCACGATCGCCAGGCCATGTGATGCCGCGCCACGCCAGCCTCGAGCGAGGCCGGTGATCCGCATGCCGCGGCGCGCAAGCGCGTAAGTATAGATAAATAATCGGGCCGGGTTGATGACGCTGCCATGGCGGGAACAACAGGCGGCCGGCGCCGCCTGGGGCTTGCTCGACGGCGAGATCGATCACCGGGACGTGGTGCTGACCCGCGCCGAACGCGAGGCCAACGGCAAGATGGTGAGCTGCTGCTCGCGCGCCGCCGGCAAGGGCAGGCGCATCGTGCTGGAGCTGTAGGCCGCGCCTAGCCGCCGGCCGGCTGGCCGGCTTCGGCGGGCAGGCGCTCCATCAGGGCGGCGCCGTAGCCCGCCACGTCGCGGCGGATCGCCGCGACGGCCGCTTCCACATCGTGCCGGCGCAGCGCCTCGATCAGCGGCAGATGCGGATGCGCGTCGTACAGATGGGCAAACGGCTTCTGGTACAGGTAGGTCAGCGAAGGGCCGGTCTGCGCCCACAGCCCCTCGATAATGGCCACCAGGTCCGGCATGCCGGACGCGTTGTACAGCGTGAAGTGGAACTCGTAGTTGGTCTTGAGCACACCCTCGCGCTGCTCGCTGTTCTTGTAGCGGACCATTTCGCGGTGCAGGCGCTCCAGCGTCTTGATCTCGGCATCCGAAATGCGCGGCGTGGCCCGTTCGGTGGCCAGCACTTCCAGCGTCAGGCGGATATCGCGCAGCTCCTGCAGCTTCTCGCGCGTGGGCGCCGGCACGCTGACGGACTTGCCGCGCGACATGGCCAGCGCGCGCTCGGACACCAGTTGCAGCAAGGCCTCGCGCACCGGCGTCTGGCTCACGCCCAGGCGTTCGGTCAGCATGCGCAGCGTGAGGATCTCGCCAGGCTTGAGCTCGCCCATCATCAGCAGCTGCTTGAGCTGGCGATAGATGACGGCGGCAATGTTTTCGCGCGCCATGGGCGCGAGCGGCATGTTCATGGAAGGTGGAATCGGCGCAAAAAGGGGGCGGTTGGCCGATGTTGCCATATTCCACGGCAACCCGCTATACTTTATAAAATATAAATTACTAAATAGCCGCGACGGCGCGGCCATCATTCAGGACGAGGCCTCATGAGCACCCTACCCAAGCCCCTTTCCGCCCCGGGGTTCACGCTGGACGGCACCGTGGCCCACGCAATCGTGCGTGCGCTGGCGCGCCACGGCGTGGACACCCTGTTCGGGCAAAGCCTGCCCAGCCTGCTGCATCTGGCGGCCGAACAAGCCGGCATGCGCCAGGTCGCCTACCGCACCGAAAACGCCGGGGGCTACATGGCCGACGCCTACGCCCGCGTCAGCGGCAAGCCGGCCATCGTGACCGCCCAGAACGGCCCGGCCGCCACCCTGCTGGTGGCCCCGCTGGCCGAGGCCATGAAAGTCTCGGTGCCGGTGATCGCGCTGGTGCAGGACGTCAACCGCGACCAGACCGACCGCAACGCCTTCCAGGAACTCGACCACATCGCGCTGTTCCAGCCGGTCACCAAATGGGTGCGCCGCGTCACCGAAGCCTCGCGCATCGAAGACTACGTCGACCAGGCCTTCGCCGCCGCCTGCAGCGGCCGCCCCGGCCCGGTCGCCCTGCTGCTGCCGGCCGACCTGCTGGCCGCCGCCGCTCCCGCGCCGGCCCTGCCGCGCAACAATTCGCTGGGCCACTTCCCGCTGGACCGCAGCGTCGCCGCGCCGCAGGCCATCGCCCGCGCCGCCAGCCTGCTAGCGCAGGCGCAGCGCCCGGTCGTCGTCGCCGGTGGCGGGGTGCACATCTCCGACGCCAGCGCCGCCATGGCGGCGCTGCAGGAAACCGCCCACCTGCCGGTCGCCACCACGGTCATGGGCAAAGGCGCGGTCGACGAGCGCCACCCGCTGTCGATCGGCGTGGTCGGCAGCAACATGGGCCCCAACGGCCCCACGCGCTTCCAGCGCCGCCTGATCGCCGAGGCCGACGTGGTGCTGCTGGTGGGCAACCGCACCAACCAGAACGGCACCGACTCCTGGCAGCTCTATCCGAAAAATGCCCAGTACATCCACATCGACGTGGATGGCCTGGAAGTGGGCCGCAACTACGAAGCGCTGCGCCTGGTCGGCGACGCGCGCCTGACGCTGGAAGCCCTGACCGCCGCCCTGGCCGGCCAGGACCTGGCCGCGCGCCGCCAGGCCCGCGCCGGCGTCGAGCAGGCCATCGCGCTGGGCCACGAAAAGCATCTGGAAGACTCGGCGGCGGTGCGCCTGTCGGACGCCTCGCCGATCCGGCCCGAACGCATCATGCACGAACTGCAGCAACAGCTCGACGAGCAGTCCATCGTCGTGGCCGACGCCAGCTATTCGTCGATCTGGATCACGCACTTCCTGACGGCGCTGCGCCCGGGCATGCGCTTTCTGACCCCGCGCGGCCTGGCCGGGCTGGGCTGGGGCTTTCCCATGGCCATGGGCGCCAAGCTGGCCAATCCAGCGGCCGAGGTCTACGCCCTGGTGGGCGACGGCGGCTTCGGCCACGTCTGGTCCGAACTGGAGACCGCCGCGCGCATGGGTGTGAAAGTCACGCTCATCGTCATCAACAACGGCATCCTGGGCTTCCAGAAGCACGCCGAGAACGTCAAGTTCGGCGCCCATACCTCGGCCGTGGCCTTCGCGCCGGTGGACCACACCGCCATCGCGCGCGCCTGCGGCTGCACCGGCATCCGCGTCGAGGACCCGGCCCAGCTGGCCGACGCGCTGGCGCAGGCCCGCGCCGCCTCGGGCTCGGCGCTGATCGAAGTCATCTGCGACGAAAACGCCTTCCCGCCCATCACCTTCTTCACGCCCGACGCCGGGGTGCAGGCATGAGCGCGCCCCGCATCGCCGTCGTCACCGGCGCCGGCCGCGGCATCGGCCTGGCCAGCGCGCGCGCCCTGCTCGCCGCGGGCAACCATGTCGTGACCATCGATCGCGGCGCCATCGATACGCAGGCGCTGTTCGGCGCGCAGCACGACCGCGTCACCGCCGCCAGCGCCGACGTACAGGACATGCCCGCCCTGCAGGCGCTGAAGACGCGCATCGAGGCCGAGCTGGGTCCGGTGTCCATCCTGGTCAACAATGCCGGCGTCTCGCCCAAGCGTCCCGACGGCCGCTCGTCGGGCATCCTCGAAGTCAGCGAGGAGGAATGGGCGCAGGTACTGGGCATCAACCTGACCTGCGTGATGCGCCTGTGCCAGCTGTTCCTGCCGGCCATGCGCGACCAGGGCTACGGCCGCATCGTCAACGTCGCCTCGCTGGCCGGGCGCGCCCGATCCATCGTGGCGGGCCCCAGCTACATGGCTTCCAAGGCGGGGGTCATCGGCCTGACCCGCGCCATCGCCTCGGAGATGGGCCCCTACGGCATCACCGCCAACTGCGTGGCGCCCGGCCGCATCCTGACCGAAATGGCGCAGCAGGCCGGCCCCGAGGTGAACCAGCGCTACGCGGAGCAGATCCCGGTGCGCCGCCTGGGCACGCCCGAGGAGGTCGGCGCGTCGATCGCCTTCCTGTGCGGCCCGGACGCCGGCTTCGTCAACGGCGCCATCATCGACATCAACGGCGGCTTCTACATGCCCTGAGGCATGTTCAAGCCAACACGACACGGACTTCCCTAGGAGGAGCAATGAAAAGCATAAGCAAGTACCTGGCCGCCACCCTGGCCAGCCTGGGCCTGGCCGCCGGCGCGGCCGCGACCGATTTCCCGAAGAACGAAGTGCGCCTGGTGGTGAACTACGGCGCGGGCGGCAATACCGACGTGGCCTCGCGCGCCCTGGCCAAGGGCATGGAAAAGCCGCTGGGCAAGCCGGTGATCGTCGAGAACAAGCCCGGCGCGCTGGGCACCATCGGTCCCGGCTATGTCGCCCGCCAGGCTCCCGACGGCTACACGGTCGGCGTGGTCACCTACTCCACGCAGGCCATCATGCCGCACCTGATGAAACTGCCCTACACCATGGACGACTTCGATTTCGTCGCCGGCGTGGGCCGCTACCGCTACGGCATCACCGTACGCGCCGACTCGCCGTACAAGACGCTGCAGGACCTGGTCGAGGCCGCGAAGAAAACCAACGGCGTGTTCTTCGGCGCGCCGTCCTCGCCCAACAACCTGGCGCTGCTGGAACTGGGCCGCCTGACCGGCGGCAAGTTCGAGCAGGTGTCGTACAAGTCCGGCAGCGAAACCGTGACCGCGCTGCTGGGCGGGCAGGTCGACGTGATCGTGCAGAACCCCTCCGACGTGCTGCCGCACATCCGCGACGGCAAGCTGCGCATGATCGCCTCGGCCAGCCCGATGCGCTGGCCCGAGCTGCCCGAGGTGCCGACCATCAAGGAAAGCGGCTGGCCGGTGCAGATCGATTCCTGGATCGGCCTGGCCACGCCGCGCGGCACGCCGGCCGACGTGCTGGCCAAGCTGCAGCAGGCGGCCCTGGCGGCGGTGGCCGATCCCGTCACGCGCGATTCGTTCGAGAAACTGGGGGTGGATCCCGCCTCGCTCAAGGGCTCCGAGTACGCCGAGCTGCTGAAGCAGGGCCACGAAGAAATGGGCCGCATGATCCGCGACGCCAATCTGCCGCGCATCAACTGACCGGCCACGGCGCTGGCGCCCGCCGGGCGCCGGCGCTACGATCAAGGCATGTCAATCTGCCCGCGCGCGCGGGCGCAAGGAGATTGCCATGTCACTGATCGTCGCCGCCCGCTTCGACACGTTTCCCGACGTCGAAAACGCCGCCCAGCGGCTGTTCTCCGAGGGCTTCACCAAACAGGACGTCCACGTCTTCTACGTCAACAGCGCCGGCGAGCACAGCCGCTATGCCTACGGCGGAGACCGGCGCTCCGACCCCGACTCCGGCAGGGCCGACATGGGCGCCATTCTCGGCGCCGCCCTGTTCGGCCTGGCCTTCGCGATTGCCGGCGGCTTCATCGTCGCCGGCCTGAACGAATCGACCATCGCCATGCTGGCGGCCGCCGGCGTGGGCGCCTATATCGGCTCGCTGTTCGGCGCGCTGTGGGTCACCGGACACCTGGCGCGCAAGCGCGGCGAGGCCGCCCCCGTGGATCACCCCGAAGTGCGGCCAGCCGGCCTGCTGCTGGCGCTGCACACCGACCCCACGCGCGAGACCCTGGCCTGCCAGGTGCTGCGCGCGGCCAACGGCCATGACGTGGAACACGCCGAAGGCGTGTGGCGCGACAACCGCTGGCAGGACTTCGATCCGCTCAAGCCGCCGCAGCGCGAACCGTAACGCGCGCTCAGAGCGCCGTGGCCAGGGTGTGGCGCAGGTACAGCTCGCGCAGCGCGGCGCACACCGGCCCCGGCCGTCCGTCGGCCACCGGCTCGCCGTCGACGGCGATGACCGGCAGCACGAAGTGCAGCGCCGAAGTCAGGATGACTTCGCGCGCCTGGCGGCATTCGTCCAGCGTGAACGGGCGCTCGACCATCGCCATGTCGCGCTCGCGCGCCAGCTCCAGGACGGCCGCGCGCGTACAGCCGGGCAGGATGTCCTGCGACAGCGGACGCACCACGATCGCGCCGGCCGCGTTGACCAGCAGCACGCTCGACGACGAGCCTTCGGTCACCACGCCCTGCGCGTCCACCATCACCGCCTCGAAGGCGCCGCGCGCCTGCGCGGCCTGCTTGGCCAGCACCTGGGCCAGCAGCGACACGCTCTTGATGTCGCGGCGCTGCCAGCGCAGGTCGGGCACGGTGGCCACCTGCACGCCGCTTTGCGCCAGCGGATTGACCCGCAGGTCTTTCTCGCTGGTGAACAGCATGACGGTCGGTTCGAGGCCGGACGGAAACGCGAAATCGCGCCTGGCGTCGGCGCCGCGCGTCACCTGCACGTAGACCGACCCTTCGCGCAGTCCGGCGCGGCTGACCAGCTCGCGGCATACGGCCAGCAGGCGCTCGCGCGGCAGCGGGTTGGCGATCCCGATCTCGCCCAGGCTGCGCGCCAGACGGGCGGCATGCCGCTCGAACTCGAGCAGCATGCCATCGATGACCGCCATGACCTCGTAGACGCCGTCGCCGAACAGGAACCCCCGGTCCATGGCCGGGACGCGCGCCTGCTCGGCAGGCACGAAACTGCCGTTGATGTAGAAAAGGGAAGACATGCGGCTACCGCCTGAGTATTGGATAACGGTTAATGGCTGATGATGCGCGAGAGGAATTCGCGCGAACGCGGCGACGCGGCGCTGCCGAAGAACTCGGCCGACGCGACGTCGTCGATGATCTCGCCGGCTTCCATGAAGACGATGCGGTCGGCCACCCGGCGCGCGAATCCCATTTCGTGGGTGACCACCATCATGGTCATGCCGTCGCGCGCCAGGCCGGTCATGACATCGAGCACTTCGCCGATCATTTCCGGGTCGAGCGCGGAGGTCGGCTCGTCGAACAGCATGACCACCGGGTCCATCGCCAGGGCGCGCGCGATCGCCACGCGCTGCTGCTGGCCGCCGGACAATTGCCCGGGATGCTTGTCGCGGTGCGCGGCCACCCCCACGCGCTCGAGCAGCGCATCCGCCTTGGCCCGCGCCTGGGCGCGGCTGCGTCCCAGCACGCTCATCTGGCCCAGGCAGACGTTCTCCAATACGCTCAGGTGCGGAAACAGCTCGAAATGCTGGAACACCATGCCCACGCGCGCACGCAGCGCTGGCAGGTCGGTGCCCGGCGCGCCCACATCGGTGCCATCGACCACGATGCGGCCGGACTCGAACGGTTCGAGCCGATTGACGCACTTGATCAGCGTCGACTTGCCCGAGCCGGACGGGCCGCACACCACCACCACCTCGCCGCGCGCCACGGCGAGCGAGCAATCCTTGAGCACCGGCAGATCGCCGTAGCACTTGCCGAGCCGTTCGATTTCTATCATGGACAACCACTCCATCTGGATACGCCCGTCCTCAGGCGCCCAGGCGCGCGCGCAGGGCGCGCACCCCGCGCGAGGCGGTAAAGGAAAGCACGAAGAACACCACAGCCACCAGCACGTACATCTCGACCAGGCGGTTGTCGCGCTGCGCGATCTTGGTGGCCGCGCCCAGGAAGTCGGGCAGCGACAGCACGTACACCAGCGCCGTTTCCTGGAAAATGACGATCACCTGGGTCAGCAGCACCGGCAGCATATTGCGCACGGCCTGCGGCAGGATCACCTTGCGCAGCACCTGGCCGTGCGTCAGGCCCAGGGCGCTGCCGGCGGCGTACTGGCCCGGCCCCACGCTGCCGATACCGGCGCGGATGATCTCCGAGAAGTACGCGGCCTCGAACAGGATGAAGGTCACGAAGGCCGAACCGGTGGCGCCCAGCACGATGGGCCGCTCGGCCTGGGTGATCCACTGCAGCAGATAGGGCAGGATGAAATAGATCAGGAAAATCACCAGCACCAGCGGCAGCGAGCGGAACAGGTTCACGTAGATGGCGGCCGGCCACGCCACCCAGCGCCGGCCGTACAGGCGCGCGATGGCCAGCAGCGCGCCCAGCACCACCCCGCCGGCCGCCGAAGACAGGGTCAGCAGCAGGCTGAAGCGCAAGCCGGTGAGAAACAGGTACGGCAACGCGTCGATGATGGCCTGATAGTCGAAGCTGCTCATGCCCTTCCCCCCTTGGCCGCCTGCGCGCGGCGCGGCGACTGCCCGGGGATGCTCACCCAGCGCTCCAGCGCGCGCATCGCCACGATCACGATCAGGTTCAGCGCCAGGTAGGCCACGGTCGCGGTCAGGAAGGCCTCGAAAACCTGGAACGAGTACTCCTGCATGGCATGCGCCTGCGCGGTCAGGTCGGCCAGGCCGATGGTCAGCGCCACCGAGGTATTCTTGATGGTGTTCAGGCAATCGGACGTCATGGTCGGCAGCACCATGCGCAAGGCATTGGGCAGCAGCACATGGCGGTACAGCTGCGGCAGGGTCAGGCCCAGCGCCAGGCCGGCCTGGCGCTGGCCCGGCGGCAACGCCTCGATGCCGGCGCGCAACTGCTCGCCGATGCGCGCCGACATATACACCCCGATGGACAGCGCCGCCGTATAGAACGACCCCTCAGGCAGCTGCTTGATCCAGTCGCCCAACGCCTTGGGCAACAGCTCGGGCAACACGAAATACCAGAGGAACATCTGGACAATCAGCGGGATGTTGCGAAACACCTCCACGTAGACGGCCGCCAGCCGCTTGACGAGCGGGTACGGCAGGGTGCGCGCCACGCCGACGGCGATGCCCAGGCCCAGCGCCAGCGCCCAGGCCAGCGCGGCGGTCTGCACCGTGACCGCCAGGCCATCGAGCAGCGTCTGCAGATAGGTCTGCCCGCCATCCGGGGAAAGGGCGAACAGCACGCCCCAGTTCCATTGATATCCCATGGTGATTCTCTGTATTCAGGCCGCATGCGGCCGCCGGCCCTCGCGGGGCCGGCGCCGCGCCGGCATGGCGGCCTTGCTTCTTCTTACTTGTAGGCGGCCGGATCGCCCGAGTCGGTCGGCGTGGCGACCACGCGCTTGAGCACCTCGCTCATTGCCACGTTCAGGTTGATGCCCTTGGGCGGCAACGGGCTCTGGTACCAGCGCTTGTACAAGGCCTCGAAATCGCCGCTGGCATACAGCGACTTGATGGTGTCGTCGACCAGGGCCTTGAACTGGGGATCGTCGCGGCGCAGCATGATGGCGTACGGTTCGATCGACAGCGAGTCGCCGGACACCTGATAGCGGTCCGGCTCCTTGGCGTTGGCGGCCAGGCCGTAGAGCAGGATGTCGTCCATGATGAATGCGGCGGCGCGGCCGGTCTCGACCATCAGGAAGCCTTCGGCGTGCTCCTTGACCGGCACCACCTTCATGCCCAGGCTGCGCGCCTCGTTGATCTCATTGGCCTGGCGGATATTGGCCGTGCCCGAGGTCGAGGCCACCGTCTTGCCCTTGAGGTCGTCGATGGTCTTCAGGTTGGCGGATTTCAGGCTGATGAAGCGGTTGCCGGTCACGAAGGTCGTCACCGAGAAAGCCACCTGCTTCTGGCGGTCCAGCGTATTGGACGTCGAGGCGCACTCCAGATCGATGGTGCCGTTGCCCATCAGCGGAATGCGCGTGGCCGAGGTCACCGGCAGGTACTTGACCTGGATATCGTCGCGCTTGATGCGCGTCTTCACCGCGTCGACGATGCGCGTGCAGATGTCGATCGAATAGCCCACCGGCTTCTGGTTGGCGTCATAGTACGAGAACGGGATCGAAGTCTCGCGGTGCCCGATGGTGATGACGCCGGTATCGGAGATTTTCTTCAGGGTTCCGTCGAGGTCGGCCGCATGGGCCTGGCCGGCGGCCGCCGCGCCGATGGCCAGCGCTGCCGTCAGCGCATTGAGAAGGCGTTTCATGGTGGTGTCTCCTATAAGGGCTGTTGTTATGGACTGCGATGCCGGCCGCGCCGGCGATCAGGCGCTAGCCGCGCCCGAACTGGTCGAACACGCGCTCCACGGCTTCCTGCGCCGGCCCGTGGCGTCGCGCGTACATACAGATTTCCATTGGAATGGCGCAGCGCCGGTCCGCCACCGCGACGATCTCGCCGTGCTCCACGGCCGCACGGGCGCTGGAATCGGGCAGCCACGCCAGCCCCACGCCGGCGCGCACCAGGTCGCGCGCGCCGTCGACGAAATCGGTCTCGCACACCCGCTGCAGGACGGCGCGCTGCAGCAGCGGCCCGCACGACAGCTCGATCAGGCGCCGGAAATAGGCGCCCTGCGCATACGACACATAGGGATAGCGCGCCTGCGGCGCCTCGCACGCCAGCTCGGCCTCGTCCAGCGCCATGCCCGCCGGGCGATACAGGCGCAAGACATCGGCCTCGACGCCTGCCCGCATATAACTCTGCGCATCGAGCTGGATGTCCTCCACGGCATGGCGAAAGCACACCAGCAGGTCCACCACGCCGGCGGCCAGCCATTCGACCGAGTCATGCACATTGCCCACGTGCAGGCGCAGCGACTCCGCGCCGCCAACCTGCTGCCAGCGCGCGCACCAGGCGGGAAAGCGCGAGGTCGCCAGGCAATGCGGCATGGCCACGCGCAACACCATGCTGTCGCGCCCGGTCGCGCCCGCTTCGCCGCGCGCGTCGATCACCTTGCGCACGATCTCGGCGGCGGCCGAGCGGAACTGCTCGCCCGCCGCCGTCAGGCGTGTCGGGAAGCAGCCCCGGTCGATCAGAGGCGTGCCGACCCAGGTCTCCAGCGACTGGATGCGCCGGCTGAAGGCCGACTGCGACACATGGCGCAGCTCGGCAGCCGTCGTAAACTGGCCGCATTCGGCCAGGGTCAGAAAATCCTGGAACCAACGTAGATCCATCACCATCACCGCGTAATCGGAAGCGCCGAATGCAGGGCAGTATAGGGATGGGTGCCTGGCCGGTTATGCGAAATCTGCATAACGCGGCGATTTGCAGGGTTACTCCTTAGGCGGATCGCCGTTGATCGTCGAACGGCCTAGCTCTCCCGCCGCGGCCAGCAGGGCCAGCGCGCGGGTGCGCAGCTGGGCGGCATACAGCACGTGGCGCTGCCGGGCCAACAGCCAGTCGGATTGCGCGCGCAGCAGCTCCGCGACGCCGCCCACCCCCGCCTCGTAGCGGCGCAGGTCCGACTCGTAGGCAGCCCGCGCGGCCTTCAGCCAGCGCAAGCTGGCCTCATGGCTGGCGCGCGCAGCCCGCAGATCGGCATAGGCGCGCGCCACGGCCGCGCCGGTCGCCAGGCGGGCCTGGTCGAGCAGAGCCTCCTGGCGCTGCACTTCGGCGCGCGCGCCCTGGACCCGATGTCTCCGGGCAAATCCGTCGAACAGCGGAATCCGCAGGTTCAGACTGGCGGACACGCTGCGCGACGAACCGGCGAACACCGAGACGTTCTCGCTACTGTTGCGATAATGGCCCAGCGAAAGATCCACCGTCGGCATATCCGTGGCCCGCGCCACATCGACCTGGGCGGTGGCCGCTGCCAGGCCCGCCTGCGCCGCCTTGATCGCGGGATGACGCTGCCGGGCGTCCCGCAGCCATTGGGCGAGCTCCCGATCTTCGATCCGTTGCGGCGCCAGCGGCCCCGGCGCCAGGACGATCGGCGTGGCCGGATCGACGCCCAGGACCTGCGCCAGGCCCGCCAGCGCGCGTGCCTGCGCGCCTTCGGCCTGCGCCTGCGCCAGGCGCGCGCGCTCCAGGGCAGCCTGTGCATGCAGCACATCGCCGTGGCTGTCCAGGCCTGCGCGCGCGCGGCGTGCCGCGACGCTGGCCGAACGCCGGGCGATCTCCGTGTCTTCCACCGCAGTGCGCAGTGCCTGCCGCGCCGTGGCCGCCTCGTAATAGGCGCCGGCCACTTCGGCCAGCTTGTCCTGCAGCACCGCGCCGTAGGCCTGCGCGGCCTCGTCCAGTTGCGCCCGTGCCGCCCGCAGGGCGGCCGAACGGGCGCCCGAGTCGAACAGGCGCCAGGCCAGCGTTGCCGCCATCACATTGTTGCGAACCCCGTCCTCGCCCAGCCCCGTGCTGCGCCGCTGCGCCGAACGCCCGGCACTCAACGCGACGCTGGGATAATAGGGCGCACGCGCCAGCCCGACCTCGGCCGACCGCGCCTTGATCCGCGCCCAACCCTGGCGCAAGGCCGGGCTGTGGCACAGCGCCAGGTCGACCGCCTCGAGCAAGGCCAGGTCGTCGAGCCGATCGGCCGGCGGCGGACAAGGCCACGAGACGGCAGGCGCCGCCTGCCCCTCGAACGCGGGCGGCGTTGCCAGGCCATCGCGCGCCCGCGCCCCGCCCCCCACGCTCAGCGCGAACCCGGCCCATAACGCCAGGATCAGGCCCCGACCACGCCACCTGACCTGCACTGCGGCCATGCTAGCGCTCCCCCAGGCTTTCGCCGGCATGCCGCGCCACCGGGCTGAGCAGATACTCGATGAGGCGCCGCGAGCCGGTCCGGATATCGGCCTGCACCGCCATGCCTTCCTTGAGCCGCTGTGGCTGGCCGTCCACCTCCAAGGTCGCTTGCGCCAGCGCGATCGTCACGCGGTACGAGTGCTGCTGCCGGTCGTCGACCACAGTATCCGGAGACACATGCAACACCGTGCCTTCGAGCGTGCCGTACTTCGTATAGTCGTAGGCGCCGACCTTGACGCTGGCGGGCGCGCCCGCCCTGACAAAGCCGATGTCCTTGCTGTCGAGTTGAGCCTGCACCTGAATGCCGGCGCCGCTGGGCACCACCATCATCAAGGGCTGGGTCGCGGCCACCGCCGTTCCCTCGGTCAGCGCAACCAGCTGCTGCACGACGCCATCGACAGGCGCGGTCAGCACCAACCGGCTGCGCTGGGCACTCGTGCGCGCGATCTCCTGCTCGGCCTGCGCAGCCAGCTTGCGCGCCAGGACCAGCGTCTCGAACGCCTGGCGTCGCGTCTGGGTCTGCAGCGCGGCGCGCTGCGCCTCGCTCTGGCGCAACCGGCCTTCCAGGGTCGTACGCGCCTGTTCTTTTTCCAGGTAGGCCTGCTGCGATACGTCGCCGTCGCGCCGCAGGCCACGATGAGCATGGGCGATCTGCGTCACCAGCCCAAGCTCGCGCCGATAGGCGGCGATTGCCGCCTCGATGGAGCGCAATTGCGCCTGATAGTCGGCATACTGGCTGTCCAGATATGACTGGGCCGCCATCATGCCGGGATCGGCAGGCAGCTCGGCCAATACCGGCGCGCGCCCGGTATCCAGCGCCCGGATCATGGCGCGGGAGCGGGCCTCGTCCTGGCGCGCCTGCGCAGCCTGGACACGCCATTTGCGTTCTTCCGCGTCCGTCACGCCCGCGTCGAGCCGCAGCAGCACGTCGCCGGCGGCCACGCGGCTATTGTCGGCGACCAGCACGCGCGCAACGCGGCCGGTGTCGGACGCCGCGATGATCTTGCTCTGGCCCACCGGCACCACCTTGCCGGCTGCATGCACGACGATCTCGGTCTTGCCCACTACCGACCAGACCAGCGCGCCCGCCGCCAGCGCCATCAGTATGCGCGCCAGCCAACGGGCCGTGGGCGATATCGGACGCTCCTGCAGCGACAACGCGGAAGGCAGGAACTCGGTCTCCACCGGATCGAACCAGCCTGCCGGGCGTCGATGGCGCTGACGCCAGCTGGCCGCCAGCACCCGGCCATGGCGGACCGCGAGTTCGCGCAGTGCGCGTCTCATCCCGCCTCCCCTGCCTGCAGCGCCTGCAGGCGCGCGTACAGGCCGCCGGCGGCCAGCAGCGTTTCGTGGCTGCCGCACTCGGCCACCTCGCCGCCCTCCATCACGACGATGCGATCGGCGCAGCGCACGGCGGAGAGCCGGTGGGCGATGATGATCACGGTGCGGCCTTCGCAGATATCGCGCATATTGCGCTGGATGATGTGCTCCGACTCGTAGTCCAGCGCGCTGGTGGCCTCGTCCAGGATCAGCACGCGCGGGCGATGGATCAGCGCGCGGGCGATGCCGATGCGCTGGCGCTGGCCGCCCGACAATCCCACGCCGTTCTCGCCCAGCATGGTGTCGTAGCCTTCAGGCAACTGGCAGATGAACTCGTGCGCTCCCGCCAGCCGCGCCGCCGCCACCACTTCGTGCATGCTCGCGCCGGGGCGGGTCAGCGCAATGTTGTCGCGTACGCTGCGGTTGAACAGCGTGCTTTCCTGCAGCACAACGCCCAGCTGGCGCCGCAGCGAAGCGCTGTCCACGATGCCGATGTCATGGCCGTCGATCAGCACCCGGCCGCGGTCGGCGACGAACATGCGCTGTATCAGCCGAGTCAGCGTACTCTTGCCCGACCCGGAACGCCCTACCACACCCACCACTTCGCCCGGCGCAATGCGCAGGCTGACATTGCGCAGCGCATCGGCGGCGTCCGGCCGATAGCGAAACGATACCCGGTCCAGCTCGATGGAACCGCGCAGCGCCGGCAATTGCGCCTTGTCGCCGGCCACCTCGGTACGGCAGTTCAGGATGTCGCCCAGACGCTGCATCGAAACGCCGGTCTGCTGGAAATCGTTCCACAGCTGCGCCAACCGGATCACGGGTTGCGTCACATGGCCGGACAGCATGTTGAAGGCCACCAGTTCACCCACGGTCATGCGCTGCGCGACCACCTCGGTGGCGCCCACCCACAGGACTCCCAGCGCAACCAGCCGGCTGATCAGCGTCACGCCGGTGTTGGCCAGCATGGCGACGTTAGCCACCGACAGGCCGGCCACGACGTAGCCGGCAAGCTGTCGGTCCCAGTGCCGCTGCCACTGCGGCTCGACCGCCAGCGACTTGACGGTATCGATGCCGCTGACGGTCTCCACCAGGAAGGCCTGGTTCTCGGCGCCACGGTTGAACTTGACATCCAGGCGGCGGCGCAGCACCGGCGTCAGCACCAGCGACAGAAGAAAATAGCAAGGCAGCGCCGCCAGCACGACCAGCGTCAGCTTCACGCTGTAGAAGAACATGACGGCGATGAACACGACGGAAAACACCACATCGAGCAGCACCGTCACGGCATTGCCGGTAAGAAAGGCGCGGATGTTCTCCAGTTCGCGCACGCGGGCCACCGAGTCGCCCACCCGGCGCGCCTGGAAGTACGCCAGCGGCAAGCGCAGCAGATGCGCGTAAAGGCGCGCGCCCAGCTCCACATCCAGCTTGCTGCTGGTATGCGCGAACAGGTAAGTACGTATGCCGGTCAACAGGGCCTCGAACAGGATGGCCGCCAGGAACCCCACTGCGATGACATTGAGCGTTTCCATGGCGTTGTTGACCAGCACTTTGTCCATGACCACCTGGAAGAACAAGGGCGTCAACAGGGCAATGAACTGCAGCACCAACGAAATCAGCAGCACCTCGCCGATGAGATGGCGATGCTTGACCAGCGCCGGAATGAACCAGCTGAAGTCAAAGCGCGCCAGGGCCTGCGTCGGGCTGGCCGCGCAAGCACAAAGCAGCAGCTCTCCCGCCCACAGCGCCTCGAACTCGGCCTGCCCCAGGCGCGCGGGCGCCTGGCCCGGACGCTGGATGAGTACGGCCTGGTCCGCGCCGGACTCGAAGCGGGCAAGAACAAAGTAGCCGCCCTGCCGGTCCAGCGCGATGGCCGGCAGCGGCGCGCGTGGCAGCCGCGCTGGCGCGGGTCGGTGCCGCCGCACTTTCAGGCCGACCCGGCGCGCCGCCAGCTGTATCGTCTCGCCACAGAATGCCTGCTCGGCGAACTCATGCCGCAACTGCTCGGGATCGGCTGCCAATCCGTGATAGCGAGCCAGCATGACCAGGCAGAGCAACCCGGAATCGGGCACGCTGGCGCATTGCGCCACGGGCGACGTCATGGGAAATACCTCGGGGAAAAACGCAAAGAGACGGCGCCGCCGCGCGAGGCAGGCGGGCCGTGATCCACGGCGCTTCAGCGCCAGTTGACAGCCAGGGACTGCATCAGCGTGTCCGGCACGCGCGCCGCCGGCGGGGCAGCCGCCGCCGCGCCGGGGTCCGGGTACTGCGCCATTGCCTCGACCAGCTTTTCGATGCCGGCCGGGTCTATGGCCTGGTTGGCGGCATGGATGGCTTCCACCCGGTGATCGGCGTCGCGATACCAGTCGTGCACGGTAAGTGCATCGTCGGTGCCAAGAATGCGGATCTCCAGGTCGTTGCCCTGGCGCGCAAACCACAGCTGGTCCGCCCCCGCGTTGATACGGATGGTGTCATGGCCGCCGCCCGATTCGTAGATCGTGTCATGTCCGTACCCGGCCCCGAACAGATAGGTATCATCGCCCTGCCCGCCGAACAGATCGTCGTTGCCCGCATCGCCGCTGAGCAGGTCCGAGCCCTCGTCGCCCAGCAGCACATCGTCGCCGGCGCCGCCGGACAGCACGTCGTTGCCCGTCAGGCCATTGAGGACGTTGGCGCCTGCGTCGCCGATCAGCACGTCATCACGCACGCTGCCCACGGCGTTCTCGATATGGCGCAACACGTTGCTGGTTTCGGGTTCGTCCATCAGGCTGGCGAACCCCTTGCCCAGGCTCAGGAATACGCCCTTTGCGCCGGCGTCGAGGCCCCGGCCCGGGCCGCTGAAATCCACGGTATCGTTGCCGTCACCACCGTCGAGCAGATTGCCGGCATTGGCGGCATCCTGGAAGAACCAGTCGTCACCGGCTTCGCCGTACAAGCGGTCGCGTCCGGCGTCGCCCGACAGCTGGTCGTCGCCCTCGCCGCCCAGCAGCACATCGTCGCCCTCGCCGCCCGCAAGCACGTCGGCGCCACCCGCGCCGCGCAGTACATTGGCCTGCGCATCGCCCGTGATGCGGTCGGCCAGTTCCGTGCCCACCACATTTTCGATGCCGGAAACCGTATCGTAGGCGCTGCTGCCGGCCTCGCCCAGCTTGTCGACGCGGCCGGCGCCCAGGTCCGCCAGAATACCCAGCCCGATGCGACCCGTGGCAACGCCGGCATGCGCGCCCGCCTGGCTGTAATCCACGGTATCCACCCCAGCCCCGCCGCGCAGCACGTCATGCTCGCGCGCCGGCGTCTGGCCGAACCAATCGTTGCCCGCGCCGCCTTCAAGGGTATCGTCGCCCAGCCCTCCGTAGAGGGTATCGTTGCCGGCGTCTCCATACAGCATGTCGTTGCCGTCGCCGCCGAACAGCAGATCATCGCCGTCGCCGCCGCGCACGGTATCGTCGCCGCCCTGGCCCATCAGGGTATTGGCTTGCGCGTCGCCGATGAGCACATCCTTCATGCTCGTGCCGATGACGTTTTCGACATTGCGGACACTGTCGTAATAGTCCACGCCCAGCGCGGACGCCTTGCGCACCCATTCCCTGGACAGGTCCGCCTCGATCCCGAAGCCGTATTCATGCGGCGCAACGATCTTGCCTGCATGGATCATGGCGGAATAGTCGACGGTGTCCAGCCCCGCGCCGCCGTCGATGTCATCGCTGACGGTCTCGTCGTCCTGCAGGAAGATGTCGTTGCCGTCCTCGCCATACAGCGTGTCCAGGCCCAGGCCGCCGCGCAGGATATCGTCGCCGCCCCGGCCGTGTATCGTGTCGTTGCCATCGTCGCCCCAGAGCTCGTTGTCCCGGTCGTCGCCGGCGATGCTGTCGTTCAGGCTGGAGCCGTGCAGATTCTCGATATTCTTGACATGGTCGACGCTGAACAGGTTCAGGGCCGGCCACTTCTCGACCGTGCCCTTTTGAAGATCGGCATGGATGCCCGTTTCGCCCATGCGTTCGAGGCGTTCCTCGGAAGGCTGGTGCACGTTGTACTTCACGGTATCGACGCCCGCGCCGCCATCGAGCTGGTTGCTCCATACCCCCAGGTCCTGCAGGAATACGTCGTCGCCAGCGCCACCGACGACCGTGTTGTGGCCCTCGCCGCCGACCAGTGTGTCGTTGCCGGCGCCGCCATCCAGCCTGTCGTCGCCCGCCCCGCCGGCCAGGAAGTTGTCGTGCGCATTGCCGGTGATCGAATCGTTGCCGGCCCCGCCGATGATGTGCTGCACATGCTCGAGCGTGTCGACCTCCACCAGTTGCCCGACACGGGCCAGCTCGACATGGCGGTATTGGACATTCTCCGTGCGCTTGCCGTAGGCGGTTTTCTGGGTAGCCACGCCTTCGCGATACACGTTGGCGTTGTTCAACTGCTTGCGCACGTTGAAACGTTCCCCGTCGGCGGACACGGTAATGGAATCCTGTCGGCCCAGGGCGGCATAGCTGACCGTGTTGGTTCCCGCGCCGCCGTCGTAATGGATGCGCGAAGCATTGGCAAGCACGACATCATCGCCATCTCCGCCGATCACCTCCAGTTTGATGCTGTGCTTGAGCACGCCATTGGCGTCGACCAGTTGCGACACCACCTTGGCCAGATCGATGGTGGTGTCGGCCGCGCCGTCCCGGATGCGCCAGCGGTCCTGCTTGCCCACGATCTCGACGAATGTGGTGAATTCGCTCTTGCCCGTCTTCGTGCGCCGGCGCTGCTCTTCTCCTGGCGCGGCCAGCGGCGTGATGAACGTCAGCGCCGGCCGCTCGCCCTTGCGGCTGGCGATATCGATGCCGCCGGCGGCGACGTCGAGTACCACCGGCTGGCCGGCCACCCGCTCGCCCTGGATGAAGCGGTCCACGAACACGTCGGCGGATTTCAGGTTGTCCGCGTTGCCGGTAATGGCGGCCAGTTCGAGCGCCGACTTGGAAATCTCTGTCGTCTGCACCCCGATCACGCTGCTGGCGTTCCACCCGGCCTGCAGGTCGGCCAGCATTTTCCGTAGGCCGTCCGAATTGGCCAGTTGTTCGTGACGCGCCTGCAGGTTTTTCTCGAAGTACGCTTGCGGCCCGCCCAGCTCGTCGATCTTGCGAGCGTAATCATTGGCCAGCTTTTCGATGATGGGCTGCTGCACGCCGCGCAGGATGCCGTTGAGAGCCCCGGTCAACAAGGAAGTGACCACCGCCACCGGGGCGCCTACCACGCTGGCCGCCGCGGCGATCGACACCGCCGCCCCCACCGTGCTCAGGACGGCGGAGACGCCGGCGACGGCGCCCTCGGCGGCCGTCTTGTCGCGATACAGCTGGGCCAGCAAGGCGTCGCCCTCGTAACCGTATGCGCTCGATTCCTGCGCCAGCTTGTCCAGCTGATCCGCATAGTGCGATTGCTGCACCAGGCCGTAGATCTCCATGGGACTGAGCGCCGCGGCCAATGCGCCGGCAGCCGCCCCGGCCGACGCCCCCGCCACCTGCAAGCCGCTGGTCACGCCGCGCGCCGCGGCCAGCGCCAACGCGATGGAAGAAGCCAGCTCGACCGTTCCACCTGTCAACTGCAGCGCGATCTCGGCGCCGGCGGCGGCCTTCTGTCCGGCCGGCGCGTCATCGGTCAACGACATCCCGGCGCCAACGGCCGCGGCGATGCCGCCTCCCAGCGCCATCGCGCCGCCAGCCACGCCGAAACCGCCGGCCCAGCGCGAAGACCCGCGGAAAAAACCGCTCACGGTTTCGGCCACGGCGCTGCTGGCCTCGCCCAAGCCGAACACGGCCGCCGACAACGAGGCCGCTTCCTGCGGCGTGTTGGTGGAACCGGCCCGGCCGAATTGCGTCATCAGGGCAATGGCATGAACCAGCCGCTGCGCCGCCGCCACCGCCTGGGCGCCCTGCAGCGCCCGCTGCCCCCAGTGCGCCGACGCACCGCTCACGCCCGGCTCGGCATCGTCCTGCCGCGCCCCGGCGTGCAAGACTTGCCGGGTCATTTCCAGTTCCGCCGCTTCCACGGCGGCCATGTCGGACACCTCGCCCAACGAGAACGATCGCGATCCCACCCCATCAAGGCTGTCATAGCCGGAATCCTGGCGTTCCACTGCGCCCAGCGACGGCCGCCGCAATCCGGGTGACGCCGGCACCGTTTCCAGTACATCCGGCGAGGACTTCGAACGTCCGCTCGGCACGCCGGGCGCGGCTCCCAGCCCATCGTCGAACAGGCTTTTCCCCGCCACGCCGTATGCACGGTTCTCGTAGAAGACATAGCCCTCGCCGCGCTGCTGGCCAATGTATTCCTTCAGTTGCCCGCGCGTGAGCATCTGGCTTTCACCGGTGGCCGATACGACGAAAATCTTCTCATCTGCCTCCGGGAAAGGATTGTTCTGCTCAGTGCCATGCTGGACCACGTCCTGCGCGCCGACGGCGTGCGCCCGCCTGTTCAGCGCATTGCGCACTTCCAGCTCGAAATCGGTGATCACGCCGATATTCATGTCGCCGTCGTAGCGGAACTGGCGACGCGCCTCGGTGCCCACTGCGGAACGGGCGCCGGCGCGAGCGATTTTCCACAACAAGTCGATGCGTTCGCGATCCAGGCCGCCCGTGGCCTCGCTGGCGGCCCGCCGCGTGCGCGCCAGGTAATCGGTCACCGAATCGCCGCTGGTCACCGAACTGCGCGCCGAGTCGCGGAAGTTGGACAGATGCGGCATGATGGCGAACATGTCGATATCCGCCGTCAGTGGAATACCGGCGGCATTGCCGATCACCTTGACCGCCTCGAAATCGTCGCCGCCCTTGCGACGATACTGCACGGCATAGCGCCCGTCCGAGGTTTCCTTCACGCGAAACTCGAACTGCTCGTAGCCTGCGTGGTTGCTCGCGACCACGCCATCGGCCATGCCGGTGACCAGGCCCGCTTGCCGCAGATAGTCAAGCCGCTCTTTCGACAGCGTCAGGTCGACCGCGGTATGGCCATGCGCCAGGCTGCTGTTGACGTCGTTGTCGGCCCGCGCGATCACCTCGGGCGCACGGCCGAACAGTTTGGAAAGATTCGGGTTGACGGGAATGTAGCCCGCCTGCAACCCCCAATCGGACGACTTGGCGTGCACGCCCAATCCTTTGGTGGCCACGCCTTCGGCAATCAGGCTGGTGGAATGGGGGTTGACCAGGCGGAACATCAATGTGGCGTTTTTTTCCTTCGCCACGGCCTTGATGCCATCGAGTACGGCTGCGGGGATGCCAGACTCCCGGTCGGCGGCGTTTGCGTAACCAGCCTGATGCGATTGCTGCATGTGGATCTGTCGATAAGTAGTCGATTGAACGGATTCGCACCGACGCAACCGGTGTGTAGCGCTCAGAACCTCATCCTTCTGCAAGAACCAAACATCCAGCACGTCGTATGACGATGGGCGAAATTATTCCAACATTCGCAATGAAAAATGCACAAATTCCCACCAATCCGGAAAATTTGGATCCACCCTACTCGGACAGGAAAATCATCCTAAACACAAAGCGCATATTTCTTTCTAATGAAAAGAAGAACAAGGCTTCAAGGGAGATAAATAAGCGAGCAAGCGCCAACGCGATCGCGACAACAACATTGCACATGTTCGACAAAAGCAGGCGCCGCGACCGAGGCATCGCCCGAAATACGGACATATCCTGGAAACATGTAAGAAAAGCCATTCCGTCGCAACCATGATGCGCCGGCGGCTTGCCATGCGCGCACCCAACACGGAATATGCCCCCCGCTCCACCATGCACCGATGTCATGCTTCCGTCCGCCCAAGCGCCCTCCCTCCTCAATCCCACCGACGACTTCGCGGCACTGGGCAATATTGCCTGGCTGTGGATGAACTCTCCCATGCACCGCGACTGGCCGGTGCATCTGCTCGCACGCAACACGCTCGCGCCGATTCAGCTGGGCCAATACATTCTGCTGCGATGCAATGACGTGCCGGTTGCATACTGCAGCTGGGCCCTCATGGACGCCGACACCGAACTCTCCTATGTCATGGCGCCCTCGTCGCTGGGCGGGAATGCCTGGAACTGCGGCGACCGACTGTGGATCATCGACTGGATCGCGCCATTCTCGCGCGACGACAATCGTGCGCTGCGCCGCGCGCTGGCCGAACGGCACCCCGACAGCGTGGGCCGTTCGCTGCGCGTTCGGCGCGGCGGCGACACCGCGCGCGTCAAGGAGTACCGAGGCCGCGCGCTGGACGCGGCCGCCGCTCGCGCGCAGCTGGACCGCTACCATGCCGAACTGATCGCAGGACTGCGCGCGAGCAACGGCGGATACGCGCCGCGAGGCCGGGGCACCGCCTGATCGCGCGACGCGCCCTCAGTCCAGCTGGCCCTGGCAGACGTACTTGATCTGCATGTACTCGGCCAGGCCATGGCGCGATCCTTCGCGGCCGTAACCCGAGTCCTTGACGCCGCCGAACGGGGCCGCCTCGGCGGCCAGCGCGCCCTCGTTGACGCCGACGATGCCGGTCTCCAGCGCGTCGGCCAGGCGCCAGATGCGCCGCACGTCGGTCGAGTAGAAGTAGGCGGCCAGGCCGAACGCGGTCGCATTGGCCGCCGCCACCACCTCGGCCTCGCTGGCGAAGACCGTGATCGGCGCGACCGGCCCGAAGGTTTCCTCGCGAAAGCACGCCATGGTCTCGTCCACCCCCGTCAGCACGGTCGGCGCGTAATAGTGGTCGCCGGCGCAACGGGCCGAGTGGATGCGCTTGCCGCCCACTGCCAGGCGAGCGCCGCGCTCCAGGGCGTCGGCGACGTGATGCTCGATCTTCTCGACGGCGCGCGCGTTGATCATCGGCCCGATCTGCGAAGCCGGGTCGCTGGCCGGCCCGACGACCAGCCCCTCCACCCGCGCCGCCAGCTTGCGGACGAACGCGTCGTGCACGCCGGCCTGCACGAAGATGCGGTTGGGACAGACGCAGGTCTGGCCGCCATTGCGGAACTTGGACACCATCAGGCCCTCGACCGCGGCGTCCAGGTCGGCGTCGTCGAACACAATGAAAGGCGCATTGCCGCCCAGCTCCAGCGAGACCCGCTTCAAGGTGTCGGCGCTGCGCCTGGCCAGATGCTTGCCCACGGGGGTGGAGCCGGTAAAGGTGATCTTGCGCACGCGCGGGTCGTCCAGCCAGGCGTCGGCGACTTCGGCGGCGCGGCCCCGCGAGGCGGTCACGATGTTGAGCACGCCGGGCGGCACCCCCGCCTGCTGCGCCAGGGCCGTCAGCGCCAGCGACGTCAGCGGCGTGTCCTCGGCCGGCTTGCACACGACCGTGCACCCGGCCGCCAGGGCCGGGGCGATCTTGCGGGCGATCATGGCCGCCGGGAAGTTCCACGGCGTGATCGCCGCCACCACGCCGACCGGCTCGCGCAACGCGAACATGCGCCGCCCTTGCGCCGGGCTGGGGATGAGGTCGCCGTCGGCGCGCGTGGCCTCTTCGGCGAACCACTCGACATAACTGGCCGCATAGCTCACCTCGCCGCGAGCCTCGGCCAGCGGCTTGCCCTGCTCCGAGGAAATCAGACGGGCCAGGTCTTCGGCGTTCTCGTGCAACAGGGCATTCCAGCGCTTGATGATCTGCGCGCGGACCTTGGCGGGGGTCCGGCGCCAGTCCGCGAAGGCCTGGTGCGCCGCCGTGACGGCCGCGCCCGCATCGCGCGCGCCGCTGTCGGGCACATGCGCGATCACCTTGCCGGTGGCGGGATCCGCAACCGCGAAGCGCGCGCCCAGCGCCGCTTCGCGCCATTCCGATCCAATCAGGTTGCGGCCAGGCAGCAGCGCGGCGTTGCCGACGGATAAGGACATGAGGTCTTCCTTTGCAATGTGGAGGCGGCGCCGCGGACCGCGGCGCCGGTTTGCCTAGAGCTTGATGCCCGATGCCTGCACGAAACGCTTCCAGCGCTCGACTTCGCCGGTCATGAACGTTCTGGTCTGCGCCAGCGACATGGCCGGCATCAGCGGCGTGCCCTGGCTCTCGAACTGCCTGACCAGCTCCTGGTTCTCGCGGGCCGACTCGAACGCCTTGCCGAGCCGGTCCACGATGCCCTGCGGCGTACCCGCCGGCGCCCACAATCCATTCCAGGTCACGACGGCGAAGTCCTTCTTGAAGATCTCGCTGAGGGTCGGGATGTCCGGCGCCACCGACAGGCGCTGTCCGTTGGTGGTGGCGATGGCGCGCAAGCGTCCGGACTGCACCAGCGGACCGACGACCGACCAGGGATCGACGGCGTAGGTCAGGCGCTTGCCGATGACATCGGCCATGACGCCCTGGGACCCCTGGCGGTACGGCACGTGCAGCACGTCGGGATATCCCAGCTCCATGGCGATCAGCTTGCAGATGATGTGGCTGGACGTCCCCACGCCGTTGGAGCCGTAGCTGACCGCCTGCTGCCCGGCCTTCATGTGCGCGGCGAGGTCGGCCATCGTATGGATGTCGCTGTCGCCGGCCACCACCACGAACACCGGCACGCTGATCGTGACGGCGATGGGCGCGAAGTCGCGTATCGGGTTATACGAGAGATCGGGATAGACGAACGGCGCGATCGCATAGGGCGTGGCGGCGCTGTAGAGCAGCGAGTAGCCGTCGGGCGCCGAACGCGCGATGACCGCCGCGCCCACGTTGCCGCCCGCCCCCGCGCGGTTCTCCACCACCACGGACGCGCCCTTGATCGCCTTGGTGGTGACCTCGGCATACGCGCGGGCCGCGATGTCGGTGCTGCTGCCGGCGGAAAACGGCACCAGGAACTTGATCGGCCGGTCCGGATAGCCGGCCTCGCCGGCCGGCGCCGCCGATGCCAGGCGTGCGGCGCCCAATGCCGCCGGCAGCGCGGCCATCGCGCCCAGGAAGGCTCTTCGGTTGTATCGCATATTGGTATTCCCCTTGCAGAAGTGATGACTGCCCAAGACCGCCGGTACGTGCCGGCCGTTCAATACAGAATGCTGGGTTGCAGGCGCCGCCCGTCGACCAGGCGCGCGTACGAGAACGCGTCCAGCGACAGGTCGGAGCGCCCCCGCGCGATCCATTGCGCAAGGCAGCGGCCGGCTCCCAGGGAGGAGCTGAACCCATGGCCGCTGAAACCGGTACACAAATACAGGCCCGGCATCCGGGCCACGTCGGAAATGACGGGGATGCCGTCGGGCGTGTTGTCGATGACGCCGCCCCAGGCCTGGTCGATCAGGTCGGGCCCCATGCCGGGAAACACGGCCCCCGCGTCCTCGTAGGCGCTGCGCACCAGGGCCATGTCCGGCCCGGGATCCAGCACCCGATGGCGGGCATAGGGAGGCCTGTCGAGGTGGAAGTAGCGAAACTCGTCCCAGCACTGCGCGAAGAACTGCCTGCCGATCGACAATCTGACGTTGGCCTTGCGGGCGCGGTAGAGCGAGCGGAATTTCATGCCGTAGCGCAACAGGTCGGGCACGACGTGCATGGTGCCCCGGCCGCTCTTGGCCAGCGTCAGCCCGCCATCCTCGCGGTGGCGGAACGAGAAATGCGTCGCTCTTGCCGGCGCCGCCCCGCCGGTGTCGAACTGCCTGCTGCGCGAGGCCGAGGAATGCACCTGCAGGATCGGCAAGGGCAGCTTGTGCTTGCGGCAGAACAGCGACGACCAGACGCCGCCGGCCACCACCACCTGGCTGGCGCGCACCAGGCCGCGCTCGGTCTGCACACCGGCCACGCGGCCGCCCTCGACCAGCAGTTCATTGACCGCGCATTGCTGGATGACCTGCGCACCGTTGTCCATGGCGTGGCGCGCCAGCAGCGGAATCGCGCGCGCCGGTTCCGCATAGCCATCGCGCTCGGTACGGATGCCGCCTATCCAGGGCGTCTTGCCCCAGGCGTGGGTGGCGTTGGCCTCGCGCGCCGACAGCATCCGGGCCGGCACGCCGCGCGCGGCGGCGGCCTGCTGCCAGCGCTCCCAGGTCCGCAGCTCGGACGGATCGTCGGTCACGAACACCACGCCGGTCTCGCGAAAGCCCGCATCCACGCCGGTATCGGCCTGCACGCTGCGCCACAGGTCGACGCTCAGCCTGGCCAGCTCCAGCTCGCGGATATCGCGCCCCAGCGTGCGGCACCACCCCCAATTGCGGCTGCTCTGCTCGGCGGCCACCCAGCCCTTCTCGATGACCGCGACCCGCACACCGAGCCGCGTCAGTTCGTGCGCGGTCGCGACCCCGGCCGCGCCCGCGCCGATGATGGCCACATCCACCTCGGCGGGCGGCGTGTGGGGCGTGTCGATGCGCAGCAATGCCTGTTTCAGTTGTTGCATGACGGTATGTATCGGTAGCGTTGCGATCGGCGCCTCAGGCGCTGGCGGCCTGCAGCTGGGGATAGGCCTTGAGCAGTTGCGCGAAAATCTCGTCGATGATTTCCGGCCGTGTGTCCGCAACGTTGCCGCCCAGGCGCTGCTCCAGCGCATCGAAGATCTTGATCTTCAGGAAGTGGCGCCAGATCGGCGCCACGCCGGCAAGGTGATGGGTCATGCGTTCGTAGCGGGCCAGCGTCCAGACCGCCTCGAAGGCGTCGCGGCCGGCGCCGTGGTCATAGTGCGCGACGGCCGGATCGCGCCCAGCCAGTTCGGCGCGCAACCGCGCCGTGGCATCCCGGCTGACCTCGCCGCCCTCGATGACCACGCCATACTGCCCGCGGGCGTTCTCGACCGACACGTAGCCGCAGCGCACGTCGTGCAGCACCCTGGCCGGATCGCGCTCCCAGGGCGAGCCGTAGCCCCCGCCGCCGCAGCCCTCCAGGCGGATCACATCGCCCGGCTGGCACTGGATGAAATCGTGCACGCCCAGGTCCTCCTCGTGCGCGGTGCCGGGGTTGCGCAGGAAGCGCGACACGGTGCCGGCCTTGCCGCCCAGCACGCCCCAGGACGCGAAACGGGACCGGTCGCGGTTGCGCGCGGTGACCGCCGAATTGGGCGTGTACACCTGGAACTCCATGCATGTGCCCAGGCCGCCGCGGTAGCGTCCCGGGCCGCCGCTGTCGGGCACCATGCCGTAGCGGGTGATGCGGATGGGAACTTCGGTTTCGTTGATCTCGACCGGCGTATTGCGCAGGAACGCCACGATGGCCCCGGACGCGTCGGCGCCGTCGCTGTACGGATCGCCGCCCGCGCCGCCGCCCACCGGCCCGATGGCGGCGATGATGGTCTTGCCGTCGCGGTCGGTCGTCTTCACGTTGACGATGCTCATCCCGCCGGCGGGCGAGGCGGGCAGGCGGTCCGGCACCACTTGCGAGAACACCCCCATGGTGGCGTACTGCACCACCTTGCAGGTCAGGCTGCGCATTCCCACCGCCGCCGGCGCCAGCGGATTGACCACCGAGCCCTCCGGCAGGATGCAGCGCGCCACGCGCAGCATGCCGGCATTGAGCAGGATCTCCGGGTTGAGCGAATACAGCACGTAGTTCAGGCCGACCAGGGCCAGCACGTGGCGTTCCTTGCCGCCGGTGGGCATGTTCAGCGACGAGGTCAGCTGCGGATCGCTGCCGGTGAAGTCGAACTCCAGCTCGTCGCCGCGGATGCGCAGGGTGATCGCCACGCGCAGCGGCTTGCCGTTGAGCGAATCCTCGTCGGCGTACTCGGCGAAGAAATATTCGCCGTCAGGCATGGCGCGCACAATGGCGCGCGCCTGCTGCTCCGAATAATCGAGCATCGCCGCCATGCCTTCCTTGAAAGCCTGCAGTCCGAAGCGCTCGATAATCTCGACGATGCGGCGCTCGCCGGTCATGAGCATGGCCGTCTGCGCCTGCAGGTCGCCCCGGTTCTGCTCGGGCGAACGCACGTTGAGCTCCATCAGGCGCATCAGTTCCTCGTTGAGCACGCCGCGGCGCACGATCTTGGTGGGCGGGAAGCGTATCCCTTCCTGGTGCACCTCGGTCAGGGTGCGCGACAGGGACGCCGGCACCGCTCCGCCCATGTCGGTGTTGTGGATATGGCCGCCCACGAAGCACACCATCTCGCCCTGGTAATACACCGGCTTCCACATCATGATGTCGGGCGTATGCGTGGCCACGTAGCCGCTGTACGCGTCGTTGGTCATGCAGATGTCGCCCGGCTCGTAGCCGTCGATCATGTCGATGGCGCCGCTGAAATCCAGGCCCGGGTACCAGGTCGCGCCCAGCGTCTTGGGCGAGGCGAACGTCTGTCCCCGCGGCGTCATGATGGTGCAGGAGAAGTCCTCGGTTTCCTTCACGAACGCGGAGTGCGCGGTGCGCATGAGCGTATGCGCCATGCTTTCCGCGGCGGCCACGCAGTAGTTCGCGAAGATCTGCAGTACGGTTTTGTCGAAGTTCATGTGATGCCCTGTCCAGGTCAGTTCAGCGCGAGCGCGGTGAGTTCCAGGTTGCCGTAGGTATCGACGCGCGCGTCGAAGCCGGGCAGCACGCAGGTGGTGCAATCGTCCTGGGCCACGATGGCGGGACCGCTGAAGGCCTGGCCGGCCAGCAGCTTCTCGCGCCGGTACAGCGGCACGTCGCGGTACTGGCCCTCCAGCCAGATGCGCAGGGTGGATTCGCGCGGCGGCACGCCGGCGCCCTGGGCGATATGGTTGAGCTCGGGCTTGGGCGTCCTGGACGTAATGACCAGCCGCATCGCCACGACCTGCACGCCCGCGCTGGCGTCGCCGTGCCCGTACAGCCGTTCGTGCTCCTTGTGAAAGGCCTGGCTCAGGCTGTCGATGGCGCCCGCCTCCAGCCATGCCCGCTCGACCGGGGTATCGATCTCGAACGACTGGCCGCGATAACGCATGTCGGCGGAAATATCGATCTCGGCGTCCGCGTCGGTGCCGACCTCGGCCACCAGCCACGCGCGTGCCTGCGCCTCCAGCTCGCTGGCCGCCTGGGCCAGCGAGCCCACGGTGGCGGCATTGAGGTCGCAGTACGTGGTGCGCACGAAATCGTTCTTCACATCCGCGATCAGCCCGCCCAGCGCGCTCAGCACGCCCGGCGTGGTGGGCACCAGCAGTTTCTGCACCTTCAGGGCCTTGGCCAGGTAGCAGGCCAGCATCGGGCCGGCGCCGCCGAACGGCATCAGGCTGAACACGCGCGGATCGATGCCGAAGCGCGAAATCACCCGGCTCACGCCCGCGTACATGCTGGACACCGACACATTGACGATGGCCTCGGCGGTCCGCAGCACGTCGGTGCCCAGCTTTTCGGCCAGCGGCTCGATCGACCGGCGCGCCGCCTCGACGTCGACCTGGACCGCGTTGTAGCCCAGTTGCTGCGAGCCGATCACGCCCATGACCGCGAACGCGTCGGTAATGGTGGGTTGGGTACCGCCCTTGCCGTAGCACACCGGCCCGGGCGTGGAACCCGCGCTCTGGGGCCCCACCTTCAGCACGCCCAGTTCGTCCACCCAGGCGATCGACCCGCCGCCGTCGCCCACCGACGACACCGATACCGAGGGAATATGGATCTGGAAGTCGCCGATGTACTCGCCCGTGGCGAACTGCGGCTTGCCGTCGACGATCAGGGCGATATCGGCAGTCGTGCCGCCGATATCCAGGCTCATGCAGTTCGGGATATGGCACAGATCGGCGATGTAGGCCGCGCCGATCACCCCCGAGGCGGTGCCCGACAGGATCATCTGTACGCAATTGGCCTTGCCATGCTCGGCGCTCATCACGCCGCCGTTGGACTTGGTGACCTTGAGGTCCACCGGTACCCCGCTCTCGCGCAGCGCGCCCTGCAGGCTTTCCAGGTAATGCGAGACGCGCGGCTGCACATAGCCGCCGATGGTGGCGGTCAGCGTACGTTCGTATTCGCGGATGATCGGCCAGACCTCATGCGAGCAGGACACGAACATTCCCGGCAGCGCGCGCTGCAGGATCGCCTTGACCTGCCGTTCATGGGCCGGGTTGCGGTAGGCATGCAGCAGCGAGACGACCACGCCTTCGCAGCCGGCCTCGCGCAGCGCCTCGGCCGCCGCCAGCACGCTGGCCTCGTCCACCGGCGCGACCACGCTGCCATCGGCGCCCAGCCGTTCGTCCACGCCGAACACCCGGTCGCGCGAAATCAGCGGCGCCGGCCGCTTGGACATGAGGTGGTACATGTCGGGAATCTTCAGCCGGCCGATGTCCAGCACGTCCTCGAAGTTGCGCGTGGTGATCAGCGCCAGCTTCAAGCCGCGGCGCTGCACCACGGCGTTGACCCCCACCGTCGTGCCGTGCGTGAAGTACGACACCTGGGCCGGATCCAGGCCATGCCGCGCCTTCAGCTGCTCGATGCCAGCCAGGACCTCGCTGCCCGGCGCGTCCGGGCGGGAGAAGACTTTCAGGGTTTGAATTGTTCGCGTGGATTCATCCAGCACGGCAAAGTCCGCGAAGGACCCGCCGATGTCCACTCCGATCCGAAGGCTCATTGGGGCACGTTCCTTAAAGTCGGGAGGCCCGGTGGCGGCCTCCCTGATGTCGATGCGGCCATGTTATGGACTCGCACCCCATATGACTAATTGGATTATCATCATGGTCCATGCAAAATTGATATGACCCATGCTGAACTTTCGCCAGGTCGAGACTTTCCGGGCAGTCATGCTGACGCGCTCCATGACACAGGCGGCCAAGGACCTGCATACCACGCAGCCCAACGTCAGCCGGGTCATCGCCCAGCTGGAGACGCGCATCGGGTTGCGCCTGTTCGAGCGCGTGGCCGGCAAGCTGGTGCCCACGCGCGAAGGCGAGGTGTTCTTTCGCGACGTCGAGATGACGTTCGCGGGCCTGCGCAGCCTGGAAAGCTCCGCCGCCACCCTGCGCAGGCGCGGCACCGGCCACCTGCGCATCTCGGCCGTGCCCTCGCCCGCCCTGGTCACGGTACCCGAGGCCATGCAGCTGTTCGCCGAGCGCTTCCCCGACGTCACGGTGTCCATGCACGTGGCCGACTCGATCACGGTCTGCCAATGGACCGCCGCGGGCTATAGCGACATCGGCGTGGCCTCGGACATATTCAGCAGCCCCGGCATCGGCCACCACGTGGCCAGCGAAGCGCTGGGCGTATGCATCGTCCCGGCCGGCCACCGGCTGGCCGGGATGCCGCGCGCCCTCGCGCCGGCGGATCTGGCCGGCGAGCGCTTTCTATCTCTTTCGCCCAACGACGCCATGCGCAAGGAAATCGACAAGGTCTTCGCCGCCGCGGGCGACCGCCGCATCCTGTCCTGCGAATCGCACTTCGCCGCCGCCATCTGCCACATGGTCGGCCTGGGACTGGGCGTGAGCATCGCCAACCCGGACGTGGCCGACGGCTTTCGCTCGCTGGACATCGCCATCAAGCCGTTCGCGCCGGACATCCGCTTCTCGACGTACCTGGTGTATCCGTCCAGCAGCCCGCTGAGCCTGCTGGCCCAGACCTTCTGCGAATGCTATGAAATCAGCGCCGGCCGCAGGCGGGCGCGGCGCCAGGCGGGCTGAGCCCGCCGCGCCGAAGACGCGGCGCGAACGCAAAAAAGCCGACACCACGTTTGCGGTATCGGCTTTCGCTATGCGCCCCTTCGCTGTACGGCTTGTGGGCTGGCAACGCACATGGCGCCACCCGGGAAATTCGACCAACGGAAGTTGGTCGGGGCGAGAGGATTCGAACCTCCGACTCCTGCGTCCCGAACGCAGTACTCTACCAGGCTGAGCTACGCCCCGATTCTTGCTGTCTTGCTTTTTTCTTCCCCGGCGCCTGGATTTCGATCAACGATCTCTATTCACCGCGAAAGCGCAGAATTCTAGCAGAGATTTTTGATAAAGGGAAACCGGGAAGGCCGACAGCGCCTGTCGGGCAAGTTCGGCCTCGTTTTCGGCGGCCTGGCGCGCATGCGCCAGGGCGTCGGTGGCCTGGATGGCCTGGGCCACCGCGGCGAAGTCGGCCTGGCCGGTCTTGATCGCCTCGCGGATCAGCTCGCGCTGCTCGGGCGTGCCCGTCTCCATGACGCGGATCAGGGGCAGCGTGGGCTTGCCCTCGCGCAGGTCGTCGCCCACGTTCTTGCCCAAGGCGTGGGCATCGCCGCTGTAGTCCAGCACGTCGTCGACCAGCTGGAAGGCGGTGCCGACGTGGCGCCCATAGGCGGCCGCGGCGGTCTCCTGCTCGGGGCTGGCGCCAGCCAGCACCGCACCGACCTGGGCTGCGGCCTCGAACAGCTTGGCGGTCTTGTAGCGCACCACCTGCAGGTAGCGCTCCTGCGACACATCGGGGTCGTGCACGTTGAGCAGCTGCAGCACCTCGCCTTCGGCGATCACCGTGGTGGCCTGCGACAGGATCTGCATGATGCGCATCGAGTCGGCCTCGACCATCATCTCGAACGAGCGCGAATACAGGTAATCGCCCACCAGCACGCTGGCGGCGTTGCCGAACACGGCGTTGGCCGTGTCGCGGCCACGGCGCAGGTCCGACTCGTCGACCACGTCGTCATGCAGCAGCGTGGCGGTGTGGATGAACTCGACGACCGCGGCCAGCAACTGGTGGTGCGTGCCCTGGTAGCCGAGCGCGCGCGCCACCATCAGCACCATGGCGGGCCGCATGCGCTTGCCGCCGGCGCCGATGATGTAGTCGCCGATGGTGCGGATCAGCACGACATCGGAATTCAGCCGGTCGCGGATGACCGCGTCGACAGCCTTCATGTCGTCGGCAATAGGGGCAATCAACTCAGGGAGATTCAAGGCGTATCCGACAGGTAAGGGAGCCGGCCGGCGGCTCGCACACTCATACCCGGCGCACGCAGCGCCGGCACACGTCGGCCGAATTATACGGTCTGCCCAGGACCCGCCGGACCGCTACAGGCCACGGCGGCGCAGATTGGCATAGAGCGCCCGCACGCCGAACGTCCAGGGCGCGATGGCGGTGGCCAGGCCGACGCGATTGACCAGCGCCCCCAGCCGCGGCGAGGCAATGCGTACCAGGTCGCCCGGGCGGTGCGTGAAACCGCGGCCGGCGGCGGCGCGGTCCTGGGTGGGCGAAAACATGGTGCCAAGGAAAAGCATAAACCCATCCGGATACTGATGATGGCCGCCGCAGGTCTGGCGCACCAGTTCGAGCGGGTCGCGGCTGATCTCGCGCATGTGGCTCGTGGCGTCCAGCACGAAACCGTCCTCCTGCCCCTCGATGCGCAGCCGCACGTCGGCGCGGCGCACATCGCCCAGTCCGTAGCCGGCGTCGAACAGGCGCACGAACGGCCCCATGGCACACGAGCCGTTGTTGTCCTTGGCCCGGTTCTGCAGCAGCGCGCTGCGCGCCTCGACATCGCGCAGGTTGACGTCGTTGCCCAGGGTCGCGCCCACCGCCTGGCCGCGCGCGTCCACCGCCAGCACGATCTCCGGCTCCGGGTTGTTCCACTCGGACTCCGGCAACAGCCCGATCCAGGACCCATATCCCACCGAGGCCATGGGCGGCGCCTTGGAAAACACCTCGGCATCGGGGCCGAGTCCCACTTCGAGATATGGCGACCACATTCCCCGCGCCCGCAGGACGGCCTTCAGGCGCGCCGCCTCGGGCGAACCCGGCCGCAACTGCGACAGGTCGGTGCCGATCAGCCCGGCGATGCGCTCGCGCACCGCCGCGGCGCGACCGGCGTCGCCGCCGGCCTGTTCCGCGCCTATCCGCTCGACCAGGCTGGCCGCGAAGGTCGCGCCGGCGGCCTTGACCGGCTGCAGGTCGCACGGGGCCAGCATCGCCCCGGCGGCGCGGCCGGCCAGCCAATCGGCCGCCGGCCCCAGGCATTCGCCGGCGGCATTGCGCGCCAGCGCAACGCGGTCGCCGCGATCGAGCAGGTCGGCCAGCGTCGGCGTCACCGCGGTCAGGTCGTACAGCCGCCCGCCCCGCACCGCCACCACGCATGGCCCGTCGACGGGCGCCGGCCGCCACACGCGGCCAACCAGCAAGGCGCGCTCCAGGTCTTCGGGCAAGTCGTCATGAGGTACCGCCATGGCCAGCAATCTCCAAGAGGACGCCGGGGCATCGCCGGGCCGTTGCAAACGGCAGGGCCGCCAGGAAGAATCGCGCGAGTCTAGGGCCGCACCCGGCGCCGCGCAAGACCGCGCCCGCGGCGATTGGACGCCGCGCCTGTGGCCCGCACGCCACAGCGCGCGGGCCGCCGCAGCCCTCTCCCGCCGCCCTAAGCCCTTAGCCCAGCACGGCTTTTTGACTTTTCCACAGGCGCGGACTAGAATCGTCGATTCGGTCTTTGGCCGAATTGCGCCTGGATTGCCCGCACCGCACGGTGCCTGGATGGGCATTACTGGGAAACACGCGGGTGCGCCGGCCAAGCCTTGCGCACCTTGCGAGAGCCAGTGTTGCACCGCAGGCCATGCAAATGCCTGCAATCCACATTTCAATTTAAGGATATATCCCATGTACGCGGTCATAAAAACCGGCGGCAAGCAGTATCGCGTTGCCACCGGCGAAAAACTCAAGGTAGAACAGATACCTGCTGACATTGGGCAAGAAATCACCCTGGACCAAGTGCTGTCCGTGGGCGAAGGCGACCAGCTGAAAGTTGGCACGCCGCTCGTCTCCGGCGCCGTGGTCAAGGCGACGGTTCTTGCACATGGCCGGCACGACAAGATCAAGATCTTCAAGATGCGCCGTCGCAAGCACTACCAGAAGCACCAAGGCCACCGTCAGAACTACACCGAGATCCGCATCGAAGCCATCACGGCTTGATACGGCCCGGTACCTAATTAGCAGGAGCTAAACATGGCACAGAAAAAGGGCGGCGGTTCTACCCGGAACGGCCGCGACTCGGAATCGAAACGACTGGGCGTCAAGGTGTATGGCGGCCAAAGCATCCTGGCTGGCTCGATCATCGTGCGCCAGCGTGGCACCCGCTTTCACCCCGGCGTGAACGTCGGCGTGGGCAAGGACCACACCCTGTTTGCCCTGGCCAACGGCAAGGTGCACTTCAGCGTCAAGGGCGCCCTGAACAAACCCACCGTCTCGGTGGTCGCCGCCGAGTAATCGGCTGCGCGTTCCCCGGAACGGCGAGCCCTGCCGCACGCGGCAGGGCTTTTTGTTTTCAGGCAGAATAGCCGGAACCGCACGGCCGCGCCGCCGCGGCGCAACATCCGCCCGCCTGGCGGGCAGACACCGAATAGCCACCAAAGATCATGAAATTCGTAGACGAAGCCACCATTGAAGTCATCGCCGGCAAGGGCGGCAATGGCGTGGCCAGCTTTCGGCGCGAAAAATTCATCCCCAAGGGCGGCCCGGACGGCGGCGACGGCGGGCGCGGCGGCAGCATCTATGCCGTGGCCGACCGCAATATCAACACCCTGATCGACTTCCGCTACGCCCGCCTGCATCGCGCCAAGAACGGCGAGAACGGCCGCGGCTCGGACCAATACGGGGCAGCGGCCCCCGACATCACCCTGCGCGTGCCGGTGGGCACCGTGGTGCACGACGCCGATACCGGCGAGGTGCTGTTCGACCTGGACCGGCACGACCAGAAGGTCACGCTGGCCGCGGGCGGCGCCGGCGGCATGGGCAACATCCATTTCAAGTCCAGCACCAATCGCGCGCCGCGCCAATGGACGCCCGGCAAGGAAGGCGAACAGCGCCGCCTGCGCATGGAGCTCAAGGTGCTGGCCGACGTCGGCCTGCTCGGGCTGCCCAATGCCGGCAAGTCGACGCTGATCAGCCGCATTTCGAACGCGCGGCCCAAGATCGCCGACTACCCCTTCACGACGCTGCACCCCAACCTGGGCGTGGTGCGCACCTCGCCCTCGCGCAGCTTCGTGGTGGCGGACATTCCCGGCCTGATCGAAGGCGCCTCCGAGGGCGCCGGCCTGGGCCACCTGTTCCTGCGCCACCTGGCGCGCACGCGCGTATTGCTGCACCTGGTCGATATCTCCAGCCCCGACCCGGAAGCCGATCCCATCGAGCAGGCGGTCGTCGATGCCAACGCCATCGTCGAAGAACTGCGCCGCTACGATCCCGAGCTGGCCGCCAAGCCCCGCTGGCTGGTGCTCAACAAGCTGGACATGGTGCCCGACGCCCAGGACGCCCAGCAGCGCTTCTGCGCCGAATTCGGCTGGACCGGCCCGGTCTTCGCGATCTCCGGCCTCAACGGCGAAGGCACCCAGGACCTGATCTGGGCCCTGCAGGACTACCTCGACGCCGAAAAGCGCAAGGACCAGGACGCCCAGGACCAGGCCGACGGCACCTATGTGTTCGAAGATCCGCGTTTCGACGCCAGCCGTGGCGGCGCCGCGCCCGCCACGCCGCCTGGCGGTGACGAATAACCCTTTCCCGCACTCCGTCACCCGCCGCGCATCGCGCGGCAGCCCTCGAAACGCCACACCGGTCATCGCCATGACTGCCCAAACCTCTGCCGTTTCTGTCATTTCCGCGGCCAATCGGCTGGTCGCCAAAGTGGGTTCCTCGCTGGTCACCAACGAAGGCCGGGGCCTCGATCGCGCCGCGGTAGGCCACTGGGCAGCCCAGATCGCCGCCCTGCACCAGCAGGGCAAGCAGGTCGTGCTGGTTTCCAGCGGCGCCATTGCCGAAGGCATGGCGCGGCTGGGCTGGCGCAAGCGCCCTTCGGCCATGCACGAATTGCAGGCCGCCGCCGCCGTGGGCCAGATGGGCCTGTGCCAGGCTTACGAAGCCGCCTTCGCCGAGTTCGGCCTGCGCACCGCGCAGATCCTGCTCACCCACGAAGACCTGGCCGACCGGCACCGCTACCTGAATGCGCGCTCGACCCTGTTCGCCCTGCTGCGCCTGGGCGTGGTGCCCATCGTCAACGAAAACGACACCGTCGTCACCGACGAAATCCGCTTCGGCGACAACGACACCCTGGGCGCCCTGGTCACCAACCTGATCGAAGCCGATGCGCTCATCATCCTGACCGACCAGCGCGGCCTGTACGAAGCCGACCCGCGCCGCGACCCGGCCGCGCGCTTCGTGGCGCATGCGCAAGCCGGCGATGCCGCCCTGGAAGCCATGGCCGGCGGCGCCGGCAGCGGCGTGGGCACCGGCGGCATGCTCACCAAGATCCTGGCGGCCAAGCGGGCCGCCCACAGCGGCGCCCATACCGTCATCGCATCAGGCCGCGAACGCAATGTGCTGACCCGCCTGGCGCAAGGCGAATGCATCGGCACGGAATTGCGCGCGGTCCTGCCGGTATGGTCGGCGCGCAAGCAATGGCTGGCCGACCACCTGCGCCTGCGCGGCCGCGTGGTGCTCGATGATGGCGCCGTGCATGCCCTGCTGCACGAGGGCAAGAGCCTGCTGCCCATCGGCGTGGCCGAAGTCCAGGGCGAGTTCGAGCGCGGCGACGTCGTGGCCTGCGTCGACATGCATGGACGCGAGTGCGCGCGCGGCCTGATCAATTATTCGTCGGCCGATACCCGGCGCATCCTGCGCCAGCCGTCGAGCCAGATCGCGCGCATCCTGGGCAGCATGACAGACCCGGAACTGATGCACCGCGACAACCTGGTCGTCACCTGAGCCGCTGGACTGTCCGGCAACACCAACCAACATGCCGGACAAGCCCCTCCGATTTGTCCTGTATTCCTGACCGCCCATGGCGTGCCAGGTGTAGGCCAGTTCCGTGCGCGCCCGATGCCCCGGATTGTTTATCAGGCAGTACGAGCGGCGGCTTCGCGCAGCAAGTCAGCCCGCGTCGCTGTCGGCGATGAACAGGTACCCCCAGCGGCGCACCGACAGCAAGGGCAGATTGATGCCCATGCGCTGCGCCTTGGCGCGCAGACGCGAGACCATGACGTCGACGTTGCGCGACAGGCCCGCGGCCGCGTCATACGACGCGGCATGCGAAGAATTGGCCGTCCACGAAGGCAGCACCTCGGACGAGACAGGCGCGCCATCCTGAACGCCGCGCTGCCTGAAACCGCAGGCAAGCTGCTGGCGCGCCAGGCGATGGCCGGGAGCGGCCAGCAAGCGCGCCATGAACTCGCGCTCGGCGACGGTCAGGGGCAGGCGCACGCCGCCAGGCCCGGCCAGGACCCGGCCGGCATTGCTGAGGTACCAGGCGCTGGCCGCGGCGGCCGAGGCCGTGCCCCGGCGCGCGAACGCATCCACCATCGCGGCCACCTCTTCGACCTGCGTCTCGATCGGCCAGCACAGGTCGACGCCGGCGCGCATCATGGCGATACGCTCCGGCAGGCCGCCCTCGGACAGCAAGGCCACCACCACCGCGGCGGGCACGCTGGTGCGGGTGGTGCGAACCAGGCCGGACAGCGTGCCGGCCACGCCGCACAGAGCCACCGCATCGGGCGGGTGCATGGCCAGCAGCCGCGCCAGCGCATGCTGGCCCTCGCACCAGTCGACGATCCAGCCGGCCTGCCGCCAGCCAGCCTCGAGCTGGACGCGCGCTTCGATCATCACGCTGCTGAACGCCAACAATATGCGGCCGGCGCAGGAATCGTCAGGAATGGAATAGGTGGACATTTCAACACTAACGTAATAAATTCAACCACCATAGTGCTTGATTCGCACGATTCAATCAGGCCGTGAAGACATTCTCAGACCGATTGAAACATGCGCGGGCACTGCGTTCGCTAACGCAACAGGATCTGGCGCGCGCCAGCGGCCTGTCGCAAAGCGCGGTAGCCAGCTACGAGAACGGCCAACGGCAATCCAGCCGTTCGGTTCGCAAGCTGGCGGCCGCCCTGCAGGTGAACCTGGACTGGCTGGAGACCGGCAAGGGCTCGATGGAAAGCCTGGCCGACTACAGCGCTTCGCCCGCTGGCGGCGCTTACTACCTGATGGAACCGGGCAGTGGCGAAGCGCCGCCGCGCGCGCTGCCGCCGTGGCCGTTCACGACCATTGCGCGTGCGCAGTACGAAGCACTGGCCGCCCGCGACAAACGCCTGCTTGAACAGATGCTGCGCAGCTTTGTCGAAGCCTGCCATGCCGAATACGCCGACGGCCGCGGCCGCGCGCGCAAGCACTGATGCAAATGCTGATGCCGGTGTGCGCCGCCCGCCTGCCTGGAACCGAAGCCCGAGCATATCAACACCAAGGTAATTTTCCAACTACCATCGTACTGGATTGGCAAGATTCAATCGGCTAGTGAAGAAATTTTCGGACCGATTGAAGCATGCTCGGCGACTGCGCCAGCTCTCGCAAGAAAACCTGGCGCACATCAGCGGTCTGTCGCAAAGCGCCGTGGCCAGCTACGAAAACGGCCTGCGCCAATCCAGCCGCTCGATCCGCAAGCTGGCGATCGCCCTGCAGGTAAACCTGGACTGGCTCGAAACCGGCGCGGGCCCGATGGAGCTCGAAGCCTACCCCAGCGGCCCGGCTGCCTGGCGCCCCGGCCTGATGGAGCCGGGCGGCGAACGTGCTGCCGCGCCGTGGCCGTTTCGCGCCGTCGCCCACGCCCGCTACCAGGCGCTCAGCGCCCGCGACAAGCTGCTGCTCGAACAGCTCGTGCGCACCTTCATCGACGCCTGCCATGCCGACTACGGCCGCGCGCCGCCGTGGCCGCGCGAGCGCTGAACGCGGCCCGCGATATGGAATAATGCCCCTGCCGCGCCCCACCGGGCGCGCGCCTTTATTTCAGCGAGATACATGCCGCCCCCCTCCCGCAAGCCCGCGGCGCCGCGCCGCGTCCGTCGACCCGCCGCGGCCCCCGTCCCGCGGCTGGCGCCGGTGGCCGGACCGGGCCGGCTGATCGACGAAGGACTGTCGTTCTACGAAGCGTCCCTGGCCGGCAAGGCCGAACGCTACGGGCGCGGCGAAACGCCGCACACCATCCACGTATGGTGGGCGCGCCGCCCCCATTCGGCCATGCGCGCGCTGGTCTACGCCGCCTTGCGCGCGCCCGCCGACAAGCGCGCCGCGGCGCGCCTGTCCGAACTGGGCGCCACCCCCGTGCCGCAGCCCGGGCTGCTGGCCGAGGCCGCCGCGGAGCTGGCCGGCCAGTACGGCGGCGCGCCGCGCGTGCTGGATATGTTCGGCGGCGGCGGCACGATCGCCTTCGAGGCGGCGCTGCTGGGCTGCGACGCCCACTCCATCGACGTCAATGAACTCGCGGTATTCCTGCAGCAGGCCAACCTGACCTACGGCGCCACGCTGGACCATGGCCTGCTCAAGCAGCTGGCGCACCGGCACGGCCAGGCGGTGCTGCAACGGCTGGCCCGGCGCACCGAGACCCTGTATCCGTTGCGCGGCCGCCTGGCCAGCCAGGCGGAAAAACCCATCGTCTATCTCTGGACCTACCGCCACGCCTGTCCGCAATGCGGCTACGCCTATACGCTGTCGCGGCGGCCCTGGCTGTCGAAGAAGGCCGGCAAGGCGCTGGCCATGGTGGCCACGCCCGGCCCCGATGGCGACGGCGTCGACATGGTGTCGCTGCCGGATGGCGAGCCGCCCCCATCGCGCTGGGCCGGACGCGGCGCGACGGCCTGCCCGCGCTGCAGCGCCACCGCCACGCCCGGCATCGCCGACAGCGCCGACCATTGCGTGGCGGTAGTCACGTCGGCCGGCGTGGGCAAGCAATTCGCCCTGCGCGACGATGCCTTGCCCGCGGCCGGCCTGCTGCGCGAACAGGAAGAAACGCTGCTGCAGCGCACCGGCCTGGCCCTGCCCGCGACCACCCTGCCGGCCTGGTCGGGCATCGTCAACCCGGCGCTCTACGGCATGCGCGGCCACGCCGACCTGTTCAATCCGCGCCAACGCCTGGTCACGCTGATGCTGCTGGAGGAACTGCTGGCCGAGCATCGTACGCTGCAGGCCGCGCACGGCGCCGACGTCGCGCGCTTCGTCAGCGCCTCGCTCAGCGGCCTGATCGACCAGATGGTGGACTGGAACTGCCGGCTGTCGATGTGGATTCCGCAGAACGAGCAGGTCGGACGCGCCTTCTGCGGCCCGGGCGTGGCCATGCTGTGGGACTATGCCGAAGTCGATCCGGTCGGCACCGGGCCGGGCAACCTCCACGCCAAGCTGGAACGCATCTGCGCCGGCATCGACGCGCTGGCGCTGCTGCGCCGGCCGGTGCAGGTGCAGCGCGCCTCGGCCGCCGCGCTGCCCTATCCGGACGACAGCTTCGACGCCATCGTTACCGACCCGCCCTATTACGACAATATTTTCTACAGCGTTCTGGCAGATTTCTTCTATGCATGGAAGAAACCGCTTATCGACGCCATCGAAAACCGCCCGACAACGCCGCCCCATGCGCCGACCGCCAATAGCGGCCATGACGAACTGGTGGCCTCGCGGCAGCGCGCCGGCGGCAGCGCGCGCGCGGCTCACGACGAATACTGCGCACGGCTGGGCCAGGCGCTGCGCGAAGCGGCCCGGGTGCTCAAGCCCGACGGCCTGCTGGCCTTCGTCTACAGCCATGCCTCGGTACTGGGCTGGGCCGCCCTGGTGACGGCGTTCCGCGCCGCGCCCTTCACGATCAACAGCGTGCAACCGTTGAGCATCGAGCGCAAGGCGCGGCCGCGCGCCCTGGCATCCGAGGCCGTCAACACCTGCACCACCTTCGTGGCGCGCCGCGCCCAGGCGCCCAGGCCGGTGCTGGCGCGCGCGGCGCTGCAGGCGCAATTCGACGCCATCCTGCGCGGCGGCCTGCACCGCAGCCTGTTGCGGGCCGGCTGGCACGAGCACGATGCCGGCGTGGCGCTGATCGCCCAGGGCGTCGCCCTGCTGGCGAACTGCGCCGCCGTGGAAGATGCCGACACCGCGGCGCTGATCGTCGACTTGGCCGGCCAGGTCAGCGCCCTGCTGCCCGGCTTCTCGATCAAGCAGCGCGCCTCGCTCTAGCGCCAGGCGCGCCTAGGCGCGCGCATCGTCCAGTTGCAGGGTCAGCTGGCGCTGCGCCCCGCGCATCAGGTCCACGCGGGCCTGGATCTTCTTGCTGACCAGCAGTTCCGCAATGGCCTGCTCGCGGCTGAGACCGCGTATGCGCTGCGCCTCGGCGTCCCAGTGGGCGATCTCGTCGTCGAACTGGCGCTGCAGCAGCTGGCGCCGCGCGGCATAGCTGTCGCGCAGCGCCTGCTCGGTCTGGCCCGCCAGGCGGGCCACCAGCTGGTTCAGCCCATGCCAGTACTGACGCGCCTCTTTCCAGGCCGCCGTATCCTGGCCTGCGCGCGTGCCTGCGTACTCCCACAGCGGACGATAATCGCGGCCGGGCTGGTGGTGCCGCACCAGGAATGCCAGTTGCTCGAACGACAGCAGCAGCACATTGTTGTCGATCGCCTGCGCGTACAGCTGGCTGCGGCTCAACGGATACTGGAACGACGGCGCCAGCAGCACCGAATAATCGGCGCTGTAGCCGGCGCCCTGGCGCCACTTCTTCAGCGACGGCACCTTGTAGTCCTTGGGATTGAGGGCCGTGCGGCTCAGGCGGAAGATCTTGCCATCGCCCACGATGCGCTGGTCGCCGCATTCCGCATAGACGTCCGCGGCATCGCTGCGCTCGGCCAGCACCCGGGCCTGGAAACCGAGCTCGCCCAGCGCGCACGCCAGCAGCACATCGCTGTACTTGGCCAGCAGTTTCTCTTCCGACGAATCGTGGCCGATGCATTCGGAAATCACGCCGCCGTGCTGCAGGTGCTCGATGATCTGGTCGCGCGTGCAGGCGCGGATGGCCGCTTCCAGGCGGGCGCAACGCGCGGGAAAGTCGAGGGTGGCGTCGGCGCACAGCCGCACCACGGCCGCCACGACGCCATCGTGCAGCAAGGGATGGGGCAAGGGATCAGAGGTGGTAAGCATAGGGGGGCACTGTACAACACGCTCGCCGACGCCATGGCGGGCGACGGGCACGGCCGCCCCACGGCTTGCCCGTCCATGAAAAAGGCAGCCCCGCAAGGCTGCCCCGGTTGCGCCGGCCGGCCGCGAACGGCCGGCCCGGGCTCAAGGCTTGGGAGCCGGCTTGGGGGCCGGCGCGGCCGGCGCGCCGGCCGCGGGCGCGCCGGCGTCGCCACGGATCTTGGCGGCGATTTCCGAGGCCGCCTTGGCCGACGGCACGCCGAAGGCCAGCACGCCGCGGTTCAGGGGCTCGGCGATGCGCGGGGCGGCGACCAGTTCGCGATCGATCACCAATGCCAGCATATTGCCGATATTCTTGCTGCTGATGTCATTCAGCTTGCGGGCGCCCGCCTCGGTGAAGCGCAGGCCCACGAAGTTCTGGCCCTGGCGGTCGACCAGCGCGGCCGCCTCGGTGAGATCGGCGCGAGTCAGGACCGGCTGCCGTTGCATGTAGAGCGAACCATCCGGCACCTTGACTTCCATCAGACCGTCGCCGGCCTTGGCCTGAGCCACGTAGAACTCGACCGACGCCGCGCTCGCCTGCTGCGAGGAAGCCTGGTCCGCCGGCGTGGCCGCCTGGCCGTCGGTCTTCTTGGACGCGGTGGTGCATCCGGCCAGCACCAGCGTGGAAAAAGCCAGCGTGTAAGCCAGTTTGCGAATGGTCAGTTGCATGATGGTTTCCTTCTTCAGTTTGCAGAGAGGCTGACGCGCCGGACGCGCTGGCCACGGCGTTACAAAAAAGTGTACAGGTCCCCACGCAAGGCCGATAGTCGAGACTGCTTCCAGATGTAAAGACGCAATACGGCCTATACTCCAGGATCACGCAGGGGTACTCGCTGTCCCGCCTTCAAGGCCGGCAGCGTGTTGAGAGAGTCCCTTCGTACCAGTACGGATAATGCCGATGCTGGGAGCGTATTCCAGTTGCCGGCCCTTGCGCCAGCGCGGAATCCATCCCGATTCGGCTCCAAACCTTCTTGATTGGAGCTTTCCATGAACGCCAACCCCAAGTTCCTGGCCGCCACGGCCGAGGTCGACGCAGCCGCCGTCGCGCCGTTGCCCAAATCCCGCAAAGTCTACGAAACCGGCTCGCGCCCGGATATCCGCGTGCCGTTTCGCGAGATCGAGCAGGCCGACACGCCCACCATGTTCGGCGGCGAGAAGAACCCGCCCCTGACCGTCTACGATACCAGCGGCCCGTACACCGACCCGCAGGCCAGCATCGACATCCGCCGCGGCCTGCCGGCCCTGCGCCGGGCCTGGATCGAAGAACGCGGCGACACCGAAGTGCTGGATGGCCCGACCAGCGACTACGGCAAGGAGCGCCTGACCGATCCGAAGCTGACGGCGATGCGCTTCGACCTGCAGCGCCCCCCGCGCCGCGCGCGCGCCGGCGCCAACGTGACGCAGATGCACTATGCGCGCCGCGGCATCGTCACGCCCGAAATGGAATTCATCGCGCTGCGCGAAAACCTGCGCCGCGAACACTACCTGGAAACGCTGCGCGCCAGCGGCCCGGATGGCGAGAAACTGGCCAAGCGCCTGCTGCGCCAGCACCCCGGCCAGTCGTTCGGCGCCGCCCTCCCGTCGGCCATCACGCCCGAATTCGTCCGCGAGGAAGTCGCGCGCGGCCGCGCCATCATCCCGGCCAACATCAACCACCCGGAAATCGAACCGATGATCATCGGCCGCAATTTCCTGGTGAAGATCAACGCCAACATCGGCAACTCGGCCGTCAGCTCCGGCATCGGCGAGGAAGTCGAGAAGATGACCTGGGCGATCCGCTGGGGCGGCGATACGGTCATGGACCTGTCGACCGGCAAGCACATCCACGAAACGCGCGAATGGATCATCCGCAATTCGCCGGTGCCGATCGGCACGGTGCCGATCTACCAGGCGCTGGAGAAGGTCGACGGCAAGGCCGAGGAACTGACCTGGGAAATCTTCCGCGACACGCTGATCGAGCAGGCCGAGCAAGGCGTGGACTACTTCACGATCCATGCCGGCGTGCGCCTGCCCTTCATCCCCATGACGGCCGACCGCATGACCGGCATCGTCTCGCGCGGCGGCTCGATCATGGCCAAGTGGTGCCTGGCGCACCACAAGGAGAGCTTCCTGTACGAGCGCTTCGAGGAAATCTGTGAAATCATGAAGGCCTACGACGTCAGCTTCTCGCTGGGCGACGGCCTGCGCCCCGGCTCGGGCTACGACGCCAACGACGAGGCGCAGTTCGCCGAGCTCAAGACCCTGGGCGAGCTGACCCAGGTGGCCTGGAAGCACGACGTGCAGGTCATGATCGAAGGCCCCGGCCACGTGCCGATGCAGATGATCAAGGAAAACATGGAACTGCAGCTCAAGCATTGCGACGAGGCGCCGTTCTATACCCTGGGCCCGCTGACCACCGACATCGCGCCCGGCTACGACCACATCACCTCGGGCATCGGCGCGGCCCTGATCGGCTGGTACGGCACGGCCATGCTGTGCTACGTGACGCCCAAGGAGCACCTGGGCCTGCCCAACAAGAAGGACGTCAAGGACGGCATCATCACCTACAAGATCGCCGCCCATGCCGCCGACCTGGCCAAGGGACATCCGGGCGCGGCCATCCGCGACAACGCGCTGTCGAAGGCGCGCTTCGAGTTCCGCTGGGACGACCAGTTCAACCTGGGCCTGGATCCGGACACCGCCAAGGAGTTCCACGACGAGACCCTGCCCAAGGACTCGATGAAAGTGGCGCACTTCTGCTCGATGTGCGGGCCGCATTTCTGCAGCATGAAGATCACGCAGGATGTGCGCGACTATGCCGCGGCGCAGGGCGTCAGCGAAAAGGACGCGCTGCAGCAGGGCATGCAGGAAAAGGCGGTGGAGTTCGTCAAGAAGGGCGCCGAGGTCTATCACCGGACCTGAGCGCCGGGCATGGCCCGGCACGGCAAATCGACGGCCGCCGCCCGCGCTCGGGCGGCGCGCGCGAGGCTACAGCAGCTTGCCCGGATTCATGATGCCGGCCGGATCCAGCACCCGCTTGATCTCGCGCATCAGACGCAATTCCAGCGGATCCTTGCTGTGCAGGAAGTGGTCGCGCTTTAGCTGGCCGATGCCATGCTCGGCGCTGATGCTGCCGCCATAGCGCAGCACCTCGTCGAGCACCAGGTCGGTCACGGCATCGCCCTGCTCGGCCGCCCACTCGCGCGGCGCGCCCGCCGGACGCGACAGGTTGTAGTGGAGATTGCCGTCGCCGAAATGGCCGAAGATGAACGGCCGAATATCGGGATAGCGTTCGCGCACGCGCGCCTCGGCCGTTTCCATGAATTCGGGAATGCGCTCGATCGGCAGCGACACGTCGTGCTTGAGATGCGGCCCGTCGGCGCGCTGCGCCTCCGAGATTTCCTCGCGCAGGCGCCACAGCGTCTGCAATTGCGCCAGCGAAGCCGACACGGCCGCATCCAGGCACAGCTCGCGCTCCAGCGCCGCACCGATCACCTCCTCGACCAGGGCGTTGAGCGCGGCCTCGTCAATCGTGTCGGCCAGCTCGACCAGCACGTAGGCGGGATAGCGCTGCGCGAACGGCTCGTGCAAGCCGTCGACATGCGTGAGCACCAGGTCCAGGCAATCGCCGCTGAAATACTCGAAGGCCTGCAGGCGCGCGCCGCATTGCTCGAACAGCAGCTCGTACAGCTGCAGCGCCTGGCGCGGCGACTCGACCGCCGCCAGCACCACCGTGCGCGTGTCGGCGCGCGGAAACAGCCGCAGCGCCACTGCGGTGATCACGCCCAGCGTGCCTTCGGAGCCGATCAGCAGCTGCTTGAGGTCGTAGCCGGTGTTGTCCTTGCGCAGCGTGCGCAGGCCGTGCAGGACTTCGCCGTTGGGCAGCACCGCCTCCAGGCCCAGCACCAGTTCGCGCGCCATCCCGTAGCGCACCACGTTGACACCGCCGGCGTTGGTGGCGACGTTGCCGCCGATCTGGCTCGAATCCTCGGCCGCCAGCGACAACGGCAGCAGGCGGTTGGCGTCCTGGGCGGCGCGACGCAGGTTGCCCAGGATGCAGCCGGCCTCGGCCACCATGGTGTTGGCCACGGTATCCAGCGCGCGGATCGCGTTCATGCGCTCCAGGCTGAGCACCACGTTGGCCTGCGCGGCGTCCGGCGTGGCGCCGCCGCACAGGCCGGTATTGCCGCCGCGCGGCACCACCGGCACGCCCGCCTGCTGGCACAGCGCCAGGCAGCGCGCCACTTCGTCGGTCGTGCGCGGCCGCACCACCGCCTGGGCCTGGCCTCGGTAGATGCCGCGCCAGTCGCTCAGCCAGGGTTCGATATCGGCCGGGCTGGTCGCCACCACATCGGCGCCCAGCGCCTGCGTCAATCGTTGCGGAAATTCGGATGCACTCATGGTCGGGGCCGCACGGTCAAAGGTTCATGTCGAGCTGCAGGCGCGCCGCCGCGCCCAGCAGATGGTGTTGCGCCGCCGCGCGCGCCGCCTCGGGCTCGCCGCGTTCGATGGCGCGGTAGATCGCCAGGTGCTCTTCGTGCACCGCGTGCACGGGGTCGCCCTGGCGCCGCGTATTGGCGCGCGCGGTCTCCACCGCCTGGCGCAATTGCAGGTTGAGGTATTGCAGCAACTGCAGGTAATAGGGATTGGCGGTCGCCGTGGCGATGGCCACGTGGAAACCCACGTCGTGGACCACGCCCTGCTCGGGTTCGATGGGCTCGCGCTGCAGCGCCTGCAGGGCCTGCCGCATGCGGTCGAGGTCGGCGGCGCCGCGACGGCGCGCCGCCAGTGCGGCCGCCCCGCCTTCGAGCTCCATGCGCAGCTCGTACACCCGCGCCAGATGCGCGCGGTCCAGGCCGCCCGCGGGCACCTGGAAGCCGCCAGCCGGCGTGCGGGCCACCACCGTACAGCCCGAGCCCTGCCGGCTTTGCACCAGGCCCTGGGCGCGCAGGCGCTCGGTCGCCTCGCGGATGACCGCGGCGCTCACGCCGTATTGCTGCGCCAGCGCACGGCCGGTCGGCAGCTTGGCGCCCACGGCGTAGGCGCCATCGGCGATGGCGCGGGCCAGTTGTCCGGCGACCTGGTCGGTAAGCGTGGGGGTGGGCTGGAGCATGCGGGGATTATAGGCTGATTTATCAGGTTATATGAAAACTTCTTCGACCAGTATGCGCGGATCGGCGCGCCGCCGCGCCGGTATGCCCGCCATTTGAATCAGGAAGTGGCGGCCCCGGCCGCCGGATGCGCCCCGCCTAGGCGCAATGCGCCGCGTCGCCGCGCGCGTGCTCGGCGGCCTGCCCGCCCTGCCCGCACACCGCGCAGTCCGGATCGCGCGGCACGTTGACGCTATGCCATTGCATGCTGCGCACGTCCAGCTGCAGCAGGCGCCCGGCCAGGCTCTGGCCGATGCCAGCCAGCAGCTTCAAGGCCTCGGCGGCCTGCACGCTGCCGATGATGCCCACCAGCGGCGCGAACACGCCGGTGGTGGCGCAGTTGAGTTCCTCGACATCGTCGGCCTCGGGGAACAGGCAGTGATAGCACGGCGCCTGCGCATCGCGCAGGTCATACACGCTGACCTGGCCATCGAAGCGAATGGCCGCGCCCGACACCAGCGGCTTGCGGTGCCGTACACAGGCGCGGTTGATGGCGTGGCGGGTGGCGAAGTTGTCCGAACAGTCCAGCACCACGTCAGCCTGCGCCACGGCGGCATCCAGGGCGGCGCCGGCCAGGCGCTCGACGCGCGCCTCGACCTGCGTTTCCGGATTGAAGCGGGCCAGCATGTCGCGGCCCGACTCGGCCTTGGCGCGGCCCACGCTGTCGCTGGCGTGCAGGATCTGGCGCTGCAGGTTGCTGAGTTCGACCACGTCGTCGTCGACCAGGGTGATATGCCCCACGCCGGCCGTGGCCAGGTAAAGCGCGGCCGGGCAGCCCAGGCCGCCTGCGCCGATGATCAGCACACGCGCCGCCAGGAACCGCTCCTGCCCCTCGATGCCGAGTTCGTCGAGCAGGATATGGCGGGCGTAGCGCAGCAGCTGCTGGTCGTTCATTTGCTCTTGGCGGGCTCCACACCAGTCGGCGTGATCGTCATGCGCTGGGTCTTGCCTTCGCTGGGTTTGATGTCGGCCTTGGCCTGCGCGCGGGCCGAACCTTTCTGTACCGGCTTGCCGGCCAGCAGGTTCAGCGCCTGTTGCAGCTGGAAGTCGTCCTTGCCGCCGAACTCGAACGCCTTGCCGGCCACTTCGGTGTTGTCGTCGTTGTTCGACTTGACCTCGGCGTCGGGGCTTTGCTGGTTCGACAGGTGGCGCTGCAGGTCGGCTTCGCGCGGCAGACGGAACAGATCGCCGTCGGCGGTATCGGCCACGACATAGTCGGGTTCGATGCCGGTGGCCTGGATCGAGCGGCCGCTGGGCGTGAAGTAGCGCGACGTGGTCAGCTTGACCGCCGTGCTTTCGCTCAGCGGCAGGATGACCTGCACCGAGCCCTTGCCGAACGTGCGGTTGCCCAGCACCTTGGCGCGCTTGTGGTCTTGCAGCGCCCCCGCCACGATCTCGGAGGCGGAAGCCGAACCCACGTTGACCAGCACCACCATCGGCACGGTCTTGACCCAGCCTGGCAGGTCGTTGAGGTAATTGCCTTCGCCGCGCGCGTATTCGCTGGGCGTGGCGCGGTACTTGTGGCGCGAATCGGGCGTGCGGCCGTCGGTCGACACCACCAGGGCGTCGGGCGGCAGGAAGGCGCCGGCCACGCCGATGGCGCTGGTCAGCAGGCCGCCCGGATCGTTACGCAGGTCCAGCACCAGGCTCTTGGGCGCACCCTTGGCGCCGAGTTCCTTCAGATGACGCGCCAGATCGGGGCCGGTCTTCTCCTGGAACTGCGCGATGCGCAGGTAGGCCACGTTGTTGTCCAGCATCTTGCTGCGCACGCTGCGCACCTTGATGATGTCGCGCACGATCTTGACCACGATGGGCTGCGGCCGGTCGGCGCGCATGATCGTCAGCGTGATGGGCGACTTGGGCGCGCCGCGCATCAGCTTGACCGCGTCGTTGAGCGACATGCCCTTGGTGGGCGTGTCGTCGATCTTGATGATCAGGTCGCCCGCCTGGATGCCGGCGCGCGCGGCCGGCGTGTCCTCGATGGGCGAGATCACTTTCACGAAGCCGTCTTCGGCGCCGACCTCGATGCCCAGCCCGCCGAACTCGCCCTGCGTGGCCGTCTGCATTTCCCGGAAAGCGTCGGCATCCAGATAGGCCGAGTGCGGGTCCAGGTTGGACACCATGCCGGAGATCGCGTTGCCGATCAGCGTCTTGTCGTCGACCGCCTCGACATAGTTGTTCTTGATGGCCGCGAACACATTGCTGAGCTGCCGCAGTTCATCGAGCGGCAGGGGACTGCCGCGCTGCGCGACCGCGGACACGCCCACGCTCAGCAGGATGCCCGCCACCGCGCCGATGGCTACCAGACCGAAACCACGAAACTTGCGAGTGCTCATGCACACTTCCCGATATTGATGCCGGATTATTGGGCCAGCCACTGGGCCGGGTCCACCGGTGCGCCACGATGGCGAATTTCAAAGTATAGGCCCGATTCCACTTGGCCGCCGGTCGCGCCTACCGTAGCAATAGTATCGCCTGCCGCCACCCGGTCGCCCACCCGTTTGAGCAGGCTCTGGTTGTAAGCGTATACCGTCAGGTACTGCTGTCCATGGTCGACAATGATGAGATTGCCAAAACCCCTCAGCCATTCGGCGTAGACCACGGTGCCGGGGGCCACCACCTTGACCGGCGTGCCCTCGGCGGTGCGCAGCACCAGCCCGCGCCACACGCCGCCATCGGGACGGTCGACGCCGAAGCGGCCCTGGATCGTCCCGCGCACCGGCATCGGCAGCCCGCGCCGCAGGCCATTGCCGCCGCCCACCGGGGCGGCGGACGCCGTGCGGGCGGGCGCGGCCTCGCGCGGCGCCGGCTCGGCCGGTTCGGCGCGAGCCGCCGGGCGGGTTTCGCGCGGCGGCGCGGCCTGCGGATCGACCAGCCGGCCGCCCTCGACCTGGCGCAGGCCAGCGGCGTCAGGGTCGGCCAGCGCCACCGGGCCGCGCCCCTGGCGGGCGGCCGCCTCGGCCTGCTCGCGCGCGGCGGCGGCGTCGCGCGCCTCGGCATCGCGCGCCTGCTGCGCCTGGCGGGCCGTCTCGGCCTGGCGCCGGGCGTCGGCCTCGCGGGCCGCGGCGGCCTGACGAGCCGCCTCCTGCTGGCGCGCCGCCTCGGCGCGGCGCGCGGCCTCCGCCTGGCGGGCTTCCTCTTCCTTGCGGCGGGCCTCCTCGGCGGCGCGCAGGCGGGCATCTTCCTCCGCCTGGCGCGCGATGGCGCTTCCCAGGTCGTCGATCAGGTGCGACAGCCGCTGGTCGTCACGGCCCAGCTTGCCGGCCTCGGCGCGTTGCGCCGCAATCTGTCCCTCTAATTTCGCCAACAGGGTGGCGCGGGTTTTCTGCTGTTCGACCAGCGCGGCCTTCTGGCTGGACGTCTCGGCCACCAGCGTCTGGATGTCGTCGCGGCGGGCATCGGCCTGCCCCTGCAGCGCCGCGAGCCGGGCGATATCCTCGCGCAACGCATGCACCGCCTGCGCGCGGGCGCGCGATACATAGTCCAGGTAGCCCAGGTTGCGGCCCAGCTGCTGCGGGTCGTCGCCCGACAGCAGGGCCGTCCAGGGCGACAGGCCGCTGGTGTACTGGGTGCGCAGCTGGTCGGCCAGCTCGGCGCGGCGCTTTTGCAGCACCGCCTGCTGCGCCACCACCTGCTTTTCCAGGCCGGCGAGTTCGGCTTCGGCCTTGCGGCTGGTCTCGCCCAATTCACGCAGCCGGAGATTGATGCGCGAAATGGCTGATTCGGATTCCTTCAACGCGTCGGCGGCCTCCTTGCGGGCGGCCTCGCGCGTGTCGATCTCTTTCTGCAGCGCGTCGATGCGGTCGCGCAGCGCGGCCTGCTGTCGTTCGGCTTCGGACTGACGGCCCGCCAGGTCCGAAACCGCCCAGGCCGCCGGTGGCGCCACCGCCACCGCCGCCCACACCAGCAAACCCGCCGCGACCCGCATGAATCAGTCCTTTTTCGCCTTGCCCTGCGCCGCCACGGCAGCCATCGCCGCCTCGATCTCGGCGGCATCGCCCAGATAATAGTGGCGAATCGGCTTCAGGTCCTCATCCAATTCATACACCAGAGGCTGGCCGGTCGGAATATTCACGCCCACGATGTCATCATCGGAAACATTGTCGAGGTGCTTGATCAGCGCGCGCAGGCTGTTGCCATGCGCGGCCACCAGGACGCGGCGGCCGGCGCGGATGGCCGGGGCGATCGATTCGTTCCAGAACGGCAGCACGCGCGCCACCGTATCCTTCAGGCATTCGGTGGCCGGCAGCTGGTCGGCCGGAATCTTGGCGTAGCGGCCATCGAAACGCGGGTGGCGCGGATCTTCCAGGTCCAGCGGCTCCGGGGCGATCGCGTAGGCGCGGCGCCAGATCAGCACCTGCTCGTCGCCGTACTTGGCGGCGGTCTCGGCCTTGTTCAGGCCTTGCAGCTGGCCGTAGTGGCGCTCGTTCAGGCGCCAGTTGATGCCCACCGGGGTATACATGGCGTCCATGGCGTCCAGGGCGATCCAGAGCGTACGGATAGCGCGCTTGAGCACCGAGGTATAGGCCAGGTCGAAGGCGTAGCCCTCGCGCTTGAGCAATTCGCCCGCCTTGCGGGCCTGCTCGCGGCCGGTTTCGGTCAGGTCCACATCGGTCCAGCCCGTGAAACGGTTTTCCAGGTTCCACTGGCTTTCGCCGTGGCGCATCAGAACAAGTTTGTACATGGTGTAGGCCGCAACCTGAGCGGGTTAAAGTTGAACAATGCGGTCATTTTATAATTGACTGGTTTTTCTCTGCTTTTCCCCCTGGCCCGCCCTGTTTCGCGGCGCGGCCGGGCCGTTGTTTCCAGGCTCGCGCCGCCCCCCCTAGGATGCCCTGTGGATTTACTGCAATTCTTGATCGATAAAAACAACGTCTTCATCGTCGCCGTGGCCGTGGTGTCGGGCATCATGCTGATGCTGCCGGCCCTGCGCAAGGGCCGCGCCGGCGCCGCGGTGGGTACGTCCGAAGCCATCCAGATGGTCAACCAGCGCCAGGCCGTCTGGGTCGACGTGCGCCCGACCGAGCAGTTCCAGGCCGGCCACATCGCGCAGGCCCGCAGCCTGCCCGCCGCCGACCTCGAGAAGAAGGCCGGCGCGCTGCCCAAGAACAAGCCCCTGATCGTCGTGTGCGAGCAGGGCCGCGACGCCGCGCGCATCGCCGCGCGCCTGCGTTCGCAGGGCTTTGCCGAAGTGTCGGTGCTCGAGGGCGGCATGCGCGCCTGGTTTGCCGCCGGCCTGCCGGTCACCCAGAAAGGCTGAGTGCCCGCCATCCCATCCCCACCCGGAGCGACCATGCAGAAAGTAGTGATGTACAGCAAGGACTATTGTCCCTACTGTGCGCGCGCCCAGGCGCTGCTCAAGCAGCGCGGCGTCGCCGATCTCGAAATCATCCGTATCGACCAGGATCCGTCGCAACGCGACATCATGATCGAGCGCACCGGCCGGCGCACGGTCCCGCAGATTTTCATCGGCGAGACCCATGTCGGCGGGAGCGACGACCTGCAGGCGCTGGACCGCTCAGGCGGCCTGCTCCCGCTGCTCAACGGCGGCTGAAGGCGCTCGCCGCGCCGCCATTCCACTCGTTTTTCATTCACCCGGAAATTCTCATGGCTGATCAGGACCAAACCAACCAGCAAGCGGGCTCGGACGCGCCCTCGTTCAATCTGCAGCGCGTCTACCTGAAGGACTTGTCGCTGGAAATGCCCAATGCGCCGCACGTGTTCCTGGAACAGGAAGCGCCGCAAGTCGAGGTCAGCATCAACGTGGGCGGCCAGCGCCTGGCCGAGACCGTGTTCGAGTCGACCGTGACCGTGACCGTCACCACCCGCGTCAACGACAAGGTGCTGTACCTGGTCGAAGGCACCCAGGCCGGCATCTTCGAACTGGCCAACATCCCGGCCGAGCAGATGGACCCCCTGCTGGGCATCGTGTGCCCCACCATGCTGTATCCGTACCTGCGCGCCAACGTGGCCGACGCCATCACGCGCACCTCGCTGCCGGCCCTGCACCTGGCCGAAGTCAACTTCCAGGCCCTGTACGAGCAACGCCTGGCCGAAATGGCCCAGCAGCAACCGGACGCCGCCAACGGCAACGACTCGGGCATCATCCTGCCCCCGGGCGCCACGCGCCAGTAAGTCCGCGGCCAAGCCATGAGCCAAGCACGCCCCGCCACGCTGCGCGTCGCCGTGCTGGGCGCCGGCAGCTGGGGCACCGCCCTGGCGGCCGCGGCCAGCCGGCGCCACCCCACTGTTCTGTGGGCGCGCGACGGCGCCCAGGCGCAGGCCATGGCGGCCCGGCACGAAAACACCCGCTACCTGCCTGGCGTGGCGCTGCCGCCCGCCCTGCAGGTCAGCGCCGACCTGGCGCAGGCGCTCACGCACCTGGCGCACGATCCCGCCCACGCCCTCATCATCCTGGGCGTGCCGGTCGCCGGCATGACGCCGCTGTGCACCGAACTGGCCGCCCGCCTGCCGGCCCTGGGCCTGCAGGCCGTGCCGCTGGTATGGACCTGCAAGGGATTCGAGGAACAGACAGCCCGCCTGCCCCATGAAACCGTGCAGGCCGCGCTGGGCGCCATGCCCGGCCTGGCCGCCGGCGTTCTTTCCGGCCCGTCGTTCGCGCGCGAGGTCGCGCAGGGGCTGCCCGTGGCCCTGACCGTCGCCAGCGAATCGTCCGCCGTGCGCGACGCCGTCACGACCGCCCTGCACGGCGCGGCGGTGCGCATCTACGCCAGCACCGACGTGGTCGGCGTCGAAGTCGGCGGCGCGCTCAAGAACGTCATCGCCGTGGCCTGCGGCATCTGCGACGGCCTGGCGCTGGGCACCAACGCCCGCGCCGCGCTGATCACCCGCGGCCTGGCGGAGATGGCGCGCTTTGGCGCCGCGCTGGGCGCGCAACAGGAAACCTTCGCCGGCCTTACCGGCCTGGGCGACCTGGTGCTGACCGCCACCGGCGAACTGTCGCGCAACCGGCGGGTCGGGCTGGAGATCGGCGCCGGCCGCAAGCTGGCCGACATCCTGGCCAGCGGCATGACCGCCGAGGGCGTACGCTGCGCGCGGGCCGCGCGCGACCGCGCCCGCGCACTGAACATCGAATTGCCGATCACCGAGGCCGTCTGCGCCGTGCTGTTCGAGGGACTGTCGCCCATGACGGCGGTATCGGCCCTGCTGGCACGCGAGGCGCGCCCCGAAAGCCCGACGCCATAACGCCCGCACTCCCGAAAACCGCTCGTATCGCCCTGAAAACCAAGGAGTCCCTTCATGCTTGAACGCCTTGCCCGGGCTGGCCGCCTGCTGCGCCGTCTGTGCGCCCCGCTGGCCGTCGCCGCCCTGCTGCCCGCCGCCGCCCACGCCGCCTGGCCCGAACGGCCCATCCATCTGGTGGTGCCGTTCCCGCCGGGCTCCTCGCCCGACCTGCTGGCGCGCACCATCGCCGAGCCGCTGTCGCAGGCGCTGCAGCAATCCATCGTGATCGACAACAAGCCGGGCGCCGGCGGCAATATCGGCACCCGCATGGTGGCGCAGGCAAAGCCTGACGGCTACACCCTGCTCTACACCATCAACGGGCCGCTGGTCACCGCCCCGACCCTGTACAAGCGCACGCTGGGCTACGACCCGCTGAAGGACCTCGCGCCGGTCACGCTGGTGGCCACCAGCCCCAATGTGCTGACGGTGCCGGCCAGCCTGCCCGTCGACAACGTGCAGGATTTCGTCAAGCTGGCGCGCGAGCGCGCCGGCGCGCTGAATTATGGCTCGGTCGGCCCCGGCAGCTCGGCCCACCTGGCCATGGAAATGTTCAAGCACGAAGCCGGCATCGACCTCACGCAGATCCCGTATCCGGGCTTTCCGCAGGTGATCACCGCCATCATCGGCGGCGACGTGCACGCCGGTTTCATGGTGCCCGCCATCGCCATGCCGCACGCACGCGACGGCAAGGTCAAGACGCTGGCCGTCACCAGCCTGGAGCCCAGCGACGCGCTGCCCGGCATCCCGACCATGGCCTCGCAAGGCTATCCCGGCTTCGAGGCCATTTCCTGGAACGCCATCCTGGCCCCGGCCGGCACGCCCGCGCCCATCGTCGAGCGCCTGAACCGCGAACTGGCCACCATCATCGACAGCGACGCGGTGCGCAAGCAACTGGCCGTGCAGTACTTCACGCCCGCCCCCTCCAGTCCGCAGGCGCTGACCGAACGCATCCAGGCGGAGAAAGCGCGCTGGGACCAGGTGATCGGCCGTTTGAACCTGTCGCTGGACTGAGCGGGCGCCTGTCCCGCCTCAGATACTGCCGGCGTACCCCGACTGGCGCCAGGCCTCGAACACCGTCACCGCCACCGCGTTGGACAGATTGAGGCTGCGCTGGCCCGGCCGCATGGGCAGCCGCAGTTGCTGGGCTGGTCCGAACAGCGCCATGTGCGCCTCGGACAGCCCGGCGGTTTCCCGCCCGAACACGAACACATCGCCCGCCTGGAACGCCATGTCGGCCAGGCTGGCGGGCGCGCGCGTGGTCAGCGCGAAGACGCGCGCCGCAGCCGCGCCGGTGGCCGCCAGCGCCTGCGGCAGCGTGTCGTGCACCTGCACCGGCTGCCACTCGTGATAATCCAGCCCGGCGCGACGCAGGCGCGCATCGTCCAGCTCGAACCCCAGCGGGCGCACCAGATGCAGCTGCGCGCCGGTATTGGCGCACAGGCGTATGGCATTGCCCGTGTTGGGCGGGATTTCCGGAGAGACCAGGACGACGTGGAACATGGCGGGATGGGCGCGCGGGCGCCGCGTGCATGACGGAAAGACCGCCATTTTGCCAGCCTTGGCCTGGGCGGACTTCAGCCATGGCTGGCCGGCGTGCGCGCCGCGGCCAGCACGATGACGCGGCCGGCGCCGGCGGCCAGCAGGGCGCGCGCGGCGCAATGCGCCGTGGCGCCCGTGGTGACCACATCGTCGACCAGGGCCACGGTGGCGCCGGCCGGCACCGGCAGGGCGCGCCACCGGCCCGTGGCGCCCCGGAGCCGGTCGCGGCGGCCGCGCAGCGTCTGGCGGCCGGCAGGCACCCGGGCCGGGCGCAGCTGGGTACGCGCCAGCGGCCAGCCCAGGCGCGCGGCCAGCGCGGCCGCCAATTCCGCCGCCGGATTGAAGCCCCGCCGGCGCAGCGACGCCGCGCTGGCCGGCACCGGCACCAGCAGGCAGGGGCCGCGCAGCGGCGGATCGGCCTGCCGGATGGCGCGCAGCATCAGGTCGGCCAGCGCCAGGGCCAGCTCATGCCGGCACGCGGTCTTGTAGCGGGAGATCAGCCCGCGGTAGGGCCCGGCGTAATCGAGCGCCGCCACCACGCGCTGGTAGGCGGGCCGCAGGCGCAGGCAATCGGCGCAATGGCGCGCCCGCGGCGCCAGGCGCACCGCGCAGCAGCGGCAGCGCGGCGTGGCCGGTCCCAGGGCCGCCATGGCCTCGGCGGCGCAGGGCTCGCACAGGCGGCCGCCGGCGGCGCGCAGGCCGCACAACGGGCAGTCCGACGGCAACCGGGCAAGCCAGCGCCGCGAATGCGCGATAATGTGGGTCATGGGCCGCCTGGCTCCCTCGATGCGGGCGTGCGCCCGATGGCCCTGATCACATCATGCCTGCCCGCGCCCGTGGGCGGCACCGCGATACAAATGTCCTTGCCTCCTTCCCTGCCTTCGCTTCCCATCGTGGCCGCCGACGTGGTGCGCCAGTTCTCCCGCCGCGGCGATCTCGCGCAGGCCCAGTTCCTGTATGGTGAAGTCGCGCAGCGCATGATGGGCCGGCTGCGCTATATCAGGCTGCAACCGGCGGCCCTGCTGGACGCCGGCTGCGGCGCGGGCGCCAGCCTGCCGCTGCTGCGCGACCGCTTTCCGAACGCCGCCTATACCGGGCTGGACGCCGCCGAGCCGCTGCTGGCACACGCGCGCCAGGCCTGGACGCCGGGCGGCGTGGCCGCCTGGCTGGGACGCCTGGCCCAGCGCGGCAAGCCCGCCGTCTCTTTCGTGCGCGCCGACCTGGCCGCCAGCGGGCTGCCGCCCGAGCAGCTGGACCTGGTGTGGTCCAACCTGGCCCTGCACTGGCATCCCGAGCCGCACGCGGTCCTGGCCGAATGGCGCCGCATCCTCAAGGTGGGCGGGCTGGCGATGTTTTCCTGCCTGGGTCCCGGAACGCTACGCGAGCTGCGCGAGGCGCTGGCCGATGCCGGCCTGCGCACGGCCACGCCGGCCTTCGTGGACATGCACGATTTTGGCGACCTGCTGGTCGAGAACGGTTTTGCCGATCCGGTAATGGACCAGGAAACCCTGACACTGACCTACGAGACCCCCCAGCGCCTGCTGGAGGATGTGCGCGCCCTGGGCGGCAACCCGGCGCGCGGCCGGCGCGCCGGCCTGGCCGGGCGCGCCTGGCTGGATCGCCTGCATGCGGCGCTGGAGGCCCGGCGCGGCCCGCAAGGTCGCATCAGCCTGAGCATCGAAGTGGCATACGGCCACGCCTGGCGGGCGCCGGCGCGGCGCACCGCGCCCGGCGAAACCCATCTCTCGGTCAGCGCCATCGGCGGACGCCGGGCAGGCTGACGCCGCCGGCCTGCGTCAGTGCAGGCGCTCGGCCCAGCCGGGCAGCGGATCGCCCTGCGGCGTGCTCAGGGCGCACACGCCTCCCACTGGCTCGGAGGTCGCGCGGATGCGGCGCCGCACCGCCGACGGAGGGGTGTCCTGGACGCCCTGGCCGCGCCAGTTTTGCGCCATGGACTCGACCACCAGGGGCAGTTCGCGCACCTTGAGGAATTGGCCGCGCAGCCAGCGCGCGTCGTTGCCATTGCGCAGGATCTCGTCGCGCAGGGTTTGCAGCATGTCGCCGGTGCCCAGTTCTTCGGCCACCGGCGCCAAGCGGTCGAACAGCGCGCGCAGGTGGTCCACCAGCCGCACGCGCTGCCCGTCCGGCGTGACGTAGCTGCCGTGCAGGCCGAAACGGCAGGCCTGGAAATGGTTGCTGCGATAGGCCAGCCAGGCCTGCTGGCTGGGTTCGGGGTCGCGCGCCACCTGCACCGCCAGCGCCTGCGCGAAGGCAGCCAGCTGGCAGGCCCGCTCGACGGTCAGCGGGGTGTCGCAGACCCGGATCTCGACCGTGCCGTACTCGGGCTTGGGCCGGATGTCCCAGTACAGGTCCTTGATGCTCTCGGCCAGGCCGCTGGCGCGCAGCTGGGCCAGGTGGGCCTCGAAGCGGTACCAGTCGGTCACGTCGGCGGGCATGTGGCCGGCCAGCGGGAAGCTGTTGACCGCATTGAGGCGGCAGCACGAAAACAGGGTGTCCACGCCTTCGCAATAGGGCGAGGCGGCCGACAGGGCGATGAAATGCGGAACATACGGCGACAGCCCGCGCACCATGCGCACCGCCGCGTCGCCGGAGGGCACGCCCAGGTGGATATGCTGGCCGAACACCGTGAACTGGCGCGCCAGGTAGCCGTACATCTCGGCCAGGTACTGGAAGCGCGGCGTATCGGAAATGGCGCGGTCCTGCCAACGCATGAAGGGGTGGGCGCCACCGCCCGTGACGCCAACGCCGACCGCGTCGGCGGCTTCGCAAAGGACATCGCGCATTTCGCGCATTTCGGCCAGCAAGCCGGCCGGGTGCTCGTGCACCGAGGAATTCAGCTCGATCATCGATCGGGTGATTTCGGGTTTGACCCGATCGGCGATGGGATGGTTGGCCAACTGGGCCAACAACTCGTCAGACGCGGCAGCCAAGTCAAAGCTGCGGGGATCGACCAACTGCAATTCGAGCTCGATACCCAAGGTGTTGGGGGCTGACGAAACGAAGGGGATCTGTTCCATCTCCGACTCCTTGCGTGTTCTTTCGATTGAGGGAACGCGCCATTCGGCTTTGAAGCCCGGAAACTGCCCGGGGAGCACTCGACGGCGTCTTATGAAGGCATGATAGCCGCAACTTTGTGGCAAGAAGATTGAAATTCGTGACATTTATGCGCAACATCATGAATCGGAGATTTTTTACCTGTGACAATGATGTGAGCAACCACTCACACTCAAGTATTGGCGCGGATGAGCGGGCAGCGAGGTACGCAAAGGGCCGCGTAGCGCGGCCCTCGGGGGGTCAGGGGAAACCCGGATCAAGGGTTTTCCCTTAGATAAAACGGGCGTTACCAAACGCCCGGCAGGTAACCACTATTTGAATGGCGTGGCGTCGCCTCCCCCGTATACGCTGCCGCCGTAGCCCCCCTCCACTTCGATCTTCACGCTGGCCGGGTCGACGGTGGACTGTCCGCCCTTGTAGTGCATGACCATGCCGGGAAACAGCATGACGGCGGCCACCATGAACAGCTGGATCACGATGAACGGCACCGAGCCCCAGTAGATCTGGCCGGTGGTCACCGGCTGGATGACCTTGCCGGTGATCTTGTCCTTGTAGGCGTCCTTGGGCGCGACCGAGCGCAGGTAGAACAGCGCGAAGCCGAACGGCGGGTGCATGAACGAGGTCTGCATGTTCACCGCCAGGATGATCCCGAACCAGATCAGGTCGATGCCCATCTTGTCGGCCACCGGGCCGAGCAGCGGCACGATGATGAACGCCAGCTCGAAGAAGTCCAGGAAGAACGCCAGCACGAAGGTCAGCACGCTGACCACGATCAGGAACCCCCACTCCCCGCCCGGCAGCCCGATCAGCAGGTGCTCGACCCACAGATCGCCGTTGACCCCGCGGAAGGTCAGCCCGAACACCGTCGAGCCCACCAGGATGAACACCACGAAGCACGACAGCTTGGTGGTCGTGTCCATCGCCTGCTTGAGCAGCTCCAGCGTCAGGCGCCGGCGGATCAGCGCCATGATGATCGCCCCCACCGCCCCCATCGCCCCGCCCTCGGTGGGCGTGGCCACGCCGATGAAGATCGTGCCCAGCACCAGGAAAATCAGGAACAGCGGCGGGATCATCACGAAGGTCACCCGCTCGGCCAGCGCCGAGAGCATCTTCAGGCGAAACACCTTGTTGGCGATCGCGATCACGAACGCCGTCAGCCCCCACAGCAGCAGGCTCACCACCACCTGCTCGTCGACCGGCGCCGTGTCGTTCTCCAGCCACTGCCCCAGCACATAGGCCGACAGCGAGGAAATCAGCATCAGCACCAGCAGCGAACGCCCCCCGCGCGAGCCGTTGGGCTCGCGAAACCTGCGCGCCTCCTCGGGCAGCGCCGGCGCCGCCGAGGGCTTGACCAGCGAGACGACCACCACATAGGCGATGTACAGCCCCGCCAGCACGAACCCCGGCACCATCGCCGCACGGTACATGTCCCCGATCGAGCGCCCCAGCTGGTCGGCCAGGATGATCAGCACCAGCGAGGGCGGAATGATCTGCGACAGCGTGCCCGAGGCCGCGATCACCCCGCTGGCCAGCCGCCTGTCATACCCGTAGCGCAGCATGATCGGCAGCGAAATCAACCCCATCGAAATCACCGAGGCCGACACCACCCCGGTGGTCGCCGCCAGCATCGCGCCCACGAACACCACCGCGATCGCCAGCCCCCCGCGCAACGGACCGAACACCTGGCCGATCGTCTCGAGCAGGTCCTCGGCCATGCCCGATCGCTCCAGCACCAGCCCCATCAGGGTAAAAAACGGCACCGCCAGCAGCGTGTCGTTGGAAATAATGCCGAACACCCGCTGCGGCAGGGCCTGGAACAGCGCCGGGCTGAGCAGGTCCAGCTCGATGCCCACCAGACCATACAGAATCCCGTTGGCCGCCAGCGCGAACGCCACCGGAAAACCCAGCAGCAAAAACAGCACCAGCGTCGCGAACATGATCGGCGCCAGATTGGCTATCAGAAACTCCATGATCAGCGGCCTTCGTGGTTATTACGTTGTTCTTGCACGCTCGCCTCGCGCTCCAGCGCTTCGCGGGCAATCTCCTCGGCCAACAGCTCCTCGGCGCTCTTGCTGCCCTCGCGCGCGGTCGGGTCCGGACACTGCCCGCGCAAGAACCCGATGCACTTGATCAGGTGCGACAGCCCCGCCAGCACCAGCAGCGCAAACCCCACCGGAATCAACAGCTTGACCGGCCAGCGGATCAGCCCACCAGAGTTCGACGACTGCTCGCCGCTCAGGTACGAATCCATGAACACCGGCCACGACAGAACCATGATCAGGATGCACGCCGGCAGCAGAAAAAACACCACCCCGAAGATCTCGATCCAGATCTGCTTGTGGCGCGGCAGCCGCGAGGACAGAATGTCCACCCGCACGTGCTCGTTCTTCAGCAGCGTGTAGCCCGCGGTCAGCAGGAACATCGCGCCGAACATGTACCACTGCAGTTCCAGCCAGGCGTTCGAACTGCTATGAAACACCTTGCGCACCACGGCGTTGCCGGCGCTGACCAGCACCACCAGCAAGGTGATCCATGTCACGGCCCGGCCGACCCGCAGGTTCAGCGCGTCTATGCCGCGCGATAAGGCGAGTAATGCCCGCATGTATTCCCCGATATGAATATGTAGGTATGGAAAGCCGGCTCAATGGCCTTCGACGGGCGTGCGCCACGGCGTGGCCTTGCGCTCGAACCACACCAGCAGCGCGAACAGGGCCATGCCCATGACCGCCAGCACCGTCAGGGCCGCGAACACGCGCACGGTGTCGAAGGTGCCTTGCGCGCTCATGATCACGTAGCCCAGCCCGCGCTGCGAGGAAACGAACTCGCCGACGATGGCGCCCACCAGCGCCAGCGACACGGCGACCTTCATGCCGGTCACGATGGACGGCAGGGCGCCAGGCAGGCGTACCTTGAAGAAGAAATCGCGCCGCGACCCCTTGAGCACGCGGCCCAGGTCCAGCACGTCCTGCGGCACCGACTTCAGGCCGTGCACGGTGTCGACGATGACGGCGAACACGGCGATCAGGAAGGCGATGGCGATCTTGGGCTCGGCGCCGGTGCCCAGCCAGATGACAAAGAGCGGCGCGATCGCCACCTTGGGCACGCTGTTGAGCGCCACGATCAGCGGATACAGGAAGCTCTCGCACCAGCGCGAACTGACCAGCATCACGGCGATCAGCACGCCGCCCACCACCGCGACCGCGAAGCCGGCCACGGTGGTCATCAGCGTGTACCAGGCCTGGTCGGCGTACCAGCGCCATTCCGCGGCCAGCTCCAGCGCTATCTGCGAAGGCAGCGGCAGCATGATGGGGCGCACCTCCAGCGCCCGCCCCAGCCCTTCCCACAACAGCAGGAACACCGCCAGCGATACGGCGCCCGCTGCCGCATGCAGGCATTTGCGACCCGTGGCTGTCATGGCGCACGCCCTCCCTCGTCGATCAGGCCCATCTGCTCGAACAGGCCGCGTATATGGCGCACATAGCGGCCGAACTCGGCCGTCTCGCGCACCGCCAGCGGCCGCGGGCGCGGCAGGTCGATGCGGATGGTCTCGAGCACCCGTCCGGGACGCGGCGAGAACACCATCACTTCGTCGCCCAGGAACACCGCCTCGGCGATGCCGTGCGTGACGAACATCACGGTGTTGCGCGTTTCCATCCAGATGCGCTGCAGTTCCACATTCATCTGGTCGCGCGTCAGGGCGTCCAGCGCGCCGAACGGCTCGTCCATCAGCAGCAGCGCCGGGTCGTCGACCAGCGCGCGGCAGATGGCGGCGCGCTGGCGCATGCCGCCGGACAGCTCGCGTGGATAGTTGTCGGCGAACGCCGCCAGGCCCGTCAGCCGCAGCAGCGCGTCGACCTTGTCGCGGTAGCGCGCCACCGGCTTGCCGGCGAATTCCACCGGCAGCAGGATGTTGCGGCGAATGTTGCGCCATTCAAGCAGGGCGTCGCGCTGGAACACCATGCCTATGCCGTCCGGCGGCCCCTTGACGGGCTGGCCGGCCACGCGCAGTTCGCCCTCGCTGATCGTCTCCAGGCCGGCCACGCAGCGCAGGAAGGTACTTTTGCCGCAACCGCTGGGGCCAAGAATGCTCACGAAACGGCCGGCCGGCACATCGACCGAAATGGTTTCCAGCGCCTGCACGCCGCGTTCGCCGGGGTACTTCTTGCGCACCCCGGCCGCGCTGACAGCCGCCACGCTCACGGTTTCACCAGCGCGTCGTAGCGTTGCGGCCGGACCAGGTCCGGCACGTAGAAATCGGCCGCCTTGGCGTCGGCTCGCACCAGGCCCACCGAGGACAGCGTCCTGACCGCCTGCTCCCAGTCGGCCGGCAACGGCGCGCCCACGCGCTGGCCGGCCGCCAGGCCGAAGTAGCCGCGCAAGGCATCGATCTGGCCGCGCAACACCGCGCGGTCCAGACGCGCCTGCGGCCGCTGCGCCAGGATGGCTGACACGGCCTCGTCCTCGTGGCCGGCGTAGATGTATTCCCAGGCGCGCGCGCTGACGCTGGCAAAGCGCCCGATGGCCTCGCCGCGCTCGCGCAGCTTGTCTTCGCTGGCGAACAGCCCGAAGCTGGGCATGTCCAGGCCGAAGTCGGCAAAGCGCACGGCCCGCGACGGGCGGTTCTGCGATACCACGGGCAGGAAGAACGGAATGGTCGAGAATGCCGCGTCGGCACGGCCCACCGCATAGGTGGAGGCCTTGCTGGCGGCATCGACGTTGATCAGCTCCAGATCGCTTTTCTTCAGCTTGCCGCGCGCCAGGAACGCGTCGATGAACGGCGCTTCGAGCGAGCCTGCGGTGTAGGCCACCTTGCGTCCCTTGAGCTGCTCCGGCCCGGCGATGCCGGAATCGGCCGGCACCAGCAGGCCGATGTCGCTGTGGCGCGCGAACACGGCCACCGCCTTGACCGGCAGGCCCTTGTCGCGCGCGATCATCATGGACGCCAGGGCGGCGTGCCCCAGGTCGAAGCGGTCGCTGCCGCCCACGATCTGCACCGTCGTGACCGAACCGTTGCCGTCCTCCAGCGTGACGTCCAGGCCCGCCTGCTTGTACCAGCCCTTCTGCTGCGCCAGGTGGAAAGCCGCCTGCACGCCCCAGGGCGTCCAGTCCAGCCGCACCCGCAACGGCTCCGGCGCCTGCGCGCCGGCCGTGCCCGCCGCCGCCAGCAGGGCGATACCGCCCATGGCCCGGCGCCACCACTTCCCGATTGCCTTCTGCATCTCCATCCCCCTGGAATCGCGCGCGACGCCGGCGCGCCGTTCAGCCGCCGCGGCCGAACCAGCGCTTGACCCGCATCCACAACACGCTGAAGAACATCGCCACCGGGTTGAACTGCGCCTGCGGCAACGCCTCGCCGCCAGGCTGGCGCAGGCGCGCCGTCACGTTCTTGCCGAAATCGGCGATCATGCGCCGCACGAAATCCTGCACCAGGCCCGAGCGCGAGAACTGCGCCAGCGGCCCCTGCAGGGCGTACTGCAGATCCACCTTGACGCGCGTCTCATTCTCGGACACCGCCTCGACCTGGTAGGCAATATCGCCGGTGGCGCGCGACTGGCTCAGCGAATCCTGGCCGGCGCCGCGAAAAACCGCGCGCATGGCCGCTTCGTCGCGCTCCAGGCGAGCGGCGCCGTTGAACGCGGCAGCCATGGGGCCGAACTTGATGGCGATCTTGCCCTTGACGCGCTGGCCGTCGGTCTCCTCGATGACCGCGCCCGGCAGGCAGGCCGCCACGGCCGGCAGGTCCACCATGAAGGCCCACACCTCGGCCGCGGGAAACGGCACGGTGAACGCGTCGACGATCTGGTTGCCCTTGCCGCTGGCCGGACTGGCGGCCGCGGCCGGCCGTGGCGCCGCCTGGGCCGCCGCCGGCGCGCTGGGCGTGAAAGGCTGGAAAGCGATGGGCTGCTCGCCGCGCGGCGCCGGCAGGCGCCCGTCGGCCGCGGCCGCGCGCAAGGCCTGCACGGCCGCGTCGGGTTGCTCGCGCAGGTCGCGCAGCACCGACATCACGGCGCCCACGATGCCCATGTAGCCGGTACAGCGGCACAGGTTGCCCGACAGTTCCACGCGCACGCGCGCTTCGTCGGCATCGGGCAGGCGCAACACGATGTCGCGCGACGTCGTCAGCATGCCCGGGGTGCAATAGCCGCATTGCAGCGCATGGTACTTGGTGAAGGCGGCGCGCAGGCGCGCCATGACCGGATCGCCGTCATAGCCTTCGATGGTGGTCACCTGGCGGCCTTCGCACGCCACCGCATAGGTGATGCACGAACGGACCGGCTGGCCGTCGACCAGCACGGTACAGGCGCCGCATACGCCATGCTCGCAGCCCAGGTGGGTGCCCGTCAGGCGCGCCTGGTCGCGCAGAAAATCGCCCAGGTGCATGCGCGGCGGCGCCTCGTGGGCCACCTGCCTGCCGTTGACTTCCAACGTTACTTGAACCATCGTCATTCCTGTACGCCCAGCGCCTGCTTCAGGCAGCGCGCCACGGCGGTTGCATGCAATTTGCGATGCAGGGCATCCTTGCCGGGCATGGCCTGCGCCACCGCTTCATCGATCCGCTCGGCCTGCAGCGCGGCCGCGCCCTGGCGCGCCACGGCGTCGGCCAGCCCCGGCAGCAGGCAGGGCGCGCCGTCGAGCGCGCCCACCGCGATGCGTGCCACCCGCCGCGCGGGCTCGAACCAGGCCGCGCAACTGGCCTCGGCGAACTCGCCGGTCTTGCGGCAGAACTTGTAGTAGCCCCAGCGCGCGCCATCGGTCATGGCCGGTACGTGCACCGCGGCGATCAATTCGCCCTCGCCCACCACCGTGGTGTAGGCGCCCTGCATGAAGGATTCGGCCGGCACCATGCGCTCGCCGTCCACGCCGGCGATCTCGATGTCGGCGCCCAGCGCCACCATGGTCAGCACCCAGTCGGCCGCCGGATCGGCGTGCGCCAGGCTGCCGCCGACCGTGCCGCGGTTGCGGATGGCGCGATAGGCGATGCCCGTCGCCACCTGCTGCAAGGCCGAGCCGCGCAGCGCCGCATGCACGCCGTCCTCGATCTCGGCGTGGGTGACCGCGGCCCCCACGCGCACCCGGCCGCCGCGCTCGCCAACCTCGCGCAGCGCCGGCACCCCCGAGATGTCGATCACCACCGGTGGACGCGCCAGGCGCAGATTCAGCATCGGGCCCAGCGACTGTCCGCCGGCCATCAGCTTGGCGCGGCCGTCGTGCTGCAGCAGCCACTGCAGCGCCTGCTGCGTCGACTCGGCGCGGAAATATTCGAACTGCGCCGCTTTCATGCTGCCTCCCCGGCGCCTTGCGCAATGGCCTGCAGCACGCGGATCGGCGTCAGCGGGGTGCGCGACAGCTCGGCGGCGCCCAGGCCGCGCAGCGCATCGTTGACTGCGTTGAACAGCACCGCGGGCGGCGCGATCGCACCGCCCTCGCCCATGCCCTTGGCGCCGAATTCCGTATGCGGCGACGGCGTCTCGAAATGGTACAGGCGCATGTTGGGCACCTCGGTCGGGCCGGGCAGCATATAGTCGGCCAGCGTCGAGGCCAGCGGCTGGCCATTGGCGTCGTAGGGCGTCTCTTCGTAGAACGCGGTGCCGATGCCCTGCGCGATGCCGCCTATGGTCTGGCCTTCCACGACCATGGGGTTGATCATGGTGCCGCAATCCTCGACGACCACGTAATCCAGTATCTCGACCGCGCCGGTGTCCGGGTCCACCGCCACCACGGCGGCGTGGCTGGCGTAGGTGAAGCAGCCGGTGTCGACCTTGGGCTTGTAGCCCACGTTCACTTCCAGGCCCGCCGGGTCCACGTCGGGCGGCAGCAATTGCGGCCGCAGGTACCAGGCGTCGGCAACGTCGCCGGTGGCGACCGATTTCTCGCCGGCCCGGTAGATGCCGTCCTGCAGCGTCACCGCGTCGTCGGCCACGCCCAGCATGTGCGCGGCGATGTGCCGCATGCGCGGCAGCAGGCGCTTGCATGCCTGCGACACCGCGCCGCCGGACATGACCAGCGAGCGCGATGCGTAGGTGCCGGTGGAGAACGGCGTCTGGCCGGTATCGCCATGCAGCACCTTGATGCGCGCCACGTCGATGCCGAGAATCTCATGGGCGATCTGGGCGAAGGTGGTTTCCATGCCCTGGCCGTGCGAATGCACGCCCACGCGCACTTCCAGCCCGCCATCGGGCGTCACGCGCACCGTCGCCTGGTCGAAGCCCGGAATCACGGGCGTGCCCCAGGCGGCGAATACCGAGGTGCCGTGCGCGGCCTGCTCGGTATAGGTGGCCACGCCCACGCCGATGCGCCGGCCGTCGGCCTCGCCGCGGGCCTGGCGGGTCCGCACGCCGTCGATGTCTATCATCTCCAGCGCCTTGCGCAGGCTGGCCGGGTAGTCGCCGCTGTCGAAGTGCTTGTTGGTCACATTGACGTAAGGCATCTGCTCGGGTTGCACCAGGTTCTCCAGGCGCACTTCCCAAGGCTCGCGGCCCACTTCGCGCGCCACGGCGTCCATCGTCAGCTCGATGGCGAAGCACACGCCGGTACGCGCCACGCCGCGATATGGCACGAAGCCGGGCTTGTTGGTGGCCACGCAGCGCGTCTCGCAGCGGTAGCCGCGAAAGCCATAGGGCCCGGGCAGGTTGCCGACCGCCTGGCCAGGCTCGAGCCCGATGGTGAAGGGCCACACCGAATAGGCGCCGCCGTCTATCGTGATCCGGGCGTCCAGCGCCAGCAGCTTGCCGCGCTTGTCCGCATAGGCGGTCATTTCGTAATGGTGTTCGCGCGAATTGGCGCCGGCCGTCAGGTGTTCACGACGGTCCTCGATGAAGCGAAACGGGCGCTTGTAGGTCTTGGCCAGCCAGGCCACACAGAGCTCTTCCTGCTGCAGCACGCACTTGTAGCCGAACGCGCCGCCCACGTCGGGCGACACCACCCGCACACGGCCCTGTTCGAGGTCCAGGCACTGGGCCAGCACGCTGCGTATCATGTGCGGCACTTGCGTGGCGCTGATCACCACCAGCTGGTCGGCCTGGTGGTCCCAGTAGGCCAGCACCGCCTTGCCTTCCATGGGAACCATGCATTGCCGCGCCAGGTCGATCTTGCGCTTGACCACCACCTCGGCGCGCGCGGCATGTTCGTCGAAGTCGCGGTCGGCGTTCAAGGTGACGAACACGTTGTCGCGCCAGTGCTCGTGCACCAGGTCCGACGTGGCCTGCTGCGCGCTGGCCACGTCGGCATAGACCGGCAGGTCGTCATAATCGACTTCCACCAGCTCGGCATGGTCTTCCGCCTCGGCGCGCGTCGGCGCAAACGTCATGGCCACCGGCTCGCCGACGAAGCGCACCTTGCCGCTGGCCAGCGGCGGCTGAACCGAGGGCTGGTAGGTCGGCAGGGTCGAATCGGCCGCGATATCGCGCGCATCGCCCATCATCGAGCGCAGCACGACCTTGTCGCGCACGCTCTCGGGCACCCGTACATCGGTAATGCGCGCATGCGCCAGCGGACTGCGCAGGAATGCCACCTCGCACAGCCCGGGCATGGCCATGTCGGCCACGAAGTTGCCCTTGCCATGCAAATGGCGCGCGTCCTCCTTGCGGGGAACGCGCGCCCCGACTCCTTGCCGTGAACCGGCGCCAACCTCGGCGCCGGTATGTTCTGTCGTCATGACTGCCCTTTGAAACTGAATGACGTCGATTACTTGGCCTGCGCCCGCGCCACGGCCGCGAAGGTGTAGTTGTCCAACGCGTTCTCGGCGACGCGGAACCAGCCCGCCTCGTCTTCCTGGAATTTCTTCCAGCCGGGATAAATGGCCTTGAAGTCGGGATTCTTTTCCGACAGCTCGGTCCACAGTTGCTGTGATGCCTTGTATACCGCGTCCATGACTTCCTTGGGGAAGAAACTGACCTTGGCGCCGCCGGCGATCAGCTTGCGCAGCGCCAGGGGATTGCGGGCGTCGTAGTTCGCCAGCATTCTCATGCTCTGCTCGCCACAGGCGGCCTCGAACGCCGCCTGGTAGGCCGGCGGCAGCGCTTCCCAGGCCTTGTCGTTGACCATGGAGGTGATCGAGGCGCTGCCTTCGAACCAGCCCGGCGAGTAGTAGTAGGGCGCCACCTTGTTGAAGCCCAGCTTTTCATCGTCGTACGGCCCGATCCACTCGGCCGCGTCGATGGTGCCCTTCTCCAGCGCGGGGTAGATGTCGCCCGGCGGAATCTGTTGCGGCACCACGCCCAGCTTGGACAGCACCATGCCGCCGATGCCGCCGATACGCATGTTCAGGCCATTGAGATCGGCGGTGGACTTGATTTCCTTGCGATACCAGCCGCCCATCTGCACACCCACGTTGCCACAGACGTGGTTGACGATGTTGTATTTCTTATACAGCTCGCGCAGCTGCTGCAACCCCCCGCCGTAGTGGATCCAGGCGTTGTGCTGGCGCGCGTTCAGGCCGAACGACAGGCCGGTATCGAACGTCAGCGCCGTGTTCTTGCCGATGTACATCGTGCTCAGCACATGGTTGCATTCCACGGTGCCGTTGCTGACCGCGTCCATGTTCTGCGCGGAAGGAACCAGTTCACCGCCGGGAAATGCGCGGATCTCGAACTTGCCGTCGGTCAGCTGGCCGACGCGCTTGCACAGCTCGTCGGCCGAGCCGTAGATCGTGTCCAGGCTCTTGGGCCAGCTGGTCGACATGCGCCAGCGGACGGTCGGGTTGGCCTGCGCCATGGCGGGCATGCCCACCGCGGCCAGGCCGGCGCCGGCAGCGCCGGCGGCTTGTGCGAGAAAACGGCGTCGTTGCATGACTTGCTCCTGAGCTGTCGAATCGAATGCGAATATCTGCTTGTCTGGACACGGCCGGCCGTGTCCGGGGAATCCCGGCCGCCGGCGCGCCGGGTGGTACCGCCAACTGCATCCGGGAGCTGAAGCCCGGTTTGGAACGACTTGCCCGCATGCCCGCTTCGGCCGCCTGAAACGCACCGAAAAAAAGTAAGTATGCTGACGTTTTATTCAGCATACTGATAGTGTTTTTGAGTGTCAACGAGGTTTTCCCCGGTGTTCCTGCCAGGCTCGCGTCCGCGTTTTCGCGGGCCGGTGCGCCGAGCGGCAAGTCCAGCAATGGCGCGGCTTGGCGCGCGATCGGCGCGCGCCCGCCGGGGCGGGCCGGCCAGCCCCGCGGCCGGGTGGCGCGACCAGGGAAATCCCTAGGATAAATTTCCGTTTTATAGGAAGTACACTGCGCATACTTACTCAGCACACTGAACATTTAGCCATGAACTGGATCAAGATCGCGACTACCGACCAACTCGAGGACGACGAGGTCATGCCTGTTACCGCCGGCGAGGCGAAATTGGCCCTGTATCGCAGCGAAGGCGAATACTTCGCTTCGGACAATGTCTGTACCCACGCCTATGCCCTGCTGTCCGACGGCTATCTGGAGGATGGCTGCATCGAATGCCCGCTGCACCAGGCCAGGTTCGACATCAAGACCGGCAAGGCCATGTGCGCGCCGGCGACGGCCGACATCCGCATCTATCCGCTCAAGATCGAGAACGACGACATCTACGTCGATCTGCAAGCCTGATCATGGACGAGATCCAATCCATCGTGATCGTGGGCGCGGGCCAGGCCGGCGCGGTCGCCGCGGCCAGCCTGCGGCAGCTGGGCTATCGCGGCGGACTGACCCTGATCGGCCAGGAGGCCCACCCGCCCTACGAACGCCCGCCGCTGTCCAAGGCGGTCTTGCAGGGCACGGCCACGCATGCCGAGGCCGCCGTGCACCCCGCCGGCTTCTATGCCGAGAACGACATCGCGCTGCTTACCGAGACGGCGGTCGCCGCACTCGATCCGATCGCGCGCACGGTGCGGCTGGCCGACGGGCGCACGCTGCCATACGACCGCTGCCTGCTGGCCACCGGCGGCCATGCGCGCGAATTGCCGGCCCTGCCGCGCGGACGCGCCGGCGTGCACTATATCCGCACGCTGAATGACGCCCTGGACCTGCGCGCGGCGCTGCGCCCGGGCGTGCGCGCGGCCGTCATCGGCGGTGGCTTTCTGGGCTTGGAAGTGGCCTCCACCGCCCGCGAGCTGGGCGCCGAGGTCACGGTAATCGAAAACGGGTCCCGCCTGCTCGAGCGCGCCCTGCCGGCCATCGTGTCGGACTGGCTGGCCGAACGCGTGCGCGCCAGCGGCGTCGACCTGCGCCTGGGCGGCGCGATCGCCGCCATCGGCGACGGCCCGCCCTATGCCATCACCCTGGCCGACGGCACGCAGGTGAACGCCGACCTGATCGTGGTCAGTATCGGCCTGGCGCCCGAGGTCACGCTGGCGCGGCAGGCCGGCCTGCCGCTGGACGACAACGGCGGGATTTGCGTCGACGCGCAGGCGCGCACGGCCGACCCCCATGTCTATGCGGCCGGAGACTGCGCCAGCCAGCCGCGCGCCTGCCTGGGCACGGCCGCGCGCTTCGAATCGTGGCAGAACGCCAACGAACAGGCGCGCGCGGCGGCCGCGGCCATGCTGGGCCTGGCGCCCGCCGCCGAACCCTATCCGTGGTTCTGGACCGACCAGTACGGCTGCAACATCCAGATCCTGGGCTTGCCGCAACCCGGCCTGCGCTATGTATGCCGCCCGCAAACGGACCCGCAGGCCGCGCCGCGTGTGCTGTGGATCGGCTTGCGCGATGGCGTGCCCTGCCATGGCATCGCCGTCAACGCGGGCGGCGACCTGCGCCAGCTGCGGGTGCTGTTCGAACGCGGCATCCCCGTCGATCCGCACCGCCTGGCCGATCCGGCCGAAGCGCTCAAACCCCTGGTCAAGGCCTGGCAGGCCGCCGTCGCCGTGGCCTGACCGCACTCGATAACGCCCACACAGGAGCTGTCTCCATGTACCAATCCCAAACCGTCATCGGCCGTACTCTGGCGGCCAAGGACGCCCCGCTGTCGGAATGCGCGTGGCCGCAGGACGCCCTGCACTTCATCCCCGACTGGGTCTACACGAACAACGCGGTCTACGAGCAGGAGCTGGAAAAGATCTTCCGCGGCAAGACGTGGAATTTCGTCGCCCTGGAAGCCGAGCTCCCCAATGCCGGCGACTACAAGCGCTCGTACGTGGGCGCCACGCCCGTCGTGGTGTCGCGCGCCGAGGACGGCTCGATCAACGTGTTCGAGAACCGCTGCGCGCACCGTGGCGCCGAGTTCTGTCGCCACAACCAGGGCAACGCCAAGGAATTCGTCTGCCCCTACCACCAGTGGTCGTACGATCTGAAGGGCAACCTGCAAGGCATCCCGTTCAAGCGTGGCGTCAACCGCGAAGGCGGCATGCCCAAGGATTTCAAGAACGACGAGCACGGCCTGCGCCGCCTGCACGTGACCACGCGCAACGGCGTGGTATTCGCCTCCTACAGCAGTGAAGTCGAACCGATCGCGGAATACCTCACGCCCGAGATCCTGGCCGATTTCGACGCCGTCTTCCCCGGCAAGAAGCTGAAGATCCTCGGCTACTACCGCAACGAGTTGCCCTGCAACTGGAAGATGTACCACGAGAACCTGAAGGACCCGTACCACGCCACGCTGCTGCACTCCTTCCTGGTGGTGTTCGGCCTGCTGGTGGCCGGCAACAAGTCCGCCATGCTGGTCGACTCGGTCCATGGGCGCCACGGCACCATGGCCTCGGCCAAGAGCGAGGACAAGTACGCCACCGTCAGCGAAGAGAACAAGAAGGAAATGCGGTCGTTCCACGATGGCCTGCGCCTGCGCGACGACCGCTTCCTGGAATTCATCAAGGAATTCGACTCGCCCTGGTCGGTGACGATGCAGACCATCTGGCCCAACCTGATCGTGCAGCGCGAAATGAACACCCTGGGCGTGCGCCACATCATCCCCAACGGCCCCGACAGCATGATCATGCAATGGACCATGTTCGGGTACGAGGACGACACCGAGGAGATGCAGCGCCACCGCCTGCGCCAGGGCAACCTGATGGGCCCGGCGGGCTTCCTCGGCCTGGAGGACAACGAAGCCATGAAATTCGTGCAGGAGGGCGTGCGCCGCGCCAGCACCGACGTCAACGTGATCAAGCTGGAGTCGGGCAAGCAGGGCACCTCGAACACGCTGATTTCCGAAGCGGCCATCCGTTCGATGTACAGCTACTACCGCGAAGTCATGGGCTTCTGAATCAGGACAGCACAATGAGCCAGACGTTCTTCCCTCCCCGTACGATCGACCCCGCCCGCGCCATCGCGCTGAAGCTGGAGGTCGAAGAGTTCAACGCCGACTACTGCGCCGCGCTGGATGGCGGCCAGGTCGAATCATGGCCGGATTTCTTCACCGAAACCGCGCTGTACCGCGTGACGGCGCGCGAGAATGCCGAGCTGAACCTGCCGGTGGGCCTGGTTTATGCCGAAGGCCGCGACATGATGCACGACCGCGCCGTGGCGATTTCGCGCACGCAGATGTTCGCGCCGCGCTATATGCTGCATATGGTGAGCAACACCCGCGTCACCAGCGAAACGCCAGACGGCGAGATCGCCGCATCCAGCACTTTCCTGCTGATGCAGACCCTGGTCGAGGGCCCCACCACCCTGCACCTGGCCGGCAGCTACCACGACCGCTTCGTGCGCGAAAACGGCGCCCTCAAGCTGCAGGAACGCCAGGTCATCTACGACACCGCCATCCTGGCCAACGACCTGGTTTATCCGGTGTAGGCGGCGGGGGGGAGGGCTCCTCCCCGTTGGCAGGTGCCTGTCCCCACGGGAAGGGCAGGCACCCAGGATTCGGCAGGTGCCTGTCCCCCGTGCGGGGACAGGCACCTGGGTGTGTGTGTGTCACTTTGTCTTTGCCAGCGCCTCGTCATGCGTCATCACGGCGGCGTATTTCTGGCGCATGTCGAACAGGTTGGCCTCGTGCGGGCCCAGCGCGCGATCGCCCACGCAATCGGACAGCACCAGCGGCCGAAAACCCGCCGACATCGCGTCGACCACGCTGGCGCGCACGCACCCGCTGGTGGTCGCCCCGGCCACCAGCAGCGTCTGCACCCCGCGCTGCGCCAGCCACGCCGCCAGCATCGTCCCGTAGAACGCCGACGGCGTGCTCTTGCGCACCACGTACTCGCCGGCCTGCGGCGCGAGCTGCGGCACGATCGCGCTGGCCGGCGCGTGCTCCTTGAGCGTGAGCATCCCCGGCACCTTGATGCTGAAAATGTTGCCGTCGGCATCGTCATCGGCATACACGATGCGGCTGTGCGCCACCGCCCAGCCCCGCTCGCGCGCGGCCGCCAGCACCGTGCGCGTGGTCTCGATCGCCGCCGCGATGTTGCCCCCGCCAAACTGCGCCGGGTCCGCGAACCCGTTGACGAAGTCCACGATCAGCAGCCCGTACGGCGCCTTCAACGGCAGCGCCGCCCCGAACCCCTGGCGCTCGTAGCTGCCCAGATCATTGCCCATGTCCCTGCCCCTTCCTCAGTCCAGTACCTTGCCCTCGCGCACCACTTCGCGCCCGTCCAGGCGCACCGTGCAGCGGCGCAGCGGAATGTCGATATGGCAGGCCGTCGTGCGGCTGCCCCCCGCCTCGTTGTTCGGCCCCAGCGAGAACAGGAAATTGCCCTCGTAGGCCCGCGCATCCATGCCGATGGTCGCCTCCCGGTCGTACAACCCCAGCGTGGTCCAGCTCGCCCGCGGCTGCAGGCCCCAGCCGATGTGCGAGATCGCGTACGCCTGCGGGTCCTTGAACGTGGCCACGTACTCGCGCAGCATCTCCGCATCCAGCCCCCCTTCGATGCGCGTCGCGTAGCCGTTTTCCACCGTCAGCACGATCGGCTCGCTCACGTACGACTTCTGCGGCAGCAAAATGTCGCCCCGGTCGATCACGATCGTGCCGTTGGCCGAGCCCTCGTCGGGCCAGGTCAGCGCAAACCCGCTGGGCCAGTGGTCCCACCGCCCCGGCTCGTCCACGTAGCCGTACTCGCTGATCGCCGGAAACTCCCCCAGCCCGCAGCGCAGCCGCGTGCCCGCCTCCGACTCCACCGTCATCTCGCGCGCCCCCGCGATCCGCGCCGCCGCCGCCTTGACCCGCTGCCGGTCCCCCTCGGTGGGCACCAGCCGCGCCAGCACCTCCGGCGGCTCGACCGCCAGCAAAATCTTCGTGCCCCCCTGCAGGATCTCGTGCTGCTCGGGCGAGAACAGCAGCGTCATCAGGTCCAGCACCAGGTCGCTGGCCTTGAGCATCGCGATCGCCGCCTTGTTGCCCGTCAGCGGCGTGGTCCCCAGGTACGCCAGCGCGTCGCGGCTGAGCGCCTTCTCCCCATTGACCGGCGGCAGGTCCAGCCGATTGACCACCGCCCCCAGCGACTGCGCCGCCACCAGCGCCGTGCCCAGCGTCTGCGGGTGCGTGGCCGCGCTGGTCAGCACCGTCACCGTCTGCCCCGCCTGCAGCCTGGACAGGCTCAGCACCTGCGTCCAGGCCCGGATCATCTCGTAATCGCTCACCGGCATCGCCACTCTCCTTGTGTCATCGCGGCCTCAGCCCGCCCGCAGGCGCGCGCCCAGAAAATCCCCGAACGCCGCGTAAAAACCTTCCTCGTTGTCCCACGGAATCATGTGCCCCGCGCCCGCCACCCGCACGTGCGCCGTGCCCGGCGCCAGCGCCTCGATCTCGGCCACGTCCGCATCGAGCACCACCTCGCCGCGCTCGGCCGTCATCAGCAGCCGCGCCGCCCGCACCCGCGGCAGGTCCGCGTGCACGTCGTCCTCGTGAAACCCCTCGAAGCTGGCGATCACCGCCCGCTCCTCGCACGTGTGCAGCCACTCGGCGCGCAGCTGCAGCTGCTCGGCCGTCCAGCTCGGGCAGTACGCCTTCATCTGCTCGCCCGTCATCCCCTGGCGCGCCTGCGCCATCGAGTCCACGTACCACGGCAGCTTCGACGGGTACGCCCGCCGGCCCGGCCCCGACACCGGCGGATCCACCATCGCCAGCCGCGCCAGCCCCGCCTCACCCGTGCGCGCCGCACGGATCCCGATGCGCGCGCCCATCGAATGGCCCACCACGCTGTAGCGCGACAGCCCCAGCGCGCGCGCAAACGCCAGCAGATCCTCGGCCTGCGCATCCAGGCCATAGTCCAGCTGCGGCCCCGACTGCGACAGCCCCCGCCCGCGCACATCCAGGATGTAGGTGTCGAACTGCTCGCCAAAACGCTCGCCCACGAACCCCCAGGTCACCGCCGGGCTGGTGATCCCCGGCACGATGATCACCGGATCGCGACCGGCCCGCTCGCCCCCATAGCGCAGGTAGTGCTGCCGGATCCCGTTGGCCTGCACGTTGCCGCCATACCGAAAATTGCTCATCGCTCGCTCCTCCCCCGGCTCAGTACGCGCCCGACAGCAGCGCGCCCGCACCGGGCACCACCGCCTCCAGACCCAGCGCCTTGAGCATCGCGTACGTCGTGGCCACCGCCGCCGTCACCACCGGCTTGCCCGTCTGCGCCTCCACCTTCGCAATCGCCCCCAACGACGGCATCTGCACGCACGCCGACAGCACGATCACATCCGCCTCGCGATAGTCCAGCCCCGCCACGATCTCCGGCAGCCGCCCCGCATCATGGCGCCCCACCTCCAGGTTGTCCGCAATCTCCAGCGCCCGGTAATCCACCACCTCGTAGCCCTCGTTCCCGATGTAGTCCACCACCAACTCGGTCAGCGGCTTCATGTACGGCGCCACCACCGCGATCTTCTTCGCCCCCATCACCTTCAACCCATCGACCAGCGCCCCCGCGCTGGTGATCACCGGCGCCTCGCCCCCATTGGCCGCCGTGTGCGCCGTCAGCCGCGCCTGCGACTGGCGGTGATACCCCCGGCCCATCGCCATGATCGCCACCAGGCACGCATAGCCCAGCACGTCCACCCGCGCATCGCTCAGCTCCACCGCGCACCGATCCGACTCCGCGTCCATCGCCGCCAGCTCCTCCTTGACCACCTTCTTCATCCGCATCCGGCTCGAATGAAAGGTGAAACGCTCACCACGAATCTGCTGGCGCGCCAGCAGCATCGCCGGAATCTCCGTCTCCATCGTCGTATTCGAACTCGGCACGATCTGGCCAATGCGGTAGGTCTTCTGCATCACTCGTTTCTCCAAGACAGGGGCGTCACAGTTTGAACAGGCGCGCGGCGTTGCCGTAGCAGACCAGCTCGCGCGTCGCCGCATCCAACGGCGCGGATTCGATGAACTCGACCGCCAGCGCGGTCGACTCGTACGGATAATCGATCGAGAACATCACGGCCTCGGCGCCCATCTCGGCGATCGCGCCGACCAGCGTCGGGTGGGAACAGACGCCCGAAGTCGTGATCAGGATATTGGAGCCGATGTACTCGGACGGCGCGCGCTGCAGCTTGACGCCATACGGGTAGGCGGCGAAACGACTGTCGAAGCGCCAGCGCTGGAACGGCAGGCCTTCGCCCATGTGTCCCAGGATGATCTTCAGCTTCGGGAAACGGTCGAACACGCCGCCGAACAGCAGCCGCAGCGCGTGCGTGCCGGTTTCCACGCCCCAGCCCCAGGTCGCGCCGGCCAGTTCCGGATGGCCCTTGTAGGCATGCGGCAGCACGTAGGCGTCGAACGGATGCAGGTACAGCGGCACGTCCAGCTCCTGCATCTGCTCCCAGAATGCATCGTAGGCGGGGTCGTCGTAATACACGCCGTTGGTGTGGCCATTGACCAGCGAGCCCTTGAAGCCCAGCTCGCGCACCGCGCGCGTCAGTTCGGCGGCGGCGGTCTTGGGATCGTGCATGGGCAGGGCCGCGAATCCGCCGAAGCGGTCCGGATGCCGGGCAATGCGTTCGGCCAGGAAATCGTTGTTCTCGCGCGCGCGGCGCAAGGCCACGGCGGCGTCGGGCTCGCCCTGCACGCCCGGGCCTGTCTGCGACAGGATCGCATAGTCGATGCCGGCGGCGTCCATTTCGGCCAGGCGCCCCGCGCCGAAGTCGGTCAGGCGCGCGCCCAGTTCGGCGGCAAAGCCCGGATCGAGATGCTGTACGAATGCCTTGGAGTAATCGCCAAAGCCGACCGCCGTGAAATGCTCCTCGAAGGCGATCTTGCGCACTTTTGTCATACGTCTGCTCCCTGGATGGTGAGTCGGGTGAAGGCGCGGTTTCCAGGCCGTCCTTTTTAATCAGCATACTGACTATATGGAATCAAGTCCGCACCGCCAGGCTTTGCGATCGAGGCATGCGCGCCGTCTCGCGGGACGCGCCGAAACCCTTGCCATGCGGGACTTTACGCGCCCGGCCAGCGGCCCGCGGCAATCCGGCCGCCCACGGCGGCACTTATATCAGTACACTGATTTTATAGTCAGCATACTGACAATTAAAAGAAAAATCTACGCCTCCTAGGGGCAACCCTGAGCCGGCCCCGCAACACCCGGGCCAGCGCCGCTCAGGCGCGATCGACCGCCAGGTCCCCTGGCGTATCCACGTCCGCCGCCACGCCCGGGTCATCCACCTCGACCGCGGCGACGCGGTGGCGCCGCAGCAACTCCCGCGCGCCGACGTCGCCGCGCAGCGCCGCCAGCTCGCCCCACAGCGACCGCCCGAACGCCACCGGATGGCCGCGCCGCCGCTGGTGAACCGGCACCGTTATGCCATCGACACACGCCGCCGCGCGCACGGCCGACAGCGTATCGCGCCGCACCCATGGCATATCGGCCAGCGCCACCAGGCAGACATCGGCCCGCTCCGGCATATCCGGAACCTGCCCGGCCAGCAGGAAGCGGGCCGCCGCCGCCAGGCTGGCGCCCATGCCCTCGCGGGCCTGCTCGCTCTCCAGCACATGGCAGCCCTGCCCGCGCAGCAATGCGGCCAGGACGGCGCTTTCCGGCCTGACCACCGCCACCACGGCGTCGGTCGCCTCGCGCAAGGCCGCCGCGGCGCGCACCGCCACGGCCGTGCCATCGGCCAGCCTGGCCAGGAGTTTGTCCTGCCCTCCGGAGGCGGCGGCGAACCGTCGGCCCTGGCCGCCCGCGAGCAAAATGCCCACGCAGGGCGCGGGCGGACCAGCCTGGGGAGAACCATGATCGACGCGTGGCATAGTATTCAGTATAGTGAGTAAATTCCAGGCGCAGGCCGGCGCGTTGCTGGCCGCGCCGCCCGTCCGCGAGTAGAGTAGCCCCATGAACGCCCTGGATCTGGATGTATTGCAGCACGCCCGCGACTGGCTTGCCAGCGGCCGGCGCGTGCACCTTGTCACCGTCGTGCAGACCTGGGGGTCGGCGCCGCGCCAGGCGGGCGCCATGCTGGCGGTGCGCGACGACGGCCAGGTCGTGGGTTCGGTGTCGGGCGGCTGCATCGAAGACGACCTGATCGCGCGGGCGCGCGCCGGCACCCTGCCCGAGCGCGCCGAACGCCTGACCTACGGCGTCACGCGCGACGAAGCCACCCGCTTCGGCCTGCCCTGCGGCGGCACGCTGCGCCTGGTGGCCGAGCCGCTGGCGCAGCGCGATGCCTGGCTGGACGAAGTGCTGCAGGCGATTGCCGAACACCGCCTGGTGCGCCGCACGATCGACCTGCACACCGGCGCGGCCGCGCTGGAAGCCGCCGCGCCGGCCGAAGGGCCGGATTTCGACGGCCGCATGTTCCGTGCCGTGTACGGCCCGCACTGGCGCCTGCTCATCATCGGCGCCAACCAGACCGCGCAGGTGCTGGCCGACATTGCCGCCACCCTGGATTTCCAGGTGATCGTGTGCGACCCGCGCGAGGAATTCCATGCAGCGTGGCATGCGCCGCACGCCACGCTGGTCACCACCATGCCGGATGACACCGTGCTGGAGATCGGCACCGACGAACGCACCGCCATCGTGGCGCTGACCCACGATCCCAAGCTGGACGACATGGTGCTGCTCGAGGCGTTGAAGTCGCGCGCGTTCTATGTGGGCGCGCTGGGATCACGCGCCAACCAGGAAAAGCGGCGGGAAAGGCTGCGCCTGTTCGACCTGGGCGACGAGGACATCACCCGGCTGCGCGGGCCGGTCGGGCTGCCCATCGCCAGCCGTACGCCGGCCGAGATCGCCGTGGCGGTGGCCGCCGAACTGGTCTGGGTGCGCAATACCCTGGGCGATCGCGAACCGTCCGGCGCGCCATTGCCGGCGGCGTTGGCGCCGGCGCGCTGAAGCCCGGCTACATGGCCTTGAGCGCCGTGCGGCTGTACTGATTGTTGGCGTCGACCAGCGTCGACAGCAGCTTCATGAAGATTTCGCGGTTGCGCGGCGACAGGGGCTCGAGCAGCCGTTGCTGCGCGCGCGCCATGCCGCCTTGCAGCAGCCCCATGATGCGCAGGCCTTCCTGCGTGATCACGGCCTGGCGCGAACGCTTGTCGTTGGGGTTGACGCGGCGCTCGACCAGCCCGCGCTCCTGCAGCCGCTTGATGACGTCGGCGGTGGTGGTGCGGTCCAGCCCCAGCTCCATGCCGATCGCGGTCTGGTCCAGCCAGGGGCTCAGCGACAGGGCCGTCAGCACGCCATACTGCACCGGCGTGACGTTCTGCGTCTTGCACTCTTCGTAGAACAGCGCGTAGTGGATCTGGTTCAGGCGCCGCACGAGGTACCCGGGACGCGACCACAGCACCTGCTTGGCAGGATCGAACACGGTACTGTCCGTCAGGGAGGACGTTGTGCGCTTCTTTCTCGTTGCTTGCTTGTCTGGTTCTGGCATGGGAGAGAAAGGCCTTACGCCAAATTTAGTGAGTACACTGAATAGTACACCACCGCGCCGGCAGCGGCCGCGCGCGCCGCTATTTGCGCCAGAACAGCGGCGTGAACAGCACCAGCACCGTCAGCAATTCGAGACGCCCGATCAGCATCGCGAACGTGCATACCCAGGTCTGGAAATCATTCAGTACCGAGAAATTGCCCATCGGCCCCAGCGGCCCCAGCCCCGGTCCGGTATTGTTAATCATGGCCATGACGGCAGAAAAGGCCGTGATCAGGTCCAGCCCTGACAGCAGCAACAGGCTGCTCAGCACGCCCACCGACAGGCCGTACACCAGCATGAAGGCGAGCACCGACGCCATGACGCGCTGGTCCACCACGCGCGAGCCGATGCGCACCGGGCTGACCGCGTGGGGATGCAGCATGGTGACCAGCTCGTTGCGCGCCTGCTTGACCAGCAGGATGATGCGGATCATCTTGATGCCGCCGCCGGTCGAGCCGGCCGAGGTCACGAACGCCGACAGCAACAGCATGGTCAGCGGCGCGAACAGCGGCCAGGACGCGTAGTCCACATTGGCGTAGCCGGTCGTGGTGGCCACCGAAATGGTGTTGAACATGCCATAGCGCAACGCCTCCCAGGGGTCTCCGTATACGCCCTTGATATAGAGGAATACGGAGATCACCAGGCCCGCGCCCAGCATGACCGTGAGGTACGGAATGGTCTGCGGGCACACCACGTAGGCGCGCCAGTTGCGCTGGCGCAGCGCGTTGAAGTGGGTGGCGAAATTGATGCCCGAGATGGTCATGAATACGATGGCCACCAGCTCGACCGACAGCGAGTCGAAATGCGCGAAGCCATCGTCATAAGTCGAGAACCCCCCCAGCCCCATGGTCGTGGCCATATGGCACCAGGCGTCGAACCACGACAGGCCGACGGCCCGATAGGCCAGCAGGCATACCATGGAGAAACCGAAATACACGGCGTACAGCGCCTTGGCGGTGCTGGCGATGCGCGGCGTGAGCCGCTCGTCCTTCATGGGCCCGGGCGTCTCGGCCCGCACCACCTGGTGTCCGCCCACGCCCAGCAAGGGCAGGATGGCCACCGCCAGCACCAGGATGCCCATGCCGCCGATCCAGATCAGCGTGGCGCGCCACAGGTTGATCGAGGCCGGCAGGGCGTCGAGCCCGCTGAGCACCGTGGCGCCGGTGGTGGTCAGGCCGGACATGGCCTCGAAATAGGCATCGGTGAACGACAGCGGTATGCCCACGTCGTCGTAGTAGAGCAGCAGCGGGATGGCCGCCAGCGCGGGCAGCGCGGCCCATACGGTGGACACCAGCAGGAAACCGTCGCGCGCGTGCAGTTCGCTGCGGCCGCGGCGGGTCGCCAGCCAGGTGCCCGCGCCGATGCCCAGCGCCAGCAGGAAACCTTCGAGAAAGGCGGTGAAGCCGGCGTCCTGGCCGATGTAGGCGACCGCCAGCGGAATCACCATGGTGAGCGCGAACACCACCATGGTCAGGCCCAGCACGTAAAAGGTCGCCAGCAAACGCTTCATGAATACCGCTCGACGTCATGGCCCGGCGCCCGAGCGCGGCCGCGTGGTTCAGAAAAAGGAGGCCGACACCTGGAACAGTTTCTCGACGCGCGGCATCTGCCGGCGCGAGGGCACGAAAACGATGACATGGTCGTCCGACTGGATTTCGGTGTCGGCGTCGGGAACGATGATCTCGTCGCCACGCACCAGCACGCCGATGCTGGCGCCCTTGGGCAGCCCGATCTTGCCCACCGCGCGGCCGACCACCCGCGAGGTGGACCGATCGCCATGGGCGACAGCCTCCAGGGCCTCGGCCACGCCCTGGCGCAGCCGGTGCACCGCCACCACGTCGCCGCGCCGCACATGCCGCAGCAGCTCGCTCATGGTGGCCTGCGACGGCGAAACCGCCACGTCGATATGGCTGCCCTGCATGAGTTCGCCATACGCCTGCCGGTTGATCAGGGCGATGACCTTGCGCGCGCCCAGCCGCTTGGCCAGCAGCGAGGACATGATGTTGTCCTCGTCGTCGCTGGTCAGGGCCAGCCAGGTGTCCATGTCCTCGATATTCTCGCGCTCGAGCAGCGCTTCGTCGGTGCCATTGCCATGCAGCACCAGTACGTTGTCGGGCAGTTCGGCGGCCAGGTATTCGCAGCGCTTGGCATCGTGCTCGATGATGCGCACGCTGTAGCCTTCCTCGGCCAGCTGGCGCGCCAGCCGCAGGCCGATGTTGCCGCCGCCCGCGATCATGACCCGGTGCACGGTCTTCTCGGCCTCGCGCAGCTGGCGCACGGCGCGCCGCGCGTGCCGGGTGTCGACGGCCAGCACGACCTCGTCGCCCGGCGCCACCACCGTGCCCGTCCCGGCATGCAGCGGGCGTCCGTCGCGCAGCACGTCGACGATGCGGGCCGTGACGTCCGGCCAGACCTCGCGCAGTTCGTCGACCGGGTGATGCGCCATGGGGCTGCCGTGGCCCACCCGGACCGTGATGACGCTGACGCGCCCGCCGGCGAATTCGACCACCTGCAGCGCCTCGGGAAACTCGATCAGGCTGTGCAGGTAGGTGGTGACGCTGCGCTCGGGGCTGATGAGCGCGTCGATGGCGAAACCCTCGTCGCTCATCAGCTCGGGATGGTCGGCGAACTCGGGCATGCGGATGCGGGCGATGCGGCGCGGCACGTTGAAGACTTCGCGCGCGATCTTGCACGCCACCAGGTTGGCCGCGTCGGAAGCCGCACAGGCGATGAACAGGTCGGTGTCGTCGGCGCCGGCCGACTCCAGCACCGATACCTGGATGCCGTCGCCCTGCACCACGCGCAGGTCGAAGCGATCCTGCAGGTAGCGCAACTGGCCGACGTCGGTGTCGATGACCGTGATGTCGTTCTGCTCGGACACCAGGTTTTCGGCCACGCTGGTGCCAACGCGCCCCGCCCCCATGATGAGGATCTTCATGTGCCTCGCTTGCGCGCGGATTCGATGCCCAACTGCTTGAGCTTGCGGTACAGGTGGGTGCGCTCCAGGCCGGTGCGTTCGGAGACGCGCGTCATGCTGTGATTCTCGCGCACCAGGTGGTATTCGAAGTAGATGCGCTCGAATTCGTCGCGCGCCTCGCGCAGCGGCTGGTCGAGCGAGATGCTGCCTAGCTGGCCGTTGGAGGCGGCCGGCGCCTCGACCGGAGCCTGGAATGGCTGCGGCGGGTCGAGCTCGTCCTCGAGCGCGACGGCCACCGGCGTCGCGGCGGCATGCGCCAGCGGCGGCGCGGCGCGCGGCGCGCGTCCGCGCGCCAGGCCGGCCTCGATGGTCTTGAGCAGGCGCTGCAGCGTAATGGGCTTTTCGAGAAAGTCCATGGCGCCGATGCGGGTCGCCTCGACGGCCGTGTCGATGGTGGCGTGGCCGCTCATCATGATGACCGGCATGTCCAGCAAGCCCTGCGACGCCCACTCCTTGAGCAGACTGACGCCGTCGGTATCTGGCATCCAGATGTCGAGCAGGACCAGGTCCGGGCGCATGCGCAAGCGCGCGGCGCGAGCCTGCGCCGCGTTCTCGGCCAGTTCGACCGTGTGCCCCTCGTCGTATAGGATCTCGGACAGCAGCTCGCGAATGCCAACTTCGTCGTCGACCACCAGAATTCTGGCCATAACCTCTCACCTATTGCGTAGCCGCATTATCCTTTTCTTGCGCGGTCGCGTCCATAGTATCGGACGGCAAAGCCAGGCGGGTCAACAATATGGAGATCCGCGCGCCCCCTTCCTTGCGATTGGCGAGATCGATGCGGCCGCCATGTTCTTCAATGATCTTGCGCACAATGGCTAATCCTAACCCAGTCCCGTGCGCCTTGGTCGTCACGTAGGGCTCGAAGGCGCGCTGCATGACCTGCGGCGGAAAGCCCGGCCCGGTATCGGCCACGGTGAAACGCACCGCGCGCTGCTGCGCGCCGTCGGGCTGCTCGCTTTGCACGATCTGCGTGGTGACCTTCACGCGCCCCTCGCCGCCCTGCTCGGCGACCGCGTCGCGGGCGTTGGACAGCAGGTTGTGGATGACCTGGCGCAGCTGGGTCGGGTCGCCCTCGATGTCCGGCAGGCCAGGCGCCAGCTCGACGTCCAGGTTGAGCACGCGCGCCGCGCCGCGGCCGCCGCCGTCGCCCGGATCCCACCCATACAGCGACAGCACGTCGGCCACCAGCGCATTGAGGTCGATACGCTGCATGACAGCCGGCGGCGTGCGGGCGTACTCGCGGAAGTCGTCGACCATCTGCTTGAGCGAGCCCACCTGGTTGACGATGGTGTTGGTGGAGCGGATCAGCATCTGCGCGTCGGCCGGCTGCAGCCGGTCGGCCAGCTTCATGGCCAGGCGCTCGGCCGACAGCTGGATCGGCGTGAGCGGGTTCTTGATTTCGTGGGCCAGCCGGCGCGCCACCTCGCCCCAGGCCACGGTACGGTTGGCCGAAATGACCTCGGTGATGTCGTCGAACACCACCAGGTAGCCGTTGCCGCGGCCGTCCACGCGCAAGTGGGTGCCGCGCGCCAGCAGCGTCACCGGCTGCCCGCCGGTTTCGTCCAGCCCCGGGGTGATCTCGAACTGCTGCTGCCAGTGCAGGCGTTCCGAGCCCACCGCCGCGTGGGCCGCGAAGGCCTGGCGCACCACCTGGGCGAACTCCAGCATGCCATCCACGGTTTCCAGCGGCCGGCCGATGACCGAGCGCAGGTCGGCCTGCAGAATGGTCTGGGCGCCCTGGTTGACCGTGGTGACGCGGAACCCTTCGTCGAAGGCGATCACCCCGGACGACAGGTTGGACAGCACGCTTTCCAGGTAGACGTTGGAGCGCTCCAGCTGGCGCCGGTTGCTTTCCACCATCTGGCGCGCCTCCTCGAGCTGGCGCGTCATGGCGTTGAACGAGCGGGTCAGTTGCCCGACTTCGTCGCGTTCGGGCGGCTCGGGCAGCGGCCGGAAATCGCCCACGCCCACCGCCTGGGTACCGCCGGCCAGCCGCAGCAGGGGCCGCACCAGCCGCTTGGACAGCGACAGCGCCACCGCGATGGCGGCGAACACCGCCAGCAGCAGGGCCAGGGTCAGGGTGATGCCGTACAGCTTGCGCAGGCCCAGCCGCGACAGCGCCAGCTCCTGGTAGTCGCGAAAGCCCTGCTGCACCCGGTTGGCGTTATGGGCGATCTGGTCTGGCACGGCATGCATCAATTGCAGCCAGCGCGGCTCGGCCGAGCCGCCCAGGATGCCGTCGAAGCGCGCCGGCGCCGACAGCGGGATCACCACGCGCAGGTGCAGGCCGCCCTCGGCGCCCGGAATCGCCGGGTCGTCGGCCTCGGCGGCCGAGTAGCCGCGCGCCAGCCGCAGCTGGTTCAGCAAGGTGGCGGGCAGGCTGGGCGGCAGCAGCTGCCCATAGGTATTGGTGGAGAAGGCCAGTATCCGCCCGCTACCGGTGAATACGGTGGCCTCCTGCGCCCCGTTGGCCTCGCGCAGCCGCGTCAGCGCCAGCGGAATGTCGTTATCGGACATGTTGTTCAACTCGGCCGCCATGGCGCGGGCGCGCACATCCATGTCGGCCAGCTGCGAGTCGAGCGCGGCGCGGCCCAGATTCAGGCCCGACTCCAGCGCGCTGTCGACGCGGACGTTGAACCACGACTCGATCGAGCGCGACATGAACTGCACCGACAGGGTGTAGATCAGCGCGCCCGGCACCACCCCGATCAGGGCGAAGGCCAGCGCAAAACGGGCCGTCAGGCGGGCGCCGAACTGGCGCCGGCGGATCTGGCGCGCCAGCCGCACGGTCAGCGCCACCACCCAGACGAACAGCGCGAAGGCGAAAATACCGTTGAGAATCAGCAGGGTGTCGTAATAGCGCGCAAAGCGTGACGCATTGCCGGTGGACCAGGCCAGCAGGCCCAGCAGGGCCAGGCCGCTGACGCCGCCGACCACCAGGGCAAGGCGTAGAAACATTCTCATGAGGGGTCCCGCGCGGGCTCGGCCAGGGCGAAGGAGAACTCCGCCCACGGCGTGGCCGGCGACCACGAGCTGCTGTTGAGGGCGTTGACCTGGAACGGCCGCGCCAGTTGGGAGGTATCCAGGCGCACGCGCAGCTGGCCGCCATAACGCACGCCGGGGTCGAACTCGGACGCATCGGCCACTTCCCAGTTGCGGATATGGCGCACCAGGTCCATGGCGTCGTCCAGCGAGGCGACCGGCAGCGAGAGTTCGCCCGCGCCGGCCCGCCACTGGCGGGTCAGCGCGTTGTAGGCAATGCGCCAGGTAATGCTTTTGTCGACCAGCGTGTGATCGAACCACCACCAGCGCGACCGGGTGATCTGCAGGTCGGCGGTGAAATAGAGCGGCACGCCACGCTGCGCCGCGTCACGCAGCTGGTCGTTGAGCTCGAAATGGATGTCGGCGCTCAGCTCCAGCTTGCCGTCGCGCACCAGCGGCTCGATGCGCTGGACGTGCGGATCGGCGGCATGGGCAAGCCCGCTCGTAATCGGCGAGAACGAGCCAAATACCAGCAACAACGCGACAAATAGGCGAAGAATCATCGACATACGGCAAATGCGCAGCAGCATGACCCTATTCTTGGCGATTCAGGTCCGCTTGGCAAACAAGGCATAGAAAAAACCGTCGTGTTGCGCCTGCGGTGTTGCATCGATGGCAACAGGCAGCAGTTGCCCGGGCGCGTCCAGGGGCGCGGCGTCGGCATGGCGGCGCGCGAAGGCCTCGGCCTGCTCGCGCCCTTCGGCTGGAAACACCGAGCAGGTCACGTAAAGCAGGCGCCCGCCCGGGGCGACCGTGCGCCACAGGGCGTCGGCGATGCGCGCCTGCAGGGCGGCGGTGCGCGGCACGTCCTCGGCGCGGCGCAGCCAGCGGATGTCCGGGTGGCGGCGCACGATGCCCGACGCAGTGCACGGCACGTCGGCCAGCACCGCATCGAAGGGCCGGCCGTCCCACCAGGCGTCCAGGTCGCTGGCGTCGGCGGCCGCCAGCCGCACCCGCGGCGTGCGCAGGCCCAGGCGTTCCAGGTTCTGGTCCACCCGCTCCAGGCGTTGCGCGTCCGCGTCCAGGGCCAGCAGGTCGATATCGGCCAGTTCCAGCAGGTGGGCGGTCTTGCCGCCCGGCGCGGCGCAGGCGTCCAGCACCCGCATGCCGTCGGCCGGCGCCAGCAGCGGCGCGGCCAGTTGCGCGCCGGCATCCTGTACCGACCACCAGCCCGCGTCATAGCCCGGCAACTGCGGCACCGGGCGCGGCTCGGCCAGCACCAGGCCGGCATCGCCCACCGGCGCGGCGGCCACGCCGGCCTGCGCCAGCGCCTGGCGCGCCTGCTCCACCGTGGCGCGGCGGCGGTTGACCCGCAGGGTCAGCGGCGCGGGCACATTGGCCCCGGCCAGGATGTCGCGCCATTGGTCCGGATAGGCGCGCTCCAGCAGCTCCACCCACCAGCTCGGGTGGTTCCAGCGCGCCGCGGGACGCTCGGCCACGCTGTCCTGCAAGGCTTCCCGCTCGCGCAGGAAGCGCCGCAGGCTGGCGTTGAGCAGGCCCTTGTAGGCGGCCAGCTTGCGCTGGCCGGCCGCCGCCGTCACCGCCTGGTCGACCACCGTATGCGGCGCATACTGCGGCGCGCCGGGCTGCGCCGCGGCGCCGGGCGCGGCGCGCAGCAGGCTCAGCGCCACCCGCAGGAGCGCGTCGAACAAGGGTCCGGGCGAGCGCCGCACCAGCGTTTCGGCCACGGCGTCGGCCCAGCCCAGCTGCCGCATGGCGTGGAAACTGATCGCCTGCACGGCCGGCCGCAGCGCCGGCGGCGTCTCGGCCAGCGCATCGGTCAGCGAGCGTCCCTTGCGCACCGCCTGCACGGCGGCGGCGGCGCCCAGCAGCACGGCCGACAGGGGCGGGGCCAGGACGGAGGAATCGACAGGGGAAGGCATATGAAACGTTTCTGACGGCAGGACCGATATGGTAGCCGGACACTGGACGCGACCGGCGGCCGGCGTCACACTGCACGCTTGCCCGGCCATGCCGCGCGGAGTCCGCCATGACGCTTGCCACCCTCGCCCTGTTTGTCCTCGCCTCCGGCCTGATCATCGTCACGCCCGGCCCGACCGTGCTGCTGGCGCTCAGCAACGGCTCGCGCCACGGGGTGCGGCGGGCCTGCTGGGGCATGGCCGGCGCGGTGCTGGCCGACCTGGTGCTGGTGGCCGCCGTCGCCGGCGGCCTGGGCATGCTGCTGGCGGCGTCCGAACCGGCCTTCCAGGCCCTCAAATGGATCGGCGCCGGCTATCTGGCCTATCTGGGCTGGCGGCTGCTGCGCAGCGACGCCGCCCTGGTGCTTCCCGCGCTGGCGGCGGGCGGCGGCGACAGCGGCGCCGGCGCGCTGTTCTCGCGCAGTTTCCTGGTCGCCCTGACCAACCCCAAGGCGCTGCTGTTCATGTCGGCTTTCCTGCCGCAGTTCATCGACCCGGCCGCGGCGCTGGCGCCGCAGTACGGCGCGCTGGCGCTGGTGCTGGCCGTGCTGAACCTGGCCGCCATGCTGGGCTATGCCGCGCTGGGCGCGCGCCTGGTCAGGGTATTGCGCACCGGCGGCCTGCGCTGGATCAACCGCCTGTGCGGCGGCATGCTGGTGCTGCTGGCGGGCACGGTGGCGCTGTACCGGCGCGCCGGCTGAGCCGCAACGCCCGGCGCGGCGCGCGCTTGGGCCGCGCCCGTCCCGTCAGGACAGGGCGAGAAAACCCGAGCCCAGCGCCGCCTGGGCCAGGCTGCCGGCCACGATGCGCGACGACGGCGACGATTCGGAAATCCGCAGGCCGCTGACGCGCGCGTGGAAATCGCCGAACTCGCCCCGCGCGAGCAATTCGTGGACGTTGGCCGTCGCATCGGGATCGATCAGCATCTCGACCCGCGTACGGTCAAAGCCGATGCCGGCCAGCGCGATCGTGCCCGTCAGGTTGGCGTTCTTGGGAAACCGGGCCACGGCCTCGCGCGCCGAGCCGGCAAACGCCAGCCCGCGCTCGGGCAGGGGCCCGCTCACATAGCGCTGCAGCGCCACCGGCGGCATGGTGCCCCGGTACAGGACTTCCGCCACGCCCACGTGCCGGGCGGCGGCCAGGCCGTCGATGCCCACCATGGCGCCGCTGGGGATGCGGATGCGCGCGCCGGCAGCGGCCGCGGCCTCGAGCAACGCGCCGCGCAGCGCGTCATCGGCCAGGGCGCCGACCGAGGCCGGCACCAGGTCCACCCCGGCGGCCAGGATGACCTGGGCGTATTGCGCCAGCGCGGCCTGGCCCGCGCATTCGACCACCACCTCCGGCCGTTGCGCCAGCAACGCCTCCCAGCTGCCGTGGCAGGGCAGCGCGCCGCGTGCGCGTCCCGGGTCGCGCACCAGGCAGCCCACGATCTCCACTGGCCGGGGCTGGCGGGCCAGATGGCCGGCCATCGCATTGGCCAGCACGCCGCATCCCACGATGCCCACGCGCAACGGTGTATTCATAGTCGATTCCCCTCGCTGGATGGCCGCCGGCGCCGCGCCGCGGCCCATACGCAAAATTAGTATACGATACTATTCAATAGTATAATCTTAGCCACACAGACGGGCAGCCGCCCGCGCATGAACAGGAGTGGAAATGACCGCCAGAGTCGGTAGAGTTGATCATCCGGTCGTAGCCGTGCACGACCTGGACCGGACCAGCCAGCAATACAGGAAGCTGGGGTTCGTCGTGCCGCCCAGCGGCAAGCACCAGGAATGGGGCACCGAGAACCTGTGCATCATGTTCCCCGGCGACTACCTCGAAATCCGCGGCATCGGCGACCCGAACAGATTCCTGGCGGGCGTGGACAAATTCCTCGCCAAGGGCGAAGGCCTCTACAGCGTGGCGTTCAACGCGGCATCGGCCCAGGAAAGCTACCAGGCCGGTCTCGCGGCCGGCCTGGAGATCGAACCGCCGCGCCACCTGAACCGCAAGCTGGTGCTGGAAGACCGTACGCTGGACCTGCACTTCGAGACGGTCATGCTGGGGCACGACCTGTATCCCGGCCTGACGCACGCCAATCTGTGCCAGCACCTCACGGCCGACACGCTGCGCCAGCCCGGCTGGACCGATCACCCCAACGGCGTGGTGGCGTTCGGGCGCCTGGTGGGCGTGGTGTCCGATTTCGACGCGGCCGCGGCCGCCTACACCCGGCTGATCGGGGCCGAGAACGTCACGCGCGGGGACGACCATATCCTGCTCGACTTCGGCGCAGGCGCCGACATCGAGCTGATCGGCCCGGCCGAGGCGCAACGCCGCGGCGATGCCCAGCCCCAGCTCGGCGACGCCTATCTGGCCTCGGCCACCTTGCTGGTCAAGGATGCGGCCGCCACGGCCGCGCTGTTCGAAGCCGGCGGCGTGCGCTTTACCCGCCAGCCCGGCGGCGAGCTGAAGGTCGACCCCGCCGACGCCAGCGGCGCGCACCTGTATTTCAAGCAGGCCTGAAACCGCATCCGGCGCCCGGTCCAGGCCGGGCGCTAGGCCTTGCGGAAATACGCCTGGACTTCGCGCTGGGTGTGCTCGATGTGCTTGCGCAGCAGCGCCACGGCGCGCGCGGCATTGCCTTCCTCGCAGGCCGCGAGGATCTTCAGGTGCTCCTGGTGCGAGCGGTCATGGCCCGCGGCCTCGGTCACGCGCAGCCGCATCAGCTTGCCCATGTGGTCGCGCACCGACCGGATCATGGCCAGCAGGCGCGGCCGGTTGGCCGGCGCATACAGGCAATCGTGGAATTGCGCGTTCAGCTCGCTCCATTCGGACGCGTTCTCGTGCCTGCTGTAGGCATCGAGCAGGCGGCGCGCCTGCGCCAGATCGGACGGCGCCATGTTGGGCACCGCCAGCTCCAGCGCCCGGCATTCGATGGCCAGGCGCAGGTCCAGCATCTCGACATAATCGGCCGCGGTCAGTACCGCCACCGTCGCCCCGGCGTTGGGCGTGAAGACCACCAGGCCCTCCGACTGCAGGCGCACCAGGGCTTCGCGGACCGGAATCTTGCTGATGCCCAGATCGGCCGCCACCTCGTCCTGGCGGATCGGCGCGCCCTCGGCCAGGCTGCCTTCGAGAATGCGCTTGCGCAGCTCGCCATACGCGCGCTCGGTGGCTGTACCGGCGACTTTTCTCTGAGCGGTTTCGGGCATGGGGGCAACCAGGTTCATGACGAAAGGGATTCTAACAACAGCCCGCCTGGCCGGCGGCGGCGCCGGCCGCCATCGACCAGGCGCCGCCGCCCTGTCGATCGCTCAATTCCCGCTCAGGCTGGCATTGCCGATCAACGTCTTCTGGGCAGCCAGGTCGGACTGCACGAAAGCCGTGAACTCGTCCACCGTATTGGCCTGGAACGCATCGGCGCCCAGGTCCGTCATGCGGGCCTGGACGCGCGCATCGGCCATCACCTTGTTGACCGCCTGGTTCAGCCCGGCCACCGCCTGCGCGGGCGTGCCCGCCGCGACGAACAACCCCAGCCAGGTGCCGTGCGAATAGCCCGGCACGCCGGCCTGCGCCACCGTAGGCACGTCCGGCAGGGCGCCGATACGCTTGTCGCCCGACACCGCCAGGGCATGGAAACGGCCGCCGTTGACATGCGGAATGGCAGACGCCGCGCCGGAGAACATCGACTCCACGTGTCCGGCCATGACATCGGTTTCGGCCAGGCTGCTGCCCTTGTACGGCACGTGCAGCATCTGCACCTGGGCCTGGCGCATCAGCAACGCCATGGACAGATGGTTGCTCGATCCGACGCCACCCGAGCCATAGGTCAGCTTGCCGTCGGCCTTGCGCGCGCCGTCGAGCAGCTCGGCCAGCGAACGGTACTTGCTGTTGGCCGAGACCACCAGCACGTTGGGCAGGCTGGTCACGCGCGCCACCGGCGCGAAATCCTGGATGGAATACGAGAGCTCGGGCGAGATCAGCGTGTTGGTGATCAGGCCGGGCGGCGACAGCAGCACCGTGGCGCCGTCCTTGGCCGAGCGCGCCACCGCGGTGGCGCCGATCGCGCCGTTGGCGCCGGCCCGGTTCTCGACGATGACCGATCGATTGAGCGACTGTCCCAGTTGCTCGGCCAGGATCCGCGCGATCACGTCGGTGTAGCCGCCCGCGGAAAAGCCCACGATCAGCCGGATCGGCCGCTTGTCCGCGCCGGATTCGTCGGCATGCACCGTTCCGCCGGCCAGCAGGCAGCCGGCCAGCGCCGCCGCCAGCAGCGTGCGGCGCCTGTTTTCCCTTGCATATCCTTTCATTTTTATTACCCCCGGTACTGCGTTGAAGAAGTGTCATGCGCAGGGCCGCGCGTGCGCGCGGCTGCCCCGACTACATCGCCAGCCTGTCCTGCAGGCGCTTGTAGCGGGTCGCGGCGGCGACCCCCAGATGACGGAACCCGTGCAGGCGCACCGACCGCAGATCGCTCACCGGCACCGACAGCGATTCGACCGGCGCGCCCAGTACCCGCTCGGCCAGCTCGATGCCCAGCGCGGTCGAAATGGCGATGCCGCGGCCGTTGCACCCCAGCGAAACGTGCATGCCCGCGGCGGGCTCGTGCACGTGCGGCAGGTGATCGGTGGTGACCGCGAAGTAGCCGCTCCAGTGGTACTCCCAATCCAGCTTGCCCAGGTGCGCGAACAGCTCCGCGCCCGCGCGATGCAGGAACGGCACGATGCGTGCGTGCTCCAGGCCCGCGGTCGCGCCAGCGCCCCCCATCACCAGGCGGCCGTCCGGAGACAGCCGGAAGGAGGTCAGCAGCTGGCGCGTATCGCTGGATACGTGCCCCTGCGGCAGGATCTCGCGGCGCATCGCCTCGGGCAGCACGCGCGTGGCGACCTGCGCCGTGCGTACCGGCACGATGGACGTGCGCAGGCCGGGCACCAGCCGGTCGGCATAGCCGCCGGTGGCCACGATCACGCTGGGCGCCCTGGCCTCGCCGGCCTGGCAGCGCGCCAGCCATTGCCCGGCTTCGCGGCGCAACGCCTCGGCACGCGCGCCGCCGAAGATCGTCGCGCCCAGCGACAGGGCCACGCGCGCCAGGCCACGCGCGTAGGCCAGGGGCTGCACATGGCCGCCACGCGGATCCAGCCAGCCCAGCCGATAGCGCGGCGTGCCCAGCAGGCGCGCCAGTTCGCCGGCCTGCAACAGGCGCGTGGCCACGCCACGTTCGCCCCAGGCCTGGCAACGGCGCTCGACCGCGCGCAGGCCGCTGCCGGTGAACGCGGGCTGGATCCAGCCCTTGTTGCCGGCGGCGCAATCGATGCCGAATTCGTCGATCAGCCTGAATACGACGCCCGGCGCCTCGCTGCCGAAGCGCACCAGCCGGCGGCCGGCCTCGCCCGGGTAGAGCGTCTCGATTACCTCGGGGTCCTGCTTCAGGCCGGCGATCACCTGCCCGTTGTTGCGCCCGGACGCCCCCCAGCCGGGCTCGGCCGCATCCAGCACGATCACCCGCCTGCCTTCGCGGCACAGGCGTATGGCGGCCGACAGGCCGGTGAACCCGGCGCCGATGATCAGCACGTCGGCAACATGGCGCCCGTCCAGGGACGGGAGCGCCGGCGCCGCCGGCGCGGTAGCCGCCCACAATGAATCGGGCAACCGCAAGGGTTCGCCCAGCAGTCGGTCGGGATTCATCGCGCCTGCGCCCCCGCCACCGCGCCGCAAGGGCGGGTTTGCCGTGGCGCGGTGCGCCGGGCGGTCCATCCGTATTTCGTCTTGCTGTCAGCCATGATGCCCGAGTGGTCCGTGCGCAGCGCCTTACGCAACGCGCAGCGCCCTGTATCCGTATCTCTATACATACGTATACGTGAATCTTATATCGTATACGAATATCGGCGCTGCTGGTGAAATCCCTAGGCCGGTACGATATCATGATATGTATATCATTTAATATAATCGTATACGAATATAGCGGCCGGGCGGCCTTGCCCGGCGGCCCTTCATGGATCCTGCACATGCCCACCGTACGCGTCGAACTCTCCCCCGGCCGCAGCGCCGAACAGAAAACCCGCTATATGCAGGAAGTCACGCGCCTGACGGTGGAGATCCTCAAGTGCCCGGTCGAAAGCGTGGATGTCATCTTCATCGAAATCCCGCCGACCGAATGGGCCCACGGCGGAAAGTTCTACGCCCAGCCCCCGGCTTGAGCATCGGCGCGGCCCGCCCCGGGATGCCGCGGCCGCGGCCGCGCCGCGCCACGGTAAAATCGACGGTTTTCGACCGTGGCGCAGACGCGCCCATCGAGGTTTTCCCATGTCTTCCCCCAAAGTCGGCTTCGTCAGCCTCGGCTGTCCCAAGGCCCTGGTCGATTCCGAACGCATCCTGACCCAGCTTCGCACCGAAGGCTACGAGGTCACGCCCGAATACAACGACGCCGATGTCGTGGTGGTCAACACCTGTGGCTTCATCGACAGCGCCAAGGCCGAATCGCTCGAAGCGATCGGCGAGGCCATCGCCGAGAACGGCAAGGTCATCGTGACCGGCTGCATGGGCGTGGAAGAATCCGTCATCCGGCAGGTGCACCCCAGCGTGCTGGCCGTGACCGGACCGCAGCAGTACGAGGAAGTGGTGCGCGCGGTGCACGGCGTGGCGCCGCCCCGCCAGGACCACAACCCATACCTGGACCTGGTCCCGCCGCAAGGCGTCAAGCTGACGCCGCGCCATTATGCCTACCTGAAGATTTCCGAAGGCTGCAACCATCGCTGCAGCTTCTGCATCATTCCGTCCATGCGCGGCGACCTGGTGAGCCGGCCGGTGGGCGACGTGCTCAGCGAGGCCGAGCGGCTGGTGCGGGCCGGCGTCAAGGAACTGCTGGTCATCTCGCAGGACACCAGCGCCTATGGCGTGGACATCAAGTACCGCAGCGGCTTCTGGAATGGGCGGCCGGTCAAGACGCGCATGACCGAGCTGTGCGCCGCGCTGTCCGAGCTCGGCGTGTGGACCCGCCTGCATTACGTCTATCCGTATCCGCACGTGGACGAAGTGATCGGCCTGATGGCCGACGGCAAGGTGCTGCCCTATCTGGACATCCCGTTCCAGCATGCCAGCCCGCGCATTCTGCGCGCCATGAAGCGCCCGGCGTTCGAGGACAAGACGCTGGCGCGCATCAAGCGCTGGCGCGAAGAGTGCCCCGACCTGACGCTGCGCTCGACCTTCATCGTGGGCTTTCCGGGCGAGACCGAGGAAGACTTCCAGTACCTGCTGGACTGGATGAGCGAAGCCCAGCTCGACCGCGTCGGCTGTTTCCAGTACTCGCCGGTCGAAGGCGCGCCGGCCAACACGCTCGACAATCCCGTGCCGGACGAGGTCAAGCAGGAGCGCTGGGAGCGCTTCATGGAACACCAGCAAGCCATCTCCACCGCGCGCCTGAGCACGCGGGTAGGCCGGGAGATCGACGTGCTGATCGACAGCGTGGACGAAGAAGGCGCGGTCGGCCGCTCCAGCGCCGACGCGCCGGAGATCGACGGCTGCGTCTACGTCGACAGCGAGCAGCCGCTGAAGGCCGGCGACATGGTGCGGGTGCGCGTCACCGACTCCGACGAGTACGACCTCTGGGGCGAGCGGATCGCCTGATCGAAAGCACAGGTGCCTGTCCCTGTCGGGACAGGCACCGAATCAACACGGTGCCTCCTTCATGGCGGGATCACAGAAGGTCCGACAGGTCGTCGGCGTGCTCCTCTTCCATGGCGAGGATGTCCTCCAGCAGCCGGCGCGTGGTCGGATCGGCCTCGCCGACATAGTCGACCATCTGGCGATAGCTGTCGATGGCGATGCGTTCGGCGATGAGGTTCTCCTTGATCATGTCCTTGAGATCCTTGCCTTCCACATATTCGGCGTGGCTGCGTTCGAGCAGGCCGACCGGCGAGAGATCGGGCTCGCCGCCGAGCTGCACGATGCGTTCGGCCAGACGGTCGGCGTGCCCCTGTTCCTCGGCGGCATGCTCGGCGAATTCGGCGGCGACCGGCTCGGCGCTCAAGCCGCGCGCCATGAAGGCGTGGCGCTTGTAGCGCAGCCAACAGACCACTTCGGTGGCCAGGGCTTCGTTGAGCAGGCGCAGCACGGTCGCGCGGTCGGCGCGGTATCCCTCGGTCACGGCGCCGGACTCGATGTCGCGGCGGGCCTTGGCCCGGATGGCCTTCACATCGACGGCGAACGCGCGGTGTGGCTGGGTGGCTGACTGTTCCATATCGCTGACTCCCAAAATAGAAGACAAAACGACGCTGTATGTTCAAGCGCCCCTCTCGATCCAGTGTACAGACCTGGGCGCGCCGCGCTGTGTCAAGACATTGCCCATGGCCGTCCGCGGCAGACCTCGTCCCAGTTTGCGTAAACTAGGGCCTGGCCCGCGCTCGCGATGCAACTGGTAACGAGCGCATGGACTCTTGAACGAGTTATGAAAATTCAGAACATCTGTGTGTACTGCGGCTCGAACAGCGGCCGCCAACCCGAGTACATCGAGCACGCGCAAGGCTTCGCACGCGAGCTGGTCAAGCGCGGCCTGGGACTGGTGTACGGCGGCGCCAGCGTCGGCATCATGGGCGCGGTGGCCGATACCGTGATGGCCGAAGGCGGCCGGGTCATCGGCATCATTCCCGAGGCGCTGATGAAGAAGGAGCTGGCGCACCGCGGCCTGACCGAACTGCATGTGGTGCAGTCGATGCACGAGCGCAAGACGCTGATGGCGCAGAAGGCCGACGGTTTCGTCGCCCTGCCCGGCGGCGCGGGCACGCTGGAAGAGATCTTCGAAATCTGGACCTGGGCGCAATTGGGCATGCACCAGAAGCCATGCGGCCTGCTCAATATCGCCGGCTATTACGACCTGCTGGGTCAGTTCCTGAATCACACGGTGGATGAAGCCTTCATGCGCCCGCAACATCGCGCCATGCTCGCCATCGACCACGACCCGGCAGCCCTGTTGGACCACTTCGCCAGCTACGTCGCGCCCACGGTTTCCAAGTGGATCGCGCCGGGCGAACACTGACCCGCGATGACCCACGCCATGCCGACCCAACCCGCCGCTCCACGCACCACGGCCTGCCTGCTGCGCGACTACTTCCGCGCCAAGGACGAAAACCGGCCGTTGTACATGGCCCGCGCCTTCGCGCCCGACGCCGTGCTGAAAATGGCGCTGCGCACACAGGCCATCGCCTTTCCGCCCGAGTCGCACGGATTGGCGGCCATCGCCGACACGCTGTCGCGCAAGTTCGGCCAGACCTACGACAACGTCTACACCTTCTACCTGGCGCATCCGGGCGAGCACGCCGTGCTGCCCGAGTTCTCGTGCGACTGGATGGTGGGCATGACGGACAAGGCCAGCGGCGAGGTCCGCGTCGGGTGCGGCAGCTATGACTGGGTGTTCCAGGCCGAGCCGCACCTGGTCAAGCGGCTGACCATCACCATCGAATCGATGCTGACGCTGCCCGCCGATACGGCCGGCCCCGTGTTCGGCTGGCTGACCGCGCTGCCCTACCCGTGGACCGACGCGCAGCGCGTGGTGGCCAGCGCGCCGCCCATCGAGAGCCTGGCGCCGATCATGTACTGGCTGCGCCGCGACGTGCGCCGCGCCGATCCCACCGGCGGCATGGCATGAAATACCGGCTGGCCGCGTTCGATTTCGATGGCACGCTGGCCGATACCCTGCCCTGGTTCGAATCCGTCATGGACGGGGTGGCCGACAAGTACGGCTTCCGCAAGGCCAGCGCCGCCGACAAGGCGCAACTGCGCCACCGCAGCACGCGCGAGATCATGGCGTTCCTGGAAGTGCCGGTCTGGAAGCTGCCGGCCATCATGGCCCATGTGCGCCAGCTGATGCGCGAGATCGATCCGGCGGTGCGCATGTTCGCCGGCGTGCCGGCCGCGCTCGCGCAACTGAAGGCGGCCGGCCTGCGCCTGGCCGTGTGCAGCTCGAACTCGCTCGACAACGTGCGCCGCGTGCTGGGCCCGCAGACCGGCGCGCTGATCGACGACTACGAATGCGGCGCCGACCTGTTCGGCAAGCCCGCCAAGCTGGCGCGCCTGATGGCCCGCCATGGCGTGGAGCGGACCCGCTGCATCCTGATCGGCGACGAAATGCGCGACATCGACGCCGCGCGCAAGGCCGGCGTGATGGCGGGCTCGGTGGCCTGGGGCTACAACCACGTCGACGCGCTGCGCGCCCGTGCTCCCGACGAAATCTTCGAGCAGGTGACCGATCTGGCCGCCGTGCTCGCGCCCGGCTTTCCCTCCTTCCCACCGACGCCATGAGCTCCGATCCCACGCATCGCATCACCGACCTCGACACCCTGCAGGCCCGGTACGGCACGCCGGCCCCGAACTCGCTGACCAAGGAAGTCGATTACCTGCACCCCCATTACCGCGCCTTCGTCGAAACGGCGCCGTTCGTGGTGCTGGCCACCAGCGGCCCGCAGGGGCTGGACGCCTCGCCGCGCGGCGACGGCCCGGGTTTCGTCGTCATCGAGGACGACCGCACGCTGCTGCTGCCGGATCGACGCGGCAACAACCGCATCGACAGCCTGCGCAACATCGTGGCCGATCCGCGCGTGGCGCTGCTGTTCCTGGTGCCGGGGGTGGGCGAGACGCTGCGCGTGAACGGGCAGGCCGAGATCAGCGTCGAACCGGCGCTGCTGGCGCGCTTCGCGGTCGACGGCAAGCCGCCGCGCAGCGTGCTGCGCGTGCGCGTGGAAACGGTGTTCTTCCAGTGTTCGCGCGCCATCGTGCGGTCGGCGCTGTGGAACCCCGACGCCCGCGTGGACCGCGCCAGCCTGCCCAGCGCCGGCCAGATCCTGGGCGCGCTGAGCGCCGGGACGCTCGACGGCGAACGCTACGACCGCGAGCTGCCCGAGCGCGTGCGCGCGACGCTGTACTAGCAGGCTGGCGGCGGCGGCCGCCTCAGGGCTGCCAGCCGCGCACGAAGACGTCCACCGGCTGGCGCTTGCCGCCGGCCTTCTGCAATTCCAGCAGACGCAACACACCCTGCCCGGTGGCGATATCGATGCCTTGCGCATCGGCGCGCAACACGGCCCCGGGCGGGCCGCCGGCAGCCTGCTCCAGCGCCTGGGCGCGCCACACCTTGACCGGATCGTCCAGGCCGGGCAGGCGGATGGTCGCGCCCGGCACGGGGTTGAAAGCGCGCACACGGCGCGCCAGCACAGCGGCCGGCAGGCTGCAGTCGAGCGCCGCCTCGGCCTTGTCCAGCTTGGCCGCGTAGGTCACGCCGGCGTCGGGCTGGCGGCGCGGCGCCAGCCCGCCCTGGCCCAGCGCGGCCAGCGCGTCGACGATGGCCTGCCCGCCGGCAAGGGCCAGTTCGTCGTGCAATTGCGCGGCGGTCTGCTGCGCGCCGATGGGCACGGCGCGCTCCAGCAGCATGTCGCCGGTGTCCAGTCCCGCGTCCATCTGCATGATGGTCACGCCGGTCTCGGCGTCGCCCGCCTCGATGGCGCGCTGGATGGGCGCCGCGCCACGCCAGCGCGGCAGCAGGCTGGCGTGGATGTTCAGGCAGCCCAGGCGCGGCAGGTCCAGCGTCCATTGCGGCAGGATCAGGCCGTAGGCGGCCACCACCATGACATCCGGCGCCACGCGCTCCAGCTGCGCGCGCGCGGCGGCCGCCTCGTCCGGATAGCGGCCGTCGAGCCGCAGGCTGCGCGGCTGGGCGACCTCGATGCCGGCGGCCAGGGCCGCCTGCTTGACCGGACTGGGCGTCAATTTCAGGCCGCGGCCAGCCGGCCGGTCGGGCTGGGTCAGCACCAGCGGCACGTCGTGGCCGGCGGCAAGCAGCGCATCGAGCGCGATACGGGCGAATTCGGGAGTGCCGGCGAAAACAAGGCGCATGGGACGGTCGGAAACGGGTCAGGGCGCGGCGCGCGCGCCGCGGACATCAAGAACGGGCGCGCCGCCTAGGCGCGCTCGGCCTCGCGCTCGGCCTTCTTGAGCTTGGTCTTGATGCGGTTCTGCTTGAGGTTGGACAGGTATTCGACGAACACCTTGCCATCGAGATGGTCGATTTCGTGCTGCACGCACACGGCCAGCAGGCCGTCGGCCTCGAACTCGTAGGGCTGGCCTTGCTGGTCCAGCGCCTTGCAGCGGATGCGCGCGGCGCGCTCGACCTCGTCGTAGATGCCGGGCACCGACAGACAGCCTTCCTCGTAGGTCTGGCGTTCGTCGCTCTTCCAGGTGATCTCGGGGTTGATCAGCACGCGCAGGTCGTTGCCCTCTTCCGAGACGTCGATCACCACGACGCGCTCGTGCACGTCGACCTGGGTGGCCGCCAGCCCGACGCCCGGCGCATCGTACATGGTGTCGGCCATGTCGCGAACCAGCTGCCGGATGCGGTCGTCCACTACCGCGACCGGCTTGGCCGTCTTGTGCAGGCGCGGGTCGGGATAACGAAGGATGGAAAGCAAAGCCATGAGGGATCAAGCGCCAAAGTCTATGTATGCAGACTCATATCATAATTCATTAGACACTTGATTTCTAATAGGTTTCTCCTAAGTCCGGGATATGCCGGGCTTCAGGTCACCGCGGCGCGCTCGCGGTATTGGGGACGGTCCCAGGCGCGGGTGTCCAGCACCTCCCTGAGGATCTCGACGGCATCCCAGATATCGGCGTGGCTCAGGTACAGGGGCGTGAGCCCGAAGCGCAGCAGCTCAGGTTCGCGGTAATCGCCGATGACCCCGCGCGCGATCAGCGCCTGCATCACGGCGTAGCCCTGCGGATGCAGGAAGCTGACATGGCTGCCGCGGCGCGCATGCTCGCGCGGCGTCGCCAGGGTCAGGGGATGGTCGGCGCAGCGGCTTTCCACCAGCGCGATGAACAGGTCGCCCAGCGCCAGGGACTTGGCGCGCACCTGCGCGATATCGGCCCGCAGGGCGATATCCAGGCCGCATTCGGCGGTGGCCAGCGAGACAATCGGCTGGGTGCCGCACAGATAGCGGCGTATGCCTTGCGCGGGCACGTAGGTGTCGGCCATTTCGAACGGCTGGCGGTGCCCCCACCAGCCCGACAGCGGCTGCCAGAAGTCGTCGCGATGGCGCGGCGCGACCCAGATGAAGGCCGGCGAGCCCGGGCCGCCATTGAGGTACTTGTAGGTGCAGCCCACGGCGAAGTCCGCGCCATCGGCATCCAGCGCCACGGGCACGGCGCCGGCCGCGTGCGCCAGGTCCCAGATGATGAGCGCGCCGCGGGCATGCGCCTGCCGCGAGACGGCGGCCATATCGTGCATGGCGCCGGTGCGGTAGTTCACGTGCGAGAGCAGCACCACGGCGACGTCGTCGTCCAGCGCCTGCTCCAGCGACAGCCCGGCGTCGACCAGGCGCAGTTCGTAGCCCTGCCGCAGCAGGTCTATCATGCCCTGGATCATGTACAGGTCGGTCGGGAAGTTGTCGCGCTCGGACACGATCACCTTGCGCTGCGGCGCGGCGCGCTGCGCCAGCCGCAAGGCGGCGGCCAGCGCCTTGAAAATGTTCAGCGAGGTGCTGTCGGTCATGACGACCTCGTCCTGTCCGGCGCCGATCAGCCCGGCCAGCTTGTTGCCCAGCCGCGCCGGCAGCTCGAACCAGCCTGCGGTGTTCCAGCTGCGGATCAGGCCCTGCCCCCATTCCTGGCCGATGACCTGCGCGGCGCGCGCCGCCGCCCCCCTGGGCAGCGCGCCCAGCGAATTGCCGTCCAGGTAGATCAGGCCGGCAGGCAGTTCGAACTCGTCCTTGAAGGCGGCCAGCGGATCGCGGCGGTCGGCCTCCAGGCAGGCCTGGCGCGTCGTCATTGCTTCTTCCCGATACTTGAAATATCAAATATGGTAGCAGCGGGCGGCCCGGGGTTGATTGCAAAATCACCATGACAGCGAGGCCGATTTGCACGAATATGCGAACCAATTCGAACAGCACGAAAGAAAATTGCCCATGCAACTGGACGCCATCGATCGCCGCATCCTCGACATCCTGCAAACCGAAGGCCGCCTGAGCAACCAGGACCTGGCCGACCGGGTCGCGCTGTCGCCGTCGGCCTGTCTGCGGCGCGTGCGCGCCCTGGAAGACGGCGGCGTCATACAGGGCTACCGGGCGGTGCTGGACCCGCGCTGCCTGGGCCTGGACTTCGAGGCCATCGTGCACGTATCTCTGGATCAATCCCAGGCTGGCTGGCACGAGGCCTTCGTCGCGCGCCTGGCCGGGCTGCAGGAAGTGCGCCAGGCCAGCATCGTGACCGGCTCGTCGAACTATGTGCTGCAGGTGCGCACGCGCGACCTGGCGGCGTTCTCGGCCTTCGTGGTGGACAAGCTCAACGGCATCGCCGGCGTGCGCGAGATCCACTCGCACATCGTCATGCGCAAGGTGAAGGATTGCGGCGGCGTGTTGCCCGTGGACCCGGCCGGCCTGGCCGGGCCATAGCGGCTCGGCAGCAGCCGAGCGTGGCGGCAAAGTCGCGCATCCGTCCGCGCACGCCGCGCCCGCATGCGACACTACGGCCGTCCGATTTCTTTCTCACGCCATGCCGCTCACGCACACCCGCGCCGAACTCTCCGCCTGGCTGCGCCTGTCGCAGGAACCCGGCGTCGGTCCCGCCGCCGCCTATGCGCTGCTGGCCGCGCTGGGCATGCCCGAGCAGATCTACGCCCAAGGCAGCGCCACGCTGGCGCGCCACGTGCCGCAGGACGTCGCGCGCCAGCTGCGCGCGCCGCTGTCCGACGAGGCCGCGGCGCTGATCGAACAAACGCTGCAATGGGCCGAGCAACCCGGCCACCACATCCTGACCCTGGCCGACCCCGCCTATCCGCAACAGCTGCTGACCATCGCCGACCCGCCCATCCTGCTGTACGTCAACGGCGACCCCGCCTGCCTGCGCCGGCCCGCCATGGCGGTGGTGGGCGCGCGCAACGCCACGCCCGGCGGGCAGGACAACGCACGCGCCTTCGCGCGCCACCTGGCCGGCCAGGGCTGGTGCATCGTCAGCGGCCTGGCCCTGGGCATCGACGCGGCGGCCCATGAAGGCGCGCTGCTGGCCGGCGCGCAGGGCGCCGGCACGGTGGCCGTGATGGGCACCGGCATCGACCGCATCTACCCCGCCGCGCACCGCGACCTGGCGCATCGCATCGTCCAGCACGGCGCGCTGGTCAGCGAACTGCCCCTGGGCACGGGGGCCCAGCGCCACCATTTTCCGCGCCGCAACCGCCTGGTGGCGGGCCTGGCGCGCGGCGTCCTGGTGGTCGAGGCGGCGCGCCAGAGCGGCTCGCTCATCACCGCGCGGCTGGCCGGCGAAAACGGCCGCGAAGTGTTCGCCATCCCCGGCTCCATCCACTCGCCCCTGTCGCGCGGCTGCCATGCCCTGATCCGCCAGGGCGCCAAGCTGGTCGAAACCGCGCAGGACATCGCCGACGAGCTGGGCGGCGCGGGCCCGGCCGCCTCGGCGCGGACCGCCCCGCCGGACCGGCCGGCGCCGCCCCACCCCCTGCTCGATGCGCTGGGCTTCGATCCCCTGCACCTGGATGCGCTGCAAGCCCGCACCGGCATGGACGCCGCCAGCCTGAACGCCCAGCTGCTGGAGCTGGAACTCGATGGCCGCGTCGCGCGCGTCGAGGGCGGCCGGTTCCAGCGCCTGCGCTAAGGCCGCTGCCAGCAAGCGGGGCGGCGCCCGCCGCGCGGAACGTACTAATATTGTTCGTTGATCGCGAATCACGGCCGCCCGCGCGGGCGGCCGACCCATCCACAGGAACAGCCATGTCCCAGCCCAGCCGCGTCAAGATCGTCGAAGTCTCGCCCCGCGACGGCTTGCAGAACGAGAAGGAATTCATCGCCACCGACATCAAGGTGGAACTGGTCGACCGCCTGAGCGCAGCCGGCTTCCAGAATGTCGAAGCCGCGTCGTTCGTATCGCCCAAGTGGGTGCCGCAAATGGCCGACGGCGCCGAGGTGATGGCGCGCATCGCGCGCCGGCCGGGCACGATTTATTCGGTGCTGACGCCCAACATGAAAGGGCTGGAAGGCGCCCTGGCCGCCCGCGCCGACGAAATCGTGATTTTCGGCGCGGCCAGCGAGGCGTTTTCGCAGAAGAACATCAACTGCTCGATCGCCGAATCCATCGCGCGCTTCGAGCCGGTGGCCGCCGCCGCCAGGCAGGCCGGCGTGCGGGTGCGCGGCAGCATCAGCTGCGCGCTGGGCTGTCCCTACCAGGGCGAGGTGCCGGTCGAGGCCGTGGTGGATGTGGCCCGGCGCTTCCTGGCGCTGGGCTGCGACGAAATCGACGTCGCCGACACCATAGGCGTGGGCACGCCGCGCCGGGTGCGCGAGGTCATGGACGCCGTCACGCGCGTGGTCGACCCGGCGCGCGTCTCGGGCCATTTCCACGACACCTACGGCCAGGCGCTGGCCAATATCCTGGCGGCCCTGGAGACCGGCATCGCCATCTTCCACGCCTCGGCATCGGGCCTGGGCGGATGCCCCTACGCCAAGGGCGCGACCGGCAACGTCGCCACCGAGGACGTGCTATACATGCTGCGCGGCCTGGACATCGAGACGGGCATCGATTTCGACGCCGTGGTCGATATCGGCCAGTGGATTTCGGGCCACCTGCAGCGCAAGGGCTCCAGCCGCGCCGGCAACGCCGTGGCGGCCAAGCGCGCGGCCTGAGCCAGGAACCAGCCCGCGTAGAATGCACGACCCGCAGGAGCTCCCGCGCCAGGCCCCGCGCCGGGGCCCCGCGGCAACGACGCCAGGGCGCCCATACGCCCTCCTCATGCTACGCGGCCTCGCCGCATCGCCCGTTCCATTCATGAACAATCTATTCGCCGCACCGACCCCGGAAGAACACGCCGCCTTGCTGCAGGAAATCGGCCCTTTGCCGCTGTCCGGCCAGGCCTGGCCCGATTGGGTGCGCATCCTGGCCTGGATCGTGCTGGCCGTGATCGGCGTGCAGATCGTGACGACCGCCATCGGCCTGCCTCCCGGCCAGGTCAACCCCGTACTGGCCGGCACCATCATCCTGTGCTTCCTCGGCCTGGCGCTGGTGTCGTGGCACATGCAGATTTCGGTCACCCGCATCGACGAATCGGGCCTGCGGCAGACCTGGATCACCCGCCGCGAAGTCGCCTGGCAGGACATCCAGTTCGCCAAGTTCGTGCCCTTGCTGTTTTCCAAGCGGCTGGTCGTCTTCACGCGCCACGGCCGCCCCATCGTGTTCCAGGGCGGCACCCGCGACCTGCAGGTCGCGTTCGCCAAGATTTCGCTGCTGTACCGCCGCAAGCGCTGAGACGGCGGCCCGCCACGGGCCGCCGGGCGCTGCGTCAGCGAATCGGCAGTGCGTACATCAGGCCGCCCTGGGTCCATTGCGCGTTCAGGCCGCGCTGGATCTTCAACGGGCTGCCCTGGCCGACGTTGCGTTCGAAGCTCTCGCCGTAGTTGCCGACCTGCTTGATGATGTTGTAGGCCCACTTTTCATCCAGGCCCAGGTTGGCGCCGGCGCCCGGCGTCACGCCCAGGATGCGGCGCACGTTGGGGTTTTCGCTCTTGAGCTGCTCGTCCACGTTGGCCGTGGTCACGCCGTACTCCTCGGCCTCGATCATGGCCGACAGCGACCAGCGCACGATATTGAGCCACGCGTCGTCGCCCTGGCGCACGAAAGGCCCCAGGGGCTCTTTCGAAATGATCTCCGGCAGCACGACGTAGTCATCGGGCTTCTCGAGCCGCGAAATGCGGATCGACGCCAGTCCCGACGCATCCGTGCTGAACACGTCGCAGCGCCCCGAGGCAAAGGCATTGACCACTTCGTTGAAGGTTTCGATCACCACCGGCTTGTAGCTGACCTGGTTGGCGCGCGCCCAGTCGGCCAGCGTGTTCTCGTTGGACGTGCCCGTCTGCAGACAGATGGTGGCGCCGTTGAGCTCCTTCGCGCTCTTGACGCCCAGCGACTTGGGCACCATGAAGCCCTGGCCGTCGTAGAAGTTGATGCCGGCGTGGATGATGCCCAGCGCGGTGTCGCGTTGCTGCGTCACCGTCGTGTTGCGGGTCAGCACGTCCACTTCGCCCGATTGCAGGGCGGTGAATCGCTGCTGCGAGTTCAGCGGCACGACCTTGATCTTGCTGGCGTCGCCGAACACCGCCGCGGCGACGGCACGGCACAGGTCGACGTCCAGGCCGCGCCAGGTGCCTTGCTTGTCGGGCGCCGAGAACCCGGCGAAACCGGTTGTGGTGCCGCACACGACCGTGCCGCGTTTTTTCACCACATCCAGCGTGGCGCCCTGCGCGCCGGCCACCATGCCGGCCAAGAGCGCGGCCGCGGCCAATCCTTGTGCGATCTTCATGTTCCTGCCCTCCGTTGCGTTGCGGCGCTCCCGGCGCCGACCAAACCCGCAAGATTACCCAGCCCGCCAGGCACCGGCAAATAACCGGGCGTTCGAACCATATGCCGGTGGCCTCAGGCCGCCAGCGAAATCGATACCGGCGCGTTGGCCTCGCAGGCCTGCAGCGCGCGGCCCAGGCGCACGATGCCCTGCGCGATCTGCGCCTCGTTCATGGTGGCGAACGACATGCGCAAGGCATTGACATCGGCCTGGGCCGGGTCGGCGTAGAACGCCTTGCCCGGCACATAGACGACTTCGTGTTCGATAGCGTAGGGCAGCAGGCGCGTCGCGTCGATAGCGCCGTTCAGGCGCGCCCAGAAGAACATGCCTCCCTCGGGCTTGCGAAACACGACCCGCTCGCCCAGCTCGCGCTCCAGCGCCGCGGCCATGGCGTCGCAGCGCGCGCCGTAAGCGGCGCGAATGCGCGGCACATGTTGCGCATAGCGGCCGTCGGCCAGGTACTGGGCCACCATTTCCTGGGTCCAGGCCGAGCAGGCCATATCGTCGGCCGCCTTGGCCCCGACCACGCGGCGGCGCACCTCGGCCGGCGCCACCACCCAGCCGATGCGCAACGCCGGCGCCATGGTCTTGGACATGCTGGAGATATACACGGCCCAATGGCGCGCCTGCCCCTCGGCCAGCGCCGCGATGGGCGGCACCGTCTCGCCGGCGAAGCGCAGTTCGCCATAAGGGTCGTCCTCGACGATCAGGAACCGATGCCTGACCGCCAGCTCCAGCAGCCTGAGGCGGCGTTCGCGGCTGATGGTGGCCCCGCATGGATTGGAAAACGAGGCCACGACGCAGACCATCTTGGGACGCACCCGCGCGGCCAGCGCATCGAGCGCATCGAGATCGATGCCGCTCGGCCCGGACGGCACGGTATGCACCGCGGCGCCGGTGTAGCGCAGCGCCTGTACCGAATTGGGAAAGGCCGGCGTCTCGATGACCGCGACGTCGCCCGGCTGCAGCATCACCCGGGCAAGCAGCGCCAGCGCCTGCTGCGACCCGCCCGTGACCGCCAGTTCGGTGTCGGCGTCGCAGTGCAGGCCGCGCGCCGCGCTCAGGCGCGCCAGCTCGTGCCGCAGGCTGGCCTGTCCGTCGATGTTCGAGTACTGCAGGCAGGCGCCCAGGCGTTCGAGCACCTGGCGCGAAGCCGCGGCCAGCCCCTCGACATCGAACAGCTCCTGGGCCGGGTAGCCTCCCGCCAGCGAAATGGTGCCCGGCCGCATGGCATAGGGCATGAGCGAGCGGATCGGCGAGGCGGGCGGATGCTGGAAAGGCGCGGCAAACGCGTAATCGGGCGCGGCGAGGGGCATGGGAGGCGAACGCGAAAAGAGTACGGCAGGCGGCGGGGCGCGCTGGAACGTTGAAATCTGAACAGATGCCCGACGATTCTAAGAGGGGGACACAGCAGGGTCAACGCGCGCCGGCCCGGATGCGGCATCGGCGCAACCCGTTCGGCGCGGCCCCGCGGCGCCGGCCGCGGCCAGGCCCTAAACTATGGGTGCTATGGGTGACATGGCCGCGCAACGCCGCGGCGCATACGAGAGATACCGCATGACAGAAGTAGATTCGATGCCGCACCGGCTGGCTGCCATCCAGGCCCGCATCAAGGCCGCCTGTGAACGCAGCGCACGTCCGCCCGAAAGCGTGGCGCTGCTGCCGGTAAGCAAGACCTTTCCCGTCGAGGCAATCCGGCACGCCGCGGCGCTGGGCCTGCGGCGTTTCGGCGAGAACAAGACCCAGGAAATCCGCCACAAGGCGCCGGAACTGGCCGACCTGGACCTGCAGTGGGTCATGATCGGACACCTGCAGACCAACAAGGCCAAGGACGTGGCGCGCGATGTCGCCGAAGTCCAGTCGCTGGACCGGCTGGAACTGGCCGACGCGCTGCAGCGCCGCCTGGAAATGGAGGCGCGCTCGCTCGACGTGCTGGTACAGGTGAAGACCTCGCCCGAACCCAGCAAATATGGACTGGCGCCCGAACTGCTGCCTGGCTTCCTGCGTACCCTGGTCAGCGACTTCCCGGCCTTGCGCGTGCAGGGCCTGATGACCATGGCCGTCAACGACGAGGATCCGCAGGCCGTGCGCGCGTGCTTCCGCCTGTTGCGCGAACTGCGCGACCGCGCGCGCGACAGCGTGCCCGGCGTGGCGCTGGACCGCCTGTCCATGGGCATGAGCGGCGACTTCGAAATCGCCATCGAGGAAGGCTCCACCGAAATCCGCATCGGCAGCGCCCTGTTCGGCGCGCGCCCGGCCAGCGCGCCATAGGGGTGCCTGTCCCGGCGGGGACAGGCACCCTTGCCGCAGGTGTCGCTCCCCATGCGGAGACAGGCGCCGAAGGCACTGCGCGAGGCATAATAGCTCCCGTAACAATGGCGCGCCGTCCGGCGCGCCCATTCCCATATCCCGCACTCGAGGAGACAACATGCACAAGCATGCAAAGCGCCTGCTGGCGCTGGCCGCGCTGACCTTTGCCGCCGGCGCCGCGGCACAGAACTGGCCCAGCCAGCCGCTGCGCTGGATCGTGCCCTACCCGGCCGGCGGGGGCACCGACGTGGTGGCCCGCACCGTCGCCGGCAGCCTGGAAAAGCCGCTGGGCCAGACCATCGTGGTCGAGAACCGCCCCGGCGCGGCCACCATCATCGGCGCCACCGCCATTGCGCAAGCCGATCCGGCCGGCTATGTCGTCGGCACGGCCGACTCCGGCACGCTGGCCTTCAACCCCTCGCTGTACGCCAAGCTGTCGTACGACCCGGCCAAGTTCACGTATATCGGCGGCATCGCCCGGTTCCCGCTGATGCTGGCGGTGAACGTGAACTCGCCGTACAAATCGGTGGAAGACGTGCTGCAGGCGGCCCGCAAGGAGCCCGCCAAGCTGACCGCCGCCTCGGCCGGCGCCGGTTCGCCGCACCATCTGGCGCTGGAGCTTTTCAAGCAGCGCGCCAACGTGGACGTACTGCACGTGCCCTACAAGGGCGCCGCGCCGGCCATCCAGGACTTGCTGGGCGGGCAGGTGGACATGATGTTCATCGATCTGGCCGCGGGCCTGCCCAATATCAAGGCTGGCAAGCTGCGCGTGCTGGGCACGGCCACGCCCGAGCGCCTGGCCGTGCTGCCGGACGCGCCCACCATGGCCGAACAGGGCGTGGCCGATTTCACCGCCTACGCCTGGCAGGGGCTGGTCGGGCCGGCCGGCATGCCCGAGGCAGCCGTCAAGAAGCTGGGCGGCGAACTCGAGCAAAGCCTGAAATCGCCCGCCGTGTCGCAAAAGCTGCTGGACATGGGCGTCATGCCCATGCCGATGACGCCGCAGGACTTCAAGGCCTACGCCGAGAAGGAGCGCGCCGCCTGGGCCGATGTCATCAAGAAGGCGAATATCCGCCTGGAATGAACGGTACGCGGGGCGGACGGCCTGCGGGCCGCCGCCCCGTACCGCATCAGTGCTTCATGTGGCCGTGATCGTGGCCGGCCATGCCGGGGTTGTGGCCCAAGGGCTTGACCTTGAACTTCACCGCCACCTCGCCGGCCTGCTCGAACTTCAGCGTGGCCGGCACTTCGCCGCCTTCGGCGAAGGGCGCCTTCAGCTTCAGGAACATGACGTGATAGCCGCCCGGCGCCAGCCTGGCCTTGCCGTCGGCCGGCACGGCCACGCCGTCGACCTGGCGCATCTGCGCCACGCCGTTCTCGGTGACGACGTTGTGCAATTCGACCCGCTCGGCGGCCGGCGAGCTGACCGAGACCAGGCGGTCGGCAGCCTTGGCGTCGTTCTCGATCTCCATATAGCCCGCGCCGTTGGCCTGGCCGGGAGCCGAGGCGCGCACCCAGAGGTCATCGACCTCGACCTGACCCACCTTGAAATCGGCCGCCCAGGCGGTGGTGGCCACACTCAGCCCCAATACTGCGCCCACGCCCCATTTGCGGATGTTCATTGCTTGTCCTCCTGATACGCGTTCGCCGCGCTGCGGCGAACCGGGTTAGCGCCACGCGAGGTGGCCACATCGATGCCGCCGACCGTGGCCGGCGCCTAGCGCCGCCGCACCAGGGCGCGGGCGGCCGCCAGGACCGCGTCGGTCAAGGCTTCCATCGCCTGCGAGTTTACCCGCCAATGCTGCCAGTACAGCGGCACGTCCTCCCAGGCGCGGGCGCGCAGCGGCACCAGCTGCCCGGCATCGAGCTCGGCCTGCACCAGCGGCAGCGGGTTCATGGTCCAGCCCAGCCCGCCCAGCGTGGCCTGCACAAAGGCCCGCGACGACGGCAGCCACCACACCGGCGGCTCCCAGGCGGCGCGGCCGATGATGCGGTGCGCGTAGCGCGCCTGCAGGGCGTCCTTGCGGTTGAACACCAGCACCGGCGCGCTGGCCAGCGTGCGGGCGCTAACGCCCTGGGCGAAGTAGCGCTGGTGAAACGTCGGCGTGCAGCAGGCCACGTAGCGCATGCTGCCCAGGGCATGGATGCGGCAGCCCTGCACCGGATCGGCCAGGGTCGTCACCGCGCCCAGCACCGCGCCCTTGCGCAACAGGGCGGCGGTATGGTCCTGGTCCTCCGATTGCAGGTCCAGCGTGGCGCGCGAGCGCGCCGCGAACCGCACGGCCGCGTCGACGAACCAAGTCTCCAGGCTGTCGTGGTTGACCGCCACCGGAATGCTGGCATGCGGCACTTCGTCCTCGGCCACGCCCAGGCGGTTCAGCGCGTCGTGCTCCAGAAGCGCGGCCTGCTCGGCCAGCTGCACCAGCACCTGGCCATCGTCGGTGGCCCGCGCCGGAACCGTGCGCTGCACCAGCAGGCGTCCCATGCGGTCCTCCAGCGCCTTGACCCGCTGCGAAACGGCCGAGGGAGTGACGGACAGCGCGGCCGCGGCGCGCTCGAAACTGCCTTCGCGCACCACCGCGGCCAGCGCGCGCAGATTGCCGTGATCGAGTTTCATGAAATTAGAAATACTTAATATGGTTAAAGGAAATTAGCTGTATTTCAGCATCACGGCAAGCGAGAATGGCATTCGGCGGCCCGATGAAGGCCGCCGGTTCGCACCACAATAAAAACCGCTGTCGCCGCCATGTTCACTTTGTCCGTACCCGCCTATGTCACCGCCTGGGCCAGTGGCGCCGCCACCGGCCTGGGGCTGTTTGCCGTCGTCGGCGCGCAAAGCGCCTTCATCCTGCGCCAGGGGCTGATGCGCGCGCACCTGCTGAGCATCCTGGCCGTGTGCGCCCTGATCGACGCTGTCTTCATCTTCGGCAGCGTCTGGGGGCTGCAGACGCTCACAGGCTGGTTCCCCTGGCTGACCCAGGCCATCCTGTGGTTCGGCGTGGCCTTCCTGGCCTGGTATGCGCTGCAATCCGCGCGCCGCGCGCTGCGCTCGGACGGCGGGCTGGAAGTCGCCCGCCAGGCCATTCCCTCGCGCGGCGCCGCGCTGCTGGGCGCGATCGGCTTCTCCTTGCTCAATCCTCACTTCTGGCTGGACATGATGGTGGTGGGGTCGCTGGCGCACGGCTTCGCCGATGCCCGGCTGGCGTTCGCCGCCGGCGCGCTAACCGCCAGCGTGGTCTGGCTGGCGGTCCTGGGAGTGGGGTCGCGCCTGTTCGCGCCGCTGTTTTCCAGCCCGCGCGCCTGGCGCGTGCTCGACGGCCTGATCGCCGCCGTCATGGCCCTGCTGGCGGCTCGCCTGGCCTTGGGCGGGCTGGCCGGCTAGGCCGGCTCAGCCGGCGTCGTCCAGGGCGCCGGCGGTATCGGTGTCCGCGCCGTAGCCTTTCAGGCCATCGAGGTCCAGCACCCGCACGGCGCCATATTCCACCTGCAGCAGCCCGGCCTCTTCCAGCTTGCGCAAGGCCTGGTTGGCGCGCTGGCGCGACACCCGGGCCAGGTAGCCGACCTCCTCCTGGGTGATGGTCAGCCGCATGCCCATGCCGGGATACAGCAGCGGATTGAACAGCTCGGCCAGGCAACGCGCCACGCGCGCATCCGGATCCAGCAGGCGGTCGTATTCCGCCTTGCCGATGAACTGCGCGACCCGCTCGTTCAGCTGGTGCAGCAGGTAGCGATTGAAGGGAATGCTGGTATCCAGCAGCCAGTCGAACGTGCCCGCCGGCAGGCGCGCCACCACCGAATCGCGTAGCGCCACCACGTCGTACTTGCGCACCTCGCGCTTGAGCAGCGAGCCTTCGCCGATCCACCCGCCGGCGGGCACGCCGGTCAGCGACGCGACCTTGCCCTCGGCATTGCCCACCGACACCTTCACCAGGCCGGACAGCACGCCGATCCAGACCTGTGCGAGTTCGCCTTTCCGCTCTATGATCGTGCCAGCCTGTACTTGCTGCACCGCGATGTCGCGCTCGACGCGCAGCTTCTGGGCGGCGTCGAGTACGCGGAACCACGCCGCGGCCAAGTACAGGGAATCGGCTAGCTGCATCGGGAATACCCTAAAAATCCCTTGAATGTCGCGATGGTGACAGTTGGTGGCAACCCAACCTTATACCTTAAGTCCTGCCGTAAATCTAAAACGAACTGGTCTGGCGCCTCAATAGCGGCCGCTGCATGCCGCCATCATCCCGGGCGCCCGAACCGGAGGAGACATCGTGGCGCAATCATTGCCCGCATCGGCAACGGTGCCGGCGGCCGCGCAGACTTTCCCTGCGCTGCTGCTCGAACACGCCAGCGTACGCGGGTCGCGGCCCGCGATCCGCGAAAAAGACCTGGGTATCTGGCAAACCCTTACGTGGTCCGAAGTCGCCGCTAGCGTGCGCCTGACCGCGCACGGCCTGGCCGCGCTGGGTATCGGTCCGGGCATGCACGTGGCCGTCATCGGCGAGAACCGTCCACGCCTGTACATCGCGATGATGGCCACGCAGGCGCTGGGCGCGATTCCCGTGCCGCTCTACCAGGACGCCGTCGCCCAGGAAATGGTCTATGTGCTGCAGGACGCCGAAGTCAGCGTGGTCGTGGTCGAAGACCAGGAGCAGGCCGACAAGATGCTCGAGGTGCGCGAGCAGTGCCCGGCGCTGGCGCACGTGGTCTACGACGATCCGCGCGGCATGCGCCACTACAGCGATCCGCTGCTGCGGTCGTTCGAGCAGCTGGAAGACACCGGCCGCGCGCATGCCGCCAGCCACCCCGGCTTTTTCGAGCAGGCGGTCGCGGCGGTGCGCCCGCACGACGCCGGCGCCATGTTCTACACCTCGGGCACCACGGGCAAGCCCAAGGGTGTCGTGCTCACGCACCACGCGCTGATCGACCGCGCGCGCGCCGTCGCCGAGATGGAGAACCTGACCGACCAGGAGGACGTGCTGGCCTATCTGCCGCCGGCCTGGATCGGCCAGAACATGTTCTCCTACACGCAGTTGCTGGTGTCGGGCTTCACCGTCAACCATCCCGAATCGCCCGAGACGGTGTCGATCGACATGCGCGATATCGGCCCCACCTATTATTTCGCTCCGCCGCGCGTGCTGGAAGGCCTGCTGACCCATGTCATGATCCGCATGGAAGACGCCGGCTACATCAAGCGCAAGCTGTTCCACGCCTGCATGAACCTGGCGCGGCGCGTCGGCACCCGCATCCTCGACGGCCAGCCGGTCGGCCTGTGGGACCGCCTGCGCTACCGCCTGGGCGACGCGCTGATCTACGGACCGCTGCGCAATGCGCTGGGCATGAGCCGCGTACGCGTGGCCTACACGGCGGGCGAGGCCATCGGCCCGGACCTGTTCGTGTTCTACCGCTCGATCGGCATCAACCTGAAGCAGCTCTATGGCTCGACCGAGACCTCGGTGTTCGTGTGCGTGCAGCCCGACGGCCACGTGCGCGACGACACGGTGGGCCCGCCGGTCGAGGGCGTGGACATCCGGGTCGCGGACAACGGCGAGATCCTGGTCAAGAGCCCGGGCCTGTTCAAGGAGTACTACCGCAACCCCGAGGCCACCGCCGAAGCGCGCGACGACGACGGCTGGTTCCACACGGGCGATGCCGGCTACCTGGACAGCGACGGCCAGCTCAAGATCATCGACCGCGCCAAGGACGTGGGCAAGCTGGCCGACGGCAGCCTGTTCGCGCCCAAGTACATCGAGAACAAGCTGAAGTTCTTCCCCTACATCAAGGAGGCGGTGGCCTTCGGCAACGGGCGCGACGACGTGTGCGCCTTCATCAACATCGACCTCGAGGCGGTGGGCAACTGGGCCGAGCGCCGCGGGCTGCCGTACGCGGGCTATACCGACCTGGCCGGCAAGGACGAGGTCTACGCCTTGCTGCAGGACTGCGTGGAGAAGGTCAACGCCGACCTGGCGGGCGACGCGCGCCTGGCGGCCTCGCAGGTCGGCCGCTTCCTGATCCTGCACAAGGAGCTGGACCCCGACGACGACGAACTGACCCGCACCCGCAAGGTGCGGCGCGCCTTCATCGGCCAGAAGTACGGCGTGCTGGTCGATGCGCTGTACGGCGGCAAGGATACGCAGTTCATCGAAACCGAGGTGAAGTTCGAGGACGGCCGCGTGGGCCGCATCTCGGCCGACCTGAAGATCCGCGCCGCGTGCACTTTTCCCGCCATCACCGCCAAGGCCGCCTGAACCATGAGCAACCAGACCCGCGCGCAGCGCATTGGCGACGTCATGCTGGACATGCAGAACATCTCGTTGTCGTTCGGCGGGGTCAAGGCGCTGACGGACATCTCGTTCAATGTGCGCGAGCACGAAATCCGCGCCATCATCGGCCCCAACGGCGCGGGCAAGAGTTCGATGCTCAACGTCATCAACGGCGTCTACACGCCGCAGAACGGCGCCATCATGCTGCGCGGCGAGCACTTCTCGCGGATGAGCCCGCGCCGCGCGGCCGAGATGGGCATCGCCCGCACCTTCCAGAACCTGGCCCTGTTCAAGGGCATGAGCGTGCTGGACAACATCATGACCGGCCGCAACCTGCGCATGAAGTCCGGCCTGCTGGCGCAGGCGCTGCGGCTGGGGCCGGCCGAGCGCGAGGAGATCGCCCACCGCGAGTACGTCGAGAACATCATCGACTTCCTGGAAATCCAGGCCTATCGCAAGGTGCCGGTCGGACGCCTGCCGTACGGCCTGCAAAAGCGGGTCGACCTGGGCCGCGCGCTGGCCATGGAGCCGCGCCTGCTGCTGCTGGACGAACCCATGGCGGGCATGAACATCGAGGAAAAGCAGGACATGAGCCGCTTCATCCTCGATGTCAACGACGAGTTCGGCACCACCATCGTGCTGATCGAACACGACATGGGCGTGGTGATGGATATCTCGGACCGCGTCGTCGTCCTCGACTACGGCAAGAAGATCGGCGACGGCTCGCCCGACGAGGTCCGCTCCAACGAAGACGTCATCCGCGCCTATCTCGGCGTGGCGCACTGAGGCGACAGACATGGGATTCTTCCTCGAAACATTGTTCGGCGGCCTGATGAGCGGCATGCTGTACGCGCTGATCGGCCTGGGCTTCGTGCTGATCTTCAAGGCCTCGGGCGTGTTCAACTTCGCCCAGGGCGCCATGGTGCTGGTGGCTGCGCTGTCGATGGCGCGGTTCTCCGAATGGATTCCGCAGTGGCTGGGCTTCGAGAACATGCTGCTGGCCAACGTGCTGGCCTTCATCGTCAGCGCGCTGGTCATGTTCGTGCTGGCGGTCGCGGTCGAGCGCTTCGTGCTGCGCCACCTGGTCAACCAGGAAGCCACCACGCTGCTGATGGCCACGCTGGGCATCAGCTACTTTCTCGACGGCCTGGGGCAGATCGCCTTCGGCAGCTCGGTGTACTCGATCAACGTCGGCATGCCCAAGGATCCGGCCATCATCCTCGAAACGATGTTCGAGGGCGGCCTGCTGATCAACCTGGAAGACCTGACCGCCGCCGTGGTGGCGGCCCTGCTGGTGGCCGCGCTGGCGCTGTTCTTCCAGTACACCTCGACCGGCCGCGCCCTGCGCGCGGTGGCCGACGACCACCAGGCGGCCCAGTCCATCGGCATCCCGCTCAACCGCATCTGGGTCATTGTCTGGAGCGTGGCGGGCCTGGTCGCGCTGGTGGCCGGCATCATCTGGGGTTCGAAGTTCGGCGTGCAGTTCACCCTGTCGACCGCCGCGCTGCGCGCGCTGCCGGTGGTGATCCTGGGCGGGCTGACCTCGGTGCCCGGCGCCATCCTGGGCGGCCTGATCATCGGGGTGGGCGAGAAGATGTCGGAGGTGTACCTGGGGTCGCTCGTGGGCGGCGGCATCGAAATCTGGTTCGCCTATGTGTTGGCGCTGGTGTTCCTGCTGTTCCGTCCGCAAGGGCTGTTCGGCGAGAAGATCATCGACCGGGTCTGAGGAAAAATTCATGTTCTATCGCGAAAACGGCCAGTTCAAGACCAGCTATCGCGCCGACCAGCAGATCTTTCCGATCCGCCAGGACCGCATCTTCATCGCCCTGCTGATGGCGGTGATATTCGTCGTCGTTCCCCTGACCGCCAGCGACTATCTGCTGCGCGCCATCCTGATCCCGTTCCTGATCCTGGCGCTGGCGGCGGTGGGGCTGAACATCCTGGTGGGCTACTGCGGCCAGATCTCGCTGGGCACCGGCGCCTTCATGGCGGTGGGCGCCTACGCGGCCTGGAACTTCGGCGTGCGCTTTCCCGGCATGCCGCTGGTGGCGCAGATCCTGCTGGGCGGCTGCTTCGCCACGCTGGTGGGCGTCATCTTCGGCATTCCCAGCCTGCGCATCCGCGGCCTGTACCTGGCGGTGGCCACGCTGGCCGCGCAGTTCTTCGTCGACTGGGCGTTCCTGCGCATTCCATTCTTCACCAACTATTCGTCCTCGGGCAGCGTATCGGTGCCGCCCATGACGTTCTTCGGCCTGCCGGTGCAATCGGCGCTGGAGAAGTACCTGCTGGTGCTGGGCTTCGTGGTCGTGTTCACACTGCTGGCCAAGAACCTGGTGCGCGGCGCCATCGGCCGCCAGTGGATGGCGATCCGCGACATGGACGTCGCCGCGGCAGTGATCGGCATCCGGCCCATGTACGCCAAGCTGTCGGCGTTCGCGGTCAGCTCGTTCATCGTGGGCGTGGCCGGCGCGCTGTGGGGCTACGTCCACCTCGGCTCGTGGGAGCCGCTGGCCTTCGACCTGGCGCGGTCGTTCCAGCTGCTGTTCATGGTCATCATCGGCGGCCTGGGCTCGATCCTGGGCAGCTTCTTCGGCGCCGCCTTCATCGTGCTGGTGCCGGTGGCCCTGACCAATGTCCCGCACCTGCTGGGCCTGTCGCTGTCGGTCGACACGGCCGCGCACATCGAGCACATGGTGTTCGGCGCGTTGATCGTGTTCTTCCTCATCGCCGAGCCGCACGGATTGGCGCGGCTGTGGAGCATCGCCAAGGAGAAGCTGCGCATCTGGCCGTTCCCGCATTGAATCTGGTTCAGCGTGCGGCCCGGCGGCAAAAGCGCCGGACCGCGCTTCCCGAATACCCGGCTAAAGACCGGGCCAACCCCGGTGTTCAGACAAGGCACCACGCAGGAGGTAATTGGAGATGAAGCGTCTTAACCTGAGATTGACGGCGGCCGTGATCGCCGCAGCCGGCGCGCTGGGCGCCATCGCCGCGCCCGCCATGGCGGCCGAGGAACAATTCGTGCCGCTGCTGGTGTACCGCACCGGGTCGTTCGCCCCGCTGGGCATTCCATGGGCCGACGGCAAGCTGGATTACCTGAAGCTGATCAACGAGCGCGACGGCGGCATCAACGGCGTGAAGATCACGTACGAAGAGTGCGAGACCGCCTACGCCACCGACCGCGGCGTGGAATGCTACGAGCGCCTGAAGACGCGCGGCACCGGCGCCTCGGGCTTCGATACCCAATCCACCGGCATCACCTTCGCGGTCAGCGACAAGGCCATGGTGGACAAGGTGCCGGTTGAGACCATGGGCTACGGGCTGTCGCAATCGGTCGACGGCAGCGTCTTCCAGTGGAACTTCCCGCTGCTGGGCACCTACTGGACCGCCGCCGACGTGATGGTCCAGGACATCGCCAAGAAAGAAGGCGGCATGGACAAGCTCAAGGGCAAGAAGATCGCCCTGGTCTACCACGACTCGCCCTATGGCAAGGAGCCGATCCCGCTGCTGCAGAAGCGCGCCGCCAAGGAAGGCTTCGAACTGCTGCTCTATCCGGTCACCGCTCCCGGCGTCGAGCAGAAATCGACCTGGCTGCAGGTCCGCCAGCAGCGCCCCAATTACGTGCTGCTGTGGAGCGCCGGCATCATGACGCCGACCGCCATCCGCGAGGCCCAGGCCAGCGGCTATGCACGCGACAAGATCTACGCCATCTGGTGGGCCGGTTCGGAAGGCGACGTCAAGGACCTGGGCGACGTGGCCAAGGGCTACAACGCCGTCACCATCCACAATAGCGCGGCCACCGGCAAGGTCTACGAGGACCTGAAAAAGTACGTCTACGACAAGGGCCAGGGCTCGGACAAGTCCGGCAACACGACCCTGGGCACCATCGCCCACACGCGCGGCATGATGATCTCCATGCTGCAGGTCGAGGCGATCCGCGCCGCCCAGGAAAAGTACGGCAAGGGCAAGGCGCTCACGCCGGAGCAGGTGCGCTGGGGCTTCGAGAACCTGAACCTGACGCAGGAACGCCTCGACCAGCTCGGCTTCGGCGAGATCATGCGTCCGGTCAAGACCTCGTGCGCCAACCACATGGGCGACGACTGGGCGCGCATCGTGCAATGGGACGGCAGCAAGTTCAAGGTGGTGTCCGATTGGTACCAGTCGGACAAGTCCGTCCTCGACCCCATGGTCAAGGAAGCCGCGGCGAAGTACGCCAAGGAGAAGAACGTCACCCCGCGCAACTGCGCAGGCTGATGTGAACTGGCCGCCGGCGCACGGGCGCCGGCGGCCGCCAGCCCCCAAGCAGGAACCTGCCATGACCGCTGCCAACACCGCCCCCGCCGACAAAGTGCTGCTCGATGTGAACGGCATCGAGGTGATCTACAACCATGTCATCCTGGTGCTGAAGGGGGTTTCCCTGCGCGTGCCCGAAGGGCGCATCGTCGCGCTGCTGGGCGCCAACGGCGCGGGCAAGACCACCACGCTGCGCGCGGTGTCCAACCTGCTCAAGGGCGAACGCGGCGACGTCACCAAGGGCTACATCCAGTACCGCGATGAACGCATCGAACGGCTCTCTCCGGCCGAGCTGGTCAAGCGCGGCGTGGTCCAGGTCATGGAAGGCCGCCACTGCTTCGCCCACCTGACCATCGAGGAAAACCTGCTGACCGGCGCCTACACGCGCAAGCTGGGCCGCGGCGACATCGACGCGGCGCTGGAACGCGTCTACCAATATTTTCCGCGTCTCAAGCAGCGCCGCACCAGCCAGGCGGGCTACACCTCGGGCGGCGAACAGCAGATGACGGCCATCGGCCGCGCATTGATGGCCAGCCCCACCATGATCCTGCTCGACGAGCCGTCCATGGGGCTGGCGCCGCAGATCGTCGAGGAGATCTTCGAGATCGTGCGCGACCTCAACCAGCGCGAACGCGTCAGCTTCCTGCTGGCCGAGCAGAACACCAACATCGCGCTGCGCTATGCCGACTACGGCTACATCCTGGAAAACGGCCGCGTGATGATGGACGGCGCCGCCGCCGAGCTGGCGCAGAACGAGGATGTCAAGGAGTTCTACCTGGGCATATCCAGCGGCGAGCGCAAGAGCTTTCGCGAACAGAAATTCTACCGGCGCCGCAAGCGCTGGCTGGCGTAATCCCCGCCCGGCCATGCGAGCGCCGGGCCGCAACAACCGCTGTCCCGCACACGAGAGGGTGCGCACCCATGTCCGAGTTTTTCGACGTACTGGAAACCCGCCAACCGGCGCAACGCGAGCGCGACCTGATGCAGGCGTTGCCAGCCGCCATCGAGCGCGCCATGGCCCGGGCGCCGGCCATCGCCGGGCAATTGCGCGGCATCGACCCGCGCAGCGTGGACAATCGCGCCGCGCTGGCCGCCCTGCCGGTGCTGCGCAAGCACGAACTGCTGGAGCGCCAGCAGCACAGCCGCGACGGCGCCGGCCCGGCAGGCCCGGCCAAGGCCTTCGGCGGCTTCTCGACCGTGGGCTGGGGCCAGGCGCTGCGCGTGTTCGCCTCGCCCGGCCCGATCTACGAGCCCGAAGGCAACCGCGCCGACTACTGGCGTTTCGCGCGCGCCCTCTACGCGGCCGGCTTTCGCGCCGGCGAGCTGGCCTACAACTGTTTTTCCTACCATTTCACGCCGGCCGGCTCGATGATGGAAACCGCCGCCCATGCCGTGGGCTGCACCGTATTTCCCGGCGGCACGGGCCAGACCGAACAGCAGGTGCGCGCCATCCACGACCTCGCGCCCAGCGGCTATACCGGCACGCCCAGCTTCCTCAAACTGATTCTTGAAAAGGCGGACGAACTCGGCATCCGGCTGGATTCGCTGCGCCGCGCGCTGGTATCGGGCGAGGCGTTCCCGCCCTCCTTGCGCGACTGGCTGGCCGCGCGCGGCATCGAAGGCTACCAGGCCTACGGCAGCGCCGACCTGGGCATGATCGCCTTCGAGACGTCCGCGCGCGAAGGCCTGGTGGTGGGCGAAGACATCATCCTGGAAATCGTGCGTCCCGGCACCGGCGAGCCCGTGCCCGATGGCGAAGTGGGCGAAGTCGTGGTCACGACGCTGAACCCCGACTATCCCCTGGTGCGCTTCGGCACCGGCGACCTGTCGGCCATCATGCCCGGCCAGTCGCCGTGCGGACGCACCAACATCCGCATACGCGGCTGGCTGGGCCGCGCCGACCAGACCACCAAGGTGCGCGGCATGTTCGTGCATCCCTCGCAAGTGGCCGACGTGCTGCGCCGCCATCCGGAAATCGTGCGCGCGCGGCTGGTCGTCAGCGGCGCCACCGGCGCCGACCACATGGTGCTGCACGTGCAGGCGCGCGAGCGCTCGCCGGAACTGGCCGGCCGCATCGCCGATTCGGTGCGCGAAGTCACCAAGCTGCGCGCCGACGTGCAATGGGCCGATGAGGGCGCGCTGCCCAACGACGGCAAGGTCATCGACGACGTACGCTCATACGAATGAGCCGCCGCGCGGCGGCTAGGCGCCGCGGCGCTGCAGCGCCCCATGCAGCGCCATGCCGGCCGCCATGGCCGCCACGAACAGCCAGGCCTGGCCGTAGCCCGCGCCGGCATTGAGCAGCGCCGGCCCCGGGCACAGTCCGGCCAGCCCCCAGCCCACGCCGAACAGCGCGCTGCCGCCCAGCAGGCGCCGGTCGATGCCCTTGGCCGCCGGCCATTGCATGGGCTCGCCGTCGAAGGCGCGCGCCTGGCGGCGCGCCAGCGCGAACGCGGGCGCGGCCACGCCGATGGCGCCCGCCATGACCAGGCCCAGCGACGGATCCCAGGCGCCGGCCAGGTCCAGGAAACCCAGCACCTTGGCCGGGTCGGCCATGCCCGAAACCAGCAGGCCCAGGCCGAAGATCAATCCGGCGGCAAAGCTGTAGGCGTTGCCCATCTCAGGCTCCCATGAGGTGCCGCAGCACGAACACCGTGGCAAAGCCCGTGGCCATGAAGGCCAGCACCGCCACCAGCGAACGCCGCGATCCGCGCGCCAGCCCGCATACCCCGTGGCCGCTGGTGCAGCCCGAGCCATAGCGCGTGCCCACCCCGACCAGCAACCCGGCCAGGACCAGCTGCAACGCGCCTGCCTCGATACGCACGGCCGGCATGGGTTCGAACACCCGATACAGCCACGGCGCGGCCAGCAGCCCGGCCAGGAACCACATCCGCCATGCCGCGCCCGCGCGCGGCGGCAGCAGCCCGGCCAGGATGCCGCTGATGCCCGCGATGCGCCCCGCGCCCAGCATCAGCCAGGCCGCCGCCGCGCCGATCAGCATGCCGCCGCCCAGCGATGACCATGGCGTGAACGCCGCCCAATCGATCGTCATGATTGCTCCCTCGAGGCCTTGCCGCAGTACAGCGACGACAAGGTCTTCATCACCTGGCCGACCTCGAAGCTGGCCAGCTGGTAGTACACATATTTGCCGGCGCGGCGCGTGTCCACCAACCCCTCGTCGCGCAGCACGCCCAGTTGCTGCGACAGCGTGGGCTGGCGGATGCCGGTCAGCGTTTCGAGCTCGCCCACGTTGCGCTCGGCCGCCACCAGCTGGCACAACAGCAGCAGGCGGTCCTCGTTGGCCAGGGCCTTGAGCAGTGCGCAGGCCTGCGCCGCGGAGGCGCGCAGCGCGGATATCTCGCAATCGGTCAGCGTATCGTCCATGGGATGTCAGGAATGCAGGGTCTCGATCATTATATTGAAAAATATAATATCAAATAATAAGATGATGCCTGATACCCTTCCACCGCTGTTTCGGGAGCGCCGCATGTCCGCACATATCCAGCCCTTCTTCGACCCCGCCACCGCCACCTTCAGCTACGTGCTCTACGAGGCGCCGGGCGGCGCGTGCGCGGTCATCGATCCGGTGCTGGACTTCGACCCGAAATCGGGCCGCACCACGACCGCGTCGGCCGACCGCATCGCCGATTTCGTGCGCCAGTATGCGTTGCGCACGCAATGGCTGCTGGAAACCCACGCCCACGCCGACCACCTGTCGGCGGCCGCCTACCTGCAGCGCCAGCTGGGCGGCGTCATCGGCATCGGCGGCCATATCCGCGACGTGCAAGCGGTGTTCAGCAAGCTGTACAACCTCGACGGTTTCGCCTGCGACGGATCGCAATTCGGCCACCTGTTCGAACCCGACGAGACCTTCGCCATCGGCGCGCTGCGCGTGCGCGCCCTGCACGTGCCCGGCCACACGCCGGCCGACCTGGCCTACCTGATCGACGACGGCGACAGCCTGTCGGCCTTCGTGGGCGACACGCTGTTCATGCCCGACGTGGGCACGGCCCGGTGCGACTTCCCCGGCGGCGACGCCCGCACCCTGTACCACTCGATCCGCACCCTGCTGGCGCTGCCGCCGGACACCCGGTTGTATATGTGCCACGACTACCCGCCGGCCGGCCGCGCGGCGGCCTGGCAGACAACGGTGGCGGCGCAGCGCGCCGGCAACATCCATGTGCGCGACGGCATCTCCGAAAGCGAATTCGTCGCCATGCGCACCGCCCGCGACGCTACCCTGGACATGCCCACGCTCATCCTGCCGGCGCTGCAGGTCAACATCCGCGCCGGCGAACTGCCGGCGCCCGAGGCCAACGGCACGCGCTACCTGAGGATCCCCCTGGACGCGCTGTAGCCGCGCCGCCGGCTTGCGTAACGGCGGGATATCCCGCACCATCGGACGGTCGCCATCCACGCACTGCGCCATGTTCATCGAAGCGGAAGCCGATCCCAGCCTGTCGAAAGCGCAGTACAAGGCGCGCGAAGCGCGCCTGCGCACGGCCCTGCTCAAGGCCCAGTACGAACGCCTGCAGCGCGCCGAGCAGTCGCTGCTGATCGTGGTGGCCGGCATCGACGGCGCCGGCAAGGGCGACACGATCAACATGCTCAACGAATGGATGGACCCGCGCCACATCCACACGATGGCGTTCGGCCTGCCCGACGCCGAGGAGCTCGCGCGGCCGCCCATGTGGCGCTACTGGAACGAGTTGCCGGCCAAGGGCCGCACCGGCATCGTGTTCGGCTCGTGGTACGTGCCGCTGCTGCTGGAGGCCGTGCGCAAGAAACCCGACACCGCCCGGCTGGAGGCGCATGCCGCGCAGATCCGCCGCTTCGAGGCCATGCTGGCCGCCGAAGGGGTGCAGATCGTCAAGCTGTGGTACCACCTGTCGGCCCAGGCACAGGCCGAGCGCACCGAGCGGCTGCTGGCCAGCCCCGAGACGGCCTGGCAGGTCACGCCCGCCGACCGCAAGGTGCGGAAAAAATACGGCCGCCTGCGCAACGCCGGGCAGGTGGCCATGGCCTATACCGATGCCGCGCACGCGCCATGGCGGGTCATTCCCAGCGCCGACGACGAGATGCGCGCGGTGCGCACCGCCGAAGCTGTGCTGGCCGCCATGCGCCGGCGCGCCACGCCGCGCAGCGTGCGCGCCTTCGGCGCGCCCAGCCCGGCGGTGCACCTGGTCGACCGCCTGGGCGCACTGGACTACGACGCGAAGGAAGACAAGGACGACTACGAAGCCGAACTGGGCCTGCTGCAGGGCCGGCTGGCGCGCGCCGTGCGCCGCGACGATTTCCGCGAGCGCTCGCTGGTACTGGTGTTCGAAGGCCAGGACGCCGCCGGCAAGGGCGGGGCCATCCGCCGCGTCACGCGCGCGCTCGACGCCCGTCAATACGACATCACGCCGGTGGCGGCGCCGGCGCGCCACGAACTGGCGCGCCCCTACCTGTGGCGCTTCTGGCGGCGCATTCCCCGGCAGGGCCGCATCGCGATCTTCGATCGCTCGTGGTACGGCCGGGTGCTGGTCGAGCGGGTGGAGAACATCACCGCGCCGACCGACTGGCGGCGCGCCTATGGCGAAATCCTCGACTTCGAGCGCCAGCTGGTCGGGCACGGCGCCATCGTGCTGAAATTCTGGCTGGCCATCACCCCCGCCGTGCAGCTCGAACGCTTCCGCGAACGCGAGAAATCGCCCTACAAGAATTTCAAGATCACGCCCGACGACTGGCGCAACCGCAAGCAATGGCAGGCCTACGCCGACGCCGCCAACGAAATGCTGTGCCGCACCGACATGCGCGAGGCGCCCTGGCACCTGGTGTCGTCCAACGACAAGCGCTATGCGCGGCTGCAGGTGCTACGCCACATCGTCGAGACCCTCGAAGACCAACTCTGATTTCCTCCAACCCCTTCTAGCCGACGCTTGCCATGACCCCTACCGAGATCCGCCCCCTGTCCGCCGCCGACCACGAAGCCTGGCTGCCCCTCTGGAAAGGCTACCAGGAGTTCTACAAGGTGCAGCTTGCCGACGCCGCCACCGCGCAGACGTGGCAGCGCTTCCTGGACCCCGCCGAGCCCATGCACGCCGCGCTGGCCTGGCGCGACGGCAAGGCCATCGGCATGGTGCACTGGATTTTCCACCGCTCGTGCTGGACCACCGGCGACTACTGTTATCTGCAGGACCTATTCGTCGCCCCCGACGTGCGCAGCAGCGGCGCCGGCCGGGCGCTGATCGAACACGTCTACGCCGACGCGCGGGCCCAGGGCGCGGCGCGCGTGTACTGGCTGACGCACGAGACCAACACCGACGCCATGCACCTGTACGACCACATCGCCGACCGCTCGGGCTTCCTGCAGTACCGCAAGGTGCTGGCTTGAGCACGCGCCACCCCGATTGTCCGCTGTGCCAGCAGGACGGCGGCGCGCTGCTGTGGCGCGGATCGCACCTGCGCGTGATCGAGGTCGACGACCCCGACTACCCGGGTTTCACCCGCGTGGTCTGGAACGCCCACATCGCCGAAATGACCAGCCTGTCGACGCACGGGCGCGAACTGCTGATGCGCGCGGTATGGGCGGTGGAACAGGCCCAGCGCGACGTGCTGCATCCGGACAAGGTCAACCTGGCGGCGCTGGGCAACGTGGTGCCGCACCTGCATTGGCACGTGATCCCGCGCTGGCGCGACGACCGCCATTTCCCCGACGCCATCTGGGCCGCGCCGCGCGTCGCCCCGGGCGCGGAGCCGCAAGCCTGGCGCGCCGCACGCGCGGACACCGCGGCCTTGCTGCCCCGCTACCGCAATCGGGTGGTCGAAGCCATGAACGCGCTGCTCTGGCACTGAACGGCCCGCTCAGCGCCAGGCTGGCCGGCCGCGCTGCGCCAGCCAGCGGCAATAGGCGGCCTCCACGCGGGCGGCCTGCCGCTCGGGCGAGAAGTCGCGCTCGTCCCTGACCATGCGGCTGCCGGCCCGCCCCATCGCGCGGCGCAACGCCGGATCGACCAGCAGGCGCTCCAGCGCCTGGGCCAGCGCCGCCGGGTCGGACGGCGGCACCAGCAAGCCGGTCGCGCCATGGCGCACGACTTCGGGCACGCCGCCCACGTTGCCGGCGACCACCGGCAGGCCCGCGGCGGCGGCCTCGACCATGGCCAACCCCAGGGCCTCGCTGCGGGTCGGCAGGGCGAACACATCGAAAGCCGCCAGCACATTGGGGATGTCGTCGCGATGCCCCGTCAGGTGCACGCGCGCGCCCAGCCCCAGGCGCTGCGCGCGCTCGCGCAGCAGGGCGCCGATGCCGCCCGGCTCGCCGACCAGCACCAGGTGCGCAGCGGCATGCCGGCCTGCGAGTGCCACAAACGCATCGAGCAGATCGTCCAGCCCCTTGTCCGCCCGCATGACGGCGACGCAGCCAATGACCTGCGCCGCCGCCGCAATGCCGAGTTCGGCGCGCAGGCTGGAGGCCGGCGGCGCCGGGGCCAGCGTCGCCGGGGACGCGATGGCCTCGACGTGCGCGGCGCGGGCGCCCGCGCGCAGGATCTGGCCGCGCACATGGTCGCTGACCGCGATGACGCGGTGCGGCAGCCAGGTATACGTATAGAGCGACCCCACCGGCTTGGCCAGGTGGCGGGTGCGCACGATCAGCGGCGCACCGGCCATCCGCCCCGCCCAGGCAGCCAGCACCGTATCGCGGCGGCTATGCGTGTTGACGACATCGAAGCGCCCGCGCACCAGCTCGCGCAGGCGCCAGACCGCGCGCACCCCGGCCGCCACGCCGTCCATGGCCAGCTCGTGCACGGGAAAGCCCGCCGCGCGCAGCCGCCGCGCCAGCGGCGCGCCCGGCTGGCAGGCCGCCTCCAGATGATGGCCGCGCGCGCGCATGGCCAGCATTTCCCGGTAGATGCTGGTTTCCTGGCCGCCGGCGCCGGTCGCCGCCTCCGTGTGCAGGATGCGCAAGGCCGGTACGGCCGGTTCAGAGCGCTGCGTCATGGAGGGTGTTCCAGTGCAAACCCTGCTGGTGCAGCCAGGCCGCGAGATAGCGCAGCTCGGCCGCCGTCAGGGCGCGCGCTCGCGGTCCGGCATGGGCCGGCTCGGCAGCCCGCAGGGCGTCGCCCTGCCAGATCCGCAGCACGCCGTGCCAGACGCTCACCCGCGCCTGCCCGCGGGCCAGCCGGCGCAACGCCAGCGACGGACGCAACAGGCGCAATTGGTAGCCGCCCCTGCCGGGCGCACGCAGATGCGGCCCGGTATCGACCAGCCGTGGTGCCGCCGCCCCATCCGGCCAAAAGAAAAGCGCCCGGATGGGCGCCAATGTGCCTGCCATGCATGATCTCCGTGCCCGGCCGCCCGGCCTGTCGGGCGGCGACCATGGACAGCTTAGGCAACGCCCCCGCGCCCCTGGACGCCGCAGCCCTGATTCCGCATATTCGTACGCATCTTGCAGGCAAAATCTGGCGAACACTCGGAAACGTTCAGCTAAAATTCAGCTTTCTGACAAAACCATTGCCGAGAACAGTGCCCACGACTCCTACCCGCGCTCCATCCCTCCTGCAGGCTTTCCTGCGCTCCGAAGCCCTGGGCGGCTATGTGCTGATGATCGCCGCCGTCCTGGCCCTGATCGTGGCCAATTCGCCGCTGGCGCCAGCCTATTTCCAGTTGCTGGGCACCAAGCTGGGCTATGCATCGGAAGCCTTCACCCTCAAGGAGTCGGTGCTGCACTGGATCAACGACGGCCTGATGGCGGTGTTCTTCCTGCTGGTCGGCCTGGAAATCAAGCGCGAGATGCTCGACGGCCAGTTGCGGGGCGTGTCGCGCATCGTGCTGCCCGGCGTGGCGGCGGCCGGCGGCATGCTGATGCCGGCCCTCGTCTATCTCCTGGTCAACCAGGGCGACCCGGCGGGGCTGCGCGGCTGGGCCATCCCGGCGGCCACCGATATCGCCTTCGCGCTCGGCATCCTGGCGCTGCTGGGCAGCCGCGTTCCCACGTCGCTGAAGATCTTCCTGACCGCCCTGGCCATTCTCGATGACCTGGGCGCCATCGCCATCATCGCGGTGTTCTATACCGCCGAGCTCAATACCTCCGCGCTGGCCGCGGCCGGCGGCTTGCTGGCGGCGCTGTGCGTGCTGAACCGCCTGCGCGTGCTGCGCCTGGCGCCCTATCTGCTGGTGGGCGCGCTGCTGTGGTATTTCGTCCTGAAATCCGGCGTGCACGCCACGCTGGCCGGGGTGGCGCTGGCGCTGGCCATTCCGCTGCGCCGCCAGGATCCGCGCCAGCCGGGCGCCGAGCATTCGCCCCTGCATGCGCTGGAGCACGCCCTGCACCGTCCCGTGGCCCTGCTGATCGTTCCTGTTTTCGGATTCGCCAACGCCGGCGTATCGTTCGACGGCATGGGCATCGACAGCCTGACCGCGCCCATCCCGCTGGGCATCGCACTGGGCCTGTTCCTGGGCAAGCAGCTGGGCGTGTTCGGCTTTGCCTGGCTGGCCATCCGGACCGGGCTGGCCAGCATGCCGCGCCATGCCTCGTTCGCGCAGCTCTATGGCGTTGCGCTGCTGTGCGGCATCGGTTTCACCATGAGCCTGTTCATCGGCGCGCTGGCCTTCGACGACGCGGCCACCATCGACGCCACCAAGATCGGCGTGCTGACCGGCTCGCTGGTGTCGGCCGTGCTGGGCTACGCGCTGCTGCGCGTGCTGCCGCCGGCCGACTGAGCCCGCCTCAGCCGGCCGGCTCCAGCAATTGGCGCGCCTTCTCGCGCGCCTGCGCCAGCGTGGCCACCGCGCAGAACGGCAGGCCGAAGGCGCGGGTCATTTTCTCGGCCTGCGCCTGGGTGCGCGCCAGCCCGGACGGGTCGGGCTTGACCGCGATGAACCCCTTGCAGCACTCGCGCAGGCGCGCCATGTTGCCGGTCTGCCACTGGACCATGGCCTTGCGATCGTCATGAGCGATCTCGACATCCAGGTCGGGCACGATCATCACGAACTGCGCGGCATTGCCGGCCAGCCGCTCCATCTCGGCGATCCAACGGGCGGCAAAGCCGGGCTCGCCGTCGCGATGGCGCGCCACCACCAGCGGAAACCCGGTCACGTCGTGATAGCGGAAGTCTGCCTGATTCATTCGAACACTCCTTTCGGGCCGGACACCAGCGCGCTGCATGTCCGGCAACGCCCGTACAGGCCCAGGTTGTAGGTTTCCAGCACGAAGCCGTGGCGGCGCGCCACCCGCGCCGCCTGGCGGGCAATCGCCGGATCGGCGGATTCGACCACCCGGCCGCAGCGGGTGCAGACCAGGTGGTCATGGCGGCCCTTGCCGGCCAGTTCGAACAGGCTGCCGTGCGGATCGAGTTGCAGCCGGCTGAGTACGCCGGCCTGGGCAAGCTGGCCGAGCACCCGGTAGACGGTGGCCAGGCCAAGGGGCGTGCGCTCGGCAGCCAGCGTGCGATACACCTCGGCCGCGCTCAAGTGGCGGTCCGGATGGCGGTTGAACACCTCCAGCACCTGCAGGCGCGGCAGGGTGGCCTTGATGCCGGCGCTGCGCAGATCCTTGCCCACCATGCCAATCATCCTCGTCTGAAAGGGCCAAGCCCCAATGATGAGAATGATGTACATTTAGATTGAGCTTGGCTTGCGAAAACCCGTCAACCTGTTTCTCAAACCTGCCAATCCATGCTTGAGCAAGGCCCCCCCACCGTCAATCCGGCCCATCTGCTGACCGCCTTCAGCATCGAGCGGGCGCGCCAGGCGCGCGGGATTTCGGTGCCCGCGCACAGCCACGCCGAAGGCATGCTGGTCCTGGTGCAGACCGGCCTGGCGCTGGTGCAGGGCAACACGGAAATGCTGACCATGGCGCCTGGCAACATCGGCTGGGTGCCGCCGGGCATCATGCACGAGGCGCACTGGTTCGGCCACGCCCGCGGCACCTTCCTCTATGTGCGCGCCGACGCGTGCGCGCGGCTGCCGGGACACACCAGCGCCTGGCCGCTGCGGCCGCTGGTCGACGCGCTGATCGACCGCCTGGCCGGGCCGGCCGGCGCGGCGCTGTCGCCCGCCTACGGCGAGCGGTTGTTCGACATCCTGCTGACCGAACTGGGCCTGTGCGAGCAGAGCGCCCACACCCTGCCGATGCCCCGCGAACGCCGCCTGCGCGAACTGGCCGTGCGGCTGCTGGCCAGCCCCGATGACGGCAGCAGCATCGAGACATGGGCCGAACGCCTGAACATGTCGGCCCGCACGCTGATGCGGCGCTTTCGCGGCGAAACCGGCATTACGCTGGGCCAATGGCGGCAGAAGGTACGGCTGCTGCGCGCGCTGGAATTGCTGGCCGGCGGCAAGCCGGTCACCGACGTGGCGCTGGCCGTCGGCTACGACAGCCCAAGCGCCTTCATCGGCAGTTTTCGCGCCACTTACGGCGTCACGCCCAGCCAGTACTTCGCGCGCAACGCCTGACCCGGCTACGTATGCGGCGCGCCGCAGCAGCCCGGCGCCGCATCGGGCGGCGCTTGCCCGCCGGACGCCTCGTAGCGCCCGGTGGCCGCCACCTGGCCGGCGGCGCCATAACGATCGTGATGGCGCACCCAGTCCGTCAGGTCGTGGCGCGGCCCGGTCTCGTTGCGCCCCTTGGGCGTGAGATCGAGCAGCATGTAGGCGCCCAGCACCTCCTCCGCCCCCCGGCCATAGGCCGAATAGGTGTGGAAAACCTCGCCGGCCGCATCGCGGTAGAACACGCTCAGGCCCGAGAGCTCGTCGATCGGCAGCTCGGTCTCGGCATAGTTGTACTGCCCGCGTCCGCGCGCCATGTCCTGCGGCGTGAACGACACGTGGTAATCGAAGTTGAAATCGTCGCCATACGATGACACCCACTCGAAACCCCAGCCCATGCGGCGCTTGAATGCCTCGATCTCGGCCAGCGGCGCGCGCGACACCGCCACATAGCCGACGTCATGGTGCCGCAAATGCAGCAAGGCGCCTTCGACATGATCCACTTCGAACGAACAGCCCACGCAGCCCTCGCCCCAACCCGGGCCCAGCATGAAATGCTTGACGATCAGCTGGCTGCGTCCGTCGAACAGATCGGCCAGGGTGCGCCGGCCGCGCGCGGTCTCGAACGCGTACGGCTTGTCCACCCGCACCCACGGCAAGGCGCGCCGCTGCGCGGCCAGTTCATCGCGCAGCCGCGTCTGCGCCTTCTCGCGCTCCAGCAGCGCGCGGCGCCGCTCGAGCCAGGCCTGCCGCGATACCACTTCATGACCTTCCATCGATGTCTGCATAGCCGCCTCCTTGCGACCGGGCCGCAACCCGTCATTGCGGTATAACTCTCGAAGTCCTGAATTACAACTAACAAATTGCAAATCAGGACTTAATTGAAGGAAATACGGCAACGGCCATAATGCAGGCTTTGCCGGCCAGCCCGGCGCGAGAGACTTCCATGCTGGGAATACTGGCCGCCCTGACCGACGAAATCCGGGCGCTGCTCGACGAAATGGGGCCGGGCGCCGTCACGCGGCGCATCGGCATGCGCGACTACCATGTGGGCGAATTGCGCGGCCAGCCCTGCGTGCTGGTGCTCACCCGCGTGGGCAAGGTGGCCGCGGCCGCCACCACGGCCACGCTGCTGCGCGAGTTTCCCGTCGACGCCGTGGTATTCACCGGCCTGGCCGGCGGGCTGCACGACTCGGTGCGCGTGGGCGATATCGTCATCGGCACCGCCCTCATCCAGCACGACCTGGACGCCCGCCCGCTCTTTCCCCAATACGAAGTGCCGCTGCTGGAACGTTCGCATTTCGCCACCGATGCCGGCCTGACCGAGCGGCTGCATCGATGCGCCACGGGATTCCTGGCCGGCCATGCGGCGGGCCGCGCGGTGCCGCCCAGCGTGCATCGCGGCCTGATCGCCACCGGCGACTGCTTCGTCAACCGTGCCGATACGCTGCGCGGCCTGAAGGCGGCGCTGCCCGACGCGCTGTGCGTCGAAATGGAAGGCGCCGCGGTGGCGCAGGTCTGCCATGAATTCGGCGTGCCCTGCGCCGTCATGCGCACCGTCTCGGACCGCGCCGACGGCAGCGCCATGGTGGACTTCCAGGGCTTTCTGCGCGAAGTGGCCAGCGTCTACTCGGCCGGCGTGCTGCGCGGGTTCCTCGATATGCCGCGCGGGGCGCGGGATTGAACGGCGCCTGTCCCAGCGGGGACAGGCGCTACCTGCGTCGCACGGGGTATGCTTGGACGCTTTACCAACCCTCCCCCCTACCGCCGCAATGACCGATTTTCCGTTCGACGCCGTGCTGTTCGATTGTGATGGCGTGCTGGTCGACTCCGAACCCATCACCAACCGCGTGCTGTGCCAGATGCTGGGCGAGCTGGGCTGGGAACTCAGTCCGGAAGAAACGATGCGGATCTTCACCGGCAAGGCGGTACGCGACGAGCTGCCCCTGATCGAAGCGCGTACCGGCACGCGCCTGACGGACGAATGGTTCCGGGAGTTCCGCCAGCGCCGCAACGATGCGCTGGACCGCGAACTGGTCGAGATCCCCGGCGCGCCGCAGGCCGTGCGCGCCTTGCACGCCGCCCTGGATGGCCACGTTGCCGTGGCCTCGGGCGCGGACCGCCTCAAGGTGGAAATGCAGCTGGCCAAGGTTGGACTGGCCGACTGTTTCACCGGCCGCGTGTTCAGCGGCCAGGAACTGCCGCGCAGCAAACCGTTTCCCGACGTCTACCTCACGGCGGCGCAGGCGCTGGACGTGGCGCCATCGCGCTGCGCGATCGTCGAGGATTCCGTCATCGGCGCCACCGCCGGCGTGGCCGCGGGCGCGACCGTGTTCGGCTACAGCCCGCCCGGCCAGGCAGGCCACAGCGACGCGCAGGCCTTGCTCGCGACCGGCGTGGCCCATGTGCTGACCGACATGGCCGAACTGCCATCCGTGCTGGCCGCCTGGCGCGCCGCCGGCTAGCCGGAACGCCAACCGGCCTGTGCCACAATCGCGTCCATGCCGAACGACAACCGCCTCGCCCCCGCCGCGCTCGCCGCCCAGGCCGCCGCCCTGCCCGCCGCCTGGCGCCACGTCCTGGAACAACCCGCCGTGGCGCGCGCCTTCGCATCCGTTCTCGGACACGTCGAACAACGCCTGGCCGAGGGCGCCGTGGTCTACCCGGCCACGCCCTTTCGCGCCCTGGACCAGCTCGCCCCGGCGGACGTGCGCGTCGTGATCCTGGGCCAGGACCCTTACCACGGGCCCGGCCAGGCCCAGGGCCTGGCCTTTTCGGTGCCGGACGACTGCAAGTGCCCACCCAGCCTGCGCAACATCTTCAACGAGATCGCGGTGGACTATCCGCGCCCGACGCGCCATGACCTGTCGGCCTGGACGCGCCAGGGCGTGCTGCTGCTCAATACCTCGCTGACGGTGGAAGACGGCCAGCCCGGCTCGCATGCCAAGCGCGGCTGGGAAACCGTCACCGACGCCCTGATCGCCGAGGTGGCACGCGACCCGTCCCCCAAAGTCTTCCTGCTATGGGGCGCGCATGCGCAAGCCAAGCAGGCGCTGGTGCCGGCCGACGCCGGGCACCTGGTGCTGGCGGCCAACCACCCGTCGCCCCTGTCGGCGCGCCGCCCCCCGGTGCCCTTTGTCGGTTGCGGCCATTTCCGGCAGACCAATGCGTGGCTGCAACAACGCGGCCAGAAACCGGTAGATTGGTCGGGTGAGCAAAATAATGCTTCCCGTCAAGGGGAATTCGCGTTATGATCGCTGCACTGCACAAACCAGATTCGGCATACACGCGCTTTTGATGCGCATTCGACGCAGTCTTTCCGGCACGGCTACACGCTGCCGGCCCATGCCGAAGCTCATCGCTTCCTGACCTCTTTCCTTTCGCCCCGCGCTTGAAGTTGCAAGCGCAATCCGCGCACGGTTGATTCGGTCGGCACGATGCTCCATCAACCGCTGCCCGGACCGACACCTTTTCCCTTGTTCGGCCTGGCGCATGCATATGCGCCGCTATATGCGGCAAGGAAAAGCTATGTCTTTCGAAGACTTGGGCTTGGCGCCCACTATTCTCTCGGCCCTGAGCGAGGCCGGTTTCACCGAACCCACTTCGGTGCAGGCCGCTGCCATTCCCCAGGCCATGGCCGGCGCCGACCTGATGGTCTCTTCGCAAACCGGTAGCGGCAAGACCGCCGCGTTCATGCTGCCGGCGCTCAACCGCATCGCCCACCAGCCCGGCAACAAGGGCGTCGGCGTGCAAGTGCTGGTGCTGACCCCGACGCGCGAACTGGCGCTGCAGGTCGCCGACGCCACGGCGTCGTATGGCCGCAACCTGCCCGGCCTGCGCACCGCCACCGTGGTGGGCGGCATGCCCTATGGCGCGCAGCTCAAGGCGCTGTCGCGCCGCGTCGACGTGCTGGTGGCCACCCCGGGCCGCCTGATCGACCACCTGAAAGCCGGCCGCGTCAAACTGAATACCGTGCACACCCTGGTGCTGGACGAAGCCGACCGCATGCTGGACATGGGCTTCATCGAAGATATCGAAACCATCATCGAGCGCCTGCCGAAAGAGCGCCAGACCCTGCTGTTCTCGGCCACCCTGGACGGCAGCGTGGCGCGCCTGGCCGAGCGCATGATGCGCGAGCCGCAGCGCATCGAAATCGCCGGCCATCGCCAGAAGCACGCCAACATCACGCAAAGCCTGCTGTACGCCGACGACGCCGCGCACAAGATGCGCCTGCTGGACCACGTGCTGCGCGACGCACGCCTGGACCAGGCCATCGTGTTCACGGCCACCAAGCGTGGCGCCGACGACCTGGCAGACCGCCTGGCCGACCAGGGCTTTGCCGCCGCGGCGCTGCATGGCGACATGAACCAGCGCCAGCGCACCCGTACGCTGGGCCAGCTTCAGCGCGGCCAGCTGCGCGTGCTGGTGGCGACCGACGTGGCCGCGCGCGGCATCGACGTGCAAGGCATCAGCCACGCCGTCAACTTCGACCTGCCCCTGCAGGCCGAGGATTACGTGCACCGCATCGGCCGCACCGGCCGTGCCGGCCGCGACGGCCAGGCCTTCACGCTGGCCACGCACGCCGAACGCCACAAAGTGCGCCGCATCGAGCACTACATCGGCCAGTCGATCAACGCCGAAGTCATCGCCGGCCTGGAGCCGCAGCGCACCCCGCGCCCGAGCACGGGCGGCCCGCGCCGCGGCGGCAAGCCGATGGGCGGCAAGCGTCCCGGCGGCTACGGCGCGCCGCGCGAGTTCGGCGATCGGCCCCAGCGCCCCTATGGCGACCGTCCGCAACGCGACTTCGGCGATCGGCCCCAACGCGACGCCAGCGACCGCCCGCAGCGCAGCTTCGGCGATCGGCCCCAGCGCGATTTCGGTGACCGGCCCCAGCGCCCTTACGGCGACCGTCCGCAACGCGATTTCGGCGACCGTCCCCAGCGCCCCTACGGCGACCGTCCGCAGCGCGACTTCGGCGATCGTCCGCAGCGCAGCTTCGGTGATCGTCCCCAGCGCGATTTCGGTGACCGTCCCCAGCGCGACATCGGTGACCGTCCGCAACGCGACTTCGGCGACCGCCCGCAGCGCAGCTTCGGCGACCGTCCCCAGCGCGAAGGCGGCTGGCATGGCGCCCCGCGTGAAGGCCGTTCGTTCGACAAGCGCCCCGGCGGCCCCGCCAAGCGCTTTGCCAAGCCGGCCGCGCCCCGCCGCGGCTAAGGCCTGAACCAACCGGACCATGCGGCGCGGGCCTGCCCGCGCCGCTGCGCTCCACCGGGCGTTTTCCCTTCATGGGAAAATAGCAGCCATGCAACGCCCTGCTTCCTCTTCGCTTCCCCCTCTCGACCCTGCCGCCAGCGCGCATAGCGCGAGCGTGGCCCGGCACCTGCGTGCGGCCATCGCCGCTGCCGGCGGCTGGCTGCCGTTCTCGCAATGGATGTCGGCCGCGCTGTACGCGCCCGGGCTGGGTTATTACACCGCGGGCGCCACCAAGCTGGCCTCGCCCGCCGATGCGCAAGGCCCGGCCCTGCCGGCCGGCGACTTCGTCACCGCCCCCGAACTGACTCCGCTGTTCGCCGCCACCGTGGCGCGCCAGATCGCGCAGGTCCTGCGCGCAACCGACACCGCCAGCGTGCTCGAATTCGGCGCGGGCACCGGCGCGCTGGCCGAAGGCGTGCTGCGCGCGCTCGCCGGCCTGGACTGCCCGGCGCGCTACCTGATCGTGGAAGTCTCGGCCGATCTGCGGCAACGACAGCAGTCCCGCCTGGCGCCATTCGGCGATCGGGTGCAATGGCTGGACCAGCTGCCCGATGCATTCGCCGGCTGCGTGCTCGGCAACGAAGTGCTCGACGCCATGCCGGCCACGCTGTTTCGCTGGAGCGAGACCGGCGTGGTGCAGGAGCGTGGCGTCACCGTGGACGCCGACGGCGAATTCGCCTGGCAGGATCGCGACGCCGACGCCCCCCTCGCGCAAGCCGTGGCGCAACGCATGCCGCCGCTGCCCGGCTACGTATCGGAAATCAACCTGCAAGCCGAGGCCTGGGTCCGCGGCATGGGCCTGTGGCTGCAACGCGGCGCGGCGCTGCTGCTGGACTACGGATTTCCGCGCAGCGAGTACTACCATCCGCAACGCGCCGGCGGCACGCTGATGTGCCACCTTCGCCACCATGCCCACGCGGACCCATTCGTCGCGCCGGGCCTGCAGGACATCACCAGCCACGTCGATTTCACCGCCATGGCCGATGCCGCGCTGGCCGGCGGCCTGCAGGTGCTGGGCTATCTGTCGCAGGCGCGCTTCCTGGTAAACGCCGGCCTGCTCGACGCGCTTTCGCAGCTGGATCCGGCCGATGCGCGCGCCTACGCGCAAGCCGTGGCGCCGGTGCAGAAACTGCTGTCCGAAGCGGAAATGGGCGAACTGTTCAAGGTGCTGGCCGTGGGCCGCGACATGCCCGAACCCTTGCTGGGCTTTGCCCGCGGCGACCGGCGCGGCACCCTGTAGCGCCGGCGCAATCCCTACGCGCCGCCCAGCGCCTGCAAGCGCGCCTGGCGCAGCGCCGGCTTGATGCGCGCCGGATCGCCGGCGCATTGCCGCGCGATCGCGCCGGCGTCGATGGCGCGCACGGCCTGCACGCGCGCGCGCCAGGCGGACAGGTCCACCGGTGCCACGATCGCCGCCGCCTGCAGCAGCGCGTCGAAACGCTCGGGCTTGCGCAAGGCGTCGCAGCGCTCGATCAGGTCCAGTTGCGCGGCCGGCGTCGCGCTGGCGGCCAGCGCGTCGACCGCCAGCGGCAGCAGGCGAGCCTGATCCATGCATTCGACCGGCGCGCGCAGCCGGCGGCCCAGCGCGTCGCGCTCGGGCGTATGGCGGCACAGCAAGGCATAGCGGCCGGCCAGCGGCAGGCCCGCGGCCGCGGCGCGATCGATCTCGGCGCGCACCGCCGCGTCGTCGTGCAACTCGGGCATCACGCGCGCCAGCGCGCCGGCCCGGGCCAGCACATCCAGCATGCGCGACGGCGCCTGCGCCATCAACCCGCGCGACACTTCTTTCCAGACCCGCTCGGGCACCAGCGCATCGGCCTCGCCGGCCTCGACCATGCGGCGGCACAGCTGCATGGTTTCCGGCGCGATGCTGAAGTCGCCAAAGCGCGCGGCAAAACGGCCCAGACGCAGGATGCGCACCGGGTCCTCGGCGAAGGCCTCGCCCACGTGGCGCAGCACGCGGGCCCGTACATCGGCCACGCCATCGAGCGGGTCGACCAGTTCGCCCTGCGGCGTGCGGGCGATCGCATTGACCGTCAGGTCGCGCCGCTGCAGGTCCTGCTCCAGCGTAACGTCGGCGCCGGTGTAGAAGGTGAACCCCTTGTAGCCGCGTCCCGACTTGCGTTCGGTGCGCGCCAGCGCGTATTCCTCTTTCGTGCGAGGATGCAGGAACACGGGGAAATCGCCGCCCACCGGGATGAAGCCGCGCCGCGCCATGTCCTCGGGCGTGGCGCCCACCACGACCCAGTCGCGATCGCCGGCCGGCAGGCCAAGCAGGCCGTCGCGCACCGCGCCGCCGACGATGTAGACCTGCAGTCCGGCAACGCCCGGATCGTCGGTCCTGCTCATCGCTGGTTGGTGGCCAGGGCCGCCTGCGGCGGCACGATGCTGCCCAGGCGCTCTTTCAGCGATTGCGGTTGTCCGCTGAACATGGCGGCGTAGTACACGGCGTTGGACATGACGTTCTTGACGTACAGGCGCGTCTCGTTGAACGGAATGGTTTCGGCGAAGATGGCGCCTTCGACCGGGTGGCCGAACGAGGCGCGCCAATTGCGCGGACGGCCCGGCCCGGCGTTGTAGCCGGCGCTGGCCAATACCTGGGAACCATCCAGCCCCTGCAGCACGATGTTCAGGTACTGCGTGCCGAGCTCGGTATTGACGTCGAAATCGTTGACCGAGCCGGGCCGGAAATCGCTCATGCCGATCTTGCCCGCCACCCATTTGGCGGTGGCCGGCATCAGCTGCATCAAGCCGGACGCGCCCGCGTGCGAGCGCGCATCCATGATGAAGCGCGATTCCTGGCGGATCAGGCCATACACCCAGGCCGGGTCCAGGTCGATGGCGCGCGCCTTGGCGCTGACCCGGCCTTCGAAGGGCGCAATGAAGCGCTGGCTGAAATCGAACTGCTCGGCGGTGCGCTCGGAGGTATTGACCACGCGGTCGTAGATGCCCTCGGCGCGCGCCAGCTCGGCGGCGGCGAACAGCTGGCGGTCGGACATGCCGCGCAGCGAGAAATTCCACTCCGGCACGGCTTCGGCGCGCCAGCCCAGGCGGAACAGGTAGATCGCGCGGCGCAAGCCGGGATGCGCGCGGGCCTCGGCGATCTCGGCATCGGTGACCGGCGCGGGCGCCGGCGGCACGGTGATGCGGCGGCCCAGTTCCTCGGCGGCCAGCTGGCCATAGAAATTGAACTGGTCGGCGATGCTGGCATAGGCCTGGCTGGCCTGCTGGTCGCGGCCCAGCGCGGCCTGGCCGCGGGCCTTCCAGTACACCCACACGGGCTCGGCCTGCTGCGACGGCGGCATGCCCTCGATGGCCTCGATGACCCATTTCCAGTCGATGCGCGGCTGGCGCAAGGCCGAGCGCACTTTCCAGGCATGGCTGTACTCGGTCATGCGCACCGCGCCCGCTTCGCGGTACCACTCGTAGGCGCGCGGATCCTGGTTGAGCACCGCCACCAGCGCGTACTGGCTGCGCACCCAGGCCAGGTTCTGCCTGGGCAGGTGGCGCGACCATTCGCGCCGCAGGTACGAGTCCGCCACGCTCACATCCGACTTGTTCAGGCGGGCCAGGGCCAGCGTGACCAGCTCCTTCTCGTTGCGCCCGACCGGCGACTTGTCCTGGCGGACCAGCCACTTCATCGGGTCTTTCATCATCTGGTCGTAGCTCTTCTGGTCTTTCGGCTCGAAGATGTATTGCGCCAGCTTGCGCGCATCGGACAGCTTGCCGGCCTCGATGGCGTCGCGCAGCTGCGGCTGGATCTCGTCCCAGCCCAGCACCCCGTCGGCCACCAGTTGGTCGTACAGGGCCCAACAGGCCGTACCCGGCGCGAACGCCGCAACGGCCTCGGCGGCGCTGGCGCGCTGCCCGGTCATGTGGCGCGCGTCGAGCCCGGCGCAGGCGATCTGCGCATTGCCCTGCTTGACCGGCCCCAGGCGGCGCACGGTTTCGAAGTCTCCGGCGCGCGCCGCCGCCTGGATCCAGTCGCCGCGCAGGCGGTCCTCCAGGTAGCTGCCGGCATGCGCGGCCAGGAACCGTTGCAGTTCCGCGTCCGGCCGGCGGCCGCCGGGCGGACTCCAGAGCTGGTAGCGCAGCAGCCAGTACTCCGGGTACATGCCCAGCGGATCCGTCCTGGCTTGCGGCGCCAGGGCGCCGAGCACGGACCACTGCTTGCGCTGGGACGCTTCGCGCGCGGCCACCACGGCCTGCTGGGCGGGAGTCTGCGGCGCCGGCGGCAAGCCGGCCAGCACCGCCGGCGGCACCGCGATGGGCCGCCTGGCCTGTTCGGCATCGGGCGCGGCCTGCATCGACACGGCGGCAGGCGCGGCGCTGGCCGCGGCGCGTTGCTGCGCGTCCACCGGCGCACAGGCCGCCGTGAAAAGCGCCAGCACCGGCAGCCAGCCACGCATGCCGTCGGCCGCGTCACGGAGCGCCAATTTCTGATACCGTCTTGCTTCAAGCACTCGTTTCATCGCCAGGCCCGCATGCACACTCAAAATACCGCCAAGAATACCGCAGCCGCGCTGCGCGCGCGATTGCGGCAGTCCCGGGCCGAGCTGACCAGCAGCCAGCGCAGCCGCGGGGCGCTGTTGATGCGCGGACGTCTGTTCACCTGGCTCAACCTCGCCTGCGAACAGGCCGCCACCCAGGGCCGCCCCCTTTCCCGCGTGGCCGCCTTCTGGCCCATGGAAGACGAACCCGACCTGCTGCCCCTGCTGGAGCAATGGGTCGAATCCGGCATCGCCGTCTGCCTGCCCGCCGTCCAGGAGCGCGACGCCCCACTGGTGTTTCGGGACTGGACGCCCGACAGCGCCATGCGCACCGGCGCGTATGGCATCCAGGAGCCCGCAGCCGGCCCGGCGGTGGTGCCGGACGTGGTGCTGGTGCCGACGCTGGGCTACACCCTGGACGCCGCTCGCCTGGGTTACGGCGGCGGCTACTACGACCGCACGCTGGCCGCCTGGCAGGCCGCCGGCGCGTCGCCGACCACCATCGGCATCGCCTGGTCGGAAGGGCTGCTGCCGGATGACTACCAGGCTGCCGCGCACGACATCGCCCTGGACGCCATTCTCACGCCCGACGGCTGGGTGCCGGGCGCTCCCCTGGTGGCCAGCGGCGCCGCGGCCGGCCACCGCAGCGCCGGCAGCCGTTTCCTGCTGCGCTGAACACGCCAACCCGGGCGGCCCGTCCTCCCGGGGTTTTCCCTAGGGTCGATGTACCCCCCGTCTCCGACGCCGGCCGCGGCCAGGGTCGGGGCCAGGCCGGCGGAAATATCGCAATTCATTGATTCATAAGCAGTTCTTGGCCGGCTATGGCGCAAAACAGCCCCTGCGGCGGCGCGCCACGCGCGCCACATAAATCAAACGAATATGGCGAATAAATAAATAGAATTTTTCTTATGTGCAGTGGTGGCCGTATAACAACGGCGGCCACCGGGCAATCGTGCCGGCCATCCGCCAGTCATACGAGAGAAACATGCAGGGGAATCACCAAACGGCTACCCATCAGCCGGTGCGCGCGTCCATCGCCGCATTCGTCGGCACCATGATCGAGTGGTACGACTTCTATATCTACGCCACGGCAGCCGCCCTGGTATTCGGCAAACTGTTCTTCCCATCGGTCGACGGCTTCTACGGCACCCTGGCCGCGTTCGGCACCTTCGCCGTGGGCTTCCTGGCGCGTCCGCTGGGCGGCGCGGTATTCGGCCATATCGGCGACCGCATCGGCCGCAAGAAGTCGCTGGTCATCACGCTGCTGCTGATGGGCACGGTCACGGTGCTGATCGGCCTGCTGCCCACCTACGCCTCCATCGGCATCTGGGCCCCGATCCTGCTGGTGGCGCTGCGCTTCATCCAGGGGATTGCCGTGGGCGGCGAGTGGGGCGGCGCCGTCCTGATGGCCGGCGAGCATTCGCCCGACCGCAGCAAGCGCACCTTCTTCGCCTCGTTCGCGCAGCTGGGCAGCCCGGCCGGCCTGATCCTGTCGATGCTGATGTTCAAGCTGGTGACCTCGCTGGACGACGCCGCCTTCATGGACTGGGGCTGGCGCGTGCCGTTCCTGTTCAGCGCCGCGCTGCTGGTGGTGGGCTTCGCGATCCGCCTGAGCGTGAACGAGTCGCCCGACTTCCTGGCCGAGCAGGCCGAGAAGGCGCGCCTGAAAGACGCCGCCGCGAAGCAGGCCGCCGACAAGGCGCCCATCGTGGAAGTGCTGCGCGGCGCCTCCGGCCTGCTGGCCCTGGCCGTGGGCGCCAACGTGCTGGGCATCGCCGGCTTCTACTTCACCAACACGTTCATGCTGGCCTACACCACGCAGTACGTGGGGCTGAGCCGCGGCGTCATCCTCGACTGCCTGCTGGTGGTGTCGGTGATGCAATTCATCATCACGCCGCTGTCGGCCTACATCGCCACCCGCATCGGCAGCCGGCGCTTCCTGCTGATCACCTCGTTCCTGTCGATCTTCACGCCGTACGTGATGTTCAACATGGTCGACCAGGGCACGTTGACCAGCCTGACGCTGGGCGTGGGCCTGGCCGTGGTCTGCCTGGGCGCCTACTATGCGGTGATCGCCGGCTACGTGAGCGACAGCTTCCCCACCCGCATCCGCTATACCGGCATTTCCATGGCCTACCAATTGTCGGGCGCCATCTTCGGCGGCCTGACGCCCATCCTGGGCACCATCCTGGCCGAGAAATTCCAGGGCCACTGGTGGCCGCTGGCCCTGCTGTTCAGCGGCATCTCGCTGCTGTCGATGATTTCGGTAATCTTCCTGGCCAACCATCGCACCGATGCGGTGACGGCCCCGCTGCGGAGCGCATGACATGAAAGCCTTCTACCATCCCGACCAGAAGCTGCACCACCCGCAAACCTATTTCTCGCGCGGCAAGATGCGCACGCCCCAGGAAGTGCCGGCGCGCCTGGACGCCCTGGCCGAAGCCGCGCGCAAGCTGAAGTTCGACGTGCGCGAACCGGCCGACGCCGGGGCCGGCGCGATCGGCGCGGTCCATTCGCTGGACTACCTGCGCTTTCTGCGGGAGGCGCATGCACGCTGGAAACAGTTGCCCGATGACTGGGGCGACGAAGTGGTGTCGAACGTCTTCGTGCGCGAGCCCAACGCCCTGCGCGGCGTGCTGGCGCAGGCGGCCCGCTACCTGGCCGACGGCAGCTGCCCGGTCGGCCCGCATACCTGGCAGTCGGCCTACTGGGCGGCGCAATGCGCCATCTCCGGCGCGCAGACCCTGCTCGACGGCGAGCGCCATGCCTACGCGCTGTGCCGCCCGCCCGGCCACCATGCGCGGCGCGACGCCGCCGGCGGCTTCTGCTATCTCAACAACGCCGCCATCGCCGCGCAGATGCTCACGCAGCGCTACAAGCGCGTGGCCATCCTCGATACCGACATGCACCATGGCCAGGGTATCCAGGAAATCTTCTACGAGCGCAGCGACGTGCTGTACGTGTCCATCCATGGCGATCCGGAGAACTTCTATCCGGTGGTGGCAGGCTTCGAGAACGAGCGCGGCGCGGGCGAAGGCTATGGCTACAACGTCAACCTGCCCATGCCGCACGGCTCGCCCGAGCCGGTGTTCTTCGACCGCCTGCAGCAGGCGCAGCGGGCCATCGAACTGTTCCAGCCCGACGCCCTGGTGCTGTCGCTGGGCTTCGATGTGTTCGAGAAAGACCCGCAAGCCATGGTGGCGGTCAGCGCCAATGGCTTCGAGCGCCTGGGCCAGGCGATCGGCGCCTTCAAGCTGCCGACGCTGATCGTGCAGGAAGGCGGCTACTATATCGAGGGCCTGGAGGACAACGCCGAGCGCTTCTTCGCGGGCCTGGCCAAGGCCTGAGGTCCCGCCTGTCGATCCGGAAAAGGCGGCCGCGGCCGCCTTTTTTCATGCCTGCCCCAAACCATGTCCGCCAGCCCTGCTCCCAAGAAATCCGCCGCGGCGCTCGCTCCCGAGCGCCTGGACTGGAACCTGTTGCGCACCTTCATGTTCGTGGTGCAGGAACGCGGCGTCGGCCGCGCCGCGACCGCGCTGCACCTCAGCCAGCCCGCCGTCAGCCAGGCGCTCAAGCGGCTGGAGCAGGCGGTAGGTGGGGTGCTGCTCTACCGCCGCAGCGGCGAGTTCCGCCTCACCAACCTGGGCGAGGAAATCTATCGCCTGGCGCGCGAGATGTACGGCATGGTGGCGCGCGTCGAGGAAGCCGCCACCCAGGACGAGGACGATATCGCGGGCACCTTGCGGCTGCTGGTGATGAGCAAGATCCAGAGCACGGCCTACGACGATTTCCTGGCGCACTTCCACCGCCGCTATCCCAAGGTGGAGTTCTACGTCGACGTCATGCAAAGCGCCGCCATTCTCGACGCGCTGGCCAAGCGGGTGCCGGCGCTGGGACTGTGCCTGTGCCGCAAGGCCATCGACACGCTGGAACGGCGCCTGTTCCTGCGCCATCGCTACGTGGTGGTGTGCGGCCGCCACCATCCCTTCTTCTCGCGCCGCAACGTGCGCGTCGAGGACCTGATGGACCAGAACTTCGTCTGCTTCGCCAGCGACCAGCTGGGCGACACGCTCTCGCCGCTGACGATCTTCCGCGACCAGCAGGGCTTCACCGGCCGTATCGTGGGCACCTCGCCCTATCTCGAGGAAATCCGCCGCATGGTCGTGGCCGGCGTGGGGCTCAGCTTCCTGCCCGAACACCTGATCCGCCAGGACGTGCTGGCCGGCGAACTGCGCCGCCTGCCGCCCGAGCACAACGTGGCCGAGATCGAGGTATTCCTGGCCTGGCACCGGCAGCGCAAGCTGAGCGCCGCCGAACAGGCCTTTCTGGCCGCGTTCGAGCGCTTCCTGCACCGCACCCCGCTGGAGATGCGGGCGCGCTGAGCCCGTCCTCTCAGGGCAATCCCCATCGGCCAGCGCCAAGCGCGCCCAAGGGCGCGCCGGGCGCTAGGCGTTGAGCGCCTTCCAGATGCCGAGCGTGGCTTCGGCGTGGTTGAGCGTGTAGAAATGCACGCCGGGCGCGCCGTTTTCCAGCAGGGTCTGGCACAGCTCGGACACGACGTCCAGGCCGAAGGCGCGGATCGAGGCCTTGTCGTCCCCGTATTCGGCCAGGCGCAGGCGGATCCAGCGCGGGATTTCGGCCCCGCACATCTCCGAGAAACGCACCAGCTGGGTGTGGTTGGTGATGGGCATGATGCCCGGCACGATGGGTATGGCCACACCCTTGGCCTGCGCGCGCTCGACGAAATCGAAATACGCGTCGGGGTTGAAGAAGTACTGCGTGATGGCCGCGTCGGCGCCAGCCTGCACCTTGTTGACGAAATGCGCCAGATCGGCCGACGGACTTTCGGCTTGCGGATGCATCTCGGGGTAGGCGGCCACCTCGATATGGAACCAGTCGCCGGTTTCCTGGCGGATGAAGGCCACCAGATCGCTGGCGTAGCGCAGTTCGCCCGCGTCGCCGCCCATGCCCGAAGGCAGGTCGCCCCGCAGCGCGACAAGCCGACGCACGCCCTGCTCGCGGTAGGCCGCCAGGATGTCGCGCAGCTGGTCGCGCGTGGCGCCGATGCAGGACAGGTGCGGCGCCGCGTCGCAGCCGAGATTGCGCAGCGTGCGCACGGTGTCGGCCGTACCGGCGCGCGTGGAACCGCCCGCGCCGAAGGTGACGCTGACGTAGCGCGGCTGGATCGCCAGCATCTGCTTGGCCGCGCGCACCAGGCGCTCCTGGGCGGCGATGTCGCGCGGCGGGAAAAACTCCAGGCTGAAAGCGGGAGCAGTGGATTGGGTCATCAGGGGATCAGTTTGGTCAGCAGGCCGGCGATGATGCTGTACAGGATCGCTCCCGCCACGGCCCACCAGAACCCGTTGACCTGGAAGCCGCGCAGCACGGAGCCGGCGAACCAGAACAACAGGGCGTTGAGAATGATCAGAAACAGGCCGAGCGTGACTATGGTGATGGGCAGCGTCAGCAGGACCAGCACCGGCTTGACCAGCATGTTCAGCAAGCCGAGCACCAGCGCCGCCACCAGCGCGGAGCCGAAGCTGGCCACCGTGATGCCGGGCAGCAGATAGGCCACCGCCAGCAGCGCGACCGCATTGAGGATCCAGACCAGAATCAGAGCCATGTTCGATCTCCTTGGTATGAGACGGGCAGCGCCACGATGGCGCGGCCCCGCCCCTATTGTGCTACATCAATCAATAGCGATAGTGGCCCGGCTTGAAGGGCCCTTCGACCGGCACGCCGATGTAGTCGGCCTGCTGTTTGCTCAGCGTCGACAGCTTGGCGCCCAGTTTCTTCAGATGCAGGCGCGCCACCTTCTCGTCCAGGTGCTTGGGCAGCACGTAGACCTGGCCCGTGGTGTAGGCCTCGTTGCGCGTGAACAGCTCGATCTGCGCGATGGTCTGGTTGGCGAACGACGAAGACATCACGAAGGACGGGTGGCCGGTGGCGCAACCCAGGTTCACCAGGCGGCCCTTGGCCAGCAGGATGATGCGCTTGCCGTCGGGGAAGATCACGTGATCGACCTGCGGCTTGATCTCTTCCCACTGGCAGTTTTCCAGCCCGGCGACGTCGATCTCGTTGTCGAAGTGGCCGATGTTGCACACGATGGCCTGGTCCTTCATGGCTTCCATGTGCTGGCGCGTGATGACGTGGTAGTTGCCGGTGGCGGTCACGAAGATATCGGCGTGCGCGGCGGCCTCTTCCATGGTGACGACCTTGAAGCCTTCCATCGCGGCCTGCAGGGCGCAGATCGGATCGATCTCGGTCACCCACACTTGCGCGCGCAGCGCGGCCAGCGCCTGGGCGCAGCCCTTGCCCACGTCGCCATAGCCGGCCACCACCGCGATCTTGCCGGCCACCATCACGTCGGTGGCGCGCTTGATGCCGTCGACCAGCGACTCGCGGCAACCGTACAGGTTGTCGAACTTCGACTTGGTGACCGAGTCATTGACGTTGATGGCGGCGAAGGCCAGCTCGCCCTTTTGCGACATCTGGTACAGGCGATGCACGCCGGTGGTGGTTTCCTCGGTCACGCCCTTGATCTGGGCCAGGCGGGTCGAATACCACTTCGGATCGCGCGCCAGGGTTTCCTTGATGGCCGCGAACAGCACGCGCTCTTCCTCGCTGCCGGGCTTGGCCAGCACCGAGATGTCCTGCTCGGCGCGCGCGCCCAGGTGCAGCAGCAGGGTGGCATCGCCGCCGTCGTCCAGGATCATGTTGGCGTGGCGGCCTTCGGGCCATTCGAAGATCTTATGGGTGTACTGCCAGTACTCCTCGAGGGTTTCGCCCTTGATGGCGAACACCGGCGTGCCGGTGGCGGCAATGGCCGCGGCGGCGTGGTCCTGGGTCGAGAAGATGTTGCACGAGGCCCAGCGCACTTCGGCGCCCAGCGCCACCAGCGTTTCGATCAGCACGCCGGTCTGGATCGTCATGTGCAGGCTGCCGGCGATGCGCGCGCCCTTGAGCGGCTGGCTGGCGGCGTACTCGTCGCGAATCGCCATCAGGCCGGGCATCTCGGTCTCGGCAATGGCCAGCTCGCGGCGGCCCCAGCCGGCCAGCGCCATATCGGCGACGATATAGTCGGCAACGGATTTATCGGTTACAGCATTCATGGTGTGGCTCCACGTGAAAGTCGAACGGCGCGCAATGAAGCCGGACAACGCGTAGCGCCATGATCCGCACGGCGCGTACTCGCCTTTCCCGCTTCATGCGACAAAGGTGAGCGCCGTTGCTGCGGCGCCGCGCGATGCGCGGCGCGTGAACAAGGATTTCCTGAGCCTGGCGACCGGCATGCCGTGGACACGGCCCGGGTCGTCGCAGCGCTCCTCAGGGATAGGCGGCATTGTACCGGCTCGCCGTGGCCCCGCAAACGGTGACGCATGCAAGGCGCGTCATATGCGCTGGGCGGCCGGCGGCAAGGCCAGCGGCGCCTCGACCAGCGGCGTGAACGCCGCCAGCAGGTCGCGCGCCACCGCGTCCCAGGTACGCGTCAGCGCGTGCGCCCGCACCTCGTCGCGATCCAGCGCCAGCGCGGCGCGGCAGGCCTGCGCCAGGTCGTCGTCGAGAAAGCCGGTGGCGCCCTGCTGCACCACGGCCAGCGGCGCTTCGCTGCGAAAGGCCGCCACCGGCGTGCCGCAAGCCATGGCCTCCAGCATCACCAGGCCGAACGTGTCGGTCAGGCTGGGAAAGACGAACACATCGGCGGCGTTGTAGTAGGCCGCCAGGCGGTCATCGGCCTGCGGGCCGGCGAAATGCGCGGCCGGGAACTTCCTGCGCAGGCGGGCTTCGTCGGGGCCGCCGCCCACGATCACCTTGCTGCCCGGCAGCGCCAGCGACAGGAATGCATCCAGGTTCTTCTCACGCGCCACGCGGCCCACGCAGAGAAACAGCGGGCGCGGCAGTTCGGGCAGGAAATCGCGCGGCCCGGGCGCGAAGCGGCGCGCGTCGACCCCCCGCGACCATACCTGCAGATTGCCCAGGCCGCGCCGCGCCACGATGTCGCGCACGGTGGGCGTAGGTACCAGGACCCGCTGCGACGGCCGGTGGAACCAGCGCAGGTAGCGCCACGGCAGGCCGGCCGGAATGCCCATGCGCGCCTGCAGGTAGTCGGGAAACATCGTGTGGAACGAAGTGGTGAAGCGCCAGCCGCGGCGCAGCGCCATGCGGCGCGCGGCCAGGCCCAGCGGCCCTTCCGTGGCGATGTGCAGCGCATCGGGCACGACATCGCCCAGCACGCGGCGCAACTGGCGCCCCGGCTGCAGGCACAGGCGCAGGTCCGGCTCGGACGGCGCCGGCACGGTACGGCTGCCCTGCGGGCTGACCACGATCAACTCGTGCCCCCAATCCTGCAGCAGGCCTTGCATGGTGGTCCAGGTACGGACCACGCCGTTGACTTGCGGATGCCAGGCATCCGTGACGAGGACGATGCGCATGGTGCGGGACGGCAGGTGGACAATGCCGCGATTTAGCCCGCGCGATGTGACATGGCCAAGACAGGCCGCCGTGCGCCCCTCAGTTATTGCGGCGCGGATACCCCTGGGCCTGGATGCGTACCCAGACCTCGCGCTTTTCCTCTTCGCTCATGAACACCCAGTTGGCGACTTCCATCGCCGTGCGGCCGCAGCCGCGGCAGATATCGTCGAACAGGGTGGAGCAGACCGCCACGCAGGGCGAGTCGGTAGCGGTGAAAACCCGCGCCGGCCGGTCGGGCGTCTCATCGGACTCGACCCGTGGCGCGACGGGAAAAGAAGCATCGGTCATGGGCAACAGCTTAGCATCGCGACCCCGTCCCGGTTCCGATATCCCTGCCGCCGGCGCGGCCAAGCGAAACGCCCCGCACAGGCGGGGCGTTTCGCGACACGGGAGAACGGCTCAGGCGCCTTGCTTGAGCGCGGCGGCCTTGTCGGTGGCTTCCCAGGAGAACTCCGGCTCCGAGCGGCCGAAGTGCCCGTAGGCAGCGGTCTTGGTGTAGATGGGGCGCAGCAGGTCCAGCATGTTGACGATGCCCTTGGGGCGCAGGTCGAAGTGCTCGCGCACCAGCTTGGCGATCTGCTCGTCGGGAATCACGCCGGTGCCTTCGGTGTACACCGTGATGTTGATCGGCTCGGCCACGCCGATGGCGTAGCTGACCTGCACCTGGCACTGGCGCGCCAGGCCCGCGGCCACCACGTTCTTGGCCACGTAGCGGGCGGCGTAGGCGGCCGAGCGGTCGACCTTGGACGGATCCTTGCCCGAGAACGCGCCGCCGCCGTGCGGGCACGCGCCGCCGTAGGTGTCGACGATGATCTTGCGGCCGGTCAGGCCGCAATCGCCCTGCGGGCCGCCGATGACGAAGCGGCCGGTGGGGTTGACCAGGAATTTGGTCTTCGGCGTGATCAGGCCCTCGGGAAAGCTGGGCTTGATGATGTCCTCGATCACCGCCTCGCGGATCGAGGCCTGCGAAATCTCGGGCGAGTGCTGGGTGGACAGGACCACGGTGTCGACCTCGGCCGGGCGGCCGTCGACGTAGCGGAACGTCACCTGCGACTTGGCGTCGGGACGCAGCCAGGGCAGGCGGCCGTCCTTGCGCAATTCGCTCTGGCGCTGCACCAGGCGGTGCGCATACCAGATCGGCGCCGGCATCAGGTCGGGGGTCTCGTCGCATGCATAGCCGAACATCAGGCCCTGGTCGCCGGCGCCCTGGTTCAGATAGTCTTCCGAACTGCGGTCCACGCCCTGGGCGATATCGGGCGACTGCTTGTCGTAGGCGACCAGCACCGCGCAACCCTTGTAGTCGATGCCGTACTCGGTGTTGTCATAGCCGATGTGGCGGATCGTGTCGCGGGCGACCTGGATGTAGTCGACGTTGGCGGTGGTGGTGATCTCGCCGGCCAGCACCACCAGGCCGGTGTTGCACAGCGTTTCGGCGGCTACGCGGGCGTTGGGGTCCTGCGTAAAGATGGCGTCGAGGATCGCGTCCGAAATCTGGTCGGCGACCTTGTCGGGATGCCCTTCGGAGACGGATTCGGAGGTGAACAGAAAATCGTTGTTGGCCACAGATACTTCCTCACGTACCGGCCTGAAGCCGGCGCATAGGTTACGAGGCGCGCTGCACCCCGGGATCGCTATGTACGGAAGATCTGGGCGCGACGCTTTAGCGGATTTTGCGCGGACTTGGCGCACCAGCGCCACCCCCGCTGTCGCCCCGCAAGTTGTCGGTTAACTCGGCGACCCGAGCATTTTAGGCGAAAATGCGCACTTTATGCTTGGCGAGTCCTTCTATACAAATAGCGGACACTCCAGGCCAACGCCCAACGTACCGCCCTTTCATTCGCATCGATGCTCGTCACCCTGTTACGTATGGCCGCGGCCCTGCCGCTGCCGTTCCTGCATGCGGCCGGCCGGCTGCTGGGACGGCTGGCGTATGCCTTTCCCGGCAAATACCGCGACCGCCTGCGGGCCAATGCCGCCCAGGCCGGCTATCCCCAGCCCGCCTTCGCCCGGCGCGCCGCCGGCGAAATCGGGGCCATGATCCTGGAAATGCCCAAGGTGTGGTTTCGCAACGAACAAAGCCTGGGAAAAGTGGTGTCGGATGACTACGCCATTGTCGAGGCGGCGCGCGCCGAGGGGCGCGGCATCCTGTTCCTGACGCCGCACCTGGGCTGCTTCGAAATCACCGCGCGCTACCTGGCGCGCCAGATGCCCATGACGGTGATGTTCCGCCCGCCGCGCAAGGCCGCGCTGGCGCCGGTACTGGAGACGGCGCGCAACACCTCGGCGGTCAACGCCGTGCCCGCCACCATGCAGGGCGTGCGCGAATTCGTGCGCACCTTGCGGCGCGGCGAGTCGGTGGGCATGCTGCCCGACCAGGCGCCGGGCGTGGGCGACGGCGTCTGGGCGCCGTTCTTCGGCCGCATGGCCTACACCATGACGCTGCCCGGCAAGCTGGCGAGCCAGACCGGCGTGGCCGTCATCCTGACCGCCGGCGAACGCCTGCCGGGCGGGCGCGGCTGGCGCATCCACTATGCCCGCGTGCCCGAGCCGCTGCCCGACGGCCCGCAGGAGCAGGCCGCCCTGATCAACAGCGCCATGGAGTCGCTGATCCGGCGCTTCCCCGAGCAATACCTGTGGGGATACAACCGCTACAAAGTCCCGCGCGGCGCGCCGCCGGCGCCCGACAGCGCGCGGCAGGAACCCGAACAATGAGCCAATTCAAGACCCGCGCGCTGACCGCCATGCTGCGCGGCTTCGCACGCATGCGCCCGGCCACGCGCCAACGGGCCGGCGCCCTGGTGGGCTGGCTGAGCTACCGGCTGGCGCGCTCGCGCGTGCGCATCGTGCGGCGCAACCTGGAGCTGTGCTTTCCCGGCCAGCCCGAAGCCGTGCGCGAACGCTGGACGCGCGAGCATTTCCGCGCCCTGGGCCAGTCCATCGTCGACCGCGGCGTGCTGTGGTACGGCTCGCCCGAGGCCGTGCGCGAGATGGTCACCCAGACCGGCGCCGAACGCATCAATGCCCTGATCGCGGCAGGCCGCCCCGTCATCCTGCTCGCGCCCCATTTCGTGGCGCTGGACGCGGCGGCCACGCGCCTGACCATGGAGGTGCCCAGCGGCGCCACCATGTACACGCCGCAAAGCGATCCCGCGGTCGACGCCATCGTCCGGGCCGGCCGGGCGCGCTTCAACGAAGTATTCCTGGTCAGCCGCAAGGACGGCGTACGCGACCTGGTGCGCCACCTGCGCGAACCGCGGCCGGTCTACTACCTGCCCGACATGGATTTCGGACGCGCCGGATCGGTCTTCGTGCCTTTTTTCGGCGTGCCCGCCGCGACCCTGCTGGCCACCGCCCAGTTGGCACGCAAATGGAATGCCGCGGTGCTGCCGATTCTCGACTTCTGGGATCCGCGCACCGGGCGCTATCACGTGGAAGTCCTGCCGGAACTGCCCGACTTCCCGGGCGACGGTTCGCTGGAAGACGCCACGGCGCGCCTGAACCGCGAGCTGGAGTCCTGGGTGCTGCGCTGCCCCAGCCAGTATTACTGGGTGCACCGCCGCTTCAAGACGCGCCCGCTGGGCGAGCCCAAGCTGTACTGAAACGGCGGCCATCCCGGGCGTCCAGGGGCTTTCCGCGTCGGAATGGGTGATAATCCATGCATGATGTGGAACTTCACCAAAATGCACGGCGCGGGCAACGACTTCGTCGTGCTCGATGGCGTCCGTCAAGACATAGCGATGACGCCCGAGCGCGCCCGCGCGCTGGCCGACCGCCATTTCGGCATCGGCGCCGACCAGATCCTGCTGGTCGAACCCGCCACGCGGGCCGACGCCGATTTCCGCTACCGCATTTTCAACGCCGACGGCAGCGAAGTCGAACACTGCGGCAACGGCGCGCGCTGTTTCGTTCGTTTCGTGCACGAGCAAGGCCTGTCGGCGCGCAATCCGCTGCGCGCCGAGATCGTGACCGGCGTCATCGTGCTGGACGAGGGCGAAGACGAGCAGGTCACGGTCGACATGGGCAGCACCCGCTTCGACCCGCCGTCCCTGCCGTTCGACTCCACCGGCCTGAGCGCCCAGACGCAGGGCCAGGATACGGTCTGGAACCTGGAGATCGACGCGCCGGCCGGCCTGCCGCGCAGCGTGGCGATCTCGACCGTGGCCATTTCCAACCCGCACGCCGTGCAGGTGGTCGACGATGTCGACGCCGCGCCGGTCGGTGTGATCGGCCCGCTGGTCGAATCGCACCCGCGCTTCGCGCGCCGCGTCAACGTCGGCTTCATGCAGGTCGTCGACCGCCACCAGATCCGTCTGCGCGTCTACGAACGCGGCGCCGGCGAAACGCTGGCCTGCGGCACCGGCGCCTGTGCGGCCGTCGCCGCGGGCGTGCGGCGCGGCCTGCTCGATTCGCCGGTGCGCGTACACACGCGCGGCGGCATGCTTACCGTGGACTGGAACGGCGAGCGCCTGCGCATGACCGGTCCGGCCATTTCCGTTTTCAGCGGCCAGGTCGATATCGACCGCCTGGTGTTCACCAGCGGCCTGCACCGTTAGCCAGCGAGTACGAGATCAGCGTCCCCATGACTGCGCACACCCCTACCGAACCCCTGAACGCCCACGCTGTTGCCGAATTCCTGCAACACAACCCCGACTTCTTCATCGAACACGCCGACGTGTTCGCCACGCTGCAGATTCCCAACCCGCACGGCTCGCGCGCCATTTCGTTGGGCGAGCGCCAGATCCAGACGCTGCGCGAACGCACCCGCGAACTCGAATGGCGCCTGAGTGAACTGATCCGCAACGCCAACAGCAACGAAACCATCGGCGACCACCTGTCGCAGTGGTGCTGCCGCATGCTGGCCGAGGCCGATGCGCAGCACGTCCCGGGAGAAATCGCCCTGGGCCTGGCCGAGCAGTTCGACCTCAACCACGTGGCGCTGCGCCTGTGGCGCCTGGAAGGCCTGCCGGAAAGCGGCTACGGCGAACCCGTCTCCGACGATGTGCGCACGTTCGCCGACAGCCTGAAGACGCCTTATTGCGGCACCGACACCGAATTCGAAGCGGTGAGCTGGCTGGACGCCAAGCCCAAGTCGCTGGCGCTGGTGGCGCTGCGTCCGGACGCCGAGGCGCCAACCTTCGGCCTGCTCGTATTGGGTTCGGACGATGCCGCGCGCTTTGCCCCCGACATGGGCACCGCCTTCCTGGAGGCCATCGGCAAGCTGGCCTCGGCCGCGCTGCGGCGCCTGGGTACGCCACCGCTGGCCGCCGCCTGACTCTTGCGCACCGCATGAGCGCCGCCCCCGCCGCCAGCCCCCTGCCCCAGCCCATGGCGGACTGGCTGCGGCACCTGCAGGCGCACCGCCGCTATTCGGCGCACACGCTGGACGGCTATACGCGCGACTTGCGGCAACTGGCGCAACTGGCCGCCGCGGCCGGGCTGCCGCTGGAGCGCGTGGCCAACGGCCATATCCGCCACTTCGTCGCCCGCCTGCATGCGCAAGGCCTGGGCCCGCGCAGCCTGGCGCGCGCGCTGGCGGCGTGGCGCGGCTTCTATCAATGGTGGGCCCCGGCCGCCGGCCTGCCCGGCAATCCGGCCACCGGCGTGCGCGCCCCCAAGGCGCCGCGCGGCCTGCCCAAGGCGCTCTCGGTCGAACAGACCCAGGTGCTGCTGGACCACGCCCCCGCGCGCCTGGCCACCGAGCCGGCCGCGCTGCGCGACCACGCCATGTTCGAGCTGCTGTATTCCAGCGGCCTGCGGCTGGCCGAACTGGTCAGCCTGGACCTGCGCTACGAGCGCACGCCCGAGTACGAATCCCGCAGCTGGCTCAACCGCGACGACGCCGAGGTCATCGTCGTCGGCAAGGGCGGCAAGCGGCGCTCGGTGCCGGTCGGGCAGAGCGCGCTGGCCGCGCTGGACAAATGGTTGCAGGCGCGCCCGCAACTGGCTGCCGCCGGCGCCGGTGCGCAGGATGCGGCGGCGCTGTTCGTCGGTACCCGCGGCCGGCGCATCGCGCCGCGCGTGGTGCAGCTGCAGCTGGCGCGCCTGGCCCAGGCGGCCGGACTGCCGGCGCATGTGCATCCCCACGTGCTGCGCCACAGCTTCGCCAGCCACGTCCTGCAATCGGCCCAGGACTTGCGCGCGGTCCAGGAAATGCTGGGCCATGCCAACATATCGACCACCCAGGTCTACACGCGGCTGGATTTCCAGCACCTGGCGCGCGCCTACGACCAGGCGCACCCGCGCGCCGGCCGCAAGACCTCGCGCTGAACCCGGCTGCGGTCAGTACGTCAGCCGCACACCCAGCAACACGCTGCGCCCGGGCAGCGGCGCCACGGTCGAAATGAACGACGCATGGTTGAACGCCAGCTTGTTCAGCAGGTTGTTGCCGCGCAGGTAGATCTCGTAGGCGGTGCGGTCCAGCTTGCCGCGATAGCGGATGGTGGCGTTGACCATGTCGTAGCCCGGCGTGGACGACTCGTAGGCCGCAATATCGTCCTGGCGATAGACATGGAAGTACTCGACGCCCCCCGCCCAGTTCTGCCATTGCGCATCGGCGCGCACGCCCAGGCGCGCGGCCGGGATACGCGGCAGGTTGCCGCCGCCGCCCGTGAGCCGTCCGCGGACATAATCGCCAAACACGGCCGCCGAGAACACCTTGCCGAAGCGGTGCCGGATTTCGCCCTCGACGCCGGTGAACTCGGCGTCGCGCTGCGTGTACTCGATGAGGCGGAAGTCTTCGTAGCGGTCCAGCGTATTGGCGTAGATATAGTTCTTCACCCGGTTGTGAAAGGCGCTGACGCTGAAGGTGGTGTCGCCGCTGTGCTTGCGCAGCGTCAGGTCGACGTTGCGCGAGGTTTCCCGATCCAGTCCGGGGTCGCCGATCTCGTAGGTGTTGGTGGCCAGGTGCACGCCGTCGGCATACAGCTCCTGGGCCGAGGGCAGACGCTGCGAGCGCGACACCGACAGGGCCAGCGAGTACTGCGGCGCGAAGTCCCAGATGGCGGCCGCCGACAGCGACGTGCCGGCGGTGCGGGACGCCGGCGCGCCGCCCTGCGGCGAGACGCGCTGCCAGTCCTGGCGCGCGCCCAGTTCGACGCGCCAGTCGGCCCAGCGATACTCTTCCAGAAGGAACAGCCCATGGGCGCGCGTCTTGCTGCGCGGCAGGAACGCCTCTTCGCCCGTGGCGCGGAAGTCGCTGTACGACGTCTGCACGCCTACCACGCCATGCCAGCCGTACAGCGGCCGGTGCGTCAGCTCCAGGCGTGCGTCATAGCCGCGATTCTGGAAGCGCGTGCCCAGCTGCCCGCCTTCGATCTCGTCATGGCGATAATCGGTCAGCCCGCCGCGAAAGCGGATTTTCTCGAACCCGGCGAACGGGTCGGTGTATTCGGCGCGCAGGTCGGTACGGTTGCTGCGCAGCTTCACATACGGCACGTCGCCCGCGCCGTGCTCGTGCCCATGATCGTGTTCCGCCTCGCCCTCCTCGTGCTCGTCGTGGCCGTGGCCGTGGTCGTCATGACCGCCGCAGTGCAGGTGCGAACCGTGCGGATGGCAGCCCTCGTACTCGTGGTTGTGGCCGGGCAGGCCGTACTTGCTTTCGAGATGGGTGAATGCCACGCCGACGTAGCCGCGCGGCGTGATCCATGACATGCCGACCGTGCCCTGCCCCGATTCGCTGTACGAGCCGGCCAGCTTGCCGTCGGGCCAGTCGGGCACGCGATAGTCGCTGCTGCGGCGCTTCAGGCCCTCGACCCGGACCGCGAAATTGCCGCTGCCGGCGGTGATGCCAATGGCGCCGGCGCGCTCCTTCGTGCCGGTGGCACCGCGCAGTTCAGCCTCGGCCTCGATGCCCTGCTGCGGCACGGCGGTGGGGATCTTGCGATCCAGCACATTCACCACCCCGCCGATCGCGCCGCCGCCATAAAGCAGCGTGGCCGGCCCGCGCAGGACCTCGATCTTGTCGGCCAGCAGCGGCTCGGTGGTGACGGCATGGTCCGGCGAAATGGCCGAGGCGTCCATCAGCTCGGACCCATCGGACAGCACCTTGACGCGCGGCGCCGTCTGGCCGCGGATGACCGGCCGGCTCGCCCCGCCGCCGAACGTATCGGCATGCACGCCCGGCAGCCCATCGAGCGTATCGCCCAGGGTTCCCTGGCGGCGCAGCAGCAGTTGATCGCCTTCCAGCACCGCCGCTGGCGCCGTCATGCTGTCGAGATCGCCGGCCAGCGGGCTGGCCGAAACCGTGATCGGCGCCAGCGTGGCCGCCTCGGGGGTACCGTCCGCGCTTGCCTGCGCGTGCGCGCCTTGCCAAGCCAATGCCAGCGCCAGGGCGGCGCTCAGCGGATGCCGTTCGAATCGCATGTTCCCTTCCCTATAAAACGATGTGCCATTCTCATTAAATGAAACGATATAACATACCAATTAAATCCGGCACCCGGGCGTGCAAAATTCGTCCCGGTGCCGCCGGCCTTAGCGCAAGGCCGCCAATTGCCCTCCCAGCAACGACAGCCCGAGCAGCAGCACCGCCACGGCCGCCAAGGCCTCGATGGCCTGGCGCAGCATCGCGGCGCGGCGGGTCGACAGGCGCGCGCCCAGCCGGGTCGCGGCATCGCGCGCGCCCGCCGCCAGCGCCACCAGCATGGCCACCGTCAAGCCCGTGCCCAGCCCCATGGCCAGGGTGGCCACCACGCCCGCCAGGAAAAAGCCCTGCGCCAGCGCGAACACCAGCACGATCAGCGCACCGCTGCACGGCCGCAACCCCACCGCCAGAATCGCGGCCCACGCCTTGCGGGCGCTCAGCGGACCGGCCGCCTGCCGCGCCGACGGCGCGTGCGCGTGCCCGCAAGCGCAGCCTGGCGCGTGGTGATGCGCGTGATGGTCATGGCCGTGGCCACCCTTGCTCCCCCACCACGGCCGCAACGCCTTCTGCCAGACCAGCCACGCGCCCAGCAGGCTTACCACGGCGTACGCGGCGGTTTCCAGCCATTGCGTCGCACGGTTCATCGCCGCGGCCGTGGCCCCCAGGGCCACCGCCAGCACCGTAACCAGCGCCACGGCCACCAGCGCCTGCGCCAGCGCCGACAACAGGGCGAGCCAGGCGCCGTTGCGCGCCGTCTGGCGATTGGCCAGCACGTACGACGCAATCACCGCCTTGCCGTGGCCGGGACCCAGCGCATGGAAGACGCCATACGCGAACGACAGGCCGATCAGCATCCAGGCCGCGCCGCCCTCGGCCTGCCAGGCCCGCACCGCGCCGGTCAACTGCCGGTAGAAATGCGCCTGCCACATCGCGACCTGCCCGAACCAGCCGGCCAGCCAGCCGGGCGCGCCCGTGGCCTCGGGCACCCCGAACGGATGCCCCCCTTGCGCGGCGGCCGGCAGCGCCGCCAGGCAACCCAATACCAGCACGACCAGCGCGCCTGCTCGAACTACGGACATGTCACCTCGATACGATGCGTCAAACCCTTGGTGATGGCGAACAGCTCTTCCGGCAACGCCTCGGGGTCGGCGGGGATGGCCGCCAGTTGCTGCATGGTGGCCCAATCCAGCGGACGCGGCGGCCGGTAAGCCTGGCTGCATCCGGCGGGCGCGCCGTGCAACGCGGTCGCGCCCGCCTCGTCGAAGGCATAGGCCACGAAATAAGTGGGATCGTAGATATCGACCGCCGTCGCCCCGCGCGCTGGCGCCGGCGCCGCCAACGGCAGCGTGAAGGCCAGCGTCAGCCGGCCATCCTCGAAGCTGACGGCGGCATCGCGCGGCGGACCGAACGGCAGGGTGCGCGCGCCCTGGGTGACCCGCGTGAAATAGTGCGACACCGGCTCGCCCAGCGCCTTCATCCAGTCCTCGGCCATGGTCCGCAGCACGTCGGGCGGCAGCCCGCCGCCGGGCTTGCTGGACAGGCCCTGGGTGGCGTAGGCGCCGAACATGTCGTCGAAGCGCCATACCTGGCGCACCGCCGCGATGCGGCCGGCGGCATCGAACTCCACCACGGCCCGGGCGTCGATCCACATATGCGGATGCGCACCGGCGCCGGCCGCCCACAGCGCGCCCAGCGCCGTCAGGGCCGCAAGGCGGCGGCGAGTTGCTGCGCGTTCCATTCGAACATTCCCAGGTAGGTACCGGCCGGCTTGCCGGGCTGGGCCAGCGCATCGGAATACAGGGTGCCCCCCAGCCGGGCCTGCGTTTCGCGCACCAGCTGCTGCGCCAGCCGCGGGTTGGCGATGTTTTCGACGAATACCGCCGGCACGCGTTCGCGGCGCACCTGCTCGATGATGCGCGCCATGTCGGCGGCCGACGGCTCGGCGTCGGTGGACACGCCAGCCAGCGCAACGAAGCGCACGCCGTAGGCCTGGCCGAAGTAGCCGAAGGCGTCGTGCGAACTGACGACCTTGCGGCGCGCCGGCTCGATGGCCTCGAAAAGCTGCCGCACGCGCTGGTCCAGCGCCTCGATGCGCGCCACGTAGGCATCGGCGCGCTGCCGGTAGGCCTGCGCATGCGCGGGGTCGGCCTCGGCAAAGGCGCGCGCGATATTGCGCGCATAAGTCGCGCCATTGGCCAGGTCCTGCCACGCGTGCGGGTCAAGGTCGCCATGATGATGATGGCCATGATCATGATCATGATCGTGATCGCCATGCTCCTCGTGGGCGTCATCGAGCCGGCGCGGCTCGATGCCCTCGGAGGCCACGACGGTGCGGCCCGCGAAGCCGGCGGCCTTCTGCAGGCGCGGCAGCCAGGCTTCGAAATCCAGTCCGTTGACCACCAGTACCTGCGCGGCAGCCAGCTTGCGGGCGTCGGCCGGGGTCGGCTCGTATTCGTGCGCGTCGCCATCGGGGCCTACCAGGCTCTGCACGGCCACGTCCGGACCGCCCACCTGGGCGGCGATATCGGCGAGGATGGAAAAGCTGGCGACGACCTGCAAGGGCTGGGCCGCGGCGACGAGCGGGGCCAGCAGGACAGCGGCCGCCAACGCCAGGATGCGCGATTTCATGGAAGATCTCCTTCGGGTTGCCATGGCCGCGCGCGGCGCGCGCGCCGGGCCGCGACCAGCAGCCCGCCGTGCGGCCCGCACGCGACCGAAAACAGGTAGAACGCGCCGGCGGCCAGGATGATGGCGGGCGAGGCCGGCACATTGGCGTGGAACGAAACCAGCAGGCCGACGGCGCTGGCCGCGCAGGCCGAAACGGCGGCCAGGGCGATCTGCCCGGGCGCCGACCCGGCCCAGAACCGGGCGGCGGCGGCCGGCAGCATCATCAGGCCCACCACCATCAGCGTGCCCAATACCTGGAACCCGGCCACCAGGTTCAGCACCACCAGGCCCATGAACAGCATGTGCACCCAGACCCCGCGCCCGCCGGCCGCGCGCAGGAAACCCGGATCCAGGCACTCGGCCACCAGCAGCCGGTACGCCAGCGCCAGGATGCACAGGGTGGCGCTGGCCACGGCCGTCACCAGCAGCAAGGCCGCGTCATCCAGGCCCAGCACCGTGCCGAACAGCACGTGCAGCAAATCCATGTTGGAGCCGCGCAGCGAAACCAGCAGTACACCCAGCCCCAGCGATATCAAATAGAAGGACGCGAAACTGGCGTCCTCCCGCAGCGGCGTCAGGCGCGCCACCAGGCCCGCCAGCAAGGCCACGGCCAGCCCGGTGACGAGGCCGCCGACCATCATCGCGCCCAGCGACAGGCCCGACAGCAGGTAGCCGGCGGCCACGCCGGGCAGGATGGCATGCGCCATCGCATCGCCCATCAGGCTCATGCGGCGCAGCACCAGGAACACGCCCAGCGGCGCCGCGCCCGCCGACAGCGCCACCGCGCCGGCCAGGGCGCGGCGCATGAAGCCATAGTCGGCGAACGGGCCGGCCAGCCATTCAGCCAGTGTCATGCCGCCTCCCGCATGACCAGCCCGCGGGCGCGCGCCAGGTTGGCATCGCCCAGCGCCTGGCCGGTCTCGCCCCAGGCCACCTGCCGCCCCGCCAACAGCAGGGTGCGCGGGAAATGCCGCCGCACCAGGTCGAGGTCGTGCAGCACGGCGATGACGGTGCGCCCCTGCGCGTGCTGCTCGCGCAGCAAGTCCAGCAGGACATCCGTGGTCGCCGCGTCGATCGCGCTGAAAGGCTCGTCCAGCAGCAGCAGGGGCGCGTCCTGCAACAGCAGGCGCGCGAACAGCGCCCGCTGCATCTGGCCGCCCGACAGGGCGCCGAGCGACTGTCCAGCCAGATCCTGCAGGCCGACGCGGCGCAGCGCGGCGTGCACGCGCGCCGTCTCGGCGGCATCGAAACGCCGCCACGCGCCGACGCGGCCCCAGGCGCCCAGGGCCACCATGTCGGCAACCGTGATGGGAAAGCCGCGCTCCAGTTCGCTGGCCTGCGGCAGCCAGGCCAGCCGGCGCCGCAGGTCCGCCTCGCACTCGAGCGCGCCGGCCAACGGCCGCAAGACGCCCGCCAGCCCCTTGAGCAAGGTCGACTTGCCCGCCCCGTTGGGGCCGACGATGGCGGTCATGGAGCCCCGGGAAAACTCGCCGGTCAGGCCGTGCACGGCCGGGCGGCCGTGCCAGCCGAAGGCCGCGCCCCGCAAGGCGATGCACGGCGCGGTCATGGCCATGCCCCCAGGGCCCAGAGGGTCAGGCCCCAGAGCCCGGCGGCGGCCAGCGCCGCGGCCGCCAGCCGCGCGCCGGCCCCGGCGCGCAGCACCGAATGCGGCGGACGCGGCCCGCGGCGCAGCGGGGTGTAGAAGCGGGAAAAACGGAACAGGGACACGGGCAGGGCGCAGTGGGTTCGGGCCGGGCGGCGCAAGAATCATTATGTTATATCATAACAATCAATGCGGCACGCCATGGCGCGGCCGATTGCGCGGCACGCCGTTGGCGGATTTCTGATACCTTCAACGCATTGCGGCCCGAATTGGCCACTTACTACGCCTTTTGACCGTTATGTCCGCCTCTCGCCCTACCCGCGCCGATACCGTCGGCGCCCAGCTCGATCTGGCCGAATCCCTCTGTACGCAGCGCGGCCGGCGGCTGACGCCCATCCGCCGCAAAGTGCTGGAGCTGCTGCTGGTCCATGGCCGCAGCCTCAAGGCGTACGAGCTGCTCGAGGCGATGCGCGCCGAACATCCCGGCGCGGCGCCGCCCACGGTCTATCGCGCGCTCGATTTCCTGATGGACGAAGGCCTGATCCACCGCCTGGACGCGGTCAACGCATGGAGCGCCTGCCACGACGCGGCCGGCGAACCGCACGACCTGCTGGTGGTATGTACCGGGTGCGGCGCGGTGGCCGAAATCAGCGATCCCGACATGAGCCGGCAATTGGCCGAGCGCGTGGCCCGCACCGGCTTCGCACTGGCGACGCACGAAACCGAAATCCGCGCCCTGTGCCCGCAGTGCCAGCAGAACCGCCCGGCGCAGGCGCACGGCCACACGCATTCGCATCACTGAAAACACGGCGCCGACAAGTAACAATTCCCGCCGTCGCTCCGTCCCCTCTTGAAGATGGAAATCCCGCCCCCATCTTCTTTCATTGCATCGATAAGCGATGCCCGCGCAGCGGCGCGCCAGGCCTGATTTTCGGCCCTCGCGCCAGGGTTGCTCCGGGGTTTGCCCCTGGCCCCCGTCTGTGCTGTAATCCTGCGTCCGGCCGCGAATGGCGGCCCCTCGCAGCCCCAACATCCGAGCCGCGGCCTGCGCGACTCGACCTTTGCTTTCGCTTCGCCCATGAACACCGCGCGCAGTCTGGACAAAATGGTTCCCGTCACGATCCTCACCGGCTTTCTCGGTGCGGGCAAGACCACCCTGCTCAAGCGCATCCTGACCGAATACCACGGCCGGCGCGTGGCGGTGATCGAAAACGAATTCGGGCCCGAGAGCATCGACAACGACCTGCTGGTGCAGGATCGCGACGAAGAAATCATCGAGCTGTCCAACGGCTGTGTCTGCTGCACCGTGCGCGGCGACCTGATGCGCACGCTGTCGGACCTGCGCGCCAGGCGCGAAGCGGGCGAACTGTCGTTCGAGCGCGTCATCATCGAGACCACCGGCATGGCCAACCCCGGCCCGGTGTGCCAGACCTTCTTCATGGACGACGATATCGCCGAGTACTACCGCCTGGACGCGGTGGTGACGGTGGTCGACGCCAAGCATGGCATGGCGACCCTGGACGCCCAGGACGAAGCCCAGAAGCAGGTGGGCTTCGCCGACCGCATCCTGGTTTCCAAGAAAGACCTGGTCAACGACGTCGACTACGCAGCGCTGCACCAGCGCCTGGTGCGCATCAACCCGCGCGCGCCCATCACGCCGGTGCATTTCGGCGAAGCCGACCTCAAGTCCATCATCGACATCAGCGGCTTCAACCTGAACTCGATCCTGGACATCGACCCGGCCTTCCTGGCCGACGAGCACCCCGACGCCGCCCACGACCATCATGACCACGACCATGGCCACGGCCATGAGCACGATCATGATCACGAAGGCGAGTGCGGGGCCCATTGCAACCATCACCACCATCATCACCACGCCCACCACGATGACGAAATCGGCGCGTTCGTGTTTCGCTCGAACAAGCCCTTCGATCCAGCCCGGCTGGAAGAATTCCTGGGCGGCGTGGTGCAGGTCTATGGTCCCGACCTGCTGCGCTACAAGGGCATCCTGTACATGAAGGGCATCAACCGCCGCATGTTGTTCCAGGGTGTGCACATGATGATGGGCGCCGAACCCGGCAAAGCATGGACCGCGGCCGAAAAGCCATCCACCAAGATGGTGTTCATCGGCCGCAAGCTGCCCCAGGAGATTTTCACCCGGGGTCTTGAGCAGTGCCTGGTCGGATAACGCACCTCTGATCGAAGCGTATGCGAAACCCAGAGTAAAAAACCGTACTGCGAGGACAAGCTAGCGCAAGTACAACGGTTATACGGCCAGCCAGGCGCGAATATTCGGGCCGCGCCCGGATCGATTCATAGTGGAGTGTTTACATGGCTACGAAGGCAGCAACGAAAAAATCAAGCAAGTCGACGAGCGATACGGCGATTGATCTGCCCAGCGAACAGGAATTGCTGGCCATGCCCGAGGCCGACTACATGAACGATCGCCAATTGGCGTTCTTCAAGGAACGGCTCAAACAACTCGAACAGGACATCCTGGCCAACGCGGGCGAAACCACCGAACACCTGCGCGAAACGCAGTTCGTCCCGGATCCGGCCGACCGCGCCACCATCGAGGAAGAGCATGCGCTGGAACTGCGCACGCGCGACCGCGAGCGCAAGCTGCTGAAGAAGGTGCAGCAGGCGATCGCACGCATCGACAGCGGCGAATACGGCTGGTGCGAGGAAACCGGCGAACCCATCGGCGTTCCGCGCCTGCTGGCACGCCCCACGGCCACCCTGTCGCTGGAAGCGCAGGAACGCCGTGAAATGCGCCAGAAGCTGTACGGCGACTGAGGCTCCAAACCCGTCCCGTATTCTTCGGTCACCAGCCGAACGCATTACCAGGGCTATGCTCCACGGCATAGCCCTTTTGTTTTCGGACCAGGCCGGCTTGAAATCGGTCTCGCCACCCCCATCTGAACCGTTCAAAGGAAGGAACGAATGGAACAATTTCACGCCACCACCATCGTGTGCGTACGGCGCGGCAACCATGTCGCGCTGGGCGGCGATGGCCAGGTCACGCTGGGCAATATCGTCATCAAGGGTACGGCCCGCAAGATCCGCCGCCTGTACCACGACAAAGTGCTGGCCGGTTTCGCCGGCGCCACCGCCGATGCCTTCACGCTGCAGGAACGTTTCGAAGCCAAGCTGGAAAAACACCAGGGCCACCTGATGCGCGCCGCCGTCGAACTGACGCGCGACTGGCGCACCGACCGCGTGCTGCGCCGCCTGGAAGCCATGCTGATCGTGGCCGACACCGAACATACGCTGGTGCTCACCGGCAACGGCGACGTGCTGGAACCCGAACACGGGCTGGCGGCCATCGGCTCGGGCGGGGCATACGCCCAATCGGCCGCGCTGGCGCTGCTGCGCAATACCGAACTGCCGCCCGAAGCCATCGTCAAGCAGTCGCTGGAGATCGCCGGCGACCTGTGCATCTACACGAACCAGAATCACGTGATCGAAACGCTAGGCGCGTAGCTGTCACGAAGGACCGACCCCATGTCCGCAAATCACATGACCCCCGGCGAGATCGTCTCCGAACTCGACAAATTCATCATTGGCCAGAATCGCGCCAAGCGCGCGGTCGCGGTGGCGCTGCGCAACCGCTGGCGGCGCCAGCAGGTCGCCGAGCCGCTGCGCCATGAGATCCACCCCAAGAACATCCTGATGATCGGGCCGACCGGGGTGGGCAAGACCGAAATCGCCCGCCGCCTGGCCAAGCTGGCCAATGCGCCGTTCATCAAGATCGAAGCGACCAAGTTCACCGAGGTGGGCTATGTGGGCCGCGACGTCGACACCATCATCCGCGACCTGACCGAGTACTCGATCAAGCAGACACGCGAGCTGGAAATGCGCCGCGTGCGCAGCCATGCCGAAGACGCGGCCGAAGACCGCATCCTCGACGCGCTGGTGCCGCCGCCGCGCGGCGCCTCCGGCGAGCCCGAGCGCGGCGAGGACAACAGCGCGCGCCAGACTTTCCGCAAACGCCTGCGCGAGGGCAAGATCGACGACCTGGAGATCGAGATCGAGATCGCCCAGCCCATGCCGCAGATGGACGTCATGACGCCGCCCGGCATGGAAGAAATGGCCGAGCAGTTGCGCGGCATGTTCGCCGGCCTGGCGCGCGACAAGAAGAAATCCAAGAAGATCAAGGTCAGGGAAGCCTTCAAGCTGATCGTCGAGGAAGAAGCCGCCAAGCGCGTCAACGAAGACGATCTGCGCGCGGCCGCGATCACCAACGTCGAACAGAACGGCATCGTGTTCCTGGACGAAATCGACAAGATCGCCGCACGCCAGGAGACGGGCGGCGCCGACGTGTCGCGCCAGGGCGTGCAGCGCGATCTGCTGCCGCTGGTCGAAGGCACCACGGTCAATACCCGCTACGGCATGGTGCGTACCGACCATATTCTGTTCATCGCCTCGGGCGCCTTCCATCTGGCCCGCCCCTCGGACCTCATCCCTGAACTGCAGGGACGCTTCCCCATCCGGGTCGAACTGGATTCGCTGAGCGCCGAAGACTTCGTCAGCATCCTGTCCGAGACGGACGCTTCGCTGATCAAGCAATACACCGCCCTGCTCGGCACCGAGGATGTGAAGCTGGAATTCACCGACGACGGCATCCGCCGGCTGGCCGAACTGGCATTCTCGGTCAACGAGCGCACCGAGAACATTGGCGCGCGACGCCTGTACACGGTGATGGAAAAACTGCTGGAAGAGCTGTCGTTCGATGCCAGCGCCAACTCGGGCGAAGTGATCACCATCGACGCCGCCTACGTCGACCTGCAACTGGCCGAGACGGCCGGCAGCCAGGACCTGGCCCGCTACGTGCTGTAGCGCGGCCGCCGCGGCGCCCGCCTGGGCGCCGCGGCCTTTCCCTTACTTGGATATGGCCGTGACGACGTAGCGGCCGTCCTTGCGCGTGGCAGTAAAGCGCACTTTGTCGCCCGGCTTGATGCCGGCCAGCAGCGCAGGATCTATCTGATAGACCAGCGTCATGGCCGGCAGGTCCAGCGCGCTGATCGCGTCGTGCTTGATCGACACCTTGCCGGCGGCGGCATCGACGCGCCGCACCTCGCCGGTCGCGTCGGCCTGCTGCGCAAATGCCAGCGGAGTGGCCAGCGATACCACGGCCATGGCCGTGGCAACGGCCATCCGGGACGAGTATTTGCGGGAAAAAGCCATGTATTCCTCCAAAGTCGCGCGGGGCCGCGATTGCCGGCCCTGCACGCGCATCATCGCCAGGATACCGCGCCGACGCGGGCACGCCAGGGGCAAATCGCAACAATCCTGACATTTCTGCGCGGCCCAGGCCCATGCGAGGCGGCGCGCTTACCGATCGACGCATGCTGTGCCAGTCGGTTCCCGGCACGTAAGCATACGCGCCGCTTGCCAGCGGCTTCCCATGATTCCGGCCATGCAGGCCGTGATCGCCTGGAAGTCCAACACCCTCCAATGGGCCGCCGCACGCCCGCCGCCGGTGGAACTGGACGCCGCGGCCCTGCCGGGTTGAATCCGGCGCTTCCGTGCCCTGTGTCCGCCGCCCCAGCGGCGGGCACGATGCTAGGATAGCGGCCTGACATTTTCCACCTCCAGGATTTCCCGCCATGGCCAACCGCTTGTCCGTAATTGCCACCCGTACCGGAGACGACGGCAGCACCGGCCTGGGCGACGGCTCGCGTGTCGGCAAGGACACCGCCCGCATCGCGGCGCTGGGCGATGTCGACGAGCTCAACAGCGTGCTCGGCCTGCTGCGGGCCGAAACCCTGCCCGCCGAGATGGACGCCGACCTGTCGACCATCCAGCACGACCTGTTCGACATGGGCGCCGAGCTGTGCATCCCGGGCCACATCGCGCTGGCCGACGAGCAGGTCGCCCACCTGGATGCGCGGCTGTCGCACTACAACGCCGGCCTGGCGCCGCTGCGCGAGTTCATCCTGCCCGGCGGCTCGCGCGCCGCGGCGCTGTGCCATCTGGGCCGCACCGTGGCCCGCCGCGCCGAGCGCAGCGTGGTGGCGCTGGCGCGCGCCGAAGTGGTCAACGCGCCGGTCCGCCAGTACCTCAACCGCCTGTCCGACCTGCTGTTCGTCCTGGCGCGCCACGTCAACCAGGCGCAGGGCGCACGCGACGTGTACTGGGCCAGCCGCCACGCCCGGCCGGCCGACTAGCCCCACGGCCGGCATGCCGGCCGTAAAATCGGCGCATGAGCATTCTCGTCACCGGCGGCGCCGGCTTCATCGGTTCGAATTTCGTGCTGGGCTGGCTGGCCAGCGGCGATGAGCCGGTGATCAACCTGGACCTGCTGACCTACGCCGGCAACGCGGCCAACCTGGCCGCACTGCGCGATGACCCGCGCCATCTGCTGGTGCATGGCAACATCGCCGACGCGCCGCTGGTGCGCCGGCTGCTGCGCGAACACCGGCCCCGCGCCATCGTCAATTTCGCCGCCGAATCGCATGTCGACCGCGCCATCCGGGCCCCCGACGCCTTCGTGCAGACCAACGTCGTGGGCACTTTCGCCCTGCTGGAGGCCGCGCGCGCCTATTGCGCCGAACAGGACGACGCTGCGGCGGCGGCCTTCCGCTTCCTGCATGTGTCCACCGACGAGGTGTACGGATCGCTGGCGCCCCAGGCCGCCCCCTTCACCGAAACCCATCCCTACCAGCCGAACAACCCCTATTCGGCCAGCAAGGCGGCCAGCGACCACATGGTGCGCTCGTACCGCCACACCTACGGGCTGCCCGCCATCACCACGCACTGCTGCAACAATTATGGCCCGCGCCAGTTCCCCGAGAAGCTGATCCCGCTGGTGATCCACCATGCGCTGGCCGGCCGCGCGCTGCCCCTGTATGGCGACGGCATGCACGTGCGCGACTGGCTCTACGTGGCCGACCATTGCGCGGCCCTGGAATGCGTGCTGCGCGACGGCCAGCCGGGACGGACCTACAACATCGGCGCGCATTGCGAGCGCACCAACCTGGAAGTCGTGCACGCGGTCTGTGCCCTGCTGGACCAATGGCGCGCCCGCCCGGACGGCCAACCGCATGCCAGCGGCATCGCCTTCATTCCCGAACGGCCCGGCCACGACAGGCGCTACGCGATCGACGCCGGCAAGATACAGCGCGAACTCGGTTGGCGGGCCGCGACCTCGTTCGAGGCTGGCCTGCGCGAGACGGTACGCTGGTACCTGAACCATCCGCAGTGGGTGGCGGACATCGCCAGCGGCGCATACCGCCACTGGCTCGATACGCATTACGACACATGAATATCCTGCTACTGGGCCGCACCGGACAGATCGGCGACGCGTTGCTGGCTCACCCGCCGGCATGGGCGCGGCTGGCCGCGCTGGAGCGCCGCCAGGCCGACCTGCGCGACCTGGGCCGGCTGGCCGCCGTGCTCGATGCCTACGCGCCGCGCATACTGATCAATGCCGCCGCCTATACCGAAGTCGACCGTGCCGAGGCCGAGCCGGAGCTGGCGCTGCGCATCAATGCCCAGGCGGTGGCGGTCATGGCGGACTACGCGCGCCGCAACAACGCCTTGCTGGTTCACTATTCCACCGACTACGTATTCGACGGCAAGCGCGCCCGCGCCTACCGGGAAACCGACGCCGCACATCCGCTGAACGCCTACGGCCGCTCCAAGCTGGCTGGCGAGCAAGCCATCGCGGCCAGCGGCTGCCCGCACCTGATACTGCGCACCAGCTGGGTCTACGCCAGCCATGGCGCCAATTTCGTCAAGACCATCCTGCGCCTGGCGCGCACCCGCGCCGAGCTGTCCGTGGTCGCCGACCAGCACGGCGCCCCGACCTGGGCGGGCCGTATCGCCACCGTCACCTGGCAGGCGATCGATGCGCACCGGCGCCGCCGCCTGCCCGACGGCCTGTGGCACCTGAGCGCGGGCGGCCATGTCAGCTGGCACGGGCTGGCCTGCCACATCGTGGCGCGGGCCCGGCGCGCCGGGCTGGCGCTGAGCCTGGACCCGGCGCACATCCGGCCCGTCACGACGGCGCAATATCCGCTGCCGGCGCCACGCCCGGCCAATTCGCGGCTGGACTGCGGCGCGCTGCGCGATGCCCTGGAGCCCGAGCTGCCCGACTGGCAAGTCGACCTGGATGCGGTCGTGGATGCCCTGGCCGCGCGGGCGCATACCCTGTAGCGCCGCGCCCGGCGCCAGGATTACAGTAAACCCGCCAGGCAAGAATTCGGAGGCGTCATGAAACTCACCCCCTTGGCCATCGCGGACGTCGTGCTGATCGAACCCCAAGTGTTCGGCGACGAGCGCGGCTGCTTCTTCGAGAGCTTCAACCAGGACCGCCTGGACGCGCAACTGGGGCGGCGCATCCGCTTCGTGCAGGACAATCACTCATGCTCGCGCGCGGGGGTGCTGCGCGGCCTGCACTACCAGATCCTGCATCCGCAGGCCAAGCTGGTGCGCGTGGTGGCGGGCGAAGCCTATGACGTGGCGGTGGACCTGCGCCGCGGCTCGCCCACCTTCGGGCGCTGGACCGGCGCCTACCTGTCGGCGCGCAACCGGCACCAGCTGTGGATTCCGGAAGGGTTTGCGCACGGCTTCCTGGCGTTGTCCGACGATACCGAGTGCCTGTACAAGGCCACCGACTACTACGCGCCCGAACATGAGCGCTGCGTGCGCTGGGACGACCCGCAACTCAAGGTGGACTGGCCGCTGCAGGGCCAAGCGCCCATCCTGTCGGTGAAAGACCGCCAGGGCGTGGCGCTGGCGCGGGCCGATACCTATGCGTAGCGGCCCGCGCGTGTTCAGTTGACGCCGGCGGCGTGCGCCTGCTGGTCGGCGTGGTACGACGAGCGCACCATGGCGCCCACGGCCGCATGCGTAAAGCCCATGGCGTAGGCCTCGCGCTCGAACATCGCGAAGGTGTCCGGATGCACGTAGCGCAGCACCGGCAGATGGTGCTCCGACGGCTGGAGATACTGGCCGATGGTCAGCATGTCGACGTTGTGCTCGCGCATGTCCCGCATGACCTGCAGGATTTCCTCGTCCGTCTCGCCCAGGCCCAGCATCAGGCCCGACTTGGTGGGCACCTCGGGGTGCAGCTTCTTGAACTCGGCCAGCAGCTTGAGCGAATGCGCGTAGTCCGAGCCCGGGCGTGCCTGCTTGTACAGGCGCGGCACGGTTTCCAGGTTGTGGTTCATGACGTCCGGCGGGCCGCTGTTGAGGATGTGCAGCGCACGGTCCAGGCGGCCGCGGAAGTCGGGCACCAGCACTTCGATGCGGGTATCGGGCGAATACTCGCGCACCTTGGCGATGCATTCGACGAAGTGGGCGGCGCCACCGTCGCGCAGGTCGTCGCGGTCGACCGAGGTGATGACCACGTAGGACAGCTTGAGCGCGGCGATGGTGCGCGCCAGGTTTTCGGGCTCTTGCGTGTCCAGCGGATCGGGACGGCCGTGGCCCACATCACAGAACGGGCAACGGCGCGTGCACTTGTCGCCCATGATCATGAAGGTGGCCGTGCCCTTGCCGAAGCATTCGCCGATGTTCGGGCAGGATGCCTCTTCGCACACCGTATGCAGGTTGTGCTCGCGCAGGATGCGCTTGATGTCGTAGAAGCGCGACCCCGGGGCGGCGGCGCGCACGCGGATCCATTCCGGCTTCTTCAGCTTCTCGGCCGCGACCACCTTGATCGGAATGCGCGCGGTCTTGGCCTGCGATTTCTGCTTCTGGGTGGGATCGTAGGCGGCCGGCGCGGCGGCCTGCGAGTCGTTCGAGGGAACGGGGGACTCGACGAGCGTGGACATTGAGCACCTTCACAACCGGAACGCCAGGCGCGGTCCGGTTCGAGACAAAAAAGCCATTCTACTATCCCGGCACGCCCGCCAGCGCCGCGGCGCGCTGCTGCACCGCCTGGCTATGGGCGCGCGCCAGCTGCGCGGCCAGCAATTCGCCGGCCCGCTCCACGCTGGTGCGCACGCCGCAGGCAGCCAGATCGACCGTGCGCAGGCCTTCGTAGCCACAGGGGTTGATACCGAGAAACGGCGACAGATCCATATCGATGTTCAGCGCCAGTCCATGATAGGCGTAGCCATTGCGCACCTTCACGCCCAGGGCGGCGATCTTGGCCAGTTCGCCGCCGGGCTGGGGCACATAGATGCCGGGCGCGCCCGGCTTGCGACAGGCCTGCTCCAGGCCCAGCTCGCGCAGCGTGGCCAGGGTCGCCTGTTCGAGCATGTCGACATACTCGCGCACGTACAGCCCGGCGCGGCGCAGGTCGAACAAGGTGTAGGCGAGTACCTGGCCCGGGCCGTGATAGGTGACCTGGCCGCCGCGGTCGCAGTGCACGACCGGGATGAGCCCGGGATTGAGCAGGTGTTCGGGCCGCCCGGCCTGGCCCAGGGTATAGACCGGGGCATGCTCGCACAGCCAGATTTCATCGGCGGTGCCGGGACCGCGCGCGGCGGTGAACGCCTTCATGGCGTCCCAGACCGAACCGTAGTCGGCCGGGCGCGCAAGCCACTTGATCATGACAGGGCTACAGGACGATCGACACCATGGGGTGGCCGTGCAGGGCGCGGTACAGCGAATCGAGCTGTTCGCGCGAGGTCGCACGCACCGTGAAGGTCAGCCCCATGTAGTTGCCGCCCTTGCTGGGCCGCATCTCGACCGATGCCGGATCGAAAGCCGGGTCGAACTGCAGCACGACTTCAGTGAGGGTCTGGGCGAATTCCGGATGCTGCTTGCCCATTACCTTGATGGGGAAGTCGCTCGGATACTCGATCAGGGACTCTTCCGGGGGAATATTGTGCATCTGCGTCTGCCTGGGTGGCGGCGTCGCGAGGGACGCGAAACGCGGGCGGCGCCAGGGCCGCCCGCCTGCCGGCCGCTACAGGGCGGCGATACGCGCATCATAACCCGCGCGCAACTGCTCATAAACGGGGCCGGGCTTGCCCGCGCCCACCGCCTTGCCGTCCAGGCGCACGATGGGCAGCACTTCCTTGGTGGCCGAGGTCAGCATCAATTCGTCGGCGGCGAGCACTTCCTCGCGCGAGATCCGCCGTGCCTCGAACGGCAGGCCGGCCGCCTCGGCCAGCTCGCCCATCAGGCCGTAGCGGATGCCTTCCAGGATCAGGTTGTTCTTGGGCGGGGCCAGCAGCTTGCCGCCGGAAACCACCCAGATATTGGTCGACGAGCCCTCGGTCAGCCAGCCATCGCGAAACTGCACCACTTCATCCACGCCGGCGTCCACCGCCTGCTGCTTGGCCAGCACGTTGCCCAGCAGCGAAACCGACTTGATCTCGCAATGCAGCCAGCGCTCGTCGTCGATGGCAATCGCGCTCAGGCCCTGGGTGCGCTGCGCGGCCCCCGGCGGACTGAAGGCCGCGGCCATGCCGAACACCGTGGGCGTGATCGGCTCGGTGGGAAAGGCGTGATCGCGCTTGCAGACGCCGCGCGTGACCTGCAGGTAGATGATGCAGGTGGGCTGGGCCGAGCGGGCGATCAACCCGGCGATCACCGACTCCCATCCCGCGCGGTCCATCGGCGCGGCGATGCGCAGCGCCGCCAGGCTGCGATCCAGGCGATTCAGGTGTTCGGTCATGCGGAACACCTTGCCGTCATAGACCGGCACGACTTCATAGATACCATCGCCGAAGATGAAACCGCGGTCGAGCACGGAAATCTTGGCTTCGTCGAGGCGCGTGAATTCGCCGTTGAGATATACCTGGCTGTCGCCCGGCATGCCCGGAATCATGGGGAGCTCCTTGGAGAGGATAGGGGCGGGCATGGCAGCCCGCCGGTGCCGCCGCGCCGCCTGCGGCGCGGCTTTCATCGTTACTGGAACCAGCGCTTCACGGTGTCGGCCATGCGGCCGAAGAAGCCGGCGCGCTCGACGTCTTCCTGGACCACCAGCGGTTCGACGCGCAAGGTCTTGCCATCGAGCGTGAGCTGCAGCGTGCCGACCTGCTGTCCCTTGGTCAGCGGCGCCACCAGCGGGTCGGTGCGCTGCGCGACCGGCTTGATCTCGGCCGCCTTGCCGCGCGGCACCGCCAGCCACACCGGGTTGGGCGGACCCAGCTTGACGTTCTCGACCTTGCCTTCCCAGACCCGCGCGTCCAGCCCGGGCTGGCTCTGGTCGTACAGCTTGACCGTATCGAAGTTCTGGAAGCTCCAGTTGAGCAGCTTGAGGCTTTCCTCGGCGCGCGTGGCTTCGCTGTCGGCGCCCACCAGCACGGTCAGGATACGGCGGTCGCCGCGCATGGCGGTCGAAACCAGGCAGTAGCCGGCCGAATCGGTGTGCCCCGTCTTCATGCCGTCGACCGACGGATCGGCCCACAACAGGCGGTTGCGGTTGGGCTGGGTGATCTTGTTGTACGTGTAGCTTTTCTGCTTGTAGTAGTGGTAGTAGTCCGGGTAATCCGAGATCAGGTGCGCCGCCAGCGTGGCCAGGTCGCGCGCCGTGGTGACGTGCTGCGGATCGGGCAGGCCGGTGGAGTTCATGAAGTGCGTATTGCGCATGCCCAGGCGCTGCGCCTCCTGGTTCATCAGGGCCGCAAAGGCGCTTTCGCTGCCGCCGACGGCTTCGGCCAGCGCGACCGATGCGTCATTGCCCGACTGGACGATCATGCCCTGGTTCAGTTCGTCGACCGTCACCGGCTTGCGCGGCTCGATGAACATGCGCGAACCGCCGGTGCGCCATGCGTGCTCGGAGACCGGAACCTGCTGCTCCAGGGTCAGGCGCTTTTCCTGCAGCGCGTTGAACACCACATAGGCAGTCATGATCTTGGTCAGCGAGGCCGGCTCGACCTTCATGTCGGCGTTGGAGGCTGCCAGCACCTGGCCGCTGTTGACGTCCACGGTGATCCACGCCTTGGCGGCGATGGTCGGCACCGGCACGGCCGCCAGGTCTCCCACGGCGCCTACCGCGCCGCCCGCCGCGGGCGCGGCGGCGGCGACAGGCGTGGCGGGCGCCGCCTGCTGCTGGGCCCCGGCCGGCGCCGCAGCGGCCAGCATGGCAGCCAGCACGGCGCTGGCCAATACGCGACGGGAAAGAACGACGGGGGCAATAGCAGTATCAGGCAAGGTCTTCATCGGCTAGGAGTTCAGGTAGGGCCCGCCAGGGCAGGTAGAGGCCCACAATTATAGGCAGCGTATCCGACACGTCCCTGACGAGAACGTTCCGTTGCGCTTACAAACATGCAACGTGATGCAACGCGGGCCGGGTCAATCCAGCGCAATGCGAAGGCGGTCCTGCACCAGTTGCCGCAGCACCAGCAGCTTGCCGTGGAAAAAGTGCGAGGCCCCCGGCACGACCACCACCGGCAGGGAGCGCGGCCTCGCCCATTCCAGGGCTTCGGCCAGCGGCACCACGTCGTCCGCTTCGCCATGCACCAGCAAGGTATCGGCCGGCACCTCGGTGGCCGAACGCTCGAAACGGTTGACCGCCGGCCCCATCAGCATCAGCGCGCGCGGCAGCGACGGATCGCCGGCCGCGGCCAGGGCCGCATAGGTCTGCGCGGCGACCGCGGTGCCGAACGAGAAGCCGCCCAGCACCCATGGCGACGCGGCGAACTCCGGGTAGCGTTCGCGCACCTGCGCCACCAGCGCCAGCATGTCCTCGGTCTCGCCGATCGACTTGTCGAACTCGCCGGCCGACTCGCCCACGCCGCGGAAATTCGGCCGCACCGCGGCCAGCCCGTGCTGCACGCAGGCGCGCGCCACGGTGGTGACCACCTTGTTGTCGCGCGCGCCGCCTTGCAGCGAGTGCGGGTGCAACACCAGCGCCCAGCCGCGCGGCGCATGGGCGGGCCAATCGATGGCGCAGTCGATGTTGCCGGCGGCGCCAGTGAATACTTGGGTTTCGGTACGTGCGGACATGACGGAACTAAGTGGAACAAAAGGCCATGTTAACTGCCGGCGCGCACGCCGGCGGCCGCGACGCGGCCGGCCAGCCAGCCGGCCAGCTCGTCGGCCGCGGCATCGGTGGCCTGGCGCAAGGCCTGCACGCCGCCGGCGGCATCCTGGGTGGCGGCCGGCGCTTCGCGCGCGATCCGCACCTGGCCGACCACCTGGCGATCCTGCAGCAACACGGCCTGCATCGCCACATGGCCGACGCTGGCCTGCCCGTCGGCGGCGAAGACTTGCTCGAAACGCGTCAGCGTGACCTGCACCTGCGCCAGGCCCGCGCCCATGCCGGCGCCCAGCACCGGCCCCTGGTGCGACAGGCGCTCGACCAGGCGCTGGCGCACCAGCTCGGCCGGCGCGCTCGCCCAGCGCGAGCGTGCGTAGGCATGCGGGCTGGCGCTGTCGCCCACCCGCCAGATCACGCCGGTATCGGACAGATACGGCACCGCCTCGAACGCCAGCACAATCGGCTGACGCGCCGGCAAGGCGGGCGTGGCCGCCACGTCGGCGCCCAGGTCGAACAGCGCCGGCGGCGCGGCCATGCGGCCGGCGCCGCAGCCGGCCAGCAGCAGGGCCGACAACACGATGATGGCCTTCTTCATATCCATTTACCTCCCGAATCCGGCAAAACCCGGCTCGCCCGGCCCGGGCACGGTGGGCGGCGGGCCGAACAGCAACGATTGGGGCGTATCGCCCACGCGCCGCAATGTCGTCGTGGCGCTGCGGGCCGCCGAATCGATGCTGCTGGCCATGCCGGAGACCGCCGGCAGGGTCTGCGCATCGAGGCGGGCGGCCGCCCAGGCAATATCGCGCATGCTGCGCGTGGCCATGGCCAGCGGCCCATCGGGCGCATCCAGCCGCGCCAGCGCCTGCCGGGCCGCCTGCGCCAGGCCGGCGATCTCCTGGGCCGCCTGGCCGGTGTTGCGCGACATCGCCTGCAGCGAATCGACCAGCGGCGGCACCTGCGCCAGCGCCGGCCGCAGCTCGGTCGCCGCCTGGCGCAGGTCGGTGGTGATGGCGGCGATGTTCTGCAGCGTGGCCGTCGTGGCCTGCACATTCTCATTGCTGAGCAGGCGCTCGAGCCGCGCGGACACCTGCTCGACGTTGTGCAGGATCTCGCCGCCGCGCTGCTCGAAGCGCTGGAAAAACCCCGGCCGCAGCGGGATGGTGGCCGGCATGGCGGCGCTGGACGCCAGCCGGCGGGTCGAGGTGCCGTCGTCGCGCAGCTCGATATTGCCCAGCCCCGTCACGCCCTGCACGCCCAGCTCGGCCCAGGTGGACTCGGTAATCGGGGTATCGGGCGCCACGCCGATGCTGATGCGCACCTGGGCCGGCTTGTCGGGGTTGAAGCCCAGCGACTGCACCTTGCCCACCGGCACGCCCTGGTAGCGCACGGTGGACTGGGCCGACAGCCCGCTGACCGAGGTAGCCGAGACGATGACATAAGGCTTGAGGGCGGCGCGATCGCGCCCGACCCATATGGCCACCAGCGCGGCGGCAACCAGCAACGCCAGCGTGAACAGCCCCGCCAGCAGGGCATGACTACGGTTTTCCATTGCCCGTTTCCTTAGGTGCAAGATCTCCCAGCGCGCGGCGGCCGCGCTCGCCCAGAAAGAAACTGCGGATGAAAGGATGATCGACCTTGAGCACTTCCCGCACGGTATCGCAGACGATCACACGCTTGTCGGCCAACACGGCCACGCGCGTGGCCAGCGCCAGCAAGGTATCGAGATCGTGGGTCACCATGACCACCGTGAATCCCAGCTGGCGATGCAGGCTGCGCACCAGGTCGACGAATTCGTCCGAGCGCAGGGGGTCCAGGCCCGCCGTCGGCTCGTCGAGAAACAGCAGTTCGGGGTCGAGCGACAGGGCGCGCGCCAGCGCCACCCGCTTGACCATGCCGCCGGACAGGTCGGCCGGCCGCTTGTCGGCGTCCTTGGACGTCAGGCCCACCATCGCCAGCCGGCACATCACCACGTCGCACACCAGGTCTTCCGGCACGGTGCGCAGCTCGCGCAGCGGCAGGGCCACATTGTCGAACACCGACAGCGACGAAAACAGCGCGCCGGCCTGGAACAACATGCCCCAGCGGTGCGACAGGCGCCGCCGCTCGGCCGGCTCAAGCTCCTGGACCCGGCGGCCCAGCACCTCGATGGTGCCGGCGGCCGGCCGCTCCAGGCCGATGATCTGGCGCAGCAACACCGTCTTGCCCGTGCCCGAGCCGCCCACCAGCGCCAGGATCTCGCCCGGGTAGACCGACAGGTCCAGATTGTCGTGCACGACATGGTCGCCGAACGCCGTGCGCAAGCCGCGTACCGCGATGACCGGCGCCACGGCCAGGTCGGTCGCGCTGAACAGGTTTTGCTGTGCCACGCTGCCCATCAGATGCCTATCGAGCTGAAAATGACGGCGTACAGGGCGTCGACCAGGATGACGCCCGTGATCGAGGTCACCACCGACGTGGTGGTGCCGCGCCCCAGGCTTTCGGTATTGGGCTGGATGCACAGGCCGAAATGGCAGGCCACCAGCGCGATCAGGACGCCGAACGACACGCCCTTGAACATGCCGATCCAGTAATTGGTCAGCGAAATGGCGTCCGGCAGCGAGGTCAGGAACCATTGCGCCGAAACGCCCAGCTGCATCTGCGCCGCCAGCATCCCGCCCAGCAGGGCCATGGCATCGGTCCAGACCACCAGCAGCGGCATGGTGATCGCCAGGGCGATCACGCGCGGCAGGATCAGGCGCTGGCCATGCGAAATGCCCATCACCAGCATGGCGTCCAGTTCCTGCGTCACCCGCATCACGCCGATCTGGGCCGTGATGGCCGAGCCGGATCGACCCGCCACCAGGATGGCTGCCAGCACCGGCCCCAGCTCGCGCACGATGGAAACGCCCAGCAAACGGACGATGAAGCGGTCGGCGCCGAACATCTGCAGCTGCTGCGCCGACAGATAGGACAGCACGACGCCGATCAGGAAACCGACCAGGGCGGTAATGCCCAGCGCCTGCGCGCCGGTGCGGTAGACCTGCGCCGAAATCTCGCGCCACGGCCCGCGCGACGGGCGGCGCAGGAAGGCGCCCAGGTCCAGCACCAGTTGGCCGAACATGATGATCAATGCGCGGCCATTGCGGCCGGCGTCGAATACGGCGTCGCCGATCGCGCGCAGCCAGCCCCAGCGGTCCGCCGGCGCCGGCGCGGGAAGCGCCTCGCCGCGGTTGCGCTGCAGCGTCTGGAACACCTCGCGCTGTCCGTCGGACCAGCGCACCCGCTCGGGCAACTGTTGCCCCCAGGCGCCCCACAGCAGGTGGGCCCCGATGGTGTCCAGCCGCTCGACCCCGCGCAAGTCCCAGCGCTGGTCGGGGTCGACGCGGGCCAGCGCGGCGCGGCGGCGCTCCACTTCGCCCGGAGCAGCCAGCGCCTGCATGGACCAGTCGCCCGACACATGGCAGACGCCATGGTCCAGCGTCAACGGCAATGTGGCGGCGCCGGCGGTACTCGGCAAACTAGGCATAGGCAATCGCGGAAATGCGCGGATACACAGAAATTCGAACGATCGTAACGAATGATATACGTCCCGCCCCCGCAATGGGTGCCATTACAATCGCGCCCATGTCAGCCGAAGTCCGTTCCCTCTCGCTGCCCGAGCCCGCTGCGCTGGCCCGGGCCATCGCCGCTCGCCTGCCTGCATTCCGGGATATCTCCTGGGTCGGAAGCACCGGCTCGACCAACGCCGACCTGCTGGCGCGCGCACGCGCCGGCGGCGGGGCGCGGCCCTGCCTGCTCGGCGCGCACCTGCAGGAAAGCGGACGCGGCCGCGCCGGCCGCCCCTGGCAAAACCGGGTGGGCGCGGCCCTGATGTTCTCGTGTGCCTTCGACGTGGACCTGCCGCCGTCGCAACTGCCCGCGCTGTCGCCGCTGGCCGGCATGGCTGCCTGCGAAGCGCTGCGCCAACTGGTCGGCCAACCCGCCGGCCTGCTGGTGAAGTGGCCCAACGACGTACAGTGGCACGACGCGAAGCTGGCCGGCGTGCTGGTCGAATCGGTCCGCAACCCGGCCGGCACGGGCCACGCCGTCGTCATCGGCATGGGCCTGAACCTGCATGGCGGCGATGCGCTGTCGCAGGCGCTGCAGCGTTCCGTGGCCGACTGGAATGACGTCGCCGGCCCCGGCGAAAAAGGTCCGGACGCGGCGGCCGACCTGGTCGCCACCGTGGCGCGGGCCTGGCAAGACGCCGCGCATACGCTGCAGCAGGAGGGCTTTGGCGCCTTCGGCGCGCGCTTTGCCCGGGTCGATGCCCTGGCCGGGCGCCCGGTCAACGTGATCGATCGCGGCGAAATCCTCTACACCGGCGCGGCCAGCGGCGTGGACGACCATGGCCGCTTGCTGGTGCAGGCTGCCGATGGAATGCGGCCCGTCTCCGTCGGCGAAATTTCGATCCGGCCCCAAGCATGATTATCCTCATCGACTCCGGCAACAGCCGCCTCAAAGTCGGCTGGTTTGACCCGGACGCGCCACAGGCGGCGCGCGAGCCCGCCCCCGTCGCCTTCGACAATCTCGACCTGGACGCGCTGGGCCGCTGGCTGGCCACCTTGCCCAGGCGCCCGCAACGGGCGCTGGGCGTGAACGTCGCCGGGCTTGCCCGCGGCCAAGCCATTGCCGCCACGCTGCGCGCGGGCGGTTGCGACATCCGGTGGCTGCGGGCCCAGCCCCTGGCCATGGGGCTGCGCAACGGCTATCGCAATCCCGACCAACTGGGCGCCGACCGCTGGGCGTGCATGGTGGGCGTGCTGGCGCGCCAGCCGTCCGTGCACCCGCCGCTGCTGGTGGCCAGTTTCGGCACGGCCACCACGCTGGACACCATCGGGCCCGACAATGTCTTTCCCGGCGGGCTGATCCTGCCCGGCCCCGCCATGATGCGCGGCGCGCTGGCCCACGGCACCGCCCACCTGCCCCTGGCCGACGGCCTGGTGGCCGACTACCCCATCGACACCCATCAGGCCATCGCCAGCGGCATCGCCGCCGCCCAGGCCGGCGCGATCGTGCGGCAATGGCTGGCCGGCCGCCAACGCTACGGCCAGGCGCCGGAGATCTATGTCGCCGGCGGCGGGTGGCCCGAAGTGCGGCAGGAAGCCGAGCGCCTGCTGGCGGTCACCGGCGCCGCCTTCGGCGCCACGCCGCGGCCCACCTACCTCGACAGCCCCGTGCTCGACGGCCTGGCGGCGCTCGCCGCGCACGGCGCGCCAACGGCCTGACCCCCCCACACCCGGCGGATTTCCCATGCGCATCCTGTTCCTCCTGATCGTCGCGGCCAACCTGTGGGTCTATGCGCTGGGCCAGGGCTGGCTGGGCCTGCGTCCCGCCGATGAAGGGCGCGACGCCGCTCGCCTGAACCAGGAAATGAAGGCCGACCAGGTCAAGGTGCTGCGGCCCTGACGACCCGCACGGCGGGCTATCCCAGCCAATCCTCCAGCGCGTCCAGCGTGCGCCGCGTGGCGCCGGCATGCGCGGCGGTCCAGGCGCGCGCGGCCTCGCTCATGGCCTGCCGGCGTGCCGGCTCGGCCAGCAGCTGCAGCGCCCAATCGAGCGCGGTGCGCGCGTCGGGCGCACGCAGCGCCGCCCCCGCCGCAATGGCGTCCCGGGCGGCATCCTTGAAATTGAACGTATGCGGGCCGACGATGACCGGCGTGCCGGCCGCGCAGGCTTCGATCAGGTTCTGCCCGCCCAGCCTGGCGAAGCTGCCCCCCACGATGGCAACATCGGCGGCCGCGTAGTAGAACGGCATCTCGCCCAGGGTATCGCCCAGCAGTACGTCGATATGCGGTCCGGGCTCGCCCGAGCCGGCCGAGCGCCGCGCATAGGCCAGGCCGGCCGCCTGCAACTGGGCGGCCGCCTCGTCGAAACGCTGGGGATGGCGAGGAATCAGCAGGATCAGCGGCCGCGGCGTGGCGGCGCGATGCGCCTGCAAGGCGCCGATCGCCTCGATGAACATGGCATCCTCGCCCTCGCGCGTGCTCGCCAGCGCAATCACGGGCCGGCCCGTCGCCCCGGCCCAGGCGTGTCCGACCCGCAATTGCGCCTCGGGCAGCGCCACGTCGAACTTCAGGCTGCCGGTCACCGTGTAGGCATTCGCACCAGCCTGGCACAGGCGCGCGCCATCCTCGTCGGTCTGCGCCAGCACCCGCCCCAGGCCCGCCAGGGCCTCACGCAGCGCCTGGCCCAGCCAGCCGGCCTGGCGCAGCGACGAAGCGGAAAAGCGCGCGCTGACCAGCGCCATCGGCACCCCCTGCGCGCGCGCCGCCGCCAGCAGATTGGGCCAGACTTCCCGCTCTATCAGCAAACCGCAGCGGGGCGCATGGCGCGCCAGGAAGCGCCGCGTCGCGCCAGGAAAATCGTAGGGCAGCCAGGCTTGCTGCAATTGCCCGCGTCCGATCGCCGCGCCGAACAGGCGCTCGCCCTCGGCCCGGCCGGTGGCGGTGGTATGGGTCAACAGGACGGGCAGGCCACGCTCCAGCAGGGCCTGGACCAGCGGCTGCGCCGCGCGCGTCTCGCCCAGGCTGACCGCATGCACCCAGACCGGCGCGGCCAGCGGCGCGGGCGCGCGCGCGCCGGCGCGACCGAAGCGGGCCGGCGCGAACAACTCCCACTGGCCGCCCGCGCGCCGCGCGCGGCGCCACATCCATAGCCAGATCAACGGCGCCAGGCCCCGCAACGCCAGGGTATAGACGCCGCGGCCCATGTCAGGCCGCCGCCAGGGCCTGCTCGACCGAGGCCAGCACGGCCTCGCGCGATGGCGAGGCGCCACGGTCGCCCAGGCTGGCCGTGTAGCTGGGCCCCACCAGCGGCGTACGCACCGGCGTCGAGGCACGATAGATGCCGATGGTCGGACGGCCCAGCGCCGCCGACAGATGCGTCAGGCCGCTGTCCAGCCCCACCATCAGGCGGGCGCCGGCCAGCACCTGCGCCACCGACGTCAAATCCATGCGCGGCAGCACTTCCACGCCCTCCATGCCGGCAACCAGCACGCGGGCGCGCTCGGCCTCCTGCTCGTTGCCGGCCAGCAGGCGCAGGGCGCAGCCGGCATCCTGCAGCCGCCGGAATACGGCGCGCCAATCGTCCTCGGGCCACAGTTTGTCGTCGCGGCTGGCCGACGGCATGATCACCGCATAACCCCGGTCGGCCGCCAGGTGCAGCATGCGGCGGCCCGGATCGGCCGGCGCATCGTCGGCCTGCGCGGCCCGGCCGAATGCCTGCAATCCGAAGTCGGGCGATCCCGCGTAGTTGTAGCCAAAGGTCAACGCGGCCAGCTTGCGCTGGCGCACCACGGCCGGCTGCCAGAACTCCACCCGGTGCCGGACGTTGTAAAACAGCGACGCCAACGGTTCGCGCGCGGAGCGCCAGTCCAGGCCGTGGCGCACTCCGCGGGTCTGCCGCACCAGCCAGGCCGATTTCAGCAGCCCCTGCATATCCAGCACGACATCGTAGGACACCGAGCGCAGGCGCTCGGCCAGCGCGCGGCGTTCCTGGCGCACCGGCTCGGACCACCAGGCCTTGCGCCAGCGCCGGTGTGCCACCTTGATCACCTCATTGACCGCCGGATGCCATTTCGGGATATCGGCAAAAGCCTCTTCCGCAACCCAGTCAATCTGGGTATCGGGAACGTATCGGGCGATATCGGAAATAGCAGGCAGCATATGCACCAAATCGCCAAGCGACGAGGTGCGAACGATGAGAATACGATTTGGCATCAATAACCAACGAGATTTGTCAGGAAAATCCCTACGGGATTCGCGGTATTATTGCCGCTTATTTTCGCCCGCTGCTGTCCGGGGCGGCATAAGAAGAATTTCGGCAATTTACCTCAATCCCTCGGCGTTCATGAGCTCACTTCCCATCACCGATCGAAAAATCCGTTTCGGCTTAGTTGGTTGCGGCCGCATTTCCAAGAACCATATCGGCGCGATCGCGCAGCACGGCGACCGCGCCGAGCTGGTCGAAATCTGCGATACCAACCCCGAGGCGCTGCAGGCTGCCGAGGCGGCCACCGGGGCGCGGCCGTTCTCCTCGCTCAGCGACATGCTGGCGCAAGGCAATGCCGACGCGCTGGTGCTGGCCACCCCGTCCGGCCTGCACCCCTGGCAAGCCATCGAAGTGGCCCAGGCCGGTCGCCACGTGGTCAGCGAGAAGCCCATGGCTACCCGCTGGGAAGACGGCAAGCGCATGGTCAAGGCCTGTGACGAAGCCGGGGTGCGCCTGTTCGTGGTCAAGCAGAACCGCCGCAACGCCACCCTGCAACTGGTCAAGAAGGCCATCGAGCAGGGCCGCTTCGGCCGTATCTACATGGTGACGGTCAACGTCTTCTGGACCCGGCCGCAGGAGTATTACGACGCCGCCCGCTGGCGCGGCAAGTGGGAATGGGACGGCGGCGCATTCATGAACCAGGCCAGCCACTACGTGGACCTGCTGGACTGGCTGGTCGGCCCGGTCGAAAGCGTCTACGCCTACACGGCCACGCTGGCGCGCCGCATCGAAGCCGAGGACACCGGCGTGGCGGCGCTGCGCTGGCGCCACGGCGCGATGGGCTCGATCAACGTCACCATGCTGACCTATCCGCAGAACCTGGAAGGCTCCATCACCATTCTCGGTGAAAAGGGGACGGTTCGCGTGGGCGGCGTTGCGGTCAACCGCATCGACGAATGGAAGTTTGCCGAACCGCATCCGGATGACGACAAGATCCGCGAAGCCAATTACGAAACCACGTCGGTCTACGGTTTCGGGCACCCGCTGTACTACGACAATGTCATCAATTGCCTGCGCGGCGACTGCGAACCCGAAACCGACGGCCGCGAAGGCCTGCAATCGCTGGCCCTGCTGACCGCCATCTACCGCTCCGCGCGCGACGGCGTGCGCATCCCCCTGCCGCTGGACTGACGCATGACCACCATCCATCCGACCGCCATTGTCGATGAAGGCGCCCGCATCGGCGCCAACAGCCGCATCTGGCACTGGGTCCACATCTGCGGCGGCGCCGAGATCGGCGCAGGCTGCTCGCTGGGGCAGAACGTCTTCGTCGGCAACCGTGTGCGGATCGGCGACCGCGTGAAAATCCAGAACAACGTGTCGGTGTACGACAACGTTTTCCTGGAGGACGACGTGTTCTGCGGTCCGAGCATGGTGTTCACCAACGTCTACAACCCGCGCGCGGCCATCGAACGCAAGAACGAATACCGCGACACGCTGGTGCGCCAGGGCGCCACGCTGGGCGCCAACTGCACCATCGTCTGCGGCGCGACAGTGGGCCGCTACGCCTTTGTCGGCGCCGGCGCGGTCGTCAACAAGGACGTCCCCGATTTCGCACTGGTGGTCGGTGTGCCGGCGCGCCAGATCGGCTGGATGAGCCGCCACGGCGAACAGCTCGACCTGCCCCTGGCCGGCAACGGCCAGGCGCGCTGCCCCCATACGGGCGACCTTTATATCCTGGAAAACGGCGTCTGCCGACTGGGCGAGTGAGACATGCAATTCATTGACCTGAAAACCCAATACCAAGCGCTGCGCGACACCATCAACCCGCGCATTCAGGCCGTGCTGGACCACGGCCAGTTCATCATGGGCCCGGAAGTCAAGGAACTGGAGGCCGCCCTGTGCGCCTACACCGGCGCCAAGCACTGCATCACCGTGGCCTCGGGCACCGAGGCGCTGCTGATCTCGCTGATGGCGCTGGGCGTGAAGGCCGGCGACGAAGTCATCACCACCTCGTTCACCTTCGTGGCCACCGCTGAAGTCATCGCGCTGCTGGGCGCCAAGCCCGTGTTCGTCGACGTCGAACCGGATACCTGCAACATCAAGGTGTCCGAGATCGAAGCGAAGATCACCCCGCGCACCAAGGCCATCATCCCGGTGTCGCTGTACGGCCAATGCGGCGACATGGACGAAGTCAACGCCGTCGCGGCCAGGCACGGCCTGCCGGTCATCGAAGACGCCGCGCAGAGCTTCGGCGCCACCTACAAGGGCCGCAAGAGCTGCAACCTGTCGACCATCGGCTGCACCAGCTTCTTCCCGAGCAAGCCGCTGGGCTGCTACGGCGACGGCGGCGCGCTGTTCACCAACGACGACGAGCTGGCGCAAGCCATGCGCGAAATCCGCGTGCACGGCCAATCGGGCCGCTACTACCACACCCGCATCGGCGTGGGCGGCCGCATGGACACGCTGCAATGCGCCGTGGTGCTGGGCAAGCTGGAGCGTTTCGATTGGGAAATCGCCCAACGCATCAAGATCGGCGCGCGCTACCAGCAACTGCTGGCCGATTTGCCCGGCGGCGCATGTACCGTAACCGTGCGCCCCGACCGCGACAGCGTCTGGGCCCAGTTCACCGTCATGGTGCCCAACCGCGAAGCCGTCATCGCCCAGCTGAAGGAGGCCGGCATTCCCACCGCCGTGCACTATCCGCGCCCCATCCACGCGCAGCCGGCCTATGAGCAATACGCCGAGGGCGCCGGCGCCACGCCGGTTTCCGACGACCTGGCCGCGCGCGTCATGAGCCTGCCGATGCACCCGGATCTGGACGAAGCCACCCAGGACAAGATCGTCGCCGCGTTGCGCCAGGCCCTGAACTGATTTCGTCATGCCGAAGAAGATACTGACCGTACTGGGCGCCCGCCCGCAATTCATCAAGGCGAGCGTCGTCTCCGCCGCCATTGCCCAGCACCCGGAACTGACGGAAGTCGTGGTCCACACGGGCCAGCATTTCGACGCCAACATGTCCGACGTCTTCTTCGACGAACTGGGCATGCAGACGCCCGCCCACCAGCTCGACATCCACGGCGGCGGCCACGGCGACATGACCGGCCGCATGCTGGTCGCGCTCGAACAGGTGATGCAGGCGGAAAAGCCGGACGTGGTGCTGGTCTACGGCGACACCAATTCGACCCTGGCCGGCGCGCTGGCGGCGGTCAAGCTGCATATTCCGGTCGCCCACGTGGAGGCCGGCCTGCGTTCGTTCAACCTGCGCATGCCCGAGGAAGTGAACCGCATCCTGACCGACCGCATTTCGCGCTGGCTGTTCACGCCTACCGACAGCGCCACGCGCCACCTGGCCGCCGAAGGCCAGTCGGGCGAGAAGGTCGTGCAGGTCGGCGATGTCATGTACGACGTCGCGCTGCACCACGGCGCGCGGGTCACCGCCGAAGGCCGGGCCCTGGCGGCCCATGGCCTGAAGCCGGGCGGCTATGTGCTGGCCACGATCCATCGCGCGGAAAATACCGACGACGCGCAACGCCTGACGACCATCGTGCGCGCGCTGCAGGCGTTGGCCGCCGAGCGCCAGGTCGTCTGGCCGCTGCACCCGCGCACGCGGGGCATCCTGGCCCGCCTGGGACTGCTCGACGAGCTGGCGTCCACCGTCACCTTGCTCGAACCGGTCGGCTACCTGGACATGGTGCAGCTGGAGAAATACGCCGCCCTCATCGCCACCGACTCCGGCGGCGTGCAGAAGGAAGCGTTTTTCCATCGCATCCCCTGCGTCACGCTGCGCGACGAAACCGAATGGACCGAGCTGGTCGACGCCGGCTGGAATCGCCTGGCGCCGCCGGTGTCCAGCGCCGTTGTCGCGCAAGCCGTCCAGGACGCGCTGCGCGAACAGCCGCGCGACGTGCAGCCCTACGGCGACGGCCAGGCCGCACGGCGCATCGTGGACGCCCTGGCCGCCCACTGATCCACCGTAGTACACGCACCGCCATGAACATCCTGCTGATCAACCATTACGCAGGCTCGCCCCGCTATGGCATGGAGTTCCGGCCGTATTACTTCGGCCGCGAATGGATCGGGCATGGGCATCAGGTAAAAGTGGCGGCCAGCACGATCTCGCACATCCGGGCGCGCGCCCCCCAGGCAGGCGGCCGGCTGACGCGCGAGAACGTCGATGGCATCGAGTATCTCTGGTATGCCACGTTGCCGTACCAAGGCAACGGCGCGCGCCGCCTGCTCAATATGCTGCAGTTCAGCGCGCGCCTGTATGGGCTGCGCCGCGACCTTGGCGGCTGGCGGCCGGATATCGTCATTGCCTCGTCCACTCATCCCTACGACGTCCTGCCCGCGGCACGCCTGGCCCGCCAGACCGGCGCCCGCCTGGTGTTCGAAGTGCACGACCTGTGGCCGCTGACGCCCAGGCTGCTGGGCGGCTTCAAGGCCTGGCATCCGATGATCGCGTCGATGCAATACGCGGAAGACTACGCGTACCGGCACGCCGACCTGACCGTTTCCATGCTGCCATGCGCCCTGCCCTACATGCGCGAGCGCGGGCTGGACCCGCGGCGGTATGCGCACGTGCCCAACGGCGTGCCGGTGACGGAATACAGTTCGCCCGACTTCGATAACCCCGACTATCTGCGGGTACGCGCGCAGATCCGCCAATTGCGCGAACAATGCGATTTCGTGCTTGCCTACGCCGGCACGCACGGCCACGCCAATGCGCTGGACATGCTGTTGCAGGCGATGGCGCGGCTGCGCGACCAACCCATCGGCCTCTTGCTGCTGGGCGATGGCCCCGACAAACCGGAGCTCAAGCGCCTGGCCGGCCAGCTCGGCCTGCGCCACATCGCCTTCGCCGATCCGGTGCCTCGCCCCGCCGTGCAGGCCGTGATGGCCGACATCGACGCGGCCTATATCGGCCTGAGGCGCAGCCCGCTGTTCCAGTTCGGCGTCAGCCCCAACAAGCTGTTCGACTACATGCTGTCGGCCTGCCCGGTAGTGCAATCGATCGAAAGCGGCAACGATATCGTGGCCGACGCCCGTTGCGGCGTGTCCGTGCCGGCGGAAGATCCGGCCGCCCTGGCCGCGGCCCTGCACGGCCTGCGCGCCCTGCCCGCCGCCGAGCGCCAGGCCATGGGCCGGCGCGGCCGTGACTACGTACTCGCCCGCCACGACTACCCGGTGCTGGCGCAGCAATTCCTCGACGCCGTGCAATCTGTCACGCCACGGCGCGCAGCCTCGCGCTAATCTGCGAGAATTGGCCGGTGCCGCCGGCGGCGCGCCTCTCACTTCTACAGCGATCCAGCACCATGAGCGACTTCCTGCCCTTTGCCCTGCCCGATATCGGCGAGGCCGAAATCCAAGCGGTCACCGAATCCATGCGTTCGGGCTGGCTGACCACCGGCCCCAACGCCCGCGAGTTCGAACGCGAATTCGCGGCCTACATGGGCGCCGACGTGGAGGCCGTGGCCGTCAATTCGGCCACCGCCGGCCTGCACCTGGCCCTGGAAGCCATAGGGGTCGGCCCGGGCGACGAAGTCATCACCACCACCCACACATTCACCGCCAGCGCCGAAGTCGCCCGCTACCTGGGCGCCGAACCGGTCCTGGTCGATATCGACCCGGCCACGCTGTGCATCTCGCCCGCCGCCATCGAACGCGCCATCACGCCGCGCACCCGCGCAATCGTGCCGGTGCACTACGGCGGCCTGTCCTGCGACATGGACAGCATCCTGGAGATCGCCCGCAAGCACGGCCTGAAAGTCATCGAGGACGCCGCCCACGCGCTGCCCGCCTCCTGGCAAGGCCGGCGTATCGGCAGCCTGGAAAGCGACCTGACCGTCTACAGCTTTTACGCCACCAAGACGCTGGCCACCGGCGAAGGGGGCATGGTGGTCACGCGCGACCCCGCCCTCGCCAAGCGCTGCCGTGTCATGCGGCTGCATGGCATCGACCGCGACGCCTTCGATCGCTTCACCTCGAAGAAGCCGGCGTGGTACTACGAAATCGTCGCCCCCGGCTTCAAGTACAACATGACCGACACGGCCGCCGCGATGGGCCGCGTCCAGTTGCAACGCGTGCAGCAAATGCGCGACCGGCGCGCACAGATCGCCGCGGCCTATGACCAGGCCTTCGCCGATCTGCCGCTGACACTGCCCCCCAGCCCTGGCCGCACGCCGGGCGTCGAACGCGCGGCCCACCGCGACGACGACGAGCATTCCTGGCACCTGTACGCCATCCGCATCCATCCGCAGGCGCCGCTCAAGCGCGACGACTTCATCGTGCGCATGACCGAGAACGGCATCGGCTGCAGCGTGCACTACGTGCCGTTGCACCTGCAGCCCTATTGGCGCGACCGATATGGCCTGACGCCTGACATGTACCCCCATTCCCAGGCCGCATTCGAAGGCATGGCCAGCCTGCCGATCTACTCGCGCATGACCGATGCCGATGTACAGCGCGTCATCGCATCGGTACGGCAACTGCTGCACCCATGATCAAACGGCTGTTTGACGTCGTTTGCTCGGGGCTGGGGCTGCTGGCGCTACTGCCGCTGCTCGCCCTGATCGCCATCGCCATCAAGCTGGACAGCCCGGGACCGGTGTTTTTCCGCCAGGAACGCGTCGGCAAGGGCGGCGTGCCATTTCGCATCCACAAGCTGCGCAGCATGAGCGTGCGGCAGGACCCGCAGGCGGGGCAGATCACGGTGGGCGCCGACCCTCGCATAACCCGTGTCGGGAAATGGATCCGCAAGTGGAAACTGGACGAGCTGGTCCAATTGATCGACGTCTTTACCGGCAGCATGAGCCTGGTCGGCCCGCGCCCCGAAGTGCCCCGCTATGTGGTCCTGTATCCGGACGCGTTGCGCAACCTGATCCTTTCGGTGCGCCCCGGAATCACCGATCCCGCGTCGATACGCTTTCGCAACGAAAACGAGATCCTGGGACAATCGAGCGACCCCGAACGTACATACCGCGAAATCATTCTTCCGGAAAAATTGCGTATCCAGGCCGAATATGTCCAAACACGGACATTTTTGGGTGACCTGAAAATCATTGCCCATACCCTGCTGGCCGTTGCCAGATAATCGGAAACTATTTGATACTCTTACTCCACGGGTAAGACACGCCGCTCATTGGAGATTGTGTTAATTTGACTCGCACTCAATGGCGCGCCCCGGCAGTGTCGCGCCTTTGCGCACCAATGCCGCGGCTTTCCCGCCATCCGACTGTCCCCAGGATGCGCCCGGTCGCGCGCATCCACGATGGTTCGATGATTTATCTTGCTAAGTAACGTACCCTCTCGCCAGTCGCCAGACTTCGCGCAACGCACGCCTGCCAGGGTAGCCTTGCTGGGACCGGCACGTAGCATCCATACCATCCGCTGGGCAAACGGATTGGCCCTGCGCGGCCTGCAGGTACACCTGCTTTCGCTGGAAACGCCCGATCTCTCGCTGTACGACGAGCGCATCGTCCAGTATCGACTTCCCTGGCGCGCTCCGCTGGGTTACTTCCTGGCCGCGCCTCGCCTGCGGGCACTGCTCAAACGCATCGACCCGGATCTGCTCAACGTTCACTATGCGACCGGCTACGGCCTGTTGGCGCGCCGCGCCCGTTTCTCCCCCGTCCTGCTGTCAGCGTGGGGCAGCGACATTTACGAGTTTCCGAACTCCAGTACCTGGCACAAGGCATTGCTGCAGCGCAATCTCGACCATGCGACGGCCCTGGCGGCCACCAGCCACGCCATGCAGCGCGAAATGCGCGGCCTGACGCGGCGCCCGATCTTCGTTACCCCGTTCGGCATCGACGAAGCGCTGTTCCAACCGGCCCAATCCGTCCAGGCGCCGGCCGCGGACGGCCCCATCGTCATAGGCACGGTCAAGGCGCTGGAAACCCACTACGGCATCGACACGCTGATCCAGGCCTTTGCGCTGCTCAGGCAGGCCCTGGCAGCCAGCCAGCCCGGGATGGCCGAGCGCCTGGTGTTGCGCATCTATGGCGCGGGAAGCCAGCTCCAGCGCCTGCGCGCGCAGGCCCAGGCCGCCCATATCGCGAACCAGGTGGAATTCAAGGGACGTATCCCGCACGCCGAGGTGCCCGAAGCCTTGCGCGCCCTGGACGTGTACGTGGCCTTGAGCCGCATGGACAGCTTCGGCGTCGCCATCCTGGAAGCCTGCTCGTGCGCCCTGCCGGTCGTGGTGTCCAATGCCGATGGCCCGGCCGAGGTCGTGGTCGACGGCAAGACGGGCTACATCGTGGCGCGTGAAGACGCCCATGCCGCGGCCGACAGGCTGCAGGAGCTGGTCCTGAACCCGGAGTTGCGTCAACGCCTGGGTGCCGCCGGGCGGGCCCGCGTGCTCAGCGAATACACCTGGAGCAAAAGCCTGGATATGATGCTGGACGCCTACACCGAAACAGCCAGGCTTTATCGTGCGACCCAGCCCGCCTCCGTATGATGACCCTGCTACCCCTGCTGGTCATCGCCAGCTATTCGATCATCCATCTGCTCGAGTATCTGAGCTACTACGCGCGCGTCGCGGGGCGCATGGCGGGCAAGCCCGTCACCGGCTATGCCATCCAGAACGCCACCACCACGGTCACCCGCTTCTTCTACCTGGCCCTGATGCCGCTGCTGGGCTTCCTGGTCGACAAGCAGGTCCCGACCTCGCTCTATCTCCAGATGGGGCTGGCAGCCATGTTTGGCGCGGCGCTGCTGTCCCTGCTGGGTTACTGGCTGCGCTACTCCTGGATCGCGCTGCTCACCAATGCCGTGCGCAAGCGCGCGGGGCAGCCGCCACTGCGCGTTGAAGAAATCCGGACCGCCCTGGAGGCGCCGGCCAGCCTGCCGAAAAAACGCATCGCCCTGCTGGCCGCAATCGTTTTCCTTTGCTATTGCCTGGGCGTATTACTTTCATACTTTTTCGCGCTGGTGTTTCACGAGTATCGAAGTACGATTTCGCAACTGTCAGGATTGATCAACGGCGTTGCGACCGTCCTGCTCACATTTGTCCTGGAGCCCCGCATTGCCGGCATCGTGGACGCGCGTCCGACCCACGACGTCTATCATGCGATCCAGGCCATGCTGAATGGCCGGTTGATCGCAATCGGTTTGCTGGCGCCCGCTCTTTTCTTCGGAGTTTGCATTGGCTTTGTCTAGCGCGCCGACCCGAGCCCTGGCTTGGCCGAACATATCCACGCCACTGGCCTTGTGCGCCGTCGCACTGGGTTTTTCCGGCTCTTCCATCTATGTGCTGGACCCGCTGCGGCCCTTTCATTTCGGCGCCGCGCTGATCCTGGCTCTGATCGCGCTGGACCGGCAATGGCGCCGTGCTGTCCTGGATAGTGCCCTGACCCGCTGGCTGGCAGCGACCGCGGCGGTCCTGCTGATCCAGTTGCTGTGGGTAGAGCATACGGACCGTTATCTGCGTTTTCTGGCCTTCCTGCTGACAGGCGTCTGCTACACCGTGCTGGCCGACGCGCTGGTCCGCCGCCGCGTGGATTTTGCCGAAGGCTTGTACCCCATTGTCCTCTACTGGCTGATCACAGCCGCCATGCCGATCTACGACGCCTGGACCGGCTCGGGCCGCTTCCGGATGAGCTACCCCCTGACCGGCGGCGTCTGGTACAACATCAATGACATGGCCACGGCCCTGGTCTTCGCCAATCTCATCTGGCTCCTGATCAAGCGCAAGCTGTCGTTCCCCCTGTACCTCACCTGTTGGTTCTATGCCCTGGCCATGAACCGCCGCACCATCTTGCTGGCCGCAAGCGTGCTGGGGCTGCTGTATCTGCTGGGCTACGCGCGGCGCCTGAAGCACGGCAACCGGGCGCTGCTGGCCGGCGCGCTGCTTGCGACCTCGGCCGCCGCCCTGGTGCTGCATCATGGCAACTTCCAGTTCGGCACCCTCCCGTCCCTGGCGCCCCGGGCCCAGGTCGGGGCTGGCGCCGTACTGACGCCGGCATCCACCGCGGCCGCCGACGAGACCATCCAATCCGCGCAGGCCGGCGAGGATATGCCTCCCGTGGACGAGATCGGAGTGATTGCCAATAACGGCGACCACTCGACCGCTTATCGGGTCCAGCTATTGCTGGACATGTATGCGCAGATCCGCGACATGCCCTGGTGGCAATGGGCATTCGGCCTGGGGCTGGGACAATTGAACCTGATGTGGCCGGCGACGGACGCCCAATGGGCATCGCCGCATTTCTTTTGGCTCGAAATGTTCTTTCATCTGGGCTTGCTGTGGGTGGCATTCCTCGGCTGGCTGTTGGTGCGCTCGGACAGTACCGGACGCATCTGCCTGATAACCGCGGCGATCGCCGGCATGGCCCCGAGTTCCATGATTTATCTGCAGCCCTTCTGGTTTCTGGTCGGCGTATGCGTGGCCGTCTTGCCACAGAAAAATGGCGCCCCGTCCCGTCCAGCCGCATTTCCGCAGCACGCTAGTCAGTAAAATCCGCAAACTGCTTGCCTACCCTTTTTCGCATCGTCCGTCGCAGTCATGACTCTCCCCTATGCCATCCGGCGCCTCTTCGTCGACTTGCCGCGACCGTTCAAGCAGATGCTGGCGATCGTGCTGGATGCCGTAATCCTGCTGGGCGCTTTCCACCTGGCGCTATGGCTGCGTTTCGAGCTGTTCTTCCTGACCGACCAGTATCTGTTCCTGTCCCTGCTGGCCTGCGCGGGCGGCATTGCGGCCCTGGCGGCGTTCGGCGTCTACCTCTATATCCTGCGCTACATGAGCGAGCGGGTGCTGGCCGCCATCCTGGGGGGAATAGTGGTATCGGTCATGGTCGTGACCGCCGGGAACACCTTCCTGCAGCTGGCTACCATCTCGCGCGGCGTACTGGTCCTGTATGCCGCGCTCGCCCTGGTGGGCCTGATCGGCGTACGGCTGATTGCCCGCAAACTGCTGTTCCCCGCCGACCATCACATGGCCGATCCGCGCACGCCGGTGCTGATCTACGGCGCGGGCGGGGCCGGGTCGCAACTGGCCATGGCGCTGCGCGCGGGGCCGCATTACCGTCCCGTCGCCATGCTCGACGACGACAAGCGTAAACACCGCCTGGTCGTCAACGGCCTGCGGGTCTACCCGCCCGAGCAACTGCCCAAGCTGATCGACCGCCACAACATCCGGCAGCTGCTGATCGCGATGCCTTCGGCGCCGCCCAAGCAGATCCGCAGCATCGTCGAAGCCGCCGAACCATACCGCCTGCGCATCCGGCTGGTGCCGAGCATGCGCGAACTCATCGACCCCACCAATGGCGTGCGCCTGCGTGACGTGCAGGTGGAGGATCTGCTCGGACGCGATCCGGTCGCGCCCATCGATACGCTGTTGGGCCGCTGCGTCACCGACCGGGTCGTCATGGTCACGGGCGCCGGCGGCTCCATTGGTTCCGAACTGTGCCGCCAGATCCTGGCCTTGCGCCCCCGCAAGCTGGTGCTCTTCGAGATCGCCGAACCGGCGCTCTACGCCATCGAGCAGGATCTGCGCCAGCGCATCGGCGAGCGCAACATCGAAATTGCCGGCGTGCTGGGGTCGGTGCGCGACGCCGCCCACTGCCTGGCCCAGTTGCAGGAGCACGGCGTACAGACCATTTATCACGCCGCCGCGTACAAGCACGTGCCCATCGTCGAGCACAATGTCTCCGAGGGCATACGCACCAATGCCTTCGGCACGCTCAACATGGCCGAGACCGCCATCCAGGCGGGCGTGCTCGATTTCGTCCTGATCTCCACCGACAAGGCCGTGCGCCCCACCAATGTCATGGGCGCCTCCAAGCGCCTGGCCGAGCTGATCCTGCAGGCGCACGCGCAGATCCAGGACAAGACCCGCTTCTCGATGGTGCGCTTTGGCAACGTGCTGGGCAGCTCCGGCAGCGTCGTTCCGCTGTTCCGGCGCCAGATCCTCGAAGGCGGGCCGATCACGCTCACGCATCCCGAGATCACGCGCTACTTCATGACCATACCCGAAGCCGCGCAACTGGTACTGCAGGCCGGTGCCATGGGCGAATCCGGCTCGGTCTTCGTGCTGGACATGGGCGAACCGGTATTGATCCGCGAACTGGCCGAGCGCATGGTGCGCCTGTACGGACTGACGGTAAAGAACTCGGACCAGCCGGATGGCGATATCGAAATTCGCATCACGGGACTGCGGCCCGGGGAAAAACTGTACGAAGAACTGCTGATCGGGGAAGACTCCCGTGAAACCCTGCATCCCCGCATCATGCGCGCCACGGAATACAGCCTTCCGTACGAAACCCTCATGGGGCAATTGCGCATGCTCGATCGTTCGCTGCAAATGTGCAGCCCGCGGCAAGCGGCGGAATTGCTGGGCCAGATCGTACGGGAATATGCGTCGGTGACGTACGCCTAGCCAGCCCGCGCAAGGTTCTAGAACTCGCCGATCAGGTCGGCCAGCGTCCGGTGGTTGGCGCTGGTATTGAAATAGGCCAGCTGGGTTTCGCGGGCCGCCTCGCGCATCGCCTGGTAGCGCGACGGATCATCCAGCAGGCTCAGCATCTCGCGCGCAACGGCATTCACATCGGGTTGCTCGGGCAACGTCATGCCGCCCCCATGGCGCAGCATTTCAGGTATGCCCCCCACGCCCGTGGCCATGACGGGAATGCCGAACGCCATCGCCTCCATGATCGAAACCGGTTGCCCCTCGGACTGGCTCAGATTCACGAAGAAGCTGACCGGCCGGGTGGCGTACCAGCGGCGGATATGCTCGTTGGGGGCCTCGCCGGCAAACTGCACCGACAGATTGGGGGGGCCTGCAAAATCCACGGGCAAGCCCGCCTCTTCGCGCCGGCAGCCGAAATGCATCCAGACCACCTTGACTGAAGGCCGAGCGCAGGCCACCGCCGCCGCCAACTGGCCGATCAAGGGCAGGCGTTTGTTCGGCGTGGGGTACGAGCAGGACACCAGCACGATGCGGTCCGCTTCCGGGCCGGGGTTCTCGTCCGATTCGTGCGCGACGCCCAGCGGAGAAACCACCGTGCGGCCCACCGAGGCCGGGTAGCGCTGCTCCAGATAGGCACGCGCCTCCTCGGACAGCACCACGACCCGGTCCAGCCGCGGCAGCGTCATTTCACGATAGGGAATATATCCCTCGTTATTGGGACGGTCCTCGTACAAGTCGTAGCCATGCGCGCGGGTCAGCCGTCGCGCGTGCGTTCCCGGCATCAGCGATATGCCGGTCGACTCCCCTTTGAACCAGTATGTGTACAGCACGTCGTAGTCGCGCAATGCCGACTGCATGCGCAGCGTGTTGGTCGCCCGCACGCTTTCCTTGAAGAAATGCCCCAGATAACGCAGCCGGCCGCGTCCCAGGCACTGCCAGGCTTCGCGCCAGAAATAACCGCGAAACATCATCCACAAAACGGTAGCGGGCAATTGCCAAGGGCGGTACAGATGCGCAAGCCGGCGTTCCACCGCGACCCCGTCGGGCAAATCCGGATCGACCTCGGTCACCTCGCGCACGGGGACGAGCGTCACCTGGTGGCCATACGCCAGCAGCGCCTTGAGTTCGGGCAGGATGAACGACCGCTCCCGCGCGTAGATGTCGGGGTACCCATTGGTAATCAGCGCAATGCGTCTAACCGGCATGCTGGCGGACTCGCTCAAAGAAATCTAACCGCGCGCACTCCTTGCCCGAGAAACCAAGCCGGGACTCGATGTCCCCGCGATCGGGCAATCTGCCTCGCCATTGCGTCACGAAATTGCGGATGTTCTCAATATTCCGATCAATATTGTCTTCGGCATTACCTATATTCAACCAATAGGCAGCGCCGTCGAGATCCGGATCATCATAACCGCCCACGACCGGAATTCCATACGCCAGGTATTCACGCGTCTTCAACGGCGCGGCCTGCGCCATGCCCTTGCGGTGCAAGGCCAGGGTGCCCAGCGCCACATCGGTGGCGGCATAGCGGGCCGCCAGGTCGGCATCGAACAATGCGCCATGGCAATATAGATTGGGCGGGCCCGCCAGTTTCAAACCGGGTACCACCACGTCGAAATCATATTCAGGCATGAGCGCCGCCATGCGCGCCACCTTGTCCGCACCCAACCACGGCTGCCCGGGAGAACCGACCAACAGAAGCCGCGCGCGCGCATTATCCGGCGCAGCGCGCGGCACCGCCTTCGCAAAGTCGTAACCATTACCGATGACAATACCTTCGGCCTGCGTCGCCGGCACCGTGGCGAGCAACTCTGGCGTGACCGCGACAATACCCCGGGCCTGCCGCGGGAAATACCTGGACGAGGTAATTTCCAGCAAATATTTGAGTTTCGAGCTGGAACGATATTCGTTCCTTGCGATGGAGTTGTATTCGATTATCAGCGGCGCGGCCCGCAACGCGCGCAGTGCCCCCGGCCACCACAGCATTTGCCGGGCGTAAATCACGTCAGGCCGCCAGGCCTCGAGGGCGGCGCCTATACGCGCGCCGGACAACATTGCCGCCACCATGGGGCCGCCAGGACGGCGCTGGCAAAGAAACTCGACCTCATCGAGGGCCGGGAAAGCCGGCGCACGCAGCACGAAATTCCGCACCTGATTTCCAGCCGCTCGCCAGAAATTCCCCTGGGCAAGTATTTTTTTACCAACGCCCGTCCGGGTGTCCGGCAATTCGAAGGTTAGATACGCAATTCTCATGTCGCCGAGCCAGAAAAGCCCGGCCATGATAGCATCGCTCACTCAATCTACAGGCCTGTTTCCCACTCCATGGCCGCAATCTTCCTTTCGACGTCCTGAAATTATGTGCGGTGTATTGGGCGCATGGTGGCGACACCACGACGAACACGAAGACGCGCGCTTTGCTGCCGGACTACGGAAGCTGGCCCACAGAGGGCCCGACGATCGCGGCAGCGAGCACTTCGCCGCGCCGCACGGACGCTTGTCGCTGGGACATACCCGGTTGGCGGTCATCGACCTGAGCGCGGCCGGCCACCAGCCCATGCATGCCGACGCCGATCGCCTGGCCGTCGTGTTCAACGGTGAAATCTACAATTACCGGGAACTGCGATCCGAACTGCGGCAAATCGGCGCGAGCTTCCGCGGCGACAGCGATACGGAGGTATTGCTGGCTGCCTGGCAGCATTGGGGCGTCGCCGCGCTGCGCCGCTTCAAGGGCATGTTCGCCTTCGCGCTGTACGATCGCCGGCAACAGACGCTGACCCTGGCGCGGGATGCCTTCGGCATCAAGCCGATGTACTACCATGCGGCCCCGGAACGCCTGCTGTTCGGCTCGGAATTGCCGGCCGTCCAGGCCCTGCTGCCGCACCCTCCGCGCCTGAACTGGCAGCGCGCCTATGACTACCTGGCCTACGGGCAGTACGACCAGCCGCCAGACACCTTCATTGCCGGCATCCGGCAGCTGCCGGCCGGCCACCTGTTGACGCTGGACCTGCGCACGGGCCAGGCGGGCGAGCCTATGGCGTGGGATGACCCGGCATCGCAGGAATGCCGGCCCATCGGGTTCCAGGAGGCGGCCGAGGAACTGCGCGCCCGCTTCCTGGACAACGTCCGCCTGCACCTGCGCAGCGACGTCCCGATCGGCGCCGCCCTGTCCGGCGGCATCGATTCCTCGGCCATCGTATGCGCCATGCGCTGGCTGGAACCCGACCTGCCCATCCAGACATTCAGTTTCATCTCCGACGATACGCACCGCTCGGAAGAGCGCTGGGTCGACCTGGTGAACCAACATTGCGGCGCCACCGGCCACAAGATACATATCGCCCCGCACGAACTCCTGGACGACCTGGACGACCTCATCCGCGTGCAGGGCGAACCCGTGGGCAGCACCAGCATCTACGCCCAGTACCGGGTTTTCAAGCTGGCACGCGAACATGGCGTCGTCGTGACCCTGGATGGCCAAGGCGCGGACGAACTGCTGGGCGGCTACGGCGGATACCCGACCGAGCGCCTCGCCAGCCTGCTTGAAACCGGCCGCCTTGGCGCCGCCGCCAGGCTGCTGAGGCAGCAAGGCCGCGGCGCGCCCGCCCGGCTGTTGCAGGCCGCCGCGCTGGCCGCCGGCGGCCGCCACCTGGCCAACCTGCGGCATGCCACGGGCCGGCAGCACGCCCCTGCCTGGCTGGATGCGCAGGTCTTGCGCGACCAGGGCGTGACCATGCGCGAGCCCGCCCATGCCTGGGCGGCCGCCACGCCCCTGCGCGGACGCCGCCTCGTCAACGAACTGGCGCACGCGCTGTATCACCGCGGCCTGGGCGCCCTGTTGCGGCACGGCGACAGGAACTCCATGCGGTTCTCCGTCGAAAGCCGCGTGCCCTTCCTGACCCAGGATCTTGCGGAGTTCGCCCTGAGCCTTCCGGAACGCTACCTCGTCTCCGACTCGGGTCAAACCAAGCACATTTTTCGCAAGGCCATGCGTGGGATTGTTCCGGATTCGATCCTGGATAGGGATGATAAAATCGGCTTCGCGACCCCTGAGCAACAGTGGATGCAGGCTACAGCGCCTCAGATGCGTCAATGGCTGGTGGACGCCGCGGACATTCCATTTCTGCGCAACGCCGAAGTCACCGCGCAGTTCGACGCCATGATCGCCGGCGCGACGCCGTTTTCCTGGCAGGCGTGGCGCTGGGTGAATTTCCAGCGGTGGATGCAGCACGCGACGGTTCTGCCATAACGCATACACGACTCCACAGCGACGGGCGCGCCGACCGGCGGTCGGTACTTTCACATCGATACGGACGACCAGCACGTGGCAGCGCTCAGGCCTGCACACACCGACAAGGCAGAGGATTTCGCTGTCGAATCCATGCATGAGTTCGCCGAACGCAGCGAAATAGGAAGAGGCATGAAACTGCCAGAACTTACCCAATCGAGCCGATCGGCCATTGTTGTAGCGACAATTGTCGCCTCAGGACTGCTGTTATTGGGTCTACTGACCGCACCGGCCTTGGAGGCGCAAGACAACCGTTCGGATCAGGATTCTGCAAGGGCGAGCAGCCGTGCCATAAAAACACTGGCTGTCGATACGGCAAAGCTGAGCTGTTTGACGCCAGCACTGATCCAGCAAATCAAATCCGACCTTCCCAACATCGCCGATGCCTACAATGAGTGCCGTGCAGAAATCACCGAGCGCACCAAGGATATGCAGCTCGATGACTTGGGCCATCGAGTGGTTTTTGCCACGATCGCTACAAACGCCTCGGCACCTTTTGGCAGCTTCTCCGCCTATAAGCTACCCGACCTGCTGGCCGCGCCTTCCCTGACATCGGACAATTATCTGTTGTTGCTGGGAAACTACCTTGATGCGCTACACGTGACCCCCAAGCGCAGTCAGATGCGCATGCTTGGTTTTGACGGCGGGGCCACCGGCAATTATGCGCAAGGCATGATCACCATTTCAGGGACCAGTCTGCTGCTAGACCCCACCATTGGCATGGTGGTCAAAATCGGCTTCGATGATTTGCTAAGCAGCCGACGCGCTGCGGCGCGGAATTTCGTGATTGCCTATATGCACGACGACCCGGGCATCACCGCCGTCATGAAGAGAATTTCCAATTCTGTCTATAATGGCCTGTATAAGCCATCCGACTTACTGTATTATTTTTTCAGCCCTGAATATTTCATGGCGTTCAACGGCATTATTCCTGCCGGCCAGCTAAAGAACGTTCACCCGCCGCTCTTGCGCTTCCCTACTCCCGGTGCGACATCCCTGGCAAGAACACAAGCCCAGAACCAGCAGGCAGCCCCAAAGCCGGCGGCGACGGAAAATTGAGCAACTCACATTGACCGTCATGCTTGCATTCTTCTTGCATGCGCAAGCGTAGCTGGGAATGAAGCAAGCGTATATTTTAGCCTCCGAGAGCCAACGTTACCGCTCTCCATACTGTTTTCGCCATGATTCGCAAGAGCTACATCATCGGTTTGCTGTTGACACTGCTACTCGGCTCCGGTCTTGGCGGCTATGCTCTCCAACGCGCCACATCTGCAACGCCCGCTGCAACCGATGCGACTGCAAAGCCAGCCGCCGAACCTGCCACCCGCGAAGTTGAAAAATCCAACGAAAGTCCGCCCCCTGCCGGACTTGCTACGCCTTCAGGATACGACGGCGGTCAGCTCCCTTGTATGCAGAAAGAATCAATGGAGCGCTACGCTTGCCTGGTCAGGACGGCAGGCGAAGGCGCGGCGAACGTTACTCCAGGGGGCAAAGGGGAGGCGGCCGGTGCATCTCCCTTGACGCAGATGTTCATGGTGACCGAAGCGATGAACCTCATTCGCACGTTAGCCAGTAGTGCGCGCTACAGCTGGAATCAAAGCACGCTAGGAGCGGGCTTCATAAAGCCCAATATGGCGCAACAGGAAATTTGCCTGGATGGTGGCTTTGGAATTTGCGGTAACCATCAATACCTGTTTCTTGAACTCATGCACCGATTGGGCTTGGAGGCCAGGTCAGTAGGTTTCTGGTACATAGATCCCAATGCCAATAGCCGAGCCAGCCACGCAGCTGCAGAGGTGTTGGTCGACAAGAAATGGCGCTATGTGGATATCACCTGGGGATCGCTATGGCTCGCGCAGCGGAATGACCTGCTGTCAGCCATGTCATTGGACGAAGTCCTGGCCGGGAAAGGCCACCGCTTTACTGGAACGACGGATGTCTGGTATATCGCACAACGGATGGCCAAGTACGATCCATTCATTTACCTAAAGGGGCGTGACCTGCAGGTCACGCGCGACGGTGGCGGCCTGCTCCAAATAAAACTGGCTGACCAAGCGGAGAAGTTTGCGCACATGCCCAATTATGTTGGCACCGTGCCGGAACGCGCCACGATGGAAATGCAGATTTCATCGAACCACAAGCACACCGAACTGCAGGTGAACATTTCCGGCATGGCGGGTTGTAAACAGTCGCGCCTGCAGATAGGCGATGAGGAGTTCGATATTCGCCCCGGCACCATACTAACCAATACGTTCCAGCAACAGGATCGCATTTCGGTCCAAGGCTCAGATCCACACTGTTATGTTGTGCTTTCGTCGATTGAGCCAATACGGTCGGCAAAGCGCGCCAGCGCCCCGAACTAGATCGACCGCGACGAGGGCCCCATGACATCTGCTCTATGTGGGGAGACAGGCCGCAGTGCTATGCAGCCCCCCCCGGATCTGGGGTGATCGGCACAACGTTGCGACAACGGCAGTTTAGCCGCCCCGCTATCTTCAACAGGCATGGGACGGACTTCTCGGCCAACGGATCGTCCGCCCTCCAGCCGTCTTGCACCAGCCCGCGGGCACATGCCCCGACCCACGCCCTGCTTGAACGCAAAGCTGACTGCTTGTTCCCGCACCCATTTCTGCACGGCATGATCCCGTGTCGTATCGGGCAACCATGCTGACTTGATCAGGGTCGGGAACAGGCCGGGCCGGGGAACTTCCAGTCCGCCGTCTTATTTGCCGTACGTGGCCAACGCCGAATCGTGTTTCCGCATGATCTGCTCGATCACGGCCAGATTGGCCTTGGTCCACTCAATCGTCTTGCGCAGCCCATCGTCGATCGATACGTCGGCAGAAAACCCCAGCTCGCGGCGCGCCTTCTCCGGGCTGCCGAAACGCTTGCCCGAGTTGTCCCACGGGCGCTTCGGCAGGCGGTCCAGCTCCGTATTGTTCCCGGTGATCTCGTTGATCTTGGTGGCCAGATCAGCAATGCTGGTTTCCTTGCCACTGGCGATGTTATAGACACCGCCCGGCGTGCCATCCGCCGCGCAGGCGATCAGGCCGTTGGCCACGTCCTCGACGAAAATGAAGTCGCGCGTGGCCACGCCGCCATTCTCCAGCGGCAAGGGCATCCCCTTGAGCGCCTTGTAGATGAAGGTCGGCGTGACGTTGCGCCACACCGTGGCGGGCGTGCCGCGCCAGCGGCCCGCGCCCAGGATTTCCCCCGGACCGTACACGTTCTGGAAGCGCGCGCGCACCGTCGGCAGCTGATGTTGCTTGTGATAATAGACGGAGTAGAACTCGCCGAATATCTTCGACATCGAATACGGGCTGTCGTTATTGTGCAGCGACACGATGTCGGTTTCTTCGGTTGCCTTGGCGTCGTCGAAGGTCTTCTCCGCGATCGAGCAACCCGCGGCGGAATACACCACTTTCTTCAAGCGCTTGAAATGCTTCAAGCGCTCATACAGCTTCAGGGTCGTCAGCGTGTTGTTCTCATGATCGGCGAGCGGATCATGGATGGAGCTCTGATTGCCGTGATAAGTCGCGAGGTGGAACACGTAGTCGTATTCATCCTGCAGCGACGCCAGCAAGGCGTCGTCCGTGATGGACGTCTCGGAGAAGCGCACGGCGGGGTGATCCGGCACATTGATCTTCTCGGCCGACAGCAAATTGTCGACGACATGCACCTGGTTCACGCCCAGCTCGAGCAGGCGTTTGACCAGATTGCTTCCAACGAAGCCGGCGCCGCCGACGACCATGACGTTGGTATTGGCTAATTTCGATGCATTCATGATTACTGGCAACTCTTCAGGTCTTGGGCGCGGACAGGTGGCTGAAAATGTCCGTCACACCATATTTGTCGTACCAGGCCAGTTGCCCGGTAATCGTGTCCTTGAAATCGACCTTGGCCTTCCAGCCGAATTCCGTCTCGGTCTTCGAGGGATCCAGGACCACGCTGGGCACATCGTCCGCCCCCGGAGCAACGACAGGCACGGGTTCGGCCAACGTGGCGCCAACATAGTCGAGCACGACGTCAAACACCTCTTTGATCGAATGCCCTTCGCCGGTCGACACGTTGAAGACCCCGGTCGGCCGTCCTTCCTGCAGACTCAGGTCGGCAATCGCCAGGAAATCCGACATATCGAGGAAGTCGCGCACCGTATCGCTGCAGAAACACTTCTGCCCCGCCTTCAGGCGCTTGTAGAAGGTCGGGATCGGGCCAATGGCAAGACGCGGCCCGGTGACGTTGGCCAGGCGCAGCGACACCACGGGCACGTCGCTCATCATCAGGAACGCTTCACCCGCCGTCTTGGAAATGCCGTAGCTGGTAAAGGGGGCCGTCGGGCTGTCGATCGGAATCGGTACCGTCGCCGGGCGTCCGTAGCACAGCGCGGTCTGGAAATTCAACAGGCGCTTCACGCCGGCCTTCGATGCCGCCTTGGCCACGTTGATCGAGCCCTGCACATTGGTCGCGGCGTCCTCGGCCCAGTCGTCGGGATCCTTGTACGCGGCCGCGCTGTGCACGACATGCGTCGGCTTGAACGAATCGAACGCGCGTTCGAGCAAGCCGGCGTCCGTGACCGAGCCTTCGATGACGCTCAATCCGGCCACGGGTGGTAGAACCTCCCGCTTGCCGGTCGCGAAGTTGTCGATGACCAGGATTTCGTGGCCCTGCGGCAACCAGTGCTCGATCAGGTTCGAGCCCAGGCAACCCGCGCCTCCGGTGATCAGAATACGCATGGGATCACTTGTTCTCGTTGATCTTCAAATGGGTGTAGCCACCCGAAACACCATACTCGCGAAAATACGCCACGGCAGCGGCGACGGTCTCTTTGAGCGGCGTGAACTCGATCTTGCCGAAGTCCTGGATGGTGCGCGACGGATCCAGCAGGATCGACGGCGCATCGTCCGGCCCCAGCTCGCGGATCTCGGGTTCCGGATAGGACGGCAGAGCCATGGCCTCGACGACGGCGTCGTACAGTTCCTTGATGGCGACGTCGGTGCCCGACGAGAAATGATAGGCGCCGTGCCCGACGCCGTCGACGGCACGCACCGTCGCGCGGGCCAGGTCCTTGACGAAGACGAAATCACGGCGGGCCTTGGTCACGAAGCACTTCTTGCCTTCGGACAGGCGCTGGAAGAAGATCGGCAGCGGGCCGCTGACGTTGCGCGGACCGACCACGTTGGCCAGGCGGAAAGTCACGAAATCCAGGCCCGAATACTCCAGATAATCCTCGTTCGCCGACTTGGAGATCGCATAGCTGCTGTTGGCCGGGTTGCGCGGATGATCCAGGCGCACCGGCTGCTGGATCGGCTTGACGCCGTAGCACAGGGCGGTCTGGAAATACACGAAGCGGCCGACATTGTTCTTCTTCGCCGCTTGAACGACGTTCGAACCGCCGACGCAATTGGTCAGCGTATCGTTGTACCAATCGTCGGGATCCTTGTACGACGCGGCGGTATGCACGACCGCGTCAGGCTGCAGGTCGCCGATCAGCTGGTTGACCAGGGCGTGGTCGGCAATCGACCCTTCGACGAACGTGAGATTGGGATGGTCCTTGAGGTGCTCGCGACGGCCGGTGGCGAAATTATCGATCCCAACCACCTTGTCGCCACGCTCGAGCAGGAGCTCCGCGATGTGCGAGCCGATCTGGCCGCAAATACCCGTAATAAATACTTTCTTCATGACTGTGCCTCAATGCTTGATTTGTTGCCTAGATTGTTTGCCTGTGTACATCATGGAACTGCTGTTGCCAAAGTTCCAGGCTCAGGAATGCCCAGATATTGCGACTGAACAGCCCCTCTTGCTCCATCATTTTCTCGATATCGAAACCGGGGGCCAAATAGGCGCGGCTGCGCGCATTCTGGCTCCGGAACGTGTCAAGAATGAACTCGCGCGCTTTGCCGCCTTTGCGCATCCAGACTTGCAGCGGAACGGGGAATCCCATCTTGTCCTTGCGCTCACGGATCGCCTGGGGAAGCATATCCTGGAAAGCGACGCGCAGCAGGCGCTTCAATTCGCCGTTCTGGAATTTCACATTGGCGGGCACCGTCGCGACCAATTCGATCAGCTTGTGATCAAGGAACGGCACGCGCGACTCGATGCCGTGCGCCATGCTCATCCGGTCTTCTACCTGCAGCAAGGCTGGCAGCAGCGTCTTGAAATCGAAATGGGTGATCGAATCGAAGTATGATTCCTTGCCGACATTCTTGCCCCAGAATATCTGCTTGAAATCATCGAACGAGGATGCGATACCCTCGAACATCCCCCAGTTGACGACGTTTCCGAAGGTATTGGAGCGGTTGATCAGACGATAATAGCGCTTGTCCCGTGAATCAAAAATCCCCTCAGCCATGAACTCCTGAATCAGGGGCTTGTAATTGCGCAGCGTACGGAGATTTGGAATGATGGATTCATAGGTGACGATGTAATTGCCGTCGTGCATGGTGCCGTCCAAGGCACCCTTGATGCATTGTTCCCAGTATGCGATCAGATACCGGGCGTAACCCCCGAACATCTCGTCGCTGCCCTGTCCGCCCAATACCACCTTGACATGATCCTTGGCCAGGCGCGACACAGCGTATTGGGGGAACGAACCAGGCCCGGCCACCGGCTGGTCAAGGTGATAAATTACCTTCGCGATATCGTTGACGAAATCGTCTTCGGTGATATCCACCTGATGCAACAGGATATCGTGCTCGTCCGCCAGGGCCTGCGCATAACGAGACTCGTCGAAGGCGTCGCCCAGAGCGAATTTCCCCGTAAATCCCTGGAAACGGGAGCTCCTACGCCCATGACGCGCCATCGCCGCGACCAGGCTCGAATCGACACCACCACTGATATAGGCGCCAACCTCGACGTCGCTGCGCATGTGCATATCGACCGAATGCTGCAGCTTCTCTCGCACCTGTTCGACGAAATACTTTTCGGTATGATCCCAGTCGAGATCGTATTGCACTTCCCAGTATTGCCGCTGTTTCAGTTCCAGGTCGCGCCCAACATAGCCGCAGTGTGCCGGTTTGAGCTGGCGCACACCAGCAAATAGCGTCTTCTCACCCAGGCAGAACTGAAAGGCAAAATAGTCATGCAGCGCATTGGCATCAGTCTCGACGCGATTCAGGAACGGCGTCAGCGCTTTGACCTCCGATCCAAAATAGAACCCGCCCTGGACACAGGCATAGTAGAAAGGTTTGATACCGAAGCGATCGCGCGCCACGAACATCTCACCGCGCTTCGCATCCCAGATCGCGAAGGCGAACATACCCTCCAGACGATCCACGCAGCGTTCGCCCCACTTCTCGTACGCACGCAGAATGACTTCAGTATCCGAGGTCGTCTCGAAACTGTCCTCACCGAGCTCTCGACGCAATTCTATATAGTTATAGATTTCGCCGTTATACGTTATGACGTTACCCGAATTGCCGCGCATGGGTTGCGCGCCCGACACCAGGTCGATAATGGACAGACGCACATGTGCCAAGCCCAATCGCCCCTGCGGGTCTATCCATGTGCCATGCCCGTCGGGGCCTCGATGCTGCTGGCGTGCTATACCTACTTGAAGCTGTTGTTCGATCGCACTGACCGACTTCCCCTGGTGCCAAAGAGCGCCGAATATTCCGCACATATATTGTCAATAAGGCTGATTGTCTGAAAATAGCTTGCCAGCCCTTTCAGGCCACGGCAGGCACGAGTGTAGCAAGTCGTCCGATCCTGTAAGGCAGCGGCTAGCCGCGAAACCTGGCGATCAATTTCAACAGCATTGGCTTCAACGCCGACTTGGCCGGCGTCGGTAGCATTCCCCACAAGCGGGACAGGGTGCGCTTCCAGACCGGGCGAGGATCGACACCAGCGCCAACCCCGTCCCCAATACCGGCCACATTGATACTGAACGACTCATGCTTTCCTGGCAGGGCCGACAGAGATGCCAACGCAGTGTACAGCGGCGCGCTTACCGCCTCCCAGTGGAAATGCTGCCGGAAGTATCGCCGGCCACACTCGCCCTCGCGCTGTCTCAATTGGGCGTCGACAGCGTAATGGTCGACGACGCGCACCAGTTCGTCACCGTGCGCAAAATCCACAACGCTTCCACATCCCGCCAGGGAAATCTCCTGCGCCACGAATTCCAACCTATTGGCCAATATGGGCAAGCCCGCTGCCATATACTGCGACAGCTTGTTTGGACTGCAATATTTGCTGTTCAACGTAGTCGGCTCGTACGGCACCAGCCCGACATCCGCCTGCGCCGCTGCCGCGACCAATGCGTTTTCGGCAACAGCCTCGGGAAAGAATATCCGGGTACCCAGCAAGCCAGTCCGCTCGGCCAACCGCTCCAGTTCGCGCTTATAGGGCCGGTCCGGTCCGCGCAATTGCAGGATCGCACTCGGATGGGTACGGCCCCACGCCTCGATGAGCAACGCCAGTCCCCTGCCGGGCATGAAGTTCCCCTGAAACAGAAACACGCACTCGTCCCTTGGTGCATGCTGCGGCGCCGGCTCCGTGGCGGCCTGGAGTGGCTCGCAGTTGGGCACCGCCTCGAAGGAATGGCCATAAAAATTCGACATGTGCGCGGCCAGTTGAGGCGACACCGAAATCGACTTGTCCACTTCCGACAGCAGGCGACGCTCGAGGCGCTGCCACAATGCAACCTCCCAAGGCGCCGTGGCAGGTCCCAGTGAAGTAGGCCAGAACTCGTGCGCGTCGTACAGGACCGGGATCCCATACAGCCGCTTGAGCACGACAGCGGCGATCAAGGAGTCGAAATCCGCAGCGACTATTGCCGAGTATCCGGACGCATTCATTGCGGCAGCAATAAGCGCCTGGCTCGTACGGCGCAAATAACTGCACATCCAGTTGAACTCATAGGCCCGCTCAGCGGTCACACCGCCGTCCACCAGCACGTTCAACTGGGCTTGCGACATCTGCTCCAGCATCCGCAAGCGGCAAAGGACATCCAATCCGGCCCCCTGCTCATCCTGCATCAATGCCAACCGCTCCCAGTCGGCGCCAGTGCCCCTGGGCTGCGTGATTTCCAACCCGCCCTGCGCGCGTTGGCGGACAAGGGGAGCGGCGATATCGTCCGCCACCCCCATCACATGCACACGAATGCCGGCAGGCGCGAAATCGGCAACCCAGCCTATCCGTGGGTCGGCGGCGGGCGGATGCGCGCACAGCAACAACACGTTGTCGCGCCCGTCAGCCGGCACGCGCCGAGTAGGCGCCGCGCGGTTCGGCTTGCGCTCCAACGCCTCGGCCACAGCCTGATCCAACTCCCCGATGAAATGCTTCATCGAATAGATCGGATTGGCGATGATTTCGTCATAGACACGATCGACGATTTCACCCCGCAGCCGTGGATCGAGCACATACTCGCACACCTGCTGGAAATTACCGAGATCCTTGCGCAGCGGCACGAAATGCTTCCAGGGCTGGAAAATGTCGGAATAGCGGCCTTCGTACATGACCTGCAATGTACGGGCAGCGCCCGCCTCGAAGTGGCGCGGCGATATCTGGTTGTAGTAGACGTTTCCTTCGTAGGGCTCCAGCTGCTGCAGAACCCATTCACTGTACTTGTGTTCGTCCGTGAAATCGCTGCGACGCTGCTCCAACTCGCCGCACAATTTCTCGACCGCACCATCGAAGTCGAAGATGCTGGCTCCTGATTCAACACCCAGCGTGCTCTTCGATCTAGCGAGGAAGCGAAACCAGTCTTCGCCCATGAGCCGGTCTTCCCAGCGACTCGAAATATCCGTTTTCAGGCCGGTGCCTTGCGCGGCATGCAAGACCTCGTCGCCGATCCGGCGCTTGTCGTATGCCAGCCGGCCAAAATACAGCGGCTGCAACGAGCCACGATAAGAAATATCGATGTCGCGTTCAACTCCAGTCGTCGTCCGGGCACGCAGCTTCGGCGTCACGTATCCGGTATACATCTGCCGAAAAACGACCCGGTCGCCAACCACGTCAGGAGGATATACCTTGGCACGTTCCTGCGCGTCCACACAGGTGAATACCAGATCGAAAGCGCGGCTGCCGATGAACTCGGCCACCGCAAGGGTGCGATATTGCTCATCCTGCTTGAAGATTATCTTCACCCCCTCATACTGACTCAATGCCGGAACAAATTGGCGATCTATCGACTCGAGGTTGGCAGGATTGTAGGAAATCGTGTTGTGAATAATGACGCCATCATAGGCCGCCAGACGATATCCTTCACCGCGCGTCAGGGCGGAGGCGGCGCCAAAGAGATTCAGGATATCGACGTGGAAGGCCGAATACGCCTTGACGTACCCGATGTTGTCGAGAACGGTTTCGATCCCATTTGGATCGTAGTAGCAGACGAGCAGCAAACGTTCCACGCGTCTCATCGCGCCATCCTCCCGCGTGGCGCGCCATCGAGTTCACCCTGGCCTTCGCACATGCTCAGCGCCCCATCAAGCGGGTTTTAGCGGCACGTACGCCACGTACGACCTGGCGACGGAAGGCCGCCGGCATCGGGATGCGATGCCATACCCTCCTTGCCAATGCAATGCTGCGACGGTAAGCCGCCCCGGCATATCGCCGCGGCTGTGCGCGTAAATATGCGCGCCGGGCCGCCTTGCGTTCGGCAAGCATGATTTGCGCCCAATTCCCCATGGCGGTGGACATATGTCCAGCCAGTTGCTCGCGCTGCAGGCTACCTGACAGAATGGAAGTGGACAGGCACCAGCCGGACGTGCCGGACGGCATGATCACATGGGCAGCGCCGTGCCGATCTGTAGCCAGTACCGGCGCCGCATAAATGCGCGCGCGCGGCCCGCACAGCCACCGTTGCTCGATATCCGCGTCCACCCCTTCCACGAAGCTGCGGTACGAGTATCTCCCGCTGGCAACGATGTCCTCATAGGCCCGCTCCGTCATCCTTTCCAGGAAATCCAGGTCCTGCAGACGCGCAAAGACTTCATCGATATTGGCGTAGTCCTGGCTCAGCGCAATATAGTGCACGCCGGGCGTCAGCGCGCCAGAGTATTCCCCTTCGAACAGCACCAATGCCGTTCGCAAACGAATCGCCTCGAATATCTTGGGCGAAATCTGGTTCATGCGGATATTCCGTTCCAGCGGCTCGAGCAACTCGTTATAGAGTTCCGCGAATGGCAGCTCGGGATTCTGCGCGAGACGCCGCTCTATCTCGCTGCGCACATTGCCATCAAAATCAAAGACGTTGGATCCGCTTTCCGTACCCAGCGTTGCGCGCGCCGAACCCAGGAAGCGATACCAGTCCGTACCGTAGATCCGCTTTGTATCGTCGACCTCGATATCGACCGGCAACCCGCGCTCTTGCGCCAGTGCCTTCACGTCCACACCTATCCGATACTTTTGCCATCCCAGGCTGCCATAGAAATATGGCAACATTCGGCCGCGATATGCCACCAGGATCTCGCGCTCACGCAGAGGAAGCAGGTACTGACCCAGCGATGGATCCTCGGGCACGTAGCCGGTCAGGGTAGACAGGAACTCGGTCCAGTGGAAGTCGCTGGCGGGGTAGACATATTCGCGGCCTGCCGGCGGCACGCAGGTATAGACAATGTCGAAAGCCAGGCGCTTGATCCAGGCCTTCGCCGTATTGGTCGTATCGTATTCATCCTGGATGAAGAGGACCTTCAGCCCGGTGAAGCGCCGGATTCGCAGCGCCATGGGCTCGGGCAAATAGTCCTTCAACGACAAGCGAACGGCATAATGCATGATGACCACGTCGAAAACCGACAGGTCGATCTCCGCCGCCAGGCGCCGATCCTGCTCGGGCGACTGTCGAGTCACCGGGAGATAAAATATGTTGTGGCGGGAATACTTCTGAAAAGCACCAAGGTGCTCTTCGACGGTTCCAATATGCGTCCAACGATCGTCGTACAACACCAGAACGTTCAGGCGGTGATCGAGAGGCCGCCGCAACAATGCCAGGTAGGCGTCCTCCACCATTGCGCCAAGCGCCGCGCCATGGCTTGCCGCATCCAGCAACGAGGAGCCGGGCTTGTGATCGGCACCGGCCTCCGCCCGCCCTTCCGCCAACGAACTATGCAGCGCCGCCACCCACGCCTGCGCCTGCAACTGGCACTCACCCTCGGCCCTATCCAGGACTGGCAGCCCGGCCGCTTCATATAGGGCCTGTGCAGCCCTCCGACGCGACGTCCAACGAGCGTCCATGTTGAAAGGCAGGATGCCAGCCATGGCATCCGCACACTGGGCACCAAAATCCGCAGCGCTCGGCGTTGGCGTATGTGACACATTGCCATGCGCAGCCAATCCCCGCCAGGCCGGCAGTTGATCATCGGCGGCGCCGCAAAAAACGAATTTCCAGTCGGGTAGCAGATGCACCAATTGATGCAAGAGTTCATAGTCGAGCGCGTCGTCGATCGGGCCATGATAAAGAACCGATCTCGACGGTACTGCCTCTTGCGGTACGCTCAGATATTGACCGAAATTCGACCCGTAGGCATCCGCCAATACCTCGATACGACCCGCATACTCCCCATACCGGCGATAGGTGGCCGCTACGTGCTCATCGGTCGCGACAAGCAGATGCACATAACGGGGCATGGCCTGGCGGAACAAGGTCGCCGCCTCACGAAGCGCGACCGTCGCGCCAGCACCTACCGCAACGCCTCCTCCGCTCGCGCGGTAGACCGTCATCGCGTTGGGCCAGCAATCCAACAGCTCCAGATAAGCGCGACAATCTTCCAGCCAGAACAAGGGGCGCCGGATAGAGTGCTCATGCAACGCTTCAGTCAACCGATCGACCGCTTCGTGCGTCGGCTGAGCAGTCATGGCAACGACCTCTATGCCGCCAGACATTCGTAGCGGCCCGGTTGGCGTAACCGAGCCTGGTTCCACGACCACCACCGGCAACTGCCCGGCGAAATGCCGCGCTCTGACGTACCGCGGATCCAGCGGGTCCTCCCGCCAGGGCTGATCCGTAAGGATGATGACCGCATCGAAATGCCGGGCCAGACCAGATGCGCTGGCCTCCGTATATCTGGCTACCGTCACAACGCCCCCTCGAAATTGCCCTTTACGCGACGGAATGCCTTCATGCCGCTATAGAAAATAACCAACGAAATCCCGAACACATAGGCCAATCCCCACGCAGACGGGCTGGCATGATGAATCAACGGCTGCCGATAACCTTCAACGATGATATAGAGCGGATTGAACTCGGATACCCGGCGCACCACTTGCGGCATCATGTCCAGTGCGTAGAAGACTGGTGTCGCAAACATCAGGACCGTCAGCACGCTGGGCAACACGAAACTGATATCCCGCACGAAAACGGTGATCGCCGACAACCACAGTGCAATGGCCGCGATGAAGAAAAACTGCAACAGGATAACCAGTGGAATCCAGGCAACATGCCAACTCGGCATCGAGCCATCCGCGACCAGCAAAATCGTCAGAAACACGAGGCTGACCGTCAATGGCACGACACCCGTCGCCACGGCCGCCAACGGCAGAATTTCCGTCTTGAAAGCGAGATTCTTGACCAAGCCGGATGCTGAAACGACGGACATGGTTCCTGCCATCAGTGCCTCGGACAAGGCGATCCAGGGACCGTAACCGCTGATCAGCCAAGTCACATACGCCAGTGTTGTATCCGCGCCCGGCAGTTTCGCCTTGTAGACGAAACCAAATACAAAGGTGAAGATGCCAAGCATGCACAGCGGATTGGCGATCGCCCATACGCTGCCCAACCTCGAACCGAGGTACTTGTCGCGCACGTTAAGCACAAAGAAGTTGTATATCAGGCCGATATCGCGCCGTTCCAGACCAAATATTCTCATGACCAGCTAGGATAAAAGTGATGCAGTCGCTTCCGACGGATATAGCAACATGGGCACACCACCGGTAGGCGGTTGCCGTACAAAAACCTCGAAAATCATGCTGCGAGACGCCACAAGCGCCTGGTCAAGCTCGGCGGCGATCTCCAGCCGATATACCCCCTGCCCCAGTACGAGTGGCCGCATGGCGAACTGAACGCGCGCCACGCCTGCCTCCGTGTACTTATCCAGCGCAATGCGCCGTTGCGTGACGACCAGTCCGTCCAGGCGCGTCACCGACATGACGAGCTGGGCCTCTTCACAGCCAGTGGGGACCTGGATTTTAGTACGTATCAACGCATCCTCCCCGGCCTCGAGAAGCACCCTTTGGGTCGCCGTATCGCCTTGCAGCACGTACAGTGCATCGACGTCCCAGCCGTCCAGCGAGAACCGGGTGCTGGCCTCGTCCCGGAACCGCTCCAGCAGCTTGGCTTCGTCCTCGCTTCGCACCGCGTCGATATAGGCCTTGCATACCTGGTCGGGCAGGCCATCCATGACGATTTTCCCCTGATCAATCCAGAGGCAGCGATTGCACATCGACTGAATGGAAGCCATCGAGTGAGACACCAGGATGACGATCCGCCCCTTGGCGCAAATCTCCTGGATCTTGCGGGTCGCCTTGGCGGAAAACTTGGCATCGCCCGCAGACAGTGCCTCATCGATAATCAGGATCTCCGGCTCCAGGCACGAAATCATCGCAAATGCCAGGCGCGATTTCATCCCGGTGGAATACGTCCGCACCGGCATGTCGATGAACTCACCCAACTCCGCGAATTCGATGATTTCATCGATTACCGCGTCGATTTCCACACGACTCTTACCCTGCACCTCGCCGTCGATGTAGATATTCTCGCGCCCGCTGGCATGCTCGCGCAGCCCCAACCCCAAGGTCATGATGGCGGTTACCCTGCCATGCACGTCTATCTTGCCCGCCGTCGGGGCCGACAATCCGGCGACCATATGCAACAGCGTGGACTTCCCTGCGCCATTGCGGCCTACGATACCAAGCCGTTCTCCGTTGCGGATCGTCAGGCTGATGCCATCGACAGCAATCTTCTCGCCAGGCCCCGTATTCGCCGAGGATTGGGCGGATACCAGGGCATCGGAGAGGCCAGATTTCCCGATGGCGTAATGCTTGCGTACATCCGATACCTGGATCCAAAGGTCGGAGTCAGTCATCGATCCACCCGCTTATTTCCATTGGCAAGATCGTTGTTCCTTGTTCCAGCGTGCCGGAAACTTCGAGCACGTATCCATTCCCAGTAGTCCAGCCCCGTGCGTCGCAAATTACAGCTTCATCCTCTGCTCGAGTTTTTTCTTTTATCAGACCCACGGTCAGCGAGTACTCGCCCGGCGCGAGGGGCAACGCCGGAACCTTCAGTTGCACCCGCCGACGGCCATTGCCGCTTCCGATCGGCCGTTGCCCCAGCAGCATAATGTCCCAGCCGATACCGATACGCATCAGTTCCACTGAATAGGTAAAAACCAGCGGAATATCCTCTTCCGACTCGATATCAAACTCGAACACGGCGTCTTCGCCCGCCACTGCATGCCAAGTCGCCCTGTCGCTGTCGCAGAATCGCGCCAAGGCACCATCCGGCACGGGCAAGTCCAGATACTTGACGACGGCGGCGTCGGTTCGGCCTGACGCCACGATGGAGCCGCGCTCAAGAATGTGGGACTGCTGACACAGCTTAAGGGTCGATACCCAGTCATGGGTAACTAATATTCCCGATGCACCATTGAGCAGCAGATTGCGCATGCGGATCCAGCACTTGGCCTGGAAATGCTCGTCTCCGACCGACAGCAACTCGTCGATCAGATAGATTTCGTGTCGCATGGCGGTTGCCGTTGAAAAATACAAACGCGCAGCCATACCCGCCGAATAAGTCAGGATCTTGCGGTCGAAATCGGCGCCCAGCTCTGAAAACTCCGCGATGTCGGCCAGCAAGTCGCCGCGATCCTTGCGCGGCGCTCCCATTACCGTCAGATAGCGCGTGGCATACTCGCGGCCCGACAACTCTCGGTTGCCGAATCCGCCCATCTCGAACAGGCCGCATACCTGGCCACGCACGTCGACAGTGCCGCTGGTGGGTTGATATACACCGCCCAGTACCCGCAGCAGCGTGCTCTTCCCAGCGCCGTTGCGACCAAGAATGCCCACGATCTTCCCGCGGGGAACCTCCAGCGACACGTCCCTGAGCGCAGCAAACACCTCGCCCCGTACAGGCAGAGCACAGAACATGCGCCAGATGTTCTGTTCACCGCTGATAACAAAGGACTTGCTCACACCGTGGCAACTGAGCGCTATTTCCTCATCGCGACGGATAGCGATGCTCATGGTGCCCTCGACGAATCGTAACCCTGGTCGCGCAACAACCGGCGGTAGACCCTGTCCATGCGTCGCCCCGCCGCATCGGTGGAATGCCACTTCAACGCAAAGGCACGGCTACGTCGCCCGATCTCGGCACGCTTTTCCGGATTCTCGATGAGGTCCTTGACTACATCGTAGACCGTCTCAGGCGTCGCGTTGACGACCGGCAATTCGTCTACATACTCCGGAATCTCGGCGCGCATGCTTTCCAGCCATACAGGGCGAATGAAACAGACCAATGGCTTACCCAGCATCAAGGCTTCTCGCCCATTGGCGCCAAAAAAACCGAAGGACAGCATTTCGAGAATGATATCGGCCTGAGCTTGATAAAACCTGACATCTCGATTCGGAACGCCCGTCACTGAAATCAACTCTACCGGATAACCCTCAGCCTTCAGCCTGCGAATCAACGGCAAATAGACATGAGTAGATTTTATATTCACGCCCTGCTCATCGGTCCGTTCCACAAAATTGCCAACGGAATGATATAGCCGTACTGAATTGGGCGGGAAATCCAGCCGAAATTTCTCGGGAATTTCGAGGCCGGGATGCAGAAACTCCGGATCGGTACAGAAAAACTCTGGCTCCTCATGGACCCTAGGATCGTCATTATAATCGACATGATTCCCGCCGAAGAGCAATTGATAATCCGCCATTTCATTTCGGTATTTACCCCAGGCGAGATTCTTTTCATCACTGCAAACGTCGGGACGATCACGCCAGACGCACATCGAACAGACGGACATCGGCGGCCAGCGGCTGAATGAGGTCTGGGACACACCATCTAGGCAGCCACTGTGCGAGTACACAATTTTCTTACCTAAATATCGCAAGACTTCTATTTCGAAGTTCCGATGATATTTCTGCGATATCGACAGCTGAAAAGGAAATCCAAATACCATTCCGCCGATGTTGGAAAAATGAAATATATCGTATTTCCACAACGCGGAAAGATAAAAATCGATTTGCTCTTGATAGCCTTTTTCACCATCTTGCGTAAATTTGAAATCTTCCCCGTGATAGTAAATTTGCGTCCCTTCGTACATGTCCCAATTGAGCACATCAGCGGTCCAACCCAGCTTTCGGAGTGCGCGCGAAGTGTTCCACGCATGATAGTAGGATTGCCCTGCATAAAGAACTGCTTTCCGTGGAAACAGCATGCGTCGGAGACGGAAAATCGGACCGACGACATACTTCACAATGAAAACACGATTCTTTACGAAAAATTCCTTCTCAATGAGTTTTTTGATCAATTCAAGCACACAACGCTCCTCGCGACTCCGCGCCATGCTGGCACGCCTAATGGCCCGCCATCCGGCGGGAAGTCTATTCGCAATTATTCGGAATTCATTTCACGGCCGATCCAATAGTCAACCGCACCTGCGGCAACTCAAGATCAAAAAACTCGTTCCCGAACACTTTTAATCAGAAAACCGGGGAGAACCCACTCATCATCGACCCGGCTAATGCTGGATAAGCGGCAATACCCATCTCCGCCACAAGCAATTTCGATACTCCCATCTTGATTGCGCGCCACGACCTGCCCTGGAATGGCCAGATATTCACCGCCGGCAACCCAATCCGCTTCGTAGACTAGATAGCGCTGCGCCTCATATTCAAAAAAAGCCCCGGCATAAGGAGGACCGCTCGCGTTGATATGACGCACCACATCTTTCGCGGTGCGTGACCAATCAATCCGTCCATCCTCCGGGCGGCGGGGAAAACAGCGCAATGGTGGACGGGGATCGTCAGTTTGGCGATACAGTACATATTGCGGGTCTCTCGCCAGCTGTTCCAAGGCGGCACAAAACAACTTTGGAGTCTGCTCCTCGATCCATTGCGCAACGGTTCTGATGCGAGTGTGGTGATCGACCGGCAGCATATCTTTTGCAATGACGTCGCCGCTGTCCAACTCCCCCCCCACCATCTTATGCACGCACAGGCCTATTTCAGGCTCAGCATTGATCAGGGCCCATGCCTGGCAAGCATTGCCACGGTAACGCGGCAGATCGCCACCATGCGCGTTGAGAATACCGAACGGAAACACTCCAATCGCATCCCGCTCGATGACCGTCGGGAAATTCAGACTGACCGCGATATCTACGGCATGTTGTCTCATCTTATCGACCCATTCCGGGGTCAACCGGGGGGTCACATATACCGGCACGCCAAACTGGCGCCCCTTCCGTTCGAAGTCCACCACCCCCGCCGAGTATTCGGGTGCCTCCTTGGCAGTCAGGATATAGCTCAGCTGATGGCCTGCCTCGACCAGCATGTCGATGGTGTGCAGCAAAGCCTCGTGGCGACCTATGGCTGCGAATTTCATATATTCCTTGCCAGCAAGGACTGCAGGAAAGTACGGCTTCCGGCGCTCGTATTGCGCCACCTAATCAAGTCAACCGGATTCCGATGCACTTCGCGCGAATCCTCATAACGGCGCAGGGACTCAGTATTCATATACACATGAATCGGGTGAAAATCCAGGACATTGATACCGTCCGGTTGGTACCAATAATCAAACGTGGAATCGAACTCCCAGTCATACAGACACGCAACGTCGTCTTCCCACAAATAGGGAACTCGCACCATATCGCCAGTCCAGTGCCGCCAAGGTTGCAACACAATGCCGGCATCCCATGGCACCAGTATATTGCAGTCATACCGCAACCGCCGTTCCCCGAACATGTTCAGAATACTCGTTGCCTGCACCAACGAATGCGATCGAACCGAGACACAACCAGGGGCCAACTCCAAAGTCCTGTCCAGAATTTCTTGCACGCCTTCGGCATGCGCGCCGGCTAGCAACGGGTTGAAATTGGGATGTACACCCAATTCGAATAGCGGATTCCTGCGTATATTCTCCAATAACGGCGTCGAATGTGTGGCAAACCAAGTCGCGCACACGCCTGCCCCCTCGATTAGATCAATCGTATCTTGCAACACGAAATCGGCTGCCCAATCGATATCAAAGGTGAGAAATATCCTCCCTCTCCAGGATTCCGGCTGATTGATATCGATATCCGATATCCTCGCAAATTTGTTATCGTATCGTCGCATCCGTGCTTCCATGAGTCTGTGGGCAGCGCCAGCCATGATCATCGCCTCTAGGCATTCCGGACTGTTTTTCCCAGGTCCCGGATATGCACGCCACTCATTTAGGAGCAGCTACGAGAAAAAGGTCCGACCAGGCCAGCAGGGGCACCTCGACGGATGCATGCTCGATACGATCCGCAATCTGGAAATGGAAGCTCTTGGTCGCGATCAACAACCTAGCCGGTGGCCGTTCTACCAGCCCCGAAAAATCCTCAATCGGGTTCGGCATTCCAGGAAAATACAACCCAGTCAGAGCCTCATTGTCGTCAAAGAGGCGTACTTGGGCCAGATCGACGCTATCGAGACTAGCCAGGAGATTTATCATCCGCCCAGGCACGTAAATGCCAGCCTGACCTGGGCCTGCCAAGAATCGCTCGAGACGCTGCCCCGCCCCCAAGGCAAGACTGCGAAATCGTTCAAAGCCGTTTCCGGCAAGATCGATCTCGTCGTTCACCGGCTTCGTCTTGTGGGACACACGCACCGCTCGAGCGTAGATACTGCCTCCGAATCCTGCCGGCTGCACAGCCGCAGCGAATCCAGACACCTCCAACAGGCGTTGCAGACTGCTCGCATCGAAGTAACTCCAATGCTCATGCAGCAAACAGGAAATGTCGCCATTTTCGATATACGGGGCACAGTCAGGAACCGCAATGTAAGCGACACCGTCCGGAGTAAGGCTGTCAGCAATTTTTTCCAGGAAGCCTTGTGGCTCGCCGATATGTTCGAGCACTGCGTACGCTACGATCAGATCGAACTTTCCTTCCGCCTTCGGATGCGGGAAAAAGCCATCGATAATCGGCACACCGTGCCGCTGCTGACCGCCCTGCCCCTGCGCGCCAGGCTCAATGCCCAGCACGTCAGCCCCCTTCTGCTTGAGGAGGGAAAGCAGATATCCCGTGCCGCAGCCGATCTCCAGCACTCGTTTCCCAGTTAAATCGGTCTCATGGTGCGCAATGAAATCCAAAAAATCACGGGCGTACTGCTGGCCGATCCCGCCACTGTCCATCATTCCTGAAATCGTCGACCCATGCTGGTAACACCGTTCCAACGCAGCCTCTACCTGGGTGTTCGGACTCTGTCGGATCAGCCCTAGCGCGCTGTCAAATTCGAGGCAAAACGGCAGGCTGTCCGGCAACCCATACGGCGCGTTGCTGGGTTGTGGTTGACACCGGTAAAAGAACGGCAAATCACCGACTTGCCATTGCATAAGTTGGAGTTCCATTATTGACCTAGACCCGTTCAATCGGTTCATCCGAAAGCAGCACCTCCGCCAGCCCTCGCACCACTCGTCCGGACTTGTACGAGAAACGCGGCGCAATTTCCTCGCCAAGCACGTGCTTGCGGATCAAAACGTCGGGTTCGTTGTAGCCGACCATGGCGCGCAACGACGTGGTTCCGGAAAACCTCGGATTGATCTCGAACACGTAAACCCGGCCCTCGACCAGGCGACATTGAATGTTCACCGCTCCGCGGCAGCCCAGTTCGGTGGCAATGCGCTCGCATGTCTTCGTCACTTCCGGATACGGCCCTACGTCGCCCTGCGAGACACCGCTGCTTATCGCCAATGTGCTGCCAAGGTGACTGAGCGGACTACGGTTCTTCACGCGGATGCGGTTGCTCAGCCCGGAAAGAATCATGCGACGCACGGCAATCGAGTTCAGCAGTTGGCCGTTCATGTCCAGCAGGACCCCAACGGTGAACTCGGAATCTGTATCGCCCACGTACTCCTGGACGATGTACGCTCCGATATTGGCTAGGAGTGAGGCCCCCAGGAAATCAAGCTCTTCGCGGTCTTGCGCCAGGAACAGGTTCGCCGATCCGCCCCCTCCCACAGACGGTTTGAGCACCGCAGGGAAAAAGTCGACTTTGCCAAGGTCCGCCAAGCTATTGACGGCGACGGTCCTCGGCACGTCGAAACCGTGCCGCCGCAGCCATTCGGACGTACGGGCCTTGTCCATGCACAGGTCTATTACGGCCGCTGGATTAATGGGCAGAAATACGCCCGCCTGCTCAAAGCGGGCTCGCGCGATACTCATTGCCTTGAGCTCGGGCTCGCTGCCGTGAAATACGGCTTTTACATCATGGCGCGCGCAAAGCTCAAGCAGCGCGTCGATGTAGCGCGGGTCATTGGCAGACGGCAAAATATAGGGTTTGTCCACTTCCGCCAATCCCTTGCTGAAGGGATTCATGTCCCCGCCGATGATGTGATAGGGGGTCCGAGCGAGGCGCAGTGCCTTCAGAATCTGCTCGCCATGGCCTCCACCGCCTACTCCCGTCACCAGCACCGATATTCTTTGCATACTATTGAGCTCTCAATGTGCCTGCGCGCCGCGCGCCAGCACTGAATAGACCGATTCGTGAACCAAGGGATAACGACTGCGCAGCATCGGCACATCGATATCAAGCCGTACGATCTCGACATCATTCCTTTCGCTGTCGAAAATAGCGAACGAGGCCTTGCCAATATCACGCGGCAAGCCGCACGAGCCCACATTACATACAAGCCGTCCGTTCACGTCACGAGCAAACGGGCGATGCGTATGCCCCATGAAGACCGCGTCGTAAGGCAAATGGGAAAAACGCCCCAGATCCGCATCCGGATAGATGTACTCATTGAGCGGTTGCCAGGGAGAGCCATGCACGAGCAGCAAATTCAGACTTCCAGCGCGATAGACAGCATACGGCAGCCAGCCACCGACTTCCTGCTTGACGTCGGCGGGCAACCGGCCAGCCTGTTCCTGCAATTGGTAAACCTGATCCTGCGCCGGCGTCAACGGCAAGGTTCCCAGCAGCATGGCCTCGTGATTTCCCATGAGACAAGCAATGCCCGCTTGCTTCAGCCGCTCCAAACACAGTACGCCGTCCGGGAAATATCCGAAAACGTCCCCCAGGCAAACCGTGTCGTGGCAGCCACGCCGTGCAATCTCGGCCAGGCAGAGTTCCAGGACGGGAAGGTTGCCATGCACATCAGAGAGCAGCGCCAAGCGCATCGCCTTGCTCCTTCAGAACCTGCGCCCACTGCGCGATACCGGCTTCCAACGACATCTCAGGCCTCCACTCAAGCCTGCTGCGGGCATTCGACAGGTCAAAGCGAGCGCGCCACCCGTCCTGTGGATCGAGACGGTCAGCAGCTCGTACGACAACCCGCCCATCGGCGATAACTCGGCTGACCAGCATGCCCAGCTCCCGCATGGTAATGGGGCGCCCCCCCGAGATATTGAACACGCCATTCACCGTCGGCCGGTCCAGCGCGGCGACAACGGCAGCGGCAATGTCCTTCACATGCACAAAGTCCTGCTCACGCGAACCTGTACCGAAGTAAAGAATCGGAGCGCCTTGCAACGCCCTTTCGATGAAAATTCGCAGCACCGTCCGGGTTTTCTGTCCGGGGCCGTATGGTGCGCACAAGCGCAGGGTCGCATACGATGGCAGCCTTTTCGCGATTTCCCCCTCGGCCCAGATCTTTTCTGCAACATAGCCAGTCGCCCTCTCGAGCGCGCGCGACTCCGCAACCGCCGTGGAGTCGAGACGGCCGTATACCGAACTGGACGAGCAGTACACCAGGCGGGCGCCAATTTCATGGCAAAAATCGATTACCGTACTGTCTATGCGGCGATTGGTTTGTGCAATAGCAACCGCTTCGGCGGAATCGAAAGCCGCCGGAAATGAAGCCGCGCAATGGACAACGGCATCAATAGGCCTTCCGCTTTCTCTCAGACACCGCAACGCCGCCGCCGCCTCGGAACCTGCAAGATCGATCACCTGGGCAGGCCTCTGCGCACTCATCTGGCGACCTACGCCAACCGCTTCCCGACCCAGATGGCGCAAGCTGGCCAATACTTCGGCCCCTACGAGGCCATGGCAGCCCGTCACGACAATACGACCGCTCATGCGAGCCCCTTGCCGGCGACCCCGCCATGATCCAGATATTGCGCCAACCAGGACTCGACGTTCAATAACGACCAGATCAGCAAGCGGCGATTGCGTTCGCCGGAAAGATGTTCGGCAACCAATGATCGAACCGTGTCCGCATCCATAATCTCGTATATCCGCGCATGCTTGCTGAACAAGGTGCGTTTCACGAAATCCATGCTTTCACCCTTGAACCAGCTTGCGTCCGGCGCAGAAAAGCCTTGCTTCTCCGCCTGTGCGATATCCGAAGGGATGTAGTCGCGCATCACATCGCGCAAGATCTGCTTGCCGTCTCGGGTTTTTTCAAAATATTTATTCGTCTTGTGCCCCGGCTCATTTTCATTGAGTTTTATTACATCAGCAAGATTGTTCAACTTGAGCCGAACCGGACATCGCGTGGCAAAATCGACCAGATCGTTATCGAGAAACGGAACCCTGGACTCCAACCCATGGGCCATGCTGAGCTTGTCTTCGACTACCAACAAGCCATGCATGAAGGTTTTGGCTTCGAAATACAACGAATGGTTGATGTAATCTTCCGGCGAATAGAGCTGGTCGGCATGGCTATTGAAGACATCGCGAAAGATATTCCGTGTCCATACATGCGAAACATCGCTCCAGACTGGCCTGAAAACCTGTTTCAGTGTCGAGTTCGGAATAAGACGCTGCCAGAACAAATAATATTTGTCGACATAGTGCTCAAAGTCATTGTTGACCACCGCACGATAATATCGCCACGGATAGCCGCCAAAAAGCTCGTCGCCGCCAGCGCCCGATAGGACGACCCGCACGAATTTTGATGCCAGCTTTGCCGCATAGTAATTCGGGTAGCTTTGCCCGACTCGCGGCTCCTCAAGGTGCCAGGCCAACGCGGGCAAGACGCGCTCCATATCGCCTGACTTGAGCACCATTTCATAGTGCTCAGTCTTGAAGAAATACGACATGTACTCGGCCTTGCTGCGTTCGTCGAAGGCCAGCTCGATCCCTGACGCCGAGTTCAGGTCAAACCCACAGGTGAAGGTCTTGATATATGGGTGCGACGCCGCGGCGACAGCCGTAATCGATCCGGAGTCCATGCCTCCGCTTAGATAGCTTCCTAACTCGACATCGGAAACGAGTTGGCGCTGCACCGCCTGGCGAAACAATCGACTCAACTCTTCGCGATATTCCGTATCCGTGCCTGGTACCGCCGGCTCATGGAAATTGAAATCCCAGTATTGCGTAAGGCGCAACTGCGGCCTTTCCTTGGCGCAATCGAGGTAGGCGTAATGTCCGGCCGGCAGAAGGTGCACATCCTCCAGCAGCGTTTGATCCGTGAAGATATTTTGAAAGGTGAAGTACTCAAGCAGTGCAGCCTTGTTCAGATTACGCCGAAACGCTGCGCTGGCCAGGATGGCCTTCTGCTCGGAGCCGAAAGCCAGAGTGGTGCCTTGCATACTGAAATAGAGCGGCTTCACCCCATACCGGTCACGCGCCAAGAGCAACTTCCGTTCGCGTGTATCCCACCACGCAAAGGCAAACATACCGTTCAACCGGGACAGCGTGCGCTCCACTCCCCACACAATCAGTGCATGCAGCAACACTTCGCTATCAGTCTGGGAACGGAACTGGCAGCCCTCGCCTTGCAGCTCGGCCCGCAACTCGCGAAAGTTGTAGATCTCGCCGTTGTAGCTCAGTACATAGCGCGAATCGGCCGAAATCATGGGCTGATGGCCGGCCGGCGAAAGGTCAATGATCGCCAGTCTCCGGTGGCCGAGGCCGACATTGCCGTCAATCCAATGGCCTTCTCCATCCGGCCCGCGATGCGCGATGGCATCGGTCATGCCCTGCAGTACCGCGGGGTCGACCGCGGCACCGTCTAGATGGATCAAACCGGCAACGCCACACATAGTTATCCAATCGTCAGAGCGTTCAAATGCTTCATCGTGTCCGAAGACGGCCCCGGCGCCCTGACGGTATGGACCGCGTCTTCAGCGGCAGCCGGTGAAAATGCCGTACCCACCAGGGAATCAGCCGCCGAATGCCCGAATCGCCGCCACCACATAACGATAGTCATCCTCCGTCATGCGGTTGTGCAGGGGGATTGCCATTGTGCAATCGTTGCAATCCCGCGCGGCGGGAAAATCCTCGGGGCGATAGCCGTATTGTTCCCGGTAGTAGCCCAGCATGTGCACCGCGTGGGTGCCCGGCCGCGTGGCGATGCCCTGCTCCTGCAGTCGTTGCATCATGTCGTTGCGCGGCATGGGCGCATGCGCCGGATCCACCCACGTCACGAACGACTGCCAACCATGTCGCGCGCCGGCCGGCTCCGCCGGCAGGCGCAGCCACTTCAGATCACCCAGCTGTTCTCGATAGAACTGCGCCCAGCGGGCACGCTCGTCGATGAAACCGTCCAGCTTGGCGAGTTGGACCTGGCCCACAGCCCCCTGGAGATCGGTCATCCGGTAGTTGTAGCCCAGCAGATCGAAATCCGCCAGGATCCACGGGCGCGGGCCGTGGTGCCGCTGCTCTTCGGAAATGCTGGCGCCATGATTGCGCATCTGGTTCATGCGCTCGGCCAGCTCGGGGTCATTCGTGGTGACCATGCCCCCCTCGCCGGTCGTGACCGATTTGCGCGGGTGGAACGAGAAGACCCCCACCTCTCCCAGGCTGCCGGCCGGCCGGCCATTCCAGCTGGCGCCAGCGGCACAGGCGGCATCTTCGACGATGGCCACCGACGCCGGCAACGCCGCCCGCAAGGCGTCGATGTCGGCGCACAGGCCGAACAGGTGCACCGCAATCACCGCACGCGTGCGTGGAGTGACCTTGCTCGCCACCTGGGCGATGTCGATGTTGAAGGTTTCCCGGTCGACGTCTACCAACACCGGCGTGCCGCCGCAATACAGTATGGCGTTGGCCGTGGCGACCCAGGTGAACGAGGGCACGATGACCTCGTCGCCTGGCCCGATGCCCAATCCGGCCAACGCCAGATGCAGGCCCGTCGTGCAAGAGGTCACGGCCAGCGCATGGGCGACCTCGTGCCGTTGCGCGAATGCCTGCTCGAAAGCCGCCACCTTGGGGCCCTGCGTCAGCCACCCGCTCATCAGGGGTTCGCGTACCGCCTGCCACTCCTCTTCGCCCGTCATGGGCAAAGAGATTGCAATGCTGCGTTTCGCCGCGGCGCCGCTCACGACTGCGCTCCATTCTTGGCACGCCAGTCGATCAGTTTCTGCAGCCCTTCGGTCAAGGCATACTGGTACGTGAAGCCCAGGTCGCGGCTGGCCTTGACGGGGCAACCGATGCGGTTCTGTACCATGCGGCGCGCATCGTCTTCGCTATAGGGACGATACTGGACCTGCAAGCCGGAATCCTTCATGTCGAGAATTGTGTCGCACAGTTCCTTGATCGACGTCTGTACGCCGGTGCCGACGTTATAGAACTGGTCGGTCGCCTCGGACGTCAGTGCCAGCACGTTGCAGCGAGCAACGTCTTCGACGTAGACGAAATCATAGGCCTGGGTGCCGTCGCCATTGATGACCGGCGCCTCGTTGGCGTCGATCTTGTTGAGCATGATGGGAATCACGCCGGTGTATGCCGCTGTCTGATCCTGGTGCGGACCATACACGTTCATGTAGCGCAACCCCACATAGCTCAGGCCATAGCGGTCGTGAAAGGCGTGGCACATGGCCTCGCCGGCGATCTTGCTGGCGCCATAGAAATTGCGGTTGTTGAACGGATGCTCCTCGGTCATCGGCACCTCCACCGCGTCGCCGTAGACGGAGGCGGAGGACGAGTACACCAGTCGCTTCACGTTGTTGCGCACACACGCTTCGAGCACATTGAAGGTGCCCTCGATGTTGACGTGGAATGCCGTGCGCGGGAAATCCTTGCAGTGCAGCAACCACATCGCGGCCAGGTGGACGACGCCGTCCATGCCTTGCATCGCGTCGTTGAGCAAATCGATATCGCGGATGTCGCCGCCATTGGGGTAAATGCGGCAGCGAGGGTCGCTGAGATATTCGTCGATATTGCTCTGCTTGCCGCGCGCAAAGTTGTCATAAATAACGACTTCCGCCACCGGATGCTTGAGCAGTTCTGCCACGACGAAGCTGCCGATAAACCCGGCCCCGCCAATGACCAGGATTTTTGCGCCCTCGAGCTTCATATAGATATGCCTTTGATTGCCAAAGAAGAATCGTAGATTTTACCCACACCCCTGATTTGCCCTTTGGCGCCACGCACTTAAGTTTCTCCATCCGTAAGCGGTCGCCGGACGTTCAAGGCCGGCGGATTGTACACAGCAACGTTTTATTACCTGATAACAATACTCAATACATACTTAATGGCGTTTCCGGCGCTGGCCGCCCTGTCCGGAACGCGTGACAACACTCTGCAACGAGCAGACAATATCCTTACAAAGCCGGATAAGGAGACTGCCATGCGCATTGCCGATGCCCAATGGATTCCTTCCACCCCGCACCAGACCTGGGATGCGTTGCAGGACCCGGACGTATTGCAAAAATGCCTGCCAGGCTGCATCAAGGTGGAGCGGCGCACGCCCACCGAGTACGAACTGGTGGTGCGCGCCAAGGTGGCCGGCCTGGAGACTGATTACCAGGGCGAGATCCTGCTTTCCGATCTGGATCCTCCCCATTCCTGTACCGTTGCCTTCGAAGGCAAGGGGCTGGCCAGCGGCCTGGCTATCGGTACCGCCCAGGTCAACCTGAGCCCCAAGGACGACGGGACGCGCCTGAGCTATACGGTGGCGGCCATGGCCGGCGGCAAGCTGGCCGAGCTGGGCGAATCGACCATCATGAAGGCCGGCAACAAGATCGTGGAGAAGTTCTTCGCCGCGTTCATCGACCATATGGCCGGCCAGCCCCGCCTGGCGCCGCCACCGCCGCCGCCGGAGCCCGAACCGCGCGGCCTGACCAATTCGCGCTGGTCCTGGGCGGTTGCGCTGTGCGTGGTGCTGGTGATTCTGGGATACCACACCTTCTTCAAATAGGCAGCAAGAATCGGTGTTTTCCCTAGGTTGGCGGTGCTATGCTTGAGAGCATGAGCGCGCCGCCTACCCAAGACCCAGAAATTACGACGACAACTCAAGAATCCCCCCATTCTCGGCGCGATTTGTTACGAGCGATGGCGGGCGTGTCCGCCACCGTGGTGCTGGTGGCGTTCGACTCGACCATTGTCACGACCACGCTGCCACGCGTGGCGGCCGCGCTCAACGGGATGGCGTTGTACGCGTGGGTCGGCACGGCCTATCTGCTGGCGACCGCCGCCTCGATCCTGATTTTCGGCCGGCTGGGCGATATGTACGGCCGCAAACCCCTGATGCTGGTGTCGGTGTCGCTGGTGGCGCTGGGCTCGATCGCCTGCGGCCTGGCGCAGAGCATGCCGCAGCTGATCGCGTTCCGGACCCTGCAGGGCATAGGCGGGGGCATGATGATCGCGACGGCATTCGCCGCCCCGGCGGACCTGTTTCCCGACGCCGGCCAGCGGGTGCGCTGGATGGCGCTGGTGTCGGCGACGTTCGCGATGGCCAGCGGGATAGGCCCCGTGCTGGGCGGCGCGGCCACCCAGGCGCTGGGCTGGCGCGCGGCGTTTTTCATTTCGCCGCTGGCCGCGGTGGCGGCGTTGTTTCTGCTGGCGCGCTATTTCCCCCGCATCCGGCCGGCGCAGACGGCCAGCCGCCGCATCGACTGGGTGGGCGGCCTGTTGCTGATCGTGGTGGTGGGCGCGCCGCTGGCGGCCATCGAACTGGCTTTCGCGCCTGGCGATGGCGCCCATCCGCGCGTGGCGCTGGCGCTGGCGGTAGCCGGAATCGCCGCGGTGGCGCTGCTGGTGCCTATCGAGCGCCGCGTACGTTCCCCTATTTTCCCCCTGCGCGTGCTGGCCGGCCTCGAACCCCGGCTGCTGAACCTGGCCGCGGTGGCGGTGGGCGCGACGATGTTCATCCTGATTTTCTACAGTCCGCTGCTGCTGCAGCACGAGCTGGATTACTCGCCGAGCGAGGCGGGACTGCTGCTGACGCCGCTGGTGGCGGCGATTTCGTTCGGCAGCATCATCAATGGCCGCCTGTTTCCCAGGCAGACCGAGCCGCAGCGCCTGATGGTGTTCGGCAGCTGCCTGCTGGCGGCCGGTTCCGCCATGATGCTGGCCGTGAGCGCCGGGACGTCGGCCTGGTGGATCGTGGCGGCATTCTTCGTCAATGGCACGGCGCTGGGATTCCTGCTGCCGAACCTGACGCTGTTCATGCAGATGCTCAGCGAACGGCGTGACGTGGGGGTGGCCTCGGCGCTGGTGCAGACCACCCGCGCCATGGGCAGCGCGGCCGGCACGGCTTTGGTGGGTATCGCGATTTCGCACAGCTCGGTGCTCGATGGGGTGCGTGCCGGCCTGATTCTCTGTGTGCTGCTGTCGCTGTTTAGCGCCGTGGTGGCGCACCGCGTGAAAATGAAGAACGTCGCGGCCACGCCCGCCGCCTGACCTGGAACTGAGCTCATGCCGCGTCGTGATCTGGTGGACTTGCTGGCGCTGGCCGCCGTATGGGGCGGATCGTTCCTGTTCATGCGCGTGGCGGTGCCGGAGTTCGGACCCGCCGCCCTGATGGAGCTGCGCGTGGGGCTGGCCGCGCTGTTCCTGCTGCCGCTGGTCCTCTGGCGCGGCAAGCCGGCGTTGATCGCGCGGCACTGGAAGGCGATATTGGTGGTGGGCACGTTGAATTCGGCGCTGCCCTTCCTGCTGTATGCCTATGCGGCCCAGTCGCTGGGCGCGGGCTTTCTGTCGGTGGCCAATGCGGTCACGCCGGTGTGGGGCGCGGTGATCGGCTGGCTGTGGCTGGGGGACCGCCTGCCGCGCATGCGCGCCCTGGGCCTGCTGATCAGCATGTCAGGCATTGTCGTACTGGTATGGGACAAGCTGGATTTCCATGACGGTGGCACGGGGCCGGCCGTGCTGGCCGCCATCAGTGCGCCGGTGTTCTACGGCATGGCGGCCAACTGGACCAAGCGCTATCTCGGCCACGTGGACGCGCTGACCAATGCAACGGGCAGCATGGTGGCCGCCTCGCTGGTACTGGCGCCCCTGGCGATCATCCACTGGCCCGAACAGGCGGTGTCGTTCGAGGCGTGGCGCGCCACGGTGCTGCTGGCGATCGTCTGCACCGGCGCGGCCTATATCGTGTTCTTCCGCCTGATCGCCCGTGTCGGCCCGACGGCCGCGGTCAGCGTGACATTCCTGGTGCCGGTGTTCGGCGTGCTGTGGGGCGTGTGGTTCCTGGACGAAGCGGTGACGCCGCGCATCCTGGCCGGCGCCGGCGTGATCCTGGCCGGCACCGCGCTGGCGCTGGGCCTGGTGGGCGCCCGGCGCGCCGCGGCGGCCAATTAGTCAGTACCGCCCCGCGCGCCCGGTCAACGCCACGCCGATGCGCAGCATGGTGTAGGCCGCGACGTCGATACATCGCCGCAGCCAGCCGCGCCGCTGGTAGTCCAGGGGCCGGATGAACTGGCCGCCCAGGGCGATGGCGCGCTCCAGGCGTTCCTGCAGGTCCCAGGCGAAGGGCTGGTCGTCGACGACCACGTTCGCTTCGCGGGCCAGCAGCAGGCTGAAGGGGTCGAGATTGGACGAGCCGACGGTAGCCATGTTGTCGATGACGGCGACCTTGGCGTGCAGGTAGCCCGGCATGTATTCGTAGATCTCGATGCCGCCGCGCAGCAGCCGGTCGTACAGCGCGCGCGTGGCGAAGTACTGCATGCGGTATTCGGGCTTGCCCTGCAGCAGCAGCCGCACGCGCACGCCACGCGCGGCGGCCTGCATGAGGCTCTTGCGGAATTGATGCCCGGGGAAGAAATAGGCGTTGGCGATCAGGATGTCGCGGCGCGCATGCTGGATGCCATAAAGGTAGGCTTGCTCGAAGGTCTGCCGAAAGCGCAGGTTGTCGCGCAGCAGCAATGCCGCGCGCAGCTTGCCGGCCGGCGAGGCGTCGGCGTGCACCGGCTTGAACAGGCGCATGCGGTGCCAGTCCCCTGGGTGGCGGCGCAGGCGGGCCCAGTTCAACCGTACCCACAACAGGTCCTGGGCATAGAGTATGTGCGGCACCAGGGGGCCCTGCACCGCTACGGCGAAGTCGAAGCGCGGCGCGGGGATGTCGTCGCCGGGGTCGAGGTCGTCGTAGTCGTCGACGATATTGATGCCGCCGACGAACGCCAGTTCGGCGTCGACCACGGCCACCTTGCGGTGCAGGCGGCGCAAGCGGCTGCGCGAGAACGCCAGGTGGCCCAGCCAGCGGGGCTCGGGCCGGAAGATGCGGCACTGGCCGCCGGCCTGGGTGATGCGCAGGCGTATCGCCTCGGCCGTGCCGGCGCTGCCGAAACCGTCGAGCACCACGCGCACCTTGACGCCGCGGCGGGCAGCGCTCTCCAGGCATTCGAGCACCTGCCGCCCGGTGCGGTCGAGCAGGAAGATGTAGGTCTCCAGATGCACCGACAGGCGCGCCGCGTCGATGGCCTCGCATAGCGCGGGAAAGAAATCGCCGCCGTTTTGCAGCAGGCGGATGGCATTGCCATCGGTCCAGTGCAACCTGACGATCTGGCCCTTCACGGCAATTCGAGCTCGGCCAGCAGCGGCGAATGATCCGACAGGCGCGCCCACTCGCGCCCGCGCAGGACGCGGGCGCTGCGCACCGCGAAGCCGCGTTGGTAGATGCGATCCAGGCGGAACCACGGGAACACCGCCGGGAAAGTCCGCGGCGGCGGCAGGGGACAATAGGCGCCGCCCATGCCCAGCTGGTTGTTGCGTTCGAGCACCGCCACGCTGTTGGGCACGCCGCGCAGTACGTTGCCCAAGCGCCTGACCGAGTCGCGCAGGCGCGGCAGGTCGCCGCCATGCGAGCGCGGCGCGTGCGAAAACACTTCGTACAGGCCCAGCTGCTGCACGAACATCGGCGCCAGGCGGTCGCCCCAATCGTTGAAGTCGCCCGCGATCAGCAGCGGCGCGCCGTCCGGGACCGATTGCCGGATGCGGTCGGTCAGGGCCTGGATCTGGCGGCCACGACTGCCGGCGAACAAGCCCAGGTGCACGACGAAGCAGTGCACCTCGGTGCCGCCGACGTCGATGCGCGCGTGCAGCAGGCCGCGTTGCTCCAGACGATGGTCGGAGATGTCCTGGTTCTCGTGATCGAGGATGTCAAAGCGCGACAGCAAGGCATTGCCGTGATCGGTGCCGGTACGGATGGCATTGCGGCCATAGGCCGCCTGCAGGCGCAGTGCGGCGGCCAGCGATTCGTGCTGGGCGTGCAGGACCGAGGATACCTCGTTGCGTCCCTGGACCTCCTGCAGGAAGACCAGGTCCGGACGCAGGCCATACAGGCCCAGGCGCAGATCGTTGAGGGACTCGCGCCGGCCCAGGGCCGAGCGGCCTTTGTGGATGTTGTAGCTGACTACGCGAATAAGCGACATAGGAGGTATGGCGCGTTATCGAAACGGGCAAAGCCACGCCGTTGCCCGGCCTGCCCGATTCCGGCCGCTGGCGGCGCCGCCGCCCATGGCGTCGGCGCTTCGCCAGCTTACTTCATTTCACTTCGACGTTGCGCAAGCGGATATGCAGCTCGCGCAATTGCTTCTCGTCGACTTCCGACGGCGCGCCGGTCAACAGGCACTGCGCACGCTGGGTCTTGGGGAAGGCGATCACGTCGCGGATGGATTCGGCGCCGGCCATCATGGTGATGATGCGGTCCAGGCCGAACGCGATGCCGCCATGCGGCGGCGCGCCATACTGCAGCGCGTCCAGCAGGAAACCGAACTTCTCGCGCGCCTCCTCGGCGTCGATCTTGAGAGCGCGGAATACCTTGCTCTGCACTTCCTCGCGGTGGATACGCACCGAGCCGCCGCCGATTTCCCAGCCGTTGAGCACCATGTCGTAGGCCTTGGCGACGGCCTTGCCCGGATCGCTTTCGAGGAAGTCCTCGTGGCCGTCCTTCGGGCTGGTGAACGGGTGGTGCGCGGCGGTATAGCGGTTTTCCTCCTCGTCGTACTCGAACATGGGGAAGTCGACGACCCACAGCGGCTTCCAGCCGCCGCTGAACAGGCCGGCCTTCTTGCCGAATTCGCTGTGGCCGATCTTCACGCGCAGCGCGCCGATGGCGTCGTTGACCACCTTGGCGCGATCCGCGCCGAAGAAGATGATGTCGCCGTTCTGCGCGCCGGTGCGCTTGACCAGTTCGGCCAGCGCGGCATCGTGCAGGTTCTTGACGATGGGCGACTGCAGGCCCTCGCGGCCCTTGGCCACGTCGTTGACCTTGATGTAGGCCAGGCCCTTGGCGCCGTAGATGCCGACGAATTGCGTGTAGGCGTCGATCTCGCTGCGCGACATCTCGCCGCCGCCCTGCACGCGCAGCGCCACGACGCGGCTGCCCGCGGTGGTGGCGGCCGAGGCGAACACCTTGAAATCCACGTCGCGCATGACGTCGGTCATGTCGGTGAATTCCAGGTTGACGCGCAGGTCGGGCTTGTCCGAGCCATAGCGCTGCATGGCCTCCGTCCAGCTCATGATGGGGAACGGCGTGGGCAGGTCTACGTCCTGCACCACCTTGAATACATGGCGGATCATGCCTTCGAAGATTTCACGGATCTCGACTTCGTTCAGGAACGAAGTCTCGCAATCGATCTGGGTGAATTCGGGCTGGCGGTCGGCGCGCAGGTCTTCGTCGCGGAAGCACTTGGTGATCTGGTAGTAACGGTCGAAACCCGAGACCATCAGCATCTGCTTGAACAGCTGCGGCGATTGCGGCAGGGCAAAGAAATAGCCGGCGTTGACCCGCGACGGCACCAGGTAGTCGCGCGCGCCTTCGGGCGTGCTCTTGGTCAGCATCGGCGTTTCGATGTCGATGAAGCCGAGCTGGTCGAGGTATTTGCGCACTTCGATCGAGACGCGGTAGCGCAGCATCAGGTTGTGCTGCATCTGCGGGCGGCGCAGGTCCAGCACGCGATGGGTCAGCCGGGTGGTTTCCGACAGATTGTCGTCATCCAGCTGGAACGGCGGCGTCACCGACGCGTTGAGGATCTCGACCTGCTGGCACAGCACTTCGACCTCGCCCGAGGCCAGTTCGGCGTTGGCCGTGCCTTCGGGGCGCAGGCGCACCAGGCCGGTGATGCTGATGCAGAACTCGTTGCGCAGGCGCTCGGCCGTGCCGAAGGCCTCGGCGTTGTCGGGGTCGAACACGATTTGCGCCAGGCCCGTGCGATCGCGCAGGTCGATGAAGATGACCCCGCCGTGGTCGCGGCGGCGGTTCACCCAGCCGTACAGGGTGACAGTCTGGCCGAGATGGTCACGGCAAACCTGGCCGGTGTAGCAGGTACGCATGCGGGATAACTCCGTGTATAGGCTGTGTAAGCGTAAAAGGTTACGGTTCGGCGCCCGGCGCCAGGGGCGCACCAGGCGTCGTGGGCGGGGATACGGGCCGGCGATCCGCCGGCGCCACGACCCCCATGGAAACGATGTACTTCAGCGCCGCGTCGACGCTCATCTGCAGATCGATGACCTGGTCGCGCGGCATCATCAGGAAAAAGCCGGACGTCGGGTTGGGCGTGGTGGGCACGTAGACGCTGAGGTGTTCGCCGGGAAGGTACGAGGCCACCTCGCCGCTGGGCGTGCCGGTCAGGAAGGCGATGGTCCACGAGCCGGCGCGCGGGTACTGGATCAGCACGGCCTGGCGAAACGCCCGGCCATTGGGCGCCAGCACGGTATCGCTGACCTGCTTGACCGAGTTGTAGATCGAGCGCACCAGCGGAATGCGCCCCAGGATGCGCTCCCAGTGCTCCAGCAGGCTGCGCCCGAGCAGGTTGGCGGCAAACACGCCCGTCAGCAGCACCACGGTGATGACGAGGACGAAGCGGAACCCGGGGATATCCACGCCAAACAACGACTGCGATGACAAGAAGCCGGGAACGAACCCCTCCAGCGTCGCGACGAGCAGGCCCAGCACCCATACCGTGATGGCCAGGGGCACCCAGATCAGCAAGCCGGTGATGAAGTACTTCTTGAACACGCGCATGACGCTGTGCCGCAATCAGGTGGAGGTGGCTGCCGGCGCCGCGGGTGCGGGCGTGGCGGGCGCGCTGCCGGCATCGCCGCCGCTGGCTGCCGGCGCGGCGGATTGGCCAGCGGCCGGTTTGCCCGCTCCGTTGTTGTTGCGAAAATCGGTGACGTACCAGCCCGAGCCCTTGAGCTGGAAGCCGGCGGCCGTCACCTGCTTGGAATACGTGCTCTGGCCGCAGGCGGGACAGTCCGCCAGCGGCGCATCGGAGATCTTTTGCAGCACGTCCTCGGCATGGCCGCACGCGCTGCATTTATATGCATAAATGGGCATTTAACGAAAACTCCCAGGCGAACCGGCGCGTGGAATTCCACCTCTGTGCCTGGCCGGGAAGGTCCGGGCGGCACGGCGGCTGGGCCGGCGAAATACGGGAAAGTCTTGAATTTTAGCGGTTTTTCAAGGAAAGGCCGCCGGGCCGCCTGGCGGCGGCGCGGCCCTGCCCTGTCTCATACCGGCAACATGAACATGGCAGCGGCCACCAGCGTCGGTACCAGCGCCGCGATGAACAGACGCCCGGACGATATGCTGCCGTCCGGGAAGTACTTCCCGAGGATGGCGAAACCGGCCGGATTGGGCGCGTTGGCGATCACCGTCAGGCCGCCGCCGGTGACCGCGCCGGCCACGAGCATGTAGCGCCAGGCCTCGCTGGTTCCTTCGACCAACGAGCCCAGGTAAGTCAGCGCGGCATTGTCGGTGATGGCCGTCAGCGCGGTCGCGCCCCAGAACAGCACCGTGGGTTCCAGCCCGCCCAGCAGATCCTGCAGCCACCATTTTTGCAAGCCGCCCAGCACGACCAGGCCGGCCAGGAAGAAACCGACCATCAGGCCTTCCCTGATCATCAGCCGGCTCTGATGCCGCTGGTAGGCGTGCGCGAAACCGATGAACATCATCAGCATGCCCAGGAACACAGCGGGATGATGCGCGGTGAGGACGATCCCCACCAGGAAGGCCAGATGCATCAGCGTCACCGGCGCCGGCACGGGCGGCCGCTTCTCGGCCGCGTCGTCGGACGCATTGACGCCGGCGCCGGTGCCCACCGCGCCCTCCAGCAGGGCCTGGCGGCACAGCATGGTCAGCACGGCGGCGTTCAGGCAGACCGCGACGGCGGCGCGCCAGCCGAAATGGGTCGCCATGTAGGCGGTATCCCAGCCGAAGGTCGCGGCCACCATCAGCACCGGAGGCGCCGCGTAGGAGGTCAGCACGCCGCCGATGGACACGTTGACGAACAGCACGCCCAGCGTCATGTACTTGAAGCCGGCGCGGCCGCTGCAGCGGAAGTAGCCGTCGCGCAGCAGGATGGCGGCCAGCGTCATGGCCGCCGGCTCGGTGATGAACGAGCCGCCCAGCGGCACGATCGACATGACGATGAAGAAGGTGGCCAGCTCGCGCCGTACCGGCACCATGGCAGCCAGCAGCCGCACCAGGCTGCCCACCAGCTCCAGGATGGGCCGGCTGGACGCCACCACCATGATCGCGAAGACGAACAGCGGCTCGGTGAAGTTGCGCGTATCCATGTACTGGACTGCGCGATCGGTGCCGGCCATCAGCGCCATACAGGCGATCAGTACGAACGCCCATACGCCAAAGACGGCCTCGACCTCGGAAAGCAGGTGCCATACGCCGGCATGCGGCCCGTTGCGGTGAGCCAGGCGGGCAAAGAAGGGAACGGAAAACGTGTGTAGTACCGCCACGCTGAACAACAGCGTGGCCACGATTTCAATAGCGTGGGGCATGGGGCTCTGTCGAAGGCGCTGCGCGGGGCGCCAGGCCTCGGCATGCTGCACGTGTTAAACAAGTGTCGGAATATAACGCAGCCACGCGCCGCGGCGAACCCGTGAATACACCCGATGCGGCGGCCTTCATGTTTGCCGGCGGGCTTCGCGCAGCAGCTGGGCGCCTTTTTCCGCGATCATGATGGTCGGCGAGTTGGTATTGCCCGAGGTGATGGTCGGCATGATGGATGCGTCGATCACCCGCAGGCCCTGCAGGCCATGCACGCGCAACGCGGCATCCACCACCGCCTGCGCGTCGTCGCCCATTCTGCAGGTTCCCACTGGATGGAAAATGGTCGTGCCGATCTCGCCGGCCAGCCGCTGCAGGTCTTCCTCGCTCTGCCATTGCGCGCCGGGCTTGTACTCTTGCGGCTGGTAGCGCGCCAGCGCGGGCTGAGCCACGATGCGCCGGGTCAGGCGGATGCTGTCGGCGGCGACTTTGCGGTCGGCCTCGGTGGAAAGATAGTTGCAGAGGATCTCGGGATGCTCGCCCGGATCGGGCGAGACGATACGCACGTGGCCCCGGCTGGTCGGACGCAGATTGCACACCGACGCGGTGAAGGCGGGAAAATCATGCAACGGGTCGCCGAACTTCTCCAGCGACAGTGGCTGGACGTGGTACTCGAGATTGGCGCGCGACTGCTCGGGGCCCGAGCGGGCGAACGCACCCAGCTGCGACGGCGCCATGCTGAGCGGGCCGCGCCGCTGCACGGCGTATTGCAGGCCCATCCATGCCTTGCCCCACAGGGTTCCCGCCACCCCGTTCAAGGTGCGAGCGCCCTGCACCCGGTAGATCAGGCGCAGCTGCAGGTGGTCCTGCAGGTTTGCGCCCACGCCGGGCAGGTCATGCAGCACGGGCACCCCGCGCGCCTGCAGCAGCGCCGCCGGCCCCACGCCGGATACCTGCAGCAACTGCGCCGACCCGATGGCGCCGGCGGCCAGTACCACCTCGCCGCGCGCCTGGGCATACTGTTCGCCGCCGCCCTCGGCCAGGAAGCGCACCCCTACCGCGCGGCGGTTCTGGAACACCACGCGCGCCACCCGCGCGCCGGTCAGGACCTTCAGGTTGCCGCGGTCCATGGCCGGCCGCAGAAAACCCTTGGCGGTGTTCCAGCGCACGCCGCTGCGCTGGTTGACCTCGAAATAGTCGCAACCCTCGTTGTCGCCCTGGTTGAAGTCGTCGATCGAGGCGATGCCGGCCTGCGCGGCCGCCGCACGGAACGCGTCGAGCAACTTCCACGACAGGCGCTGCCGCTCGACCCGCCATTCGCCCCCCGCGCCATGAAACGCGCTGGCGCCGCCATGGTGGTCCTCGCTGGCCTTGAACAGCGGCAGCACGTCGTCCCACCCCCAGCCCGGGTTGCCCTGCGCCGCCCAGCCGTCGTAGTCGGCGCGCTGGCCGCGCATGTAGATCATGCCGTTGATGGAGGAGCTGCCGCCCAGCACGCGGCCGCGCGGGTAGCCCAGGCTGCGCCCGTTCAGGCCCGGATCGGCCTGGGTGCGATAGCACCAGTCGGTGCGCGGGTTGCCGATGCAATACAGGTAGCCGACCGGGATGTGGATCCAGTGCCAGGAATCGGCGCCGCCGGCTTCCAGCAACAGCACGCGCACGGATGGATCGGCCGACAGGCGATTGGCCAGCACGCAGCCGGCCGAGCCGGCGCCCACGATGATGTAGTCGAACTCCATGCCGGTATCGACGGCGGTGGCGCACATGGATTTGTCTCCTTGAGGCCGCATTCGGTGTGCGGCGCTGCGCCGTATTGTGGTCCCGCGCGGCGCCCTTGCCAAGCGCGCCGCGCGGCCGGTGTCAGCTTCCCAGCAGGCCGCCCTCGCCACCGATCAGCAGACTGCCGCCCAACGACGGGCCGGGCCCCGTGCCAAGCACACCATTCGCGCCGGGGACGACCGGGGCTTTGCCATAGGTACTGCCGGTCACCTTCAGGACCATGGTGGTCGCCTCCCGCGCCCCGGTGGCCTTGTCCTCGAGAACCAGCGTGACGGGATAATCGCCGTTGGGAACACGGTTGTACGGGTCGCTGTTCATGGTGTCGAGATAGATGAACATCTTGTTGGACTCCAGCCGATAATTTGGATCGTGCAGCTTGATCGCCGCCAGCAGCGCCGCCGTCTGCGGCGGTGCTCCGTTTGCCGGCTCGAACCGTGCCACGATGCCGTCGAGCGAACTGCCATCGAACGACTTGGCGATTTCGGTATATGTCATGCTGCCCGGGCTCAGCAACAGCCTCGCGACCGGCCGGAGAAGGCGAATCTTGCCGCCCAGCAGCGTCTGCTTGGTCCACGCATCGAGGTAATGGTCCGTCGCGCTGCCCTGCTGGTTGCGCGGTCCGCGCGCGCTGACGCGGATCGGACCGGCAGGAATGTCGGCGGTCGACGTTACCGTGTATTTGCCTCGGTCATTGGCGGTGGTACCGGCGGTCGTGCCGTCGGGGAAGGTCACCGTCACCGTGGAGCCGCCGACCGTGTAGCCCGTCACCGTCACGACGCCGCTGTTGCCGTCCGTGCGCATGCTGTCGATGGTCACTTTCATCGGCGTCGGCGCCACCGTATCGACATACGGTCGACGCACCGGCTTGCCCGCAGCGCCCGGCATCCCGGTCTGCGTGACGACGATGTCGCCCCCAGGCACGTCGCCATCCGAGGTCGCGCGATAGCGGCCGTCGGCGTCGGCGGTGACGGTCTTGGACGTCCCGCCCGGGAAATCGACCTTGACCTTGGCGCGCGGCGTGGCCTTGCCGCTGACCGTGACGCGGCCGCTGGACGAGTCGGTCGCCACCTCCACGGTGGGCGGCACGGGCACGAAGATGTCGTGGTAGGGACGCTTGACAGGACCACCCACGTTGCCCTTGGCATCGGTACCGGACACCGTTATGTCGCCCGCCGTCATGTCGCGGTCGGACGTGACGCGGTAGGTACCGTCCGGGCCCGCCACCACCTCCTTGGTGGTGCCGTCGGGGAAGTCCACCCTGATCGTATCGCCGGGCCGTCCTTTGCCGCTGACCGTCACGCGACCGTTGGTGCCGTCGGTATGCAGCACCACCGTCGGCGCGCCCGAGCCACCGCCATTGACCCTGTCGTCGTACTGGACAGTACGGCGGGGGCTTTCCCGCCCGTCGTCATCGCGGGCAATCGCCACGATCGGGCCGCTGGCCGTCACATCGCCTTTCGAGGCGACCGTGAAATCGCCCCCATTGCCGGCGACCACATCACCGAACGTACCGTCGGGAAAATCGATGCGCACCTTGGCGCCAGGCCCGGTCTTGCCGGTCACGGTCACGACGCCGGTGCCAGGATGCGTGCGCACAGCGCCGAGCGTCAGCGGTACCTCGCCCTTGACCGCGACATCCACGTAATGGTGCGTGACTTCCCGGCTACGGTCGCCATGACGGTTCGTTGCGCGAGCCCGCACCGGGCCGCCCACCATGTCGCGCGCCGACGTCGCTCGGTAGGTTCCGCTGCCATCGGCCTGCGCGACCACGACTTCGCCATTGGGCAGCCCCAGGCTGACCTGCGCCCCCGGCTCGGTGACGCCGGTTACCGTGATCCGCCCGGTTGCCGGATCGGTATCGACGCGCGCGATCGTCAGCGGCAACACAACGTGCTTGCGGCGCGTCTGAAGCACGATGCGGTTTTCACGCTCGACGAATTCGCCCATGCGGGCCTGCAAGTCGAACGCCGGCCCGGACTGGTGCCGCAACTGCCTGGACAAGGGCTCGCCCAGGCTGAGATTGACGCCAAGCTGCACAGTGGTCTGGCGCGCGCCGCCGAGCACCTTGGTCTGTTCCAGGCCCACCGCCACCAACGGCACGGGCCGGTACTCAACGCCGTACTTATAGCCGCGCGCATTGCGCTGCGGACGGCCGTTGTCGAAGTAATCCACGGCCGCGCCGTTCCAGCGGAAATACTGGCCCTTGATTGCCAGGCCAGGCAGCGCCTCGGGTTGCAGGCGCACGCCAACGTCCCAGCCGGAGGCGGGCCGCTCTTCGCGGCGCTCGGCCCGCTTGGCCGCTTTCCATCCCGACATGGGCGCGTAGACGTTGCCATACAGCGTGAACTGCGGCGCAATGACCTCTCCGCCCAGCGAGCCGCGCAGATGGTTCTTGCCGAACTCGTAATCAAGAAATGCGTTGGCGCCCACGGCCATGTGCTGGTTCAAGGCATGGCGCAACACCACGCCACCGTTGACGGTGGGACGATGATTGCGATTGTGGCCGCTCAGTTGCAGCAAGACGCGGTCGCGCTCGCCGCGATGCACTTCGTCGATGGTACGAAGATCCAACGACAGGTCCTTGTTCGAAAAGTCATAATTCACCCCGCCTTGCAACCGGCGCAGGAACGGCAATTCAGTCTGGTTGGCCAGGCGCACCCCTTCCTGCAGCAACTCATTGGCCTGCGCCTCGGCCTGTCCTTTCAGCAAGTCGCCGTCCACGCGCGCCGAGGCGCGCGAACCGGCAGCCTGCCGTTGCGCCAATTGGCGCGCCGTCTGCGCGACCCGCAGCATCGCGCCGTCGGCGGCATCCTGGCGATCGGCCTGCGCGGGCCGGGCGGAGAAAGACGGCGCCCCCTGGGCAAATGCCGGCGCCACGGTTTGCAGCGTCAAGACGCCAGCCAGCGCGGCGGCGCCGCGGCGCCGATGGACACGCCCGACTCGTGCGAGCGCATCATGGCGGGACGCAACGGCGTGGATGGCTTGCTTCACGGATTACTCCTTTCCCAAGTTCACGATCGATCCGCCATGCCCGCGGGCCGTGGCCCTTGGAATGCGCCATTCAGGGCGCAAGAAGACTCGCCGGTCGCCGGCGTGGCGATCGGAGGAAATGGCAGAGAGGAAATTTCGACTTCCGGCGGATACGGCCCTTGGTTGGACCGACAACACCTGCCAACCCGTGAGCTATGCAGACATATCGGAGAATCGATGTAGGAAGATTATTTGGATCCGTGCGGTCCTGATGCCAGCCCAATCCTACAGATATGTAGGATATTTCCTTGATAGGCAGCCAGACCAAAAGCGCCAGTGCACAAAAAAAATGGAACCTTTCGTGATGACAGGAACTCCATTAAATTCAGGTTTCTGTCAGCAACGCGCCAGCGGGTCCGCTGCACGGAGGATTCGGCGGGCGCCCCTACCCGGGAGAATCCCATGCGCACCCTCGTCGCCCCCACGCATGCACCAAAAAGGCGCATGCTGCTTGCCTTGCTTGCCACGCCCGCGCTGGCGTTGGCCCAGCCGGCCTGGACCCAGCAACCGCCACCGGTAAAGCTGGATGTGCCCTATGTGCCCACCCCCGACGACGCGGTGGCGCGGATGCTGGAGATGGCCGATGTGACAGCGCAGGACACGGTCATCGACCTCGGATCGGGTGATGGGCGCATCGCCATCGCCGCGGTGCGCGACCGGGGCGCGCGCAGCGCCATGGGCGTGGACATCGACCCCGAGCGCATCGCCGAAGCGCGCGCCAACGCCAGGAAGGCCGGGCTGGCCGACCGCGTGACGTTCGTGCAGCAGGACTTGTTCGACACCGACATCTCCAAGGCCACGGTGCTAACGATGTACCTGCTGCCGGACGTGAACCTGAAACTGCGCCCGCGCATACTCAATTCGCTGGCGCCGGGAACCCGTGTGGTTTCGCACGCCTTCACAATGGGCGAATGGGACAGCGATCGCTACGAGCTGGTCGATGGCCGCTCCCTGTATCTGTGGGTCGTACCCGCGCACGCGGCGGGAGACTGGCAGGTCGAAGACCCGGCCGGCCCCTTTACCCTCAGCGTGCGGCAGGATTTCCAGAAAGTGACCGCCAGCGCGCAGCGCCAGGGCGAGCGGCTGGGCGTGGCCGAGGCCGCCCTGCGCGGCACCGACCTGCGCTTCACGGTGGACGCCGGGTCCGGGCCGCGCACCTACGTGGGCCGCATACAGGGAGACCGTATGACAGCCGTGCAAGCCCCGGGCAACGAATCCGGCTGGCGCGCCACGCGTCGCGCGCCATGACGCGCGCCGCCGAGAGCGGCATGGCCCAGGCCCGCGGCCTGTCGGTGCTGGACGCGGTAGCCGTGCTGGTGGGCGTGGTCATCGGCATCGGTATCTTCGGCTTCCCGCCGCTGGTTGCCCAGCATGCGCAGTCCGAGAGCGTCTACCTGGCGCTCTGGCTGGGCGGCGCGACGGTCATGCTGATGGGAGCCCTGTGCTATGCCGAGCTGGGCTCGGCCTATCCCGGCGCCGGCGGCGAATACCTCTACCTGCGCCACGCGTGGGGGCCGCGCGTAGCCTTGCTGTTCGCGTGGGCGCGCTGCACGGTCATCCAGACCGGCGCGATCGCCGTGGTGGCGTTCATCTATGGCGAATACGCCCAGGAGCTGGCGCCGCTGGGCACGCACGGCGTGGCCCTGCACGCCGCCATCGCCGTCATTGCCCTGACGCTGCTCAATATCGTGGGCACCCAGCCCAGCAAGCGCATACAGCTCGTCTTCACCGTCCTGACGCTGGCAGCGCTGGCGGCAGTGGTGGCCACCGGCCTGTCCGCGCCCCCCGCCCCGCCGGCGCCGGTCGAGCCGCTGGCCGGCAGCACGCTGGGCCTGCTGGGCATGGGGCTGGTGTTCGTGCTGCTGACCTATGGCGGCTGGAACGAAGCCGCCTACCTCAGCGGCGAACTGCGCGAGGCCCGGCGCAACATGGCCAAGGTGCTGCTGATCGGCACCGCCGTGGTCGCCGGCGCCTATCTGCTGACCAATCTGGCGCTGCTGCAGATCTTCGGCCTGCAAGGCCTGCGCGAGACGCGGGCGGTGGCCGCCACGCTGATGACGCTGGCCGCGGGTCCGTATGCGGCGATCGTGCTGAGCCTGCTGGTCTGCGTCACGGCGCTGTCGACCATCAACGGCACCATCCTGACGGGCGCGCGCGTCTATAGCGCGCTGGGGCAGGACGTACCGCGCCTGCGGCCGCTGGCCGGCTGGAGCATGCGCGGCCAGACCCCGACCTCGGCGCTGCTGGCGCAAGGCGCCATCACGCTGGTGCTGCTGGGCTATGGCGCCTACGCGCACGATGGCGTGCAGACGCTGGTGGCCTACACGGCGCCGGTGTTCTGGCTGTTCATGCTGCTGGTGGCCGCCTCGGTCTGGCGGCTGCGCCGCCTCGACCCGCACCGGCCGCGGCCATTTCGCGTGCCGCTCTACCCGCTGCCGCCGCTGCTGCTGGGCCTGACCTGTGCCGGACTGGTCTGGTCCAGCGCCCGTTATGCGGGCGTCGGCGCCCTGCTGGGCCTGGCCGTGCTGGCGGCGGGCTTGCCCGCGCTGCGGCTGCTGCGCGCGGCGCCGCGGTCCGCGTGACGAACGCTATGCCTGCTCGGCCTGCTGCTGCTTCATCTGCATCAGCAGGCTGTGCAGCATCTCGGTGGACAGGCCATGCAGCACCAGCCGGTAGCCCGCGCGCAACGTCGACATCGGCACCAGCGGGTGCTTGTTGTTGACCAGTATCAGGTGCTGCGGCGCGCCCAGCAGCTGCGCGGCATAGATGCCGATCGTCTCGTCGAGCTGCAGCGAATTCGCGGCGCGCCAGAAATCGTTGTCGGTCAGCATGAGCTGATACAACGGCGTGAACAGCTCGATGGCGCTTTGCAGGTCCAGGAAATTGCGTCGCCGTTGCGGCATGTCCTCCAGCCGCAGGCCTGGGTCGCGGATCATCGAATAATCGACCTGCTCGGGCGCGTGCATGGTCTGGCCGGCATCGCGCAGCGCCTGGTTCAGGCGGATCACGAAATTGAACAGATTGAGGTCATGCTTGACGAACAGTTCGTCGCGCAGGTCGGCGATGCGGGCTGGCTCCAGCGGCGTGGTCTCGACCTGCACCGGCGCATTGCGCGCGATGAACGCCAGGATTTGCGCCCCCAGGTGGAAATGCCGCAGGATGAGCCAGTTGGCCTGCGGCGAGACGAAGTGCTCCAGCCCCCACGCCAGGATGCGATGCAACAGGCGCGAATGCGACCAGCGGCGCGGCAGGAAGGTCTTGACCACCTGGATCAGGATGATGAAGGCGCGCGCCAGCGGCCGCAGGAAGGGCAGCAGGTACTGGCGCGAAGCGCTGCTGGAGTCGGCCAGCCAGGCCTGCTTGACCGGATCGGGCAGCGGCGTGCTGCGATCCAGGTACAGCGCGCGCCAGGGGTCGGGGTCGGCCGGATCGTGCGGCTGGCTCAGGAAATCGGGTTCGGGGCGGCTCATGCGGTGCGCTCCTCCATGACATGCTGGAATTGCATCAGGTATAGCGCGGCGGTGCGGCGCGCGGTGTCGACGATCTGCTGGCGGGCGCGGCCGCTGTCGTCGCAATCGAGCGCCAGCTCCACGGCCAGCAGCCAGCGCGCCAGGTGATTCTCGTCGTTGTGGCCGTGGTACTCGAGAAAGCGAAACGCATCGGGCGGCAATGCCAGGGCAGCCTTCAGCAACGGCAGCAGCGCCGGCACGATGCGCTGCCCGGTGCCTTCTATGACGTAGATGGCGCCCAGCAGGCCGATGGGGTCGCGCGTGGCGGCCAGCGCATGCAGATAGGCATTGAGCGCCTCGCCGCCGGGATTGCGGCGCAGGGCGTCGATGTCCTCGACGGCGCCGCCGGCGTTGCGGTAGTCCTGGAACAGGATCTTGAAATCGTCCTGTTCTTCGCCGGCGTGCGTGCCGATCAGCGCGGCCAGCGGCTGGTAGGTCTCCGAGAGCGAGGCGGCCGCTTCGCGCATCCACTTGCTGCCCTCGCGCACCTGCGGCACCCAGTTTTCCATCCAGTTCAGGTAATCGGACGCCGCGAAGCGCCCCTGGCGCAGGTGCCGGATCACCGGCGTGCGCCACACGCGCGAACGATAGTCGTGCCAGATGGCGGCCAGCTCGCCCAGCAGCGGCTCCAGCCCCTGCGGCGCATGGGCCGGGTCGTGCGGCGGCGCGATGAAATCGGCCTCGCCGGCCGGCGCGGCGGCCGGCACGGCGCGCGCGCGCGCCGGCTGCGCGGTCTCGTCGGGCCCTTCGGCCTGCAGCAGCATGTAGGCGGCCATGAAGCGGCCCGATTCGGGGATATAGCAGAAGATCTGTTCGCCAGGCTGCACGGTACGCGTCTGCAGGAACTCCGCCAGCATGATGAGAATGGAAGCCGCGCCGGTGTTGCCGCGCCACGCCAGGTTGCTGAACCAGCGCTCGCGCGCGATGGCCAGGCCGGCCTTGTCCATCAGGTCCTCGACCACCGGGATGAACTTCTCGGACGAGTAATGGCACAGGAAATGGCTGACCTGGCGCGGATCGACCCAGCCGTCATGCACCAGCTTGGCGTATTCGTGGATGCCGATATCGAACAGGTGCGGCAGCAGGCGGATATCCTGGCGCAGCAGCAGCGCGCCGGCCGCCTCGGCCTCGGACCACGAGCCATAGTCCAGATGCGCCTGCTCGCCGGCGGACTGTCCCAGTTGCATGCACACCGGATAGTCGCCCGAGAACGAGCGCTGGTGTATCCATTTGAGGCGCAGCCGCACGCCGTTGGCGGCGCCGGCCAACGGCTGGGACGCATCGCCCAGCAGCATGGCGCCCGCGCCATCGGACAGCATCCAGCGCAGGAAATGCGCGTCGAAGTCGGCGTCGTAGCCCGGCGCCGCGAAGCGCGAACGCTTGAACAGGCGCGAAGGCAGCTCGCTGGCCACCGCCAGCGCGCGCCGGTGCGCGCCCAGCTCGATACCCTGCGCAGCCGCCTGGATGGCGCCCACGCCGGCCGCGCAGATGCCGTGCACGGACAGGGTCTCGAGCGGCGCGGCGGACAGTTCGCCCTGGATCATGTTGGCGAATCCGGGCATGAGCGTATCGCCGCCCGACGAGCCGCTGGCCAGCAGCGAGACCTGCGACAGGTCGGCGTCGCCGCGCGCCAGGCAGGCCTGGATGGCCTGCGCGGCCAGCTGCGCATTGCTCCAGCGCGTGCGGCCCTCCGGGTCGATCGCGTAGTAGCGCTGCCTGATGCCGTTCTCGGCCAGGATGCGGTTCTTGATGCGGCCGGAAATACGGTTCAGCGGCGCGATGTACTGGTCCATCGCATCGTTATCGACCGGCTCGCCGGGCAGGAAATAACCGGCGCTGTGCAGATAGACGCGATCAAAGGCAACGGGCATGACGGATTCTGGTGTGTGGCAAAGGAAATGGGCGGCTAGGGCCGCATCAGCGTATGCGTGCGGCAGCGCCGCGAGAACAGTCCGAGCACGAACACGCGCGCCATGTACCGCGCCAGCCCGCGCTCGTTCAGGCGGGATGGCACGCGGTCACGGTAATGCTGCCAGTGCAGCGCGCGCAACTCGGACCAATGCGCGCGCGGGTTTTCATGGTGGGCCGTGTGCAGGCCAATGTTGAACAGCAACGGGTTGACCCAGCCCTCGAAATTGCGTGCGTAGCTCAGCGCCGCGTGACGCCCCGGCCCCCCGTCGGCGTGGGCGTGCTGCAGGTAGTTGGTGGCCAGCAGCCAATGCAGGCCATGCAGCTGCGGCACGATCACCAGCCAGAAGGCCTTGCCCGGGTCGAGCGCCAGCAGTCCGCCCCACAGCCCCAGCCATGCCGCATATTGGCGCAGGCAATAGCGCCACACGCCCGGCCGGCGGGATCGCAGCCGGCGCAGCGAGGCAAGAAACAGCGGATACAGCACGACGACGGCCTGCAAGGGGTGCAGCAGGTAGCCGGCCAGATGATTGGTGTCGCCGCCGAAACGATAGGTGCGCGCGACATCCCGCGGACCGTGCTTGTAACGGTGGTGGTTGGCATTGTGCGCGGCATGAAAGACGAAGGTCGGATGGCCCTGCAGCAGGGTCAGCCAGAAGTCCGTCAGGCGGTTGAGCCAGCGCGGGCGCCACATGCGCCGGTGCGCATGGTTGTGGTGGATGACGCCCACCCCCAGGGTCAGGAACAGCATCGGCGCGTACAGCGCCCAATGCCAGCCGTGCACCCATTGCCAGGCGGCCAGCGCCGGCAGCGCGGCCAGATACAGAATGCTCTGCCAGTCGCGCCGGTGGCGCAGCCATTCAGCGGGCCGAACCAACCGCGCCCCGCTTGCGATAAGCGGCCAGTTGGCCCTGCGCGGCGTCGGCGCCCAGGCGCGTGCCGAACAGTCTGTCCATGAAGGTGAACTGGAAGCCGAAGTTGCCCTGGTAGCAGGCATGGTGCAGGTGATGCCTGCGGCTGGCCGCGAACCAGTGCGCGTACGAAACACCCGGGAAGAAATCGTAGTTGGCGTGGCCCACGCAATTGAAGAACAGGCTGAACAGCGGCACCGACAGCAGCGACCAGAAGCTGAAATCATGTACCACCATGGGCAGCAGGATGACGTTGCCCAGCATCAGCGCTTCGATCGGATGGAAGCTGTAGGTCGAGAACGGCGTGGTCACCACCGAGCGGTGGTGCGGCAGGTGAAAGCGCCTCAGCAACCGGGTATGCAGCAGGCGGTGGTTGATCCAGAAATGCACGTCGTTCCAGATCACCAGCACGAGGATTTCGGCGACGATGCGCCATGGGCCGGCGTCGTCGTCGAGCCGCGCCCAGCCCAGTTGCACCAGGCCCCACGGAAACACCATGCCGAGGCCGAAAATCAGGACGGACAGGCCGGACTGGAGGAATTCGCGCCGCCACTGCCCGGGACCCAGCGGCCGCGGATCGAGCGGCCGGCCCACGCCCAGGGCGGGCAGCACGCGTCGGGTCAGCAGCCATGTGGCCGCGCCGAACAACAGGTAGATGCCACCGAAGAAAACCAGGCCATACCCCATGACCTGCCAGACGGATAAGGCCGCGAATGCTTGCCCCATGGCGATGCTTGTTATTGTGGGAATGCCGGATCATAAGCAATTGCCGGGCGGGGAAGCGGAAAAAATATTGCAAAACGATTCAAAGCATTCTGAATCTATTCCTGCGCAGACAGGCAGGCCCGGGCCGATGCATCAGCCCGGGCCTGCGTCATCCAGAGGCGCGCCGTCACAAGGTGGAGATCACTTTGATGTAAAGACGCGCCACGCCGCCAAACCGCGTATCCGTGAATTCGATCCAGAACTTGTAGTCGTTCGAACGCTCCACGTCGGTAAGTTCTTTACGCAGCTTGGCCTTGGCCGAGGCCGGCACGTAGAAATGCAAGGCCCGCGCATCGCCGCCCACCCCGGGCGCGTCGCCCCACTTCAGTTCGATGGCCTCGCGGACCAGCCGGCCGGCACGGTCCTCGGTCTTGTAGGGCTTGAGCGCAACGCGCAGCTCGGCCGTGGGGATCTGCTGGTTCGTGATGCGCAGCAGCGGCTCATTGTCCGTACCGCCTCGCGTGCTCAACGGCACGAAGTACCGCGACTGGCCGAAGTCCTTCGCCGACAATTTGCGCGGCTGCCAGGCGTCGGTGTAGGCGTAGGTCTTCAGCGGCGACCGGTTTGCGCTCGCGTCGGTGGCCTGTGCAGTCACGGCGCCGCTGCCCACGTCGCCCGCCGACGTCGCGCGATAGCCGCCCTTGGAATCCGCGGTGACCGTATCCGAAGCGCCGCCCGGGAACACGACATGGACCCGCGCGCCGGCCTCGGTGACCCCCGACACCGTAATGCGGCCATCGCTGGGGTCGGTAGTCACCATGGCAATCGTCAACGACGGCGGCACCATGTCGGCAACCGTATTGCTGAACTGCCGGCTCACGGACGGGCTGGCGTTGCCCGCGGCGTCGGTCGCGACGACGGAAATGTTGCCGCGTGCCGTCACATCGCGCGCCGAATGCACCGTATACGCCCCCGAACGGTCCGCGGTGGCCCGCGCCACCTGCCCGTCGGGGAAGGTAACGCTGACCGTGGCGCCAGGCTCGGTCGTGCCCGACACCGTCGCCACGCCGGTCCCGGCCTGCTCGGTCACCGCGCGGATCGTCACGGCCGGCGCCGTCTTGTCGACCTGGTCGGTGAACTCGGCGCTGGCGGCGGCGCGATTGCCCGCGGCATCGCTGACCGACACGGCAATCCTTCCGGATCGCGCCACATCGGCCGGAGAAGCCAGCTGATAGCGGCCCTGCCCATCGGCGCGCGCCTGCGCCGTCTGGCCATCCGGAAAGGTCGCGCTGACCATCAGATTGGGCTCGGTCTTGCCCGACACGTTCACAACGCCCGTCCGGGCCTGCTCCACCGCCGCGTCGATCGTCAGCGGCGGAGCGGTCCGGTCGACCGCGTCCTGGTAGGGCACGTCCCGGGGCGCACTCGCGTTGCCATGCGCATCGGTCGCGATCACCCGCACCGTGCCGCTTTGCAGCACATCGCCCGGCGACACCGCGCGGTACCGGCCCGCCGAATCGGCGGTCACGGTCTGCGGCGCCTCGCCGGGAATGGCCACCTGCACGCGCGCGCCCGGCTCGGTGACGCCGGTGACGGTCACCCGCCCGGAGTCCGAGGCCACGCTCAAGACCGGCGTATCGAGAACCGGCGGCGTCCGATCGACCGTGTCCGCGTAGGCGGCGCGCACCGGCGCCGCCGCGTTGCCCGCCGTGTCGGTCGCGACAACGGTCACGTTGCCGCCGATCATGTCGGCGCGCGAGGTCGCCGTGTAGGTGCCGTCGGCCTTGGCGGTAACGGTGACCGTCTCGCCATCGGGAAACGTCACCCGCACCGACGCGCCAGGCTCGGTGCGGCCGCTGACCGTCAAGCGCCCGCTGGCGGCCGCCTCGTTCAACGCAAGCGTGGGCGCGGCCGGCGCGGTCTTGTCCACGGCATCGGCAAACACCGTCCGCGCCGGCGCGCTCTGGTTGCCCGACGCATCGGCCGCAACCGCCGTGATCTCGCCCGCCACCATATCGGCGGCGGACGTCACGCTATAGGCGCCGTCCGAGCCCGCCGTCACCGTCTGCGCTTCGCCATTCGGAAAGACCACCCGCACCGCAGCGCCCGGCTCGGCCTGCCCGGTGACGGTCGCGCGGCCGCTGGCCGCGTCCTCGCGCACCGTCAGCGATGGCGACGCCGGCGCCGTCTTGTCCAGCGTATCGGTGTACATCACCTGCTGCACAGGCGTCCGGTTGCCGTCCGCATCGCCCGCACTCACCATGATCGGCCCGGACACCATGTCGGTATCGGACGTGGCGGCATAGCCGCCATCATTCTGCGCCCGCACCGTCTTGCTGCTGCCATCGGGGAATTGCACCGTTACCAGCGCGCCGGCTTCGGTCCGGCCCATCACGGTGACCCGCCCGGTCTGCGCATCGGTGGCGTGACGCACCGTCGGCGTCATCGGCGCGGTTCGGTCGACGGGATCGGCATAGTGCGCACGGACCGGCGCGGCGCGATTGCCGGCCTGATCGGCCACCACCACCACGACATCGCCCTGCGCCGCGTCGCCGGCGGACGTGACGCGAAAGCCGCCATCCGCATCGACCCGGACGGTCTGCGTCGTGCCGTCGGGCCAGGTGACCGTCACGCTGCCGCCCGGCTCGGCCTGGCCGCTGACGGTCAAGCGTCCCGTCGCGGCATCGGTATCGAGCGCGATCTGGACCGGCTCCGGCGCCGTCCTGTCGACCGTGTCCTGATAGGCCTGCTGCGCCTGGGTACTGTTGCCGGCCGCGTCGGCGGCCTGCACCACGATCACGCCGGCCGGCAAGTCGCCATCCGAGCGCACGCGGTAAGCGCCGTTGGCGTCGGCGCGCACCGTTTTGCGGCCGCCGCCGGGAAACCGGATCGTGACCTGCGCGTCCGGTTCGCTGCGGCCCGTGACCGTGACGCGTCCGGTAGCCTCATCCGTGGCCACCCCTGCAATGCTCAGGACCGGGGCGGTCTTGTCGACCGTATCGGTATAGGCGTAGGTAACCTCCTGGCTGGTATCGCCGTAACGGTCGGTGGAGCGCGCCCGTATCAGTCCGCTCGTCATATCGCCGGCCGAACTTGCCTCGAAGCCGCCCGCCGCATTGGCGCGCACGCTCGTCGCCGTCCCGTCGGGCAGCCATAGCTGCACGTCGGCCAAGGGCTCGGTGACGCCGTACACGGTAATGCGCCCGGTGGCCGGGTCGGTGCGAACCTCGGCAATGCGCAGCGCCAGGACGATTTTCTTGCGCCGCGTATCGAGCACGATGCGGTTCTCGCGCCGGACGAAATCCTGCAGGCGTGCGCCGCTGTCGAATGGCGGGGCCGTGTCCTGCGCGCCGCGGCGCAATTGCCGCGACAAGGGCTCGCCCAGATTCAGCCGCACGCCCAGCTGAACGCTAGTCTGTCGCTCGCCCGATTGCAGGCGCGCCTGCTCGACACCTACACCGATCAAGGGCACCGGCCGATACTCGATACCGTACTTGAAGCCGCTGGGATTGCGGCGATAGCGGCCGTCGTCGAAGTAATCCACCTGCGCTCCCCGCCAGCGGAAATACTGGGCGTTGAGAGCTAGCCCCTGCACCGCTTCGGGACGCGCCGTCAAGCCGACATCCCAGCCCGCAGCGGGACGTTCTTCGCGCCGTTCGGCGCGCTTGGCGGCCTTCCAGCCAGACAGCGGCGCATAGACGTTGCCATAAAGGGTGAACTGCGGCGCGACGGCTTCGGCGCCCAGCGAGCCGCGCAGATGCCGCTTGCCCACTTCGTAATCGAGAAAGGCGTTGCCGCCGAGGATCAACGACGACCCAGCGGCGCTGCGCGCGACCACGCCCGCGTTGACGGTTGGACGATGATTCTGGTTATGCCCTCCCAATTGCAGCAGCAGCGCGCGGTCCTGGTCGAGATGCAAGGCATCGATGGTGCGCACGTCCACGGCGACATCGCGCCCAGAAAAATCGTAGCTTACGTTGCCCTCCAAGCGCCGCAGCCATGGCAATCCGGTTTCATTGGCCCACTGCACTCCTTGCTGGACCAGCACATTGGCCTGCGCCTGCGCCTGGCTGCGCAGGAACTGGCCGTCCAGGCTTGCGCGCGCATCCTGGCGCGCGCCCCCGGCCTCGCGCGCTTGCGCCAGCGCCTGAATCGTCTGGGCCACCCGCGTTTCGACCGCCCCGGGCTGCGCAACAGCGTTGGAAGCCGCATCGGCGGCCTGGGTGGCGGAGAACGTCGGCGCGCCTTGTCCATATGCCACCGGTGCGGCCGCCTGCATAGCCAGCACGGCGCTCATGCCCGCCGCTGCGGCGCGATGGCGCCTGTACCGGTGGCGGCGCCCCCTTGCCGGAAGATGCGCCCGCGTCAGTTTTAGGATCAAGTTCATGTCCATACGCCGTTCTCGCGTCGAGGCATGCCAGGCGCAGGCGCAAAACGTCCCTGCCGGTGCGCAAGCGCTACCGGGTGCGTGGCAATATCAGAAGGAATTCAACGGTCGGGGGCTGCACGCTGATCGGCGTGCTTGCGGCGTGCGGAAAACGACACCGCGCCTAACCGAACCGAATCTCGGTGCAAGAATCTTCCTACGCGCAGCGAAACGTAAGTAGCAGGGCGCGCGTATTGTCGCGTGGGAAATTTCTCTTTTCGCGCGACCTGTCGCGCACGGATGCGGCGCGATGGGGTATGAAACCCCTGCGACGGCGGCCATGCGGCCGCCGCCTTCAAGCGAGGTATGCGCCCGCTACGCGCCAGGCGCGAAAGTCCGGTCGAGCGCGTCGAGTTCGGCCCGCAGCCGCGCGGCCAACGCCTCAGCAGCCGGCAGCATGGGCGCGCGCATCTCGTTGCGCAAGCGCCCCTGGCTGGCCAGCAGCGCCTTCAGCGGCGCCGGATTGGGTTCGGCGAACAACAGCCGGATCACGGGCGCCAGCGCCAGGAACAGGCGCTGCGCCTGGCCCAGTTGCTGCGCGCGCACCGCGCGGTGCATCGCCACGAACAAGTCCGGCCGTACATGGGCGGCGGCAGCGATCATGCCGGTGCCGCCCAGGCACAGCGTGCCCAGCCCCTGCAGGTCTTCGCCCGCCAGGACCGCCATGCCGCCGTGGGCGATCAAGGCCAGCGTCTTGTCCACCGAGCCGCCGCAATCCTTGACGGCGGCGATGTTCGGATGCTCGGCCAACGCCAGCAAGGTGGCGGTGTCCAGCTGTGCGCCCGTGCGATACGGAATGTCGTACAGGATGAGCGGCGCGGCCGAGGCGTCGGCCAGTGCGCGGAAATAGGCTTGCGCGCCAGCCTGGCTGGGCCGTACGTAATACGGCGCGGGCGCCAGTACGCCGGCCAGCGGCCGCTCGCCCAGCCGCGCCAGGCGCCGCAGGACATGACCCTGGTGATTGCCGGCCAGGCCCATGGCCACGGGCAGCGCGCCAGCCTCCTCCAGCACGGCGTCGAGCACCGCGAGCTGTTCGGCCTCGTCCAGCGCGGCTGCCTCCCCGGTACTGCCACAGGCAACCAGGCCATCGACGCCGGCGGCTTTGTAGTCGCGCACCAGCTTGCGCAAGGCAGGCAGGTCGACGGCGCCGTCGGCGAACGGCGTCACGAGCGGAATCCAGATACCCTGGAACGGAGATTGAGCGGGATATTGCATGGGCACTCCTGAGGTGCAAGGTTGACCGTTGTCGACCGTTCAGGTGTGCGTGGATCAGGGAGGGGATGCGCGCATGGCCGCGCGCCGCCGGGCTTGCCGCTGTTCCGTCGCCCATCTGACGGAACAGCAAGCTCCGGTCAGATGAGCGGCTGTTTTTTGGCTTTCAGCACCACGCACGCCGATGCCGCACCGAAGGTACAGGCAATGGCAACGCGGACGCGGGGCTGGAACATGGGAAATATGTGAATCAACAGTAGGCGCAATCTACCCAGCGCCGGCCAGGCTTGTCAATCGGCGGACCCCAGGCTGTGCAGGAAAACCTCGCACAAGGCTTCCATGCCGGCGCGGTCCTCGTCGTCGAAACGGCCGGGCAGCGGGCTGTCGACGTCCCAGACGCCCAGCAGGCTCCCCTGGTGCACCAGCGGCACCACGATCTCCGCGCGCGATGCGGCATCGCAGGCGATGTGGCCGGGGAAAGCATGGACGTCCGGCACGACCTGGGTGCGCCGCTGGCTGGCGGCGGCGCCGCACACGCCGCGCGACAGGGCGATGCGCACGCAGGCCGGCTTGCCCTGGAACGGTCCCAGCACCAGCTCCTGGCCATCATGGAAATAAAAGCCCGCCCAATTGATGTCCGGCAGCGCCTGGTACACCAGGGCGCTGAAGTTGGCGGCGTTGGCGATGCGGTCGTGCTCGCCGGCCAGCAAGGCGCGCGCCTGCGCGGCCAGTTCGGCATAGAAGACGGGCTTGGATACGGTGGAGATAGGGGTGGCGTCAAACATGTGTTTATTTGTAACTGTACTGGCGGGAATCGAACCAACTGATTTTAGAAGGCCGCAATAGGGGCCGGGGCGACAGCGCGGCGTTGTGGGACAATCAGCTTTTGCAGCATGTTTCTTACCCTATTTCAAGACCATTCCATGGACAAGCCTTTCGAACCCGAGTGTTCCTTTTCGGAACGCGCCAAGCAGCTCACCAGCTCCGCGATCCGTGAAATCCTCAAGGTCACGGAACGACCCGAAGTCATTTCGTTCGCCGGCGGCCTGCCGGCGCCCGGCGGCTTTCCGGTAGAAGTGGTACAGGCTGCATTCGACAAGGTCTTGGCCACCAATGGCCGCGCCGCCCTGCAATACGGCCCCACCGAAGGTTATGCGCCCCTGCGCCAATGGGTGGCCGACGACCTGAATGCCGCGGGCGCCAACGTCACGGCCGACCAGATCCTCATCGTGTCGGGCTCGCAGCAGGCGCTCGACCTGCTGGGCAAGGTGCTGATCGACAAGGACAGCCCCATCCTGGTCGAGGATCCCAGCTACCTGGGCGCGCTGCAGTCGTTCAGCCTGTACCAGCCGAAGTACGTGCCGATCCCCACCGACGACGGCGGCCTGGTCCCCGAGGCGATCACGGCCGAACTGGCCGAGGGCGCGCGCTTCCTGTACGCGCTGCCGAACTTCCAGAATCCCACCGGCCGCACGCTCAACCTGGAGCGCCGCAAGGCCCTGGTGCGACAGGCCGCACAGTTCGGCGTACCCATCATCGAGGACGATCCCTACGGCGAACTACGCTACGCCGGGGAACCGCAACCCGGCCTGCTGGCCCTGGCCGGCGAATGCGGCGCCACCGTCATCCGGCTGGGCACGTTCTCCAAGGTGCTGGCGCCCGGCCTGCGCCTGGGCTACATCGCCGCGCCGCGCAACATCATCAACAAGCTGGTGCAGGCCAAGCAGGCCACCGACCTGCACACGCCCACGCTCACGCAGATGGCGGTCTACGAAGTCGTCAAGACCGGCTTCCTGGCCGAGCACCTGCCGCGCGTGCGCGAGATCTACCGCGTGCAGGGCCGCTGCATGCTCGAAGCCATCGAGCGCGAATTCCCTGCATCGGTCAGCTGGACCAAGCCCGAGGGCGGCATGTTCATCTGGGTCACGCTGCCCGAGCACATCGACAGCACCAAGCTGCTGGCGCAGGCGGTCGAGCAGAACGTGGCCTTCGTGCCGGGCGGCCCCTTCTACGCGGGCACGCCGCGGCAGAATACGCTGCGCCTGAGCTTTGCCACGGTGCCGGAAGCCAAGATCCGCGAAGGCATCGCCATCCTGGGCAAACTGCTCAAGGCAGCGATCTGACCTGAGTCACCGTCCCGGGACGGCCGGCGCAAGCCGGCCGTTTTGTTTATGCTTGCAGTTTCACCATCCGTCCGTTTCGTCAGCCCGTGAGCGCATCGCAGCAACAATCCGTCGACCTCAACGACATCGTGTTTACCGATTGGGTGGAGCGCTGGCTGCCCAGGCCATGGCGCCCCTATGCGCGCCTGTGCCGGCTGGACCGCCCCATCGGCACATGGCTGACGCTGCTGCCGTGCATCGCCGCGCTGGTGCAGGCCGCCGGCGGCCTGCCCGACCTGCGCCGGCTCCTGATCTTCTCGCTGGGCGCCCTGCTCATGCGCGGCATCGGCTGCACCGTCAACGACATGTGGGACCGCGACATCGACAAGCACGTCGAGCGCACGCGCTTCCGGCCGCTGACCAGCGGCCAGCTCAGCATGCGCCAGGCGGTGGCGTTCCTGATCGGCCAGTTGCTGGTCTGCGCCTCGCTGCTGTTCTTCATCAACGACATGAGCCGCTGGCTGGCCGTGGCCGTGCTGCCCTTCGTGTTCATCTATCCGTTCTGCAAGCGCGTCACCTACTGGCCGCAGGTCGTGCTGGGCATCTGCTTCAACTGGGGCATGCTGATGGCCTGGTCCGACACGCAGGACCACCTGCCGCTGGCGGCCATCGCCATGTGGCTGGGGGCCGTGCTGTGGCAGGTCGGCTACGACAGCATCTACGCCTATGTGGACGTGCGCGATGACCGCAGCCTGGGCCTGCATTCCACCGCCATGCGCTTCGGCGAGCAGGGCAAGCTGTGGATCGGCGGCTTCTATGCCGCCACGCTGGCGCTATGGACCTGGGGCGGCTACGCCATGGGCCTGGGCTGGGGTTATTTCGCCGGTATCGGCGCCGTGGCCATTCACCTGGCCTGGCAGCTGCGCGAGTTCGACCTGCAGCGTCCCGAGCGCAACTTCAAGCTGTTCCGCGCCAACCTCTGGACCGGCGTGCTGCTGATCGCGGCGGCGCTGGCCGGCACCCTGCCGTACTGACCCTTCCCTCGCGCTACCTGGCCCGCCCGGCCCTCCCCGGGCGGCGCGCTCGCGCCCGCAAGACGCGTACCCCATTCCCCACTGGTGGGATCTTGCGGGCAAATCCTGAGAATTAGCGGCTCCAGTGGAATAATGTTTTCCAGGAATCAGGGTTTATCCGGAGTGTCTTGAAGCGCAGAATGCAGTCATCGGGATGCAACAAACGACTGACGACGGATAGGCCGCCTCAGGTCACTCCCGCAGATCAGACGGATGGAGGAATACCATGAAGACCCTTGCTACCGCAGTAATGCTTTCGATGACCATGGCCGCCGGCGCGCAGGCCGCCGACCTCGGCGCCGAACCCACCCGCGCCCAGGTGCAGGCCGAGCTGGTCCAGGCCAAGGCCAACGGCCAATACACGTTTGGCGAGCAGGACTACCCCGCCGCCATCACGCAGGGCAGCGCGCTGTCGGCCGCCGAAGTCCGCGACGACCTGGCGCAGGCCAAGGCCGCCGGCGAAGTCACCTTCGGCAACCTCGACTACCCGCCCCAGGCTTCGAACGTCAACAGCAGCATGACGCGCGCCCAGGTGCAGGCCGACCTGGCCCAGGCCAAGAACGATGGCGTGGTGACCTTCGGCAACCTGGACTACCCGCCGCAACACGGCTGATCCCCCCGGCGCCCCCCCTCGCCGCAGCCGTAAGTGCCGGCGCCCGCCCTGTACAGAGGGACGGGCGCCGTTTTTTTTGCCTCTGCCATGCAGGCGTCGGAACGGTGGAAAATTTCGACGATTTGATTGATTATTTCCATCAAAACGACGTTTTCACCGCTACATATCGACAGCAGCGCTCGTTAGCATGGTTGCATGCCCGCAACCCTCGCCCGGGAGCCCGCCATGGTACGACCGCCCTACCCCATCGCCATCCTCGGCGCCGGCAAGATCGGCGCCGCCATCGCCTTGCTGCTGCAACGCGGTGGCGACTACGACATCCTGGTTGCGGACCAGGACCCGGCGCGCCTGCAGGCGGTCGCCAGGCTGGGGTGCCGGACGGCGCAGGTACGCGATGACGATGCGCTGCAACAGGCCGTCTCGGGCCGCTACGCGGTGCTCAACGCCTTGCCGTTTCATCGCGCCCGCGCCGCCGCGGCCGCATGCGTACGCGCCGGGGCGCATTATTTCGACCTGACCGAAGACGTCGCCAGCACCCACGCGATCCGCGAACTGGCCGCCTCGGCCGGCACGATGCTGATGCCGCAATGCGGGCTGGCGCCGGGCTTCATCGGCGTGGTGGGCAGCGACCTGTCCCGGCGCTTCGACCGCTTGCTCGATCTGCGCATGCGCGTGGGCGCGCTGCCGCGCTTTCCTTCCAATGCGCTGCGCTACAACCTGACCTGGAGCACCGAGGGCCTGATCAACGAATACTGCAATGCCTGCGAGGCGATCGTCGACGGCGCGCTGGTTGCCGTGCCGCCCATGGAGGGCTACGAAACCTTCACGCTCGACGGCATCGAGTACGAGGCGTTCAACACCTCCGGCGGGCTGGGCACGTTGCCGCAGACGCTGCTGGGCAAGGCGCGCAACGTCGACTACAAGTCGATCCGCTATCCCGGACACTGCGCCATCATGAAGCTGCTGCTCAATGACCTGCGGCTGCGCGAACGGCGCGACCTGCTGCAGGAAATCCTGGAAAGCGCCATCCCCTCGACCGACCAGGACGTGATCGTGATCCTGGCCTCGGCCAGCGGCTATCGCCAGCAGCGGCTGGTGCAGGAATCGTTCTCGGCGCGCATCTACGGCGCCACGGTGGACGGCCAGACGCTCAGCGCGATCCAGCTCTCCACCGCGGCCGGCGTCTGCACCATGCTTGACCTGGCGGTCCACGGCCACTTGCCGCAACGTGGCTTCATCGGCCAGGAACAAGTACCCCTGGCAGCCCTGCTGGAGAACCGTTACGGCCGCATCTACGCCGGCCAGCCGCTGCCGGCGCGGGAGGCGCCGCAGGCGTTGTTGCCCGGGTCCTAGACCCAACCCTCCAGGCGCAACGTCGCGCGCACCAGGCGCTGCTCTTCCTGTTCGATCTCGGCCAGGCTCTGGCGCACGCTGTCCACATGGGCGCGGGCGGCCTGGTGCGCCTGCTCGGGCTCGCGCGCCAGCACGGCAAGGAACAGGCGCTCGTGCTGCTGGTCGATGTGGCGCTTGTGCGGCTCGCGGTGGTAGAGATTGTTGACGCAGGCGAACACCGAACCCAGCAGCAGATCCGTCAGGGATTGCAGCGTATGCACCAGCACCGCATTGTGCGAGGCCTGGCAGATGGCCAGGTGGAAAGCGTGGTCCAGGTGCGCATGGGTGGCGCTGTCGGTCTCGCGGCCGTGCGCGGCAAGCATTTCGTCATAGCGGCGGCGGATCATGATGAAGTCGGCGTCCGTGCCGCGGATCGCCGCCAGCCGGGCTGATTCGCTTTCGAGCAGCGCGCGCACCTCCAGCAGGTCGTACAACGTGCGCGGCTGCGAATTGAACAGGTGCACCAGCGGGCCCGCATCCACCTGCGAGATCTGCGCCACGTACGAACCCTTGCCCTGGGCGGTATGGATGATCTGGCGCGCCCGCAGCACCCTGAGCCCTTCGCGCAGCGCCGTGCGCGATACACCCAGCTTTTCGGTCAGCCGGCGCTCGGACGGCAGGGCCTGACCGGCCTTGAGCACGCCATCGAGGATCAGCCGCTCGATACGCTCGGCCACGACTTCGGCGATCTGTTTGCGCGCCCCGTCGACGCCTGGTTCCATGACTTGCCCCACTGGTATGACCACGATATCCGCTGCTACTGACTCTACTCGAACCGGCATTCTATGTGATTGAAAACCAGATATAAATATTTATCTCGTCGCCATGTGCATTCGCACAAACTGGTATGACCAGTACTTATTGCTATGGACAAGACCGGCTCGCCCGGCCGATGATGACGGTTCCGATTTCCCAATCCCGGCCGGGCCCCTGGCTCCGGCCCTTTTTCACGACGCGAGACCCGCATGACTGAACGCATCCCGCATCATGGCCTGCAAGTGGCGGCCTCCCTGCACCGTTTCATCGAAGACGAGGCGTTGTCCGGCAGCGGCCTGGCGCCCGACGAGTTCTGGGCCGGCTTCGCCGCCCTGGTGCGCGACCTCGCGCCGCGCAACCGCGAACTGCTGGCCGAGCGCGACCGCCTGCAGGGCGAAATCGACGCCTGGCACCGCGCCCATCCCGGCCCCGTGCGCGACAGCGCCGGGTATCAGACGCTGCTCGAACGCATCGGCTACCTGCAGCCCCAGCCAGCACAGGTGACCGCCAGTACCCGCGACGTGGACAGCGAGATCGCCAGCCAGGCCGGCCCGCAGCTGGTGGTTCCCGTCTCCAACGCGCGCTATGCGCTGAACGCGGCCAACGCCCGCTGGGGCAGCCTGTACGACGCGCTCTATGGCACCGACGCGATCCCGCCGGTGGCCGGCGATGACGGCAAGGGCTACAACCCGGCGCGCGGCGAAGCCGTGATCGCCCGCGCGCGCGCCTTCCTGGACGAGGCGGCGCCGCTGGCCCAGGGTTCGCACGCCGACGCCACCGCCTACGCCATCGAGGGTAGCAAGCTGGCGGTCACGCTGGGCGCCGGCCAGCGCACGGGCCTGCGCAACCCCGCGCAACTGGCCGGCTATCAGGGCGACGCCTCGCAACCGGCCGCCGTGCTGCTGGCCAACAACGGCCTGCACTTCGAAATCCAGATCGACCGCCAGCACCAGATCGGCGCCACCGATGCCGCCGGCGTCAAGGACGTGCTGCTCGAGGCCGCCCTGACCACCATCATGGATTGCGAAGACTCCGTGGCGGCCGTCGATGCCGACGACAAGGTACTGATCTACCGCAACTGGCTCGGGCTCATGAAGGGCGACCTGAGCGAATCGGTCACCAAGGGCGGCAAGACCTTCACCCGCCGCCTGAACGCCGACCGCCAGTACCACAAGCCCGACGGCGGCACCCTGACGCTGCACGGCCGCTCGTTGATGTTCGTGCGCAACGTCGGCCACCTGATGACCAACCCGGCCATCCTCGACGAGCAGGGCAATGAAGTGCCGGAAGGCATCCTCGATGCGGTGATCACCAGCCTGGCCGCCCTGCCCGACCGCGCCAACCGGCTCAACTCGCGCACCGGCTCGATCTACATCGTCAAGCCCAAGATGCACGGACCGGCCGAGGCCGCCTTCGCCAACGAGTTGTTCGACCGCGTCGAGGACCTGCTCAAGCTGCCGCGCCACACCATCAAGATGGGCATCATGGACGAAGAGCGGCGCACCAGCGTCAACCTGAAGGCCTGCATCGCGGCCGCGGCGGCGCGCGTGGCTTTCATCAACACCGGGTTCCTGGACCGCACCGGCGACGAAATGCATACCGGCATGGAAGCCGGCCCGATGCTGCGCAAGGGCGATATGAAATCCAGCGCCTGGATCACCGCCTACGAGCGCAACAACGTGCTGGTCGGGCTGGACTGCGGCCTGCGCGGGCGCGCCCAGATCGGCAAGGGCATGTGGGCCATGCCCGACATGATGGCGGCCATGCTCGAACAGAAGATCGGCCACCCCAAGGCGGGCGCCAACACGGCCTGGGTGCCCTCGCCCACGGCCGCGACCCTGCACGCCATGCACTATCACCAGGTCGACGTCGCGGCCGTGCAGCAGGCGCTGGAGCAGACCCGCTACGACAGCGTGCGCGACGAGCTGCTGGCCGGCCTGCTGACCGTCCCGGTAGGCGATCCGGCCGCCTGGTCGGCCGATGACATCCAGCGCGAGCTCGACAACAACGCCCAGGGCATCCTGGGCTACGTGGTGCGCTGGATCGACCAGGGCGTGGGATGCTCGAAGGTGCCCGACATCAACAACGTCGGCCTGATGGAAGACCGCGCCACCCTGCGCATCTCCAGCCAGCACATCGCCAACTGGCTGCGCCACGGCATCGTCGACCGCGCACAGGTCAACGCCACGTTCGAACGCATGGCCAAGGTCGTCGACCAGCAAAACGCCGGCGATCCCAACTACCTGCCCATGGCCGGCCACTTCGACACCTCGTTCGCCTACCGCGCGGCGTGCGCGTTGGTCTTCGAGGGCCTGACCCAGCCCAACGGCTACACCGAGCCCCTGCTGCACGAGTACCGGCAAGCCTTCAAGGCGGCCCAGCGCTGACGCCGCCAGGCGCCCGCCTGCCGGCGGGCGCCTGCTTGCCGGGCCGCCATTTTTCGCACGATCGTGCTAAATTGGCTGGCATGAGCATCCCCAAGAGCGAACTCACCTTTGCGGCCATCGTGGACGCGGCGCTGGACATGGCCGCGGCGCAGGGCATGGAAAGCCTGACGCTTGGCGAAGTCGCCAAGCGGCTGGGTATCAGCAAGAGCGGCGTGTTCTCGCGGGTCGGCTCGCGCGAGGCGCTGCTGCACGCCGTCCTGCAGGAGTACGACCGGCGCTTCCTGGGCGCGGTGTTCGCGCCCGCCATGGCCGCGCCGCGCGGCCTGCCGCGCCTGGATGCCATGGTCGGCCACTGGATCGAACGCGCCGCCAATGTCGAAGCGCTGACCGGCTGCATCTACGTGGCCGGCGCCTTCGAGTACGACGATGTCGACAACCCGATGCGCGGGCGCGTGCAAGCCAATGTGCGCGGCTGGCGCGCCGCGCTGGGGCGTACCGTGCGGCAAGCGATCGACGAAGGCCATTTGCGCCCGGACACCGATCCGGAACAACTGGTGTTCGAGATCTACAGCCTGATGGTCGGCCTGATGCATGACGCGCGCTTCCTGCGCGACCCGCGAGCGCATGAGCGCGTACGGCAAGCCTACGCGCGCCTGATCGCCACTTACCGCAACACCTGAACGCAGTCATGGCCCGGCGCCGGGCGCCGGTTTTTTTCGATCAAATTCGCACGATCGTGCGAAAAGAGGGAATCATGAAAATGATCGCAATCGGCGCCGGCGTCATGTTGCTGGCGGGGCTGGTGCGAGCCTGCCAGGGCTGGCGCCGCCTGCTGCGCCAGCTGCCCGACCGCAACGAGGACATGACGCTGTTCTGACGCCGCGACGAGGTGTGCCTGCCCCCGAACGGGAACTGACATCCGCGACAGGGTGTGCCTGTCCCCGCTGGGACAGGCACACTGCGCTACGCCATGAACGCTAGCCTGCCAGGACGGTATCTGTCCCCCCGGCAGGTTACTTTTCCAGCCCTGCCTTGCGGGCCTGGTAGGCGATCGTGCTCAGCGCGCCGATGCGGCGCAGCGGCTCGGGAGGCAGCCAGTTCGGTTTCTCGAAACTGGCCAGGTCGTCCAGCATGGCGCTGCGATGCCCCGCCACCTGTTCTCCCAGCAGCTTGCCGTAGATCGTGCCCTTGATGACACCGGCGCCATTGCAGCCGACCGACGCATACAGGCCGGGCTGGATGGCGCCCACGAACGATGCGCCGTTGCCCGTCAGGCCGGTCGAACCGCTCCAGACGTATTCGAAATCGTGCGCGGCCAGGTCCGGGTAGCGGCGTACGAACGAATCGCGCAACAGCTGTTCCATGCGCTCCAGCGGTTGCTCGGCCTCGTACGAATAGGCGCTGCGCACCATGAAGCGGCCGCCGCTGATGCGCCGCAAGGTCGTGCCCAGGCGATTGGCCGGAATCACGCCCCACTGGTCGCGCTCGCCCAGCAGCGCCTGCTGCGCGGGGCTGAGCACCGGCGTGACGCCCGCGTACGTGAAGATGGTGACCAGCCGGCTGCGCAGGAAGCCCAGCCTGCGGGCAAAGGCATTGTTGGCCAGGATCACGTTGTCGGCGGTGAACTCGCCGCCGCGCGTACGCACCTTGTACGGCCCGCTGCCGTCGATGGACAGCACGGGGTTGTCCTCCATCAGCCAGACGTTCTCCGGCAGGCTGTCGGCCAGCCCCCGTATCAGCGCGGCCGGCTGCACGAAGACGTTGTTCATGGAGTGATACCCGAACCGGTAATAGCGCGTGCCCAACTGCGCCTGCAGGGCATCGCGGTCCAGCTCGGAGAACGCCACGCCCCATTGGCCGTACTGTTGCAGCGCGCCGCGCAGGCTCTGCTCGCCGTCGGCGGTGGCCGCGGCGTGATACTTGCCGGCCAGATCCCAGCCACAGTCGAAGCCGCCCTGCCCGGAAAGCTGCGCCAGCCAGTCCAGTCCCGACTGGAGCATGGCGATCTGCTTGCGCGCCACTTCCAGCGGACTGTGATGCCCGCTCATGCGGGTGTTGTGCGGCAGGTTGATCAGGAAGCCCGAGTTGCGGCCCGCCGAGCCCTCCCCGGCGACGGTGGCGTCCACCACCAGCACCTGGTCCTGCGGCTGCAGCTCGGCCAGGCGGCGCGCCGCCGCCAGCCCGGTGTAGCCGGCGCCGATGACCAGGCTCTTGAAATGCCGTCGCGCCGGCGCCGCGGTGCGCGGGGTGCGCTTGGGCAGCATGGCGTTCCAGCCGGAACCACTTTGATACTGAGGGAAAGTCCGCGATGACCCTGATGGGGAAGACATGATGAGTTCGATGTTGCGGTTGAGGAATTACTGGTCGGCGCGCGCCTGCAGGCTGCGCATCACTTCGTTCTGCACGATGTCCCAGATCTGCGACTTCAGTTCGATGTAGCGCGGCGAAAGCTGTACATCGGCATTGCGCGGATACGGCAGGTCGTTGGGCATGTCGCAGGCCACGCGGCCCGGGCGCGCACTCATGATGACCATGCGGCTCGACAGCAGCAGCGCCTCGTCGATCGAGTGGGTGATGAAGACGATGGTCTTGCCGCTTTGCTCGTAGATGCGCGTCAGCTCTTCCTGCAGCACCTGGCGCGTCATGGCGTCGAGCGCGGCGAACGGTTCATCGAGCAGGATCACGTCCGGATCGTTGGCCAGCACGCGCGCGATCGACACGCGCTGGCGCATGCCGCCCGACAACGCCTTGGGATAGGCGTTCTCGAATCCCTTCAGGCCGACCATCTCGATGAACTGCTGCGCGGTTTCGCGCCGGGTGGCCGCCGCCACGCCCTTCATCTTCAGGCCGAACGCGACGTTCTCGGCCACGGTCAGCCAGGGAAACAGCGCGTACTGCTGGAACACCATGCCGCAGTGCGGATCGACGTCGACCACTTCGCGGCCATTGACCACGATACGTCCGGCGGTGGGACGCTCGAATCCCGTGATCAGGTTGAGCAACGTCGATTTCCCGCAACCTGAAGCGCCCAGCACGACCAGGAATTCGCCGCGCGGAATCTTCAGGTCCACGCCCTGCAGCGCCTGGAACGACCCGAACGACTTGGAAATACCTTCGATGGAAATCATGGGATCGTTTACCGCGACCATGCCAGCACCCTGTTTTCAATGATTCGGAACACTACGTCGGTAACCAGCACGGTCACGCTGATCAGCGCCATGCCCAGCACCACCGTATCGGTCTGGAAGAACTCCTTGCCGTTCATGATGAGAAAGCCCAGGCCTTCCTTGGCGGCCACCAGCTCGGCGGAGATCACGCAGGTCCACGACAGGCCGAGGATCACCTTGAAGCCGCTGAAGATCTGCGGCAGGCTGGCCGGCAGGATGACCGAGCGCATGACCTGCGGGCCGCTGGCGCCGAGGTTGCGCGCGGCGCGGATCAGCAGCGGATCGATATTGCGCGTGGCTTCGATCACATACAGCAGCGCCGGCGCGAACGTGCCCATGAACACGATGCTGTACTTCTGCGTTTCGGTGATGCCGAACCACAGCAGCGAGAGGGGAATCCAGCTCATCGAGGGCAAGGGACGCAGAAACGACAGGATGGGATCGAAAGCCGCCCGCGCGCGTTGCGACGTGCCCAGGAAAATCCCCAGCGGTATGGCCAGCGCGGTAGCGGCGGCAAAGCCCACCATGACGCGCCGCGCGGACGCCACGATGTGGTCCAGCAGCGAGCCCTGCTCCCACATATTGCCCATGCGCGCGAACACGTCCGAGGGCGGCGGCAGGAACAGCGCATCCACCCATTGCAGGCGGCACACGGCTTCCCAGAACAACAACAGCACGATCACGGACACGCTGCTGATCAGCAGCAGATCCGGACGGCGCTGGCGATTTTGTGCATTCATCGTTCAAATCCAGGCAAAGAACCGGCGGGCAGCCTCGCCCGCCGGCAGGACAATCGTGTCGGCTTACAGGTACGCCGCGTCGACCCACTCGCGCACCGGCGGCGCCTTGTCGATCTGGTCGTAGCGCACCATCATTTCGGCCAGCTTCTGCAGGCCGTCGATGTACTTGCTGCCCGGCGCCAGCAGCGCGCCCTGCTCGGCGGCCGTGTACCAGTCGGCGCCCTTGACCATCTCCAGCTGATCGGCCGCCGACAGCTTGGTCAGCTCGGTCAGCGCCGCCACCGTGGCGTCGGGCTGCGTCTTGAGCTGCTCATTGGCGCGGAAGTACGCTTTCAGGAAGCGCTTGACGGCCTCGGGGTTCTTGTCCAGGAAGGCGCGCCGCGCCACCAGCACGTCGGGGCCCGGGGTTACGCCATACTCCTTGTAGAGCGAGAAGCTGGTGTCATCGACCAGCACCTTGGCGTCCGGCATGGCGCGGATGGCGTTGAACTGGGGAGTCCAGGCCGCGGCCGCGTCGATCTGGCCGGACTGGAATGCCGCCGGCAGTTCCGGCGCCGGCACGTTGAGCACCGTCACGTCCTTGCCTGCCTTCAGGCCTGCCTGGTCCAGCAGGTTGAGGACCAGCAGGTGGGCGCTGGAAGCGAACGTCACGCCGACCTTCTTGCCCTTGAGGTCCTCCAGGCGCGCGACCTGGCTGCGCACGATCAGGCCCTCGACGCGGCCGAAGTTCTCGGGCACGCCGATGATGGCGAAGTGGCGCGAGCCGCGCGACATTACGGCCAGCGCGGCCGGCGCGGCGGTCACCGCCATGTCGATGTTGCCCGACAGCAGGGCGCTGACGCGCGCCGAGGTGGTGCCGAACGACTCCCAGCCCACTTCCAGGTTCTCGGCCTTGAAATAGCCGGCCTGGATCGCCAGCCAGGCCGGGTAGTGGCCCAGCCAGGCCGAGCCGCCATAGCGCACGGCTTCGGCCTGCGCGGCCCAACTGCGGCCGGCTACCGGCAGCGCCAGGGCGGCGGCGCCGATCGCCATGCCCTTGATGAATTGTCGGCGAGTCTCCTGCATGCTCAATCTCCTTGTAGTAGGTGTTTCAACAAAGCCGCATCTGCCGCCCCAGCCAGGGCAGCTGCGTCGTCACTTGCGGGAAAATTTCGGTCTCCAGCGCCTGGCGGCTGAGCTGCCAGAACATGTCGGCCATCTCCTGGTACTCCTCGAGGCGCGACACCTGGTGCAGCGTGCGGGCCAGGCTGGGCCCGGGCAGCGGCAGCACGACGACCTGGTCCAGCCAGGAACGCCCCTGCAGCAGGCACAGCGGCGTCATCAGCGCCCAGCCCAGGTTGGCGGCAATCATGGCCATCACCACGTCGCTGGTGTCGATTTCCAGGAACGGCGGCGCGGTCACGCCGCAACGCCGCAGATGGCGTTCGATCATGGCGCCGAAATGCGACCGGCCGCTGAAGCGGATGAACGGCGCGGCCTGCGCCATCTGGCGCAGGTCCAGCGGCGCGAACTCGTCGGCGCGCACCGCCGGCGCCACCACCACGAACGGCTCGTTGAGGATAGGCCGGCGCACCAGGCCATCGACATCCTCGAGCGCATCCGTCGTAACGATGATGTCGACCTGCCGGTTCAGCAACGCCTGGGCGTGGCCGTAGGCCAGCCCCGACCAGACCAGCACCTGGCTGGCGCTTTGCGTCAGCCGCTTGACGATGGCCGGGCCGGTGGTCGCGGCGAACGAATCGATCATCCCGATGCGGATCGCCGGGCGGTTCATCAAGTCGGCTTCGCGCACCTGCGCGATCAGGCGGTCGATATCGTCGACGATCTGGCGCGACTGGCGCTGCAGCGCGACGCCGGCAGGCGTGAGCCGATAGGGGCGGCGGGTACGGTCGAGCACCCGCATGCCCAGGATGCTTTCGATCTGGGTAACCGTCTGCGATACGGCAGATTGCGTGATGTTCAACGCCTGCGCCGCGGCCGACAGGCTGTCGGCCGCTGCCACCGCGGCAAAAATGCGCAGCATGCGTACATCGAGGCTGGAATCGTTCTTGAGCGCGCCCATACTGTCTCCTGTAAGCAATACTAAGAAAACGGAGATTTTTAGGCGAAAACTAAGAACTTGTTAAGCAATTCTTATAGTAAGTATTAGCGTGCAGGCGGCAAGCGGCCGGCCTTGCGGCCAGACGCGCCCCGCTGCGGGGCCACTTGCATGGGATTGTCCCTAGCGCGGCGGCCTGGCGCCGTCGCCGGGCAAGGGCTGCCCGGCCTGGCGCGCCAACCGGTCGCCCAGCCGCGCCAGCTTGCGCACCATGTCCTCGTACTTGCGCAGCAGGCGCCGGCGATTCAACGTCTTGCTCCATGCGTACAGCGGCAGCAGCTGCTTGGGCCCGAAGCCGTCGACCAGGAACAGGCCATCCTGTCCGGTCGCGTTGCGGCCGACCACGATATTGCGGGCGCTGACGTCGTTGAAGATCACATGCGCCTCGATCAACGCCAGGAAAAACGCCCGCAACTGCTCGCGCAGCTGCGGCCCGAACCCCTGGGTCGACACGACCTGCGCCAAGGTGGGCGCGGCCTTGCCCTCGGCATCGACGATCTTCTCCACCACCAGGCCCAGTCCCGCAGAGGTCAGCGCCAGGCCGGCAATCCGCGCCAGCAGCGTATTGCCGTCGGCCTGGCGCAACTGCACCGTCGTCGAGATGTACTCGACCAGTTCGGTGATGAACACGCGGTGCGCATCCTCGCGGTGGAATTTCTTGTGCCAGGGACGGCGCCGCCCCGGCTCATTGATGCGCGCGCGATTGACGATCTTGATCAGCAGCGCGGCGTTGCCCGGATGCTGGTAGACGTCGCGTTCGCTGCCGGTGGCAAGCAGCGTCGCGCCCAGCAAGTCGACTACGGCGAACGGCGGCCAGTCCGTGGCCGCCGGCACGACATCCATCACCGGCAGGACGGCAGGCATGCGGTCGCGCAGCGTCTGCGGCGCGATATCCTGCGGCAGCGCCTGCACGGCGGCCAGGCGGGAAGTTGGTATGGACATGTGCGATCAGGATTGCCGCGCCGATCGGGATGCAGCGGTGGGCGCATCGCGCCGCTCGGCGAGCCACTTACGATAAACCAGCTCGGTACGTTCGGCCAGGCGGGCCAGCGAGAACTTGCCTTCGTCGCGCACCATGCGCTCGCCGGCGCCGCCCATGCGCGCGCGCAAGGATGCATCGTCGATCAGGCTGCGCAGCGCCCCCTGCAGGGCAGCCGCGTCGTCGGGAGGAACCAGCAGCCCCGTCTCGCCGTTGCGCAACATCTCGCTGACGCCGCCGACATCCACGCCGACCACCGGCAAGCCGCACGCCGCGGCCTCGACAAAGACCGTGCCCGACGCCTCCTTGCGCGTGGGCAGCGCGAATATGTCGCTGCCTGCCAGCACGTTGGGCACGTCATCGCGAAAGCCCAGCATGTGAATGCGCTCGCCCAATCCGAGCTCGGCGATCAGCGCCTGCAATTGCTCGAACAGCGGCGAACCATTGCCCACCAGCACCAGATGCACCTGCGGACGGCTGGCCATCAACGGACGCAGCGCCTCGATCAGTTCGCGATGCCCCTTGGTGGCCCGCATGATCGCCACGCACGCCACCACCACGGCGTCGGCCGGCAAGCCCAGCTCGTCGCGCAGCGTCGAGCGCAGGCCCGGCGGGGGCAGGTTGATGGGCGAGTAGATGGTTTCGATATGCGCGGGCGACACGCCACGCTCGATCAGGTAGCGGCGCACATGATCGCTGACCGTGCTGACGCGGTGCGGTATCCACGTGTACGACAGCATCGAGTTGACGCGATTGCTCAGATGGCGCGTGCGCACCACCAGCGGCGTGCCCGCCAGGCGCGCGCCGGCGCCCGCCAGCAGGGTATCGATGCGGCTGTGCGTATTGAGCACGTCGAAGCCGCCCTCGCGCAGGATGCGCCGCACGCGCGGCACGCCGCGCACGAAATTGCGCAAGCCGCCCATGGGCACGGTGTGCACGCGGATGTCTGCGTCGCGTGCGCGCTCGATCAACCTGGCCTGGGGCCGGCAAATGAGTTCGACATGATGGCCGCGCTCGCGCATGGCCAGGGCTTCTTTGAGGATGCGCTGCTCTTGCCCGCCAAAGCCTATCGCGGCCTCAGCGTGCGCGATGCGCAGTGGGTGCGGTTGGGACATTCTGAGAGTAGCAGTGTGAATGTAGTACGTAGACACACTGCCAGTAGGAAAGATCCCGGCAACCTTAACGTGCTACCCACGCATCGCGCAAATCACATAACGACACATTCAGAGAGGTTTTTTATTATCGCCGGCGGCCCGCTGCATGCGGCTCAATCGAGCAGCTGGATATGCATGGCCTTCACCGCCGCGCCATAGCGCTCGTAGTCCTGGCGCCACGCCTGCTCCAGCTGCTGCGGCGTGCCGCCCAGCCCGATAAGTCCCTGGGCAGCCAGCTTCTCCCTGACCTGCGGCGACTGTATTGCGCTGGCGATACCGGCGGCGATCTTCTCGCGCAACGCCAGGGGCGTGCCCGCCGGCGCCATCACCGCCGACCACGAGATGGCGTCGCCGATCGACGGGCCGCCCACTTCGCCCAGGGTCGGCAGGTCCGGCAACAATGGCGTGCGTGCGTCGGCGGCGACCGCCAGCACCTTCACCCGGCCGCTCTTGACGAAAGGCAGCACGGCCGGCAACTGCGCGAACATCATGTCGATCTGCCCGCCCGCCACGTCGGTCAGCGCCGCCGGCACGCTGTTGTAAGGAATGTGCTGCAAGGACAGGCCCGCTCGCATGGCAAACATTTCGGCCGCGATATGGGCCTGGCTTCCGACCCCCGGCGACGAATAGGTCAGGTATCCGGGCTTGGCGGCGGCGCGCGCCACCAGGGCCTGCACGTCGCCGACTTCCAACGCATTGGAGACCAGCAGGACATTGGGCACCGCCCCGACCTGGCTGACCGGCGCCAGGTCCTTGCGCACATCGAACGGCCGCTTCCTGTACAAGTGCGGATTGACCGCCAGGTCGGACACCGGCACCGACACCAGCGTGTAGCCATCGGGCTCGGCCTGCACGGTGGCCATGATGCCTATCGTGCCCACGCCGCCGGGCTTGTTCTCGACGATGACGGGCTGCTTCCAGATGGCCGACAGTTTCTCGGCCATGATGCGGGCCAGCACATCGGCGGCGCCGCCCGCCCCATAGGGCACGATCAGCCGCACCGGCCGCTGCGGATAGGCCGCGACCGCGTCGCCCGCCTGGGCTGCGCCACACGTTACCGCCAGCGCCAGCGCGGCGCCCCACTGCATCAGCTTCTTCATTTCATTCCCCTTGTTGTCTTGACCGGCCCGGCGGGCCGCTACATGCAGTCCGGGCAGAACGACGGCGGGCACATGGCCTGCGCCGTGCGCCGCAACGGATCCCAATCCTGCAGGTCGCGCCAGACGTTGTCGGCAAACTGCTGCGCCTCGGCGCGCAGCGCGCCCAGGTCCACGCCGGCAATACGCCCCTGCTCCATGCGTACCTGCCCGTTGGTCACCACCAGCTCCACGTCATCGCCCACGCCGCACTCGACCAGGCTGCGGATGGGGTCCCAGATCGGCCCATAGCGCAGCACGTCCTGGCGGCCCACGTTGATGGCGATCACATCGGCGCGCGCGCCCGGCTCCAGCCGGCCGATATCCGTGCGTCCCAGCGAGCGCGCGCCCCCCAGGGTCGCGGCCTCGAACACTTCGGCCGCGCTCGCCGCGGTCAGGTCATGGCTCATGACCTTGCCGTGATAGGACGCGGTCCGCATGTTCATGACCATGTCGCGCGGATAGGTGTCGCTGCCTATGGTCAGGTTGACGCCCGCCTCGCGATACTTCTTCCACGAGTCGAGCACGCGCGCGCGGCGCACGATGTTGATCGGGCAATGCGAGATGGAGACGCGATGCTCGCCCATCAGGGCCAGGTCGCGTCCGCCCGAATAGTTCAGGCGCGGGCTATCGGAAATCAGATTGGCGTGGCCGATGTTCAGCCGCGGCCCCAGCATGCCGACGCTGTGCAGCAATTCGATCGGCGTCATGCGATGCTCGCGCACCGTTTCGTAGAACTCGATGACGTTGTAGCCCGCATGCGTGGCCATCGGCACGCCCAGTTCCTGCGCGGCCTGCACGGTACGGCGCAGGATGTCGACGCTGCAGTTCTCGACCTCGCGCGGCACCAGGATGCCGTTGACCAGGTCGTTGCCGGCCGCCTGGACGCGCTTGATGAACGCAACCGCCTCCTCGAACAGATGATCGCCGCCGTCCGGATACGGAACGCGCCGCAGGCGGCCGTGGTCGTCGGCGGCCCATCGCCCGCTGTCGTAGCCGGGCCCCAGGTAGCCGCGCACGCCCAGCCGCTCGCATTCGCGCCACAACGCTTCCTGCACCATCACGTGGCCGCCCAGTTCGACGAACGTCGTCACGCCATTGCGCAGCAGTTCGGCCACGGTGAACGCGGCATGCAGGGCAATGCCGGGATCGACCGCGGCCTCCTCGCGGCTCAGGTAGTTGGGATAACCCTTGATCCGCGTCCCGTCGCGCGCGATCGTGACGTCCATGTACGGCTGGCCGAACAGGTCCGGGCGTCCGCCATCGGCCAGCAGCTTGTGCAAGGCGCGATGGCCGGAATGCACATGGGTGTCGATGAACCCGGGCGCCACCAGGCAGCCGCGCGCATCGATCACGCGGTCGGCCACGCCGTCGAACTCCGTACCCACGTGCACGATGCGCTCGCCTTCGTAGACGACGCTGGCGTCGCGCAGCATGCGGTGGTTGCCGTCGGCGAACCCGAGCACCCATTCGCCCTTTATCTGTGTCAGCATCCGATACTCCCCTTGTTGACCATTGCCGCCCGTCGGGCAATTGATCAGTATGCTGATTAGTATCGGAAACCCTGTCAACGCACGGCGCGTGGCCTGCACCGGATCGGGGCGCCGCGACAAGTGCGTGCATCACCCGGCCATTTCCACGGATAATGGCGCCAAACCAGGGTTTGCGGCGCGCCGCGCAGGCGCGGCGAGCGGCCCGGCCCGGGCTTATTCCGGTTTCGAATAGTGCATTATTCGGCCCCCCGCGCGGGGCCCTACGCCGACGAGCCAGCCATGATCGCCAAGCATCTGGACCTGAATCTGCTGATGATCTTCGACGCGATCCTCGCCGAGGGCCACGTCACGCGCGCGGCGGAACGCCTGGCGATGAGCCAGTCGGCCGTCAGCAAGGGCCTGGCCCAGCTCAGGCAGGCGTTCGGCGACCCGCTGTTCCTGCGCGCCAGCCGCGGCATGGTGCCCACGCACAGGGCGCTGGAGATCGCCGACCAGGTGCGCCAGGCCATCGCAGCGCTCAACAGCCTGGCCGGCCCCGTGACCGAATTCGACGCGCGCAGCGCGCACGCGCATTTCAATATCGGCGCCACCGACTACGTGTCGTTCGTCCTGTTGCCGGGGTTGATGCGCCGCCTGCAGGAGACCGCGCCGCACGTCTCGCTGACGCTGCATGACATGGAATCCATGATGCCGGAGGAAATGCTGCTGGCCGGCAAGGTCGACCTCGTCATCTCCAGCGTCGCCAGCGTCAACTTCCCCATCTACCGCCAGGAGCTGTTCCGCGATCACTACGTGTGCCTGTGCCGCGCCGGCCATCCCGCGCTGGCCGACCCGGTGCCGATCGAGCAATTCGTCTCCAGCCGCCACCTGGCCATGCCGCGCCAGAACGGCGCGCGCGAGCGCGTATTGCAGGACACCCTGCAACGCCTGGGCGTGACGCGCGACGTGGCGGTGCAGGTGCCCCATATGCTGGCCATCCCCGCCACGCTCACCGCCACCGACCTGGTGGCGACCATGGCCTGCCGGGTGGCGCGCGAATTCGCCGCGCGGCATCCCTTGCAGGTCCTGGCCCACCCGCTGCCCCTGCCTGATTTCCCGGTATCCCAGCTCTGGCACGACCGCACCCGCCGCAGCCCCTCGCACCAATGGCTGCGCGACACTGTCTACGACCTGGCCCGCGTCAACGCCTGTCCCGCGCCCCAAGACGGCGCGCCGGGCTAGAACTCGCCTTCCGCCAGCTCGTAGCTGACGCTGAAAAAACGCGAATCCAGCCAGTTGGTGGTGAACTGCACGGGCTCGCCGGCATGCGAGAAAACATACTGCACCCGCACCAGCGGCGCGGTGCCCAGCGCCTCGGCAACCGCCGTGCGCTGGGCGCGGGCATGCGACTCGGCGCCGATATTGATGCGCGCATGGTCGACCTTGAAGCCGATTTTCTGCTCGACGATGGGATAGACGAACAACGGCCCATTGCGCGCCGCGGCGTCGAAATCCTGCAGGCTCAGGCGCTGCCCGATATGCGCGGGAAAGTAGATATCGCTGAAACCGATGTTCTGCGCCTGGTCCGCGTGCACCAATTGCAGGCGATACAGCTGCGCTCCCGGCGCCTGGCCCAGCGTGGCGGCGGCTTCGTCGTGCCGCGCCGGCCCGAAGCCGGTGACGCGTGTCTGGTGGATGACCGCCGGGCTGAGGATATCGGACAGGCGGCGCAGATGGCGCTCGACCGGCACCACCGGACTGCGGCTGATGACGCGCGCCGGCTTGGCGCGCTGCTTGCGGATATAGCCGCGCTTTTCCAGCAGGTCCAGCGCCTGCCGCACGGTAAAGCGGCTGGCCGAATAGTGCGCCGATATCAGCCGTTCTATCGGGAGGTCTTTGCCGACCGCGGCCGTATCCGCCTCGATCGACCGGACCAGGCCCTGGTAGATGGTCCAGTACAGCAGGTTGGGCGTATCGGCTGAAGCGGCTGCCTCCACCTCGGGCAGGGACAACACATCAACGGAAGCAGACATAGGCGGTTATCTGGAGTGGCTCAGGGCCGGGGCCGGTGAAGTCGAAAGCCTGATTATTGCGCAGCCGCCAGGGACGCGGCCACCGGACTGAGCACGCGCGAGACATCCTGCACGAAATCCTGGGCCTGGCTCGCCGGCATCGGCGCGAACGGCACCAACCCCAGCTGCACGACGCGCTCGCGAAAAGCGCGATCGGCCAGCACGTCCTGCAGCGCCTGGCTCAAGCGCGCAACCACCTCCGGCGGGGTGCTGGCGCGCACATCGATGGCATTCCAACCGTCGAACAATACCTCTTCGAAGGTCCGATAGCCCAGTTCGCCCAGCGTCGGCACCGCCGACATCACCTCGATGCGGCCCCGGCCGATGACCGCGACCGGCACCACCTTGCGATCGTCGATGTGCTGCCGCAGCGCGGTGTAGCTGTCCACCACCACGTCGACGCGGCCCGCCAGCAGATCGACGTGCATGGGCGCGCTGCCGCGATACTGGATTTCGTTCACCTTGCCGCCCAGCGCCTGCATCAGCACGTGCTCGGTCAGGTGCGGCGCGGTGCCGATGCCCGGCACGGCCCATGCCGTCTTGCCCGGATTGGCCGCGATGTAAGCCTTGAGCCGCGCGAAGTCGGGCAGCCCGGCCGCCACCGAGGTCACCATCACCGTCGGTACGCGCGACACCAGCGCCACCGCCGTGAAATCCCTGATGGGATCATAGGCCAGCGCCGGCTGCAGGGCGCGCGCCACCGTCTTGCTGGAAATCGCCAGCAGCAGCGTATGACCGTCGGCCGGCTTGTCCAGCACATACGACGAGCCCACGATGCCGCCCCCGCCGCCCTTGTTCTCGATCACGATGGACTGCCCCAGGCGCTTGCCCAGGGCATCGGCCAGCACGCGCGCAATCGCGTCGGTCGACCCGCCCGGCGGCGAAGGCACGACCAGGGTCACCGGGCGGCTGGGGTAGTCGGCCAGCGCCGGCGCCGCCCCCAGGGCCAGCCCCAACGCGGCGGCACAGGCCTGGCGGACGACGGCGCCGGCGATGCGGGGCCAGCGAACCATCAATGCAAGCGTCTTCATAGCGGTCTCCTGCGCGGTCGCGGCGCTGCTATCGCCGCGGCGACGATTCGGCGTGGTACTGCTGCGCGCGGGCCGCGCAGCCGGCCTTGATGAAGCCCTGGTCGGAGCCTACCCACAGGATCCGCGCGCCCAGCGACTGCAGCATCAACGAGTCTTCCAGTGTCGGTGCAAAGGCGCCAACCGGAATGCCGCAGCGCTCGCCCAGGTCGATCAGCCCCTTGATGCAATCGAGCAGGCGCGCGTTGCGGTAGTCGGGCACGCAATCCATCCCCATGGCGATGGAAAGGTCGCTCGCGCCCACGTAGATCGCGCCCAGCCCCTCCGTACGCATGATCTGCTCGGCCTGGCGCACGCCCTCCTCGTTCTCTATCATCGCGATGGGCAGCAGGCGGTCGCGGGTCTGCGCGTAATAGTCCTGGATGCTCTGGCGCTGTATGACCTGGCCCAGGTACGGACCGAAACTGCGGTCTCCCAGCGGCGCGTAGTAGCAGGCGGAAATGAACTGCCGGCAAGCCTCGGCGCTGTTGATCATGGGCGCCACCACGGCATCCACGCCGCCATCGAGCACCTTGGTGATCGCCGCCGGATCATTGGCCGCCACGCGCACCACCGGCGCGCATCCCTGGGCGCGCACCGCGCGCGCCAGGTCGTTGACTTCGTGCAGCCCGATGGCGGAATGCTGCAGATCTATCATCACCGCGTCGAATCCCGCGCTGGCCACCATCTCGGCCGCATAGGTATCCGGCAGGCTGTTGCCGATCATGGTGATTGCCTGTCCCTGGCGCAGGCGCGCTTTCAAGGTCGTCATGGCTGGCTCCTGTCGCGGTCAGCGGATAAGCGAATCGATCGCGGCCCGGCCCAGCCCGACACGCTCGTAATGCGCGCGAGCCTGCTCCAGGCGCAGCAAGACATCGGTAATGCCAGTGACGTCGCCGCGTTCGTCCAGCAACAGGAAGCCCCCTTCGTTGACGGTGAACAGCTCCACGGTTTCCTCGCCGATCACCTCGAAGGTGTGGCTGTCGCCCGGCACTTCCAGCAGGTACGAGCCGGGCCGGTGCTCCCAGTCACGCTCGCGATAATGCCAGCGCCCCCGCAGCGTACAGCCGACCACCCGCCCCAGATGGTAGTGCGTCGGCAGCTGCGCGCCCGGCGCCACGCGAAAGACGCTGTGCCACGCGCCGTTGCGCACATCGAATGCCATCGGGTAGAACCAGGCGCCGGGCGCCAGCGGCACCCAGCAGCGCTCATCGTCGCGGTCCAGCGCCCGGATCAGCTCCGGCGCCTCGTTGCGGGCCGCCAGCCCCGTGCCTCCCGCTATGCCATGCCCCATCGTGTTCTCCTCCAAGTGGTTCGTCTCTTGTTATATCCAGATATCCGGATATCTGGATATAGACTAATCCGCGTCATCCGCGCCGGTCAATGCCGGGTAAACCCGGGCGGACCGCCAGGCGGCCCGCCCGCCGCTCCTAGAATTTCAGACTGGCAGTCAGGCCATAGGTCCGCGGGTCGCCCGCCTTCACGTAGTCGGACGACTGGTACAGCCAGTAGCGCTTGTTGGCCACGTTGTTGATGCCGGCGGTGAAGGTCGCCTCGTAGCCGTGGATCTGCGTGTCGTAGGTGGCGCCGATATTGACGATGGCGTAGTCGTCCACCTGCACCCGGTTGCTGGCGCCCAGCATCGTGTTGCCGGTGTACTTCACATCGGCGCGCAGCTTCAGCCCCGGCACCTGCGGCACCGAGTACGCCAGTTGCGCGGCCGCCACGAACTTCGGCGCTCCCGCCACGCGGTTGCCGGTGAAATCCGAGCCTTTCTTGTATTCCGAATCCAGCAACATCAGGCTGCCTCCCACGTTCCAGTCGCGGGCGATACGCGTGGAGGCGCCCAGCTCCAACCCCTGATAGAGCGTCTTGCCGTCCTGCACCAGCTCGTTGGCGGCATTCGCGTATTCCGCCTTCTTCTCGATGCGAAACAGCGCCGCCGTGGCGGCCCAGCCGTCCTGTTCGGTCTTGATGCCCAGCTCGTACTGCTTGCTCTTCAACGGATCGAGCAATGCGCCGAAGTTGGCGTACGTGGCGCCCACCGACGAGCCCGGCTCCAAGGATTCGATGTAGCTGGCATAGGCCATGGTGCGCGGCGTCAGCTTGTACATCAGGGCAAAGGTCGGCGTCAGCACGCCGTTCTTGTCGTAGCGCGATGTTCGCGCGCCCGTGGCATCGAATCCTTGCTGCGCATAATTCGTATAGCGCAGCCCGCCCAGCACCGACCAGCCGCCGGTCAGGTCGACCGTGTCGCTGGCGAACAGCGCCTTCTGCGTGATCTCGGCCGCGCGGTACAGGTGCAGCTGGCCTTCGCTGTAGTACGTGTTGGTATTGCGCGCGCGCAGGTTGCCCGTGCCCTGCAATTGATAGACCCCGTTGGCGCTGTAGTCGTTCTTCTGCTTCTGCCACGACGCGCCGGCCACCACGTGGTGCTTCAAGGGACCGGTAGCGAACTTGCCCTCCAGCATGGCCTGCCACTGGTTGTAGCCATAGGCCTCGCCATAGTCCGAGCGGTAATCGTCATAGTCGCCCGCCTGGTCGCGCAGGAACAGCACCGACTCGTTGCGGCGGGTACGCGTGGAGCTGTAGCTGTAATTGGTGCTCAGCGTCCATTCGTCCGCCAATTGGTACTTCAAGCCGGTCGAGTAATAGCGGAACGCATTGTCCGCATACGGTCCCTGCCCGACCAGCCTGTCATTGTCGTTGCGCACCGGCGATGGCAACTCGCTGCCGGCCATGGTGCCCGCATAGATCGTGGGCTCCTGCCCGATGGCCTTGCGGTCCTGGTAGATGGACTGGAAGTCCCAGGTCAACCGGTCGCTCAGGCGCGCATCCAGCGCCAGCGACACCGAATCGCGGTACAGCGATCCACCGTTGTAGGTATTGCCCTCCTCGTGCGTGGCATTCAGCCGATAGCCAAACGCGCCGCTCTCGCCCACCCTGCCGCCCAGGTCCACGTGCTCGCGCAGCAGCCCCTTGGACACGTAGCCCAGCTCGACGCTGCGCACCGCTTCGTCGGTCGGCTTCTTGGTGACATAGTTGACCAGGCCGCCCGGCGAGCCGAAACCGTACATGAAGCCCGACGCCCCCTTGAGCAGGTCGATCTGCTCGAAGTGCTCGAACGGCAGCGTCGTGACGTAGCTCAGGAACGGCCGGCCATCGATGCGGTACGAATTCTGCCAATCCAGCGGCAGGCCGCGCACCGTCAGGTAGCTGGCCCACGCGCCATAGGACGCGCTGTTGTCCGTCACCGAGGCATCCAGCGCGAACACGTCTCCCAGCTTGTTGACCTGGCGCTCCTCCATGTCGCGGGCAGTCACCACCGTGGTGGAAAAAGGCGTCTCCAGCTGGGTGCGCCGTCCCAGCGCGCCGGTATCGACCGGCGCCTCCAGATGCTCCAGCGTGTCGTCCACCGGCGCGGCGTTGACCGTGACGGCCGGCATTTGCGCCACGCCTTGCGTATCCGGGACACCCGCCGCAGCGGGCTGGGCGCGCGCGCCGGCGGCAACGGCGCCCAGGGCAAGCATGAAGAGCGCGGGCACGAAGGCGGGCTGCGCCTGCCGGCGCGCAGGGCGCGTACGGCGGGAAGTAGGACGAGGCACGAAATTTCTCCAGTATGGCCAAGAAAAACTCGTGTTTTATTATGAATGCGACTTGTTCGCAATATTATTATTGATTACACAGATCTCCGGATGCCCCGTCGCGCCCTGCTCCAGGCGAAAAAAAACCCTGCCTGGGCAGGGTTTTCGCATCCAGCGATTGGCTGCAAGCGCCTCAGAACGGAATATCGTCGTCCATGTCGGCCAGGTTGGCGGCCGGCGCGGCCTGCGGCGCGGGGCGCTGCGGGGCGGCCGCCGGGCGCTGGGCCGGGGCGCGCTGCTGGCGCGGTGCGTCGTCGTAGCCACCGCCGTAACCGCCGCCGCTGTCGCCGCCGCTATCGCGCCCGCCCAGCATCTGCATCTGGTCGGCCACGATTTCGGTGCTGTAGCGGTCGGCGCCGGTGTCCTTGTCTTGCCATTTGCGGGTCTTCAGGCGGCCCTCGATGTAGACCGAACGCCCCTTCTTCAGGTATTCGCCCGCGATTTCGGCCAGGCGGTTGTACATGACCACGCGGTGCCATTCGGTTTCCTCGCGGCGCTCGCCGCTGGCCTTGTCCTTCCATTGCGAGGTCGTGGCGATCGACACGTTGCAGATGGCCGCCCCATCCGGGCTGTAACGCACTTCCGGGTCGCGACCCAGATTGCCGACGAGAATGACTTTGTTGACGGATGCCATGCCGATGCCCCTCTGTTGCCCGCCCGCGCCGCCGCGTGGAACGTCGCGGCGCCGGCTGCGCATACGAAACTGTGTTTAAGACCGGCTTCATGAAACACGCCGGTCGGTGACCGGCGCATACTGGGTGAAGCCCTGTGATGACCGACATTATCGACGATAACGCATGGCCGCGCCAACCGCCGGCGGCGCAGAATTATCCACCACGCTGTAACATTTTCCGGGGCCGAACGGATCAGCGCAGCGGCCGCAGCGCCCAGGTCACGGCCAGCCACAGGGCCGCCAGCGCGGCGGCGGCGATGTACACGGCGTCGGCCCCGCCGCTGGCCGCCAGCCAGCCGCCCAGCGCGCCGCCGGCGAACAGGCCGGCGGCCTGCGCGGTGTTGTAGAAGCCCAGGGCCAGGCCCTTGTACTGCGCCGGCGCAACGCGCGACACCAGCGAAGGCTGCAGGGCTTCGAGGATGTTGAAGGCCACGAAGAAACCGGTCAGCGCCAGGGCCAGGGCGTAGAAACCGTGAGCGGCCAGCGGCAGCAAGGCGCAGACCACGATCAGGCCCGCCACGGCGGCGCGCAGCGCCGCCCGGTGGGCGCGCCGCTTCTCGGCCACGAACACGGCGGGCACCATCAGCACGAAGGAAACCAGGATGACCGGCAGGTAGACGCGCCACAGGTCGCGCGCGTCCAGCCCGCCCAGGCGCGCCAGCAGCGACGGCGTAACCACGAACAGGGCGACCTGGATCAGGTGCAGCACGAACACGCCGAAATTGAGCCGCAGCAGGTCGGCGTGCAGCAGGACGGCGCGGGCACTGGCGCCCTGCATGGTGCGCGCCTCGGTGCGCGGCACTACCGGCACCATCCAGCGGGCCACCGCCAGGCTGGCCAGGCCCAGGCAGGCAATGGTCCAGAACAGTCCCGACAGCCCCCACCACCCCACCAGCACCGGCGCGGCAACCAGCGACACGGCGAACGACAGGCCGATCGAGCCGCCCACCATGGCCATGGCCCGGGTGCGCACCTCGTCGCGGGTGGCGTCGGCCAGCCAGGCCGTGACGGCCGCCGAAATGGCGCCCGCGCCCTGGATGGCGCGGCCCAGCGTGATCCAGTAGACATCGTCGGCCAGCGCGCAGACCACGCTGCCGATGATGAACAGCACCAGGCCGGCGACCACCACCGGACGGCGCCCCCAGCGATCGGAAGCCAGGCCGAAAGGGATCTGCATGAAGGCCTGGGTCAGGCCGTACATGCCCAGCGCCAGGCCGACGCGCGCAGGGTCGTTGCCGCCGGGCAGGTCGCGCGCAGCCACCGCGAAGACCGGCAGCAGCAGAAACAGGCCCAGCATCCGGCATGCGAACAGGCCGGCCAAGGCCACGCTGGCGCGGCGCTCGGAGCGGGTCAGTTGCAGTTTCTGGTCGGCCGGCATGCAGGCATAGGAAATGAGAAGGGTGACGGAAACGGCCTGGGGCCGGGCGCGCCGGCCGCCCCTCGCGCATGCCGGACAGACTATGGACCAGCGAACGGGGGACGATTCGGCGCGCTATAGTACCAAGTTGGCCTTTGAAACTGCTTAAACGCCCAATGGACGCGATTCGCATTCGGGGTGCGCGCACCCACAATCTCAAGAACGTCTCGCTGGACCTGCCGCGCCACCAGTTGGTCGTGGTGACGGGCCTGTCCGGTTCGGGCAAGTCGTCGCTGGCGTTCGACACGCTGTATGCGGAAGGCCAGCGTCGCTACGTGGAAAGCCTGTCGGCATACGCGCGCCAGTTCCTCCAGCTGATGGACAAGCCCGATGTCGACCTGATCGAAGGCCTGTCGCCGGCGATCTCCATCGAGCAGAAGTCGGCGGGCCACAATCCGCGCTCGACCGTGGGCACCATCACCGAGATCCACGACTACCTGCGCCTGCTGTACGCACGGGTGGGCACGCCCTACTGCCCCGACCACGGGCTGCCGCTGCAGGCGCAAAGCGTCGGCCAGATGGTCGACGCCGTGCTGGCCTGGCCGGCCGAGGCGCGCCTGGCCGTGCTGGCGCCCATTGCGCGGGCCCGCAAGGGCAGCTTCGAGGACGAACTGGCCAGCCTGCAGGCGCAGGGCTTCGTGCGGCTGCGGGTCGATGGCCAGCTGCAGGAAATCGAGCAGCTGCCCGCGCTGAAGAAAACCGAGAAACACGACCTGGACGTGGTCATCGACCGCCTGCGCATCCGCCCCGAAAGCCAGCAGCGCCTGGCCGAGAGTTTCGAGACCGCGCTGCAGTTGGCCGAAGGCCGCGCCATCGCGCTGGACATGGACAGCGGCCGCGAACAGGTGTTCTCCAGCCGTTACGCCTGCCCGATCTGCAGCCACAGCCTGGCCGAGCTGGAGCCGCGGCTGTTCAGCTTCAACAATCCCATGGGCGCCTGTCCCGGTTGCGACGGCATCGGCCAGGTAGGCTTTTTCGACCCCAAGCGCGTGGTGGCCTTCCCGGAGCTGAGCCTGGCCGCCGGCGCGATCCGCGGCTGGGACCGCCGCAACTCCTTCACCCACTCCCTGCTGACCAGCCTGGCCACCCATTACGAATTCGACATCGATACCCCGTTCGAGGAGCTGCCGGCCGAAGTGCGCGAGAAGGTACTGCACGGCTCGGGCGAGGAAGAGATCGCCTTCTTCTATGTCAATGAAAAGGGCCGCAGCACGGTCAAGCGCCACCCGTTCGAAGGCGTGATCCCGAACCTGGAGCGCCGCTGGCGCGAAACCGACTCGGCCACGGTGCGCGAGGAGCTGGGCAAGTACCGCAACATCAAGACCTGCCCGGACTGCGGCGGCTCGCGCCTGCGTCCCGAGGCGCGCAACGTGCTGATCGGCAGCGAGCCGCGCGAGGGCGAACGCCATGGCCAGGCGATCTTCGAGGTCGAGAGCATGCCGCTGTCGGTGTGCCTGGACTGGTTCCGCCAGCTCCAGCTGACCGGCGCCAAGCAGGAGATCGCGCAGCGCATCGTGCGCGAGATCGAGGCCCGTCTCAGCTTCCTGAACAATGTCGGCCTGAACTACCTGTCGCTGGATCGCAGCGCCGATACGATCTCGGGCGGCGAAGCCCAGCGCATCCGGCTGGCCAGCCAGATCGGCTCGGGCCTGACCGGCGTCATGTATGTGCTGGACGAGCCATCCATCGGCCTGCACCAGCGCGACAACGACCGGCTGATCGGCACCCTGCAGCACCTGCGCGACCTGGGCAACAGCGTCATCGTGGTCGAGCACGACGAGGACATGATCCGCTGCGCCGATTGGGTGGTCGACATGGGCCCGGGCGCCGGCGAGCACGGCGGCCAGGTGGTGGCGCAGGGCACGCCGGAGGCGGTGCAGACCGACCCGCAATCGCTCACCGGCCAGTACCTGAGCGGCGCGCGCGCCATCGAGATCCCGGCGCGCCGGCCGGTCGCCGACGACCAGCCCTGGCTGCACCTGTCCGGGGCCACCGGCAACAACCTCAAATCGGTCGATCTGCGCATCCCGGCGGCGCGCCTGGTGTGCGTCACCGGCGTCTCGGGCTCGGGCAAATCCACCCTGGTCAACGATACGCTGGCGGTGGCGCTGGCGCGCCAGCTCAACCATGCGCAAGGCGAGCCGGCGCCCTATGCCGGCCTGGCCGGGCTGGAGCACTTCGACAAGACCATCAGCGTGGACCAAAGCCCGATCGGACGCACGCCGCGCAGCAACCCCGCCACGTACACCGGGCTGTTCACGCCCATCCGGGAACTGTTCGCCGGCGTGCCCGAAGCGCGCGCGCGCGGCTACGACCCGGGCCGTTTCAGCTTCAACGTCAAGGGCGGACGCTGCGAAGCCTGCCAGGGCGATGGCGTGGTCAAGGTCGAGATGCATTTCCTGCCGGACATGTACGTGCCGTGCGACGTCTGCCACGGCAAGCGCTACAACCGCGAGACGCTGGAAATCCGCTACCGCGGCCGCAACATCAGCGAAGTGCTGGACCTGACGGTCGAACAGGCGCTGGAATATTTCGAATCGGTGCCCGCCATTGCGCGCAAGCTGCACACGCTGATCGATGTGGGCCTGTCGTACATCCGGCTGGGGCAAAGCGCTACCACGCTGTCCGGCGGCGAGGCGCAACGGGTCAAGCTGTCGCTGGAACTGTCGCGCCGCAGCACGGGCCGCACCCTGTACATCCTGGACGAGCCGACCACCGGCCTGCACTTCCATGACATCGAGCTCTTGCTCAAGGTCCTCAACCAACTGGTCGACAGCGGCAATACGGTACTGATCATCGAGCACAACCTCGACGTCATCAAGACCGCCGACTGGCTGGTGGATATGGGGCCGGAAGGCGGCGACGGCGGCGGACGCGTGGTCGCGCAGGGCACGCCCGAGCAGGTGGCGGCCAGCCCCGACAGCCACACCGGCCACTACCTGGGGCGGGTATTGCGCAACGGCAAACGGCGCTAGACTAGGGCGGCACGGACGCGAACCGCCCGCCCCCCCCTATCTTGCCGCCAGGCCGCCATGTATACCCTGCTGATCGCCAACAAGAACTACTCGTCCTGGTCCCTGCGCGCCTGGCTGGCGCTGCGCCAGGCCGGCATTCCGTTTGAAGAGCAGAAGCTGGGCCTGCTGACCGAGGCCTTCACGCAACGGCTGCAAGCCATAACGCCGGCCGGCCTGGTGCCGGTGTTGCTCGACGGCGATTTCGCGGTCTGGGATTCACTGGCCATCTGCGAGTACGTGGCCGAACGCCATCCCGACGCGCAGCTGTGGCCGGCCGACCGGCGCGCGCGCGCCCGCGCGCGGTCGCTCGCGGCGCAGATGCACAGCGGGTTTGGCGCCTTGCGCCAGACCATGCCCATGAATATCGAGGCCCGGCTGCCGGGCATCGACCTGAGCGCGGCGCAGGCCGATATTTCGCGTGTGCAGGCCATCTGGCACGACACGCGCGCCGAATTCGGCCAGTCGGGCCCGTTCCTGTTCGGTCGTTTCTCGATTGCCGACGCGTTCTACGCCCCCGTGGTCTCGCGCTTCCAGACCTACGGCGTGGCCGCCGCCGGCGCGGTGCGCGACTACATGGAGGCCGTGCAGGCCCTGCCGGCCATGCAGGCCTGGACCCGCGACGCGCTGGCCGAAGCCACCTTCGTCGCCGACGACGAACCGTACCGCACGCACCGCTGAGCCGCGCTACGCGGACGAAAAAATCCGCCGGCCCCGTTGCCGTCAGCAGATGCCCCTGGACTGCCGCGGAGCCGGCGAATAAAAGCACGGCGAAGTGCTGGCCCTATCCTAGCCCGGCGAGCCCTCGGCCCGCACCCCCCATTTGGGGTAGGCCGCATGGGCGAGGCAGCCCCTCAGCCCATTTCGAACAGCCGCCGATGCTCGCGGATCGCGTAGCGATCGGTCATGCCGGCGATGTAATCCGAGATGGCGCGCGCCTGGTCCTGCGGCTGCTCGCGCCGGTAGTCCGGCGGCAACAGGCGCGGATCGCCCAGGAAGGCCTGGAACAGCTCACGCACGATGCGCTGGGCCTTGGTGGTCATGCGCACCACGCGGTAGTGGCGGTACAGGTTGTCGAACAGGAATTTCTTCAGCTCGTCGGCCTCGCGCCGCACCGCCGCCGAGAACCCCGCCAGCGGCGGCGCCCGGCGCACGTCGTCGGCGCTGGCCGGCGCATGGTCGCGGATGCGCGCCAGCGAGGTGGCGGTCAGGTCGACGATGAGCGTATTGATCATGCGCCGGATCGTCTCCGAGGTGGCGCGGCGCGGCGCCAATCGGGGATAACGGCGCGCCACCTCGGCGTAGTGGCGCGCGAAAATGCCCACCTCCTGCAGCTGCTCCAGGGTGATCAGCCCGGAGCGCAGCCCGTCGTCGACGTCATGATTGTTGTAGGCCACCTCGTCGGCCAGATTGGCCAGCTGGGCCTCCAGCGACGGCTGGGTGCGGTCGAGAAAGCGCTCGCCCACCGCCCCCAGCTGGCGCGCATGCGTGGCCGAGCAATGCTTCAGGATGCCTTCGCGGGTCTCGAAGCACAGGTTCAGGCCGTTGAACTCGGCGTAGCGCTCTTCCAGTTCGTCGACCACGCGCAGGCTCTGCAGATTGTGCTCGAAGCCGCCCGCCTGCGGCGCCAGCTCGCGCATGCAGGCGTTGAGCTCGTCCTGCCCGGCATGGCCGAACGGCGTGTGCCCCAGATCATGCGCCAGCGCGATGGCCTCGGTGAGATCCTCCGAAACCCGCAGGCTGCGCGCCAGCGTGCGCGCGATCTGGGCCACTTCCAGGCTGTGGGTCAGGCGGGTGCGGAACAGGTCGCCTTCGTGGTTGACGAAGACCTGGGTCTTGTATTCCAGGCGCCGGAACGCATTGGAATGGATGATGCGATCCCGGTCGCGCTGGAACTCGGTGCGGTTCTCTGGCGGCGGCTCGCTGTGCCTGCGCCCGCGCGTTTTTGACGGGTCGGATGCATAAGAAGCCAATTCGTTCATAAGCACTACCGTCCCGTCCTTGTTCATCGCGTGGTTCGTTCCAGCGCGGTCCGCACGTCCGCCTCCGGCGCCGCCCGGCTCAAGGCCTGGCCTATGCGCGGCATCAGCACGAAACGGATCTCGCCGCCTTCGGTCTTCTTGTCCACCTGCATCAGCGCCAGCCAGCGCTCGGCGCCCAGGTCCGGCGCCACCGTGGGGCAGCCGATCTCGCGCACCAGATCGCGCACCCGCTGCACATCGGCGGCGGGAAAGCCCGCTGCCAGGGTGGACAGCTCGGCCGCCTGCACCATGCCGCAGCCCACGGCCTCGCCGTGCAGCCACTCGCCGTAACCCAGGCCGGACTCGATCGCATGGCCGAAGGTATGCCCCAGGTTGAGAATGGCGCGCAGGCCGGACTCGCGCTCATCCTGCCCCACCACCTGCGCCTTGAGCTCGCACGAGCGCCGGATCGCATAGGCCAGCGCCCTGGGCTCCAGCGCGCGCAAGGCGCCGACGTTGTCCTCGCACCACTGCCAGAAACCGGCATCCAGGATCAGGCCGTACTTGATCACCTCGGCCAGTCCCGCGGACACTTCCCGCGCCGGCAGCGTGCCCAGCACCTCGGTATCGATCTCCACCGCCACCGGCTGGTAGAAGGCGCCGATCATGTTCTTGCCCAGCGGGTGGTTGACCGCGGTCTTGCCGCCCACCGACGAATCCACCTGCGCCAGCAAGGTGGTCGGCACCTGCACGAAGCGGATCCCGCGCATGTATACGGCGGCCGCGAAACCCGTCATGTCGCCGATCACCCCTCCGCCCAGCGCCACCAGCACGGCGCGCCGGTCCAGGCGGTTTTCCAGCAGGGCGTCGAAAATCAGGTTCAGGGTCTGCCAATCCTTGTGCGCCTCGCCATCGGGCAACTCGATGCGCAGCACCCGCTTGCCGGTGCGCGCCAGGGCCGCCTCGACGCGCGCGCCGTACAGGCCCGCCACGGTCGGGTTGGTGACCACGGCGATGGCCGTCGCGTCGGCCGGAATCGACGCGTCCAGCGCATCCAGGCGTCCGGGGCCGATATGGATGGGATAACTGCCACCGGGCGTGGCGACCTCGACAACGTCCATTATTTCTTCTCGTAGGCTTGCAGCTTGGGCAGCAGGGACTTCACCAGCGTGGCGATGGGCATGCTGCCGGTATCGATGACCAGATCGGCCACCTCGTTATACAGCGGTTCGCGCGCCACCATCAGCTCGCGCAGGGTAGCGCGCGGATCGGCGGTGGCCAGCAAGGGGCGGTTGCGATCGCGGCTGGTGCGCCGGAACAGCTCTTCCACGCTGGCGCGCAGGTAGATCACGATGCCGCGCTCGCGCAGGGCCTGCCGGTTCTCCGCGGCCAGCACCGCGCCCCCGCCGGTGGCAAGAATTATCTGCCGGCGTTGGGTACACTCTTGCAATGCGGCAGCTTCCCGCCGGCGAAACCCGGCTTCGCCTTCGATTTCGAAGATGACCGGAACCCGCACGCCGCAACGCGCCTCCAACTCATGGTCGAGATCGATGAATTCGCGCCTCAGCGCACGCGCCAGGCCTCGCCCTATGGTGGTCTTGCCGGCGCCCATCATCCCCACCAGAAAGATCGGCAGGTCGTGCGGCAGGAACGCCGCCGGCTCGTCACCGGCGCAGGCTACAGGGTGGGCGGCCTCCTGGTCGCCCGGTTGCGGGTCGTTGGCGGACGCCGCGCATAAATTAGCGGAAGCATTCATGCCGGCATTATCCCATCGCTGTCAGTTGCCCGCTTACCACACTGAACGATTCTGTTACAGAAACTGCCATGGCCCCAATTGGGACAATGGGAGATAACCGTACAATCGCCGCGATGAGCAAGCGCCAGAATTCAACCAAGCAGGACAAGCCCGCCAAGAGCGGTTCAGCGATTTTGCGGTTCTTCCTGAAGGCCGGCATCTTCTTTGGCGGCCTGGCCCTGTGCGGCGTACTGCTGGCCGGCATGGCCCTGGCGCTGGCCTGGCCCAACCTGCCCGATCTGCACGCCATGACCGACTATCGGCCGCGCGTGCCGCTGCGCGTCTATACGGCCGACCGGGTGCTGATCGGCGAATTCGGCGAAGAGCGCCGCAACGTGCTGCGCTTCAACGAAATCCCCGATGTCATGAAGTCGGCGGTGCTGGCCGCCGAGGACGATCGTTTCTACCAGCACGGCGGGATCGACTGGATGGGCGTCATCCGCGCCGGCCTGACCAACCTGATCAGCATGTCGAAGTCGCAAGGCGCGAGCACCATCACCATGCAGGTGGCGCGCAACTTCTACCTGTCGTCCGAGAAGACCTATTCGCGCAAGTTCTACGAACTGCTGCTCACCTTCAAGATCGAATCGCAGCTCACCAAGGACCAGATCCTCGAGCTGTACATGAACCAGATCTACCTGGGCCATCGCGCCTACGGCTTCGCCGCCGCCTCGCGCACCTATTTCGGCAAGCCGCTGTCGCAGGTCACGCCGTCCGAGGCCGCCATGCTGGCCGGCATTCCCAAGGCGCCGTCGCGCTTCAACCCGATTTCCAACCGCCCGCGCGCCGAACTGCGCCAGCGCTATGTGCTGGGCCGCATGTATTCGCTGGGCTACCTGACCGAGCCCGAATACAAGGAAGCGATGGCGCAGCCCATCGTGATCAAGTCGGCCGAAGGCACGCCGGCCGGCGGCTACGCCATCCATGGCGAATACGTCGCCGAACTGGCGCGCCAGCTGCTCTACAACGTGTACCAGGACAACCTGTATTCGCGCGGCATCAACATCTACACCACCGTCCAGTCGAAGGACCAGGAATCGGCCTATCGCGCGGTGCGCGACGGCGTGCTCGAATACACGCGGCGCGCGCCCTACCCCGGCCCCGAGGAACAGCTGGACATGCCGGCCGGCGTCGAGAACGACCCGCAGGCGCTGGACGAATTCCTCGATGGCGTGTTCGACAAGTTCTCCGACAGCGGCGACCTGCTGACCGCCGTCGTGCTGTCGGCCAGCCCCACCGAGATCAAGCTGGTGCGCAGCTCGCGCGAAGTCATCTCCATCACCGACAAGAAGGCGCTGGGCGTGGTGGCGCGGGCGCTGACGGACAAGGCCAAGCCCGAGATGCGCCTGAAGCGCGGCTCGGTCGTCTACATCCACAAATACAACGACAACTGGGAAGTCATCAACATGCCGGCGGTGCAGGCCGCGTTCGTGGCGCTGTCGCCGCAGGACGGCGCCATCCGCGCCATGGTCGGCGGCTTCGACTTCTACCGCGGCAACTTCAACCGCGTGACGCAGGCATGGCGCCAGCCCGGCTCGAACATCAAGCCGTTCATCTATGCCGCCTCGCTCGAGCGCGGCCTGACGCCGGCCACCCAGATCTCCGACCAGCCGTTCGAACTGTCCGCGGCGCAGACCGGCTCCAAGGCCTGGCATCCGAAGAACTACGGCAACCAGTACGAGCCCATGCTGACCATGCGCCAGGGCCTGTACAAGTCGAAGAACATGGTGTCCATCCGCATCCTGCAGGCCATCGGGCCGCAGTACGCCCAGGACTACCTCACCCGCTTCGGTTTCGACAAGGCGCGCCAGCCCGCCGTGCTGCCGCTGGCGCTGGGCGCCGGCTCGGTCACGCCCTTGCAGCTGGCCGGCGCCTATGCGGTGTTCGCCAACGGCGGCTACCGCATCACGCCCTACCTGATCGATCGCGTCACCGACAGCTCCGGCAAGGTCCTGATGCAATCGCGTCCGGTCATCGCCGGCGATGCGGCCGCGCGCGCCATCGACGCGCGCACCGCCTTCGTCATGGACGATATGCTGCGTGGCGTGGCCACCAGCGGCACCGCCGCCCGCGCCCGCGCCACGCTCAAGCGCAGCGACGTCGCCGGCAAGACCGGCACCACCAACGAATCGGTCGACGCCTGGTTCTCGGGCTATACGCCCAGCCTGGTGGCCACCGCATGGCTGGGCTTCGACCAGCCCAAATCGCTGGGCTCGCGCGAGACCGGCGGCGGCGTGGCCATGCCGATCTGGCTCGACTACATGAAGGATGCGCTCAAGGGCGTGCCCGAAGAGAAGCAGCGGCCGCGTCCCGATGGCCTGCTGGTGGAGAACGGCGAGCTCTATTTCAGCGAGTTCCCGCCCGGCCAGGCGGTGGCGCGCCTGGGCTTGCCCCAGGCCGGCGACGCGCTGGGCGACTTCCTGAACGGGCTGACCGGCGGCAACGACAATTCGATCCGCGTGGCGCCCGGTGTGGGCACGCAAGGGTCGCAGCCCTGGAGCCAGAACATCCCGTTCTGACCCGTTGGCGGCCGGGCCGGGACGCAAGCGTCCCGGCCCGGCTTACACTGATGCAGTCAGAGGCGCACCGAAACCGGCACGCCGGCGGCCTCGGAACAGATCTGCGACAAGGCATCGGGCAGGCGCGGACCCCCACGGGTATCGTTCCAGTGCTGGCCATCGTAGCGATAGTGGAAACCACCGCTGCGCGCGGCGACCCACAGCTCCTGCATGGCGGCCTGCGCATTGACGACGACCTGGGTGCCGTCTTCGAACACCAGCGTCAGCACATTGCCGCTGCGGGTGGCTTCGATATCGACATCCAGGCCTGCGGCCCAATCGTCCGCCTGGCTTTCGATACTGTCGAGCACCTGGTCGACCAACGCAAGAAATTCGGTTTCCGTCATAATCCAACCTGCAACAATTATGGAGTTCCCTGTGTTCCATTCGGCACATAACCGTCTGGCTCTACGCATTGTAGCCACGCTGGCCCTCGGCGGGCTGCTTGCCGCCTGCGGCTACAAGGGTCCCCTGTATCTGCCGCCGCCCGAGCCCGGCCAGCCCGCGCCCACGGGGCAGCAAACGCCGCCCCCCTCCATCCCCCCTGCTCCGTCCCTGCCATGACCGCCGTTTCCGTCCAGCCCGACCTGGCTGGCTCGCCCCATTTCCGCTACCAGAACGGCGTGCTGCACGCCGAAGACGTGCCGCTCGACAGCCTGGCCGCCCAGTTGGGCACGCCGCTGTACGTCTATTCCCGCGCCGCGCTGCGCTCGGCCTGGGAGACCTATCGCGACGCCATCGGCGAGCGCCCGGTGCTGGTGTGCTTCGGCATGAAGGCCAACTCCAACCTGGCCGTGCTGAAGGAATTCGCACGCCTGGGCGCCGGCTTCGACATCGTGTCCGGCGGCGAGCTGGCGCGCGTGCTGGCCGTGGGCGGCGACCCCGCCAAGGTCGTGTTCTCCGGCGTGGGCAAGCAGGCCTGGGAAATGCGCGCCGCGCTCGAAGCCGACGTGAAGTGCTTCAACGTCGAGTCCGAGGCCGAACTCGAGCGCCTGTCCGACGTCGCCGTCTCCATGGGCCGGCGCGCGCGCGTATCGCTGCGCGTCAACCCCGACGTCGACGCCCAGACCCATCCCTACATCTCGACGGGCCTGAAGGAAAACAAGTTCGGCATCGCCATCGAGTCCGCGCCGGCGGCATACCGGCTGGCGGCTCGCCTGCCCGGCGTCGAAGTGGTTGGCGTCGATTGCCATATCGGCTCGCAGCTCACCGACATCAGCCCGTACTTCGACGCACTGGAAAAGCTGCTGGACCTGATCGAGCAGCTGGCCGAGAACGGCATCGCCATCAAGCACCTGGACCTCGGCGGCGGCCTGGGCATCCGCTACACGGACGAAATCCCGCCCTCGCCCAAGGCCTTGCTCGACCGGGTGTTCGAGCGCATCAACGCGCGCGGCCTGGGGCACCTGCATATCGTGCTGGAACCCGGCCGCTCGCTGGTCGGCAATGCCGGCGTGCTGCTGACCACGGTGCAATACCTCAAGCACGCCGAGGCGCGCAACTTCGCCATTGTCGACGCCGCCATGAACGACCTGCTGCGCCCGGCCCTGTACGAGGCCTACCACGGCGTGCAGCCGGTCACGCCGCGGGCCGACAAGCGGATCGAGTACGACGTCGTCGGGCCGGTCTGCGAAAGCGCCGACTGGCTGGCGCGCGGCCGCGCCCTGGCGATCCAGGCCGGCGACGTGCTGGCGGTGGAGTCGGCCGGCGCCTACAGCATGGTCATGGCCAGCAACTACAACACCCGGGTGCGCGCGGCCGAAGTCATGGTCGACGGCAACCGCCACTACATCGTGCGCCAGCGCGAAACGCTGGAGTCGCTGTACCAGGGCGAGTCCACGCTGCCCTGACGCACCCGCAAGGCCTGCCAAAGACAATGCCCCGCATCTGCGGGGCATTGTCTTTGAAGGGCGGCGCGGCTCAGAGCTCGCCGTACGAGTGCAGGCCCGACAGGAACATGTTCACGCCCAGGAAGGCGAAACCGGTGATCAGCAGGCCCACCAGGGACCAATACGCCGCCATGGTGCCGCGCAGGCCCTTGATCAGGCGCATATGGAGCCAGGCGGCGTAGTTCAGCCACACGATCAGCGCCCAGGTTTCCTTGGGGTCCCACTGCCAGTAGGCGCCCCAGGCGTCGGCGGCCCACAGCGCCCCCAGCACGGTTGCCACGGTGAAGAACGCGAACCCGATCGCGATGGCCCGATACATGATGTCGTCGAGCACTTCGAGCGACGGCAATGCCTGCGCGATGCGCGCGCGGGCCAGCAGAATGCCGCCCACGATCACCACGCCCGCGCCGCAATAGATCATCCAGGTGGCGGACAGGCCCTCGGTGCGGAAGACGATGGGCTCGACGCACAGGGCCACGCCCAGCACGAACAGCGGCGCCAGCTTCAGCCACGACGTGGTCTGGCCATGCTGCTTGACGAGGTAGGCGAAGCCCACCATAGCCGCCAGCGAGAACGTGCCGTAGCCGATGAAGTTGGCAGGCACGTGCAGCTTCATCCACCAGCTCTTGAGCGCCGGCACCAAGGGCTGGATCTGGCCGGCGTCGCGCGTGAACGAGTACCACAGCAGGAAGATCGTGGCCGACGTGATGACCAGCAGGACGAACCCGCCCAGCGCCCGCGTGGCGTACTTGCGCTCGTAGTAAAGGTAGAAAAGCGCCGTGATCAGCGCGAACAGCACGAACACTTCATACAGGTTGCTGACCGGGATATGGCCCAGGTCGGGCCCCATCAGGTGGCCTTCGCGCCAGCGCACCAGCAGGCCGGTCGTGCCGGCGAAGACCGCGCCCCACGTCAGTGCCGTGCCCAGCCAGGCTGCCGTCGGGCTCAGGATCCCGATCCAGTAGCACAGCATCGCCAGCACGAACAGCGCGCTCATCCACAGAATGGCCGATTGCGACGACAGCAGGTATTTGAGGAAGAACACCTGCTCGGCGCGCGCCAGGTCGTTCTGGTACAGCAGGAGCGCCAGCCCGGCGGCCAGCGCACAGGCGATCATCAGGTGGCGCAGCGGCCGCCACAGCCACCCCAGCCAGGCCAGCGCCGGCACGGTGCCACAGAGGATCAGCTTCTCGTAGTAATCCATGGCGCCGCTGAAGCGGGTCAGGGCAAAGCCCGCCCCCGCCGCCAGCAGCAGGAAGAACGCGATATCGGTCCAGTCGGGCCGGCCGCGCTGCGCGCGCCCGTCGCCCGTCGGGGAAAAACCGCTCGTCCAGGCCGCGGCGGAATTGCTGGTGGTGGTAGACATGAAAACCCCTTACGGCTTGCTCTGCCGCAATAATGCCTCGCGCAGGCGATCGAACTCTTGATTGAAGTCCAGTGTACGCTTCTGCGAGGTCATGGCTGCCTCGATGCTGCTGCCGGCGCCATCGGCGGCGGGCTTGACCCACACCCATACCCGCCTGTCGCGAATATAGAACATGGCGAAAATGCCCAGGATAAGCAGTACGCAGCCCAGATACACGGCATTCTTGCCGGGCGTGCGGGCCACCTGGAAAACGCTGCCCTGGCGCTCCTGGAAGTCGGTCAGGCTGAACATGACCGGCGCCGGATAGAACGCCAGGTCCGACAGCGCCGCCACCGCCACGCGCGACCATTGCGCCGCCTCGTCGGCCTGCGGGCCGCTTTGCGGCAGTGCCGGCAGGCCGGCCCGGGCGCGGGCGATATCGCGCAGCTCCGCCACGCTGGCGCCCACCAGGCGCACCACGATGCCCGCGGCGCGCTCCAGGTCGTCGGGCGCCGTATTGGCCTGCAGGAAGTCCGCAATGGCCTGCAGGCCGCCTTCGGCGAAGGTGGCCAGGGCCCGCTGCGCCGCGGTCTCCAGGGGCTGGCGATCGGTGCCGCTGGGCGCGTTGCGCTCGGCGAAGCGACGGGCCGCCTCCTGGCGCGCCGCCGGATCGGCCAGCGCCGCGCGCAGGCGCATGAATTCGGCCAGCGAACCCTGGTCATCGGCCGGAATGCGCAGGTACTGGAAATCGTCGGCCGGGTTGTTGCGCACCGCGCTCAGGAATACCGGCACGCCGTCGAGCACGACCGGCAGCATGTAATTCTGGAACTCGTGCGCCTGGCCCGCGTCGTCGATCAGCTTGTAGTCGATGCGCGGCCCCACATTGCGCAGGTTTTCGTTCTTCTTGCCCGCGGCGCTGCCGGCCACCGACGCCACGTGCTCGCGCAGGCTGAGATTCTGCGCGCCCGGCTGCCCGCCCGAGAAATCCTCGACGTTGATCACGCGCAGAGCGGTGAACTCGATTTTCATGCTTTTGGGCTGGTCGCCGATACGTGCGCCGATCTCCGACGTCTGGCCCACCACGCCGTCCACCTTGAACGGCGTATCGCCCGCGCCCACCAGCGGATAGCCGGTCAGGCTGACCGAACTGCCGCCGTCATCGAAACTGCTCTGATAGACGGTCACGCCCTTGTAGCGCAGCGGCTCATTGACCTCGATGGTCTGGTCGAACATCTCGCCGGTCTCGGGGTCCGTGACCTCGACCAGGCTGAGGAAGCGGCTGGGCATGCCGGTGGAGTAGTAATCGACCGTGAACTTCTTCAGCCGCAGCGAGAACGGCAGCGGCTGCACCAGCGACCGGTCGTTGACCGCGATGGTGGCCAGGCTCGCGTTGCTGCCCTCCGGAACCCAGAGATTGGCCCGGTAGCTGGGGTTGTTGACCGACAGCAGGGCGCTGTCCGGAATGTCCGCGCGCGCCATTTCGCCGTTGATGGCGATCGGCTGCTTGCCGTCGAACAATACCTGCAGCCGCACCGGCGCCTCGCTGTCGAGCAGGCCGCCGATGCAGATGATGACCATCGCCGAGTGCGCGAAGATGTAGCCCAGGCGGTTGGCGCTGCCTTTCTTGGCCGCCAGCATGATGCCGTCGCCATCGCGGCGCTCGCGCACGGCGTAGCCGAACTGGCCCAGCAGGCCGGTCACGCCCTGTGCCGTCTCGCTGACCGGCTGCGCCACCTCGGTCTGGACGCGGTGCGGGAAGGCCCGCAGGCTGCTGGCGCGCACGTGCTCGCGGAACGAGCGCGCCTCTCGCAGCATCTTGGGGGTATTGCGGATCAGGCACACCGAGGTGGACACCACCAGGAACGTCATGATCAGCAGGAACCACCAGCTGTTGTAGACGTGCCAGATGGAGAACTTGTCGAACACCTCGAACCAGAACGGCCCGAACTGGTCCACGTACACATTGCTGGGACGGTTCTGGGCCAGTACCGTCCCCACGATGCTGGCGATGCAGATGAACATCAGCAGGCTGACGGCGAAACGCATCGAGCCCAGCAGTTCGAAGACGTCGCCGGCCAGGCTGCGCAAGGTATGGCGGGAGGAGGGGGCTGTGGAAGTGGCGTTCATGAAAAAAGGGGGGCCGCGCAATCGGCTTCCCCCCCTCATAGACAACGGGCTCGGCAAACTTGTTCCGGCGCCCGGTTAAATTCTGGCGCGGCACCTGGCCGCGCCCGTCTCAGGCCCGGTCAGCGCAAGCCCGCGGCGTAATCGGCGACAGCCTTGATATCGGCGTCGGACATACGGTCCGCGATGTCGTGCATGGGCACACTATTGCCACGCTCGCCGCTGCGGAACAGCTTGAGCTGTTCTTCGATGTACGACGAAAACTGTCCCGACAGGCGGGGATACTGGCCCGGAATGCCCGCGCCGGTGGCGCCGTGACAGGCCGCACAGGCCGGCACGTTGCGATCGGCCAGACCGCCGCGCCAGATCTTCTGGCCCAATTCGACCAGGTTTTCGTGGCCAGCGGTAGCCGGCTCCTTGAGCGGCTGCTGCGACAGATACAGGGCGACGTTCTGCATGTCCTGCGCCGTCAGGGGCTGGGCCATGGCGGTCATGGGCGTGGGATTGCCTCCCGGCCCCATGCGCAGCGGCAGCTTCTCGCCTTCCTTGACCTTGAATTCCGTCAGTTGCTTGACCAGGTATTCGTGCGGCTGGGCCGCCAGGTTCGGGTTGGCCGGTATGGTGCTGCTGCCTGCCGCGCCGTGACAGGACGCACAGGCGATGACGCCACGCGACGCATCGCCCTGATCGTACAGCTGGGCGCCCTTGGCGGCGTCCGGCTTGGCCGGGCCCGCAGCGCCATCGGCGGCGAAACTCATGGAGTGAACCGATGCACCCAGCACCAGTCCGCTTGCTACCAACATCCGGGACAGCACACGCTTCATGAAATCCTCGACGATCGGACTCGATCAAGGCGCCTAAAGCGCCCTCCCATGCCTGCCCGCGCGGCTGCGAGAGTGGACGAAAACGTCTCCGCCCCATCCAGCCCTGGCATCGACGCCGGCCAGCGTCCTCGAACGCAAAAAAGCCAGCCCCGCGCGCGGAGACTAATGTTGCAAACGCCGGATTATACAATAGGGATCGAAACCAACCGTATCGGACTCCACCGTGTCCCTCCTACATCGCGCCTCTTTTTACATTTCGGCAGCCCGTCTGGACCAGTTGCCGCCTGCCGGCGCGCCCGAAGTCTGCTTCGTCGGCCGCTCCAACGCCGGCAAATCCTCGGCCATCAACGTGCTGTGCAACCAGCGGCGCCTGGCGTTTTCGAGCAAGACGCCCGGCCGCACGCGGCTGATCAACATGTTCGGCCTGCCCGATCCCCTCGCACCCGGCGAACAGCTGGGCTTCCTGGTCGACCTGCCCGGCTATGGCTATGCCTCGGTCGCCCATCGCGAGAAGGAAAAATGGGCCGACATCCTGGGCGGCTATTTGCGCGACCGGGCATCGCTGGCCGGCATCGTCCTGCTCATCGACATTCGCCGCGGCGTCACCGACCTCGATCGCCGCCTGACCAATTTCATCGCGCCCACCGGCAGGCCAGTGCTGGCCTTGCTGACCAAGGCAGACAAGCTGCCATACGGGCAACGCATGCGCACGGTATTCGCCGTGCGCAAGGACCTGGCCGATATCGGCGCCCTGCATATGGTGCCGTTTTCATCGACCGAACGCATCGGCCTCGAAGAGGCCGGCGCCCACATCGAGAACTGGATCTCTCCCAAGGTAGTGCCATGAAACCGCAGATCATTTCCGCCGCATTCCCGGTATCCCGCCCCCGCCGCCTGCGCCGCGACGATTTCACGCGCCGCCTGGTACGCGAGAACACGCTCACCGCCAACGATCTGATTTACCCGGTCTTCGTGACCGACGGCAAAGGCATACAGCAGGCCGTGCCCTCGCTGCCCGGCGTGGTGCGCTACTCGCTCGACACGCTGCTGCCCGTGGCCGAGCAGTGCGTCAAGCTGGGCATCCCGGTGCTGTCGCTGTTTCCGGCCATCGAGCCGGCCCTCAAGACGCCCGACGGCATCGAGGCGGCCAATCCCGAAGGCCTGATCCCGCGCGTGGTGGGCGAGCTGAAAAAGCGCTTTCCCGAACTCGGCGTGCTCACCGACGTCGCCCTCGACCCGTATACCAGCCACGGGCAGGATGGCGTGATCGACCCCGCCGGCTACGTGCTGAACGAGCCCACCGTCGAAATCCTCATCAAGCAGGCCCTGGTGCAGGCCGCCGCCGGTGTGGACATCGTCGCGCCCAGCGACATGATGGACGGCCGCATCGGCGCGATACGCCAGGCGCTGGAAGACCAGCAGCATATCCACACCCGCATCATGGCCTATTCGGCCAAGTACGCCAGCGCCTTCTACGGCCCGTTCCGCGACGCGGTCGGCTCGGCCAGCAACCTGGGCAAGTCCGACAAAATGGCTTACCAGATGGACCCGGGCAACATCGACGAAGCGCTGCGCGAAGTCGCCGCCGACCTGCAGGAAGGCGCGGACATGGTGATGGTCAAGCCCGGCATGCCCTACCTGGACGTGGTGCGCCGGGTCAAGGACGCGTTCCGCGTGCCGACCTTCGCCTACCAGGTCAGCGGCGAATACGCCATGATCAAGGCCGCCGCCGCCAATGGCTGGCTCGACCACGACAAGGTCATGATGGAGGCCTTGCTCGGCTTCAAGCGTGCCGGCGCCGACGGCGTGCTGACCTACTTCGCCCTCGAGGCCGCCACGCTGCTGCAGCAGCAGCGCTAGGCTCGCCTGGCCCGGGCCGGCCGCGCATCCGCCTGCCCCGCCGCCGGGGCGGGCGCGGTGCGCAGGCCCAGCCAGGTACCCGACAGCACGCAGGCCAGTCCGGCGAAGTGCAGCGCCGTAATGCGTTCGCCCAGGAACACCGCGGCGGCCAGCAGCCCGAAGATGGGCAGCCAGTTCACGAACATGGCGGCCCGGCTCATGCCCAGGCGGGCAATGCCGGCATTCCACAGCAGATTGGACACCCCCGACGCAATGACGCTGGAAAACAGCACCACCAGCCATGGCCAGGGCTCGAGCGTCCACGACGACGCCAGGTAGGTAGCGGGCGACAACGCCGCATGGGCGCTGAGCGTGACCGCGCCTACCAGGTACATGTACCAGAGGATGGTCAGGGGATCGAGGGCGCGGGATACGCGCTGGATGATCAGGCCGCCGATGACGAACACGATCACCGCGCACAGGGCCAGCACGTCGCCCCGGCCAACGCTGGCCAGCACGCCGTCGCCGCCGGCCACCACCAGGGCCACGCCGCCCAGCCCCAGCGCCGCGCCCCCGATGCGCGAGGCGGTCAGGCGCTCGCGGTAGAAAAAAGCCGCCAGCACCACCGAGAACAAGGGGCTGGTCGCCATGATCAACGTCGCATTGGCTGCCGGCGTCAGGCGCAGGGCGTTCACCAGCAGGATCTGGTGCGCGTACACCACCAGCAGCCCGGCGCAGGCCAGCCAGCCGAACTGCCGCAACGAAAGGCGCGGCACGCCATGCAGGCGCCACAGCAGGATCGCCGACACCGCCACGAAGGCCACCACGATGCGCACCGCGGCCACTACCTGCACGTCCATGTGGAACGTCAGGTATTTCACGGCGACGAGATTGACGCCCCAGGCGGCCATGACCAGCAGCAACTGCAGATACACACGGCCGACATTGGCCGGGGACGCGATGGCGGTGGACACGTAATGGGATGAAGGGTGGGAGGCTACCGGATCCCGCCGGCGCGGCTGGTATGGGCAACATCGTACCAGCCTCTCGCCCACGCCATCGCCTCGGGCGCGCCCGAGGCGATACGAAGCAACGTCAGGAGCCTGCTTGCGCCGGGCCCGGCGCGCCGGACCTGTCCGCCACCTGCTCCAGCACGCCGGCAAAGCGCCGCGCGTCCTGGAAACCCACGACCCGGATGTCTTCGATCAGCTTGCCGCCGGGTTCGAAGAACATGATGCCTGGCGGGCCGAACAGGCGGAAGCGCTTGAGCAAGGCGCGGTCATCGGCATTGTTCTTGGTGACGTCAGCCTGCACCAGCAGCATCTGCGACATGCGTGCGGCCACCGTGGGATCGCTGAAGGTGAAGTGCTCCATCTCGCGGCACGACACGCACCAGTCGGCATAGAAATCCAGCATGACGGGCTGCGTGCTCCGGGCCAGCAAGGCATCGAGTTCGGCGTTGCTGCGCACGCGCACGAAACGCGTCTTGTCCACGGCCGCCGGCCCGGCGGCGGCAACGGCCCCGCCCGCCGGCGCGCGCGCCGCCAGGTGCGACAGCGGCGCCAGCACATCGCGTCCGCCGCTCAGGGCGCCGATCAGCCAGGCCGCGCCGGCCAGCGCCAGCAGCAGGCCCAGCCCCTTGGCGAACATGCGCGGCGCGCCCGAACCCGCCGGCAGCGCATCGAAGGCGCGCAACATCACCGCGCCCACCACCGCCAGGAACGACCAGCCCAGCATCTGCACCCAGGTGGGCACCACCGGGATCAGCATCCACCAAGCCGTGCCCAGCAAAAGCATCCCGAACACCCGCTTGACGCTTTCCATCCAGGGGCCGGTACGGGGCAACAGCGTGCCCGCCGACGCGCCCACCAGCAGCAGCGGAATGCCCATGCCCCAGGCCATCGCGAACAGGGCCGCGCCGCCCAGGATCACGTCCCCGGTCTGCGAGATGTACAGCAACGCGCCCGCCAGCGGCGCGGCCACGCAAGGGCCGACGATCAATGCCGACAGCGCCCCCATGACCAGGGCGCCCGTTACACGGCCACCCGGGATCCGGTTGGAACGCTCGCTCAGGCGGGCCTGCAGGCCCGCCGGCATCTGGAAGGTGAAGGCGCCGAACATCGCCAGCGCCAGGACGGCCAGCAGGATGGCGAACAGCGACAGGATCCACGGCGTCTGCAGCCACGCCGCCAGGCCAGCGCCGCTCAGGCCGGCCGCCACGCCCAGCGCGGTATAGACGACCGACATGCCGAACACATAGGCGGCGGCCAGCCCCAGGCCGCGCCAGCGGCTTGGGCGCTGCGCCTGCGCGCCGCCCAGCACGATGGACGAGAGGATCGGCACCATCGGCAATACGCAGGGCGTAAACGCCAGCAGCATGCCCAGCAGCAGGAACACGCCGGCCGTCTTCAGCCACCCGCCGCCGCCGATGAAGTCCGCAAGCCGCGTATCGCCGGCTTCCAGCAAGCTGTCGAACGTGCCGCCGCCTTGCGGCGCGGACGCCGTACCCGCCGCGAGCGCATAGCCACCCGCCACGGGCGTCAGCTGCACCGTATTGTCCATCGGCGGGTAGCACAGGCCGGCGTCGGCGCAGCCCTGGCTGGTGACTGTCAGGGTGAACGGCTGCCCGTTGCCCTGCGACAACGGCACGCGCACCGCCACGGTACCGTAAAAGACCTCCATATCCTTATCAAAGGTAGGGTCATACTTCACCTTGCCCTGTGGATAGGCCGCCTCGCCCAGCGTCACCGCCTGCGCCGGGCTGGCCGACAGGCCGAAACGCTCGCGGTACATGTAGTACTCGGGCGCGATCCGGTAATTCAGGACCAGCGTAGCCGGGTCGGCCATGGCGGCGCTGAACACGAAAGCCTGCTCGGGCGGCAGGAAGTCGTCTTCGGTCAGGGCGGCTGCGGGGCGGGCGAACAACACCAGCGCCAGGGCCAGCATCCACGCCAGCCAGCGTCCCGCGGCCGCGGCGCGGCCTGTTGCGCTCGCGCCGTGCCCGGTGGCCGACGCGTGTCCGTACTGCATCATTCCTTCCTCTCTATTGCGAGTCGACGCCGCTGCTTTGCTCGCGTACCCAGTCCAGATAGGACGCGATACCGCCGATGACCGGCAAAACGATGATTTCCGGCACTTCGTAGGGGTGCAGTTGTGCCAGCGTCTGCACCACCGCCTGGTGCCGGGCGTATGTGGTCTTGATCCACAGAGGAATCTCGTCGGCGCCCTCTACCTCGCCTTTCCACCTGTACACAGACAGGACCGGGGCGCCAAGGTTCACACAGGCGGCCAGGCCGTCCTCGACCAGCACATGGGCCATGCGCTTGGCCAGCAGCATGTCTGGCGCATTGCTGATCACCAGCACGACGTCGTCATCTCGCAACATGGCGGCTCCTGGGAACGGGCATTGAGGGATACTGTGGGTATTTTATCGATAACGATCGGCGGGTATGTTCCTGCGCCGCGCCCGACCAACAAGGAGACTGCCAGACATGTCGCACGATTGCCTGTTCTGCCGCATTTCCCGCGAGGAGATCCCGGCCCACGTCATCCACCAGGACAGCCGCCTGCTCGCGTTCCTGGACATCCATCCCGTGCGGCCGGGCCATGTTCTGATCATTCCCCGCCAGCACTACCCGTATTTCGAGGACATGCCTGCCGATCTCGCCGGGCATATCCTGAATCTGGGCCAGCGCCTGGCCCGCCACATGAAGCGCCTGTATTCGGTCGAACGGGTCGGTTTCGCCTTCACCGGCATCCACGTGGCGCATGCCCATGCCCACCTGATTCCGATGCACCATCCGCAGGACGTCACGTCCACTCAGTACATCGAACAGAAAGACCTGACCTTCGTCATGCCGCCGCAGTCGCCGCCCGAACAGCTCGCGTCGGTGGCGCAGGATCTGCGCGCCGCCTTGACCAAGGCCTGAAGGCCCCTCGCCCTGCCGCAATCGGCGCCGTTGGCCGCCGCGGCCGGGCCGGCGCAAGACCTGCGCGCGCCGCAAAAAGCAAGGGCGGGTCCGAAGACCCGCCCTTGCCGCTTTCCGCGCTGCCGGATTTACTCGGCGTCGCTGTCCGCTTCGGATGCATCCACTTCCGGACGGTCAACCAGCTCCATGAAAGCCATGGGCGCGTTGTCGCCTTGACGGAAGCCCATCTTCAGCACGCGGGTATAGCCGCCGTTGCGGTTCGCGTAGCGCGGACCGATTTCGGCGAACAGCTTGACCACCGCGTCGCGATCGCGCAGACGGGCAAACGCCAGACGCTTGTTCGCGAGGGTGGGCTCCTTACCCAGCGTGATCAGGGGTTCGATGACGCGGCGCAGTTCTTTCGCCTTCGGCAGCGTGGTCTTGATCGCTTCGTGCGTGATCAACGAAACGGCCATGTTGCGGAACATGGCAAGACGGTGACTGCTGGTGCGGTTGAGCTTACGCAAGCCATTACCGTGACGCATGATATTTCCTTTGAATCTAAGGACGGCGTTTCCGCCATCGGGTTATCCGGCTCTTCTATCGGTCTGTGACAGGCCGCGGTCCGGTGGAAAAAGTATGCACCTTCCGATGCATGAAAACATCGCGGCGGGCGCATGGCGCGCCCACCGCGCTTGACTGCTTACGGGCGCTCGAGGCCCAGCGGGGGCCAGTTTTCCAGCTTCATGCCAAGGGTCAGGCCGCGTGCGGCCAGCACTTCCTTGATCTCGTTGAGCGACTTGCGGCCCAGGTTCGGGGTCTTGAGCAGTTCGTTCTCGGTACGCTGGATCAGGTCGCCGATGTAGTAGATGTTCTCGGCCTTCAGGCAGTTGGCCGAACGCACCGTCAGTTCCAGATCGTCGACCGGGCGCAGCAGCACCGGATCGATCTGCGGCGTACCGCGCACCGGCGGCTCGTACGCATCGCCCGCGCCTTCCAGCGCCGCGAACACCGAGATCTGGTCCATCAGGATGCGGGCAGCCTGGCGCACCGCTTCCTCGGGCGAGATCACGCCGTTGGTTTCGATGTCCAGCACCAGCTTGTCCAGGTCGGTACGCTGCTCGACGCGAGCGCTTTCGACGGCATAGCTGACACGGCGCACGGGGCTGAACGAAGCGTCCAGCACGATGCGGCCGATCGTGTGCGTGCGATCTTCCGACAGCGCGCGCACGTTGCCCGGCACATAGCCGCGGCCCTTCTCGACCTTGACCTGCATTTCGATCTTGCCGGCATCGGTCAGATTGCAGATCAGGTGATCCGGATTGATGATCTCGACGTCGTGCGGCAGCTCGATATCGCTGGCCACCACGGCGCCGGCGCCATTCTTGCGCAGCACCAGGGTCACTTCGTCGCGGTTGTGCAGCTTGAACACCACGCCCTTGAGGTTCAGCAGGATGTCGACGACATCTTCGCGAACACCGGCAATGGTCGAATATTCGTGCACCACGCCGGTCATCTGCACTTCGGTCGGCGCGTAGCCGGTCATCGACGACAGCAGGATGCGGCGCAGGGCGTTGCCCAGCGTATGGCCGTAGCCGCGCTCGAACGGCTCCATCACGATCTTGGCGTGATGCGCCCCGACCGGTTCGACTTCGATGGAACGCGGCTTCAGAAAACCTTGAGTGGACATGTACTGTTTTCCTTTTCAATACCCTCGGCTCGTTACACCGATAAGGCTGATGGAATTAAGTGAAACTACGCATAAACCGCGGCCCGAAAGCGGCCGCCGTTTCTACCGCAAAGCCCGCCCCGCCAAAATGGCGAAAGCGGGCTGGCGCGGGTGAGGCAAACGGTTCGCACAGCCACCACAGCACCGCCATCCCGAGGGCGGCGGCGCGCGGCGATCAACGCGAGTACAGTTCGACGACCATCGACTCGTTGACGTCGCGGGCGACGTCAGCGCGATCGGGGGCCGACTTGAACGTACCGGTCATCTTGCTGGCGTCGACTTCCACCCACTGGGGCAGGCCGATGCTGGCAGCCAGATCCAGCGATTCGCGGATGCGGCCTTGCTTCTTGGCCTTCTCGCGAATCGAGATCACGTCGCCGGCCTTGACCAGCATCGACGCGATGTCGGCGGTGTGGCCGTTCAGCTCGATGGCGCGGTGGCTCACCAGCTGACGGGCTTCCGCGCGCGTCGAGCCGAAGCCCATGCGGTAGACGACGTTGTCCAGGCGCGATTCGAGCAGCTGGATCAGCGTTTCGCCGGTGTTGCCACGACGGCGCTCGGCTTCAACGAAGTACTTGCGGAACTGCTTTTCCAGAACGCCGTACATGCGCTTGAGCTTCTGCTTCTCGCGCAGCTGCAGACCGTAGTCCGAAGTACGGGCACCCGAGGTGCGGCCATGCTGGCCGGGCTTGGAATCCAGCTTGCACTTGGAATCCAGCGAGCGGCGCGCGCTCTTCAGGAACAGGTCGGTACCCTCGCGGCGCGAGAGCTTGCATTTGGGTCCAATATAACGTGCCATGTGGATTCCCTTTAGATACGACGACGCTTCGGCGGACGGCAGCCGTTGTGCGGAACGGGCGTGATGTCGGCGATGCTCGAAATCTTGATGCCCAGCGCATTGAGCGCGCGCACCGACGATTCGCGGCCGGGGCCGGGGCCCTTGATACGCACTTCGAGGGTCTTGATGCCATATTCCATGGCAACGCGACCAGCCGTCTCAGCGGCGACCTGCGCGGCGAACGGCGTCGACTTGCGCGAGCCCTTGAAGCCTGCGCCACCCGACGTCGCCCACGACAGGGCATTGCCCTGGCGGTCGGTGATGGTGATGATGGTGTTGTTGAACGAAGCGTGAACGTGCGCGATGCCGTCCGAGACGTTCTTCTTGACCTTTTTGCGTACGCGCGAAGCGCCGCTGGTGGAAGCTTTCGCCATAATCTAGATCCTCGATTATTTCTTCAGGGACGCAGCAGCACGACGCGGGCCCTTGCGGGTGCGGGCGTTGGTGCGGGTGCGCTGGCCGCGCACGGGCAGGCCACGCTTGTGGCGCATGCCGCGGTAGGTTCCCAGGTCGATCAAACGCTTGATCGAGAGCTGAACTTCACGACGCAGGTCGCCTTCAACCGCGAACACGCCAATGTGTTCACGGATGCGCTCCAGCTCGGCGTCGGTCAGATCCTTGACCTTTTTGGTAACGGGCACACCAGCAGCTTCGCAGATCTTGCGGGCGCGCGTACGACCGATGCCAAAAATGGCGGTCAGGCCGATCTCGGCGTGCTGTTGCGGCGGAATGTTAATGCCAGCAATACGGGCCATGACTGTTCCTTGAATAAATCCGTTGCGTACCGCTAACTGGGTTAGCCTTGACGCTGCTTGTGACGCGGGTCGGTGCAGATGACACGCACCACGCCGTGACGTTTGATAACTTTGCAGTTGCGGCAGATCCGCTTAACCGATGCCATTACTTTCATGGTTGACTCCTAATTTTCCGTAATCCGGTCCGCTTCACTTGGAGCGGAAAACAATTCTGGCTCGCGTGAGGTCATAGGGCGTGAGCTCCACTGTGACCTTGTCGCCGGGCAGAATCCGGATGTAATGCATACGCATCTTGCCGGAAATATGGCCCAACACCACGTGGCCGTTTTCGAGCTTGACGCGGAAGGTCGCGTTGGGGAGGTTCTCAAGAACCTCTCCTTGCATCTGGATGACGTCGTCCTTAGACATTCTCTTTGCTTACCGCATCGGCAAACCCGAGCCCTTGAAGTTCGCCTTCTTGAGCAGCGAGTCGTATTGGTGAGACATCATGTAGGCCTGTACTTGCGCCATGAAATCCATCGTCACCACGACAATAATCAACAGGGACGTACCACCGAAGTAGAACGGCACATTCCAACGCATCACCAGGAATTCCGGCAGCAAGCACACCAGCGTGATGTAAATCGCACCAGCCAGCGTCAAGCGCATCAGAATCTTGTCAATGTAACGCGCGGTCTGCTCGCCCGGACGGATGCCCGGAACGAAAGCGCCGCTCTTCTTCAGGTTGTCTGCAGTTTCGCGGCTGTTGAACACCAGGGCCGTGTAGAAAAAGCAGAAGAAAATGATCGCGACCGAATACAGCGTGATGTACAGCGGTTGACGAGGCTCGAGCGCGGCAGCAAGGTCACGCAGCCAGGCCATGCGTTCGCCGCTCGAGAACCAGCTGGTGATCGTGGCCGGGAACAGAATGATCGACGACGCGAAGATCGGCGGAATCACCCCGGCCATGTTCAGCTTGAGCGGCAGATGCGAGCTCTGGCCCCCATACACCTTGTTGCCCACCTGGCGCTTGGCATAGTTCACCGTGATCTTGCGCTGTCCGCGTTCCACGAACACCACGAAGGCGGTAACCAGCACGACCAGGGCCACGATGAACAGCGCCGACAGCACCGACATCGAGTTCGTCCGCACCAGGTCCAGCAGCCCCGCCAGCGCCGAGGGCAAGCCCGCGACGATACCGGCGAAGATCAGGATCGAGATGCCATTGCCCAGCCCGCGCTCGGTGATCTGCTCGCCCAGCCACATGACGAACATGGTGCCGGTAACCAGCGTGACCACTGTCGTGAAGCGGAACAACATGCCCGGATCGATGACCAGCCCCGGCTGGGACTCCAGCGCCACCGAAATGCCCACCGCCTGCACCAGCGCCAGCACGACCGTGCCGTAGCGGGTGTACTGGGTAATCTTCCGACGGCCGGCCTCGCCCTCTTTCTTGAGCGCTTCCAGCGACGGCACCACCACCGACATCAACTGCATGATGATGGATGCCGAAATGTACGGCATGATCCCCAGGGCGAAGATGGAAAAACGCGACAGCGCTCCACCCGAGAACATGTTGAACAGGCCCAGGATCCCACCCTCGTGCTGGCGGAACAGGTCCGCCAGCGCGTCCGGGTTGATGCCCGGCACGGGGATGTGGGTACCGAGGCGGTAAACCACCAAGGCGAGCACCAGGAACACGAGACGGCGTTTCAGATCGCCGTACCGTGCACCGGTTTTGCCCAGAGCCTGCGCTTTAGCCACTCGTCACCTCGCGTTCAAGCAAGCGAGCCGCCCGCGGCTTCGATGGCGGCGCGAGCGCCGGCCGTCGCGGTAATGCCGCGAAGCACCACCTTGCGCGAGAGTTCACCCGACTTGATGACCTTGGCGTAACGCACGCTTTGGCCAACCACACCGGCTGCCTTGAGCGCCTGGACGTCGATTTCCTCGGCTTCCATCAATTGCAGCTCGGACAGGCGCACTTCAGCGTACAGGTGCTGACCCAGCGGCGTGAAGCCGCGCTTGGGCAAGCGACGCTGCAACGGCATCTGGCCGCCTTCGAAGCCAACCTTGTGGAAGCCGCCCGAACGCGACTTCTGGCCCTTGTGGCCACGGCCGGCGGTCTTGCCCAGGCCCGAGCCGATGCCACGGCCGACGCGGCGCTTGGCGTGCTTGCTGCCCTCGGCGGGCTTCAGCGTATTGAGTTGAATATCCGACATCGTGATTCCTTAGGCTTCCGAGACGGAGACGAGGTAACCCACCTTGTGGATCATCCCGCGCACCTCGGGCGTGTCGACCAGCACGCGGCTGCTGTTGATACGGCGCAGGCCCAGGCCGCGAATGGTGTCGCGGTGGGATTGCTTGGTGCCGATCACGGAGCGCACGAGCGTAACTTTGATCTGCTTCTGAGCCATGATTTACCCCAGGATCTCTTCGACGGACTTGCCGCGCTTGGCAGCAACTTCCGCCGGGGTCAGGGAAGCGCGCAGACCATTCAACGTGGCGCGAACCAGGTTGTAGGGGTTGCTCGAGCCCAGGCTCTTGGCAACCACGTTACGCACACCCATCACTTCGAAAATAGCGCGCATCGGACCGCCGGCAATCACGCCGGTACCTTCAGCGGCCGGCGAAATCAGCACCGTCGAGGCGCCGTGCTTGCCCACCACGGTATGGTGCAGCGTGCCGTTCTTCAGGGCGACCTTGAACATGCCGCGGCGGGCCTGTTCCATTGCCTTCTGAACCGACACCGGCACTTCACGCGCCTTGCCCTTGCCCATGCCGATACGGCCATCGCCATCGCCCACCACGGACAACGCGGCAAAGCTCATGGTGCGACCACCCTTGACCACTTTGCTCACGCGGTTGACCGCGATCATCTTCTCGCGCAGACCGTCGTCGTTCTCTTTTTCCGCGGCGTGCTTGCCTTGTACTTTAGTAGCCATTTGACAGATCCTCGCTTAGAACTTCAGGCCGGCTTCGCGCGCGGCTTCGGCCAACGCTTTCACGCGGCCATGGTAACGAAAGCCCGAGCGATCGAAGGCAACCAGCTCGATGCCGGCGGCCTTGGCCTTCTCGGCAACACGCTTGCCCACCAGCGCGGCGGCGGTGGCGTTGCCACCCTTGCCGGCGCCGCCCAGCTGCGCGCGAACTTCGGCTTCCAGCGTCGAGGCGCTGACCAGCACGCGATCGCCTTCCGGCGAAATGATGTTGGCGTAGATGTGCAGGTTCGAGCGGAAAACCGACAGGCGATGCACTCGCAGCTGCGCAATCTTCCGGCGGGTCGGAACCGCACGACGCAAACGGGAAACTTTTTTGTCCATGATTCGTCCTTGCGTGCGCCGTTATTTCTTCTTGGTTTCTTTGATGACGACGCGTTCGTCCGCGTAGCGCACACCCTTGCCCTTGTAGGGCTCAGGTTCACGGTACTTGCGAATTTCAGCGGCCACCTGACCGACGACTTGCTTGTTCGGGCCCTTGATGACGATTTCCGTCTGGGTGGGGCATTCGGCCTTGACGCCGGCGGGCAGCTGGTGCACGACATCGTGCGAAAAACCCAGCTGCAGCTTGACCGCGTCGCCTTGAATCTGGGCGCGGTAACCCACGCCGACCAGGTTCAGCTTGCGTTCGAAGCCCTTGCTCACGCCGGTCACCATGTTGGCGACCAGGGCGCGCAAGGTGCCCGACATCGCGTTGGCATGGCGGCTGTCGTTGGCAACGACAAAGGTCAGCTTGCCGTCTTCCTGGGCGACGTTGACGTCGCCAGTCAGCGATTGCACCAAGGTGCCCAGCGGGCCCTTGACGGTAATCTGGTCCGGCTGGATGCTGGCTTCAACACCCTTGGGCAGTTCTACCGGGTATTTAGCGATACGTGACATTCGACTCTCCTTAGGCCACGTAGCACAGGACTTCGCCGCCCACGCCATTGGCGCGAGCCTTGCGGTCGGTCATCACGCCGCGCGAGGTCGAAACGATAGCCACGCCCAGGCCGTTCATGACCTGAGGAATGCTGGTGCGGCCCTTGTAGATACGCAGACCGGGGCGCGAGACGCGTTCGATGCGCTCGATGACCGGACGGCCGGCGTAGTACTTCAGGGTGATCTCGAGCTCAGGCTTGGCCTGGGTGCCCTTGACCGAATAGCCATCGATGTAGCCTTCGTCTTTCAGCACGGTGGCAATGGCCACTTTCAGCTTCGAGGCGGGCATGGTCACCGTGGTTTTGTCAACTTGCTGCGCATTGCGAATGCGAGTCAGCATATCGGCGATGGGATCGCTCATGCTCATATTCGTTCTCCTACCAGCTGGCCTTGGTCATGCCGGGAACTTCGCCCTTCATCGCCATTTCACGCAATTTGTGGCGGGTCAGGCCGAACTTGCGGAACACGCCGCGCGGACGACCGGTAACCACGCAACGATTGCGTTGGCGAGTGGGGTTGGCATTGCGCGGCAGCTGTTGCAGCTTGAGCCGAGCTTGGTAACGTTCTTCGTCGGTCTTCGACTGGTCGTCGATGATCGCCTTCAATTCGGCGCGCTTGGCGGCATACTTGTCAGCCAGCTTGGCGCGCTTGATATCACGATTGATGAGGGAGAGTTTAGCCACGTCATCAGCCCCTTAGTTACGGAACGGGAAGCTGAAGGCCGTCAACAGCGCCTTGGCTTCGTCGTCAGTCTTGGCGGTGGTGGTGATGCTGATGTTCAGCCCACGCAGCGCGTCGATCTTGTCGTATTCGATTTCGGGGAAGATGATTTGCTCTTTCACCCCGATGTTGTAGTTGCCACGGCCGTCGAACGCACGACCCGAGATGCCGCGGAAGTCACGCACGCGCGGCAGCGCGACCGCAACCAGGCGATCCAGGAATTCGTACATGCGCTGACCACGCAGCGTGACCATGCAACCGATCGGATAGTTTTCGCGGATCTTGAACCCGGCAATAGCCTTGCGGGTCTTGGTCACCACGGGCTTCTGGCCGGAGATCTTGGTCAGGTCGGAAACAGCGTGCTCGATGACCTTCTTGTCGGCGACCGCTTCCGAGACACCCATGTTCAGGGTGATCTTGGTGATGCGGGGCACTTCCATCACGCACTTGTAGCCGAACTTGGCCTGCAGGTCGGCAACGACCTTGCTCTTGTAAAACTCTTGCAAACGAGACATGTCTGTCGCCCCTTACGCCTTGGCGCCGACCACGGCGCCATTGGAACGGAACACGCGAACCTTGCGACCGTCCACTTCCTGCACGCCGACGCGGTCGCCCTTGCCGGTGGCCGGGTTGAACAGCGCCACGTTCGAAACGTGGATGGGCATGGTCTTTTCGACGATGCCGCCAGGATTGTTGGCCATCGGGTTGGCCTTGACGTGCTTCTTCACGACGTTCACGCCTTCGACCAGCACATGGTCGGCGTCAACGCGGGCCAGCACGGTGCCGCGACGCTTCTTGTCGCGGCCGGTCAGGACGATGACTTCGTCGCCTTTACGGATGTTGTTCATCGCGGGCTCCTTACAGCACTTCCGGGGCCAGCGACACGATCTTCATGAACCGCTCGGTACGCAGTTCACGCGTAACGGGTCCGAAGATGCGGGTGCCGATCGGCTCCAGCTTGGCATTGAGCAACACGGCGGCATTGCCACCGAAACGGATCAGCGAACCGTCTTTGCGGCGCACGCCCTTGGCGGTACGCACCACCACAGCGTTGTAGATTTCGCCTTTCTTGACGCGTCCGCGCGGAGCCGCATCTTTGACGCTCACCTTGATGATGTCGCCGATACCGGCATAACGGCGCTTGGAGCCACCGAGCACCTTGATGCACATGACAGCACGCGCACCAGTGTTGTCGGCCACGTCCAGCGTGGTCTGCATTTGGATCATGATTTTTCCTGTTCCAACTTAACTGAAAACACGCCCTTCCCAGGTTCGCATTTCCTGCCAGTTTTGGTCCCGTCAGGTCCGTGCGCAGCCTGCTGGCAACGAACGACCCTGGGTTGAAATCCTGCGGAAATTTCCCTCTTGCCAGCTGATCTGGCCGCCGAATCAGGAGCTTGCAAACACCGGTTGCCCGATACCCTGCCCGCTCCGCGCTTCTGCCGCCTGCCTGTCGCTTGGCCCTGCCTGGCTATGCCAGGCCCGAAGGCTCATTCCACCCAGGTCGTTTCGTTTAACCCAAGCCTAGAACCCCGGAAAGTCCAACCAAAACCGGCCCAATCGAACCAACAATTTGGGAAAGCTGGTAATTCTACCCCGCCAAACGAATCTATGCAAGGCCCTTGCACATTTGCCCCGCACTGTCGGCTCAATCCAACGCCCACGGCCGCGGCCGCGGCAGGCGGCGCACTGATGTGGCCCTGTTTTGGTCCATGGCACCGGCGCTCCCAGGCATCTGCGGCACGATCAGGGCCAGATGCAGGCGCAGCACGCCATTGTACGGGCCACGCTGCAAGGGGATGCGCGTGCCGGGTTCGAGAATGGAGACGAGAACGCCGTGGGCAATCCGGAAATGCGCAGCAGGGCCTGCGCGGTCCGGGGACAGCGTGCCAGGTTGCAGGCCGAGCGCATCCCATACCCCACGAACACGAAGGTCTTCCACTGATGGTCGTTGGTGATCATGCCCACGTCCGGCGAGATTTCGTGAAATGCGGGCAACCGCTCGCGCGCGCCGGCATCATTGGCTCCCTGGTCCCGGCTCCTAGTGGCCCCCCCGCGACGAGGCAAGCTGGTTTAGACTGGCAAAAAACACCACCACCCCATAAATTCGCGAGGACTGACAAGCATGTATGAACAGTTGGCACTGTATATCGATGGCGAGTTCCTGACGGGCGACGGCAGGCGCACGCAGGACGTCGTCAATCCGGCCACGCTCGAGGTGCTTGGCCAGTTGCCGCACGCCTCCGAAGCCGACCTGGACCGCGCCCTGGCCGCCGCGCAACGCGCCTTCGAAACCTGGAAGCGCACCTCGCCCATGGAACGCGCGGCCATCCTGCGCAAGGTCGGCCAGCTCTCGCGCGACCGCGCCCAGGAAATCGGCCGCAACATGACGCTGGACCAGGGCAAGCCCTTGGCCGAAGCAGTGGGCGAAGTGGCTTCCTGCTCCGAGCACGCCGACTGGCATGCCGAAGAATGCCGCCGCATCTACGGCCGCGTGATCCCGCCGCGCAATCCGGATGTCCGCCAGTTCGTGGTGCGCGAGCCCATCGGCGTATGCGCCGCGTTCACGCCCTGGAACTTCCCGTACAACCAGGCCATCCGCAAGATCGCCGCCGCGCTGGGCGCCGGCTGCACGGTGGTGCTCAAGGGGCCGGAAGATTCCCCCAGCGCCGTAATGGCGATCGCCCGCATGTTCCACGAAGCCGGCCTGCCCAAGGGCTGCCTGAACATCGTCTGGGGCGAACCGGCCAAGATCTCCGACTACCTGATCCGCTCGCCCATCGTGCGCAAGGTGTCGTTCACGGGTTCCGTGCCTGTCGGCAAGCAACTGGCCGCCCTGGCCGGCGCGCACATGAAGCGCGTCACCATGGAGCTCGGCGGCCATTCGCCGGTGCTGGTGTTCGACGATGCCGACGTCGACCGGGCCGCCGAAATGCTGGCGCGCTTCAAGGTCCGCAACGCCGGCCAGGTATGCGTGTCGCCCACCCGCTTCTATGTGCAGAACGGCGCCTACGAGCAGTTCCTGGCCCGCTTTACCGAGGTGCTCAAGAACATCAAGGTCGGCGACGGCCTGGAGAAAGGCACCGACATGGGTCCGCTGGCGCACGAACGCCGCGTTCCCGCCATGAGCACCTTCGTCGACGATGCGCTCAAGCACGGCGGCAAGGTGGTGCTTGGCGGCGACGCGCCGGACCGCAAGGGCTACTTCTTCAGCCCGACCGTGGTCACCGAGCTGCCCGACAACGCCATGCTGATGACCGAAGAACCCTTCGGCCCGCTGGCGCCTGTGGTGCGCTTCACCGACACCGACGAAGTGCTGCGACGCGCCAACAGCCTGCCGTTCGGCCTGTCTTCGTATGTGTTCACCAACTCGCTGAAGACGGCAACCAAGGTCTCCAATGCCCTGGAGGCCGGCATGGTCAACATCAATCACTTCGGCAGCGCGCTGGCCGAGACGCCCTTCGGTGGCATCAAGGACAGCGGCATCGGCAGCGAAGGCGGCCTGGAAACCTTCGACGGCTACCTGGTCACGAAGTACATCACGCACATCTGATCCCGGCTTCCGGGCTCAGGCCAACCCCGCCGCGATCCGGCGGGGTTTTTCATGGCCGGCCAGCCGGCGCAACCGGGGAAAAGACCATGTCCTGCCAACATCTGCCTGCATCGCACTACGCGCGGTGCGCCGGACGCGAGCTGCACTATGTCGAATGGGGCCGCCGCGATGCGCCACCGCTGGTCATGTGGCACGGGCTGGCGCGCACCGGCCGCGACTTCGACGACCTGGCACAGGCCCTGGCCGACCGGTATCGCATCATCTGCCCCGATACGATAGGCCGGGGCCTGTCGCAATGGAGCCCCCGGCCGGCGCAGGAGTACTGCCTGGATTTCTATGCCACGCTGGCGTGCGAGCTGCTCGACCGGCTGGGCCTGTCCGGGGTGCGCTGGATCGGCACTTCGATGGGAGGCGCCATCGGCATGCACGGCGCCGCCACCGCGCTGCGCGGACGCATCACGCACCTGGTGCTCAACGATATCGGCCCCACGCTTCCCGCGCCGGCCATCGAGCGCATCCTGGCCTACGCGGGCGCACCGCCCGCGTTCGACACCGTCGGTGAACTGGAAGCATGGCTGCGTTCGGCCTATCGGCCCTACGGGTGGTTAAGCGATGCGCAATGGCGCCGCATGGCGGAAACCTCGATACGCCGCTTGCCCGACGGACGGGTCACCACGCACTACGATCCGGCCATCGTCGGCCAGTTTCGCCATCACCCCACCGACTACGAGCGCTGGTCCGAATACGACTCGCTGCGCATACCCGTATTGCTGCTGCGCGGCGCCGACTCCGACCTGCTGTTGCCGGAGGTCGCGCACGCCATGACGCGGCGCGGGCCACGCGCCCGGCGTATCGATTTTCCTGACTGCGGCCACGCCCCGGCGCTCAACGTCACGGCGCAGATACAGGCGATCGCCGATTTTCTCGCGGCACCCGCCGCGCTCGCCTGACGCGCATCAGCGTTCTGGCGTGTGGCGAGGAGCCTGCCCCGGCGGGGACAGGCTCCCGGCCGCCCCATTTGCCGCGGCAATGCTCGATGAACAAAAAAACGGCAAGAGCCAGGCTCTTGCCGTTTCATGCCGGAGCGGCGAGCCGCTCCGGTATCCTGCGTGCAACTTAGATGACGCGCGCCGCTTCGACCAGACGCACCACACGCCACGCTTTGGAGCGCGAGATGGGGCGGCCTTCCGCGATTTCGACGGTATCGCCTTCGTTGTATTGGTTCGACTCGTCATGCGCCTTGTACTTGGCCGAACGCATGATGATCTTGCCAAAGATGGGGTGCTTGACGCGGCGTTCGACCAGAACGACGACCGTCTTGTCCATCTTGTTGCTGACAACCTTGCCGACCAGCGTACGCTGGCGCTTGGCAACCTGAGTGTTTTGAGTTTCGCTCATATTATTTCCCTGCCTTCTCGGTCAGCAAGGTACGCACGCGCGCGATGTCGCGGCGCACGTTGCGCAGCTGGCTGGTATTGGCAAGCTGCTGCGTGGCCTTCTGCATACGCAGACCGAATTGTGCCTTCAGCAGGCTCTCGAGCTCTTTGCCGAGCTCGGCGGCGTCTTTGGAACGGAGTTCGCTGGCTTTCATTTAGTACTCCTTAAGCACCGATATGACGCGCGACGAACGTGGTCGAGATCGGCAGCTTGGCAGCGGCCAGGCGGAACGCCTCGCGCGCCAGTTCTTCACTGACCCCTTCCATTTCGTAGAGCACCTTGCCCGGCTGGATCTCGGCGACCCAGTACTCGGGGTTGCCCTTGCCGTTACCCATACGGACTTCGGCCGGCTTTTGCGAGATCGGCTTGTCCGGGAAAATACGGATCCAGATACGGCCGCCACGCTTGATGTGACGGTTGATGGCGCGACGAGCGGCTTCGATCTGACGCGCGGTCAGGCGGCCACGGCCGGTGGCCTTCAGGCCGAACTCGCCGAACGAAACGTGCGTGCCGCGCGAAGCCAGGCCCGTGTTACGGCCTTTCTGCTCTTTGCGGTACTTCCTGCGAGAGGGTTGCAGCATGGTTATTCTCCTTCAGGCGCCGGAGCCGCGTCCGCCTTGCGGGGACCACGGCCACGACCGCCCGGACGACCGGTACGGGCACCGTCCGGACGATCGCCACGCGGGGCGCGGCGCGGACGACGCTCTTCTTCACGCGGGGTGGCGGCTTCGGGAGGCAGCTCGCCATTGGCCAGCATATCGCCCTTGTAGACCCACACCTTGATGCCAATCACACCATAGGTGGTGTGGGCTTCCGAGGTGCCGTAGTCGATGTTCGCCTTCAGCGTGTGAAGCGGTACACGGCCTTCGCGGTACCATTCGGTGCGCGCGATTTCGATGCCGTTCAGACGGCCCGAGCTCATGATCTTGATGCCTTGAGCACCCAGGCGCATGGCGTTCTGCATGGCGCGCTTCATCGCGCGGCGGAACATGATGCGCTTTTCGAGCTGCTGCGAGATCGAGTCGGCGATCAGCTGGGCGTCGGTTTCCGGCTTGCGGATTTCCTCGATGTTGACGTGCACGGGCACGCCCATCAGACGCTGCAGATCGGCCTTCAGGTTCTCGATGTCCTCGCCGCGCTTGCCGATCACCACACCCGGACGGGCCGAGTAAACGGTGATGCGGGCGTTCTTGGCGGGACGCTCGATGATGACGCGACCGACGGAAGCGCTCTTCAGCTTCTTCTTCAGGTACTCGCGAACGCGGATGTCTTCGGCCAGCATGGTGCCGAAAGCCTTGTCGTCGGCGAACCAACGCGAGGTCCAATTACGGGTGACCGCGAGACGGAACCCAGTGGGGTGAATTTTCTGACCCATCGTGACTCCTTAAGCTCCGACCTTGACCGTGATATGGCAGGTCTGCTTCTCGATACGGTTACCGCGGCCCTTGGCGCGAGCCGAGAAACGCTTCATCGATTGAGCCTTGTCCACAAAAATGGTGGTGACCTTCAACTCGTCGATATCGGCGCCGTCGTTGTGCTCGGCGTTGGCGATAGCCGACTCGACAGCCTTCTTCAGGATGACGGCGGCCTTCTTGGGCGAGAAGGTGAGGATGTTCAGGGCTTGAGCCACCGACTTGCCGCGGATCAGGTCCGCAACCAGACGGGTCTTCTGAGCCGAGATGTGAACACCACGGATAATGGCAGTAGTTTCCATCGCTTACCTCTTCGACTTCTTGTCCGCGGCGTGACCCTTGAACGTACGGGTCAGCGCGAACTCGCCCAGCTTGTGACCGACCATGTTCTCGTTGATGTAAACGGGAACATGCTGGCGGCCGTTGTGGACGGCAATCGTCAGGCCGATGAATTCCGGCAGGACCGTGGAACGACGCGACCAGGTTTTGATCGGCTTCTTGTCTTTGCCCGCGACAGCCGCATCCACCTTTTTGATCAGGTGCGCGTCGACAAACGGGCCTTTCTTGATCGAACGTGACATAGTGTTCGCCTCTTACTTGCGCTTGCGCCGTTGGACGATCATATTGTTCGTCCGCTTGTTGCGGCGGGTCTTGAAACCCTTCGCCGGAGTACCCCACGGGCTCACCGGTTCGCGAGCTTCGCCGGTACGGCCTTCACCACCACCGTGCGGGTGATCGATCGGGTTCATGGCAACGCCACGAACCGTCGGACGAACACCACGCCAGCGCATGGCGCCGGCCTTGCCAATCTGGCGCAGGCTATGTTCTTCGTTGCCGACTTCGCCAATGGTGGCGCGGCATTGGATGTGCACGCGGCGCACTTCGCCGGAGCGCAGGCGCACCTGGGCGTACGTGCCTTCACGGGCCATCAGGACGGCGGAAGCGCCGGCCGAACGGGCCATCTGGGCACCCTTGCCAGGGATCATTTCGATGCAGTGGATCGTCGTGCCCACCGGAATGTTGCGGATCGGCAGGGTGTTGCCGGCGCGGATCGGGGCTTCGATGCCCGAGATCAGCGTGGCGCCCACTTCCAGGCCGCGCGGCGCGATGATGTAGCGACGCTCGCCGTCGGCATAGCACAGCAGTGCGATATGCGCGGTGCGGTTGGGGTCGTATTCCAGGCGCTCGACCTTGGCCGGGATGCCATCCTTGTTGCGACGGAAGTCGACAACGCGGTAGTGCTGCTTGTGACCGCCGCCACGATGGCGAACCGTGATGTGGCCGTTGTTGTTACGGCCCGAACCACGGGTCTTCTTCTCGAGCAGCGCAGCGTGAGGCGCACCCTTGTGCAGCTTCGGGCTGACGACCTTCACCATGCCACGGCGGCCAGCCGAGGTCGGTTTGACTTTAACGAGGGCCATTTACTTCACCTCCGCAAAGTCGATTTCCTGGCCGTCCTTGAGCGCGACGTAGGCCTTGCGCTCATTGCGGCGGCGACCAACGAAGCGGCCAAAGCGCTTGACTTTGCCCTTACGGTTGAGGACCTGCACGGATTCGACCTGCACCTTGAACAGCAGTTCGACGGCAGCCTTGATTTCCGGCTTGGTAGCGTCAGCCACGACACGGAAAGCGACTTGCTGATTTTTCTCGGCAACGAAGGTGGCCTTTTCGGTCACGATCGGCGCCAGAATGACTTGCATCAAGCGTTCGGCATTCATCCCAGCATCTCCTCGAGTTGCGCGATGGCCGGCTTGGTGATCAGCACTTTCTTGTAGTGGATCAGCGACAACGGATCGGCATAGCGGGGCTCAACCACGGCAACGTGCGGCAGGTTGCGGGTGGCGAGATAAACATTCTCATCGACGTTGTCGGTGATGATCAGGACCGAATCCAGGCCCAGGCTCTTCAGCTTGGCGGCAGCCAGCTTGGTCTTGGGCGATTCGAGCGTGAACGTATCGACGACGGCGACGCGGTCTTCACGGGCCAACTGCGACAGAATCGAGCGGATCCCGGCGCGGTACATCTTCTTGTTGACCTTCTGGCTGAAGTTTTCTTCAGGCGAGTTCGGGAACGCGCGACCACCCCCACGCCACAGCGGCGACGAGGTCATACCGGCGCGAGCGCGGCCGGTACCCTTCTGGCGCCAGGGCTTCTTGGTGGAGTGCTTGACTTCGGCGCGGTCCTTCTGAGCGCGGTTGCCGCTGCGGGCATTGGCCTGGAAGGCCACCACGATCTGGTGAACCAGCGCTTCGTTGAAGTCGCGACCGAAGATGGTGTCGGGTGCGCTGAACGTAGCGGCCTGACCTTGGTCATTCAGGAGCTTGAGATCCATTTACTTACGCCCCCTTCTTGGCCGGCGCCTTGACAGCCGGACGCACGATGACATCACCGCCGGCGTGGCCCGGGACAGCGCCCTTGACCATCAGCAGGCCGCGTTCGGCATCGACGCGAACCACGTCGAGGTTTTGAACGGTGCGGGTGACATCACCCATATGGCCGGACATGCGCTTGCCGGGGAAAATGCGACCCGGGTCCTGTGCCTGGCCGATCGAGCCAGGAACGCGGTGCGAGCGCGAGTTACCGTGCGAGGCGCGCTGCGAACCGAAGTTGTGGCGCTTGATCGTACCGGCGAAACCCTTACCGATGCTCGTGCCCGTCACGTCGACCTGCTGGCCGGCTTCGAACACGGATTCCACGGCGATGACCGCACCAGCCGCGAATTCGGCGGCGCGAGCGGGGTCGAGGCGGAATTCCTTCAGGATGCTACCGGCTTCCGCGCCAGCCTTGGCGTAGTGACCGGCTTGCGGCTTGACCACGCGCGTGGCGCGGCGGGTGCCATAAGTCACTTGGATGGCGGCGTAGCCGTCGGATTCCAGGGACTTGACTTGGGTCACACGGTTGTTCGACACGTCCAGCACCGTCACAGGGATGGACTCGCCATCCTCCGTGAAAATACGGGTCATGCCGACCTTGCGACCCACCAGACCCAGCCGATGGGCGGCGGGCGTGGGCGTCGAATTCGACATTGTTTTCTCCATTCCCGACTGCGATTGGTCGGGGCTAATCAGGCGCAGGGTAACGGCCAGCGCCCTACAGGACTAAGTAACCTGGTACGCCGCATCAAACCCCGGCTGGCCGACAAGCCAGCTGGCGGCCTATTGCGCGCGCCCATAGTTTCTCTCGCCACAAAATGGCAAGTCTCGCATATTAGCATGCTTTTTCCTGGCAACACAAGCACCTAGCCAAACAGGCCCGTGCCGCAGGCAAACTGTGGCGCCGACGCCGCGACGGAGCTGTCGCGCCAAAGCAAAATGGCCGCACTCCCGGGGGAATGCGGCCATTTTTCACGAGCTGCGCCACAGGGGCGCCAACCCGCACACGTCTTACTGCAACGCGATCTCGACGTCGACGCCAGCCGGCAGGTCCAGACGCATCAACGCGTCAACGGTCTTGTCGGTGGGATCCACGATGTCCATCAGGCGCTGATGGGTACGGATCTCGAACTGGTCGCGCGACGTCTTGTTGACGTGGGGCGAACGCAGCACGTCGTAACGACGGATACGCGTGGGCAGCGGAACCGGACCGCGCACGACAGCGCCGGTACGCTTGGCGGTGTCGACAATCTCCGCTGCGGACTGATCGATCAGCTTGTAATCGAAAGCCTTCAGACGGATGCGGATCTTTTGGTTTTTCATGGCGTTTCCTAAAGAACGAAAAGCGAAGGCGGCGACTACCGCCCTCGCTGGTTGGGTACTGCTTTACTTGATGATCTTGGCGACGACGCCGGCGCCGACGGTACGACCGCCTTCACGGATGGCGAAACGCAGACCTTCTTCCATGGCGATCGGGGCCAGCAGCTTGACGGTCATCGACACGTTGTCGCCCGGCAGCACCATTTCCTTGTCCGCCGGCAGGTCGATCGTGCCGGTCACGTCCGTCGTGCGGAAGTAGAACTGCGGACGATAGCCGTTGAAGAACGGCGTGTGACGGCCACCCTCTTCCTTGGACAGAATGTACACCTCGGCCGTGAAGTCCGTGTGCGGGTTGATCGAACCCGGCTTGGCCAGCACCTGGCCACGCTCGACGTCTTCACGCTTGGTGCCGCGCAGCAAGATACCCACGTTGTCGCCCGCCTGGCCCTGGTCCAGCAGCTTGCGGAACATCTCCACGCCCGTGCAGGTCGTCTTCACCGTCGGCTTGATGCCCACGATTTCGATTTCCTCGCCAACCTTCACCACGCCGCGCTCGATACGGCCAGTCACCACCGTGCCACGGCCCGAGATCGAGAACACGTCTTCCACCGGCATCAGGAACGCACCGTCGACCGCGCGCTCCGGCGTCGGAATGTACGTGTCCAGCGCTTGCGCCAGCGACAGAATCGCCTGCTCGCCCAGTTCGCCCTTGTCGCCTTCCAGCGCCAGCTTGGCCGAACCCTTCACGATCGGCGTGTCATCGCCCGGGAAATCGTACTTGCTCAGCAGTTCGCGGACTTCCATCTCCACCAGCTCGAGCAGCTCCGCGTCATCAACCATGTCCGCCTTGTTCAGGAACACGATGATGTACGGCACGCCAACCTGGCGCGACAGCAAAATGTGCTCGCGCGTCTGCGGCATCGGACCGTCTGCGGCCGACACCACCAGGATCGCGCCGTCCATCTGCGCAGCACCCGTGATCATGTTCTTCACGTAGTCAGCGTGACCCGGGCAATCAACGTGCGCGTAGTGACGCGTCTCCGTCTCGTACTCAACGTGCGAGGTGTTGATCGTGATCCCACGCGCCTTCTCTTCCGGCGCCGCGTCAATCTGGTCGTAGCCGCGAGCCTCGCCGCCGAACTTGTTCGACAGCACCGTCGTGATCGCCGCCGTCAACGTCGTTTTGCCGTGGTCAACGTGACCAATCGTACCCACGTTCACGTGCGGCTTGGTACGTTCAAACTTGCCTTTTGCCATGATTTCTATCCTTTGACTTTCAAGGAAACTTGGTTGTTGTGCCGCGCTTCCAACCTGAAAGCGCGGCGACGGTTACTTACTTGCCCCGAGCGGCGATGACTTCGTCAGCGACGTTCTTGGGCGCTTCGGCGTAATGCTTGAATTCCATCGTGTAGGTGGCGCGACCTTGCGTGAGCGAACGCAGGTTGGTGGCGTACCCGAACATCTCGGCCAGGGGAACCTCGGCCTTGATGGTCTTGCCGCCGCCGACAATGTCGTCCATGCCCTGCACCATACCGCGGCGGGACGACAGGTCGCCCATCACGGTACCGGCGTAGTCTTCCGGCGTTTCCACTTCCACAGCCATCATCGGCTCCAGCAGGACCGGGCTGGCGCGACGCATGCCTTCCTTGAAGGCCATCGAAGCAGCCATCTTGAACGCGTTTTCGTTCGAGTCCACATCGTGGTACGAACCGAAGAACAGCGTCGCCTTCACGTCCACGACCGGGTAGCCGGCCAGGATGCCTGCGGGCAGCGTTTCCTGGATGCCCTTGTCGACCGCCGGGATGTACTCGCGCGGCACCACGCCGCCCTTGATGGCGTCCACGAATTCGTAGCCGCCGCCCGGGGGCAGGGGTTCCAGCTTGAGCACCACGTGGCCGTACTGGCCGCGGCCGCCCGACTGCTTGACGAACTTGCCTTCCACTTCGTCGCAGTTCTTGCGGATGGTTTCGCGGTAGGCCACCTGCGGCTTGCCGACGTTGGCTTCCACGCCGAATTCACGACGCATGCGATCGACCAGGATTTCCAGGTGCAGTTCGCCCATGCCGGAAATGATGGTCTGGCCGGATTCTTCGTCGCTGCGCACGCGGAACGACGGATCTTCCTGCGCCAGGCGCGACAGCGCCAGGCCCATCTTTTCCTGGTCGGCCTTCGACTTGGGTTCGACGGCCTGCGAAATCACGGGCTCGGGGAACTCCATGCGCTCGAGCAGGATGTGCGAATCGATATCGCACAGCGTCTCGCCGGTGGTGACGTCCTTCAGGCCCACCACGGCGGCGATGTCGCCGGCCAGCACTTCCTTGATCTCTTCGCGGTTGTTCGCATGCATCTGCAGCAGACGACCGATACGCTCTTTCTTGCCCTTGATGGGGTTGTAGACGGTATCGCCCGACTTCAGCACGCCCGAATACACGCGCACGAAGGTCAGCTGACCCACGAACGGATCGCTCATCAGCTTGAACGCCAGCGCGGAGAACTTCTCGGCATCGTCGGCGCTGCGCTTGATGGGATTGCCATCGTCGTCCTGGCCGTCGACCGGGGGAATGTCCGCCGGCGAAGGCAGATAGTCGATCACGGCGTCGAGCATGCGCTGCACGCCCTTGTTCTTGAACGCGGTGCCGCACAGCATCGGCTGGATTTCACCAGCGATGGTGCGCTGGCGCAGCGCGACGTTGATGTCGTCTTCGTCCAGCGAGCCGGTCTCGAGGTACTTGTTCATCAGTTCCTCGGACGACTCGGCGGCGGCTTCCACCAGCTTCTCGCGCCACTCGTTGGCCGTGCCTTCCAGCTCGGCCGGAATGTCGCCGTATTCGAACTTGGTGCCCTGGCTGGCCTCGTCCCAGATGATCGCTTTCATCTTGACCAGGTCGACCACGCCGGTGAACGAGTCTTCGGCGCCGATCGGGATCACGATGGGCACGGGGTTGGCGCGCAGGCGCGTCTTCAGCTGGTCATAGACCTTGAAGAAGTTGGCGCCGGTGCGGTCCATCTTGTTGACGAAGGCCAGGCGGGGCACGCCATACTTGTTAGCCTGGCGCCACACGGTTTCGGACTGCGGCTGCACGCCGCCCACCGCGCAGTACACCATGCAGGCACCGTCCAGGACGCGCATGGAACGCTCCACCTCGATGGTGAAGTCCACGTGTCCCGGGGTGTCGATGATGTTGATGCGGTGTTCGGGATAGTTGCCGGCCATGCCACGCCAAAACGCCGTCGTAGCAGCCGACGTAATGGTGATGCCACGCTCTTGCTCTTGCTCCATCCAGTCCATGGTGGCCGAGCCGTCATGGGTTTCGCCAAGTTTGTGGTTGACGCCGGTGTAGAACAGGATGCGTTCGGTGGTGGTGGTTTTCCCTGCATCGATGTGCGCAGAGATACCAATGTTGCGATAGCGCTCGATCGGGGTTTTGCGGGCCATGGTAGGTAGTCCTTAATTTACCAGCGGAAATGGCTGAAGGCCTTGTTGGCCTCGGCCATCTTGTGTGTGTCTTCGCGTTTCTTCATCGCGGCGCCACGACCTTCGGAGGCGTCGATGAGTTCTCCAGCCAAACGCAGATCCATCGATTTCTCGCCACGCTTCTTGGCGGCTTCACGGAGCCAACGCATAGCCAGGGCCAGGCGGCGCACGGGGCGCACTTCAACCGGCACCTGATAGTTGGCACCGCCCACGCGGCGGCTCTTCACTTCGACGATCGGCTTGATGTTGTTGATGGCCAGGTTGAAGACTTCGATGGCATCCTTGCCGGTCTTGACCTGAACTTGCTCGAGGGCACCGTAGATGATGCGCTCGGCGACGGCCTTCTTGCCGTCCAGCATCACAACGTTCATGAATTTGGCGAGTTCGACGCTGCCGAACTTGGGATCGGGCAGAATCTCGCGCTTGGGTACTTCGCGACGACGGGGCATTTTTGCTTCCTTGTGTCTGTTCAGTTGAACCGCGTCTCGTGACACGGCCATGGCCGCCTAGAAGGACGACCCCTTACATGCTGCGCTGGCTTCGCAATGTGAAGGACGCAGCTGCACTTTCCGGGCCGCGGACATCCGCAACCTGGGGTACTGCATATAGAGCTTAGGCCTTCTTCGGACGCTTGGCGCCGTACTTCGAACGAGCCTGTTTGCGATCCTTGACGCCTTGCAGGTCGAGGGAGCCGCGCACGATGTGATAACGCACACCGGGCAAGTCCTTGACACGACCGCCACGCACCAGAACCACCGAGTGCTCCTGCAGGTTGTGGCCTTCACCGCCGATGTACGAAATGACTTCGTAACCGTTGGTCAGACGCACCTTGGCAACCTTACGCAGCGCGGAGTTCGGCTTCTTGGGGGTGGTGGTGTAGACGCGAGTGCAAACGCCGCGACGCTGCGGGCAGTTCTCGAGCGCGGGGCTCTTGCTCTTGATGATGCTGACTTCGCGCGGCTTGCGCACGAGCTGGCTAATGGTAGGCATGACCTTTGAAATCCCTTTTACGTACCACTGGTAAGTACTTACGTACTCGCACCCTCCCAGCATTCGGCGGCCAGTCTGGCCCCAAGCGAGGGGGAGGCAGTTCACGCAAAACCGCCTCAAACGTTCGTTTACGTAAAAGAGCGGGTCTTGCAGACAAATAATGCGTACAACACTGCATGGCCAGGCCGGCGGTGCCTTACAACGATCGATGCATCCAGGATAGAGGGCTCGTGACGCACCCCGGCCCGAAATACCTGCAACATGCTTCCGGGAGCTGGCGCAAGCCTTTGCCGACCCTCATGGGTTGGCTGGCTTCAGACCAATCGGTGTATGGGCATTACCGGCTTGAACCTGCCATGCCGAAATTGCACGCAGATAAAGCAGTAAGCCCTTCAGCTTAACTTAGTTATCCATGCCTGTCAAAGGCAAGCAGTCGAATTTTGCATTGCCGCAAGGTGGCGGCAACGTATGTGGCTCTGGCGCGACGCGCGGCATCGTGGGAAACCCCTGCTGCCGGTCGGACGCTGCGCCGCGCTCCAGGATGTTATGATTTTCCATACCCTAGGGGGGTATGCTATGTCACACCTGTCAGACCACAAAGACGAACTTCTCAAACGTACCCAGCGGATCGCTGGCCAGGTGCAGGCCATCCAGCGCTCGCTGGAAACCGAGGCCGATTGCGAAAGCATCCTGCACCTGGTGGCCGCCACCCGCGGCGCGCTCAACGGCCTGCTCGACGAAATCCTCGAGGCCCATGCCCGTGAACACGTGGCGCACCCTGACCTGACGCCGGATGCACGCAGCAAAGGCCTGGAGGCGCTGGTCAGCGCCATCCGCCGCTATTCAAAGTAAAGATCATGGACAGCCTGCCCCCTTCCCCGCCCGGCCGGCACGGCCATTCGTTCCTGGGCCCCGCGCACGACGAAAATGCCAAGAGGACACGCTGGGTCGTCCTGTTGACGCTGGCCATGATGGTCGGCGAAATCGTCGCCGGCTACCTCACGGGCTCGATGGCATTGTTGGCGGACGGCTTTCACATGGCAACGCACGCGGGCGCCCTGGGAATTGCCGCCATTGCCTATGCCTACGCGAAGCGCAACGCCGACAACCGGGCTTTCAGCTTCGGCACCGGCAAAGTGGGAGAACTTGCCGGTTTTGCATCCGCGCTCATGCTGGCCATGGTGTCGCTGGCCATCGGGGTCGAATCGGCCATCAGGCTGGTGCAGCCGACCGACGTGGCGTTCGGCGAAGCCACGCTCATCGCCGTGGTCGGCCTGGGCGTCAATCTCGTGAGCGCGCTGCTTCTGGGCGGCGGTCATGCCGGCCATGTCCACGCCGAGCACCATCATCCCGGGCATGCCCGCCACCCGCATGGGCATGACAACAACCTGAGGTCCGCGTATGTCCATGTTCTCGCGGATGCGCTGACTTCCGTCCTGGCCATCGTCGCGCTGCTGGCAGGCCGCTATCTCGGCTGGATCTGGCTCGACCCCGTGATCGGAATGGTCGGAGCCGTCGTTATTGCGCGCTGGGCCTGGACCTTGATGCGCGACACGGGCGCCATCCTGCTGGACAAGGCGGACCGGCACCTGGAAGCGGAGGTCCGTGGCGCGATCGAAACCGCGGGCGACGCCACGATCGCCGACCTTCATGTCTGGCAGATCGGCCCGCAAGCCCATGCCGCAATCGTGAGCGTCGTGGCTGCCCGGGGAGTCACGGCCAGCCAGATACGGGAACGCGTGTCGTCGATCCACGAAGTCAGGCACCTGACGGTGGAGCTGGTGCCGGCATAGCGGCCGGCCTGGCACGAGGCCCTTCAGCGCTAGGAGTTGGCGAACAGGTAGCCGCTGCCGTAGACCGTTCGGATGGGAAGCACCAGGCCCGCCAGCTCGGCCTTGCGGCGCAGCCGGCTGACGATGACGTCGATGCTGCGCTCGCCGGTGGAACGCACCGCCGGACCGTCGACAGCCAGCTCGCTGGCCAGTTCGGCGCGGCCGATGGCGCGGCCGGCCGCGCCCAGCAGCAGGCGGACGATCTGCCGCTCGTTGGCCGACAGCGACAGCTCTTCCCCGCCGGGGGCCACGAGCGTCCAGTCCTGGTCGCGCAGCTCCCAGCCCTCGTCGGTACCGCGTTGCGCGACGGCCTCTTCGTCTTCCTGCCAAGCGGGCAGGCGCCGCGCCAGGGCAAGCAGCACGCATGCCAGCTCGCGCTCGTCGGCCGGCAGGGGCACGCAGGCATCCGCACCGCTTTGCAGGCAGCGCAGACGGGCGTCCAGGGTCAGATTGCCGCCAATGACGATGATGCCCAGCTCCGGCGAGCCACGCAGGCGCGCCACCAGGGCGTAGCCCAGCTCGCCCAGTTCGGAGAGGTCCATCACGACCGCGTCGTAGGTATCCTCACTCAACAGCCCGAACAGCTCCAGGGGCGTGGAACAGCCCTTGGCCGAGATCCCGGCCAGCAGCATTGCGGCAATGATGCGGTCGCGATCGGCGTCGTCGGGCGTCATGATCAACGTGCTCAATTGCTTCATAACGAATCCCTGCCAGTCCGCGGGTTCGCGGCCGGCTTTCAGGCGCTCAAAAGGGAAAGCGCGCGCCTGTACGCATTTGAGACAGTGTGGCGCGGTGTTGCGCAACAGAGCCAGTCAACATTTGTCAACTTTGCAATGTTTGACACTTATGCTCATTGGGGACGATGTAACAAGAGCCCCGGGTTATCATGCGTTTGGTTAGGGTTCCATACACTTTTGGATGACGCCTACGCCAATGTGCGAACAGTAAGTTTCTGGGACGCCAGATGCGCTCGCGACGAATTGGCGAACGCGCGGTTCGCCGCACCGGATCCCGACCTTGTCCGTAACCTGCTCGCAGACTGCCGTGCGAGCATCGCTCCGTGTCACAACGAATGAAAATTGCGTCGCTCGAAGACGATCTGGACCAGGCGCAGCATATCCAGCAGGTGCTCTCCGCGGCCGGATACACATGTACCAGCTATCCGCGCAGCCTCGACCTGCTGGCGGCGCTGCGCGTCCAGGCGTTCGACCTCATCCTGCTCGACTGGCAGTTGCCCGACATGAATGGCGACGAAGTCGTGCGCCGGCTGCGCACGAGCTACGGTTTTGCCGTGCCTATCATTTTCCTGACCAGCCGGGACCAGGAAAGCGACCTGGTGCAAGGCCTGCAGGCAGGCGCCGACGACTACATCGTAAAGCCCATGCGACCCGCCGAATTGCTGGCGCGCGTGGCGGCCCTGTTGCGCCGCAGCCAGGGCGCCCTGCCCGACTATCTGCCGTTCTCGGTCGCCGGCTATCGCATCGATCCCAACGAGCGCTCCATCGCCCTCGACGGGCAGGTCGTACCGTTGCCGCCCAAGGAATTCGAACTCGCGCAGTTGTTTTTTCGCAACATCGGGCGCCTGCTCTCGCGCGATGTGCTTGCGGAAAGCGTGTGGAACCGGGAGATCCCGGCGACCTCGCGCACCCTTGATACGCATTTGTCGAATATTCGCCAGAAGTTGCAGTTGCGCCCCCAGAATGGGGTGCGCTTGTCTTCGTCCTATGCCCTGGGCTATCGGCTGGAATTGGTCAGCGACCCGCAGCCGCAGGCCGACGACGCCAAAGACGACTAATCCAAGGAGAGAAGTTCATGATTCGGCCGTTCGCGCCAGCGTTCATGCTGGTGTGCGCCCTTGTGGCCAGCGCCGCGGTACAAGCCCAGCCCGCGGGTAGCCTGGGAGAGAATTTTCTTTACCGAGTGCGTTCTGGCGACACGCTTATAGCGTTAGCAAGCACTTACACCGGCAATGAATCCAACTGGTCGGTCCTGCAGACGCTGAACCGGGTGGACGACCCCCAGCGCCTGCCGATCGCCCTCGAGCTGCGCATTCCGCTGGCCATGATCCCGGTGCAGGCGGCAGGCGCCGAGGTGGTCCACGTCAGCGGCAGCGCCACCGCCGACGGCCAGGCCCTGCGGGTCGGCATGCAGATCGTCGAGGGCAGCACCATCAGGACCGCGTCCGGCAGCTTCGTTACCCTGAAACTGTCCGACGGCAGCCAGGTGACGATTCCCGAGAACGGCACGGTGGCCGCCAACCGCCTGCGCCAATTCCAGCGCGTGCCGCTTACCGATTCGATCTTCCAGGTACAGCAAGGCGAGCTCGAATCGCGCGTGGCCCCGGGCGGCCAGGGCGTTGGCCGCTTCGAGATCCGTACGCCGGTGGCGGTCACTGGCGTGCGCGGCACCCGCTTTCGCGTCAAGAGCAGCCCGCAGGGTGCCAGCAGCGAAGTCCTGGAAGGCAGCGTACGCCTGCAGCCGCACGCCCCTGACGCCGCGCCGGCCACGCCGGTAGCGGTGTCCTCGGGCTACGGCGCCAATGTCGGCAGCGACGGCGCGTTCTCGGGCGTGCAGGCCCTGCTGCCCGCCCCCCAACTGCAAGCCCCGGCGCGCGCCGCCTCGGGCGGCTGGACGGTGCCGTTTGCGCCCGTATCCGGCGCTTCCGCCTATATAGTGAGGGTTTCGCGCGACGCGGAGGGCATGCACGTGGTGACGTCCGACCGGTTCGATACCAACGATGTACGGTTCCGCGCGCCCGGCGCCGGAACCTACTACGTGGCGGTTCGCGCCGTGGATGCCTCCGGTTTGAACGGGCGCGAAGCCGTGCAGCCTTTCGAAGGCGCCAACGTGCTGTCCACGCCCTATGGCCTGTCCGTAGCCACCGGCACCGGCGATCTGGTGCTGCTCAGCGAATTCTAAGGTGCGCCGCCGCCGCCCCCTGCCCGACTCCCCCGCCCGGCGCTGGCTGGCGGCGCGCACCGGCATCATGCTGACGATGGTGCTGGTGACGGTTGCGGGACTGCTGGGCGCCCTGGGCGGCATGGGCCGCATCGACCTGACGCTGTACGACCGAGCCGTATCGCTGTCCGGCCGGCCAGCCAGCCCGGAAATCCTGATCGTCATGATCGACGACGACAGTATCGCCACGCTGGGGCGCTGGCCCTGGAGCAGGACGGTGCACGCGGCCCTGCTGGACAAGCTGGGCGAGGCCCGCGCGGTGGGCCTGGATATCATCTTTGCCGAACCCGACCGCGCCGAACCCGCGGTCGACGCGCAACTGGCCGAGGCCATCCGCCGCAACGGCAAGGTGGTGCTGCCGGTGGTGCTCAACCGCCTGCCGCGCGCGACGGGCCACGAGCCGCCGCTCGAGTCGCTGGCGCAGGCCGCCGCCGCACTGGGCTTCATCAATGTCGAGCTCGATACCGACGGCGTGCTGCGGCGCTCGATCTGGACAGCCCAGGTCGGCACCGCGCTATGGCCGCATTTCTCGCTGTCGCTGATGAGCGTGGGCGGCGAGGCGCAACAGGCCCTGCAGTTTGCCACCGCGCAACTGGCGGCCGGCCAGACCCGCATCCCATACGCCGGCCCCCCCGGCCATTTGCGCACAGTGTCGTATATCAGCGTGCTGCAGGGCAACGTACCGCCCGAATGGATCCGCGGCAAGTATGTGCTGGTGGGATCATGGGCAACGGGCCTGACCGATGCATTCCCCACGCCCGTCTCGCACCAGGCCAATGGCATGGCGGGCGTGGAGATCATCGGCAACATGCTGCAGGCGGCGCGCCAGAATATTTCCTATACCGTCGCCAGCCCCTGGCATAACGCCTTGGCCGCTGCACTGCCCGTCCTGCTGCTGTGCCTGGGCCTGCGGGTGCTCTCGCCCAAGGCGGCGCTGGTGCTCAACGGCGCCATATTGCTGGCCGTATTGCCGGCCACCTATCTGGCCCTGCGCTTTGGCCAGGTGTGGTTTCCGCCGACGGCCACGATGCTGGTGCTGGCGCTGTGCTATCCGATCTGGAGCTGGCGCAGCCAGGAAGCCGTGCTGCGCTACATGGACAATGAACTCAAGCGGCTGCAGCGCGAGTATCCGCCGGTGCTCAACGAAGGCCGTACCCACACGCTGCTGGTCAACCGTTCGCTGGAAGACCGCCTGGGCAAATTGCGCGAAGCGCTGGCGCGCGTGCGCAACCTGCGGCGCTTCCTGACCGATGGCCTGGACGGCATGCCCGACGCGACGCTGGTGTTCGACCCGCGCGGCCGGCTGCAGTTTCGCAACCGCGCGGCGATCCAGTATTTTCGCAGCCTGGGGTTGCGCGCACCGCGCCATGGCCAGCTGGCCGCCGATCTGTTCCAGCGCGCCATCACCGACGAACGCAACCGCCAGACCTTGACCGAGGCCCTGCGGCATACGCCGCCCGATGCGCAGGATTCGCCATGGAACGTGGACATGGAGGTCCGTGACCAGGCCGGACGCGACCTGATCCTGAAGTGCGCGCCCATTCGCACCGACGAAGGCGCTTTCGCCGGCACCGTGGCCACCCTGACGGATATCACCGTCATACGACAGGCCGAGCGCAAGCGTGAAGAGACGCTGCGCTTCATTTCGCACGACATGCGCGCGCCGCAGAATTCGATACTTGCCCTGGTGGCCATGAACCAGGACTCGCTCAATGGCGTGCAGCAGAGCGACGCGCTCGCCCGCATCGCCATGCTGGCCAACCGCACATTGCGGCTGGTCGACGATTTCGTCCACCTGACACGCGCGGAATCGATGAAGATCGCACCGACGGAGCTGGATCTGAGCGAGTTGCTGCGCGAGGCGACCGACGATTTCTGGGCGCCGGCGCGCGCGCGCGGCATCCGCATCGAGATCGCCGAACCCCTGCCCATCGCCCTGGTGCGCGGCGACGACACCTTGCTGCAGCGGGCCCTGAGCAACCTGCTGGACAACGCCATCAAATTCAGTCCGTCCGATGGCCGTATCCGCTGCACGGTCGTGCGTGACGCCGATGACTGGGTCGCATCGATCCAGGACGACGGACCTGGCATCGCTCCCCAGGACCAGCTGCAGATTTTCCAGCCCTTTACGCGCGTCAACACCGCCGGCTCGAACGAAGTGGGCGGCGCTGGCCTGGGGCTTGCATTCGTGCGCACCGTCGCCGAACGGCTGGGCGGCCGGGCCGAGGTCATCAGCCCGCCATCGGGCACAGGGCCCGCCGGCTCTACCTTCGTGCTGCGCCTGCCGGCCAGCCCACCCCCTGGCTGAGAGCCATCCGGACGCTCACTGGAACACGTGCGTGATGCGAGCCGGCTGGCCCGCCTTGACCTCGAGCGTGGCCCGATACGGCGGCAGGTCGGCATTGCGCACGACGACCGAGTAGCGTCCCGGCGCCAGGCGCAATTCCTTCATGGGCGGGCTGACACCACGCCGCACGCCATTGATCCAGATCTCGCCCCACGGCTGCACGTTGATGCGTACCGTCACGCGGGCAGCGGCCGGTGCCGGCGTCGCGGCGGCCTCGGACTCGGCCTGCGCGTCTGTTGCAGCGCCCTCCGGCGCAACATCGGGCGCGGGAGCGGCGTCCGGACCAGCCTGCGCCTGCGCCGGCGGCGCAGCGCCGGGTGTATCGGCGCTGCCGGCGTCGCCGCCCTGCGGCGGCGCGGCGCCGGCGGCCGGCGGCTCAGCCTCGCGGGAGTCTGATGGCGTGGCAGTGGCGCCGGGCGTCGTCACGCGTTCGGAACTCGTGATCACGCCGCTGGGCGTGCCGGTCAGGCGCTGCCACCAATAGACAGCCACGCCCAGCGTCGCCAACGCCAGCAAGATCGCGAACAGAATGCTGCGCACCGCCGGACGCTGCCGTACCGGCTCTTCGTCGCGCACCTCGTCGCGTGGCGGCGGTTCGCTGGGCAGGGGCGCCATGGCCTCGGCGGGCGGCTCCGGCTCGGGGAACTTGAGCGAGTCGACAAAGGCCTCGAGCGTGTGCGGCCGCGCCTGCGGCCGCACGGCCAGGCCGGCATCGATGGCGCGCAGGAAATCGTTGTCATACTTGGGCAGATCGCGCTGCGCGAGCGGCTGATAGCCGTCGTTGACCGAGCGCTCCGGCGCCGCAGGCGGGCGGCGGCCGGTAATGAGCGAATGCGCCACGGCGCTCAATGCGTAGATGTCTGTCCAAGGACCGCGCGGCCAGGCAGGATCCTCCACATAAAGCTCGAATGGCGCGTATCCCGGCGCGGGCAGCGCGGCTTCGCCCTGGGCCGCCCCATTGAGCGCCAGCAGATGCGCGCGCCCGCTTTCATCCAGCCCCACCGAATCGACGGTGATGTCGCCGCAGATATGTCCCTGCTCATGCACGCTGGCCAGCTGCGGCACCAGCTCGCCCAGCAGGCGCTTGATGCGGGCTTGCGGCACGCCTCCGGCAGCGGTGGCCGCAATAGCGCTCAACGGGCGATGCGCGAGAGGCGCGGCGCCTGCAAAAGGACTGCGGGGATGCTGGGAAGCGGCGGAAAGAGGCATAGTTCTATAACAAAAGCAAAAAACGGCAGCGATAACCGGATATTGTGCTTGTGATGCTGAAAGCGCGGCTATCCTTACGTTTCGACAAACATGTTGTCGTCTCGACGCACTTCGTAGGGCACACCCATCCTTGCGGGCCGCCTTATGGATATTATCCAGGCTACTTGGCCGGATTTTACGAATATGCCCGCGGCGCAAGGATATACCAACCTCGAACCCCGTTTCCTGCCCTCGTCCATCATGCCCATAATCCTCCGCCCTTTCCTGTCCAGTCTTTCCCTGGCCGTGCTCGCGCTAAGCGGCTGCGCCAACCTGTCCCAGCCCGCTGCCGAGGCCCCCGCCACCCCCGCCGCGCTGCAGGCCCTGGCCGAAGTGCGTACGGAATATGGCGCAGGCCATTATGGCGAGGTCATCCGCCGCGTCGCGCGCTCCGATGAACTGGCGGCCGCGCCGAAAGCAGTGCGTATCGAAGCGTTCAAGCTGCAGGCATTCAGCTACTGCGTGAGCAATTACACCCAGCTGTGCGAAGACGCATTCGTGCGCATACTGCACCTGGACTCCAGTTTCACGCTGGCGCCCAACGAAGCCGGACATCCCGCCTGGGGCCCGGTCTTTCGGGCCGCGCAATCGAAAGCCGGCACCTGACCGCAATCGCAGCAGCGTCAAGCAAAAGGCCGCTGATATACATCAGCGGCCTTTTTTTGGCTGTCGGGCCACGCCCCTCGCGGGGCGCGCCTTCCAGTCAGTACGGCATCACTCGGCCGAGTCGTCCGACGGCGTATCGGCGGCCGGAGCCTCCGGTTCGCCGCCGACCGTAACCGGCGCATCCTCGAACGGGTTGGCCAGCTGCCGGGCGGCTTCGCGCTCGGCGGCTTCCAGCGCTTCCTTGTCCTTGCGGGCAATGTGATACGCCAGGCCAGTACCAGCCGGGATGAGACGGCCGACGATCACGTTTTCCTTCAGCCCGCGCAGGTCGTCGCGCTTGCCCATGATCGCCGCTTCGGTCAGCACGCGGGTCGTTTCCTGGAACGACGCCGCCGAGATGAACGAATCGGTCGACAGCGAGGCCTTGGTAATACCCAGCAGCACGTTGTCGTACGAAGCCGGACGCTTGTCCTCGGCGACCACGCGATCGTTCTCGTTGAGCAGTTCCGAACGCTCGACCTGCTCGCCCGGGATGAACTCGGTGTCACCCGGATCGACGATGTTCACGCGGCGCAGCATCTGGCGGACGATCACTTCAATGTGCTTGTCGTTGATCTTCACGCCCTGCAGACGGTAGACGTCCTGCACTTCGTCGACGATGTAGGTCGCCAGCTTCTCGATGCCCTGCAGGCGCAGGATGTCGTGCGGATCGGCCGGGCCGTCGACGATCATTTCGCCCTTGTTCACCACCTGGCCGTCGTGCACCAGAACCTGCTTTTCCTTCAGGATCAGGAACTCGTGGCTGACGCCTTCCAGGTCGGTGATGACCAGGCGCTGCTTGCCCTTGGTGTCCTTGCCGAACGATACCGTACCCGTGACTTCGGCCAGCATGCCGGCATCCTTGGGCGAACGGGCTTCGAACAGCTCGGCCACGCGCGGCAGACCGCCGGTGATGTCGCGGGTCTTCTGCGATTCCTGCGGAATACGCGCCAGGACCTCGCCCACGGCAACCTGCTGGCCGTCGCGCACGGTGATCAGCGCACCCACCGGGAACGAGATGTTCACCGAGTGATCGGTGCCGGCGATCTTGACGTCTTCACCGTTCTCGTTGACCAGCTTGATCTGCGGACGCATGACGATCTTGCCGCCGCGCGTCTTGGGCGTGATCACGACCAGCGTCGACAGGCCGGTGACTTCGTCGACCTGCTTGGCAACGGTAACGCCTTCTTCGATGTTCTCGAAGCGCACCGCGCCGCTGTACTCGGACACGATCGGACGGGTCAGCGGATCCCAGCTGGCCAGACGGGTGCCGGCCTTGACCGCTTCGCCGTCGCCAACCAGGACGGTGGCGCCATAAGGGATCTTGTGGCGCTCGCGCTCGCGGCCGTTGTCGTCGAAGATGGCCAGTTCGCCGGAACGCGAAATCGCCACACGCTCGCCCTTGGCGTTGGTGACATAGCGCATCGTGCTGGCGAAGCCGACCGTGCCGTTGGACTTGGTTTCCACGGCGCTGGCCAGGGCCGAACGCGAGGCGGCGCCACCGATGTGGAACGTCCGCATGGTGAGCTGCGTGCCCGGTTCGCCGATCGATTGCGCGGCGATGACGCCGACGGCCTCGCCCACGTTGACGTGCGAACCGCGGCCCAGATCGCGGCCATAGCAATGCGCGCACAGGCCGTGACGCGTTTCGCACGTCAGCGGCGTGCGGACCTTGACTTCGTCCACGCCCAGGCGGTCGATCAGGTCGACCAGGTCTTCGTCGAGCAGGGTGCCAGCCGCGATGGCCGTTTCCTGCGTGTCGGGGTTGACGACGTCGATCGCGGCCACGCGGCCGAGGATACGGTCGCGCAGCGGTTCGATGACTTCACCGCCCTCGACCAGGGCCTTCATCGCGTAGCCATGGCTGGTGCCGCAATCGTCTTCGGTGATCACCAGATCCTGGGTCACGTCGACCAGGCGGCGCGTCAGGTAGCCCGAGTTCGCGGTCTTCAGCGCGGTATCGGCCAAGCCCTTGCGCGCGCCGTGCGTCGAGATGAAGTACTGCAGTACGTTCAGGCCTTCGCGGAAGTTGGCGGTAATCGGGGTCTCGATGATCGAGCCGTCCGGCTTGGCCATCAGGCCGCGCATGCCGGCCAGCTGGCGAATCTGGGCGGCCGAACCACGGGCGCCCGAGTCGGCCATCATGTAGATCGAGTTGAACGATTCCTGGCGCACTTCCTCGCCATGACGGTTGACGACCGGCTCGGTGGCCAGTTGCTCCATCATCGCCTTGCCGACCTTGTCGCCGGCCTTGCCCCAGATATCGACCACGTTGTTGTAGCGCTCTTGCGAGGTCACCAGACCCGACGAGTACTGCTTGTCGATTTCCTTGACCTCGCGGCTGGCCTCGGCCAGGATGCCTTCCTTGGCCTTCGGGATCAGCATGTCTTCCATGGCGATCGAGATGCCGCCGCGCGTGGCCAGGCGGAAGCCCGACTGCATCAGCTTGTCGGCAAAAATCACCGTGTCGCGCAGGCCGCAACGGCGGAACGACTGGTTGATCAGGCGCGAGATCTCTTTCTTCTTCAGGGCCTTGTTCAGCACCGTGAAGGGCAGGCCCTTGGGCAGGATCTCGGACAGCAGCGCACGGCCGACCGTCGTTTCATGGCGGTGCTTGACCGGCTGCCACTCGCCCTGCTCGTCGCGCTCGTACTCGGTCAGGCGTACGGTGATGCGGGTCTGCAGTTCGACTTCGCCGTTGTCATAGGCGCGCTGCACTTCCGACACGTCGGCAAAGAAAATGCCTTCGCCCTTGCCGTTAATGCGTTCGCGGGTCGTGTAGTACAGGCCCAGCACGATATCCTGCGACGGCACGATGGACGGCTCGCCGTTGGCCGGGAACAATACGTTGTTCGAGGCCAGCATCAGCGTACGCGCTTCGAGCTGCGCTTCGAGCGACAGCGGCACGTGCACGGCCATCTGGTCGCCGTCGAAGTCGGCGTTGAAGGCGGCGCAGACCAGCGGGTGCAGCTGGATGGCCTTGCCTTCGATCAGCACCGGCTCGAACGCCTGGATGCCCAGGCGGTGCAGCGTCGGCGCACGGTTGAGCATGACCGGGTGCTCGCGGATCACCTCTTCGAGGATGTCCCACACCACCGGTTCCTGGCTCTCGACCAGCTTCTTGGCAGCCTTGATGGTCGTGGCCAGGCCCATCATCTCCAGGCGATTGAAGATGAACGGCTTGAACAGCTCGAGCGCCATCAGCTTGGGCAGGCCGCACTGGTGCAGCTTGAGCTGCGGGCCCACCACGATGACCGAACGGCCCGAGTAGTCGACGCGCTTGCCCAGCAGGTTCTGGCGGAAACGACCGCTCTTGCCCTTGATCATGTCGGCCAGCGACTTGAGCTGGCGCTTGTTGGCGCCGGTCATGGCCTTGCCGCGGCGGCCGTTGTCGAGCAGCGAGTCGACGGCTTCCTGCAGCATGCGCTTTTCGTTGCGCAGAATGATCTCGGGCGCCTTCAGTTCGAGCAGGCGCTTGAGGCGGTTGTTGCGGTTGATGACGCGGCGGTACAGGTCGTTCAGGTCGGAGGTCGCGAAGCGGCCGCCGTCCAGCGGCACCAGCGGACGCAGGTCCGGCGGCAGCACGGGCAGCACTTCCATGACCATCCATTCGGCCTTGATGCCGGACTTCTGGAAGCCTTCCAGCACCTTCAGGCGCTTGGAGATCTTCTTGATCTTGGCTTCCGAGCTGGTGGCCTTGAGCTCGCCGCGCAGCGTCTCGACTTCGCGATCGATGTCGATGGTGCGCAGCAGTTCGCGCACGGCCTCGGCGCCCATCAGGGCACGGAAGTCGTCGCCGTACTCTTCGGTCTTGGCCAGGAAGTCGTCATCGGACATGATCTGGCCGCGCTTGAGCGGCGTCATGCCGGGCTCGATCACGCACCAGGCTTCGAAGTACAGCACGCGCTCGATGTCGCGCAGCGTCATGTCGAGCACCATGCCCAGGCGCGACGGCAGGCTCTTGAGGAACCAGATGTGCGCAACCGGGCTGGCCAGTTCGATATGGCCCATGCGCTCGCGGCGCACCTTGGCGACGGTGACTTCCACGCCGCACTTTTCGCAGATCACGCCACGATGCTTCAGGCGCTTGTACTTGCCGCACAAGCATTCGTAGTCCTTGATGGGACCGAAGATCTTGGCGCAGAACAGGCCGTCACGCTCGGGCTTGAACGTACGGTAGTTGATCGTCTCGGGCTTGCGAACTTCGCCGAAAGACCACGAACGGATCTTCTCGGGCGAGGCGATGCCGATCTTGATGGCATCGAACTGCTCGTCTTGCGAGACTTGCTTGAAGAGGTCGAGTAGCGCTTTCATCAGTTACGCTCCAAATCCATGTCCAGGGCCAGCGAGCGAATTTCCTTGACCAGCACGTTGAACGATTCCGGCATGCCGGCATCGATGACGTGGTCGCCCTTGACGATGTTTTCGTAAACCTTCGTGCGGCCGGTGATGTCGTCGGACTTCACCGTCAGCATTTCCTGCAGGGTGTAGGAGGCACCGTAGGCTTCCAGCGCCCACACTTCCATTTCCCCGAAACGCTGGCCGCCGAACTGCGCCTTGCCGCCCAACGGCTGCTGGGTAACCAGCGAGTACGGGCCGGTGGAACGCGCGTGCATCTTGTCGTCCACCAAGTGGTGCAGTTTCAGGTAGTGCATGTAGCCGATCGTGACCGGACGCTCGAACTGCTCGCCGGTACGGCCGTCATACAGCCATGCCTGCGAACGCGACGCCGTCAGGCGCATGCGCGCGGCGACGTCGTCGGGATAGGCCAGTTCCAGCATCTTGCCGATTTCTTCTTCGGTCGCACCGTCGAACACCGGCGTGGCAAACGGCACACCCTTCTTCAGGTTGTTGGCCAGTTCCAGCACTTCCTCGTCGGTCAGGCTGTCGATATGCGCGCTGCTGCCCGTGGTGTTGTACACCTTCTCCAGGTAGCCGCGTACGCTCTTGGCCTGCGCCGTGCGCTCGTCGCGCAGCATGTCGGCGATGCGGTAGCCCACGCCCTTGGCGGCCCAGCCCAGATGGACTTCCAGCACCTGGCCGACGTTCATCCGCGAGGGCACGCCCAGCGGGTTCAGAACGATGTCGGCGGGAGTGCCGTCGGCCATGTGGGGCATGTCCTCGACCGGCGTAATGCGTGAAACCACGCCCTTGTTGCCGTGACGGCCGGCCATCTTGTCGCCCGGCTGCAGGCGGCGCTTGACGGCCAGGTAGACCTTGATCATCTTCAGCACGCCCGGCGGCAGTTCGTCGCCCTGCGTCAGCTTCTTGCGCTTCTCTTCGAAGGCCAGGTCGAACTGGTGGCGCTTCTGCTCGAGCGATTCCTTGGCCTGCTCCAGCACGACAGCGTGCTGTTCGTCGGCCAGGCGGATGTCGAACCACTGCCAGCGATCCAGGTCGGCCAGGTAGGCCTTGGTCAAGGTGGCGCCCTTGGCCAGCTTGCGCGGGCCGCCATTGACGGCCTTGCCGACCAGCATCTTCTCGATACGGTCGAACTGGTCGTTTTCGACGATGCGCAGCTGGTCGTTGAGGTCCTGGCGATAACGGCGCAGTTCATCGTCGATGATGGACTGGGCGCGCTTGTCGCGCACGATGCCTTCGCGCGTGAACACCTGGACGTCGATCACCGTGCCGGTCATGCCCGAGGGCACGCGCAGCGAGGTGTCCTTAACGTCGGACGCCTTTTCGCCGAAGATGGCGCGCAGCAGCTTTTCTTCCGGCGTGAGCTGGGTTTCGCCCTTCGGCGTTACCTTGCCCACCAGCACGTCGTCGGCGCTGACTTCCGCGCCAATGTAGACGATGCCGGAGTCATCCAGGCGGTTGAGCTGCGTTTCAGCCAGGTTGCTGATGTCGCGCGTGATTTCCTCGGGTCCCAGCTTCGTATCGCGAGCGACCACGGTCAGCTCTTCGATGTGGATCGAGGTGTAGCGATCGTCGGCCACGACGCGTTCGGAGATCAGGATCGAGTCTTCGAAGTTGTAGCCGTTCCAGGGCATGAACGCGATCAGCATGTTCTGGCCCAGCGCGAGTTCACCGAGGTCGGTGGACGCGCCGTCGGCCAGCACGTCACCCTTGGCGACCTTGTCGCCGCGGGCCACGATGGGACGCTGGTTGATGTTCGTGTTCTGGTTGGAACGCGTGTACTTGATCAGGTTGTAGATGTCCACGCCCACTTCGCCAGCGACGTTCTCTTCGTCGTTGACGCGGATCACGACGCGGTCGGCGTCGACGTGGTCAACCACGCCGCCACGCAGCGCCTGCACGGTCGTGCCCGAGTCGACCGCAACGGTGCGCTCGACGCCGGTGCCGACCAGCGGCTTTTCCGGACGCAGGCAAGGCACGGCCTGGCGCTGCATGTTGGCGCCCATCAGTGCACGGTTGGCGTCGTCGTGCTCGAGGAACGGGATCAGCGACGCCGCGACCGACACGATCTGCGACGGCGCCACGTCCATGTAGTGCACGTTGCCCGGCGCGGTCAGCATGGTTTCGCCCGCTTCGCGGCAAGCCACCAGGTCGTCGACGAAACGGCCTTCGTCATCGAGCGCGGCGTTGGCCTGCGCGATCACGTAGTGGCTTTCCTCGATGGCCGACAGGTAGTCGATCTGGTCGCTGACCTTGCCGTCGATGATCTTGCGATACGGGGTTTCCAGGAAGCCGTACTCGTTCAGGCGCGCGTACAGCGCCATCGAGTTGATCAGGCCGATGTTCGGGCCTTCCGGCGTTTCGATCGGGCAGACGCGGCCGTAGTGGGTCGGGTGCACGTCGCGCACTTCAAAGCCGGCGCGTTCGCGCGTCAGGCCGCCCGGGCCCAGTGCGGAAACGCGACGCTTGTGCGTGATTTCCGACAGCGGGTTGGTCTGGTCCATGAACTGCGACAGCTGGCTCGAACCGAAGAACTCCTTGATGGCGGCCGAGATCGGCTTGGAGTTGATCAGGTCGTGCGGCATCAGGTTTTCGGTCTCGGCCTGGCCCAGACGCTCCTTGACGGCGCGCTCGACACGCACCAGGCCAGCGCGGAACTGGTTCTCGGCCAGTTCGCCGACACAACGCACGCGGCGGTTGCCCAGGTGATCGATGTCATCGATCTGGCCACGGCCGTTGCGCAGCTCGACCAGCACCTTGATGGTTTCGAGGATGTCCTCGTTGGTCAGCGTCATCGGACCGGTGCTGTCGTCGCCGCGACCCAGGCGGCTGTTGACCTTCATGCGGCCCACGCGCGACAGGTCGTACGTCTCTTCGCTGTAGAACAGACGCTGGAACAGCGCTTCCACCGCTTCTTCGGTGGGCGGTTCGCCAGGACGCATCATGCGGTAGATCGCCACGCGCGCGGCCATCTGGTCGGCGGTTTCGTCGGCGCGCAGCGTCTGCGAAATGTAGGGACCGCGATCCAGGTCGTTGGTGTACAGCGTCTGGATGTCGCGCACGTTGGCGGCGCGCATCGCGTTGAGCACGCTTTCGGTGATCTCGTCGTTGGCATGCGCCACGACTTCGCCGGTGTCGGGATCGACGATGTTCTTGGCCAGCACGCGGCCGTACAGGAAATCCTCGGGCACCGACACGCGCTGGATGCCGCCGGCAGCCAGGTCGCGCAGGTGCTTGGCGTTGATACGCTTGTCCTTCTCGACGATCACCTTGCCGTCGCGGTCGGCGATGTCAAAGCGCGCCATCTCGCCCTTCCAGCGTTCGGCGACGAATTCCATCATGCCGCCTTCGCTCTTGAGTTCGAAGTTGTCGAAATCGAAGAAGTGCGCGAGGATCGATTCGGGCGTCATGCCGATGGCCTTCAGCAGGATCGTCACCGGCATCTTGCGGCGACGGTCCACGCGGAAGAACAGCACGTCCTTGGGATCGAATTCGAAGTCCAGCCACGAGCCGCGGTAGGGAATCACGCGGGCCGAGAACAGCAGCTTGCCCGAGCTGTGCGTCTTGCCGCGGTCGTGCTCGAAGAACACGCCCGGCGAACGATGCAGCTGCGAGACGATGACGCGCTCGGTGCCGTTGATGACGAACGAGCCGGTGCCGGTCATGAGCGGAATTTCGCCCATGTAGACTTCCTGCTCCTTGACTTCCTTGATGGTCGGCTTGCTGACTTCGCGGTCCAGCAGCACCAGGCGCACCTTGGCGCGCAGCGGCGACGCATAGGTCAGGCCGCGCTGCTGACATTCCTTGACATCAAACACCGGCTCGCCCAGCGCATAGCTGACGAACTCCAAGCGCGCCATTCCGTTATGGCTGACAATCGGAAAAATCGACGAGAACGCCGCCTGCAGACCTTCATTGACGCGATCCGAGGTCGCGGTGTCGGCTTGCAGGAAAGTTAGGTAGGATTGAAGCTGTGTCGCCAACAGGAAGGGAACGTTTTGAACGTCCTCACGTTTGGCAAAGCTTTTGCGGATGCGCTTTTTTTCGGTGTACGAGTAAGGCATGAGCACTCCGACTCGAGGTTGCATGGACCGTAAACCACGGCCCCAGGTGATACGACTCCAGGAAACCCTGCTGAACTCGACCCATCAGTAGGGGTTTCCTGGAAACGCAAAAGCCCGGGGACGGCTAAGAGCGCTGTCCCCGGGCGTCGACGCGAGGTCTTACTTGACTTCGACCTTGGCGCCAGCTTCTTCCAGCTTCTTCTTGGCGGCTTCGGCGTCAGCCTTGGGCAGCGCTTCCTTGACGGGCTTCGGAGCGCCGTCAACCAGGTCCTTGGCTTCCTTCAGACCCAGACCGGTCAGCTCGCGCACGGCCTTGATGACGCTGACCTTGTTCGCGCCGGCTTCCAGCAGCACAACGGTGAACTCGGTCTGCTCTTCAGCAGCAGCGGCGCCAGCGCCACCAGCGGCCGGGGCGGCCACGGCCACGGCGGCGGCAGCAGCCGACACGCCAAACTTTTCTTCCATTTCCTTGATCAGCTCGGACAGCTCGAGCACGGACATGCCAGCGATGGCGTCAAGGATTTCAGCTTTGCTAAGTGCCATTTTGTTTAGAACTCCAAAATTGGGTAATGCCAGGGTTGGGTGTCGCTTTGTCGTTCAGCGAATTCCGGACGCGGAGCCTGATCAGGCCGCCGCTTTCTGATCGCGCACGGCAGCGAGGCCGCGGGCGAACTTGGTCGGAACTTCGTTGAGCGTACGCACGAATTGCGCGATCGGGGCTTGCATGGTGCCCAGCAGTTTCGAGAGCAACTCCTCGCGGGAGGGCATCGTGGCCAGGGCCTTGACGCCATCCTGGGTCAGCAGGCTGTTGGGCAGCGAGCCCGCCTTGATGACCAGCTTGTCGTTGCTTTTTGCGAAACCAGCGAGAACCTTGGCCGCGGCGACCGGATCAGCGCTGATACCATAGATCAGCGGACCGGTGAGTTGCTCGGACAGCGGCTCGAAAGCCGTGCCAGCAACCGCACGACGGACCAGCGTGTTCTTCAGAACACGCAGGTAAACGCCCGATTCACGCGCAGTTTTGCGCAGTACGGTGACAGAGGCGACGTCCAGACCACGGTACTCGGCGATAACAATCGATTGCGCCTTGGCCACTTGTGCCGAGACTTCCTCGATTACCACCGCTTTCTCTTGGCGATTGAGACTCACGGTTTGAACACTCCATCAAAAGACGCTTGGGGCGCTAGCCTTGCGCGTCAACCGAATGCGGCGCCTGGTTGAGTTCTTCGGGTAAAGAAATCTTCCTGGGGACGCCGTCTACGCTGGATCCGAACTGAACCAGCTTCGGGATTAAGCATTCGCCAAACAACCGGCTAGCGCTCCAGCGGTCTTTGACAGCAGCATCCGGACAAGTCCGGATGCGGCCCAAAGTTCTATGTGCCAGCGGCCTGTTAGTTGGCCGACAGCGAAGCAATTTCCACGCGAGCACCGCCGCCCATCGTGGACGAAACGGCCAGCTTGCGCAGGTAAATACCCTTGGCGGCGGCGGGACGAGCCTTTTGCAGGGCGTCGACCAGGGCGGCCAGGTTGTTTTGCAGTTGTTCCACGCCGAACGAGGCGCGGCCGATGGTGGCGTGAATGATGCCAGCCTTGTCGGTACGGTATTGGATCTGACCGGCCTTGGCGTTCTTCACGGCGGTGGCCACGTCGGGCGTCACGGTACCGACCTTGGGGTTCGGCATCAGGCCACGGGGACCCAGCACCTGGCCCAGGGCACCCACGACACGCATCGTGTCGGGCGAGGCGATGACCACGTCGAAGTCCATCTGGCCAGCCTTGATCTGCTCGGCCAGGTCGTCCAGGCCGACGATGTCGGCGCCGGCGGCACGGGCGGCGTCAGCCTTTTCGCCTTGGGCGAACACGGCAACGCGAACCGTCTTGCCGGTACCGGCGGGCAGCACGACCGAACCACGGACCAGTTGGTCCGACTTCTTGGGGTCGATGCCCAGCTGGACGGCCACATCGATGGATTCATCGAACTTGGCGGTGGCGGTTTCCTTGACCAGATTCAGGGCTTCGCCGACCGGGTACAGCTTGGTACGGTCGATTTTCTGCGCAATGGCGGCGGCGCGCTTGGACAATTTAGCCATGATTAAACCCCCTCAACCGTGATGCCCATGCTGCGGGCGCTGCCAGCGATCGTACGGACGGCGGCGTCCAGATCGGCCGCGGTCAGGTCGGGCTGCTTGGTCTTGGCGATTTCTTCAGCCTGGGCGCGCGTCAGCGTGCCGACCTTGTCGGTATGCGGCTTGGCCGAACCCTTTTGCACGCCGGACGCCTTCTTGATGAGGACCGTCGCGGGCGGGGTCTTCATGATGAAGGTGAAGCTCTTGTCCGCGAAGGCGGTGATCACCACCGGAATCGGCAGACCGGGCTCCATGCCTTGGGTCTTGGCGTTGAACGCCTTGCAGAATTCCATGATGTTCAGGCCGCGCTGACCCAGCGCCGGGCCAATCGGGGGGGAGGGGTTTGCCTTACCAGCCGGCACTTGCAGCTTGATAAAGCCGACGATCTTCTTCGCCATGCTTTGCTCCTTGCGGGTTATAGCGCCCTGCGGCTATGCGCAGAGCTCCCCGGGGTTTGAAAATCAGGTCTTTTCGACCTGGCTGAAATCGAGTTCGACGGGCGTCGCGCGACCAAAAATGGTGACCGACACACGCACCTTGCTCTTTTCGTAGTTGACTTCTTCGACGTTGCCGTTGAAGTCAGCAAACGGACCTTCCTTGACGCGCACCATCTCGCCCACTTCGAACAGAATCTTGGGCCGGGGCTTTTCGACACCCTCTTCCATCTGGTTGAGGATTTTCTCGACTTCCCGTTCGGAAATCGGCGTCGGACGGTTGCCCGAACCACCCAGGAAACCAGTGACACGATTGGTGTTCTTGACCAAATGCCACGTTTCGTCGGTCAGATCCATTTCGACCAGGACATAACCGGGGAAAATGCGGCGTTCGGTGATCGACTTCTGTCCGCCCTTGACCTCGACGACTTCTTCGGAGGGAACAAGAATGCGGCCAAAAGACGTCTGCAGCTCCGCGCGCTCGATGCGCTCGTTCAGAGCCTTTTGTACGCTTTTCTCCATGCCGGAATACACATGGACGACATACCAACGTTTACTCATGCGCCGTCCTTATTTCCAGCCCAGCAACAGGCCGTAGAGAACCCACTCGATGCCTTTATCGAGCACCCACATCAGAAGACCCATCACCGCGACGAAGGCGAAGACGATACCGGTCATCTGGATCGTCTCTTTGCGCGTGGGCCACGAGACTCGCTTGACTTCGTTGTACGACTCGCCGGCAAAGCTGAGGGTACGGCGGCCGGGTTCGCTGAACCACGCAAGCAACGCCGCGACGACCAGGCCGCCGACAAACACGCCGATACGCGCCACCATGGGCTGCGCGTCGAGCATGGAAAACCCAACGATGCCAGCAATAACGACGAGAACCGCCAACCCGAGCTTGATCCGGTCAGCGGTACTGGTAACGGTTTCTATGCTGGTATTAGACATTTTGCGACACGAGCCCGCCGTGAATGCGCAACTCGCGATACTCTCCGGCGGGTGGCAGGGGCAGTAGGAATCGAACCTACAACCTTCGGTTTTGGAGACCGACGCTCTGCCAATTGAGCTATACCCCTAAAACTTTCAAGCTACGCGTGGCACCTTGCGGAACCATACATAGTACTACTTTTCCAGCAAACATGGATAGAGGGCCATCCGGCCCCTCTATCCATGGGAAAACCGCGCCTTACTTGATGATCTTGGCGACGACGCCGGCGCCGACGGTACGACCGCCTTCACGGATGGCGAAACGCAGACCTTCTTCCATGGCGATCGGGGCCAGCAGCTTGACGGTCATCGACACGTTGTCGCCCGGCAGCACCATTTCCTTGTCCGCCGGCAGGTCGATCGTGCCGGTCACGTCCGTCGTGCGGAAGTAGAACTGCGGACGATAGCCGTTGAAGAACGGCGTGTGACGGCCACCCTCTTCCTTGGACAGAATGTACACCTCGGCCGTGAAGTCCGTGTGCGGGTTGATCGAACCCGGCTTGGCCAGCACCTGGCCACGCTCGACGTCTTCACGCTTGGTGCCGCGCAGCAAGATACCCACGTTGTCGCCCGCCTGGCCCTGGTCCAGCAGCTTGCGGAACATCTCCACGCCCGTGCAGGTCGTCTTCACCGTCGGCTTGATGCCCACGATTTCGATTTCCTCGCCAACCTTCACCACGCCGCGCTCGATACGGCCAGTCACCACCGTGCCACGGCCCGAGATCGAGAACACGTCTTCCACCGGCATCAGGAACGCACCGTCGACCGCGCGCTCCGGCGTCGGAATGTACGTGTCCAGCGCTTGCGCCAGCGACAGAATCGCCTGCTCGCCCAGTTCGCCCTTGTCGCCTTCCAGCGCCAGCTTGGCCGAACCCTTCACGATCGGCGTGTCATCGCCCGGGAAATCGTACTTGCTCAGCAGTTCGCGGACTTCCATCTCCACCAGCTCGAGCAGCTCCGCGTCATCAACCATGTCCGCCTTGTTCAGGAACACGATGATGTACGGCACGCCAACCTGGCGCGACAGCAAAATGTGCTCGCGCGTCTGCGGCATCGGGCCGTCTGCGGCCGACACCACCAGGATCGCGCCGTCCATCTGCGCAGCACCCGTGATCATGTTCTTCACGTAGTCAGCGTGACCCGGGCAATCAACGTGCGCGTAGTGACGCGTCTCCGTCTCGTACTCAACGTGCGAGGTGTTGATCGTGATCCCACGCGCCTTCTCTTCCGGCGCCGCGTCAATCTGGTCGTAGCCGCGAGCCTCGCCGCCGAACTTGTTCGACAGCACCGTCGTGATCGCCGCCGTCAACGTCGTTTTGCCGTGGTCAACGTGACCAATCGTACCCACGTTCACGTGCGGCTTGGTACGTTCAAACTTGCCTTTTGCCATGGCTGACTCCTGACCTGGATTGAAGCTTCTGACTTGAAGAAGAACTTAGAATTCGATGGTGCCCATGACGCGGATCGAACGCGTGACCTCTCCCTTACCAAGGGAGTGCTCTACCACTGAGCCACATGGGCAAATCTTGGAGCGGGTGAAGGGAATCGAACCCTCGTCGTAAGCTTGGAAGGCTTCTGCTCTACCATTGAGCTACACCCGCAGGCCACCCTTTCACCTTGCATCTCCTCCATATTCCCGCAGCGGCAAGCCAGGACACCTGGCCTTACGTTGCAAAATCCAGGCCGAACCGCACCTGGATTTCGTCTTGCTGAGCCTGGAACTGGTACGGGCGCGCTGCTCTCGCAAAGCGCCGATCCTGGCGTCATACTGGACCGGAACATGGGTCTCTGGTGGAGGAGGTTGGATTCGAACCAACGTAGGCGCAAGGCCAACAGATTTACAGTCTGCCCCCTTTAACCACTCGGGCACTCCTCCAGCGGAGAATTTGAGATTATGAACACATTCAAATTGAATGTCAAATTAAGGTGTTGAAACGGGATCGGCGGCCCAGCCGCCGACAGGGGCGCCAACGCGCCGCCCGGTTTCAGCGGCTGTCGAACAACGCCTGCAGGCGCGCGGTATCGCGGGTCTGGCACAGGCCCAGGGTAAGCAGCACGCGGGCCTTCTGGGGGCTGAGGTCGCCGGCGGCAATGAAGCCGCAGGCGTCGTCGTCGATCTCGATATTGCGCCCCACCCTGCCCGAGCCGGTGCGCGACGCCCGCACCACCGCAACGCCCCGCGCGCTGGCCCGCTGCAGGGCCTGCAGGGCCGCGTCGGTGGCGTTGCCGTCGCCCACGCCGGCCAGCACGATGCCCTGGGCTCGCCCGGCCATGAAATCGATGAGCTCGCCGTCGAGATCGACACAGGCATGCACGATGTCGACCCGCGGCCAGGCCTGCTGCGGCAGTTCGTCCGGCCTGAGCAGCGCGTCGGCGGCCTGGCGCTCGGCGCGGGCGTGAAACACCGGCCGGCCGCCCTGCATGACGCCGGCCCGGCCTGCATTGGGCGAAGCGAACGCGGCGATGCCAGAGGCGGCCGTTTTCTGCACATGACGGGCCAGATGGATATCCTCGTTCATCACGACCAGCGGCCCGCGGCCGCGTGCGGCCGGATGGCAGGCCAACGCCACCGCGTTGTATAGATTGACCGGCCCGTCGGCGCTCAACGCGGTGGCCGGGCGCATGGCGCCCAGCAGCACCACCGGTTTATCCACAGGCAATACCAGGCTGAGGAAATAAGCGGTCTCTTCCAGCGTATCGGTGCCATGGGTAATGACGATGCCGTCGGTCGCCGGATCGTCGCACAGCGCGGCGGCGCGCAGCGCGAGCTGCCGCCAGACGGCATGGCTCATGTTCTGGCTGCCGACGTTGGCGATCTGCTCGGCGCCGATGCGCGCCAGGCCGGCCAGTTGAGGCACGGCCGCCAGCAACTGCCCGACGCCGTACGAGCCGGCGCGGTAAGCGCCGCTGGCCGCGTCGGTTTGCGCGCCGGCAATGGTGCCGCCGGTCGCCAGGACGGCAATCCGCGGCAGCCGGGCCTCAGGCATCCACTACCCCGGACAGGCCCTGGCGCTCCAGCAGCGAGTTCAGATGTTCCCAGCCATGGAAATCGATCACGATCTGGCCTTTTTCACGCGCCCCGACCTTCAGCGCAACGCGCGTGCCGAGATGATCCGACAGCGCTTCCTCGAGCCGCGTGACATCGCGCGAAGCGCCATTGCCCTTCTTGCGCGGCGCGGCGTCGACATCCTTTTGCGCCCGCGCGACCAGCTTCTCGGCCTCGCGTACCGACAGGCGCTTGGCGATGACCTGGTTGGCCAACTGGATCTGCGTGGCGGCATCGACCGCCAGCAAGGCGCGGGCATGGCCCATGTCGACATCGCCCGCCAGCAGCATGGTCTGCACCGGCGCGGCCAGGTTGAGCAGGCGCAGCAGGTTGCTGGTGGCCGAACGCGAGCGGCCGATGGCCTGGGCGGCCTGTTCGTGCGTCAGGCCGAACTCGTCGAGCAGGCGGCGAACACCGTGCGCCTCTTCGAGCGGATTGAGGTCTTCGCGCTGGATGTTCTCGATCAGCGCCATGACCGCGGCGTTCTCGTCGGCGACTTCGCGCACCAGCACCGGCACTTCTTTCAGGCCGGCCAGTTGCGCCGCGCGAAAGCGCCGTTCGCCGGCGATGATTTCGTACTGGCCGGGCGCGTCGGCGCCCAGCGCACGCACCAGGATGGGCTGCATGATGCCCTGGGTGCGGATGGACTCGGCCAGTTCGTTGAGCGCGCCTTCGTCCATGCGCGTGCGCGGCTGATATTTGCCGGCGCGCATCTTGGACACAGGCAGGGTCGCCGGCGGTCCCTCCGGCGCGGCCGCGGGGGCCTTGCCGATGTTGTCGATGGCGGGCACGTCCGCGCCCAGCAAGGCATCCAGTCCTCGACCCAAGCCCTTGGGTTTCTTGGTAGCCATAGCGAATAAATCCTCTTCCCTTCAGCAGTTGACCGTTGACCGCTCAAACGGGCGTTGCTTCGGACATTGAACGATACCAATACGTGTAGCGATCCACGAAGCCGAAACGCGCATACAAGGCTCGGGCGGCCGTGTTCTGCGGCTCGACCTGCAGGTACGCCTGGCGCGCGCCGGCGTGGCTGGCCTGCTCCAGCAAATACTTCAGCACCGCCGCGCCGCAACCCTGGCGGCGCCGCTGCGGCGCGGTAACGATATCGAACAGCCCGACCAGCTCGGCATCGAATGCCGCCAGCCCTGCCGCGATACATTCGCCGCTGGCGTCGCGCACCAGCAGCGGCAAGTTTTCCAGCGGCGCCGCCTGCAGGCGCGCCGCGTGTTCGGCCGTGGCCGCATCGTCGTGGCCACGCAGGCGCCCTGCTTCCTGTGCGAACCGCCCGGGGGTTGTCCGTTCGAACACCAGCCCGGACGGCGCTTGCGCCGTGAACGGCACGACGGGCGCCGCCATGACGCAGGTACGGTCGAACGCGACGAACCCGCGCTCATGCAGCTGTGCATCCAGGGAAAAATCGGGGCCGATGGAGGTCAACCGCACGATCAGCGGCACCCCGTGGCCCGCATACCATCGGGTACAGTACGCCAGCCGCTCATCGAGCGGACGTGTGGATAACCCGAGTACATTGACGCAGCGCGCGCGCTTGGCCCGCGAAGGCGCCCAACGCACCAGCCATCCTTCGTAGAGCATCTGCTCGCGAACCGTGGTGGCATTGAGCGCCGCCTCTTCCAGGCGCGCCAGCTCCCCTCCCGCTGCGGGAGCGGGGTGGGCGGCCGGAACAGCAAGCACAGCTGGCATCGAGGTTCAATCCAGCTCTTTGACGCGTTCTATCATTTCCGCGCCAAATGCAATATAGGCCTGCGCGCCGCGCGACGCGCGGTCATACACCACGCCCGGCATGCCATAGCTGGGCGCCTCGGCCAACCGCACATTGCGTGGCACCACCGTGGTGAAGACCTTGTCGCCGAAGTGGGATTCGAGCTGGGCCGACACCTGCTGCTGCAAGGTCATGCGCGGGTCGAACATCACGCGCAACAAACCGATGACACGGAGTTCGTTGTTGATATTGCGATGCACGCGCTTGATGGTGTTTACCAGGTCGGACAGGCCTTCGAGCGCAAAGTACTCGCACTGCATCGGAATGATGACGCCGTGCGCGGCAGCCAGCCCGTTAAGGGTAAGCAGCGACAGCGTGGGCGGGCAATCGATCAGCACGAAATCGTATTCGCCGGCGATCTTGTCGATGGCGGCCTTGAGCTGGCGCTCGCGCTCGTCCATCTGCACCAGGTCGATCTCGGCGCCGGACAGTTCGCGGTTGGCCGGCAATACGTCGTAGCCGCCGGACTCCGAACGCACGCGCGTCTGTTCGATACCGGCCTCGCCGATGAGCACCTGGTACAGGTTGGATTCGAGCGTACTCTTGTCGATGCCGCTGCCCATGGTGGCGTTGCCCTGCGGATCGAGATCGACCAGCAGCACCCGCTGCTTGTGCGTAGCCAGGCCAGCCGCAAGGTTGATGGCGGTGGTGGTCTTGCCGACGCCGCCCTTCTGGTTGGCAATGCAGAACACGCGGGCGGACTTGCTGGGCGGTATGTTTTTCATATGTTTCCTTGACTGCGTCGCATCCATATCAGGCAGCGTTGCGCGTCGAGTGCCGGCACCACCAACGGTTCGATCCGTTCGACCGTCCAGTGGCCGTGTTGCTGTAACGCCTGGATTTCGTCATCGGGCACCTTGCCCTTCATGGCGACGAGGGTACCACCCTCGCGCACGTGGCGGCCGGCCAGCTTCGCGAAGTCCTGTAACGAAGCGAACGCACGCGATATCACCACGTCGCATTGCGCCGGTTCGAGCTGTTCGATACGGGTATGCGCGGCCTGCAGATTGGGCAGTCCGAGCGCGCCGGCCATCTGCCGCACGAATGCGGTTTTCTTCTCGACTGCGTCCACGCATGTGACGTCCCAATGGGCGCGCATGATGGCCAGCACCACGCCGGGCAGGCCGCCGCCGGAGCCGACGTCGAACAGCTTGACGCGCGCGCCGGACCCGGCGGCGGGCAGGCCGCGCTCCAGCGGCGCCACGACCGACAGACTGTCGAACAGGTGCTGCACGAGCATCTGCCCCGGGTCCCGGATGGCAGTCAGGTTGTACGTGCGGTTCCAGCGCTGCATTTGCTCGATATAGCGCAGCAGCTTCTGCTGCTGGCCGGCGTCGGCCGGCAATCGCAGCGCATCGCAGGCCTGGGCCAGCCGCTGCGCGGGGCCGCCGGGGATATCGGGAACGGCGCTCATGCCGCTTGCTTGCGCGAGCCGTAATGCAGGCGCTTGAGATGGATCAGCAACAGGGAAATGGCAGCCGGCGTCACCCCGGAGACGCGCGCGGCCTGCCCTATGGTCTCGGGCCGATGCGTCTTCAGCTTCTGGCGTACCTCGAACGACAGGCTGGTAACGGCGTCGTAATCGATATCCGCAGGGATGGGCTGCTGCTCGTGCGAGAGGTGTTTCTGCACTTCGTCTTGCTGGCGCGCGATATAGCCGGCGTACTTGACCTGGGTTTCGACCTGCTCGGCCAGCACGTCATCCTCGAGCACGCCAGGACCAGCCAGCAACTCGCCCTCGTCGGTACGGGCCTGCATCAACGCCTCGTAGGAAACATTGGGACGTTTCAACAGATCTGATAGTGAGTACTCACGCTCAATTGCCTTGCCCAGCAGGGCTTCGGCGGCATGCGCCGGCAGGACGCGCGGGTTCACCCACGTGGATTTGAGCCGTTCGACTTCCTGGGCCACGGCATCGCGTTTGCGGCTGAAAGCATCCCAGCGCACGTCGTCCACCAGCCCGAGCCGGCGGCCGATTTCGGTCAGACGCAGATCGGCGTTGTCTTCGCGCAGGCTGAGCCGATATTCGGCACGGGACGTGAACATCCGATAAGGCTCGGTCACGCCGCGCGTAACCAGGTCATCGACCAGGACGCCGAGATAGGCTTCATCGCGACGCGGCACCCAAGGTTCTTTCCCCTGGGCCTGCAAGGCGGCATTGGCGCCGGCCAGCAGGCCTTGGGCCGCCGCCTCTTCATAGCCGGTCGTACCGTTGATCTGGCCGGCGAAGAACAGCCCGGAAATCGCCTTGGTCTCCAGCGTGGACTTCAGGGCACGCGGGTCGAAGTAATCGTACTCGATGGCATAGCCCGGGCGCAGGATGTGCGCGTTCTCCAGTCCGGGCAGGGAGTGGATCAACTCGTACTGCACATCGAAAGGCAGGCTGGTGGAAACACCGTTCGGATAGATCTCATGGGTATTCAGGCCTTCCGGTTCCAGGAATACCTGGTGCGATGCCTTGTCCGCAAAACGATGGATCTTGTCCTCGATGGATGGGCAGTAACGAGGCCCCACTCCTTCGATGACCCCACTGTACATGGGCGAACGGTCCAGACCGCCACGGATGATTTCGTGCGTGCGGGCATTGGTATGCGTGATCCAGCAAGGCAGCTGGCGCGGGTGCATGGAGGCCTTGCCGAGGAACGAGAACACCGGCACGGGATCAAGATCGCCGGGCTGCTCTTCCAACACACTGTAGTTGATGCTGCGTCCGTCGATGCGCGGCGGCGTGCCAGTTTTCAGGCGGCCTTGCGGAAGTTGCAGCTCCTTGAGCCGCTGTCCCAGGGAATTCGCGGGGGGATCCCCTGCCCGCCCTCCGGAATAGTTCTGCAGCCCCACGTGAATCAAACCGTTGAGGAAGGTCCCAGCCGTCAGCACCACGGTACGGGCACGAAAGCGCAACCCGATCTGCGTAACGGCGCCCACCACCTGGTCGCCCTGCACCATCAGATCGTCCACCGCCTGCTGGAACAGCCAGAGGTTGGGCTGGTTCTCGAGCCGTGCACGTATGGCGTTTCGGTACAGCACCCGGTCGGCTTGGGCACGCGTGGCACGTACCGCTGGCCCCTTGGAGCTGTTGAGAATACGGAATTGGATACCTGCCTCGTCGGTGGCGATAGCCATCGCGCCGCCCAACGCATCGACTTCCTTGACCAAATGACCCTTGCCTATCCCCCCGATGGAGGGATTGCAGGACATTTGGCCCAGGGTCTCGATATTGTGGGTAAGCAGCAATGTCTGTGCGCCGGCGCGGGCTGCAGCCAGGGCTGCCTCCGTACCGGCGTGACCGCCACCAACGACGATCACATCAAATTCGCGGGGAAAATCCATGATGGGGAGAGATGAAAGAGCGTTCCGAGGCCATTATAGTGGCACCTCGTTCGGCGTTTCACGTGAAACATCGTAAGCCCTGTAATCCGTACGATCTATGCGGCTTATGCGCCACGGCCTCTGCCCAAAACGCCTGGCCTAGCAATGTTTCACGTGAAACATGCGGCGCCTGTTCCGACCCTCAATAATGCGATTACATGTTCCACGTGAAACAACACTCCTTGATTCGGCATTGAGGCAGACTCACTCAAGCCGTCAGCATGATGTTCCACGTGAAACAACGGCAGCATGAGCTGTCTTCCACGCGGTTCCGGGCAGCCAAAAACAACGATGTTTTTACCCCTACCCTACCCCTAGGCCAAAACAAGCGCAGTTTTGTCGTCAAACGACCATGACGGAATGACCAGAAGCAAGCCGGCTTTCCCGGCTGCCGCGATTTGGATGATCCCGATCAGGCAAGTACCGCACTCCTCCGTACACTGCGCTCGCCACGCCTGTACCTTCTCCGCTACACGCGCACGGCCGGCTACGCCCAACATTCGATCTCCAGGCTCGATCCGCATCCCGTTTCGTGTGCCGGCAGAATGTCCGGGCTGCGCGGGCCCCCGCGCACGGGACAAGATCTCGAAACGCAGGGCCAATGGGATGGCTCGTCCAGGAAATCTCGCGGGCGTCGTCAACACGCCGCATGCCCGTTGCTGGGCTCAAGGATTTCTCCGACTTGCGGAATGTCCTGGACTCGTTGAGCGGGGGGCCGGGCAAATCCGATATACGCGCAAGCGGCATGCCCACCACGAAGCATGTAATCAAAGCAGGTGGCCACGGGCCATGGCATCGAATGGCAATTTTCGTTTCACGTGAAACATCGCGACTCAATACTGCCAACACCGAGGAGCAGAAATATAAGACCGGTGTCTCGTTCAGGTCCGTCGAGCCGCATCGATCACGCAGGGAAAACGCTACCATCCAACGGCTTAATACTTTCGGCTAGGACCCGCCTGAGACTGGCAACACCAAGGCAACATTCATACGTGGACGCGGAAATTTGTGCGGCCAGCATCACCATCTTATCCACCGCCCCCTGTGGACAACCCGATCGCCCGGCGGGGCATCGGGATACGCGTGCCGTTGCCGCATCAATGCCCTCCGTCGAATCCGCCCGTGTTGGTTGATGACCGACTCGAGACTGGCGTCGATGCCGGCACTGGCGAAGAACAACCATGGCGCCTGTACACAACCGTGCTGAATTGGGGATCAATCCCCAGAAGTATCCACAGATTTTTCGATCAGGAATCCTCCTGGAATATGTCTCGATACGGGCAAGAAAATTGGGGATATCTTTGTGAACAAATCGGGCCCGACCCGTAATGGAGGTGGGCCCGAGGTCGCCAAACCGTGACGTCCGGATCTGCGCCGGAAACCCCAGCATGCATATCTGATCGCGTAACACCGTGGATTTACAGGAGATTTTCCCTGGCAAGCATAGATCAACGAAAGAAGCTGCCCGGGGCGACTCGCACCATCGTCCCACCCGTGGCGCGAAATAACGATGTCATCCGCTGTGTAAAACTCCAGCACCATGTCCGGCGTCGGCGCGCGCAAACCTGTCCGACCCAGGTGCCGGGTGGAGGCTTATCCACAAAGTTATCCAAGCCCGTAGTGATGTTAGTAAGCACTAACTGTATGCCGTGCGGCGATGGCAAAAGCAACAACGCCCCAGAAGCTATGTTCCTGGGGCGTTGTAACCAGGCACTTGGGCCTGGTATGCGGGAAAAACGGGATTTCCCGATTCAGAGCGGGCGAATTTCGGCCGCTTGAGGTCCTTTCGGACCATCCTTCACTTCGAACTCGACTTCCTGACCTTCGTTCAGGCTGCGATAACCGCGGCCTTGAATCGCAGAGAAATGTGCGAATACGTCAGTACCGCCGCTGTCCGGAGTGATGAATCCATAACCCTTGTCGGCGTTGAACCACTTGACCTTGCCCTTTTGAGCCATTTTTTATAGCGTCCTGATATCGAAAAAAAGAAATGCAAGTGAATCAAGGACGCTGACCAACTGACCAACCGGCGGGCACACGCACCCGCTTCAACGTTGCGTTTGTGGCTTGCCATCTACAACAGTAACCGGGTTTGCGCACTGCTTGAATCAACTGCAGGATCAGCATACTCATCGCCTCCGAGGCGAACAAATAGTTGTTTACCCCTATGTGGCTTTTTTTTCACTTGTCTCACAAGTAACCGAGGCCGCCATGGCGACCGCGTAAAAGACCGCGGCCACCGGTCCATCGGCAAGCCCCGCACGCGGGCGCCGGCGGGGCGCCGAAGAACGCGATGAGTTAGTGGGATACTTACGAGAAACGCATTCCCATTGCTTGTCCACATTCCTACCATTGCCATGATCCGATCCAAGCTGCCCGATGTCGGCACCACGATTTTCACTGTCATGAGCCGGCTCGCCATCGAGCACAAGGCCATCAACCTGGGCCAGGGCTTCCCGGATTTCGATCCCGACCCCGAACTGTGCGCCCTGGTCGGCAAGGCCATGGCTGCCGGGCACAACCAGTATCCCTACATGCCTGGCGTGGCGCCATTGCGCGAGGCTATCGCCGCCAAGGTCAAGACCCTCTACGGCCATGCCTACGACCCGGAAACCGAAATCACCGTAACCAGCGGCGCCACGGAAGCGTTGATGGCCACCGTATTGGCGGCCGTAGGCCCTGGCGACGAAGTCGTGGTGATCGAACCCTGCTACGACTCGTACCTGCCGGCGATACGCCTGGCCGGCGGCACCGCCGTGCCCGTGCCCTTGCGCGCCCCCACCCGCGACGATCCGTACTACCGCATCGACTGGCAGCGCGTACGCGACGCCATCGGCGCGCGCACGCGGCTGCTCATGCTGAATTTCCCGCACAACCCGACCGGCGCAGTGCTCGACGAAAGCGACCTGGACGCCCTGGAATCCATCGTGCGCGAAACGGGCGTGCTGTTGTTGTCCGATGAGGTGTACGAACACATCGTGTTCGACGGCAAGCCGCACGCCAGCCTGTCGCGCCGCCCTTTGCTGGCCGAACATGCGTTTGTCATCTCGTCATTTGGCAAGACGTATCACACCACTGGCTGGAAAGTCGGCTATTGCTGCGCGCCGCGCCAGCTCAGCGCCGAGCTGCGCAAGGTCCACCAGTTCATGGTGTTCACCGTGTCCTCGCCGATGCAATTCGCGTTGGCCGAGTACATGGCCAACCCCAAGCCCTACCTGGACCTGCCTGCGTTCTACCAGGCCAAGCGGGATCGCCTCGCGGCCGGCCTGGCCAACACGCGTTTTCGCCCCCTGCCCAGCCCCGGCACATTCTTCATGCTGGCCGACTACAGCGAGATCACCAAGCACGCCGAAGCCGATTTCGCGCGCCATCTCACCATCGACCATGGCGTAACCGTGATCCCGGTATCGGCGTTCTACCAGAATCCCGCCGCGCCCGAATCCAACCACCATCTGGTGCGCTTTTGTTTCGCCAAGCAGGACGCTACGCTGGACGCCGCCATCGAGCGTCTGGCCCACGTCTGAACGCGCCAGGACGCCGCGTGCGCCCAAGAAAAATGCCGCGGTGCGAACCGCGGCATTTTTCAATCGGCCGATCGACTACGACTGAGCGGCTTGCCTGCGGCGCGCGCTCAGGCGGCGCATCAATTGCGGAACGATCACCACCGCGGCAGCCGCGATCCACAGGCCTATCGATACCGGGCTGGAATACAGCACCACGGGATCGCCATTGGTGATGGACAGCGCCCGGCGCAGGTTCTGCTCCATCATGTCGCCCAGCACCACGCCCAGCACCAGCGGCGCCATCGGTACGCCGAACTTGCGCAGGAAGTAGCCCAGCGCGCCAATGGCCACCACCATCAGCAGGTCGAACGTGCCGGCATTGATCGCATAGACGCCGATGTAGCTGATGCACAGGATGCCGGGCACCATCATCCACGCCGGCACGGCCAGCACCTTCGAGAACACTCGCACCATCGGCACGTTCATGATGAACAGCAGGACGTTGGCGATGAACAGCGAGGCAATCAGGCCCCACACCAGTTCGGGCTTGCTGTCGAACAGCACCGGACCGGGCGTGATGTTGTAGAGCGTCAACGCGCCCATCATCACGGCGGTGGTGCCCGAGCCTGGCACGCCCAGCGTCAGCATGGGCACGAAAGACCCGATTGCCGACGCGGTGGCGGCCGATTCGGGCGCCACCAGGCCGCGCATATCGCCCTTGCCGAACTTGGCGTCGGGATCCTTGCTCTCGATGATGCGCTTTTCCTGCGAATAGGCAACGGCCGCCGCCACGCTGGCGCCGGCTCCGGGCAGCACGCCCACGCCGAAGCCCACCAGCGAACTGCGCACCACGCTCCACCACGTGAACGACAATTCTTTAAGGTTGAACAGTTTCCGGCCGCTCGGCTTGACCTCGATACTGTGTCCGGCCACGACCTTCTCCAGCATCTCCAGCATCTCGCTGACGGCGAACAGCGCGATCACCACGACAACGAAATCGATGCCGTCGGACAGGTGCACCGAATCAAAGGTATAGCGGTATACGCCCGAGTTCGAATCGACCCCGACCACCGAAATGCCCAACCCTATCATCGCCGCCAGCACGCCCTTGACGGGTTGCTTGCCGAGCAGGCTGGTCAGGCAGCAAAAGGCGAACACCATCAGCACGAAGTATTCGGCCGGCCCGAAGGCAAGCGCCCATTTGGCCAGCAGCGGCGCCAGCAGGATGATGCCGGTCACCGACACGATGGCGCCGAAAAAGGCGGACCACGCCGACAGCGACAACGCCACGTTGGCCAGGCCCTGGCGCGCCAGCGGATAACCATCCAGCGTGGTCATGATGGCGCTGGCCTCGCCCGGCACGTTGAGCAGGATCGAGGTGATGCGGCCGCCATATTCGGCGCCCACGTACACCGCCGCAAGCAGGATGAGCGCCGTTTCGGGCGGCAGGTTCATCGCGAATGCGATCGGGATCAGCATGGCCACGCCGTTGATCGGGCCAAGCCCGGGCAACACGCCCACCATGGTTCCGAAGAACGAACCGATGGCCGCGACCAGTACGTTGGTCAGCGAGAAGGCAACGCCGAAACCGATGGCAAGATGATCGAGAATGCCGCTCATAGCAGACCCTCCAGCAACCCGGCCGGCAACACCACGTCCAGGACTTTGTCGAACAACAGGAAGAACAGCACGCCCATGATCAGGCCGCCGATGGCGCACTTGATCCAGTTGCCGCCGAACAGGCGGCCGACCGCGACGGTCATCAGCGCCGTGGCGATGACAAACCCCAGCCACTGGAACAGGAACGCATAGGCGGCCGCATACGCGACCATCAGGGCGATGCGCGCGTTGGCGCCGGCGGAGTTGGTCTCGACCTGGTGGCCGCCCTTGTAGACCAGGCGCAGGCCGCACAGGCCGATGATGAGTGCGACAAGCATCGGAAATGCGCGCGGCCCTACAGGTTCGTAGGCAAACGGCGCTTCGATGTCCCAGCCCGCCCATGTCATGAAGGCGGCCAGGATCAGGGCGAATACGCCCAACATTCGATCATTCATGATCCCGTATCCAATTCGAGAACACGGCGCGGACCGCCCCGATTGCGTGCGCACCGTTGGGAAGATGCGCGGCGGCGGCGCATGCCGCCGGCCGCGCGATCGGTTTACTTCTTGATGAGGCCGAAGCTGTCGGCCAGCTCGGCGTAGTTCTTGACCTGCTGCTTGACGTAGTCGTCCAGGTCCTTGCCGGTCTTGCTGAACGGGAACAGCCCCTGCTGTTCACGCAGCTTGGCGTATTCGGGCGAAGTCATCGTCTTGTCGAACGCGTCGACCCAGAACTGGTAGTCCTTGTCGGAGACCTTGGGACCGACGTAGAAACCGCGGATGATCGGCCATACGATGTCGTAGCCCTGCTCCTTGGCCGTCGGCACGTTGTTCAGCTTGCCCGGCAGGCGCTCGCTGTTGAAGACCGCCAGCACACGGATCGGCGCGCCGCCTTCGAGCATGGTGAAAGCCTCGGCGGCGTCGCCCATGTAGGCCTGGATGTGGCCGCCGCGCAGCGCGGTCACCGCCTCGCCGCCACCTTCGAACGCGACGAAACGCATTTTCTTGAAATCAACGCCGGCCGCCTTGGCCGTCAGCGCCGCTTTCATCCAGTCCTGGCTGCCCACGGTGCCGCCGGCGCCCAGCACGATCTTGGTGGGATCCTGCTTGAAGGCCTCCATCAGGCCCTTGAGGTCGGTATAGGGCGAATCGTTGCGGACCACGGCCACGCCATAATCGGCGCCGATACCGGCCAGCCAACGCACGTCGTCGACCGAATACTTGCCGAACTTGCCTTGCGCCAGATTGAGCAGCGAACCACCGGAAAAGGCAACGATGGTGCCGGCCTCGCCCGGGTGCTGGGCCACGATGTTGTTGTAGGCCACGGCGCCAATGCCGCCAGGCATGTAGACGATGCGCATGGGCGCCTTGAGCGCGCCCGATTGCTTCAGGCCTTCGGTAGCCAGCCGGCAGGTCAGGTCGAAGCCGCCGCCGGGCTGGGCCGGGGCAATGCACTCGGGCCGACGCGGCTCGTCGCTGGCCGCATGGGCGGCGTTGCCAATGAACAGGGCGCACAGGCCAGCCAGGGCGGCAGCAGTCGCGCGGAATTTCGCCAGGGTATGCATCGATGCGGTCTCCGAGATCGTTGTTGGCATGTCGTGCGGACATGGATGGCCATGGAACGATCGCGCAGATCGCAGGCCAACGGATGAGCACCGTACCCAACCCTGCCTTTCCGGAACCTTTCAGATCACCACAATTTCGTGCGGCAGCGCAGCATTTCCCTTGAAACCTAGGGAAAACACCAGTGCCGCGCGCAAACCCGGCTGCGGCTGGCGGTTTTCCAGCACCAGCTGGCCGCCGTGGATTTCGATGATGGTCCGCACAATGGCCAGCCCCAGGCCCGCCCCCGACTTGTTCTTGCCGGCTGCGCCCCGGCGGAACCGTACGCTGGCGCGCGCAATGTCCTCGGCCGACATGCCGGGCCCGTTGTCTTCCACCACCAGCCAGGCATGGCCACCCTCGGCATGGACCTTGACCGTGACTTCGCTGCCGCGCGCCGTATACCGGATGGCGTTGTCGACCAGGTTGCTCAGCGCCTCGCGCAACAGCCACTCGACAGCCTGTACCCGGACCGGCGCGGCCTGCACATCCAGCCCCAGGTCCAGTTGCCTGGCCCGGGCAGCCGGCAACAAGGCCCGGATGACGCCGTCGGCCAGCTCGGCCAGGTCGACCGTTTCCAGCGGCAGGCCGCCCTCGGCCAGCGAGGCGTCCTTGGCGCGCGCCAGCGCGAGCATCTGGTTGGTGGTGCGTACCGCCCTGTCCAGGCCGTCCTGCATCGCCAGGAGGGCTGTACGGACCTCCTGGGGGTCTGTTTCACGCAAGGCATAGGCCGTCTGGGTCCGCAATACCGACAGCGGCGTGCGCAATTGATGCGACGCGTCGTCGAGGAACTGCCGCTGCACCCTCGCCAAGGCCGTAAATCGGGCCATGTGGAGGTTTACGGCGTGGATGAGGGGCTGGACCTCCCCTGGCATCTCCGACGCGCTCACGGGGCTTAGATCGTCCGCAGAACGGCTTGCAACTTCCTCGCGCAACCGTTCGAGCGGCCGCAGCGCCATGAAAACGCTCCAGATGACCACCAACACGCTGATCATCACCACCGCGAGGTCGCGTTCCACCGAGCGCACCAGCGCCCGATGCAGGAAGTCCTGCCGGGTCTCCAGGCTTTCGGCGACCTGGACGATTATACGTCCCCCTTTATCGTTGTAAAGCGGCGGATCCATCGGCCGCGCCAGCGCCGCCACCCGTACCGGCTGGCCCAGGTACTCAGCGTAGAAAAACTGCGGCTGGCCGGAGACCAGCGGCTGCGGCGGCAGCGGCAACTGGGGGTTGCCGATCTCGGCCAGGCCGTCTTCGGTCGCCACCCGGTAGTAGACGTTGCCGTTGGCGGTCAGTTCGAAGAACTCCAGCATCAGGTAGGGCTGTTCGAGCGACAGTCCCCCGCTGGCTGTGGATATGTTGTGGTCGATGGATCGCAGCGCTCCGGAAAGCGAGCGGTCGTAGGCGATGTCGACCTGGTTGCGCAGTTGCTGGTTGGACAGCCACAAGGCTCCGGTCATGACGAAAACCAGCGCGGGAATCAGCCACCACAGCAACACCGTCTTCAGCGTGCGATGGCGGGTTTTTTCCTGCCTACGGGTTGTCAACAGCGTTCTCCAGGCAATAGCCCATGCCGCGCATGGTGACGATCTGTACGCCGGTGTCGGCCAGCTTCTTGCGCAGCCGATGGACCAGGACCTCGATGGCCTCCAGGTTGACATCGCTGTCGCTGGACTGGATGCGATCGAGGATCTGTTGCTTGTTCAACGGTTCGCCGCTGCGCTGGATCAGGGCGCGCAGCACCGCATGTTCCCGGGGCGAAAGCGCCAGCGGCTGCCCTTTGACGGTGAATCGCTGTGACGCGGTATCCAGTGCCAGGTCGCCCAGCGTCAGGCGGGGATGTTCCCGTCCGCGGCTGCGGCGGATCAGTGCGGTCAGGCGGGCTTCGAGCTCCTCCAGCACGAAAGGCTTGGGCAGGAAGTCGTCGGCGCCCTGGTGCAGGGTACCCACTCTTTCGGCCAGCGAATCGCGCGCGGTCAGGACCAGGACTGGCGTACGGTCGTCGCGGGCGCGGATGCGGGTCAACAGGGTATGGCCGTCCATGCCGGGCAGGCCGAGGTCCAGGATGATGGCATCGAACTCTTCCACGGCCAGGCGGCGTTCGGCCAGCAGGCCGTCATCGGCCCATTCGACCACGAACCCGGCATGGCGGGCAAGGCTGCGCGATAGCCAGCGGGCGAGTTCGGCTTCGTCTTCGATCAACAGAATGCGCATGGCTGGATTTTGCAGCGTGAACGGCTGGCGGCTGGCATGTTTGATGTTTTTCCTTATAGTGTTCTTTATATAAAGACTAATGATTAATAAGGGCTGTGGATAACTACCTTAACCCTGAAAAGGGATTTTATTTCATACGCTTGCGAAGCTTTTAGGCTGTGCACTAGGTCTGTTTGGCTGGAGAGCCGAAGTTGGACAACATTTCGGACCATGGCCGAAAAGCAAGCTTGTTCAACCCGGGTCCACATACTGTGCACAAGCTTGCCTCCCAGTGGTTATCCACAGGGCGCCATGGCCTGGATCCGGGGGATGTCCGGCCCGAAATACGGTTTCCCAACCCCGTTTTCCAGCCTGCTGGCAGGCCCATACAGCGTAAATCAGCGGCGCGGCAAGCGCGCGCGGGCCTCGCCCGATGATGGCGTCTCCTGGACGCCGTGATCAAAAATTGAGCAGGAAATCCGGTCTCGGACGGCGCCTTCCATGCTTCGGCCAGGCATGAAGCAAGCGGGAGCTGGCCAACCCATACTGCGGTTCGCGCGACATCAACCCGAGGCAGCATGACCCGACACTCGACCCCCTTCGCCGGACGCCAGGTGCTGGCGGCAAGTTTCGTCATGGCCATCTACGGCTGGGGAATGGGCTTCTATGGGCCGCCAGTATTCCTGCATGCCGTCGTCGAACGCACCGGCTGGCCGCTGCAATGGGTGGCGGGCATGGTCACGCTGCACTTCGTGGCAGGGGCGCTGGCCGTGGCCAACCTGCGGCGGCTGTACCGCCTTGCCGGCATTCCCATGGTCACGTTCTGCGGGGCGCTGGGAAGCGCGCTGGGCACATTCGGCTGGGCCGTGGCGGCCACGCCGTGGCAATTGGCCATTGCCGCGTTGGTGAGCGGCGCCAGCTGGGCGGCGCTGGGGGCCGCGGCGATCAACGCCCTGATCGAACCGTGGTTCGTGGTCCGGCGGCCCGCCGCGCTGGGCATGGCGTACAACGGTGCGAGCGTAGGCGGCATTGTCTTCTCCCCATTGTGGGCGCTGCTGATCCAGGCCCGGGGGTTCGCCTGGGCCGCGGGCGTGGTGGGCGCGTCCATGGTGCTGGTGATCGCCGTGCTGGCCAGCCTGGTCTTTACGCGCACGCCGGCCAATACGGGGCAGGCGCCGGACGGCGAGGCGGTCGCGCCTCGCCCGGCCGCAAACCCGGCGCCGCCCGCCAGGCCTGCGGGCCGCCTGCGCGAGGATCGGCGCTTCGTCACCCTGGCCGCGGCCATGTCGCTGGGTCTGTTCGCCCAGATGGGCCTGGTCGCGCACCTGTACTCGCTGCTCGTTCCTACCTTGGGTCCGGGCACGGCCGGGCTGGCAATGGGCGCGGCAACCGGCTGCGCGATAGCAGGCCGCACGATCGTGGGCCGCATCGCCGGCGCGGGGTCCGATCGCCGCCTGCTGGCGTCGCATGCCTATGCCATCCAGGCGCTAGGGGCCTTGCTTCTGCTGGCGGCCGGCGACACGCCGGCCCTGGTCTGGCTGGGCCTGCTGCTGTTCGGCTCGGGTATCGGCAACGCCACCTCGCTGCCGCCGCTGATCGCGCAAAACGAGTTCGATCCGGCCAGTGTGCGGCGCGTGGTGCCGCTCATCGTCGCCTTGTCGCAAGCCGCCTACGCGTTCGCACCGGCGGTCTTCGGGATGTTGCGCGGCGTCTCGGACGCGGCGTCGGCGCCATGGCTGTTCGTGGCCGCGGCGGCGCTGCAGGCCGCGGCCATCGCCTGCCTGTTGGCCGGGCGGGCTACTTGCCGATGCAGAAACTCGAAAAGATCTCGCCCAGCAAGTCGTCGCTGGTGAATTTGCCGGTGATGCCGGTCAGGGCTTCGTGCGCCAGGCGCAGCTCTTCGGCGAACAGGTCCAGCACGCGGTCGTCCTCGCGGGCGTGTTCGGTGGCGATCTCGAGATGCTGCGCGGCCTGTTGCAGCGCATGCAGATGGCGTTCGCGCGCCAGCCATGGCGATTCGGCGCCGGGGTTCCAGCCGGCCAGTTGCAGCAGGCGCTGGCGCAATGCGTCCAGGCCGATGCCGCCGCGCGCGGAGATGGCCAGGCTGTCGGGCCGGCCCTGGAACGCCGCGTCGAGCAGATCGACTTTGTTGAAGACGTTTAGCACCGGCGTGCGCGCGGGCAGGCGCCTGACGATTTGCGCGTCGAGGTGATCGGGCGGCTGGGTGACGTCCTGCAGGTGCAGGATGAGGTCGGCGCGCTCGATCTCTTTCCAGGTGCGTTCGATGCCTATGCTTTCGACGGCGTCGTCGGTGTCGCGCAAGCCGGCGGTGTCGACGATGTGCAGCGGTACGCCATCGATGTGGATCTCCTGCACGACCTTGTCGCGCGTGGTGCCCGCGATGGGCGTGACGATGGCGATGTCGTCGCCGGCCAGGGCGTTGAGCAGGCTGGACTTGCCCACATTGGGTTTGCCGGCCAGCACGACGTGCAGGCCTTCGCGCAGGATCACGCCCTGGCGCGCCTGGGCAATGAGCGTGTCGAGGTCGTGCGTGAGCGCCTGCAGCGTGGGCCGCGCCTGGTATTTCTCGAGGAAGTCGATTTCTTCTTCGGGAAAGTCCAGGGTGGCTTCCACCAGCATGCGCAGGTGGATGATGCGGTCGGACAGGTCGTTGACGCGCTGCGAGAACTCGCCCGACAGCGACGCCATGGCGCCGCGCGCGGCGGCTTCCGAGGAGGCGTCGATGAGGTCGGCCACGGCCTCGGCCTGAGCCAGGTCGAGGCGCTCGTTGAGAAAGGCGCGGCGGGTGAACTCGCCGGGTTCGGCCGGACGCAGTCCGAGGTCGTGGCCCGCCTGCAGGCAGCGCGCCAGGATGCGGCGCAGCACGGCGGGGCCGCCATGTCCCTGCAGCTCCAGTACGTCTTCGCCGGTATAGGAGTGCGGAGCACGGAAGTAGATGGCGAGCCCTTCGTCGATCACCTCGCCGTCGGCGGCGCGAAACGGCAGGTAGTGCGCGTGGCGCGGCGTCAGCGGACGCCCGAACAGCCGTTGTGCAAGTTCGGCGAGATCGGGCCCGGATATGCGCACCACGCCGATGCCCCCGCGGCCGGGGGCCGTAGCGATTGCAGCAATGGGGGCGTACAGGGACATGGCAAGCATCTGCGTAAAGGTAAGGACAATAAGGGAATATAACTGTTGCGCCGCCCGATGTTTGCTGGTTAACGTGGGCCGTTGGTCCTGAACCCGAACATCCATGGGAGAGCAAGATGATTTCTCGGCTTTCACGTGTAGTGACCTGCGGCTCGGTAATCGTGGCGTTGGCGTTGGGCGGGGCAAGCGCCGCGCTGGCCCGCGATCTGGTGGTGGCGTTGAAGACGGAGCCCAGTTCGATGGATCCGCAGTACCACGCGCTGACTCCCAATACCCAGATTTCCCAGACCATCTTCGATCCCATCGTGCGCGTGGACGAGCAGCTCAAGCCGCAGCCCGCGCTGGCCGAGTCGTGGACCGTCGATGGCAAGGTGTGGACGTTCAAGCTGCGCCCGGATGTGAAGTTCTCCGATGGCACGCCGTTCACGGCGGAGGACGTGGTCTTCACCTATGACCGCATTCCCAAGGTTCCCAACAGTCCGTCGCCGTTCACGCTGTACCTGGGGGCGGTGGCCAAGACCGAGGCGGTCGATCCGCTGACGGTGCGTATCACCACCAAGGATGTGACGCCCCTGCTGCTGGTGAACCTGGCGCAATTGCCCATCATGTCGAAGAAGGCCGCTTCGGGCCCGGCGCCGGAAGGCAAGACAACGACGGAGCTCAACAGCGGCAATGGACTGATCGGCACCGGACCGTACAAGTTCGTGTCGTGGAAGCGCGGCGCCGAATTCGTGCTGGCGCGCAACGAAAACTATTGGGGCAAGCCGCCCGCCTGGGACAAGGTGACCTACCGGCCCATGACCAATGCGGCGGCGCGCGTGGCGGCCTTGCTGGCCGGGGACGTCGACATGATCGAGGATCCGCCCACCGATGACCTGCCCAAGTTGAAGGCCGACAAGAAACTGTACGTCGAGGAAACGCCGTCGGTGCGCGTGGTGTATCTGGCGCTGGACCAGTATGCCGAGCCCAGTCCGGGCGTACAGGGCACGGACAAGAATCCGATGAAGGACAAGCGGGTGCGCGAAGCGTTGTCGCTGGCCTTGAACCGCGACGCGATCGTCGATCGCGTGATGGGCGGCGTGGCCAAACCGGCCGGCAATCTGCTGCCTTATCCGATGTTCGGTTCTTCCAAGGAGCATTCGCAGGCGCCCAAGGCCGATGTGGAAAAGGCCAAGGCCTTGTTGAAGGAAGCAGGCTATCCCAATGGCTTTTCCATCACGCTGGGTTCGCCGTCCGGCCGCTATGTCAACGACGCCAAGGTGGCGCAGGCCATCGCGTCGATGTGGACGCGTATCGGCGTGAAGACCAGCGTGGATTCGATGGCGCCGCCGGTGTTCTTCAAGAACCGCGACAGCTATGCGTTCAGCGCCTATCTGGCGGGCTGGTCGGTGACCAGCGGCGAGATGTCCAACGCCCTGACCTCGCTGCTGGTTACGCGCAACCCCGAGGCTGGCCTGGGTACCACGAACCGCAGCCGCTATTCGAACCCGGCGATGGACGAGCTGGTCAAGCAGGCTTCATCGACCATGGATGACGCTAAGCGCGCCGAGTTGCTGCAAAAGGCCAGCAATCTGGCCATGGACGACTACGCCATGCTGCCGGTGCATTTCGAGCTGTCGGTGTGGGCCATGAAGAACGACATCCGCTATACCGGGCGTCCCGACCAGACCACGCTGGTGCAGTACGCCACGGTGAAGAAATAGGCGAGACGCGGAGCCGCGCGTGCTGGCAACCATCATACGCAGGCTGCTGCAGACAGTCGTGGTCATGCTGGTGATGTCGGCGCTGGTGTTTGCCGGCATCTACATGGTGGGCGACCCCGTGTCGATGCTGGCCAGCCCGGAAGCCACCGAAGCGCAGCGCACGGCCATCCGCGTGTCGCTGGGGCTGGACCAGCCCCTGTGGAAGCAGTACCTGATCTTCATGGGCCAGGCGGTGCGCGGCGACTTCGGCAACAGCTTCCTGACCGGCGAACCGGCCATGCGGCTCATCCTGGAACGCATGCCGGCCACGCTGGAGCTGGCTTGCGTGGCCATGCTGCTGTCGGTGCTGATCGGCGTGCCGCTGGGCATACGCGCGGGCCTCAAGCCCAAGGCGCCGGCCTCGCGCGTCATCATGACGGGTTCGGTGCTGGGGTTTTCGCTGCCGAATTTCTGGGTCGGCCTGATGCTGATCATGATATTCGCGGTGACGCTGGGCTGGTTGCCGGCCAGCGGACGAGGCCAGACCGTCAGCGTGGCAGGCCTGTCGCTCAGCGTCCTGACGCTGGATGGCTGGGCCAGCCTGATCCTGCCGGCGGCCACCATTGCGCTGGCGAAATGCGCCATGATCATCCGCGTGACGCGCGCGGCCACGCGCGAGAGCCTGCCGCAGGATTACATCAAGTTCGCGCGCGCCAAGGGCCTGCCGGAAAAGCGTGTGCTGGGCGTGCATTTGCTGAAGAACATCCTGATTCCCATCGTGACGGTCGCCGGCCTGGAGTTCGGCCAGGTGGTGGCGTTCGCGGTGGTGACGGAAACCGTTTTCTCGTGGCCGGGCATGGGCAAGCTGCTGATCGATTCCATCATCAACCTGGATCGCCCCGTGGTGGTGGCTTACCTGCTGCTGATCGTGTTCTTCCTGGTCATGCTCAATCTCGTCGTGGACATCATCTATACGGTGCTGGATCCGCGCGTACGCCTGGATAGCCGCCAATGACCGCGCCTGTCCAACTTTCCCCCGTCCCGGCGCCAGTTGGCGAAGAGGCGCCGCTGCGGCGCTTCCTGAGCGATTTCTGCGCCAGCAAGCTGGCACTGCTGGGCCTGGCGCTGTTGCTGGTCGTAGTGGGGGCGGCGGTGTTCGCGCCGTGGATCGCGCCGCAGAATCCCTACGATATCGGCGGGCTGGATATCCTCGATTCGAAACTGCCGCCAGGCAGCGAGGCCGGCGACGGCAGCATGCGCTACTGGCTGGGTACCGATGGCCTGGCGCGCGATGTGCTGTCGGCCATCATCTATGGCATGCGCACCAGCCTGATCGTTGGCACGGTGTCGGTGCTGGCGGCGTTCGCCATCGGCGCCACCGTGGGCCTGATCGCGGCGTACTTCGGCGGCCGCATCGACGCGCTGCTGATGCGCATCGTGGATATCCAGCTTTCGTTCCCGGCCATTCTGGTGGCGCTGATCCTGCTGGCCATCCTGGGCAAGGGCGTGGACAAGGTGATCATTGCGCTGGTGGTGGTGCAATGGGCCTATTTCGCGCGCGCCGCGCGCGGCGCCGCGCTGGTCGAACGCGGCAAGGAATACGTCGAGGCGGCGCGCTGCCTGTCGCTGGGCTGGGGGCGCGTGTTGCTGCGCCATGTGCTGCCCAATTGCATGCCGCCTCTCATCGTCATCGCCACGATCGACCTGGCGCATGCGATCGCGCTGGAGGCCACGCTGTCGTTCCTGGGCGTCGGCGTGCCGGTGACCGAGCCGTCGCTGGGCATGCTGATCGCCAACGGTTTCGAATACCTGCTGTCCGGCCATTACTGGATCTCGTTCTTTCCGGGTATCGCGCTGGCGATTGCCATCATCGCCATCAACCTGGTGGGCGACCATCTGCGCGATGTCCTGAATCCTCGCAATGCGGGCTGAGGCCCGCCACGAACAAGAGCCCACGCATGCAAGCAAGCCTGTCCAGCCCGCCCGAATCGGCCACCCGGCCGGTATTGGAGGTCAAGGGCCTGAAAACGCAGTTCGCCACGCGCGCCGGCGTGGTCAAGGCTGTGGACGGAGTGGACATGTATTTGCGCCACGGCGAGATACTGGGCCTGGTGGGCGAGTCGGGTTCGGGCAAGAGCATCACCGGATTCTCGCTGATCGGCTTGCTGGACGAGCCAGGACGGGTGGTGGAAGGTGAGATCAGGTTCGACGGAGAGGACCTGCGCCAGGCGGCGCCGGCACGCTGGCGCGCGCTGCGTGGCGATGCCATGGCCATGATCTTCCAGGACCCGATGATGACGCTCAATCCGGTACTGCGGGTGGATACGCAGATGGTCGAGACGGTGCTGGCGCACCGGCGCGTCAGCCGTGGCGAAGCCTACCAGCGCGCCCTGCAAGTGTTGACCATGGTCGGCATACCCGCGCCGCGCGAGCGCCTGCGCGCCTATCCGCACCAGCTGTCGGGCGGCATGCGCCAGCGGGTGGCGATCGCCATTGCCTTGCTCAATTCGCCGCGCCTGATCATCGCCGACGAACCGACCACCGCCCTGGATGTGACCATACAGGGCCAGATCCTCTACGAGATGCGCAAGCTGTGCGAGGAAACCGGCACGGCCTTGATATGGATCACGCATGACCTGGCCGTGGTGGCCGGACTGGCCGATCGCGTGGCGGTGATGTATGCCGGGCGCATTGTCGAGACGGGCAGCGCCGCCGATGTGATCGAGCACGCGATGCATCCGTACACGCACGGCCTGATCGCGTCGATTCCCACGCCGGATACGCGCGGCAAGCCGCTGGACCAGATACCGGGAATGACCCCATCGCTGTTGAACCTGCCCGCCGGCTGTGCGTTTCGCACGCGCTGTCCGCGTGCTTCGCAGGCCTGCCTGCAGGCGCCGGAACCGGTCGAGGTGCGTCCGGCGCACTGGGTACGTTGCTGGCACGCGGGAGAGGCATGATGAACGCGCCGGTGCTTGCCTTGCGGAACCTGGAGATGCGCTTCGTGCAATCGGTCGATCTTGCCGGACGCATCGCCAACCTGTTTGGCGCCGGGTTGCGCACGCAGGTGGTGCACGCGGTGGCGGACGTCGATCTGGATGTGGCCCCCGGCGAGGTCCTGGGCATTGTCGGCGAGTCCGGCTGCGGAAAATCCACGCTGGGCCGCATGGCCGCCGGCATCCTGCGGCCTTCCGGCGGCACGATCGCATGGCGCGGCGCGCCGGTGGCGCAGATGGGGGCCTCGCAGCGCCGCGCCTACGAGCTGGGTGTGCAGATGATCTTCCAGGATCCGTATGCGTCGCTCAATCCGCGCATGCGCGTGAGGGACATCATCGGGGAGGCGCCCGTGGCCCATGGCATGGTGCTTTCCCGCGACAAGGCCGAATACGTGGCCGGCCTGATGCGCCAGGTGGGCCTGGACCCGGCCTATGCGCAGCGCTATCCGCACCAGTTCTCGGGCGGACAGCGCCAGCGCATCGGTATCGCCCGCGCATTGGCGCTCAAGCCCGCGGTCATCGTCTGCGACGAGGCCGTGGCGGCGCTGGATGTTTCCATCCAGGCACAGGTGATCAACCTGTTCGCGCAACTGCGCCAAGATCTGGGGCTGACGTATCTGTTCATCAGCCACAACCTGAGCGTGGTCAGCCATATATCGGACCGGGTGGCCATCATGTACCTGGGGCGTGTCGTCGAGCTGGCGCCGACCATCCAGGTGTTCGAGCATGCCAACCATCCGTACACGCAGGCCTTGCTGGCCGAGTTGCCCACGCTGCGGGTGCAACGGCGCCAGTACCGGCCCATCAAGGGTGAACTGCCGTCGCCGCTGGCGCCGCCGCCTGGCTGTGCGTTCCATCCGCGCTGCCCGCATGCCATGCCGCGCTGCAGCGTGGAACGGCCCTTGCTGCGCGAGATCGCGCCGGGCCATACCAGCGCCTGCCACCTCAATGACATTGCCGCGGCGCAGCAGGCCTGAGCGCGCCGCGCGCTGTGCTAAAAGAAACGGAAACGTCCAACTGTCCGGATCCTTGCCATGAAGACCATCGAAGCCATCGAACGCGCGCACGCCGACCTCACCGCGTTGCGCCGCGATATCCATGCCCACCCCGAGTTGGCGTTCAACGAGACGCGCACGTCTGCCCTGGTGGCGGAAAAATTGCGCGAATGGGGGCTGGAGGTGCATACGGGGCTGGGCAAGACCGGCGTGGTCGGCGTGCTGCGCGCGGGTTCGGGCGGCAAGCGCATCGGGCTGCGCGCGGACATGGACGCCTTGCCGATGCCCGAGCACAACCGCTTCGCGCATCGCTCCACCATCGAGGGCCGCATGCACGGTTGCGGCCATGACGGCCACACGGCCATGCTGCTGGGCGCGGCGCAGTACCTGGCCGCGCATCGCGATTTCGACGGCACGGTGCATTTCATCTTCCAGCCGGCCGAGGAAGGCGGCAACGCCGGGGCCCGCGCCATGATGGAGGACGGCCTGTTCGATCGCTTTCCGTGCGACGCCGTGTTCGGCATGCACAACATGCCCGGCATGCCGGCCAACACATTCGGCTTCCGCGCCGGGCCGGCCATGGCGTCGAGCAATCGCTGGGACATCGTCATCAACGGCGTGGGAGGCCATGCCGCGCAGCCGCATCGCTCCATCGATCCTATCGTGATCGCGGCCGAAATGGTGCAGTCCCTGCAGACCGTCATTTCGCGCAGCAAGGATCCGCTGGATTCCGCGGTACTGTCGATCACGCAGATCCATGCCGGCGACGCCTACAACGTGATTCCCGGCAGCGCGGTGTTGCGCGGTACGGTGCGTACCTATACGGTGGCGGCGCTCGACCGCATCGAGGAAGACATGCGGCGCATCGCCACGACGCTGCCGCAGGTGTATGGCGCAACCGGCGACCTGGATTTCGTGCGCGCCTATCCGCCGCTGGTGAACTGGGAGGCGGAGACCGCTTTCGCCGCGCAGGTGGCCGAGCAGTCCTTCGGCAGCGGCCAGGTGGACCGCGATATTCCGCCGTTCATGGGCGCCGAGGATTTTTCCTTCTTCCTGGAAAAGGTGCCGGGCTGCTATCTGTTCCTGGGCAACGGCGATGGCGATCATCGGCTGGAAACCTACCACGGCATGGGGCCGTGCCAGCTGCATAACTCCAACTACGACTTCAACGATGCACTGTTGCCGGTGGGCGCCAGCTACTGGGTCAAGCTGGTGCAGGCCTATCTGCCGAGCGCCTGATGCGGCGGGTTATATGCATATGGCCGGCAATGGCATATGACACCAGGCTTTGTGCAAAGGCCGATTAAATCGTTGGTATAGGGCTTGCGCGTTTTCATAATGGATCGCTCCTGAACAAGGAGCGGTTCCATGTCCCATGCCAACGCACTGCGCCAGCCTTCCATCGCTTTCCCTCCCGACGTGCTCGCGCACGGCCCGTCCCAGGACTTCACGGTCCGGCCGTTGAACGACGCGCTGGGCGCGGAGATCGTCGGCATCGACCTGGCGCGTGCGCTGAGTGCCGCCGATTTTGCCCGCGTGCGCCGTGCGCACCTGGATCATCACCTGGTGGTGTTTCGCGACCAGCGCATCACGCCCCGGCAGCACATCGATTTCAGCCGCCGCTTCGGCCGCCTGATGATCCATGTGCTGCATCAGTTCCACCTTGCGCATAACCCGGAAATCCTGGTGGTGTCCAACATCGTCGAGAACGGCGCGCCGGTCGGCCTGGGCGACGCCGGCAAATACTGGCATTCGGATATCTCGTATAAGCCGCTGCCCAGCCTGGGTTCGCTGCTGCATGCGCAGGAACTGCCCGCCATCGGCGGCGATACGCTGTTTGCCAATATGCATCGCGCCTACGAAACGCTGCCGCGCGCATTGCGCGAGGCGGTCGATGGCCGGCGCGCGGTGCATTCCTATCTGGCCAAGTACGGCCAGCTGCAGAAGGAAGGAAACTGGCGCCCGACGTTGAGCGCGGCCCAGCTGGCGCAGGTGCAGGAGGTGGCGCACCCGGTCGTGCGCACGCATCCGGAAACCGGCCGGCGCGCGCTGTTCGTCAGCGAGGGCTTCACGACGCGCATCGAAGGCGTGGCTGCGGACGAGAGCCGGCAGATCCTGGACGAGCTGTTCGCGCACAGCACCCGCTCCGAGCACATCTATCGCCATCAGTGGCGCGACCACGATCTGGTGTTCTGGGATAACCGTTCGCTGATCCACCTGGCCGCCGGTTGTCCGCCCGAGCTGCGTCGCAAGCTGTACCGCACCACGATCGAAGGCGACGCGCCGTTCTGACGCGCGTCTGCCGCACCCCCCGACATCAGCCAGGAATTCCTCATGCGATCCCACGAAACCGTTCGCCAACGCCTTGCCCGCTATGTATCCGCGTCCTTGCTTGGAGCCTTCATCGCCGTCCTGGCGCTGGCCTCGCCCACGCCTGCGCTGGCCGAGGGCCGCATCCGCATCGCCGAACAATACGGCATCGTTTATCTGCTGCTCAATGTGGCGCGCGACCAGCAACTGATAGAAAAGCACGGCAGGCAGGCCGGCGTGGACATCGATGTGCAATGGACGCGCCTGTCGGGCGGCGCTGCCGTCAACGACGCCCTGCTTTCGGGCGCCATCGATATCGCCGGCGCCGGCGTGGGGCCGCTGTTGACGATCTGGGACCGTACCCTGGGACGCCAGAACGTGCGAGGCGTGGCGTCGCTGGGCAACTTTCCCTATTACCTGGTCAGCAACAACCCGCGTGTGAAGACGATTGCCGACTTCACCGACAAGGACCGCATTGCGCTGCCCGCCGTTGGCGTTTCGGTGCAGGCGCGCGTGTTGCAGCTTGCGTCGGCCAAGCTGTGGGGCGACGAACACTACAACAGGCTGGATGCCATTTCGGTGGCCTTGCCGCATCCGGATGCCGCCGCGGCGATCATCTCCGGCGGCACCGAGATCACCGGCCATTTCGGCAATCCGCCGTTCCAGGAGCAAGAGCTGGCCGGCAATGCCAATGCGCGCATCGTGCTGAAATCCTATGACGTGCTGGGCGGGCCGGGCTCATCGACGGTGTTGTTCGCCACCGAGAAATTCCGCCGCGAAAATCCCAAGACCTATGCGGCGTTCCAGGCCGCATTGCAGGAGGCCGCGCAGTTCGCAAGCGCACACCCCGAACAGGCGGCCGACATCTACATCAGGCTGGCCGGCGCCAAGATCGACCGCGACTTCCTGATCCGCATCATCAGCAATCCCGAGGTGCAGTTCAAGGTGGCGCCACAGAACACGTATGCGCTGGCGGCATTCATGCACAAGGTGGGCGCGATCAAGAACAAGCCGCAAAGCTGGCGCGATTACTTCTTCGACGACGCGGCCACCGCGCAGGGAAGCTAAGATGGGCGCGCATCGTTTCGATTCCTCGGCCGAACCGCTGCTGCGCGCCGACGGCGTGACGCTGGAGTACAAGACGCCACGGCGCCGCGTGCGCGCCACGCATCGCGTCAGCTTCGACGTGCTGCCGGCCGATCGCTTCATCCTGTTGGGGCCGTCGGGCTGCGGAAAATCCACCCTGCTCAAGGCCGCGGCCGGTTTTCTGGCGCCAAGCGAGGGACAGTTCCTGCTCGACGGACGGCCGATAGACGCGCCGGGACCGGACCGGGTGGTGGTGTTCCAGGAGTTCGACCAGCTGCCGCCCTGGAAGACGGTGCGGGAAAACGTGGCGTTCGGCCTGGTGGCGGCGCGCCGCCTGCCGCGTGCGCAGGCGCTGGAGCGCGCCACGCACTATCTGGAGAAGGTCGGCCTGGGCGCGTTCGCCGATGCCTATCCGCATACCTTGTCGGGCGGCATGAAGCAGCGGGTGGCGATCGCGCGGGCCCTGGCGATGCAGCCGCGCATTCTGCTGATGGACGAGCCATTCGCCGCGCTCGACGCCTTGACGCGCCGGCGCATGCAGGAAGAGCTGCTGGGCTTGTGGGAGGACGCATCGTTCACGCTGCTGTTCGTCACCCATTCGATCGAAGAAGCGCTGGTGCTGGGCAACCGCATCCTGTTGCTGTCGCCGCATCCAGGGCGCGTGCGGGCGGAATTGAACGCGCAGCAGTTCGGACTGCACAGCATGGGTTCGGCCGCCTTCCAGGCGGCTGCCGCCCGCATCCACGGCCTGCTGTTCGACGTCGAGCCGCAAGCCGTGCCGCAACGGGCCGCCGCATGACGAACGCTACCCTGCCCTTGGCCATTGCGCGGCCCGAATACGAACAATCGTTGGCGCCCTTGCCGGCCGATATCGCGATACAGGCGCCGTTGCCATGGCACGAACGCCTGCTGGGCCATGCGTGGCTGCGCAAAGTGCTGATCCTGCTCTTGCTGGCCCTGGCATGGGAAGCCATGGCGCGCTATACCGACAACGATCTGCTGTTGCCAGGCGCATGGCAGACTGCCCGGGCATTCTTCCAGGAGCTGGGCTCCGGACAATTGCCGGCGCGCGCCGCGCTCTCGTTTTCCGTGCTGTTCAAGGGCTATGCGGCCGGCGTGGCGCTGGCCTTCGTATTGACCACGCTGGCGGTATCGACGCGCTTTGGCCGCGATCTGCTCTCCACGCTGACGGCGATGTTCAATCCGCTGCCGGCCATTGCCTTGCTGCCGCTGGCCATGCTGTGGTTCGGCCTGGGCCAGGGCAGCCTGGTTTTCGTATTGATTCATTCCGTGCTGTGGGCAATGGCTGTGAATATGTACTCGGGCTTCCTGACGGTGTCGGAAACCCTGCGCATGGCGGGGCGCAACTACGGACTGACGGGTTTGCGCTATGTGCTGGGGATCCTGGTGCCGGCCGCGCTGCCTTCGATCCTGTCGGGCCTGCGCATTGCCTGGGCCTTTGCCTGGCGCACGTTGATCGCCGCCGAGCTGGTGTTCGGCGCGTCCAGCGGCAAAGGCGGGCTGGGCTGGTACATCTTCCAGAATCGCAACGAGTTATACACAGATCGCGTTTTCGCCGGCCTGGCCGCCGTGGTGCTGATCGGCCTGGCTGTGGAAAACCTGGTGTTCGACACGCTGGAGCGCGTGACGGTGCGCCGCTGGGGCATGCAGCGCTGAGTGCCGCCGGCGGCCGGCCCGTTGCGGGCGCGGCCGCCTTGTGTCGCGGCGTCTACGCGTTTACTTCAGGCCCAGGGCCTTGGCCACGCCCGCGGCATAGGCCGGGTCGGCACGGCGGAAGTGCTCGAGCTGGCGGCGCTGGATTTCCTCGGGCACGCCGGCCATGTGGCGGCCGATGTTGCCGAACAGCTGCTGTTTCTGGTCGTCGTTCATGAGACGGAACAGCGCGCCCGGCTGCGAGTAGTAGTCCTCGTCGACCCGATGGTTCCAGCGGTCGGCGGCCTGTCCGTCCAGCGCCAGCGGCGGTTCGGCTGCGTGCTTGGCTTCGCGCCATTCGCCGAAACTGTTGGGTTCGTAGTTCAGCGTGGCGCCGCCATTGCCGTCGACCCGGCCCATCCCGTCGCGATGGAAGCTGTGGAACGGGCAGCGCGGCGCATTGACGGGAATCTGATGGTGGTTGATGCCCAGGCGGTAGCGATGGGTGTCGCCGTACGAGAACAGGCGACCCTGCAGCATCTTGTCGGGCGAAAAGCCGATGCCCGGCACCACATTGGCCGGCGTGAACGCGGCCTGTTCGACTTCGGCGAAATAGTTCTCGGGGTTCTTGTTCAGTTCCAGCACGCCCACTTCGATCAAGGGGTAGTCGGCATGCGGCCACACCTTGGTCAGGTCGAACGGGTTGATGTGATAGGTGGCGGCCTCGGCTTCGGGCATTACCTGCACCTTGAGCGTCCAGCGCGGGAACTGGCCCTGCTCGATGTTCTGGAACAGGTCGCGCTGCGCGCTTTCGCGATCGCGGCCGACCAGCTCGGCGGCTTCGCCGTCCGTATAACAGGCGATGCCTTGCTGCGACTTGAAGTGGAACTTGACGTAGAAACGCTCGCCGGCGTCGTTGACGAAGCTGTAGGTATGCGAGCCGAAGCCGTGCTGCTGGCGATAGTTCTGCGGCAGTCCGCGATCGCTCATCAGGATGGTGACCTGGTGCAGCGATTCCGGGTTGAGCGACCAGAAGTCCCAGGCGGCGGTGGCGTTGCGCAGGTTGGTCTTGGGGTCGCGCTTCTGGGTATGGATGAAGTCGGGGAACTTGAGCGGATCGCGAATGAAGAACACGGGCGTGTTGTTGCCGACCAGGTCCCAGTTGCCTTCGTCGGTATAGAACTTGATGGCGAAGCCACGCACGTCACGTTCGGCGTCGGCCGCGCCGCGCTCGCCGGCCACGGTCGAAAAGCGCAGGAACAACGGCGTCTGCTTGCCGACTTCGGCGAAGATCCTGGCGCGCGTGTAGCGGGAAATGTCATGCGTGACCGTGAAGGTGCCATAGGCGCCCGAGCCTTTGGCGTGCACCACGCGCTCGGGAATGCGTTCACGGTCGAAGTGGGCCAGTTTCTCCAGGAACCAGACGTCCTGCAGCAGGGCGGGGCCGCGCGGCCCCGCCGTCATGGTGTTGTTGTTGTCGGCAACCGGCGCACCGGCGGCGGTAGTGAGGGTCTTGTTGGTCATTGCGTTCATCCTTCTCGGGGTACGGCACGCTAGGCCACGACGCGAACCCGCGGGTTCGCCCTGAAAACGCGCGCCACACGGTGGCGGCACGGCGCTTGCTCATCATAGGTGAGCTGACCGCCGTTAGGAAATTGATTACTTGATCCAGCGCAATAAATAAAAGCTAACTACGAGGGACGGTCCCCCTTCTTGCAACGCAACCGTCACATTCCCAGGACGAAAAAAAACGGCGCCCCGCAGGGCGCCGTTTCGTAGCTGGCTCGATCAGCGGTTGGCCGCTGCCGCGGCCTGGCGCTCCAGGTTGCGGGTGATGGTCCATTGCTGGGCGATCGACAGCGTGTTGTTGACACACCAGTACAGCACCAGGCCGGCCGGGAAGAAGAACATCATCCCGCCGAACACCAGCGGCATGATCATCATGACCTTGGCCTGCACGGGATCGGGCGGCGTGGGGTTGAGCTTGATCTGCAGGAACATGGTGGCCATCATGATGGCCGGCAGGATGAAGAACGGATCGCGCACGGAAAGGTCGTGCACCCAGAGGATCCACGGCGCGCCGCGCATCTCGACGCTGGCCAGCAGCACCCAGTACAGCGCGATGAACACCGGAATCTGCACCACCATGGGCAGGCAGCCGCCCAGCGGGTTGATCTTCTCGGTGCGGTACATCTCCATCATCGCCTGGTTCAGCTTCTGGCGATCGTCACCGTACTTCTCTTTCAGGGCCTGCAGGCGCGGGGCGACCTGCTTCATGCGGGCCATCGAGCGATAGCTTGCCGCGGCCAGCGGGAAGAACACCGCCTTGATGATGACCGTCAGGGCGACGATGGTCCAGCCCCAGTTGCCGAGCAGGCCGTGCAGCCAGGTCATGAGGGTGAACAGGGGCTTGGCGATGATGGTCAGCCAGCCGTAGTCGACCACCAGTTCCAGGCCCGGCGCAACCGCGGCCATGGCCTTCTGGTCCTGCGGGCCGACCCACAGGTGCGCGTCGACGTTGGCGCTGGAACCCGGGGCGATCGTGCCCACGGCTTCGATGGTGCGGGCCGCGTACAGGTTCTGCTGCACCTGCAGCAGTTCGTTGGTGCGCTGCTTGCCCTGGGCCGGGATCCAGGCCGTGGCGAAGTAGTGCTGCACGATGCCGATCCAGCCGTTGTCGGCCTGCTTGATGTACGTGCCCTTCTTCTTCTCGATGTCCGAGAAGGTGACCTTTTGGAACTTGTCCTGCTCGGAGTACACCGCGACGCCGGTGAACGTGTGATAGAAGCTGGAGGTGCCGGCCGGGTCGGTGCCGTCGCGCTCGAGCTGCAGATACAGGGCCGGATTGAGCGGCGCGCCGCCGGTATTGGCCATGGCGTGGCGCACGTCCACGTCGTAGCGGCCGCGATGCAGCGTGTATGTCTTGGTGACCTTCAGGCCGCCGGATTCCGCCTCGAACACCACATCCAGCGTGTCGCCGGTCAGCGAGCGCTCGCTGGACACCAGATGGAACGGCGTCTGGTGGGTGGGGAAGGATTCGCCTTGCGGCGCGCCGACCACGCCGGTCTGGGCCACATAGACCAGGTCGGCGGAGCGGTCCATCAGCACCGTGGGCTTGTCGCTCTGGCTGCTCGACGGGTACTTCAGCAGCTCGGCGCGGATCAGTTGCGCGCCGTTGGAGTCGAAAGTCAGGCGCAGCACGTCGGTGGTGATTACCACCTGCTCGGATTTGGCGGCCGCGGGCGTCGCAGCGCCCGGCACCGATGCCGCGGCGGGGGCGGCGGCCGGCGAGCTCGGGATCGACGCGGTGGACGAAGCCGCCGTGCCGTTCGCATCGGCCTTGGGCTGCTGCGTGGCGGCCGCTTCGGGGGCCGGCCCGCCAAAAAGCGACGGCTTGCCGTTATGGATTTGCCAGTTGTTCCAGAGGAGCAACAGCGAAAAAGAGAAAATCATCCAGAGGACGGTTCGTCGGATATCCATGGTGCCTGAGGAGTTGTAAGCGGGCCAGCAAAGCCCACGAGTGTAGCGTCAATCGGGTTCGGTGCGGTGGCGATGCGCGCAGCAGGCCTGCGCGCCGGCGCCGTGGCCGGGTGGTACGGGGTCGTATCCGCCCGGCGACCACGGGTGGCAGCGGCCGATACGGCGCGCCGCCAACCATAGACCGCGCCATGCGCCATGACGTTCAATGGCTTCGATGGCGTAGGCCGAGCAAGTCGGGGTGAAGCGGCACTGCCGGCCCACCCAGGGGCTGAGGAAGTACCGGTAAAACCGGATCGGGGCGATAAGCAGTCTCCTGATCATCGCGCTATCCGTGTGAAGTGAGCATCTACTTCGGCGCGCGCCGAGCGTTTCAGGGCCGTGAGGCTTGCCGGTGTCAGCTTGCTGTGCAGCCGCACCACGTAATCCTGGGCCGGCAGGGCAAGCCGGCGAGCCCGGAACGCTTCGCGGATGACCCGCTTCAAGGTATTGCGCGTCACGGCGCGGGCGGCAAAACGCTTGGCGATCACCAGGCCCAGGCGCGCGCGCGCCGGCTGGTCATCAGCAGGGGCACAGGGCGAGGCGCTGACAATAAAGAAAGCCCCTCGGGCCAGTCGCCGGCCTTTGAGGGCGGCGGCAAACTCGGAGGGGCGATGCAATCGCGCCTCCGCAGGGAGCGTGGCGCGCGGCATGGGTGACGTGACGGAGACTGGCGACGGGGCCGGCGGCGATGCTCCTGTTACAGGCAATCCGCCGATTCCGGGCAATCGTCCGTTGTCCGCCTGGATTAGACGGCCAGACGCTTGCGGCCCTTGGCGCGGCGGGCATTCAGAATGGCGCGGCCGGCACGGGTCTTCATGCGCACGCGAAAGCCGTGGGTGCGTTTGCGGCGGGTAACGGAAGGTTGGTAGGTGCGTTTCATGGACGATCCACAAAAAGAACAAAAGTCAGAAGGGACCTGCCCGACGGGGTTCCTGGCCAAGATCCGCGGCGGGTATCTGGATGGCTGCCTGCTGGCGCGCATGCTTGGGCAGCGCGGCAGGCAATCCAACAGACGGGGCCGAGGCGGCCGCACGGTTGGCGCCACTGGCTCGCCCCAGAGCATACACAATGAGGCGGCTTGCAAGTAGCGGCCAAGGCGTGGGCCTGGCTTCTCTTGGCTTCTTCTGGAACCTTCTGACAGACAGAATTCGGAAAAGCCCATCATTTCAGCAAGTTTTCTCTGTCTTGTCAAACAGTTAGGGGGGACCGAGCATTGCCGCGGTTTCCCGGCCTGTGGATAACCTACCCCCAGGCAGGGTAGAATCGAGGTTTGAACAAGAGCGAC